>CAVVXQ010000001.1:0-268702 GCA_963752305.1 uncultured Chloroflexia bacterium
CGCTGCCAGCGGCCACATTGCCGCGCCGCCGACAAGCGTGATGAACTCGCGGCGCTTCATCATAACCAACACCACCTACGCCTTTCGAGCAGATCATTATTTGTTAAGCCCGTACTAATTCGATGCAGCCTTAAGTGTGCTACGCGACAGAGATTGAAACCACCAAGATTGACGCCTTGTGCGCTTCGCTCTTGATAAGCAACGGTAGTGCCGCGCTCCACACACGGGTCAGTCATCAAGAATGGCTGCTTGCTATCAGCATTGACGACGTTACCTGCTGTAGCTTCCTCAATTCTGCACTTGCGGGTCGTTTGCGCATCTTTCAGTTTTACGGGCGCCTTGAATTGCACGCCGTCAAATACGTGAAATGCGCCTGGATATTCCGTGCGGTCGACGTTCTTGCCTGCCTTGCGCAATCGTTCAACGTAGGATCGGCAGGGGGCCGCTGGCACGTAGTCATCCGCAGACCCATGCAATATCAATTGGGGCATCTGCGATGTCTTCGTCGTTCATAAACCGCGTGTTGCAAGTTGGATAAATGGAACGGACGCGGCGAAGCCAAAGCCGGGAGTGCCGTGCATTTTCCGAAATCGGTTCATGCTCGCGTAGAGAACGCCCTGGCCGCCACGTGAGAACCCAAGGGCAGCGATGCGCGTAGGATCGACACGAGGATGCTTAGCAAGCACATCAAGCGCGCGATAAATATCGTAGACTTGAACGAGACGGCCAAGTTTGCGACTCTGGTCGTTGACTACGCTCGCGATGCCGCGGCCAGTAAAACTGTCGATGACAAACGTCGCTATCCCCATAGCGTTAAGTAGCGGAACCCAATCGACGACATTACGGCCAATTCCTCCTGAGCCGTGCACCAGCAGTGCTACCGGTTCCCGTTCAGGAACGAGCTTTGGAAGTGGAGTTCCCCAGCGATTTGGACTTCGTGTCCATTCTTCTCCCCAACCAGGAACTGCATCTCGGTCAAGGTCGTCGATTTGAACGAGTGGATTTCAACCCTAGCAAGCTGTGCATGACTTGATGTCGGATCGATAGTCGCGAGCGCACTACCGAACGCCAGCGCGAGTAGAATGAATTGTTTCTTGGTCATGACGCCCCTTTCATTAAGAGTTCGTCGCTTGGGAATGCTAGAGGAAGTTGCGCGCTTTGAAAAGAAGTCTTCTTCAGCCGCAATCGGTGTGCCGTCCAGGCACTCACGTCGGTCTCGGACGGTGGCACAGCAATCGTGTTGAGCGCCGGACCATTGGGTAGCTTTTGCGAACTCGAAGAGGTATTTACCTTTTCACCTTGCTCCGATGTAAACGTGAACCGCAAGCCGGCATGCGACATCCAACAATAAATAAAAGAGTTAAGATGGCTTTGGCGAGGCTCGTTTACGCTTACCCACCTCTTGGTTTGCGCGAAGAGGCCCGCCCCCTGGCCACGGTACCCGGGGGTCCATCGAGCCTCCGAGACAACTCACCTCACTGAACGCTGCCCGATACGGCGCTACCGAGGCGGCGGAGCGCCGTCGCGCAGTTCAGCGAGGCGGTGTCATGAAGCGTGATCTCTATGCGGAGGTATCAGAGCGAAGTCGAATTAGAACGTGGTGCGCCGCCATCGATCAAGCGATGGTCGGCGACAGCCAGTCCAGAACGTGCCGCAGAACGCGGTGACCAATCGGCCATATTCAGGGACCAATATGATCCTGTTATGGCTCGCACGCAATCGTGGCTGGCTACGCCGCGATTTTTAACGTTCAAGCAGCGCACTCGAAGCTGGCGGCAAAGTGCGGAAAGGCGAACACGGAACCAAGGTTTACTTCGTCAAGCAGTTGCAGGTGCAGGACGGCGAAGGCGACAGAAGCCGAAACGCGTCTCGTGCCGATGTTACGTGAATATACTATCTTCAACATCGACCAATGGAGAGGCTGCCGGATGGGATTCAAATCGGAAAGCCGATGCGCATACGCAATCCCGATGCCCGCGATGCGCGATGGCGGATGAGTTCTTGCGGGCTACCGGCGCAGACATCCGGGAAGGACATGGAGAGGCGAAGTACATCCCGGTCATGATTTCATCTCGATGCCCGGGTCGAGGCATTCAAGGGAGCGGATCACTTCTACAGCATGGCGTTCCATGAGTTGGCGCATTGGACAGGGCACAAGTCGCGGTTTGATCGGGATTTGCAGAACCGGTGCGGCTCTCGCGGCTATGCGGCAGAAGAACTGGTGGCAGAGTTTGGCGCGGCATTCCTCTGTGCAGAGTTCGGCTAGCGGCCGACCTTCTGCTCTGGGGCATTCCGCTTCACTTCGTGCGAGTTACGGCATCCTCAACGATCGCGAGAGTGATCTTCGAGATTTTGAAAAATCGCGAAGGCTAGCCGCAATCATGCACCACGCGGAGCTTTTTTGCACCGGCGGGCTGGCGCGCACCGGCGATCCGTCCGGCTGGATCGGTGTGAAGCAACTCGCCTTGCAACGCGTTTGGGGTTGATCTGCCGTGTCGGCGGCTCGTCGGGGCACGCAGCCCCGCGGCTCATGGGCCGGACGGCATGAGGCGGAGCGCGACGGTTCGGAACAATGCCCCTTCCGGGCAACTCGTCGGCAGCTGGACGCGGATGCGCGCGATGTGCTCGATCACGCGCGCGCCGATCTTGATCAGGCGCTCCCGGATGGTCGCGAACTCGCAATTGGCGAGCGGGCTGGTCTTCGGGATCGCGGCGCGCACGCCATGCATCAGCCAGAACGCGGCGGTGTGGAGGACGAGCCGCACCTGATTGGCGGTCGCGCTGTGACACGACATGCGATCTGACGCCAACTGCGTTTTGTGCAGCTTGATCAGGTTCTCCATCTGCCCGCGCTGGCAATAGACGTTCTCGTAAAGGTGCCGCGCCGAGCCCTTGAGCGAGGTGACGACGTAGCGGATGTCGACCTCCTGGCGCATGCCGGTCTCTCCTGCGACCGGCTGCAGCGAGCATTCGAGCCGAGCCACCACTTTGCGCGGCCGTTTCCAGCTGCCGGCCTGGTACATGAAGCTCGCAAAGCTGCGCAGCTTCGGCTTGCTGCTCATCGCATGATGGAAGCGCAGATAATCGGCGGTCTCTGCCACCAGGGCGTCGAGCACGGCATTGCCGGCGAGGCCAAAGATGTAGTCCTCATCGTTGTCCTCCGCCCATTCCATGGCCTCGACGCGGCCGTAGTGGCTGTCGCCGCGCCACACGATGCGGGTCTTCGGCCAATGTCTGCGCAAGCGCTTCGTCACATGCTTGATGACGGTCCTCACCTCGGTGCCCTTCGGCGTGCGGGCCGGGCGCAGGATCGTCACCACCGGCGTGCCGCTCGCCACGTGATAGATGTGCATCGATGCGAAGCCGCGCTCGTCGTGATGGGCGTTCCAGAACGCAAGCTGCTGGCCGCCATGCGCCGCACAGAACGTGTCGTCGATGTCGAGGATCTCCTGCTTGCCCGGCTTCACTGTCGTGCCGGCCTGGTCGACGAGAGCGGCGGTGAGCCGCGCCGCCTCCGTCTTGCTCGGCGCATTCTCCAGACGACTGATCGTCGATTGCGAGGCCAGCGGTGCGCCGCTGTCCGGACAGCGGCCGACCGCGAGCTTCATCAGCGGATCATGCCGCAGCCGGTCGAGGTCGATGGCATCCTCGTGGCCACAGGCAATCGCCGAGACGCGCGCCATCACCATCTCGAACATATCGTGACAGATGCGGCTCGGATCGCGCCGATCCGGCATCGCATCGGCAAGCCGCCGGCACACCCCGAGCTTGCGCTCCGCCTGCCGCAACAGTAGCAGGCCGCCATTCGAGGATTGGTTGCCGCCGTCAAAATCAACTGTGAGTTTCTTGCGATGGACAGATGGCAGGTCGAAGGGAAGCAGCGTATCGTCGGTCATGGCGGCTGTGGCGCTCCGCTGATACGCGATGCAACTCGTCTCAACACCAATTTGCTACGTGAATCGCGCGCTCCGCGCCACAGTCGTCACCAAATTCTCATGCGTCGTGCATAATCCAGGCTAGTGTCCCGTTTCAGAAATTTCTAGTCACATCCATTAGGCCGTGATTCCCTGTCCGTATCTTCTTGATTCGGAGGTGGAGATGGCGCGCGGGCCAGCGGTGAAGATCATACTTGCAGACAGCGAGCGTAGCGAGTTGGAAATGCGCGTGCGCCGCCGAAAGATCGCTCGGGCCGCTGCGATACGAGCGGAGATCGTGCTGCTGGCCGCGGACGGCATGAACAATTGTGCAATCGCGGATGAACTCGGCGTTTCCCGACTGACGGCCGGACTATGGCGGAAGCGGTTTGCCAAAAGGCGTTTCGATGGCCTTGATGACGAACCGCGCTGCGGCGCGCCCCGGAAGATCGGAGACGCGAAGATCGCCGAGGTCGTGACGAAGACGCTTGAGGCGATGCCGGCCGACGCAACGCATTGGAGCACGCGCTCGATGGCAAGAACGTCCGGCGTGTCGATCTCGACGGTGCATCGCATCTGGAACGCTTTCTCTTTGGCACCGCATCGCAGCGAGACTTTCAAGCTCTCGACCGACCCTCAGTTCGTTGAGAAAGTGCGTGATATTGTTGGCCTCTACCTCGACCCGCCGGAGCGAGCTTTAGTGCTTTGCGTCGATGAAAAAAGCCAGATACAGGCGCTGGATCGCACGCAGCCTCTGCTGCCCATGCGGCCTGGTCAGATCGAGCGGCGCACCCACGACTACGAACGCCACGGCACGACAACGCTATTCGCCGCGCTCGACGTGAAAGCAGGGACGATCGTCGGCAAATGCATGCCGCGCCACCGCGCTCAGGAATTCCGCAAGTTCCTCGACGAAATCGAGCGCAACGTGCCCGCTGAACTCGACATACACATCGTCATGGACAACGCGTCGAGCCACAAGACCAAACTAATCCACCGCTGGTTCGCCAAGCGTTCGCGCTGGCACGTTCACTTCACGCCGACATCCTCATCCTGGATCAATCAGATCGAGCGCTTCTTCGCACTCTTGTCCGAACAGCAGATCAAGCGCGGAGTGCATCGATCCGTCGCCGAGCTGGAGGCCGCGATCGCCGCCTATATCAAAATCCGAAATGCCGCGCCAAAGCCGTTCCGGTGGACCAAATCCGCAGATGACATTCTCGCATCAATCGAGCGCTTCTGCCGCCGCACACTCGACACCCACGCAAAATGTGCATAGGAACTTCAGAATCGGGACACTAGATGGGGAGCAACCCCTGTTCGCGCTGAAGAAGAATAGCCTTGTCCGCTTCGGGAATTAACTTGTTTTGTATCCCGCGAATGATGACGTAGGGCTGCATCATCGGGTCCTTGAATCGAAATTGTTGCTGCCTATCTCCGCCGCGCTTGTGCAAAATATTACCGCCCTCATCCGAGGAAAACCGTCGCAAGTGCTTTTCGAAGTGAGCGATCCGTTTCTTCTCTTTCATGATCGCGCTATACGGCTCTACAACATCGTTTGCGGTGAAGAATCCTTCGTCATCTGTCTTGGCTAAGGCGCACGCCAACAGAGAGTGCTCGAAAAAGTTGGCCTGATTACTCCGCGTTGCCGCTCGATACGCCTCTTTGAACGCCTTTTCCGTTTCATCAATAAAACGAGTCATAGATGCTTCTACGTCATCATTCGTTACCTCAAGACGCCGGTTGTCGATTGCATGGAGGGCGGCGAACTTGGAGAGTGTCTGAGTGAAGTAGGGGAGCCCACGCGAGAGAACGACGATCGTCCATATGGCATCAGGAGAAAATGTCATTACGGTGCGGCTTGCGCGTTTCTGAATGATCTCCCGCAATTCGGCTTCGGACATTCTGCTTAGCGGAACTTCAATCAGGGCGCGGTCTATCGATGCGTGGTCTGCGATCAATTCGGAAATGTTTTCTGCCACGCCAACCAAAATTACGGTGGTGGTGACGGAGAAATCGTAGAACTCCTTGATCAGATTGGCAGTTAGTTTCTTGCAGTCCTCGTCAATGACCTCGCTGTATTCGTCCACAATAATGATTGGAAGCGCGTTCGCGCCACATTTTTGGAGCTCTCGCCGTATTTCTGATGGAGTCCAAACTTCGTAGTCGGTGCTAAAGTTTACATATTGAGCCTTGTCGCTTGCTACGCCGACGGCGCGCAACTCCTCCAAAGCTCGGCCCCAAAGCGAGGAGAAAGTGTCGTGCGGTCCCCCCTGTACTCTGGCGATGATGAAACTGCGCAACGTTTTGCTATAGCGCTTCCAAAAGACGTTCGTGAGTGATGTCTTCCCGACCCCCTTCTCGCCGAAAAGCACAACATGCTTCGACCTCGCCACTACAGCATCGATTATCTTTCGAACCTCCTTTGAGCGGCCAGCGAACAGTTCTTCCTCGTCCACCGGCGCGCCGTCGAAAAGGCCCAAAATTTCGAATGTTAATTGAAACCAATCGTCGGCAGACCTCGGCTTCTTTGGCTCCGATTTAGAGGAAGGGCGGGACGTGCTCTCGGCCATCTGCGTTGACTAACACGCAATAAGCGTTGAGTAAATAGTAAAAAGCGTTGACTAGGTCCTGGCTGCGGGAGGCCCGGTTCGGGCATGGCGGAGCCCCGATCACCACACCGCCGGGCTCACCCTGGGACACACGCTCGAACGGGCGCGTCGCATTCCTCGCTCTGTCTCGCTCGCCTTTGCACGATAAGCCTCTTCCGCCTCGATTTCGCTGCGCTCTATCCGAGTTAAGGACGTTCGGGGCGCAACGCGTCGCCGAAGCCGCCGCAGCGCCAATAGGCGTAGAGCAGTCCGAGCAGCCACAGCGGAACGAACGTGTCGGTGAAGGCGGGCATGAAGTTATAGGGCGCATAGTTGCCGGCGACGACGATGTCGCGGATGTGGCCCCACGCGGCGCCGATCATGAAGAACGACCAGCCGATGCCTGTCGCGAGCCAGAAGCCGCCACCGAACAGCACGCACAGGAAGCCAAGGATGCCCCAGCCGCCGTCGTGCAGGCCGACTTCGAACTGGAACGGGTTGCCGGCCGGCCAGCCGATCAGCTTGGCCGCCTCATCCGCAAAGAACACATGCGGGATGAAGCCGAACACGAAGCCGACGGCGCCGACATCGAACACGAAGGCGTAGACGAGGAAGACGCGCAGGACGTTGCGCCGGGTCCATGGCCCCTTGGTCAAGGCCAGATGCAGCGGCGGCAGCAGCAGGCTCAGCAGCACCATGGCGACGTTGATCATGCAATATCCCTCCCGGGCCGGCGCGAGCTGAAAGAACCGTTCGCCCACAGTCGCTGCCTTTCAGTCCCGCTCCCTGATGCTGCCCCTGGTCGTGTCGAACAGCACTCGTGCAGCCTCAGGGCCGCGCTTCCGCCCAGGCGAACGACGTTGTTCATGTCTCTCCCCGCCCGGTACATGAGAACTGGGGATTTTCTAGAAAATTTTTCGAGAGGGCCAGATTTTGGGGGCCCAAATCTTCTCGGGAGCGGCGGGTATGCGGGCGCTTATTAATTGCGCTCCCGTCCGGTCCCTTGAGAAGGGGGGGGTGGGTAGTGCCCCCCTCGCCCCCAGGCGCGCGCCTGCTGTACGCCGCTATGAATTGCTCACTGCCGTCGACGGCTTTGAAGCGGCACGACGGTGTCGTGGCGGGCCTTCTGCGTCGGCGTGTTGCAATACGTCGCCCATTCGGCCATCAGCCGGCGTCGCTTCTCGAAGAGGTCGCCACGACGATACGCCGCCTCAGCCTTGTCGCCGACCGCATGCGCGAGCGCCATTTCGACAACCTCGCTCGAGAAATTGGTGCGCTCCGCTGCCCAATCAACCGTGATGTCGCCGCGTCCCATGCGCCGCAGCACTTTGTACAAAACCAACCCAACGATATCTGGATGGGGTACTGGCCAAGACTTCGATCTCGAGGGTACATTGATTTGTGCCCGCCGGGAGGAAGCCATTTGGGTAAAGTCTTCATCTGTTACGTCAGCGAGGATCGTAACTTAGTCGACCGTCTCCAAAGGGAGCTAAGGTCGCACAGCTTTGAGCTGCTGATAGAGCGTAGTGTAGATCATCCCTTCCAATTCGAGGACTATCGAGAACGTATCGAGGCGCTCGTCACACAGGCGGATACCTTCGTTTTTGTGATCTCTCCTGACGCCATTGCCTCCGAGTTTGCGCTGAGGGAACTGGCCATGGCAAGTTCACTCAACAGACGGCTAGTGCCGATCCTGTGGCGTAAGGTCGATCTGCACGCAGTGCCGGGGCTGCTGCGCGATCTCAAATTCATTCCATTCGTTGACAACGCGCATTTTGAACGCAGCGTAAAGGAACTTATCGACGCGCTCTTGCCTTCGAAATGCGGACGCTGGGACAATGAAGCCACCTTCACCGAGTTGGCCGACACGTCTGAAATGTTCCATGATCACATGGCAAAACTTCGCGGCAGCAAGAACATCGATGAAATAGATGCGCCGCCCGCAGTCCAACACTGGAACCAATGGACCCGCCCCACCAACACCGGGCAGACCGGGATGTTCTCTTCGATATTTTTCCGAGGCCTAAGCGGTACTCGGAGAGCCTTGGCGCCCCTGCGGCTGAGGCGGTGGAGTTCGGCGTGAGCCATCCGAAGGAAGTCGCGCGCGGCGTTCCATTTCAGGTGCAAGCCTTGCTGTTCTGCCCGGAGGAACGGGACCTCGCGATTGCCCGTGCGCACCAGCTGATGGGATCGGATGCGCCCTTCCGCTCGGGCGGTTCGGCCATGGTCGTCCGTGGGACCGCGTTGAATGTCGAGATCAAGGTCGCTCGCTGGAAGGTCGAGCCTAGTTCTCAGACGATCGCCTGGACGGGCAACGTCGCTAACGCTCCCTTCCGCGTATTTCCGTCGGCCGATGCGCCGGATGGCAACGTGCAGGGTGTATGCAAGGTCTCAATTGGGGGGCTGCGCGGCCTGATTTATTCTTATGAATGATTCGAGATCGAGCCCTTCGAGCACGCGAGAAGCTCCTCAGCAAACTGCCCATCACTGGCGAGTTGCTGCGCGGCTCGCTCTTGGAGCGCACCATACACCACACCAAGGACTGCCCAAAATGTGCGCGCGGTGAAGGACACCGGGTCTTCGTTCTGACAGTCAGTTATGCGGGTGGACGCACACGGCAGTTCAGCGTGCGGCGCGAGCGCGTCGCGGAGGTTCGCCGCTGGCTCGCCAATTATCAGAAACTGAAGGAGGCGATCGAGGGCATTTGCGAACTCAATCATGAACTGTTGCGCCCGGATGGCGCGGCGTCAAAGTCCCGGAGCAAGCAACATGATTGAGATGCGGCGCGCACAGCGCAGCTTCGGCGACGGCCTGATCACCGAAGAGGTGAGCGATCTGCGCGAAGACTGGATGCGGCATGCCGATCAGGTGCTGGCCGATGAGCAAATGGTGGCGGCCGTGTACGAGGCCCTGGGCAAGCGCCATCCCAAGAGCCGCAGCCGCGGGCGATTAGGGTACGCGGGCGGAGGTGGTGTTGCGCCTGCTGATCCTCAAGCACATCCGCAACTGGAGCTATGGCGTGCTGGAGCGCGAGGTGCGCGCCAATCTGGTGTACCGCGACTTCACTCAGGTGGGCGCCGGCAAGACCCCGGACGCCAAGACCATGGGGCGCTGGGGCGTGGCGCTGGGGGGAGACGTGATCAAACAGATCCACACAAGAATGGTGACCATGGCGCAGGCCAACGGCTTGACCGAGGGCCGCCGCATGCGCGTGGATACCACTGTGGTGGAGACCAACATCCACTATCCGACCGATTTCGAGCTTGCTGGGCGACGGCGTGCGGGTGCAAAATGGCCGGCGGGCTACGTGCATCTGCCGAACGGCACCGAGGCCGAATGGCTGAAGCAGCTCGTCGGCGAGCAGTTGGTCACGGTGAAGACCAAGCGCGGCTTCACGCGGCTCGAGTGGCAGAAGCTGCGGGAGCGCAACGAGGCATTGGATTGTCGTGTCTACGCCAGGGCCGCAGCCTGGATCGCCGGCGCCGATCGGTGGACCGAAGCCATGTGGCGCAACCTTGAGCAGCAGGTTCGAGCGACGGATGCCTCAGATGCAGTCGATGTCATCGAGCATGTTGCGGAGAACGCAAATATTGCCGGCGTGCTCAGACATCGATCGTCACCGCGCTAGCCGGCCATTGAGCCGCTGTCGGCAGTGCCGCCGCGGAAGGCTTGGCGGCCTTGTTGGCGCTGCCTTGAAACCGCTGCGGATGATGTTCTGCGGATCAATACCTTGCGGATGATCCGCTTTCAAGCGCATGGTCGAGATGCTGTGACACTCGCAGACGAAAGGGCGAGACAACAGGGAACACGAACATCGACCTAAACCGGCGCGCCAGTCCTCGACCCTACCTGCGAGAGGACGGTGGTGAAATTCCGCCGGCCTACTCACCCGCCCACGAAAAGGCCTCGGTCAAATGGCGAGAAAGCCAATCTTGCGTGGGATTTGGCGTTGTGGATAAGTTCCCAAGCGTGATCCTGCCACTTGAAGGACGATCAATACGTTTGATGCCCGTCCGCACCTCGCGGGGGCGTTGCAGATAGCTGGAAAAGCGTGACGATTAAGTCAAGTCGAGACCAAACCGGATGGCAAGATCGAGTGTATCGTCGATTTATAGGAAGGAGCCTCGAATGCCGAAGACCGCTGTTCCAGTGAGTTCGCCCCGGTCGTCGTTTGTATCCCGGCGGCCGGCCCTGAGCACGCTGGTGCTGTCAGTCGCGCTGCTGCCTACCGGGGCTTGGGCTCAGGCGACCGATTGGCCGACGAAAGCCGTGACGACGGTGATTGGATATGCCGTGGGCGGCAACAGCGACGTACTGGCCCGCCTTCTCACCACACGCATGTCCGAACAGCTCAAGCAGGCCTTCGTTATCGAACCACGCGTCGGTGGTGGCGGAATTGTCGCCATGCGGTCGGTGGGCCGAGCCGAGCCGGATGGCTACACCATATTCTTTGCCGCCGCTCCGCAAATAGGAGTGATTCCGAATATCCAGAAGCTAAATTTTGATCCGGCAACAGAACTCGCGCCGGTCAGTGCTTTCGCGACCGGACCGTTTCTCCTCGTGGTCAATTCGTCGACACCAGTGTCGACTCTTGCAGAGTTCGTCGCGTTGGCGAAATCGCGCAGGCTGAACTACGGCACTGGCGGCGCAGGGTCGAACTCTCATCTCACGACCGCGCTGTTCGCGTCGCGCGCAGGTTTCGAAGCTACGAACATTCCCTTTCGCGGCACAGGGCCCGGGATGGCGGCGCTTCTGGGCGGTCAGATCGACTTCATGTTCGGCAACGCTTCCGAAGTGGTGTCCAACGCCGAGAATGGAAAGCTCAGGATCATCGCGGTGGCCGCCAAAAAAAGAATGAAGCAACTGCCGAACATTCCGACCGTCAGCGAGACCTATCCCAACACGGCAATGCCGAGCTGGAACGGCGTGATGGTGCCGGTCCGAACGCCGAGACCGATCGTCGACAAGATCGCCGACCAAGTTATCGCTGCGGCGCATGACCCTGGTATCGTCGACAAGCTGGCGAAGCTCGGGCTTGAGCCCGACGGCAATTCACCGGAGGAATTCGCGGCGCAGATCAAGCGGGAGCAACCGCAGTTCGATGCCGCGATCGCGGCTGCCGGTTTGAAGCTGCAATAGCTGGAACGCACGATGAAGCACCTCAAGGCGACGCATCGGACTGTTCACCGCGGATTCTACGACGCTACATTGCCGCCGATTCTCGAACTCGACAGCGGCGAGGAGATCACGATCAGCACGATTTCAGCCAAGCCGGATGACAAGGTTCCGCCCGAATGGTTGCCGCGGGAAGTGCACGAAATCTTTGCGCGCTGCCCGAAAGGCTCCGGTCCGCACATCATGACTGGGCCTATCGCCATCCGCGGCGCGCATCCGGGCGATGTGCTGCAGGTGGATATTCTCGATATCCGCTTGATCCAGCCTTATGGATACAACGTCACGCATCCGCTCACGGGCATGTTCGGCATGGATGTGCCGATGACCCAGACCGTGATCATCCCGATCGATCTAAAATCCGGGCTAGCTGAGGTCGTCCCCGGCATAACGATTCCAACGCTGCCGTTCTTCGGTCATCTGGGCGTCGCGCCGCCGCCGGAATGGGGACGGGTGGATAGCCGGCCGCCGTTCAAGTTCGGCGGAAATCTCGACAACAAGGAATTGCTGCCGGGCACGCGGCTGTTTCTGCCGATCTGGAACGATGGCGCGCTATTCAGTGTTGGCGACGGACATGGCGCGCAAGGTGATGGCGAGGTCAACCAGACCGCCATTGAAACGAGCCTCGAGGGAAAATTCCGGTTGACGCTGCGACGCGATCTGAAAATTGATTTGCCTTTTGCGGTGACGCCCGGCCACCTGATGACGATGGCTTTCCATGAAAGCCTCGACCCGGCAGCACGCATCGCCATGCGCAAGATGATCGAGCTGCTTGAAACGCACTACGGGCTTGCGTTCCACGACGCTTATCGTTTGTGCAGTCTAGCCGCGGACATGCGTGTGACCCAATTCGTCAACGGCAACCGGGGAATCCACGTGATGTTCCCGCGTTCCATCCTTGCGACACGAAAACCGCAACCGGCTTTTCTGGATTCGATCTAGCGATGACTGTGGACATCAACCCGTGTGGTCAAAAAATTAAAATGGCAGGAAACATGGGCAGTTATCTCCTCCTAGCATAGTCTCGCCGCGCGTCGTCCGCTACTTTTCTTGGCGATCCAGGGCGCCGATCGCGAATCGGCGGGCAAACGGGGAGGGGAGACTCATGAAGTTGACCCGCATCCTGGCCTACGTCACGGGGACGGTGGACCAGGAACTGTTGGCGCAGAACGAATATCTCGATGTCGAAAATCGCATCCTGAGGGCTCAGTTGAAAGGACGGCTGAAGCTTTCGGACGCCGAGCGAGCCACGCTCGGCGAGATCGGGGATCGACTGGGGTTCTCAACGAGGTGGCCAATGTAGCCCGGCCGGACACTATCATGGCTTGGTACGCAAGCTGGTCGCTCGAAATTCGATGGCTCGAAGGCCCGTGGAGGCCCTGGCCGGCCTCGGATCAAGCGGAGGTCGAGCAGTTGATCTTTCGCATGGTCCGGGAGAACCAAAGATTGGGGCTATGACTGGATTGCGGGGCGTTGGCCAATCTGGGGTATGAGGTCTGCCATCAGACGATCGGCAATGTCCTCCGGCGCCACGGTATGCCGCCCGCACTGGAGCGTAAGCGCACAATCACTTGGTCGGCCTTCATTCGGGCCCACCTGACGCTGCTGGCGGGGACAGACTTCTTCACCACAGAACACCCGAAGGGAGGATTTTCTGATGTTTACAAGGCATTTCATGACGGTCTCGTTGGCCGGACTCGTAATTTTGGGAAGTGCCGCGACCGTTCAGTCTCAGGACAAATTCCCTAGTCGAACGGTTCGCATCATCGTCCCCTTCGCGGCCGGCGGCGGCGTCGATGTGCTAGCCCGTCTGCTCGCCGAGCGGATGGCGCCCAAGATGGGGGTCAATGTGATTGTGGAAAACCGAGCAGGCGCCAGCGGCACGGTTGGCGGGGCCCATGTTCAGCAATCTCCACCCGACGGATATACCGTGCTGATTTCGTCAAACACCCACACCATGTCGAAGCTGGTCATGAGTAATGCGCCCTACGATCCGCTCGCCGACTTCATGCCGGTCGTTCGGATCGGCGAGGCTCCGCTGCTCGCCGTTATCTCGCCGAAGCTGCCACAGAAGACGCTGGCGGAGGTCGCCGCCGCCGCCCAGAAAGAGCCGGACAAATGGACAGCCGGCACGCCGTCACTCGGCTCGCCGGGTCACGTCGCCACATTGAGCTTCAACCGCCTAACCAAAACCAACATGACGATCATACCATATCGTGGCACAGCTCCGGCACTGACCGACGTTGCGGGCGGGCACACCCAGATGCTGATCGACGCCATGGTTGTGCTGCTGCCGATGGCCAAGGGCGGGGGCGTGAAAGCGCTGGCTGTCACGACGGCCAAGCGCAGCGCCGCGGCGCCGGACATCCCGACGGCAGCGGAGAGCGGCGTTACCGGCCTGAACGTCGTCTCCTGGTATGGCATGTGGGGCCCCAAGGGCATGCCGGCCGATGTGGTCAAGGCATTGAACGACGCGACGGCGGACGCGCTCCGCGAGTTGGACAAGGCGGGTCGTCTGGCCACGCTTGGGGTCGAGCCAACCTTTGGCACCTCCGAGGCTTTCGGTAAATTTCAGGCTGACGAAGTCAAGCGCAATGGTGAGTTGCTGAAATCCGCCAACTTCCAACCACGCTAATCACCGTGGCGACCGGCGCGGAGCAGCAGGTCCGCGCCTCTCACCGTTCAGACAAGAGAATTCCTTGCTATGACAATGTTCCGCTACTTCCCCGGCAACGACGGCTGGTCGTATCACTTTGCCGCCCGCATCGTGAATGTCGCGCAACTCGGGGGCGCCGACTTTCACGAAGCCCATCGGGTCTTAGAGAAGGTCAAGGTCGGCGACGGCGAAAGCTGGTATCGTGAATGGCAGGCCGCCGGCGAGCGCGTCGAGCAAAACGCAATCGCGGCGCAACGCGCCGGTCGGCCCATCACCGCCCGCGATGCCTATCTGCGCGCGCACAACTACTTTCGGACCGCGCAATTCTTTTTGCTCGGCAGCGACACGCGCAAGAAAGATTCTTACATACGTTGCGTGAAGAATTTTCACGCGGCTCTGCCCTACTTTGACAATCCCCCGGAGCGCGTGAACTTTCCCTTCGAAGGCTCGCATCTAAGCGGCTACTACTACCGTCCGCTCGGCGCCGCGCGCCAACGGCATCCGACGATCGCCTACCTCGGTGGTGTCGATATCATTTCCGAGGAGCTTTACTTCTTCGCCGCACAGCAGATGCTTCAGCGCGGATTTGGCGTGCTGTGCTTTGACGGACCGGGGATGGGCGAGCCGCTGCGCGTTCGTGGTATCCAAGCAAGGCCGGACTACGAGGTAGCGATCAGCGCGGCGGTCGACTATCTCGTAAGCCGGCCTGATGTCGAGGCGGACAAGATCAGCCTGATCGGTCAGTCGATGGGCGGCTATTACGGTGGGCGCGGTGCCGCCAAGGAGCCGCGGCTGCGCGCCGCCATACTTTGGGGTGCCTGCTACGATCTAGCCGAGGACATCTACGATTTCTGGCCGGCGGTGCGCCCTCAGGTGGAATGGGTGATTGGGGCTAAGGATGAGCGCGACGCACGCGAAAAGCTCAAGGCCTTCTCACTGAAAGGTGTACTGCAACATGCGAAATGCCCAGTGATGGTCACGCACGGTCAGGACGACACGCTTGTCACCGTGCAGGCGGCGCACAAGACCTACGCCGAGTTGCCCGAACCCAAGCACCTTCGAATCTGGACGGAAGCGGAGGGCGGCGGGATCCACCTGATGAATGACAACCGCGCCGAGGCCGTGCCCTATATGCTGGACTGGCTACTGGAGGAAGTGAATTGTCCCCGCGGACAGACCAGATTTCCCTGACAGATTTCCCAACAGGAGACGAGGCGTGCACAAGGTCCATATCCCGGAGAAGATCGTCGCCCGCGTCCTCAAGCGGCAAGGCCGCTGGAACGTCCATGACGATGTGCCCGCCGCGAAAACGGCCTTCGTCGTGGTCGATATGCAGAACTACTTTATGGCGCCGGGCCAGCAGGTTGAAATCCCCGTGGCGCGCGCAATTGTGCCGAACATCAACCGGTTGGCGGAGGCGCTGCGCGATCGCGGTGGACTGGTCGTCTGGGTGCGAACCATTTCGAACGAGGATTTGTTGAAGAACTGGTCGCACTTCCATGACATTCTCAACACACCGCAGCGCCGGGCGCGCCGCCACGAAGCGATGCAGGATGGCGCGTTCGGCGCCGAGCTTTGGCCGCACCTCGACGTTCGCAAGGAAGATCGGATCGTCTGCAAGACGCGCTACAGCGCCTTCATCCAGGGCTCGTCTCCGCTCGAAGGCGAACTGCGCAAGCGCGGCATCACTGCCGTCTGGGTTGGTGGCACCTCGACCAATACCTGTTGCGAAAGCACTGCGCGCGACGCGATGCTGCTGGATTTTCGTACTACAATGATTAGTGATGCCAACGCGGATCACAACGACGAGGAGCATAACGCCACTCTAATCAATTTCTGCATCAATTTCGGCGATGTTGCCTCGACTGACGACTTAATGCAGCGCCTGAGATCAACCGTAATTCAACAGCGTTCTACGGTGGGATAGCGATGTTGCTGATACTTGCTCAAGCTCCCTGTCCATGGCGAAATTCATAAATTACGCTGCGATCGGCATCTGAACAGACCGCGGCAATGGTGTCGCCAAGCGTAGTGATCAAGGACGGCATGAATGGGCGGCGGCGGTTTGCCGGATCTTTCTCCCAGCGTGCTGCCGTTCAGTGCCTGATGAACCGATGAACCCGAGTTTCGTCATAATAAATCCTGAACTCTTCCAGCTCCCGAGCTTCTTGCGAACACGCCCGCAAAGAATCCGCGCACCGAATGCGGCTGCCAGGAGACATTGTCTTGTTGAGGTGACGAATTGATATGTTTCCCCCGTTCATGTTAGAGCGTCCGCGTGTTTTAACAGGAGATATCATGGCTAAGAAGATCAAGCGTGTTCGTCGTGAGTGGACCAAAGAAGACGTGCGTGAATTTAAGGCACATTCGAAAGCGAAGACGCCTGTCGCGAAAATTGCGAAACGAACGAAGCGTACTGAAGGTGCACTGCGCCAGAAAGCCGTCGCTCTCGGTATTTCAATTGGTCATCGCCGCTAAGGGAACCTTTGTGGGGCATGCTCATTTTCTGTAGAAGTGCCCCAGTCTCTTCCACGGCGTCTCGCTCGCTTTTCGCAAAGCGTCTATGTTGAACGCTTGGTTGGTTCGGTCCAGTCGGGCCTGTGAATAGGCGTCCAACTTCTCCGCAAAAGGAAGATCAATAGCATTGGCGTTGGGATCGCACGCCGATCAACAGGTATGGCAAGAATCGGCCTGTTGGGTTTCACGGCGCCAGCCGGTGGCATTCATGATGGCGGGGATGGTCGTGCCCTGAGGCTGCCGCAGAAGCCTGGTGACCTTATCCTGCTTGGAAACACTGCCGGCCTTTTCGGCCGTCGTGCCCTTCGCGGCCTTGCTGTTGCAGTTGGGGGCAGGGCGCGCTTTCCGTTCTTTGGAAATCCCCTGGCTCGCCTTCTTAGTCGCACTCTTAGGTTTCGACATAGTGATCTCCTCTGCGTTGGTGACGGCATGAGCGCCGCCACTGCCGCAGCCCCGCGGATGCCGTGGAGGCGCTGGCGGGCGAGGGGGAGGGGAGATATGCAAATCGCTATTGTTATTTGCCGAGCCGATGAATCATGCTGGCCGCATTGAGAAACGTGTTCACCTCATGGAGCAGCTGTTCGACATCGAGCGCGATCTCGATGCCCTTGCTGAAATTGCCTGTGTCCGCGCAGACCTCTGCGGCCTGGGCGATACCGGCCGCCTCGTCCAGTCGCGTCTGCATCTGACTCTGGTATACCCTGATCGTGGTCTCGATCGTTTCGCGCGGCAGGTCCATGGGGCGGCTCTCCTTGGCCACCACACATGCTCGCAGTGCACGGGAAGTCGAGCGAATTCCCAGCAATCTTATGGCTCATTTTGGCGGGACTGGATCACATTCGGATCGGCCAAGGTGGGCCGCCAATCTGGCGATGCTTGCATGTGTGAGGGCCATTAAGACCGACGCGCAAGTTGCGAAGCGCAGGGGGCGAATGGGTGAAAGTCAGCCCACTCGACGCAGAAGGGCCCGCAGGAACCGCACCGGATCCGCGCCAATAACCCGTATGATCGCGATTGAGAAGAAAATGAAAGCAGGGCCAATCGGCTCCTTAAAATGAGGCAGTTCTGGCGGGGCATTCTTGCTTGTTTCTTGCTTGACTTCACCCGGATGAATTCGTTTCGCCGCAACCATCCAGTATTCTGAATGTTAATTGCTCAGATAGCGGCGGCGAGGTCATCTGGTCATCTTACCAGTCGCTCAGCATGAGCGGCCACGCCCTCGCCGAAAGGACGTAATATGGTACAGAATACTGAAAAGCCGTTAGGGCTCGACTTCACGCAAGGTGTCCAGGCCTCGGAGCTTGCGGACGGTAAGGTGCTTGCCGGTCATGTCGGCGGTGAGGAAGTTCTCCTCGTGCGGCACGGCGGCAAAGTTTCGGCAATCGCCGCCCATTGCACGCACTATCATGGACCGCTCGCAGAAGGCTTGGTGTAGGCGACACTATTCGCTGCCCCTGGCATCATGCTTGCGTCAACCTCACGACGGGCGAAGCGCTGGCCGCACCGGCCTTGAGTCCGATTGACTGCTGGCAGGTCGACGAGCGTGAGGGCAGGATCACGATCGGTGGCAAGAAGTTGCAGGCGGCGCCGACTAGGACGGCGCAGGATTCGAGCACTTCGTCATCGTTGGTGGCGGCGCGGCCGGCTTTGCCGCGGCGGAAATGCTGCGACGGCGCGGCTTTGTCGGTAGCATCACCATGCTCAGCAATGACAACGCAGCTCCGGTCGATCGGCCGAACCTTTCGAAGGACTACCTAGCTGGGGCTGCGCCGGAGGATTGGATACCACTGCGCAACGATGGTTGGTATCCGGACAATCACGTCACGCTGCAACTGAATACCGAGGTGACAGCGCTTGACCCCCGCGCCAAGCAGTTAACGTTGAGCGATGGCACCACGCTGGGCTTCGACAAGCTCTTGCTGGCCACGGGCGCGGAGCCCGTTAGATTGCCTATCCCGGGCGCCGACCAACAGCAGCATCCCACTGAGCGCCCGTGCCAGAGGTGTACTGGCGAAGGTATAGGCCACCACCAGATAGAGAACCACGCTAAACAGGATAGCGAGAAGGCTGTCTCCAATCAGCGCCGGGTCATAGGTGAAGGTGGTTGACAGTCCGGCGCTCAGGGCAAAGAGCAGGACAAATACGGTTATCGGGATGGTAATATAAATCTGGCGGCTCAAAATAATGACTCAATTGCTACAACATTTTGTAATATGAAGTATAGGGTAGAATGTGTAAAACCGCTGTTGAGATGACTTCTTCATGAATAAACAACCCTCCGAAAAATGAAGGGGTCGTAATACCCGCATGGCTGGTGTCGTCTATGGATGGATGGGAGGTAAAGTATGGCCGAACCAATTATTTTAACCGATGCGAACCTGGATAGTATTTTACAAGGGAATAAACCAGCCCTGATTTTGTTTACAACAGGCGAAGGATTGCGCGGGGAATTTGTAACGGCCTTCAAGAAGGCAGCCGACGAACAACACAATGTTGTGTTTGCCAGAGTGGATCCGTCGGCCAACCCCCTTGCCGCTGCTCGTTTCGACGCAGGGGGCAAGCCAGTACTCATCGGCTGGTCAGGAACAGAGGTATTGAGACGAACCAAACCCTGGGGTTCTGATGTTCCGCTAGCGATTGAACTCCTGGAAGCAAATACCCACAACTCCCAACTTTCTGACCAATCTCAAACAAATGGAGAACAACCTGTGACTGACCAACAACCCATTGTAGCCAATGACAAGCCGGTACATGTAACCGACGCCACCTTCGAGGCCGAAGTTTTAAACCACGACAAACCCGTTCTGGTTGATTTCTGGGCGGAATGGTGCGGGCCATGTCGTATGGTCGGGCCAATCCTGGAAAAATTAGCCGCCGAATTCGCTGGACAAATCCGCGTCGCCAAAGTGGACGTGGACGCCAACCCCGGCCTGTCGCAGGCCTTCCAGATCATGAGCATCCCGACCATTATGCTCATCAAGCAGCGCACGATTGTCTTTAGCCAACCGGGCGCGCTGCCAGAACCCGCCTTCCGTGATCTGATTGAGCAGTTGATCGCGCTGGAACTGCCTCCGCAGGAGCAACAGGAGCAAGAGCAGCCGGAAGAAGAAGCACAGGCCGCGCCGGAACAAAACTAGCGGCCAATCGAGCGATTGCCTCACCTGCCCACTGATGGAATAAACCCGCCAGTGGGCTTTTTCTTGGAAATTGTCTGAGTATTTGAGGTCACTCCCAAAGACCAATATGCCTTTCGTCTCGATTTTCTGGCTGGCAGTACCGCCAAACCATTGGCCGCCATCCAGCCCGCGCAATTAAAATCAGGTAGGTTATAATAGCCTCTCTCCCGGTTTCCCGACCCATTCATCGGATGATGACAACACTATGGGGGCAAACCGGACAGCGAGACGAGGATAATGATGAGGCTCTACTTCTTCCGACACGGGTATGCTGAAGACGCCCAGGCTCCCGACTTCGACGATTTCCCCCGGCGGCTGACCGACAAGGGAGTTGAACGTACCGAAGTGGCTGCCCGCGCGCTGGAAAAATTGGGGGTGAAGCCGACTCTGTTGTACAGCAGTCCGCGTGTGCGCGCCCGACAGACAGCAGACATCCTGGCGAAGGTTTTAGGGGTGGCAGTGTCGGTACGAGAGGAAGTCGGATTCGGCTTCAATGTGGATCACATCGGCCCGCTGACCGCCGACGTCGGCGCAAATGACGATGTACTGTTCGTGGGTCACGAGCCGGATTTGAGCATCACCCTGTCGGCCTTGATCGGTGGGGGAGAAATCGTGATGAAGAAAGGCGGTTTGGCGCGGGTCGATTTGTTCTCGCGCGCGCCATTACGCGGGGCGCTGGTGTGGATGATCGCGCCCAAATTATTCAGCGACCTATCTGGTAAATAAATCGACCCTACTCTGTCTGTGTTTGACGTTCCTGAACACCGCCCACGATCCAACGTGCCAGCATCTCTCGCAGGTCTTCCAGACTGACGGGTTTCCGCAGATAATCATCCATCCCGGCAGCTAGACACTTTTCCATATCGCCTTCCATAGAGTTGGCTGTCACAGCAATAATGGGAACATGGCGGCTGGAACTTACCTCGTCCTGGCGAATTAAACGGGTGGCTTCGTAACCATCCATCACCGGCATGTTGCAGTCCATCAGCACCAACGAATACTGGCCGGGGTAGGAAATGGTTTCATCCAACGCTTCGACACCATTGCCGACCAACCGGGCACGATACCCTAGCTCACGAAGTTGTTTTAAAGCCAGTGATTGGTTGACTGGATTGTCCTCCGCAACCAGAATCATAAAGTCCGTCTTGCTGACACTTTCTTCCTGATAAGAGACGGCTGCCACAGTTGCGGTGCTGATGGCGACATGCTCCGCATCGGCGTTTTCCAGGTCGGCGCTGAACCAGAAGGTGGAACCCTCCCCTTCTATACTATCAACGCCAATCTCTCCCCCCATCTGCTCCGCCAATCGCTTGGAAATCACCAATCCCAACCCGGTCCCACCATACTGGCGGGTGGTGCTGCCATCGGCCTGTGTGAAGGGTTGGAACAGCCGCTTGCGCGCTACTTCGGATAAGCCGATTCCGGTATCGACCACCGAGAAACGTACCAATGTGTGATGTGGACTGTGGCCTTGTATATCCACCCGGATCACCACCTCTCCCCGCCGGGTGAACTTCACAGCATTACCCACCAGATTGAGCAGAATTTGACGCAGGCGTCCGGGATCGCCGCGCAGCGTCTCGGGTACATCTGGGGCAATCTCTGCCTTCAGCGTTAATCCTTTTTCATCCGCTTTTGGCCGAACGATGGTAGCAACCCGGTTGATGGTATCTGCCAGATTGAAGTCGATGGTTTCCAGGATCATCTTCCCGGCTTCGATCTTGGAGAAGTCCAGGATGTCGTTGATGATCGTCAGCAGCGATTTAGCTTCGCTCAAGACAATTCCGGCATAATCCTGCTGTTCGTCGTTCAACGAACTAGCCAACAGCAGTTCGGTCATGCCCATGATACCGTTCATCGGTGTACGGATTTCGTGGCTCATGGTCGCCAGAAATTCGGACTTCAGGCGTGAGGCTTCCAGCGCATGGTCGCGGGCTTCTCGCAAATCTTCCTCGGCGCGCCTGCGTTCAGTAATATCGCGGGTGATACCAACCATACCGACAATCTCGTCCCGATGATTACGCAGCACCACTTTGGTGGTGGATGCCCAGATGGGTTCCCCGTTCTGACCAATACTGAGTTCATCATGATTGATGAGCGGCTGCCCCGTACTCAATACCTGCTCCTCATCTTCACGATAACCTTGTGCCAGCTCTGCCGGGAAAAAGTCGAAATCTGTCTTGCCAACTACACCATTGGAGGTTGTTCCCAGCGATCTCGCATGGGCAATATTGTTCAGCAGGTAGCGATGATTTACATCCTTGACGTAAATAAAATCCGGCAAATTGTCGATGACCGTGCGCAGCAGATTGCGTTCGCCAGCCATCATCTCTTCTGCCTCCTGGCGTTCAGTGATGTCATCCATCGTACCGACATAACCTAAGAGCGTGTCACCGTCCCACATGGGCGCGGATTTTACGTATGTCCAGATGACTGCGCCATCCTTATGCTGGAAGCGATAAATCATCTCAAAGGGTTCGTGTTTCTCGGACACTAACCGCCATACCATCGCTACATGGTCTTGGTCATCCGGGTGTATGAAATTTCCCCATCCGCCGCCCATTGCTTCCTCAGCATTCGCCCCCATAATCTTCTGACAGGTGGCATTCGTATACAAAACCCAACCGTCTGGATCGGTCAGGAAAATGCCCAGGGGGGAAACTTCACTCATGGTACGGAAGCGGTTCTCGCTGGCTCGAATAGCTTCTTCAGCCTGTTTCTGCTCGGTGATGTCATCCGCAATCAGGAGTACGCTGTCAACATGTCCCTCATTGACAATGGCGGCAGCATGGATGCTGTACCATATGTAATCATCTTTATTGGGAATTTTTACATAATAGCTATCTGGTTTTCCGGTACGGAATACGCCCTCGATCTTCTCTCTAACCATATCCCGGCTTTCCAGTGGGATACTGTCATACAGCGTACCACCGATGACATCAGCCACAGATGACGAAACCCTGACCCGGTTAATGAATAAGATTGTGCCGTCCGGGGCAACATTCGTCACGATGCCCGGTATATTTTCCACCAGGGCACGCCAATTGCTTTGGGAGATTCGTAAAGCGTCTTCCGCCTGTTTGCGCTCCGTAATATCTCGAACCGTACTTTGAAGTCCTTGAAGGTTGCCCTTGTCCAGGACCAGGATGGTTTTCTGTTCGATCCAACGTTCAGCACCGCTTCGTTTGAGAATCGGAAATTCCAGGGTGGTTTCGGGTCGTCGGTTCACAATCTGATCGCTGTAAAATTTCTGTATCTGATCGCGCCAACCCGGAGCGACCAGTTCCACATAACGCTTACCCATCAATTCACTTTCGGTATACCCGGTCAGGCGGTATACCGAGGGACTCATGTAGGTGAAAAAGCCGTACAGATCAGCCGTATAGGCCACATCCCCGGCATGTTCCACCAACTGGCGGTAATGGCGTTCGCTCTCGGTTAGTTCTGTCCGCCGGGCATGTTCCAACAAATCGCGTTGACGGGCGAAGGCCAGAATACCGATGGACAGCACCGCAACAATAATCATGTTTACAAAAATGTCCATTGGCGTGGCTGTTGCGGACAGAGCCGGGACAATCAGAGTTCCGATAACATTGACCACTGCGATGAATGCGGCACTCCGGGCGGTGAGAACCATACTGGCTAACAGGACAGCACCCAGCAGATAAAACACGACATTCCGAATATCGGATTGAACGGGTTGAAGCAGCGCCAATCCGAACACATGTAGTCCAATCAGGCAAACCGCTAACCAGGCAGCCACTACATAATGACGGCTCCGGCTCAACCCATAAGCCGCCACTGCACTGACGAGAATCACAACCCGCAAGGCCAGTGCCAGACCAACCCCGGCACTCGTTGAATCATGCATAAGCACTGGGAGGAAGGATAAAATTTCCAGCGCGATACCCACCAGCACGATCACCGCCAGCATCCGTGCCCGGTAGCGATCTTCATCCTGGGCAATCTTGGGAGACGGGCGGGTCAGTATGTCGTAAACATTCATCAGACGATAAATTCCCTCACAGCATCAATCAATTCGTGGGAGCTGGCTGGTTTTGTCAGAAAAGCGTTTGCCCCCATATTCAGTGCCGCTGTCCGATCTTCATCCTGACCGCTGGCAGTCAACATAATGACTGGCAGGTTGGCGAAGCGCCCGTCGGCTCGCAAATGTCCCAACAGTTCGATGCCGTCCATTTCTGGCATGGCGATGTCCACCAGCGCCAGGTCCACCACGTTTGATTCCAGATATTCCAGGGCTTCCAGTCCGTTCCCGGCAACAATCGTGCTGTGGCCGTTGTTGCGGAGTATGGTGCTCAACACCCGTTGTGTGACCAGATAATCTTCCACGATCAATATGTTTGCCAATTTACTAACTCCTCGAACAACAACCGTTCGACTCTTATAATTGCTTCGTCATTCGCAGGCAGTTTTCGCCGGAATGGGATTCGTACTGAACTTCATCCATGATCTGGCGCATCAAAAATACGCCATAACCCCGCACTTGCAGCACTTCGGAATTCATGGTCGGGGCGGGCACAAGCGTGGGATCAAACGTCCGACCCACATCCCGCAGTTCAACCACCAGCCGGAGCGGTTCGTCCATCAGGGTGAATGTCAACCCAAATCGTCCCTCGCCATGCGGGTAGGCGTGATCGACAATGTTAGCGCAGGCTTCCTGAACGGCTAACTGAAGGTTATAAACAGCCTGTTCATGATCCTGAATTCCATCCACCCGCGCCAGCATCTCAGCGATACAGGCAGTAGCAACGTTGAGATATTTGTGCGTAGCGGGCAGTTCGAGCTGGATGCTTTCGGGCTGCATAGTTCTACACTCCCTTTATCACAAACAGGGTTTGGTCATCATCCTGCTGATGCCCGGAACTAAAGATTGCAATGGCATCGAACATTCCCGATGCGATGTCCTGAGCCGATTCCTGTGCTAATCCTTCCACCAGCGCCAGCAGGCGTTCGTAGCCAAACATTTCCCCCTCCTGGTTGGAAGCCTCGCTAAAACCATCCGTCGCTCCCACCAGCACATCGCCGGGGCGCAGTTCAAGCGCCTGATTTTCACACAGGCTGACCGGCAGTACGCCCATCGGTGTACCGTCCGCTTCGAGCAGGACGGCGGATCCACCTATCGGACAATAAATGACAGGGGAATGTCCGGCATTAGCGTAATACAACATGCGTTCTCGGTGGTCATATTGCCCAACGAACACGGTGGCAAACATACCCACCTCGGTGAAGTCGTCGTACAGGTCATCGTTGGCCGACCCCAGAATATTGGCCGGACTAATATCGGACATCGAATGCGCTTTGCTGCGGATCAGCGTGCGCGACATCATCATTAATAATGCGGCAGGCATCCCTTTGCCTGTCACATCACCAACCACAAACGTAAACGGTTCGCCCGGTTGGTCAATACAATCGTAAAAATCGCCACCCACTTGCAGCGCGGGCAGTGTTCCGGCGGCGATGTCCACTCCCGCCACCTGCGGTAACTGTTGGGGCAGCAGCCGTAATTGGACATTTTGTGCCAATTCCATCTCGGTTTGCATCTTTGTGCGCGATAACAACTCCTGATACAGCAGGGCGCTTTCAATTTGGGTGCCTGCATAATCTGCCAGCACGCGCAGCAGTTTTATATCCGGCGAGTGAAATCCATCTGCCTTGTTCATGGCGATGATGGCCGCCCGAATCTGACCGCGAATGTGAACCGGCTTCACCAGCACGGACTCTACATGGGGTGGCAGCAGCCCCACAGCACTTTCCCCTTGCAGCAAAACATACCGCCCGGTTTCCTGAACTTGCCCAAACAGCGCCATTAACATGGGTTGCGTCAGTATGGGTTCGGGATAATGGGCAACTTCCATTGGATGTTCGGATACCAGCAGGGCACAGGTCGCTGGCGCTTTCACCAGACGCGCGGCTTCAGTGGCAAAGGTGCTTAACAGGTCATCAATGTTTAACTGATTGCGGGTCGATTGCGAAAGCTGGTAGAGCGCCAGGAGTTGGTCTTGAGTCTCGATCAACTCCATCGTCATGGCGTTGAGTTCGTTTTCATGTCCGGCAATACAGGTCAGCAGTTTTGCATCTGCCCTCAGCCGTTCCTCAATATCCTCGCCAGCCAGCCCATAAACGCGCAGTTCTGCCGGGGCGTTGCCATTCGTGCGAACCACTGCCGTAGTTACAGGGTCATTCGTCACCGTGCCATCTTTGAACCATTCGTCTAGCAGTGTGCCATCGACCCATATTCCGAAACCCGCCGCGCCAGATGCCTCCCACGATTGGGCAAGCTCCTGCACGATCTTCGGCTGAGTAGCCATCAAAATCGCCAGCGGATGTGTCTGACTGATTTGATTAGGCATGTAATGCCTGCATAGCCTCTTCTTCGGTGCTGTAAATATCAAATGCTTTGTCCAGGCGGGTCAGTTCAAAAATCACCCGCACCGGCTGCTGCAAACTGCATAACACCAGGTTGCCGTCTTGCTGCCGACAGCGTTTTAAACCCTTCACCAACAGTGCCAGGGCACTCGAATCGACAAAACTGACTTGACCCAGATTCACAACCACCTGATTGGTGGCATTGTCGAACCAGCCTGACACGCGGGGCGCTTCATAACTGTCGAACCGCCCGATGATTTCCAGGAAGGATACGTTGCCTTCAGTTCGGCTCGTGAGTTCCATGCAATTTTCTCCTTTGTCCCCCATCGCTTCATTTATTATAATGGCGGGAATTATTTCAAATCTTAAGGATTGAGATGATATTTCGTTCTTTTTCGCTTTCTGCATACCTCCACTTAGCCAATGGCTTACCGCCTATTGAACGCCATAACGTGTCATGAGCAGTCCGTACCAGTTCGCAGTATACTCACCCCATTATGGACACGTTTTGAGGAAAGGGGCAATCTGTGCTGAAAGTCTTTGTCGGTGTTGTGCGCTTCCGCGATGACCAGGAGTTCGTCATTATGGTCGATGGAGAACCCCAGCCGGTAGAAGATGCCGTGCGGCAGGTGATCGCCGAAATATGGGGGACGGGCGAGATTGGCGTCCTGACGGAAGGAGTCGATTTCATCGAGTTCGTTCACACGGCGAATCAAGATCAGTCGAAACCGGATGGTTACGTCCTCGGCTGCGAGGTGGGCAGCCACAAGCGTATCGGCTTCGCCATCCAGAATGCCCGCCGCCTGCGCGCCCTCAGTCCAGAGGACGCCGAGGAATAAATCCGCCGCAGAGGTAGCCATGCCGACCAACCCCACCCAACCTGCCATTATTCTATGGGAACGTCCCGCCGCTCACAGCATTGAGTATTGCGAGGTTCACGACCACGACAGTGGATACATTATCGCCGGAACAGTCATCCTATCCCTGGACGATTTACCAGCACAGGTGACTTACTCGGTAGACTGCGACCTTTCCGGGCGAACAAGATCGGTTAGTGTGAATCAATTGCACGCCGGGGCAAACAGGCAACTGCATATCACCGTTGATGAGGGTGGATTGTGGCGGCAGGATGGGGACGAAATCCCGTTTGCGCGCGGCCTGCTGGATATTGACCTGTCGATCACACCCGCCACCAACACCCTACCCATCCGGCGGCTCAATCTGGATGTGGGCAACTCGCGGGAAGTCAACGCTGTCTGGATGCTGTTCCCTACGCTGGAATTGAAACTGCTGGAACAACGATACACCCGCACCCATGCTAACCGCTATCTGTACCAGTCATTGGCGAGTGGCTTTGAGGCACAACTGGAAGTGGATTCGTTGGACATAGTGACAGACTATCAGGGCATCTGGCATCGCATTGAGGGACAATCATGAAACTCATGCTCAGTGAACCCACCCTCATCTATAAGGAGACCTATCTGGCCGCCACCCGTGAGTTCCAGGCCGAAGGTCATAACCTGGAACTCGACTTTCAGGACTTGGCGACCAACTTCCCCTATTACCTGCAAGCATGGCGAGATCGCCGCTACCACCCACGTCCTGGTTCCGTGCCGGAAACCATCTTCTGGTTGATCGGTGACGAGGAGTTCATCGGGCGCACTTCACTCCGGCATTCGCTGAACGCCAAATTATTACAGTTCGGCGGGCACATCGGCTACGAGATTCGCCCAACCCAGCGCCGCAAGGGATACGGCAAGCTCATCCTGCGGCTGGCGCTGGAACAGGCCAGAGACATCGGCCTGACGCGAGTGCTGGTGACCTGCGACGACACCAACATCGGCTCCGCCAAAATCATCGAGTACAACGGCGGTGTGCTGGAAAATACCGTCCTGCTGGTCGGGCGTAACGTGCCCACCCGTCGCTACTGGATCGACATATCCCCTGAAAATCCACAGTAATGATGATCGAAGAGTTTTAATAAATGGAGACTCAAGAATGCCTTACGAAACGATCCTGATCGAAACTCCCGCCCCCGGTGTTGGACTGGCGCGGCTCAACCGCCCGGAGGCGCTCAACGCCCTCAACGGCCAACTCACCGGGGAATTATTCGACGCGCTCGAAGCCTTCGACGCCGACCCGACTATTAAATGTATGATTCTGACGGGCAGCGACAAAGCCTTTGCTGCCGGGGCAGACATCAAACAGATGGAAAATACCGACGCCGTGACCATGCTCTCCGGCGGTGATTTTACCGACTGGTCGCGGGTGACTCGCCTGCGGAAGCCGATCATCGCGGCGGTGTCCGGCTGGGCGCTCGGTGGTGGCTGCGAGATGGCGATGATGTGCGACATGATTATCGCCTCGGAAACCGCCAAATTTGGTCAGCCGGAAATTACTATCGGCATCATGCCCGGTGCAGGCGGGACGCAGCGTCTCACCCGCGCCGTTGGCAAGGCGGTAGCGATGGAGGTCATGCTCGGCAACCGCCAACTGACCGCCCAGGAAGCCCTGCATTATGGCCTCGTCAACCACGTTTTCCCGCTGGACTCCTATCTGGACGAAACCATTAAGCTGGCGTCTAAAATTGCTACCATGCCCGGTGTGGCGGTCAAACTGATTAAGGATGCGGTCAACAAAGCCTATGAACTCAGCCTGTCCGAGAGTCTGAATTACGAGAAGCGCAATTTCTACCTGCTGTTCGGCACGGAGGACAAGGCCGAGGGCATGAAAGCCTTCATCGACAAGCGTAAGCCGGAATGGAAGGATAAATAGCCAGCTAGTCAGTAGTCTCTAGGCTTTAGTCAATCAGGGTTTTATCTTTTGACTATCGACTACTGGCTATGGACTATCGACTAAAAATTGGGGACTTGACTTAGAGTACGCTCTAAGTTGTAGACTGGCAGTATGAACACACTCAATGACGACTCACTCACCATCCAACAGGTCGCCGACGCCACCGGCCTGAGTGAACACACCCTGCGGTATTACGAGCGCATCGGTCTGATTCACCCGATCAACCGCGCCCCCAACAAACACCGCCGCTACTCCAACGATGACATCGGCTGGATCGACTTCCTGAACAAACTGCGGGCTACCGGCATGTCGATTCAGGAGATGCAGCAGTACGCCAGTTTGCAGCGCGAGGGGGATTGTACCCTGCCCGAACGGGTGCAGATGCTCAAAACCCTGCGGGACAAGGTGCTGGCGCACATGGCCGAACTTCAGGAAAATCTGGAACTGATTCACTACAAAATTGATGTCTATTCGGAAATCGTTTCCGACCAGCAGCGCGAAACCACCTGATTATCCTGCTTGCCAGCCTGACACTGACAGCCATGCCTTATCAGCATCCGGTTGATTGAATCTGCCATATAACCAGTCATTCCATTGGACGATTGAATTTACACACTTATTGAAGGAGAGTTACCCATGAATACCACCACTTTTACCCGCCAGTTAGGTCGATCCGGCATCCAGGTCAGCGCAATGGGTTTAGGCTGCTGGGCAATCGGCGGCACGTCGAATGCAACCAACTCGGCCAATGGCTGGCATGGTGTTGACGATGCCGAGTTTATCCGCGCCATTCACCGCGCCCTCGAACTCGGTGTCACCTTCTTCGACACCGCCAATGTCTATGGCAAAGGCCATAGCGAACGAATTCTGGCTCAGGCGCTCGCTGGCCGCCGGAATGAGGTCATCCTCGCCAGCAAATTCGCCTGGACGTTCGACCCAAACACGTTGCAGGATACCGGGGTAGATGTGACGCCAGCCGGGATTCGCAAGTCGTGCGAGGAGTCGCTGCAACGGCTCAACACCGATTATCTCGATCTACTGCAATTCCACCACAATGACTATCCGGCGGAAAAGGCTGGAGAAGTCCGCGACACACTCGAATCGCTGGTTGCCGAGGGCAAAATCCGCACCTATGGCTGGAGTACCGACTTTCCAGACCGTGCCCGTTTCTTTGCAGGTGGCGAACACTGCACCGCCATTCAGGTGGAAATGAACGTCATTGATGACGCGCCGGACATCATCGAAGTCTGCGAAGAATTTGATCTGGCGGCCATCAATCGCGGCCCGCTGGCGATGGGACTGCTAACCGGCAAATACACCGCCACCAGCACCCTCCCCTCAGACGATGTGCGCGGCGAGAATGCCCCCGGTTGGATGAAGTATTTTGTCGGCGGCAAACCCAACCCGGAATGGTTGAGCAAGATGGAAGCCGTCCGCGAGATTTTGACCACAGAGGGACGCACGCTGGCGCAGGGTGCGCTGGCATGGCTGTGGGCACGCAGCCACCAGACCATCCCCATCCCCGGTTTTAAAACCGTTGCCCAGGTAGAAGATAACGCCGGAGCCATGCACTACGGCCCGCTCACCCCCGACCAGATGCGTGAAATCGACTCGTTGCTGGAACGCTAGGTACAATCTGCTTACACTACACTATGGAGGATATAGATACATGGATTACCGTCGAATGGGTAAAACAGGCCTGGAGGTCAGCCAACTCTGTTTGGGCGCAATGACCTTTGGCCGGGAATGTGATGAGGCGCTCAGCGTTCAAATGCTCAACCGCTTTATTGAAGTGGGGGGGAACTTCATCGACACGGCGGATGTCTACAGCCGGGGGGTGTCGGAGGAAATTCTAGGCCGCTGGCTGAAAAACAGGAATCGCCAGGATGTCGTCATCGCCACCAAAGTCCGCTGGGGTACGAGCGAGGGTCCCAATAACAAGGGGTTGAGCCGCAAGCATATTCTGAACGCCGTAGAAAACAGCCTGCGGCGTCTGAATACCGATTACATTGATTTGTATCAAGTCCACAGGTGGCACGCAGAAACACCATTGGAAGAAACCCTGAGTACACTGGATAGATTGGTGCAGGCTGGTAAGGTGCGTTATATCGGTGTGAGCAACTTCACTGGCTGGCAGCTACAGAAGGCCATCGACATCAGTCAGCATATGGGTTGGGAGCCGTTCACCTGCCTGCAGCCGCTCTACAACCTGCTGGATCGTGAAACCGAATGGGAACTTGTGCCGATTTGCCTCAACGAAGGATTGGGCATCATCCCCTGGAGTCCCCTGCGCGGCGGTTGGCTGACTGGCAAGTTCCGCCGGGGTATGACCGCACCGCCTGAAGAAACCCGCATCAAAATCGCTGAAGAAATGGGCTGGGGTGAATCCTGGAGCAACTATAACACAGAACACACCTGGACGGTGATTGATGCGTTGTTATCGGTGGCCGACGAAACCGGCAAATCGCCCGCGCAGGTCGCGCTCAACTGGTTGCTGGGAAGACCGGGCATCACTGCGCCGATCATCGGTGCGCGGAATATGAAACAGCTAGAAGATAACCTGGGCGCAGCCGGTTGGTCACTCTCCGCCGAACAGATGGAGCAACTGAACACGGCCAGCAAAACACAACTGCCTTATCCTTACAACTAATGCCAGCCAGCCGGTTACAAACAGGTTCGTGAAATCTTCTCTGTAACCGGTGGTAAAATCGAAAGCGCCATGTATCGATACATGGCGCTTTGTTTTATCACTGTAAGGTGTTGATCTGTGAATCTTTCTATCCTCTATACGGCGGGCATCCGGGGCGACCTCGACACCTTGCCGCGCCTGTTCACCTTCATTAAGGAACTGCGCCGGGATGTAAGCCGCTTCAGGCCGGAAGACGAGGATGTGATGCTGTGTGCCGTCCAGCCGCCGGAGGTGCGGACGCTGCTGCTCGATCTGGGCGATTCCTGCGCGCCCGACATCTGGCACTGCGCCGTCACCGACGGACGTTCAACCCTCATCGCCCTGGACGCAATGGGCTACACCGCCGCCAACGTCTCCGGCCAGATCACCCCTACCAGCCGCGCCAAACTCGACGAGAATCTGCTGGCGATGGCTCTGGTGGATGAGGATCACTCATGGGATAACGACGGTTTGCTTATTACGAGTAGCGGCGACCTGCCAGATCGCCCTGACAGGCTGCATATCGTCCTCACCCCGTCCGATAACACCCGTCTGGATGGACGGACACTCCGCCTCGCCCCGGTACGCGCCGGACAGGTCGGCACAGCCTATATCGGCGCGGCAGACACCATCCCCACCCTCGCCGCCCATGCCATCTTCAACCTGCCGCCCAACACCCCGCCCGACCCCACCATCGCGGCAGCGGTGGATTTCATCACCCGCGAAGCCCGACACTACGGCGGTAGAGGAAGTTAAGGCACTTTCTCTCTCGGTGGGATTGCGATTGTTCCCTGTTTCTCCGGGTACTTGCCCACCTTATCGGCAAAAAATGCGCGGATGATCTCAAAATCGGCCTCAATGTCCCCGCTGGGATGGATGACCGGCCCGTATCCAGCCACTTTTGCCTTATAATCCGCGAACGCCAGCAAAATCGGTATTCCTGCGCCCAGAGCAATGTAATAAAATCCGGTTTTCCAATAATCAACCTTCTTGCGCGTGCCTTCCGGCGCGATAATCAACACCATTCGGTCACTTTTGTTAAACACATCCACTACCTGTTCAACGGCATTTTTTGTCAAAGTTCGGTTGATCGGGACGCCATGCGCCGCCCGCATGAACCAGCCTAACGGTGGTTTGAACAGGGTGTGTTTACCCAACCAATGCATCTTCACGCCCGTCGTGATTGACACCGCCAGCATGTGGAAGAACTCCCAATTGCTGGTATGCGGTGCGCCCACCACCACAAACTTGGGATAATCCGGCGCTTCGCCGACCACCTGCCAACCGGCCAGCCGGTATAGAAAATGAACAAACGCCCGGAGAGGAGCCGGGTAATCCGGGCGGCGGTGAGTTGTAATCATAATTATCCTTCTGAATGCAGGCTGTCGAGAGCGTCCCCCAGGACGGCCTCTAAATCCTTGATTCGCTGATAAGTGAGGGGGGGTGTATCGGGTTGAATGGGGGAGTTGCGTCCGCTTTGACCAGCAGGATGGTCGGACGGGATTTTCCCCAGGCATAACCGAGCTGTAGATAAACATTGGGGTCTGCCCCGGTCAAATCCGCGATGACCACTGTCGCCGTGTCGATGCGCGTCTTGATCTGTTCGAGCAAATCTGCGGTGAAAGTCGGCTGATCGGCACGTTCACACAGCAGGCCGCGCGCATGTATCGGGGCTTGAATACCGAAGTAAAATACGTCTTCCATCTGTGGGTCGAACGGCATGGCGACATACGCATGGGGTTTAACGTCCTTCGCCCCGGCGGAGTCAATGGCGTCCGGTTCACTGAATGAGTTATCCGCACCAGACAGACTAAGATGATAGCCCCATCCCTCCGTAAAGGGCGTTGCATAGTCACTTTCCGTCAGTGCTGTGTCCAACGCGCTCCGCATCCGCTCCACCAGTGCTTCCTTGTGTTCAACGATGCTGATGCGTTCCAGCGCGGCGGGATACGCCCCGGCCAACAGACCGTCACGAAGTCCGGCGAACTGTGACAGCAAGGCTTCGATCTCGTCCAGAGAGCGACCCGGTCCATGCAGCGTCATCGCCAGATGTCGCGTGTCCGGCGCGAATTCCTGAACACCTGCCAGCACTTTGGCCGCGAACTCCCGAATTTGCCGGTAGCCAAACGCCCGCAAAGGTGGCGTTCCCACATATATCACATACCGCGCCGGGATCACGCCATTCGTCTCTACCACCCGATATTCACCATTGGGTGCGCGTAAATCATCCGGCCATATTCCCGCGTCCAGTTCCAGCCTTTTAGCGATATAACTATCCGCGCCATGAAACCCAGCCGCATATTTAAAAGCCAGCACATCCGTATCGAAGGACGCCACATCACCCCATTCCACTGCAAAGTCGATACTGCCTCGCTTCGTCCCGGTTTGTGGGATGCGCTTTCGCAGCCCGTTCATCAGCCGGGGAGACAACTTCGCACCCAGTCCGGCACGCATGTCCTCGTACTGGATGTTCGCCAGCCGCGACCATGCCTCACCCGTCAGCAAAATCGGGAAAATCGGACGTTTGAGTTTTTCCGCCAGCAGGATTTCGCGCTCCACCCAGTCGGACTCGGCTGCATCGGGTGACATGACGACCACGAATGCCGCACAACCGTCGATATTCTGTTCGATACTTTTCCACCAGCGCGCGCTGGGCGACAATCGCGCTTCATCCACCCATACTGCGAAACCCTCATGTTCCAACAGCGCCCGCAGGTAACGCACGAAATCAATATTCTCTTTGCTGTAACTGATAAAGATGTGCGACATGCAATCCTTCAATAAAATGACTGTCAATTAAGCTACTATTCACAAAATTACTTCAAATCCCGAATCACCGCCGCCGGATTCCCCGCCGCGATCACATCCGGCGGAATATCGCGTGTAACCACACTCCCCGCGCCGATGATACTCCGCGCGCCGACGGTCACGCCCTTCAGCACCAGCGTCCCCATGCCAATGAACACGTCATCCTCAATCGTGATGGGTGCTGTCCCGCCGTCCAACGGGGTGTTCTGCCGCGCCAGCGCATCCAGTGGATGAAAATCGGTATCCGCGATGATACTGTTCGCCCCTACTGTCACCCGATCCCCGATGGTGATTTGTTCCTCGGCCACAATGCTGCCGCCCGTCATTCCGAAGTGGCCGCCAATCTGCAAAATCGCTCCCGGTCTGCGTGTACTCAGGATAACCGGATGGGTCGCACCCAACGGATTCGCCCGAACTGTCGAACGCAGTTCCAACCCTGCCCCAATCACGAAGGTACTGCGTCGATGCTTCTGGATAATCGGCAGCCCGTACAACCGCCAGCCTGTGCCCCAGGCCACCCCCGCCAGCCCGAATTGCAGCCGCGCCAACGGCAGCAGCAGCAGGCGTTCGATCTCATTGCGCGCCTTCCAGGGCGTATCCAGAGCCATGCTCACCGCCGAAGCCGACAGCAGCGACTCCGGTGGAGCGGTTTCGTGTTCGCGCGAAGTGTCCATAGCGTTGATCGTAAACGAGAAGTGGCAAAAGGGCAATGAATGATCCATGCCTGCCTAATTGCCAATCATATCACCGAGCAGTTCATAACCATCCTGAAATAATTCTTAATACTATTAATCACAGAATACGGGTACAATGCTCGATAACCTCATCATCCGACCATCATATGCTTACAGCATATCTTGGTTCAGCTTCTTTAAAGAATAATGTCGAACAATCAGTCATCTCAGATCGTCCGGCAGGCAAAATTATTCTCGTGGTATGCGAGTTTTGGTGTTTCCCTCATCGGCTGGCTGGTAACACTTGGCTGGCTGCTATCCATTCCCGCGTTGAGTGGTGTCGTGTCGGGCGGGGTAACGATGAAATTCAATACCGCTCTGGCATTCATTGTTGCATCCGGCGCACTATTGCTGCTTCGGAAGGGGAGTTCACGGGCGGGTCGGCTGGCACAAATTGCCGCAGCCCTCGTCGCGCTGGTTGGCATACTTACCCTGGCTGAATATCTGTTTGGCTGGAATCTCCGCATTGACCAGTGGTTGGTAATGGACAGCGCATCTCCAGTGTATCCGGGACGCATGTCACTGCCATCGGCGCTGAATTTGGCACTGCTCGGTAGCGCGCTGCTGTTACAGGCACGATCCAACTATGACCGGCTGGCGCAATCGCTGATATTGATTGCAGGCGGCATAGCTTCCCTGACGCTCATCGGCTATGTCTACAACATTGAGTCCCTGTATCGTTTTGGTCCGTATGCGGCCATCGCTTTGCACACAGCCCTTACATTCCTGCTGTTGTGTTTGGCGATGCTGTTTGCGCAGCCAGATCGTGGCTTCATGTCCATCTTCAGTTCGGACAGCGCGGGCGGCTTGATCGCGCGCTGGATACTGCCCACCATCATTGTGGTTCCAATGCTGATCGGCTGGCTGGTATGGCGCGGCTATCAGGCACACCTGTACAGTACCGGAACCGATTTAACCCTATTCACTCTGTTCAACATCTCCGTTTTCGGGCTGATCGCCGGACGGGTGTCGTATTCGCTGCATCGGATTGATGTGCAGCGGCAGACCGTCACGCAGGCCTTACGTGCCGAGGAAAGATTTCGCACGCTGCTGGAGTCCGCGCCGGACGCCATTATCATTGTCAACGCATCCGGCGAAATTACCCTGGCGAATATGCAGGCCGAAAAGCTGTTTGGCTATGGACGCAGTGAACTCATTGGACAATCGGTAGAGATGCTGATCCCGAAATCGCTGCGCCCCTATCATCTGAAGCATCGCGCCGATTATGAGGTGAGTCCGCAAGCGCGTGGCATGGGTGTAGGCCTCGATCTACATGGCCTTCACAAGAATGGAAATGAGTTCCCGGTAGAGATCAGTCTCAGCCCCATCGAGATGGATGGCGAAATATTGATCTCCAGCGCCATCCGCGACATCACCGAGCGCAAACAGGCCGAGGCTCAAAAGCTGGAGATTGAGTTGCAGCGCGAAAAAGTCGTGCTGTTAAAACGTTTCATTAGCGACGCATCCCACGACCTGCGAACACCCTTAACGTCGATGAACACCAGCCTGTATCTGCTGCGAAAAGTCTCAGATACCGAAAAACAATTGCAATACGTGGGGAATCTGGAAGAACAAACCGGACAGATTCAGAAAATCATTGATGGGTTATTAACCTTATCGCGCCTGGATATGGGTGCGTCTGAATTCCGCTTTGTCCCGGCCAATTTGAATGAACTGGTGAAGGGAGTGTGCGATCAACAGCAGTCGTTGGCCGCCCACAAAGAGCAGCAGCTCACCTATCGACTTGATGACAGCCTGCCGGTTATGTTGATTGATCCCCAGGAACTCTCACTGGCGCTGTGGCATCTGGTGGTCAATGCTGTCACCTACACGCCGGAACGAGGCCGGATTATGGTTTCGACGCAGCAGGAGGGAGATGAGGCCATCATCCAGGTACATGATACGGGTATGGGCATCAGCACGCAGGAACTTACTCACGTCTTCGAGCGTTTTTATCGGGTGGATCAATCCAGAAATATGAATGTGGGCGGTTCTGGCCTGGGGCTGGCAATTGCCCAACGAATTGTGGATATTCACAAGGGCCGAATTGAGGTCGAGAGTACCTTAGAACAGGGCAGTACCTTCCGCATTATCCTGCCAATATCGGATGATACGCCCCTTTCTTCATAATCCTCCTCAAAGAGGCGAGAGGGTTCTCCCGCCCCTCTGACGAATACCATTTTATCCGACGCTTGTCGGGATACCCCACACGCGCGACACCCCAGACACATCAACCGACAGAATGCGCGTCCCGTCCGAACTGAACGACAGGTCGCTGATGGCCGCCGTATGTCCGGTGAGTGTCGCCAGCATCGCGCCCGTCTGAACGTCAAACAGGTAAATGCTGCCCTTGTCGCCGCCCACCGCCAGCAGTCCAATCGGGTTATACGCCAGAGTGGTGAATTGCTCCTGCGCACCAGTGAACTCTTTCAGAAGGCTCATTTGATGACCGATGGCGACATCCCACAGCCGCACCATGCCGTCCGAACCACTGGTGAACAGCAGTCGCTCCACACCCGCCGCATTGGTGGCAAAAGTCATTGTCGTAATCGTGCCTGCATGTGCAGCAATAGGCGCGCTGGCGACATTCGTAGCCACGTCATACAGGATGACCGAGCCATCCACCTGGGCGATTGCCATACTTTGTCCGTCTGCCGAAACAGCATATACGCCAGTTCCGAGCGGTGGACTGTACAAAGATTTCACCTGGGCGGCGTTGGCCGAATTAATGACCTGGGGAGCGGCTGTTGGCGTCGCCAGCGGCGGCGCGGTGGGCACGATGGTTCCCGGCAGCACGATGGGGTCAACATAATACTCGCCGTCTTTGCTCTCAGCCGTCCATCCCACCAGCCCGTTGTAATCCACCTTCCACCACACCACCTTGTCCAATGTGCTGCACGTCGGGCCATCGACGACAGTGAACACACCCTCTGACGGGATTTCACCCAGCAGCCGAGAACTCGACCCTGGCAGTTCGCGCACATTGTTCGGGACACCACCAACACCAACCTGCGCCTGTTCACCAACCGTCAGGCGCGGTGGCAGATAGCCGACAGCATCCGGCGGTGGGCATGGCGGCACAACCTCCCCCTGGTTGCACAGGATGACAATACCCCCATCACCTGTGACCCGGTAATCGTAAACCGCGCCCATGTAGGTCAGTTTGTAGATCACCCCCACCGTCTGCACCTGAACGTAGGATTGGTCGGGTTGCGGGCAGCCCAGGCTGGTATCCGGGAAAACCTGTTGTTCAAATGTCCAGTTATCCAGATCGTTCAGGGTGACGGTGTGGCCGACCCGCGCGCTCAAATCATTCAGCGCATAACTGATGCTGGTGGGGGATTCCTGCGCCACAGCCAAAACCGGAACAAGCAAAATTAACACCAACATCCATAGTAGTAGATGTTTTTTCATTCCAGCGTCCTCCAGTGAATAGCGATGACCATCAACGGTCAATCGGGGTGTAAAGTTATTTTATTCTACGGGAGATTGGCGTCCGGTGCATACTGCGCGGCCTATGCTCTGCCGCCTCTTAACCCACGCTCAATCACCGCCAGAAAACAAAAAGAGGCGGATCGTTTCAATCCACCTCTTGCTAAAGTCGTCTGATAGGATGCGGCTTACGGTTGGTCTGTCGGCCACCACCACGCCGGATACCCATTGACGCCCCGGTTATTGGTCAGGTCGCGGGCATTACTGCCATCGGCATCCACCACATAAATGTCATTCCGGTTGCTCTGGTCAGACATGAAGGCGATCACCAGTTGATCTTGCCCCCAGGCCGGATACTGGTTGTTGCCATCATTTTTTGTCACCTGAACCACATTGTCGCCATTGGTATCCATCAGGTAGATTTCGTAGTAATTCCCGGCGCGTGCGGAAGCGAAGGCGATTTGTTCCCCATCCGGCGACCAGGCCGGATCACCATCATTACTGGGATTATTGGTCAGGTTGGTCTGTTTGCTGCCGTCGGCATTCATCACATACACTTCAGTATCCACATCCCGGTCTGTCACAAAAGCAATCTGCTTGCCATCCGGCGACCAGGAGGGAGAATAATCGTTGCTGTCATCGTTGGTCAGTTGCGTGACCTTGCCATTCAGGTCGGACAGATAGATTTCATAATCCCCATCCCGATTCGAGGCAAAAGCAATCTGCCTGCCATCCGGCGACCAGGCCGGGTACAGGTCGTTGAAGTCATTGTCGGTCAACTGCTGCAAGCCAGTGCCATCGACATTCACCACATAGATTTCGAGATCGCCATCTTTGTCCGAGGCGAAAGCAAGGTGCTCCCCGTCCGGCGACCAGGTAGGTGTAAACTCGGTGGCCGCGTCATTGGTCAACTGGCCGAGCGGATTTCCATCCCCGTCCATCAGAAAAATATCCGGGTTGCCATTGGCATCCGACACATAGGCGATCATACTCTGATCGTTGTTCTGCGCGGCAGCCGGGGCGGCCAGTGCCAACAAACTGATGAGAGCGATCATGACATACATTCGAGTCCGGTTCAACATAGTATCCTGCTTCTTTTTCCTTACATCTTTAACGATAGCGGTGGCTGCCCCTATCGTCTACCCCCATAAATCGGGGGAATGTGCGCCCCGTGCCACACGGCCAGCACGTCTCGCTCATTTCCAGGTTGTGTAAATGTCGTTGTCCACATTGTTCGTCACCATTTGCACATTCTTACGGTCTGCGACCTCGACCACATACAGGTCAAAATCGCCGTCGCGGTCAGATGTGAACACAATCTGTTTGCCATCTGGCGACCAGTGAGGGTAACGATCCGTCCCTGGACTCTTGGTGAAAGGTACAACCCCTGCCCCATCCACATCCATCACATATACATCCCAGTTCCCGGTCTGGTTACTGGCTCCCCCCGGTGTGATGAGGCTTTCCGGCCCGACCCGCAGCACCCGGTTGGATTCAAACGACAATCGCAGGCGATCCGGCGACCATGCCGGGGATGTATTATCGCCGTTGTTGGCGGTCAGGGCGTTCGGTTCGCCACCGCTCAGACTGAGCAGATAAATGTTCCAACGTCCGGTCTCCCCTCGATTCGATGAGAAGGCGATTTGGATACCATCCGGCGACCACGCCGGGTAATCATCCATACCGGGATCGTTGGTGAGGTTACGCATGTTGGTGACGCCGACGTTGGCCGGGTCGGTGAAATTGACATCCATCGTAAAAATGTCCAGATTGCCATCCCCTGCATCCCGCGAGAAGGCGATCCGCCTCCCATCCGGCGACCAGGTTGGATAGTGGTTGTTCAGGCCATCGGCGGTCAACCGCTGTACATTACTGCCATCGGCATTCATGACATACAGGTCAAGTCCCGCGTCGCCACGTTGAGCGAAGGCAATCCGTGAACCATCCGGTGAGAAAGCAGGCGGCGAATCAATGTTATTCTGGCTGATGAGTTGGTGCGGATTCCGCCCCAGGAAGTTGCCGATCAGCCCACCAATTCCACCATCCATCGCATACAGGGATGCGCTCGACGAACGCCCGGAGGTAAACGCGATTTCACCCTGGAACGGCGGCGTGGGGGTTGTCACCAGCAAGCCGCTGATGAGCAGGGCAATAATCGACACTGGAACGGCAAAGATGCCCCACCGCATCCAGCTTGAACTCTTGGCGGCGGCCTCCAAACGGCTGTGTTCCAGCGAAGTGAGTTTGTCCGAAATCTGCTTGATGGCGGCGTTCAGTTCGGTAAAGTTCTCTACTGTGATCGTACCCTCGGACATATCCACATACTGTATTTGTTTCAGATCATCCGGGATGTTCTGAATCGGGTCAATTCGTACTGGCAGCACTTCCTTCTTCAGACGGTTCGCCTCACCCAGTTCCGCCTGACAGTACGGCGACTTGGCCGACTCGGTGGACAGCAGGAACATAAAAATCTCACGGGTAGCGATCTCCTTGCGGATTTCATTCCACCAGTCCTCGCCCCCCCGGATATTCTCGTCGAACCACACCTTCTCATCGCCATACACGCGGCGAAGCTGGCGGGCAAGCTGGCGGATAAACGGGCGGTCATCGCGGTCATAACTGATAAATATACTGGTCATGCGGCTTCCAACTTGTTCATATCATTCCAAATATACCACGAATTCAGAGTCGTGCTTCCCCCCCATGCGATAGGGGGATAAACGTTTCATCTGGCGTTAAAGTGATTCGTCCATTTTACTCTGGACTGCCCTGAAAGGGAAACCGTCCCACGCTTTTGTATTGACTCCCATACCCGAATCCCGGTATACTCCTACACATGGAAACCTTGTATTGTTCGATTACTATGCGCCACATGTGTAACTTACGTCTCGACAGACGCAGGTTAGTGCCGCGCGCGTAAACAATACGCACCATCTCTGGCAAGCAATCTGAACCGTCTGTCGAACTGGCAGGCGGTTTTTTATTTGTAATGCTGGCAGGCAGCCTTTGCCCTGTCCAGCGCAGTCGCCACTTGATAATTGACCTGTGGGGAGTGAGACATGAAGGATGATACACAAATGAGCTATGATCGGGTCGCCGCTGAATACACCAAGCATATTGCCGGTGAATTGGAACATAAACCTGTTGAGCGAGAAATGCTGGCGCGTTTCGCGGCGGAAGTGCCGGGGCGCATCTGCGACCTGGGCTGTGGGCCGGGGCACGTCGCCCGCTTCCTGGACGAACACGGCGCGGACGCTTTCGGCATTGATCTCTCCTATGGCATGGTGGAGCAGGCGCGGCAGTTGAATCCCGGTCTGCTGTTCGAGCAGGGAGACATGCGGGCGCTCGACCTGGAAGACGCTTCGCTCGGCGGAATCGTCGCCCTGTACAGCATCATCCACATCACCCGCGAACAGGTCACAGGGGTATTGTGCGAACTGCGGCGGGTGCTGCGTCCCGGCGGGCGGCTGTTGGTCGGCTTCCACAAAGGTGAGGAAGTCCTGCACCGTGACGATATGTGGGATGAACCCGTCAGCCTGGACTTCTTCTTCTTTGAGCCGGGAGAGATGATCCGTTATCTGGAAGCGGCGGATTTTGTGGTCGATGATGTGGTCGAACGCCCGCCCTATCCTGATGTGGAATACCAGAGTGATCGGGTTTACATCCAGGCACATAAACCGGACTAATGGCGGAATAACGCCTGTATGCGGCACAATACACGTCGCCAATTTGAATAGATGATTTTGCAGGCGCAATCCTGCTCATAACCGATAACCAGCAACTTAACGACGAAGGACAAAACAATCCATGCCCACCGAACCGAAATATATTCATGTCTCCGTCGCGTGGCCGTATGCCAACGGCGACCTGCATGTCGGCCATTTGGCGGGGGCATATCTGCCTGCCGACATTTTCGCCCGTTATCATCGACTGGTCGGGAATAACGTGCTGATGGTGTCCGGTTCGGACAGTCATGGCACGCCGATTTCGGTGGAAGCCGACAAGCGCGGTGTTCCGGCGGCGGAGATTTTTGAGCATTATCACCAGCGTTTCCTGCTGGCGCAGCAGAAAATCGGCATCAGTTACGACCTGTTCACCCACACCGACACCGAAAATCATCACCGCATCGCTCAGGATTTTTTCCTGTGGCTGTTGGAGCGCGGGTCGCTGTACAAGGAAGAACAAAAGCTGCTGTACAGCGAACTCGAAAATCGTTTCCTGCCGGATCGCTATGTCGAGGGCGAGTGTTATATCTGCCATTATCCCAGCGCGCGCGGCGACCAGTGTGACAACTGCGGCAATCTGCTGGATGCTACCCTGCTCATCAATCCCCGCAACCGTGCCAACCCGGCGGACAAACTGGTGATCCGCGAGAGTGAACACTTTTTTCTCGATCTGGGACGCTTCGAACCGCAGCTACTCGAATACCTGGATGCCCACGCCGACCAGTGGCGTCCCAACGTGGTGCGCTTCAGCCGCAATTTCGTGGCCGATGGTCTGCATGGCCGCCCGATCACCCGTGACATTGACTGGGGTATCCCTGTGCCGCTGGAGGGCTGGGAGGACAAGAAGCTGTATGTGTGGTTCGAGGCGGTCATGGGGTATTTCACCGCCAGCGTCGAATGGGCGAAAAATATCGGCCAGCCGGACGCCTGGAAAGATTGGTGGTACAACCCGGAAGCGAAAATCTACAACTTCATCGGCAAGGACAACATCCCCTTCCACACCGTCATCTGGCAGGCGGAACTGTTGGGCGTGGATGGCATCTATAACGAAGCCAGCGATCCACAGTCCTACGATGCTGATCTGCAACTGCCTTACGACGTTCCGGCCAACGAGTTCATGAACATTGAGGGCGAGAAGTTTTCCAAGAGCCGCAACTGGGCGATCTGGCTGCCGGACATTCTGGAACGCTACCAGCCGGACGCCATCCGCTATTATGTGGCGGCGACCTTCCCCGAAACCCACGATTCGGATTTCGCCTGGGACGGCTTCCTGAGCCGGGTCAACAACGAACTGCTGGCGGCCTGGGGCAATCTGGCGAACCGGATGCTGAGTTTCGCCTACAAACGCTACGACGGCAGCGTGCCCGGTGTGGCTTATGCCGACCTGACCGATGAGGACAAGGCAATCATCGACAAGTCGGAAGCGGCTTTCGAGACGGTGGGGGCGCTGATCGAGGCCGTGACACTGCGCGAGGCGCTGACGTACCGCGATGGGGCTGGTACGCGATACCAACGCCTATCTGGACAGGCGCGCGCCCTGGAAAACCATCAAGGAAAACCCGGCGGACGCGGCTAAAGCGGTCTATGCGGTGCTGCGGGTGATCGACAACCTGAAAATTCTGCTGGCGCCCTTCCTGCCCTTCACCTCGCAGAAAGTACACGAATTCCTGGGTTACGATGGGCAATTGTTCGGTGAGCAGAAGATCGTAGAATTATCAGGAAGCGACCCGATCCCACAAGGGGCTGATCTACGACGGCAGCAAGGCCATCGGCAAATGGGCGGAAAGCGATCTTGCAGCCGGGTCAAGCCCTGCGCGAACCCGCCCACTGATCGTCAAACTTGACCCGGAGATCGTGGACATGGAACGCGCCTACCTGGGCGCACCGAGGGACGAACATCCAATTACGGTGTAACCACCTCTGTTCCGCCACTGACTATCACGCAATTGGTGGTCTGAACCTGCCTTGCTCCCCCTCTCCATTGAATGGTTGGGGGGTGAGGTTCTTTCCGTAAAACGGGTGCTGCCGTTGTGAGGTTTCTCCCCATTTCTCCCCTCAAAATCGAAACAAATGTGTACACATTTGTGTACCTATTCTGCGAACATCTGTGCTACGATGTCTCTATCGCCCGTTCTCTCTCTTGATTCCCCCGCCTTGCGTAGCGGGGAGGGGGCTAGGGGGAGGGGATAATAGGAGACTTCCCCCATGCCCCACGAACATTCCTCGGACGTTAAAGCCGCCGCTATGGTCATGCTGGAACGCAATGGCGGCAATGTCCCCCTCACTGCCGAGCAAACCGGCATCCCTGACCGCACGCTCTATAACTGGCAGCGCCATATCCTCCCGTATTTGCGGCAGCACACCCCCCCTCCGCCAAAACCCGCCGAAGATATGGCGTTCGACGACGACCTCGACGCCCTTGCTTTCATTCGACAGCACATCATGAACGAAATGGTGCGTCTGTCCTCATCACTGCAATACGATTCCGGCTTCTCCACGCCCTACCAGCGTGTTCTTGTCCTCTCGCAGCTCATGGACAAACTCATGAAACTCGACCTCCATCTGAAACCCTATACTGCCGAAGAAATCCAGTATGTCCTGTCCGACGATGTGGAAGAAGAATCCGATGAGTACAACAGCAGTTTGAACATTCCATGAGATTATCGAACCAACCGGGATGTGCCCTGCGTAGATGTGTGGTACAGTTTGAGAATCTTTTAGCGGGCGATATGCTCTGCCCCATCGACAGGAGCAGTTCACAGGATGAGACGACTATTCTTTCTCGCTCTGGCCGGGTTGGCGTTCACAGCCTGTTCTACGGCAGCGCCGGTCAAGCAGTATACGAAGGGCGAAGAACTGGCGTATTACGACTTCACCCTGCCAGGGACATTTGAGGAAGGCACGTACTCCAACGGCCAGGTACGGCTGCAAATCAAGGATGGTGTGTATACCATCGCCCTGACCGAAGGAGACAGCGAATTGTGGTACGGCCAGTGGGGGGACAGCCTGAGCGATGTGGTGGTGGACGTGGAAGCCGAACAGCTTACCGAGAGTCCCAACACTACCTACGGCGTCATGTGCCGGGTGCGCGGCGTGGTCGGTCAACCCGTCCAGGCCGATCCCGAACTGGCGGCCATCGCTTCCGAAGCGTCTGACCTGACCTCACTGGTCGCCAGCGCCGATCTCACCGCCGAACCCACCCAAGAAGCCGAAGCGACAGCCGACTTAACGATGGAAGCCACCGCCGAGGCTACCGAGATGGCTACTGACGAGGCCACCGCCGAAGCGACGGAAGCCGCCAGCCCAACTCCCAGGGCTGCCGCAACAACCGAAGCCACGCCGGAAGTCACCGCCGAGGCCAGCCAGTTGAATGTCAATAATGGTGATGGCTACCTGTTCCTCGTCCAGGGCAGCGGGCGCTTCGCCATCATGCGGTCGCGCGGGCGCAGTCTGACCGCGCTGGTGGACTGGACAGACTCGAAAGTCATCAACACCGGCCCGGCCAAGAACCGCATTCGGGCTGTCTGCATGGGCGATTATCTGGCGATGTACGTCAACGGCGAATTCGTGGGCGAAACGACAGACGATACCTACTCGAAGGGACAGGTCGGGCTGGTCGGCGCGTCGGCCAACCGTCTCGGCTTACAGGTCGAGTTCGATAATCTATCGGTTTCGGCTGCCGAACCGGGATAATTCATCGGAGCATAGGAGCATTCGAGGGCGCGGGTTTCTGCGTCCTCACCGCATCCCCTATGGAAACAAACAACAATACTGTAGTTGAAGCCGATCCCGTATATGGTGACGCGCTGGGTGTCTATCCCAGTGATCGGATGCGCCTGCTCGTCCCGGCGGTGGTCATCATCGTCGGGGTTGGATTCCTGCTCAATTTCACACTGGCAGCGGTACAGGACTGGTGGGGTCCCACCCTGACGGTCATTATCATGGCAGTGGTGGCGCTGGCCGCCGGATGGCCGGTGCTGCACCTGTGGAATTGGGAGATCATCCTGTACACCGATGGCTTCAGCGTCCGCGAAGGGTCGCGTACTGTGTTTTTTGTCTACGAGGAAATCCGCAGCATCCGTCAGAGTGGGCAGCAGTTGGCTTATTTCGGTGGACTGGTGCGGCGTTCCACCCTGCGCTTCACCGTGATTACGGTGCGCGACGAACGGATTGTACTGACCAATCTGTACAGCCATGTGGAGCAGTTAGCTTCGCGGCTGGAAGCCAAAGTCAATGTGACGCTTGAACCCATCCTGCGCGATCAATTGGCGAAGGGCGAACGGGTGCTGTTTTCCGATAAGCTGCGCCTGAGTCTTGACGGTCTGCACGAAGGGGGGCGTGACCTGCCCTGGTCGGCGTTTGGCGGGTATCGTGTCGGCGGGGGACAACTGCATTTTATGAATCTGGACGGGGGCGAGTGGTACAGTCTGCCGCTGGGGGAGGCCGACAATCTCACCCTGCTGGTGAAGCTGTTGAAAGCCCATCAGCCGCCTGCCGCCTAATTCGCAATTGTCAGTCCCCGGTTTTCAGTCCACAATAAACATGACCGATAATCTCATGCCGACAACCAACTAGCTCAATGATCTACGAAATTCACCTGTACGTCCCCAAAACCGGAACGCTCACGCCGCCCATGCTCGAATGGCTGTTTCAGTACGGTCAGAGCACGACTCAGCCCGAAGCCTACTGGCCGGTGCGCAAGCTGCGTCAGAAGGCGCTGGCGCGGCTGATGCTGTCGCTCGACCCGACGCTCATCCCGGTGCGCGGGCCGGGGAGCGATGTGGAACTGCATTATCCGAACAAGGAACTGGGCATCGTGCTCTATATCCATGACCGGGGCGTAATCATTTTCTTCCCCTATATGGCCTACGGTGTCTATTCGCGGATTGTGCTGGGCATCTGCTACACCTACATCCGCTACCTGTATGATATGCTCGGCTTCTGGAGCTATGACCCGCAGTTGGATGTGCTGTCGTTTGCCGACGATTTTCAATCCATCGAGGATACCGCCAGCCTGATGGACGCTGTTATGCCCAAGCTGCTGACCTGAATCATGCTCGAACTACTGGATTATCGCCGCCGGGTGTTTGACCTGTATCGCGCTGTCCGCGAGGACAAGGATAACCCGGAAGCCATCACTCGCTTTCGTGCCGGACGCGACGACCTGTTCCGCACCCATCCACAGTCCGCCCTGGACGATGCTCAGAAAGTGACCTTCAACGGACTGTCGTATTTCGCCTACGACCCGGCCTATCGGGTGATTGCTCCGGTGGACATGGATGTCGAGCCGGAGACATTGACGGTGGACTTAGACGATGATGGACACTTTGCCTATCGACGGTTCGGGCGGGTATCCTTCAGCCTGCCGACAGGTTCGGGGAGGTTGAGCCTCTTCTGGATTACGGGTTATGGCGGCGGCCTGTTTCTGCCGTTTGGGGATACCACCAATCGCCACGAAACCTACGGCGCAGGTCGCTACCTGTACGACACCATCAAAGGCGCAGATTTGGGAGCGGGACTCGACAGCATTGTCCTGGACTTCAACTATGCCTATAACCCGTCGTGCGCCTATAATCCGCGCTGGGTGTGTCCGCTCGCCCCCGCCGAAAATCGACTGCCGTTCCCGGTGCGCGCCGGTGAAAAAGGGTATTTATGAGGTGGGTGGTGATGTCCGTCACATGGGAAAACAGACATTATTCCTTGTTCCGTAATTTCCGTGTCAATTTCGTAAAAGTTTGTTGACATCAGGGCTAAAGGGGTCTACTGTATAGACACAGGTGTACGGTTAGAGAAAGGTGGAATTGCTTGATTGTTAGCGAGGAAAATTCTTATATCTGCACCTTAAAAACCCTGCTCACGCAGGGGTAAACCCCCGGTAGGGGATTTCGTAGCACTACATCATTCTCAATACATTCGCGCTGACCAACGTCGGCGCGTTTGTCGTTTATGGGGGGAAGAGTGCATTCACTAGTCAACTTCAGCCTGACTAATGTTATTCCATTTAGACGCCGTTCCCATGCCCAGTTGCTTTACATTCAAACACAGAAGTGATATACTCTTTCGTAGAGGTACACTGAATATAATCAATCGTTCATCCCGAACGAAGTATTAAGGATACTGCCTCTATTCTCCAAATCCAGGTTTGATGATGCCTGTTAAGTCTGTGCTCATGTCTTAGCCGGATTTAGGCTCCTCCTGCTCACCAGACAAAACCCCAAAAAGACCTATATCTTTGTCACCGAACCAGTGAAACTGCCTCGTTGGCGATGGCATCGTCCAACCGGGTTTATCGAACACACTTCCTGCTGAGGACGTGAAAAGGGTACCGAGGTGGGCAGGCACACTTAGAAATATTTTTTGACATCAGATCAATCGAAATGGAGTCCGTAAAGATGAAAATCAACTGGAAAATAGTAGTTGCAATAGTCGTCATCGTTGGGGTCGCTGTCTGGGGTGTTAGCTCAGTGCTTCCACATTCATACAGTGGCGCGAATCTCACGTTTGACCTACAAAGTGGCCCGGTGACGGTCAACAATTTATCGGATACCTCTGTTCCGGTTCAATTGATTGGAACAGGAACGCGCAGCTTCAGTGTCGCAGGCAATATCGAAGGGATAGGCGGTACATCAACCAGAGTGGGTAGTGGAAGCTCAAGCACTCAGGTTTTTGAATATGCATTGCCATCAGGCGTCAGTGAATTTACGGTGACTCGTGGGAGCGATGTCAGCTTTGTCTCAAATACCGATACTCGCCTTGAGGCAACCGTACAACCGCTCAGTGAAACGGATGGCCGCACAACGCTCATAGTGGCCGCAGTGGTGGTTTTAGGTGCGCTGTTCTATATCTCACGCAGCACCGGACATCGTTGGATTAATTCCCTGCGTGGCAAACAGGTTCCTGTCCCGTCGGTGGTTGCACCCGTCGTCCCGGTCACTGCTGACGATCCGAATCGGGGTCATGATGGTCGTATGTATTCCAATTATGGCAGCAAGGACTAGGACGTGATGTGTGCGATCAGGAAGAAAGATCGCTTAGATCAGAACACAGTGAAACAGCACTGGTCGCTTCACTGAGATGCAGAGTACCACATTCAGATCGAGAAACTAAATGATCTCGTCCAGCACGAGGATAGTCAAATAAAAGGAGTTTGCCTTGATGCATATTAACAACATCCGACCTTTCGATGAAAAGGCTAGCGATTCGTCCCCTGATACGGATTCACGTACTACCGCCTTTATGGACGCCATCCGTACTCGCGTAGCGGATGGGGATGAAAAACAACGTCAGAGGTGGGTGAAATCCATAAAACCGACGGCTGTCAGAAAACCCCTCACACCCGCACGCCCGGCATGGCTCAATGCACCTAAAGCAGCACAGGGCACACCCAAATCTACCAAAATGCTGCGCTCTCGCCCTTTCGGAAGCCCCAAGAGAAAACCTCCTCAATCGGATACCAGTGGTGAGGGTTAATTCATTTTGCTAAACGCAGACAAGTTAGAGCTTGTGCTATGTCGAATACCCAATAAGGCAATCCCCCGTTAGCGCGGAACACATAGATAACCGGAAACAGCCACACCCTGTTCCCGGTTATTTTGGGTCAATCATTCATCAAAATAGCTGAATTTTTATTCCAGAACGCTTTAAAAGAAGGCAGGTCTTATGGTCGCCCAATGGGGGCGGATTCGATTGGGCGGCTGATGGAGATGCGGCGTACATCCATGACATATATATCCCCATCGTTGTCAGAGTTGGAAGCATAGAGTAAGCATGAGGCATGTATGAACTCGTTTGTCGTTTAGAGCAGATTTTTGTGTTTTTCTACTATGACAATGTATAATAATATAGTTCTCAAGGACTTCGACGGTTCCTGTTTGGTTATTGCAAGTTTTCATGGGTAAACTTGCGGATATATTTCGGATCATTTCTATTTCTTAAACCGAGGCGCTGCATGGGTTGCTTAACATTCCTAAGATTGTTTATGCGACGGAGAGCGATTTAACTCTCACGCCACTTCCCTCATAATCTCTCATCCACACTCATTTTCTGCATTTATTTTCTGTTCAGCATTTTTATTACCTTTACCCCCAAACCGATTTACGCACAATCATCGGGCGGGTCGGACCTGCCCCCGGCGAAACTTTGTTTCGACATGAATTTTGAAGAAAATGGTGTGGTGCGTGCCGATACCGGGGAGTACCGCTATGATATTAACTGCCGCCTGCTGGTGGAGAACGGTCATTATATTTCGTGGGTGGATGGGGATACCGGGGTGAAATTCCCGCTTACGAGTGCCGCGAACATCGGCGAGCAGCAGGTTCTCGACCAGGGTGTGCGACAGGCAGTCGATGTTTTTAGTCCAACTGGCTTAACTTATTTTGATACTGGCGTCGTGCTGTGCCTGAAAGGGAGTAATCGAATCCTCTTTGCCAGAGGGACGGAAGCACCGCGCGAGGCGACTGAAGTGCCGATGTATCGTGTCCGTGCCTGGAGCAATTACAGATGCATTACCGTGTTTGAGCCGGGGCTGGTGATTATGACCAATGAATCGGTCAATGTCCCACCCGCTCCCTGGGACCTCCACGATTGTAATGTGACAACCAATTATGTTTTGCACCTGCGGGCGATGGCGGATGTTGGGAGTGCGTCGCTGAGTTTTGTACCCAATAACACGACACTGGTGGCCACTGCGCGTCAGGGGGATTGGTATCGCGTTGACTATGAGGGTCAAACCGGATGGTTGTATGGGCGACGCAGCTACCTTGCGTTTGACGGCACTTGTGGGCGGGTATGCCAGCAGAACGCAGCCGGAACCCGGATTCAATGCCACTTTGCCAATGATCGAGAGATGGAGCAGTTGGAAGCGCAAGGACTGACATAAAGCCCAGAGGCTAGGTAGCTATGGTCGCCGGATTGAATCCGAATTTTTCTCGTATACTACGATAGTCTTAAATCTCTTTCTAATGGTTCAAAAATATTGATTGGATGACGAGATACTAGTTATTCTTACATTTTCCGCTTATGCTCATGAGTAGGACAGTTTGGACGATTATCTCAAGTCTGGTCAAGTTCAATACTTCATGTTCAGGTATTTTACCTTCATGAAGCAATTTACTCCTTGCGTTATAGCATAGGGCAAAATATCGAGCTTCCTCGTCGTTTATGCATTCTTCCACTAATCGGCGACAAGCAGTACTAATTGATACTCTTTTTAGGTTTCCTAATCCATTAGTCAAGGCTTCTTTGTTTTCTTCAGACAATTCCGAGAATTTGACTTGATTGATGAGAAAATCCACATGTGATTTGACATCTTCGGGTTGCTTGTCTCTATCGCATATTATTTCTATCACACTGATGAGGTTAAGGAATTTGGTTTTACTCCTTTCCTCGAACTGCACCAGATTATAAATTTCTAAAGCAAGTTGCTTTTTTGGCGTGAGTGGAATGAATTTCTGATATTCATCGGCCACACTGGTAGGAAAATTTTCAATGTTGTGACTAGTGGTCAAAGTACCGCTTACATGGAGGGTTCTGATGGGTAATTCATCCTCACGATAGACATCTATTCCATGTACTTCGTCACGGAGTCGAAGGCCTTGTTTTCTGTATGATTCCTTTAACTCTTCAGATGTTGGTGTCGTAACTTCATCATGCCCCAGATCAATTCCAATACGAGCCTTTGCCCCATAAATTGCTAAAGCATATTTTAACTTCTCACCGCATTCCCGGGCAATTGCCTCGTTCTGGAAATGACGTCCGGTAACTAGATATATTTCTGGAGAGGAAAGAGTTTGGTTCGGTTTAGGCGGAAGATGCTCAATTCGAAGGGGATTTTCAATACCATCAATATGAAAAACAAGGCCTTCCTTTGCACCCAATATATTACGCCCTGGCGGCGCATGAAAACGTAGTCGAAATTCCCACATTGTTACCATACGTCTACCAATGTTAGCCCTTCACAGCTCAAATTGGATCATTCCTAATACCCTAAGAAATTCCATTTAATTTAACGTTTAGATTGAAATCCCACTAAAGTTACTGTTTCTGTGTGCATCCGTCAGGTATGCAATGTTGCCCTTAATCTCCACTGGATCACTCAAATCATTAATGCCATCATATAAGAGAACGGTTAATTATGGTCGCCAGATGGGGGCGGTTTCGATTGAGCGGCTGGAGGTGACGCGCTGTGTGACCTTTGCCCCCACCTGTGTCATATATAAGTCCCAATTATTGCCCACATCGGATACATACAGGATTCGCGTCCCGTCCGGCGACCAGATCGGACGGCGGCTGTCGGTGGCGTTGGCAGTGATACGCTGACGCTGCCATCCATCGGCACTCATAATATCAATCACCCAGCGACTATTCTGGCGGGACTCGAAGGCAATATACCGGCTGTCCGGCGACCATGCTGGACTCGAATCGCGCGCCGCGTCACGAGTGACATTACGTACCAGCCGGGTCGGGACATCCACCAGATAAATATCCGACCCACCCGACCATGAGATCGACCCGAAGGCGATGTGCGTCCCATCCGGCGACCAGTAAATCTGCCAACCGTTATCCGCCGGGAAGGTGTTGGTATAGCGGCGCAAATTGCTCCCATCGGCATCAATCAAATAGAGATCGAAACGGGTTGTGCCGAAGGCGTTGGCATTCCGGCTAGACATAAACGCGATTTGTTTTCCATCCGGCGACCAGGCTGGACGTATGTCGCTACTGGACGAATCGGTCAGATTTCGCAGGCGGCCAGTGGTCATATCCAGAATGTATATATCGCCCAGAGCCGATTCGAGGGCGAGGCAGCAGCTATCCTGCGACCAGGACAGACTATTAAATCCCTGGTGTCCAAAGGTCATGCGATGGGGATTGCCTCCATCCGGTGCGGCCAGATATACATCCCACTGGTCGTTCTGCTGGCCGATGAACGCCAGCCAGTTTCCATCCGGCGACCATTCGGGATTGTATTCCTGATTAGTCAGTCCATCGCCCAAGCGTTCGGGATGTCCTCCATCCGTGCTAACCAGATAGGTTTGCAATGCTTTATCCGAGAGATAAGCAATCTGTGTTCCGTCCGGCGACCATCCTACCGGGACACCGGGCATGGTATCGGTGCGGCTGACGAGGAACGGTTGTGAAAGATCACGCTCCATGTCCATCCGGTAGACATACCAGGTGATAGCCAGCCAGTTGCTGGATGAGAGATAAAGAATTTGTTCGCCGCGCGGGAGGGTATGCCCCACACCTGTAGCAAGAAACAGGGCGGTGAACAGGATGGCCGATAGCTGTGCAATGGTTTTGCCCATTGGGGAGGTTCCTACCTCATCTGCCGATGGGTCAGTATAGCGTAAGGGGGAGCGAGGGCAAAATATGAAGGGATTATGCCAAATAAATCTCGATACGCTCTTTGCCCTTGCCGATGTTATTACGCTTCAAGGTCATTTCGCCCACTTCACCTGTCCGGCGCAGATGCGTACCACCACAGCCAACACGCGCGAATCCAGCAATTTCCCAGTAACGACGCTCGACGGTAACATCCGCGCCGATTACATGAGTGATGTGCGTATCGAGTTCGCTCAGATACGGGTTTTCCCAGAACACCTTCCGGGTCATATTTCCTCAATGTACTGACGGCAGGTTCTAGGGTACGGTTTCGGGCGGTTGAACATCCAGCCGCAGCGCGCTAGCCAAGCCGAACATGACCATCTGATAGTGCATCTTTGCCATGTCTTCGGCAGAATAGTCCTGCCCCTCGCGCAGCCACCAGTCGATTGCCCCGGCCTGTACCCAGGCCATCATGGTAGCGATCAAGCCGGGGGGCATAGATGATTCCTGGTCATTCATCGGAATATGGCAGAGAATGTTGGTTTTGGCGAGTGTCTCCAGATAGCGCAGCACACCCAACATGAAGGTGAGTGAGCCTTTATTACTGAGCATCAGCCGATAAAACTCAGCATACTGAGCCACATGATCGTAGTCGCTGGTATCCAGATGCTGGTCGGCTCCTTGCGTCCCAAATTGGTGTTTAGCCTCAAATTCCGAGTGATTGTTCACCAGTTCGTCGTACATCTCGGCCATGCCGGTCAACAGAAGTTCATCTTTATCTTTGTAGTGCAGGTAAAAGGTGGTGCGGGCGACATCGGCACGATCCGTTATATCCTGTATCGACACTGCATCATACTCTTTTTTTTCGACAATCAATTCCATCAGGGCATCCCGCAATAATTGGCGGGTACGCTGGGTGCGGCGGTCTGGTTTGCGGATGTGTTCGGACATTTTTAAACACCTGTCTATTTTACTACATGGGTCGTGAAAAGGTGATTGACAGCGACCCGGATTCGTCTACTATCTAAAGTATACGACACGTGTTCAGAAAATGCATGAGGTAAACAACTGAATGACCGAATATTCCCTTCCGCCGGGGCCAGCCCCGGTTAACAATATCCTGGATATTATCCGCGTGGTTTCGATGTTCAAGCGGAATCCATTGGAAGCCTTTCGCGGCTACTACAACCAATTTGGCGACACCTATACCATGCGGTTTGGCGAAGACTACAACCTTGTCACCAGTCAACCCGGAACTGATGCATGAAATCATGGTGACAAAATCGGCCAGTTTTTATAAAGACCGTGACCTGAAAAACCAGAAAGTAGGATTGGCACGTTTTCTGGGTAACGGGCTGCTCATCAGCGACGGCGAGTTCTGGAAGCGGCAGCGCAGGTTAGCCGCGCCCGCATTACACGCCAAACGCATCGCCGCCTATGCCGACACAATGGTCGATTACACCCTGACCATGTTGGACGGCTGGAACGATGGGGCGCGGGTGGATGTGAGCAAGGAGATGACCGCGCTGACCATGAAGATCGTCGCCAAATCGTTGTTCGATGCGGATGTTTCCGGCATCGTTCAGCAGGTGGGTGACTCGCTGAAGGTGGTGCAGGAGACAGGTGGCGCGCCGCCCCTCATCCCCGGCTGGATTCCGACCCCGATGGAACTGAGCAAACGCCGGACACGTAAGACCCTGGATGACATCATCTACACCATGATCGAGAACTGGCGCAAGATCGGCGAGGACAAAGGTGATTTGATGTCGATGCTGCTGCTGGCCGAGGACGAGGACGGCAAGCACATGTCCGACCAGCAGGCCCGCGATGAAGTGGTGACGCTGTTCCTGGCCGGACACGAAACAACCTCCAACAACCTCAACTGGACGTGGGTGCTGCTGGCACAGAACCCGGAGGTCGAGGCCAAGCTGCATGAAGAACTGGACAGCGTGTTGGAAGGCAAACCGCCGACATTGGCCGACCTGGAACGCCTGCCCTATACCGAATGGGTCATTAAAGAGTCGATGCGCCTGTATCCCCCGGCCTGGATTATCGGGCGTGAAGCCATCGAGGATGTGCAGATTGGGGACTACTTCATGCCGAAAGGCACACAGGTCAACTGTGTGTTCTACTTCGCTCATCATGACCCGCGCTGGTGGGACGCACCACAGCAGTTCCGCCCGGAACGCTTCAGCCCGGAGAACGAGGAAAATATCAACAAACATGCCTATACGCCATTCGGCGGCGGGCCGCGTGTCTGCATCGGCAACTCGTTCGCGCTGATGGAAGCCCGACTGCTGCTGGCGACCATCGCCCAACGCTACCGCCTATCGCTGTCGCCGGGGCAGGTGGTCGAAATAAATCCGAAGATTACCGTGAACCCCAAAAATGGTCTGCCAATGACGCTGCACGCCCGTGAGCGAATCAGCCCACCAACGCCGGTTCATGAACTGGAAGCGGTGTAGCAGGGCAGGTTTGAGTAGTCTACAAAAGGGCGCAGTGTGCTGCGCCCTTTCTCTTTCCCCATGTATTAAGTAGTTGAATTTCGCTTCAGGCCTCGTTGAACTTCAGGCCGAACAGGGGGCGAACCCACTTAATTCGTCGGATGACCTCATAAAACAATATGCTGAAGCCGAACGTACCCACCAGTAACAGGATCAACTTGATTTCCGGCGCGAGTGAAAGTGGCACGATATAAAACGCCAGAATAAATTGTATTGGTAAGTGAACGATGTAAACCGGATAAACCGCCTTGCTCCAGTAGCGCTGAGTACTCGACCCCTGATTGAGATACATCGACCCAAATCCAAGAATAGCCAGCATCCAAGTCATGAACTCAAGACCGAGTAATGCATTCAGGGTTTCATCCGGCCTGACTTCCCACATCCGCGTCAGATACAGTCCAAAGGCGAGGATAAGCGCAATCCATCGAATCCCCTTCACAGCGTCCCAGAAGACATCCTTGAGCGAAATGAAGATGAAACCCGTGAGAAAACACACCATCCCTAACCAGAATCCATGCCATGTTTCGGCGTAAACCACAAAATTCTCACCGGGGTTCAGCAGTACAGCCTCCAACATGACGGGCAGAACCAGCACGAACAAGCCCAATGGCTGCCGGAACAGGCTAGACAAAATACGCAGCACAAAATTATCCGGGTGATTTTTCCAGTAGGTCAACAGGGGGAGGAGACAAATCACATACAGGAATATATTGGCAAGAAACCACAGGTGTCCTGCTCCGGGAATATATATGGTTTCCCCCGAATAAAATCGTGTCGCAAAAACCACGATGATGGGGGCGATAAAAAAGAAGCCAAAAACGAATGGCACGAGAATCCGAATAGTGCGATCTTCGAGTAGTTTTAGCCACGTCCGACGCTGCATTGCGAAGCGGACACCCATGCCAGAGATCAAAAAGAGGATGGGAATACGCCAGACGTTGATGATGGACATGAGCGGCCACAGCCATTCTATCGGCTGGTCATTCACAATAAAACCAGTCATCCATCCCCAGGGCTGGAAGGTGATGACGACATGGTAGATGATGAGCAGACCGAGGGCAAGCGTTCGCAGCCAATCGACATCATGACGGCGCTGGCTGACCGCTTTGGCAGATTGGATGGCCTGCTCAGGTAGGGTTGTGTATTCGCTTTGCATCGTTGCTCCTATGGTAGGTGAAGACTATGCGTTGTGCTTTGTGATGGAGTAACAGGAAGCCAACGAGGACAAATTGTCGTGATATGATTTACATCTGGCGGAGGTAGAACACGGGTTGAAACGATTATCAAGGCGCAATAGGTTCAGCCATACGACGGAAACTTTTTCTCTGCCCTTCATGCATGGGCATCAGCCCGACGCACCGACAGAGTAGATGCGCTCATTCCAGGGACCCCCTCTATCACTGGATGCCTCAGTTACCTTGTACTCCGAGACTGAAAACCTGAGTAATCGGTCATGAAGTGGTAAAGCACGCGACGCGCTTCAAAGTATAGACATTGTTCGGCTTTTCATAGCCCATTCCTCGTGAAACAGATTTCCTTATCTGTTTCTATAAAGGCATATACGGATAGCCACAAAAAAAGTTGCTGTGTCCTACCCACCTCCTTGACAATTCATCCAATTCACTTTACCCTATCCACAGTATTATACATAAAACATTATATATCAATCCCTCATGCTGAAATATGTGCTGCTCGGCTTCCTCAACTACATGCCCATGACCGGATACGATCTGGAACACTATATTCAGGTATCCACCGGCAACTTCTGGCATGCCAAGTTGAGCCAGATTTATACCACGCTCAAGAAGCTGGAGGAGAGCGGTATGGTTTCATCTCATATTGAAGCCGGAGATGGGCGACCTGACCGGCGCGTTTATACCATCACCGATGCCGGACAGGAGGATTTGCAGTCCTGGTTGTCTATCCCGTTGACTGAGATGGACATCAAAAAAGATACCCTACTGCTCAAATTATTCTTCGGCCTACCCACCGGGAAGGAGGCGATCCTGACTCAACTCCGTTTGCAACGCGACCTGCATGGACGGCAGATGGCGCAGTACCAGCAGGATACGCCCAATGAAATTGTGGAAATGCTAACTCAACGGCCTGATCTGGCGCGGGATGCCCTGATGTGGAACGCCGCGCGGCGGTTCGGGGAATTGTATGAAGATATGTATGTGCGCTGGTTGGACGAGACGATTGATATGGTGCAGGACAGCCTACCGGATGAATGAGTTTTTTTAAGTTGATATATAAATCTTTATACATCAATCCATATATAGCCTGAAAGGATGTGTGACCATGTATCACCAGATCGTGCGGCGAAATGTGACCAGGGGCTTCGGCTATGTTAGCAATGGGCAGTATGACAAGCTGGTGGCGGAATGCGTGCCAGATGTGGTTCACTTCTTCGCCGGGGATCATGCACTGGGCGGGGAGCGTCACGACAAGGCGGCGCTGCTGTTATGGTTAGAGCGCGTGGGACGGTTACTGCCCGGTTTCCACCTGACCATCACCGATATGCTGGTGCGGGGTATGCCCTGGGATACAACCGTAGTTGTGCAGTGGACAGGACGCTCTACCCTGGTGAATAAGCATGAGTATGTGCAGCACGGCGTCCATTTCCTGCGGCTGCGGTGGGGTCGGGTGGCGGCGTTTCGGGTGTATGTGGATACGCAGGAATTGGCTCACGAGCTGGTGTGCCTGGGGGAGTTTGGGGTGGCAGAGGCGATGGCAGCCCCAATTGTGAGTTAAGCAGCAGCAGCCCAACCTGCCACAGTCGCAGCGTCCCATCCTCGGATGACGACACCAGAAATTCACCATCCGGGCTGAAAGCTAACCCTTTGATGTTGTATTGGCTCTGATGGCCGTGCAGCAATTCAATCAACTGGCCGCTGGAAACATCCCACAACTGGACAATACCCCGGATGCCCGCCGCCAGGGTTCGCCCATCGGGACTGATGGCGAGGCTTTCGGGGCCATCATTAGTGGGAAAGCTGGCGACCTGTTCGCCGGTTTCCACATCCCACTGTCGCACGGTGGCGATGTTAAACACACCGTCGGAGGTGAACACATAACGCCCATCTGGACTGAAAACCACATCTGTCTGGGAAATTTTGAAAGTCGCATCCGGCTTCAGAATAAACCGCTCAGTCAAGGTTTCCATGTCCCATAGGCGCGTTGTACCGTCATAACTGGCGGAAGCGAGCAGGGCACCATCTGGACTAAACATCAGGGCTATGGCTGCCTCATCGTGACCGAGCAGGGTGGCCTGATTATAGGCTGTTGGGATGTCCCACAACTGTATCGTGCCGTCCACGCCACCAACCGCCAGCAGGTCGGGATTAGTGCCAAAAGCCACACTGGTGATTCGCTCATCGAACCGCAGCACATCTATCACCTCGCCATTCGGAAACCCGGTTAAGCCCCACAGCCGGACGGATGTATCCATACTGGCCGACGCCAGCGTGTAGTTATCCGGGCTGAAGGCAACATCCATCACTGGCCCGGTGTGACCATACAGGATGGCAACCGGGTTGCCCAGATAACCATCCCACAGCCGCACAACTCCGTCTCCGCTGCTCGACGCGATTAAGCTGCCATCCGGACTGTAGCGTACACTCGTCACGGTACTCAGATGTCCGATCATCACATGGGCGTCGGCCTCAATCTGCCGTGCAATCGACCCAGTAGATGGCTGTGCCTCCTGCGCCTGCGCCACTACGCCGCCCATGATTAGCGTTATGGTAGTCAGGACAAGCACAATGATACGTCCGCGCCTACGAACGAAGGAGTTGATGCAGCTCGGCATGGATGTACCTCAGGTAATATTCACTGATTTGATTATAGGTGGAATGGATGCTGAAGAGCCTGAAGGTTGCCCTCACTTTAGGTTGGCAGCAGAACGCGAATCGACTCGGTCAATGCCGCCATTTCGTCTATCCTGTTGGTCAGTTCCGCCGGGGTTCGCCCTCCCCCACCGACCCCCCTGTCAATCTTGGAATGCCAATCTTGAGGGAGAATCGGAAACGAATTCAGCCTGTTTGACCGCCCCTTTCTCGTTGATGCAGTAGCGTTCGTTCAGCGCATACACCACCTGCACCAGACATGCCCCACACCGGAATAATCCACCCGTCACATGCAGCACATCACCCCGCATCGCGGACTTTCGACTGGTGTCCAGCGCGAATCCGGCTTCCCACAGATTTCGCTCGATCATGATTTTTTTCAACAATGGTGGATAGGGGGTTGTCAGTTTCTTCAGATCATCCACCACGCCATTGGGGTCATACAGGGGTTGGCACACATGCACCTCGCCCATGTAGATGGTCGTCCAGAAACCATGTGGATGACCGGGCTGATAGAAGATGCGTGGGTTTCCGGCGCGGCATTCGCCGATGATCTGGCGCACCTGTTGGATGTCGCGGTACAGCCAGTCCACCTTCTGACCATCAATTGTCAACCAACCGCCACCGTTGATCCACTGCCCCCATTCAGCAAAGTCGGTGATAACCTCGCCGCTGTGGCTGTCGTCCAACCGTGCCGCCACGTCGCGCAGGGCATCCAGCGATGGTCGATTATCCGGGTCATAGTAAATACCCAGGTCAATGTCGGAATCCGGGTCGGCCATCCCTCGCGCCCGTGAGCCACCGAGTACCACCGCCGCCACACCAGGTATCTCACCGAGTTCTTGCGCGATACGGGCTGCAAGAGATACGAATGTGTTCATACAACACTTCCTTGTCTACAGCCTGATTTTAACCTGTCTGAATCGTTCGTGTTGTATCGTATGGATATAACTCTACGCGAACACACGAGGGGGTCTATGACCAACCACGATCATTCTCATCAGCATACTGGGGATCGCGCCAATATCCGGCTGGCCTTTCTCATCAATCTGGGATTCACCATCTTCGAGATCATCGGCGGCCTGCTGACCAATAGCATCGCCATCCTGTCGGACTCGCTGCATGACGCCGGGGACAGTATCTCGCTCGGTTTAGCTTGGTTGTTGGATCGCTATTCCAATAAGGGCAGCGATACCCGATATTCCTATGGCTACCGGCGCTTCTCGCTGTTGGGCGCGCTCATCAATTCCGCTGTCCTGATCGTCGGTTCGCTGTTCATTGTGTCGGAGGCACTCGGCAGGCTGGCAAACCCGGAATCCTTCGACGCACCCGGTATGGTGCTGATCGCTATCATCGGTGTCGCTATCAATGGGCTGGCAGTCCTGCGGCTGCGTGGCAGCAGAACCCTCAACGCACAGGTCATGGCGTGGCACTTGATTGAGGATGTTCTGGGCTGGATTGCGGTGTTGGCTGTCGGCATAGTGTCGCTGTTCGCAGACATTCCTATCCTCGACCCGATTCTGTCGATTCTCATCACGGTGTATATACTGGCGCACGCGCTCGGTAATTTGAAGAAAGCGCTGTCGCTGTTTTTACAGGCCATCCCCAGCGGCATCGACATTCAGGATGTGGACAATCGTTTTCGCGCTATCAAGGGTGTTGAAAGTACCCACCATACCCACATCTGGTCGCTGGATGGCGAACATCATGTGTTAACCACCCATCTGGTTGTACCGGAAGCCATCAGTCAGGCGGACGTGCTGCGGATTAAGCGGGAAAGCCGCGAGGCGGTCAAAAATCTCGGCCTCGAACACACCACCATCGAGATCGAATATGGCGATCAGGATTGTTCAATAGAGGAAGATGATCACCATCAAGCCGAAACAGCCTGATTGCTAGCCCACTTCAGCTTCCAGGTACGCTTTCATCATCGCCAGAATACGCTCGTTTTCGTGGCGGATGGTACTGAGCAGGCGGGACTGTAGCAGTTTCAACAACCCGCCGATGTTCACCTGAATGTCGCGGGTTAATTTTGTGCCACCATTTTCAGCTTCCAGCGAATAGCGTATCTGGATTGTCAGGTTGGCGAGAAAACCGGGTACGGGGAATTTCGACACCTGATAGAAAGTGAGGCGAGTCGGCGGATTAAACTCGGTGATCTTCCCGTAGAGGGGGGTGGACTGCCCCTGGTCAATGTAGGTCGTGCCCAGTTTGATTGGATTGTCGGATATTTTGGGCAGTTCAGCGAATAGGTCGGAAGGCGGCAGCCATCGGCTGTAATTCGGCAGATCGGCCAGCAGATCGAATACATCCGCCACTGGACGGTTAACGTCGGTCGTAAACTGCATCTCCGGCATGATAGCTACTCCTTATAATTACTGGGAGAAAAATGATCGTTGCAAAAACCGCATCCCTGCCAATATCTGGCTGATCCGCTCTTCAGTCAGCGACCCGATGTATTCCCCTAACTGTGTTTTATCGACGCTGGATACTTTAGAAACTTCCGCCACACTCTGTTTGGGTAAATTGGCTTCACCAGCGTCCAGTAACACATTTCCCGGCATGCTTGCACGACTGAGATTCGAGGTTAATGCACAGACCACCACCGTATGGATGCGGCTGTGGTTAAAGAGATCATCCTGAATGACGACATAGGGATGGCGGATACCCGATTGTGGCTCACTCAGGTTTTCCAATTGCAGCCAGTATACATCCCCCTGATGGATGATGACTTGTCCTTCGGCCTTCATCCCTTGCTCACCCTCATGCACCCATATTCACCGTGTTTGGCGATCATCACAAACAGCCCGAACGAGCCTTATTCTCACTTTCGACCACGTTCGATCAACTTCATCAGGATGTCGGCAGTGTTCCAGGCATCATCATCCCCTCGATGATGTGTGCCTTCCAGTGTCAGGTTCAGCTTGCCCATCGCTGCCACCATGCCCACATCATGCCGCATCCCCATCAGCAGCGTGAACAGTGTCTTGATGTTCATGTGGCTTGAACTGTAGGGATAAGGCACATCCCGCGCCGCACACTGCCGCTCGAACATCTGGCGGTCATAATCACCATAACTCGCCCACACCCGCGCTCTGGTCTTGTAATCCTTTTCCAGTATGGCGCACGCTTCAGGAAACGAGATACCCGCATCCACCTGCTGCTGGGTGAGGGTCGTCAACTGCGTACAAAATGGGCTGACTACCGAACGTTCCGGGCGAACGATGATGCTGCGCTTGCCGAAGCGTTCCCCGGTATCGAGCCTCAATCGACAGATGCCGATTTCGATAATCTCATTTTCCTGTCCATCTGGCGGGGACGGTGTATCCCAACAGGTACATTCAATGTCCACGACGATAATCTGGTCGTATTTGCGGGTCAAAGCAGCAGTCTCATGGCAAGTTGTGTTTACAGTGGCGATCAATCGCCCCTAAAACTATAAACCGATTTTTACAATCTCGCTTTAATCTGCCCCGCCAGATAATGTGCCGTTCCCATGATTGTCACCATCGGGTTGACACCGGAGGCTGTCGGCAGGACGCTGCCATCGGCCACAAACAGGTTGTGGACTTCGTAGGTTTCGCCGGAGGGGTCAACCGCGCCGAGTTGACTGTCGCCCCCAATCCGGCACGACGACATCTGGTGGGCGCTGAACAGCATATAGGCGTTCTGGTGGAAGCCACGCGCGACCACCGCATCTAAATAGGTTTCCAGATCGCCATCCTCGCCGGGGCGGAATACCAGTGGATCGTTATGGGGACTGGACACTTCCTGCGCCCCCGCTGCCACATGGATTCGCAGGGCTTCCTGCAAACCACGCATCAGGTGACGGGCGTCGTGGGGATGCAGGCGATAGTGCAGTCTGGGCTTACCATTTTTGTCCGCCGTCACCCGCCCGCCGTGACTGTCGCGCGTGAGGATGATGATGTTCGCCATGTGGTCGAGGGCGCTCATCAGCCGTTTGTGCTGCCTCCCGGATTGCCACGCGAAACTGAGTGCCGCGATGCCGGGATGCACCGGAGCAGTTTCCAGCCGCACGCCATACCCCCGTCCATCCAGATTGGCGAACTGTTTGCTGTAGCGTGTCATCGGTGGCCCTTGCCAGGGATTCAACGGCTCGTCGAACCTGCCGTAGATCACCGTAACCGGGTGCAGGTGCAGATTCGCGCCGATGTTGGCATTCACCAACCCGGAACGTTGCAGCAGCACCGGGGTATTCAGTGATCCAGCCGCGACCACCACCGCTTTCGCCTTTACTGTCACCTCATGCGACTCGCCATTTTCATCCTCGACCCGCAGCAGCGCGCCGTAGGCCACACCGCGATGATGCAGTACCCGCTCGACAGTCGCCCGCACCATCACCCGCGCGCCGCCATCATAAGCATCCTGCAAATAGGTTTTGAGCGTCCCCTGCTTCGCGCCATACATACAGCCGAAGTTGCAGAACCCACACTCCTCGCAGCCTTTCACATTACGGGGAATCGATGTCACATCATAGCCCAACGCCTCCGCTCCACGCGCCAGCGCCGCGTTATTGCCGTTGACGGCACATTCGACCTCATTGACGTTCATGCGCGTTGTGACCGCATCCAGGCTGTGCTGGAAATCCGCGCTCTCCGCCCCGATGAAACCATAATCCCGCGCCCACTCGCGCAGCACGTACTCCGGTGGGCGCAGCGAGGCCGACCAGTTGATGGTCGTGCCGCCGCCCAGCGTGTTACCCGCCAGCACAATCATGCTCAGGTCATCGGTGGTCAGCGACCCATATTTCTCGAAATAATGCTCGGTGCTGTCCAGTTCACGTCCATGAAAATCCGGCTCGGCATAATAGCTGCCCTTTTCCACCACCAGCACGTCGTACCCCGCCGCCGTCAGCTCCCCAGCCACAACGCCCCCGCCAGCGCCCGAACCGATCACCAGCACATCGGCAGTCAGCGTAGTTGGCCCATGAATGTCTAGCGGTTTGATCGGGCGGGGGGTATCCGGTGGCGGTGGCGGTTCACGATAGCCAAAGCTCCCCCAGGCGGGATTGGGCGCACCATCGGGCATGGTGGCATAAAACAGGAACAACCCCAGCCGCTTGAGGGTCTGGAAAAACTGCCGCGCCGCCGGGATTTGACTGTTGCCCCAGGCGCGTAACACGCGAGTCCGTTCCTCGGTTGTCAGATCGGAGAATCCCCGCCACACTCCAGCAGCAACCCCGTTCACTGCACCGATTTCCAGCAGCGACAGCACCAGCTTGATTTGAGATCGTTCCCCTTCGTCCGACAGTCGTTCCAGCGCGGATTCCAGATTGTCCGCCAGATTCAGGTCAGCAGCCGACAGCGCCAGCAAACGTGAGTCCTCGCCCGATTCAGCCGCCAGCGAAGGCACAAATGTCTCACAAATCAGCGCGAGGGTATACTGTTCAGAAGATGACAGGAACGACATAGGGACTACTTTTTATGGGATGGCGCGAACGCCGCCACCAGTCCCAGGCCGATGTAGATCGTCCCGGCGAAATATTTTTGCGCCCGCAGGAAGCGCAGGCTGCCTTTCAGTCGGCGTCCGGCAGTCCCGGCCAGCATGGCATAGGTTCCGTCAGTGCAGCACGCCAGCGAGATGAACAACACCCCTAGCATGAGCATTTGCAGCGGCACAGAACCGCGCGCCGGGTCAACGAACTGCGGCAGGAAGGCGAAGAAAAACAGGGCGGTTTTTGGGTTCAACACGTTGACGATCACGCCCTGCGAGAAGATGCGGCGCAGACTGTCCGGTTTAACATCTTCTACCTGTTCTATTTCGACTTTCGAGGTCAGCTTGCGGATGCCCAGGTACACCAGATAGGCTGCGCCCAGATACTTGACCACATCGAATGCCAGCGCCGACGACATCAGCACGGCAGATACGCCCAACGCGGCGGCGGTCACATGGAATAAACCGCCCACCTGAATCCCGGCGACGGAGACGAGACCAGCACGCCGCCCCTGATCGACGCTGCGGGTGACGATGTATAACACGGCTGGCCCCGGTGTAATCAGCAGCGCCAGCGATGCGGTGATGAACAGCGACAAGTTACTGATTTCTGGCATGGTGGACTCCATGATGTTTTCGATAGGCATAGTATAATCCCGTCAGGCGTTCAGAACCAGGAGGCAAACGTGGATGACAAACGGGTAAAGTTTGACTTTGAAGTCGATTTTTCCAATGGCGGCGGCATTCAGGGACAGGACTTCCGGCTGGACATTGACGGCGACGACATCACCGATCAATCGCTGGCCGATTTTGTTGTGTCCGACATGCGCCTGTTGATAGTCGGCGCGGTTCGCATCCTCAACAAAACGATCATCACCGAACCGCACAAACGCCTCGCCTCAAACGGTCTGAGACGCGGCACAACCCTGATTGATTGCAGCCATGTGGTCGAGGACGGCCTGATTACCTATAAAGGCCTGCCCGCGCCGATCATCTGCGACTACCTCAGCCGCGAAGCCTCCCGTAAAGTTTATGCCGAGGGTACGGAATTCCACATCGGCAAGATTGAGATGATCGCTAACACCGGCACGTACATCGACAGCCCCTTCCACCGTTACGCCGATGGCAAAGACCTGTCCGAACTGCCGATGACCTCGATTGCCAATCTGGATGGTGTGATGATTCGGGCGACGGAACGCGGTGGACACGCCATCACCCGCGCCGCCTTTGCCGATGTGGATGTGTGGGGCAAAGCAGTGTTGGTACATACCGGATGGTCATCACACTGGAAAACCGATGCCTACTTTGAAGGCCATCCCCACCTGACCGCCGACGCTGCTGATTTTCTGGTGAGCGCCGGGGCGAAACTGGTCGGCATCGACTCCTACAACATCGACAACACTGATGGCGGCGAACGTCCGGTTCATTCCGCCCTGCTGGGCGCGGACATCCCGATTGTGGAACACATGTGTGGTCTGGAGCATGTGCCGGACAATGGCTTCAAATTCTTCGCCGTCCCGGTTAAGGTCAAGGGTATGGGCACGTTCCCGGTGCGGGCATTTGCGCTGACGGAGTGATGTTGAGGCAGGTAACGACCGGCTGTTTAATAGAGTTAACTCGTTTTACCTGTCCGAAAAACAATACGGAGAGTAATGTTACTACGATCAAGCCTATAATGCGGTACTTGCGGGAATAGGGTGAATTGTCCTATCAAAAAACAGCAAACCAAGCACTTCGTATCACAAGGGCTAAAAACAAAGGCGCAGGCAATTTTTTCGAGTATTTCATTGCTTCATGTCATCCATTACGGCATGTGGTCTGTTTATTCACGTCCATTTGGATATATCCTTCTTTCAACAGCCTCCATGATGTAATTTAGTTGTGCTTCAAGTTCTTGAAGTGCTTCTTCGGCACGCTCTCTACATACCTCGATCATCCCTTTATCCTGCCATATACCGAAAAAGTAATTGATACTGTCCAGATAAGAGTGAACAATCTCAACGCTGATGTCCGTGTCGTTGTGATCCTCCCTGTTATAGTATTGAACTAAGGTGTGCCATGCCTCCCCAAACTTCTGTAGAGCTTCTTCATCATAGCAACCTGAATCCGGGTTGAAACGAATTTTCTTTGTACTCGTCAGGATTTCTTGTTCGAGTTTTGTGCGAGACGTTTTTTCGCTCATAATCTTCATCGAAACACGATCAAGGTTGGCTGGAAGCATTGCAGTTACTATGAACTCGCTTCCCCGCGCATCATAGCGGGTTTGTGCGGCGCTCACCTGCTCGATGTGCGCTTCCGCCCAATCCCGAATGGCGGCGATAGGCGCGCACAACGTTTCGCCCAGTGGCGTGAGTTCATATTCCACACGCGGCGGAACTTCCGGGTATAGCGTTCGTGTCACCAGTCCATCGCGTTCCAGATTGCGCAGCGTTTGCGTCAGCATCTTATGTGAAATGCCGCCGATGCTCCGCCGGAGTTCAGAGAATCGTTTTGGTTCATTTTCCAGTAAGCCAATGACCAGCGTTGTCCATTTGTCCCCGATACGCTCCAATGTTTGTCGGGTTGGGCAATCGCCACTATAGGGGTTGGGGGACTTGTCAATAGTTTCCATCAGGTGACTACCTTACTCCAAAGTGCCTACTTCCTATTATAGATTAAATCTCTTATAGTAACCATCGGATTCAATACAGATTTTGAGGAGATTCATCATGTCACAAAATAATCAGCCAACTCTGTTGGTTACAGGCGCTTCCGGTCATCTAGGCCGCCGCGTTGTCGAACTGCTGTTGGAATCCGGTGCTGGCTCGATTGTCGCGGCCACCCGCACGCCGGACAAACTGGCGGACTTCAGCCAGCGCGGGGTGAGCGTTCGGTATGGCAGCTTTGACGATCCGGCTTCCCTGCTCGAAGCATTTAAAGGGGTTGATCGCCTGCTGCTCATCAGCACCGATATGGTTGACTTGGAAGGGGGTCGTCTCAAACAACATGTAAATGCTGTCGAGGCTGCCGAGCAAGCCGGGGTCAAACAGGTTGTTTATACCTCCCTCATGAACCCCGGTGAAGACTCACCCGTCCGGCTGGCCGCTGACCACAGGGGCACGGAAGCCGCCCTTGAGTCCAGTACAATGGGCTGGACGGTGCTGCGGGAAAATATCTATACCGATATGCTGCTGATGTCGCTGGGGCGTGCTGTCCAGATGGGCAAGCTCATCAACGCGGCTGGAGATGGCAAAACCGCCTACATCACCCGTGAGGATTGTGCCCGCGTCTTTGCAGCCGTACTTGCTGCGTCATTTGATGGGCGTCGCACGCTCGACATCACCGGCTCGGAAGCGCTTTCGCAGACCGAACTGGCCGAAATCGCCACCGCCGTCACCGGACATCCGGTCATCTACGTCCCGGTGGAACTCGAAACCGTCATTCAGGGTATGACGTCTGTTGGTGTACCGCGTCCGGTTGCCGAAGGCTACGCTTCCTTCGATACAGGCATTGCCCAGGGAAAATTCAGTCAGGTATCCAACAATGTTGAAGAACTGACCGGGCGTAAACCCACCGGCGTGGCCGATTTTCTCGCCGCGCACCGGGACGCCATCCTTCCCGCCGCCGCCCACTAAAAGTTGGGACAGGGCTGGCGCAAAGGTATACTCCTCGTAGACTGGCTTGCCAGCCCCTAATCCCCAAATATCCGACTATTGGGTGACTGCCTCTCTGCCCATCTCCCGATTGAAATGACCCCGATGAATCGGTTGTCACTGGATGGCAGACTGCCAAATGAGTGAATTGATGGCTGGAGTGACCCAAAAGTACCATCACAGACCGCGAAAAACACCACGAAATCATCATATAATGAGTGTAATCCTTCCAGCGCAAGCTAAATTTCGTGACACGAGGTAACATTATGGACAAAGAGAAAGCTGAAGTTGCACGCCTGTTGAGGGAATTGAACAGCCGCTATGCTATCCCGCGTAAAAAGGCGGCGGATGCGCTGGTCAAGATCGGTTCTCCAGCGGTAGTTGGCCTTATCAACAAGCTGAAGGACAATAACCTGGAAACGCAGGAGGCCGCTGCTGAAGCACTGGAACGCATCGGTTCACGGGTGGCGAAAGCAGCTGCCTATGGATGGCGACGGGCGCGGGGCGAGAATGTGCCACTGCCCGAACCCCAGATCATCGGGGAGGACGCGACGGTATAATCCTCGTCCAATCTGAGGCAAAAGGCTGTGCGACTGACGAGGAGCATAAAATGGGGCAGCACGTTTTCATCTCGTACAAGCATGAAGAAAAAGCCTTTGCCGATATGCTGGTTCATCAACTGAAAACAGCCGGTTTTGACATCTGGTTGGATGATGAGCGGCTGCGCGCTGGCGAAAATTGGCGTGAAGCGATCAACTTCGCCATCCAGGACTCGTTCGCCCTGATTTTTATCATCACGCCCGAAGCCAAGCTGTCCGAGTTTGTCACTTATGAATGGGCATATGCACAGGGCGCGGGCGTGAAGGTAATTCCGGTCATGCTGCACCCCACCCCCAATTTGCATCCCCAACTCGAACTACTACAATATCTGGATTTCACCGATCAGGCTCGCCCGCCCTGGGACAAACTGATCCGGCGATTGTATGAAATCCAGGGCGAGTACCAGCCGCATACAGTCATGGTCGCACGGGATGCTCCACCGGCTGTCAAAACGGCAGTTGCCGCGCTGGACAGCCCTAACGCTGAAGAACGGCGCTCGGCACTGCGAAGCCTTGCGCAGATGAATCATCCGGCGGCGTTTGGCGCCCTGGTGGGCGCAGTTCAACACACGCTGCGGGATGTGCGCGTGGATGCAGCCTTCATGCTGGCGAAACAAAGCAACTATCAGGAACAGGCCGCAGTACCAGGGCTGCTGGATGCCCTGCAAGATGATGATGTGCGCGTCCGTGTTGCAGCCATCAAGGCATTGGGCGACATCGGCGCGCCGAGTGCCGTACCGGAACTGCTGCATATCCTGAACAAAGACACCGACAATGACATGCGTTGGGCGGCTACCGGGGCGCTGGGCAAGATGGGTGCAACGGCTGTACCCGGATTGGTCGAAGCCCTACAGGACGAGGACTGGAAAGTTCGCCGCAGTGCGGCTGATGCCCTCTGGGGTCTGCGCGAACCGAGCGCTGCCCCGGCACTGGTGGAAGCCTGCGTAGATCGAAACGACGTGGTACGACAGGCCGTCGCAGCCGCATTAGAAGCGCTGGGCGAGGCGGCTATCCCCGGACTGGCACAAGCGATAAAGACCTCGGAGAATCCGCAGGTGCGGCAAAAGGCGGCGGATATGCTGCGCGAGATGGCGACCCCGGCATCGCTTGAAGCCCTGCAACAGGCTGTGGGCAGCAAACCCCTGACGAGACGATTTTAAGCGAGTTTGACGGATGAAATTTGCGCGAGTAATCGGCAATCTGGTTGCCAGCCAGAAATATCGTGGGCTGGACGGAGTTAAATTTCTGATTGTGCAGCCCCTAGACATCCATCGCCAGCCGGACGGTGAACCCTATGTAGCGGTGGATGCGACCAATCAGGCAGGTATGGATGAACTGGTGTTTGTGATCGCCTCAAAGGAAGCAGCATTTGCGCTGCCAGTGTCGTTCGTGCCGGTGGATGCGGCAGTGGTGGGCATCGTGGATGATGTGGATGACAGACCCTTGTATGATGCGGATAGTGTAGCCTGGAAGGTGTTTGCCCCCCATCCAGAAAACAAAAAGAACTCCACGCAAAGGCACAAAGAAGCAAAGGCGCAAAGGGTAGCGATGTACATCGGGCGCGTCAAAGGCACAGTGGTCAGTACGATCAAACATCCCCTCTACCAACAACACAAGCTGATGCTGGTCGCGCGGCTGGAATTGGACGGCAGCGAGTCCGCCGCGTATGACGTCTGTCTGGACGATGTGCAGGCGGGAGTGGGAGATGTGGTGCTGGTGGTGGACGAAGGCAGCAGCGCGCGTCAGATCATCGGCAAACGGGGCACAGGCCCGGCACGAGCGGTCATCATGGGCATCGTGGACAGGGTGGATGTGAAGGTGTGAGGTAATGATATGGTCACAAAGCGGATTGATGTGCAGAGTGCGGAGACAAGCCTAAAAGACCTACTTGAATTGGCGATGGAAGGTACTGAGATTATCCTGACCGAAGGTGAAACACCGTTGGTTCGGCTTGTGCCAGAAATTTTGCCGGACACCCCTCGTCTGCTCGGTTTGTTCCCCGGAGCATGGATGAGTGATGATTTTGACGAATCTCTACCGAACGAATTCTGGTCATCCCGTCAAAAATTGCAATTAATCGTAGCGGGGCAGATACACTAATAACCACCTGCCCCAATTCTTCGCTCCCAATTTCAGGTTCGTTGGACGTTAAATATGACTTCGACGGCTGTGTCGCTAATGGTCACAGACTGCACCGTAATCTGGCGGTTTTCGCGGTCAGCGCGGCGGGTTACACGCTCGGCAATCCGGCTGTTGATCGTAGCGATACGCGCGTCGGACAAATCAATCCCCTCAATATCGGCCTGTGTCACCTGCGCCAGGATTGCGCCATTCTGAACCGACAAGGTGACTGTCAGGCTGCCGCTGACCGTTCCAGTACCGTCACGCTGGTCATGCTGCCCGGTAATCACGATCTGCCCAGGTTGTAAATCCACCTGTGGGTCACGCAGCAGTGGGTTGTCGATTGCCAGCGCATCGGCAATGGCCGCGCTGATGTCGGATTCGGTCAACTCGGCGGTCACGTCTACCCCGCCGGAGGGATCACGCTGGATGTCGGTCACTTCGGCGCGTCGGCAAGCCGCAAGTGCGACGACCCCGATTAACAGCAAGAAAAGCAGAAGTTTTTTCACCATGATTTACCCCCATATAGACTTGTATATCTGTCATTGTAGGGCGAAACGCATCGGCAAGTCGTTATAGAATTGTAAAGGGTGTGTAACTTTACCCCGCCAGATACGGCTCGACAGAATAGAAGTCCGGTTCACCTTCTACTCCCAATTTGATTTCAGAAGTTGAATTGGGGTTGGACGTGAATGCCTGGGGATGTATTACATTCAGGGCGTTGTCGTCGTATAATCACCTTATGAAGTTATGAGGATGTCAATGATGGATTATGTAAGGGTGACGCTGAATTTACCCGAAGATGTCGTTGAACAGGCTGAAGCCGCCGGATTGTTAACGGATGAACAGATGGCCGCTCTACTGGTGTCGGAGCTAAAACGCAAGGCGCGAATTGACCGATTTTTCGATGATGTAGACAAGCTTTCGGCACTCGAACCAGCTTTGACACCGGAAGAAATTGCCGCTGAAATTCGTGCCAGCCGCGAAGATGCCGAGTGATACGGGCGGTTTTCGATACGAACATTGTTGTGTCCGCCTTACTGTGGGGTGGACTTCCTCGTGAAGCGCTAAATGCCGTTCGCCTCTAACGCTTCTTACTCCTCACATCCGAAGACATGCTGGCAGAACTGAGTAGGGTTTTAGCACGTCCCAAGTTTGCGATGCGCCTTGCTGAAGTTGGCCGAACCCCGGAAAATCTAGTTGAAGATTATCGGCTATTGGTTGATTTAATAGAACCCGCCCGGATTCAGCCAGTGATTGAAGCTGATCCCAAAGATGATATTGTGCTGGCCTGTGCGCTAGGCGGAAAGGCAAATTATATTGTTTCGGGCGATCATCAACTGTTGGATTTGATTCAATACGCCAACATACCTGTCCTGAAAGTCGATCAGTTCCTCGAAAAACTTCAGGAACAATAATTATTCAACCCACCAGATACGGCTCAACATAATAGAAGTCCGATTCACCTTCGGCAATCCAACCCTCCTGATCGTCATAGCGGACTTTGAACCAGGCGAAATCCCCCTCACATACGGGTCCATCCAGCACATAGAAAATCGCATCCACTGGAATCAGGTCAACCGAACGGTTATCCAGACCGGGCGCGGAACGCAGGTTGACTGGACGCGGGTCGGCGCGCATGACACGGCCACGTTCCTGCACGATCAGGCGGGTGCGTGGTGCGCCGGGGCAGACTGGCGTGGGAGTGGGCGGGATGGTCATGATGAACGGTACGGGGTTCGGCGTCTGGTTGAGCGCCACTGTCGTCGGGACGCGCGTGGGCGCAGGCGTCGTATTGCTGTTAAAGTTGCAGCCAACGAGGAGGACACAGGTGAGCGCAATCGGCAAAGCGAGGCAACGCGGCATGGGCAATCCATCCGATACGATGTCCATTTGCGTTGATTGTATCCTATCCGAACGGACGAACTCAATAATCATGTGGCGCGGCGACTGGCTTTCGGGCGTGATCCGCGTGCAGTTTCTTTGTTCGGTAGTAAGGCGTAATAATTATGGGGGAGAGTTCCAGACTCTCCCCACATTCGCACTTTTTGGGTTCGACTTAGGGCTTCGGGCGACTGACTTCATAACACGCCAGGATGTTGCCAGAGCCTTGCCACGTACGTGAGCTGATGAGCTTGAGCGAGGCAGGTGGGCGACCCGTGAAGATCGGTGTACCCTCGCCTGCAATCAGTGGAAAAATAATCAGGTGCAGCTCATCGACCAGATCATGTACCAGCAGATCGTTCCACAGCATCCGACTTAGCAATACCAGAATGTCTCTGCCGGGCTGCTGTTTGAGGGCGGCAATCTCTTTGTACAAATCTGCCCCCCGGACGATACGGGTATTATGCTCCCAGGGGGTTAAATCCTCCGGGGTGATCTTATCCGAAACAACAATTTTATCGACAGACTTCATCAGCCCTGCAAATTCGTAGCGGATGGCCGTTCCATCTGGGTTATTCGGATAATTCAGCCAGTAATTCTTGTTATCCGTGTATGAAGTGCGGCCACTGAGTAACAGCGTATCGGCAGCCCGCAATCGTTCCGTAAAATACTGATCGAGTGTCTCGTCGCCAGCATAGTCTTCATGGAAATAGTCAAACAGCGCGCCGAGACTGCGATCCTTACCTTCATAATATCCATCCAACGACATCATATTGCCGACAATCAGTTTACGCACGGTCACGCTCCATAAGGTGTTGGTAGGCTCAGATAATGATTTATTTTGTTTCGGGGACAATCTGTATGATAAGAACTTTTGTTTCATCAGTCAATTGGCACTGTACGTTACATGGAGACCATCAATTGTGACACACTTACCACGAAAGATGTGATTTATACCCCTCAGGATAGGGGACTTCCTTCTCTTGTGTCGATAGTAGGCTTATCGTAAGATAAGAACAAGGGAACGCACCTTCCATTCCACACCATCGACAATCCTTAGACATCAGGATACCCATGCCAAAAAGCGTATTCATCAGCAGCACCAGCCTTGACTTGAAAAAATATCGGGCGGCAGCCATCGAAACCTGTCGCAACCTGGGTTTCGAGCCAATTGCAATGGAAAATTTTGAGGCGATGGGCGTCGGGGCATCCGAGGGCAGCAAGCGCAAACTGCGTGAGGCTGACCTGTATGTGGGCATCATCGCCCACCGCTACGGTTATATCGAAAAAGGGTATGACCGCAGCGTGACCGAGATCGAGTTCGATTATGCCGGGGAGCGCGGTTTAGATCGCCTGTGCTTCATGGTTGACCCGGAACATAAGTGGCCGAAAACCGCCTATGACCGCCGTAACGCAGTCAAGTTGGAGACGTTCAAGGCCAAAGTCGATAAGTTGGTCATCCGGGCAATGTTCTCAACAGTGGATGATTTCCAGCAGCGATTGGTCAGCGCCCTGGTCAACTGGCAGGAATGGCGGGCGGCGCGCAGCGGTGAATTGGACGCCATCTATGCCATCATGCCGGAGGACATCCCCGGCCAACCGGAAAACCTATTCGGGCGGGATGAACTGGTGGCGGAGGTCAACGGCTTGCTGGACAAGGGCAAGCGGGTGCTGCTGCAAGGCTTCGGCGGCATGGGCAAAACCGCGCTGGCGGCCTATATCGCTGCGGACCGGATTGGCGAGGGCAAAGGGCCTGTGGTGTGGCTGCGCGCCGGGACAGAAGACCGTGACGGTTTGTTCGCGGCGCTGGCGAGGCCGTTCAACGCCCAGCAGAGCATCATTAAGGAGAGCAGTCCGGCAGCACAGGCGCGGATCGTGCGGCTGCTGCTGGACGAGCATGATGTCAAGTTGATCGTGCTGGATGATGTCTGGAACGGGCGGGCGCTGACACAGCTCTTGAATGTGAACGCTATCCCCAGCGGTGTGCCGATTCTGGTCACGTCACGTCACCGCTTCACCGGACTGACACGTCTGGATGTGGGCAAGCTGTCACGGGAGGCGTCGCTGGCGCTGCTCGGCGACGAGGAGTGGGCGGACAACCCCGAAGCCAATGAATTGTGCGAGAAGTTGGGCGACCATGCTTTCGCGGTGCGGGTGGCAGGGTTGACGTTAGCCCTGGATGGCATGTCTCCACGAGAACTGCTGGAACGCATCGGCGCCGCGCCCTGGAAACTGACCGCGCCGGATGGCATGGAAGAAGAAGGGCACACCAGCATCGAGGAACTGCTGAATACCAGCTTGTATACGCTGGATGAAGAAGCGCGGGCGGCCTTTCTGGCATTCGGCGCGATTTTCACATCCAGCGCCACACCGGAAATGCTGTCGATCTACATGGGGTTGGATGAGACGGCGGTGGAGGACGCGCTCAACCGTTTGCAGCGGCGCGGTCTGGCGGAACGGGTGGCAGAAGGTGGCGAACGGGCGGTGGAATATCGCATCCACGATCTGGCCTACAGTTACGCCAAATCCCAGCACCGATGATGCCGGACAGCACAAGGCGCTGGATGCCTGCCTGACCTATCTGGGTCGTTACAAAGAGCCGGGTACGGAAAACTTCGCCGCACTGCGCTCCGAACTGGATAATTTCACCGGCGCGGTGCAATTGGGCGATGACGGTCAACCGCTACGTGGAGGTGGAGCAGTTTGCCGATGGGCTGTACCGGGATTTCGACTCCGATACTACCGAGGGCTTTTTGCATCTACAGGGCTATGCGGGGCTGGCGACCAATCTGCTGCAACAGGCGGCCAATGCTGCCGAGGCGTTGGGCGAACGGCGGCATCAGGCGGCTTACCTGGGCAGTCTGGGCAGTGCCTACCGCGATCTGGGGCAGGTCAAAAACGGCATGAAATTTTATCGACAGGCGCTCAAGATTTACCGCGAGTTGGGTGATACTCCCGGCGAAGGTGTGACGCTGGGGCGCATCGGCATCGCCTACCGGATGATGGGACAGGCCGACCCGGCTATTGACCATCTGGAACAGGCATTAGAGATTGCCCAACGCTTCAAAGACCTGCGCGCCGAGGGCATTAATCTGGCGAATATGGGCATCGCGCACCGGCTGGCGGGACGGCTCGACCAGACCATCACCTATCTGGAACAGGCGTTGGAGATCGCCCGCAAGCGCGGCGACAAACGCGGCGAGGCTATCAACCTGGGCAATATCGGTGATGCTTACCGGGATAGGGGTGAGATTGATCAGGCGATTCATTATTATCAGGATGCGCTGTCACTATCGAAGGATAATCAAGACCGGCGCGGCGCGGGAATCAATCTGGGTCGACTGGGGGATGCCTTCCGCGAGTTGAAGCAGTACGAGAAAGCGGTGGAACACCTGGGTTGGGCTTTGGACATCGCGCGCGGCACAGGTGACAAACGCGGCGAGGCCATCAACCTGGGACGTATGGGCGATACCTTCCGCGACATGGGGCAGTATCAGTACGCCATTGACCACCATACCCAGGCGTTGGAGATCACCCGTAAGATGGATGACAAACGCGGCGAGGGTTACACACTGGCCGATTTGGGAGATGATTACTGCAAGGTGGACGAATACGAAAAGGCTATCGCTCACTACGAAGAAGCGCACGGCATCTTCGAGTCCCTCGGCATGAGCGGGCAAGCCAAACGCATCGTGGGTTGCATTAATGCAGCAAATATCCAGCTTAAGAATTGAGGTTTTCGGCTAATCCTGTATCGGCTGATGACCAACATAACGGGCGCGTGGGCGAATCAGGCGGTCTAGCTGGTACTGCTCGATGGCATGACCAATCCAGCCAATCGTCCGGCCAATGCCAAACAGCGCCAGCGCCGCACCCGGCGGCAGTTCCATCGCCCGCGCCAGAATCACCAATGCGAAGTCGATGGTCGGATAATCATTCAGGAGACTGTTGGCGGCCTCCATTCCCGCTTCAGCAAAAGCAAGCGCAGGCGAATCGGGATAGGCATCGGCAACCATGTGGATGAGTGCCCTACCGCGTGGGTCGCCGTCTGGATACAGCATGTGACCAAAACCGGGGATGTGTTCCCCGCGCCGCAGCCGTCCGGCCATCGCCTCGTACACGCCATCCGGCGTCCCGGCTTCGCGCAAAAAGGCATCCACTCGTTCGGTATGACCGCCATGTTTCGATCCGCTCAGGGCGGCTAACCCGGCCATCACGACTGCATACGGTGTGGCATTGGCCGATGCCACACAACGGGCGGTGAAGGCGGAAATGTTCAATTCGTGATCGGCGCACAGGATGAGGGCGGCGTTGATGAGGCGTGTTGCCTTTACATCACCCGCTGACCAGGCACGACCTAACAGCGGGGCGATTCCGGGAATGTCGAGTTCACCCCCGACAATGGTGGCACACATCAACCTGAGAATGCGCCCACCTGTCACGGCAACCGAGCTTGGACGCAGATCGTAGGCAGCCAGGTCATAGGGCGAGGCCAGAGGCAGAACAACCTGAAAACGTTCAAACGGCCTGAGTTGGGCGATGTCGTCCTGTATCGTCTGAAACGCTGGAGGAAACTCAACCGGAGCGGCGAACCAGGCCGTCGAGTTCGGTCTGCTCATCCACATTCCAGATGAGTGTAGCGACGGCTTCGACAGTGCTGTTCTCCGCCAATGTCACAACATCCTGCCCACGATAATACAGACGACCATCCTGTATCAAGGTGATGGCCGATTCGAGGATAGGTGTGCCCAGGTGCAGGGCAGCCTCGGCGACACCATCCGGGTTACGGCGAGATTCCCTGCGTTGTTTGAGTTTTTCCACATCCTCGACGCTGTAACGGCGGGCGCGCTGGTCGCCCCCAATCGCTTCGGAACGAATCATGCCCCGGCTGACATAAGCATACAGGGTGGCCGGTGTGATACCCAGTTCGGCGGCAGCCTGGGCAGCGGTCAGATAACGCGATTTTTTCATAAGTGCTCACAAAATATGTTGATTATCCAATCAAGATTGACAACATTTTAGCGGAAATCTATACTGCGAGTAAAGACCAAATGATAGAGAACCTGATGGAGCATAATGATGTTGAACGAACCGACATTTAAACCGGGCTTGCAAGGCGTAGTGGCGGCGCAAACTCGGTTAAGCAGCGTCGATGGACTGGCGGGCGAGCTGGTGATCGCTGGATTTCCGCTTGAAGAAATTGCCGGACAGGCCACGTTCGAAGAAATGGTGTACTTACTGTGGCACGATACCCTGCCCACTGCTAAAGAACTGATAGATTTTCGGACGAAATTGGCAGCACAACGCCAACTGCCTGATGCGGCGATGGATGTGCTGCGCGCGGCGGCGGCTGAACGTGCCGAAGTAATGGATGCGCTGCGTATGGCGGCCAGCACCTTGAGTTTGGGTGGTGGGGGTAAAGACCCGGAACGCGATGCGCTGAAACTGGTAGCGGCTTTCCCCACCATTGTGGCGGCTTATTGGCGGCTGTTGAATGGAGAATCACCCATTGCGCCTCGCAGTGACCTGGGACACGCAGCCAATTACCTGTATATGCTGACCGGGAGTGTACCCGATGACGAACACATCCGGGGACTGGAAACCTACCTGAACACAGTGACCGATCATGGATTGAATGCCTCGACCTTCACCGCGCGGGTGATTATTTCGACGGACTCGGACATGATTTCCGCCATCGTGGGCGCGTTAGGGGCGCTCAAAGGCCCGCTGCATGGCGGCGCACCCGGTCCGGCGCTGGATATGGTGTTCGAGATTGGTGAAGCTGCTAACGCCGAACCCTACATTCGGCGCAAACTGGAAGCAGGCGAACGGCTGATGGGATTCGGCCACCGGGTCTACAAGGTGCGCGACCCGCGTGCGGAAGTGCTGTCGGCAGCCGCCGAGCGATTGTTCCACTCCGGCGGCGATATGGCGCTGTATGATCTGGTGCGGGATGTCGAACGAACGGCGGTGACACTGCTGGAAGAATACAAGCCGGGGCGCAATTTACAGACCAACGTGGAATTTTATACGGCACTGCTGCTGCATGGTCTGGACTTTCCGACAGATTTGTTCAGCCCAACGTTCGCGGTCAGCCGGGTGGCCGGGTGGACAGCCCATGCCTTCGAGCAGCAGGAAGCCAACCGCATCATCCGGCCACAATCGGTTTACACAGGCGTAAAAGATCGACAGTGGGTTGACATCAACAAACGGTAAAGGACATAGACTATAGGGGCGCGAATTGATTTGTGAGGGGAGGGGCTTAGACCCTCCCCTACGTCTTCAGATTATTCGTACCGCAGAACGCGCATCACATGTTCGCGGACAGCGACACGGGCGCTCAACAGGGTTGCTAACCAGGCAATAATCACCGAGGCGACCAACAGGCCAATCGTGATGGTGGTGGCCTCACCAGGAATGGGGAGAATTGAATTTGTCCCCAGGGCGGTCATGATAGAAACCCCCAGGGAACTCAACCCGATACCGAGCAAGCCGCCCACCAATCCAACAATGGTGTTCTCCAGCAGCATAATCCGCAGAACCCGTCCCCGCTTCAAGCCAATGGCCTTGAGGACACCGATTTGACGGCGGCGTTCCAGAATCGCCAGCGACACCGTATTCGCCATAATCACCGCCGCCGCCAGCAGCGACAGAATACCGACAATGGTGGGGATGGCGGCCAACTGTTCAATCAACCGGCGAATCAGGCCGTCGATGAAGGTCACATCAATCGGGAACAACAACGGGACAGATGACAGGTTGACTAAAACCTGATCGACATTTGCCTGATCGACCTGAACCACATCAACCGTATAGGACGGAGACACGCCGGATACATCCTGGGGAATATATGCCCCGGCGATGTTGGGCGCGAAGCTGTTCAGACCGCCGACAATGCCGACGACCTCAAAATCCATTACATTCCCGCCAATGCGGACGGCAACCTGAGAACCGACATGGATGCCAATATCATCCAGGGTGAAACCGCGCACCATCGACTCGACAATCGACTGCTGCGACAGCACGATAACCTGTTTACCCCGATCATCCGGCGTGAGATCGCGTCCGGCCAATACCGGCCCACTACTCAGGTTGGGATTATCGGTATTCCGGTAAAGAATGGTGAGCGGTACTTCGCGCTGCTGACCATCCAGCACGATTGGCCCACCGTCCACCCGTGTCATCTGCCCGCCGAGCAAATTCAGCACGGTTTTGTACTGGATACCGTTCTGGTAGGACAAACCCAGGTCGATAATCGGCTGGGCAACCTGACTGGGCATGAGTGGGACAATCAGCACATTGCCACCCAGAGATTCGCTGAACTGTACCCGCACAATCTCGCGCGCCCCCAGGCCGAAATAGGTGATGCTGCTCAGGGCGAACATCCCGGCGGTCAGCGCCAGCAGCGTGGTCGCGGTACGGATGCGTCGGGTTGATAAATTGCGCAGCGCAAGCCGGAGTTCGATCCAGCCGAAAGTCGGCAGGTGGCCGAGCAGCCACACCAGTATCCACAACAAACCCGTCAATAGTGCCAGAAAGGCCAACGTGAGCGCCACACCGACGATGCCCAGCACCGTTGAATCCGGCAGACGACCTTCAAGCGGCGTCTCCTTGACAATCGGGCCAAGAATTTGTCCGGCAATCAAACCCAAAGTCAGCACAATGATGAGCAGGCCGATCAACCATTGCAGAACGCTGGCGCGGGGTACATGGGTTTCGTTGGGGCGCAGGATAATTCCGGGGCGAACACGCGTCGCTGTGAGCACAGGCATCACGCCAAAAATAATGGTGATGACCATACCTAGGCCGAAGCCATAAATAATCGCCTCCGGGTAGATACGCCAGGGTAATTTTTGCTGCAAGAAGGCTTCACCATAGCGGTTGACTGCCCCGCCAATGAGGATGCCGATGATGATCCCGACAATACTGCCAAGCACACCCAGCAAAAATGCCTCGGCCATGAACATGGCGGCGATCTGCCGACCCTTGAGTCCGAAGGTCTTGAGCGACGCAATTTCCATTGTGCGCCTTCCGACCAGCACCAGCATGGTGTTCATAATACCCACGCCGCCGATCAGCAGCGCGCCCAGTCCCATCGCTACGATGAAACGCCCCACCATATCCGCCAATTCCTGGTTACGTTCCAGCAGTTTAGGTGTGTAGCGTAATTCCGGCACGTAATAGAACCGGGATTGGACTTCGGCAGCCGCCGTCCTGATGTCATCCTCACTGGTGCCTTCCGGCAGATAGAAGCCGATGGTGTTGGGGCTGGGATTTAGTCCCAGTACCTCGGCGCTCCCTCGATCAAAGTAGGCAAATCCGAAAAAAGCCGCGAAGATGTTCTCGACATTGGCTTCGGCATCCGTAGCGACGATTCCGCGCACCGTGAAAAGTTGATCTGTGCCGCTGACATGGACTTGATCGCCCACATGAATATTCTGGTCGTCGGCCATGTTCTGGCTGATAACCACATCATTCCCGCCCGTGAATAACTGATCAATTGGAACACCCGCCGGGTCAATCGCTACTACATTGTTCAGATGAGCAAATGATGGGGGATCAATCAATAACGAACTGGAAAATTGCGGGACGGCCTGTCTGTTGGCTGTCTATCGGAGTGATCTGGATGTTGCTGACCAGGGCATACGCCGTCATTTCGCCGTTCCAGGTTGCAACCCAGTTTTGTGCCTGTTCAATCTGCCGAGCCCGAAATATCTGCCGCTCGTTCGCGCCGCGCTGAAACGAAAGCGAAAACGGGCCATAAGATCGAATAACCGAGATGTTGATGTCGCCGTGATTATACTGGCGCAAATTACTGAGCAGGGAGTCGGTAATCGACAATCCCAATCCGCGCAGGGCGACCACCGTTGCCACACCCGCCGCCACACACAGAATAGCAAAGACCGTCCACTGGCGGCTGCGGCGCAGATTGTTAGCGGCATAACGCAGATAAAAGAAGAAACGAGTCACAACAATGTCCTTGCAGCGCGGACGACAAATTGATTCATTGTACAGGCGAGTTAATGATCCAGCTTAAATTGGACTCTGGATTCTATGCTCATTCTCATCTGAGACGAATCGCGCCGTGTTGAAATGAAGCAAAAAGGAGGTCAAACCGGGGCGATCTGGAAACCGCCCCCTTGAAGTCGATTAACTATAAGCCGTTTCGCCAGAAAGACTCGGTGAGGTATTTATAGGCGTTGTCGGGAAAGAGGGTGACGATAACCGCCGGTTCACCGCGTTCGGCCACTTCCTCAGCCAACCGAAGTGCGCCAACCATCGCGGCGGCGGCGCTAATGCCGACCAGATAACCTTCTTCGCGGGCGAGGCGGCGAGCCATAATGTAGGTTTCTTCTGTGCCAACGCCCAGGTTACGATCTGCCAGATTTTCGTCATAGATACCGGGTTTGATGGCGGTTGGCATGTGCTTCAACCCTTCCAGACCATGAAACGGGCTGTCCGGTTGAATCGAGATGACCTGCACAGCCGGGTTATAGTGTTTCAGGCGCGCACCTGTACCCATCAGCGTGCCGCTTGTGCCTAACCCGGCGACAAAGTGCGTCACCGTTCCGCTGGTTTGTTCCCAAACTTCGACGCCAGTGGTATCGTAGTGTGCCTTCCAGTTGGCGGGGTTATTGTACTGATCGGCATAAAAATAGGTGTCCGGTTCCTCGGCGGCCAACTGACGCACCGCGCGGATCGCGCCATCCGAACCTTCCAGCGGGTCGGTGAACACCAGTTCGACCCCGTAGGCGCGCAGGATTGCAACCCGCTCCGGGCTGACATTTTCCGGCACAAACAACTTCACCTGATAACCCTTCGCCGCCCCCAGCATGGCATAGGCGATACCCGTATTGCCACTGGTGCTGTCCAGCAGGATTTTATCGTGGGTCAGTTGGCCGCTTCGTTCAGCTTCGCGGACAATTCGAGCCGCCGCGCGATCTTTTACGCTGCCACCGGGATTCGTCCATTCGGCTTTGGCAAAGACGCCCACATTCTCCGGCAGATGTCCCGTGATACGCCCGAAGCCCAGAAGCGGCGTATTGCCGATCAGGCTGTCAATATCGTTCGCCCTTACAGCCGTTACAACATCCATTTTCCATTTCGGTAGTGCCATGTTTGTCCTCAAGGTGTAGGTACTTCGGTGTGCATTGCTGGCCGTCAGACGTTCGTCTCGATAACATAAAAACGGTCAGCAACAAAATAAAAAGCGTGAACGCGCTTTCCCATTCAGGGGTCGCGCCACGCTTCGTTTCGCTGCTGGCCGTTTACTGACCAGTTCTATCGTATGCTTTCAGCCGTCTGAAGTGTGGTTAACGCCCCCGCTTCAGACAACAACACAGGCAAGCCAACATAGTTAAAATTCCAAATGATCGTTCAGGTTGTTAAACTCGATACAAAATACTTTACCCACTTCCCAAACGGATGTCAACGGGGGAAGCGGGTATTGGTATGCAGACGCCAACCCATCGGGCGATCTTACGCTAATGGTCTATAACAGGGGTTAGTGATTCAAGGCGCTGACGGTACGCATCAAACCGATCTGGCAGCAGCTATCAATGTGGTACGACAGTTCCATCTGCTCGGCGGTGGTGTCATACGTGCCGACAACCGTCACGATGGCAGGTTTATTGTGCTGTGGACAGCGCACCCCGGACAGCTTGTGGGCGACATCCCGGTAGATTTGCTCGGCTGTATGTTCCAGCATTTCCGCCAGAAATTCGTCCTCAACCTCAATAGGCGAGACGGGCAGACCATCAACCTCGAACTGTACGGTGATTTCCGATTCGTCCATTTCGGCTCAGGATTTTTTCATCTTCTGCTGGACAAACACCAGGAACGGATAGGCCAGTTTGCTGGCATCCACAACATTGCCCTTCTCGAAGAAACCCACGTTGGCCTGCTCGAAATCATGGTGCAGGCGCTCGATTTCCCGGTTTTGCTGTTCCGACGGCTCGTTGTGGAACAGGGTGACGACGGTGGTGTATTTGCCAGCAGCGAACACCAGCCATTGCTTGGAGCCAATTTTGCGAACTTCGCGCTCTACCAGCTTGCCGGTTTCCATGAGCATCGAAAAATCGTTGAGGATGGGCGCGAGTTTATCCGGCGTCACTTCAAAGTCGCCCAATGTTTCCAGGAGTGTGCCGCTGCGGTTGTTGTAGATGGTCATACCGACGGCCTTGCCCATGTGTTTTTCTTTGACGACCAGGGTGGATGTTCCATCCTGCATCATGTCCATGACCATCGAGGGGCTGCTGCTGCGCATCGCCATGTCGGCCATCGAAAGCTGGCTGGTATAACGCTCGTAGATGGCATGGAACTGCTCTCGGCTGATTTTACCTTCGGCGAATTCGCTCAAGAGTTTTTGAATCTTCTCTTGAATTTGGGCTTTCAATGCTTGGATTTTGCTGCTTGGATCGGCAGACATTAAGAAAAGTTCTCCTACCACTCAATGGTGCTTGTATCTTACCATATCTTAGACAAATGAACCTTCACGAAGCCGATCAAAATTGAAATTCGTCATCGCTGCCCAAAACCTTGCGTTTTTCGACCATCACAACCTGATCCGATGCCAGTTCGACCCGCAGCCCACCTGTCCAGTTGGCGATCAGGTTGTAGAAGAAAGCGTATAACGCGCCGACAATCGCGCCGACCAGCGCAGCAGCGATCCCTCCAATCACATAGATCACCAGACAGGTCGCCAGTCCCGCCGCCGCAAAAGTGGAGGGGTTGAAGGATGTGCTGGTTTGGCCGCCAAAGGTGGTCACTGAGCTGCTGATGCTGCTGAAGATCAGACTGTTGAGGGCTAGGAAAAACAGGCCGAAGACAGTGAAGGTCAGGGCATTGATGAGGGCGGCGATCTTCATCGCTGAAACAACATCCACCCGTTTGATCGTAACCATGTTAGACTCTCCTGGCGATAGAACGAAGCGTCATGGACGGAAGCGTGAGTGAAACACATTTAACCATTGGACGCACACTCGGACGACAGCCAACAATTTTATCGTCAGTCTACGAGAATGGGAATTAACTGAAGAATGGATGCAACCACCATTCAACGCTTGAACCACATCAACCGGGATTTTTACAGGGTTACGGCGGATGAATTCGACCAGACACGCGGCGAGGCGTGGCCGGGTTGGAATCAACTGCTGCCATACCTGAGTGTTCCCCTATCGGTATTGGATGTGGGCTGCGGCAATGGCCGCTTCGGAGTGTTTCTGGCGGAAAACCTGACCGCATCCAACCGAGACAACATCGCCTATCATGGCCTGGATAGTAATCCGGCGCTGTTGGAACGGGCACGAACCGCGCTGGACAGCAGGCCAAACTTGGATCTACGACTGGAACAACGCGACATTGTTGAAAATCCGCCGGATGGTGGGCTGTATGATATGGTTGTCCTGCTGGGTGTACTGCACCATATCCCCGGAAACCAATCACGGCAGACCTTCATCCGGCGGCTGGCGGAACGGGTAAAACCGGGTGGACTGCTGGTTTTCGCGGCATGGCGATTTTACGAATACGATCGCTTCCGGGCACGTATCCTGCCCTGGCCGGACGGCATTCAGGTTGAGGCCGGGGATTACCTGCTGGATTGGCGGCGCGGCGCGGTCAGCCTGCGCTACTGTCATTATGTGGACGATGCGGAACATGAGGCGCTGGTGTTAGCGACTGGCCTGCGGGAAATCCTGACCTATCGGGCAGATGGGCAGACGGGGGATGCCAACCGTTACAGCATTTTACGGAATTGAGAGGATTTTCAGGAATTGATAATACTGAGTTGAGAATCGAACTCTATACTGAGAAGTATCAGTGGAATCTCAATATGGAGTTTGGCCCATGAATCTGATTGTAAAAGAACGCAGCAGTGGTGATGTGATTGCATCTGGTGCAGAAAATGAAACCGTGAAAGTATTTGAAGGCAATTGGTATTTTAAGCCGGATGTGGTCGAGATGCACTATTTACGAGTGACCGAACGCACCTACACCTGCCCCTACAAGGGTCTGTGTTACTGGATTGACGTGCAAACCCCGGATGGCGCGCTCACCCAGAATGTGGGGTGGATTTACCTCCAACCCAAACCGGGCTACGAGTTCATCAAAGACCAGATCGGTTTTTATGCCCGAAACACCTACGGGACGACCATCGACAAGCACTAATTCCTTAGGGGCGACCTCTCACTTGTCAGGCCGCCCTGGACGAAATACACCCCAGGAATCTCCGACTTTAATCAAGATCACTGCCCTTTCATCCAGAAGATTTACAATCTGTTTATATCAATTCCTGTTTCCATACCCCGGTTTGCGTTAATATCGGCCTTTGACCTCATTTGACGACAAATTAGCGGCAGGGAAATGTGATGAGCAGTGAGTTGATTCTCGATACCAGTACACAGAAAGAAATCTCCAGCCCGCTTGGGAGCGACATCCGGCTGCTAGGCAACTTATTAGGGACGGTTATCCGTGAGCAGCATGGTGAGGACGCCTTCCAACTGGTGGAGCGGGTGCGACACGCGGCTAAAGACCGGCGCAGCGATGTAGCCGGGGCGGCAGATGAACTCACGAACATTATCAGTGGTATCGACCTGGAATCGCAGCGAATCCTCATCAAAGCCTTCGGCAATTACTTCCAACTCATCAACATCGCCGAAGATCAACAGCGCATCCGGGTGCTGCGAGAACGTGAGCGAATCGGCAAGGTGGACGAGTCGATCAATGCGGCTGTCCGCGCGCTCCACGAAACCGGCAAAAGTGCCGATGAGGTACGCGCGCTGCTGCGTAAAATTCGCGTTCGGTTGGTGCTGACCGCCCATCCCTCCGAAGCCAAGCGGAAGGAAGTGCTCATCAAATTGCGGCACATCGCGGAAATGATGTCGTACCGCGACAGAGATGAACTGCTGCCCCGTGAAGCCCGCCACCTGGAAGAAACCATCCTCGAAGAAATCGAGGAATTGTGGCAGACCCGTCCCACCCGCGCCTCGCGGGCGACAGTGGCCGACGAAGTGGACTTCGGTGTCTACTTCCTCACATCGGTGATTATGGATGTGGTAGTTGACCTGTATGGCGATCTACGCGCCGCGCTCAGAATTTATTATCCCGGAGCGCATTGGGACGACCTGCCCCCTTTCCTGCGATATGCCTCGTGGATCGGTGGAGATCGGGACGGCAACCCAAATGTGACGCCGGAAGTCACCCTGCAAACGCTGGAAACCCTGCGTGTCGCCGTCAAACAAACCTACCTGGATGAAGTAGCATTCCTGACCGAACACCTGACACAATCCGCCGACGAGGCTGATGTGTCCAAAGAATTGCGCGAGGCGGTACAAAATACGGGCGGGGTGAACGAACGCTATCCCACCGAGTTCTATCGCCAGTACATGAACACCATCCAGGGGCGTCTGCGGCAGGACGAATATCACGACTGGATTGAACTGTACGACGACCTCGCCCTGATCGAGTCCAGCCTGCGGCGGAACAAGGGGCGTCACACAGCGGGCGGGACGCTGCGGCGGCTCATGGAAAAAGTGCGCCTGTTCGGTTTGCATCTCGTCCCACTGGACGTCCGCGAGGACGCGCGGCTGCACGCCAACGCCCTGGACGAGATGTTCCGCTACTACGGGCGAACCGACGATTACATCGGACTGTCCGAAGCGGACAAACAAACCCTGCTGACGATGGAAATCACCAACCCGCGCCCATTCTTCCCCATCGAACCCAATTTCTCCGATGCGACCAACAAAATCATCGCCACCTGGCGAATGATCGCCGAGGCACACAAGCGCTATGGCAAGGGTGTGATCGACACCTATATCGCCAGTATGAGCCAGAGTCCCAGCGACATTCTGGCGATGCTGCTGCTGGCGCGGGAAGTCGGAGTGGCGCAGGACATCGACATCGTTCCCCTGTTCGAGACGATTGATGACCTGCACAACGCGCCGGAGGTGATGACTACCCTGTTCGCCAACCAACGCTACCGCGAACAATTGAAAACGCGCGGTGATCGGCAGCAGATCATGATCGGTTACAGCGACAGCAGCAAAGACGGCGGCTATCTGTCGTCCAACTGGAATTTGTACACCGCCCAACAAAATCTGGCCGATATGTGCGCGGCGCATGGCATCGCGCTGGAACTGTTTCATGGACGCGGCGGCAGCATCGGGCGCGGTGGCGGACCGACCAATCAGGCCATTCTGTCGCAACCGCCTCTATCCATGCAGGGCGGCATCAAGATCACCGAACAGGGTGAAGTGATCGCCTACCGCTACAGCAACGCCGAAATCGCGCGGCGGCATCTGCATCAAGTGACCCATGCGGTGCTGCTGGCGATGGGCGCGCCGCCTGCGCCGGAAGTCCGCCCGGAATGGGCAGTAGCGATGGAACAGCTTGCCGAGGCGGGGCGGGTGGCATACCGGGCTTTTGTGTACGAGACACCCGGATTCCTGGATTACTGGTATCAGGCCACACCGATTAACGAACTGGCGAACCTGCCGATCAGTTCGCGGCCAGCCAAGCGTAAGTCCGGCGGGGGATTCTCGGCGGTGCGGGCCATCCCCTGGGTGTTCTCGTGGATGCAAAGCCGCGCCATCTTGCCAAGCTGGTATGGAGTGGGGCGGGCGCTGGAAGGCTTCATCGCGGGCGGCGGGCTGGATACGCTGCGGGAGATGTACCGCCAGTGGCCGTTTTTCACCGCATTGATCGAGAACGTGCAGCTTGATCTGGCGAAGGCCGATATGGGCATCGCCGCGCTGTATGCCTCGCTGGTGACCGATGACGGGCTGCGCGACCAGATTTTCAGCGATATGCAAGCCGAGTACGAACACGCCTGCACACAGGTGTGCAAGGTGATTGATGTGCCGGAACTGCTGCATAATTCCCAGGTAATGCAGCGCTCTATCGAGCGGCGCAACCCCTATGTTGACCCATTGAACTTCATTCAGGTGGAACTGCTGCGGCAACTGCGGGCGATGAACGGCGACGACCCGAATTTCAAGCCCGTGATGCGCTCGGTGCTGGCGACCATCAACGGCGTGGCGGCAGGTATGAAGGTGACGGGGTGAGCAGGATATCTTCGCTTCCCCCAATTCCCTGTTCTCTGATTACGAAGTGTGGAAGGGAAGTGGTGTAATCGGTACGATGAAGCAGCTTTTTCTTCAGCCATGTAATGTAGATCGAGTCTCCAGCTTTCTTTTCCTTTGTTACAGCTTTGTCTAAAGACTTTGTTGTCTTCCCAATCACGCCAAACTCGCCATTTTCCCCCTCAAAATCGAAACAAATGTGTACACATTTGTGTACCACAAGCCCTTGATTTTGGCTTATACTGTTACTGGATGAGTTGTCGGATAGATCGACGGAGGAGACAGAGTGGCAGTGGGGTTTCAACCAATGAGCAGGTCTGAGCGGGTTTTCCCTCCCTATCGCCGTTTTTGACCATGTTATTTGCGGCAGCCTGCAAAAGTGTCAAATCGGCGCTTGCTTCCCCTGTACCCGCCACTTTTTGCACAATCCGGCGGCGCTCCCCGGCCTTCCCGCCGTACCAAAATGTCAATATGGCGGAGAGCAGGCGCGTTCCCGCCGTTCACGTCAGCGACAATATGAGAATTTTATGTAAATGGTGACAAATTAGAGAATCATCGGCAGTTTTATGGCAAAATCTCGACCACCACGCCTTCTTCCGCCCAGTTGTACAGGGCTTGGGCGTTCTCGTTGCTCAACAGGATGCACCCGTACGTCACCTTCGTGCCCAGGCTGTTTGTCCACAGCAGTTGACTGCCCCCACGAGTCGGGAAGCCGTGAAACCCGTTGGTGAAATCCTCACCGGGAATCGGCTGGTACACACCCATGAAGGTCGGCATCCACAAATTCCAGTTCCCGGCATACGCATTCGGGGCGTGCGAAATGATCTGGTAAATCCCCGGCCATGTCGGACTGTCATTGATGCCAGTGCTGGTCGGCCAGTCCCATTTCAGTCCGCCATTTTCATAGACTCGCGTCCGTTGTTCGCTGATGCTCACCACAATTCGTTTGTCTGGTACAGGAGGATACAGGAGAAACGTATCCGCCGGAGGAATTGTGATCGTCTGCCCCGCGCTCACATTCGTCAGTCCGCCGTTCGCCTGTTGGATGTACAGGTACGGTATCCCAAAATCCCAGGCGATGCTGATGATCGTATCGCCCGGTTGAACCACATACTGCCGATCACGATGGTACACACGGGCATACGCGCTCCTTTGGCCGGATGTGATTGCCTTTTGGACGCTGGCAAACGCCTCATCGGTGTTCAAATATCGGCTGGCATCCAGCACGCCGGAGGCTTGCGCGTTCAAATAAGCCGTTACCGATGCGTTGTTTGCGGTCAAGGCCAACCCGCTTGGCTGGCTGCTGTCAGGCATAGTCGTCAGCCAGCTACCCCACTGTTGAGGTGGAGCCGACCAGTAGACCGAATCCCCGGTCACAGGGTCATACACCCGTATCTCGAACGGATTGCTCAGTAACCGGGTTGCCTCGCCAATAATCGGGCTGGAATCCGTCACCGTCGGATGGACGGTCTGCATCACCAGTTCCAGCGTCCCATCCACCAATGCCGCCCCTGCGTTGGTCTGAAGTTGGGCTGCCGTCGCGCTCACATCCAGAATCCGCCCATCAACCGGGGGTGTCGTCTGTATCTGCCCGTTCACCACCTGTACCCCGGCGTTCATCGCCGTTTGCTCGAACTGTCCGGTCATCTCGATCAAACCCGCTTCCGCGCTGGCGATGTCAACCGTCACCCTCGGCGCGAGGTCAATCCCACCGATCAAACCAGGCACGAGTTTTGTCAGGTCAGATCGTCCGGCTCCGAAAGCATCGCGGGCGGTTGCCCCTGCATCCAGGCTGATTCCGAGCACCGCCGGGTCAATTTTCCAGGTGCGTTCCCCGTCGCGCACGGTGATTGTCTGCCACGCCGCCCCGATCTTCTGTGCCGCTTCCCCCTCGGACAATCCGCCGACGGAAACACCCCCCGCCCGTACACTCGGCAGGACACCGCCCGCATAAATAACCCCCAGGCCGAGCGTCAGCGCCCCGCACGACATCACCGTCAGGCAGATCACCCCGGCCAATATCCACATCAGTGGGCGCATCGAACGCCGCTTGTTTCGGGTTTGGCTTGCTTGTGGACGTGCTGGATACGGTACGGCGCGTCGGGGCGGTATCGGTGGCATCGTCGGCTGGCCGACGGATGCGCGTGATGAAACCGGATACGGGCGTGGCACAACCGCCTGCCGGTTCGACCACCGGACTCGCACAGGTTGGGTCACATCTTTATAGGATGGAGCGCGATTGGATTGCATATTGGGTTTGCGATGGTTACACAGATCGTTTGTTTCATTATAGGAGCAAACCGAATCCTGTGTATCCGCCAATGGACGGAACGTGGGGTAATCGGTGGCCTGGGTTGCGTGTCCAGGCCACCTTGTCGGTTATCCGGTTACAACACGTTCACCACTTCCAAAAAGTTCCCGCGTTCAGCATTGGCCGCCGTGATGTTGTCTTTCGAGCCGACCACCACCACCAGCCCGTTATCATTCACCCGATTGAGCGCCTCGCCAAACACTTTGAAGTCCTCAACCGTCGTCGAAAGCACCTGATCGCGGATTTTCTGGCGTTCCTCATCGGTGTACTCCGTCAGGTGATGCAACATCGACGTGTAGCCCTTCGCATCCGGGAGCAGATGTGCGTCCATATTGCCAATCGCCCCGATCATGCTCCGCGTCAGTTCATCCTCGCTCAAATCCAGATTGCGCAGGAAGTCCCCTGCCTGCGCGTAATTGTCCAGTGTTGCCAGCAGGTTCGGATCGCGGTAAGACATATAGGTGAAGTTGCCGGAGAACGGGTCAAAGCTGGCGAGACCGCCGTAAGCCCCACCCTGCACCCGGATACGATCCCACATGAAGGTCGTGTTCATATATTGCAGGACGACGCGCGACGAGCCATCCAGTTCATAACCCAGGTCGTACAGATTTGCCCCTTTGGTGACGTAATTCACCTGCGCCGGGATGGTCAGCCCTTCTGACTTCGATTCGGTCTGCCAAACCCAGGCTGCCGATGTCGCTGATACTGTCGGCAGGGCGTCAATCAATCCGGCAATTTGCGGACGGAAACTTGCCCAGTTGTCGGCGTCCAGTGTCACGTTGAATACCATGCCCTTCCGGTTGAGCAGAACTCGGCGTATCGCTTCCAGATCATTCAGCACCCCTGCCCAATCATTTTCGATCCGTTCTGCCAGCTTCCGCAGGAAAAACAGGTAGCTCACGCCATTGATCTGTTCCGTCGCCCAATCCGCTTCGGTGAAGTGTGCCCGCACCCGCATGTTCCCTGCCGCGTGCCCCGCCTGCGGGACAAACGCCTCTTTACCCGCTTTTTCTTCCAGCACCATCTGGTGGAAGCGTTCTTTGTTGTCCAGCTTCACCGTCAGCAGGATGTCCCGCAGGATATCCACCAGATCGCCGGTCTGCGAGGCCATCGCCTTGCCGCGTAGGAACTGCCATGTTATCGGTTTGCTGCCCGGTGCTGTCGAGGTATACAGGCTGGGACGGATACCGCCTGTCCTGCGCCCGATGCGCTGGGATAGTTTGACGAAATCCTCCGTCTCCGTGCCGAGTTCCAACAGCGCCCGCCCGAACAGGTTGACATAGGGCAGGTACTCGGCGGGCAGCGCATGCAGGTCAAAACCCACATCCAGATAAGCCACACCGTTGGTCGGCAGGTCGTGATACAGGATTTTGCTGCCGTTCTCCTCCACAGTTTCGATAGGCAACACCTTGATCTCTCTATCCAGATCGTCGCGCGTCAGGCTGGGGATGGTCGCCAATGCCTCCGGCGAATTCGGGGCTTCCTGCATCTCGCGCAGCTTGCGTGCATTTTCCATCACCGCCTGCACATCATCGTCGCTCATACCCGCCCGCGCTTTGTCCAGCCGCGCCCGCTCGGCAGCTTCACGCTTTTCCTTTACGCTGGCATCCGGTTGCAGGACGACTGTGGAACGATGTGAATTGTCCAGGAACATTTCCCCGATCAGATTCTCGAAGTACGGTTCGCCACTTGCCAGATGCTCTTTGACCGCTTGCAGGGGCGCTTCAAAACCCAGCGCCGCCATCGGATCGCCGCCATGCATCCAGGTGGGTAGCATCTCAATCATGAGCATCAACCCTCGTGGGAAACTGCCCGGTGTTGAGTTCGCGCATCTGGAACTCCACCGTATTCATCGACGCTTCCACCGTTTCCTTGTCGATTCCATGTTCCGCCAGGTCGGACAGGGTGTTCAAGACCAGTGATTCGACTTTTTCAGTATTTTCGTTCGCTACACCCTTTAATCCGGTGGAGAAATACATCTGGCGCTGGTATGGGCTTAACCCCGCGCCCACCAAATCTTCGCCCAACCCCGATTCCAGCAGTGCTTTTCGCAGGGGTGAAGCTGGTGTCCCGATCAGAATATGCCCCAGAATCCCCAGCGACGTTGCCATCTGCACATCGGCGGTTTCGGGCAGTAGCCAGCTCACCGTGACCATGCCCTTGTTATCCCCGCCATCTTCACCCGCATCGTATCCCTGGGTGGTCACACGCGGCTGATCGAAACGCGGCTGTGGCATGATGTCCGTGTTGATCTGAATCTGCTGAAATTCGGTGATGAAGTCGTCAATCAAACGCAGGCGTTCTTCCGGGTCATCATCACCATAAAAGTAGATACGCGCGTTGGATGGATGGTAGTAGGTTGCATGAAACTGCTTGAATTTAGGATAGGTCAGGTCGGGGATAACCGCCGGGTCGCCACCGGAGTCCACTCCATAAATGGTGTCGGGAAACAGCGCCTGCTCCGTCTTGGTTCCAATAACCCGATCGGGTGATGAATACGCGCCTTTCATCTCATTGAATACTACCCCCTTGAAGGTCAGGGGCGCATCCGGGCTTTCCAGTTCGTAATGCCAGCCCTCCTGCTGCAACGTGGACTCAGTGATGCGCGGATAGAAAACTGCGTCCAGGTATACATCAATCAGGTTATAGAAATCCTGTAGATTTTGACTGGCAACCGGATAGACGGTCATATCCGGGAAAGTCATCGCATTCAGGAAGGTATTGAGTGAACCCTTGAGCAGTTCGACAAATGGCTCTTTCACCGGGTACTTGCGCGACCCACCCAGCACCGAATGTTCCAGAATATGAGGCAGTCCAGTGGCGTCCGGTGGTGGTGTTTTGAAGTTCACACCAAACACCTTGTTTTCATCGCTGTTTTCCAGGGATAACAGTTCCGCCCCGGTACGGATGTGGCGGTACAGCTTGGCCTGAGTATTGATTTCCGGGATGCTCTGTTCCCGGACGAGTTCAAATCCATGCAAATTCATCTTGACTTTCCTTTTGGTAAGCTCAATTCCACTGACTATTTATGCACTTAACCGGCACGGAAGGTTCATTAACCTGGTTATGGGAATTACTCGAACATTGTAGGGTCAATCCGAACGAAAATCGAGTCCCCTATAGCAGTAACGGTATCCTCTGTTCCCAACTCGCACAGCACCCGTGTTTTCCGCCCGACTTCGCCTTCGACCCAGGCTTTCAGGTGAATGGTTCTGTCCATCGGCGTCGGCTTCAGATACTTCACGCTCAGGGTTCCGGTGACAGATGCAATCACGGGTTTTGTGCCCGGTTCGCGCCCATCTGCTTTGTAACCAAATGCCATCGCCGTCCAGTTGGAATGACAGTCGATAAGCGATGCGATCAGTCCGCCATAAACCGCGTTTTTGAACCCGGAGCTAAATCTTTCCTGGGGTCTGAACTGTGCCACCACAAACTGCCCGTCGTCCGACCAGTAGCTTTTGATCTGCAATCCATCCGGGTTGGCCGACCCACAGCCATAACAGGTTCCGCTAGGGAGACAAATATCTTGTAGTGCCTGGGACATAATATCATGTTCTTTCGTGTCGCTATTCAAACAGATAACCAGTGTATCGGCTAGTTCCGCACATTGACCATTCAATAGATATTGTAACGAACCTGATTTCTTACAGCCAAAGGAGATCAGCCTGCGCATAGGATTTAAGTACATGCGTATCGCGTTTATGAGGAGTTGACGGTACAATCAAATGAAGATAGACATCGGTGTCGCATCAGATAGATCGCCAGTGAGGAATGATTATGAGCAGCGCCTTCTTGTCCAATTTCATGCGGCTCGCGCTCCAGCAGACCGGAGCCGAACGCGCATTAGCTGCGGACAGCGATCTGGCAATCATCGACATGATTAATCTCGATCAAGCCGACATCATGGACGATACCTTCTACGGCATCGAGACGATCCGGCAGGCGCTCGATTTGGGCGAGGCCATTGTCACCAACAACGCGGTGACAAATGTATCGAATGCCCCATTAACCAACACGAACTTTAGCAACCTGCGGGTTGTTGTGGTCATACCTATCGCGGATTACGGCGCGGTTTATCTGGATCAATCGATTCGCAACGGTGTCATTCCGAAGGAAACGATTGATCGGCTGGTGGCTGTCAGTGATTATTATGCGGATAGTGATGAACTTGAAGCCAGCGAAGAAGAACTCATGGAAGTCTATCACCAGATGGGTTAAACAGGCGCGGCAGATTCGTTGGCTCGAAAATTAGCTTTGTAGCTGGGGGAAACTCTTCGGCTGAGGAATAGATTTCAGGATTTCATCGACCAGATTGGCTGTTCGCTTGCTGTACAGCCATACCATGCCCGGTTTGACTTCGGTGCTGCATATCACTGCCAGCGAAACGGTATACGGCGCACTGAACTCGATGATATAAACCCCGTTGTTCGCTCCCTCAAAGTAAGTCGAATGAAACTTGGTTTCGTCCAGAATACTCGCGAGTGAGCGTTGGGCGGTATGGTCAATGCTTAAAGCCTGGGTCAATAATTGCAGGTCATAATCTTGCAGCGTGCCCGCCGCGCCAACCATGTTGCCTTCGGTATCCACCAATCCCACAAAACTGGCTTTGACGTGACCCAGCAAACGGCTCAGTTCCCAATTAATGCGCTTGAACTGCTGGCGGCTGAGTACCAGAGCAGCCGGACGGGTGCGTGGATCAATCCGCCGCGCGCGGTCTGCCATGTCGTTATCCACTTTGGGTTTCTCTGAAGGTTCGCCAAGTGCTTGTCTTGCTCGTTGGATTTCGAGTTGGCGTTCAATCTGCATCAACACAAAGGTCATGTTGAGTGGCTTATACAGATAATCGACTGCCCCCAGGCGGTAGACTGCGACGGCGCTCTTAGCCGAAAGGTCGTCGTCAATCACGATAACCCGTGCATTCGGGCGCAATCCACCCACCACAGCCAGCAAATCCATGCCGCTCAGGTCGGGCAATTCGGCTTCTGTCACAATCAGGTCGAATTCGGTGAGCAAAATCTCGGTGAGGGCGTCTTCAAAGCTGCTGACCTGATTGACGGTATAACGACCAACCGATTCAAGTGTCTCGGTCAACGCGACCCGCAGCAGCTCATCTTTGGCGACGATTAAAATTCTATCCTGATATTGACCGTTTGCCGTTGCCATTACCCCTTATCCTCGGCCATTTCGTTCGTCTGGAATGTCGTCCACAAAGAGGTCAGCGAAATTATTTGAATCAAATGTGACTTATGATTGATGATACCACGAATATGTTTTCCTGTAATTGAGACTTCGCGCTGCTCTGCCTCGGTGATATATTCCACCTGATGCACATCATCAACCACCAGACCGAGATATTTGTTCTCCCGGCGGGTGACGATAAAAAGTGTCGCGGGTGTCACCGGGGCTGCTTCATGTTTGAAAACAAGCCGCAAATCAACAATCGGAACCAGAATGCCATGACGGTCAACCACACCCAGAAATTCGGGCAGCGCCTCGCGGATAGGGGTTAATTCGACCATTGCCGCCACTTCGACGACATCCTCTATCGGCAGTGCGTACATTTCACTACCGATGCTGAATGTCAGGATTGGAAAGTTATCCATCAGTGGACTCGGCGTCATCGGCATCATCCGCGTCCAATCCACGACGCCACATCACCATGATAATCGTGGGCGGTGCTTCGCCTTCAATCAAAATCTCATCCACCAGATCGCCAACCTTTGACCGCAGCGCGATCATCACATTACTGACCGAAATTCCGGCCAGCCAGGGCGTCGTGGCGGACAATTGAATGCCCGTCTTATCCTCGTGAGTCACCCCGTTAAAGTGCAGCGTGTGCAGTTCACCGGTTTTCAACGTCAGTTCGGCCAGTGTCGATGCGGCGCTGGCGAGTTGTGCCTGGTGCGCCGGGGTAAAACCAAGCAAACCGGCGGCACGACGCGCCGTGTTTCGCGCGATCATAATATCCATTTGCTTTTCAACCGGCACGGACATGACCGGCGGTTGCATTGTGTACGGCCCTCTAGGATGCGCCATGCTTAATCCAGAATCCCCAACTGTTGCAGTGTATTGACCAGGTGTTCGGTAGCGAAAATATCTTTGGGAATGTAATCGTCTGCCCCTGCCTGAATACCAGACATGGTGGCCTGCGCGCCATCTTTCTCGGTAAGCATAATAATCGGCACAGACTGGGTTTCTGGGGCGCGTTTCAACCGTCGGCAGACCTGAAAACCATCCATACCCGGCAATTTGACATCCAGTACGATCAATCCTGGGGGATTCTCAATCGCGTCGCGGAGTCCCTCCTGCCCATCGTAAGCCACCCGCACATGCAGACCGATACTTTCCAGGGTCGCTTTGATCTGGGCGGCCTGCGTTTGACTATCTTCAATAAGTAACACTTCTAGCGCCATGATGGATAAGCGGCATACGATAATATAATGAAGCCGCTCGTCTCCTTTCGACTTACTCTATTATAGTATATTCCGGTGAGGTGCGTCGTAATACTTAAAACCGACAATAAACCCTCAATTAACTGGCAATTTCACAAGAGTTTCAGAATTGCTGCCGGTAGGTCATCCAGAGCAACAACATTTTTGACACCCCCGCGTTCAATGGCCGCAGCAGGCATTCCGAATACGGTACTACTCCCCTGATCCTGGGCAAAAGTGTCTGCCCCGGCCTTCCGCATCGCTAACATTCCATTCGCACCATCATCGCCCATTCCCGTCAGGATCAGTCCAATGCCCCGCTTACCACAAATCTGGGCAATGGATTGGAACAGGACATCAACCGACGGTTGATAACGGTGATCTCCCTGCTCATGTACCAGTTTTGCAACCAGTGTACTCCCCAGACGGGCAATAGTCAGGTGGGCGCTGCCCGGTGAAAGATAAATCGCCCCCGGCATCAAGACCATGTTCTCGGTTGCAACATAGACTGGCATTGTCGTGGATTCCGCCAGCCATCGAGACAAACCGGCGATAAATTCATCCGGCATGTGCTGAACCACTACCACCGGAATCGGTATTTTTGCCGGGAAATGTGCAAAGAAATTGCTCAATGCCCCCGGCCCTCCGGCACTCGCGCCAACCGCCAGGATTTCAGGCGTTTCAAGCGATGCGGACTCATTCTGCCGGACTGCGAGGCTGGTCTGGGTTGTTCGAGCGCCATTCAATCGTGGCGCTCGATCCCACCTGCGCACCACCCGAACGCCAGCCATCGCCATCAGGGTATTCGCCAGTTGGCGCTGTTGACTGCTGAAGGTGGGTGTGTCGCGTGCAGGCGGTTTGGGAATAACCGCCAGCGCCCCTGCCTGAAGCGCCTGAAATGACAGGTCGATTTCTTCTTTCAGCATCCCGCTCACCATCACGATTGGGGTGGGATGCTCCCGCATGATACGCCGGGTCGCTTCTAATCCGTCAATCCCCGGCATCTGAATGTCCATCGAAATCACATCCGGTTTGAGCAGCGAAACCAGTTCCAACGCCTCTTCACCATCGCGCGCTTCGCCAATCACCTTCAAACCGGGCATCTCATTGATGACTTGCGTCAGATATTGGCGGGCGGTGGGACTATCCTCCGCCAGTAGAACACGAACCACATGATCGGGCATCAAGCCTCAGCTTTCAACCAGACAGATAACTTCAATTCACTATACGAGGGCACGGATCACCTGTAACAGTTCGTTCTGGTCGAACTTCGATTTAACGAGATAAGCGTCCGCCCCTGCTTTCAACCCGGCCTCACGCTGCTCCGGCTTACTCAATGACGTCAGCAGAACCACCGGCAGGTGATGGGTTTGTTCGCTACCTTTTACGCGACGTGCCAATTCCAGTCCATCCATATTCGGCATTTCCACGTCCGCGATCAGCAGATCGAATTGTGTTTCCGATAATTTTGTCCAGGCTTCAAGACCATCTACTGCCACATGCACTTCAAACCCGGCACTCTCCAGGATGTGTTTCTCCAGTGTCCGGGTCGTAATCAAATCATCGGCAACCAGGATACGCAAACCCTGAGCAACCGGGATTGCATCCGTTTCTTTGACGCTGCTCACCCGACGATTCGGACGCCGAATACCACTCGCTACCCGAATCAATTCGTTGGCATCCAGAACGATAATGACTTCGCCTGTGCCTAACAGCGCCGCACCAGAAACAAATGGCGCTTCTTCAATTTCAACGCCGAGTGGTTTGAGTACCAGTTCTTGCTCGCTGTATAATTCGTCCACTTCCAATGCTACCGCCCGTTCCCCCACTGCCAGAACCATGAGCGTGATCTCTGCCCGCTCCGGTTCCGCCTGGGGGATTCCCAGCAGGTCAGCCAGAGGCAGTATTGACATCGGCTGTTCCCCGACCATCACCATATTCTGCCCCTCGGCAGTGAATACCTGATCGCGCTTCAAATCAATCATGCGTGCGACCACAATCGACGGTACAGCGAAGTTCTGTTCACCTAGACGCAGCAGAATGCAGCTTAAGCGGGTGAGGGAAACCGGAATCCGCAAGCTGATGGTTGTGCCCTGGCCGATGACACTGTTCACGCTCACCCGACCACGCAACTGCTCCACCCGTGTGCGAACAATGTCCATGCCCATACCGCGCCCGCTGAGGGGTGAAACCTCGCTGCTGGTCGAAAATCCAGGGTGAAAAATCAGATTATAAGCCTCGTCGGCGGTCAGGTTGTCGGCTTCCTGGACGGTGAGCAGCCCTGCGTGATGTGCCGCGCGTCCGATGCGATACGGGTCAAGGCCGCCGCCATCATCACTGACCCGAACGATAATTTCCTTGCCACGCTGCTCGACAAACAATTCAAGTTCAGAAGCGGCGGGTTTCTCCAGACGGGCACGTTCCTCCGCCGATTCGACACCATGATCGACGGCATTCCGCAGCAGATGCATAATCGGTTCTTTGAGCGCATCCAACGCAGACCGATCCATCTCAACATTCGCGCCTTTGATTTCCAGATAAACATCTTTTCCGGTGTCCCGCGCCATATCTCGAACCATACGTTGGAAACCCGGTACAATCGACTCGAAGGGGACAAGCCGCAGCGCGCCGATGTCATCCTGCAACTGCTCGGCCAGCATACCAATCTGCGTGTTGTACTGTGTCATGGATTGGCTCAAGAATCCAAGCAGTCGGTTGGTTTCCGCCAGATAATACTGGTTGGATTCCAGAAACCGGAACATCACCATCATTTCATCGGGCAGTTCGCCTGCCTCATTTTGCAGTCTGCGCGCCATGCGAATGTAAGCCGTGCGGACAGCCCGCCACTCACGCGCCCACCGATGGGTATGCTTGTGCAGACGCTTCAAATCATTCTGGCGCTCTTCACCATGCATCCGGGCAATCAGCAGTTCGCTGACTTCTGCCATCAGGCGATCCAGCTTGGAAACCGGAACCCGAATCTGGTCTTCGGCGGGGCGCAGTTGTAATGTCCCCAACTCGGCCATGTCGGTCACAGGCTTAAAGATTTGCGTCCCGGTGGTTCGTTTGTTTCGAGATGGAGGCTTGGATTCAACAGCCTTTGGCGTTTCCGGCGAGAGTGTCACCACTGTCTGTTCCAATTGAGCCAGAACATTTGCCAGTGACTTCAGTGTTGTTCTCAATACCATTAACGACATTCTGAATCAGGTCAAGGCCATCGTACAGCAGATCACACTTGTCGGGTGTCAGCTTAAACCTGCCATGTACGGCTGCGTCGAACAGGTCTTCCATATAATGGGCAATGGTTTCAATCAGGGTGATGCCCACCGCATGAGCCGCGCCCTTCATACTGTGGGCGACACGGTTCATCTCCCGCAGCAAGGCAGCTTCATCCCCGGCGTTGGCTGTCTCAATCTGGAGCAGAGCGTTGTTCAACGTCTGGAGATAATCGCTGACTTCACTCCAGAATATACTGAGCAGATCGGCATCAGAAGAATTGGTCATGACTACAACTTTAACCCGGATAGAACGGAATTCACCCGGTTGGCGACATCCCGCAAATTCTGGACGCTGGACTTCACCTGCATGGTGGTACTCAGGGTCTCGGTTGTGGCGTGTTTGATGGTTCGCATCGCCTGTGTCAGTTGATCCATACCAATCGTCTGCTGCCGGGTGCTGGCCGCAATCTGCATGGCCGCCAGCGCCGCTTCTTCAATCGCGTGCGACAGATCGCTGATCGAGCCACCCGCCCGGTTCACCAAATCCTGTCCTTGATCGACACCCTTGCTGCCTTCTTCTGTCACCATCACAGCGGCATTGGTTGCACGCTGGATTTCCCCCAATATTTCGCGCACCTGCACCGTCGCATCCCGATTCTGGTCGGCCAGATTGCGAACTTCCAACGCGACCACTGCGAACCCCTTACCTTCTTCGCCTGCGCGGGCAGCCTCTACCGACGCATTCAGCGCCAGCATCCGTGATTGATCGGCTAAATTATTGACAGTAGCGATAATCTCCCCGATTTGCTGCGTGTGTTCCGATAGAACCAGGATATTGTCGGCAATGTCTTCTACCCGGCGGCGAATGATTTCCATACCGGAAATCGTCTGTTCAACCGCATCCGTTCCCGCCCGCGAAATATCGACGGACACCTGGGCAGTTTCGGCCACACTCTGGGCGCGCTCGGCAGTTTCGGTCACGGTAGCCCGCACTTCATTCACCGTAGCCGTTGTCTCGGTGACAACCGAGTCCTGTTCATTCGCCATCGAAATTTGATGTGAAGTGGCATTGAGGATTTCATTGGTATCGGTATCAATATGCTGCAAGGCATCACCGATCTCGGCCACCACATCCTGTAAACGATCCAACATTCGGTTGACTGCATCGCCCAGGCGGACGAGCATTCGTTCCTCATCCGTCCGTGTCCTAAGGTCAGATACATTTAACCGTTGGCGTAAATCACCACGCACCACCTGTTCGAGCGCCTGTACATAATTGTCGAGTAACCGGTCAAAACGGGGGCGATTGACAAGATGTAAAAGAATACCGAACAACCAGCCGCCAATCAGCGAGGCAACAACCCAGATCACCATGGTAACTCTGTCAACGGACATCATGATGCTTGCGATGAGGACAGGTGCGGCTGCCGCCAGCGCCATACCCAGTACCATTGTGCTGCTGGCCGATTCGATCATCTGGTTCATAGAGAGGCCGCTGGCCGGTTTTTCAATCGTGTTCATTCCTTCACCCCACCAACAATCAGACGTTCGTCTTTGAATAACTGTGGAATATCTAACAGAATTAATCGCTCGGTGGTAATACCGAGTGTGTAAGGCATGTGATCGACATTTTTCAGGCTGTCGGGTGGGATGGTAATCACCCCGTTGACGTGATGAGCCAGCAGTGCAATTTCCAGCTTGCCGGAACGGACAATAACGGCTTCATTAGGCATGGTGATTTCTTCAGCATAGGGAATCTGAAAGAAGGTGCGTAGGTCGAGGACAGATAAGATTTGCCCGCGTACATTAGTCACACCCCGATAAAAGGTCGGAATACCCGGTACAAGTGCAATGTCACCAAGCGTCCGAATTGCCCGCACAACCATCACATCAGCCGCATACTTTTCGCTGCCCAGATCAAAACTCAACGCAATCCGTGCATTTTCAGGAACAACGGTTTCCTCTTTGGCAGGAGCCGCATAATGATGCGCACGCTGGCGCAAACGCTCCTCATCAGCGACACGCTGGCGTGTTTCATCATCCCAATTCAGGCTTTTCCAGACCGCTTCCCAGTCAATCTGGCGCTGAGGTTTGGAGGGTGGCATTCGATATTACCAGTTTCAATGTTTTGAATTAAGTATACACCGGGGTGAATGCAGGCGCATCCGGCCTTTCCTTGAGATTTTGTCCGACACAGTTCCTATCGTAACCATACACATGCTTGGATATAATGGACTGAATTGGTCATACATACACCGCTACCGAAAAGCTACCCTAGCTTTACATTTCCGATCAGATAATTAAGAACGAGGGCAGAGACATGGCGACAAACGGGGCATATGAAAACGGAAAGAAACAAACCGGCACAGAAGCCGTCAAGCGTGGGTTGGCACAGATGTTAAAAGGCGGCGTGATTATGGATGTGGTCACACCCGAACACGCCAAAATTGCGGAGGATGCCGGAGCCTGTGCGGTGATGGCGCTGGAGCGTGTTCCAGCCGACATCCGTGTGCAGGGTGGCGTAGCCCGCATGAGCGACCCGGATATGATCGAAGGCATTATGAAAGCTGTCACTATTCCGGTGATGGCGAAAGCCCGCATCGGTCATTTTGTGGAGGCTCAAATCCTACAGGCGCTCGGCGTCGACTACGTTGACGAGAGCGAAGTGCTCACCCCTGCCGACGAAGAAAATCACATTAACAAACACAAGTTTACCATTCCGTTTGTGTGTGGCTGCCGGAATCTGGGTGAGGCGTTGCGCCGCATTAACGAAGGCGCGGCCATGATCCGCACCAAAGGCGAAGCCGGGACAGGGGATGTGGTGGAGGCTGTTCGCCATGCCCGCACGGTCAATGGTGAAATTCGCCGCATCGCTTCGATGGATGAAGATGAACTCTTCACCTATGCCAAGAACATTCAGGCTCCGTATGCGCTGGTGAAAGAAACGGCTGAACTCGGCCATCTGCCAGTGGTAAACTTCGCCGCAGGCGGTATTGCCACCCCTGCCGATGCCGCCCTGATGATGCAGCTTGGTGTAGACGGTGTGTTCGTCGGGTCGGGCATCTTCAAAAGCGGCGATCCGGCCAAACGCGCGAAAGCCATTGTTGAAGCCACCACCCATTTCAACGACCCGGATGTACTGGCGCGTGTCAGCCGAGGACTTGGCGAGGCAATGGTCGGCATTAATGTGACCACCATGCCAGAGGGTGACAAAATCGCCCAACGTGGCTGGTAATCAATAACTTCCGTTGAATGAATCGCTGCTGGCGCGGTTGTTCTGTTTCCGAAATTCGCTGACAGATACCGCGCCGGATTACCCCATCCCGCTTACAGTCGCAAGCTGCCCCAGTATACAATCCTCATAAGCGGCGGTTGACCTTTAAACAGAGCGGCTAAAACGAACGATTTAACCGTTGATGGTTTCGCCAACCACATCCGTGACAAAGAAAACCGGGTTCTCCAGAGTCAGATGAACAGGACACTTGCCGGAAATGACCTTCAAGCGGGCAAGTTGTTCTTCACTAAGCGGGCCGATAAACTGGACATGTTCGCGGATTTCATGGACAAACGCCGCCTCGCCAGAATAAGCCGGATAATCCTCACGGCGAATGCGCTCCATATCCAGCTCAACCGATACACCCTCAAGCGGCCAGCCCTTGCGCCGCGCATAAGCCTGGGTTGTAACCGCGATGCACGCGCCCACCGTTCCGAGCATGATTTCCATTGGGGTTGGGCCGGAGTCTGTACCACCATCCTGAAGGGGTTCATCCGCAATGACGGTATGCTGGCGGATATGGATAGCGGTTCGATAATCTTTTTCAGTACACACAGTGATAGGAGACATGGATTGTCCTCGTTTCGATGATGAGTTTTTTCGGGAAGCGATGCAGCCCACATCAATCAACATATCCAATCAAGGCGATGATGGGTGTTCTCGCTTTACCTAAAAGTAGATGAGGCACATGTTGCCTATCTTCCACTCATTCTCCACTCCGGTGACAAACCACTGATGCAGACATGACATTTGTCAGTCCACCCTCTGGCGCAGCCTTAAACCTCCATCCTTGAGCATGTAGACCGCGTCCATCGACTCTAGTAGAACCGTCCGATGCGTGAATACCAGCAGTGAATGACCTTTGCTTGCCGCGTATACCGTTTCCAGGATCGCCCGCTCTGTGTGTGCATCCAGATTTGCGGTTGCCTCGTCCAGAATGAGGATGGGAGCATCTTTGAGTAGGGCGCGTGCCAGGGCAATCCGCTGCCGTTGACCGCCGCTCAAGTTTACACCATTTTCGCCCACCAGGGTGTCGTAACCATCTGGCAGCGACAGGATAAAATCGTGGATTTGCGCCGCCTGAGCCGCCATAACCACCTCCACCTCGTCCGAATCCATACGCCCGATACGGATGTTTTCCCGAATAGTCGTGTTGAATAGATGGGTGCGCTGGCTCATGACGCCGAAAATGTCGCGCACATCAGCCATCGAATAGTCGCGTAGATCGTGATTTCCCAGACCGGATGCTGCCCGACTCATAATCCCAGAATCGGACGAGCAGGTTGACTAGAGTCGATTTACCGGAACCGCTTGCCCCTAATAGAGCGATTCGCGTCCCTGGCTCAAGTCTCAGGTTCACATCCTTCAATACCGGCGAACTATCAGCTACATAACCGAAGTCAAGCCCTTCGATTTCCAATGGATAGAGGTCGGGTTTTGGCAGCGGATGTGGTGGATCGGTCACGGCTGGCGTTGTGTCCATGATCTCGAATATACGCTCGGCGGCGGTGATGTTCGCGCCAAGCTGGTGAGCCGCCTGTGACAAGGGCATGACGGCTTCAAAGGCCGCAATCGTCGCCAGCGCCAGCGTCCCCAGGTAGATTCCATCCACGCGGGGGATCGCCACCGTCAGCACAGCCAGCGCCGCGCCATTGGTGAGCAGGATCATGAGTCCCGTCTGCCAGCCATCCAGCCGCGCCAACTGCATTTCCTCATCTGCCATGCTTGTAGACAGTGCATCAAGCTGTTTCAGGCTGCTTTCTGTTCGACCATAGGCAAGGCTGTCCCCCAATCCCTGAATATGATCTATGAGACTCGCATTGAGTTCCGCTTTTGTCTGAATATGCTCTCGCCCAGCACGGCGCCCACCCAGCCATCCCAACAGGGGCACGACTGTTCCGGCAGTGACCATAAACGCCAGTGCGATCAATCCCGACCAATGGATCGAAGGCGATGTAAAACAATGTCATGAAAAACGCGATCACCAGCGCCACCAGAGGCGGAGCAATCGCACGCAGATAGAAATTTTGCAGACTTTCAATATCACCAACCAGGCGTCCAAGTAAATCACCGCTGCGGAAACTGGACAGCCGCGCCGGTGCAAGCGGTTCAATCGCCTTGTAAAAAGTGACACGCAGTTTTGCCAGCAGTCGGAAAGTAGTATCATGCGAGGCCAATCGTTCCAGATAACGGAACACACCGCGCGAAATACCGAAGAATCGTACAGCGACAACTGACACACCCAGGTCAGCTATCGACGGATGCAGTCCGGCTTTCGAGATCATCCAGGCGGAAGTTGCCATCAGGCCGATGCTGCTGCCAATCGTCAGGACTCCCAATAGGGTCGAGAGTGCCATGCCACGCCAAAAGGGAACTGTCAGACGGAGTAGGCGGCGGAAGGTCTTAAATAACATGGCTGCCTTCCGCTGCGGTTTGCACCAACTGATAATAGAAACCTTTGTCAGACATCAGGCCGTCATGTTTGCCCTGTTCCACCACCTTCCCGGCTTCAAGCACCACGATCTGATCGGCATTACGCACCGTTCGCAGACGGTGGGCGATGATGAGAACGGTGCGACCTCCCATCAAGTGGATGAGCGCGGTTTCGATCTCCGCTTCAGTGTCGGGATCAAGATTTGAGGTGACTTCATCAAGGATGAGCAAGGGCGCATCCCGCAGGAAGGCGCGCGCGATAGCGATGCGCTGTGCCTGACCACCACTGAGTCGCAAGCCTCGTTCACCGCAAGGGGTCTCATAACCCTCCGCCAACTGCATAATGAAGTCATGCGCTGAAGCGGCTTTGGCCGGCTGCGATGACCTGTTCCATATTCGCGTCCGGGTTGCCCAGGCGGATATTCTCCGCCACCGTGCCGTTGAACAAATAGGGTGACTGTGACACCCAGGCGATGTGTTCACGCCAAACATCCGTCGGCAAGCTCAACAGATCAACGCCATCCACCAGGATTTTGCCCCCATCCGGGGAAATGAACCGCAGCAGCAGATTGGCAATGGTGCTTTTGCCGCTCCCGCTTGCACCCACCAGCGCCACCATCTGCCCCGGTGAGATCGTCAAAGTCACGCCATTGAGCGCCGGACGTGTCCCATGATCGTAGGCGAACGTCACATCCTCGAACTGGATATGCATGGCCGAAGGTACGGCACTCGTCGAAGCCGCCTGTTCCGGCAGAGGTGTATCTAAAACCTGGAATAAACGCTCGGCAGCCGCTTTGCCTTCCGTGCCAGTATGAAACTTCGCCCCTAACGTCCGCAGCGGTTGGTAGAATTCCGGCGCGATCACCAGCAGAAATAATGCCTGCTGAAAACCAATCCCCCCATTTAATAATCGGATGCCGATCTCAACCGCCACAATTGCCACGCTCAGGGTCGCCAGCATTTCCAGCGTCAACGCCGACAGGAAAGCAACTCGCAGCACCTGCATAGTCGCATCACGAAACTGTCCGCTGATTCGGGCAATCGTTTCCACCTGATGTTGGCTGCGGTTGAACAGCTTGAGGGTGATTAAGCCCTGCATCACGTCCAGAAAATGCGCGCTGAGAAAGCGCATCTCTGAAAACTGGCGTTTTGCCATGACACCCGCCGCCATACCAATCAGTGCCATAAACACTGGAATCAATGGGGCGGTAATCAGCAGCACGATAAATGTCAGCAAATCCAGGGGAAAGACCGTGAGCAAAATGAGCAGGGGAATCAATACCGCATTCAGCGCGCCCGGTAGATAATCCCGATAATAAGGCTCAAGTTTGTCGATACCCTCGGTTGCGGTCAGGACAAGCTCACCACTGCGTTCGCCCTGGATATAGGCGGGGCCAAGTGCCGTCACATGGCGCATGAACCGCCGCCGCAGGTCAGTTTTGACCATCACCGCAACCCGCGCCGCCGTAACCACCCCCGCCCGACTGAGCAGCACCCGAACCACGATCACTACCAGCAGCAGCACCAATTCGGTGGAAAGGGTGTCGAGCGTCGCCTGTTGCAGAAAGGCACGGTTTATCACCTGACTCAACAAACTGGCCTGAAGAATCACTGTTACCGCACTGGCTGCCGTGAAACCCACCGTCATTATCAACGGGCGGCGTGCCAGTCGTGCTTCCGCCAGCAGACGTTTATCAAGATTGGGTTGTGGAGTCATGCTGTAAGCAACTCGACCAATAAATGCGAACCCCCTCTCAATGAGTATAAGAGGGGGTCTATGTGAAAAACAGGGGAGATCAGGTTTAATATTCCAGCTTGGTTTCGGTTGTCAATCGCTTGCGAAAGACCCAGTAGCTCCACGCCTGATAGGCCAGCACCACCGGAACGAGCGTCAGCGCAATCACACTCATGACTTGCAGCGTGTAATCGCTTGAAGATGCATTATAAATCGTCAGGTCATTGGCCGCACCCAGGCTGGAAATCATCACGCGCGGGAACAGGGTTCCAAACAGTACCACCACCACCGCCGCGATGGTGATGCCCGTCGCCAGAAAGGCGCGTCCATAACGATGCTGCCAGATACAGTAACCAGCGGCCAGTAAACCCAAAACAGCCGCCACCAACCCGATGATCTTGACCGCATTCAGGTCGGTGAACATATCCGTCTGGGAAGTGCTGAAGGCCACAAACAGCAGCGTCAGAACCGTTACCGGAAGCCAGAAAAGCCGCGCCACCCGCCCGACCCGCTCTCGAATGATGGCATCGGTCTTGAGTTCCAGAAACAATGCGCCGTGTAGGATGAACAGCGTCAGCGTCACCAACCCGCCAAGCAGTGCATACGGATTGAGCAAGTCGCCAAACTGTCCGACAAAGGTCATGCTCGCATCAATCGCTACCCCGCGCACGATGTTGCCGAAAGCCACGCCCCACAGCAGCGCCGGGAGAAAACTGCCGATGAAAATAGCCGCATCCCACAGCGCCCGCCAGCGTAAATTGTCGTCCTTGCTGCGAAATTCAAACGCCACCCCGCGCACGATCAGCGCGATCAGGATGAGGAACAGTGCCAGGTAAAAGCCGCTGAACAGGGTTGCATACCAGTTCGGAAAAGCAGCAAACATCGCGCCGCCTGCCGTCAGCAGCCACACTTCGTTACCGTCCCATACCGGGCCGATAGCATTAATCACCTGTCGGCGTTCATGATCGCTTTTGCCAACAAACGGCAGCAGAATACCGACGCCATAATCGAAACCTTCCAGAAACAGAAATCCGGTGAACAGCACGGCAATCAGAATGAACCAGAGTGTTTGTAAATCCATGATGACCTCCTTTAATACGCGCCTTCATAACCCGGCTTGTGTTCCCCGGCAGATTTATCTGACCAGGGAATCAGGTTGCCATCATCATCTTGCCGCGCAAATTTCTGAAGCAGATAAATATCGGCAATCATCAGCAGCCCGTAAATCAGCGTGAAGCCGACCAGCGAAATCGCCAGCATCTCAACCGTGACATTCGGGGAAACCGCCTTGTCTACGGTCATCAATCCCTGCACAATCCAGGGTTGGCGGCCTACTTCGGTCAAAATCCAGCCGGTGCTGTTCGCCAGATACGGCAGAATAATCGCCAGCACGAGGATACGCAGCAGCCATTTCCCTTTGCCCTGATTGAAGCGGTTGCGGAAGGCATACCACAAACCCACCAATCCCAGCAGGAACATCAACATTCCTGCGCCCACCATCGCCCTGAAGCTCCAGTAGGTCAGCCAGATCGCCGGGGGCACATAATCACCGGGGCCGTATTGTTGTTCGTATTGTTTTTGCAGGTTATTAATGCCCTGTACCAGACCATCCGGTGTGTTGTACGAGAGAAAACTCAACAGGGACGGGATACGAATGTTGATGATCGACGTCCGGTTCGTCTCATCGCCTATCTGGAACATAGACAGTGAAGCCGGGTCTTCCGAGTCCCATAGCCCTTCCGCCGCCGCCAGTTTCATCGGTTGCGTATCGGCCATCCGCTGCCCCTGAATATGACCAAAACCCATCGTCAGCAGCACCGCCACCGTACCGACAACCAGACCGTAACGCGCCGATGTGCGGAATGAATCCAGATTGCTGCTTTTGTTCCGCAGCAGATGCCACGCGCTGATTCCCAGAACAAAGAACCCGGCTGTGGTCAGTCCACCCAGAGCAACATGCGGCCATTGCAACCAGACATTGGGATTGCGGATGAGGGCGATGAAATCGGTCATCTCTGCCCGGCCACTATCGGCAATAGTATAACCAACCGGATTCTGCATGAACGAATTCGCAACCAGAATCCAGAAGGCCGACATATTGGCGGCAAAGGCTGTTAACCACATGGTTGCCAGATGAACACGTTTGGACAATTTATCCCAGCCAAAAATCCACAGGCCGAGGAAGGTCGATTCAATAAAGAAGGCGACCAGGGCTTCAATCGCCAGCGGTGCGCCGAAGATGTCACCGACAAACCGGGAATATTCCGACCAATTCATACCAAACTGAAATTCCTGGACAATCCCGGTCACAACCCCCATGGCGAAGTTGATGATAAACAGCTTGCCCCAGAATTTCGCCATCTGTTTGTATTTTTCGTCGCCCCTGGACACATACAGGGTTTCCATGAAGGCGACCATGATGGACAGCCCCAGGCTCAGAGGAACAAAAAAGAAGTGATAAACCGTCGTAATGCCAAATTGCAGTCGAGCGAGAGTAAGTGCATCCATATAACCTCTCTCCTTCTATTCGCTTCAACACCATTTTACAACCTGGACGCTATCTTACGCGGTTTTTGCATCCGGTTGATATGACATCTAGCACGATTTCATGTGTATCAATGGGATCAAATCCTGTGTGGCTTGCGACAGACCTGCCATTCCCCAACCCCCATAGGCATCAAGTGAAGGTTGACCGACCTTCATGACTCCCAAATGCACACGTTTTCCCACCCCCTGCTGGCGGCAGCGGTGAGTGCAGCCCACCGGAGCGGGTCAAGGAACCTACAGATTAACCGAAACCGCCGCTTCACCCCTCTCGTTCAACGAAAACTCCGCCTTCTGTCCATCGAACGACACCTCGTAATCGCCCAGAAAACCTGTAAATGAGACTTGGCCTCGTCCATCGGTTGCCATTTTGGTGGGCGACAGCCACCACTCGCCTTTGACCAGCTTCAGCAGCGCGTCATAAGCCGGTTTCGGTGTGTGATCTTGATGCAGCAGTCCAGCGGGTGCATTCAACCAACCCCCATCGGACAAATCCCACCACGTAATCGCCTCGACGGACGGATGAGCCAACAGGGATTTGTAGTGCGCGACCACTTCATCAGCCTGTCGAGCCTCGCCTTCGGCTGTACTCGGCCACTCGCTGACCTGATAGTCGTTCAGGTCAACAATCTCCGGCGGCATCAGATGCCCCGAAACAATCGTATTCTCCGTAAAGTGTATCGGCAGCTTAAACCGCTCGAACCGTTCCAGGACACGCAGGGTTTTCTCAACGCCCCAGTATCCCTGATGCATGTGCGACTGAATGCCAATCACGTCGATCTGGATGCCAGCCTCCAGGCAGCCTTCGACCAGAATGTCATAGGCCGGGGACACATCGAAATCATTCAGCAGCAGGGTCGCCTTCGGATTGACAGCGCGTGTTGTCTCGAAAACCAGCCGGATCAACTCAATCCGCCCCATTTCTTTGCACAGCCGGGTGATGCCATTGTCATAGCGATCAAAGATGGGCATGATGACCACTTCGTTGATGACATCCCACATGTCGATCACACCCGCAAAGTCGGACACATCCCGCTGAATCCGCGCGATCACCGCTTCACGGATTTCAGCATTTGTCATGTTTAATAACCAGTCCGGCGCGAGAGTATGCCAGCACAGAGGATGTCCCTTCACAATACAATCCCGCTCTTGGTACCAGCGTGCCGTATTGAGGATGCGCTGCGTCCGTGGCTGTCCGCGTTCTGGTTCAAACCGCGCCCAGTAAAACGGAAGCGTTGCCTGATTAAACAGCGCCAGAAAATGCTGATTACGCCGTTCTGCCCGCTCTTTATCCTGTCCTGATAATTCGCCATTTGCCAGCGCGATAGTGCTTTCGCCCCAATTGCCCCCAAATAGGAATTTGTGTTTTTTCTGCTCGACGACGACTTCTTGATTTGCAACGGGTGAGCCGTTTTGGGACACGGTGATGGTGACCTGGGAGGTTCGATTCTCACGGATAGCCGAATCGAGATGATGAGCCGATGGGGTAGACATGAATATTCCTTCTATCTATTTCACCAAAAAACTTTATTTCGATTGTATCCCGAACAAGGCATCCCGGTCAGTCGCCCGCCCGGATTGGCCTTAGCTTCAATCCGTGAGCCTTCGCGTTACGTTTTTAATCTTCTCTGGTTCTGACAACTTCTCTCCATATCTTTGACTTACAACTCGGTCAAACGACTTCCTCCCCTGGTGTCCTTGTGCCTTTGAGCCTTCGTGTTACGTTTTTAATCTTCTCTGGTTCTGACGACTGAAAACTGACAACTCCTTTCCGGGTCTTTGACTCATCCCTCGTACCTCATTCCTCATCCCTTGTTTTCATCTTTTTCTGGCAACAGGTAACGGGTAACTGGCAGCTAAATCCCCATTTTTCCCCTCAAAATCGAAACAAATGTGTACACATTTGTGTACCTGTTTGCCCCCGAAATGCTGTAGAATCATCTCAGGAGGATGTTATGGCACATGTTCTGAGGACAGGATCGACGCACATGGGGATAGTGACCTTCCGCCGTTCCGCTGCCAATGTTTCCCGTATCGGCGGCGGCAGACCCTCCCGCCAAATCGCCGCTTACGAATGTCACCCTGTTCTCCATCCCACCGCGAGATTCCGACAACCACGCGGCTTTCCAGGAAACCACCTCCCCTGTCCGACATACAGCCGAGGTTGTCGGATTTTTTTGAGAATTCTGAGAAAAAATTTCCGCTTCTTTTTATTATCAGTATCATCAGATTGATCACTCCTCCCTCAAATCGCATCTGCTCGTTGAGAATTGTGAGAATCCTGCCAGAGTTTTTACTGGAATCGATTCCGGTTAAAATCGGCAGCCGGATGGCCGTCGCACACACCCTAATCTGCCTTTATAGACAGATGTTGAGCAAATTCCGGCGTGAACCTGTTGTTGCAGCCGCGACTCTGTTTATGGTTGAATCCCTGCCTGTACCACACCACCCTGACTAGAGGATTGTAATTTGGAAACCATTGCCGACAGCCTGTCCAAAATCCTGAGTATATTTGGGCTGGCCTTCTTCTACTTTTGGCCGTCCATCCCGGCGGGATTAGCACTTGGCCTCTCGCCTATCACCGTCATGCTGACCACCAGCCTGAGTTATGCATCCGGTGTGGCCGTTGTCACGCTGCTGGGCGAACGGGTGCGCGATTGGGTTCTGAAACGTCTGGGACGCCGGGTGGATGTAAACCCGGACAGTACCATCCACCGAATCTGGCAGAAATATGGGGTCATCGGCCTGGGGCTGCTCGCGCCCATGACCGTCGGCGCGCAAATCGGGGCGGCATTAGGGCTGGGTTTTAACAGCAAACCGCGTAACCTGTTTGTCTCGATGGCACTCGGCGGGCTGGCCTGGAGCATCGTCTTGACCATCGCCGTCAGCCTGGGTGCAGCCGGTATCAACACCCTCACCACTAAATAACTGAATATGCTATGCTTGATTTGGGGTGGCAATAAAACATCTTGTCCTTCCCAAATCAATACTTAAATATTCAGGAGATAGTCGTTATGAAAAAGATTGTACTGTTTACCGGGTTGTTCGGATTGTTGATCGGGTTGAGCGCCTTGATGGTCGGTTCGGTGGTAGCACAGGATACCCTGCCTGCTTTCAGCACGCTCACAGTCGGTCAGTGGAACATGATCGAACCGGGCGGAGATACCACCTGCGCCTATGGCACACCCTATAAGTTTTTCGTACGTCCGGCAGAAGAACCCACCAGTAAGTTAATGATTTATTTCGAGGGCGGTGGCGCGTGCTGGAGTGCCGACAACTGTGCGCCCGGTTACACCTTCCCGCCCGGTGATCCTAATGCTCGCCCCCTGTTTGCTCAGGATGTCCCCGATGACAGGATGGATAGTTACGCCAGCGGCATCTTCGACTACACTAACCCCGAAAATCCGGTGGGCGGCTACAATGCGGTATTCATCCCCTACTGCACTGGCGATATTCACATGGGTAATAGCACACACGATTGGGAGTCCTCTGACGGTGAATCCTATACCATGAACTTCAAAGGCTTTGTCAACGCCAGCACCGTTCTGGACTGGACATACACCAATTTTGAAAGTCCAACAGATGTTTTTGTCACCGGGACAAGTGCGGGTGCGCTCGGCCAGGTATTGCATGCCCCGTATATCATAAATCACTACTCAGACGTTCATGTCGTCCAGTTTGCCGATTCGTATGTGGGCGTGGCAGCGCGGGGTTGGAGTGGTTTTGAAGAGTGGGGCGCGCTGGATAACCTTGCCACCGACATTGTGCCCGCCTATAACGACCTGACGCCGGAAACATTTAACATGGCGCGGTTGTATAAGGGGATGGCTCCCTTGTTCCCCAACAATACCTTCTCCGAATTCACCACTTATCTGGATAGCACCCAAATATTCTTCTACTACTTAACTGGCGGCGGTGCGACCCCCGAAGAGGCCGGGGCAAATTTCGTGGTCAATAAGCAGAGCATCATGAGTGGGCTGACGGCAAATTTGCCCAATTTCCGCGCGTACCAATCATGGGGAAACCTGCATGGCATCCTGCCTGCTGCCGATTTTTATGCCTATCAGGTGAAGGGTGTCCGGCTGCGCGACTGGCTGGCCGATTTGATCGCGGGACAGTCGGTACAGAATGTGGCTTGTTCCGACTGCACTACACCGGAATTGTATACTCCATAACGTCATGAATTTCTGGGGCATGGCAGGCATCCTGCCCCAGAAATATCCATCTGGTTTTAATCACGTATTCGACGGTGCTGGACAATTGAACATTAGACGACCTGTTCAGGTAGTGATAGAGGAAAAAGAATCTCATGGAAAAGAAAGTAAACGGAATTGGTGGCATTTTCTTCAAGGCGAAAGACCCGGCTAAACTTGGTCAATGGTACGCCAAACATCTTGATTTTGAATTGGAAGAAGATATGCCCCTCACCATTTTTCGCTGGCGACGCCCCGACGATCCTGATCGCAAAGGGGCAACAGTGTGGAGTTTATTCGCCCAGGATACCGATTATTTCGGTTCAGATGATGTCCAGTTTATGATTAACTATCGCGTCGAAAATCTGGACGCCCTTCTGGAAGCCCTCGAAAAAGAAGGTGTTGAGATTTTGCGTCCGGCACAGGACACCCCCTACGGGCGCTTTGCAGCCATCAAAGACCCTGAAGGCAACGGCATCGAATTGTGGCAAGCGCCTGACGACTATTAACCCTGTTTCTACTTTCGCCCCCAGGGTAGCAAGCGCCGCAGGAACCGTTGCAGGATATTGGTTCGGGTATCCGACCAGGCTTCCTCGGCGACTTCCGCCTGTAATTCAGCATCCTGTGGGGATGATATGCCCCGCCCGTACCGCTCGGCGATGTACATGCGAGTGATAGCGGTCACAGGCGGCTCGGCCTTTGGCAACACACGGATGATGTGTCGGCGGCGTTCTTCTGGGGTCTGTTGGCTGCCCAGGTGAATACCGATCAGCCCCAGGTATCGCTCAAGACGCGCATACGCCCGGCTGACAGGTGACAGACCGCCCATTCCGCGCCATTCCCACCACCACCAGGCAAAGACACCCAGCCCAATCAGGATGATTACCGTCAGCAAAACCAGTGCTGCCAGTCCCAAAGCCGATAAAATGAGCGACAGCGGCCCGGCGGGCTGCGGTGTCAGCGGGGGCGGTTGTGTCGGCACGATAACCGGCGTGACGGTTGGCGAGGGTGTGGAAGTCGGTGTGGTTGTCGGCACGATGGGCGCATTCTGCGGCAGAGGAGTCGATAAATCCGGTGTCGGTGTTTCGGTAGCTGTCGGTGTGAGTGTCGGCGTTGGCGTGAATGCCGGAGTCGCGCTGGGCTGGATACCTGCCGGGACATCGTCGACCCGGTTCAGGGGAGCTTGCGCCGCAGTCGGCTCGAACTCAATCCAGCCGTAACCGGGGAAATAAACTTCAACCCAGGTGTGGGCATCCCGTTCCAGCACAGTGTATCCACCACTGGCGGCATCATACGTACCCTGGGCAAACCCAGCCGCCATCCGGGCAGGAATACCCAAAGTCCGCAGCATCACCACCATTGCTGACGCATAATAATTGCAATACCCCTCTTTCAGGTCAAACAGCACCCAATCTACCGGGTCTTGACCCAGAGGCGGCTGGGGGATAATCTCGTTGTAAATGATGTTGCTGCGCAGCCAGGTTTCGATAGCTTTCGCCCGATCATAGGGATTGGTCGCTCCTGCATCGGCCACAATCTGGCGCGCAAGGTCGGCGGTGCGCGGCGTAATCGAGGTAGCCAGTTGCAGGTATTGATTCGCTAGCCATTCCGGGTAACTTGCGGGTGATCCCCGCAGTTGCGTGGCCGTAGCACTCGACATCAGGCTGGTGACAGTATAGGTATCACCCCGCTGCAAAAGCTGTAATGGACGCACAACCGATACATTCATAGCGGTACGGGTCTGGTCATCGGGTGTGTACTTCAGGTCGGTGCGCGTCGGCAGATCAACACGGAGCGGTTGTGGAGCGGTATACACCAGACGCGAAGCATTCAATTCCACCGTAAATTGCTGTTGAACGGCATCCCGCGCGCCCATGTCGGCGCTGTCATAAACCACATTCAGGGGTGAACCTTCAACCGTCAAGCGAGTGCTCGCACCCGGAAGCCAGCGCCCATTGTCATAGGTGTCGAAAATTCGGGAGCGCCAGTAATAACGCCGTCCCTGTGGCGCAGATACCACGAATACGGTCTGCTCCCCCAGACGAATCGCCCCACCCAGTTGCAGCAAATCGCTGCCATAATAATCAGCAGTCGTCGGCCCCTGTGTCTCTACCGTAGAAAACAACCGATTCCATAATTCGCTCAGTTGGGTGAGCGGCTCGGCGCTCATAAATTCCTGAAAGCGATTCAGCCGATCCTGAAGATCACTTGAGGGCACAATCCACGCGGCCAGCAGTGCCAGCAGCGCCAGCGCCACCCCGATACGGAAAAACTGGCGGCGCAGTTTGCTTGGCACCCGAATACCATTGACATACCACTCCCACGAACGCGCATCCAGGTTGGAACGGATGATAAGCAGCAGGGAGAGGAAAATGTAGATCATCAGATAACCGTCGAGATTCGCATCTCCAGTGTAATAGACACTGTTGGTGATGAGAATCAGGCCGGGGGGCAAAATCACCCGCCAAACGCGGTCAATGCGGAAGGTATGCCATGCCACGTTATAACCCAGGAACCAGAACAACATGGCGACCAGCAGGGTAAAGACCAGATCATCCTGGTTGATCCCACCGTAAAGCGCATCGCTGATCCACTGGAACAATCGGGAAAACAGGCTGTAAGCCCCATCCAGCAGCCCACCGGGTTCATTGATCGCCGCCAGCAGCAGGACGAAGGCCACCCCATAAATCCCGCTCATCAGCAGCGCCAGTAATTCGTTGTAGTGGCTGCGGGAGAGCAAAAAGCCAAAGATGACGCTCAATAACATCGTCGGAACAACCGTCCGCAGGTCGAGCGGCCAGCCTGCCGCCGACAGGGATAGGATTGGCATGAGCAGCAGGGCGATTGTGATGCCGAGCGCGGTGAAATCACCCTGCGAAAACAACGTTCGCCAGGTATGAACCGCCCGCCGTCTCCAACGGCTAAGAGGGCTGGACATTGAGCGTGATCGTGTTGCCAAATGCAACTCCTGAACAATCGAGGATGGACAACGTCTCCATCCCCTGGTCTTCCTGCGTCATTGTAGCGGTGTTCATAACCTCTGACAACCAGTGTTCACCCTACCCTAAACAGACGTTCATAATAACCTACCGAACATCATGCAGCCTACGAATGACAAGGGGTATCCTGTATACTTCAGGCGTGTCCAGGCTCGCCAGGTGATCGCGTCCCTGCTTCGTTCAGGGACGAGGAAAGTCCGCCCTCCACAGGGTACGGTGCTGGCTAACGGCCAGGCGGGGCAACCCGACGGCAAGTGCAACAGAGAGGTGTATTGCCCCTTCGGGGGTGAGGGTGAAACGGTGGTGTAAGAGACCACCAGCGCGGGCAGTAATGTTCGCGGCTAGGCAAACCCCACCGGGAGCAAGGCCAAGCAGGCGCATTGGGGCGACCCGTCCCGCAAAAAGCGCCGGGTGTGCTGCTTGACCCCACATGGCAACTTGTGGGGCAGATAGATGATCGCCCACGACAGAAGGCGGCTTATCGGTGAACCTGGACACATGAAAAAGACCTGTCACATCGCGGCTGGGTCTTTTTCATTTATCTTCTATGTTAAAATCGTATCTCTATTTTTTTGTATTGTAATCTATCACAATACTAATAAATCGCCTTTATTGTGACAGTAACTGTTATTGATTTCGCTGACTGGTCAATAGATAGATTAGTGGAAAATCCCTCATCCGCACAAAGATTCGACTTACGAAAACCGCATTCTCTGTTTGTGCCGTCACGCATAGACTTGCCCGAACTGCTGGACATGGGGGCAGGCACGGCGCAAGATGTCGAGGCTAATTTCGCTGACTTGCGGCGCATTAATCAATATCTTGGTGGGCTAAGAGCTTTAACCCTCCATCTTTTTCCACGTTTACGCGCCCACGAAGGTGTAGCGACACTGGTCGATATTGGCACCGGGTCGGGTGATATTCCCATACTCATCACGCAATGGGCAGAGCGTCAACAAATTCCTCTCAAGATATGGGGCTTTGACTTATCAGCACGCAATTTAGCGGTTGCGAGGCAAAACGGCACAAAGAAATCGGACTCACTGTTACAGGCAGATGCGCTTCAAATGCCTTTCAGAAAGGGCATCGTTGATTATTTTATTTCTTCTCTGTTTCTGCACCATTTACCTCCGGGACAGGTGAAAATCTTCCTGGCACAAACGTTTAAATCGGCCAGCAAAGGCATCATCATGAGTGATTTAACGCGTGGTTGGCTGCCACTGATAGCTTTCAAACTCAGCCAACCAATGTTTGCACATAATTTTCTGACACGCTATGACGGCCTTGCATCCATTCGACGAGCCTACACACCCTCCGAGGTCTATGAATTGGCGCGAGCGGCAGGTCTCTCCAACATCCATGTTTACCAACATTGGGCATGGCGCATGACTCTGGTGGCCGATAAATGACTCAAGCACAATATGATGTGGCAGTGGTCGGTGGTGGTGTGGCAGGTTGTTCCGTAGCAATTCAATTAGCCCTGCAAAGACAACGAGTGTTGCTGTGTGAAGCACAAACTTACCCACACCATAAAGTGTGCGGGGAATTTCTTTCACCTGAATGCAGTGCGTTCCTGGCTGATTTAGGCGTCACATCGACCATTCAGGCCATCAAGCCTGCCGAAATCCGTACGGTCAGCATCATCGCTCAGGACGAAACAACCTGGAAATCAGATTTACCTGGAACTGGCCTGGGCATCAGCCGCTATGCATTGGACGATCTGCTGGCGAAACGCGCGCGCGCATGTGGTGTCGATCTACTAGATCAAACGACGGTCACGGACATTACCGGTAATTTGGATACAACCTTCAAATTGACCCTGCGAACCTCGCACAGCCACGACGAAATCCATGCGAAAACTGTGATTGGTGCTCATGGCAAAAGAAGCCGAATTGACCACCGATTGAGCCGCCCCTTTATCAAAAACCCGCAACCATTTCTTGGACTCAAAGCCCATTTTTACGGGCCACCCCTACCGGGTGAGATACACCTGTATGCCTTTCCCGGCGGTTATTGTGGTTTATCTGAAATCGAGAATGGTCGGGCCAATGTTTGTTTGCTGGTGCGGCAGGAAACCTTTCATTCCATTCAACGCCAATCTGCGTCCAGCACCAATCACTTTCTTGAGTGGATGAAGCATCAGAATCCCGCCCTGGGAAGATGGCTGTCAGATGCGACGCCTGTCTTTGAATCCTGGCTGAGCATTGCTCAAATCCCATTTGTAGACAAGCAGGTGGTTGTCAATGACGTTTTGATGACGGGCGATTCGGCTGGTTTGATTGCACCAGTTGCTGGAGATGGAATTGGGATGGCTTTCCAGGCTAGCTACCTGCTATCCAATCTGGTCGAGCAGTATCTCTCTGGTCATATTTCTGCCGACCTACTCCGCCGACATTATGCAACAATCTGGTGGCAAACATTTGGAATTCGGCTGCGGTTGAGCCGGGTACTCCAAAATTTTATGTTACATCCAGGCTGGTTTGACTCCGGGATTACGGTTGGTAAACGGACTCCCAGCTTTAAGTCGTATGTTAGTGACGCATACTCGCGATAACCATCGTGTGCGTTTTCAAGGAGACTAATGTGAACTCAAGCATTTTGCATATTGAGACAGGCGTTCCCGTCAATCGTTTTACTCAACACGAAGTCGTTGATCATTTCCTCGAAATTCTGGGGCAAAGTCGTCGAGAACGAGCTATTCGCAGTATCTTTGACCGTGCAGGGGTTGGTTATCGCCACATGGTCGTTCAGAAAGGATATTATGAACAGGTGAGGTCAACCCAGGCCCGTAATGACCTGTATATGGCGGAAGCCCTTCCCCTTGGGCAACGGGTCATTACGGAAGGGCTAAACCAGGCGAAATTGAGCGCAGGGGATATTGACGATTTTATTGTCGTTTCATGTACTGGGTTTAGCATTCCAGGATTAGACCTTCGCTTAGCTGGTAGTCTTGGGATGAAACCCGGGTTACACCGCACATGTATCCTGGGAATGGGCTGTTACGGTGCATTTCCGGGTATACGGCGTGCCTGTGAAGCAGTTATCGCCAATCCAGGACGCCTCGCCCTCGTACTGACACTCGAACTATGCTCAATCCATATGCAGCTAGACCAATCTGTTGAGAACGTGGTTTCGTCAGCATTATTCTCAGACGGTGCGGCCATGGTTCTGATTGGAGATGAGCTTACAGCAGGCGGAATGCCGTTCTCACCCAGTCCCCGTATTCTTGACACGCAGACTTACTGCGACTATTCAACCCTCGATCACATGTCATTCACCATGACCGATCAAGGATTTCGGATGTATCTGTCCAGCTATGTGCCCGAACTGCTTGCCGCAAATGTGGGGAACTTTGTTGATGGAATCCTGGCAGCGAACGAACTTCAACGCTCGAATGTAAAATTCTGGGGGATACATCCCGGCAGTACCAAGATTATCGATTACGTGCAGAAACGATTGGAATTGACCAATTCTCAGGTCGAGTGTTCTCACACTATATTATGCAATTACGGTAATATGTCCTCGGCGACAATTCTGTTTGTCCTGGACTATATTCAGCGGTGTAACCATCCATCCCCAGGCGACTATGGAATTCTGCTCGCATTTGGGCCCGGGTTAACTATGGAAGGCATACTCGTCCAGTGGTAGTCTGCAGACCAGTACAGGGTAGGAGTCGCACAAGTTCCTAGGAAGTGTCACAAATATTTCCGAAAAAACGCGATGGTTCTGCTCATTGCCAGATCAAAGGAGGGCGAACCGATATTATGCCCGCCGCTGTCATATTCATAATACTCATAGACTTTTCCGGCGGCCTCCAAAACGGCAGCCAGATCACGTGAATAGCCAATATTCACGGTATCGTCGTCCAGAGCATGATGCAGTTGCAGCGGGTTTTGCAGGTAGTCGATATTTTCAGTGAGTGATACGGCCTTCCAGAAGGGTTCGGAGGTGTTGGGTCGGCCATAAGTCTCGAAGATTTCACGACTGCGCCTCGAACCGGACGACTCTGCTGGCGCAGGAACATAGGATGTATCCGTGATAGCATATTTCTCAAAATCATCGTAGCTGTAAACCGCACCTGCCCAGATCACACCCGCTTTGATAGCCGGTTCGACCAACATCGCCCGCAGCACCAGGTTGCCCGCCATACTGTGCCCCCACATGCCGATACCCTGTGGATCAATGATGTCCATGCGTTGCAGGCTGTGCAGTGCCGCTATGGCATCAATCGTATAAGCAGGTGAAAAATACGACCCCACAGGTTCGCCTTCGGAGTTGCCATTTCCGCGCAAATCAATCTTAAAAACCACAAAACCGCTTCGAGCCAACGCATCCACGTAAGCGACATAGCGTTCGGTAGTCTGGTAAGTGTTGGGTGGGATGTATCCATGATTGAACACAATCGCCTTGAAGCCACCCTCCGGCACATCGCCAAAGGGAATGGTCAGCAAGCCATATATTTTATTGCCCTCGGAGGTATAACTGGCAATATAGCGGGCGTAGTTCGCGCCGTTGTCCAATGCCTGCTCAATAATGATGTCGCTGCCTTCAATGTCCATCTGTCTTAAGGCAGCAATAGTCAGGTCGTTGCCTACCGCAAATGGCGTTTCCGTCGCTTCCGGTGTCGCCTCTTGCGAGGTCGCTATACCACTGATATTCAGTAATAGGGTGATGAGGATTGCAAATAAGAAAGGGAATCGGTGCGGAATAATTGTCTTTACCATTTGTTGCTCTCAAAGTACATCTGAACACAAAATACGATAAACGGCTCGTCACAATAGTGTATAGATTGGCACTTCCTAATTCAATCACGAGGTTGCCTGCCACTTTGAGGTTAACTCAAACCAGCAGTGGATTTCAATGATAAAGAGGATAAATTTCGGTGATTTAAGACAGGGTAAGCTGCGCTTTGTACTTGTGCAGTAAAATTCAAGGATACGTACACAATCCGTACCCTTGAATCGACATGATTGTTACGGGCTAACCCTCAGCAGTGGTTGGGTCAATAAGGGTTTTGATTTCTGCTACGTAATCTGCCGGGAAACCACCCCGGCGCGCATGTTCCCTTACCATCTCCTCGTTGGGCGCAAGGTAGGTGCAAATGATCTTGTCGTCGGTAACATAACTGTGCACCCACTGAATGTCGGGTCCCATGTCGGCAAGTACCGAATTGGATTTCCGCGCGATGGCCTGTAATTCTTCTGCTGACAGTTTCCCTGCATCGGGGATACCGCGTTCGATCACGTACTTAGGCATCATAAACTCCTGTATAAACGGATAGTGATTAACGAGTGATGGTGACGAACTCCGGCCTATGACATTGGCATCGACATATCAACAATCGGTTCGTCCTGAGGGCAACTGACCAGTGGGTTGAAGTCGGCGAACAGTCCTTCCGGGTTATGAGTGAACAACCAGATGTGAAGCGCCCAAACCGGCGGTGTTTCGGGAATATTGGTCTTCAGATTAAACGTCTGACCATACAATGTTGGCGGTTCATCGCCTTTCCATTGATCTTCAAACACCAGATATTCCATCGCCACTAAAATCGGATCGCCATCCTCACGTGGCTCGTATACCAGTGCTTCCGGGTGCAGGGCGTCAACCACATCATCACTGACCAGATCGCCATTGACGTAATGCTGCCCCATTCCCAAATCAGTCCCATTTTGGAAACAATCCAGGAATTTGCCATACCCGGCATCAATAGCGGTATCCAGATCACGATATTCGGCAGTGGCGCCGCGCACATCGTCAATCAGCGAGATGACATCCTTCGGCATCTCTGTCGATGCGGGTTCCTGGGCGACAGTAAGCATCAGGCTCAATGCGAACAATACCGGGACGCCTACCATAGACAATAGTGCAAATCGACGGATCATATGATTTTCTCCTTCCTTTCACGTTCGATAGAAACAGGCTATGGATTTATAGAAAGGTGTGTCACCTATCGAAAGACAGGAATCGGCTGGGATACAGAGAACTACATATAGAATGACATGCTAAAATGAACTTATGCGAACAATGACGGTTCATGAGTAATCCAGGGATGAGATGAATCTGATTGATTTGACGCAGCGGGAACGCGAAATTCTGCGATTACTGGCGCATGGTTTATCCGATGGTGAGATTGCCAATGCGCTTGTCCTTACGGTTGGGACAGTCAAATGGTATAACCGTCAGATTTACAGCAAATTGGGTGTCAACAACCGGACGTTGGCGGTCACTGAAGCGCAGCGGTTGGGACTGCTGGACGATCCGAGCGTGACTGCTCCTGTCCAGCCGAAACACAACCTCCCCGCACAAATTACATCGTTTATTGGTCGCACCCATGAACTGGCTGAACTCAAGCGTTTATTACAGGTATCCCGCCTGATAACGCTGACCGGCACACCCGGCACAGGTAAAACTCGGCTCTCCCTACAGGCTGCGGCGGAGGTTCACAACCTTTTTAGGGATGGTGTTTTCTTTGTCTCACTCGCACCTCTGCACGATCCCGATCTGGTTGTCAATGCTATTGCTCAGACGTTGGATTTAGCGGAAGTGAGCAGCGAACGGGTGATGAACATCTTGAAACGCCACTTACATGACCGGCAACTACTGCTGGTGTTGGATAATTTCGAACATCTGCTCCCGGCAGCGCCGGTTGTATCTGAACTGCTTGGGTCGGCCTCACAATTGGTCGTACTGGTCACAAGCCGCGAACTGCTGAATTTATATGGTGAGGTCGAGTTCGTTGTCCCACCACTTCAACTTCCCGACCTAACACAGCCATTTTCCATCGAGTCACTCTATCCATACGAAACAATTCAACTGTTTGTTGAACGGGCGCATACCGCCTTGCCTACTTTTGAGTTGACACCTGAAAATGTCGCCTCGGTTGCAACGATTTGTGTCCACCTGGACGGGCTGCCTCTGGCGATTGAGCTGGCAGCAGCCCGTAGTAAGATTTATCCGCCTCAATCGCTCTTAATTCGCCTCGGTAGTCGTTTACAAACGCTCACACACGGCCCGCGTGACTTACCTGCTCGACAGCAAACATTACGCAGCACGCTTGAATGGAGCTACGATCTACTCGATTCAGATGAGAAAAACCTGTTTGCCCGCTTAGGGGTATTCCGGGGCGGTTGGACTCTGGAATCCGCTGCAGCGATATGTAGTGATGGACTGCACACTGAAATTGCTGATGGAATGGAATCCCTGCTGACGAAAAGCCTGCTTCGTCAAGAGAATAAATCAGGCGGCGAAGTGCGTTTTACGATGTTAGAGACGATGCGTGAGTACGCACTCGAAAAATTGGCAGAAAGTGGCGAACAGGTAACGATTCGTACACGACATGCACAACACTTTCTGGAAATGGCCGAACAGGCCACGCAGGAGTATTTCGGTTCGAATGAAATCATGTGGTTTGTCAGGCTAGAGGCAGAACATGATAATTTGAGAACAGCCATTCAATGGTGGCTTATGACAGAAAATGTTCTCATGAGCTTGCGGCTGACAGCCAGCATGTCACGTTTCTGGGAGATCAGAGGCTACCTCAGCGAAGGGCGTGTGTGGCTCACTCAGGCATTGAGCAAGGCGGGTAATGAAGAACGTACAATAGCCTGCGCGAATGCCTACCAGGGGGCTGGCGACCTCGCGTATTTGCAATCGGACTACGATGCAACTCGAATGTTCTATGAACACGCGCTGTCCATTTATCAGGAACTGGGCGATCAGCGTGGCACGGCTCATACACAGGTAGGTTTAGGTGAAACGGCAACCGAAATTGGCGATTACGTTGCCGCCCTGATACTTTTTCAGGAAGCCTTTTCCATCATGCAGCATCTTGAGGATACACACGGTTATGCCAGGGCACTCACTCAACTGGGTTGGAGCGCGCTACGGGTCGGTGACTATACCCGTGCACGGGAATGCCTGGAGGAAGGCCTGACACTTTTCGAGGCTGACCATAACAATTTCAGTGTAGCACTCACCTATTCTGGTCTGGGTGAGATTGCCATACGTGTAGGGCAGTATGAAACAGCAGTGGACTTGCTGGAGAAGAGCCTGAATTTGCGTGATGAATTGGGGGACAGGTGGGGTATTGCAGCGTCACTCGGCAGTTTAGCATGGGTTGAACTGCTGCAAGGCGACTTTGAGTTCACTGTCGAGAAACTGCGTTTAAGTCTCAACATCCGTAGGGATATAGGCGATAAGGGTGGGATCGTATGGTGTCTGGAAAAACTGGCGGAAATTGCGGTCTTAACCAGACAGCCAGCGCGCGCGGCTACTGTGTTTGGGGCGACGGCTGCCTTCCGCAAATCCATGAACTCAATTGTTGATCCCGCCGACCAACCTCATTACACACAATTGCTTCACCGACTGGAAACCACATTAGGCAGCATCCGCTTTCAAGAACTATGGGACGAGGGTCAGGTCATGACTTTGGAACAAACACTAGAATATGCCCTCGACTTTCCACCAGGCAGTTGATGGATAGGCTTCATTAGATTAGAGAACCAATCTGCGGATCGTTTTAATTCAATTCTCTTACTGTGGCAGCAAATCCACGAGCAAATGATTGACTTTATTGTTAATTAGCCCTAATATACAGAACATAAATTCTACATTCCAAGAAAGGGAAGATTGTGATTACCAAAATCAATGCCACTCTATTGATGGTTCGGGATTTTGAAGCCAGCGTCAAATTTTATCGTGATGTGCTGGAATTTAAAGTAGGAACCACGGACCCAGGTTTTATGACCTTTGATATAGGTGATTACACACTCGCCATTCTCGATTTGTCGATGGCCGCAAAAATGATTTCAGAGGATGCAGTCCAGCCAGCGAAAGAATTTATACCTCGTTCTTTGTTTGCGATTTTTCTCGACAATGCTGATGATACCTACGAAACCTTAAAGTCGAAGGGGGTGCATTTTATTAAACCGCCCACGACCCAACCCTGGGGACAACGTACCGCCTACTTTACCGATCCCGATGGCAATATATGGGAAATTTCGCATTTTGAGTCAAAGACATAATTGGCATTTCAGTTTGTCTTTTTTGCTTTACCTGATGCAAAAGACCCACTCACATGAGCGGGTCTTTTATGTTTGGTTCTCCGTCGGTCAGGGTTATTAATCTGGCCCCGCCATAAATCTCACTATGGCTTCTTTTGTACCAATACTACCGTTCCCGGTGCATACAGCGTCGTACAGGTATATCCGGGGAAGGCATCAGTTGTCCATGTACTCCACAGTTGAGGGACACGCGGCGAGTTGTTGGCACCCAGGTAGATCATATAGCCACTGCCCTTCAGACATATATCCACATCGCCCACGAAACCAGTTGTTCCATTCGGGCTGAACACGTCAACCGCAGCAATGACGCCCAAATCAAGTACCGTCTGATTTCCAATATTGCCACTGTTCGTCAACGGGCTGCCGTACCAGGTCATATAGTGTCCGTCTCCGGCGATCACCCGACAGTTGATTGCCCCCAAATCGGCATCATTGGTGAAGTGAGTGCGGACAATCCCAGGGTCTTCAAAGTTTACATCATTGCACTCAGTTGCAGGGGGCGGTGCGGGTAGCTCGATGGCGACGGAGGGAACAACCTCATTGTCGATAATGGTCGCCGTACCAATGGCTTTTGTAATTGCCGAACCCACAATGTTGCTCAGGGTCACGGTAAACGTGCGATTTCCATCCACGAGGCTATTATCCACAATCGTGAACGGAATCGTTTTCGTGGTTTCCCCCGGTGCAAAGCTCAAATTACCTGCAATCACAACCGCATCGTAATCTGTCGCCAGAACAGCCGTACCGTCGGTAATCATGTAGTCCACGCTCACCGAGATACTGTTAACCGGATATAGTGTGACGGTAAATTGTCCGCCAACACCATTTTCGGCCACACTGATGTCATCAACGCTGACACCAGGCGCGGGTTCATCATTTTGAATAGTGCCTACGCCCTCGGCATCACCAATGACTGCCGGAGCGCTGGCATTACTCAAAGTAACTTTGAAGGTTTCATCACCTTCTGCGATCACATCCCCGTTTACATCAACACTGATCGTCTGGGTGGTGATGCCAACGCCGAAGGTCAATGTGCCGCTGGTCGCAGCATAATCATTGTCCGCCGTTGTCGCCGTATCGTCAGATGTTGCGTAATCGACAGTATCCACATTGTTGGTATTACCGCTTCGGGTCACAGTGAAGCTAAAGATCGTAATGCCGCTGTTACCTTCAGCCAACGCGAGATCGTTGATGGTAAAAGTCGGCTGTCCATCATCGTTGGTGATCGTGCCAATCCCCTGCGCATCACTGATGGTTGAGTTAGTCGCGTTACTCAGGTTGACAGCGAAGGTTTCAGAGCCTTCAAAGAGGGTATCCCCATTGATGGTCACACTGGCAGTTTGAGTGGTCACACCCGGATTGAAGGTCAGCGTACCGCTATTGGCCGCATAATCATTATCCGCTGTGGTCGCTGTACCATCGGCTGTCGCATAATCGACAGTTACTGTTAATCCGCTGGCTCCAGACAGTGACACTGTAAAGTTGGCCGTCGATGTACCGCTGTTCCCTTCTGCAATTGACACATCGTTGATACTGAGGCCGGGGGCAGCATCGTCATTCGTAATTGTGCCCAGTCCTTGATTGTCGACCATGTTTGCGTTGGTTGCATTCGTCAGATTGACGAAGAAGGTTTCATCAACTTCGTTCAGGCTATCGCCATCGACTGTCACGTCCACCGTTTGGCTGGCGATCCCCGTCGTGAAGGTCAGTGTGCCGCTGGTAGCGACATAATCACCATTAGCAGTCGTCGCTGTGCCATCCGCTGTCGCATAATCGACTGTGATGGTCTGATTGCTGGCGGCGGTCAGCGACACCGTGAACGTGAAAGTTGTCGAACCACTGTTGCCTTCAGCCAGAGTCACATCATTGATGCTCATATCTGGTATCACATCGTCATTGCTGATCGTGCCAAGTCCCTGATTATCGGTAATCGTTGCATTCACGGGATTGGTCAGGTTAACGAAAAACGTCTCATCGCTTTCCAGTGCAAGATCGCCATTAACGGTCACGTTGACCGACTGCGTGGTTATACCCGATGTAAATGTCAGTGTGCCACTCGCGGCAACATAGTCACTCCCAGCGGTTGTCGCGCTGCTATCGGCTGTAGAGTAATCAACGGTCACGGTTTGTCCACTGGCAGCGGACAGCGATACAGTGAAAGTAGCGGTAGTTGTGCCTGCATTCCCTTCCGTCATCGTCACATCGTTAATGCTCAGGCTCGGTACAGGATCGTCGTCAGTGATCGTGCCGAGTCCCTGATTATCGGTAATCGTCGCACTTACCGGATTGGTCAGGTTAACAAAATAAGTCTCATTCACTTCATTCAGGGTGTCACCATTAACGGTTACATTAACCGTTTGCGTGGTCGTGCCCGGATTAAACGTCAATGTACCACTGACCGCCACATAATCACTTCCGGCAGTGGTCGCTGTACCGTCTGCCGTTGCGTAATCCACTGTAACCGTTTGCCCACTGGCGGCAGACAGCGATACAGTGAAGGTAGCGGTAGTTGTGCCAGCATTCCCCTCTGTTACCGTCACATCATTGATACTTAAACTCGGCGCGGGATCGTCATTCGTGATCGTACCGAGCCCCTGCGAATCAGCGTAATCCGCCCCGGAGACATTGCTCAGGTTAACAAAATAGGTTTCATTGGTCTCGTTTAGGGTGTCGCCATTGACCGTCACATTCAGGGTTTGGCTGGTCACACCGGGATTGAAGGTCAGCGTGCCGGAATTAGCCACATAATCGCTCCCGGCGGTAGCGGTCCCATCGGCTGTGGCGAAATCAGTGGTAATCGTAGGCGCGGTCATCGAGTTTGACAGCGAAACGGTGAAGGTGGCAGTGGTCGTACCCGCATTGCCCTCTGTCACCGTCACATCATTGATACTCAGAGTCGGCGTCAAAATCACGATATTCTTGTTCGCGCTCAAAGAACCCGCTGCGCCGGGTGTGGGCAATGTTGTATTGGCATCTGTACCGCTGCCATCCCGCAGAGTTCCGCCGTTGAGTGCCAGCGCGGTGATGGATGACACATCCAGGTCGCTGCTGCTTTGTCCACTACTCACAGTGTAGGTGAAGTTATAGGTCGAACTCAGTGGTGTTGGATATGCATTACAGTAAGTACAGATGGCCGACCCGCCGCTGTTGAGCGTTAGCGTCATATAGCTGCCAATCGAGCTGTATTCGACAGGTGCGCTGAAGGTGACAACAACATTCATCGTCACACCGGGGCCATACGTACCATCTGCAACCGACGCGCTCAGGTTTGTAATCGTCGGCGCTACTGGCGCGCCGCCACCCGGAGAGCCGATTATCAGGTTGACAGATGTATCACTTGGGTTCAACTGAACTTCGTAGTTTCCGCCCGCTGTCGAATTAAAGTTGGCGATTGCCATGACATAAGTATGTCCCGGCGAGAGCGATACATCCAGATTATTAGTAGCGGCTCCCAGACACTGCGATGTCAGCGGTAAATTAGAAGCATTGAATGGTGTACTGGTCACATCGTACACCCCGTACATTACATCCATCCCGTCCGAATTGTGCAGATCGAAGATATTCAGCGAAATGCTTTTATCGACTGTCATGGTGCGAAGTTCATAATGCCAGTTGCTGCCACCAGCATAGACACCAGTACAATTTAAGAGAACTTTGTTGGTGTCAAAAACCGGGTCGCTGCCATCAACCGTACCGCTCAAGGTATACGGGAATGAAATCGCCATTGCAGGCTGTTGAGCCGGAATAAGACTGAGAATCAAAAACGCCAACGTGGCCGAAAACACCCCTATGGGAATGAAAAACCGCCTCGCCTTCATGAAATTGCTCCGTTCTGGTGCCAATTTGCCTGAAATGAAGTGACAAATGGCAGGGGATAAAAAATAAAATGATGACTTTACCTTCATTGTGCGTGATAGTATTACATTCATTACCACATGTGTTGTGAATTTTTCATCAATTCGCTCTCAGATGGCATCTGCGCACATCATAGAAAATGGCACACACAACAGTCTGTTGTCGCGGATAATGGACGTACTTAATCTTGCTGGTGCTTGCCAGAATTTATTAATTTGAGCAGAATCACTCAGGTCTTTATGAAAGCTAAGGTAAACATGACAGAATTTAGTTCGCAAATACATTCACCGCCGCAGCGGGAACGCATTTATCGGCGTAATTTTTTCTTATTCTTATCTGATGGGATTTTCTTTTCGGTGGCAATGGGCATCATCGGCCCAACCACCGTCATTCCGGACTTCATCCGTCATCTGACCAACTCAGAAGTTTTGATCGGGCTGTCCAGCAGTTTATTTGATGTCGGCTGGACGCTGCCACAGTTGTTCATCGCCCGTTACATTGTGCGCTTCGAGCGCAAAAAATGGTGGTTCGTTGGGCCAAATATCCCGGTGCGGTTTGTGATTTTGACCTTTGCCATCATCACCGTTCTGCTGGGCAAAGACAGGCCAGAGGCCATTCTGTTGGCATTTCTTAGTCGCCTACGGGATTGCAGCAGTTGGCGATGGCATCGTCGGTGTGCCCTGGGCTGATCTGACTGGCACCAGTCTGGATAACCGTTGGCGTGCCCGCATGTTCGGTTTTATGTCGGCCAGCGCTGGTCTGATTATGCTGGCTATATCACCCGTGATTGGGGTCATCCTCGGCAATACTGGACCGGATTTTCCTAACAATTATGCCTTGTTATTCGGGGTAGCGGGACTTCTATTCGCCTGCTCAATCGTACCCACCCTGTTCATTCATGAACTGCCGGGTGGCAAAGCTGTCGAAAAAATTCCTTCATTTGGCGAGTTCTTTCCCCACCTCGGCCATGTGCTGCGCACCGACGCTCCTTTCCGCGCTATTCTCATCACCCGAATGCTCACCAGCTTGTTTGCGATGGCCGGACCGTTTTACATCGGCTTTGCCACCGTACAGTTAGGACTATCCAGCGAGGTCGCGGTACCAGTCCTGCTGGCAATGCAAACCATCGGCAGCGTGAGCGGGGCATTATTGTATACTTGGTTAGGTGCGCGCAACAATCTGCTCTACATCCGTCTTGCACTTGGCGGTGCGGCATTCTTGCCGATTAGCGCGCTCCTTGCCGGGGTGCTTGGCCCTATCCCTCTTTACCTCGGTTTTTTGATGTCCGGCCTTGCACTGAGCAATCTATTCCTTAGCTACCAGAATTGGGTCGTGACCTATGCCTCCGCTGACCAGCGTCCAATCTATGCCGGACTATTTAATACAGTGGCGGCCGTTATTTCGTTGATCTCCCCACTCATCGGCGGCACGATTGCCCAACAGATGGGTTATGAGCCGCTGTTCGTTGTCGCTTTGCTCATGGTACTCAGTGCTTTGTTCGTCACACTGCGTTACATCCAGAATCCGCGCCCGGAGGAAATCCCAGTCGCGGTAGTTGTAGATTGAGAGCATCCGGTGCGTTCTCCGGGTGACTATAGCGCTCAAACCATGCGATCATAATTCCCAGAAGAAGGCGATGCTCATTTGCCACATAACCGACCCAAAAACATGGAAGATGAATTGGGCAAAAATCAGTTTTTGAATACACAGAATGAATCGCGCACATTCCATCAGTTACAACTGTCGGGGAATTGGGATGTTTATCCAATCTCATTACATGCGGATGTCCTCTCCAGCCAACCATCCGAACTGATTTCAGTTCCCGAAACCGCTCATTTACAACCTGTTCTCTATCCAGAAGCGCCCTTCTGGGGCGATCACCTCCGCGCGATCAACCAACAGGCATGGATATATCGTCGCACATTCACCCTGCCGGATGTGCCTTTTCAACGTGCCCGAATACGCTTCGAGGGTGTCGATCACTTCGCTGATGTGTGGTTGAATGGGCAATATCTTGGAAATCACGAGGGACATTTTGCCCCGTTTGAATTTGACATCACTGCCGTCGTAAGCGCAGAAAACTCACTGTTGGTGCGTGTGGCTTCTCCCTGGGATTCGCCAAATCCGAGCGGCAGTTATCCGACAGATCACGTCATACGGGGATTGGTCAAAGGGCTGTATGAACATGGCGAAGGAGTGATCCCGCCGAACGTAAACCCCATCGGAATCTGGCGTCCTGTTCGGCTGTTACTGGATCAGGGAATCAGCCTGGATCACACTCGTATTCGCACCGGGTTGGACGGACGAATAGAGCTTCATGTCCGCCTGACCAATGCCACCGATGTGTCGTGGTCGGGAAAACTCCTGCTAGAGGTCACGCCTGAAAATCACGACGGAAAGGGAGTGACCAGCACCGTTGCCATTGATCTCCTACCAGGAACAAGCTCGATTGACCATATTGTAACCATCCCTGAACCGCAGCTCTGGTGGTCATGGGATCAGGGGGACCCGGCTCTCTACCGTTTGACCGCCGCACTCCGCGATTCCGAGAGCTTTATAGTCAGCAAACAAACCGAAATCTTTGGTATCCGCACCATCGAATTGGAACGTTCACCTGAACGATTTACCTACCGTCTCAATGGGCGACCTGTTTTCATACGTGGATCGGCCTATATCCCGGCACTCTATCTGTCGCAATGTGACAATGAGTCGCTCAAGCGCGACCTCAACCTTGCTCATCAGGCCAACTTGAACCTGCTGCGTGTACATACCCATGTCTCCCCACCAGAACTGTACGAGTTGTGTGATCGCATGGGGATGCTCATCTGGCAGGATTTTGAACTCAACTGGATTTATGACCCTTCGCAGGACTTCGAGGCGCGGGCGCGGGTGTTACAGAAGGAGATGATCGACTTACTCGGCAACCACCCATCAGTGATGACCTGGGCGTGTTATAACGAGCCGACCATGATCTTCACCCGGCGCGATAATCTGGAAACCCGGCCTGCCCCGGCACTCTATGCCGATGCCATTCAACAAGACCCGACCCGCCCAGTCTTTATCTGTTCCGGGCAACTGGAAAGTGATTGGCTGCGCGCAGGGGATGCTCATACCTATTACGGCGCACTCTGGACAGAAAAGTATACTGATATTTATAAGCACCGATTTCGATTGAACACCGAATTCGGTTTTGAAGCCCCCGCCGACCTAACAACCCTCCAATCACATCCGTTCTGCTGGGAACGGCTGAAACACCTTGAAGACCAAATTGACGATCTTTGGGAATATCAGGCCCAACTGATTCAGTTTCATGTCGAACATCTTCGTCGGCTGCGCGCCGAGGGTAACGCCGGATTTATTCACTTTTGGTTAGTGGATTTAGTGCCACAGGTTGGATGTGGGGTGCTGGATGTAAATCGGCTTCCAAAAGAGGGCTACGAAGCACTACGCCGCGCGTCTCAACCCTTACATATTGCCCTCGAACACGATGGACATCACCCAATCCGGTTGTGGGTTTTTAATGATAGCCCTCAAGCTTATATGGCGGCAATCATCTCCTGGAAAGTGGATGACCCGACGGAGCAATGTCTATTGGAAGGCCAAACAACTGTTGACATCCCCGCCAACACTTCGACATCGGTTTTGTCGGTGGACTGGTCGCTCCCCGGCGCCTCCTATGGAAATATTGAGTTATCCCTCCACACGAGTGATGGTGTGTTACTCGATAGCACTATGGTTCACAATCCATTCAACCCCATGCGCCGACCACGCGGCTATCCCTGGAAGTTCGATCCGGTGTTGGGCGTGAAGGTATTCAATCACCCACAGGCTGCCAGCCTCGCCGACCAGAGCAAAAATCGGCTCATTACCTGGGTTCCGTTGGGGACACGTGAAAAAATAGCGGAGTGGGCGCTACGCCAGCAACTCCCACCCCGCCTGTTGTCGATGATTGCTCACCTGAGCAAGATACTCATGGGCGAATAGCCCCTAAGCGTCCTAGTTCAGGCTGGTTTCAATCCGTTCGCCGTTACCCGGCTCAGACACAAGTTCAGTCGGACGCCGCTGCGCGACCACATAATTGCCATACAAACGCCATTCATCCATACGGCAGGAGTGTACCAGTTTACCTTCCCAGACGGTCATATCCGGGCAGCTTTCGCACATATCGACCCGACCGTCCTCCAGCAAATCGGGACCCTGAATGATGCCGATGCTCTGGACGTACATCGGGCGGAACAATTCTCCAGGGTGTCGCAGCACTTCACGGAAGAACTTACCTGCGGTCTGCCGAACACCTTTATCCACCAGGCCGAGCAAGAAAGCAATTTTCGGAATTTTGTTGCTGGGCGAGTAAATGACATAATCGCCGTGACGCATGTGATGGACTGTCTGGAACAACTCCATCACCTTCGCACCCGAAGAACCGTACATTTTATGCTTTGTACCCAGTTGAGCGGATACCAGCCAGGTCATCTTGTCCGGGTTATGCGTCCCGGCCATATAGGCCGATGTCTCATAGTGATCGAATGTTTCTTTGATTTTTGTGTAAATATCGCTGGACGTGAGGTAAGACTCGTCATCCGAATCAGCTACATAGCTGGTTTTCAGGTCAATCGGCTTGCCGTCCACATAGAAGTCATATTCTCCGCCCATGATGGTGTTCCGAAATCCGATGAACACCAGACCATGCACTTTTTCGATATTCTTGTTCGCCCACTTGACCATCTCTGGAACCATATATAGATTGCCGGGATAAACCGTCATACCGAAGCTGACAAACAGCCCGCCCACACTCGCCACCATGTCCGCAAACTGCTGCCGTAGCTCGAACAATTCCATCTCGGTCTTGCCCCTCCAACCGGGACGCGCCTGCTCACTGTCAATATGGAACGTGAATCCGACAACTCCCGCTTGCTTCAGTTCTTTCAGGAAACCAGGATTCTTTTCCAGCTTGATACCATTAGTCAAAATCAGGGGTTTCATGCCAAGCTGGTGAATGTACGAGACGATTTCCAGAATATTGGGATGGATGAGGGGTTCGCCGCCGGCAATCGAAATATTGTCACAATTGCGCAGTTCTTTCAGCAGCTTAATCTCCTCCTTAATCTTTTCGACAGACTTATGACCTTGCATACCGTTAATCCGGTAGCAGCCCCGGCAGTAAGTATTACAGCGGTCAGTGACCTCCTGCCAACCAATGGGATTATCATTCACTGACCAGGGAAAACGATACATGTTGCGCCTCGACGGCTTCATTTTATCCTCCTATTCGTCAAGATCATATCCATGCAACCAAATCTGTTTCGATGCACCCGCATCATTTGTGAAAATTTTAACACACTTATTTAGCCTTGCAAAGTAATTTTTATCATAATGGTTCCTCAGGGATTTCTGGTAGCATAGGACGTGTCAGCGTTTAGAGGCAGTTTCGCCTAAGCGATGGTGGCGGTTGGGTGCATTTTGTTCCAATCCTCCCTATCCCACCACAGCTTGCGAACCATGCCATATTCCCACCAAATCAAATTGAGAAATTCACATTAAGAAACATTGACAATTGAGCGCGTTTTACGTATACTTGTCATTCACTTTATTTCCTGTCCAATCCTCCTATTACATGCTTGTCATAGGACATCATCCACATTGTCTAATTTTCCCCAAATATCCTGTGACGATCAGATTTATCGTGCCTTTCGGATATGGATTCGGCGCAACTTCGTTCAGGTTGGAGTTGAGGAGCGGTTCAATTGCAACGATTAATGGATTCCAAGACTTATGCTCGTACAGCAGATGTGCAAGCACTTCCCTCCCTCATTGAGGTCCAGTTACAGTCCTTCAAATGGTTTCAGGAACATGGGTTGGCCGAGTTATTCGACGAGATCAGCCCGATTGAGAGTTTCAACGGTAATCTAAAGCTTTATCTCCCCGGCACAAGCAAAGAGTCGGAAGAATTGGGACTTCGCTACTGGTTTGAAGAACCAAAATACAGCGAAGAGATTTGTCTGGAACGCGACATGTCCTTCTCCGCGCCTTTGTACCTGCGCGTAGCGCTGGTTAACCGCGAGGCCGGGGACGAAGTGCTTATCTCGGACATCTTCATGGGCGACTTCCCGCTCATGACCGAGAAAGGCACATTTATTATCAACGGTACGGAGCGTGTGGTTGTCAGCCAGTTGATCCGCTCCCCCGGTGTTTACTTCGATGCTGATGAAGACCGCACTACAGGTCGTCTTTTGTCCAACGCCAAACTCATCCCGGATCGCGGCGCTTGGATGGAGTTCGAGACTCGCAAGACGGACTATCTCACCCTTAAATTCAATCGCAAGCGTACCATTCCCATTAGCATCCTGCTGCGCGCGCTGGCCGCAGTTGATGACGGGATGCCGCCGGAGTGGTCGCCGATTCAAACGGGCAGCGATGAAGAGCTGCTGGCGCTGTATGCGGATGTGGATAACAACCCCGATCATCAGTACATGGTTGCCACCCTCAAGATGGAACCTACCTGGGAACTCAAAAAGGAACAGACGGTTGCCCAGGCTGCGCTGCTGGAATTCTACCGCCGGATGCGCCCTGGTGATCCGCCGACACTGGATAATGCCCGCGAATATCTGGTTAGCCAGTTGTTCGATCAGCGCCGCTACGACCTGGAACGTGTCGGACGGTACAAACTCAACCAGCGCCTCAGTCTGGATACCATGATTCCTCGGCGTGTTCGCACGGTGACAAAAGCGGACATCGTAAAACTGGTCGAGCGCATGATCCTGATTAACAATGGTCAGGCCAACAAGGATGACATCGACCACCTGGGCAATCGCCGCGTCAAAACGGTTGGCGAGTTAATCCAGAACAAGCTGCGGATCGGCCTGCGCCGAACCGAGCGCGTTGTCAAAGAACGTATGTCCATTCGTGAGGCCGATAATCTCACACCTGTCGCCCTTATCAACATTCGCCCGGTGGTCGCGGCTATCCGCGAATTCTTCGGCTCGTCACAGTTGTCCCAGTTCATGGAACAGACCAACCCACTGGCCGAACTGACCCATAAGCGTACCGTCTCGGCGCTCGGCCCTGGTGGTCTTCGCCGTGAGCGTGCAGGCTTCGACGTGCGTGATGTACATCACAGCCACTATGGTCGTATCTGCCCGATTGAGACACCAGAAGGCCCGAACATTGGTCTGATTGGTCGCCTTGCCAGCTACGGACGGGTCAACGAATATGGGTTCATCGAAACACCTTACCGTGAAGTGATTAAATTCCTCGCGCCCGATGACCCGCAATTGCTTGGGCGTACCATCCGCGAGGACATCGAAAACGACAAGGGTACGACCATCGCTGAAGATGGCATGATTGTGGACGAGAGCCTCGCCAAGAAGTTGAGCAAGGCGAACATTGAACGTGTACCGATTATGCCCTTCGTCAGCCCCACAACCGTCTATCTCTCAGCCGATGAAGAAGACCACTACATCATTGCCCAGGCGAATGCACCACTTGACGAACTGCGGCAGTTTGCCAATGATCGTGTTTCGGTGCGCTACAATCAGAAGTTTATGGTGATGTCGGCGCGCCGTATCGACTATATGGATGTTGCCCCCCGGCAAATCGTCGGCATCAGTGCCGCGCTCATCCCCTTCCTGGAGCATGATGATGCCAACCGCGCCCTTATGGGGTCGAACATGCAGCGTCAGGCTGTCCCCTTGTTGCAACCCGATGTGCCGATGGTGAGTACCGGCATGGAAAGTCAGGCCGCTTATGATAGTGGTCAGGTACTCGTCTCGGATGTAAGTGGCGAGGTCATCAGTGTACAGGGTGATCGCATCATCGTTCGCACCGATACAGGCGACGAGCGTATCTTCCGTCTACGCAAATACAGCCGCTCCAATCAATCAACCTGCATTGACCAGCGCCCGATTGTGGTCAAAGGTCAATTCGTGAATAAGGGTGAGGTCATTGCCGACAGTTCATCCACCATTCATGGTCATCTGGCTCTCGGTCATGATGTACTGGGTGCATTCCTGTCATGGGATGGGGGTAACTACGAAGACGCGCTGCTCATCAGTGAAGATATGCTGCGAAACGACAAGTTCACCAGCATTCACATCGAGAAGCACGAAATCGAAGCTCGTGATACCAAGCTGGGGCCGGAAGAAATCACCTATGACATTCCCAATGTCGGTGAGGACGCCCTGAAAGACCTCGACGAGTTCGGTATCGTCCGCATCGGTGCGGATGTTGGCCCGAATGACATTCTGGTTGGGAAGATCACACCGAAGGGTGAAAAAGAACTCAGCCCGGAAGAGAAACTGCTCCGCGCCATCTTCGGTGAACAGGCGCGTGAGGTAAAAGATTCCTCCCTCCGCCTGCCACATGGTGAAAAGGGGAAAGTGGTGGATGTCAAAACTTTCACCCGCGAGGAGCATCCCGATCTGCCAGCCGGTGTGGAAAAAATGGTGCGCGTCAGCGTCGCCCAGAAGCGTAAGCTGACTGTCGGTGACAAGATGGCTGGACGTCACGGCAACAAAGGTGTTATCTCCAAGATCGTCCCGATTGAGGACATGCCCTATCTCGAAGATGGCCGTCCCATTGAAATCATCCTCAATCCGCTGGGTGTTCCAGGTCGTATGAATATCGGTCAGGTGTTGGAAATCCATCTAGGTTGGGCGGCGGATCGTCTGGGCTTCCGTGCTGTCACCCCGGTGTTCGACGGCGCAGATGAAGCAGAAATTCAGGCGGAATTAGGTCGTGCCTGGATGATTGACGTGGCCTGGAAGGAAATTACCGAGCGCGCTTGGCAGTGGATGGCGCAATTCGAGTACGATCCTGAAGAGATCGAAGACGATGATGAAGTCCGTAATCTCTACATCCAGCAGTGGTTAGCGGAAAATAGTCTTTATGACCGCGACAAACTCGGTATCGACAGCACCTATACCCGCCGCGTCGTTCTCGGAGAATGGCTGCGTGAGAAGGGTTATAACCCTGATGATATCCTGCTGTTTGATACCACCGGAATACCCCTTGATGAGCGTGTCCGTCGAGACGCCAATGCGCTGGATGTATCCGTGCGCTTGTGGTTACAGTGGGCAAACCCTGACATCATCGTGCCTGCCGATCTCCATAACCGCGAACTCCTTCAACTCGCCGATCAGGTCATGTTTGATACTGGCAACCCGGTTCCTATCTATGGCAAACATAAGCTGTATGATGGCCGAACCTGTGAACCATTTGATCGTTCGGTGACAGTTGGCATCATCCACATGCTCAAGCTGGCGCATCTGGTTGAGGACAAGGTTCATGCCCGTTCTACTGGCCCATACAGCCTCGTCACCCAGCAGCCGTTGGGTGGTAAGGCACAGTTCGGTGGTCAGCGTTTTGGTGAGATGGAAGTGTGGGCGCTGGAAGCCTATGGCGCGGCTTACACACTCCAGGAAATGCTCACCGTCAAGTCCGACGACGTGCAGGGACGTGTCAAAACCTATGAGGCCATCGTTAAAGGTGAGCCGATTGAAGAACCTGGTATCCCGACCAGCTTCCGTGTGCTGGTGAAGGAATTGCAAAGTCTCGGTTTGTCCGTCGAAGCGATTTCGGACAGCGGCGAGATTATTCGGTTCGGTAAGGATGAAGAAAAACAGCGGATGCCGCGTATGAGCACCGGCCTCCTCAGCCTTGCTGGTGACACCATCGACTAATCTCGACCATAACTTCACGACAACAACGCCGTATCATTCTGATGCGGCGTTTTGTTTTCACTGACGTTTCTTATATGAACCTGGGATACAATCCTGGTCAGAGTTCTACGTTAACATTGATCGGATTTCTCATGAAAATCCACCATCGCCACGACTGGAATCTTTCGCCCCAGCAAGCCGTCGCCTTGCAGCGCGAATTGACCACTGAGATTATTTCCAACCAACCGATTGACCTGAGTGCTGTAAAACTGGTTGCCGGGGTTGATGTCAGTGTCAAGAATAATGTCTCCCAGGCCGCCGTCGTTGTCAGCACCTTCCCCGAACTACAACCAATCGAGACAGTTCTGGCGCATCGCCCCACACCCTTCCCCTACATTCCCGGTCTGCTCAGTTTCCGTGAAGGCCCGGTGCTGGAAGAAGCCTTCGAGAAACTGCAAAATGTCCCCGATGTATTCATATTCGATGGTATGGGAATAGCCCATCCCCGTCGCATCGGCATCGCCAGCCACATGGGATTATGGCTGGAAAAACCCACTGTTGGCTGTGGAAAAACCCTGTTGGTAGGGCGCTTTGGTGAATTGCCGGATGAGAAGGGCGCGTACAGCGAACTCGTCCATCGTGGCGAGATCATCGGCGCAGCGGTACGGACGCGCGCGGGCACGAAACCCGTGTTTATCTCCCCCGGTCATCTGGCCGACCTGCCGACCTCGATTGAACTTATCATGCGCTGCACACCCAAATACCGCCTGCCCGAACCCATCCGTCAGGCACACAACGCTGCCGGACAATTTGAGTGAATTAAACGCCCTGTTCGTAAACACTGATTTGCTGGACAACTTCGCTCAAGGTGGAAATTGCAGTGGGTTCGTTTTCCCCGGCGGACATGAACGCGATCAGATACGAACGCCCCTCCACCTGTATGATTCCCCCATCATCCACCACATAGCCAGTTTTGATGTCCGCGCTCCCCAGGATTCCATCTTTACCCATATATCCGTCCGGCCACACTCGCTCAATAGGGGATTGGTAATCGGGCGCGGGAATCGACAGCAGAGCGCGTGTCGCCAGGATAGCCGCCCGCATCTTGTCGGAACGGGTAAACGCCGCGCCGCGTCCCAGAATGTCATAACAGCGTGCCACATCGGCAGGCGTGAAGACATTATCAATCGTATACACCTGATCGTGAACACGCACCCACTGCGAACCGTAGCGTGGATCAGTCAGCCCCGCCGTTGGATTATCCGGCCAACTCCAGGTGTACAGTCCACCTGCTGTACCAATTGTTTCGCGCAGAAATCGGTTGAATTTCTCAATCGCGTTTTCATCGCCCTTAATCCGCCTGCTGACTTCATCTAACAGCACTCCTGTTTCCACATTGTTGCTGAAAACCGCCGTGCTGTAGGCCGCTGAACCTTCCTGATCGTCCCATTCATCGGGTGGGGTATGCAGGTAATAATACAGAATCAGATGAGCTTTGAAACAGCTTGCCATCGGGAATCCATCGAAACCCCGAATTTGAATCCGGAATTCTTCGTTATGCTGGTCATTGATGCATCGGAAATCCAGACCCATATTGAGGTCTGTGAACACATCTTCCAGATATTCGCGTATCCGCCGCGCCAGCGGCGATTCAGTACCCCAATCGCTCGGTGTGCCCACATACAACAAACCAGTTCCTATAAAAGCCAAAAATTGTCGTCGGGTGATGCTCATAGAGGATTTCGTTTCATATTGAAGTCGATGGAACTACGGAGAATGGGGATTTCTCCCCAGGATCGAACCATTGGATACAACCATACTCCAATCGGTTCACGAAATTCAAGGGTCGGCAGGAAAACGTCGTCCCGTCGTCATGTTCATAAAGCAGGGTTTGACAGTCTAATTGAATTGTCCAACCCGCCCATCATGGGTATGAAACCAGACTGTGCGTCGGCTGCCTTCGAGTTCCACCATGCGTACCGCCCCAGACACCACAATCCAGGGCACGTCAATCCGTTCCGCCCCCGGCGCGTCTATAACAGCAATGGAAGTGCCCATCTGTTGTTCAAGCGGTTGTTCCCAGGTGACTCCTTCCGCATCCATCACACTGACGGGTTCAGTCAGGCTTCCCGCGTTGAGGATAAACTGCCCTGTCTGGTCGGTATCGTTCCACATCACATATAATGTTCGTCCGGGGAAGGTGAGTGTCACCACCGTCGCCTCTGGAATATGAAATCGCTCCACCCGTTCGGCATTACTGAACCGCCGTATCACTTCCTGATAAGCATAAAATGCGGGACGCAGAGAGCCATCATATCGTACCAATCCCCAGGGTTCACTCTTTCCCGGCGTGAAGTTGTCATCATATAGACGGTAGACTGCCATCCGTTCTACACCTGCCGCCAGGGCGAGGGCGCTGGCCTGAACAATATAATCTGCCTGTTGCTCCAGGCTGATCGCAAACGGTGCATTAATGCCTGCATCCGGGTCACGACGCGGGCTGGCATTAAATTCGCCAATCCAGATGTCTTTATTCCCCTGCCCATATTGCTTCAGGATTGCCCGATTCTCGGTAATGACCGTCCACACATTGGCAGTCGTGAAATACAGATGCAGTGTGATTCCATCGAAGTACCAGTGATTGGCCTCGGCATCCGGGTCTTGGCGAATCAAATTCAGCAGCCGTTCCAGGTACGGTTGTCGGCCTGTCGCATGGTCGCTCCACCATGCCATACCCGCCACCTGCACATGCGCCTCCGGGTCAACCGACTTGATGCTCTGGTAAGCCACCTTCAGCATGGCGAAATAGTCTTCAACCTCGCCCTGGAATTCGACAACATTGCCTTCTTCCGGTGTTCGCACATCCGGCTCGTTCATGATAATCCAGTTGTGGATACCGCGTGGGCTGTAATATTCGATGAGTCGTTTTACGAACGCCCCATAAGCATTGTGCGGGTCGTCATACCGCAGGGTGATTCCATCCGGTACAGCCCCCACCGAACCGGATGTGGATGCCCAGGCGGGTGTCCCCTTAATTAACCCGACAATCTGGCGGTTCGCCAGGAACGCATCCTGCAAATAAACATCTGGCACAGCCGAGGTATCGAAATCGGCTGGCCCATTGGGCTGAAAGAAATTCCAGGCGAAAATCACCCGCTCCCACGACACACCTAATTGTACAGCTTCCACCGGACGGTAATAGGCTTCCACGATTCCGAAAGACAAATTGGTGGGTGAACTGGGAGCCAGGTTTGTCTGGTCACTGGCAAGCGCGAGGGATACCGAGCAGCAAATGAGTAGAATGAATAGGGTTCGGATTCGCATATACGAAGCATTCATCCTTGAAAACGGTGTCCACACAAATCCTATGATATATGAGAGCGCAGAATTTTCACCTTAAGACAAATGAGTATTTTGTAATGAATATGTCTTTCCTGACTTATTTCCTACCGGAAGGACTGCGTAGAATGGCTGCAAAGCAAAAAGAGCATGTATATATACATGCTCTTTTGAATAGTTTTATATCTGGACAGAGATTAGGTGAGGCGTGTATAGAACTCGATCACCAACTGCTCATCAACTGGGATTTGAATTTCACCCCGTTCCGGCAGGCGATCCAATGTGGCCGCTGCTGTATTCACATCCACATTCAGGAATTGAGGTGCATAGGCCGTCGATTCCATCGACTCGACCACATGCGGATTTTTCCGCATCTTCTCCACCAGCGAAACGGTCTCACCGGGGTTGACCGAGTATGAAGGGATATTCAGCCGCTTGCCGTTCACCAGCACATGCCCATGCCCGACCATCTGCCGCGCTGCCCAGATAGTTGCTGCGAAGCCTGCCCGATACACAATATTATCGAGGCGGCGTTCCAACAGTGACAGCAGATTTGCACCCGTGTTTCCGGGCATCTGCCGCGCACGGACGAAATACCGACGCATCTGCTTTTCACGCACATTATAAATGAACGCTAATTTTTGTTTTTCATTAAGCTGCAAACCATAATCGCTGCGGCGGCCAGATCGGAACTGCTTTTCCTTGCCATGATCGCCGGGTGGATAGGATCGTTTGTCCAGAATGCGAGCATACTTCGGACGCGGAACCAGCACCTCGCCAAAACGTCGTTGTACTCTGGCTTTTGGGCCGTGATAAGATGCCATTAAACAAACCCTCGCTCTATCGAGCAACCCTGTTCGGGTCAAATATCTTCAAAATGAAGCGTTATTTTACTGATTTCCCCATAATTTACTAGGGTCATTTTTGCAGGTCGAGTCCCAGCCCATAAACCACCCGCCGCTCCCACCCTGCTTCACCCGCAACCGCTTTAGCCGCCGCGCTCAGGGGTTCGCCCTTTTGGAGTCGTTCACCCAGCACTTGGCGGACATGTTCCTCATCCCACACGACGGGCATTTCCGGTGGTGCGCCGCCAATGAGCAGGGTAATTTCCCCGCGCGGTGGATTGGCCTCATAATGAGCCAGCAGTTCGCTCAATCTGCCACGCTGAAATTCCTCGAACAACTTGGTCAATTCGCGCGCGACACAGGCCGGACGATCACCCAGGACAATCAGTGCCGCTTCCAACGTCTTCGCTAACCGGCTGGGACTTTCATAAGTAATCAATGTGCCGGGTTCGCTGGCAATAGACTCCAGAAAGCTGTGCAGTGCTGTCCGTTTGCGTGGCAGAAATCCTAGATATAAGAAACGATCTGTGGGCAATCCCGACCCGACCAGTGCGGTAATCGTCGCGCTGGCTCCCGGCAGTGTTTCGACTCGATAGCCACGCTCAATTGCCTCACCAATAAGTTCATACCCCGGATCGGAAATTCCAGGCATCCCGGCATCCGATACCAGCGCCACATCCGCATCCGCCAGGGTTTCAAAAATGCGATCCAGTTTGCTTAATTTGTTGTGTTCATGATAGCTGGTGAGTGGGGTGGTGATCTGATAATGCTGGAGCAGAATGTGTGTCGTGCGGGTGTCCTCGGCAGCAATCAGCGCCACTTCTCGCAGGATGCGGACTGCGCGCAGTGTGATATCTTCCAAATTACCGATGGGTGTCGGCACAACATATAAGATGCCCATGAGATACACTGACCTGAATTTGTGGAAGGATTTTCGAGGGGATATTGTAACGCAGGAGAGGGTCATTGACCCTCTCCGATCTTATCCAAAATGAGTGGTTTAGCTTAACCGATGGTGATTGTCACAGGTACGCTGGAGTCATCGTACACTGACGAGTTAAACGAACGCTTAACGGTAAGCACATAGTATGTGCCTTCTTCCAGTTCAACCGTCATAACGGCACTGCCCAACTTGCTGGTATTGGTGAGTTCAAACACAGCATCGGGATAGGATGTGCCATCTTCCCAGGGAAACAGGGACAGATCCGTAAAAAGCTCACCAATATCCTGGCTGAAGCCTATTTTCGCGCTGCCCGAACCGGCAATCACATACTGCTGCGGAACACTGTTCATGTCACTGCCATAACCATAGATGGTGGAATCAATGGTGTCGCCAGTGGTGTACGGTGTGACCACACTCGCCGTCAGGATGAACGCGCCTACACTGTCGCCAGTACGACCCGAATAGCGTGTGGCGACGATAGTGTATTCACCGTCATCTGGCAGTTCTTTCACAATCGTGGACTGACCATAATAAGCCGGATCGGTATCATTCTCGGCAATAGGACGGCCATTCGTACCATTCAGGATCAGGTACGAATCAACATAGTCATCCGGGTTGGGTGGCTGGTACATTTGAATCAGTACCACATCGCCCGCCGAACCATTGAATGTGTAAAGCAGCTCATAAGTATCGGCGGTGATTTCACCCTCAACCTTGCTGCCCAGTTCAATTGGCGTGGCATCCTGTGCCATGACCGCTACTGCGCCCAATGACAGCGCGAAAACAGCGGTCAATAAAATAAGAACTCTACGCATGTTGTAAACTCCTTCTGCTGATAAAAATTATCGTGCGAACGCAATCGGTGCGAAACTGATGATATTCCGCGAATGGTAGCAGCATTGTTCGCCACCCGTAGGTGCTGCCATTATATGCCATAAATGTAGCATAGCAGCGTTAACAAATCGTCGCCACAGCGCACCAATAAAAAACTTGTTAAGGTCTTCAGTTGAGGATAAAAAGATAATCAATGGCAGATCATAAACGGGTGGTCGTGCTGGGTCTAACTGGTGCGGGCAAAACGACATTCTCCCGCCAACTCGCATTCATTTTGGGCTGTAAGCATATCGAATTAGATTCCCTGTTCTGGGAAGCGAATTGGGCGCAAGCCACAGCCGACATATTTCGTGAGAGGGTAGCCGAGTCACTATCCGGCGATTCCTGGGTTGTGGATGGTAACTACAGCAAAGTGCGCGATCTCACCTGGGGCAAAGCTGACACCTTGATTTGGCTGGATTATCCGCTATTGCTCACCTTATGGCGTTTGCTACGCCGGACATGGCGGCGTGTGGTTAGCAACGAATTGCTGTGGAACGGCAATCGAGAGCGTTGGAAGCACCAGTTTACCCGTGATTTCCTCTTTTTGTGGGCGCTAAAATCCTACCGTAAACAGCACTGTCAATATCCTATACTCTTTCGACAACCGGAATATGCCCAACTGAACATTATCCACCTGCATTCTCCGAAGGCTGCACGGGAGTGGTTGGAGAACATCCAACCCATGTCGTAAAATGGGGCGCCGTTCAGGCTGACTTTACCGCTGTCGCCGTTGCGCTTCCTCATCGCCATCCTGATAAGCCAGCAGTTCATCCAGACTCATCTTTTGCAGTCGGTTTTCCGCTACGATAGCCCGCAGTTCGTTGCTGATTTCCCCATCTTCGTTCAAATGACGGCGCACTCTGCGCGTATCGGACTCCTGCCAGCCGAATGTATGTGTTGCTAACGGCATCCCATCGGCGCTGATTCGCAGTCGCCAATCTTTAAACATCACTTGTGCATCATGAATCGGCAGGCGCGCGGCGGGTGTGACCAGATTGCGCCCCCGTTCAAGTTGGTGATTTTCCTCGTGGATGAACAATACCTGTCCATCACTGTCCAGAATCTCGAACTTGATGCGCCCTGTTGCTTTCATCGGCAGCCTCAGTTGTACGAATGGTTGGATGTAATCCACATCGTCAAAAATCGGCTGTGTCCGGTAGACCACCGGGTCTTGATCGCCCTTGAAGGCCATCACCCCAATATCTACCGGCAGGACTCGCACTTCATCCGGGTTTAACCCCGCTCGTTCCACCGCTTTCAGCGCATGGGCATACACCTTCTCAGCGCCGCTTTTCCGCACTTCGCTCGGTGTGTCGTCAAAATCATATTCGTATTGAGGTGTCGCTTCTGACCCCCGGAAGGGCGCGCCTGGATTATTCTCGTACTGCCGCCACAGAAGGAATCCGCCCAACCCCATCAAAATTAGCGCCGGCACAGCTTCACTTGCAGCGCTGCTAATCAGCAGCAGAATGAAAAGAGCAGCCATCACCTTCCAGAAGCGGCTATTTGATTGTGTGCCTCGCATATTCCAGGCTCCATAAGTTGCTGTACTGCTTATCTTCTGTTGGCGTCCCGATAACGGCTGTTATTTGCTCTCTCCCCGGCTTCGCAGCAGGTCTTCCAGGCTCACAGGCGAATCATCCTGTTCCGTATCTTCCAACCGAACAGCCGCATCTTCCGCCCCGCGCATATACCGCCGCCGTTCCTGCAATGAGGGTGTCGTTGTGAACGACAGTAGACCCACCAGTGTTCCATCAATCGACACCCGTAAGTCCCAGTCCCCCGCTCCGTCCAGCCGTTCATTGCCCAACAGGGGCAGGTGATGGTCGGCCAGGATATTCATTTCTCCATCACGCAGATAGGTTTTCATCTCGTGTACATATTGTGTCTGCCCGTTCTGGTCGAGAATCTCAAAACGGATGATAGTATTTCGGTCAGCCGCGTCGGCCTGCACATGCAGCGTCACGTATGGGCGCACCCCATCATCATCCAGTGAGATCGCTCGGCTGCGGCGCATGACCATACCATCACTGCTGGACTGCAAGCTGATGAGTTCCACATCCAACAACGTCAATCCTGCCGGGCTATAATTAGTGCGGCGGCGTGCCCGTTCGACAGCCTCGCGCGCTTGGGTACTCATCCGCATCCGCGCCAAAGGGGACTGTTGTACACTGGGCAGCAAACTCTGTGGCCGAATTTCGATCAGCGAAGCGGCCATCGCCAGCAGGAACAAGCCCACCAGCGCAATCGTCACCTGTGCCGACGCCGCCCCGGAAAGCACCACAATCCCGGTCAATATGCCAATAATCGTCAACCAGGCAGTATTCCGTCGTCGTATCCGCATAATTTGTCCTACAAAAAGGGGTCAATTCTCAGTCAGCCAGTGTCGGTGTTCAAATTTCCATCATCGGCAAAAGCGACCTTTGAAATGACTCCTGAAAACTGTCAACATAACTCAAGATTCCATTTAGTATACGACAATCCACCACCAAACGTTGCATCCATCACAACAGTGGAGCGACTGTCCGCGATAAGGCAGCCCATTCTTCCAGCGTCAGCGTCTCCGCCCGACGGCTGGGGTCAATGTTGGTGGTCTTAAACACGTCTGCAATCTGGTCGCTGGACAGATGTAACCCGCTGCCCAGCGAATTTTTGAGTTGTTTTCGCTTTTGGCTGAAGCCCGCCCGAACCACCCGAAAATATAATTTGGTGTTCGGTGCGTCAACCGGCGGTTTGTCATAAGTGTCGATCACTACCACTGCGCTGTCCACCTCTGGGCGCGGCCAGAACACCGTCGGTTTCAGGCGCATGGCGATCTGGGGTCGTCCGAAAAACTGCACACTCACCGACAGGATGCTCATATCGTTAGGTGTTGCCATCAGTCGTTCCGCCACTTCCGCCTGCATGGTCAGCACCAATCGGCGCGGGGAATGTTCGTTTTCGAGCAGGTGTTTCAAAATAGCACTGGTGATGTAATACGGCACATTCGCCACCGCCAGATACGATTTTGGGAGAACCTGTGCCAGATTTACTGTCAGGATGTCCTGATAAATCATTTTCACATTGGAATAAGGTTGCAGCACCGTGTCCAGCACAGGTTTCAGCCGTTCATCCACCTCAATGCTGACAACCTGCTTGGCTGCGCGTGCCAGCCGTTCGGTTAGTGCCCCTGTTCCCGTGCCGATCTCCAGCACCACATCATCCGGTTTGAGGTCGGCAATCTCTACAATTTTGTCAAGTGTATTGGGGTCATGCAGAAAATTCTGTCCCAGACTTCTACGTGGAATAATCTTGTGTTCATCTAACAACTGCCTGGGATTCATCCTGAACAACCTTTAACCATCAGCGCCAATAATCCAGTCACTTCTCTGTACCTGTCTCTACCCTGGCAGGATGTAATCAATCTCCGCCGGAATGGGTGTCAGCAGGTACACATCCACTGGCTTCGACCACGACACCCAGTTCTCATCGTCATATCCCAGGTCAATCCACAACCGGGTGCTGCGTGGCCCGCCCGTATCGGCGGCAATCCCCACCCCATACCCCGGCACATAAAGCTGCGTGCCATACGGGATGACTGTTGGGTCAATGCCGACAATGCCTTTGGTTAATCGGCGTCCGGTGGCGGTCACATCATCGCCACCCAGTGCCGCCGGATGGTAACTGGTCGCGTACAGGCGAAGGTGACGCCAGTATTGCACCGGCCCATCGGGTGTATCCAGGGTGCGAATCACCACATTTGTCCCATACGATACCACTCGGTTGATCGGCTCAGTGGCGACAGCCGTACTCTCCGCCTCCCGGCTCACTTCAACACCATTCTCGTAGCGTACCCGTATGTTGGTCTGCTGGATGCCGTTCTGCCCCTCTTGCGCCACAATCTGTTGATCGAGTTCCAGTCCACCATCCGCCTGATAAACTGTTTCAAATGGAATGACCGTCTGCTCGACCTCAATCTGCTCTGTGACTCGTATCACTCGGATAACTATCCCCGGCTGTAATACGCTTTCTTCGTCAGGAATCGAGTAATCCAGCCCCATCAGGGTAACACCGGCACTCGTCAATCCATCGGCGACAGTATGCCCTTGTGTTCGGGTTTCCAGCGTGACTCCATCGGCCACAATCGAAATCGGGCTGGAACGGTGAATGGCGATGGTCATGTTGGCAGCAATCGCTGTATCCGAGTTCGGGTGATACCGTGTCTGCCAGATATAGAGTGATGTCTGCATCATACAATGCCTCGGCTACAGTATCACTGGCCGTCTGGATGTCAATCTGTTCTCCATCATCCATGACATGCAGCGTCATCGCATGTCGCACAGTGATTTTGCTGGCTGGTACAGGCCATACCAGCATATCGACCACATTGGTTTCTGTGCCGTCTACCCATACACGATCTTCTTCACCCAGCGTCACTCCCACTTCATTAAGAATGTCCACCGGATTTGTGAACAGGGTGCGAACAGATTGTGCCTCATCATCTACCGTCAGCGTCACATCCCGCGCCCGCGCCACCCAGATGGTCATCCCCGCCGTAATCCGTGTTTCTGGCAGCGGGGAAACTGTGTCGCCATCCCCAAGTGTGATAGATAACTCTCGCATCAAATCAGCGACGGTCTGCACCCGTGTGTCGTGTTGGGTCGCCACATCATTCAGAATAACCGTCACTGGAACACTACGGGAAATTTCAAACAACGGAAGGATCAACAGCACCATACACGAAACCGCACATGCCAGGACAACCGCCAGCCCGCCTAAAAGATATAAACCGCGTCGCCCATGCCTGGGCTTCAACGATAAAGGATACAATTCCTCCGTCGAAGGTTCGTTTGTAAAAAAATCAGGTGGGGGCTGCATATCCCCTGATTCAGCTTGGGGAGATGGGTCAGAGGGCATCACGTTTTCTCAGAAGTTGGGGATTACTGGAAATAGAAGAGGTTGTTGCCGCTACGGTCAGACCGGGTTACCTGCAACACCCAGGGGTTCACCTTAGTGCTGCTCCCGTCAAGGCCTGACACGGTTCGGAGGTTCCTGCCGTGCAGGACCCAGACTGACCGAACCGACAACAACCTCACCCAAAAATGTTTTCAAAAAATCGTGATATTTTTAAAGAAATTTAATTAACCTGTCATGCATTCTATCGTGATCGAACTGGCCTGTCAAGGAATTCTGACGTGAAATTTGTAACTATTGACAAATCCGGGGCATATAAGACTGGATAGTTTGACGGTGCAAAATTTCACAATTGCCCCAGGAAATAATATCGCAGGATGTCGCGCACAATCGGCGCGGCAATTCCCGACCCTTCGCCGCCGTTTTCGACCACCACTGCGATGGCGACCTGTGGCTTGTCCATTGGCGCATAGGCCGCGAACCATGCGTGCGTTGGGCGGGGATCATCCTGTGCTGTCCCTGTTTTGCCACATACCCCGATTTGTTGCAGATCGGGATAATCACGGAACTGAAATTCCGCCGTGCCATCGCGGGCACGGGTGACGTTACACATGCCTTCTCGCAGCACCCCCCACACATCTGGATTAATATTCATATCCGCCATTGCATCCGGGGTATTCACGAAGGTTGGCGCTTCCCCCAGAATTCCGGCCTTTTCAACCAACTGCGGTTGGTACAGGATACCGCCGTTAGCGATGGCTGCGAACCATCGTGCCACCTGGAGCGGCGTGACCTGAACTTCTCCCTGTCCAATAGCGATATTCACCGCATCCGAGAATGTCCAGTCAATCCCCAGACTTCGCCGTTTCCAATCCGGGTCAGGGATGAACCCCGCTTCTTCTTCAATATCGGTCAATCCCGTTGGCGCGCCGAACCCTGCCCGACGCATATAACTCGGCAGTGCATACGGATCATGCTGATCCATCTGGTAGCCCACTTCGTAGAAATAGGGATTGCAGCTATGAGTGATAGCTTGAGCCAGTGTTTGTGTGCCGTGCCCCGGCGCATACCAGTCGTAGCGGGTGATGTCCCAATTCCATACGCCGGTACAGGTATATTTCTGGTCGAGCGCATACACGCCGCTGTTGGTAACGGCCACAGCGCTAACCGTCTTCATCACCGAACCGAGTGGATACAAACCCTGTGCCGCCCGGTTTAATAACGGGCGATTAGGGTCATTCTGTAACTGTTCAATCAGTTGGGCGGATACCACTTTTCCCATACTTGGGAAAGGTGCGAATACATTCGCGTCATAAGTTGGATAGCTCACCATCGCCAGGATAGCCCCGGTGTTCACGTCGATAATCACCGCAGCAGCGCCCTTCGACGCCGCAGCCCAACCGTCTTTTCCGGCTTTGTAATAATCGCTGAAAATTTTGGTAATCGCCGCTTGCAGGTCAGTATCCAGTGTCAGCCACACACTCTCCGGTGGCTCGGAGGTCGTTCGCGCCACCTCCCGCAGCACACTTCCATTGGGAGACGCGATAATCAACCGAGCGCCCGGTTTTCCACGCAGCGTTTCGTCCCAATTCAGTTCAATCCCGCTTTTGCCCAGAATGGAGTCGCTGTTAAATCCTGCTGCTTCAATCTCTGGGAGTTGATTTTCATCTGGATAACCAACGGATCCGATGAGTGCCGCCGCAATCGTGCCGTTGGGATACTCCCGTGTAGGTCGGCTGCTAAATTGCGCCGCGCACACTTGCTCTAACTGCGTATGCGACTGATCGTAAGCAGTGGCCTCCATCGTGCCCAGGTCCATTAACCAGTTAGGCGACGATTCATCGTAGGTTTTCTGGAGGTCTGCCGGGTCTTTTTGCATCGCCGGAGCCAGCAGGCTCACACACGTCGGCCAATCTGTGATTTGATTTTTCACCGCCTGAACGACCACAATCCGCCCATTCTGGTCGGCCAGAATATTACCGTTGCGGTCATAAATATTTGCCCGACTCGGCGGGCTGATGACTAATCGAAGCTGTCCGCCTCCGGCCATCTCCGCCAGAATGTCCCCCGACGACCACGCCACTCGCCAATCATTCGCCCGTTTATCGAACACCAGTTGCAGATTGCGTCCCGAATCAGTGAATTCACCTAGCAGATGGGTTGTGAACGTGATGTCGTAATTCAAAAGCGCCTGGTCTTCGCGCTGTGGATACAGGGTAATTGGTTGGTAACTCAGGCTCTCCAGAGTCATCGACGTAGCTGCCGACTGATAACGCTGTTCGAAAGCGTCTTTGGGGATCGCATCCTGGCTGGCAAAAGTAATCAGGTTATACATGGTGTCGTAGTCGCCGCGTGCCCAACCATCCAGGAAATCCAGCGCGACCCGTCCGGCTGCGTCGGAATCAAACTTGAAATCCGGCGGATTTACTGCCAGGGTTGGCAAAACCTGGATGGAACTCTCACGAGTCGAACTACATCCAACCAATGCCACCAGGAAAACGCTCAGTAGAAATAGGCGCTTCAACCAGACAACCTCATTTCATATCGCTGTAGTTCATTGTAATCATGTTAAAACAAATAGGCCAACGACACTCATGTTCTTCCAATATCCTGCTTATCTAAGTGCCACCCGTGCTGTATAACTTGCCCACAATCCCTCTTTCATATCGAACTTTTCCGACGCGAACTTTTGTGCTACTATAATGTAATAATGAGGATTGCACGCTGTTTAGAGGTAGAATGAAATTGGCAAAGATCACCGCCAGCGCACCGATCCTACTGGTAAAAGATGTGATTGCGTCGGCAGACTATTTCCGCGACAAGCTCGGCTTCACTGACCAGCAGTTGTACGGTGAACCAACCAACTTTGCGATGGTCAGCCGGGATAATTTCACAGTGATGCTGGCACAGGCCGATGATGCCTCCGCTCTCGTACCCCACTGGAAAATTGTGGAAAAGATGTGGAATATCTACTTCTGGGTGGATGATGTTGAAGCCATCTATGCCGAGTTCCAGCAGCGCGGCGCGATCATCGACTACTCACTCTACACAACCAGTTATAGTGTCAGGGAGTTTGGTGTGCAGGATTTAGACGATCATGACATCGCCTTCGGCCAGATCATGCGCTGACACATTCCTCATCAGCATTAAACTGATTTATGTTATCGACTCCACTTGCGGAAATGCCTTGAGTGCCTGAATAAACAAATCCCGATAGCCCAGCGCATCAGCCTCAGTTTCGCCCTCAAACCGCAAACTCAGGACAGGTTCGGTATTACTCGCACGCAGCAGCCCCCATCCTTTCTCGAACTTGATGCGTACACCGTCCACATCCACCACCTCGCCCCGCCCTATCAGAGCATCTCTCACACCCGTGATGACGGTTTCTTTCAACTCGTCCGGGCAGTGGGGACGATATTCGGGAGTGCTGTAGAGCGTCGGAATACTCGCGTTTAGTTCTGATAAAGGCTTATCGCTGGCAGATAGCAGTTGCAGCAGTCGTCCCGCCGCAAAGTAGCCATCGTCAAAACTGAAATAATCCTCGCCCAGGAAGATGTGGCCGCTCATCTCACCACCCAGCAGTGCGCCGATTTCAGCCATCTTCGCCTTGATGAGCGAATGTCCACTGATCCACATCACTGGCTTTCCACCTGCCCGCGCCACTTCGTCGAACAGCACTTGACTGCTCAACACATCCGCCACCAGGCTTGCCCCCGGATGTCGTCCCAGCATATCCCGCGCCAACAGCGTCAGCACACGATCTGCTACGATCATATTGCCCTTCTCATCGACCACGCCCATACGGTCTGCATCACCATCGAACGCGATTCCCACATCGGCGCGGAGTTCGCGGACTTTCTGGCTGAGTGTGAGCATGTTGGATGCTTGTTGCGGGTCGGGCTGGTGATTGGGATAATTCCCATCCGGCTCACAGTACAAACACGCTAAAACCTCGTGTCCCCACAATCTAAACAGCTCAGGAGCGAATATTCCGCCTGTCCCATTCCCCGCGTCGATCACCACCTTTAACGGGCGCGCCATCGTGATGCGTTGTTCCAGGTCGTGGATATATCGACTTCGAGCCTGCTCATCGACCTCCACTGTGCCCTTGTCGGACACAAGCTGGTCTGCTTCAATCATCTGTCGAATCTGGTCAATCTGATCGCCATACAGATTACGATTGCCAATCGCCAGTTTGAAACCATTTTGATCGGGGGATAGGTGGCTGCCCGTCACCATCAATCCGCCCACATGGTCAAAATGAACCGCGTGCCAGTAGACTACCGGGGTGGATACCATCCCGATGTCGATCACATGGCAGCCACTTTCCACTGCCCCGGCAATGGCTGCTTCTGCCAACTCAGAGGAAGTGTTGCGATTATCCCGCCCGACGACCAACCTGTTTTTATGATGAATATGTTGGAGGTAGGTTCCGAAAGCCTGCCCGACCAACCGCGCCACCTGCGGGGTGATGACCGCACCTTCCCCCTCGGCCTTGCCCCGAATATCATACTTTTTGAAGATTTTCGGATTAATGGCTTTCATGCTGTTTCGCTACCGGCACACTCACAACATCTTGGCTGGATACAATCGGCAGGATTTTCTCCTCGTCCTCTGGCGTGGTAATAATCGTCAGCAGATCGCCTGCCATTAAAATCGTCTTGCCATGTGGCACAATCGTATGCCCGCGCCGTTTTACCGCTGCTACAATACACCCTTCAGGCCAGGAAAGATGGCTGATGGCTTCACCCTCAGCGGGCGAACCGGCCTGCACTTGTAAATCAACCACATGCCCCTCAGAGTAGGCTTCCAGCGTGATTTGCCGGTTGCGATAGCGTTCATCCAATTTGCGTTGGAGAGCGATGTCGTACGCCCGAATCATATCTCGACGCCGCAGCAGCCCCACCACTTTTCTGGGATTATCCTTGTCTACAATCGGCAGGCGACCCAGGTCTTTGGTACTCATCAACCGCAGCGCCGCCGATAGGCGATCATCTGGTGTTACTGTGAGTACATCCCGTGTACAGATGTCGGCAACCGTAACATCCTCAAAATGATCCTGCTCCCGTGCGCGACCTAAATCTTGCAGGGTGACAATCCCATACAGCAAGCCTTCCGAATCAAGCACCACCAGACCATGTGTATTGGTTTTACTGAACTCGGCTTCAAGGCGCGGCGCAGGCAAATCCGCCCTGACGGTTTGCACGGTTGTGGACATGGTTTCGCCCACCGTTATCACCTGCATCAGATCAATGTCACGCCCATGAACCAGCCGGACACCTTTGCGCGCCAACCCATAATGATAAATGCCATCGGGAGCCAATCGCTCGACAAAGATCAAACAGACGCTGGTTGCCAGCATAATCGGCAGAATCAGGTTGTAATCCCGCGTAAGCTCAAACAATAGCAGGTTTGCTGTAATTGGCGCGCGGATCACCCCGGTCATTGCGGCGGCCATCCCGGCCATTGCGTAGGCTGCTGGATTTGCAGACAGCGTTCCGGGCAGCAGGGTATTTGCAATCTGCCCGAAGGCAAACCCGAAGGCCGCGCCAACAAAGAGAGACGGCGCAAACATACCACCCATGAAACCACCGCCCAGACTGATGGTTGTTGCCAGCATCTTGCCAATAACCATCGCCACCAGCAGAATGAGAGCGAACTCACCCGCATTACCATTCAGCAGCAGGTTCATCGTCTCGCGCCCAGTGCCCATCACCTGGGGTACAAAAACCGCGATAACGCCCACAATTCCACCCGCAATCATCGCTTTGATCGGAACGGGCAGTTTGAAGTCATGCCACAGATCATGCTGCCAGTACACCATACGAATGAAGCCGGCTGAGATCGGAGCCATCAACAGGCCGAGTACAATATACAGTGGCACTTCATTCAGGCCGCCGAGTGTGTAAGCGCGGATGCCAAGTTCTGCTCCACTTGTCTCAATTGTTCGCGAGAACACCGAGCCGATCACAGCAGCCAGGACGATGACACCCGATGAACTCACCGACAAATCGCCCACAATCACTTCCAGCGCGAAGAATACGCCAGCAATTGGCGCTTGAAAAGCCGATGCAATACCGCAGGCCACACCCGCCGCCACCAGCAGCCGCACACGTTCATCCGACAGGTGAAGTTTCTGGGCAAACATAGACCCCAGATTCGCACCGATCTGCACGCTGGGGTCTTCCGGCCCAACCGATGCCCCTGCACCAATTGCAAAGGCCGATAGTGCCGACTTCATCGGCATCCGGCGATAACGTAACCGCCCGCCCCCCAGTGCCACCGCTTCCATAATGCCCGCGACCCCGTGATGTCGTTCCTCACCGATGAAACGCTCTTTGAGGAATCCCGCGATCAATCCGGCTAATGCCAGCACTGGAATAATCGCCCAGGGTCCCAAAAAACTCAATGGACCCTCGGCCAATCCTTCACGGTAATACTTCTGAAAAAAATCGAACCCCTGCTGGAACAACCACACTCCGGCAGATGTCGCCACACCGACGACAGCCGCCAGCAGCAGCAGCATCGTATTTTCAGACGGCGGCCACTTGCCCGGCCACCAACGCCAGAAATTCATTTCCCACCTGATTTCACTTATTCATTGCTATCCACAATCTGAATTTGTTGCTGGACATATACGCGCTGGCCGTTTTTGACATCCTGCCGGACGTGCGTACCGGGACCAATCTGCGCTCGCTCACCAATTTTGACCCCAGGCATAGTCATCACATCCACACCAATGAATGCATTGCTGCCAATAATCGCGCCAAGTTTGTCATGTCCAGTATTCAGCTTTGTACCTTTGACTATACTACTGACTTCGCCTCGGTCAATCCGCAAATTGGCGCTGGTGCATCCTGCGGAGAAATTGACGTAGGGCGCGAACACCGAATCCAGCACCCGGCAGGCGTGCATGGCGCAGTAATCAGAAACGTAACTGCGCGCCACTTCGGTAGTAAAGCCTACTTCACAATGATTCAACACCATGGAGTTACGCACCAGTGAATTGTTGCCGACGATGGTGTCTGCCCCGATATACGCTGGGCCGACGACTGCCGCGCCGGGGAAAATTTTTGCCCGTTCGCCGATGAACACATCCCCCACCAGTACGGCGGTTTGGGCGACAAACGCACTTTCGGCCACATTCTGCCCTTTGATCTGTGCCAGATAGTAGTTCATGACATCCAGCACATGCCAGGGATATTTCAATGCACTCCAGTGACCGTTATACGGCACAACTCGGAAGATATGATCTTGCATCAGGCGGTTCATCGCCCGCTCATAATGGTCATCCGCCTTATTATCGGATGCATATTGCGCCCGAATCGCATCAAACAACCGCCCCGCGTTCGGGTGGATATGTGCTACAAATGTCACCAACTTGCTGGGTCGATTTGCCGCGCCGGGTTTCTCCACAATCCCGCTAATCCGCCCACCATCATCGACCACCAGATAACCACCAGGGAAATAGTCCTCCATCTCGTACCCCGCCAGATAGGTGTTAGTTGGGTCGGCCTGATACGCCGCCAGCATATCCGTATGCAGTCGATCATCAACCACGTCATGCACCTGTGTGACGTAAATGGCCGAGTCCAGCCGTCCCGCCAGCGCATTTTCCGCCCGCAGCAGTGCATCACCCATGCCTTTCGGCTCTGGCTGGATCGCGATATGCACCTTCATCGAGGTCATCTGGCTGGTGAGTTGGGTGATGTCCACCTGATTTTCCGGGTTAGCGACAATCACCGCTTCTTCAAGCCCCAATGCGCGATACCGCATCAACTGGCTCATGAGCAGCGACTCGGTTCCAAACCGTAACAGGGATTTTTCGCGCAGCGGCCACATGCGTGATGAAGCGCCACCGGCCAGAATGATGAGAATCGGCGTACTTGCCATACAATCTCCTTAGAGAACAGAAGAAACCAATATTGAGGTTGGATGATTGATGAATCGTATATTACACGATAATCAGCCGCCTCAAAGTCGCTACTTACTCAAGAGGTAGCTTAACCAACTTGCGTTTAACTTCCATATAATGCGTGTTTTAAATATCCGGCACAACCTACATAAAAATTGTATCACACCCGCGCGATAGCAATTCCTCTTACTCACTTCCGAAACTGAGTGTGTTCCCACTCAGCGAAGCGATCCTGTAACCGCAGCCGTTGATATTTGCCAGTCGTCGTCACCGGAATATCCTGCCCGAATACCACCACTTTGGGCGCTTTCTCGAAGGTCAAGCCGTTCCCGGCAGTAAGTTAGGATAGCCTCCGCATCGGCCTGCGCCCCATGCTTCCGGCACGACATACGCCCCGACTTCCTCACCGTAATAATCATTTTTGAAGGCAATCGCCAATCCCACCTTCACTTCTGGAATCTCCAACAGCACTTCCTCAATATCAAATGGGCTGAACTTCACGCCACCCCGGTTAATCAGTTCCTTGATGCGCCCGGTGATGAAGAAGAACTGCCGCCCCTGTTCATCACGTTCATAAAATCCCTCGTCACCACTGCGAAACCAGCCAAACTTGAACGTCTCGGCATTCGCATCCGGGCGCTTGAAATAACCCTTCATCACGTTATGTCCACGCACGCAGATTTCGCCCCGTTCCCCCGGGGGGAGTTGAGTTCCACTCCCATCGGCGCTGAAAATCCCCATCTCGTTAGCATTATTCGGACAGCCAATACTTGGATAACCGTAATCCAGCAGCCAGTGTTTATGCTCGTCCCACGCCATATCAATCGGCAGGAAGCAGCTATAACACGTCGTCTCGCTCAAGCCATAACCATGCAGCACTGGCACGCCGAATTGTTCCTCGAACGCCTTGACCAACCCCATCGCCAGCGTCCCCGCCCCACAAATTAGGTGACGGAATCGCGTTAAATCTTGCTGGTGGATGCCCTCGCCCCAGATCGGCTGTCCTTTTGCCAATTGTGCATCGGCATATTCCAGGCAGAATTGCAGCAGCGTCGGTACAACACTCACAACCTGCACCCGCTCCGCCGCCATACGCTGCCAGAAGGTACTCGACGAATAGGCGCGGTTGAGCACCACCGATCCACCGACCAGAAGCGGCGTCACGAGTGTGGCGATAATGCCGTTGACATGGTGAGTTGGCAGCACACACATCATCCGTTGATTGCCTGTTATCGCGTTCCATCCCGCGATAGCCTGTGCATCAACCATAAGATTGTATTGAGTCAGCACTACACCTTTCGGTGCGCCGGTTGTGCCGCTCGTATACACCAGCAGCGCCTCATCATCCAGCGTCGGCTCATCCTCCGTGCCAAAGAAGGAATTAGGCAGGTTCTTGACCAGTGTTTGAAAATGCGGGAATTCGTCGCTTGCTTGGCCGCCCACCTGTATAATCTGCTCGATATTCGGTGCGCCCAGGTCAGCGGTCATTCTCCACCCCGCCGATGATGTTTTTGGCGCGTTCCAGATATTCATCCCGCACCAGACACACTTTCGCCTCACTGTTCCGCAGGATGAACGCAATCCGCCGATCATCCTCGGTCACATTCTGCGGAGCAACCGCCGCGCCCAATATCCAGCACGCCAGATAGATGATGACCGTATCACTGTGATTATGGCCGATGGTCGCCACCCGATCTCCCCGCCGCACCCCAAAATCCTCGTACAGCAGGTGCGCCGTCTGATGAGCGCGCGCGTTGATGTCCGCGAAGGTTAGTTCCTCCCGGTTGCCATCACCATCGTAATGAATCAGATATGTTTTTTCGGGGCTGGCTTTGCTGTGCAGCGACAGTAAGTGGCGGAAGTTGCGGAAAGGAACTTGATACTGGTCGCCGGGGACTCCGTTTAATACGTGCGCCTGCCGAATTTTATCCTGGGTAGCCGCATCCAGATCGTGGGGAATGGACATCGAAACGCCCTTTCAATAAGCCAATTGTTCCATGAAATAGTGTGTTTTCATTATAGCGCAGGCTCGCAGATGAGGGTTTCATGATCTAAACGGGATGCGAAAATGAAAATGCTCAGCCGTTACATCACAACTGAGCAGTAGTGTTCGTATTGGGTTGTTAGAAATCCACTTTGACTATTGATGTGACCACAAACAGCTATTGGTGGAAGTGAGGGAGGACATCACGGGCGATGATTTCCAACGATTCGATGTCGTCCAGATCAAGCCATTGGAGCATAAAACGCTCGACACCCGCTTCGTTCCACTTGCCAATCTGGTCGATGATGGCGGAAGATGTGCCGACGATCATACCGCTTGAAATCAGTTCGTCCATATCCTGATTAGCCCCTTTGGCTGCCAGACGAGCATTTAGAGCGCCATCATCCTTGCCGAACACGATCTGGGTCATGAGCGAACGTTTGACGTCGCCGGGTTGCCGACCATGTTCACGAAGCAGATCATCCAGGAGGGCGGCACGATCTTTATAAAGGTCGAGCGGCATTAAGACGCCGTTCCACTCGTCGGCGTACTGCGCGACCAGCGGCATGGTGCGCTGCGGCCCCTTGCCGCCGATGAGAATAGGGGTGCGTCGCTGCGGGCGCGGCAAAAGTATGGCACCATCCAGTGAGAAATATTTGCCCTGATAGCTGACGGGCTGATCGCTCCGTAAGAGGCGTGTAACAACTTCCAGGCCGTCCCAGAGCATGTCAAAGCGGGTCGCTTTATCATAGAAAGGGATACCGAAATTGTGATGTTCACGATCCTGCCAGCCTGCCCCCATTCCTAATATGAGGCGTCCACCACTCAGGTCATCCACCCCAGCGGCCATGCGAGCGACGATGGAAGGATGACGGAAGGTAATCGGGCTGACCAATGGGCCGAATTCAATGCGTTTGGTATGGCTGGCGGCATAGGTAAGTGAAACCCAGACTTCGAGCGAGTCCTTATCCGGCGGATTGGCGTTGGTGAAATGGTCGGAACGGAATACACACTGGTAATTCGAGTCTTCCGCCATCTGCAAAATTCGTTTCCAGCGATCCCAATTCAGTCCGTTCTGCCCTTCGAGCATGAGGCCAATTTGAACCATTGTTTGTTCCTTCTCGATCTCGGTAAACACGGGTAAGATTGAAACCTATCATAGCGGAAAGTGAAGCCTAGCCCAAAGGAGCGCCCATTTGTTGGACTTATCCATCGTGATCGTGAACCACAATACCCGCCAACTGCTGCTGGAATGCCTGGAGTTGATCTTTGGCAGAGAACAGAGCGTCACCTACGAAGTGATCGTAGTGGATAACGAATTGTCGGATGGCAGTGTGGAGGCGGTGCAGGAGCAGTATCCGACGGTGCGGCTGATTGTAAATCCGGTGGGACGGTATTTCTCCGCCGGAAATAATCAGGGGATTGCTATTGCAGAGGGGCGGTATGTGCTGGCGATGAACCCGGACATGCTGGTGTTGGGGGATACACTCGGCCAACTGGTGCGACAGATGGATGATACACCGGAGATTGGGGCGGCGACGACCATTCAGTTGTCGGCGGACAAACAGCCTTTGCCGAATGGATCGCGGCAGGTGACGTATGGTTATCTGCTGTTCCAATACACGTTTCTGGGCAAGTTGTTTCCGGGGCGGTTGCAGTCGTACCGCGAATGGCTGTGGTACAAGGGGTGGGACAGGACGACGGAACAGGAAATCGGCGTGCTGCCCGGTAGCTGCATCATCGCCTCACGGGAGCTGTGGAAAGCCAGTGGGGGATTCCCAGAGCAACTGCTGATTTACTTCAGCGAGGACTACCTGAGCAAACGATTTCAACAACTCGGCAAGCGAACGGTTCATCTGGTATCCGACGGCATCATCCACTATGAAGGGGCGGCGACCTTCGAGCAAGGCGGGCGCAAATTGAGCAAACGCTACCTGAATATGTACCTGAGGAGTTTGCTCATCTACACCGGAATGGAATTCGGGCGGGTGCGACAGGCAATCCTGGCAGTGATGCTCGTTCCGACCTGGGTTGTCCAGTGGCTGCGGGCGAAGTAAGCCGTTACATAGCGCGGCGGAGGAGAGCGGCGGCATTGGCGAAAGCATCGCACAATTCCGAATCTTCCTGATGATTCTCCATCGCCACATATAGACCTGCCAGCAGGAGTTGATCGGGCGAATTGACGTTGATGAAATCCGGACCGAGGATGGCACGGACCGGGCGGCCTAACGTGCGGCGGAACTCGAAGATTTCGCCAACGGCCAGTGTGGGCGACAGTTTGGTGAAAAAGTCGGCCAGATCGTCGGCCAGTTCGCGGGTATTGAACAAAGACACACCGTTCCAGCGCAGACCATCGGACGCAGCGTTAGGGTCGGGTTTTTCGACAATGGAATAGGCTTCGCCATCCTCGCGCATGTAGACCATACCACCGCGCTTGAGTTCGCGGGGGTCGAAGGCAGCCGCGACACCCAGATAATCAGCAGTGTCCGAAGCGACATCGGCAAAGGCGGCGAAGGGATTGCCCACCTGAAATTCATCGGCCAGATACAGCAGGCAGCGCGGGGTGTTCACGTGCTTCAGAGCTTCGGCCAGCGCAGGCAGTGGGCCATTGTCGTGTTCGAGATTGAGGATCACCTGAATATCGGCAGGACGAGGTAAAGATTGGTTTTGAGTGGCAAGGGTGTAACTGGCAACCAGGGTGGTCAACTGGGTGTAGAAGGTGGTGCTGGTGGAGATAATGACCTTCGAGAAGCCGTGTTCGCCCATCTGGTGTAGGGAACGAATCAGAAGCGGCCAATCGTAGGCGACGAGGGTGGTCTTTGCCATTAACTGCCCCAGGCCGCCCATGCGTAAACCCTGTCCCCCGGCCAGCACAATCACCGTACAATCCATGCCATCCCCTCTCATTTCTCCGGCTTACGGGCGATCACCAGCGTGGTGAAATTCATCGCCCAGGGCAGGATAACGCGAAACAGCCTGCCAAGCAATTCCGCCAGGGCGCTGGTTTCATAGTAGCCAGAGGCGCGGAACAGACCACCGAGTCCCCAAAAGGTGAATGAATGACTGGTTGGCAGTATTTCTTCAACGGTGAAGCCAACTTCGGTCACATTCGCCTTTAGCTGGCGGCGGGTGTAGGTGCTTTCGTAGAAGTCGTCATCGTTGAGGACACTGACGCCACTCCGTTTGCGCCGCCACTCGACCAGACGGTGGACGAGGTTGGGATAGGGAATGGTAAGCACCAGAATTCCGCCGGGTTTGAGGACACGATAAGCCTCGCACAGGGCGGGTTTCATGCCATGCTCGAAGTGTTCCAACACGCCGAAAGACAGGTATGCGCCGAGTGAATTGGTGGCATGTGGCAGGGTATGAACATCGCCCACAAACAGGCGAAGGGTAGGATCGTATTGAAGGGAAAGCTCAAGGGCGGTGGCAGCGTAGTCCATGCCAATAACGTGGTAGCCACGCTGACGCAGTAGCAGCAACACGCTGCTGAGGCCGCTGCCAGCTTCCAAAATCAAGTCATTTTTGGGGAGATAGGCTTCATAGATATGCTGAGTGTGCTGCGAACGGGAGGACAAAGCAGCATGGAGTTCGCGTTCTACCGAGCCACTTGCCCAGATGTCGTCCCAGGCCTTGCGGGTCGTGTCGTAGCGTTGGCCGTGTTGAATGTCGTGACTCATGAGTTACTTGCGGGCAAAAAGGACAAGAGTTGTGTTCCGCAGTAAGCCTACGCGGATCAGGAAACGATCCACCGCGCGCATGACCTTCAGCACCGGGATGGCGATGGCATCACGGGCACGCCATTGGGCACTGACATAACCCGTGAAGGCGGGCAGATTGATGCGGCGTTCTACGGTAAACTGCTGCGAAATCAGTTTATACCAGTCCTGTTCGCGGCCAGCCCCCTCGAAGGGAGACAGGCCATGTGCTTCAATACTGGCTTTTACATGATCGGTTGTGCGAAAGCCAAACTTGAACAGGGCGCGGAATTTATCGGCATACGAGGTTTCGGTGGGCAGAATGAAGGAAAACCCACCTGCCAGCAGTACCGCAAGCCCCTGTTCCTCGCCATTGGTGTCATCGACCCACAACAGGCCGCCGGGTTTGAGCGCCTTGTGAATTTCGGTGACGATGTGTTCCAGATTGGTGAGGTGGTGCAGCACCCCTTTGACGACGATGATGTCGTAAGAGTTCGCAGGGAGGTCGAGGCGGTTCATGTCCACCGGGGCGTATGTGACCGTGCCCTGGACAGTCGATTTGATCGAGTCGTAATAGGAACGGGCGACGGCCAGCGATTTTTCGCTTAAGTCCATGCCAGTGGCATTCGCGCCACGCTGCGCCAGCGCCAGAGTCAGCCAACCGGAGGCACAGCCCAATTCCAGGGCTTTCATACCGGGTTGGACGCGCTGGAGAAGCTGTTCAATGCCATCGCCATGCACGATGATGTTATGGCGCAGATTGCGGTGGGAACGCCAATCGGGGGGCACTATGCCCGCCATGCGCTCGGACTCCGATCCCCAGGCTTCAGCTTCCTGCGCCAGTTGTTGTTCGTAGAGGGTGTTATCAGTCATATTGCTTGTTCCGTAGCAGTCGGGCAGAAGGTTAGCACAAATTGGGATGAAATCCTAGAGGGTAAGACAAGTCGATAGCTACGAAAAGGGGATGGATAGTCATGACATTTTTGCCCGTATTATCGCGCTGAGAGCATGATCGCCTCACACTTGCATTGCGGTTAACAAAGTGTGATGAATGAACCCGGTTTCCACTGTTCTATATTTCAGGCTACTTTTATCTCAGCACAAGCCAGATTGTATTTTCAGTCTCGCCGTTGGTGTCATTTAAGAAAATCGGTGAACTTCATGGTCAACCGAGGCACTGGTCTGATTGCCTGCTACTGCCAAATGAGGAAACCCTCACTGGTGCTGACTCTCATTATTGACTATCTAAACCAAACCAGGGTTTACTCGGCTCAGTCTCGTCAGGGTCATCGGCCACCCAGATAATCGGCTGCGAATCGGGATTGAGCAGATCAAGAATCGGGACGATTCGTGCGATGGCTATGTCACCCTCGAACAGGACAACTTCTGTCCCATTCTTCACCAGGGTGAGCAGTTCGTTTAAGTCTGGGGGCGCTTTCTGTAGGTCAAACTTTACGGCCAGCATCACCGTCCCTCCCAACCGACTGTGTTATGCGTATTGTAACACGTTATCGCCCTGCTACCACCATCCACCAACTGGCATGAGTCCATTTTGGGGGAAAACGGGAAGATTCGCTCAGTTTGACATGAATCCGGTGCGGCACCATAATCACACCAGCACGTTTCGGAAATCTGACATGAACTTAATGCGAAAATTCATAAATCTGCCACAAAGGGGGAGTTAATCATGTCTCTCAAAACTGACCCCAGCAACATGGTTTTTATCTCCTACCGTCGCAGTACCAGCAGTTTTATCGCGCGTTCGATTTTTATGGATTTACACCAGAACGGCTATGATGCCTTTCTCGATGTAGAAACCATCGACAGTGGGCACTTCGACAGCATCATCCTCAACCAGATCGCCGCCCGGATGCATTTTGTTCTCATCCTGACTCCCGGCGCGCTGGAACGCTGTGCCGAGCCGGGAGACTGGCTGCGCCGCGAGATCGAGACGGCCATTGACCTCAAACGCAATATCGTCCCGGTACTGGTTGAAGGTTTCAGCTTCGATAAGGAGAAAGAGCACCTATCCGGCAAACTGGAAGAACTACCGCGTTTCAACTCGCTCAAGGTCTATCACGAGTATTTTGAAGCCGCAATGGAAGACTTGAGAACTCGCCGCCTGAAACCACCAGAATACGAGGTACGAATCCAGCCGACTTCGGCGTCCGACCAGGCCGTTGTGCAGCACAAAATCGAGCAGGTATTAAGTGCCGCCCCGCCCTCCAATGACGAAATGCAGGCGGAGACATTCTTTGAAAACGGGCATCGCAAGTGGACAACAGGCGACTTCGAGGGGGCAGTTGCGGACTGCACCGAGGCGATCCGCCTGCGACCCGATTTCGTAGAAGCCTACAGCAGGCGTGGCACAGCCTACGCCAGTCTGGGGAATTTCAAGGCGGCGGAAGCGGATTTCAACGAGGCGATCCGCCTGAACCCCAATTTTGTCTTTGCCTATATGAACCGGGGAATGGGACGCGGCACAACTGGCGATCAGCAAGGCGCGATTGCTGACTTCACCAAAGCTATCGAATTGAATCCAAAGTTTTCACAGGCATACGTCAGCCGGGGTTATGGTCGCAGCCTGATGGGTGACATTGACGGTGCGATCAGCGATTATACGATGGCAATTCACATCGACCCGGACTCCGCACCAGGGTATTTCAATCGCGCGATTGCCTATGGCATGAAGCAGAATCACGACAACGCCATCCTCGATTTAGATGAGGTGATTCGTATCACACCGAATTACTCCTCGGCCTACTTCAACCGTGCCATCGCCCGCCATTTCAAAGGTGATCTCGACGGTTCAATTGCCGACGCCAGCGAGGCCATCCGCCTGACGCCAATCTTTGCCGATGCCTTCGTCGTGCGCGGGAACTCATATTCGGCCAAAGGGTTGTGGGATAACGCCATTGCGGACTTTGAGGCGGCGCTGCATATCAACCCCCAGCATGTCATGGCGCGGCAAAATCTTGATCTGGCGCAAAAACAAAAACGCGGCTGGCGTCCCTGGTAGGCTTGTTATTTCTGGTAGCTGGAAGCTGGCATCTCTCGCCCAAAACAAAAACAGCGCGGGTCTTCTCCACCCACGCTGCTTAATACACACCTGCTGTTGGCGAACTCTATGTAATCCCCATAATCAGCAGGAGTCGCGTGACACCTGCGGTCACGAATTTCCGAATCCGGTGTCGATTTCGATAGGTTGCTTCAAATTCGGTTGGCTCATCCGAGCCGTATGCCCCTGTCACAGTGCCGCTCGCAAGTAAGTTAATGGTGTCCGACCAGGGTTGAAACGCTTTCATCGTGCCATCTCCTTCCGTTGCTGTCCGGTCTTACGACCAACCTTACTATAAGGCAATTTAATTGAGAGGTGGGACATTTTTTTCGAGTCGTTTACGAATATTTACAAAATTTATTACGCTGATCGTCTAAACGAATCAGATTTCTGCCCCGATTCAAAACAGCGCCGGATCGTTTATGACCCTGCGCTGCCTGAGTTTTTACGCCTTTGCTTCGTGGCGTCTTTGCGCCAAATCCTTCGCTTGACTGAACGCTGTTTGCTGACCGCTATTCAATCAGCGTCAATTCCGCCCAGTTACCCTGCTGTGCCGCCGCCTTGCCGATGTCTTCCATGCGACTTCAGATCAGCCTCGGCATTCCTCGGTATCATAACACCTTCAGCACATCATAATTGGTGTTGCGCTGCGCCGGGATAAAACCCGCCTCCCGTATTTGGCGGTGGATTTCGCGTCGGCAGCATGACCGGGCTGGCCTTGGTGATCGCCCCGGCCGCGCTCACCACATTTTCTTCGATCATGGTGCTGCCGAAGTCGTCCGCGCCGAAGTGCAGCGACATCTGCCCGACCTTCGCGCCTTGCGTCGGCCAACTGGCGCTGATGTGCGGGATGTTGTCCAGGAAAATCCGGCGATGGCCGTATGCCGCAGGTATTCCGTGCTGGTTCCGCCGTATTCGCTGGCATATTTGCTTTTGCCCAAGCGGTGTGCCTTCGATCTGCACCGTCCAGCTAATGAAGGCGTTGAAGCCCATGCCGAAGCGCTTCAGGCTGTCGTCCTGCTCATCGCGCAGCCGTTGCAGATGGTTCATCCGGTTGCGCAGTTCCTCGCGGAAACCGATCACCATTGTGGTCGGTGGTAATCAGGCCGAGTTCGTGGGCGATCTTCATCACGCCGAACCAATCGTCGGTCATGATCTTCTTGGGTGTCACCCGCTGCCGGATTTCATCGTCCAGAATTTCGCCGCCGCCACCCGGCAGCCCCATCAAGCCGACCGCCTTCAGTTCGGTCAGCGTTTCGCGCCATGTCTTGCCGCCCATCTCGCTCATATACTGGATTTCGCTGGGCGAGAAGGCGTTGATCTCGATGGTCGGGAAGGTCTTGTGAATCCAGCCCACCAGGTCGGTGTAATACTCAAAGGGCAAATCCGGGTTATGACCGCCCTGCATCAGAATGCGGGTCGCGCCCAGCGCCAGCGCTTCTTCGATCTTCTTGCCCAGGATCAACTTGCTGTTGACGTAGCCCTTCTTGTCGTCACCCGGCAGCGCATAAAAGTTGCAGAACTGGCAGTCGGTCACGCACACGTTGGTGTAATTGATATTCCGGTCAATCAGATACGTCACCAGTATCACCGGGGACAACCTGCTGCCGCCGCGCGTTGGCCGCTTCCGCCAGATCCAGCAGGTCGGCGTGCTGGTACAGCAGCAACCCCTCATCATAGCTGATGCGTTCGCCATCATGCACCTTTGCCAAAATTTGATCAACTTGCGCCTCGACATGTCGGCTTCAATTTTGGTCATTATGTCACTCTGTTTCCTTGTCTAGCTGATTATCATCGGAGGTTGCCGCGCTTTGTATGCTCGTTTCAAGGTCAACCCGTTGTTTCAGTTGATTACCATGTTCTGCCAATGGCGGCATTCCCATCGCCGCTCGACGTTCATCAACATGCTCTGGATCAATAATTGTCCAGGGAACGAGATTTCCTTTTCCGTCACCGACGAAGATCGACCCATAAATTTGCGGTTCGCCTTTTTGCATCAGTACGCTATCAGTAAGCATTGCAACGTGGCGTCCTGGCACATCACCCGCTTGATAAGCGGCCTTGAGTAGCGGTAGGCACATGTCTCGCAGCGATGGGTCTAAAATTGCGTGTTGGACAATCTGCCACGCTGCTTCACATCCATCCTCGCCCGCCGTGCTTTGCCCCGGCCACCCGTACTGCTCAATGATATGCCACATTCCGGCATTATTCCGGCGGTGCACAGTCGCCATATCCGGGTGATAGAAGTCTTTGGGCAGACGTGACCCATAGAGCTGTCCGGCGTCGATTAATCGACGCCGAGTATCCAAGTCATCGGCCTGCATCTGTAACAATTGCTGTCGCACCGCCTCATTCATGTGCCCCGATGTTCCTCACTCCGCTTTTACTATTCGTCAAATTTTTCCAACAGTTCCAGCAGTACACCCAACTGCGGTTCGCTGTCCACGTAGGTATACTGACCGCCCGTGAACTGCCCCTGCTGAATCATCTTCATACCCTGACCTTCAAGGTATGCCAGCGTCTCATTGGTGTCGGGAACCCAGAAGGCGATGTGATTCACGCCGTCGCCATCTCTGTCCAGCACATCTTTCCACACACTCGGCTCGCCAATCGGCTGCATCAGTTCAAGCTGAACCTGCCCGAAGTCGAAAAATGCCAGTTTGCAGCGCGCCGGGGAGGATTCGCCGTAATAAATCGTCTTGGCTTTATCCTGCTCGTCGGTGATGGTGATCGGTGGTTTCTCCATGCCGAATACCCGGCTGTAGGTCTCCACCGCCTTTTCAATATCCTTCACGGTGATGGCAATCTGCGCCACCACTTTTTTGCCAAATGGTGCGTCTGTCATTGTAAGAGTTCCTCGCAGTGTAAATCTTCATAGGCACACAAAACCCGTTCTAGTCGCGGCCACCACAATTCCGGCCAGAAATCACTATCCTTACCGGCGTGCCACCACCACATAGGCCTGAACAGCAGTCGAGTGACCGAATGGCGGTAGTCGTACCAGCAGTCGTCCCAACTGTAGCCGCTCACCCCGTACTCCACCAACCGTTCATGATACCGCCGGACAAGCGGCTTTTCCATCCGCGCCCGATGTGCCGGAAACCAGAACAGGGTGATGAGATAGGCCAGGTCAAAAACCGCGATGTCTGCATCCCACGATTCCCAATCAACTAGCACCGCCGCCCCCATAGGGTCAATCGGATACAGGAAGTTCCAGGCGTGAGCATCACCATGTATCAGCGATAGGTTGCCACCTAGCAACCGTTCATGCAGGTGAGGGCTTGCCGCTAAAGCCTGTTCGAAAATCGCCCGACGCTCCGGCCACAACGCCTCACCCAGTTCATCCGCGAATGCCGCGAACCAATCCTCATCGCCATTGAAAACCGTTTTCTGGTCGGGCAGTCTGCCCATACTCGTTCCCAGACGTTTATCATTCCACCAGTAGGCCGCCAGCCGCGCTAACGTATCAACGACCTGCTCACACTGCACCTGTGTCGGTGGCAGGGGATGCGGGATACTGCCATGTGTCGCGCTCACATCATCCAGTAGCAGGTGATACCCATCCTCCGACCAACCTACCCCATAACAGCGCGCCAGGGGCAGCTTGCCATAATCACTTGCCGGAATCGCGCCATAGAACTCGACTTCGCGTTTGCCACGCTCCGGCCATTGATGATGTGTTTCCGGGTCGCCCGTCTTCAGGAACAAAAGTGTTGGCACGTTCGCCGGCGCATCACCGGAATAATGAACCTTCAGTCGGGATACAATCGCGCCAAAGGGTCGGGACGTATCTGTATCCACCCCCACGACTCGCCCACTTTCCAGTATCCCCGCTCGACGAAGAGCTTCGGTCAGCCAGTCTGGAGTGACCTGTTCGCTGGTCGTGACAACGGGGGTCATGAATTCTCCCGCTGACTCAGGACGGAATAATCTGCCTTCGACCAATCGAGAGTCCCATCTTGTTCGTGCAGGAAGTCTAAAGCCCCCTGTATGGTTGGCGACCTTTGATATTGAACCCGAAATAGCTGTGCCATCAGCGACGAAATGTACTTTCCAATGGTTTTACTCTCGCCAATGACCACTATCCAGCCAAGTGCCGCATGCCGGTAGATTTTCAGTGTACCCGTGACTTGGCTCAGGTTCACAGGAGCCTTCTTGAGGTCTTCATCATCCATAATCACATGAACCGGCGCTGTCCCCGCTTCCAGCATTTCAATACCCTGCTGGTTGGTCTGCTGCATTTCCTCAAATGTAATCTCGTCGAATAACCTCAGATAAAACACTCGGTCTTGAATGAACCAACTCAGTTCACTTGGCATGGAATTCCCTCAGGCGGCTGCCAATTCCTTTACTGGAACGGTTCGATTGAACGGTCAGTATCCGTAGTTTCTATGTGATCCGTCCCCTGGCGAGACAGCCTACATCTGGTTAACGCCTCGCCACCCGTTCACCCAGGACAGAATAATCTGCTTGCGACCAATCCAGTGTTTCATCCTGTTCTCGCAGGAAATCCAATGCTTCCTTTGTGGACTCGAACCGTTGGAATTGGGCGCGGAAAAATTGGGTCATCAATGACAAAATCATCCGCTCAACTCTGCCGCTGTTACCGATTGCCACCAGCCAGCCGCGCCCCGGATGCCGGAACACCCTCAGGACGTTGGACAATTCGTTCACGCTCATGGGGATTTTCTGAACAGCTTCATCGTCCAATATGGCGTGAACCGGCGCTATGCCCTCGTCTATCAACTGGATCGCATATTCGTTATACTGGCGCATTTCATCCAGCGAGATTTCACCAGACAATTTGACGTACATGACCCGGTTATAGATGAGCCACTGGATTTCACTTGTCACAATAAATTCCTTCAGATTGTTTCGTACACCTTCCAGAATTCTAACATGCTCCAGTCGAAGCCACTGATCGACAGTTCCAGAAAATGTTTCAATCCCGCCAGATCATCTTCCGACAGGCCATAATGCAGGTCACGCAGGTAGCGACGACACACCCCGGCAGGCAGCCCCAACCGCGCGCCGTAAGCGGTTGCCAACTGGTTGCGGGCGTCTTCTGTCAGCCCTACTTCAGTTGAAGCGTACAGCGCGTCGAACACGCCTGCATCGGCCAGTTCCGGCGCGCGTTCCTTCCGTGCTGCCCAAAGCGCGAAGGTGAACGGCAGTCCAGTCATCTTCAACCACTCGTCGCCCAGGTCATAAATATACGGCAATCCCCAGCCATCCATGCTGCTCAGGGCGCGGTGACGAACACTCTCCACCAGCGCATCATCGCCGATCACCAGCGCACCCGCATGTTCTGCCAGCATACTCGGTAGATGCTGCTCGGTGACAGTAAAGGTCGGGGTAATGTGATAGCGTTCCCGGCACAGCACCTTCAGCAGTTCGACACTGGTGGCCGAATGATCGGTCAGGGCGATGCTCTGCCCGTCCAGATCGCTCATATCCGCCGCCCACGAGAACAGCAGCACCGTTTTCACCGCGCCCAGGCTGGCAATGCTCAACCCCGGCAGCACTACCAGTTGCTCGGCATTCCGTGCCGCTTCGATGGCCGAAATCGGCGCGAGGTCGATCTCCCCGGTCATCAGCGCCCGGTTCATTTGCGACGGTACGCCGCGTTCAAAATGCACATCCCCACCCGCCAGCCGTTCCGCCAGATCATAGTGGAAGGGCATGGTGTTCAGGTAGTCAATTAAGCCAATATTGATCGTCATGGTCTTTCGCCTTTAGCGTTTCGCTTCCATCTCAGTAACGGGTGATTCGTAATAAGCACTTTTCGCTAAAGATTTACGGGGTTCATCTGATTCGTTCATACAGATACAATTATATTTTGTGGTTCTGTAGGGGAGGGTCTGAGACCCTCCGCTTTATTAAGAAGTCGATAGTGCAGTCGCAGGAAAACCAGTCCGAACAAGGTCAAAGTATGATCGGCGCGAACATCCCCGCGCTCAGTCTCGTAAACGTGTATCCATTCTCGCAGCGCCCGAACATAACGAGCGTATACCTTACCATCCGAACGATACACCGTAAAATAAAATCCCGGTTCACCGAATCGCTCTCCTGCCGACTTGACGGTTAATGAACCATCCTCATGTACCTCTGGTTTCATCAGGACAACGCCGTTACCGTTCGGCAGAGGGAAAACCACCTTTACGCATATCCCTGAAAATCCTGGTACTCGACACAGCGAATAGCTCCCCGCGTACAAAACATCTTTCCTGCCAATCAATTCGCGCACCCAGGCAGTGTATTGCACATCATCGGACTTTGGGTCAACCAATTGAACAATTTCACTGGTCACACCCTGACTCGTATCCAGACCGGACAGCGGAACATTAAGCTGCTGCAACCGTCGGCTGAACAGGAGAGCCAGCAAGCTCCCAAAGGGACGAAAGATTCCACTCCATTGTGACCAGACATCCAGATCATAATCCGCCGTATGTTCGTAGAAATGACGTACACCCGCTTGAATCGTGTTAGGGTCTAGTCCATCCCATCCAAGGGCATCGAGATTCTGGATAAGCCCTGTTCCCGTCTGCTGCTTACGGACCTCAAGTCCTGTTTCATACGCGAGTTTGTCAAAATAATCCTTACCGATGCCTGTGGTCTTGCCAATTGACCCACTCAGCCAAGGATCGCGTTCAAGGTCAATCTGCCGTCCGGTGATACACACCCATTGTTGGGTGATCCAGTCCGTCAAATATCCGCGTTTGTCGCCTAACCACAGCATGATTAGCCTCGTATTGGGATAACGCCCTATGTACATCGAGCGTCAATCCGAATCTGCCTCACTGAACCACGATTTACTGTCAATCGTCGTGCCGACCAGAACGGTGGAGGTAAACGGCTGGTTCGGTTTGAACAGCCCTTGTCGTTCAAACTTGTCTCCCTCAAGGCGGTAAATCTCTACGTAGTTCGCGTCCGGGTCAACCATCCAGTATTCCCGTACTCCATGCTGTTCATACATCTCGAACTTCACACCCCGGTCATTTGAGGCTGTTGTCGGTGACAGGATTTCGATCACCAGATCGGGCGCACCATGCCAGTACCGCCCATTGTCCTCTAAAAAGCAGTGTTCATTTTCCGCGCTCACCCAGAACAAATCAGGTTCAAAACTGTTCTCATCGTCAAAATGAAGGCCAGTAGGGACGAGGCAAGCCTCACCTTTTTTCATCAATGTCATTACTGTCTTGACGACTTTCAACAGGGTTTTCTGGTGAATATCGAGTGGTGGACTCGCAATTATCTCTCCGTCAATCAGTTCGACAATCTGATTGGTTTCGGGCAGCGCGTCATATTCCTCAAATGTCACCCGAATCTTGGCTTCTTGATCCATCCCTCACCCTCACAACCCAATCGACTTACGCAAACACCTCGAGTCTCGTTATACACCGTATCGCGTTCGACAGGGGTATATCCGGCGGTGCGGATGAAGTTCATCAGTTCACTCACCGTCATCGCCTGTTTGTGCGCGCCCGCTTCCTGATAGATATGTTCTTCGATGATCGTGCCGTCCATGTCGTTCGCGCCGAAGTTGAGCGCCAATTGTGCCAGCGGCGCGGACAGCATCACCCAGTAGGCTTTGATGTGCGGGATGTTATCCAGCATCAGGCGGCTGATCGCCAGCGTCTTGATGTCATCCACGCCGGTTGTCCACTGGCGGTTGAGCTTGCGCCCCAGGTTGTTTTCTTCCGGGTGGAAGGCCAGCCCGATAAAGGTCTGGAAACCGCCGGATTTATCCTGCTGTTCCCGCAGCGCCACCATATGATGAACGCGGTGTTCCGGCTTCTCGATATGACCGTACAGCATGGTGCAGTTGGTTTTCAGTCCCAGCTGATGAGCCGTGTCGTGAACCGCCATCCACACTTCCTGATTGGCCTTCTCCGGGCAAATCTTGCGCCGCACATCCCAATGGAAAATTTCCGCGCCGCCACCCGGCATACTATCCAACCCGGCTTCGATCAACTGCTTAGCATTTCTTCGTGTGATTTAATCCGGTCAGCTTGGCGGAAAAAATCAATTTCTACGGCTGTGAACGCCTTCAGATGAATATGCGGGAATTCGCTTTTGAGCACTCGCAGCACATCCAGGTAATAGTCAAATCCGAGTTCGGGATGCAGACCGCCGACGATATGGAATTCGCGCACGCCCGCGTCCACCGCCGCCCGTACCTTGTCGGGAATCTGCTTCGGCATATAGGTGAACGAGCCGTCTTCCTTGTCGCTGGTGCGTGCGAATGAGCAGAAATTACAGTGGAAGGCACACACATTGGTCGGGTTGATGTGGCGGTTTTTGTTGAAGTACACCTTGTCGCCATGTAAACGGCGGCGGACGACCTGCGCCATTTTGCCCAGCTTAATCACATCCCGCTGTTCAAACAGCCATACGCCGTCGTCATACGACAGGCGTTCTCCGGCCTGAACTTTATCGTTGATACTGTTCCAGTCTGTCATTCGGCCTCTCCTCAGAAGGGCAGCTACACCGTGCCACACCATTCAGATCGCTAACGTTCACAAGTTTCTGAATGTTATGAATTTCACGATCATTGTACACCGATTTTTTCAGGGTGTAAAGCTTAACTCTACCGCCATTCATGGGGTTGTCAACGAATTACAAAACTCTACAACCTCTAGGACGAATCTCATCACTGACTCATCATGCCATGTCATACACTAAGCTTCGTATCAGTGTGATACTGGTCATCATTGTGTTGGTTATCGGAGGTTTCTTGTGTCCAATCGTCGTAGAGTCATTCTTGGGGTTGTCGGGGTCGTTGTAGTCGGCTTTATCATCCTGCAACTGGTTCCCGGATTCGCCCGCACCAATCCACCTGTTTTGAATCAAATTCAATGGAGTTCGCCCGAAACCGAACAACTCATGCGTACTGCCTGTTACGACTGCCATACTAATGAAACCGTATGGCCCTGGTACTCACAAATTGCGCCCATGTCCTGGTTGGTGGTACACGATGTCAACGAGGGACGACAGCGGCTCAATTTCTCCGACGGAACGGGGGAAATCAACGCCAGAGAACTGATCGAACAAATTGACCGCGGCACGATGCCACCCGCAATCTACACCACCATGCATCCCGAAGCCAATCTGACTGCCGACCAAAAAGCGACACTTATCGCTGGTATTCAGGCAACTTCATTCACAGGCATTACCCGTAACCCGGCCAGTCCGGGCGGCGAGGGTGGTGAGGGTGGTGAGGGTGGCGACAGCGACGAGGGTTAAGACCCAGGTCCAATCACTGCGGGGGGTTGTCCACAAAGCGGTTCCCATTTAGTGAATTTACCCAATCTTATTTGGCAGGCGTGAGCCTGCTTTTTGGATTTTCCCACTATCGACACAATTCGCCTGTTGTGTATTCGTGTTAAATTGTGCATAATATAAGTTAATGTGGTGTTGTAATCAACTCATAGACCACGGTAAACGTTGCAGAACGATAGATTTGCGATCAACCCCGCCCATCATCGGGGCGGCTGTGAAACATGTGCCGAACTGGATATACAGGCTAATGAATGCCTACGTGTCAGGTGATTTTATAGGATAACATCGGCAAATATTAGCCCTTCAGTTGAGAAGCGAAATGTTCGTCTGTGCTCATAACAGGCTTGTTTGGCATTGACTGTATAAATACGAACTAATCGAACGCACACCCACACCCGCGATAGAACCGTTCTGTAACTGAGCATACGTGCGCAGCCGTGTTTTTATGTGTAAAACAACGGCTGTTTGTTTTTAGGTGGAACGGATGCAGACGGGTATCATCTCGGCGCTTGAAATCCAGAAACGCAATAAGGAGCGTGTAAACGTCTTCCTGGATGGTGAATATGCCTTCAGTCTAAACCTGATGGATGCCGCCAAATTGCGAAAAGGACAGGCGCTTTCTGAAACTGAAATCAACGCCCTGCGCACCGAAGATGCTGTCATTCAGGCAGTAGACTCGGCGGCGCATTTTCTGGGTTTCCGGCCACGTAGCACCGAAGAGGTTCGCCGCAATCTGGCGGGCAAGACCTTCGCACCGGAGGTTATTGAGGCTGCTATCACCCGCATGGAAGCCCTGGGATACCTGGATGACCTGACCTTTGCGCGCTACTGGGTACAGAACCGGAGCGAGTTCAAACCGCTGAGTCATCGGGCGCTGCGCCAGGAACTTCGCCAAAAAGGGGTTGGGAGCGCTCCCATCGACGAAGTGCTGTCCGACCTGGACGAAACCGAACTGGCCTATAAAGCCGCCCTCAGTCAAACCCGTAAACTTCACGGGCTGGACGCCAAAACGTTCCACACCAAAATCGCAAATTTTCTGCAACGCCGGGGATTTTCCTACAGTACCGCGCGCGATGTGATCGCTCGTCTACACGAGGAGAAGGAGACGCAGGACCCGGACTACTTTGACCAAATGAGAGAAAGTCATGAGGAATGAATAATGGACATCGGCACAATATTGTTGATCGTCGCCGCCCTGATTATCGGTCTAGCGCTCGGTATTTTGGGGCTGAGTTACTTTCAAACAACTCAGGCGAAAAACCGCAAGACAGCAGCGGAAGAAGAAGCTCGGCAAATCACTGCCAAAGCGGCTGAACAAGCCAGCGCCAATGTGCGTGAGGCAGATGACAAAGTGAAAGCCATGCTGCGCGAGACGGATGAAACCACTCAGCGCCGCCGCCGGGAATTGGATAAGGAAGACGAACGCCTCCGCGCCCGCCGCGAAGACCTGGACAAGCGTTTGGAACGCGCCGAGCAGCGCGAGCAAAATCTGAATAAGCGCCAGAGCCGTCTGGATAAACAACAGAATGACCTGGAAAAACTGGAGGCTGATCGACTGGCAGAACTGGAACGAATCAGCCAGATGACGGTGGACGAAGCCCGTAAGGAGTTGATGGCTGCCGTAGAGAACGATGCCCGCAGCGACATGGCGCGGGTCATTCGGCAGGTAGAGGCCGAAGCCCGCGAGGAGGCCGATAACCGCGCCCGTGACGTGATCGCCCTGGCGGTGCAGCGCCTCGCCTCAGAACATGTCAGCGAAATCGCCGTGAGCGTGGTTCCCCTGCCCAGCGACGAAATGAAAGGCCGTATCATTGGCCGCGCCGGACGAAACATCCGCGCCTTCGAACTGGCGACAGGGGTTGATGTGGTCGTGGACGACACGCCGGAAGCCGTAACCATCAGCAGCTTTGACCCGGTGCGGCGTGAAGTCGCCAAGCGGGCGCTGGCGAAACTGGTGGTGGATGGTCGTATTCACCCGGCGCGGATTGAAAAGCTGGTAGAAGATGCGAAAGTCGAGGTCGAACAGGCCATCCGCGAGGAAGGTGAACGCGCTGCCTACGAAACCGGCATCCCCGGCCTCCACCCGGAAGTGCTGAAGCTGGTGGGACGGTTGAAGTTCCGCACCAGTTACGGTCAGAACCAGAACGCCCACGCCATTGAAACCTCACACATCGCCGGGATGATCGCCGCCGAGTTGGGCGCGGATGTCGCCATCGCCAAAGCAGGCGGTCTGCTTCATGACATCGGCAAGGCGGTTGACCACGAAGTCGAAGGCACACACGCCATCATCGGCGCGGAACTCGCCAAGCGTTACGGCGTGAACGCGAAGGTCGTCAACTGCATCGCCAGCCATCATCATGAGGTCGAACAGGAATGTGTCGAAGCCTATATTGTCGAGGCAGCCGACGCCATCTCTGGCGCGCGACCAGGGGCGCGGCGTGAAAGTCTGGAAACCTATATCAAACGGGTAAAAACGCTGGAAGACATCGCCAACACCTTCGAAGGTGTGGAGCAGAGTTATGCCCTGCAAGCTGGGCGCGAAGTCCGCATCATCGTGCGCCCGGAGGCAGTCGACGATTTATCGTCCCTGCGGCTGGCGCGGGACATCGCCCGTAAGATCGAGGAGACCATGCAGTACCCCGGCCAGATCAAGGTACAGGTCATTCGTGAGACTCGCGCCGTAGATTACGCCAAATAGACCTTAGCACTGAGGTGGGATGTGAGTGTTCACATCCCGCCTCACAGGGTATGGTCAGTTAAACTGGACAATCCCCAGGATATTCCCCTCACTGTCCTTAAACCATGCCGCCCGGTTGGAGGGCGTGGTCGCAATGCCGTTCACCGTCTTCAACCCTGGTAGATCATATTCCTCGAATACGACCCCTCTGGCTTGCAAGTCAGCGACTTCCGACTCAATATTTTCGGTTGTCCATCCCATCACGGTATGTTGTGCCGTCCCCGCGCCCCGGCTGGGATACAGCAGAAACCACAAGTCACGGCATTCATACACCAGGCCACCCGGCGTCTCCTCGGATGGCTCAAGTCCAAGTTTGGTAGCATAAAATTGTTTTGCCCGCTGCAAGTCGCCCGCCGGAATAGTGGAATGGACATGTAGATTGGCTAACATTTCGTTTCCCCTTCAACTCAACACCTATCAAATGAGCTATTCAATTCGTACTCACAGTATAAGGGGACTGAAAGGGCACATTCCAGATCAATAACTGTTCAATTATTGCTCAATATGGTACGGAATCTGTGGATTTTGGATCGACAGGGCGTGAGGCAGGAGAGCGGCAAAAAATATTAGGGATGTCTGAATTGACTCTGGAAACAGGGTTCCGAGCCAGAGAATGCCAATAAGCTACATCTCTGGCTGAACCAACCCCGTCCGTTGTTTAACATTCAAAGACATCATACTATATCCCGAATGCTCCCAGCTACGCGGCGATTGCCTCTCAACTACGCAGGATGAAAGGTAAATCGGCGCGGCAATTTACTTGGTGGGCGCTTTCACAAACATGCTGACAATATCCAGCAGTTCGCTGGAATTAAACGGCTTGGGCAGGAAGGCCGCACAACCGAACTTTTTCGCCAGGATAACCTCGACATCGCTGGTACGCGCCGTACAGGCGACAATCGGTGAACCATGTTCGCCCATCTGCTTACGCAGCATGAGCGACAGGGTACGTCCGTCCACATCCGGCAGGTTGAAGTCCATCAGAATCAGATCAGGGCGATCATGGCGGGCACTCTTCGCGCCTTCCAGACCTTTAATGAAATGGCGCACTTCGTAGCCCGCCGCCGTCAAAATGTGGATCATCATGTCGGCATTGGCCTGGTTATCTTCGATCAGTAAAATGTGTGACATTGTGTATTGTTCTCGTTTCGCTATAGTCGGATAGTATCGGCATTAGGTCCGGGCATATTGCCCGATAACGTCTGCCAGTTGATTGATTGTGTAGGGTTTGGTCAGCACATGGTCAAACCCGGCTTGTTGGCAATCTTCCTGGTCTTTCGCGGTTGCCAGGGCTGTGACCGCGATCAAAGGCAGCATGATCCCTTGCTGCCGGATGTTGCGGGCGAACTTGTAACCATCCCGCGTATTGCCCAGCATGACATCAACCAGGATCAAATCGGGATTACCGGCCATCGCAGCTTGTGCTTGCTGAAGATTGCTCACAATCGTCAGGTTGTGCATGGTCGCTTTGGTAAACAGCGCGATCAATTCTGCATCTTGCCAGTCATCCTCAAGGTATAAAATGTTCATTCAGAAATTTCCTCCTTAGCCTGTGACATCGGTAACAAAATTGTTTGAATGCACGCGATGATGTCATCCGCCTCAACCGGCTTCTGAAGCATCAGTTCAGCGCCCAGATCGTATGCCAGTTGCGTATCTGGCGTATTGGAAACCATAATCACCGGGATAGTGGCTGTTTCAGGATTACCCTTGAGCTGCTTCAGCATCTCCCAACCATCCATCCCCGGCAGATAAGCATCCAGCATAATCAGGTCAGGCAGCAGCCCAGCCGCCAATTCGAACGCGCCTTCACCGTCGCTGGCGTCGATCACCACATATCCGGCGGTTTCCAGCATAGTGTGAATGGCTTCGCGGGTGCTGACCTCATCTTCCACTAGCAGGATCACTTGCGATTCAGGAACGACCACATCGTTCCGGTCAAATACATGTACCGTGTCGTTGATCGTCTCAAACGGCTGTTCCACCACCACATGTTCCGGTTGCAGCAGGGGCAGTATAAAGGAGAAGGTACTGCCCTGGTCAACCACGCTGGTGACGGTCAGATCACCACCATGCATCAGGCTCAACTGTTTGCTGATGTCCAGCCCCAGTCCAGTACCGCCATAATGTTTGTCGGTGTCATGTTCCGCCTGCTGGAAGCGATCAAAAATCGTCGCCAGCGCCTTTTCCGGGATGCCGATGCCCGTATCGGTGACGCCGATCCGCACAAAGTCACCTTCGACGTGGGCGAACAGGGTGACGCTGCCTGTATGGGTAAACTTGATGGCGTTGGACACAAGGTTCAAAATGATCTGTCGAACGCGCAGGGGGTCTGCCCAAACCGTCGGCAAATTGTCAGGAAAATCCGGTTTCAACTGCAGCGGTTTGTCCTTCAACAAACCAATCGTCGTAGACAGCGTGCCGCGCAGCAGGTCAGGCAGTTCGACGGGCGCAGGATGCAGTTCGAGTTTCCCGGCCTCAATCTTGCTCAGGTCAAGGATGTCGTTAATCAACCCCAGCAGGTAATGACCATTTTCTTCCACCAGTTTAATGTAGGGACGGTAGATTTGGGGAAGCGGCACATTTTCAAACATCTGTGGCACCGTCAACATGGAACTGGTGTAACCGATGACGATATTGAGTGGCGTGCGCAGTTCATGGCTCATATTCGACAGGAACACGGATTTCGCCTGACTAGCATTTTCCGCGCGCTGTTGAGCAACTTCCAATCGGTCATTGAGGATTTCGAGGGTTGAGTTAGCATGTTGCAATTGCAGCATGGCTTCGCTCAATTGCACTTTCTGCTCGTAGAACATCTCCGCGCGGTCAGCATCTTTGGATTGAATATCCCGCGCCCAGTACAAGATGTCGATGATGCCCATTTCATCCAGGAAATTACCGGCGGCCAGAATGAAAGCTATGAAAGCAGGTATAGCCATAAAAGTGGCAGCAATCGCCAGGTCACTGGTGATCAGCGCCGCAATAAACGTGCCTCCGAAAGCCAGTACCGCGAAATTGATGGTGGACTGCCGGTCACGGATATGTTTCGCAATAATGACGATTAATATCAGCTCAAACGGGACAGACTCGATTGGCCCGTACGCCAGGACTTGCATGATGGGTAGGGCAGTCATGCCCAGCAGGTACACCCACGACGCGCTGTTGAGGTGATTTCTGTGGCGCAGTGCATAGGTCAGCGCGACGGTGAGTCCCAGGCACACCCAGATGTGTAGGCTGCTGAGTCCCACATTGACTGCCACAGCGAACAACAGACCGCCGAGCATCAGGGTTACCATCCAAACCAAAAATAGATTGTCGTACCGTTGTTCGTTCAGGTCTTCATTGACGTCGAAAAGTTGGACTTTTCCGGCCATTTCGATTGTTACCCCCCGTTGCTTGATTTCGGGCTTACATCTGTTCAATCTAACCAACAATTGATTTAGAATAAGTGTATGATGTAAACAAGAGAGTCAAGTATAAAGATTTCTTAAAACCGTGAAATATTTCTAAATTTTGTAGGGGTTCGATGGTTTCTTGGTATGTTTTTGGTTTGAATTCGACAATTGAGGATGTGACAGGCGGTGGATGGACGCAGGTCGGGCATAGAGTAGTCCGGCGAACACTGTGCTAGATTGAATGCTGCACAAGAAACAAAGGTGCGGAGTCCACCGAGTTATGAAGCCAAGCCTGTGGCTGATATTCAGCGGGTGTCTCCTTTTATTACTGGGTTGCCAATCTCCTGTAGTGCCCTCCACACCCACACAGACGCCACCCTCCGGCACGATCTGGGCGATTTATCAATCCTTTGAACATGGCTTTATGCTCTGGCGGGAAGATCAGGCCTGCGCCTATGCTTTCGCCTATTCGGATGCCTACCCTGATGGCTTCATTATTATTCCCCCGGACATCGGCACACCCAGTCTGGAGATGGATTACCACTATTGCCTGGCAGCCCCACCAACCCATGAACCCGCAGCCATCCAATCATCCTCGCCTGATGGCCTGCTGGTTCCGACTGGAATGCTTGGAAACGTATGGACGCATTACCAGGCGCTGCCAACCGGCTTGGGTTATGCAGCGGAGCCGGAACAACCTTATGCCGCCTCTCTCCCCCCATGCCGACAGCCACATACGGCGGTGGCCCATTTTCCGAACCCCTGCTGACTCTGCCGGACGGGCGTGTCCTGTGGTGCGGTTTCCGCGCGGCAACCGCCGGGGCGTGCGATCTCCGCTAATCCGCGCTGACCATTCCACAATCGACCTACCCACATTACCAGTACACACTTGCCCCCAGGTGGAGTATCCTAAAAGAAAAACGAATTAAACTGCGTGCAAGTTTCTTTTCCATTCCATAAGAATATAGCTTTGGGTGTGGTTAAATTGCTCAACGGCAGAGTTAGGAACGGCCATGCGAGGCGGAGGACGAGGTATGTTTCACGGTGGCGGTTGGTTTATGTATATGCGCAGCGACGACGACGTCAAGAACAAGCGCGTCAGTTGGTCTTTATTGAAGCGTGTATTGGCTTACGCGCGTCCCTATCGAATGCACATCATCGGCCTGCTGGTGACGATTCTCATCACGACTGGCCTGGGGTTGCTCACTCCGCTGATCTTTCGTGATTTGATCGACAATGCCCTGCCGAACGGCGATGTGAACCGTCTCAATGTCCTGGCAGTGGGATTGGTCACTATCCCAATTGTCAGTGGTTTCATCCGTGTGTTCCAGCGCAAGCTCAATTCCTCGATTGGCGAAGGGGTGATCTTCGATCTGCGTGTCGCTCTGTTCGACCACATCCAGAAGATGTCGATTCGCTTCTTCACCAACACCAAAACCGGCGAACTCATGAGCCGCCTGAACAACGATGTGGTCGGCGCGCAGCGAGCCATCAGCAGCACCATTGTGGACATCATCACCAATGTGGTAACAGTCGTGGCGACGACGGCGGTGATGCTGGCGATGGAATGGCGGCTGACGATTCTGGGTGTGCTGGTGCTGCCGTTTTTCATTCTGGCAGCCCGTCGGCTCGGCGGAAAACTGCGCGACATCGCCCGCCAGCAGATGGAATACAACGCCCAGATGAACGCCATGATGAACGAAACCCTGAACATCAGCGGAGCGCTGCTGGTCAAGTTGTTCGGGCGCAGCACGATGGAAGTTGGCCGTTTCACAGATCGCGCTGGCAAAGTGCGCGACGCCGGTATTCTGCAAGCCATCTGGGGCAGCCAGTTCTTCGTGATTATCGGCATGGTCAGCGTCATCGGTACGGCGCTGGTGTATTGGGTGGGTGGGCATCTGGTGCTGGATGGTGTATTCACCATCGGCACAATTGTGGCCTTCGGCTCCTATCTGACTCAGTTGTATGGCCCGCTGCAAGCCCTCACCAACGCCCCCGTCGATTTCGCCACCTCGATGGTCAGCTTCGAGCGTGTGTTTGAAGTCATTGATCTGCCACTGGACATTAATGACAAGCCGGATGCCATTGAACTCAAGGATGTGCGCGGCGAACTGGTATTCGATGAGATGTCATTTAAGTACGAATTCCGCGAGGAAGGACTGCTGCGAGATGTCGAGCGTCTCGGACGCATGGACAGAGTCGAGCGGGCGCTTTCCGGCGGCGATGTGGTAAAAGAAGGAGATTCATTTCCGAATGGGGGCAAGCTCCCTGCGAAGCGATCTATATCCAATCAGACTCATACCCAGGCGCGTGAATGGGCGCTGGAGAATATTTCCTTCACCATCCAGCCGGGGCAGTTGGTCGCGCTGGTGGGGCCGAGCGGCGCGGGTAAAACCACCATGACCTATCTGATTCCCCGCCTCTACGACCCGACCAAAGGCCGTATCCTGCTGGATGGTCATGACCTGCGCGATGTGACTCAGGAGTCGCTGGCTGCGCAGATCGGTATGGTCACGCAGGAAACCCACCTGTTCCACGACACCCTGCGCACTAACCTGCTTTATGCCAAAATGGATGCTACCCAGGCGGAGATCGAAGCAGCCTGCCGCGCCGCTAATATCCACGATTTCATCATGGGACTGCCGGAGGGTTATGATACAGTGGCCGGGGAACGTGGTTATCGCTTGAGCGGCGGCGAAAAACAGCGTATGGCGATTGCCCGTGTGATTCTCAAGAATCCCCGTATCCTGGTGCTGGACGAAGCCACCAGCCATCTCGACAGCCAATCCGAAGCACTCATTCAGGATGCGCTCAAAACCGTCATGGCCGGACGCACCAGCATCGTCATCGCCCACCGCCTCAGCACCATTCTGGCGGCAGATATGATTCTGGTCATGGATCGCGGGCGAGTGGTCGAACACGGCACACACGCCGAACTGCTGGAACAGGGTGGTTTATATGCCCACCTCTACGAAACCCAGTTCAAGGCCGAGCGCGAAATCGTCTAAAACCATCAATGGGGCTTGGGAAGGGCTACAAAGCCCCCATTGCCCATAGACATCAAGTTAAGGTTGATTGACCTTAATCGTTCTAAAACGCATCCGTATTTTCCTCCCTCGCTGGCGGGAGAGGTGGTGAGCGCAGCGAACCGGAGGGGGTCAATACGTCACATAAACCAGTTGATCTTGATTGACCTTGTTTACCTGTAACACCGCTGTTTTTCCTCCCTTGAATTCGGGGGAGGTGGTGAGCATAGCGAACCGGAGGGGGTCAAACCCGCTGAATAGGGGAAATGCGCCCATTGCCCCCTTCTGCCTTTGCTGGTAGCATCCCCCAGCTATAAATCACGATTTTCTCGGACGCCGGACACAACTTCTGCCACTGGCTCTCGCGCTGGTCATTCTGCTGGCCGCCTTCGGGCTGCGTGCCTGGAATCTCAATGCCGAGTCCATCTGGCATGACGAAGCCTGGAGCATCCGTGCCATCCATGCGCCCTTCCAGTCGCCGGACGATAACACCCCCTTTGCCTATTACGGCCTGATGCACCTGTTCTGGCAGGCGGGCATTGGCGAATCGCCTTTTGCCTATCGCTACGGCTCGGTGCTGCTCGGTTTGCTCGGTGTGGCGGCGGCTATGCGCCTCGGCTGGCGCTGGTATGGCGCGGCTGTTGGATTATCAGCAGGCATCATGGTCGCCGTCTCCCCACTCCTGTGGGACTATTCTCAGGAGGTGCGCGCCTATATCGCCGTTCCCCTGTTAGCGATTCTGCTGCTCTACGGGGCAGACCGTCTACTACACCACCATCCCCGGCAGCGCGATTGGGCGCTGGTCTTCCTAACGGAACTGGTCGCCCTCTACACCCACAATCTGGCTGTCCCGCTGGTGATCTGGCTGAATGTCACCCTGATACTTTTCTGGCTGTTCCGCCGCGATGGACGTCATCTAACACTGTGGATTGTCTCGCAGGTCGCACTCGGTTTGCTCTATCTACCCTGGGTACTGTCCCAGACCCCATCCGGCACACCCTTGAACACCCCACCCACAGTCGGCCTCGGCCTGCTTCGGGACATCTGGTACAGCTATTTTCTGCCTGTCCCCCTGCAACTGCGTGATGCCGGATCATCGCTCCCCCTCGACCTGCTCGGCCTTCTGCTGCTGGTCGGGTCAGTTGCCCTGTTACTCAAAATCCTGCGGACGATACCCCCAATCACCAGTCGCCACCCACTTGTTTCTTCTTTTCCTTCATCCCTCATCCCTCGTCCCTCATACCTCCTTCTCTCCCACATCCTGCTTGTCCCGACCTTTACCACCATCCTCATCCTCGCCGCCCACATCGACTTCCACCCGCGTTATTTCATCGCCGCCCTCCCCGCCACCCTCATTCTGCTGGCGGCAGGGGTAGCAGCGTTATCCAAGCTGGTTTGTGAGAACCCGACCTGTAGGGACAAAACTTGCCCTGTCCGTAGTAACCCTTTTCGTCGTCTTTGTCTCCCTGTCCAGCATCGCCGCCATCCAATCCACCCGCGCCTACCAGCACGACGACTTCGCCGGACTGGCCGCCTACTATGCCTCGCTCCCCCCCGACACAGTGATTTTGCTGCCGTTCCCCACCGAACCCGCCCTTCAGGTCTATTACGCCGATCAACTCGATATTCAGGCGCGGTTTGTGAACCTCCCGCTCTATGCCGATGAAAATGTCGCTGTCGCGGCCATCAACCAACTGGTGGCAGACGGCGTTCATCGCCTCGAATTCCTGACGTGGTATCAACTTCCCGCCGACGAACGCGGCATGTACCCCTGCCTCTTGACCGCCGCCAGTTCCGTTGTTGAGCTCGCCACACACATTTTTTGGGCTTTCGACTCAGGCTTACACGCTCACTCAACCCCTAATTCTCACCCCTCTGATTGCGACACCACATTATGCCGACTACACCCTGTCAGACGCCGCCTACGCAGCTTCACCCGCTGGAGTCTGCCTGCGAACCGTTTGGGATGGTGCAGCCGTCCCCGGTCTGCAAGTAGCCGCCTCGCTGCATAACCCGATAGATGAAGAAATCGCCCGTTCCGATGCTGCTGTCGCCCCGGCTGACCCCGCCGCCGCTCAGTTAGGTGCGGCCTATAACCTGCTCCATCTGCCCGAAGTCGCCCCTCTGCTGGATTACGACCTGTCCCTCACCCTCTATAGTCCCGCCCAACCCTCCGGTTACGATCTCCTGTCGGCGGAAGGCAATCCGGCGGGCAAAATTGATACGCTCGATGCCGCTATCACCGCCGCCGGGTCGCCCTATACGGGTGAGCCGCTGACCGACCCCATCCTGCAAACCGACAGTACCGGAGACGACCATATCCTCGAAACCGGGACTCCATTGGATGTCACCCTGCTGCTCCCCGGACGCCCCGACGAAGCGGATACCCTGTCGTTGGCCGGGACGGATTGGTCGATTGACCAGCCGCTAGACTATGCCGCCGACTCGGTACTCTCCTGGCATCGTTTCATCGTCCCGCCGGGACACACGGGCGAGGCGGTTTTGTCTGTCGGTGGATTAGAACTCGCCCGTTACACCCTCCACGATCTGCCCCGCACCTTCGACCCGCCGCCCGTAGACCTACCGCTTGGTGTGGATTATCCCGGCCTCGGCCAGTTGGTCGGCGCGACCATTTCCGCCGCTGCGCGCAACCAACCCCTGACCGTGACACTCGTTTGGCAGGCGGACTCAACCCCGCAGATCGCCTATACTGTTTTTGTCCAGTTAATTGGGGAAGATGGCACTGTGCTGGCGCAGAGTGATGCCATGCCCGCCGGGAACACCCGCCCGACCACAGGTTGGCAGGTCGGGGAATACGTGACCGATACCCACACCCTGAACCTGCCTGAATTTACCGGAACGGTTTCGCTCATCGTCGGCCTGTACGATGCGTCTACCCCCGGCTTCCCCCGCCTCCTGACGGCCAGCGGCGACGACTACATCCGCCTGCCCGTAAACGTCAACCGCTAAATATTCGTCCTGCCCGTTTTTTACGTTTGCAACAGGCGATTTGTATTGTATACGAAGGTCAAACATCCGATAATAGACTCCATCATCGTTCACGTCCGCCTATGAATGGCTCAAATGCCAACTCAATAACCACGCCTTGAGGTTGGATTGGGCGGTTACGATGAACGAATTCATACAGATGAAAGGGACTACAGCATGGCAAATCATGTCATCGAAACCCACAACCTGACCGTCTATTATGGCAAACATCGAGGCATCCTCGATGTGAATCTGGCCGTCGAACAGGGAGAAGTATTCGGCTTTTTGGGGCCAAATGGTGCGGGCAAAACCACTACCCAGCGCGTGTTGATGGATGTCATTCATCCCACATCAGGCCGCGCCACCATCTTCGGGCAGGACTGTCAGAAAGACGGTGTAGACATTCGTAAACGAGTCAGTTATTTACCCGGCGAATTGAGCCTCTATCCCAACATGAAGGCCTCCGAATTTCTGGATATGCTGGTCTCACTCCGCGATCACACCGTCGATAAAACCTATCGCCAGCAGCTTCTTGACCGTTTGGATCTCGATCCATCCCGCAGAATGAAAGAGTATTCGCGCGGCAACAAACAGAAAATCGGCGTCGTAGCCGCCTTTATGGATAAGCCCGACCTGCTCATTCTGGATGAACCGACCAGCGGCCTCGACCCTCTAGTACAGCAAACCGTCATGGAATTGGTGCAGGAAGTCAAACAGGATGGCCGGACGGTTTTTTTCTCCTCCCACATTCTGCCGGAAGTTCAGGCGGTTTGTGACCGCGTAGGTATCATCCGCGATGGCGAACTGATTCAAACAGCCAGCGTTGAAGCCTTGACCAAACAGGCCTTCAAGCGTTTGCACCTGACCTTCCAAAAGCTGCCTCCCGCCGATGCCTTTTCTATCGATGGGGTGAAAGAGACCGGACGCGACGGGCAAACGGTCATGTTGGAAGTCCGCAGTGGATTACCCAAATTAATGGAATCGGCTGCCACTTATGGGATTGAAGATGTGGAGTCACCCCACGTCACGCTGGAAGAAATCTTCCTCAACTTTTATGACCGCACCAGCAACGGAGGCAAATAGCATGTTTAATCTATTCAAACACGAACTGTTCTCACGCCGGATTTCGATTTTAGGCTGGGGGATCGGTCTTGCCCTGTTCGCTTCGATGTACACCGCTGTTTTCCCTGCAATGGCCGACCAAATGGAAAGTTTTGCCAACGTTGAGTTGTACAAGGCGATGGGCATGGATTTGGGGTCGTTTGCGGGTTACATTGCCTCGGTGGTCGTTCAGATCGTCCCCGTCATTCTCGGTGTTTATGTCATCATGATGAGTACCGGCACGTTAGCTGGCGAAGAAGATAATGGCACGCTGGAACTGGTTGTCGCCATGCCCTTGCCGCGCTGGAAAATTGTTGCCATGAAGGCGGCTGCCCTTTCCATTGTCCTCTTCCTGATTATGGCGATTATGGGCGCAGGCTGTGCCCTGACACTACACCTTATCAAAGGTACGACCCAAGTGGATGTGACCTCGACCCAGCTTTTTGTGGCGTTGTTGGGTGTTTGGCCGCTCATGCTGGCCTTCTTCAGCATCGGCCTTTTCCTGGGTGCATTGATGCCCAGCCGTCGTCAGGCAGTCACCGTCATGACCATATTTTATATTGCCAGTTTCCTGGCGAAATCCATCGCAGGCTATGTCGGCTCTTTGGATTGGCTCCGCTCTTTCTCACTTTTCGCCTATGTCGATACCACCACCAGCGTCTTCACCAACGGCATTGATGTCGGCGGTGCGCTGTTTTTGTTGGTGGTGGCGGCTATCTTTTTCCTCTTAGCCCTGTGGATGTTCCAGGGTCGCAATATCACCGTCGGCCAATGGCCCTGGCAGCGGAAGCAAATGCCCGCCCAAACCTGATTCGTTGAAGTCTATATCGTCATGCTGGATTTATGAGTAAATGATGAGAACACACATCTGCCTGTCATTTTGACACCCTCCTGCTGCGACGTTTATATAGAAAGGCAAAAACAACCGATAATGCAGCATACAAGGAGCATGTCATGAATCAAGGTGTCAAAACCATCATCTATCCAGTCAAAGACCTCGCGGCGGCAAAGGCATTCTACAGCCAACTTCTGGGTGTTGAACCTGTTGTGGATGGGTCGTATTATGTAGGGTATCAGGTGGGCGACCAACACATCGGCCTCGACCCCAGTGGGCAGTACCAGGGCATGGTCGCCCTCTACCATGTGGACGACATCCACACGACGCTGCAATCCCTGTTGGACGCGGGTGGCAAGGTGCTGCAAGAGGTCAGGGATGTCGCAAATGGCAGGCTGGTCGGGACAGTCCAGGATGCCGACGGCAACACCATCGGGCTTTTGTCAGATACCGCCAAGTGAAAGATGGATCAACGCCACCGGACAGGAGAATAACCCATGAAATACCTGCTGCTGATGTACGCCAACGAGTCCGAGACACCGGAAGATACGTCTGGAATGTATCAGGCATGGATGGATTACATGAAGGAGGCCAACGCCGCCGGAGTGATTCTGTCGAACAGCGGCGTTGCGCCGGGAAGCAGCGCCACCACGCTGCGCGTCCGTGAGGGCAAATCGCTCATTACCGACGGCCCGTTCGCCGAAACCCACGAGCAGTTGGGCGGTTACTCGCTGATCGAATGCGACAACCTCGACGAAGCCATTCGCTGGGCAGAGAAGATTCCCACTGCAAAGTACGGTTCAATTGAAATCCGACCCCTGTGGTCGCCAAATGCTTAAGCAGGCATGACCGCATCGGCGCAAATCGAGACGACCTTCCGCGAGGAACACGGGCGTGTGCTGGCAGCCCTCATCAGCCAGCTTGGCGATTTCACGCTGGCCGAGGATGCCCTTCAAGATGCGCTCGTCAATGCGCTGGAACGCTGGCCGGTGGATGGCGTTCCACGCAACCCCGGCGCGTGGCTGACGACTGTCGCCAAACGCCGCGCGGTGGATCGACTCCGCCGCGCTTCAGCCCAGCAGCGCGCCACAGCCATCCTCGATCCTCCACCTGACGATGACCAGGAAGCCGATATGGACTCCATCCCCGATGATCGCCTCAAGCTGATGTTCACCTGCTGCCATCCCTCGCTGGCGCTGGAAGCCCAGGTCGCGCTCACGCTGCATACCCTCGGCGGCTTATCCACGCCAGAGATCGCGCGGGCATTCCTTGTCCCCGTCCCCACGATGGCGCAGCGGCTTGCGCGGGCGCGGGCAAAAATCCGCGATGCCGCGATTCCCTACCGCGTCCCACCCGCCGACCTGCTGCCGGAACGACTTGACGCGCTGCTGGCGGTCATCTATCTGATCTTCAACGAGGGTTATGTCGCCACCAGCGGCGAGACGCTGACTCGCGGCGACCTGTGTGCCGAAGCCATTCGCCTGTGCCGCGTGCTGGTCGATTTGCTGCCGGGCAGTGCCGAGGCGCGCGGCCTGTTGGCGCTCATGCTCCTCCACGACTCGCGCCGTGACACACGCTTGAACGCGGGGGGAGAACTGGTTCTGCTCGATGAACAGGATCGAACGCGCTGGGATCAGGAAAAAATCCGCGAAGGAATCGCCGTTCTGGACGAAGCCCTTGCTCTGGCCGTTTCCGGACCCTATCAGGTGCAGGCCGCCATCAGCGCCCTCCACGCCGAAGCGGCCACCGCCGAAGCCACCGACTGGCAGCAAATCGCGGCGCTCTACAGCACGTTGGCGGTCATGATGCCCTCGCGCGTGGTCGAGGTCAACCGCGCGGTAGCGGTAGCGATGGCACACAATCCGGGTGTTGGTTTGGCGCTGCTGCACCGCATCGAGGGAGTGGAAGATTTTTATCCCTATCACGTCGCCCGCGCCGATCTGCTCCGCCGCACCAACCAGCGCGAAGCCGCCGCCGATGCCTATGAACGGGCGCTCGCCCTGTGTGGCAACAGCGCCGAACACGCTTATCTTCAACGCCGCCTGGACGAGATGCTTAATCCCTGACAGAGGCGGCAGGCATTCAAACACCGACAATCGTCTCCCGCCTGGGACGGAGTAGAATAAATTCAAGGATAAATCATGACCAGTTGGAAAGAATTCGCCTTGTTAGCCCCGGAACTGGCTGCCTTTGGTGAAACCCGTTTTGGCAGCGGTGTCGCCTACCTGGGCACGCTCCGCGCCGACGGAAGCCCGCGCGTCCATCCCGTCACACCCATCATCGGCGACCAGTTGTTCCTGTTTATGGAACCGACCTCGCCCAAAGGCAAAGACTTAGGGCGTGATCCCCGCTATACGCTTCATTGCTCAGTCGAAGATTCGAGCGGTGGCACGGGTGAATTTTATGTCCGGGGCCAGGGAACACTCACCACCGATCCCCTCGTTCGGGAAGCGGCGGTGTCTGCCTCGTCTTATGTTCCGGCGGATCGTTATATTCTCTTTATCCTGAGCATCGAATTTGCCTTTATGAATACCTATGTGAATGGCAAGTCCATCACCCGGCGCTGGCAGTCGCCGGACTAATCACGTCTCCCGGCATACCTGCCGTACCCCAGTTTCAGGGCTTGACGAGAGTCGCAATCTCGCACATACTTTCCTTATTCGAGATAGATCAATTGTTCGATCTTCCAGACTGGATAACGGCTCGACACAAGGAGAACACATGGCTAGCGATAAACTGGGTTTTACGTCCATTGACGACTACATTGCCGCCTTCCCGGACGACATCCAAACCATCCTCCAGGACATGCGGCACATCATTCACGCCGCCGCCCCCGACGCGGTGGAAAAGATCAGCTACCAGATGCCCACCTTCGCCCAGCAGGGCAACATTGTCCATTTTGCCGCCTTTAAAAATCACATCGGCTTTTATCCCGCCCCCAGGGGTATCGAAGCCTTTGCCGACGAACTATCGCTTTACGATGGCTCGAAGGGCGCAGTCCGCTTCCCCATCGACAAACCCCTCCCGCGTGACCTTATCACCCGCATCGTTCAATTCCGCCTCGCCCAAAATCTGGAAAAAGCCGCGTTGAAAGCCAGTAAGAAAAAATCGTGACTCCGCCATGACCGGCGTCAACCAGGGGTGTATCGGACACTCCGGCCAACCCGGTCTTAGATTTCCAGTTGCACATTGTACAGATTCGCATACGAGCCGTTCATGGCGATCAACGCCTCATGTGTCCCTTGCTCATCAATCCCCTTGTCGGTCAGTACCAGAATCCGTTGTGCGTGTCTCACGGTGGACAGACGATGGGCGATAACCAGGGTCGTGCGGTTGTTACTTAACTTCTCCAGCGAATCCTGAACCGCCTTTTCGCTTTCATTATCCAGCGCGCTGGTCGCTTCATCAAAAATGATAATCGGGGGATTTTTTAAGAATACGCGGGCAATACTCAACCGTTGCTTTTGCCCGCCGGACAATTTCACACCCCGTTGACCAATATCCGTATCATACCCATCCGGTAACGCCATGATAAAATCATGGGCATTCGCCTTTTGGGCTGCCGCAGTGATTTCTTCCAGGCTGGCATCCGGTTTACCATAACGGATGTTGTCGGCGACAGTCCCGGCGAACAGATACACATCCTGCTGGACAACCCCAATGTTCCGTCTTAAGGAGCTTAAACGAATATCCCGGATATTCTGCCCATCGACCAGTATCTCCCCCTCGGTGACATCATAAAAACGGGGGATTAAAGCGCACAGAGTTGTTTTACCCACGCCCGAAGACCCCACCAGCGCCACATATTCTCCCACCTTGATGTCCAGCGAAATGTTCTTCACCACATATTGATGTCCCTCTTTATACTTGAAGCTCACATTTCTGAATTCCACACGACCCGCCACCTCGGTCAGTTCTAGCGCATCTGGCAAATCCTGAATGTCGGGTACGACCTCCAGAACATCCATAAAGCGGTTAAACCCGGTAATGCCTTCCTGATACAATCTGGCGAAATTGACAGCCCTCTGGATCGGCTCGATCAGCAGGCCAACGCATAACAAATATGTCAGCATATCCGCCAGATCCAGTGACGCATTCACAATAGCCGCCCCACCAAAGATGATGACCGTCAGCGTGAGCAGGTGGGTGAACGCGATCATCCCGTTAGAAAAGTACGCCTCACTTTTATAACCTTCGCGTCGGCTGTCCACGAAACGGGTGTTTTCGGAGGCGAACTTCCTGTTTTCCAGGGCTTCGTTGCTGAAGGACTTGACCACGCGGATGCCTGCCAGCGTATCTTCCACCTGTGCGTTGACATCCGCCATACGTTCATGACTTCGCCTTAACGCCGTATTCATCCGTTTATTGAAATAAAACGCATACGCCGCCATGATCGGCATAAAAACCAACAAAATCAGTGTCAGTTGAAGGTTGATTTGGAGTAAGATGAAAAACACCCCGACAAACGTCAATATGGCAATGGCGAGGTCTTCTGGCCCATGATGATACAGTTCCGATAGCGAAAATAAATCGTGCGTCAGCCGGCTCATGAGTTGGCCGGTTTTTTGTTCATCATAGAAGCTGAACGACAGTTCTTGATAATGTCCGAATAATTCGCTCCGCATATCACTTTCCATCATCGCCCCCATCATGTGCCCCTGATAATCCACAAACGTGTTGCAGACCGTGTGGGCGACAATCAACCCCAGCATCACCGCCCCGATCACATAAATCTGGTTGAGTTGATCCGGCGCATGGCCTCCCAACACAGTCTTGGTGATGTAGCTGGTGATGACTGGCAGAATCAACAGGATGCCCGCCATAATAAACGCGCATACCATGTCCGCCACCAACAGACGCCAATAGGGTTTGTAATACGACAGGAATTTTTTGCCTCGGCCACGTCCCCGTCCATGCGATTCGATCATAACCATCCTGTACCTCTGGTTGTTTTGCAGCTAAAGAGTCACTAACGAGGCGGCAGTAATCCGCTCAATGTTCAGAGGTGACAGGCTGGGTTGCGAGGATGATCGGGAACGCGCTTCAGTTCGGGGAATCCACCAGGCAGCACACGTCTACCACCTCACCGGATGAGGTCGTCAGGCACATCTGCGGACACTGGCGCGTGTAGGGAATCACAATCAATCGGGGCAGTTATCCAGGGCTTTGATGTCGGCGGCGGGCGCGAACCCGTCACGCCGGGGGATGTTAAATCCCCGCTGGATAATGCTGGAGCGCAGTGGAGCGTAAGGTTGCCTGTTTGAAGTTGGTGGATGACATTTTGTGAGCCTCCTCTGCACTACTCTTTGACAATAACCGCCATCATAGCATTAAGACGTTTTTCTGGCAAGCAGGAAAGGTCATTCCGGGTCATTTCTGCCCAGATTTATCATGCGTCACGACAGGCGACTGGTCTTGAGTATCCCCCGATCTTGCTCCCTCCCCTGCATTCGGTTGAGGGGGATGGGAATTCTTACTCCCCTCGCCATGTATGGTGAGGTTTCCGCCCTCATCCCGTCAAATTGCCCCACCACCCCGATTCCGGTACAATCAACATACACAAATGTTCGCTTAACAATCGGGGAGTGGTTGCCACTCATAACCACTTATCAAGCCTCTGTTCCCCCTCATCGCTTGCGGGCAGGGGGTTAGGGGGTGGGGTAAGATACGCCATGATCGACCACGACCAATGAACCGGACTGTCCATGATTACACCGCGCGATTTTGTAGACCGTTGGGCGCAGAGTGCCCTGCGGGAAAACCAGGCCGCACAGAGCCACTTTAACGAACTCTGTCAACTGGTGAATTATCCAACTCCCACCCAGCTTGACCCGAAGGGCGAATTTTTCACCTTCGAGGAAAATGTGGAGAAAGCCACCGGCGGGCGGGGTCGCGCCGATGTCTGGTACAAAGACCATTTCGCCTGGGAATATAAAGGCAAGCATATCGACCTGGATGCTGCCTACGCCCAACTGCTGTCCTACCGGGGCGGATTGGGCAACCCGCCCCTGCTGGTCGTCAGCGACTTTCTCGAATACCGCATCTATCCCCAGTGGGTCAACACCAGTGGACAGCCCTTTATTTTCCACAATGCCGATTTGCTCAACCGCGACGCGCAGAATTACATCCTCTGGCTGCTGGAATCGCCCGAAAAATTCCTCGAACTCCGCCAGAGCGAACTTCAGGGACGTGAGCAGATCACCCTCTCGCTGGCGAACCGATTTGCCCATCTTGCCGACCTCATGCGGACCCACACCGACTCCGGTTGGACGCCCATGCAGATCGCCCGCTTCCTCACCAAACTGGTCTTTGGTCTGTTTGCCGAGGATGTAGACCTCCTGCCGCGCATGGATAACAAGGGCATCATCAGTTATATTGCCGAGAACGCTGCCGACGCGCCCGAAGGATTTCCGCGATTATTTGACTCTGCTGTTTCAGGCCATGAACGGCGAACGCGGCGATTTTTTGCTCAAGCCTGTGCCCTATTTCAACGGTGGTCTGTTTGCCGACAGCGCCCCCGGCGCGGGTGATGGCCTCGAAGTGCTGGACATCACCCAGATTCCCGGCGCGTTGAATCTGCTGCGTTCGGTCAGCGAGGCCGACTGGCGTTCGGTTAATCCCACCATCTTCGGCACATTGTTCGAGGGCGCGCTCGACGAGGGCAAACGGGCGCAGTTGGGCGCGCATTACACGGGCGAGAATGACATCCGGCTGGTGATCGAACCCGTGTTGATGACACCCCTCTACCGCCTCTGGGACGAAATCCGCGCCGAGGCCGAACCCCTGCTGCAAACCTATCTGCAAACCGACGCCCCCCGCCCCAAACAGGCAGCCTATGACCGCCTCGCCGCCCTGCGGAACACGATGCTGGCCGCGTTGGGCGACATACGGGTGTTAGACCCCGCCTGTGGCAGTGGCAACTTCCTCTATATGAGCCTGCGGGCGCTGAAAGACCTGGAAGGCCGGGTTCACACCCTGTTTGAACCCCTCGCTTTGCCCTTTGTCGATGTCGTCACCCCCCGCCAGTTATACGGCATCGAGAAGGACGAATTCGCCGCCCGACTCGCCCATGTCGTGGTCTGGATTGGCTACCTGCAATGGCGTTACGAGAACGAAGGCGGCAGGCTGCATTTTTACAACCCCCGCACCGGCACGCCCCACCCGCGCCAACTGCCCAATCCCATCATTCAGGACAAAACCGCCCCCGACGAGCCGGAGCGCATCCTCAACGACGACGCCATCATGCGCTACGACGCCGACGGTAATCCCTACGAACCCGACTGGCCGGAGGTGGATGTCATCGTCGGCAACCCGCCGTTTTTGGGTGGCAAGCGGATGCGATGCCGAATTGGTGACGATATATGTGGATGATTACGTGAACTTATATGACGAGCGTGTCCCGCCCGTGCCGATTTAGTCTGTTACTGGTTTGAAAAAGCGCGAGCGCAAATTGAGACGGGAAAGCAAAACGTGCAGGATTATTGGCAACAAACTCGATACGGGCGGTGCAAATCGTCAGGTCTTAGAGCGCATCAAAGAAACAGGCGACATTTTCATGGCTTGGAGTGATCGTGAATGGGTACTTAGAAGGTGCGGCGGTGCGGGTTTCGATGGTTGGATTTGACTACTGGCTACATGAAGCGGAGCAAATGTCTGGATGGGCAGTCAGTCACTAGCAATCAATGCTGATTTAACCACCGAGTGTCGATTTGACACAGCTACAATGATTGATCTGAAAATGCAGATATTTGCTTTATGAGGCAATCAAAAGGATGGGCCATTTGATATTCCTGATGACCTAGCAATGAAAATGTTAAATGAAAAAATCCCAAATGGTCATCAAATTCTGATGTTGTTCGACCATGTTCAACGGCATTGAGATGTTACCGGCAGCCCACGCAATATGTGGATAATTGATTTTGGTGCTAGCACATGCTGTACAAGAGGCAACATTATATGAAGCTCCATTTCAATACGTAGAAAAATGTTAAAGCCAATACGTCAGAAACAATCGACACAATTTATCGAGAACGATTGGTGGCATTCATGGCGAGCCACGACCAGCTATGCGTCAAAAGCTAGTCAAGGATTAAACGCTATATTGTACACCGCGTGTGCCAAACATCGATTATTTGTATGGTTTACAAGCAAATTACTTCCTGATCAGCCGCTGTTTGCTATTCGCTCGTGACGATGATTATTTTTTCGGTGTGCTTCATCAGCTATTTCATGAAATATGGTCGCTGCGGATGGTTCATCGGCATGGTGTAGGCAACGATCCCCGCTATACAACCCCACCACCACCTTTGAAACCTTCCCCTTCCCCTGGCCGCCCGGTCAGGAGGATACCGACTCCGCCGCCTATGCCGCCATCAGCGCCGCCGCCAAACAGTTGCATGAGGAACGCGAGGTCTGGTTGAATCCGCCCGACCTCATCAGCCTCGGCGCGGGGTCGGATAGTCCCGCCCTGCGTGAACGCACCCTCACCAATCTCTATAATGCCCTCGTCGCCTACCGCGCTGGCGAATCCAATGGGGAGCGTATCCCCAAATCCGCCCGCGACTTCGCCCCCCGCCTTGCTCAACTGCATAACGCCCTCGATCAGGCCGTCCTCTCCGCCTATGCTTGGGATGACCTCTACCATTCCCTCCGCACCCCCGAAGGCGACGAAGAACTCCTCCGCCGTCTCCTCGCCCTCAACCTCCAACGCGCCGAAACCCATCCTTCGTAGGGACAGGGCTTGCCCTGTCCGCCTTTTGCCTGCCTCACCCCATCCCCCTTCGCGCCCCACCTGATCTTCGTAGGGGACGACCTGTGTGCCCTCCCGCTTTTGCGCCACCTGTCCGCCTGTTGCCCACCTCGCCCTCAACCTCCAACGCGCCGAAAACCATCCTTCGTAGGGACAGGGCTTGCCCTGTCCGCTTTCGCGCCACACCTGATCTTCGTAGGGGACGACCTGTGTGCCCTCCCGTCTTTGCGCCACCTGTCCGCCTGTTGCCCACCTCGCCCTCAACCTCCAACGCGCCGAAACCCATCCTTCGTAGGGACAGGGCTTGCCCTGTCCGCCTTTTGCCTGCCTCACCCCATCCCCCTTCGCGCCCCACCTGATCTTCGTAGGCGACGACCTGTGTGCCCTCCCGCTTTTGCGCCACCTGTCCGCCTGTCCCGCCTCCCCCTGCCTTGCCCTTTCCGCTTTCGTTGTGCCCTCGTGCCTTTGAGCCTTCGTATGACGCTTTTTGTCTTATCCTTTTCTGGAAACTGGAAGCTAGAATCTGAAAACTGCCGATTTTTCCCCTCAAAATCGAAACAAATGTGTACACAAATGTTTACCACAAACCAGAACTTTTGTGCTATGCTGGTACTTGTCTGATTCCTTCTCTCCATGCATTGGAGAGGGGGCTAGGGGGGTGGGGATGAATTTGCCGCCCTTTGAGGAATGACTTTCAAAATCGACGTGCTGGAAATTGACGACATTGACGACATTTGCGACATTTCCCCTCAGAAGTGTGTCACAAATTGGCAATTTTCTGCCCATTGTGACTCTGCCGCCCTTTTGTCATATCCTCCCGTTGCCATATCCGAAACCTGCTTATGGCACGAATAAGGTTCATTTGTGCCAATGCAGAATCCACGCGTGTTTGTTTCCGCGCGCCCCCCATCCCGCGCAGAAAACTTCCCCTGGTTACTGCCGCGCTACGACCCGGCATCCCCTTTCGGAAACCGGGACTTCAGCCAGCGTTCGATGTCCTCTTTCAAACCTTCCGGTGCGGCCACATCCACCACCTCGATCTTCAGCACCGTCAGTTCGTCGTCTTCGTACAGGAATTGCTCAATCTGGCTGTACCAGTACCGTGCGCTCTCGTTCGTACACACCAGCCATGCCAATTCATCCAGTTCATAGCTGTCCGCCTTCTCCAGCTTGGCGACCAGCTTTTCGTAGTCATTCTCCGGTGGATATAGTGTATAAGTCACCAGCAGTAGATTTTTGGCCTGCATCAGATTATATCCTTACCTGCATATCCCCGGATTGTAGGGACGAGGCTTGCCTCGTCCGCTGTGAACCTGTCGTCAGGGTAAAATCACTTTCCTTGTCCTGGACGCAAAAATCGCTCTTAGCCATACACCACATATTGCTTCAGGAACTTCACCACCGCTTCGTAATGATGTTCGATGGTTTCCGGTTTACGAAAGCCGTGTCCCTCGCCCTCGTACAGATGATATTCGTGCGGCACACCCCGCGCCCGCAGCGATGCCACAATGCTGTCCGATTGGTTGCGCGGCACAACCCTGTCGTCCTCCCCCTGGAACACGATCACCGGGTCGACAATCTTGTTGGCGTGGAAAATTGGCGAACGTGCCCGGTACACCTCCGCCGCTTCCGGCAGCGTTCCCAGCAGCAAATCGCTGTACCGTTCCTCGAACTTATGCGTGTCGCTCACCAGCGTAAATTGGTTGCTGACTCCATACAGGCACACCCCCGCCCGGTAGAATCCCGGCTTGTCCACCAGCGATTGCAGCACCGTGTAGCCGCCCGCGCTCCCGCCCATAATCACGAATTTGGCCGGGTCAGCCAATCCCTGTTTTGCCAGGTACGACGCCCCCGATGCCAAATCCTCGACATCATACACGCCCCACGCCCCGCGCAGCTTGTTCATGTACGCCTTGCCGTACCCGGTGCTTCCCCGGTGGTTGGGGTACAAAACCGCGTATCCCCGCGTGGCGAAAAATTGTGCCGCGCCGGAATAATTGGCTGTCACCTGCGACGTCGGCCCGCCGTGTACCATGACCATCAAAGGCGGTGCGCTCCGGCTGTCTCGTTCGCCTGCCGGGGCATAATACAGGCCGTAAACATCCTCGCCGTCATGCCCCTTCCAGCTGATCGCCTCAGCATCAGCCAGTTGGTCGGCGGGCACATTTTCACCGCTCGAACGTCGGTGGATTTGCTCCGCCGGTACGCCTTCGTCCTCCAGAATGCGGATCGTCGGCGTTTCCAGTTGCAGTTCCAGTGTGGTGGGTATCACCGTATCGCTGATGCTGTAGCTCACCACCCGCGCCGGTATCTTGGCCGATGAACCGATGAACGCCACCCTGTCCCCGCGCGGCGACACCGCCACCTGTCCGATGTCCGTATACTGCTCCAGTCCCTCGATCCGGTTGGCCTTTCCCGTTCGGATGTCCACCCGGTACAGGCTGAAGAATCCGGCGTCGTTCACCGCACAAATCAGGCTCTCGCTGTCGGCATTCCAGCCGTAGGTATGTAAACCCTGAACCCAGGCGGGTGCGCCGTAATCCAGGTTCGATTCGTCCGTCAGGGGGTGATGAGTCTGCCGTGCCAGATCATACACATACAGTTGATTCCAACCCGTCATATCGCTGATGTACGCCAGAAAGCGGCCATCTGGTGAGAAGGCTGGTGCGAAAATGGCTGTGTGTTCGTCTCCGGCCACCGTCAGCGCCGACGCTACTCCCGGCACACCGTCCCGGTCATATTCCAGCACCAGCAGCCGCAGTTCTGTCCCATCCCAGGGCATCTGTGGATGATTCCAGGCGATGTATGCCGCGTAATCCCCGGTGGGATGCCAGGTGGGCTGCATCAGGAAGTCCGTGCCTTCCGCGATCTTGCGCGGCCAGTGGATGCCATACGTATCCACCAGTCCCAGGCTGTCGATCCCTTCATCGCTGTGGACATACAGCAGCCATCGTCCATGTGCCGATACACGCGGCGAAGCTGCCGCGCCAAATGCCGGAGTGATCGGGACTGCGCTGCCGCCAGCGATAGCCTGCTTATATAATCGTCCCTCCGCCCCCGCGAAATAGAGTTGCCCGTATGAGACGGTGAAATCCCCGCCGCCGTAGCCGACCATCGCCCGCACCGACTGGTCGCTGGTCAGGTCGCGCGGTGCTTGAATGCCCTGCTGTGCCACCACCACGCCCTGCGCGCCACGTCCCTCGTGCCACACTAGTGTTTCGCCATCGCTGTCCCACTGCACATCATTCAGCCGCAGCGTCCCCGCCAGTGATTTGGCTGATATGGGACTGGGCCATGTTCCATACGCCTGTTTGAGCATACTCATCCTGTTTGCTCCAATTTTAGTCAAGTAACCATATATGGTAGCGTGGAATTGAGCCGACATGCAAAGCTCACCGATTAATAGGGTAGTGGGGACAAAAAAACGCCCCGTTTGTGCGGGGCGTTGATTGGTTTAGGTGTGGAGAGGATAAAAATTTATTTAAGAAAGTTTATTTTGTTTTCCACACCTATCTTTTTTCTACACAAACTATATGCAAAATATTCCCCCTCGTCAACCACCGAAAAACGCTTTTTGGCTTGTGCATTTTAGAATTATCGATAGTTCTTTTCGGAACAAATAGAACACCAACTGGCAGTTTTTGTAAAAATTCCGTTAATAATACATGAGTGTGGCTTAACAATTGCCCAATCATTAATTTGGGGTTGATGAATAACGCCTCTCTTTATGAAGTGCCGTATTTTATCGACAATGTATGATAGGGAAAGTTCGTACAACCTGCACAACGCACACATCCGACTGAGGCATAACTTAACGCTCACTTTGGAATATAAATATTCTCAAGCTCGAATGATTCGGGGGGAAACCGTCAGATGATCGTATGGGGTATGGGAGAAATTTAGGCCGAGGTCGAATATTGGGGAATTTCGATCCAGAATATAGCGCCACCCTCGTCCGGGAAATCCGCGCCTGCCCGACCACCATGCATCCGGGTCAGTTCCTTGACAATCCATAAACCCAGGCCAGTGCTGTTTTCGCCCCCGGTTGGGCGGCTGCTCAACTTGCCGAAAGGTTGGAACAATCTGGCGCGTTCTTCAGGAGCAACACCCGGCCCTTCGTCCGCCACACTGATTTTTACCCGCTCTTCAATCACACTGGATGAAACCGTAATCATGCCGCTCTGTGGGCTGTATTTAATGGCGTTGCTGACCAGGTTGCTGATGATCTGGCTGAGGCGGGCGCTGTCCGCCAGCGCGAAGCCTTCACTTTCGCCGAGCAGCAGGGCGATGTTTTTGCGGTTTGCCGTGACACTGTAGCGCGCGATCACATCCCACAGGATCGTTTCCATTTCGACAGATTCCAGGTTCAGACCGGGATTACCAGAACTCCAATGCTGCCGAGTCGAGGAAACCTTCAATAATCTCGTTAATGGTGTTGACGGTATCTTCAATCGCATCCAGCGCCTCGGTAGCTTCCGGGTCATTCCCAACCGTTCCACGTAAATAATACTCTGCCAGCCGGATACTATTGAGAGGGTTTTTAAGATCATGCGTGACAATCCGCAGCAGTCGATCTTTAATCTCGTGCGCGTTGCGGAGATGGGCGATCATCTGTTGGCGCTCGTCCAACAGGCGCTTGGTTTCCATCTGGTTCTTAATGCGTGCTTTCAGTACATCCAGATCAAATGGCTTGGTCACGTAATCGTTCGCGCCGCTTTCTAACCCCCGCAGCACATCCTGGCGCTGCGATAGGGACGACACAAGGATGACTGGCACCGTCGCGGTTTCAGGATTTTCGCGGATGGCCGCTAACACGTCTGGTTGGCTAACCTTGCGTATCGTGACATCCAGCAGAATCAGATCGAATGGTTGATTTGCCAGCAGGTAGATCGCTTCTTCGCTATTCCTGGCGGTAGTGAAGCGGAAATGGGGTCCAAGTGCTCTCGCCAGCAGCAGCGTACTGTCGGGGTCACTATCCACCACCATGATATGAGGAAGGGCCGTGCGAGTTTCCATTTTCTGAGCCATCACGTTCATTGTCGCAACCATCATACCCTCGACACATCACAACAGCAGAAAAAAATCATGCGCGTTCATTGATAATAGCTTGAATTTACCACACGGATTAATGCTTTGTCAATGAAATTAATGAAATACGAATGAATGTTTGCAGTGGGCGGGACAAATGGACTACTCTGACTGCTTTGAAAATCACCCGCCTGCCCCACAGCATTTGACATTTACGAACTTTTGTTCTATAATGGGTCAGCGAACAAGTTGGTGATGATATTTGCTGATTTCGCCCAAACCGTCGCCGTGAAAGAGGGAAAAGTCCAACCAAAGGATATTAATCCAGTATTTCGCCACTACCCTTTCAATACATCCACGCCGCAGTTAATAACCTCTGGGGATATAGATGAACAGCATTGTGAACCAATTTTCCGACCTGCTTCAACAAACACACGCAGTCCGTGACGAACTGTGGGATGCCATCGACGATGGCGCGCTGAAGCACGACTTGGGCGGGAATACGATGACGCTCGGCAAGTTGTGCAAAGAGATGGGTGAAGTCGAATATGCCTACATCCAATCTTTTAAAACCTTCAAACAGGACTTTTCTTACCGTAATCCCAACTCCGGACTGGACAGCAGTGTGGACAAACTGCGTGCCTGGTTCAGTAAACTGGACGAACAACTCATCGCTGTTTTGAATGGATTGTCTGAAGAAGACATCCAGGGCAAGATGATTGACCGGGGCGGGTGGGACTTGCCGATCGCAACCAACTTCCACTTCTACCGCGAAGGACTATTGATGTTTTGCGCTAAAGCTAGCATTTACCTCAAATCGCTGCGGATTCCGCTGCCAAAGCAGTTTGGAGACTGGACTGGATGATGGGTCAATCGGAGAATTTCGCTGAGGGTGCGGCTCCGCTCCATCACAACTTCCTCTTGTCCAGGTGCCCACTTTCATCAGATGGGCTGCTGCATATTTTCTTGCGGCGCGGCGCTCCCTCACTCCCGCCGAAATGACATAGAGTCGCAATATTGTCAAAGCGGCAGCTCCCTCCCCTGTTTCCGCTGCACTTGTGTCACTTCAGCGCCAGTCCCACCTGTTCCCGCCGTCACAAATTCTCAGGGTGGCGGTTGCCTCCCTTGTTCCTGTTTGCAATTGCAGCGACAATCGTGCAAAACGGACAATTGTTATAACACTATATGAATATATTCATCAATCTGGAGTTACCGTCTAACCTCGGCGCAATTTTATGGCCGCCCCGACCTGTCCCAGGCACTCACCAACGAACGCCGCCGACTACTGTAACCCGGTGGTGTCATACTACCGATTACTGATTTTTCGTAAGCAACAAACGAGGAAGTATCCTACACCCGTACTCGTGCCAGCAGCCCACTGTATCGATCAGCCACCTTATTATTATTCACAGCCATGTAAATCGCCTTCTGCGTCCCCACCAGTACGCAGATTTTTTTCGCGCGCGTGATCGCCGTATACAGTAAGTTGCGCTGGAGCATCATATAATGCTGGGTTAGCAGGGGGATTACTACCACTGGATATTCCGCGCCCTGGCTGCGGTGCGTGCTGATGCAGTAGGCGTGGGTCAGTTCCTCAACCTCGGTGAAGTCATAATAGATGAAACGCCCATCCATCACCACTTCAAACAGGTTGTCATCCAGGTCGATGCCATGAATCCGCCCGATGTCGCCGTTGAAAACCTCTTTTTCGTAGTTATTCTTGATCTGCATCACCTTATCGCCCGCCCGGAACAACCGTCCACCCAGCCGCTTTTCCGCTTTGCGATAGCCACCGTTTAACGCAGCTTGCAAGGCGTCATTGAGCGAATTCACCCCGGCTGGCCCGCGATACATGGGCGCGATCACCTGCACATCATCCATCGGGTCAACATCGAACTTGTTGGGCAGGCGGTTCTGCACGATGTCCACCACCAGTTCCGCCGCTGCTACCGGGTCATCCTGCCGGAAGAAAAAGAAGTCGCTGCTTTTGTTATCGGTATAGGGCGCTTCACCATGATTGACCCGGTGTGCGTTGACCACGATCAGGCTGTCCTCGCTCTGCCGGAAGATGGTTTCCAAACGGGTGACGTGTGCCGACCCACTCTCGATCACATCCCGCAGTACGTTACCCGCGCCGACACTGGGTAGCTGGTCAACATCCCCCACCAGCATCAGGTGACTCGATGGGCGAATAGCTTTGAGCAGGTTGTAGAACAGCACCAGATCGAGCATCGAGGCTTCATCCACCACGATCATATCCGCATCTAATGGATCATCCTCATCCAGATCGAAACCGCCGTCCGGCGCGAAACCCAGCATCCTATGGATGGTGCTGGCCGGATAGCCCGTCGCCTCGCTCAGACGTTTGGCCGCCCGCCCGGTGGGGGATGCCAGCCGGAACGAACGTTTAGCCGATACCAGCGCGTTAATCACCATTTGCAGGGTGGTCGTTTTACCCGTGCCAGGGCCGCCTGTCAGCACCGAAAGTTTGGTCGTCAGTGCCGCTTGCACCGCGCCCTGCTGCTGTTCGGTCAAAGATACATTATTTTGCTCGGCCAGTTGCGCCAAAAAGATCGGCCATTTGGTTGTTTTCCACGCCCCAACCAGACTGGAAGGCGAATCCACTATCGCCTGTAAACGTTCTGCCGCGCCTTTTTCAGAATAGTAATAAATGGGCAGGTAGATGGCTGTCTCGGCATCAACCGTGTCACTCATGAGTTCCCCGGCGGTGAGCTGTCCATCCAATGCTATCGGGATACGCGACGACTGCTCGATACCCAGCAGTTCCGCCGCCGTACTCAGCAGAACGGTACGTGGCGCGTAGGTATGCCCCTCACTCGCAAGTTTATTCAGGGCATAATGTAATCCGGCGCGGATACGCACCATCGCGTCCGGCTCGACGCCCATGTTCCGGGCGATGGCATCCGCCTTGATGAAGCCAATGCCGAACACTTCGTCCGCCAGCCGGTAAGGGTCTTCCTGTACCTTCTGCACGGTCTGCGAACCATATTCGTTGTGGATGCGAACCGCCATCTTGCTGCTGACGCCGTAGCCTTGCAGGTAAATCATCGTCTGCCGCACCGCCTGATTTTCTGCCCAGGCGGTAATCAGCCGCTTGGCGAGGTCAGTTTTTAACCCGTGAACCTCGTCCAGCCGTTCCGGGTTGCGTTCCAGAATCTTGAGCGTGTCCGCGCCGAAGTGATCGACAATTTTCTCGGCGGTGCGCGGCCCAATGCCCTTGACCAAGCCGCTGCTCAGGTAATTGATGATGCCGTCCTCGGTGGACGGGGATCACCGGGCGCACCATCTCCGCCCGGAATTGCAAACCCCAGCGCGGGTCGTTGAACCACACGCCAGTGAATTCTACCGACTTCGCCCGGCGCGAGTTCCGCCATCGAGCCGACCACCGCCACTGTACCGTCCCGCGCGGCTGCCCCCGGCTGCTGTTTCTCGTCCGGCGTCATCTTGAGGACGGTGTAGCCGTTTTCTTCGTTATAAAAGGTGATACGTTCAATCGTACCCGTGAGTGTTTCCATAGCCCGAAGTATAAATTTAAACCGGGAAAGTTAAAAGTGGGGCTTTAGGGCAGGATAGGCTAATGGAGGTACTTCATAAGCCCTCCCATTCCCCCCGCAGAATCGAATAGCTGTGCAGGTCTTCGTGAACGCCGCGTATCGCACATGCCCCGCGCTGCACGCCCTCCATCTGCATCCCGATTTTGGTCAGCACATGAACTGAGGCCAAATTGTCCGGCAGTACCGATGCGCTGATTCGGTACAGCCCCATCTCCTCAAAACCAAATTGCAGCACCCGCTGCGCCGCTTCCGTCCCGTACCCCCGTCCCCAGTAGGCTCGGTTGAGAGCGTAGCCCAGGTCGGCGCTGCCATCCACCCGGCGATATTTGTGCAATCCCAGCCGCCCAATCATCTTGCCACTATCACGGTGTTCGACTGCCCAGTCCATCAGTTTGCCTTCGGTATAATCCGCCACCGCTTCGGTCAGGTCGTCGATGCTCTCTTGAAGGGTGGTATACGGAAGCCACAAACCATTAATCGCCAAATCCCGATCTTGCGCATACTCGAACATATCCTCGGCATCGTCCAGTCGCAGTTTCCGCAGGATCAGTCGTGGCGTTTCCAGCGTTGGCAGGTCTTTGAGCAGGGTTTCAGGCGACACTATTCTTTCCCCCATTTGTTGGTTAGGCCCTGTATTCAACGTGAACCAGGTTGAGAATGCAGTCCCTTTACTGTTATCATTATGGTCAGCAATAAGTTGATTGGGAATTGTACCGTAAATGAATGCACACTATTGGCCGGTATATGGGCACGATTGGGCTGTCGAACACCTGCAAAAGAGCATCGCCAACGGGCGTGTTCGCCATGCTTATCTGATCGTCGGCCCAGAGTCGGTGGGCAAGGATACCCTGGCGCGTGCCTTTGCTCTTGCATTGAACTGCACCCATCCCGACGAGGCCATGCGCCCCTGTGGCGAATGTCGCTCCTGCAAGCTGATCGCTAGTGGCAACCACCCGGACATCCTGTATTCCGAACTAGACCCGAATACTGGAACACTCAAAATTGAAGAAATTCGCAGTGTGACCGGGCGCATCGCTTTCAAGCCCTATGAAGCCCGCTACCGTATTGCCATCTTCCGCGACTTCGACCACGCACGCGGTCAGGCGCAGGATGCCCTGCTGAAAACGCTGGAAGAACCCCCGCCGCAGGCGCTCCTGTTCCTAATCGCCCCATCTACCGAGTCGCTGCTGCCGACCATTACCAGCCGCAGCCAGGTTATCACTCTACGGCCTGTTGCAGCCGATTCGGTGCGGGACATCCTTGTGCAGCATCGTGGCGCATCCCCCGAACAGGCCGACTTGCTGGCACGCTTGTCTGGGGGGCGTATTGGCTGGGCATTACGCGCCTTCGATGACCCATCCATGCTCGAACAGCGCGATCATGCATTAACTATTCTGGAAAACATACTGGATGTCAGCCGTGCCAAACGTTTCGAAGTAGCCGATGATTTGAGCAAGGACAAGTTGAGTTTGTATCCTTTGCTGGAGTTATGGCAGTCCTACTGGCGCGATGTGCTGCTGATGTGCGAGGGTGCGCCCATCCCAACCGCTAACCTCGATCATCAGGATACGATTGAACGGTTGTCTGCCCGTCTCACATCCGACGAGGCCGTGACCGCTTTGCAAGCTACCCGTACCATGCTCGGCAACCTGCGTTTCAACCTCAACCTCCGCCTCGCCCTAGAAGTGATGTTCCTCGATTATCCTGGGTTGCGGAAGGCATAGTTTGTATCCATGCATTGTATAATCAGCATATGATGGTTGTTCGGATTTATTCGTGATACGGTTCCGCCCGTTCTCGTAGCGCCGGGACACATTCTGGCGGCGGGGATTCAGAACCAATGTGATCGGTGGCAGGACGGTGGAAGTCCGAGCCGCCAGTCATCACCAGTCCATGTTTTTGCGCCAGTGCCCGCAGGTTAGCGCGGGTTGTCCCACCATTCTTGGGATGCCATACCTCCACCCCGTCCAATCCCGCCGAAACAAGTTGCTCAACAACACGGGCATAACCGGCCACCAACCCCGGATGTGCCATCACTGCCGCGCCACCAGCGCCATGAATCAGGTCAATCGCTTCTGCGGGTGACAATTTTTCGCCGGGTAAATATGCCGGAGCGCCGTCGCGCAGGTAGCGTTGAAAGGCTTCTCCAATGTCTCCCACGTATCCGGCTTCGATCAGCGCCAGCGCAATGTGTGGACGGCCAACCGAGCCATTCGCCAATTCCAGCACCCGTTCCCATTGGATAGGTACACCCAATTCATCCAACCGTGCAGTGATTTGCCGCGCCCGTTCCACTCGTCCAGCACGCAGCCTTTCCAGCCGGGAGAGGAAAGCAAGATTTTCAGGGTCAATAAAATAGCCCAGGATGTCCAGGTCGCCGTCGTCATAGCTGGTACTGAGTTCGACGCCAGGAATCAAAAGCGGCGAACCATCTATCGCCGCGCCTGCCTCAACAACACCATCAATGGTATCGTGATCGGTGATCGCAATCACATCCATTTTCTGCTGTCGGGCGAGTTGAATCAATTCCGCTGGCCGGAGCTGTCCATCCGATGCGGTTGTATGGAGGTGTAGATCAACGCGCAGGATACTCTCCAACGCGCAGTTCAACCGAGAAGCGGACGGCAGTGCGTTCCTGTCCATCAATCATCACTTCGGTGAAGAAGGGGGTGAACACAATGTCGATTTCATCACGGCTAAGATACCCACGCGCAATCGCCAGCGCTTTGACCGCCTGATTAACTGCTCCCGCTCCAATCGCTTGCACTTCAGCATACCGATGTTCGCGGATGACCCCGGCTATTGCACCGGCTACCGCAGTTGAGCGAGATTTGGCAGACACCTTGATGACATCAGGACCCGATGCAAATTCTTCTTCTGGGTTCATTGTTTTGCATCCTCGCTCTAAAGTAGCCTGCTGGAAATGAACCAGTAGGGCGCATTCTCGAACTAAGTACGATCTTTTACATTACACCCTGCATTTTAATTAGACTTTTCTAAGATAATCATACATGAAAATTGTAAACGAGTTTACTACACTGCATTTGCCTTCCCTAACGTATGGTAAGATATGCACAAGTGATTTAAATGGCATGGTAGAAATATGTTTGGTGGTGTATCTGAAGGTGAAGATACATGCTTGACTGGCTCATCATCGGCGGTGGAGTACACGGGACGCATCTGTCCCTGTACCTGACACGGCGCAAAGGTATCCCCACTGATCGCCTGCGTGTCCTCGATCCCTCTCCAGAACCCCTGACGTTATGGGCACATCACGCCCGCAACACTGGCATGGAATTTTTGCGTTCGTCCCACGCCCACAACCTGCATTACGACCCATTTTCGCTGGTCACATTCGCCCGTACTCGTCACGGCCAACCGCTGGCACGGTTCATCGACCCCTATGGTCGCCCCGCGCTTGACCTGTTCATGGCACATTGCCAGCAACTCATTTCCCGTTACAATCTGAACACACTGCGACTCCTGGGACGCGCCGAAACACTGACTCGCCTCTCGCACGGTTGGCGGGTAGAAACGGGTGAAGGCAGTATTGAAGCCCAGCGGGTGGTTATCGCCATCGGCAATACCGAGCAGCCCTACTGGCCGGATTGGGCGCTAACACTGCGCGAGTCGGGCGCGCCGATACACCACATTTTCGACCCCGGTTTCAACCGCGCCTCGCTGCCGCCCTGGACACAGGCAGTTGTCATCGGTGGAGGCATAACGGCTGCACAAACCGCGCTGACGATGGCCGCCCAGGGACACGGAACCGTAACACTGCTCATGCGTCACGCGATTCGCATTCAGGACTTCGACGCCGATCCCCTCTGGGTGGCTGTCAACCGTCCCGATTTCCGCCGTGAGCCGGATGTTGCCCGCCGGCGCGCCATCATCACCACCGCCCGTAATCGGGGTTCGATGCCGCCAGATGTCGCCCGCGATCTGCAAGCAGCCGTTGATAAAGGACTTCTCTCTATCCTGAGCGCCAATGTCGATGAAGCTGGCATCACAGCCACTAACCAGATTGCGCTTTCTGTCTCTCACCAGCAAATCCAAGACTCTGCTAAACTGATTACGGACTGCCTCATCCTGGCGACTGGCTTCTCATCTGCCCGACCCGGCGGTGCGTGGCTGGATCGCGCCATTTTCGATCACCGTTTGCCGCTCGCGCCCGACGGTTATCCGCTTACAGACGAGTCCCTGCGCTGGGCGGACGGTCTGTACGTCTCCGGCCCATTGGCCGAATTAGAAATCGGCCCGGTTGCCCGCAATATCATCGGCGCACGTCTCGCGTCAGAGTGTATCGGGCGCGGCATCTAGGGCGATTTAACACCGATTTAGCCAAATACCCTTGACCCCAATCCATTGTGAGAATACCATTCTGTATGATTATCAATAGTGAGAATGTGATAGTGGTAATCGCTGATGTAACGAAGGAGATCGAAGGTGATTAAAATTGCGAGATTGTTTTTCCTGGTGGTTGTGCTGCTGGGTGTCAGCGTGGTCGCAGCGCAGGATGCGACAGAAGAAGCCGGGGCGATAACCCTCACACCCTTTACAAACGACACGTATGGAATTACCGGGGTTTATCCAGATGGATGGACGGATGCCGGACGCGGACTCTATGCGCGACTTAATACGGCCACCGACACCGCCATCCTTGCCCAGCAAACGACAGCCGCCAATCTGGATACAACTGTTGCGGCCTTACTTCCACAACTGAACTTGACGGAATTACCCGACAGCGTTGGCACTTATGAAACCGATGCATTCACCTGGATGCTCTATAAGATGGAAGTAACTGCTAGAGGCATCACAGTAGCCGTTGACCTGGCACTCACCAATTCAGGTGGCAAAACCTATGTCGTCCTGTTGCAAGTGCCACCGGAAGAATACGATACGCTGCACAAAAGTGTCTTCCTACCGGTGCTGGATGCCCTCCAGCCCGCCGCCGAAGCCACGCCCGAAGCCGATGGGCCCTACATCGCCGAAGATGTCACCTTCGCCAATGGTGATATCACCCTTGCCGGGACTCTGACCCTGCCGGAAGGCTCTGGACCACATCCCGCAATCGTGCTGATTTCTGGCAGCGGTCCCCAGGATCGGGATGAATCCCTTGCGCCAACTGCTAATATCAAACCTTTCAAATTAATTGCCGATTATCTGACACGCCAGGGAATCGCTGTCCTGCGTTACGATGACCGGGGAACGGGCGAATCCACTGGCGATTTTAGCTCGGCAACCAGCGCCGATTTTGCCACTGACGCAGCGTCTGCCATCGACTACCTGCTGACACGCGATGACATTGACCCGGCACAAATCGGTATTTTAGGACATAGTGAAGGCGGTCTGATCGATGCTATGTTGGGCGCAAGTAATCCGCATGTCGCTTTCATTGTGGGCATGGCACCCCCAGCAGTCAATGGCGCTGACGTGCTTATACAACAGAATCGTCGGTTGATTTTGGCAGAAGGGGGTACGCAAGAGCAGGTTGATAAGAAGATTGCTTTTCTTCAACAGCTCTTTGACAAGATTCAATCCGGGGATATTGAAGCTATTCCCGATCTAATTCATGATGAAGTGATCGCGGAGGTAGCGGCACTGCCACAGTCCCAGCAAGACGCTATCGGCGATGTTGAAGCCTATGCACAGCAGGTCACGCAACAGCAAGCGGCCTCGATGACCAGCGATTGGATGGAATTCTTCCTGACACATGACCCGGCGGATGATTGGGCAAAAACCACAGTGCCGGTACTGGCATTGTTCGGGGGAAATGATGTGCAGGTGGACGCCGAACAGAATGCGCCCGCCCTGGAAGCCGCCTTAAAGAAGGCTGGGAACACTGATTATAAAATCGTTACCTTCCCAACGGCCAACCATCTATTTCAGGATGCAAAAACGGGCGCGGTGTCAGAGTACGCCACACTGCCAGCCGAATTTCTGCCGGATTTCCTCCCCACAATCGGAGACTGGATTCTCGATCACGTCACGCTGCCTGCGTAGAGCGTGGTGAAGGCCGAAAGTGATTTTGGGACGAGGCATAATACCTCGTCCCTATTCGTTTTTCTTACCTTTTTGGCGTAAGCTAAAATCCAGAATACACCGTCGATCATCCCCCGGTGAAAAACACAACACTTATACGTCGTTTCAGCGACGTATTTGCAGAGGTCAGGCGTTGAGCAGCGACTTGCCAACCGATACATAATAGGATAGCGAATCTTATATGAAGGAGGTTTTTATGAAACGACTGTTCATGCGAATCCCTGTGTTGATGCTTCTCCTTCTTTGTCTTGCGACAGGCGCGTGGACGGCGGCGGCTCAACAATCGCCTCCCCAGCCTGCCGTTCAGGCCGATTGTCCTTATGTACTGAAGTCCGGCGTTCCGTTTGCATGGCTGCGCTACCAACCGTCTTCCTTTTCAGGCTTCGGCTTCACCCTGCGCCCCAATGTGACCGTATCATTAAACGACCCGCCTGTGATGGGTTGGGATGGTGTGCAGTGGTGGATATACGTATGGCCGAACGCCTCTCCAGGAAAGGGTTACTATTGGGTGGAACTCGATTTGCTGGAGCCGCGCTGTCCATCACCCACGCCGCCACCAGGGACGGGAGCCGCTGTCTGGGCATCGGGCAGCATTGTGCGCGTCCGGCTGAACGTTCCGTTTGTCTGGTTCAGATCAGCACCCGCACCCGGTAATCCACCTGTCTATACGGTCTTTCCCGGCACGCAGTTGGTCATTGTGCAGGGCGCAACAGAGGACAGCTTCAATCAATGGTGGTGGTTGATGCGCGACCCGCGCAATGGTTTTAGTGGTTGGGTCGAACAGAACACGGTTGAATTGGTATCTGGCGGGGATGCGGTTACACCCGTTCCGTCGAGTGGCTGGCAGGTGGGCGATACGGTTCGGGTAGGCGCAAATGTTCCCTATAGCTGGATACGCTATACACCGAGTTCGTACAGTGATGTTGCCTTCGTGGTTGTCAAAGGGCGCGAATTGAGCTTGCTGGAAGTCCGGCAGAATGACGGGGTACAAAATTGGTGGAAAGTCATACTGCCTAACACAACGATTTCCGGTTGGGTCGAAGAAAACTCACTGGAATTTGTCCGGCGTGGTTCGTGAGTGGACTCAGTAGGGCGACTCTGACAGGTCGCCCCTGCAATCTTCATGTCGGACAGCTAAAGAATTTGTGACAGGAACAGCTTGGTGCGCGGATGTTGGGCTTCCTCGAAGAAGTATTCCGGCGTACCCTGTTCCACGATACGCCCCTGGTCGAAGAATAACACCCGGTCTGCCACCTCGCGCGCGAAACCCATTTCGTGTGTCACCACGATCATGGTCATACCACTGCGCGCCAGTTCTTTCATCACGTCCAGCACTTCTTTAATCATCTCCGGGTCGAGCGCCGATGTCGGCTCATCGAACAGCATAATCTTCGGCTCCATCGCCAGCGCCCGCGCAATCGCCACACGCTGCTGCTGTCCACCGGAAAGCTGCCCCGGATATTTGTCGGCCTGTTCCGGGATACCCACGCGCTCCAGTAATTCCTTAGCTTTCACCTCCGCCTTTTCGCGTGACCAGTGGCGGACTTTCATCGGTGCGAGGGTAATGTTTTCCGCCACCGTTTTGTGGGGGAACAGGTTGAACTGCTGGAACACCATGCCGATCTCCCGGCGGATAGCAGCGATATTACGGATGTCGTTGCCCAGTTCCAGGCCATCCACAATAATTGTGCCTTCCTGATGTTCTTCCAGACGGTTGATGCAGCGGATGAAGGTCGATTTCCCCGACCCCGATGGCCCAATCACCACCACCACTTCCTGCAACGCGACGCTTACCGACACGTCCCGCAAAACATGGAATTCGCCAAACCACTTGTTCACATTCTCACAGATAATGATCGGTTCGCCATTACCATTGACGTCTTCAGTGGTATTGTTGTCCGACATAGTTTTTATCCTTCACTGATATACGAGCGATACAAAGTTGCAGGTTTGGGTAAACCTAATCTCAGGATTGTTTCATTAATTCCCCGTACAGGGCGTTTAAAAGTGTATGTTCCCCATCATCCCCCGCCAGTTCCCAAATCATCACACCGCCTAAGCCATTGGCTTTCACGTAATTCGCTTTGATTTGCAGCGTATCGGCATCGTCGTAGCTCACCATCACGCCCGAATTGGGTTCGTACAGCCATGCTGCCTGGGCATCTGCATCCCAATGCCGCTGCATCACTGGCAGAACCGGCAGCAGGTCACGGTACAATACAGAACCGTCATCTTCCCCATACAAATCGGTATAGGGTTGGTACAAACCGTCATTTGTGCTGGCGACACCTTTCCAAGCATGTCCGTAGAACGGCACACCCAGCACCAATTTCTCTGGTGGGACACCGGCAGACAGATAATCGTGTACCGCCGAGTTTGCTGACAGATCAGGTTCGGGATTATCAGGGCTGGCGTATAAACCCGCATGGAAATTGGTTACATCGCTCCAACTCCCGGCGAAATCATAGGCCATCAGGTTAATCCAATCCACATAGGCAGAGAGTTTATCGAGTTCGTAGTTCCGGGAATTGTAAGTCCCGGCAGGGGCTGCAATCGTCAACAGGTAATGAGTATTGTCCTGCTCACCCTGCGCGTCCAGTTGAGTTCCGAAGCTCCGCCAACAGCAGCGTGAAATTCTGTTTATCTTCCGGGCGGTTGCTATTGCCTTCCAGCCCTCCGCCTACTGGATATTCCCAATCAATATCCAGGCCGTCAAAACCGTATTGTTTCATCATGCCCACACACGAACTGGCGAACTTCTCCCGTGTTGCATCATTGAGCGCCACATCCGAGAACTTGCCCGACCACGACCAGCCGCCAATCGACAGCAGCACCTTTAGCTGTGGATGTGCGGCTTTCAGCAACCCAAACTGCTTGAAGTTACCGAGGAGGGCTTCATCCTCGTTGTCACCGGGATACGGGAACTGAGTATCTGCCCATTCGTCGCCGAGGATACATTCGCCTTCATCGGAAATGTTGATGAAGGCATAATTGATGTGCGTCACTTCATCGACTGGAATGTCCGTGACCATATAACCCAGATCATAAATACTCCACGATGAGTAGTAGCCAACAACCCGATAGGGCGCTGCATCCTCTTGCGCGTTCACGTAAAAAATACCCGTTACCATGAATAAAAGCATTAAGCTAAAGGCGAATTTCATACTGTGCTTTGTACTCGTACACCTTCGATGTGAGGATATATGGCTTCAATATCCTCACATCGAAACTATTCCTTATATCTGCCGGGTTTGGGCTGCGCCTGCGCCGCTTTCCTCCACCCGCCGCGAAACTGCTGCAATTACATAGCTAAAGGCGAAGTAAAGCAGTGTGATGAAGATGATCGTCTCCCGCCGCAGACCGATGAACTCCGTCTGCGAGACGATATTCTGGGACATGCCAGTCAGGTCGAGCAAACCGACAATCGCCACCAACGATGTGTCTTTGAACAACGATATTGCCATACCCACCAACGCCGGGAGTACCGCCCGCAGCGCCTGGGGCAAGGTGATATTTATCGTTACCTGAATATTGTTCAGGCCGAGTGCTTTCGCCGCTTCTTCCTGCCCCGGCGGGATAGATTGCAAACCGCCGCGCACATTTTCCGCCAGATAGGCGGCGCTAAACAGAGTGATGGCGATCATCGCCCGGAACACATTCGGCATATCTGCCAATGACGGATTCACCAGCGGTACGAGCAACTGTGCCATGAACAGCACGGTAATCAACGGCACACCACGCACAAACTCGATGTATAGGGTGGAGGCGAGGCTGATGACGGGCAGGTGACTCCGACGCCCCAACGCCAGCGCGACACCCAACGGGAAGGATGCCACGATGCCGACCACCGTCAGCATAATCGTCAGCATCAACCCGCCCCAACGCCGGGTATCGGTCAGAGGCAGTATCGAACCCACCCCATAAATCAGGGCGAACATCAATACTGGCAGCGCGATTAACAACCAGGTCGCCGCCCGCCGTGTGAGCCTGCGTGGATTTACCACATGCCCGGTAGATTGGGCCGAAGCAATTCGAGAACGTTGATAAGACGTCAGCGCCAGACCAGCGCCAAAACCAATGGCCGCCGCCAGCAGCAATTCCAAAAATGGTGTATTGAGTTGATTCAGGAACGGTGCGACAAACAGGATCAGGTAATCCTGGAACGAGTAATTTCCCTGATACCGATTGTCGATGATGATCGCCATCGGCACATCTTTACCATTCACAACCGGACGAATTTCCTCAGTTGTAAAACCATCGGTCATACGCACATATTGTGAGTAGCGCCCGCCACCCGCCGCCGATGAGCTGTCTGTTTCGTCAATATCACCATTACGGCTGAACTCACGCTCCAGGATGGGTGCAAGCCCATCGACTTTCAGGATGGCAGCACCCGGCTCGTCGGACTCCATGTGCTTTTCAAGGACATACCACCCATCTTTGGGCAGTTGCACCGTAAGCGGCGATGAATCGGCGGCCAGTGTAGCTTCCGCAACCGGATCGAGGGTCGTGCCATCCAGGACACGGACGTTGACTGTCCCCTGATTGACGGCGAATGTTTCCGCGATGGGTGGCGGAACTTCCAACTTTCCAAGCTGGATTTCAAGCAGTTGGCGCTGGCCTGCTGTCAGCAGGTCGCTTTCAAGCTGGTTGTTGATGTCGATAATCCGTGCGGCTGTCTCCAACCGATTTTCCGCCGCGTTTGCCAGCAGCGAGGACGCTTTATCTGTAAAACTGCTCAGTGTACTGAGTGCCTGGTCGCTCCCCCCATACTCGTCAGCGACCCGAATCGTCAGCGTTTCACCCGCTTTGGCGATGAACCCCAGATTTTCCTGTGGTGTTTCGGATGACGCCCCAGAGGTGATGTCGAGATTTCCAACTGCCACGAAAGATGGCGGCTGCGGGATGAGTGCTTGAATGACTGGCGGAATAATGAACATCAGTGCCAGCAGAACCACCAGGAAAACGGCAAGACCACGCGATACCCGTCCCCAGGCCGCTATAGTCAGACCAATAGTGAAGGCAGTGATGAGGGTCAGCAGTTCAACCCGCCACAATGCATCCAGTTCCATCCGTCCGACCAGCAGCAAGCGCAGGTTAAACGTCACCACGAACCAGTTGGCCTGTCCGATCACCCATGAGAAGAAGGATGACAGCGCACCCAGAATCAAAATACCGGCTACGATGGTCAGTACCGTGTCGAACCAGGATGCAAACAAATGGGTACGTAACCACCCTAATGGCCCGACAGCCAGCAGCGGCGGTGGACGGCGCGGCGTTTCGTCAGTTATGCCGGTATCGAGTGGGTTGGATATTGTCGCCATACAGCCCCCTTTATTACCGTGTGACCAATTGGAAGCGCCGATTAATCAGGTTGACCACTGCTGCAATCGTCAGGCTGATCGCCAAATACGTCAGCATAATCATAGTGATGCCTGTCACCGACTGGCCGGATTGATTCATAATGGTTGTCGTCACTAATACCAGATCTGCATAGGCGACAGCAACCGCCAGACTCGAATTTTTCGATAAGTTCAAATATTGGTTGCCTAACGGTGGAATAATCACCCGTAAGGCCTGCGGCAGAATGACCATTCGTAGGGTTTCACTGGTTGTCAGGCCAAGCGCCCGCGATGCCTCGATTTGTCCACGCGGAACGGCCAGAATACCCGCCCGCACAATCTCGGCGATAAAGGCGGCTGTATAAACCACCAGACCGACCAGCAGCGCAATATACTGTGGTGTTACTTCCGAACCACTTTCCAGGCCGCTGACGATCCCTGCTCGGTTCACACGCTGTACCGGACGCACGTAGAGAATAGGCTGGGTGCTGTACAGGGTTTCATCTTCCTCGGTCAATAAACCCGCGTCCCGCGCATCGTCAATCGACATATAGGTGATGGTTTTGTCTTCGCCTGTCACCGGGATGGTTGATGGTTGGGGCTGAATACCAACAATGATCCAGCCAATAATGGGTAATCCAATGAGTGCCAGAACAACATATAAGGTGCGCCGGACGGGTTCGCCAGTGGACTCGATAATACGGCCAAAATAAACCCACATTATTCCCGCCAGGATAACGCCAAATATGACGAAGGTCATCCAGGTGGCGAAGCGCGCGGTTGGCAAAATCTCTGGCAGTACCAGGCCGCGATTACTCAAATATATTGCCGGGTAAATTTCAACCCGAAAGCTGGAATTTGGAGCAATGCCGAAATAAAACAGCAGCCCGCCGAGAAGCTGTCCACCGATGAGGCCGACCAGTCGCCATTTCAATGTGCCGGTTGTATAAAACCACACCCCGGCCAGGGCGGCGACGCTGATAGCAACATATAGTAAAAAGACCGGGTTGCCGATATTTCCGCTGGCGTATACACCAACCCAACTTTCCTGGCTGGCTGCTAACCGGAAGCCGATCTCGATAGCGATGATGGCCGCCAGCAGCCCATTCCCGGCGATGGTACGGCGTGGGGAGGCGGTTGGGTCACGCCGGAACACGAACCATATCAAGGCGAACGCCAGAATATATATCCCCAGGCGGATCGAAACCAGCGTGATACCTTCTTGGGGAAAAGCCAATGCCTGCTGGAACAGGGGCAGTGATAGCATGACAACAAAATACCACAGGAATAATTGCACCAGCAGCGGCGTATTCCGCAGCAGCTCGACCAGCACCCGTGTAATGGTTTGGATGAGCCAATTGCTGCTAAGTAGAAATATTCCGCCCAGAATGCCCAGGATGGTCGTCAAAACCAGGCCAATCCCCACAATCCGCAGGGTATTGATAAATCCCACACTAAAGGCATCTCCGTAGGTACTGGACGAGCTGTACCATTCGGGATGCTCACTGATGTCGAAGCCGGAACGGTTCTCCAGAAAGGCGAAGTTGGGTGTCAGATTACGAGCCTGAAGCGTATTCAGAATGGATGTCCAGATCAGCGAGGCAACCGCTACCAGAACAATCGCAAACACAATCTGCCCGATGATTTGCAGTATCCGCACATCACGCAAAAACGCGGGTAAGACACTTCTACCTACTGCTGGGTTTGTTGCAGATGGGATAACGGACATCGGCTGTCATTTCTCCCTCAGTTTGCGTAGGGGCGGTCAAATGGCCGCCCCTACAACGATTACCTACTCATAACCCTCAATGCTGCGTGGTAGGGGCCCGTCAGTGACAAGCCCCACGAATCGTTTTTATATCAGGAAACACAGCCGAGGGTGATACTGCCTAGCGGAATGGCGGTGAATACAGCAAGCCGCCATCTGTCCACAGGGCGTTGATGCCGCGTCCCAGGTTGAACGGTGTATCCGGGCCGAGGTTACGATCAAAGATTTCGGCGTAATTACCGACCTGAGTAATGACCGTCACCATGAAGTCATTGGGGATACCGAAGTACGAACCAGCAGCATTGTCACCCTGTCCCAGGAAGCGCTGGATTTCCGGCACATCGCTGCTCACGAAATCCTGAATATTCTGGCTGTTGATGCCATATTCTTCTGCCTGGAAGAGGCCAAACACCGTCCAGCGGATGATGTCCGCAAACTGCGGGTCAGATTGTGGCGACAGCGGGCCTAGCGGCTCTTTACTGATGGTCACGTCCAGGATGGTGTGGGCGCTGGGGTCTTCCGAACTACCTTTGTAGGCCACCAAACCGCTTTTGTCGGTGGTGAAGGCATCGCAAGCACCGCTCAGGTAGGCTTCCCAGGTTGCCGCGCCTTCAGTGAAGACCAGCGGCGTGTAGTCCAGGCCGCGAACCGAGAAGGCATCGGCCAGGTTCAGTTCGGTGGTTGTACCGCTCTGGACACAGATGGTCAGACCTTCAAGGTCATTAATATCGGTGATGCCGCTGTCCGCGCGCACCATGAAACCCTGGCCGTCATAGAAAGTGGTTGGGCCAAAGGTCGCGCCCCAAACCGAGTCACGGCTCAGTGTCCAGGTGGTGTTGCGGGACATCATATCAATTTCACCGCTTTGCAGGGCTGCCTGACGTTCGCCAGCTTCCAGGGGACGGAAGGAAACCGCATTGGCATCACCCAGAATTGCAGCAGCGACTGCACGGCAGATGTCTACGTCAAAACCTTCCCATTCGCCAGCATCATTCACAACGGCGAACCCGGCCAGGCCGGAACCATTCGCGCCGCAGATGAGTTCTCCACGATCCAGGACAGCCTGCGTGATGGGGCCAAGCTGCACGGTATCCTGTGCAGCGGCAACACCCAACGACACGAGGGCAATTGCCAATACCAATGATAATAACGTCAAACGTTTAAGCATAGGGGTATCTCCTTGTACATGAAATTGGTGCTCTATTTCGCGGCCAACATTGGTCATGCGTGGTGCTTGTAAAGCCGCATTTGAGCGCAGTCTACCGTACTATAAACAAGATGTCAAAATTTGCGCATATGTTACATAACCTAAAAAAGTAGGCAGTCCATCGGTGATTTTGACGGTAGTTCTTGAATTCGGGATACGGCACTGAATGACACCCTTCAGGCATTCGATCAAATCGCTTTCTGGCAGAGTTTTGAATGAATTTCCCAAAATTGGATTGGGTAAAAACAGGCAGAACAGGGCATAATACAAGGACTTCGGCACAGTGGAGGAGTTAACTACTTTGTTTGATCTGAAAGCCCATCTTAAGACTCTGGTCGAGGCGCACGCACCGTCCGGCCACGAAGCGCCCATCCGCGACATCATCCGTGATGTGTGGAAGCCGCTGACCGACGATATGGAACAGGACAAGCTCGGCAGCCTGATTGGTATCAAACGCGCCACCAAACCCAGCGACCCACCGCGCCGGATTATGCTGGCGGCGCACATGGACGAGATCGGCATGATGGTGCGGGACATCGTGGATGGCTTCATCTATATACACCGAATCAGCGGCGTCGATAACCGGGTGATGATTTCGCAGCCGGTGATCGTGCATGGCAGGCGTCCCCTGCCCGGTGTGGTCGCCAGCGTGCCACCCCATCTGCTGCCTGCCGACGCCCGTAAGAAATACCCAACATTCAATGAACTGGTGATTGATGTGGGGCTGCCCGCTGAGGAAGTCAATCAACTGGTGCAACTGGGCGACCTGATTACGCCGGACGCATCCATGATCGACCTGATGGGCAAGCGGGTGGCGGGCAAGGCGATGGATGATCGCGCCTGCGTGGCGGCGGTGACGGCCTGCCTGAATCAACTACAGGGCATGTCCCACCAGTGGGATGTGTACGCAACGGCGACGGTGCAGGAGGAAACGGGTTTATACGGCGCGGCGACGGCAGCCTACCAGATTCAACCGGATGTGGCGATTGCGCTGGATGTCACCTTCGCCCCGCAGCCCGGTGTGGACGGAGACGACTCCAGTGAAATGGGCGGCGGGCCGTCTATCGGCATTGGACCGAACTTCCATCCCATGCTGGCCGACAAAATTAAAGAAACCGCCCGCACCTACGAAATCAAGGTACAGGACGATCACATCCCCGGCGCGAGTGGGACGGATGCCTGGTCTATCCAGGTGGCGCGTGAGGGAATCCCAACCGCCCTGTTGAGTATCCCGGTGCGGAATATGCACTCGACTGTCGAAACCGTTGACCTGCGGGACATCGAGCGCTGCGGACGGCTGATGGCGCATTTCATCGCCGGGTTAGATGCCGATTTCATGAGCGCGATTGCCTGGGATGATCTGAAGAAGGCCGAGACGGAAGCATGACAATCAAACAATCGGTGGCATGGTGGTGTTACAAAGATTTGTCGCCAGAGGACTTGCTGCGTAAGGCTGCCGACATCGGCTATCGGGGCGTTGATCTGGTCGAGCAGGAATACTGGCCGATGGTCAAAGCGTATGGTTTGGAGATCGCGGCAGTCAGCGGGCATCAATCGCTGGCCGACGGTCTGAACCGGCGCGAAAATCATGCCCGTATCGAGTCGGAAATCGGCGCTAATCTGGAACTGGCAGTCCAATGGGGTATCCCGAATTTGATCTGCTTCAGTGGCAACCGGAATGGCCTGGGCGATGCTGTGGGGGCGGAAAACACTGCCGAAGGTTTGCGCTGGGTGGCGAAACGCGCTGAAGATGCAGGCGTGACTCTGGTATTGGAACTGTTGAACAGCAAGGTCGATCACCCGGATTACCAGTGCGATCATACCGCCTGGGGTGTGAAGGTGTGCCAGATGGTGAACTCGCCCAATGTGAAACTGCTGTATGACATCTACCACATGCAGGTGATGGAGGGGGATGTCATACAGACCATTCGGGACAATCACCAGTGGTTCGGCCATTACCATACAGCGGGTGTGCCGGGACGCCACGAAATTGATGAAACACAGGAACTTTATTATCCAGCGATTGTGAAGGCTATCGTCGCCACTGGATACGAGGGTTATCTGGCGCAGGAATTTGTCCCGGCGGGCGACCCGGAAACCGGGCTGCGACGGGCATTTGAGATTTGTCAGATTGAATAAGGACATATAGAGGAAATAAATTCATGCTGTTACAACAACTCTCAGAAGCGGTGGGCGTTTCTGGCAAAGAAGAAGCCGTTCGCAAGCTCATTTTGGAAGCGATTGACGGTCATGCCGAGGACATCATGATTGATTCCATCGGCAACATCACGGCCATCAAACGGGCGAAGGGCAAAAGCCGGATGCGAGTGATGCTGGCCGCGCACATGGATGAAGTCGGTTTCATGGTCACAGGCGTGGATGGCGACGGCTCGATCCGCTTCACCAACATCGGCGGGATTGACGAACGCATCCTGCCGGGGCTGCGGGTGAAGGTGAGCGACAACCTGACGCCGGGGGTGATTCTGTGGACGCCAATTCACAAAAACCGTGACCAGACGACTAAAAGCCTGAGCAGCCTGCGGATCGACATCGGGGCAAGCAGCAAGGAAGAAGCCAACGGTTCGGCCAAAGCGGGGGATCGGGTGGCTTTCGACAGCCAGTATATGGAACTGGGCGACAAGGTTCTGCGTGGCAAGTCGTTTGATGACCGGGTGGGTTGTTCGCTGTTGATCGACGTGTTACAGGGCGGGCCGTATCCGGTGGATGTGCTGGCGGCCTTTACCGTTCAGGAGGAAATCGGCCTGCGTGGGGCGCGGGTGGCGGCGGGACGTCTGCAACCGGACATTGCCTTCGCGTTGGAAGGCACAACCGCCAACGACATCCCTAATCCGTCGGCTGACCCGGACGAGGATGATACCCCGAATCCGACCTGTCGGCTGGGGGATGGCCCAGCGTTAACGGTCATGGATCGCAGCATGATTGTTGACCCGCGTGTGTTGGGATTCCTGCGGGAAACGGCGGGCAAGAACGGCATCCCCTACCAGATCAAAACCATGTTGGGCGGCGGAACGGACGCGGGTTCAATTCACGTCAGCCTGGGCGGTGTGCCATCTGGGGTGATTTCCATGCCCTGCCGATACATCCATAGTCCAGTAGCCTATCTGAACCGCGACGACTATGCCAATACACTCAAACTGGTACAGGCAGTGCTTAACAGCATCAAACCGAAGGTGCTGGAACGGGAATAAGGGATGATAAACTTCGATAGCTGAAAGGCCACATTTCAGATGCGGAAACTGCGGTATCAACTGGTAGATGTATTCACCAACGAACGGTTTGGGGGCAACCAACTGGCGGTGTTTACCAACGGACGGGGTATCCCGGTTGAGGTAATGCAGCAGGTGGCGAAGGAACTCAACCTGGCCGAAGTCACGTTCGTGTTACCACCGGACAGTTCAGATAACGACTGGCGTTTGCAAATCTTCACCCCGGCGACGGAGATGCCGATGGCCGGACATCCGACTGTTGGGACGGCGTTTGTGCTGGCACGGGAGCATCTGGTGGATGTCAACAATGACCAGACCAACATCCGGCTGGAAGAACAGGTTGGCACTATCCCTGTGACTTACACCTTCGATGAAGACGGACACCTGCTCATCAGCATGGGACAGCCGTTACCGAGCTTTGGGGCGATGTTCGAAAACCGGGAGGCGATTGCCCAGATGCTGTCACTGGATGCTGGGGCACTGGATGATACACCAGTACAAGCGGTGTCGTGCGGCGTACCGTTTCTGTTCGTGCCGATCAAACGGCTGGCGGATATGAAACGCATCAAGGTTCGGCTAGATTTGTGGGAGCAACACTTAGAGGATTTTGAAGCACCGCACCTTTTCACCTTCACCCGCGAGGTCGAGACGGATGGCTCAACCATCCATTCGCGGATGTTCGCGCCTGCTTTGGGCATCCCGGAAGACCCGGCAACCGGCGCGGCCAGCGGGCCATTGGGCTGTTATCTAGTCAAATACGGATGGGTGGCAGACAACCCGGCGGTGATCGTCAGCGAACAGGGGTTGGAGATGGGCAGACCGAGCTTCATCCACATTCGCATCGACCATGCGGGCGGCGAGTTCACTGGGGTGAGCGTGGGCGGTCAATGTGTTTACGTGGGCGAGGGCATGATCGAACTGTAGGAAAACGCGCCCCACTGCTGAATATACCCGTTCTTTTGGGCAGGTTTACACGCACTCCTGTTCTGGATACAATCGAACTATGTGGTGGGGAGCGTTCCACCGTCAACATGGTTTACTGGTAGCGAGGGTTGATATGAACGAACGCATGGTGCAGTTTATTCGGGCGCTGCGGGCGGCGGGGGTACGCATTTCGCTGGCCGAAAGTCAGGATGCGATGTTCGGCGTGGATGCCGTCGGCGCGCACAACCGTGACCTGTTTCGCTCGACCCTGCGGGCGACACTGGTGAAAGAAGCCCGCGACCAGGGCACATTCGAGTATTTTTTTCCCCTGTTCTTTGGCAACAACCAACCGCCGATGCAGAACGTGCCCGATAACCTCTCACCAGAAGACCAGCAAAAACTTCAGGATGCGCTTGCAATCGTTGATGGGCAATATGGAGGCGCTCAAAGACCTGCTTCGACAACTGCTGGAAGGCCGCCCGTTCAGTCAGGAGCAGCTTGACCAGATGGGCGAACAGGCCGGATTGAACCAGGGCAACGAGATGTACCAGCGGCAGTGGTTCGAGCGGCGCATGAACCGCCAGCAAGGGATGCAGCAGCTTCAGGATATGATCGACCAACTGCTACAGGAATTACGCGAGATGGGCATGAGCGAAGAAGCCATCGAGCAGATTGCCCAGCAGATTCAGGAGAATGCGGAAGGGCTGGCGGAACAAATCTCGAATTATGTGGGTACATCGTTGGCCGAGCAGATGGCCGAGCAAGAACCGGAAGCCAAACCCGACCTGATGGATGTACCTTTCAGCCAGTTGGGTCAGCAGGAAGTGGATAACATCCGCGACGAAATCCGGCGGCTGGCGGCGCGGCTGCGCAGTCGGGCGTCCCTGCGACAGAAGCGGGCCAACAGTGGGGTATTGGATACACGCAAAGTCATGCGTGCCAACATGCGTTACGGCGGCGTGCCGATTGAACTGAAATTCCATACGCGGCAGGTGAAACCGCGATTGGTGTTGATCTGCGACGTCAGCACGTCGATGCGCTACTGTGCCGAGTTCCTGCTGACGCTGGTGTACGAGTTGCAGGATGTGGTCGCCAAGACAGACAGTTTTATGTTCATCGACGACATCGTGGACATCAGCATGACCTTCGAGGAGATGCAGCCACGCGAGGCGGTACAGCAGGTGTTGATGGATAATCCACCGGGATATTACAGCACCGACCTGGGCAACGGTCTGAAGACCTTCAACCGGGAACATATGGGTAAAGTGACGAGCAAAACGACCATCATCGTGCTGGGCGATGGGCGGAACAATTACAACAATCCCCGGTTGGACATCGCTCAGGATATGGAACGTCGGGCGCGGCGTTTGTTGTGGTTCTGTCCCGAACCGCCGAGTATGTGGGGGACGGGCGACAGCGACATGCATCAATACGCGCCGATTTCCGACGGGGTGTATAAGGTGACGAACCTGCGTGAACTGGCCGGCGCGGTGGACGCGATTCTGGCAGATGGGTAAAGAAAAAAGATTTCAACGCAAAGGCGCAGAGAAAGATGGAAAGGCACATCAAAATGGTGTGTCTTTTTGATTGGCGGTTATGGCACAAATTGTCATATTTTGCACGATTGTCGCCGGGGTGGACGGCGGGAACAGGGGACGGTGGCGCGGAAGTGGCAATCAGGTACGGCGGGAAGGCCGAGAACTGTCGCCGCAGTGAACGAAAATCGGCGGGAACGAGTGAGGCAACTGCCGATGCGACAGCCTTTGTGCCGTTTCGGTGGAAAGCAGAGAGCCAGTCGCCGATAACGAGAAAGAAAAAACTCAACGCAAAGACGCAAAGGGGATGGTCGGAGTAATCAATGCGTTCATCATATAGAAAGTTTAGCACAGGTTGGGGGCGAAAGGGTGAACATTTGTATAAACATTTGTTTCGATTTTGAGGGGAAAAAGGCGAGTTTTGAAGTCAATAGTCTATAGTGAAGAAGCCAGGAGTTAGTGTGACTGGGGTAAATTCGAGTGAGATTGATAAGAATTCTCATACTTGTAATACTGAGCTTTCCGCCCACAAATGCAAAGTCGCAGACAAGCTTCCCTTCAATATATTACTATTCAGCCGAGGATAAAGCTTTTGTCACTGAGCTTGCTAACGGCAGTGAGAAACATATCCTAGCACGATTTGAATTATCTAATGAGCAAGTTATTCGTGGTGATGGCTGGTCGCTTGCATACAGTGGTGTGCCCAAACGGAATAGCGAGTGTTGTATATGGACATTTAGCAGATGCTCCAACCATCACCGACGAGGGGGACTGTGCCAGAGCCCGTGCCATCGACAGTGGCCTCTAGTGCCGCATGATTGGCGAGGGCGGATTCGACCTGCTGCCAGGTGATGGCGGTCAGGGGAATTTTGATCCGGCGAACTCCATTTCCAGCCATCCCCTTCTCTACAACCGAGACTGAGATAGAGGAAGCGGGATTTTGGTGTGCCGTGCGTGTAAAATGCCGAACCAGTTGGGGGCCCTTGCGACGAGTCGTTGATGCGATTGAACAAGCAAGTGGAACTGCCACAGTATATCTATAGAGATGAAACATACAGTAGTTTACTCAATTCGCTATTCCTCAATCTGGATGGTCGCGGAGCGGAGAGTATGCCGCATTTACTTCTTCAAATGTTACACCATATTGGTCTGGTAGCGGGCTCTGTAAACAAATTCGAATTCGCAGGCCGCCATCCGGGCGAGGCTGACCGGGGAAAAGTAACACATTGTGTTTGCTTGGTACGCTTCCCCTTCGACTCTGTTCTACCGTTATGACGCAGAAAACGACGCATTGAGTTATATCCAAGATACTGAGATGATAGTGGATTTTATGTCCCTCGCACCAAATAATGAATTGCACGATTTTGGGATTATCCTGCAATCCAAAGCCGGAATCTTACGTCGCATGTGGACAGCAGATGATACGGATAGGTATGGAGACAGGATTATTCGAGGTTGGCATGGTGACTTCGATCCTCTGCAAATATTCACGAGACCATCATAGCACAGAAGTTCTGTTTTGTGGTACACAAATGTGTACACATTTGTGTCGTTTTTGAGGGGAAAAATGGGGAGTTAGCTGCCAGATTCCAGTTGCCAGAACAGACTAAAAAAAAACAAACGTAGCGCAAAACCGCAAAGAGGCAAAGGAACAACGGGAAAGCGGCGGACAAGGGCTTGCACCTGTCCCTACACCTCAACTCAAGATACAGACAAAAAGTCTGGTTCGCTACCCTAATGGAGGATATTTTATCTTGTCGATATAGTAGGGCTACGTTTTATTTATTATGTTTTTATAATTCATATTTATTAGTATTAAATTTTATAGAATTGTTTAGTTAGTCTGATGTATGATTGTGCTGGTACAATACGCGCGTGGGCAGTCAGATATGTGCCCAGCGCAAAACCCGATAATTGTTTTACTGGAATGTGATGTCCCATAAATACACCCTCGACCTGGAAGCACACCGCCAACCGTTGGTGGCGATTTTTCAGGCCGTGATCGAGCAGCCCACGCTCACCGAAAAAGCCCTGAACATCATCCTACGGACATATCCCAAGTCCGGGGATGGCTTCTACAGCCGTGATGAATTAATCGCCGCCTACCGCAGTTTCGCCGGGACGGACGGCCTGCCGGATTATGACGCGGGGGTGCTGGAACGGCTGCGCCGCAAGCCTGTCCGCACCAGTTCGGGTGTGACCCCGGTGACGGTGCTGACCAAACCGTTCCCCTGCCCCGGCGAGTGTATCTTTTGCCCGAACGACGTGCGGATGCCCAAGAGTTACCTGTCCGACGAACCGGGGGCACAGCGGGCAGAACAGAACAGCTTCGACCCGTATTTGCAGACGTATACCCGGTTGCAGAGTTATCACAACACCGGACATCCAACCGACAAAATTGAAGTGATTATCCTGGGCGGCACGTGGTCGTTTTACCCCGAAACCTACCAAATATGGTTCATCAAGCGGGTGTTCGACGCGCTGCACGACTTCGGCAAGGGAATTGACGGGCGGCAGGCAGTCGAGGATGCGCTGCTGACAGTCTCGCAGCTTCACCCGGATCGCAATGTCACCAGTGTGACCATTGACGGGCGGCATATTGAGCAGCGGTATAACGCAGTGGTGCAGACGGTGTATAAGGGCGAGATGACCCGTTCGCGGGAGATGGCGGACGAGATCGGGCGCGGTGAACGGGTACGATTACCCGTCGATGAATATGCCACCTGGGAGGAACTGGAAGCAGCGCACCGCGAGAATGAAACGGCAGTGTGCCGATGCGTGGGACTGGTAATCGAGACACGGCCTGACCACATCAGCGAAGAAGAAGTGCTGCGGGTGCGGCGGCTGGGCTGTACAAAGGTGCAGATCGGTTTCCAGAGCTTGAATGACAAAGTGCTGCGAATGAACAAACGCGGTCACACTGTCGCGGCGACCCAGCGGGCGGTTAAACTGCTGCGGGCGGCGGGTTTCAAAATTCACGCCCACTGGATGCCAAATCTGTACGGTTCGTCGCCAGATGAGGATGTCGAAGATTACCGCCGGATGTTCGATGACCCGGACTTCCGCCCGGATGAACTGAAGATTTACCCGTGTTCGCTGATCGAGAGCGCGGAATTGATGGAGCGGTACGAAGATGGCTCGTGGCGACCTTACAGCCACGATGAACTGCTGCATGTGCTGACCGAAGTTTTCCGGCTGACACCCGAATACTGCCGCCTGACGCGGGTGATTCGGGATATTCCATCCACCGACATTGTCGCAGGCAACCAACTGACCAACTTCCGGCAGATCGCGGAGGACGAACTGACCCGAACTGGCGAACGCAGCCGGGATATTCGAGCGCGGGAAGTGCGCTTCCGTAAAGTGGCGGCGACGGAATTTGAGTTGGATGAACTGGTATACGAATCCAGTTGGGGCGACGAGATTTTCCTGCAATATATCACGCCGGAACGCGACATCGCCGGATTCCTGCGTTTGTCGCTGCCGAGCGAAGACCCGATCACCGACGAATTGGTAGGCGCGGCCATGATCCGCGAGGTGCATGTGTACGGGCAATCGCTCGAAATTGGCGAACTGTCCACTGGGCGAGCGCAGCATGGCGGTCTGGGTAAACAGTTGATTGAACGGGCGGCGGACATCGCGCGGGAGCGGGGCTATACACGGCTGGCGGTGATTTCGGCCATCGGCACACGCGAGTATTACCGCAAGCGGGGATTCGAGGATGGGGCGCTGTATCAGGTGCGGCAATTATAATGAAAAGATACAGCGTGTTGGGTGTTCATCTTGATACTCGCGCAACCGACTGCCTATTGAAATGAGCAATACATGGGAGGATGAAGTTCGTGAACCCCATCGTCAGTCAGGTACTCATTCTCTGAAGACAAATGTCTGAGAATGATTGGCGAGGTGAGCGGCATCCCTCCCGAACCCCCTTTCCGCCCGCCTCGCCTTGAAGCGGGAAGCGAAAAGGATGATTTTAAGTTTTTCGTGGTCGGCAATCGTTTATTAAAGCTGCTGGTTAGACTGCCACTGGCTCAACGGCGTGAGCTGTATGTGTGCCGCCAGCGCGTGAGCGGACGGGAGATCGCTGTCGTTCTCAACGAACACGCGCCCGATCACCAGCACCGAATTGTTCGGCGAAGATATTTGCGTCATGCCGCCCGGTACCTGTCCTTTCCAACCCGACCCCGTAATCAGGTAGTCACCGGCCTCAGTTCCTGTGGTACGTTTGCCAACATAGGCAAAATTCGTGTTGTTCGACGGATTGGTGAATTGTACGCTGTAGTAGCGGCCACTCATGTCCGGCACATGCAAGATTTGCGATCCTTTTGAGAGATCGAGCCAGCCGAGAACATAGAGTGTGTCGCGGTTCACGCCACTCGTCGCCACTTTTGGGGCCGAAGCGGGCGTGTGGAGGGGATCGGCAAAGAGTGTTTGGGGCTCCGTATAGAGCGTATTGATCGGGACGGGACCGTCACCGAACCCTTTCACGAGGATCGCTCGCTTGTACACGACCAGCAACATGCGCGGCCAAAAGTAGATGACAAGGAACCACGTCGCAACACAGACCCCACCGAAGAGTAGCAAATGTTCGTATCCCATCATTTCACCTCCACGACAGGCGGCACCGTATACTCGCCGTTGAGAATGGCTGCACCGGGGATATACACGCGCAGCCAGAGGATGAAATTGCCTCCCGGCGCGGGCAACCAGTTGGATTCATGACCTGTCGGCGCGGCGGTCTGAAGGTAAATATCGACGGAGCCGTCGGCATTTTGCGCGAGGCCGGAGCGATCACTGACGCTGTAGCGATTGATCGGATTCGCCACAAAGTGATTCTTCGCATCCCCCATCGTCAGCGACCAGAAGGCGTCGTTGGGCGGAAGACCACCCGGTGGGAAGTGCATGATGTAGTCGTGCTGGCCGGAGAGCGCATGTCCCGCGCCATCTACGTTCGCCCACCAATACATGGCCTCCTGCGGCACATTCACCGGGCCGAGGAACAGTTGGGCGTGGGCGGTTCGCAGGAACATACTATTGCCGGGTACGCCAAGTCCGAACATGGTGATCCAGCCGTTGACCTTCGTGGCCTTGATTCTCGCGTAAATCTGGGCCATAACAAACGCCAACCCGAAGCCGATGAGGACGCCCTGTATTATATCGCTCTGCACGGTCCTGGTGCTCAAATCGGTCAAGAAGAGCAAACGGATGATGAAGTAGGCGCATACGACGCCGATGAATGTCGTAAAATAAGTGAATGTTCTGCTCATATTCTTGCTTCCTATGACTTAACGGTATGAGCTATATCTGCTTTGCAAGACCATAGGCAGTCGGGAGATTGCTGTCGCTCGGTTGACCTGCACGGCCTTGATCCCGCGAAAATTTGGGTGTGATGAAGCCAGCACGTCGCCGAAAATGATGCCCTGCACTACACCCGTGCCCATGATTCCCCTCCACAATTTTTGAACCCATCCTCTTGAAATTTTATGCGCAAATTCTTTATTCAAAAGGCTCTCGAATATTCTTCCAGGTTAAACAATACCATATAAGTGAGTGTCAAGTTCATCAGATGCGGGAATTGTGACATTCGACGGGTGGGGAAGCGACCCGGAATACGATACACTGGCAGGGAATGAACAGAAAGCAGTTGTTCAACACCCATTCTCAACGACATGAGCGGTTAAGCACTTTCACAATGAAACCATCCCACACGTTTTTGATGCTGCTCGGCCTGATGATGGCGCTGGCGGCCTGCGACAGCACAACCGGATCGACACCCACCCCGGTTGGGGCGAACGTGCCGACCCTCGCGCCAACTCCCTCCGACCCCGGTCTACTCGCGCCGCGCGCGACGCCCGACCTGACACAACTGCCGCTGCTGGCCGACCATCTGGCGCGGGTTGAGGCGGTGCTGGAACAGGATGTGCCAATTCTGCCCCTGACAGATGGATTAGACGCCGAACAACAGCAGGCGCAGGACATTGCCATCGCCGACAGCCGCTTCCAGAATTACTCCCGCGATCCGCAGACAAAAACACCTTTCCGCAACGAGATTTTTGGCGTTTATCCCATGCGTGCCAGCGACATCACCGACCAGACTCCGGCCTGCGCAGCCGACACCTGTTACCGGGTCGAGATGTACAATTACGCGCTCAACTTCTATCTGGCCGCCGCTGTGGACATGGAAACGCAGTCGGTGGTGAATGTGAACGGTTATCAGAATTCGCAGCCGGATATTCCCACCAGCCTGACGCAGATCGCGCTGGAAATCGCCACTCACGCGCCGGAAGTGATCGAGGCGCTGGGGTATACCCCTACAGCCGACGATGCGGTCATGGCGAATACCAAAACGGCGCTGAACGACAGCCTGTGCGAACGTTCCCGACATCTGTGTGTCGCGCCGACCTTCGTTGATGGCGAACGGGCGCTGTGGGCAATCGTTGATCTGACGGATGGCACACTGGTCGGGGTACGGTGGACAGAGGTGGGCGACAGCAATCCTGTCACCGAAAAGCAGTTGCAAAACGACTATATCATGACCACCTACTGCCAGCGTTTTACCGCCTATCAGCAGGATGGCTGGCTGATGAGTTACATGCTGACCAGTTCCGATGGGCTGCTGGTGGCGGACATCAGTTATCAGGGTAAGCCGGTGATCGACAGCATCAAACTGGTGGACTGGCACGTCAGCTACTCGTCGGCTGATGGATTCGGTTACAGCGATGCGGTGGGCTGTCCAGTGTTCAGTCAGGCCGCCGTGATCGCGGTTGGGCCGCCGACGATTGAGGACATCACCGTCGATAATGAAGTTGTAGGATTCGCATTGCAGCAGGAGTTCTGGAGCGAATTATGGCCGCAGCCCTGCAATTATTACTATCGCCAACGTTATGAATTTTATCAGGATGGGCGCTTCCGCCCGGTGGTGATGAATATCGGGCGCGGCTGTGGCAATGATGGCACATACCGACCCGTAACCCGTATCGCCCTGGCCGGGACTGACAACACTTTCAGCCAGTGGGATGGCTCGTCGTGGCAGGACTGGACAACAGAAGCGTGGCGGCTGGCGGCAGATGTCGCTCCCAATACCGAAGGTGAGTCCTTCCGTGTGACCAGCCCATCCGGCGGGTACTACATCGAACCATCTACTGGACAGTTCGGTGATGGTGAACGGGGCGACAATGCCTACCTGTATGTCACCCTGCACCATTCAGACCGGGACGAAGGCGACTCCGATATGCCGACCATTGGCCCGTGCTGCAATGCCGATTACCAGCAGGGGCCGGAGAAGTTCATCGACCCCACACCCGAACCGATTGCCAACAGTTCATTAGTGCTGTGGTATGTGGCGCAGGTGCATAATGACGACACACCGGGAAGCCAATACTGCTGGGCGGAATCGGTACTGGAGGATGGGGTTTATGTCCAGCGACAGTATCCCTGCCCATCCGGTCCAATGTTCGTGCCCATCAATCCCTGAGATATTCGGTTAAAGGTATTGTGAGCAAACGCAAACCAACTCGTAAACCACCACAGCCGCCAGAGCCGAAGAATCAGCCCGCGCAAGCTGTGGGTGAAGCTGATTCTCAAGCCCCGCTGGTGTTCACGCGAAGGCAGATGATCGGCGGGCTGCTGCTGGTGGCGGTGATCGCGGTGGGGGCGCTGGCGGTTTTGTTGAGCAGCAGCCAGAACGCGGATGTATCTAATGAGGGATATGCGACTCCACTGCCGTATGTGATCGGCAGCGTGGAGAATTGTGTGGGCAATTCGGACTTTGTACAGCGGGTTGGCTTCGACGTCGCCCACAGCGCATTGGATACCCGCGCCAAATATGTCAAAGGGGTGGCGCTGCGCGAACTGAATGCCAACGGCAATATCACCAACACCTATCAAGACCCCTCCTGGACGAGCGCCGGTTATATGGGGCCGTTCCAGCGCGACGCCAAAGGAAACATCTATCTCATCCCGATTCCATTCATCAACATCCTCGACAATCCGCCGGAAAAGTCGAATATCATCTACCGGATTGACGATACCACCGGGGTGATGTCCCCATTGACCGACCTACCCAGCGATGCCCCGGTGACACCGGAGAATGTGTATGGACTGCTGGGCATCACCTACGACTGCGACACCAACAGTTTGTATGCTTCGTCAGTGTTCGGCTCGACCTATGACCACGTTGCCGGGAGTATTTTCCAGATCGACCCGGACAGCGGGGCGGTGAAATCCACCCTGCCGGGTGTGGATGCCTTCGGGATTGGGGTGTTCAACGGAATCAACAGCAAACGCCTGTACTTCGGCATGGCACGCACATCGGACATTTATTCAGTGGGGCTGGACAAAAACGGCGGTTTTACGGACGACATCCGTCCCGAATTTTCCCTGGTCGGCTTGGGGACACACGAGGATGAACATGCCCAATCCATCGACTTTCAGGGTAGAACCGTGCTGGTGGTCAAAATTACCCAGTTTGATTTCAACCTGGTCGCGCCGACGGAAACCCAACAAACGGTGCTCACCTACAACTACAATGCCAATGAAGACCAGTGGCATCTGGTGTCCTCCGAAGTCGTCAATGAGTAATAGATGGCTTCCGCGTCTATCCAACCGTCTCATCGCCGCTAAACTAAGCGTGTGGTATAGTAGGCGGGTGCATAATTGGGGAACGATTGACGAGGTGCGCGCGTGAGGCCATCCCAAATCGAAGCCGCCGAACGGCAGCGGCGCAACTGGCGGGTCGGATTGATTACGATCATCATCATTACAATTCCGTTTTACTGTGTCGGCATCTTCCTGTGGGGAACCGCACCCCAGCGCAGTCAGTCGTCCAGCACAGCCGTTGGCACCCAGCAGCAACCCACCCAGGAAATCAGCGCCACACCAACGGTCACGCCGATTGGGGGCGCAGTCGCCAGCGTGACACCGCTGCCGATCACCATTCAACCGACCAATTTCGTCTTCCCCACCGAACCACCGACCATCGTGATTCCGACGCAATTCCTGTCGCCCACACCGCAAGTCATCCAGCCGACAAATCCACCCCCGCCAACTAATCCGCCGCCACCGACGCAGCCGTCCATCACGGATACACCGCTACCGTTTTTGCCGTGACAAGCAAAGGGACGACACATAGGTCGTCCCCTACAACACCACCTATTTTGAGCAAGTCTTTAGTCCAAATCGCCCTGCCGGGATGAAAGGCCGCGCTCTACGCTGTCCATGCTCTTATCTTGTTGACAGACTAGACCGTAGACACTCGTCCCGTCGAACATTGAATTGCACTCACTTCAAAAGGTCGTTACTTTCTTCTACAGTTTCCAACAAAATACACTGGATATGCACACCGTTGGTAGTGGAATTTAATCATCAAGTCACTTTTTGTTTTAAAAGCATATTTAATGTTTCCTTCACGAGGCACGACAATTGAAACCAGATACTAGACCGAATGCTTATTATGGTTTTGGGCCAAAATCAAGCAGAGCGAAGATTGCCCAACCGTAGCGGTTGTTTACCAGTGGAAAGACAATATTCGACTGATTTTATTTCCTAATTTATCCACTTGATTGACTATAGATTATTCCAGTCCCACAAAATACCTTCGTGTAATTGATTGTAATTTTTCTAACTTGACTTAGCTTCACCGTTTACGGGCAAGGTAAAATAAAATAAGCTCCCCTGGTTAAGGTTACTTTCGACACCAACCTCCCCACCCAACTTATCCATAATGCGTCGTACGATAGACAAACCAAGTCCGTGTCCTTGTGCGCGGATCTTATCCAGCCGAGTGAACTCGGTAAATAATGCGGAGTGCCCAACCGGGTCGAGACCAACGCCATTATCCTTTACCCAGAACCGTACCATGCCATGAAACTCAGGATCAGAACCTAGGTGTAGTTGTGGTGGTCTACCCCCATATTTGAAACCATTGCTAAGATAATTTACCCATACCTCCTCAATCCAGGGAGCATATCCCATTACAAGCGGCCAGGAGTCCTGCACAATCACTTCAGGCTGGTACTCGTTCACCATATGTCCCAGACGACTGAGTGCCTGCTCGATAATCGCACCCATATCAATTGGAGCCAACTCAATGTCTTCTTTACGGACGCTTGCCAGAAGCAACAGTTCCTCGATCACATCGACTATTTTATAGGCGGAACGGGTTGCATAATCCAGTAGTTCGCGGGATAACTCGGTCAGTGCATCACCATCGTCTGGTATCAAATCCAAAAAACCTATGAGCGTTCCCACCAGACCATCAAGATCATGCGCAACCGTGTGAGAAAACGCTTCTAATTCCTGATTCTGCTCTTCCAGAAGTTGGCGTACTTCCCTCAGGTTCAAATGTGTCTGGACACGTGCCAACACCTCCTCAACCTGAAACGGCTTTGTGATGTAATCGACACCACCATAGGCGAAAGCAGACACTTTATCGAAAACCTCGTTGAGTGCGCTGATAAAGATAATGGGAATATCGCGGGTTTGTTCGTCGGATTTCAGTTTTTGGCAGACCTCGAAACCATCCATATCGGGCATCATAATATCCAGCAAGATCAGGTCTGGGACTTCTTTCTGGATACTGGCGAGTGCCAATTCGCCGCTTGGTGCAGGTCGTACTCGGTAATCTTGCTCACTTAACATCCCGATGAGTAGTCGTAAATTTTCCGGGGTATCGTCTACGATAACAATAGACTTTTGCCGATTATGACTCATCGTCGCTCTTCCTCCCTCAGAAGTTCTAGCAGCTCTTCAAACTGGAAACGTTGAGCCATCTTATGCAATGTTCCGGCCAGCGCGGTATGATACCCCCTAACCTCGCTGATCGACCTCTCAATAACAGCCATATCGCCTAAAACTATGGCTTCACTCAGTCGAACAACAAGTTCAGGAGGGATTGTACTCAAAGCAGTTTTCATCTCATCCGATGATAGTAGGTATAAAGTGGAGAGCGTTTGTTCAGCGACAATATCAGCGTAAATATACTGTGCTCCGGTGTGCTTGCTGAGTACCTCGAATATCCTATCTGCATGGATAGGTTTGCGGACTAAATCATCGCAGCCTGCGGCTAAAACCTTTACTCGTTCTTCGTCGAAGACGCTGGCTGTCAGCGCGATGATTTTCGTTGACTTGCCCAGTGGCAGGGCTTTCAACCGTCTGGTGGCTTCCATGCCGTCCATTATCGGCATCCGCATGTCCATCCAGATCAGATGTGGCTGGAAGGTTTGTGCCAGTTCAACAGCATCCGCGCCATTCTCGGCTTCCAGCATCTCGAAGCCGAGGGGTTCCAGGAGCTTGACAATCAACTGCCGGTTCGTCCATTTATCGTCTACAACCATAATCCGAAATCGTGGCTGATTCGGTGCAAGACCAACAACCTGCTGCTCCAAATTCCCGGATTGAATACTCACCTCGGATGCGACGCGGCAGGAAATGTCGAAAGTAAAGGTTGTTCCCTTGCCAACGTCACTTCTCACCCGAATATCACCCCCCATCAATCGGACGAAATTCCGGCTAATTGTCAGACCCAGGCCTGTACCTTCCTGTGCCTTGCGCGCAGTGGAAGCTTGTGCGAAAGCGTCAAACAACATCGACAATTCATCCGTCGGAATACCCGGCCCCGTATCTTCGACCTCAAATTTCAGACGGAGAGATGCCAAGTCGAAGTCACCTGCACCATCCAATTTTTTTACTCGCACAGTTATTTTGCCCTTTTTTGTGAATTTGAGGGCATTACTAACCAGATTGATGAGCGTCTGACGCAGTTTCGTCATATCAGCGAAGATATATTGTGGTACATCGCCTGCATATTCAAAATTCAGTCTCAAGCCCTTATCGTCTGCTGCCAGGATAAACATATCTTCGAGATCGTCCAGGAGACGATAGAGATCAAACCCTGTCTCCAGTAAGGTCATCTGTCCGGCTTCAATTTTCGATAAATCCAGCACCTGATTAATCAATGCCAGGAGATGTTCACCGCTGTTGATAATCACTCGTAGGTTTTCCTGGACATCATGCGGCAGAGTCCGATTACCTTTCGTCACCTGTGCGAACCCCAATATGGCATTCAATGGAGAACGCAGTTCGTGGCTCATATTGGCAAGGAAGATACCTTTCGCGTCGTTGGCGGACTCTGCTGCTTCTTTGGCCTCTCTGAGTTGATTCTCACTGGTTTGGAGTTCCTGGGTTCGAACTTGCAGCGCATGAGTTTGCCGATCTACCTCCTGCCTCAAAGCGCGGTTGTGCCGCGCAATCTGGCGGACACGCCACTGGTAGCCTCCAACGACTATGATCCCCAACAAGAGGACTATCCCCAGCCGGAACCAGGTCGTTTCCCACCAGGGCGGCAGCACCGTTAATTTTAATGCGACTTCATGTTCACTCCACACACCGTCTCGATTGGTGGCCTGTACACGGAATATGTAATCGCCCGCATGGAGGTTAGTGTAAGTCGCAAACCGGCGAGAACTGTCGGTTTCATTCCAAGCTGTTTCCAGACCTTCCAAACGATAACGATAATGGTTATTGTCACCAAAGGCATAATTTAAGACGCTAAATTCAAACGACAGGAAATTCTGGTCATAGTCGAGTGTCAGGTTATCTGTCAACCAAATGGGGATTGAAAGCGGTGAGTTGTCTCCTGGATGAACCGATTGGTTAAACAAATCAAAATCGTCCAGTATAACTGGCGGTTGATAGGTACTATCCACAATTGCCTGCGGATAAAATGCCGTCAGACCATTGGTTCCCCCAAAGAACATCCGGCCATCATTGGCCTGTGCAACTATCCGGGTGTTAAACTCGTTTCCCTGCAAGCCGTCGAAAGCATCGTAATTGCGGAATGTTTCCGCAGCGGGAGAAAATCTAGACAATCCTTTCTTGGTGCTAATCCACAGGTCACCTGTTTCATCCTGTAGGATGCCGACCAGAAAATTCGTTGGCAGCCCATCTTTGGTAGTATACAAGGTGACGTTTGCGATTTCCGGGTCAAACCGGAATAATCCATCGTGTGATGCGACCCAGATGACACCATCCTGATCCTCAAGGCTGGCTTCTGTCGCGGTATCTGAACCTTGTGGTCTAAGCAGACGGATAGGTTGATTTGTTTCCGTGTTGGGGTCAAAACGGTAAAAACCATTTTCGCTTGTAAGCCAAAGATTGCCCGCTCGGTCCACAGTCAAACTCGTAATCGGCGGCTCAATCCGTCCATTAGGTGGCAGCCCCCCCCCCCAAGTGGTCGGGCTGCGGCGGGCGGTTTGTATTTCTCAAAGGTCTCCCGTGCTTCGTCCAAACGATAGATGCCACCCTGGTTCAAGATGATCCACAGGTTGTTGTGGGTATCTTCATGGAGTCCCACAATAGTATGTTGACTGGGTGGTGACCCAGGTGACTGCTGCGTGGATTCTGCATCCCCCAACATTTCGTATTCACTGAAGACTTCTGCAATGGGATCAAATTGAAGCAGATTTCCGCGATCATCACCGAGCCAGAGTTTGCCAATATGATCTTTTACAATTGAAGTGATTTGCCCGGTATCCAGTCCATAATCTTCCAGTCGATAAAGCGTAACCGTCTTGGTGTCCAAGTTGACTTTGTGCAGTACAGAATTGACACCTATCCAGGCTGTATTTTGATCCGAAACATACATCGACTGAATTTGTCCGGCGACGAAACTGGATGGGGCACCCGGAATCGCATCCCGAAAATAATCAAAACGTGCCAGCTGCGGATCGTAAACATCCAGGCCGTTTTCGCCCGCAATCCATATCAGTCCAGAACGATCCTGATACAGTTCATTAATCGAGATGTTATTTAAGCTGTCCGCAACACCAGCATAAGGGACGTCATGACCGACAATCTGTTCACTCTGGGGATCAAACCGATATATACCATCGTCCGTTGCTAACCATAACAGACCATTTTCGGCTTCAAGAATGTCGTTTATGCTGGCTGGCACGGGATAACGGTCAAAATGATCTGCTTGGATATTGAACCTATAGAGACCACGCGCGCCACCTGCCCAGACCTGCCCATTTGAGGTTTCCAAAAGGCTCACGACATGCAACTCACCATCATGGCGCAGATCGTAATGGGCGAAGTGGCGAGTAACCGGGTCATATCGATCAATTGCAAATCTGGCGGCGATCCAGAGCTGGTGATCCTCAGTTTCGATGATATCCTCGCTGCTAGTGCCCATAAATCCATCAGGCGCTGTATTGCCGGGATAATAAACCAGGGCAGTCCCCTGTGTGGGGTCAAAATCCGATAAACCGAACGGACGCGGTCCCCCAGCCCATATATGTCCCCGGCTGTCTTGAAAAACAACTGAGTGTCGATCTCCGACAATTCCATTCCAATCGTTTTTCTGGTCTGGTGGCGGCATATAACTGGTGAATGTCATTGTGTTGGGGTCCAGGCGATTGATGCCTCCGCCTTCGGTGGCAATCCATATCATCCCGTCCCGATCTTCATAAAGGTCACGAATGTCGTTATGGGTAAGGCTGTTTGGATTATCCGGGTCATGCTGAAATGAGATGAACCGATAACCATCGTAACGGCTGAGTCCGGCCTGTGTACCAAACCACATAAATCCATTGCGATCTTGTAGGATGGCATCCACACTATTTTGAATCAGCCCATCATCCGAATTCAGATGAGTAAACCGCAGAACAGGTTCCAGACTCAACTGTGTCTGATCTTCAGTCAATTCTTGTGCAGTGGTTATCGACACCTGAAGTTGAAAAATCAAAACAACGATGAGACCACATTGAGCTATCCCGAATAACAGCCGCCTTGCGTTCATCAGCCTAGCCTTTGTTGTCAAATTGAGAGAGCCGTACGTCAATAACATTATAGGGGTATGCAGCGGTAGAAAGAATGAAAGTTGGACAGAACTTTGCTGGTAGCAAACGTTTTCGGCAAATAAATATTGTCAAGTCGAGTATTTTTTAATCTTTAGCGGCGTATGAGGCAAGAACCAGGTTACGGTTGAGTAGCTGAAGTAAACACGTTAAGGCAATCAGAATCGAGTCCAACCCTAGAAACAATAGAAGAGGATCAACTGTTTAATCCTCGCTCGAATATTCACCAGTAACATACTTGGGCAAAGGCTGCCGAAGACCGGCGGCTTCCAGACGGTTGAGCACCGCAGTGGTGGTCAAGATAACAATCATGCTGCCAGTCAGCAGCGCCCAGGGTGCAACCAGAATCAAACTGAGCAGCACAACCAAAAGGATGCCTAGCCAGATACTTAGGGTGAAAAAGGGGTTGAGGAGGAACATTAACGCCGCATTCCGCATGGCCGCAATCAAATTAGGCTGTTCCATCTCATAAAACAGTGTCCAGACATACAACTGGATGCTGAACCAAGTGAACAGGATCAGCACCCATGCCACCTGAAACACATCAAACAGAATCCCGATAGATTCTCGGTAACTGATGATATTACTGACATTCACCACAACCATAACAAGGTTCAATAAGCCCAGCACGAGGCTTTGCCTAAAATATACCCTGAAGCCCTCGAAAAAATCGCTGAGGCTGACACTGGGTTGCGTATGTGCCCGGTGGCTTAACAAGGCCAACCCTGCCCAGGCTGCTGGTGCGGTGATAACCAGGGCAGACAGGACGAACCATAGCAGATTCGCCCAGATATAAATGTATCCCCGGTGATTGAGGTGGCCGAGCGCACGCTTTAGGACACGGAAACCATCTAACACCCTACTGTCCCGCCAGCCCGGAATAGTTCGCGCCTTCTACAAAATAGCGTTGGAAGATGAAGAAGATGATCGCCATCGGGACAGTTGTAATGACCGCACCCGGCAGCACACGCTCAAATTGGATCGTATCCCCAGCGCCGCGCAGCACCGATAGACCAAGCGGCAGGTTGTACAGGTCTTTGTTGCCCCCGACGATGATGAGCGCATCCATGAAGTTGTTCCACTGTCCCTGGAAGCTGAAGATCGTCAATGCAATCAGCGCCGGGGTTGCCATCGGCAGGATAATACGAAAGAACATGACCCAACGGCTGGCACCATCTACCTCGGCGGCCTCCTCAATCTCGTTCGGGATATTCTCGAAAAACTGCTTCATGAGGAAAATCCCGAAGGCGTCCGCTGCCAACGTGATGATATAGCCTTGATAGCTGTTCAACAGCCCCAACTGTTTCAGCAATATAAAACGGGGTATGAGCAGTACAACCCCAGGTATCATCAATGTTCCCAAGACAATTTGGAAGATGAGGCGATTGCCCGGAAACCGCATCCGTGCCAGCGCATACCCCGCCATCGAGTCAAATATTACGCGCGTGATGGTGACGGCTACCGAAAGAAAAACCGTATTAAACAACCAACGGGGCAGGTCTTCCTGCAAAACCAGGTCGTAACCGTTGGTCGTTGGATTAAAGGTCGCGCCATTCACCATTTCATCATAGGGACGGCGCTGGCCGTTTGCATCAAAGCACGAAACGCCGAAAGGCGGCACAGGGATAATCGCCCCTGGTGCGTTCTGCACCGCAGCCTGACACTTAAACGAATTGGAGATCGTCAGGACAAATGGCACAATTTCGATGAAGGCAAATATAAGCAGGACAATCGTGGCAACAATTATCACAATCGTCCCAGACTTGATACGACGTGCTGCCGGAGTTGGCGCAGAAGCAGTGATGGTTGCCATTGAATCCTCCTTTAAGTGTTCGCCTGGTCACTGCCCGTAAATCGACGCTGAAGCAGTGTAAATACGAAGATAATGACGAACAACACAATCGCCGTCGCCGAGGCCAATCCCATCGACGGATTTTGCGAGTTAAACGCGCTGCGATAAACCAGATAGGCAATCGTCAGGGTTGTATCCTGTGGTGCGCCTTTGCTGACGATATAAACCTGGTCGAACACTTGAAAAGTGCCGATCAGACCGATGGTAATGACAAAAAAGATGGTCGGGCGGAGGAGCGGGATGGTAATATACCGGAATGTCTGCCAGGGTGTTGCCCCATCAACTTCGGCTGCCTCAAACACCTGTCCAGGGATGTTTTGCAGTGCTGCCAGAAAAATAACCATCATCGTACCGATGGTCGTCCAGATTGCCAGCAGCATAATCATCAGCATCGTCACGCTCGGCCCGCTAATCCAATCCCACAACGAGATATTAAAGACTTTGGTGGCCGCCCAAGTGCCGACAGTTTGCTGTGTGATACCGAATACACCGAGCAGATTATGAATAATCCCATCGGCATTATTCAACCAGGTGATAGGCGTAAAATTCGGAAAAAGTCCCTGCAATAACCCGTTGACCGGGCCGCCTTTGGTGAACAGAAAGACAAATATCAGCGAAATTACTACCGAGGACGTGATCGAAGGAAAATAAAAAGCAGTGCGAAAAAAACCTCTGACTTTCAGCCATCGTTGGTTCAGGATAGCAGCCAGTACCAGCGCGATAATGGTCTGTGTAGGCACAACCCCCAATACATAATAGACAGTATTCTTCAAGGCAGTGTAAAAATCGGCCACACGCCGCCCGGATACCAGCAAATTTTGATAATTTTGCAGTCCGACGAATTGATAAGGATTTTCGCTGATAAGCGGGCGAACACCATTCCAATTGGTCAGGCTAAAATATAAGGCCGCCAGCAAGGGGATAATCATGAAAACAATGAGCACCAGCAGGGCGGGTGACATAAAGAGATAGGCGGTGATGGCCTCGCCGCGTTTTCTACCGACCTGCGTCGTCAATCTTCGCACGGGTTTAGCTGCCGCTGACGCGGCTGTCTCTGCCATAGCTCACCTCTCTCAACCCTAAGAGGAATTATCAATTTTGGGGTCGATTGGGGTGATTTATGTATCACCCCAATCGGTTATTCAGGTCGGTTATTAGCTGCTAGCTGCCATCATCTCGTCATGGATGTCCTGGGCGACCTGAGCCGCATCATCCATCGCCTGTTGAGCAGTTTCCGTGCCACCAATGACGGCGTTTGTGCCATCCACCAGCGTCTTATCAAAATCCGCATATCCCAGCGGCCAAATCGGTGCAACCGCGTATTCCGCGCCCTTCACAAATGCGTCCAGACCTTCATGTCCGCTTGCTTCCAGCCAGGTGTCGCCAGCGCTTGGACGGGCGGGCATCACACCGAAGCCCTGCGTTCCAACCGTCTTGGCAGCATCCACGCCCGTGAAGAAGTTCACGAGTTTCCAGGCTGCGTCCGCCTGATCGCCAGTGGCGCTCGCGCCGACTGCCCAGCATTCGGTAAAGGTCAACGTTCCATGTTCGCCTGTGGCAGGTGCTAATGGAATCTCCGCTACGCCCCAATTCAGGTCAGGGAAGTTCTCGGCCAGATAGCCAATTGCCCAGTTGCCTTCGATGGTCATCGCGGCTTTGCCCTGACCGAAGGCTTCACCATTCCAACCGGAATTCAGATCAGCCGGGGTCTTGCCTGTGCCGTCAGTGACAAAGCTGGCATAGTAATCCAATGCGGCCACACCTTCAGGGCTGTTGAAAACCACGTTTCCATCGCTGTCGAACAGTTGACCGCCATTACCATAAAAGAAAGCCAGCCAGCGATTGTAATCCGCTGCCGCACTGATACCAACCACATCGCCGCTGGTCAGGGTTGCTGCTGCGCTCTTCAAATCATCCCAAGTCCATTCGGAAGTCGGATAATCGAGACTCGCTGCATCAAACAGGTCCTTATTGTAGAGCAGGCCAAGTGTGGAGAAGTCCTTCGGCGCACAATACAGATCGCCATCGGCGCTGAAAGCAGATACCAGACCCGGATAGAAATCATCTTTGGCCTCGATCATACTGTCGCCGTCCGCCAGCACACCGGAGTCCTGACGTGAGGGGAAATCGCCCTGACCAACTGTGAAAACTTCAGGATAATCACCGCTGGCGAAAGCGGTCTGAATTTGCGTGCCGTAATCGGGCAGAATTTGCAGGTCAACCGTGATGCCCGGATTAGCATCTTCAAACGCCTGAACCTGGCCTTGCTTGAAATCGTCCTCAACGGGCGACGACGAACCCGTCCACACGCGGATGGTGACATCACTTTGTGCATGAACCAATCCATAAGACAGCACCAGCACCAGTGCCAGCACTACGGGAAGAAAACGAGACTTACGCATGGTACTCCTCCAAAATATTAGTTTAACGAAGTTCATTTAACGTGTTTTCCGGCCTGTTTTCAGGCAGCCCCATCACGTCGCAGGGGAGTCCAACACGGGGTTCCCGACAGAAATATGTCGGCGTTCTCCCCGGTAGTACACATGAAATGACACACGCTTCCAGTGTTCCGGCAGACGGGCATCCGTGACCAATTCGCCTGCCTCGTTGATCGACAATCCACAAAAGCCAAATACTAGTGCCTGCCACAGCCCGCCGCTGGCCGCTCCGTGTATGCCATCCCGGATATTGCCCTTGTTATTTCGCAGGTCAATGGCTGCCGCGTGTTGGAACAGGTCGTAGGCCAGATCATCTAACCCCAACCGGGCAGCAACCCAGGCATGAATGGCAGGACTGAGCGACGAACCATGATCGCTGCGGGGATAATAGGTATTCCAGTTATTGAGCATTACTTCCCGGCTGCCCACCTGGTCGCCGAGCAGCGCCATGAGCATTACTACGTCCGCTTGCTTAATTACTTGTGTCTGGATGCTGCGCTCGTAGCCCAGGATGGCCTGCACGCTCAGGGTACGCGGCTCGTAATCAGGAACGGGGACATATTCCATATCGAAGAAGCCAGGGAACTGGATATGAATCTGCCTCGGTCTGGTCGAAGGGGATATACATCTTGTCAATGATGTCTTGCCAGTGAGCCAACCGCTCCGGCGTGAGTTTGAGGGATGTGGTCAGCCGAGCTGCGTCGGCATGGGCGTGTTTATTCAGCCAATCCAGCAAAGCAAGTGCCTGTGTCAGATGCCAGACCACCATCCGGTTGGTGAATACGCTGTTATCTACATTCTCATGGTATTCATCCGGCCCAATTTGCTGGGAGAGTTCGTAGCGTCCATTTTTCGCTTCAACCCGGCTGCCCCAGAAAACCGCCGTATCCAACACAATCTCTGCGCCATACTGCCCCATGAAGGCGTCATCACCTGTCCAGCGCCAGTATTGCAGAATCGCGTAGGTGATGTCGGTGGAGATATGCTGTTCGCTGTCGCCCGTCCAGATGCGAATTCGTGTTCCGTCCGGCTGTGGGTCAGACCATCGTGGCGTGGTTTCCTCGCCAGTATCAGTGCTTTCCCAGGGGAACATTGCCCCTTCATAACCACCTTCGGCGGCTTTTTTGCGCGCACCAGCCAGATTGTGATAGCGGTACATGAGCAGATTGCGTGCCAGGTGGGGTTGTGTCAGCGTCAGAGGAGGCACGATGAATAGTTCTGTATCCCAGAAGATGTGGCCTTTGTAACCGAAGCCCGATAATGTTTTTGCGCCGATACTCACATGGTCGTCTTGTCGTGGGGCTGCGATCAGGATGTGATAGAGCGCAAAGCGGATGGATAGCTGCGATTCGTCATCGCCCTCGATTTCGACATCACTGTTTTGCCAGTATTTATCCCATTCAATCTGGTGCGCCTGGAGCAGATTTTCATAACCTGTAGACGACACGACGGCTAAATGTTCCTGCGCACTCTCCAGGGGTTGTTGTACGTCGCGGCTGGTATAGATGCTGGTGTATTTGTGGAAGGTTATTGCTTCATTTTGTCGAAGTTTGAAGGTTTCCGAGACGGATGATGGGCTGCCATTCAGCGAGGCGTGAAATCGAATCGCTTTCGTCGCCGCTAATGCAGGATGCCATACCGACCACGTAACCGGATTGTTGGCTGGTCACTTCAACGCCAATCGTGTCGCCATCGGCAGTGGTGCGGGCATCGGGCAGCCAGTGTTTCCACCCCGCATTAGAAATATCAGTGTCAATCGTGCTCTTGATGGTGATTTCGGGTTCGCCATCCACCACAGTGATTTGCACCTGCTGCGCCACCGTATGGACATCACGCAGACTGGCGAACCGCTCGAATACCAACCGGACAATGCTGCCCGATTCCGCTCGGAACAACACTTCCCGCCGCAGCAGACTGTCATTCATGTGCAGCACCCGGCGGTAGCCAAGCACCGCTCCACCTGATGGATGTAAATGGGTACTGTTCTGGTTCACCAATTGGAAAGGCGTACCGTCAATTTCAATGTGAATGGGCAGCCAGTTGGGGATATTAACCAGTTCGGGGACAAGCGCATCCTGTGCGTGGTCGAAGATGCCATGTACCAGCGTCGTGGGTATCTCACCCGGATAGCCTTCTTCAAAAGCGGCGCGCGTCGCCAGATAGCCGTTACCGACGGTAAAAATTGTCTCGTAATAATTCAATCGTTCCGGCAAAAATGGAAATTCTTCAAGCTGCCACAATCTCTGACGCATCACACATTTTCCCTGGTCGCAAAAGAAGTACTTAATCGTTTAAGATACTTAAACGTTTAATATAGCGAGTTTGTGGCATTTCGACAAGGGGGTAGCGGTGTTTTTTGGCAAAAGTCACAAACGGGTGTCGCTAAACGGGAAAGAATAGCGCCGCATTTTTTCACTATTCGCATTTTGGGGTTCACTTGCTGTATGATGGAAGGCATATGCCAACCCAATAGTTTCTGGATTCCTACATGCCAACTATCAAGGATGTTGCGAGAGAAGCCGGGGTTTCTATCGCTACAGTTTCGTATGTGCTGAACAATAAGAAGACAATGGTCAGTGAGGAAACACGACAACAAGTTTTAGATACCATCGAACGAATTGGGTATACCCCTAATGTCACGGCGCGAAACCTCAAAGCCAGCCAAACAAAGCTGATTGGTTATGCATGGCATGAAGTTCATGGTGATGAGGAAAACTCGGTATTAGACCGTTTTACCTATTATCTGGCGCAGGCCGCCGAAGCTTCTGGCTACCATCTGCTCACATTCACATACCCCCAGAATGATCCTGTTCCGGTTTATGACGACCTGATTCGCACGCAGCGGGTGGATGCCTTCGTCCTGGCAGGAACTGTGCGGGATGATCCCCGAATCCGATTTCTGATGGATACCGGGTTTCCATTTGTCAGCTTTGGGCGCTCAAATCCTGAATGGGATTTCCCCTGGGTAGATACCGATGGAACGGAAGGTGTTCGTGATGCGGTAGATTATCTGGTTACAGCCGGACATCGCCGGATTGCGATGGTCGCCTGGCCGGAGGAGTCCATCTCTGGCAGTTTTCGGGTTCAAGGCTATCTGGACGGACTGGAAGCGTCCGGCATTCCCTTCAATCCCGATTATCTGATTCGGGGCGAACATACCGTAGCGGCAGGTCGCTCCGCCCTTGCCCAATGGATGCGGATGCCCATCGGTGAGCGTCCGACGGCGATTATTGCGATTACCGATCTGATTGCCATCGGCATTTTAAATCAGGCGGAAGCTTTTGGCCTGAATGTCGGTAACGATCTCTCAGTCATTGGCTTTGATGATGCGCCGCTTAGTCAATATCTGCGTCCTGCTCTCTCCACTATTCAACAACCCATTATCGAGATTGGGCGCGAATTGATGTATATGCTCAACAGTGGGTTGAACAAAAATAAGTGGAACGATTGCCAGGTATTGCTGCCTCCCCGCCTGATTATTCGTGCATCTTGTGGAGCGCCGCCAGGGTAAACCCTCGCCGTCAATCGCTGGACAACTTTATTCAGGGTGATTTCATCCAATCCCTGTAACATAAAAACCTCCCGCTACAACTGCGCTTAAACAAAGGACGAGTGATGATTGAAGCTGCAATTTTCGATATAGGTGGAGTACTTGCCTATGATGTATGGGAGCACCTGCTTCTTAATGATATGAACCATGAAAACCCCGGTATTGGTGCCCTTTATGGGCTGCCGATAGATCGAGTAAAACAGATCGGAAACGAATTGTGGGCGCAGTACGACAGGCGAAAACCGACTGTCGAATTTACATGGGAGCATTACGAGCAGGACTATTGGAAGCGATTCATCGAAGCCTTTAAAAGTGATCTTCCACCGAATACGACAGTCGATACGTTCATCGACATGACCGATAACTTCATCCGTGATGTCAACCAGCAGCACATGATACCCATCCTGGAACGGTTGCAATCCCAGAATGTGACCCTGGCTATTTGCTCCAACAATACCGAGTTCTGGTTCACCCGTCAGGCGCGCAAACTGAATTTGAAGCAATTTTTCGCTGAAGACAAAACCTTCCTGTCTTGTCGTGTGGGTTACACCAAGAAAGATCGTGAGATGTTCGAGGCTGTCGTGAAGGGCTTGGATGCAGATGGCTCGAAGTGTATTTTCGTGGATGATCGCGTCAGCAATATCCAGCGCGCATATGAGTGGTTTAATATGACTGGGGTGCTCTTTCCTGCGGAGAATGCCTGGGGCGTTGACTATCTCGATGCGCTGCTGAATCAGATGGGAATATAGGGTACACCTGTAGGGGTATACAGCGGGGAAAGGGCGGCGAGGCATACTGCTAAAACTGTAACACAATAACTGTTACGGAAATGGAGGTCGCCCCGCTTGTAAGGGGATGTCATGTCGGAATGAGTCTCAGAGGCACATCTACTTTAACGTAGAGCGAACGTCCCTCAAATGGAGATACATTCCTCCTACATTATTCCTGTCGCCCACACGACCCTTCGTCCAGCCGACGAATCCACCCCCACCCACGCAGCCGTCCATCACGGATACGCCATTACCGTTCTTGCCATGACAAGCAAAGGGACGACACATAGGTCGTCCCCTACAACACCACCTATTTTGAGCGAGTCTTTAGTCCAAATCCCCCTGCCGGGATGAAAGGTCGCGCTCTACGCTGTCCATGCTCTCACCCTTGAGCAGGCGTTCGGCAGTTTCGTTGTAAGTCGCGCCCAGGTCTTCGCCAGTGGTATCGGCCACCTGCTGAAACATCTTGCCCACTTCACGCGGATTGCCCCCATCCATGACTGACAGCATATCATCCGAGGACATATTGGCGAAATCCCGCGACGGTTGGGCAATCGCCACCCGACGGATACGACGAACGGTGTCGGTACTGCCGCAGTGGGCGCAGATGTGCGAGTCGGCAGCCTCGTAATCCTTATAGGATTTGTAGAAAAGGGCGAAGGATCGCCCGCAATTATTGCAGCGATAGTCATAGGTCGGCATAATTCACCTCATTGACCGTTTTGGGCAGCAGATGCGACGGGTTCGTATCTGCTACAATTATCAGCCATTATAAACGAAAGCTCACTCTTTATGGAGAATAATCCGCCCCGGAAACAACATCCCCTGGAACGGCCACCTGCGCCACCGCCATCGGCATCGGGCGCGAACCAGCCACCCCGGCAGCGTGTTAACCTGCGAATCCCGTCGGTCAAACCGACAGCCACCTATACATTGATCGCTATCAACGTGCTGATCTTTCTGATTCGGGCGACCTCACCCCAGGTAGACAACGACATTTTCCTGTGGGGCGCGGCGCATCCACCGGACGTCCTGTTGAACGGCGAATATTACCGCCTGCTGACGGCTATGTTCCTGCACGCCGGGATTTTCGACGCACGGGGGAATTATGCGCTGGCCGGGGCGATGCACATCTTCTTCAATATGTACATCCTGTACGCGGTGGGTAGATCGCTGGAGCAGTTGTTCGGCCACGCCCGCTTCCTGATTATCTACCTGCTGGGCGGGCTGACCGGATCGGTATTGAGTATCCTGCTGAACGGGGCGAATGTGTATTCCGTTGGGGCGTCGGGGGCGGTGTTTGCCATCATTGGCGCGGAATTCATCTACCTGTATCATCATCGCAAGCTGATGGGGGCGGCGGGACGGGCACGGCGTCAAAGCCTGATTATCTTCGGCGTGATGAATCTGGCGATTGGATTCCTGTCGATTGTACCCGGCAGCCTGATGCGAGTGGACAACTGGGCACACATCGGCGGATTGGCCGGTGGGTTGATTCTGGCGTGGTTCATCAGCCCGATTCTCGACCTGCGGGCGCATCCCGACCATCCCGGCGAACTGCTGGGCGAGGACATCAATCCATTGGGCAAGCGCTACTGGATTGTGTCAGTGTACGCCAGTATCCTGGTCGTGATGGTGTTCATCGGGGTCAGCATCGCGCGCGGTTAAGGCTTTCTGTGCCTGTTCCAACTGCCAGCGCAGGAGCGCCAACTGTTGGGCGGTTTCCTTGTTCTCCTGTGTCAGGCGAGTGAGGACAATCGAGAAGTGCAGCAGGATGAACAGCACGAAGATGACAGCCACCAGAAACAGGGCGCTGGGTGGATAGGCGATGCCGACCAGATTCGCCAGCACGTCCAGCAAGGGGCGTGATACGCTTAGCACGAGCAGCACCAGGGCCGTCGCCAACCACAGTAGTGAATATTCCTCGCGTAGTCGGCGCTGGCGCACCAGTTCGATGATGAAGATGAGCGCCCCAATTGAGGCGATCAGGCCAAAGATCATGGCGCGGTCAATATCGGGCATGGGGGTTACTCCGAAAGATCAAAGATTCAACGCAAAGATGGTAAGGGGCAAAGGCGCAAAGCATATTAAAGTGTCGTATCCGGCGCACCCTCAAACAGTTTACCGATTTGAACCGGAATGCTCGGCAGGCAGGCAAATGTCACGGTGTCCGCATGAGTGAAGATGCGTTCGCCCAGGTAACGTCCTGGCGATTCCAGTTGATATAGGCTGAGTTGGCGGTTAGCGGGGTCAATGATAGCATATTCCGGCACACCTGCTTTGGCATAGGCAGGCAGTTTGACACGCTGGTCATAGACGGTACTGCCGGGTGACATGACCTCGACAATCAAATCCGGCACACCCCAGATACGCCTATCATGAATGATGGTTGCACGCTCCGAAAGGACAACCACTAAATCCGGCTGAATAGGGTCGCATCCCGGCATGAATACACCGATGGGCGCAAAATCCACGAAAGCCAACTTCTGTTCTTCTGCGGGTAGACCGAGCATCTGATACAACTGCTTGATAATCCACTGATGAAAGTAACTCGGCGCAGTAGACATATACAGCACTCCATCAATGATTTCGTAGCGGTTGCCATCGTCCGGCAGGGCTTCCCAATCAGCATACGTCCACTGTCCCTGCGGTGGGCCGGGGATGGGAGGAGCATCAGTTGGAATGACGAGTGTAGCCATAGCGCCTTCTTGCTAATTTGGCTTGAACTTGCTCATTTTAACAGTTTCAATGGCTTCAATTATACTATTACTCAATTCCTCATACTGAAAACTCTCATGTAAGACCTTATGTTGTGCGTTAACAAGAAGTAATCCGACCAAATGTCGTGCATTAAGAAGTAGCTCATGAGGAGGATATATGACTGCACCGACAAAAAAATTCTCTCCCGAAATACCTGCAAGGTAATAATCTAACCTGCGATAGTAAGCTTTCATAAAACCATCAAACTCAAACGATGCTACTAGTGGTTCAAAAACTTCGCTTCTTTGTCGTTCAGCTTTTTCGATAATTTCTAGCGATAGAGGATAAAGAATATAGCCTGATTTATCTGAATCTGCTGAATAAAAGCACTCCCAAAATGCTTGGAGAGACTTAATAACTTGTCTGCATAACCGGACTTGCATTGAAGTAAAAGCATGTGATTTACTAACCATCAATTCGGGTAGGCCAGAAACAATGAGAACTTCTACGTAGTCAAGGGTATGTTCCAGTAACGTATCAAAAACGTTAGCATCAACGGTTTTTGAAAGTGTATAGGGATAAAGCCAAAGTGATACTCGGCTCAGGATTTCTAAATGGCATAATTTCTTTAATAAGAAGCTGATTTAAGTAGAGTGTATCGGGAGGTGTGGCCTGATATTCTTTAAGGGTGTCAATAACTCGATCAGGAATCCCGTTGAAACATTCAATATATTGATGTCTTGCTAAAGGAGCATGTATGTCTTTGATTGGAAGATTTAAAAAATAGTGGTATTAAAGGTGTCCCATTTCCAATAGCCCATGCCCATTCATAAGTAACAAAATGCCTTTGCAACGATTCACCAGTTACAATAACAACAATTGCAAAAGATTCGCTCAAAGCTACATCTATTTCGTCACGCCAGTCTCTTCCGCCATCAATGTGAGTATCGTACCAATAGGGGAGGTTATTTTTCTCAAAAGCAGCAATGAGAGTGTCACGTTAGTTACATCCTTATGACTATAGCTGATAAACACATGTAACATGAAGATTCTCCAGCAATATAGAAACTCCAACTGTATGCAGTATAACATTGGAATAAAAAAGACCCGCCGATGGGACAGGTCTTGAGGTAACGATAGAAGACCGGGTTACTGGTGGTTGCGCCGCCGGGATTCGACACCGACGACCAGCGCCACCGCACCGACCAGTGCCATCAGCGCGTTGGGCAGATAGACGATGCCGGACACGTCGATACCGCGCGTCATCTGCACTTCCCACAGCAGCACCCCGAACAGGATTCCGCCCAGGATACCCATCACCAGATCAACCAACAATTCAAACGAGGTGTGATTGTCCTCCCACAGGACAACCACCAGACTACCTAATGCACCGATCACACCCCACACAATGAGATTGAGATTGGCCGAGTCCATTTTCTGTTTCCTTGAACCGCGAAAGAGCGGCTGCACATCATACGATAGGTTCATTATATTCCTGAAATGGAATTTATGCACAAGGTTTTTTATGAATTCATTGTTTGAATTTCACAAACGAGCGATGTAAAGGCGGGTGTCGAAAAAATAGCGGCCAGCGTGTATAGTTCTGGTCGGTAAAACAAGATCGAGGTTGTGCCATTGATTCGCCGTCGTATCCCAGACCTGCTTATTATCGTCGTGCTGTTCATCCTGCCGCTGGTGATGTTCTGGCAGCAGACGATCGGCGGGCGAACGCTGCTGCCCACCGAAAATATTTACCAGTTCGAGCCGTTTGCCACCTATAACGAAGTCGTCAAAGCGCGCCAGAGCCGCACAATAAGCTGCTGTCCGATCTGGTGCTGGAAAATTACCAGTGGAAGTCGTTCATCCGCGCAGAGCCTCTCGTCAGGCGGAAATCCCACTGTGGAATCCCCATCAATTCGCCGGAATTCCCTTCCTGGCCGCCGGACAGCAGTCGGCGCTGTATCCCTTCAGCCTGCTCTACTACGTCCTGCCGCTGCCCGCCGCTTATGGCTGGTTCACGGTGGTGCAATTGTGGCTGGCGGGCGTGTTCATGTACCTGTTCATGCGCGGGCTGAATATCGGGCGATTCGGCGGGACGGTGGCGGGTGTCACTTATCAATTGAGCGCGTTTTTCGTCATCAGCGCCGTGTTCCCGATGATTATCGCGGCGGCGGTGTGGCTGCCGTTGATTCTGCTGATGACCGAGTTCATCATCCAGCAGCGTCCGGCTTTGCGCGGGCGTCCATCCAGCCTGCCCTGGGCGGTCATTGGCGCGGTTGCGCTGGGCTGCAATATGCTGGCCGGACACGTCGAAATCACCTATTACACCCTGCTCATCACGGCCTACTATGCGGCGGCGCGGTTGATCTGGGCGTGGTGGAAACGTTCGCAAACCAGCACTATGACAATGGACTGTTGCGGCGCGCGGGGCGTGGCTGGTGGCGATGGTCGGGCTGGGTGTGGGCTTGGGCGCGGTGCAATTTGTGCCGCTGTTCGAATTCGCGGGCATGAATTTCCGCGACGGCAGCGCCAGTTTGGAACAGGTACGTGACTGGGCGCATCCGTTGCGGGATGTAGTGCAGTTCGTGCATGCCGAATTTCTATGGCAATCCGGCGCATCACAGCTATTTCGATCTGTTCACCGGGCAGACCGTCCCGGCGACGGTCAATGCGCTCGGCCAGTCCATCGACACGATTGACTGGGGCATCAAGAATTATGTCGAGGGCGCGCTGTATCTGGGCATTTTGCCGCTGGCGCTGGCGATCTATGCGCTGGTGGGCGGAAGCAAGAACCTCATCGACAGCACCCGTACCAGGGAGAGAACACAACCGCCCTATCGGGGATATTCGCGCTGCTGACGCTGGTGTCGCTGACGTTCATGTTCGGGCTGCCGACCTATGCGCTGCTGTATATGCTGCCGGGAATCAGCCAACTACACTCGCCTTTCCGCTGGATTTTCGCGGTGACGCTGGGTGTGGCGGTGCTGGCCGGATTTGGGGCGGAGAAATTAGCGGGATACTTACCCCATCCCCGTCTCCCTCCCCGTAAACGAGAAGCGGCGAGCATACGTCAAATCGCAAATGGGCGCGGCGGTTCGGATTCGTGCTGGCCGGGGCGGGCGTATTGATTCTGATCGGGCTGGACTGAGCCGGGTATTTTATCCGCAGATTGAGCCCCTGATTGACCGTTTCTTTCAGGCGATGGCGCTCGCTCCCAAGCCTTTGCCGATGCAAGATGTTTTACAGCTACCAGTTCACCAATGTGCTGGTTTTCGGCTGATGACTCTGGGCGCGGGAGTCGTGTTTTTGTGGGCGGGGAAAACCATCCCCAGAGAATTCTGGCGAGGGTCTGAAGCCTCTCCCCTACCAACGTATTCCCCTCTGGCAAGTTTTGCGGTGGGGCTGGTCGCGCTGGATTTGATGATCGCGTCGTGGGGATTCAATCCGGCGTCCGACCCGGCGCTGCTGGACTTCACGCCGCCTGCGATTCAATGGCTGCTGCAAAAGCAGGCCGAAGAAGGCCCATTCCGCTACACGACGGTGGATGATCCCAGCCTGGGTGAACGCGGCAAGATCATGAACGCCAACATGGGCATGGCGCTATGGGCTGGACGACATTCGCGGCTACGAGAGCATCATCCCCAGGCAGTATGTGGATTATATGGAGGAAATCGCGCCACAGGTGCAGTTGGATTTCAACCGCGTGTCGCCGCTATATCCCGATCAACTGGCGACGGTTGATTGGGGGCGGCTGGGATTACTGAATGTGCGCTACATCATCACCAGTAAAAACACCAATTTGTATGATTATGTGCCCGTACCGACTGATGCCCGCAGCGGACACGATCTGCCCGCCCCCGCCCCGGTTTATGAAGATGAGGCAGTACGCATCTGGCAATCACCGGGGGCAACCATGCCGCGCGCATTCGTGGCGCAGGTGATTGATCCAGAGGGTGGCGCTCCGGTGATGGACGACTGTTGTTTCACCGGATTCGATGTGGCGATTGAGGGCGACACCGGGCGCGAAAAAATTATCCATGCCAATGTCGGCCCACAGGTACCAACCTCGTGGCTGGTGGTCAGCGAAACCTATCTGCCCGGTTGGCGGGCATTCGTCCGGCCACGCGGCGGCGATGAAACAGCGAACGCCCGTTGGATGTCGAGCGGGTGCTGGAGAATTTTCAGGGCATCAATGTATCGCCGGATGTGATCCAGGCGGCCTATGCTGATAGTTACGACAAACTGCCGGAAGCCCAACAGATCGCGCTGGATAACGGGCAGATCACCGTGCGGCTGACCTACAGTCCGGCCAGCTTCCAACTCGGTTTGTTCGGCTCGTTCATCAGCGGCGATGCTGCTGGTGTTCATGAGCGGGGTATATCTGTGGCGGCTGTTCATCGCGCGGGATGAAGGGGCAAGCGGTGTGGCGGTGGTGGCACGCAACAGCCTCGCGCCGATCATCCTGAATCTGTTCAACCGGGGCATCGACTTCGGTTTCGCCTTCATCATGCTGCGTATCCTCGGCCCGGATGGGTCGGGCATTTATTTCTATGCCGCCTTTATCTTCGGCTGGTTCGACATTTTCACCAACTTCGGCCTGAATGTGTTCCTCACCCGCGAAGTGTCCCGCGATCGGGCAGCAGGCGTGGCGGCTATTGTTCAACACCAGCGTGCTGCGGCTGATTTTGATGGGCGTCGGCGTGATTTTGCTGATCGGGTTCCTGACAGCGCGGCAGACCACCGGATATCGCCCCCGCTTGTGCCGGAAGCGGTGATCGCCATCTGCCTGCTGTATATCGGCCTGATGCCCAACAGCCTGAGTACCGGCACTGTCGGCGCTGTTTTACGCCTTCGAGAAGGCCGAAATCCGGCGGCCATCACCACCATCGCCACCATCAGCAAAGCGATCTTCGGCGTGGCGGCGCTGGCGTTGGGTTACGGCGTGGTCGGGCTGGCGGCGGTGAGCATTATCACCAACTGCATCACGCTGGCGGTCATGGTCTCGTCAGGCGCGAGGACTGAGGACTGCAATCCTCAACCCCAGTTCATGGCGGAAGACAAGCATCCAGAAGCCGTCACGGAGTTGGAGGCCGGATTGGGGGTTGATTCGCGAGATGGTCGGGCGAAAGCTGGCCGTTGATGCTCAATCACTTTCTGGCGATCCATTTTCTTCCAGATCGACGTGGTGATTATCCAGGCGATACACGGCGACGAGATGGTCGGACAGTACGGCGTGGCCTATAAATGGGTGGCGGCGCTGAATGTGATTCCGGCCTTCTTCACGATGGCGCTGCTGCCGGTCATGTCCCGGCAGGCGCATGAAGATCGGCAACACCTGAAGCGCAACTATGCGCTGGCGATCAAGCTGCTGGTGAGCGTGGCGCTGCCGCTGGCGGTGGTGTTCACCTTCCTGGCGTACACGCTGACAGGCATCCTGGGCGGGTCGGAATTCCTGCCGGATGGGGCGATTGCCACACAGTTCATGATCTGGAGCATCCCGATCGGCTGGATTAACAGCCTGACGCAGTATGTGCTGATCGCGCTGGATTTGCAGCGGCGGATTACCTGGGCGTTTATCATCGCGGTGGCGTTCAACATCATCACCAACATCATTTTCATCCCACAATATGGCTACCGGGCGGCGGCGATCATCACCATTTTCTCGGAGGCCATGCTGCTGATCCCATTCGGCATTTTGCTGACCGGCGCGGTGGGACGCCTGCCCTGGATCGGGATGGTGTGGCGTCCGCTGGCGGCGGGGCTGGCGATGGTCGCCGTGCTGCTGGTCGGCTGGTCGATTCAGCCCTTTCTGGCGCTGGTCGCGGCGGCGGTCACGTACCTGGTGGTGCTGGTTGTGCTGCGGCCATTGGATGCCGATGAGTGGGGGCGATTGGCTCCGCTGCTGCCGGTGAAGTTGAGAACATTGGCTGCGAGTCCCCTGCCGGTTCAAGTAGACGGCGAGTGATTGCGCTGTGGCGGCGCAGCAAACAGGCGGGGATAGTGCGGCAGGGTGGGGTTTTGTTGAAAAGATACCCGGTTACTGCGGAACTGCCCTATAAATGCGAAAAGGCGTTCCACCCGAACGCCCTCGCCCACCTGAACCCCGATTATTACTAACCTGCGTGCCCACAATCACTCTTGGATACTGTTTAATAGGGTTGGGAGTATAGAACATAAGTTCGAGTTTGTCAAGATGAATTTGGATGATTTTCCATATTCGTAAGCAACTTGTAAGGCGACGTGCGCCGAAGGATAAAAGATGTTCCTGACAGACGAGGGATTCATAGTACGGCCTATCCGCGAAGACGAGTTGGAGGCGGTACTGGCGGTTTATCAACAATGTGAGGATTTCCTGACGCTGACGCCAACTCCCCTTGCCTCGATGGACATGGTGCTGGCAGATATAAAACTTTCGCGGGAAGTCAAAGGCGATTTCTGTGGCATTTATAACCCGGTAGGGACGATGATGGGCGTGGTGGATGTCATCATGAGCGGATTTGAAGATCAGGCGGAGACAGCGTTCATTGAATTACTGATGATCGGCCAGCCCTACCGGAACGGCGGATTGGGCGCGGCGGTGGTCAATGCGGTTGAGGCGGAAATCCGGCGGAATGGGACAGTCACCCAAATCGAGTTGGGGGTGATGGTGAATAACCCGGCGGCAGTGCGATTCTGGGAGCGGAAGGGGTACGTGCAGGTTAGCGAGGCACAGTTACTCGCTGATGGCACAACAGCCCTGCGGATGGGGAAACAGAATTCCCTCCCCTTAGCCACGTATCAGAAATCCCCCGAAACTGCCCCTTGTCAGATGTGAGAGCGTGCAGTATTATTCCCCTCCCTCGTTCCAATGTCACAAGACCCAGCCGGTTTTGTGATGTGCAAAGTGCATGAAAACCGCTTTAAAAGGGTTAATATGGGGTTGTTGAAGGCTTGCCGATGTGGTAAGATCGCACCTCTCATGTGGAAACGTGGGCGCAACTTAACAACAGGATAGTGAGATGGAAGCAGAAGCAGAGGGTAGAACTGCTTGAAACAAAGACTACCGCGAGACAGTAGAACTCTGTCAAGGAATTAACGGAGAGTTTGATCCTGGCTCAGGATGAACGTTGGCGGCGTGCCTAACACATGCAAGTCGAACGCGAATAGCAATATTCGAGTGGCGCACGGGTGAGTAACACATGGCTGATCTGCCCTCAAGCGGGGGACAACACCGGGAAACCGGTGCTAATACCCCATAAGCTCACGGACTTTAGAGGTCTGCGAGAAAAGATTTATCGCTTGAGGAGGAGGCTGTGGCCCATCAGCTAGTTGGTGCGGTAACGGCGCACCAAGGCGACGACGGGTAGGGGACCTGAGAGGGTGACCCCCCACACTGGGACTGAGACACGGCCCAGACTCCTACGGGAGGCAGCAGTGAGGAATCTTGCACAATGGGGGCAACCCTGATGCAGCGACGCCGCGTGAGTGAAGAAGGCCTTCGGGTCGTAAAGCTCTTTTCTGCGTGACGAGCAAGGACGGTAGCGCAGGAATAAGTCTCGGCTAACTACGTGCCAGCAGCCGCGGTAAAACGTAGGAGACGAACGTTATCCGGAGTTACTGGGCGTAAAGGGCGTGCAGGTGGTCTGTTAAGTTTGGCGTGAAAGCCTCCGGCTAAACCGGGGGAGGTCGTCGGATACTGGCAGACTAGAGGGTGGTAGAGGCGTGTGGAATTCCGGGTGTAGTGGTGAAATGCGTAGAGATCCGGAGGAACACCAGTGGCGAAGGCGACACGCTGGGCCATACCTGACACTGAGACGCGACAGCATGGGGAGCAAACGGGATTAGAAACCCCGGTAGTCCATGCCGTAAACGATGCCAGCTAGATGTTCGGGTGGGGAAACTCACCGGGGTATCGAAGCCAACGCGATAAGCTGGCCGCCTGGGGAGTACGGTCGCAAGGCTAAAACTCAAAGGAATTGACGGGGGCCCGCACAAGCAGCGGAGCGTGTGGTTTAATTCGAGGCTACACGAAGAACCTTACCTGGGTTTGACATCTACGTAGTAGGGAACCGAAAGGGGACCGACCTTCGGGAGCGTAGACAGGTGCTGCATGGCTGTCGTCAGCTCGTGCCGTGAGGTGTTCGGTTAAGTCCGCAAACGAGCGCAACCCCCGGTGCTAGTTACAGGTGTCTAGCGCGACTGCCCGTGAGAAACGGGAGGAAGGTGGGGATGACGTCAAGTCAGCATGGCCTTTATATCCAGGGCTACACACACGCTACAATGGGCAGTACAATGGGTCGCGAAGCCGCGAGGTGGAGCCAATCCTGAAAGCTGTTCGTAGTTCGGATTGCAGGCTGCAACTCGCCTGCATGAAGTCGGAGTTGCTAGTAACCGCAGGTCAGCCATACTGCGGTGAATACGTTCCCGGGCCTTGTACACACCGCCCGTCACGTCATGGGAGCGGGTCACGCCTGAAGTCGGGAAGCCAACCGCAAGGGAGCTACCGCCGAGGGCAGGGCTGGTGACTGGGACGAAGTCGTAACAAGGTAGCTGTACCGGAAGGTGCGGCTGGATCACCTCCTTTCTAGAGCGACATGGGAGATGTTGAAGAACATGAACCCACCAGCAGTAAGAATAAGTCAGCAACACTTCCATCTCACTTCCCTGGGGTTAAGAGCATGCAGATTCAGACAAACGGGTCTGAAGCTCAGTTGGTTAGAGCGCACGCCTGATAAGCGTGAGGTCGGAGGTTCGAGCCCCCAGACCCACTTATACCTGGGGATGTAGCTCAGTTGGGAGAGCGGCGCCTTTGCAAGGCGTAGGACAGGGGTTCGAGTCCCTCATCTCCACTTGAACAGATTGACAGAGTGTTGGTACCGTAACAGAATAGGGTAGAATACAAACGGTAAGAAATGAGACAATTGTCGAGTGTGCGAATCGAATAGATTTTTAAGGTATATCCATATGATCTTACAGCCTGGTGATATACCGGGCTGTTTTTGTCTGAGGAAGCTGGAGCGAAGGACAGGCTGAGATCGGCGGGTGAGGGCAAACGGGAAGAGCGGTTTGCCAACAGCCGCCGGGGTCAGGCGAAAGCCGAGGAACTCCGGGTGCAACTTACCAATTGAATACCAAACAAACAAAACCAAAAAGCAGAAGAAGCAGGAACGCGAGAGAATCAATTTCTCCGTATCACATGTTGCAAAAGTGAGTAAGAGCATACGGGGGATGCCTGGGCAAAGCGTGCCGAAGAAGGACGTGGTACACTGCGAGAAGTTCCGGTGAGCCGTGTGCAGGCGCATGAGCCGGAAATGTCCGAATGGGGAAACCCGACGGGGATCACACCTCGTCACCCGCAAGGGAGGGAACCGGGTGAACTGAAACATCTTAGTAGCCCGAGGAAAAGAGAGCATTCCGCTAGTAGTGGCGAGCGAACGCGGAGCAGCCTAAACCACTCGCGAGAGTGGGGTTGAAGGGTTTTGCAGAAATCGTGAGGATTGAAGTGGAATGGCGTGGGAAAGCCAACCGGAGAGGGTGAGAGTCCCGTACACGCAGAGCCAAGCGAGGGCGAAATACCTGAGTACCGCAGGACACGAGAAATCCAGCGGGAAACTGGGCAGACCACTGTCCAAGGCTAAATACACGCTTGACCGATAGGGCAACAGTACCGTGAGGGAAAGGTGAAAAGAACCCCGGCAAGGGGAGTGAAATAGAATCTGAAACCGTATGCTTACAACCGGTCAGAGGGTTCGAAAGGATCTGATGGCGTGCCTTTTGGAGAATGAGCCGGCGAGTTCATGTCTGTGGCAAGCTTAAGGGAGGGACACCCGGAGGCGAAGCGAAAGCGAGTCTGAAAAGGGCGACAAAGTGGCAGGTATGAGACGCGAAACCTGGTGAGCTATGCATGGGCAGGATGAAAGTGGCGTAACAGCCACGGGAGGTCCGAACTCACGACTGTTGCAAAAGTCGGGGATGACCTGTGTATAGGGGTGAAATGCCAAACGAACTGGGAGATAGCTCGTTCTCCCCGAAATAGCTTTAGGGCTAGCGTTCGGGGATAGGTCGCGGAGGTAAAGCGCTGGATGGGCTAGGGGGCGTCAAGCTTACTGAACCCAACCAAACTGGGAATGCCGCGACGTGGACCCGGGCAGTCGGACGGTGGGTGATGAGATTCATCGTCGAGAGGGAAACAACCCAGACTCACAGCTAAGGTCCTGAAGTGGGTGCTAAGTGGGAAACGATGTGAGCGTGTCGAGACAGCCAGGAGGTTGGCTTAGAAGCAGCCACCCTTGAAAGAGTGCGTAACAGCTCACTGGTCGAACGCGCTTGCGCGGATAATGTAACGGGGCTAAAGCACCCCACCGAAGCTTGAGACTATACACGTAAGTGTATATTGGTAGGGGAGCGTTCTGCAGGCGGCGAAGGCAGTTCGGAAGGACTGTTGGAGCGTGCAGGAGTGAGAATGCCGGCATGAGTAGCGAGAAACATGTGAGAACCATGTTCGCCGAAAATCTAAGGTTTCCGACGGAAGGTCAGTCCGCGTCGGGTTAGTCGGGCCTAAGGCGAGGCCGGAAGGCGTAGTCGATGGACAACCGGTTAATATTCCGGTACCGGAATGTGGAGTGTTGTTGGAGGGCTTTGGGAAAGGTCAGCCTCGGAGTGGAAAGAGGTAGCAAGCGGTTAACGACCGTGATGCCGTGCCGCAAGGCAAGAAGTGACTGGCACCTGGGGACAAGAAAAGCCAATGACACGTTGAAGCAAGCCGCCCGTACCACAAACCGACACAGGTAGATGGGTTGAGAAAACCAAGGCGAGCGGGAGAACCTTCGTTAAGGAACTAGGCAAAAAGGCCCCGTAACTTCGGGAGAAGGGGCGCCAGCGCGAGCTGGCCGCAGTGAAGAGGCTCTATCGACTGTTTACCAAAAACACAGGTCTCTGCTAACGCGCAAGCGGAAGTATAGGGGCTGACACCTGCCCAGTGCCGGAAGGTTAAGAGGAGAGGTCATCCCTTGGGGGAGAAGCTTTGAATTGAAGCCCCGGTGAACGGCGGCCGTAACTATAACGGTCCTAAGGTAGCGAAATTCCTTGTCGGGTAAGTTCCGACCCGCACGAAAGGTGTAACGAGTGGAGCACTGTCTCAACGAGGGACCCGGCGAAATTGAAGTACGTGTAAAGATGCGCGTTACCCGCAGCAGGACAAAAAGACCCTGTGGAGCTTTACTGTAGCCTGCCATTGCGTTAGAGCATGGCTTGTGTAGGATAGCTGGGAGGCAGGGAAGCCTGGTCGTCAGACTGGGTGGAGCCGACAGTGAAATACCAGCCTGGCGATGCTTTGGCCCTAACCGGACAACGTGAAGCCGTTGCCGGGACCGTGGCAGGTGGGCAGTTTGACTGGGGCGGTCGCCTCCAAAAGAGTAACGGAGGCGCCCAAAGGTTGGCTCAGGCGGAATGGAAACCCGCCGCAGAGTGTAAAGGCACAAGCCAGCTTGACTGCAAGGCCAACGCGCCGAGCAGAGACGAAAGTCGGGCTTAGTGATCCCACGGCGCTGAGTGGAAGGGCCGTGGCTTACCGGATAAAAGCTACCCCGGGGATAACAGGCTAGTCTGGTCCAAGAGTTCACATCGACGACCAGGCTCGGCACCTCGATGTCGGCTCATCACATCCTGGGGCTGGATAAGGTCCCAAGGGTTGGGCTGTTCGCCCATTAAAGTGGTACGTGAGCTGGGTTCAGACCGTCGTGAGACAGGTCGGTCTCTATCCGCTGTGGGCGTTGGGAGTTTGAGAGGCGCTGCCCCTAGTACGAGAGGACCGGGGTGGACGAAGCGCCCGTGAGCCGGTTGTCACGCCAGTGGCACTGCCGGGTAGCGGACTTCGGAACGGATAACCGCTGAAAGCATCTAAGTGGGAAACCGACCTCAAGATGAGACTCCCCATCTCTGAGAAAGAGAGAAAGACCGCTGGTAGACGACCAGTTGGATAGGCCGCGCGTGGACGGGCAGCAATGTCTGGAGCGGAGCGGTACTAAAGGTCGAGGGCTTTTGTGATGTGATACGGGGAAGTCGGTTCTCTGGCGTGAGGGTGGAGACTGCTGGAAGGTGGCGTGTGTGTGAGGGATGGTATTCAATTTGGATAAGATAACAAGACAATAGCGTGGTTCGTGAAACGAGCCCTGCTGCAGCACCGATGAAAGTAAGACGGAGGGTGTGGGCAAGCGAGCGAGAGCCCGTGAGCAGGAGTGGGGGGAGACCGAGTAGCACGAACCGGACACAAACAAAACGAGCAAGGGATGACAGTTGGTGGTTAGAGCCGTGAGGGTACACCCGGTCCCATCCCGAACCCGGCAGTTAAGCTCATGAGCGCGGATGGTACTGCCCTGGCAACGGGGTGGGAGAGTACGCCGCTGCCAACTTCACTCTTGTTTGGTGTGAGTGAGTGTCCGGTTACAGAGTTTCCTCCCCCCTTCCTGATGTGTCTCTCCCCTCTCCCCACCCCTTTCCGTCTTTTTTCTTGCC
>CAVVXQ010000002.1:0-174717 GCA_963752305.1 uncultured Chloroflexia bacterium
GGTGTGGTTATCGACAACTCGACCATTGGCGATAACGTCAATATTTCCCAGGGCTGTCAGTTGATGTTAAGCACTGTCGGCAACAACAGCTTTCCTACCTTTTCGGGCTGCCCTGTTTATGACCGTCATCATGGAAAATTCCATCCTGGCGCAAAACACCTGCCTGCAAATGTGCGTGGTCGGACGCAACACCTTCATTGGAGCGGGCAGCACCTTCACCGACTTCAACCTGATCGGGGAACTGGATGACATGGGTCATGTCGTACCCAGGCCGATTAAGGCAACAAACATGAATGGCGAGTTGGAGAATATGGGACAGGTCGTGCTGGGCGGCGCGGTGGGACACAACTGCCGCATCGGCAGCGGCATGGTCATTTTCCCTGGCCGTATGATCGAATCAGATGTGATCCTGGTGGCATCGCCTGCGCGTCGCGTCATTTCTCGCAACGTGACCTATGAGGAAAGCGATCACCACCAGTTAGACATTGCAGGCAGCGTCCACCAGCGCCGTTATCCACGCCCGGACGAGAAGGAAGAAGTCGAAACCGCCTGGAATCGCTGGTAGGGGTTATTTGGTGTAATTCGCCGGGTTGCCCTGGCTGCCTTTTTTGCCATCCGGCCACGTGGTCTTTTCATCGAACTTCACGCCGCTGACGTTCGCGCCCTTCATATTCGCGCCTTGCAGATTGGCGCTGTTCAGCACAGCGTTGGTCAGGTTCGCCGCCGAAAGCCGCGCACCGGTCAGGTTCGCGCCACTGAAGTTCGTGCCCAACAGCGTGGCATTGTTAAAATCGGCAAACGGCATCTGCGCGGTCGTGCAATCCACGCCTGTCATGTTGGTGGTGCGCAAAATCGTCTCGCGGCAGGTGCGAAGCCATCATATTCGCCCCGCGCAAATTCGAGCCTTCCAGATTGAGCCGCGTCATATCCAGCGCGCTCAAATCCACCCCGGCCAGACGCGGGTTCGCTCCCGGCCTGAATCAATGCCAGATACCAGTTCCTTACGACTAATTTCCGCCATGTTCACTTCTCCCTGTAATAGTGGATGATCTGGTCAATGGTTTCATCCAGTGTCGTGGTCGGTTCCCATTCAATTGCAGACTGAATTTTTGCCATACTCGGCACGCGCCGCCGGAAATCCTCAAAACCGCTTCATAAGCCTGCTCATACGGCACAAATACGATCTCGAGAACTGCCTGCCCGTGTTCCACCCGTTCGCGCCAGTTCGAGGATACTCACTTCTTCTTGGCTGCCAATGTTAACCACCTGCCCGACAGCCGCTGGCGACTCCGATAAGCCATAAATCGCCTCGACCACATCGTGGACATTGCCAAAACAGCGGGATTGTTCCCCATCCCCGTACACCCGGATGGGTTCACCGGCCAACGCCGACTGGACAAAACGCGGCAGCACCATGCCATATTGTCCGGTTTGACGCGGGCCAACCGTGTTAAACAGCCGGAAAATCACCACCGGCAGAGCCAACCTCTTTATGGTATGCCAGCGCCAAAAATTCGTCAATTGCTTTGGTGGCCGCATAGCTCCACCGGTTGCGAATGGTCGGGCCCATCACCCTGTCATCATCTTCATTGAATGGGAAACGCACGCCTTTACCATAGACTTCGGATGTCGAGGCAAGCAGCACCTTCTTGCGATAGCGTCGCGCGGTTTTAAGACCACTTCTGTCCCGCCAATATTGATCTCAATGGTGTCAATCGGCTGGCTGATGATTTTCTCGACACCGACTGCCGCCGCCAGATGATAAATGACATCACACTCGCTCACCAGCCGATCCATCACATGGATATTGCGGATGTCCTCAATCGCATAGTGGAAATTGGGATTGTTTCTGTAATGGGGCGATATTTTTGAACTGTCCGGTACTCAAATCGTCGATGATGGTGACTTCGTATCCGGCAGACAGCAGTTTCTCGCTGAGATGGCTGCCGATAAAGCCCGCCCCCCCGGTAATTAGCGCGTGAGTCAAATGGGTATCCTCTGGTTCGTATGACCAATATCAGGCGGAATGTTACCTTAACCAGAGACGCCTCACAAGGCAGCGTTCGCCGGACGTGGGGTTAACGACGGGCTGGTACTCGGCCAAACGCCATGTACAGATTATACTCGTTTGATCTTTTCACTCTGTTATCCGCCGATGATGAGGTCGCATTCGTAGAAAGGTCGTATCTTGGTTCAGCAGGTTTCCAGTCAAGGACTGAAATGGTTTCAGGATGCTCGCTTTGGCATGTTCATTCACTGGGGGTTGTATTCCATCCTGGCGAAACATGAATGGATCATGCACATGGATCGAATTCCGGTGTCTGAATACGAGAAACTCGTGTCCCAATTTAACCCGGCGAAATTCAATGCCGACGAGTGGGTGAGCATCGCCGCCGATGCCGGACAAAAATACATGGTCATCACCAGCCGCCACCATGACGGTTTCAGCATGTACGATACCGCTCTCAGCGACTACAAAGTCACCAACTCGCCTTTTGGACGCGACCCGCTTCACGAACTGGCCGATGCCTGTGCCCGGCGCGGCGACATCAAACTCGGCTTTTATAGCTCGCTGCTCGACTGGCATCATCCCGCCTACCGTTTCCGCCAAGAGAGTGGGCTGGCATGGTCGGATTATCTGGCTTTTCTGCATGGGCAGGTGCGCGAGTTGTGTACCAACTTCGGCGAAATTGCCTGTATCTGGTTCGATGGCGATTGGCCGCGCCACCCCATTGACGACAGCAATCGCTATTTTCTGCCCGGCGGCTCGTTCGAGTACGACAAACTGTATGGCATGATCCACACACTCCAACCCAATGCGGTGGTGATGAACAATCGTCACGAGAAACCCTTCCCGGTGAGGATACCCAGGGCTTTGAGCAGGATTTACCGGGAGTGAATACCGCGGGATTCAATGCGACACCATCTACGATCTGCCGATGGAAGTCTGCATGACCATCAACGATCACTGGGGATACAGCGCTCGCTGACCGCAACACAAAATCGACCCGTTATCTGGTTCATCTGCTGGTGCGGGCTGCCAGCGCCGGTGCGAATTATCTGCTCAATGTCGGCCCGACCGCCGATGGTGAAATTTGCCCGTTCATGCTGCGCGTTTGCGTGGGGTTGGGGAATGGCTGAAGGTCAATGGCGATTCGGTTTACGGCACGCGCGCCGGAACGATTCCGCCAACGCCTGTAATGGTCAGCACCCGCAAGGGCGATACGCACTATATCCATGTGCTCGATTACACCAGCGACTGTGTAACACTGACCGATGTCCCTGAAACAGTCAGGACAGCAACTTTGCTGCGGGATGGCACAGTTGTAGAAATGGAGCGGCGTGACGAGAAAACGATACTGTTTGTGCGAGAAAACCAGCGCGATCCAATTGATACAGTCATTGTGCTGGAGTAGCATCATGGAAGAAAAAAGCGCTTTCGGATGATCGAGAAGCGCTTTCCACCTGTATCTGGGGAGGAAGGATTCGAACCTTCGAATGTCGGATCCAAAGTCCGATGCCTTACCGCTTGGCGACTCCCCAATGCTGGCTCATTATACCAAACTCATCCTCAGAGACAAGACAGGAGTTCTCTGTCTCTTTTATCCCCCGGCATTCGGGTCAGGGAAGGCGTTACCAAATGACCCCGGCACTTGCGTCGGCGAGGGCGGCGGTGGTACATCATAATCAATCGGCAGTGCGTCGATGACCGCCTGCGTCTCCAGCGTAATCAGCGCCAGCCAGCCAACCAAACCATTGTATTCCACCTTAACCCAGGGGCTGTACGGGCTGCGTGCCAGCAGGTTGACAATCGCCCCATCCGGGATGGAGGCAATCACACTGAACATCACATCCGGCGCCGAACGCAAATTCACCCCGGCAGGCGCAAGCACTTTGGCAATATGTCCCATCTGCCCGTAACGCTGTGGAGGCAGCGGTGTCGCCACGTATACGGCCTGAATATCACCGATGTTTTGCAGCAGGATTTCACCCAGCATCCACCCGGTTTCCCCGCTGTCCAGCCGCACATGCAGCCATGTGCCATCCGGGTTACGTCCCAGGACACTCAATACCTGTCCGGCGGGTACTTGTACGATGATTCCCCCATCCAATGTCGGGGCTGTCCGTAAGTTGACGGCTCCCTGCGTGATGACATATCCCGGCTGGGGTACGATGATCGGGCGATCTAACAATGCCACCGGTAAATTTTGCCCCAATAGCGTGTCAAGCGGTGTAGGTGGACTGGCGAGTCCTGATGGGACGCTAAAATCGCCGGGGTTATAGGGCACGGTAATCTGCTGCCCCGTCCGTAACGCCTGATCCTGCCCCATCGCAAACACGCTCGACTGCCCCGACAATTCCGCGAAGATGGTCTGACTGTCCCGTGTTTGTATCAGGATCGTCCCATTAAGGCCAAGCGACACACCGTTAACGGCGATATTGACGGGCTGGCTAAACGGACTTTGTACGATGAAGGCGTTATGCGGCATCGCCCCACATCCGGGAGTCTCGTCTCCCGTCTGCACCACCATCGCCTGCCATGCCGGGAAACCAGCCAGCGCGGCATTCTGCACACTCACATCGCCAATCATCAGCCCCGTCACCTGAATAGGTGCGGTCAGCCAAATCCACGCCAATCCGGTGCTGTCACCAGTGAGTGACGCCGCTGTGGTATGGATAGATTGCACCGCGTCCACCTCGACTAGCGCCCCGACTGTCGAGAGTGCGTTGCTCACTGCCCCGGCGGGTTCAACCTGGGGCGCGCTGCCACCGTTGCAAATGTATCCCACTGGCCCACTGATGCAGGCATCGCTGGCGGCTGTCCACACCGCGTCTAGTGCCGGAGCGCAGACCGCGCTGCTGACTTCGGTGCTGTCCTGTGCCACAGCTCCGATGGTGCCCAATAAAATAATTCCGCCCAGGCTCATGAACAACAGTGCCAGATACCGCATCATACCATTCCCTGAAATGTAACCATCTGTCCCCGACAGTATAACAATTCCGCAATTGTACCAGACAATTCAAGCAGGCGAGTTATGTTACAATCGAAACAGGCAGCATCACTTCGGAACACGAAAATTCATGGCAACTTGTCTCACAAGGGAATATTGTGGTTAACAATTTTCAGGTTCCAAATCCACCTGTCCGCCTGTTGGCCGCTTTCCAGGGCATGTTCCCCGATCAAGCGCTCGACTGGATGATCCGCGCGCCGGGGCGGGACACCTGGATTGCAGCGGGGCGTATCGAGGCGCTTGAACTCACCGTCGCCGCCCCCGACCTGGAAGCCAAAACCACCTTCAGCCTGCAAAGCGCTCGTGTTCGCCGCACAGTCATGAACCGCCCCCTGCCCAAATGGGCGCGTTATCCGGCGGGTGTTACCCTGGCGCTCGACAATGCCGGATTGGATATGATCGGCCTGAATTTAGTTGTGATTGCCGACGAACCCCCCGGCCCGCAGTTCGATTATGGCGTGGGGATTGCATTCGCCGCCCTCTGGCACGAAGTTTACAGCCAGCCTTTCACCACTGACCAACTCATCGAGATTGTCGATCAAGCCCGCCGCGATTACGTCGAGGAATAATGTGTCTTTGGGGATTAATCGGGCAACTCGTCTTCCGGCAGAGACGCTAACAGTGTTTCAAATAACGTGCGGAGGTTTGGCAAATCTTCAACTGCCTCCCAGACGAATTCCAGAATGATTTCTTCATAATTGTGAGCCAGAAAATCGCGGAAACCAATGAGTTTTCGCCAGTCGATCTGTGGATTAGCATCACGCAATGTTCCAGATAGTCGTTTGGCAATTTCCCCGACCACTTCGTATGCTCGAATGACCGCAAGTTGTGTTTTAAGATCGCTCATAAAAGCATCTCGCCCATCGCGGGGAAATGCTTCCACTGCCTGAAGATACTCTAACAAATCATTCAGATACGGCCGATTATCTTTCACAGCGGCACAGCTTCCTTCCGTGCAATATCCGTGATCCTCCCACCGGAAGGGTGATCGGCAATCAGGTCAACCTCACCCGCCATCAGTTCCTGTAAATCAAGCCATAGGCCGACCATATCAAATATGCTCGTACCATCCGGCATGGTTACAATGAAGTCAACATCGCTGTCAGGTCGCGCCTCGCCGCGTGCCACGCTGCCGAACACCCGCACATTGGTCGCGCCGTATTGGGCGGCCAACCGCAGGATGGCATCGCGCTTGTCGCCGATAATCTCCTCAATTCCCAATCCGGTTATAGACGGATTACTCATACCCATCACTCCATCTCATTACCGCATAGTATAGCATCATCCATACCAACCTAATCCTCGCTACCCGCCTCATCACGCGGTATTCTATAGTCACCTCTATTCTCTAGCCATTGAACTCGGAACACCATCGTGCAACTGCCATCAACCGCTGAACTCCTGCAAGCCCTCATTCGCTTCGACACCTCCAATCCCCCAGGCGGTGAGGCGGAGTGCATCGTTTATATCGACCAGTTGCTCAAAAGCGCGGGCTGCGAAACCACCATTCTGGAAAAATTCCCCGGACGCCCCAACCTCATCACCCGCCTCAAAGGGTCAGGCAGTGCGCCACCTCTGCTGTTGTATGGTCATGTAGATGTTGTGCCTGTGACCGGCCAGAGCTGGACACACCCGCCCTTCGCCGCCGAAATTGCCGACGGTTTCATCTGGGGGCGCGGCGCGTTGGATATGAAGGGTGGGGTTGCCATGCTCATCTCGGCTTTCCTGCGCGCAAAAGCGGATAATTTTCCCCTCCCCGGTGATGTCATCCTGTGTATTGTCAGCGATGAGGAACGTGGCGGGGATGCCGGGGCGCGTTTTCTGGTGGAAGAACACGCCGATCTATTCAGTGGCGTGCGCTATGCCCTGGGTGAATTCGGGGGCGTTACGCTTTATTTAGGCGGTAAGAAATTCTACGGCATCCAGGTTGCGGAGAAGCAGGCTCTCTGGTTACACGCGACAGTGCGCGGCGCGGCGGGACATGCTTCAGCCCCCATTCGCGGCGGTGCAACCGCCAAACTCGCCCGATTGTTAACCGCGCTTGACGAAAACCCCTTGCCGGTACACATCACCCCGGCGGCACAAAAGATGATCGAAGGCATCGCTGCCCGCCTCGACCCACAAATGGGTGCTTTCCTGCGCGGCCTGCTCGACCCGGCTCAAACTGATACCATTCTGGAGGCGATGGGCGACATGGCCGCAACCCTCAATCCGCTCGTCCGCAACACATCTGCACCAACCGTCATCCGCACCGGAGACGCCGATAACGTCATTCCTGCTGCCATCACAGTGAACTTGGACACGCGCATCTTACCCGGACAATCACCCGACGATGTTTTGCGGGAACTCCGCGCGATTATTGGTGATGAAGTTGAAATTGAACAACTTGGTTTTGACCCCGGCCCTGGTGAGCCGGATATGGGGCTGTTTGATACACTGGCCGGGATTTTGCGGGAGGCCGACCCGACGGCCACCTCAATTCCGGTGCTGCTGTCCGCCGTAACCGATGGTCGATTTTTTGCCCGCCTCGGCATCCAGACCTACGGTTTCCTGCCCATGCAGCTTCCACAGGATTTCAGTTTCGCCACCACCATTCATGCCGCCGACGAGCGCATCCCGGTGGACACGATGGAATTTGGCACAACCCAAATCCTCAAGGCGCTGGAACGATTTGGAAGCTAACCCTCACGCCTTCCCGCGTTGGTGACGTTCCAATGGAGACACCGCGTCCATATAGTGAGGCATGGCACTGTCCATAATCTGCCCGCCGCCCAACTCTCGCCGCCAGGCCATGTGTTCGTTCGCTAGCCGGGTCAATTCCGCATGGCTCACGCCGCGCGCGTAAAAGGTCGCCAGCAGCACCAGTGCCTGATGAAACCCGCGCCGGTAGGCTTTTTCGATTGCCAGTTCGATCTCTTCGGTGGAAAAGGACTCCTCATCGCTCATCACACATCCCCAATCGCCACTTTTATTCAGCATATCATGACCTGGGGTGAGACGCGAACAAAGAAGCTCTGCAACCATAAATTCCTTTGGTTAAGGAGAAAAAATGGTTTTAAAGCCCTCCCCGCCTGCGAGGAGGACTTTGGGTGGGATAAACTTTCTACCCCTCGACAACCTTCACGGCCTTCTCGACACTTTTCTCAGGACTGATCTTGAGCTGCTCGTCTGTCACGACACCCTTTTCGTCAATCACCCAATGGCTGCGAATCACGCCGAAATACGTCTTTCCATAATTGACCTTCTCGCCCCACGCGCCCCAGGCTTCCAGCACCTTATGGTCGGGGTCGGAAAGCAGATCATACGGCAGTTTTTCTTCCTGTTTCCACCGTTTCAACGTCTCTGGGTCGTCTGGGCTAAGTCCCAGCACCACTGCATTTCCAGCCTCAATCGTCGGGAAATGATCGCGGAAGCCGCACGCTTGTGTTGTACAGCCGCCCGTAAACGCTTTGGGATAGGCGAACAAAATCACCTTTTTGCCGCGATAGTCACTCAGCTTGACTGTTTTACCCTCTTGATTAGGCAGTTCAAAATCCGGCGCTTGTTCGCCAATATTGGGCATATCAATTCTCCTTTATGTTTGAAGTCAATGACTCTAATTCTGTTGAAGTACCCCCAGGGCGCGCGCGACACTCGCCGATGGGTTAATCCCGACTTTGGCATCAATCACTTTGCCGTCCTCGTCGATCACCCATACCGAACGGGTTGCGCGTGGGATCGTAATCAGTCCAAACAACGATTTACCCCACGCCGACCACGCATCCAGTACCTTGTGCTCCGGGTCGGACAGCAGATCGTATTGTAACTCATGCTTGGCTTTCCAATCCCTCAACTTCTCCGGTTGATCGGGACTGATGCCCAGCACCACCGCGTTCGCGGACTAAATCTTGGGGAACTGGTCGCGGAAGCTGCAAGCCTGCGCCGTACAGCCCATCGTGAACGCCTGCGGAAAAGCGAACATAATGACTTTCTTGCCGCGATAGTCACTCAGTTTGATAAGTTTGCCATCCTGGTTGGGTAATTCGAAATCAGGGGCGAGGATACCAGTTTCGGGCATAACAACCATTCCTTTGATATAAGACGCGACGGAGACCATATATCCGAACCACTCCGGCTCGATGTCCCAACGGGTTCGACACTTATCGGACGCGCCGTTCGTCCCGACGCTTACGCAACTGCAACCCTCCGGCTTGATCTGAGAATTCAAGATTGCCCCGCGATCTGCTACAATCCCGCCCGATATGGCAACCTCGACCACTCCCCAACGGTTTTCTCCGGCAACATTATGGACGCGGCTGGATTATGGCTTGCTGTTCACGCTGGCACTGTCAGCCTTCGCCCTCTGGCCGCTGCTCTATCGCCCCGGTCTGCCCAACGGCAACGACGTCCTCTATCACGTCTACCGCGCGGCGGAGATGGATCGTGCCTGGTCGCATGGCCTGTTGTTCCCCCGGTGGGCAGAAGCCTTTTACACGGGCTACGGCGCGCCTGTCTTTCATTATTACGCCAGCCTGTCCTATTATCTCACCAGTCTGCTTATCCGCCTGTTCGGATTGACTCCCCTTAAACAGCCTGCGCTGGCTCATCGTCCTGTGTGTATTCGCTGCGGGTGCGGGGACGTATCTGTTTACCCGCCGTCGGGCGGGCGTCTTGGGCGGTGTAATCGCCGGACTGTGTTATGTCTACAGTCCCTACATGCTGTTCACCGAACCCTATTCGCGCGGTGCATACCCGGAGTTCGCCGCCCTCGCACTATTCCCGTTGCTGATGTGGCGCTACGACGGTCTGCTGGCGAACCTGCGGGCGCGGAACATCCTGTTTGCTGGTTTACTCTCCGCCGCCCTGATTCTGACGCACAACCTCATGGGTCTGGTACTCACGGGTCTGCTGTTTGTGTGGTTGATATGGGAGCTGCTGATTTAACTGCGCTCACCGGGACGAACCAGCCTGCGCCCGCATTTGATCGCCCTGTTGACCGCCGCGCTCGGAATCGGCCTCGCGGCCTACTTCTGGATACCCGTGATTCTCGAAAGCGGTGCGGTTCACCTGGGCAATCTGACTGCCGTCGCCCAACTCGATTACCGCAATTTCTTCGTCCCACTCAACAAGCTGTTGGCCTTCTCGCCCCGTTTTGATGCCGGAGCGATCAACGGCCTTCAGCATCAGTTTAACCTGGGCGTCCCCCAGTGGTTTCTCGCCCTGGCCGGATTACTCACCCTGGTGCTCTGGTGGTGGAGAAATCGTTCATCATCATCAACTCAGCACTCAGCACTCAGCACTATTTTTTTCGTCCTTGCCGGGGGCGTCTCCCTCCTGCTCCTGCTCCCCGCCGCCGCGCCCATCTGGGATGCGGCCTCGCCTCTGGCATTCCTGCAATTTCCCTGGCGCTTTCTTGGCTCTGCCGGATTCTGCCTCGCCGTCCTCGCCGGAATGAACGCCGTGTGGATCGAACGCCTTCCTGCCCGTCTCCGCAACGGCATTGCCGCTGCGGTCTTGGTCGCCATCGTCGCCTTTGCCATGCCCCTGTTTTACATCTCCGAATGGCAGCATCCCACCGTAGACACCTCGGTAGCGGCTTATCAACAGATGGAAGTGCGCGGCCTCCAGCGTGCCACCACCTTTTCCAACGAATACCTGCCTGTCACGGTGGAAGTTGAACCCGACCCCACCCAAAATCTCCTGGCCGATTACGCCGATGGCTATCCCGTAGATCACTTGAACCCCACTTCGCTCCCATCGGACGCGACCTCGGAATTACTCGACAACAGCCCGCAGTCCAGTACGTGGGAGGTGAATACCCCCGCGCCCTTCACGATGGAAGTCCTCATCTTCGACTTCGCCGGATGGACAGCGACAGTCGATGGTCAGCCCGTCCCCATCACCCCTTCCGACCCACACGGCCTGATTACCTTCCCGGTTCCGGCTGGCGATCACACCATCAATCTCTATCTCGGCACGACCCCCGCCCGCGATCTCGGCCTCGCCGTGACGCTGATTTCTCTGCTTATCCTTTTACTGTCAATTTTCCTCATTATCCGTGCCAACCAACTTGTCACCCTTTCTTTAACTCAGCACTTTTCTTCTCTAATCCCTCTTCCCTCGTACCGCCTACCTTTTTCTCTCGCCTTCACCCTCTCCCTCGTCCTCGTCATCCTCTACATGCGTCAGGGAATCGCCTGGGTGAACTCGCCGCCCGGTCAGGCACTTCTCGCTCAACATCAAACCGACTATCATCTCGGTGACAATATCCACCTGCTCGGCTACGACCTGAACGCCGACTCCTTCAGTCCCGGCGACACCCTGGAACTGCATGTGTACTGGTACACCGATGCCCCCATTCCCTATGGCTATGCCAGCTTCGTCCACATTTCTACGGGTGGCCCGCCGTTGGCGCAGGCCGATAAACAGAATCCCGCCGGACGTCCCACCAAAGAATGGACATCCGAGGGTTACATCCGCGACGATTACACCATTCAACTACCGGAGTCCATACCCCCCGGCGACTATCAACTCCGCATCGGCCTCTACACCTGCGATACCCTCCCCGCAGGGCAATGTGGCAACGGGGATCGCCTGCCTGTCACCAACTCCAACGGTACATCCCTGGGTGATGCCGTTCTCCTTCAGACCATCACGGTGAGGTGAGCATGACTGCCACTGTCCCAAAATGGACTCGCCGCCTCGATACGGGTTTGTTGTTCACCCTGCTGATGTGTACCTTTGCCATCTTGCCGGAACTTGCTCACCCCGGCCTGTTCCTCGGCCACGATACCCTCAATCATGCCTTCCGCGTGGCCGAACTGAATCGCCTCTGGTCAACCGGAATCCTGCTGCCGCGTTGGGCGGAAACCTTCTATTTCGGCTACGGGTCGCCCGTATTCCAGTATTACGCGCCATTGACTTACTACCTCTCTGCCGGATTCGTGCGCCTGTTTGGTCTGGATGCACTCGGCAGTCTGCGCCTGCTGGTCATCCTCTGCCTTCCGATAGCGGGTGCGGGCATGTATTTGTTCACACGACAATATATGGGCAAATTTGGCGGCATATTGGCCGCGCTGGTTTACGTCTACAGTCCCTACATTGTCTTTACGCAGCCTGTCACACGCGGCGCATATCCAGAACTGCTGTGCTGCGCCCTCTTCCCCTGGGTGATATGGCGCTTCACGGCGCTCGTTCAAAATCCCCGTCTGTCGAACATTGCCTGGGCATCCCTGCTGCTGACGCTGCTCATCCTGTCTCACAATTTACTGTCGGTTGTCTTTTCCGCCCTGTTGATTGGCTGGCTGTTGTGGGGCAAGCTCTGGCATTTATTCGGCTGGCATCAGTTCCGCACAGCAATATGGGCGCTTTTGCTCGGTCTCGGCCTATCCGCCTTTTTCTGGCTGCCCATCCTGCTCGGACGAAATGACGTCCATCTCGCCAATGTGCCGCAGGACATCCTCTCGGAACACGGCAATTTCTTTGGCTTCTTTGTCCCATTGGATCGCCTGCTCACTCCCTCCGCCCTCACCGACGCGGGCGCGGCCAACGGCATCCTGCTCCGCCTCAACTTCGGCCTCGCTGCGTGGCTTCTCGCCATAGTTGGACTGTTTAGCATAATCTTTTTTCAATCTTCTCCATCCCCAAAAATCACTCTGGTGCGACGCTCCCCCTTCCATCGCTGGCGGGGGAAGGGCGACCCCAATGGGGACGTACATCCCCTGAGTGGGAGTGGGGGGTTAGGAGTAAACGAACAATTCACTCTGGTAACAGAGAAGGAGAGGGGTTCTTCTCTCAGCACTCAGCACCCAGCACTCAGCACCTATCCTGTACTCTGTACGTTGTACTTTGTACTCTGCACTATCCTCATCCTCCCCCTCGCCGCGCCCCTGTGGGAATCCATCCCCGCCATGAACATCATGGAATTCCCCTGGCGATTATTGGGACCCATCGCTTTCTGCCTTGCTTTTCTCGCGGGATTGAACGCTGTCTGGATAGATCGCCTCTCCCCCCGTCTGCGCGCCGTCCTCACGCCCATCATCCTGTCACTTCCCATAGCCCTGGCGCTGCCAACCCTGTACATCCCGGAATCCCGCGCTCAGAACATAGACACTTCGCAGGCCGCCTATCTCCAATCCGAAACCACCGGGCGCATCAGCCCCGGCACATCCGCCCGCAACGATTTCCTGCCAGCGACAACACTTGCCCTACCCGGCGCGACCCAATCCCTGCTCGATGACTATGCCGATGGGTATCCGGTAGACAAAGCCAACCGTGAGATCATCCCGCCCGACTCCACCGTGACCCTACTTGACCACACACCGCAGTCCGATTCATGGGGCATCACCGCCGCCGCACCCTTCACCCTCGAAGTCCTCACCTTCGATTTCCCCGGTTGGACAGCACGTCTGGATGGTGAAATCATCCCGATTACACCCTCGCAGCCCTATGGCTTCATCACCATACCCATCCCATCTGGCGACCACACCCTGTCTCTCACGCTCGAACCCACCCCCGCCCAGAATCTCGGCGGCGCTGCGACATTTATTTCTATAATCTTCCTTATTGTCATTATTATTTTTCGGACACGCCCGAACCCCCACACAGTCTTTTCTCAGCACTCAGCACCCAGCACTCAGCACTTTTCTTCTCTCATCCCTCATCCCTCGCACCTCATACCTTTTTCTCTCGCCTTCCTCCTCACCCTCGCTATCATCGCCCTGTTCATGCGTCAAGGAAGTGCCTGGGTGAACTCCCCACCCGGACAGGCAGTAATCGCCCAACATCCGGCACACGACCATCTTGGCGAGGACATTCAGCTATTGGGGTATGATCTATCGTCAGAGGCGGTCAGGCCGGGAGAGTATTTACAGGTGGTGATTTACTGGTATGCGACAGCCGCACCCGAACACAACTACGCCAGCTTCGTCCATTTTGCGGCAGGTTTATCGCCCCTCGCTCAGGCTGACAAACCTTATCCTGCCGAACGCGCCACCCGCGAGTGGCTGCCCGGAGCATACCTGCGCGACGAATACACCTTGCATATCCCATCGGACATCACTCCCGGCGACTATCAACTCAACGTCGGCCTGTACACTTGTGATACCCGCCCCCCCGGTGACTGCGGCAATGGGGATCGCCTGCCTGTGACCGATTCAAATGGCGGTTCGCTTGGCGACATCCTCACACTGGCGAAGGTGACGGTTCGCTAAGATGGATCGCTTTCGTTCCCATCGGCTGCTCGGTTTTGTGCTGGTATTCGTCACTCTGCTGCCCATCTATCTCTCGACTCTGCAAACCATCCCCAATGGCTCAGAGCATTATTACATGATCGACGTGGGCGAAACCCAGAACGTCCTCAACAGTTGGGGAACTCTGCACGCCACTGGCTATCCCCTGTATGTCATCTTTGGCAACATGCTGGTGACAATCATGCGCGCCGTAGGCATCGCTCCCGCCACCGCCCCCGGATTAGTCTCTCCGCTCTGGGGAATCATCGCCCTCGCCCTCATTTACACCCTCGCTCTGCACCTGACAGACCGCCCTTATATATCCGCCTTCATGACGATACTTTTTGGTCTGACACGCACCGTCTGGATTCACAATAACATCGCCGAAATTTACACCTTCGGACTGGTCTTTCTCGCCCTCCTGCTCCTGATCGCCCTCTGGCGAACGCCCATTCGTGGCCGAATCTACTGGCTGGCTTTCATCGGCGGCCTGGGTGTATTTCATCACCGCGCCCTGTTGATGGTCGCACCCGCCCTCCTGTACGCCATCTGGCCGGAACTGACCGCCAACCCCCGCCGCATCCCGAAAATTCTCGCTGTCAGTCTCTTGCTCGGTCTGATTGGCTTCCTCCCCTATCTCTATCTACCCCTTCGCGCCAATGCGGGTGCGGCCTGGGTCTATGGCGAACCCGGCACATGGAACGGCTTTTGGGATCAATTTTTGGGGCGAGAAGCCGAACGATTCATCGGTGCGCCCGCCACACTCGATGGCCTGATCGCCAATTTCAATACGGTTAACACCGTCCTGCTCACCGATCTGACCGCCCCCGCCATCATTCTGGGACTCATCGGCCTCCTGCTGGCGCTGCGCTCTCGTCACCACCGCGCCGCCATCACCCTCCTGCTCAGTGGTGCTGTCGCCTATCTGTTTCATATCGCCCTCTATACCGACATCCTCTCTGCCCTCATCCTGCCCATCATCCTGAGTTTTGCCTTCGGCTGGCTGTTCCTTGCCGACTGGCTGCTCTCGACCTTTTCCCGGCACGCTGAATCACGCGCATCTCGTACCGCCCACCTCAGCCCTTTGTTACTCACCCTGGTATTCGCAGCCGTTCTCATCACCCGCAACCTGCCCTTCATCCGCTCCCTGACCACCAACCCCACTGGCCTCCAAACCATCGCTTTGGCCGAAAACGCTCCGCCTAACTCGGTGCTGATGATGGATTGGGGGCCGCGCTTTTTCGCCGCCAGTTTCGCTCAGGGTGTTTTGGGCGACCTGTCGGACATCACCCTGGTCGATCACAAAGCCGACTTCCGCACTATCATCGACTCCGGGGCGGAACTGGTCACACCCGACTTTACGTTCTACAATCGTCCGGTAGACTGGTGGAGTGGACAATTGGGTGCGCCCGTGTATCTCACCGCCGCCGCGCCCCATCTGATGCGGATCAGCATCGCGCCCGAACTGGCCGACCAACTGCCGCCCGACCCGATTGCGCCCATCGACTCAACAGTTGAGTGTACGCCATCGGCCATCAACCTGGATGTCGCCTGGGTCAGCCGGGACAAACCAACCCGCGACCTGAGTGTTTTTGTCCATCTGCTGGACTCGGCGGGGACGATTATCGCCCAGGCCGACCAATCCGCCCCGGTCTACGGTTGGCGGCCTATGACGACCTGGCAAGCCGGTGAAATCGTGCGCGACGTTTATCCGTTACCGTCTGTATCGGGGGCATCGAGTATCCAGTATGGTCTATACCGGCAGACAGAAACCGGAGTGTTCGAGAATGAAGACGTCTACACCATCCCGGTGCAGTGTAATCCGTCATCTTAGCGATGCAGCCGAGTCAAATGACAGAGTGAAGGTTAGGAATATCTGGGGTAACTTTTTAATGGTTGTTCGGGCGATTGTGCCTTTGATCTCGGAGCTTTGTCCAGGGCGGCTCTCCCCCTTCCATCGCTGGCGGGGGAAGGGCTACGAGCGATTTAAGCGAGTGGGGGGGTTAGGGGTAAGTGAAACAACTATCCTCCTGTTCCTCGCCATCCTCATCGCCGCCTGTGGACAAACCACCCCCACCCCCGAATCGCTGGCTCCGGCGGCCATGCCCAAGCAGTTAGCGACGGTCTTTATCTCCCCCACGCCCGATGCCAATGAGGTACAGTCCACCCTCGGCGCGACCACCGCCACCCCCAGCGTCCCGCCGCCCACACCGTCCTCGCAGCCTACCGCCTATGTCGGCGTGTTTTTGGGAGAAGCCCAGCCGGACGAGGGTGAACCGAACATCAATCCCGGTGTCTTTGCTGTCGATGCCCTGCCGACACTGGACGCCCCCGGCGCAGCCTGTTCCATCCCGCCCGACGAGGCTTTTGGCACAACCTGGGGGACTGACGCAACCGTCAATACCAAACTCGGATGCCCCATCGAAAACGCCGATACCTTCAACGGCACGTTGCAAATTTTCGAGAGCGGCGTGATGTACTGGCGTCCGACAGGTGAAATCTGGGCGATTTACCCCGGCGGCGGGCGCTACTGGTATGTCGCCAGCGCCCCTCCGGTTGAACCCGGCGAGATCAGCGTACCCGATGGTCTGCGTGCCCCCGTACTGGGCTTTGGCGCGGTATGGCGTGGCATCGACGGGGTACAAACCGCCCTCGGATTCGCCACCACCGACGAGCAGGAATTGCAAATTTCCTTGCAGCGTTTTCAGGGCGGTGCGCTCCTGTCAGACCGTTCCAGTGGGCAGGTGTTTGTCCTCTATTCCGACAGCACCCTGGCTGGCCCGTATTGATGTTTTTGGCGACTCTGCACCCGACGCCGCCCTATAACTTCGATATCCTCTTGGACATCCTCTCGCGTTTTGCCTATCCCACCGTCGATGTTGTCCGCGACGCCGCATATTGGCGGGTGATTCGTGCGAACGACGGGTTAGGCCTGCTGCGGGTCACATCGCGGGGAACAGTCGATAATCCCCTTCTGGACGTGGAGCTGGTCGCCCAATCGCATCCACTCGACCCCACCCACCTGATCGACTCTCTCTCCCACATCCTGCACATCCATGCCGCCCGTGCCGCTTTTATCGACCTCGCACGTGGAAATCCCACCCTCTGGCAGGTGGTTGAACCGTTGGTCGGCCTCCCTGAATGGCGCACCGCCACCATGTTCGAGGCATTGGGGCAAACCATCATTGAGCAGCAAATCGCCTGGACAACTGCCCAGCGCGCCCAGCGTTGGCTGGTGGAGTGGGCGGGTGAGTGTGTTGATTACGCCGGAATCGCCCATTACGCTTTCCCGACCCCCGCCATCTCGCTGCCGCCACCATTGACGACCTCAAACCCCTCAAAATCACCTTCAAGCGTATGGCATTGCTCATCGACCTCGCCGCCCGCATCACCTCAGGCGACCTTGACCTCGAACGTCTGGAACACGAAACCCCGGACGCCGCCTACGCGCATCTCCTGTCCATCAAGGGCATCGGCCATTGGACAGCCGCCGTCACCCTGGAACGCGCTTTCGGTCACAAGGATTGGGTGGCCTATAATGATGTTGTCTTGCAGGCCGCCACCAACCGCTACTTTTACGGCGGAACAGGTCGCATCCCGCCGGAACGGGTTACGGAAACCTTCGCCCCTTACGGCATCCACGCTGGAACAGCCGCCCACTACACCATGATCCGCTGGGTACTCGACCAGTATCCCCGCCAAACCTGAAATCCCATCCCAACTTCACCCTGCCTGCTCATCGTTTCACTGGGTTCACCAATCATCGAACGCATGTCCCGAAGGACACACCTGCGTGTGCGCCCTTTTATCCAAGTACGCAGTATGATAACTAATGCAGAAAGGTTTTAGGCGTCCCGGTATAAGTACAGGACTTATTCAACCCTATTGGGGTTCGCAGCATATCGAGTGCATCTTGGTACACATTATGAAGTAACTCATCTGAACGTAAATTACCGTGCATTGTAAATTCGGCAACCTGATCTTGTACCCCCAACGACATTTGAGAAAATAAATAAGAACTCGTTTCCAAATGCACCAATAATTCTTGAACCTGTTTCGTATTCAAACACCTTCCATAAAGGGTAAGATTTTCGAAAAGGCTTCGATCCTCAAAGACTTCTAAGAAGGTACTTAGACTTCTGCCAAAAATTAGCTCATGCACCTCATTTTCTTGCCATCCCCCTAGAGGCAAAACTCTTTCCAGGACTAATGAACTATGAAGAAACCTATTGTTACTAAGCGATGGGCAAGATTTGAAGGCGCTTGCGAGGGCAATCGTGTACCACAAGTAGGCTTGTGAGGCATCCTTATCAGGATCATGGGGGGTGAAGCAGCGGCTCATAAATGGCCTTCAAAACTCGAAAATTTGAAACCGACAAGTGAAGCATCAATAATTTAAAAGAGAAATGAAACAGGATATTCACAGCAAAGCATACAACAGATTGGATTACGATATGACTATGCAAAAGGCCGGAACAAGGCAGCATTAACAGAGTGCGCAGGGCCTTTCGTTTCAAATCATTGTGAAATGTCTCTGATCTAATGGATATGCCAAATGAAGAAAATCACATGTATAACCTAGCCCGTGAATTGCCTTCAAAGTTACCTCAAATAGTAACACTGTCGGTATAATGTACAGTTTTTCCGTCCCCAAGAACTTCTATATCTGCTGGATTACGATTTTATTGCTCTCTTCCTCTATTGCTCTGAACCTCTGCCTCTCTGCGTTAAGCTTTTTCTTCCAACTTATCCAAAAACTCGCCCATTTCCCCCTCAAAAACGAAACAAATGTGTACACAAATGTTTACCTATTATACAAACATCTGTGCTAAACTGTCTACATTCTGGTACACAGGAGGCACTTTAACAACCTGACCATGACCGACACAATCCTGTATTCCAACCTCTTTAGAGGTTTATGAATTCATGAGGTAGCATGAGGTTTTGAACCTCATGCGGCGCTGTCAATGCCACACACCGCAGCATACAGGTATCTTTTCAACAAAACCCCCTCCCACCGCAGAAACCAGCCGGGGTGTTGCGCTGTTGGGCGAAAATTGCCCCTCCCACTTGCCGCCCATTTCGCCCGTAGCCTTTACTTTGTACGTTGCACACCATAAGTTTTTGACACTGAACTACATTTGCGCCATTTCCCCTCATTTTTGTGTCAGGCAGTGTCAACTGCTTGCTTTCTCATTTCTGCCATATCTTCCCGTATTTGCGGCGGTACGCCACCGCCCTGCCATATCCGGGCGTTCTGATGGCACAAATGTCCGCCAATGAGGAGCATTTCTGCCACTGACCATGATGGTATCTTTGTGACTTTCCGCCTTTGTGTTACGCTTGCATCATCTCTCGGTGTTTTTGGTGTCTCTGTGGTTTAATGCATTAGTTGAAGGACTTCCACTCATGCCCAAAGGTCGCGCCACCCAATCCATTCACGGCAAGCAGGAATTCGCCGTCCGTCCCGTCACCTTCCCGGTCTACCAGACCGCCGCTTTCTCCGTCGAAACCAACGACTCCTACGCCCATCTCAGCGACTTTCGTGGCGACGAGTATTTTTACACCCGCTACGACAATCCCACCCTCCGCAACGTGTCGGAAAAACTGGCGAAGCTCGAACATGCTGAGGAAGGCTTGCTCTTTGCCAGTGGCATGACCGCCATCACCACTACCCTCATGACCTTCCTCAGTGGTGGCGATACCATCGCCTCCTCCCGCGCCCTCTACGGCGGCACGATGCAGTTCCTGCGGGATTACGCGCCCCGCTACGGTTTCAATGTGGTGCTGCTCGATGAGGACGAACTCTACGCGGTCGATCAACACGCGCCGGACGCTAAAATCGTCTACTTCGAGACACCCGTGAACCCCCGCACCGACTGTCTCTCCATCCGCCGTGTGGTTCAAGCCGCCAAACGGTTGGGCGCGATGGTCATTGTCGATAACACCTTCGCCTCGCCCATCAACCAAAATCCGCTCGATTTAGGTGTCGATCTGGTCATTCACAGCGCCACCAAATACATCGGCGGCCATAACGACATCACCGCCGGGGCAGCCCTCGGTTCGCGCCAGTTATTGCACCCCATCTTCACCGCCCGCAAAGTCTTTGGCGGCATCCCCAGCCCGCACGACGCCTTCCTCATAGACCGCAGCCTCAAGACCCTCGAAATCCGCATGGCGCAGCACAACGCCTCCGCCCTGACGTTGGCGCAGTTCTTCGAGGACGAGCCGACGGTTAAACAGACCATCTACCCCGGCCTGTCCTCCTCGCCCACCCATGCTATCGCCCATGAGCAAATGAGCGGTTATGGCGGCATGTTGTGTATCGACCTGGAAACGCTGGACGCGGCTAAAGCCTTCTGTGAACACCTGTCTGTGGCGCTCAACGTCGCCCATCTCGGTGGGCCGGAGACGCTGGTGAGTATTCCCGTCCTCACCAGTCATTCCATGCTCAACGAGGACGAACTCCGCAAGGCCGGAGTTCTCCCCGGCATGGTACGCATTTCCGTCGGTCTGGAAAATGTCGAGGACTTACTCACCGACTTCAAATCAGCGTTAATGGCAGTCTAGGCATTCATACGAAATAAGTCCATTGCTGGTCGGACACGCTTATCACATGCGACTCTTGCTCCCCTTCCTCGCTTGCGGGGAAGGCTGCGAACGACTCAAGTGAGCGGGGGGATGGGGTAAAAGTCTTATCCCGCCCGACTCCACCACCACTTGGCGACTCGGCGCTGCCCGAAGTTCATCTGCACATCCAGCTTGAACATCAGCCGTCGCAGCCGCGTTCCCGCCAGCCATCGACCCACCCGGTAATACCATTTGGAGTAATCTTTGTTATACGGACACACCCGGATACAAATCGAACAATCTGTCCCCTGGTTCGCCCAGAACTTAAAACACTTCTCGGCATTCACCGTCCACTTTTTCACGCCTGTCAGGTTGGACACGCCGTAGACCTCCTCCGATGGGTCGCCATCCGGGATCGCCTTTGGTGGGCAGGCCGCCGAACACCGTCGGCACACATTGCAGAATTCCGTCACGCCGAAGTGAATCGGTTCATCGTGAGCCAGTGGGAAGTCCGTGAATATCTTGGCGATTCGCACGCGCGGCCCGAATTCCTTCGTAATGAGTAACCCATGCCGCCCATATTCGCCCAACCCCGCCTGGATTGCCAGTGGAATCGACAGCGCCGTATCGTTCAGGCTGGCGACAGCCCGGTAGCCCAGGTTGCGGATGTACTGCGTCAGCGACAGCACCGCGATGATGTCCTTGCTGTAGCCCTGTCCTGTGGCCGCCCCGCTCAATGCCGATGGCACAGTTTTGATCGTGTCGTGATCCATCTCGTTAGCGATCACCACCACATTCGGCAGGTCGTCCGGCAAATCCATCGGTTTGTCCCGCCCATCGCGTCGGCTGTAATTGTGGGTATACACCCACCGTTCGTCATATTCGCAGATGCCGATCAAATCCGCGCCCAGGAATTGACCCGCACGTTTGACATCGGCGCTGTTTTCTTCGGCGGTCGTCCCGGTCAGTTTGACCGTCGCTCCCTCCCGGAACATGGTGTAGGTGTCCAGGAAACCTTCTTTGCGGTCAGCCGATTGTTCCAGCAGGTCGGCTGTGAAATCCGCGATATACCAGGCGGCGTTACGCAGCGCATAATCCCGGTGCGTGAAGCCATCCACCTTGCGGAATTCCGCCAGATCGGTGAAGTACGATTGGAAGAATTTATTTACCTTTTCCGAGCGGACTTCATCGTCCCACATCGAGCGGTTGAATACATCGTACTTCTGGTTGAATTGTCGGAATTCCTCCGACACCTGAAAGCCGGTTTTGGCATCAATCGGGCGCTTGCACACACACGTTTTACACTTACACGTTTTGCCCTTTGCTCCGGCACTTTCGTCAATCATTACACTGTCCCACCACATAATCCATTCTGGAAGGATTATAGCGCGATTTAGTTGCCCTATACGGTTCTGAATTTTTTCCCAAAATAGCTCCTGCCTGAACAAATTAATGCTAAGCTACTTACTCCGCTCATAACAACAACCTACACACAAAGGAACATAGCAATGTATCGACGCCCCATTTTGACTTTCCTGATCTTGCTGTTCATGAATACATTCTGGGTAGGGACCAGTTTGGCTAAAAGTCAGGCATGCGACCTCGAATATGGAGATTGGTATTGGGAAAATGTGCAAGGTCAGAATCAGATTTCCTGTGGTTTTGTTGGAAGCCAGGGGGATGTAATTGACGTGAATTGTAGCGGCTGTATCGACCTTGAGATGATTGCTCCCGATGGGAAGTCCTTAGCTATTTCCCTTCAAAACAGTCGCGCTGTGTTGCCATCCTCTGGAACATACGAAGTCATTCTCACCTACGATTTTGGAACATATCAGGAGGAGAATTATGTCCCGGAAACCTGTGTTGATACCTCCTGTGGAATTGATTATGCCACCGGAGAGGGTGGTTGCCTTCAGGAATGTACTGGCGGAAATTATCAGACACAAACCTATTATTACACCGGCACGCCCTGGCTCAATATCAACCGGGTCGATAACACAACAGTCAGGAATGTAATCTACAGCAGCGCTGCCTGGGATTATGTTGGACAGCAATGGGGTAACGAACAGATTTATGCCAGCACTGAGGGAATTGGTCAGCCCATCCGGCTCACCTGGAGTGGCCAGAACTTCAGCGCCGACCTTTCGCCCGATGGCAGCAAAATCGTTTTTGCATCGGATCGTGACCGCAACGGCAGTTCTACCGATTATACCCATGCTGAAATATATGTCATGAACGCCGATGGCACGAATCAACAGCGGTTAACCAATAGTCAGGCAGATGACGGAGAGCCACATTGGTCGCCCGATGGCAGTAAAATCCTGTTCATGTCCAGTCAGGATGGAAGCATGAATAACTGGGAAATCTTCGTCATGAAGGCCGATGGATCGGGATTAACTCAGTTAACCGACAACACCGTACCAGATCGTTTGCCAGTCTGGTCACCCGATGGTCAAACCATCATATTTGGAAGAGACTTGGGCAATGACTACATAATCTATACCATGAATGCCGATGGCTCCCAACAGAGTCAGTTATCGAATAACCCTATCCAGGGGTCACGTCCATCATTCTCACCCGATGGAACGCATATCGTTTACAACGTCAGCCAGGGGGACGTTTTCAGTATCTTTGTAATGAATGCGGATGGTAGTAGCCCCCTTCGGTTAACATCCGGGGATCGTTATAATGCTATATGGTCTCCCAATGGACGTCAGATTTTATTTGCCTCAGATGATGATGAGAACTCTGGCACACAATTGTATGTCATGAATGCCGATGGATCAGGTGCTGAGAAGTTGACCGACGACGGCGACAGATATTACTCGGTCACAGATTGGAGTTCGCGTGGCGTCGTCTTTTCCGATGCGCCAGCAACCACGGTGGCAAACTTACCACCAACCCTCAATCCGCCAGTGGCAGGCAATAACAACGGTGGAAGTACCGTATGCGCCTCGGCTGGTGGGCAGGCAAAAATCACAGTGACGATTGATGAGTTGTGGATCAAAGACCCTGAAGAAGCCGATACGACGTCAATAGTCGGTGGCGACGAAGCCATTCTATATTATGCCATTGGCATCAAGGAATCGGACGGTGCTGACTTCGGCTCAAATCGGGAATTTGTAAAACAATGGAACGCGGATGCCTATCAGGGAGATCGTTTTACAAATTTTGACCCGCTTTCACGAACAATTTCGTGCGGTGAATTTGTCGTTGTGGATATTGTCGCCTTTGAAGACGATGCACCATTTGGAGGCTCAAGCCTCTTAGGTGAAGAACCTATAGAATTTGTTCTCAATGCCAGTGACATCCCGAATGTGGCTCCACGAACCGAGGTGGTATTCTCCGGTAGAACAGGTGACGGACAGTACGACTATCGTGTGTACTATACACTGGAAGTCGTGCCCGGTTAGCTTGCTCAACTTTACAGTGGGGTTGCATAATTGCAGCCCCACTGGAGCACCACCGTCCTACGCCGAAATCCAGAGGCATTGTTTCAATAGTTGTCTTGGTTATGCATCCAGCCGTTTCGCACTCACCGCGCCGGGGTCAGTCCCCTTCAACAGCATATCGACAGCCCGTTCCGCCACCGCCGCCCCCATCGCTAGTCCATGCCCATGAAACGCCACCGCGAACCCCACACGCGGCTTACCCGGTAGCGTCCCCACCAGTGGCAGGCCATCCACGCTGAAGCCCATAATTCCCGCCCACCGTCGTTCAATTGGCTCGTCAACGTCTGGAAATTTCTCCCGCAGGTAATTTTCCAGCACCCGCTGTACCGGATCAGTGGTGCGGTCATCGCTGGTATCATTTTCCAGCATCTTATTCTGCTTCCGTCCCCCGCCGATCAGCAGCCGCCCATCGAACGTATCCCGATAATACATGTACCCGTAATCGCTGTAGCCGCAGCAGTTTAACACTGGCCCGTTCTTAAGCGGAGCGGTAGCGATACACTGCGCCCGTGTCGGAATCACCTTACCGATGAAATATGGGTCGATATTCGCCGAATAGGCGTTAGTACACAGCATCACCTGCCGCGCCTTGAATACGTACTGCCGTGTGAACACCGTCACATAGTCGTCCTCGTCCTGTTGGATGGCATACAACTCATTGTTGTTCACCAACTCCGCCGCGCTCTGCTGGCAAATCGCCTGCACCAGTTCATACGGTTGAACAGCCGCATCCTGTGGCTGGCGAATCGCGGCATAATAACCTCGCCCCAACGGGTCGCTGCTGGAATACTCGAACGGCCTGCCATCGGCTTCTAAAGCGCGCGCTGCCAGTTCCAATTCCTTCGCTTCTTCCGGTGATTCGGCTAGCAGGATCGAGCCGCACTGGTCGAGCCGCACATTCCCTTTTTGGGCGAATTCATGCCAGTACGAGTGTGTCGTTTGAGAGATGTCCCACATCTCCCGTGTGACCGCCAGTCCATATTTTTCAATTGCCCGGTGATAATAGGTGTCCAGCCCGGTAATCATGAACCCGGCGTTGCGGCTGCTGGCTCCCAGCGCCACATCACGCATCTCGGTGATCGTCACCTCGCGCCCCGCCTGTCCCGCGAAGAATGCCGCCGAACAGCCTACCAACCCCGCCCCGACCACCAGAAAATCGACCTCGCGCACGGGCTGAGAGCCGTCCGCCTGCCATAATGAAACCGTCATCTATTCAATCCCCCTGTTTTTCGGGATTATAACCTACTGCCATAAAGGGTTAGTACCATGTCGACAGCTGGAATCAAAAGCGGGCGGTGGTCATTTTCGACCACACACCCGCCTCCTTAAACCAGCTTGGCAGTGAACGCCTGATTATACGAAGTCGTTCTTCGGCTTTTCCGACTGTGCCCGCACGACATAAGTGTTTGCCAGCTTGTCATGCCAGCCCTGTTTGTTGGCATCAAACAACGCCCATATCCAACCCAGGCCGAAAAAGATGCTGTTGATGTAGTAGCCGATGTACCGGACAACTGCGTCGCCGTCTTGCATCGGTGTGCCATCGACTTTGACTACCCGGATGTGCATCAGCATCTTGCCCGGTGTCTGCCCCTTGTTCCGTGTCCAGAAGTACCAGTAATAGAGGATACCGACCAGAAAACTTCCGAAGCCTCCGGCCATACCCTGCCGACTGACTCCGAAGAAAATACCGACGATGATCGACAGGATGATGCCATCAACAATAATCGCCAACAACCGCGACCCGACGTCGGCAAGTTCGTAGGTGACTGTATCCTGTGTATTGCTAACCATTGTGGGAACCCCTCTCACTCCACATTTACTTTTCACACATGTATACGTACTGTCCCCCCGAAAGTTTCATCGTCACGCCTCTCGGATGACGTTTGTTCCAAATTGATCTCCTATTCACAAATCATTAACCCGCACAATTCGTCAGCATGGTATAATAAATTGTGAAATGTCGCACAGAGTGAGTGAGGAACAAGCGAATACCTATGTCGACCATGCCATTACATGCTCAACCATTAGGAACACCGACCAACCCTCTGCGGGTTGCCATCATCGGTTCTGGCCCATCCGGTTTTTATGCCGCCGAACATTTGCTGAAACAGCCCGATCTCAGTGTTGAGGTGGATATGTTTGACCGGCTTCCTACACCTTTTGGGTTGGTGCGTGGTGGGGTTGCCCCCGATCATCCTAAAATCAAATCGGTGACGAAGCTTTATGACCGGATTGCCGCAAATCCCAACTTTCGTTTTTTTGGGCATGTGGAATATGGCACGGACATCGTACACGACGATTTGATACGTCATTATCATGCCACCATCTATGCTGTCGGCGCACAAACAGACCGGCGCATGGATATTCCCGGCGAAGACCTGCCCGGTAGTCATCCAGCCACCGAGTTCGTTGCCTGGTACAATGCTCACCCGGATTTTTGCAGTTACGAGTTTGATTTGTCGGCGGAAAATGTCGCTGTTATTGGTCTGGGTAATGTGGCGATGGATGTGATCCGTATCCTTGCACGCACGCCCGAAGAACTGGCAGAAACCGATATTGCCGACTACGCCCTGGAAGCCCTGCGGCATAGCAACGTCAAGAATATCTACGTTCTGGGACGGCGCGGCCCCGCGCAGGCAGCCTTCACCAACCCGGAAATCAAAGAATTGGGTGAACTCGACGATGCGGATGTGATCGTCTCGCCCGAAGAAGTCAAACTCGACTCCTACAGCCAGCAGTATATCAACTCTGGCAATGATCGAGTTGCAGCCAAGAATGTCGAAATCCTGAAATCCTATGCCGAACAGGGCAGCACTGGCAAAGTTCGCAAAATCATCATGCGCTTTCTGGTCTCACCTGTCGAGATTATCGGAGAGGATCGGGTCGAAGCCATCAAGATCGTCAAGAACGAACTCTACCCAAACGATAAAGGCAGCCTGCGACCTCGCGCAACGGGTGAATATGAAACCATCCCGGTGGGTCTGGTTTTCCGCTCAGTAGGTTATCAGGGTATTGCGCTTCCCGGCGTTCCGTTCGATGAAAAATCCGCTACTATCCCCAACGCTAAAGGTCGTGTATTAACCAGCACAAACAGTCAGGAACAAGTTCCCGGCGATTATGTGGTGGGTTGGATCAAGCGTGGACCGTCGGGTATCATCGGGACGAACAAACCCGACTCAGTCGAAACCATCAATGCACTGCTGGAAGACCTGCACGCTGGCAAACTACTCAGTCCGTCCGAGCCAGAACCGGAAGCCGTCACCGATCTGTTAGAGAGCCAGCATGTTCGCTATGTCACCTATGCCGATTGGCTGTTGTTGGATCAGATCGAGCAGGAACGGGGCATCAGCCGCCATGCCCCCCGACTCAAGTTCAGTCACATCGACGAAATGCTGGATGCCATCGCCGAGCGCAAAGTTGCAGTCCTTCATGAACCCGTAGCAGGCGATTAATCGCCTCCATTCGCAGTCAGAATCACCAACACCCGATACTTTACATCGGGTGTTTCTGTTTGGTGGGATAATTCACTTGCGATCAATCCCGCCTGTTGGTATAAAAACGCTGTTAAACGAATAGTGAAATTGGTAGCCATGAGCACACAACCTTTTCAGCAGTTAATCACCCAACTCGGCAGTTCCGAACCCGAAGAGTCCCAGGCCGCCCGTGTCATTCTGCTGGGCATGGATGAAGACGCTATAAATCCGTTGATTGATGCCTTCTATAGCGGTGTAAACGAAACCGGAGGGCTGGCAGTTCTGGAACTGGTAGCACAAATCGGCGGCCCGGATGCACTATCCTTACTGCGGAACGTTTTTGGCGACCAATCGACCCGCGAGTCGTGGCGGCAGGCGGCGGCTGTGGGTTTGCTTTACAATGTCGATGATTTAAGTGAAGAAGAAGCCGACGCAGTGTTGGCCTACACCAATATTTGACACTGGCGATAGACCTTAATTTGTCCATCCCCTTTTAACCTGTGGCGGCAGGCATCGAAATCGTCTGCCTCTCACCCCCTTGTCGCAGGGCAAACGTCTGGATGAACCCTAATCATTGTGGGATAATATTCTCTGTAATTCAAATACATCGGAGAAGATGATGTTCCGCATTCGTCATGTGTTGAACTTGAGCATAATCCTGATTTTAATGGGCATGACGGCCTGTAACCTCAGCCTGGGTGTGCCTATCCCCACGCTTACACCGTCCGTCATCCAGACCATTGCCCCATTCCCAACCCTGAAGCCGGTGTCCACCATCACACCCTTGCCCACGCAAACAGTCATTACGCAGCCAACATCCAACGTGCCACCGCCCTACACGGTTAACCAATCCGTTCCCGGCCCGGTATGTTCCGTCTCACCAAATGTTACTGCCGCCAACATTCGCAGCGGCCCCGGTATTAGCTTCCCCGTAATCGGTGTGCTGCCTGCCAACAATTGGTTGAGTGCTGCCCGTCAGGACGGGAGCGGTTGGTATCAGATTGCTTATGCCGGAACGGTTGTTAATGGCGGTTGGATTTCCAACACAGTCGTCGTTTTACAGCAGCCCTGTTCCTGTGGGCCGAATAGCTGTACGGTTGTGAATCCACCGCCGCCCGCCACCTTCACGCCCATCCCTACGGCCACCTACCAACCGCCGCCGAACCAATGCACCATGACCGTGCTTACGCCCAGTGACATCGTGAATGTCTATTCACAGCCCACTTCGGACGCCAGCATTTGGGGAACGCTTTCCGCCGGTACTTATGCGGCAGTAGCCGGACGCACCAACGACGGTTGGTATGGATTTGACCCTGGTGTTGCCCAGGCTGCCAATGTGGGTATCTATCGCTTGCGCTGGGTTCGCAGCGATGCGCGCATCACCCTAACTGGCGCACCGTGCGGCACATTGCCCACCATCGACGTATCCTATCCACCTGCGGGTGACTGTCTGGTCAGTCCGGTGAATGTGTCCAGCGTCACCATCTACAACCAATCGGGCTACGATGCGGGTGCATCTGGCACGCTCACAGCAGGTTCATCCCTGCCCGTAGTTGGCAAGACACCGGCCAACGTGAATGGTGCGGACAACGGTTGGTATGCGGTTGACCCCGGAATCGCTCAGGCCGGAACCATCGGCAAGTACCGCCTGCGCTGGATACCGATTGACAACACAGTTGCCATCACAGGTGCGGATTGCGCCACACTGCCTACCGTCACACTCGATCCATAGGCTATATAAAACAGGAGGGACTCCGCTGAACTCGAAGTCCCTCCTGCCACTATCGAATTGTTTGCGCGATGCCTATGGGATCGTCAGCGTTTGTCCCACGTAAATCGTGTTTGGATTGAAGATATTGTTCGCCGCCGCGACCACGCCCACCGTTGTGCCATAACGAGTCGCTATCAGGAATAGTGTATCCCCCGGTTGTACGGTGTAATAACGTGGGGCGGGCGGTGGGCCAGCCGGAATAACCAGCCGCTGCCCGACAAACACAAAGTTCGGATTAGGTAGGTTGTTGGCCGCTGCGATAACCGACCAGCTTGTGCCATATCGCGCCGCGATAATTTGCAGCGTATCCCCCGGCTGTACGATATAGACACCCGGACTCGTTGGCGGGGGAGTTGTCGTGCCGCCAATCGGAATCAACAACGTTTGTCCGGTATAAATGATGTTCGCGTTTGGTAGGTTGTTAGCGGCAGCAATCGCCTGCCAGGTTGTACCATACCGCGCTGCGATATTCTTGAGTGTGTCCCCGGCGCGAACGGTATAATAAACTGGTCCACCCGGTTGAGGCTGCGGTTGTGGAACAGGCTGATTATAGGTAATCGGCAGCAGCGATAAATCAGCATAGGTGCGTGTATAAGTCGAATTCACCCAGCCGACTACGCCTGTTGGGGTGTTCACCTGTACCCATGTACTGTTGAGTGCCCGCCCTAATAAGATCAATTGTGTATTATTTGGCACACTCGTAAGCACTGAAAACGCCACACTTGGCCCGGAACGCACATTGAGCCGCCCCGTGTTGACGTAAGCCGCTGCCCCCACCTGCGCCGATACACCCATTATTGGCATAGCCATACCGACGGCCACCGCCAATACGAGAATCCAGAATATAATCCTGCTTGGTCTAGGGAGCGTCATCGTGTGCATGGCTTAATCCTGATAATAAATGTTGAGTATGCTCTTAATGATATTACCTTGACCGTAAATATTTCGCCACCGACTTCTATGGAGCATATTGATTTGCATGGATATAATAAACATCGTTCAAATGGAATCCTTTTCGAAATGGTGGATTGCATACACGATGAATGGTATTGATAATCTTCCCGGTTTGTTATTGCTCGACATTCTAACCACACCACAACCCTATCAATACTCGGCCACCCGTCGCACTAACCTTCAAAAATTCACTTTATCACTCGTATGCCAGCACTATTCCAAATTCTCGGTAAGAGCGCCGTTTGAGACCAATTTGTTAACTTTCGCTATGGCCTGAGTTTGTTACAATAGAATAACTATAATGCAGTAGCAATATCAATTACCAGCAGATAGAAAGTAGATTATCATGGCTGAAGCACCCAGAGACCCCTGGGTCATCGAATTCATTGTGGCTCAAAATACGAAGCCGATCACCGTCCGTATTGATGACCGGATCATGATTGGCCGTGCGGTGCAAGGCGATACCAAACGGCCTGAGGTTGACCTGGAGCCATACGGAGCAGAAGGTCTGGGGGTATCGCGCCAACATCTCGCGTTGTCTACCACCGACGATCACCTTATAGTCACTGACCTCGGCAGTAACAATGGCACATTCCTCAATGGCAACCGTTTGACCGCCAACGAAGATTATCAGTTAGCGCATGGCGACCAGTTGATGCTGGGTCGAATGCGTATGGATGTCAATGTCGTACTGTCGCCGATTCATGGCAGCGACATTCATAAACAACCCAGCCTCCAACTGCACGACCAGACTCAAGCTGCCAAAGGGCAGCTCGTCTTGATCGTAGAGCATAACCAGACATTAGCGGAGAGTTTGGCACAGGTTCTGGAAAACGCTGGCTATGGCGCTAAGATGAGTCACGAAGTTGTGGGCGCGATCCGCAACTACAACCAGCGACGCCCCAGCGCCATCATCCTCGACCTCATCTTGCCGGACATGAGTGGTATCGAATTCTGTCGCTATGTCCGCCGCGATGTTCTGCAAAATACCGTACCGATTGTCATTGTCGGTGCGCTGCGCTCGGCAGGAGACGCCGCCGAAGCCATGCAGGCTGGTGCGGACATCTTCCTGGCAAAACCCGTCAGCGCAAAGGAATTACGACATGTGGTGTCCTCGCTCATTAATCAACATGAGCAGGGAAATATCGCCATGTACACCAAACATCTGGTGGGTACGGCACCTCTGGTTGCTATGCCACCAGAGTCGCGTCGTAACGCTGCCGTGATGTTTGTCGCTGGCTACTCCGATACCCCGATCACCTTAACAGTCCAACAGCCTGTTTCTTTCGGGCGGGCGGCCAGTACCGGCAGCCTGCGCTCACACATCGACCTGACTCGTTACGATGCCGCCAACACCGGAGTCTCTCGTCTGCACATGTTCGTCCACCACAAAGACGGTCAGTTCTTTGTTGAAGACGCCGATAGTATCAACGGCACCTATGTCAACGGCGACCCGATCAAGCCGCGCACGTTGGTTCCCCTGAAGAATGCCGATGAAGTTCGACTTGGGCAATTGCGCATGTATATCTACTTTTTGGAAGACAAAGAAGCTCCCGCCACCACCGGACGCTCAAAAGAACTCAACCTCAGTGAACCCTCGAACACTTGCTTTTCAATATCATCCCGACATCCTGGCGCATTTTCCTAGCCTAACAGGGGGTGTGATCTTCGCCGAGGGCATGAGTAACGCTCCCACACCCGCTGCACTCCGCCAGTTGTATCGCTCCGAACAGAGTGCCGTAATCGCCCGGATCGGGGACACTCCCCTGAGCGAACTTCCCTCCCTGGCCGCTTGGCGTGCTGCTTTCCGTGCTTTTGGGGTTGATCCCACCCAGCATCGCAGCGCCGCCGAAGCTCTCCTACGCCGTTTGACCAAAAAGGGGGATATTCCAGTCATCAACACACTGGTCGATATAGGCAATCTGGTCAGTATCCGCTATGGGCTGCCAGTCGCCGTCTTCGATACCCATGCGCTTCAAGGGATTGTCACCGTCCACTTCGCCAACGGAACCGAGCGTTACCACCCACTCGGCGAAACCGAGGTTGAACACCCCGTTCCTGGCGAAGTAATATTCTCTGACCCTACTGGGCGGGTGATTGCCCGCCGCTGGTGCTGGCGTCAGAGTGACGATAGTGCCGCTCGTGAAAATACGTCCACCGCCATTATCACCGTCGAGGCGCATCATCCCGGTGGCCGCACCGATGTGCAGGCCGCCCTGACCGATTTACTGGACCTCTTAGGTGACTATGCAGGCGGACATTATGTCTCCGGCCTCCTCGACAACAACCACACACAAATTTCAACGCAGGGAGACGAATGATGGATTTCGCCGGACAAATTGCCCTGATTACAGGAGGCTCACGCGGTATTGGTCGGGCAGTTGCGCGCCAGTTTGCAGCGCAGGGTGCGCGGGTAGCCGTTCACTATCACAGCAATAGGTCTGCCGCCGATGAAACCCTTGCCTCATTAGCCGGGACGGGTCATATGCTGGTACAAGCCGATCTCGCTGATGCAGCCGCAGTCCAGGACATGATTCAGTCGGTGATTAACGAAATGAATGGCCTGCACATCCTGGTTAATAATGCTGGGATATACGAGGAACATGCGATTGCTGATGTTGATTACGATGCATGGACATCAGCCTGGTTGAAAACCATTCAGACCAACCTGTTTGGGGCAGCCAATGCCAGCTATTGTGCTGCTCGCTACATGATGGAACATGGCGGAGGACGCATCATCAATGTATCGTCACGCGGCGCTTTTCGCGGTGAGCCGGATGCTCCCGCCTATGGGGCTAGTAAAGCCGCCATGAACGCAATGGGGCAATCCCTGGCAAAGGCGCTCGCCCCCCACAACATCTTTGTAACCACTGTCGCCCCCGGTTGGGTAGAAACCGACATGGCCGCCGATTATTTGGTCGGGGCAAGCGGGGACGCAATTCGTGGTCAAAGTCCGCTGGGGCGTGTTGCTACCCCCGATGAAATCGCCCATGCCGTCTTGTTCCTGGCCTCATCCGGCGCGGAATTTGTGACCGGCGGCATCCTCGACGTCAATGGCGCATCCTATCTACGCACCTAAAATTCGCATATTTTTCACTGGAACGCCTGTCGTGACCTGCAATTCGGTGTATGATGATGATAGAACAGGAACGAGGGTAGACCGTAGTGGAGCATAATCCCCCCAATTACCCGGACATCCTGGGTTACATCACCAATGACCAGCACATGATGGTCGGCGTGGTGCAGGCAGCACTGGCCGTCCGTCCTGAAGTGGTGCCTGCGGGCAGCTCCTTCGAGGCCATCGTCCTGATGCAAAACACCACCGATGTCAACGTGGAAGTCACCACCGTCGTCCAACTCCCCGTCCAGGATGCCGCCAAAGTCAAAGGGCGCTTTGTTGCCCAGAGTGATCGCTGTGTAACCACCTTGCTCCCGGCGGAAGTGGGCTTGCTCATCCTGCCCCTGTTTGCTTATGCCGATGCTGCACCGGCTGATAACTATAAGCTGAACGTAGAAATACACGCTATGCCGCTGGGACAGCCACACCGCATTCGTTATCCCGACCTCAGCCACGAAATCAATCTTGAGTATTATTTTTACCTGACGTCTGAAGCCATAGATCGGATGATGCAGCTTCACGAATTGACATTTTATGCAAAGCAGAATAGCGGACTGTCGGCTGCGTCTGCATTGCTCAACCGTACCCAATTCCTGGGCAGAAACAGTATGCTTGGCTCGAACCTGGAAGCAAATTTTAGTGTTTCCACAGCCAAAATGGGTAAGTTTGCAAAGTTGAAATCGGGTTGGGTTAGCTTGTGGGCACTGGGCGACAGCAGCGACGCCCGTCCTTTGCTCGAACGTCACAGTAATGTACTGACAACCGAGATACTGCCGCTTCTAAATCGTAAACCTCTGTTTCAACGTTTTTACAATGCCACCCAGGCGCGCCTGAAAAAACGTTATCCCATCCGCAAGTTAGAAATGATTTTCATCACCAAACTCCTGGTTTCGGTTGTCGAAGCCGCCTATCAACCACCCCAGGTTTTTGATTACCCGGAGCAAGAACTATATGACATCAATGGCCTGATGCAGCGGGGATGGCCGTCGGATGGCACACCCATTCCGTTACCGAATTGGTGTCGAACCCTTTTGTCCATGATCGGCATGGATCCCGCCGTGATGACCGATCCGGGCGCGGTTCTGGCCGGGCCGCTTTACGAAGAAGTCCTGCGCGACGCCATTACACATGGCATCAACATGCTCTACGCGGTAACCCAACAGCAGCTTGGCACGCGCGAGGAATCCCGTGTTTATACTGAATACCTGGTGAATGCCTTTCGACAAACTCGCCAACAACTCATGTTCTCCGACATTTACCTGCCATTGGTGATTGGCGGTATCCTGGTCGCAAACGACATAGTAATGCCTGGGGAAGAAACCCTGCCCTTGTTCCAAAAAATGCACGAGATACTTCAGGTCAGACAGGCAGAACGGAATGCAGAAAATGACCTCATTTTCCAGATGACCGAGCAGGCTTTGAGGTGGGCGCTGCGGCGTTACAATGACTGGATATAAACTTGGGTGAAATTCCAACAATCCTCTAACCGTTCTCCAACGAAATATTTGAAATAAGTCGAGCAAATCATAGCTGAGGGTACTATAATAGTAGTGTTAAGATACAGGGAACAGGCGTGACGGAAACCACCTCTCAGTCGAACTACCCCGACATCCTGGGGGCAATAACCGGCGGCGAACGTTACAATGTGAACGTTGCCCAGGTCGCGCTTGCTGTGCGCCCTCGTGTCGTGCGTGCAGGCCGTCCCTTTGAAGCCATCTTACTCATCCAAAACGCCTCGGATGTGGATGTCGATGTTACCGCCACCCTGCAAATTCCAGATCAGGATGCCAGAAAACAGAAGAATCGTTTCCTCGCCAAAAGTAATCGGCTGGTCGTTGGATTGCGTCCGGCGGAAGTTGGCTATGTGGTTCTGCCGCTGTCTTCCCTCGCCGACACTGCCGTGAGCGACCAGTACAAAATTGGTATGGGGGTAGATGTCAAACCACTTGCCAAGCCCAATCGCATACGGGTTTCTGATGGTGGCGGTGAGATAGTAACCGAATATATGTCGGAACAAACTCTGGCGCAGATCGAGGAACTCAAGCGATTAACATTCTCCACCAATCGACGCGGCATCATTGGCAGCATGATCGAAGCTCCCTTCAATGTTCTGTCTGCTCAGGTCGGTCAGTTGGTTGATCTGAAGCCCGGTTGGGTCAGCCTGTGGAAGATGAGCGATTACCGTGATGATCGTCTGTTGCTGGAACGATATGGCAGCCTCCTCTCCGAAAAAGTGCTGCCCGTCCTCAAACGAGATCGACTGTATGCGCCCTTGTTCCAGGCGACCCGCCAGCGTTTGTCGGCAGCAGGATACGATATTCAACCTATCGAAGCGCATTTTATTGCCAAATTGCTCGTGACCGTTCTCGAAGCCGCATCGCCACAGGAAGAATCCTTTGATCCCTTGAATGACGAGCGCCTGAACGTTGAATCGGTGTTGAAAAAAGGCACGGATAATCCGGCGGCGTTGCCCAGCTGGTGTAGAGGGCTGCTCAAAATTATCGACAAAGACCCATCCGCCGCTGACAATCCTGCCCAGGCATTGGCGGACGATTTGTACGACGAACTCTTGCGCGACTCGATGCGCTACAGCTTCAATGTTCTCGCCCAGACAACTGGCGAGGAACTGGGTAGTGAGGATGACATGCACGAGTATGGCGAACGGGTAATTGCCGACCTGACCAAACCGGGCAAACCGCTCTCATTTGCCGATGTCTACCTGCCCCTGCTCCTCGGTGGTGTCATCATGTATAACCGGGTGATTCTGACAGACGAGAAGGTCGGCGAATCGCTCACCGAAATCGCCAAACAGTTGCATGCGCGCCGACCAGAAGTGAACGGCAGCAGCGAATTGGTTTATCGCATGGGTGAGCGGGTAATCGACCGCGCCCTCCAAAAATATGGTTATCGGGCCTAATGGAAATGTGGGAAAACGGCAAAAAACTTGAACCCATGTACCCGGATGTCCTGGGTGCAATTACTGGCGGTACACGTATCAGCATGGATATGCTGCAATGTGCATTGGGACTTTTCCCACGCCGGACATACATTAATCAGCCGATAGAAATCATCCTCATCCTGCAAAACATGGTTGACCAAAGTATGCAGCTTAAGGTAGGTATTCAACTGCCGACGACAGACAAAAAGGGGGAACCAGTCGTTATCGACACCCCCAAGAAAACCATCTCGCTTGGCCTCCGCCCTGGTGAGGTCGGTGTGCTGCGTGTCCCCATCGTCCCCCATCCGCCGACACAACCCGGTACGCAGTTCCCGGTGCGCATTGCTGTCCGCTATCGTACTCCCTCCGAAGGGCATGTTGTCCGTCCACCCGGTGGCGGCGCGCCGCCCTCGGTATTGAGCATCTCCTCATTTAAACTGCAAGCCTTGCGCGAGGTTGAGTTCGCCGCTCATACCTGGAATCAGTCGGCGGAAATTATGACCACCTACTTCGACATCGCTCCCAAGCGCATTCCGCCTGTGAATCAGGATTTACAGGCGCATTATGAAAGCCTGTGGACGTATGAGGACATGGCCGACGAGCGCGAATTGGTGATCGCCAAGATACCGGATGCCCGCCGCGTGGCCGGTGGGCTGACTCGCACGCGCGTTTACCGCCCCCTCCTGGCAGCGGTGGAAGAACGTTTTGCGGACAGAGGTATCCCCCTTCACCCCGGCGAATCCAGCGCGATTGCCAAGTTGATGACCTACACACTGGACGAGGGACTGGAACTCGAACCTGGCTTCGACGTCGAGGAAAGTCGGTGGTTTCAAACCCTCTGTCAGGTATTGGCGCATGATGAACACATGGAAGACCTGGATCGTGGCGAACTGGCAGTTCGATACCTGTTCGATGCCACCTTATATGATGCAGTCCTGTTGGGATTCGGTGTCATCGCTCCCAAGGTGAAAGAAGACCTGGGCGATACGGCGGAACGTATCAATTACGCTAACCGTATCCTGACATGGTTTGCTGGGCAAGGTGACGCTGACCTGAGCTATGTCTATCTGCCTCTCGTACTGGGCGGTGTGGTCATCAATCAGATTGTGACCAACAAGGACGACAATCCCTGGATTATGGTGATGCAGTTGCGTGAAGCCTATCGTGGGCGGGCGCGTCTGGTCACGGGCGAAGCCATCGCCATCTTCAAGATGTTGGGTGAATTATTGGACGCGGCGGAAGAAAGCCTGACGCGAACCCGCGTACCTCGCCCTTAACTTCAACACCGCCTATCACCAACTCCATATACTTGACAATAGATAACGTATCCATTATTATTTAACAATCTCGTTAATTACTTTGGCGTTCCCAGATGGCCGATTTGGATACCACCTTCGCCGCGCTGGCCGACCCCACCCGCCGACAGGTCGTGGATTTGCTCCGTGAGCGACCCCGGCGCGCGGGTGAACTGGCAACGGCTGCCGAAATGAGCGGCCCTGCGATGAGCCGTCACCTGCGCGTGCTGCGTGCCAGTGGCCTGGTTGAGGTCGAAACCGAAGAAGGCGATCCCGACGCCCGTGTTCGCATCTATCGCCTGCGTCCAGAACCATTTGCCGATCTTCAGGTGTGGCTCAATCAGGTACAGGCCTTCTGGACGGATCAACTTAATGCTTTCAAAGAATATGTCGAACGCGAACACAAAGGAGAAACCCATGAAACCGACTGACGCAATCACCGCGATGGTGGAAGTAGCTGTCGATCCCCAAACCGCTTTCGCCATCTTCACCCACGAGATCGGGCGCTGGTGGCGTCCTGGCCCAATCAATTGGAATGACCCGGATCGGGCTGTCGGGATGCGTATCGAACCCTTTGTCGGTGGTCGTTGGATAGAAGTTTTTGATAACGTCACAGGCGAAGGTTTCGAGTGTGGCCGGGTGATGGTATGGGAACCCGGTGCGCGTGTCGTATTCTCATATACCGATGCGGGGCACGACATTGATGGAACCGAGGTAGAGATACGTTTTGACTCGGTTGAAGGCGGCACAAAAGTGACTCTCGAACACCGCGGATGGGATCGAGTCGCCCGTGACCTCGCTGTCCGTAAACGCGAAGGCAAACGCTGGGGTTGGGCAAATATCCTCGGCTGGTACAAGGAATGGGCGTTTTGGGGTTCTCCCCGCCGCGTCCATGAGAGTGCAAATCCCTCAAAGGGATATGTCCTTCAGGCGGATGAGGGTGTACCGGGAACCGATGCATCCGTCAAGGCCTCGCGCCTCTCAACCGCGGGTGTTTTCACCTTGATCGAGTCGCGCACCACTGGCGGCGCGCCCATGCACGTTCACACCGATGACGATGAATTTTTCTATGTGGTCGAAGGCACAATCACCATCCAGTGCGGCGATGATGATTATGAGGCTGGCCCGCGATCTTTTGTCTATCTCCCGCGCGGTATCCCCCATGCCTGGGATGTAAAAGGCGATGTCGCCACCCTCCTGATGATGACTGTTCCCGCCGGGTTGGAAGAATTTCTCGGTAAATATCACGCCGCCGAGTCATCCGAAGCCAAAGATCAAGTCTCGGCTCAGTACGGCATTACCTGGATACGATCATGAGCGGCGATTTTCTGGACAAACTCCGCGCCATCTGCCTCGCCCTGCCCGAAGCAACCGAGGGGGGTGGCGTGGGCAACCCATCCTTCCGCGTCCGTGACAAAATCTTCGCCATGCAGCATCCGGCAGAAGGCCGTCCCTCCATGTGGTGCAAAGCCCCACGCGGCTTTCAGGAAACACTGGTCGCCTCCGATTCGGAGCGTTATTTTGTCCCGCCCTATGTCGGTCATCACGGCTGGGTCGGCGTCTGGTTGGACATCGACCAGGATTGGGACTTTATTGCCGACCTTATCACCGACAGCTACCGCCTGACCGCCCCCAAACGGCTCATTGCCTTACTGAAATAAATTATCAACAAAATCGGCGAAAGCCTGGATGATGGGCAGTACAATATCATGCTGTCCTAGCAATGCGAGCCAGAAAGTGTTTCCGAAGTTGGTCATATCGAGGCTCAAGATCACTTACATTTACGCAAAACTCTTCAAAATGCTCACTAATTCTTTTTACCCATAGTCTCGGATTAATCACAATTGCCCTGACTTCCCGAAAGTTCCCCCATACCAATGCATCATCATAAAGGTCAATTAGAATCACGTTGTCTTTTGTAATGCTCATGTGAGCCATAGGATTACGCAAATTTTTGTTTATCTCCGCCAAAATATCAGGTTCAGCATTCAATTCAGGAAACACATTCTTCAAGCCAATAAGCACACGTTCCTCTGGTTTTATGTTAGCGAAACCGCTTAATTGTGCAATCATATCGAAATAGGAATTTAAGATCGCTAATATGGCGTAGCCTGCATTTGGATTCAGCGCCAGTTCATTCGCAATATCCAACATCCACAGTTTATAACGCTCACAAACGAGAGAAATTTGTTCATCAGGAGGTAGCTTGACGAGAGCATTACGAGTTGGAAATTCTTGCGTTGTGTATATTACTGTTCTTTGACCATAGATAAGAACATCTATCTTGCTATCCAAATCCGTTACATGTGGCATAAATCAATTCTCCCATAGATAAACTCGCAGGGCACATTACCTATTCTGCCACGTTTTTATGATGAATTGCCTATCTAGGGGCAAAAAACCCAAGCAATTTTCATCCTCATAAATCCAAAATCATCCACTTTGTCGTTTACTGTACTGTTCCTGCCTGCGGGAACGCCAGCCAGTAGGCCTACTGTTGGTGCAGTTTTGGAAACGGATAAAAATGTAAAAGGAAAAGAGGAAACCATGCAGCAGAAAATTTCTCGCCGTGATCTTCTTAAGGGTGGAGCCGCTTTGGGCGGTGGAATGCTTCTCAGTTTCAATCAGGTCTTTGGCTTCAGTCGGGTATTCGGGCAGGACATGGCGGCAGATGATGATTTGCAGACCATCATCAATCTCGCCTCGACAGCCGAATTATTTGCCACCACCCACTATCTGGCGGCCATCAATGGCGCAGCCGATCTGGGATTGAATGATGCTCAGGTCGCATACATGAAGGCTGGTTTTTTGGCGGAACAGGATCATCTGGAACTGCTGAAGTCATTGGGCGCGGAACCCGTGACAACCGAATTCTATGTGCCGCCAACTTTATTCTCGGATATTGACCTGTTCACTGCCACCACCGAGGTTGCCGAAACCGCCTTTACCGGCGCGTACCTCGCTGCCGTCCGTATCTTCTCAAAGTCGGAGGACACTACCCCCTACGCCGTGACCTGTGCCCAGATCGCCGCCGTCGAGCAGACCCATCTCGCGCTCATCCGTCAGATCGGCAAGAAGCTGGCGAACAACACCTCCTACGCGCAGTACACCCTCTACAACGTGTCCAGCGCGGTTCCCGTCCTCCAGCCATTCCTGGATGGTAGTGGTGATGGTTTTATCGGCCCGGTTGCAGCCCCCACCGACGCCGATGTTGCCGCTGTTCGTGCCGACGCCGACATGCTCGGCTACGACAATCCTGGTGTGCCGTTTGCCGCCATGACAGAAATGCCAGCCTGATATTCACTAATGAGAGCAGCGCGAAACGGCTCTCGATTGACATCTCATTTTCGGTACAGGGCTGATAACTTATCAGTCCTGTATCACCCTTCGTTCAGTGGAGCAGCAGTTTTTTACTTGAACAGTTCCCGCACGATAATATTCCGTTGGATTTCGCTTGTTCCTTCATAAATCTGGAAGATTTTTACGTCGCGCAGCAGTTTCTCCACCGGATATTCTTTCATGAAGCCGTATCCGCCGAACACCTGCACCGCATCTACAGCTGCTTTGGTTGCCATGTCCGCCGCGAACGCCTTTGCATACGCCGGGACTTTCGGGTTCACAACACCGGACTCAACTTGCCATGCGGCCTGCCACACCAGCAGTCGGGATGCTTCGTAGTTGATCGCCATATCCGCGATTTTGTGGCCGATGGCTTGATGCTGGTAAATCGGCACGCCGAACGCCTCGCGCTCCTTCGCGTATTTGACACATTCTTCCAGGGCGCGGCGCTGCAAACCAACGGCCGCCGCTGCCACACCCGGACGGCTGTAATCAAATACTTTCATCGCCAGATAGAAACCGTGCCCTTCCTGTCCGAGCATATTTTCGGCGGGCACTTCCACATTATCAAACACGATTTCAGCCGTGTCCGATGCGCGCTGGCCGAGCTTGTCGAACTTCTTGCCAATCTTCACCCCTGGGGTTTCACGATCGATCACGAAAGCTGGTCATGCCGCGATGCCCTGCGCTCGGATCGGTTTTGGCGAAAACGGTGAAGAAATTGGCATGGCTGGCGTTGGTGATGAAAATCTTCGATCCGTTGATGAGGTAGCTGCCGTTGCGTTTTTCCGCGCGCGTTTCGATGCCTACCACATTCGACCCGGCTGCCGCTTCCGTCACGCAGTACGACACGAACTGCCCTTGCTCCACCAGCCGTTCGCCCAGCCAGTATTGTTTCTGCTGCTCATTTCCCGCCAGGATAATCGGCAGTGACCCCAGCCCGTTTGTGCCGACGCTGGTGCTGATGCCCGTGCATCCATACCCCAGTTCTTCCGATACGATCACTTCCTCTAAAACGGTTGCGCCCACCCCGCCGTATTCCGCCGGGATATTCATGTTGGCGATGCCCAGTTCCCGCGCTTTATGGAAGATTTCCTCCGGGAACTTGGCCTGTTCGTCGTACTCTGCCGCGACAGGGATGATCTCTTTCGCCGCAAAATCACGCGCCATTTTTTGTAACATTTTTTGCTCGTCGGTCATTTCAAAAGAAATGCCCTGCGTGGCAACCATATCAACCATTTTTCTATCTCCAAAAGAATTAATCGAATCGGTGTTTGATTAAAGTATAACAGAAAAACGTGACGGATGGATACCAGAATTTTTTCCGCTACGGGCTGAACATCTGCTGAAATAATCACCCGAACTTTAGAATTCGATGTGCACTAAACGTTAAATGCTTGCACCATATTTAAACTTCCCTTAAAATTCTTATAAAGTTTACTTAACATAACAACATGTCACCTGTTATCATTCTCATTTTTTTAACCTTCGCCTATGGCTATCTAAACGGGCAGCATGGATCGGCCACACTGGTCGCTACCTCGATTTCCTCGCGCTCAATTTCGCCTCGGCTGGCATTCTGGCTAACGGCCATCGGCAAGGCAGTCGGCCCGTTTTTATTGGGGACAGCCGTCGCGTCAACGGTGGGTAACGAACTCGTCAAACCCGGCCATATCGACACCACAGTCGTCATGGCGGCTCTGGCGAGTGCTGTCCTGTGGAGCAGTCTCGCTCTCTGGCTCAAAGTCCCGGTCAGCATTTCCCAGGCTATGTTCGGCGGATTGCTTGGCGCGGTATGGGCGGGCTATGGATACGATGTTCTGCAACCCGGTGGGCTGTTCAAAACCGTCGCTGGCTTGTTTCTATCGCCCTTTCTGGGTCTGATCGGGGCTTTCCTGGTGGTGAATCTCACCTATCGGCTGACCGTTTCCGCCACGCCCCGCGTGAATTACTGGTTTCAACGTGGGCAGGTTGTGGTATCGCTTATACTGGCGATGTCCTTCGGCAGCAACGACGCCCAGAAGTTGATGGGTGTGCTGGTGCTCGGTTTAGTGAGTGCGGGCTTTCTAAATACATTCTCTGTTCCCACCTGGGTGCTGCTGCTGAGTGTAAGTGCGACCTTTTTAGGGAGTGTGGTTGGTGGCTGGCGGCTGGTACACACCATCGGCGGCAAATTTTATAAGATTCGTCCGGTGCATGGCTTTGGCGCACAGGCAGCCTCGGCGGTGGTCATCATTGGTGCGGCGCTGGCCGGGTGGCCTGTAAGCGGTTCGCAGGTCGTGACCTCCGCCATAGTCGGCGCGGGCAGTGCAGACCGCCTGCAAAAGGTACGCTGGGGCGTGGTAATCAACATCCTCATGGGTTGGATACTGACCATTCCCCTATCAGCATGTGTAGGCGCGCTGTTCTACCATTTATTGAAGGGACTCGCAGCATGAAATTTTATGTAAATCTCCGTGAGCGGCTGGGACGCTTATTCAAACGCCGCCCGAATCGTTTTATCAAACGCTTAGGGGAGCAGGCTGCCATCGTCACCCAGGGCACACAGGCATTGATGGACTACATGTCCAAGCCGAACAAGAAGAATGCCGCCCGTGTTCGAACCCTCGAAAAAGAGGCTGACGAAGTGCGCCGTATCATGATTGACGAGCTGAACCGTACCTTTGTCACGCCGATTGACCGCGAAGACCTGTTCGCCCTCTCCCGTGCCATCGACGATGTGCTGGACTACGCCTACTCCACCACCAACGAGATGGACATCCTCACGGTTTCGCCCAACGAGTATCTCTGTTCAATGGCCGAACTCCTGCACAGCAGCGCCGAGGAAATCCTGCTGGCGATTGAACGTCTGGAACATCACCCCAATGTGGCCGGGGATCATGCCGTGCGGATCAAGAGCATCGAGAATCGTATGGAAACCCTGTATGCCGAAGCCCTTGCCCACCTGTTTGACGAACCCAAAGACCTCAAACAGGTCATCACCATGTTTAAATTGCGGGAAATTTACCGTCACATGTTCCATGCCGTCGGTAGCGCCGAGCAGGCCGCCAACGTCATCGGTGACATCGTGATTAAGTTCTATTGAATATCTGATACATCCCAGATTCGAATCGTGCCATCATTTAACCCAAGCGCGATTTGTGTGCCATCTGACGACCAATCGAGTGCATTGATGCCTGTCAATCTTTCTTGTGCGACTACATCGCCAGCAGGAATTTCATAAAAATTGATGGAATCAGGCTCCGCCACCGCAAGTAAGTGGCTGTTTGGACTCCAAATGTACAAACCCTCTACATGAATAGTTGTAATCGTCTCATAACTTGCTGCATCAATAATATTTATTGCCTGTGACTTACCGTCGTCCACGAATACGGCAATCATTTCACCATTTCCACTCCACACCGGAGATTGCAAACTAAACGAATGGTAACTGTGAATCAGTTGACCAGTCATTGCATCTCTAAACTCTAGGATTGATGGATTACCCTCAGATGTGGGTAAGAAGACAACAATAATGCGATCATCAGGACTCCACCCCAAGAACCGACCACTTATTGGTAGCGTATACAAATCATTGCCTTCAGGAATGCCAATAATATGTAACACGTCCTCTTGGGGACACGCCGCTTTATCAAAATGATGACTCACGTAAAATGTGCATCCATTCATTACACTTTGGACAATGCGTCGTTGAACTTCACCCGTCGAGGAATCTCGACGCGAAATATCATGCACAACATTTCCATTGTAATCAGAGGTTTCTTCGATAGTTATCAATCCGTAGGAGCCTGTCCAATTGATTGTGATTTGACCGAAAGTATATGTACCTATTCGCGTATCAACAGTAAAAAGTGGCTTCGGTATCAGTGAATCAGAGATATCCGAGAGTTGCCAAACGGAGAACATACTACCCAATTGTTGTGTGGCTATTTGATCCCCCTCTGGACTCCAGAGAACTGTTTCTGAACTTGCAGAAAAGATGAGATTATTAAAAATTGTATCGCCGGTATCCTCATTCCACTCCATGATGTTGCCATCTCGCGTGAGACCAGTAATGATTCCCATTTGTGGATGCAATTCGACATCCCTAATGCGGTCTACAAAAATCCTTTGTGTTTCTTCCCAGGTTTCAGCATCATATAGAGAAATATCTCCAAATCCATTGAATGAAGTTACATCCCCTCCAGCCACAACTACCTGCTCATTATCCGAGTCCCACATCACATATTGATAAGAATACATAGCTCCGCTTGTATCTGGAGAATTGACGATTTTACCCGTTGTCGAGTTCCATACATGCAAACTCGCGGGCAGTGAGCTTACCGCAGCAATCTCCCTTCCATCAGCACTCCACGTTACGGACGTCCAAAACAGGTATTCTTCAATTCCTTTTAAATCTTGTAGCTTTTCACCACTTAGGGTATCCCACACATACATTGAGTAATTATCGCTACTCGGTGCAACCAATCGCGTTCCGTCAGGACTCCAGCCACTATCCCAGCCTGCATCTTGGATTGTAAGCAATAATGTATCGGTTTCGACATTCCAGAGTTGGATGCCAGCTTGATAAGTGGCTACCGCAAGTTTTTCCCCGTCAGGACTCCAATCTAGCGACGAAACCTCTATATCACTTGAGAAAATAACTGATTCATTCGATTTTCTGCCCTCAACGAATGACCAGAGATGAATTCCGGCATTATCCGCAAATGCTATTTTGTCACCTTGTGGACTCCAGCGAACCGAACTGACATTACTTCCTTCAAAACGTGCGGTCTCTTCAAAGTTTATATCATATAACCAGATTCCTGTACTACCCCCCACAGCCAGAATCCTGCCATCAGAACTCCAGTCCAGCGAATTTGCTATACCACGTCCGAGGCGCATAATTTCACGGGATAATTGCGCCGTCGAGATACGCAAATCACCAATCCCTAGAGTTGTCCCACCGCAAAAGGTGAAACAGAGTAAAAGGAATTTTATCCTCACTTCGTACCCCTCACACACTCCCCTCAATCCCCGAACTGTCCATCATAAAAACTTCCTGGCAGTTCAATGGCACTTCACCCTCGGCGGGTATCAGGCGCGTATACGTCCCATCCGGGCGCATCTCCCATGCCAACTGGTTATCCGCCAGATAAGTCGCCAGCATCCGCAGGATACGCTGCTGTAACATCCTGTCCAGAACCGGGAACACCACTTCGACCCGATTATATAGGTTGCGGCGCATCAGATCAGCGCTGCCCAGGTAAATGCGTTGGTCAGAAGGGGCATTCTGGAAATAGAAAATTCGGCTGTGTTCCAGGTAACGCCCGATATGGCTGTGTACATGGATATTGTCACTCACGCCAGCGATGCCGGGACGTAAACACGAAAATCCGCGCACGAGTAAGTCAACCTGTACCCCTGCCTGCGATGCCTCATACAACTTCTGAATTGTCACATCTTCCTCAAGTTGGTTCATCTTGAGGATCATGCGCGCCGGTTTGCCTGCCCGTGCTGCCGCGATCTCCTTGTCCAGCAGGCTTATCATTTTGCTGTGCAGATATTCCGGCGCGACCAGCAGCCGTTTATAGGTCGTTGAGGGGGCATATCCTGTCAAGCGGTTAAATAACCGTGTCACATCATCCGCAATGTCCGGGTTACACGTCAGCAGGCCGAGGTCAGAGTATTGCCGCGCGGTGCTGGCATTATAATTCCCTGTGCCCAGGTGAACGTACCGCCGCACGATATTGGCCTCGCGCCGCACCACCAGCGCCACTTTCGCATGGGTTTTTACGGGTAGTTCTTCCACCCCGTAGGTGACATGTACGCCCTTATGCTCCAGCGCCCGCGCCCATTGCAGGTTATTGTCCTCGTCAAACCGTGCCTTCAGTTCGACCAGCACTGCCACCTGTTTGTCATTGTCCCGCGCCTCCAGCAGTGCCTCGACAATCGGCGAGTTTTTGCCCACCCGGTACAGGGTTGCCTTGATCGCCAGCACATCCGGGTCATGCGCCGCCAGCCGGAAGAAATCCTCCACAGGCTTGAACGAGTCATACGGATGGTGCAGCAGGATGTCCCCCTGCCGGATAGCCGCGAATAGGTCTTTGTCAACCAGCGGCTCCGGCAGTCGTGGGATATAGGGTGTGAATTTCAGTTCAGGGTGATCGACGCCCGACAATTCAAACAGACTGCTAGCCCCCAGCGCGCCATCAATCAGATACACATCCCGCCCCGGATCGACGTGTAACTGGTGAATCAATGTGTTGAGTGTGCGCTGGCTCACATCCTCTGGCACGCTCAACCGTACTACCGAGCCAAACCGCCGCTCCCGCACACTTTCCTCAATCAGGGAGCTAATATCGCCCACATCTTCTTCTTCCTGTTCATAGTCGATGTCGGCATTACGTGTCACCCGGAACGGATATTCTTCAACCACTTTCATACCGGGGAACAGCAAATCGAGATTTGCCGCGATGACATCCTCCAGCCACAAAAATGTATCCTTCACCTGGTCATCTTTGGCATACCGCCGCAGCACATCTCCCAGATCAATCAGCCGGGGCAGCACATCTGGCACTTTCAACCGCACGAATTCATGCTCATAAGCCGGTTCATCCGCCCGCTTCAACCATACCCCCAGGTTCAGGCTCAGGTTGCTGATGAACGGGAAGGGACGCGCGTGATCGACAGCCAGAGGCGTGAGTACCGGGAATACTTCTTCATAGAAATATGCCCGCACCGCTTCAAGCTGGTGAGCATTCAACTGACCCAGATCAACCACCACCACACCATGTTCATCTAATTGAGCGAACACCTCGCGCATGGTCTGTCGCTGCTGCTGCACCATGTCCAGAACTCGTTCGCGGATTTCCATCAGCAGTGGGCCCGGTTGCAATCCATCAGGTCGCGCCGTTGGAACGCCCAGAGTCATCTTCTCATGTACCGACGCCACCCGCACCATATAAAACTCGTCCAGATTGTTACTGAAAATCGCCAGAAACTTCACTCGTTCCAACAGCGGCACACGCTCGTCCTGTGCCATCGCCAGCACCCGGCGGTTGAATTCAATCCACGCCAATTCGCGGTTGATATACGTATCCGGGTTTAACTCCGGCAGTTGATGGTGTTCTTCCAAAGTCGCAGTCATGATGATGTCCAGACAGATTTTGATGACAAATGATGCCCGTAATCTTAACTGATTTCCACTCCCCCGTACAATAACTGACTATGACCTTAACATCCGTAAAGCACTCAGGTGCTTGATCCCCCTCCTTCAAATCACATACCGTAGCTTTATTCATTGCTCATTTTATGAAGGAGTCATTTTATGGAACGTCGGTCATTTGCCCTTTTTGCCGTTGTGATCGGCCTGCTCGTTGGCCTCTTGGGCAACATCTTTTTCTACGACAAAATCATTGGCCTCTCATTTCCGATTTTTATCACCGTTGTTTTGCTGGTGGTTCTGGCACTCAGCCGACCCGCCGGGCGGCATCTCAACCGTCGCAACCTGTGGCCGATGATTCCCATACTCTTTTTCGCGCTCATGATCGCGGTGCGTGCCGACTGGATGATTCTCTGGCTGAATATCGCGGCGGTGCTGGCATTGGGTGCGCTCAGTCTGCATTATCTGGTGCTGAAACGTCCGCTGGATGAGGCCACCCTTCCCGAACAAGCAGGGGCGGCGATTTCCGCCACCATCACCATTATCCCCGCCGCCCTGGTCGAAACCTCGGAGTCCTGGGCATGGCTGCGAGAGAATCGTCACCGTCGCGGGGGGCAGTTCGCCTCCGTCCTGCGTGGTTCCATGTTTGCGACGCCGGTAGTCCTCGCGTTTGTCTTTTTGCTCGGATCGGCGGACGCGGTTTTCGCCAACTATGTCACCCATACCTGGGACGGAATTCGCAATCTCCTCGGCTTCCACTTTCCCTCCGATCTGGTCGGCCACGCGGCTCTGACCATCACCTTTGCTACCCTCATGACCGGCGCGATCAGCTACGGCCTCGCTCGTCGTGAGCGTGTCCCCGCGCCTGATTATGACCAGGATGAAACCGCTATTCCTTTGGAGGGGGTCAAGAAGGGTGCGGTAGAAAAACGCAAACCCGCCTTCAAGTTCAGTATGATCGAGAGCAGCATCATGCTCGGCAGTGTCGTCCTGCTGTTCGCCGCTTTCGTGGTCATTCAGTTTGCCTATTTTTTTGGTGGACAATCCAACATTGGCATCGCGGGTCTGACCTATGCCCAGTATGCTCGGCGCGGCTTCTTTGAACTGGTCGCCGTCTCTGCCTTGACTCTCGGCCTCGCCCTCTGGCTGGATCATGTCACCGTCCGTCAGGAAGGCCGCGAAACCACCATCTTCCGCGTGCTATCGGTATTGTTGGTCGCTCTCACCACTGTCATGCTCGTCTCTGCCGCCCAGCGTATGTGGCTCTACGAGGAAGCCTTCGGATTCACCCAACTCCGTGTCTACACCCACCTGGCGATACTCTGGCTTGGCGTCCTGTTTGGCATATTCCTGCTGGCCTTGTTTCGCCTCAAAACCAACATCTTTGCCTTTGGTCTGTTGCTGGTTTGTATCGGCTATCTCATCTCGCTTAATCTGCTCAATGTCGATCAGTATATTGCCGAGCGCAACGTCGCCCGCTACCACGACGGTTCCGAACTCGACATCGCCTTTCTCGACATTCTCTCGGTGGATGCTGTCCCGGTGATTTTGCCACTCTACGCCGAATCGGCTCCCGACACCGAAGTGAATACCTGGGCGGGGCAGTGGTTAATCCGCCAACTGAACACATTGGACGCCGAGCACGCCACCACTGGGGCATCCATCTTCTCCTGGAATGCTTCCCGTGCCGCCGCCTATGCCCAACTGGATGCCGCCCGTGACACCCTGCCAGTCTACGACCCGCGCCTGTATTGGGGTTCCTATTGGGGATCATACGATCAGGGCTACAGCGACTATTCCTCCGGCTGGAGTTCCGTCACCTCCACCCCTTCCCGTTAGTCCATAAATGCTCTTAGTTCCCCCTCTCCATGTGTGGCGACCTGAGTGGGGATGCATGTCTCCCGAACGGGAGGGGCCAGGGGGTGAGGTTCTACAGGTGGCATAGCAGCCGTTTGAAAAACCCGTTGTATCGGACGCACCCATCCCCTTTAGCACCCCGGAACGTTGGTTTTGCTCCCCCTCCCGGAATTCAGTTAACGGGGAGTGGTCATGTGGTACGTGTTGAACAAGTCAACTGGCTTTGCTCTCCTTCCTCGCTTGCGGGGAAGGAGTTGGGGCATGGGGTCAACAGGCAAGGCAGCATCTTATCGCGCACTTTGCACTCATTATCAGTTGGCGACTTCCGGTGGGAACACCCGTTTTTATAGTGGCGGCTCAACCTGTTCGTATTCTGGAAACTGGCAACTGGAATCTGGAAACTACCCATTTTCCCCCTCAAAATCGAAACAAATGTGTACACAAATGTGTACCTATTGGGCGCGAATTTGTGCTACGCTGGTCATGATCGAAGGATTTGTAGTGGGGACGAATCGGATGTTGCCAGAGAGTACACACACAACCTTGACGGGGATCTTTCCGCCATATCTGAGTTTGGTTATGGCACAAACCGGACACAACTGTACCAATGCAGAACCCACGCGGGTTTGTTTCCGCGCGCACCCCTCCCCGTGCAGAAAACCTCCCGTCTATTCTGCGCCGATTTTGCAGCTAGAATTGGGTTAAAGACAAATTGGGGAATAATTATCCGCTTCTCTTTATCGTCTTTATCTCCCATTTTCTCTGTGCCGCCCGAAACAGGTTGCAGGATGCAGTCGGAATGAATCAAACCGCACAATCTGCACCCACCGCACCTGTGCAATTGCAGAATTTGCAGCAGTTTGTGCAGTTTGAGGGAGGGATTTTCAAAATCAGTGCCTTGAAATTGAAGAACATGACCTCATTGACGGCATTCGTGGGATGCCAGCGTCGTTTTCATTGGGGCAAAATTTCGGTTTAGCCTATAATAGCCCTATCGACTTATTCACGAACACATAGCCCATGCCAAACACCACCGTCGAACAGGGAATCGCCGCCATTCAGGCCGGGAACATCGAAGAAGGTGGCCGCCTGCTCAAAATCGCGCTCAACCAGCCCGACCTCACCGGCCCGGTTCGTGCTGTCGCCTGCCTCTGGTTGGCCGAAATCTCGCCGGACACCGCCTCCAAGCGCACCTACTACACAGCCGCTCTGGACGCCGACCCCGGCAATGCTCAGATTCGGTCTCGTGTCGAAGCATGGATGGCTGCCCAGCCACAACCAACCCCGCCCCGGCAGCCCACCACCAATCCCGGCGAAGAGATGCCACCCCTGCCGCCCGAACTACCCGGTACAGGCAGCACCTTCCACATTCAACCCGCGCCGCCTGGGGGCACTGTCCCCCAGACCAGTCCTTTCGCTCCACAGCCGCCCAACACCCTGCCCCGGTCTGCGCCAGTCTCCCCCGTCATCCAGCCTGCCCCCAGCGGCGGAGCGGATCATATTGTTATGGTACTCGGTGGGCCAAACGGCCCAGGGACAGCTTTCTTTGTCGCCCGCGAAGGCTTGCTGGCAACCACCCGTTATGTAGTCGGTGGTGCCGATCAACTCACTGTCCGCCTCGAAACCGGGCGCGAGATTCAGGGCTACGTGGTTCGCGCCTTCCCAGGGGTCGATCTCGCCTTCATTTACGTCGAATACACCGTCAACGACCTGATCCCGACCACGCCATTGCCCAACGTGCCCGACAACGCGCCCCTGATGTTGGTATCGTCGAACACCCAGATTCTTCAGGGGACACGCCGCGCCACCAAACGGAAAATCTCCCCCGGCTGGTTTCCGACAGATATTGTGGTCACAACCCTGCCCGACGCGGGCGGTTGTCCCATCCTGGACGAGCAGCGTTACCTCGTCGGTATGGCGACCCGTGACACCAGCAGCACATCCAGCTATATCTACGGCCTGCATATCAACACCATTCGCCAGTATGCGGATCGTTTTCGTCAGGAAACGGCTGGCGGCAATCGTCTTTACTGTCCCCATTGTGGTTATTACAGTCAGGCTCCGGCCAACGGGGGTTATTACTGTGAGGTTTGTGGCGCGGTCACGCCCCAGGCGGAACGTATTACCCGTTTCCGGCAGCCGCAAACCGAACAATTTTATCGGGAACAAAGCCAGATGAAGTGTCGCCACTGTAATGCCAGTGTCGGCTTTTATAAGGGTATGTGCCTGCGCTGTGGCCGCCCCGCGACAGGTTAATACCCTGCTCCACTGGCTGAACGGGCAATTATTGATGAAGGACTTTTAAACATGCTCAACATGCGCGGACGGAATCAACCTGCTGGCTACGCGGATAACCTTCAGGCTTATGCCGGGACGGTAGAACAAATTCTGGCCGCCATCGGCATCGACCCAACGGCGGTACGGATGAACACCGAGGAGGGTTACGGCTGGAGTTTCCAGCGCGGTTCGGCGGTCATTGAAATCTATGTCAACCACCAGAATGACATCGGCTATTTACAGGTGCTGTCACCCATCATTCATCTGCCGGAGAGCAACCTCCTGCCGCTCTACCGCCGCCTGTTGGAACTCAACCTTCAGCTAACCAACGCCTCGTTGGGGATTTATCTGGATGTCGTCTACGTATTCAGTGAACGTCCGCTCGAAGGCTTGGATGGTAACGAAGCCAACTCCATCATCGACCTGGTTTCCGCCTATGCCGACGATCTGGACGATAAACTGGTCAACGAATTCGGTGGGCGTCTGTATGCTAAAGTCTAGAGGGTAAAATCTATCTCACCCCTTTGAAAGTCACTGACTTGAATCGTTCACAAGCATGTATATATTTCCCTCCCCTGAATTCGGGGGAGGTGGTGAGCGCAGCGAACCGGAGGGGGTTAGTAAACTCGCTTAAATCGCAGTTCCTACTGCACCCAGCTTCGCACTGCCGCCGCAGCCTGCCGTATGTCTTGCCATAAAGGTTGTGCGTGCCCGCCCAGCGCGATCAGGACAACCACTGGTATTGCCAGCGTATACAGTTGTTCCGGGAAGTTGAAGTAAATCAGGGCAACCTGGGTCAGCGGAAGGGTTATAGCGCCGTTATAGTATTGGTACATCAGGAAGATCGGGATATAGGTCAGCAAGGCTGTCAGCACGAACGCCACCCAACCCCGCAGGTTGAACATCGCCGTCAGCACAAAGCCCAGCGCCGTTCCCAACCCGGCGAATGCCATCACATCCCAGTCCGGCGGATAATTCAGGAAAAACCAGGTGAATGCGCCCCAGGCCAGCGTTCCCCACAAGAAACCGCCGATGCCACCCAGCGCCAGCCGTGTCCAACCCGGCCAGAACCGCCGCAGCCGCGCCGGGACTTCTCCGGCGATCATCACCAAAATCGCCATCAACATGCCGAATGTCAGGCCGATGGAGATCGTTTTACCCCACCGATCCGGTTGAAAAATCGCCTCGGTGCGGAAGCTCACCCACACATACACCGCCATCGCCACCGTCGAACCGATTAGCGCGAACACAAACCGCCATACATTTCGCAGAGGGTCATCCGTCAACCGCCGCCAGGTGTTGGCAATCCACGCATAGAACCGCGCCTGTGTGCTGACCACATTGGGTAACGAAGGCGCTTCGTCGCGCACCAGCGCCAGCGCCCTTAGCGCCCCTCTCGATCCATTACGTTGGGCTTCCGCAATCGCTTTTAACGCTGCCAGCGAACGGATTCGCCCGATAGTTCGCGCCGCCTGTTCGGCTATCGCCGGATAGGTTGGGTCGAGCGCGATTTCTGCCAGCAGTCCGTCAATGTCTTCGGAATAAGCCGCTTTTTTCCAGGCTTCCGGCGCATCCAGTTGGATGTCCTCCCGCGTGCGGATGGTCAGCAAACGCCCGGTGATGCGCGGCTGAACGGCTTTAAACCGCCCGGAGATTTCGCCCGGTGCGCGCCGTTGTGCCCGTGTCCCCAGAACGTGGATGGCCGCGCGTTTGGCCGGTTCATTGGTTTCAACCGCCAATGCCTGTGCCACCAGCATCGGGATACGCGGCGGATCGCTGTCCGGCAGGGTTTCCAGTCGGTATAAAGCCCGTGTCCGTGCGGGAGCGTTCTCGCTCCGAACCGCATGGAGCGCCACCCATCGACGGTTGGCATCATCCACCTTGCTCCACCAGTAATCAATCTCGACATCGTATTCCAATGCGCCGCGCAGGAGCATCTGATACCCGGCTTCGTCAATCTCCAGGCCATTTTCCTCCGCATGCATGTAGTAATCATTCATCAGCGTGAAGTGCGTCACACCCAGCAGGAAACGTCCCTGACCGTTCGCCCACGCCCGCCGCGCTTTGTTATAGATGTCCATCGCCTCGCGCTTGACCATCGCGTCTTGTCCGGCTTGCGTTTGTACGCCGCTCAGGTCAATCGTGATGTCGCCAATCAGTTCATCATCCTCAATCGTGCTTTCACGGATGACGGTCACTCCCCCCATCTGACCGAGCGATTCTTCAATCTCGTTGACCAATTCCATCAATGAATTTGGACGCGCATCTGGGTCAAGCGCCGTGCCCCGCCGCAGCACTGGCGTTAAAGCCTCTGCCAGTTCGTCTCCCAGCTTATCTACTTCTGGCAAGTCCTCCTGCCATTGAAGCTGTTTCAGCGCCAGCGATGTGGTGGCATCAAACGGCAGTTCCCCGGTCAACATCTGGAACACCAGGATGGCGAATGCATATATATCTGCCCGGTGATCGAGTTCGCCCGCCGTGAGTTGTTCAGGAGCCATATACAGCAGCGTCCCGTAACCGGGGTTGGCAGCCCGTCCCTCCGGCCCTAAAACCGTCGCCAGCCCGAAGTCTGCCAGATAGGATGAATGATTGCTGTCCATCAGAATGTTCGAGGGTTTCAAATCCAGATGGATGACGTGGTTAGCGTGTGCATAATCCAGTGCTTCGGCGATAGCCTTCGCATGACGCAGCACCTCGGATACATTCATCGGGCCTTCTGCCAGCAAATCTTCCAGCGACCCACCCGTCACAAACCGCATGACGATATACAATTGCGCCTCGAAATCACCAAAATCATAGATCGGCAAAATGTGTGGATGTTCCAGTTGGGCAATCGTCTGCGCCTCGCGCTCGAACAACTTCACTGGTTCGACATCCTGTGACATATCCCGCACAATCGTTTTGATCGCCACCGTGCGATTGAGCCGTGTATCCCGTGCAGACCACACATCGGCCATACCACCGCGTCCAATATGTTCAATCACCCGGTACTGGTTAAATTCGACACCGACATCCATAGAGATATGAACCTTATATCATCGTGAACTTGCCGGGTTGCCCCTGCTTTCATTATAGAACCCGGCGACTAAAGCACAAGCGAGGCTTAAACATACATGAGAAAATTGACGCCGCCTGTGATAAACTCGTAAACTGTTGGAAAATTGAACAATCATCCGTCATTTGAATACAACGACGTTGGCAATTCCCGCGCGGGCGGGAATCCATATTCGGTTCAAACCAGGACTAATCTGCATGTCATTAAAGTCTCGTTTAGTATCTTTTTCTCCTCTGTGGCTCATGGTTCTGGTTTTTGCTGTCATCCCAACGTCTGTTGCCCAGGATTCAAATATTCCCGATCCTGTTGATCTGGCGACACGATTGCTGGGGTTCACGGGCGAACAGTCCATTCCACTGCCGTCTCCCGTCTATGCCGCTGGCGACACGGAAGACTTTTGGGTGAGCAAGGCCGACCACGACACCCCGGTTCAGGTATCGGCAACGCTCGCAGGTATTGGGCAGGATATATACATCTGGGTCGAAAACGGCATCACCTACAACCCGGACACCATGCAGCAGTTAGCCGATCTTCTGGCGCAGCTCTGGGCAATTTATCGCATCCGTGATAACTACCCCCAGGTGACGGTTATCCCGCAAACATTCGATGATCTGAAGCTCATGTCTCTCTATCAACTGCCGGATGTAGACAACGACCCTCATCTCTATATCCTCTACACCAGCGATTTAATCGGTAATCTGCCAGCCTTCTACAACCCGGTCAATAGCCTGACGCCCGAACTGGTGCCCGGTGCTTACACCAATCAGCACGAGATGATCTACGTCAATACGTCGAGTTTGCCCGGTACTGAGTTAACCGATGCTGCTTTTGTGAGCGTTCTGGCGCGGGCGTTTTACACCATGCTCACCGATTACAACAATCCCGGTCAGGCGACCTGGCTGGCCGATGCTTTCTCCTGGTATATGCTGCTGAACAGTAACGGAAATGCGATCAGTGCCGATAATGTGAAATCGTTTTTTGATGTTCCAGAAACGCCTCTGACACAGTCATCCGTGCCTGGATTCGGCGCACAGCAGCTTTTCCTGAACTATGTCAATCAACGCTTTGGAAACAATACGCTTGTCACTTTGGCGACGGGTACAGGCTCCGGTTTAACCGCCCTAGACGATGCCCTGCGAATGAATCAATTTACAGACCCCGTCACAGGCAGTCAGGTAACGGGGCGCGACGTTTTTGCCGATTTTGTGCTGGCGAATGCCATCAACGGGTTTTTTGGCGATGGCCGTTATATCCATGCCCTCTCGGCGGCGCAAGGACTTTCTGCCCGAACCGTCGGCGCGCGCGACCAGTTCAATTTTGATGTTCCCGATCAAACCATTAGCCAGCTTGGGACTCATAATATTCTCCTGCAAGCTACCCAGCCTGCCGACTTCACATTATTCTTCAATGGTCAGGCCATGACCCCACGTCTGCCCATGTCGGGCGACTTGACCAACCGCTTCTATTGGTCAGGCGATACCCCTGACCGTGATGTCACCTTGACACGCACATTCGATCTCACCAGTGTCAACCACGTAACACTGACCTTCGATGCCTGGTACATACTCTCCGAAGCGCAAAATTATGCCTATGTAGAAGTCTCGGCAGATGGGGGAATAACCTGGGACATCTTGCCTGCGACCAGTACCAGTTCTGCTAATCCCTATGGTCTGAACTACGGCGAGGGTTTCACCGGCATCAGCAGTACCGAGAAGATTCGCCCCTTCCCCTACGTCGGTGTCGTTCTGGATACCGACGGAATCACCGTTACCACCATCACCGACGACGGCCCGCTGGCTGCCACTGACTTGCAAATCGGCGATCAAATTATTGGGCACGATGGTCAACCCTGGCCGGATCAGCCTGATTTGATTAGTTTCCTCTCAGGCTACGAACCCGGTGACACGGTAAATCTCTATATTCAACATGGGGACAAAACCTTCGATCTGCCCGTGAAACTGGCCGCGAGTCCGCAGCGTCTGCGTATACCGGATGCGCTCTGGCTGCCGCAATCCGTTAACCTCTCTGCTTATGCTGGTCAGTCAATTCAGGTGCGCTTTGAGTTCATCACTTTGCCCGGTACAGACGATTCCGGTGTTGCTATCGACAATATCGCTGTCCCCGAAATCAACTTTCTGGACGATGCCGAAAGCACAATCCCCGGTTGGACGCTCAACGGCTGGCAGCAAACCGACAATCAGGTTCGGCAGCAGTTTTTGGTGCAGTCGGCAAAAATTCAGGCGAACAGTGTCCACGTCACACAGTTGATCGCCCCGTCCGAGTCCACCACTCAGGGCTTATGGAATTTTTCACTCGCGGCCAACGAGGCAATTATCCTGACCATTTCCGGGCTGAACGAAAATACCAGCGAACCAGCTCACTACAACCTGAGTGCTCGTTCCCAATCCAACACAGGCGCTCAACCAACCGCCACTTCCTAGTTATTACATCCATTCGGGATAACACATACACAAATAGCATTTTGGAGGGTCTGTGACCCTCCCGGTTTTGCCAAGTGACTAAATACGGATAACCGACCCACAGTATAAACATTCAATCTGGTTCTGTCCTGCCACCAACTTGGGTAATGTCGCCGCACAGACATGGCAGGCTGTCGGGGCGTTACGAATCAATTCCAGGGTTTCCGCATCCGGCGGGATAGCCCGTTCGTCACTGGTATCCCCACTAATCATGCGTTAAATCTGTGCCGCCCAGAATTTACACCGCACACCGCCTTTGACCTCAACCGTCAGGTTTCCAAATGGTGCGCCGCTGCCAAGCGTAAAATTCAGCATATCCTTGCCGCCGAACAACCCTTTGTTTTCGGCTTCCACCTTCTCAACCTGATTCAGCGGGATTTCCCACTCCAACCCCTGGGTCTTTTTACCGCCGAACAACCCTAGCTTCTTGCCTGTTGTTTCCTTCTGCTCAAAGACTAATCGTTGGTCGGTCAGATACAAAATCCCATCCGGGTCATCCTTGGCTTTGCCCGTTTGTGCCCACTCAGCTTTGGCCGCCAAAAACAGCAACTCACCAGCCAGAAACGGAAAACTGGCCTCGTCCTTCTGGTCAAGATACCAGTTAATATTTCGGAGTTCGGCAATCGCCTGCGTTATGTCCTGGTGTAGGGTGGAATACAACTGTTTGATTTGTGTTTCCGCCGCCTTGATCTTACTCTCCACCTCATTTAACTCGCCTTCCAGGGTCGGCAGCCGCCCACTCAGATTATCCGGTTTGTCCGTCATCCGGCCAGCCTGTTCCACCTTGACACGCAGCATTTCCATATCGTCACGTAGGCGGCCTGCCTCAGTCTCAATGTTTCTCTGAATGGTGGAACGAACATCGTCCCACTGCTTGCCCAGCATCTCTGCCTTATGTTCCAGATAGGCGGCGAAAGCATATCCACGACTCCAAATCTTGGCGATGTCACCAGGTAAACCGCTCACCTCGCGGGTGCTGTCGCTCACATCCTGGCTGATCTGTGACATAGTCGCCTCGCCATACAAGCGGTCAAAACGGCTCTTCAGGGAATTATATTGGCTGACAATCTGGCTGTTATCGGGTGATGTCATCGTTGTTATCTCCTTTTAGATTCAATTGAGAGGCAACCAGATAGGAATGTTGAACAATCCACATTGATTTTGTCCCCTCAAGGGCGCATTTTGCATTATAGCCCAGGTCAATCATCCAAAAAGAAAAGGAATCGGAAACAATACCTTTTCCTGATTGCAACCCGCCCAATATTCGTCTATAACGGTTGGGGAATAACGGTGCAGGAATGGTCAAGTTGTGAGTACGCAGAAAGTCAAATCGTGGTTCACCACTGGCGGGCGTGCGCTGCTGCTTCTGGCATCGGTCATAGCCGTGACACTAGCCGCCACCGGCATCATTGCCCTGGTTCGGCGTGGTCAGTCCCAGGCCTATACACCCGTTAATCTAATGAACGGAGCATCAGGGTCGGGTATTGTTGTCTCAGGTGGAAATACCACGATCACCACTTCTCCAACCGCAGTCCCCGCCATTCTGCTCGATGGGAACGCGGTTCTGCATATCGTCCAGAGGGGCGAAACCCTCTCAGCCATTGCCCGCCAATACAACCTGAATATGGATGAAATTATCATCGCCAACAGCCTCACCAACGCTGATACGATTTACGAAGGTCAGGAACTTCTTATCCCCGTTCCCAGTGTGGATACAACTCCGCAAACCGTCTCGATACAACCCACCGTCCCTGTACCAACGGCTGATCTGAGCCTGTTGAAGCCGCCACCAATGGATGTTTCCGCCCCAACAACGGTAAACGGCCTTTCAGTGGATACCTTTGCCGCTATGCCGAATGATGTCATCCAGCACATCCGCAACATCTATGCGATTGGGGCGGCCATCGGGCGCAATCCGCGAGCCTTCTCAAAATTAGGCGACAGCACTATCGAGAATCCCCATTTTCTGACTCGCTTCGATGGTGGGCCATATAACCTGGGCGACTTTGTTTACCTGCAACCTGTATTGACCTATTTTGCTGGCTCGTTTGGCCGGGAGAGTGTCGCCGTGCGGCGCGGACTGCATACCTGGTCGGTATTCGATCCCATGTGGGCAACTGGGGTGGGCTGCAACGGGGGTGAGGACATGCTCACCTGTGAACTCCGTCTGCAAAATCCGAGTATTCTGTTCATTCATCTGGGTTCAAACGATGCGGGTGTGCCGGATTCCACCGAACGCAGCTTGCGACAAATTATCGAATACTGTCTTACCTATGGAGTAATTCCCATCCTCGGCACAAAGGCAGACCGGCACGAAGGCAGCAACATCAACAACGAAATCATCCGCCGCCTTGCCACCGACTACAATGTACCGTTGTGGGATTTTGATCTGGTGGCCGCCACGCTGCCAGGTCGTGGACTCGCCCCCGATGGCACACACATGACCTCATTCTTCGCCCATGATTGGAGTTCGCCCGTTGCTTTCGAGCGGGGTTATGGCCTGATGAACATCACCGCTCTGATGATGCTGGATAGAGTTTGGCGGGCAGTGAATCCTTAACCTACCCGCTATCGGCTGGCAGTTCTCCATAACACTCGCCGGATAAGGTGTCTCCAAAGCAAGCCAGATTGCCGGAGGCTGTCATCTCAATCACCTGTCGATCTGGGAACTTTTCCAGAATCGCCTCACGCTGTCCCGGTTGTGTAGTGTCAATCGCCGCCACAATATCGCTGTCCAACATTGGAGTGGTAATCGCCATCAAACTGCCCAACGCGCGCCACTTGATGTCCGAGCCGGTCAGCAGTACCAGCACCGGGCGGTCATCTGTCCGTTTCGCTTCCACCGCCTGAATCAACTCTGGACTAACCCAGTTGAAACGATACAGCACATTGGTGCGCGGCAGGCTGTAGCCGAACAGTGTCACCACCAACATTACGGTCAGTACCCCATACACAGGCCAGCGCCGCCACCGACGCGCTAGCCATGCAATTGGCAGCGCACTGAGGATCGACAATGGGCCGAGAACTCTCGAAGTAATAACGGGTGCTGTAGCGCTGCGACCCAATCCAATAGGCGATATGCAGTCCGATCAGGCTCAACCCGAATGCCAGGAAAAGCCACGTCCACTCGGCCTGCGAATCACGCTTCCAGAACAGGAAAAAGACGAACGGAATCGCCAGCCACACAAACGCCCCAATCAGCCACCGGATAGAAAAAACCGGGTCTTGCAGAATATTGCTCGGCAGATTGGTGGTATACATAAAAATGCCCGCGCCGACCACCAGCCATGCTGCCAGCGGCAGCCAGCGTCGTCTCCAGCCGATGAATAATCCAAATGGCAGTAGTATCCAACTCAGACCCACAGGCTGCCAGTAATCCCCATCAAATAACAGGTGATGTTCCAACTCTGGTTTAACCTGATTGTTCGCATCCAGCAGGGGTTCGGTCTGCCAGCCGAACATATCCGCCGCCGTCAGCGACAAATCCCACCGCGTCTGCCGCAGTCCCTTCTCCAGTGTATGGGTATTTCGCCCGTAACCCGGCCCGAACCCAACTTGATCGTAACTCCATACCAGCGTGTACAGATTTTGACGGGGGTTGCCGGTAGCAGCATAGTTGTAAATCGGGATGATCGTCACAATCACCGTACAAATAACAGCCAATGCCAGCAGGGGTATCAATATTCGCCTGAACTCGACAAAGTGAATCTCCTGGACAGCGAACCGGATGCGTTCTCCGCTGTCTCCATCGAGCGCCGCCTTCAACAGTCGTATTCCGCTCCACAAAACAAATGGGATTGCCAGCGCCAACCCTTCCAGTGGCCGGTTGATAACACACAATCCCAGTGCGATCCCGGCAACCGTTCCCCATATCAATCGCCTACGACGTACCTTCGCGTGGCTTAACCGCCAGTAGGCATACAGGAATAACATGGTCGTGAACAGCGCGGCTGCATGCCCCATTAACGTCCCGTCCAACAGCAGCGCCATCGGGGAGAAAGCGGTTAGTCCGGCAGCGATCAGACCCACATCCGGGTCAAAAATCTCACTTCCCAGCCGATATACCAGCCCAACAGTCAATGCTGCCAGAAAGGCATTGACGACCCAGGGCTGTCCCATAATAACGCCCGGTGTCAGTATAAGCGGCCAACCGAGCGAATATTTTCCAAACCGCGTATCCTGATAATCCACCACGAACGGCTGCCAGAAGGCGCGGCGTGGTTGTGGCACATCCATAACCATATGCCCCGTCGCCAGCAGCTTGGCTTCCCAAAGATAGGCAACTTCATCTTCCAGATGGGGAAGATGTTCAAATGTCCTCGAACTAATAGTAGCGCTCATGAAAAAACTAAAAAATGTGAGCGCCACTACCAAGATGTGATAAGGGGGGAAAGTTGGGGTTCGTTTGGCTGCTGAATTCATGGTGGGCGATTATACACCACTCCCTCGCGGACACACACAGAAAATAATGCCTTGTCAGGCAATTCTCAGGGAACTCACACTTGGCAGAGGTAAGCTCCCTGTTTATAATTGCCGCCTACGAAACTAAAGTGATGGTCTGCGAAAGCAACCGGACTTTGCGGGCAATCCGCCCGATTTGATGAAGGACTAACTCCATAATGAAAGTTATTTTACTCTCAGATATATACAAACATGGCGTCGCTGGCGAGGTCGTTGATGTCTCCGATGGCTACGCACGGAATTATCTCATCCCGAAAAAGTTGGCTGCAAAAGCTACTCCCGGTGAATTGCAACGGGCGGAACAACTGCGTGCCACCGCTGCTGCCCGTAAAGCCGAACTGGAAGGCCGCCTCAACGAACTGGGTCGCCAGATCGACGGTGTGGAACTCGTGTTTGGTCGCCGCGCGGCTGTCACCGGCAAGCTGTTCGGTTCGGTCACGACTACCGAAATTGCCGATGCATTGAACAAGAAAACGGGCATCGACATCAATCGCCGCCGCATCAGCCAGCAGGCACTCCGCGAACTTGGCACGTATGATATTCCAGTGCGTCTGGGTACAGATGTTTCGCCCACGCTGCGGGTAGTTGTCGTCCGCGAAGACGAAGTGGCTGATTATCTGGCCGCGCAAGAAGCTGCCCCCGCAGAAACCGCACCTGAAGCCCCGGAAAGCGGCGAGGTCGAAATCAGTGGTGGAATCAACTCCGGTTGAAACAGATGTCGTCGAAGATGCTGTTGAACCAGTAGCCGAGACAGTCGCTCCCGGCGATGAAGAGAAAACCGATACCGAGTAGAGCAATCTTCGGTAATGCTTGGTAACAGACCCCGCCGGTAGTACCGTGTTCGGGGTCGCTTGCTTTAAATCCAGGAAACTTGCTATTCAATGGATGCACAGGCACTAGGTCGCTATCTCCGCGAAAGCCGCGAAGCCAAAGAACTCTCCCTTGAAGACGCTGAGGGGGCGCTTCGCATTCGTCGCCGCATTCTTAAATCGTTTGAACTGGGTGAATTCAGCATCAGTGATGCATCGACGGTTCAAATTCGTGGCTTCATACGCAATTACGCCCGATTCTTGGGGTTGGACGAAGATCGGGTAGTGAGCTATTACGAGGCGGCGCGTCACGAGGCCGATGTCCCCCGGCGGCGTAATGGCAAGCGTGTCACCCAGACAGTGGCCCCGGTTGCCCCTCATCGCATCACCGATACCAATCCCTCGCTCCCGGCGGTTCAGATTGTAACAGACCGTCCTCCCCGCCGGAGTAATCTGCTAAACACATTGGTCATGTTATTGGTTGCGGTAGCAGCCCTGGCGATTATTGCCTTTGTCGTCGTGCAGCTAATCGGCACACCAGAAGACACATCCAACGAAGACCCGGCAGGGCTGGAAATTCTTGGCAATCTGCCATCCTCACCCACCTATACGCCGATTCCGACCCTCACCCCGGCACCAACCCTCACGCCTATCCTCGGCCCACAGCAGAATTACAATGGACAGGGTGTACTGGTGACCATCGAGTTTACGCAGCGTACCTGGATTCGTATCAGCAGTGATGGGGTGGAACGTTATGTGGGTATTGCCCTGCCCGATCAGTCACCATTGGAATATCCCGCATCCAATAATGTCACCGTGACAGCCAGCAACGCCGAAGCGCTGCAAGTCGTCTGGAATGGACAGGCGCAGCCTATCTTCGGTGGACGTGGACAAAAAGTGGACATTGTATTTGGTCTGACGGATATACAGGTCAGTTCCGGGCCGGGTTTTGACGCTACCTCAGAATTCACCCCTACCGCCTTGCCAACCTCTGGCATTGACGTGAATGCTGCCATCGCTGCCCTCACGCCTACTGTCACCCCTGGCCCCAGCCCGACACCGACACTCACACCAACCATCACGCCGACACCTAGCGACACACCGACTACTACACCTACACCGTCGGATACGCCCACCGAAACCAGTACACCGACGTTGACTTATACACCTACCATTACACCCAGTCCCACCCTCACACTCACGCCAACCGCTACCGCCATCCTGCCGCCGCGTGTGACCCAGGAAGGTCTGCCACCAACCAAAGACGTTGGTTCATAAGGAGTAACTCGCATGGAATTCACACTCTCTCTGCCGCAATGGGCAGTCACAGAACTCAAGCATCTGCCTACCCATTTCCCGACTTTGGAAGGTCGAATGCGCGAGGTGATTCGTTTCTCTCGCCTGAACTTCGAGAACAATACAGGTGGCCCATTCGCTGCCGGAGTATTTGAATTGAACACAGGCAAATTGGTAGTTATTGGTGTGAATCGTGTCGTACCATCAAACTGTTCATCCGCCCATGCCGAAGTCATGGCGCTCTCGCTGGCGCAGCATATACTCGGCACGTTTGACCTCGGCGGCGCGGGAATGCCGGACTATCAGCTTGTTGTCAACTGGCGTCCCTGTGTCATGTGCTATGGCGCGACTTTTTGGTCGGGTATTCGTTCTCTCGCCATCGCGGGTAGTGGGCCGGAACTGGAAACCATCACAGGCTTCGATGAGGGGCCAATCCATCCTCAATGGGAGCAGGAACTCTCAAAACGTGGTATTGAACTGATTAATAACGTCCTCACCGACGAAGCCGTTGCCGTCTTCCGGGATTTTGCTGCTAGTGGTGCGCTGGTCTACAACGGGCGCGGCGGATCGGATTAGGCCAATTTGCTGCCAATTTAGAATGAATGTGCTATGATCAGTTCATAGTCGTTCGAGATACTACACACCTTGTAGCAGGGTTGTCTATTATGGGGGGCAGCAGAATATGAGAAAGCTTTCTGAAGTCGCCCTGTTCACCGATCACGTGACTGATCTGGCGGCCTTCTACGAACGTCTCCTCGGTGCGCCTCCAACGTTTCAGACTGACGACATCGCGGTATTTAATCTTCCCGGTGACATTACCCTACTCATCCATAAAAAATATCCGCCAGTCGAAGGCCAGCCACCTAACGAAGACCACATCGCCTTTTCCGCCGAAGATGTACATGCCGCCAGCGACGAGCTGGTTCAAAGTGGCATGACCCTCCTGCTCGAACCGCGCCGCTACGATTGGGGCACATCAGCCTATCTGCGCGACCCCGATGGGCATCTCGTTGAAATCAATTCGGCGGGGGAATAGTATTTATGCCCTCAAATCTGCAAACCACACTTTCATTTCTGGAAGACCTGCGTTTTAACAACAATCGTGACTGGTTCAATGCTAACCGTAAACAATATGACGCAGCCCGCGCCGCCTTCGAGTCCCTTGTTGGCGAAATATTGACTCGCTTCAGCCCCATAGAAAACATAGGCGAAACTACTGTCAAGCAGTGTATCTTCCGCATTAACCGGGACATCCGCTTTTCAAAATACAAATCGCCCTATAAAGTCAACATGGGCGCATTGATCGGCAATGGTGGCCGAAAATCCGCCGGGCGCACCTACTACCTGAACATCGAACCCGGCGAGTCGTTCATCGCTGGCGGTGTATACGACCCCTCGCCCGACCAACTCAAACGCATTCGTCAGGCCATCGCCGATAATGCCGATGAACTACGGAGCATCATAAACCACCCCGATTTTGTCCGCTACTTCGGCGGACTGCGTGGCGACGCACTCAAGACCGCGCCAAAGGGTTACGCAGGCGACCACCCGGCTATCGACCTGCTCAAACGCAAGCAGTTCCTCGCCCTCCACGAGCTAAACGATGCTGACGTTCTCCGCGACGACTTCGTCGATCATGTCATCACGGTCTGCGCCGCCCTCAAACCCCTTGAGAACTATTTTCACGACCTTCTCTCATAAAATAGGTTATGTTCACAAAAAAGAATTTCACTTTCAACTCACCATACTCACTTAAGAAATGCAATAAGGTACTTAGGAACATGGAGTCTGGATGGGAAAATCTAAGTCTAGTAGAATTTAAGTCAAAGAACGATGCAAGTTTTATCAGGTTGGAATCGCGCTACCTTGAATATGGTAGACCCCTTGCTATCGCTGAGGCAGAAATCTGGTTATCGACAACCTCAACAGGCGCGACCCATGTCTTGGGACATGCGAAAATATTCCTTGCACAGCTTACCTTTTACTTTTACTTTCTAATCGTATCCACCATCTTCGTGATGATATTCAGATCAGTTCCGATCCTTATCCTTTTCTTGGGGGTATTCGTTCTGTGGTTAATAAGGCTTTTGCGGATAATCATTCATAAACAGAAATTATCTCCTATCAGCAATTTATCAAACATTGACGTAAACAAATTTTCATTTGCCCCAAACTTTATCATCGTATCCTGCAATCCCCTTCATGTATAATAGCGTCACGTACAAGTTGACTTAGGAATCCCATGCCCCCACGCAAAAACAACTACTTTCTGCTCAACCTCGGCTGTTCCAAAAACGAGGTCGATTCGGCCAGTATCGCCCAGGTGCTTCACCAGAACGGTATGCGAGGGGTCGAGAAGCCCAATCGCGCCGAAGTGCTGATCGTCAACACCTGCGGTTTTATCGACGCCGCCAAGCAGGAATCGATTGATACCCTGCGTGAACTGGTGGATAACCGCCGCGATGGTCAGATGGTCATCGCTGCCGGATGTCTGTCACAGCGTTACGGAGCAAATCTGGTGCAGGAAGTTCCCGGCCTCGATGGGGTGATTGGCACGCGCCGCTGGATGGACATTTTCGATCTCATCAGCCGTCTGCGAACCCGCAAACATCCCGAACCGCTTTACCACCTGCCTACCGATGCGAAAGTTGTCGGCCTGGACGAGCGCGGTGTGCTGCGAACCAGCATCCAGGGCGCGAGTGCCTATATCAAAATTGCCGATGGCTGCCGCCGCCCCTGTGCTTTCTGCGCCATCCCCAAGATTAAAGGCACAGCCGTCAGCCGCCCGATGGAATCCATTGTCCGCGAGGCAGTTTATTTGCAGGAGCAGGGCATCAAGGAAATCATCCTCATCGCCCAGGACAGCACCGACTATGGTTACGATCTCGGTTTGAAGGATGGCCTTGCCCATCTGCTTGACGCCATTGTCGAGGCTGCTCCCGGCATCCCCTGGATTCGGGTCATGTACGCCTATCCGGGCTATGTCACCCCGCGTCTGATGGAGACGATGGCGAAGCACAAGCAGGTTTTGCCCTATCTGGACATTCCCCTTCAGCACGGCCACCGCGATACCTTACTGCGGATGAAGCGTCCGGCCAAAGTCGAGTGGGTCTATGACACCATCGGCAAGCTGCGTCAAACCATCCCGCAGTTATGTGTCCGCACCACCTTCATCGTCGGCTATCCCGGCGAAACCGATGCCGAGTTCGAGGGTTTGATGCAAATGGTGCGCGATCTGCAATTTGATCGCGTCGGCGCGTTCAAATATTCCTACGAAATCGGCACGCCCAGCGCAACCTTGCCGAATCAGGTAGCCGATGAAGTCAAACAGGCGCGTTACGAACAGTTGATGGAGATGCAGCAGGGCATCAGCCTTGCCAAAAATCAGGCACTCGTCGGGCAAACACTGGACATTCTGGTCGAAGGTTATGATCTCAGCAAGGATGAGGACGGAAACGAAACCGGCGAAGCCTTGACTCTAGGCCGCAGCTACCGTGATGCCCCGGAAATTGATGGATACGTGGTGATCGAAGGCGAACTTCCGGTAGGCGAAATCGTCCCCGTTCGCATCACTGGCGCGACCATCTACGACCTAATTGCGACAGTAGATACAGTCGCTCCCACCATAATCCAACCCGGAGTCGTCTACGGTGAAGGCATGATTAACCTGGACTCAATTCGCTGAAAACACGACTTAGGACTTTTTTACACCCACCGCCATACCATCACCAATCGCCAAAATCATGCTCTCCAGGTGAGGATTGTTACCGAGCGCGCGGTTAAAGGCATCCATCGCCCGATCATCCTCAGCTTCGGGAGTTATCACCCGCCCACTACGGAAAGCATTGTGCGCCGCCACCAATCCACCCGGACGCAAATTGTCCACTGCCCATGTCAGGTAGGCCGGATACGACCCTTTATCCGCGTCAATGAACACCATGTCAAATGGGGCTTTCGTCGTCAGTTTCTTCAACAAATCGTGTGCATCGCCTTCGAGAAGTTCAACCTTCCCGCTTACACCAGTGCGCTCGAAACTGGCGCGGGCGACAGCCGCATGTTTGCTGCTTTTTTCCAGCGTATATAATTTACCGTCGGCTGGCAGTGCCCTGGCAATCCACGAGCCGCTGTATCCAGCCAGCGCCCCAATTTCCACAACCTTCTTCGCGCCTGTCATATACACCAGCAGTTGTAACAACCGACCCTCGAATGGACGCACACTGATAGCAGGCAAGCCCTGTCGTTCCGCTTCTGCCTCAATCCCACCTAACGCCTCGTCCTCATGGACGTAAATCTCCGCCACGTACTCATCCAGTTTTGCCCGTGTCATGTCATTCAATACATCGGCCATGTTTAAATTTCCTTAGATAGAAATAATTATCCGCGAAGCGTTAGTTTACCCAACCAACCCCCGACAGCAAATTTAATTGGTTAAACGCTCACCAGGTTTTGGCGATATGCTCTGCCGCACGAAAAGCCAGTGCCATAATCGTCAGCACCGGATTAAATCCGCCGTTAGTCACATGAACCGAACTATCAATCACGAACAAGTTGTCATGTCCATGCACCCGCCCCCATTTGTCCACCACTGATGTCTGTGGATCATCACCCATTCGGCATGTCCCGGCCTGATGCTGTCCGCCGGACAGGTACAAACGTGGCGCATCCCCCCATACCTTGACGGCTCCCGCCGCCATGAGCCATTCTCGCGCCCGTTGGTGCATGAACGCCGCCGTTCTCACAGTTTCCAGGTGCGTTGTTCCCGACAGGTGTGCTACCGGGATTCCCCACTTGTCCCGCACACGCTTGCTCACGCGCACCCGCGCATCCCGGCTGGGAATTTCCTGTACTGGCCCAGTGACATCGGTCACGCGGCGGTAATTCTCGCGCATGAATGCTTTGTTAGCTGCACCCCATCTCGGCAAATCCGGCGGCAGCTTCCGCTTCCAAAAGATAATCGGCAGCAAAATAAAATCATCCGCCAACATTCCCCCGCCGATCACGCCATCATTCTCATGATTAAACTCGCAAGTCGCAGTGCTTGCCCCCGGCCCAACCCCATCATAAATCTCATCAGGGAACAATCCAGTTGCGCCGGGATAATAATGCCCTTGCAGATGCCGTCCCACTTGATCGCCGTTGTTACCTAACCCGTTCGGTTCAATGGGCGAGGTCGAATTTAGCAGTAGGCGCGCACTTTCTACTGCTCCAGCGCTCACAATCACCACATCAGCGGTGGCCTCGCCTCTTTCACCTTCCCGGTTGAAATACGCCACCCCAATCACACGCCCCGCCTCGCTGACCAACAATCGCTCGACCATGCACTCGACCAGCAGTGTACAGTGTCCTGTCGCCAACGCCCGCGCAATCATAGTGTTTTGTGTACCGTTTTTTGCATCCACCGGACAGGCAAACCCTACGCAGTGTTGGCAGTGAGTACATGCCGGACGTCCATTGTATTCAACCGAATTAATTAGCAGAGGAATCGGCAGCGTGTGCCATCCCAGCCTATCCGCCCCCATTCGCAGTCGTTGCCCTTTCACTGGGACATCCATCGGCGGCATTGGATATGGTTGATCGTAAGCAGGCAAATGTGACATTTGTGTTGCATCCCCGCACACGCCGAGGTTCCATTCTGCCCGTTCATAATACGGCGCGAGATCGTCATAGCTAATCGGCCAATCGGTCAGCGAACTCCCTTTCGGCACGCCATAGACGCTCGCCATACGGAAGTCCTGCGGCATAAATCGCCACGCCTGTGCCCCGTATACTCGTGTCCCGCTACCTACCGCCGCCGCGTTCGCCTGATAGCGCGGATCGTGAGGTGCGACGATTTGTTCGCCAGCAGTATCTTCAAAAACACGCGGGTTTCCTTCAATATCTGGCCCAGCATTGTGACCATACTGGGAAAATCGCTGGTTGCGCAGGTGGTCACGTCCCACATCTTCAAAAGTCAGGTTGCGCCCACGTTCGATCAGAAGCACCCGTTTCCCTGCTTCTGACAGCACTCCGGCAGCCACGCCGCCACCTGCTCCCGCGCCGATGATAATCGCGTCATATGTCGCCATCGCGCACCTCGAAGCCGATCATTTTCCATGCGACGCCATCCCGGTTGCCGCCATTACCGGGGTCACTATAATACCCCTCCGCACAGAGGTTAGTGAGCATTTTGAAAAATGAAACCGGATTTATCTGCCAATCCGTCTGGACGTCTCCGACCTCGATCTGCCCTAGCAATTCATCCTGTTGATCTGCATGTAATGCATCAAATCCATTTCCATACACCGTCCGCGCCTCCCCATCCAGCGCATCCAACCCTGCTATATAAATCGACAACTGTTCTTTTAAGTCGCGCTCGAACTGCCGGAACAGATAGTCGCCGACGCCGCCTTCCCATCCGCCGGGGAATTCATCTGCCGGGATAATCCGGTTCACCACCGCCCGTAAAACATCAACTTGTCGCCCGTTTAACATTCGTAAATCCTCTTCTCAATCAATTGATGTGGCGCAGGTGACACAATGGGACAGGTGGAGCCAGTCCAAGATACAGTCGCTCGATGAAGGTTGCATCCGGTGGATGTCAGATGGGGTAATTGATTTAATCTGCATCAGCCATCCACTTGCGCCACAAATCGAATGGGTGGGGCTATGAATTGGAATGGCTCTCGTCTTCGGGGCTAATCGGATCGTGAGCATATTTCTTCTCCACAGGCCGATCACGTTGGATGAGGTAGTGATCGAGGTCACGGGCGACATACGTGTTGGGGAATACCCCGCGTGCCTCGTTGATGATGTCGCGTTCTCGATAGCGCCTCGAAACGTGTGTCAGGATCAGCGTTTTTACCCCTGTTTCCAGCGCCAATGTCGCCGCTTGATTGGCGGTCAGATGCCCAAAATCCCGCGCAGCATCCCGGTCAACATCCAGAAAAGTGGATTCAATCACCAGCGTGTCGGCATCGGCCACATACTCACGGATATTGTCTGTGCGTCCCACATCCCCGATGTGAACCAGCTTAACCCCGCGAATCTCATCTCCCAAAACCATGTCTGGTTGGATGACTCGGCCATCCGTCAGTGTAATCGCTTCCCCTTTCACCAGCAGACTGCGTTCTGGCCCTGGCGGGATACCCAGCGCCTCTGCTTTCTCATTCAGGAATGGGCGGCGGGCTTTCTCCTGGAAAACAAACCCGAAATTTCCAGAACCCCTGTGTGTCACAGGGAAAGCGTCAACCGTAAAATCTTTGGTCTCAATCATCGTTCCTGGCTTGAGATCAATCAGGTGAATCTGGATGGGCAGTCTTTCATAATCCAGCACTACGCCAAACAATAGGGCTTGCACCCGATCTAGCGTTGACTTTCCACCCCAGATTTCCAGTTCACCGATACTCTCCCACCGCGCGAAGGTCGAAACCAATCCGCCTAATCCGAGGATATGGTCAAGATGGGCATGAGTGAGCAGAATGCGATTTAAACGCTTGAAGCCCACACCACTTCGTAGAATCTGTCGCTGTGTTCCTTCGCCACAATCCACTAGGAAGCGGTGTTCCCCTGCCAGCACCACCTGCGAGGGTAACCCACGATGGATCGACGGTGCTGAAGCCGATGTGCCTAGAAAAACGACCTCAAACATCACTTACCCATCTGCTTTCCTGACCATAATCTGCCCCAGGAATAACCGCGTTCCACGTGGTTGTCCGTTCTCCAGAACGGGCATGGGAGAACTACTCGCCAGATCATATGCGCCTACAGAAATACTGTACGCACCTTCCGGTATCGACAGTGGCAGCGGTACGAACGTAATCTGAATGAAAATATCCCGGCTCTGTAGTTGGCTCACATCGGTACTGATCGTAACATTCTGCGCAGCAATCGAAACTGGATCGGATAACACATGGGTGAAAATTCGTAAGTCAGGCGGAATGCGGCCATCCGCTCGCCAGTAGGTGATCGAAGTAATAATTCCGCCCTGCGTATAATCCAGCGTCGGTTTTTCGTCGTACCCCAAAAAGGCGATATTGCCGCCAAAAGGCACAGGCGGCACGGCCAATTCATTCGCTCCGGGAGCTTCTGGGGCATATCCAGCTGGGGCGGTGGTCGTAAACCGTCCGATGGTGTCGGCCAGCGCGCCCGATACCGAAAGTCGCACAATCGAATTCGGTGGAACATCCGGCGCGGTTACAATCTCACCGAGCGACATCCAGCGGCGCAAGTAAGGATGCATTTTTTCCAGCGTGTCCGCCTCAGGTAGAACGATCTGCTGCCCATCACCGCCGTTGATGAACACTAATCCACTGCCACAATCGGCAAAGCGTGGTGCGATATTCTTGCGATTCATCATCAGTAGGATCATGTCAGTATCCCGCAGATTGTCGGTTGATACTGATGATGGCCCTCTCGAATCACAAATCAACGTCGGCCACTCACCAGCCGTCAGATCAAGATAACGTGCAATCTGACCCAGGCGACTGTGATATGCCGTATAGACCTGTGATTGTTGCGGCCATCTCTCAAATAAATCCACCATAAGCCAAACCAGATTGAATCCCAACAGCAGCAGCAGCCCCAGACCAAACACCCGCCTTGCCAGTTGTGTACGCATCGCCCGGTATAGACTGGAAACCCCCAAACCGAAGAATAATCCCACCAGCGGCAGCAAAACGAGATATTGTGAAAAATTAGGACTGGTATTCGCCAGAAAGACAACGGGGGTTAGTACCACTCCCGCAATCAAGGGTAGTGCGTACCTCGGTAATCGCCAGTTACGCAATACTGTGAGCACACCCACCAGCAGCAGCAACCCACTTATCAGATCAATCAGTGGCCGACCTGGTATATTGTGAACCGGATTCGCATCCCCTAGAAAAAAGACTCCACCAAGCCCGTTCAAGTAGGCCTGAAACGGTGAATGTTGCGTAATATCAAAGTCGCCCCACAACCGCCGGAACCCACTTAAGTCCGGCAGGCGTATGCTGGAAATCAGATAGGGTGTGGCAACAATAATCATGACCAGTATCATGAAACGAAGATAACCCATCGTCTGCTGCGACAATTGCTCACGTGACATCAGATAGATGATAAAAATCACGCTGAACAGGATGATCAAGAAATGGGCCGGATGAATATAGAACCCCAGACCCAGCAGTAAACCCAGGGCAGCAAAAATGGTGTTGAGAGGCAGCCGGGGATGAGTATAGCGATATACCGATAATCCGCGCGCCAACCCCAACATAACGCCAGTTACAATCACTGGCAGCACAATTTCGCGCTCGACTTCACGTCCGGCCAGAATAAAATACATGTTCACGGTTAGCAGCGCGAGCGCAGACACACCCGCTAGCGCACCGAACAACCGCGTGACTAGTGTATATACCAGCGCCAGAGCCAGCAGGCTTACCCACACGGATACAATGTGATACCCAAGCAGGCCGTTTCCGACCACACCCGTGACTACAGTCAATAGGGTATGATAAAGTCCTTCTCGCCCTTCGTTGCCAACGTTATAAAATACTTCGATATTGCCCTGTCGGATCGTTTCCGCCACGCGAATATCGGTAATTTCATCCCGGTGCAAACCAGCAGGCAGCGTGGACAAATCCCATATCCGCAGGACAGCCGCCAGCAGCAACAGCACTACCGCCAGGGCAAAACCGACTCGAAATGACAAAACAATCTCCTAATCCATCAGAGCCTATTTGCAGCATTCACATAATATTTTTTTAGATCATCCATTCAGCAGAACTTGCCTTCCCTGGCAGAACGGAGATAGGGTTCCAATCATATCGACGTTGCCCAGGCAGTGAATGCCAGCACCAGTACCCCCAGGCCAACATTAATCCAGGTCAGACGCACTTCACGGCGGCGCAGGCGTTCCCACTCGGCGCGATCACCCTTACCACGTTCCAGCAAAAATCCGACTCGCTCTAGTGCCGGGGTCACGCCAAGCTGCAAAATCAGCCCGCAAGTCACCATGCCAATAATGGCAATATGCTTGAGCAGAATCACCCGACTCCACTCGTTGTCGAATTGTAACACACCGTCATAATTTGGGTCGCCCGACATCTGAATGAAGCCGGTAATAACCAGCACAACCAGACTGAAGTTGCTCAGTGGAACAAACCGTTTACGCAGACGGGTGAGCAGTTCCAGCATCGCCGGATTATCGGCCAGTGTCCGTCGCGTTTCCGGCCACACCATCACCGTCATAGTGACCAGTCCGCCAATCCACACCACCGTCGCAATCAGGTGAAAAAAGTAACTAATCGCAAGGATCGACTGAGACAAGACCAAGTGCCTCCGGGCTGTTGGGCGCACGCGCTGGAATAATCCGTTCGCCGCAATATTTAGCCATATTTGCCAATGCCACGTAAGCCGGACGTGTATCGCCTTCCGCCGTCGTAATCGCCCACCAGTATTCCTCGTCATCATGAGTCCAGGCAGGATTGGCGATATAAATGGCCGACATCAAGCCCACCCAGGGACGCCAATGTTCCGCTGCATACTGGTAGGCTTCCACAAAATATTGTGCCTGCTCTTCCTGAGATACGGCGAACCAGTGATAATCCGAGTCGGGTCGTGGGTCAGTTGTCCATCCGAATTCCAGAATAGCGACCTGATGTGCGGCATCTCCGTTCGCAACCATAATCCGGCGCAAATCCTCTGGGCGGCGGAAGGTTGCCCAACGCGCAATATCTTGTTTGTCAGCATCTTCCAGGCTCATTTCCGGTGAAGTATAGCCCGGTGCGTGCATCCCTACCACATCGACATACTGCTGAAATCCAGCATCGTACATGGCCTGGAAGTACACATCGTCGGGATGCGCGCTGTCATCAAAAGTCCCTGTCGGCGCTAATCCAGCGGAGATGAGGATCGCATCCGGGTCTGCCCCCCGGATCGCCTCGCTGCACGCATGCAGCAGCGCCGTGTATTCGGCTGCGTTGGGTGCTTTGCCACCCCATTCGCGCGCCAAATTCGGTTCGTTCCAGATTTGATAAGCGGCAATCCGTCCCTTGTATCGTGTCGCCACCGTACCGCAGTAAGTAGCAAAGTCGGCATAATCATCCGGTGGCGCATCAATAAAGTTCCCGGCATCGCTGTCCAGACTCGGATGTGCCCACTCCGGCGTCTCGCTTAACCGAACGATGAGCTTAAGTCCCTTTTGTTCGACCTCATCCACGATTTGGTCAGCGCGAAAAAAATCCCACTCGTCGCGCCGTTTTTCGATGTCGTTCCACGCGAAAATCTGCTTGACGTGGCTGAATACCATCAGCCGCACCCAATCCAGATTCACCGAGGCCGCAGTCCTGTCCCACCACAGGAATGTTTGAATCCCATACGTCAATGATGTAAATGGCGGATTGACAATCGCATCACCCTCGAACCGATCGTAAGTCTGTGCGCGCCTTATGATGACCGCCGAAACAATCACCAGCGCTGCTAACGTAACCAGCAGTGGATATTTGTATTGCTTGATAAACCGCATTTTGACCTATTCGATGAACAAGGGGCATACAAGCCCCCTGTTCGTGCATACAGATATGTGAGTTCTTGGTATGGGCGCTCAATAACATGCCCAGTTCTATATCATATACCCCAACTTTTTATCTGAAGGGGACTATCCTACTGTCCCGCCGTTTTTTGCTCCTGGCTCCACTGGATTAGTGCATCATACACCGGGCGGAACTGCCAATCCTTTCCAATGATCGAATATGGCACATTATCGTTGTCCGTCGCCCAACCAGCCTGTGGCCCATAATTGAAATTCCACAGGAATGCCAGCCACACCACATCCCATTCCTTCATCAGATCAAGCGCCTGAATAGTGAAATCGGATTGCTCTTGCAGCGTATTGTCGTTAGCGAACTCAAAGCCCGTCGGATAGCCACCCAGGTCTTCGGTGGATGCCCAGCCGAACTCGGTCACACACACCTTTTGGTCGCCGCCTGCTGCTGCGACCTTGCTGGCATAGGTTCGAATCGTGCTATAAAAACTCCAGCTATGATGCGGATTGTCGAACGGTCCTCGAAAACTTGCGGTAGGGTCATTCACTACTTGATCCCAGGGAACGCTTGGGCCGATGTTATACCCGTTCGCGTGCGCGCCGATACAGTCGGTGTAATTCAGTATCCCCGCGCTAATCAGTTGATCCAGATATACGTAATCGTCCCACGCGCCAACCCCATCATTGAAGCCAGTCGGTGATAATGCCCCACTGATGACAATCACACCGGGGTCGATTTCCTTCACAGCTGTATAGGTGTCTCGTAGCAGTGACACATAATTGGCTGCGGTCAGACCTCGCGTGGATGACCATTCACGGTCAATATTTTCCTCGTTCCACACCTCAATCGCCTGCACCTGATTGGGATAACGCTCTAAAATCGCTGTGACGAAGTTGACGTAATCCGCGTTATTGGCGGGTGGCCCATGTTTGCTCAGGTCTGCACCCGATTCGCGTGCCCAACCCGGCGCGGTCACGATGGACAGCATCACCTTCAGACCAAAGCGCTGTGCCGACGGCATCACCAAATCGAGAATACCCCAGTCATATTGCCCCTTCGTAGGCTCCATTTCTTCCCATCGAACCTGTTGTTTGAACCACTCCAGCCCAAGTTTTTCGCTGACTTCCCGCATCCAGCCATCCTGGTTATCAGGGTTGAAATCCAGGCTTTGCTGCACCTGAATACCGACTTGATAACGTTTGTCACGCACAGGAAGTAGGGTTGCAGTTGGCGCGGGTGGCTGCGTCTCTGTTGACGCGGCTTGAGCCTGAGCGACTACCGCCGCTGTCGGCTGTAGTGTTGCGGTAACAGAACTAGCGATCTGACGTGTTGGGATAGTCGTCGGTTTCACGGCAGCGACTTCGGCTGTATTGGTCGCAATCGGCAGTGCCAGGTTGTTGCGTTCGCCACTACCCGGATTTTGCGCCAGCGCACCATAGGCCGCGTATATCGCAATGAAGGTACACGCCCCCATCACAATTGTAATTCCTGTCCAGATCAGGACAAAACCGCGTAGCTGCCTGTTGACGCGCGTCCGGGCTGCGGTTGTAGTTGTTCGTACAGACATAATACTCCTTATCTCGCTGCCGACAGTGCATCGCAGGCCGGACAGCTTCCACCGGGTCGGATCATTGCATATCCCCCCTGCGGATCAGAACCATAGACGGTGAAATCTACATTCCACACAATCATCAGACGAATCTTGCCACTTTGTGACGACAACGCCGCCGCTTGTGCCAACCATGCTGCTTGTTGGGCAACCGTCACATTCGCCGCCCAGGCGAAGTAATCTGGTAACGGACCATATCCCTCGGAGGAAAGGAAACCTAACTCCGTCCAGCAGATCGGTTTCTGTCCGCCAATGATGCTCCAATAGGTATCGACCATTCCTGAAAAATACCGGGTGTAGTAGTTGTCGCGCGGATCACCACTGTTCTGTGTTGGCGGCACGATACCTTCGTTATAATGCGCTCCCACACAGTCCAGATATTGCAGCGCCCCCGCTGCCACCATTTCCCGCAGGAAGCGATCATCATTAACCACCTGACCGGGAAATGCGCCTTCCGCACCAGTGGGTGCGGGTGCGCCGCTGATGACCATCACACCGCCGTTAGCGCCCTTGATCGCCTGATAGGCTTGCCGCAGCATGTCAGTGTAAGTTGCAGCACTGATCTGGTCGCGCGGCCATTCACGATCCAGGTTTTGCTCATTCCAGACCTCGATGGCATCCGGCCCCATTGAAGCCACCCCACCCAGGAACGATGCATACTGCTGAATATAGCCAGCGCCACCTGCGCCGAGTTCGCCGGGAACGCCTGGAATCGCTAGCAGCACCTTGAACCCGCGCGAATGGGCGTCATTAATTGCTCCGGATGCAGCACTTGGCGACATGCCATTCTGATACCGGAGTTGCACCTTCATCCAGCTCATACCTGCCCGACGCATGGCGCTGGCGGCGACATCGCTGTTGGTGCTGGTGACGTGCCCGCCGTACTCAAAATTCCCGACGGTGATGCTGCCCGCGCCCGGTGCGGATGCCGCTTGGCCGCCCCCATCAGGTGCAGCCGGTTGTGCCGGTTGTACAACGACGGGGACGGGCGTAGCGGTTGGTGTCGGGGTCGGTGTAGCAGTAGGAAGCGGCGTTGGAGTCAGCGTTGGCGCAAACACAGCCACCGCCGCGCCGCTGCGTGGGCTTTCTACCCCACCACCGACGACATCCACGTTAATCGCATAATTGCCGTCCGGCGCTTCTATCGTTGTCACCAGTCCTTGCCCCAGGTCGGTGGTTCTTTCTCCAACCAGGCCGCTTGCACCCTCGATCTGCCAGTGCAGTGCCAGTTCTGCGGGTGATGGCGCTGCCGGAAGTTGAAGTTTGTAATCCAGAATACTTTGTAGAATTCCATTTGCCACACCATCCGCCAGCAGGTCTTCAAATGCCACCCCGCCCAATGCGAACGGTCCGGTTGCATCCATGCGAAAGCGTAAGGCATCCGGTGTCGTCAGCCAGATACGCGATACTGGCGTATTGTTGTTGTCCATGTAATCAATGAAAGGCGCGTTCATGGCGGTGTCCACCCCGGAACTTGCCGCATACCCGTCTAGCTGCGCCTGGATTTCACTTCCCGGCAGGATTGTGCCCGCCTCAGTCGTGTCCGCTTCAACGGTTACGTCACCCAGGGCGGAGAGTGCCGCGCTGTAACCAATCGTGGCCGCTTCATCCCCAACCTGCCGGATAGACAATGCCGATAGACCGAGGAGTATCTTGTAGCGGCTCACTTCTCCTACTGCCCAACGCATCATCAATTCGACCAGTCGATCTTGGCCGGGGGTAAAGGCGCTCGGATCGAGTCCCAGGTCAATTTGCAGATAGTCGGCTGCAGCGCCTAGTGTCTGCCAGTCATACGCCCCGGTATCCCAATTTCCGTCCACATTGTTTGCTGCCGGAACAACCACGCCCAGCAGCAAGCCATTCTGGTCAAAACTCTGCCCCAACGCGCGGATAAATGTGCTGAAGTTCTCCCGCTGTTCCACCGCAACATCCCGGTAATCAATCACTACACCGTCAAAGCCATTGTTGCTGGCGAAGCCCGTGATTTGTTCGACGTGTGTATTAATCAATGTCTGGTTATTCAAAATGGTTGATATGGTGTTGGTATCCAACGCGCGCGGGTCGGCAAAGTTGCGAATGACCGGCATCACCAGATAACCTGCTGACGTGTCATACCCTGGCGCGAGGCTACCAGTCAGCCGACCATCGAGCGTCGGTGTCAACCCACCCGGCGACACAATCGTCGCCAATTGCCCAACATCCATCGAAAGCACCTGCACAGCATCCACCGCAACCAATACGGCGGGTTGTGTGGGTGTTGCCTGGAATAGCGCCAGTTGGGTTGGCACACCGTCCACCGTCGCCGTCAATGTCTGGTTATCGACCCGGTGTGATGGCACGAATTGCCATTTATCTGCCGATGTGTCATAAGCGTAGACATCCAGAATATCCGGGTCGCCTGCATCCGGCGGTACAGTCAAACTTAATGTGACAGAATTTGGTGCATTTCCTGTCGTCTCAACACTATATACATTGCTCTGCAAAGCTAAATTCGGAGGCAGTGCAGCTAGCGCACCTGGAATCCACGTACCAGCACTTGTGCCGCCCGCCGAGAAGTCATTCACCGATACAATATTCAGCGCCACCCCGAAATTCTGTCCAGCGTCCGCCGGATCGACCACAAGGGTCAGCCCACCGTCATCCGCCCGGACTGCATTACTCTGCGCGCTTAACATGGTGTACTGCGTGCCGAACAGCCGATCATATAGATTCACAGGCGGTAAAAACAAACCGACTGCCACTAGCACGACCACCACAAAGACGGTTGCCAGCGCAGGCAGCCAGCAGCCGCATCCACCCCGTCGCTCGCGGGATGGCGGAGGGGAGTCATAAACCCCAACGCCCGTTATTGGCTTAAATGGCTGGGTATCTTCTTGAACCACAACTTCTTCGTCAGACATTCATGTTCCTTTATAAACCGTACTGATAGAGGATTTTGACCACCCGCTTTGCTTAACTCCCCAGCGCATCACACGCCGGACACGAACCATCCGGGCGAATAATTGCGTATCCGGCCATCGGGTCATCACCATACTGGGTGAAATCAATATTCCAGACAATCAACAGCCGCACCTTGCCACTCCGCGCTGCCAGCGATACTGCTTGATCGAGCCACCCGGCCTGTTGTCCCAGCGTGACACCCGATGCCCAGGCGAAACCACCCGGCAGCGGCGGGAAACCCTCGCTCGTCAGGTAGCCTAGTTCGGTAAAGCATAATGGCTTGCCGCCAAAAGCGCGGCTGTAAGTATTCAACATGCCGGAGAAATAGCGTGTATAGTAGCCGCTGTTGCCGCGTGGATCGCCACTGTTTTGCGACGGGCTGACAATACCTTCGTTATAATGCAGCCCCATGCAGTCCGCAGCGCCAGTTGCCCCGGCTGCCGCCATCCCCGCGATATACGCATTGTCATCACACCCTCCTGGACTGCACCCGCCAAAATATCCGGTGGGCGATGGCGCGCCGCTAATTACCATCGTATTCCCGTTCGCTCCTTTAATGGCATTGTACGAACGACGTAGCAGGTCGGTGTAGGACGCCGCGCTGATGCTGCCGGAAGGCCACTCCCGGTCAATATTCATCTCATTCCATACTTCAATCGCATCTGCTCCCAGCGCCGCCATGCCGCCAACAAAGGCTGCATAAGTATCGAAATAACCGGGACTGTTCACTTCCCAGGTCTGCCCCACAATCCCTAACAAAATACGGAACCCTTTGGCATGAGCATCGTTAATCATCCAGGCAAAATCGTTTGGATTTTGCCCTGCCGAATATCGTATCTGCCGTTTTGCCCAGGTCATACCAGCCTGACGCATCTTCTGGACAGCATAATCTCCAAACCCATCGACATGACCACCATAGTTGAAACCCCGCACCGGGGGCACGTTGACCACTGGTGCAGCCGGAGCGGGTGCATCCGCCGACGTCCCCGTATTAGCCGATTGAACCACCGCGCCTGCCCCATCGACAACGGGTAAGCCTGCATATTGATCGGCAGTCAATGTCAAAAACCGCGCCGCCACCCATCCGAATGTGCCACCCGGCAGAGCCGCCCGTGCCCACTGTCCGCTGTCGTCCCGGCCATCGACTGTCACCTGGGTTCCCGGCGTGAGCGTTGCCAATACCTGCGAGTCGGTACTGGGCAAACTTCTCATGTTAACCCGGTTTGCAGCCGATACAACCAGTCCACCCGTGACTGGTGGAGCGGCCACCGGAGGAGCGGATTCGGGTTGTTGATCGGCGGGAGGTGGATTGGCTGCAGCCGGGGGCGCGCCTGCTGCTGGAGCACCCAGCGTAAAGGGTGTATCCACCCAGATGGATGGCAGAGTAGCAATCTGGTCAGGCGATGCTGAGAGTGCTGTGCCAATCGCCCACCCAATTTGTCCATTGGATGTGATTCCACGCGCCCACGTACCTGTCGGATCGCGCCCATCCAGCAGTATGGTCGTGCCCGCATTCACCCTGGCGATTAACCGCCATTCCGTCCCTGGGCCAGAACGCAGGTTCACCGTTTCAATGGCTGTGACCGTTAAACCACTTTGAGCCTGTACAGTGAATGAGAAAAGGGAGACAACTATTGCTATATAAACGATAAATAATCTTCGTTTCATAATGTAGCACTCACAGACCAATGTGACCGGACAAAATAATGGCGCACAACAAAACACACATCACCTGTTTTGCCTGTGCGCCCCCACATTACAACCCTTATCAACGCGCGGCATTGTAGCAAAACCGTCCCCGTTTCGCAAATGAGCCAGCGGGCGATTAGCCTACGTCATGACCATTGTAGCCTCCCCAAAATGCGGCTGACGCTGTACACTACTCCCCCATGAATAACACGCTGCTGATGGATACCCGCCCCGGCGGAATCACTGTCCTCACTTTCAACCGTCCGGCTTCGCGCAATGCCCTCGATTTGGAAACCATGCGCTGTTTTGCCGAGACGGTAGGAAATCTGGAAAACGACTCTTCCCGTCGTGTCATTGTCCTGACCGGCGCAGGCGAAGCCGCCTTTTGCAGTGGTGGCGATTTGGTTGAACTCAGCCATTACCCCTCTGCCGACGACGCGCGCACGATGATTACCCTGATGGGAGACGCGCTCTTGCGGCTGGAACGCTTGCCTATCCCGGTGATTGCTGCCATCAACGGTTACGCGCTCGGTGGTGGCAGCGAAATTGCCCTGGCCTGCGATCTGCGGATAGCTGACGAGAATGTCCGTATGGGTTTTGTGCAGATCAAAATGGGACTCACACCCGGTTGGGGCGCGGGACAAAGACTCTTGCGCTTGGTCGGCTATCCCTATGCGATGGAGTTACTCCTGAGTGGTAAAGTGCTCGTTGCATCCCAACTCCAAACACTCGGACTTATCAACCAGGTTGTCGAAGCAGGTAGTGCGCTGTCCCATGCGCTGGAGTTGGCCGAACGTATTGCCGCTTCACCCCCCGATGTCGTGCGCGGTATCAAACACCTCCTTCAGGGCGGCTTGAAACAGCCCTACGAATCGGCGCTGCAAACCGAACGTGATATATTCCCACCCCTATGGGCTTCACCCACCCATTATCAGGCTGTCGAAAACTTCTTGAAACGAGAACGCACATGAGTTTCTACGCAACCATTGCCCGCTATTACGATGCGGAACATCTGAGTAAAACCGACGACCTCATCATGTACAGTTCCCTTGCTGACCAGTACGGCGACCCCATTTTCGAATTCGGTTGTGGGACGGGTCGCGTGATGTTGCATCTGGCGCAGGAAGGTCATATAGTGCATGGCATTGACATCGAAACATCCATGCTGGATCGTGCCCGCCACAAAGTCGAATCCTTGCCGCATCTGCGCGACAGACTCACTTTTATTCACGGCGACATCCTCAAACACAAGACCGACCAGCGTTACAAGTTGGTGTTAGTAACCTACAATGGTCTGCTGCACTTCCGCGAACAGGAACAGCAGATTGAGGTACTGACTCGGTTGCGCGCTTTGACCGACCCCGATGGCGCTTTGGTGCTCGACCTGCCCAATCCAGCAGATTCCTTCGCCGCACAGGATACCGACGCCATTATTCTGGACAGCACCTTTATTGACCCCGAAACCGGCCATCTGCTCATGCAGTATTCCACCAGCCATCTGGATCGTACCGAGCAGTTGCTCCACGTCACCTGGATTTACGATGAGGTCACAGGTGATGGAACGGTCAAACGCACCTTCGCCCCGGTGATCTTCCGCTATTTCTTCTATCCTGAACTATGCCTGCTGCTGGATAAAACAGGTTTCGCAGTAGCCGATGTCTACGGCAGTGCCGATTTTGAGCCGTTCGAGGATGGTTGCGAACGCATGATTGTGGTCGCCAAACCAAAATGACTTTTCCAGTGGGTAAATCGAGCAAAATCCGCCCAATTCTGCGGATCGGCATCCGGCTCAGTCGTCCTGAAACAGCAGGGTGGATGATGACCTTCGCCGTCATCGCTCTCACTTCGCTTGCTGCTTGTGCCGACGAGGTTCCGACGGTCACACCAACCGCCGAACTGTCTGGGCCAACCCTGGAAGCCAGCCCCACTTTTTTCCCCGATCTTTCTTACGACAGTACCTCACAAGCTGAGTTCATCGGGCAAAGTGACCCCACAGCCGCCGCCCTCGCGCCGGACTCCGCCCTCCCTCCATTATCATTGTCGGATAATAGTGTGGTCAACAATGTACAAAGTGTCGAGATAACCGCAGATGATGGGACACAGTTGGTAGGTGAACTCTACATTTCTCCCGGCGAACGAATGCCCGGTCTGGTGCTCATTGCACCCGAAGGGGCGTCCTGGGGTGATCTTCCTACCCGCCTGAACGCCGCCGGATTTACAGTGTTGCTCATGCCGCCCCGTGATGGTTTTTATGTTGAAGACCTTCGTGTGATGATGCTCTCACTCAGCACCGGCATGGCACAACCCGACCACCTTGCTGCCATTGGCGCGGATGTTGGTGCGGATATGGCACTTTTGGGCTGTGCGGCTGAACCCCTTTGCGACGCGGCTGTGCTGCTCAGTCCATCCGACGATTCCGCCCTCTCGAATGCCATAAACACCTACAACCCTCGCCCCATCTTTCTGACCGCCAGCCAGGAAGACGTCGTCTCGTTCAGCGCCATCACTACCCTGCAATCTGCCGCCACTGGCCCGGTGTTTTTCCAGCCCTTTCAGGAAGCTGGGCATGGTACAGCCCTTGTGCTCAACCGACCCGATCTTGGTGATGTCATCATCGAGTGGCTGCACCAGCAAGTCGGCTGATACTCCCACGGGAATCGAAAGGGCACGACCAAAGCCGTGCCCGAATAGAACACTACCTAGAAATTACACATTGGACTAAGCCGATGGTGTAGCGGTGGCGCTCATCTCACCAGACATGCTCATGTCCTCGGTGGCTTCCGAAGTAGCCATTGCGTTGAATTCATCTGCCGGGATCGTCGTACCATCGGCGGTAATCACCGGCAAATTGGTGATGTCGCCCTGGGTGAAGGACAGTAGATTGGCTGAAACCCAGCCCACCATATCGTCAAAGCTGACCTGAACCCATCCATTAGTTTCGTCACGCGCTGTTAGCACCAGTTCCGTATCGAAGGGGATAACATCCAGACGAGATGAATCCAGAGTTGCCTGTTCACGCAGGCTGACGTTGAAGGCTGTGGTCGCTACAACCGTTCCGTCGCTCGTCATCTCGCCGGTGGTATCCTCGCGTAGTACCGCGTCTGGACCAGGTTCCACTACCGCAGCAGTGGATAGATCACCCACCACTACGATAACACTCTCGGCAACCCATGCTTCTTGTCCGTTGAAATCCACACGAACCCACGACCCATCGGCATTCTGCCCGGTAATATCTATGCTGTCGCCGGGGTGCAATTTACCCAATATCGTGTATTCCGTGCCTGGGCCGCTGCGGATGTTTACCACAAAGGCGGAATTGACGAAGAAATCGCTCGTCGCCACCATCATAGGTACAGCCGTCGTTTCCGCCATCATTGACGAATCAGGTGTCGCCGTGCTGTCTTGTGCCAGTGTTGGCAGTGCCGAACCCGCTATCAGTATCAATCCCAACCCAATGCTTACCAGTAAACCACGTGTGCGCTTCATACGATAAAATCCTCTCACTCAAGTAAACACACACGGTCATCTTAGGGATAAATCGCAAGAAATTTGTTAATATGAAATTGGATTGGGATATTTTTTCTATTAGGTTTGTATAGGCGGCGAGGTGTGTCATGCCATGTTGTAGCCAGTGTGAGGGGATTGAAACGGTCTTTAATCGCCGTTACGCTGATCGTGACCTCCGTGAATATCACAAACATGGCCCAACCAAACAAACCTGCTTGATGTTGGACACATTACTCCAGAATGGGATTGAAGGACTGAGTTTACTGGATATTGGCGGAGGTATCGGCGCGATTCAACATGAACTCTTCGGGAGGGGTATCCGCTCGGCAACAGATGTAGACGCTTCATCCGCCTATCTCGCGGTTGCCAGAGAAGAAGCCGCACGCCGGGGCAATGCGGATCGCACTACCTATCTTCACGGGAATTTTGTCGAACTCGCGCCGGATATTGAATCTGCGGATATTGTCACGCTGGATCGTGTCATCTGCTGTTATTCAGATATGGACGCAATGGTCACTCTCTCGTCTGCACGGGCAGATAAATTGTATGCCCTCGTCTATCCCCGTGATACCTGGTGGATGAGGATTGGCGGACGCATTGGCAACCTGTTTATGGCGCTTACCCGCAACCAATTCCGCTTTTTTGTGCATCCTGCCAAACGGGTAGACGCGATCATTCGCGGCAACGGGCTACAACCGCACTTGCTTAGGAGCGCGGGTATTATCTGGCAGGTTGCAATCTACCAACGTACCTAATCCCATATTTCTTATCCTCGCACCATGCTTTATAATCCTTGCCATTCACAGAACACAAACGTCAGGGATAAAGCATGATAATGAATACGCCTCGCGCGCTGGCACTGGTCGGAATGCCGGGTGCAGGTAAAACGCTGTGTGCCAAACACCTGCAAGAACAGGGCTTTTTTCAGTATCGTTTTGGGAAGATCGTGGTGGACGAGGTCGCTCAACGTGGCTGGCCGATCATCCCCGACAACGAACGTATTGTGCGCGAGGAACTTCGTCGTAACGAGGGCATGGAAGCCATCGCTAAACGGGCGCTGCCTTTCTTGAAAGCAGCCCTGGACAATCACCCCAGCATCATCATTGACGGCCTCTATAGTTTCAGTGAATACAAGATGCTGCACCGGGAATTTGGTGGGGAAATGGTGGTGGTCGCTATCGTCAGCCCGCGTGCCCTCCGCTACCAACGACTCACAGGGCGCGATGAACGTCCCCTTACCCCTCAGGAGGCTGAGGGGCGCGACTATGCTGAAATCGAAACGCTGGAAAAAGGCGGGCCAATCGCTATCGCCGATTTCACCCTCGTCAATGACCGTACCCCCGCCGATTTACTAGCCGATTTGGATTTATTGGTTCAGGAGTTAGGTCTTCATCCGAATTCTCGATCCTGATGAATTGGCTCACACCAGCTAATAATTTTGAAGTTGATGCCTCAAAAAGGATGCGACACTTTCGACAGTCAGGTCGCTGAGATCCGAAATTGTAGTTTCCGGCGCAGCACCTTCAAGTACCTGAAGCGCCGTTTCCCAGATGCGACGGGCACGCGCAACATTCCCATCGCGCGCATAGACATTACCCAGAATCATGGCCGCCAGGGGATGTCCGCGCTGGCAGTAGATTGCTGAACGGAATGATTCAATCGCAGCCTCACGCGCGGTTTCCAGCAGGAGTACCCCTCGCAAATAATATGCATCTGCATAAAGGGGTTCAAGATTGAGGGCAGTCCCCAGATGATCTTCCGCTTCAATCAGCAGTCCCCGGTTGGCAAACAGGCAGGCATACAGGGTATGAGCCGCGACGTGATCGGGTTCACGGGTCAGGATGTTCTTCAAAATCTGCTCGGCTGTATCATATTGTTTCACCCTGAAGCATTCCACTGCTTCGTTATATCCGTTCCCTGAACCGCTAGACTCACCTTTAAGAGGTGTCGCTGGCCTAAGATTCGGATGACGCTGGTGATTGTGGTAAGCAGTAGATAGTACCCCTGATGCTGGATAAAGCCGCCCCGAATCCGGTTTTTGGTAGACCACGGCACCCGGAAAAATGTGTGTAATCCACCGTTCACGATTATGTCGCGCTGCTTCAGCCGGACCGAGGATCAACCACCCACCAGGAGATAACGCCTCGAAAAGCACATCTTCGACCTGCTTCACGACCGATTCTTGAAAATACAGCAGGACGTTACAACAGAATATCACCTGGCATTGTGGAATTGGCGACCCGGCGAGTAAGTTCGTTTGGCGGAATGTCACCATCGACCTGATGAATGGTTTGATCTGGAAACCACCTTCATGTCGGTCAAAATACTGCTTCTCAAAATTATTCTCTGTTCCTCGGAACGCCCAGGTGCGGTAAATGCCGCGTCGCGCGGTATCCAGCGAATGGGCGTTAATATCTGTCCCCATCAAGCGGATGGTGGACTGATCGAGGCTTGGCAGATATTCATGTAACGTTACAGCAATCGAATACGTTTCTTCACCCGTAGCACAGCCCGCGCTCCAGATATTGATATTGGGTCGACTACTGATAATCTCTGGTAGAATGCGGGTACTGAGCAAGTCAAAATGGGTTCGGTGGCGAAAAAAGTAGGTTTCGCCGATCACCAACGCCCGCATCAATCGCTGCCAGCCCGGAGCACTATCGGGTGTGCCATGCAGCGTTCGCACGAATCCCGCGAGATCACCATCGGATAGATCACCCAGCACGGCTTCCAGGTTGATTCGCTGCTGAGATTGGCTCGACAGGCCAGTGCGCGCCTCGACCAATGCGCTGGCTTCTCGGACAAGGCTGGCTTGAGATGAGTTCGGCATGCTGTAATCGGATACGGTTTCGGCAGATAATCGGATGAACTATAGTTATTGTAGGTCGAATGTTACAAAGATGTATAGGGCAAGCTGATTGTCGTCCGATTACCCCGTCGATTGGCCCATCTTACGCATGCGAAAAATTCGATATTGGTTATACTGAGGTTTATGCATCGCTTGCGGATAGGAGACTGGCTTTGCTCCGTTTGCTAAAATTATTTGCACTAATGGCAATCCTCAGCCTGACGTTGGTAGTAGCTGCTCAAACAGAGACTCAACTGAAGCCAGGTGATCCACCCGTTGCCGCACTCATCCAGGTATCTCCACCGGATTCTGCTGGAATGGTAACCATTACCGGAGCGCCCGGTGCCGTTTTTCCCAGCGCACAGGTTGCTGTTCGCAATCTGTATACCGGAGATGTGGTATATGTGCAGGCCGGGATTACAGGCACATTCACGGCAACAATTTTTGGTGCAGGCAATACACCATTCTGGATTAGTCCGGCAACCAATATCCCCAACAATTTACGTGACCGTCCTGGTTCTCTACCCGGAGGCCCCGGTACGATCATTTATGGCCCATTCCCGCAGGCTCCAGCACAGATTGGCCTCATTACCCAACTCATGGTCGACGGTGAAATCAATGACTGGGCAACATATGCAGATATCGGTCTGATGAAGGCTGATGACCCGATGGTATATGCCCTGGTAAACCTCGATTCATTATATATAGCTATAGATGGCGCAAACCCACCCGATGATTATGCCCAGATGGTTCTTCAGTTCTCGCTGGACGGCAGCCTCTATAGTCTGACATTAGATCCTCGGCAGCAGCAGCCCGCCATGCTCCAACGGGTGAACCCCTTACCCGCAGATTTGGGTGCGCTGCCCGCCGCTGCCGTTCAGGGTACCGCCATTGAGGTGCGTATCCCTGTCGCCTCAATTAATCCCGGCAATCCCACAATTGATGTCGCCACCTTAGAGTCGATTGATTTTGTTGGAGGAGACAATACGAGCTTACTGTCTATTGGTGTGCAGCAAAACATCCCAATAGTCAATGAATCCGATGGCATTGTCCGCCTGGATTTACAGATGGGTGAGGATTTCACCCGGTTTACCATTGCCGGGACAGTCGCCAGCGGCGTGAGTCACTGGACAGCACGTGGCCGCATCAATAGCCTCGGCCTCAATCCAGGCGATGAACTGGTGATCGAAATGGATGTAACCCTGACCGCACCAGACCTGGCTTCGGGTTTGGTGGGTTTGAGCTTGGGCGGTGATCTCTACCTACAACCTCTAGCTGGGCCGGACGGCGAACAAAGTACGGGTGGTCTGGGCAGTAACAATGGTTGGTCGGATGCTCTCACCCCCAGCGGCCTGGGTATTATCAATCTGCGGGGCGATTTTAAACTGGCTGAGACCATTGTTGCGCCAGCCCAAATCATTCGCCGGGGCAATGATTTACTTTTCCCCATGACATTTGAAGTCACCTTGCCGGACGACCTGCCCAATGGTATGTATGTGCCTATCTTACAGGGATTTGGGCGCGTCAGTGATGGCGATTTATTCCTTTGGACGGATAGTAGTATTCTAGCGACAGCAAAGGGAAGCCTGGAGCAGGAAATGTCCCGGTTGCCGGTTGTTGTGAATGTTGGCGCAGTCACCACCAACCGGATGTTGTGGACGCTGTTTCAGGATAATCCCAGCAATGGCAGTCGGGGTTTGATTGCCAGTGAAGATGAAGATAATTATGCCCTCTCCAATCGTGTCCACTTCAATAGCCCGACCTACATCCTGCCACCGTATGAGGGTGCGACAGACAAACCTATCGCTTATCCAATCGAACCCTATATCCTCAACGAACTCCCCAATCTGTATTCCATCAGCGCCGCGCCGCTGATCCCATTTTTCTTCCCTGGGGGTCGTCTCAGCGCGCGTATCACCAGTCCTGATGGCGAAGTGGACGATCTAGGCAGTTCTGCCATTTTCCAGAATCAGTTGTCTACAGTGGCGCTCGATGAGGGAACGCTCTTTGGTCAAGAATCACCCGTTGATGTCTATCGCCTGACAACCCTCAATAAATCGTTTACAAACTACGTGTTTACACAGTACGGTGAATATAAGATTGATCTGACAGGCAATCTGGAAGATGTCTGGGGCAATCGGTACGAAGGCGGTGGTACATACACCGTCTTAATTGCCCAACTGATGAATGTCCTACCGGGTGTTTTGCCTGGAACGCCATTTGAAGTCGGTAACACCTTTAATCCGGGCTTGCATATAACGCCCGGTGCGCCTGCCGATGTGACGGTAACAGCGCGGATTTACCCCTTGAACGGTGGTGCAGTGGTTGAGCATGTCGTCGAAGGACAGGCGGATATTGCGGGCTACTTCCACGCAGATGGATTTACATTCGACACCCCCGGCGAATATGTCGTTGATTATGAGGTACGCTACACCGATGCCGAAGGGCGTCTATGGGCGGGCAGCTTGCGCGGCGCGGGCGTAATCGCCAATCCCGATAGCAGTATTATTGCTCATGGCGAACGGGGACTGGACAATTACCAGACCGACCTTCGCCCATCCTGGTATAACACACGCCAGTATAGCCCGAATTCCAGCAATCCCCGCCTCAATTACCCTTATCACACTGGCGATGTTGCCTGGATTAATCAGGGCAGCGATGGTCAGCTTAAACCGATCATTCAGGTGCAGGATGTTGGTGGCGCATACACCGACTGGCTGTTTGCGAACGATCCCGACCTGACTGAATATGGGACTTCTCTGCAAAGAATGTCCGTAATGGACGAATTGCCGGTGGCCTCAGTGAATACCAATGGTTCGGCGGGTATTTACAGTTATATCAGCACGGTGATGCCTGGGTTGTCGGTGCGTCAGTTTGTACAGGGTGGATTAGATGGGGGCTTGCCCCTATATTGGGATGCCGACGATCCGTTGAATGGACAACCGGGTACAGGCATCACCGGCATGAGAGTCGGTGATTACGCCTTTCTGTTCGGCGGCGCGGTGCTGCGGGATGGGATTCAGGATACAGCCATCTACAGTGCGCTCGCCGTAGTGATCGACACTCAGAATGATTCTCTCGGCGCGCGAATATATCCTCCATATCGGGGTGAAGCGGGTGGGCCAAATGGTGGCCCACTGTTGCGGGTACGTGGTCATGACGTGAACATGTTCTTCCATCCCACAGGGATTCGCGCCGGAGATGTGCTGGAACTTGGTAATACATTGGCGGTCTCTGGACAGGTCGCGCCAACGTTGGCCTCGGTGGTATCGGTGAAGATTACCTCGCCGAATGGTGTGGTTCGTTCCTTCGAGGGCACAGCCAACGCAATCGGCTATTTTTATGATCCAACCCAAGATTTCGCTGTAGACGAACCTGGCCTATGGACAGTCGAAATTCATGTTCGCCATGAAGGCGAAACATCTGCCGGTCAGATCGAACCTCCGCCCCCTACCGGAGATGTATTGGGAACAGAGGGGGGTATTTTCTCCATATTTGTTATACCCCATGACTCAAAATCCCTCGCGTGGCAAAATGCCGATGATCTGATGATTCCAGCGGGCATTCCTTACAATTTTAACTTCTCATTGCCGAACGATTGGTCAAATGTTCGTGTCTATCATGTGGTGACAACTCCAGGCTATGTATTGGCAGATGCGCCTCTCCACGCCAGCGGTGCATCATTTAGTTTCCAGTACAATCCGACCAATCTGAGCAAAGATTTCCCGAACCTGGAGAATAACGGTCAGGGGAGCGGCCCGGCAGCATCCGATGTAGTGACCATCACTCTGGCTGCCATCGGTACAGACCAGAATGGACGCTTGCAGATACTGACGCGAACATTTGTTGTGGAACATGACCGGATGACAACCTTCGGCTAGAGCCAGCGGCCATGTTGATATTTATGCGAAAACAAATCCCAGAGGCGCAAAGGTGCAAAGACGCAAAGCGATAAACCCAATTCACAGGCAATGGAGCGCGTGGGTACTCATGATAACGGGCACCGCCTTGCTGGCATTAAGTATCACTTTGGCAGCCCCAGCGGTTGCGCAAAACGAACCTCCCGGCCCTACTCCGCTGCCGCTCTACGCACTACCCGATTCAAGATTAAGCCGAACAGCATCATCCAATGCAATCGCCCTGGCTGATGACAACCGGACGTTGGTAGCCGCCAACACACTGAACAACACGATTTCAATCATTTTGCCGACACAGGGCAAACTTGTGGCAGAAATTCCGGTGGGTCACGACCCGCGTACCCTGGCATTTTATAACGACGATCAAGCCGTCGTCACCGCCAATCGGGGCGATGGTACCTTGTCCCTGATTGATCTGAAGTCCCAGGATGTCACCACCATTTCCCTGGGAGGTTTATGGCCGTATGGCGTCATAGTGGATGAGAACACGGCCTACGTCTCGTTGGAAGGCAGTAATCAGATCGCAGTCGTTGATTTGCTGTCCCAGGCCGTGACGGCTTATATCAATGTGCCCGATGCACCTACAGGCTTGACCCTCTGGGGCGATTTCCTATACGTTGCCCACTTCTGGAGTGGGCAGCTTAGTATGATATACCTGCCAAACCTGACTGTTGTGACAACCGTTTCGACTGGCTTGGACACGGGTTTGTTTCAAGCCATAGAATTGGATGTGTCGCGTGGAATTGGCTACCTGCCGCAAACGCGCAGCAATGCCAACAATGATCATTTGACTTTCGACACGACGGTTTTTCCGGTTGTTAACGTCATCGACTTTCGTTCACTGACCGTCAAGCGTGAAAATCGTATTGGCCTGGATACTGCTGATAGGCCGGTGAATATGCCATTCGCGGCTGCCCTGGATCGTTTTCGGAACTGGCTGTATGTTGCCAATGCAGGCAGTAATAGCATCAGTGTCATTGACCTGGGAACGGGCTTGCTGCGCGGCCATATTGATGTGGGCGCGAATCCGCGTGGGTTATTGCTCAATCGCGACAACAGCTTGCTGTATGTCAACAATACCTTCGATGGCACATTGAGCATTATCGAAACCCGAACGCTGGAAGTATCTGACCAACTCCCAATCAGCGACTTTAATATCCCGGTGGATACCATCCTGGCACAACAGTTGTTTTACGGAGCTGCCGACCCGCGCATGAGTGCCGAAAATTGGATCAGTTGCGCCAATTGCCACTTCGATGGCATGTCGGATGGGCGAACCTGGATGGGATTCGACGGTGGCCGCAACACCCCGGCGCTATATGGACTACTGGAAACACCACCCTATAACTGGGACGGATCATGGGACGAGTTGGCCGATGTAGAACTCAAGATACGGAACTTACAGGCGGGCACAGGCTTGATTCCTTCAGACACAATTTCACCTGCACTGGGCGATCCACACGCGGGTTTATCCCTTGACCTGGATGTCCTAGCGAGTTACCTGGGTACATTACCCGGCCCAGAAAATCCCTATTCACCCGACCCGGCATTGGTCGAGCGTGGTCAGCAAATATATGAACAACAGGACTGCGCCTCCTGCCACGTTGGCAATGTGGGTATCGACGGTCAAAGCCACGATGTTGGTACGGGTGGCACGTTTGATACACCCTCGCTGCGTTGGCTTTGGATAACTGCGCCCTATTTCCATGACGGCTCGGCGGCCACCCTGCGCGACGTATTCATTCTGCCCGGTACTCATAATTTGGCACAGACCCTACCGATAGATCAGATTGATGCACTGGTAGCCTACTTGATTACCTTCTCGGACAAATCTTAAATATCTACCGGAATTTCTGACAGATGACATTGATCCTCGGCTGGCTGGCCGCTTTGTAGCGAGTTAGGGCATGTCAACTAAAAATTTAACGCTTGCGAAAATGACCTCTGGCAGGGTATATTTATGATACTGATAAGCATAATTCGATGTCATAAACAGATGGACGAACCCCACTGTTAGAGGCAGTTGAGGTTGAAGGTGGATGAGCGCAAGCGCCGCGATGCAAGAATACCTGGCAGAAGCCTATAGATTAGCTTACTACCAGGATGATGATCCCTACATTTCCACATCGGCATTAGCTGATGTGTTGAAGGTTTCTGCCCCGGCGGTGACACGCATGGTACAGCGGTTGAAAGAGGCTGGGTATCTTGAACACGAGCCATATCGAGGAATCGCGTTAACCGAAACGGGCGAACGTGAGGCATTACTTTCGATTCGCCGTCACCGCCTGGTCGAACGTTTCCTGACCGACGTGATGAATTTTGGTTGGCACGAGTGTCACGATGATGCCGACGATCTGGGTGCAGTGGTTAGTGACATAGTGGTAGAGCGTATGGCGGCTATGGCCGGGTATCCTCGCCGCTGTCCTCACGGCGAACCTATCCCATCAGCAGAGGGCGTCATGCCCCGTGTGAAGGACTATCCGCTCACAGGCGCTGACGTTGGTAGCGATCTGGTGGTGAGCCGGGTGAATACCCACGAGTCGGAAATGCTGCAATACGTTGGTTCCCTGGGTTTAAGACCGGGGGCGCATTTCACGCTGGCCGAGCGTGGACCCTTTAATGGCCCGTTGCAACTGCGGGTTGGTGGCGAAATCAAGGTAATTGGCTACGAACTGGCTGGGGTTCTGCGCGTGTGCAGTCAGGCGGAATTCGAGTTGGCCTAGCAGACACAATCTATTGAGGGAAACATCAAAGAGGGCTGCCAGTGACAGCCCTCTCTTCATTGTTGAACCTGGACGATCAGTTAGTCAAAGCGGAATCGCGCCACCGCGATCACAAATAGCACCACCGCGCCTACCAGCAGCACGCCGACAGGCAGCAGCACATCCGGCAAACCGCCCTGGTTATACAACAGCGTGTGGAAACCATCCATCCCCCACGCTATCGGAGACAGATGCCCGATAACTTGCAGGTAGCGGGGCACGATCTCCAGCGGCCACCATGCCCCACCCAGCGGCGCGAGGGTTAGCCCCAACAGATTAACCAACGCCGCACCTTGCATCTCCGTGCGGGTGAACGTGCTGAGCGCAAAGGACAAAGCCGTCGCACACAGCGTCAGGCTGACCATCACTGCCAGCAGCGCAATCAGATCATTGCCCAGGCTCAAACCGAGCAATCTACCGATAGCAAACAGTGTGATGAATTGCAACATCCCTAGCAGGAAATACATCAGAATTTTGCCGCCTAGAATTTGCCATCGGGCGATAGGCATGGTTGCCAGCCGTTGTAATGTCCAGTTTTTACGCTCCTGTGGCAGCCCAATCATGGCCGTCATAACAAAAATGACGACAAACATGCTCCCGATGCCAGGTATGGATTGCCCGAAACCGCGCTGCGTGTTTGACAGTTCATCCGACGTTCCCGATGACGTTTGTCGAAAATGAACACTGAACGGTGTAGATGCCCACAGGCTAGCGGCTTCATCATAGACGGATTGCCGGAAAGTGGCTTTCTCCTCGTCGTTTGTGAATTGAAGCACGTCGGAATTTTCCACAATGTCCATGCCGATAGTAGTCGCCACCAGTGCCCCGCCCATCTGCTGTGTAACCGCCTGTACCGCTTGCAGGATATAGCTTGGCGCGGACGCATTCTCGTTCGAACGGTAGACAATAGTCTGCGATTGACCGGCATTCAGCCCTGCTTCAAACCCTGCCGGAATTTCAACAAGAGCCAGGGCGGTGTTGTCCGTCAAACGCTGAATAGATTGTTCTTCAGTCAAAGTTGTTTCGTCACCCACCCGGCAAAAGTCATCCTCAGTGTTATCGAACGGACACAGAACCAGTGTATTATTTGCTTTCCGCAGGTTTGTTAGGAACTGATCGGATAACTCACTGTTATCATTGTCAATCACATCCACGCGGAGTTGAGTGGTAGTGTTTCCCCCGCCAAGACCGAATCCCAGTACTACCGCGATCATAACTGGCACGACGAACATATTGACAATCGTGCTGGGGTCTTTCATGTAGATTCGTAAATCGTTAAAGGTGATGTTCAGGATGTTACGCATGGTCATCAGCTCCTTATATGTCCAGCCGCCGGTTAAATAACCAGAAGCCCACCCCGAATAACCCCACGCCGAAGACCACCAGTACCAGCAGATTCAAACCAATATCAGTCTGGTTAGCGGAAAGTTTTTGAAACGCATTGGTTCCCCAGTAAATCATTGAAAATCGCGCCAGATTTTCCGGCAGTTGGAAGCCGAATGCCCCGCCCAGGATCGCAAAACCGATGTTTACCACCTGGGCGATCAATGCACTTTGTTCAGGTGTACGGGCAATCCCGGCCAGGAAGGTACCCAACCCGGTAGCGGCCAGCGCGGCAGCAGCGATCACCAATCCAACCAACAGCAGATTATTGCCCCAGATTTGCACCACCTCGCCGCTCATAAGGCTGCCGATGACCGTCAGCGCGACGAATAGGAATACCAGTTGTGCAAAACAGGTGATAAATGTACCAACCAGTTTACCGAGCAAAATGTACAGGCGTGGCGTCGGTGAAATCACCAGCCGTTGTAGCGTCCACTGTTTGCGTTCCTCAATGATGTTCAGAACGCCTTGCTGTCCGGTGAACAACGAGAAAAACATGGCCTGTGCCGACCCGAACAACACCAGTATCGCAACCGTGCTGTTGGACTGTTGTCCGGCAACAGTTTGCTGCTCAATGCTCAGGCTCCTGCCTGTCGCCGCGAATGCGCAGGCCACACTATCCGCGAAGCTGGGACTGCCCGCGACCTGTCCGATGGTGATGAGGCCGTATTGTTTCCCAACAGTATCCAGCGTGGATGCGATAGCGATATTACCGCTGGCGATTTGATTGCCGATACTATCAACAATACTGCGGATAATGCCTGCCCCGATTTGCTGTCCACTGTTGGCGTAGACTTCCACCTGTGTCGGCTCCACCGAGTCATTGGGGCCGCTGTAGCCAATTTTCGCGCTGAAATCGGGTGGGATAATGATCGCGGCGGTGTAGGTTCCATCGTCTACCCCCGTCCGAGCGAGGTTTGCATCATCGACCTCAACCGCGTCAGTCAGGTCGAATAGAATGTTGGAATTGCTGGTCTGTTCACCTGATGCACCCGTAGATGGGCAATTGGGAACCGTGTTGGTGCTTGTATCGCTATCGTCGGCACTGGGGGGCACAAACGCCGCTACAAAAAACGCGCCGTAATTCTGTTGCCCATTCCCTCGATCCTGATTGACAATCGCCACCGGAATATCTTTGATTGGCACGTCACCGTCCGATGACAAATTACCGAACGCCAACCCGATAATCGTGGCAATCGCCAGTGGCGCAGCAATCATAATGATGACCAGATTGCGATCCGAGAAAAAGGAGTAGAGGTCTTTCCAGGCAATAATCCAGATTTTACGCATGGTTTAATCCCTCAACGCCCGTCCGGTCAGATGCAGGAACACGGCCTCTAAATCTGGCTCACGCACCTCAACCGATAGCACTTCGAGTCCCATCGCGTCAGCAATATTGAGCAGTCCCGGCAGCGCCTTTCGACCCCGCTTGGCGTAGACGATAATCGTCCCGTCCGTTTGTCCAGAACGCACTGATTGGAAAGTACCACTGGCCGTTTTGTCCATTGGAAGTTCATCGGGTTCTTCTACATCTGGCGCGGCTTCTAACTGTACTGCCTGATACTCCGCCTGTGTCACACCCGGCACTTCCGCCTTAAAGCGTTCCAGTAACTCGTCCGGGACATGCTGTTCACCGACATTGAAAATCAGCCGGTCTTCTTCGCCCACTTTTTGAATAAGTTCGCCAACCGTACCCAGGGCAATCATCTGCCCATAGTCGATAATACCGACCCGGTTGCTGAGTTCCTGGGACTCTTCCATCAAATGGGTGGTGTACAGAACGGTCATTTTGCGTTCATCGCGCAGGCGCAGCACCGTGTCCAGAATGCGGCGGCGGCTCTGTGGGTCAACACCAACCGTTGGCTCATCCATATAGACTAGCTCCGGTTTGTGCAGCAGTCCAACCCCGATGTTCACCCGCCGTTTCATTCCACCTGAAAAGGTGTCGAGCCGGTCTTTCTGACGATCCTTTAGATCGGTGAAATCCAGCACCTCATCAACTGCTGCCGACAAATCTTTTCCGCCCAATCCATACATCTTGCCGAAGAATTCAAGATTTTGCCGCGCGCTCAGTGTCGGGTATAAAGCAATCTCCTGTGGAACGATCCCCAACAGGCGCTTGGCTTGCATCGCTTGTTGAGTGATGGAAAAACCGCCGATTTTGGCATCACCGGCTGTTGGGGTCAGTAATCCGCTAATCATCGAAATAGTGGTCGTCTTGCCTGCCCCATTTGGCCCCAACAGGCTGAAGATTTCCCCCTTTTTGATGTCCAGGTCAATACCTTTAACTGCCTGTACTTCAGTCCCATCTGCCCGTTTGAAAGTCTTGGCGAGACCCCGTGCTTCGACTAATGTAGACATAAATCCCCCTTCTAACCTGTTATGCCTGCCCCAACCAGTTGCAGGATGTAAAGCCAAGTGGCATTGCACACTTTAACCATGATGTGAACGCTATCCATCAGTCAAAAGACCCCATCTTTACATAAATCCCGACTGTTCACGAATAAATACGTGGATAACACACAATGAGTTGCAAATATATGGGGAGATTAAAACAGAGGCATTACTGCCCCTGTTTTAGTCACTGCTGATTTCGATGTATCGTTTCCAGGCATCTGGCCCTGTGCCGATAGCAATCACCAGATAGCTTGTGCGTGGGGTTTTGGGTTCCCAGTGCAGCTTCATACCGAGTTCATTCGGCAGCTTATCACCCTTGCGATGATTACAGGCGTAACACGCGCAGGCCGTATTCGTCCATTGATCTTTGCCACCGCGTGATTTCGGCCAGATATGATCGACGGTGAAATCGCTTTTGACGACGACTTTACCCTTCACAATCGTTCCCGGTTGCACACCACAGTAGATACAGGTGTAATTGTCCCGAACCAGTACACCCTTACGGCTCCAATGTGCCTGACGGCGAGGGACATTGATATAAGTACGCAGGGCGATGACCGATGGTACGGGGAATTGTTCGCGGATCGTTCTCAAAAACTGGCCGGACTGCTCAACGACGAAAGCTTTACCCGCGAGGATCAGGTTGATCGCACGCGGAACGGTGATAACCGCCAATGGCTCCCAGTTGCTGCCATTCAGCAGCAAAACGCGGCCTTTTAAAGCGATTTGACCACTAGACACTCTCTTACCTCAAAACTCAACCAACGATTTTTGCCTTTTTTCTAATGTTCAACTGAGGATTATACCTCAGAATTTTTAAAAGGTCTTTAGCAAACCGATCATTTGTTTTAATATATTGGGGATAGTGGTTGCAAAGTAAGTGATAACCCTTCACGAGTGTTTGCTCCTCTTCCTCGCTTGCGGGGAAGGCGTCGGGGGATGGGGTAAGAGACACAATGTTCCGCCACTTACCATTCGACCACCATCATATTGACTATTGCAATCGCCATTCAGTCTGGGTTGGTTGTAATATTCATCTAGCGTTTACCGAGGCATAAAATATGGACATGGCTGACATATCTCAACTACCCCGCACCATCTATATACACGACAATTACCAGTTTTGTCGCGGCGCAACGCTGCCATTCGGTGCGACAGTCCAACCCGAAGGCGTTAATTTTTCCGTATACTCCGACCATGCCACCGCCTGCACCCTGGTGTTGTTTCGCCAAGGTGAGGGACAGCCGATGGTAGAAATCCCTATTCCCGATGAATTCCGAATCGGTTCAGTATTCTCCATACTGTTGTTGAATTTGGATTACAGCGATATTGAATACGGCTTTCGCATGGATGGCCCCTGGGAGCCGGAACAAGGCCGTCGCTTTAATCCCGACATTGTGCTGCTCGACCCCTATGCCAAAGCGGTGAGCGGGCGGCCTGTGTGGGCAGAGGCAGACGACAAGCAGAACCTCCCGCCTTTTCGCGGGCGTATTCCTGTACCAGATACATTTGATTGGGGGCAGGATCGTCCACTTGAACTACCCATTGAGGATATTGTTATCTACGAAATGCATGTACGCGGTTTCACCCGGCACAAATCGTCGGGCGTCAATCATCCCGGCACGTATCGAGGGGTGATCGAAAAAATCCCTTATCTGAAGGAACTGGGTGTGAACTGTGTGGAACTCATGCCCATGTTTGAGTTTGACGAATTTGAACATTGGCGGCAAAACCCGGATACTGGCGAAGTGTTGTTGAATTATTGGGGATACAGCACGGTGGCCTTTGCTGCTCCCAAAGCCGGATATGCGGCCTGGGGTACACAGGGTGAGGAGATTAATGAGTTTAAATGGATGGTAAAGGAATTGCATGAGAACGGCCTTGAAGTCATCCTCGATGTGGTATTTAACCACACTGCCGAGGGCAACGAAAATGGGCCGACCATCTCCTTTAAGGGCATCGACAACCAGACCTACTACATCCTCACGCCGGAAGGTTTTTACTATAACTTCAGCGGCACAGGCAATACCGTCAACTGCAATAACCCGGCGGTAAGCAAGTTTATCGTGGACTGCTTGCGCTATTGGGTGACGGAATACCACATTGACGGATTCCGCTTCGACCTCGCCTCCATCCTCACCCGCAATATGGATGGAATGCCCATGTCCGATCCCCCATTACTGCGAACCATCGCCTTTGACCCCATCCTCCGCCGCACCAAACTGATTGCTGAACCCTGGGACGCGGATGGACTGTATCATGTGGGGAGTTTCCCGGCTTATGGGCGGTGGGCGGAGTGGAATGGTCGTTACCGCGACACACTCCGCCGCTTCCTCAAAGGTGATCCCGAACAGGTGGGCGAATTCGCCCAAAGCATACAAGGCTCACCCAACATGTATCCCGGACGTGGGCCGATTGCGACAGTAAATTTCATCACCGCTCATGATGGTTTCACTCTGATGGATTTAGTGTCCTACAACGATAAACACAATGACGCCAATCTTGCAGGTGACAACGGCGCGAACGATAACTATAGCTGGAATCATGGCGCGGAAGGCTCAACCGACGACCCGGAAATCAATAAACTCCGGCGGCGGCAGATCAAAAATGCGATTGCGATGCTGATGGTTAGCCAGGGTGTACCCATGATTTTAATGGGCGACGAGATTGGTCGTACCCAGCATGGCAACAATAACACCTATTGTCAGGACAACGAACTCAACTGGCTGGACTGGCGCTTGATTGAGCAAAATCGTGATCTTTTTGACTTCTTTAAATATTGCATTGCCTTTCGTCGTGGACATTCCACTCTCCGTAATGGTCATTTCCTGCGTGGCGAGGACTATAAACAGGTTGGCTGTCCGGACTTTGCTTTGCATGGTGTCAAACTCAACAAACCCATCTTTACCAAAGAAAATCGTCGTCTCGCATTTATACTGTGCGGCGCTTATGGCAAGGGCGGCCTCATGCCCGATGATGATATTTATGTCGCCATGAATATGCACTGGCAGGACAAAGCCTTTGAATTGCCGCCACCCCGCCCGGATCGAACATGGCGTGTATTTATCAATACGGGGGACGAGGCCGCGCCCATTCATACCCCCTGGCAGGAGCCTATGCTCAAGAATCAAGTTCGTTTGAGAATGAAGAACCGCTCTGTCGCCATTCTGGTTGGACGCTAACTCATGAGTGTGTCGTTAACCTCTTTTCCAGAATGACACATCAGAATAACTGTAGGGGCGACATGCAATATCTGAACCCTCGCATCCCAATTGTGGTGAGGGTAAAAAAACGCCTTCTCTGTACCCCCCAATGACTGGGGGGGTTTCCCCGATGAACCGTCCGATAATGACAAATAAGCGTAGGTTATAGTCGTGGAATGGTGCTGCCACCCTCTTGGTGGGCGACGACTGTAGCAGGAGGAATAAATCATGGAACTGCTGCTTCCTCTCGTTGTGGTTGTAGTGGTAATTGTTATTGTCGCGTCACTGACCGGGATTGTAGTCATTAGCGAGCGTCAGGTGGGCGTCATCGTCAAACGTTTCTCAAGTAAGAACTTGCCCCCGGATCGTCTGATTGCGCTAAATGGTGAGGCTGGTTATCAGGCCGACACACTCGCGCCTGGTATCCATCTGGGATATTTTCCCTGGATGTATAGCATCCGCAAAGTGCCCATGACAGTCATCCCATCCGGCGAGATTGGGTTGGTAGTCGCTGCCGATGGTACATCCATTCCTGCCGAACGAATTCTCGGCAAAGTAGTGGATTGTGATGATTTTCAGGATGCGCGCAAGTTTCTAACGGCTGGCGGTGAGAAAGGGCGGCAGTTAGGCATAATTACAGGCGGCGCGTATCGTATCAATACCGCCCTGTTCACTATTATCACCCGCGCCAATGCCGCTCAGTATGGGATGCACCCGGACGACCTATTGATCTATCAGGTTGAGCCTGATATGGTCGGCATCGTGACCACCCTCGATGGTGCGCCAATTGAAGAGGGCGAAATCGCCGGTCTGTACACTCCCGGCCACGACAATTTCCAGAACGCGCAGGCGTTCATCGAATCGGGTGGACGGCGTGGTTTGCAGGAGCAGGTGCTCCTGTCCGGCTCTTGGAATCTGAATCCCTGGTTTGCCAATGTCGAGCAGATGCCCATGACCGAAATTCCCATCGGTTATGTCGGTGTAGTGATTTCCTACGTCGGCAAGGCACACGTTGATGTGAGCGGCGTGGAATTTAAACATGGTGATCTGGTAAATGTCGGTCATAAGGGCGTGTGGGTGACACCCTTGTATCCCGGCAAACATCCCATCAATACCAGTGTGATGAAGGTTGAACTTGTGCCGACCACCAACATTGTACTCAACTGGTCGCCGCGTACCGAGACACACAGCTACGACTCAACTCTAAACTCGATTACCGTGAACTCGAAGGATGGTTTCACCTTCGATCTGGACGTGTCGCAGATTATCCATGTGGGCGCGCTCGAAGCCCCGAAGGTGATTTCGCGCATCGGCTCGGTGCAGAACATGGTCGATCATGTCCTCCAGCCAATCGTCAGCAACTATTTCCGCAATGCGGCACAGTCCTATACCGTGCTGGATTTCCTTAACGCCCGTTCCGAGCGGCAGACCGAAGCGACTGAACATGTCGGCAAGGCCATCCGTGCCTATGATGTCGAGGCGATTGACACCCTCATCGGCAAAATCGTTCCGCCGCCTGCGCTGATGCAAACCCTCACGGATCGTAAGATGGCCGAGGAGCAGAACAAAACTTATCAGGTGCAGCAGGAAGCTCAGGCACAGCGACAGCAGTTGGTGCGTGCGACTGCCCTCGCCGAAATTCAGCAGGATATGGTGAAGTCCGAACAAGGTGTGAATATTGCCGAGCTGCAAGCCCGTTCGCAGGTCAAGGAAGCGGAAGGTGAGGCGAAGGCCATTCGGCTTAAGGCACAGGGCGAGGCCGAGGCGGTGCGCGCCATCGGCGAGGCGAAAGCCGATGCCTATCGTGCCGGTGCAGAGGCGATGGGTCAGCAGGGCTTTACGGCGGTGCAGTTGATGCAGATCATTGGTGACGCAGGTGTGCGTATTATCCCCGACATCGCTGTCAATGGCGGCGGGCAGGGTGGGAGTCCAGTGGATGCGCTGCTGGCGCTCATCCTGCACGATCAGATGGCAGATAAGCCCCAAAGTACGTCAACGTCTACCAATGGCAATGGCGCGATGCCAATCGTCACACTCGATCACGAGTAAACCTACCGCGATTCCACTGATAGATGAGCTTTCCGAAGGGACGAGATTGTAGTATCTCGTCCCTTCCTTTTCATCCCGCTGTAAGAGCACCCGAATCGCGCCGCGCTGCCAGCATTTCTCGCGCTTTAGCAACATTTGGGGCAGCGGCAATTTTTCCAGCCAGTGCATTTTGAGATCGTGTCAGTATGGTGAGCAATGCCTGTACGAAGGTGTTGGTTCCCGCTAGAATCATAAGTCCCATTTTAGGATGAGAATGGTCGGCCATCCGAGAAAAATTGGACAGCGCGTTCTGCGGCAGTAGATGCCCCCGGCTCATATCGACAATTGAATCCACTTGTTGGTGGGTTACGCTGTCCATCATATTTCTGCCCTGTTTGATCGCTTCGTGGAATTCTTCCCACATCCAACGACCACTGATCGTATACAGGATCGTCGTTTTCTCCGCATCATCCCAATCGACTATAATTGACACGGTGCTTGTCCTCTTAATCTACGCCAACACTAAATCAATTGTTATGCATATTGTTACGCAAAAGCGTAAAGAAAATTGCAAATTGCATTACAATCTCGAAATGTGTGGGGATGTCAAGGGAGCGATCTATTTTCCACCGCGATCCAGGAATGGCAGCGAGAACGAGCGTCCACTGGATTCTTTGCCGATATTGTCCTCAACCAGAAATCCAAATGTGCCTCGGAACAAATACAGTATCAGCAGCAAGGTAATTCCGACTAACCCACCGAACCGGATGAGAAACAAGCCGAGGTAAGGGATGGTTGTCAGCAAAGTCAGCCCGACCACCGCCAGCCGGTCTATCGAAGCCAGAGGGTCTACTGTCCACCGCCGTGTATCCATAAATCCTCGCATGAAACCGTCCCGCAGACTGTCACGCCAATCCAGCCCGTGCTTCAGCCGCGCGTACCGCATACTCCGAACGGCGATCACCGCTGCGAACGGCAGTCGCACGAGTGTCCGCACAAGGTATAGATACCCGATGAAAAAGGACAGACTGGTCGCCAGTGGCACGATACCACTGGCATTTATCGGCAGGTCGCGCCCTAGTCCGGCAGACGCCAAAAACAGAGTCAATACAACGGCAAGGATGGTACGCAGGTCGATCATCGCTCTCGGTTTACTGAATCACGCGGAAGGTCAGGTTAATCCGTCCGCTATGGGATTGACTGGTCTTCGGAATTTGATGTTTCCAGAAGTGCTGTGTCGTTCCGGCCATCAGCAGCAAACTCCCCGGAGTCAGGGCAACATTGACGCGCAGTTCACTATCCTGTTTGTGCTTGAATTGAAATTTTCGTGTCGCCCCAAAACTCACCGACGCGATCACCGGATTGATGCCCAGTTCCGGCTCATCATCACTGTGCCAGCTTACGCTGTCCCGCTCATTCCGGTAATAATTCAGCAGCACGCTGTTGAATGTAACCCCCGCTGCCCCTTCCACCCGTTCCTTAATCATCATCAGGGTTGCCGTCCAGGGCATCGGATTCACGGTGATGCCAGAATAGCGATACGACTTGCCGGGGTCGCCATACCATGCGGTCAATCGGGGTAGTGGCACAGACTTGCCCCCAAACCGTGCCGCCTCCTGCTTCCACTCAATGGACTTTGCCAGTTCGTCAAACAGGCTTTCTGCTTCAGCTGGCTCAAAAAACTGCGCGTAAAATGTGACATCCGCGTCCTGCATCGGCAGGTGTTCGGGGATCAAATTATTCATACCCTATGCCGGAAAAATGTCTTTGACCAGCAGTGCGAAACCTGGCAGCACCTCACCACCCTCGATTGTGCCATCAATACCTACTGTCTTAGGTGCATCAACTGGAGAATATACTTCAACCTCTTTTTTGTCGGGACTCACAACCCATACCGTCGTTCCAGCACGTAGATAATTCACCACCTTAATCCGCATATCACTTTCATCGTTGGATGGCGAAAGCACCTCTACCGCCAGATCAGGCGGATTCGGGTTATAAGCCGCCCGCGAGGGTTCGGGTTGTTTCGCTTTGGAGATAAACGCCACATCGGGGATGTATCGCTCACCAGAAACCTGATAACCACCGTCCGCCCCTGTCACTCGCCCCAAATCATTTTGTCGAACAAAAACGGTGAGCAATGAACCAATCAGCATAGCGATTTCGGACGAATAGTTGTTGGAAACCACCTCGACAATCTCCCCCCCGATATATTCCAGCAACTTATCGCTATTTTCGGGCTGCATAACGATACGGTCAAATTCTTCAACCGTCAGTTGTTTTGTCTGGAGTACCATAAGGCTCCTCGTTTCACTATGAGGCGATTATATCAGGAAATATGAGTAGATTGACTACTTTGCGGCTGTACCATCTCATACCCGAATACCTCGCCGAAATGCCGAATCACGCGCCGCGCCACCTCATCCTCATCAATCACAGTATCCAGCAGCGCCGACAGGCTTGTAACACCCTTATCATGGATTCCACATGGAACGATACCATCGAAGTACCTCAGGTCAGTATTCAGGTTCAGGGCAAATCCATGTTTGGTGACAGCCCGCACATTCACTCGCACCCCAATCGCGCAGACTTTGACCTCCCCCTCCTGGCTATCAACCCATACACCCGTCAATCCCGGAATCGCCTTTCCCGTTATCCCATAATCGGCCAGTGTGTGGATAATGACCCTTTCCAGATTTCGGATGTACTCAATAACGTTGGTACGGATGCCATTCGCCCCGCGCGGCAGTTGGATAATCGGGTAGCCCACCATTTGCCCCGGCCCATGATAGGTGATGTCACCGCCGCGATCTACATGTAGGGCGCTGATCCCCCGCCGTTCCAGTTCATCAGCCGATAGCAGTAGATTTTCCTCATGCCCGGATGATCCGAGCGTATAGGTGTGCGGATGTTGAAGTAGCAGCAGACGATCAGGTATCTCATCGCGCCCGCGCTGGTCAGCCAGCGATTGCTGCCACTCCCAGGCTTGTTGATAGGGAATCATCCCCGGTTGGATAACTTCACAAATCGGTTTCATACTAACTTCTGGGAAGTTTTGATCGGACCTTTGAGGTATTTTTCCAGAAATGCAAATGTGGCATTGAGGGCTTGGCGTCCCTGCTCGCGTTCGGCATCGTCCGCATCATCACTCAGGAAATCCCGCCCAACATTTGGCAGAATAAGCGTTTCATGCTGCGATCCAAGCATCGAGTGCGCCAGTTCTTCGCGCAGTTGCAGAATTTTTTCAGCCGGAACATATGGTTCCTGGTCGCCATAAACCGCCAGAATCGGGGTGTTTGCCTTCTTAAACTGTCCTAAATATCGTTGTGGGAAGCCGAAGAAAGCCACCGCTGCTTCCAGGTCTTCTCGCACAATCGCCGCCTCGAATGCGAGGCTGCCCCCCATACCCACACCTACCGCCGCCACATCATGATTGGTATTCTGATGATGCTCCAGCACACTCAGCGCCGCGTCGATGAGCGGAAAACCACTATCACCCAGCGCCCTGACCAGTTCCATCGCTTCTTCTGGTGTCTTGGCGACTCTGCCTTTGAATAAATCGGGCACAATCACATAATATCCCGACTGTGCGAACAGGTTGGCAGTCCGCCGGATAATCGGTGTAATCCCCCACCAGTCATGGATAAGTGCCACCGCCGGGAACAAACGCCCCACATTCGGATGCGCCCAGTAGGCGGGCAGTGTCTTCCCCTCATCTACCACAATTTGGATATGACCGCTGGTAGTCGCGTATTCAATGTGACTCGGTTCGTAAATTGGCATGGGGCAGTTTTCTCTAAACGTCCAGTCAATCCATTATACCGGATTTGTGAGCCGCATCCTGTCTCTACTCCACCTCGACCCCATATACAGTTTGGGTATATCCATCCGCTTCAGCTTCGGAACCCAACACCGGGGCGGTGTCGTCAGGAACAGCCATCACCAGCGTTCGATAACCTTCGCGGTGCGCCCAATCGCGGATGGCAGTCAGCAGTTGGCTCGTGAGTGGTTTAGGCGACCACAGATAAACCTCAGCGTTGCGCGGCAGATATAACCCTTGCTGGCAGCACAGGAACGCCTCTTGTCCCGCAGCCGACAAAAGCAGTCGGTGAGTGCGTCGGCTGGCAATCTCCGGCACGGCATCGAATGTGCGCGGCCATAAACGTTTCCCACTGTTGTCGCGCACTCCCCAGGCGGCCTATGGGCATGAACCACTCGTCAATTTGAGCCGCATCTGCCGCAGGGTGGTCAACCGCTTTATAGAATCCCTGCCCGGACTTCGCTGGTATAGACATCCGTTGGATTCGTGCGATAGGGAACATTCCATGTCGTCGATAGAGAGTATCTGCCTCCGGGTCATTGCCCACCTGATTCGCCGTCAGTCGTTCACATTTTAATGTCTGTGCAATATCCAGCAGTTGGCCGATGAGTGCATCGGCTAATCGAGGATCATCCTGTCCGCTACTCAGCGTCAGATGCGCTAAATGCAGGTGATCCCCGTATGGGTCTGGTTCGTTTCCATGATACGCTTCGGCATACGCCAACAGTTGACCGTCACGCACCGCCACCAGCGGAATTCCCGCACCCATCAACAGGTGGCTCAGGTGGATAGCGGCTGTCTCAACGCTCATCCAGGGACCGCCATGCAGCCAGCGTTCGTAGATGCTTAGGTGATCGTATGCGACATCCTCAACCTGTCCATCGGCGTTTACGCGCTGCCAAATATGGATGTGCGAACGGAAAACATCGCTGATTGCATGGCTGTCATCGAGTGTCGCTGTCCGAACGTCAACAATTGCCATCTAAGCCTTGTAAGCTCCGTTATGATACGCCTTCAGTATTGTAGCATTTGCCGGGATGAAGTCGAAATTTGTCCTCAGTTGCCGAATTGAGTAGGGTACAGATGTGGGCACGGTTTCCCGTGCCCATTCCGTCAAAATTGGGGTTTATTTATGCCCGCAGTTTCGCTTCCAGTTGGCGCTCTGCCGCCTTCACGATCTTCTTGTGAACACCCGCAACTTCCTGGTCGGTCAGCGTGCGATCATCCGCTTGATAAACTAGGTTGTACGCTAGACTTTTCTGACCTGCCGGGATTGGATCGCCCCGGTACACATCGAACAGGGTCACACTTTTGAGCAGTTTCCCACCCGCCTGCCTGATGACCGCCTCCACTGTCGCCGCCGGAGTTTCACTATTCACCACCAGCGCGATGTCCTGGAGTACGGGCGGTGTCGTAGGCAGCGCCCCCACTGGATGATTTTCTTCCACCAGTGCCAGCAGCCCATCCAGATCGAACTCTGCCGCCAGAATCGGTGCGCCCGTCAGGTCGAATGCCTGCGCTACCGCCGGGTGCAGTTCACCGAACGAGCCGATAACCCTTCCGTTGACCGTAACATCCGCCGACCTTCCCGGATGGAAACTCCCATGTTCCGATGGGCTGTAACTCGCGCCGACAATATGCAGCCCGCCGAGCAGTCCTTCAACCACCCCTTTCAGGTCATAGTAATCGACAGTCGTTTCCGGTTCTCCGCCTGTCCAGTTATTGACCCGTCGCGGCCCGGTCATGAGTAATCCCAGTCGGTTAGGCTCATCCGGCAGCATTTGCCCTTCCCGCGTGAAGTACACCTTGCCGACCTCGAACAACTGCTGTCGTTCAGTAAATCGCGCGTTCGCGTGAGCATTTTCCAGCAAGCTGATGAGCAGGGTATGCCGTAGTGCTGTTTTGTCGGCCGCCATCGGATTCGCCAGTTCGACATAGCCCTCGTGAGAGACGGCTGCGCCATTGCTTACACCCGCCGGGGTCAAAAGCGCCTCGTACTCTGGCGTGGTGAAACGGTAGCTAATCGTCTCTCGCAAACCCAGTGAAGTCAATATATCCCGTACCCGTTCTTCCCGTTCCAGCGCGGTATTACTCCACTGAAGTGGCAGCGCATCCGCGATGATCGTATCGGGTATCTTGTCGTATCCATAGATACGGGCAATTTCTTCTACCAGGTCAGACTGTCCCACCACACCCGTACCGATGTCCAGCCGGAAGTCAGGGACGGTGACGTGCAAACTGTCTCCATTTACATCGACCACAAATTGCAATCGTCGCAGAATGTCCGCCGCTTCAGCGATGCTGAAGTCCATGCCCAGCAATCGCCGCACCTGGCTGATCGGCAAATCAACCTCAACCGTCGGCGCGGGCAGGGGATAATCGTCGATGATACCAGCAGCCACCGTTCCGCCGCCTGTCTGCCGCATCAGTTCGATGCCTCGTTTCACGCCCAACTCCGCTTGGCTCGGATGTACCCCCCGGCTGAAGCGTGTACCCGCATCCGTGAATACCTTCTGCGACTGCATCGTCCGCCGAACATTAATGAAATTCCAGTTCGCCGCCTCTAGCAGTACATTCTTGGTTTCGGGCGTGATTTCCGTCTCCGCCCCACCGATAATCCCGCCCAAACTCAACACTCCCGCCGTGTCGCTCACCAGAATATTGTGCGGTTCAAGTTCGCGGTGCTGCTCGTCCAGCGTATCCAGAGTCTCGCCCGGTTCAGGCAATCGTGTGATAATCGTCGGAATTTTCCCGCCCGCCCTTGCCACCAGCTTATCATAGTCGAAGGCGTGTAGCGGTTGCCCTATCTCGAACGTGATGTAATTGGTCACATCCACGATGTTATTGATCGGGCGCTGTCCCACCAGTTTCAGCCGTCGCCGCATCCACTCTGGCGAGGGTTTAATTTCTGTATTCCGCAGCAGTTCCAGCGTGAAGCGTGGGTTCAGTTCTGGCTCTTGGATTTCAATCCGCGCCGCGTCCACAACACTCTTGCCTTCCGCCACCACCTCGTATGACGGATTACGAACTTCCTTGCCCAGCAGCGCCGCCGCTTCCCGTGCCACCCCCAGGATGCTGAAGCACCGCGCTAGATTCGGCGTGAACTCAACCGTCAGCACAATCTCACCCAACACATCTTGCAACGGTGTACCGGGAGCATAACGTTCTTCATTTGCCAACAGCAGAATGCCTTCGTGTTCACCAGAGAGTCCCAACTCTTTCTCGGAACACACCATGCAGCGGTTCGGGATACCCCGCAGGCTTTTTTCTTTTAAAATCATCCGCTTGGGTTCATCGCTGTGCCCATCCCACACCTCCGCCCCTTCTTTGGCGAACGGTGTCCACAACGGTGGGTTCAATTCCCCTTTCCCTTTATACTGGAACAGATTCGGTGCGCCTGTCACCGTCTGTTCCAGTTCATCCCCGCCATAATCCACCATCGCCAGCACCAGCCGGTCAGCATCCGGGTGGGGTTTGACTTCGCGGATTGCGCCCAGCACAATTTTGTCCCTGTCCCACACCAGATGCTCGGATGTCGGCCAGCGAATCCCCTCGACGTGTCCCTGCGGTACACCGATATACGTAATCGCCGCCACTTCCAATCCCGCTAGTGTCAGCCGTTCGGCCAGCAGCTCCACCGGGATGTCGATGTCTACATAATCCTTCAGCCACGAAATCGGTACTTCCATTGCTTCATTCCTCACTCAATCGTGATTGTTTGTTTATCCAACTTGCCGAATTACGGATTGAGGAACAGCATATATACGTCTGCCATTCTCCAATATTTCATTAGAACTGCTCCAAAAACCGCAGATCATTCCCCCAGAAGTAACGGATGTCATTGATACCGTGTTTGAGCATCGCCATCCGTTCCGGCCCCATCCCGAATGCGAACCCGCTCCACTTCATCGGATCATACCCGCCATTTTCCAACACCGTCGGATGCACCATCCCTGCTCCAGCAATTTCCAGCCATCCGGCGTATTTGCATACCCGACAGCCCTCGCCACCGCACAGGAAACATTCCACATCGATTTCCATGCTCGGCTCAGTGAACGGGAAGTAGGATGCCCGGAAGCGCACCTTTGCGTCTGCCCCGAACATCCGCCGCGCGAACTCTGTCACCGTCCCCTTCAAATCGCTCATGTGGATGTTGTGACCAATCGCCAGCCCTTCCAACTGGTGGAACTGCATCTCGCTCCGGCTTGTCACCTGCTCATAGCGATAACACATCCCCGGCAGGATCACCCGAATCGGCTGGGTCCCGTTCTCGCCCAGATCATGCATTGCTCGAATTTGTCCCGGCGAAGTGTGTGTCCGCAGGATAACTCCCGGCGTGGTTGTATAGAACGTGTCCCACATATCTCGCGCCGGATGATGCGGCGGAATGTTCAGCAGCGTGAAGTTGGTTTCATCATCTTCTACATCTCGGCTGCGATACACCTGGAAACCCATATCTCCCCAGATGCGATTCAACTCCCGCAAAGTCTGCGTCGAGGGATGCAAACCACCCACCGGATGCGCCCGACCCGGCAGGGTCACATCAATCTGACCCTCTTCCAGGTCGTGTGCCAGTTCATGTTCATGAATGATCTTCTCGCGTTCGGCCAGCACTTCCGCCAGTCGTTCTTTGATCTCATTCGCTCGCTTGCCAAAACCTGCGCGTTCTTCTTTCGGCAGTTGCCCGATACCCCGCAGCATCAGCGTGATTTGCCCCTTGCCGCCCAGGTATTTGCTCTCCCATTCGTGCAGCGCATCACTGCTCTGAATGGCTTCCACTTCCGTCAGAGCATCCTTTTGCAGATTTTCCAGTTGTTCCAGCATGGTTATTAGTCCCTAGTCACTAGCCGACTCAAACAAAAAACTCTCGCCCCTAAACTAGGGACGAGAGCCTGTTATTCTCCCGCGGTACCACCCTGATTGACTGTCACATGACAGCCCACTTCATTGATCCAATAACGTTGGACAAGACGGAATGGACTACTTGGTTTCACCCATTCGGCTCAGGAGCGAATTCCGCGATGGCTGCCTGTCGGGGCTTTCAGCCAGTGACCCCAACTCTCTGAAGGCGCTTGTCTCGCGCATGTTCTCCGTCAATGCCTTTGTCGTCGCATTATGCACCCGAATTCCGGCCACTGTCAAGGGTTCAGCTTGAGGTCTCCACAACGCCTTAACCTCTGTTGGCCTGTTAAAATCTATTGACAATCGAATTTGCTGCTGTCAATCTCTTGACGACCATTAAAAACTGCGTTATAGTTGGAACGTTGTGAAAGGGGTGTTTCATATGTCGTCTCAAATTACTAAACAGCCAATCGAGGCCAACCTCGTGTACTCGCGGCAGGAAGCCGCAGAGGCACTTGGCATTAGCCTCAGTACGCTGAAGAGACTGATCAGGAAGGGACACCTCAAAGTGAGTAAACCGGACGGTATGCGTCGTGTCTTGATTACCGGCGAGAGCATCCAGGGGATGCTCAGTGATACCGTAGTGGAGCGAGGTGCCTGAGATGTCTGTGCATCAACGTACGGGGGTGGATGTGATCCGCCAGTTCTATACACAGGGGTTGCTGGCCTGCGAACCGTCGAATCCGGCGGATCGTATGTCCGTGCCCGGTGCATGGAACGGTGTCACCTTCATAGTGCCCGCCGCCATTGATGCCGGACGCACGTATCGTCAGTCTCACGAAAGGGGGCTGTATCCCTAAAGGATATTGTCCTACCTTCGACAGGTTCCCTTCAAGGGGCGTGAGACTGGAAACAAGTCCACGCCCTTTTTATTTGTCTAATCGACATCTGATATGAGGTAGAACGATGGGACAAACTCACCAGATCAATCACGACTATAATCTCAGCGACGCTCGACTGGCGGCACTGTTTGAGGTCTTTGACGACCTCCATACCGCCGCCAGCGAAGGTCAGTTGGCAGCTATGACAACGCTCAATAACCGGGAACTCGTGGGCTGGTTGCAGGAATTAGTCTATACCGCCCAGGAAACTATCACCGAGATTGAGAAAACCAGCGTATACCCAGTCATACGCTTGGTGACAGAGGAGAGGCGGGTCGGTTGATCCGCCTCATATAGCGAATTCGCCGGGGCATTGGCGAAGTAAGGAGAAAGTCTATGCTCCCAGGACAAGAATCGGATAGTGAACCACACAATAATCAAACAGAATCGACAAGAGTTTCACAGGGTTTTCTAGGGTCAGTTGGATTTGTAATCAGCGTAAACGGGGATCGTCAAACTTTCGGGAAGCGGAAACAAAACAGAATTGCAGTTATACTAGATAACTTGGACGGGTGGGGAATGAATCCCACCGGAGCACGGCGGGGAAGGCTGCGGCGCAAAATGGGTGTTGGCTCAACTTCCCCGCTTTTCATTATTTGTCGTTAAAACAAAATCCCCAGAACACGCTAACTTCAGGTAATGGGTTTGAGCGTGTCGCACCGCACATCATTGAGTACAGTCCCAAATTTGACTTCAAAGCCCTGTTCCAGAGGCGTTCCATCCCACAGGGATTTATCCACCTTGCACTCAAATGTACGATCGCCATCCCCCTTGAACACCAGGAAGTAACGCTCATCACGCCCCGCTTCCTGTTCGCACCCCAGACAGCTTCCCGCCCGCAGATTGGCTTCAGGCCATGTCGGTGAAACCGATTGATCCCCCTCGGCATTGGCGGACCGCTCGTATGCCCATCGGTTATACTGGTAATAACACATGTAGCCATACACGGCTTCCTGACGATAGTTAGTTGTGCATTCCCGTTCCTCGCGGAACGTCCCATCACCCTGGTCAACCTGCTTGGTATCGCACGTCTGCCCGTCCGCTACCGATTTCGAACCAACCTGTTCGTAACGCCGATCTGTATTGTACGCCCCTGCTGGGACAGAATCGCAATCGCTGTTACCGGAAAACGCTTGTAAAGAGTTGACGCGGATTTCGCGTTCCCAACGATGTCCGGTCACATATACTGAGGCGGTTTTGGTTGAAAGGATGGTGAACAGGATACCGCCAATTACCAGCACCGCCACTGCCGCCAATATCATCCACAAACGGCTCTTGGGTCGCCCGGTTTTTGCCCCAGGGATAGCGGAATCCTGATTCGGGGTTTTCTGACGTTCTTTCAGGTTTTCAGTATCGAATGTCTCGCCCTCGTGTTTCCGCCGTTCCCCCACCAGTTGGGCACTGGCCGCCTGATCCAATGGCGATCCACAGTTGCCACAAAACGCGGCAGCCGCACTGTTCGGTGTTTGACATGCGGGACAAATTTTGTCTGCGCCCGTGTAGATATGGTCAGCTACAGCCACTTTCTCGGCGTCCGACGGAAAGTATCGCCAGCTAGGGTCTTGCAATCCGCCGCAGTTCGGGCAGTGTCGGTGCGTCTTACCCAGCAGTTTGGTTGTACCGCAGAACTTACAGTCCCACAGCATTTCATACACATTGCCGTCAGATTTTGGCTTGGCGTCGGCGTCCATCAATCATCCTCGTGTGTGCGTTGTATCATAAATGCTATTATAACGTTGGGTGGCTAGAGAAAGTATGAGCTTTAGAACGGGCACACCAGGACGAAACGCAATTCGCCCTTATCCCTCTAGTACAATTACAGAACCCATCCCGGCTCAACAGTGCGTTCATCTTCCAGTGACTTGATATGCGCTTCCATAATGCTGGCACGTGACAGATAACCGATAAGGGCATCCCCCTGAACTGGATCGACAACCGGAAGACGCCCGATGTCGTTCTGGAGCATCCGTGTGAGCGCATCGCGGACAGTCTCGGAGGGATAAGCTACCTCTACATGATTCGTCCCCGCTTCCAACACCGTCCAATCGGTATTGCCACTGTCAATTGCCTTGAGTAGATCACCGCGCGTGATAATTCCCAGTACGTGTCTGGTGTCGTCCACCACAACCTGCGCTTGGTGGCGGATAAAACGAGGATCATGTTGATTGATTTTATCGACTAACTCGCGCACAGTCATCGTTGGTGGCACTGTTACCACGTCTTTGACCATGACAGCGGCCACTATCACCATATCCAACATATCGGCTTGATATTCATGATGGACTGGTACACCATTACGTCTTAACTGTTCCGTGAGGATGCTGGTAGGTGTCAAACGGTTGACTACCACATCGGCGATAACACAGGCAAACATGACTGGCAGTACGGCGTCGTAATTGCGTGTCATTTCAAATGCAAACAGGATTGCAGCGAATGTAGCCCGTGTGGCGCTGCCAAAAACGGCTGCCATACCGACCAGCGCGAATGCCTGCGGCGCAGCATCCATTCCGGGAAAGAACTGTTTCATCAGCAGCCCAAACGCCCCGCCGAGCGCAGCACCCATCAAAAACACTGGCGCAAGCACTCCACCCGACGTACCCGAACCCAACGAAACCAACCACACCGACGACTTTCCGATCAATAGCACAATCAGGAAACCGAAGGCATATTGCCCTGCCAGTGTCCCGCCAATTTCTGTATAACCGGGACCAAAGATGTTCAGGCGTGGATCAATCCTCAAAAAGATGTAGCCGACAATGCCAACAAACAGACCGCCGAGCGCAGGCCACAGGTAGGTATTGACTGACAGGTGATGAAACCAATCCTCGATGACGTACAGAAGTTTAGTCAGCAGCATGGCAGCTAACCCACTCAATAGTCCCAGAACGAGGAAAAATGCTAAGTTCGTCGGACTGCCAAAATTTATCGCACCTGCTGTAAAAACAGGATCAGGTGAAAACAATTTGACATGAATTTCTGTCGCCAGCGTCGCAGCGATGACCAGGGGAATAAATGAACGTGCTCGGAACTCGAACAACAGCAGTTCAATTGAGAAAACCACTCCAGCAATCGGTGTACCGAATACCGCAGCCAGTCCCGCAGCCGACCCACACGCCAGCAAAACCTTGCGTTCTGCGGTAGTCATACGCAGGGTCTGTCCCAAGACCGAACCAATCGCCGCCCCCGTTTGAATGATCGGGCCTTCCGCGCCGAAGGGCTGGCCGGAGCCAATCGAGATAGCCGCGCTAATCGGTTTGAGGATAGCAACCTTGGGTGGGATACGGCTCTTGTTGACAAGCACCGCCTCCATCGCCTCCGGGATACCATGCCCCCGCACCAGCTCAGTACCATAACGTGCCATCAACCCGATGAGCAGACCGCCAATAGCCGGGACAAAAATGATGAGTAATCCAAAGTGTTCAGGGCTGGCCTGAACGATTTCAGTTGAAAACCGTCCATAGAAAGCCATGTTAGTGACGAGTCCGATCAGGTGTTCAAGGGCGTAGGCAGCAATCCCGCCCAGGATGCCAGTGATGGCTGCCAGCCCGGAGATGAGAATCAGCCGGAAACGCGGTGGCTCAACCGATAAGGCAGGCCGCCGGATAGATGATCGAACGGATACCATATTGACTCCATAAATTATTATCGGTAGCTTGTACTGAGTACACAAAGCAGCGCTTCACCATAGGCGGAGCGTCAGATATACAGCAATAATTGAACTGAATGGAGTCAGCGCGGGCCGGGTCGTGCGAGGCACGTAACCCGGAAAAGGGGAATTATATGATAGTAGTCGCGTTTTCGCCGTCGCATCACTTGATTATATCATGATGATGCTTGAGCGTGGTATCCGATGCTTACAACCCTTCCAAAAACCTCCGCACATGGGCATTAAATTCATCCGGGCGTTCCATACTCGGCAGATGCGCCGTCGGCATCACCACTTTTTGCGCGCCCTCAATATGTTCCATCAGGTAATCAGCCGCAGCCGCCAGATACGGGCTGTCGTATTCCCCCGCAACCACCAGGAACGGTACATGAATCTCGTCCAATCGTTTGGCAGCAGGTGGCTCAAGCGGTTTGGCCTGACCAAGCCCTAACTTCTCATATTTCAGAGCGATCAAATCCATCTGTTCAACTTTTTTACGCATGTCGGGGTCTATCGGGTGTTCATCCCTCCTGCCGCGTCCATCCACCCAGATTTGGGTTTCCAGTTCGGCGGTACGCGCCAAATCGCCCTCTTTAAACGCCTTCACCAATTCATCCCACTGAGGTGGCAGCGGTTCGTCAAACTCAAAACCATCCGGCCCGGAACACACCATCATCAGGGCGTCTACCATCTCAGGATGTTCCAGCGTGAAATCCAGACATGTACCCCCACCCATCGAGCAGCCCATCAGGTAAGCCTGTTTAATCCCCAGGAACTTCAGCAGTCCATACAAATCTTCGTAGCGCCAGAACTCCCCCTCGACAGGTTCGGTTTTGCCGTAACCCCGCATGTCGAACCGGATGACCTGATAATCCTTCGCAAATTCTCGGAATTGTTCATCCCACATGCCGATATGGGCGATCCCCGCGTGTACCATCACCAGCGGATGTCCCGTCCCATCGGTTTCGTAGTAAATTTTCGCCCCGTTGACTTCAGCGTATCCGGTTTCCATAGTGCCGCTCCCGCTGCCAAATCGACCATTTGTTCTGATTATAATCGTCGGCATGTATTTCTGCAATTCGAGGCGACCCATCGTTCCAATGTCCATTGCGCTCTGTACATGCGGCCAGTATAACCGGAACGATACGATGTTATAATCAGACCATCCGCCTGCTGATAAGGACGAATGTTGATGGTCACACGCCAAAAAGCGGAAACCGATACCGAAAAGCTGCGGCGGCGCAACCGGGAATTATCCATCCTCAACATCATTGCCCAGGCGCTCAATCAGGAAGTGGACCTGACACGGGCGCTGAATGCGGCGCTGGCGCATGTTGCCGAACTGTTCAACCTCAAGACCAGTTGGATTTTTCTGCTGGATGCTGACGGCAAACCCTATCTGGCGGCAGCCCAAAATCTCCCCCCTGCTCTTGCCGATCATCCCCGGCGCATGAGTGGCGATTGCGATTGCCTCTGGTGTTACGAATATGACGACCTCACCAAGCCGGAGAACATTACTTGTAGCCGCTTGGAAAATCTGGTGGTCGGTACGGCGGGATTGCGGCAGCACGCCAGCATTCCCCTCGATGCCCAGGGCAAAAAACTTGGTGTCCTGAATGTTGCCAGCACCGATTGGGGCGACCTGGCCGAAGAAGACTTGCAGATTTTGTATCTGGTCGGCGATCTACTCGGCATCGCTATTGAACGTGGACGGCTCTTTAACAAGAGTGTTGAACTCGGTGCGATTGAAGAACGCAATCGCCTCGCCCGCGAAATCCACGATACGCTGGCGCAGGGCTTGACCGCCATTGCCCTCCAACTCGAAACCGCCGATGCTTTGTTGGAAGTGGGTGCGACACCGGAACGTGCGCGTGAAGCCGTGAATCAGGCACTCAACCTGACTCGCGCCAATCTGGAAGAAGCCCGCCGTTCGGTGCTGGACTTGCGCGCCGCCCCACTGGAAGGCAGGCCGCTTGAGGAAGCACTGGGCGACTTGGTGAAAAATTGGGCATCCCGGCGAAAGCTGGATGCCTGTTATGAAGTAGCAGGTAGCCCGCATCCCCTGCCTGTGCGCATCGAAATCGGCCTCTACCGCATTTTGCAGGAGGCGCTCACCAACATTGGTCGCCATGCCTACGCCCACACAGTCAACGTTCAGCTTCAGATGATGCCTGATGAAGTGCGCCTGCTGATCGACGATGATGGTCGGGGATTTGATACCTCAAAGGTGCGTGACGGCGGCTTCGGGCTGATCGGCATGAATGAACGTGCCAAGCTGATGGGTGGTCAACTGGAATTGTGTAGCTGCCTCGGTGATGGAACACAAATTGAAGTATCCGTACCATTGGAGTCTGTACCATGACAGTTATTCGTATCCTGGTCGCCGACGATCACCCCATAGTCCGTGATGGACTGATCGCTATCCTCAGTACACAACCGGATTTTGAGGTAGTTGGCAAAGCTGGAACGGGTACGGAAGCCGTACAGGGCGCGGAGTCACTCAAGCCGGATGTGCTGCTGCTCGATTTGGAAATGCCGGAGATGGATGGCGTAGAAACCTTGCGCCGTCTACGAGAGATCGGCTCTCCTGTACGGGCGATTGTATTTACCGCCTTTGATACCGACGAGCGTATTGTCGGCGCGGTGCAGGCCGGAGCGCAGGGTTATCTGTTGAAGGGTGTGCCGCGAGAAGAAATTTTTAACGCGATTCGTGTGGTTCATGCGGGGGGATCGTTATTACAGCCGGTAGTAGCCTCCAAGCTGTTACGACAGGTGATACAAGACCAGGGCGAGCATCCCGACGCGCTCACGCCGCGCGAACAAAGTGTGCTGCAACTGCTGGCACAGGGCTTGCAGAATAAAGAGATCGCCAATGAACTGGTCATCACCGAACGCACCGTCAAATTCTACGTGAGTTCAATTCTGAGCAAACTCGGCGCAGGCAACCGCACCGAAGCTGTTACCATCGCCGTCCAGCGCGGCCTCGTTAAATTGTAGAGTCACTGTCGCTTAAAGCTCAACCCAATCCTGAAGTGTGTAGCTCAACCGGTACACTTACACTAAAACTCAATCCCTGGTACTGCACTTGCTGCGATAAACTCGTTCTGCATACTGTTTGATTGACTCCGACTATACCCCCCTGTGCCATCATTTTCCTCGTCCCTATGGGCGAACCTATCTACGACTTTAGTCTGATCTAAATTCTGGCCCAGCGCCGGATGTCTGACCTTCAACTTTATGGGATACTCAGATCGTTGTTGAACATGTCTGGACATCGTATGTTTCCAGACGAAAGGGATGAACATGTTGTCGTATACCAATGAAGATGAAGCGAAAATCAAGCAGCGGGACATGCTGCGTCGTGCAGAACAGGAACGCTTAGGCAATTCATTTAACCATAGCTCACGTATCAGCTTCCGTCGGTCTGTGACCCAGGCACTTGCTGGGCTGGCCTATCTGGTTTCGCCATTGCAGGCTAGGAGACCTCACCACGAAATGCCGAAACGTTCAAAACTGGCGACGGACTCCGGCATCTATCAGATTCGATAATTGAACGCCTGGGCGATCAACCCTTACAGCGGCTCTTGACGGGACCCGGCAGATCACACATCACCGGGTCTTTTGTTTTCGCCCTCGTACTTTCGTACAATACCCACAACTGACCTTACGTACTTGCAAATGCCGTCCTCTCGATGGATGTTATTCATCTCGATTTGTGCGATGATGGGACTATCATGCCACACGGTTCCAGATTTTCACGATAGTAGGAACCCGGCAAAAACCAGACTAGGGAGTCATGAAGATGGCTGAAGCAGGAACACCAACCGCGCTGATTACCGGGGCAAGTAAAGGACTTGGCGCGACCATCGCCCAATTCCTGGCGGGAGCGGGTTACAACCTGATTCTCACGGCACGCACCGAGGCGAAATTATCCGAGATAGCCCATTCACTTGACAGCTACGGGGTGAAAAGTATTGCGCTGGCCGGTGATGTCGCCGATGCGAACCACCGCCGCAAATTGGCGCAAGCGGTTGAATCGTTCGGGCGGCTGGACATCCTTGTCAACAATGCCTCCGAACTCGGCCCGTCCCCTCTGCCGACGCTGGCCGATTATCCCCTGGATAAATTAGCCCAGGTATTCAATGTCAACGTAATTGCGCCCGTTGCGCTGGTACAGGCAACTTTGCCCCTGCTCAAAACCGGCGGCGGGCTGGTCATTAACATTTCCAGTGATGCCGCCATCGGTGGCTATGAAACCTGGGGTGGCTACGGCGCGAGTAAAGCCGCCCTCGACCTGATTTCGTTTACACTGGCAAACGAACTCAAAGACTCCGGTGTAGCTGTCGTCAGTGTTGACCCCGGCGACTTGCGTACCGACATGCATCAGGCCGCCTATCCCGGTCAGGATATTTCAGACCGCCCCACGCCGGATGTCACCCTGCCCTTCTGGGCATGGTTGCTGGGGCAGGATCGCGCGGCGGTCACAGGACATCGCTTCAGCGCACAGTCCGACAAATGGGAGGTGGCGTCATGAAACGCGGCGAACTGATTTTTGACCGCCCCGCTGGACTGGAAGCCACCGCCCCCGCCGAACTGCGCGGCATCCAACGGGACGAAGTGCGCCTGCTGGTGAGTACGTCATCCGGCCACCAACACGCCCGGTTCCGCGATCTGACCTCCTTCCTGAACCCCGGCGACCTGTTGGTCGTCAACCACAGTGCCACCCTCCCTGCCAGCCTGCCTGCATCGGGCAGCATCGGCCAATTTACCATCAGTCTATCAACCAACTTTGGACACGGCCTCTGGGTTGTCGAGCCGCGTTGGAGTCCATCAAAACCGGGGCCGCTGCCCATTCGCGCCGGAGAACCCTTCACACTGGCCGGACTCGATGCCCGCTTCATCGCTCCCTATCCCGGCCTCGAACGCCTATGGTTTGCCTCTATTCGCGGCGACCTCAACGCCGCCATGAAACAATTCGGCCAGCCCATCCACTATGGCTATGTGAACGAAACCTTTCCGTTGGACGATTACCAGACCATTTTCGCCAGCGTCAACGGCAGCGCCGAAATGCCGTCCGCCGCTTATCCCTTCACACATAGGGTCGTGGATAGTCTGAAAGCTGCGGGTGTGGGAATCGCCGGAATCGTCCTCCATACGGGTGTTTCGAGTCTGGAAGTTGAAGCCGATGTAGTCGAATCCCATCCCATGTATCCCGAACCGTTCACCGTCCCCCCGGATACCGCCGCCGCCGTTAACATCGCTCGTCGTCAGGGACGCCGGGTAATCGCTGTTGGCACGACAGTCGTTCGCGCTTTGGAATCCGCCTGGGATGCTGGAGAAGTCCGCCCCATGTCGGCTTATACCCGCCTGTATATTCACCCTAAACGCGGGGTCCATACAGTGGATGGCCTGATTACGGGTTTCCATGACCCCGTAACCAGTCATCTGGCGATGTTGTACACCATTGCCGGACAGGATATGATTCGTAGTGCCTATACCGAAGCCGTACAGGAAGGCTATCTCTGGCACGAATTTGGCGATAGTCACCTGATACTGGCCGAAAAGCGGCAGGCCAACCATCGAGTATTCCCCATGCCAATGTCGATGATCGCCTGATGTTGAGCAAGGAATGGTCTCAAATGGACATCCAATCCTATCTGGAACGCATCGGCTACACCGGGTCACTTGAGCCGACCCTCGATACCCTTCGCGGCCTGCACCGGGCGCACATGCTCCATGTTCCCTTTGAAAACCTTAGCATCCATATTGGCGAAACCATCTTGCTGGACGAACCCTGGTTATACGACAAAATCGTGACTCGGCGGCGCGGCGGCTTCTGCTACGAACTCAATGGCCTATTCGCCTGGGCGCTGCGAACATTAGGCTTCGATGTCACCCTGTTGAGCGCCGGAGTCGCCAATTCGGAAGGCATTGTCGGGCGCGATTTTGACCACATGACCCTGCGTGTCGAACTCGACCAGCCCTGGCTGGCGGATGTCGGCTTTGGTGATTCGTTCATCGAACCCATACCGCTGAACGAAACCGTCTGCCCCACCGAACCCAATTACCGCGTCATCAGCGAGGGGCATGTACATTTTATGCAGCACAAGGACGAACATGGCGAGTGGCATGTCCAGTACCGATTCACCCTCAACCCCCGCCAGTTTCCCGAATATGAGGAAATGTGTACCTACCAGCAAACCTCGCCCGAATCGCATTTCACCCGAAACCGCATTTGTTCGCTGGCAACGTCCGACGGGCGCATCACCCTCAGCGATCTGAAAATGATTGTTACCCGAAACGGCCAACGTACCGAAACCTTCTTGCCAGATGAGAACGCCTACAGGGAAACCTTAAATCAACATTTCGGAATTGTGATGACTGAACCTTTCACATCACCCTTAGAAAAAGGAATTTAATATGGTCACTACAACAGATACTTATGTTTATGCGGCATCACTGGACGAAGTACGGCAGAAAGCCGCCCTCGCCACCCACGTTGAGGGCTATACTCTCGTGCTGTTCGCCTACGGGGATCGCGTCTACGCGGTGGACAATCGCTGCCCCCACATGGGCTTCCCACTGGATCGCGGCACAGTCCGCGACGGCATCCTCACCTGTCACTGGCATCATGCCCGCTTCGACCTCGCCAGTGGTGGCACATTCGACCAGTTTGCCGATGATGTCCGCGCTTTCCCGGTGGAAATACGCGATGGCGGTATATGGGTAGACCTCGCCCCCCGTACCGATCCCCAGGAACACCTGCGCCGCCGACTGCGAGACGGTCTGGAACGCAACATCTCGCTGGTGATCGCCAAGTCGGTCATCGGCCTGCTGGAGAACGGCGAAGACCCCTCCGAACCCTTCCGCATCGGCATCGACTTCGGTACGACCTACCGGGGCGCGGGTTGGGGGCAGGGACTCACCATTCACGCCTGTATGATGAACCTCATTCCCTATCTGAACGCCGAAGATCGCTCCCGCGCCCTCTATCACGGCCTATCTGCTGTTGCCAACAATACCGATGGCATGGCTCCCCGTTTTATAGTAGCCCCACTGCCAACGGAGGACGCCGACTTTGACACCCTCAAGCGCTGGTTTCGCCAGTTTATCGAAGTGCGCGACTCGGAAGGCGCGGAACGCTGCATTGTCAGCGCCATTCGCTCCGGCGCGGACGACAAACAGTTGGCCGATATGTTGTTCAGCGCCGCCACCGACCACCGCTACATTCAAATCGGCCATGTGCTGGACTTTACCAACAAAGCCCTGGAATCGCTGGACATCGCTGGCTGGGAGTATGCCGAACAGGTGCTTGCCAGCCTCGCCACTCAGTATGCCAATGCAGACCGTCAGGAAGAATCCAATGAGTGGCGCTATCCGATTGATCTGGTCGAAATTCTGGCTGACACCTTCGATGCCCTGCCCGCCGCCCTCGAATACAGCCGCAACCGTCAGGCCACTTGGGACGGGCGCGATGAACTGGTCAAGCATCTCTTGGGCGAAGACCCGCAGGCCATTGTCGATGGCATGTTAGACGCTCTGCGCGAAGGTTGCTCCGCCGAGCAGTTGGCCGGGGTGGTGGCCTACGCCGCCGCGCTCCGCATCGCCCGTTTCCACACCAGCAACGAATTTGGCGATTGGGACACCGCCCTCCACACCTTCACTTTCGCCAACGCCGTCCATCAGGGGCTGCGCCGTGTGAACTCAGCCGGACTCCTGCGTGGCGTATTCGACGCTGCCATGAGTGTCTATCTGGATCGTTTCCTCAATGTCCCACCCGCGCGGATGCCACAGCCGAATGGCAGGGTGGACGACCCGGCGGCGCTGCTGGACGAACTGACTGCTCTGCTCAACCTTCAGCAGCAGGTCAACGAAGCTGGTGAACTGGCCGCTCGTTACCTCTATGGGGGCGGCGACCCGGACAAACTGCTGCCCGTACTCGGCACTTTACTCCTGCGCGAAGATCGGGACTTCCACACCATCCAGTCGATGGAGGCCGCTTTCCGCCAGTACGGTCTGCTGCGCGGCACGAAGGAAGGTGTCCATGTGCTGATTGCCGCCGCCCGTTACCTCGCCGCCCACGCCCCCACCATGCGCGCCGAAGGCCAAACCTTCCAGATCGCCCTCCGCCTGTCGCGCGGTGAACATCTCTTTGAGGAAGTCTAGCAGGTTTCACCTCGCCGCCATTGGCAGCACCATCGCCATACGGTAGCCACTCCGAAACCTACCCCAATCGGACGGTATCTCTGTAGAGGAGGGTCTAAGACCCTCCCCGACGCCCCGTTGACATCGTTTGACAAACTCAAATTTGGGGAAGGGGTTAAGTACAGGGAAAGCATATCTTTGAACGCTTCAAATGGTCTCTCTTTTTCTGAAAACTGACCACCGAAAACTGAAAACTTGCCTTTTTTTCCCTCAAAATCGAAACAAATGTGTACACAAATGTTCACCTTTTATAGAAACATCTGTGCTATACTGGTGGTTGTCTGCTCTCCCGCTCAAGGTGATGGCGAGAGGGCTGAGGGGTGAGGTTCTGCACGTTTCGCATCGGTGCAGTTGCAGAATTTGCAGCATGTTGTGCAGGCTGCGGGAGGATATTCAAATTGAAGGTTCGGAAATTGAAGAAAATGACGAAATATCCTTTCGTCTTCCACCTCTATCTTTTCTTTCACTTTGTACCCCGTACTTTGCGCGCTTTAGTTTTCATTTGTCAGCGCAGAACCCACGCGGGGTTGTTTCCGCGCGCCCCCCTCCCTGTGCAGAAAACCTCCCGTGTATGCTGCGCGCCATTCCATCAGCTATCACCAACGGAATTTATGATAAAAATTCCTCGATCATTTTTCCCTCAAAACCGGAGAATTGAGTCTCACAAATTCTCAAAAGACGAAATTGCGCCTCTGACTCTGAAGACTCTGCCGCCGATCTTAAGGGGAACTTTTGCGACGGCACTCACCGTCCGCCGTCGTCACTGTAGAATATTTAGGAAAAAGGACAGCTTATGGGGTTTCGCCGGGGACTCCGGTTTCACGCTTGATGATGTCGTAGGCCTGTTTCAAAGTGAGAACAACATGTCCTCTCTTGCTCAGTCGTGGTATCAATTTGAATAGCATAGTATTGATAACCCCCGCGAAACGGTTCTCGCTGACAAAAAATACCAGACCCAGGTTGTCAGGTAAGGGTTGCATAACCTGCTGCAAGTTGGTCAGTGGATTGCCGGATGGGAATTGGGACGATTTGCCAACCACAATGACGTGAACGGAATGTGACACGCTTTCGATCATTCCAGCCGCCGTTTTCCATTCAGCGGTGAGGTCATCCCAGGTATAAGGCCAATCAATGTCCGCCAGGATGATGCTGTGTTCAGCATTGTCCCAGTCCAGATGGACGCTCATAATCGCTCCAAACGTGGATTTGACATGCTAATTCTATTGTCTCTTATTTTGACGGCAAAATCCATAAAGGATGTTTGGGCGGAGAACCATCAACGTCTCCTACCCACCACCCGCTCAACAAGCCCTACGACTCGGCTTCCGGCCACCGCCCGAAGATGCGTGTAAAGTGCGCCAATCGGTCATGGGCTGGATCATCCAGCCACTCCGCCGTGAAGCGCCAGCCCCAGTTACCGCCCGCCTGCCCTGGGATATTCATACGGGTGTCCTCGCCAAACCCCAGTACGTCCTGCATCGGCGTCACGAACGTATGCCCGACGGACTTCATCCCCACCCGTATCAGTTCCCAATGTGGCTCATAAACCTCATGGCCGATATATTCCTGGAGGTAGGATTGAATATCTGGCGTCGCTTCCCCAGACATCCACCAGCCCAGCGTTGTGTTGTTATCATGCGTGCCGGTATAGACTACGCAGTTGGGAACGTGGTTATGTGGCAGGAAGGAATTCTCACCGCCCGAACCCCCAAAGGCGAATTGCAGTACCTTCATTCCCGGCAAACCCAGACCATCCCGCAGTGCCACCACCCCCGGCGTGATGACGCCCAGGTCTTCCGCGATAATCGGCAAACTGCCCAGTGTATCCTGCACCACCGAGAAGAAGTCCATACCTGGCCCTGGAACCCATCGCCCTTTTACAGCCGTAGGTTCCGTAGCAGGCACTTCCCAGTAGGCTTCGAATCCCCGGAAATGGTCAATGCGTACAATATCGACCAGGCTCAGATTGGTGCGTATCCGGCTGATCCACCAGCGATAACCGTCCTCGGCCATCTTGTCCCACCGATACAGGGGATTTCCCCAACGTTGTCCCGTCGGGCTAAAGTAATCCGGCGGAACACCCGCGATTACGGTAGGATTTCCGGTCTCATCCAGATAAAAGCTGTCGCGGTTCGCCCACACATCGGCGCTGTCATGCGCTACAAAAATTGGGATGTCGCCCACCAGCCGGATGCCCTTGCTATTGGCATAAGCCTTCAGATCGTACCATTGTTTGTGGAACACCCACTGACGGAAGCGCCGCTCGGCAATCATATGTTCATGTTCAGAGCGGGCATCCAGCAGGGCATCCGGGTCGCGCAGCGCCTGATCTTCCGGCCATTCTGTCCAGGCTCTACCGCCATTATGATCTTTCAGTGCCACAAACAGGGCGAAATCTTCCAGCCAGTAGGCATTCTGTTCGCACCAGTTATTGAACTCCACCCGTTGGTCTGTCGTGGCGTTGGCTTCAAAACGTTTGAACGCCAGCGACAGCACCAGATGGTGATAAGTAATCACCTCACCGAAATCCACGCTGTAAATTGGGAAGTCGGGGACATCAGCTACTTCCTCAGGCATCAGCCAGCCGTCATCCACCAGCCTGTCGAAACTGATGAGGTTAGGATTTCCGGCGAAAGCCGACAGGCATTGATAAGGCAAATCGCCGTAGCTGGTTGGGCCAAGCGGGAGCATCTGCCAGATCGTCTGTCCGGCGGATTCGAGCCAATCGACAAATCGATAAGCCCACTCGCCCAGATCGCCAATTCCGTAGCGCCCCGGCAGGGAAGTTGGGTGCAGCAAAACACCACTCGAACGCGGAAAAGTAACATTATTTTCAGGCATATTTGTTTCCAGTGTATATGTGTCTGATGAAAGTTAACTCCGATTGTACCAAACTCAGCCCGTATAGGCTGTTCAAACCGTCGATTTCACGGTTCCATCGGTAGTCCCCATAATTGAATGATGTCCGTTCCACCCACAGGTATTGTTGCCAGCAGCTTTCCATCAGGGCTGAAACCGGAGTCGTCCATATTGGTAAAAGCAGGACTCAAAAATCTGAAAGGGTTATTGGCAAATAGCTCAACTGGAACACCGTCCGGTAATAACATAAAGCCATTCCCATTCAGAAAAGCTGGTGGATCAATCGCTGTATCCTCGGCCAGATCATAGGCAAAATAATCTGTGTGCAGTGAATAGTAAAAACGATTACGATCAGCGCCCCACATCATGACCGAAATGTCGCGTGTATCTTGATTACCTATCGGTAACACCTGATCTTGAAAAAGCTTTGGGCCATCATACACAGTCCATAGGCCAATCCCATCGGTGTTGACCGTCACCAATCGGCTTCCATCACCATTAAAGTAAACCGCCCAGGAAGGAACACGAGCGCGCACCAACAGCACCTCCGTTTGGGCGTCATATAACCGCAGCCCTCCTCGGTAAGATACTGTAGCGATGAACTTGCCATCCGGGCTGTAGGCCAGAGTCGGGTTTGTCCGGCGGATGTTGTACCCCGCAACCAGCGTGGTCGGGATTTCATCCCAGGTCTGGGTATCCCACAATCGAACGCTTTTATTACCATTGTGCAGGGTCGCCAGCGTTTCACCATCCGGGCTGAAGACCGCCGACTGGATATCATAGGTTTCGATAAACCACCCTTCATGGACATTCTGGTCAAAGTCATAGTGGCACATACCACTGTGAACGAAAACGACCAACAGGTTATGAACCGGCGACCACAAAAGATTTCTGATACCGCCAACACCTGACAGGTTCGCGGTGGGTTCATGACATTGTAAGGAGAATAGTGGCCGAAGTTGATTGATATTGTCAGCAGTGATCTTTTCTAAAGCAGGAAGTTTGGGCATCGAGACGACAGGGGTCATCGTTGGGGTGGGAGACGGCGGGGGTGTGAATGCTGGCGCGGTGGCCGAAGGCGGTGGCACAGGTGGGGATGGTGTGACGGTAGGTGAAGTCTGTAAGGCAGCCTGACCAACAAATAGAGGGGACACAATCAAAAAAATCGCCACGACACTCAATAACCACAATCGCATCGAATACCCTTCCGCACTAAACCCTTTTTATCACCAGTATGAACTCATGAGTGATTACAGAGTCGGATTGTGCCTTTGTTATACCAACTCTTATCTCATTCCAACTCATAAGCCTTATGATGAACAGCGTGAGATCGTGCAAAGGAGATAATAATGTTTCCACGTAATCCGCTCATAGAAAAAGAACTGGCTGAAGAACGCCAACATGAAATACTGGAAGATGTCGAAGCCGAAGAGTTGGCCGAAGGGGATATACCCGCCGACCAGTATCCGTCTGATGATTTCAAACCATTGACCGAGATTCAGAACGATGACTTCGTGCCCACCCCCAAACATAATCGTCACGTGCATGGCGATGAGGTGGTTGGGGGACAATAATGTGACTGACCCAAACCAGAAACGCCCGAAAGATGATCCAATCGCACACGACAGGTTGGAAAACGACTGGGAAAAAGAGTCGTGCCGCACGATTAACGAGTCCAAACTGCGTGGTGAGCCTGAGTGGGTAGAAGAAATCGGTGACGAAAACGAGAACCCGCAGCGTACCGAGCAGAACCTTCAGGACTACGGTTGGGATTTGGTCGGGGAAGATGACTTCGTGAGCGACCCGACAGGTGAAGCTGATTCGCCCACATGGTTGGATGATGATTACGAAGATGACTACCCGGAACACCTGAAGCACCAGCGTGATCGGCTGGCAAGAGGAGACGCACAAAACGAGGACGACTCGGATTAGTGGGCAGTGGGGTGTTGGCGCGTTTTGCGCCATTGAGGCGGGCAGCAGCAATGCAACTCGCCTCCTTTATTGTTAAGTTCCGCCCAGGAGGTAATGCGTATCCAGCATCGTCTCGCGGGCGACGCCATCATGTGCTTCAACATGATAGCCTTTCGCATCCTTGCGCGAACTTACAATCTGCTTGAGTTCACCATCCACATAATGTCCGGCTGCTCCATCGTCAAAGGCGATTCCGGCGGGTAATTCGCCACTGGCAATCATGCCTTCGAAACTAGGGCGACGTTCAACCTCACCATCATAATGTGGTGAACAACTGCCCTTCAAATATCCCAGGCAAGCCAGGGCTGTAGACTGACCAGGAACGGAGTCCGTAATGCCACTCTCGAACCAACAAATGGCTCCGGCGCTGAGTCCAGCAAGAATCGTACCATTCTGAGCAACCTTTAGCAGGATCGAATCTGAATCCCACTCCCGCCACAAAGCCAGCATCGACTTCGTATTGCCGCCACCCACATAAATAATCTGCTGCTCCATCAGGAAATCTTCTATGTGCGCGGTATGCGGCTGGAACAGAGACAGATGTGACGGATGGCAGTCGAGGTCAGTGAACGCTTTGTAGAAATTAATGATGTAGTCCCGCGCCTCACCGCTGGCCTGCGACAGGAAACAGACTTTTGGATGTTTTTGTCCAACCTGGGCGATAACGTATTGATCGAGGGCAGGATTGTCCGGCTCCATCGAGAAACCGCCCCCACCCATAGCGATGATTTGCATTACGTCTCCTTGATCGCCCTAACCGAGCATCTTGCGCACTTTTGCCGCTGCCTCGCTTCGACCAACACTTACTTCTGTACCATCCGACAGGCGCTTGAGCTTGACCACATCAGATGCGACTTCCTCCGGCCCCAGGATGGCAACCAGCGGAATCCCCTTCTTATCCGCATATTGGAACTGCTTGCCTAGCGCCTTTTCCTCCATATACAGTTCGGTACGCACACCAGCCTCGCGCAAAGCAGCCACCAGCCGGGTTGAGTTCGCGCGTGTGTCACCATTAAATACTGTCACTAACACCTGAACGACTGTGCCAACAATGTGCGCCGGATACAGATTTAGCTCATCCATCAGGTCGATGATTCGCTCGATGCCCAGAGAAGTTCCAGTAGTCGGCAAACTTTGCTTGCGGAACAAGCCAATCAGGTCATCATAGCGCCCGCCCCCGGTAATACTGCCCAGATTCGGCTCGGTGATAACCGTCTCGAAAATCGGGCCAGTGTAATAACCCAGGCCGCGTACCATCGTAAAATCGAAGTCATAGAAGTGGGGAGGAACACCAAAATCATCCAGATACCCGGCCAGATCACGTAGTTCCTGGATACCCTCTGCTGCGGCTGGGATGTTGCCCATCTCAGCTTGCAGATAATCGAGGTTCTCTGTACCGGCCTGACGCGATTGGATCAATTCCAGCATACGCGCCACCGACTCTTTCGGCAGACCCCGTTCCAGCAATTCCTTGCCCACACCTTCTGCACCAATCTTGTCGAACTTATCGACACTGCGATACAAGTCGCCTAATTGTGCATCCGGCACGCCGGAATACTGTCCCATACCCGTGAGCAGCTTGCGGTTATTGATCTTCACGGTAAATTGCCCAAATCCCAGGCGGCGCAGCGCCGTGACCACCAGCGACAGAATTTCGGCATCGGCGCTCATGCCTGCAATCCCAACAATGTCGGCATCACACTGATAAAACTCACGGTATCGCCCGCGCTGGGGACGTTCTGCCCGCCATACCGGCGACAGTTGATAGCGTTTGAACGGCAGGATGATGTCGTTCTCATACTGTGCTACGATGCGCGCCAACGGTACAGTGAGGTCATAGCGCATAGCGACCTCTTCTTTGCCGCCGGGATGCTGTGCATGATAGATGAGTTTTTCTGCGTCCTCGCCATATTTACCCAGCAGGGTATCCTTGAGTTCCAGGACAGGTGTTTGCAGGGGTTCAAATCCGTACAGGTGGAAAACCTCCCGCACCACACCAAACACATATTCGCGCTTCAACATTTCCCCCGGCAAAAAGTCGCGCATTCCTTTTGGCAGGCGGGGTTTGATTTTCACTTCACTCATAATTTCCCTCGTGTAAAAAGGCAATAAAAAAGCGCAGACCAACGTCCGCGCTTCTGTGATTTCAATCAGCCGTTGGTCAAGTATTATTCAAAATCGGGTGATGATTTCGCTTCTGATACATCATACCAAATCCTTCGGCTTGTGGATGCGACAATAGTATAAATGGATGGTTGCCAGTTTGCAAGTCAATACAACCCTGTCTGACTACCCGACTTCGATACACTCTTCATACATTTTTCGGAAATCGTAAACGTTCTTCATTACAGAAAATATTTAGGATTTAGTTATCACATTAGATTAAAGGACAATCTATGGCGAATCTCACTGAGGTACGAACTGCTCTCAAAGGGGGCGACAAGCAGAAGGCCGCCCAAATCCTGAAAGTAGTACTCAAGGAAAAGCCAAGCGCCGATGCCTGGGTTTTAGCCGCCAAGTTGAGCAGCAATCCCGATACTGCGAAACAACACTTACAGCGCGCACTCAGTTTCGATTCTAAACATGCCACAGCGCGAGAAATGCTGCGTGATTTAGGCGGTGAGCAGAAAAGCTATCACGCCAACCTGATGGAAGAAATCAAGATTGGCATGGAAGATTTTGGGCAGAATAGTCGCCTTTTGAGCCGCTTAAACCCCAGCCAACGAGTCGCTTTAATTACAGGCGTATTCGTCTTAGTTCTTATTAGCAGTGGCCTCCTGCTCGCCAACTTGACTCGGCCAGCAGAAGTAGAGAAGCGCGAACTTCCGCCGGTTCCGACAGTAGCGGTCATCGCTACCGATTCGCTGTTATCTTCCTTTACCGACAGTGGCTTGAATATTGCTGACGTCCATAAAGTTGATCCACTCCCAGACACTCCAATCACCGAACAGGTGGAAATGACGATACAAGATACGGCGGGATCACATCCTGCAACCGTTTACCTGTATGCAGATATTGACGGTTTGGTGAATGATCGGCTGCGGCTGACGAGCCTGGGTACATCCAACAAGATTGTAGTGAACCAGACTGCCGTACTCGTATATCCATTAGAAGTGGATAGCACCACTGCCGACTCGCTTGAATCAATTTTCAATTCTGTTGCCGGTAGTTAAGTCCATAAAGGAGAACAATGAATGTTTCGGCGACGAAGAATCCGAATTGTCATAGGAACCCCAACATCTGAACCCGGACAGGGACTTGTCGAATATGCCCTGATTCTCAGTCTCGTAGCACTTGCGTGCATCCTCATTCTAACGGTATTGGGAAAAACAGTCAGCAATACCTTCGGCGAAATCACCTGCACATTGGGTGGGGATGCGGGTGCCAGTTGTGCCTGTGTGAATGAGCAGGTGGTCATTACCGGCTCCTGCCTGGGCAACACTTTTGCAGGTACGATCACCAGTGATTGTGACGATACCGTTGGTTATGGAATAAACGGTGGCGGCAGCGCCCTCAAAGGACAGAGTTTTACCTGGCCGAATTCTTCATACTGTATGGGTACATATCCGCAGATATATGGTTACTCGTATCGCAACGACGGCAGTGCCAAAGACTTCGCGGTTACTCCTCAGTAAATCACTCGCTCTTATCATCATCATTTATGAACAGTGGGACTTCCCACTGTTTTTGTTTGTATGGAACAATCCCGCAGCAAACGCTATCGGAAAAACCGCAAACTTGGTGAGCAACATCACCGACCTTTGTTCTCATTTAGCGCACAGGTTATAATGTCAAAATTATGACCGACGGCATCAACCAAACGACTCCTCCAAAACGTTCCCGCACCCTGCTCTCGCTAACAGCACTCCTGGTATTATTCCAATTCGGTGCGGTGGTACGGACTCTTAATGCGCCGTACCCAAACGACGTCCACATTAGTCTGTCAATTCCATTTGAGTTGATTGCCAGTTTGTTGTGGATGCTGGCAGCATTGGCGGTGTTTGTGCTGCTGTGGGCGCGGGTACGGGGCGCGAAGTTGTACGCTGCCTGGCTGGCAGTTGGATTCAGTATCTACAGCCTGTTACGACTGTTATTATTCTCGCAGGCCGATTATGACCGGGGGCGATTTCCATTTTTGGCGGTCATGCTTGCAATCATCCTATTCGTCCCGGTTGCCTATATCGTGCGTCACCGGCACGTTTCATTATCACGCAATGGAGAGTATTAGAATGGCTGTTAACCCGAAGATTGAAGAACTCCGCCTGAAGCGCGAACAAAGTCATGCTGGCGGCGGGCCAGAGCGGGTGAAAAAACAACGCGAGGCAGGACGCAACACCGCCCACGAGCGATTGGACATCCTGCTTGACCCCGGCACGTTCCGGGAATTGGATGGGTTTGTGACGCATCGTGCCTATGAGTTCGGCATGGCGAAGAAAAAATTCCTGGGCGATAGTGTTGCCACAGGCTGGGGGACGGTCAACAGCCGATTGGTATACACTTTCTCACAAGATTTCACTGTGATCGGCGGCAGCCTGAGCCAAGCCCATGCCGAAAAAATCTGCAAGATCATGGATATGGCGCTGAAAACGGGCGCGCCTGTAATCGGGCTGAACGACAGTGGCGGTGCGCGCATCCAGGAAGGTGTGGACAGCCTGGGCGGGTACGCCGACATCTTCCTGCGTAATACCTTGAGTAGTGGGGTCGTGCCGCAGATCAGCGTGATTATGGGGCCCTGCGCAGGCGGCGCGGTGTATAGCCCTGCCCTGACAGACTTCATCATTATGGTGAAGGACACCAGTTACATGTATATCACCGGGCCGGATGTGGTCAAAACGGTGACGCATGAGGATGTGACCCACGAAGAATTGGGCGGTGCAACGGTTCATGCCTCCAAAAGCGGTGTGTGTCATCTGGTAGCGGAGAACGAAACCCAAGCGCTGCTGCTGGTACGGGAACTGCTGAGTTTCATCCCGAACAACAATATGGAAGACCCCCCATTCGTGCCCACAACAGATGATCCCCTGCGGGCGGATACTGAACTGGATGGTGTCATCCCGGACAATCCGAATAAGCCGTACGACATGAAGGAAATTGTGCGGAAAGTGGTGGATGACGGACATTTCTTCGAGATACACGAACAGTTCGCCATGAACATCGTGGTCGGATTCGCGCGCTTGGGTGGGCACAGCGTAGGTATCATCGCCAACCAACCAGCGGTATTGGCCGGTGTGCTGGACATCGACGCCAGCGAGAAGGCAGCACGGTTCATCCGATTCTGCGATGCGTTCAACATCCCACTGGTAACATTCGTGGATGTGCCGGGATATATGCCGGGGACGCAGCAGGAATACGGTGGAATCATCCGGGCGGGGGCGAAACTGTTGTACGCGTACTGCGAGGCAACTGTACCAAAGCTGACGGTGACAACGCGCAAATCATACGGCGGGGCGTACTGCGTCATGAGCAGCAAACACCTGCGCGGCGATCTGAATCTGGCATGGCCGACGGCGGAGATCGCTGTCATGGGGCCGGACGGCGCGGTGAGTATCGTGTTCCGGCGGGAACTGGATGAAGCCGAAGACCCAGTAGCCAAGAAAGCGGAACTAGTGAATGATTACCGGGAGAAATTCGCCAGCCCCTACGTGGCGGCGGAGCGCGGGTATATCGACGACATCATCGAACCGAGGGATACACGAGCGCGGCTGATTAACGGGCTGGAAGTATTCCAGAACAAGCGGGACAGCAATCCGGCGCGGAAGCATGGCAATATTCCGTTGTAGGGGATAGTCGTTAGCTGATAGCGATTAGCTAGAAGATGAACCGCAGAGGTGCAAAGGACACAGAGAAACGAAAGTGGAGAAGGCACAGGTCAACGGGACGACAATTGCCTACGAGGTAGTTGGACAAGGTGAACCCTTGCTGCTAGTGCATGGGGCAGGAGTATCCCACGCAGAGTTTAAGCCGCAGTATGAAGCTTTGGATGGGGCATTTCGCCTGATCGTCCCAGATGTGCGTGGACATGGCGAGTCCGGCCAAACGAGCGAACCGTACTCGATCAAGCTATTTGCCGACGATTTATTTGGATTGTTGGATGTACTAAAAATCGACAAGGTATTGATCTGTGGGCATTCGATGGGCGGAGCAATCGCGCAGCAGATGGCGGTTGACCACTCTGAACGTGTTCAAGCAGCGGTGCTGGCAGAAACCAATTATGGATTTGGCGATAACCTGCTCATGAAGATATTCATGCCATTGGGTACATGGATGACCAAACTGATAGGACTGGAACGTGCGAAAAATATGACTATCCGACAAATGGCAAAGTCGCCGGAGGTAGCGGCGGTTTTTGAAGAAGGCTTTCGGCCACAGATGGCAAACCCGGCCAACTTCTGGAATCTCCCGGACGCAAATTACACTTTCAACGGCAAAGGTCAACTGAGCCGGATACAGTGCCCGACGTTGATTTTGATCGCGCAAAACAACCGAGTCACTCACGGAATGGGACGCACAATGGAAAAACTCATTCCGAACGCGAAATTGATGATGATCCCGAATGCGGGTCACATGCTGAATTGGGACAACGTAGAAATGTTCAACAGTGTAGTGCTAGAATTTTTTGAGAAGGTTACTCATGGTTCCTGAACAATCACAGCAGAAGATTAAGAAGGTGTTGATCGCCAACCGGGGCGAGATTGCGGTGCGGGTGATCCGCGCCTGCCGCGACCTGGGCATCCCGTCGGTGGCAGTGTACAGCGATGCAGACCGGACGAGTTTACATGTGCGGTACGCGGATGAGGCGATCAACATTGGCGCGCCGCAGCCGCGCGAGAGCTACTTACGCATCGACAAAATACTGGAAGCGGCCAAGAAGTCCGGCGCGGATGCAATTCATCCGGGATACGGATTCCTGTCGGAAAAGCCGGACTTCGCGCAGGCGTGCGCCGACGAGGGCATAATCTTCATCGGCCCACCCCCGCGCGCGATTGCCCGTATGGGCGACAAACAGGCGGCACGGGAGACGGTCAAGCTGGCAGGTGTGCCGATTGTGCCGGGTACAGAACCGGGGCTGCGGGACGATGACATCATCGCTGTCGCATCATCCATCGGTTTCCCCCTGTTGGTGAAAGCAGCAGCAGGCGGTGGTGGTAAAGGGATGCGCGCGGTGAATACGCTGGAGGAATTACCTGACGCACTGGCCTCAGCACGGCGGGAAGCGGAAAGCGCCTTCGGCAACGGTGAAGTGTATGTGGAAAAACTGCTGGTGGGTGCGCGGCATATCGAGTTTCAAATTCTGGCCGATACACACGGCAATACGATCCATCTGGGCGAACGAGAGTGTTCAATCCAACGGCGGCATCAAAAGTTAGTGGAAGAGTCACCCAGCACGTTTGTTGATCCCGATCTCCGACGCCGAATGGGAGAAATGGCGGTCAGGGCAGCGGAAGTCGTCGGTTATGTGAACGCCGGAACCATTGAATGCCTGGTGGACAAAGACAAAAACTTCTACTTCCTGGAGATGAACACGCGGTTACAGGTCGAGCATCCAGTGACGGAGTTGGTGACGGGTATTGATTTGGTTAAAGAGCAAATTCGCATCGCGCGTGGGCGGCGGATGGGGCCAACCAGCAACTTCCTTGAACCGACAAGCTGGGCGATTGAATGTCGTATCAATGCCGAAGACCCATACAACAATTTCCTGCCATCCATCGGCACGATCAGCACACTTAACATTCCCACCGGGCCAGGGGTACGAGTGGACAGTGGTGTGTATGGCGGATACGAGATCACGCCATATTACGACAGCATGATCGCCAAACTGATCTGCTGGGGCGAAGACCGGGGCGAGGCCATCCTGAGGATGCGGCGGGCGCTGGAAGAATATACCATCATGGGTGTAAAACATAACATCCCCTTCCATCAGAATTTGATGAACAGCTTCAGCTTCATCGCCGGGATGTTCGACACCAAGTTTGTGGAAGAGCGATTCAGCATGACGACTTATGAGGAAGCCCCACAGGACACGGACATTGAAACGGCAGCCATCGCCGCCACATTGTTCACGCACCGGCAGCGCCAACTCGCCAGCCAGGTGGTTTCGCGCGGGGCGAGGGATACCAGCAATTGGAAATGGGTTGGGCGATGGGAGCGGATGCACCGATGAAATACGTGACAACGATCAACAACAAAACATTCGAGATCGAAATCCAGCGCGACGGAAGCCTGCTGGTGAACGGTGAACCGCGCGAAGTCGATTTTATGGCGATGGGGCCCTCGCTGTATTCGATTCTGATGGATCACCAGTCGCACGAACTGGTGATTGAGGAGCGCGATAGGGATATCGAAGTGCTGCTGCGGGGCAAGCTGTATGCAGGCGAAGTTCTGGACGAACGAGCACAACTGATGGCCGCGCGTACAGCGGGTCTGGCAACCGATACGGGCGAGATGTCGATTAAAGCACCCATGCCGGGGCTGGTGGTGGCCGTGCCGGTAGAAGCTGGAGCGATTGTTCAGGCGGGTCAAACCGTTATCATCCTCGAATCAATGAAGATGCAGAACGAACTGAAATCGCCACGCGATGGAATTGTAAACCACATTCATGTACAGGCAGGGCAGAGTGTCGAGCAGAACAAGGTACTCATGACAATTGGGGAAGACAACGAATAATGCATGTTCTCTGTTATGTGGACGCACACGCCGAGTGCCACTACACCCTACGCGCCCGTTGACATTGTAACAATTGCATGGCGAGAACGAGTAGAAATTTGTTCCGAAAGTCTTTAACCTTTTATTCCATACTCAGCGCGCAGCACTACATCTTCCTGTATCTCGGACTGCTGGTGATTTACATCCTGTCTGGGGTGGCGCTCGTCCCGTTTCATGGGGATGAAGCCACGCAGATATATATGAGCCGGGATTACAACTACCAGTTCATCGAGCACGACCTGAGCAAAATTTACTACAGCGACACCCCTGCCAGTCCCACTGAACAGCAGCTACGCTTGCTGAATGGCACAGTAAATAAATATCTGATCGGGCTGGCATGGCATTTGCGCGGATTCACGTCTGTGGACATCAACGAACAGTGGGATTGGGGTGCGGACTGGAATTATAACCAACAGTATGGCCACGCGCCGAGCGAGGCGCTGCTGCAAGTTGCCCGACTCCCGTCCGCAATATTGCTGGCGGTCAGTGCCATCATCATCTTCGTGATTGGCTGGCAAATGGGTGGGTTGCCGGTGGCATATATTGCCAGTTTGTACTTCGCGCTGAATCCGGCGCTGCTGCTGAACGGGCGGCGGGCGATGATGGAAGGCAGTTTCATCTGTTTCAGCCTGCTGACCGTGTTAGCAGGAATCTGGTTGTTACAACGACCATCCTGGCGGAGCACGTTGATGTTGGGTGTGGCAGCAGGGTTGGCACTGGCAAGCAAACATACTGCAATTTTCACAGTGGCAGCAGTATATGGGGCATGTGGGATATATATCTTTACGCGCACGATTCGAACATGGCGGGTCGTGCCCGTACACATTTACCTTCGATTCTGGATTGCGCTGTTGATTTGCAGTGCGACCTTCGTGCTGCTTAACCCGGCATGGTGGGGAAACCCTGTTGGTCGAGTTGGGACAGTGTTGGAACTCCGTCGGGATTTACTGGCAGGGCAAACGGCGACATTTGGCGGCTATGCGAATTTTGGCGATCAAATTGCTGGATTCTTCCGGCAGGCCTTCATCACCCTCCCCCAACATTTCGAAATAAAGGGTTGGGAAACTGCCATTGGCGACCAGATCGCGCAGTATGAAGCATCGGTTTGGCGTGGGGTAAGCATTGGCGGATCAATCTTGGGTGCTACCCTATTATGCATTATGATAGGCGCAGGCGTTTGGTCACTGATGCGCGGACGCAAAACCCGACTGGCAGCACGCTGGTTAGTGGGTATATGGGCACTGGTGATGACGGTGACAACCCTGTTCCTGACACCGATTGAATGGCAGCGATATTACCTGCCTGTTTATCCGGCGATTGGCTTAATCGGAGCGCGGGGCGTGGTGTGGATCGGCCAACGGCTGACCTGGATATTGCGTCAACGAACACAAGGACAAGCGTTCAGCAAATCATAGACGAACATGACAAAAATAGTCAACATTTCCATCAAATTCGCAATCCTGGAATGAACCTGGAATAGGAACGTATCGCCCAATGCCCTATTGGATAAACTCGATGTCAGCTCCGACCCCGGCACTCGCCTGGGTCTTTTTTGGCCTGGGACTGCCCTGGGCGCTGGTTGTCCTGCCCCGGCGGGAATGGCGTGATTGGCCGACGATTGCCTGTTTGACGATTGCATTTGGTGGGGCGCTCCTGACGGCATTAATGTTCATACTGGGAAGTTTTCAGGGCGCGGGATTACTGCGGCTGGAGCCTGTGCTGGCGGGGACGGCAATACTGGCTGTCATAGGTTGGGTGTCGGTGTGGAGAAAGAAATCTCGTGTCTCAACTCCACCTATAGACACAGAAAAAAACAAAAACCAACTGGCGCTTGATGAGAAGTTGCTGATTGGGTTAATCGGTGTGGCGCTGGTGGTGCGATGGCTGGGGGTAGCCTACTGGCCGTCAACAGCCTATGACGCACTGTGGGTATATGCCTATGAGGGCAAACTATATACCCTGCTCGGTTATATTCCGAATACGATTGGCTATTATCCGCAGTTTTTGCCCCTGCTGGAAACCTATACACAACTGGCGGTGGGCGGCGTGAATGACCATGCAGCGCGGGCGGTACTGCCCTGGTTACATATCGGGAGCATTCTAGCGGCGTATGTACTGGGACGCAGGTTGTTCAACAGACGAGTCGGCATATATGTAGCGGCGATGTGGGCGCTATATCCGCACGTAGGCGAATGGTCACGGTATGGCGATCTGGAAATCCCGGTGACATTCCTGTTCACAGCAGCAGCGGCGTTTTTCTTGCTGGCGTGGACAACTCCTTCACCTCTTCCAGGTGAAGGAAGACGCTCTAGACGGCAGTACGCCTTGATTGCTGGTTTGCTGCTGGGCGTAGGCATGTGGACGAAGCCGACGATGGGCGCGTTCATCTGGGGTGTGCTATTGCTGGTCGGGATTGAAGTCATACAACGGATTATCGGTATCAAATCGCGGCAACAACCGGAGCGAGGCACAGTCATAAAAGAGGTGATTCGTGCATCGTGGCCGCGTATCGAGGTAGCAATATGGACGGGTGCAGCGTCGATTCCGCTGGGTGCGGCCTGGTACATGCGCAACATGTTGGCTGGACATCAACCGATTGACCTACCACCGGGATTCTGGCAAACACTGGCGGCGCAGAGTGGTGCAGAGTTCGGCTGGCCGCTGTTGGCGCTGCTAGTGCTGATTGGGTGGATTGTCAACCATCAACGGTCAATCGTAAGCGATCAGAAAGAAAACCTTACCATTGAGATTCAGAGGGAAACAGAAAAAACTATTGTTGTGTCGCCACTACCTGTAGGACAGCTCATTCTTGGATTGGCGTTAGTATTAGCAGGATTAGTGCCGTCAATAGTGTCGCCTCACCGGATGGGTGTGATCGAGTGGGTCGCATTAGTGGTGGGCGCGGGAGTCACGTTGGTGACCCTGTGGCGATGGGCGCAAGGACGCTGGATGAACGAAGGTCGAGATGCGGCGGCAAAGATCATATGGGGGATGGCGCTGGCGTTCCCGTATTTCGTGACATGGTTTTTCTCATATAGCTACCACTACCGCCTGTCTTTTGCTATTGTTCCGTTAATGATCCTTCCCACAGCCGTAATACTGGCACACTGGACAGGAAATTTTTCACCGGAGAATAAGAGAACTCACCATCAACGAATATTTGGAGCTATTTACCTGGTTGGATTGGTGATGCTAGCAATCCCAGGAGTTCTGAGTCCGCTATATGACCCGAATGCAGGCTGGGATTGGTTGTGGACAAACAAGCTGCCGGATGACCACGCGCGCTATGAGTCTGGTAACGTGGCGCTGATGTCGGTAGTGGATGGTTTGCAGATTTACCGGGATACCCATGAAGAACCATTGCAGGTAGTGGCACCAGGGCTGAAACGATTGCCATTCTTCTTTCCGTTGGAGGACATCCGAATCGACGAAATGCCGACAAACCTTTCCGATTTGGACGGGGTGACTTATTTCATCTACGGAGTGCCGGAGTTGGGTGGAGATTTTAATACCTTCGTGCCGGGGAATAATCCAATTCTGGATGTACTGTCGATAGCGACCACAGATGAAACCGATACTAAATCCATCCTGCGACAGGCATGGTGGAATGACGATGGCATCTTCAAATACATGGTGTATGAACTGCATCTGGAAAAACGGTGGGAGAAACCGGATGTCACCATCCCACCCGAAGGTGATGTTGTGTTCGGCGGATTCTTACGCTACCTGGGCTATGACATCCTGAGTCATGACTTCTGGCCGGGGCGGCGGCTCGTCACCAATTTCTTCTGGGAGGTGCTGGAGAAGCCAACGGCGGATTACGTAGTCTATATCCATTTGGTAGATAAGGATAACAACCTGATCGCCGCCTGGGACGCGCCCATTACGCGAACGAACGACGGCAATTATTACTCGTCGCTGGTGTGGGACAAAGGCGAATACATAATTGACCGACGAATCCTGACGATCACCGACTCCGATATCCCGATGGCGGACGATTACCATATCATCATCGGTCTATATGACCGGGCGACAGAAACCCGCGTCCCCATAACCATCGACGGTCAGCCCAGCGGAGATGGTTACACATTGACACAGCCATTCGCCCGGATACCAGGGGACGAGTAGTTAAGTCTACCTATCTCACCTGACCCAGGTTCTTCAATACCGTCGCCCTGAACCCAGATTTGTCTATTGCGGGTTAGTGGGCTTGTCTGGATCAACTTTCCTTGTGCTAACTCCCCATTTGTAACGCTGAATCGAAGTACCTATTCCCCTTCTGGAACTTTTCCAGTCATCTCGCCGTCCTATTCCTCAAAGCCTGTATTCATACAGGATGACTAATGTTCATGTCCTGCGAGACAAGTAATCAGGGCTAGCTACAGGAGGAATCGTCGTCATGACACTCAAACGGAAAGTTTTATTACCAATAGGGCTGCTCTCGGCTATAGGGGGACTGATGCTGTTCATCGCATTGGCGGCGATTGGTTCTTCGGCGGTGGGCGACACTTTCAGTAACGTTACCAGTTCACTTGGAAGCGGCGGAGGCGATTATCTTTACGCCGCACCCACGTCAGCGGCCATCTATCAGGAACAATCGGGACAAAATGCAACCGATGGGTTGATCGCCAGCCAGCCAAGCGAACCAACCACAAACAACCAGGAGCGGGTGATTCTCAAATCAGCTACATTACAGTTGGTCGTGGATGCCGCCGACACATCCCTATCCAGCATTGCGGCAATGGCGGAGGAGATGGGCGGATGGGTGGTTTCGTCCACCACCAGCACGGTGCGCACCGCCGATGGACAGGACGTGGCACAAGGGTCAATCACTATTCGAGTCCCTGCCAACAAACTGGATAGTGCCCTGAGCCAGATCAAGTCGGGCGCGGGAACGGTCGAGTCGGAAAATATTACCGGACAGGATGTGACCCAACAGTATGTCGATTTGAATAGCCGCCTGACCAATCTGGAAGCTGCGGAAGCACAGTTGCGAGCGATCATGGATCACGCAACCAAGACGGAAGATGTACTGAATGTCTATAACCAGTTGGTGAATACACGCGGCGAGATCGAAACGATACGAGGGCAACTCCAATACTATCAGGAATCGGCAGCATATTCCTCCATCAGCGTGACTCTCATCCCAAAGGCCATCGAAACACCTATACAAATCGCGGGGTGGAGTCCGGGGCGGACGGTGGAAGCCGCATTAGCGACACTCATCAATGTACTGCGGTTTGGGGCGGATGTACTGATCACCCTGGCGGTACTCGGACTTCCCCTGGCGCTAATTGTTATCATTCCCCTATGGTTCATTCGACGGACTTTGAGGCGGCGCAGCATTGCGAACACCAGCCCCGCCTAGCGACATAAACATGGGGCGAGTTATTTCTTCTCGCCCCGACAAGGTCATTCCAGCATAATCATTTTGAATGCCGTGTCACAGTAGGATGGTCTAGGGATGGAAAATTGTGAGTATAATTGACCCATCATCAAATCCATATACCCTTCCCAGATTAAGGAAGTCGATGGAATCGCAACCCTATGTCAATCCGTATGACCCGCTAGCCGCCGAAGTCGGCACGGCGATGCCATTCGCTGGACGTCAAAAAGCGTTCGAGTTCCTATATCAGAACTTGACGGACCCGGAACGAACCCATACGTCCCTCATCCTGGGCAGGAACGGTAGTGGCAAAACAGCACTCTTGAGGCACTTCAATTCTTTCTTTGAAGAAACCTTCATCGGGATTTATCTGCCGATGAAACAAATGCCGTTGACGAATGAGCGGGCGTTGATACGCACCCTGGTATCCGCAACCGGGCAAACACTGGCGGAGCGCAATTATACTGTGACTCGACTGCCAGAATTTGATGGCACGGTGACGAATTTACGGGAATGGTTTACAGATAACTATCTATTGGAACTCATGAATATCCTGCGCCGTCACCGTCGGATGGTCTATTTGCTCGATGACGCCGATGCCTTACTACAAGCAGTAGAATCTGGCGCGTTGGATGAGGATACAGTTCACTTCCTAAACGATGTCATCGAGCAATTTAGTTCGCTAGGGTTTGTACTGACGCTGGACACAACCTATGAGTCCGATATACCACAATTCACCCCACTGGTGGAAGCTGAAAATATATTCCGCCTGGCTAACCTCAACAGTGAAGATACCAGATGGCTGCTGAATGAACCGGCTGGAGGACGATACCGACTGAGCGATGAGGCGGTTGCTGCGGTTCAGGCTACTGCCGGAGGACAACCCCGCTTCATTCAGCAATTCGGTCTTCACCTGTTTAGGTTATGGGAGGCACATCCTGACCGCACTGCCCTCACAACAGATGATGTAAAGCAGATTAGTTCACAGATATATAAGCAGACAGAGGCAGAACTGCGATCTGCCTGGACAGCAACCACACGCAACGAACGGCTTGTATTGACAGCCATCAGCAGTTTGTTGTATGCCGACCCCTTAGCAGCAGTTAGCCCTTCTGGGATTGAAACATGGCTGGTAGAGACAGATTTTCCACTCGATGCAACGGCTATTCATGCGGCGATACGGGGTCTGGAATATCGAGAGATTGTCGACAATACGCCTAACGGAATCCGCGTTACAAGCGGGTTGATGCAAACGTGGTTGCTAGAAAATGCACGATTAACAGAAAGCCCACCGGAAGCGAGGCGTGGATCGCGTGTGCAGTGGATCCTGCTGGTTATCATAGTTGTGCTGGTAATTGCCCTGATGCTGGCAGCCAACCAGACACCGCAGCCACCCGCACAAAATACAACACCACAGCCGACTGTAACCCTGATGACAACCCCGAACGGTTGAATAAGGCTGCATCAAGGTGTCATTTCAATACTGGAAGAAAGTTTTAGGTATTACGATGGACGTCAATCGTGCATTCCCCGGTGCTGATTGGACAAACCGCCAAGACGGTGTTCCCGCGACGGACTTCAAATACTGCGGTGGAGTCGTCGCTAATCCAGAACCAGTGGATGAAAGACACCCGACTCCAGGCATAACGGGCATCGCAGAGTTCGGACGGATCCAACAAATTGCCAGTGTTGGTCAGCACCTCGAAACAAGAGCCAGGTGGGAGCGCGGTGGTCGGGCGAGTACCACTATTCCAACGACTGGACTCAAAATCAAGCTCAGTACCATCTGACTGTATCTGGACAAACAATAAACCACTTACATCTACGTCCTCACTGGAGCGGTTGAGCAGCACCATTCGATCCTGATCGTAACGCAGTATTACCTGTTTGGTTTCCGGGTCATCAATGGTGGGTGTCGGTAATATAGCAGTCGCCGTGAAGGATGGTGTTATGGAAGGTGTCTGTGTAGGGCTGGGTGTATCAGTAGGCGTCAAGGTGATGGCGACAACTGCTTCAGTGGGCACATTTGTCACAGTGGAACTTTGCTCGGTTGATACGCTCGGAACTTGTAGAGTAGCTCCCGCCGTCGGGACAGCCTCAGTAGGTTCGGATACAATAGTAGGTTTAAGGGTTGGTTCCGGCGTATCGGACGGTGGGGTGTCTGTTGGAATCGGCGTTTGGGATGGTACTTCAGTTGGAATACGTGTTTCGGTAGCCGTTTGCGAGGCGGCCATCGCTACAACCGCAGCCTGCGTGCCTGTCCCAGCGACAGCAGCCTGAGCGGTAGCTGTCGCAATCTGATTGACACGGGCCTGTTGGCTGCTAGCGCTCAACAACACAATCGCAACGATAGCGACCACTAAGATAATGACCAGACTCGCAATCAATTGTGTTCGCCGTGCTTTTTGATAACGGAGAATGCCCGCACGGGAAGCATTCGAGATTTTCGAGTCAGTAATAGTAGGAAGATCATCTAACATACTGGGCGGACGCAGGCTGGGGTCTGAAAATTTGACAGTATCGACTTCCCCAATTGATCCCGTGTCTCTCGTGCGCGACCTGGTACTGGACTGCGAGGGCGAGGTATCCCAGGAAGGCAGTTCCCGAACCAATTGTGGCGAATCTGATTCTGTATCTGACAGAGCAAAGGCAGCCTGGAGCGCCTGGGCAAAGTCCATACCACTCTCATAGCGCTTGTTGGGGGTCTTGTTCAGGGCTTTAAGAACCACCTGATCGATTTGTGGCGAAAGATTTGGATTGACTCGACTGGGTGGCGGCGGGGGTTCGTTGAGATGTTTGAGCGCCACTGTCATAGCACTGGGATCATTGAAAGGAACTTGATTAGCCAGCATTTCGTACAATACAATACCGAGGGAGTATAGATCGCTTTGAGGGACAGCCTGGGCAGAAGATACTGCCTGCTCCGGGGCGATATAGTGAGCGCTGCCAAACGTAACACCAATCGTCCCTTCTGAGACATCCAGTGCCAGCCCAAAGTCTGTTAATACTGCGCGGCCAGTGGGTGTCACCATAATGTTGGAGGGTTTGACGTCCCGATGAATAACCCCTTCCTTATGAGCATAATCTAAGGCACCGCTGATGTCCCGAATGACACGTAGAATATCCACATAGGGCATATAGGTGTTGTGCTTGGCATAATTTTTGATGTGGGCACGCAGGTCACGGCCTTCGATGAAGCCCATCGCCATATAATAGATCGTGCCGATACGATCAAATTGATACACACCAACAATATTGGGATGATTCAGGCGGGCGATAGAACGCGCTTCATTCTGAAACCGCATCCGATATTCATCCTGATCGCCTTCCGCAATCAAATGGGCGTCGAAAACCTTGACGGCGGCATAACGATTCAGCTTTTCATCGAAGCCTCGGTAGACACGAGCCATGCCGCCGAGTCCCAGGACATCGACAATAATATAATCACCAAGTTTCTTGCCAATTAGCGGATCGGTGGTCATAGTTGCTTTCTTATTGAATCAGCAGTCTGCGCATTTGTGAAGAGAAGCACATCTCACTTCCCTTCTAGTATAAGGCAATAGCGTACCCGTACTATGAAGATTTACCTAAAAATGGCTTATGATATTAAAGCGTCTCGACTACCAAGATGTCGAACCCCATTTCATGAACAAATCCTGATCTTGCGGTATACTTTTGACAGCAATGATACATTTATGAATGCATATGGGAAATAAGATTTGAATCCCTCACCTTCACCAGACGAAAAAGAAATTCGGGAACGCTGTTCCAGCCTGTTAGCGGCGGCGGCTGAAGAAGCGCGAAAGTTGGGGCACAATTATATCGGGGTCGAGCACCTGTTCATGGCGACTACCCGCAATGAGGGCAGCCCAACCATTAATCTGCTACGTCGAGCCGGATTAGACCCCCGCCATGTCCGAAACGAAATTCGCAAAGAAATTGGCACAGGTGATGGCAAATTAGCACAAGTCCTGCCGCTAACACCTCGAACTGAAATTATCCTGGCGCTCACTATTTTCCTATCCGAGCGGGATGACGATGTGGACGAGGAAGAAGTGGCTGAAGTTCATTTGTTGATGGCAATCTTGCAGGAGGGCGAGAGCATTCCTGTGCGCAAATTGCTCGATATGGGTTTTGACCTCAACGGGTGGTTGCAGCGTCTGTTGTTGGAAAACCATGACGATCAACAGTTGCCAAATGAATTACCGATTGATAGCGACATGTTCGCCTTCCCCGGCATCAGCGACGAATTCAACTATAGCTCGGACTTGCTGGACGAAGAAGAATCGCGCGACGACCTGCGGATGCCAACGCCCCTATTGGATAAATATGGACGCGACTTGACCGCCCAGGCCGCTGCGGGAAAGATTGGGCCAGCTATCGCCCGTGAAGCGGAAATCCGTGCTCTGGCACGCACATTGGCGCGAAACAAGAAGAATAATCCGCTACTGCTGGGCGATGCCGGTGTTGGTAAAACAGCCGTCGTAGAGGGATTGGCGTTTGCAATCAACGAGGGTACTGCACCGAAGTCTTTGCTGCACCGGCGGCTTGTGCAGATTGAAATTGGCACTCTGGTAGCCGGAACAAGCCTGCGAGGACAATTTGAGGAACGGTTGATCGGCATTGTGGATGAAGCTAAAAATGCCGGAAACGTTATCATGTTCATTGACGAAATTCATACGATTGTGGGTGCAGGGGATACTATTGACAGCAACCTTGATGCAGCCAATATCCTCAAACCCGCATTGGCGCGTGGCGACTTGATCTGCATCGGAGCAACCACTCACGAGGAATATCGTCGTGCTATTGCGCAAGACCCGGCGCTAGACAGACGGTTCCGCACGATTGACATTGAAGAACCCTCGCAGCCGGATACGCTGGCTATTCTGAGTGGGCAGCGTCTAAAGCTAGAAGATCATCATGGTGTCATCATCCGCCCAGAGGCTTTGGAGTCCGCCGTGAGTCTATCGGTGCGCTTTCTACCAGATCGACGCCTGCCTGATAAGGCGCTCGACCTGCTGGACGAGGCCTGCACGCGGGTCACTATCCGAACTACATCACCAGATGAGAACGCGGGTATTCCAGAAGTGATGGTGGAAAACATTGCGGCGGTACTCTCGGATTGGACAGGCATCCCAGTGACTGACCTGACAAAAGACGAAAAGCGCCGCCTGTCGGGACTGGAAGAAGCGCTGGTTCGGCGCGTGATCGGGCAGGACAGCGCAGTCAAAACAGTGGCTGAAGCCATCAAAACATCACGCGCCGGATTGGGCGACCCAAATCGTCCTATCGGCGTATTCTTGTTCCTGGGACCATCGGGCGTGGGTAAAACCGAATTGGCACGAGCGCTGGCGGACTTTCTTTTCGGCAGTGATGATGCCATGCTCCGGTTGGATATGTCGGAGTTCCACGATTCACATACTGTCGCCCGCTTGATCGGCGCACCACCGGGATACAAGGATACCCAACGCGGTGGACAACTCACTGATGGCCTACGACGACGCCCCTATAGTGTGGTTTTACTGGATGAAGTGGAAAAAGCTGCCCCGGAAGTGTTCGACATCTTCCTGCAAGTGTTCGATGAGGGGCGACTGAGCGATGCGCATGGACGGCATGTGGATGCGCGACATTCGGTATTTATTATGACCAGCAACATTGGGACAGAGGAAACTGGAAAGCAGCTTGGGTTCGGCAGTCGAGAAGATCAACAAGCCGATTATGCTGCTTATTTGAACCGCTTCTTCAGGCCGGAATTTATAAATCGGGTGGATGAAGTCATAACATTCCGTTCGCTGAACCCGGATACGATGAGCAAAATTCTCGATTTGCAGCTTGGCGAACTCCATCAACGGCTGGCACGACAAAATCTATCTATGGAATTGGCGGAGGATGCACGCGAATTGGTATTGAGGAAGGGTTATGACCCAATTCACGGTGCGCGTCCCTTGCGGCGGGCGATTGAACGTTTGTTGACCCGCCCTCTCAGTACCAAAATTGTGGAAGATGCGTTCCAGCCGGGTGATACCGATTACCGTTCACGCTGATGAGGATGGTGAACGGTTACGGTTTGAGACATCCAGCAGCGTTCAGTGAGACTATGACACCAATACACAGGTAATACACCTTGCCTACGAACATTCCCCAGACAGACCGCCAACCGATTCCAATGTCCGACGATGAAGTACGCAAGGCGCTGCGAAAACGACATAGTGACGACCAGCGAGATTATTTCGCCATCGACCCGAATCCAGACATCCGGCAATTGGGAAGACTGGCACTTCGACGAGATGACATCAACGATTTGTTTGCACTGGGCGACTTGTGCGCAAACCACGCGATCACTGAAGACGGGCGTCTGCTGGTATTTTACGTTGGCAAAACGCTGATTGCCTACCAACAGGCGCTAGAAAAAGCCACAGACGCGGGTGATCGTGAACTGGCGCAACGAGCCATCCAGGACTTCACCGATTGGACAGTTGCTTCAGCACGAACGTATCCATCACGGCGAAATCTGGCGGTGGCGCTGTGGGCGATAGCCGATGACGAAACCGACCACAAAGACATCGAAAATGAACAGGTGATCGCAACTCTGCTGAACATCTATCAGCGAGAGTCGCCTATTTCAAACTCGTTCTCACAAACCGAAGACCTGACCAGCGCCATGTATAGCAGCGATGAAGATCATACTGTCATCGCGCCGATGGAAGCCGATTATGACATGAGCGACCTGGACGAAACCGTCGCAGACATGGACTTTTCCGAAACCTTCCTCGCGCCGGACAGTAGTTACAGTTTACCCAGCGAAACGGTAGCCGAATTTAGTATCCAACAATCGCTGACCTCGGTGGAACGAGAGTCGAGTAACCAGCGCCAGATAGCACGTCATACTCAGAGCAGTCCGCCAACGGAAACACCCGACGATGAATTCGGTATTGGAGATCGAATCCAAGATCGGTACGAGGTGGTGGATGTGCGGCGAGGTGGCATGGGCGTCGTGTATCTATGTTACGATGTCCAGGGGCACGAACCGATTGCCATCAAAACTTTTCAGAGCCGATTCCTGGACAACGAACGGGCGGTTGCACGATTTAACCAGGAAGCCACAACCTGGATGCTGGTCGAAAAGCACCGTTATATTGTGCAGGCACGACTGGTCGAAAAAATCGCAGGGCGTCCCCATATCATTCTGGAACACATCAGTGGACCAGAAGGACTCGGCCCCGACCTGCGAAGTTGGATTGACCACAAACGGCTTGACCTGAAACAATCGCTGGAATTCGGGTTGCACATCGCACTCGGTATGCAGCATGCCAGTACCAAAGTGCCGGGTTTGGTACACCGCGATTTGAAACCCGCCAACATCCTGGTGACTCATGATGGAATCGCCAAAATCACTGATTTCGGATTGGTACGCTCACTGGATTATACGGATGCGCTGCTACCGGGCAACGAAGCAATTGAGCAAATCGACCACCGGGACGATCCTAGCAATCGTCTCACCCGGTTCGGCGCGGTAGTCGGTACTGCGCCCTATATGTCGCCAGAACAGTGCGAATCGAAGGATGTCGATATTCGATCCGACATCTACGCCTTCGGCTGTATCCTGTATGAAATGCTGACCGGGCAACACCTATTCCAGGTGAAAAAGCTGCCGGAGTGGAAACGCGCGCACATACACGATACACCTGTATTCGACAGACCTTTTAAGGAGCAGCTTCCCAAAACCTTACAAATGCTGGTGCTGCGGTGTCTGGAGAAACAGTCGTCAGATCGACCACAGAGATGGGGCGAAGTGGTGGATGAACTGGCCGAGATTTACCAGAGCGTGACGGGTGAAAAGGCAGTGCTGGAAATCACCGGGCCAGCCCTGGAAGTCCACGAACTGATCGACAAAGGCTATTCGCTCACCGAACTCGGACGGTTTGACGAGGCGCTGGTAGCATATGACCAGGCGATTGCTCTCCAGCCAAATAATGCACTGGCATGGGCGCGGCGTGGACGTGCATTACGACTTTTGGGACGTTATCCAGAGGCTTTGACGTGCTATGACAAGGCACTGGACATCAATCCAGAATATGCTTTTGCCTGGAAAGGCAAAGGTATCGTGCTGGAACGCCTGAACCACCTGGAACAGGCGCTTGGCTGTTATGAAACAGCAGCACGCATCAATCCGCATGATGTATGGAACTGGTATAACCAGGCAGATGTGCTACAAAGCACGAATCGTTTTGAAGCTGCACTATCCTTACTGAACAAAGCACTGGAAGTTGACCCTGCACATCCAAATAGCTGGGCAAAACTCGGACAAGTCCACCGGCTGATGGGCAATTTTGAGCAAGCGGTGGATGCTTATGGGAAGGCAATTGAACTCGACCCGGAATATGCGTGGGCACATAATGGTCGAGGGCTAGCGCTAAAGGCACTGGGTCGTTCCACAGAAGCACTGACAAGTTTCAACCGAGCCACAAAATATCAACCCGAAGAGGTATGGCACTGGTATAACCTGACCGAGATGCTGGTGGATATGGAACAGTATGAGGAAGCCATCCAACCAGCGCAGCAGGCGACTCGCACCGACCCAAATCACGCCTTTAGCTGGGCGAAACTGGGACAAGTTCTTCGGCATGTTGACCGGAACGACGAAGCGTTGGATGCCTACGAACGGGCGATCATCCTTCAACCGGATTATAGCTGGGCAATCAATGGTAAAGGAATCGTTCTAGAACACCTGGGACGGTATGAAGAAGCGCTGGAGACCTATCAACAGGCCGTGCAATATGCCGACAGTTATGTATGGCACTGCTGGTACAACCAGGGCAATGTGCTGGTGTTGATGGGGCGTTATAAAGAAGCTATTCCTCTGTTGGACAAGGTTACAAAAATCGTCCCACAGCACGCGCCGAGTTGGGCACGGATGGGCAACGCTTTGCGGCACTTGAAGCGATATGATGAAGCGCTAAATGCCTATCGACAGGCAACGCGCATCGACCCGGATTACGCCTGGGCGTGGAATGAACAGGGCGCCACACTGGAAACGATGGGGCGATTGGATGAAGCCCTGAAGGCTTATAAACGCGCCAGCAGTGCCGCGCCACAGGATGCCTATTACATCTACCAGCAAGCTGACACGATGATTCAGATGGGGCAATATCAACCAGCACGCGACCTGTTGGAACAGGCGCTAAAACTGGATGGCGCAAATGCGCGTACCTGGGCAAAGTACGGCCAGGTGCTGCGTCGGCTGGGGCATTACGACGATGCGCTGCGAAGCTATACGCGGGCGGTGGAACTCGACCCGGATTATGGTTGGGCGTGGAACGGGCGAGGACTGACCTACAGTGCACTCGGTCAACATGAAGAAGCACTTAACTGCTTCCGCAAGGCCACCGATTTCGACGATCAGGATGTGTGGTACTGGTATAACCAGGGGGATGAACTGGTTATCCTGGGACGGTTTGAAGAAGTCGCTGAGTTCACTCGATCAAGCTATCCGGTTGAATCCCCGACATCCAGAAAGTTGGGCGAAGCGTGGACAAGCACTCCGTCGTTTAGGACAACCGAACGAAGCACTGGTGGCTTATGACCAGGCACTGGCGACCAATCCCCGATATGCCTGGGCATGGAACGGGCGAGGGTTGGCGCTGGAAACATTGGGACGGCGCGAAGAAGCACTCGCCAGCTACGAACGCGCAATTGAAGAAGATTCCAGGGTAGTTTGGTATTACACCAACCAGATTGATGTACTGCTGGATATGCAACGCAAAGTTGATGCGTTGGACGTGGCAGACCGGGCAACAGCTTTGCTTCCTAAAAGCCCCATTGCCTGGGCACGGCGGGGACAAGTGCTGCGGCGGTTGGGCGACCCAGAAACGGCGATTGAGAGTTACCAACGTGCTCTGGAACTCGACGACAGTTACGCCTGGGCATGGAATGGGCAAGGTTTGGCGTTCGCGCAGTTGAGTCGCTGGGACGAGGCGATTGCATCCTACGAACTGGCGGTGCATTACAACGACAGGGATTTGTGGTTCTGGCACAACTTTGGTGAAGCACTTCTGATGAATGGGAATTACCGACGGGCAGTTGAAGCATTTGAGTGTGCCGCAGATGTTGATCCCCGGCACGAGGTAACACAGCAGAAGTTACGAGAGGCGCGGATAAAACTTGAGGAATTCGGCGACGACGATGAGGGTGATGAAGATAGCGACGATAACGGCGATTAAACCAAAGTGCTGTCAATGATGATTCGCCCGCGAAATTTTTAGGATGGACTTGAATGAATAAGGATATTTCGATTACCTTTATGAGTGGCCCGTATGATGGCAAAGCACTCAGTTTTGAACAGCCGGAAATAGGCGAGGAGCGCGTACTTCTGCTGGGACGGCGTGAGGGATGCGATATTCACCTGAACTTCGACAGTCAAGCCTCGCGGCTTCACGCACGGTTGGGCTGCGCGTCTGTGCCGGTGAGTGCGTCGGAGTCGGTGGACAATGCCTATATGCTGTCGTTCTGGTTAGAGGACGGCAACAGTCGCAACGGAACATTCATCGAAAAGGATAAGCTACCCATTCGCGGGCGGATTAGCCTGCGCCCCGGTTCTCTTTTCCGGGTGGGGCGAACGTGGATGCGACTGGATGTTCCCCTGACCTTCGATGATGGGCCGGAATACTAACCCCAGTACGGTGGAGTACGTAAAAAATCGTTTATTGAAAATAGTGTTTAAACAAAAGGAATTAGGACTATGGGGCATTCAACCGACTCGTTTCAGACAGCCGATGGCTTGAAGATTCATACTGAAAGCTGGCTGCCGGAAGGGGAAGCTCGCGCGGTGGTGGTGCTTTCACATGGTATTGGGGAACATATCGGACGATACGAGCATGTCGCGGAGCGATTGGTACAGGCAGGATACGCGGTATATGGACCCGACCATCGTGGACACGGGAAAAGTGATGGTCTACGGGCATATTACGAAAGCCTAGACCTGCCTGTCGAAAATCTGAAGCAGTATGTTGACATCGTAAAAGCGGCACACCCCGACAAAAAACTCTTTTTGTATGGACATAGTTTGGGGTCGCTGATCGCGCTGGTATTTACCCTCAAATATCAGAACGAACTGGCCGGGCTGATTATCTCTGGGACGCCATTGGAAGCGGAGTTTACTCAACCGGCGATTTTGGTGTCGGCTGCAGGGATACTCAACAATATTATTCCCAAAGTCGCGGTTACGGCTTTACCCACCTCCTACCTTTCACATGATCCAGTCGTGGTGCAGAAATATGAGACTGATCCATTGGTGTTTCATGGCAATGTGCGGGTGCGGATGGGCTATCATATTGTCAGCATGAGCCGGATGATAAGGAGTTGATTAGACGAAATCAAGCTACCCCTGCTGGTTCTTCATGGAGGAGCGGACAAGATTTGTCCGCCGTCCGGAGGTGAAAAACTGTATAACGGGGTAAGTTCGAGCGACAAAACCCTGAAGATATATCCGGGGCTGTATCACGAAATCCATAATGAGCCAGAGCAAGATATGGTGTTGGGAGATATGGTGGTGTGGCTGGACTCGCACACAGCAGCACCTGGTTAGGATGTCTCTGACACTGAAGCGCGAGTTGGCTTGCGCGGGGTTGGCACATCGTTTACAATCGCTCGTTAATTATTAAATTACTTTTGAAAAATCGTTCTTAAGGACAACAGATGGAGCAAGCTCCACCTAAATTACAGGTAGACCACATTTCACTCAGTTTTGGTGGTATCCGCGCGTTACAAGACATTGACTTCTGCGTGCATCAGGGCGAAATCCTGGCGGTGATTGGCCCCAACGGCGCGGGCAAAACCAGCCTCATCAACAGCATCAATGGTTTCTATACCCCCCAGGAAGGCGCAATCCGTTTTGAAGGCGATGACCTGAAAGGTCTGCCACCCTACAAACGAGCGCAACTCGGCATCTCCCGCACGTTCCAGAATATCGCCCTGTATACCAACATGACCGCACTGGATAACCTGATGGCCGCGCGGCACATCCACATGAAATCCAATTTACTGACCGGAGCCATATTCTGGGGGCCAGCACGACGTGAGGAAATCGAGAACCGGCGATTTGTCGAGGAGATCATCGACTTTCTGGAGATGGAAGCCATCCGCAAAACAGTGGTCGGCAACCTGAGCTATGGGCTACGGAAACGAGTTGAATTGGGGCGGGCGCTGGCGCTTGAGCCAACGATGCTTCTATTAGATGAGCCGATGGCCGGAATGAACGTGGAAGAAAAGGAGGACATGGCGCGGTTCATCCTGGACATTCACGAACGACAGGGGATGACCATTATGCTGATCGAGCATGATATGGGGCTGGTGATGGACATCTCTGACCGAGTGGTGGCACTGGACTTCGGGCGGAAAATCGCTGAAGGCACACCGGACGAAATCAAACAAAACGAGGCTGTGATTAAAGCCTATCTGGGACAGGAGGCATAAACATGAACGTTTCCATCCCGCCGATTGAACGCCGGGTGACCAAACCGGGCAAGATTTATACCTCGGCCTACAAAGCAAACATTGACAATATCGATTCGACTAACGATACGCTACCGAAGAACTTCCTGCTTCGTGTTCAAGAACATGGTGATCGGGTGGCGATGCGAAAGAAACGCTACGGTATCTGGCAGGAATATACCTGGAACGATGTATACCAGCATGTCCGCGATTTCTGTCTGGGACTGGTGAGCCTGGGACTGAGAGCAGGCGAAACGGTAGCGGTGATCGGAGATAATGACCCAGAATTTTACTGGGCGCAGATTGCTACTCACAGCGCCCGTGCCATGTCGTTCGGCATTTTCAGCGATGCGGGATCACAAGAACTGATCTATGGATTGACCAAGAGCAATGCGGTATTCCTGCTGGCACAAGATCAGGAACAAGTCGATAAGGCGTTGGAAATCAAAGAGCAAATCCCCAATATCCGCAAGGTGATTTACTGGGACGACCAGGGGTTATGGAATTATGATGATCCTTTGCTCACTAGCTTCGAGGATATTGAAGCACTGGGGCGGCTATATGGCGAGGATCATCCCGGCCTGTATGAAAAGCGGGTAGCGGAAACCGAGCGGCAGGATGTGATACTGTTGAGCATGACCTCCGGCACAACCAGCCTTCCCAAGCTGGCGATGATAAGTAACTGGCGACTGATTTATGGCAACGAGGTGTCGGTTCACGATTTCGCGCCTAATTATGCAACGGACAACTGGCTTTCCTTCAGCCCGATGGCATGGCTAACCGAGCAGGCCTTCGGGTTCACACCATTTCTGATGAACGGATTCATCGTGAACTTCCCTGAAGGGCCTGACACGGTGCAGACGGACATCCGGGAAGTCGCACCGGCTGGATTGTTGTTCCCAAGCCGGGTGTGGGAAAATCTCGCCAGCGTGGTACAGGTGCGAATCAATGACAGCTCGTGGCTTAATCGACTCATGTTTAGCACCTTTCTGCCGATTGCCTACCGGGTCATCGACCTGGAGGACAAGCGACAAGGCATCCCACCACATATCCGTTTCGCACGATGGATGGGCGAGTTCGCGGTGTTCCAACCCCTGCGAGACAAGATTGGCCTGACGCGGGCGCGAACGGCTCTGACAGCAGGTGCGGCACTCAGCCCGGATGTGATCCGATTCTTCCGGGCGCTGGGGGTGGAGCTGCGGCAGTTGTATGCCTCTACCGAGTCGACGGGAACGATGCACGCGCCAGGAGATGTGAAGCTGGCGAGTGTGGGTGTGGTGATGCCGGGGGTTGAGGTCAAAATCGCGGATGACCAGGAAATTCTCCTGCGCACCGATGCGAGTTTCTCTGGTTATTACGACGACCCAGAAAAAACCGCCGAAGTTCTGGACGATGAAGGTTGGTATTACACCGGGGATGCCGGGTATATCGGCTCGGATGGACACCTGATTTATCTGGATCGCGTGTCCGACATGATCGAACTGGCAAATGGCGAAACCTTCAGCCCACAGTACATTGAAGGACGGTTGAAGTTCAGTCCCTACATTCAGGATGTGATGGCGGTAGGCGGGTTCGATATGCATTTCGTGACGACCATCATCAACATCAACTTCGAGAATGTGGCGCGGTGGGCGGAAAAAAATCGTATCGCATTCACCACGTTTGTAGACCTCTCACAGAAACAGGAGGTTTACGATCTGATTCAAAAAGAGGTCGAGCGGGTGAACGAAACGCTACCTCCCCCGGCGCGGGTGAAAAAGTTCGTGATTCTGCATAAGGCATTCGACGCGGATGAGGCAGAACTGACCCGGACACGCAAACTACGACGGCGGGCGCTGGAACAAAAATACGGACAAATGCTGGACGCGATGTACGGCGATCTGGAAAAAGTGGTGGTGAGTGCCGAAGTGAAATACCGGGACGGACGAACGGGGGTGGTGGAGACGGCTGTCCGAGTGTGCGTTCTGTAGGGAAACAGTTCAAAGTGCAGCGTAAAAGAGAAGAGATTAAAAGCGTAACGCAAAGATGCAAAGTGGCAAAGGCGCGAAGCGAGAAATTTGATAGATGTGAGAAAATTGTCGCCTGAGTGAACGGCGGGAAGACGGGAGATTGTCACAAAACTGACATTGTGGAATGGCGGGAAGACGGGAGAAAAGCGCCGAAGTGACACAAAAACGGCGGGAATGTGCCGGAAGGCTGCCGCTTTGACACAATATTGCCGTAACGGCGGAAAGACGGGAGACTGTCACCCTCAATGTGCAAAAAAACATCATACACGTCCGAAGTGCTACAAGCGGGATGGATGGGACAGTTGTGACAGTCATCAAAAATGTTCTCCATAGAACCGTCTGACAGGTTGATTCTACAACCATTTGCTGGCAAATAGGTAAACATTTGTGTACACATTTGTTTCGTTTTTGAGAGAGAAAAATGGCATTTTCGTTCACTGAGCGCCAGTTTGATACCGGGGCTATCACAATCAATTATGCCGAAGGAGCAGACATAGGTCGGCCATTGGTCGCGCTGCATGGAATGACAGCACACTGGCAAGAACTGCTACCCATCCTGCGGCCTCTGGCAGAGCAATGGCATATTTATGCCCCAGATCATCGCGGACACGGGAAAACGGGACGAGGTGTGGCGGGACAGTATCGAATTGAAAATTATGCCGCAGATACCATCACATTCCTACGAAAGTGTGTAGGCGAACCGGTTATCCTACACGGGCATTCGCTGGGTGGGCTGGTGGCGATGAACGTCGCAGCAGAAGCGCCGGATACCGTGCGCGCGCTGATTCTGGAAGACCCGGCGCTGGTTGTCTACAGGCAACCGTCTGAAGCCGTCGGGGTTCATCCATACTTCCAGGGTGTATATGAAACACTGAAAAATGGATCCACAGTGGACAGCATCGTGGCATGGTTAAGAACCTTCAATCCGCCGGATACGCCCGATACCGTTTTACGACCCTGGGCAGAAATGCTCCATCATGTTGACCCAGAAGTACTCGCTCCAGTCCCTGAGGATAGACGCGCCGACATAAACGCTTTACCGGGTCTCCTCCAACAAATCACCTGTCCAGTGCTGTTGGTACAAGCCGATCCGACGTTGGGGGCGACAACACAAGATCAACATGTCGAGATTGTGAAAACTTATCTGGAACACTGTAAAGTCGTGCAAATGAAGGGCGTAGACCATGTGATTCACATCCGCCAGCCACAAGCCCTATTAGCACATGTGAATGCCTTCCTGGAGGAAATCGGGGCGACGTAGCACGACATTCCAATGGCATAGGTTCATCACTGTGCCAGGTATGCGGACAAAATTTTTTACTGAGGACATCCATTGACTACATTTTTTGAAACTAACCGACGCGCTATCCTGACAGCAATCTATGTGCTAGCGGGGATAGCGGTTATCCTGTGGCTGGCGCCGATCATCGGTGACAAGACACCTGCCCGGTGGGTACAGACGACCATCACTGGCCTACTTGTGGGCGGGATTTACTCCCTGATTGCTCTGGGAATCGTCATCATCAACAAGGCGTCGGGCGTGTTTAATTTCGCGCACGGCAATATGATGCTGCTGGGCAGCCTGATATTCTTCAGTTTCTTCTCCACCGGGCAGATTTCGCCATTGGCGGCGGGGTTTCTGGCCGCCCTGACGTCGATCATGGTGGTGGCTATGCCCGGTTGGCGAGCGATTCTCAACATTCGTAAGCTGGTAATAGTCGCAGTCGCAACCATCATCCTGACCGCGCTGATGACCGCCGGAGGGACAGGTCTGCGATTCATCCATGCCATCGCCGGGGCTTCCACCAGCGCGGTGCTGCTGGGATTGGTGATTGAACGCTTCACTATCCGACCACTGATCGGCCAACCCCTGTTCGCAATGGTGCTGATGACACTGGCGTTGGGGCGGTTGATGCAGGGGTTCACACAACTGGCATGGGGCAGCGTTGAAATCCCCCTGCAAGTATTCACCAATGCCGATGGAACCTCGTTCAGCACGATCAAGTTACAGGAATTGAAAGATGCGCTGGGCGGCGTGGTCATCATCAAGCCAGAACTGCTGATCGCGTTCGGGCTGGCGCTGGTGTCGTTCGTAGCATTTGTGCTGTTCTTCCAGTTCACCAATGTGGGATTGGCAATGCGCGCCACCGCCGAAAACCAACATCTGGCGCAATCCATCGGCCTACGGGTGCGGATGATTCTGGCGATTGCATGGGCTATCGCGGCCATCCTGGCGACTATCAGCGGCGTACTGCAGGGCGGTGTCACCAACCTATCGAACAACATGCCGCTGCTGGCGCTGCTGGCCTTCCCGGCGGTACTGCTGGGCGGATTGGAGTCGATTACCGGGGCGCTGGTGGGTGGGTTGATTATCGGCCTGCTGCAAGAGTGGGCGAATCTGCTGTTTCAGGGAACACAGGCGGGGACGGAACTCGCGCCATACGTGGTACTGATGATTGTGCTGATTATTAAACCGGATGGATTGTTCGGGCAGAAGCGGATTGAACGGATTTAGTGGAAGTTTAAAGGACAACGATGCGGGTCGCAGTTATCTCTGACATGCATGGGAATTGTTTCGGGATGGACACGGCACTGGCCGATATAAAGCAGGCCGGAGTCGACCAGATTGTGTGCCTGGGAGACGCAATTCAGGGCGGGCCACAGCCAAAGGAAACGGTGGAACGACTGCGCGCGTTACAATGCCCGGTTGTGATGGGGAATGCGGATGCGTGGATGCTGACCGGCAAAGAGACTGGCAGCGAAGCGCCCGCGTCGGAAAAACAAAAGACGGTACGCGAATGGTCACTATCGCAGTTGTCCGATGAGGACATCCTGTTTATCGAAGGGTTTCAACCCACTGTGACGATTGAACTGGGCGATGGACAACAATTCCTGTGTTTTCACGGGTCACCGGGATCATTTGACGACATTATTCTGCCAGATACACCACTGGAAGATTTCCAAAAATATCTGGCAGGGCACAAGGCGCTGGCTTACGCAGGTGGGCATACGCATTTACAACAAGTGCGCCGCCTGGGAGCAGCATTTTTCTTCAATCCTGGCAGCGTCGGGTTTGCCTACAGTCACCAGCAAGCGGACGATCATTTCAAGGCTGATCCCTGGGCGGAGTATGCCATCCTGGAATACAAAGGGGGACAAATCAACCTGGAATTCCGGCGCATCCCATACGATGCAAGGGAAATGGTTCGAATTTATCTGACAAGTGGACGACCTTATGCCGAAGAAGCGGCGGCACAGTATCAATATGAGTGACGATAACATCCTGAAAACCCAAATTGAATACTACCGGGCGCGGGCACAGGAATACGACGAGTCGATTTCGCAGACAGGGCAATTGGCGCAGGAACGGAACGAAACCCCATTCAACAAAGAATTCAGCCAGCTTATGAAGGTGGTACAAGGGCTGCCGCCGGTAGACCGAATTCTGGAATTGGCATCAGGAACGGGAATATGGACGAATTTGCTGGTACATATTGGGAAACATATCACAGCAGTGGATGCCTCACCGGAAATGCACACGATCAACAGGCAGAAAGTTCGAAGTGACCGGGTGGATTATGTTGTGGCAGATTTATTCGAGTGGAAGCCGGAGGCACAATACGATATGGTGTTTTTCGCCTTCTTCCTGTCGCATGTACCCCAGGAGCGTTTAACCCCATTTCTGGAGCGTGTACAACAGGCGGTTCGTCCGGGTGGAAGCGTATTCATTGTCGATCAGTCGGGCGCGACACCAGAAGAACTGGCGGTTACACACGGGCAATATCAGGAGCGCACTTTATCCGATGGACGCCAGTATACCATCGTGAAAGTTTATTACCCACCTGAGCGCGTCCAAGAACGGCTCGAATATGCCGGATTTGAAAACATCTCGTTCCAAAAAGGCGAACTATTCTTTTATCTTTCGGGCACGCGAGTCCGATAAAATGCGGAGTATTTATGTCTGCTAACATTCGTCCCGCCGGAATACTCGACACCGATTACGGGCAAGACATCGCCCTCAACCGGACACGCACGGACAAACTGGTGTCCAACGGTTTGTTTGCACTGCTGCTCATCATCCCCCTGCTGACGGTAGAAGGCCCATTGGGGTTGAATATCGTGCCGCAGTTATGGATTGGTACGATCATGCGAATCGCCATTTTCGTGATCGCGGTACAGGGATTGAACATCCTGACGGGATATACAGGGCAAATCTCGCTCGGCCACGCAGCCTTTGTGGCGGTGGGCGCGTACAGCGCGGCTATCCTGACACGCGAATTGGGTTTCCCCTTCTGGGTGGCGCTGCCCTGCGCGGCGCTGATTACGGGTGGTGTGGGTTTGCTGTTCGGGCTGCCGTCGCTGCGGGTGAAGGGTTTTTATCTGGCGATGGCGACACTGGCGGCACAATTCATCATCCCCTGGCTGCTGCGGTATCCAATGGAGGGGTTGACGAATGGGTCACGCCCATTGGAAGTGCCCGTACCCACTATCGGCCCATTCAGCTTCGCCAGCGATAATGCTATGTACTATATCGTGGTGATTCTGTCGGTGTTTTTGATGCTGGCAGCACGCAATATCATGCGGACGCGGGCGGGTCGGGCATTCATTTCGGTACGCGACAACGATCTGGCGGCGGAACTGCTGGGCATCAATGTGTTTGCCTACAAGCTGCAAGCATTTTTCCTGAGTTCATTGTACGCCGGAATCGCGGGGGCACTGATCGCCTTCAACGACAACAACCTGTCTCTGAGCAATTACAGTCTGACACTTTCCATCGAATTTCTAGCGATGCTGGTGATCGGCGGGGCGGGCTTTCCGCTGGGGCCATTGTTCGGGGTAGCGTTCGTCAATCTGTTCACCCAGAACATTATTCCGGTGGTCATCCCACCCCTTCGGGATACGCTGCCGGGACTGCTGCCGTTCATCGACCCGGTGAATGTTTCATCATCCCTCAGCCCTACCCTGTTCGGACTGGTGTTGACTATCTTTCTCATTCTCGCCCCACGCGGATTGGCATATCGCTGGGAAACACTCAAAATCGCCTGGAAGATTCGTCCATATTCACACTAAAAGGAGATGCCCACGAGCCAAAAGGAAATTTGCTATACTATATTGTGTCCGTAGAACTATCGCTTCATAAAATGATATGAAAGGATTTTTGAAAGATGCGAAAACTGTTGTTTCTCTTTTTAACCCTGGCATTGACGGCGCTACTGGCCGTCCCGGCTATCGCTCAGGACGATATGGCACTACCGGACTTCATCCAGCATACTGCCTGCGAGCAAGACCTGACCGGGCAGACGATTACCATCTATCACTTTGGTGATCTGAGCGGCCCATACGCCTTTATTACTCAACCCCTGCTGGCGGGATTGACGGACGCGATGGCGTATTACAACGCGCACGGCGGTATTTGCGGGGCGGACCTGGTGCAGGATTACACCGACACCGCCGGAAACCCGGAACAAACCCAGGCAGCATATGACCGCTATTCCACGCTCGACCCCAAACCTGATCTGCTGCTGCTGTATGCCTCTGGCGACTCGGAACTACTCCGCAGCCAGTTGGCCGAAGACGAGATTCCAGCGTTCATCTCCGCTGGATCAGTATCTGGATTGTACGGCGAGGACGCCAACACTCCGGGTTGGATTTATGCGACTAACCCGCTGTATGCTGACCAGTTGGGTTCGTTCTGCCAGTATGTTGCGGCCAACAGTGACCGATTTGCTGATCCAATGATCGGGTATATTAGCTGGCCGGGTGCGTTCGGTGAAGCGGCTTACACGCCGGAAACGATTTCGTACTGCCAATCGCTGGGTGTGGGTATTGTGGATACGCCAGAATACTTCCTGCCGACAGCTACCGACATCAGTACCAATGTACAAAATCTGGTTGATGCTGGCGCGAATATTCTGTACAGCAATTCACTGGCAAGCGGCCCAGCATTGATCGCCAAGACTGTGGTTGACCTGGGACTGGAAGATGATGTTCAACTGGCAGGTGTAAACTGGGTGCTGGACACCTCGGTTGGCCTGCTAGGACGCACAACACTGGGTTCGGATGGACTACCAGCCGTTAATGGGCTGCTGGGTTCGATGCCGTTCCTGTGGTGGACGGAACGCCAAAATCCCGGTGTTGCCCTGATAAATGAGCAAGCCGATGCTAATGAACGCCAATTGTCCACCAAAAATATCGCCTATCTGCTGGGTTGGGGTGCGGTTGATACCTATGCTGAAATGTATATCGAGACCGTGAATCGTGTCGGCAGCCTGGACGCAGTAGACGGAGCCGCCATCCAGGAAACCATCCAAAGCCTGGATTACTCACCGCTTGGGCTGTATCACATCGACTATCAGGGCGGTGCTATCCGCGCATTGCCCGACAATCGGATTGCTCAGATGGCGTTCCTGAACGCCACCGGGGACGGCCCGGCGACCTCCGGCGATGACGCGATGAAGGTTGAACTACCAGACGGGACAACCGCCTATATTCCGATCATTATCCCTCTGGAAGACTTCAGCCCCGCGCCAGATTTGAAACCGGGTGGTGCAGACGTTCCTGAAATGTAAGAAGATTTTAGACCGGGGGCGTTCGATGGAACGCCCCTCTCATTTTGTTCAGTCGTTCACCTCAGAACGATTCGTTGCTTGATTTATGGATAAATATTTATGTTAAGTGTCAACAATATTGAAGTGATTTATAACAGCGTCATCCTGGTGCTGCGCGGCGTCTCCTTTCAGGTTGAACCAGGTAGGATTGTGGCGCTGCTGGGGCCCAATGGCGCGGGGAAATCGACCACTCTGAAAGCAATCAGTGGATTGCTGAAGGCGGAGTTGGGCGAAGTGACACGCGGGAATATCACCTGGGAGGATAAGCGGATTGATCCACTGGGCGGTGAAGAAATTGTGCGGCGGGGGATTATCCAGGTGATCGAGGGACGCCCGATTTTCCAACATCTGACTGTTGAAGAAAATCTGCAAGTTGGGGCGATGTCGTATGAGGGCGGGCGAACTTTTCGATCTGATGTGGAACGTATTTTTGATTATTTTCCCCGGCTGAAAGACCTGCGTAAGCGCACCAGCGGATATCTTTCCGGTGGGGAACAGCAGATGATGGTGATTGGGCGGGCGCTGCTCGGTCATCCCAAGCTGATGATGCTGGATGAACCGTCGCTGGGTCTCGCACCGATGCTGGTGGAAGAAATTTTCTCGATTGTGAAGGCTATTAATGAGAAAGAACACATGTCGGTGCTGCTGGTGGAACAAAACGCGCGGGCGGCGCTGGCGCTAGCCGATCATGGTTATGTGATGGAAGAAGGGCGCATTGTACTGGATGGACCGGGCGCACAACTCCGGGAAAATGAGGACATCAAGGAATTTTACCTGGGACTTAATACGTCGGGTGAACGCAAAAGCTATCGGGATGTGAAGCATTACAAGCGACGGAAGCGGTGGTTAGGGTAAGCGCAGAGTACAGAGTACAGAGTACAGAGTACAGAGTACAGAGTACAGAGTACAGAGTACAGAGTACAGAAAAAGTATCAGCAGTGAATTCTGCGTGTCAAGCGGGCGATGATTCTGTCGCTACACCACAATAAATGATACGGGCGAATTAGTGGAATTATATGCCGGATAAGAGATGAATCGAATGAAAAGCAACGTAGAGTTGATTGACGACTTTTACACCTGTTTTCAGAAAAAAGATTATGCCGGGATGATTGGCTGCTATCATCCGAATGTCCATTTCTCCGACCCGGTGTTTACATCGCTCCAGGGCAAACAGGCGGGCGCGATGTGGCATATGCTGTGCGAACGAGGTCAGGATATGACCTTACAGTTCCGGGATGTCCAGGCCGATGGGAATCACGGACAAGCACATTGGGAAGCGAACTATACTTTCTCGACCACCGGACGGCATGTCCTCAACATCATTGATGCGACATTTGATTTTCAGGATGGCAAGATTATCCGCCACCACGATCAATTCGATCTGTGGAAGTGGACACGGATGGCACTGGGCACGAGCGGTATAGTACTCGGTTGGAGTCCGATTGTACAAACGAAAGTGCGCAATACAGCGCAGCATGGATTAATGGCTTTCATCGAAAAACATCCCGAATACCAAGACTAATTCTAAGAAGGGTTTTGTGATTTGACTACACCATTCGACCAACGAATTCGCGACTTGATTGCACACGCTTACGCGAATGCCCCGGCCATCAAAGACCTTATGGATAATGCCGGGGTGACACCTGCAGACATTCAATCCGCCGCCGACCTACCGAAAATTCCAGTAACGAGCAAAGATGACCTGGTAGCGATACACGCGGCCAATCCACCATTTGGGGGATTCCTGGCGGTTGACCCCAATACACTGCCACGCATCTACATCTCCCCTGGCCCAATATTTGATCCACAACCGCCGAACCCGGACGCGCAGAAAACGCTGCTCACACCCTTCCAATATGTGGGTTTTGGCGCAGGAGACCGGGTACTAAACACCTTCATGTACCACTTGACTCCGGCAGGGCTTCTGGTCGATGAGGCATTACGGTCACTGGGGGCAACGGTTATCCCCACCGGGCCAGGAAATACCGAATTGCAGATTATGATGGCGATGAAGTTGAACGCTACAGGTTATCTCGGTCAGCCAAGTTATCTGATGACTATCCTCGATAAGATGGCGGAAATGGGTATTCCAAAGGAAGCTGTGCCGATCAAAAAAGCACTTTTCTCGGCAGAAATGTATACCCCCAGCCAGCAGGCCATATTCGAGGGCGAATATGGCATGAAGACCAGCTCGGCCTACGGCACGGCTGACCTGGGATTCATGGGATACACACGGGATGGCATACAGGGATCTGCGTGCTCGATCACATCTACATGGAGGTGTGCGACCCGGAAACAGGAGAACGGGTCGATCCGGGACAGACCGGGGAAATTGTGGTAACAACGTTCAATAAAGCCTATCCGTTGGTTCGGTTTGGGACAGGCGATGCTGGCGCACTCGCTCCAGCGCCGGAGGAACAGTGTAATCAACAACTGCTCGGCCTGTTCGGGCGAACAGGCGAAGCTATCAAAGTTCGGGGGATGTTTCTGCACCCGAATCAAATTCTGGCGGCTGTTGAACGCCTACCACAAATCAAACATGCACAGGCCATTATCACCCGCTCCGGCAATCAAGACCGGCTGACGATTCATGTTGAACTGTATCCCGAACGAGTCGGCTGATGGCATTGGAGATGCAGTGAAAGGTCACATTCAGTCGGTGGCTCGGCTGCGGGTAGATGAAGTTGAGGTGGTTGACGTGGGCGTAATCGACCCCGGCCAGCGTATGGTGAGGGATGACCGGACATGGGAATAGGTGAAGAAGTGCCTAGCACCGAGAAATCATTGTATGACGACCCTACCCGATTTCGATGCGCTCTGGGATTATGACCATCCCGACGAAACAGAAAAACGATTCCGAGAACTAGTGCCGAAAGCGGAAGCAAGTGGTGATGTTTCATATCTGGCACAACTGAAAACACAGATCGCCCGTACACAGGGGTTACAACGGAAGTTCACCGATGCGCATCGGACGCTGGATGAAGTGGAACCCCTTCTAAGCGCCGACATGACAAGAGCAGAGTCCGCTATTTGCTGGAACGCGGGCGCGTGTTCAATTCCTCGAAATATTCAGAAGCGGCGCGCCCCCTGTTTCTACAAGCATGGGAAATCGCGCGTGAGGCGGGTGAAGACTTTTACACCATCGACGCGGCACACATGATGGGCATCATTGAACCACCTGAACAGCAACTTGAATGGAATCTGAAGGCAGCGGAACTGGCAGAAAAATCCAGCGATGAACGGGCGCGGAACTGGCTTGGATCGCTGTATAACAATATCGGCTGGACGTATCATGACGCCGGGGATTATGCGACAGCATTGGACATCTTTCAAAAGGCGCTGGCGTTTCGGGAGCAGCAGGGCGAAATGAAACCTCTCCTGATCGCACAATGGTGTGTTGGTCGGACTCTGCGCTCACTCAAGCGGATTGAGGAGGCATTGACCATTCAGTATGCTCTGTTGGAAGCATACCAACAAGCCGGTAGGCAAAATGGCTTCGTATACGAAGAATTAGGCGAATGCCTGCTATTGGAGGACGACAGCGAGGCCATCACCTACTTCGTCCTGGCTTACGAGGCGCTGTCAGAAGATACATGGCTGGCAGAGAATGAACCGGAGCGACTGGCGCGGTTGAAGCAACTCGGCCAATTGTAGAATGGATATACCTATCCATTGACTCCAGTACCGACCTCAAATACCCTTTACAGGACTTTATAAGAATATACGCGCGAGGGGCAAATCCAGTAGCCTCTCGTTTGATTGAGGTGCAAATTTGACGAAAAGACAGGCGTGGATTGGCTTCTGGGTGTTGGGTACGATCTGGGGGTCATCGTTTCTGTTCATTCGGGTAGGGGTTGAACAGCTACCACCGTTTGAGGTGGTATTCATCCGCACGGCGATTGCGGCATTAGGACTACTGTTGACCGTCTATGCACGGGGACAACGGATGCCTAGCACCTGGGATGGCATTCGTCCCCTGGTTATCCTGGGTATCGGCAATACCGTTATCCCATTCGCGTTGATTACCTGGGGCGAACAGAGTATCGACAGTGGACTGGCGGCTGTGATACAGGCCAGTGCCGCTCTATTCACATTGATCGTGGCACACTTCGCCTTCGAAGACGAACACATTACCGCCAAGAAAATCGGCGGATTAGTGATTGGTTTCCTGGGCGTCGTGGTACTGGCAAGTCGAAGCTGGCAGGACGGAGAAATTGTGACCGGGAATTTATACGGACAACTGGCGATTGTGGCCGCATCGTTTTTCTATGCGTTCGGCGGGGTATACAGCCGTAAAGTAGTCAGCGGACGACTAGAACCGTTTGTGGTGGCTGCCGGGGCAATGACCACCGCCGCCATCGTAACGGGGGTATTGATGTTGATTGCTCCGCTTTTCGGCGGTGTTGCACCAGTCGTACCAGTCGATATGCATTCTGATGTCCTCATCAGCATTATCCTTTTAGGTTTGCTCAACACCTGGTTGGCCTATATGATCTTCTACACCATCATTCGAACGTTAGGCGCAGCAAAAACCTCTATGGTCACCTATATTGTGCCTGCGGTTGGGTTGGTATTGGGTGCGATTTTCCTGAATGAAGTGATTGACTTCCGGTTATTGCTAGGTGCGGCGTTGATTATCGGCGGCATTGGGGTTGTGAATTTGCGCCTGTCTGACGTGATTCGGAAAAACCCAAAAGCAATACCAGCAGAAGAGATGGAAAACGCCGTTCCCTAACCGATAAAGTACCGTTTCAAGGAGAAGCGGATACCACAATCACTTCTACCGAACTCCAATTGCCCCAGGTGGTCACAGAGCGTTTGGCGCGCACCCGCCAGTAGTATGTGCCATTCTCCAGGATTGGCGTGGTATAGCTCAATGTATTCATATCAAATTCCCCTACAATCGGTGAACCGAAGTTCGGGTCATCATCGACCTGGATTTGATAGCCAATCGCCCAGGAAACAGGACTCCACGTCAGCATTGGCGTGCTGATGGTATAAAATCCACGTTCTGGTGTCGCGTTGGGCGGCGAGGTAGGAGTCATCGGTGTATCCGTTGGGGTGGGAGTAGAGGTTGGGGTCATTGTACTGGTCGGCGTTGGGGTATCTGTTGGCGTCGGCGTACTGGTCGGTGTTGGCGTACTGGTCGGCGTTGGGGTCTCGGTTGGCGTTGGCGTATCAGTCGGCGTCGGCGTATCTGTTGGGGTAACAGGAGGTCCTTGATAAACAGCTGTTATGCTGTGGTTGCCAGCCGATACCGTGATGAACGCAACCTGAACTCCCTTGATGGTCTGGATGGTGTAGGATGCCGGAGACCCATCCACATTCACACTACTCAACCCGCTGCCGGTGTAGGTCAGCGGCAGGATATTGGACAGGCTCATCCCCGATGCATTGGCCGCACTCAGATTGAAGGACAATGTTTTTGTCCCACTGTTCCAGGCGATGTTGGAATAATTGGCGTCATGTCGCGTCTCGGTGAAGGTTAACCATTGATCGGCATTCCAGATCGGTATGCCTTTGGATACCGCATAATCCAGTGTCCCGGTTACCCAGCCTTCGACTTCTCCCCACGAATCGTAATCCATGTGGAATTGCGTCATCAAGGCTGCATAGTTCCCCGCCAGACTGGCATCCATCAGGTTCTGACTGACTGTCAGTGCCTGCGGGAATATGTAACCCTTCAAACCCACCAGCTATCGGGAATAGCTGTTCGTCAATGATCGAGGTGACTTGCTGGTACAGCGGCAGGATCGTCCCATCCGCTCGAATGAACTTCATCGGCTGTCCACTGCCGGTCACATAACCATGTGCCCAACTCCCATCCGTCTTCTGCAGCCAGGGTCCCCAGGCATAGAAATTGGCATCCATCGCCATACCGAATGCCACTTCAATATCCGCCGCATCGGTCCAACCCACCCACGTTACCTGATGATTGCGAACCGTACGCGACTGTGGAACCGTGTACCGACTCTCAAACCATCCTTGTGTTTCGATATAGCCATCCTGTAAATTGGCATAAGTGGTCGGCTGGATCGTGCCATACGGATGCAGTCCGAAGCTGTTTCCCTGAGCAACCCATCCTATAACGTCACTGTCACTAACCGTACCATCCCAAGCAGTCAAATAAACTGTGATTTTGCCGTTGTGAGTATTCACATCGTTGATTACGGTTTGGAAATATTCGTACGGGTTGGCATGAGCATCCCCGGTTGGGATCAACATCGTCTTGGCGGTGCCGGGGAAATACCACAACTGGGGCATGGGTTGTGTGACCTGAATGGCTTGTTGAACCAGACGCGCCAACAACCGCTGCTGTTCATCTGCCTGTGGAACCGGCACTTTGTCCAGATCCACCCAGGGAGCACTGCCTCCTGCCCCCTGAAACAGATCTATGGTTCGTAGGAGAGTATCTCCGTCAGCATCCACATCGGCGTTGGCAGGATTCCCTTGCCGCATGTAGGCGATATTTCGTGCCAGATCGTACATGAAAGCCGTGCCGTGCCCACTGCTGCTCGTCACCACAGCCGGATAGGGTGTTGATGTGGTGGCATTACTGTACATTTGTGCCTGAACGATGGCTCCCACAACCGTGCTGTAGCGATCACTCGTGCCATGAATTTGCAACGTCACCGTACTCAGACCCTGACTGGGACCCGTGCCGCTCATCTTCAAATAGCCATCGGTCTGGGTGCCTGAGGGGGTGTTCAACCCAAACAGACCCTTTATTTGGGCATCCGGACGCATGGCGATCAGATAACCACCACCCGATACATAATTCGAGAACAAACTGGCCTGCCCGCTGGTGAGTGGTGTTTCGGCCAGAACCGCGACCTGATATTGAGCGATTTGAGGTGCTGTCAAGCTGGCTAAGTTCACCACATCAAAGCTGTTCAAGCCTTCCGCTCGAAGAATTTCACCCAGGTAACGACCATATTTGTTGGCCGCAGAATCATTCACCACCACCAGGATTGGCGGATTCCCTGATTGGGCATTTACCTGACTTTTGAATCCCCACGAAATTATGGCGAGGAATAAGAGTAGGGGGATTACTGATAGCTTTTGTACAAGGGTCATTAGGTTTAATGCCATCTGTTGTTAGGCGCAATGTGTAACTTCATTTTTGATGCAAGGACTTAAAATAACCCTAAAAATGCAGGTATGGTTGCAATTCAATCGAATCTAACCGATGAACTTGGGGAACGGGCGTTATTAAAGGGAATAATTTAGCTCACCGACACGACAAATATATCAGTTTTGCTCCAATTGCCCCAAGTGGTCACAGAGCGTTTGGCACGCACCTGCCAGTAATATGTACCATTCTCCAGGGTTGGCGTGGTATAACTCAATGTATTCATATCAAATTCCCTTACAATCGGTGAACCGAAGTTCGGGTCATCATCGACCTGGATTTGATAGCCAATCGCCCAGGAAACAGGACTCCACGTCAGCGTCGGCGTGCTGGTGGTATAGAATTCGCGTTCCGGTGTTGCATTGGGCGGCGAGGTAGGCGTGACAAGCGTACTGGCTGGTGATGGGGTAGGTGTCATGCCGCCAGCATAAACTTCTGACCCCATGTACAACCAAAGTTTTCGATCAGCATCATCATAATAACTGATGATGGGACTATCTCCATTCATTTTCAGGGACATTTGATAACTGATGTCACCCTGGCTCACCAGAATCAGATGGTCTGCCGATTCGCATTCCTGGGTGTTGGTACAAACAGCAAGCATCAGGTCTTGCTCAGGATAATGGGTGTAACTGAAAATAGGAACGCCTTGACTATTTAAGTCAAGCGACATCACATTATTGGTAGAGGCGTTGATTGTCGTATAAGTTGGCAAATCGCAGGTGGTAACATTATTACAGCGAAAGAATTTGATGGAAGCAAAGTTCGAGTACAGAACAAGTGGATTGTTTTCGTAGTCAAGTATCAAGTCGCCAAACGAATTGTCTGTTGTAGGTGAATCAATAATCCTAATGGTTGGCGAGTCGCAGGCGGTAGTATCACATAATACCAGTCCGACCTGATTATAAGTATCTTTAAAGCTGTAGGCTATGATCGGAATATCATCATCAGTCAAAATCATTCGGACGTATATATTGATACTTTGATTGAACTGAACGATTTCTTTTTCTTGATACGTATTGCAGTAAATATCCCCGCAGAAAATAATTCTTAAGGCATACTGATCGTCCAACACATCTGAGATAGTGTATGCAATGATCGGTTTGCCAGTTGTGTCCAGAGCAAGCGATAACTTGTCGAAACGAGGACCTCCAACGTTCCGAATAGTCGGTGAATCGCAGGTTGTATTGTTATTACAACGGGCAACCCGAATATAAGGGTTTGTTCCTGTACCTGAAAAATAACCATAAGCAATTACAGGTATATCATTTGCGTCCAACGCCAACTGGTTTCTCCAGCCTGACTGATCCTGAGTTGCAACCGTTATAAATGTGGGCGAGTCGCAGGCAGTGATACTGTTACATCGTGCCAGCATCAAGTCAGTGGGGACTTCTGAATAAAAACTGACGATAGGGATTCCATTTTGTTGTAATGCAAGTGAAGATTCGCTGCCATATTCACTGAGAAAGTAAGAATTCGCTACTGCAGGAACGGTGCTAGTCGGCAGAGGTGTCGGAGTTGGAGCGAGGGTGTATATGCCAACAGGAGTCTGGGTGGGCACCTCGATTTCCTGACTTACCGGAGAGGCAGAAATCGTAGTCAGTGGGCCAACGAGAATATAGGATCCCACCAATAAAAACAACATAACAATAGAAAAAACAATATCCCCAAAGGAAGCTCGTAAGAACCGTTTCACCAAAATATGAGCCTTACGTGTATAACAACTACTTGCTTATTATAGAGGATTTACTTAGGAGATAGATGTAAGCTTTAATTGTTTGAGGTAATGCAATTTTAAAGTGAAATATCGAGGGGATG
>CAVVXQ010000003.1:0-33242 GCA_963752305.1 uncultured Chloroflexia bacterium
GGGTGCTTTTTGCCCTGCTGTTTATCTTCCAGTTCCGATACCAGAATTACCCCGAAACGCCGAATGTCATCCTCAAGCTGGGTAATTCCACCACCCTGCTGCCGATCTGAACCTGGGCTATCTACACCCCAACGCTGCCGCGACCTTTCTGGAGGCCATCATTCCGATTGGGGTGGTGTTTGTAATCGCCCGACGTTCGCTGCTGTCCGGGTTGGTCAGCCTGTTATTGACGGCTATCATGTTGTATGCCGTGTTCCTGACCTTTTCGCGGGGGGCGTACATCGGGCTGGCCGCGACCATCCCGATATTCTTCATCGCCTGGTTCCTCAAGCGGCTGTCCCGCCCATTGGCGACGGGTATCCTGGTGGTGATTATCGTCGGGGCGCTCGTCGGCGTGTATACCCTGCTCACGGCCAATCCGGCGACCTCCTCGCCGCTGGTGGCATCGGGTATCGAGGTTGGCGGCAGCCGGTTAACCCTGTATCGCAACAGCCTGTTCCTGATCCGCGATTATGTCTTCACGGGCATCGGTTTGGGCGACACCTTCGCAATGATCTATTCGCGTTACAGCCTGCTGATTCAGGTTCCCTTCCTCACCTATGCCCACAGTTTGCCGCTGGCGGTGTGGCTGAATCAGGGCTTGATCGGCCTGATTTCACTGGCGGGCATTGTGGTGTCGTTTTACCTGTTCGTGGCCTATGTCCTGCGCCGGGTCGTACCCAGCCGATTATTTCATGGCGCATGGTTGGGTGTGACGGCAACACTGGTACATGGTCTGACGGATGCCCGTCAGTATACTGAAAGCCCCTGGGTGATGCCGCTGCTGTTTGTGATGATCGGTTTGACGGTTGCCTTTGGACGTATCGCGCTAAAAGAAGAGCGGGTGTACATCCCACACTATCTGGGGCGTTATATCCTGAGAACCGTTGCCGTGATTTTCGTGATCGGAGTGGTCGCCTTTCTGAGACGCGATACGCTGGTGGCTGCCTGGGATACCAACCAGGGGGCACTGGTGGAGGCACGCGGCGAACTCGCGCCGGATTTAAATGTTGGGCAGCGGAATGCACTCTACAATGAAGCGCAGTCCTGGTATATGGAGGCACTGGATTCCGACCCGAATTATGCACCTGCTAACCGCCGCCTGGGAAACCTGTTTGTCGAGCGCGGCAATTATCCGGTGGCCGTGCCGTTACTGGAAACCGCCTTTTTTTCCGAATCCTCCAACCCGGCGACGGTGAAAGGTCTGGGTTTGGCTTATGTGTGGGTGGGGCGGACGGAAGACGCGGCGCAAGTGCTGGCGAAACTGCCCCCGGATGCCGATATAGAGAACGAACTGTATACCTGGGGCTACTACCGTCATTATGACCAAAATCGCCCCCTGCTGGCGGCCTATGCCTGGGAAACCGGACAGCTTTTGGCAGCCGAACCCAACGCCGATGTGTGGGCGGGGATCGGTGATTTTTACCGGGAAGCGCAGGAATTCACTCGCGCGGAGGCGGCCTACCAGCGCGCTCTGGAAATCGAGCCGGACAATCAACAAGCCAAAGACGGGCTAGCGGCGCTGGGCGGCTAGCCCGCTCCTTGAACGCGGCCTACTCGACCAGTGATTTTCGCAGGATGTAAAAGGTATGCCCCGGTGGATAATCTTCCAGACTGGCGATCACCCGATACCCGAATTTCTCGTAGAATGGCCGCGCCTGAAAACTAAATGTCTCGACTGAGGCATGATGGCAGCCGAAATCCTGCGCTTCGGCCTCCGCCGCCAGCAGTAACCGGGTCGCCAAACCGTGTTTCCGCAGCGGCTCATCCACCCACAGATAGGTGATGTGCATCCAGCCGCCCCAGACCTCCGCCAGAATTCCGCCGCGTGCTGCCCCGGCTGCATCCCTCAGGAAAATACGCACCGGCTGGTAATCGCGCACGCCAGTTATGGTCATATTAAATTCGTCTACGTTATCCTGTAACGCGGTCACATCGGCGGGATTGGCGTCGGGTTCGGAACTCAGGCGGATGTCGGCCATGTTCTGTCCTCGCAGTTTTCGGGTTCAAGCGCCTACGAGAATTTCCAACCGTTCCACCAGTTTCGCCAACACGCCAAAGGTCATCTCGATGGGTTCTGGCGTTGTCATATCCACACCCGCTTTCTGGAATAAATCCGGGGCGTACATCGACCAGCCCGCGCTCAAAAAGCCGAGGTAATTTTCCGCCGCGTTCGGTTTGCCCGACAGGATTCCCCCCGACAGGGCATGGGCGGCGCTGATGCCAACCGAATACTGGAAGGTGTAAAACGGCATGTACATGTGCAGGAACTCGCCCCAGGTGATGGCGGTGCGTTCACGATCATCAACCATAGTATCGCCATAACCTTCGGCATACAGATCGCCCAAAATCTGGTTGAGGATTCCGGCACTCAAGGGCTGGTCACGCTCCGCCCGTGAATAAACCTCGTATTCAAACCGTGCCAGTGTCGGCATGATGAAGAAATAGCGGTGGAAGTTGAACATGGCCTCGTCGATGAGCGCCAGTTCAAAGGTTCTGTCCCCGGCTTTGGTTTTCATCAGATGCGCCCGCACCATCGCCTGATGGAAATTGGAGGCCGTTTCTGTCACGCATGAGGACTTACCCGCCGCGAATTGACCGTTATAAATATCCGGCTGATTCTGGTTGACCAGATAGGCGTGCATCGAGTGACCGAGTTCGTGTGCCAGCACGCTGGTCGCCATCAGGCTGCCGTCAAAGGTGTTAAATACAAACGGGTGTGTGCCATAAGCGGCGTTGGAGAACGCACCCTGCATCCGTCCCTCGTTCTGAGCGTAATCCACCCAACGTTCTTCCAGACAGCCGCGCCGCAAAGTGTTCACGTATTCGTCACCGAGCGGTGACAGACCTTCGCAAATCCAGTCCACCGCCTGCCGATAGGTCACTTCTGGTTGATTCTCTACCAGCGGCGCCCAGATGTCATAGGGGTGCAGTTCATCAACCCCCAGCGCCTTACGCTTGGCCGCCCAATAGCGATGCCACACCGGCAGGTTGGCCTTGAAGGTGTTAATCAGGTTGTGGAATACACCCAGCGGCAGGTTGGAGGGCGCGAGACGGGATTCCAGCACCGAATCGTAGCCACGCACCCGCGCCAGAAAGATATTCTGTTTGACGTTGGTCAGAAAGTTGCTGGCAAGGGTGTTTTGTACCGCCAGATGGGCATCGCAAAAACTTTCCCAGGCATTCTTCCGCAGCACCCGGTCATGGCTCTGGATGCCGATGGGCGGCACAATCGCCTGGGCAACGGCGTGCGCCTGATCGTGACTGTCCAACGCGGGGCTGAACTGGATGTCGGTATTCACCAGTTCGCGGAAGGTCTGGTATGTCCCGGAGAAGGGGTCATCCAGCATCCCCAGAACTTTTTCCACTTCGGGCGACTGAGTATGTTTTTTCTGGCAAATCAGGTTGTCAAAATAATGGCGATAGACCGTCAGGCGTGGGTCTTGACCCGCCCATTGCAGCAGTTTGTCCCCCATCGTCAATAATTCCGGCTCGGCAAAAGAGGCGGTGGCATTCAATTTGCCTGTCAAGCTGGCAACCTGACCGCGTTTGGCTTTGGCTTCAGCATCACTGGTATCGACGGCGGTTGCCATGTTGGTATAGACATTCAGGCGAAAGACACGCCGCCCCAGCGCGGTATAGGCATCCAGCCAGTCGGCAACCATCCCCGACGATTGTCCGAGTTTTCCGGCGAACTTTTCCAGAGACGGTAGCTCCGCCGTGATGGCTTCAATCTCCTTCTGAAGCGCATCCCACGACTCAAAAACGCTCTCCCAATTCCAGCGTTGTTCCTCCGGCACATCGGCTCGTTTGGGTCGGGTCGGTACTGCTATAGCCATCGTGTTTACTCCTTAATGCAAATAATGTCGTTTTATACGCGCAATAATGCCACCGCTATCGCCGTCGTCCACGACAGCACCTTGAATTCCCCGGCGGTCAGGGCGGATTCGACCTCGGCGCGGGTGAGCAGCAGGCGTTCCTGTTCTTCCAGGTCATCGGCATTCCGTTCAGTCGTCGGATGTGCCCCGCGTGCCAGATACAGATAGGCTGTTCCCGCGCCCCGGTTGCCATCCACTGCATACTGTCCCAGACTCGTCCAATCCGGCGCGGTATAGCCGGTTTCTTCCAGCAGTTCACGTTTGGCGGCGGCCAATGGGTCTTCCCCCGGCTCGATATAACCACCCACCGGGGCAAGGGTCGTGCCCTGCACAGCATATTTAGTCTGCCGGAAGACAATCCACTTCTCGTCCCCGGTCACGGCCACGACATTCACATAATCCGGTGTGACCACCCATGTCCAATGATCGATCTCAGCGCCGTTGGGCAGTTGGACGGTGTGATGTTCGACCCGCAGCCACTTACTATCCTCCAGAATCACTTGGCGGGATACTGTTTTCCAGGGCTGCATCAGCGACCATCCTCGTCCCAGGCGGCGCGGATTAAATCTCGAACGGCGGGTTTGTCCACTTCTTCGAGAGTGCGGAATTTGGTGTGGCGCAGATTTTTACCTGTACCGTGCAGCAGTTCGGTAGGGTCGGGCAGGCTCGTGCCTTTGTAAAAACCCAGGTTGGCGCTGTCCTTGAAGGGGGCGATATAGGCGACGGTGGAATTCATCTTCTGCACCCGGCCATACCGGATAGCGTTGTTACCCACATCCAGCCATTCCAACGCATCTGGCAGCGTGTCGCGTACCACCTGCCGCGCTTGTTGAACGATGGCCTGCACAGACGGGCTGAACTTTTCGAGAAAGGTGTCAATCTCGCTCATGATTATCCTCCGACCCGTTCGGATGTTCACGAGTATAGCGCAGCCAGGAAGGTCATGTGGACAAATGGACTGAGGTTGACTCACTATCTGTAAGTGCTATACTCCGATCCAATAGGATTGCAGGAGTGATAACCATGTGGTTCAAAAGACTGGTGGTGGCGCTCTGCTTCGTTTCCCTCACCGGATTCGTTCCCGCGTCTGCCGAGAATATACCCTCGTTTGAGCACATCGACTGTTCAACCGTAGTCGCTTTACCCGCCCCATTTCAATGTGGTTATCTGACCGTCCCCGTCGATCACAGCCATCCGGATGGCGAAACCCTGCGGCTGATGGTGGCTATATACCCAGCACAGGGGGCGGACATCCAACCTGACCCGATCATTTATCTCAGCGGTGGGCCGGGTGGTGGTAGTGTGGATAGCGCCATTCGTACCATGCTCACCTTCAATACCTTTCGTGGGCGCGATGTTATTTTCTTCGACCAGCGCGGAACCGGATTTTCCGAGCCGGATATGAAATGCCCCGAATATAGTGATGCATTTTATGCTAATGTCGACCAGCCGCTCACGCCGGATGAGCAGGCCGCACTAACTCTACAGGCGATGCGTGCCTGCCATGACCGGCTGGTGGCGGAAGGCATTAATCCGATGTTGTTTAACAGTGCCGCCAGCGCGTCCGACGTGGATGACCTGCGGGTAGCGCTGGGATACGATCAGGTAAATCTGTATGGCGTCTCCTATGGCACACGGCTGGCGCTCACAGTCATGCGCGACCATCCCGACGGCATCCGCAGCGTGATACTGGACTCGGTGTATCCGCCCAATGTGGATGGTATAAACTACCAGACCATCGACAAAGCGGGTATCTTCGACCAGTTATTTGATACCTGTGCGGCAGATGAAAACTGCAATCAAAAATATCCCGATTTACGGGACGTGTTTTATGAAGTTGTTGACCAGTTCAATGCCAACCCGGTGACGGTGAAATCCAATCCCTATACCTATCGCGTGGATGGCTTCACGCTGATGAATGCACTTTTCAATTCTCTGTACAACAACAGCCTGTTCCCTGAAGTGCCACATCTGATCTACCAGCTTCGGGATGGTAAAGTTGCCGGATTGTCGAGTCTGCTCCCGGCGATTTCGCCGTTTCCTGGGCTGAGTATGGGCATGAGCTATTCGGTACAGTGCCGGGAAGAATATCCCTTCACCCCCGCGCCGGAAGAACTTGCCGCCGAGAGCGGCCTGCCGCCAGTGATGCAGCAGTTGATGAATCAGGTTTACACCGAAACGGGGGCGTTGTGCGACCTGTGGGGAGCGGGGACTGCCGACCCGCTAGAAAACGAGGCGGTGGTCAGCGACATTCCCACCATCCTGTTTTCCGGCCAGTACGACCCGATCACGCCGCACCGTAACGCCGATCTGGCGGCCAGCACCCTCAGCAACAGCTACAATTATCTCGTGCCCAATACCGGGCATGGGGTTCTGGGTGGCGGTGTGGGATTCTGTGCGGTATTGATGGCAAAAGATTTCCTGGATGACCCGACCACCGCGCCCACGCTCAAATGTCCGGCGACCATGCCGCTGTCATTCCACTAGGGAACAGTCGAAAGGCTTTAGTCCATAGTCAATAGCCAGAAGAAAAAACCGATAGGGGACAAGCGAAAGCATTTCGGGCGTGTTTTGACTAAAGACCAGCGACAACAGGTTGAAGAAGGGACAAATACGCACTTGATTGAAGAAACAAGGGGTTTAAACCCCTTGTCCAGGCGAAAATCCTCTCAACTGCGTAACTTCTACTCCTACATCACTGGATGGACAACAAATTCCTGCAACACTTCTGGCGTACGGCTTAAAATACCTTCCGGGTCGCCAAAGATGTCCTGGCGGCTGTAATAGTCGATGCCGTAGGTGGTGACGTGAAGCTGCTGCGTTTCGGCGTCGATGTTGAATTCCGTCCAGCCAAAGGATGAAGTTGCCGTCCAGCCGCCTTTTAATAGCTCGGCATCTACCTGCTTCGGATCGTCGCTGGCGAGTCCCACCAGCGGATAGCCGAGGATTTTTGCCTGAGTATTGACAATCTGCTCAATGAAGGCTTCTTTATCTTCTGGCGTGCCGTTGATATAGCTGTTGACCTGATCGTGATCAAAGATGCCCAGGCTGTAACCCAGATCAACCACCGTTGGGCCAAAGGGAGCGTCGAATCCTACCGAACCTGTGGTGATTTCGAAGGACTTCACCAGCGTGGATTTGCCCAATGGCCTGTCCTGATAACCCAGATCATTGACAATCGTGCCGTGTATATCCGCCGAGATGAATACGACGTTGGTGATGTTATTGTCCGCCACGAACTTGAGCAGCGCCGAGCGTTCGTGCGCATAACCTTCGTAACGGTCTTCGGCGGCGAGCAGACCGAGATTTTGAATCGGTTCGGGCATGATGACCAGCTTCCAGGTGATGCCGTCCTCCTGTGCCCGGAGTAAATCGCGGGTGATGGCGTCCAGTTGAGGCAGACCAAGCATGGTGCGTTTCGCGTCATAGGCTTTTTGCAGAAATTGGAACACCTGAAGCTGGTTTTCCATGTTCGTCAGTGAACCTATCTCGGCGCTGCGGAAGGTACGGTTATCCAGCACGATCAGGGCGGCGTCACTGCCATAGGTGAAATAACGATATAACTTCGGTTTGCCCTCGGTCAGCGAGTCGCCAGTATCGCTCCACACCTCGCCGTGAACCGGATTATATTCAGTGAAGGCTTGTAATCCGTTCTTGAAAATTTCGGTGTCGTTGATGAATTCGCCTTCATAACCCGAAAATCGAGGGTCGGTTGATGGCGCGCCACCTCCAGCGAAGTCGTTCATGACTTCGTGGTCGTCAATCGTCGGGATGAACGAGGTGTTGGAGCGGATAGCCGCCCAATGGTTGACGCCGAAGCGCTGGCTGTAACCTTCGTTGTGTTTGATGCGGAATTCGTCCAATGTTTCCGCCTGGGCTTTCTCCAGGTCGGGCGAGGGATAATCGGCATAGATGGTGTCGCCCAACCCCACAAAAAATTCCAGGTCTTTATCGGCCACATTGGAGATGGCCGGGTAGGGGGCGATTTCCCCGCGCCAGTCGCCGGATACACCGAAATGTAACCCGGCAAATGTGCCCAATGCTGCCGCTGTCCGCACCCGCCCAACAGCCATGCTGCCCGCCGCATCGGTGACGCGATAGAAATAATCGGTTGCCGGGGTCAGGTCGCTCACATCCACTTTGACGGGTTGTGCCGGGTCGGTGACATCAGCGGTCAGTGTGCCCAGGATGGAGGCGAAATCATCGGCGGTAGCATATTCAAAGGTAGCCATCCCCGGTGCGGTGCTGTGCGCCCACAGGACAGTCGATGTCTGAGTTGTCTCCCCGGCGGCCACACCGTTGGGCAGGCTATCACCCTGGATGATGGCGGCACGGTAGGGATGTGCTTCTGCCGGGGACAGCCCCAACCGGGCGAAACTGGCGGCGGCGAAGGCGGTAAAACTCATCTGCAAAAACTGGCGGCGGGATAGACCGTTGTGGATTTCGGCCTGCTTGGGTTTGGTCACGGGTTTGCGCCGCAGTGGCGAGGAGTTCGTCTAGTTTTCGGTCTGATTTGGACATATTTTTCCTCACAGGATGCGTAAGAAACTTTTGCCGATAAGTCTATGAGTATAGCCGCTTTACCAACCGGCGGGCTTTAATGGACGATTAAGACCGCGCCAAACTTTGCCGCCGCATGAATTTCGGAATTATTGAGCCAAATCCGATGTTGCATTTACATGGATGGCGTTTAATGAGAGTGTATGAATTGTCGCATAGGGATGCGAGGTAGATGATGACTAACATTCTCCTGCTGGGCAAAAGGACTCATACACAGCAGTTGGCTGATGTGCTGGTGAACGCACCAGGCTATTCGGTGGTGGAAGCCAATACCAGCCGGGACGCGCGCCAACTGTTTGATCGGTTTCCGAACAGTTTTGATCTGGTGATTGCTGATATTGATTCGACAGAGGTTCACGGGTTGGAATTCCTGGCCGACCTGCGGCAGATCGAGTCGCCTGTATCCATCCTTATCATCACGAAGGACAAGAATCGCGTGGTCGATGCCATTCGTTTTGGGATTGCGGGCTACCTGGTGCGACCATTCCCGCAGGAACATCTGGTTAAGGCCGTGCGTCGGGCGATGGCGTCCGATCATAAGATTCAGGCAATGGTTCAATTCTTCCCGGCCATTCACGGTGCATCCTTCAATTCAACCGATTTCCCTGCCAACCGCGTCCTGACTACGATCCCCAGCCATCTTGCAGGTCTTTTAGCAGCAGGGTGATGGCACGTTCCAGGTCTTCGCGCAGTTTTGTGCCCCCGGCGGCAGTGTTGTCGTACTGGATATAACGCAGGTGGCGGATGTCGAATGGCACACCCTCCGGCGTTTTCGCCTGGGTGATGAGGATAGCGGGTTTGTTCAGGGTGTGAGCGATGCCCAATTCGTAAAAGACATTGTCGTTGCCACCCGTGATCTCGGCAATCACGAACTGGCAGGCGTTCAAGGCCGCCCATACATCGTCAATGATGACCCCGCGCGAGGAATTAAAATCATCCCCCCTTAAAATGGTCAGTTTCAGGTCGGCCATCATCGGTTTGATGATGTCTACATAGATGCCGTTGAAGGCGGGCGCGAACGGCATAATCATGAAAGCATCGCTTTTGAACTGGCTGCCTTTGGAAGGTCGCCCGAATACCAGTTCACCGGGCATCAGCCGCAGCGCCTCATTGACCTTGACCGCTTCCTTCGCCAGTTCTTCCGCCCGCGCCTGCTGAATTTGCGCCACTTTTTCGGCGATGCGTTCGGCCAGAGTGTCAATCTGGTCAGTCGATTCAGGTGCAAAGGTCTGCCGCTCACGTAAAGGTGGCTGCGGCTCAACTGTTCCGCTGGCACTCAACGTTTGCGGGTCCAGAGTGACATCGAGTGTGCCTTTGATCCCCGCCCATCAACTCAGGATTTGCGAAATCTGTCGGGCGAGGTCGGTTTCGTCGGCGAAATAGCGTACATCACCGATCTGCTCCAACCGTTTCCAGAAGGTCTGCTGCGCCGCGCGATCCATCGGACTCTGTAACAGGGCGCGCATTCGCAGGTACATCGCCATCTGGCTGTCATCCTGTGGCAGCAGGATGGCCGAGGGTTTTTTGAGTTCCTGTGCCAGATCGAACTCGATTTCCGCCAGTGACTTGCCGCCCGTGCCTTCCGGCTCCCAGGCGCGTTTATACGTCACCACACTGATGAAATAATCAGCGCCGCTCATCTTCTGCCAAACGATGTCCAGCATATTCGACGCGCCCCGGTCTGTTTCTTCAATCTGCACAGCGTTCATGCCTGCCGATTTGATTTGATCGAGAATGACAGTGCGCAGGTCGGCCAATTCGCTGCTGGTATCGCCTACATAGACGGTATAAGGCATAAGGCTTATTCCTCTTTCGCTCTAATTTCCCGGCGGATCGCAGTCAATGCATCCGCCACGCTGTTGTACATCGGAATCTGCACACTCCCGAAGGGCGCACCCTCAAAGGCGCGTCGGGCATCCGCCAGCCACTCATCGCCGCCGACCATCACGGGTTTGATGCGCGGGTCAACGGTTGAACCGGGTTCACTCGTCCCCGATGCTTCCCGCGCTGCCCGCAGCACATCGGTTGAACGACGTGGTTACGGCGTGATAATCCACAATCCGGTAGATCAGGGCTTCATCCTCGTCCATCCAGTCGAGCGTTTGGGCGAACATGTCCTGCAGGGTGGTGGTGTCCAGTTCGCGGGTGCAGGTGACGACGATAATCGGTTCGTCTGGGAGACGGTGAAGGTCGATGGGCAAAAGGTTACTCCTGCGTTGTGCTGTCTGGCTATTATACAGCGCCCTCGAAATATCGCCGGATGAGCTGAACGGTTTTTTCCACATAAGCTGCATCCACGCCAGGGTCAAGCCGCAGGTTGATGATGGCTCCGCCTGACCTGTCTGCATTCGGTGTGGGTGGCTGTGAGACATCTGGTGTAAGGGCGACAGTCATGGTTCGCAGTGAAGGATACCAGCGGGTCGCGTCCTGTATCCCGTTTTCCCATAGATATTGGAGCAAATCGTTCCGGTGTTCCGGCATGACCAGCAGTGGATACTTCCACAGGATTGAACCCCTCGGCCTCGGCAGCGTCCATACTGACTGACTTGGTTCCTGCATTGCTCCCTCTCTGCTGGCGGAGAGGGGGTTGGGGGGTGAGGTTTAGCAGTTCATCGTACCGCACTGCCAATTTCGCCCGGTGTTCCAGATTAGCGGGTAGACCGTTGAGCAGTTCAGGTAAATCGTCCCAAGCGTCGCTGGGTAAACGGTAAGCGGTCAGGCCGCCGTATAGCTCGTACAGCGCCGGATATAGTTGGGGCAATTGCGGATTGTCCGCCTCGTACTGGTGGAGCGCCCAGTAAATGGCATTCCATTGGTTGGTCAGCGCCATCAGATCGTCATCCCATAGGGGCATCTCCGCCAGGAGTCGCCCGATTTCCTTTGTCAGCACATCATCGTCGGTCAACATCACGCCGCCAAGCTGGTTGTCGGCAATTTTGCCGAGTCCGAAGCTGAAGATCGAAACATCCCCCCAACTCCCGGCAGGTCGCCCATCCGCCGTCGCGCCCAACGCCAGCGCGGCATCCTCGACCACATGTACGTCCCGTTCTCGCGCCCACGCACAAATGTCCTCTATCGGCGCACCCAACCCATACATGTGACAGGGGATGATGGCTTTGGCATCCGTTTGTTGTGGAAGCACATCAGCCGATAGGTTTCCTGTGGCCGAGTCCACATCCACCAGTAGGGGTTTATTGCCACTCCGCAGCACCGCCCACAACACGACATAGCAGGTATTGGCCGGAAGCAGGACAACCTCATCGCGCAGTCCGAATACACGCAGCGCCGCCACAATTCCGGCAGCCCCGCGCCCGGTAAAAAGGGCGTGTTTCCGCCCGGTGATGTCACGCAGGCGGTGGGCGGATCGGGGAAGTAAGTAATGTGAGGACGAATGGCGTTTGTGGCGCGCGGGCATATTAGCCCTGAAGGAGTGTGTCTATAGAAATGGTTATCCCGGATAAAACTGTCGAGATAAACGCCTCACCGATGCCGAACGCCCCAACCCGTGACAGCATCTCGTTTTCCCGGCGAAAAACCTCGATATACTGTCCATCAGGATCAGCTAACCAGTATTCGCGTACGCCATATTTCTGGTACAAATCAAACTTGACCCCGCGATCCTTGTGGGCGGTGGATGGTGATAGCACCTCAACAGCCAAATCAGGTGCGCCATACCAGTAACCGTCGTCACCGAGCTTGCAAAGGCTATCCGGCTGGCTCACCCAGAACACGTCCGGTTGGACACAGTTGTCGTCCAACCACACATCCATCGGCGCGACAATCACCTGTCCCGCAGCCGGGTTCTGTTTCGCAACCTGCTTCAGAAAGAAATGAATTTCCCCAACAATCGCCTGATGTTTATTGACAGGGGTAGGACTCACGATGAGTTCTCCGTTGATAAGTTCTGTCGGTTCATTCGTCTCTGGCAGTCCTCGGAATTCCGCCGGGGACATGCGGATTCGTTCCAGTGCTGACATAGTTCAATTCCTGATGAACATCACTTAGCGAAAAGCAAAATTCACACTCATTATATACTAGTATATACTCGCCCGGTCATGCGGGAGCAGGGGTTTAGGAGGTGTTCTGATGAGCTATGCTGCTACTCATCCACACGATTTGGATCGACGCCTTCACTGGATGATGACTCTGCCTGTGACTGTTCGAGAATTTCTATAAACTGTGAAACGCGCACAATTTTCGTCATGTGGTGCTGCCCAAGAACGAGCAAATCATTGTCTTCGCTCATCAGATATTCTGCCCCGGCAACCTTCGCACACGCCAGAAATATATCGTCTTTAGGATCACGGCAGATACGTTCCACATCTTCTGGTTTCACATCAATAAAATTTGCAAGACCCAGCGCATCCTGGATGAGAACAACGCTGGCATCTGTGATCTGAGGAAATTTCGCCCGTATAGAAGACCGGGTGAGTACATCCATGATTTCGGCATTAATCGGTTCGGTTGTGTAAAGTTGATAATCTGCTTGCATGTTGAAGACTAAACGGCCACAGGCTGATTTTTTGTTGATGAGCGCCCGAATAAAAATTTGCGTATCAAACACAACTTCAGGTATCTTGCTCACGCCGAACCTCGTCAATGGCCTCGTCAATGGCTTGGTCGATTTCGGCCTCTGTCATGCCCGTTTGTGCAATTGCCTCTCGCACTGGGGCGAAAGCGTCATAAGCAGTTCGAAACCAGGCTGAACCGGGATGGGTCTGCTTGTGCCGCAGGTAGGTAATTAAAACATGCAGTTCTTCCAGACTGTCATCAGGTAATGCGTCTATTGCTTTATAGAGACTCTCGCGGGTAATCATAGACATACCTTATGCCTCTCAAAAGTTTGGCTCACGCCGAACTTCCTTTAACTCATCGTCAATAAGCTGATTGATTTCCTCTTCAGCCATTCCTGAAACACTCGCTGCTTCGTAGATAGGGGCAAATAATTCACACTCATTATATACCACTATAGCCTGATGATGACCTGCTGTAGTCACTGGTGTGCGTTGATTCCAGAACAAAATTTCTGTACAATGGGGACGGACTAGGGCGGAGAAACACAATCATGCTAACCATCGACATCGACACAGCGCGTCGTTTCATCCTCGGCAAACAGGGTTTGTGGCCGGGGCGGCGCTGGCGCGGCGTCGTGGGTACGGAACAGGCCATGCGGGAGATGGAGTACGTCCAGCTTGACCCGTTGCAGATCGTTGCCCGCAGCCATGACATCACGCTGCACAGCCGTATACTCGATTACACACCGGGGTTGTGGGAAGATGTGACTTACGTCCAGCGTAAGTTCTTTGACTGGGGCGGCTGGCTGGCGACCCGGCCAATGGACGAGCTTCCGTACTGGCGCGTGGTCATGCACCGTGAACGTGACGGCAACCCGGATTGCGACCCTCGGACGCGCAAAATGGCGCTCGAACACGCCGATGCCATTGACGAAATGCGGACTCTATTGCGCGAACGGGACATCCTCAGCAACCGTGACTTCCAGATGGCATCACGAACGCGCACCCAGAGTTATCGGGGTCGTAAGGACAGTGCATTAGCCTTGTATTATTTGTGGCGCACCGGGGAAGTGATGACCCATCACCGTGAGAACTTCGAGCGCGTCTATGCCCTCACGGAAACCGTTGCGCCCGCCCATCTCATCCACGAAAGCGACGAAGATGAGGCTGACCGCTTCCTCATCAAAAAGGACATCAGCTTCTCCGGCCTATCGCGCCTGAATCGTACCAGCGACGCCTATTTTCGGGGTGTGCCATTCAGCAAAGCCAAAGAAATACGCGAGGCATTGCTAGCCGACGGGGACATTATCGAGGTCAAGGTCGAAGGGTGGAAACCTGTGCAATCTGCGCTTGGCAGCGACCTGCCTCTGCTCCAGGATTTGATCGCCGGACGTGTACCCCAAGCGTGGACGCCAGTCGAAACCACCACATCTGAGGAAGTCCTTTTCCTTGCCCCACTCGATCATGTCAGCGCGCGCGGACGTGCCAAAGTGCTGTTTGGCTTCGACTATGTGTGGGAGGTCTACAAGCCAGTGGATAAGCGCAAATTCGGCTATTACACCATGCCGATTTTGTGGGGCGACCAGCTTGTCGCCCGATTCGATAGCAAACTGGATCGGACGACCAACACCTTCGTCATCCTCGGCCTGTGGCTGGAAGATGAGGTGCTTGGGACAGATGAAGCCTTTGCCGAAGCATTATCGCGCGGGTTCTCCCGATTTATCACTTTTCTCGGCGCAGACTCAACTGGATGCAACCGCCATACAACAGTCGCTTCTGCGTGGGCGTTTGTCCTTGTAAGATGAACTTTCAGGTCTGATTAGTATCAGCTAATATCTTGAGGATTGCGTCCTTTAGCCTGATTTCAAATCGCTCCATTCCTTCTGGAAACTTATACTCAATATACCGTTTATCTTGCACATCAAACGGGACATCTTCCGAATTCTGCGTAATCATGATAACGGGTTTTCCAACGGTATGAGCGATACCGAGTTCATAGAACACATTGCGCGTTCTTGTCTGTGCAATCGGCAATCACCAATCGGCTGTGATAAATCGCTGACCAAATATCCGTCACAATCGAATGTTTGGAGAAGAAATCATCGCCTCGATTGATAGTAAGACTGAGGTTTTGTATCATAGGTTTAACGTGCTCGTCATAAACGGGACGGAACGACTTGTGGAATGGCATCAGCATAAAAATGTCGGCCTGATACTGACTGGATTTGGGTGGTAAGCCAAATATAGGATCGAAAGTGAGTTGACTGGAATGTTCGCTATTACTCTGAACAGGCATCTCAATCTCGTCCTCGCCAAAATTACTGTCTACCACGTCAATGATTTTTGATGCACTCAAAGTGTAGGCTCGATCACCTTTAAACCGAAACAGCCTACAATCAACGAAATCGTCAAGATCGGCAACGGATGCCGTTGTCCAAAACTCACCGCGAAGTTTATCATCAAGTCCAATTATGTCGATGATCTCGCCTCGATCATTGACTATTTTCCAGTCTGTTTTTACTGTTCCATCCGGTTTCCGTAACCCTGGTGCAATCGAACGCAGCATTTCCTTCTGTCTATCTGTTAGCGAATATCTCATCACAGTTTTCTTCCATCATCCCAACTATGCTCATTATCCGCTCGGCAAATTTGTTGTCCCAATGAAACTGTTAGAGGTCATACAGGTGCTTTCGCCAGTCAGCGGCGGGTGGAGGCGCATCATTAATCTTATCCACCATTTGCTTGAGTTGGCCGGAAGCCAGTAACCACAATTCTTCCGGTTCAATGTCAGAATCACCCTGGGTTTCGGTCAACAGTTGCATCAGTCGCAATACATCGGCCAGGTAGGTTTCCGGCAGTTTATCGGCGGCCTGGTGGACAGCCTCGCGTAGATTAGTTGCCATTGGACATTACCTCGATATTTTGCAGTTATTATAACATCGCTACTCCCTCGGCACAGCGACAGCCAACGCCTCGGCCACATTGCGGACTTCGATCAGCTTGAGAGTTGGCGGTAAGTTGTCAATTGTACGCCGGGTTTTTGGCACGAGCGCCCGTTTGAATCCCAGCTTGGCGGCCTCGTTCAGCCGCGCCGCGATCTGCCCCACCGCCCGCAGTTCTCCACTCAATCCAACCTCGCCCACGATTGCCAGATCAGCCGGGATGGCTTTGTCGAAGTAGCTGGAGGCCATCGCTACCGCCATCGCCAGATCAGTCGCCGGTTCGCTGACCTTCATGCCGCCGATCACGTTGACGAAGATGTCCTGCTCGTGCAGTTTCAGGCCGACTCGCTTGCTCAACACCGCGCTGATGAGCAGCAGACGGTTCATATCCACGCCGTTGGGTGTGCGGCGTGGGTTGCCGAATGAGGTTTGACTGGTGAGCGCCTGTACTTCCACCAGCAGGGGACGTGTCCCCTCCATTGTGATGGCAATAGCCGACCCCGGCGCGTTAATCACCCGTTCTGCCAGAAACGCCTCGGATGGATTCGGGACTTCAATCATGCCGTCGCCCGCCATCTCGAACACACCGACCTCACTGGTCGCGCCGAAACGATTTTTGACACTCCGCAGCAGCCGGAAGGCCTGGAACGGGTCGCCTTCCAGATACAGCACCGTATCGACAATATGTTCCAGCACGCGCGGGCCAGCGATGCTGCCCTCTTTGGTCACATGCCCCACCAGAAACACGCTCATTCCACTGGACTTGGCGAGATGCTGCAAACGGCTGGCGCACTCCCGCACCTGGGTGACGCTCCCCGGTGACGATTCGCTTTCCTCAATATACATGGTCTGAATCGAGTTGATCACCAGAATGGTCGGCTTCACCTGCTGCACATGCTCGAAGATGTTGCCCAGGTTGGTTTCGGTCAGCAGGAACAGGTCGTCGGCTTCCAGTCCCATACGATCCGCCCGCATCTTGATCTGCCGTGCGGACTCCTCACCGCTGACGTACAGCACCGCCCCGGCAGTTTGTGCCAGCAGCGCCGATACCCCTAGCAGAATGGTCGATTTGCCGATGCCGGGGTCGCCGCCCAGAAGGATAATGCTTCCCGGTACGATACCCCCGCCCAAGACGCGGTTGAATTCCTCCACCGGAACAAATAACCGCTCGCCCACATCGCCGCCAACCTGACTCAATCGTTCCGGCATGGCGCGCAGCGTGCCGACAGGCTGGCGGTTCTGTTTGGCGGGTTTGGCGACCTCCACAATTTCCTCGACCATCGTGTTGTATTCGCCACAGTTCGGGCAGCGTCCATAGCCCTTTGGCGACTGGTAGCCACAGTTCTGGCAGACATATTTTGAGCGTATTTTCGCCATGATATTTCTCTCAAAGTGAACAGATGTGCTAAAAGTGTATTATAACATACATGCCGGGGCTTTGTGACCGCGCAGTTCCCCTGAGACGTGTCGAAAGTAACCCTATCCACCAGCCGGAATCGACTATAATGGTTGGAGTATATTGTCTAGCTGTTGAATGATGAGAATGTGCCTGAGAAGGAAAAATCGTAATGCGAAAAATACCTGTCCTTTTATGGATTGTGCTGCTGGCGGCGTGCAGCGGTGGCGAGACTCCTACCGCGACCCCACTGCCCAATCCGACCATTCAGATCACAGGCGACCTGACCGCCTCTGTCGAAGCCGATAATTATTACGTCGCCCCGGTGAAGGGCAGCGACGAGTCCGTCATCGGCACGATGCTGTATCTGAATCAGGATGATACCCGCGTGCTGTTCATCCGCTTCCCGAAGGATGCCCCGGCGGGTACATACCCCATCAACATGGGTTTTATGCCCGATAACTTCGATGGAACCTCCGCCACTGGTAACTATATTGACCAGACCGGGGATGATATGATGCAGTTCTCTGCCACCGGGGGAACGCTCACCCTGGACTCTGCCGGGGTGTCCTACAGTGGCAGCTACCAGTTCACCGCCCAGGATGAAACCGGCAAACAAATTAACCTGTCGGGATCATTTACCAGTATCCCCAGTGAAACCCCCTCGCCATAATTCGCATCGGGATTGGGAGACAGGTCGCCTTCCAATCCCGCACACTGGTTCAACGCTCTGTGAATACCCGCTTCGTCCAGTAGCCCCGATAGGCATTGGTTTCCGCCACCATCAGTTTCAGCCGTTCCGCCGAGGGGTCATCTGCCGAATGCGTCCGTGATGCTTTGAGGGTCAGGCGGTACACATCCTCGGACTCCGGCGACAGCTCAAACTCCGTGTGGGCATTAATCCACTTGAAACAGGTGTGAACTGTCTGCTCGGTGTGCCCGGTGATAGCCGCCAGTTCGCTGACGCTGACCGTTCCGCCCTTGTTGCGGTGGGCATATTTGAGCAGTCCTCCCAGGTGGGTGAGCAAACCTTTGGGGTCATCCAGGAAGGGGCGCTCCGAGAACAGCACCAGTCGCCCCGGCTGCACGATGTTGAGTGCGGAATGCCACACCAGCGGGTCGGGTGGGGCAGACCAGACAATCAGGGTTTCTGCCGGATGAAGGTGCAGGCGGTCAAATCCCTTGACGTCGGTGATGCCTTCGCGCCACACGATTGCCTCCGGGTAGGTTGCCTGAACCTCTGCCAGCAGGGCATGGGCGTTGGGGTGCTGGCGATAATCCAGTATCTCATAAGCGGGTTTTTCCCCGGCGAGACGTAGAACCCCACCTTCCGGGGCGCGGGCATCCAGCCATTCAATCAGGGCTTCACGTTTGCCGTTATAGACATTCGCCCGCACCGTATACGCCAGGTCGAATTTGCCCTCTGGCACACTGTCCACATCGCCAAACCACCAGATCACCCGCGCCTCGCTGCCGGAGTCATCTTCCAACCGCAGGTCGAGATGGTCGCCGCGACTGCCCAACGTCCGGCGGCTTTTGACGTGAATCCCGCGTGTCGCCAGCGTGAGCGGCGGATTACCGTTGCCGAACGGCGCGAGACGGGCGATGTCCTCTGCAAAATCCAGGTTGATGTCCGCCAGATTCAGATAAGCGTCAATGGTGATTTGTGGTTCGACTTCCGATGTGCCAAGTTGTTCCCGCACCGCCATCGACAGCCCGCGCCGGAACTCAAACAGGTTTTCGGTAGGCAGGCTCAGTCCCGCCGCCATATTATGCCCGCCATAGCTGGTGAGCAGGGATGCTTGCCCTCGGATGGCGTTGATGATGTTACAGCCCGCGACGGATCGCGCCGAACCACTGGCAACTCCCTCATTCTCCGACAGCACCACCACCGGACAGCCATAATCCTCGGCCAGTCGGCTGGCGACGATACCGACCACCCCGGTATGCCAGCCTTCGCCGGAGATGACCAGCGCGGCATATTTCAACAGCGAGTCGTCCGCTTGGATTTTCTGGCTGGGCGGCTTCATACACCTGCCGGGTGAGGAAGCGCCGTTTCTGGTTCAGCCCTTCCAGTTCGTTAACCCGCTCGGCAATGATCGCGCTGTTGTCGGTTGTCAGCAGTTCGACAGCCGGGTTCGCATCGGCCAGCCGCCCCAATGCGTTCAGGCGCGGCGCGAGAGAGAATCCGATGTCGCTCTCGGTCAAATCCGCCGGATAGATTTCGGCACGGTCCAGCATAGCGCGCAGGCCGGGGCGCGGATCGTTTCGCAGCACATCCAGCCCGCGTTGCAGCCAGTAACGGGTGTCATCGACCAGCACCATCACATCGGCCACGATGCCCACCGCCACCAGATCGAGCAGATGGTCGCTGGATTGCTCCCCATACAACCCGCGCACCACCTGATAGGCTGTGCCGACGCCGGGGAGTTCACGCAGCGGATGTCCATCCGGCAGGCGCATGGGATTCACCACTGCTTCGGCGTCCGGCAGGCTGTCGGGCAGGGCATGATGATCGGTAATCACCACATCGACCAAACGCGAATGGGCAAGTTTTACGGCTTCCTGGGCGGTGACTCCGGTGTCACAGGTCAGCAGCAGATCAACCCCGCCATCCAGCAGGCTTTTGAGTGTTGGCGCGTGTATTCCATGTCCTTCAGTGAATCGGTTGGGAATGTGATAAGTGACCTGTGCCCCCAGATCGCGCAGGGCGGAAACCAGCAGGGCAGTAGACGTCTGCCCATCGACATCGAAGTCCCCCCACACCAGAATCATTTCGTGGTCGCGGATGGCTTTTTGCAGTCGGCTCACTGCCCGATCCATGTCCGGCAAATCGTCCGGCGGGGCGGGGGAGTATGCAGCGGACGACAGGAAACGCTGTGCGTCCTGTGGGCTGGTGATGCCGCGCCGCGCCGAGTCGTTCCGCCACCACCGGATGCCCACCTACACTGCGCGCAGGGCATCGGGGACGCTGATCGAGGCGGGGTCAATCCAGGTTTTCATGGGATGTTTCAGCTAAGCCTGTCGCTTGATAACGATGCGTTCCATTGTAGCGGATGTGATCGAAATGGACTGCCCGGATTGCGCGTTCGATAGTTTCCGTATGAGTTGTGACCCTAATTCATCTTCTAACACGCCAGACGACGCTCAAATCACGGACAAATGTAATGCTTGCTCATTCAACGACAGCGTTATACTCGCTTGGGCTTCTGCTCAGTTGATGTGGAGTTAAGACGATGGTCACAACAATCGAAAAAAACATGCAACGGACTACGCCTGAAAGTCAGGGAATCGCTTCGTCCGCCATTCTCCAATTTGTCGAGGCGGCGGAGAGCCAGATTCACGAATTACACAGCTTTATGCTGCTGCGGCATGGGAATGTGGTCGCCGAGGGATGGTGGTCGCCCTATGGACGCGATATTCCACATATGTTGTTTTCACTCAGCAAGAGTTTTACTTCAACCGCTGTCGGTCTGGCGATAGCCGAAGGCCACTTCTCACTTGATGATCCGGTGCTGTCATTTTTCCCGGATGAAGCCCCCGCCAAAGTGAATGAACATCTGGCGGCCATGCAGGTGCGCCACTTGCTGTCGATGTCTACCGGCCAGGTAGATGACACCATGCCGCGTATGGGCGAGCGATCGGACGGCAACTGGATGAAAGCCTTCTTTGAAGTGCCTGTCCTCCACCCGCCGGGAACGCACTTCCTGTATAACACCGGCGCGACCTATATGCTGTCGGCCATCGTGCAGAAAAAGACCGGCATGAAGCTGGTCGATTACCTGAAACCGCGCCTGTTCGACCCGCTGGGCATCGCCAATCCGGTCTGGCAGGAGTCGCCCCAGGGGATCAATACTGGCGGCTTTGGGCTGAACATCAAAACCCAGGACATCGCCCGCTTCGGCCAGCTTTATCTGCAAAAGGGGATGTGGCAGGGGGAGCAGATTGTCCCCGAAGCCTGGGTGGAAGAAGCCACCGCCTCTCACATTTCAAATGGGGATGACCCGGCCAGCGATTGGGCACAGGGATACGGCTACCAGTTCTGGCGCTGCCGCCATAACGCCTATCGGGGCGATGGCGCTTTCGGCCAGTATTGTATTGTGATGCCGGAACAGGACGCGGTACTCGCCATCACTGGCGGACTCGGTGATATGCAGCAGCCGTTGAATTTGGTGTGGGATATTCTGCTCCCGGCCATGAAAACCGATTCGCTCCCGGATGATGCATCCGCGCAGGAGCGGCTGACCAACAAGTTATCCAGTTTGACCATCGCCCCGATGCAGGGTGCGGCATCGTCCCCCACAGCGGCGGAAGCATCAGGCCGAACCTATAAAATGGACGCCAATGACCTCAAGGTCGAAAGTATCGCCGTGGACTTCACGGGGACGGGCTGCACGGTCACGGTCAACAATGCTGCCAGGGGCGAACAGACCATCCCCTGCGGCTATAGTGATTGGCAGAAAGGTCAGACAAGCCTGTATAACGATCCCTGGGATGCCGAACCGAAACGAACCGTCGCCAGCGGCGCATGGACAGCCGACGACACCTTTACAATGGCCGTCCGCCTGTACGAGACACCCTTCTTCCATACGATTAATTTCCGTTTTACCGGGGACGACCTGACACTCGAAACCCGCGTCAATGTGGCCTTCGAGCCGCCGAAAACGCTGGTGCTGATGGGACACACGATGTAAGAGCATTTAGATATAGCAGATTTTGCTATTTATGTAATCGCCATTTGAGACAGTCTAGAATATGAATTGTGCGGTGTGCTATATTTGACGATACTATTTGATAAAGTTGTCGTCATAGTCTTAGGTATCATCAATACATGAAAATCAAAGAAGTTCATCTCCGTCAATTCAAACGATTTACTGATCTCCATGTTACTGAGCTTCCTGAAGCCGCAAAATTAGTTGTACTTGTTGGCTCAAATGGTTCTGGGAAGACCTCACTTTTTGAGGCCTTTAACTTCTGGCAAAGTCCTGTTCGAGGGGTGCAATTTGATGTTAATTATCACTGGAAAGTTCCTAATCCTGATTTGGAATTAGGCAATTGGATTGTTTCAACCAACTGGGGTGAACTGTATAATAAAGTTAAGATAAATCTATTTGGACATGAAGGATTTAATCCTCAGAATGATCCTCAGAAAGGAAAAAAGGCCTTCTATTTCCGGTCAGCATATCGAAATGAACCACAATTCGCTACTAGTTCTATAGGCAGAATAGGAGATGCGCTGGAAGATCAACGGAGACCTCAGACCTTGATTTCAACAGAGACACGCGTTTCTGATAATTATCAACGTTTAGTTTCGGCTTCAATTGAAGCCCTATATGACCCGTCCAATGATAGTAGGACGATACTCGACATACGAGAGAGGCTCATCGGTAGAATTCGAGAGGCCATGTTGCGAGTGTTTGAAGATTTGGTGCTTTCAAGTCCAGGTCATCCGATGATGAACGGAACATTTCTTTTTCAGAAAGGAACAAGTCGAGATTTTCAATATCAAAATCTCTCAGGTGGAGAAAAAGCGACCTTTGATTTGTTGCTCGATTTTATTGTGAAAACCGAGTTTTTTGATGATACAGTCTTCTGCATTGATGAGCCAGAATTGCACATGCATACCAAATTACAAGCAAAGTTGCTTGAAGAACTCTTTAGGCAATTACCTGACGACTGTCAGCTTTGGATTGCAACCCATTCTATTGGGATGACGAAGCGGGCAATGGAAATGCACCAATTGAACCCTGATGAGGTCATATTCCTCGATTTTGATGGTAAAGATTTCGACAATGAAGTTACAGTAACACCTGCAAGAGTTGACCGAGTGTTTTGGAAACGAGTTTTTCGTTTTGCACTTGATGACCTTGCGGAATTAGTCGCTCCAGCAAAAGTGATTTTTTGTGAGGGCAAACCCGATCATCTTGGTAAACGAAGTGACAAAACGTTTGACGCCGAAATTTATCGACTTATCTTTCGAGAATCCCATCCTGATGCTGAATTTATTCCATTAGGAGGAACAACAGAAATTGAGAAAAACGCTCTCCTTTTAGAAGGGAATTTTCGTCGTCTCTTTTCGTCAATGCGTATGTGGACTATACGTGATCGGGATGATCTGAGTGATGAAGAAATCGAGGGATACAATAAAAAGGAAACGCGGGTATTGCAACGTCGAGACATAGAGAATTACCTGTGGGATGATGAAATTCTGAAGAAGTTATGCGAGGACGTTGAAAAGCCTGATAAGTTACCGGAAATTTTGAACATCAAACAACAACTCATCGCTGATTTGGGCGCGAAACAAAAACCATCTGACGACATAAAAGCTATCTCAGGTATGTTATATAACGATGTCAAAAGAATACTAGAGTTACGCCAGCACGGGAATACTGCAGAAGCATTTGCCAAAGATATGTTAGCTCCCTTAATAACCCCCGAAACACTGGTCTACAATGAGTTGAATACCATCATTTTTGGCGAATGACGATTAATTATTAGCCATATAATGACCATACTTGGTTAATATGAAGAAATAAACTCTTGCTCATCAACCAACCTACCCACCCCACCCGATAGAACACACGTTCCCGATATGGTATAATAGCCAGTCCCGTTAGTACGATCTCCAGATAGGAGTTCGCAACATGCGTCTATTGAAGAAGCAGCAGTCCATCGCCGACGAAAATTTCGATGCCCTGATCTTTCTGGAAGGCGCTGCCGGGACGGGCAAAACCACCGCCGCTATCGAGCGCGTCAAGAGTCTGGTGCGGGAGGGTGTCGCACCGGATTCGATTCTGGTGCTTGCACCGCAGCTTTCGCTGGCGACCCCCTACCGCGATGCCCTCCGCCGTTCCCGTGTGGATGCGGCTGGCGACATCCGTACCGCCACGCTGGCGAGTCTGGCCGTCGAGTCGGTTGATCTGTTCTGGCCGCTCATCGCCGAAGAAGTCGGCTTCGCTAACCCAACCGATAGGCCCCACTTCCTCAGTCTGGAACTGGTGCAGTATTACATGACCCGCTTTGTCGAGCCGGAAATCCGCCAGCGCGATTATTTCAACAGCGTCCGTATCAACCAGAACCGCCTCTATACCCAGATTGTCGATAATCTCAACAAGGCGGCGGTGGTCGGTTTTCCCCATGACCAAATCGGCGCGCGCCTCAAATCCGCCTGGGCGGGGGAGGCGGAACAGGCCTTTATCTATGACGATGCCCAGGCCAGCGCCACCCTGTTCCGCGAGAAGTGCCGCCAGCATAACCTGCTCGATTTCTCCCTGCAAATCAGCCTGTTTCTCGAATTCCTGTGGACGAAACCGCAGCCCCGCCGCTACCTCACCGATCACTACCGCCACCTGATCGTCGACAATATCGAGGAAGATTCCCCGGCTACCCACGACCTCCTGCTCGATTGGCTCAAGGAATGTGACTCTGCCGTGTTGATCTACGACACCGACGGCGGCTATCGACGTTTCCTCGGCGCGGATTCGGTCAATGCCTACATGCTGAAAGACCGTTGTGATGTCCATGTCGCGCTGGATAACAGCCGTGTCATGTCGCCGGAACTGGAAGCCTTTCAGGTCGAATTTGCCCAAAGTCTGAACCAGCCCCACAATGGCAAACCCAAAGCCGATGCGCGCGAAGCCATTGCCTACACCGACAATCAATATCTGCCGCAGATGATCGATTGGACGGTAGACAACATCGCAATCGCTCATCAAGGATCAGGGCGTGTCACCGAAGGAAATTGTCATCCTGTCCGCCTTCCTGCCGGACGCGCTGCGTTTCTCGCTGCAAACCCGCCTCGACGAACGCGGTATCCCCAGCCGTTCCCACCGTCCCTCCCGCGCCTTGCGCGAAGAACCCGCCGCCCGCACGCTGATCGCTCTGGCGAAATTGGCGCATCCCTGCCTGGAAGAATCCCCCCGATAAATTTGATGTCGCCTTCGCCCTGACCGCCGCCATCACCGAGCTTGACCTCGTCCGTGCCCGCCTGCTGACCGATGTCCTGTTTCGCAAGGGCAAGCTCCTGCCTTTGACCGCATCAAAGAGTGCCAAGATACAGAGCCGCATCACCTTCGATCTCGGCGGGCGCTATGACCGCCTGCGCCAGTGGATTGACGACTACATCGGGCAGATCCGCTGCCGCTGGATGCCTTTTTCAGCAAACTCTTTGGCGAGGTCTTGTCGCAGCCCAACTTTGGTTTCCACGAGAACTATGACGCCGCCACCACTGCCGCCAACCTGATCGACTCCGCGCGCCAGTTCCGTCAGACCGTCAGCCAGATCGAACCCGATCTGCCGATCGCCGAGCGAATACATCCGTATGGTCGATTCCGGCGTGATCGCCAACCAGTATGTGCGTGAAACCGACAAACGCGGCGAACAGGACGCCGTACTGATCGCTCCGGCCTATGCCTTTCTGATCAGCAATACCCCGGTGGATTATCAGTTCTGGCTGAACATCGGCAGCACTGGCTGGGCGCAGAACGCCTCTACCAACCCTGACGCAGCCCTACGTTCTCAGCCGCCAGTGGACAGCCGGGACACATTTGGGATGATGTGGACGAAGTGCGAAGCCAACCAGCAAGCGCTGTACCAGTTAGCATCCGGCCTGATCCGCCGCTGCCGCAAGCGCATTTACCTCGGCTTCAGCCAGTACGGTGAACAGGGATTCGAGCAGCGCGGCGCGTTGTTGGTCGCCATCCAAAGTATGCTGCGCCGCTTGGCGAAAGAGGAAGATCATGTTTAAACCTCGCCCCAAACAGCAGGAAGTGCTGGACTACCAGCGTGGCAAAATGGGTGTTTCCGCCGTCCCCGGTAGTGGTAAAACCTCCACCCTGTCCTATCTCGCCGCCCATCTGGTCGCTACCGTTGACCTGACCGACGATCAGGAAATTCTTATCGTCACATTGGTCAAATCGGCGGTGGGCAATTTCGTCGCAGGCGATGGCACGTTATCTCAAGACCGAGTTCAATCTGCTCCCCGGCCTCGGCTACCGGGTGCGTACGCTGCACGGCCTCGCCAACGACATCGTGCGCGAACGTCCCGGTCTGGTCGGCCTGGCGAACGACTTCATCGTCATTGACGAGCGTGATGCCGACGACATTTTGCAGGAAGCTGTCGAAACCTGGGTGCGCGCCAATCCCATCCGCCGCCGATGATTACCTGACACGACGAACACTTCGCCAACGCCTATACCCGCAGCAATCACTGGCCTGATACCGTCAAAAGCATGGCGATGAACTTCATCCGGCAGGCGAAGGACATGCAGCTCACCGAGTCGCAAGTCCGCGAGTCGCTGGATCAATCCGGCCTGTCCCTGCCATTGGCGGAAATGTGCTATCACATCTACGAGCAGTACGAACGCGGTTTGCGCTACCGGGGCGCGGTAGATTTTCAGGACTTGATTCGCCTCGCGCTGCGCGTGCTGGAATGTTGACCCTCAGTTTATCGATACGCCTGCGCGAACGTTGGCCGTATATTCTCGAAGATGAGGCCCAGGACAGCAGTCTGCTACAGGAACAAATTCTGCGCCGACTTGCCGGGGATAAAGGCAATTGGGTGCGCGTGGGCGACCCCAACCAGGCCATCTTTGAAACCTTCACCACCGCCAACCCACGTTACCTGCGCGACTTCCTGACCGAGAAGGGCGTGACACGCCAAAACCCTGCCCAATTCGGGACGCAGCACCGCCAGCATCATCCGCCTGCCAATCAGTTGATTCGCTGGTCGCTGGAACATCCCATTGCCGGAAATCCGCGCCAAACAGCCCCTCACCGAACCCTACATCGAACCCACCCCGCCCGATGACCCGCAGGGCAATCCGCCCGATATCGCCCGATTCGGTGCAGTTGCGCTGCGGAAAAATTCTCGCCGGACGAGGAACGCAGCCGCCATCATTCAATCGCTTCGCAAGATGGCTGCCCGAAAATCCGACAAAACCGTCGCCGTCCTGCTGCCGATCAACAGCAGCGGCGCGAACATGGTGCAGCGCGCTCCGCAAGGCCGGCATCGACTATGTGGAAAATCTGCGCTCGACCACCGGCACACGGGCAGTCGTCGGCGCGCTGGCGATGCATGCTGGATTATCTGCTCGACCCCAAAGACAGCCACCGCCCTGGCGAATGTCTACCGCGTTTGGCGGCGCGACGAACGCGGCGAGGAAGAAGCCGAGCGCGGTATCATCAACTGTCGCGGCGGAAATTCGCAAAATCCCGAATATCGAGGATTTCCTCTGGCCGCGCACCACCGACTGGCTGGACGAAAAAGTCTCCGCCTTCGAGCAGGCCAACCTGCACGAACACCTGCTCACCTTTCGCGCACTGGTACGGCGCTGGTTGAGTGCAGCCGATTTGCCCATCGACCAGTTGATCCTGACCCTCTCCGGCGACCTGTTCACCCTCGAAGCCGAGATCGCCACCGCCTACAGCTGTCGCCCTCTATCTCCGCCGTTTTGCCGAACTCCACCCGGAAGCCCATCTGCCGGAATACACCGAAGAACTCCGCGCCATCGCGCAGTGGCCAGCGCAACTTCTACCGGCGTGGGCGATGACGACGACGCCTTCGACCCGGACGCCACAAGGGAGTAGTCACCGTCACCACCATGCACAAAGCCAAAGGACTGGAATGGGATCGCGTCTATCTCATGTCCGCCAACAACTACGATTACCCCTCCGGCGACCCCTTCGACACCTTCATTGGCGAAAAATGGTTTATCCGCGACCAACTTGAATCTGGATGCCGAAGCCCTGGCGCAGCTCAAATCGCTGGCGAACGGCGCGCGACTACATCGAAGGGACTGGCCACCCGCGACGCCCGCATCGACTACGCCGCCGAACGCCTGCGCCTGCTGTATGTCGGCATCACCCGCGCCCGACTGAACTCATCATCACCTGGAACACTGGCCGTCGCGGCGAACAGGTCGAAGCCCGACCCGTCGCCGCCCTGCGCGGCTGGTGGGAAACTGCGAGGGATAACTCATGAACCTGCCCGACGATTTCATCTTCAGCCAGAGCAGTCTTGCAGGATTATGTCGACTGTCCCCGCCGCTTTCAGCTACGATACCTGCTCACCCAGCGCTGGCCTGCTCCCGAAGTCGATGACATGCTCGAATTCGAGCGCCGCATGGAGCAGGGCGAACATTTTCACCACCTCGTCCACCAGCATCTCGTCGGCATTCCGCCGGAACTGCTGACCAAACGCCTCGACCGACCCCGATGTGCGCCGCTGGTTCGCCGCCTATCTTCGAAACCGCGCCTGACCGATCTGCCCGACACAGCGCCGCCCGGAAATCACCCTCACCGTCCCGCTCGGCTGACTACATCCTGCTGGCGAAATTCGACCTGCTGGCGGTTGAACCCGGCGGACGCGCCCTGATCCTCGACTGGAAAACCGGGGCGCACATCCCGCCGCGCCGAATGTCCTGCCAAAGCGGCTGCAAACCATCGTCTATCGCTATGTGCTGGCGAAGGGTGGCGGCGTATCTCAACGGCGGCCAGCCGATTCCGCCCGAACAGCATCGAGATGGTCTACTGGTATGCCGAACACGACGGCGCGACTCGCCGCTTTCCCTACGACGCCGCCCAATACGCCGCCGACGAAGCCTACTCTCCTGCGCCTCGTCGACGAAATCAACACCCGCGCCGGACTTCCCCCTCACGCCCGACGTAACCCGCTGCCGCTTCTGTGTCTACCGCTCCCTCTGTGATCGTGGCACATCCGCCGGTTCGTTATCCGAGTGGGAATCGGACGACTTTGAACCCGCCGACATGGACGACTTTACCCTCGACTTCGACCAGATTGCTGAAATCGAGTTCTAAAAGTACAATTATCGCTGTCAATATAATATTGATTGGCAGGGGTCTAGTCCTGACCCTGATAATCACTATTCCCGGCGCGAAAATGGAGTCTGGAATTGGAGTTTCGCCAATTATGCTATCGATGATTCGTGGCGAAACACCCCTACGCTTACCCTATTTTTGCTACCATTTAGCCTCTGTTGGAACAGTGAGTTGATGTGAACTACAGGGAGAAACCACAATGCGTCTGGAACTGCTCGGTGAAATGGTATTGGTGTTTCGTCAGGAAGACCTGGTTGGCGGCCCGTTCGTCATGCTGCGACCCTACGGCGGCTATGAGGGCTTAGCCTATGCGGAAGGGGATGGGACGATCGAGGGATCTCGCATCAACGGCAAGCTTCGTTGGGTTAATCACCCGCGTGGGCGCAGCGACGGTGCAATGCTGCCCGATACGCACGGTATTATCAGAACTGATGACGATGCTGTCGTGATATTTTCGTTTCAGGGACGCACCGTGTTTAAAGATGACAAGGGTGTGCAACTCCTGACCGTCCTGTTCGAAGCTGAGGACGAGCGTTACAAATGGCTCAACACGACCCTGTGTGTCCTGGAAGGCATCATTCAGGATAGTATGCGGGCGCGGGTGTATATGTGTATCAACGAGCTGCTGGATTAACCCTGATTTTGAATTTTCACCTGAAGAGTAACGGTTTTTGAGGAGACTGGTGGCGGTTATAGACTGGTGACTTACCAACTGTCGCACAGGGACCCCCCATGCTCAAAACCATCCTCGCCCGATGTGACGCGCTGCCGCTTCTGTGTCTATCGTTCCCTGTGTGACCGGGGCACTTCCGCCGGGTCGCTAGCCGAGTGGGAATTCAGATTTTCTACGATAGTATGGACATAAGCCAGTTTACGCTGGATATAGACCAACTCGCAGAGATTGAATTCTAAAATTTCTGAAATATTTGAGGGCGATTTTATGTCACATACGCGCTCTGAACATAATCTTTGGGAAAAGTTTCGCGACACTTGATAACTTCCTTCTCGCATGGCAACGGATTGCAAAATTAGTAGCCGTATGATGCGCGATAAACTTGGAACAGAAGTGTTCGCATTTAACCTTCATGAAAATATGACGGACTTAATTGCTAGAGTGTGTGATGAAGATAACCCATATCAACCATTGATAGATAACAAGGTATATGTTCCTAAACCATCAACTAAAATGCGAACGATGTCCATGATGTGACATCTCAGATTTAATAGTGTATCAGGCAATGGCAAATGTTATCGCAGACTACTCTTATCAATATTTGGTTACTCACGAGAATTAGCACGTCTGGGGCAATATATATGCCGGGATGGGTAATCCGTGGATGCTAAAACCTTGGAAACAACAATATAGTGATTTTGTAGACAGAATTGTGAAGATATATAAAGGTGGAAACACATGGATTGCTTCAACCAACATCGTTTCGTTTTATGACACTATAGATCATGCCACTCTGTTAGAGTTTGTAAAAAAACATGCTGGCAATGATGAAAGAATTCTAAATTACTAAATAAGTGCTTAAGAAAATGGGCATCCCATAGCAGTGATACAACAATGAGTTGAGGTATACCTCAAGGAAGCAATGCATCGGACTATCTCGCAAATCTCTACCTATACGAAATCGATCAACACATGATTGTGAAAGGGTATCAATATGTGAGATATGTGGACGACATACGCATATTAGGAAAAGATAAATCAACGGTTCAACGAGGCCTAATCGATTTTGATTTGGAGTTAAAAAAATATGGATTGGTTGCCCAAGTCAACAAAACCAGCGTGCATGAAATAGACAACATCGAACAAGAAATAACTATTTTCAGATTTCAGGTTACCGATGCCGAAGACCCAATGATAATCTACGAGGACGAAATAAAGCTTCCGAATAGTGAACAAGCGGCATCTGTTCATGACTTCGTTTCATCATCCCCCACCGATGTGGTAGAAACGATGATCGATTTCGATTACTTTAATGACGATGAGGAATTGGATAAAACTGATACTCCAAAAACAGATGACGACTCTTCTACAGAGCGATTTAACAACAATTATACGAACAATTTTTGGTGGCTTTTGTAAATCTTGATGACCCAGAAAAAGGAAAGGAGGCAAAGGCAAAAATCACCTATTGTCTCAATCGTCTCTTCCGACGAGATGATTTGAGAGAAAGAGTTTTGCAACTACTTGATCTTGTCCCTTGGCGGTCAGAAGCCGAAACGCACTACTGGCTCTGTTCAAGAGCGATGAGTTGGTAATCCGGGGTTTAGGAGAATTTATTCAAAATCATGACGTCTATGACTGGCATCGCGCAAATGCGCTGGAGGCCTTAGCAGAAATAGCTGCAGCTAATTACACAGCGGAAATCTGTAGGAGTTGGCTTTCAAATGAGTTGATGGGGGATCCTAAATTAATTGCGACTTGCATATTGATTAAGACTTCCCGACACCACTCATTTTTTATTGAGTGTTTACGTCAGAACAGCGCAACAATGCATCCGAAGAAAGAGCGCTTCTTAAACAAGAGCTTGCTTTTGCTGCATTGCATACTTCTAAATCAAAGCAAAAACACATGACGTTGTTTGACATTATTTTGAAAGAATTCGAGAGTACCTTGTTAAGGCGATTGGCTATTTATTTGCTTCAACAGCCAAACTGGAACCTAATATGGGACGATCTTGAGAGATATCATTCCACATTAGGAGAATTTGCGGACATTATTGAAACACTGGGAATTTCTTCTCTTGTCCCTCGCCCGTGCTATATCCTGAAACAAATTGAGCAATTATTTGACATCAATGTAACTGTTAGCGACTTCAGACCTTTAGATGGGCACATTATGTGCGAGCATCAGGTCATCTGCGGAAGGCTGTAGGTTTCTTCTATACGTCTAATAATGACTTTGTTCGTAATTTTCATCAATTTGCACATCTAACATTAATTGCCTTTCATGAAATATGTTTCCAGGCAATGGCGATCCCACACCTATGAAATACGGTGATCTGTGGATGAAACGTGAGTTTAGAGCATGTACACCACTAGGAAATTCAGCGTGGGAACAACTTGGAATTTACCGGAATAGAATTGACCATCCTATAGATCAAATAACACGGTTGCACAGTGAAAACCTTAAAGATAAAGAAACCGATCAGCTTAAAAACCAATTCAGAGTAGCTTTGTCAGAACTCTACGAGGCTTGGATTTTGCACCAGTACCGATTCCGCCAACAATCTAAAATCTCTAGCTGGATGGTTTTAACCTCCGACCTGCTTCCCCCTCTGTGCCCTTGAGCCTTTGAGACCTCGTGTTACGCTTTTATCTTCTCCCTCTGCGCCTTTGCGTTGAATCCTTTGCCTTTCCCTGATCGCTGACGGCTGATAGCTGCTTCCCTCTTGACAGCAAAGAACAAACGTTCTATAATGAGGCATTCTGGCATCAATCAGGAAGGGACACACCATGCAGAAAGTCACCACATTCCTGTGGTTCGATAATCAGGCCGAAGAAGCCGCCAATTTTTATGTCTCCCTGTTTAAGAACTCTAAAATTACTTCTGTCACCCGCTATGGCGAAGCGGCCCCGGTCCTGCCGGGTCAGTCATGATCGTCAATTTTCAGTTGGATGGGGTCGAGTTCACCGCCCTCAACGGTGGCCCACAGTTCAAATTCACCGAGGCCATCTCCCTGTCGGTGGATTGCGAATCCGCCGAAGAAGTCGATTTCCTGTGGGAAAAACTCACCGACGGCGGCGAAGAATCCATGTGCGGCTGGCTCAAGGACAGATACGGCCTCTCCTGGCAGATCGTCCCCTCACTGTTGGGCAGGCTCATGAGCGACCCCGACCCGGTCAAGTCGCAGAACGTCATGAAGGCCATGCTGCAAATGAGAAAGCTGGACTCCGCCGCTTTGCAGGCCGCCTACGATCAAGCGTAGCTCATTTCCGTTCACAAGAGTGTAATTTCTGCTATAGTTCGGTAAAGAACGACATAGGTAATGAACACCTGTCCCACGTTTTTCTCCCCTTCCATCGCTGGCGGGGAAGGGGGCGGGGGGTCAGGGGTAAACCAAAA
>CAVVXQ010000004.1:0-42620 GCA_963752305.1 uncultured Chloroflexia bacterium
CCCCAGAACAGGGCGCGAACATCGTCCCCACCTTGAGTATCGGCCAGGAAGCAGCCCGAATGCATACCAAGGAGTATCGAAAAGCGGCTTTGCGTCCCCGAAAATGACCATTGGAGGGGCTGAACAAGCGGGATATGTCCGCACCAAGCAAAGTAAAACCACCCAACACAAGGTACTTGTGCCAGAAATATTGACGCGGAAGCTGGTCGATCTTACGGTGGTTCGCTAGTTCGCTCCCACAGGAGGCGATGATGCTGTGCAATCGTGCGAGCTTCGGCTTGCAGCACTCGTAGGTAGCTGGCGAAATCCATTGCCCCTTGGTACAACCCGGCGATAGGCAACTGCTTCACGGTTCGCTGGTTGTGTGTCACCCAGAAACACTGCCGCTCTGCGTCCAGATGCACCAATACGGGTTGTCCAGCCAGTTGGCTGCTGATGAAATAAGTGTGCCGATCCACCTGGATCGTTCCGGCAGTGTTGATCCGACGGCGGTAGATACGCCCGTGTTCGTGCCCCAACCAGGCATCCGGGTTCAGGCTGTCAGGCAGGGGCGGTAACGCTGGTAGTACCGGAAAGGCTTCATCTGGCGGACGGTTCTGGCAGGCTCGCCCTTGATGGGGGCGCTGACGGTTGTAATAGTCGGGAAACTGTTCCAGCACCTCATAGGCTTCAGCCAATGTCGCGGGCGAGAACCGCGCCAGCCACTCGTGTTTGAGCGTACCGATGCAGCGTTCAACGAACGGCTTTTTGTCAGGACGACGCGGTGGGCAGATCACGGGTTCGACCCCTACTGCCCGCAAGAAACGCACGAATGGTGAAGGATAGCTGTCCCGTGTCCATGCCCCCCACAGCCGCACGTCGCGGTCAAAGCGCAACCGTTGGGGTAAACCATGCAGGATGAACAAGCGGGCAACCGCCAGCAAAGCCGTTTCAGCCTGATAGCCCGTACTCCCTTCGACATAGATCAGCCGTGATGTACCCCGATCCACCACCACCAGGAACTCAAATACTATCCCTTCCGCCAACCAGATTTCAGCGAAGTCCAATTCCCATTCTTCCATAGGCGCTGGTAAGGTCAGCGGTTCGTGCCAACGGGGTTTGGGCGGCAGGATGTAACCTGCTTCCCGCAAAATGTTGAGTAATGGTGCTGCTCGAACGCGGAAGGTTGACAGGTGCAGCCTGGGTCTTGAGCCACTGCTGTAAGCCCCACTGAATGGTTTTGTGCCCGGCAGGACGATGATATTGCTCCGTCAATTCCCGCCGCAGTTGTACGACGATTTCTTTGATTTCGGCGGTGACACGGCGCGGCGGCGTGTGAGGGGCACGCGATTGACTAAAGAAGGTCTTGACCTGGATTTCCGGGGTGGCTTGGAAGCGTTGTCGCCACTTTCGCACCCATTTGGGATCATGTTGAAGTTGGCGAGCGTACTGGCGATTACTCAGGCCGGACTGCTGTTGCATGAGATCGTACAGCTTCATGCGTTCGTAGACCCAGTGACTTTCGGCATCCATCCGAGTATCCTTTGTCCCACTGCTGACCGATGTCTCTTAGGATACTCAAAGTGGGGACGATGTTCGCGCCCTGTTCTGGGGATAATGCCCCCGAACCCCACACTTCCGGCCTCACCAATAGCGACCTCCTGAACTCGTGAGCATGGCTACAACGTGCCGGATGAATGCTGCTCCCGCTTCATCTTTAAGTAACAGGTCTTTTACGGCACGACCATCAAATAAGGTGGAGTTCAGCAGATACTCGGTGAGTTGCAATTCTAAACGGGTATTCGCATCCATTTGTCTGTCCTTATTCAAAACCTGAAAGGTATCCTTTTCATGATAGCGCCAACTGCTGTTGAGCGATATTGGCAGAGATTCTGGTGCAGTCCACATAAAACTGCATGTGTCATCTATTGCTTAAGGTTGGAAACTTTGATGTTTACGGCTCTCGGATCGCAGCCAGGTCACTAAGAAACCTGCCGGGTTGAGGATATTCCTGCGCCGGGTGATCAACGATAAGCCCTGCCCCACCCGGTTCACCCCATAGGTATCCACCAGGCGGCGTGAGGTTGCCTGACTGATGTGCCCCTTTGCTCCATCGACCTGTTGCGCGATCTGGTTGTAGACCTGCTGTGCCTGATACTCCCCTTCCTGATCATCTAACGGTTTCCGATAATTTCGCTTTCTCACTTTTGTTGGAGGCGAAGTCAGGCTGGTGGATACCTGCATTGTGACCGGTATGGTCGGTAGTGGGTCAATCTGGGCTGATGGGTCGTTCCCAATGGAACAAGGATGTGTTGCCCTTCTGGTCAGTGGAACAGCAGCGATTTGAGCCTGCACAAACTGCTGGATAGCCTTCAGACGAACGTCCATTTCCGGCTGCCGGGGATGTAGACCGAGAACGACACTCAGGTTGGGTAGTGTCTCGTCGTACCAGTAGTAATTGGCATCCTGACGTTTGTAGATCACGCGCCTGCCCTGCCCTAACAAGTGTGCCGCGATCTGGCGTTTAGGTGGATAGCGTTTTCCCGTTTCGTCCTCCAGGAACGCCCCGTCGATGGCAACATCATCCGGGACAAGCCTCAATTTCGACCAGTTGAGGCGGATTTCGAGGTAGAGATGTTTCACCCCGATGGGAATATCGCGGTTGTAGGTATCCAGTGTATCGGTGCAGACACCCAGTCGCCTTGCCAGCCAGCGCCGGGGATAGATACCGGGACGTCGTTTAATCATCTCCCGGTGAACTGCCATACGGGTTTTCTTCGCCGTAGCCAGATCATCCAGGGTAATCGGGTCACTGCCGGACGGTTTCACGTCCAGTTTCTGACACAATTCGAGGTTGGAAGGCATGATAAATCGTCGTTTTTTGCGTCCACGTTGAATTATTCGTGGATTTTCGGCGCTACCAATAAAGCATTTAGTGGATAGTTCTGTGTTTGTGTTTTTAGCAGCACCGTTAGGTGCAATGGGGGATGAAAGGGGGAGATCGCTCAAAAATCGGTTGTCCGTCGGGCGTTAGGGCAGTGAAGGCATGATAGATCGAGTCCTGCCCGACTATTCCTTTTAGTAAAGATTGGCTTTGTCAGCTGTGATGTGCTGTCCGGGTTGGATGCCTTTGTGCCGTAATCCTTCTAATGTCCGCACCACATCCGTCCGTTTCAGATTGAACAGAGCCTCACGCACACTGTTGGGGAGTTGGTGACTGTTCTTAGGCTTTATCAGTTGGCGTGGAGGGCGTGAGAAGGCACTTCTCACCGTTCGAGTTGCTTCGTAAGTACGCTGTTCCCGACTTTCCACAGCATGGGAATGGGTTGGTGGCTGCTGGACATGAACATCCAGTAACACCTTCACGGTCTCTTCCCTGCTCCAGCCCGCATCCCGTGCTCGTAAGCTGGCTACGGAATAGTGCCTCGATTGCGCCCAACCTGATGAACATAACGCTGATAAATAACAAGCAGGTCAGCAGACGTGATAACGGGTGTATAAAGATCGCTAGAGACATCCTGCAATGTCTCTACTTGCCCCTGACAGGCGGTTATCCGGCGTTTAGGGGTGGAACTGGCTACAGGAGTAGCCTGATTCTCCAGAAAAGCCTTTATTCGCCGGATGTCGTCAAGTGTCAGCAGTTTAGGCTGGCCGCCCCGGATGAGTTTGTAGGTGTGGCCGTTGATCGTGCTGGGACGAGCGACGACATAACAGCCATCCGACAGCAGGTCGATGCCCTGCCCTTTTCGGGTTTGGACGCTGAAGTTCGGTGGCAAGTTGGTAGTAGATGTGATAACCCCGTTGGGTCTGGATGACATGGTGTTCGGCCAGATCGGGACAGTGGCGGCTGAATGCCTCAAAAAGATGTGGCACATCGAAGTCCAGCACCACCAGACGACTGATCTGACCGGTTATGATGCCGAGGGCGGCGAAGTGATGCTCAATAAACCAATCGTAAAGCTGTATATCGGTAGGTCGAGTGTGTTGATAGTCCTTCCAGGGGACGGCGGCGACTTTCGGACGGGTCGGATCGACATCACCGTAAAGCGGAATGACCGAGTATCCCAGGGCAAGATACGCCTGAGCAGCCGTGAATAAAGTAAGGAAATGGTTAGAATCTGGCAAAATAAACCCATCTCGCACAGAGACGGGTTGCCAGCGCCGAAATTCTTCGCTATACTTTCTTTTAAGCGAAGAAGTCCGGGTGCGCTTTCATTGAGCCGCCCCGGCGGTTTAGTGAGAGCCTTCTGAACAGCCACCAAGCAATGGACAGAAGGCTTTATCTATTTATAGTATGTGCGGCTCTCGCACCTCTGGCGTTCCTCGAACGCCCTACCTACCCTCTCAAATCATGCAATCTCCTCAAACAAAAAAGGCATCACTCTCGAAATCTGGAGTGACGCCCTTGATAGCTGTGCTATAATCAGGGTGATCGTACCCCTTCGAGACTTTAGGGTGCGGTCATTCGTCGAACTCCTTATTAGTTCGACATTCCCTTTGACACCCTCGGCGGGCGTCGGCCAAAAGCGAGTGACTAGCTCGCTTTTGTGCTTTAAGGGAGGTTGTTATGCGATGAAGTATATATCGCGTTTGGGAATCCGGCAACCAGACTTTCACGTTGTTATCTTCCTTTCTCTATCGTGCTGCTTTGCTCTGCTTCAGCCGCGCCAGAGCAAACCGCAGCCCACCCACCGCGTTCATATCAATCGGATGCAGTTTAGCCGTCGTCTTGTGTTTCCGCCGATCCAGGATTTTGTCGCCATACCACTGCTTGAGTTGATCCTCCACCAGCCCTGCCCCGCCGACCAGGATGACTGACTTTATACCCCGGAACTGGTTGAACACGCCATCGCCGATATTGTTGGCGATCCATTCGGCATAGCGGATGCGGTATTTGTCCAGTAAAGGTTGGAGGTCAGCCTCATAACCTCCAGCGCTCAGGGTGTAATCGCCACTGGCCGCACCGAGTCGGATGACCCGATCTATATCGTCCACCGTGACGTTGGCGAACTCATCACTGAGTTTCTTGATCGCCCGCAGGATCGGTTCGCGGATGTGGACATGTACGCCGCCCTCCTCCCAGGTGGCATGTTGCAGCGATTCCGGGTTGAAGTTGCCATTGGAGAGCTGCAAGGCATCCAGGGTATGCGCGCCAATGTCCAGCACCACCACTTCGCCCGACAGCACATCCGAAGGCACAATCTCGCCATTGTCATCCAGTACAAAGCAGGCGGCAGCGCCGATACCTTCCGGCAGCACGGTGACACGGCTGTAACGCCACTGGCGAGGCTTCTTGTCGCCTTTGAGCGCGATCTCGACCTTGCCGCCATCTTCCAGGAAGCGTTTCTCGACACTCTGCTTCAGTTCGTTGAACAATCCCGGCGGCACAAAGGTGGTCAGGTCAACACTTGCCCTCCTTCACCCCCATTTTGGCGAGTGCCAGCGCGGTCAGGAACTGGTGCATTTCATTGCCATAGCGGTTACTGCCCATGTGTCGTTCCAGACCCCGTTTCGTGACCCGGATGACATCATCGCCGGTGACATAGCGGTGGCCGTTCCAGTCGGCATATTCGTAGGATAGTTCGCCAATTGCGCCCTTGCCAAGTCCCAGCGTATCGCCAGTAGCCGACGCTCGGACAGACGGTTCGTAGTGGGACTTACGACCCCCACCGCCCGATTTGGCAAGTTCAGCTTTGCAGCCGCCATTGCCAGTGTCGATGGATGCGATAAAATCAGACATCATGAGCCTCCTGAGGCTGATGTAAACCGCCCGATGGTGGCGGGCTTATTGTTGTAGACCGAACATGGCGTTAATCAGGTTCTGGGAAGCATCGGTGCTGGTGCTGCGCTTCAACACAATCGTGTCCTGCTCATCATCATCAAAGACTGGAAGTGTGACTTTAGGTGCATTGAGTGCTTTCGGACCAGATAGAGTGGGAACAGAATGAGTCGCGCCTGCCCTGCTCTGCTGGAGCAGCATCTGGCGGAACTGGTCGATGAGTTCTTCGGTGTCCGGTTTGAAATGGGTGCGATACTGCGGGAACTTCTCAAATAAATATTCCAGATTGCCATTTTCAAGCGCCCAATAGAGTGCAACCGCTTCACGGATGACCGTGACTTCCCGGCGCTGTGTACGGGCATAGTCCAGAACTTCGCCGACATGAATATCAGTTGGTTCATTCAGGCGAAGCTGGAACTTGCGCGTCTGGCGCGGAATGTAACGGCGGCTCTTTTTTGCTTTCACAGATTTCTTTGCCATGATATACCTCAGGAACACTTTTTGGTGTGTGTCACTCTATAGTGTGTTACTCGGATTTAAATCTTCGGAATCGGCAAAACAGACATGAATTGCCGATCACAAACATTTTAAGCGAATATGTGATAGAATACAAATCAAATTCGGCAAGTAACCTGGGAATTGAATATGAAAAGCGGGAAAGTCGCCAAATTGTTTGGGAAAGATAGTGGAACTATTCTTGATTGGACAGAGCGTTTTGGAGACTTCTTCAGTGCAAGTGCGCGTGGAGATGATCGGAGACAACGTGACTATACGCCAGAAGACTTGATTATTTTGAACACCGTTCATAGTGCTCGTGATCGAGAAAACGCATCATGGGAAGAAATACGAGCACGACTTGAAAACGGTGATTATGAAACAGCACTGCCTGCTGAGGCACTCGCCATCCCTGGAGAGAGTGCGATGACAGTATATGCAAATTTGAAGATGCTGGAAACTCAATTAGAGCAGCGGGATCGTGATATTGAAAGATTATTTGATGAACTACATACAGAACGAGATGAAAATAAGCAGCTACGAGAAGAGGTAGGTAAATGGAGAGCACTCGCCACATATTTTGAGGAACAACTAAAAGGTAAAGATGACGAGTAACGCCTAGGTCGCCACTGCTATAGGCGTCAGTTGGGTACTAACAATATCACCTAAAAATCTCAACCTTGTTGAGCTTCAATCGCCGCTCTTGCCAATCTGGTAAGACGCGATCCAGAAGCGCATAAAACGTTGGACTGTGATTGAGTTCCTTGAGATGACAGAGTTCGTGGATGATGACGTAATCAATCAATTCTTTTGGAACAGCGATCAATTTAAGATTGAGCGTCAATCGCCCCTTAACACTGCAGCTTCCCCAACGAGCTTTCATATCACGGATGGCAAGCTGGGGGTAGGGGATACCTATCTTTTCCACTCGCGGGAAACAAACGTTTAATCGTTCGCTGAAAATGCGTTTAGCATGTCCAAGATACCAGTCGTCAATGAGATGGCCGATATGGATTTTATCGTCTTTATCCTTCACGCTGACGGTGAGATATCCCCGGCTCAAGCGCACCCGCTCAACATCATCCTCAACCACTTTCAGGCGGTACTGTCGCCCCAGGTAGCGATAGGCTTCACCACTGACATAACGGCGAGGAAGCGGGGAGGCTTCTGGATACTGCTGAAAATTTCGCTGCTGACGGAGTATCCATGCCCCTCGTTTTAGAACCTTCTGCTCGATAGTCGTTTCATCACTGCCCAATGGCGCATCGACCACCACACTACAGTCTGGGTACACATGAATGCCGAGAGTCTTGCGTTCGGAGTAGATAAGTTCAAAATCAATGGTGGATGTGCCAAACTGCAAACGCCGGTGTCCGGCGAGGATACTCACAATCAACGATCTCGCTTTTTTGCTGTTTCGATCACTGCTTCGATGATTATATCCATCTCCTCGTTGGACAGCGCAATGCCGTAATCATTTTTTATGCTATAGAGCAGATCATCTATCCCGCCTTTGATGTCATTGATGATGTCCGGGTTATGCGCCCAATCCCGCACTTTCAGAGTGTTGATGGTCTGTTCGCAGGCGATAGCGAGATCGGCCACCAATGACAAAAACTCTGGCTGAGTGCCGTCGTTCGTGTGATGTGTCAATGGTTCGAGCAGCAAGCCATAATAGGCGCTGGCATCCTGATATTCCGCAAGTTGCACGGGCAATGAACTATCCTTACCTGTTGCCAACTCGTCGCGTGCATATTCAACTGATCTGCAAATACTCCAGTTCGTCAATGCGACCTTGTTTGTAGGCTTCAATCGTATCCTCGATCATCTTCGAGAACTTCCGATAAAACGCCGGGTCTTTTTCCATCTCCTCAGTGGCTGTTTTCTTTAGTCGGTACGCAATTGCATCGGCCCGTGAAGCGGGTGTGGAGAGTTCTGAAACCGCCGCTTCAAACTCGGCTTGGTTGAAAATGTTGACCTCCGGCGTGATGACACTCACACCCTCCGCCTTGATATGGTCATTCAGCAGCTTGCGGATTTTCTGCTCATATTCACCATAATCCACTGCCTCGGCATACCGCAGCTTTACCGCATTCCGCAGGTTGTGGAAAAACAGCAGATCGCGCTTATAGGTATTGATGCGTTTCTCCGGTGTAGTCTCATAGAACGTGACCATACTCAGCGCCACCTTCAGCGCGCGGGCGAAGTCCGTCAGTGCATCATAGAAGTGTGCCCGCCGATCTTCCGGCTCCAGAAAGCGTTCCAGCGCCTCATTATCCTGCTTATTTGTCACCGGATCGAAGATCGCCCACAATTGGTCGTGCAGTCCTGGCAGGGTAGCCACCACCGCGCTCATATCCGTGATCGTCCCGGCTACATCCTCGGTGTCGAATCCTTCCAGCGCATTATAGGTTTCCAGCGCCTCATTGAGTTCGCCCAGCACCCCGCGATAATCGACAATATAGCCGAAATCTTTGTTCTCAAACAGTCGGTTCACGCGCGCAATCGCCTGTAGCAAACCATGTTCCCGCAGCGATTTGTCGATATACAGCACCGTATTGCGCGGCACATCAAACCCCACCAGCAGCTTATCCACCACGATCAGGATTTCGATGCCATCCTCTCGTGAGAATGAACCGATGAGGTTCTTCAGATACTTGTCCTCGTCCCCATGCATCTGCATCATCCGCTTCCAGAACTCCTGCACCATCGGCAGATTCGTCCCGTCAGCGTCCTCATTGCCTTCGCGCGTGTCCGGCGCGGACATGATACAACCGCACACAATCCCCTCATCTTCCAGTGCATACAGATACCGCACTGCCATTTCCTTGTTGGCGGTGGCAAGTTGTCCCTTGAAGCCGTCCCCCCGGAACGTTTTGATATAGTGCTGCGCGATGTCGTAGGCAATCGTTTCCAGTCGCGGCTGTGTCCGATTCACTTCCTCGAACCGGCTCATTTTACGCTTCAGATCAGCCTTCTGCGCGTCCGTCAGATCGCGCGTGCGCCGTTCAAACCACTGATCCAGCGCTTCCCGGCTCACATCCAGGTCAACAATTCGCCCCTCATACAACAGCGGCACAACCGTACCATCGGCCACCGCCTGCCGCATCGTGTATTTGTGGATGAACCCGCCGAATCGTTCGGCAGTGGTCTTATCCTTCTTGAGCAGGGGAGTCCCCGTGAAGCCGATGTAACACCCGTTCGGGAACACCTCGCGCATCTTGGCGTGACTGCTCCCGTACTGGCTGCGATGGCTTTCGTCCACCAGCACAAAAATATTCGGATTCTCGTCTTTGAGCTTTTTCGCTGCCGCTGTCTCGAACTTGTCAATCACCGTCGTGATGATCTCTGCGCGGGGTGATCGAATCAGGTCGATCAAATCCGCCCCCGATTCAGCCTTATACACCTGCCTGCCGCACGCCTTGAATGTATTCCAGATTTGCTGGTCGAGGTCGATCCGATCGGTAACAATCACCACGCGCGGATTCTGGAATCGACCGGTGCAGCGCCAGCGCCTTTGCCAGCATCACCATCGTCAGCGACTTACCGCTCCCCGTAGTATGCCAGATCACACCACCAGCCCGTCGATTATCACGGTCTAAGTGAGCCACTCGGTCAACTGTCGCCTGAATCGCAAAATACTGCTGATAACGCGCGATTTTTTTGACCCCGCTGTCATACACAATGAACTGGTAGGCCAGTTCCAGCAGCCGCGCCGGATGCAGCAGGCTGTACAGCGTCCGGTCTTGAGTCGTCGGCAGTCGTTTCCCGGCGGATTCCTGGGCATCGAAATATTCCCGCACCCAATGCCCATCCTCCCGCCACCCATACAACCGCGCTTTCATTTCGTCTGATAGGGGAGTATTCGCCAGTTCCTCAACCAGGGCTTCAATATCGCCTTCTTCATTCCACGCGCCCCAGAAGCCTATGGGCGTGGCTGTTGTCCCGTATAGCGCCTCATTTACACTCACCGCCAGCAGCACTTGAGCATAGGCGAACAGGTGCGGAATCTCGTCGTCCAGCCGTTGATTGCGCAGCATCTGACTCACACCGTCATAAACCGCTGGTTTGCCCTCTGTGGTTGACTGATCCGGGCGCTTGCACTCGATCACCGCCAGCGGAATCCCGTTCACGAACAGCACAATATCCGGGCGGCGCGTCTGATAGCTCCCCCGCCGTTCTACCGTGAATTCTTCCGTGACGTGATAGATAGTTGTTCTCTGGATGCTCCCAGTCGATATAGTTAATCGAATAGCTCCGCCGGTCTCCATCTACTGGTTTGCTCGGCGCTTTTGCCCAGCGTCATCAGCTCGTAGATTTCCTCGCTGGCCGGGATCAACCCCTTTTGCAGCGGTACAGCCTCTAAATCCCGCACCGCCGCGCTCACATTCGCCTCGGAAAACGCCACCGTTTCCCCCTTGTGCCGGATGACATTATGCGCCCCCAGCCACTCCCGCAGCACATCCTCCAGAATCACATTCCCATACTTCCCACCCCGCAGCGCCAGCGCCTCACCGGGCGGCAGATACGCCCAGCCCATCGCCATCAGCAGACGCAGCGCCGGGATTTGGGATACACGGTCTTCAAGATACGATGGTGTTTGCCCGGTCATGTCTCCCCCTTGATAGCTAGGTAAGAACAGCTACCAGGATGATGCATTGCTGATCTATAGACGAGTCTCGTCATCCTTGCCTGAGTCACATCCATCAATAAGTATTCTAACCTTTTCTGCGCATAACCCCTGTATAGTGATAGGTATTGCTGAACAGATAAAGGAAATGCCATGACCCAGCCCATAATCAACATTCAGTTCGGTCATCACGAAATCGAAATCCAGCCTTCATCATTTGAGGAAACCGCCCTCGAAACCATTTTGCAGGCGATCCAAAACCTCCGTTATGATTCCGTTTCGCTCCGCAAATTGTTTGTTCCCTATGGCGACCCTACCAAACGGGAACTGTATCGTTATGGCATCACCATCCCCAACAGTGTCGATGCCGAGGTATTCGCCGATTGGCTGGTCGAGCAGCTTCGCCAGATACAATCCGAGCAGGCGGATTCGTTTCAAATCAATCGTTTGCCCACCCGTAACATGCTGAACCGCTAACGACGCAAGCGCCGGGATTTGTGAGACACGATCTTCGAGGTAAGAAGGGATTGTCGGGGTCGAGATCATCGCCCTTACGATGGGTCTAATTCCGGCACATGCTCGTCTTCATACTTTTCGACTAACGCGCCCACCAGCCGCATGTAGTCGGTATCATTCTCCAGGCTCATCACGCCCTCTGGTGCAGATCAATCTCAACCGACAGGTATAGCACATCCGATTCACGATCATACGCCAGTTGCATCAGGTTTGTTTTGTCCATACGGACTTAACTCGCCAGCGGGCGGGCGTGAAGCACTTCCAGGCTTCCCACCGGACGCACTTGCCCCGCGCTGACCGTCACCACATCCAGCGTATGACCGTCTACCGTGAAAAATTCCATTTCATAACCCTGTCCTTCGCCATACACATGCACAATCGTGCCGACATCCCCCGCTTTCAGGTGATGTTCCGGCAGATCAACCGTCAGGATCGCCCGTTTGTGTTCTCCGATCATGTTTCGCCTCCTATTGGATACGCCGTGACCAGCCGGGGCATCTCATCGTCGGGTTCTTGAATCCACACGCTGCGTATAAAAGCCCCGCGCTGGTCGGGTGTGCTGATGTGGCCTTCAATCACATACTTTACGCCATAGGCGTTTGCTACCATCATCGTCGGTGTGTTTTGCGCCGCCTGTTCCCGCAGCGCCTCCGCCATCACCTCCCATTGTGCCACAGAAAACCCGCGTTGCAGAAAAAACGCCGCCTTCGATTTGCCATCCGGGTGGCTTTCCGACAGCAGATACCCCGTGATTTTTGTTTCATCGATGCTCACCCGCTGGAGTCTGTCCGTCATGACATCTCAATCCCCACCCGCACCCAACCCCTCAACAACAGCCACACCCCGCCGCCCCATACACGCGCTCTTATTCCCCCTCCGTTGCGTAGCGGGGAGGGGGCTAGGGGGTGGGGACTGTCCCCGCCGCCCCAAATACCCTCTCTGATTCCCCCTCGCTACCTCGTGGAGAGGGGGCTAGGGGGTCAGGTTTCCCACCCGCACCTGTCCCGTCAACAACTGCTGCATCAACCCCCGCTTTTGCGTTCTGTAACTGTTCAGCAATAACTCTCATAGATTGTTAATCTCTTATCAACGTCTGTAAATAGTCAGCAATTTGCGTTGCTCCTCGATATGATGGAAGTGGAATTAATTGTATTAATGTCGCTAGCAATCTGGTTGCACCGAAGTTTAACTTGTCGATCTACCGCATCCTGATATGTTGCTTCAATGAATTACTATAGTAAGTTGCTGTAGTTGCAATATAATCGCGTACAGATATGCGATATGTGCGACATAGTCCATGTCAAACAGGTAATAGATTGGTCTAATTACAATGGATGCGCCATATATGCCTTGAAATCCTAGATGATCCGTTCTTTAGCTATCAATTAGCATCGCCAATTGCAGTCGTCTGTAACGCATCTGTGATGGCATCTTCAGCTACCATTTGTCGTGTCATTCGATACGTAATAATGCCTGCCATAATGTTGTACTAAATTGCGGTACAGTCTCGCTGTATATTTTCGCCTCCGTATCAGCTGATCCAATTATCTCTGAAGCTCATACTTCCTCCCATTCCCCCTCAAACTCCCCAAACCGCACTTCTCCCGTCAATAGCATCTGCATCAACGCCTGCTTCCGCCGACCCAGCGCCGCGATCAACCCCTCCGTCAGCCGGATCGCCTCATCCCACGTGCTCAGGATTTCCGCAATCTTCCGCTGCTCCGGCAGGGGAGGGAGAGGATCAGAATCTCTGTAAGATCGTTATTGAGATTAATGCTGCTTGCCGACGATGTTAATTAACTGCTTCCATCTTGAGTTTGCCGAATGATAAGTATAAATACTTGATATGCACAGTATTCTTGACTAGAACATGATTGATTCTATTACAAAACGTCCCTAGGATACAAGCTTAAGTCACTGCGATGCCGAACATGTTTCTTCGCAGTCAATTGCCAATTCAGTTCATCACTTGTGATCAGTCATCAGCATCTGGAATCCAGTAATGTTGTCTACTGTACCTGTCACCGAGCAAGTCTGGCTCAGATATTACGCATTTGCTAATCGATGATATGATCATTAGTAGATTCAATAACCGTATGCCTTCTGACATAATATCAGTATCGTATTGCACTCAATTCGTTCTGGTCAATGATCATGAGATTCTCATCAGTAACAGCTTGGAATACTGATCAGCACCTACGGCATCCGTGTCGGTTTTCCCAATCGCCAGTTCTTGACTCCCTCTGGCAGCATATCGAGTCTGATTGACGGCAATTCACACCTTCAATCTCACACCCGGCTTCTGAATCACTGCCCGGAATTCGTTCACCCATCTTCGGGACTGGTTGCGCCGTCACGCCGCGCTCTCTTGGCCGCGTGGTAATCCGCCAGCTTTCGAGTTGCTCCCCCTCGGCGGCACGCGCTTCCGCCTCATCCCCTGATGAAAATGTCACTGTAGCCGTTTTTGCCTTTGCTCCCCTCCATTTGTGGAGAGGGGCAGGGGGTGAGGTCAATTCAAACCACCTTATAACTTGACATTCCTAGAACTTATGTGCTAAAATTCCTATAGTCATTTCGGTCTGTTGAGGTTTGTGTATCGCGCTGTTTTCGGCCTCAACCCTGCACCGGAATGCGGTTTATGACACAATCGGACACAGTGACATTGTCGCCATTTGCGACATTTCCGCCCAAAAATAAGTCACTTTGTGTCAATTTGTGCCGATTGTAACTCATTTTTGCCCGTAATGTGCCGTAATATTCTAGCCATCTAATCCCAGTTCTTTGAGGTACGCCGCCATCCGTGTTTTGACGTCTGCCAGTTGCCCCTCCAGCGTCTCGATCTCCGCCTGCACCGCTGGCAGGTCAATCGCCTCCTCCGCCTCGAATGTATCCACATAGCGCGGAATATTCAGGTTGTAGTCGTTCCCCTCAATCTCCCCTCGGCTGGCGACGTAAGCATACTTGTCAACCGTCTCCCGCCTCCCGTAAGTCGCCACCATCTTGTCCAAATCCGCGTCCCGCAGCCGGTTCTGGTTGGTCCCCGGCTCGAACTCCCGGCTCGCGTCGATGAACAGCACCCCGTCGTCCCCTCGGTTCCGCTTGAAGATCAATATCGCCGCCGGGATGCCCGTCCCGTAAAACAGATTCGCCGGTAAACCGATCACCGCATCCAGCAAATTTTCCTCGATCAGCTTTTGCCGGATTTTCCCCTCGCTGCTCCCCCGGAACAACACCCCATGCGGCACGATCACGCCCACCCGTCCGTTCTGGCTCGCCTCCCGGTACGTGCTTTCGATCATGTGTGTGATGAAGGCATAATCCCCCTTGCTCTTCGGTGGCACGCCCCGCCAGAAGCGGTTGTAACGGTCTTTCGTCCGCTCCCTCCGCCCCCCACTTGTCCAGCGAAAACGGTGGATTCGCCACCACCACATTGAACCGCATCAGGTCATCATTTTCCAGCAGTTGCGGCTCTTTCAGCGTGTCCGTCCACCGGATTTGTTGAGTGGTCACGTTCATATTATGCAGTAGCATATTCATCATACACAGCGCCCAGGTGCTCCCGTTCACCTCCTGGCCGCGTATCGAGTAATCGTTGCTGCCCACCTGTTTGGCACACCGGATCAGCAGCGACCCGCTCCCACACGCCGGGTCACAGATACGCTCTCCCGGCTGTGGATCGAGCAGCTCCGCCAGCAGTTGGCTCACTTCCGGCGGTGTATAAAACTCGCCTGCTTTCTTGCCTGCATCCGAGGCAAACCGCCCGATCAGGTACTCGTAGGCATTCCCGATCACATCCAGCCCGTTCACCCGTGAAGGCCGCAGGTCAAGCCTGGGATCGTTGAAGTCATCCAGCAGGTTCTTCAGCCGTTCGTTGCGTTGTGCCGCCCGTCCCAGCGCCGCCTCGCTGTTGAAGTCGATATTGCGGAACACCCTATCCAGCTTTTCTTTGTTGGCTTCTTCGATCTTTTCCAGCGCCATGTTGATTTCTTCGCCCAGGTTGATGGCGTTCCGCTTCTCGTACAGCGAATAATAATCGCTCCCCCTCGGCAGCTTGAACGGTTCGCGGCTCATCCGCCGTTCCACCCGTTCCGGGTCATCGCCATATTCCTGTTGATACTGTTCATAGTGGTCGAACCACACATCCGAGATGTACTTCACGAACAACATCACCAGAATGTAATTTTTGTACTCGCTGGGGTCAATCGTCCCCCGGAAGGTATCGCACGCCTTCCACAGAATGGCGTTAATCTCGTCCTGATTGATGACGTTGGACATGGCTGCTCGCTTCAGAATGTTGCGAAGTCAATAAGAAGGAACGCGACTATACCCTTAAGATTGTAGCCGAACTCAAACTAGGCACAAAATGTATCTCCCCTCAATCGCCTAAGATAGTGAGGTTGCGCTAATGGTGAACCGTATTCACCTGACCAATGGTAAAATGGTGATAGACCAGTAGTGGGGTAGGGCAAATGGCACTTAATATCCAACAGTCCATTTTCAGTGAATTGGCAGAGTTCCTCCTATCACGGCCCACTTTGGAAGACATTGCCGCTTATCAAGTGCCGCCCGGCGTACAACAGCACATTGATGATCTGCTGGACAAGAACAACAGTGATACCCTGACAGCCGAAGAACGTCTGGAACTCCGATTATAATATGGTTTCACGTTGGTTTTACCTATTTCCGAGGTGGAAATTTGCCACATGTTCTGTTGATTGATGATGATCGTATGTTGACTGCCCCTTTATGTAATGGATTCCGTCGAGCGGGTTACGTGGTATCAATTGCCAATGATGGACCTTCCGGAATAGGCAAAGCACTTGTTGAGCATCCGGATGTGATTATTCTCGACGTGATGATGCCAGGCATGACCGGATGGCAAGTCTGTGAGGCGATCCGTCAGCAAACCACCGTTCCGATCATCATGTTAACCGCTTTAGATGATGCAACCGATCGGATTCATGGTTTGGAACTAGGAGCCGATGATTATCTGGTAAAACCTTTCGGATTTGACGAACTTCATGCTCACGTCAGGGCTATGCTCCGCCGGGTGACTCTGGACTCCAATTTGCCAACACCACAACGATTACATGCCGGAGACATCGACGTTAATCTGGCAACCCACTCAGTCACCAAGAAGGGTGAATTGGTTAACTTGCGCCAAAAGGAATATGAAATCCTGGTGCTGCTCATGTCGAGGTCAGATCGCGTAGTTACGCGTGATGAATTGTTTGATCAGGTATGGGGTACAGACTGGCTGGGCGACACCCGCACCCTTGACGTTCACATGAGTTGGTTACGCGCCAAATTGGAGGACGATCCAACACAACCAATTTACTTTCAAACGATTCGAGGTGTTGGCTATCGGTTTGCAGTCCAGGTGGAGAACTAGGAGTGTCACGATTTAAGTCGGGCATCCAGCTTCGTTTGCTTATCAGCTTCACCTTGGTGACAGCTATCGGCGGCTTGGTGCTGTTTCTCATTGCCAGGCGGCAACTAGAAGATACTAGCCTTCAGCTTTATCAGTTGAGTCTTCAGTCCGAAGCCCTCACCATCGCCAATTCATTATTCAATAGCATCGGAGAAGTCGATAGTGAGAGTTCTTCTGGTGCTCAGGCATTGAATAGCTTATTGACGCAGCTCCGCCCAGCCCAAGATCGTGACTTGACCTTATTCACACCGCAGTTGAACGTAATCGGATACACAAGCACGGACCCTCCTCAAGGTCTTCCTGCATCCGCCCCAGAGATTACGGCTGCACAAAGTGGCCATACCGGCCAGGACACAAGATTTGACGATAGCGGTATCCCTTTTGCCTACGCTGCGGCTCCTATAGGCCACGAGGGAGAAGGAATACGCGCGATCCTCCAGATAAAAGCTCCCCTTCAGCCAGCTTATGATGTCGCCCAGTCTCAGAGTATCCAACTAGCCAGTGTGTGGATACCCGTCGTGATGGTGGTCGCTATCGTTAGTCTGTGGATTGGACAGGACATCACACGACCCATTCGCCAACTGCATCGCTCGGCAATACGCATAGCCGATGGTGCGCTCAATGAGCGTATTGACCTGAATTCCAGCGATGAAATCGGGCAGCTCGCGCAAGCGTTCAATTATATGGTGGACCGTCTAAACCTTCTTCTGGCGGTACAACGCTCTTTCGTCAGTAATGCCGCCCATGAACTCCGTGCGCCCCTAATGAGCCTGAAGTCTTAGAATGGAAGCCCTCCAGGACAAAACACTACCCATCGAACAGCAGCAGCTTTATCTACATGAATCGGTTGACGAATTAAAACACATGTCGGAGATGGTCACTTCGTTGTTAACCCTGGCTCGACTGGATGAGGGGAAATACAACATTACTATCGAAGTGTTTGATGTTGTTGCGTTACTGCGCGATATCGCCCGCAACTGGCGTATCCAGGCACAAGAAGCCGGTCTGACATTGACTGTCTCTGTGCCAGACTTGCTGCCTCTGCCGCGCATCAATCCCGGTGACTTGCGTATGGTATTGGATAATCTGCTCAGTAACGCTCTAAAATACACCCCAGAGGGTGGTGAAATTCGCTTTCTGGCTTCAAACGAAACTGGGCAGTTACGGATTGAAGTAGCTGATACTGGGATCGGGTTTAATCCCGATGAAGCGGAGCATCTGTTTGAGCGTTTTTACCGCTCGGATTACGCTCGTAGCCTTTCGGTAATGGGCACTGGCCTGGGGTTGGCAATCGTACATTTGCTGCTCAAACAGTACCATGCACCTTTGAACATATCCAGCCAGGGACGAGGGCAGGGAGCGACATTCGTAGTCTGCATTCCGTTGGCATGAATGGTCGCTGCCACTCCCACACCACAATCTCTCGATCCAACGGATTATGAACGAGCCATCGACCTTTCGGCTCGATGGCTGGTTTCACCTCGCCGCCCCAGCCGATAAGCCGTCATGACGACCACCAAAACCACGCTAATCAAAAAGAGAAGTTGAACGCCGAGATGAGAGGCATCACTACCGGCAAGTATCCCGTGTGCAGTTGCCAGCAGGAAACCAATGTAGCTGGTGTAGTGAATTTTTTTCCAGGCATTACGTGGCAAACGATTGCGGATTGCAAAACTAACAGCTACCGCCAGCCCAATCCAGAAGGTGAGGGTTCCCAGCCCCACGGCCAGAGGCCGATACGGGCCAACGAACGGGATAAAAACGTCAGCAACATTGTACTGGAAATACTGATCCACCAGCAGTAACAATCCATGACCGAGTCCAATCACAACCGCCAGCCAGGAAAGTGTGCTGTGCATGAGCATCGACACCACGCCAGGAGACCAGTCTTTGACCACTCTGCTGCTCAATGCCAATCCCCACAGAACGGATGCAGTGAGCAGGATATAGGAGGTGATCCCTGCGCTCCGGATAAGATACCAGGTACTATTGTTGGTCTGGGTCAAATTGGTGCTGAAGATACCATTTTTCCCCATATAGATGGCGGCGGCCAGAACGATGAATGTGCTCACCACAAACGAGATCCGATCAATCCAGGGTGATTCTTTCGCCATATTGTTATCCTCTTTTCTGTTGATCCGATTTGAGGGGTGTACCACTCGCACACCCCTCCACGACGAGTTAGTCGTCGCCTTCTTGCTCATGACCGTGATCGTTTTCGTGCTGTTCCCCACCGAAGGCCGAACTGCCATTGCTCCCCGCACCCGTTGAAGGCTGGATGATGATGGATGGTGCAGAAGCTTCGCGGTATGGGATGTTGTAAATGGGTAGGTTATCGCAGACCCCATCCAGGCTTCCTAGTGTCTTGTCCATCCAGGCGGATCCTTGTGCATTGCCGACCAGCAGCCAACTGTCTTCGGAATTCGTTCCACCAACCGTCAAAACATCTCCCCGGAAACCGTAGCTCAAAACACTGTAGCCAGTACCAGGTCCGCTGCGAAGATTGATCGAACTCTCACTGATCTGAACTGTGCAGTTCGGAGCAGATGGAGCCGAGGTATCCACCTGAGTGGCTACCGCTGCTGGTTCAGTCATCATTGCCGGTGGTAGGAACGGCTGAATGGCCGGACTAACGCTTACTGCCGCTAGGGTATTAATGTTCGTATTGGTATTTAACAGAGTGAGTTCGTAATCACCACTGTCTAGCGTCAAACTCAAACCGTCGATCTGACCAGCCGACAGAGTCGCCAGGCTGACGCCATTACTGTCAATCATTTGCGCCGCAACGGGTGCGCCAGGGAACGATGCCAGTATGATGCCGTTTGGACTGCTGTTAGGAATAGAGAGCGGCAGTGTGAGTCCCGGCATAGTAGCGGTCAGTGGGGTATCCATTTCTTGCCCAGTTGTAATGGGACCAGTAGAGATGATTTGCATACCGCTGATGGGTGTCAGATCGAGCTTTGAGATGGCTGTGACATAAGCTTCGCTGACACCGGACAGCCTCTCTATCGTGATCGTGTGTGTTTGTGAACCCGGCGCAAAGTGGAGTTCAAGCCCATGAACACGCGCATCGGCCACTTGAAAAACAGCCGTACCCGTACCATCGGTCACAGTAACCGATGCGCCGCTTAATTGCAGCGCAATCGCGCCAGTTGTGTCCGGCGGGGTACTAACGACTACATCAATACCTGGAGTCGCATCATTCAGGGTGATCGTCTGATTGAGATTATCCTGGGCAAAAGCGGACTGGATCGAAGCCAGCGCCAGTACAAGGACAATCAAGAGGGTATAACGTTTCATGCAGTTGCTCCTTCTAGGATATAGTTTTGAAATGCGTTGGTAGCCAGAACAGCGCCGTCGTTACGCACGACCAGCGCTGCATGTTCCCATTGACCATTGATCCACTCTAGCCCTGCGCGGCTTCCCAGTAGGACGATAGCTTTGGCATAAACTTCTGCCGTCGGAGCGTGCGAGTGGATCACCGTCGCCGATAAAACATCTGTATTCGCGGGCAGTCCGGTACGGGGATCAATCAAATGATGTTGCGAATGATTTGCCTTTTGCCAGCGACGATAATCCGTTCCACTGGTGACGATGCTGCCGGTCTTTAACATGACTTTAAGCATGGGATGATCCGCAATTCCCGGTTCTGCAACAGCAATTTCGCGGCCAAATTCGCTGGTTGGGTCATATACGGCGATGTCACCACCCATATCGACCACACACGAACCGTATGCAGTCAGTTTTCCGGCTATGTAATCAGCAGTCCAACCTTTGGCTATTCCGCCCAGATCAATGGGCGCTGGTATCATGACCTTGTGTTGATTCGCGTCGATACGAATATCAAGCCAGTCGAGTGCGGGACTTGGCTTGATCTCTCCATCTGTGGGTTCTAGCCGCTCGAAGCTGCGGTCATATCCAGCTTGAACAAGAGCCGTCAAGGTCAGCGGGTTGTAGAGGCCGTCGGTCAGGCGTGCCCCTTGTTTTGCCGCCATGACATTTGCCAGCAGGATATCGCTGACTTCTACCCAGGTGTCAAGCTGCGCGTTCAAGCGAGATAACTCACTCTCCGGACGGAAACGAGACAGATGCGATTCAATGACTTCCGTCCAAAGCGGAATCTGCTGCAAAATCTCGGCACCATTGGCTGTCGTCTCCAGCCAGATATTAATCTGACACCCCATAGCTCGGTAGCCAATGACATATGACGTCTTCATGGATGAACTCCCTTATCGGGTAGAGCGCGTCATTGGAATGAATTGGCTAGGTGCCTGAACAATCACCGGAGCCTGAGGCTGTACGGCAACCGGGGCGGGAGGCTGGATGGCAGGCGCGTTCGCCGCCGGGGCTGCCTGCTGCGTAGGATTGCCCTGCGGGTTGATGCTTGCTGCTGGTGTGGTTTGTATGGAAGAATGACGCAGAATGATGATACTGGGCGCTGCGCTGATGATAGTCGATTGGTCGGCTACTGAAGATGCTGCCGCTGCCACAGCCGAAGCGGACTTATCAATGGTTGAGTTGTGCAGATCAAGCGTGATGAGTGATTGTGCCCCGACAACCAGCGCCAGGGTGCTGCCCGTCACTAACGAAGTGCGGACCAATAACCGTCGTGCGGGAGTTATTGCAGATGCCATTTTGCTTTTCCTTACTACACTTAAACTGTGTTCAGGATAAACAAAATGGGACGGGTTTGATTTAATCTGGACTCAAATCTTCCCTAAATCTTCCTTAAATCATCAGTATATAACCAATGGTGCTAGTTGAAATGAGTTGAAAAGGTCACGGACAACAGGCAATCTTGAAGCACCAACTGTCAAGAAGGAGCCTGAGCCGTAACCGACGAAGATTTTATCATCGAATTGTTCTGCCGGGTGGATGATGAGATGCTGGATGTCAGCAAACATTCCCAAGCCAAGCTCTATCCGAGCGAAGTCCTGACGCTGGGACTGGCCTTTGCACTCAAGGGTGTGGGCAGTCGGGCTTTCTACCGCTGGCTGGCGCGCAACTTCAGCCACTTGTTTCCTGCTTTGCCTGAGCGAACTCGCTTCTATCGTTTGCTGAAGGGTCACCGAGTTTGGTTGCTGCGTTTCATGGCGGAACCTTCCATGATCGGCTTGATCGACAGTTTCGGCATTGAACTGCTGCATCCGCGCCGCGAGGGGCGCAGCCACAAGCAGATCGGACGCAAAGGGACGTCCAACCGACGCTGGATCGTGGGCGGCAAGCTGTGTGTGTTGCTCAATCATCTCGGCCTGGTCGTTCGTTGGGATTGTGATACGGCCAATGTCTACGATGGATCGGCTTTTCAGCACCTGGTTGATGCAGTGGCTGAGACCATGTTGGTTTTTGCCGATCCACACTTCGTCAAGAAAGGCTGCACACCGCCCAATCTCAAAATCTGCAAACGGGGCGAATGGAATACCCGAATGCTCGTGGAAACCTTCTTGTCGATGTTGACAGTTGTATGTCATTTCAAGCATTTGACCCACCGTGTTTGGGACTATTTCGAAACCCGTCTCGCTTTTACAATGGCAATGTTCAATCTGTTAGTTCAGTGGCATGGCCTTCAGCCTGATAACGATGGTTTTGTCCATCTCTCTATTGCTGACTTCAGCCTCTGAACTAGCACCATTAGTTATATACATCCAGCCTCGCACACCTTTGGCGGATCCGCTATCGCAAGCGCGTCCCAATTTCTCCCCCCAACATCGACTTGCCGTACTTGTTAATCCACACAATGTAACATTTCAAGCTATAGATAGAGTGAGCGGTCTTTCAATAACTGCGTATTTTCGCTGTTGGTCTCCCACAATTCCTCAGCAAAATGAGGTTAGTGAGCAACCAGGCGTACATCACAGCACCGGGACGTCACACAGCTTCAAGATTGTTGAGTTCGCTCATTCGCCAGTAGAAAAGGAGTGTGTAAACCGTTGGATCGCCCTGCCCGATCGGTCATTATGGGGTTGGGAATAGGGCGAAACTGGGGCTAAAATAGAATGTGAAAATATACCTTTTCACGAGCTATTCGACCCGCAAAGGCCAACCCCCATGACCGCCATTATCCCTACTTCTCATGCTCCCTTTGACCGCATCCGCCAGCAGGTCGCCGATAGTGTTGAGAGTGCCGCCAGCGCCCGCGTCTACATCCAGACCCTGAACGCCTGGGCAGTCTGGGCAGCCACACAAGGTCATAACCCGATGGAGCTGACCTACAGTGCCGTGTCGGCCTACCTCAATGACCTGGACGCGGGCAAGTCCACCAAACAGCGCCAGCTCTCCACGCTGAGAAAAGCTGCACGGGTGATTGCTTCGGTGACGGGCGATAACCGCTATGTGGAGCAGCTCACCTTGCTCAAGGTGCAGCGCGGCGACGATACCGGACGGGAACGCAACAAAATCGCCCTCAACCCCAAACAGGTCTACGACGCGCTCAATGTCTGGTCGGGCACGAAGTTAATCGAGCGTCGCAATCGGGCACTGCTGGCGGTGCTGTTCTTCACAGGATTACGACGGAGTGAAGCGGCTACCCTGAAGTGGTCTGACCTGGATTTAGACACTGGGATTTTGACTGTCCAGCATGGCAAGGGGGACAAAACCCGCGAGGTGGCCATTGTCGGGGATTTTGCGGTAGGCGCAATCCGGGACTGGCGCGATGTCCAGACCACCGCTAACGACGATACCCAGCGACAGTATCTGTTTTCGCACATCAACAAAGGTGGCAATATGGGAGCCGACCAACCCCTCTCGGCGGATGCCATCTGGCGGGTGGTCAAACAGACCGGAGAGGCCATCGGGATCGATTTTGCGCCGCATGATGCCCGACGCACCCTGGCAACCGATGCCCTGTCCAACGGCACACCCGTACCAGATGTTCAGGCACAACTCGGCCACGCCGCAAGCCAGCACCACCCTGCATTATGCCCAGAAAGCCAATGCCAAGGTCAGACGGTCACGCATGAAATTGGGCTATTGACCCATGAACAATGGACCATACCGTCAGTGGGTAATGTGGCAGATGAGGCCGGACAATACCCCCCACCATGTTGGGTAACAATCCTCGCCCGACCAATTCCAGGTGTCCCAGGATTCGTGCTGCCCTCAGCGGTGAAAATGACAATCCAGCGGGTTGTAACATCATGCATAAGAACAATGCCTTTGAGTTGCTGACGATCACAGCGATCGCGTTGTGCAGTTCCAGGTCGTACTCAAGCCGAATATCAACCCTAACCATCGACCAGCAGGCCGGTCAGAGAGAAGGCCGACTCATCCCTTAGCTACGCGAGATGGATGCGCCGCACAACTCCCGGACGATTAGCTCACTATAGACAGTTGTCTTGACAGGGATCGTATCCTTGCCCTGAATGAGACGGTGGAGTTTTTGGAGTGCCAGCACACCCATCTCATATTTGGGAATGTTGACCGTTGTCAGGGGTGGGCGTGTGTAAGCGCTTTCCAGCGTGTTGTCGATACTCGCAATCGCAATATCGACAGGGATGTTCAGACCAACCTCACGAATGGCTTCCATTGCTCCGAAGGCCGTTTTGTCACTGATCGCAATCACCGCTGTCGGATATGTGGCCTGTTCAAGGATTTCCTTCATCTGGACATACCCTTTGAGGGGGTGACCAGAGATGGGCTCTGGCATCCATTCTGTTGGGATAAGCAAACTGGCCTCCGCCAGGGCAGCCATACAACCCCGAAATCGGTCTACCAAGCTGCTATACTTCGTCGGGCCTCTCAACAGGGCGATCTTGCGATGGCCGAGATTGAGCAGATGACGGGTAACCTGATACCCGGCCATGAAATTGTCCCCGAGGATGCAGGGAAACCGCTGCTCATCGATGTGGTTTTCGACCAGGACAATTGGGATGCTCAAGCTTTCCATTTGGATGACCATTTTGGGTGTGATGTCCCCGTCATTTGCCACCACAAGCCCAGACACTTTCTTGGCAAACCCCCGCTTGAGTACATCGATATTCCCGGTCGCCCGGTCGAACATTGACAGTACGACATGATACCCCAGACGCTCAGCCTCGGTCTGGAAGCCCCTTATGATTTCACCATAGAAAACGTCACTAATCACAGGCATGGAGGACTGCTCAATCAATAATCCAATCGGTTCGCTTTGACTGCCGTTGGTGGTCGGTTTTACTGTATAACCAAGATCAACAATTGTCGCCCAAACACGTTGGGCGGTCTCCGGCGGAATGCCGGGTTTATTATGTATCACCATCCACACCGTCGTCGGTGAAACTTGGGCGGCTTTGGCAACATTTCGCATGGTTGGTTTCACATTAGCCATCGTCACACACAGCTTTTGTTTACTAAACAGTCACAATTGTATCCGTGTTCAGGTTGATTGACAAGCTGGCCCGAACACCGTAAAATAACATGTAAAGTAATATTTTGTGAATTGTGTACGCTAGAAATACATTTATGTGTTGACCGTTTTTTGAAAATAGATCGGATTTGTTTAGTGAATACGCGTGTATTATGTATGGCAACATTGATATCTCCGATAGTTGCAGCCAGGAGAACCCCGACATGTGTTTGATGGGGATGCTTCCTGGCTGTTGTTATTTACTCCACTTGCTGAGTGCCTATGCTCCATGAATACCATTAAGATCGACCTCGACCGTCATTTAGGTTCTATCAACCGTAATTTGTTTGGGGGATTTGCCGAACATCTAGGACGCTGCATTTATGGCGGCATCTATGAGCCGGGGTCACCGCTGGCCGACAAAGATGGTTTTCGCACCGACGTGCTGGAGGTGCTGCGCCGACTGAAGATGCCGGTGGTTCGCTATCCGGGCGGGAATTTCGTCTCTGGCTATCGTTGGATGGATGGTGTAGGGCCAATCGATGAGCGTCCGGCGCGCCCCGAACTGGCCTGGGAGACTGTAGAACCCAATCACTTCGGCACCAACGAATTTGTCCAGTTTTGCCGCAAAATCAACACCGATCCGTACATCGCTGTCAACTGCGGCGACGGCGACATGCGCGAAGCGCGGGACTGGGTGGAATATTGCAATGGCGTGCAGAATACAGCTCTGGCGAATCTGCGCCGCAAGCACGGTTTCGATGCCCCCCATAACATCAAGTACTGGGGGATTGGCAACGAGGTCGATGGCGAATGGCAGATTGGCTATAAGACCCCAGAAGAATATGCTCGCGCCTACAAGGAATTCGCCAAAGTCATGCGTATGGTCGATCCGTCGATTAAGCTGCTGGCTTCGGCCATCTCCAATTGGAGTGCCGAATTTGTCGAGCGTATCCAGTTGCTGCTCGACCACGCACCGGATTTGATCGATTATCTCGCCATTCACTGGTACGTTGGCAACCCGGAGAACGACTTCGCTAAATACATGGCGATTTCGGAATTTTTTGAGGACCGTATCGGCGTTGCCGAGGGTCTGATCCACGCCATGAGATTGCAGCGCAATATCCAGCGGCCGATTGCGATTGCTGTGGATGAATGGAATGTGTGGTATCGGGCACGCGGTGCGACGCTGGAAGAGCGCAACAACCTGGAAGAAAAGTACAATCTGGAAGATGCGCTGGTGGTGGCAATGCACTTCAATGCCTTTATTCGCCATGCGCAAACGGTGAAAATGGCAAACATCGCCCAGATCGTGAATGTAATCGCCCCCATCTTCACCAACCCGGAGGGATTGTTCCTCCAAACTATTTTCCACCCATTCGAGGTCTACAGCCGCACATGCGGTAATATCGCGCTTGATCCATTCTGGGATACAGATACCTTCTCCGGTGGTGATTACAGCGGGCTGCGGACATTGGATGTCTCGGCAACATTGGACGAAGCGAAGAAATCGCTGTCGGTTTATGTTGTCAACCGGAGTGAGAAAGATGCGCTCGAAACCACCATTAAGCTGGACTGCGGCCAGTTCGCTAGCCCCGTTCAGGTGCAGGTCATCAACGGCCCGGATATTAAGGCCGAAAATTCATTCGAACACCCCGATAGAGTCAGTGTTTCCAAGACCAACCTAAAAACAGAAAGTAAAGATTTCGTTTACACATTTGAGCCCCACTCAGTCACGGTTCTTGTCGCTGCGATCGAGTGATTCTAAAGACCAAAAGGAGAAAGGAGACCTTTCTAACTTAGGAGAAATCGATGGATGAAATAGATTATACCCAACCAGAAAAGCCAAGCAACTCAATTAGCCATCGTATATTGTTCGCACCAGAATACCATTTTGTTTATTTTGGAGGAAAAGAATGAAAAAGCATACATTATCGAGACGAGAATTCTTGAAGCAGGCCGCCGCAGTCAGTGCGGCAACCGCCCTTCCGGTTAACGCCTTGGGATTTCTGCCAAAAGCCGCCCTGGCGGCACAGGGAGAAGAAGTTGCGCCGGGCGTCCCCCGGAATCAGTGCCTGATCCTGGAGAACCCATCAGGGACGGTGCAACCGGCAGATGACTTCAACCGCTGGCGGAGCGGCTACGGCGCCTTCTGGGTAAGTGGCCTCCAGCAACTGGCCATGGATGCGCTGTGGTACATCGACCCGGATGCAGGAGTCGACGGCGTATGGGATAATGCCCTGGCAGCCGAGCCGCCGATCTACAATGACGATTTCACCCAGATGACCGTCAAGCTGCGCGAGGGCATCTACTGGAGCGACGGCGTCGAGTTTACCGCGGATGACCTGTACTATACCGTCGATCTCATAAAGAACACACCTGGATTGGCGAGTCATGGCCTGTTCGATGGCAGCATCGACCATATGGAACAGCCTGACAGAAATACTGTTATCTTCTACCTGAAAACCGCTAACTCGCGCTTCCACGCTACCTTCACTGTGCGCTGGGGTGCCTTATACATGATGCCCAAGCACATCTTCGAAAAAGAGGCGGACCCGGTGGCGTTCACTTTCAATCCTCCGGTCAGCCTGGGCGCCTACACGCTCAGAGATGCCGATCCAAACGGCAAATGGGTCCTGTGGGAGCGCCGCGAAGACTGGCAGCGGACCTCGGTCGCCCGTCTTGGCGACGTGTCTGTCAAGTATGCTATGTACATTGATCCGGGTCCAAGCGACAAGCGTGTTATCGCCCAGACGGCGCATGAACTGGATGTGATCCACGACTGCACCCCTGAGGCCCGTATTACTCTAGCCAAGAACAGCCCAACCTCGGTCGGCTGGTTCCCGTCGTTCCCCTGGGCGCATCCGGATCCCACCCTACCGGCTGTCATTTACAACAACGAAAAACCCGGTCTGGACAAGAAGGAAGTCCGCTGGGCGCTGACTCTGGCAATCGATATCGCCCAGGTCGCCCTGGCCTCCTACAAAGGCGCGGCCACCATCTCCGCCATCCATGTTCCGCCGACCGGTTTGTACCCCCATTACTATCACGAGCCGCTGGAACCCTGGTTGAATGACTTCACCCTTAAAGTCGGTGGGGAGGACTACAAGCCTTACGATTCAACCGCCGCCCAACGGATTGCGGATTTAGCCCGCCAGAGCCTGGGAGACCTGGTTCCGACCGATCCCGACATTATCAAGAAGTATATTGGAGCCGGTTGGTGGAATTACGATCTGGCGGCTGCTGAACAATTGATGCTTGATGCTGGTATGCAGAAGGTCAACGGCAAGTGGGCCTTACCTGACGGCTCACCCTTCAAAGTGCCGCTGATGAGCCTGAATGAATCCAACCCGACCATGAACCGGGCGGCTGCCATGGTTGTCGAGAACTGGACGACATTCGGCATCGATACCAGCCTGGATGTGCAGGCTAACCCCTGGCCCATCATGGATGCTGGCGAGTACACTGCCAACCTGGCCTGGACGATCGAGACCTGGGGTGGTCATCCCGACCTGTTCTTCTTCCTGAATTCCTGGCACTCAAAGTTCTACGTGCCGAGCGGCGAACCCGATATTGGTTCCAACGATATGCGCTGGAAGAACCCGGAGCTTGACAGAATCATTGAAGCCATCCAGCAGATTTCCTTCGACGACCCGAAGGGTGTCGAGCTGGGACAGGAATTCTGCAAGCTGGCCGTTCAGGAGATGCCGATCACCCCGCTCATGGCGTATAATGTGTTCACTACGATGGACACCCAGTACTTCACCGGGTATCCGTCGGTGGATGATCCCTATACGGATCCCGTGCCGAACTGGGGCAATACCAAGTATATGTTCGTCAAGATTAAACCCAAGGAAGCCTAACCTCGACACTGCAAAGATTGCGCTGACCCTTAGGTTGGTGCCAAGAAATTGAAATCGAGGCAAGCCAGCAGTATCAACGTTCTACCCCTCCACTGCGGTTGTCTTCACCGGCGGTCGCAGTGGAGGGTTTTTCATATAGGAAATGACCCCTATGCGAAAATTTATCCTCCGGTATTTGATTCCGCGAATCATTCAGTTCCTGACGATCATCTTTGTCGGGATCACGGTCACGTTTATCATTCCCAGGCTCGCTCCCAATGACCCGGTGGAAGCGCAGATATCCATGATGACAGCGAGGGGGAACACCCTCGACCCGGCATCTATCGAAGACATGCGCGCCGCTCTGACAGAAATGTACGGGCTGTCAGGCAGTCCGGTCGAGCAGTATTTTGCGTTTTGGGGTCGCTTGCTCCGGGGTGACCTTGGCCCTTCGCTCGCTAATTTTCCGACCCCCGTGTCCAAGATGATCGGCCAGGCCTTGCCATACACCCTCAGTCTGTTGATCCCCGCGCTGATTATTTCCTGGATAGTGGGCAACTTCTTCGGGGGACTGTCCAGCTACTACCCTGAAAACAAAGCATTGAGCGTGGTCGAAGTGCTGGGTCAGATGGTCCGACCGATTCCATACTACATTGTGGCTCTCGTTCTGCTGGTGGTGTTTGGATATTTCGTCCCAATTTTCCCATTCAGCGGAGCCTACCCAATCGGGACCCGTCCCAATTTATCCCTTGAATTTATCTCGACATACATCCATCATGCCATGCTCCCGGCAGCCACCCTGGTGCTGGTTGGGTTTGGAGGCTGGTTTATCGGCATGAAATCCCTCACCTCCAACATTATCTCCGAAGACTATGTGGTGTATGCCGAAACCGCCGGACTGAAGAAAAATAAAATCCTCTTCCAATACATTATGCGCACCGCATTGCTACCGCAACTCACTGGACTGGCAATGTCGCTCGGAACGGTCTTCAGTGGTGCCCTCATTATGGAGGTCGTTTTTGGTTACCCCGGCATAGGCAGTCTGACTTTGGCAGCCGTCTTCAGAAATGATTATTCGATGATCATGGGCATCGCCATTTATTCAATCATCGGGGTCGCTGTCGCCGTTTTCTTCATCGATTTACTATACCCGTTGTTCGACCCGCGGGTGCGTTACCAATAGGGCAGAAACTATGCTTCGAGTTATACGTGATCTCCTCAAATATGATGGCCGCTTCCGTATCGCCTTTATTTTTCTGGCAGCCGTGGCGGTGATGGTTCTCCTGTCCTTTGTCTCCCCCTACGATCCAAACAAGTCCTTTGTGGTGGCGATGGACGTGCCACCATCGCTGGACCACCTATTCGGCACCAATTCCAGGGGGCAGGATCTCTTCTGGTGGTTAACCTTTGCCGTGCGCAATTCACTTTTCCTGGGAGTAATGACCGCGATTATCTCGCGTGTGATTGCTATCCTGGTCGGTCTGACCGCCGGCTACCGGGGCGGATGGCTCGACAGGGTGCTGATGTCGATTAACGACAGCTTCGTGGTTTTGCCTTTGCTGCCTATCCTGATCTTGCTGGGTTTTTTGCTGCGCGATAGCATGAACCTGTTTTTCCTGGCGGTAATCCTGGGGCTTTTCGGCTGGCCGTTTGATGCCCGCCTGATTCGCTCCCAGGTGCTGAGTTTGAAGGAACGCTCGTTCACACGCACCGCGGTATATTCTGGAACCAGCGGATTCTGGATCACCATCAACGAGCATCTTCCTTTCGTGCTGCCGATCGTGTTTGCCACCACCATCAACAATATTCTGTGGTCAATTGGAATGGAAGTCACTTTGAGTATTCTTGGGCTATCAGACTTGACTACCCCATCCCTCGGCACCGCACTCTTTTGGGCTAACCAGCACGGGGCATTGGTGGCAGGGGTATGGTGGTGGATTGCCGCACCCACTCTGGTGGCTATTATCCTGTTCCTCGGCCTGTACATGCTCTTCACGAGCATCAACGAGTACATCGATCCGCGGACTCGCCTGCGCTTGATTGGAGGCTAACCTGTGACCCTATTAAGCGTTCAAAATCTCCGTGCGTATTACCAGACTGAAGTCTATGGAATCTCCCGGACTGTACACGCTGTCGACGGGGTTTCCTTTGACCTCCAGCCGAATGAGATTTATGGCGTGGCGGGCGAGTCGAGCTGCGGCAAAACCACCCTGATTAAAGTCATCTCTGGAAATATCAAACCCCCATTAAAGGTACTTGAGGGCAGCGTCAACTACAACTTTGGTGACTATAAAGTTGATATGCTGCAGAGTTCGCAGGATGAGCTCCGCGAGAACGTCCGCTGGAAGGAAATCTCGTATGTGATGCAGGGTTCGATGAGTGTCCTCAATCCAGTTCGCCAGAGTCATTGAGACTTTCAGGGACATTGTTGATACCCACAAACCCATCAAGGATAAGCAAAAATTCCTTGAGGAAACGCGCGCTCATGTCAACCGACTGGGACTCCCGACCGATGTGCTCAACGCTTATCCGCACCAGCTCTCTGGCGGTATGCGCCAGCGGGTGGCAATCGCACTAGCGACCGTCTTCGAGCCAGCTTTGATTATTGCGGACGAACCCACCACTGCTCTGGATGTCGTCGTGCAGCGCGGTGTCCTACACATGATGAAGGATATCCAGGCCGAGAGCGGCAATACGGTTCTTCTGGTAACTCATGATATGGCCGTACACGCCAACGTAGCTGATCGGGTGATGATCATGTACGCGGGACGAATTGCCGAAGAAGCACCAACAGAGACTATCTTCAATGCGCCCCTTCACCCGTACACCCAACACCTGGTTCATTCGCTGCCGATGATCGGCGAAAGATCGACTAAAGCCAGTCTGAAAGGCACACCGCCAAATCTTGCCAACCCTCCAAGCGGTTGCCGGTTCCACCCCCGCTGCCCATTTGTAATGGATGTGTGCCGGACCGACATACCCGATTTGATCACAGTGAAAGAACGTCATCGCGTAGCCTGCCACCTGGTCAAGGAGGGTTCTGTATGAGCGCAAACGGAAAACTGCTGGATGTCCAGCACGTGACGGTAGAATTTCATATTGGTGGATTAGTGGGGGGCACACTTCTCACCGCGGTTAATGATATTTCCTTCTCCCTGGAGAATGATAAGCCAGAGATATTAACCCTCGCCGGGGAAAGCGGCAGCGGCAAAACGACGCTCTCTCGCCTGCTGCTTCGTGATCTTGAACCCACAAGAGGCAACGTGCTGTTTGAAGGCCGCGATCTATCAAGCATCCGTAAGCGATCCGAGTTCATTGAGTTTATGAAGAAAGTCCAACCGGTTTTCCAGAATCCATTCGATACTTTCAACCCATTGCGACGGGTGGACGCGTACCTGTTCGATACGGCCATAAACTTTGGGATGGCGTCAAACCGTCGGGATGCAGCTGGGGTTGTGGATGAAGCTCTCCACAATGTGGGGTTGTCGCTGGATGAAGTAAGGCAGCGCTATCCACACGAACTTTCCGGCGGTCAGATCCAACGCGTGTCGGTGGCGCGGGCGTTGATCTCAAAGCCTAAGCTGATCCTCGCCGACGAGCCAGTCTCGATGGTCGATGCATCTCTGCGTATGGAAATCGTGAACCTATTCCAAAAGCTGCGCGACGAACAAAAAGTGAGCGTCGTTTACATTACACATGATTTGGCGACTGCTTATTACATCAGCGACCGGATTGGAATTATGCTGCGTGGATACGTGGTTGAATCAGGACCGGTTGAAGATGTTCTGGAACGGCCTGCCCATCCCTATACGCAGTTGCTTAAGGAATCGGTTCCAGAACCAGCACCCAAAGAACGTGAGTCCTGGGCAAAACATATTGAGCTTGGAACAACCGAAGTCAAAGAGTACGGGAGAATCGGGTGTAAGTTTGCAGGCCGCTGCCCCCACGTCATGGACATCTGCCGCGAGGCTGATCCTCCAGATGTGCAGGTTGGACAGCAAACGGTGAAATGCTACTTGTATTCGGAACACGCCGAGAATGGTCTTGCCTCGATTTAGTGGAGGCTGGATAAGAGACACGTTCAGGATAAATGGTCGCTTTCAAAGGCCAGTGGGCTGGTGTAGCCCAGGGACGAATGTAAGCGCTGCGGTTGTAAAAGACCTCAATGAACTCAAAAACTGCTGTGCGGGCGGCCTGGCGGGTCGAGAAACGGTGCAGGTCGGTGAGTTCGGCTCGCAGAGTGCTGAAAAAACTCTCCATCATGGCATTGTCATAGGGATCGCCCTTGCCACTCATGCTGACCTGAATGCCATGTTCCTTCAGGAGTGCCAGATAATCATCCGCCGTGTACTGGCTGCCGCGATCCGAATGGTGGATCAACTCGGCAGTTTGAGGCAGATGGCGTCGTGCCAGCGCCATACGTAAGGCCGTCTCCACCAGTTTTTCATCGCGAAAGCGGCTCATGGACCAGCCGACAATGGCGCGTGAATAGGTATCCAGCAGCGCTGCTAGGTATAACCAGCCCTCGTCCGTCCAGAGACCTAAGATGTCGCCCACCCATTTCTGGTTGGGAGTAGTTGCAGCGAAATCGCGCTTGAGCAGGTTAGGTGCAACCGGGCGAGTGTGGCGGCTGTCGGTAGTGTGTATGTGCCGTTTCGGACGGCGGCACGAGGCGATGCCTGCCTGACGCATCAGCCGTGCCACCCGCTTGCGTGAACACCGCCAGCCCTGCTGACGCAGCGCCGCGTGGATGCGTGGACTGCCATACACACCACGTCCCGCCTGATACACCGTCTGTATTTGTGCCAGCAGTTGCTCATTACTGCGCTCACGCTCGCTCATTTGTCGCCTGCGCCAGGCATAGTAGTCGCTCACCGACACGCCTAAGGCTTGGCACATGGTCTCCACGACATGCTGACACGATCCAGGCTTTGAGCCTCAATGACGTCCGCATTGTACGTCACCAACTTCAATATATGTTTTAGAATGTCGCGCTCCTGTCGCAGCACCTCCACCTCGCGCTGCAAGCGCCTGGCTTCCGCTTCCAATTCCTTCGTGCTGCTGCCCACTGTCGGCCCTGCCTCGCTGCCGAACTCACTCCGCCAGCCCGCTTTCTACTTCCTTCAGAATGCGGATGATCTGTTCTTCCTTGTACCGTGTTCCTCTACCTGCCATGAAACTATCCTCCTGCTTCCATTTTATTCAGATAGTCTCACTCTGCCTGGTACACTTTTCGGAGGGATAGATCACCTTCAATTTCGCCTTGTATTCGTCGCCCTCCATGTATCCTTATCGTTGTTCAAACATAACAATCATATAAATCGCACAAATTGTGTATTTGACAGCGTTGAAACTTCGTGTTATTTTACTAATACGCATTACTAATGCGAATTACCTAATTGGTGGATCACGATATGGTCAACCGGAAACCCCGTAAGGTAACGAGTAAACAGATTGGCGAACGGGTAGGCGTTTCTCAAACAACCGTGTCATTTGTCCTCAACAATGTGGCGGGTGCTAATATAAGCGCCGAAACGCGACAGAAGGTGATAGCTGCCGCCCATGAATTGGGTTATGTCCCGGACGCAACTGCGCGAGCGCTGGCGCGAGGTCAAAGTTCAAATATTGGTTTTATTATTGGGCAGCCACATGAACAATTTTTGATTGATGAATATTTACCCACTGTGATGACCGGGTTAAGCCAGGTTATTCGCCGACAAGATTTCCGCCTTCTTGTTGATTTTGTAGCTCATGGAAAGCGGCCGGATACCTATCTCGGTCTGATTCGCGGTCGAGAAGTAGCGGGTGCCATTCTCGGCCTTTACGACCCCACTCAATATGATATTGATGAAGTTTTGACACTGGTCGATGATGGATACCCAATTGTTTCCATAGGATATTTGCATCCACGTATTTACTCAGTACGCCTGGATAGAATGCAGGGAGTTCGGCGAATTGTTCAACACTTGATTGATCTGGGGCATCAGCGAATTGCCTGTATCACTTATGCACCACTCCCGCTAAATCGCCATACTCAGCGACGATTGTCCAGCTATCGTGAAACTCTGGAAGCAACAGGGATCACCTACGATGAATCACTGGTTCGTTATGGTGCCTATGACCCAGAAACAGGTTACAACGCGATGAAATCGTTGCTGCAATCATCCCCTCTACCAACTGCCGTTTTTGGCATGAACGACGTCATGGCTTTCGGCGCGATGAGCGCAATTCACGAAGCGGGACTGCACATCCCGGAAGATATTTCGGTGGTGGGGTTCGATGATATCCGGCTGGCCGCGTTTGCCAACCCGCCGCTGACCACCATTCGCGAGCCGGATATTGAGCATGGACGACTGGTGGCGGAAACCCTCATTGCGCTTATCAACGGCCAGCCTGTAGATGAACCGCATCAGACCATCCCGACTGAACTTATCGTTCGAGGTTCAAGTGCCCCGCCACGTGACTTAAAACGATAGCCCGGCACGCGAAGAAAAGGAGCTAACGACTTCATCGTCCACAAATTATTGAGAAAGGGATTTTTAATGGCTGCTGCAACAAAACGTTCGTCTTACAATGGCACTTCGGGAGGGTTGTTGAACAAAATTGGCAACAATCAGATGGTACTCGGTTATTTATTCATTCTCCCGAGTTTGATTGGCTTTACCCTATTTTTTGCCATACCCGCCCTACGCAGCGTGGTTATCAGTTTCAACCAGTGGAATTTGTTGAGCGATGCGAAATACGTAGGACTGGACAACTACAACACGCTCTTTGCGGATGCACGTTTCTGGGACTCGCTGAGAATTACCGTCACTTACGTCTTGTGTAATATACCGCTCCAGACTGTGCTGGCATTGGGTATCGCGGTGATGATGGATAAGATTCACAATTCGGCGTTCTTACGGGGGATTATCATTATCCCCTGGCTGCTCCCTAATATCGTCGTTGGGCTGCTGTTCTTGTGGATTCTGGATCCGTCGCTGGGAATCATGAATAAATTCCTGGCAATCTTCGGTATCCCACAGCAGCCGTTTTTGGGTTCTCCCGAACAGGTTATTCCCGCGATTGCTGGCATCAATATCTGGCGCTATACCGGTTATACCGCCATCTTGATCTTCGCTGGTCTGAAGACTATTCCCAAGTCGTTATATGAAGCGGCCTCAATTGATGGCGCACGTGGATGGACTCAGTTTCAGAAAATTACACTACCGCTGCTGCGCCCGATCATGGTCTTTGTGCTAGTCACATCGGTGATCGGTTCATTCCAAATCTTCGATACGGTAGCTATTACAACCCGTAATGGTGGTCCTGCCGGTTCTGCGCGTGTGATTATTTATTACATTTACGATCAAGTCTTCAATCGGCGTATCAATATGGGGGTCGCCACGGCTGCAAGTGTTGTGCTGTTCCTCATCCTCATTACGGTCACGATCATTCAAACACGCTACCTACGTGCCGGTCAGTCGGATTTGGCGGATTACAGCTAAAAGTATTCAGGAAAAAGTGAGGACTTTATTATGACAACAATGAGTGCAGCAAATGTTCAGGAGACCGGTTGGCAATCCGCTATCCGACAAATACACATTACTCGAGTCGTGTTATGGATTTTCGTTGCCCTGCTGATTTTCGTCACCTTCTTTCCATTCTATTGGGTCGTGCGAACGGGGTTAACCAGCCCAAATCAGGTCTATACCAACACCGGGTCACTTCTGCCCATTGACCCGACAATCAGCAATTTCGAACGTGTGTTGGGTATCGTTGATCCCAGCACACTTGGTCAACCAGAATGCCACCAATATCTCCGCAGGAACACTCGATTTCTGGTTGTTTGTACGCAATTCCTTCATCGTGGCGGGCCTGGTTGGCATCGGGCAAACCCTGTTTAGCTCGATGGCAGCCTACGCTTTCGCGCGCTTCAAATTTCCCGGCAGAAACCAGATTTTCTTCATCTATCTGACCGGGTTGATGATCCCCGGTATTGTGCTGTTTCTGCCTAATTATGTGTTCATTCGCCAACTCGGGTGGATTGGAACCTTTCAGGGAATTATTGCGCCTTCCTTCCTCATGTCACCCTTCGCTGTATTTTTCATGCGCCAATTTTTCCTCGGTTTGAACCACGAATTGGAAGAAGCGGCGCTGCTGGACGGCGCAACCCAGTTCGGCGTGTTCTGGCGCATCGCCCTACCCTTGATGAGCGGTCCACTGCTCACCCTGGCTTTACTCACTTTCATCGGCAGTTGGAACGATTACCTGTGGCCTCTGTTGGTGGGGCGTGATGAGAGTGTGCGTGTGCTGACGGTAGCGCTGAGTGTATTCCGCGAACAAACGCCGCAGGGCGCTCCAGACTGGGCGGGGTTGATGGCGGGTGCGACGGTGGCGATTATTCCAACCTTGATCCTTTTCGTTTTCTTCGGGCGTCGGGTCGTGGACTCGGTGCAGTTTTCCGGTTTCAAATAAACCGATGGTTGGCTTACGGACGCAGCGTGCGTCCCTATAGGTTTTGGTCACAAGGCTTGCTGTGGCAACTTGACATAGGGGATTACACCCCAAAATATAAATGGCTTAGTTTAGGAGATTTTGTATGAACGCGAGTAAAAAGGTACGTCTGGTTCTTATTGTGGGGCTAACCCTAGTCATGCTTTCCGTGGTTGCCCTGGCTCATGCCCAAGACGCAGTCACCATTAAGTATGAGCTGTGGGACACCAACCAACTTCCGCCCTACCAACAGTGCGCTGCAGACTTCATGGCGGCGAATCCGAACATCACTATCGATATTGAGCAACTCGGTTGGAATGACTATTGGACAGGTATTACAACGGGCTTCGTCAGCGGTGACGCACCAGATGTATTCACCGATCATCTGGCGAAGTATCCTGAATTCGTGAGCCTCGATCAACTGGTTGATATTCAACCGCTGATTGACCGCGACAGTGTTGCCACTGATATTTACTATCCGGGTCTGGCTGATTTATGGGTAAAAGATGGCAAGCGCTTCGGTCTGCCGAAAGACTGGGACACGATTGCCATTATTTACAATGCCGATTTGCTCAAGGCAGCAGGCGTTGACCCGTCAGAACTAAACGACCTGACCTGGAATCCGCAGGATGGTGGCACATTCGAGCAGATGATCGCCAAGCTCACCATTGATGGTAATGGCAACAACGGCCTCAGCCCCGATTTCGACAAGACCAATGTGGTGCAGTACGGCTTCACAAACGCAGGGCTAGATGGTCCCTACGGACAGACCGAATGGAGCTGGCTGACAGCTACTACAGGGTTCAAATTCAACAACGGCCTGTGGGGCGACAAATACAATTATGATGATCCAAACTTTGCTGCCACGATCCAATGGATGGCGAACCTGTGGCTGGAAAAAGGCTATGCACCTGCTTATGCCGACCAAACATCACTGGGTCGTACCGCTCTATTCCAAAACGGTAATGTCGCCCTCATTTCAGATGGTTCGTGGATGATCGGCACTTATGTGGGCAGCACCTTCCCGGTTGGTTTCGCCCGTCTGCCGCAAGGCCCTGAGGGTCGTAAGAGCATGTTCAATGGTCTGGCGGACTCGATCTGGGTTGGCAGCAAGCACCAGGAAGAAGCATGGCAGTGGGTGAAGTACCTCGCATCGCCTGCTTGCGAGATGGTCGTCGGTCAATCGGGTGTGGTCTTCCCGGCTATCCCGGATGCCGCCGACGCATCACTGAAAGTTCGTGCAGACAATGGTATTGACGTGAGCGCCTTTACCGACCAGGCTGCCGAAGAAGGTGGTACATTCCTGTTCCCGATCACTGACTTTGGCGGCGAAATCAACACGATTATGACCGAAGCGATGGATAACGTCGGTTTGGGTCAATCGGACGCCGAAAGTACCTTCAAGGCAGCTAACGACGAAATAAACGCCCTTTTCCAATAGTGTCAGGGTTTCTCGCAGCCCAGCAAGCAATGACATTCGCCGCCTCTGCGGAGGCGGTGAATTTTTCACAACATGATAAAAGTTCTTACTAACATATGAGATATATTTCTTTTGACGCGCTAATCATGGTGACATTCCTTATTTTTATGCCGGTCCGCGCGCAAAATGTGCAGCTAACTATTCAAGCGACACCCTTGGGCCAGTCGGCGTGCAGCGGGCAGTTCATCGAACACCCTCTCGACCATACGACATTAGCAAACGGTCCACGCGTGCGTTTTTACGACAGCGACGGCGCGGGATTGGCAATTAACGACCTCAACAACGATGGTCTGCTGGACGTGGTGCTGGCAAACTTGAAAGGGCGCAGCACGATTTTATGGAACGAAGGCGATCTGCATTTCCGCAAGGGGCAGCTGGCTGATGGGCAGGCACGCGCGGTAAATATTGTCGATGTCGATGGCGACGGATGGCAGGACATTGTCATCACCCATTCGTTGAGCGCTCCCACCTACTGGCATAACACTGGCAGCACGGGCAACGTTCGCTTCGAATTTGGCACATTACCGGGGGTGCGAAAACCGTCTTATAGCATGACTTGGGGTGATGTTAATGGGGATGGTTCGCTCGACGTGATGACTGGCTCGTATGATTCCGATTTGGGATTGCAACTGCGGGACACATTTTTATTCAGTGAGGGGGCTGGAATATATTACTTCGAGCAGCACCAGGGCGAGTTTACAGACACACGACTGGCCAAGGAAGCCCAGGCCCTGGCGATACTGCTGACCGATTTCAACAGCGATGGTGCGCCGGATTTGATCGTCGGTAACGATTTTGTCACCCGCGACCAGATATGGACATACCAGCAGGGTAGCTGGCAGGAAATACACCCCTTTGCGGTCACCGCTCGTAATTCGATGAGTTTGGATATTGCGGATATTCACAATAATGGACGCTGGGAGTTGTTCGAGGCAGATATGAAGCCTTACAGCAGCGATCCAAAAGTTCTGGATGACTGGAAGCCAGTTTTTGATGCTTTTCTCTCGCATGGTCTCGCCTCCGGAGATCCACAGATTAACGAAAACGTACTTCAAGTTCCCGATCAGGAAGGCATTTTCACGAACAGCAGTGAGGCAATGGGAGCTGATGCGACCGGTTGGAGCTGGTCGGCCAAGTTTGGCGATTTGAACCAGGATGGATATCTCGACTTATATATCGTCAACGGCATGATCGCCGCGGATTTGTTTAATAAACTGCCGGGTGATGAACTGGTTGAGGAAAATCAGGTCTTGAGGAATGAGGGCGGCGAACGCTTTGTCCGGGAAAATGGTTGGGGCCTAAACTCGACTGCCAGCGGGCGTGGAATGAGCATGGCTGATCTGGACAATGATGGCGATTTGGACATTGTAGTGAATAACCTGAACACCCCGGCGATGGTCTACGAAAACCAACTGTGCATGGGAAACAGTCTGGAGGTGGATTTGCGCTGGGCAAGCAGCAAGAACACGCACGCTCTCGGCGCCGAATTGACCCTTACAACCAGCACTGGCAGCTACAGCCGGGAGGTAAAGGCTGCCAGTGGGTATCTCTCTGGCGACCCCTCCCGTATTCATTTTGGCTTTCCAAATGACAGCCAGTTAATCGAATTAATGATCCGTTGGCCTGATGGGGAAACAACTCGGCTGAGTCCGGTTGAATCAAACACATTGTTAGTTGTGACGCGGTTATGATTTCGTAGCTCAAAAGGAATCAATCTCATGGCAAAAATAGCATTTATCGGCGCTGGCAGCAGTGTCTTCGCTAAGAATCTGATGGGAGATATTCTCAATTTCCCGGAGCTTGCGGACAGCACCTTCACGCTCATGGACATTGATGAAGGTCGTTTGCTTACCTCACAAAAGATGGCACACAGGGTCAATGCCGTGCTTGGTACGAACGCTACTATCGAGGTAACAACCAACCGCCGAACTGCATTGGAAGGTGCAGATTATGTGATTTGCATGATTCAGGTCGGTGGTTATAAACCCGCAACCGTTACGGATTTCGAAATCCCGAAAAAGTATGGTCTTCGCCAAACGATTGGGGATACTTTGGGGATCGGCGGCATTATGCGCGGTCTGCGGACAATTCCTGTCCTACTCAGTATTGCTAAAGATATGGAAGAACTCTGCCCGAATGCACTCTTTCTGAACTATGTGAACCCGATGGCAATCAACCAGTGGGCTTTGAGCCGTGGCACAAGCATTAACACTGTTGGCTTATGCCATAGTGTGCCGCATACCGCGCATGAACTAGCAAATGATATCGGAATCCCTTATGAAGATATTAACTACCTTGTCGCTGGAATCAACCATATGGCCTTCTATCTCAAGTTCGAAGACCGCTTGACAGGCGAAGATCTCTACCCGCTCATTCGGCGCGTTGTGGATGAGGGCAGAGTCCCAGATTGGAATCGTGTTCGGTACGACATGTTTCAACGATTAGGATATTTTGTCACCAAATCAAGCGAACATTTAAGCGAATACACACCCTGGTTTATCAAGCATGATAGACCGGAACTGATTGAGAAATACAATATCCCGCTGGATGAATATATTGCACGATGTGAAGCTCAAATCATTGCATGGGATATGGCTCAAGAGGCTCGGGAAAGTGGACAACCATTCGCTGAAGCCGCTGTACGCGAAGCCTTAAAAGACATCAAACTCATGCCACGTATGGTGGATGGAACGGTACAGAGCGTCATGAGCTTTGATAAGGTCAAACCAAGTGTCGAATATGGTTCATTGATTATTCATAGTATAGAAACGGGCGTCCAGCGTAGGATCTATGGCAATGTGCCGAACACCAACATTATCACCAATCTGCCTTATGGCTGCATTGTCGAAGTACCATGCCTAGTCGATCGTAATGGTATCCAGCCAACCCATATCGGTTCGCTACCGCCGCATCTGGCAGCGTTGATGCAAACCAACGTCAATGTGCAATCACTCACAGTGGAAGCGGCACTAACGGGCAAGCGCGAACATATTTATCACGCGGCCATGCTCGATCCGCATACATCAGCCGAACTCTCACTCGACCAAATCTGGTCAATGGTAGACGACGTAATAGCTGCACACGGTCAACTATTGCCAGAATATCATACCAGTAATGCCAATATCATTCAGACCTGATGGATTTCTTGGGGAGTGAACCAATAAAACTTACCAATTCCTGAGATGCACCAATAATCTTCAGAGCTCAATGGGGCGCTAAATCTGCAATTCCGACCAAAAAGCTTTGTGAAGACAATTTGGAGTCATCCTGGTAGTGAACAGAATAGTCCCTGTATTCACTTCCCTCTCCTTCCCGGTAAAATCGGCCACCTTCAACGCACATTGATGCTGATGATACGTTCCCGACAGACTTATTGGATCGGCGATGCTATTGTGTCGCTGGGATTTCCCCGGCAAAGCATACAGGATTTCGAATGTACCAATAAGTAATCTGGTCTCTCCTACTTGTCAGGATTGCAAAGAAAACGCTCGTTTCTTTCTTCTTTATTTTGCAACGGAATGGATTGATTATTGATGCAACTCTGTGCTAAAAATAGAATTGCAATATCCTTTCTTTTGCAAAAGGCATTTTATGACGACCATTGGCTATATCTGTCACTATGAGAATTATGTGGCGTAAAAATTACAATGATAAATGGCGCGACAGGCTATGA
>CAVVXQ010000005.1:0-106070 GCA_963752305.1 uncultured Chloroflexia bacterium
TCTCCTCCCCTCAATATCCAACCTTTGTTATATCCACAAACGGGCTTCAGCCCTGAAACATGGTACAATCCCCCGGACTTGAAAATCATCCTTTTGTGCTGCCCTACCCCCAAACGAAAATGACCATGAAAACCCAACCTGGACTGACTTTCGAACGCACCGCACCCCTGTTTGCGCTGGTGTTTGTGGACATCCTCGGCTTAACGATTATCCTGCCCCTGCTGCACCTGTATGCCATCCGGTTTGGCGCGGGACCCTTACAAATCGGGCTGGTGGTGGCGGCCTTCCCACTGGCACAGTTGGCCGGACTGCCGATCATGGGTGCGCTGTCAGACCACTTCGGACGCAAACCTCTGCTGGTCATCAGCCAGATTTCAACCTGCATCGGTTTCATTTTGCTGGGAACGGCCAATTCGCTGACGCTGATTATCCTGTCGCGGGTGATTGATGGACTGTTCGGCGCGAATATCTCCACTGCTCAGGCAGCCCTGAGCGACATCACCACCGAGAAAAACCGGGCACAGGGCTTGGGGATCACGGGCGCGGCCTTCGGACTGGGTTTTATCTTCGGCCCGGTCATATCGCTGCTGGCATTGGAATTCACCAATAATCTGGCAATACCCGCTTTCATCGCGGCGGCCTACTCGTTTGTGTCCATCCTCTTGACCGTCTTTGGATTTCACGAAACACTGCCACCGGAAAAACGGGGTGCGCTCCGCTTCACCCTGCCAACCGCCTTCCTGTTCCGCATCCTGAAAACCCCGCAGGTATCCATACTGCTGCTGCTGATGTTCAGCCAACAGGTCATTTTCTTCGGCTTTGAGAGTTTGCTCGGCCTATTCACCTTAAACCGCCTGGGACTGTTGGGGCAAGGCAATGCGCTGGTGTTCATCATCGTCGGCGTCATTCTGGTGATGGTGCAAATCCGCTATATCGGGCGCTGGACTCGCAAATACAGCGAACGGCGGGTGGTGTATGGCGCGCTGCTGCTGCTGGCTGTCGGCCTGACACTGCTGGCACTGACGCCCAGCCAACCGCAGCCCTTTTATGTGCGCCAGATTGCAGAACATACTTTGGAGACGCAGGCCATGAGCGGTACAGAGGCCATCATCGGGCAATTGTCGGTCACGCTGCCGCCCAATGGGAACAACGGTATTGGCGGTGTGCTGTGGCTGCTGGCGGCGATTGTACCAATTTCGATTGGCGCGGGTTTGATGCGCCCCAGCCTGAACAGCCTGATGACCCAACACGTCAGTCGGCAGGAATATGGCAGTATGCTGGGATTGAGCGCCTCATTCGTCAGCGCGGCCAACGCCATCGCCCCGATTCTGGGTGGGCTGGCTTTCCAGCAGTACGGCTCGACCACCCCTTTCCTGGTGGGTGGGTTGGTGATGGGCGTGCTGTTCCTGGTGAGCTTTTTCATCCTCAAACCCGCCGCCGAAACACCCGCCCTCACGGGACATCCTCGCGTCTAATGATTACCATACAACTTATTGCTTAACATGAGAGTACGTTAAGCCCGACGGTGCAGGGTTCAGCGAGGTTCATTTAACAGTGCTACAATGTGAAAAGTGTAAATTGCACCAGGAGAACATGGGATGTCGATCAATCAAGTGTTCCAGGCACAGGCACAATTTCAAGAATCGCTGCTGGCGAAACCGAACGTGGTCGGCGTAGCGGTGGGACGGAAAAACCAAACGGGCGATCTGGCGGTGGTGACATTGGTAGAACAAAAACTGCCCCTGGCCGCCCTGTCGGTAGAAGACCGTGTGCCCTCACAAGTGGATGGCGTCGTCACCGATGTGGTGGAAGTCGGCTATCTACGCGCCTACGCCCCGACAGATCGCTTCCGCCCCACCTGCCCAAGCGGGGTCAGCATCGGCCATTATCAGATTACTGCCGGAACCCTGGGCACGATTGTGACCGACACAGCGACGGGTGATAAACTCATTCTGTCCAATAACCATGTGCTGGCAAACAGCAATATGGCAACCGTCGGCGACGCGATTTTGCAGCCGGGGACTGCCGATGGCGGTCAAAATCCGGCGGACAAGGTGGCGACACTGGAACGGTTTGTCACCATCCGCTTTATTGATGACCCGGATACTCCTCCTACCGAACCACCCCCCAATAACCCACCGCCGCCAACAGGCGGTAGTGGCTGCGACATTGTGAGTGTGCTGGTCGCCCTGACGAACGCGCTGGCCTCCCTGCTCGGCTCACAACAGCGGGTCGCGCCTACGTCGCTGGCGAGTGCCGCCCCGACCATGCCGATAGCGACTCCTTCTACTACCATCACGGCGCAAGTCCCGGAAAACGAAGTGGACTGCGCGCTTGCAAGACCGCTTGACCCTAATATGTTCACCGGCGAGATTTTGAATATCGGGCAGGTGAGCGGCACAAAACCGGCTATGCTGGGTATGGCCGTTCGCAAGAGCGGACGCACGACTGGCTATACCGAGGGCACGATCACCCTGTTGAATGCCACCGTCAGCGTGGCCTACGGCAGCCGGACAGCCCGCTATACCGGGCAGATCATCACCGGGCCGATGAGCCAGGGCGGTGACTCCGGTTCGCTGCTGGTGGATGCCACCGAGAATAAGGCGGTTGGGCTGTTGTTCGCCGGGTCGAATCTGTCCACCATTTTTAACCCGATTGACAAGGTACTGGCAGCATTGAACATTACGATTTAGTTGTCGGTCTACGAAATGCCTCGTCCGATTATCATGAAGTGAGGTTGAGGAGGCAACAATGGCTCAGGATACACAGGTCGCGCGGGCAACACTGGTGCAGACCAAGTACACCAACGAATTGATGAACAAACCCCATGTCGTCGGCGTGGGCGTCGGGCTGCTGGCCGATGGTCGCGTCGGGCTGGTGGTGATGGTCGATGAAATCTCCGCCGAGACACAGGTCGCCAAGGAACTGGATGGTGTGCCAGTTGAAGTCCGCGAGGTCGGCCAGCCGCGCGCCTATTAATGGAAGCCCGCTTGAGGATGAATCGAATAGGGACGACCTGACAGGTCGCCCCTATTTTTTGATTTCTGTCGCTAAACTATAGGACTTAGGCGGTTACATGATCTGAACAAGGGGCTTAAACCCCTTGTTTGCTCAAGCTACGCATCCGGCTTCAACTGCATGGAACGTCTCAATCGGCTTAATCCATCCCCGACCTACGCTGCCATCCGAGCAGCTGGCTGGGATTATTCGCCCCATTGTCTCCGCCCTGTCCAACGGGTTGATTGGCGTTCCCGCGTCCCACCGACACAATCCCGGAACTGCACGCCACCTGTCCATTGACCAGGGCTTCCACATTCCAGGCGAAGCTGTCGCCATCACCCAATGGTCCGGCGGTATCGACATTGAAGGTCGTGGTGAACGCGCCGTTGGTTTCCACCGAAATTCGCTGGCTGCCATCCGCGCCGTAGACATTAATGCGGTAGCTGGTCGCGCCCGGTGCGCCATCCCAGTAGAAGGATGTCACGCCGAAGGCCAGCGCATCCAGCGGCGAGGTGGGTTTGAAGCGGCTGCAATCCGCCTGTCCCGATGCCGGTCCACTGGTGGTCTGCGCCCCTGCCGCGCTGTTCAGGCTGGCGAGGATAGCATTGGTATCCGCCTGGGTCGGCACATTCAAAGCGGTATGCAGCAAATCGCCGGAAACCCCGTTGGCGATCAGGTTCATGCTGCCCCGTTCGGTTTCGGTGATCGGGCGCAGTCCGGTGGCCTGTCCATTCGCTTGATGTTCATCCTCGCTCAGGGGGATGTTCAGTGTGAATCCCGGCGGCACAGAAATACCACCTACGTTGCCGCCGCCGCTCAGGACGTACAGGTGCATGATGTGATCGGGCGTGATGTGCAGCGCGATTGTGCCATCAAACCGCAGCTCAACCCCGTTGACCGTCATGGTCGCGGGCATCCCGTCCGGCCCCTGAATCACCAGCATCGACGGTGGCAGGTCGCTACACGCGCTCTCCTGCTCCCTGGTACTCAGGAAAATCGACTGCATCAGTGTTTGGGTGGACGAGCCGATGGTGGGCAGGTCGCCAATATTCCCTTCCGGTGCAGACACGATCTGGCGGCTAATCCAGGCGATGTGTTCCCCATTGAACACCCGCAGCCAACCGCCGTCGCTGCTCAGGCCGTCGGCCATCAGTTCCGTTCCCACCGATGCGCTGGCGAGTACCTGGGCGTCGGTGCTGGGGGCGCTGCGTAAATTGGCCGCCACCAGCGGTTTGACGACCATACCTTGGTTGGGTGTGAAGGCCGATTCCGGTGCAACCGCGTTCTCCACCTGCACATCACCCACCATCAGGAATTGCAGCCCCGCGTCCGACATCGCCACCGGCACGTTGGCATGAACATTCATCAGCGCCAGTCCCCATTGTTCCGCGCTCTCGTCAATCGGTAATGTCTGGATCGACTGGATGCTGGACAGAGGGAGCTGGTCGCCCGCCGTACTGAAGGTCACGGACTCGCCGTTCATGGGGGTGACGCTGGCGCTGCTGCCGAAACAGGCGGTGCTGCCCGGCATTCCGGTACAGGTTGTGTTCAGTTGGTCATAGGCTGTCTGAATCAGCGCCGAGCAGGTCGAGTCCTGTGCTTGCGCTGCGCGAACACCCGACAATAAGGACAGAAGCGGAATCATCAATAGGAATAGGAATAAAAAAGTGACACGGGTACGCATCGAAAAACTCCTTAAGCTATCTCGGCTCCATTATAAAGCAAGACAGTCCAAAAGGGATTTCAATCATAAAAACTGGCAATCGAGTTTTTATATCCATAACGGGTTCTTACAATCGAGGATGGTGGACGGGAGAGAGGGGGCGAGGCACAACCTCACCCCCACCCGGAAGTACCTTACATGCCTTCGCTGGACGTCGCCGTTTGACCTGCCAGCGCCGTATAGAATTCCCGCAGTGACGTGCGTAAGGCCGAGCACTCCGCCGGTTCATCCATCATCTCGGTAGCTGTGAGCATAGTTGTCATACTGTCGGTCATGGGTTCTTCGGTCATCGTCTCGCCCATCATGTCGGTTGACATCGACATGGACATGGCATCGACCAGCCCTTGCACCCGATCTGCGCTCAACATGCCCATACCCATGTTCGAATCCATCATCGACATCATGCTGTCGAACCAGGGCGCGAACTGACCGTAGTCGAAGTCATTCAGGGTGAAACCCGGTTCCGCGCCGTTGGCGACCAGTTGGTCAATTACAGCGGCATATTCAAAGTGATATTCGGCGGTGTACAGGCTCAGGATCAGGTCTTCATCGCAAACCACTGTGCCGTGTTCCATCATCGTGTCGTCCTGTGCCAGCACCCCGGTGACACTGACAGCCAGCGCCAGCAGCAGAACCACCACGCCCAAACGAGTTGCTAAAGTACGCATATCAAACTCTCCTTAAAACTCAGTTTTCCGGTAAACGCCCCCAAAGGGACATCCCTAACCTAGCCGAAGAACCTGACAAAAAGGTGACGAAAAGGTTACAGGAGTTTTTCAAAAGTCTTACGCCTGCCTGATTTGGGCACAAAATGAGCAATTTTTGACCTGTTATTTGGGGAGTGGTTAAAAGGTAAGTGGTGGGTGTGATTTGATACACTAACCGCATGATACAAGAAACCACTACGTCTACTTGTCGCTCATGCGGCAGTGTAAACATTATTAAAAACGGAACAAACAAATGTGGCAACCCGCCATATCATTGTAAAGACTGTGGAGTGTACCGTGTGCTAAAGCCCAAGGAGGCACATTCACCGCTTGCAAATTTTCTAAGAATTGGACATAACACAGTCAAATGGCAGGGTCAGATCAGGCAGGTAGAAAGCCTGTCATTCCCCTGAAAATCCCTCTTCAGGTGTGAAGATAACACACCTGAGAGAGGAAGCCTTAAGGCGCATGATTAAGCATGTCCGGGAGTCGGAATGGCTCCGATTTGACGCATCATACTCATAAAGTCAATCACGTCCCAATGTTCAGCCATTTTGCCGTTTTCCATGCGGATAATGTGGATCGCTGACCAGCTTGCAAATTTCCCACTTGGAGGGACCCCGAATAATTCGCCCAATTGGGTGCCAGATTCTGTTAAACGTAAAACCACGCGGTCACCTTCGGCAACAACATCATCAACTGTAAGATTGAAATCAGGGAAACCTGAACGAATAATGTGTGCAATGGCTTTGAGACCGGGTATGCCCGTAGGCAGACCGGGTGCGGCACTGTGTTCAATGAAATCCGGTGTAACGAGTTCATCGGCTACACTCATGTTCCCCTTAACAAAGAGATCCACCATCAAACGACTCATGTTGGCTTTATTTTGTTCATTAGACACAATCAATCCTCCTGAGATAGACAAAGATGTAAAATAGGTATTCAAGTTATATTCAGTTGTATATATGAATGGCTTTAATGCTGTTGGACCAGCATTTCGACATGATGCTTCCGGGTAATTGCCATGACCCTTTGCATATCAGGTGGACCGGATGGACGTGGCAAATTGGATGTATCGGTGACGGGAATGCCCAACTCGCGGAAGAAGTCAATCATATCACCCGGTTTCATCACAGCGATCAGCTTACCGGGAACCGAGCCGATATTTTTGTAGTTGTGCCAGACCATACTCGGAATATGAAGCACGGAACCGGCAGTTGCTTCAACGCTTTGTACCTGATTATCCTGCATGGTTTCAAAGCGAAAGATGCCTTCAAGGACATAGAATGTTTCTTCGTCAGGGTGGCGGTGTAACATCGGTGGGCCCCCCTGCGGCGGACTGGAGACTTCGGCGAGTACAAATGCACCATCTACATTCTCACTGCGCGCTTTGACCGTTACTAAATCGGTCATAACTAAAATTGCTTCACCTTCACCGCTTGACACAAAGGTCATTTCTTTATCGGTTACAGGCATGATACACCTCCTGCAAAGTGAATAGATCCACAGAATATGAATTATTTCATAGAGACTTTCTATGAGAATGAACTACAGTAGATTGAACTACAACGATGAATAGGAAATCTTCAACAGCAATTGCACAGACTGGTTACTGGTTTATTATCCTCGTGAATTTCTTTTCATAGACTAATCCCCATTCCACAAATGAATAAAAATCCTAGCCTTCATCATCAAGCAATGAATTGCTGGAATGATGGTGTGCAAGCGAGGCAACCAAGGTATGAATTGCCCAGCTAACTGCCTGCCCGATTTCTTCTCCGCTCATATCAAATTCGGATGTCATCGTGATCCAGCTTTGTAAACTTGCCAGATATGCGATGATTGCTGTGACCTGGGTGCGTTTGCTTTCATCAAGTGGATCGAGTAAATCGCCTAGCGCATTCTGTATTGCCTGAATACGCCGCGCTCGTCCGCGAGATCGTGCATCTTGCCCCAATCCGCTCATAAAAAATGCCTGCACTAGTCCGGGAAATTGATCAAAGATAGCAAAATCATGTTCGATGTGGTCAGCGATATCAGCAGGTGTTTGTGGATAAGGCACGGCACCAACACGCCGATTAAATTCCTCACTCAATCCATCCCAGAGTGCTTCACGATTTGGAAAATGACGATAAAGGGTGGCGGGACCGATCCCAGCCGCTTTTGCAATTTCTTCCATCGAAATCGGGCTAAAATTTTCCTGCACCATTTTTTCGACCAGTGTGTCAAGGATGCGCTGGCGGGTTTCATCCTTTTTTGCTCTGCGAAGCTCGCTATCATATTTACGTCGTTTATTTGATGTCGCCTGTGACTTATTATTCATGATAGTAATACTATCATGAATTTAGATGCTGTCAAGTAGTCAAAATGCGCCATATTTGAATCCACTCATTTAGGTTGTTACACCGCTAACAAAGGCAGACCACCCGCGCCTGCACGACAGAGATTTAAGCAGGGTTCACCTGCGGGGATTTTGTGAGAGAATCGCCAGTTCCGCCAGCCCTTCTTCGCGGCTGACATGCCTGATTTGGGCACAAAATGAGCAATTTTTGACCTGTTGTTTGAGCAAAGACTGGACACAAAATGTTCCTGATGCTGGATACAGCAGTCGTCAATCCATTTATTAGGAGGAGTCTGTGGCATGGTACGTATTCAAACCAATCGTTTTATGAAATTTGGGCTGATCTGCGTGTTGATTCTGGGGGTGATGGTCGTGGGTTTGTTGGGCAACCACCGTCGTGCGCTTGCACAGGATGGCGGTCAGACCTTCATCGTGCAGGCAGGCGGATTTGGACCAGCCAATGCGGAGTTGTATGCCTTCGCACCAACTTCACTGAAAGTACATCGTGGCGATACCGTGATGTGGCATTTCAACAGCTTCCACAACGTGCATCTGGGCGAAGATTCACCCACAGATTTTGTGATCGCACCAGAGGTTGACGGTCAGCCAGTGCCGCAGATCAATCCACAGGTGGCGTTCGCCAATGTCGAAACCGGTGCGGTGTACTCCGGTGGCTCAGTCACCAGTGGCCTGCCCATTGACCCCAGCGCCCCGCCCGTGTTTTCACTTGTCATTGATCTGGAACCGGGCACTTATCTCTATTTCTGTGACGTGCATCCGGGCATGGTCGGCAATATCGTGGTTGTACCAGACGACGAGGTTATCCCATCACCGACCGAGGTTGAAGCGGCGGCACAGGCAGAAGTTGACAGTCAGTATGGTACAGCGGGCGCTGCCCTGGAGCAGCTCAGTCAATCTGCACCAACGATGGCCGAAGATGGCAATCTGAATATCTCGGCAGGCAGTGGCGATACGGGTCGTGTGTCGGCGGAAGCCTTCTTTACACCCCTGGCGGTCATCCAGACCGGGGAGAGTGTGACCTGGACTGTGCCGCAGGACAGCGTTGAAGCCCATACTGTTGCCTCAGTCAACTTTACAGGGGAGGAATTTCTCGTCACACCGGGGGAAAACGGACCGCCAATAATCGGCTTAGGTCCGGTGTTTTTCCCGATGGCCGACAGTGGTGTCTCGGTTGGCACTGGCGACAGTTTCAACAGTGGATTACTGGAGCCGGGGCAGTCCTACACGGTCAATTTCAACGATCCAGGCGTATATGCCTACCTGTGCCGGATTTATCCCGGGATGGCAGGCGTGGTCGTTGTGCAATCATCAACATAATTTATGAACAGGGGCGGGGCAATTCTCCCCGTCCCTACGCTCCATCTAATTGTCGGATACAGCAGTCACCAGCACCGGGCGGCCTCTGGTGATTATCACTGTATGCTCGTATTGTGCCACCAGACTGCCGTCCGGCGTTTTTAATGTCCAGCCATCCGGCATGGTTTCAATACGGTTGGCGTGGGTGGACACAAACGGCTCGATGGTAAACACCATGCCTTCGGTCATCACCTGCCGCGCGCGTTTGGTATAAAAGCCCGGTATGCTGGGGGTATCGTGCAGCTTGTGACCGATGCCGTGTCCCGGCAGGTCGCGGATGGTGGTGAAGCCGCAGCTCCGCGCCTGGGCTTCCATCGCCCGCCCGATCTCGTAAATCGGCCTGCCAGCCGTCGCCGCCTCGATGCCTTTTTCCAGAGCGGTATGGGCACAGTCGGCCAACTTCTGCTTCAGCGACGTGACGGGCAGCATCGGCACACTCGCACCCGTATCGGCGAAATATCCATCCATCTCGGCAGACACATCAATATTCACCAGATCGCCCACCTGAATCACCCGATCTCCGGGGATGCCGTGCGCCGCCTCGTCGTCAATGCTGATGCAGGTTGTGCCGGGGAATTTGTAAGTCACAATCGGGGCGGAATGTGCCCCCTCGGCCTTCAGGAATTCCGCGCCGATGGCATCCAGTTCTTCGGTGGTCATACCGGGACGCAGCGCATCTTTCATCTTTTGCAGGGTCATGCCGACCACTTTGCCGATCCGCATCATGCCGACCATATCGGCCTGGGACTCGATTGTCATGTTTCTCCCTCATACCCTATACATCGTTTCCCCCAAGCATACCACCTTCGGGGGCGATTATGGCATGGGGAACTTTCATATAAATATCTAAACATGTGGGTATAAGGTAGAGAATGGTAGAAATCATGAGTTTCGTTAGCAGAATTGCCGAAGCTCATTATAATCATTGCCGTACTTCAATATTCTTTTATCGTCCCCCGTGACTTTACATTCGTTCCCAAAATGGTTTTCAGGAGGTTATAAATGTTCAATCGACTTCGCTTACCAACAATCTCTTTTGCTATGCTTTTCACGTTGAGTTTGATCGCTCTCCCGCTTCTGTTCAACCGAACGGTTGCAGCCGATGCCCAGGAGGTGGGAGTCCCGCCCAATGGAGAAAATGCACTTGAGTTGATCGGCAAAATAGATCAGAACGGCCCTGCCTTCAACGGCTACGGCTACCTCACCTATATCAGCGGTATTCCCGATGACCAGATGTTCAGCGACCCGACCAATCACAGCGAGGCGACTGCCCACTTCACCTTTTCTTCGACAGCCACACTGTCAGCGCGATCTGTGCTGGAAACCCTGTTTGTGCTAAACGCAACCGGTTCAACCACAATTTATTATAACGAGACGCCGGGTGGGGATTTCACCGATGCGACCACATTTGCCAGCGGCACGCCGATTGCCGTTTCATCGGAACGCTGGCAGAATATCATCAGTGTTCAAGCGCCAGATACCGCGATTGATACCGGAATCAGCCAGTTCACCGAAACCAGCGCCACTCCCTTCACCCTCAATGGTGTTGATTACCAGCTAGGGCACGAGAATCTGCTGCTGCGTTTCACATACGCCGGCGAAGCGATGCGCACCGATAAAGTGCTGCCGAAATCGACGATTGTCATTGCCGGGAATGCCGTTGTCGGCGCGGGGAGCTAGCTCCGGTGGTCAGCGTAAACGATGATAAACCGGACGACCTGCCGGAGATCTGGCTGCGCTGGAAACCCTGTCATCCAGTTTAATCGCCAAAGCTGCGCCGCTTCGCTTCGGGGTGGCGCAATCATCCGCCGATAAAACGGCGGCCTTCCAACTGCGCTGTCAGGCGTTGATCGCGCGCGGCAGCGCGACGGCGGTGGATTTCCCCGATGGCATCGAGCGCGACGTCCACGACGACAGAGCATTACAGGTGGTCGGTTGGGACGAAGCCAATACTGTGGTCGCCACCGGGCGGATCGTGCTGCCTGCGGCGGGTAATTGCTGCAACTGAAGACGCCTTTGGCCTGACAATTGAACCGCGCGGACAGGTGGTGGATATAGGTCGCTTCACCGTCGCTCACGAACTGGCCGTTAAGGAAAATCGCTATTTCGCTGGTCTGCTGGGCTTTTGCTGGCTGGAAGCGCGCTCACACGGTTACATCCGGGTGTGCGGCACAGCCTCCCCAGGAATGCTGCGGCACTATCGTCGGCTTGGTTTCATAGTGACGGAACTTGCCCCGCCACATGTTTATTATGGCGAGGAACGCTTCCCCTGTTGGTACGATGTCATCGGTTCTGCCCAGGTTCTGTTGAAAATGTGGGGATCGGGTAATTAACCCAAACCAGATGAGCCAACGTTATCCACCCGGCCCGGACAAAACGGTGCTGGACGCCGCTCGTTCCACGCTGCGCCAGGGACATGACCGCTTGGGTTATCTGACCGATATGGCACAAACCTATGGGGACATCGTTCATTTCCATACCGGGTTGCGCCACATCTTTTTTCTTAATGACCCTGACAGCATTCACACCGTCCTGATCGAACAGGCCGACAAATTCTACAAGACACGTCCCTTCAAACGCGCGATGGGGCACTTTCTCGGTCAGGGTTTGTTGAGCATTGATGGCGAATTCCACCAGCGTGAACGGCGGTTGGCGCAGCCTGCTTTTCACCACCGTCGCATCGGGGCGTATGCCGATGTCATGGTTGACCATACCCGCCGGATTATCGACCACTGGCAAGAGGGTCAAACCTATGCATTTGACCAGGAGATGATGAAAATCACGTTGGGCATTGTTGCCCAGACATTATTTAACGCCGATGTGTCCGGGGATGCTGAGATTGTCGGGGAAGCAATGGCGACCTTGCAGGCTGCGGTGACGCGGCGTTTCAGTTCACCATTTCAGTTGCCGGACTGGTTGCCCACACCACAGCAACGTAAGGAACAGCGTGCCATTCAGGCGCTTGACCAGATTATTTACGGCATCATTGACCAGCGAATCGCGTCCGGCGACGATAAAGGCGATTTGCTCTCCATGCTGCTGCTGGCTACCGACGATGATGGCGGCAAAATGGACATCCATCAGGTGCGTAATGAAGCCATTGCGCTGTTTCTGGCGGGGCACGAAACCACCTCGAATACACTCACCTGGATTGAGTATTTGCTGGCGCTGCATCCCGATGTGATGGAGAAGTTGGTGGCCGAAGTGGATGCTGTATTAGGCGGACGGGCTGTGACTCTGGAAGATATAGACCGTCTGCCCTATACCGGGATGATCGTCAAAGAAGGGCTGCGCCTGTATCCCCCTGTCTGGTTGATTACCCGCGAGGCGATAGCCGATGTGACCGTTGGCGGTTACGGTCTCAAACCCGGACATGTGGTCGTGATCTGCCCCTTTATTACCCATCGCCACCTACGTTTTTTCGATAACCCACAGCAGTTTCAGCCGGAACGCTTTGCCGATGGTACGGACAAACGCTGGCCGCACTTCGCCTACTTTCCATTTGGGGGCGGGCCGCGAATTTGCCTGGGGCAGGCGTTCGCGCGGATGGAAGCGATCCTGATTTTGGCGACTCTGCTCAACACTTCCACCTGAAACTCGCTCCCGGCCAATCGGTCACAGTGCAACCCCTGATTAGTCTGCGCGCGCGCGATGGATTACGGATGAACGTGACCCGGCGACAGTCGATTAAGCAATGAATGTTCTGATGGTGGGCGGGTATCGCTCCCAATACCCGCCCAAATTCCTCATCCTAACCTTGCCCTTCGTCAGGCTTCTTCGTACTCCCGCAGGGCTTGCAGCGTATCGGCGGTAACGCTCAGGTGAACCTCATCCTCGTCAAGATGTTTCACCCAGGTGACGGGCACGAGTTTCCGCTCTTTGAACAGCAGCCCCCGTGAGATGACGAAGTAAGCCGCCTGGTCAGCGTTTGGCTCGGTCAAAACCTGATCTACATGACCCACATGTTTGTCATCCGAACTGATGACGCGCGCCCCTTCTTCTAAGGACACCGTTCCGGGTGGGGTATTACGCTCGGTTTCGGTGGGATACGGCGGCGGATAGGCATATCCGAAGTTGTAGTCGGTGTAGCCGATCCACCCACCCATTGGCGGATACCAGTACAACGGTGACGCCAATCCAACCGGATACCGGGCTTCGCGCTCCTCAGCTTCGCTCAACGGCACATAATGGGTTTCCTCGAAGGGCGGTAGTTTCTCCAGGCTACCCACACCATGCCGCAGCGTAATTCGCTCTTCAGTTGCCGAGGCGATCAGGTTGACAGGCACAATTTTGTCCTCGGTGAACAGAAAACCTTTTTCGACCACAATATGCGTGATGTCTTTCGTCTTGGGGTCGAGTACCACGCGATCTATCGTACCCACATCCTTACCGTCGTCCGTATAAACGTGTGTTCCTTGTTTGAATTCCATCCAGGTTATTCCTTTCACATTCGGGTATCTAAAGTTATCGGGTTAGCTGTGGCTGGTGTATTCCTTCAGCGAATTCCTCGACCATTTTTTCGTTGAAGACCGGGATGTCGTTCGGGTTGCGGCTGGTCACGAGACCATTATCTACCACCACCTCCCGGTCAACCCAATTTGCCCCGGCATTCTTCAGGTCGGTTTGCAGGCTGTGATAGGACGTAAGCGTCCGCCCTTCCACGACTCCCGCGTCAATCAGCGTCCAGGGCGCATGACAGATGGCGGCTACGGGTTTGCCCGCATCGAAAAACGCCCGCACAAATTGCAGCGCCTTCTCGTTCCGCCGCAGGTGATCGGGGTTCATGACCCCTCCCGGCAGCAGCAGGGCATCGTAATCGTCGGCATTGGCGCGGTGCAGTTCCATATTGACGCGAAACCGATCTCCCCAATCGCTATGATTCCAGCTTCGGACAGTCCCATATTGCGGCGACACAATCGTAGTTGTCGCCCCGGCTTGTTCCAACGCCTCTCTGGGTCGGGTGAGTTCTTCCTCTTCAAACCCATTTTCGACCAGTATGGCAACTTTCCTGCCCTTTAAGTCGTGTACCATATCCACCTCCCTGCAGCCAACCTGCAAGTCCAAATTATGGGTGACGAACGTAAATCGTCATGCTGCTTCTACCTAATCACACACTCGTAAGATGGCCGTATGTTTTGGATAAAAGAATGGCTCTATAACGGACATCCGACGCCCAATAGCCTCAAAAACGCAGGAAAGGCGTTAGAAGGCCATTAAGTCTTGCTAAATAAAGGGGCAGGTTTACGCCCCTCATACATTTTGCCGTTACGGTGACTAAGTAAACCTGAAATTGCAGTGACCGCACTTCCTCCCTCGTGTTTTTGAACTTTCACCACACTTTATCGACTGACAACGATAGATATGTCCCCAGGAAGGCGGTTCACTCGGAGAGGAGTTTCACCATGTATCGAGCAATTCATATCCCACAATCGAGCTTCATTCCCAGGCTGGCGGCTGCGCTGGTGATTGCCGCACTGCTGACGCTGGTCGGTGTCGTCCGCCCGGTGGATGCCCAGAGCGGTGTCGTCTGGACGGGGGATTATTATGACAATCCCTATCTGGGTGGTCCGGCAGCCTTCAGCCGCCAGGACTTAGCCGTCGCTTTCAATTGGGGCGTGAACGCGCCCGCCACCGGCATTTCCGCCGATAACTTCAGCGTGCGCTGGGGCGCAGACCCCTATTTCGCCGCCGGAACCTATCGCTTTTACGCGCTGGCCGACGATAATGTCCGCGTGACGGTTGATTTTGCGCTCAACCCGCAGATTGATACCTTCAATACCCCGGCGGTGGGACAGATGGTCAGCGCCGATGTCAGCCTGTCGGCGGGTGTGCATCATGTCCAGGTCGATTACCGGGAAATCACGGATAACGCCTATGTGTATGTCACCTGGGCGAATCTGGCGAATAATCCCACCGGACCGAATTTCCCCGCGCCGCCCACCATGCCGATTGTCTCCGGGGTTTGGACGGGGCAGTATTACACCAATACCGCTCTGGCCGGGTCACCCGCACTGGTGCTGTCGGAGACGACCCCCTCACATAACTGGGGTACGGGGTCGCCGAATGCGGCCATCCCGGCAGATAATTTTTCCGCCCGTTGGACGAGCATTCAGACCTTAAACGGTGGGAATTATCAGATCAGCGCCAGCGCCGATGATGGTATCCGGGTGTATGTGGATGGCGTGCCCTATATTGACCAATGGCACAACGCCACTGGCGTCACCTACACGGCGGTGGTCACGTTGACTACCGGGCAGCATAACTTCCAGGTGGATTTCTATGAGGGCACAGGTGTGGCCTTCGTCGAATTTGGTCTTGTCCAGGTGGGCGTCACGCCACCACCAACCAATCCGAATCCCCCCTCGCAAGCCGAAACTACCGGAACGGTTGTGACCGCCCTGCGTTTGAATGTCCGCGCCGCGCCGGACATCGCCAGTAATGTCCTGACCAAAATCAACCGCAGCGAAACCTATCCCGTGCTGGGTAAAGATGCTGATGGCTCGTGGTGGCAGTTGAATGTGAATGGCACCGTCGGTTGGGTGTACTGGCGCTTCATTGACGTTGCCAATCCGCAGGTTGTCCCGGTGGTCAGTGGGACAACCTCCCCCAGCCTGGATCAACCCACACCGACTGGCTATTACGCCAATACCCTGGCGACGGTCAACGTCCGCAGCGGAGTAGGCACAACCAACGCCATTCTGGGGCAGGTCGCGCGCGGGAGTGCTGTCTCGGTAGTGGGTAGGAACGCCGTCAATACCTGGTGGCAGGTTAACTATGCCGGTATCACTGGCTGGGTCAGCGCCGCCTATGCACCTTTGCAAGCTGGCACAGATGTCAATGCCATCCCGATCACGGGCTAGCAGCCGCTCATCTGCAATTTTGGGACGACCAGTGTGTCGTCCCTTTTTATTTCAACCTGCCGACACGACGAAGGTTTCGATGGTACTCCAATTGCCCCAGGTGGTCGCATTCCGCTTCGCTCGCACCCGCCAGAAATAGACGCCATTCGCCAGCGAGGGTGTGGTATAAAACAGGATATTTGCATCGACCTCGGAGACAATCGGTGAGCCAAATTTCGGGTCGTCGTCCACCTGAATTTGATAACCGACTGCCCACGATACCGGACTCCAGGTGAGTGTCGGGGTGCTGATAGTAAAAAATTCGTGCCTCGGTGTGGCATTCGACGGCGACGTTGGGGTAATCGGTGTTGGGGTCGAAGTGGGCGTAGCTGTCGACGTCGGTGTGCGTGTCACCGTCGGCGTACGAGTTGACGTCGGTGTACGGGTAGGTGTAGCTGTCGAGGTTTTGGTGGGCGTGGGTGTCATTGTTGGCGACGGTGTTCGCGTCGATGTGGGCATCATCAAAGGCGTATTCGAGGGTGGCGCGGTCTGTGTGGGTGGTTCCTGCGGTGTGTAGGAGGGGGTTGGGCTTGGATAGTAAGTGACCGTCCCATATGGAGAGGGTGTTCCGGTGGGTGTAAACGACGGCGGGGGTGTCCACGAAAGCGGAAAGGGTGTCTTCGTCGGTGTTGGCTGCTGCTCATCCGGGCTGATAGCCGACTCAATATTCCGGCCATTAAACTGCTGTTCAAATACAAATATGCCGAAAAACAGGATGGCAATCAACAGAATCAGGTTATAAAAGCAGCCCGCCAAACGGGGTCTGAGTTTCATAAGGGTGTCACGCTATTTACTTATTGACTTGTATTATAGGCGTTATCTGCCCATTACGCGACCTCTTCTATAGCTTGATTCACCCATAGCGGCGACCTGTTGAAGCGTAAAAGGACGGGGTTCGTAAACCTCGTCCCTGTTCATGCGATCATTGGGTTGAATCCGGTCTCAGTCAATACCCATATGCCCTAGCGAATGTCCTGGAGTGCATCCTCATATTTCTTGGGCAGCCCACCCTTATGAAAGGTGACATTCCGGGCATCTTTCGGAACTTCCACAATTTTGGTGAATCTGGACTTGCTGCCTTCGACTTTCGTGGGCGGGACTCTGATATTCGGTGTCGCCGCGATGGGCGGTATATCCTTTGCGGGTATATCCACCCCGACTCTGCTCATAGGCGATCTTCACGCCATGAATGTCCTTGCCGCTGCGCCGCCGGAACGTGCCCGCTTCCCAATCCTTAACCTCCCCGGCGATATACACCCGTTTGACCTTTGGATACAGGGCGCGGTTATCTCCCCGTGTCTGCTGCCACAGGTCGTAGGTGATGTACATCTCCTCCGCGCCACCCTTGTACTTCGACTCGGTGGACTTGTAATGGTGTTGTGCTGCCTGAGCCATCAGTCGCCTCCCCATGTATCGTCGTAATCCGCCTCCGTGCCGATGGTTTTAGCCCGCTGGTTGATTTTGTGAGCAGTAGTGCTGAATTCATCTTCGGCGGTCTTGCGGATCGTGCTGATCTCGTCGCCGAACTTTTCTTTCCACGACGGAGCGTGGCTGAGTGTCACCAGGTAGCCCGCCCGCCGATGCAGTTCGGTCAACTCAGACCGGGACTTGGCCTTCTCCACGTCATCACGGATTTCGGTGAACACCTTCTTCAGCCCGGTTTTACTGTTTACCTCTCCATAAACATGTGTATCGTGTGCCATGAGCAAAACCTCCTTCATGGAAACTTTCCTTCGTTCTTGAGCCGGGATGACATCTTTCTTGCACACCTGTCATTCGGGCATCCCGCTCATACGCCATCCTACTCCGCCGGGATAAGAATCCTGTTGGCAGGGTTTTATGCTTGATGAGAATGGAGAACGGTGGTTGAAGCCATCATTTGAGGGAGAAACCAGGGGAGAAATAAAAAGCCCCGATACATTTTATCAGGGCTTTTTGTAGTTACATTTAACGAAAATCTGTGACGAATTCCTAGAACCCACTCAGGTAGCTCAAATCCGCCCGACCATCCTGCATGGCGCTGATGCCTTGCAGCAGGCCGAGACGGTTTTTCCGCAAGTCCTCGTTTTCCACGTTCACCATCACATTGTTGAAGAAGTCGTTGATAGCGGGCAGCATCGGCTCGAAGGCAGCTCAGGAAACCGTTTACGTTGCTCTCAGTTTCCAGATGGGACAGCGCCTCGCTATACACCGAGTACAGATGTTTTTCCTGCCCCTCGGTGAACATATCCGGGTCAACACCGTACCGCTGCGACTCAGCCCGCGTGATACGCACACAGCGGGCGAAGCCATCCAGTATTTGCTCCCAGTTTGGTGATTGTACCCATTCGCTCAACTGGCGGATACCTACCATCGCCCGGTACGGATTGGCGCTCTGTTCGGCCAGCACCGCCGCGATCACGTCCCTCGGCCATTCCTGTTCTTCCACCCATGCCCGCAGCCGTCCGGCGATGAAGTCCAGCACATCGTCCTTCGTATTCGCCTGAACCCGCACCGGCTGTACCTGAATGGTCAGTTCCACCGCTTTACCCAGGCTCAGATCGATTTCCTTCTGTACCAGAATTTGAATGATGCCCAGCGCCGCCCGCCGCAAGCCATACGGATCGGCTGTCGATTTGGGCGCAAGTCCCACCCCGAACAACCCGACCAGACTATCGAGTCGATCAGCCAGCGCCAGCAGAGTCCCGGCAGGGCTGGTGGGCAGCATATCGTCGGCGCTGCGCGGCAGCCAGTGTTCAAATATCGCGTCGGCTACTTCCGGCGGATAATCACCCTTGAGTGCATATTCCCGCCCCATGATTCCCTGAAGCGCCGTCATCTCCACCACCATGCGCGTCGCCAGATCAGCCTTGACCACATGCGCCGCCCGTTGGGCGATCACTATCGTCGGTAGAATGAAGATGCAGCAGCTTGCCAAGCGGTTCGACCAGTTCGGCCACCCGTTCATTTTTGTCCAGCATCGACCCCAGATTTTTCTGGAAGGTCAGCGTAGCCAGTCGCGGCAGATAATCCTCTAACGGCTTTTTCAGGTCTTCCGTGTAGAAGTATGACGCATCCGAGAACCGCGCCCGGATGACCTGTTCGTTGCCATGTGCCACTTAGTCCAGATGCTCGCTGTCCCCGTTCCGCACCGTGATGAAGTATGGCAGCAGCTTGCCATCCGCATCCTCCACCGGGAAGTAACGTTGATGTTTCCGCATCACCATCACCAGCACTTCGCGCGGCAGTTCCAGATATTTTTCCTCGAAGTTGCCCAGCAGCGCCGTAGGCCGTTCCACCAGATTGGTCACTTCATCCAGCAGCGCCGGATCGTCCGGCACATGCCCGCCCACGCCCTCGGCAATCTGGTTGATCTGCTTCATGACTTCTTCCCGCCGTTCTTCCCGGTCAAGGATGATACCCTGTCCTTTCATGGTGTCCAGATAGTGCTGCAACCCCTTGACCTCAATTTCCGGTGAGCCATACGGACGCAACCCGCGCGTGGCATTGCCAGCCCCGGCGATCCGGCATATTCAAACGGGACAACCGTATCACCCAGCAGTGCCGTAATCCACCGGATCGGGCGCGAGAAGGCGATTCCGGTGCTGTTCCAGCGCATCGCCTTGCCGAACTTGATGCCTTCGATCAGTTCGGGCAGTTTTTCCGCCAGCACTTCGACAGCCGGGCGGCCTGCCTCACGCACCACCGCCGTCACATACTGCCCGCCGTCGATCTCCTTCACCTTCAAGTCTTCCACGTTTACGCCGTTCTTGCGGGCAAATCCTTCTGCCGCTTTGGTCGGTTTGCCATCGGCATCAAAGGCGCGTTCGGCTGGCGGGCCTTTTTCGACCCGTTCCTCGTCGGACTGTCGCGGCGGAATTTGCCATGCCGCCAGCACCAGCCGCCGCGGGGTGCTGTAAACCTGAACGCCTTCCTGCGGCTTCAGACGTAAATCGTCAAACAGGGTCAGCGCCATATCTTCTAACTGTTCCTGCGCGCTGTCCACATCACCCGGCTGGCAGTTCTTCCACGCCGATTTCCAGCAGGAAATCTGCCGGGTACAGTCAGTGGTTTCGGCATGGTCGGCACGCCGTCAATAGTTGGCGCTTCCCATCCCTGTGCGATTTCTAGTAGGGGATACCAAGCTGTTCCCGCTGGTCGGCAAAGGCTTTGGCGACACTTGCGTGTCATATTGCGCATCTCGGTGGAAGAACTCCGCCCGCTCCGTCACACCAATCGCGCCGCGTGCATCCAGTACATTGAACAGATGGCTGCATTTCAGCACGTAATCATAGGCCGGGATGACCGCTCCCGCCTCCAGCGCCCGTTGGTTTTCGCTCTCGTACTCGTCGTAAACCTGCTTCAAGCGCTTCCACATCCGCGATTTCGAAGTAATATTTGCAGTGTTCAATCTCGCTTTGGAGGAAGATGTCGCCATAGCTCACTCCCGGCAGCCAGTCAATCTCCCAGACCGAGTTCTTGCCCTGTAGCGCCAGCGCAATTCGCTCCAACCCATAGGTGATTTCCACCGATACCGGCTCTAGTTCAATACCGCCCGCCTGCTGGAAGTAGGTGAATTGGGTGATTTCCTGCCCATCCATCCACACTTCCCAGCCCAGCCCCCACGCGCCCAGCGCCGGACTTTCCCAGTTGTCCTCCACAAAGCGGATGTCATGTTCACGCGGGTTGATGCCCAACGCTTCCAACGATTGCAGGTAAATTTCCTGTGGATTGCCGGGGTCAGGCTTCAGAATCACCTGATACTGGAAGTAATACTGCATCCGGTTCGGATTTTCGCCGTAGCGTCCATCATCCGGGCGTACCGATCGGCTCGACATACGCCACGCGCCAGGGTTCCGGCCCCAGCACCCGCAGCAGCGTCGCCGGGTTGCCCGTACCCGCGCCCACCTGCACATTATACGGATTCCAGATCAAACAGCCCTGGTCTGCCCAGAAGTCATGCAATTTCAAAATCACTTGCTGAAAATTCAGTGGTTGCGCCATGCGGTTTCCTGACAGTCTGGTTACATCGGGAGGTTAATCGCGCCTATTATAGAGGAAACCCCCGCGTTTATCGAGGTCTATGGAAAGAAGAACGTTAGACTTTCCCCTGGCTCGTTTCCATCGTAGGGGACGCGCTACTATGACCACATTGTCCGTAATGGAAGCCGACCTTAACCGCTACGACTACTTCACAATACCCCGCGCGTTATCCATCAATGACCTGTGTGTCGTCCTGCATTCCTTTCCATCTTCCCCACTACAGGCAAAGCCATCTCCTGAGCGTTATAATATGCCCCTCATCAACTGAGAGAGAAACCCCGATGACCATTACCAGTCGTCTTGCCGGATATTTCTTAAAGCTCCCACCCGCCGAAACCTATAACATAGTCGTAGACCGTGATGTGCCCGTGTCGATGCCCGACGGTATCACCTTACTGGGCGACCATTATTATCCGCGCGGGGGAGGCAATCGCCCGACCATCCTCATCCGTTCGCCCTATGGTCGGCGCGGCTTCTGGGGATTCCTGTACGGGCGGCCATTTGCCGAGCGTGGTTTTCAGGTTTTTATCCAGAGCTGCCGGGGAACATTCGGATCGGGTGGGACATTCGACGCCTTCCGCAATGAACGGGGGGATGGCCTCGCCACCCTCGACTGGCTCAAGGGACAACCCTGGTTTTCCGGCCAGATGGCGACGGTTGGCCCCAGCTATTTAGGCATGGTGCAGTGGGCGATTGCCTCGGACGCCGAACCGGAGTTGAAGGCGATGGCAACCATGATTACCTCGTCGGATTTCCGCCCGCCGACTTACACAGGTGGGGCGTTTGGTCTGGATACCGCCCTGACGTGGATTCACCTGATGACCAATCAGGAGAAGTCGCCCCTTGCCGCCATGATGTCGCAGGGGCGCGCAACCAGCATCTTGAGAAGTCCGTATAATCACTTGCCTCTGAACACCATTGACGAAGCGGCGGTTGGAAAGCCGGTACAATTTTTCCGCGATTGGCTGGAACACAATGACCCGGACGACGAATGGTGGGACCCGGTGGACTTTAGCGGGCGTGTTCAGTCGATTACCGTCCCTATTCACCAGTTTGGCGGCTGGTACGACATCTTTTTACTGGACACACTGGCGGACTATGCTCGGTTGAGAGGGGGTGGACACCAGCCTTACCTGACCATCGGCCCCTGGAAACATACTGATCTTGGCGGACTTGGGGCGATGCTGCGCGAGTCCATCATCTGGTGTCGGGCACAGGTGCTTGGGGATGGCAGCCGCTTGAGGGAGTCGCCGGTACACATCTACGTCATGGGCGCGAATGAGTGGCGCGATTTACCGGATTGGCCGCCTGCCGGATATAATCCCCAACGCTGGCACTTGGGGGCGAATCATGGACTTTCATCGGATAATCCTGTTGCTTCCGACCCTGACCATTACCGCTATGATCCCGCCGATCCGACCCCGGCGGTGGGTGGCAGCAGCCTGAGTGACAACGCCGGGGCACAGGACAATCGCACGCTCGAAGCCCGCCCGGATGTATTGACTTATACCAGCGCACCGCTAGACCGTGACATCGAAGTGATTGGGGCGGTGAGTGCCGAGCTTTTTGTCAGTTCCAGTCTGGAATATACTGATTTCTTCGTCCGCCTGTGTGATGTTGACCCATCCGGCAAGTCGCTCAATGTCTGCGACGGACTCTTGCGCCTGACTCCCGGTCATCCCGCCGCCGAACCCGACGGTACACGCCGGATTTGCATTCAACTCTGGTCAACCGCCTATGCTTTCCGCGCTGGACATCGCCTCCGTGTGCAGGTGTCTAGCGGCGCGCATCCCCGTTTTGCCCGCAATCTGGGCACGGATGAGCCGCTTGGGACAGCCACAACTCTCATGGTCACCGAACAGTCCGTCTACCATGACCCACCCCATCCTTCGGCCATCCTGCTGCCCATGAAGACCTGAGCTTTTGCCGCTTTTCAAACCAAATCTTAATTGACACATACGAACTTATGTTCTATAATTATCCTTCCGAATCGTGTCGTGGAACGCGATTTTGCCTGAGAACGTTTGCGGAAAGGTTCATGTTATACAGGTAAGTAAGTCAAAGGCTACCCCCAGCCATAAGGGTTGGATATACTTGTTACCAATGACAAATATCCAATAACATCGGGCATTCCCTCCCCATCATGTCGATTTTTAGGCGGACTCAGAGGTTAAGTTGGTATCCAACAATCTTCCACGACAATTAATGCCTTTTATCGGGCGTGAGCCGGAAATCGCGGATATTGTTGCCCTGCTGGATGATCCGGGTTGTCGTCTCCTGAGCCTGATTGGCCCTGGGGGCATGGGAAAGACACGACTTGCACTCGAAGTAGCCAGCCGGAAGCAGGATGACTTCGCCGACGGGGTATTTTTCGTTGCCCTTCAATCCCTGGCGTCGCCAGAGGGTATTCCGGCGGCAGTAGGCGAGGCGCTGGGAATAAACTTTCAATCCATTAACGCCGATAGCCAGATATTGGGAATCGATAGCACTTTAGCCGGGGATGCCCGACAGCAATTGCTGAATTATCTCAGCAATCAACAACTGCTCCTGCTCATGGATAATTTTGAGCATGTTGTTGAGGGTGCTCATCTGGTGGCCGACATTCTAGAATACGCGCCTCGAATCAAGATACTGACGACCTCGCGTGAGGCATTGAATTTGCAACTGGAATGGGTTCGTCACGTCAGTGGGATGTCCTTCCCTGAGAATGGACATCTGGGCGAGATTGACCGTTATAGCGCGGTCAAATTGTTCATCGAACGTGCCACCCGGACGCGCGGTGACTTCTCCCTGGAACACGAGCTGCCCTGCGTTGTCGAGGTCTGTCGGCTGGTAGAGGGTATGCCGCTGGGCATCGAATTGGCTGCGACCTGGTTGAAGTCGCTCTCTTGTCGGGATATTGCTGCCGAGATCAGACGCAGCGCCGATATTCTCGCCACCACTGCCAGAGATGTACCCGAACGCCACCGCAGTATTCGGGCGGTTTTTCTGTATTCATGGATGTTGTTGAACGAAACAGAACAGAATACGTTGATGCAGTTGTCTATATTTCGCAGTGGTGTATCGCGCGATGCGATTCAGGCCGTAACCGGCGCTTCGCTGTTTGTGCTGACTGCGCTGGTTGAGAAATCGCTGATAACGACATCTGACGGGCGCTACTATATGCACGACCTGTTGCGTCAATATGCCGAAGAACAACTGGAACAAATTGGTCATTCCGCAGCTCGTACGTGATAAACACAGCCAATACTATTTGCATTTTTTGCATGAATTACAGGCCGGTATCCAGCAGGATCATCAAATCGAATCCTTGCAGAAAATCGAAGCCGATTTCGAAAATGTGCGTTCAGCCTGGTATTGGGCAAACCAGCGCAAGGATTATGAGGGCATCGGCGAGGCTGTCGAGGCTTTATGCCTGTTCTGCTGGATGCGAGGACGTCCCCATGAACTTGAGGGATTGCTGGGCATCGCAAAGCAACAACTAGCCCCCGCACCCAATCAAACGCCGCATCCGACGTGGGGGAAAATACTGTCGCGTGGTGCTAATTGGGCCGAGGACCCACTCGCCCAGGTACAACAGGGATTAGCCATTGCCCGCGCCAATGACGATGCAGAAGAAGTGGCAATGGCCTTATATGTTCAGGGAAACCTGCTAGGAGGAAAAGGCCAATATATTAAATCATTAGACAGTCTCAAGGAAAGTTTGTCACTGTATCGTCAACTGAACAATCGGTTCAAAGTTGGCGAGCTGCTTCAACGAATTGCCGAGGTCTATGGTGATCTGGGTGATTACGAGCAGAACGCGCAATTCATTCGCCAGTCGAAAGAGATAAGCAGTTCCATTGGCGATCATTATCACATCAGCCTGTCGCTGGGAAGTTTAGCGAACCACGCCTTCCGAGCCGGACAATTTTCGGAAGCAGAAGATTATTTGCGGCAGACCGCGCAGATGGCACAGGGTGTTGTCATCTCATGGGGTTCTGTTTTCTCTCTCATTCAACTAGCTGGTTTGTTTGCCATCTGTGTCCGGGGTGATCTGGAGGAGGCTCACGAATTGCTATGGGATGCTTATAAACGGGCAGCCAGTCTTTATACGCTGGGTTTACCTTCAGGCGCCGGTATATTTTTGAGTGTATACAATACACTCCAGGGAGATTACAGCACCAGTCAGCAGCTCCTTGATGAAGCCGATCAACGCCTAAGAGTCTCAGGGGCTATGGCGTTTGCGTTTGCATATTGGAATGCCTTTTTGCACTGGGCAAAGGCCCTGATTCATTGCAGCCTGCATCAATATGAAACTGCCGAACAGGATGTTCTCGAATACCTCCAATACCCGGCAAAACTTCAAAATGTCTCATTTATCCTTCTGGGATTGCCCGTCGTGGCACTGATTCAAGCTGTTAAGGGTGAAACGTGGCAGGCGGTTGAACTGCTTGCCCTGTCGAGCAGTCATCCCCTCAGTATGAAGGGCTGGATACAGGTTTGGTCGCCACTCACAACCCTCCAGACTGACCTAAAGGCACAACTGGGTGAGGCACAGTATGAAGCTGCCTGGAGCAGCGGCGAAGCTCTGGATTTGCAGACCGTTTTGTCTGCACTGCTTGCCGGGGATACGGACGAATCGCCATCACACATGGGTGACGACTTTGCCATTCCGGCTCATGTCCGGGCAGCCAATGAAACCTTGCTCGAACCCCTCTCGGATCGTGAACTGGAAGTGTTGCTCAAAATCGCGGAAGGTCTTTCCAACCGCCAGGTTGCCGAGCAGCTCTTTGTAGACGTCAGCACCGTCAAAAAACACATCACCCATGTTTACGGCAAGCTGGGAGTGGAAAGTCGCACCCAGGCGTTGGTGCGGGCGCGGGAATTGAATCTGATCTAGTGGGCTTCACCCCCTCCCTTGCCTTCACTTCCACCCCCTGCAGACGATTTCTTCTCCCCCCTGCCGCTATACAGTCTACTTTGGTGGGACGACATGCGACCCCCTGATTTGGTACATTGTTTTCATCAACAACGATCAATCAGGAGGGTAACATGTACAGCAACAGTCAATGGCCTGGACACGGACAAAAAGAAACCGCTCGACATCTTCCAGGAATTAGTGGAAATCACACCGCAGTTGCCCATCGGGAAAATGGTAAAGGGCACAAAGGCAGCCTTCACCAAATTAGCCCACACCGTTCGCGGCAGTGTTGCCGATAAGAAGGTTGTCTCCAGTAAATCGGCGGTGAGCAGTCAGAGTGTCTAAGAAACTACTACGGCTCGTGCGATGGAAACCGCGCACGGGATCACCAGAATACGCCCTTGCCCGATCAGGGTAGCATACCCATCGGGCAGGTGTGTCTATCGTAACTCGTTAACCAGTCTCCAACTTCCGCATCCATTATAGAGAGCGAGCATCAACCAATCATGACCTTTTATGTCACAAATCCGCTTTTCGTTGTGCAGCGGTTCGCTCCCGCCTTCCCGCCGAAATGACACCGAGTCGCAATAGTGTCAAAGCGGCAGTTCACTCCCCTGTAGTCGCCGCACCTGTGTCATAACCGCGACAATTCCCCGCCTTCCCGCCGTCCCAAATTCGCTGATCGGCGGCTGTCTCCCGTATTCCCGTTTGTCATTCCAGCGACAAGCGTGCAAATTGTGCGAAAAATGTGTAATTGCTCGTAACCCATAACAAAAGGACGACCCCAGGCCGCCCTCATCTTTTTCTTCTCTGCACCTTTGCGCTTGAGTCTTTGTTTCTTTTACCTGCCCAGATGCTCCCGGCAGAAATCCAGACTGTCCTGCAAGTTCCGACGCAGCGCCCGTTCATCAGCAAATTCCAATGGTTCTGGCGACACTTCCAGGCTGATCGTCCCCTCAAAACCATCTGCCGCCACCCCCCGCAGGAATCCCGCCAGATCGAGTTTGCCCCGCTGTGGCAGTCGGTGTTCCCGCCCATCATAATTGCTCAGGTGGATGTGGCACACGCGCCCACCCGCCGCCCGGTAAGCTGCCAGTGGATCAATTCCTTTCGTGCCCCAATGGGTTGTATCCAGCGTCAGCCACCTATGGACTCTCCCCCAGCTTTCGACCTCATTCCACCAGGTTGGGTCGAACCTCAGCCCGAATAGGCGCGTATTCGGCATGTTCTCCACCGCGATTTTGACCGGGGTTTCCGCCTGCACCTGTGGCAGGTCATGCTCAATCCAGTCCTTTACCCCCCAAAAAGGAGAGCGCCAGGGCAGTAGGAAATCGTGGCGATGGGTCTGAACCACCAGCCTGCCAATATACTGTGGTAGATGCACCACCATCGCTTCCGCCCCTACTGTTGCCGCCAGATCGAGCGTGTGGTATATCCGCCCGACCTCATCCCACTTCTTGCCCCACGCCGGAATGTGATGGCTGAAGGGTGTATGACAGGCCAGAATCGGCAGATTGTAATGCTGGCTAATTTTCCGCAGGTAAATCGGGTCGCGTGTGCCGAACCGTTCGTCACACATGACTTCCATGCCGTCGAATCCGGTTTCCGCCGCCAGTTGAAAACAGTAGGCCGTATCCATCAGATACAGTGATCCGGTGGACAATATTACACGGGCAGGTGACATGCCTATTCCCCTATGACAACTCGATAATACAAATCCACCTGCCGTTCGCGTGCTGCCCGCAGGATGTCCACCACCGCCGGGATCGGTTCAATGGTATAGGCAATAGTCGGCGGATAGGCGGTCAGCGAACTCGCCCCAATCGCGTGCAGCGCCAGAATCGCCACCCCCCGCGCCGTGATTTCGGCTTCTTCGGTGATGTTGAGTGGCCGGTTCAGCGCGTTGGCGATCATGTGCGCCCAGGCCGATGATGCTGCCAGCGCCCCGCCGCCGCCCATCACCGCCGCGTCATCCCGCACCAGTCCTTCAAACTGCTGGCTGATGAGGGACAGCCGCAGCGCCACCCCTTCCAGCGCCGCCTGTAAGATGTCCATCGGTGTGGTCGATAACCGCAGCCCAACCACCGAACCTGTCGCGTCCGCTGCCCACCCCGGACTGCGTTCTCCGGCCAGCAACGGAAGAAACGTGAGTCCATGTGAATCCGGTACGCGGCTCATCAACTCGGTTTCCACATCTCCCATATTGGCATCATCCAGCCGCAGGGTATCCCGCGCCCACTGGAAGATGTTGCCACCTTCGCTGGTCGCCCCACCGATCAGGTGATGGGTATCGTCCACCCGGTAGCCCCACAATCCCGGCGGTACGTTCGGCAATATTTCGGTGGACACAATCCGCAGCGCCGCCGTTGTACCTACGGTCAGGGCAATATTCGAGTCGTCGCCACACCCACAGCCGATGTTGGCCGCCGCTCCGTCGCCCACCGCCAGGCAGAACGGGACATCCCGCACCGCAGGCCACCGCGCCGCATAATCCCCGGCCAGTCCGCGCCGGGTTTCGCTGTAATCCGCCAGGGGTGGAAAGGCCGATTCGCTCATGCCCAACACCGACAGCCATTGTCAATTCCAGGTCAGATCGGCGCGCGTGAGCATCCCCGACCATGACGCCACCGAGGTGCTGCACGCCGCCTCGCCGAACCAATGCCCATACAAATAGGTAGCGAAGTCCATCCACATCGCCGTTCGCTGGAAGATGTCCGGTTGGGTACGCCGCAGCCAGTGAAGTCGCGCAGGTTGGTAAGCGGTGTGCAAAATACAGCCCGTTCGCTGGTGAATCGACTCGACCTCCACCTGCGTTTGCAGATACCCCACATCCTCGGCGCTCTGGGTATCAGCATAGGTGTAAACCGGCGTAATGGGTTCACCCCGGTTGTCCACCCCCAGCACGTTCCCGGTGAAGGTACACATGCCCACGATTTGGATGTCCCGCGCTGCCGGATGCTGGAGAATATCATCCAGGCAACCCTCGACCCGCGTCCGCAGTTCCACCGCATCCATCGTAGCCGCCCCCGGTGGATGGGTCATCATGCATTGGCCGCGCTGACCATCGCGCCGGGGATCAATCGCGCCTCATCGTCGAACAACAGCGCCCGTGTCGATGAACTGCCGACATCAATCACCAGTACCGTCACCTGCCGCCTCCGTAGAGTATAATTGTGGGATGAATCATCACTTGTAGAACGAAAAAGGATAAGCTGCTCATGCTGTTGAAAACCAGAATGATGGTATGGATTGTACTGCTGGTCGCACTGGCCGCTATTGTGACCTTGATTGGCACATCCGGCAAGCCGACTGTCGCCCAGGACACCGCTTCAGAATCGTTTTACGATCTGCTCACCCGTTTGAACACTGAAAACACCTCCATGACCTTTCAGTTCGACCAGCCCTTTGCCTCCGGCGAAACCCTGCTCAAGCTGCCGGATTTGAGCCTGCACCGCGAATTCACCGAGATCGGTCAGGATTTCTTCTGTTTCAGCGAACCCTGGAACGACGGCCAGCGCATCCACTGCACACCATACACCAACATCGTCGGTTTGACCTATGATGAATAGGTCAGGGTTGTAATAGCTAACTGTTGAAGCAGGGATACATATTCTGGCGACAAACATTTGGGCGTTATCCCCGATGGATATTCCAGATGCCGCACCAGCCGGATAGCGACCAGAATGGACAGCAAAATTCCGGTAAATAATACGGGCTGCTCCGTAAATGGCGTCGGCAAAATAAGCACCACCGTAACCGGATGCACCAGAATATCCACCACATGGTTCGCGCGTGGGTGTTCTTGCAGGATCCACAGGCTGAACACGTAAACCGCCGACGGCACGGCCACCGCCAGACCTGCGCCCACCGCCGCCGTTGCACCGAAAATCAGAAAATGACCGTATGCCCAGATGAAGGCCAGCCGCTGCGACGACATGATTTGTGGAATGTGTTGGTAAAAATAAAGCCACCACATTGCATAAACGATCAGCAGTCCACCAAGAACGATGCTGATAAAAGCGATGCCTTGGACGTTATTGTCAGCAGCAGATCGAATTGCGGGGCTGGTAGATAGAATCGATTCACCCAATAACAGAATCGTGAAAAGTCCATAACGTTCCCGAATGTGATCGACATTCCAGGGTGTTGGAGAGGGCTGTTCTGCCCATACGGGAACCAGTAGCTCCACAACTGCCAGTACAACAAATCCAGGTAAATGCCATTCTGTGGGCGTAAACAACAGCAGAACCCAGGCGAACTGGACAAGAACAAGTCCTTCCCCTAAAACGGGGAAGGGCAGGGTAAGCGAAACGGCGGGGTCGCAAACAGTGCTGTTACCGGGGCTGATCATCCACCAGCTTGACTGCTACCTCGACTTCCCATTTCGACTTTAGCGGCTGGATTTTCGGGTCGGTGAGATAGCGCTCATAACGCGCGCGGTACGCAGTGCCATTCGGCACATCCCATTCATCAAAGGCGTGTCCGTTCTCCATAGCCCATCGGGTCAGTGCACCACTGCCAGTATAGCCGCTTCCAACGTAAACCAGGCTGGCATAGCGCCCACCCGGCATCACTCTTGGACTCACCCGCCCATTACCGGGCAGCGCTGTGGCAACCGGAATCCCGACTTCAACGTCCATCTCGCCTTCCATATTGATGACGTAAAAGCGAAAAAATGGCTGTCCTGCTGGCTCTACGCCTTCCTGTTTCATCCAGGCTCTTAACTCCTTAAACAAATGTTTATCAATCACCGTGAACATCCCCTTAAAAGGAGTCTGAACCCTGATCCCCATATAGTGCTCGTCGGGTCGCTCGTAGACTCTGATGTTTCCCACCATTGTCCTTGTGTTTTCCACCAGTGTCATTTCCGTCATCGTTATTTCTCCTTTTAAGCTTTTTCAACCGGATATTGAACTTCTGTGACATAGGTGGGATCGTCAAGACGGACGGGCATCTCGCTATAGATATAGATTTCCCGGTCTGGACCGACGATTCGATAACCATTGGCCTCGCTCCACCTGAGGATGGCTTCATGTGCCTGTCCCATCATGGTGTAGGGACCATGATGAATGGTAGCTGCCATCAGGGTGGCGGGCAGTTCCTGAACCCGCATCCGCCCCTTTTCTGGCACACGGCAGCGCAGGATATACGCCGCAGCGCCATCAACCTCCTGTTCTTTATGTTCGGTGTCGTACCACAACACCAGCGATTGTCCATCTGCGCCTGGGCATGGACCCAGTGCTTCGCTGACGCGCGGAACAATCGCCTCGCAAATTTCGGGAAAGAGCGTACCAACCGCACTGTGACTCGGCAGTATTGCCCTGATCGAAGCCACCAACAGGGGATCGACCTGCTTCACAATGACATCGTAGCTCGATACCTGTTCCTCCTGTTCAATCTGATGCAAACGCACTTCGACCTCGACAAGCTGGTTTTGCGTTTCGGCAAGCTGCTGGCTGATCTGTGCCTGACGCAGCCGCAGCATCCCGCGCATCTGCTCAAGCGTGAGTCCCTCATCCAGCGCTGCGCCGATCTGTTCAAGCGAGAAGCCGAGACCCCTGAGCGCCAGGATGCGATGCAGTCGCGGCAGTTGACTGGCGGAATAGTAGCGGTAGCCAGTCAGGGAATCTACTTGAACGGGCTTGAGCAGACCTACCTGATCGTAATAGCGTAGTGTTGGAACTGGAACCTGACTCACTTTTGAAAACTCACCGATCTTGAACATTGATCTGAACCATTTATGCCTGCACCGAGTTATGAGACAAGGATAAACCCTCAAGCCGCTTTAGAGTCAATACATTTGTTCTATTGAAGTGAAATTGGGATCGATGTCTGGAGATTGCTCACGCAAACTACCTGGCAATGAGAAACAGCAGTCCCTCACCCTGCCGGTTCGTGGAAGCGCACCCTCTCCCGCGCTACCTGCTGACCAAACGCCAGCAGTGGTAACGTATTTTCGCTCAGGATTAGATGAGTTATTTGCCCGTTTCTGTAGCCCGAAGGCAATATGCCTGGGACTCCATTCCCATTTTCCCCCCAAAATCCATCCTATGTCAATTCGCCAACAGCATCTGCCCCGGTTGTTTCAGCTTCATCCGGCGAATCTTCGCCTTTCACAACCTGATCCTCAAGAGCCTTTTCGATGGTATCCATGTCGGTAGGTTTGAGCATCTGGGTCAGTTCATCATCTGCCGAAATATCAATCCCGCTTTTCTCCAGCAGCCGCGACACCATCACCATCAGTTTAGTCAACTCCGTTTCGGTAATCATATCCACCTGTAGATCAATTTCCTCGCGCAGGTCGGCGACTTTCGCCGCCCGGTTCTGCGAAATGAGGACGATGATCGCCAGGAAAATGGCCTCTAATGAAACCACCATCGTCAGGAAGTTGAACGGAAACGGGTCGAAGGGTTGGATGCCGGGAATCAAGCCCACATTCAGCACCAACCACACCCCAAACCAGATCGTGTTCAAGATCAGAAAGGCCATACCCCCAAACTTCTCGGTGAGCCAATCGGCCACTTTCTCGGAAAATGTGCGTTTAGAGTCGGCTTTGGCTTTCAAACTTTTGACGATCTGGCGGCTGGCATGAAATCCATGCTGCTGAAAGATGCTGTTATTCAGATCGGGCTGGCCGTTCATAGGGTCTATCTCCGGGCGTATGCCCTCTATACAATTTCTGATGCTGACTGAATATACTCGCCGCATAAAAGAGTTTCGTTGGAAAGCCTGTACTCCGCTGGTAGACCTGTTATATAATAGATAGTTCCGAAAACAGGGGCATGGCATTTCGCCATGTCCCTAAAAGTCTTGCTCAATTATTGAGACCTTGCCATGCAACTCTCTGGAATGCTTGACCTGCTGCGCGGCAGCAGTATCTATCGTGACCTCATCAGTCATCTTCAGGGGGAAAATTCCCGCCCTGACCTGAGTGTCATTCGGGCAGCACGTCCTTTCCTGCTGGCGGCGCTGGCGCGGGATTGGCCGGGGCCGGTCATCTACTCACCGCCCGTATAGACCGCGCTTACGATGTGTCAGAGCAGCTTCCGGTATGGTTGGGCGATGCGCCCATCTACCGCTTTGCCGAGCCAACGCCCATATTCTACGAACGCGCCCCCTGGGTCGAGTCCGTCATCCGCGCCCGTATCAGCACCCTGTCCGCCCTCGCCTCCGACGACCAACCGGGCAATTCACTCAGCCCGATTATTGTCACCTCCGCCCGCGCCATCATGCAGCGCACCCTGCCCGTCAACCAGTTCCGAAGCAACTGTATGACCCTCAAAGCGGGTGCGCGCCACGACATCAATACCCTGTTGACGCGCTGGGTGTCGATGGGCTACGAACCCGCCTCGATTGTGATTGAGCAGGGGACGTTCAGCCGCCGGGGTGGGGTACTCGATATTTTCCCCCTGTCGATGGACAGGCCGGTGCGGATTGAATTTTTTGATGACGAAATCGACCACATGCGTGCCTTCGACCCATCTACACAGCGTTCATCCGATGTGATACCCTCCCTGCTCGTCCCACCCGCGCGTGAAGCCCTGCCAGAAGCCGCGCCGTCTGTCGCCGCCCATCTGGCCGGATGGTTTCGTTCGCTCCCATCCGAGGGGCAGGATGTCACCAGCCCGGTGACGGATGCCCAACATCTGGGTAACGGGGTCGCTTTCCCTTATCTCGAACACTATATTCCCTATCTGTATCCCAATCCGGTCAGCCTGCTCGATTATGCGCCGCGAAGATGCGCTGATTCTGGTTGAAGATTGGGCGGAACTGCGCGACACCATCGCCGGTATTGAGGAAGCCGCCATCCACACCCGCGCCGAACGGATGGAGGCCGACCAACTCCCGCCCGATTTTCCTCTGCCATATCTCACCTGGGACGCGCTGGCCGAAGAACTCGAAACCCGCACCACCCTGCATCTGGGTCACGGTGGATTGACATGGCATATACGGATAACAGTTATATCCATCGTTTCCGGTGACGAAATGGAGATATGCTCCCCTTCCGTGAACGGGGAGGGACTGGGTGGAGTGGGTTAGACGAATATTTACCCCCGAAGAACGCTTTGGCGGTCAACTCCGCCTGCTGCTGCAACAGATGCGCGCCCTGCGCCGGGAGAATGGCCGCGTGGTGGTTGTGACCGGGCAGACCGCGCGCGTGGCCGACCTGTGGCGGGAAGCCGATACCTACATCGCCTCCCAACTGAATGTCCTCGAACCCCCTGCGCCCGGTTCGGTGCATCTGGTCGATGGCACGCTCCGCGAAGGCTGGCAGATGCATCTGCCCGACGGCGACGCCCACCTGATGACCGACGCCGGAATCTTCGGTTGGAATCGCCCGGAACCCCGCCGCCGCAAGACAACTCACCGCGCCCGCCTGCCGGAATCCAGTTATGCCGATATGCACGAAGGCGATTATGTCGTCCATGTCGATTATGGCATTGGCCGTTTCGCCGGGATGCGCCGCCGCACCATCGAGGGCAACGAGCGCGAATATCTGGTGGTCGAGTACGCCGGGACGGATGCCGTGTTCGTGCCCATTCATCAGGCAGATCGCCTCACCCGCTATGTCGGCGCGGATGACCGCCCGCCGCAGTTGAGCAAACTCGGCAAGCCGGATTGGTCGCGCGTGACGGGTCAGGCGAAAAAGGCCGTTGAGGAAGAAGCCAAAGGACTGCTGGAACTCTATGCTCAACGCATGGCAATTCCCGCCCATGCCTTCGAGCCGGATACCCCCTGGCAGCACGAACTGGAAGCCTCGTTCCCGTTTGTCGAAACCGAGGATCAACTGCGTGCCACTCGTGACGTGAAAGACGACATGGAGCGCCCCTTCCCGATGGATCGCCTGATTTGTGGCGAGGTCGGTTATGGCAAAACCGAGGTGGCGCTGCGGGCGGCTTTCAAGGCGGTCACGGGTGGCGCACAGGTTGCGCTGCTGGTCCCGACGACGGTACTGGCACAGCAGCATTATGAAACCTTCACTCAGCGTCTTGCTCCCTTCCCGGTCAAGGTGGAGATGCTGTCGCGCTTCCGCACCAAAGAGGAACAGCGTGCTATGCTGCCCCTGATCGCAAATGGCGAGATCGACATCATCATCGGCACGCACCGCTTGTTGCAAGATGACGTGAAATTCAAGAATCTGGGTCTGGTCATCATCGACGAGGAACAGCGTTTCGGCGTCACCCACAAGGAACATCTCAAGCGCCTGCGAACCGAAGTCCATGTGCTGACACTCACCGCTACCCCTATCCCGCGCACACTCTATATGAGCCTGGCCGGGGTGCGCGACATCAGCATGATGCAAACCCCGCCGGAGGAACGCCTGCCGGTCATCACCCATGTCGGCCCGTTTGACGACACCCTGGTGCGGGGGGCGATTCTGCGCGAGATGGAGCGCGGTGGGCAGGTCTTTTTTGTCCATAACCGGGTACAGTCGATGGATAACATCAGCGAGAAGTTAGCACAAATTGTGCCGGAAGCCGAGGTGATTGTCGGTCACGGCCAGATGGACGAGCGTACCCTGGAACGGGTCATGATTGATTTCTCGCGCGGGGAATATGATGTACTGCTGTGTACCTCGATCATCGAGAGCGGCATCGACATCCCCAACGCCAACACCCTGATTATTGACCGCGCCGATTGGTTCGGTATGGCACAGTTGTATCAGTTGCGCGGGCGGGTGGGACGCAGCGCACAGCAGGCTTACGCCTACTTCTTCCACCCCGCAACCAACCGCCTGACCGATGATGCCCGGGTTCGTCTGGAGACATTGGCAGAAAATACCGATCTGGGCGCGGGTTTCCAGATCGCCATGCGTGATCTGGAACTACGCGGCGCGGGCGACATCCTCAGCACGCGGCAGACCGGACATGTCGCCGCCATCGGCCTCCACCTATATACCCAATTGCTCACCCAGGCGGTACAAAATCTGAAGGGCAAATCACTAGGCGAAGTTGTGCCGCCCGTTTCGACGGCCAACATCACCATCGACCTGCCACTTCCTGCTTATCTGCCCAACGACTGGATACCGGAGATGGCGCTGCGCCTGCAAATTTATCGTCGTATCGGCAGCCTGACCAGTATCGAAGAGGTGGATTTGATGCGCGACGAACTGCGGGATCGTTTTGGCCCGCTTCCACCCGCCGTCGATGACCTGCTCTACCTGATCGACGTGAAACTGTTGGCCGGGGCAGCCGGGGCGAATGCGGTCATCAACATTAACGATGTAGTCAACATCAAACTTCCCTATCTGGCAGAGGTCAACCGCGAACGGCTGGAGGCGCAGTTGGGTAAGGACATTCGTGTCACCCGCACCGCCATCCTCCTGCCCATCAACGACAACCATACCTGGACACTCCGCCTGCTGGATGTCCTCAAGTTCCTGGCCGACGGCCTGAAAGAGGCAACCGGATTGTAATCAAAACATAATATAATAAGAAAATATCTCAAAGAGCGGGATTTTGCCTTCCCCAGAGCCGGGAAATCGTCATGAAAATTTTTTATTCTTGGCAATCAGATAGTCCATCGAAAACTAATCGCAATTTAATCGAACAGGCGATAAAGACTGCGATTAAGCGGACTAAAGCTGATTGGGACTTCAAATTAGAACCAGCAATGGATCGTGATACCAGGAACTTGCCCGGTACTCCTGCTATTTCTGATTCTATTTTCGAAAAGATTAGAGAATGTGATGCATTTATCGCAGATGTAACCATCATTACCGCTCCTGGATCCAAGCGTCCAATCCCCAATCCAAATGTGCTTATTGAGCTTGGTTATGCCGTATCAGAAATTGGATGGGATCGCATCATATGCATCGCCAATACAGCTTACGGTTCTGTAGAAGACATGCCTTTTGATCTTCGGCATCGGCGCTTATTTACTTATCATTTGCCTGATGCTAACCAACCAAAAACCGAACGGGATAAATTAATAGGAGAGATAAATAACGCTATAAAAGACTTGCAACCACGAATAACTCCTGAAATCGAGTATCTAAGCGATCAATTTCATAAAATAATAGATCCACTTAGAGGTCAAATATTATTTCTTACATGGGCTTACCAGGGTAATAAAATTGGTACACATACATCACTGGAAGAATTCTTGTACATGCTATTAAGACAAGTTGCTGATAATGCAGAACAAATTTCTGAAGACCAACTTCCTACTATATTAGTGGAAAAATCAGGCGCGTTTACGCTAACCGAGAAACGCCGTTGGAGAAATGTTGTGTACTCAACAAAAGAGATTTCTATCAAAATCGACTCTCTATTGATGTATGCAGAAAAATATTCAGAAACTCACAAAGGTTATTATGAAGGAGGTGCTATTGAATGGTTAGCAAAATTTTATGAACAGAACTGGCTGCCAGTAGTGAACCTGGTAGATTATTCGCGGAGTTTAGTTGAATGGCTGGACTTGTATTTGTATCCAAAACAACTGACTGTTGAAGAAGAAAAGAAACAGCGTGATAAACTATATAAGTTAAACGGCTCAATGGGTAATAGAGTGGAACTTGATGAGTTTTTTGACAAGCCTGAAACAAAAAAACAGCTAGCAGAAACGGAACAACTATTTGCTCAATCTGTCGTAAACTTGGCCTACACACATAAGGAGGTTGCTGATCTCGTTTGGAAACTCATCGAACTTATAAAGAGCGATTCGCCTCCAGAAAACGAGTAATTATGCCTGCTGGATGTGCTCAAGTTCCTGGCAGAAGGTCTGAAAGAGGCACCCGGCCTGTAATCCCTGGCCGCCTGTTCAGTAACTCGCTCCAGAATTAGGGCTTGATGGCCGACCATTCCGCCGTTGTCAGCTTCAGTTGGGCATCCGGGGAATGCCGGACGAGGATGTGATATAACACCCGCCACACAATCGCCGGACGCATCATGCTGGTGGGTGGCTTTATCATGTTCAACGCTTCGTAGAAAGAGGTTGTTACCGCGTTGTCATACGGCATGGCGTTTGCCACCAGGTCAAAGTATCGCTGGCTGAAGCGATGCATCAGGGTCGCGTCACCAACCACATCGGGATAACGCAGGTCTTCGGTGACGGACATCAACCAGGGATTAACCGCCAGTTTCGCCAGCCGCTTCTGGAAATCCGCCGCGAACCCGGATAACTGCCGGACATCATAGCTGGACAGCAGTTTCCCCAGCATTTGTGCATCCATCGCCGCCGTTGTCATGCCCTGCCCATAAATCGGGTTAAAAGCGCAGGCCGCGTCCCCGGTGACGATGAAATTCTCCGGGCGACGGGTTAATCGTTCAAAATGGCGGTGACGATTTTCCAGTTTGCGGTAGCCATAGATTTGGGTGATCGGCTTGGCGTCTTTGATGCAATCGTAGATGATGCTGGATGACAGACTTTTAGCATAGTCCATGAATTCGGCTTCATCCGTCGGCGGATAATCGCCGTTCGCGCCCAGCAGCGTCACCACCCATCGCCGTTCATCCACTTTCAACAGACCGCCGCCGCGATACAACTTCTGAGCAGCACGGGGCTGGATGGCAATCAACGCGCCGCGAAAGGCAGGATTTTCCGGGATTTCATACCACCGACTGGCATACCCGCAGTGTGCATCAATGGTTGATTCGGCTGGCGCGTCGTAACCCAGGCTCACCAGCCATTCCGGCGCTTTCGACCCACGCCCGCTGGCATCCACCACCAGATCAGCCGATAAGTCCTGCGCGGTGTGGTCGGTGCGGGATTCAATCTGAACCCCTGTGACCGTTTTGTGATCTTTGCTGGCGAGCAATCCCTGTACATCCCACTCCGTCATGAACTGAATGTTAGCGATGGCGTGTACCCGGCGGCGCACCAATGCTTCCAACTCCACACGGGCGCAGATGTTGCCCGTGATGCCGCTGTTGAAGCGTTGGGTTGTCCCGCCCGTTGTAACGAAGACACTATCTCGACCCAATTCAATCGGTGTACAACCGGCAGCGGTCAGATCATCCGTGAAACCAGGGAACAGGATGTCCATGATTTGCTGCCCACGCGCCAGCAGGGCGTGTAGATGCCGCGCCTGTGGGACGCCGTTCCGGTAGACCGGCTCATCCGGCAGTTGGTCGCGCTCGATGATGGTCACTTGGTCAAAATGGTCGCTCAGGGCGCGCGCCGCCAGTAACCCGGCCATGCTGCCCCCAATAACAATCGCAGACGTAGGATCGCTCATAGTGTGTGAAACCCTCGCCTCAGAATACTTTACAGTTGGCTATACATTATATACCACGATTTGTCCGAGGCATTCGGATTTTCACGAAACGAACATTACCGGGGATAGCCGCGATGGTTATCGGTGAGGTCGAAGGTTTTCCCAAATACATATCTTCGTAGATCACCTTCAATCACGTCGCGGGTGAATCCGTACTCAATCCTGCTGACTTCATCCAGGCACGCCATTTGGTTTGGTGTCAGTGTCCATTCCAGACAGCCCAAATTATCCGTCAGTTGCGCCTCGTTTCTGGCTCCGACAATCGGCACAACCACAGCCCGATCTTGTTGCTGGCGAACCCAATTTAATGCCACCTGTGCAGGGGTTGTGCCGACCTCTTTTGCGATATCGCATCACCTCATCGACAATCCGCTGCTTGCGCTCGGTCAACTGCGGCTGCCCCAGACGTCCCGATTCGCCTCTGCTATACTTTCCAGACAGCAGCCCACCCGCCAGCGCACCGAATGGCAGCAGTGCCATATCCCAGTGTTTCGCCAACGGAATCTCGGCGCGTTCTATATCCCGGTCAATCAGCGAATAGGGTAGTTGGAAACCGATGAACTGCGTCCAGCCCATCAACTCGGCGCGTGCGTTCGCTTCTCCCACGACCCAGGCGGGCGTATCACTGATCGCAATATATAGCACTTTCCCCGCCCGGACGACATCATCCAGACCACGCATCACTTCTTCGATAGGGGTGATGAAATCCCACACGTGAACGTACAGGATGTCGATATAGTCGGTTTGCAGACGGCGCAAGCTGGCCTCCACTTTCTGGTGGAGTGTCTTGCGGCTGTTGCCACCCTGATTGGGATCGGTCTGATCGGTTGACGTAGCCGTATATTTTGTCGCCACGATCCAGTAATCCCGGTTTGCTTTGATGAAATCGCCCAGGTATGTTTCGCTCTGCCCATCCTGATAGTTGTTGGCAGTATCGACAAAGTTGCCGCCAGCCTCTCCAAATCGCTCCAGAACCCGTTGTGAGGTTTCGTGCGATGCCCCAATGCTCGACGCCTCTCCAAAGGTCATCGCGCCCAGACAAAGCTCCGATACCCGCAGCCCACTTTTCCCAAATAGTTTGTACCGCATGTTTAACCGATACCTTTCTTGGTTTTGCTGAATTTGCCCGATTGTGAGCAGTGTACATCTTGGAGCGCGCTCTAAGTCAAGAGAGGTATTTGGTTGTTTCTCAGGGGAAAAATGAGCAGCCGGGGGGTCAAAACAGGCGGCTGGTGTTCGACTTTTGTTGATTTACGCCAGATGAACGCGGCTGGTGTCATCTGGCGTAGTCATTTCTTCCATGTAGTGCGTTCGCTTCAAAAGTTTCAACGAATGCTACAATCCGTTCCCGGTTGGCACTTCCGGCGGTGTGATGTCGCGCTCGACCACGACACTTGTTCCCGCACCCTCCGCGCTGACCGTCACCGGGGCATTGATGACCACATCGTCAATGAAGCACAAACTTTCCTTCACCGCTTCACAGTAATAAATCGTCAAAGCACCTGTCACGGTGGCGCTGCCTTCAGTGAGTGTGACAGGCACACTCAGCGGCATCTCTGGCGCGGGGATGTTCTGCGTCTGGTCGGCCTCGGCGATGCTCACCGCCGCCCCCGATGACGACCATGTAGCCGTGAAGGGGACGTTCTCGTTCAGTTTGTAACCCTCCGGCAGCGTGACGTTCAGGCGGATGTCGCCCGTCCCCGCCGCGACAGTTTGTGCTGGCAAGTCAATCTGCACGCCCCGGCTGCCGCCCACCACCGTAATCTGCCCGTTGATTTGCAGGGCTTCCGGGTTGGGGAACTGAACCGTACCGACAGTCTTATTGCTCAGGTCAATCACGCGGATGGCCTGATTATTGGTGTCGGCCACGTACAGCTTGCCGTCATAATAGGCCAGCCCTCCCGGTTCATCGAACAGCGCCGCCCCCAGGTCGCCATCATCAAACCCGCCCGGTGATCCTTCCCCGGCCAACGAGGCAATTTCTTTCGTCGCCGGATTCAACACCTTGATCTTGCTGTTATAGGTATCGGCCACATATAACGTTCCATCCTCCCCACCGACCACGCCCAGCGCGTGCTGCAACCGCAACTCACCGACCACACCATCGTTATCCCCGAACTGGAACAGGAGCGTGCTGGGGCGGGTGATAGTCATCGTCCAATCCTGATCGGCATTCGCCAGTTCAAGCTGGGCGGTGCAGTTGCTCGAATTCACCAGATACCGCCGCTGACCTGCTCCTTCGGCCTGATCGTCAATACTGCATTCGCCAGATGTGGCTGTGATCGACAGACTTGCACTGCCATCGGTAGTCAATTGAGCGATATATGTCCCCGGCGGCAGCTTCACATCATCAATCGTGACCGTTTCGCCCGTTCCATAGGTCGCGCTGTCGAACTGAAGCGCCGGGAAATCCACTGGCCCCGCCAGCGTTGTCACCGTCCCCGCCGCTAAATCGGCCTCTCGGATGCTGCTCGAATTCGCTGTCAGCAAAATACAGGATACCATCCTTGTAAAATAATCCGCTCGGTTGTGCCAGTTGCGCTTTGGCGAAATCGCCGTCTGCTAGACCTTCCCCGCCGTTGCCGATAAGCGGTGCAACCCTCATATCATCCAGCGACAGACTCCAGATTTGATGCGCCCCGGCCATCGCAATGTACAGGATGTTTCCGTCACCCATTTCGACATCCCAGGGGCTGTTCAAATCGGTGGTCGAGGCCGCGCCGCCGGTACTCCCGCTCAAACCTTCCATGCCCGTTCCGGCAATGGTGCTGACCTCCCGCGTCACCAGATTCACTGCTCGGATGGCGTGATTGTTGGTATCCGCTACGTACAGCGTATTGCCATCCAGCGCCATGCCCTGCGGTGTATTGAAGGTCGCTTCGCTATAACTCCCGTTATCGAATCCCACCGCCCCCGTACCGATGACATCCAGTATTTCGTAGCTGCTCAGGTCGGCGATCACGATGCGGTTGTTACTGCTGTCGGCAATGAACAGACGGTTGCCTACCGGGTCAATCGTCACTTTGCCGGGAAAGGACAACGCGCTGCTCGGATGGGAGGCCGCTTCCAGTTAAATCGGCAGCGGGTCACGGTTGATTTCGCCCAATCCATCGAAATAGCCGATCATGCCCCCGACCACCCGGTTAAAATCCTCATAAGGGATTTCTCCCGGCTGCACCGCGAACAGGTTGCCGCGTGGGTCAACAATCACGAAAGTCGGCCATGCGCTCACACCATACTTGGCATAGGTATTCCATACCTCGAAGTCGCTGTCATTGATGACCGCATGTTCCAGTCCGTATCGCTGCACAATCTGCCGGATGTTTACCGTCTGCCCCTCATTGCTGAACTTGGCTGAATGCGACTCCGACCACCGCCAGCGCGTCGCCGTAATTTGCCTCAAGCTGCTTCAGTACCGGGATCATGTGGATGCAGTTGATACACCCATACGTCCAGAAGTCCAGCACCACCACCTTGCCCCGTAAATCCGCGAAGGTCAGCGGTTGGGCGACATTAATCCACTGGACATTGGTGGGGAAGTCCGGCGCGGGGTAGTCGGGATTACCTACAAATTGACCACTCACGTTGCCACCTCCCCCGCCATCCTGAGCAGCCGCCGGAACGATGGAAAACACCATCAGGACTGCGGCGAAAACAACCATCAATTGAACCGTTCGCTTTGTATAACCCATCATTGTCGATCACCCTACAGGCTCGCGCTTATCGTATAGCACCGATTGTAATCGCCAAATATGATAAAAGTATGAACTGCCGTATCTTTTGAAAGTATCCGAGCAACTTACGGCGTGAAGTACACCTTGCTGGATCAACGCACACCCACTTACGCCTGATCTGCAATATATCCCCAAATGGTCACGTCGAGAACCGCCCAATTCATGGGCGGTTTTTCAATTCGAGTAGCGGACAATCCACACAGGGAAGTTGTTGAATTCCGGTGGGCAGCGTAAGATTGAATCGGATTGAACGGATTATTGGAAAGCGGCGGGACGATGAGTCAAGACACGCTGTCTCCACTCAACCTGAGTGGGCAGACGATTAAAGGCTACGAACTGCAAGAGATGATCGGCAAGGGCGGGTTCGGGGCGGTTTACCGCGCTTTCCAGCCCTCGGTCAAGCGTGAAGTGGCGATCAAGGCCATCTTGCCGGAATACATCAATCACCCGGATTTCATCCGGCGGTTCGAGGCCGAAGCGCAAACCATCGCCCATCTGGAACATCTGCATATCGTGGCGCTCTACGATTACTGGCGCGACCCGGCGGGGGCGTTTCTGGTCATGCGCTGGCTGCGCGGCGGCAGTCTGCGGGCGGCGTTGGAAAAAGGAAGCTGGCCGTTTGAAGATGTGGGGCGGCTGGTTGACCAGATTACCTCGGCACTGTCGGCAGCCCATCGCGCGGGTGTCATTCACCGTGACCTCAAGCCGGATAACATCCTGCTGGACGAAGACCACAACGCCTATCTGGCGGACTTCGGCATCGCCAAAGACCTGCAAAATCTGGGCAATACCATGTATCGCGCCGAGGAACAGCAGGGCGCGATGATGGGGTCGCCCTATTACATCTCGCCGGAGCAGATTAAGGCCGAGCCGGTCAGCCCACAGACCGACATCTACAGTCTGGGCATCATGCTCTACGAAATCCTGACAGGCAAATTGCCGTACATGGGGTTGCCCCTGTCCACTGTCATCACCAAGCAGTTGCAGGAGCCGCTGCCCCACCTGCATGACACCCATCCCGATTTGCCCGAAGCCCTGAACCATGTCATCGAGAAGGCGACGGAAAAAGACCCGGCTGACCGTTATGCCAGTGTCATCGCGCTCAATGCCGACTTCCGGCGGGCGCTGTCGTTGAGCGGCGGTTTGATCGCACCGGGGGCGACCCATCTACCCGATTTTTCGCCCCTAACGTCCGAAGAACTGGCGCGATTGGGCATCACCGATGAATTGTCGCAGTTCGACCTGCCGGACTTCGAGCCAGTTAATCCCTATAAAGGTCTGCGTGCCTTTCAGGAATCCGACGCCGAGGATTTTTACGGACGGGAAACCCTGGTACAGCAGTTGTTAGACCTGTTCAGGAGCGACCAGCAAAACAGCCGATTCCTGTCGGTGGTCGGGCCGAGCGGCAGTGGCAAGTCGAGCGTGGTCAAGGCCGGACTCGTCCCCGAACTGCGCGGCGGTGCGCTGCCGGAATCCAGCGGCTGGTTCATTGTCGAGATGATGCCGGGATCGCATCCGTTGGAAGAACTGGAGGCGGCGCTGCTGCGGGTGGCGGTCAATCCTCCGGCGACACTGTTGGAACAACTGCGCGACGATGAACGTGGGCTGGTACGGGCGGTCAAACGGGTACTGCCAACCAATCCGGTCACGAGTCCCGAACTGGTGCTGGTCATCGACCAGTTTGAGGAAGCCTTCACCCAGGCGGATAATGAGGACGAACGCGAACAATTCCTGAAGATTCTGACCGCCGCCGCCCGTGACCCCGAAAGTCACCTGCGCATCATCACCACCCTGCGCGCCGATTTTTATGACCGCCCCTTGATGTATCCCGACTTTGGCGAACTCATGCGCGAATGTACCGAAGTCGTGCTGCCCCTCTCGCGGACAGAGATGGAACGGGCGATTGTTGACCCGGCGGAGAAGGCCGGACTCAAGCTGGAAGAAGGGCTGCTGACAGCCATTCTGGTGGATATTGGCGAACAACCCGGTTCGCTGCCCCTATTGCAATTCGCGCTGACGGAATTGTTCGAGCGCCGCGATGGTCGCTGGTTGACCGTATCGGCCTATCAGGAAATTGGCGGGCGTGTCCGGGGCGTTGGCGCGGCGTGCCGATGACCTGTATGCCGAACTGGACGATGCCAGCCAGAAAGCCGCCCACCAACTGTTCCTGCGGCTTGGTCACACTCAACGAAGGCTCGGAGGATACCCGGCGGCGGGCGCGGCTGGATGAACTGCTGTCGCTGCAAGGGGATGATACTGTCATGAGCGCGGTGATTGACCGCTTCGGCAAATATCGCCTGCTCACCTTTGACCGCGACCCATCCACCCGCACGCCGACAGTGGAAGTGGCACACGAGGCGCTCATCCGGCAGTGGGGCAAACTGCGCGAGTGGCTGCAAAAAGACCGTGAGGGACTGCGTACCCAACGGCGATTGACAGCCGCCACCGACGAATGGCTGAACGCTGGACGAGAGTCCAGTTATCTCGCCTCCGGCTCACGCTTGGAACAGTTCGAAACCTGGTCGAACGACACCGAATTGGCGCTGACTGGGAATGAACAGGACTATCTGCAAGCCAGTCTAGCCCGACGCGCGGCAGCAGGAAGCCGAGGAAGCCGCCCGCAAGGCCAGAGAAGCCGCCCTGGAACAGCGTTCGCGCCGCTTCCTGCAAACATTGGCCGTTGTGCTGGCAATTGCCACATTGGGCGCACTCGGACTGACCGCCTTCGCCCTCAACCAGAGCCGGGTAGCGGACGAAAACGCGGCCACCGCCACCTTCGCTCAAGGGGATGCGCTGGTGCAGGCGGATAACGCCGCTACTGCCGCCGCCGTCGCCCAGATGAATGAAGAACAGGCGCGCAGTCTCGCGTTCGCCTCTGGCGCGCAGTTGGCATTGGGCAACAACAACACCGATCTGGCGATTCTGCTGGCGCTGGCCGCCAACCAGAACGGAAATCCCACTGTTCAGACGCAGCGCACACTGGCCGAAGCCGGATACGCACCCGGTACACGGCTGGCGCTGGTCGGTGGTCATACCCAGCGCGTGACCAACATCGCCATCAGCCCGGATGGTAAGCTGGCGGTCACGGGCGCGCGCGATAACACCCTGATGATCTGGGACGCGACCACTGGCGAGAAACTGCGAACGTTGGTCGGCCATACCGATTGGATACGGGATGCCGCCTTCAGCCCGGATGGCAAAACGATTTTATCCGCCTCCCACGATCAAACCCTGATTCTGTGGGATGTGGCAACAGGCGACCAAATCCGCACGTTCGAGGGACATACCGGGGTGGTACGGGCAGTAGCCTTCAGCCCGGATGGTGCGACGGCGCTCTCCGCCAGTGAGGATTCGACCCTGATTCTGTGGGACATAGCGACGGGCGATCAAATCCGACAGTTCCAGGCCGGAAGTCCGGTCTACGATGTGGCCTTCAGCAAGAGTGGCTATACCGCCATTTCCGGCGGCATTGATGGCGTGATTACCCTGTGGAATGTGCAAACGGGCAAGTCGCTGGTGCGTTACAGCCGCCCGGATGGTGACAACGGTCAAATCTGGAGCGTGGCCTACACCGCCGACGAACAGGGGATGCTCTCCGGCGGGGATGATGGCGTCATGCTGCTGTGGAGCTTCGAGATCGGCCAACCAATTCGCCAGTTCATCGGCCACAGCACGCGCGTGACCAGCATCGCCGTCAGCCCGGATGGAAAAAAGGCCGTGTCCGCCAGTGAGGACAATTCGGTGATTGTCTGGGACATTGCAACCGGGGCAATTTTACACCGCTTCACCGGGCACACCTCGCCCATTTATAGTGTGGCCTTCGACCCGGATAATGCCCACGTCTGGTCGGCCTCCTGGGACATGACCGCGCGGGAGTGGGATTTGAACAGCGGCGCGCAGCTTCGCCAGTTTGAGGACACAGGCAGCGGAGTCAACACTGTCGCCTACAGCCCGGATGGGACGCGCGCCCTGTCCGGCACAGGGGACAATGCGGTCATCCTCTGGGATGTAGGGACAGGCGAAGTTATCCACCGTATGGAAGGGCACACCGGGGCGGTCAACGCGGTGGCCTTCAGTCCCGATGGACAATATGCCCTTTCCGGTTCGGACGACCTGAGTCTGATTCTGTGGAATCTGGACACAGGCGAAAGGGTGCGGCAGTACGGCGGCGCGAGCAGCGATGTTGGGCATAGCGATGCCGTCTGGACGGTGGCTTTCAGTCCTGATGGACAAACCATCGCCTCCGGTTCGCGCGATAACACCCTGATTTTGTGGGACACCGAAACGGGCGAGATGAAACACCGCCTGTTCGGGCATACCTTCCGCGTGACAGGCGCAGCCTTCAGTCCCGATGGCACAATGTTGATCTCCGGCGGCATGGACAATATCCTGATTTTGTGGGATGTCGAGACAGGCACAGAAATCCGCCGCTTCGAGGGGCATACCGATTGGGTGCGGACGGTGGCCTTTAGCCCGGATGGAAAAACCGTCCTCTCCGGCGGCGCGGATAATCTGGTCATTTTGTGGGATGTGGCAACGGCGGCGCGGCTGCGACAGTTCGAGGGACATACAGCCCAGGTCTACAGCGTGGCCTATAGTCCCGATGGACACTACGCGGTATCCGGCGCGGCGGATAAGGACATCATTGTCTGGGATGTGAACCAGGGGGTGGAAGTCCGGCGCTATACCGGCCATACCGACGATGTACGCAGTGTGACCTTCAGCCCGGATGGAACGAGCATCCTGTCGGGGTCGGACGATGGCAGTATGCGCCTCTGGCAGATCAACCTGTCGCTGGCTGATCTGGTCAAATGGATTCAGGAAAACCGCTATATCCGCGACCTGACCTGTGCCGAGCGGACGCTGTACAATGTCGAGCCGCTGTGTCCCAACCCCACTGCCGTCGTCCCACCGGGCAGTGTGTGAGAACCCACATTAGAGATAACGATTTCGAGAGGAAATCCTGGCGTATGGGAGGGTCTGTGACCCTCCCTGATTTATTACGACTGACCTCACCAATTCACATTACACGGAGCGCCGGTAAATTGTGAACTTTCCGGCGTGTACTGCATCATCTCGATGCGCACACCGCTTGGGTCAGTCACCCACGCCTGCCAGGACTTGTCGCAGCCCATCTTTTTGTCGGTGATCTCCCAACCCTTGTCCCGAATCCCTTTGATGGCTGCATCAATATCCTCTACCTCAAAACACAGGTGGCGCAGGAGCGGACGTTCGCGGTTTACCGCCTCTTCATTGATAAAAACCTCGATGAAGGTCATTTCCCCGGCTTCTACGTAAAAGCCATAAGGATTGCCATTTTTGATGAACTCGAAAGTCTTTTTCATGCCCAGTACATCACAATAAAAATGTTCGCTGTCATTCAGGTTGTCGGAACCGATATTGATATGCGCCAGTCGTTTCGTAAGCATTTTATTTCCTTCCATTATCATTAGTTGTGAGACAAGCATACCAACTCAACGCCGAACCAAACAGGTATGGTCTGTTTGGTCTTAATCCACGACGCCCTTGCGCCCTTTGCCGGACTGGAACGCCCCCGCCCCGGCCAGCGTTTCGCCACTATCAATGGTGTCCATGCCTAGGCGGGCTTCGTGTCGCAGACCTTCGGCTATCGTTCTCCCCAGATTTTCATATACCGAACGGCGATCATTCCGCAGGCAGTTTTGCGGAAATTGCGCGATCAGGTGTCCCAGTTCAACCGCCCGTTTCAGGTGTTCCCCGCGCGGCACAACCTCGTTCGCCAACCCCCAGGTATGCGCCTCCTGTGCATCCACCGCCCGCCCGGTCAGGATCATCTCCAGCGCCCGCCCCAGGCCGACAATCTGCGGCAGCCGAATTGTGCCACCATCCACCAGTGGCACACCGAACCGCCGCTCAAAACAGCCGAACACCGCCGTTTCATCGGCAATCCGCAGATCACACCAGCAGGCCAGTTCCAACCCGCCCGCCACACAGTAACCCGCTACCGCCGCGATGGTCGGCTTGCTCACGAACAGGCGTGTATACCCCAACGGTCCATTTTGCCCGTCAACGTCAGCAACAAATCCGGCCACCTCATTCAAATCCGCCCCGGAACAGAATACATCATCCCCGCCTGTGAGTATCCCCACACGAGCACTCTCGTCGGCCTCGAAGGCCAGCCATGCCTCGCGCAGCGCATCAGCAGTCACCCTGTTGATCGCATTCCGCACCCCTGGGCGATTGATCTGCATGATCGTCACCGCCCTCTCCCGCCGAACCTCGACTTCAGCCATTTTTACACCTTTTTATACAAGTTACAATGATGAATTATATTGGTGTAATATCTTATACCATTTTGTTTGTGGTTTCCGAACTAAGTGTTACACTACTCGTTCACTTGACATTCAAACGCACAATCATGTCGCACCCTACACATAAATCTAAGCAATACCCAACGTGTATGAACTAAATCCACAGGATTTAGGTATTACTTTCAGCGTACCATATTTGAAGGAGTAAGGTTATGAAGAAGTTTGGAAAGGTCTTGTTACTTTTCACCGTATTCGTGTTCCTGGCTGCGCTTGTCTTGCCACTCGCAGCCCAGGACGCGGCGATCCCTGGCCCCGGCGAAGGTGATCCGGTAATCCAGGCCAATCTGGGCAGTGATATCGCTACCCTCAATCCCATTTTGTCGTCCGATGGTTCGTCTGCCGCCGTCATTGCCCGCCTGTATCCCACCTTCATGGGTGTTGACCATGAAACGGCGGATTACGTAATCGGCGCTCCGGGCAGTATTGTGACCGACTACACAATTTCGGATGATGGGTTGACTTACACGTTCACCATCCGGGATGATTGGAGTTGGACGAATGCCGATGGCACGACAACTCCTATTACATCGGCGGACTACAAATATGCTTTCGATGCCATTGCCAGTGGGGACACCAATACCTCGTTGAGCTACGTGTTGGATAGCGTCGCCAGCGTTGAAGCCCCCGATCCTAACACCGTTGTTATCACGCTGAATTCACCGAGCTGTGCGGCGCTCAATAACATCAACGCCGTGCCAGTCGTTCCCTCCGAGGTCTATAAGGCCCAGTTCCCGACCTTTGCGGATATGAATGAATCAGACTTCAACCTGACCGCACCAACCAGTGCTGGCCCGTTCAAGTATTCCAATTTCCGCCCCGGCGAACAGGTCACGCTGGTTGCTGACCAGAATTACCCCGATACCCAATTGGGACATGTCATTCCCGAAGGCTGGATTTACAAGAACATCAGCAGCAAGTCGCTGGTGTGGGAGCAGTTCAAGGCCGGTGACATCACCGTCGGCTTCCCGCCCATTGACCAATATGACGAAGCCCGCCAGTTAGGCGAAAGTGGCGATGCTCAGGTATTTGAAACACCTGCTGGCACAATCCAATTCATCGCCTTCAACCTGGGCGATCCGGCCAATCCACAGAACGGTCTGGAAGACCCGTCTGATCCCACCAGTGCGGTCATTGACCAGGGACATCATCCGGTACTGGGCGACGTTCGTGTGCGTCAAGCCCTGATGTACGCGATGGACTGGAACGAAATTAACGCAAAGGGTATGGGCGGCGAAGGTATCCAACTGGCATCCCACGTTCTGCCGAGTTCATGGGCCTATGACCCCACCCTGGCTCCCTATCCATTTGATCTGGACATGGCCGACCAGTTGCTCACCGAAGCGGGCTGGATCGACGACGACAACAACCCCGATACCCCGCGCGTGGCTAAGGGCGCGCTCTATGCTGAAGATGGCACACCCCTTTCCTTCAAGCTGGAAACCAACGCTGGTAACGAGTCCAACGAATCGATTGGTGTACTTCTCCAGGCCGAGTGGAAGAAAGTCGGCGTAGACCTCGATTTCCAGGCCATTGACTTCAACACCCTGGTTGATAATCTGTTGGCGCAGAACTTTGACGCCATTATGATCTTCTGGGGCTTTAGTGTTCCAGACAATCCAGAAGACACTCGTGCCACCTTTGGCCCAACCAATGATATTGTCGGCAGCGGCTTTAACGCCGGTTCCTACAACAATCCAGAGGTGACCAAACTGCTGGACGAGGCGCTGGTCGTCCCGAACTGCGATCAGGCACAGCGTGCCGAAATCTATCATCAGGTTCAAAAGCTCCTGCGCGATGATGTTCCCTGGGTATGGCTGGGGACTTCGACAGTCATCCGGGCAGCACAACCGGGTCTGCAAAACTGGGACCCCGGTATCGGTGGTGTCTCGTGGAACGAAGATGCCTGGTACATCACACCCTAGTTCAGTAAGTAATCGCTGAAATATGCAGGGGCAGGCATGAAATCTGCCCCTGTATTCATTTTTATCCGTCGTATGTATGTAGGTTCATTCTATGATCCGCTATATCACCCGCCGTCTCATTCAGGCCATTCCAACCTTCTTTGGAATCACTTTTCTGGCTTATGCATTGATGGCCTCTACCCCTGGTGGGCCGCTGTCCGTTTTGATCTTCAGCAATCCCAAGATGAACGAGCGCCAGAAACAGGATTTGGCAATTCGTTTGGGCGTCAACGACTCCCTACCAGTGCAGTATCTTCGCTGGCTGATCGGTGACGATTGGATGCGTTGGGATTCCGACGATGATGGCAAGGCCGACCATGCAATTTTCATTTCGTTGAACAACTCCCAGGGCGATCCCCTTCCACCCGGCGAGAAGAAAGGGGTTCTGCGCGGGGACTTCGGCGCGTCATTCTTCAATAATCGTCCCGTGCTGGATGTGCTGACGGAAAGGATTCCCGCAACTCTTGAATTGGGAATCGCATCCCTCATGTTTTCCCTGATCGTCGGCATCCCTTTAGGTATTTATGCCGCTGTGCATCGAGGTGGCATGTTTGATAACCTGATACAAGTCATGGCTGTCGTCTTTGACGCGGTTCCCGGCTTCTGGTTAGCCCTCATGCTGCTGTTGGTCTTGGCCGCCAACCTGAATGTGCTCCCGCTCGGTGATCGCTGTAAGACCACCCTCGATGAGAGCTGTCCGCCCATTTACGAGCGGTTTCAATATCTCATCCTTCCGGTATTTGTGCTCAGTACCGGGGCAATTTCAGCCTATACCCGCTTTACCCGCGCATCCATGCTGGATGTAATCCATCAGGATTATATGCGCACCGCCCTCGCTAAAGGACTCTCCAACCGAATGGTGTGGTTCAAGCACGGGGCACGGAACGCCTTGATCCCAATCGCCACCTTCCTTGGCCCTACTTTGACCGGGTTGTTGGGTGGCGCGGTCATTGTCGAAACCATCTTTAATTTCCCTGGACTGGGGCGAACGATCACCACAGCCGCCGTTCAGAGAGATTTCCCGGTAGTCATGGCTGTAACCATCTATGCTGCCATTGCCACTATTCTGGGCTATCTGTTGTCTGACGTTTTATACGCGGTCATTGATCCTCGTATACGTTTTGATTAATCTGGGCAATCAATATGGAAAATCAAATCGGTTCATCCGGTAGTGTCGTCCGGCTCAATGATGAAGAAGAGGGCAACTTTCGCTTCGGCGAGTCGCTGTTTAAGAAGGCATTACGGCGCATCCTTCAGGACAAATTGACCCTTATTGCCCTGGTCATCATCATCATATTCGCTATTTTGGCATTGTTTGCCCCGATCATTACCGACTCCATTATGCATATCGACCCGAATGACCCTTCCTATACGGCGCTGCTGCCGCTGGGCACACCGGGACACATTTTTGGTACGGATGATCTTGGTAGAGATCAACTGGCACGCCTGCTGCATGCCGGGAGGATTTCCCTGGGAATCGGTTTTGCGGGCGCGATCATCACCCTGACCATTGGCTTGATTTTAGGCATGATGACCGGCTATTTTGGTGGTGTAACCGACGACATCATGAATTGGGTGATTACCACCCTCGACGCCCTGCCCACCATTTACCTGCTTATTATCATTTCTGCCCTGTTTCGTCCCTCACCCGAAGCATTGGTCGCTGTACTGGCGCTGACCGGCTGGACAGGAGTCACGCGCCTCATGCGGGGTCAAACCATCTCCCTGCGCGAACAGGAGTATATTCTGAGCGCCCGCGCGCTCGGCAGTTCTCCCTGGCGCATTATGATCGTTCATATCCTGCCGAACCTGATCTCCATCACCGCCATTACGCTGGCGGGTGGCATCGGCGGTCTCATCCTGACCAAGTCTGCCCTGAGCTTCCTGAGTTTGGGCGTGCAGCCGCCAACTGCCACCTGGGGCAATATGCTGACGAAAGCATCCAAGTTCTTCGTTCGCGGCCCCCACATGGCGATTGTGCCCGGTGTCTTGATCTTCATCACCGTACTCTGCCTGTATATCATTGGTGATGGCATCCGCGACGCTTTTGACCCGACGACGGTGGATTAGGGATCGCTTTTCATCTGATAATGAGACACCACTTCCGGGTAGGGTGTTGTCTCTCTGCGCCTGATTCCCACTTCAGACCGTACAGTAACTCCCATTTCGCAAGTGATTAATAACGGCGGATTATATGCCAAATATCATCCGCTCTGGCGGGCATTCCCCTTTACGATAGTCTGTAACAGATAGTGAAAGGGAATGGTGATGGTAAAAGCTCAGTCCACCTATACCGAGCAGCCAATCAAGACCCTTCTTGGTATGAACTGCCAGTTCGAATTGTACAACGATCATGTACGCCTTTTGCGTACCGATCCTCTGGCGCAGATCATCCCCAGTATGTTCAACGAGACCAAAGACATTGCCCTGGATGAGATCACCGGAGTTTACCTGCATAAGTCCCGATATTTTTATAGTCGGTGGATCAGCTTCATCATCCAGGATAAGCAGCATAAACGAACGGTGATGCTGTTTGATCGGGACTTGCGCCCGGAAGCCGAAAGTTTTAAGCGTGATATTGAGGCGGTCATCGACACACACCATTTGTCGGCGTCCGCCCATTCATAACCTCCTGATTCACTCCTCACAATCAACCCGGTAGCCACCGGGTTGATTGATTCTGCCGTCCCTCAAAAACGGCAAATGTTCGGTAAGCGCGGTATAATACCGCCACTTTTCGCTCAAAAGGTTTATTTTCCACTGTCGACACACGGCCTCAACCATCCCTCTGGTCGTGTCATGATTGCTTTACGAGGAGGTATTCTCATGTCATTGCAACCCCAACGTACAATTGCCGAACTGAAAGACCTGCGCGCCCTGACAGGTGATGAAGACGGCGCGCAGCGCGTGGCCTTCACCGATACCTGGGCGAAAGCCCGTGCCTGGATGCATCAAAAACTGGAACAACTGCCTGTCGAGATCGAAACCGACGAAGCGGGCAACGTCTGGGCGACTCTGCGCGGGGACTCGGAAAAAGAACTGCTCATCGGTGGTCACATCAACTCCGTGCCCAACGGCGGTTGGCTCGATGGCTGCCTGAACGTCTTGGCTGGTCTGGAAGTGCTGCGGCGTATTGCCGAGCAGGGCAAACCGCCTGTCACCGTCCGTCTGGTGGATTGGGCGGACGAAGAAGGTGCGCGTTTCGGACGCAGCCTGTTCGGGTCGAGCGCCGCTTCCAACACCATGATCCCCGACGAACTGCGCGAACTGAAGGATAAGGATGGAATCAAGCTGACCGATGCCATCGCTAAATTCGGCCTGAATCTCGATACCGTCAAGCAGGCGCACAAGCAGTTCAAAAACGCCGCCGCCTATCTGGAACTGCACATCGAGCAGGGGCCGGTGCTGGAAAGTATGGATTTACCGTTGGGTGTGGTACTCGGTACGTTCGGCGTAGAACGTCATGCCATTCGTTTCACCGGGCAGGCAGCCCATTCTGGCTCAACCCCGATGGACAAACGCCGGGACGCCCTGGGCGGTGTCTCCAAGCTGCATTTGGAAGTCCGCGAGATCGGCAAACGTTATGGTGGTGTCTGTACCGTCGGGCGCGTGGAAACCAAACCCGGTATCGTGACCTCGGTGGTTGCCGACGCCCTCATGACCCTCGATCAACGTCATCTGGACGCCGAAGCGTTAGGCAACATGTACCGCGAGGCGCAGGAATCCAGCCATCGCTTTGCCGAGGAAGAAAAAATCGGTGTCGAATGGAGTCTCCTCTGGCAGATTCACCCCATCCCCTTCCATCCCGACCTGATCGAACTGGCCGACGAGGCCGTTAAGGAAACCTGCGGCACGTCCCACCGCCTGCCCAGCGGCCCGCTGCATGACGCTGCCGAAGTCGCCCGCGCTGGAGTGCCGACCATCATGTTATTTGTGCAAAGCCTGTACGGGATTTCCCATAACAAGATTGAGGACACGAAGGAAGAGCATATCGCCCTGTCCGTCGAGGCGCTCGACAAGCTGGCGACCAAGACCATGAAGTGGATTCAGCAGCAGGCTTAAGACCCCTGTGGATACCGATGGGGAGGATGGACGATCCTCCCCATCAAAACCGCTCATTTCGTTGCCCCGGCCATATTCGGGTTTGCCGCGCACTCCCCCTTTGATGTAAACTAACGGGTATTAAACGTCCACCAGCATATACTCAGTCAAAGCAGGCATCCTATCCCCTATAGGCTGTATGGCTCTGAACCGTATCGAGGAGTCCAATGGCTACTACAAAAACACGCAGCAAAGAGACGATTAAGAAGGAAACACTGTTGGAATGGTATCGGCAGATGGTGCTCATCCGGCAGTTTGAAACCAAATGTGACGCGCTCTACCGGGATAAAACCATCACCGGGGTGTATATGCACCTCTATAGCGGTCACGAGGCCACTGGCGTCGGTGCGCTGGCAGCCCTCCGCGAAACCGATAATGTCATCACCGCCTACCGCGATCATGGCATTGCGCTGGCGCGCGGGGTAGACCCCAAACCGATCATGGCCGAAATGATGGGCAAGGTCACAGGCGTCAGCGGCGGTAAAGGCGGCTCGATGCACCTGGCTGACCGTGACCTGAATTTCTGGGGCGGCTACGCTATCGTCGGCGGTCATCTGCCGCTGGCGGCGGGAATCGCGCTGGAATGTCGCTATAACGAAACCGACAATGTGGTGCTTAGTTTTGTCGGTGACGGCGCGACCAACAACGGCTACTTCCACGAGGCCATGAACATCTCGTCCTTGTGGGATTTGCCCGTGGTTTGGGTGATCGAGAACAATCTGGTCGGCATGGGCACGCGCGTCGAGGATGCCAGCGCCCAGCCGGAACTGCACAAGCGCGCAGTGGCCTATGCCATGAAGGACATGGGGCGCGTCGATGGGCAGGACGTAATCGCCGTCAATCAGGTGGTCAGCGAGGCGGTGGAATACGCCCGCACCACTGGCCCGGTGCTGATCGAATCCATGACCTACCGCTACAAGGGACATGGGGTGTCAGACCGCAGTTATGACAAGCGGCTGGCCGATGAATTGCAGGATTGGCTCGAACATAAAGACCCGATCACCATCCTGCACAAAACCCTGGAGTCGAAGTACAAAAACATCGACCCGGAGCTGCAAATCATTGAGAAAGAAATGGCGAAGGTCGTCGAGGACGCGGTGGAGTTCGCGCTCAACAGTCCCGACCCCACCTACGAAGACCTGATCGCCAACGTCTATGTCGGAAGGGGCATCGAGTAATGGCCGAACACAGAAATCAACCGATGCGCGAAGCGCTGCGCATGGCGCTGCATGAAGAAATGCTGCGCGATGAGCGGGTCTTCGTCATGGGTGAGGAAGTCGGCGTATGGCAAGGTACGCACCGTGTCACGCGCGGCTTATTGGAAGAATTCGGGGCGAAGCGTGTGCGTGATACCCCCATCAGCGAGATGGCGATTGCCGGAACAGCGGTCGGCGCGGCGATGGCCGGGTTGCGGCCTGTAGCCGAGATGATGACCATCAACTTCGCTTTCCTGGCGCTGGATGCCATCATCAACCACGCTGCCAAAATACACTATATGTTCAACGGGCAGTTCACCGTGCCGCTGGTCATCCGTGCCGCCACAGGTTGGGGTGAACAGGCCACCGCTACCCACTCGCACATGCCCGAACCGATTTTTGCGCATTTCCCCGGCCTGCTGGTGGGATGCCCATCCACCCCCTCCGATGCGAAGGGAATGCTCAAGGCCGCCATCCGCGACGAGAATCCGGTGTTGTTCACCGAAACCATCGCCCTCTACCCCAAACCCGGCCCTGTGCCTGAAGACCCGGACTTTGTGCTGCCCATCGGCAAGGCCGATGTCAAGCGCGAGGGCAAAGATGTCACCATCGTCACCTACGCGCGCGGCGTAGAATGGTCGCTGGCGGCAGCAGATGAACTGGCGAAAGAGGGGGTCGAATGTGAGGTTGTAGACCTGCGTTGGCTGCGTCCCCTCGATCTGGACACGGTATTCGAGAGCTTCAAGAAGACCAATCGCTGCGTTGTAGTGGAAGAATCCCTGCCACACTTCAGTGTTGGCAGCGAAATTGCCGCCAACATTCAGGACAAGATGTTCGATTATATGGATGCGCCCATCAAACGGGTCAGCGCCCTGGATGTGCCGCTGCCCTACTCCAAAAACATTGAGCTGATGGCGCTGCCCGATCCGCAAAAAGTCATCGCCGCCGTGAAGGAGGTGTTGTAATGTCCAGCCCAATCACCATAACGATGGATGGTACGCTGCTCAACTGGATCAAGAATGTCGGTGACAGCGTGAAAAGCGGCGAGGTCATCGCCGAAATCGAGGCCGATAAAGCCACTGTCGAGATCGAAGCCCCTGCCGATGGGGTCCTCACCCAGCAGGCCGCCCAGGTGGGTGATGAAGTGTCCGAAGGCGCGGTCATCGGCCAGATTGGCGCGGCGGGTGAATCCGCTTCTGGCAATGGTGCAAGCAGTGCCCAGGCGGCGGGTAGTCCCGCTCCGGCGGCAGCCCCGGCGGTTGCCCCTCCGGTAGAACGCGAACCTGCCCCGGCAGTATCACAGTCGCAGCCCAGCAATGGTCATGCTGCCGCAGCCGATGGTAACGGCCATCTACCCGGTGGTGTCAAAGCCTCTCCCCTTGCCCGCAAAATCGCGGATGAGAAGGGTATCGACCTCCAACAGGTGGCTGGCAGCGGCCCTGGTGGGCGTATCGTGCGCGAGGATGTGGAACAATTCCAACCCTCCGCCGCGCCGAGTCATGCCCCTGCCGCACAACCGTCCGCTGTTCTGCCCGCGCCCACCCGCAAACTGCCGGAAGGGCCGGATGTCGAAGTCACCGACATCAGCAATATGCGCAAGCGCATCATCGCCGTGACGGTGGAGAGCAATCAGCAGATTCCGCACTTCTACGTCACCACCAGCATTGAAATGGATGCGCTGCTGGCCTTCCGCAAGCAGTTGAATGATGGTCTGCCGGAGGACGCCGCCAAAATCAGTGTCAACGATCTGGTGGTCAAGGCCGCTGCCCTGACGCTGCGCAAATTCCCGAACCTGAACTCCCATTCCTATGGCGACAAACTGGTGCATTTTAAGCACATCAACATCGGTATCGCCGTCGCGCTGCCTAACAACGGTCTGATGTATGTTGTCGCTCGTGATGCCGATCAGGTTTCGCTGAGTACACTGGCCGCCCACAACAAGGAAATGATCGCCCGTGCCCGTGAGGGTAAGGTGAAACCGGACGACATTACCGGCGCGACCTTCAGCACCAGCAACCTCGGCCCATATGATGTCGAACACTTCGCCGCCATCATCAACCCGCCGGAATCGGGAATTGTCGCCGTTGGCACAGCCATGAAAGTGCCGGTGGTGATGCCCGACGGAACGCTCGGTGTCGGCAACCGTATGAGAGCCACCATCAGCGTCGATCACCGGGTCAGCGACGGCGCGGAGGGCGCGCAGTACCTTCAATACTTCAAGGGACTGCTCGAAAACCCGATGCGGCTGGTGATTTAATCCCTGCATAACTCATACGTCTGGATTGTAGGGGAGGGTTTGAAATCCTCCCCTTTTATTTCCAGGAAACCCTTGACAAACTAACTGCATTAGTTTATAGTCTAATCATGTTAGTTTAAGGAGAGGAATTATGCGTACAACCACCTATGGCGATCATCTTATTCAACTCACCCGTCTCACGGCCTTCAACTGCTTTCTCGTGCGGGAAGACGACGGTTTCACCCTGGTCGATACCGGACTGAGTGGCTCGGCAAAGGACATCATCAAGGCTGCCACAGCCAACGGCGCGCCTATCCGCCGTATTCTGTTGACCCATGCCCACCTCGATCATGTCGGTTCGCTGGATGCGCTCCACGCCCTCCTGCCGGATGTCGAAGTCATGATCTCGGCGCGTGACGCCCGATTTTTGACGGGTGACAAAAGTCTGGATGCCGACGAACCGCAGTTACCCCTCAAAGGCAACTATCCGGTCATTACCACACAGCCCACCCGACTGCTCAACGCCGGGGATCGCATTGGTTCGCTGGAAGTCATCCCCACACCGGGACACACTCCCGGTCATGTATCATTTTTCGATCATCGGGATCGCACCGTCATCGCCGGGGATACCTACAGCACGAAGGCGGGTATTGTCACCGGCGGCTCACTACGCTTGTTGTTCCCCTTCCACGCCCTGGCAACCTGGAACAAACCCCTGACCCTCCATAGTGCCGAAGTGCTGCGCGACCTGCGACCCGCCCGTTTGGCCGTCGGTCACGGACGCACGCTCGAAAATCCTGTACCCGCAATGGAATCCGCCATCGTCGAAGCCAAACGTCACATCAAGAGTGAAGATTATGCCAGCCAGAAAGCGTATTGATCGGGAGCGAGTGCTGGAAGTCAGCATCGCGCTGGCGGACGAACACGGTTTTAACGCCGTGACGCTCGCCAGCGTGGCCGAACAACTCGGTATCCGTATTCCGTCATTGTATAATCACGTCTCCGGCCTGCCTGGGCTTCGCTATGAGTTGTCCTTGTGGGGTGTGCGTCAGCTTGGCGAATCCATGCGCCGTTCCGCTGTCGGCAAGGCTGGAGATGACGCCATCATGAGCATGGCCGATGCCTACCGCGACTTCGCCCGTGCCCATCCGGGGGTTTATACCGCCACCCTGCGCGCCGCCACACCGGATGAACCCGAACTGGCCGCTGCCAGCCAGGAATTGCTGGATGTGGTGCTGGCGGTGTTAGCGCCCTACGGCTTCAGCCCGGATAACAGGTTGCATATCGTTCGTGGTCTGCGAAGTGTTATGCATGGTTTTGTTGATCTGGAAATCGCGGGTGGCTTCGGCTTGGCGCTGGATCGGGACGAAAGTTTCCGCCAGCTTGTTGCCCTGTTTGTGCAGGGGTTGCACACATTTCCCTTACGTTCGGCCAATCCCTGACCTTCGCGCTATCTGTATCTCGAAAGGTTTTCCCATGCCCCGACGTTCTGGCGACCCCCTGCGTGACCTGGCATCATCCACACGCGAATTTTATGACCGCTTCGATTATGTTCCCCAGGTCGAGTCCGCTGTCCGCAATTTTCAGGAAGAAGTGGCCGAACTGATCGAGGCCGCCCAGGATGGCACAAACCCCGACCATATTGCCGAAGAAGCCGCCGATGTGTTTGTGACCGCTATCGGTGTGTGTTATGCCTCCGGCATCGACGTTGAGCGCCTCATCCAGCAGGTATATACTGTCGTGGACAAAAACGACGCCAAGAATCACGACACACACGTCCTCACGAATGGCAAAATCCGCCGCCGCCAACCTAAATAATGGACGATCCCGAAAATCCATCAAGGCGAGTTTGTGACAAGGAGACAATGACATGGTATTAGGCAAAGCGATATTCATAGCCGGAATGATCATGCAGATCATCATCCGCTATCCCTACAGAAATAGCATGAAACGCAAACAGACAGACCCCCAGGAACAAATCCTGCTTCTGCTCATCACCATTGGCGGCTTGATCTTACCGTTAATCTACATCTTCACCGATTGGCTGGCCTTCGCCGACTATCCCTCGTCCCTGTGGCTGATTGGCATCGGCACAGTTGTTTTAGCCATTGGACTGTGGTTGTTCTGGCGAGCGCATAAAGACCTGGGGCAGAACTGGTCATCTACGCTGGAAATCCACGATACGCATACGCTGATTACCCAGGGGATTTATCAACGGGTGCGCCATCCTATGTACGCGGCGGGTTGGGTGATGATGATCGCTCAGGCGTTCCTGTTGTCCAATTGGATCGCCGGATTCGGCGGGGTTGTCACCTTCGGTATCATGTATTTTATGCGCGTATCGAAGGAAGAGCAGATGATGTTGCAACAATTTGGTGACCAGTATCAACAGTATATGGCGCGCACTGGCCGGATCATCCCCAAGCGCGCTTCCCCCTGACGCCGAACAACCCGATTTGTGACGATATTGAGGCTGTTCTGATACACGATAGACACTGGCCTGCTTGAATGGAAAGAGTCTGACCAGTATTTATCGTAAAGGAGAACAGTTTTATGCGTAACGTCATACGAGTCACAATCGTGTTTATGCTCACCGCGTTGGTTGCAGCCTGTGCCAACAATCCCACCCCCGACATTCCAACCGAGAGCAATCCCACCGTCCAGCCTACTGTCACTGCCGAGATGACCTCGGAAGCCACCGAAGCTGCGATGAATCAGGGCTTCGTCATCGACATCACCGGGGACACCCAACTAACATTGGACTCCAGCAGTGGCGCGACAGTGACCGACCAGGTATCCGGCAGCCCACAGAGCGGCGAAACCGCACCGATATTGAACACCCCTGCCGTGAACCTGCGTACCCTCCGTTTTACTTCAAGTGATGGAGCTTACGTGTTTGAACTGGCCTTCTCGCAAAGCAACATGGCCGAAGGCGACTACCAGATCGGTGTGGGCAATGTGACCAGCACCATTGGCAACAATATCAACGAGGATGCGGCTGGTACACCCCAGGGAGTCCCCGCCGAGTCAACCGAGAGTTCCGAGCCGACGGCTTCCGCTCAGAGTCAGTCAACCCCGGCCAATACCCCGTCAGCTACCGCGACGGTATCAGCCACACGATTCGCCACCATCGTATCCGACAACAATGCCGGTGCGGGCAGTTCCCTCTCCAGCAACAATCCGCCGCCCGTCGGGCCGGAACAGGGTGTGGACGAGAGTGATGAAACCCTCGCCCCCATCATCAGCGCCCGACTGATTCCGCAAAATGAGACGGATAGCGGTTACAACCTGCTCCAAAGCGGAACGCTGACCATCAACTCCCTCAGTGACCAGGGCGTCAGTGGCTCATTCACCTTCCAACTCGCCTCTACCGAAAACCCGGACGAGCAGATCACCGCCAATGGCACATTTACCGCCATTCCCTTCACCCAGATGATAGATAGTGAAGTCATACCAACCCTCACCCCGTCGACGCCCACGCCTGCTCCCTGAGGTTGATTTCGTATTCTGTGGGATGTGGTAAACTGCATCCCACACACCTTTCCGAGCCGAAAAATGTATAAAAATTCGCTCAGAAATTAGCACTCACCTATAGACTGTGCTAAAAAATGTTGTATCATATGAAGGTGGCGCGATCATAACGCTCAATGCAGTTCAGTTTTGAGGTGGGGTTCTCTATGCCAATGTATACCTATCGCCGCGAAGACGGCACGACCTTTGATTTACGACAAAAATTCTCAGATGAGCCGTTGTCGGTTGACCCGGCTACCGGCCAGTCTGTCACCAGGGTGGTTCAGGCAGCGGGCATCATCTTTAAAGGGTCGGGCTTCTACGTTAATGACAGCAAAAGTAAATCCAGCAGCACCATGACTTCCAAGTCAAATGGCAAAGAAGCTGCCGACTCGACCACTGCCAAGACGGACTCGGCTTCCTCCGAAACCAAATCGGAAACCAAGAGCGAAGCCAAATCGGATGCCAAGTCCGAGGTCAAGCCCTCGGCCAGTACCAGCAGCAGTACGGCGGCTGCCGATTAAATTTTCTTCGAATCAAATCTGGAAAATGAGAAACGCCCACGATCATCATGGGCGTTTGTATTTAGAGTTGGAAGCCGCCAGTCACCCGAACGACTTTCTGTTCGTAGTTGTGGACGTATTCCATCAACTTTTCGTGGAGTTGCTGCCAGTCGGTGCTTTCGAGGATTTCGCGCATGGTTTCCAGGTCTTCGGCGATACCCTCCGTCAAAATCTGGGAACGTTCGGTAGCACTATAAGCGGTGTACCATGCGCCAGTTGGCTCCAGCCCTAATCGGGTAATGCCCGGAACCCATTCGCGCACGACAAACTCGAAGTAATCCTGCTCATGCTCCGGCTTAATGTCCCACTGCATCAGCAGCTTCACATTGTCCTTGCCCAATCCAGCCATCAACCCTCCCTATGCCGTCTGCAATTGCGGTAGGAGGATAACAACCTGCGATTGTTCCGGCAAATCACTTGACGAAACTTTGAGCGTATCGGCCTCCTGCACCTTGCCGACCCCCATCGCCTTCAGGAATTTGTCTAGTGGGTCGAGTTCCACCCGCAGCCCCGGCAGCGCATAATGCATTGGCACCACAAAATGCGGCTCGACCAGCGCCACTACTTCGGCAGCTTGGCTGGCGCGTAGACCGTTGCCGCCCCCCACCGGCAGCAGCAGCACATTAACTTCACCCAGGCTCTCGATAGTCGATTGATCCGGCACATGCGCCAGATCGCCCAGGTGCAGCACGGTCAGGTTGTCGTAATCCAGCAGGTAGGCCACATTATAACGTGCCCCACTTTCATCAACATGGTGCATGGCAATGCCGGTGATGAACACGCTGCCAATTTCGTATTCCCCCGCGCCTTCGAGGATGTGAGGTGTGCCCTTCACCGCCTCAATGTTATTGTGACCCGGTTCATGGTGGCTGATGGTAATCACGTCGCCCTTGAGCTTGGGCGCGGGCAGGCCAATAGACTCCGAGAACGGGTCGGTAACAATAGAGATTCGATTACGTTCAGTAATACGGAAACAGCTATGTCCGTACCAGGTAATGTCCAACGGGGGTTTACCTCACTGTTTAAGGAATAGATGGTGCTTTCGAACAGATATTCTGCCTATTATGATACCTTAAATGGGGCATTTTCTCAAGATGGGAGGTTTCTTCTGGCCTCATATACGGCGGCGCTGAATACGGTAAAATTTGTCAGGATGAGGCAGTCTAAAGGAGTAACATCGAATGGTTGGACGGCATGGCACATTCATAGCCCAACCCGGAGAACGGGACACACTGGTTGGTTATTTACTTCAGGCGGCGGAAGCCTTACAGCAGTTCGAGGCATGTTATCTGTATATCGTCAGCACCAGCCCGACGGACGAAAATGCCATCCATGTCATGGAAATCTGGCGCACGAGTGACGATCACCGCGCCTCCCTCGAACTCGAATCGACCCAGGCGTTCATCGCCCGCGCTCGTCCATTAATTGCCGACATCCAACCGGGCGTCGAATTTACCCCTCTCGGTGGCAAGGGGCTGCCGTCGGTATAGGTTCGTCTGGATTGTCTCTGCTCCCTAAACGGAGTTGAGGCGAGGCGACGAGCGAAATGACCTTGTTTTTCTCCCCTTCCCTTGAATTCGGGGGAAAGGGGTCGGGGGGTTAGGGGTGAACGCCCCCCTATTAGATTGGGGTGAGAGGTCAAATAATGTGCATACTGGTAATGTCTTGAGGTTGGAATGTCCTTCTTTCAAATTCTGAACATTGGTGCAGAACGCTGGCGAAACCACATCGCCCTGGCGCTGTTTACGGCGGTGGGCTGTTTTGTCGCCCATCTCTACGCCCCCTATTCCGACTGGACCTATGCGCTCACCCTCGGTTTCGGCTACCTCTGTGTGATTTTCCTCGCGCTTTCCCTGTTGATCGGCCCGGTGAAGTTGCTGTCGCAGCGCCGTAACCCGGTCAACATCGACCTGCGCCGCGATGTTGGCATCTGGTCGGCCATCACCGGCTGTCTGCATGTCTTTTATGCCCTGCAAGTGCGCCTGAACGGGCAAATCTGGGCATTCTTCCTGGAACTCGCGCCGGGGGGCTATCGTCTGCGCCGGGATTTATTCGGCTTCAGCAACGATGTCGGATTGGTGGCGACCATTTTCCTGATCGTCCTGCTGGTCATCTCCAACGACCTGTCCCTGCGCCGTCTCAAAGGCCGCCGTTGGAAGGTTTGGCAGCGTTTTAATTACCTGCTGGCCGCGCTCGCCCTGCTGCACACCCTCATTTTCCAGATCATCAATCACCGTCAGATGCCTTTCATGACCGCTACCCTCGCCCTGACCGTGATCGTGCTGGCGGGGCAGGCAGTCGGCTTTTACCTCTACCGCGCCCGCCGCCATCGCCGGATGCGTTCCCCGGAGCGCGCGTGATCCGTCGCACAGATTTCACCGAACCCCTGTCCCCGCCCTGGCGTTTCACCCAGATCGGACGTGGCACAGTGAACCAATCCCCCGGTCTGCTGCGTCTGGATGTGCCGCCCACACCCGCCCGCACCTACAGCGATGCCCAGATCACCGACTACACGCTCCGCCGTGATTTCTTCTGGAATCCCCCGGTTCGGTTGACCGTCACCGCCCGCGCCGAAACATCGTCACCACTTGGTTTGCAGGGCACAGCCGGATTCGGCTTCTGGAATCATCCTTTTTCGCCCGGTGAATACACCCTGCGTTTCCCCAAAGCGGCCTGGTTCTTTTTCGCCTCCCCGCCCAACAACATGCAGTTGGCGCTGGACATACCCGGAGCGGGTTGGAAAGCCGCCACCCTCGATGCCACTCGTCCGCAGTTCCTCGCTCTCCTGCCCACCGCACCCCTCGGCTTTCTGCTCATGCGGATTCCCGCCCTGTACCGTCGCCTGTGGCCTATCGGACAGCGTGCCCTCGGCGTCAGCGAACATCTGCTGGACACCTCCCTCCTGTTCCAGCGCCACACCTACACCCTCGACTGGCAGCCAGATAGCCTCACCTTTGCGGTAGATAGCGTCACCGTCCATCAAACCCCCTCCGCGCCGCGTGGCGCGCTCGGCTTCGTCGCCTGGATTGACAATCAATATGCAGTGGTCACCCCGCAGGGACATTTCGGTTGGGGTCTAATCCCCACTGACCATCCCCAATCGCTCCTTCTGGACGAAATTGTCATCGAGGGGGACACTCGATAAATGATGCTAAAATAACATCGTAAACAGAGGTGGTGGCAAACACAATGAAACGACTGCAAAGAGCAGCCATTTTGTTCTTCTATGCGATCATTGCCTATTTCATTTACTGGAATTTTCTACACGACTATTATGTTCCAGTTACCAGCCCGCCGACAGTTGCCAGCCCCGCCATTGAAGTCGCCTTTGTCGCCCTCGCTATCGCCTGCGTAACCTTCCTCCTGGGTCTCATACAGATCATTCTTTTAATTATGGATCGGCTGAACCAATCATCTCATAAGCAATGAGAGCAGGCCGCATAAGCATTTCTCAAGGGAGTGGATAATGATAGTTAGAAAAACGATCTCTATTCTTTCTATATTGCTCGTGGCGTTGAGCTTGTTTGTTAGAAGCCCGCACGCAGCCGCCCAAAATGAAAGTGCCGATTCCTCTGCCAACCGTGAACCCGTAATCGGCGTTGTACCCGGTGGCGCAAATTTGCGTGCCGCCCCAAACTCAAATAGCAGTGTTGTAGTGAGCATCCCTGCCGGGGCATCAGTGACAATTCTATATCAGGAACGTGGGCACTCCATTACCTTGAACGCGATAACCAGTGACATCTGGTATTTTGTGCAGTATGAAACGGGTGAGGATGTTGTTGAAGGCTATATCTGGTCTGGTCTGATGCTGGTGGGGGACGATCAGAAAGTGCCCACATTCATGGAATCACAAACCACAAAAATTGTAATTTCCCCCAATATAACCTTGATTATTCAGGGGCATACCGACCAGGAAATCGCGCTGTTTGAGCGGATGTATACCACAGCAAATGAGTATCTTGAAGGACTTGGGCTTGATCTCACCAGTCTCACTGTGCCAGTTTTTATTTTCCAGGATCGTGAATTACAGGTGCGTGCCGTATCAGAATATTTCGATGTCTCGACAGATCGGGCATTGCAGATGGTTGGTGCGGGCGAAGGCGCAGGCGGCACGCGAACTGCTGAAGGGACGTTCGCTTGGACAGGTCAATACATTTGTCGTTTTGGCTATGGAGTCCCATACGGTTGCCCGATGCCGGGCGAATATCTGGGATTTATCTTTCAAAAACTCGGTGCGTGGGAAATCGGAGATAATAATGCCTCCACAGGATGGTTGACCGATGGCAGTCAGGCCTATATCACCAATGAGATATTCAAAGCCGCTGGCTTCGATTTAGCCGTTGTTCGTAATTGGGTCAGTTACGACATTTTCCATATTCAATGCCGTTACAGCCTTCAGCAAACTTGCGGGTACGCTCGGCACACAATGGGACCACTCGCCGTTGCCTACCTGATGAACCTCACAGGGGACAATCCCCGGCTAATCTTCGACTTCTTTTCGCGGATGAGCCAGTATCCAGGGCAGGAGGGCTGGCATAGAGCCTTTCAGGAAATCTTTGGGATGAGCGTGACCGACTTTTATGACAGTTTCAATGCCTATCTCGATGTACATGCACCCTTCCTCACTTACGATAATGGCGCAGGGGGTAATGTTCTGGATAGCAGTGGCACGCCGGTATTAGGGGTATTTGTCTGGGTGTGTTCACCAATCCAGACCTACGATTGTGTCCCATATACCACCTTTGAGAACGGTGAATTTGGTTCGATTGTTGATCTACGGAACGGGCCAGTCGATGTATTGGTATCACTCGGTACAGACCCCGACCCTGACCATATTTTGGGTTACTTTGCGGGCACAGGGGAACCTTCCGTAAAGCAGGATGATGGCACTTTTATCACTCCGGGATATTTTACAACTGACAGAAATGAAGCGGAAAACCATTTGGTGCATGTGGATGGCACGGCTCACATGACCATCCAGTTACCAGCCGATATAGACATAACGGATATACTGCCAGTGACCTGCACCTGGATTGATGAAATAAACAATCAGGGTGTACAAATCACTGGTGAATTTTGCCCTCCGAAGAATTGAGGTGATAATGAATGTCTTTTTTGCTTTTTCTTTTTCTGGTAACTGGCAGCTAAATCCCCATTTCTCCCCTCAAAATCGAAACAAATGTGTACACAAATGTTCACCTATTCCACGAACTTTTGTGCTACACTGTATCTGTCTTGCTCCCCTCAGCCACTTGTGGGAGAGGGGCTGGGGGTGAGGGCTTTCCCTGCTCAACCCATGCCTGCGCACTTTACGGGAGAAATTTCAAAATCGGCGTTCAGGAAATTGACGAAAATGACGAAATTTGCGAAACGGGCAATATTGCCCCCTCCGACTTTGAAGACTCTGCCGCCCATTTCGCCCATGTGACACAATTGGACTCTGTGACATTGACGCCATTTGCGACATTTCCCCTCAAATGGGTGTCACAAATTGGCACTGGTGTGTCCATTGTGACTAACCTGCCTCGAAGGTTCAATTGCGTTTGGTGTTGTGGCATGACAGCAAAAAAGTCCCTCCCTACGCAGTGGGGAGGGATTTAGGGAGGGGATAGATAAATTCGGAGAATCATTTCTTGATTCCCTGGTTCGTTTTTCTCTCTTGTTCGACCATATCGGCGGCAAGCCCCTCTGTTCCCGCCGTTGTCACGACTGGCTCAAATGCTTCCGCACCGCCGCCAGCAGCTTGTCCAGTGCATCGGCATAATGCTGCCGCCCATCCACCCACTGGTGCGACATCAGCCGGAAAGGGATCGCTTCCCGTTCGTCGCCTCGCGCCAGGACCGGAAAAATGCGCTTGTCCAACATCTCGGCCATCGCCAGTTCCCGACCCACCCAGGTGGATTGTTCCGCATCCGGCGAAAGCACCGCCACCAGGCATACCGTCCCCCGAATGGCCGCGCCGATGGCTTTCTCCCAGTCTGGTGTACCCGGTTCGAGGCCGTCCTCGTCCACCCATACGTCCAGACCCGCCGCCCGCAGGTCATCCCGAAGGCGCTGCATCATCGCCGTATCCTTACGGCTGTAACTAATGAAAATGTGATGGCTGGCCGTCAGCCGCGCTGCCGCTCCCGGCTGAATTTGCTCGATCAGCCCGCGTAAATCGTCGTCAAAATCCGGGTCATCGCGCAGGTTCACCGCCTGCCGTTCCAGGAAGGGTGCAATCGAACCGGGAACGTTAGCGGCAGTGGGCAGGGTCGCGCTTCCCACCAGCACCGGAATAATCGCCACCCCTTCGGACAGGGCGACTTCGATCTCGCGTCGGACAGAGTTGGTGGAATTGTACAAGGCCGAAAAACCGAAGCGGTTCGCAGAGGCCGCCCAACCGCCCCCGATGATGACCAGCACAACGTCGCAGGCTTTAATCGCCCGTTCCGTCCCGCCCTTAAATTGGTCGTTAGGAGAGGGTTGAATGGATTCGCATGGGATCAACAATTGTTCCAACTGGGTCGTGATCCGTCGGGCAGTGGCGGCATCCTGTCCCCGCCGATACGACAGATATAGCCGCGCCATTCGCGGCTTACTCCCGCCCCAGGAATTCGTTGATCGCCCCGGCCAGTTGGCTGGTGGCCGTTTCGTAGACGATTTCCTCAATCCCCTCGGCATAATCCGCCCGCATGTCGATCCACTGCACACCGGATAACCCGAACGGGATAGCGTTGCTCTCGTCGCCGCGCACCAGCACCGTAAATATTCGGGCTTTGCAGATTTTGGCGTAATTCAGTTCTTCGTTCACCCATTCAGAGGCTTTGGCGTCCGGTGACAGGACAGCCACCACACACCGGGTATTTTCAATCGCGCTCTGGATGTCGCTGCGCCAGGATTGTGAACCCGGCTCCAACGCTTCGTCGCTCCACACGATGATCTTATGTCCGCTCAACCGCTCGTGGACAACCCGCATGACCTCTTTGTCCTTGCGGCTGTAACTGATGAACACATCACTCTTGAGCGGTTGGGTCGTCCCCCGTGCGGACGGTGAATGGCTGTGTCCTTCGATGGATTGACGGATGGTGTCCTTCGCCTGAATTCCGGCATCCACCCGCAGCCGTCCACCGCTGTCCGGTGGATTGAATGCCGTGTGGAAGTTGATGACCGCCCCCAGCTTTTCCGGGATACCCAGTTCGATCACGTCACCATCCTTGAGTGAATGGGGTTGGTAGGGTGTGATGGTCTGCCCCTCCACCTTCGTGCCGGACGACGACCCCTCATCCGTAATCATGAAACACTGGATGGTGGGGTAAAACTCGATGGTACAGTGCAGGCGGCTGACGCTGCTCGGTTCGTCCAGATCATACAGTTGGATGTCCACCTGCCGGGGATGCCGCCCAATGGTCATTTTCTTCTGGCTCATACCGACTCGGCTGCCGACGTCTTGCCCCCCGACGATGGCATGGGGTCCCTGCACGATGTCCAGCGTTGCCATGTCGTTGGAGCGCGAAAATTCGTCCTGCGGCTCCGGTTTCACGGGAGGAGCCGCGTTTGTCACCGGGGCAGCCCCTACCATGCTGGAGATGGTTTCCGTCCCCACCTCCTCAGACGGTTTCCGGCTGCGCCAGAACAGGAATCCGCCGATAGCGCCGCAACCGCAATAATCACGATCAGAATAATCACGAAACCTGCATCCATCAACTGCTCCGTGCCGCAATTTCACTTTTGGAAAAAGTAATTGTACCGCAGAACAGTCAATTTGAGAGGATTCGATGTTGTTGAGGACATGGCCGGGACGGATACAATTGACCTATCCCGACCTTGAGAGGATAGCGTTAACCGCCGATACCGACCAGCGCGCCAATCTGCGGCAGGGTCAGGTTGAGCAGCAGCCCGACGATGAACAGGCCGCCTGCCAGTTTGTTGGCGTGCATCGCCCAACCAACGAACCACAGCGGCCACACCGGCCAGTTATCCGGTTTTTTGTCCGGTTTTGGCTTGGAATACACCTTCCAGGCGGTGACGAATCGCGGCACAGCCAGCAGCGTGACCAGTATCCACACACCTGTCACCTGGAACAGCACCAGCGCGAAAATGAGCACGTAGAACAGGATGAACACAATCTTGTTCAGGGCAAGCGCCCGATTTTGCGCCGATCAGCACCGGAATCGATTTCACACCCACCGGGCGATCATTCTCGATCTTGTCGGTGTGTTTGCCGATCAGCACCGACGCCACGATCAGGCCGTAGGGCAGGGTCAGCAGCAGGATGTTGGTGTTGATAACCCCACTGATGGCATAGGCCGTGCCGCCGATCATCAACGGCCCCCACACGATCAGCGCCGTCAGTTCGCCCAGCGCATAACGTTTGAGGAAGGCTGTGTAGCCCAGGCTCAACAGCAATCCGGCTACCGCGAACAAGATCACCAGTGGGCCTGTTACCGATGCCAGATACAGCATAATCAGGCCGTCAATCAGCGTCAGCGCGAACGACACTTTCAGCAGGCCGTTGGGCGTGGTCAATCCGCCCAGCACCGGATGCGGGCTGTACTGTGAACGGGGATAATCCTCGGTGTCCACGCCCTTGCGCACATCCGTCCAGTCGTTAACCAGGTTGTTGGTGGCATGGGCGAATACCAGCCCGACCACGCACAGCAGCGCCAGCCAGATTTTGAACAGGGTGTTTTCGGTGAACGCGCCCACCGACGCCGCCAGCAGCACGCCAATCAGCCCGGAGGTGAAGGTCATCGAGAACACACACGCCCGCGAGATCACCAGCCAGCGCGTGAACGTATCCGCCTCGTGGATGTCCGGGCAGTTGCAGGTGTCGATGGCTGTCTGCCACCGTTTGAGCAGGGGCATCCCATGAATCGTGGGCTGCGCCTGGGTTCCAGTCGCCATATAAACTTCTCCTTTTCACTCGTCTGCTATCCAGACAATTCTAAACACCGTGAATATACCTTATCCTACCATGTTCGTGTGAGGGCAATATATTTGCCGGATACAATTATCGGGGTTTATACTAAAGTTTCATTCTCCAAATGCAACGGCGTATCAATGAGCCACGTTTTCATCAGCTACAGTTCAAAAAATAGTGAGTACACCTACCGTCTGGCCGATAAGTTACGCGACGAAGGCTTTGATGTATGGGTCGATAACGCCCGCCTCCGCAGTAGTCAAGACTGGTGGAAGTCAATTGTACTGGCAATCTGGGACTGTGACGCTTTTGTAGTTGTACTGACCCCAGAATCAGATGACTCTATATGGGTTCAAACCGAGATTACTATTGCCATAAACCACAAGAAACATGTCTTTCCGCTTTGGTTGGCAGGAACAAGAAACACGCCCAATTGGGAAATATTTGCGCGCATTCAGACTGAAGATGTTCGAGATGGTGAAATGCCTTCATCTGAATTCTTTGACTATCTAGCTGAACAAGTTCCACGAAAAGAAACACGAGGGGAAGATTTAACAGGCGAAGCCAACTTAACACTGAGCGCACTTGGGACACTTACTGTTGACACGGAAACGTTGGCGGAAATCGAGAATCCGCCACCCCTCGAACCCAATGATGTTGTTGATGAGGACGCGCAGGAGATAGATGAACCGGAAGCACTATTCGATACAGTACTAGATTCAGAATTCGCACCGAGGCAGAAACATCCCCAATTGATTTCTGAAGCTCCCGCCCAAGTTCGCCGCACTATTATCCTGATATACAGACGATAGATCGTCGTACGATATTCGTTGTTTTGGCCCTGGTCAGCTTTGTTATTTGTACTGGCCTGCTACTCATATCACGAGAATAATAAGGGGATGCTTTCCTCTTAGAGACGCCCTCTCCCACACCATTTGGCGGCAGTGGCGAAATCGCTTTCGATTCTGATCGTGATGGAAATAGTGAAATCTATGTTATGAACGCCGATGGTGATAATCTTCGCAGGCTCACCAACAACCGGGCTGATGATGTTGCTCCAGCATGGTCGCCGGATGGGGAACGGATCGCCTTCGATTCTGATCGTGACGGAAATAGTGAAATCTATATCGTGAATGCTGACGGCAGCAACCCTCGCAATCTCACGGACAACTCGGCTGATGATGATGCTCCAGCGTGGTCACCGGATGGGAGTCTGATTGTCTTCACCTCATATCGAGACGGGAATAGCGAAATCTATACCATGAATGCTGATGGCAGCAATCCCCGCAAACTCACAGACGATCCATCTGATGACAATTCCCCAGCATGGTCACCGGATGGCCGTCGGATTGCTTTTACTTCTTCCCGTGACGGAAATCCAGAAATCTATGTCATGAACGCCAATGGCAGTGACCAACACAATCTCACCATCGGTGATACCACTTACGATTCTGATCCAGCTTGGTCGCCAGATGGACGTATGATTGCCTTCAATTCTTTTAGAATCACAGGTGGTGAACTCTACGTCATGAGTGTCGACGGCAGTAATCCACACAAACTCGCCAGTAGCTCTGGTAACGATCTGGACCAACGTGGTCGCCGGATGGGAGTTTAATTGCCTTTTATTCCAACCGCGATGGAAACAATGAAATCTACATCATGAACGCCGATGGCAGTGACCAACGCCGTCTCACCAACAATCCGGCCGATGATGGCTATCCGGCTTGGCGTCCGGCCTGACGTAATTCCGGCTACACACAACACACAGTAACCTCAATCCTTGTCTCACAACCCTCTCCTGGTCGCCCGATGGCACTAAACTCGCTGTTGGAGCAGACGACGGTACGAATTCGGATTTGGGACGTGAGTGATCTGGTATCCAGTTAGGCCGGTGGCAGCAGTTGTTGTTTCAGCAGCTCCGCCAACCACGATTCGTACTCGTCCGGCGTCCAGCCCCCTTGATCGACCAATTCCTGGTAAATTTCTGGTTTCGTCAGCGCCAGATAAATCGCCAGCGCGCGCTCCTGGCTCAAATCCGGGCGCAGTATCCCGCTGATCGCCGTGATAAACCGTTCCATCCCGGCACGCCGTCCGTTCAGGGCGGTATCCAGTTCCGCCGCTGCCTCCGGGTCAGTCGTCGCCGCGCCGTTGTAAATTGACATCATACTGGCGCTGGTTTCCCATTGGCGTCGGCTTGCATGGGCGGCCAGTTCGATACACTTTGCAGGGTCGGTTTGCTCTATCGCTTGTTGATAAATATCGCGCTGGCCGGACTGCAAGTGCCACTCCTCACGGATGGCCTTCAGGATACCCCGCTTGTTTTTGAAGATGGTGTATACCGTGCTGACGGCCACACCCGCCCTTGCGCTGATGGCGTCAATCGTCGTCGCGCCATACCCTTGCTCCAGAAACAGGTCGCGGGCAGATTCGATGATGAGCTTCTGTGTCGCCAGGGCTTGACGCTGGCGATGGGTCAGGGGTCTATTGACATTTTCCATAGAGTGAGTATATCATGTTTATGTTCGATGTAGTATAACTACAATGAAAGGAGTTTAGGTACAATGGTCGACAAGATGATGATTAAGCAGAATCTGGAACGGGCTATGAATGAGGGCGACCTGTCCGCCATTGACGAACATTTCGATCCCAAAGGGGTCGATCATCAGGAACCGCCGGGGACGGCTATCATTCCGCATCTCAGGGAAGTTGTCACCGGGCTGCGACGTGCTTTCCCCGACCTGCATTTTGAGGTCACAAATGTGATGGTGGATGGTGACATGGTGGCTTATTACGCCATCATGACAGGCACACAGGATGGGGTTTTTGAACTGATACCGGGACGCGCCCTGCCGCCGACAGGCCGGAAGATCAATGTCGCCCATCTGTATATGGAACGCTTCACCAATGGGAAGTCCACTGACCTGTGGCATCAATGGGACGTACAGGGACTTATGCGCCAGTTAGGCGTTATGCCCGGACAGCCGCAGTCCAGCCACGCATGATTTGTCGCAGCATTTACAAGACGCTCAACATTGGGCGTCTTTTTGTTTCCACTGTTAAAGTAGCAATTCCCCCCGCACCACCGTCACCGCCCCGCCCCCCACTTTCACCGTTTCAATCGCCTCCCGCGAACCGACCACTTCCACCTGTGCCGTACCAGGGCGCTTCATCCAGTGACCTTGTTCGGCAGTGAAGGTCGGGCTGTCGATCAATCCGTAGTGCCACAGGTAGGCCGCCATGCCGCCGGTAGCCGAGCCGGTGAACGGGTCTTCCATCGTGTCCGGCGGTGTGCCGAAGTGCCGCGCGAAGGTCTGTCCCTCTGGCTGTGACGCCGCCGGTCACAAACAGATGTGGGCTGAAGAAATCGCCCCGCCCCCGCAGTTCAACATACGCCGGGATGTTCATCCGCGCCCGCTTCAGCGCCTCTAAATCCCGCAGGGGGATCATCAACTGCGGCGTCCCGGTGGAAACCGTCTGGATTGGCACACCGGACAGGGCATCCTCGGCGGTCAGGTCGAAGGCGGGCATGACTTCCGCCGGGGAATAGGTCGCCAGAAATTGCGGCTGCTTCTGCGACATCACCACCTGCGTCACCTTGCCACCCCGCGCGTGGATGTCAATCGGAATCGCGCCCACCTTCAGTTCCAGCGAGATTTGTGTATGATCGCCCGTCAGCTTCAGCCGCCCGGACTCGACCAGCCCGAAGATGGTTGCAATCGTCGGATGCCCCGCCATCGGGATTTCTTCGGCAGGTGTGAAATATCGCGCCCCCACATCCGCCACTTCTGATTTCACCACAAAAGCGGTTTCCGACAGATTCATCTCCCGCGCAATCGCCAGCCGCATCCCATCGTCCAGATCGTCGGCATCAAACACAATCGCGCACGGATTGCCGCCCAACGTCCGATCTGTGAACGCATCCACCTGCATGAAGGCATAGCTCGGCATCAATCCACCCCCGTATCAATAACCAGATGTGTTATCCACAACATTCCGCCTCCGTGAGCGGGGGAGGAGTTTTTCTTAATCCCGCGCCGCCCACAACATCCCGCGTTCAATCAGCGTGGTGGTTTCCGGCATCCGCACGATGTCCGGCGCGTGTCCCAGGCTGCAATAATACACACGTCCCTCACCCCAGGTCTTCGTCCACACCACCGGCATCACCACCTCGCCAAAGCGGGTGGTCGCCAGCACCGTGTTACCGGGGTCAACATGCATGTAATACTGCTCAGAGCGCACCTCGAAATCCTTCAAGCCTTCGGTGAGTGGGCTGGGAACGCCGTCGATATAAACCGTATACAACACGCCGTCGTTGCCAGGATGCGCCACCCATTGTCCCCCGGTCATAAACTGGTATTCAGGGGTATTACGGAAGCTGTCACACATACCGCCGTGTAATCCCGCCAATCCAACGCCGCCGCGCACCGCTTCTGACAATGGCTTCAACTGCTCATCCGTGATCGTGACCATCGACATGTTAGGCACAATCAGGTTAAAACTGTTCAAATCCAGCGTTCGGTAAGCGTCCACCGTGTCCGAAATGGTCACATCGAAGTCGTTGCGCCGCAGAATGCCTGCCAGGATGTCCGCGACTTCGGCGGGTTTATGACCTTGCCACCCGCCCTGTACAATCAATGCTCGTTTCACAAAATTGCTCCTCGCAATAAAAATCAATCAGGGATGCTCGTGCCATTCAATCACATCTCCGGTGTGGATTATACCGCCCACCACGATCTCGGCGCGCAGTCCACCGCGATGGATAAGTCCAGTCAGCGCCCGCCGGTTGGTCAGGGCTGCCAGATGTTGGCACGGGTCGCACAACCGCATCCCGCGCAACCGCACCTCGCCCACCATGAATTCCCCCCCGATCAGGTGATTGAGCGGCACGCCGCGCGTAACGATGTTGCGGCGGCTGTCCCCCGGCGCAAGTTCGTATTCATAATCGTTCCTCAGGGCTTCAATCGCCTCGATCTCAATCAGCGTGACTTCCCGGCCTGTCCCCGGAGTTGGAGAAAACGTCCCCTCGCCCTTGAAATAGCGATCCCCCTCCAATCCCTTGCCCGGTATGGCCTGCACCTGTGTCACTGCCTCCGCCGGAGCTTTCGCCGCCCGGCTGATATAAATCCCGTCCACCGACCCTTTGAACATCATGCTTGCTCCTGGTTAGGCTTGTCATTCTGATGATATGCAGTCGGATCAACCTGCACAACGGTGATAGATGTTTCATCCGCGAGTGCAAAACGGTGATTGGCGATGTCCAATGCCAGTGGAGGCGGCATGTCAATGTGCCTGATAATACTCGAAACCTGATTACCACTATTTAGTTTCGGCTAGCGATGTAACACTTTTCCAGTATCGAGCGAAATCAGTTTCGGATGCTCGTAAAAACCAATAATCAGATGCGAATTCAAAGGACAAAAATCGTACCAGGATTGTCAGTCAACTCGCTACTTTCTGAGATTGGTCTGTGTCCAATGACATCATATATGGCTCAATAAATTGATTGGGCTGTGCATTGGCTTTCATTCATCATCAGAAATCTGTTCATCCTGCATAGAAATCACCAAATGATTCTTCTCCTAATAAAGGCTGCACTCATACTTTCAGCATACAATGAAAGGTACGATAATGTTACCATCCAAAGCCTGAGGGGACTGAAGCACATCGCTAATACTATACAGCGCAATTTCGTCTACTGGCTGCCATACCCATCCTCCACTGAGCAGCAACGTGCTTCCAGGGTTGATAGCCAAACGAGAATGGAAAAAATCAATAGGTTTTCGTTGTAATGAATGGGTCAAGGCGTTTCCCGTTTTCCAATTCCTCAATTTCAAGTTGATTATAGTGGTCAGGACAGTGAGCGATAACTTCACGTCCGTCTGGAAGTTTAAACAGGACAATCGGATATTCATAAGCATCTGCATGATAAAAGCTACGATTAATTTCGCGGATGGGTTTGCCTTGTTTCAGTACCAGTCCTTTTGTTCCTAACCTTTCGTAAATAACCGCGTATTCGCCCGATGGCGAGACGACGGCTGCATCAAAGCGATATGCATATCGAACGATTGAGCCGTAAACCTTGCCTTCGAGATCGTAAGCAATTCCGCCGCCCGCCCAATCAATAAGTCTATCGCCCTGCCAACAGAGTGATTTGACTTTCGTTTTAACTTCGATTTTCCACTCTTGAATACCTGGTAACTTATCCATTTTTCGCCCGGATACTTAAAATCACTGACCTAAATTGTACGGCCTCACACTCCCACCACTGCCCGATACACGAGCAAGCCCGCCATGCCCAGCACGATGGTCAGCAGCAGATTGCGCGTCCGCCACGCCACCAGCCCGGAGAAAATACCCGCCACCAGATAACTGTTGTCCAGCGAGATATAAAACTGTCCATCCTTCAGCAGCAGCGCAGGCAGGATGATGGCCGACAGCACCGCCGGGGGCACAAACCGCAGCGCCCGGAAGATCGGTTCGGGCATCTCGATGCGCCCGACCAGCGCCAGCACACCATAACGTGGCAGAAATGTCACCAGCATCATGCCGAGTATGACCAGCAACTCGTTCATAAGATTTTCTCCTGTGAGACGGGTTCAGGGAAAACAGGTTGCGACGATGGATACAACCGTTCGGCGATCACCCCCGCCCCTACACCCAGCAGGGATGCCACAATCAACCCCATCTGGTTCGGCAAACCGTTGAACAGCACCGCGCTCACCCCGGCCACCACCACCGACACCAGTACCGGGCGGCCTTTAATCAGCGGGATCAACATACCGATAAAAGTCACATATAGCGCGAAGTCCAATCCCCATTTTTGCAGGTCAGGGAAGGTCTGTCCCGCCACTAGCCCGATCAATGTACACACCTGCCAGTTGATGTACATAAACAACGACGATCCCAGGTGATACCAGTGTTTGTAGGGCGACTCGTCCGCGCGGCTGTAACGTTGAACCACCACCACGAAGGTTTCGTCCGTTAGCCAGAAACCGAGCGGCAGCAGCCAGCGCTGTGGCAGATATTTCATGTACGGGGCGAGGGTGGCGCTGTACAGGGCATGGCGCAGATTGACGATAAAGGTAGTGAAGATGATGACCAGTGGGGTCGCTCCACCTGCCCACAATCCCGCGCCGATGAACTGTGCCGACCCCGCGAATACAAACAGCGACATACCCATCGCCCCGGCGAACGAGATGCCACTGTTCAGCGCCACCGCGCCGAAGATGATGCCGAACGGTATCGCCCCGATGACTAGCGGGATGGTATCGCGCGCGCCCGCCAGAAACTCGCTGCGTCGTGTCGGATGAGGAACAGTGTTCACCCGCTCACACTCCACCGTCGGCAGCCGGACGTACCATCAGGGTCGCCAGCATGGTAGCGACCAGTTTTTCACCCGCCTCACTGATGGCGAAAACATCCCCTTCACACACGGTAATTGTGCGTCCGGCTTTCTTGACCTGTGCCTGAGCGCGGAAACCTTCCCCAACTGCCGGAGACAACAGATTGACTTTGTATTCAATCGTCAGCACATCGGTTTCCGGCGGGGGCAAGACTGATGGTCGCACAACCGCAGGCGGTATCCACAAGCGTGGTGATGATTCCGGCGTGGGTGAAATCATTTTGCTGCGTCCACTGGATGTCATACGGCATTTCAATCACTGCTTCGCCGGGGGCAAGGCTGATGATCGACACGCCGAGCGTAGACATCACCCGCTGTCGCCCGAAGATGGCACGGATAGCGCCCGCGTAATCCGGGTTTTTGGGTTGGAATTCGCTCATGCAGGCGTTTCCCCTTCGCCATAATAAAATGCGCCGGGGAAGTCCGGTTCGGCCTGTTTCTTTTTACCACTCCAGGCGTCAATGTCGATGCGATACACGGCGGTGCGCTTGAGTTCGTCGTCGGTTGTCGGGCGGTAATGTTGGCCGGGTTTCAGGTGTGGAGCATATTTATCCAGCAGCATTTGCAGCGCGTTCTTGGCCTCAGCACCACCGATGATATGCGCCCGTCCGAACACCACCACGCCGGAATATTCCACACTGAATTCCAGCGCCTCGTCCGCAGGCAGCAGCCGCCCCATCTCCATGATGCTGAAGCACACCTTCTCCTGTTCGTCCACATTCGCTTGCGTCCTTCCGACACGGGCGGTATGCATATAGATGGCATGTTCAGCTTCGTCATACACATACAAATTGCTGTTGATGAACGGCTGGTCGTCATAGACGGTTGCCAGTGTGCCTACCGGGGCGCTGTGCAGGAAAGCGCGTATCCAGGCTTCGTCTTCGATTCCCCGGTCACTGCGGCGGGTGAAGGTGGGCGGGAGGGTGGCGTATTCTTTCGGCATCCCGGCGTCTCCTGACAATAGGCGAGTTTACAGTCCCTATCTTTCCTGTATTAGACAGTTGGATATAGTGCCAATCCAGACCAAACGGTCATAGCAGGGAATGGTTTTAATTCGAGGGAATGGACGACTCTCCGGCGATGTGGCCGAGCGCCTCCACCACCCCATGCCGGACTTTGACATCCGGGTCTTTGAGGGCGGCCAGCAGCGCCGGGACAGCGCCGTCGTTCAACTTCACCAGCGCCTCCAGCACATTTTTGCGGACAGGGGGCATCGTGTTCATACCGGGGACAGGCTCCCACCGCCGCCGGAAGATGTCGATCATGGCCGGGGCAGCCGCCGGATCACCGATCTCCCCCAGCGATTGTGCCGCGTTAATGGTCATCGCCCAATCCGCCCCTTCATCTTTCAGGATGTCGATTAATGGGGCAACCGCCGCTGGATCACCGATCTCCCCTAGCGATTGTGCCGCCGCGTGTCCAACTTCCAGCACATCGTCATCCAGCGCCACAATCAACCCTGGTACCGCCTCCCGAACCCGGTGCGCGCCCAGGATGATAGCAGCCGCGCGGCGAACATCGGCGTCAGCATCCGTCAGTCGTTCCAGCATGGCCGGAATCAGGGGTGGGGCGTCCATAGCCGACAATGCGCCTACTGCGAAGTCGTAGACAAAACCGTCTTTGTCCCGCAGCGCATCCAGCAGCGCCGGGATAGCCGCCGGGTCTTTTGTCCGCCCCAACGCCCGTACCGCCGCGCTCCGTACCATGTGGTTTTCATCTCGCAGGGCTTCGACCAAACCCTGTACAATCTCGTCCGATGGGGTCATAGCTTATCCCATACCAAATAAATTCTACGAATCGTAGCATAACCGAACCGGGAGAGGAGATCAACCTGCCCCTGTCGGCACAGCCTCCACATCGGCCATCTGTGGCCTGAAAACCTGTGCTTTTGGACGCGGCAGCGCCAGCCACAGAAATGCGCCCAGGAAGGTAATCACGCCTGCCACCTGAAAGGCCGACTCCGCCCCGATACGGTCAATCAGATCGCCTACAATCAGGTTGCCGATTGCGCCGGTTGCGAAGATCAGTCCCAGAATCATACCGGAGGCGAACCCCTTGCGACCCGGCAGCAAACCCTGTGCCAGCACCACGATCAGGCTGTGTGTGCCAGTCATTGCCCCCACCAGAATCGCCGCGCCGAATGCCCCCAGGCCGTTCAGGGCGGGTAGAAAGAAAATCCCCGGCGCGGACAATATCAGGCTGATCGTCACCAGCCGCCGCATATCGAACCGATCTCCCAGATGCCCGAACCACAATCCCGTTGTCCCCGAAGCCACCCAGAAGGCGCTGGTGAGCAGGCCGTATTCCGACGGCGACCAGCCTTTCGACTGGAACATCAGGGGCATAAAACTGACAATCGCCGGATTCGCGAAACTCCGAGCGGATACCGCCACCACCAGAATCGCAAACGCGACCAGCGGAACCCGTGCGCGTGGTGCTGACGGTGTAACCGCCTCGACTGCCTTCCGTGCAGCGGCGGAGGTGGTGTGTTTGTGGCGGTTGGGAATAGAGAAGGCCATAAACACAACGCCAGGGATAACCAGCAGCCCAAGCAGGAACACGGGTGCGAGACTGCCCCGCTCTATGAACGGATGGTGATATACCGGCTGAAGCACCACACCGAATACATCATTGTAGCTGGTATGGGCGTTGTTCAGCAGTATCCCGACCAGTGCAGGCCCAATGCCCAGGCCAACTTGCCCGAACAGAAAAAACAGCGAGGCATTGGTCGCCGCCCGCGATGGATCGACATCAGTGGCATACATCGAACCCACCGGGTGAAAAGCCCCGCTGCCCAACCCTGCCAGCGCCAGCGGAATCAACATCAGCCAGAAGCTGCCGCCCAACACCACCACCAGCATCGCCAGCAGAATAAATGAGGCCGTCCAACCGACTCCCACCGCGCCCAGCCAGCGCCCGCCGCCCCGATCTGCCAACCACCCGAAAAACGGCTGGCTCAGGGAGCCGCACAGTTCTACTGCGCTCATGGCTAACCCAATATTGCGGCTGGTCATCGGCAGTATGTAGCTGCTGATGAACGCCAGCAGCACCGCCCGCATACTCATGAAGCTGTCGTTGGTGGCGTGCCCCAGGCTGACCGCCCAGAACACGCGCTCTCGCGGGAGTTTCATAGTTGTTTCCTGTTCGTCCGTGAAATGCGCCGGATATTAACCGGAACACTCCGGCGACGCTATGTCCCAGACGGTCCAAGTTCGCATTTCATAGCTAAACAAGAACCCGGTCAGGCATCTTGTGCTTCGCCACATTCCACCGTAACGGTCACATGATGGGTTTCTCCTTCGGGAACATAAACAGCCACTACGATAATGAATTCTCTGCTTTCCTCAAATGTATAGCTGAGGGTTGTAGCATCACCACTCGAATAGGCAAATGCCGAAATGACCGCTTTACCAGCCAGAATCAGGGAAATGTAAGCATTCGGGTCAGAGACTTTTTTTAAGCTCAGGTCTCCGCTCACGGAAATGATGGCTGTTGTCCCGGCTTGTGCCTGCCACCTTCCCACCGGTGCCCGCACAATTCGGTTGACCTCAGGCTGATCATCGGGTTTATTATAAATCTCTACCACATAAGTCACACCGCCGGGGACACAGGCATCACCGTACTGCCGGGAATAGAGTGGCGAATGGAGAAAAGCGTCTAAATCTGCTTCACTCATCTCGGCGGGTACATTGAATGATATTGGCAGCAAACCAACCACGCCGCCCAAAGCCGACTGATCGCCATAGGGTACGACATCTCCCGGCGGCCCATCCGCCACACCCTCACCGTTCAGCGGGATATTCACCTGTGCGCCGCCCGGTATGGGGACTGTTGTTCCATTGGCCGTCACCCGAACATTACCCTCCAGTACCGTCACCGTCATCTGCCCGCCCGGTTGTGCCTGAAGGTAAACTGTCGAACCCAATTGGATGTTCACATTATTCACAGTGAAGTTCACCGTGCCTACGCCCCGTGGTGTCTGAATCAACAGTCCACTCCCCGGCGCTTCGCCGCATAACGAATCGCTAATTCCGGTTCGCAGGTAGAAGGCCTCCAGTGGCGGTTGAGAGGGAGCGGCATCGCCTGTCACCACATCCAGCAGTGCGGCATCTCCATCCACTGTTACCAGCGAAGCGAATACCCACCCCGTCTGCTCATCCTCTAGCTGGATATGCAGCCAGTCGCCCGCCTCGTTGCGTCCATCGGCCACTACCTGCTGGCCGGACGGTAGCGATGCCACAACCGGATCACTGGTTGATGGGCCGCCGCGAACATTGACCGTGTTGTTGGCGGTGAGATTCAGGGTCAGGGGTTCAACGTTGGTCTGTGCAGCGTCTTTGATTTCCACATCCCCGAACAGGACGAAGGTGACATTCTCACCGGGCAAAGTATCAGGGATATTGGCTTGCAGCTTCATCAGCGCCACCCCCCATTCGCTGAACAAATCATCCATCGACACCAGCCGGATGGTTTGCACATCGGCGATGCTGGCGAGATCACCCGGAGCATTAAACGGGAGACTCACATTCGAATCGTGGGCTTCAAGTTCGACAGCGGTATGTCCGTAGCAAATCTGGTTGCGGCCAATACCCTCGCAGGCATTCCCGGTAACTTCCAGGGCATTTTGAACCAATGCCGGGCAGGTATCTTGTGCCAGAACGGAGGCAGTGGGTGCAATAACAACCAACAGGAGGAAGAATAGAGCGGATTTGATCTTCATAGCAGTCCATCAATCGAGGCTAACACATGGGGCAATTCTATAAAAAGTTGCCGGAGGAGGCGAATCGGAATCGGGTTATTGAACTTCCGTCCCGGATCATGGTTGAGAAACAAAACTTCTGGCGTTCGTTACGTCACACGCGTATAGGTGAGTTCAAGGTCTCGTTCCCAGGTCGAATCGTCCTTTGATAATTCCCAGACTCCTACAATAGTATGCCCATCATCAGCAATCGTTCCCGTGAATCGTTGTGAAAAACCGGGCGCATTTCTCCACAATTTCCAGATGTTGTCGCGCAGCGTAACCTCATACTTTCTTGAAACGCCGCGCTCGTCAAAATAAAGCATGAAAACCACCTCAGCCGCGTCGTCACTGCCCAGGATTGAGATTCCGCTTGGAATATCCTTTTCTTCGCTCTCCGAATACATCATGAGGAACGCGCCTCCCTCAATCCACTCGATAGAAGTATGGCCGTGCAAGCGGGTTCCTGGGATAAGGCGGTGCGACCCAACAGTGTCCCACTCACCAACTAATACACTAAAATGCTTGAGTGCTGGGTTCGGTATCGCGGTTTTTCGCCTGGAATTTTCCGCCATAGCGTTGATTGTCCTTTCAATGTGGGAAAATGGATGTCCCTGCCAGAGGTGTAAGCTGACTCTCCCGGACAAGCATCGCCTTTAGCGATCTTCTGGTTAGTTTACTCATCAAGCTCATCAAATTGTTCCATAATCTTGCGGTAGGCTTCGTTGAGTGCCTGCATCTGAGCGGTGGCATCCGATGCTTTGTTAACATCCGGGTGAAATTGTCGCGCCAGCCGTCGATAGGCGGTTTTAATCGCTTCCGGCTCGGCAACCCGCTCAATGCCCAACAACTCGTAATAAGCCATCAGGGTTCCCGGTGCGGCGCTCGGCTGGCGGTGGGTCTCCCCGGTGCGGTAACTGTGTTTGTTGGTCGAATGTGCCTGCCCTTTGTCCAGAAATCCGGCCACCTTCCAGGTTCCTTTGAGGAAGGTCGAACCGATTTCGGCGGTCATCGCGACCATCGCCCGCATGTTAAGGGTTTCACCATAGCGGATGCTGCGGTACATGCCCTCCCGGTCATAATGCACCGCGAAAATGAACACTTCTTGCCCGAATGTTTCATAGGCGAAGATGCGATCATTCCACAATGCCAGCAGCGGAAGCTCCCACTTTTGCACCTCGACCAGATGGCCTTCCGGCGGCAGCAGCATCTCTGCCCACAGGATAAACAGGGTGTAAATACCATTAGCCTGGTTATCCGCCAGGATGCTCTTGATTTCGTAGTCCGGCACGACACTTTCGATCAGATGGATGCTCACCCGTTCGCCCGATGCCAGCCGCAGCAGAATAATATCGCCGCCGTCGTCCAGAACTGTCGCGCCCGCGTGTTTAAGCTGCCAGACCAGATAGGCGCTTGCCCGATAAGTCGCAAACCGTACCACAGCCATACAATCCCACACTCAATCATCACAGAGAGGCACGAATGTCACATCTCTATGCATATTTTCACAATTGGCGATACAAACAACGTCAAAAATTCGCCCGGTTCAGGTCAACGGGGCGCGAGAGCGTGCACACAGCTTACGGGTCGAAATGGACTTCATGCCCGGACAGCACTCATGTCCCAATCCACCTTTCCTCAATATCGTCCCATTGAACGGTGATCGTTTCTTCAACCAGTTCGCCGGAACCACTGTTGAAGTCCGAATAGGCCACTTCACTGATCCATGCGCCATCTACCGTCCACCGCCGGATTTCCGTGCCATCATCCACAGCGATGATTGACAGCGTGCGTTTTGGGCGCACGATGTCGGCCTTCGCCGTGACAGTTTCAATCAGCCACCGATTGAACGGATTCTTCGGGTCACGCTGCACCATTTTGACGATCTTAAACGGCTCTTTCGTACCTTTAAGTGCGCTTGTACCCTTCACTTCCAGCTTAAACGATACCAATCCGCTGATGCGGAATACACCGCCTACCGATTCACCGTCAACCTCGACCACAAATTCGTTAGCCGATAAACTGTCGATAGCCTGAATACTGCTCTGCGGTGCCGGGATGATCTCTTTTTTACTTTTCGCCGTTCTCGCCATTGATACACTCCTGAGGGTCAGTCGGGATGAAGATGGAATGAATTGTAGTTTATTAAAGGACGGTGTGACACCGTTCCATCAGACAGTATACTCGGCTCGTCATATTCCTCAAAGTCATGACTACAAATCAACTGTTGAAGCCGCTTGAGAAGTCGTCCGTATCGGATTCAATGGCGCTTTTCCTACGCCATTTCCCACTTTGTGTCCTTGTGGCTTTGAGCCTTCGTGTTACGTTTTTAATCTTGCCTTTTCTGACAACTTCTCTCCTGTTCGGTTTGTGATCTTTGCCCTCCGCGCCTTTGCGTTGAGTCTTTGTCTTCTCTTTTTCTGGTAACTGGCAGCTAAACTCCCCATTTTCCCCCTCAAAATCGACACAAATGTGTACACGTTTGTGTACCGCAAACACGAACTTTTGTGCTATGCTGTATCTAACGAATTCCCCTCCTTGCGAAATGGCTGAGGGGTTAGGGGAGGAGATACAGATTGCGCAGTGTGCAGGAAAGTGAAGAAATGCTTGCCGTCCGATCTCTCGATTCCAGCAACCACGCGGCTTTCCAGGAAACCACCCCCCTCGTCCGCGATACAGCCGGGCTTATCCGACTCTTTTTGAGAATCTTGAGAAAAAATTCCCGATTGTTTTTCTTATCATTATCATCAGTTTTATCACTTCTCCCTCAAATTGGAGCAGTCGTATAATAAATTTGAGAATCGTGTCAGGATATTTACTGGAATCGATTCCGGTAAAACCATCAGTCGGGTTTATGGACAGGTGCTAAGTCAATACCGCCTTAAATCCCTCGCGCCAGGTGGGATACATCGGACGCCAGCCCAGTTCCCGCGCTTTAGCATTGGAAGCGCCCCGTGCCCAACCCGGCGCTCCCGGTTCGGCGGGCGGTGGCGGCGCACCCACCAGTTGGGCATACACGGGCAGCCACTCCCTCCCGGCGGCGGGTTCATCGTCAACAATGTTCACCGCCCCCGAAGGCCAATCCAGCGCCATCACTGCCGCCTGTGCCGCATCATCGACATGCACGAATGAAGTGATCTCGTCGTTGGCGGTCAACTCACCCCGACGCACTTGATTGGTGGTCAGTCCGTTGCGGGAGTACCACGTCCCATCGCCATAGAGGATTCCATACCGCAGGATGACCCCGACATCAACTTCTGCCACCGCCTGTTCCAGGGATTGCACTGCCGCGACGGTTCGCCCCCGCGATCCCGGTGCATCCAGGTCAAGCGGTTCGTCTTCACCGGCGGGTTCACTGCCCGGAACATAAATCCAGGCGATACTCTGGGCGATCATGCGCTTTACGCCAACCGCCAGAGCCGCATCCACCAGATTGCGCGTGCCGTCCACCCGCAGCCGGGAATTGGCCGCAAAATCGCGGTCAGCCAGGTCGGTCAATTGGTGAATCACCACGTCCGGCTTTACGGCACGCACGGCAGCGAACAGGCTGTCACGGTCCAGCACATCGACCACCACAGGCCGCCCGCCCAATGCAGCTATCGGGTCGGTTTTATCGGCGCTGCGAGTCGTCCCGGCGACCTCGTGACCAGCCTTAACCAGTAGCGGAACGAGCTGGCGTCCGATCGCACCCGTCGCTCCCGCGAGGAATATTTTCATGAGCGCACTTCCTCAATTTCAATCAGTTTGTGGCTCACATTATAGGGAATTTCAGCTAGGCATGGAATAACATGAATGGGAGAGCGTTGTCTGCTTAAACGACAAACCGTCCGGCGTGAGGGGGGCACACCCGGACGGTTTGCAGAGGGAAGGGCTTGCCTAAGGACCGGTGACGCCAATCTCCAAATCCCGACTTGCCCACGGGTCTGGGTTCACAACACAACTCGCACCACTTCGGAGGAATGAGCACAACCCAACTTCCAGACCCGTTCGATTACCAAGATAGGCCGATTATGTAAAGCGGGCGTTAGATGATGATGAGTGCAGGATGAGAGACAATCTGTAATCTTGCTCACAATTGCAGGACTTTAGAATGTACTAAAATTCCAACCTATCCCCCCACGCCCACCGGAGCAATCGGGGTTGTTCCGGGAGGAACAGCCTCGCCGGGAACGCCACCCACCGGGGTTGCCAGGGCACAGGCATCCTGCGCCGCGCTCAGTTTCCCATTCACACCAGCATCGTTGTAAATGCTCAGAGCGGACTGGTACTGTGCCACCGCCGGACAGTATTCGGTCTGCGCCACCCAGGCATCGCCATAAGCCACATACTGGCTGAACAACTGCTGCCCGACATCCCGGTAAGTCGGAACCTGGGTATAAACCTGCGACAACTTCTGAATTGCCAGCGGATAATTAATGCCAATCGCGCTGATGCCTTCCAGGTACAGGCTGGCAATATAGCTTTCGTAATTGATCTTATCGACATTGCCGTACTCGCGCGCCCGGTCTGTCAAAATCACCCCTTCAGCCAGATCGCCCAGGTCGCCGGACAGCAGCAGCCCGTTGGCCTTCTCCACCAATGCCTGCGACATCAGGCTGCGGACTGTGACGGTTTCAAAGCTCTCGTCGGACGCCAGAATGATGTCCAGTTTATCAATCGCCCCATCCCAATCCCGCAGGGCAATATCCTGCTGCGCCTCGGCCAATAACCCCGGGAGGTCATAGCCGCTCGCCCCCTCTGTCGGGATAAACTCCGCTTCCGTCGGCGCTTCCTCAGTTGCCACCACCTGCGGCGCGGCGGTAGGCGTGAATGTCGCGGTTGGCTGTGCGGTTAAATAGACCGATGTGCCCGTCGCCATGATGTCGCTCAAACCATCGACTCCCGGCGTGAGCGTGGCTAGATATTGAATACGGGCAGCCAGTCGCACAGTGTTGGCTTCGTCTACATCCTGTGGAATGAAGCGCAGTTGCTCGTCAATGCGGAAAATTTGTGTGGCGGTTGCGTTCAACTGGGCGGTGCGCGTGCCGGATGTCCAGCCCGCGACGGCGGCCAACCCAGTAATCACCACCGCGAAGCCGATGACTCCCACCGCCACCAGACCCCACACCAGACAGCCCGACCCACCGCGCGCCGGATATTCATCTTCCGGGTAAATCGTCACGGGCGGCTGGCCTGAAGGCGGCGTTTTGAAAGGTGAACGCGGTTGGGTATCGTCGGGTGAAACGGTCATCAAACTTCTCCGGGACTGCTTACAGGGCTATTTTCTACCCATACAATTTCATCACAATCGACAGGCATTATAACGGACAGGTGCAAACCCGTATAGCGACGATTGGCCTACGCGCAGCAACCTGGAGAGTCAAAGTACTCGCCAATAAAATTCAATCGTCAGGGCTGCTGAATCTAGGTTGTATACCGGGTATAAAACCAGCGTTTCACCAGTTCGGCGGTCAGGAAATAACCCAGCGCGATAGCTACCATCGCCAACACATAAGGCAAATCCAACGTCTGGAAACCCAACAGTCCGGCGAAAGGCATGTACGGTAGAAAAAGTGCGGTCAGAGCGACCAGTGCGGTTGCGGCCAACATTGCCCGCCCCGGACGACTCTTCAGGAATGACAGCCGTGTCCGCAGAGAGAAAACCACCAGTGTAGCCGATAGAACCGACTCGATAAACCAGCCAGTGCGGAAAAGGTCAGCATCCGCGCTCAGCAGCAGGAGCAGCACGCCGAAGGTCAGGTAGTCGAAAACCGAACTCAGCACCCCGAAAACAATCATAAACCGCCGTATAAAACCGATGTCCCAACGGTGCGGTGTCTGGATAAAGGTCGCATCCACATTGTCACTGGCAATCGTCAGTTCGGGCAGATCGGTCAGGAAGTTCAGCAGCAGGATTTGTTTGGGGAGCAGTGGCAGGAAGGGTAAAAACAATGACGCCCCGGCCACGCTGAACATATTGCCAAAATTGGCGCTGGTTGCCATAAACACATATTTGAGCGTATTGGCGAATGTCCGCCGCCCTTCCAGGATGCCGCCCTTCAGCACTGTCAAACTCTGCTCCAGCAGGACAAAATCCGCCGCTTCTTTGGCAACATCAACGGCGGTATCCACCGAGATTCCGACATCGGCTGCGTGCAGCGCCGGAGCATCATTCACACCATCGCCCATATAACCGACAACATGGCTGGTCTTTTGCAGCGCCAGGATGATCCGTTCTTTCTGATTCGGGTCAACTTCGGCAAACAGGTTGGTGCGCTCTGCCACCTGCCACAGGGCTTCATCGGGCATGTGCGCCATCTCGCCCCCGGTCAGCATATTCTCAACCTGCATCCCTATGGTTTCAGCAGCATGAACCGCAACCAGACGGTTATCCCCGGTGATGATCTTGAGCGTCACGCCCAGAGCCGCCAACTCCTGAATGGTTTGTGCCACTTCCGGTTTGGGTGGATCAAAAAACAACAGGAAGCCCATAAACGTCAGGTCATGTTCATCATCCCGGCTGAAACTTTGCTGACCATCAACCACGGTTCGGGTAGCAATCCCCAGTACGCGACAACCCTGCGCGCTCCATCCCGCAAACCGCTGTTGAATCTCATTCTGATGTGACACATCCAGCGGCTGTTGTCCTTCCTGTGTCATCACCATCGTACACACTTGCAGCACGTTCGCCAGCGCACCTTTGACAATCATGCGCGTGACGCCGGATTCGTTCACGACGATGCTCAACCGTTTGCGGATAAAATCGTAGGGGATTTCGTCAATTTTAGTGGCCGCGCTGACGTCTATCGTCCGATTAGAGCAGATGGCAGCATCCAGAGGATTCTGTAAACCGGATTGAAAATGCGCGTTCAGGTAGGCCGCTCGAAACACCTCGTCCGATGCTTCTCCACTGATGTCCAGCGCGCCGTCTAACTGGACAATGCCCTTCGTCAGCGTGCCCGTTTTGTCGGTACACAGCACATCCATACTGCCAAAATTTTCGATGGCACTCAGGCGGCGCACGATCACACCGTCTTTCGCCATCCGCTGTGACCCCTTTGACAAATTAATGTTGATAATCGCCGGAAGGAGTTGCGGCGTCAGCCCAACGGCCAGCGCGACAGAGAACAGCAGCGAGTCCAGCACTGGTTTGTTGAAATAGACATTCAGCACCAGGATCGTAATCACCAGCACGAACATCACCTGGGTGAGCAAATATCCCAACTTCCGGATGCCATGCTCGAACTCGGTTTCCGGTGGACGCAGTTCCAACCGGGAGGCGATTTGTCCAAAGGCGGTGTTTTTCCCGGTTTGGATCACCAGTGCGTGTCCTGTACCGCTGCCGACACTCGTTCCCATGAATACCGTGTTGGTTCGATCTGGCAGGCCATCAGTCTGGATGATGCCCGGTGTCTTTTCGACAGGAAAGGTTTCACCCGTCAATACCGCCTGATTAACAAACAAATCCTTCGCTTCCAACAGCACAGAATCCGCCGGAATCAGGCTGCCTGCCGACAGCAAAATAACATCGCCGGGAACAATGTCCTGAGTCGGAACATCGGTTGGCTGGCTGTCGCGCAGGACTTTCGTCGTGACCTGCACCTGCCGCATCAGTTGGGCGGTGGCGTTGCCCGCGTTGTACTCCTGCACAAAGCTCAGGAGGGCACTGCCGACCACAATCAGGCTGATGATGGCCGCGTCAACCCAATCGCCCAGAAAGGCCGATACCAGCGTCGCAAAAATCAGGATGAGTACAATCGGGCTTTTGAACTGATCCAGAAACAACATCAGCGGGGAATTGCGGCGACGGGCTTTCAGCGTATTCGCGCCATATTGTCGTAGACGGGCTTCGATCTCTGACGCCGGAAGACCAGTTGCCTGACTCTGCAACTGCTTCAGCAGTTCATCCTTTGACTGTTTCCAGTACCCCGTCTCCGCTTGATGGGTTGTCATCCGGCCTCACCTGATTGCTAGATACGTGTAGAAGATAACACACTCTCGATCAATCCCGGCTGTCAGCTTCCGGGGTTGAGTGAAACAGCAGCTTTAACCGGGGATAGGCCATTGTGAACCGTCCGTAGATTTCCTCATATCGACTCGCCACTTCCCCATTTGGCTCGGTCACATACGTCGCTTGTCCCACCAGATGCTTAAGTTCCTCATAACCCCCGTAGACTCCCGTCCCGATTCCCGCCAGCAGCGCCGCGCCTATGGCCGTGCGTTCTACATCCGACAGCAAGTGCAGCGGTTCGCCCAATACATCCGCCACAATCTGCCGCCAGATTGGGCTGTTCAGGCCGTTCCCGGAAGCCAGGATATGCGTGGGCGAAATCCCCATCAGCCACAGCGTCTCGACAATCTGCCGCAAGGCACAGGCTACCCCTTCCATGACTGCCCGTGCCGCGTGTCCGTTGTCATGTCCCAGTGTCAAACCGATGAATGCCCCCTGCACCTGGGAATCCATGAGTGGAGAGCGTTCCCCCGCCAGATAGGGCAGGAACAATAGTCCTTCCGCCCCCGGTTCAACCGCCTGTGCCAGCGCCGACAGCCGCACATACGCATCTGGCGCATCCGTCCAACCGAGGAAATCCCGCAGCCACCGCAGCGACAACCCGGCGGTCAGCATCGCGCCCAACAGATACCATCGGTCTGCTGGCGCGTGGCAGAAGGTATGCACCCGCAGATTATCATCCACAATCGGCTGAGAGATCGGCACAAAAACCTGCCCGCCGCTGCCCAATGTAATCGACATCTGTCCGTCATCGAACAAGCCGCTGCTCATCGCCTGCGCCACTTGATCGGCACACCCGGTCACAACCGGAGTCCCGCGTGGCAAATTGAGAGCTTCTGCCGCCTCACTTGTCAAAGTCCCGGCGACAGATGTTGACTCCTGTAACATGGGCAGAAGATCACCCGGCAGGTCGAGACTTGCCAGAATCTCCCCCGACCAGTGGCGCTGGTGAATATCATACAACCCGGTTGCCGAAGCGTCCGTCGCTTCAGATGCCAGTTCCCCGATCAGCCGCAAGCGCAAATAATCTTTCGGCAGCAAAACGGAGGCAGCCTGTTCCAGCAGTTCCGGTTGATGTCGCTTCAGCCACAGCAGTGTCGTGCCCATAAATCCAGTTGCCGGGGCAGTTCCAGCACGCCGCAGCAGCGATGGGCTGACACGCTGGTTAAACAATGTCACTTCTTCCGCTGCCCGTCCGTCTGCCCAGATGATCGCATTGCCGAGTGCCTGGTGGTTGCTGCCCACCAACACCGTCCCATGCATTTGACCAGTCAGACCAATTGCCTTAATACTACCCTCGATGCTCACCCGCGCCGCGCGTACAGCTAAGGCGGTTGCTCTCCACCAGTCGTCAGGGTTTTGTTCCACCCATCCGGGTTGGGGCGTGAGAGTGGCGTATTCCTGCGCCCCGACGGACAACAAGCGTCCGGTTTCGTCAATGATGACGGCTTTTACGCTGGATGTCCCCAGGTCAATGCCCAGCAGGTATGCCATCACTCATTACTCATCGATAGCTTGACCATTGCAGCACGCAGATCGCCCTCAATAGGCGCAGGCCGTTGGCTGTCACGCTGAACAAAAACATGCACGAAGTACCCCACCGCACACGGTTCGTCGTGCCCGTCTCGGAAAATTGCCAGTTCATAGCGCACACTGCTGTTCCCCAGTTGTCCAATCCGCAGTCCAATCTCCAACACTTCGGGAAAGGCAGTCGGCGACAGGAACTTACAAAAGGTTTCCACCGCAAAACCGACAATTTCACCGTTCGCCGGGTCAAGACCGCCTTCGGTGATGAGGTACTGGTTGATAACCGTGTCAAAGTAGGTGTAATAAACTGAGTTGTTTACATGTCCGTAAATATCGTTGTCGATCCAGCGCGTAGGCACGCTCATGAAATGGCGATAATGCTGCCTGCGCTCCGCTTTTGCGTCTCGGCTCATGCTGGTTTCCTGATGGGCGTCAAATGGTGTTATGCTAGCGTGGACTGTCCCGCACCGCCAGATAGGCAAGCTGGTTTGGGATAAATGAATATTCTTTGGAAAAAACCGAGGTTTTGATAATGACGAACGAAACCATTTTTACGATGGAGACATCCAGCATTAAATTCGGCGTAGGCGCGACCAGGGAAGTCGGCTTCGACATGGCGCGCTTCGGCTGCAAGCGAGTGGCCGTTTTAACTGATAAACGATTGAACGATAGTGAAGCAGTACAAACCGCGATGGACGCGCTCAAACAGCAGTCAATTGACGCGATAAAGTTTGATGGCGTCCACGTCGAACCCACCGACAAATCCTTCAAGGAAGCCATTGCCTTCGCCACCGATGGACAATTTGATGGTTATCTGGCGGTGGGCGGCGGCTCGACCATCGACACGGCGAAAATCGCTAACCTGTACGCCACCTATCCGCCTGCCAATTTTCTGGATTACATCAACGCACCTATCGGTGGCGGGAAACCTGTTCCCGGCCCGGTCAAACCGCTGATTGCCATCCCAACCACAGCCGGAACGGGCAGCGAAACCACCGGGGTCGCAGTGTTCGATTTACTCGATCTGAAGGTAAAAACGGGCATTTCTCACCGCTTCTTGCGCCCTCTGTTGGGCATCATCGACCCGCTCAATACAGCGACTCTGCCCTCAGTCGTGGCGGCAAGTTCCGGTTTGGATGTACTAAGCCATGCTATCGAGTCGCTGACCGCTATCCCCTTTAAACAAAAACCTGCCCCGGACAGTCCAGTGGTCCGTCCCGCCTATCAAGGCGCGAATCCGATTAGCGATGTCTGGTCGTCACGCGCCGTAGAAATTGTCGGCAAGTATTTGCTGCGTGCCATCCAGGACGCCACCGACATCGAAGCGCGTGGTCAAATGATGCTGGCGGCTTCGTATGCAGGGATCGGTTTTGGTAACGCGGGTGTACATCTACCCCATGCCATGTCCTATCCGGTGGCGGGCAGGGTGCGTGATTATCGCCCAGCGGACTATGAAGTTGATTACGCCCTTGTGCCACATGGCATAGCCGTGATTTTGAATGCGCCCGCCGTTTTCCGCTGGACAGCCGAAGCCGACCCCGAACGGCATCTGATGGCCGCGCGGTTATTGGGTGTGGACGTGCGCGATGTCCGACCAGCCGATGCCGGAAGTATTCTGGCTGATGCCATCATTCACATCATGAAAGACACCGGGATGCCCAACGGCTTGAGCGCGATTGGGTTTACCGAACAGGACGCCGAAGCCCTGGCCGATGGCACACTGCCACAGCAGCGTCTCACCAAACTGTCGCCCCGTCAGGCCGGACGCGACGATTTGATAACCCTGTTTCGACAGGCCATGTGCTACTGGTGAAACGATTCGGGACGCACGAGCAAATACCCACACGTCCCAACACGCCATAGCCTAACTGCCGTCAATCACACGCTGCACGACAATCCGCAGCCGCACATCCGTATCCAGGTCTTCACTAAGCATCACCTGTGCCATTTTCACTGTTTCTGGCGAAAGTTCGGTTGCTGTGCGTACGGTGGCAACTACCAACAGCGGCTCTTGCTCCCGGATTTGAAGCCCGATTAATTCGGCGGGGTCAAACACGGTTTGCAGCCGTTTTTCGGAAATCCGCTCCACACTCGGTTTGTTGGTGTAATTGAGCAGCCCGCCGACGGTCAGCAGGACGCACACGATACCCGCCAGCAGCAGCCCATAACGCCGACGACGACTGATGTTGTCCAGCCGGGTGGGGCGCATCCCCATCCAGAAGAACACCAGCGCCGCTACCACTGTGATACACATCAGATTGGCGAGGAACAGCAATGCCGCGCCCACCGCCAGCCGGGGTTCCATCAACGCGAGGCTCAAGCCCACTGTACAGATCGGTGGAACCAGCGCCGCCGCAATCGACACACCGGCCAGAGCGGTTGGGATGTCTTTTCGGGCAGTGCCATACGCCCCGATGAACCCCGCCGCCAGCGCCACCGCCGCGTCCAGCAGGGACGGATAGGCGCGCGACAGGATTTCCTGTTTTGGGCTGTCCGTCGGGATGAGTACACCGACCACGATGCCCACTGCCAGCGCGATCACCACGCTTAACACAATCGTCACCGCTGCTTTACGCATCAGGTTCAACCGCGCAGTACACAGGCCAACCCCCAGCGCGATAATCGGCTGCATCAACGGCGCGATCAACATGGCTCCGATCACCACCGCCGAACTGTTCAACATCAATCCCAGTGAGGCGATCACCGCCGCCACCACCAGCAGGACAAAGTAATCCAGTGTCGGTAGAACCGTGTCTTTCGCCAGCCAGATGACGTGTTCCTGCTCGGTTTTGGTCAGCAGGGGTCGCAGCCAGCTTAACCGCCGCCGCGCCCGCGCTTAAATCTCGGCATTGTCAATCGCCCGCGAAACCATCAGGACTGGCCCTCTGGCACGATCCAGAATCCGCTGGGCGGTATCGCCGTACAACCATTTTTCCAATGCATTGCGCTCGGAAAAGCCAATGACCATCAGGTCTTTTTCATTCGTCCACGAGAGTACACTTCGGGCTTCATTGATGCCATGAATCAGGTTGATATTCACCTTCTTTTGGCCGGGAACAGCAGCCAGCAAGTCCTGAGCGTGCCGCCGGACTTCTTCCTCTGGACTGCCGTTGTAGACGTGCAGCAGTTCACATGGCAGATTATAACCATCCGACAACCGACGCCCGATTTTTAAAATCACTCTGGAAGCAATCGAACCGCCAACGGGTACAACAATCCGCTCAACCGACGAATTCCTGGGGCTGCGATAAACCCCAACGTCACAGGCTGCGCGGTCTATGACACCTTCAACAATGTTCCCCAATTCCACCTGACCGCGTACCGAATAACTTAATCCCAGCAAAATCAGTTGTGCATCATAATCGCCTGCCACTTCCAGAATGCCATCGACGACATCGCTGGCAGGGTGTATTTTTAGTTCGATAGAAAATCGAGTCGTCTCTTGATTGGTCACTTGGATGATCGAATGGAACGCCGCCATTTCAGCCGCGTTTGAGTCCCTATCTTCAGTAACCACATACAGCAGAACAATATGCCCGTTTTCGCCGCCCAGCAGCCGTTCGGCCAATTTGAGCAGTAGTGCGGCGCTGTCCGGGTTAGCAATTGGGATGATAACCGTGTGCGATGGTGGTAGAGTCCAGGTTGCATCCGATTTCGTGCTGACATCCAATAGAGTCATGAGCCGATCCTTCCTACAAACAAACTCACGTCGTCTACAAAATAAGATGTGCATAAAAATCGGGCAATCCAACGCATTTCCTATTGCTACCAGGACACAGGCAGGCATCTTTCGCCTGACAGCCCGGTTACTGCTCCCTCACAAACGGATTGTTAACCGTTGGTGAGAATCTATCGTCATCGGCTCTGAATCATTATAAATTTCGCCAAATCTGAACATTTTCTGCATAAGTTCTCGATATGATCTCAACAGTCTTGATCCAAACTAAACGCTTGGAGATTTTGCCAGGAGTTGTCAATGACCTTGAAGCGAACACTGCCTCTTTTCCTTTTACCATTTCTCGGATTTGTTTTGGTTGTCGGACGCATCGGGACAACCCAGGTCGAGAGTCCGCCGGAACAACAGGCTGAAGCCACAGCAGAACCACAAGGCACGTCTCAGCAGTTCTCGTTTCCGGGACAAACTGATACATTCCAACAGAGTTTATCTGGGGCGACAGAGTCCACCAGCATATCGGCATTGGGGTCGGTAGAGGCCAACCAGGTGGCGGGGCTTCAGTTCCAGACAACCGGAACAGTTGCTGGCGTCTACGTAGAAGTGGGTGACTATATACAGGCGGGAGAAATCCTGGCCGATGTGGACGCCACCGATCAATGGAGCAGCTATCATCAGGCACTATTGAATCTGGAAAGCGCCAACATCGCCATGCAAAAATTGTTGCAGCCTCCATCCGAATCCGATTTGGCGGTTGCACAGGCGAACGTGACCAGTGCTCAGGCGTCCTACAACTCTGTGGCGAATGCCACCAGTGAAACCGATCTAAACGCCGCCCAGATGAAATATGACCAGGCACTGGCGCAGTTGCAGGCGCTCCAGGATGAGCGCGCACACATGAACGGAACTGACGAACAAATTGCCCTGGCAGAAGCGAAAATTGGCTCGGCCAGCTTCAATGCGGAGATTGCGCGCCTCCAACTGGAAAAACTCCAGACGCCCAACAGTTCCGCACTCTGGTCGGCATCACTGCGAATTCAACAGGCACAGTTGCAGCTCGATCAGCTTCAGGAGCCACCGGCGCAGTCGGACATCAACAGCGCCCAATTAGCGATTGATCGTGCCCAGCAGACCGTTCTCAATGCCCAGACGACACTCCAGCAGACGCAGTTGATTGCGCCTGTATCCGGTTATGTGACTGCCGTCAACATTACGTCAGGCGCATCTGTCGCACAAAGCACAGTGGCTCTAGAAATCTCCGACACATCCAACTTACAAATGACCGTTCCCATCAATGAATTGGACATCGGCAAAGTAACCGAAGGAGCAGCAGTCACCATCCAATTGGATGCACTGCCTGACCTCAACATACCGGGAACCGTTCAGCACGTCGGCTGGATCGCTTCAACCAGCAGTGACGGCATTGTGACTTACGATGTGCAGGTTGTCTTGAATACCGACGACCCGCGTGTACGCATCGGTATGACAGGCGAAGTCACCATCGAAACAGGGAGTACAGGTTCATGACCACATCTATACCCACGATTGCTCCTGCGCTCATCATCGCGCTGGGGGGCATTATTCTGATCTGGTGGTTGACAGGCCGCCCATCGGTATCAAGAGCAATTCGTATCTTGTTCAGGCTTGTGGGCATACCGGCAGTCCTGATTGTAGTTGGTGTAGCTTTGTTCTCACTGAATCGGGCACGTTTAGCCGCCGCAGAAGCCGCCACACCACTCGTACCGTCCGAGCAGATGACCGTTCAAACCGGATCGCTGAAAGTCACCCTGAATGCCACCGGGGCGCTGACTCCCCTGGACGAACAAACGCTGACGTTCGGCACGTCTGCGCTCGTCACCGATGTACTGGTTTCGGTGGGTGATCGGGTGAAAGCGGGTGACATACTGGCGCACGTCGATACCACCACCATTGACTCGCAGATTGCTTCCGCACAGTTTAGCCTGACCGATGCTCAAAATTCACTGGCGGCTTTGCAGGAACCGCCCACTGATCTGGACATCAAATTGGCTGAACTCCAGGTTCAATCCGCAATAGCATCCTTGAGTTCCGCATCTCTGTCCGGTGCGAGCGCCGAAGACATCGAAATTGCTCGCCTGAACGTGGAACAAGCCAAGAACTCCCTGTATCAAGCCCAACTCAATCGTGATATGAACGCAGAAAAGCCGGGCGCAGGGCAGGAAGTGAACGCCTATTCCAACAGTATCGCTCAGGCAGCCAGCCTTGCATCCAGTGATGCTAATGTGGCCTCTGCACAGAACAGTTATCAGGCAGTTGTGAATGAAGGCCCGGATGCCAGTTCGTTAGCATCGGGTAATGCATCACTCATGAGTGCCCAGGCGAAACTCGATAGTTTGCTGGCCGGACCAAGCGACCTGGACGTGCGTCAGGCGGAAATCAAGGTGGAAACCGCGCAGCTTGCTGTGGACGCCGCCCAACAATCTTTAGCCGATGCGACCCTGGTCGCGCCATTTGACGGTGTGGTCGCCTCGCTGGATTTTATAGAGGGCGTCCCCTCGTCAAGTGGCAGCCTGACCCTTATCAACACCAGTGGTTACACCATCACCCTGTCGGTGGATGAGAAAGACATCACCCAGTTACAGGTCGGGCAGCCCGTCAGTGTGGCTGTTCAGGCATTAGACAATGCCGTATTTCCGGGGAAGGTCACACACATTGACCCCGCTCCCGTAACATCTACGTCAGGCCAGCTTGTGACCTATAATGTCGATGTCACCCTCGACCCAACCGATCAACCGCTGCGTCCCGGTATGTCCTCGATTGCCACCGTCACACTCAACCAGATTGACGATGTAATTGTTGTGCCCAATCGCTTCATCACCGTTGATGCGACCACCAATCAGGCAACTGTGAAGGTAGCAACCGCCCCAGGGACGTATGAGGATGTTCCGGTTGTGCTGGGCACACGCACCGATACCGAAAGTGAGATAACCAGTGGGCTGACGGTTGGACAAACGCTCGTGATCCTGCCGAGCGCCTCGGAAGCATCGGGTCGTACTGGCTTTGGACTGTTCCCAGGAGCAGGTGGTGGCGCGTTCGCTGGCGGGGAACGTCCTCAGGGCGGCTTCGGCGGCGGTGGTGGTGGCGCTACCTTCGTCCGGCCAGGAGGCTAATTATGGATAAGATGAATCATTCCGATACGAGCACTGTCATCGACATTCAGGGCATCACCAAGACCTACCACCTGGGCAAGATTGATCTTCAGGTGTTGAAGGGCATTGACCTCAAGATTGAACGGGGTGAATTTATCTCCATCATGGGGCCATCCGGTTCCGGCAAAAGCACGCTGATGAACATTCTCGGCGTGCTGGATCAGCCAACCACCGGGACCTTCCATCTGGACGGGATTGATGTTGCCAAACTTCGGGAACGTGATTTAGCACGTATCCGCAATCAGAAGATCGGGTTTGTCTTCCAGAACTTCAATCTGCTCAAACGTACTACCGCCCTACGACAGGTCGAACTGCCCCTCATGTATGCAGGTTCGCGTGGCCGTACCCAGAAGGCACGGGCAGCCCTGGAAGCGGTTGGTTTGAGCGAACGTATAAATCACCTGCCCAGTGAACTTTCCGGTGGGCAGCAGCAGCGTGTCGCCATCGCGCGGGCACTGGTCAACGAACCCTCGATCATTCTGGCCGACGAGCCGACGGGTAATCTGGATACCCGCAGTGGTAAAGAAGTGATGCAGATTTTCCAGACGCTTGAACCGGGAAAAAGGCATCACTACCGTATTTGTGACACATGATCCCTGGATTGCCCGCCACACTGATCGGGTGATTATGCTGCGCGATGGCAATGTGACCGCCGACCAGCGTGTGGAACATCCTCTGGATGCCGCTACCGCCGAGCGACCATCCGAAGCCGAAGAACTGCACGAAGTTTTCGAGTCGGCCTATTCCGGCACGGCTGAGGAATATACCTAAGGATCAGCGTAATGAATTTGATCGAAACCTTTCGGGTTGCGCTGACCGCTCTGGGTACGAACCGCCTGCGCGCCCTGCTCACCACCATCGGCATCATGATCGGCGTGGCGTCGGTTGTCAGTCTGATGAGCCTGGGAACCAGTTTGCAACTGTACATTCAAGGGCAGTTTGAAAGCCTGGGCGCGAATATCTTACAGGTGAGTTCGGCCCGTTTCCGGGGCACATCATCCGGTACGCAGCCCTTGACCACCCAGGACGCGGAAGGATTGGTCAACTTGATCGGTAGTACATCGCACATCGAGCAGGTGGCCTGGACATACACGGTGCAGGCATCGGTGCGGGTGGGCGAGAACAGCTCCAATGCCTCGGTGGAAGGGGTAACAGCCAATTACGCCGATCTCAACAACTGGCATCCGGCTTCTGGCGGTGCGTTCATCACTCAGGATGACATTGATGCCAGCGCGCGGGTTGCTCTGCTCAATTCAGCCACTGTCGAGGACTTATATGGAACGGCCAATCCGGTAGGCCAAACACTGCTGATCGGCGGGCAGGTATTCACCGTCATCGGCGTGATGGAAGACCGTTCGACCACCACATTCTCCAGTCAAACCGTTCTGATTCCAATCACCACCGCCCAGACGCGATTAAGCAATGCCCATGTTGCCGGTAAGGGCTATCGTGTCAGCCAGATACAGGTGAAAGCCAGCGCAACCGATTCCGCCACCATCACGTTGGCCTCGGACGAAGTGACCGCTGACCTCCTGCGAGCGCATGGCATCAGGAATCCATCGGCGGCGGACTTTAATGTGTCGAGTTCGGCCACCATTCTGGACAGATTATCGTCTACTCTGGGCTTAGTCACCGTTTTCCTGAGCGCTATCGCCGGAATTTCGCTGCTGGTGGGTGGCATCGGTGTGATGAATATCATGCTGGTATCCGTAACCGAACGAACCCGCGAAATCGGTTTACGAAAGGCTGTCGGCGCACAGGCGGGCACCATTTTGATCCAATTTTTGTTGGAAGCCGTTCTGTTAGCCCTATTGGGCGGCGGGATTGGCATCGCTCTCGGCGGCGTGTTCCTGGTCATCGGTGGGCGGCTTGCACCCGATTTGCCGATTGCCCTGCAACCCCAGGCGGTTGCGTTGGCAACCGGTATCAGCAGTTTCATCGGCATTGTTTCCGGCGTCTATCCGGCCAATCGCGCCGCTCGGATGAACCCCATCCAGGCATTGAGGTTTGAATAATGTTCGCGTCCTTTTCCGATAATCTGCGTATGTCGATACTGGAACTGTTCAATAACAAGCTCCGCGCCTTTCTGACAGTCCTGGAGATCACCATCGGTATTGGTGCGGTGGTGCTGCTGCTGTCGTTGGGGCAAAGCGTGCAGGATTATATTGCGGCTCAGTTTCAAATCATTGGGCACCAATACCATCCGTATTTCCGCCTCACCCAACTCCAGCGGAGTCACAGACCCGCTCACCATCAATCTGGCCGACACGCTCAAGGACCCTGAACGTCTGTCTTTGTTCGATCTGTCAATGCCGGAAGTCACCGGGAATTACTTCGTAGCCGTAGAGGACAATGAGTTTAAAGTCGGCATTCAGGGTGTCACCACCGACTATCTGGACATGGAAGGGCGAACTGTCGATCAGGGACGTTTTTTCACGCAGCAGGAACAGGACGACAGTGCCCAGGTGGCCTTGATTGGTACCACCACGTCCGACAATCTGTTTGCCGGTGCTGATCCCCTCGGACAGTCGATCCGCGTCAGCAATGTTGTCTTTCAGGTGATCGGTGTATTTAACGAGAGCGGCACAGCCGACGATCTGGTGGTGATACCCATTACCGCCTTTAAAGCTCGGCTGAACAACACCCGCACCACATCCGGCGAAAGCACCGTCAGCACCATTCTCGTGCGGGCGAAGGATGTCGATAATATGGACGCCGCCACCGAGCAGTTAAATCAGGTGTTGCGTGAGGAGCGTGGGGTTAGCGCTGGCAAGTCGGATAACTTCCGCACCTTCACCGCCTCGACCATCGTCGAATCCCTGACCAACACCATTTCGATTATGACGGTTTTTCTCGGCATCGTCGCCGGGATTTCGCTGCTGGTTGGCGAAATCAACGTTATGAACATCATGCTCGTGACCATCACCGAACGGACACGCGAAATTGGACTGCGAAAGGCTATTGGCGCGCAGAACAGTGACATCGTGGTCATGTTCCTGATTCAAGCGGTGGTCTTGACCGTGATCGGCGGCGTGATTGGCGTGTTGATTGCGGAACTCGGTGCATCCCTTGTCACCGCATTGGTTGAAGATTTTGCCGTTGAGATACAGGTTAATAATATCCTGCTCGCGGTAGGAATCTCGGCCAGCATTGGCATTTTCTTCGGTGTATATCCAGCTTCCAGGGCATCTCGATTGAACCCGATTGACGCCCTGCGCTATGAGTAGAATAGGTAATTAAGTCATGACTTCACAGTCGCTTATCGCTTTTAGTCCATTTCTTGCCCTGTTGTATGTGCTATATGCCTTCATTCAGGCGCTCCGTCACAAACGTCAGGGCGTCGGCGCGGCGTTGCTGGGATTCATCACTCTGGCGGTGCCGTTGGGCTCATTGATTCTCATCCAGGATGCGACCATTCGCTCCGAAATTCTCGTCAATCTGACCTTGAGCGCAATCATCGTTTTTGTCGCAGGTTTTATCATTCTGATGATCGAACGACGAAATCATGAGCGGGATACTCGCCGCTCTTACGGAATCCTCGGCATCGCTGTGGGTGTTTTGTTTGCTATCGCCACCTTCATCTACCCACTGCTTGTACCGCAATCTGTTACTGCCGGTACAGGCAACGCGGCTGCTTTGAATACAGGCGGCCTGCAAAACGTGAGCCAGACGGCGGGTGGCTCGGCGAAATCGACGGCTTTTGTGGACGTACTTACGGCACAAACGGGCTTGACTGCCGAAGAACTCACCACGAAGGTCGAAGGGGGCAGCACCATCGCCAGTCTGGTAGCCGACAACAATGGCGATCTGAATGCGGTCATCACTGCCGGGGCGGCGGCGCTGGACGCGATGGCGACCCAGGGCGGCTTTGCCTCGCAGATGATCTCTAACCTGGGTAGTGACACAACGGCGGCTGCCACTCAATTCGTCAATGGCGAACTGAACCAACGGGCGCAGCAGGCATTAACCCGGATACTGCTGGCGGCGGGAAATGGGTCATTCCAGCCAGCCGGACAAAATGGTCAGGGCGGTGGATTCCCGGCTGCGAATGGTACAGCGGTTGCAACTCCCATTCAGGGAACGGCGGTGGCTAAATCAACCGTTGAACCCCCTGCGGCTGTGGGGCAAGGGCAAGCCGCAACACCCCTGATTGCAGATGTCGTCACGGCACAAACCGGGCTAACCGCTGAAGAACTCGCCACCCAGTTACAGGGCGGCAGCACCATCGCCGATCTGGTCAGCACCAACAATGGCGACCTGGATGCAGTGATTACCGCAACAGCTACCGCGCTCGATGGACTGGCGACACAGGGCGGCTTTGCCTCGCAGATGCTCGCCAATCTGGGCAGTGATACGACAGCGGTTGCCACCCAGTTCATCAATGGCGAACTCGATCAACGGGCGCAGCGCCTTCTGACAGGCTTGCTGGTGACGGGTCAAGCGCCTTCCTTTGGCGGTGGTGGACAGTTCCCAGCCGGAGGTGGTAACGGAGCTTCAGGGTCGGGTAGTGGATTTGGAGGCGGCAATTTTGGTTCAGGCGCGGGTGCTGGTGCAGGAACAGGTGCTCCGGCTATACAGGGCGCGAGTACAGAGGTGGCCGTCCAACCAACGGCGCAACCCACCGAGGTTCCGGTAACCGTTACGCCGACCTCACCAACTGTCCGGCCAACCTTGATTACCTTCCCGACAGCCACACCCACGCCTGTTGAGACTGAAGTAATTGGAACCGGCACAGCCGCTCCCGATGGGCAGGCAGCAGCCAGCAACAGCCAGAATCCGACCTGTGCAATTCTGGTCAATTACAACTTAAATCTGCGCGACAAACCGAACACCACCGACAGCACCGTTTATCTGTCCATTCCGTTTGGAACATCGGTGACTGCCGATGGCCGCACACGCGATGACTGGTACAGTGTCACCTACGAGGGGCAGGCCGGATGGGTCAGCGGCGAATACGTGACGACGAACAGTACTTGCGATAATCTGGAAGTGGTCAGCGGTTAATGCTGAACAAGGAGACAATCCGATGACAAAAACCGTCATGGTCGTGGATGACAAAGACAGTGTTACCCGGCTGCTGAAAGATTATCTGGGGGAACATGGTTTCCGGGTGGTCACGGCCAAAAATGGACGTGATGCCCTGTTCGTCGCCCGCCACGAAAAGCCCGATCTGGTGCTGCTGGACATCATGATGCCAGAAATGGACGGCTATGAGTTCATGAGCTTCTTCCGCAAGGAGCGGATGACCCCCGTCATTATGCTCACAGCGAAGGTCGAGGAAATGGATAAGGTGGTTGGGCTGGAACTTGGCGCAGATGATTATGTGACCAAGCCGTTTGGTATGGCCGAACTGGTAGCACGCATCCGGGCAGTGATGCGTCGTGCTGACCAGAAGCCATCCACACCCGATGTCCTGCGCGTGGGGGATGTCACATTGGACAAAACCACCCACATGGTCACGATTGGGTTGCGGAAGATGCAATTAACTCCATCTGAATTTGATCTGTTGACCATCCTGATGACCACCCCCGGTCAGGTGTTTTCCCCGCGCGGAACTGCTGGAACGTCTGAAAGGTAATACCTTTGACAATGTAGAGCGCACGATTGATACCCATGTGCGGAATTTGCGCGCCAAACTCGAACCGGATACCAGTGAACCGCATTATGTCCAGACGGTATTCGGCGTCGGATATCGGTTTAATCCCGATATTGAAGAGACTATACCATGAAGCGTTCCCTGGCCTTCAAGTGGAGTCTGACACTCCTGTTGAGCAGTCTGACCGGGGTAATTATGGTCGGGTTGTTCGC
>CAVVXQ010000006.1:0-1390976 GCA_963752305.1 uncultured Chloroflexia bacterium
CTTTCCACTCCGAGGCTGACCTTTCCCAAAGCCCTCCAACAACACTCCACATTCCGGTACCGGAATATTAACCGGTTGTCCATCGACTACGCCTTCCGGCCTCGCCTTAGGCCCGACTAACCCGACGCGGACTGACCTTCCGTCGGAAACCTTAGATTTTCGGCGAACATGGTTCTCACATGTTTCTCGCTACTCATGCCGGCATTCTCACTCCTGCACGCTCCAACAGTCCTTCCGAACTGCCTTCGCCGCCTGCAGAACGCTCCCCTACCAATATACACTTGCGTGTATAGTCTCAAGCTTCGGTGGGGTGCTTTAGCCCCGTTACATTATCCGCGCAAGCGCGTTCGACCAGTGAGCTGTTACGCACTCTTTCAAGGGTGGCTGCTTCTAAGCCAACCTCCTGGCTGTCTCGACACGCTCACATCGTTTCCCACTTAGCACCCACTTCAGGACCTTAGCTGTGAGTCTGGGTTGTTTCCCTCTCGACGATGAATTTCATCACCCACCGTCCGACTGCCCGGGTCCACGTCGCGGCATTCCCAGTTTGGTTGGGTTCAGTAAGCTTGACGCCCCCTAGCCCATCCAGCGCTTTACCTCCGCGACCTATCCCCGAACGCTAGCCCTAAAGCTATTTCGGGGAGAACGAGCTATCTCCCAGTTCGTTTGGCATTTCACCCCTATACACAGGTCATCCCCGACTTTTGCAACAGTCGTGAGTTCGGACCTCCCGTGGCTGTTACGCCACTTTCATCCTGCCCATGCATAGCTCACCAGGTTTCGCGTCTCATACCTGCCACTTTGTCGCCCTTTTCAGACTCGCTTTCGCTTCGCCTCCGGGTGTTCCTCCCTTAAGCTTGCCACAGACATGAACTCGCCGGCTCATTCTCCAAAAGGCACGCCATCAGATCCTTTCGAACCCTCTGACCGGTTGTAAGCATACGGTTTCAGATTTTATTTCACTCCCCTTGCCGGGGTTCTTTTCACCTTTCCCTCACGGTACTGTTGCCCTATCGGTCAAGCGTGTATTTAGCCTTGGACAGTGGTCTGCCCAGTTTCCCGCTGGATTTCTCGTGTCCTGCGGTACTCAGGTATTTCGCCCTCGCTTGGCTCTGCGTGTACGGGACTCTCACCCTCTCCGGTTGGCTTTCCCACGCCATTCCACTTCAATCCTCACGATTTCTGCAAAACCCTTCAACCCCACTCTCGCGAGTGGTTTAGGCTGCTCCGCGTTCGCTCGCCACTACTAGCGGAATGCTCTCTTTTCCTCGGGCTACTAAGATGTTTCAGTTCACCCGGTTCCCTCCCTTGCGGGTGACGAGGTGTGATCCCCGTCGGGTTTCCCCATTCGGACATTTCCGGCTCATGCGCCTGCACACGGCTCACCGGAACTTCTCGCAGTGTACCACGTCCTTCTTCGGCACGCTTTGCCCAGGCATCCCCCGTATGCTCTTACTCACTTTTGCAACATGTGATACGGAGAAATTGATTCTCTCGCGTTCCTGCTTCTTCTGCTTTTTGGTTTTGTTTGTTTGGTATTCAATTGGTAAGTTGCACCCGGAGTTCCTCGGCTTTCGCCTGACCCCGGCGGCTGCTGGCAAACCGCTCTTCCCGTTTGCCCTCACCCGCCGATCTCAGCCTGTCCTTCGCTCCAGCTTCCTCAGACAAAAACAGCCCGGTACGTCACCCAGGCTGTCTTCCACTCGACACTCGCTGTCTGTACCTATTCTCCCTATTCGGTTGGCACCACACTCTGTTCGTTGTTCAAGTGGTCGACTGTTCCTTCTGTTTTTCTCACTACTACTGCCTATTTTAACGGCTTTTTAACCGTTTGTCTACTGCCCTTAACCCCAGGGAAGTGAGATGGAAGTGTTGCTGACTTGTTCTTACTGCTGGTGGGTTCATGTTCTTCAACATCTCCCATGTCGCTCTAGAAAGGAGGTGATCCAGCCGCACCTTCCGGTACAGCTACCTTGTTACGACTTCGTCCCAGTCACCAGCCCTGCCCTCGGCGGTAGCTCCCTTGCGGTTGGCTTCCCGACTTCAGGCGTGACCCGCTCCCATGACGTGACGGGCGGTGTGTACAAGGCCCGGGAACGTATTCACCGCAGTATGGCTGACCTGCGGTTACTAGCAACTCCGACTTCATGCAGGCGAGTTGCAGCCTGCAATCCGAACTACGAACAGCTTTCAGGATTGGCTCCACCTCGCGGCTTCGCGACCCATTGTACTGCCCATTGTAGCGTGTGTGTAGCCCTGGATATAAAGGCCATGCTGACTTGACGTCATCCCCACCTTCCTCCCGTTTCTCACGGGCAGTCGCGCTAGACACCTGTAACTAGCACCGGGGGTTGCGCTCGTTTGCGGACTTAACCGAACACCTCACGGCACGAGCTGACGACAGCCATGCAGCACCTGTCTACGCTCCCGAAGGTCGGTCCCCTTTCGGTTCCCTACTACGTAGATGTCAAACCCAGGTAAGGTTCTTCGTGTAGCCTCGAATTAAACCACACGCTCCGCTGCTTGTGCGGGCCCCCGTCAATTCCTTTGAGTTTTAGCCTTGCGACCGTACTCCCCAGGCGGCCAGCTTATCGCGTTGGCTTCGATACCCCGGTGAGTTTCCCCACCCGAACATCTAGCTGGCATCGTTTACGGCATGGACTACCGGGGTTTCTAATCCCGTTTGCTCCCCATGCTGTCGCGTCTCAGTGTCAGGTATGGCCCAGCGTGTCGCCTTCGCCACTGGTGTTCCTCCGGATCTCTACGCATTTCACCACTACACCCGGAATTCCACACGCCTCTACCACCCTCTAGTCTGCCAGTATCCGACGACCTCCCCCGGTTTAGCCGGAGGCTTTCACGCCAAACTTAACAGACCACCTGCACGCCCTTTACGCCCAGTAACTCCGGATAACGTTCGTCTCCTACGTTTTACCGCGGCTGCTGGCACGTAGTTAGCCGAGACTTATTCCTGCGCTACCGTCCTTGCTCGTCACGCAGAAAAGAGCTTTACGACCCGAAGGCCTTCTTCACTCACGCGGCGTCGCTGCATCAGGGTTGCCCCCATTGTGCAAGATTCCTCACTGCTGCCTCCCGTAGGAGTCTGGGCCGTGTCTCAGTCCCAGTGTGGGGGGTCACCCTCTCAGGTCCCCTACCCGTCGTCGCCTTGGTGCGCCGTTACCGCACCAACTAGCTGATGGGCCACAGCCTCCTCCTCAAGCGATAAATCTTTTCTCGCAGACCTCTGAAGTCCGTGAGCTTATGGGGTATTAGCACCGGTTTCCCGGTGTTGTCCCCCGCTTGAGGGCAGATCAGCCATGTGTTACTCACCCGTGCGCCACTCGAATATTGCTATTCGCGTTCGACTTGCATGTGTTAGGCACGCCGCCAACGTTCATCCTGAGCCAGGATCAAACTCTCCGTTAATTCCTTGACAGAGTTCTTACTGTCTCGCGGTAGTCTTTGTTTCAAGCAGTTCTACCCTCTGCTTCTGCTTCCATCTCACTATCCTGTTGTTAAGTTGCAGCCTGTGCCGTTTTCCAGCACAGTAGGTATCCGTTCAGAATACCAACCCGCTATTTCTCTGTCAATAGCCTCTCCACTCGCGCAGAAAAGTCATTTGGGATACTTGGGATAAATCCCACATACCACCGCTCACAGAGAAAAAAACAGCCCGGTTTTTGCCGAACTGTTCATAGCTTCACTTGTTAACCCGGCTATCTTCGCGGGAGAGTTAATATACCATGCCAGAAGTATCGTGTCAACACCTTTTATCCACCATTTCCAAACCAGCTACAGACCTTCATAACAGTAAGGCCAACCCATTATAATTCACTGCGACCCTGCAAGGCACGACTGAGGGTAACGGTATCGACGTATTCAATATCACCACCCATCGGAAGCCCACGCGCCAAGCGAGTAATCTTCACACCCTTATCCTTGAGTTCACGCTGAATGTACATGGCAGTGGCATCGCCTTCCTGACTGGGATTGGTAGCGATGATGATCTCCAACGCCTCACCTTTGTTCACACGCTCGACCAGTTCGCGTATCTTGAGATCGCTGACCGTGACTCCGCCCACATAATCCACCGCGCCGTGCAGAACATGATATACGCCATCGTATGTACCTGTGCGCTCAATCGCCAACACATCCAACGGCTCCTCCACCACCAGAATTTTGTGATGGTCGCGTTGTGGGTCACTGCAAATAGGACAGGGATCATCTACAGTGATGTTAAAACAGACTGAGCAGAATTGGGTGTTTGTTTTAAGGTCACGCAGCGCGTCAGCCAATTGCACTGATACCTCGTCCGGCTGACGCAGCAGGTAATAGGTGAGACGTGAAGCGGTCTTCGGCCCAACCCCCGGCAGCCGGGAAAATGCATCCACCAACTTTGTGACTGGCTCTGGTACAGCTTTACTCATCATGAAGTCGATAGTACAGGCCAACGCCCTGTGACTATGAACCTTCCTCCATATATTCTAACTTTCGTAACGAACACTAACCGCCGAGCAGCCCACCAAGCAATGGGTTATCGTTCAGGCCGCCGGTAATCGCTTCCATCTTCTGTGCGGCCATCGTCTGGCTTTGCTCGACTGCCTGATTGACCGCCAGCACCAGCATATCTTGCAGATCACTGAGCCATTCCTCATCGCTGGTGTCGATCATATCCTTATTAATGGTAATCGACTGCACTCGCTGGTGGCCGGTAATTACGATTGTGACCGCACCACCCCCTACCGAGACATCGACTGTTTCGCTGGCAAGCGATTCCTGGGCAGCAGCCATATCTTCCTGCATTTTCTGCAATTGCTTCATCATACCGCCCATGCCACCCTGCATTCCACCGGGCATACCACCCATACCACCACGTCGTTTCGACATTATCCTGCTCTCCTCTGCAATCGGTTAAACATCCAGGTCGAAAACAATCATTATGCTACACTCAGGTCAAAATTTATGCTCCTGTATCCAGGTCTTCGTTATCGACCTCATCAGATGATTCGTCATTATCTACCGGAGCAATTTCCGCGCCGAGTTCGCGCGCCTGTGCCAGCAAAGGATCATCAAAATCGACCATTGAGGTCGAGTCGGTTGTCCCACCACCACTGGCGATGATAATCTTCACCCGCAGCGGAATCTTATGGACAATGGATAGTGAGCGCTCCACAAGTTCGAGTTTGGTCGGATGCTGCAAGCGTTCAAAAAACAATTCGTTATCTGTGCCCAGGAAGATAATGTTGCCATCTACCTTGATGGGACGAAAATACTGAACCAAATCCGGCCCGGTTTTGTTTAGACGACCTAGCTGACGCAGCATGTCTGTCCACTTATCCCGAACGGTGGCTACTGGAATAACCGGCGGCGCACCTGGCGGGGTTTCTTCCACTGATTGGGGAGCAGATTGAGGAGTCGGAGATTGTTGCGATGCGATATGCTGTGCCTGCACCGCCTCGGCTTCCGGCGGCTTCACCGCTTCCAACAAGGCCAGTTCTAAACCAAGTTGTGGCTGCCAACCGCCGCGATAATTGTTGACGGCATCATTAAAAGCGCGAATAGCTTTCAGCAATCGTCCCCGGTCAATCATCCCGGCCTGTTCCTGATACAGTTCCCGGTCTTCCAGCGACGCTTCCACCAGATCAACGCTAGCCGTCTGGGTCAGGAGGATAGCACGCAGATGCTCGACCACCTGTTCCCCGAACTGGCGAGGATCAGACCCTGAGTCCAGGGCTTGATTAATGATATGCAATCCGCCAGCACTGTCCTGGTCGAGGATAGTGGTCGCCAGGTCTTTGACCGCGCCAATACTGGCTGTACCCAAAACACGCTGCACCAATTCGAGCGTAATGACCTCATCAGGATCGGAGACTATCTGGTCTAGCAGGCTGATACTGTCGCGCACGCTGCCCGTTCCATGCCGAGCGATCATTTCCAGAGCAGCCCGCTCAATTTGCAGACCTTCGGACTCGGCAATTAACTGTAAACGGTCTGCGACTTCGGTCAACGGCACACGGCGGAATTCAAATGGTAAACATCGGCTTTTGATGGTCGCTGGCACTTTGTCAATTTCAGTGGTCGCCAGAACGAAAATCGCATGGGGTGGCGGTTCTTCCAGAGTCTTCAACAGGGCATCAAAAGCACTACCGCTGAAACGGTGTACCTCGTCGATAATGTAGACCTTGTATTCTCCCTCACCGGGCGAAAAGGCGATTTTGTCGCGCAGGTCACGTACATCGTCCACGCCCGTATGGGAAGCAGCGTCGATTTCGATGAGGTCGAGGTATCGCCCTTCGTTAACCGCCACACAGGCCGGGCACACGTTGCACGGACGGTTATCCGGGTCAGGGTCCTGGCAGTTGATGGCCTTCGCCAAAAGACGCGCAGAGGTCGTTTTACCTGTTCCACGCGGGCCGCTAAACAGATAGGCGTGACGGATACGCCCGGTCTTTAATGAATTTCGAAGGGTTCGGGTGATATGCTCCTGTCCGACCAAATCGTCGAAAGTGAGTGGTCGCCATTTGAGATAAAGAGCTTGTTTTGGCAATCGGAAATCCTCCAGTCCAGAGTCTAGCATTTCTGGAAAGGGCTAGCAACAGTGATTCTGCCCAATAAGCGAACACATGTTTTATCAGAGGTAGCAAATTTGCAGCAGATGAGAAAAATGTCCCCAAACATAGATACCGGTGTTATAATCGAGTAGATACAGATTTTAGTGAGGAGAAAACATCATGCAATTAGGGCCAACCGAACTACTGATTATTCTTGTAATCGTCATTTTGTTGTTTGGTGTAGGACGGGTATCAAAAATCGGTGGAGAACTGGGCAGTGCCGTCGCCAACTTCCGCAAGGGTCTGCAAGAAGGCGGTAAAGACAAGACCAGCGAAACCCCGGCTGAAGGAAAGATCGAAAGCTAGGCTATCTTCACCACATCGGATGAATACACCAGGGGCAGTGAACAAACCGCCCCTCCAGGTATATCAAATTTCTCTATCGACCCGCGATCAGGCGGTTTTTTTCGTGTTGTATATTGAGTAACGTCTTGTGAGCCACACCTGCTGGAACTTTCAGATTATAGCTATTAATTTCCTGGTTGATCTTCGCCGCTAGACCGGCTAATTTCGCCTCCGAAGTTTTTAAAGCCTCTTCAGCACGCGCTCGCGTCAGGGCGGTTGCAGCGGGATCATGCAAAACGGTACGATAAGCCCCAACCACACGACTCAGTTTGCCTAACAGATTTTCAATCCTCACATCCAATGATTTGCCTTGCATAATCCAGTCCGGCGCGAGATCGTTATCCCGCAGGATTTTGTAGGCCATGCGCATTTCGTTGGGCGTATTTGGATTATCCTCAAGTTGAAGGGGTTTCCCTTCACCGGGCAAATTGCTAAAGTTGCCCTCATCCATCGCCTTACGAATCTGTCGATCAATGTACGATCCCCAATCGGTCACGTAATTGTCTCCTTCGTGTAAAACGTTATCTAGCCCAGGTTGACTGGTGCCGGAACGCGATAGGTGGACTGCACCTGACCATTTGCGTCGGTCAGGGTCAGAACATCTCCCGGCGCGAAAACAGCGGTGTTGCGATTCCAAAACAGTAAAATCGGTGTGTCCTGACCTGTACGGGTAAACAGGGTAATTGACGCATTGGAAAAAACCAACCGTTCTCCGAAGGTGTATGTATTACCGTCTGCGTCGGCCAAAGTCCAGTCTTTCAGGTTGATCGAATTACCCAGGTTGCGGATGACAACCCCTTCCGAGGTTACATCACCCACGCCAACCACCTCGACAATTGACACCTGAGCATTGGTGGCGGTGGGTGGCAGAGTCAATGTCGGGCGTATGGTCGCTTCGGCGGTGGTTTCGGCAGTTCCTTCTGCGAAGGGTTCTTCGGTAGCCTCTTCCCCAACAACCAATTGTACGGCAACATCGGCGGCGGTGAGTGGGCAACCTTCAAGCGGCACAATCAACACATCACCCACTTGCAGCAGGGTGGCGGTCTCGTCGGTCAGCCCATTAATCTCCATCAATGCTGCGCCATCCGCGCCGTACTCAGCCGCCACACCGAATGGTGTATCGCCCGGTTGGAGAACGTGAAGTATGCAATTTTCCGGTAGGGCTGTTGCTGTTCCCTGAAGGGGCGTGTTGCCTTCCAGCGCACCGCCAATGGCCTGCGCATCGAGCGTGACCAGTGGAGTCGATTGTTCAGAAGGGGTTTCCTGCAAAATACCTGTCGGCAACGCTCCAATTGAACCGGGGAGCGGTGTCGCAGTGATGATGCGCACCTGAGGCGTTATATTCGGATCAGGTGTATTGGTGATTCGGACTTCGACAGTGATGACCTGAACAGGCGCTTGCTGTGGACTTTGGCCGCCAAAGACGTTGATGACAATCAGTGCCACCACCGCCGTAACGACCACGTTCAGAACGATAAATACAATTGATCCGCGACGCTGCATGATTCCTCGTTCCCGAATAAGCCCCCTGTACAAGCCCCTAACTTGTGAATAATAACACGGGCGTGATTCATGAGCAATTCGCTGGTTGGATTACGGTTAGAAGTGCAAAAATCAGGTATTCGGTTTCCAGGTATAGAGGGTATAACCACCGACATCATCCGACCAGATAGGAGTCATCCAACGTTCGAGCGCGGCAGGGAACTGCGCGTTTTCGTCGATGAAGCGCGAGTCCTGGGCATTAAACTGATAACCAAGATCAAACAGGAGGATGTAATCGTCGCCTGCATCTTCCCAGCCCATAAATACTTCATCGGGGGTCTTGCCCTGCCGTAATGCGCGCGGCCAATGATCGAATAGAATGTCGGGAATACAGGTCACAGTCGGCGGGCAGTAGTAAGCACGCGGCTCGAACATCAGACGGACGGTTGAACCTTCGGGGAGATCGTCCAACTGGCGCATGGCATTGATGTAGATGCCGAGGTTAGCGGTCAGGTAATCAGCCCGACTGGTCTGCCCCATGAGATACGGAAGAATACCTGTCCGTAAAGTATCACGGACGGCATCAAGCAGCGTAAAAACGAGTGTTAACACCAGAAGCGCGCGGGCGACGAAATAGACATCGAGTGGTTTACGTGGAAGACGGGATAGTCCATAAAAACCGAGCGCACCCAATACGGCAAAGACCGGCATCGCCATCATCATCAGGCGCGTCTGAACGCCAATACTGCTAAGAGCGGCCAAAACCAACCAGAAAGCTATCATCGGCAGGGCAAGCAGGATGCAGATACGTGCCAACCGACGCGCGCGGTCATCCAGCCAATTCCAGACAATCAGAAGCAAAAGGGGCGCGGTTAACAACCAGGGGCTGGCGGTGAAGCTGAAGCCATCGCCCTTCTCGACCCCAAACACCGTCGCGGCAATCGGCAGCACAATCAACTGCCATGCGTCCGATGATCCCAGCAGCCCTGTGCCAGTGGTGCTGAAGGTGTTGGCACGTCCGGCGTCCCAATTCAAACCGCCGAACACGAAAGGATAGACAGGGTTTTGATAGAGCAACGCGCCCTTGATCGCCCAGGGAAGAAATGCTAACAGAGCGACAAGACCGAGTATGAGGCCATTACGAATCGCCTGTCGTGGCGCAGTGAAAACAACAAACACACCTAAAGCCAGTAACAAACCAGCGCCAGTATACTTCACACCGAGCGCCATGCCGCCGAACAGCCCCATCAGCACCAGCCAGCGCGTATCCTGCCCTTCCCGCCATGTCACCGCCGCTACCAGTGCCGCCGCGCCATAAGCCATCATACCCAGGTCAATATACGGCCAACCGAACAGCAACCAGATACTGAGCGCACCCATCAGCAATGCAAGCGATAACCAGGCAACAGCCGTACTGGTAAAACGGCGTACCAGACCAGCGACAACCAGCAACCCCATAACACCGATCAACCAATGGAGCGGCGCGGCGGTAGTATCCCGCCCAAAGAGACTAATGACCACACCATAGAGGATTTCGACACCCTGTGGGAAACCGAGAAAGTGATTATCCGGTTGTGGGGCAATCAGTCCGGCGGCCAGATAGCGTGTTGGGCCAACGAGATGATAGTTCAGGGAATCAAAAGCCGTTGGCGGGGCAAGCGACTGAATCAATGCCAGCGTTAAGAGGAACAAGACGGTAATGGATAGAAAGCGTGTCCAGGTGGAATCGGTGTGAAATGCACTACGTCCCAATTGCCACAGATCACGCAGCCAGCCAAAATCTTGACGAACTGACATAATGGCGATGACCAGCAACATCCCCCATAAAGCGGGACGGGTGTACAAACCAAGAAGTCCGAGTAACAGCGCTAACCAGCCAACAACTCCAAGCCCTAGCAGCCCTTGTATCCCGACCTGTTCAGCAACGGATAGTTCCGAAATTGAATTGCCACCAAGATAGTGATACAGACGCCTACCGAAGCCCCCGCTCACCACTCCGAGCAGCCCTATAGTGAAAACATCCAGCATACCGCCACCCAACGAGGCGATCAGGGTGGGGTCAAGAGGCTTATGTGCCCAGTAGTAAGCGATCAATATGGCGACCAGCACAAAGAGCGCAATTATTCCGCGCCAACCCGCAGACCGCCTTCCTGAAAATTCCATGAGTCCAGTCCTGTAATGTTTGAGGTCAGTCACACATCTATGTTATAGTCTGAAATGGTTGGTAGTGCCTGAAGATCGGGCACGGAGCAAATTACCATAGATGGCGGGAGGGATAGACTATGACCTACTTGATTGACGGACATAACCTGATCGGCCAGCTACCCGACATCTCGCTCGACGACCCCAATGACGAAGCCCTCCTGGTCCAAAAACTGATCGGATTTTGCGCCCGCACGAAGAAAAATTGTGTGGTTGTGTTCGATTATGGACTGCCGGGTGGATCATCTCGCATGTCTACGCGGGCAGTGCAGGTGGTGTTCGCCTCCGGGCGTTCGACGGCTGACCGGGTCATCATGGAGCGCATCAATAAAATTCCCGACACAAGGGATTGGATTGTGGTTTCATCCGACAACGATGTGCTGTCAACTGCCCGCAAACGACGAATGAGCACCCTGCATTCGGACGAGTTTGCTGCTCTGATGGAAAAGCCGCCTAAACCAGTTATTGATGCTGGTGAAGCGGTGGATGTAAAGCTGACCGAGCAGGAAGTGGATGAATGGCTGGACTTATTCGGCGGGGAAAAATAGGGTTTACGCCAATAGGTAACGATGCTATACTGTGCGCTGTTCGGGGCGTAGCGCAGCCTGGTTAGCGCGCGCGCTTTGGGAGCGCGAGGCCCCCGGTTCAAATCCGGGCGCCCCGACTGAACAGCCAGGAAATAGTGTTTTAATTTGCTGTATGCGGGCATAGTGTAGTGGTAACACACGACCCTTCCAAGGTCTTATCGCCAGTTCGAATCTGGCTGCCCGCTCTCAAGTTTAGCTAGGGTCCATAGCTCAATGGCAGAGCTGGCGGCTCATAACTGCTCGGTTCCAGGTTCGAGTCCTGGTGGACCCATTTCACAATAATTTTTATCTCAAATGAGACCCTATCCGGGGTCTTTTGCTTTGGAGCGGCAGTCTGCAATGATCTCTGATGGCGTGAACTTCAGCGCCAACCAGACCAGCCCCGGTACAATGAGAATGTCATCCAACTGTCCCAAAACCGGGATAAAATCAGGGATGAGATCAAACGGTAACAGGAGATAACCCACCGCCAGACCGAGTAAGGTTTTCGCGTACCAGGGTGTGCGGCTGTCCCGCAGTACCAACTGATACACCATCAATTCCCGTTTTGCAACCGCAGCGAATTCGCTGAGACGATGAAACAGCGGCATGGCAAATCATTCCCCGGCAGTTCAAGCTGAGATCAATTAATACAGATCAGCACGACGGTCTTCAAAAACGGGGATGCGATCCCGTATCTCGTCTACATAATCCATTTCGATTTCCCCGGTCAGCAGCATTGGATTTTCGCCACCTTCGATGACAATCTTGCCCCAGGGGTCAACAATCATGGAATGCCCGCCAAAGATGGTATCACCCGTCTCGCCAACCGCATTAGCCGCCACGATGTAACACTGGTTTTCGATTGCCCGCGCGACCAGCAGCGCCCGCCAATGTTCGATACGTTCAATCGGCCATTCCGCCGGAATGATGACCATCTTTGCGCCTTCTACAGCATATTTGCGGAACAATTCTGGAAAGCGGAGATCATAACAGATGGCGAGTCCCGTGTTGCCCCAGGGCAAATCCAGCGCCAATGGAGATGCGCCTCCTTGCAACCACTCATCTTCGTGCATCAGACGGAAAAGATGAATTTTGCGGTAAATACCCAACATACGACCATTAGGCGCGAAGAAAGCTGCACTGTTCGATACTTCCAACCCGCGCTTTTCGAGTATCGAGCCAACCACGCTGATCTTATTGCCAGTTGCCACACTACTAATGGTGGCGAAAGCGCCGCTATTCAATGCCGAGGCCAGTTCTTTGCTCTTGTCCAGCGCATAGCCGGTTGACCAGAGTTCAGGAAACACGACCATATGCGAACCCCGCCGCGCAGCCTCTACCGTCCATTTTTCCATAAGGGCGATATTCTTGCGTTCGTCACCCAGCGCGATGTTCATTTGTGCAAGACTAATAACCAGTTTTGCCACATTCATAACCTCAAAGCTATTTAGTTAAGTGTATTGTGCCATCTATTCCCTGGCTGTCCACAATTCTACCGCCAAAATTCATATTGATGTGTAAATTTCGCCAATCCATTTACTATAGTCCTATCGTTAGCCGGACATAGGAACTGTTTTTTGCCAGAGGGTGATAACTGCCTCGATGGTTTCTTCTTCGGAATAATCGGTCACATCCAACTCATGTATCCCATCCAGTTTGCGGACAGCCCATTCTCGCTTGAGATGACCGATTGCCATCGCGCGTTCATGGGGGTCGTGGTAGTTACGGCCCAATGACTGATGCAACCGCTGAAGTACCGCATCGAGTGTGACCACCAGACAGATAATTGCGCCGGTTGTCCTTAATCTGCTCGCATAATCGGCGTGCAGCAAAGTTCCCCCGCTGACCCGAATCATGGCTCCCCGGTACAACAGGACATCCTGCATGATTTCCATTTCCAGGGTCTTGAGTTGGGCTTCGCCATACTGCGCCCGAAGCGTGTCAATTGGCATTCCGGCGCGTGATTCGATCTGAAGTTCGACATTTACATATCGTATCTTCAGACGTTCGGCGACCTGCATCCCAATACGCGGTTGGTTCGGCCCAGTGTAGCCTGTTAAAATTAGATTGCGATCTGAATATGGAAGCAGCACGTCAGCTCCGCCAACCGGGATACCATTCATCCAGAATTGGTGGCAGTTCAGCAAGACTATTCACCGCCGCGTCTGGAATAATCAGGCCGCTCAACATCGGCGGAGTGGGCGTTGTCACACGCAAAACAGCCTTCAAACCCGCCCCTTGTGCCCCGGCGATGTCGGCGATTGGATTGTCCCCGACGAACACAGCTTCCTCGGCTGTGCTATTCAGTTTGTCCAGCGCAGCCTGGAAGATGGCGGGATGGGGTTTGAGATAACCCACATCGGCTGCCGAAATGCGGCAGTCGGGGAAATGCTCTAACAGACCATGACGGTCAATTTCGATGTCTCGAATCCACATAGGTTGGAAGGCATTGGTCACAATGGCAATCTTAACTCCCTGCTCCCGCAAGAGAACCAGCGCCTCCAGCACATCTGGAAAGAGCACTGTACCCGGTACGGATGTCCAATCGTAGGCTCTGAGGAGGTCTTCCATTTCTACCAAACCCGCTGGCACACCCACTGCTTCCACCGATTCAACCAGAATTTTACCGAGGTTGGGGGCAATTAGATTACCACGTCCAGAACTCCAAGCATCACGGGTTCGGTTACGGAATTCCGCTATGAAAACCCCAAAGTCGGTTAAGTCAAACTTTTCCCGACAAACGTAATCAAACACATGCCGCAGGTATTGCCGTTCATGCTCCTGCCATTCAGTGGTGAAGCCGCTCCAATCTAAGAGTGTGTCATCCAGATCAAATAAAACCGCTTTCAGCATACTTCTACTGATCGTTTCATCCTCCTGATTGAGATTCGTAGCCCTCAATCGCATTTGTTTTCAATCATTGAATATTCCTGAATATCAACCTGACTGTTATTTGACAGGCAGCGCTGTACGCCAAGTAATCAGGGTTTGTTCGATTCCGGCGCGATAGTCGGTACTGCGAGGCGTCCAACCAAGCGCCGCTTTTGCTTTATTGTTCTTGATACGCGATGAAATACCCAATAGGGCTTCCTGAATAGGATTGTTGACCAGACGACGGGCAAAATCAGGCAAGTTCATGTTGTTCGACGGCGCGGATATGCCCAATTCTTCGGCCAGATGACCCGCGAATTCGACAGCACTCACCGGCATATCATCGACAATATTTAAAACCTGACCAGCGGTTTGTTGTTCAGCTGCCAGGACAATCGCATTGGCAAAATCAGCCCCATAGACCCAATTGTGATAGGCATGGGGATCACCGAGGAACAGACCGCGTCCGCGCCGCGCTGCCTCTGCCAGTTCCATCATTCCGACGTCTTCAGGGCCGTAGGTAAATCCGGCGCGCAAAACAGCAGCAGGGATAGCAGCACCCAAGATACGCTCTTCAGCCTGGATAACAGCACTCAATTCCGGGATCGTGTCAACTACGTGGCTTTCGTCCACCCATTCCCCGTGTGTATCACCATAGACGGAACCATAGCTGGTATGGATGATATACTTCGTGCTGCCCTCATTAACCGCATCAAGCAAGGCTGTTGTGCCCTCGGACAAAAGGCGAATGTTTTCCTCCCAGGGCATCCCTGGATAGGGAAACGTGTTGGCAATTTGCGGAGCAAGATTGACGATGACATCCGCCGCAGCCATGTGCAAAATGCTCTTGATTTCACCAGCCCGGAAAAGATCGGAATAAGCGGGTATACCGCCATCAGCCCGGACTTTCGCCGCACCATCCACCCCATGCGTCAGACCCGTCACGATATGACCATGTGCGACAAACTGGCGAACGGTTTCTCGACCTAACGGGCTGGAGGCAGCAGTAATAACAACGTTGAGCGGAGTAGGGTTATTGGAATTTAACATGTGGCTCTCTGGCTTTGTGATTCGGTAGACTCAATTGTATTGATTATGCCATTTTATATGTGTACGGGCAATGCAGAAGGACAGCCCAGCGTTACTCTGAAGGCTCTTTCGGGATTTCGATCTCATCCGTTCTGTCAGGTTCTTTCAACACAGGCAATGTGAAGGCGAAGATACTACCGCCCGCCGGATTATCTTCAATCCAAATTCGACCCCCATGAGCCTCGGTGACTAAGCGACAAAAGGTTAATCCCAAACCGATACCCCGCCGCGCACCGCGCCGCCCTTTGACCTGAACAAAGCGCTCGAACAAGCGACTTTTATACTCATCCGGCACACCTGGCCCAGTATCTACCACATCAATACGGGCGAATCCTTCTTCTGCGCCATTCGTGCCGGGTTGGTAGGCCTGAATAGTAACTGAACCGTGAGACGGGCAAAATTTGAGCGCGTTGTCTACCAGATTTTGCAGCACTCGCTCCACTTTATCGGCATCAATATTGAAGAGGGGAATTTCGTCGTCAATCTTCGATGCTACGGTCACATCCAATTCGTGGGCTAATGGGCTGAGTTCGCCGCACACGTTGTCAGCCAGAGTCGCCAGTTCCGCTGGTTCGGTATCGAGGTTAATCTGACCACTCTCCATTTTGGAAATATCCAGCAGAGAGTCTACGCGGCTGAGTAGTTTGCGGATAGCACGCTGACTGGTTTGGGTGGTCGATTCCACCAGCGGACGGAAGGTACTGTCATCCGGGACAAAATCCCAAATCAGCTTGAGTGCTGTCGTCACAGCGGTCAACGGGCTTCGCAGATCATGAACAATCATGCTGGAAAGATCGTTGCGCATCTGGATCAACTCGCGTTCCTCAGTCTCGTCGTAGAAAACCAGCAACATACCCATTGGCTCGCTGGTCTCTGTCCTGATTGGGATGACCTCTCGACGAATGTAAATCAGGCCGTGTTCAGCCTCCACTGTATATGAAATCGGCTCAGACCCAACCCAGGCTCCCGGCGTCCGCAGTTCTTTTAGAAGTTTACGAACCTTCTGGTCAGACTGGAATCCCATACGTTCAGCCAGATCGAGGTCAGGCCGTTCCAGCAGCAAGTCAACATCCTGGCTGAGTAAATCCTTTGGAATCAGACCTATCATATCAACACGGGGATTCGCCAATGCGATTTGCCCTGTTTTATCCACCAGAACAATCGCCTCAGTCATCGCATTGAGAATGACCTGGAGACGATCACGCGCTTCGGTGATCCGCTCGAACAAGCGGGTATTGTCGATAGCGATGATTGTTTGATTGGCTAGTTGGGTAACGAAGTTGGAATCATCTTCACTAAAAGCGCGAATATAATCACTCTCTAGGGTAATCGCACCGAGCGTCATACCACCACGCAGAATCGGAACGGTCAACTGCGAACGGGTGGTGGGCATAACGGCGGGAGCAACCTGCTCGACCCGCAGATCATGATAGTGTGCCACCTGCCCGTTCTCTAGGACGGATCCCGTGAGCGACGCTAGGATATAAGCCGGGTTCAAAGACATGGGTGGATAGCCGGATTCAGCCACAACGGATAGTTCATCCTCATCTTTGAGAACGATGAAACCGGTCGTTGAACCCGTCAGTTCCAGCGCACGCGCCAAAACCAGATTGCAGATGGAACGTAAGCTCATGGTAGCCGTAAGCTGCCGTCCAAGCGCAGCCAGAGCGTACATCTGCTCGGCTCGGCGTTCGAGCATCTGGTCAGTCGTCGTATATAAACGGGCATTTTTGATGGCTTGCGCAGCCTGATTGGTAAACGCCCGAAGGATTTCCACCTGGTCTTCACTAAATACCTGGGGTTGATCGTAATAAAATACCAGAACGCCGAGCGCCGTTGTGCCCACAATCATCGGTAACTCTGCCCAGGCTGCTTTACCTTCGCCCCCCATGATTGGGCGATAGGGGGCGGCGTGTATATCTTTCAGCACATTATCAATCAAGATGGGCGGCTGCTTGAGGTCGGTTAGAATCGGCATGGCAGGATTGCTGACGAATTCATCACTCAATCCCGCGCTCCGCACCAGAGTCAGGGTTTGCTGGTTTTCGTCCACAAATTGGTATAGGGATGTTGCTGTCGCCTCTGAAATCAGTGACGCAGACGACAAGATAACATCCATAACCTCTTCTGGCGAAAGTGTTCCCGTTAACAGCGCCAGAATCTGATTGAGTGTGTTGAGTTGATTGGCACGCGCGATTTGCCGTTCATACAATCGGGCGTTTTCGAGCGTTACCCCAGCGCTCGCCGCAATCGTGGATAACAAGCGCAAATCGTCCGGGCCGAAATGTTGCTGTGGATCATCTGAGGTTACGATCATGGCCCCCAGCAACTTACCCCCGGCCAGAAGTGGGACACCCAACCATGACTGCATACTCTCAGCAGGTGGTTCTAACACAAGCTGGCGGGTTGCTTCGGACACATCGTAGCTCACAAGAAGCGCTTGCCCGGTCTCTAGCAGGTGATAGAGCAGCGTCTTCTGTCCGGATTCGTGATAGTCAGAAACGGGCACACCGTTTTGCATGACGAGTGGAAACCGGACGTGGTTTATATCCTCGTCAAACAGAGCGACAATAAATTGATCAACGTGGAGCAAAGACGCTACCTGGTTGTAGACCGTTTGCAGGAGTACGTTGAGTTGCAGATTGGATTGCAGCGCCCCCCCAACCTCCGCCAGCGAACGCAGTTCATCCACCTGCCTGCGAAGTTGGTATTGCGCCCAACTCAGCCAATGCGTGCCTAGCGTTATGAGAAGCGAAGCAACGGCAAAAATCACCAGGGCGGTTGGCGCGATGGCAACCATTACTGCCGCTAATATCCAAAACGGCACTGGCAAGAACAGGATTGCAATAATCAATTTCCAATTTTCGTGGACTAGACGCTCTATGGAGCGCCCATCGCTGTAGGTTTCCAGGACAAAAATCAGGAAGTAGACGAGACAATAGGCCAGGACAAAAACCAATAGTGTCAGAAGGTCATCCCAAATCGGGGGAAGAAGCGGAAGTTTACCACCCAACTGAAGATAAATTTGAGTGGCAACCAAAAAACTCAATGTCACACGGGCACTGATAGCAACTACACTGCTGGCAGATCGAGTCGTCAAGCGGCGTCGAAGGGTAACATCCTGGGTTCGTATCACCAGAGCAATTCCACCCACAACCCCACCGAGGAATATCCCCCAGGTCAAAAGGGGTTGTGCGCTACGTGGCAGGTATAAGAACGCTACCATACCAACCACATGGACAGCGCTCAATTCACCCTCGGTCAACAACAAACCAAAATAGACCGTCAAGGCGGTCAGTGCGCCAAATACCAACGCCTGTAGACCGTAGTCCACAATAGCTGCCTTGTCCGGGATGTTGAGCACCAATGCGATACTCATCACAGCGGCCAACAACCAGATAATCAATGTACTTATTGATTTGCGTGTCATATCGTTAAAAGGTGACAGTCCCTAGTGAAAGACGGTTTAAAATTGAGCTGTTCATAATTTCGCGCTTCTGTTCTTCGATTTCACTCAGTCTACTATATTTCGCTTACCTTAATGCCGCATAACAGGTTATGATTCACAAACGTGAACCATCTTAACGGAAATTACGATCAGTAACGGGCAGCGCTATTCAGATAGAGGGGTAGATCAATTGCAAAATATCGCATTCAACCTAATTGGCGATGGGGAGTGTAAAAACAAAACACGCACCCGGCAGAGTCTCATCATCGGAGACCCATATACGTTCGCCATGTGCCTCCAAAACGCGGTGACAGAATGCTAAACCGATGCCCGCACCTTTTGTTCCACGTAGAGGTTGATTCTCTTTAACCTGCCAGTATTGCTCAAAAATGCGTTCACGCGCTGACTTGGGAATGCCTGCTCCGCTGTCCACCACTTTTACAATTAACTTACCTTTAGGGATGTCTGGCGTAACCGAAACGACAATATCCTTTCCAGACGGGGTAAAACGCACGGCGTTGTCGAGGAGATTGATGAGCACACGACGAATTTTATCGCCATCGACATCGACCAGAGGTAGATCCGGCGGAATAATGACGGTGGCATTCACATTAGCCTTCTCGATTGACGCTAACAAAGTGAGTCGCGCCAACTCAATCAGTTCGTCCAGCGATGTGGGTGAGCGTTCCAGGGACATTTCCCGCCCCTTGCGAATGTCGAGCAAACTGTTCACCAAATTCATCAATTTGTCTGCACTGGCGAGCGATACTTGTAACGTTTGACGTGCTATAGGGAGACGCTCTGGCGTTTCCATATTGTCGCGGGTAATGCGTAGCGCGTTGATAATCGAAGCGAGCGGACTGCGCAGGTCATGCACAGCCATGCTGGTGATCTGTTCACGATCCAATTCAAGCTGCTTCTCTTCACTGATGTCCCGCAGGACGAGCAAGCGCCCAACAACATGGTCATCGTCGTCCATAACCGGCGACCCAATTTCCTCCACATAAATCGTCGGCCCCGACGAAATTTCGCGGGAGAATTCACGTCGCGTAATCCCTTCCGGTTGCAAACGCTGAATGCGGGCTAATTTGGTCAATTCCTCGCGGGAATAACCCGCATGGCGTTCGTCATCATCCTCAGAATAACTGAGCAATATATCTACGAAAGGCTCCCCGGTATGTTCGGATAGATTTAACCCAATCAACCGTTGTGCAGCCGGATTCACCTCAATCAGGTGGCCGTTGTAATCCAATAGGATCACACCGTCACGAGTGGAGTCCAGAATCGCACGCATCCGGTTGTTGCCATCTCGAATCCGTTCATGGAGTAGGGCATTCTCCAGGTGTCCAGCAGCCTGAATCGCCAGCAGGTTTAATGTGTTTAAATCTCGGCTCTCAAAATACTTCTGTTCCTCATAAGCAACACACAACACTTCGTTTACAGTATTGCCGCGACTGATGGGAACCACAATGAGGCTGAGATAATTCATTTTTTCTGGCACTTCGTCTGGAAACGCCATCTGAATATTTTCGAAGGGCTGCGTATGGCCGGTACGAGCGGCTTCATAGGCGGCTTTCGCCAGCAAGTTAGCTTCGGCTTGCGTCGATTGACTATGATCGCGCTCTGTCCCAACCAGGGGAATCAGTTGGTTGGAGGAACGATCAAAGTGAAACAGTGCCGCATAGTCTCCATTGGTAATATCCAGCGTGGTTTTAAGCACTGCTTTGGCAACCGAGTCGGTATCCACCGCTGTCGATAAAGCCAGCGACAGTGCCCGTAAGCTGGTTAAGGTAGCGATCTGATATTGAAGTTCTTCAAGGAGACGCGCATTCTCGATGCTGATGATGGCGTGTCCACCGAGATTCTTTAAGAAGTCGGCCTCGCCATGTGTAAAAGTGCCGAGTTGTTTACTCTCGACATTCAACACCCCAACCGTCGTGCCATCCTTCATCAATGGCACGGCAAGCGATGATTGGTATGTTCCACTCGGAGAGGCGTAATAGTAGTCCACTGCCTGATTGTCAGCCAGCAATTCGATTTTGCCGGTTTGCGCCACTTGTCCGATGACGCCCTGCACTTTCTGTTGTACTGAATAGTGCCGTTTCCTTACGCCCTGTTGATAATACTGTTCAATCACCCATAGATCATCAGCGTCAGTAAGAAGGGCCAGGGCTACTGTATCCGCCTGGGTGGTTTTCACGGCAGCTTCAAAGACGTCGTTAATAATCTGATTAAAATCATGCGAACCTGATATTTGCTGTACGATGTCTTCAATCAACGCGAGTTGTTGCAGCTGACCGTTGAGAGCATCATGGGTCTCTTTGTAAACACGAACGTTATAAATTTGGGTGGCAATCTGATTGGCCGCTGCTTCGAGTAACTGTTCCTCTCGCTCACTCAGTTCATGACGGTTGTATGTTCCTAGAAAGATCACCCCAAATAAATTATCGTGAGCGACCATCGGCAAAATTGACACCGATTGTAAATGCTGCAATTCAATAAAACTCTTCAGTTGAGGCGACAAACCGGCATCAGTAGCCTGAAAGAAAAACGGTTGCGGTATATCCTGAACCGCAAGAAGTTTAATTTCGGGAAATTGAGGAAGCATAGCTGTCGGCGTTTCCGAGCGTTCTTCGGTTCCGCCCAACATACCCAATATCTGCATTCTTTCTTTTTCGAGTGTCACAATCATCACCCAGTCCATTGACGTCATCTGACGGAGAACATCAGAAACATCAGCGGCCAGTCGGGCGAGATCAAGACTGGAAGTGGAAATGCGAGACAGGTGTACAAGATGAGTCATCTCGAATGCGTGAATCTCTAGTGCCCGCAGCAGTTGGGTGTTATCCAGTGCAGCGGTTAGCTGGTTCGCCAGAATTTCCAGCAAGTCAAGTTCTGTCTCGGTATATTGATGCGGGGTTTCATGAAAAACGGCCATATAACCCAAAAGGGTATTGCCAGAACGCAGCGGCATCTCCGCAAATGCGCGGAATTGAGTTTTTTGGGCGAACTCTCGAAGTTCTGTGGACACTGTTGCCTGATGGGTATCCGCGATTACACGCGCATCAGGTGACAATGGCTCAGGGAAATAAGACGTATTCGTTTCTGCTTCCCAAAGCGCGCTATCCAGGTTAATCAACTCGGCAAGATAAACCGTTCCCTGCTCACGATTGGCAAGAAAGATAGCTGCTTTATCAGCCTGAGAGATTGCGATAGCTGTGTTACAAGCGGTTTTAAGCGCTTCCCCCTGATCGACATTAAACATCGCGTTCTGCACAGAACGATTGACCAGGGATAATTTTTGAATAAGATCACTGCTGTGTTGGTAAAGTTGTTTACTCTCTCGTCCCGCCAAGCTGATCTGTCGGTAGCGAACAGCATGGGCGGCAACGATTGACATAATCACAATGAATACGCCCAAACCCATGTTATATAGAATCGGCGGGAGGGTCATTATCAAGGGGAAGAGCGCAAGTTCTGACAACCAGCGATTCCGCCTGTCAGATGACCAGAGCGGATACAGCGAGATTTTGTTCAGCAGTTGGATGCCTGCAATGAGGACTTGCGCAGAAATGAACCCCACCGCCAATGCTATTATCAATGGAGAGGCATTTGTCTCGTTAATTTCCCGTAAGGGTATGTGCCCATTCAATAGTGCGTAAACCCCACTCGCACTGATGAGCGAAATCCCGGAGACGAGTATTCGGGTGGTCGTATGTTGAATAACTTCACGACTGGATGTATTTTGCAGGTTCAGGCGTGGTGCAAACCAGATTCGTATGACGGATGCCAACCCAGTGCCAGTCACAATGACGGTCAACCCAAAAGGTAGTCCCAGACATAACCAGGCAACAGAAGCCATCAAATTCAGATAGTCACCACCACCACTTCGTCCCTGTTCGATACGTTCCGCCAGCAGGTCTAACAGAGCAAACAGGATAGTACACAGCGACCAGACAGCCAATACCTGCAAACGCAGGCTGATGTCTGGGGACATAATCACCAGAACCACTGTAACAATAGTCGGTATGATACCAATTAAGAGATTGGAGGCAATATTTAATGGGGATACAGATTCTTGAGACTTGAGATTGGCACTGGGCGATGCGGTTGGCATAACAAATTTTAAACTAGATTGCCATCAGTGAATGAATTGAACCTTAACTCAACCTTGTTCTTACGTAATTCTCTCAACGATTCAACTATAACACACAAACTATTGCCTTACAATTGATGTATTCGTTCATCAAAACGCCCTATTGCCAACAGGCTTTGTCCACGTCTGACACTCAATTTCATTCCCTTTTTATTACTAGCGAACCAGTGACATCAACCCTCATGCTTGGTGAGTGACTAAGTAAAATTGAGCAGCTCCCAGACCGATTAACCACCATATCAAAAAGGCGAACCGATCCCAGATCGTAATGGCGTCTCCGAGGCCAAAAAAGGCATGGGCAAACAATCCCGCAGCTACACCGATGATGACTGCACGAGATTGCGGATCACCGTGTCGATAACCACGAAGCAGCATCCAACCAACCACAAGCTGCAAAACAATATATAACGCAAATCCAGGCAGTCCGAGGTCAGCCCCCCATTGCAACCATTCCTGGTGTGTATGCGGCAGAACAGACTTTGTATAGGAAGGCACAGGATATAAGCGGCGGACACGACCATCACGAAACATATTCAGTCCGACTCCGGTCAGAGGATCATCGCGCATGATGTGCAGGGCACTTCCCCATATTTCAATACGAGTCGAAAAACTACTCTCGTCACGTTCGTCTAATGTGTTCTGCCCGGTAAAGACATTGGCGACGATCATAATCTCTAGCAAAGTCACCACCGCCAGCCCGCCCCAAGCCAGCCAACGCCAGCGACGGTTTGAAATCAGAAGACGAACCAGGACTGCCAGCGCGATCAGCACCCCACCGAGTGCAAATCGTGATTGACCGAGGAACATTGCCAGGAACAGCAGCCCAAACAGGATTGTAGCAAGGATAAAAAGCAGCTTATTGCCCCCGCGAAAATAATAGACTGCCACCCCTGCCAGAAATGGACATATCCAGGCAAGAGCACCACCAATCTCATTGACATTAAAGCCACCTCCTGCATCAAATGGCTTGAGCAAGTTCATCAGGTTTGGCATAGTGTCCACTATGAAACGCAAATCAACACTTTTCTCCGACCATTGACTCGCGCCCAGTGCGAATATCACCACGATTGCGCCCAACACCAGAGTCCCAGACAACAAACCCCGGACATTGCGATTAAGTCGCGCAAATTCAATGAAATAAAACACGAGTGCAATACCCATCAGGGGGCGTGCCATCAGAATAAAAAAGGAATAGGCTGTATCACTTGAACGCCGATAAGGAGCCAGATAAATGTTAGCAATACATAACAGGACAAATATGATGAATAAGGTATCCAGGGGTGTCCTTGTCCACAACCGGCGATAAGCCAACCAGCGCAGAACCCACACTATAGGAATGAGTAACAGCAACCACAGCCAATGGTCCCTGGGCGGACTCGAATACCAGAATGCAAACAGCATTCCAGCCAGCAAAATAGGTTCACCAACCTGTGTTATTCGGCGTAATAGATTACTAATAATTTCTACACCTTCCAAACTCAAAACTAAACATGTCGAAGCTATTGAAATCGCCGTAACAAATTGTAATTTAGCGTTTAACTCGTTGAAATTTCTATGTTACTGTTATGCAAGATTTGACCTGCATCCTGGGAAGCCTCTCATGCTTAATCGGGATGATATTGCAGGTTGCCACATTTATTACGAAAGCGGATTCACCGACATGATCCACGAAGATGCGACGAAAGTTTCGTTAGAGACATTTCGCCAGCGTTCGGCAGGCAAGAAGGTTATTCTACTCTACCCGTGGACAAATTACCGCAGCCCTATTTTTAGGTCATTTTGTAGCAAATAATCGTGACGGTCTACTATATTATCGCATCCCCGATGGTATAGACACCCTAACTGGCTGGCTAGCGGCATTAAGCACGGAATATGAGACAACTTTAGAGGGATTTGGTCAACAATTAAAAACAGCGCTCGCCCAAAGTGCTGGCCCGGCAGAACTTGGCGAAGCACTTGCTGCTGATCTCGGCGCATATTCTACTCAACAAACCGTGTTATACATTGATGAGCTTGACCGTATCCCTTTTGACAGCGTATTCACGAAATTCATGCGCGCACTGGTTCATGCCCTGCCTTCAACGGTACAAATCACTTTCAATTCCCGACTGCTCCATTACCAACCCTGGTATGACTTCGTTGCACAGGGAGAAGCAGTCGTTTTGGGAACTGAATATCGCAAAAATGATGTGATGTTCACCGTAGAGGAAAAACCACGCCCACAGCTTGAAGTTTATGCCTTTGGACGTGGCTACGCGCTGGTGAATGGGCAGGCGATCACGAACTGGGATGGGGCGCTACCCCGCAACCTGTTTTTCTATTTTATGGATAACCATCTGGTCACACGGGATGATATATTCCAGACCTTCTGGCCGGATTTGCCTGTTAAAGAAGCAACGAACGTTTTTCACGTCACCAAGCGGAAAATCAGCGAACGTATCAGTATGAAAATAGACGAACGTGGCAGTTACGAACTCACCCAATATGCTACCGGATTTTATGTTCCAAGCGAGAAACTCATTCGCCATTACGATGTGGGAGATTTCCAGGCGGCAATCGAACGGGCAATGGTGACAACCGATGATGCTGAAGAAGAGCTACTGTTGACCCAGGCCGTTGACCTATATCGAGCGCCATTCTTACAAGAGACTGATATGGATTGGATGGCGGATCGTCGTGACCACCTCCGCCAACTGAATGCACAAGCCCTGATTGGACTGGGACGTCTGAACAAAAGACGGGGTGATTCAGAAGGAGGCATTGGGATTTTTTATCCGCAGTTTGAGGGATACCCCAGAGCGCGAAGACATTCACCGCGAGATCATGAGTTTGTATTTGAAACTGGGTCGCAAAGAGGATGCCCGCGCTCAATATCAATATCTGGTTGACATGCTGCGAACCACACTGCACATCAGTCCATCCCGTGAAACGCAGGATTTGTATAAACTGATTGAATCCCAGTAGAAACATCTCAAGAATAGTCCGGGCTGGTACAGCCAGGGTATGCAACATTTAGAACAAAAAGGGGACGACCTGATGATCGTCCCCTTTCTTTTTTACTATTTGCTACTTGCGGATAATCCGCTAGCCCGCTTCCATTGCCGCGTTGGCGTCATCGGTCATACGCTGGGCAACTTCAGCAACATCCATACCGCCAGAAGTCACATCAGAAATTCCGGTTGCGACGATATTGCGAACTTCGACCGTAGGACAAGAGCTGCGGTGAAACATAGACACCCACCTCACCGCTCGCTACCCGGTTAACCATGTCCACAAACTCAGGCTGCATGGCTGATGTATCCATCATTGCGGCGGCTGAGTTGGTCAAGGGGAACAGAGACAGTGCCTGCGCCCATTGTGCCTGCACTTCTGGTTGCGCGAAGAAGCGCAGGAACAACCAGGAGGCAAGTTGTTGTTCCGGTGTACCGGCTACAACTGCAATACCAGGGGTGAACAAGCTGATAACCGGTTTGTCGCCTTCGGCATTGGTTGGAGCAGCATGTACCTGCCAGTCTGTGACCAGATCGCCAGCACTATGCACCGTACCTAACGTCGGTGCGATTCCTGCCGAACTGCTGAAGGCCATCGGGTTGGTCGCGCGCGCCCAATCGGCGGTATTACCAAAGGCTTCTGACGGGATATAGGCGCATCCCTGGTCATACAAATCCTTTTCCATTTGCAGGATTCGCATGGCTTCATCGTTGGTGAAATTCCACTTACCGTCGATAAAGATGCTGCCACCGATACCGGCCACCAACGTCTCGAACTCGGATGCATTGGCTACAATCGGGAAACCCTGAACTTTTGCTCCATCCGCACCCGTCATATCGCTGTTGGCGGCTGCACAGGCGACAGCCTGGAACTCGTCCAGTGTGATTGGCGCGTCTGCTGAAAAACCCAATGCTTGGATCATGGCCGAGTTGGTGAACATCACCTTCGCCGAAAGCTGGTTCGGCAGCCCATAACGAACCCCATCAATCAACCAGGCATCCGCCGCAGCCTGATTCAGATCAGACGATTATCTTCGCCAAAAGCCCCATTTTGCATCCGTATAGTAAGGAGTGAGGTCGACAATCACATCGTCCAGGGCATAACTTAAGGTGTCATTCGGATAACCCGCTACCAAATTCGGCAGGTCGCCAGACACAATGGCATTGTTCATTAAAGAGCGAATGTCATTATAACTACCCTGCGGGATTGCATTGACGGTGATGCCATAAGGATTGGTCTCGTTGAATGCGTTGACCAGACCCGTGATGATGGCAAGCTGGGTTGCGTTGTTATACTGATGCCAGTAAGTAATGGTTTGGCCGGTGGGGTCAATACCCGCGAAGTTGTCGGAATCGCCCATGAATTCGCCAGCCTGGGCAGTGAACGCCATCGGTGGCAACGGTGTGGGGGTTGCTGTGGCATCCTGAGCCGCAACGATACCTGTACTCAACACCACTGTTGTGAGCAGGACTAAAATAATCAGTTTTCGCATCTCGTACTGTCTCCTTATTCTCTAAACAACGCATCTATCCCGGTGTTACTTCCCTCTCGCCGGGAATAGTCAGACAAACATCGCAAACGCGATGGAGGGTACACATGAGCCGATAGCGATACACTCGCCGGGGAAACATTTCGCCTAACCTTTAAGCCTGACGACATGATACTTTCAGTAAATTGCCTCCGTGTGGAAGCACACAATCTACACTTCTTAATCGAATATTCCCTCAATAGCAGCCGGATTATATCCGCCAATCTTTAAACCCAAGTTATACCACCGTAAGAGATTGACACTTAATCCCAATTATTGCAATATCTCCGTTGAAATATTGGCTAGAATGAACAGCATTCTTTTCAGCACGCCGTTGGTTGGCTTTGCAGGTATCCTGCCAGAGCTTTCCCCAGCCTCCATGTTAGCAGCGCGCGATATTCACGTTAATCCCATCGACAACCTGCGTTCTGACTTTATCATGGGCGCTGATGTGTCCATGCTAAAACAAATTGAAGACAACGGCGGGAAATTCTATGTCAATGGAGTGAAAACGGATGCTCTTCGCATCCTGAAAGATCATGGCGTCAATTGGATAAGGCTTCGTATCTGGAACGACCCGACGGATGCTGCTGGCGCATATCTGGGCGGCGGAAACAATGACCTGCAAAATACCGTCGAGATGGCAGCCCGCGCCAAAAGTATGGGCTTCAAGTTTGTCCTTGATTTCCATTATAGCGACTGGTGGGCCGATCCCGGAACACAAAATATGCCTAAAGCATGGGTTGAATTGAATGCGGCGGGGGCGAAAAAACCGTGCAGTTGTTTGTGAGTGATTGTGGTGGCGAACCCTTAACCGTTGATATTGTGAATACCAGATGGCTGGAATGGACAACGCCGACCATTCCAAATATCACCATTACCGGGGGTCAGTGTACCATCGGTCTAAAGGTTGCTTCGGATGGCGGCAGTTGGGCCTTCTTTGACGATGTATCGCTGGTCAAAATCGACTAATCGCATCTGTGGCTCCAACTCAACAATAGGAAACAGCGGCACATAGGCCGCTGTTTTTGTTACGTCGTTACAGTTGACTTACGACAGCCTGATTGCTTATCCCTTCAACCCTGACGACATGATACTTTCAGTAAACTGCCTCTGTGTGAAGAAGTACAAAATCAGAATCGGGATAATCATGATAACCGCCGCCGCCATTTGCAGATGGAGATCGTTCGGCGCATCAGCACTGACGAATTTTTGGAGACCATAAGCAATCGGCCTCCATTCATCGGTTTGCACCACCAGTAAAGGCCACATCAGCGAGTTCCACGAAGCGATGAACCCAAATATCGCAACCGTCATTACTGGCGCACGCGACAGGGGTAACACCACTGATCTCAAAAAGCGTAGATGACCTGCTCCATCAATACGGGCTGCATCCCATAATTCGGTTGGAAGTTGGGCGAAAAACTGCCGCAGCAAAAAGATGCTAAAAGCCGAGGCCATAAACGGAATCGTCAGCGACGGCCAGTTATTGAGCCACTGTCCGGCGTCCCCAAACAGATTTTGACTCAGGCGGCTAATCCAGACAACCGTGAGGTAATTCGGGATCAGGGTCGCAATGGATGGAATCATCATGGTCGAAAGCATAACTCCGAATAATACCTTGCGACCATAAAACTCCATTCGAGCGAAAGCATAGGCAGCCGGGATGCAAAACAACAGTTCACCCGTAACTGTGATGAAGGTGATCCGTATGCTGTTCCACATGAATTGGCCCATGTCGGCCACTTCCCAGGCGGCTGGATAGTTACCGATCAATAGTTTACCTGGAATCAGATGTCCAGCAGCAATTTCGCCAGAAGACATGAGGGAGGCAGCCAGCATCCACAAAAATGGCCCTAGCGCCACTATTGCCCCAAAAATCAGCAGTAGATAGGTTATTACCTTTCGCCAGGGAAATGGACGGCGGCTCGCCAATTCCTGTCGGCGGAATTCGGATTGCTCATGTGAGCGAGCAGCCAAATCAGCCATAGAACACCCTCCGCCCCGCGATACGGTTCTGAGCAAGCGTCAGAGTGAGTATCGCACCGAACAGCACAAACGCCAGAGCCGCGCCATAACCATAATTGGGACTGGCATCGGTTAATTGGCGGAAGATGTAAATGCTCAAAGTGTCCGTCGCGCGGTAGGAAGCCGGGGTACGCATAATCCATAGCTGAGTGAAAGCCTGGAATGTGCCAATAATTGCCACTAGAGACAGAAAGAAGGTGGTGGGCGATAGAAGCGGCAGGGTGATATTGCGGAAGATCGCCCAACCAGACGCCCCATCAATTCGGGCGGCCTCGTATAACTCGTTTGAGATGTTACCTAATCCGGCGAGGAATATTACCGTCGCGTAACCAGCATACGTCCAAATGGTAAAGATAATGACAACAACCAATGCCAATCCCGGCCCAACCAGAGGAGATGGGATGTCGTTGCCCAAAATCAGTTGAAAGATACCCTTTGGTTCCAACAGCCATTTCTGCGGAGGCACGCCGAAAATCCCGACCAAATGGTTAATAATTGAGTCCTGGCGGTGAGAGAACAGGAGCGTAAACACCACCGAGGTCGCCACAAAAGGCATAATGTAGGGCAGGAAAAACACCATTCGGAACAAAGTCCTGCCTTTGATGTTCTGGAATAACAGATAGGCCAACCCTAAGCCAATCGCCAGTTCAAACGGAACCGCCAGAACCGAATACATCACGGTCACGCTGAAACTGCCCAACATATCGGAGTCCGCATTGGACAACAGGCGTGGTAATTCTCCAATCAGCAAGTAGGCTGCTCCGACCAACACCAGAGCCGCAAATGCCATGAGTAAAAACCGTCGATCCTTTTGTTCCCGGACGGCTCGACGCCACAACCACCAGGCGACAGCCAGCAAAAGTACCCCCGCGCTAATAATAATGATCTGTGACCACAGAGGAAGGTCTATCCCATCTGCACGCGCGGTTTGTACTGCCTGTGCAATCGAGGTAAGGGTGAGTTGCAAAAGCAGATAACCAACGCTCAGGGCCAGCCCCCCGCCAGTAGCACGAAGTAACAGGCCACCCGCGTCCGAATGCCGAACCAAGCGCCAGATAACGATGTTCACTACAATGGCGAGAATCAATCCGATCAAAAACTGATTTCCGGCAGCAACGACTTCGGGGAAGCGAAAACTGGCGAACAACTCGTTAACGAACAAACCCTGTACACGTTCCTGACCACGCAAACGCACCGGGATGTCCAGCACAACTGGCAGCAATATGGTAAACCAGTTTAGGAATAGAAGTATCACTCCGGCGTTGATGGCACCGGATAGCAAAAAGAGAAGACCAGCGAATTTTCGGCGCAGCAGGGTCGATGCCAGCATCCTATAAATGAGGGAAATACCTAAGGCCAACGCCCCCAGCGCCAACCAGAAGAAGAGAACATAGGCAAAATCACCTAATGCCTGTTCGTAGTTGCCTAAGCCAATGTACTCGTCCGGGAAACGCCGCCACCGATTCAGACTGACGAACAGGGCAAACATCACCGGAAACAGCCCGAACAGAAAGATTATGATCCCCGCCGGGAGCAAAAAAACATAGGCGGTTAGATTTTCTCGAAGAAGACGTCTCCGACGACCTTGCCGGAGCCGAGCCTGGGCACTCGCAACCATCACAACACGCCTCATCATTCCGATAAACGAGATTGTACCCAACCCCGCCCAATTGCAAAACCGCAAAAGTACCAATTTTGTGAATCTTTTTTTAGCCTTAATGTGAATTAATGGGCGGTTAACAGTTATGTAGTGCGGCATTCCTGCCCACTGTGCGGACGGCCTGCGACTTTGATATACTTCTGCCATGAGTGATTCACTGTACGACGAAGATTCTATTAGAGGATCGTCAGCCAGCCACAAGCGGCAATATGCCACCCGATCACGTTGGGACTCTGGTGGCTGGTGTTGTGATGATGATCGGCGGCTGGCTGGGTCTGTACCAGTTAGTTACAACTACCCTGCCGCGCGTGGGTCAGCGATGGCTGTTTTTCCTACTGCTGCTGATCGCCGTTACGGGGACAGTTATCCCATTTGTGCGCTACCTGAATGTCCGTTTTACACCCATTGACGTCGATTTGCCTCCCGGTGGTGTGATCGTGCGCCAGAGCATCTGGGTTGGATTGTTCGCCGTCCTCTGCACATGGCTGCAACTGCCGCGCGTCCTGAACCTCCCGATTGCATTCTTCCTGGGACTGGTATTTGCCGTGATTGAGGTGTTCCTCCGTTCGCGGGAAATCCGCAATGAGCGAGATGGGTAAGTCACCTCCTACCCAGATATTTGACACCCCCCAAACAAACGCGCTAGAGTTGTTGTCAATCGCGGTGCGATTCACGATGAAGCTCGTGTAACGCTTTTGCAGCTAATGGCTTCTACCGAACCGATTTTGGTAGAGGCCATTTGTCATAATGAGGAAATTTGACATGCATATCTCCGTTGAAAAACCTTTAATGACACTCCGTTCGCTGCCGCGCAATGTGTGGGTTACAACCCTCACCAGTTTCCTCACCGATGTTTCCAGCGAGATGGTACTCAACCTCCTGCCCCTGTTCCTGGCAAATGTACTGGGCGTCAAAACCAACCTGATTGGCCTAATTGAAGGTATTGCCGAGAGTACATCCAGCATCCTGAAAGTATTTTCCGGCTGGCTGTCCGACAAAATGGGACAGCGCAAATGGCCGACGGTAGCCGGTTATTCATTGTCTGCACTCTCCAAGCCGTTTTTCTATTTCACGACCACCTGGGGCGGTGTACTGGTGGTACGCTTTATGGATCGAGTTGGCAAGGGTATCCGCACTGCGCCCCGTGATGCATTGTTGGCCGACAGTGTAGACGAGCATCACCGGGGGATCGCATTTGGTCTACACCGCGCTGGGGATACCCTGGGCGCGATGTTTGGCCTGATTATCGCTCTGGCGCTGGTGTCCGCCGCGCAATCAGAAACGGTCAGTCTGTCCCGCGAAACCTTCCAGAATGTCGTCTTAATCAGTATCGTCCCGGCCTTTCTGGCGGTTCTGGTGCTGGCGCTGGGGGCGCGTGAAGTGCCCGTTGAGGGCGTCCGCGAAGCGCCAAGCCTCAGGCTGAGTCGAATGCCCCGGCAGTTCCGTCTGTTCCTGGGCATCGTGGTTATCTTCACCCTCGGCAATTCATCAGATGCCTTCCTGATTCTGCGGGCACAGGAGCGCGGCTTGAGTGTGACCGGAGTGCTGGGTATGCTCATCACATTTAATCTGGTCTATGCTCTGATTTCTGGCCCTGCTGGGGCGCTCTCAGACCGTATCGGACGATGGCAACTGATCCTGGGCGGCTGGGCGGTCTACGGGCTAATCTATCTGGGATTCGCGCTGGCGACTGAGGCATGGCATGTATGGGCGCTGTATGCGCTGTACGGTGTGTACTACGGCGTTTTCGAAGGCACGTCGAAAGCGCTGGTTGCCGATGTTGTGCCCGCTCAACAACGCGGCACAGCCTATGGCATCTACAATACCGCTGTTGGGCTGGTCGCTCTGCCTGCCAGTTTGCTAGCCGGAATCCTGTGGCAGGGACTTGGCGGGTGGACGGGATTTGGCCCGTCTGCCCCATTCATCGCCGGAGCAGTCCTGTCACTTACGGCGATGGTGCTGTTGGCATGGTGGAAGCCGCAAGCGCAGCCATCACATCCCACAACCGAATAGTATGATCGTCCGAAGCAGACGCCAGCAGCGTTCCGTCCGGCGACCAGGCAACTTTTTCAATGTGTTCCGTTTGCCCGGTCAATTTAGCGAGCAGATGTCCGTCGATATTCCAAAGGGATACATAATCCCCATATACGTCGGCGGTTGCTACCATCGCGCCATCCGGCGACCAATCCAAACTCCAGATACGACCCGAACCGAGATAGGCATGTATTTTGAAAGCAGTGTTTTCCTGCTGCCAGATGGTATTGCCCCCGGCCAGCATCGCCCCATCTGGCGACCAGGCCATTGTATCCACATTACCAAAATTGTTGATTAACTGTGCAAACAATGTCCCATCCACTGTATATACCCACACCCCGCCACTCTCGTCACCGATAGCCCACATGGAACTATCTGGCGACCAGGCAAACCCCCAGGCGGGGGTGCAGTGTTCGCAACTGTCATGGGAGAATACCAGTCCGCCATCGGACATCCATTCCTTGTAATCTGTCGCGCCACCCACCAGATATTGACCATCGGGCGACCAACCGACATTCAGGAATTTGCCGCCACTATATTGAGTGCTGAGCGTGTGTAATAACTCGCCATCTTCCGACCAAATCTGCACGGTATTGCTCAACGTGCCCTGCAACGTAGCCGATGCCAGTAGTTGTCCGTCGGGCGACCAATCAACGCTGAAAACAATCCCGGTTTGGGTGTCGATAGTATTTAAAAGTGTTCCGTCCGCCGACCAGATGCGGATGGATTGGTCATAAGAACCACTTGCCAGCATAGACCCATCCGGCGACCAATCCAGGCTGGCGACAGGTGCGGGTTGCCCCTCCAGCGTCTTCAACAGCCTCCCATCCCGCGACCACAATCGCACACCAGTATCCTGCGAATCCCAGTTCCCGGCACTGGAGGCGAGAAGGTTACCATCCGGCGACCAGGCGAGAACGGTTACAGCATCTGTATGCCCAGTTAGAACCTGTGACACGGCTGCCGGTGATTCCTGAGCGCGAACCAGACCCGTTATCAGCATCAGTGCCGGAATGAAGGTAAAAATGCGGGAAATTCGCATGATGTTGGACTCCATGTACGGGTTGAATCAAGGATACTACACCGTTGGTTGCAAGAACGTTCCCTGGCTATACCACTCATTTGGCGCGCTTCACTTTTCAATTTACACTCTCCGCTGTTAATAAAACCAGCCAACGAAGGATAAACCTGATGAAATCAGATTTGGATCGACTGATGGCCGAGCGGGATTTACAGGCCATCGTCGTCACGGGTGGAGAGCATCCCAATATGCCGCGCCAGTATCTCTGTAATGGAATCGACATTCATGGCGGAATGGTCATCAAAAAACGGGGAAGCGATCCGGTGCTGCTGGTCGGTGGCATGGAAGTTGAGGAAGCCGCCCGAAGCGGGCTAACGGTTCACACCTATAATGAACTCGGTCAGGCGGATTTATTCAAAGATGTCAAAACCGACGCGGATTCGGTCAAGGCCAGTGTCGCCATGTGGGGGCGATATATCGACACCTTTCAGATTCCGGTGGGGAAAATCGGGTTATATGGTACAGGTGACATCAATGTCTACATCGAACTTGTCCGAGAACTTACAGAAGCCTATCCGACTCATGAATTTGTGGGCGAAGTGGGTATGACGTTGTTCACCGAGGCCTATGTCACCAAAGATGCGAACGAAATTCGTATGATTCGGGAAGTGGCAGAAGCCACCAACGCCGTATTAGAAGAAACCTGGGGTTTTATAGGGGGACATCGTACAGTACAGGATGAACTCGTCAAGACGGATGGCACACCCTTGACGATTGGCGATGTGAAACGGTTCGTGCGGCGGGCGCTGCTCGATCACGAACTGGAAGATGAGGCATCCGGCATGATATTCGCACAGGGACGTGACGCCGGATTCCCCCACAGCCGGGGACAGGCGGATATGCCATTGAAGTTAGGGCAGCCGATTGTGTTTGACTTGTTCCCGCGTCAGTTAGGTGGAGGATATTATCATGATGTCACGCGCACATGGTCAATCGGCTACGCAACCCCGGAGACACAAGCGATTTACGATCAGGTGATGGAAGCCTTTCAGGTAGCGGTGAATGCCTATGATGAGCCGGGACAGCCAACCCATGTGATACAGGAAGCGGTTTTGGATTATTACGAGAGCAAGGGGCATCCAACCAGTCGCAGCAAACCGGGTACGCAGGAAGGTTATGTTCACAGTCTGGGGCATGGGGTCGGGCTGAACATTCACGAGCGACCCTCACTTAGTCATCTGGCGAAAAAGGATGCCTTCCAGAAGGGAAACTTCATTACCATCGAGCCGGGATTATACTATCCAGAGCGCGGAATCGGCGTACGGGTCGAGGAACTCATTCGTCATTGATGAGAACGGGGAATTGGTATCCATCACACCCTTCCGCAAAGATTTGGTGCTGCCTTTGAGGTGAGTTCTAACCCACACTTCTCCAAAGCATCCAGCCCTGGTCAAGAAACAAGCGTCCGGCCTGACTGAACCGGACGCCTGGGTTGAATGGCACTGGCCGTAGTGGGAACTACCAACCCGTGCCGGAGAGAAAACCAGAACTCAGAAGGCGGACATCAGGAAGGGGATTTCGCCGCTGATGGTTGGCTGCCCCAATGTGGCATTGATGTCCATTGTTTTGCCCCCACGCTCGATGCTGATAGTGACCGCATCTCCCGGCTTCATGGGACTGATAACCGATTGCCAGGTGTGCTGGGCATCCAGTGTGGTGTTATTGACGCCCGTAATAACATCATTGGGCTGTAACCCCGCTTGAGCGGCTGGCGAATCCGGCATGATGCCCGTGACCAGCAGACCGCTGGTGACGTCTAGCTGGTGATCCTGTGCCACCGTCGGGTTCAGCAGCAAGGTGTCCGCGCCCAACCAGGCATTCGTCTGGGCAATCGGCAACCCGAACAGCAGACCACTTTGAGCATCGCTGAACAGATCAAGCCCGGTCAGGGCGGCGGCAGGCGCATCAATCGACATCGAACTGCCCGCACGTTCCACCGTCAGCTTCACCGTCGCGCTGTCGGCCAGTGATTGTCGATAAGTTTCCAGGGCGGCGGAATCATAGGGCTTGCCATCGAACTGTGTGATGCTGTCGCCAGCTCGCAGACCGGCGGTGTACAAATCACTGCCTTCGCCCAACGCATACACATGCCACGATTTGTCAGCACTCTGATAGCCTAATGCGTCAAAGGGCACATTTTGCGGCAAGTCCATCAGGGTTGGTAGTGGCATGTCGGCTCGATTTGTCGTACCCGGTACGAGATCAAGCAGGAGAGCCTGTTGATCGTAACCCATCATATAAATGGACTTCAGTACCGAGACGGGGACGGTAACATCCATCGACTTCCCGGCGCGCTCGACTGTCACCTTCACACTATCCGTATCCTTCAGTCCGGTCACAAAGGTGTTGAAGTCACTTGGGCTGTAGGCTTTGCCGTTCATCTGGGTGATAGTGTCACCCGTACGCAGACCAGCGGTGTACAGGTCGCTGCTGTCGGCGATGTTGAAGGCATCCCAGGATTGATTGGTACTGTTGTAGCCGATAGCAACAAATGGGACTGTCGTTGACAGACTCATGCCCATATTTGTCCGGCTGCCAATGGTCGCCGTCAGCGTCATCGCCTTGCCAGCGCGGCTGATTTCCAGGGTGGCCTGGTCATTCGGGTGGAGCGCAGTAATGGCCTGATAGGCCTCCAGCACATTACCAACTGTGCTGGAATTCACTTTTTGCAGGATATCATCCACCTGAACACCCGCTTTGGCTGCTGCCGAATCCGGGGTCACTGAGCGGACGACAACCCCACCGGCAGTATCTTCCAGCCGGACACCCAGATATGGCTGGTCGCCAGCCTGGGTCTGCGGCACGGCAGTCGCATCCTGAGCCAGGATAACCCCGGTGGACACAAGGGAAACTAAAACCGATAAAATGACCAGAACCCTAATACCGTTTTTCCGTACCATGATCGTTACCTCCTCGTAAACTGAACAGGTACAAACCATTGATTCGGATAAATCGGTGCGCTGTAGTCTGGCCGGGACTGCGGCGTACGCTTTATCCGCGTAACGGTATAATCCCGAATTCTGAGGAATTTGTGAGGCCAATCTGAGCAGAATTCTGAGCGCAGTTGGAGCAGGGTTAATACATAAGGTGTGACAACCGCTGTACTACAAACTAGCTAAAGTGGTGTTCACAAAACTTATCAATGGGGGTACAGGAACAGGCAGCGAACGGTATACCGATGGTCATGCCGCTAATTACCAGTTTCCACAGCCATCTTCCCGCCAATAACCTGCGTAGAGGTTCGGGTCTTCAAATATAGAACCACCCCACTCACCATCCGAGTGTTGGAAAACCACAAAATGGTTAGCAGAAATGCTTTCGTTGCTGGGTGACGACTTATATTCAAGTGGCGGTTGGATAATGGCACACCACACGTACCCCGGCAGCGCCGAGTCCACTGCTTTTTCAAACGAAACCAGAGAGTAGACAAAAGGAACTTGTTCACTCATCGTTTGAAGGCGTTCGTCAAGAATTTGAACTCGCCTGCTGGTCAGTAGGAACCTTATTAAACTGGTTGTACCACACCGTATAGAGAAGGAAGCCTGTCACGATAAAGACGCTGACTCCGCCAAATGTCCAGAGCATTTGCCTGATATTCATTTACACACATATCATAATGACTTACGGGATTGTAATAAATTGTACAATCGGAATATCGGTTGCAGCATAAAGAAAAGCCCTTTCCGTATTTTCAGAAAGGGCTTCTCATAATCTTAATCTTAGGGGCAAGGTATAACCGTATCGACTATCCCTGCTTAATCATTTAGACACTGGTTACTTCCCGCCGTCGAGGTCGATGTCGCCAGCGATGTATTGATCCTGAGGGATATTCAGGTAGTCGGTAGAGGCATCATGGTCGCGTCCGAATACCAATTCGCCATTGAGTTCGTCAATCACCACCAGATCGCCTGGATGGAAAGCGCCCTTCAGCAGTTGGATACTGAGGGGGTTCTCTACGAAACGCTGCAAGGCACGGCGCAGAGGCCGCGCGCCGAACTGCGGATCATAGCCCTTCTCGGCTAACCATCGACGAGCAGGCTCGGTCAGATGTACGGAGATGCCGCCCTCGCTCATCCGCTCAACCAGACCGCGCATTTGCAGGTCAACAATCTGCTCTACTTCTTCCAGACTTAACGGCGAGAAGATGATGATCTCGTCAATACGGTTCAGGAATTCTGGACGGAAGGTTTCGCGCATGGCCTTCTCGATCTTCTGATGATCGGCCACCGCCTGCTGGTATCACCTGGCTGCACGAAACCGAGAACGCCGCCGTGACGGGCAAATTCTGTGCCCAGGTTGCTGGTCATAATGATGACCGAGTTGCGGAAATCGACTGTGCGCCCCTGACCGTCGGTCAGGCGACCATCTTCCAGGATTTGCAGCAGCGCGTTCCACACATCCGGGTGCGCTTTCTCGATTTCATCGAACAGAATGACGCGGTACGGACGGCGGCGAACTGCTTCGGTGAGCTGACCGCCTTCTTCGTAACCCACATATCCCGGCGGCGCACCAAACAGGCGGCTGACGGTATGCTGCTCGTGATATTCACTCATATCAACCCGCAGCAGGGCTTCTTCGTCATCAAACATGAACTCGGCCAGTGCTTTCGCCAGTTCGGTCTTGCCCACACCGCTCGACCCCAGGAAGATGAACGAACCAATGGGGCGCTTGGGGTCTTTTAGGCCGCTGCGCGAACGGCGGATGGCGTCGGAAATGGCGCTGACGGCGGCGGTTTGACCGATAATACGCTGGTGAAGGAAATCCTCCATCCGCAGCAGTTTTTCGCTCTCGGTTTCCAACATCTGGTTGACCGGAATACCTGTCCACTGGGCAACCACCCCGGCAATATCATCGGCATCGACAACCTCGTCCAGCGTGTTCTCCCGCTGCCAGATGTCGCGCGCGTTTTCATATTCCTCTTCAAGCTGCAAACGCTGCATCTTGAATTCAGCAGCACGTTCGTATTCACGCGCCATACCGGCGGCCTCTTCGTCGGCCAGCAGACGGGAAACCGCGTCTTTCATGTCCTTCAACTGCGGCGGCATAGAATACAGCGCGACACGCAGCTTGGCAGCGGCTTCATCCAACAGGTCAATGGCCTTATCGGGCAGGCGACGGTCATTGATATAGCGCGATGCCAACCGTACAGCAGCTTCCATCGCCTCGTCGGAGATGGTCACTTTGTGATGCGCCTCGTAACGGTCACGCAGACCGTAGAGCATTTCAATCGTATCTTCCACGCTGGGTTCATCCACGAACACAGGCGCGAAACGACGATCCAACGCGCTGTCTTTCTCGATGTACTGGCGGTATTCATCCAGCGTGGTCGCGCCGATGGCATTCAGTTCGCCACGCGCCAAAGCGGGTTTCATCATATTGCTGGCATCCAGCGCACCCTGCGCCGCGCCTGCACCGACGACCTGATGCAGTTCGTCGATAAACAGGATGATGTCCCCTTCGGAACGCTGGACTTCCTCGATGGTAGCCTTCAGACCGTTCCTCGAACTCACCCCGGAAGCGGCTGCCCGCCAGCATCCCACTCAGATCGAGGCTGACGACCTTCTTGCCGATCAGGATTTCGGGCACATCGCCATCGGTGATTTTTTGCGCCAAACCCTCAACAATTGCGGTTTTGCCGACACCGGCTTCCCCAATGAGAACCGGGTTATTCTTGGTGCGGCGGCTCAATACCTGGATCACACGCAGGATTTCGGCATCACGTCCAATCACCGGATCAAGTTTGCCTTCGGAGGCCATACGGGTCAGATCGCGGCTGTATTTCTCCAGTGTGCGGTAGCGGGACTTCGGCCTGGGGGTCGGTCACACGCTGACCACCGCGAATATCCTTGACCGCATCATAAACGCGATCACGGGTAATACCGTTGTCAGCCATGATTTTGCTGACGGCGGTGTTGCGCTCACTGATGATCGCCAGGAAGATATGCTCGGTGGAGATATACTCGTCACGCAGGCGGTTGGCTTCCTCGTTGGCGAGGTCGATGATCCGCTTGACGCGCGGGGTGATGAACACCTGCCCTGTACCGTGTCCGTAAATGGCGGCCTTCGGGCTGGCACGCAAAATTTCGTCCAGACGTGTACGCATCGCGTTCACATCGACGGACAGTTTCTCCAATATCTGGGGAATAACCCCATCGGTTTGTTCTAACAGTGCCAGGAGGATATGTTCGGTATCGACCTGATTGTGGCCGTATCGCTGCAAAATTTCGTATGCGCGGGATGCGGCATCCTGGGCGCGTTCCGTAAAACGCTCAAAACGCATCATTGTGGTTTTTAGTCCCTCACTCTAAACATACAGGTATCGAAGCCTTCAGAACGGGCTTAACCTCTACTCGTATTGTACTCGAATTTTGTGGATTACAGGGTCTTTACACCTGCGGAGTCCTTAACAACTACCCAAAAAGGCAGGGTTACGTTTATAAGATGTACAGTGGGTTTGTAAACAGCATAACCCTGATTTGCAAGAATTTCCTACGAGAAATGTGATTGTTCCATAAATAACTTTGATGGCGTTTTCAATGACCCTTGTACGTTGTATAGACGAAGTACAGGAGGTCAACCTTACGATTGAGAACGATGGTCGCGGACGCCAATTGCCCGTTCCACGTCGATGACGAGCAGAAGACCGCTATCCGGCTCGGTGAGATCACCCAGAACCTTACTGGCTGCCTCGACCAACTGGTCTACCATATCTGCATCCACGATACTGAGCAGAATCTCTCCATTTTGTTCCACACTATCAATAATGTGTGCCATTGCGGCGGCTACCGACGACACCATACGCGGCAGTTCCACATCGCCATGCTGGATTGCTTTCTGCAAGCTGTACAGACCATAGGATCGTAGAATCGTCACACCGGGCGCACCGGCTTCCTGCCAGGACTGTGCCACATCCAGACCTTTTTCGACTTGAGCAGTAATGAGCATAATCAGTTTCATCAGCTTGCACCCTCAGCTACAGGTTGATTTTTAGGAAAGACCATACGCACAAAAACGGGCGTGACCACCGTCGTCAATAAGATGACCAGGAACAACGAAGCAAACAGGGGTTGATCGGGATGAAACACCCCCTCGGAGACACCCAGCGAAGCAATAATCAGGCCGACCTCGCCCCTGGAGATCATACACACACCCAGCCGGAAGGACTCCATTTTGTTAAATCCGCCCAATCGCGCCCCGAACCCACAACCACCGACCTTTGACACCAGGGCGACCAACATCAGAACCGCCGCGAAGGGTAAGGCCGACAGTGGAAATGATCGCAAATCCGCCTGTAAACCAACATTCACAAAAAAGATGGGGATGAGGAAGGCATAGGCGATGGAACTGGCTGCGTCCTCAATCAGATGTTTGTCGTGTTCGCGCACACGGCTGAGGCCAACCCCGGCAATAAACGCACCGGTAATGGTTGCCACACCGCCCAACTGCTCTGCCGACCAGGCAAATAATAGCCCTACGACAAATGCAAAAGCGGGAACGCCGAAGGACTGCGCCAGGGCAGGTTGATCGCTGATGAAGTCCATCACGCGCGGGACGACAAACCAGGCAATGAGTGCCGCGCTGACGATGTAGGCAGCCATCTTTATAATGATAACCACCAGCGATGCCACATCCACCTCGCCGCCCGTACGAACCAATGCTGATGCCAGCGAGATCAGCAAAATCGCAAGCACATCGTCAATGAGCGCGGTGGCGAGCAGCGCATTGCCTTCTTTTGTTCGCAGGAAACCGAGTTCGAGCAATACCTGGGCAGAAATGCTCACGGAAGTGGCGGCGAGGGTCACACCAGCAAACAAAGCAGGCTGCCAAGTGTAATTTGCCAGCAGCACAATCGGCATCGCCAGTAATACTGGCAAAATCGCCCCGGCAACACCCGCAATGGAGGCCACCCGGCGCACCTTCGCCAGTTCGCCCAGATTGACCTCCAGACCGACCAGGAACATCAGCAGCATCACACCGAGTTCAGCCAATTGCCGGATGGTTTCTTCCAGATGCGCACCTTCCAGCACCGGCCAATGGAGCATATTCAAAACCGTTGGGCCAAGAATCACCCCGATGAGCAGTTCACCGAGGACACGAGGCTGGCCGAAACGCCGCGTGACTGACCCGGCAAGGCGTGAGGCAGCGATGATAATGCCTATTGCCAGAAATAGCGCGGCGGCTGGACTATGTTCCATTGGTAATCTTCAACCTCATTCACTTACATTATTTATGGGAACAAACCGATTGTGGGGAAGTAACGATACAGGCGAAAAGCATCAATTCAGTGGGCACAACTATAAATGATTATGGGATTCTATGCCAGTTTAGAGGGGTTCATGTTGTGTAAATGTCATCCTCATATTTCGACTCCCTTACTCATTTGACTCATGCGTAAAATTTGTGCTATAGTTTCGCCATCGTCAACGAGTAAAAAGGAGGTGATCGTTTGATAAGCGAGACTATGGTGGGGGTGCAACCCTAGCCAGTTCCACCTCTAGGGGTGTACACCGCAACGGTTGTACTCCCACCCTCTAGATCGAGACACATTGGACGGCCCAGGCAACCCCTGTGGCCGTTCATGTTTTCCGGGCATTACCACACAGGCGGCCAGGGCGCTTCCCCGTAATACTGACAGAGCGAGTCCATCAGCAAAGGGTGTGGATAGGCATCTGGATGAATGTCTTGGATGTCATGTACAGCATCAAGGAGGCTGATGCCTTCTTCTTCCTTGAGAACAGCCATTGTAAAGGCCACCGAACGGCTGATGCCCGCACCGCAGGCGATCAACACATTCTGTCCAGCGGCTTTCTGCGCACGCACGAAAGCAACCCCCTGCTCCAGCTTATCTACCGGAAGCGTTTCGCCATCTTCTACCGCGACATACAGGATGTTGATTCCCGGCTGTTCGACCTTCTCGGCCAACTGCAACATCGCCCCAATGTCGTAGGAGCGTAGATAATCCAACTGGCGTGTTTCACGATATTTGCCGATATACAGCCAGGGACGGATACGAAACATATTTCACCTATCCACCGCACATAGACGGAGGAATGGTTGACTCTGTTGGACGCGGTTCGAGCGCCAGGGGAACTTCAAAGGTATCACTCCCCCTAACCACCAGCAAATTGATAGTATCGCCGGGGGTGGTATTCAGAATGAGATAGGAGAGCAGTTCGTCCATGTCATTCACATACATCCCATTGACAGCCACGATAATATCGCCACCTGTGCAAATGGTCGTCCCACGCACAGACTTCGGGACATCCCCTCCTTGCAAACCAGCCTTTGAAGCCGGTGAGTCCGGCACAACCGAATCGACCAGTACACCCGTATTAACCGGCAAATTGAGTGGTTCGGCCAGCGCCGCCACGCCTAAACCCGCCTCAGTCGCCAAACTGGTAATCCCTAACCAGGCGTAATCCATGTGCCCTTTTTCGATCAGTTCGGGGATAACGCGCAAAACCGTACTGGCGGGAACGGCGAAACCCACGCCAGAAAATACACCGCTTTCAGTACGAATGGCGGTGTTGATGCCGATGACCTCACCGTGAGAGTCCAGCAGCGGCCCGCCAGAATTCCCTGGGTTGATATCAGTATCCACCTGAATGATTGATGGGTTGTTGAAACCGGGTGTAACGGTGTTGCTGATGAGTTCTGCCGACGGAAGCTGGCGACCCAACCCACTGACGATGCCCACCGTCATCGAACTGTTCAGGCCGAAGGGATTGCCAATCGCAATCGCCCGTTCGCCCACTTTCACACCATCCGAGTCGGCGAATGTGACCGGGTGCAGATGGGATACATCGGCGGAAACCTTGATGACAGCCACATCGCTGAAGACATCAAAGCCCACAATATCGGCGTCGGCCACATAACCATCGTTAAAGGTTACGCTCAGGCTGGAGGCATCACTCACAACATGGGCGTTGGTGATGATGTAGCCATTGAGATCGTAGGCAAAACCGGAAGCAGAAGCAGTGCTATCGCCCACGCCCTGATGGAAATTGTCATTGGGCGTGGTAATCACAGCCACGATGTTCACCACCGATGGCGCAACACGCTCGTAAATGTTGGTCAACAGCAGATATTCGGCATCTGCACCAGCGATGACGGTATCGGAAACGGGTGTAGGCAGTTCTCCCTGAAAACTGGTGTTGAGTGGGAGGTCACTGGCAGGGCTTCCGACTGTGGCCTGGGGAGGCGGGGCAGTACGATCCGGGCGGCAGGCTGAACCCGCAACAATCGCCAGCAATACAATCGCCATTCGATAATATTTCATTGCATTCCATCTCATTCATTAAATTAAACGACCCGCACGCAACTCTACAAAACCATCTCAACCAACGCGCGCAGGGTTTCTTTATCATACACCATCATGTTGAGGGTGGTCACGGGGCTGTTCTTCCATAGTTCGAGGCGTTCCCGGATGCGCTCCTTTGGGCCACACAGGGACACGTCATCCACTAATTCATTAGGTATGGCGGATACGGCTTCGGCTTTCTGGCCGGAGAGGTATAAATCCTGGATATGGTCGGCGGAGTCCTGATAGCCGTAGCGACAGGCGAGATCATAGTAGAAGTTCTTGCCACGCGCACCCATCCCGCCGATGTACAGCGCCAACTGGGGCTTGAAAGCGTTCCAACAGGATTCCAGATTGTCATCCATCATCACCGCAACTGAGGGAGCGATGTCGAAGTTCGACAGGCTCTTGCCGTTCCCGGCGAGAGCAAAACCGGCCTCGACAAACTCTTTATAAACCGAGTCGTAGTGGCGGGGTGAGAAAAACAAGGGCAGCCAACCATCGGCAATCTCGGCTGCAAGCTGGACATTCTTCGGGCCAATGGCGGCCAGATAGATGGGCAAATCCGCGCGGCCATGAATGATGCTCTTGAGCGGTTTCCCCAACCCGGTAGCATCCGCGCCTTGATAGGGTATCTGGTAATACGTACCATCGTGAACAAGCGGCTTTTCCCGCCCGAAAATCTCGCGGACGATGCCGACATATTCACGGGTTTTCGCAAGCGGTTTACCATAGGGCTGTCCATGCCACCCCTCAACCACCTGTGGGCCGGACATGCCCAGTCCGAGCATCAACCGTCCACCGCTCAACTGGTCGAGGGTGATGGCGGTCATGGCCGTGTTGGCCGGGGTACGGGCGGGCATCTGCATGATCGCCGTGCCCAGGCGGATGTTGTGGGTCAGCGCACCGATCCAGGCCAGAGGCGTAACCGCATCCGAGCCATAAGCCTCCGCCGTCCAGACTGCATAGACACCCAACCGATCCGCCTCCTGAATGAGGTCAATGGGCAGTTCGATGCGTGCGCCGGAGTAGCCCGCCATAATGCCTAAACGCATTTTTCAATCCTTTTCACAAAATTCAATATTTGAGAGAAAATTTCCACATTTTCTTCAATTTCGCAACATTCAATGCTCGAATGAGCGGATTTGACGGCGGGAAAAGGTGGGTTTGCCGCCGATATGATCGAAATGAAGATAAAGACGATAAAAAGAAGCGAGAACTTTTTATCGAATTTATCATCCCCACTCTACTACGTAGGGAAACTCTACCAGCAGTGTAGCACAAGTTGGGGACAAACAGGTACACAAATGTGTACACATTTGTTTCGTTTTTGAGGGGAGAATCGGTCAGTTTTCAGAAAATGACTGAAACATCGAGACTTGGGAAGCGCAGAAATACAATAAAAATTCACATAGGGAAGACATGGTTATGCACAGTGTCACAAAATGCAACATTGGATCAAGTCGTTGTTTTGATGAACGCTGCCCAATACTCACAGGGACTCTGCGCGCGAGTCCCTGTGAGTAGTTCGTTCAGGCCGGTGAAAGGGTCGAGGCAGGGTGATGGGTGTCGGTCAGCCTGAACTGTGAGGTTTGACACCATCCCGATACATTGGAACACCAAAATCGACAAAATAGGCCCAGCCTTCGTTAGCCATCTGAAGGCGCTGGTTTTCGTCCAGGTGCATCACAACGTCGTTTTCGCCAGAATGGACTTCGAGGGTTAATTCATCAAGACCATCATCTTCTATTTCCTCGAAGCAGCGACGTTCGTAACCCATCGGATACTTTAGGAACTGTCCCAAACAACGTTCACAAAAGGCCAGGTGTGCCGGACAAACATCTCGGTTCATTTTGACATGCATGACGAACTCCTAACTACTCCTTGTTACCATTGAGCCTCTAAATGAGATGGCGAACAAGTGCCAAATATCATGTTTTAAGCTAATCGAACAACACTTACCGCCTGGTTGAAGATTGCCCCAAAGACATCCAAACCGCGTATTTGTGTCGATTAGGTTTATACAGCCGAAGGATGGCAGGGTTGTGTGGCAGGTCTACTCATGGGTTTTTAATGCAGAATAAAATGTGTCACACGTTATAATCGCGCCATTCAAGATGTGCCACACATTTATCCATATAGTGAGGGAGTGTCCAGTGTTTCGTAAAGTTACCCTGTTCGTATTCATCGCCGGACTCGTCAGTTCCATCGCGCTGGCACAGAACGCACCAGCCACCACGCCCGACCCCTCCATGATGCCCGATGAAGCACCTGCCGCGATGGATGCCACCGTCATCGCGTCCGAGCTGAACAACCCGCGTCACCTGTTCTACGAGGACGATGGCACCCTGTACATCACCGAGGCGGGTACGGGGGGAGATTTGGATGCACAAGGCCCGTTCGGCCCGGTCAAAGCCGGACTGACCGGACAAATCAGCGCCGTGTCGCCAGATGGAGCGAAAACCGTTGTGGTATCCAATCTGGTAAGCATTAACCTGAGCGGCGCAATCGAAGGCGCGACCTCGGTGTTGGTGACAGACAATTCGTACTGGGTAACACTGGGCAGAGGGCCGCAAGAGCCGATTGCCGACGGTGCGCTGGCCGAAGCGGTAGTCGAGTATGATCGACAATCCGGCGAGGTGAAACAGGTCATCGACATGCGGGCATTCGAGGAGGCTAATAACCCGGATGGCAGCCAGGAACTCATCTCGAATCCGGCTGATCTGGCGCTGTCCGATGACGGCACCTTGTATATCGTGGACGCCAGCGGCAATTCATTCTTCTCGTGGACGGCGGACGGCGGTCTGAAACTGCTGGCATCCTGGCCGACCAGCGATACCGAATTGCAGGCTGTCCCGACATCAGTCGCTATTGGCCCGGATGGTGATCTGTACATCGGGTTTTTATCCGGCTATCCGTTCCCGGCTGGCGGCGCGCGTATCGAACGCCTCAGTCCTGACGGAACGCTGAAAGAAACCTATGACAATTTGACACTGGTGACAGATGTGCTGGTGACAGCCGATGGGACACTGTACGCGGTGCAGTTGGCGAATGGCTACAGCGACCTGGGCGACTACAATGCCAATACAGGCAGTATCATCAAGGTCAGCGCGGATGGCGTTGAGCCAGTGGTCGAGGGATTGAATTACCCGTATGGGCTGGCACAAAACAGTGATGGTCAACTGGTCGTAACAGTTAACTCGGCCTTTCTACCAGCGGACAGTGGACAGGTCATTGCTGTCGGGATGTAACGAACCATTTGTGGTTCAATCAACCGCATAGCTGCGGTGAAGTCACACACTTTTATTGCAGGCAGGATGTACCCGGTTTCGTTGATAAGGAGTTTGTATGTCTCGACGGATGATTAATGTTATTGGTATTCTGGTGCTGATGGGTATCACCGCAGTCGTCAGTGTACTGGCCTACATCTACATTGTGGGTGGATCGGGTGATCCGAGTACAGCCATCAGCGCACCGACATTGGAAGCGCAAACATCGGGTACGGTGTTCCGCATCGTACCCGATGAGTCTACCGCCAGCTTTACCCTGACCGAAGAATTACGCAACCAACCCAACACGGTTGTCGGGACGACCAATCAGGTGGCAGGTGATATTGAGATTGATAGCACCACTCCCGCCAATTCGATAGTAGGTGTCATCCGTATTAATGCGCGCACCCTGTCTACCGATACCGAATTCCGCAACCGGGCAATCCGGGCGGAAATCCTGAAATCGTCCAAAGATGAATACGAGTTTATCGAGTTCACACCTACTTCTGTAACCGGGACTGCCGGACAGCGTGACATTGGGCAGCCCGATCAACTTCCAGGTGGTGGGTGATCTCAAAATACGGGAGATTACCCAGTCGGTGACATTCGACGTCACGGCGGTACTGGTCACGGAGGATCGGCTGGAAGGTACGGCCAAAGCAGCCGTGACGCGCGACCAGTTCGGGCTGACCATCCCGAACGCACCAGGAGTCGCTAATGTGTCCAATGATGTGGCACTGGAACTGGACTTCGTAGCAGCAAAAGTCACCGAGTAGCGTCACACAGCAACAGATTCACGAAAACAAACCACCGTACCCACGTTTCGGGTACGGTGGAATAGCCTGTCGAGCAGGGGGTTCGATTTTTCTCTTGCTACCTTCCAACCTTATGTCGTCGTGAATACTGCACCGCCTCCCCGTCTACCCATCCCACCTCGAAATTGCGGCGAAACAAAACGCCAGACTTGCCCAACAATCATCACTAAAGCGGTTACTGCGGCGAGAAACCAGAGGTTGAATAACACCCCACCCGCCATATTCCATTGAATGGTGGTGGATTGTTCACCGGGTCTGTCCCCGCCCTGCTGTTCAAATCCCGACGGTGGACTGGCGTTCCGGCGCGTCTCCTGCCCGCCGAATTCAACGTTACGCAGTGTAGCATCGCCATTCGTATTGAGGGTTGTGGAAATCTCGGTTAGGACTGTGAATGGATTCTCCATATTGCCGCTAGCGGCAAGGGCATATCCACTGACCGCCACCATCAGGACAAAAACCACCATAGCAATCAGATGCCGTCGTCTGCGTGACTGATGTCGTGTTGTCATGTTGAGCCTCCTACGATGCAGCGATACGGTTGTTCGACGCCGAAATCCGGCGCGCAGGAAGCCAGCCAAACAGATACTTCGAGATATTCGATGCAATCCACTTCCAATGTACGGCAAAATGCATCCCGACAATCAACAGGCTGAGGTCAGCCGCCAGAAAATGGATTTGTTCCCAGCCACGACCCTCGACACCCAGGTTCAAACCCAGAGTACGGGAAATCAGAACGCCGGTAACGATCACAACCAGCATGTCCGCAAACAGGGCGAGATTGAGTACATAGTTGAAACGCGACCCATGCAGCAGTTTGTGAAAGAATGTCTGAGTGAGACTTCAGAATCCAGCGCCAATGGAGGGTGACATGGATGATGGCCGCCCCGGCGAAGGCCAGCCCCAGCAGTTCATGATTGCGAAGGCCGATAAAATGCTCCTCCATCTCCACCACAAAGGCGAACGCCAGCGCGAGGTCGAGAAAAAGGCTGATTTTCGTCCGATTCATTTTCCTGACAGATTGTGTGATTTCCACTTGCTTGCTTACTTCCTTCAATCCTTGATTCGACGGACATCAAGATAGCAAGCAAATGTGCAGACAATATGCAGAAAAGGTCGAATTTCCCCTTAGATTTCTGGGGTGGGAAGTCAGAGCCGGAGCGAGAGGATGCTGTAGGGACAAGTCACAGCCACGCTCTAAAATGGAAATTCATCGGGTTTGTAGTTTGTCAGTCAGACGTTTGCAGGCAGGCCTCGATGTCCCGAATTGTCTGGGCATTGTCCTGGAACAGAATGCAGTGAATACCCATCTCGCGGGCAGCCGTCATGACATCTTCATGGTCGTCCACAAAGATCATCTCGGAGGGCTGGACGCCTAACCGCTCACAAGCCAGTTCAAAAATGCGCCGGTCTGGTTTCTCCAATCCCACCTCATGAGAATAAATAATCAGGTCGGTCATCTCGTCAAAATGATAAAGTACCCCTTCTCGCTCTCGTGCGCCGACAAAACTATTGCTGATGATAGCCGTGATGTACTTGCCATGAAGCTGGCGACAATAATCGGCCAGTTCCACATTGAGCGTGCCCAGGTATTCTTCCCACAGATCATGCATAAATTCGCCCATCTGTTGGGCATTCATACCAGAGACATCGCGCAGACAACCCAGCCATTCCTGCTCGGTACAATTGCCCAGGCCACCATCCATGCCCTTCGCGCGTATGGCCGCGCCAATTTCCCGAACGGTCATGGGATAACGGGCATCCCATCGCTCTCTCCATCCGGTGTCCGGTGTGTACTCCAACACCCCGCCAATGTCAAAAACAACCGCTCGAATAACCATCACCGTATCCCTTTCAAAGCATTCTGAAATGGAAATACAGTAGCACACTGGCCTTACACCCACCTGAGTGGAACTGTTTTAACTCCACAGGCGATCATGGGAGCGTTCGGCATCCCAATGGGTGGAGTCATCAAAATAGCCACCTGTGCGGCTGGTATCCATACACTGCCGGAAAGCGGCTTCGTTGATGTCGCCAAATCCCAAACCGGGCGCTTCAGGAACGGCAGCATAACCATTCTGAATCAGGGGCTTGGAAATGCCATCCAGCAAATCATCCCACCATGCCAGATCAACCGAGTGATTTTCCAGCACATAGAAATTCTCTGTCGCGGCGGCACAGTGAATATTCGCCAGGAATGATATGGGCGACCCGGCCATGTGCATCGCCATCGCAACCCCGTATTCCTGTGCCATATCTCCAATTTTTTTGGTTTCCATAATGCCGCCGGAGGTCGCCAGATCGGGATGAATGACCGATACCGCCCGCGCTTCCAACAGGGGGCGAAATCCGTCTTTGAGATATATATCCTCGCCGGTACAGATCGGGGTATTCACTGCCCGCGACAAACGAGAAAATTGGTCGGTGTACTGCCAGGGGATCATATCCTCGTACCAGGCCAGTGTGAATGGGTCGAGCGCCTGCCCCAACCGGATGCAGGACTCGACATTAATGTGCCCAAAGTGATCGACAGCCAGGGGAACTTCATAACCGATGATCTCGCGCACCTGCCGCACATATTCCACCAGATACTCAATGCCTATCTGGGTAATCTGGATTCCAGTAAATGGGTGCATGATGTCGCGGGTTTCCAGCATACCGGGCGGGGCGCTCAATGCTCCCGGAACATCTTCCAACAGGTCAATGCCGACATCCATCTTCAGAAACCCGAAGCCGCGCTCCATGCGTTTTTTAAGGAGTTCGCCCATGCTGGCGCCATCAGGAACAGAGGGTGTATCACAGTAACACAGCACCTTGTCGCGGAATTTACCGCCCACAAGTTGATACGCCGGAACACCATAGGCTTTCCCGGCGAGGTCGAACAGCGCCATTTCGATGCCGCAGACGCCGCCCCCCTGCCGCCCGTGATATCCAAACTGTTTGATCTTGCGGAAAATTCTGTCGATGTTGCAGGGATTTTCGCCGATAATCCGGCTTTTCAGCATGTGAGCATAGGTAGGACTCGCCCAATCCCGAACTTCCCCATACCCGGTGATTCCCTGATTGGTTTCCAGCCGGATTATGGTACAGTCCATCGGCAGTCCTTTCAGATTACAGAAGCGCATGTCAGTAATCTTCAGGTCTGTCGGGCGCGAATTCGTGTTCAGATGGGATTCGAGCGACGAATTGCTGTTCATTTTGTACCTTCGTTTCGAGTTTTCAGCCATGCGAGATAATCGGCCTCGATGTGCGGCGGCCAGGTGGATACATCAATTTCGCCGGGGGTATATTTACCGATGCTCAGACAATATTTGCCAAAGGTATCCCGCAATTGGATTTTCTCGGCAGTTTCGACCACTTCCTGTACCAGATGGGGCGGCACAAAAATAACGCCCGTCGGCGTGCCGATCACAATGTCTCCCGGCAGCACCGTCGCCGCGCCGATGCGAATCGGCATATTGATTCCAGCAAGCGTGACCTCGGCAATGGCGGTGGGATCCATTCCTCGGCAGAAGATGGCACATTCGGTCAACTGGCGGATACCCTGATAATCCCGGATACCTCCGTCAATCACTGCACCACGTTTGGTACGGGTCTGCACGGAGGTCGATAAATTGTCACCGACAAAAGTGCCGTTTTTGATCTTGCCGAACAAATCCACCACCAGCACGTCCCCTTCGACCAGCGTATCAATCACCCACGAATTCTGCCCACCAATGCGCCCTTCTCCTACGCCGGTTTCCTGCACCAGATCGTGGAAATCGGGGCGGTGGGGCAGCATCATGGCGGTCACACAGCGACCTGCCAGAATTTTGTCGGGATGGGTCTGAAACCAGTTGCCTTCAAACTGGAAGTGATAGCCGTGATCGCGCAGGACACCCCAGGCCTGTTCGGTGGTGGCATTCGTCAGGCGGTTTAATAAATCATCAGGAACATGGGGGCGGCCATCGGGGAAACGGTCAAACGGGTTCAAACGGGTGAGTTCGATCAAAATCTCTTTCGGAGTAACAATATGCATTTTATAGCCTTTTGTGTGATCAGAATTCAGTCTCGTTCAAAGAAAAGTGCTCAGATACCTCTACAATACGAACGCAACCGATTGACAGACAATGTGAATGGATTGTCGCCCGTCCATAAAGAAAAACATGCCCGCTACATGTCCCTTTTAGCATCACAGATGGAGGGATTTGCATGGCATATTATCGCGTTGGTCTGAGTTCGGGAATAATAACGTGGGCACAAACAGGCGTCAAATGAGGCGGATATATGAAGTGGAATGAATAATTGAGGCTAGACGCTGCCCGACGGCACTGCTAATCCTTACCGAGGATCGCTTCCATCAGATCGTCCAGCGTGATTTCCTGAGCGAGTTCCTGGGCATCAAGGAAAACACGGGGACACAACTCGGCTTCGAGTTCATTATAAAGGGTTTCGGCGCGGATTTTGGAGGCCTGCCGCAGGGGATATTGGAGCGCAATGGTGAGGATTTCCACCGCGCGTTCCTTCTCACCCTTCTCGGTCATGAGTTCCGCCATCTTAATCAATGTATCCATGACCATCAAAAAGGCTTCATTCTTCATTGCTATCTTGAGCGTTTTGTGAAATCGCTCCATCGCATCAGTATCTTGATCGTTTCCCATCAGCCGAATGACCTTCCTGTGTATCGAATTGATTATATCATACCGCAGGAAGCCTTGCGAGTAGCTTACAAGTCCCAGGAATCAAAAGGGACAGCGGGTTAACACTGTCCCTCTTGCATCATGACTAGAGATTGGTTACGAGATTGGAGAAGATGTTACCGATAGCCGGGCCGAGCAGCGCCAGAATGACGATTACGACGACGGCAACCAACACAAGAATCAGAGCGTATTCGACCAGACCTTGACCTTCTTCGCGGGGCATGTACAACATTTGATAATCTCCTAAATAATCGCATGACGAATGTAGATAATCGACTATTCATAACATTATGGTTGAATTAATTTTTTGTCAATCATGGAAGCATTAAGAATTTCTGAATTCGGTTTGCCCTACGAAATCGCGCCCAAATGGTCGCTCAACCGGGCAAATGCCGCTTGCAGGGATGCGTTCTGGAGGGCGGTTTCTTCTGCGAGTTGAGACAGCCAGTAGCGGTCATTGATATTGGTGGCCTGAACCGCATTCCGGTTGAAGCGACCCGCTGATTTCAACAGCGAAGGATATTCGTGGGCAGCGTGATAGCGGAAGGCCCCTAAGATCGTTTCAACATTCATAGCACGTCCATCCAGACGAAGCACGATGGATTGGCGGGCAGATTTGTCCAGTCCCGCAGACTCGGCAGCAGTATAGACAGACTGCACCAGTTGCAGCATCTCGCGCGACCAGACAACCAGTTCCGGATAAGCCGGTTCGGGGGGTTTTTCACCGCGCAGGGTCATCCACAGCGCAATCAGGAAGGCGCGAATATAGCGAGTGACGGGATTCATCGACATCCCCATCCTGACTTAATTAGCCTGATTATGATCAGTATTGACCTGACGGAATAACCTTCACACTGGGGTCGGCGCGCAAGACAGCTTCTGCCCCGGCAGGCACATAAGCGACTACCAGGAAAAGTACACCTTCCCCCGTGTTGACGGTAGAATGATAAATGCCTTTTGGAATCCAGATGCAAGCGCCGGGTTTGACCGTAACCGCTTCATGATCGTCGAGCATCTGCTTTCCTTCGCCAGAAACCACGAAGATGATCTCATCCGCGTCGGGATGATTGTGGCGAACATGCCCCTTACCCTGTTGAAGCACCACCGTGCCGAAGCTGATACTTTTCGCGCCGGTCACATGTTCTTCACAAACCATGTGAATCGTGCCCCAGTCAAATACCAGCGAGTCAACATCGCCATCATAAGTAATTGTACAATCACCAAATTGCTGCATAACATAATCCTTCTCAATAATACAGACTATAAATCAACAGTCATCGCCGCTTCCGGCGGATAAACTCAAAACCCGCGCCCAGGAGGACAACCGCCTGCACAACCAACGCCACTCCCAGCCAGGGAGATGGGCCGGAGCGGGTGATAATCCCGGCGGTAGTGGGCTGTGCCGGTGACGCATTCGCTCCCGGCAGACTGGCATCCGCGACTTCCAGCACCGCAGCAGTTGGTGATTCTGTCGGAAATTCCGTCGCAGTTGATTCCAAAGCAACCAAAGAATCCGGCAGTTTATCGAGGGTTGCCCCGGCAATAACGGCAGGAGTGGGGGTAGGCAAAATGCCTTCATCCTGTACTGTTGCCACTGGAGTCGGCGTATTCTGGGGCATAATTGTTTCCGTCGGTTGATCTGTCGGCGCGGCGGTGGGTTCTTCTCCGCCGGGAGTGGGGGTATAGGTTCCGTTCTTTGGCGGGATGAGCAGCACCGAACCGATTTCCAGATCACGAATATCATCCCAGGTCAGGCCGTTCATAGCCAGAATAGTCGGAATATCCGCCCAGGTATATCCATAAATGAGGGCAATGTCGCCCAGGGTATCGCCATCCTGGACTTCGTGCAGGATGTTGCCATGTGAATCCAGGCCAAGTACATAGGAAGGCTGGCCGGATGATCCCTGCCCCGCAGCGGGACCCGAACCGGACGCAGGTGGCACATAAGCTGGGCCGCCGGGATTACCGAATACCAATACAAAACTCGTGCCCGCCCCGCCGCTGGCGCTGGCGACACCGATTTCCTTATAACGGGTATTCACCAGTCCCGCATAATGTACACCAGAGTTAATCCAGAATGTCCAGGCATCGTTGGGGGTGGCAATCGTGCCACAGTATATATTCTCGCTAACATCCACCGTTGGATAGCCAAACGCGGCAGAGCGGCTGCGGGGACTCGAACCATCAGGGTGAACGTGCGCGATGGCGCAACCGTTATCTACCAACCACTGTGCCTGACTCTGAGCAGCCGCCGTCAGGGCGCTGTTGCTGGTGTAGGCTGGCAGCCCTTTGGAAGCCCTCAGGTTATTGATACGCCCCAGCATGTCGTCCTGGGCTGCGGCGCTGTGAGGCGCGACAACCAGCAGACCCAAACCGAGTGTCAGGAGCGAAATAAGCCATTTCATGGCCGGTATTTTAACATGGGGCAATCGTTTGTCATAGATGCGCATATTTATGAATTATTTACACAGGAGCGCGTCACTATCGGTATCGTTAAGGGTTCTTTAAAATACCTAGCAGAACCTTATGCTATATTTAACGTACGGCACATCTGCCGACGAAGGGCGAATGATATGATCGAAATAGAAGTTTTACGAATAGTCCTGATTATTGTTATCAGTTATTTACTAGGATCCATTCCCACAGCGTATATCGTCGCCAAGACCAAAGGGGTCAATATCTTCGAGGTGGGCAGCGGAAATATGGGTGCGACCAACGTCATCCGGGTGATGGGGTTGTGGTGGGGTTTGCTGGTGTGGGCGTTCGACAGCTTGAAGGGAATCCTGGCTATCGTGATCGCCAACCAACTTTTACCGGACAATCCGGCGCTGGCAACCGCCCTGGCGGCCACAATCGCGGTCATCGGTCACAACTGGTCGCTGTTTGCCAAGTCGGTTACGGGTACGCTGCGCGGCGGTAAAGGCGCGGCCATCTGGTTCGGTACCATGCTGGTGATAGCTCCCTTCCAGGTGATCGCCGGGATGTGCCTGCTCGGTGGTCTGGTGATCGCGGCCACGCGCTACGTTTCGCTGGCGGTACTGTCGATGCTGATTCTGTCGATGTTGTGGGTGGTGCTGCTGGTGCGGCAGGGCGACTTACCATTTGAATACACCTTTTACTTCATGACCGTGACGGTGATGGTGCTGTATCGCTTCCGCGAGAACATCCAACGGCTGTTGGCGGGGACGGAGCGGCGACTGGGAGATAATGGTTGAGGCTCAAGCACTTGAGAATCCTTCTCCCTGACTTCACATAGGGTTCATGGGGATGGAGAATCAAATGCAATCCTCGGTTTCGGGCCAGATGCTCCAAAAAAAACCTATATGATGAACCTATTGACCGCAGCCCTGATATTGACTGCGGTTTTTTCGTCGGCTTGTGCTGGGACACCGACGCCTCCGGCAGCCGAAAGTGTCTTCGCGGCAGCAACGGCAACCGCGCCGATTACGACAGGTATTCAATCCACCCTGCCGCCCACCTGGACAGTCACCCCATCGTTCACTCCTGCGCCACCGACAGCCACCATCACGCCGACCCCGACTCCAACTGTCACGCCAACCTTGAGTGCAAGCTCGATGTGTGACAATTTTATGGTCACAACCAACCTGCATCCGGGACGCTATTTCGCCGGGGACAACCAGATAACTCTGTTTATGACGGCTGTCGCGGCGGATACCACTGTGCGTCTGACGGTGGTGCATCACTGGAGCGGGGAGAATCGCAACGCAGATTTACCGGGTGGACAGGCCAACATTCTGCAACTGCCGGTTCGCAGCCTGCCCCAAACCGGACAGTACGATTGGAGTCTGAGTGTCGTGACCAATGCCTATGGCGACATCTGCACCACCACTGGCTATTTCATCGCCACCAGCCGGGAATCGACACGGGCGGAAGAAGCCACCATACGCTGAACTCAATCCCCGGATTGACTGGTCACAACGGGCAGCACCGCCACTTCCAGTTTGACAGGTTCACCCAGTCTGTCAATCAACTGTTGTTCAATGCTGCGCACCTGACCAGACCTGATCGTGCGCGCGGTGCGGATGGTCGCCCGCACATCCAGCATACCGTTGTCCGGTAAAATCTCAACGCTCACGACCTGACTGTCACCAAAGATGGATTGAATCTGATCCTGGGCGATGCGAACCTTATTAGCAACCGTGTTGGCGCTAGTGAGTATGGTCACGGTGACTACGACCAGCACAACCACCGTCAGTATCCACAAACCCCGTCCGCGTCGGGTCGGTTTTTCCAGGGTCGGATACATACCGATGGTCAGGAATACACCCCAGGCGGAGATGATGATGCAGGTGATATTCATCAAAAACAGCAGTCCCGCCCGCAATCCTAGCTCAAACCGCCCACCAGCGATATTAATTCCGGCCGCACACAGGGGCGGCATCAACGCAGCCGCAATCGCCACCCCCGCCAGCGCCGCTGGAATATCCTTACGCGCCAGGGCATAGCCACCCACCACACCGGAGGCGAACGCCACTGCTGCGTCCAGCAGGGTCGGCTGTGTGCGCGACATCAGTTCGTTGGTCAGGATATGCCCCGGCAGCACGCCGGAAATCAGTGCCGCCACCAGCAGCGCCAGTGGAATTCCAACTCCGAGGCCAATCAGCGCCCGCCGCACCAGATTCAGCCGCGCGGTTGATAAGCCAACCGCGAAGGCGATACACGGCTGCATCACCGGGGCGACCAGCATCGCCCCGATGATGACCGAGGCATTGTCCAGCAGCAGGCCGAGCGATGCCAGCACTGCCGCAATTATGATTAGCACAATGTAATCCAGGTTCACACCGGATTGATCGTACACTGCCCGCAGGATGTCCTCCTGCTCCACCGGCGTAAGCCGCAGCCGGAAGCGGTTGACAAAACGGCGCGTACTATCCAGCAGCGCGGTTTGCTGTGACGAGCGTAACGTCAAAATCACCTGCGAGGGGGCGCGGTCCAACAGGGGTCGGGAAAAATCACCATACAGCCAGCGTTCAAATTGAGGCCGATCCGAATAACCGACAATTAACAGGTCGTCTTCGGACAGACGGGACAGAATACCCTCTACCGGATTATGCGCTGTGACCAGCGTCCGGCTAACCCGTTCCCGTCCGGCCAGTCCTTCTAAGGATTGGGCGATGCGCCCTAACCCTTTCCAGCGCGGCTCGTAGCTGTCCTGTACAAACATGGCCTCGATCTTCACATCAAAGTGATGCGCCAGCCGGATACCGATCTCACAGGCAACCGTCGCATCCTTGCTGCCATCCGTCGGGACGACGATGCGCTTAAAAGTCTTTTCGTGCCCCGCGCGGTAGACGATCACGTCGCACAGCGCCGCCGCGAGCACATTCTCGACTACCGTACCCATAACGACCTGCCCGTGTGATGGCTGGCGCAAACCGAGTACGATGACATCCACGCCCATCTCGTGGGCGGTATCCAGAATGCCGCGTGCGATGCTGGTACTGTTGCGCTGGCGCAGTTCCACTCCGCTCGTCTTCGCTCTGAATCGCTCGATGATGGTCTCGACTTCATCCATCGAGCGGGCTTCCTCTTCGATGTCCCCCAACGACACCACCAGCGCGATCACCTTGCCGTGTTCCGGGTCGGCCATCGCCAGTGAGAGTTCCAGCAGCGTGGTCGCCGTCTTGGGATTCGCCAGGGGCACGAGGATGCTATGCAGACCAGTAGGAAGATGTGGTTCGGACATGAGGACTCCAAAGCAATATTGAAATGAGTCTGTTTATTTCCCATTGTGTATCATAATGGAAAATTGCTCAATTGAGGTGAAACTGTTCATCATTAGATGTTGTGTTGGGGAGGGTTTGAAATCTTCCACAACTGTCAGGCGACCATGTGCATCTTAAATCGTTCTTGACCACAAAAGTTGCCAATTGATGAACGGCCACAGCATCATTTTGACATTATCCTATTCAATTTAGCATACTACAACGAAACACCACATGACATTCTCACCGAACTGGCGTTCAAGAAGCATGAAGCCTATAATGAGTGTTGGTTCCACAGGGGGGCAAAAAACTTCACCTAGACAAGGAGTTCCTGTGACCATGAGCAACGAACAAACTTTTCGAGATGGTATGAAGGCGATAGAGGCAGCGGATTGGGGGAAGCTCCGTAGTCTCGTGACGGACGACTTCACCTTTCTGGGTGGTCCCATGCCGATGAACTTCGACGCTTTCACTGCCACGCAGGGCGCGATAAAAGCAGCCATGCCAGATTTCACATTCCATATCGAAAACATCACTGCTGACGGCGACCACATGACCTGTGAACTGAACGCCACAGCCACACATACTGCAACCCTGAGCCTACCCGTACCTGGTATGCCCTCCATACCAGCCACCAATAAACACATGACAGTGCCGGATTACCTGCTCATCACCTTCCGCAACGGTAAGATTGCCACCGTTAAATCGCAGCCTCCAACGGACGGTGGGATGGGTGCGCTGTTGCACGCAATCGGCGTTCCACTTTAACAATCAATTTGTGTTAGGGCGATGACCTGTCTCGCCCTTTTCTGGCTGAACCACCTATCTTTGGAACATTTCATCCCCTCCCCAATTCGAGATAATCTCACCTTACCTACCATCGGTTTGAGTGCCAGATTTATCTGTTACAATGGGTTCAGATATAGAACAAATGAGGTGGGAAAGATGGCGGTAGGGGCGTCCGAACTCTTAGTCGGCTTAAACGAGGCACAGCGCGAGGCAGTCACGGCGGGCGGCGGGCCAGTGCTGGTGCTGGCCGGCCCGGGCAGCGGCAAAACCCGCGTCCTCACCCACCGAATCGCCTATCTGGTGCGCGACATGGGTGTGTCATCCCGCCGGAATCATGGCCGTCACCTTCACCAACAAAGCCGCCGGGGAGATGCGCGGGCGGGTGGAAGACCTGCTCGGCGGCAAGCTGCGCGGCCTGCAAGTCGGCACATTCCACGCCATCTGTGCTCGTCTACTGCGTCGTGAAGCCCAGTATACAGACCGCAAAGCCGATTATCTCATCTACGACACTGACGATCAACTGGCGGTGGTCGGGCAGGCCATCTCCGAACTGAATATCGACTCGAAGAAATTCAGGCCGCGCCAGATGCTCAACTACATCTCCGGCGCAAAGAATGAACTGATTGATTCCACCCATTATCGCGGTGCGAATTACACCGAAGAAATCGTCTCGCGCATCTACGCTCGTTATCAGGAAATCCTCATCGCCTGCAACGCCCGTGACTTTGATGATCTGCTGATGGATACCGCCATGCTGTTCCGCGAAAATCCCGATCTGATGGAACACTACCAACGTAATACGGAATATCTGCTGGTCGATGAGTTTCAGGACACCAACGCCGCGCAGTATTTTCTGGTGCGGGAACTCGCCGAACCGCAGAATAATGTGTTTGTGGTCGGTGACGAAGATCAGGCCATCTATGGCTTCAGGGGCGCGGATTACCGCAATGTGCATGCAGTTCCGCACGGATTTCCCACAGGCGAAAGTCATCCTGCTGGAACAGAATTATCGCTCCACCCAGATTGTGCTGGATGCGGCGCGGGCGGTCATCGACAAAAACACCCACCGCACACCCAAAGCCCTGTTCACCGAACAAAACGGCGGCGCACCCCTCACGTTGTTCGAGGCCTACAGCGAGGATGAAGAAGCCGAGTTTGTCATCAAAATGGTGGAAGACCTGCGCCACCGACAGGGGTTGGATTACAAAGACTTCGCCGTGATGTACCGCACCAATGCCCAATCCCGCGCGCTGGAAGAAGCCTGCATCCGCGAGAGCGTGCCTTACAAACTGGTTGGCGGCGTGGGTTTCTATAAACGCCGCGAAATCCGCGATCTGCTGGCCTATCTGCGGCTTATCAACAATCGCCGACGACAGCGTGAGTTTCAACCGCATCATCAATGTGCCCAAGCGCGGCATCGGCAAAAAATCGGTGGAGGATTTTCAGTCGTGGGCGGCCAAAAAGCGCATGACCTATTCCGAAGCGTTGGAGGCCCTGTCGAATGGCGAGGTTTCGCCGTTGGGGGCGAGCGCGGTCAAGAAGTTCATCGAGTTCAATGCCATGCTCACCAGTTGGCGCAGTTTAGCTGAAGTCGGGTGATCTGGCGGCGCTGCTGGATGACGTCATCGCCCGAATTGGTTATACGCTGTATCTGCACGAAACCAGCGACACCACCGATCGAAGCATTGGAACGTGAGGAAAATGTGCGCGAGTTGCGCGGCTTGCTGACCGAACGCCGCGAGGAAACCACTCAATGAATTTCTGGAAGACATCGCGCTGGTGGCCGATGTTGATACCGTCAAGGACGATTACAATGCCGTCACCCTGCTCACGCTGCATTCGGCCAAAGGTCTGGAATATCCGGTGGTGTTCATCACCGGGCTGGAAGAAGGGCTGCTGCCGCATTTCCGTTCGCTGGATGAACCTGACGGTATGGCCGAAGAACGCCGCCTGCTGTATGTCGGGCTGACACGCGCCATGCAGCGGGTGTTACCTGACCTATGCCTTCCGCCGCCTGATCTATGGCGAAAGCAGCCCCAGCATCCCATCGCGTTTTCTGGCAGATATTCCCGCCAGCCTGACCGAAGGCATGTCGGCGCGTATCATGCAGCAGTCCAGCTATCAGCAGTTCCTTGACGAAACCACCTGGGATCGCCCCGAACCCATCAGCGAACGCGCCCGCGACATTCGCGCCAAGATTGCTCCACCGCCGGGGAGCGGCAAAAAGCTGAAGTACAAGACCGGTCAGCGCGTGCGTCATGCCAAGTTTGGTGAGGGCATGGTCATCGAGAGTCAGGCGAAATCCGGCGACGAGGAAGTGACCGTCAGCTTCAGCAACAAACAGCATGGCATCAAACGTCTGGCCGCCAGCTTCGCCAATCTGGAAATTATGGATAATTAATTCGCACCCTAATGAACATCCCGAACACCATTTGAAGGAATTCCATTACACCCATGCGCGTATTAAAACACCTGTTTGACAACAACCGGGAGTGGGCGGCGCAGATGACCGCCCAAAACCCATCCTTCTTTCAAAATCTGGCGGGGCTACAAACACCGCAGTACCTTTGGATTGGCTGCGCCGACAGCCGCGTCCCGGCCAACACTATCATCGGTTTGCAACCGGGGGAGGTGTTCGTCCACCGTAACATCGCCAACGCCGTCATTCATACTGATCTGAACTGCCTGTCCGTCATTCAATACGCAGTAGAAATTCTGAAGGTCAAACACATCATCGTCTGCGGGCATTACGGCTGCGGCGGGGTGCGCGCCGCCATGCAGACCAACGAGCTCGGCCTGATCGACAACTGGCTGCGACACTTGAAGGACATCCACCAGAAGCACGAAGCAGAACTGATCGCCATCCCGGATGAAACAAAATATTTTGACCGCTTTTGCGAACTGAATGTGGTCGAGCAGGTGTGGAATGTGTGCCATACCACCATCGTCCAGGGCGCGTGGCGGCGCGGGCAGGAACTCAGTGTACATGGTTGGATTTACGGCCTGCATGACGGTCTGCTGCAAGACCTGAATGTCACGATTACCAACCCCGAAGAATTACAAGACCTGTATCGTATGACGAGTGAGGATTGAACCACCATCTGATTATCGACTGACTGCTCCGTGAAGAGTTTCAACCTCAGAAATGAGTAAATCTCTCACGACAAGCCTCACAACAACCACTACGCTATCCATATGAGCAAAATTAACTAATAAACCAGCAGGAATCGATTAGATAGAGGAGATTAAAGATCATGACAGCACTTACGTCCCGTGAACAGGAAGAGATTACCCGCGCCAACAACTCCGGGCTACAACCTGTCGTATTCGTACATGGTTTGTGGCTTCTCGCCAACAGTTGGGAACCCTGGCGCACATGGTTTGAAGCGCAGGGTTACACCGCCATTGCCCCCGGTTGGCCGGATGACCCGGAGACGGTTGAAGCGGCAAAAGACGACCCGGAAGTCTTTGCCCACAAACGGATCCAGGAGGTGGCAGATTACTACTGTGACGCCATCGGCCAGCTCAAGATGAAACCAGCGGTCATCGGGCATTCCTTCGGTGGACTGATCGCGCAGAAGATCGCCGGGGAAGGCGTATCGTCTGTGACCGTCGCCATTGATCCCGCGCCATTCCGGGGCGTGCTCCCCCTGCCGTTGTCGGCGCTGAAATCATCGTCAGCGATTCTGGGCAACCCCCTCAATTACACCCGCGCCGTACCACTGACCTACGACCAGTTCCGTTATGCATTCGCCAATGTCGTAGACGAAGACGAAGCCCACGAGTTGTATGAGAAGTATTCGGTTCCCGGTTCTGGTAGGCCAATCTTCCAAGCCGCAACTGCCAATTTTAACCCCTGGACAGAAGCCCAGGTCAATACGAAAAATCCTGAGCGCGGGCCGCTGCTGATTATCTCTGGCGAATACGACCACACAGTACCCTGGGCAATTGCTCATGCCTCTTTCAAGCAGCAGGAAAAGAATCCCGGCGTGACTGAAATCAAGGAAATTCCTGATCGTGGACATTCGCTGGTCATCGATCACGGCTGGCAGGAAGTCGCCGAAACGGCACTTGCCTTCATCGGGCAATATGTTCCGGTACACCAGTAGCTATAGGATGTCGCTGACGCGATAAAACGACCTGTGTAGGGCAGCTTTTAGCAAAGCTGTCTCATTTTCATATGCAAAATAAGAACACTTGTGCTACAATCCCGACTAACGCATATCTACGCATGAGGAGTGAGTCGGAAAATGATTAATCGTGTGGGCACAGTCTGTATCTTTGTCAGCGATCAGGATCGGGCAAAAGCATTTTACACCGATGTACTCGGCTTTGAGTTACACACCGACCAACCCCTGTATCCCGGCGCATCCAACCGCTGGGTGTCGGTTGCGCCGAAGGGCGCAAAAACCGAGGTCATCCTGTATCTGCCGGATGAAAATTGGGAACATTACCGGCAGGTGGTCGGCCACTCCCAGGCGGTCACATTTGATGTAACCGATATGGCATCGGTGGCTAAGGATTTAAAGGCCAAAGGGGTTCAGTTTGTGCATGAGCCGGATGTCCAGCCCTGGGGAACCAATGCCACTATTGTGGACTCTGAGGGCAATAATATTCTGCTGGTCGAACTGCCGAAAGCGTAACAGATAAATCGTGTGATGTAGGGGACGACCTGTGTGTCGTCCCGCTGCTTAACTCCCCAAACTGGCGACCAGCAAATCCAATGCGAGGCCGGGATCAATTTGCCCGGTCTTCATTTTGATGTCGTAGTCCAGCAGCGCCCGATAGATGCGATCCAGTCCCGCCAGCGAGAATCCGCGCGACTGTTGGGCGACCTTCTTGGCGACAAAACCGTTCATGCCCAACGCCTCGGCCATCTGGTTCGGGTAGCCGCCGGATACCAGATATTCTTTGGCGGTCAGCAGCAACCGAAACTGGCGGATAATCATGCCATAGGTGCGGAACGGGTCTTCGTCCTTCTGTGCCAGCAGGTTATGCAGCATGGTCAGTGCGGCGTCGGCATGACCTTCGGCCATCGCATCCACCATTTTGAAAACCTGTGCTTCCGGTACATAAGGCGTCAGCAGGGCGACATCTTCCTCATTGATCGGACGCGCCCCATCCACATAACTCACCAGCTTGACCAGTTCGTTATCTGCCCGCCGCAGGTCATGAGCCGTTACCTCGGCCAGAGCAGTGGCCGCCGCTGGTTCGATCTCCGCCTCGTATGCCTCGCGCACGCGCCGGACAATCCAGCCGGTACTGTCGCCCGGTGGTGGTGAAGGATTTTTCGTAACCATTTTCGGCATCGCGCGCCAGCTTCAGGATTTTGTTGCTGTCTGCCAGCTTCACCCGCTCCACAAACACCAACCGCGCATAGTCCGGCAGTGTCGGCAGGGCTTCCAGCAGGTGTTCAACCGCCTTTTTGCCGGTTTCCCCCGCGCCCTTGCGGGTTATCCAGGCCAGCATCCCTTTGACGATCACCAGCCGTTTGTCCGCCAGGAAGGGGTACGAACTGGCCGCGTTGATGACCTCATAGGCGTTGGTATTCTCGCCCTCGAACTCGCTGGTGTTCAGGTCGCCGTTGGGCGTTTCATTCATTTTGGCGCGGAAGGTGTCCAGTTCCTGATCGCGGCCAAAATCGTCATCGCCGTGCAGGATGTAGAAGGTTTTTGCTGCTTTTGCCATAAATACGCTTGCGAGACTACCCTTCAACCATGCCCTTAAACAGGCGCTCATGTTCGGTGCGGATGCACAATTTTCGGCGTAATTCAACCCTGCCGCCAGTGCTTTCAGCCGCGCGTCCTTGCTGATGACGCCCAACTGCGCCCACACCGTTTTCGCGCCAACAGCGATGGCCTCATCCACGATTTCTTCCAGATAATCCGAATTGCGGAATACATCCACAATATCAATCGGTTCGGGTACATCTTTCAACGAGTCGTACACTGGCTTCACCATCCACATCGTCGATCATCGGATTGACGTTATAAACCGTATAGCCGTGTTCAATCAGGTATTCACCGACTTCATAACTCGTATAATAATGATCGTTGGAGCGTCCGACGATAGCGATCACCGGGGAGTTAATCAATATCTCGCGCCGGGCTTCCTCATTTTGGTTCAAATCGTGCGCCATGCAACGTCCCTCTCATTCCTGTAAACCACTGAAGTATAATCTGTCTCTGATTTGCTATCAATAATGCAGGATAAGGATGCAGCATGCTGCGTCCAAATGACTATTAATCTATGAGGATCGGGTGTCTACCCGATGTACCGTTAACGGCTTATCCCCAAACGGCAGTTGAACCTTCCGCTGGGTGATGCTCACCACTTCCAGATCGCCGGGGTCGCCCTCGGTGGTGAAATATTTCTGGACGTTGTTGCCCAACGGCTGCGAATACAGCACCGCGCCCATCATCAAAATCATCACCATCGGCAGGCGGTTGAACGAATTGCTGCGGCTCGTCCCGCTCAGGCCGATAATACCGACCAAACTGGTCAGGAAGCCCGTCGTTAGCAAATTCGTGCCACAGTTAGGATGCACCGCCAGATTATGTTCCCCATTTTTCATCCGCCGCAGGGCTTCATGTACTGCTGTCTCAACCGCCTCTGTCGGCACATCACCCAGGATGACAAAACCACCGTCATCACTCCGCCCGGACAGGCGGTAGCCTTTATGACCCAGCATGTGAATGGAGGCATGTTCCAGACCATGATTGCGTCGTGTCCGCCGGATATAGGGGAAGTTCAATACCGGGCGCGCGGAGTCTGCCAATTGCTCGAACATAAGATTTTGTGACCTCAAATAAGCCGGGGGATTGAAACCACTCGGCCACGATTTCCAGATAAAAACGCCAGTGAAAATGTTGATTTTGAGCTAAGAAAACACCACTAAGACCATTCTGACTTTAGCACGTTTGCACCTCGTTAGCAAAGCAAATCTTCGTTAGAATTCCAGCGTTGGAAGGCCGCACACGGCACTTCCTATTATTCAAATCGAGGATGAAATTATGAATTTCAGCGTTGCATCATACAGCTTCCACCGCCTGCTAGAGGTCGGGGAGCAGGATATGTTTAAGTACATTACCATCAGCAAAAAACTGGGCTGCACCCATCTTGACCCCTGGAACGGTCATCTGGAACCCCTCATCAAAGAGTCGAACGAATTTAAAAGTGGGCGCAACGCCTTGCGTGAAAGTTTCTCCCCCGGCAGCCTGGATTATGCCCATCGGGTTCGGGAAGCGGTAGACGAAGCCGGACTGCCAGTGGCCTGTCTCGCTATCGACGATGCTCACATCTGGGAAGAATCCCCCGCCGCGCGGGACATCAACCGCAGGGCCGCCTATCGCTGGTTGGAAGATTGCCGAAATCCTCGGCGCGCAAAATGTTCGGCTGGACACAGGCGGCACACCGGACATGCCCAGTGACCAGTTCGACATCATCGTGGCCGGATACAAAGACCTCATCGCTCACGCCCGCGCGCGCGGCATGGGTGTAATATGGAAAATCATTGGGGCGCGTCGAATGTACCCGCCAATGTCCTGCGTATTCTTCACGCCGTTCCAGAATTGAACTTATTGTTTGACAGCAGCAATTGGGCCAAAGGGACGCAGGAAAAGGGCTGGGCGACCTGCCCGCAGTATGCCAAATCGGTTCACATCAAAACCCGCGCCTTCGACGAAGCAGGCAACGACCCAACCTCTGACGTGCCGCGTGTGATTCGCCTGCTGGTCGAGGCGGGTTACGACGGCGTATGGGGTGTGGAGAGTGTCGCGCCGGGGGATGAAATCGCCAATGCCAAGAAATCCCTGCAACTCGTCCAGCGGGTTCTGGCCGAACTGAACTGAATGTTCGTCTACCATGAGTCTGGGGCGCTGGGTGGCGTATAACTCGCCCGCGCCTTACACTGGTAGCTGTCAACTGGTCACTGGTAACTTCAATTATGCTCGAATTTGCCTGCCATACCTGGGCATTCACCGATCTCACGCTGCTGGAATCCCTGGGGACTATCGCCCGGATGGGCTTCCGTTACGTGGACATCGGCAGCGGCGCGAACCTGAACACCGCCCGCGCCGCCGAAAATCCGCGCAAAACGTCCGACGAGATTAAGGCCGATCTGGAACTGTTCAATCTGAAGGTGAGTGACCTGTACCTGATGCACCCGCGCATCTCGCTGGCCGACGAGGAAAAACGGGAGCGCGACATCGAATTGTTTAAGGCGCTTGTCCCTTTCGCCCTCGCTTTGGGAACGCCCGGAATCACCCTGTCCCCCGGTTTGGCACATCCCGCCGAAGACGAAGAAGCCTGGGATCGTACCGTCGCTGCCCTGCGGGAGATGGTCAAAGCGGGTGAGAAGGCCGGGTTGCGCGTTAGCATCGAACCGCATCTGGACTCGATGGCACAAACGCCGGACGCCGCCCTCAAGCTGGTGAAGGATGTTCCCGGCCTGTCGCTGACGCTCGATTGGGCGCAAATGGTCTGTCAGGACATTTTCCACGACGACATCATCAAGCTGCTGCCCCAGACCAAACACATTCAGATTCGGCAGGCCGCCCGCGCCCAACTGCAAGTCCCCTTTGACCGGGGGCGCATCGACATCAAGCGTGTCGTCAAGGACGTGCTGGAGTCGGGTTACGAGGGCGTCATTTGTGTCGAATATATGAACACTCCTGGCTGGCATGGCATGGAAACCGTCAACAACATCCGCGAGTCCGCCCGGATGCGCGACGAACTCCGCATCGCGCGGGATGCCCTTGCGACAAACAAGTAACCAGCAAATGTTACGGCTGTATCAACAATATTGGCTTTAAAATGGGTTATGTAGGGGAGGGTCTGAGACCTCCCCTATCACATACAGATAGACATTCACCCTGCCTTAAAGGTTCGACAAATGCCGTCTGCCCGTTTCCCTTATCGTTCATTCCTGCTGGTCCTGCTCATCGCCCTGATCGCCCGCCTCCTGTTGCTGGCGAGTGACGCAGCATCCTTCCATGCTGACGAAGCGGTGGTCGGTCTGATGGCGCGGCATATCCTTCAGGGCGCGCGCCCGACCTTCTTCTATGGTCAAGCCTACATGGGTAGTCTGGATGCCTGGTTGATCGCCCTCGGCTTTCGCGTCCTGGGTGAGTCGGTGCTGACCATTCGTATTGTCCAGAGTATCCTGTATCTGCTCACCGTTGCCGCCGGATATGTGCTGGCATGGCGCTTGTCCGAAAGGGTGACAGTTGCCCTCACAGCCGGACTCGTCCTCGCCATTCCACCCGTGAACACCGCCCTCTACACCACCGCCACCCTCGGCGGTTACAACGAAACCCTGCTGTTCGGGACATTGATTCTGCTCCTGAGCTACGAAGTCACCCACGATTTTCCGGTCTCCTACTGGCGATGGGCGCTGCTCGGCCTGTGCGCCGGACTCGGCTGGTGGACAAACGGCCTGATCGTCGTCTACGCTCTCCCCGCCGCTCTGCTGATTTTGTACACTATCTTCCGTCAATTCAGAACTGCTCACCTACCAGCCTCCAGTTCTCAAGTTCGACACTCAGCACTCAGCACTCAGCATTTTAGCTTTATCCTGCTTGCCCTCCTCGCCTTTTTCATCGGCAGCGCGCCCTGGTGGATATTCGACTTCAGCCACGACCACGCCGCCCTCGCCACCTTTATCACCAACCGCCAAAGTGGAGAATTCGCCGGAATAGGTCTGCCGCATGTGCCACCCTTACAACGCGCCGTCGGACTGCTGTTCATCGGCCTGCCAGCGCTGATCGGCCTGCGCTTCCCCTGGTCATCAGCCTATTTTCTGCTGCCCATCGGAATCATCGTTATATTGATTTATCTGGTCGCTATCTTCCGCCTGCTTCGCGGCCATAACCCGCTCAAACCCGACGCGCGCGGTCTGATGCTGGGGATGCTCGGCCTGTTCTGCATCATTTTTGTCGCCTCGTCTTTCGGCGCAGACCCCACCGGGCGTTACTTTCTGCCGCTCCTGCTCCCATTGGGCATCGTCCTCGGTACATTCGTCGCCTCCCTTCGAGATTCACAATCTATCTCCCGTTATTCTCAGTACGTCGGTTTTGCCGCCCTCGCGCTCGTCCTCATATACAACGCCGCCGGACAATTTTCTGCCGCCCGTAGCGAAGTCGGCCTGACCACGCAGTTCGATCTGGTATCGCACATCTCTAACGACCACGATGCTGAACTCATCGCCTTTCTCGATGAGCACGACCTCCATAACGGCTACACTAACTACTGGGTCGCCTTCCGGTTGGCCTTCCTTACCGGGGAACGGATGCAGTACAGCGCCGCGCTGCCCTACAAAACCAGTCTGGATTACAACCCGGCAGACAACCGCTACCCACCCTATGTCGCCGCGACAGACAGTGCCGAGCAAATCGCCATTATCACCACCAATGCCCCCGAACTCGACGATTTGCTAACTGCCCATTTCGCTGCCGATGGACTGACTTATCAGGAAACACAGATCGGCGCGTTCCACATCTTCTACGATTTCTCGCCATCCCAACCCCGTCCGCCCCTGTACTGACGTAAGAAATCCATGAGGGCGACTCGACTCGTAGAGTAGATTTATGCTAATGTGAAATAATTCACACCAGTTCGGGAGTCGAGGTTACTGCTATGTCGTAACACTATGATGTCATCATCGTTGGCGGGCGCGTTGCCGGTTCTACCTTAGCCGCACGGTTAGGTAAATTCGGCCTGTCCGTCCTACTGCTGGAAAGGGACACGTTCCCGTCGCGTCCGGCGGCATCCTCGCCCATCATCTATTCGCCCACCATGAAACTGCTGGATGAGATCGGCGCGGACAAATCGGCTTATGCTTGTGATACCCCCCGCATCCATCGTGTGATCGGCGCATCCCGCGATTTCGCCGTGACCATCGACATCCCCCACGCGCATGGGCGGGATTATGCTTATGCGCTGGATCGCGCCCGCTTCGACGCTGCCCTGTGGGATAACGCGCTATCCCTGCCTTCAGTGGAAGGTCGCCAGAACTTCAACGTGACCGATTTACTGTGTGAGGGAAATCGTGTCGTCGGTCTGATCGGGCGCACGGGTAAAGGCGCAGAGGAAACCTTCACGGCGGATGTGGTCGTCGGTGCGGATGGACGTTACAGTCTTGTCGCCCGCAAGATGGACGCCCGTGTTTACGACGAATACACCGCCCATCCCACCTCCCTGTATTATGCTTACTGGTCGGGTGTACTGCCCTATGACGCGAACGGCGCGACAGCAGTAGCCTATGCGGGTGAACCGGGTTACGGCTTTCTGGTCATGGATAGCGCCGACGGTCAAACCCTGATCGGCTTCGAGGGGCAGTCGGATTTGCTCAATCCCCCGCCCGGTGAGGTGGCGTCGTTCTATCTGGACATTGTGCGCCGCCATCCGAACATCGCCACTCGTACTACCGAAGCGCAGATGGTGACGGATGTGCATGGCATCCGTCGGATAGGCAATCTGTATCGACAGCCGGGTGGCGTGGGGTGGGCGCTGGTCGGGGATGCCTACCATCAGCATGACCCCCTCGACGGACAGGGTATCTACAACGCTGTTTTCACTGCGAAGGCGCTTGCCTGGGCAATCCGCGACTAGAAACACGGTGAGCGTACCTGGGCAGAGGCGCTGGCGTGGTACGACGAAACCGCCCGTGTCAAAACCTATGGTCGCTACAAAGCCGCTCTCGCCGCCGTCCGCCAGAACATCTACTCGCCCCAACTTCCCGGTTGGGCGCTCACCGGACTCCGTTGGGTGATGGAAGACCCCGCCATGCGCGACCTCATGGGCAAGACCCTCACCCGCCAGCTTCCGGCAGAGGTTCTCGAACTGCTCCGCCCACCCGTCATGATGACCGCCATGCTTCGCGGCCCCCTCCGCGATCTGAGGAAATGGTTGTGGTAGATTTTGTGGAATAAAACAGAATGAACGAGTCACTTCGACAGCAGATAGCTCAATTAATCAGGGATGCATTCTCAATCACGCCTTATCCTGGTGATAATCAAATAAGTGGTGATGATCCGTTTGATGGGCTTTCGGTCCAGGAAGCATTTCGAGGTAAACACTGGCGCGATGTATCCCTAGAGCTTCTGCTCAATCATCACGATAAACTTCCATTTATGTCGGATGAGGCCTATCGCTTTTATTTGCCAGCATACTTGTTGGGTATTTTATTTCATTTTGAAGAATTGGATGGATATAGCTTTCCTCATCAACTTTTTCGGACTCTTGCACCTCCTGGAATCGGGACAGATGCTTTTCTTAGAAAGGTGAATATCTTTGCGCCACAGGAAATGGAAGCGATATATCAATTTTTGAATATCTATACGGAATTATTTCCTGACGAAAGCTGGTCGTATATTCCCGATGAAGGGGCTAAACTTACCGAAGCAACTAATTTTTGGGAATATGTTAGACAAAGATTTAGATGATTAAGCTTGACTCAAACTCAACGCAAAGGCAAATAAGTTACCTTATCCTTCCACTCTTCCTCACTACTTGCTTCGAGAATGAGTATCAATTCTTCAATGGCATCGCCAATCGGCACGGTATCCCGAATTTCAAACACACCGAACATCGGCAAACCTTCTGACACCCGTTGATAGGCAAATCTAACCATCGTTTCAACATCATGTGTGAGCAAAATTCGTCCTTCTTTGGCTGCCCATTCCAGCAAAGTTGGATCATCCGCGCCAGCTATTTCGGTGTCTTGAACACGCAGGACATCACAGTCAGGCTTTTTACGTAGCAATCCACGTAAATCCGGTTGTCGAAATTCTCATCTGCCAAGAAGCGCATAACTTCTACTTTCGATCTTGTGCTTCCCGCCGTGCCACTAACCGCTCCCGAATTCCGACCATATCTGGGTGACGCGCTTCAACCTCTCGCCGCACCATTTCCGCCCGCTGCTCTCGTTCCCGAATATATTCGTTAATCTCATCTTCGTGACGGAGATAGTAAGCAACGACAGCGTATACATCTGCAAGCGAAACCGCCGGATACGCGATGACAATTTCTTCCGGGGACATGCCTCGATTAAAAGATCGGACAATTGTATCAAGTGTCACCCGCGTCCCACCGACCCGAATGACACCACCTTGTTCCATTTCTATCGGTACAGGTTCAGCTTGCGGAATGGAAATCATGATTTGACCTTTAATTATAGAAGCTATGGTCAGTGTACCATATTCGATGGGCGAAGCCGAAGCCCTGCCCATCCCACACTATCTAAAATTCCTCACGTTTGAACCGCCACAGGGCCACAGCCGTGAAAAACACAATCCATACGACGGTAGTGATGACGGGCGTTACCGTAGACAGCGGTTGGCCGTCCATCACCTGATTTGCCAGCGCCAACGATTGACTATCAGGCGGGATGATGATTGCCCAGGGCATGATCTGCACCAGCAGCGGCGACATGCCCATCAGCAGTTGCGCGCCAAACAGCAGCCCAATCGGGATGCCGAGCACCGGGCCACGTTCGTTGAACAATGTGCCCAGCATCAGGGTCAGGGTCAGATAAAACAACAGGTGCAGCGCCAGCAATCCTAATCCTGCTACGAAAGCCGGGATAGCGGGTGGCGGCGTTTTGCCCAGAGCGCTGATGAGGATGTAGGCCACTGCACCCTGTAAGGCGATCATAATGACCAGCGCCGCCAGTGTATTGGCCGCCAGCTTGGCGAAGATGAAAGCCACTCGTGACAGCGGCTTGGACAGCACCCACGCGGCTGTTCCACTCTTTTTCTCGTCCAGAATCGCTCCTTGCATCACGATGATGATGCCCAACCCGGTCATCAGCCCGCCCATAATCACGAACATCATCGTACCGGAAGGCGGTTGGACTCCTTGATTGGTAGACGCGCTGCTAGGGGTACTCAACACGGCGAACACAATCCCATTAATCAGCAGCAGCCAAATGATGCTGTGGATCAACCAGGTGCGTGTCAGCCACCATTCGCCATTCTCTTTGCGGAACATGCTCCTAAAACCCATCAGTGAACTCTGCGGATTCACGGGCTGTAATGCACTGTTACTGGTTGTCATGATTGTTCCCCTCCACAATTCCCATAAAGACCTCTTCCAGGTCATGCTTCTTGCGCCCAAATTCAGTGACGATAATATCTTCAGCCGCCAGCAGTTTGAACAACTGCCGCTCTGCTGAATCTTCATCGCTGACATTAATCAGCCATCCGGTTTGCCCGTTGCTCCCCGGCGCGACAGTGATGCCCGACACCCACGGTTGGCTGGCGATATGTTGCTGCGCGGTTTCGGTTTGCCCTTTGAGGTGGGCGGTGTATACCACGCCGCCGCTCCCCGCAAGCAGTTCTTCAATCGACGCCTGTGCCACCAGTTGGCCGTGATTCAAAATGGCTACCGTATCACTCACCCGCTGCACATCGCTCAGGATATGCGTGCTGTAAAAGATGGTCGTATGCTTCTGCAACCGTTCCATCACCTCCAGCACATCATGCCGCCCCATCGGGTCGAGCGAGGCGGCTGGCTCATCCAGAATCAACAGGTCGGGATAATTGATCTGTGCCTGCGCGATACCCAGCCGCTGGCGTTCACCGCCGGAGAATCCTTTTGTTGGGCGATCAGCTTTATCGGATAAACCGACCAGCTCCAGCGTCTCGTCAATCCGGTCTTCAATGCCCGCTTTCGTGCCGTTGAAGAAGAAGGAGGCCGCAAACCGCAGGGTCTGCCGCGCGGTCATATGCTCGTAATAACGGGGGTCTTGTGCCAGATATCCGACCCGCTGGCGAATCTGTGGGCTGTCTTTCACGATGTCCAGCCCAAAGACACTGGCATGGCCACTGCTGGGTGCTGCCAACCCTAACAGCAGTTTGATGGTGGTGGTTTTACCTGCGCCGTTCGGCCCCAGAAACCCGAAAATCGAGTTCTTGGGGACTGACAGGTTCAGCGATTGCAGCGCGTTCACCCCTTTGTACGTTTTGGTCAGGTTGTTCGTCTGGATGACGATGTTTTCTGATACGCTCATGTCTTCCTCCCTCAAAAGTTGTGTTGGTGAAATTTACTCTGTGAGCGGCTCTCCACTGTTCGCCGCTGCAATCACATCCAGAATCGCATCCGTCACCTGCTGGGCGTACTGTTCATTGCCCAGTATCGAGCCATGATCCGCACCCTCGACAATGCGGGTGACGCTGTTGGCTGAAAAGGTGGCGAATTCGTCAGTGAACGGGCGCAGCGTGGAATTCCGTTGATTGGAGGCATAAGTTGCTGATGCCCACACAACTGCCGTCGGCACATCACCCAGATTTTCGGCTGCGGCGGAGGCTTCCTGAAGTACCGGAAACGCAGGGCCGTTCTCTGCGTAGTAGGCATCGACCACCTGATTGCGCGCCTGTAAGCCTGTCAGTTCCTGCGCGATTTCCGGCGGATACCCGGAGTTCTGAAAACCACCTGCCTGCATCAATCGTAACAAACCGAGTCGTGTCGTTACTGAACTGACAGCCTGTGTCACATTGAAAAATGTTAGGTAGCTGTCGAATTCGCTTTGACTGGCAAACTGCTTGGGTGTGACGATCTGGCTATCGACCAGTACCACCCCTGCTACCGCATCTGGATACTGTGTGGCATAAATCCGCGTCAGGACTGCGCCGAAGGAATGACCAACCACCACATACGGGGCGGGGATACCAGCTTGTTCCAGCAGGTCGTGCAGTTCAGCATTGATCGTCAGCGCATCACGTGACCCGCTTACCGGTTCGCTCCAGCCCATGCCGGGGCGGTCATAGGCACACACCTGCGTGTGTTCCGCCAGTTGATTCTGAACCCGATACCACCATAACGACTCGGCAATCGCGCCAGCTTGCAAAATGACCGTCGGGCTGCCTTCGCCCGTACACACCATGTGCATCTGGTGTCCGTTTACGCTGTAAAGCTGGCCGCGCGGCGCATAATTGCGCTTGTCCAGCTCAACGGCGACCGCCTGGTAAACCACCCCCAACACCACCAGCGCAACAGATCACGATGCCGAACCACATCACTGCCCGCCGAATATAGAACAGGCAGCCGCGTTTGCGACGTTCCCTTGTTGGCTGCTCGATGGTTTCACTTGCCGATGATACTGTACTCATGATTTTCTCCCTCTTATCCTGACTTTCCTTCGTTAGCCTCACTCTAAGCGGCCAAAGGGGTTGATCGTGGGTAGCCAAAAGGCGTATTCAGTGGGTTGATTGTTGGAGGGGTAACTCGTCGCGCACTCCTCCAATCTGCTCTTAACCCACAATCTGGCTGGTGGACGGCTGTAGATTTCCTGATTCTAAAGGATGTATTCCCCGGTGACGGTAAAGCACAGCAAACGCTGTAACCCCCCAGATAGTCCAGCCAAACGCCAGCAGGCCGCCAAGCACAAAGCCATAGCCCCAGTCGGGAATGTAGAACATCACCGCGGCGAAAGGTAAACCCGCGAATTGTGGCAAGCCGATCAGGAAAATATAGGCGACCAATAGATTAAGCAGGATGGGGACAACGATTCGCCATATCATCTGCCATAGTCCCTGTGGGCGGCTTTCGGGATGACTCACCCACCGTCGCAGCCGGAACAGACCCCAGATCAAGCTGAGAAGTTGGAGTGCAGCGATGATGTAAGTAGCTACAAAAATCACGCGGGTGATGGCTGTGCTTTGCGGTACGGGTTGATTCAAAAGCAAACCGATCACGCTCCACGTCATCTGCTCAATGGGTTGGGTCATCAACAGGAGATGATCCGCATTGACCAAAATCACAACGCCCCAACCCGTTTCGGGAGAAACCGCCATGTGACTGTGGAAGCTGCCACTGCTGCCACTGTGGTCGTTGCCGGGTATGTCGTAAGGCACATCAATCGTCCAGCCCATGGCGTAATTGCTATGGTCGTCAAGCGGAATATAGGACGGAGGCTGCCAGAGCTGGCTCATTCCGGCTGGCGACAGGAGTGTTGCCGCGCCATATTGCCCCTGATTCAGGTACGTAACCAGGTAGTGTGACATGTCCTCTGCCGTAGAGATAATCCCGCCCGCAGCTTCAATCGCGTATGGAAAAGGCAGGTCAACCGGAATCGGGCTGTCGAAGCGCATTTGGTATCCCGTCGCCATCTCGTGTTGACGCGCCTCCTCCTCTGAGAAAAATGAACGCTGCATATCGAGCGGAACAAAGATGTGTTCCTGAACATATTGTTCGTACAATTCCCCACTCACAGCCTCCACGATCAGGCCAAGTATGGCATAGTTGGCATTGCTGTATTCTGGGACTTCCCCCACCGGATGCGCCAGAGTGGCGCTGCTCAGGCCGCGAATGTAAGTTTCAGGACTGGGCACTCTTGGATCATCCGTTGGGAGGAAACTGTTTCCAGACAATCTTGATATGCCGCTCGTATGATTCAATAGGTGACGCACCGTAATACGGGCTGAAGCGTCAACATCAGCCATGCGGAACCAGGGCAGATAATCCTGCACAGGCGCATCCAGTTCCACCTGACCGGCCTCAACCAACTGCATAATCGCCACCGCCGTGAACGATTTCGTCAGCGAAGCCAGCATGAAGGGTGTCTGCGGTGTAACTGGACGCCCGGATGGATCGGCAATGCCGAAACTCTGGAGATGGACAATCTGGTCGCCGTGCACGATGCCCATTGCTAGTCCCGGAAGGTTCAGGTCTTTCACCTGCCCTGCGACATAAGCGTCAATCGCCGCGAAATCGGGCGTATCGGATTGTGCAAGGGTCACAGACAGGGATACAGGGGACAGCGCCGCCAAAATGACCAGCAGTACACCCCCTCGGACAATGGATAAATTTCTGAAGTTCACGACATCTTCCTCGTCATATTCGTTCGATACGATCACTCTACCTGTCAAAGGGGTTGATCGCGGGTAGCCGAAAGGCGTATTCAGGGGGTTGATTGTTGGGAGGGATGACCTGTCGTTCACCCCTCCGTCCCCCTGTTACTGAGTGAGCATTTCGCCAGTTTGTGTCGCTTCGACCACCTGAATGATCGTATCCCCAACCAGCACGGCATATTGCGGGTCAGTCACCAGCGTAATGTGATGCGCCCCGTCGATCTGCTGGTACAGGCTGTTGGTTGATAGCGCTGCCAGTTCCCCCTGCATAGCCAGTTCGGTATCACGTCCTTTTCCTTCGGGATAATCCACCGCCACAATCACCGCCAGCGGCATATCGCCCAGGTCGCCGCTTGCTCGTACCTGATCGAGGCTGGTGAGCATCGAGGCTGTATCCGCCCGCTGTGTATCCCAGTACTGCGATGAGGCGATATTCGCCTTCAGGGCAGCATTTTGTTCGGCTGGCAATCCGAAATCCTGACTGCTGGCAAATAGTCGCATCAGGCCAACCCGCGCCAGTCCAGCCGATACACTCGCCATCATCTGTAGGGTGTCGATAAATTCACCCTGTCGTGTCCAGTTGTCAGGATGCGTGGAATCCACCAGCACCATACCGACGACTTCTCCGGGATACAGCGCGTTGTAGACGCGAATGTAGAGCCCCCCCACCGAATGACCGACCATCACGTACGGCGGTTCGATTCCCGCTTCCGCGAGCAAAGTGTGTAGTTCGGTGGCAATCTGTCCGGCATCGCGCGGTTCAGGACCCGGTTCGCTCCACCCATATCCAGCACGGTCATAAGCGCAAACGCGGGTGTTCTGCGCCACCTGCGGCTGCACCAATCCCCATGTTGCCGAAAAGTGTCCACCCGCTGCTTCCAGAATGACGGTTGGGCTGCCCTCGCCCGTACACAGAATGTGCATCTGGTGGCCGTCTACATCCAGCAGTTGGCCGGGGGCGGTATAGGTACGTTTGTCGTTCTCAGTAGCCACTGTCTGGTAAACAAAACCCAGGATGAGCAGAATCACTATCGTGATTCCAAGCCACTTCAACCCACGATTGATATAAAACAGGCAGCCACGCTTCTGCGATTCCTTGATTGGCTGCTCGACACTTTCATTGACTGATGAAACGGTACTCATAATTTTCTCCCTCTTAGCTGAATTCCCTTCGTTGCACTCCACTCTAAGCGGGGAAGGGGTTGATCGGCGGTAGCCAAAAGGCGTATTTCAGGGGTTGATTTTGGCACGCAGCCCGTCTGCCTCTACCCTCAGCTAACACCGGTGATACAAGTCCACCACGCCAACCCATCTTGGCAGATGTATTTATGTCGCCCATCACGCTCAGCGAACGACAATCGCCGCCCATTATTACGCAGTTATAACTTACATATTCCGAAACTATCATGAATTGTCGGCGACTTCTTCCGCCAAATGACGGATATACCTACGCCATACTGCTGAACCGTCAAGCACTTGAGTGCTGGCATCGAAGTCATCACCGCGCTACAGTGAACCAAAATACCAATATGGAGATGTTGTCATGACGATGAAATGGTTCGCGCCCTGGGGATGGATTTATCGCCCGATTTCCTGGCAAGGCGTTGTGGTTCTCGGTTTTACACTCGCCTTTTGTATTCAGGTGTTTCTCGCCATCGACAGCCGTTCACACTCTGTCACCGACACCCTCTACAATGTCTTTCCCTATATTGTGTGCAGTCTGGTCATCCTCAATTGGATTGCCGACAAAACCAGCCGCAAAAATCCTGATGGTAGCACCACATTAAGTGGTGAAGAGGGTGGAAAAAGAGAAGGTTCAAGAGGCACACTGGTTGTGTACTAAGCAATCAGGAGTGCAAGATGAACCTTCAGAGCGTATTTTGCCCGAACATGGCGTGTCGTGACAAGCATGAAGTTGGGAAAGGGAATATCGTTGCGCATGATCGGAAACGACAGCGGTGTAAATGCAAAAGTTGTGGACACACCTTTTCGTATCGACGGGGGACGATGTTCTATGGATTACACTACCGGGAAGAACAGATCATGTGGGTGGTGGGATTAGTGGCCTGTGGTTGTCCGGTGGCAGCAATTGTGACGGTGTTTGCTATTGACGAGCGGACGGTAGCGGACTGGCTGCGCCGAGCGGGAACGTATGCCGAAGCCTTTCATCACCAACGCATGCGTCCCATCGACTTACAACAGGTGCAAGTGGACGAAATCCGGCTGAAGATGCAGCGGACAGTGGTGTGGGTGGCGATGGCAATGAGTGTCGGTAGTCGGTTGTGGTTAGGCGCGGTGTGCCGGGTCAAACGTGATAAAAAGCTGGCGCGGCAGATTATCACCTGTGTCTACAACTGGGCCAGCAACCGCTGGTCATTGCCTTTGACGGCTGGAATGCCTATCCCAAAGCCTGTACCAACTTTTCCGTGAACCGGTTCTCACCGGGCGGGTCGGTGGGCCACGCCTACACCCCTGGCCGTGCCTGAGTCTGGTTCAACTGGTGAAATACCAGGGGCAGCAGTGGGCGATGCAGCGCTGGCTCTTGTCTGGCTCGGCCACGATGGTGCGCTACCTGCTCAATGTCACTCAGGGCGTGGGCAGCACCATTAACACCGCCTACATCGAGCGCCTCAACGCCACCTTTCGGACCCATCTGGCAATCCTGGCTCGTCGCACCCGCTGTCCAGCACGTCAGTTGGAAACCGTCGGTCAGCGCGTGTTCCTGGTTGGCTGTCTGTATAATTTCTGCTGGCCGCATACCTCGTTGGAGGGTCGTACCCCTGCTTGGGCGGCGGGCTTAACCGACCATCGCTGGTCTACATGAGTTCTGTGGGCGCGTGCCCCCTAGCACCCCACCACAGGCAGACATCCTGATTGGCCCTTGACAGAATAGAACCTTTGTGCTAAATTTAAGATTCGGAATAAAGGTTGTCATTTGACCGAATCTGCACAAATTGCAGCTGTGCAGTTGCAGAATTTGCAGCACATTTCGCAGGTTGAGGGAGAAACTTCAAAATCGTCGTGAAGAAAATGACGAAATTTTGGGAATGCGATTCGAGGTTGGAGACGACTCAGGTATCGTCCCTGGCAGTTTCTACTGTGGCACGAGTGTAAATGATAAATCCGCGAATCCCTTCTTGATTCTCCATTATCATTTTTCTCCCTTTTTCGATCATTTCGGGGATGCGGACGAACATCCCACCCTAGAAGCCAATGAATTGGCGAAAAATGCCTTGGTGACTCTGAAGACTCTGCCGCCCATTTGGCACAAACGGACACTGTGACATTGACGCCATTTGCGCCAATTCCCCCTCAATCGGAGACATAAATTGTCACTTTGTGTCAAAAAAGGGTGTGCAATAGAGTCACAAATGGGGCAGGCTGAAGCACCACCCCATTTCCGGAAGTAAACCCCCGGAGTACACGGCGGAAACTACATGACCTCGCCGTGTGTCCGAGGTTTTAGGGAATAAGCTACTGAATGGTCACATCCGGGATGGTCAGGCGTTGTCCGGCATAAATCAGGTTCAGGTTGACGATGTTGTTCACCCGCGCCAGCACCCACATGTTCACCCCAAACCGTTGGGCGATTCGTCCCAGCGTGTCACCATACTGGACGACATAAGCCGTTCCGGCGGGTGGCGGATTGCTCACCACACCAATGATGCAAAGCTGTTGTCCGGCATAGATGAAGTTGGGATTATAGATACCGTTGTCTGCCTGCAATTTAGCCACAGTGGTGTTGTAGTGCAGCGCGATACGGAACAGATTTTCACCCCGCACAACCGTGTGGATTAATCCACAACCGCCGTTCAATGCCTGTGCGTTAACCGACCCGAAAACACCAGCGGTCATCGAAAGGATGACGATAACCAGAAGGATAAAACGAGCGCGCTTCATGATTGGGCTTCTTCTTACCGGGCAACCCGGTCTAATTGAATGATAGCCCTATCCTACGTTCAACCGTTGCGTTGTTCATCCGCTCTCAGGGGGAAGTTCGTCTCGTACTTCAGGCGGATTCGGAGTCAGTCCGGCAGCCTATCCCAGCGCCGTGTCCCCTCGATCTCCAGCGGGAAATCTGCACCGAAGGCCAGCGCCGGGGTCGTCGCACCTTTGAAATTTCCATCCAGCACCCGCTCGACAGCCCGTACTCCGGCTTTCATAGTGAACTGGTAGGCTTCTATTGTTTCCAGCCACGCCTCTTGAGTATCACCTGTAGCGTTGCGCGCCCGGACATAAACACCTGCCCGACCCTGTTCACGGGTAGCTTCGCTCGGCCCTATATACATCCGCTCCGCCAGCTTACCGAACACTCCCCGGATGAAACCCACTTTGAGCGCCGCGCCCGCCAGTGCCCCGCCGTAGCGATACAAACGAATCATATTCCGAGGGAAAGTCAGATAATTGGTGATGTTGGGGATGTTCGTCGTGTGATAACCCATTTCCAGGTCGCCCCAGGGACTTGCCATGCCCAATCGTTCCCCATCGGGAAACCGGAATGTCTTTACATCTCGCCCATAGGGGATATGTATCAGTTTCCCATTCCGTCGGGCTACATTACCTGTCCGCGCCATGATTTCCAGCGAGGCTTTGGCTGTCCCGGCGCTGATGTTCATCGCCCCACCCGATGTACCCAGCGCGCTCACCACCACATCCAGATGGGTCGCGTCCGGCAGTTGGTCGGCCACATATTTCAACAGGCAGTCGCTCGGCACAATATCGAATCCCACACCGGGGATGATGGCGATTTCCTTCTCGCGCGCTATATCACTGTAGCGGAAGGCATTCTGGTAAACCGGGATTTCGCCAGTGATGTCCAGGTAATGTGCCCCGGCGCTCAGGCAGGCGCGCAGCATCGGGTCGCTGGTATGTACAAACGGGCCAGCCGAATGATACACCAGTTCGACACGGCTCACGGCGCGTTCCAGCGCTTCAGGGTTATCAAGCGAAACGGCCACATAGTCCAGTCCCAGTCGCTCGGCCAGCGGCTTCAGCTTGCTCTCGGAGCGTCCCGCCAACAGAGGTTTGTGCCCGCGTTGGACAGCTTCTTCAGCTACCAGTCCGCCGGTATACCCTGTCGCGCCGTAAATCATCCAGTTTGCCATGCGGGTCTGTCTCCTGTAGAAGTGAAAGGTTAGGGATTCAGCCGCATCAATCCGGCTTCAGTAGGGGAAAAACCACACTGTTCGTAGAAATCCTTCAGATGTGGTTCGTAATCGACATGCAGCCAGTGTAAGCCCCATGCCCTGGCCGCTTCGACGGCTGTCCGCACCAGTTTCAGCCCGACCCCACATCGCCGGAAATCGGGATGGACGGTGGCATCAACGATGAAACCATGTGTACCCCCATCCCAGGCAACATTGACAAATCCGGCCAGTCGCAGTTCCTCGTAAGTACACACACATAACAGGCTGCGACTTAGTATCGGCAGGAAATCACAATCTATGTGATCCGGCCAGGAAACCGCAAACAGGCTATTCAGTTCATCGCTCGTGACCAGAGGACTGATAGAGTATATGAGTTCAGGCATTGAGACAACAAGAAAGGACGAGCTTTACCTCGTCCCTATTAATCGGTCTATGTGAATTTGAAACGACAGGATTATCCAAAAAAATAGCATTAAAAACGTATCACGATGGAGGGTAGTTTACCGTATCGTTCGCCAACACGCCAACGCTTGGGTGACTTCGCATCACAAACCTGCTGCATACTGATGCTCACCCTTAATCACTACTTGAAGGAGTGTCGAATGCCTGACCAATCCAGCAACCCCCTGGACTACTACGCGGCCCATAGCAGCATCACCGACCCCGGCAGATTCAGCAGCCAGTTTGACAATCTGCCTGCTGACCTCCCGTCGCTACACCAGATTGTGCAAAATATTTACATCCATGTCTGGAAAATACGGAAGTATCACCAGGGTTGGCTGAAAGAACGCACACACGAAATCGAGTCCCGAAGGGTCGAAAAATCACTTGCACTGATTATGGAGCATGATGATCGCCCCATAAACATTCCTCGCCCAAAAGAGAAAAAGTTGATTGTGGACTGTCGTCACTTCGCCACGCTCCTGTGCGCCATGCTGCGTCACCAGGGCATCCCCGCCCGTGTGCGCTGCGGCTTCGCTACCTACCTGGAGAAAAGTCACTATCAGGATCACTGGGTATGTGAATACTGGAATTGGGACGAGGAGCGCTGGGTGCTGGAAGACCCGGATGTGGTCAAACATGACTTCCCTCGTGAGGAATTCTACACAGGGGGTCACGCCTGGACGCTTGTACGTGCGGGTGAAATCAGTGATGTCCAGTTTGGTTTCGGTCCAGACCTGCGTGGTCAGTGGACGATCCGTTACGACCTGCCGCGCGATCTGGCCGCCTTAAATAAATTCGAGGGACTATCGTCGGATGCCTGGGGAACCATGATCAAACCGGAGCCACTCATTACCGGGCTTGAATTAAGGCAGTTAGACGAAGCCGCGAAGTGGTCCCTTGTAGACAACGGCGAATTTGAGAAAATGAGAACATTCTATGAAGGTCACGAAGTGTTTCGGGTACCACAGGTCATCACCAGCTATAACTATGTGACTGATCAGAACTATGTGGTGGACCTGGCTGAGGATGAATTATAGGCGTTATCCACATTCGAGGTGGGCAATGCTGCTAAAGAGGATGTCACGCAGATGAGCGTCACCAAGTTTATAGTAGACGTGTCGCCCATGTTTCTTCCAACCCACGAGATTCATCTCCCGTAGATACTTCAATTGGTGGGAAACCGCCGGTTGATCCATGCCCAGCGCCTCGGTCAAATCCGACACACACCACTCGCCTTCCGACAATGCCTTGAGGATACGCACCCGCGTCGGATCGGCCAGCGCCTGAAAAAACCGTGCGATAGTGCGAGCATCATCCATCGGCATGACCGTTTCACTGGGCACGGATACCGGGCTATATGTGACGGTTGACATACACGTAATCCCTATGTGGTAGTTTCCTCAAAACACGTTATCAAATATTGATACATCATGTCAATAGAACAGGGGAAACACAGGAACAATTTCCTCCGTTTGTGGTAATAATCGAAACGTGGATTAGGCGTATTATGGTAAGCTCAATCCATGTATTCCTACTATCTCCCTCTGAAGCGCCGTTCGATCTGCATCTTTACCATCTCAATATCACGCCCGTAGCGCAACCGAGATGTCTCACGGATCATACAGGCTGTCGCCAGGTCAGGGATACGGCTATCAGCCAGCGTATGCACCGCGAAAGGCGACATCACCTGACTATCAATCAGCATTTTGGCATACAAATAATAGTTGGGCATGTTGATGATATCGTCCGTGTTCAATGGATACAGTTCAGGGCTAAGTACCATTGCATCTTTCAGACCGACCTGGAAAACCAGCAGTGACCCAACATTGCCGAACACGGCCTCACGGATTTGTGGTTCAAGCTGATTGGTGAACTGGTTCGCCATTGTCAGTGCCATACCATATTTACGCGCCTCCGAGAGCATTTCGACAAACGATGGCGTGGTAAAATTCTGAAACTCGTCCACATACAGACAGAATGGATCACGTTCGTCTGGTTTGAGCTGTGTTCGACGGTGCGCCGCGATCAACAGACGGGGAACAAGCAAAAGCCCCAGGAACTTGCTGTTCTGTGGCCCGATTTTGCCTTTCGACAGATCAACCAGCAGAATTTGGCGATTATTCATGATGGCCTCAAAGTCGATGGTGTTATGGCTCTGGCCGATGATATAGCGCATCATGTTATCGTCCACAAAGCGCCCAAACTTACTCATCACCCAATCCACCATCTCGCCCTTTGCCGACCCCCAACCGAAGCTGTCCAGTTGTTTGCCGACATTGTTCCAGTAATTCAACACTAACGGGTCGCGCACATTCTTGATGATTTCCTCGCGGAAATCCTTATCGGACAGCATCCGCACCACATCAATCAGGGTCGCGCCTTTCATCACTTCCATCAGCGCCAGCATGGATTGGCGTACGATGTTCTCAAATCGCGGCCCGACGAACCCCTGATAATTCGGGTCGAACATGCTTTGCAGCAAACCGATAAAGTCAGCAATCACCATATTCCGCTCGAACGCGCCTTCAACGTCCAGAATATTCAGTGCCACCGGGCGCTGCTGGTCAGATGGGTCAAAAACCACGACATCCCCGGCGCGGTGTGGTGGGATGCGTTCCAATATTGCCTCAATCAGGTCGCCATGCGGATCAATGACGCCGACACCCAATCCAGCTTCAATATCTTGCAGCGCCAGGTTCTGGATGAGAGTCGATTTACCAGAGCCGGTACGCCCGACGATGTAGGTGTGTTTCAGACGATCCTGGATAGCTGCCGTTACCTGCACCATCCGGCCATTCACTGGAAAAGCACTCTCCCCAATTACAGCCCCTTCCTGGGCAAAGGTAGCTGGCACGGGCAGCACCCGCGCTTTCAAGGAGGGCAATCCCGGTAGACCATTCGTCCCTGGTGAAGGTAGTTGTATCGCTGCCAGTGCTTCGTCCGGTGTAAAGAGATGTCTCCAACGGGACACGGCGTCCGGGGCATCCGTATAAATCCAGCGTTCTGGAACGACTTCCGACAAATTACGAGTGACGACCTCCAGATTATTCTCCGAGAGCGCTCCCAGAATCTCGAAGTCAGAAGCCCCAAACAAATCCATACTGACAAGACTGGGTAGCGAAGCGTCAACCTGTCCCTGTGCGGCCAGTTGTATTTGCCCAACAAAAGCCATCGTCCGGGTTCGCTCCAGATACTCCGGATAAAAATGCGCCACCCACCTCTGGCGGAAATCGTGGGTCGATTTATCTGTTTCCATGAGCTGCGGGAGAACATCAAATATCTGGTTTGTCTTTTCCCGGTCAATCATTTCGGTGATGGCTCCCCTCTCCCAGGGGAAAAGAGTCGTGGGCGCAATGTGAATATCCAAAAGCATCGGCTCAGTCTGTTCTAACATGAGTTGTAGTGTCCGGCGCAGATCATCTTTGGAATAACTGAATGGGTAAACCAGATAGATTGTCTCCCCATCCGGCTTCAGAACGGTCATCTCTTTACGAGCGATTTCAGCTGCCCAACGTATCTGAAAAGGTGACAAAATCCGGCGCAGGTCATTCAAATCAGTTACCGGCTCGTAGGCAAAGACCTCATTCTGCTGCGGCAACACACTTTTCAGCGTGTGCCACAGATTCATCGCCCCCCGTTCTGCCACGTCTTTCGCGTCTGCCTCTACCCGGCATAAAAGCGTGATGCTCAACCTGCCCTTAGAGCTGATATAGCGCCATGCATACTGAATGTTCAATCCGGCGCTATCTGCCTGACCGGCAGCTATCAAAAATTGTGAGCAGCTTTCCAGCGATGACGGCAAGTTTTGTCCGGCGCGTACACTTGCGATACTTACGCCGAAAATAGCTGAGTTTGTTTCCCTTTGAACGCGGCGAAGACTGTCTATCGCCACATGAGATGTGGATAGACTGGAGAAAATAGCAGGTACACGATGAACTCGATTCTGGAGGGTGGCACGAATACCATCAGGCTGTTCATCGGCTGTATTCGGGACTGCTTCCAACCGCCGCCGTGCATCATCATAGTACCCACGCAGCAGGTCAATTTCGGCTAACGCAAAGGTTGCTTCGCGCCGGATAGTGGCATCGTCGCTAATTCGTTCGAGAATGGCCTGTGCTTTTGCAAGTTGATGACGCTGAATGTGGACTCGCGCACGCAGCAGTTGAATATCTTCCTTTTCAGGAGCAAGCGCCAGCAATTGACTTGCCAGTGTGTCCGCCTCCTCGAATTGTTTTTCATCCAGGAGCCAGCGCAAATCGCCTATCCGCAGTTGCACAAATGCTTCCAGGCGCGCTTGATACTTTTTGCGCCATACAGCAGCCAATTTCAAAGATGATGCATAATTTTCGACCACCTGCCACTGGTTTTCGTCACAGAGTTTATCGAGCAGTTCATAAACCTGTTCGCGCGGTAGGCTCGCTAATGCCGAGGTAGGTACATCGCTCAGGACATGCAGCAGAATCTGAACAGGCTGCCCCGCTCGCAACGCCGCAACTGCCAACCAGACTTTATCCACCGATTGCGTTGCTGGTAAGCTGCAAAGGTTATAGAAGGTCGCCAATGCCTCCTTCAACCGGCCATCCCGCAAATATTGATGTGCCTGCTGCCGGAGTTGATCGCACTTTTCCTGCTGCATCAACATTTCATTTTGATCCACCAGCGCAACCAGATGATGATCCACCTCAGACGGCAAATCTCGCCAGGTGAGCAGCTCTCGCAAGAGAGGTTGGGCTTCTGTTGCCCGACCCACTGCCTGATAAGTCAACACCAACCCAATCATTGCCCGATGTTTGGCGTCATCAACCGGCAACGCGCGTGTGAAGGGAGTAGCATCATTCCGTTTCGAGCGGTGTGACGCGACCCCCTGAAGTGCCTTCAACTGTTCGTGCAACTTCGTCAGTAAGCCTAGCTCTATACCATCTACAAAATCTTCTCTGACAATCGTAAGCGTGCGGAGTGCCGACTGATAACTCACCTCAGCAACCGGGAAATCTCCCAGACCGAATGCCACATCGCCATAGCGCACATGAATATCTGACAGACCCTCAAATGCTGGGGCGTGATTCAGCAAGTCCTGTGCCCGTGTGTACTCTCCCACCATCAGCAAACCATCAATCTGTTCGAGGAGGCGTGCCAGCACTCGTTCCGTCACCTGTGTCTTGATGGCCTCAATATACTCATCTACAGGCAGATTGAGTTCCTGTGCCTGATGATAGCAATCCATTGCATCCTCGACCTTGCCATCCAGTTCATGCCATTGCCCCATGAGTTTCAAGGCTATAGCGTAAAATCGGTAACTCGTGGGCAGTAGCGCCAACGCGATATTAAGCTGTTCGAGTGCGGCCCATGTTGCCCGATCTAGCGAGAAACTTGGTCTCACGCCGCCTGGAAGCTTTTTGCAATCCTTCATATACTGCTCAATCTCGTCACGCAAACGATTCAGTCGCTGTGATGCGGCAAGAGAATCATCATGCTTCTGGGCAAGCGCAATATAAAGATTCACCATCGCCCGTAAAACATAAATAGCAGGAAAATCATCAGCCAGAGGCGTAAATTCATCAATACGAAGGAAAGGATATTGAACGTCAACGGTGCTAATCTGCTCATACAGCTCGTCAATTTCAGCTTCGAGTTGTACGGCGACCTCACGCCGAAGGGAATTGAGTTCATCGGGTGTTACATTTGCTTTCAACCATATCAGCAATTCGGCAATTGCCGCCGTATTTTCGAATTTAAATAACAATATTTTCAGACGGAGCCTATGTAGTTCAATGTCCTGATTTATTTCCAACATGGATTCAATTTTGACCAGTGCCTGGTTATATTTACCCTCTTCAATCAATTCGAGAATTTCTGGAAGCATTGGAACCAACTCAGGCATATTTAGATTCCCCCTAAAAAATCTAAAAACCTTGACAACCTTCATTATTGAAATAAATGCGCTTTACGGTGCTTTTATTACATTAATTCCATCAACATTCCATCAAGGCGAAATGGGACTATATAATAGTTGCACGCATCGTTTAATAATGTAATATTGGTCGACTATAATTATTAGTCACATGTTATGCCTAAAAAGGGTTATAGCTCTAGTAGCAGCTTCCACTGTCTCAAATCCTTATGCAAACAATACAGCAATCGGCTTTCCATATTAATGTAGTTTTCTTACTCATACTGCGATATGCTTATAAATTAACACTATTCTGTACCAGGGACATGAGCTGGCGGGGGAGTAGATGACCAGCTTATACATCTGTCTTGAACTGAACGATCAATCACAGTTCGGGTTATTATTCCGTGCCTTGAGAGCGGCTCACTACGAGTTACATTTCTCTCCCGACGGTAATATGGACAATCCAAAATGGCGGAAGGAGATGAAGGCACAGGTTCGAGCATGTGACCAAGTTGTTCTTATTCTCAGTCAGCACACCCAACAATCCGTTTTTTTACCCGAAATAGCAACCTACGCTGCCAAATTAGGACACCGATTAGCATATTACGATGGCGGTATTTCGAATACCTCGGAACAGCTTGCCACTTGGGGATTGTCACCTGACACTCTGACGCGGGTGCGCTTGGACAAACCCGATAGCTTGGGGATAAGAGGACTGCTGCACAGTCGAGGGCGCAAACTCAGTCATAACCGTTACAATAACCCGGACAAGAGTCAGAAATCAAAATGGCTAGATTACGTACTGCATACTATTGGCGAACGATTGCCAGGCGGTATATTCCCTCAAACAGAGTTCTTGCGCCGTGCCAACCAGTATCTCGAACCCTATAACCAATATCGCACACAGCAAATGCATAATCTGTTTGACTATCGACGGGGCACGCCCTTCCCGATTGTTCAACTCATCGCCTATATTCGTGTATTCAGGGAATGGCTCCCTGATTTCTCGCAAGAAGAGGCCATCAAATTCCTACGCTTATCCGGTATAGAGGAGTCCGACCTCAGCAGTGATTGGATGCTGCGTAAGCTACGCACGATTTTTCCAGTACATGCCCGCGTCAATCCTACATTCCCTACAATGGCCGCTCCATTTTATGGCCGTGATGTTGAGCTAGACAACCTGCATGACAGCCTCATGGGATTGGAAAACAAGATTGTCCTGCTGGAAGGAATGCCAGGAATTGGTAAAACAGAACTGGCAAAAGCAGTCGTCCTGGAACACCAGGAGCAGTTCGACCTCATCTTCTGGCACGAAATGCGAACCCCAGTTTCGTCAGAGGCATTTATCCGGCAGTTCATAAGCTTCGCCGACCCCGTGTATGACAATACCCCCGGTCACCATGCCTTGATAGAATTGTTACAAACTTATCACTGCCTGATTGTATTCGATCAATTCGAGGCCGTGCTGGATCGCAGTATTCACAACCAGGACTATCTACCCAACTATAGTGATTATCATCATTTACTCCGCGACATCGCTACCGCTCAGGGCAGCAGCGTCTTGCTCATCACCGCCACTCACTTGCCTCAGCAATTTAATAATGATCTGGCAGTTCGCTACCATGAGACTGTAGAAAGATACTCAGTCAAAGGGCTGGATTGGAAATATACTCGAAAGTTGCTGGACACATATCATCTTGATGCACCGGATAGTGAATTAAAGCAGCTCACCAACCATTTTGGCGGTCATCCGAGTGCCATCAAAAGTGCGATTCTCAAGATTACTGACGGGCACTACAGTAGTGTGTCCGACTATCTGACCCATGCGCTCAGAGATGGCGATCACATTAAGGCAACGGTAAACGAGTTGGAGCAGGGTTCACCCTCTGGTGTGGAGGCACTCTATTGGCTGGCGATTGAGCGTGAATACACTACACTTGATCGGCTTCGCCACCTGATGCGCGAATCCCGCAACACGGTGCTGGAAGCCATGCAATGGCTCACATCTACCTATCTGGCAGAGCAACATCCGGCAGACCTCAATACCTACCGCATTCGATCCGATGCACTGGATTACATTACACAGCAGTTAATTGATCGCACTATTCATGCAGTACTTGATGAGGACATTCCGCTCCTCCTGAAATATGGTCTAAATTTGGCCGGGTCATGGGATCATATTTACAACGCACAGGTAGAGTTACTCCTCAAACCGATTGTGAACGGTCTGGTGGAAAAAGTCGGCCAACCTCATACAGTTCGCCTCCTCAAAAAACTTGTCATCCGACTGCAAACTGATGAATGGCGCGGCATACGAGGCTATGCTGCTGCTAATATCATCAATCTGCTTTTGACTATGGGTGTCTCCCTGGATGGCATGAATCTTTCTCAATTGTGCCTCTACGAAGTAGATTTACGATCTATCCCTCTCATCCATGTAGACTTCTCCGAAGTCCATTTCAGTGATTGTCTATTTGATGAAAACTTCGCCAGCCCATTGTGCATGGATTTTGACACAACCAGAAAGTGGTTGGTCATTGGTACAACCGACGGACGCATTCACCTATGGGATTCGCTCACTTGTGTAGAAATGTGGGCAACATCAACGAATCATGTCTGGGTTCATAGTGTTAGCTTCAGCCAGGATGGAAGCATTGTCATCAGCGGCGACTCACATGGTATGATCCGGTTGTGGGATGCGAGTGATGGACATCTACTGGCACAATACACTGGACAAATCGACAATCAGCGGCTTTATAGCCTCGCTGTAGGAACTGGTAATCGACTTGCAAGTGGTGGGGGTGATGGCATGATTCGCCTATGGCAAATCGTGGACTCGTCATTAACACCTCTCTGGGAATATGGGCCATTTTACGAGAACAAACCAGAGTGGAGTCGTCTATATTGCGTGGCTTTTCACCCGAATGGTAATCTTGTGGCTGTGGCCGGTGAACAGAATTCCATTTACCTACTGGATGCCGATGATGGTCATATTCTGAATAAACTCGATGGTCACTCCAATTCTGTATGGGGATTGGCATTCAGCCCGGACGGAAACTATCTCGGCAGCGCTAGTGAAGATAAAACGGTTCGCGTCTGGGATATGGGCACGCGAACCTGTCTTAAAATATTCACGGAGCATACAAACACACCTCTGGGTATCGCATTCAGTCAGGACAGCAAGTTATTGGCAAGTGGTGGGATCGACAAAAACATCTATGTGCGGGATGTCGAAACAGGAACACTGGTCAAGCGATTAAGCGGCCATCGACGATGGGTTCGGGATGTGATATTCCAACCCCGGCAGATTGTCAATGGCAGCATGGACTATCTGGTCAGTGTTGGTGATGATAGAGCCATAAAATATTGGGATACGGAACTTGGCGAAACGGTGCAATCATGGGAAGGTATTCAACTCTCGGCGCAGGCATTGGCCGTCAGTCAAGATGCATCATTGATGGCTACCAGCCATAAAAACCAGATTGTTCGGGTATGGAATTTGCAGGCCAGGGAAATCGCCTTCACTCTGGGCGCTTCGTTCAACAGTTGGGTGAGAGCATTAACATTCAGCCCGCGTGATCCCCTTCTTGCCGTCGCTCATGAACACGAAATTATGCTGTTTGACTCTCGTACTGGCGAACATTTGCGGACACTCCACGTTTATGCCGATCAAGAGTACGTCTGGTCGCTGGAGTTCTCAGTTGATGGCACTTTTCTGATGTGTTCAGGCGGTGACACGACCAAAACCATTTCATTCTGGAATACGACCACCTGGGAAAGGGACGACATTGCAGAATCCACATCCCCGATGGGTATGGCAGGCACGATATAGCCCTGACGGAAAGTTCATTGCCACTTCAGGCGACGATCAGGCAATTCGACTCTGGTCAACAGCACCAGGCCATGACTTGATTCGGGAATTGTCGGACGGACATCAACATTCTGTTTGGATGCTGGCGTTCAGTCCAGATGGTCGCCATCTGGTTAGTGCCACCCAGGAACCGTCCGATCCGGTTGTTGTTTGGGACATGACAAACTTTCAGGCCATTGCCCACATTGAAACCGGATACAACCGCAGGATAAGTGCTATCGGCTTACATCCAAATAATCAGATGTTCATCACGGCTGGGGATGAGGGCGATCTGAAATTGTGGAAATTGAGTACAGGGGAACCCTTCGATGATGGCATGATCCAGGGTCATAACGCGCCAATTCACGCCCTGGCGTTTTTGCCGGGCACGGGCACCCTGGCAACCGCAAGCGATGAACATGTCATCAAGTTGTGGGATATGGATACAGGGACACAAATCACTTCACTCTTGTACCAACTCCCCTATGAAGGATTGAACCTTACAAGGACAACTGGATTATCAGAGGCACAAATCCAATCGCTTATATCCTTCGGCGCTCACTTAGCGGACTAAAACTCTTTTGCCCTGAGTGCCTACTGGTGGTTGAGAGATTCCACATAGCATTTGGTCATAGTGAAATATCCAGATGAGGGATAAAATTCACTCGCATGTTCCTATCCGTGTGACATGAACATCATTTAACTGGCTAATGAAGATAGGCACGCCATGACTTTCACAACCACATACGATTTCGATACCCTGATTGAGCGCCATAATACTGGCAGCGCCAAGTGGGATTGGTTTGGCGAGGCACTGCCCATGTGGGTAGCGGATATGGACTTTCGCTCACCCGAACCCATTCTTAAAGCTTTACATGAACGAGTCGATCATGGAGTATTCGGTTACGGATTTGATTCACCCCGGCTGCGAGACATCCTGGTCGAGCGAATGGCATCCCGATACGATTGGTCAATTACGGCGGGCGAAATTGAATTTTTGCCCAATCTGGTTAGTGCTTTGAACATCGCTAGCCGCGCCTATGCTGAACCCGGCAACGGTGTGCTGATGCTCACCCCAGCCTATCCTCCATTTCTGAGCGCACCGACCAATGGAGGGCGGGAGCGCGTGCTTCCAGAACTAACAGCCCGCAAAAAAGGGCAAATTCTCTATTATGAAATGGACTTCGACGCCATAGAGGCATCCATTACATCTGACACAAAATTACTTTTACTCTGTAACCCACATAACCCAGTGGGGCGTGAGTGGACGCGGAATGAATTGGAGCGGCTGGCTGAAATCTGTCTGCGGCACGACCTCATCATCTGTTCGGATGAGATACACTGTGATCTGCTATTTGCTGGAACTCAACACACCCCCTTCGCATCACTCGATCCAGAAATCTCGGCACGTACAGTCACCCTTATGGCTCCCAGTAAAACGTACAATATGCCGACACTTGGATTGGGATTCGCCATCACACAGAATGAAGATTTATTGGCCCGTTTCAAAAAGGAAATGATGGGGATCGTACCACATCCAGGCGCATTAGGCTTTGCAGCGGCAGAGGCAGCTTATAGTGACCCTTCCTGTCAGGAATGGCTGGATGCACTGCTGGTTTATCTAGAAGGAAATCGGAATTATCTTGTCCGTTATGTTGAAGAACATTTCCCTACTGTGAGCATCACTCGCCCCGAAGCGACCTATCTCGCGTGGATGGATTGGCGCGAAGCAGGTATTTCCGGTTCACCGTTTCAGTTCTTCCTCGACGAGGCGAAAGTCGCATTCAATAACGGAGCGGACTTCGGCCAGCCAGGGGAAGGATTTTTGCGAATCAACTTCGGCTGTCCACGTTCAATGTTGATCGAAGCATTGGAACGGGTAGATTCGGCCACCAAGCACTTGTAATTTCAGCTATAGGCCTATTAAACGACGCCAGAAACGAAGTGAATCTGTGAAGCGATTTATTGTATTTGTTTCCCTTGTAGGTATTAGCCTTGTTGTTGTGACAACTTTTGCCCAAACGTCCGTTCCATCTCCTACGCCTACCGGAACACTACCACCAACAGCAACACCACCTCCAGTGGAATATCTCGTCCCTGAGCTATTAAATACTTATCCGCATGATACCAGCGCATTCACCGAGGGTTTGCTGTTCCATGATGGTTATCTGTATGAGAGCGTGGGTCTGGAAGGTCAATCGGATTTCCGCAAAGTAGAATTGGAAACCGGAGAAGTCCTTCAGCAGGTCGATCAATCACCTGACATATTCTCCGAAGGGCTGGCACTGGTGGATGACCACCTGATTCAACTCACCTGGAAGAACGAAATGGCTTTTGTCTACGATCTAGACACTTTTAACTTGGTGAATACATTGTCATATACAGGGGAGGGATGGGGACTGTGTTACGATGGCGATGTGTTATGGATGAGTAACGGGACTGAAAACTTGACCGCATACGACCCAACCAGCTTTGAACCCCTCCAACAAATTCTGGTCACATATCAGGGCTATCCGGTCAGTCAGGTCGGTACAGCCAATGGCCTGACACTCCGGCAAATCAATGAACTGGAATGTGTGGACGATAACATCTACGCCAATGTGTGGTTCACCGACTACATCCTTCGTATCGACAAACTGACAGGTGATGTCACAGGTGTGGTGGATGCATCCAATCTACTTACTCCAGACGAACGGGCGGAACTCGTCTCTGGTTCGGTACTCAATGGTATAGCCTATGATTCTGAAACCGACACATTCCTGCTCACTGGCAAACTCTGGCCGAAGTTATTTGAAGTCCAGTTCGTTCGGCCTGAGCCAATGGGTTAAATCTCCTCTACCGACTGGATGAGAAAAATCATTCCCTTGGGTACACTTTTGGGCGGTACAAACATCGTCCCGTTTAGTTCTCAGGAGGTTTAGTATGAAACGGCTTACTCGTATTGCCCCGGTACTGGCTGCCTTGTTGGTCGGTGTGCTTTTATCAACTCTCGGTGCAGCAGGCGCTCAAACAACTCCCCCATCATTGACAGACTATAAGGTCGTTGATCTGACTCAACCCCTGAGTACTGCTATTCCACTCTGGCCGGGTGATCCCGCGTTCGAGGTAGAAGCCTGGGCGTCCTACGCGGCGGATGATTATTTCATCAACCGGATTAGCATCGGTGAACACAGTGGAACCCATTGGGGAACACCGAATACGTTTATCGAGGGCGCGCGTAGTGCTGACCAGATTAAACCAGAGGAACTGGTACGTCCAGCAGTCGTCATCGACATCCGGGACAAAGCAGCAGAAGACGTTGATTATCGTCTGACGGTTGATGATATCACTGCCTGGGAAACCGACAACGGCACGATTCCAGCCGGGAGTGTGGTGATTCTGTTCACCGGATGGCAGGATAAATGGGATGATGCGGCTGCTTTCATCAATGCCGATGCCGATGGTGTATTGCACTGGCCGGGTTTCAGCGCAGAGGCTGCCGAATTCCTGGTGAGCGAACGGAGCATTGGCGGACTCGGCACCGATACGCATGGCGCAGACCCCGGCAACGACGAGGAATTTGGCGCGAGTTTCGCCATGTATCAAGGTGATGGCCTGATTCTGGAATGCCTGGGTGGATTAGATCAGCTTCCGGCGACAGGGGCGACACTGGTCATCGGTGGCCTGCCGATTGTGGGCGGTTCGGGCAGTCCAGCGCGGATATTGGCGTTCCTACCCCCGGAAAGCTAATTTCCGATACAATCACCATCAATAGACCTTTTGAAAAAATTTTTGTCGAGGTGTATCAATGGTGGTGATGGATAAACCGCAAACTCCCGATAAAGTGGACGAACGCGACCAGATACTTGTCATGAATCCGATCACCGGAATCGAAATTGGCACGATTCCGGTGATGACTGCCACAGAAGTTCAGGAAGCCGCCAACCGCGCCCGCGCCTCTCAATCCGCGTGGGAAGCACTGGGCATACACGGACGTGGGCGGTTGCTGCGTGCCTGGGCAGAATTGATGTGGAACGATCAAGAAAATGTCATCCGCATCATGCGCGACGAAACAGGCAAAAACACCACCGGGGCATGGGAAGAACTTACAGTTATAGACAATGTTGTGCATTATTATGCCCAAAATGCTCTTCGATTCCTGCGCCCCCAATCCCGCCGAACACTCTTCCCAATCAAACATCGTGCGCGGGTGTACTTCAAGCCCTATGGACTATGCGGTTTCATCACGCCCTGGAACTATCCCCTGCTCAACGGTTTCATTGACCTTTTGCCTGCGCTGATTGCCGGAAATACAGTATTACTGAAACCTAGCGAGATTACACCCTATACCGCTCTGCACGCTGTCAAACTCATGTATGAAGCGGGTATCCCGAAAGATGTCATTCAGATCGTGACGGGCGCTAGCCGTACTGGCGAGGCGCTGGTTGATGTGGTGGATTGTGTCTCTTTCACTGGCAGCACAGATGTGGGTCGCAAGGTGGCGGTTCGGGCAGCCGAGCGGCTGATTCCCTGTTGGCTGGAATTGGGTGGTAAAGACCCAATGATCGTCCTGAAAGATGCCGACATTGATCTGGCAGCCAGCGGCGCATTAGTGGCTGCGCTGGAAAATGCCGGACAGGTATGCATCAGCACCGAGCGCATATATGTCGAGGAGGCAATATACCAGCCATTCATCGAACGACTCCGCCATTATGCCGATCAACTGGTGGTTGACAACCGACCTGGCTTTGACGTTCACATGGGCAGTATGACCAATGAGCGCGAAGTGAAGCGAACTGAAGCACATATCCAAGATGCGATTGACAAAGGTGGAGAGATCATCTATGGCGGCAACCGTCGCCCCGACCTCGGCCCATTGTTCTTCGAGCCGACCATTCTGGTGAACGTAAATCATGAAATGAATGTGATGAAAGAAGAAACGTTCGGGCCAGTTGTGCCAGTGATGCGCGTGCACGATGCCGACGAAGCCATCCGGCTGGCGAATGATAACGAATATGGTCTTTCCAGTTCAATCTATACCAAAGACCTGCGGCGTGGGCAGGAACTTGCAACTCGCATTCAAAGCGGCGACGTTCACATCAATTGTTCGCAATGGGTGTTTGGTACACCGTCCCTACCAATGGGCGGTGTCAAGCATAGTGGAACGGGGCGGCGGAATGGGCCAGAAGGTCTAATGCGTTTCGTCAACCCACAGTCGATATTGGTCGATAACCAGATGCTAGACCAACCCAAACTGGTGCAGGCGGACTCGCGCATCCGTAAAATCTATCCGATGATGCGGAAAATACGGAAGTTATTCCCTTTTATGCCCATCTAAGGCCAGTTAGATGTTGCGATGTTTCCCCCTTTACACTTTCTGCGAATACTCCGCTGGGGCGAAGACAACGAAGATGTGCAGATCGTCTTCAATATCATAAAAGCGATGTTCAAGGTGGGCAGGTACGAACAGAATGTCACCCGGTTGCACCGTTTGGTGTTCGTCCCCTGCATAGAATCTTCCACGACCTTTTGCTACATAATAGACTTCATCTTCCGTGTGTGGCCGCTGGGTATCTACCGCCCCGATGGGCAGTACATATAGCCCCATACTCATGCTCTCGACCCGCAAGAATTCCAGATAAGACTTGCTGCTATCTCGCTGTTGATTCAGCAGATTTTCATACCGATAGACTTGCATAACACGCTCTTTCTATAAATTTAGCCAAACTTTAACATAACACTATTGAAGCAATGCGGCAGTCCCGTACGAGTCCAGAATGATCCATCAGCGAAGTAAAATCGACTTAAGAACCCTTTTGACCCTTTAAAACCCTAAAAATGTCTGTAAAATATCTGATGTACATTTGATGCGGGATGTTTAAAATCATGTAATCATTGAAATTATCCGGGGTCAGGGGCATTGTCAAGCGAGCAAAATGGGTGCTACAATAGTAGCTAATGAGGACAAATTTGGGTTGTCATATCGTTTACCCGTATAATGTTCTGTCATACACGACAGCACCCCGCCACCAACATCGCTTCGCACCAGAGGCAATGTTTGGAAGTAAATTGCCCTTGCCCATCATCCCAATTGCAAACAATGAGGTAGAAAAGTGACCCTCCGTGATCCAGGCGAAACACGTGCTGCGTCACTGGTGGATATTCCGCTGGTCAGGCGGTTGAGTGAGCGTGGAACGGTTCTCGACAGCGAACTGCTGTTTACACGAGATGCTGACGGACCCGGTGGCGCACGGTTTTTCACCCTACTGCTGCCCTATCGGGGTGTTCATACACTGGTGACACGGGCGGGGAAAAATCAAGTTGTGGGACAGTTTCGCTTGCACCAGGATGCGCCCCATGCTCATATCGCCTATATCGCGCCAGAACTGGAAGACGATTCCGACGATACACCCTGGCTGCACATCCTGGATGCAATGGCTGTCGAGGCGGGGAAACGTAGCGCGCACATTCTGGTTGCTGAGGTTGACGAAATCGCGCCATTGTTCAAGACCATGCGGATAGCAAGTTATGCTATCTATGCCCGTCAGGAAATATGGCAGCGAATTCCGGGGGATTATAGTGCTTTCGAACCGCAAGAGACGGTAGAACTCAGCGATACGACAGAGAATGATCTGCCCGGTATCCATTTGCTGTATTCCTATGTGGTTCCCCGGCTGGTTCAACAAATCACCGGACTACCGGGTGCGGGGCATGGCCTGGTGTACCGCAGTGAGGAGCGTGTTGAAGGTTACATCGGCGTAGCACAAGGCAAGTTAGGGGTTTACCTGACACCGCATTTGCACCCAGACGTATTTAGCGATGCATCGGCTATTATCACATCAGCCATCAAGAAAGTGGGGCACAGCGGCAAAGTGCCCGTATACGTACGGGTGCGCCGTTACCAGGATTGGCTGGATGATGCGCTATCTGATCTAGGGTTTGAAATCTGTGCTCGGCAGGCGGTAATGGTTAAACATATCGCGGCGGGCGTTCGCTCAACGGCCTTTGCGCCATTGAGCCACAAACTGGAGGCTGTACCGAGTCCGGCACAACCGCCAACCAACAACAGAAGTTCCCGGTATTCAGCAACCAGTTACCCATCGAAAGATGAAACGGATAACCCTGAAACTACGGGATAATTGACCACTGGTAAAATTACTAGGGGAGTATGGTATTCGACTATATGGAACGTCGTATCACAGATGATATTCACGAACTGAAACGGGTGTTGCCGCCACATCTGAACGCGGCACTGGATCATATTGGTAATACCGATGACCTGTTAGAAATTGTTCTCGACCTGGGGCGAGTCCCCACAGCGCGATTTGTAGAAGGCGAAGTTGTCCTGATCGACGCAGAAGTAACCCGCGCCGACATCGATGCGATTGTCTCCAAAATCGGAGCATTTGACACCGACAACCGCGCCGGTATGGAACGCACGCTGCACCGTATCTCGGCTATTCGTAATCGCCGGGGTGATGTGGTGGGTTTGACCTGCCGCGTGGGTCGTGCGGTATATGGAACGATTGACATCATTCAGGATTTGGTCGAATCCGGGCAGAGTATCCTGATGATGGGGCCGCCGGGTGTGGGTAAAACCACGATGCTGCGTGAGGCTGCTCGTGTGCTGGCCGAAACCAAGCGCGTGGTGATTGTCGATACATCCAATGAAATCGGCGGCGACGGCGACGTGCCGCATCCGGCTATCGGTAAAGCGCGCCGGATGCAGGTTTCGCAGCCGGAACTCCAGCATGAAGTGATGATCGAGGCAGTTGAAAACCACAACCCGGAAGTCATCGTCATTGACGAAATCGGGCGCGAACTGGAAGCAATGGCCGCCCGAACTATCGCCGAACGCGGTGTACAGCTCATCGGCACGGCGCACGGTAACGCGCTGGAAAACCTGATGCTCAACCCGACGCTATCTGATCTGGTCGGCGGTATCGAGTCGGTCACATTGTCCGACGAGGAAGCCCGCCGTCGGGGAACCCAAAAATCGGTGTTAGAACGACGCGCACCGCCAACATTTGATGTGCTTGATTGAACTACAAAACCGCAACAAACTGGTGGTACATGAAGATGTAGCGGCGGCGGTGGACGCGCAACTGCGAGGTCGCCCGCTCCCGGTGGAGATTCGGACACGCAACTCCGCTGGCGAGATCGAAATCGAAAATGTGATACCGGAACGCCCAGTGGGCGAACGGATTGAACGCGAACGCAGCACGCGGATGACTAACGGCAATGGAAATGGTAATGGAAACGGGCGTGTGCGTCCGCGAAGCTCGAACGGTGAAGAAACCAGCCAATCCCATGTGAACAGCAACGGAGCCAAGCTGGCCGCCCAACGTCTGTATGCATATGGTGTCGCACGGAATCGCTTGCAGCAATCCGCCAAGCGCCTGCACGTCCCGGCTACCATCGTCGATGATTTTGCCCAGGCAGATGCCATCGTCACGCTGAAAAACTACTATCGCCGTCGCCCAAAGTTGGTTGTGGACGCCGAGCGCCGGGGCACACCGATTTATGTGCTGCGCGCGAACACTGTCTCGCAGATCGAGAGCTTCCTGATCGACCTATACGGTCTGGAGGACGAACGCGACCCTTTTGGTCAAGCGATTGAAGAAGCCAAAGCGGCCATCATCCGGGTACGCGGCGGGGCTAACTATGTTGACCTGATGCCGCAGCCGGGACCAATCCGCCGCCGTCAGCATGAACTCGCACAAGAAGCTGAATTATTCTCGGAGAGCTACGGTCAAGAACCGCTGCGGCATGTGCGAAATCTTGCACGAATAGCTTCTTCAATCGCAAATAACCAATTCCTTGAATATCATATAGGGACTTGTTCGGCGACAAGCCCCTGTATTTATTTATTGCCTCGGAAGGCCGAGAGAGGAGTCAACCCACATGGACATCAACTGGGATTCGGTAGCCCAAAACGCGGTTGTCGGTGGTATCATCGGCGGCGGAATCGGGCTGGTGTATGTGGTGGTAAAAGCTGCAATCCGGTGGATAAAAACCGGCAGCCCGCACGAAAAGAAATAACACTCTTCATTTTTCACCTGGAAATAGCTTATGTTTATTACTTTTGAAGGGCCGGATGGCAGCGGCAAGACCACGCAGGTCGCCCAGACAGTAGAAGTCCTACGCAAGCGTGGGTATAAAGTGCTGCTCACCCGCGAACCGGGCGGAACGGCTATTGGCGACCAGATTCGACAAATCCTGCACGACATGGACAACAAATCCATGAACCCGCGCGCCGAGCTATTGTTATTTAGCGCCTCGCGTGCCCAAATCGTGGATGAGGCCATTCGTCCGCATCTGGCGGAAGGAGGGCTGGTGATTTGTGACCGCTTTTTCAATTCCACAATGGCTTATCAGGGTTACGGGCATGGGCTGGATTTGGGCATCTTACGAACGATCACTGAATTTGCGACGGGCGGCCTGCGCCCCGACCTGACCTTATTTCTCGACATTGCGCCGGAGGATGGTCTCCAGCGCCGCCTGAGTGCTGTTGCCAAAGGGGAAGAATGGTCACGGCTGGACGATATGGAACTGGCCTTCCATCGCCGGGTGCGCGAGGGCTATAACAAACTGATCGAAGCCGAGCCGGAACGGTGGGTGAAAATCAACGCCGCGCAACCTGTCGAAAAGGTACAGACCGACATCCTGAAGGCGCTGGATGAGCGACTGAAAATTGCCGAGAAACAACCGGATGCAAGTTCAGGTCTTTGAACCCTCGCTACTTCCGCATGTAGCGGAGCTAGTGAATTATCATCTCAGCGCCGCTATACCGGGATGGACACTACCTGCCGACTATATTGACCGTCATCTGCACACCAATCCCCCACAGCCAGTCATTGACCCCTGGATAATCGAGCGCAAAACGCTGTGTGTAGTGGAAAAAAGCCAGGTCGTCGGGGCAGCTCATCTGCTGCGCTATGGAGATGATGCGGTTGGCGAGTGGTACAAAAACATGGCGGACATCGCCTGGGTGCTGTTCTGGCCGGAACATCAGGCGGCTGGGGCGGCATTGCTCTCAGCGGCAATCGAGCAGATGCGCCGTTGGGGTATATCCGGCGTCTACTCCTGGGATAGCAGCTTACCTGTTCCGCTTGTGTGCGGCGTGATGGATGTGTGGCCGCACATTTCGGCGCTGTTGACCGATGCTCATTTTGAACCAACACCAGATCGCAAAGAAGCAATTTACGGCGGTTGGATAAATGAACAACTTATTCCCACCTGTGCTCCACAACCCAACATCACCCTACACCGTACCATGCAAAGCAGCCAGGGAGTCGCCTTCACAGCCCTTCATCACAATCAGAAAATAGGCTGGTGTGAATGTATCACTGACCTGAACAAAGGTGGCGCAATACCCACTTTAACCGGATGGGCAGAACTATCGAATATGTTTGTGGAAAAATCCTGGCGGAGTAAAGGCATCGGTTCGTGGTTAGTTGCACATGCCGCAGAGTGGCTGCGGATGGCCGGATGCAACCGTATCGCGCTGTCGGTTGCGGTAGATGACGAAGCCAGGGGTGCAGGGCGTTTCTATGAGCGATTCGGCTGGAAGCCCTTCAGCCGCTTGCAGCAGGGCTGGGAATGTACGGATTTCACACAGGCATAGGCTAACCGTCGTTTTTCCACCGATTTATCCGCCCCAAACAGTGCTACGCTGATAGAAACAACTCCACACAGAAAGCCACCATGCGCCACACCTATTTTCTTATCCTACTCCTGATGCTATGTTTCGCCGCGCCATTGGCCGCACAGGAAGACGCCACACCCGTTGATGAACCAGACACAAATGAGCCGATACCTGACCCGATGCCACTGGTGGATGAGGGTACAGATGACATCGTGAATATCCTGCTGATGGGCGCGGCCACAACCAATCCCAACAATCCCGGCCTGACGGATTCGCTGATGATCGTCTCGGCCAATCGCACTGTTGGCACAGTGTCGATTGTCTCCATCCCGCGCGACATATACGTTTATATCCCGGATGTGGGGATGCGGAAAATCAACACGGCCTACTATTATGGCGAAACGCGACACATGGAAGGCGGCGGAATCGGTGTACTGACCGAAACGATCGGCTATAACCTGGGCTTAAACATCGACTTTTATGCACGGGTGGATTTCAATGGCTTTGGGGACATCATCAATGACGTGGGGGGCATCACCATCACGGTAGATTGTATTATTCAGGACTGGCGGCTCATATCGCCGGAACTTGATAAACAGGTCGCGGAAAATTACGAGATGTATACCCTGCCTGTCGGCCAATATCACATGGATGGCGACCTGGCTCTATGGTACGTCCGCAGCAGGCGCACCAGCAGCGATCTTGACCGAGGGCGACGGCAGCAGGATGTCATCCGGGCGCTGTGGCGTAAAATTCGGAGTCAGGGTTTGCTGACCCAACTGCCAAGCATCTGGGGACAAGTGACGGAAACGGTGCAGACCAACCTGACACTGGCCGACGTGGTCGGCATGTCACCACTGGCACTATCGGTTGACACCAGTGACATCGAATATTACACCTTCCGCCAGCGTCATGAGGTCAGCAACGGCTGGTCGCCAGCCGGACAGCAAATTCTGGTGATGGATCGGGAAGCGGTAGCAGAACTGATGCAGAATGTGGTGCTGCCGCCCACAGGCAGCCGCGCCCGTCCGGTTCGTCCAACAGTGGCGATTGTGAACGCCAGCGGGATCAGTACGCTGGATGACATCGCCGCAGATCGTCTGGAACTGGAAGGTTTCGATACCACAATTGTTGAAGAACCGACCAGTCCACGCAATTACAACCATATCATCGACTATACCGGCGCGACGAAGGGCAATCCCATCAGCTCGATTCAGCGCGTGTTGAGCGTAACTGACGAAGGTGTGGAAGTGCAGCCCGACCCGAACCGGGAGTATGATTTTAAGGTGTACATCGGCGCGCTGTATATCAACTGGACATGTACGCGCGATGTTATCCAGCCGGACTTGTCCACACCATCGCCAGAACCGCGGCCTGTGGATGGTTAACGGTAGCAGCATCTTGCAGCGAACACCAACAGAATTTCATTTAACCCAACTACAAGGGTACTGCTACAAATCGGCCATAGATGACAACGGCTGCCAGCGCCAGCAGGAACAGGTTTCCACCGAGGTTTGGATACTCATGACGACGAATATGGGTGAGCATCGCACCAATCATCGTCAACACCAATCCAACCGCCGCCAGAGGCGTCAGCCAGGGAAAAATACCTGTTAAGGCAGGTAGAACCAGGCCGAAAGCGGCCAACAATTCGACCACCCCGATCATCTTTATATTATTCGCGGAGAAGTCCTCTACCCAACCCATGCGTTCAGCCAACTTCTGGCGGGGCTGCGTAATTTTCATGATTCCGGCCAGTGCAAAGGCAACTGCCAGCAAGATTTGTACTACCCAGATGGCTGTATTCATTTCTTCATCTCCTACCATTTCACTTATTTAACCAACAGGTGTTGCTTAAGCCGCAACTGTTGGTTATGATAGGATGAAGCTCAAATGACATCAACCAACAAGAAATGGTATTTGTTGGTTAAACAACAGAAGGTGAAAAATGTTGATTACTGAAGTCAAAGTCGATCCGCGTGTGAAGCGAACACGTCAACTTTTACAGGACGCGCTCGATGACCTGTTGAGCGAGAAATCATTCAACCAGATCACAGTGCAGGACATCACCGAACGGGCGGGCTTAAATCGAGCCACCTTTTACGCCCACTTCGAGGACAAATACGCCCTGCTCAACCACAGTGTACGGGAAGGCTTTCAGGCAATACTTGATAAAAATCTGCCGGAGTCACCAACCTTTACGCCGGAAAATCTGCGACGGCTCATCCTGAGCGTTTGCGAGTACCTGGGTGGATTCGCGGGTCACTGTGCGCCAATCTCCGTTCCGAGTACCGAACAACTGATGATGGTTCTACAGGTACAGGTGTATCTGGACGAGGTGCTGCTTCAATGGCTCAATCAAGCTGCCAAGAATACGCAAAAAACCGCCAGTCTGCCCAATGTGGTCGCGCGGATGATAAGCTGGACGGTCTTTGGCGCGGTGTCGCAGTGGTCGCGCGGAGGCCGAAAGATTTCCCGCCGAAAAACTCACCGATCAGGTACTTGCCGCACTGACCGATGGATTGGATGGGTATTTTGACCGGGCGGGGGTGTAGCATCACCGCAGTACCAACCTAACTAAACACAACTGGACACTCGGCGTCGAAACCGCTAGACTCACAGATGTTCTACAACGGTTGATAATAGTGAGCTGTTTTTATGATTCCAGTTCGGCTTGAACTGAAAAATTTTCTGGCGTATCGCTCCCCCGATCCTCTGCGATTTGAAGGTATCCACCTGGCCTGCCTGACCGGGGCGAACGGCGCGGGCAAGTCGTCCCTGCTGGACGCGATCACCTGGGCATTGTGGGGACGGGCGCGCGCTAAACGCGACGACGACATGATCTACCTGAGCCAGAACGACATGCACGTCCAACTGGATTTCGAGCAGGAAGGCACGATCTACCGGGTCATCCGCAAGCGTTCCCGGCGGCAGCGTGGTACAGGTTCACTCGACCTTTTCGCAGAGGTGGACGACGAGTGGGTGACACAGAGCGAACCGGCTATCCGCGATACGCAGAACAAGATCAACCGCCTGCTGCGGCTGGATTATGAAACCTTCGTACATTCGGCCTTTTTGCAGCAGGGCAAGGCTGATGCCTTCACCACCAAAGCCCCCGCCCAACGCAAACAAATCCTATCGGACATTCTGGGTTTGGCGGCGTGGGAGGGCTACGAGGAAGCGACCAAAGACATCCTCAAGAGCATCACCGCCGAACTGGGTGTGATCGACATGCGTGTCACCGAGATCGAGCGGGAACTGCTGAAAGAACCGGGTTTACAGGCGGTGTTGGTCGAAGCGCAGCAAGCCCAGCAGGAAGCCCAGGACTCGCTGACCGCAGCCGAGAAACAGCTTGAAGAAGTCGCCCACGCACCCGCCGAGATGCGTAACGCTCAGGAACGGCTGGCGGAGTGCGAGCGGCGCAAGCGGGAACATGAACGTGATCTGGAAGCCATCGCCAGCGACATCGAACGGCAGACGACACGGGCGGCGGATTACCAGTCGATCATCGAGGCGCGGGCAGACATCGAAGCGGGGTACGCAGCCCTGCAATCGGCGCGACAGGCGGATACCGATCTGGCCGATAAGCTGATGCAGCTCAGTGACTTTGACGCACAGCACCACGAACTGGAAAATCAACTGCGGGACGCCCGCGCCGAACTGGAAAACGAGGCCAGCGCCTACGAAGCCCGAATCGCGGAACTCAGTCGGGCGCTGGAACTGGCCGACCCGGACGAACTGAGCGTGGTACAGTCGGATGTATTCACGCTGCAAGAGCGCGAGAACGAGCGCAACCGCCTGGACGAACTTACCCGGCAAATGAGCGAAGAACGGGCAAACCTGAGCGGCCTCCAGGAAGGGTTGGAAACCGAGGGCAAAACCATTCGCAAGCGGCTGGCGGAACTACAAGCCACACAAGACCCGATCTGTCCGTTGTGTGGACAGCCGTTGGATGAAGCCCATCGGGAGCAGATTATCGCCCAACTGGAAACCGAAATCGAAGAACGGCGAGAGAATTACCGCGATAACCAGGAACGGGTGAAAAGTATCGCGGGCGAACTGAAAGACCACCGCGACCAGATGGCCGATCTCGACCTGGAATTGAAGCGGTTGCACCCACTGATCGAACGTGCCAGTGTGTTGCAGGCACAGATCGAACTCGGCAGCGACGGCGGAAACCCGCATGAGCGAAGAACAAGCCCGACTGGACGCGGTTATCACCATGCTGGAAGGTGAAACGTTCGCGCAGGACATCCGGCAGCAGTTGGCGGCGCTAAACGAACAGCGAGTCGGCATCGGTTATGACCGGGGATCGCACGACTCGGCGCGGCAGCAGTTGGACACTTACCGCGAGTACGAAACCCGGCAGAAACAACTCGAAATCGCCCTGAGTGCCCTGCCGGATGTGGAAGCGGCGCTGGATGGGGCGAGGCTGCGCGAGGAACGCACTCTGAAGGCGCTGGACGAAGATCAGGAGAAGATCGACGGCCTCCAGAGCGAAATCGCGCAACTGGAAGCACTGGTGGCCGAACAGCAAATCCGGCTGGCGGAGGTCAACCGCCTACGGCTGTACGAGCGAACGCAGTACAACCGACTGGTGAACGCCGAGCAGGAATTGGACGCGCTGGACAAACAGCGTACCCGCAAAGCCGAACTGGAAGAACGGCGGGAACAGAAGCGCGAAGAAGAAGCCCTGTATAAAGAACTGCGGGCGGCCTTCGGCAAAAACGGCGTCCCGGCCATGATTATCGAGGCGGCCATCCCGGAACTGGAAGCGACAGCCAACGGGTTACTGTCGCGGATGACCGACGGGCGCATGAACCTGACGATGACCACGCAGAAAGAAAAAGCCAGCGGCGAGGGCGTGATCGAAACGCTGGAAATCCAGATTTCGGACGAACTGGGCACACGCAGCTACGAGATGTACAGCGGCGGCGAGGCGTTCCGCATCAACTTCGCTATCCGGGTGGCACTGTCGCAACTGCTGGCGCGGCGGGCGGGAGCGCACCTACGAACGCTGTTTATCGACGAAGGCTTCGGCACACAGGACGAAGATGGTCGCAATAAACTGGTGGAAGCCATCAATGCCGTACAGGAAGAATTCGACCTGATTCTGGTCATCACCCATCTGGACGACCTGCGCGAACTCGTTCCCGGTGCATGTGGTGGTGGAAAAGACACCGAACGGCAGCCGGGTGTCGGTGCGGTAAAACACAAACCCCTCCCTCAATCCCTCCCCGTTCACGGAGAGGGACTTTAAATCTCGCTCCAAACACACATTCCACAAACGGCGGCGCAGTAAACAGGGCGGGTTACTGCGGCGGGGAGGGGTTTTGTTGAAAAGATACCTGGTTACTGCGGTAGTCATCATACAACGGCGGGAAGCCCCTTTACGTCCGCCGATGTGATCGAAAAGGAGAGAAAAACGAGAAAAAGAAACGAGAAGGGATTCTCGAATTTATCATTTACCCTCCGCTGTTATGAGCATCGTGAGGGACGACACGTAGGTCGTCCCCTACGGTGGTGGGACATGGTGCCTCTTACCCCATCCCCCGCAACCGAGGAAGGGGAGCAAAAAACTCGTGAAGGGGTTATCACTTACTTTGCAACCACTACCTCCCCTACATTGAAATGAATGTTCGCAAATCTGGTCGTCTCCTGCAATTTCTGCGCGTCGATTTTGAAATTCCTTCCTTAAACTGCACAACATGCGGCACATTCTGCAATTGCACAGGTGCGAAAAGTGCGGATTGTGCGGAATCGGGAGGGACTCAGCACGTTCAGGTATTTCAAATCTATTCGGTTGGATGCTCTTTACGCATTCGTTCGACAGAGCGTTCAACCATTTCCTTCAACACATCCATATCCACATCGGTGAGGGTCTTGAGGTACAAACAACCCTTGCCGGTTTTATGCTTCCCCAGACGCTCCAACAGGGGTTCGTATTCATCGAAACCCCGCATAATGTAGAGAGTCAGATTTTGTGCGCGCGGTGAGAAGCCGACGAGCATATTATCGCCTTCGCGCCCACTCTCATATTTGTAATGATAGCTGCCGAAGCCGACGATGGATGGACCCCACATGCGGGCATCTTCCCCGGTAACATCCTGCATAAGCTGCACCAGGGTTTGACAATCGCCGCGCTTCTGGTCATTGTCGACCCCTTCGAGAAAAGCGTTCACACTTGAATCGGTCTGTTTGGTTTTGTTCTCTGCCATCGACCAGGCCTCCTGTATTTACACTCTCGATGATTAGTAGTGTAGCACAAATGTACGGAAATTGGGTACACAAATGTGTACACATTTGTGTCGTTTTTGAGGGGAAAAAGTGGTAGTTTTGAGTTTTCAGTAGTCCGTTTTAGGTAAATTTCGCGTAATTTTCCAACTCATTAAAGAAATCGGTTTACAGGTTTCGGAACGTAAGATCAAGTTGAGAGATTCTGGCATTTCAATGCACTTTTGATGATGTGGGAGAGCATTCTGTCAATATGGGAGGGAGAGTTTCAAACTCTATTATTTCGCTTAGAATTCTAGCCTGCCTGTAACATAGCCAATCGTCGAGGATGTATACTTAGCTGCCTAAATTGAACGCACAAGGAGGTCGAAAATGTTACGTTGCACACCATTCCTATTGTTTGATGGTAATTGTGCTGAGGCTATGACATTTTATCACGAGTGCCTGGGTGGAGAATTAATGATCACAAAGCTTGGTGATAGTCCAATGAAAGATATGCTCCCTCCAGAAAAATGGGAAAGAATTATCAATGCTCAACTAAAAAGTGGGGACATAGAAATTTCTGCTACAGACTGGATGGCATCACCAGAATATAACCCAAAACAGGGCAATACATTCGCTATTTTTGTCATTGGACAAGCTTACGACGAACTAAAGCCAGTCTTTGATAAACTTTCCGAGGGAATAGATAAAGACAGCGAGGGAAGTCGTTTTCAAGAACTTCATAATTTGCCATTTGGAATCTATGGGCAATTGATTGACAAGTATGGTGTGCTTTGGCAATTCAAGGGAGACAAAAAAGAATAGAGAGCGAGTTTCTAGTATTTGTATCTTCAGCTCAACCCAAAATCTCGTTCGCATAAGGTGCTGTCCTGCGGCCTGCTTGCGATAGCTGTTTTGTAGATCATGATCCTCCGGCTGTAGTCACCGGAGACACTTTTTCAATGGGCTGTTTCAATGTGTGATGACCGCCAAGCTACAGGGAGTAGTGTGATGAAAAACAGGGTGTATCGGGTAGAGCGGGACGATCCACGCGGGGCGGTGGCTACGACCCTGATCGCGGAATTGTCGGCAGAACTGAAGGGGATGTATCCCAACTCACACGGCGGAGATGGGAAAGGCGCGTTCCGCCCAGAGGACGTACTCGTGCCACGCGCGGCGTTGGTGGTGGCATGGGAAGGTGACACGGCGGTGGGGTGCGGCGCGCTGCGGCCAATGCATGACGACGACTCCACCGGGGAGATTAAGCGAATGTTCGTGCGTCCGGCGATGCGGGGCAAGGGGATTTCGCGGCACATCCTGACGGCGCTGGAGGATATCGGGCGGGAATTCGGTTACACGCGGTTGATACTGGAAACAGGCAAATTGCAAATTGAGGCTATCGGCCTATACGAGTTGGCTGGCTACCGCCCGATGGGGTGTTATGACAATTACGTCAACGAGCTGTTGAGTGTGTGTTATGAGAAGGGGTTGTAGGGAGTTGCTCGTTGCCACCAAAAACAGGGTTGGAGCGTGATGAAAATTTTTGCGGGTATAATCTATCGTGGGAATAGCGATTGAGGTTTAAATGATGGTAGCCTTACCTATCCGCAAGAAAATTGAGGCCGAACTGGATGCCCTTTCCGACGAACAAGCGGCAGCGGTGCTGGAATTTATTCAAACGGTGAAGCAAGAACCGAGTGTGACTGATGGTGATGAAGATGATCCTTTAGTCGGATTCATCTCTGGCCCAACGGATGTGGCCGAGCGCACCAGGGAGATATTAAAAGCCGAATTTGGGGTCACAAATTCTGAGGGCGATGATCCAGCATGATTGCCATTGCGGACACCAGTTTTGTAATCGCCGTCTCGATCAGCACTGACAGGAAACATAGCCAATGTTTAAGCGTTTATCAGCAACATGAGAAAATCCTTTTACCGGAAGCCGCTCTCTCCGAAATCGCCTTTATGCTCAACAGAGAGGGCGGAAATCGGGCTACTCCACACTTCCTACGTTCCCTACCAAATGCAAGGCGATACGAAATCGCTCAATTGGCTTCACAAGACTACACCCGCTCGGCTGAAATCTTAGAAAAATATTCTGACCTACGGTTGGATTTTGTGGATGCGGCCATTGTTGCCCTTGCTGAACGATTGAATGTCCAGCGCATTCTGACACTCGATCAGCGTGACTTCCGCATCCTTCAGGCAAAACACGTTGAACATTTCGAAATACTTCCCTAAAGTAATGTCAGTGCGGGACAAGGATTTTGAGAGTTCTGAAAGTTACTCTACTGTGTTCACTTAATTGCATCCCACGCATCATAGGATATGTTATGAAAAGTGATACTGATCCTAAAAATCTTCAAAACTGAAAGGAAATTGCCCCTTATTCAGTACGTACTTATTCTGGTTCTGATCGCAGTAATTGTGACTATTGTTTTGTATCTACTCACTCCCCAGATGAGTGCGGGAATATTCTCTAATCTAATACATGATCTTTAATACTCCATAAACCAAGAGGAGGCTACACGTAACGGATAGAAATAGGGCGGGAATTCGGTTACACGCGGTTGATACTGGAAACAGGCAAATTGCAAATTGAGGCTATCGGCCTATACGAGTCGGCTGGCTACCGCCCGATGGGGTGTTATGACAATTACGTCAACGAGCCGTTGAGTGTGTGTTATGAGAAACCCCTATCCCCCCCACTTGCTTAGTCGCTCACAGCCCTTTCCCCGTACACGGAGAAAGGGGGAGCGAAACGAGCCTGTGATGAGATTCAACGTCGGCTTAAAACGCGGATCACAGGCGGACAAGGCAAGCCTTGTCCCTACGCTGTATTAAGTGGGCGAACGCGCAATCGCATACACTTTCACCCAGTATTCATACCGGGGCGACACATAGGTCGCCCCCTACGCACACTCAACCCTACCACCACTCACATGCTACGCTTTGCGCTCATCAAGGTTGCTATCAGACCGATAATTAACTATTGGGACACAGGTTGCAGGTTGAACTGTGCCAGATTTTGACCGATCTCGACGGGTGTAGAAGTCTGCGGCGGGAGCAGGTAGAGCGTGACCGGAACGGCGGCCAACTGCTCGGTTTCGCCATTCCCGTAGAGCGGATCAATCGTGCCGTTCACAATGCCCTGTAACCAGTCCCCCTGATTGGCGACCTGGCTAAAAACCACCAAATCGGCCAGGGGCGATTGAAGGCGTCCGATAGCATAGCCATCACCTGTATAAACCAGCCGATCCGTTCCAGAGGCGGGGTCGTAGTGAAAAATTTTGACTGTGTAACTGGGCAGTTCGTCCGGCACATAGCCAATGGCGGTGTTGAGCGCCACCTGTTCGTCCGGCGTCAGGTCAGCGACCAGATTACCATTTACCTCGCGGGTGCTATAAAACAATGTGCCATCCGGCGACCAGGTGAGTTGATCGGGCGGAGTGTCGGTTTGCACATCTGTCACCACCCCACTGGCAATATCCACCAAAGCCAACGAACGGATCAGGTCGGGTTCATGATAAATGGTGCGGACTGCGGCGATGGTCATATTATCCGGCGAGACACGGGCGCGACCCAGATTGTCATCACCGATGGGTATATCCTCGCCTGTTTCGGGATTAAACAGTGGCAAGGCCACTGCCGCCGCAGTTGATGCTATGTACGACACCGACGCCGGGGATCACAGCCAGAGTCAGCGCGGAACCACCAAATCCGGCTTCCGCCGAGTAACGCCAGTCACCAGGATAGGGTGAGCCACCGCCACAACCGACACCATAGGTAAAGCTGCCGAGTGTTTGCGGTGCTGCTCCCACTATTGGTTCTACGGCCTTGAGAGTCGCCTTGTAGGTGTCTGTGGGACTCTGGCCTAGAATTCCCTGTTCGACAAACAACAGCGTTCCATCGGGGGCAAAGGTGATCGGAAAGCCATTTTCCAGCCGCTCTGTTGGGACTTCAAACGAATGCTGCCCAGGGGTGTCCGTCACCATGAGGTGATAATTGTAATCCAGATCATAGGTGACATAGGCCAGCTTTGTGCCATCGGGACTCCAAGCGGTGTTGAAGAACCCGCGTGTATTGGGATCGTTTATTTCGATCACTTGATCGCCAAAACCGTATAACAGCAATTTACTATCCTGAACGGCGACAAACGGCGGGATACCCTTGGCGCTGACACTGTTCACCATCAGCAAAAGCAATCCTAGCAAGGTCAACAGAATCAATCTGTTTCGTTTCGACATGTTCATTCTCCAATCCGAGAAATATTACTTTGAACATTCTATGCAGATTGTCTTAGAAAGCGATCAACGCTTACCCGACGCTATTGCAATGGAGTCAAAGGTTCATGGGGAGTTAAATGCTCAACTAAAACCAAAATCTTAACTTCCTGTACAGATGTCTATAGAATGAGGGTATCGAACAAAACAACCAGATTTTCTGGTCATGGGGCAAAACAATTTATCATGCATGTTGGCTTTATTTACAACATTGCGACAGAGGAACTGCTGCGCGAACGGCCAGAGATGACCCTGCGCGACTCGGATGCTATCGAGACGATTGAAGAAGTGACGCGGGCGCTGGAAAAGGGCGGGCATCGTGTCACGGGGATGAATGCCGACCAACAGCTTCCGGGGCGGCTGGCCGAGGCGGGATTCGACATTGTGTTCAACATCGCTACCGGAGTTTATGGCGAATCGCGGCAAACACACGTTCCGGCCATGCTGGAATACCTGCGGATTCCGCATACCGGGCCGGGGGTACTGGCAGAAGCCCTGTGCCATCATAAACCTCAGCAGAAGATGGTGATGATGGCAAACGGCGTACCGAGCGCCGCCTTTCAGGTGTTCCGGTCAGCCGATGAAACAATCAAGCCCGACCTACGGTTTCCATTGATTGTCAAGCTGCCGTCGGAAGGCGCGAGTATGGGACTTGATTACAACTCGGTTGTACAGAACGAGGCCGAGTTACGCGAGAAAATCCGCTTCCTGATGGACATCTACCAGGACAATGTGATGGTCGAGGAATACATCGACGGGCGGGAATTCACGGTGGCGGTGCTGGGGCACAGTCCGGCGTACGCGCTGCCAGTGGCCGAACTGGAATTCTTCGGCAAACTGCCGATTCGTCTCGATCAAGTAGAGGACTCCAATTTTGAACTGCTGAAACAGGCAACCGGCAACGACGATCTGGAATTGGTGGAGATGGAAAGCCGTTCCAACGTGCCAGCCGGACTGCCCGAAGCACTCGAACAGCGCATCGGGCAGACGGCGATTGACGCCTTCAACGCCATCGGCTGCAAGGACTGGGCGCGGGTGGACATGCGTATGGACAAGGATGGCAATCTGTATGTGCTGGAAGTCAATCTTGGGCCGGGGATCGCCTCGGACTGTGTGTTCGCACGGTGCGCATTCGCTGCCGGGTGGTCATTCGACCAACTGGTAAACACCATCCTGAACCACGCAACTGCGCGTTACCCACATCTTTCGGGTCAGGCCAACCCTGTCGGAAGTAAGTCGCATTATCTGGGCACACTGGCTGTCGAACGGGAACGGGCGTAGTTCAAGAGTCAGAAGCCAGTCATGTAACGGAGGTTCGCCAGCTTACCTTATCCCCCAACCCCTTCCCCGCAAGCGAGGAAGGGGAGAAAAACAAGGCCGTTCCTGGGTAAAATAACCTCTGCTATTCCCTGTTGCTGGCTGTGCGATACACTTCTGGTTCGAATCATTCATTGAATTCTCGGAATACAGGTAGAGGACATGATCGCTATCGAACGGCTGACTGCCGCCCGCGCCCAAGATTGTCTCGAACTCGCTGATTGAGCTGCTGACCGAAACGGTTGAAGGTGGTGCGGCTATCGGTTTCCTGCCGCCACTCACAGCGGATGAGGCGCGGGCGTACTGGCTCAACATCGTGGAAGATGTTGCGGAGGGGTCACGTATTTTGCTGGCGGCGGTGGCCGATGGGATGGTGGTAGGGTCGGCACAGCTTGAACTGTCGCAGAAAACCAACGGCAGGCATCGCGCCGAGGTGCAGAAGTTGATGGTGCAACACGAATGGCGCGGGCAAGGTATCGCGCAGCGTTTGATTGAAGCCATCGAGGAAGCGGGGCGAGACTGTGGGCGCAGCCTGCTGGTATTGGATACCCGCCGAGGCGATACCGCCGAGCATTTGTATCGCAAATGGGGCTGGATCGAAGCAGGTATCATCCCCAACTTCGCCTGGAGCGCTGACGGGACGCTGCATGATACGGTGCTGTTCTACAAATGGCAGGATAAGACACCACGCCAATAAGTCCCCTTCAGGAAGCTCTAAGCTGACAGCATGAACAATTGCCTCATACGGGTTACGGTGGTGGTCGAATGGTCAGTGGCGGAACATTGTGCCTTTTACCCCATCCCCCGACCCCTTCCCCGCAAGCGATGAAGGGGTTATCACTTACTTTGCAACCACTATCCGGGTTACAATAGACATTTCAAAGTAAAATGGTAGCTAAAGAGGGCAAGACATGTCCTGCCCCTAAGAAAGCGATTTCGCACGAATAGTAACCACTAACTTTGCAACTAATACCACGAAAATACGACAGAATTGAGGTGATTGTGAAGGTACTCATTCTGGGGGGAACACAGTTTTTAGGCCGCCACCTGACCGAGAGCGCGCTCAAGGCAGGGCATGAGGTGACGCTGTTTAACCGGGGCAAAACCAACCCCGGCATGTTCAAAAATGTAGAAACCCTGAAGGGCAACCGCGACGGTGATCTGTCCGCGCTACAGGGACGCCAATGGGATGCGGCTATCGACACCAGCGGGTACGTGCCGCGTATCGTGCGGGCATCGGCGGAACTGCTGGCGGATGCGGTTGAACACTACACCTTCATCTCGACCATATCGGTGTATGGCGATACGACGATTTATGGGATGGATGAGAGCGGACCACTGGCGACCATTGATGATGAAAGCCGCGAGGATGTCACCGGGGAAACCTACGGCGCGCTCAAGGTACTGTGCGAGGCGGCGGCGGAAACGGCCATGCCGGGGCGTGTCCTGATCGCCCGTTCGGGGTTGATTGTCGGCCCATTTGACCCAACAGATCGATTCACCTACTGGCCGGTGCGGGTGGCGATGGGCGGCGATGTGCTGGCGCCGGGGACACCGGACATGCGGGTACAGTTCATCGACGCACGCGATCAGGCAAACTGGATTTTGCAGATGGCCGAAGCACGCAAGGCGGGAATTTATAACGTGACCGGGCCAGCCGAACCACTGACAATGGGCGAACTGCTGGACACCTGCAAAGATGTGACGGGAAGTAATGCCAGCTTCACCTGGATAGAAGATGATTTTCTGCTGGATCATGAGGTCGCGCCGTTCAGCGAACTGCCGTTATGGATACCGGAAACCTATAACGGCTTGCAAGCGATGAATATTGACAAGGCACTGGCAGATGGACTGACCTTCCGACCACTGACGGAGACGATACGGGATACGCTGCAATGGAATGCCAAGCGAACGGGGGCGGACAGCGGCGCTAAACCCCGCGCGGGCATGATGCGTGATCGTGAGAACAAGCTCCTGACGGAATGGCGGGGGTAGAGGCGTTACCATTCAAGCAAAAATAAAAAGGTTAAAGGCGTAACACAACGGCACGAAGGCACAAGGGCACAAAGAGAAAAGTCTGAGTACAGGCGGAAAGATTAAGGGCGTAACACGGAGAGACAGAAGTTCAGAGCAACAGGGAAAAGGCAAGATATTGAGGGAGTATACTGTAGACGATAATTGCGACTTCAGGGGGTATTTTATTGCGCGACACACTTGATTTGGTGGCTTTGCAGGAGCAGGCAGAGGCGGATCGAAAACAACAAAGGCAGAGTCGCAGAGCTAATATTTATTTTTTCATATTTTGCTGTATCAATGGCATACCCGCGGGATTTCTTTTTACAATGGTTCTGTTATTGCCCGGTAGTGTAAGTCCAAACACGATTGATACATTTAGGAATCTATTCGTTATAGGGATAGTGTTGTATTTGTGTTGGCGTGCAATTAGGTCATATTTACAAGTTCAAAATTACATTCGTCGCATTCGTAATTTCCTACCGTCGTTTGTTCCACAACCATCTAATATTGATGCTATACAATTTAGCGGTTTATGGATTTTTGGTGCTATTCCCTTGATTCTAATCCTATTAGGTTTGTCCGAACAATTAACTTTCTACGCGGCTGTTTATTTCATGGTACTGGGTGTCTTCATAATCGCTTATTTTGTGTGGTTACGATGGACAAGTGTATATAATCGGGCTGAAAAATTATTACACATTCTGCCCAATTACATTCCATTGCTCAATGTCAGGGCTATCCACCTGTTAAACAGCGGGCAGTTAGAAGAAGGTGAACAGCTTCTCCGACAATTATTGACACGTGCAACTGGACTACGCATCTATTCGATTGGCGTTCTTCTAAACAATTTGGGTTACTGCCTCGTGTTGGCCGAAAGGTACGAGGACGCGCTGCCCATCCTTAAATCCTGTATCCACATTCTGCCCGCATTCAGTTATGGATATGCTAATCTTGCGGAGTGGTACTTAGCTCAAGACCCCGATTCTGAGCGAGCAGTAGAATTGTCTGATTTCGCACTGCGATACAGCGACGCCAAACTTGTTGCTGGTCATGCAGTTACACAAGCGATCAACGCACGGGCACTGGCACTCACCGGACGTCACACTCGCGCAGATGCTACCTTAGAGCAGGCATTTCAAGTTATTGGACAAGTGCGACCTAATCTCCAATCCGAAATCTACCGACAGGCCGGTCATGTGCGGGTGGCGCAAGGTGAACCGGAGGCAGCGAGAAAATATTTCGAGCAGGCTATATCACTTGACCCTGACGGTATGGCGGGTAAGCTGGCGCGGCGGGATTTAGACAGGGTTGTGTAAGTGTATTTCCAGCAGCGCATTTATCCAAACGAGCGGTTGCATTTCATTTACCCCTCCGGTTCGCTACGCTCACCACCTCCCCCGTATTCAGGGGAGGAAAGCAGATGGATATGATTAGGTTCAAGGCGTTGAAGTTGTCAAAACATTGAGGTCATCGTAGCCGTAAGCGATTTCTTCGATGGGGGCATCACCGATGGTTTCGGTTTTGGAGGCGATGGGGTGTCCACCGAGAGCCGCATAGAAGTTGGTGGCAGGATTCCTTGCGGCTACCCAGATGAGCATAGTGGTGTAACCGAATTCAATGAGTTTGCGGGCAACCTCTAGCACCAACGCACGCCCCATACCCTGCCCCTGATAATCCTGCAATAGATATATGGCGTAGAGTTCGCCCTTGTAGACCGGATGCTCAGTACGTTCCGGGCCACCTGCGGCAAAACCGACAACCTGAGTATCCACTTCAGCGACATAGAGGACTGTTCTGCTATCGGGATTGGAGAGTACATTCGTCCAGTTAGCTTGACGGCGTTCCACCGACAGATTGGCAAGCAGTTCGTCGGGCATAATGCCTTTGTAGGTGGTGCGCCAACTTTCAACATGGACAAGGGCGATGGCGTGGGTGTCGGTGAGTTGGGCGGGACGAATGGTGTAGGGCATAGGCGGTTTTCAAAGGGAGGGTCTGAGACCCTCCCCTACATGGTTTTCCCGAACTGACGATACTGGTGCAATTCTTGTCGATTTCTGCGTTAGCTTTCGGAGATGGTGATGAGATTCGATTTTGTCACCCTGACGGATGGCATTGACAACCTTCTGACCATCACCCGTGACCTGTCCAAAAACGGCATGTTTGCCATTGAGCCAGGAGGTTTCTACGTGGGTGATGAAGAACTGCGACCCATTGGTGTTCTTGCCCGCGTTCGCCATGCTGAGGACACCGGGGCCCGTAGTGCTTCAACTCAAGCGCGGAGGCTTCGTCATTCCATTTGTAACCGGGGCCGCCTGTCCCTGTGCCAGTGGGATCGCCGCCCTGAATCATGAAGTTGTCGATGAACACGGTGGAAAACGAGGCCATCGTAAAATCCATCTTTCGCCAGGAAAACAAAGTTATTGACGGTGATGGGCGCTTCTTTGGCAACAGCTTAATGTCAAACTCGCCCTTATTGGTTTTGAAGTGGGCGGCGTAATTCTTGGTGGGATCAATCTGCATCGCGGGAGGTTGATTATACTGATTCGACATTCTTCTTCCTTTCTAAATGGAGATGTGCTCCTAGCATATCAGAAAATGGACAGGGCGGCGATACACAGCGATACAGGTAAAGCGAAGAGTGCCCGACCATAATCCCAAACTATTCGTCCATCAGCCGTTGGAATTTATTACAGTCGTAATTCGCGCAAGTGGCGATTTAGGTGTATGCTGAAAAGTAATGTCAAGCAGCCATAGGGTCACAAAAGAAAATCTGTCATTACTTAAATTCTTAAGTAAGAATCTTCCGAATTTACGGTTAGAATTTCATTGTAAACCATTTATGAAGCTAGCGTAAATCTTAATTTGACCGACAACCTTCATTCATTCACGCTCATTTAGTGGTGTTATAATTAAGACAGGTATTTTGTGATACCCATGCTGTCATAAGACATGCAGGAGACATGTTGATGCCGCGCATTTTGTACATTGAGGACAACCAAGATAACCGACTGCTGGTGCGCCGCATTTTATTGGCTGCCGATTACGATTTTTTGATCGAAGAGGCGGACAATGCCGTCACGGGTATCGAAATGGCTAGCCAGAACCCGCCTGACATCATTTTGATGGACATGAGTATGCCAGAGATGGACGGCCTAACCGCGACGCGAAAAATCCGCACCATAGATCATTTAAAGGACACGGTTATTGTTGCCCTGACGGCGAACGCGATGGAAGGCGATAAAGAACGTACGCTGGAAGCTGGCTGTGATGGCTATATCCGCAAGCCAATTGACGTTGACAAGCTGCCTGATGAAATCCTGTCATATCTGAGGAGCCGCCAAACATGAGCGACATAACAAGTCAACACGCACCGATTGAACCAGGAGAAGCACATGTCCTGGTGGTGGAAGACAACGTACCCAACTTCGTTCTGATCGCCCGGATGCTGGCTTTCATGGGTGTGCAGCGGTGTGAATGGAAAACGTCGGGCTGGCAGGTGGTACAGTTCGCGGATACGCTGCCGCGCGTTGACCTGATTTTGATGGACATCCGGCTACCCTATGAAGACGGTTATCAGGCATTGCAAAAAGTGCGGGCACATCCCCGTCTGCGCGATACGGTGGTGTGTGCAGTGACGGCAGAAGCCAGCGAAGAACAAATGCGACGGGCAAAGAAGGCCGGGTTCAACGGTTTCCTGGGCAAGCCACTCGACGCCGACAAATTCCCCACCCAGATTCGCAGCCTGCTCTCCGGGGACGAAGTTTGGGATTACAAGTAAGTGTTAGAGGATGCCAACGCAATGCATCCTTACGGTTTCCCCACATAGAACTCGTATAAAATGAAGTCAGGGGAGCGTTTATTACTCTCCCCTGTGTGTTATTCGTAAAAGAGTCGTTTCTTAGAACAGCGTGTATGGACACTCAAAGTCACGTCCCTACCAAGTCCCATTGAACCCTAACAAATAACCTATTGCAACACCTGCTTGAGGAGTGTGCGACCCGATGAACGCCACGCCCGACCTGAATATCTTAACCGATTTAATCGAACGACAAGCCAAAACAACGGCGGCACTGACGCGCGCGCGCAACTTCGCTGAGATCAGCGGGATCATGGCGCAAACTATGCTGACGGGAGATGGGCAATTCGTCAGCATCAATCTGGCGGACTACGACATAGACGGGGCACTCATACGAATCCGCTCGGTGGCATCGGCCAATCGGGAGGAGGTGTTCGAGACCGAGTCGGCTGTTGAAATCACGTCCAACGAGCTGGGCAACCTGTTGAGCAAGATTCAGTCGAACCCCATACCTGTCGTGATTGAAGATGTGGAGAACGAGACGGACATCAACGACGCGCTGCGAACATGGCTGCTCGGCCATGATGTCAAGGCGGTTGCCATGCTGCCCATGTATCACACCGGGCGGATGTTCGGTCTGATAGGTATCAACAGCACCACAGGTTCGCTCGACCTGCCCACCCACGCCTTACAAATTTTCCAGAGCATCGCCGATCAGGTTGGAGGACTGGTTCAAGTTCATCACCTGACTGAAGAATCGACGTATGCGTCCGAGATCAACGAACGGCAGGCAAAGACGTTCAGCGAACTGGCAGATGGGCAAGACCTGACGCAGATGGCGAGTATCGTTGCGCGGCATATGCTGCCAACCCCCGGACGGTTCATCAGCCTGAGCCGATTTATGTATGACGCCGCCGGGAAAATCACCAGTTGGAAGGTGCTGGCGACAGCCAACCGCGAACGCACATACAGTTGGGATCATGAAACAACCGATTGGGAATCCCTTTCGCCAGAAGTGCAGCAGGCTTTTCTGGAAGGCCAACCGTATGTGGTAGATGACACGTCGGCGCTTTCCCCAAGTGATGTTGGGCCGGGGTTTTATGCGATGCTGGCGTCGAACGGGGTGAAATCGTTCATCAGCGTGCCGATGTTGATTGACGGCAAGCCGGTGGCGACGTTGGGTGTAGCAAGCCGTATGTTACAGCCGTTCACGAAGACCGAGATCACCGCGTTCAGTAATCTAGCCGACCAGGTGGGTGTGCTGATTTATACCCGCACCCTGCTGGATGATGCCCACGCAGCCCATGAAGTGGCGAATAATCTTGTCCTCGCCACCCGGATGATTATGGCGGCAGATCGTCATGACGACATGGCACAGGCGGTCATTTACACGTTGGCACGGAACATGACTGCGGTCAGTATCAGCTTATTTGACGACCCGCACAAGACACAGATCATCACTGCGATTGGCACGGCGGATGGGCCACTGAGCGTTGCTGAAGGCGAACTTCGTGACAGCGCACCCAGCGACAATGACATCGAAGTGCTCCGACGCGGACTACCTGTCTATATCACTGACGTTCAGGCCGAAGGGTCGTCCCTGTCGGACAAAACGCAAACTCAGTACGGGCGGTTGAACATTCACTGGAGTGCGTCGTTCGGTCTGCGGGTGGGCGATCAACTGCTGGGTACGCTGAATATTTTGAATACCCAACCCGTCAGCTTGACTCCCGAAGAAGCTGATGCATACAGCGCAATCTGCGACCAAATCGGTATCGCGCTGCAAAATCACAATCTGCTGATGAGTTCGCAAGAAACACTGGACTTCGTTCAACAACAATTCGACGCGACCAACAAGATTTATAACGCCAAGAGCAATCCAGAAATCCTGCAAGCGATCTATGAATTTGCCGGGACTTCCTACGACCAAGCACAGTTAGGTTTGGTGGAAATTGACAGCCTGCCGCCAACGGTACATGTTGTCGGCGAAATCAATCAGGGGCAAACAAGCGCAACAGACCACTCTGTCGAATTGGGCGAATATCCGGCCTGGGAAACCCTATCGGCACTGGAAACACTGCACGCCCCGAACGTGGATACTGAGGAATTCCTGACCGAGGTCGAACGCAAACGACTCCACGAACAAGGTGTGAAAGGGTTGGTGATTGTGCCGTTGGTTTCCAATCACCGATTAATCGGCCTGATTACGTTCACAAACCAGACACCCCAAAGTTTGCCGAACAGCCGACTGCGGGCGCTGCGTATTCTGGCCGACCAAGCAGCCGTCGTGTTTGAAAATCAATCGCTGCTCAAGAGCACCGCCGAAAGCCTGGAAGAAACGCAAATTCTGTACGAAGTCAACCGCTCGATTCTGGCTGCACAAGACACCCTCGACATCCTGCGCACCCTGCGCGTACACATCGCACCAGAGGCGGCGACCATCAACCTGATGACGGTGCAATACGATGCGGCGACTCAATCCATGACTAATGTGACCATCGGCTACATCAATACACCGACTGATGAACAGATCGGTGACTTCGGGGTCGGGGACCTGATCGGCGCAGACCGGCTCAAAATGGTAGCTGACTACTGGAATACGCCGGATTCATCGGTGGTGCTGGTTGAAGAAACCGAGACACTTGACCCAGAGCATCCTCTGGCTGAGTTCTACCGGCAGATGAACATCCGAAGTTCGGTTGCAATCCCGATTCGTGAAAACAACCAGATTCGTGAAGTGGTGAACCTGAACTTCGACTACCCACAGACGTTCACGAGCCAGCAACGCCGCCTGTACGATGCTCTGAGTGACCAGATCAGCATTGTACTCCAGAGTCACCGCTTGCTGCGGGATGTACAAGTGAACGCATCCCAACTCGGCAGCCAAGTACGTGTACTGCAAATTGTCAATCAACTGGCGATGATGTTGGGCAGCACCCAGGACGAAAGTGAGCTATTAGACCGGGCGACCCGCGCGCTTACGGAAGCTACAGGCGTCGATCACAGCAGTATCATCCTCTACAACACCCTTGAAAATACGGGCACAGTGGTGAGCGAGTACCCCTGGCAAGGAGCAATCCAGACACAGATCAATACCGTCAGCGACCCATTGTTCGAGCCGCTGCAGAAAGCGCAGGAACTCATTATTATCGAAGATGTTCCCAATGACGGGCGTCTGGTTTCCCCACTGAAAGAAAAAGTGCGTGAAATGGGTGTGCAGACGATGGCACTATTCCCGCTGATTGTATCTGACCGAATCCTGGGCGGGGTGAGCCTGGAAATCTTCAATCCGATTCATAAATTCACTCCGCAAATCGTCAACATCGCACAGACCATCATCGCAGAACTCTCGATTGGTATCCAGAACTTACGACTGCTTACGGATGCACAACGCCGTGCAGATCAATTGCAGCGAATTGCAGCATTCAATGAATCGGTACAGGCGACGCTGGATATGGCAACGATCTTCAACATCATGATGAATGAAAGCAGCCAGATGCTCCCCCACAATCAATTGAGCATTGCGCTGTACGATCCGGCATCGGGGCAGCTTCGGGTAGTGGCACAACGCTCCGAAGAATATACCAATGTGAGCCTGAGTAATGGGGAAGTCCTGCCTATCGCCGGTCCGGTGGAAAAAGTATGGGACTCTGTGGGAGATGGTTCATATCCCGGATACCCGGAACGTCCCAGACAAGGTGAGTTCCAGAATTACAACCCGTTCGTTGATTATTTCCCCATTGATTTCTCGCGGGCGCATCCTGGGCATTGTCAGTGTCGGGAATTTGCGCCCCTATATGTATTCCGATACCGATGTCGTCGTGTTCCAACAGATGGTCAACCAACTGGCGATTGCCATCGAAAACACGGAGGCTTTCACACAGAGCCAACGAGTCGCCAAAAACGAAGCATTGGTGAACGATATTTCGTCGCAACTTCAGCGCCAGTTGGACATCCATAGTATGCTGGACGTAACCGTAAACGAGTTGGGGAAAGTGCTGGGGGCGCGCAAAGCACGCATCCGTATGGGCACAACCGTCCCTAACCCGAATGACGAGTAAAGAGCGGAGTTTAATCATGCGCCGCCGAATTGAGCAAATCTTCGATGTTTCCCGATACAGCAGTCCTTTAGACCGTGACCGCGCGCGGATGATCTATGGTATGAGCAGCCTGATGATCGTCCTACTGCTGATCGTGATGACGGTTCCACTGTCGGCTGATGTCGGGAATCTGTGGCAAGCACTGGCGACAAGCCTCGACCTGATTGTGGTGATCCTCCTATTTATCGTCCCGACGCTTGCGAGCATTGTGCTGACGCGGGGTGGGCGACTGAGACAGGCGAGTTTCGCGTTAGTTCTGGCATGGATACTGGGATTGGGCATTGGTATCGCTCAAAACGGATTTTATTCGGCGTCGGATGCGCTGGTGGTGTGCCTGATTATCCTGCTGCCAGGACTGCTGCTGGACGTCAGAGGTTTGGTGGCAGGGACAGCTATCGGGATCGGTATCGCAGCGTTGAGTATTAGCGCACGAGCCAGTGTCCCGCCCCCGGCGAGTTATGATAACGGTGTAGAGTTATTCTTCATCGTGATCGCTATGACGTTTATCAGCGGTTTCACATTCTTCTTTCTACGATATGCGCACCTAAGCCGAACAGAGGGCGTGACACTTGCAAACGAAGAGCGTTTGAGACTTGCGGAAATCACCACCCAAGTGTCGCAACGTATCTCCCAGCGCATGGGACTAAGCGATGTGCTGAATAACGCGGTAGAGCAAATTCACCATAGTTATCCCACCGTGTATCATTCCCAAATTTTCCTGACGGACGAAAATCAGCAAAATGCCGAACTGGTCGCCAGCACCGGAGAAGTTGGACGGATGCTGCTAGGACGCAAACATGGGTTGGGCGTGGGCAGCCTGAGCGTTATCGGACAGGTTACGTTCCAGGGCGTGCCAATTATTGCGCGGGCAGGCAACCAGGATAGTGTACACCGTCGGAACGAATTTCTGCCGGACACTGTTGTCGAAGCAGCATTTCCACTACGGATTGGTGATACGATCATCGGCGCACTGGATATGCAGAGCAAACAAGCAGACGCCTTCTCGGATGAGGTTGCGCCTGTATTCCAATCACTAGCCGACCACCTAGCCATTGCGATTGACAACGCCCGGTTATTTGAGCAGACCGAACAACGACTGCAAGAAAATCAACTGTTGGTGGAACAGACGCGCCGCGCAGCCGAAGAGGTTGAGCGACTGAACCAGCAACTCACCCGGCGGTTCTGGGACGAATACCTTCACACACAGGGCAATTCGCTGGGTCTAAATGTCGATTTCGCATCTCGCACAGTACGCTCAGACGAGCAATGGACTCCTTTCCTGCAAGAGGCAGTGACATTCAACCACCTGATACAAGAAAAACAGGATGGTTCACAGGTGATCGCTGTGCCGCTCCGTGTTCGCGGACAGGTCATCGGCGCGATGGAGTTTGAGCTGGATGAAGACGGTAATCTAACACCGGAAGACCTGAATCTGATTGAAGAAGTGGGCGAACAACTGGGACTGGCAGCCGAGACAAACCGTTTATTTGAAACCAGCCAACGGGTTGCCCAACGTGAGGCATTGGTGAATGAGATTGCGACCCGGTTACAGGGCAGCAATAATGTAGAAATGACATTGAGTGAGGCGGCACGCAGCCTACGAAGCACGCTGAAGGCTAACCGTGTGTCGATCCGGCTGGGGACACCACCTGTCGCCAACGGCAATCACCATGAGGAGGATGGGGAATGACAATCGAAAAACTCCCCCTCTCAACAACAGATGCGATCAATAGTGTCTCTACCCTTCGGCGACGTTATATTCAGGCGTTCATCATATTAGCAGTGCTGGTGAGTGCTACGTACAACCTATCGCAGATCGTTTCGAATACATGGACACTTGAAGCAGGGGCATACGGTGCAGCGGTCATTGCCGTCTGCCTGCTGCTTTGGGGACTCCTGCGATGGAAACGTGACGATATTGCCGCGTTGATTGTTATCGCGGGAGCATCCGCCTTTACGGTGATTGCTCCATCCGACAGTTATTTAATTTCAGGGATTTTCGCAGTGATTTCGGCGGCGGCACTAAGTAATTGGACGGTGTTCGCTATCGCAAATGTGGTTGTCTTCGGCAAAGGCATTTATGAACTCATCCAGTTACAGGGAACTGGGTTGGAGGCTAACCCCGACGTTACGCGGCTCCTGACGGCCATCATCGCGCTGGGGGTGGTTAGCGCGGCTATACGGTATTCAATCTATCAGGCACAAATTGGCGCAACAGCGGCCAAAGGTAGTGCCAGCTTGCTGCAAGCGGTAGCCGAAAGCGGCGAAATCCTGGCAAAATTGTTGAACTTGAAGCAACTTCTACCCCGTGCGGTGGAATTGATTCAAGACCGATTTGCTTTCTATCACGTCCAGATTTTCCTGATTGACGATACCGGGGAATATGCCATGCTGGCAGCCAGCACCGGCGCAACTGGTCAACGGCTGATGGAGCGCCGTCACCGACTGGCGGTGGGTTCCCAGAGCGTTATCGGACGAGTAGCCGTGAATGGAACGCCGGTCATCGCGCGGGACAGTGACCCGGCTTATTACCGCAACGAACTCCTGCCCAACACCCGGTCAGAGCTGGCGCTGCCGATTATGGATGGTGAAACGATTATCGGGGCACTGGATGTACAAAGCCGCCGCGCAGACGCCTTTGACGAAGAATCCATACAGGCTCTTCAGGTCATGGCAAACCTGTTGGGTACATCCATCCGTAACGCGCGATTGTTCGACCAACAGGAACGCAACGCGAATGAAACCAAGCGGTTGTACCTGGAAGCTGAAACCAACCTACGGGAAATCCAACGGTTGAATCAGCAGTTGACACGGCAGGGTTGGGAAAATTATCTGAGAAACAGGCGTCAAACACCGGGTATCACCCTTGACCAGGAAGCAATGACCTCAGAGAGTTCGTGGTCGGACGCGCTGGTGAAAGCCAGCCAAACCCGGCAGGTCATCACCGAGTTTGACAACGGTCATTCTGTAGTGGCTGTGCCGGTTATGCTGGGTTCCGAGGTGATCGGTGCGATTGAAGTCGAACCGGGCACTACCGGACAGGAAGTTGAAGCAGCAGAAATGATGAAAGCGATTGCCCAGCGTCTAGCCCTGAGCCTGGATAAGGCGCGGTTGTTTGAAGAATCCCAAGAGGCCACCGCGCAGGAACAAATGATTAACGACATCGTTGCCCGCTATCAGTCGGTTGGTAATGTTGATGAACTGTTACGGATCACGTTAGCCGAACTCAGCACATCGTTAGGGGCAAAGCGCGGCTCCATACGGCTGGGAAATCTGGCGACAAACACCATCAATGGGGAGGAGCCACATGTTTAGGCTTATCCGCCAACGTTTATTTCGCGTCCAATATTTATATACCAACCTGATTGACAGACAGCGGGCGCGCCGCCTGCTGGTGGTGAATTGGGGTATCAGTCTGCTGGCGTTGGTCGGTCTACTTTTGAGCATTGTGCCATTGGTAGCCAACAATACCGAGATAACATCGCTACAAATCAGTATCACCCTGGGCATAACACTGATTCTGACACTGATTGTCTACTGGCAGATTCAGTCCGGCAGACTACGATGGGCACGGCGGCTGTTTGTTAGCCTGCTCACGGTCAACGCACTTCTGCTGGTGGTATCATCATCCCAACAGGAAAATGTGGTTTTCGTCGCCTTGCTCACTGTCCCACTGGTGGCTGCGGGGATGCTGCTCAACCGAAGTGGTTTGATATTGGTGACGATGGCATTGTTGGCAGGCGTGCTTTATGGAGCGGTGGTGCATGGGCTGGACGCCACCCCACTTGTGTCGGGTGAGACACTGTTCGCAATCACGGCTACACTGGGATTGATTGTCCTACTGCTCTTCATCTTCAGAGGCGATCTGGAAATTATTGCCGACGAGTCCCAGACAGAATTGCAACAGCATCAATGGGTTGAAGTCCTGAGCACCGAAGTTGGCGCGTTAACCAGTGAACAACAGGTTCTTTCGTATGTTCTGGATGCGGTGCGGTTGAAGTTTGAATTTCTATCTGTGCAAGTGTATCTGGTGGATGAGTCCGGTTCTTTTACACGGATGATGCGGGCTGGTGGCAGCGAAATCGAGGTGGTCGGGCGAGAGAGCCTGAGCCTGGGTGAAGCCAATATTCTTAATGAGGCATTACGCACAAAAGAGGCGCGCACAACATCCAGCGATGATCCCCTACCCCGGCGCAGTCATCTACTCGCCGCCGCGACCTTCGGGTGCGCAATCCCTATGTGGCAAGCTAAGGATAGGTTGGGGGTGATGGATGTGCAAAAAGCGGAACTGACTCCCTTTACCGCCCGCGAGATACGGGTGCTGTCGATGGTGGCTGACCAACTGGCTATCGCGCTCCGCCGGTCACAGCAAATTGATGACCTGGAACGTAACCTGCGCGAACGTGAAGCTGCGAACCAACATCTTCAGAACCAGGTATCGAACTACCAGCAGCGCGAGAGACAGCACAGTAGTCGGAAGCTGGACAGATTACCTGGAAGGACAAGGTAAATCCGCCATTGGCTACAACATTGAGACGGATGGAACCCTTAGCTCTCATTCCAGCCGACGATTTACCCGACACATTGCACAATACTCTGGCGAGTTCCACATTGCAGGTCGAGACGGTTAACGATGAACGGATCATCAATGTACCGATTGTGTTCCGTGACCAAACCCTGGGTGCGATGTCATTTGCCATTCCCAAAGATCAGGAACTCAGTGAGCGGCAGGTCGAAATGGCGCGGATTGTGGCCGAACGTCTGGCGCTGGCACTGGAAAACACCCGATTATTTGAGCAGAGTCAGGCACAAGCACTTCGAGAACGGAAGGCCAGCGAGATCAACAGTGTGCTTATCGGCGCGACGGATGTGCGGAGTGTGTTAAGCCTAGCAGCCGAAAACTTTAATGAGGCGTTAGGGGCAATCCACACGCGGATATACATTCAGCCGGAATCACTGGCTGAACCGTTAGCAAAAGCGGAAAATGGGGAGTTGTGATGAAAAATCTCCTTTCCTCACTGAACATATTCAATTGGCCGATGTGGGTAAAGTTGGCAGGCGGCTTTTTGATCGCCATCCTGATACCTGTATTGCTGCTGATTATCATCGCACAAAATGGGTTCACTGAAATCAGCACCACTAATTTGCGCGCCTACATTGAAGAGCAGTCTGAACATCAGAAACAAGAGATCAACACCAGCTTACAGGAGACACTGGCGGCAATCGACAATATCGCCAGCGACGGAGACGGCCCAACGCTGCTCAATCAATTGTTCGAAGAGAACGGGGAAGACCGCTCCACTATAGATCAAATCGGCAGTTTGCTCGGAGACGCACTAGACGAATCCGATTTATTCCGCCGCCTGTTTGTACTTGATAGCAATGGCAACCTGTTGTTGCAAACCACCAACGCGGGGACTTCAACAACCGTTGATGACCTGAATTCTCGGCCTGCCTACACTCAGGCACGTACAGCGCTACTAGAAGCGCACGATCAGAGCATCGCCGTTTCCAATAATCCGGCGCTAGTTCAGGTAACAACCGCTTTACGAAACACGAATGGCGCACTTTCCGGCTTTCTGGTGGGCGAGGTGAACATCGAAGCGGTTATCGCCACCCATCTCGACTTTGCCAACCCAGTCTATCGGGCATATAGCTATCTGGTTACAAGCGGTGATGATCCGGTTGTGATCGCCCAGGATGGCACACAGGATGTCGTACAACGTTCGATGCAAGCCTCCGAGATTATTCCGCAGGTATTGCAGGGGACGAGTGGCACGGATACTTATGCCATTGGCGCACAACGAGACAGCCGTGTGATCGGCCATTACACGCCGATTTTCAGCCCTACTACCCCAAATGTGGCGTTATTCGCCCTGATGACTGAAGCCGATGCCAATATCCCGGTCAACCAAGCCACCAGTTACTTTAACAGCGCGCGGTTGTTCCCAATCATCGTGGGTGTGACACTGATATTTGTGCTGCTGGTCATTTTGTTCAATCAGATCATTACCCCCTCACTGGCAAATTTGCGGCAGGCAATGATGGGCGTGTCTCGCGGAGACTTCAATCAACCTATCGTAGGGGCTGCACGTAATGACGAGATTGGCGCGGTCAACGCCGCCTTCCTGGATATGCGAGTCCAGGTGCGCAATCTGCTGGATGACCTGGAGGCTCGCGTGGCAGCACGCACACGCGACATCGCTGCTACCCAGGAAATCAGCCGGTTCGCCGCTACACAACGCGATCTGCAAACGCTGCTTGACCAAGTGGTGCAACTCATCATCGAACAATTCCCGAATATTTATCATGCCCAGATTTTCCTGCTGGACGGAGAGCGTCAATACGCGATGCTGCGGGCGAGTACAGGCGAACCGGGCAAAGTGCTGCTGGCACGCGGACACCGTTTGGCTGTGGGTAGTGTGAGTGTTATCGGGCAGGTGATCGAACAGCAGCAGAATATTATCGCACGCGATACAGCCACCAGCCAAGTTCATCAACGCAATGAATTTTTGCCGGATACCCGCGCAGAATTGGCAATTCCCCTGCGAGTGGCGGACGAGATTATCGGCGCATTGGATGTACAGAGCAGGTATCGCAATGCCTTCACTGAAGATGAGGTCAAGGTGTTGCAAACGATGGCCGATCAGATCGCGGTAGCCATCGAAAATGCGCGATTGTATCAAGAAGCGGTGCGACGACTGGAAGACATCGAACGCGCAAATCGCATCGCCACGCTGGCGACATGGCAAGAATATATTTATGGACAACGGCAACGGGGTCTGACCAGCGAGGCCGGTCTACAGACCAAAACCGACATGTCCGAATTGCGGCGCAACGCCCTCAGTCAAGGGAAGATTATGACCGGCACACGGACAGTCAATAATACCATCCCAGTGGCCGTGCCGATTCAACTGGGTGGTCAGACATTGGGGGTAGTTGAATGGGAATTACCCGCCGATGACCTGAATGTTAATAAGCTGCAACTGGCGCAAGAACTGGCGAACCGACTGGCAGTCAGCCTGGACAATGCGCGACTATTCGAGGAAAGCCAACGCGCCACCGAGCGCGAACGTATCGTCAATGCTATCGCGGCCAAGCTGACGCCACAAACGGAGATCAGCGAAATTCTGCAAACGGCGGTACGGGAGGTGGGACAAGCACTGCGCGCACCACAGGTCAGTATCCGACTGCACCAGGGAACCGACACTCCCATAACGAATGGGAATGGCAGTAATCACAGCGCAATGAATGGCAGCAATGGAGTAAATGGCAGCCATGAGTAAGCGAAAAACCGATTTGACAACCGCAAAACCACGTCCGGTACATATCCAAATTATGCGCCGTATCGCGCCAATCATCGTGGTCGCGTTCGTTGCTTTCACGATCATTGGCATTTCGGTGTATCAGAGCAATCTGAATATCCGTATCAACCAAGTCCATCAGACCGCTTTGGAAGAACGCGCGAACAGCGTCAGCCTGCCAATTGAGACAGCGGTCAACGATGCAACTGGACTGGCGGACTCGCCTGTGGTTCGAAGTTATGCCTTGCAATTGGTGGGCAACCTCCAACAGGGTAAAGATGCGCCTCCGGCAAATCAGACCGATATGATACAGCTCATGCTGAACACATTGAATCAGAACCAGAGCTTGTTTTTTGAGGCTCTGTTTGCCACAACTGACGGCACAGTATGGCTCGACCTGTCCAATCAAAATGGCGTGATTGTCACCAGTACGGATGCACAACCTGCGCGCCTATTGGGCGATACGCCCTTCACCAACACACAGGTTGGAACAAACAACGGCTTAACGGTTACACCGATCATTATCAATCCCTTCAGCGTCCTGAGCGCATCAACCTCTACAGGCGCTCCGCAGGTGATGATCCGAATCCTTCAGACGGTGGCCGACCCAGTAGACCGAACAAAAGCCCTGGGTGTGATCGAACTGGATATTTCGGCCAAACCGATTCTGGACGCAGTGAACAACACCTTTGGAGAAGGAAGTCAGCGCTGGATACTGGTCAACAATCAGGAGCGTTTTCTGGCAGACAGCGCTTCGGCTGCCGTCACATCACGCGGTTTGACCCAGAACTTCTATGTCAGTGTGGACACCAAAGAACCCCAGTTGGCGGCGTTACTTAAAGATCATTCAGCCGACCTGAATCTGGACAGCCTGGACAACAATCTGTTATCGAGCCGAGAAATTCGGATTGGCAATATCGCGGATATGCCCTGGCAGTTGGTGGTCATCGACAGCGCCGGATATGACACACAAGGCTTTTATACCGGGGTAATCGCCTGGATTATCATCAATACACTGGCGTGTATCGGGGCAATCTGGTTCATCAGCCGCATCTTACGACAGCGCCTCGCGCCCCTGACTGCGGCTACTGAATTGGCGGTGCAATTATCGCAGGGTGAGATCGACGAAACGCTGCCACCGTCTGTTCCCGGCCAGAATGATGAGGTCGGGCAGTTGATTACAGCCTTCAAACACGTTTCGGCCAGATTGCAAAGTGTTTCCAGCGATCTCGAAGCACGGCTGGAGCGACATGCCCACAACCTTGATGTTATGTCGCGTATCAGCCGCGAAAGTACAAATCCAGCCGATATCGCATCACTGCTACAACGCATTGTCGATCAAATTTGCGAAGAATTCGACCTGTATCACGCCCAAGTGTTTCTGCTGGATGATATAGGCCTGAATGCGGTGCTGGCCTACAGCAAGGGCATGATTGGCGAGCGTCTGCTCAAGCAGGGGCTAAAAATTCGGGTTGGGTCGGATACGCTGGTGGGTGTGGTGGCGTCTACAGGGAAACCCCTGGTCATTAACGATATTCATGGGCATGATGCGACGGTCACATCGTACAAACCCGACCCTGCCCTACCAGAGACGCGCTCTCAGATGACTCTGCCGATGATGGTCGGTGAGCAGGTCATCGGCGTGCTGGACTTATACAGCAACCTGTCCAATACCTTCCAGGCCACCGAAACCCGCCTATTCAGCATGCTGGCAGACGAACTCGCCAGTGCCATACACAACGCGCGGTTGCTGGAGTCCAGCGAGCAACGTCTGCAACAGGTGGATACCCTGAACCGGCAGCTCACACGAAATGCCTGGGAAGATTTCCAGCAGACCACAGGATTAGAGAGTGCTTACCGCTACAATCTGGTTGATGTACAAGCGCAGGCGGACAATTATGTACTCCCAGAGGAAGATGCTATCGAAGCCATCAGCGCGCCGATCACGATTCGCGGTGAGGTCATTGGCACGATTGCAGCATCGTCACCTGAAGGCACATCTTTCGTGCAGGGAGACCTGGCGATTTTGCGGGCGGTGGCTGATCGCGTTGGACTAGCCATTGAAGGCGCGCGGTTGTTCCAGGAAACACAAACCAGCCTGTTCGTCACAGCCAGCCTGTACGAATTGAGCCGATATTTGAACGAAGCCAATTCACTGGAAGATGTGGTTCAGGCCATCATTAACTCGGTGATGCCAGAGGCTTCTGGCGGGCAAATCTGGTTATTTGACGAGTATCCAGCCGGAACCACACCGGAATGGCTGAGTATCGCCGCCGACTGGTCAATCGAGGCACGCCCATCCAAGTCTGCGAACTTCCTCAAGGTGCGCCCACACTTCCCAGACTCGGTGCTGTTAAGCAGCATGGAGTCCGATCAGATCAAGATTGTCTCGGATGTTGACCGCGATGCCCGTCTGGACAAGGCGCTCAAAAGCACCTTCCGTCATCTGGGGGCGCGGTCAGTGGTGTTTGTACCCTTTAGTGTACGTGGTACATGGCGCGGGATTTTGTCGATTGAGTTCGATGAACCCCGCGAATTCACCGAGAGCGAGGGGCGCATTTTCTCGGCGTTGATCGACCAGTCCGGTGTGGCAATTGATAACCGTTTACTCATCCATCAAACTGAAATGGCGCTCGACCAGATCGAGCGGTTGTACACAGCCAGCCAGATTATTAACGGGGCACAAGGCGCTCCAGAATTGGTCAGCGCGGCGCTGGCAGCATCCACCGAAACGGGTTTTGATTTCGAGATATGGATATTGGAAGGCCAACTCGATAAACGCGGATGGCCGACCCAATCACGAAAAGTTGCTTATTCCAGCAAGGGCAAAGTACACGAAACCAATCACATTGAGGCGCTGGCGCTATCGGAAAATTCGCCATTATACGGTCAAGAACCGGAGATTGTTGTCAAACCCGGTGAAACTGCCCCGTTCCGGGCGATCTTCCCGCTTTTCAGCGCTAACCAGCCCATCGCGCTGCTGTACATGACCAGCACAACCATCCACGAACTTTCGCAAGATGATTACGACACTTACCACGCCATCACTGGTCAGATGAGCACAATTCTGGAAAACCGCCGTCTATTCGAGCAAACTGAGCAAGCGCTGGATGAAACCCGCCGTCTGTATACGGCAAGTCGGGCGATTGCTGCTGCCCAAGATTCAAACGCGGTGTACAGCGCCGCCACCGAATATCTGTCACAACCAGTCAGTGCCCTCAATCGAATTTCGATCCTGTTGGGAGGCCCTGACCCTGGGCTGGACGCGGCTTACTTCGATTATGTTTATGTGTGGGAACGGGTTGCCGACCCCGAATCACCCATCACCAGCGGCCTGCGAGTGAATGCTGAGGCAGCACCATTCGGCAATCTGATGGCCGAGGTGGGCGAACTGGTGTATTTCCGTGATATTGACCAACAACTCTCCGAGCAGAACCGACTGCGAATCGCTCTCCAGCGCGCTCACGCGGCCAGCGCAGTCATTATCCCCCTGCGAACACAACGCAACTGGTTCGGCGTGTTGATCTGCGAATCACCCTGGAAAGATACTTTCGAAGAACAATACCGGCGTTTCGCTCAGGCGGTAGCTGACCAGGTGAGTATCGCCATTGAAAACCGGCTGTTGTTCGAGGAAGCACAATTAGAAGCGCAACGCGCGCTGGCACTGGCGGAAGTCGGCCAGCTAGCCACCCGCGTGGGAAGCGAGTTTGAGCGAAACATTAGCGAGGTATTCGCACGGGTTGCCGGACCAGCAGCGTATGATCGCTGGCTACTGATGCTCATTAACGACGATGAACCGAATCAATTGGTAAAAGTGGCTGTCAACCTGCCCACCGTGAACGAGGATGCCGATTACGTTCTTGATCTGGATGTGGATCAACACTCCATCGTCGATGCTGTTCGACAGGATCATCTGCTCATTATCAATGATCCTGCCAGCTACCCATCCTTCCAAAACGGACGGTCAGACATCGCTACCAACATTGGTAAACATGTGGTGACGCCCATTTACGTCAGTGGAGATATTGCCGGGGCGCTGTTGATCGGACGCGGGCTGGATCATGCCGACCTGGACAGCCGTGACGAACAGCTTGTCCGTGTGCTGGCAGCCCAGGTAGCGGTTGCGGTTGAAAACCGCCGCCTGTTCCATGCTGTCGAAAACGAACGAGAATACCTGCGCTCCATCCTGGAAACCATGCCCACAGGTATTATGGTGCTGGATGCGCGCACCTTCAAACCACTCCAGGTCAATGCCCGTGCGGAAACGCTGTTGGGTAAGGCCACTGACTATAACCTGCCGTTCAATATCGAAACCTACAATCTTTTGCGTACCGGGACAAACGTGCTTTATCCAGAAGATGAGTTACCTGTCTTCACCGTCCCTGTCATTGGCGGACAGGCGTTCAGTGACGATCTCGCTGTGGTTCACGAGGACGGATCGCAGACTGACCTGCTGCTAAACGCCGCGCCCATTCATGACGCGCGCGGGAATATCACGGCGATTGTGGCCGCCTTCCAGGACATCGGCAACCTGCGCGGCCTAGAAAACGCGCTGCAAAACAACCTGAGCGAAACGATTGCCCTGTACGAGGCGACCCGCGCTCTGTCCGAAGCCGTAGAGATGGACGAGGTACTCGACGCTACCATCACTCAACTGTATATGCTCGATCCAAGCGATGGTTATCTGGTGCTGCTCGATGAGACAACGGGTGACTTAAATCCTGTACGCGGAATCATTTCGACGGAACAATTCAATCTGCCCGTTGAAGCCTTCGATACTTCATCGGTTTTGATCCGGGATATTGACACAGACCGAGGGCTTGACGCGGAGACCCTGGAACTTCTTAGGGAACAAGGTATTGCAGCACTCAGCATCACTCCCCTACGCGCTCGTGATGTCCTGCTCGGTTGGATCGCTGTCACCTACGATCATCCGCGCGAGTTCAGCCCAGAAGATGAGCGCTTCCTGACGACTCTGAGCGACGGTGCGGCGACGGCTATCGACAGTCGTTTACTGTTCCAAAGCACCGAAATCGCATTCCAGGAAGCGGCAACGCTGTACGAAACCAGCCGTGTGCTGTCTAATGCCACTACCCCGAATGACATTGTTCAGGCTGTGGTCAACCAGATGCGCCAGCCACATGTCACCCAGGTATTCATGGCAATCCCGACCAGTATGGCCTCCGGGGAGATGAAGGCGATGCAGGTGGTCGCCAATTGGCAAAGTGATGAGACCGCCGGAATCAATCTGCTCGGCGTGACGCTGGACAGCGATCAGTTCCCAGCATGGCGACAAGTGGCCTCTCCAGAAATTGTCCTGATTGACGATGCCACCAGCGATTCGCGCCTCACCGAATTAGAACAACTCGGTATGATGAGTATTGATACCCGTTCGGCAGCCATTCTGCCGCTAAGAGCGGGCAACCGACGAATCGGCGTCATCTGGATGGGTTCCCAGACGCCGTATCGTCACAGCGAACGTGACTTACGCATCTTCCGCTCGTTTGTTGAACAAGCATCGCTGTCGCTGGAAGCGACCCGTCTGTTACAACAGACGGAACGACGCGCGCGGCAACTTGCAACCTCGGCTGAAGTCAGCCAAATCGCCAGTTCCATTCTGGATATGAATGTGCTGATGCCCCGGATTGTTGATCTCATTCGTGACGCCTTCAGCTATGACCACGTACAAATCTTCCTGATGGACGAGCAACACAGCTTCGCCGAACTGAAAGCCAGCACGGGCGACGCCGGTAAACAACTACTTGGCATTCAACACAAACTGGCTAAAGGTTCGGCCAGCGTGATCGGTACAGTGACCTCTACAGGGCAACCCGCGATTGCGCTGGACACCGCCGACGCGCGTTTTGTCCACAAGCCGAATCCGTATCTACCCCTCACCCGCTCAGAAATGGCGCTGCCCCTGATTGTGAAAAATCGGGTGGTGGGCGCGCTGGACGTGCAGTCGAACGAGCCGAATGCCTTCAGCGACGAGGATGTCGGCGTGCTGACTACCCTGGCGAACCAGATTTCGGTTGCGCTGGACAATGCGCGACTGTTCGAGCAATCCGAGAGCCGAGCGCGCGACATGAGCTTCTTGTTCACGGTGACTTCTGCGGCAGCCAATGCGGATATGAGCCTGAAAGAATCGCTGCAGAATGTGGCGAATCTGGTGCGGAATGCCTTCGACACTCTGAATGTCAGCCTGTATCTCACCGAAACCTATCTGACAGAAGATGGCGCATCCCACACTATCCTGCGGGCAGCCGCGCTGTCCGGGTCAGAGCAACCCTTATCGGAAATTGCGGAAGTGTACCTGGGCGACGAGAGTAACCTGCTAGCGTCGATTGCCAAGCAGTTAGAACCTGTCATCGTCGAGGACATTGACACCGAGAGCAAATATCTGCCGATTACCTCTTCAGCACGGTCAGCCGTCGCTGTTCCTCTGGCATCCGGTAATCAGATGGTCGGTGTCATTGCGATGGAAGATATCGAGGCCAAGGGCGTTCGGAGCCGATACAGTCAACCTGCTGCGTGCCTTGAACAGCACCCTGACCGCCATCATCCAGAATGCACAGCTACTGGAACAAGTGCAGCGTTCTAACGACCAGTTGCGCGAACTTGACCGACTGAAAAGCGACTTCCTGGCGAACATGAGCCATGAACTGCGGACGCCACTCAACTCGATCATCGGGTTCAGCCGCGTGATCCTGAAAGGAATTGATGGCCCGTTGACGGAAATGCAGGAGCAAGACCTTTCGACCATCTATAACAGTGGTACGCACCTGCTCAACCTGATTAATGACATCCTCGACCAAGCTAAAATCAGTTCCGGCAAGATGGACATCCACCCGGATTATTTCGACATGAAAGCTGTAGCAGAAGGGGTACGATCCATCGCTATCGGTCTGGTCAAGGACAAGGCGGTAGACCTGCGGCTGGATATTGCGTCGGGACTGCCCGAAAGTATACGGCGACGAATTCCGTACGCGGCAGGTGCTGATCAATCTGGTATCAAACGCCAGCAAGTTCACACAGCAAGGCAGCATCACCATTCGAGTCTATACAGAGGTCAACCCGGAAAACAATCAGACCATGGTGAGAGTGGATGTACAGGATACAGGTATCGGTATCGCTGAGAAGGATTTGCCGCTGCTGTTCGAGGCCTTCCGGCAGGTCGACTCATCCCTCACGCGCACCGTCGGCGGTACGGGTCTGGGACTACCGATTGCCAAGTCGCTGATTGAGATGCAGGGTGGACAGATGTTGGTCGAGTCCCAGGTGAATGTTGGCTCGACATTCAGTATCGTGATGCCACTTGAAGCCAGCGAACCGAGCGAAAGTCCAGCAGCGGGTCAAAAATTGGATGCCAAGCGGAAAACCGGCCCGTTGACCGAATCAAATGGTGCGGAAGCAGATGCTAAAGCGCAACTTGAGAAAATGCCCAGACAAACCGGGCAATTACCGCCCTTGCCAACCAATAGTCCTGACGAGCGACGCAGCCGGGAGACGATTGAAGCGCCTGCTGCACCGGATAAACGTGGACTACCGGCGATGCCCAGCGTTATGCCTTCGAAACGACAACTTCTATTGATTGAAGATAATGTAGATATGGTCGATCAATTCCGTCGCTCACTGCAACGCGAGGGATTCGACATTTTTGCCGCATCAATCCCATTGGAAGCCGAGGCGATGGCAAGCGGTTTGCACCCCACCCTGATTATCATGGATGTTAATTTCTCCAACGGTCAGGGTTGGAATATCTTAAAACGGCTACAGGAACGGGACGATACACGCGACATTCCAGTGATTGTGGTCACACTCAACAATGATATACCCCAGATCATGGACAGTGGCGCGTTCGATGTGGTTCAACGACCTTTCATCCCAGAAACTTTACTGGAGGCTGTCGTCAAGGCTGAAGCCGAAAGTCAGACTGAACGAATCCTGATTATCGACGACCAGCCGGAAAGTACACGGCTATTGAAGCAAGTGTTGGATGAGAGCGGGCATTATCGCGTGTTTGAAGCCCATTCGGGCGCGGAGGGTGTGTCGATGATCGCACGCCGACGCCCTGACCTGATTATCCTCGATCTGCGAATGCCGGAAATGGACGGATTTGCCGTACTGGAAGAACTTCAATCCAATCCAGAAACAGCAGCAATTCCAGTGATGGTGGTCACTGCCGATACATTAAACGAGGTTGAGCAGGGACATCTGGCGGGTATGGAGGTGATGTACAAGCCTGACCTCGACCAGGAAAATTACCGGCAATTTATTTCGGGTATTCGTTCCTATCTGGGCGGCAAAAACGGCTCATAGGGACGACGGCGATGCGCTTCGGATGCACGAACTCAGGATATAACCGTTCAATCAAAGGGCTTGTTGGTTACAAGCCCTTTTGTGTATACTTCTGCAACGAAACTTTCCCTATCAGCATGAGCATATCAACCGGATAGGCATGGTACGAATGATCTAAAGAATCTGTAACACCCTTAATGCATTCGGCGTTCTATCCTCGTGTATGCTAAAAAATAGTTAAACTCTCATTCCGTTGGAGTGTTGTTCACATTGAATTTATCTTCCTTTCCAAAGCGTCAAATTGAACTGGAGTGCATCAACTGCCACACCCGTTTACCGTTGGATAAACATGTGGCCGGGTGCCCAAACTGCGGCGAAAACATCCTGGAAGCACAATACGATTTTGGCGATGTTAATGTTGATGGATGGCTGGAAACCCTAAAAGATCGTAAGCCTGATCTGTGGCGTTATCGTGAGGTTTTGCCCGATCTATGACACACAAAATACGGTGTCGATGGGTGAAGGTGGTACACCACTGATTAAGTCTCATGCACTGGCAGCCAGCCTGGGTTTAAATCACCTGTATATCAAAGACGAACGACAAGGGCCAACCGGCAGTTTTAAAGACCGACAGGCGACTGTTGCCATTACTGCACTGCGGGAGATGGGTGTAGATGAGTTGGTGGTTGCCAGCACTGGCAATGTGGCCATCGCCTATGCAGCTTACTGCGCCCGCGCCGGTATCAAATTGTGGGCATTCTTCCCCAGCCTGACCCCCGGCGATAAAATGCGGGAAGCAGCACTGTATGGCGCGGAAGTGATTAAGATTACTGGCACATACGACGAGACCAAAGAACTGGCAGCACGCTTCGCCCAGACGAAAGGTATCTTCCTGGATCGTGGGATCAAAAGCGTGGCGGCTATCGAAGCGATGAAAACGATGGCCTACGAGATGGCCGAGCAGTTGGGTGACGAATTGGTCGGCGGCGAACGATGGATTTCACCCGACTGGTTCTTACAGGGTGTGAGCGGCGGCATGGGGCCGATTGGGGTTGCCAAAGGCTTCCGCGAGATGATGAACTTCGGTCTGGTGGATAAAATGCCCGCGATGGGTTTGATCCAGTCCACCGGCTGCGCTCCGATGGTGGAGGCGTTCCGTCGAGGACAGCGTATCGCTACCCCGATTGATAATCCGCAAACCATCATCGCTACACTGGCAACGGGCAATCCCGGACGTGCCTATGAACTACTGTATGATTACGTCCAGCAAAACGGCGGATATTTCTGTTCCGCCAGCGATGAGGAAGCCTATACAGCCACCGTCATTCTGGCGCGCACCGAGGGCATTTCGGTTGAACCCGCTACCGCCGTGACCTTCGCCGGACTGATTACGATGGTGCGTGAGGGCGTTATCCAACCCGATGATGTGGTGGTCGTCAACTGCTCCGGTCATACCATGTCAGTTGAGAAGCAAATCCTGGGGGATACATGGCAGCAGACGGTTGACCTGTCTGAGCAGGACAAATCGCCCACCCTGCCAGAGGAAGGACTGCTCTCGGCATTGGAGCAGGTCGAGTCACAGGTGCGGCGTATCGTCATCATTGAGGACAACGAAGATGCCGCGCGGCTTATCAAACGTATTTTGCAAGCGCAGGGCAATTATGACATCCACATCGCCCATGATGGCGAACAGGGTATCGAGATCATTCGCAAAACCCGCCCAGATATGGTCGTCACCGACCTGATGATGCCAGATGTGGACGGTTTCGCAGTCATTGAAACCATGAAGGCCGACAAAGCGATGGCAGATATTCCGATCGTAGTGGTCACAGCGAAGGAATTGACGGCAAAAGAGCGGCAACGACTGAGCGGGCAAATCGACTCCCTGCTGCAAAAAGGCTCATTCATCGACGAGGAATTCATCGAGAGCCTGGTGAGCAAGCTGCATTGACGCTTTCCGGTGATATACAATCTCCTCGTGCTGATGACGAGGAGATGAAGTCTTCTACAACCCCCAAACGAAATCTATTCAGGCGGATACCACTGCCCTTCCGTATCGCAGGCTGTCTGCTGTTGGCAATTCCATGCTCCGATATAATTGCGGTACTGCTTCTACTCGGCCCCCTACCGCCTGCCTCACAACCCATACGAGGGCCTCAACTGTTCCCGCCGGGGTTTATGAAAGGTGTCACCTATGAGTTGTGGTGGAACGGGGAATATGCCAGCGCAGCATCGGACGAAACGCTGGCGAATGTGATTCAGCCAGTTGGGGCGGACTGGATTGCGCTGATTATCAAATGCACGCAGGAAACACGGGTGTCCACCGAAATTACCTGTGATACTCACCACATGGCTCCAACGGACGAGGAAATCAAACACATTATCGAGCAAGCGCACCGCTCCGGCTTGAAGGTTATGGTTAAACCGCACCTGGATTTCACAGTACCCGATCCCAACGGCGGGCGATTCAACATCAACTTTGGAAATGATGAGACGGCATGGCGGGCATGGTTCGACAGCTATACCCGCTTCATTACCCATTATGCAGCCCTCGCGCAGGCGGCAGGAGCAGAATATTTTGTGGTCGGTACGGAATTGGGCGGCACAACCGGGCGCGAGGCCGATTGGCGAACGGTGGTGGCAAAGATACGGGCGGTGTATGCGGGCAAACTCACCTACGCGGCGCTAACCTATCTCGAACCGCTGCGGATGCGATGGTGGGATGCACTGGATGCAATTGGTATCGACGCCTATTTTCTGCTCACTGTAACCACTCAACCGACACTGGAGCAGCTTAAGTTGGGTTGGACACCGGCACTTATCCTGATGGAAAATTTAGCCAAACAGTGGAATCTGCCGATTATCATCACCGAGGTCGGCTATATGAGTGTGGATGGAACCAACCGCGTACCCGGTTACTGGGCGCTAGATGGCGATATAGATTTACAGGAACAGGCGGATTGTTACCAGTCGGTATTTGAGGCCTTTGAGGGTAAAAGTTGGTGGGGCGGTGTTTTCTGGTGGTCCTATTCGACAGACCCAAATCAAGGGGGAGCCGAAGATCGCAGCTACAGTCCACATAACAAACCAGCGGAGAACATCCTGCGCGAATACTTTCAAGCAATAAGAAATTGATAAGAGAGTCCCGAATCGAACAAATCTTTACCGCTATTTTCGCAGTCCGTGTATATCATATAGAATGGAGCTGTAACCCCAGTTTATTGGTTCGGTTAAATCCAGCTTTAGAGAAACGGCATGACAGCCATCCAGCGCACAATCCTATACATTGAGGACGACCCCGCCAGTCGCACCCTGGTCGAACGCACGCTGCGTCACGCAGGCTACCGTGTGCTGGTGGCCGAGCGCGGGCTGGAAGGTATCGACATTGCCCGACGGGAAGTTCCCGATCTGATTCTGACTGACATCAATCTACCTGACATCAGCGGGCGAGAGATTACCACTACACTCCGCAGCGAAGATCGCTTCCAGCGCACGCCTATCGTGGCATTAACTGCCCAAGCCTACAGCGAACACCGGGCACTGACTATGGCGGCAGGTGTCAATGGCTATCTGACGAAGCCGATTGATGTGGAAGACCTTCCGGGGAGAGTCGAATATTATCTGCAAGGCGGCAGCGACTTCATTGACCAGGACACTCTGGCCGACGCACAAACCAAATATTCGCAAGAACTGGTCGCCCGCCTGGAAGAACGGATTCGGGAACTGGAGTCCAGCAATAATGCCCTGATCCGGCTAGACAAGTTAAAAGACTCGTTTATTCAAGTGACCGCTCATGAACTACGGACGCCGCTGACGCTGGTGTTCGGTTACAGCCGCCTGATTGAAGAAACACCCCAAGTCAAGACTATCATCCAGAATGACGAAAACCTCGACACGCTAACGAGAGGTTTGCAGGATGCGATCAAGCGGATGCAGGATATTATCAACGAAATCCTGACCATTAGCCGGATTATGACCAATCAGATTGACCTGTCTATCGTGACGGTTAACCCTGGGATTCTGGTCGAAAAAGTGCTGAACAATATGGAAAGCGCGCTCAAATCCCGCCAGATCAATATTCACTTTGACAGCGAAACCTGGCCGGATAAAATGCGGGCTGACGCTGACACACTCAGTTTGTGCCTTGCAAACCTAGTGAGTAATGCGATTAAATATACACCGGACGGCGGTCACATTTACCTGACCGCCAGCGCCGATGACCAGCAGGTGCGTATCAGCGTCAAAGATACGGGTATCGGTGTGGCGAAAGAGGAACAAACGCGGGTCTTCGAACGCTTTCATACCGCCGGAGACACGCAATTTCATTCGACCAGCAAGACCGCTTTTCGAGGCGGCGGCCTCGGCCTGGGGCTATCGGTCTGCAAAGGGATTGTCGAGGCACATGGCGGCAAAATCTGGGTGGAAAGTCCCGGTTTTGATCCAGAAAAATTACCGGGCAGCGAGTTTATTATGGTGCTTCCGGTAACGGCAGTCTATCGCAGACCCAATAAGCTATAAGCTAATCCTCTCCCACCGTTCCTCGCGGGGAGGGAAATTATTGGAGCGGACTTTTTTCTATGCGTCCAAAACCAAATGGGCGAGGGATACTCGCCGCTTTTTTGACCCCCTTCTTCCTGGGGATGGCTCCTATCTTCGGCAAATTAGCAATCAATGCCGGAGCGGATTCATTCACCGTCGCGGCATGGCGCACTGGAATCGCCGTCGTGTTTTTGTGGATTATGTATGCAATCTTCTGGCGTAAATACATCTACATTTACCCGGCAGGATTGTTAGGCTGCGTGGTTATTGGCATCGTAAACGGCATCGGTTCGCTGTTCTATTACAGCGGCCTGGGAATCCTGGATGCTTCGCTGGCGCAGTTGCTCAACGGGCTGTATCTGATTTTCGCGGTGCTCCTGTCGCATATCGGTGGAGAACGGTTGGATGCCCGACTCATCATCCGTATTGCCCTGGCAATAGTAGCATTGGTGATTCTGACTGGTTTCGGCAGCGAACCGATCAACTGGCTAGGGGTTGGTTTGATGCTGGCGAACGCGCTGATGTTCGCCGGGACAATGATCCTAAGCCAATATGTGCTGTACGAAATGCCCGCGCCAACCGTAACACTGTATGTACTGACAACGATGGGCGTTCTGGTGACAATGGTGTGGCTGGCGATTGGCAGACCCCTCTCGCCCGAAACACTGACTCTGGTGATGCCGCCGATTATTATTCTGGCGGTCACAACGGCAGCGTCACGGTTGTCACTTTTTGCGGGGGTGAAGTTCCTGGGCAGCTTACAAACTGCGGTGCTCGCGCTGACCGAGATCGGTGTCGCGCTGGCACTGGCGTTTTTCGTGCTGGGTGATCGGCTGACCGGGGCACAGGTTATCGGTGTAGGTATCCTGGGCGCGAGTATACTGCTCATCCGTCCTAAAGATATTTTGCCACACGGTATCAATCCCAACCGGCTGGTTTCCAACCTGGCCGACCTGCAATATATGTGGATTGCCTTCGATCAGGCATTTGGCAAAGAGATACCCGAAGATGACTCCAGGCCAACAACACCCAAATTGACCACCACAGAAATGCATTCGATTCGGCGGATGATGGGGGCAGAACAAGGCCCAATCGCGCCAATCACTGTCAATAAAGATGATTACCGCCACATTCCACCGCTGGACACAGACGACGTGCCACCGAAAAGCAAAGATCGCGGCACGAAAAAACGACGAAAACAGTGAGTGGTGAGGGTCTTTAGGGTGAGGCGGAATCTTGCTGCTGAGGCAGTAGATGTGTCTGAATCTTCGTCATCAGATCATGGGGACGAAAGGGTTTGACAATAAAGTCCGTTGCCCCTACCTCCAAACACTTCTTGACCGTGCCATCATCTGACAATCCAGACAATATCAAAATCGGGGTTTCGTGGGTTTCGGGGCGCTGCCGAATTGAGCGGCATACGTCGATACCATTCTTATCCGGCAGGGTCAAATCGAGCAGGATGAGATCAGGGGTTTTCGATTCGAGAAGGGTAAGAGCGGATTGAGCGTCAACGGCTTTGAGTACGGCAAAGTCGCGGCGCGTCAACATAATACTCATGAGTTGGACAGCACCCGGCTCGTCATCCACGACTAATATGGTTTGTTGGGAATTGGTCATTGCACCTAATGGGTTTTGTAGGGCGGCCACGTAAGGCGGCAAAGGTCAGACACTGCCTATTATAAGGCTAAATTCCATTTTTGTGTGGATTGATTTAAAAAGAGTGATCGAAGCTAACCCCCGATGTGATACATCTCTACCTTTGGGTCACGGGGTTCGGTCAGATTGAAACGTTCTTCAGAATAGCGGTCAATACGCTCACCCCATGTCGCACGGACAATTTGTTCAAGTTCGTCGTCGGTTGCGCCAGCGCGCATCGGCCCACGCATATCGGTACCGTGCGTGGCGAACAGGCAGGTATAAATACTACCTTCGGGAGACAGGCGCATCCGGGAACAGGCCCCACAGAAGGGCATGGTCACTGAGGCGATCATACCGATTTCGCCACCGCCATCACGGTATTGATAGCGCAGCGCGACCTCGCCACGATAGTTACGTTTGACCTGCTCCAGGGGCATAACCGCGTCGATCTTCTCCACTATTTCTTTGGCAGAAACCACATGGTCAAGACGCCAACCATTCATGTTACCAACGTCCATGTACTCAATGAAGCGGAGAATGTAACCTCTGTCCTTCGCCCAACGTGCCAGTTCAACAATGGTATGGTCGTTCACTCCCCGCTTGATTACGGCGTTAATCTTAATTGGGGACAGGCCAGCTTTTTCTGCCGCCGTGATACCATCCAGAACCCGTTGAACGCTGGAACGGTTGCCGTTCATCTGGCGGAATATGGCATCATCAAGCAAATCCAAGCTGACCGTGATTCGCCCCAGGCCAGCATCTTTGAGCATCTGCGCTTTTTGTGGCAACAGGTAGCCATTGGTGGTCATGGTCAGATCATCCACACCCTCAATGTCCGACAACATAGCCACCAGTTTTTCAATTTGTTCACGCACGAGGGGTTCGCCACCTGTCAGGCGTACCTTCACCGCCCCCAGACGCACCAACACCCGCGCCAACCGCGTGATTTCCTCGAAAGTCAGCAATTCCTTTTTTGGCAGGAAATGGTAACTCTCGCCAAAGATTTCGGCGGGCATACAGTAGCCACAGCGAAAATTGCAGCGATCTGTGACGGATATACGCAGGTCACGGAGCGGCCTGTTCATGGTATCTCGGATGGTGGTTTCACTCATGGCGATATTCGTTCCAATTTCTAGTACAGATCGAGAAGTTCCCGACTCTCTTGTTTATTCTTAGACGTTTCCATTGTATTACATCTTCCTTAAAAACTGGTTACAAGTGACGAAGGAAAAATCCATCAAAAGACTGATGGAAATTTATTTAGATTAATCTAAAATTAAATTATTGCAAAACGAAACAAAAATGGAGTAAAACAATGGACACTTTCTCGATCACCCGGATTTTAGTGGATGGCACCGTTCTCAGCCTTCTGCTGGGCGTACTCGTCTTAGGGTCACTGTACTATAATCCGCGCCTATGGCTGCAAGACTATCCGGCGGAAGTCCGCGCAAAAGTACCGCCGATGACACCCCAGGAAAAGCGTAGGCAGCGTGTGATGATGATACCGATTCTACTGTTAATGATTGGACTGCCATTGTACTCGGCACACATGCTGCGCATGGAAAACGGTGGGACGATCACCTTCCTAAGTGCGTACCTGAATACGTTTCTCGTCATCAACATCTTCAATCTGTTTGACGCAGTGGTGCTTGACCTGCTCCTTTTGACCTTCCTGATGCCGCACTTCGCGGTTATCCCCGGCACGGAGGGCATGGAATACCTGAATCGCAATTGGGGGATGCACCTGAAGAATTACCTCAAGGGGATGGTTTTCTGTACCGTATTCAGTATTCCAATCGCACTAGCGGCGATGGTCTGGTAAGGGGGAAACCCCCTACCTCTCCCCTCAACTAATCGCGCAAATCCAAAGGCGGCGCTATAATCAGGTCTATAACTCAATGGAATTACTGATGGGGAGCCGTACCATGAACCAATCATCTGCTAAATCACCCCTCGTGATTTTGTTGCTGGTCGCCGCAGTATTGGTTGCGATGAACCGAATCGCCCAATCCGCACCTCTGGCAGATTGGTGGCTGGTGCTGGTGCTGCTGTTATTCGCCCTGATTGTGGCAGTACCGGAACAATTCACACGGTACGTACGCGGCACATCAGACGCCCCTGAAGCCGCTGTGCCGACTTCTGCCATCCACGTTTATGAAGCAGCGCCATCCAAGAAGGCTTCCGCTTCCTCGAATGCCGAGGTCGAGGACGATTATGGACGAATTCGAGATACGGAAGCCCGTGCGGATATTATGGCAAGTGCTACCCACATGGATACGCTCGAAGCCCAGGAAAATGAAGGGGTTGTCGAGAATGTCATGGCAGTGGGCGCTACCGGCACATCCAGCGAAGTAGACGAAATTGCGGGCGCACCAGCCAAGTCGGTTGACCGAACGGCCACACAGGAAATGCGTGCTGCATCCTCAATACCAGATGATCTGACGGTGATTGAGGGCATCGGGCCGAAGATGGCAGGCGCGCTGCAAGCGTATGGCATCACAAGTTATACACGCCTCTCCAGCGCATCAGTATCCGATCTGGAAACAGCGATCAAGGATGCGGGAATGCGGTTCGCGCCGAGTATGTCTACGTGGGCAGAACAAGCGACCTATGCCGCGCGCGGGGATTGGGATGGCCTCAAAACCTTCCAGGGCACACTGAAAGGTGGTCGTCGAGCGTAAGGCAACAAAAAAGCCACCCCAAAACAAGGTGGCTTTTTGATTCTTATTGTCCTGAGGGTGCTAGGTGATTATACACCGGGTTCGGGTTCGGCTTCCGGCACTTCATCCAATGTTAGCTCACCATCGTCGCCTACGGATACCCGTACCAGGCTGGCAATGTGGAACTTGCCGGACAGGATGCCGTCCGACAAACTATCTTCAATCTCGTTCTGAATCAGGCGGCGCAGGGGGCGCGCACCAAATTCGGGATCGTAACCGCGTGTCGCCAGCCAATCACGGGCGGTATCGGTCACATCAAGGGTGATGGCGTGTTCGATCAGGCGCTCGCTGACTTTCTTGAGTTCCAGGTCAACAATCTGCTTGATTTCTTCGCGGGTCAAGGCGCGGAACACAACCGTAGCATCCACACGGTTGAGGAATTCGGGACGGAAGGCGCGCCGCAACTGCTCCATCACATTCTTACTCATTTCGTCGTAGTAGAAAGCCTCTTCCTTCTCCTCTTCGCGCGGTATATCGAAGGCGAGGGTTGGTCCACGCTTGATAGTGTCCGCACCGACGTTGCTGGTCATGATGATGATGGCGTTACGGAAGTTGACGGTGCGCCCACGCGCATCAGTCAACTGACCTTCTTCCATCATTTGCAGCAGCATGTTGAAGGCTTCAGGATGCGCTTTTTCGATTTCGTCAAAAACCACGATGCTGTAGGGACGGCGGCGAATGGCTTCGGTCAATTGACCAGCATCTTCGTAGCCAACATAACCGGGAGGCGCACCGACCAAACGAGCCACCGAATGCCGTTCCATGAATTCGCTCATATCCAGTTGGATAAGGGCTTCTTCGCTGCCGAACAGGAATTCAGCCAGCGTCTTGGTCAATTCAGTCTTACCAACACCCGTCGGCCCCAGGAACATAAATGAACCAATCGGGCGGCGTGGGTCTTTCAACCCGGCACGGGCGCGGCGTACAGCCTTGCTGATGGCATCAATCGCTTCATGCTGACCGACGATACGGTGGTGCAGGGCTTCTTCCATCTGCATCAGGCGTTCGCTTTCTTCACCCGCAATGCGCATCACCGGAATGCCCGTCCACATGGACACCACTTCGGCGACATCTTCGGCCATCAAGCGCGGCTGGTTGGTTTCTTCATTCCAATTGGATTTCAGATCGCCCAACATTTCGGTGAGGTTGTCGCGCTGACGGCGCAGTTGTTCAATCTCGTCCTGATCGTCGTCGCTACCTTCTTTTTCCATCAGTTCAAGGTCTTCCGTTACCTGAATGAGTTCCAGTTCGGCTTTCCGTACCTGCGCGGCCTCCGGACTCTTGTACATCCGCAGACGCGCTGCACCTTCGTCGATCAGGTCAATCGCCTTATCTGGCAGGAAACGATCCGGCACATAACGGGCGGAGAGATTCGCAGCCGCATCAATCGCTTCGTCGGTAATTTCGACGTTGTGATGTTCCTGATAGGGGATTTTAATGCCCTGCAGAATTTCAATGGTTTCTTCAATGGTCGGTTCATCCACCAGGATTTGCTGGAAACGACGTTCCAGCGCGGCATCGCTTTCGATATGCTTGCGATATTCATCCAGGGTGGTCGCGCCGATGCATTGCAGTTCGCCGCGCGATAAGGCCGGTTTCAGAATATTGGCGGCATCGACACTGCTGCCCGCGCTACCCGCGCCGACCAGCATATGAACTTCGTCAATAAACAGAATGCTGTCCGATGATTTCAGTTCTTCGATCACGCGCTTGAGGCGTTCTTCAAATTGGCCGCGATACATCGTCCCGGCGACCAGTGAACCGACATCAAACTGCAGAACGCGCTTGTTCAGCAGGGGCTTGGGCGTCTCGCCCATGACGATGCGCTGTGCCAGCCCTTCGACAATGGCGGTCTTGCCGACACCCGGCTCCCCGATGAGCGCAGGATTGTTCTTGCGGCGGCGGCTGAAAACCTGGATGACCCGCTCGATTTCGGTCTCGCGGCCGACCACCGGATCGAGTTTGCCTTCCTGCGCCAAAGCGGTCAGGTCGGTGGCAAGTTGGTCAACCAGCGGTGTTTTGTTATCTTTTGGCTTGCTGCCGGACGGACGATCTGGCTGTGGCGACTGCACCGGGCTTTCTTGCAGCACCCGGCGCGTTTGCCGACGGACTTCTTCCGGGCTAATACCCAGACGCTTCAGCACATCAATTGCTACACCATCGGACTGGCGAACCAACCCCAGCAGCAGATGTTCCGTCCCGATGTAGTGATGTCCCATGCGGCGGGCTTCATCCACAGCCAATTCCAATACGCGCTTTGTGCCAGGTGACAAATCCAAGGCGGCTGTAGAAGTGCGGGCAGTGGCACGGGTCAATTCCTCAACCAGGTCTTCCACCCGACGCTGTTCCAACCCCAGGTCACGCAGCACACGCCCAGCTACACCGCCTTCTTCGCGCATCAACCCCAAGAGCAAATGCTCCGTCCCGATGTAATTATGCCGAAGCCGTTCGGCTTCTTCCTGCGCCAGGCTCAGCACACGCCGCGCCCGCTGCGTAAATCGCTCCATTTTATTGTTCGGCACGGTTCATTACCTCCGTCACCCATCGCTCAATTGAGCGAACCTTATATATCCCAACAACTCTCAACAATATATCCCAAACAACATCACAATTTTACCCATTATACCAGCATACGCCAAGCGCGGTATGCTTAAGAGTACTTCCTAAACGTTAGAATATGCTCACAAAGATTACAAATGAGAAATTGGTTCAACCGGGGATCGAATATGAGTAATGATAGGGCATATCCTATCGGACAGATTATACATGATGAAAAAGGGAATAAAACTATCCAAAAGAACAGGTTTTGCGGACAATCACACTGAACCGGGATAACTAAAGGGCATTCGGTGGAATGCCCCAGTCATCTCGATCATAGATGCGGCAATCTGGAAATCTATTACTCGCCACCCCAATCCATGTCGAGGTATTCGGCGGAGTTCACACGCTTCAGGCTCAAGCCCAGGCGGCGGTTTTCGATGTCCATCTTGACGACCCGCAGCGTAACGGTTTCATCTTCATTCAGCACTTCGCGCGGATGATTAACACGCTGGTCGCTCAGTTCGGAGATATGCACCAAGACCTTCGATCTCTGGCACATCAACCAGACGGACAAATGCGCCGAACTTGGTCATTTTGGTTACGACACCCTGCACCAATTGGCCGATGCTGTAATCCGTCGCTACTGTGTCCCAGGGATCGGCAGCCTGCCGCTTCATGCTCAAGCCGATACGCTTGGCATCCGGGTCAACACTAATGACCTCGACCTTCACTTCCTGGCCGACTTGCAGCAATTCTTTTGGATGCGTGACATGCGTCCACGAAAGCTCGGTCAGGTGTACCAGACCTTCCGCGCCGCCAATGTCCACAAATGCGCCGAAATCCACCAGGCTGACGACGCGGCCGGTACGAACTTCCCCGACTTCCAGATGACTAATCAGCGACTCTTTACGGCTCTCGCGGCTCTCACGGGCGGCGGCGCGCTCCGACAAGATAAGCCGGTTACGCACCCGGTCAACTTCCATCACCTTCACAGCAATGGGCTCGTTCACCATCCCACCCCAACGCTCTTCGGGAGTTTCGCCTGCTACTGCTCGGCGTCGATCTGCGCCCAATCTGGCTCTGGGGCACAAACCCGCGCACACGGCCAAAGCGGACAATCAGCCCACCTTTGTTGTAACCAGCAACATGGCTTTCATAGACTTCCTGGCTCTCGCGGCATTCTTCGGCCCGCTGCCAGTCCAATTCTTCCAGCGCACGGTTGAGCGACAGGATTAGTTCGCCATTGTGATCGTGCGGATTGACCACATAAACGGCGACTTTCTCGCCCGTCTTGAGCATATCCAGCGTTTCACGGTTCATCCGTTCCAATTCGCGACCAGGGATCAGCCCATCGGTCTTACCGCCGACGTCCACATATACAGCTGTTGGGGAAGTGGTGGTTACAGTGCCTTCCAGCAGATCGCCGCGTTTGAATGACGGTAAGCCAGTGGTATCTTCGGCCAGCCATTCGCCTTCCCCCACCGCTTCAGCCGGTGGCGCGGACGAATTCTACAGTTGGCGCATCTTCGACAACTACCCCGTTGAATTCGCCATCAGCGTGTGATTCCGATAGCAACTTCTTCTGCTTCCATCGTCGCGGGAGTCGTCGATTCGCCCACCGTCTCCTCTACAACCTCTGGTGATTCGTCTGCCCCGTCCTGAGCCGGTTCGGGTGCATCCACCATTGACGGCTGAGGGGCGTCGGCGGCTGGTGATTCGGAATGAAGCTCTTCCGTTTCGTCCAACCCTGATACGTTCGCATTCATAACTCGGTTCTCCCGCAATCGTGCGTAAACAGCACGTTATTATAACTACAGCCTGCCCAAGAATCAACCGACACACAAAGTATGACAAGTGGCAGTCATTATATCGGGTTTTATGATCTTTAGCCAACCATCCTGACACACACAAAACCCTTCGTCACATTATGACATCTAGTGAACATGCCAGAGGATGAGTGCTATCGCATATAAATATAACCTGACATCAGGTTTGAACCTTAATGGTCTACAATTGCCTTCACAGCGACTGTTGATTGGGCTGGCTGACCATCGGCGACCTAAATCTTTGAGGTAAACTTGAGTCACATACGAACCATCAATTCTTAATTCAACGCTCATGTTGGGGTAAGGCAAGCGTAAGACTTTCGGGTGATGGTCAAGATGATTAACAGCGATAAGGTCACAAGACTGGTGGAGATCAAGACGAATGATGAAACAGAATCATCGTGTTGCTGGCGGGGCTGGTTATATTGATTGGAGCCTGTTCGCAGCAGCAGAGAGCACCGTTGCCCCGACACCAGCCAACCCAGCAAGCAGCCGCCGAGAGCATGGCCACACCGACACAGGAGCGTTTCGGCGCACCTGCCCAGAGTCCGTAAACAATTCGGCAGCAGTACAATGGGCCCGATTGGACGACCACCCACTCACAGACGCTCGCACAGGTGAGCCATTTACCCTAGCCGATTATGCAGGGAAAACGCTATTTGTTGAACCGATGGCAACCTGGTGTACAAACTGCCGTCACCAAATCCCAAATGTGGAATCGGCACGGACACAGCTTGACTCCAACCAATATGTGTTCGTCGGGTTAAGCGTGGCTGAAAATGTCGATAACGCAACCCTGGCTTCCTATGTGGATGGACAGGGATGGAATTTTGTCTTTGCTGTCGCACCAGAAGCTCTGGTTCAAGGTTTGGTGGATACTTTTGGTCGCACAGCGGTTACACCACCCTCAACACCCCATTTCATCATTCAGCCAAATGGCACACTCAGCGAAATGTACACTGGCAGTCATAGCGCGGATGAACTCATCACCGAATTGAAGGCCGCCAGTGGAGCATAAACTACGTGGATGAACTGGTTCGGGCATTCACCCTGGGCAATGCGGCAATTCTGACAAACGCCTGTCTTCTGCCGTTGTACCCCGGTTTGATCGCATTCCTGGCCGGAAATACAACCAACGAACGTTCGCGCCGGGCAACGGGCTGGTTAGGCGTGCTGGTGCTGGCGGGTATCCTGACGATGATGACTCTGGTTGGGCTGGTCTTGTACCTGCTGAACCAATCCTTCGGGAATGCTCTGGGGCTGCTGCTGCCGATCATCTATGGCATGGTCATCCTATTCGGCGTTTTGATGCTGTTGGATCGCAATCCATTCGCACGGTTGGCAACTGCTCAAGCGCCTGTCGCACGCAATCCTTACGTGACGGCTTATGTCTACGGCCTGATGTTTGGCCCGATGACACTCCCCTGCACCGGCCCGATCATCCTCAGTGCGTTTGCGTTGGGGGCGGGCAGTACAACAGAACTGGCTAATGGGCTGCTATTCTTCCTGGCGTTCGGGGTCGGTTTTGGGTGGCCTCTGGCGCTGCTGCCTCTCATCGCTTTGCCATTGCAAAGACGATTGGTCGGCATCCTGACGCGAAACCATCAGGCACTCAGTCGGGCATCGGGTGTACTGCTCATCGCTGTGGGGCTGTTCGGCATCTTCACCGAACTCCTGCCACATTATCTACCGATTGATGACCTTGCCCTCGATCCACAAACCTGGACGATCTACTGGATCGCTATCATAGTCATCACGGCGGCGGTAGGCTATTTCACCTATCGTCGCCAACACCTCGCGGATGAATGATGTCATCGGTTTGGGCACATCCCGCCAATAAACATCTTCTAGAAGTCTAAAACCAAGAGCGAATGTGATCTAAAATGACGATGCGGCAATCCCCACTTCCTGGCATGTTGAAAGGACGCGCGGTATACTGTTTTCTATCGCAATAAGCAATTTCCCTACAGGCGACAGCATACAGCGTTATTGAACCTGGGTATCCAGGTTTTTTTGTACCGGGAAACGGAAATGCCTCTCAATCTCACCGGAAAGCAGGTCTTCCTGCGCGCTCTGGAAACCCGTGATCTACCGATTATCTGGGAAGCCTACAAAGACTTTGATCTGGAACTGATTACCAGTGGGGATACACCACCCGTTTCTGATGTTCAGGTCAAAACCTTTTGGGACGAAATCATCAGTAACCCCGGCTCGGAACTGCGTTATTTCGCCATCGAGCCAGTGGCGGGACAATCTGGCGCGGGGCAGATGGTTGGTGCTTGCAGTTTGCAGCACATTGACATGCGGAATCGTCATGCTGAACTGGGAATCTGGATGGCGGCACATCAGTGGCGGAGTCAGGGTTATGGGACGGAAGCCGTTCGCCTGCTGTTAGCGTATGCCTTCGAGGTCGTCCGGCTGGACAAGGTGTATCTGGGCGCGTATGACTTCAATGAGGGTGGAATACGTTCTTACGAACGGGTGGGTTTCCGCTACGAAGGCCGTTTGCGCCAGATGATCTATTATGAGGGGCGCTATTGGGACGAGTGGCCGATGCGGATTCTGCGCTCGGAGTGGGAACGCTACAGCCGCCCTCCAGAAGACGGCCTCCACCCTTTCCATCCCAACGAACTGGATGAAGCCGTCACATTGTTGCAACCGGCCCATTCCACACCCGATAAAGAGAGTGCGCGCGCTATCCTACGGCGTTGGTGGCGGCAGATTGACCGCGAGGTCTACAGTTATCAGGTGAACAGCGAACTGGTGGCCGTTATTACACTGTCGCTGGATGGAAATCCGCGACAGATATTAGATGGGGTGTTGGCCGGGGAACATCGGGCGGCAGTAGAAGGCATGGTCGCCCGTCTATCCAAGTAGCAAACTACCATTAATCCAAAGGCGTCAGCTCAATTCTTATGGCAGACCATCAACAGATTATTGTCGGGGTCGTGGAATATCAGGGTTGACACGCTACCGATATCCTCTGGCTCATTCAAAATCGGTACGTCCTGTTCCAGCAGAAACTCCCGTGTCGCCTTCAAATTGTCTGTCCAGAAGAAGCACAACGGCTGTGATGAATTGTGTACCTCCGGTCTGGTTGAATCGAGAATCAGGCCAGCAGTCCCCTCCATCGGAACGGTGTAAATTGTGCCTGTATGTGATGGTTCTCCGGCAGGCAGATTAAATAAACGACTGTACCAGTCTATCGCCCGATCCATGTCACTGACAGGAATAAAAACCATACCAATCCTGTTTTGAATGGGACTATTCATACAACTGCCTTCTGAAAAGTGTTAAAAAGTGAGGTTAGGGTTCTTGAAAGGAATCAACGCCAGAACAACCGCGTGTTCATAATAGCTGGTACGATGAATGATGTCGGCTGTCAGGATACCCACCGCACCATTGGCCTGTTTGGAGTTGGAACGGCCAAACACCCGGTCATCGGCCTCGCCCAATTCAACTCCCTGTCGTACGAGTTCGGCTAATTCACGCGGGAGGGCAAAAGCTGCCGTGCGGCTCTGCCCCATCAACTCGGACGATAACACGACTGCCCAGGCAAATGCCCATAAAAAGCCGTGTTTTTCATCAACCCCACCTTCCAAACCGACCCAGAAATCAACATGGGGTGAATGAATACGCGCGTTTTTGGCGCGGTTGAGCGCCCCTTCAAGGGTCTCCTCGTCACTCATCGGTTGGTCGCTTACGCCTGATGGCACAGATACACCGTCTACACTGAACACTTCATCGGGAAACATGGACTGGAAACCCGCCAACGCCGCATCGATTTTCACCGGATTGGTGGATGCAACCACAATGTTTTTTGTCATCAGCCACCTACATCATACTCTTACGCCGGATGTATTCCACCACACTGCCTAACGCGACTACCGCCGCAATATCCAGAATCAGCAAAATCCACTGAATAATGTTGTTTTCAAATCTGTATATACCTAAACCAATCGCCATCACCTGGGTTAATATGAACACCGCGCCGATAGCGATTATCTCTATCGGCCAGCCCCAAACACGAATTTCAGACCGATTGCCCTGGCTGTAGGTTTGATAGCCTGCTCCGTTTTCCAGATGATCGCGGATATAAGCATTGATCTGCTTGATGAACACCTCGTTTTGTGCCCAACTTACCGCCAGGAACAGGGCGATCAACGGGTACATCAGCAACACCGACGATCCTGCTCCCCAACCCAGGCCTAGAAATGCTCCCGCCAACGTCAATGTTACGGAGAGGGTTTGCTGGCGGGCATCAATCCGCCGCAGGACTTCCTCTCGCAGCGTCATGAATTCCGCCTCCGGGTTTGGCCCACTCGCCCGCGTCGTCTCCTGCGTTTGATTTGTACTCATGCCCCTGTTCCTCCTATAAAGGATCGGATTGTTAGCGACACATCCCTTACTTCACAAAAGTGTAATCAGCTTCACCACCGCGAACATCCCAAACCCCACATGCGCCAGTGATGCCGCTCGTGTCGAGCCGGTATACAGGCGAATCGCGCCGAATATCAGGCCGCCGATGAATGGGGCAACCAATCCAAACCACAAACTGTTCGGATTATCAGGTGAAGGTGTAAAAGTTATGAGATGAAAGACGGCGTACAACAGAGCTGACACCAGATATCCCGTCCATGCACCGATGGTCGTTCGCAGGGATGGCAACAGCACGCCCCGGAAAATCAGTTCTTCCGACACAGGTTGTAGAATAACCATGAATACTATCACAAATCCCCAACTCAGTGGTGAGACTGGCAGACGCAGTAGTGTCGCGTCGGTGTAGAGGCGCAATAACTCTGGTTCTGGAAGGAAGGTACTGGTCACGCGCCCGATAACCACATCCAATGCTACCGACAATCCCACCCCGATTAACAGCATCAGAAACAACTGCTGAAAGGGCGCAGCATTGCCACGTTCCGCCCCACCGAGGCGCAGGGCAGCCCGTTCTTCCGGCTTACGAAACCGGATGAATACAAAGGCAATGGCAATTATCGCGCCGATTGTCCAACTGGCTAACGCCGAATATTGCACATCACTGAACACCAACAGCACAAGGGTTGTGCCGATCAGAACTGCAGCGAAGGCCACAATGACCGTCCACAAACCAATTAACCAACCCCAGGGTGGCGGATTGTCGAGGGTGCTGATTCGCCGTATCAATTGTCTGAACATTCTTCCTACACTTTCCAACACAGGCGCGCATCCATTCTAGCGAATGCTCGTGCGCTTGGCAATTCAATCCTGATGTTTTATCCGCCTTATGACGGATGTCCAGCCCAATCACCCAGGCTATAATGTCCGCAATTTTCCCACAGAACGAAGATGCTGACGGCTTTCATAGCAGATAGAGGGGATTCCATCATGAGCAAAACCGTCTTTTTTAACATCCCGGCACAAGGCCATATCAATCCCTCGCTTCCGGTTGTGACCGAGCTTACGAGACGTGGCGAAGAAGTTGTTTATGTCAATACTGAGGATATTCGCACTCAGATCGAACCCAATGGCGCGCGGTTTTATGCTTACACGGAGATGAAGGGTGTCAAAGAACTCATGGAGATGGCGGGAAGCGGAAATATTCCCGATAATGCCCTGATGCTGACTCAGATTGGTGAACGGGCGCTGCCCCAAGCACTCGAATTATTGCGAACCGAGCGCCCGGATTACGTCATCTTCAACTCACTGGCCGCCTGGGGGAAATACGCTGCCCAACTCCTCAGCATCCCTTCAATTGCCTCAATATCCACTCTGTTAATCCCGCCGGGTTCACGCCCCCCCTTCACACTCGGAATGCTTCTCAAAACGGTTGGACAAATTATTCCGGTCATGCCCGCATACTGGCAAACCGCCCGCCGGATACAAGCTACCTTCGGTGTAAAACCTGAAGGGCTGATGTCGGCTGTGATGTGCACGGGCGACCTGAATATCATTTACACTTCACCGGAATTTCAGCCGAACTCAGCACGATTTGACAATCGTTACAAGTTCGTTGGCCCGTCCATCAGTCCCCGCCCTGGCAAGTCGGATTTCCCATTCGAGCAACTGACTCAACGTCCGGCAATCTACATTTCGCTGGGTACAATTCATAATCAAAACCTAGATTTCTACCGGGCATGTTTCGCCGCTTTTGCAGATTTCACCGGACAGGTTATCCTGTCTGCAGGCAAATACACCAATCTGAACACCCTCGGAGAAATACCAGCCAATTTCATCGTGCGAAACTTCGTACCCCAATTAGAGGTATTACAGCGGGTCGATCTGTTCATCACACACGGGGGCATGAATAGTGTCCATGAGGGTTTGTGGTACGGTGTGCCGCTGATCGCTATTCCGCAACAGGTTGAACAAACGGTTGTCGCCCGACAGGTACAGAAACTCGGCGCAGGTGTTGCTCTGGGCACAAGACCTCCGTTCGGGCAAGTGAACGCCGGGGAACTGCGCGCGGCTGCCGATCACATTCTGCGCGATCCCGACCCTTACCGCCGGGAGGCACTCAGCTTGGGTGACAGTTTTCGCAAGGCTGGTGGCTTCGCGCGCGCTGTAGATGAAATTCTGGCATTTACCAGCATGGGTTGACGCGATAAAGTAGGGGCAATATGCCTGTGACTCTGTGATTGGACTACTTCGATGAGTGCCCTAACACCCAATAATGACGTTGATGGCTTGCTGCGATGGCGACCTGAATTTCCTATTCTGGAAACATCTACCTACCTCATCAGCAATTCGCTGGGTGCGATGCCGCGCAGCGTCTACAGCAAGTTGAATGAGTACGCCGATACCTGGGCGACTCTGGGCGTGCGTGCCTGGGGCGCGGGTTGGTGGGATTTAAAACGAGATGTTGGGGACAAAATCGCTCCCCTGTTAGGCGCGTCCGCTGATACAGTTCTCATCCACGAAAACGCCAGCATCGCCAACAGCATCCTGTTCAGCGCATTGGATTTCAGCGACACAGGACGGAACAAGGTCGTAGTCTGCGATCAGGATTTCCCATCGGATGTCTATACCCTGCGCGCTATGCTCCCTCATCACATGGAGATCGTGACCATTCCAAGCCGCGACGGAATCAGCATTGATACCGATGAACTACTTGCAGCTATTGACGAACATACCCGACTCGTTTCCCTGAGCCATGTCCTATTCCGCAGCGCCTATATCATGCCTGCTGGCGCTATCGTCGAAAAGGCGCACTCAGTCGGCGCGCAGGTGTTATTCAATGGCTATCACAGTGTAGGCATCATCCCGGTGGATGTGACCGCACTAGAGGTTGATTTCTACATCGGTGGAACGCTCAAATGGCTGTGTGGCGGGCCGGGGGGTGTATTTATGTATGTCCGCCCAGATTTGCTGCCGACGCTGAATCCCAAAATCACCGGCTGGTTCGCCCACAAGCAGCCGTTTGCCTTCGACGTCGACCACTTTGAACTGCGCGAGGATGCCTACCGCCTCGCCAACGGCACACCCGGAATCGCCTCGCTGTATGCCATCCAACCCGGCGTGGACATCATCGCGCAAGTGGGTGTGGACAACATCCGGCAAAAATCAATTCGTCAGACTGCGCTCATCATCGACCTTGCGGAAAAAGCTGGCTACGCTGTTAATTCCCCTCGCCTGACAGACGAGCGCGCCGGGACAGTCACTATCCGCCCCGACCATGCTTACGAGGTCTCACGTGAACTGCTTGCCCGGAACATCGTCATCGACTACCGTGAAGGGGCGGGCATCCGCATCGCCCCGCATTTCTACAACAGCGACGACGAAATTCATCTGACGATAGACTCTATCGCCCAAATTCTGGCGGATGGTAGCTGGAAAAAGCACACACAAACTCGCAGTTTTGTGACCTGATGGGCATGTAAGCGGGTGGTGATGAGATCACTACATCACATGGCGGTTGTCGCGATTGTAAGGTGAAACATGTGCTACTCATCTACAAAAGCAGCCCAGGTAAAAGGGAGTGGGTCAATTCTAAACACCAGATGAGCGTCGGTTTGAGTATCACATGTTGGGTGTACAATTAGTGGCGACATTGACTGTTGAGGGAACTTATGCAACTACAGGCCGCAACAGACGCCGATGTAAAAAGTCTCCTGCGCCGTTCTATTCTGGCGATTATTGGGTTGATTGTCCTAGCTGTCCTGTTGGCTGCCATCATCGGCACAGGGCAGGATGCTGTGACTATTCTCAGTATTTTTAGCACCCGTTTCCTGGGTATTTTTATTGAAGCGATCCCGTTTTTGCTGCTCGGCACGCTGGTTTCCGGTGTGATCAATTCCTTCCTGACGCCGGATGACATTACCCGGATTGTGCCGCGCAATCCCTTCCTGGCGACGATTGCCGGAGCGTTCCTGGGGTTCGCTTTCCCGGTATGCGAGTGTGGTGTTGTTCCGGTGGTGCGGCGATTGTTCAACAAGGGTCTGCCGATGTGGTGCGGCATCACGTTTTTGCTGGCCGCCCCGGTTATAAATCCAGTCGTTCTGGTGAGTACCTTTGTGGCCTATGGATTTGGCGCGGTGCTCGTCGGGCGGGTGGTTATCACGATTGTGGTCTCGGTAGCGGTGGGGCTGGTGTTCGCGCTGGGCGCTCGTCCGCAGGAAGTGCTGCAACCGGGTTCATTGATGCCGATTATGGGTGGTTCGGGCGAGATCGTCGCCCCACGCATCCCGACAGTACGCAAGCCCCTACGCGCTGGGCTGTGGGATTCTCTACGCAGCGCCGAACATGAATTCTTCGAGATGGGGCGCTACCTGATTATCGGTTCGCTACTGGCATCGGCCATGCAAACGCTGGTGTCGCAGGATGTGCTGCTGGCTCTGGGACGCGGGCCTGTTATTTCGGTGGTGGTGATGGTGCTGCTGGCGTTTGTTTTGAGCGTATGCTCCACCGTTGACGCTTTCCTGTCACTGGCATTTGTGGGCACATTCACCACCGGCTCCATCCTGACATTCCTGACCTTCGGACCAATGGTCGACATCAAGAGCACGTTGATGTTCATGGGTGTTTTCAAGAGACGAACGGTTATTTATCTGATCGTGCTGCCGATGCTCATGACCGCGCTGGTCGGCATCTGGCTGAACCTGAATGTGGCATTTTAGGAGCAGCAGTCTTATGGAAGCCATTGAACATTTACACGAAGAGAGAACATGAACACGAACATGAACATCATCACAATCACGGTCAGTTCATGGTGCAAGCGTGGGTTAAGGCTGGTTTGCTGCTAGCTTTGGGGGGCTATTTTGTCTATGTGATCGCTACGGGCAACCTGACCAACTATATTAATGCCCGTTTCGCGTGGCTATCGTATGTTGCTGCTGCGCTGTTCCTGCTGTTGGGCATAACGAGTGTGATTGACCTCGTGCGGGGCAATGTGCATGAGCACGACCACGACGAGCATGAACATCATCACGATCATGACCACGACCACAATCACTCTGTATCCTGGCCTATGCTGGCTGTGGTGGCTATCCCCCTTATCCTGGGTACATTGATTCCTTCGCGCCCATTAGGGTCGGCGGCGGTGGACGGAAACATCAGCCTGAACGCGGTATCGGCGGCCAATGCCACCACCTTCACTACCGATCCACTCACCTGGAATGTGTTGGACTGGCTGCGCGCATTCAACAACAGTGATGACATCAATAGTTTCAACGGCAAGCAAGCGGATGTGACTGGCTTTGTGTACCGGGAAGGCAGCTTCCCCGACAATCAGTTCATGCTGGCGCGTTTTACGATTAGCTGCTGTGTGGCAGATGCCTCGGCCATCGGCGTCCCAGTGATGTGGGATGCGGCCAAGAATTATCAGGCAGACACCTGGTTGCATATCACAGGTACGTGGCAGGTGGGCGAATTCCGGGGCGATACCATACCCATCTTGCAGGCTGTCGATATAGAGCAGATCGACCAGCCCGAACACCCATATTTGTATCCGTAACCGAATTCATTGATTTCACAATTACATAAGGGAGAGCAATGAACGAACGTCAGCGCGCGCTGAACGAAGAAGGTCGTGACCTGTGGAATCAGAAGGCGGTCTTCTGGGACCAACTTCACGGTGATGAAGGCAATCGCTTTCACCGCCAGTTAATCAGCCCGGCGATTGAACGGTTATTATCCCTGCAACGGGGCGAACAGGTCATCGACATTTGCTGCGGCAACGGCGTGATGGCGCGGCGGTTGGCGGCGCTCGGCGGGCGTGTTACGGCGGTGGATTTTAGCCCTGCGTTGATCGAACGGGCGAAAGCGCGGGGACAAGGGGAAGGTGAACCGATTCAATACAGTGTCGCGGATGCCACCGATGAGGACGCGCTGGTTGCGATGGGCGAAGGACAGTATGACGCGGCGGTGTGTACAATGGCGCTGATGGATATGCCCGTGATCGCCCCGATGTACCGGGCGGTACGACGCTTGCTACGTCCCGAAGGCCGCTTCGTTTTCGCCACCGCGCATCCGGCTTTCAACTCCAACAATCCGGTCTTTGTCTCAGAAATGGCAGACCGGGATGGCGATTTGGTGGTGACTCATGCCCTCAAGTACACCGCCTATCTGGACATCCCCCCGGTGAAAGGCGGAGGCGCTCCCGGCGAACCCAACCCGCACTACTACTATCACCGTCCCCTGAACGAACTGCTGGGCGAGGCATTTGCGGCAGGGCTGGTGCTCGACGGCCTGGAAGAACCCGCCTTTAACCCCAACAGCGCCGACGCCAACCGTCCACTATCGTGGAACAGTGTATGGCAGTTACCGCCCGTCATGGCCGCCCGCCTGCGCTCTCGGTAGGTAGTAATTTCAGATTGGGTAAAGGGTCTCTAAGATTCGGATTTGCTCTCAAGTATCTAGTTCTAGTAAGTTTAATTCCATTTTATTTCATGACCTGTGAACGATACAAGGAAACTATTGTCAGTCGTTGGAAACTGAGGAAGGATACATCTTCTCTATATCATCCAATGTTACATCTGCACTCAACTCGGTTACGTATCCGGTGATGGGAATAACAAGAAATAATGGGTTGCTTAGTGGTACATAGTGCCGATACCGAAAAATAATCTCTTTCGCAATTCGCTTCGGCCATCCCTTAACAGAGAGGCTGCTAATACCTTCATCATACCCCACAACATTCCATTCCCCATATTCTTCAGTTTGTATATATACCGTTATATATTTATCGCCGCTCTTTCCACTAATCTCTATCTGTCCATTAGGCAATATCTCTTGAAGCCAATTCGCTAAATCGTCTACATCAATGGGCAATTGTATGTAGTGGTTTGGGACAATCATCGGGTCAAATGGAAGTAGATTGAATATAAGTTCGTTACTCATGGAAATTCCTTGATTTCGACTGAAACAGTGTGTGTTTGAGATAGTTCATGCCGCGTCTATTTATTGCTGAATATTTATAATCCAAATAGGGCATAAAACATAAAGCAAGATAGACAGGTCACTATGCCTTATCCCCCATTGTCTCCATTGTATGCAAAATCGGCAGCCATAGGGTCACGGCGGTTATCAGCACGAAGATGACCGCGAACCCAACCAGTGTGGGTTAAAGGCCGAGGCGTTCCAATATCACCCCGGTGAACAATGCGCCGAAGGGGATGCTCATCGTATTGGTAGCCCCTATCATAGTAGGTCATCTACACCCTGGATAATGTCTCATCCGTATATGAAAGTGATATATTCACCCTGCCGCCACTGAAGATAGCCGCCAGCGGCCTGTAAACTTCCGAGTGTAAATACTGCGCGGATTGAAATTTGCTATGCAGTTGTAGCCTGACTCTGAAAAATGGGCTTTCTGCCTTGGATTGAATACACCATGATGAGTCCCCAATATCATCTCGGGCGACATGCTCACGAGGTTTATGTGGGGAAGTCTCGCGTGGTCATAGCACACTTTTTGATCTTTGTTACAATTCCTTTAGCTACCATTTCAAAAGTAGAAGGGGAATCTGCCATGAATAATAAGCCCATCAATCGGATAATCACTGGTCAATATCCTGTCGTCGGGATGCGCCGTGCCAAAATGGTTGACGTTCCTATCCTGAAAACATTGATTGAGGAGTCATTTCGGGCCGCTGCCAATGGTCATTATACCCCCCGGCAGATTGAAAATGCCTTGCAGTCAATTGCACGGGTAGATGAAGCGCTTATCGAAGGGGGAACACTGTATATCGCCACTTCCGGTGGCGAAATTGTCGGTCTCGGCGGTTGGAGTTCACGCAATGCACGTTATCTGAGCGATCCCGATGCTGCGGTAGCCAGGGAAACCGTTGATCCGGCTAAGACATCCGCGCATCTCCGGAGTTATTATGTGAGGCCGCACTGGACACGTATGGGTATCGCTAACCTGCTCCTGGAGGACAGCGTTGCAGCCGCCAAACAGGCCGGGTTCAAGCGGATGGATGTTCTTAGCACAAAGATGAGCCTGCCCTTTTTTGTGGCGAAGGGTCTCCAAGTCAAAGGGGAAACTGAAATCATCCTACCGGATGATGTTCATCTACCCATGACCCAGCTTACAATGGGGATTGACTAAACAACTCTTACGAACCGGACAATTTGGCGACTCACAATACGAATATTATATCATTCTGGACTTAAAGGGGCAGCCAGAAATATTCCATACCCGACCTGAAGTTAATGCATAAAAAACCAATTTGTGTTGAGAATCAACAGGGGCGAGAATGAGAATAATCTCGCCCCTGTTTTTGCATGTTGCGCTTGCCAGTCGCTTACGGGTTAACGACAGCACCTAACGTCACACAGGCGTTACAGGTGTTGTTCGGGCGGATGATGGCATAACCGGCCTGTGGGTCTGCACCATAGGTGGTCGAGTCCACATTCCAGACGATCAAGAGTCGAACACGTCCACCGCTCTTCGCCAACGATGTTGCTTGCGCCAACCAGACGGCTTGATCCTGGGCTGTCACATTACCCGCCCATTCAAATCCGGCAGGCAGCGGGCCATAACCCTCTGGCGACAGGTAGCCGAGTTCGGTGAAGCACAAGGGCTTGCTGGGGAATACGCTGCTGTACAGATTCACCATCGTCGGGTAATACCGTGAGTAGTGGCCGGAGTTGCCACGCGGATCGCCGCTGGTCTGGTTGGGGGGTACGATACCTTCGTTATAATGAATACCGACACAATCCATGAAGTTGTTCGCACCTGCCTGTGCCATTTGCCGCAGGTAGATGTCGTCATCACAGCCTTGCGAAGTACATTGCCCCCCAAAGAATCCGGTGGGGGCTGGCGCACCGCTAATGACCAGCACAGAGGAGTTGGCCGCTTTGATCGCCTGATAGGCTGCACTCAACATCTGGGTATAACTGGCACCGTTGATTTGTCCGGCAGGCCACTCACGGTCAATATTCTGTTCATTCCAGACTTCGATGCCATCGGGATTGAGCGCCGCTACACCACGCAGGAAGTTCGCAAAATTCTGATAGTACTGAGTCGGGTTGGCAGCCAACTGTGACTTGTCACCAATGATACTCAACAGAATCTTGAAACCGTTGCTACGTGCTGCGTCAATCGCTCCCTGAGCAATATTCGGCCCAGCGCTACCATCCCACACGATCTGGCTTTTTGCCCAGGTCATGCCTGCGCCCTTCATCTGTGCCGGATAGGAGAAGCTAAAGACCTGTCCGCCGAGTTCAAAGCCGGATGTAACCGGGCCAGGACCACCGGGCACAGTGGTTGGTACAGGTGCAGTACTGCCACCGGGCAATGTAATAACCTGCCCCGGATAGATCAAGTTGGGATTAGCAATATTATTCAGGCTGGCGAGTATTTGCCAGGTCGTACCAAAACTCGCGGCAATTCTCCCCAGTGTATCACCACGCACCACAGTGTAACTTCCACCCGTTTGCGGTGGAGGCTGACCGGGAACCTGCGTCGCGGGAGGCGTGCCGCCAGTTGTACCAGGGATCACCAACTGCTGCCCCACATAAATAAGGTTTACATTCGCAATGTTGTTGCGTTGAGCTATAGAACTTACCGAAACGTTGTACCGCAATGAGATACGGAACAAGTTTTCGCCCGGTTGAACAACGTGTACGGCCTCGCTTTGGGCGACTGCCGTGCTGGTGACAGCCAACAGGAGCGCCAGCAAACTGAGGATCATAATCCAACGACGCATATGGACTCCTTTTCCGTGGTGCTTGTAAGACAACTTTTAGAATTTCGTGAAACGTAAAAGAAGTGTAGCACGATAACTAAAATCGCGCAGGCAAACGATGTTACAAAGACCTTATGGGTCAAAATCTTACAAGCATTATGTAGTTCTTTGCATTCAAGTGTGCTAGACTGGAATCAGCGTCTTTCGATCACGGTAAATTGACGTCACTGAGCCGCCGTGTTCGGAAGTAGGATTAAGTTGACAATCCGCATCGCGGTATTTAATGATTATCCGCAAAATTTGCAACTCATTCAGGAAATACTGACAAAAAAGGGCTTTGAGGTGTTTGCCTATCAGCAAAATTATGTTGATCTGCATGATATCGAACAAATAAGCCCCCAATTGATTATATTGGCCTATGTTCTGGGTTATGACGGCGATCAGTTGCGTATAGTTGATCGTTTGAAAGCACTCCCGGCGACGGCGGGCATCCCGATTATCATCTGCACGACTGGAATTATCGATACAGATGGAAATACAGAGCTAGCGTATATCCCGGTTATCCCCAAGCCATTCGACGTCAGTGATTTACTGGCAGAGGTCAATCGTATTCTGTATCGCCCTGATGGGATGGGAAGATCTATGGCGGGAGATTATTAAAGTAGGTCATTATAACCTCTTTAGCTGACGATGTTTGGCTTATCGCAATAATCAAGGACTCGGGCAACCTAACAGATCACTATCATTCTATTGGCGATATTATCCATATCCTCACATCCATTACCTGGCTGATATGGCTTCGACGTACCCTGTTTAGCACTTTTCAACAGGTAATATCCGTTGTTTTTGTCTATTTTTGCGCCTGTACAATCATTCCATATTCTTATAATTGGGCAAAAATCGCATTGCTTTAGCGAGATTGACCAAAAGGAGTATGAGCATGGTCGCAGCCGAGTTTGATAAGACGGGACTGGCTCCGTCTGAGGATGTGGCGACATCGCCCGCCAAATTACTGAAATGGGCGAAAGACAACGGGGTTGTCGAAGTAGATGTAAAATTTACCGATATTCGGGGCGTTCTCCAACATTTCAGCATTCCATTTGTGAACTTTCCAGAGGATGCATTTACACAGGGTCTAGGTTTTGATGGCTCCAGCATCCAGGGTTTCCAGACCATCAATGTCTCTGACCTGAACCTGATTCCCGATCCATCAACTGCTTTTATTGATCCAATCACCGCCAAACCGACCCTGAGCCTGTTCTGTGATGTCATGGACATCAGTGGAGAACCGTATGCCCGCGATCCTCGCGGGGTCGCCAAAAGAGCAGAAGAATATCTGAAAAGCACCGGTATTGCCGATGTGTGTTACTTCGGGCCAGAAGCCGAATTCTTCATTTTTACGGGTGTCGCCTATGACGCCGCGCCGAATGGAACGTTCTATGAGGTTCAGTCGAATTCGGGTTTCTGGGGCTCGGGCGAAATGGGGCAAGGGTATCGCCCACGTGTGAAGGAAGGTTATTTCCCCGTATCCCCGACAGACAAATTGCATGACCTCCGGGCGGAGATGGTAGCTCAACTGATGGCGGTTGGCGTCGATATTGAAGTCCATCACCATGAGGTGGGCAGCGCGGGACAGGCAGAAATTGACATGCGCTTCAATCCGCTGTTGAGCATGGCCGACAAGCTGCTAATTTACAAGTACATCATCCGCAACATCGCCTACAAAAATGGTTACACAGCCACTTTCATGCCCAAGCCAGTGTTTGGGGATAATGGGTCGGGGATGCACTGCCATCAATCGCTGTGGAAAGACGGTAAGCCGTTGTTCTATGACAAAGATGGCTACGCCCTGCTCAGCGAAACGGCGTTGTATTACATCGGTGGTATTCTGAAGCACGCCCCGGCTATCCTGGCCTTCGCTGCACCTACAACCAACAGCTACCGCCGTCTTGTGCCGGGATTTGAAGCACCGGTTAATCTGGTGTATTCTGCCCGCAACCGTTCGGCAGCTATTCGTATTCCGATGTACAGCAGCAGCCCGAAAGCCAAGCGCATCGAGGCACGCTTCCCCGATCCGTCCTGCAATCCGTACCTGGCATTCCCAGCCCTGATGATGGCTGGCCTAGATGGCATCCAGAACAAGATTCATCCAGGCGATCCTGCCGACTATGACCTGTACGAACATACCAACGGCCATCCGACTCCAACCGTTCCCGGCAGCCTGGCGGGTTCGTTGGAAGCATTAGCAGCCGATCATGAATTCCTGCTCAAGGGCGGCGTGTTTACAGCGGAATTTATCGCCAATTACATCGACTACAAATTCGCCCATGATGTTAACGCTCTGGCGCTGCACCCACACCCGTATGAATTCCTGTTGTACTACGATGCCTGATTCGCTGTAGGGCGAGGTTGATGATCCGCCCTCGCACCCAAATTTGATACTATCCGTTCATCCTCCTTCTGGCGAGCGCCGTGTGAAAATCACGGCGCTTCCGTCGGAAAGTTCCTTCCCTCAACCAATTTAGTGTTAGCACCGCAATAGAGTATTGACTCGGTATGCTATAATTGATCTATTAAAATTTATTCATACTAGCCTTCTTGAAGGTCTCCTTTTATGGGTAACTCCGATGTTCCGAGTCAGCCTGTATATAATGAGATTCACCGTTTCTTTGAAGTTTCCCCCGACCTGCTCGCCATCAGCGTCAATGGCATTTTCGTACGCCTGAATCCTGCCTGGGAACATACTCTTGGATATTCAAGCGAAGAACTGCTTTCCCAACCGACAATTTCGTTTATCCACCCGGACGATACTATCACGACGATGGCAGCAGGTGAAAAGATGGTTGATGACGGCGGCGTCATGACCAATTTCGAGAACCGCTTTCGTCATAAAGATGGCTCTTATCACTGGTTGGAATGGACAGTGCGTCGTTACCCCGGCGAAGCAACTGCTTATTCTGTGGCTCGTGACATCACACCACGTAAGGAAGCCCAGGAAGCCTTACGCCAAAGCCAAAGAACACTTCGGGAATTTGTCGATGCATCGCCGGATGGGGCACTACTGATTGACCCGAATGGTATGCTGATTGCCGTAAATCCGAATTTGCCCGTGACCAACACGAGTGACGTGATTGGAAGCAACATATATGATCTGCTACCAGAGGATTATGGACAGCGCCGCCGCGAGGCTGTTGAGCGGGTGATAGCTTCCGGTCAGCCAGTCAATTATCAGGATGAGGAGGGTGGTCGCTATTTTGACCAGACCCTCGCCCCCATTTTTGGCGAAGCGGGTAACATCCGCCGGATCGCTATCTTCGTCCATGACATCACAGCATATTAAACAAACGGAAATCGCACTTCGCAAAAGTGAGAGCACAATTCCGAAGTGTGTTAGAACTTGCCGCCGAGGGAATTATTCTCACCAATACGGCAGGTGAAATCATCCTGCTCAACCATCAAGCCGAAACACAATTTGGTTATTCGCGCGAGGAATTAATCGGACAGTCGGTGGACATCCTACTGCCCAACTACCTGCGAGAGGGACACATTCAGCACCGACAAACCTATCTGGAAAATCCGTCCATGCGGAAGATGGGCGTTGGGCGGGAATTGATGGGCAAACGCAAGGATGGTTCGCTGTTTCCATTGGAGGTCAGCCTGAGTTCGATGCGGGATAACGGGGATTTGCTGGTTATGGCCTTCGTGGTCGATATTAGCGAACGCAAACAGATCGAACAGGAGCGGCTCGATTACGAGAAACTTCAGGTTGAAATCAAGAAGGAACGCCAACTGATCGAACTACGGCAGCAGTTTATGTCCATGATCTCACACGAGTTCCGCACGCCGTTGACCGTCATCGCCACCACCTGTGAAATTCTAGATCGTTATTTTGACCGGATGACGGATGAGCGGCGAAAAGAACGTATTGTAGAGCTTAAACGGTCAAGTACAAACGATGATCTCGTTATTAAACGATATTTTGATGTTGAGCAAAATCCAGGTGGGTGCGGCGGAATTTTCGCCTGAACCCCTGCCACTGATAACGGTGTGCCGGAAGATACTTGATACCGCTACACTGATCGACAATAATCAGCATGCATGGAAATTTTCGAGGCCGAAAACTCGCCAGAAACCGTTACTGCGGATGAAAGACTGCTCGAATATATACTGACGAACCTGCTGACCAACGCCATCAAATACAGTCCTGCTGGCACCGAAATCAAATTTGCAGTGACCTCGCAGGAAAATCGAGTGACCTTCAGGGTGGAAGATCATGGGCGAGGCATTCCAGCAGATGACCAGCAGCACATATTTGAACCTTTCCACCGTGCTCAAAATGTGGGCGAAGTACAGGGAACGGGTCTCGGATTAGCGATTGTCAAGCACAACGTGGAACTACACGGCGGAACAATCAGTTTTCAAAGTGCAGAGGGACAGGGAACAGCCTTCCTGGTAGCATTGCCGATCAGTCCATCTCAACCTCTAGGTGTTTCTTAAACCGCCGAAGAGTATCGAGGTGTTGATCGAGACTGGTGAAACCTGCGCCCATTGTGTTGATGCATACCTGGGTCGCGCCGAGTTTTTGAAAGCGTGAGACTTCTCGCTCCCATTCACTTTCCGGTGTACGGTTCACATTGATACGCATATCGAGGCCAAATTGTTTGGGTTTACGCCCAGCCTGTTCCAGGTAATCGTGCAGATTCTCCAAATCAGCACGGAGTTTTTCAGGCGGCGTGGGGTTCAAAATCCAACCATCACCCAACCGCGCCATACGGCGGAGGACTACATCCGCCCGGCCACCAAACCAGATCGGAATAGGCTGCTGAACCGGAAGCGGATTGATACCTGCATCGGGAACAGTGTGGTACTTGCCATTAAACGTAACCAGCGGCTTCGTCCACAATTCGCGCAGGAGAGTGATCTGTTCCTCAATCCGTTTGCCCCGGTTATGGAAGTTCTCACCCAGGCTGGTGTATTCGACTTCATTCCAGCCAATACCAACTCCCAGTCGCAGTCTTCCGCCAGATAGCACATCAATTTCGGCGGTTTGTTTGGCGACCAAGGCCGTCTGTCGCTGAGGGAGGATGAGGATGCCCGTCATCAATTCCAAACGCTGGGTGATAGCGGCCAAATAGCCCAAGAGCACAAATACTTCGTGGAAGGATGTCTCGTGGGTATAGGGGCCGGTCCATCCACCGGGTCTATCCGGGTTCGCACCCAATACATGATCGTACACCAGCACATAATCGTAGCCTAAGCCCTCAGCAGTTTGTACATAATCGCGTATGGCAACCGGATCAGCTCCGATCTCAGTTTGGGGAAAAACCACTCCAAATTTCATCAACGTCTGCTCCACCATATTTCGACACGATCTCGCATACTCCAAAAGGCTACCAGCCCAAAAGCAAAGCCGTAAACCGCCAGATAGGGTGCCAGGGGCGGGCTGCTACGCAGCGCCAACCACACCCCCCAGATAGCATAACCCATCAAGAACAATTCAATCCACATGTTATGATCGACCCGAAGCGCATAACCACTCCCCTGCCATGCACGGGCAAACTTGGGGGTACGCTGGAATTCGCCCTTTCGTCCGAGCAGCCCACCGACCACTGCCTGGGTATTCGTCCAGGCAATACCTGTGCCAAGTGCCACCAGAATGGGAAAGGCTAACAAGCGGCGTCCCCAATCGGGGTATAACGAGCGCTGACTCACCACATACACCAGCGGCGGCCCAAGTCCAGCTATTCCCAGTAAACCAAGCGGCAGCTTTTGTAAGCCATGTGCAATCAACAAGGGTGGAGTCAGCAGCAGCAGCAATATCATCAGGGGATGAGGGATGTACTGGCAGAGATGGAGTGTCGCCATCAGGCGCTGCGACAGACTGAACCGCGAATGCCACAATGGATTGAAGGTATAGGTCAGACATTGGGTACTGCCTTTTGCCCAACGTGCCTGCTGCTGTTTGTAAGCGGCAATCTGGGGGGGCAGTTCACCGGGTACGACCACATCCGGCAGATACAAAAAACGCCAGCCCGCCAATTGGGCGCGATAACTTAAATCCAGGTCTTCGGTCAATGTCAGGTCGCGCCAACCACCGGCGTCACGGATGCACTGTGCCCGCCATACACCGCCTGACCCATTAAAACTCATCAACCAACCTGCCCGACTGCGCGCTGTCTGTTCGACCACAAAATGCCCGTCCAGCGCCAACGTTTGACCAAGTGTCAGGAGATTGCTAAACGGGTTCAGATGTCCCCAGCGGGTTTGCACCATACCCAGGCCAGGGTCGGCAGCCAGATGTGGCACTGTACGGCGCAAGAAATCTGATGTGGGCACAAAATCAGCATCCAACACAACTACCAATTCGCTATTGGTCAATGAAAGACCATAAGCCAGCGCTCCAGCTTTGTAACCGTGCCGATCTTGCCGTTGGACGTGCTGTATATTCAGGCCATCCGCGCGAAGTTTAGCGGTGAGCCGAGCAGCGATGTCAGTCGTCTCATCCGTCGAGTCGTCCAACACCTGGACTGTAAGCCGGTCACGGGGATAATCGAGCGCCGCTACCGCATTCAACAAACGTTCAACCACATGACGTTCGTTATAAATCGGCAATTGAATAACTACAGTCGGCCAGTTTTGCACAATGGGCGCAGTAGTTTTAGTGTTCCGGAATCGCCAATACGTGAGTAAAAGAATCAGTTCACTACTGGCATAGATTGTCAGAAGTAAGGCACAAATAACATAGAGGGCGGTGAGCAATGTTATAAACATTTGAAATAGTCTATCGAGATAGTGTATGGCTGGCAAGAGTTTCTACACAACGCAGCCACAGCCCAATCCCCCTCAAGGCATCACATATCACTTTTATGAATACGTGAATCAACGTCCAGGGTTGCAGGTTGCAGCACATAAACGACAGGGCAACTTTCAAACTTGCAGGCAAGTTTCAGGATATTGTGTTCTCTGCATTCTCAGAGGATCAAAATCAGAACTGCCCTTCAAGATTAATAGGTTACCCTGTCCCGGTTCTACTCACAATGCACCTCTAGAGTGCGTAGTATAACCGCGCCCCCAGGCCACCCTCACCGCCAAGCGCCTCAGCGGCATCCTCATGCACCAACTCGATTTGGCCGCCAGAAGCAAAGGTGTGCAGGGCGAGTTCAGTTGCTTGCAACTCGTCGGGTACAGGCCAGGGCAGTATCAGCAGTTCTACGCGCTTCTGCTCCAGCGCTTCCCGCACTGCTTCCCATCCGAGCGCGCCCCGCCCGCCCGCTTTCGCCAGGTTGATGACTTCCTGGACAAGTTTCATTTCTTCCTGGCGTTCGAACTCCAGAGCGGAGTCCTGCACTTCGTTCAGGATTTCAGGCTCAGTGTAACGCATGGGGATGGCCTTCACCATAACCAGTTTTCCACTGAGCGCTTCGGGAAAATATTTCTCGACTGCATGAGCAGCATCCTCGTTCCCAGCAAGCACAAGCCGCCGTGCCCTGTGCTCCTTCAAAAGTTCAGCGGCCTTTTCGGCCACATCGCGGTGCAGACGGGCAACATGTTCGTCGATAAAATCCTGATACTCATCCCGAACCGAGCCGCGCGTCACTTTTTCTCCCGTCTGAGTGGCAACACGAGTCGCATTCTCTCCGGCAATCTGCGCGCCGAAGTCGATATGGAGCGTTTCCGCTTTCTGGAACTGTGCCACGCCGAGATAAGCGATCAGGAAGTAGGCTTTTTCATGATCGACCATCACAATCACATAGGGTTCGTACTCATCCATTACCCACAGCAGTGGCAAAATGTTGGGTTTATCGAAGGCTGCATAGGCGTCAATCTGGAAGGGTAGTTCAAAAGTGTGGAGGTCAGATTGGGTGAAGATGGCAGCGAAACCCTTGCCGGACGGGTGGAAGTCATCGAAGAAAGCTTTTGCCCGATCTCGCACATCCGGCCACGCACCGGTTTCGCCCTCACCATAGGTCTTATCCATATCGCGCAGCGCATTTTTGACGAATGTGTGCCAAGCAGGATGGTCACTTTGGTTTTCCTGGAGGGCGTTATCGGTAGTCACGTAAATCGTTAATGTTTCATCATCTGCTCGTTCCAGCAGTTCTTTTACCTCATTGAGTTGAATCATAAATATCTCCTATGCTGTGGGGAATATAGCCGTTACATTCCCATGATGCCTGACATCAGTATAAGAAATGTGTATATGAAATCAGTTAGTGGCTCAACTAACCGGGACGAGAATCAAAAACGGGGGTGACGTTCGTCATATCCAATCGTTCAGATTCCAAGATGTGGAGTTGCGCGAAAAAAAACCGTTCCATACTGTTCGCCAATAGCAACGAACCTATGCCTATAGTGGCCGGAAGAGTGAGGATTATTCCCTCACAACTCGATGGACTTGAAGCCCTGTCCATAGGCAATGTGCCCCTGCCCGATGACCATAAAGGCATCCGGATCAACCCGACGCACCAAGTCGCGCAATTCGCTGACCTGTGGACGCAAGATACTGACGAACAATACCGTATGGGATTGGTCGGTGAACATGCCTTTGCCTTCCCAGGAAGTCACGCCACGCCCTAACACGCGCAGGATCAGGTCGGCAATTTCATCGGGTTTATCGGTAATAATGGTCGCCGTTCGGATGATGCTCGGCCCTTCCAGCACGTAATCGGCAGCTACACCACCGACAAAAAGTGCCACAACCGCATAGAGCGCGCCTTCCCATCCGAACACCACCCCGGCCAGGAACACAACTCCGATTTCGGTATAGAGGGTTGAACTGCTCAGGGGAATACCAAACTGGCGCTGCAAAATGCGTCCCAGAGTGGATGTACCGCCCTGCGTCCCACCCACACGATATACAAATCCTCCCCCAATACCACCCAGAATACCCCCGAACAGGGCGTTCAATAACACATTGTCACCCACATTGATGGTGGATGCATAGGGCGTGAGGATGTCGATCAACAGGGAGTTGAGGACAACGAAGTACACTGTCCGAACCACGACTCGCCAGCCACCCAGAAAGCGATAACCGAGTAGTTGAATGGGGATATTGCCGATAATTATCATCAGGCCGATGGGCAAACGTGGGTCGAGGTGGTTGAGGATGACGGCCACGCCCGTCACGCCGCCTGGGGCGATGTTGTAGGGGGCAAAAAAGATAATGACCGCCAGCGCGGAGATGACCGCTCCTATGGTCAGCAACAGGTAGCGTGACAGGAGTGCCCACCAGTTCAATTGTCGGATTCGTCGCATGTCATCATCCCCGGTTAGAGAGTCGGTTGTGCGTCACGATTGTAGCCGGGGACTGGCGTTTGCGTCAGGGGGTCAGCGGTTTTACGCGATACCAGTAGGGGTAGACATCGTGGAAACCGAGTTTATCGTACAGGCGAAGCGCCGGATCATTGTCACTCATCACCTGCAAATAGGATTGGGTTGCGCCGTTCATTTGACCCCAATGCAATAAATGCAGGACAAGCTGCCGTCCCAAGCCCTGACCCCTCAGTCGCGCGTCGGTGGTGATGTCGAACAGGCCGACATAACCCCGCTCGGCCACTGCCAATCCGACTGCGGCAGGCTGGTCATCCTGCCACAGGGTTGCATAACAGACCGCCGGGATAATATTGCGCAATAAACGGCGCATGATCGGCAGATACTGTTCGTCCAGATTACGGAGCACACAAAAAACGTGCATCCAATTGTCGGTCAGGTCGGGTGATAAGGTGATTGCATCCAATTCGGGGGCAGGCAACCCATCCAACTCCGCAGTTTTCACTATCGTGTCGCGCTTCAGCTCATAACCCCGGTTTTCCAAAATACTGTCGAGATCACCCGGTTGGACGGCAGGCGTCATTTTGAAGGTAGTAGGCAGTCCACGCGCGGCATATCGCGCCTCACAACGAGCGATTTTGGTTTCCAAGTCACCAGCCGATGGGTAGAGGATGTTGACCGAATTAGCGCGGCCCGTGTAACCATCGGCAAAACGCAGTATCCAGCCGTCGTCAATCACCGTTTGCAGTGACGGCCAAGCATTCATGGCCAGTTCTTCCAGAAATAGAATGTGCTGTTGTGACATGACACTTTCAATCGTGTGTAAAGCGGAGGCCGCCGGTAACTCTTAACCATTACTCTTCGCCAAGTAGAGCGAGACCGTCAGATTGAGGGAGTCGGAAAAGCGAAGAGTCCCTCTACGTTTTCGAGTTGCTGGCTGATATTCATATCGCCAATGCTAGCACTAGTATCGCCCTACAAGCGACAATCCATCCCAAATTCGAGATAAATCGAGGCATCGCTGATCGTAAAATCATAACCATCCTCATTGTATCGAATGATGGCGACAGCCTCGGAAGGGGCATCTTTGGTGAGTGCAATCTGCCACAAATCGGCAAAGGAACAGGTTGGGTCGGGCAAGATGGTCTGGTCGGAACTGGTTGGGTCGTCAACATCTCGTTCCATACCTTTGTTGATGTAGGTATAACTGACTGAGCTACTGGTCACCTGGCGCCACTGTCCCGGCTGGAAAATGTGAATATCAACCGGGATATACCACTTGCCAGTGGTCGAGCCACCCGCGCCAATCGGCGGCGCATCAGCGGGGCGCGCGGTTTCGATCACAAATTCCAGGGTTACATTTGGTGTATAACTGGCGGTTAAATCCATTGTGCCATCGGAACGGACATAGTAGGCCGACATATCCGTCAGCATCGCGCCCGCACCGGCATAGTCTTTGATCTGTTGAAAGGATGCGATAGGGTCAAAATGAGTCGCATCGCCGGGGACTTCGCGCGTGTCCGCATTTCCACCACCTGTCTCGAAGAAGGGGATAATGAGGAAATTGACAGCGAGGACAATAAGAATCAGTCCGACGACGAAGAGAAGATTACGACCCAATTTGCTGCGTCGTTGACCTTCAACGAGAGACTTTGATGTTGATCCCACGATGTGCCTCTTTCCAGAATGGTGGGTGAATGTTGTGGACTCATTATAGATGGAATTCCAATGGGGGAAAATTGCTGCCTGCGGGCAAAATCGTTACACTGTTGTGTGACAAATAATTACACGTACTTAGTGAACCCTTACACCACATGCGTAAATGCTTCTAAAGGAGATTTTATGTCTGACCAGCCAATTCGTTTTGACCTACCGCAGTCCGAAATTCCACAGAGTTGGTATAACATCCAGGCCGACCTGCCCCGCCCATTACCACCCGTACTGCATCCGGGTACGAAGCAACCTGTCGGGCCGGACGATCTATCGCCATTGTTCCCGATGGCACTTATCATGCAGGAAGTCAGCCAGGAGCGGTACATCGAAATCCCCGAAGAAGTGCGCGAGATATACAAATTATGGCGGCCAACCCCGCTGCTGCGCGCCCGACGGCTGGAGAAGGCATTGGATACCCCAGCGCATATTTATTATAAATACGAGGGGGTGTCGCCAAGCGGCAGTCACAAACTGAACACGGCCACTCCGCAAGCCTATTACAACAAACAGGAAGGCATCAGCGGGCTGACAACGGAAACGGGCGCGGGACAGTGGGGTACGGCATTGTCACAAGCGTGCAATTTCTTCGGGCTGGGCTGCACAGTGTATATGGTCAAGGTGAGCTACCAGCAGAAACCGCACCGCCGAACGATTATGGAAACATTCGGCGCGAAGGTGATGGCTAGCCCCAGCGATACCACCCAGGCAGGACGCGGTATTCTGGCGAAACACCCGGACAGCACTGGGTCACTGGGAATTGCGATCAGTGAGGCGGTAGAAGCAGCAGCCACCAGCGGAGGCAAGTATAAATATGCGCTCGGATCGGTATTAAACCATGTGCTGATGCACCAGACGGTAATCGGCCAAGAGGCGCTCAAACAAATGGACATCGCCGGGGAATACCCGGATGTGGTGATCGGCTGTGCGGGCGGTGGCAGCAACTTCGCCGGGATCGCACTCCCCTTCGTGCGGAACAATCTGACAGCCGGGAAGAAAACCCGCATTATGGCGGTTGAACCGGCAGCCTGCCCCAGCCTAACACGCGGGCAATATGCGTACGACTTCGGTGATGCTGTCGGGATGACGCCGATGGTGAAGATGTATACGCTGGGACACGATTTCGTGCCTGCGCCACTACATGCGGGCGGCCTGCGGTATCACGGTATGGCGAGTATTGTGTGTGAATTATACGATCAGGGGATCATCGAAGCGCGGGCTATCCAGCAGATGGATACCTTCCGCGCCGGGTTGCAATTCGCGCGCGCCGAAGGCATCGTGCCCGCACCTGAACCAACCCACGCGATTGCAGCCACAATTCAGGAAGCGCTGGACGCAAAAGCGGCGGGTGAAAAGCGGGTGATCCTTTTTAACCTGTGCGGTCATGGGCATTTCGACATGACGGCTTACGAGGCTTTCCTGGGCGGAAAGCTGCAAGATTATGAATACCCGCAAGATGAGATTGATGAGGCAATGGCGGCGCTGCCCCAGATATAGTTCACGCTCATTTCACTCTCCGACACATCCGGGGACGACCTGCATAAGGCTCGTCCCCATTTCCTAGCAGAACCCCCGCCATTCTAAACGAGCAATGAGAATAAGGCATAGTATTCGCGCCCCGGTAGAACCTCGAATATAATAAAGTCAGCAATCCGATAGGTATTATTCAAGCGTTGTATGGGCTAAACACCTGTCCAACAGATGCATTTATAGTTCATTATTCAAGTGAGCTTGAAATTAGGGAGTAAGCGACGTGGCATCGTCATTGGTTGGGCGGAAGCTCGGCACTTACCAAATTACGGAACTGCTCGGCCAGGGCGGTATGGCTACGGTGTACAAGGGGTATCGGGACGATATTGACCGATACGTGGCCGTGAAGGTGCTACCACCACATCCCGGACTCGACCAACAGTTCATCGAGCGTTTCAAGCTGGAAGCACGCACGATTGCCCGTTTACAGCATCCTCACATTCTGCCCCTGTACGACTACGGCGCAGAAGATGACATCCTGTATCTGATAATGGCTTATGTGGACGGCGGTTCGCTAGCTGACCGGATTGAAGAAGGCGGAATGCCACTGCGCGAGATCGAACAGATTCTGCGGCAGGTGGGCGGGGCGCTGGATTACGCGCATCGCCAGGGTGTCATCCACCGGGATATTAAACCGGACAACATCCTGCTGGATAAAGAAGGTAATGCCCTGCTAGCGGACTTCGGCATCGTCAAGTTGGTAGAAGGCGATACCAACCTGACCGCAACCGGAGGGCTAGTGGGCACACCGTCATACATGGCTCCCGAACAGGGGAGTGGTAAACCAATCACTTCCAGCGCCGACATCTATGCCCTGGGCGTGGTGGTCTTCGAGATGCTGACCGGCAAAAAGCCGTATGACGCAGAAACGCCGATGCAGGTGGTCATCAAACATATGACTGCGCCTATCCCCAACATCCGGGACGAAATGCCAAATTTACCCGCTTCGCTGGAATTTGTGCTGGATCGGGCGCTGGCTAAACTGCCGGAAAATCGTTATGCGACGGCAACCGAATTCGCGGATGACTTCACCCGCGCAGTACACAGCCCGAACTCGGTGGCGGGGATGCGGCTGGACATGCAGCCCTCGCCCGACCAGACCCTTCCACTTGGAGTCGCGCCGACGCCGACACAAGTTTCGTCAGCAACACCCGTTCCAACCCTGGTGCAAACCTCTTCAAGCTCAAACTCACTGGTGCTGTTGGGCGGATTCGCCATTATCGCGGTGCTGATCGTGGCGGTGGTGTTCATCCTGCTGAATAATCAGGGGTCGTCGTTGGGAACCGTCCAAATCCAAAGCACGGAGACTCAATCGGCTGTGTTCGTGAATGGAACCGCGACAGCATTGGCGATTGCGTCCGTGCCCACTGAAACACCCCAACCGACGTTCGGCCAGTTGAGTTATAGCACCAAGACTACGCTGGGTGACACGGTGACTTTACAGGTACAAAACCTGACACCACCGGGAGCAGGTGAAGTGTACGCGGCATGGCTACAAAATACCCAGGATGGCAGCACGCTCCCTCTGGGGCAACTGACGCTGGACGCCCTCGGCAACGGTGTGTTGCCACCCTTCACGGATGCTGACGGACGTGCCCTGCCCCTGTTCTATAACGCGGTAACGATCACGCGGGAAACGAATGTAGGCGATACCCCCAGCGGAGATGCCATTTATACGGCCAGTGTGCCGATGGAACTGACCGAGGCGCTCAACGAAATCTTCGCCAGTTCACCCAATGGACTGGATGCCTCGGCTGTACCAGCGACGGTGTATGCGGGCGCTCCGACCAACGGAAGCGGTACACTCGGCCTACTGTATAGTGCGTTGGCAGAAGCTAATGTAGCCGAGCAACATGCCGGATTAGCCCAAACTTCCACCAGTGTAGGAGCGATGCATACCCACAACGAACATACGATTAATATCCTGTTGGGTACAGAAGATGATTACAACGGCGATGGACGCGGTGAAAATCCGGGCTTCAAACGGGGCGTCGTCCACTATGTTGATTTGATGGAAGCCGAGCTGGATGTGGCAGCCCACGCACCGGGGAGCAGTACACGGTTACAAAGTGATCTGGAACTGATCCGAGTCTGTTTGGAAAATACCCGGATGCGGGCGCAACAAATCATTGATCTGGATAAAGAACTGCTGGCGGCTGAAGATATTAAGTCGGTGGCCGACAAATCTCTCCAGACCGTACAGATCGCAGACGCCCTCATCAACGGGGCGGACACCAACGGGAACGGACAGATCGAACCGTTCGAGGGCGAGTGCGGCCTGATGCAAGTCCAGACGTACGGGATGCTGGTTAGTACGTTGAATCTGGTACAGGCCACCAGCGATAATTGAGTGCCGATTAACAAGAGAATTTTGCCGCCGAAGTGACAGGCGAGAAACCCGCAGATTGTCGCCATCCTGGTAATTGTGGACGGCGGGAACAGGGGGCGCAGCCGCCCCAATGACACAGGTGCGGCGACAACAGGGGAGAATATTGCCGCTTTGACAAAATTGCAACTCGCTGCCGCTTTAGTCGCTATACAACCGTAACTCAACCCACCCAACACTACCGTTTTATGCAACAATTGAGATCACGCAGATTCACTCCCACAACTTCAAGGATAAGGGTGGTGGAATGGTAAGTGGCGGAACATTGTGTCTCTTACCCCATCCCCTGACCCCTTCCCCGCAAGCGATGAAGGGGAGCAAAAACTTGTGAAGGGGTTATCACGTACTTTGCAGCCACTACCAGAATAACTATAGAACAAATGATCTTATCTGTCAATTAGATTCCGGTTTGAAAAAGGGTAAGAAGGTAAACATTTATCTACCTATTTGTTTCGTTTTGCCAAGCGGGGTTTCGAGTACAATGAAGTAACCTTATATGGCATTGGGCGGGCAAACATCGCTTATGAGAAGATTATCCGGCTGGCTACTGGCACTCCATAAACCGATCACCTGGGCGGGTTCACTCATCATCCTGCTCATGTTGATGGCAGCATGTAATAACACACAATCGAACAACACTAACCCGGAAGGTACGGCGGGATTCGTCCCACAGGTGCGCGACCAAGCGACTCAGCCGCCACCGGAATGGGTCGAGGGCGCGGAAGTGGTGACGCTGGATAACGCACCGAATATCGGGTACATCGGGCGGCTGGATACGGCCAGCACACCGAGTACCGTTTTCGTCCATGCCTTTTCGCCGGACTCAACACGGCTGGCGGGATTAAACAATGAACAACTGATCGAGTGGGATTTACTCACCGGAAAGATTGTGTTCAACACGGATCGGCAGGATGCAACCGCCGTGTTTTATAGCCCGGAAAAGACCGAAATTTACACGGTAAACCAGGGCGGACAGATCACTATTTATGATGCGGACATTGGCCGACAACTCGAATTCGCTAGCCGCACACCCGCAGTATAACGAAACCAACGCCTATGATGTGGATAACGGCTGGCTGGCGTTGGGGGGTCTGGATGGCACGGTCAAAGTATGGGATGTGGCGGCGCGACAATCGCTGGTGACATTCAATGCCGGAAGTCGAGGCATCACGGCGATGGCGTTCTCGCCGGACGGCACACAACTGGCGACAGCCAACCAGGATGGAACCCTACAGGTTTGGGATTGGCAGAACAAAGCCAGTGTCGCCCAATTCCAGGCCACTGTATCACGATTGGTCTTTTCCCCGGATGGCGCACAACTGGCGGCGGGCGAAGAGACACGGATTGAGGTGTGGAAGCTGGGCGACGGGACACTGGTATACAGTCTAGCAACCGGGCCGGGGGGATCGTCGGATGTGCTGACGTATTCACCGGATGGCGATTATCTGCTGAATGGAGGCGGCATCCCCTCGGTAACGGTGTGGGACACAACGAATGGGCAACTGGTGAACACGCTACCGGGTGTAGGCGGCGATGCAACGTCGGTGGCGTTCACACCGGATGGGAATTTAGTGGCGACAGCAGTGCTGGGCGGGGCAGTCTCCCTGTGGGATATGACCAAAATCCGCGAGGACAATCTGGCGCGGGGCGACCTGAGTGTTGGGACGCGGCAAATTCTGGATGTGGACTGGTCAACCGATGGGTATCTGCTGCTGCTGTTCGATGCTACGGGACCAATTCAGGTGTGGGGTATTCCAGCGGCAGAAGCAACACCGGAAGGGTCGTAGAATCTAACCTCCATCTCCAAAACTGGCAGGAATAAGTTTTCAGTCTTACCCCTTCCCCCGCAAACGATGGAAGGGGGAGCAAAACAACGCCCATCACACATCATTTGCTCCAACAGTAAAAAGTGTCATTTCCTCGGCCACTGCATGGAGAGGGGGGTCTTAAAGACCTCTTGAGCATGGTATTGAGGATGGAATCAGGCTTCATCACCGGAGGGTTGGGGTTCTTCTTCCTCCGGCACTTCTTCCCAGACTTCTTTGGCGATGTCGATGTAGAGCTGGCCGTCGAGGTGGTCGATTTCGTGCTGGAACACCCGCGCCAGCCAGCCATCGGCTTTGATCCGCAGCTTCTTACCTGTGCGATCCAGACCGACGAGGGTGATTTTTTCGTGGCGGTCTACCAGTCCGCGATAGCCGGGGATGGAGAGACAGCCTTCTACCCCTTCGACCATCTCCTTACTGGTTTTGATGATCTCCGGGTTGGCGACGACAAACAGCTTACCGGCCTGATCGCCAAACTCCTCTTTGCTTTCCTCATCGTCCGGCAGGCGCACAACAATCACGCGCTGGCTAACGGCCACCTGTGGCGCGGCAAGGCCAACGCCGGGGGCTTCCAACATGGTTTCCACCATGTCATCCACTAACTTTTGAAATTTGTTATCGAAAGTGGTTATGCGGCGCGCTTTCTTTCGCAGCACGGGGTTATCGGGTTGGATGATGGTACGTATGGTCATGGTATTTATTCATCGTGAATTGATAAACGGACATGTTGAAACGTAATAATCTATAAATCAATCAGACCAGTTTGTACAGATGGAAATGTGTAAGATCATCCCCCGTTATCGGGCGGATTATCCCGACGGACGAGGGGAATTCCCGGTGGGCGGCTGCGATCTCGCACACGGGGCGGCTGTTCCCCGGCAGGATTGGCAGGCGCAGGCGGCGCAGCGGAGGCCGTTGGCGTATCGGGCGCAGCACCTCCCCCACCGACACTTTCGTGATACACCGCCAGATAGTCCAGAATTTGCTGACGTTCGCGTCCGGCTTCTTCTTCCTGACGCTGAAGCCGCGCCTGATCCTGACGCCGGGAGACTTCCTGCTGAATATCCTGGGGATGGTGTACTGTCCTGAACCATTTGGCGTCTTTGGCGTCCGCGCCAGTCAAGAACAAACCGACATCACCAACTTGCAAGAGATTGGAGATAAATCCCTTTAACTCTGACACCACATTGTCCACCTGGGAAAGCAGGATTTGATCGTTCTGATTTTGCAACCAGAGGGGACGCCTGTGAATCAAGGTAATGGTCTGGTTGCCGATGATGTACAGATCATTGCGCCAATCCCAATCCGCCAGATATAACCAGACCACACCGATCAAGATGACGACAAATGCCAGCGCGAGGCCGATAAATCCGAGGTCAGGCAAATTGACCATGCCCAACAGCGCCCCAAAGACCAGACCAATGCCAACTAACAGAATCAAGGCCGGGAAAAAGATGTGCCGCAACCAGACAATCCAATGTTTACGATAGACGGTTTCGCCCTTCTCGTTGAGATAGCGGGTGTTGAGAAAACCGCGACTGCCAATACCGGGCGGCATCACTGCTATCGGCTCAACGTCATCGGGCACTCCGGGCGTGCGGCCTAAGAATTTATCCACATCGCTGCGGATGGCGTTGCGGGTCATACTGCGAACCTGTTCGGCCTGACGGTCTTTAATACCCTTTTGCTGGGTAAACACGATTTCCTGAATCCCTTTGGCGTTGGGCAAAAAGTCGATCACCAGATTGGTGACATGACTGGTGGTTCTGACAGCTAAATTGCCATAATTGAACAGCCGCGCCATCGGGTCGGTGGGCGGAATGACTACATTCAATTCCTGAATGCCGAGCAAGGGAATCTCATTGAAGTGGGTACTGAAAGAAATGATCTCGCGGCGGATGCTGACAATGCGCTGATCGGTGACGATGAAGAGGTCATTGCGCCACTCCAGATAAAAGTAGACCGATATGCCGACAGCTAACAAAATCAACGGGAGCACCAGCGCAAATACGGTAGCGTTTTGCAGCAGTCCCACGCCAAAAATCAGGATGAGGGCAATTAAGGCTGTCAACCAGACGCGGCGGGCAAATGCCCACCAGTGCCGCCGGGTTTGGATGATGACCGTTTCATTGTCGCGCTGACCGGGGAACACTTTCGGCTGCGACGGAGCAGCGGCGACGGGCGGCGTGACCGGCGGTTGGGCGGCGGATGTTGATGCGGTGGCCTGGGTACGCAGAGCAGCGGCAATATCGGGATGATAGGTCAACAGACCTGTCATTTGCTGGCGGGAGAGCAGCAAGACGATGCTGGTTTCCCAGACATGCAGTGTCACCGGAGCGATCACATCCTGAAACAAGGCGGCCTCGTTCAGATATTCTCCACTGTTGACCGACCCTACCGAACGCTCAACATTATCCGGGCCAGTCTGCGCCAAGCTGCCACGACCTGAGACAAAAATGATGAGACCGGCTGCGGGCTGTCCCTGGGTGAAAATCGTTTCGCGGGGTTCGTAGCGTAAGACCTGGACAGCATTTGCCACCGTTTCGAGCTGGTCGGGCGTGAGACGCGCGAACAGAGGAAGGCGTTTGAGGTGGGAGATTACAAAACGATCAGCCATCGGATGTGCCTGGGTCTATCTGCTTAATTGCGCTATTGTATCGTATTTTCGAGGTGAGGTGAAACGCGGCGGGACTGAGAGAAAATGACTCTAACGCAGTGTTTACGGTGCTGGCAGATTAGCTAACCGGGAACTGCTCGGTAACAACCTGGACATAGCGCGAGAGGTAGCGGAGCAAGTCCTGGCGTTCGTCAACACTCACGAGGCTCAACATCATACGTAACTGCATCATTAAATCGGCCTGCACCGCCAGAAAACGTTCCTCCCCGGCAGGAGTCATGATGACCTGTACCGAACGGCGGTCAATTGCGCTGGTTTCGCGCATGACCAGCGGTGGGTCGAAGGCTTCCAGGCGCTTCACCAAGCCCGTCATGGTGGCATTGGTCAGATGATGGGTGCGGGCAATTTCGCCAATGGCACACTGCCCCCCATGTTCGGCCAATGTCTTGAGTACATAAAATTGTGGCGATGTCAGGCTATGGAGTGCGAGAAAGGCCGCAAGACGTTTTTCGCCGTCCAGCACAATCGTAAATAACAACGACCAGAATTGCGTGACGTCGCTTTCGAGTTCAGTATCCACCAATATTCCTACCCAAAACAAGACTTGTATTCGTTTCGATGTTTTATGCTGTTATTCAGTGTATCGTGATTGATTGTACAACGCGAACATTCGATGGATGTTTGCAAATCGACATTGGGGGTTTATAATACGATTATTATCAACATTGAGAACGTTAAATGAGCCATTCAAAAGCAGATTTGATTTTACACCCCATTCGGATGCGTATCCTGGTGGCAGTGGCCGGAAAACAGATGACCGCCCAACAGTTGGCGTCCGCGCTGCCGGATGTGGCACAAGCAACACTGTACCGCCACATTAACCGATTGGCGAAAGGTGGCGCGCTGACGGTGGTGAAAGAGCGTCCGGTACGGGGAACTGTCGAAAAGGTGTATGCACTCGACCAGCAAGGCGCATGGCTGGGCGCGGCGGATGTCGAGAACTTCAGCAAGGACGATCATATCCGCACGTTTACGGCATTTGTCGCCAGCCTTCTGGGAGACTTCGGCCAATACGTGGCCTCGACGGAAAAACCCGACCTCGCCGCCGACGGAGTCACGTTACAGTAAACTACCCGTGTATCTGAGTGATGAGGAACTGTTTGAACTATCGCGACAGATGCAAGCAGTGATGATGCCCCTGCTCCAGAACCATCCCGCTCCTGGCCGCCGACGGCGGATACTGGCGTCTATTTTGATGCCTACGCTGGATGAGACACCGCCGGAAATGGACGACGACGGGCAGTAGCCGTCTCAAGAGGAAATTCGACTTACAAAGTGCGGGCTGATGTGACCCGCTCAATTATGGAAAACCCGTCAGATCGTTACTCTGGGCGGCGATTCGAGAACTTCCTGAAGTTCCTGAATTTTCGGCCAGACACGCTCGTCGGGCAAAAGCCATTTGTAGCGAACCTGTCGTTGGTGGTCGAGCAGCACCATGCCCGGATACATACCCATGTTATATAGTTGATGAACCTTCCGATCCACATCTGACAACAAGGGGAACACGGGTGGCGTCGGGCTGCTAACGTAGAAACCATACAAGGTCTGGGGATGATCGCAGATCAGCAGGGCGACATTATAACCTGTACGAATGATGCTGTGCGCGTGACGCTCCAGCCAGATGATGCGACGAATGCTGGCTGACTGCCAGATATCACCGATGAAACCCAGGACAAGACCGCGCTGCCCCATTAGACCATCCAGCGACTGGAGGCATTCGGCATGGTCGTACAGGCTAAAATCCGGTCCAACCACATCCAACCGAGGGCCAAGTTCAAAGGTTTGCTGCATAGAGAAGTCTTCCTATCGTGCGTTGTTTACTCGATCATAGAACCACTATACAACCATTGTCCGCCAATGATGCTTAAACTTTTTCCTAAAATCTGATAAAAAAGGAGGGGTTGCCCCCTCCTCAAGTTACCGCCGCGAACTAATCGTTTAACGGATGGTCGGATCGCTGATCCAGACGTCCGGCGAGAAGAGGGTCGCGCCCTCGATTACCAGATTACCTGTATAACCGTAGGGGAACTCGTATACGTTTAGGCCATTGAATTGTGACAGCACCGGCTTGGGCGCACCTGTCGAATTGTCGAAGATGCTGACCACTGGCTCACAGTCCGTCTGGGTGGTGTCATTACAGATTTCGAGCGCGACCTGAGCGGTGCGAGCATCGGCATTATCCAGCAGATAGGTCACGCGGATGTTATTCCAGGATACCTGTCGTTTTTCACCCTCAACCTGGCTCAAATTCGGTGTGGCAATCGGTGTCCCGGCGTCCAACAGGGCTTGAATTGGCCCCGATCCTGTCGGTGTGGGGGTCGGTCCCGGCCCATTGCACCAGGACGCATCACAGAAGGTAAGCGGCTTGACGCCCTCGGTGGTCGGAAGACGATCATACACTTCCTGAGAGAGGGTCGTCCAGCGGCGGTCAACATACACCGCAAAGTCCTGTCCGCTGACAAACATCATGGTCGAGTCGCCAAAATTGCGATACCAAGCTTTGAATTGTGTCCCTAGCGGCATGACTCCCATATATTGGGTAGCAGCCGGATCGAGGTAGGTGAAGGCCAACTGAGATTCGGCAACGAAGCGGTCTTCGGCGGCGCTTGTACCTTCGGTTTCCAGGAGCGGTGGATTTTCGGCCAGTTTGTTGGCCTCAGTCGTCACTTCCTGACAAAAACCGCCGGTTGCAGGGATGTCTTGAGTCGAGAAACCATAATTTGCTGTTAAAAGTGCGGCCAGATTTTGCACAACGGGTTGGCAGGTCAGCAATTGATCGACACCCTGCCAGCCGCGCGGACGCGGAACCTGCCGGATGGTATCGGCCAGCAATTCCAGGTCATGCCGCAAATTACGATAAGCGAAATAGGGTTGGGTGGGGATGACACCAATCCAGCCATCGGGACGTGTTCCAGGTTCGAGCAACGTATCGGCCAGCAGTTCCAAGTCAAGGAAAATGTCACTGGCAAGCGTAGGCGATTCTACTGCCTTATTACCAATCCATCCCGGCGGGCGAGTATTTAAACCCAGGCGTTCGTCAGCAATACGTTCCAGGTCGCCGCGAACCGCCAGCGTGAGATCGGGAACCTGAGTTTGCAGTTCGGGAGTATCGAAGACCCGTTGGAACACCTGATTCTCCACCTCTGTCGAGAGGACATCACAATAGTTGACGGCACTGTCGGCGGTGGTGAAGTTGTACAGGTAAATGTTCTTCAGCAAACGGGCGGCATTTTGTAATGACCGACTGCAACGATAAATTGCAGGCGCGCCACGCCATTCCGGTGGACGGTTGTTGACCCCAAATTGAATATCAGCGGCGATTTCGATGTCCCGGCGGATATTGCCGACAACAATGTTGGCATCGTTGGTGGTCGGCGCACCCGTCCAACCCGCCGGACGGTCACTGCCAAAAAGGTCCTGAGCGAGCAATTCACTGTCGTACCACAGATCGGCAATGTAGGTGGGCGAATTAAAGTCGTTGACGTTAAATGTCCATCCATCGGGACGCACGCCATCGCCAAGTGCCTGATTCGCCAGAAGCTCCAGGTCGGCACGCGCGTTCAATGCAAACTGCCCCAGGTTGTCCACCTGCTGCCGGGGTGGCGCAGCCCAGACAACTCCAGCCAGCATGAACACACACAGTAAAAGGATGTACCTTCGCATGGCGGTTGCCTTTAGTAAGCATAGTAGTATCTGCCGCCTATTATATATGCATGAGCGATTCACGGAAAGCAGGCTGAAGGTACAGTGTATAATAGGGTTGATGGAGTAGTGAGGATCGGTGCATGGTCGATCAAGTGAGAACCCGCATGTCGGCGGAAGAATTCTTTGAACTGCCGGAATCTACACATCCGATTGAATTGCTTAATGGTGAGGTCATGGTAAGTCCAGCCCCTGTTCCCAATCACCAGCGTATCGTATTCAAAATCGCAAAATATGTTAAATCTCTTGTACCAAATGGGGAAGTTTTCCTCTCACCACTCGATATTTATCTCGACGACGATAATGTGGTGCAGCCGGATTTGATCTGGGTGGCAGAAAACAGCAAATGCATTGTAGGAGATAAGCGGTTGATTGGCGCACCGGATTTGCTGATCGAGGTGTTTTCGCCGGGTTCATTGGTGCAGGACAAAAAGATCAAGTACAAGTTGTATGAACGACATGGCGTCCATGAATATTGGATGGTTGACCCGAATGAGCAGTATGTTGAAGTCTATAGTCTGGAAAATGATGTCTACAGTCAAAAGGGAGTGTTTGTGATTGGGGAAACATTTGTCTCGGCGGTACTGGATGGCAAAATGGTTGATATAAAGGCCGTTTTTGAGGGTTAAACCATATTCTCCCCGCCATCGACGTTGATGGCCTGCCCGGTGATGAAGCGGGCGGCATCTGAACAGAGGAATAACACAACCGAGGCAACTTCGTCCGGCGTTCCCCACCGCGCCATTACATTCGGTGGGACAGAATCGGGAGTTTCATAGTCAGGCACATTACCAGGACAAACCGCATTCACCCGAATGCCCTGGGGGGCGAACTCACGCGCGCACTGTCTGGTCATACCGACTACCCCGGCTTTACTGGCGACATAGCCGACACCTTCCGGCAAGGGATTGTGATGTCCACCGGACGCAGCCAGATTGATAATCACACCACCGCCTTCGTCGGCCATAACACGACTGACCAACTGTGTACAGAAAAAAGCGCCTGTCAGGTTTACATCTAACAAGCGCCGCCAATCCCATTCATCCAATTTCGAGGCCGGACCCAGCTTCAGCGCCCCCGCCGCGTTTACTAAAATGTGAATCTGCCCGAAGGCATCACGCGCGCCCTCGATGAGCGAGCCGACCTGAAAACGGTTGGAGACATCGGCCTGCCATGCTAAAGCACGACCACCAGCAGCCGTGATTTCGGCTGCAACAGCGGTAGCACGATCCGGGTTGATGTCGTTGACGGTGACAAATGCGCCGGAGGCAGCTAGTGCCAGGGCAATCGCGCGTCCGGTATCTGCACCCCCGCCGGTCACAACCGCAGATTGCCCACTCAAATTAACACTAAAATTCATTCAAGCACTTGCAGCCAATCGAGGAGGGTATTTTTCGCGCCAAAGTGGAATTTTTCTGTCCGTGTATCCGCTATCATACGATTGGCATACGGAGCTACATAATAGGACGCACCATGTTTATAGGCGGCATTGTGCGCATCGGCGGCGGCTTTGCCATACTTCTGCCAGGGATGCCAGTCGTGCTGCCCCATCAGGATGAGCAACTGCGACTCAATCGCCAGAACCGCGCTCTCGTCTAAAATGTTGGTTGCCAACACAACTCCATGCGGGAGTTGAAGACGGGCAAAGAGGCCAAAGGAATCCCCTAGCAAACCTGTCCCGGCATCCTGCGCCAAAATCACAGCACTACGCCGGTTGATACCGGGTTGTTCAAGGGCGACCTCGTAGGCGTTTACTGCATCCTGAGCGGTTGAGCCACGACCACTTGCTCCACTGCGACCCGTGCCTCGTTTGTCCCAACGAAAGACCGCATAGCCGGAAGCAAGGCCGTATTCGGCAAAATGGGTGTATCCTTCGCGCGCATCACAACCAGCATGGTGAAGAATAAACAGAAGGGGGAGACTCGAACCGCGAATGGAAGATTGGGGATAGTCGATTTGACCGGCCAAGCGCACACCATCACCGGCAAATACCAGTTCTTCGGTATGCCCAACGGTAATACCTTCCTGCGTTTGATAGATCATGGCTTCTCCACTCCAACCAGCGAAATCAAATTTTTTGGACAGTAAGAAGAAGCTATTTTTCGTAATTTTGTACTGAAATGCCGAGATCGTCAACCAGTATAACGATTATTTGGCATTATTGCACGTATTACCATTGTAACCTTGTGAAATCTGTGAAAAATTCATCACGGCAATCATAATCCTGAGACCTTTGGGTTGCAACAGGATGTTTTCCACCCTAAAGTCCAGGCGACTTGACACAATAGAACGCTAGTGCTAACCTAATTTATACGTTAAAGATACGCAAGCATAATCTTAGAGGCTTAAATTGGCGCTCGAATTTAATAAGGTTGTCGATCAAGTATTGAAATTGGGTCGGATGCTGGACGAGATTGACCTGAATGTCGGCAATCGGCTGGAATTGGCACTCGAACGCTTCTATACAGCCAATGACCTGGATTTCATCCACGAGCGGATTGAGATGACCCGCCAACCAGATGTCAGCGGCTATCGGGGAGCTGCGCCGCTGGATGCTCCGTATCACGAACCACTCCATCAAACATTCCCTGCCCCGCCCGTACCGGACAGCGCAACTATCGTCGCGGCGGACGGGTCACAGATTTATCCACACGAACAATCCCCACTTCACTACTATCTACTCAACACCGGCCTGTTCACCTACCATCATGGTGCAGACCGTGTGCCCGGCCAGGATACACTTCCCCGGCTGTTTTTTCACCGCGATCACGTTCACGACCCCAGCGGACGATTGTTGAGTAACCAGACTGTCGATGCGCATCGAACCTCTGCCGAGATGCATGAACTGGGCAAACGGGCATGGGAACTGCGAGACGAGGCACGACCTTTACTGGCCTTATACGACAATCATCTGTTGTTCTGGGCGAACAATGACGTCACTGGCCATGTAGAAGTCATGCGCCAGTATCATGCGGCGATGGTTCACCTGCACGATGCCGGGGCAATCCTGGCCGGATATGTCGATAATCCGACGCGCAGCCGGGTGGTGATTCGACTGCTGCACCTGCTGGGTCTGACGGAACAAGAAGTCCATGAAACCGATTTGAGCAGTTATCGGGAGTTGGAAGGCGTGCGGGACATCCAACTATTTGACGAGGTGCTGCAACCGGGGGAACGCTCGGCGCTGATGGTGCAAAACTCTCCCCGCAATCTCAAGTACCGGCAGCGCGGACTGAGCTACGAAATCGCGTTCTTTTATCTCAAGGTTTCGAGCGGGTATCAGACATCTATTGCCCGCGTTGACGTGCCGATGTGGGTGGCACGCGATAAACGGCTGGTGGACGAGCTACACGGCCTGCTCGTGTCCCAATGTTCATTACAGGGACGCAACCCGTATCCCTATGCACTGACACGGGCGGACGAGCTGGCTTATGTGAGCAGCAAGGATAAAGGCAAACTAGACGAGATGATTGCGATTGAACTCCGTAAAAAAGGAATTGACCCACATCCGTTCTCGGCTAAAGCGTGGGGTAAACAACTGGCGCGGAGCGAAAAGCGGCAGCACGAACTCTAAAATTCCGCGTTCCCGGTATGGCGGACAAGGCCAGCCTTGCCGCTACAGGGGATGAACGATTGTAGAAATTTCAAGGGAGTGTGGATGTTATGGTAGCTGTAGAAACGAGTCAGATGATGGTTGGGCGGGTTCTGCGGGCGAGTACACGGGGATTCATCTGTGGCACGCAGAGCAACAAGGTTGACAGTAAACACGATTTTGGCGCGTTTGTGTATGCGCCTATCGCCAATGACGAGGGCATCAGCGCGATTGGGCTGATTTATGCCGTTGAAATCAAAGACGACATGCTGGTGAACGAACTGGTGATGGCCGAGGCGGTGAACAGCAGCATCCTGCGCGACCAACGGGAAAACCGCATGGTTCCGATGGAAATCAGTGTCCTGAGCGTGGGCTGCCGATATGCGAATGGGCAAAATCTGCACAGTCTGCCGCCGCGCCCGCCGATGAGTTTGTCGGCGGTGGAATTGTGCTCGCGGGAGCATGTATACCAATTCACCCAGTCGAGCGATTTCTTCCCCCTGGTGTTGAATTCGGCGGAAGTACCGAGCGACGACCTGCTGGCGGCGGCGATCCGGTATGCATCGTGGGCATACCCGGAAAACGAGCGTTACGACTTTGTGGTGCGCTGTGGACGGGCGGTGGCGCGGCTGCTGTCGCATGATTTGAAGCGGTTGGAGCATGTACTGGCGCTGATTAGACCCTAGATTATGATTGCTTGTTTTTAGAAAATTGTCCGATAAAAACATCAGAAATTCCGGTAAAAAATCCTAACCGTCGGCGGCCAGAGAGAGCGTTTCGTTCCATAGGCGCGGCGATGCATGAAAATTGTCCAGTTCCCTCGCGTGGATAGCGGACAAGGGGGGTGTTTTCCTGGAAAACCGCGTGGATACCGGAATCGTGTGGGCAGGAGCGCCGATGACATGGCTGACGCACTCCACAAGGTGGCTCAGTTCATCTGAATGGGTTCGTTTATTCGATTTCATTTCAGTCTCCTGCTGGCCTGTGTAACCTTGATTCTATCTGCACGACGAACAACTTCTATCCGTTTTAACACCTGTTATTTCTCTATTCGTACACCACCCATTTTTGTTCAAAATCCCTCCTTTTTGGTGGGTTGGTGATGGCTCTCAAACATGGTATAATTGTAGCACAGTTGTTCGGAAAAAGCAAGCAAAAATCCGAATCAATTTCACCTATTTTCCCCCTCAAAATGGGGGGAATTTGAACGCAGAATTGTGCTCTAAAAAACAGACAAAAATTTAACGCAAAGGCGCGAAGATAGTGAAGGCGCAAAGGGGTAAAAAAGATGGCGAATCGGGAGCATCATCCGCATCAAGTTAAGCTGGTTCCTGGGATGAATTGACCCCCTCCGGTTCGCTCACCACCTCCCCCGAATTCAAGGGAGGAAAAACGGGAATGTCTCGGAGCAATTAAAATCAATCAACCTTAATAAATGGTAAATCGGCATCAATTTGTGGGTAACATTCAACATCGGCGGGAAGGTTTTGTGGATGACCCCACCCCGGAAGAAACATGGTGATAGGCGACCATTTCGAGTGTCTAAAAGTGGCGACGGAAAGTGGAACTACACTGCTAGCTAAACGCTTCAGTCAAAGGAGTGGGGTTATGGAAAAGAGTGATTTCACCAACTGGCTTTTAGAAAGCGAAATTCCGACCATCCGCTATTTGACTCTGCGCGATCTGCTGGAACGCGACGAGGATGATCGAGAATTGCAGGCGGCGCGGCGGGCGGTGATGACCGAGGGACCTGTCCCGATCATTCTGGAGAAACAAACAAAAACCGGACAATGGGCAGACGAACAGAGCTACTATACGCCGAAGTATACCAGTTCTCACTGGAGTCTGATGCTGCTGGCGGAGCTAGAAGCCGACGGACATGACTCGCGCTTCAGGCAGGGCGCAGACTGGATGCTCAACCAGATCAATGAAGAGGTGAAACAAAATATGACGACCAGCCGGTTTGTGCTGGAGTGTTTATGGGGTAATGTGCTGCGGTATGCGGCTCACTGTGGGTATGCGGGGGATGAGCGGGTGACAAGCCTGAGCCACTATCTGGCGGTGTCGCTGGATGCGGGCGGGTGTCAATGCCCGAACAACAATGGCCTGCCATGTGCCTGGGGCGCAGTACGGGCACTGTGGGGACTGGCAGCTTTACCCACCGAAGTCCGTTCGGCGGACGTCGAGGCGGCTATCCAGAAAACACTGGTGTTCGTGCTGGAACAGTACCAACTGGTTGAGGCGAACTACCCCACTCCGGGAAACATTCATTCGCTGTGGTTCAACCTGAATTTTCCCCTTTTCTACCAGGTGGACATTTTGTTTGTGCTGCGGATCGCCCGCGAATTGAATGCCCTACAGCATCCTGGGGCGCGTCCGGCTCTGAACTGGCTGGCGGCGCAGCGGAAAGCAAATGGTCGCTGGCGGGGAACAAGCCCATACCGATCCCGGACATGGCGTGAAATGGGGAACGTCGAAGAAACCAACCGCTGGGTGTCATTGCAAGCGGCGACGATCCTGGACAGCGCGGGGATGAATTGAGGATAAAGACTTCAACGCAAAGGCACATAAGGGACGGGAAAAATGGAAAACCTTAGAACGCCGAGCACCACCTGAGAGTGAACCAATTGAACGAATCCACCAGAATGGCCTGGAATGATCCAGGCCGCATCCGGAGCGCGCAAATAACGTCTGTGAAATCTGTGGGACGCAGTTCGATCCGTTCAGTCACTGAGGCACTGAGAGGGCAACGGAGGACAGCAACCGATTTTCGGCCATGTTCACCATCTCGACTCACCAACCCGCAAATTGTGACGACGAGAACCTCATTTTTCTTTGCCAGACCTGCCATATTCGCCTGCACGGACTGGGTTGAAACCGGCGATGAACTGCCATAAGTTGGGGGAATGAGCCACCCCCTGGATTTTGTCAGCGTAATCTGCCCTACCGATTGAATCCCCTTGTCGTTCTCGTCAGTCCGCGCGATACCTACACAAGCTAACCCATGGCATTCATTCTCCAGATCATTGAGCAGCAAGGATGGATCACGGGCATGTACAATCCCCTGGCTGAAATGCGAGCATTCTTGAAAACCGATCCCCACCATCAGTATTCATCATCCTATAAACAAGACCAGAGCAGTGCATTAGCACTTTTGAATGAGGCAAGGTTGAACGGCTAGGCGGATAATCCAATATCAGCGTGACTTTGGATTGTCGGCAATGAACATAGAGGCGAGTCAAGATTTGAATGCTCGAATTCAGGAAGCCTTTGACGAGTGTCCGGCTATTTCATCGTATTACTTTCTCCAAAGCAGATCACCTATCCGCGAGTCAATCAAAACCTGTACGCGATTGAGATTACACGACAGCACTCCGGCGGAACTGCGAGTATCCGTGCCGATATTTGAACGAATGCGCACAAAGTGGGTCATACTGTAGATGACGATTACCGCGATTTACTGGGTGATACAAAAGCGATTGTTATCAAACCGCCCGAAAGTGCTGGGGGATGAATATGAAATTGCGATAACAAGGTTGTGTGATAAGTCTCAGGCTATTCGACGGTATGATCTTCAGAGGGAGAGTCGGATCTCCCCTACAAAGCGCGGAATCAAGCATTCTTGGCGTGAAATTATGACTTCTTGCGAGTGAAAGAATTTAGACCCATTCGGCCTGTAAAAACGGACAGGGCAAGCCCTGTCCCTACGAGGCATGACCGGATGGGGTTTTAGACGGTTTATGACATTTATCGGAGTTTGTCGATGGTAACACTCCCGAATACAGAAAATCTGGATGCATGGTTCCCCAGCAACGGGGTTCATGACGACAATGTGCGGCTGGGCGTGGTGGTCGGCGGGTCGTTGAGCAAGGGGCTGGTGGTCAAGCTAGACCGCGACCAGACGATTGAAGAACTGGCCGTCGGGCGGTACGTGGTGGTGCATGGGGCGAATCGACATCCGCTTCTTCTGCATGTTGACCGACATCGCGCTGAACAGCACCAATCCGGCCATCCAGAGCAATCCACCGGAATTGATGAACGACCCGTTCCTGAAGGATATTTACATCGGCACAGCGGCGTATGGCACGATCAACGTCACGCCAATGCTGTCGATTGAAGAAGATACGCCTCGCCCGGTCAAGACGATACCGGGTCACTTCATGCCGGCCTATAACGCGACGGTGGAGGACGTCAACGCGGTGTTCGGCGACGAGGACGAAACCCATTTCAACGTGGGCACGCCACTGGAACTGGAAACGACCCAGGTCAACCTGGATTTAAAACGGCTGGTGGAACGCTCAGTGGGCGTCTTCGGCAAAAGCGGGACGGGCAAGAGCTTTCTGACGCGGGTGCTGCTGGCGGGGGTCATCAACCGGGGGCAGGCGGTGAACCTGATCTTCGACATGCACAACGATTATGGTTGGGCTGCACCGGACGAACGAGGCACGCCAGTCAAAGGGCTAAAGCAACTGTTCCCAAGCAAGGTGTGCATCATCACACTGGATGCGGAGTCGGCGCGGCGGCGGAATACGCCATTTGAATTCGAAGTCAAGCTGGGATATGACGAGATCGACCCGGAGGACATCGCTAACCTGCGGGCGACCATGAACCTGTCGGACGCGATGATCGACGCGGCCTACACCATGAAAAAACGATGGGGACAGGGTTGGATTAAGCGCCTGCTGAAAGATGATCCGATGGACTTTGACGAGATCACCGAAAACACCAATGTCGGCGGAGGAACGCTACTCGGCTTTGCAGCGGCGGTTGCAGCGATTTGAACGCTGGGGTTTCCTGAGTGAAGAAGCCACCGGGGACAGCGTGGACAGATTATCAATCTGCTGGTGGAACAGCAGAAAAATGTGGTGCTGGAGTTCGGGCGGTACGGGAATGAACTGGAGGCCTACATATTGGTCGCCAATTATCTGACGCGGCGCATCCGGGCGCGATATGTGGATATGGTGGAACGTTCGCTGGGCGATACGGCACACCAACCGCCGCAATTGGTCATCACGATTGAGGAAGCACACAAATTCCTGCGACCCGACCATCGCCAGCCAAACGATCTTCGGCATCGATCGCGCGGGAACTGCGGAAGTACAACGTGACGCTGCTGGTGGTCGATCAGCGGCCAAGCGGGATTGACGAGGAAGTGATGAGCCAGATCGGGACACGGGTGACGGCGCTGCTGGATAATGACCGGGACATCAACGCGGTGCTGACCGGAATCAACGGTGCGAACAGTCTACGCGAGGTTCTGGCGCGGCTGGATACCAAACAGCAGGCAATCATCATGGGTCATGCCGTGCCGATGCCAGTAGTGGTCAAAACGCGGGATTATGACCAGGCGTTTTATGACGCAGTGACGCGCGAAGGGCACGATCACGGGCAGGACGGTACGGGATAAGTTGGGCAGCGGCGGGAAAGAGCGCAGACGCCTGTAAATCCAGCCGGGGTTGCAAAGAATGCAGTAGAATGAAGGGCGGGGTGTGAAGTGGATGCCCTGCCCTTTTATGTTGAAAATAGAATATCGTTGGGAGAAGATTTTGTGTCCATTGAAAACCGACTCGCCGAACTAGGGATTGTGCTGCCAGAAGCCAGTCAACCAGCGGCGAAGTACGCCAATTTCGTTGAAGTGAATGGGGTGCTGTACGTTTCTGGCAAGGGGCCATCGGGACATAATGGTGTGAAACCGAAAGGCAAGCTCGGACGCGAATTTACTACCGAGCAGGGATATGAATACGCGCGGCAAACGGGGATTGAGGTGCTGGCGGTGCTGCAAGCCGGATTGGGGTCGCTGGACGCGATTAAACGAGTGGTCAATGTGCAGGGATTTGTGAATGCCACAGCCGACTTCGAGCAACATCATCTGGTGCTGAACGGATTCTCGGAACTTATGGTGGAAGTATTCGGCGACAAAGGTATCCACGCACGGTCTGTAGTAGGCGCGATTTCGTTGCGAGACAATCTGCCGATAGTGGTCAACTCAATCTTTCAAATTTAAGGATGTACGAACGGGCTTGGACGATCTCATGGCCGATACGCTTCGTTCGTCCCTGTCCGAAATGCAAGGCGCATGTGCGGTGCTGGCGGACAAGGCAAATGGGACACTAAATACACGCCAGCAGGAACGGGTACGCGAAATCCGGTCATGTCTATTTGATCTGGACGACACCATCAGCCAGTATGAAACCCCGGCACAACACAACGGCACTGATCCTCGAATCCGGCTGATCTATGCTGTGCGAACACGGTTGGCGATGTTGGAGATAGCAACGCGGTTGCTGCTGATGGCACATTTGCGGCAGAACGAACCACTGAACGCCGAACAACATCTCTCAGTTCGAACTCATTGAAGCTGCCGGACGGGTAATGTTTCAGGAAACCGAACGGTTATGGCAAGAGGTTGATTCTGTGGAATAAGGAAGTCAGTCGACAGCGCTAACCCTATCCAGGCTGGGTGTTGCCTCATGCGATGGGATGTTATATGTGAGGGGGAGGCTGATGGTGAAGGCCGAACCCTGACTGAATTCACTATCCATTGTCACTGTGCCACCATGTAAAGCAACGTAATCTCGGACGATGCGCAAGCCCAGACCTGTACCGCCGACCTCGCCAACATTTTTGGCACGATAGAAGGTGTCAAAGATACGATCCCTGTCTTCAGCCGGAATGCCAATGCCGTGATCGCGGACAATAAATGTCACACTGTCTTCTTCACGCTGCACCTTCAGGTGAACGGGCTGGTCATCCGGTGAATATTTGATGGCATTGGTCAATAAGTTCGTCAGAATGTGCTGCAACAATTTCGTGTCAACAGGTACATCATTTAAATCACCATAACTGTGGAAAGTCACCACACGATTTTTTGCCATCGCCAGGTCATCAGCAATCCGATGGCAAAAGGTTTGCAGGTTAGTCGGCACGGGTTTGAATTCCAAATGATCTTCACCGGCTGCCACCGACGAAATATCGTTCAACATATCATTGACATACTGCACCTGGGTTTTGATGGTAGACAGGCACTCCTCGCGGCGCGTAGCACTGAGCCGATCAAAGTAGTTCTCCAATAATTCGCTGGAAGACTGAATGACCGTCAAGGGGGTGCGGAATTCATGTGAAATCAGAGACATAAACCGATTTTTGACCTGAGCCAGTTCTTTCTCCTTGTCCAGTGCAAGCTGAAGTTTTTCCTTCTCCACCAGAATCTCTGCGGACTGCTTCCGTTCGGTAATATCCTGCGACATGCCCACAATCTGACGTGGCGCACCATCCGTATCCCGTAGGAAAATGGTTTCACGGTTATAAAACCAGCGCCAGTTGCCATTATTATCCCGAAGGCGGTACTCGTTGTTTATGATTTCAGCATCTTTAGCAACACGATATTGCTTTGGTTTGGCGATCAGAATAAGCCAGTCATCGGGATGCATAACCCGCTTCAAAAACGACTGCTCTTTTTCCGGCGAGAGTTCGATGTCGTAGCCAAGCACATGGGCAAGGCTGCGACTGGAATATACAAACTGCTGCTGCACGAGGTCATACACATAGACGATGTCGGAGGACGCCTCCGTGATGCGACGGATGAAGGACTCGCTCTGCTGCAACGCCACTTCAGTTTTTTTGCGCTCCGCGAGTTCATCTTTGAGGATGTAAGAAAGTCTGTGCATTTGCCCAACAATCAGGGTCAATACCAGAGCAGTCCCAGCCCTGGGGAGCAGACCGTCCATCGCAAAACTATCCAGTTGAGTCACTTGTACCACTTGAAAAAGGAATATCTGGAGCACAACCCCTACCGCCCAGGCGATCATGCCAATCCCCATCCCCATCAACCAAGCAGCACACACCATCGGAATCATGGAAAGGGCAGCAACACCCGTACCAAAATAGGCATAGGTCTTTGGAAAGGTGAGGATGTAGAAGGCCGCGAGACCGAAGATGACAACAATTTTCTTAACAGGAGATATGGAGTGGGGATTTATTAATGCTGACCTGATTTCTAGCGAGAACGACTAGACATGCCTTGCTTTAGAGCAATACTTGCAAATAGTCTTATGCGATATGCTTTATTATAAATGTGGAGGTAAGAGACGGAGGTAAGGAAGGCGTGAAATATTCATGAACGCTACAAGGCTGACTCTTAATTCGGAGATACGGGCAAGCGAACCGTGAAAGTTGTACCCTGTCCTTCCAGACTGTCCACCGCAACCGTACCCCCATGCAGCGAAACATGATCGCGCACGATGCGCAGACCAATACCGAGGCCGCCGATATGGGATACATTGCTGGCGCGGTGAAGGGTGTCAAAAATGCGCGGCTGCTCATCAGTGGGGATGCCAATGCCATGATCGGAAACCGTGAACACCACTTCATCCCCTTCGCGGGCGAGGTGTACCTCCACCACTTCGCCGGAGGGAGAATATTTGATGGCATTGTTAAACAGATTTCTCAGGATTGGGCGAAGCAGGACTTCGTCGGCGTTGACGGGATTGAGGTCGCCCTCGGCAGTAAATGCCAGGGTATAGGCCGAGCCGACAGACGCCTGCATTTCATCCACTGCCTTTTGAAAAACAGCCCGAAGGTCGAGGGAGGTAGGACGAAAAGCCAGTGAAAAACCTTCCTCACCCATAATGGTAGTGATCTCATCGAGCATTTCGCGGAGATGCAAAATCTGGGTTTTTATAGTCATCAGGCATTCGTCACGGCGGGTCGGTGTGAGGCGGTCAAAATAGCGCTCCAGAAGTTCGCCTGAGGCGAGGATGATTGATAAGGGTGTGCGAAATTCGTGAGAGATGGTGGTCATCAGGCGGTTCTTGAGTTGGAGCAGTTCACGTTCTTTGACCAAAGCACTTTCCATCTTTTCGGTTTCGACCAAAGATTGAACAACCTGCCTGCGGGAAGTGACATCGCGGGCAAAGCCGATAATCTGCCGGGGTGAACCATCGGGATTACGGGCGAACACGGTTTCCAGGCTGTGGAGCCAATGCCAATCGCCGTCGGCAGCTTTCATGCGATAATCCACGTCTATGGTTTGCGCTCCTTCAAGGGCTTCGCTCCATTTCGATCTCTTATGTTCAATCTCTGACAGATCATCCGGGTGGATGAGGCTGGAAATCGTGGACGGTTCGGCCTGAAGAATTTGGTCAGAGGAATAACCGAGGGTGGTAACAACAGCATGATTGGTATAGACGTTGCGCGCCTCGTCGAGATCAAAAATGTACACCAAGTCGGGGATAGCGTCGGTGATTTGCTGGCTAAGATGGCGACAATGACGCAAGGATTTTTCTGTCGCCTGACAGTCCAAGAGCTGGTATTTTGTAGTCTGACAAATGTCATACAGACGCCCAACAGCTACTGTCGCTACCAGCATCATACCCAGACCAAAGATTTCCTCACTGGTGAACAGAACCGAGATGTGAACTCCATAGGCTGACAGCAACAGCAATCTCGCAACCAGCGCAATCACCCAAGCGAGAAGCCCGCCCCACAGTCCGAACAGCCCGGCTGTCGCCAGCACAGGCAGCGCGATCAAAACAGTGACAGCATTTCCATACGCAGGGTAGAACACACGCAAGATTCCCAGGAATGCCCCAACCATCAGCACCACAAACAACAATTTGTAGTAAAAGGTTTGAAGAACGAGTTTGGGAAACAATCGGGTCGTCATGCATTCTCGCCTAACTTGGTTTCAGAGTTAAGATTAATTGTAATACCGAAACAAAACCGAATTTCGTAAATGTATATAAGAATACAGATTTTAATAGCTTTTGCTTAATTTGGGTATAACTACCAGATACTCTGGTGGGCAACATGCCTGGTTGCCGCATCCAAATGCGGCCTTATGCTACAATAACCGAGGATTCAATCATCCAAAGAGGCATGTTGGCAATTCATCTGTTCGACTTCACGACTTTCCCAGCATTGGAAACGAAGCGATTAAGCCTGCGTGAAATCATTCCAGCCGATGCGGAGGCTATTTTCCGCATCCGAGGGGATTACGAAGTAACCCGGTTGAATATCGGCCCAGCTTACGAACGGATTGAGCAAGCCCGCGACCTGATTGCCGGGATGGCAAAGGGATACCAGGATGAGAGTGAAATCCGGTGGGGCATAACCTTTAAGCCCGATAACACGGTAATCGGCATGTGCGGTTACAATTACTGGATCCGTCACGATCAGCGAGCGTCGATTGGTTACGATCTGGCGCGGGCATACTGGGGACAGGGCATCATCACCGAGGCAATTCGGGCAGTCATTGACTTTGGCTTCAAGTGTATGAACCTGAATCGAATTGAAGCCGATGCAGACGGACGAAACCGGGCATCCATCCGGGTGCTGGAAAAGGTCGGCTTCCGCCGCGAAGGTTTACAGCGCGAACAGTTCTACGAAGACAACGGATTCCATGATCTGGCACTGTTCTCGCTGCTCAAAACAGATTATGAGGGGAACAAACCTGATGATGCAGGATGAACTGCTGAATCCATTGGTGGCGATCAACGACTCGTGCGAGGCGCTCCTGGACGAAAGCGGCGGTATGCTGACGGTGCAGCAGGAACGAGTGGTATCGGCGATCAGTGGCGTCAACCGAATGTTGTACGATCTGCTCATCAGCCTGCCGGACGTGACCAGCAGCAATGCGCAAGGGCTGCTGAGTTATGAAACCCGCTCACATCTGACGTCGATCATCGGTTATGCCGAGATGCTGCTGGACGAGACAGAAGGCCCACTTACAGCCATCCAGGGGGAGTATGCGCAGACCATCTATACTTATGGCACTCACCTGTTGGCGCTCGTGGCGGAATTTTTGGATGGATCAACTTAAGTCATCAGTTCAGCGGGCACTACGGGATTAACAAGGCCGAACAAGGAGCAGTTTTAAATCCTCTGCTACCTTATAATTCCTTATCCTGAATAAATCTTCATCAAAGAGTAGATTATGGGCGGGACAATTCTCAACGTGATTACGGTGGCGATTGGCAGCACACTGGGGCTGTTAATCGGCAACCGCCTGCCAGAACGCATCCAGGAGTCCGTCGTGACAGGGTTGGGGCTGATGACGCTGTTCATCGGCATCCAGAATGCCTGGAAAACGGGTAATCCGATTATCCCCCTACTCAGCCTATTGATCGGGGTGATTATTGGTGAACTGCTGCACCTACATAGTGTGCTAGAACAGTTCGGCGGCTGGTTACAGTCACAGTTCGGATCACCTTCCCCAACTCAGCAATCCGAGGCAGCAACATCTTCCGCTTTAGATATTCGCGCCCGATTCATCACCGGATTCGTCACGGCCAGCCTGGTGTTCTGCATCGGGCCGCTGACTTTCGTGGGGTCAATGCTGGATGGGATGGGACAGGCAATCGGCTTCCAGCAGCTTGCGATCAAGAGCGTTCTGGACGGATTCGCAGCAATGGCATTCGCGGCCAGTTTCGGCGTGGGGGTGTTTTTCAGCATCATCACCGTACTGGTGCTGCAAGGGGGATTGGCCGTCACCGGACATGTATTTGGGCAATTCATGTCCGACCCGATGATTAACGAGATGACGGCTGTGGGCGGTATTCTGCTGATCGGATTAGGGTTAACGCTATTGGACATCAAACGCCCCCGTATGGCGAACTTCCTGCCCGCTCTGGTCATCGCTCCGCTGCTGGTTGCATTGGCCGGGGCGCTGGGCATCAACATTTATCCCCTGTAAGACCCGATCAAAGATCATGCATTGGCATTCGCCAAATTTTTGGCGGGATAGCACCATTACTCGCGGGGGGGAAGCTGCCCAACCAGCACGAGGGCATACGCGCCATGTGTATGTTTCTCGCGGCTACCGAGCTGGACACCCATAAAGTCGGGGCCACCGGGGTTGAGCACAAGTCCAGCATCGGAACGATCTCCCTTGAGGGTCGTTACTGCTCCGCCTTCGTGCAAGACTGCGCCTGCCCCGTTGAAAGTTGGCAGCGCGTCACAACCAACACGTCCAGCATCGTCACAGGTTTCGCCGGTATCAAGCAATACCATATAGGGATCAAGACGGCTGTTGGGAGCGGCGACCATGTACAATGAGAGCGATGTTGTGCGGGCGGCCAGTGGGCCAACACCGATTTGTAAATCATCGACATCATCATCCGGGTCAATCGTGAAACCTTCGATGATCGCCATATAACGCCCTGGCGACCCATCCTTACTGCCGATTGTGACAGTAATCACCCCGGCTTCTTCAGCGCCACTCACCAGAAATTGCGAGACAGTATCCAGATTATCCGACGTAATGCTGCGTTCGGCTTCGCCGGGGAGGGTGAAGGTGTCGCCTACGGCCTGATCGGCATTGGTGTTGCAGACTTCGTAGGGGCGCGGGTCTTCGACGGACATGCGGATAACGGGCTGGAATCCGTCAATGCCGTAGACGGTCATACGATGAACAAGGCCAGTTCGTTTGTCCTCTACAAAGGAGAGGGTAACGGCTGTTGAAGCCTCAAAGTCGTCACAACGAAAGGTTACATCCTGATGGGGTGTGGTATCTTCCACCACCGCATTGGCATGGCGCACCCGCAGCGAATACGAGCCGGTGCTGGTTCCATCGGCATTACCGACACGGGTGGCGACGATGATGTACTGGCCGGTTTCGGGGATGGTATATTCCAGGGTGACAGTGGTGTCGGCAGCACCATCCGGGCTGCGCCCGACCAGATCGCCACCGGGGTTCAGGATACCGATCAGGGGTTCAAGACCACCTGAAGCAGCCATATCAACGACCACATCATCGCCCTGCACCGCCTGCAACATCCACCAGTCGTAAAAGGCTGCCTGGGTAATAGTATCTTCGACAGGGGTGTCATACACAATATCTGTGACGGTTTCGGAGTCCTGTGCCACGACGGGCAGCACCAACATACTCACCATAACCAGTCCGATAACAGACTTCCAACGCATGAATGTTTCGTACTCCGCCCTTATTTGCTACCTGACTTGATTGTACGTCCATATCTGGGGCGAATCAAAAGAAGCATTAAGATCAAAACAAATATCGCCAGCATTCAGTCTTTCAAAAGAGACTATAATCAAAAACAAGTTTTACTCATGCAAGGTTGGCGAACACCATGCCGCTGATCCTTTTGGCAGGCAAAAATTCAGAATCCCGACAAAGGCTTCGACAGTTCCTCGAATCGCACCCGTATGAGGTGATGGAGATCGAGCGACAGCATCAACCCTTGTGGAAGCCGTAACCCATCATCAACCGGATGCCGTCGTTCTGGACATGGGCGAGGAAACCGAGGCGTTTCAACTTTGTGCCGAATTGCATGATAATCATCCACAACTTCCGATCCTGATGATTGTGGCGGACGAGGATGAAGCGGTGGAGCAGGCATTCCAGGCAGGGGCAACCGATGTCATCTCCCCGCCGATCCGCAAGCGTGTATTTTTGCATCGTGTGAACGCCATGCTTGAAAGCCACGAACGTTCCCGCCTGTTAGAGCGTGAAAGCTGGGCACAGTCGATCATCGACCATGCGCTGGAGGGAATCTATCGCAGCACGGTTGATGGGCGATTTATGTTGGTCAATTCAGCACTGGTGAATATGCTGGGCTATGACACGGCAGAAGAAGTTCTGGCACTCAATATCGGTGATGATCTGTTTATCAGCCCGGAAATCCGCGATGAGATGATTAACAAGTTTAACCATGCAGACAGCACCGAATCGGAGATGGTCTGGACACGGAAAGACGGCCAACACATCATCGTTAAGGCTTATGGTCACGCTGTCCGCGACAGTGACGGAAATGTCCTCTACTTTGAAGGTTCGGTACTGGATATCACCGCCCGACGACAGGCTGAAGCTGCGCTGAGACAGTCCGAGGAAGAACTTCGAGCACAAACTAACTCGTTAGAAACCATCAATGCGGTGGCGGACGCAGTTTATCACTCCCTGGATATTCAAATTGTCCTGGAAGGCGCACTCAACACGGTGATGCAATACCTGGACATATCGGGATCATCCATCTATCTGGTCAACGAGACAGCAGATCGACTGGATCGAGTGGCAAGCATCGGCGTTACCACTGCCCTATCGAATGCGGCGCAAATTCTCCAACTCAATCGCAGTTTAAATGGGCAAAGCGTGTTTACTGGTGAAATCGTGATCAGCAACGACCCATCACACGATGAGCACATCTCAGAAGCGGTGCGACAGGCATTAGCGGAAGCGAATATTCACCAGATTATCGTTGTGCCGTTACTCTTCCACGACAAGGTGATAGGCACACTGAGTATGCCGATGATCGAAGGGCGTGCCTTAACCAGCCAGGAACGCGACGACACTGATGGCAGTTGGCAAGACGATTGGCATGGGAATCGCGCACGCCCAATATGTGGCGCGGGTCGAGGCGGAAGCCCAGGAACGGAAACGAGCCGAACAGGCGGAACGTGAATTACGACTTGTTAGCGGAAGCCCTGCGGGACACTGCCGCAGCCCTTAACAGCATCCTGGATCATGAGGGAATTCTGGAAAGCATTTTGACCCAGATGGAGCGTGTGATCCCGTGCGATACCGTGAATGTAATGCTCATCAATGATGGGGTGTTACATGTCGTGCGTGCCAGAGGATACAACAAACTTGGAATCAGCAATGAAGTGCTGATGAATACCTATTATTCGGTTAATGATACGCTCAATTTTCAGTCGATGGCACAAGAGGGGCGTGGACTTGCGATCCCGGATGTACATACTTACACCGGATGGGTCATCGACGACCTCACCTACTGGATAAACTCACATGTCAGCGCGCCGATTATGATTGATGGCGAAGTGATTGGCTTCCTCAACCTCGACAGCGCGGAAACCAATAAGTTTCAACAGAAAGATGCTGAGACACTTAAGATATTTGCCGACCAGGCCAGCATCGCCATCCGAAATGCACAATTGTATGATGATGTGCGCAAACATGCGGATAATATGGAACTGCGTGTGGAGGAACGGACGAAGGAACTGGCACTTGAACGGGCAAAACTCCAAGCCATGCTGGATGGGATAGCCGATGGCGTTGTTGGGGTCATCTACGATGAGAAAATCACACTGGAGAATTATCTGTCGCTGCGCCCCAATTATCGTTACATCAATCAGGCGATTTTATCAAATGTTAGGATTTTCACCTGAAGAAATGGTTGACGCGATTCAGTATGGACGAGAAGGCTCTGGGTCAACAATTTTATGCAGGACTGGATGGACTTTTGTCACCAACCTCACGGAAGACTGGCTACCTGTATTCCGAAAGACAATTCCAGCGCAATAACGGGGATATGTTGGATGTCAGTATCCGAGCTACTGCTGTCAGGAACGGTAACAAGGAAGTGGTGGGGGCAATTTCCATTTTCCGGGACATCAGCCAGGAAAAGGCATTAGCATCAGCAAAAATCGCGCTTCATCAGCAACGCAGCCCATGAACTGCGGACACCCATCACCAACCTCAAAACGCGGCTGTATCTGGCACAGAAACAACCGGAACGTATGGCGACCCACCTGCAAATTCTGGAACAAGTGACCGACCACATCAAAGACCTGACCGAACACCTGTTAGACCTGTCGCGGTTGGAACGTGGGATGTTACGTTTACACCGTGAGATGTTCGAGCTAGACCAGTTTGTCGCCAAGGTGGTAGAAGTTCAAATGCCAGAGGCGGAAAAACACAATTTGCATCTGGCATTCCAGCTTCCGTCTCATCCGCTGATGGTTCACGCCGATCAGGGGCGCATTAACCAGGTTGTCACCAATTTAATTACCAACGCCATCAACCATACCCCAGCAGGCGGCAACATCAGGGTTACGCTCGAACGCGGATACGACGACCAGAGGAGTTGGGCAGTATTACAGGTGTGCGATACTGGCGTGGGCATCAAGCCGGAGCATCTGCCCCACATCTTCCAACCCTTTTATCAGGCGAACCAGGACACATCCAACATCGGCATGGGGTTGGGATTGAGCATCTCAAAAGAGATTGTGGAACTGCACGGTGGAAGCATCAGTGTTGACAGCATTGAGGGGAAAGGCACATGCTTCAGCGTGAGGTTGCAATTGGCCGATGTATCGGCCTAGCGCGACAGCCTTCCAGGTGTCGGGTTGCCATTCAGCCGTTCGTGAAATAGAATTGATCCCATCGAAATTGTAATGTTCATGCCTGGATTATGGTAGATTTCAACTCGCACGCAAAAGCAAAACGCGCCGAGCACGATGAAAAATCTTTCCAACAGTTGGAAAAGGTTTTGCTATCGCGGCGCGACCAACGCGCGTATCTCAATCAGCAAACCGAGGAGTTTGCCGATGCGCTTTTTGCTGCACTCCAGCAGGTGGTATACGAATGCCGGGAACGCGGGCTGACCGAGTTGGGCGAACCACGCTTACTGGATCATCCGGCGGGTGCTGGACGGCGGGCGTTGCAAATCCCGATTGAGGATTGGAGTGTCCTTTTCGTTCCGCTGGTGGGAACGGCATGGCCGAATGCACGCGACGAGGCGCAAATTCCGGGTGTGTCATTCAAGGAGTTGTGCGGGCGAATCGCGTTATTCATCGGCAGCGAACCGGACGCTCCCTCGTTTTTTGACATCCTGATTCTGTCTAACGGCTCCTGGTTTGCCTGGGGATACGGCTGGCCGAAACAGGCCGCCACGCTGGAGGACACTAATTTTAAATCGCTGGCCTACGAACTGCTGGCGAGCTTCATCCGAGACATCCATACCACCTGGCGGACACGCGGTAATACAGTGCTGGGCGCGGCGATGGATGCGCGAAAGCGTGCCTATACCTTCGGGCTTCCAGGGAGACGAGTAAGCACGGGGTCGCGTGAGATCGAAGCAGTAAACAAGTGAAACCAGGACGAGGGCGGCCTCGTCCTTATGTTTTAGAGAGGCTGCAAGCGATGGGATACAGCCCAATGGAATTGGCGGAGGCATTCATCCAGACCGGGGAACTGCCGGATGCACTGGATGCACTGAACCAGCAACTTACGGCGTATCCTGACGACGAGACAGCGAGGCGACTGCGGGCACAGGTGTTGATGCGACTACCGGGGGAGGAACATCTTCGGGCAGCACTGCATGACCTGGATCAGTTGGCGAGTCCGACAGCCGAAGATGGGCTGCTGCGGGGAATTCTGTTAGAACAGCTCGGCGCTTACGAAGCAGGCGATGGAAGCTGATTGCCGGGATTCATGCCGATCACCCGGATGACGAGCAGGTGGCAGAGCGCAACTTCTGGTTGTTGATGCGCGCGCGGCATTATGACGAGGCGGCAGCAGTTATCAACCGGATGCCGCGCTCATGGCAGTGGTTGAGTCGTGCGGGCGATCTGGCGACGGAAAATGGACATCAGGCAGACGCACCGGGTTATTACACCGAGGCGATTCAATTACTGGAGACGGCATTTAACCTGGAGACTGACGCATTTGCGAAACCGATCCAGACAAACTTGTTGATGGCGCGGGGTCAAGCCTATGCGACAGTGGGGAAATTCGATGAGGCTGAAGCAGATTACGCGGCGGCGCAGGCGATCATGCCAGATGATCCGATGATTCCATTCTGGCGAAGTCTGGTGCTGATGGACCTCGGCCAGATCGACGCAGGTGTGGCGCTGTGCCAAGAGCGCATTAGACAGCGCAAATCCTGCACTCCGAGAACGAATGGTTGAGACATTGAAAGTACTGAAGTCGAATCCGGTATATGTGCCAGTGACTGCGCTCATCCAGGACATAAACGAGCCATCCTCGAACACCCTTCCTGAATACAAAATCACCGAATATAGGGTGTCATAAGGCAATCCGACCAAAGGCGTATATCGTTCATCCCCCGAACTGCCGGGGAAACTTCCCCGGTTCGGATTGAGGCGAGGAACAGGCGTTTCGCGGTTTAATCAACCCGATTGTAATGTCATATACTGTTACAAACGGAGAGATTAACCCACCATGAAGTTTTTACGTTACGTTGTTTACTTGTTGCTACTGAGTGTCTGCGCCCTACCCATCATTATTCAGGCTCAGGACGCTCCGCCCCTTGATGAAAATGGCATCCCTGTGCCACCTGCACAGGGGCACACCGCCCAATCTGTTCCGTGCGATCCAAATGACCCGGATAATTTACTCGTTCCCCTGTGTACACCGGAACCGACGGCAACAACAGCGCCAAAACCAACCGCGCAGCCAACCCGCTCACCAGACATCGTTAATGGCCTGTGGGTGATCCGACCCGAACAGTCCAGTTTTTCGTCCAGTGGCACGTGCCAGATTCCGGGCGGGGACAATGGTGGTATGGGTGGCGAAGCACAAGGCGAAGAACTGCCCACCTTACCGATCTGCATGACTGCCGACAGCCAATGGTTGCAGGTCGATTCCTCCGCGCCCTATCCCGAACAGATGCAGGGGGTTTACTCGCAAAGCGAAATGACCCGCGAACTACTGACCGAAAATGGGGAAACATCCGGCAGCGTGAACGTCACCATCACCCGCGCCTACTATGTCGTCAGCCCAACCCGGATTGAATTTACGTACACACGGCAGGAACAGGGCGGCTGTACCACCAGCAGCACCATCGTTTATGAACTGGTTGAGCCAAATGAACTGGTCTGTAACGGGGTCATCATCACCCCAGAAATGACTCCCACTTTTCTGTCCACGCCATCCAGTGATGAGACATCACAGCCCCCGGTCACACCGGAATCACAGACACCCATCCGTACTGGCGGTTACTTCATCACGCTGCCACCACCAGACGACACCTGCACTGCCGAAGCGATGCCAGATTTTAGTCAGGTGGACATCGCGTTCAACGATAATCAGGATATGGAGATCGACTATGGTATGGGGTCGTACACGCTGTTCTGGGACGGAGACGATTACTACACCTATGAGAATGGCAATCGATTTAGTGTATCTGTCCAAATCTCAGATGGGGAAGCGACCTTCTACTGGAGCAAAGCGGTCAAGCCGGGTGACTCGCCCTGCTTCATCTACAGCCCACTGGTATCGGAAGACGCACCACCCACAACAGCCACACCTGTAGCAGCCATTGAGCCAACATCCGCCCCATCTGTCGATGTGTCATCAATGGCGGGCAGTCTGTTCACAACCACCTGGGATGCACCGGAATACCTGTGTGCTGCCGATATGGTGAACAGCCTCCCCGATTTGAACTCGGCAACCCTGGAAGCACAAGCTGACGGCACGTTCCTGTTCACCATCGAAGGCGACAGTTACACACTGACGAATTCGGATGGCATCTTCATGTTCTACCAATTTAATCCCGATAATTCGATGACACAGGTCACGATGAACGGCTTCTACGAGGGTGTGGGCAGCGGCATCTATGGAATTGTCACGGCAGATGGCAAAACCTGTTTCGCTCAACTCACCTTTGCGCCCGCTTCATAAACAGACTGCATGATCGTCGGGGGAGGGTTCCGAACCCTTCCCTTTTTATTCCTCTAAGCGCCCCTCAACCCGTTTGAGTGCCGCCTGTAAACGCCCCTGCTGTACCGTAGTGGTCAGGTCGCCGCGTGTGCGTTCCAGCACACCGCGCACAATGTCCGTCTGCCGCCGCAGCCCGCCGGTGATGGCGTCGGGGAAATCGAAGGTCACTAACTGGTCGTAAATGTCGTCCATCCATTCCAGCAGAGCGTTCAGCATCGGCCATATCGGGATTTTCGCGGCGCAGGATGTCGAGAATGAAACGGCGTAATTCGGTGGCGGCTTCGGCCAACCCATTCAGGTAGGTTGACCCCTGCACATCCAGTGATTCGGCTGATGGCAGTGGTTGGTCACGGACGATGGCATAGGTGCAAAAGGCTTCCACCACTTCCTTGAGGGCATCCTGGGTATAACCGCTGTGGTACAGGTCGGGAAAATCGGCCACTCCTGCCCGCATTTCATCGGCGGCGGCTGGCGGCGGCGGACAGCTTGGCATCGGCTGTATCCCATTCGCGGCGGTGGATGGCGCGGATACCTTCGGCACAGTGGCGAATCAGTTCGCGCGAACGGGCGATGGCCTCGTCACGAGCACTGTTTTTGGTCATAAATCCGGCGCGAATGCTGTCACATATTTATTGAGATCACTCATTGGGTTTATCGTCCTTGTTATCATCCGGTTTCAAGCCCCCAAAGAGTTGGTCGGCCAGCGTGGGGGCTTCTGGCGGAAGATTGATTTCCCCATGTAACTGCTCAAAACGTTCCAAGTTGGTATTGAGCGCTTTCAGGAACAGCTTGGCATTGGCCGGGGTCATCACAATGCGCGATTGGACACGGGCGCGGGGGTCGTTGGGCATCACCTGGATGAAGTCCATGATGATTTCGCTGTGAGTGTGACTAATCATCACCGCATTAGCATAGGTCGCGTTCAGGTTGGTGGGGATTTCCAGGTTAATCTTGCGCTGCGGTTGTGGGTTCGGTTGCATAACATACTCCTTCATTCTACGTCTGCCAGCATACCTCATGTCGGTCAAAACGGCGATTCCAAAGGCTATTTAATACTGACTGTTCAACCCGAAGCCGCCAATCTAATCTGAAATCCTCAGAAATAACTTATACAATTTTCACACAAGTCAGGTTTACTAAGGGGAAAAGGTGTTTGGAGGAAAACGGATGTCCATTAAACTCAATGAGCAGCAGCAGACGTTAATCAATGTAATAAAACAAAAGGGCGGATGGTTGGGACAGGATGAGATTGCGCAGGATTTAGGAAAATCGACCCTGACCCCGGACGACATGATGCAACTTGACCTATTAGGTGATGCGGGACTGCTGGTGAAAGAAACGAGCGATGACCTGGGCGAACAGGGTGAGAGAATTCGCTACCGTTTCGCCGAGCCAAAGGTGGAAATGCATTCCACCGATACATCGGGACGGTAACAAAAACGGGACATGATTGTCCATGTCCCGCTAGTAATTCCCCGGATGATCTTAGAATGGGATGTCGCCCATGTTGTCCGGTGGTGCGGCGAAGTCGTTGTAGTCCCCCCCGCGCCCATGCCTTCCCGATCCTGACGGCTGCCCAGGAATTGCACATCCCGCGCTGTGATTTCCAGCGTTGCCTGGGGTTGGCCGCTCTGGTCAAGATAGGCTGAAGCGCTGGCCTGACCCGTCACCAGGATTTGCATCCCCTTATGCACGTACTGGTTGCAAGTTTCCGCCAGTCCACGCCATGCGGACACACGATACCATGTCGTTTTCTCTTTGCGCTCGTTCGACTGGCGATCTGTCCAGCGTTCCGATACGGCGACGGTGAAACTGCAAACCGGAGTCCCCGATTGTAGATAACGCAGTTCTGGATCGCGCCCCACATTCCCTACGATAACTGTATAAGCATAGCCTGCCATTGTGTATTTACCTCGCTTTTGTGTCTCTCACTGGTCTGATAGGCTGGCTTTCAACCATTTTGTGATAAATATCGCAACATGGCCGAATGCTGAGTGTTGATACGTATAACATATGGTTTGATTATTCGCTGTTTTGGCTTGTCTTTTCAAACCTTTCAATCACATAACTAGAACACATATTCTAGCTTAAAATCGGGTTTTATGCTACACCCAAAAATGAGGGGGATGATATTCATGATTTATTGACGAAAAATTGACGTTCTTTACGGACAGACCAATGATTTCTCTTTATACTTAATTAAGTAAATGCAATAGGACTTTTGGGTGGGGTAAACAAGTATGTCACGAATTCTGTTAGTCGATGATGAGATAGACACCGCCACGATGGTGCGGCTCGCCCTGGAGGGGCGTGGCTACGAAGTTACCTGGGGAAGACAAGGGGAAGAAGGTCTTCATGCGGCTCAACCGTGACCCACTGCCAGACCTCATCATCAGCAAACTGACAATGCCGGATATGGACGGCCTGGAGTTACTGGATCACGTCCGTTCTAACAGTGGATTGGTCACACATTCCGTTTGTGATGATAAGCGCTGTGGATACCGAAGACCGTAAGTGGGCAATCTTCGAACATGGCGCAGATGCCTTTTTACATAAACCATTTCGCTTTCAAGAATTAAACAAGATTTTGATGAATTTAGGGGTCGCCCCGGTGCGGGCATAATTCAATCGGATGCTGTTTCTGACGAGCGGCGAGGGTTTATGATCCCCGCCGCTTTTCAATTTCCGCCCGCAGCACGTCTGTAACCACCTGCGGATTGCCCTGTCCTTTGAGCGCCTTCATGCACATGCCCATCAGCGCGCCGAACAGTTTATCCTTGCCACCGAGGTAATCCTCAACCATGTTGGCGTTGGCGTCCAGAACCCCGACGATTACACTGGTGATCGCGCTGGTGTCGGAAACCTGTGCCAGCCCTTTGGCCTCTACAATTTTTTGCGGGTCTGCCCCGGTTTCCCACATGTCGCCCAAAACGGTGGTGGCCGTACCTTTATTTAATGTTCCATCCGCAACCAGTTTGGTCAGCGCGGCGAACTGCGCGGAAGTGATCTTGATCGTCCCAATGTTCTCGCGCTCGACACCGGCCTTATTCATCAGCCCGAACAGGCTGGTGATAATCCAGTTGGCGGCAGATTTGGGGTCGGCTCCGCCAGCCAGCACCCCCTCATAATAGTCGGCGACGGCCTTGTCTGAGGTCAACACCGCCGCATCGTACTGGCTGAGGCCAAAATCATTTACGAAGCGGGTACGCTTGGCATCCGGCAGTTCTGGGAGTTTCGCCCGGATTTCGTCAATCCATTCCAGGCCGATTTCCAGAATCGGGATGTCCGGCTCCGGGAAATAGCGATATTCGTCGGCACTTTCCTTGTGACGCTGAATAGTGAGGCGATTTTTGGCCTCGTCCCAACCCAATGTGGCCGCATGGACGGTATCGCCGGACTCGTACAGTTTGATCTGGCGCTCGATTTCGGCCTGGGTGGCACGGTACATGTGCCGGATACTGTTCTGATTTTTGACCTCAGTACGGGTGCGAAACTCGGCATCATCCTTATGCATCACACTGATATTCGGTTCGACGCGCAGCACCCCTTTGGACATATCGCCGTTATTCACCCCCAAGATATTGCAGAATCGCGCGCAGCGTGCGGGCATAGGCTTCGGCTTCCTCGGCGCTGTTCACGTCCGGCTCGGTCACGATTTCCAGCAGGGGGACACCGGCGCGATTGAAGTCGATATAGCTGCTGCCATCGGCATGGGTCAGTTTGCCGGTATCTTCTTCCAGATGCGCCCGACGGATGCGGATGCGCTTGACATAGGGTTCGCCATCCTCCGGCGTGACCTCGACATCGAGAAAACCATTAACAGCGAGGGGGCGGTCATACTGGCTAATCTGATAGCCCTTTGGCAGATCGGGATAAAAGTAACTCTTACGGGCGAACTGGTTGAATGGGGGGATGGTGCAGTTGAGCGCCAACCCGACCATAATGCCAAACTCGATGGCGCGCTGGTTAACAACGGGCAGCGTCCCCGGCATCCCCAGCGACAGGGGATCGACGGCGGTGTTGGGCGCGGCTTCCACACTATCCACCACCGGGCAGGCGCTAAACATTTTGCTGTTCGTCATCAGTTCGGCATGGACTTCCAGCCCGATAATTGGCTTCCAATCACTCATGGGTGCATGTTCCTGTGAGATAGGGATTTCGGTATAATGATGGTGGAGATTTTACCATAAAAGTCAGGTGATGAACGATGAGCGATGTGACATTTGAACAGGTCTACGAGTTGGCTAAACAGCTACCATCCAGTGAACGAGCAGAATTGGTAGACAAACTTCAAGAAACGCTACCTCAAAATTCAACAACATGATCGAAATTCCCGTTTTTCTTTATGAGCTTAATAATTTATACATCTTTGATTCTTTAGAAGCTGCAAAAAGATTTGCCGAACCAATTGATGTCATAAACAATGTGTATTCGGCTTACGATGCAAAAGGTCGTTTACTTAAGGTTGCGGTTCAGAAGAACGGTTACAAAGAAATCATTACTATAGAGACATTTGAAGAAATTCCAACTCACCAAGCTGAATTATTTAATATCCTTAAACAATTTCTTTCTTCGTCGCGTGTAAGTAGCGAGTTGTTAGCAGAAGCGACATTAGAAGATTTGGTTAAAAAAGGACTGGATTATAAAACCAAGTAACAATTTCCTAAGCGCTTGCTACTTCGATTTTTCTGCTTGATATTTGCATCACTCGGTGGTGTGCAACATCATGACTGGCGAGAATATCAGCAGGTCTACCCATACGCGAAACACGATCTCTTGAACAACCGGGAAACTTTAGGAATTACTATTCCTATAAATACAAAATATTCTCCCCTCAACACAACCTTCGGCCTTGTCCCATCGGCCAATTTATATTATCCTGTAGCCTCAATTCACAAAAAATGGTTTGTTGTTCATCCGCCAGAACAGCCGCCCGATGTCAGCAGGAGAATTTTGATATGCCAGGGAAAAAGAAAATTACGGGCAAGAAGCCCATGTTCGGCAACCAGCGCAGCCACTCGCTGCGTGCCACCCGCAAGAAATGGGAGCCAAATCTCCAGTCCAAGCGCGTGTATGTGCCGGAACTCGACAAACATGTGCGGGTGACGGTATCTGTTGGCGAAATCCGCACGATTGACAAAATTGGCCTGCTGGCCTTTTTGAAACGGCGCGGTATCACCCTGAAACAGGTCACTGGCTAGCCGCAAGCACAAAAACCCCAACCGTATAATCGTATCCGATGGAGGCCAGCATGTCTCGTGCTCCACTATTTCCGATTCCACTCACTATCCTGACCGGCTTTCTGGGCGCGGGCAAAACGACCCTGCTCAATCGCATCCTACATGGCGATCACGGCCTGCGGATTGCGGTGCTGGTCAACGACTTCGGCACGATCAACATCAACTCGCAATTAGTGGTGGGCGTGGAGGGGGAAACCGTCAGCCTCGCCAACGGCTGCATCTGCTGTACCATCCGCGACGACCTGATGATGGAAACTGTCAAATTACTCAAACGCCCCGATCCACCGGAATACATTATTGTCGAGACCAGCGGCGTCTCCGACCCGGCAGCAGTTGCTATGACCTTCCTCATTCCAGAAATTCAACCCTTTATCACTGTCGACAGCATCATCACAGTGGCAGATGCCGAGCAGTTGTTCGCCCTGGATGGCGATTACACGCAGGTGGCGATGGGACAGATTGAAGTGGCGGACATGGTGGTACTGAACAAGGCGGATCGTGTCTCCCCGGAACGGCTCAGTGAGGTGCGAAACCAGATCGCAGACCTGATCCCCGACATCCGTATACTGGAAACCACGTATGGGAACGTACCGTTGGAACTGCTCATCGGCGTAGGGCAATATATGCCCGAAAAGCTGGCGGGACGAGCGGCACAGGACATCCATGTCCACGAGGAAGATGGGCAGGATGACCACAACCATGAACATGACGACCATCATCACACCGACCACAGCCTGATATTCAACACCTGGAGTTGGACGAGCGACCAGCCGTTATCGTTGAGCGCAGTACAGAAGATGGTCGGCGGCCTCCCCACCACCATATTCCGATGCAAAGGGGTGCTGAATTTAGCCGAGTACCCACAGCAGCGCGCGGTGCTGCAAATTGTCGGAAGGCGGGCAAGTCTGCTCTTGGGCGAACCCTGGAATAACACCAAACCGACCAGCCAGATAGTGGTCATCGCCTCGCATGGCGGCCTCGATACGGATGATCTGCGGCAGCGGTTCAATGCCTGTCAGATCGGCGGCGGTGAACCATCCATAGCCGAGCGAATCATTGACTCTATCGAATGGGAACGCAGCGACTACACTGATATTTGACGTCGCGCAAGCAACCCGGTTGAGCCTCCTGCGTATAGATAGTGGTAAACCACATCTACGGAGGTTGTGACATGGCCGAGCGCCAAAAATGGGAATATATGTCGGTATTCGTTAAAGCGGAGGCCGAACCCGTTCAGGATTACTTGCAGGAACGGTGGGATTGGAAGAGCGGCATTCCCCGCAATACACCGGAGTCCATGATTCCGCGCCTGGATGCCTATGGCGAACAGGGGTGGGAGCTGGTTCACATGCAACCAGTGGCCGTCGGCAACAATGCTGATGTGCTGGCGGTGGACAGTGGGCGCGGTATGGCGAGTTGGACAAGCACCTATTTCTGCGTCTTCAAACGTCCAGAGTAGACTCAGTGCCGATTTTACAAATCGCAGATTTTGACATAATCCATAAAGAAACTGACGGGAGCGGTGCGCGACGCGACGAAGAATGCCAGCCGCCCTTCCGGCCAGGTGGCATCTACAATCCGTGTGATGAACACCCCGTTGATATAGAACGAGAAATCATCGCCCTGGCTGTCCACCCGCAGCGTATTCACAGCATTGTCACCCGTCCGAATGGCCGGGTTCACCACCCAGGGAACGATGTCGGTATAACTGCCATCCTCGAAACGACCAATGTAGTAGCTGCCACTGTTGCGGATAAGGAACGCAAGGAAGTGATTCTCGTCCTGATAACGCAGCCATATGCCGGTGCGGGTCGTCACGTCGGAGAAACTGGACACCCGAATGACGGCCTCCACCCGGCGGCTGCGGAAGCTGACACCCCGCAGACTGGCCCAGGTGGTCGCTTCTGTCGAACCGCTTGGAATCAGGTTTAACCGCATCTCGAAAGCACCATCAATGATGCGCTCGTTGGAGCGCGCGCCCTCACGAGTATCCTGGAACCAATCGTGTGAGGATGTCCCGCCTGTGAAATCATCCTCGATTAACGGCTGGCAGTTGGTCAAAACGGCTTGTGTACGAATATCAGGACGATTGGCATCTATAGGCGAGGCAAAATACACATCTGTGCCTTCAGCGATCCACCCTTGCAGATTACCATAGCTGACACGATACCAGGAAATACTATCGGCGCAGGTTGGGCCTTCTAGTATGGTGAAGGCAGCATTGGCCGGGATTTCTCCAATCTTGTCATAATTGAGTCCTGCCCCATCACGGACGTTCACCGGGCGCGGGTCTTCGCTGCGAACGTAACCCTCTGTACTCCCGACCAGCATGGTCGGCAAAGCGCCCGGACAAACCACCGTCCCCGGCGCAATCGTCGGTGTGAGGGTTGGTGACGGAATCGGTGTAATCGTGTTGGTCGGCGTGATGGTGGGTGTCAACGTCGGCGTCAGGGTTGCTGTGGGTGTGAGAGTTGGTGTTGGCGTTGACGTCCACAGGGTAGCGGTAGCGGTCAAGTCCTGGGCGTAAAAAGCGGTTAAGGCAGCTTCCAATGTTTGGGTCACATTCGGCGTAGGTGTATCCGTCCACGATGCGGCAGTCACAGTCTGAATGGCGGCATAGGTCGCCCCGGCTACCTGCACCGCGTCGGGCGTATCGGAAGCTGTAGCGGTGGATGTCGGTGTCGGGCTGGGTGTATTCGTCGGGGTACGTGTGGGTGTATCGCTAGGTGTAGTCGTCGGCGTTGGTGTATTAGTAGGTGTGGGCGTGTTCGTCGGCGTATCGCTGGGTGTCGGAGTGGGCGTGTCGGTTGGAATCTGGGCGATGATAGCGATCTGCGTCCCCGTTTCCGCCGCAAGGACGACCATCGTGCCTGCGATCTGAGTCTCAGTAGCAGCCTGTGTCGAAGTGACAGCCAGAATCGCTTCCCTTTCAGCAGTTCCGGTTGCGGCGGCCTGGGCAGCGGTGTTCGACGAATAGACCGCGAATGCCCCCAATGCCAGCAGCACGACTACAACCGCACCAACACCCCACACCAGCGAACCACGCCCGCGAGGTCGAGGCCTGGCAACCAGTGAGGTATCGCCATCAATCGGGACAGGACGGCTGGGCGTGAAAGTGGGATTGTAGTCTACCTGTCCCGGCGAGGCCGATCCAGCGGACGATGGCGGAGGTGGGTTCGATGTGGGCGTGAAGGCTGGCTTCGATTTAGGTGCATCCGGCAAGACCGACGAGGGTGTTGGACGGTTAGGCAGCGGCTCGGTGAAAAAGTCACTGGGACTCGCTTTTACATCCTTGATTGCTTCGGTAAACGCATCGGCGAACTCACGAGCGGTAGGAAAGCGGTTGCGCGGGTTCTTCGCCATCGCCTGATCGAGAACCGCTTTAATGTCCTCTGGCAGATTAGCACGCCAGGTCTGCGGTGGTGTGGGTTCTTCATGCAGGTGTTTGTGCATCAGGGCATAGGGTGTGGGGGCTTCGAATGGCAGCCTACCCGTCACCATGCTATAGGCCATTATGCCCAGAGCATACTGGTCAGTGGCCGGGGTGACACCCTCGCCTTTCCACTGCTCAGGAGCCATGTAGGACGGCGTGCCCATCATCATGCCCGTCCCGGTCAGGCCGGTGGTAGCACTGGCGATCTTGGCGATGCCGAAGTCCACCAGGAAAGCACTGCCCTGATCATCGAACATGACGTTGTTGGCCTTGATGTCCCGGTGTATCACCCCACGCGAATGGGCGTAATCCATCGCACTTGCCAGATCGCGCAGCACGCGGGCGGTTTCATCCAGTGTGGGTAATTTATTCTCGCCTCTGGCGCGGTAAGTGAGCCGTTCCGCCAGCGACCCGCCCGTCAGCAGGCGCATGACCACGTAACTCACACCTTCCGATGTGCCGTAGTCGTAGACCGCGACAATATGCGAGTGTTCCAGCGCGGCGGCGGTCTGCGCCTCGCGTACGAAGCGTTCAATGAATTCCGGCTGCTGCGCCATTGTCGGCGGCAACACTTTGAAGGCCACATCGCGCCGGAGCGTCGTCTGATAGGCGCGGTAGACTGCTCCCATACCCCCCATACCCAGCAGTTCGCGGATTTCGTACTGGCCGAATTTTTGTCCCGACAAACTGTCGATATTAACCACTGTAGGATGTGGCGTTGGTGGGTCAGCAGGGGTTTGATTGCGCCACGCAGCCGTGTTGTCGATCATCTGCGCCAACGCATCGAGGGTGGTTTTGACATTGGCATCTTTGATGTCGAAAAACTGGATGCCATCGCGTGACAGCAGGGCTTTGATGTGGGGCGTGGGCGCTTTGTCCAGATTAACCGGGTCGTAACTTTCCTGAAAAACCGGAATCATGGCCTTATCGAGTTTGTGTGCTTGCTCAACCTCTCGACGGACTGCCGCCGATTCGAAGGTGGTATCACCAATCAGGCAGACAAATACATCGGCCTTCTCGATGTCCCCTAGCAGGTTGGCCGGAAAATCCTCCGAACCTTCCAGACGCCCGGAATCCAGATAGACCTCGATCCCCTTCATCTTCAGGTTTTCGACAACCTGCTCTACCAGCACAGCACTGGGCCGCCGCCGATAGCTGATGTATACACTCGCCATACGTTACTCGATGGTTTAGCTGCCCGCGAACAATCCGAACCAATCAGGCACGTAGTCCACTACGCCCTAATACAGAACCCCATAAGGTCGTAGTATAGATCATTCACTTTGCATACAGCAAACAAAATGTCGATTTCCTAACCCAAAATTCAGGGGGATGAAGGTGAGCCGTTACCGGAACTCCCGATCCCCTGAATATTACTGGCCTCAGTCGGTGCGACATGAGCTATGGGGGAAGGTCGGCGTGTGGGCGTCAGGGTATCTGTCGGAACAGGTGTAGGTGTCGGGGTGCGGCTGGGAGTCGGAGTCGGCGTGACGGTTGGGGTGGATGTCGCCGTTGGTGTACTGCTGGCGGTGGGTGTGGCGCTGGGGGTATTGGTCGGCGGCGGCATCACTTCCAGCAACTCCAGATTACCATAGGTCTGCACCAGCGACTCCGACGACACAATCCAACCATGTGTGCCATCCGGCAAAATGACCTGATACCAGGCACCATCGTCACTAATGCCAGTCATATCCAGTTGTTCATCGGCAGCCAGAGTCAGCACAATCGGATAATCCGGGCCAGGGCCAAGCCTGGCCGCTACATCTCGAATCGCCTGGGCGACGGGTGTGGCAGGCGTGGGCGAAAAAGTGACGGTTGGTGTACTGGTGGGTGTGAAGGTAAAGGTTGGTGTGGGACTGGCGGTGTCCGTCGCCTCCAACAAAATCGCAAGGGCTGCGGCTTGAGTCTGTTGTGCCTCTGCCTGCTGGCGATTTTGATTGCTGAGAATCAGGGCAGCCAAACCCAATACCCCAAGTACCACTACAACCACTATCGCCAACAAGGACAACTGACTGCTGGGGCGAAGCGGTACCGGCTGCGTCACAGGGCGCATAACTTCCGTCGGTTGGAAGGTAGCTGTACCCGGTTCATCGGACTCGGCTGGCAGCGGCATATTCTCTGGCGGCGGGACGGAACTCAACACCTGCGCCTGATCGAGCGTTGGCGGCGGTGTGTGCTCAACTGATGGGAGAGCAGGATCAGGGCGCGGCGTATGACCGGACATTGCTGTAGCGGTGGGGTCAGTAATGGGAAGCGATTCGACTGGCGTTGGCTGGTCGGGACTGGCGCTCGGTTGTGGCGGCGGTGTGCTGCTTACGGCCATCGGAGGCGGTATTGGACTTACGGGTGGCGGCGTTCCGGTCAACAGAGGTGAGGGCGCGGCAGCAACTTTTCCCGGCAGCGGTTCGGTGAAGAAGTTGGTGGGTTCGGCCTCGATGCCGGTCGCTTCTACCGCTGCTTCGAAGGCGCTGGCAAAATCCTTCGCTGATGGAAAACGATCTCGCGGATTCTTGGCAATCACCTGACTCAACACCTGTTTGATGGCTTCTGGCAGGTCGGCGCGCCAGGTATCCGGCGGCGTGGGCTGCTCGTTCAGATGTTTATTCATCAGGGCATAGGGAGTGGGCGCTTCAAACGGCAGATGCCCGGTGAGCATGGCATAGATGGTCACGCCCAGCGCATATTGATCGGTGGCCGGGGTCACACTCTCTCCACGCCATTGTTCGGGAGCCATATACAGCGGTGTGCCCATCGCTACGCCCGTTCCGGTCAGCGCGTTTTCGGCATGTGTCAGCTTGGCGATGCCGAAATCGACAATGAAGGGACTGCCCTGGTCATCAAACATGACATTATTGGCTTTGATGTCCCGGTGAATCACCCCGCGCGAGTGGGCATAATCCAACGCCGCAGCCAGTTTCTTCAGCACATCGGCTGCTTCGGGCAAAGAGGGAAGTGGCTTTCCTTCGTTTTCCGCCCATTCCAGACGTTCCGCCAGTGATCCGCCAGATAACAGCCGCATGACCACGAAACTCAAGCCGCTGTAATTGCCATAGTCGTACACCGGGACGATGTGCGCGTGCTCCAGCGCAGCAGCGGTACGAGCTTCCCGCAAGAAGCGTTCGAGCGTGGTTTGCTGGGCGGCGAACGAGGGTGGCAGCACTTTGAGCGCCACATCGCGCTGTAGATTTTCCTGATAGGCGCGATATACAGCACTCATACCGCCCATACCCACCAACTCGCGGACTTCGTATTGGCCGAACTTCTGCCCTGCCAGCGTTTCGATATTCACCGTGAGGATGGGCTGCGAAATCACATCGTCTGGGGGCGGGGTCTGCTTCAGCCAGTGGGCTGTGTTCTCGACCATACGCGCCAGAGCTTCTACTGCTTCGGGAACATATACGCTCTTGATGTCGAAGATGTAGACACCATCGTGTTCCAACAGCGCCCGGATATGCGGCGTAGGCGCTTGGTCGAGGGGAAACATCTCGAAACTCTCCTGAAAAACCGGAATCATGGGTTTGCCCACTTCCTGGGCATGTTGAATCTCGCGCTGCACCCACTCCGATTCCAGCGTATCTTCACCGAGCAGGCAAACAAACACATCGGAAACGTCGATGGCTTGCAGCAGCCGCGTAGGGAATGCCCCGGCATTTTCCATGCGCTCAATATCCAGATACACCTCGATTCCGTACTCTTTGAGGTCTTTTACGATCAACTGAGCCAGGATTGCGCTGGGCTTGCGGCGGTAGCTGACAAAAACACTTGCCATGTTTGGCCTATCTATAGGTTAGAATACACTGTCGGATTTGAGCATTATAAAGTAATCAACGTTGTATTGTTGTAAGTCCAATTGGATTTTCAGACAACTCAAGGCATAGCACAACTATGAGCATACGATAGACTTTATTTATTCTAATCAGGAGGGAATTATTGATGGTTGACAAGATTCGATGGGGTATCCTGGGCACAGGCGGCATCGCAAAAACATTCGCAAACGGCTTAAGTGTTTTGCCAGATGCGGAACTGGTCGCCGTTGGCTCACGGACACAGGGCACGGCTGATGAATTCGGGAGCCAATTTAATGTTCCTCACCGCCACCCGACTTACGAGGCGTTGGCCGCCGACCCGGATGTAGATGTCATCTATGTCTCCACACCGCACAACTTCCATGCAGAAAACAGCCTGTTATGCCTGGAATACGGCAAAGCGGTTTTAACCGAGAAGCCATTCACCATTAACGCGAAAGAGGCCGAGGCGGTCATCCAAAAAGCGAGGGAGAAGAAGCTGTTCCTGTTAGAAGCCATGTGGACACGCTACCTGCCGCCGATGGTTCGGCTGCGGGAAATGCTGGCAGAAGGCGTAATTGGCGATCCCCGGTGGATCGAGGCAAACTTCGGCTTTCGCATCAATATCAACCCGGAAGGCCGCCTGTTTAATCTGAATCTGGGCGGCGGTGCGCTGCTGGATGTTGGCATCTATCCGATCTCCTTCTCGTCAATGATATTCGGCACACCCAACAAGATCAGCTCGACTGCCACCTTTGGCGAAACGGGTGCTGATGAGCAGTCAGCCGCCCTGTTCAGTTATGAAGGCGGGCAAATCGCGGTGATAACAGCGGCGATACGTACCCAAACCCCGCAAACGGTGGTCATCGCGGGAACAGAAGGCATGATCCACATTCCATCGCCCTGGTGGAACACAGTTGAATTCACCATTACACGGGGCGGAAAATCAGAAACCATTACACCCCCTCGCCAGGGGAATGGCTATAATTATGAAGCGGCAGAGGTCATGCGCTGTATGCGCGAAGGCAAGCTGGAAAGCGATGTGATGCCTTTGGACGAAACCCTGTCCCTGATGCAGACACTGGATACCATTCGAGGTCAGTGGGGCTTCAAATATCCAGGGGAACAATAATATTTACAGAAGGAAAATAGTATGGCAATGCAGTTTGGCAACATCCCCGGCATTAACAAGCCTATATCGCGGTTAGTACAGGGCACATTGATGCTTCAGGCTGCGGATGGGACTCCCGGCTTTGACCTATTGGACAGCATTTTTGAATTGGGCTGCAACACCTTCGACACAGGTCGCTCGTACCTCGGCGGCAGGAATGAAGTGCTGGTTGGACAGTGGGTGCGCGAACGGGGTATCCGCGATCAGTTGGTCATCATCGGCAAGATAGTTCATCCGAGCAAAGAAGACCCCCGGCGCGTGACGCCTGATAATATCACCTCCGACCTGATGAAATCGCTGGAAGCGTTTCAGTTCGACTATATCGACCTGCTGCTGCTGCACCGGGATGACGAAAGCAAGCCAGTTGGCCCGATCATGGACATCCTGAATGAACATCTGGAAGCCGGACGCATCCATGCCTTCGGCGGCTCGAACTGGTCGCATCGCCGCCTGCAAGAGGCTAACGACTATGCCGAGTCACATGGACTGCAACCCTTCGTCGCCAGCAGTCCCAATTTCAGTCTGGCGGATCGTATGAAAGAACCCTGGCCGGGATGCCTGACGATCAGCGGCCCGGTCAATGCCGACGCACGCCAATGGTATAGCGAGCATCAGATGCCAATTTTCTCCTGGTCAAGCCTGGCGGGCGGCTTCTTCTCCGGGCGATTCAAACCCGACAATCTGGATACTTTCGACAACGTGTATGACAAAGTGGCAATTCAGGCTTACTGTTACCCTGAAAACTTCAACCGACTGGAACGCGCCCAGAAGCTGGCCGATGAATCCGGCCTGACCCTGCCCCAGGTAGCGATGGCCTATGTCATGAGTTACCCGATGGATGTTTATGCCATCACAGGTTGTTATACGCCGGACGAGTTCCGCGTGAATATGGAAGCCAGCGATATGCGGTTGGATGAAAAGACTTTAGCGTGGCTGGACTTACGCAGCGACAGCCGGTAAACCTACATGAGCGCGCCTCAAAGTATGCCCAACGTCGTCACTCCTGAACTACCGCGTACAGCAGATGTGGTCATCATCGGCGGCGGCCCAGCCGGGGCAGCGGCGCTGTGGGCGCTGGAACAGGCCGCACCGGGCACAAAAACCGTCCTGATTGAAGCCAGCGAACAGTTGGCGGCGGGGTCATCAACAGCCTCGCTGGAGAACTACCGCACCTGTTGGGCGGCACCCTGCCTGCACCGATTGATGTTACGCAGCATTGATGTGTTCCACCACGCAGAAGACTATTTCGGTGAAGGTACATCGCTCGGCCTGAAGCAGCAAGGCTACCTGTTCCTGGCGATGAATGAACAGGGCGCGGCAACCCTCAAAAGTGACGTTGAACACCTGCATCGCTGCGGGCTGAACCATGTGGAATATCTGGACGCCGATGAAGTCGCCCAACGTTATCCCTGGTTGGGTTCGCGGGTGGTCGCAGGCAAATTTGACCCGATAGCCGGATGGCTGGACTCGAACGCGCTGGTGTATCGTCTGGCGGCGGGGTCACGGTCTGCCAAAATCCTATATGGCGTCAAAGACACCCGAATTCGCGTGGTGGGAAATCGTGTCGTCGGCGTCTCTACCTCTAAGGGCGACATTGATTCGCCCAACGTCATTATCGCGGCGGGATCGGGGTCGCGGGCGGTGGGACGGACAGCAGGCATCGAAATCCCGATTGTGATGCGTCCCCGACAGAGCTTCACCACGCCGGGACGACACGCGGAATTCCCCGATGATTCGCCCTGTATCATCAGCGCCGCACCCTTCCCGCACGTCCGCCCGGAAGCAGGCGAGGGCGCAATCTTCGGCTGGGAATATGGCTGGCGGTATAAAAATGCGCTCCCCGGCGAACGGACAGATGCCCTGATTGACCCGGTGTGGCCGGTGGACTCGTTGAAAGACCCGCGTTTCCCATCGCTGACGCTGGCGCTGCTGGCGCGGCAGTTCGGCCACCGAGAAGGCGAAGGGTTTGCCGATCCCCGCTACCTGCGGGGTGTCGCCCATCGGGTGGGCTATTATGTCTACCGCGACAATGCCTATTTCACGCTGCCGGATGGGACACACCAGCCCTACGACAGCCAACGGGCGATCATCGACAGTTGGCCGGGGGTGGGTGGTCTGTTCCTGTCAGTGGCGCATGTGGGGCATGGCATCATGTCCGCCCCGGCTGCGGGGGAAATCATCGCCAGCAAAGTCCTCGGCCTGCCCCTACCCGACCCAAGTTTCTCCCAATTCGGTCTGGATGTGGCTTACGTCGAACATGACTCCGGCGGCCTGTCACAAAACGGCCTGCGAACCTAGCATTTATACATCAACCCGGATGATCTTCCCCGCGACAGTACTGACTGGTGGTTCTAGGAACCTGTTTGAAAATTCAATTTTGAACCGCCAAGTCGCCAAGTTCGCCAAGCAATTAAGATAAAACTGAACCACCGAGACACCGAGTAAACAGAGAAAAAGGGAAATTCTGATCTCGGCGAACATAACATTTTAGATCATCAAACAGCTTCTAGGATGAATCGATTCCAATAAATAGCGTGGCAGGATTCTCAACCTTCTCAACCGGGCGGTACGATTTGAGGGAACAATGATCGAGATGATGATACTGATAAGAATGAGAAACGGGAATTTTTTATCATAAAATTCGGTTGAGGCTGTGATTGAATCTCGTGCAGAAAAGACGGCTGGTTTCTGCACAGGAGGGGGTGCGCGCGGAAGTAAACACGCTCGGTTTCTGCGTTGGCACAAATGGCGGCACAGTCACAGTGTCAATTTGTGTCAACAGAAGCCCTCCACATCACCAACTATGGAATTGATTCTACAGTATTTCGGGGAGAAATAGGTATACAAATGTGTACACATTTGTTTCGTTTTTGAGGGGGAAAATGGCGTTTTAGCTGCCAGTTACCAGACAAAGACTCAACGCAAAGGCGCAAGGCGGCAAAGACGCGGAGGGAAAAGATCACAATCGTAACAGGAGAAAAGTCGTCAGAAAAAGAGAGGATTAAAAACGTAACACGAAGGCTCAAAGACACAAGGACACCAGAGGGAGGAAGTCGGTTGAAGGGTGCAAAGTGAATCGGTTACGGTTGACTTCTCAAATGGTTTCAAATAACGGCTTATAAATCAATACTCAGCCGCGATCCTCGCCCTTGACCGCCGCTCACGCTCTCCGCTATAATTCGGCGCAGCAAAAGAGTTTGCTTTGCCGCAGACAGCAGGTGCGCCAGCCGCTTAATATCCTGCCGAGGCGAGGGTTACACAGTCACGGATGTGAATTCAGTGGCGGCCTCGTCATGTGCGGGCCGCTTTTTTGTTGCAGCGCTGCCAGCCGCCCGTCACCAACCGGGGACTGACACCTGAAAACTCTTACGAAAGGAGGAAATGCGCTTGGCAATCACACGTGAACGCAAGGAAGAACTCGTCGCCCAGTACGGTGATCTGTTACAGAATACCGGCGGCTTCGTTGTCACCGAGTACCGCAAGCTGACGGTCAAACAGGTCAACGATGTACGCAACCGACTGGCCGAAGCCAATGGCAAGTACGTCGTCACCAAGAATACGCTGTTCACTCTCGCCCTGAAGAACAATGGATGGCCTGTGCCGGAAAAGCTGCTGCTTGGCCCGGTGGCGGTGGCCTTCGGGGATAGCAACTTCCCCGCCGTCGCTAAAGTGGTGGTCGGCCTGCTGAAGGACTACGAAGAAATCATCACCATCAAGGGCGGCGTCATGGATGGGGAGATTCTCACCCCGGCACAAGTGGAAGTGGTTTCGAACCTGCCGACATTGGACGAACTGCGTGCCCAACTGGTGGGTTTGATGGTACAACCGGCCACTGGACTGGTCAGTGTGCTCAATTCGGGGGTGGCATCTGTCGCCCAGGTGTTGCAGGCTTACGTCTCGAAAAACGAAGGCGAAGCGGCATAAGAAGCTCTCTGCCCTCAGTAAACAGCTTAGACCTAGCTGGCTGCTGACGGCTGAATATCAGACGAAATATTGTCAGAATAAACTGAACACTAGAATCCTGAAAGGAAATCAAAATGGCTGATCTCGCCAAAATTGTCGATCAACTGAGCGCGCTGACCGTCCTGGAAGCGTCCGAACTGAAGACCCTGCTGGAAGAGAAGTGGGGCGTCACCGCTGCGGCTGCCGCGCCGATGATGATGGGCGCTATGCCTGCCGCCGCCGCTGCCCCCGCCGAAGAAGTTGAAGAGCAGACTGAATTCAATGTTGTGCTGGCCGACGCGGGTCCAAAGAAGATCAACGTCATTAAGGTTGTGCGTACCCTGACGAGCCTGGGTCTGAAGGAAGCTAAAGACCTGGTTGAAGGCGCACCCCAGACTGTGCTGGAAGCTGTCGGCAAGGACGCCGCCAACGATGCGAAGGCCAAGCTGGAAGCTGAAGGCGCGAAGGTCGAAGTTAAATAATTCGGTTGAAGTTTTTCAACGGGATTGTGCAGGGGCGAGTAAATTCTCGCCCCTGCTGATTCCTAGCCATATCGCCGCATGAAACGTAACAGGCGTTCGAGCGCGGTTTCGATGGTGGCGGTGCTGGTGGCATAACTGGCACGCACATGCCCCGCGCCACAGTTCCCAAAGGCGCTACCGGGAACCAGAGCAACCTGCTCCTCGTGCAGCAGACGCTCACAGAATTCCTCATCGGACATGCCTGTCGCCTTGATGCTGGGGAAGGCATAAAATGCCCCACGCGGCTCGAAGCAATCCATACCCAGTTCATTAAAGCCGTCCACAATCAAACGACGGCGCGCATCATACTTGCTCACCATCATCCGCACATCTTCTTCGCCTTCACTGGTCAGGGCTTCCAGCGCAGCCACCTGACCGATGGTCGGCGCGGACATAATAAGATACTGGTGCAGCTTACGAATGGCCGCCATGATCTCGCGCGGGGCGCTGACATAACCAATGCGCCAGCCGGTCATGGCAAAAGTCTTGCTCATTCCGCTCATCAGAATGGTTCGATTGTACATACCGGGCAGTGAGGCAAAACTGGTGTGCTCGACACCGTATATCAGGCGTTCGTAAATCTCATCGGACAGGACGATCAGATCGTATCGTTCGGCAATATCGGCGATTTCCATCAGGCGTTCACGGGTGATGATCGCCCCGGTGGGATTGTTAGGATAATTAATCAGGATGGCTTTGGTACGCGGAGTAATCGCCCGTTCGAGCATCGCCCCTGTCACCTGAAATTCATCTTCAACAAATGTGTCTACCGGAATGGGCACACCGCCGACCATCTCAACCGCCGCCGCGTTGGCGACAAAACAGGGTTCGGGCACAAGCACCTCATCGCCGGGGTCAACAACCGCTTTCAGTGACAACCACATGGCCTCGCTGACGCCTACCGTCACCAATATCTGGTCATCCGGGTTGTAGGACACACCATACAAGCGTTCGATATAGGCAGCAATAGCGCGGCGGAGTTCAATCGTGCCGGAATTGGATGTGTAGCCCGTATCACCCACACGCAGGGACTCGATGCCCTTGTCGATAATATGCTGCGGGGTGACAAAATCCGGCTCGCCAATGCCCAACGTCACCACATCCTTCATGGTGGCAGCAATGTCGAAATAGCGACGGATACCTGATGGGCGTAAATTCTGGACGGTTTGTGAGAGATAGCTGCGGGCTGCGGTTTGAACCATGATATTCCTTCAACCTGGATGCGGGTGGGACGCATCCAAAGCGCCCCAACGATAAGTACGAACTTCGGTTCATTATAAGGCGGGTATACTGCAAACCTGTAGGCCACACATCACCAACTTACCCGAAAATTTTGGACAGTGTGTACAAAGGAGTCGTATCAAATGCGTTCTAGTTTCGACAAAATGCCCTACCTGACACTTATGTAAAGCGGTTTCGTGCGTAACGATTCGCGGCAGGGGTCAGACAATAAACACAGGTTTTTGAGTCTATAAGGAGCAGTCATGCCATTACCAGCCTTAACAAATTGGGACAACACCCGAATCGCTTTGCATCAGGCCGCGCAGGTCGTCGGCGCAATCCGCAAGCTGGATGCCACGCCCCTGCCGAACTGGCAACATCTGGCGCTGGAAGTGACCCCACAAGGATTAACCAGCGGGAAACTCGCCCCCTCGATTGGCGGCGAACTGGTGCTGGATTTTCATCAGGCGGCGGTAATCTATACCTGTCCAGCGAACACCGTATCGACCATTCCAATTCAGGGACACAGCCAAATTTCACTGACCGACGCGGTATTGGCCGCGATGGCGAAGGCAGGCCATCCGGCGACACCAGACCGCGCCAAAATCGGTGGGACATCGACCCTGAATCCAGATGCCGCTACAGCAGCCGATTATCACCAATCGCTGTACAGCATCTACACGGCAATTGCGCGCTTCCGAACCCGGTTGTTCGGGGGCATGACCCGCGCTATCATCTGGCCGCACGGTTTCGATCTATCGTTCCTATGGTTCGCGCGCGGGTTCGAGGAAAACAGCGATCCACACCTGAACTTCGGCTTCTCACCGGGCAGCGCCGGTTTCCCCCGCCCGTATGTCTATGCGTATGCCCATCCCAAACCACCCGGTCTGCTGGACATCCAACTGCCCGCCCCGGCACGCTGGAATACCGAGGGTTGGACAGGCGTGGTGATCGACTATGATACATTGGCGGCTAAATCCAATCCAGAATGGGAATTGGAGAGTGTATTATTAGAGATATACGCATCGCTGTCATCCCTGATGTAAAATACATATCCAGGGAATAACATGTCTGTGCAGCCTGACGACTCTATTGGGGAGCGATACCAATGACTCTATCGCCAGAATTGACAACACTCTGCCTGATTGCCCTGGGCGTTGGGGTTCTGATCCTGCTGGGTGGATTTCTGATGCTGCGGGTGATGCGCGGCAGCGTGTTTGGTCTGGGCATGATCTTCATGCGGCTTTTGACCGAAGGCAAGGAAGAATCGACAACGGCGCAGAATGTGCGGATGCCACCTCATTCGGCAACTGATCTGCGTGCCAAAGCGGAATCACTGGATTTCGATGCTGCTGTCGCCAAATACGAGCAGAAAGACTCGGCATCTGATCGGGAAGATCAAAGCGGCGGCCTGCCGCTTTAGGAGTGTCTTATGCAAGACCCCACATTGGTGCTCATTTCAGTCTGCGCTATTTCGCTCATCTGTGTTGCGCTGGTCGCCGGACTAGGCTTCCTAGTGTTACGCATTACGGGCCGCACCCTAACCGAATTTCTCGGCGGCGGAAGCGTGCCGGACGCGGTTGATACCTTAGCCGGTGTCGAGTTTACACCGGGCAACAACTATGTTCGTGGCCGAAATCGGACAGAGAACCTGCGCGCACAAGCCGAGTTCGCTGGACTTTGATGCAGCCGTCGCCAAATATCGCAATAATCCAAATGCCTCCACATCCTCTCCCGTGTCATCGCAGGCGGTTCAGCCTTTGGATGACACCAGCCCACGCGGAGGGGCATCCCGAAAAAAGCGTAATCGCCGCCGCGAAGATTTACACGATGTAGAAGAAATGGAAGATATGCTGGGTGGATTTGCGGACGAGGGCGGCGACGACCTCTCGCCATTCTAACCATCACACCCTCACCCATAGGCTCCGTTCCTGCCGGGAGGGATGCGGTTGGTTACACGTCCCAAACAGGCTGTGGTGAGGGAATAAAGTCCTGTTTGGAAGCGGGTTTTAAATCCTTAACCCCACTTTCACGCCAGATGTGGTTACGTTAGACATGAGCAGGCTGGTTCTGCTGATGGTCTTGTGACGACCTGCATTGAGCAGGCCAGGTTGTAATACTCGAATCGGTTAGTGTCAGAAAGGGCTACATAATGGACCTCAACTCACTGCAACTGGGCACGTCATTCAAACTGATGCTGCGCACGCTGCCGATCATCGGGATTCGTCTGGGCGCGAACCTCCTCTTTTGGATTGCGCTCATCATCTATCTGGCAATCGCAGGTTGGGTTGCCTATCTCGTGGGCAATGCCATCCAGATTGTGGGTGTCATCCTGTTCATTGTCGCCCTGGTCGCCATCATCCCGATCTACAATCTGGCCTACCGCTACGTATTTTATATGCTGAAGGCCGCCCATGTCGCCATCATCGCCGAACTGCTGGCAACCGGAAAGGTGAAGGACGGGCGCGGTCAACTGGCCTGGGGCAAACAAAAAGTCCAGGAGCGATTTGGCGAGATGAATGCCATGTTCGTCGTGGACGAACTGGTGAATGGTGTCGTACGTGCCTTCACGCGGACGGTGTTCGCGGTGACAGCGTGGCTGCCGGGAGAATCGATTCGTACGCTGGTGCGAATCGTCAACCGGGTCATCGAATATTCCATGAATTATATTGACGAAGCGGTTCTGGCGCGGAGTTTCTGGGTCGAGCGGGAATCGGTGTGGACAAACGCGCGGGATGGTGTGGTGCTGTATGCGATGGTGTGGAAGCCGATTTTGATGAATGCCATCGCCTTAATGATTCTCAGCTATATCCCCTTCGTCATCGCGTTTATCCTGTTCGCTGCACCGATTGGGTTGATCTTGTCGCGCACATCACCCCAGTTGGCCGGATGGTCAATCATCATCACGCTGGTGCTGGCGTTCCTCATCAAAATTGCGCTCGGTGATGCATTCGCCATGACCGCCATCATCGCCACCTACCAGCGCGAAACCGCCAACCTGACACCCGATCCCAATATGGTGGCAAAACTGGACAGCGTGAGCGATAAATTCAAGGACTTAAAACGGCGTGCCGAGGAATCCATCGGTCAGGTGAGCAAAACACCACCCGTACCCGACACCGACATGCCCGCAACCGATACACCTACCTAGAGACGATCTTCAGCCTCTCGATAGAATGACCGCACAATCCCACCCCTGAATAGAGGTGGGAATATTTGGGTTGTACCTACTAGTCCGAGCGGCGGAATTGTTTCCGCCATTTATCCAATTCGCCCACTATGGCTTGGCGGACAGCCAATCGCTGACCCAGGTCATAGACGATACTATACAGCCAATCGGCCCCCGGCGGGCTGCCATCGTCGGCAAAATGCAGCTCAAACCCCTGTTTGATGTTGCGATAATAGGATTTGGGATTGAACACAGGCAGGTCGAATTCCAGAGATTTTTGCCCAATGACAACCTGAATTCCCCCCGCCGATTCGAGCGCCCAGATGCCAAGCAGGGTCAGCGTCCGGTAATGGTGATAGCCGCGCGGTTTATACCATGCCACCGCGCCAGCCCACTGCGCCGGTTTCTGTGCCTCACCCGCCGGGAATATGCCCTTGAACGCTTTTGGCCCATACAAGTTGATACCGGGGATGCGCTTCCGGTGGAGGTCATCCAGGACACCCATCGCGTTCAGGCCATCGAGTACGCTGGCTAACTTGGCCTGTCTGGTCGGATCGACGGCTGTCCACTTGCGCCCTTCAATCCGCCGCAGAATTTCTTGGTAGCGGGCTTCATCTTCCGCCGACATCATCCATCCCCATCTCTTCACCCAGGCAACAGCCATGCAAACCATCCAACATTTTATCTCAAAAAGCCATCTGGCTAAACTTATCCGGGTTGGCCTTCGCCTTCGGGGGTTCGATTTTTTACATGGGTGGAAAGTCAGCGTGTGGGGGGTGGGAATGGTCTATTTCTTGCGGAAGGTTCGCCAAACGGGGTTGAACCGAAAGGTTATCATCCTGCACACGAAACCGCTTTTGCGGTCTGTTCCGGCATTGGTTCGATTCAGTGCCGAAAGATTTTGGCTGGTATCAGACCTTTGCGATTTCGAGCGCCTCACAGACAGCCTGCGCCAGCGCCTCGGTATCAAACGGTTTGGTCATATAGCGGAACACGCGGCCTTGCAACTTGCCGATCAACTTATTGGCCGGGTCGTCAAAGGCGGTCAGGACGATCACCGGAAATTTCGCCTCTGGATACAATTCCTTGACCTCTTCCAACACCTGCCAGCCGGTTTTACCGGGCATCCCAATATCGAGCAGCATGATGTCGGGCAGGCGCTGCGCCAGGAAGTCCATCGCCAAAATGCCGTTGGCGGCGTGATGGCTATCGATGTCCAGCCGCGCCAGTGTCAACTGCATAATACCGGCGATGTCTTCGGTGTCTTCAGCTACGAGGGCAAAAAATTGTTTGGACATGGGCATCACCTGAAAGCGCATGGGTTTCAACCATCAATGGTACGATAGTAATCCCATTTTGCGCGAATTAGTTACAAACTTTAGGAAAAATTCGGAAAAATTCATAAGTACATGGGATTTAAGCGATTCCTAATGCCTCGCGCGCCGTCTGTACCAGTTCCGTTGGATCGAAGGGTTTGACCAGATAACGATACACGCGGCTTTGCAGCATCCCCACCGACACGTTAAACGGGTCGTCAAAGGCGGTCAGCACGATCACCGGGAAATCCGCCTCCGGGTGCTGTTCACCCATCGTATACAGCGCCTCCCAGCCGTTCATCCCCGGCATGGCGATGTCCAGAAACAGAATATCCGGCAGCCGTATATCCAGTTCGTTGAGCGCGGCGAAACCATTGGGGGTATGCACCGCTTCGAACCCATTCATTTGTAGGGTAATCTGGATGATGCGTCCCACTTCCGGGTCATCTTCGAGGATCAGGGCGAACGGTTTGACTTCGGACACGGCGGCTCTCTCGATGTTACAGGCAGCGAAATTATCAGAACAGGTCTATTATACGCGGAATGCGGGATTATGCGCCGGTGGATGCATCTTGGAAATACCTCACATAGTTAACGCTACAATCGCAAAAACTTTCTAACCAAAATATTGATCTCCTGTCCACATCGTTGGATTATCCCAGATGTAGGAACGTATCATATTCAATTCACGTTCATCACGGATAATATGATCGTGAAAACTGCGCTGCCAAACCGGAGCGCCCGGTGTATCGCGCAGTTTATTAATCCGTTGTGCAGAAAATGCCTTTAATGCTCTGACAATTTCGGTCAATCCATGTCGTTTGCTAAGAGGTGTGGCTGTCGTAGGGGAGGGTCTGAGACCCTCCCCTACAGGTCGCATCTCCCCATCCAACACGACAACCCCATGTATGTGATTAGGCATCACAACAAAGGCGTCTAGCTGGATATATCCATAATGTTGGGGCAAGTCATCCCAGCCAGCCTGCACGATCTCTCCACATACGTTCAACTGCATTTCGCCAGCAATGATTTCCCCAAACAAAGAGAGGCGATTACGGGTGCAAATGGTAACAAAATAAGCGCCTTTCAGTGAATAATCGTATCCCTTTAGACGTGGCGAACGTCTTGTAGGTCGTTGTGTATTAGGCATCTTTTCGTTTTGACTCTGTAAACTGCGGCTGGAAACTCATAACCTCGTCGGGTTCGTAGGGGAGGGTTTGAGACCCTCCCCTACACAATATCGTCAACAATGGTGTCTGACACTCAAGTGCTTCATTTTCTCCACACACCTGTGCTATCTTGAGAACAATACACTCAACGGTCATGATGTCATGCTGACAATCTGTATCAAAAAGGTGTTTCATTTTCTCGTCACAAACTTGATTTTACCCATTCTCCTATGGATTATTTTGACATTTCTACCACTTGTAGGAATTTGGCTATTCACTTCGCCAAAAGTGCCAGAATATGAGAGTCAAGGATTAGCTGCTTTATTCTCAATCCTATTTTGTCTTGCCTCAAGTGCATTAGTAACATTGCCTATCACAGTAATCGTCATGTTACGTTTGAAGAAAGTGATTTAGTCGATTTCTACATCCTGAACACGCCAAATGCTGTCGCCTCACTTGCCTGATTCAGGCAGGCGCTTAAGGCGAGACCGAGGACACGGCGAGTCTCCGGCGGGTCAAGGATGCCATCATCCCACAAGCGGGCGGTGGAATAATACGGGCTGCCCTCGCGCTCGTATTTGTCCAAAATCGGCTGCTTGAAGGCCGCCTGTTCCTTCGGGGACATATCCGGTTCGCCCCGCCGCGCCAGTTGGTCGCGCTTGACCGTCAGCAGCACATTGGCCGCCTGTTCCCCACCCATCACGCTGATGCGGCTGTTCGGCCACATCCACAGGAAGCGCGGTGCATACGCCCGCCCACACATGCCATAATTGCCCGCCCCAAAACTGCCGCCGATGATGACCGTCAGCTTGGGCACTTTGGCGTTGGCGACAGCATGAACCATCTTCGCGCCATCTTTAGCAATCCCGCGCTGCTCATACTCCCGCCCGACCATGAAGCCAGTGATATTCTGCAGAAACAGCAGGGGGATATTCCGCGCCGTACACAATTCAATGAAGTGCGTTCCCTTCAAGGCGCTCTCGCTGAACAGCACACCGTTGTTGGCGATGATGCCCACCGGATAGCCCTCAATCCGGGCAAAACCTGTTACCAGCGTCGTGCCATAATTCGCCTTGAACTCGCGGAAGCGACTGCCATCCACCAGACCGAGCGATCACTTCACGGGCGTCGTAACTCTCGCGGAAAGTGGCGGGGATGATGCCATAGAGTTCCGCCGGGTCGTAAAGCGGTTCTTCCGGTGGATTCACATCCAGATCAACTCGTTTGCGGCGGTTGAGCGTCTCGACAATGCCGCGCACGATTTCCAGCGCGTGGTCATCGTCCTCGGCAAAATGGTCAGCCACACCGGACACATGGGTATGTACATACGCTCCACCCAATTCCTCGGCGGTGACTTCTTCGCCTGTCGCCGCTTTCACCAGCGGCGGCCCGCCCAGGAAGATCGTTCCCGTCCCTTTCACAATCACCGTCTCGTCCGACATGGCCGGAACATATGCTCCACCCGCCGTGCAGCTCCCCATCACGCAGGCGATCTGCGGGATTCCCGCCGCGCTCATCACCGCCTGATTGTAGAAAATGCGCCCGAAGTCATCGGCATCCGGGAACACTTCGTCCTGCATCGGCAGGAATGCCCCGCCGCTATCGACCAGATAAATACATGGTAGATTGTTTTCCAGCGCCACCTGCTGCGCCCGCAAATGTTTCTTGACCGTCATCGGATAATACGTGCCGCCTTTGACTGTCGCATCATTGGCTACAATCAGACATTCCGTCCCGCTCACCCGCCCGATTCCAGTCACGATACCCGCCGCCGGGGCATCGCCATCATACAGTTCCCAGGCCGCCAGTGGTGAGAGTTCTAAAAAAGCTGAACCGGGATCAAGCAGTTTATCCATCCGGTCACGGACGAACAATTTGCCCTGTTCGCGGTGGCGCTGTTGATATTGTTCCCCGCCGCCTTCCCGGACCAGTGCCAGCCGTTGGCGCAGTTCTGCCGCCAGCGCACGGTTGTGTTCTGCGTTCGCCCGGAAGTGTTCATCATTCGGGTTGATGCGTGTGTCGAGGGAATCCATAAATAAACCCTTATCGAAAATCATCTGTTGATAGACCCTAGTCTGTAGTATAACGAACACCGTGAAGACGCACCGCTCCCCATCTATCTAGCTTTCGGAGATCATCAATGCCCACTATCACCGAACTTTCCCGCCAACACGCTCAGGAAGCTGTTGAAGTTCTGGCACATGCCTTCCAGAATGATCCCATCGTGCATTATTTCCTAAAAGGTGGCGGGGAGGAATTTCAGCGCCATATTCGCTCCTTTTTCAACTTTTCTTGTGAAGTCCGTTTCGATCTGGAATGGTCGCTGTTCGGCTGCTATGAGGGAGCTCGTTTGATGGGTGTGGCGGGTGTCACCGAGCCAGTCGATAAACCCTGGCCGGAATCGCTCTCCCATACTTACAACAACCTGAAGTCAGAGATGGGTGTTGATGCTGTCGAACGCCTTGAAAAATATGCCGCCTTGTCCGATGCCCATCGTCCGACTCAGCCCAACTACATGGTCGGGGTCATCGGTGTACATCCTGACGGACAGGGTAAAGGGTATGGCCGCCGCTTGCTGGATACTGTTCAGGAATTATCCGAATCGCATCCAACCTCAACGGGCGTGGCACTGGATACAGAAACACCCCTCAATGTGCAAATCTATCAACGCTGTGGTTATCAACTACTGGAAGAACTACCTCTCGATGCCGTCAAAATCTATACTATGTTCCGCCCAAATCGTCCTGTCTGACTTTAACCAATAGTGTACATGGCGTCGGGCTTAACAACTCCGGCCTTTTAAGGTATGATAGCGCCGTTTTGCGACCTTTCTTTGCCGGAGTCTAATAATCCTTATGTCGAATGACGGAACGAAACGATTGACCGCGATTCTGGCGGTCCTGATGATTGTTGCCATCGGTGGTGGCACGCTGGCGCAGTTGTTCAGCAACAATGCTACAACAGCCGAAGCGACAGCCGTGTCCACACCTGTGCCCTCACCTACCTTCCCAACCCCGCTGACCGATTTCAGCACCATCTCGCTGGCCGATAGTTATCTGCACCCCAGCGGCCTGTTCAGCGTGGCGCAACCCACTGGCTGGACACCCGCTTCGCCCGTCAGCAACACCAGCGGCGCGGAAATCACCATGAATAATCCCAATTTGCTGAGTGTAATTCAGGACTCGCTGCAAGTGCCGAGTGAGCCGATCACTAGTCTCGATCAACTGGATGCGCTGTATACCACCGCAACCCTGAATGACAGTTGGAGCAATTACCGGCGCGACACACAAACCGGCCTGAATTACCGCGAAACCGGACGCCGCCGCGAGAATGATCGCCTGGTGCTGGACTTTGAATTACAGAATAATCGTCAGCAAGTCTTCCTCGCTCGACAGGTCGCCTGGACGGATGGTCAATGGGTGTACAGTGTGCGCGTGGTCACACCGGAAAATGCCATCGACATGTTGAAATTCCTGGTGGACAGCATCATCCCCACCTTCCAGGGCTACACCATGTTCGCGGGTACACCTACCGACTGGCAAGCCTACTTTGACCCGATTTATAACACCATCATCCGTTACCCGGCCTCCTGGACAGTTACCGACAGCGCGCCTGGACTTCCAACAACCATTACTGGCGAAGACACGGTACTGCGGGTCGAGTCGCAGCCGGGAACAACAGTTGCCGACGAAGCTGCCGCGCGAGCCTGGGTCGAGGCCAGCCGCCCCGATCTCACAATCCTGAGCGTCAAACCCGCCACACATGGCGATCTGGCTGGCTTCTCAGTGAGCTATACCTTCGCAACGCCTGATGGCACGCCGCAGAGCGGCGCGGTTGTACTTTTGAACGGGGCAAATAATACACTCCATGTCGCCAACCTGCATTTCAGCGCAGCAGATGTGGATTTGAACGCTGATGACGCGGCTACAGGCTCATACGGTGATCTGGTGCAGGTGTTGGGGACGCTTCAGGTATTGCAAAACCTGAGTGTCGTCTTGCCAACCCCCACACCGAGCTTCACACCGCCGCCTGCCACCGCTACGCTGGAGGTTACAGCGACACCGACTGAGACTGAGACAGCCGCAGCTACATTCACCTCAACACCGGCCCCGACAGACACAGCAACGGCAACCATCGCGGCAACTGAAGAACCGACACTTGAACCTACTGCCACCTTTACGGCTGCCCCTTCGGCAACGCCAACGGTTCGGCCAACCCGCACGCCGACGCAAGCCCCGACTACCGAGTCCACTGCTGAAGCGACAGAAGGGTCGTAAGAGACAGTACGGTAATGTGATTGAATGAGGGGTGTGGCACAAGTGCCATGCCCTTTTTTATTTGTGAATTTATTTGCTCGACATGGGGTTCTGATCTAGTCGCCGGACGTGGATTTCATCTCCCCCTCGACTGCTGCCAAACGCCGTCGTAGGTAGGCTTGCTCAACCGTGTTGCCACACAGTTCCAGGGCGTGTGTATAAGCCGCGTGAGCTTCATCCAGCCAGCCTGTACGCCACAGTAAATCGGCACGGGCGGCATGGAACAGGTAATATCCGCCTAGCGCACCCTCATCCTCCAATTTATCCAGCAGCAACAGCCCGCGCGAATATCCCTCGGCCATTGCGACAGCCACCGCCCGGTTGAGTTCGACCACCGGAGAAGGCGCAATCTGTGCCAGTTCGCCATACAGCGCCACAATTTGCGACCAGTCAGTATCTTCCCAGGTCGCCGCCTGGGCATGTACCGCGTTAATAGCGGCCTGCACCTGATACGCGCCAAGTTCCCGCATACCGAGTGCGGCTTCCACCAAATGAACCCCTGCCTCGATCTCCGCCTGATCCCACAACGCGCGTTCCTGATCTTCCAACAGCACCAGATCGCCATTCGAGTCCACCCGCGCTCTACGGCGCGAGTCGATCAACAGCATGAGTGCCAATAGACCGAGCACCTCTGCGTCGGGCAGCAGTTCGGCCAGTAGACGCCCAAGCCGGATCGCCTCGGCACATAATTCCTGGCGGATAAGTACATCCCCCGCCGCTGTGCTGTAACCTTCGTTAAATATCAGGTAAATCACCGCCAGCAGGGCATCCAACCGCTCTGGCAGCAGGTGTGCAGGGGGAACTTGATATGGGATTCCGGCATCCCGAATCTTGCGCTTGGCGCGTACCAATCGCTGCGCCATTGTCGTCTCGGATACCAGAAACGCGCGGGCGACTTCCGGCGTGGATAGACCGCCGAGCGTGTTGAGTGTCAGGGCGACCCGTGTCTCCTGCGCCAGTGAGGGATGGCAGCAGGTGAACATCAGTTTCAGCCGTTCATCCGGTATATTGTCCGCATCCATATCACCTTCCTCGAAGGCCGTCCCCCATTCAGACAATGCCCCGATTATCTCGGCTTTCCGGGCGAAATTCACATCCCGGCGCAGGCGATCAAGGGCTTTGCGACGAGCGACAGTGGTCAACCACGCACCGGGTTTGAGCGGCAGTCCATCTTTCGGCCAATGTTCCAGCGCCGAGATCAGGGCATCTTGCAACACATCCTGCGCCAATTCAATATCACCGAGGTGGGAGATCAGGGCGGCCAACACCCGCCCCGATTCTTCCCGAAAAACAAGCTCAACCGCTCGATGCGCGCTGTGCATCAATTACATCTGCGAGAAATCAACCACAGGCCGGACTTCAATCGAGCCGTGCTTTGCGCCGGGGATTTTGGCGGCCATCTCGATGGCTTCGTCCAGGTCTTTGCAGTTGAGAATATAGAAGCCGCCCAACACTTCCTTCGTCTCCGCGAATGGGCCATCGGTGGTGACGGTCTTGCCATCACGCACCCGCACGGTGGTAGCGGAACTCACCGGATGCAGGGCTTCTCCGCTGACCATCAGGTTGCGATCCTGTGCCTCTTTGCCGAAGGCACTATAGGCGGCGTACTCCGCATCGTTTTCCTCCTGTGTCGGTGCGCCATTGGGTTCAACGCCATAAATAAGCAACATGTACTGCATATTCGATTCTCCTCATAATGAATAGTGGCGATCTATTTCGCCTTTTCTATCCATACGACGAATGGGATTCGACAGAATCGACAACTTCGGCAGACAAATTTTGAAGTTGGCTGAAACAGCCTTATTTTTCGGCAAATTCATTGACGTCCTGCTGTTTTCACCTGGTTGGATGGCAGCCAGATAGTGAAGGTTGAACCCTTGCCCTTACCCGCGCTGGTGGCCGCGATGCGCCCGCCATGTGCCACTACAATTTCCTGGGTGATCGCCAACCCCAGACCAGTGCCACGTTTTGGGCCGCGTGCTTTGTCCACCTGATAGAACCGCTCGAAGATACGGGGTAGTTCGTCCGGCGAGATGCCAACTCCGGTATCCTGTACGACCACTTCCACCCCGCCGTTGTTGACGCCTGTCCGCAACCAGACCTGACCCCCAGATGGTGTGTAATTGATGGCGTTGCCGACCAGATTGGTCAACACCTGTGCCAGCCTATCACCATCTCCGGCGATTTCCGGCGTCGGCGTGGTCTGTACGTGCAGCGTCACCCCTCGCTTTTGCGCCACAACGGATAAGCGCTGTCCAATGGCGTCGGTGAGCGCCCCCATATCAATCGGGACACTCTGCATGGATAACTGCCCCGCCTGCAACCGTGCCAGATCGGTTAGTTCAATCACCATTCGGTTCAGCCGCGCCGATTCCTCGTGGATGATGCGCCCAGCATCCGCCGGGTCTTTGGCTGTGCCGTCCATAATCGCCTGTGAATATCCCTGAATCGAGGTGAGCGGTGTTTTCAGGTCGTGGGACACATTCGCCAAGAAATCCTGCTGTGCCTGCTGGGTACTGTGTACCTCGCCACTCATCCGGTTAAATGCCTCGGCCACTGAGCGAACTTCCGGTGAACCAGTGACCGGGACTCGCCAGGCATAATTACCTTTCGCTACTTCACGGGCGGCTTCTGCCAGTGATTGCAATGACAGCGCGATATTCCGGCTGATGAACACCGCCAGTACCAGCGCGATCAATATGCCAACGCCCGCCGCCTGAATGAGCGGCGGCGCGAGGCCATCCCGAAATTCCTGCCAAACACTGTCAACGCTGCGAACTGGAGCATGGTCGGCCAGAATGATGGCATTCGTCTCCGATCCCCGGCGGATGGACGCCAGCCCGGTAAATAACCACGATTCACCTTCGGAATCCTGAAAGTTGCCGATCAAAGGTTCGGGGGCGTTGGGTATATTCCCACGTAAATACTGTGGTAGTGTGTAGGTATCGGGACGGTATTGCAGGGTATCACCGCGCTGGAATTCCCCGGCGCTGTCATACAGGATGGTGCGGGTCGGCACGTTGAGGATCATGATTCGCACATCATTTTCCTGGGCGAAGGTCGAGAGTTCATCGGGGAGTGCAGTCAGGGCAGTTAATGGGGGACGGCTGAAGAGTGTATCCCGATATTGGGTAATCATATCGCGGGAAATGGCCGCCAGCTTTTGATAAGTCGGCTCCGGGCGGGCAGGCTCCGCCAGCAGGAACAGAAACAATGCTACTGACATCACTGCCAGCATAACAGCAATAACTACCAGATAGGAGATAATGAGGCGGGCGCGCAAACGAAGGTTCATGTTATTCCAGCTTATAGCCCACGCCCCACACGGTTTCGATCTCCGGCCTCATGCCTTCCAACTTGTGCCGCAGATGCGCTACATGGACATCCACCGTCCGGGTTTCCCCGGCGAAGTCGAAGCCCCACACCACATCCAGCAGTTTCTCACGGCTGAACACAATGCCCCGGTTTTCCGCCAGCGTCAGCAGCAGGTCAAATTCCTTCATACGCAAATCCACTTTATGATCGTCTACCATCACCACCCGCCGTTCGGGATAAATGCTCAGGTTGTCGATGGTGATGGGCGCATCGCTCTCTTCAGCTTTCTCTGCCGGACGCACCACAGACCGCCGCAGAATGGCTTTTACACGCGCCACCAGTTCGCGCGGGTTGAAGGGTTTGGTCAGGTAATCGTCCGCACCAAGTTCCAGCCCGACAATTTTGTCGATGTCGTCACTGCGGGCGGTCAGCATGATAATCGGCAGGTCGGACTGCGCCCGCACCCGGCGGCAGACTTCCCAGCCATCCATCTCCGGCAGCATCAGGTCGAGCACGACCAATCCCGGTTTCTCGTCCAGAATATACTGAAGTGCTGTCACACCGTCGCCCGCGCTCTCCACCTGAAAGCCTTCCTGTTCCAGGTACATGCGCGCCAGATCAATAATATGCTGTTCGTCATCCACCACCAGAATCGTTTCGGTCATTCCTCGGCCTCTTCAATACGGATTTCGATGCGGCGATGGTTGTCTTCGTCCTGTATGAAAATCCAGCCCCTATCGTCCGAGATGGCAGTCTCGATGACCTTATCAAAGTTATCGACTGCTTTCTGAAGCGGCAGAAGCGTTTGAAGCACAACTTCATCGGCGTCTGTATCGCGGACAACAATGTTCACTTTCCAATCTTCCAGTTTGGTGGGTCGAAGTGCCTGTGCAATCAATCTGATTTTCCCACCTGCCGATGGCGTAAGATACGGCCCCAATGCGCCCAGGAGTTCGGCGGCCTGTGTCGTCGTGAGCTTATCTTCCTTGACCATATCGAGAATCTGAACCACCGCTACTTGCAAGATTTCAAACGACCTATTGTGTACGAGTCTGACCATCGACGATGCGGAAGGAGATAGTAAGGGAGTCTCGGTGGATTGTGGTGGCGGGGGTGGCACTATCGGCGATTCCTGCAAGACTCGTCGCACCTGGCGGCGCACTTCATCCGGGCTTACTCCCAGCCGCCTAAGCACATCAATTGCCATTCCATCGGTCTGACGCACGATGCCGAGCAGAATATGTTCAGTGCCGATATAGTGATGCCCCATCCGCCGTGCTTCGTCAACCGATAGTTCCAACACCTTCTTCGTACCGGATGATAATTCGAGCCCTGCATTCATCTCGCGGTTCTTCGCCTGCGTCAATTCCACGACAACATTTTCCAGTTGGCGCTCCTCCAGTCCCAAATCGCGCAAAACCCGTGCCCCGACACCACCACCTTCTCGCAGCAGCGCCAACAGGAGATGCTCTGTACCAATAGTGTTATGGTGAAGCCGTTCGGCGTCCTCCTGTGCGTAACTCAGGACGAGCCGTGCTCGTTTGGTAAAGCGTTCCATCCAATTCGGCATACTACAAACTCCCTCGCTCCCGCGACTTTCTCGTCACCACAAATCATGGTCAACGAGTAAGCGCCGGGTTGCAATTTGGTCTGGGTGATTCATTTGCAAAATCTCGATAGTGACTCGCCCTTCTGGTGTTAAACCGGTGATGAATACATCATACAGGCGAAAATGGTCACTCCATGTTTGGGTGCGTGGGTTATATAAAGCGACAATATCACGCGTTTCTCGGTCAATCCCTGTAATATCAGTTCCCTTACAGGTGTTGCATTGAAAACATGCCCATGCCAGATTATCCAACGCATCCGAACCCTTATGCTTTTGAGAAATGATGTGATCGACATGATGGCTGTGCGAACTGAAGGCCTCTGGTTTATGGCAGTATTCGCATCTTCCACCGGATCGTTGTCGAACTTGCTCACGAATATCCGACGAGATGCGGCTCATGACCGGGTTAAGTCGGCTGCGGCGCGAGCCTTCAGGATCGAAATCTTGCGGTCAAAATAGAGCATTTGCTCCAATTCAAGCTTTTCTTCTGGCCGAAGCATTCCAGCATTATTCCCATCAAGCAAATATTCCGCGCGTTCTTCAGCTTTTTCCGACGCCTTGAACGCCAGAATTTCTTCCGGTGTCGCCCGTTCGACCAGAAAATCAAGTAATTCATCATAAATCAGGGGAACTTGTGCAGCCACAACATCACCTCCATTCCATGTTATTACACAGATGCCTCATCATCTGCGGGTTTGTCGATGTACAGGCTGATCTGATAGTTGTCGTTGTCTACCGTCAGGAAGTTGCCCACCAATCCATTTGTGATGGCATTAAAGGCTTGTATTAAACCCTCTTTTGCACCGGATAATGGAAGGCTGATATAGAAATCGGTTTCGCCTGTATCTTTGTCGGTGATGACCACCCGCAGTTGGCGCTCATCATCTTCTGGCACGAGAAAATCGAGGTTGATGGATGGGGCAGTCCCCGGCGTTGGGAATCCAACTGGCGGCAGGGCTTTGAGCAGGCGTTCCGCTTCTTCAGCCGTAATCTCCTTGTCGCGCATCATTTCAATAATCTTCATCGCTTCACCACTAACGGGTGTTGCGGCCACCGGATTCGGCATGATGGGCGTGAAACGCCGCCCGATGAGCGAGGAAACGATATTCGACCCTGGCCGCAGTACCGAACGTTCTTCCTGCCTCAGAATCCGGGTGACGCGCTTCTGTACTTCATCCAACTCGATATTCAACCGGACGAGCACTTTGGCCGCCGAGCACTCCGACAGTTGCAGGATACCTAACAGAATATGTTCCGTACCGATAAAGTCGTGTCCCAACCGCCGCGCCTCGCTCACACCCAGTTCGAGGGCGTGCTTGGTATCTGCCGAGAGTTCCAGCAGTGTCCCCGGTTTGAGTTGTTCATCCCCAAATAATTCGACGACGATTTCGCGGGCGGGGTCATAGCGCACATGCAGTTCCGCCAGCGCGCGTCCGGCCACGCCACCATCCTCTTGAATGAGTGCCAGTAACAGGTGCGGGGTATCTATGGTTCGGTGTCCCAACCGTTCCGCTTCCTGCTGCGCCCCTGTCAGGGCACGCCGCGCCCGATGTGTGAACCGCTCCATTTTGTTCGGCATATCCAACACCTCCACCGAAATTCGGATACCCGCAGTATACTACAATTGTGGGGGCATCGAATCGCTTTACAGGGGGTGTTCACCCAGTTATAATCAATTCCGGTTGTAGACCAACCCGCGATGAGGCTCGCGTAATACCCGTGTGGTTGATGGCTTCTACCCGGCAGCGCCAGGTAGAAGCCTTTTTGTTTGCGGCGCTGTGATGAACAAGGAGGCAGACCGCCTTGCAGAAAGTTTTATTGATCGCCGCCGCCGGGGCGGTGGGGTCACTCGCCCGTTACTGGCTATCCGGTTTTGTCCAGGAGGTGGTTGGCATCGGCTTCCCCTGGGGGACATTCGCCGTCAATGTGTTGGGCAGCTTCCTCTTCGGACTGGTATGGACTTTATCCGAGGAACGACTGCTCATCAGCCCCGACGCCCGTGTGATGATCCTGACCGGGTTCATGGGCGCGTTCACCACTTTCTCGACCTTTATGTTTGAGACAGGCGGTTTTATCCGAGACTCGCAGTGGCTGCTGGCGGCGGGGAATGTCGTGTCGCAGGTTGTGGTCGGTGTAATATGCGTATTTCTGGGTATGGCGGCTGGCCGCCTGTTTTAGGAAGGGATAGAAGCCATGAAAGCACAGAGTGAAGCCGAACTGCTGCGAATCTTCATCGGGGAAAGCGACAAACACGAAGGTCGCCCGTTGTATGAAGTGATTGTGGAGGAAGCCCGCCGCCGAGGATTTGCCGGGGCAACGGTGCTGCGGGGTGCATTGGGTTTCGGCGCAAACAGCCGGATTCACACCACCAAAATTCTGCGCCTGTCCGAAGACCTGCCCGTAGTCATCGAAATTGTGGACGAGCCGGACAAAATCGCCGCTTTTCTGCCCGACCTCGATCACATGATTAAAGAGGGGTTGGTTACACTGGAAAAAGTACGGGTACTGGTTTACCGGGACAATGGTGGGGGCTAGCTTTTCTGATTTCCCATTTTATCAGAATGGGACGTCTTTCGTGCTGCTTCGACCAAAATTTGCCTTACTTCTGATTGCACCGTATATGGAGTAATACCTACCTGCTCCAAAGCTCTGACCGCTGTTGAATTATGCTGTCTAATGAGACTGAGTAGCAAATGTTCTGTTCCGATGAAAGGATTACCCATCTGCCGCGCTGCAACTAGAGCCAGGTCGAACAATTCCTGAACTTCTGGTGCCAGTGCGACAATTGAGTCCACACTGGACTGTGAAGCTAAAGGTGGAGGACTGATGGCGATAATCGCTTGTTCGATGGTATCCACTTGAGCGCCGAGTTGCACGACGACATATTTGGCGATACTACCTTCCTCTCGCATCATACCGAGCAAAATATGTTCACTGCGAAACACTTTACTATTCATATGCTCGGCAGATTCTTGTGAAAGCGCCAGAACTCTCCTTGAACGCTCCGTAAGATGCTCTCCACGTTCCAGAGGGTGCTTCTTTCCCTTGCCAAACCAGCGGTGAAACATGTTATCAATCACCCACGTCAGGGAATATCCCAGCGCATGTGCATAACATCCCGCCGGGGGTTGAAATGATACTGCCGCAGCAGCGCGTTGGTGGCCGTCTGGTCGGAGGGGTGTTCAATGCTCATCGGCGCGCTGCCAAACCGCCGAACCGCCGTATTCAGCAGCGCCTCGTCATATAGACCTTCATAGTCCGGGTGTACCAACAGTGTAAGTTGTACAGTGCTGCTGGTGAAACCATTGTCAATCCAAATGGATGCCAGAACGCGGCGCTCATCTTCGGATCGGATAATCAGATGTTCTTCATTATGCAGGCTGAACCAGTCCAACAGCCGACGCCAGAAGGGTTTACGGAATACACTCGGATGCAGGGGACGCAACCAACCTAATCCGCCCATCAGGGCTGGACGCACCTCCGCCGCCAGATCAAATTCCGCCTGCCATTCGCCGGAACGTGGATGGGTGATGTAAATCGGCGGCGTGTGGTCGAATGGTGTTGGCCGGGATGCAGTGCCACCGCGCCGCCAGGTTGTCCAGGCACGTTCTTCCATGAATCCCAGGCGCATATACAACCGTCGCGCGACCATATTGACCGCATCTACCTGCAAGATTGCGGCCTTCCCGCCACGTACGCGAATGAGTTCCATCGTAGACTGCATCAATTGCTGGGCGATGCCGCGTCGTTGATAATCCGGGTGAACCGACACATTGACAATCACCCAGGCATTTTTGAGATTACCGTTGCCGTTGGCTGGATAGGTCGATACGTTGCCGACCAATTTTCCGTCAGCAATCCACACATAGCCCATCCCCATGCCCTGCGCCAGTTCATTCAACCCATTGAGTAACCCCAGGCTGGAACTCATCCGGCTCAATGTCCGCATTTCGTTCACCGCTGCTCGCCCGTTACTGTCCATACTATCAGCAAATGCTAACTCAATCAGGTCAGCCAACTGGCCGAGGTCTGTGCGCAAATTCACCGGGCGCAAACCATCCACTTGTCCAACCGATTGTTGGGTCGCCTGTACACCAACCACAGGGGGATTTCCTTATACTTTCTGTTAGGCATAGCGTAACGTTCTGGACTAATCATGTCAAGATAACCTTACCTGCTCTCATGGAATCCAATACCAATCGCCTCATTGGACTCACGCATGTTTGTTATAGTTCGTAGGAAAATGCGGTCTACCAAGTAAGGGAGAGCAAGCGTGAATTACCGTCGTCTGGGAAAATCTGGCCTCCAGGTCAGTGAATTATCATTTGGTTCGTGGGTGACATTCAGCAATCAGGTTGATGTCGATAAAGCGGTTGAATGTATGGTCGCCGCCTACGACGCGGGTGTAAATTTCTTCGACAACGCCGAAGCCTATGCCAGAGGGCAGTCGGAGATCATCATGGGCAAGGCGCTCAAAAAGTTGGGTTGGGAACGCGACAGCTATATCGTGTCCAGCAAGGTTATGGGCGGTTCTAAACCCAAGCCCAAACCGACTCAACAGGGACTCAGCCGAAAGCATGTATTTGAAGCCTGTTATCAGGCGCTCGAACGCCTCCAGTTGGATTATCTCGATCTGTATTTCTGCCATCGCCCCGACCCTGAAACCCCAATTGAGGAAACCGTCCGCGCCATGACGGAGTTGATTCTGCGCGGCGATGTTCTCTACTGGGGGACATCGGAATGGACAGGCGAGGACATTCTGGAGGCTTATAACATCGCACGCCAGTATGATCTGATTCCACCCACGATGGATCAGCCAGAATACCACATTTTCCACCGCGCCCGTCTCGAACAGGAGTATGCGCTGTTATATGATCCCCGAACCGTCGGTTTGGGCACAACCATCTGGTCGCCATTGGCCTCCGGCCTGCTAACGGGCAAGTACAATGATGGCATCCCCGCCAATTCACGGGTGATGGTTCCGGGTTATGAGTGGCTGCGGGAACGCCTTACGGGCGAGGGTGGGCAAGCGCGTCTGGCGGCGGTGCGCGAACTGTCTAATGTGGCGGATGACCTGGGCGTCTCAATGGCAGGTATGGCGATTGCCTGGTGTCTCAAAAATCCCAATGTCAGCACGGTTATCACGGGTGCATCGCGGGTTGAGCAGGTCAGGGAAAACATGCAGGCTATCGACATCGTTCCGCAGCTCACGCCCGACGTGATGGCGAAGATTGATAGCATTGTGAACGGTCTGACCGAATAATCCCCACACCAACACTATCCGCTCTATCATCTGGCATTCTTCCTGTAGGGGCGACCTGGCGGGTCGCCCTGAAAACAAACTCCTATTTATGTAAACACCTCTCACATCTACCCAACGATTGCATGACGCTATAAAATCCACCGTTGGGAATCGGGCACGGATAAGCTATCATCACGGGCGTTGGGAAGGAGAATTTCAACCTATGACACGTACAAATTATGGAACGTTACGCGGCGGCAGTCGCCGGGGTAGCGGCGCTTGGCAGTGGATCGTGATCGGCTTCGTGATCGGATTCGGCTGCGCGACCATTATCGGTCTGGTCGCTATCATCGGCGGCCTCGACCCGACTGGCATTCTGACAGCCAGCCGCCCGACCTCAACGCCCTTTGTGATTACCAACACCCCACTTCCAGCGACATCTACGCCAGAACCCACTGAGGTACTGATTCTGGCAAGCGATACGCCCATGTTGGGTGAAGCGGTGTCTGCGCCAACGGCCACCCCGACGACAGACCCGAACAGCATCATTGTCCAGCCGACCATCACCCCCACCATCCTACCAACGGCAACAATCGAGCCGGTATCGGGAGCGGGTGTACAAGTACCCCAGTTGCTTCAGGGCATCCTCACCCAAATGCAGCAAGTATCCGGCGGTACATTCCAGATGGGCACAACCCCCCAGGAAGTTCAGGCTGCCGTGACTGAATGCCGAGATGTCTACGACGCCAACTGTGACATCACGATGGGCGAAGACTCTGCCCCGGTACACAACGTCACGATTGACCCCTTCATGATGGAAGTGACCGAAGTCACCTACTCGCAGTATATGGCTTTCCTGAATTCAATGGGGCCGCGCAGCCATCTCAACGGCTGCGAAGGCCAACCCTGTATTAAAACGCGCGCCGAAGACCCCAACAGTAATGTCATCTTCGACAGCGCCAATTATCGTGTGGTCGATGTCATCCAGAACTTCCCGCTGACGGAAGTAACATGGTACGGCGCACAGGCGTACTGCCAAGCCATTGGCCGCCGCCTGCCCACCGAAGCTGAGTGGGAACGCGCCGCGCGCGGGCCGGAAGATTTCCTATATCCCTGGGGCAACACTTTCACGACTGACAACGCCAAAACCAGCCGTCCAAAGGTAGACTCCAGCCAAGCGGGTGCAACCGCTGTTGGCAGTTATGCCCCCGGCGCATGGGGATTGTACGACATGGCCGGGAATGTGGCCGAATGGGTGAGCGATTGGTACTCGCCCAGCTACTACACCCAACTTCAACAGTCCGGCGCAGTCTTGAATCCATCTGGCCCACCCGCCGGTACGGAAAAGTCGGTGCGCGGTGGTTCGTGGGATACGCCGCCGTTCTTTGCCCGTGCTGTTCATCGTCAGAGTTGGGCTCCACAGGATGGAACGCTGTGGATCGGCTTCCGCTGTGCGGCGGACATTGGCGCAAATACTGGAGCGAGTACCACTAACACAGGTGCGGCCAGTTCCGAAGGCGCGATTGCGACGCTTCCCGGTGCATCCAACGAAGAGGACAACAACGCCCAGCCGCCCCTGCCGACATCTGCCATTCAGAACCCGCCAGCCACCCTCGATCCCGGTACGGGTAGCGGTTAACGGTTTCATGTTTATCACAGGGGTGCATAGAAATGCGCCCCTGTTAACACCTCATTGAGGCTATTTATGCGTACCATCACCAACCAGATGATACAGGATTTGATCGCCCAGGCCGGAAACGCTCCCCGCAAGCGTGTCCCGTATAACTTCCATGAAGCCCATGAGCCGGTACAGCGCATGATTAATGCCCTCGTGCCCGGAACGTATGTTACTCCTCACAAGCATGAAAATCCCGACAAGGTGGAACTCATTTCCATTCTGACTGGTCAGGCGGCGCTGTTACATTACACCGATACCGGGGAAATTGTCGACATCTTTATATTGGATGAAAATGGCCCGGTTCGTGGGGTCGATATTCCGCCGCGCACCTATCACAATTTTGTTGCTTTGACGCCCTGCGCGGTTCTGGAAATCATCCAGGGACCCTATCACCCGGACACACACAAACAATTTGCGACCTGGGCACCTCGTGAAGGCTCACCCGAATCTACCGCCTATCTTGCAAACCTTGAATCCCTCATCCGGCAGCAGTTGTGACAGGACGATCCAACGAATGGCTGTTCACGTATCGTCCTCAGCCCCGCGACTTAAAACCAATGCGCCCATCACCAGAACGATTGCGCCCATCCAGTAAGGAGCGCTGGGCGCAATGTGGTCATAGACAACACCTGCCCACAACGGGCCGAAAATATTCATTAAACTGGCGAGGGCAGTCGTAACCCCCATCAACAATCCCAATTCGCGGGGTGAAACTCGATTTGCCGACAGGGTGGTCAATGTTGGGAAGATAAAACCACTGACTCCATTATTCAACATGGTCAAGAGATAAAATATCCCTACAACAGGGGCTAGGAATGTGATTCCCATACCTGCTGCTACGACCACCAGACTCATCACCGCGACAGGTTTATCCCCATATCGCGGCACAACTCGCCGTACCAGCACCGCCTGGACGAACACCACCCCAACGCCAATCAGCAGCAGCAGCAAGCCCACCTGCCAGGGCTGCGCGTCAAACTTGTCGATCATAAACAAGGCCTGAATGCTGCTGATGCCATTAAAAGCGAAGGTGAACAGACACAAACCCACCAGCACCCTACCGAGTTGAGGTTTATGCGCCATTTCGCTGATGGATGCGAATGGATTCAGATCATTCAACTGTAGGGGTCGGGTTTCCCGCTGCCCTTTTAGCAGCGACTCCGGCAGCATGAAAAATGCCACCATCACGCTCAAGAGTGCCACACCCCCCGCCAGGAACGCGGGCGCTTCCAGGCTGATCTGGCTGGCTACCGAGCCGATAGCTGGGCCGACGACCAATCCCACCCCCCAGGCGACCCCGATCAGGCTAAAGTTTTTGGCTCGTTCTTCCGGTCTAGATACATCCGCGATGTAGGCCGAGGCGGTGGACATGTTACCTGCCGTGATGCCGTCAATCAGCCGGGACAGAAACAATATCCAGAGTGCGCCGCCGATGCCAAACAGGATATAACCTACCGCAGAGCCAAACACACTGATGAGCAGCACAGGTCTGCGTCCATAGCGATCACCCAGCTTGCCGATGAGCGGCGCGGCAAAAAACTGGGCGGCTGCGTAAATCGCTGTGACCATTGTGACCATCAGGGCATCGTCGCTGTAGCGCTGCACGATATAAGGCGTCACCGGAATCAACAGAGTCAGGCCGACCACATCCATCAACATGATGAGGAAAATGACCTGTAATGCACGTCGGATCGTTTTTGGAGAAAGTGTTTCCAGGGGTAGAGGTTCTCCGACGCTTCCAATGTGCACTACCAGATTCCTTGCTGAGAAAATATGCAACGAAGGCGTTTACGATGATGGGGTCAAATGCATGACAATGAAATTTCACTATTGGCAACATGATAAAGCGCCGAGGGACATATTGTACCCCGGCGCTAGATGAGAGGACATATTGAAATGGACTTATCCACTATCATCAGAGTCTATGCAAACGCTAGCTCCCCCACCGGAAATCCCCCGCCTCCGGTGGATCGAGCAAAAGCACCTGCCGCCCAGTCGTCAGATCACGGAACGTCAGCGCCCCGCCAGGGCGTGTCTGTCCTGCCAGCATCGTGCCATCGGGTGACAGCACCGGGCTAACCATGAACCCGCCGTTCGCTCCCGGCGTGATCGCCCCACTGTTGGTATCCAGATCAACCACGTTCAGGCCGCTCGGCCCAACTGTATAATTGGTCAGCACCAACCGCGCCCTTCCCGGCGCAATCCCGGTCACAGACAGGATTTGCACGGGCAGCGGCAGCGATGCCAGTTCCACTCGTGTCGAGTCCGCCGGGTTCACCGCCACAATTTTCTGCTCCGGCGGGGGGTCGCCAATCCCGATACCATTTCCGTATCCCAGCACCCGGCCATCCGGCAGCCAGATGGCATTGTCGAATGCCCCAACAGCCAGGGCAGCATCACTGCTCAGATCAAGCAGTTGATAATTGGTCGTCTCCGATCCACCCTGAACCACCAGTAAGCCGTTCACATTCGGCGCGAACTGCGGCTGGCGATAGAATGGTGGGGCGTAGGTTGATCGGTCTGGCCCGTTCGCCAGTACCAGTTGATCATCGCCGCCAGTTGCTGACACTACCCACACACCGCCTTGAGGATTATCCGCCGTACTGAGTGTAGTAAAGGCGATCCGTGTCCCATCCGGGCTGAAGGTGATGTCCCGCACCTCGGAATCGCCAACCTCGACCAATGATGATGCCGCACCACCATTGAACGATTGTAACCACACACTCCCGCCGCTTTTGTAGGCCAGATTGCGCTCGTTGGGTGATACGGCAAATGCAGTGACATCTGTCTCGGCGGCAGTGAGAATTTCCGGTGACGAGCCATCGCTCGGAAGTCGCCACACCTGCCGGAATCCATCCTGACCGGGCGCGGTGAAATAACCATTCGCAGGCAGTTCGACGCTCGTCACCTGCTCCAACGGAGGCGGTCCCCAGCTATAGGCCACCGCATCCGATACCGGCAGCGCCAGTCCTTGTCCACTGGCGGGGATGACCGCTGCCATCACCCCGCCCCGGAAGGCGATCATTAGTTGTCCACCGGGAGCCCACCGCAATCCATTCAAATCGACAGGAATGTCGCTCAAATTTTGCACCTGGGGCGCATCCGGCGGGAGTCCCAACAGTCGTCCCGATCCTTCCGGCGTACTGTCATCGGTTTTCTGCCTGCCGAAAACCGCCAGAGTCCCGTCCTTCAGCAGAAACGGTAGTTCATACAACCAGGTGTTGTCCAGCAGCACCGTCTGGGCATTGGCCGCCGCTAAATCCATGCGGATCAGCCCGCCGTCCCCCGGCGCGAATACCACCTGTGCCCCCCCGACCCAGGTTAGTCCGATTGCCGATGGAATCGCGCTGTGCAGCACCAGATTTGTTCCCTCACGCCGGTATATCCACCAGATATTCTGGTCAGCCTGTGCCGCCAGAAAACCCCCGTTGGGCGACCACATTAGCTGGCTGAACTCACCTTCGCGCAGGTCGATGAACGTTTTCTCCCCGGTGAAATACAACCGCGCACCATAGGGTGTGGTGTACGCGATCACATCGCCAGTTGGCGACCATGCGATGGTATCTCCTTGTCCACGTACTGGAGGGATGCCCGCCGCAGTACCTTCAATCTGGAGGTTATCCTCCGGGTTGTAAATATTCAGCAGATTCAGCCCGGCTTCCGTCCGGTAGGCCATCCAGTTGCCATCGGGTGCGATGCCGAAATCGAGTACAAACGCATCGTCCGGTGTCACCACCGACAACCCCGCCGTCCCCAAGCCATACTGCTGCACCAGACCACCGTTGGTCAGCACATACAATTCTGTTGGGAGATTCAGTCCATCCTCCTGCGCCAACGCCGGAGCGGTCAACAGCAGGAACAGACACATCAGACATAATTTGCGAATCATGAGAAATTTTCCATTGATCGGTTTTCAGTTACTAGTTCAAAGATAGCAGACCGGGGAAAATGACGCAAAAGGTGAGGGATGGGCTTTTGGTCGCCCCAGCTCGTGTTCGCCGGAACACCGCCCACACGCTAAACTCATATTCATGACATCACCCTTCACCAACCTCATGCCCGGTGCAGAACCCTTTTTCTTTCGTGGAGATAGCGTCGGCTGCCTGTGTCTGCATGGCTTTACCGCTTCCCCGGCAGAAATTCGCTGGCTGGGGGTACATCTGGGCGACTGTGGATTCACGGTCTACGGCGCGCGTATGGCGGGACATGGTACGCATCCCCATGATCTGGCACGAACACGCTGGATGGACTGGTATACCTCAGCTCTTGATGGCTATCATCTGCTGCGCAGCCACTGTGAGAAAATATTCCTTGTCGGTCATTCAATGGGGGGTATGTTGGCGCTGCTGCTGGCTGCCCATGTTTTCGTAGATGGGCTGGCGCTGCTGGCAACTCCGGTGGTTTTTCGCTCCCGCCGCATGGCTTATGCACGCTACTTCAAATATGTACTGCCCTACACCGACCAGACAGATCACTCTCATCTGCCGGATGTCGTCCGGGCGGAACAGGCGCGTCGGCGTGAGCCGGTGATTGGCCGTGTGCGTTATGGTCTGTGGTCAACGGCGGCGGTGGCCGAACTTTATGCCCTATCCAATGTGGTCAATAGTCACCTGTCCGATATAACCGCTCCACTTCTCCTCCTTTATTCCGATGCCGACCAGACTGTCTCGCTCGAAAACCGCGACTTGATTGCGTCTCGCGTTGGCAGCAGCATCATCCACTCCGAAATCATCCCCGGCAGCGACCACATTCTGCCGCAAGATTCGGCACGCGAAGCCGTTTTTGCCCATGTCTCCCGCTTCGTTATGGATACCAGCCGCGCCTCATCAACATGACCGAAATACCCGATGTCGAAAAGTTTGAACACCTGATTCAAAAATTTAAGCCGACGAGCAAGCTGCTTCGTATTTGGCCGTTGAGGGGTGGCGTTTCCGCGCTGGTAACAGCACTGGAAATTGAGCAATCGGATGGTTTGACGAAGAAAATGGTCGCGCGCCAGCACGGGGAAATTGACCGCCAGCACAATCCCCATATCGCAGCCGATGAATTCCGGCTGTTGGGAATCCTGCAATCCGCCGGAGTCGCCGCCCCAAAACCCTATTACCTCGATCAATCCGGCGAAATCTTCTCGATTCCCTGCCTCATTATCGAATACATTGAGGGACAGACGGAATTCACACCTGTAAACCTGCCCGATTTCCTCCATCAGATGGCTTTGCAACTGTCGCGCATTCACACCATAGATGATGCAACTGCCGATTTGTCTTTTTTGCCACAACAAGCCCAACTCTATACCGACAAGTTAAGCACGCGCCTCGCCCGACTCGATGACTTATTGGACGAAGGCCGTATTCGGGACACTTTGGAACGAATCTGGCCGCTGCCTGCGGTTCATCCATCGACCCTGCTGCATGGGGATTTCTGGCCGGGGAATCTACTCTGGAAGGAGGGTCAGCTTGTCGCGGTCATCGACTGGGAAGATGCACATGTGGGCGATCCACTTGAAGATGTCGCCAATGCCCGTCTGGAAATTCTGTGGGCATTCGGCATCGACGCTATGAACGAGTTCACTCACCAGTATCAGTCACCCGCAACTATCGACTTTAATAATCTTCCCTATTGGGATTTATGCGCTGCTCTGCGCCCCGCTTCCAGATTATCCGACTGGGGATTGGATACCGCTACCGAAAAATCCATGCGAGAGCGACACAAATGGTTCGTGGAGGCCGCGTTCGAGAAGTTGACCCACTAGAAGGCTCTTACGTTTCTCTATCGTAAGCAATCGCCTCTGGCTGCGTCTTAGATGTATAGAATATCGACAACCAATGGGAGCTACCCAATCATGCAGTTACACGGTATCCATCATGTCACAGCCGTTACGGCGGAGGTCGGCCAGAACGCCGCCTTCTACACCCAGACATTAGGCTTGCGGCTGGTTAAAAAGAGTGTCAATCAGGACGATGTATCGGCCTATCACATGTTTTATGCCGACAAACTCGGCAGCCCCGGCACAGACATGACCTTTTTCGATTGGCCGCGCGTGGGTGCGGACCGTCGTGGGACGGACAGTATCGCCAACACCATGTTCCGTGTCAACGGACGTGCCGCCCTCGATTACTGGGTGTCCCGCTTCGACCAATTGGGTGTGAAGCACGATCCAATCACCGCTTTCGCTGACCGCGATATGCTGCGTTTTGAAGACCCTGAAGGCCAACGCCTCACCCTGGTAGACGATGGCGGTGTGCCATTTCATGGCGAACCCTGGCTTGGCGCGGACATCCCGGAGGAATATGCCATTCGCGGCTTCTTCGGTGTCACCCTGTCCACGCCCACCCTGCAATATCTCGCGCCGATTCTGACACAGGTCTTGGGCTGGAAGGTTGCCGACGACCTGACCAATGCCGATGGTGAGCGCGTCGTCATCTACACCATGGACAAGGGCGGGCCAGGTAAGGAAGTCTACGTTGTCGAACAGCCCGACGCTCGTCGCGCATCATTGGGTGCGGGTGGTGTTCACCATATCGCCTATCGCGTCAACGATGTTGAGGAACAGCGTTACTGGCGCGACCAACTGGTGAATGCTGGCCTCGGCGTATCGCCTTTCATTGATCGCTATTATTTCAATTCGATCTACTTCCGCGTCTCCAACAACATTCTGTTCGAGATTGCCACCGATGGCCCAGGGTTCGCCACCGACGAGTTGCTGGAAACATTGGGCGAACGCCTCGCGCTGCCGCCTTTCCTCGAACCGCAGCGTGCCCAGATTGAAGCGGGTCTGAAGCCCATCGTCATCGAAAAGGCATAAATCCATCCATTACACCTCACGGGCGTGGCAAATGCTGCGCCCGTTTTATTTCCCCTACAATGTATCTCTTATCTAACTCAATTAGAATAATCACGACGCAACCTGAGCAAGTATCTCGCGTATACAGACATAGATGTAGGAAAATGGAGAATAAAAGGGAATGTTAAAAGCCCTGATTGATCAGATTCGTTTGACCTGGCTTTTAATCCGCAACTCACGAGTGCCATTGTGGGCGAAGGCTATACCCGTTCTGGGGTTGATTTATGTTCTGTCCCCGCTCGACCTGATCCCGGACATCATCATCGGCCTCGGCCAGCTTGACGACCTGGGCATTATGTTGGGTGCGATGCGCCTGTTCGAAGCCGTCATTCCAGATTATCTTGTCCAGGAACACCGGCAGACCATTGCTCGCGGGAACAAACCGATGGAAGTCATCGACACACCGCGCTATCGCATTTTCCGTCGTGGCGAGGAAAAAGCTAAACGCGGGTAGCTGCCTCCCATTGATTTACGGCGTTTATGCCAAACCATACAGCCTGGTAGGGGCGGGTGTGAGACCCGCCTCTACTTCAAATACCTTCCGCCTCATACCCAAGCTGTTCCTCCAACCACGCCCGAGTTTCGGGGTGAAACAACATTGTTGCATGGCAGGAAGCATACCATCCCAATATGTCCGGCTTGCCCATCGAAATCGCCGCCCCACGCCAATCCGCTAATAGTTCGCGGCGGTACACATCCGGTATCAGCAGACACTCGATCTCGCCACAGTCGTTGATGTACACCCAGAACTGCCAGTGATGTTTGTTCCGGCGCTGGTGAATCATCTTCGCCTGTAGAAAGGCTTCGTTTGGCTGATAACGGAATGTGCCGTCCGAGGCATAATGGGTACAGGCGTATGGGAACCATTCACCCGGCAGGAACTTATCCCAATCGTGTAGAAGGGCAATCCATAAGGGAACATTCAGTTTTCGGCATTCGAGGAAAACATACCATTTGTGCCGCAACAGATACCGCAGTGTTTGCAGATGTCGCCGCATGCTTCCCCACTACTGATCTGTCTGGCTTAACTTTATTGCAGACTCAGGCGCTGCTGATGTACTTCGTCCATCGCCTCAATCGTATCCTGTAAACTGGAAACCTCGTCCTGGATTTCCAGGCGCAGGCGTTGTGCGCGCGAACTATCTACTTCCTTCGTGCCCAGCAGGGACATCTGCGCGTAAATCGTACCGAGCGATGACAACGTGCTTTCCAGTTGGATTTCTGCCCGCTTCACGCTGTTGGCTGTTGCATCCAGGTTACTAAGCTGCTGCTCAAGCTGTTTGATCTGGCCTTCCAGGTCATTTTTTACCGCCGGATCAGTTTCCCGGTTCAGGCGAATCCGCGTTTTTTCAAGTTGTTGAGGAACCATCTTGCGATCACGTTCGACCAGGGCATTATCCTCGAAGGCATCAACGTGCATCGCCAGATCGTACATGTGACTAATCCAGTCATTTACGTCATTGACTGTCTGCATCATGCTGGAACGCATCGCTCCTTTATGCCGCTGCGCCAGCGCCAGCATATTCCGCCGGTATTCCAGCGCGTTCTGAAGGCGCTGTCGTGCCACCGGATTCTTAATATCATGCAGGTCATATTGGCTTTCAAACTCCCGCGCGATAGCTTGACTGGCCGCATCAGGATCGGTAATGGTGGATACCACCAGCGCCGCCTCGGCAATCAGGCCGCCCACCAGCCAGAACCAGTCCTGCCACCAGGGAAAGGGGTCTTTGACGAACAGGAACAGAATCGCCGTAAGCGCAATCGTCACAACACTCTCCCAGCGCAAAAAAGCGTTGCTGATAACCGCACCAAGTGCGCGTTCACGCACGGTACCTGAATCTTTTGCCATGTTGAATTACTCCCGGTCTACCGTAAATCTATACGCTGGATACCCTCGCCGGGTTGCAGAGTGGAACGAAGTCCAGATAAACAGGGACATCTGTGGGATGTCGCTGAATTTGAGTAGGGGCGACCTGACTGGTCGCCCCTTGTTATTTTGTACTCAACAGATTGGCTCTATACCCGATGCTCAATCTGTCTACTCGCTGCCACCGCCGGAGACACCCAGGCGCTTGCGGCGTTCTTCCAACTGCCGCTCGACCTCACCACCGCGCACCGCGTCGTCGATTTCCTCAGAAATGTTGCGGGTCGCCATATCCAGACGGGCATCTTCCCGGTCTAACCGTGCCCGAATTTGCTCACTCAGGCTGCTGATCTGCTCATCGCCTACATTTGAGAGTTGGTCGAGGCTCTTGACGGTTTCGGTCGTCACTTTCTTGGCCTCGGTCAGTTCAATCAGCGCCCGCAGATGTTCTCGCTCCTGCTTAATCACCGTCAGGCGGCTTTCCAGCTTGAGGCGCATATCCAGCATCTTCTGGTACTGCCCCTCCTGATCCTGCCACTGCTGGTAATATTCCTGCGAAAGCTGCTGTTTGGTATTCAATTCTGCCTGGGCAGCCGCCGCCAGATCATTTTTACCCTTCACGATCAGCGTGTCGATGTCGCGATCTAGTTTTTCTGCCGCTGCCGCGAATTCTTCATACTTACGCTTGAGTGTCTTGACCGTGCCGCCTACGGTTGCCGCCGAATCTTCCAGAGCTTCCAGGTTTCGTTCGACCTGCCGGATATATTCATCCATCACCTGGACAGAATTGTTCTCCAGGGCGCGGTCTACGATACCATGCAGATTGGCGCTAATAAGCGTATTAATTTTCTCAAAAAGTGAGGGAGCCATGAAGTACCCTTCTCCTTTGGTAGGCTTAATCTCCGAACAGGATGCGACATAGAAACAGCATAGATGTTTCTACGCCCGTTGTAGTTACGTATCCAGTATAACGCAAGTTGCTATTTAAGGGGCAAGTTTGTCCAGGGGTAGAACCATCGTGAAGGTGCTGCCGACACCCGGCTGGCTAACCACATCGACTGTCCCCTGATGCAGGGCAGTCAGTCCGCGTACAATCGCCAGCCCTGCTCCAGCACCCTGATCTTCATTGTGGGCGCGGTTAATCTGATAAAAACTTTGCCAGATATTTTCCAATTCGTGCTTGGCGATTCCCCGCCCTCTATCCTGTACCCACAGGCGCAGGTCGCCATTCTCCACCATTGCTCCCAATGCAATCGGGGCATCCGGTTCAGAGAATTTGATGGCATTCTGTAGCAGTTGGTTCATGGCAATGGTCAGGTATTCAGAGTCGCCCACAAAAGTTGGGATGGGCTTCTCTACCCGTAATTGAAACGATCTCCCACCCTCATCGAAAGTTTTCGCCTGTTCGAGCGCCGTCATCAAAATCAGCTCAACATCGTCAATCGGGCATTTTCGCCAGCCAAACGTATTTTTCACATCCTCGGTTTCAATCTCTACCAGCAGGATGAAGTTTTCGATCAGGTTGCGGAGGCGATCCGCGCCGTTACTTACCCCGTGAAGGTAAGTGAGCATTTCCTCTTTGCTCAATTCCTCATGCTCGACGCCATTCAGCATATCGGCATAGGCCACCACGAAGGTGAGCGGTGTGCGAAATTCGTGATTGAGAATGGTCAATATCTGTCGTTTGAGGTTGGACATCAACTGGGAATGAGCATTCCGCAGTCCACGCAGGCGTTCTAACCGCGACTTAATTTTCACCAGCAGGTCGCCGGGGTCATACGGTTTAATCACGTAATCATCCACGCCGAGACGCATCCCACGCTGGTAATCCGATTTTTCACCTTTAGCCGTGAGGAAGATGAACGGGATTTCCAGCCAGCGGTTTTCCTTCCGCACCTCTTTAAAGAACTGGATTCCATCCATTTTGGGCATCATGATGTCCGACACAATCAGGTCTGGTGGGGTCGTTTGATCGTGCAGAACCTCCAGGCCGTGAACACCATTTTCTGCGGTCAGAACCGCGTATCCATCCAGTTCGAGAATGTCGCGGATACCATCCAGCAGATGAATATCATCTTCAACAACCAGGACTTTGGCTTTATCCATTGCCTGCATACTCCAGAGAATCCCACCTCCGGCCTTCGGTTGTGCCGAGAAGTACAATCTTACAATCATTTACACTATGTCATCACTCGGAATTTTCGTCAATAGTGATTTATGAGACACAATGCAGACGATTTATAAGCGACAGGTTATCGACTGCGCCAGATATCCAGCAGATCAGACAGCAGCGCAAAGCCAGTTTGCAGGCGTCCCGCACCCGGCCCAACCACCGTCACATCACCCAACAGGTCGGTAGTATAAGTGATCGCGTTGGTCGCGCCCGAAACAGATGCCAGTGGTTCGGTCATGGGTATCCGAATTGGCCGAACACTACCGCCGTCCGGTGTAACCTGCGCGACGAGCTTCCATCTTTCACCATTCGCACCCGCATCCTGAATATCCGCCACCTTGATACCAGTAATGCCGCGTATATCCAGTTCACTCAAAGTCAGTTTCTTGTTAAACAACACCGCCGCCAGGACGATGACCTTACCCGCCGCATCCCAACCGTCCACATCCGCTGTCGGGTCGGCCTCGGCATATCCCAACGCCTGTGCCTGAGCCAGAGCATCCTCATAGCTCATGCCGCTCTCCATTTGCGTCAGAATGTAATTGGTCGTGCCGTTCAGGATACCCCGTGCCTCGCTGATGGTGCAGCCCGCCAATGCCTGATTAATTAATCGCATCGCGGGTGTTCCGGCCATCACCGTCCCCTCGAACAATAGACGTTTCCCGGCACGGCGCGCCCGTTCCCGGAGTTCACTGTAGGCCACTGCTACCGGCCCTTTGTTTGCCAGCACCACATGTTTGCCGGTATCAAACGCCGCGTAACAGTAATCCAGCGCGGGCTGGGCGGTTTCCAGGTTGGTATAACTGCTCTCAATCATCACATCGGCATTGCATTGCCGGATGAGGGTTTCACTTTCCCAATTACGTGACAAATCGGCGATTTCAGGGTAGTGATCGAGATGTCCCTGCTGAATTGCTTTTAACAAGTCCCCTAAATCCAGTCCGTCCGGGTGATAAAGTGTGCCCCGGCTGCGGGTAGCAACCGCTACCACCTCTCCCCGGAAGCCGTATTGTTTTTCCAGTTCGCTTCCCTTGTCGCGCAGGATTTCAACCAATCCCTGCCCAACAACCCCAAAGCCAATCAATGCGATCCGCATCAGTTGTTCGCTCCCAGATATTCGGTTATTGGATTGTAGGAGTGAAAACCATGAATTCCCCGTCCTCCATCGATCAATGGTAACGCACGGGGGATTATACAGCTAGCGTATCTCAGCCGGTTCTTGAGCCAACTCCACACGTTCTTCCCGGTCATCATTTGTCATGCTCAACGGCAGTGGATTTTCGCCTGTAATCAGCCGCGCGGCACGATTGCGCGTGAAGTAATTCCATCCCCACTGAACAAATACAAGAATCCGGTTCTGGAACTCAACCAGATTTATCAGGTGGACGAACAACCATGTGGCCCAACCCAGCCACCCGCTAAATTGTAACCTGCCCAGATCAGCCACAGCAGTGTTGCGGCCAATGGTCGCCAGGTTGCCCAGGTCACGATAATAGAACGCTGGCAGTGTCTCACCGCGCAAACGGCTTTGAACCAGCTGCGCAGCATACCTGCCCTGCTGGATTGCCACCTGTGCCACCCCCGGCAGCGGCACACCTGTCTGGTGACTGTAATTCGCCAGATCACCAATCACCAGAATTTCGGGATGGCCGGGTACACTCAAATCCGCTTCAACAATCACCCGCCCGGATCGGTCAAGTTCCGCGCCAGTAGCTTCGGACAGCCGCTTTCCCAGCGATGAAGCTTGTACGCCTGCTGCCCACAGTATTGTATGTGTTGGAATGCGCTCGGACTTGTCACCCATGCGAATCGTCACGGCATCGGGCTGCACATCGGTGACGAATGCGCCAGTCCGTACGGTAACGCCCAGCCGCTCTAACGAATGAACCGCGCGCGCCGATAAATTTGCCGGATACGGCGGCAAAATCCGATCCATTGCCTCCACCAGAATCACCTGGGCATGTGACGGATCAATATGGCGGAAGTTGCCGCGCAGGGTGTCCCCGGCAATCTCTCCTAGCGCCCCCGCCAGTTCAACACCCGTTGGCCCACCCCCAATCACGACGAACGTAAGCAGTTCGCGGATTTTCTCCGGGTTATCTTCTCGCTCGGCGGCTTCAAACGCCAGCAACACCCGCCGCCGGATTTCGATGGCGTCCTCGATGGTCTTTAGACCCGGCGCGTCCGCCTCCCATTCGGGATGTCCAAAGTAATGATGCCGAACGCCTACCGCCAGGATGAGCGTATCATACGAAACCTCACCGTCGCTCAGGATAACTGTATGATTTTGCACATCAAAGTCGGTAGCCTCGGCCAGCACAACTTCCACATTCTTCTGCTTCTTCAGGATAGCCCGCAGCGGTGCAGCAATATTGGCGGGTGACAGTCCACCTGTAGCCACCTGATATAGGAGGGGCTGGAACAAGTGAAAATTCCGGCAATCCAGCAATGTAATCTGTACCGGGGCACGGCCTAGATGTTTAGTGGCATTGAGTCCACCAAACCCTCCACCGACGATCACAACATGATGCCTTCCGTTGGATTGCTCCTGCATGATGAATCCTCCCCCACTGCTTCATTTGCGAACTTGTGCGAAAATTCACAACCTCATATGATTTAGACAATGTTGGAGTACGAATTCATACCTGTTCGCCCACTTTAGCACACGATTATCAATTTATGGTTATACCGCTGTATTGCCGCCAACTCAGGCGGGGCGGTATACTGAGGGTGTACTTTTGTGCGTAAACCACAACTGACTTACAACAATTTCAACAATTTTGGAGAGATTTATATGTCGATCAACACCACCACCCGTCCCGGTCCCAAGGCGCAGGAGATTATTGCGCGCGATTCCGCCATCATGACCGGCGCAATTACCCCGCGCTATCCGTTTGTCATCGAACGGGGACAAGGTTCGCGGGTATGGGATGTGGACGGCAACGAATATATTGATTTTGCAGCCGGCATCGCTGTGACCTCCACCGGACATTCGCACCCGAAAGTGGTCGAAGCCATCACCGAGCAGGCGAAAAAATTCATTCATATCGCCGGAACAGATTATTATTACGATGTTCAGGTCAAACTGGCTGAAAAACTGGCGGAAATCGCCCCATTTGACGAACCCGCCAAAGTCTTCCTGACCAATTCCGGTACGGAAGCCGTTGAGGGCGCAATCAAGGTCGCCCGCTGGTATACCGGACGCCCTCACATTATTGCCTTTTTACGGCGCATTTCATGGGCGCACGATGGGGTCGCTCTCGCTGACTGCCAGCAAGGTCATCCAGCGCGATGGGTTTTTCCCGCTGATTCCCGGTGTCCATCATGTCCCCTATAACAATCCCTATCGCTGTATGCATGGGCGCGAAGAAGCCGCCTGTCACGAGCACTGTATGTGTGCCGACTACATCACCGATGTGCTGTTCAAGCGCACAGTACCCGGTGACGCGGTCGCCGCCATCATCTTCGAACCCATTCAGGGCGAAGGTGGTTATCTCGTGCCGGACAGCCGCTTCGTCCAGCAGTTGCGCGATATTTGTGACCATTACGACATACTATTGATTGCCGACGAGATTCAGACCGGCATCGGACGAACCGGCAAATGGTGGGCGGTGGAGCATCACGGTGTCCAGCCCGATATTGTGACCAGCGCAAAGGGTTTGGCGAGTGGAATGCCGCTGGGCGCGGTCATCGCCCGCGAGCATGTCATGAGTTGGCCGCCCGGCGCACATGGCTCGACCTTTGGCGGCAACCCCATTTCCTGTGCGGCGGCGCTCGCGACCCTGGAATTGATCGAAAACGGCTATATGGCGAACGCCGCGGAACAGGGCGCATACATCCGCGAATGTCTGGAAGAAATGCAGACGCATCATCCCAACGCTGAAGCATGGGCGCATCGACGGACAGGGGCTTGATGATCGGCGCGGAACTGGTGCTGGACGAAGCCCACACCCCTGCAAAAGAACTGCGCAACCGTGTCGAGCGAATCGCCATCGACAACAGTCTGCTCCTTCTGGGGGCGGGTGAAAGTACCATTCGCTTCTGCCCCCCCCTGATGATTGACCGCGACACGGTCAACCAGGGACTTGAACGCTTCGAACGATCGCTCACTCAAGCCGAGCAAGAGGCCGGATTGCTGTAGGGGATGTATCTCTCCAAAGCCTGAATGCAAGATCGACTCATGCCTGATAACGGGGAGGGTCTATGATCCTCCCGTATACGTGACCATTCCGGTCAATTCATCCTCCTGCTGCCGCCATCCGGGTGGTTACTATCATCCATTCTTAAAGATTGAGCAGTACAATAGATCATCCTGTAAGGTGTCATCTGACATTTGACTGGACTGATTTACGACTTTTGGCGGATGGCTTAATGTACTTAGAAATTCTATACTCATAATCAAGTAGAGATTTGGGAATTATTTCTCAATCCATACATGAGCGCAACTTCCCCGAACTGCGCTGCGTATACGAAGTAGAACCGCACTGGAAACGGGGATTTGATCCAACGCGGAGAAAGTGTTGGGAAGAGCCTGATGTCTGATCCAACAACCTTAGAATGGGTTAATGCTGCACTCGAAGGCGACCAGGATGCCTTTGCCGAAATTGTTTACGCCTACCAGGACGCGGTTTATAACCTGTGCTACCGCATGTTAGGTGAGCGAACCGAAGCCGAAGATTCAGCCCAGGAAGCATTTTTGAGAGCTTATTTAAATCTGAATCGCTACGATCCTGCGCGTTCTTTTAAGACCTGGCTGTTGAGCATCGCCTCCAATTACTGTATTGACCGCCTGCGCCGCCGCCGTTTGCAATGGCTGTCGCTGGACGATGAACCAACTTCCGACCATCTGGCACTCAGCAGTGATGAGCCGGAACCCGAATCGGCCACACTGGATAAAGAACATAGTCAGGCGATTCAGGCATTGTTAAGCGAACTCAGCCCGGATTATCGCGCGGCTGTTGTCCTGAGATATTGGTACGATTATTCTTATGCGGAAATTGCAGATATTATGGACAGCACCGAAAGCGCCGTGAAAAGCCGCCTGTTCCGAGCGCGACAGGCTTTGGCAGATAAATTCGGAGAATCATCGGCGTCAGCCCGACTGTCGAACCCGCTCATGGAGGGGTCGTAACATGGCAAACGAACAGTTGAAACAGCAGATGCAGGAGGCGTTGGATGCCACCCTTTCGGCGGAAGAATTTCAGGTACTGCGTGAACAGCTAGATAATGATGTGCGCGGGTCAATTGAATTCAACCGCCTCAAAAAAGTGGACACCTTGCTAAAGACCGCGCCCTTCGAGCGCGCGCCGGAACGCCTCGCATTGAACATCATCGCCAAACTTGCCGAAGCCCTGAAGCCGGAGAATTTGTCGCGCACCTCTGGACTGGCGCTGGCGCTGGGATTGGCGTTGGTGATGCTGGTGGCGCTGCCGCTTTTGGCCGCCGCTCTCGGTCTGTTCCTGAGCGCGATGGGCAGCCCGGATGCCCTGAACCGGGTGCTGGCGCAGATTGTGAACCTGTTGGCAACAGTCATCTCCATGCTGGAGGTGTTTGCCCAGAGTGCCCAGGATGTGTTGAGTAATTCGCAAGCTCCTGCCCTGCTGCTGGCGCTCATCCCGATCACCAGCTATTGGATGCTGCGGTTCGCCCAAAACCAGTATGAGCAGAAGCAAGATAGGGACAAACAGGAAAAACGGTAAAACCGGGGTTTGCGGACGAGCAGACCCAAACTGAAAGTTATTCGTCAATGCGTAATCGTCGGAACATCGTTATCCTCACGCTGGTTGTTGCAGGTATGATTGTCCTGGCAGCCATTGGCCGCCAACGCCTTGCAGCCCCCTCATCTGCCGAGTCTAATAACGTCATTTTTATCGACCACTACCACCTGTCCGGCACATACAATCAGTCATTGGTGGTGGTCGCCAATACAATCTCCAGTGGAAGCGCGGGGGACAATCTCGTCCAGGGAGATGCAGCCCTCGTCAGCCGGGGCGACATCCGCTTTGACGGCGCGACCACTGGCGACCTGACCGCGATGGGCAGTAATATCGTCGTGGGAGGGCGGGTATCCGGCGAAACATCGCTCATGGGCGACCAGATCACCATCAACGGTCATTTTTCCGGCCCGATAACGGTGATCGGGGATTCGCTGACTATTGAAGCAGATGCGACGCTGGACAGTCCCATAACCGCCTGTGTTGACACGATTGTCGATCACCGTGTCCAGCACCAGCCAGTCACACCCTGCCAGGATAAAGCAAAATCGCTGGCCGCTTTTGTTTCGCTTCAGGCATTGAGCGGCGATTTTGGCGTTGGCAGGTTCGTTAATGGTGGTGGATGGACAGGCGGCGGTCTGTTATTCAGTTTGTCGGTTTCGCTGCTGCTCACCGGACTGGCAGCACTGGCTGTCACCGCTTTTCCCGGCCACTTCAGCCACATTCAGGAAGCCATCCTGACCACTCCCCGCGATCTGGCCGCGTTAGGGTGTATCACCTTCCTGCTGGCATTGGGCATTGCTGCCGCGTTGGTGGTCGCGCTGTCGGTGATACCTGTGTTGAGCATCGTTATCATTCCGGTGGGTCTGCTGCTGGGTCTGCTGCTGCTGGGCATGGTGATTGTCGGCTGGATGACCCTGGCACTCCTGCTGGGTGAATTCCTCATCTACCATTTCAAACATACATCTCAACCACCCCTGGTAGCGGTTGCCGTCGGCAGTCTATCATTGTTCGCCATCTGGCATATCCTCGCCTTGATTCCCTTTGGCCCAATGGTTGGGCTGCTGGGCATGGCTGCACTGGGATGCGCTGGTCTGGGCGGCACCGTCGCCACACGGCTGGGCACACGCTCCCTGCGGCGGCAATACTTCGTGCAGGGATAAGTATCTATCCATAAACCCCAATAATGGCTGGTACGACAGCCATACGATGGAGAGGGGAATGATAACTGCAATTAGCAGGACGGTTCGCGCAGTAAACATGGCGGGTTTCTGCGGCGGGTGGGGGTTTTGCTGAAAAGATACCCGGGTACTGCGCCAGCATAAAACCGACGGCGGACATGAAGGAAGCTTTCACCGAAAGGGCGAAATGGGCGGCAGAGTCTTCGAAGTCGGAAAGGGCAATTTCGTGCATCGTGGTTTTGATATTTCTCCCATGAAGTGCCGCATGAGGTTTTGAACCTCATGGCTACGAAAAAAGCCGGATAAACCTCTAAAGAGGTTGATGCGTATAAATCGGTGTGTGTCGGTTACGTACCAGTCAGGCTTTAAATTGTGCAAAGCGATTTTGAAATTTCACCCGTAAACTGCAAAAATGCTGCAAATGCACAGATGCAACGTGTGCGGATTGTGCAGAAAGAACCTCACCCCCAGCCCCTCTCCATTGAATGGAGAGGGGAGCAAGATAGATCCATCGTAGCACAAAAGTGAGTGGAATAGGTACACAAATGTGTACACATTTGTTTCGTTTTTGAGGGGAAAAATCGCTCATTTCATGTTTTGAACGAACCGGTAGCGCCTGAAAACCAAGATCACGGATACTGAATTGTCCAATAGGAACAACGCGCCAAGTCTCATCGGTCAAATCCATGTATACTCTAGGGTACAGAATAATTTTTGTAACAAGGGGATTAGACCATGCACCACACCAGGACGATTTACCGCGCCGGGGCACTGATCGGGGTGCTGCTTCTGCTGGCTTTATTCAACACACTGGCAGTTGTCGCCCAGGAAGGCGACGGCGGGGCATCCACCCTCACCAGTGACACGACTTACACCGTCGTTGCAGGTGACTATCTGGCAAAAATCTCGGTTAAATATGGTGTGACCATCGAGTGTCTGGTGCGGGTGAACAACATTGCCAACCCGAACCTCATTTTCGTCGGGCAGCAGTTGTCCATCCCTGTGAGTTGTTCCGGTCAGGGTGGCGGCGGTGCGGTGGTCAGCACCGTAAACGGGAGTAGTGACCTGACCTGCGAATTTGACCGTTATGCGGGACGCACCGCGCCCGGTGGAACGTATACCGTCCGCGCGGGTGACACGCTGGATTACATCGCGTGCGACTTCGGCGTTTCGCTGCAATGCCTGCTGGACTCCAATCCGCAGGTGGTGAACCACAAACGCCTCGCAATTGGGGAAGCACTGACGATTGACTCAAGCTGTCCAGCCTGGGATGGTGCGGTCATCCCGTAACGTGTCGATGTGGAGGGGCGGCTTCATACCCGCCCCTATATTCTGAGAAAAACGAGAGGTCATATGCGCGAACAGCGAAACTGGTTAGATGCACTCTCCGACGGGCAGTTGTTCCGCGACTGGTTCAGCCTGATCGCGCATTTCTTCCTGGGATCAGCCTATATAACCTTTTTGATCGCCGGGTTCGCCACCGCCATCGGTTTGTCTTTCGTGCTGGTCGGTATTCCACTGCTGTTGTTCATGCTGGCGACGACGCGCACGCTGGCGAAGTTGGATCGTCAGATGATGGGCGCGCTGCTGGATACCCCCACACCCGAAATGGTCGAGGATATTGACCCGCGCGGCGCGAACCTGGGCGAACGCATCGGCATGTATATGGGCAGCATAACCACCTGGCGCAGCGCCCTGTATCTGTTTGCCAAATTTCTCATCGGTCTGCTGTCGATCACGGCGGCCTTCGTCATATTGCCGCTGCTGGCGATTGAAGTTCTGATTCTCGCCCCGCTGACCATCGACATGCGCCTCATCAGCGTCCGGTTGCTGCACTGGACGGCAATCGGATTGCACAAAGGCAGCGGCGTTCTGCTGCCCACCAGCAAGAAACGCAAACGCGATACCAGCCGTCTGGAAACGGTTGAGACAGCCGAGCCGACCTACACTATAGACGACGATGGCGAAATCATGGTGCAGAAGCACTTTTCGTAGCGATCTAGGCGCATCCACCGATAAACTTCTGCCAGTTCAAGCCCAGGATTTGCTCGTCCACCGCCAGCCGCAGCACACCATCATCATCCAGACTGTGCCACATGGGTGAACGGCCATCACCGTACACCTGAGTCGCATTGCACAGCGCCCCGGTATCGGCCTGGAGTGCCACAATATTGCCGTAATTGGTTGTCAGGAGCAGCACATTTCCAACCTGGGTTAAGGCGGCATCCCCGGCGACATCTGGCACTTCAATTTGCCATAAGGATGTGCCATCGGCAGCATAAGCAAACAGCACCGAACTCGTACTGGTGGGTGTTGCCGACTCACCGCTCCGGCTCAGTAAAAACAAGCGTCCATCACTGCTCTGACTCAGACCGTTTGATGTGCCTCCCGGCAGCGATTCGGCCATCACCAGCGTCCATGTGCCGCTGCCATCAATCGACCATACCCCATCCTGCGTATACGCCAGTAGATTGCCATCTAGTCCCGCCGCCAAACTGCCGCCATCCACCAGCGGCGCACGATCCAGCACAACCCCCTGGTATGACACTGATAGGAGGTCGCCGCCCCCGGTGATGAGTCCGATCAGATTGGGCGCGGCCTGCGAAGCCACTATCGGCGGCACATCCTCGACCTGCCAAACGACACTTCTCCGGTCAGCACTAAGCGCGACCAGTGTATTATTCGGGCTATGCAGGAGGAGCAAATCGCCCGCCGTGATGGGGGGACTATCGAAAGCTACCCCTGTCGCCCAACTTTGGCCTAATGTGACATCCAGACCGATCACCTGAATGGTGCCGTCGGCATCAATGAGGATTGGCGTGCCATCCAACAGTGACAATCCAACCGCAGGTCTGGGCAGAATGATACGCCACAATACCCGGCCATCGGGTGTCAGATCGCGCAGGCGGGTTTTGTCCAGAAACAGCAGGCTATGATCCGATAGTTCTAACGGCGGGGCGATTAGATTGTTTCCGGTTTCGGCATGCCACAGGTGCGCCCCGGACAGCCACGCCATCCAATTGGTGATGAATTGACTCGGTTTGCGCCAGCCGAGGGTGGTTGGGACTTCCGGCGTATAACCGGGGCCGGGCATATCCGGCTGGTTGGTGCGGATTTCCAGATGCAGATGGGGCGCGGGACGGGCATTGCCGACCATGCCGATGATATCCCCGCCCTTCACACAGTCATAACGTGCCGGGAAGGGATACAGGTCGCCATTTTCCATGTGCCCGTACATGCTGTAGGCTACCGAGCCATCGGGGAAGGTATGCTCGATAATGACCACACCACCGTCCCGCCCCCAACCATTACCCGATGAATAGGTCACGCGCCCATCGGCAATGGCGCGCACAGGCTGTCCATAGCTGGCATTCCGCCCGCCGTAATAATCCTCGCCAGTATGATATTTTCCCTGATGGCGTGGGCTGGGCACGCCGAAATCCTGTGCAATCTGGAAAACAGATCGGTCAACCGGGAAAGCGATGCTGCTGACGATACCGCATGCCGCCTGTGCCTGTACCTCAAAAGCAGGAGCGATGATCGTCAGGCACCCCATCACCAGCAGAATCACCCACCGTAATTTCTGAATGATAAATGGGATGGTGCGGCGAAAGACAGGTAACTTTCCTTTGAGGGGCAATTTTATCAGTCCTTTATAACCCTGGGGGTAGATTTTACGTATAATGATTATGATCTTGTCGCATTACCCCACTTCAGCAAGATTGCACTGAGAGAGGAAGCAAATATGTTTGAGCGATTCAATCGCAGTTGGGAACTGGTCAAGGCCAGTTACGCGGTACTCCGTTCCGACAAGGAACTGGTCGTCTTCCCGATTGTATCATTTATTGGCGTGATTCTGGTCACGATCACCTTTGCCATTCCACTGGCACTCACAGGGATTTTTGATTCGATCACCAATCATGGCATCGGTATAGCCGGGATTATCGTCGGCCTGCTGTTTTATCTGGTGATGTATACCGTTATCATCTTCTCAAACACCGCCTTGATCGGGGCGGCCATGATTCGTCTGGGTGGTGGCGACCCAACCCTGGCCGACGGCTTTCGCATCGCCCAATCGCGCCTGCCGACCATCCTGGGTTACGCACTGATTTCGGCCACCGTCGGCATGATTTTGCGCGCCATCTCGGAACGCAGCGGCATCGTCGGCCAGATCGTCGCTTCAGTCTTCGGTTTTGCCTGGAACGTGGCGACCTTCCTGGTTGTGCCGGTGCTGGTGATGGAGAATGTTGACCCTATTGAAGCGGTCAAACGCAGCGCGGGTTTATTGAAAAAAACCTGGGGCGAACAGCTTATCGCCAACTTTGGCATCAGCATGGTCTTCGGCCTGATTACCTTCGGCGTCATGATTTTGGGAATCGTGCTGATTGCCGTGTTCGCGGGTCTGAATTCGCCCGCGCTGGTGGTGCTGGCGATACTGGTCACAGTGGTGGCGGTCATCGGTGTCGGACTGCTGGCCTCGACCCTGAGCGGCATTTATCAGGCGGCGCTGTATCGATATGCTACTGAAGGTGATGCAGGGAAATACTTCGCGCCCGAACTGATCGAAGGCGCGTTTAAGCAAAAGAACAAACGCGGTATTTTCGGTTAATATAATCGCAAAAGGGCGCAGTTGATTGCGCCCTTTTTGAATCAGTTTTGGGCTGCAGGGAAAGAGTGTCCTGAGCGTCCGCGTTCAACCCACTCCGCCCGCGATTTGATGCCCATCAGCATCTTCCGTTCCATGACAAAATTGAGCGGCTCACTGAAGAAGCGCCAGATCATCCAGTTGGCGATGTTGCGGGGACGGTAATCCATCCGCATCCGGCTGATGAGCCGTGTCGTTCGTTCGTCAACCGCCTCCAAGAAAAACAACCAGCTATAGTTGACATATGAATTGGGAAGCGGTTCAAGGAAGGGATCGAAAGCCTCTTCTGTTTTAGGGTCTGCACCTACCACAATCATCAAGCGATGGGGTTCTAAGGCAATCACTTTGTACAGTGGATAACCCTTCGGTCCAAGACGGATGACATCTCCTACTTTGAGATGTTGATATTCCGGTACGATTTCGTCGACGCTATGCATCTGGCATCCAACCAGATTTTCTAGCTGGTCGTAACTGTACATGCCACCTTTACCGTGTCCAATCTGCACCAGCCATGACCATACCTGGGCGGGCGATGCGCCAATGGTGATGGCGCGGGTATAACCCAACCGGGGTTTCGGAACGCGCTCATCCCCTGGCAGACCGCGCTGGACTTCCCCCCGAGTCGCCCCCCAGTGGTTGTACCACCCTCGCAGGAGCGAGCTAAAAATCAGACACACCCCTATCGACACCGCCCCCAACAGCGACTCCCCGACTTCCCCAATGGTATTACCTGACATCATCTGTATCCCCAAATTATGATTTAAAGTCGTGCAATTTCACCGGACGAACAGCCCATAGACCAGATTAATCACCAACTTGAGCAGCATAATCACTGCCAGGGCGACAATAGCCTCACGATCTCCCGTTATCACCGGTATCTCGATTCCGGCTAGAACTTTGACTGTCAACAGTAGCGCCAGCACACCGATGACAGCGCCAGTAATGGTCAATGGATGTGCCCAACCATAATTGCTGGTGGCAGGTCCAATGCCACCCAGAGTACACATCCCCATGCCAATAACCAGCAGCACCAAGAAGATTGCCCGATCACCATCGATCAGTGGAACAGGTCTTTCGGTTATCCGCAAGTAGAATATGATGGTCGCTACCACACCCAGTACCAGTACAACCAGGTTGGTGGCAGTCAAGACACCAGCATCGCCTTTCATCTCTCCACACTCCCGTATTATTTACCATTCATAATAGTTATACGAAGTGCGATATTGATGAGCATCGGCTGGAACTCATCCCTCCGTAATCACATTCATCACTTTCAAAAAGAAAGGGACATCCTGCAATGATGTCCCACCATAATTGACGAAAGAAAACTTACCCTGACATTCAACGCTTACGGGCATGGCGGCGGATTATTCCGGCTGAATGCTCCAATTTTGAGGTATGCAGCTTCTGGCATTCCGAGTGTCTGGTCAACATCCGGGATCGTTTTGACCCACTTGTTATAGAGTCCTCCATCGTCATGTCTGACAACCACCGTGATAAATACGTTGGAAACCGCATTCTGGTTATGATCGAGCTTTACCGAACCGGTTGGCGCGATAAATTCAAGATTGCGGAGTGCATCCATAAAGGCTGCCTGCCCGTCAGAAAGATCACCGTCAACCGCCTGCAACCCCAGCAGCGCCGCTTTAGTATTAACATAATACCCCCAGGCAAACAGGGACGGCGATGGAAGGGCATTGGGAAATTTGTTTCGATAGGCGGCCACGAACGCCTGCCAGCTTGGGTCGGGGTTGTTGTCTGCAATCGGTCCAGCCGTTGCCATGCCCACCAGTCGATCCGACAGTTGTCCTTTTACGCTCAGTACCGTCTGGTCAACGGTTATACTGCCGCCAAATAACGGCTTATCCCCTCCCAACTGATCGTACTGCTTGAGGAAATTCACCGCGTCCGCTCCGCCAAGCGCTACAAAAATGGCGTCAATATCGTCTGGCATGTTGGCGATAACATCACTATAAAAAGTTGTTCCCAGGGGAACCCAGAACTTCTGAACGACCCTGCCGCCTAAATTACAATATTCAAGTGTAAACCCTGCGATCTGTCCATGCGGATAGCTGTAATCTTCGGCCAGGGTTGCCACCCGTTTATATCCTTGCGTGTGGTACACATAATCTGCCAGCCCGGAAATCCATTGTACGCCGTTGGATGTGAAACTGAAGAAATTCGGCGCGGTGTCGCGAAGGGTTATATCCTGAGCGCCAGCAATGCCATTAATAAAGGCTTTGTCAGGCCGGGTTCTGGCGTAATCGCGGATCGCAAGGCCTTCGTTGCCTGATAGCGGGCCAACGATGAAATCAACCTGGCGCTGGTTGAGCAAAAAGTCCGCCATCATTTCGGCATTTTCAGGCATGGCGTTGGTACTCTCCTTAAACAACATAATAGGTTTACCTGCCACCTGTCCATCAAATTCGGATACTGCCAGATCGACAGCTCGCATACCCTCTTCGCCGCCCCCGGCGTAAGGCCCGACCAGCGTTGCCAATATGCCAATCTTGATTTCGTCTGCCATCATCATCCTCACTTCCGGCGATGTTAATAAATATCGTAAGCCGTGACTCCAGTTTATTGCATAAAGGCATAGATTGTCCCATGAGGCTTCTCGTCTAAATCGCCCAATCCTGATACAGGCGATCAACATTGTTCATCCAGGATTTTGGTAGATTACGCTATAAAGTTATTTGACAGGCAACCTTATTCCTGTAGAATCAGCACAATTCACAAGAAACGTTGTGTAATATTGTCACAAGTATCTGTTGGTAATCACTCAAGAGCCGCTATAAAATAGGCATCGCTCCAAACACGACTGTATTGTCTGGAAAGTCGGATCAATGACGGATTCCGCGCACGAAAATTTGACGGCTGCAACCCCGGACACCCCCTTGTCGATTGGGCAAAGCATCAGCCCATTGCGCCTGATATTGGCGGTAATCGTGGTCGGTATAGTGTTGGTGTGCGCCCTGATCGCTATCACCTACCAGAACAGCTTTGTTGAAACGGCGGACGGCGCGCCAATCCTGGTCGAGTCGACACTTGGTCAGCTGGCGCTGTGGATGTCAGATCAATCAACCCTCGACGAACCCGAATCACTGCTGGGGCAAGCGGCCAAAAATTGGGCGCTAGCGGTTGGTCAACCCATACTGGAAGCATCAACAGCCTTGAACGTCGTCCGCGTGGTATATGTCGGGTTTATGAGCGGTGTCACCCTGCTGGCAGCGAGCGGATTTCTGGGTTTGCTCCTGAACAGTCGTTGGACGCATGGGATTCTGCTGGCAACTTTAGTCGGTATGGATGTCATGATCTTCATGATTCCAGCATTGAAGGATGACAATACACTTCCGCTGCTGCTGATGGGTATTTTTGCGCTGCTCATTGTCCTGCTATTCTCGCCGGGTCGTGTGACCCGATTTCTGGGTTTTATGGTGGTACTCTCTGGTTTATTCATCGCCTGGGAAGCTGCTAAAGGGTTGGGGGCAGCCAACAATTTTCAGATCGGCCTACCTCAAGCGTCGTGGACATATACCACTTATGACACAGTGGATGAAACTCTGGCTGCTGTTAGTGCAGGGGAGATTCGGGCTGCTATCCTGGACAAAAATGATGTCGAAGATGACATCGCGCCTTATCCTGAAGGGGACATTGACCCCAATACGTTACCCTACCCAAACCTACGCATTCTATCTGCTTTGCAAACCACTGTTGAATTCGCCGGGCTGCCGGTTCGTCCCGCATTTCCGGGTCGTTTGGCAGTCGTCGTGCCTGCCGATGATGTGGCCGAGTGGACATCCGTGAATCAACTGATCGGCCAACCTGTCGGAACCCTGGCGGGTGATTTCGCCGATACCAATTTCCTCAGCCAACCCCGCAATCTGGTACTGATAGACCTGAAAATCACCAACGATTTAAACATGCCACACTTGCAAAGTATAGCCGGGGTGCTGCTGCAACCGGCTCGTCGTCAAGGGCCGGTGCTGCTGGTACGCATCCTTTCGGAAGCCGCGCTGTTCACCTGGCTGGAAGCGGCGATTGGATTTGTCAGTGGTGCATTCCTGGGATTTTGCCTGGGGGCGCTGTTTGCCCATTCACCTTTGATGTCACGGGGGTTGTTGCCCTACGTGGTTGCCTCTCAAACCGTGCCGATTCTGGCCGTCGCGCCGATTGTGGTATTGTGGTTGGGCGCTGGTCCGGCTGCGGTAGCCGTCATTTCGGCCTATCTCACGTTCTTCCCGGTGACGATCAATACCCTGCGCGGCCTGACATCCCCCAAACCGACGGCCCTGGAACTGATGCGTTCCTACGCCGCTAAAAAGTGGTCGATCATGTGGAAGCTGCGTTTCCCGGCTGCGCTCCCGTATATCTTCACCGCGCTAAAAGTTTCTGCCACTACCAGCGTCGTAGGCGCAATCATCGGCGAATTGCCGTCCGGCATACGCAGCGGCCTGGGCGGTGCAATTCTAAACTTCAACCAGTATTACACCTCCGACCCGGCCAAGTTATGGGCGGCCATTTTCATTGCGGCGCTGGTCGGAATCGCCTTCTTCCTGGTGATCGGACTGGCGGAACGAGTGGTACTGAACGGAAAATTGCAGAGTGCATGAGCACCATCCGACTCAAAAGGGTTATTCCGAATTTTCTGATGAGATGTCATCGAACGGTTTGAGGTTTTTATGGCGGAATTAACAACAGATGTGCCGGTGATCGCCATACGCGGCGTCAACAAGGTCTTCGGCGCAGACAGCAGCGAACAGGTTATCGCCCTGCAAAATATTAACCTGAACATTCATGAGGGCGAATTTGTATCGCTTATTGGCCCGTCAGGATGTGGCAAATCCACGCTCCTGCGCCTGATCGCCGACCTGCTACAACCGACCAGCGGTGACTTGAAAGTTCGTGACAAGGACCCACATCATGCCCGCCTGGATCGAGATTACGGGATGGTCTTCCAGGCCGCCACACTATATGATTGGCGCACTGTCATCCAGAATGTGCAGCTTCCACTGGAAATCATGGGATATTCCCGGCAGTCGGCGCGCCGAACGCGCCCAGGAAATGTTGGAACTGGTCGAATTAGGCAAGTTTGGTAAACATTATCCCTGGCAGCTTTCCGGCGGGATGCAGCAGCGTGTCGCCATCGCACGGGCATTGGCCTTCGAGCCTTCGCTTTTGCTGATGGACGAACCGTTTGGCGCGCTGGACGAGTTCACCCGTGAACGCATGAACATGGAACTCCTTAAGATATGGGATCGCACCAAAATCACGGTTGTGTTTGTGACCCACAGCATCGCGGAGGCGGTATTCCTATCCAGGCGTGTGGTGGTGATGTCACCGCGTCCGGGTCGTATCACCCAATTGATGGATATTGACCTACCGTATCCGCGCACCTTCGAAACGCGCGAACAGCCTCGCTATTTTGAACTCGTTACACAAGTTCGGGAACAATTACGAGAGGCTCATGGGTTTTAATAAGTTACATACACTTCGTATGATACAGTTCTCTATCGTGGGGGCAGGTTAAAAGCTGTCCGTGCAGGTTTACGAAACAGTATGGCAGAAGCATCGTTAACGGGGCAATTTAATAGCAAACCCTGGTCGCAGCGCGTCAGGGAGCAGGTGCGTTTTTACCTGCCTACCATTCTCATCGCAGTAGGTGTCCTGGTCACATGGGAATTGGTGGTTCGGGTCTTTAACATCCAGCAATTTTTGCTGCCCCGCCCCACCGCCATCCTGGACGAGTTCTTCGGGGAAGCGCGGTTGTTTTTCTCCGGGAATGGGTCAATTCTGTTTCAGGCAGCCGGGGCAACGCTGTACTCTGCGGTAGGTGGCTATATCATCGGCTGTGGCGCGGGTATCCTGACTGCGCTGGTCACAGCCCGTTGGACTATCATCAGCGAAGCGCTGATGCCGTTTGCCATCGCCGCCAATTCTGTGCCGATTATTGCCTTTGCCCCTATCACCAATAACTGGTTCGGCCTGACGAATCCAGCTTCCAAAATGGCGATTGTGGCGATCATTGTCTTTTTCCCAACCATGATTAACACGGTGCGCGGTCTGACGATGGTCGAGCCAATCCAGCTTGAACTGATGCAATCCTATGCCGCTACACCCTGGAAAATACTGCGCGCACTTCGTATTCCGAACGCGCTGCCCTATATCTTCAGTGCTTTGCGGGTCGCCAGCGCATTAAGCACCATTGGCGCGGTAGTGGCCGAATTCTTCGGCGGGCCGCGCGCGACGCTTGGCGTTTTTATCACCCAGGAGGCCGCCGGGTTCGATTTTGCCCGCGCCTGGACGGGTATCATTATGGCGTCGCTGATCGGAATTTCCTTTTATCTGGTAGTACTGTTGGTCGAACGCTGGGTCATGCCCTGGCACGTTTCGTTCCGTGAGGATACGTAACAGCCGGGATTGCTCTGCCGTGACCAACTGCATTTGACTTATTTATGTTGAGGAGGGACAGATGTCCAAGAACAAATCTGCTGTTGTCTTATTGCTGATTCTGGCTGTTATTGTCTCGGCATGTGGTGGCAGTGCCACGCCGACGCCGACAAGTCCACCGCCTACCGCCACTATCGAACCGACGGAAGAAGCTACCGTCGAAGCTGTAGAACCCACCGAAATGGCGACGGAAGAAATGGTAGCCCCTACCGAGGAAGCCACTGAGGAAATGGCCGAGCCAACTGAAGAGATGATGGCTACCGAAGAAGCCACGATGGAAGTGGCAATGGTCGAACCCACTGAAGAAGTCACCATGGAAGTGGCGACGGTTGAACCTACGGAAGTACCCACTGAAGTACCTACCGTTGAACCGACCGAAGTGCCCACTGTAGAAGTGGCGATGGTCGAACCCACTGAAGAAGTCACCATGGAAGCCACCGAAGAGATGATGGCTACCCTGGAGCCAACGGCTGAACCCACTGAAGAAATGATGGCGACCGAAGAAGCCACCGCCGAAATGACCGAAGCGCCAGCCAGTGGTCTCATCCCCATCAATTTCCAACTGCAATGGGTCGCCCAGTCGCAATTTGCCGGTTACTACGCGGCAGCTGCAAAGGGCTACTATGAAGATGAAGGTCTTGATGTTCACTATCCTCGAAGGTGCAGTAGACATCGTGCCGCAGACGGTTGTTGCCTCCGGCGGAGCGGAATTTGGTATCGCCTGGGTTCCGAAGGTACTGGCCTCCCGCGAAGAAGGCGCAGACCTGGTGAACATCGCCCAGATTTTCCAGCGCAGTGGTACGCTCGAAATCTCGTTTAAGGACAAGGGTATCGAGAGCGTCAGCGACATGAAAGGGATGCGCGTCGGTACATGGGGCTTTGGCAACGAGCATGAACTGTTCGCGGCGCTGCGCGGCAGAGGGGATTGACCCCAATAATCCTGACGATGTGACCATCGTCCAGCAGCCGTTCGATATGTCTCTGATGCTCAATGACGAAGTAGACGCGGCGGAAGCCATGACCTACAACGAATATGCACAGGTGTTGGAGCAGGTCAACCCGGATACTGGCGAACTGTATCAACCGGACGAGATTAATGTGATTAATTTCAATGATGTTGGCACAGCCATGCTGCAAGATCACATCTTCTCCCGCGAATCCTGGCTGTCGGGTGAAACCGATGGCGTCTCGAATGAAGACATCGCCGTGAAGTTTATCCGCGCTTCAATCAAGGGCTGGATATTCTGCCGCGACAACTTCGACGAATGTGTAAACATCGTGCTGCAAAACGGCCCGACACTCGGACGCGCTCACATGGCCTGGCAGTTGAATGAAATCAACAAGCTGATCTGGCCGTCACCCGATGGCATCGGAATATTGGACAAGGCACTGTGGGATCAGACCGTTCAGGTCGCCCTGGACGGTAAGGTCATCACCAAAGAACCCGACGAAGGTGCTTATCGTACCGATCTGGCGCAGCAAGCCGTCGACAGCCTGAGTGCTGATGGCGTTGATGTGACCGGAGCGGACTATACGCCGCAGGACGTAGCAATCACCCCAGGCGGCGAGTAGGTTTTTCCTCATGGCCGGGGTTATGCTCCGGCCTCAATAACCATTTTCACGCATCAAGTGCCCTGGTCAATCCTGACCGGGGCATTTTGATCCCAAGCCATGTCAACGAATAGTTTTAAACGATCAGCGCGGGGTATTGGTCGGTGGGCATATTGACCAGAGTGCTTTATTTCCATTGTCCATTAGCCCATCCTGGGTACAATAAAGCTACTCCATAATAGCAACGGGGGGTAGTATGGCTAACGAACGCTTTATTCTAACGCCAGCCGGGTATGAGCAGCTTCAACGTGAACTTGAAGATTTGCTTGAACAGTCCAAAGAGGTGGCCGAGCAAATGGCCGATGCCCATGACGATACCGATTTCGGTGAAGAAGCCACCTATTTCGATGTCATGGACGCCAAAGAGCGCCTGGACTCGCGCATCGCGCACTTGCGCCGCGTCCTCCAACTGGCAGATGTCATTAGCGAGGAAGACCCCGACCCCACCCGCGTTGACCCCGGCGAATATGTCACCGTTTGGGATTTCAGCGCGGGCGAGGAAGCCGTGTTCCATCTGCTGGGCGGTGAGGAAGTCGCACGCGGTTTGCCCGGTGTCTCGATTGATTCCCCGGTGGGCAAAGCCCTGCTAGGCGGCCGTGTCGGGGATGTGGTCGAAGTCGAAGTTCCCGATGGCAAAGTCCGCTATGCCATCCGTAAAATCGAGCGGGATGTGTAGACTGCCGCAACCAAATGGCTTATGAACTATCCCTTACAGGATACCTAAGTCCCCAAAGATGACCACACTTCCAATTTGGATTCTACACGGCGAATCACCTCATCGGTGAAATCGGTGGTGCTGGTCTGACCGCCCAGGTCGGGAGTACGGACTCCGGCCTGCACAGCCTCCAGGGTGGATTTGTAGATCGCGCGGCTGGCACGGTTCGCCCCTTCGTCCTCGGCATAACGCAGCAGCGCCGCCCCCGCCAGAATCATCGCCATCGGGTTCGCAATATTTTTACCTTGCAGGCTGGGGGCAGTCCCATGTGGCGCTTCCGTCAATGCAACCTTGACCCCCAGGTTGTTGTCAAAACTGAGGATGACCGACTCCGCCCCGGCGATGGTTCCAAACATCTTCATCACCAGATCGCTCATGTTATCGCCATCGCGGTTGAGGGTGGGGATCACCAACGCCTCGCCATTGGTTTCCAGCAGCAGCGCATAGGTGGCATCAATCAACTGCGGATTGTAGGCCACGTCGGGATGGCGCTCGTGGGCGGCGATCAATTCTTCCTGAAACATGCCTTCGTAGATGGGGCTGACGGTATACTTTGGCCCACCGAAGACTGTCGCATGGTTGCGTTTGGCGTAAGTGAAGGCAAATTCGGCCACCGCTCGGCAGGTGCGGCGCGATAGCTGGCGGGTGCTGTAGGCAATTTCATCCAACCCTACACCCTCACGCCACGCCTTTTCGCTGTATTCGCCATCCACCGCCATCCGCACCACAGAGATGGGCGCGTGTACACCGCCGATGGGACGAATGGACGGAATCCGCCGTCCCGTCCGCAGGATTACCTGCCCATCGACCAGTTCACGCAGGAGCGCGTTTGGACTGCCGACATCATCCGGGTTGCCGGGGGTGATGGTAGCCGCCTTGATGCCCAATCCCGTTTGTTTGATGCGTTCGGCGGCATCCCGCACCACCTTATTGTTCGTCGTGCGGCGATTTTCCAATGACACGTCAAAGGTTTCAAAATCCACATCATAGCGGGTGATGCTGGGGTCTATAACGCGCAGCGCCTCGTCAAGCAGTTCTTGTCCGGTTTGATCGCCTTGCAGGACGACAATCGTTCGTTGGGTCATGGGCGGGTATCCTTGATGATTACACGGTGGGGACGTGGTGTGTCCACAAGTTTGTTTATGGAACGCATTATACCTAACACCATCTGAGAAATTAATTCCCATTCTATAGTGAAGGAGCGTAGGCCAATCGTACTACTTTCAGGGCTGAGTTTTACCCTATTTTGCGGTATGATGGCGAAAAGTTAAAATAGAGATTGTTCCTTGCCTGTTGGATGCTGCCGCAGTATCCGGCTTACAAGCGGATTCCATTGAGAAAAGGAGAACACGGAATGAGAAAACTCATCCCGATCATAATAATGGCTTTACTGGTATCTGTTGGTGTGCGCGTCAGCCTGGCCGAGTCAACAGTACAGATTTTTTTCGTCACCTGTGAGACTCAGGCAGTCATGAATGTGTCCGGTAACATGGATGCGGGCTTTGATGTGTTCTATCAGGTCTTCTCCGGCGCAGGTGCTACCGGTACAGCCATCACCAGCCTGCGACAATTGCAGGTCGATGGTGCTTACGCCGTCAGCGATCAGGTGAGCTACAACGCCGGTACAACCATCGCTACGGGTGGAACCGCCAGCGCGAAGGTTTACGTCGCCCGCGAGAGCGGCCCAACCGCCAGCAGCACATCCTTCACGGTAGATGATATTCAGGACGGCTGCAACAACCCCCAGAATCCCCTGACCAGCAGCCTGGACGCGGGTTCGGGCGGTGTCTCCAGCACCACAACCACTGCCGGATCGAATATCCTGTCACCCTTCGGCGGCGTGATTAATCCCGGCATCAGCGTCACGCCGGAGCCAATTGTGGTTATCGGCGCACGTACCGTCGTCAATACCCAGCGTTCGGCAACACCCGGCGTCATCTTTGCCGAGTGCAATCAGTATCTCCCCGGTGCAGACCCCGGCCTGCTGTACGACAACGACAATATCGTTATTTTCTGGTCATGGTTCGCCAAAACCAAAACCCAGGTGGAAGACCACGTTGCTCAGGCAGTCTACGATGTCACTTTGAATGGGGAGCCGCTTAAATACGTCAACGTCAGCGGCATCACACAGCCCAATAACCGGAACTTCTGGGTGTTCTATACGGCGAACATCGGTCACCTCTCACCCGGACAGTATGGCATTAACTTCAAATTGACCTGGAACAAGGCCATCACCGATGGTTATGACGATTATGGGCCGGGAACAGATAATGAGGAGGTCTTTAGCAACTGCACCTTCTACACCCAGCGCAACCCGGATGACGTCAACGTCACCGACTACAACCAGATGTATACGCTTCGCTAAATGTGCGTTCGCAGGGGCGAGACGGTTCTCGTCCCTGCCATACCAACCCTTCCAGCCTACCTGATGACTCACCCACTTGTTGAACAGGCCGCGTCCCTATTTAGCCTTCAACTTTCCCCACAGCAGATCGAGCAGTTCGACAGCTACGCCCGCGAACTGGCCGATTGGAATCAGCGTGTCAATCTGACGGCCATCGTCGAGCCGGACGCCGTGCGTGTCCGCCACTTTCTGGATTCGCTGTCGATTGTGCGGTCTGCGTCTCTTTACCCAGGGATTCGCCTCATCGACGTGGGTACGGGCGCGGGTTTCCCCGGCCTACCACTCAAAATCGCTTTCCCCGACATCCACCTGACACTTTTGGAAGCCACAGGCAAAAAAATCACCTTCCTCGATCACCTCATCAAACTGCTTGGTCTGACTCATATCGATACGCTGCACGCCCGCGCCGAAGAGGCCGGACAGATGAAAGGCCGTCGGGCAACTTATGACCTTGTGCTGGCTCGTTCGGTTGCTCGTCTACCGACCCTGTGTGAATATTTGCTGCCATTGGCGCGCGTCGGTGGGCGCTGCATTGCCATGAAGGGGGAAAGCGCCGCCGCCGAAGCCGCCGACTCGAAACACGCGCTCGCGTTACTTGGAGGCCAAGTAGCGTCTATCGAAACCATCAACCTGCCGGACGTGGCCGATGCCCACTATCTGGTGGTGATCGAAAAGATCAAACCTACACCCTCTGCCTATCCTCGCAAACCGGGTACCCCCAACCAGAAACCGCTCCTCTAATTCTCGACGCAGCTTCCCTATTGTGAAAAATTGACGAATCGTAAAACCCTTAACGAAACATGCTGTATCGCCAATGATATGATACGGCTGGTTATATCTCGTAATTTTTCGTTTTAGGCGAGGTCTTCATGCATTTTCCAAAGGCCAGAGGGCGTTATTCTTTCATTTTCTCGGCTTGTTTAATCCTCCTTATCGCTTCTATTCTTATTGCACCGAAAATTCAATCCGGTTGGCAAGCATTCGCCGACGAAGCAACCGACGAACCACCCACAGAAGTGGTCACAACCGACACGCCGCCCTCGGAGGTCATCCCTACGGATGTCCCTACCGACGATCCAACCACCGAGGCCGCACCGACGGAGGTAACACCAACCGACGAGAGTGTTGTTGAGGTGACAGCGACAGATACACCTCCCGCCGACGCCACCAACGAGCCGGTCATCGAGGCATCTCCATCTCCTACGGATAGTACACCGACAGATACACCCACCGATGCCCCAACATCGGAACCGACATCAGACAAATCCATGATGAGTGCGATGGACGATGTATCCGCCGAAGCTGTTGTTTCCTGCCAATTGGACATCAACGACGCGGGTGATGCCAATCCATTCACGTTTAACTTCGCGGCCACTAACGCTCAGGGTATCAGCAGCTACAGTTGGGATTTTGGCGATACCGCTACCAACTCCGGCCAGAACGTCAGCCATACTTATGCATCCACTGGTAGTTTCACCATTACGCTAACCTGTGTTCCCACTATCGGCACAAACATTGTCCTGACCGGCAGTGTCATCATCAGCAGTGCTGTGACTGCCTCTTTTAACATTAGCCCAGGCACAGGCGGCTTCACGCCCTACACCATCACACTGACCAATACTAGCATGGGCGGTGGTCTGACCTATCTTTGGACCGTCACCGGGCCGGAAAACTTTAGCAGCACCGATACCAACCCGACCTTCACCTTTACCATTCCTGGCACGTATACGGTTAACCTGACGGCTACCGATGGTGCGGGGCAGACTTCCGATGCTCAGGTGGATGTTATCGTGCAGGAAGCACCGCCCAGCGCGGATTTCACCCTGTCACAGACTTCCGGCACGCCGCCACTGGTCATTCAGGTCGAAGGCGTCGATAAGGGCGGTGGCCCGATCACATCCTGGAGTTGGGATTATGGCGATAGTTCCCCGGCAGATACCGGGCAGGGGCCGCACAATCATACCTATTCTGCCGAGGGCACATATTGGATTGTCCTCAGCTATTCCGGGCCAGGTGGGAATGCAACCGTCAGCAAGCAGGTCGGCGTCTATTCGCTGATCGACAACGTGACTGCCAGCTACTCCTACAGTCTGGAAGGCAACGTAGCGGGTGGCACAAAAGTGTGCTTCACCAATAACAGCACTGGCCCAATCGTCACCAACGAATGGGATTTCGGTGATGGCACCACCCTCACTGACAACAGTGCCGTTGTATGTCATGTTTTTGCGACGGAAAACAATTACGAAGTATCGCTGGTTGTCCGCGCCTCCGACCCCAATATCAACGCCGAAGACGATCAGACCATCTCGGTCATCGCCGCCCCGGTAGCGCAGATTAGCGCCTCGTCCAGCAGCATCGTCTGGGCAGACACCGTCGATTTCAGCAGCGCTCTCAGTACCGGCTTTATCACCAGTTGGGATTGGGACTTCAACAACGACGGAACTATCGACAGCACCGACGCCAATCCGACTGGCATCGCCTTTAACACCCTCGGCAGTATTCCGGTAACATTGAAGGTCACGGGGCCAGGGGGTTCGTCTACTGCGCAGATGACCATTCAGGTCAGCCAGCGCGCCCTCACCTGCGACTTTACAGGTTCGCTGTCCACCACACCGAATCAGACCATCGCCTATGACGGAACATTGGGCGACCCGCACGGGCGTACCATCACTTATACCTGGACGGTTACTGGCCCAGGCGGCACGAACACCTATAACACCGAAGATGTCTCCATCACCTGGGTGGACGAAGGCGCATATTACGTCACCTTTGCCGCACAGGCGGCGGAAGACGGCGCGAGCTGCTCCAAGAGTAAAACGGTACAGGTCGCCTATCCACCCCTGACATGCAGCCTGACTGGCAACTTCACCCCCGCGCCAAACGGCACGAACTATACCTACACCGCCAATGTCACTGGACTGGCTGGTCGTACTGTCACCTACAAATGGTATGTAGATGGCGTGGAACAGGTCGGCAGCACTGGCAGCACTTTCACCCGATCCTGGTCATCGCCGACCAACGAAACCATCAGCTTTGATGCCACGCTCGCAAATGGGTCAGGCTGTAATGACGCGAAGGCCGTGACGGTTGTATGGCCGAACCTCACCTGCTCCATCACGGGCAACAACAATCCGCTTCCTCAATTACCGGATAACCCAACTCGTTCCTATACCTACACAGGCAATGTCAATGGACTGGCCGGACGCACGGCTACCTATACATGGTATGTTGATGGGGTAGAACAGATAGGCATCACCGGGAATCAACTGACGCTCTCCTGGGCATGGGACGAGGAAGGGCCGAAGGTTGTCACCTTCGACGTGGTATCCAGTGTCACCAGTTCCAGTTGTCAGTCCGTCGCCACCAAGACAGTCAATGTCAATGTTCCCAACCTCACCTGTTCATTGAATGGCGACCTGTTCCCGGTTCTCGATGAAAATGTGACCTATAGCCTCTCCCTGGGCAACCAGTACGGGCGGACGATCACGGGTTACACCTGGGATTTGCAGGAGTCCGATGGGGTTGGCGGTTATACCTCCATCCTGACGGGCACAGGCAGCAACATCAGTTACACCTTCAGCGACCCCGGCAAGATTTACCGCATCCTGTACACCGTCGCCGTCACCCAACCCGATCATAACTGTGGCGGGCAGGCAACCATCACCGCCGCCGGTGTGGGCGATGATTTCCTGTGTGATGGCGGGCCAACTGGCAATCTTGCACCAGCCAGCAGTTCGGCCAACTACACCTATCAGGTCGAAATCGACAACACCCGCGCCTTTAATCTGCATTACACCTGGGTGTTGGTCGACTCCAACGGAAACGAAAGGATACTCGCCACCAACGACTCGCTGGTAGATGGCACAATTACCAGCCCATCCATATCCGGCGCGGCGCTTGGTCCGGCGGATAAATACACCCTGCGCGTCGATGTAGCAGCGGTCAACCCAGCGGATACATCCCACAGTTGTTCTCTCGCGGCAGCAATGGTGGTTGGTTCGCTCAACGTCAACTACACCTATACCGGCAATGCCAACGCCATCGAGGTCGGCCAGCAAATCTGCCTGACCAATACATCCAACACCAGTCACGACGACATCAATGCTCTTACCTATAGCTGGGACTTTGCCACAGCAACCAACAGCCTGGGTACGCAAACCAGTACTGCCCAACAACCCGGCTGTCTCAGTTACCCGAATCCGGGTACTTATACCATTACCCTCACCGGGACAAATGCTTCTGGCCTATTGACTGGCAGCAAGTCGTACACCTTCCATGTTTACGGGTCGCAGAGTATCGCCATCAATCGCTCGAATCCGACTTATGCCCCGGCCAGCAACATGACCTTCTCGGCCATTCCGGTGAATGTGTCCGCGCCCTTCAACTGGACGTTCCGCAATGTTGGCACAAACACCGTGCTTGGTACAGCCACCGGGCAGAATGTGACTTACAGCTTCCTCACGGCAGGTACGTATGAAGCCAGCGTCACCGCCAACGGCCCATTGGGGGCAACCACCGCCACCACGCAGTTCACCCTGCTGGCAGTCGATGACATTCGCGCGGCCTTCCGCCCATCGGCTTTCGGCGGCCTCGCGCCCATGCACGTCTGCTTCACCGACAACAGTGTTGGCAACAATATGAATAGCTGGTCGTGGGACTTCGGCAACGGTCAAACACTGTCCTACACCGATACGACCATTCCCGGCAGCATTTGCACCGACTATACCACCCCGGCGACGGCCTATGTGGCGAAACTCACTGTCACCAACACCAGCAGCAAAACGGCTACCGCCCAGAACGTGATCCGCACATTCAACATCGTCGAGGCCAATTCCAGCTTCACCATCGCGCCCCAGGGCAGCGGACGCTACTGCTTCCAGAGCCAGCTTGACCCCGGCATCACGGTTGTGTCCTGGGAAATGGGCGATGGTACGGTCATCAACGGCGGCGGACAGAGTTTTGCCTGTTACACCTATCAGTCGTCCGGCAGCTACCTCGTGACAATGAACATCACCGATGGCACAACCGACGGCAGTATCACCCGTCCCCTGGATGTTGATCTATCGGGTAGTAACCCGCCGCCCTCACTGGCCGTCACGCACGTTTGCGCGCCAGATGGCTCGGTCACATTCACTGTAACCAACAACGGCGGAAGCATGTCGATTGCAGATCGTGTGACCATCTTCAACTCCGCCAACACACTCGTTCAGAGTGATGACTTCCTGCAATTAGCAAATGGGGCCAGTAAGACCTACACGGTCAGCGGTCACTACGGCATGGTCACGCTCAAAACGCTGGACACAGGAGTCACCTATTCCAGCGATTGCGACGAACCGCCGATGATGAGCGGCAGCGCGGCCTGCGCGGCAGATGGCACAGCCGTATTCACCATCCTCAACAGCAGCAGCGACACGGCTGCCAACCAGACCTACGAAGTGCGTGATGGGGCGAACACTCTGGTGGACTCCGGCACACTGACAACGGCGGCGGTTGGCGGCATGAGCGAGGTTCGAGTCTCCGGTAAATTCGAGCCGCTAACCTTCACGTCCAGCAGTCCTAGTCAGGGTTCGACCACTAATGTCACATTGAATACCAGTTGCGACGAACCCCCCGTGCTGGCTGCGGTCACTTCCTGCCAGATTGACGGCACGGCGGTGTTTGACATCACCAATACCAGTTCCGCCACCGATGCCAATCAGGCGTATGAAATCCGCGATGCCAGCAACACGCTTGTGTACTCTGGAACGCTGACGATCCCGGCCAACGGTGGAACGCAGCAGATATTGGTCAGTGGTGTTTATCACAGCCTCACCCTAACCAGCGATGGCGGTGCGGGCGCGACTTCGCAGATCACCGCCACCACCAACTGCGACGAACCGCCTATCGTCTCCGGCACGGTGGCCTGCGCGACGGATGGTTCTGCCCTGTTTAATATCGTCAATACCAGCAAGGACACCGATGCCAGCCAGCCCTACGAAATCCGCAACAGCGCGGGCACGGCGTTGTACACCGGCACACTCAACGTCCCGGCCAATGGTGGGAAAATGCAGATCAAGGTTTCAGGTGTGTATATTCCGCTGACGCTTGTAAGCAGTGGAACGCAGGGGGCAACCACCAACCTGACACTGAATAATAAGTGTGACGAACCACAGGTTGCCGCCCTGGCTGTCACCATCACGCCCACCCCGCTGCCTCCAGTGGTCGGCAGTACGGGAATTATTGGTGGGGGAACATCCTCGTCTGGCCCCAAGACCTTCTTCCCGGTTCTGGATATGACCCCCGGCGCGCCCGACCCATCCCTGCCCCGACCAGAACCCTGGCAGCCCATCGAAGTGGGCAGCGCGGTCTGCGAAACCTGGATTTTGTATCACACCGATATGACCGGCGATTGGGAAGTGTTCCGCCTGGGTGATCTGCCGGACAATCAGATTGCTGACCCCAATCTGTCGCAGGGGCGCGGCAAGAATGTAGTCGATATGGCTCCGACCCGTTCACCGGATGCACAGTGGGTCGCTTTCACCAGCAACCGCGATGGCAACTGGGAAATCTATCTGACGAAGGTCGATAACACCATCACCCGCCGCGTAACCTACAATACTCACGCGAAGGATATTGATCCCACCTGGTCGCCGGATGGCCGCTTCATCGCCTTCGAGACAGACCGCGATGGTAACTGGGAACTCTATGTGCTGGATGTATCAACCGGCATCGAATATCGCATCACCGACAATCCCGCCAGCGACATCAATCCCTTCTGGTCAAACGACAGTAAGAAACTCGTCTACCAGAGTGACCGTGATGGCATCTGGCAAATCTACGAGATGGACCTGGTCAATCACATCGAGCGTCGCATCAGCGATGGCAAGGGTGAGGACTACGACCCTGAGTATTCATTCAAGGGAGATCGCATCGCCTTCCGCTCCTACCGGGATAACAACCCTCACAGCGTCATCTATGTGATGAATGTGGATGGCAGTGATGTGACACCCATTTCCAACCCGGCTGGCGATGCCGCCAACCATACCTGGTATCTGGATGACTCTATCATCGCCTACCAATCCAATCTGGACGGGGATAACGACATCTATGTCTATCAGTTCAGTGATGGTCAGACGCGCCTGGTGACTGACAACAACATCGAGGATTACGCACCAACCTGGTTATGTAATGCGCCAATTGTGGTGTTCACCTCAGACGTGACTAATGACCCCAACATCTACAATACGCCTGCGCTGCCTATCGAAGCACCTTCCATCCTGGTCGATAAGCAGGCCAACCAGATGACAACCGATGACCATAACGATGTCTATCCAGAGAACAACCCCACCGAGGAGAATGCCAGCCAGGAGGGCAACACGCCCCCACATATCGACATAAACTCATAACGTCCAATCTGCATCCAACAAAAAGCCGCACTCATTACAGGTGCGGCTTTCATTTATCCTCTACCCGTTCCTCATCAGCTATGCGAACCTGTGGTATTTACTGCGTCGCATCCCAGAAAATGAGCTGTCCGAACAGGCTGGGATCGTTATAGGATTGATCCTGCGTGTCGTAAATCGACCAGATCAGCTTGGTATTCCGGTTGCCATCCGGGTTAGACGAGCCGTTCAGGTGTACCTGGAAACCCAACACACCACCCTGTTCTGGGGTGATGTCCCACACATTGGTTTTGAGCGGCACAGACGCCTCAACCGTATACCCGACATCGGTTGGCACGACGATCACACTCACTTGTGAATCGGCGCTGTTGCCCCCACCGATGAGCGGCTCGTCGGGATGATCCAGGTTGGCGGCCATGATACCGATCTGCACGATGCCGGGTTCATAGGCGGTTGTTGTGAGGTCGCCAGTGGTGTTCAGATAAAACTCTACCGAATCTTCCTGATACCATTCCGATGTGCCATGTGTGCCATACGACACATGCTCGTCCTGCACTTCTGCCAGGAAATACAGGTTGGTATCATCGGCAGCAGCAGCGAAGGTCATGGTGGTCGTTGTATCGGTAGGCATGGTTGGGCCGCTGTCCACCACCCCGCGCGGCACATTCGCCCAATCATCCGTATTGCCGTCCAGCGTAATCGACACCGGGAAAGCCGCGTAATACACCAAGCCAGGAACGGTGTCCGGGGCGAGCTGTGCCGGGTCGCTCTTGCTTGGCTCAGGGATGTTGTTGACCGTTGGAGTTGTTTCCCCACCCCCCATCATCGCCGCAACCTGATCGTCGGTCATCAGGGATGTGACCCCCGCCTTACGCGCCAGCACATCCAGCACCGCAAAGTAGGCGGGTTTCGGCTTGTAATCGTCGTCAAAAAGCAGGGGTTCAACCGTCGGGTTTTCATAGAAGCCCAGATTCGAGCCACGCAGCCAGGTGGTTCTGTCGGAAACACCCCAGACGATGAATGCGGTACAGTATTCGCTGTCTACACACGTTTGAATCAATTTGTGATAGTCTCTGGCCTGCTGCTGCAAAATGTCCGCATTTGCCTCGCCGTCGTATCGGACGTCTACTTCGGTAAATTGAACTTGCAGCCCCAATTCGCCCAGGCGTTGGATGTTTTGTGCAATAGCACCAGCGTTGATCGTGCCCATCGTAAAGTGAGATTGCAGTCCGACGCCATTAATCGGGATGCCGCGCGCCACCCAATCGCTCACCATGTCATAGACCTGATCGGCCTTGCCGCCCATACCCTCCGCGCCGTAATCGTTATAAAACAACAGCGCGTCCGGGTCGGCTTCATGGGCGAACTGGAAAGCCAGTTCCATATAATCGTCCCCGATCAACTGCTGCCAGGGTGTCTGTCGCAAACCTGAACCGTCGTCGGCCATACCTTCATTGGCAACATCCCAGATGGCAATACGCCCTTTATACCGTCCGACTACTGTATGGATATAATCCCGCAGGTAGCCGATGGCCTCCTCGCGCGTGAAGTCGCCGTTTTCAATCCAACTCGGCGTACACTGGTGCCACATCAGGGTATGACCATGAACTGCCATATCGTGTGCTTCCGCGAAAGCCACCAGTTGATCCAAATGGCGGAAATCATATTGCCCCGGCCCTTGCTCGATCTCACAGGCTTTGCCTTCCTGTTCCGGCGTCAGCATGTTGAATTCCCGCGCCAGCGTTTCGGCAAGTACCGGGTCATTCAGGTAGCGGGTATATACCGCCGCTCCGATGTGTAGGTTGTCTTGCTCTGCCAGCCCACGCAGCGTATAAGAAGTATCCTGGGCAGTCGTCAGTCCGACGCCAAAAATCATCACGGCGGCAAATATCCAGATCAATCGCCTACGAATCATTGAATCCTCCCGATTAATAATCAATAATCTAAACAATACGCGACAAAGTTTATCCAGACGATTGCTACATCGCCATATCCTCAACAGGTGAAACTTGTTTTCGTATGAGACGTCCTGTTTATTAAACCTTCTCCGCCGGAAAAGGTTCAGATGGTGTCGTGGTTTACGTCTGCATGCCCTCTGGTACGAGCCAGGGCGGCAGTGGGATGCCCTGTTCGTTGATATAGCAGGCATACAGGAAGCGGTACACATCATTGGCATAAAACTGTGGATACGATTTGTCCGGCAGCGTATCCATAAATCGATCCATGACCAGTTCGGCCATCCTGGCGTCCATGCCTTCCTCCACCTCATAATCGAAGTAGATGGCGAGGTCTTTGTCTGCCTCCTCGATCACACGCTTCACCTTATACGTGCCGGGGAAACGATGCGCCGGAGAATCACGCTCCATCAAAAATGTGCCTAACGCAGCCGAGTTGATAAGCTGTTTGTGTTCGTATAGGAAGTTGACCGTTTCCTGGGCATCCTCCAACGTCTCGCTGGGGAAACCAAAAAAGAAGAAGGTGTGATTCCAGATGCCCGCGTCGTGGCTTTCGTGCAGGATACGGCTCATGTGTTCCAGTTCAGTACCTTTGACCATGAACTCAATCATCGCTTCCGAGGCTGTCTCCAGACCAAACAGGATCATGCAGCCCCCGCCGCGCTCCATCCCCTGAAGCATATCACTGGTAATCACTTTCTCAAATCGCAGGCAGCCCCCCCATCGGATCGGTTTGCCCATCTTTTCCAGAATCGGCGGCAAATTCCGCAGGTTGCGGGGGGTGATGGCTTCATCGGAGAAGAAGATGTAGCGTGTGCCATATTTCTCTTGCAGTGTCATCATCTGGTCGGCAAGCGCTTCCGCCTTTAGTTGGCTGAAGGCTTCCGGCTCACCATAACCCACGTTACAGAAGGCACATTTGCCGAAGTAACAACCACGCGCGGTCATCAACGGCAGCACCAGTCGGGGTGACAGATAGTGACCTAGCGGCAGTCCGTCGAAGTCCGGCAGTGGCAAATCCTGAATTTTCTCCTGTGGCTTGCGGTCATTCACCCGGATGCTGTCGCCATCTTTGTAGATCAGGTTCGGGATGAGGGATAAATCACCGTTCGCGCCGATGGCCTCCACCAGTTGCAGCAGCGGAATTTCACCATCGAACACCACCGCGCTGTCGAACAGGTTGAACATAGACGGCACTTGCGCCAGTTGCTCACGCAGCATCGAGATGTGCGGCCCGCCAATGGTTACGTGACAGTCGATCCCTAACTCGTGCTTTATCAGATAGCCGAGCGTCATTCCGGCCAGCATTTGCGGCATGGATGGAATCGAAATACCGATTACATCCGGTTTCTCGCGCTGGATGTCCTTCAGAATCCCCCGCCGGTAAATGTCCAGGAAGATGTTGTGATGTTCGTCCTTCACGCCGTCCAGGACGCCTTTACTGCTGTCCACCGGATAAGCTGAAACATAACTTTGTAAATTCAGGTTGGCCGGATAAAACGGGAGTGAGGCGATTTCCAGGCATTGGATGATCGTTTCAAAGGCGGCGAGGCTGGTTGGCCCATCGAAAAAGGCTTCACTGCGAATAACCTGCTTGGCCGCCTGTACCGAGTCAACTAATCGCTGCCCCTCATTGAGCGCCCACAAAATCTGTTCGCGGCGGGGGTGCAGGCGTTTCGGTGGTTTCCGGTTCGCATTCGCCCCGTAGTCCTCGCGCAAACGGGCGAGAGCGTTTTTCATATATTTGCGGGTCAGGATTTCGTCAAAAACCTCGGCGTTCAGGTCACGCTGGATGACTTCTATGCCATGCATTCGCAGGTATGCCGTTAGTGTCGGCAGCGACAGGTGGGGCATACTCGGAGTCCAGTTCGGGGGGAAAAGCAGCATGACTTTCATAAAATTATTCCCAATCCATTTTTGTGGTACTTCAAGCACCCGTTACAATTCTATCATCTTTACTCGAAGCGCCAGATCGAACAATAAATCTCTAAACCCCTAGTTGCAACTCCTCAGCAAAATGGCAGGCTGACCAGTGACCGGGTTTCGTCTCTCGGAGAGCGGGCAATTCCACCTTGCAGCGTTCCTTCGCATACGGGCATCGGGGATGGAAATAACAACCGCTCGGCGGGTTGGCCGGGTCGGCCACTTCACCCTGAAGCCGCACCCGCTTGCGCGCGGCTCTGGGATCAGGCGTCGGCGCGGACGACAGCAGCGCCTCGGTGTACGGATGTTGTGTGTCATTAAATAGGTCTTCGGTGGCTGAGATTTCAACGATTTTTCCGACGTACATCACCGCCACCCGATGGCTCAGATGCCGCACCACGCTTAAATCGTGCGAGATAAACAGGTAGGCCAGTTGGAACTCCGCTTGCAACTCTTTGAGCAGGTTCAAAATCTGCGCCTGAATAGAAACATCCAGTGCCGATACCGGCTCGTCGCAGATAATCAACTGTGGGTTGAGCGCCAGGGCGCGGGCGATGCCAATGCGTTGGCGCTGTCCGCCGCTGAAGGCATGAGGATAGCGCGACATGTATTCCGGGCGCAGGCCGACCAGTCGCATCAGTTCGGCAACCCGGTCTCGCAGCGCATCGCCCGACACCACACTGTAATTGCGCAGAGGTTCACCCACAATTTGTTCCAGGGTCATACGCGGGTTCAAGGAGGAGTAAGGGTCTTGAAAAATCAGTTGTATATTCCGCCAGACATCGCGCAGTTCACGCCGGTCTAGCTGCGCCAGATCAAGCTGTCCCTTGTCGTGGTCTTGGAAAATGATCGCGCCATCTGTGGGGGTTTCGGCACGCAGGATCACGCGCCCGGTGGTCGTTTTACCGCAGCCGCTTTCACCCACCAGCCCTAGCACCTCCCCACGTCGGATGTCGAAGTTCACGCCGTCAACCGCTCTCACCTGGTTCACAACTTTTCGTTGGAAGATACCCTGTTTATAGATTGGGAAATATTTCTTCAGGTCGGAAACCTGGAGAAGGGTTCCGTTTTCTGTGGTAGTCATGAAACTTGCTCCGTCTGTGAAAGCTGCGGGTTAATTTCGTAGGCGCGCGCGCATCTCGACCAGTGATTTTCGCTAATGTGCAAAAAGGGCGGATTGCCACACTTGGCCGGGACATAATGCGGGCAGCGTGGATGAAACTTGCAGCCTTTTGGCATGTTGATGGGGTCGGGCACATTACCTTCAATGGTTTCCAGACGATCCAGCTTGTCATCCCGGCGTGGGATGGAACGCAGAAGTGCCTGGGTATAGGGGTGGCCTGGGTTGTAGTAGATGGTATCCACGTCCGCTACTTCAACTTCCTCGCCCAGGTACATCACCACCACATTGTCCGCCATCTCCGCGATCACACCCAGGTCATGGGTGATGAACATAATCGCCATATCAAAATCGTTCTGAAGCCCACGCATCAAATCGAGGATTTGCGCCTGGGTAGTCACGTCCACCGCTGTAGTCGGTTCATCGGCAATCAGCAGTTTGGGATTACATGACAGCGCCATCGCAATCATGACACGTTGGCGCATCCCACCGCTCAGTTCATGACGATAGCGATTGAGCAGGCGCTCCGGTTGCGGCAGTCCTACCCGTTTCAACAGACCAATTGCGCGCTTGGCAGCATCATCCTTGCCCATAAACAGGTGAAGACGGATGGCCTCGATCATCTGGTTGCCAATGGTATGTACCGGACTGAGGGAGGTCATCGGTTCTTGAAAAATCATAGAGATTTCGCCCCACCAAATCCGGCGGATTTCCTCCCCGGATGGATCAAGTGTAGCCAGATTGACAGGCCGGTTCGGATCACCAAAGTAATTGATCTCGCCGGACACAATACGACCCGGCGGACGAACCATATTTAATATTGCGCGGGCAGTTACACTCTTTCCACAGCCGCTTTCCCCGACGATCCCCAGAGTCTTTCCACGCTCAATTTTGAAATCGACACCGTTGACCGCGCGAACAGTACCTTCGTTCAAAAAGAAATGGACGTGTAAGTCTTTGACTTCAAGCAACACGTTTTGCATCAAATAAGCTCCTATCGGCTGAACGGATCGGCTGCGTCGCGCAGGCCATCGCCCAGGAAGTTAAATGCCAGCACCGCGATGACAACTGCCAGTCCCGGCAGCAGCAGCCAGGGAGCTAACGCCACTGTACGAACATTTTGCGCCTCTTGCAGCAGCACACCCCAACTGATCGCGGGTTGGTGCAGTCCCAACCCCAGGAAACTCAACCCGGTTTCCGCCAAAATAATGCCTGGAATCGACAGGGTAAGCGAGGCGATAATGTGACTGGTGAAGGAGGGAACCATGTGTCGGAAAACAATCCGTCCGTCACTGGCTCCGCTCAAACGAGCCGCCAGTACAAAATCCTCGGTGCGCAGCGCCAGAAAACGCCCTCGCACCTGCCGCGCCAGAATCGTCCAACTGATGGCCGACAGAATGACCGTGATACCAAAAAATCGCCACTCTTGCGGCCAATCCGACGGCAGCGCCGCGCTAAGAGCCATCCATAAGGGCAGTGTCGGCACGGAGCGAATGAACTCAATCACACGCTGGATGATGTTGTCGATGAAACCACCATAGTAGCCGGATATGCCGCCCAGGATGATGCCCAGCGTCAGGCTCAAAAAGACCGACACCAGCCCGATAGACAGCGATATTCGGGAGCCATACAAAACTCTGGACAGCATATCCCGTCCCAGGCGATCCGTCCCCAGAGGGGCAATCGGCAGCCCTTTGGCATCGTCTCCTAAACCAAACAGGTGAATATCGGTATCAATGAAACCCAGCAGTTTGTAGGGAATACCCTTCACAAAAAAGTGAACGGGATACCATTGTGTCGGGTCAACTTCGTAAGTGATTCGCAGGGTTTCGGGGTCACGACTTGGTATAAGCCCATTCACCCCTGGCCGTCCTGTAAAGTTGCCATTTTGATCGACAAAAGTAATGCCCATCGGCTCCACAAATTTATAGGCCGCATCAAATTGGTTCGGGTCATACGGGCTAAGAAAATCAGCGAATATGGCAAGTAGATAGAAAATAATCAGTACGCCCGCGCTGAACATCGCCACCCGATGTTTGCGGAATTTCCACCACATCAACTGACGTGGAGACGCAACCTCGATTTCTTCCTGTTCCTGCTCAATCGCAACCTCCGGCGCAATCACCGGCATATCTTCGACATCGGCGCTTAGGGTCTGTCCCTTCGGGTCAATCGTATCCATCGTGCGCCTCCTTATACCAGTCGAATGCGGGGATCAAACACCGCCAGCAAAATATCGGAGATAAATGTCCCAACCACCGTCAGGATGCTGATAATCATCACAATCGCTCCTGCCAGGAACATATCCTGCGACAGCAGCGCGCGCAGCAAAAGCGGCCCAATCGTCGGCAAATTCAAAACCACCGCCGTGATGATGACACCCCCGACTAAGTTAGGGAGTGAATAACCCACCGTGCTGATGAACGGGTTCAACGCCACCCGGACAGGGTACTTCCAGATAAGCCGCCGCTCACTCAACCCTTTTGCCCGCGCCGTCTCGACATAGGGTTGGTTGATCTCGTCCAGCATATTGGCGCGCATCGTGCGTAACAATCCGGCGGTTTCCGCTGTCCCGACTATTAGCATAGGGATGATGAGGTGGTTCAACAAATCCAGCACTTTTCCGATGCTCCAGGGAGCGCCATTGTATTCGGGAGAAAATAAGCCGCCGACATTTTGCCCGAATACGGAGAATCCAACCCACATCAGCACCAATGCAAGCAGAAAGTTTGGTATCGCCAAACCCAGGAATCCAAGAAACGTGAATAAGTAATCAACCAGCGAATATTGGCGGGTTGCCGATAACACACCGATTGGGATCGCAACCACCCAGACGAAAAGGAGGGAGGCCAGCCCAACCACTACCGTAAGCCCAATTCGATCCTGGATGAGGACGCTGACTGGCGCGCCCAGTGATAGTGACTGTCCAAAGTCCCCCTGCAAGGCTTTACTCACCCACTTAAAATACTGCACATAGATCGGATCATCTAAACCATAAGTCTCGCGGATCGCCATGAGTTGTTCCGGCGGTACTCTTTCGCCCATCGCCGATAGGTTGGCGACATACGAACTTAGAAAATCACCTGGGGGGAGTTGGATAATGATGAAACTCACAATCGAGATCACCACAATCGTCACCATAGCGGCCAGTGTGCGGCGGATTAAGAATTGTAACACTTCTTTATATCCTGAAATAATTTATCGAAATTTTTACTACTACTCAAACACGTGAACGCAATGGCAGGGGAACTCGTGCTCCCCTGCCAACATGCCTGTCTACATGGACTTCATAAAGAACTGTACAGGTTTCAACAGGCCAACGTTACGCATGGTGTCATCAGAGATGAAGCCAGCGCCGACATTGTAGAAATTGTTACCGACAATAACCGGCTGCGGGTCTTCACCCACCGTGCCGATCATGTACGGATGTTCACTGTGGATTTCCAGCAGTTGACGGAACAGAGCGTTGCGCGTCGCGTCGTCAGGCTCGACCACAACTTGATCCCATAACGCCCAGATTTGGGTAACCGGATGACCTTCCGGCGGCTTCTCATTGGGGAAACCGTAGGTGGAGGGATCAGCCGTCCGTTGAGCCGCTTCGTAATGTGCGTATAGAGGTGCCCAGGGGCCATCATTTACGACGCCCTGGTAGCGTCCCGGATCGGCCATCACGACAGAACTACGGTCAACAAACCACACACCGACTTCAATGTCACCCGTCCGTGTGCGTTCCTCATACAGTGAGCGCTCAACCACTTCTTGGCTGACCTTGATGCCAATGGCTTCCCAGTAGCCAGAAACCAACTGAACTTCGTCAGGATTCATGCTGCCAAGAACTTCAGTGAAAGTGATGGTGAATCCCAGGGTCTTACCATCGGGGCGCAGACGATAGCCGTCTGCATCACGCTCGGTATAACCCAGGCCGTCCAGTAATGCATTCGCCGTATCAGGGTCATATTCAGTCCATTTCGACGAGAATTCCTCAAAGAATTCGGGCGATCCATGTACTGGCGATGCCTGACGTGGGGTCATCACCCCATTGTAAAGCAGCTCATTCAATTCATCTCGATTGATGGCAATCGACAACGCCTGACGGAACTCCGGTTGCTCGAAGATCGGTCTCAATTCGAGAGTCAATGTGCTGATGCTTGGATGGAATGCATTGGTAGAGGCTGCTTTCCAGTTGATGACATGATACCCACCTGCTTCCTCATTCTCCTTAAAGAAGGTGAAGTCGGCTACAGCCAGATGGCGCTGCTGCATGTCAATCAGACCCTGAGCAATCCACAGGTTGAGTGTTTGGTTGTCCTCAAACAGGGAGTGCTGAATCCGGTCAACATACGGAAGCTGCTGTCCTTCGGTATCGACAGCATGATAGTACGGATTGCGCACCATCATGTATGGGTCTTCCAGCGGGGAATTTTCGGCCATCCACGCATTAACAACGGGTAGTTCTGGATTGCGATACCAGAAATTGATCGGACCGCGTCCATCACCAGGGGCAGCTTCATAGTGCAGTTCTTCCCAGGTGGTCAGGCCATTGGCTGCTAATGCTGCGTCAATCAGTGATTGATCGGCATCGGGCGACGTACCAATGTATTTGCTCAGATAGTGCCCAGGGGCAGCCATTGACGGCCCGCCGGTCATACCGCCTGTGCTCTTCGCAATGTTGATCGGCAGTAGGGGATTTGGCTGTACAAATGTGATTGTCCAGGTCAGATCATCCACGACCTGAAGACCCATGTCTTCACCACCGCTGATGAAGAAACCCGGTTTGTTAAGCAGTTGTGTCAGGAAGATTTGGTCATAGTAGAACTGCACCGCTTCGGTTGTAAGAGCTGTCCCGTCCGACCACTTCAGCCCTTCGCGCAGTTTAAAGGTGAATGAGGTTGCATTATCATTCTGCGACCATTCGGAGATGTAATTCGCTACCAGATTGGTTGTATCCGGGTCTGGAGCGTCCCACTCAATCGCCATTTCTTCATTCAGTTTAGTAGGCCCCCAACGATCCGATAACCCTTTGAATGCGCGACGCCAGGTGCCGCCGTACTCCCCGACTTCTTCGTATGGCGTGACAACGCGCGGGTTGGTGGGAATTCGTTGGTCAACTGACGGCAGATCGCCGGAAGCAACCAGATCGGCCAGCATCGGGGCTTCGTGATACATGCCCTCCTGCTTGGCTCCCGAAGCCCACGCTGGCCCAGCAACGCTGACTGCGACACTCGCCGCAGCAGCACTCGCCACCGCTTTTAAGAAATCACGACGTGAAAGTTCTTTATTACTCATTGATTTCTTTGCTCCTTCCTCAATTTTTTTAGGTATTCTTTGTTCCCATATTTTCGTCTCGGATGTCACCTCCCTTTCATTCATGCAGTGATGTCCCACCAGAGCAGCAAATTGCCCGATCAGTCAAAAAAACTAATCTGGGGTTTGTGCCTGTGGACATTAGCGGTCATCATGGCCTCAAAAAACCAGGGTAGCCAGTAATCATATTTTTCGGGTATACCCTGGGCGGTCATGGCAATCTGGCGTTTCTCATGATAGAACACACGCACCCAACGTTTCAGGGTTTCCCCATCTTCCTGGGCAGTGTATTTGGCTTGTAGCTCTAAGAGGTCGCCCGTAACCTTTTGGTCACGGAATTCAATTTTCGACTCCGGCATGTGTTCGATGGTTTCAAAAAAACCCTCGGCCAGGATTTCCAGATCATCTTCAGTCACGGGGGTACCCAGGTCAGTCACGCTGACTGCAAAAACCGTCAGAGGGTCAGATGCATCAGGAGCATAGATCACACCTTGCCGGTTATCAGACCAGGATAATTTGTGCCAGTTGTTGGGGATGAAAAACGAATAATGTTGGTCACGGTGCCACGACAAACCTTTAATTGCCGGGGACTTTTTCGGCACCTTAGCAGACATCTATTGATTCCTCCAAAATTATTTGCCCAAAAATCTAACTTTTCGTTCGTACCGACGTAGGTTGGCTAACCAACTAAAGCCATAACGAATGATCACTCGGTCAGTGGTGTTAGCGCTAACTCTAAAATACTCCCTGATGTTATCATCGTCCGCAGTTTCTTTAATAAATAAATCGTCTTCGCACCCTATATTGGATTGCAATAACTAAAATACCCTTATCTACTTCACCAACATGTCCTATCCGACTTATTGCGCCATCCTATATCCTATATTATATATCAGACGTCCACAAGCTGCCAAAATCCGATAGGAATTCTAAAATCAGGAGCTTCTATGATTGAGTTTATTCCTAAATCACTCTACCCACAATCTTCTTGCGCTATGCCTCGCCCGTGATACAATCCGATTCTGAGTTAGCGCTAAACCTATTACACTTACACACAAGTTGTAGAAGTTTATCGGCACCGTTACACTGCGTTACTGTAATAGGGCAGTCACATCTTAACGTGAGAAAATTAGCCTGTCAAGCAAGTCACTCATGAACATTGACGAACAATTTTGCACGGCTACAGACGGCTGGCGAGGCATCCCGCAGGCAGCACTTCAGCCGGATGATTGTCTATAATCGGAGCGAACCTAACCGAAAAAATCAGGTCACATCAGGTATTAGAAACTCATGGTGCATCTATTTCTCCGACTGGCATCTCTGTTAATTGTCCTGCTCTCATTCACACTCGTTGTCGTTCGCGTAATTCCCTACGATGACAATCAGCTACATGCTTTTTTGACCCTCGCGGAAAATTGCGATGGACAGTGTTTGATGAACATCCACCCCGGCACAACCACCCTGTCAGAAGCGATGGAACAACTCCAATCCAACACCTGGGTGGAAAAAACTGACTTAAGTGCCTCCGGTGCGGGTTATGGTCAGATACGCTGGCAGTGGAGTGGTCAGCAGCCCGCCTTGATAGACGCCAGCCATCCAGGTCGCGTCACCTTTTATTGGGATGAAGAAGAACAAAATGGGCCAACCCTGGACGATACGCTCATCCAGACCATTTCGATCTATACCTTCATTCGCATGTATTCCCTCCAGGAATGGTTTGGCAAACCCGATTCCGGTACAGCAACCATACGGCCTGATGGTGGGCTGGGATATTCCGCCGCCTATCATGCTGGCGGAAGTACCATCGTTCTCTCGGCAGTCATGCCCTGTCCGACCAACTTAATGTCCTACTGGAATGCCTGGACACGACTGTCGATTAACGTCGGGCGTGGTACGAGCACCTACGTCCTGCCAGTGGAGATGGTGAAATTGTGTTGACCATCTCCAGACGCACAATCTATCACACATGGGGAGGAAAGGTATGACAAATAAAACCAACAAACGCTTACCCAACGAGGACGGTTATGAGCTTTGGCTCCGCTATCCCCTGATTGACAACCCAGAGGTACTGGACGCTTATCGCAAAGCGATCACTCAAATCATCATGGATACACCCTCGCCTACGCTGTCAGCCGCGCGGGACGAACTGACTCTGGCGTTGCCGACACTAATCGGAAAAGCCATTCCGGCTGTCGAGGCGGTTACACAAAATGGGGTGCTAATCGTGGGCACTCCCGAAACCTCGGCCATCATCAACCGTCTAAACCTGGGTGCAGAACTCGAACAGGTTGGGAATGAAGGATTTGTTATCCAGAAAGCATCGGTAAGCGATAAGGACGGTATTGTCATCACTGCCAATACCGACATTGGCGTGTTATACGGTGTTTTCCACTTTTTACGTCTGCTCCAGACCCATCAGTCCCTCGATAACTTGAATATCATCACTGCTCCGGCAGTTCGATACCGGATGCTCAACCATTGGGATAACCTGGATCGCACCATCGAACGCGGTTATGCTGGATTCTCATTGTGGGACTGGCACAAACTGCCGGATTACATCGACCCACGTTATACCGACTATGCGCGGGCAAATGCTTCCATCGGCATCAACGCATCGGTTCTCACCAATGTCAACGCCAACGCCCTGATTTTGACGCCCCAGTATCTCGCCAAAGCAGCCGCGTTGGCCGATGTATTCCGCCCCTACGGGATTCGGGTTTTCCTGACAGCCCAATTCAGCGCCCCAATGGAAATCGGTGGATTAGAAACTGCCGATCCTCTGAATCCACAGGTAGCCGCCTGGTGGAAACGCACTGTCGAAACCATTTACAAACACATCCCGGATTTTGGCGGCTTTGTCGTCAAAGCCAACTCAGAGGGTCAACCCGGCCCACATGACTATGACCGTACCCACGCTGATGGTGCGAACATGCTGGCGGAGGCCCTCAAACCGAAAGGGGGCATCGTCATCTGGCGCGCATTCGTCTACGACCCGGATGTCCCCGAAGACCGCCATAAACAGGCCAATACACAGCTTGTCCCCCTGGATGGACACTTCAAGGACAACGTGTTGTTACAGGTCAAAAATGGCGCAATTGATTTTCAGCCGCGCGAGCCATTCCATCCCCTGTTCGGCGCGATGCCCCAAACACCCCTGATACTGGAAGTTCAGATCACGCAGGAATACCTCGGTTGTGCCACCCATCTCGCCTACGAAGCGCCCCTGTTTAAGGAGACACTCGACTCCGACACCTACAGCAACGGTGCGGGTTCTACTGTCGCCAGGGTTATCGACGGCAGTCTGGATGGGCACGAGCAGTCCGGCATGGCGGCAGTCTCCAATATTGGTGATGATCGCAACTGGTGTGGGCATCCCTTTGCCGCCGCCAACTGGTACGCCTTTGGACGCCTCACCTGGGATTACAACCTGTCATCCGAGCAAATCGCTGCCGAATGGCTTCGTATGACTTTCAGCAATGATCCCCATTTTGTCAATCAAGCCGCTGCTATGATGATCGAATCGCGCGAAGCGGTGGTGAAATACATGACTCCGCTTGGCCTGCACCACATCATGGCGCGTGGGCATCATTATGGCCCCGGCCCCTGGGTGGATGGTGGGCGTGCCGATTGGACATCCGTTTATTATCATCGGGCGGATTCAAAAGGCATCGGCTTTGACCGCACCCCTCCGGCACGGATGCAGTCAGCCAGTATCATTCCCCCTACCGTGAAAGGTTTCCGATCTGGAAACCTGCCCTGAAAACCTCCTGCTCTGGTTTCATCATCTACCCTGGGATTACCGCATGAAGTCTGGGCGTACCCTCTGGGATGAGATGTGTTTTTTGTACAACGATGGGGTCGAATCCGTGCGCCGGATGCAGCACACCTGGGATTCGCTGGCCGATTATGTCGATGTCGCACGCTTCATCCATGTCAGGGAGCTGCTCAGGATTCAGGAGAAAGAGGCATGTTGGTGGCGGGATGCCTGTCTGTTATATTTTCAGGCATTTTCGGGTTTACCCATTCCGCCGGAATACGAACAGCCCGCTCACACGCTGGAATACTACCTGGATTTGAAACACTATTATGTGCCGGGGATTCGGGAACGGCATTTCGGTTAGCCAGATCAGTGCGACTTCGCGGCCAACATTTTCACTGTTCAGTAAGCCGTCATACCTTGCCACAGGCCATGCAGATACATCGCGCCCAACGCCCGATCATATAAGCCGTAGCCGGTACGGGGCACATCTTCGTTCCAGATGCGGCGGCCATGATCGGGACGGATTGGCCCGGAATAGCCGATCTCGACCAGCGCCCGCATCACGCCTGCCATATCCACACTGCCACATTCAGACGGATGCGCCACTTCATGGAAATCGTGCTGTCCGGTGATCTGCACATTCCGCATGTGTACGAAATTGATACGTGGCGCAAATTGATAAACCATTGCCGGGAGGTCATTGTCGGCTAACGCACCCAGCGACCCGGTGCAAAATGTCAGACCGTGATGCGGGCTGTCTACGATGTCCAGGATACGTTGAATACCCGCCGCATCACACACAATACGCGGCAGTCCAAAAATCGACCAGGGCGGGTCATCGGGATGCAGCGCCAGATACACGCCCGCTTCTTCCGCCGCTGGGACGACGCGCCGCAGGAAATAGGCGAAATGTTCCAACAGGACTTCTGCGTCAATGTGTGTATACTGTTGTAGTGCTGCCTGGAGTTCTTCGCCGCTGAACCCTTTTGTCCACGCCACCCGCGCTTCCAACCCCTTCATCAGGTCGTAGGCATCTAACTCAGCCTGAGTATAACGGGTGACAACCGAGTGATCGGGTAAAGTGTAAACCATCTCGGTGCGCATCCAGTCAAACATCGGCATGAAGTTGTAACACAGCACACCAATCCCCGCGCGCCCCAGGTTGCGGATACTCTCGCAGTACCTATCAATCAGGCTGTCGCGCTCCGGCAGCCCTTGTTTGATGGCCTCGGCCACCGGGATACTCTCAATCACATCCAGCGATAGACCAACCGACTCCACCTGTTTTTTGAAATCCAATAGCATTTCTAACGGCCATACCCTGTCTCCCGGCATCCCTTCCAGCGTGCCGACAATGCCGCGCACACACGGAATCTGCGCGATCTGTTCCAGTCGCACGCTGTCCGGCTGACCGAACCAGCGCATGGTCATTTTCATGTTCTAAACTCCACTGTAGGCCATAAAGCCGCCGTCTACGGGCACAACTACCCCCGTCACAAACCGCGAGGCATCGCTCACCAGCCACAAAACTGTTCCGGCCAGGTCGTCGGGATTACCAAACCGTCGCATAGGAGTATGGTCAATAATCTGTTGACCGCGTTGAGTCAGTTTGCCGGTGGCTTCATCGGTCAGCAGATAACGATTTTGTTCGCCTAGATAGAAACCAGGGGCGACAGCATTCACGCGAATTTTGGGGCTGTGTTCGGTTGCCATATATACCGCCAGCCATTGGGTGAAATTGCTGATCGCCGCCTTTGCCCCGGCATACGCCACAACGCGCGTCATCGGTTGGTAAGCTGCCATTGACGAGACGTTCAGTATCACGCCCGATTCCGCCTCAACCATCGGCTTGCCAAACACCTGCGAAGCCAACACTGCGCCATCGAAATTCAGTTCAAACACCCATCGCAATGCGTCCTCAGACAAATCGAAAAAGGTGCGTTGACCGGGCATAGTGGTTGCGTCGGGTCGGTTGCCGCCCGCGCCGTTAATCAGAATATCCACCTTCCCATAAGCCGCCATCACCTGATCCACTGCTCTGGTCAGGGATTCTTTGTCCAGAACATCGGCGCTCACACCCATCGCCTGTCCACCACTCTGTTCGAGGCGTTGGGTTAGCGTGGCGATTCGCTCCTCATTACGTGCCAGCACTACCACCGTCGCCCCGGCTTGGGACAACGCCTCACACATGGCCTCGCACAGGACACCCGTGGCGCCCGTCACCACCGCAACTTTGTCCGTCAAATCGAACTGACTGGCAATCAAGGGCTTTTCAGCCTCGCCCGTCTGCATCACGCACCCCCATTCATCCACAAACTGGTAGTATGTACATCATACTGCCGCTGCATGTCATATTGACACATATTAATGTTAGCGCTAACTCTTGTAAAATTTCTTAGCCCTTCATGCTTTACGTTAACATCCCTCAAAAGTCCTGTCAAATTCAATCCTTCCGACCATGTAAGCCCATTCTCCCCCTGATTTTAACCGCTTGCTACCGGGTAACAGATAGCTTCCGTAGTGTACCGTGTATCTACAACGACTGTTGCCTTTTTCGACCCAGTATTTAAGCCTGACCAGTGCGCTCATCCACTTAGCACGAAGCGGGTCAATAAGATACCATTATCGGACAGAGAGTTGGTCGCCAATTCCACAGTGGATGATGCATGGCAAAGAAACAACAGCGTACGACCTTACAAGATGTCGCTCGCAAAGCGGGCGTATCCATGATGACCGTCAGCCGGGTAATAAATAACAAGGGACGAATCAGCGACCAAACCCGTCAGCGGGTCTTGGACGTGATTGAGCAGTTGGGTTATCGTCCCAATCGTGCCGCTCGCACCCTCGTCACTAACCAGACCTTTGTGGTTGCCCTGGTTCAGCCAGATATTACCAACCCCTACTTTGCCGAGATTTTTCAGGGCATTGAAGATGTCCTTCGTTTGGAAGACTATAGTGTGCTGGTTGCCAACACCAACGAAACCCCTTCCAGAGAGAGAGAAATTCTCGAAAAATTGGATGATACCATCATCGACGGCCTCATCATTGGCAGTTCCCGTCTTCCAGAAGAGGAATTGCTGCCGCTCCTGGCACGATTTTCGTGCGTGGTCGCAGCCAATCGTCCAGTTCCCAAACATATCGGCAGTGTGGTACACAGTGATTACATTCCCGGCTATCGCGCCGTCATGGCGTTCCAGTATTTACACGATCTCGGCTATCGTCGCATTGGCTATATACGCCTCCAACACTATGACCTTTATGTGGATGTCAAAACCTTTCAAAAAGACTTGGAAAATATCGGCATTCAACTCAAGAACGAATGGACGCGCGCCTGCGCCCCGCAGTGGGGGGCGGGTTACGCCGCTGGTCACAATCTGCTGCAAGCCCAACCAGAACTGCAAGCCATCATTGGCGGGAATGATCTGGTCGCGCTAGGGGCGATGCGCGCAGCCCTTGATCTGGGTCGGAAGATTCCCGATGATCTGGCAATCATGGGTGCAGATGATATTTTGCTGGCAAGTCAGGTCACACCGCCCCTGACGACTTTAAAAACCCATGCCTACGAAGTCGGCTCGATGGCTGCCCAACTCCTGCTCAGGCGTATGGCCGGGGACATGACCTACCGGGAACATGTCTGTGCCACCGAACTCATTGTCCGGGGCAGTACCCGTTCCTTGCTCGACACCCCCGACGTCGCCCGCGAACATTCTGGAATAGACGAGTAACCGACCCAAACTCGAACACCCATAATGCTGTTGCCATACTGTTGTCACCCCGCTTGTATACAATCGAACTATCATTGGGACACGAGAGGTATATGATGCACACTGTTACAGGCCAATTGACTGCCGTTCCCCCCTTCGACTTCAACCAATCACTGCACTTCATCGGACAGTTTACCCCCGCGATGGGCGAACAACGCACCGACGGGGGCACGTTGGTCAAAGCCATTTTGGTGGACGGCCAAACCATTGTCTTTCAGGTACGTTCCACCGGCACAGGCGACTCGCCCGAACTGGCGTATACCTTATACAGCGACACAGCCCTGGACGAGACGACCCACCAGATAGTCCGGGATCGCATTCGTTTCTTCCTCAGCCTCGACGACGATCTCCGCACCTTCTATCAACGTGCGGCGGCTGATCCTGCCTTTGAACCTGTCATCAGCGATCTCTACGGCTATCATCAGGTGAAATTCCTCACTCCCTTCGAGAACGCCATTTGGGCGGTACTCTCGCAGCGTAATCTGATGCCGGTCAGTCGCAAAATGAAAACCGCCCTCACCGAGCGTTACGGTGGGCAGTTACAGGTGGGCGGTATCACCTATCATGCCTTCCCGGAGGCCGCTCAATTGACGCTCTTGCATGTAGATGAGATCAACGCCGTCGTTCGCAACCTGTGGAAAGCCGAAGGGGTCAGTAATGCCGCCAGGGCATTCGATGGTGTAGACGAAAACTGGCTGCGAACCGCTCCCTATGATGAGGCTGAGAAATGGCTGCGGAACATTAAGGGCATCGGTGCATGGTCGGCTAGTTTCATATTGCTGCGTGGGCTTGGCCGTATGGAACGCCTGCCAGTCGATGAAAAATGGCTGCTCCAGTCTGCCGCGCATTGGTATGGTCGTGATGCCATCACTCCCGCAGATGTCGAGCGATTGGCGAAACCCTATGGCGACACCGCCGGATACTGGGCACATTATTTACGGGTCGCCCTGTGATGGGCATCCACATTCCCCCTGTATACTATTTTCTGTTACACTAAATTCACCGTTCGCACGATGCGAATGCGCCTCACTCTGATTTTCGGAGGATACCATGATTACCGGAAAGTCCCCCTTAACCTGGGCACGCGGGTATTCCAGTCGCGCCCCCGGTGAAACCCCCAATACCCAGACAGCCTTCTATCGCATGACCGATGTGCTGGCAAAAAGACTGCTCGATCCGGCAGTTGGCAGGGAGGTTTTGCAGGATTCCGGTCTGAAGGACATGGTGTGGCAGGTCACATGGTCGGAAGATTACGAGAATCCCGACGACGAACTCCAGCATCGCCTGTATGATGCCGACGGCTATGTTATCTTCATACACGGTTGGACAGGCAACCATACCATTTGGGAAGACTTACCGGGTATGGTGGTTAAAGCCAATCCACGTCTGATTGCTATTGCCGTCGATCACAACGGTTTTGGTTCCTCCCCCTTTATGCACGAAACCCCGGCACTCGATGCCTGCTGTCCACCGTCCGACATGGCGACCATCGAGCGCTGGATAAACGCCCTGAAGCTCCGCCGTCAACCGGGTGATCCCAACCGCAAGGTGATTAACATGGTGGGTCACAGTATGGGTGGTGCGGCGCTGTTTTATCTGAATCCGATCAATTGGGACTATGCCGAGGAAACCCGTTACGCGCTCGCTCCGGCGCTGTTGATGAACGATGTTGTCCACAAGGCGTTTTACAATGCCCTCGGTCTGGGCATTGGTATTGTCGATAAACTCCGCATATTCGAGCCGGTTGAAAACATCATGAAGCCCAGCATGGTCCATACGCTTTGCGAAGGATCGAGTGACTTCGTGAAGGAAGTTCACACCAAACAGTATGACGAAACCCCGCGCGGTACAACCTCGGCTACTTTCCGCGCGATGGGTCTGCTGCAAAATTGGGAAATCGCCCATAAGTGGGACTTGTTCCGTGTCATATTGGGGCACAAAGACCCCCTCGTCGGCCTGACTCCCATGATGGATATGCTCAGTGTCATGGAAGTCCCGGCGGGGCATGTCCGCGTCGTGGCCGGAACGCACTATATGTTCAGTGTCGGGCGTGACACAGCTTTCCAGCACGCCCAGAACCGTGAATTGGCGCTGCACGACATCCTCAATCTGCACAATCAAGCACTTGATCTACAGAAAAGTGGCAGGCCATCCGGTGGCAGTCGAGGATTTGGCTAAACCATTCTCGCTCACCCCGTCAATCATGCCCGCTGCTGGTCATCACCGTTCCCTAAAGCATGAGCACCCAATCCCATATGGAAACAAAAAAAATACCGGAGGTATCCCCGGTATTGGATTATATTCAGTTTTACGTTCGGTCAGGCTTTACTTGGAGAGTGCGCACTTTCGAGTGATATTTGCTCCTGGACAGGTTCGGGTCGATGCCAGGGTGTACCCAGCCACCGCAGCAGGAAATAATCTGCACCGTAGTAACCTGCCACCTTCCATGCCAACACCAGGAACAGAGCGCCAACCATCAGCAGGGGATTGGTGCTGGCCGACCCGGCCATCAGGTAGTTCCAGTTCATGAACGCGCCGAAGAATGCCGCGATGCCGACAAATGCACCGATAATCAGCGCAATACCCACTGCCAGTTCACCGATGGAAATCAGTTTGGCGAACCAAACATATGAACCGGAGTCCAGCATACTCTGTAGGAAGTTGCGGTACCAGTCAAAAGCAATCGGGGCCTTTCCTGTATCAGGAATTTGCACCGCAGATGTCCAGTAGCCCTTGAGTGCTTCGCCAGTTTCCATCCATGCTGCGCTGCTCAATTTGTGACTAGCGGCATCAACCCAAGACAGACCGATCAGAACACGGATGACCAGCCAGAGGGCTGCTATACGAGTGTCACTAAACAGGAATTTCGCAATGGGTGGATCCTGTACGACAACACCATGATTTTGGGTAAACGATTTGACATTCATTCTCACTATACTCCTCAATGAAAACTCTAAACTTACGTTATCATTGTCCTCTCGTCACTATCTAATGTATAGTGACTGTAATCATGGAAACTGGTAGCGAAATGTCATATAGCCCTATCGTATGGAAGAATTGTCAGAACCGCATCGAAGTTGAATGAGAACTAAGCTGATGCGTGAGAATCCTGCCTCGCACACCCCACTGCCCGCACGATGCAAATTGGCCTTGAGAAAAACTGTAGCGATGTCATATCCGGTCTGGAAGATGAATCGGGGACGATCAGCAGAAAGCGATGGAGTGTGGGTTACAACGGGACATTCCTCTAGAAAAACCAGATGCCCCTCCAAGGGCGAGAGGGGCATCCTTCAATAAATTTATTCCAGGAAATATTTTTCGAACAGGCCGTTCACGCCTGTAAGTGTTTATCAAACTTTGTATGTATTGTGTCACCGATCAGCCCATCGCCCACATGACATTCATCACCCTAAAGGGTAGACGATTCTCATGCCTTCGGTTCGGTGACGTTGTTGGGAATGCGTATCGACGGATACAGGGCGATCATCAGCCCGTAAAATTGTTCATCCGGCTCTTCGGGTGATAGGTGATCGGTATCCCGCAGATATTCACGAACCAGTTCGCGCAGCCGTCGGTAGAATTCTTCCGCCTGGTCAGGGGTCAGTGACAGGGTATTGCGCGAAATCAGCAGCGACGAGTACAAAGGTTTCCCCTCGTCTTCGGGTTCCGTCACGTCGATGACACCCGCCTCCACGCTTTGCTGAATATCCTCTTTGGTATCTTCAAATAATCCGGTGAGCATGACATTCAGCCCTTCCCGGCCCGCCTCTGACGTAAGCGAGAACAATCCCTTATTCACACGGTAGCTCAAGGCTGCCGCCTGATATTGTTTCTCCAGAATGCCGGACACAATTCGCGTGTCTGTGACCCGGATCAATCCCCGTTCTTCAAGTTGTTTGATGTGGTAATACAGTTTGGTCGGCGGCAGTCGCAAGTCCGCTGCGATTTGTTTCACCGTCCGCGAGGTCGGAGTCATCAACTCAATGATCTGAAGTCGCAGCGGGTCGGCCAGGACTTTCAGGGTTTCCAGATCATTGACAATAAATTCTGCGTCAGGCTTAAAATGAGCGGGGTCAGGTTTTGGATCGGACATGATAAGCTGTTTTTTATCCCATGCGCTTGATGACAAGCAGCACTCTTATTCACTAGCGATTATATACACTATGCTTGAGCATACAAGTTTTAATTGTATAAAAATAGGGCGGGGTATCGTCTTGGATACCGCCGCCCTATCAACCGCCAGGGTCTTCGTTAATCGGTTGCGAGTTCATGATTTTCGCTCCCGCCCGCGAACCTTCTTGAGCGCCTTGCGCCGCATATTCCACGAGCGATTCACCTGTTCGTGTTTGGCGTCCCGCAGGTGATCCTGCTGTAAGGCTTTTGCCAGCTCATAATTCACATTAAACATACACCACTCCATTCACTTGACACATTGAATGGATAGGGAGGTATCCACTATTTAAATCCATTTCAATGTTCAATGATAATTATATATCTGCGGGTCAGTGAACGTCAATGGAGATTTTAAATATTTTACTTTATTTAAATGTTAAGGTCTCTTAATTATGGGATGTTGTACCTTCGCACTTCCAGCCGGTCAACCGCCTCCCCATCCGTTGTATTCAACCGTTCGCCCGTCTGCCAGTTATACACCAGCACATACACCGTATAGGTTCCTGTTGGAACATCCTTTAACGAAACATCCACCGTCCGGCAAGAATGTGCCTCTCTGGGTAGCCCATAATCCGCCTGCGTCACCAGTTGTCCTTGTGCGTTCTCCACATGCAACCCCACCGAGTAGGTATCCGCTGGCACATCACTCCCCGGCGACCAGAACGCCGTCAGGCTTAATGTATGGTCTGCTGCTCGATACCCGCCAGTGAACAGATTCAGCGTCACCCATCCTGCCGAATCATCCCCACCGAAAGATGCCAGTTCGTAACCAGTCGCCTCATGCATATACAAATCGAGTCCCAGCATGGGTGGCTGATCGTAAACCGCGCATTCCAGGTATCCGGCATCTTCCAGTACATGCCGCGCGCTGTCGACATAGCTCGTCGGTTGGTCAGTCGTCTGCGCCAGCCATACGCGCGTCGCCCCGGAGAAAGCGTCCCGTTCCTGTTCCTCGAAGACCGCCTCACCCACATTCTCTGGGCGTTGCAGCAGTGTCCCCTTCAGGCGCATCGGCAGACTGTCCAGGTAATAATCGAATACTTTGTCGTGATAGCTCGGCCACGTCCAATCCGGCAGCAGATACACCACTGCGTCATCCTCCAATACACGCGGGCGCAGGCTGTCCACCAGAACATTCCAGGGTTGGTGCCAGTGTGGGTTGCTCAGGGTATTGGCGGACTCAGAATCCACGCTGTTCCATACCCCGGCAGCAACCCATGCGCACACAATCAGAAGCGCCGCCGTTCGCGCCCCACTATGCGCCAGTCGGTGGATTGCCAGTCCCATCACCAGCGCCAGGGGCGGCCACAAGGGGAATAAGTACCGCACTTCCAATATCACCCCGAACCGCGCATTGATGAGCAGCAGGACTGTCGCCATCCCAACCAACCACACCGACGCAAACACCACCATCCGGTGAGCGATCAACCAGTATGAGAAGCGTCGGGTTAACGTGTATTGCTCTGCCTCTCCATGATTGGAAGAAGGCACTTGTGTGAATAATGCGTATCCTCCCAGCACCAGCGTCAGAATCACGCCGCCATTGCTGAACATGAACAGCACCCCTTCAATCGCCTGTCGTGGCGTCCATGCGCTCGCCTGCCGCAGTGTATCCTCGCTGGCGGAGTTCAACCCGCTGAACAACACCCCCAGCCAGGGCAGGAACAGGACACCCGCCGCGACCATCAACAACGTGACTCGCAGCCACCGTCCATCTTTCTTGACGAACAGCAGGTGATAGATACCCAGTATGCCAATCGTGAGTGCCCCGAAATAGTGGGTGTACAGCAGTCCGACTGCGCCCAGCACCAGTGCCGCCCCAGTCCACCATCTACCGCCATTGATAACCCGCCAGTATCCCCATCCCGTCATGGCAATCAATAGAACCACCAGGGTATACGTCCGCATCTCGTGGAAGTAGTACAGGAAGTACGCCGACAGTCCCATTGTGACCGCCGCCCCCAATCCGCCTATCGGCGAAATCAGGTCGCGTCCCATCCGGTACGCCCATGCCACCGCCAGCGCGCCCGCCAGCATCGACAGCGCCCGCAGTGCGAACGGTGTCCATCCAACTGCCGCGCCCCAGCCTGCCAGCAGCACGAAGTAACCCGGCGCTTGCCAGGGGTCTTGTTCCGCCACCCGTCCCCAGATTTCGCCCGGAGACAGCGGCCCATACTGCGCCCCGCCAGCGTTGTACACCGACCAGTATTCGTCGAACCACAGTGCATCCGCGTTTAATCCCCGCGCCCCTATCCAGACAGCGGTGAGCAGAATGGGAATTAACCACAGCCATAGTGTGCGTGTCTTCAACATACCCTGTCTCTAATCATCTGCCCGATAAACCAGGGCGCGACCATCTGGAACAGCTTCACCGTTTTGTGTCACGGGCAAATTTCGCATGGTATCGGCATCATACAATCCGGCATAAATCGTATCGGGCAGCTTACCATCGGCTAGGTGCAGTTCGCAACGTGTTTTCACCAGTCGATTGTTATACCAGCGCCACGTTGGATACGCTCCGTCTTGTGGCAGACTGTCGCATTGGGCGATAGTCGCACCCCCCTGCACGGCATGGACAAATATGGTGTAGCTCGTATTCGAGAAGCTCGATGCCCGCCAGTACAGCGAGATCGTCCACTCTGCATCCCCTTGCACGAGATGATAGCCTTCCAATGAAAAGTTATCACCCAGTCGCACATTGAGAGTCGTAGAATCATTCGGCAGAACGGGGGGAAGTGCCGTGTGAATAAAAATGACCAACAGCAGGATACCGAACATCACACTTCCGATACCCCAGATAAAACTCCCAACACGTCTTTGAAAGGCAAAACTCCAATGGTCTTTCCACCAAACAAAGCGGTTTGGTTCCTGCCCCGCTTGCAAAGAACCGAACTTTGGAATTGAACGGCTGACGGCCACCCATGTCACCCATCCTAGAAGAATCAGATTGAGTAGCGCAACTTGTAAAGTGATATCGTCTAGGAGAAACAGAAAATTTAAGCCCAGAAAGTAAAATGGTGCGTGCGTTGGGACGATGACATTATAGGTATATGTAAACAATGTCCCGATTGCAATCGGCCATAACCGGCGATCCTGTGCGGCTCCGATCAGTGTAAATACTGCCGCCGGATACAAATAGCGCTCATGAATTTGAGTCGGTAGCATGAAGAATCCGAAGTACAATGCCGCCGCCCAGACGAACTCCCGATGCTGATTATAATTCCGCCAGACAGCGACCAGGATGAGGGTGGTATAGATGACAAAAAGCCCTAGACCAACATTCTTGAAGGTGAGTGACCCGAACAACAATAAGCTGTCTTGGATATTGTTGAATAACAACGGAGGTCTAGCATCCCAGGTTGACGGCGTGACAAGATACCACAGATTGAACGCATTCACCGTAGTAGTCGGATAACGATCCACTGCGCCGACATAAGGGCGTAAGGCATTTTCAAATCCACTTCCAGCAATAAACGGTAGCACCCCGAAGACGACCAGCGTAGTACAAATAGCCACTCCGGCGATTGTGCGTCGGAAGCGATAACGCCGGAAACTGAGACAAAGGAGCAGTGGCAGTGCCACAATAGCCTGGAACTTCATAATCAATGCTAACCCCAAAAATCCCCACGCCCAGGCTGGTCGGTCTCGATTCAAAAATATCAACGATAGAGTGAGGAGCAATGTGAGTAAGGCATCAGTTTGTCCCCAAAAAGCCGTCGTGACCAGAAAACCGGGATAGATCGCCATCACAATCGGGATAAACCAGCGGAGTCGACTTCTCTCCGCTAGCCAGTAATAGGCAATAATCAAGAGAAGAAGTTCACTGACGAGGGGAAATATTTTGAGCAGAACCACCAATTGGGTGTCGATTTGAGCTGGAGCTACACTGGTATCAATAGGATGTATAGCGGCGACAGCGCTGAGTGTTAAGAGATATAAAGGGGGGTAATCAACGTCTTCCTGGTTTGAATAAATGTTGAATAGGCCTTCTTTCTGAATAGCACTTGTCCACGCGGCATCAAAATGAGTGAGATCAGCATGACCGATAGTCTCCACATATGGCAGCCGCATCACCACCGCCACCAGCAAAATTGCCCCCAACCGCCAATCGAATCGCCGCATCCGCAAGTATGGGGGTCTGGTATCAACACGAGAATTCAAACTCGAAACCATCCTTATACGGTACTCAACCCATCCTCTTTAGGCCGAATCACAATCCACGTCATCCAGGCCAGCAAGCCGATATTCACCAGCGCCACCAGCAGCGCGATATTGCCAAATGTGGAGATAAAGTCGACTCCCAGCCAGTTGAATGATCTACTCGCCGCCGCGATCACATTATAACTGTAGGTGAAAGCCATGCCCGCTGCTACCGGCCACAATCGCCGATCTTGTGCGACCCCGATCAGCGCAAACACCGCCGCCGGGTACAAATAACGTTCATGAATTTGGGTTGGCAGCATGAAGAAACCATAACCCAATGCCGCCGCCCATACGAATTCCCGCCTCGCTTGTGGTTTCCGCCACATCACAGCCATAATCAGCATTACGTAAGCGCCCAGCATCACCAAACCCACCGTCTTATACGAGATTTGCCCGAACAGCAGCAGGTCATCATCTACCAGATCAAATAACTCTGGTGTCCCTGGCTGGATGTCCCAGTTATCCGGGTTGACCACAAACCACAGGTTAAACGCATTCAACGTCGTTCTGGGGTAACGATCAACCCCCTCGGTATAAGGTCGCAGGGCATTCTCCTCCCCACTAACCGCGATGAATGGCAGTAGCCCGATATTAACAACCGCCGCGCCAACCGCCAGCCCGATACCGAACCGTCGCCATCCATAACGCCGCAAACTCAGGCAGGCCACTAGAGGCAGGAGTGTGATGGCCTGGAACTTGGTCAGCAGCGCCAGCCCGAAGAAAACCCAACTCCATGTCGGGCGCTGGCGGTTCAGCGCAATGATCGACGCCGTGAGCAGCACCGTCAGCAGTGAATCAATCTGTCCCCAGAAGGCGCTGGTAGCGATCAACCCCGGATACAACGCCATCACCACCGGGATGATCCACCGCCACCGGCTTTTGCGCGGCAGCCAGTAATACACCAGCCCGATCAGGATCATCTCACTGATGACCGGAATCAACTTGAGCAGAATCAGCAGTTGGGGGTCAAAGTAAATGAAGAAGGAAACCCGACTGATCGGCAGAACGGCTGCGATCAACCCCAGGAAAACCAGATACAATGGCGGATAGTTGATGTCATCCTGGAATGCATACACCTGCAACAATCCATGTTCCTGGATAGTCCGCGTCCAGGGTGCATTAAAGTAGATCAGGTCGCCATGTCCCTGTATCGGTATGGATGGCAGGCGCATCGCCAATGCCAATATCAGAATCCCAACCAGCAGCAGATGAGGACGAACATCCTGCCAATAACCCGGTGGTGAAAGGGAATCTGGTGGTTGGGATGGGGGCAAATCGCTTTGCATGATAATCCATCAGGTCTTGATAGTCACTTAAACAAGTTATGCATCCCCTGGTCAGCCATTGTATCCCACTCACCGTCGAAAGGTAGCCGCAACTTCTCTCCTCGCCGCGCGTATAGTGAAGCAGATGCAAACACCGAATTTCTGGGGTTGTTGTGTGTTCCGCCATCAGGTTTTAACTGTCCTGGTGGTACAATACAGGCTGAAATGTTCACAGTGAATACAGGAGCAACCCTGGCGATGTCATGGTGGGGAACTCGGAGCAACGTCTCCCCGCGTTTGCGGCTCGAAGTGGAGGCGATGCGGGCAACCTTTGACGATACTTTTAAGCTGGTCGTCCCGCAGTATGGAATCCTGTTCTGGGAAGGTGAGGTCGAACTCAATCTGGCGACGCTCGACTCGCCCTATCACCGGGTCAAAATCACCTATCCCAACGAATACCCGAACCGTCCGGCGGAGGCTTATATACTGAAGCCGCGCATCTATAGTGAGAAGCATCAGTATGAAGATGGACAGTTGTGCCTCTTCAACCCGAAAGACGGGACACAGTATGGCTGGAATCCCAGCAAATCGACGGCGGTCACGGTGGCAGCCTGGGCAGTACAATGGCTTTATGCCTATTACACCTGGCGTTCAACCGGACAGTGGCCGGGTGTGGAAGAACGCATCGACCCCAACACACCCCTTCCGCCCCGCCGCCGCTAGACGAACCGCCTGTGGGGGATAACCTGGGCGGGTTAAATGATTATCTGTACTCAGACAAGAGGCCAGGAAGGTTTAGTGAATGACCAACCTCTTAAATAAATACCGGACTCTGCGCGGTGTCCCCAATCTGGTCGTCGCCCAGCGAGTCCTCGATAAAATGGTCGCGGCGGCGGGACATTATCTGGCCGACGAAACTGGCGAAGCAATGGTGGGTTTGCTCGTACCGGGAGCGTCTGCCAACGGCATCCCCACTCTCTATGTGTTGGATACCATCGCCCCCGACGAAACCGCCATCCGTGACTGGGGCACGTTCCAGCAGGGTGACGAGCGACAGGATGAACTCATCTGGTGGTTGCAGGAAAACTGGCATTTATACCGCGCCACCAAACATAACAATCGCGGCGAACCCCTCGCGCCCAAATGGGATGTCCCCCTGCGTTACCTGGGCGACTGGCACAAACAGCCCGGCTTGATGATTCAACCCAGCCAGGGCGATCTTGCCACCGCCCGTAACTGGATTCTGGACGAGTCGAATGGCATGGACTTTCTGCTTGCGCCCATCGTCACCCTCGACCATCCATCGACCACTGTGACCACCGCCACCGCCAACTACATCACCATCCCCCAGGGCGATGAAACCTGTATGCGTGTCGATTTCTGGTATCTGGATGCCCATAATCGGGATTTTCAGCCCATCAATCCTGCCATCTATCCCGATGCTCAACTTCCCGGTCTTCCCGGCTATCCCTGGCACTTGCTGGATGAAAACCGCTTTCGTGCCGAGTCCGCCTTGCTGGAAAAAGACGGCCTGTTCACCACCCTCGTCTTGTGGGATGTTACGGGACAGCCACCCTTGCATGTCTGTTTCCTCATCGCCCGTGTTGGCGCGGATCGTGTCCTGCTCATCGACACACCCTATGACTATCCGGCACAAGCACCAAGCGCCCGCGTTGCGCCCTTTCAGCAAATCAACCCGGATGACAATCTGTACGAGATTTTCGCCGCCCTGTGGAAGCAGTCCGAGCCAGTGACCGACCCACCCGATTGGACGTGGACACCAGCCCGTCACCTGATTGACTATATTTATGCCCTGGAAGAATCTCTGGGCATTAAATCTGTTCCGATGCCCTCGGTGGACGGAACTTCCGACTCGTCGCATCCTATATCTGTCGAATCGACTGAATCGCTGGAAACCGCACCACAGGCTGAAGAAGACACGGAGGAAACACCATGAACTGGGATCGTGTCGAACGCCTCATCGGCTCGGACAATCTGGACAAACTGCGCGGTAAGAAGGTTGGCATCGTCGGTTTGGGTTCGGGAGGCGGTTTTGTTGCCATCAGCCTCGCCATGAGCGGTGTGGGTAAGTTTGTGCTCATTGACGACGATCTATTAGAGTCGCAGAACGTGGTTCGCCATGTAGCTGACAATCGTTATGTAGGTCGCCCCAAAGCCGAGGCGGTTGCCGAACTCATCCACTACCGCAACCCCGACGCCCAGGTCGAGGTACGGCATGGACGCTTGCAAAACCATCTCGACGCGCTGGGCGACCTGGACATTGTGGTATCCGGGCTGGATGGTGAAGGACCGAAATATGTCCTCAATCAAGCCTGCCTGGAGCGTAACCTCACCGCCGTTTACGCCGGGGTCTACGAACGCGGCGAGGGTGGCGATGTGGTGATTATCCGCCCCTACAATGGGCCGTGTTATGCTTGTTGGGCGGCGGAATTGCGGGAAGGTTTGGCAGTTTCAGACATGGACAGTACCACAGAATTAGACTATGGTATGATTGGACCAGAGGGCACATTAGAGGCCGAACCCGGCTTGTGGCTGCACGTAACGCGGGTGGCCTCAGCGCAGGCGGACATCGCCCTTAACGAACTCTTGTTGGATACGGATGTGCATAAGACCATGCCTGCCAATACCGTGATTATCGCCAACACCGCCCTTGAAATTCTGAGTGGTCAAATCAGCCAGCCGTACACCGCCGTATGGGTCAACATCGAGCGCGACCCGGACTGCTTGGTCTGCGGTGATGCTCTGCGGAATCAACTGGAGAGTCAGTCGGCGGAAACCCTGTCGCTGGACGAATTGATGGAATCGGCAGGCTTGGCTGTGGAAGAAGATGGAGAGAGTTAACACATGGACAACCCGAACGACATCCCGGTGAATCCCGCCGACCAACCTGTCGAGGACAATTTGGAAAATACGAATGGTGCGGTTGAGCCGACACCACCGCCCGCCCCGCCGGAAGACCCGGTGAGCATGGACGAACGCCTGGAGCGATTGGGCGGTGAGCCAGCCCCGGCCATCACGCCGGAAGAATTTGCCCGCTTGCAAAAGGCCGGTCAGGTGCATATTGACGAGCGTGGCCGTGTCCGCACCGCCCGCCGGGGTGATGCCGAAGCCGGTGTCTCCCTGCGTAAGCGCCGCGCCTGGTACACTTCAAATTCACACAATTAGCAATGATTTACGCTCCCCACGTTGGACGAAACGGCTCCCCCTCCCTATCGCAATGCGAAGGGGGCTGGGGGTGGGGATAGACGGACACCTGCATGGTAAATAAGAATCCTGCTCAGGAATATGCCCAGGGACTGGTGGATACGCTGAAGAAACGCGGTGAGGCTCTCGACCCAATGCTCGAAGAGGCATTTCTTGCCGTGCCGCGTCATATCTTTTTGCCGACCCTCCCGCTGGAACAGGTCTATAGCGACGAAGCCATCCCCACCAAACGCGACTCCGATGGTCGTGTGCTCAGTTCATCCAGCCAACCCAGCATGATGGCGATCATGCTGCGCCAGTTACGGTTGAGTCCCGGTGATAACGTGCTGGAGATTGGTACAGGTACGGGTTACAACGCTGCCCTGATGCAGTACATCGTCGGCGAGGGTGGCAGTGTCACGACAGTGGAACTGGATAAACAGCTTGCCGAAGAAGCCCGTGTCAACTTACAACACGCCCGTATGGGAACAAAGGTCACGGTAGTCGATGCCGATGGTGCGCTCGGTTATGCGCCCCGTGCCTCCTATGACCGCATCATTGCCACCGTCGCCACCTGGGACATTCCCCCCGCCTGGATTCGACAGCTCAAACCGGCAGGTATCCTCGTCGCGCCCATCTGGATCGATAGCTGGCAGGTGAGCGCCGCCTTCACCATCCAGCCGGATGGCAGCCTGTATAGTCCCCGTAATTTACCCTGCGGATTCATCCCTTTGCGCGGCCTGGCTGCTGGTCCAAATGCGGAACGGCGCGTCGGCAGTTCTGGATTGCTCCTGTCGGCGACGGAAGCTGGGCAAATGGACGGCGTAGCCATTCACCTCCTGCTCTCCGAGGACGCCGAGATCAGTCACCTGACCGAACCCCTCACCTCCAAAGAATATTGGCATGGTTTTGTGCCCTATCTGGCAATAGACACGCCGAAAGGGTTTTTGTTCTCGCTCTATGCCGTTGGTGATAATCAACAGCCCTATGGTCTGGAGGGGTCAGGCTTTGCGCTCATCACCTCCGGGAGTGCCTGCTTTATTCCTTACAAGGACACCGGAACCGTACATACCTTCGGTGGTGCGGATGCCTTCCTCGCCCTTCAGGATTCGCTCGACGCCTGGGAGAAGGCCGGACGACCCGGCAGCGCGGATTTACGTCTGCAACTGCTGGAAAAAGATACAACCCAGCCGCAGACCGAAAAGTCTCTTTCGCGGCTCTATGAGCGTCAGTATCACAATTTGTTGGTTTGGCTGGATGTCTGACGGATTGATTACACTCAATTTTGTTTCCCAGGCACTCCAACTGCCGGACTTCGATCCCCAGGCGGCTCAGGCGCGTATGGCTCCTATCGGGCGACGTTTGTCTCCCCCGGCGGATGTCCAACCCCGACAAGCGGGCGTGTTGGTGCTGCTATACCCCGATTCTGGCGCTTTGCACCTCGTCCTAACCCGCCGCACCGACACCCTGCGCGGTCATAGCGGCCAGATTAGTTTCCCCGGTGGCCGTCGTGACCCCGAAGACCAGTCCTTCACCGCCACCGCCTTACGCGAAACCTGCGAGGAACTGGGCATCTGCGATCCCCACATCACTATTCTTGGGATGCTGTCAAAAATCTACATCCCACCCTCCAACTTTGAAGTCTTTCCCACCGTCGCCGCCCTGCCTGCCCCGCCTGAATTTCTCCCCAACCCGGCGGAAGTAGCCGAGGTTTTCAGCTTCCCACTCGATGACCTCCTCAACGACCACATTAAAGGTCAGGAATATCGTGACTTCAATGGCCTCAGTGTGCCAATTGCCTTCTACACCATCGGCGGTCACAAGGTCTGGGGCGCGACAGCCATCATGCTCAGTGAACTGGAAGGCCGCCTCCGCGCTGTCCTCCCGCCCGAAACCTACCCCTCCCACTGAACAGGCTGCGGCGATTTATTTCGTCTGATTCACCATCCATTTGCAAATTCTAAATAATGCTATAATGCTCAAGAATAAAATAGCGCCTGATTGAATAAACTTAATAAGGAGCAACCATGTTACATCGCATTGGGCTGGTTTTTGCATTACTGCTGTTTCTGGTCACATCGGTGTTGGCGCAGGACGTTACGCTTGCGGCAGCGAAAGTTTATGGACAGCCAGATTTTGCTTCGAATGCCCCCGGTCACGATGCAACCGGCCTGTTTTTCCCCATCGGTCTGGTCATGGATACTAATGGCGGCCTGTACGTGTCAGATCGTAACAACAGCCGCATTTTGTTTTTCGCGCCCGATGGCGATACCTCTGCGGATCGGGTCTACGGCCAACATGGCAATATGAATTCTTATATCGCCAACTTTGATGGTGTTGCTGGCACAGGTTCACCCAGTGCCGACACACTCAACTATCCGGTTGCCATCGCCCTCGGTCCAGACGGCGGTTTATATGTCACAGACCGTGAGAATCATCGCGTGTTGTATTATGCGCCGGATGGCGATACCACTGCCGATCGGGTCTACGGCCAATTCGGAGGCTATGTCGCCAATCCTCCCAACAATAACGGCGCGGGCGGGAATGGCATCCCATCAGCGGATAACATTGGCGTGTTCGCCCTCGGTATTCTGGTGGCAGGGGACGGTGGTCTGTATGTGGGTGACTCCAGCAACAACCGCGTGTTGTATTATGCGCCCGATGGTGATACCACCGCCGATAAGGTTTATGGGCAGTTCGGCAGTTTCACCACTGGCGCGAAAAATAACGATGGCAGCGGTGGAATCGGCAGCGCTCCAAGCAACAACAGCCTGAACTTCCCGCGTGGCATGGCGATGGATGCTTCCGGTGGCTTGTATGTCTCTGACCGCGAAAATCATCGTGTGGTCTATTTTGCTGCCGACGGCGACACCACCGCCGACCGTGTATACGGACATGGCGGCAATTTCAACTCTGGTGTCCTCAATGACGATGGCGCGGGCAATTCTGCTGGACCTACGGCAGACAGTCTCAATGAACCGCCCTCCATCGCCCTGGATTCGAAGGGTGGCCTGTACATCTCAGACCGCGACAATAACCGTATTCTGTATTTTGCGGATGATGGGGATACAACAGCGGATTGGGTGTTTGGGCAGTTCGGCAGTTTCACATCCAATGCTGCTAATAACGATGGCACAGGCGCATCTGGTACTCCCAGCGCGCAAAATGTCAATCATCCTCAGTTTGTAATGGTCGCGCCCGATGGCAGTTTGTACATCAGCGACACCGGTAATAACCGCCTACTGGTACTGCCACCGGACGTATTACCATAGCACAGGGAAGTTATCCGATTTCAGTCATCATGGCGGATTAAACCAATAGCGAGGGGTGAGACAATTCTCGCCCCTTCGCGCTCGCACTGAGACAGCCATTGTATCGACTTGATCTTCCCGGAATAGAAAACTTCACCACTAACCATACGATCCCAATTTGCGGTAAACTGTTAATAATAGGATGATGATCGGGCAACCGAATCACAGTTGTCATTTTCGGGAACGGACAACAAACTCAGGAGGCCGCGATGGACGACGGATATGTGGTAGTGATTGGCTCGGCGGGTATCGATATCAAAGCCCGTCCCGAAGGGGATTTAAACCCCGGTTCACCCAATCTGGGTCTTGTGCGTAACAACATCGGTGGCGTAGCTCGCAATATTGCCGAAAATTTGGCGCGTCTGGAAGTCCAGACCGTTCTCCTCACCGCTCTCGGTGATGATGTCGAGGGTCGCCGTGTAATCAATCACTGCGAAACCGAGGGCATTAACTGTTCCTCTGTAAAAACGGTTGAAGATGGGCGCACAGGCACTTATGTAGCCCTGCTGCGGCCAGACGGAGACTTGAATGTCGCCATCAGCGACTTTGAGATTATGGAAGCCATCGACAGCGACTATATCCGTTCCCAGGAGTCGCTCCTAGCGGATTCGGATATGGTGGTTATCGACGCCACGCTGTCCGAAATCGGCGCTGAAGACTCTGTTCGAATTGGCCGAACAATACAGCCTCCGTGTTTGTGCTGACCCAACGACACCTATGCTCGCGGGTCGCCTCTGCCCCTATATCGACCAGTTGTATCTCATCGTCCCCAATGCCGCAGAAACCACCGCCCTTTGCGGTCTGGAAAACCCCGCCAACGATCTGGATACCGGCATCAACGCCGCCCGTCGCCTGGTTTCGCTTGGCGCATATATCGCCGTTGTCACCCTGGGTAGTCAGGGTTTAGCTTATGCCGATGGAGGTGGCGGCGGTGTCATCCGCGCGGTTCACACCCATGTGGTAGATTCAACCGGCGCAGGTGATGCCCTCACCGGGGCGGTGATCTTCGGCCTGCTCAACGATGTCCCTCTCGATGAAGCCATGCGCCTGGGAGTTACCGCCGCCGCCCTCACGCTGGGAAGCCCGGACACGGTTCTACCCAACCTTTCCCAGGAACTCCTGTATGATGAGCTTGTCATCTGAGGTCGTCATGCAGACCGCTTTAACCACCAATCCCTTTGCACTTTGAACCAATTCCTTTAAACTAAGTAAACTACCATATACATCTGACGAGGGTTGTCCCAATGCCGGGTCGTAAATTCACTCTAGTGGCCGTTTTGTTTACCCTGGCATGGGCTGTGCCTGTGCTGGCTCAGGATGCGTCATCCTCTGGGCAAACGGGCGCGCAGCAGTATATTGTGGTGGGTATCGACCTGTTCCAGCGTGCCCAGCAGGAAGTTGACGCCGGGGACTACCAGACCGCCGTCCAGGACTACACGCTGTTTATTCTGCTCAACCCGACCTTCGGCCAGGGTTATTTCTTTCGCGGGCAGGCGTATGCTCAGTTGAACGACATGGATAATGCCCTCACCGACTTCAACCAGGCGCTTGCTTATCCCTCGCCGGATGACCAGCAAACCGGGCAAATGTATACCTTCCGCGCCCTGGTCTATTTGCAGCAAGGGAACACTGAGGCTGCGCTGGCGGATTTGAATACTGCCATTGAAGCCGCGCCTGACCTTGCCGAACCTTACTACCAGCGTGGACGCCTGTATCTGGCTGACAACCAGTGGGAAGCAGCCCTGGCGGATTACAACAAACTGGCCGAACTTGCGCCCGACTTCGCCGGGACATACGCAGGCCGCGCGCTGGCGAACGCCCAGCTTGGCAACACCCAGGCAGCTTTGTCCGATTATGATAAATTTATTGAACTTCAGCCGGACAATGCGCTTGCCTATTATCAGCGTAGTCTCGTGAAAGCCGACTCGTCGGATTATGAAGGTGCGCTCGGTGATCTGGACAACGCTATCCGTCTCGATTCAACCCAGGCCGCTTTTTACCTGGAACGAGCGCTGGTTCATACACAGCTTGGCAATACAACCGATGCCGCCGCCGATTATGTGGACTGGATTCGCGGCATCCAATTCAGGAGCTACGATGGCAACCAACTGCGCCCCGGAGAATCTCGTGTAGTGCCCTTGTCAGGCGGGGCGGTTTTTTTCCTGTCCATCCAGGCCAACGCGGGTCAAACCCTCACCATTTCGGCCACCGTTCGCCCGGACTCCAAAACCGATCCCCTCATAGTTCTGCTCGATCCTCAGAACAACCCCATAATTGCTGATGACGACAGCGGCGACAACAACAGCGCCCTCATCTCCGATTTTGTGGTTCCGGCAGACGGCATCTATACCCTGGTCGTCACCCACTCCGGCGGCAGTCCCGACGGCCCTGTGCGTATCCTCCTGGAAGTCAAATAACCGTCCCATTCCGCCCAACCCATTAAATCCGTGTCCTCGTAGGGACAGGTCTTGTCCTGTCAGATAACTCTCTGTTTCATTCTTGAACCCCGCCCGAATTCTTCCCTCACCACAATGCGTCACTCATCATTCTCTAAACAAAAAGGTGTATTATGAGAAACATATCGTTATAAATAACGGATTACGGTTGAATGCCGTAGTTTTATGCTGTTGGCTGGAGAGCCAACTCTGTAGAGGAATGTGCAAAATGCCATCAGAACGTGTACTGGTGATTGAAGATGAAGCGCGTATCGCACAGTTTGTCGAGAGGGGTTTAATTTACGAAGGTTATCGGGTGAGCGTCGCCCGCGATGGACAATCCGGCCTCATGGTCGCCCGCGATAACCCGCCCGATCTGGTTATCCTGGACTGGATGCTGCCTGGTTTGGACGGTCTGGAAGTCTGCAAGCGGCTGCGCGCCGCCAGCGATGTTCCTATCCTGATGCTCACCGCCAAGGATGATGTCAAAGATCGTGTTACTGGCCTGGATGCGGGCGCAGATGATTACCTCGTCAAGCCCTTCTCGGTGGATGAACTGATGGCGCGTGTTCGGGCGCTTTTTCGCCGCTCGACGCCTGCTTCCCGCCCGGAAATGCTTCATTTTGCCAATTTGACATTGGACACGGGTACGCATCGTGCCTACCGGGATGAACGCCCGATTGACCTGACCGCGAAGGAATACGAACTTCTGGAACTGTTTATGCGCAACCCCCGCCAGGTGCTCACCCGTGACGTGATTTTTGACCGTGTTTGGGGTTACGATTTCGGCGGTGAGAGCAACATTATCGAAGTCTATGTACGCTACCTGCGCCAGAAAACCGAGACCGACGGTGCGCCCCGCCTGATTCATACCGTACGGGGTGTGGGGTATGTCCTGCGCGAGGAAGAATAATCTCGCATGACCATCCGTAGGAAATTAATCCTGCTCTATTCTGCGCTGCTGGCCGTAGTCATTCTGGTTTTCGGCCTGGTTGTGTTTGCGGTCATCCGCAAGACCTGGATTGACTCGATAGATGGAACGCTGAAGGAAACCGCCCAGCAGGTGATCGGCTACAGCAGTGTTTATCCCTACCGCGAATTTGGCAGCCCCACCAAAATGTTGATTGACCTTCCCCCGCTGGACATTTTCCAGTCGTCAGGGGTGTTCGTCCAGGTCTGGAAACAGGAACAGGGCGACGGACCTTCGTTTGGTGCGTCCTCGCCCAATCTGGGGGACTATCGCCAGCCGCTCGACCCGAGCACCCTCGGTCAGACCGAACAGAACTACACCTACGTGCGCATCAATAACACTGAACTGCGGGTATTGACCAGCCCTATTCGTCTGGTTGGCCGCGACGAGTTACTCGGCAACGTGCAGATTGCCGCCTCCCTCCAAACCATGACCGATGCCACCAACAAACTCGCCCTCGTCATGATTCTGGGCGGCGCGGCGGCGGTGATCGCCTCCCTTATCCTCGGCATGTGGCTGTCCGACCAGACCATGAAGCCCATCGAAGCCATCACCGAGGCGGCGGAAGGGGTTTCAACGGCCAAAGACCTGGAAAAACGCATCAAATGGGCGGGGCCAGATGACGAACTGGGGCGGCTGGTATCGGTGTTTAACAGCATGATGGATCGCCTCGAACATCTCTTTGGTGTCCAGCATCGCCTTGTTGCCGATGTCTCCCATGAACTCCGCACACCCCTCACCGCCATTCGTGGCAACCTCGACCTCATCCGTCGCTATGGTGTCGAATTCAACCTCCCTCGAAGCCATCGAGAGCGAGGCCGAGCGCATGTCCCGCATGGTCAACGACCTGCTCCTGTTGGCACGCGCCGACTACGGCAGTATGCAGATCGACCTCTCGCAGATCGACCTCGACACCGTTGTGACTGAGGTCTTTAAAGAGTCGAAAATTCTGGCGAAAGACCGTGATCTCACCATTAAGCTGGTACATATCGAGCCAATCCGCATGATGGGCAATTCGGATCGCCTCAAGCAGTTGTTGCTCAATCTGGTGAGTAATGCCATCAAGTTCACCCCCGACGGTGGCGAAATCACCTTGAGTCTCCATCAGGAAGGAGATATGGCGCATCTGGCCGTTCACGACACAGGTGTTGGTATCCCCCCCGAGGACCTGGAACGCATCTTTGACCGCTTCTACCAGTCCGACCCCGCCCGAACCCGCGCTCACGCTGGCGACGGTGCTGGTCTGGGGTTGGCGATTGCCAAATGGATTTCCGAGGCACACGGCGGCTCAATCGAGGCTACCAGTTCGCCCGATTCCGGCACGACCTTCCTCGTCAAACTGCGTGTCTTTGCCCAGCAGCCCGATCCCTCACCTGATGATGAGGAGCAGGAATTCCACCGCGACTATCGCGCCCTGCCGCGCCTCGTCCGCCGTCCCCGCCGCCCCACCGAACCCACCCACGAAGGCTAGCAAGTCCCAACTATATCTTAGACATCCGGCATCTTTTCTCCCTCTCGCCATTGAATGGAAAAGGCTGTGAACAACTCAAGTGAGCGCGGGGTGAGGTAATTCAGGAACATCGTCAGTCCAAACCCCCGACATTTGCCGGATGCCCGTCCTATTGCGCCCATGCGATACTCTTGTCATAAGCGTCAGCAAATGAATAAGGGGCTAACGATGAACCGTCCCATCGTAATCGGCATCAAAACCTTCCACACCGCCATTTTCCTGTTTATGTCCGTCGCCATCCTCTATATTCTCTATAGCGGTCTGACACGCACCTACGACTGGAAACTGGTCGCTGCTTTCGCCGCCATCATTCTGGAAATCGCCGTCTATCTACTCAACGGTCTGCGCTGCCCCCTCACCAAGCTGGCACAGCAGTATGGTGATCCTACCGGCAACGACCTCATCGCCGACATATTTCTGCCCCCCTCTTTCGCTCGCAAGATTCCGCCCCTCTGTGGCGGCCTGTTCGCCATCAGTGTCATCGTCCTCCTGGCAAACTACCTCCTCTCTCTGACTTGACTCTCCGCATACGGCAATAGCACAAGGTAGCACATTCTTCTCCCCTTCCATCGCTTGCGGGGAGGGGGCTGGGGGGAGGGGTTAAATACAAAGTGCCGAGCCAGTTCCCCGAACTCAGCACTTTCTCTGTATCTCTGCGTTACGCTTTTATCTTTTCACTTTGTACTCTGCACTTTGCACTTTGTACATCCTATTTCCTACACCGCTTCCGCTTCCGTCTGGGGTACGGTGCTGAACGCCAGCCCATCCTCGTCGGCGTTCACATCCGCGATGATATGGTCGCCCTCCTGCACCTGCCCCTCCAGAATATACAGCGCCAGTGGGTCTTGCAGATCGCGCTGGATCGCCCGCTTCAGCGGACGCGCACCGTACACCGGGTCGTACCCGCGCTCCGCCAGGAAGTTTCGGGCGTCGGCGGTCACTTCCAGCGTCAGACCCCGCCCCTGCACCAGCTTGGACAGGTGCCGCAGTTGAATCTCCACAATTCGCGCGATGTCTGCCTGTGTCAGGCTGTGGAACACGATGATGTCATCCAGTCGGTTCAGGAACTCTGGCCGGAACACCGTGTCCAATTCCACCAGAATCGCCTCGCGCAGCGCCTTTGCGTCGGCATTTGGCCCCGCCTGTTTGATGAGTTGGCTGCCAACGTTGCTCGTCATGATGATAACCGTGTTGGTGAAATCCACCGTCCGCCCTTGTCCGTCGGTCAGCCGCCCATCATCGAACACTTGTAGGAACACGTTGAACACTTCCGGGTGCGCCTTCTCCACTTCATCGAACAGCACCACCGAATACGGGCGTCGTCGTACTGCTTCCGTCAGTTGACCACCTTCTTCATAGCCCACATATCCCGGCGGCGCGCCGATCAACCGTGCCACCGTATGTCGTTCGCCATATTCGCTCATGTCGATGCGTACCATCGCGTCCTGGTCATCGAACAGGAATTCCGCCAGTGACCGCGCCAGTTCCGTCTTGCCGACACCTGTTGGCCCCAGGAACAGGAACGTCCCCACCGGGCGATTCGGGTCTTGCAAACCCGCCCAACTCCGCCGTACCGCCGCCGCCACCGCCCGTACCGCTTCATCTTGTCCGATCACCCGCTCATGCAGCCGGTCTTCCATCTTCAGTAGCTTTTCGATCTCGCCTTCCAGTAAACGCGACACCGGGATTCCCGTCCACCGCGACACCACCCCCGCGATTTCATCCGCGTCCACTTCTTCTTTCAGCATCCCGCCGTCGGCTTGCAGATCGTGTAACTTGGCTTCCTTCTGCACCAGATTCTTATCCAGATCCGGCAGTCGCCCATACCGCAGCCGCGCCGCCGCTTCCAGATCGGATCGGCGTTCGGCCTGTTCCAACTGCACTTTTGCCTCATCAATCTGCGTCTTAATGTCGCGGATCGACTGAATCGCGTCTTTTTCCGTCTGCCACCGGGCGGTAAGTCCGTTTAATTCCTCGTGTTCGTTTGCCAGTTCATGCTCGATAGACTCCACCCGCGCCTGTGACGCTTTATCGCGTTCTTTCTTCAGCGCCTCGCGTTCAATCTCCAGTTGCATGATGTGCCGTTCGACATTTTCCAGCGCCAGTGGCTTGGAATCGATCTGCATCTTCAGCCGCGCCGCCGCCTCGTCAATCAGGTCAATCGCCTTGTCGGGTAGTTGTCGATCTGTGATATACCGCGCGCTCAACGTCGCCGCCGCGATCACCGCGCTGTCCTGGATTCGCACGCCATGATGAACCTCATACCGTTCCTTCAACCCGCGCAGGATGCTGATCGTGTCCTCCACGCTCGGTTCATCCACGAACACCGGTTGGAATCGTCGTTCCAGCGCCGCGTCTTTCTCGATGTACTTCGCGATACTCGTTCAGTGTCGTTGCACCAATTGCCCGCAGTTCCCCCCGCGCCAGCATCGGCTTCAGCATATTGCTGGCGTCCATCGCGCCTTCTGCCGCCCCTGCGCCCACGATGGTATGCAGTTCGTCCAGAAACAGAATAATTTGCCCATCACTGTCGGCCACTTCTTTCAGAACCGCCTTCAGCCGTTCCTCGAACTCGCCGCGATATTTCGCTCCGGCCACCAGCGACCCAATATCCAGCGCGATAAGCTGCTTGTCCCGCAGTCCTTCCGGCACATCGCCGTTGACAATCCGCTGCGCCAGCCCTTCGGCAATCGCCGTCTTGCCGACACCCGCCTCACCGATCAGCACCGGGTTATTTTTCGTCCGTCGGCTGATGACCTGCACCACCCGCCGGATTTCGTCGTCTCGCCCGATTACCGGGTCGAGCTTGCCCTGTCGCGCCAGCGCCGTCAGGTCGCGCCCATATTTTTCCAGACTCTTATACGTCCCTTCCGGGTCTTGCGATGTAACCCGCTGCCCGCCCCGGATGCTGGTGAGCGCCTGCAAAATCGCGTCGTGTGTCACGCCATGCCGTTCAAGAAGGCTGTTGACCGAGCGGTCTTCCGTCAGCGCCAGCAGAATATGTTCGCTGCTGACGTAATCGTCATGCATTTTACTGGCTTCTTTTTCGGCGCGGTTCAGGACATTTTGTGCATCCCTACTCAGCCCAACCTGCGCGTTGCTGCCGGACATTTGCGGGCGTTCATTCAGGATTTGTTCGAGTTCCGCCAGTAAATTCGCCGGACGCCCGCCAATCTTGGCGACCACTTCCGGCACAACCCCCTCCGACTGCTGCATCAGCGCCACCAGAATGTGCAGAGGCTCAATCTGTGTATGCCCCATCTCCGTAGCCAGCGACTGTGCCCCCACCAGCGCTTCCTGGGCTTTATTTGTATATCGGTTTAAGTCCATTGTTTTTCCCCAAAATTAAGATGTGAAGTCCAAGTCCCATCCGTCCAAACTTGCGGCGGATTCAAACCAGCGCGGTCTGCAAAACACACAACCGCACCGCGTAGGGGAGGGTCTGGGACCCTCCCTAAAACGCCAAACCATCCCTCAAATCCGCCCTGCTTAGGGGACGACCTGCGTGTCGTCCCGCTGGCATTCCAGACCCACTAACTTCACCCTCAAGTGTATTTTTGGGGTATATGAAATGAATAAGAAATCCATCAGAGCTGTATATACACAGTCCAATTTTCCCTCTATTGCTCTGAGTTACGCTTTTTATCTTCCCCCGCTTTGCGACTTTGCTTCCCCGCGCCTTTGCGTTAAGTCTTTTATCTTTTCCTGATAGCTGTCCGCTGACCGCTTCTTTTTTTACGCTATACTATCCCTATGAAACAAGATGCCCTGACCCGCGACCAACCCATCCTCAAAGTCGGCCTCAATCTACTCGTATCTATCGTCCTTGGTGTCATCGCTGTCATCTTGGCTTTCTTCTCAATTTTCGCCATCCGCGAGATCGTCATCTGGGGAATGTCCTACTTGCTCATCCGGCTCAACCCGAACCTGAAGCAGTATCAGATTGCTTCTGTCATCAATACCACCCACCAGATCGCCATATTCGTCATGGGAATTGTTGCCCTCATCGTCGCTGTTGCCGTCCCCGACTACATAATCCGCTATGCCGGGCAGCCCCGTGTCCCCCGCACCCTCATCAAAATCGTCCTCGTCGAATCCGCCATCGTCCTCCCTGTCGCCCTCATCTTCTGGCGATAGTGACCCGCGCACAAAAATCTGCTGGCGCAATGGGAATCAAAAAGTGCCGAGCCGTTTCCCAACTCAGCACTCTAATTCGTAAATATTAACCCTGTCCAACAGGCACGACTTAAAGCTCAGGAGTTCAGCTTGGTCAGGGCATGAGTCCACGTCATATCCCTGATGCCCGTCACGCGACTCTCCCCCTTCCATCGCTTGCGGGGGGTCGGGGGGTTAGGGGTAATCTTCCCCTCAGCCCATAGGAGCGCAATCGCACCCTTCCACCGCCGTGATTCCCGGCCAGCCAATCTCTGCCAGCATATTCTTCAGCGTACACACCGGCAAACCGACCACATTGGTATAACACCCCTCAATCCGCGCCACAGGCCGGAAAACCGGGTGCTGAATCGCGTAGCTCCCCGCCTTATCGAACGGATCGCCCGTTGCGATGTACGCCTCAATCTCTGCATCCGTATATCCCGCATCGTCACATCCGTCCGCGTCACCCGCGTAATCACGTTCCGACTTCTGCTCTTTTCCCCCTCCCCATCGTATGCAGCGGAGGACAGGGGGTGAGGTTCTGCATTCCCTAACTCGCTGCGAAAATCCAATTCGCTATTTATAGGGTAAGCACCGCTCCCCCTTCCATCGCTTGCGGGGGAAGGGGGCTGGGGGGTTAGGGGTAAACCATTCACCACCATCGTCAGCGCCGTACATACCTGATGCATCCGTCCGCGCAGCCGCCGTAACATTTCCCGCGCTGCTTCGGCTTCCTCCGGTTTCCCCAGAATTTCCCCCTGCGCATCTATCCCCAACGTATCCGCCCCCAGAATCACCACCGTGTCCGCCGCCAGTATCACCTGCTCTCTTTCAGCATCATCCTTTTCACTTTGTACGCTGTACTTTGTACTTTGCACTATCCCCGCTGCTGCCTCCGCCTTCTCCCGGCTCAACCGCCGCACATAATCCAGTGGAGCTTCACCCGCCTGTTGGGTTTCATCAATGTCCGGCTTAATGATCGTAAACGGAATGCCCAGCGAACCGAGTAATTCCCGCCGCCTCGGAGAACTCGATGCCAGTATCAATTGAGGTATTGTCATAGTGGCTGAACCCAGATAACAGTAGGGGAGGGTCTGAGACCCTCCCCCGGCAATTTCTATAACCGCCTGACCAGCAATTACTCTTCGTCTTCCTCGTAATCCTCGTCCTCATCATCGTAAAAACTGTTGAGTGAATGAGGATGTCCGTGTTCCTTCTCTTCCTCGTTCGCCTCTCGGATGGAGAGTACCTGCACGTCGAAGGTCAGCGTTTTCCCGGCCAGCGGGGGATTAAAATCCACCACCACCACTTCGTCTTCTATTTCCATCACCGTGCCGATGTACACATAGCCGTCGTCATCTTCGACCTCGACGATCATACCCGCTTCCAGGTTTTCACCACCGGGGATTTCGTCCAGATCAAACTCGTCAATCTCGTCGTCGTCATAATCGCCGTAGGCATCTGCCGGGGGAACAACCACATGAACCTTGTCACCCACCTGCTTACCCACCAGCGCCGCTTCTAAACCCGGAACGATGTTGTCCGCGCCGTGTAAATACTCAAGCGGATCATCCGCCCCGGCGGTTCCAACTTCTTCTCCATCCACAGTCAGCGTATAGGTCATGCTGACCACCACGCCGTCAGTGATTTTGTCCACTGCCATCTTTTTAGAGTCCTTTCAAAGCCCGCGATGTCGGGCTAAAACGCTCGCATTATAGTGGGCGTTCGATAAATTTAAAATAGGAGGTTCTGCTAATTTCCTGTCAGAAATTCCCCGCCCTGCAACCCCCTTTTATAGTTCTGCGTATATAAGGCTGTACACATAGGTTGAATGAATAAGGAGTCTACAGTGGGACTGTTTGTGTTCCTCATCATAGCAATACTGGCAGTGTTGCTCTTCGGGTCGCTCCTGGGTTGGGCATTTGGCCTCATCCTGGCCGTCATTTCGTGGATGCTGGCGGGTATGTTCGCTGGACGTTTGCTGCGGGGTCGGGGTTATGGCCCAATGGCCGACATTCTCCTGGGTCTGGTCGGAGGTTTCGTCGGTAGCTTCGTGCTGCGTCTCGTAGGCATCAATTGGGTCGATAACATCTGGCTGATCGGGAACATTCTGGTGGGCATCATCGGCGCGGTCATTCTGGTCTATGTCATCCGTCTGTTCAACCAGAACTTCGCCCGTTAATTTCCTTTACATCAAGTGGGGTATGGACTTGCCTGACCCTGCTTGCCCGTAAGCCCTCTGTTTTGCCTCCCTCGCTGGCGGCGACCCGAACGGGGACGAAAGTCCCCTGAGTGGAGGGTGGTGAGCGCAGTCAATAACCTATGGGCATGGCGCTGCTGTGCCCTTTTTGTTTGCCCACCCACTTTCGCATTTCCCCTGTTTGGCGCTAAGATTAATTCATAAATATGCTTTGTGATACACGAAAAGAGTTCTTGCATGAATGTAGCTGGTAAAGTAGCCATCGTGACCGGGGGTGGTTCGGGCATTGGACGTGCAACCGCACTCGCGCTGGCTGTTGAGGGCGTCAATGTTATGGTCAGCGATGTGAATGTGGAAGGTGGGCAGGAAACCGTCCGTCTCATCGGGGATAACGCCTCATTCGTATCCTGTGATGTCTCCAAAGCCTCGGACGTCGAAGCATTGGTCGAGGCCACACTGAAAACCTATCACCGCCTCGATTACGCCGTGAATAGTGCCGGTGTCGGTGGCGACATGGTTCCCACAGATCGCCGTGATGAAGCCATCTGGGACTTAACCATGAATGTCAATCTCAAGGGCGTGTGGCTCTCCATGAAATACGAAATTCCCGCCATATTAGCCGGGGGAGGTGGCTCAATCGTCAACATCGCCTCGGCTGCGGGTCTCATCGGTTTCCGTTATGGTTCCGCCTACTCCGCCAGCAAACACGGAGTTGTTGGCCTCACCCGCTCTGCTGCCCTGGAATATGCTAAAAAGGGCATCCGCGTCAATGCCGTCTGCCCCGGTTTCACCGATACGCCGATGGTGGATGAGATGAAAGAGGGCAATCCGAAGATGGCCGAAGCCACCATCAAAGCCATCCCCATGCGACGCCTCGGCACACCCGAAGAAATCGCTCAGGCCGTCCTCTGGCTGTGTTCCGACGCCTCCTCATTCGTCACCGGTCACGCCCTCGCCATCGACGGTGGCACAACCGTCGCCTAGTCCGTCCAGTATTACATATCTTTCGCGGTACGCCTGGGCTTCACATGACCTAATGCCGCTTAAATCCACAAAAGTGCCAGTCGTTCTCACCAAGGGGATTGAATTGAGTAGACGCCAGAAACGCTTACAGAAAATGCGTCAGAACCCTAAAAATGTCGCCTTCGATGATCTGAATCAGTTATTGCACGATTACGGCTTTGAACTCCGGCGCGTTACCGGAAGCCATCATATTTTCGAGTATACTCTTGAAGACGAACGACTAAAATTCATCGTGCCATTTGGTAGGCCAGTGAAACCATATTATATTAAAGAAGCGATCAGAATAATCGACCGGATGGCACAAAGCGAGAGTGAGGATGATAGCAATGAGCAAGACGATTGAATACTATATGTCACTCCCCTATTCCATTGTTTTAACCCCGCTCAGTGCAGAAGATGGCGGCGGTTGGTTAGCTGAAATTCCTTTATTGAGGGGCTGCATCACCGATGGGGATTCGCAGCTTGAAGCCCTTCAGATGATTGAAGACGCAAAACGCGGTTGGTTGGAAGTTGCGTTGGAAAACAACGAGCAAATACCAGAGCCAGAGGCCCATATTGCCTGAAGAAATCGGCGCCTACACTTCTCAAATCCGCAAAAGTGGCAACCACAGTTCAGGTCGCCGCCTGTATCAAGAAAAGGTTGGCATAAGTCGCCCGTTCCCGCTGTGCCACCACTCCGCTACTAGCAAACCTTATAAAATTAGTTAACAGTTGTAGTCAGATAATCGTTCGGAAAAAGATACGAACTGTGCATATAATTCCCGAAAATCCACTTAGCTACAAAGGTTAGCATCATGTCTGAAAACGGAAGCGTTGGCTGTGGCTTATGGGGATTTCTTGGAGCAATAGCCTTAGTATTCCTGGGTCTGTTTGCAGGCAATATGTCAAGTCACGATAGCTCATCAGAAGCTGCTGCCATTGTTGCATCACCCACTGTATCAGAAACACTCGTAGTGAGAACCCTTGAACCCCAAGAAGTAAATACCTATTTTGTTGTAGAGAACAATCAAGTCAGCTATGGCTATTATCCTACTTTGGGTGAACCTTGCTATTATGTCCTTTCCGGCCATGTGCTTGATCTAAATAGAAAACCATACACAGAGTTCGTTGTGAATATCAAAACAGTAGATATTGAGGGAGTAGTGCCTGCTTCTGGATATGCCTTTCCTGATAAGGGTTCTTTCACAGAAGATGGCATTTCAGGATGGGTAGCACTACTCCCTATGTTGACAGACTACGAAATTTGGTTAACGACTGAAGTTAATGGTACAGAACTTTCTCCTCATATCCTTGTCCACATGGCAGATTGCACTCAAAATAGAGCTATCGTAAATTTCATTCAAATCAAACCTCTTACTTAGAACACAGGGCTAGGCGGCTTGTCATCCATCGGCTCACCCGTAAACCCATCGCGTGCCGTTTTCAGGCGGATCACAGCGCCCTGTAGGGGACGACCTATGTGTCGTCCCGTTCCCGCCGCACTTCGTAGCCGGGTGGTTTTGAACCCCCGGCGGCGCACTCACCCAATCTCGCTCTATCCCATCTGTAGCTGTTGCACCTTCGCCCAAAACCCCTCTATCGGAAGTATTCTGGCGGATCACAGCGCCTCGCAGGAGACGACCTGTGTGTCGTCCCGCTTCCCCACCTCACCCTTACATTAATGCTGCGCGGCACGTCTGACTCGCCCTTCCTCCATGCAATGGGGATAGGGGGTTGGGGGGATAGGGGATATTGCATCTTTGCGTTGAGTCTTTTATCTTTTTCTGGCAACTGGCAGCTAAACCCCCATTTTTCCCCTCAAAAACGAAACAAATGTGTACACAAATGTTTACCTATGATACGAACATCTGTGCTATACTGAGCCTATCTTGCTCCCCTCTCCATTCAATGGAGAGGCTGCGAACAACTCAAGTGAGCGTGGGGGTGAGGTTCTTTCTGCACAATCCGCACCTGTGCAGTTTACGGGAGAAATCAAAACCACTGTGCATATTTCAAAGCCTGACTGGTACTTGACCGACACACACCGATTTGTACTCATCAACCTCTTTAGAGGTTTATCTGGCTTTTTTCGTAGCATGAGGTTTTGAACCTCATGCGGCACTGACACAAGCGGACACTGTGACATTGACGACTTTGACGACATTTCCCCTCAAACCTGTGTCACAAATGGGCAATTTTGCCCGTTCCGACTCTGAAGACTCTGCCACCCATTTCGCCCTTTTCGGCGGAGGCTTCCTTCGTTCTCGCCGTTGGAGTTATGCTGGCGCAGCATCCGGGTATCTTTTCAACAAAACCCCCACCCGCCGCAGAAACCAGCCGTGTTTACTGCGCGGATTGAATCAGGCGGCTCGATGGATTGATAAATTTTCCCGATTATTTTTCTTATCATTATCATCATCTCGATCATTGCTCCCTCAAATTGGAGTCCCGCCATGATAAATCTGAGAATCCCGCCTCACTTTTCTTGTATCTTTTCTGGCAACTGGCATCGGGTAACTGGTAGCCTGTTTTCCGCCTTTATCTTTTCCCTCTGTACTGTGCACTCTGTACGCTGCACTGTTCTTTTACCACATTACTTCTTCTGCCCGGACTCGCTTTGTTTCCGTCGGGCTTCGTCGCGTGCTTTGCGTTCCGTGTCGCCCATGCCCGGATGCCACTCGTCCGCCAGCGCGCCGCTCTGCCGGGTAATCACCAGTCCACCCAGATCGCGCGCGATCACTTCCAGCATATTCGGTTGTATCCAGGTGAGTGTGTCCACCTGTACCGCTCGCGCACCTGCCTCAATAAAATCCCGCGCATCCTGCTGCGAGTGGATTCCCCCCGCGCCAATGATCGGGATGTCAATTCGTGTCACCAACTGCCCCACGACCCGCAGCGCCATCGGCTTGACCAGTGGCCCGTAGATACGACCACTCACCAACCGCCCGGTATGGGGATCGCGTGCCGTCCCGCGCGGTGGAGCCGCCACCACCAACGAACCCGCCCCGGCATCAGCCGTCGCCTGGGCAATCTCGTAAGCATCCTGGAGGGGCAGTCGTGCTAATATCGGCTTCTCAGTGTTCCCCACTGCCGCTTTCACGAACGCTTCCGCCTCTTTCCACGACATATCATCATTCAGACCCAGTTCAATCCCGTCCACCGAATTTTCAGCATCCAGTCGGCTGGCGCTTTTACGAACCTGCTCAACTGTCGATGCCACCAGATGGACAATCACGGGCAGGGGTAGGGACGACCATAACTGTCGGTATTTGCCCAGAACCTTGCTCAAACCCGGATTCGGCAGCCCGGTATGAATGAGCATGCCCCCATCCAACGATACGACCCGTGTGCCGGTAGCAGGCAGCCAGGGAGCATACGTCACCGGGTTGGTAACGAACGCGCCCAGTTTCTCGAACTGAATCAAGCTGCGGTACACGTCGCCAAATCCGACTGTCCCGGCTGCGGGCATCACAGGTGTTTCCAGAATCAGACTGTTTTTACCGGGTCGGGTAATCTCGATAGCCATCGAATCCTGCATGTCCTCTGGTGGGTGAGAGCGCTTTTCCCATTATACGCGCTCTGAATCAAAAGGGCACATCCCCACCAACGAGATGTGCCCCTGATTGAACGAAAGGCTGGTGTATGACTGGAACAAATTTTACTCGGCCTGCTGCTCCTCGGTTTTAACTTCCGTCTTGGCAAACTCGCCCGATTCAGTCGAGGTTTCCACCTTGTTTACCACATCCGTCGTTTCATCTGCTTCGGCACTCCACGAACCTCTATTTTCAACCGCAGTCTTTGGACTGGCTTCTGGTGCAGCCGGTTGGTGAGCCACCATGATCGAGATAACATCCACTGGCGGCGTTTGCTCCAGTTCTTTCATCATCTCTGTCACAGGATATTCGGTGATTCCGGTGAAACCTGCATCAGACAAATACTTTTTTGCCGTGTCAACCTTCGGCATAATGCCCGGAACACCGCCAACCATCCTCAAAATGAACGAGGCAACCGAGTTGACGTTAGGGGACTGCCGCAGGGTGAGAAATTTATCCCTAAGGTAAATTTCCTCCATAAACACCCCACCCGGTGCGAGGCATGCCGCGATTTGTTTACACAAGCGGGCATTCTCGTCCGGTGTCAGGTAAAGTGTTAGACCTTCTGATGTGATGAGATCGGCCTTGCGGCCTTCGAGCACATCCGCCAGAGTGGCAGTTGCTAAGTCAGCACTCAGCCATTTCAAATTGGGAGGTATCTCTATTTTCCCACGTACCAGTCGGTTCTTTTTTTCCTCAATCATCTCTGGCAAATCAATTTCAATGACTTCAGCCAGTGGATACTCCTGAGCCAAATGAAGTCCGCGTGGAGAAAAACCAGCCGCCACATCCACCAGCAGTAGATCGGGTTTATCTTGCGGGATCAATCGCTTGGTGAGTGCTTCGATAACGATCATCCGTGCCGGGAAAAACCAAAGGATATTGATCTTTCCATCCAGGTCGGTCAAAAACCGGGCGACAATACGACCAGACATACGACTGAGAGAAACCGTCTCATGCGTGTTCATCAAAAATGCCCTTGCCCCCGCGACAAGCTCCGCACTTCGGGTCGAAGGGTTATGCCCCAGTGCCATCTTGTCCTGATCGTGGCGGTTGAAAGTCGGCAGATTTCGGTTCTGCGGTTGCTCGGATAACGCCATTTTTGTCCTCCCTGATTAAAACGAAATCACGCCCGATGGACTTATACTTTGATCTTGTGCGTTGTACCTATATCTTAAGAGTATCATTAAGACCTATTACATAGTTGCATGCCTATAATATCCTCAGAAGTATCATCCACAGCCTTATACCGGAAAGGACAAACACTGCATAAACATTTTCGTCTGTCAGCTTGCTCTCAAAGTATTCACAATCGACAAACCTAACCTTTATGTTCGCGCTGAGATTCGGCAGTACACTTAAGCTAGACCAACACCGGATGAGAGTCGAAATCATTGAGAGTAAAGGACGGGCTGTATGTCGTTTTTACAACGCCGTTTGTCTGAACAGGCCAAACGCGAGGCCGAGGAAGAAGCTGCACGTAATGCTGCGATGGCAGGATTTGGTGACGAAGAACAAAATGCTTTTGTAACCGCCGAGAATGATGTTGATGCCGAAGCTGCTCCACCGCCGCCGAAACCATCAGTACCCAAACCGCTGGCTTCTGCGACTCCGAAGATTGAAGACTTGCATCCAGACGCTATTCAGAAACGTCGTACATCCCCCAAAATCGCGCAGTTGCGCAAACAGTTCCGCCCCAAATTGCTGGCAACCATTGATGAGGCTGACGACTGGCTGCGCGGTGATACTGAGAGAGAAAATTTACTGGTGGGTCGCCTGAAGACCATCGTACAAAAGGCGGGAATTCAATTATCTTCGACAGAATTTGAAGAACTGAAGCAGGGCTTGCTTAATGACCTGATGGGCTTCGGTGCAATCGAGCCGCTGGTACAGGATAAAACAGTTTCGGAAATAATGGTTACAGGCGCAGACATGATTTTCGCCGAGCAGAAAGGTAAGCTGCGCGAGAACGAAATCGTGTTTGATGATGAAGATCATGTACAGTGGACAGCACAACGGATCGTGCGTCCCATGCAGCGCGTTCTAAACCGTGCTAACCCGATGGTGGATGCCCGCCTGCCCGATGGTTCGCGCGTGCATCTGGTCATGCCACCCTCGGCACTCAAGGGCACGACCATGACCATCCGTAAATTCCCGGCTAAACCCTTGACAGTCGATGACCTGATTAGGTTTGGGTCATTCACGCGGGATGTCGCCCAATTCCTTGAAGCCTGCATTGTCTCTCGCTTAAATATCGTCGTCTCCGGCGGTACGGGTTCGGGTAAAACCACCCTGCTGAATGTTCTGAGTTCATTCATCCCCGAAGACGAGCGCATTGTGACTATTGAAGACGCTGCCGAAATTCAACTGACCCAGCGCCATGTTGTCAGTCTGGAAACCGCCCCGCCGATTCCCGGTGGTGATGGTGAAGAAGGCCGCCTCACAGTCCGCGATCTGGTTAAGGGATCGCTCCGTATGCGCCCGGATCGTATCGTCGTCGGTGAGTGTCGTGGTGGCGAGGCGCTCGACATGCTCCAGGCTATGAACACCGGCCATGATGGTTCGCTCACGACGGTTCACAGCAACAGCGCGCGCGACAGTATCGCTCGTCTGGAAACCCTTTGTTTGATGGCAGGCATGGATTTGCCGGTGATGGTTATCCGCCAGCAGATCGCCGCCGCCGTAAATCTCATCGTGCAGCAGAGCCGCCTGAAAGATGGTAGCCGCAAGATCGTACAGGTGACAGAACTCCAGGGCATGGAAGGCAGCAACATCACCCTTCAGGATGTCTTTATCTACCGCACCCCCGGCCAGAGTGGTCAGGGTTATTCCCACGCAGGTGGTGGTGCGCTGGAAGCCACTGGTTTCCGCCCCAACTTTGAAGATCAACTAAAGGAACACGGCTTCAAACTCCCGGCCAACATCTTCGGCGGGGGTAACAAGTTCAACAAATAGTCCTGCCCCTGTCACAAATCTCCCATCGCCCCTATCTGCAATATAGATAGGGGCGATTTATTTTAATCACTTGTTCAAGCCTGATGTATATGTGTCCAATAAAGGGAATCAAAAGCCCGTACCACGATGGATACGGGCTTCCGTTTAGATCATTGCCTGACTAGGCTGGAACGGCTTACTTCCCTTCGGGGAATGTAGCCTTTTCCCAGTCCGACTGGCTGACAAACTTGGTCAGGTTACGGCCATCATCGGTCTTGCCGCGTAAACCATAACGAACCTGCCCATTCTTGGTGGTGAACTTGGTCTTGACCACTTTGCCGTCATCAACCTTCACCTTCTTGCGAGTTTTCACGTCGTAAAATTCTACTGCCACCTTAATTCTCCTTCTGATGCTATGCATCATCCCGGTAAGGACTTCTGACAACGCTCGTTCAGCGTGTGCCATCACTATACTATGGCAATCTTCCCCTGGCAAGCGAGGTTTCCCCGTAATTCATCGAAAAAGCGCAAAATCCTACGGTATTCTAACCAACTATTACAGTTTCCCCTCATACGCATACCCTTTCCGCGTAAAAATAGGGTTCGCCAACCATTTTCACAATCGGGCTGGAATGCCGGGTAAACAACTTTCCAGCCGCAATTACCCGTGACGATTGTTCGCAAGCCGCTCGTTGTGCTAGCGAGTCACTGAGGACGCCTGTCCGCAGTTCCTCTCGCAGGCGATCCGGCAGACCGCTTGGGTTCAACCCCATATTCAGCAAATCCCCGACTTGCTGGGCTGCCGGGATAGTAATATCTTGTGCGGTCTCGGCGCACATACGCCCAATGGTTTCTTGAAGTTGGACATTGGCGTTGATGTATGTGTTAAGCGCATCCCGCGCTGAACGATCCATTTCCATACCCAGCCGTATGCCTGCCTCATACAACGGAGATAAGGTATACGCCAACGCATCCCGTTCGCACATCCAGAAGGTGATGGGCAGCGTGCCATCCCGTTCCACCAGGGCAACGATTCGTTCGCGCAATCCCTGATAATAACGTTCCATGACGGTATGCAGTTTCAGGTCAAAGCAGGCCAACGCTTCCGCCTGCACCGGATGGTCTATGAGTTTGGATTGCATGACACTTTCTCCCATCCCTCGTAAATTCAGAACACAAGTTCTATTTTAGCTGGTTTAGCCCATTCTGTCCAGTTTGAATTCAGTACGAATCTTACGCAGGAAAAGTCGCATGTGCCTCGGCCTTTTGGCCGATAAAAACATGAACAAGAGTTGGAGGCAGGGAAATGAGACTGTCTTTATTGATCCCGCATGTCCCCATAACCAAGATCAGTCATCCAGCCGCAAACGACCATCTCGCCGGAGGTATCCGGCTGTGGGATGCCATCCTCGCGTGGCAGGCCATTGTATCCGCGCAGATAGCCAAATGTTCCATCAATCTGTTCGCGCGCTGCCTCAGAAAGCTCCTCGTCACCGATAGCAATCGCGTGAATATGAATGGGCGAACCAGGATACAACGAGTCCGTATCCCGCAGCCACGCGGCGAATCCCGCCAGCCGCAGTGCCCGCAGCATGAGGGGAATCTCGTCTGTCAACACATGTCGATCTACCGGGTCGCGCACCGACAAATCGAGTGCCCCACCCCCGTCATGTGTGCCAAAGCTGGCAGCTACTCCGCCGGGGTTATAACTCCCTTGCATGATCGCTCGCCTGAAGTTGACGATACCGCCCTCCGCCCGGTAGAGTGCCTGCGCGTGGTCAAGCATCGCCAGTGTACGTAAATTCAATTGTGCCCAATCCAGCCAGATGCGGGCGTAATCGTCCGGTGGTCGCTGGCAACCCTCCGTGTCATCAGGATATTCAACCATTTCTTCCGGCTGTCCCGCTAACGGTTCAAGCCAGGGTGTTGCCGGATCGGTCTTGCCTTCCGCAGTCCAGCCTATTGTCCCGGCATAATCCACCGACCACCACACATAGCCATCACTACATTCGGGCCCATCCACCACGCGGAAAATGTCGCCATCCGGTATCCGGCCAATGATCTCGGCGCTGGTTGTCGGTGCTTGCCGCAGGTTATTGGCCGAACCCGACCCCACTCGCGCCCACATGTCCGGCCTCAATCGCCCGGAAATGCCCTGACATGCACCATCGTCTTGTGCGGACACGCCCTGTACAGCAGCCAAGAGAGGGAAAAGCAGCAGCAGATATTTCAGCTTTCGTATCATGGGACTGGAAATCTCAGATATTGGATAGGCAGTTATCAGGATACCGCACCCACCCACAATTTACTCGATGATGATGCAACGATTACAGACCTTTATCGAGTGAACGGACAAACGCGGCGGCTTCATGCCAGTAGCTTATATCCCACGAGCGCGAGGCCAAACCAGAAGGGGACGGAAGCACAAAGATCACACTCTCACCGATCCTGTCCGGCTGCCGACCCCACCTCAGCAGCTTTTCCCCGTAAAATTCCTGAGCAGCCCGTTTGCTGGTGAAGGCCACCGCATGAGGGGAACACTTCAGAATTTTTTCGCGGAGTGCATCCACGTCAAAATCTTCCTGACGCAGGTCACGATCAACCCCAAAGGTGTGTTTTGCCACATCGGTCAGCCCGATTCCGTATTCAGGTACGTGGATGAATTCTTGCGGTGCAAACTGTCGGGGTGTCAATCCAATTTGATGAAGCGTCCGCCAGAACTTATTGCCGGGGTTTGCATAATATGCCCCAACCTCAGCCGATATTCGACTGGCTGCTGTACCACAAAACACCAGCTTGAGATTTGGTTGTAGCACATCCGGCAGGATGGTCATAGGGTTGCCAATTCATTGTATAATTTGATGGCGAGTACATTTATGGAAGCAAAACTATGGATATGGATGTCGTTAACATTCCACTTGATGCCGAGTTCTGCAAAGATTTATAAGTCAACAACAGCAGAAAATCAACGTAAGATACAGGCGTTGTTGAGCCTGTGGTTGCGCGAAATCGGCTCATCAGATTCAGATACTCTGGGAAATTCGATGGATACAATCAGTGACCGAGCACAGGAACGCGGTTTAACCCCTGATATACTAAATCAGTTGCTCGAAGATGAGTAGATGGCGCTTTGTACTGGATACTAACCTTGTTATCAGCGCATTGCTATTGAAACAATCTACATCTCGTCAGGCATTCGACAAAGCCCTGGATACGGGGGAGATTTTACTTTCCTTAGCAATAATCGACGAATTAGACACAACACTGCGTAAGGAGAAATTTAACCGATACCTTTTCGAACAGGAGCGTCTGGATTTTTTGTCCAAATTGGTACGATCAGCAACGCTCATTGAAGTTAATGTGTCGATTACAGATTGCCGTGATTTAAAAGACAATAAGTTTCTGGAATTAGCAATCAGTGGAACTGCCCACTGCATTATCAGTGGAGATAATGATTTACTCGTCCTGAACCCATATCGCAGTATCGCTATTCTAACGCCACGCGCGTTTATTGAACATCAATGGGAATAAGTCAGTTATAGCTTGCCCTGGTATTCTTACACCGGCCTCGCAAATTGAAGCCCCATCCCTATCAGCCGTTCTACCAGTGGGCCGAACAAATCTCCTAATGGGCGATGATCGTGCATCAGGATAATTTCTGCCGAGTTTGGATAATGCAGCCCGCGCCAACCATCCGGCACATCTTCTTCTGTCCGTGCAAATACCTTCTCTACGCTGTCCACCCCATAAATCGGATGATCGGAGAAGGCCGACCAGTCCAGCGTATCATACGTCCAGTACCAATCCGCGTCATCCAGCAAACCCATAGACCGATAATGGCTGTATGTGATGTCGGGGAAGGCTGGTTGCCCATAGCCAAGCCGCCTCAAATATCCTTGAATCGCATCTCGCCTGGACTGTCCATCTGCATCCGGTATTTGAAAAACATCGCCATAGAGTTTGTCGCCCTTGTCACCGTAGGGAAAGCGGAAATAACGCTGTTTTCGTTCCACACCTGCCTGCCGATGTAATTCCTCGATGATCGCATCTGTCGCGCGGATTTCGGCGAAACACTGGTCAACGGAGATGTCTGAACAGTGCGGATGGGTGTAGGTATGATTGCCGATGACATAGCCCCGCCGCATGGCTTCAATAACATATTCTGGCTGCTGTTCCATAAAATTGCCCTGGCAAAACCAGACTGCCGGAACGTGATGCGAGTCCAGAAAATCCAGTTTGTTCACAAAATCGAGCGAGGGTGCATCATCAATCGTGAGATAAGCGACTTTTGTCATTCATATGTCCTGTCGTGTGTAAATCAGGGGCATTTTACCATTCAATGGGCAACTTCGGAACGGGGCATCTACCCGAACGCCCATTCCACCGCTGCCATCGCATGGAGGGTTGTGGTGTCGTATTGGGGTAGCGTTGTGTGTTCCGGCTTGACGAGCAGTGTGATTTCCGTGCAGCCCAAAATGACACCCTGCGCGCCCCGTGCCGCCAGATCGTCAATCACGCGCAAATAGGCCGCCCGCGACTTATCTTGGATGTTCCCCAGACACAATTCATCATAAATCACGCGATGAATCACCTCACGTCCGGCGTCATCTGGTGTCAGCACCTTGAGGCCGAATTGGTCGGTCAGGCGGCCTTTGTAAAAATCCTGTTCCATCGTGAAGCGTGTGCCGAGCAAACCGATTGTCTGAAGTCCATCTGCCTGTATCTTCCGCGCGGTGGCATCCGCGATATGCAGCATGGGAATACTGACCGCCTCCTCAATATAGTCCGTCAACTTGTGCATGGTATTGGTGCATAGGACAACACAGTCCGCCCCACCCCGTTCCAATCCCTGTGCAGCCTCCGCCAATTTATGACCCGCCGTATCCCAATCGCCGCTCATTTGCAGCGCCTCGATCTCGGCGAAATCGAACGAATACATCAGGCATTTGGCGGAGTGCAAGCCGCCCAACCGGGCTTTCACTCCATCGTTGATAAGACGGTAATATTCCAGCGACAACTCCCAACTCATGCCGCCCAGCAAACCAATCGTTTTCATAACTATCCTTACCAATCCGAAACCGCAGGCCGCCCCTGCAACCAGTAGCGTTCGCTATCCTCGGCGAAGGCATTCACCGCTTCCTTTACACTCACGCCCCAATCGCGGAAGTTTGCCACACATTCGAACAGGGCTTTTGCGTTTTGCACGTTGGGCGCATGTAACAACGTCTCGGTCAATGGGATAAAATCATCCGGTTTATCCGGCGCGCGCTGGACTTCGGTCATCATCCACTTGTGAAATGGGAACAACATCTGGTTGTGCGCCAGAATCAGCCGCGATGCATACAACACCATATCGGCTGTCGCGTGGGTCATCAAGTAGGTATTGTCCCGCTTCTCGGCTTCCTGAACAAAATAGTTCATGATGAATAATTGACCGTAAAAAGATCGAATTTTCGCGGTCTGTTCATGTATCGGATAGGTGGTAATTTGGCCGATGATTGATTCCAAATCGGGTATGGTCGAAAAGGCGATGATCGGGTTGAGGAATGACCAGCGGGTGGGTTCGCTGCCCCGTTCAGCAGCATCCACCAGGAATTGGTAATTCATGTATTTGCCATCAACATAACCGCCTTCGTAGGTGCTGAGATCAGGTCGATATAATGTAAATTCGTTCGCAGCTACCCGGCGGTCATATTCTTCATCAGAAACAATCAGCATAATATCAACATCCGAGTCCGGGCGGGCAAGTCCCTTAACAATCGAGCCGCTGATGAGCAGCGCCAGATTATTGGGATCAGCCCGGTAATAATCGGTTGTACGTTCGATGGTTTGCTGATGATGTGGAAAAATGTTCTCGTGCATTATGTATCCTCAATAAGTATTTTTCATCATCTCACGGTAGACCGCCACCGTATCCGCCGCTACCTGTTGGTGCGTGAAGTGGTCGATCACCCGCGTGCGGCCAGCCTTCAACTAGTCTCGTCCGCAGGTCATCTTCGCGCTGCAACCGGCATAATCCATCGGCCAGCGCGGAGACATCGCCTTCGGGGACAATCAACCCTGCATCACCGATAATGTCGGGAATCGCGCCGCTATCCGAGCCAATCACTGGCACGCCGCTAGCCATCGCCTCGACCAGTACGCGGCCAAACTGCTCTTTCCAGTTCGGGCGCGTGAGAGACGGCACAGCCAACACATCAATCTGGTGATACTGCCCCGGCATCTCTACCGAGTCCACCCAGTCTATCCAACCTATACGCGCGCTCAGGCCGAGATGTTCAGCCTGTCGATGCAGATCATCCCGCTTTGGCCCACTACCGACAACCCGTAGCTGCATATCGCCCGGTATCCGCGCCAATACATCCAGCAGCAGATGGACACCCTTTTCTTCTACCAACCGGCCAATATAACCGATGGTGAAGCGGCGATTGTTCGCAGTTTTTTGCTCAGCAGGTCTAAATAAGTCAGGATCAACGCCAAACTGAGGAACAACCGTCATCTGTCCGGTGTAGCCCTTCTCGCGCCATACCGCCGCAGCCGACTCGGTACCGGCCAGCGCATAATCGACGTGATTCAGCACCCATCGTTCCCCCCACGAGAACGGTGGTGGATAGCGCCGGGTGATGTTCTGCCACGAGAAAAACAGGGATTTCGCCCCGACCTGCCGGGCATGATATAACGCCTGCCACGCCGAGACATTGTAGGGTTCTTCGTCAATGTGAACGATGTCCGGGCGAAACTGCGCAATTCGTTGTCCCAAACCGGGATACCAATGGAGGTGAAAATTGCCATTCAGGGCGATGGGGGAAACTTCGAGATGGTAGCCATCGGTATACACCCGTTCCAGCTTCGTCTCGCCGCGCTCGTCTTTCCATGAGGGGGGAACAACCGTCAGCAGTTCGACATCCAACCGCGCGATTTCTTCCAGTTTGCGTTGGTAGATGCCGACGATACAGGCTTTGGACAGCATGAGGACGCGCATGAAAGTCGCCAGTTACGAGTTGCCGGAGGTTAGAAGAGGTAAGGATACCTTACCCCATTTGGAGATCATACCAGAGCGCCGTTATTCTGTCGCCCCATAACTCCGCAGCAGGTCGGCAATCTCAGTATGGCCGAGTTCGCTAGCTTTCTGGAGCGGGGTTTTGCCCTCGTAATTCAGCACTTCCACATCATCCTTCGCGCCATGCTCTAACAGCCAGCGTGTCATATCCAGATGACCGAAATTGATCGCCCCGTGAATGGCGTGAGTAGCGCCTTCCCCACCACCGCGTTCGACCAGCAGATTAGCAATCTCGGTCTTGCCACTCATAGCGGTATGGAACAGGAGGGTGATCTTGTGCGCACCTTTGGCCGTTGCCAGCGAAGGGTCGTCATTCAGAAATTTCTTTACATCATGGACTCGCCCTAACATCGCCGCTGTACAGATGGTCAATGGTACGCCCTGCGCCAGATAGAACTCGGCAATCGCCCGGTTGCCAACATGCGAGGCCGCACCTAAACCATCCTCAAAATCGTCTTCGCCCCATTGAAAAGCAACATTGAGCAGGGCAGGATGCTCCGCCAACAGTTCTTTTACTCTGGCAAGATCGAAGTGGGCGGCGATCACGTACTCTCGGATGAATTCAGGCGTGAACTCTGGGCTGGCGGCCATCTTTATGCAATCCTTTTAATCTGGGCTAACCTGTGAAATTACCACGAAAATTATTGGGACGGATGAAGTATAGTCGAATTATGATACTTCAGAACGTGTTGTCCAATTTCTGGAAGATATGCGACATGTTTTTTAACTGCTTGAACAGGTCGCGTATTTGCTGTTTTTCCTCTTCAGATACCTGCTCAGTTTGGTCAAGCGCAACCAGCATCTTGTAGTCGTGTTCAGCGACATAAACTGACAATTTTCTACATAGGCTGATAAAAGTGGGCATGTAATTTCTTGACATGTGTTAGCTCCTTATCGGCCTCCGCGTATATGTGGGAAGACGAAGATACAGGTGATGGCTCATTCGATTACCCGCCTTCGACCAGCAGACAGTAGAAACCACATTCATGATCGTGGCTAGGATGCCTCTCTGCCCCATATCTGTGATAGAAGTTACGCGACCTTAGTTGTAGCAACCGTCACTACTTATAACAAAACTTTAAACCCAGGCAGGAATATAGCACAGGTATTCTAACCCGTCAAAAACGACTGTCAGTGAACGCGGGCTTTCATCCATTCGTTGCTGTTGTGGAAGTCGGCAACCGCCGTACCTGGATGCACCAGTTCATCAAACAGCGCCCGATCTGCATCATCCAGATTTTTATCGGCTATGGCAAGCGCGTCGTCTAGATGTCCCATCGTGCGCGGCCCAATGATCGGCGCGGTGATGCCCGGTTGATCTTTCGACCACAACAGCGCAAACTGTGAAGATGTCATGCCGCGTTCCTGTGCCATCGCGCTCAACTGCTCGGCCACATCCACTGCTCGGTTTGTCACCCGATCCTGGAACATCGCCCCACTGCGCTGCGCCCGTGAGCCTTCGGGGAAATTGCCATTTGAACCATTGGAATTGTAGCGTCCGGCCAGAATACCACCCGCCAGCGGCGACCAGGGCAATATCGCAATGTCGTACTTCTGGCACAACGGAACAAGTTCATTTTCAATCCGGCGATCCAGTAGATTATAGGGCGGTTGCTCGCTGACATAACGCACCAGATTGTGCCGTTCGCTGGTGGCAAGTCCTTCCATCACCATCCAGGCCGGGAAAGTGGAACTGCCAACATAGCGTACCTTGCCCACCCGCACCAGATCATCCAGCGCCCGCAGGGTTTCATCCTGGGGAATGGTCAATGACGGACGGTGAAGCTGGTAGAGGTCAATGTGGTCAGTTTGCAGGCGGCGGAGGGAGTCCTCGCAGGCTTTCATGATGTGATAGCGAGAAATGCCCCTGTCATTCAGTCCATCGCCCATCGCGCCGTTCACTTTGGTCGCCAGTACGATGGAATCCCGCTTGCCATTCTGTTTGAGCGCCTTGCCCAGCACCTTTTCACTTTCGCCCCCGTTGTACACGTTGGCGGTGTCTATGAAGTTGATCCCGGCGTCCAGCGCGTGGTTAATCATGACGATACTGTCGGCCTCGTTGGTCACGCCGCCGAAGTTCATCACCCCCAGGCACAGGCTGGAAACCATGACACCCGTTCGTCCTAATGGTCGGTATTCCATTGTCGATCTCCTTTTCGCAATAAGGTTTAGTGAGCCTATTTTACCGTATAGCAGCCATTATCCGGCCAGCGCCTTCATCCACGAACTGTTGTTGCGGAAGTCGGACACGGCTGTACCGGGATGCACCAGTTCATCGAACAGGGTGCGATCCTCATCATCAAGTATTTTATCGGCAATACCAAGCGCGTCGTCCAGATGTCTCATTGTGCGTGGCCCGAACACAGGCGCGGTGACACCGGGTTGATCTTTACACCACAGCAGCGCCAGTTGAGCCGATGTTAAACCGCGTTCCTGCGCCATCACCCCTACCGCTTCGGCCACCTGTACGGATTGTTCTGTCACCCGTTCCTGAAAACTCGCGCCGCTCCGCTGCGCCCGCGAATTTTCGGGAGTGCTGCCTGCACCATCCGCATTATAGCGCCCGGTCAAAATGCCCCCCGCCATTGGCGACCAGGGCAGAATCGACACGCCATATTTCTGGCAGGCGGGCACGATTTCGTTTTCGATACGGCGGTCAACCAGACTGTAGGGCGGCTGTTCGCTGACATAATGGACAAGGTTGAGGCGTTGGCTGGTGGCTAGCCCTTCCATAATCATCCAGGCCGGGAAGTTGGAGCAGCCGATATAGACGACTTTACCCGCATGAACCAGATCGTCCATCGCCCGCAGGGTTTCTTCCTGTGGAATAGTTAGCGAGGGTAGATGAAGCTGGTACAGGTCGATACGATCCGTTCCCAAGCGCCGCAGCGAATCCTCACAGGCTTTGAGGATGTGGTAACGCGATAGTCCCCGGTCATTAACGCCCTTATTCCCCATCGGACTGTTGACCTTCGTCGCCACCAGCACCGAATCGCGTTTGCCGTTGCGCTTCAAGCCCTGACCGAGAACCCGTTCGCTCTCACCGCCGTTGTAGCCATCGGCAGTATCAATGAAGTTGATCCCGGCATCTAAGGCGCGGTCAAGGATAGTAAAAGCATCTTCATCCGGGGTTGCCCCACCGAAGTTCATCACGCCCAGGCACAGATTGGAAACCATCACGCCCGTTCGTCCGAGAGGTCGGTAGATCATATGCAGCCTCCTTTATGGGTTGGATGGATGGTTACTATGTTACCCTACCCGAACTGACCAATTATGCCCGTTCAGGAATTGGATATGTGTTTTGGGAAAAATGAATGGCGTAAGCGGGGAATTGGACAGCTTCAAGATAGGGAGCAAGGGCAAACTTCAATCTACGAAGCGGTATTTGAGCAGCGTCCACAGGGCAATTGGCCCATCTGTCCAACTGATTTTTTTGCCTTCGTTCCATTCGCGGCCATTGTAGGAGATGGGCACTTCGTAGATACGGATGCCCTGCTTCAGGACTTTGGCGGTGATTTCCGGCTCGATTTCGAACCGTTTGGCGCGGATATTCATATCCCGTACCACTTCGGCGCGGAAAACTTTATAGCAGGTTTCCATGTCGCTGAGGATGGCGTTGTACAGGATGTTGGTGGTGAGCGTCAGGATGCGGTTGGCGACCATGTTCCAGAAATTCATGGCTTTACGCGGCCCGCCCAGAAAGCGCGACCCATACACCACCGAAGCGATGCCTTCTTCCAGCGGTTTCAACAGAATAGGGTAATCGCGCGGATCGTACTCGAAGTCGGCATCCTGAATCAGGAACACATCACTGGTGGCCTGATGGAATCCCGTTACCAATGCCGCCCCTTTACCCTGATTATGCTCGTGGTAGAAAAAGCGCACATGGGGACGTCCGTTATCTTCCATGCGTTTGAGGACATCGCGCGTACCATCTGTCGAGCCATCATCGACAATGATGATCTCGTCCGCCAGCCCAACGGCCTCAACCCGGCTCAATACCTTTTCTACCGTATTGACCTCGTTGTAACACGGCATGATAACGCTCAACGTCAGCCGTCGATTTTGCAGCGCGGCAGTAGCTTCCTCTAAGTACGTCTGCATGTACGTCCTTTCTCGGCCTCCTGGTCACTGTATAGCCTATAGCGACCCTATTTTTATGAGGCGACCATAGTGTAACACCCGATAGTGGGTGTCGGTAGGGTTAATCGGTGGACGATTGTACCTACGTCTTATGGGCAGAATTTGTAAGCTGAGTATACTTGGAAGAATAAAGTGATTCATTACGGCTCCCCGACGACAAATGGGCGGCTGTTCACCGGCAATTTTCTGGAGGAGGTAACGAGATGACGCAGCGTAAAGCGGCTTTCTGGGGCTTGCTGGTCATGGTGCTTTTGTTCGGAACAGTGATCGGCATGATCGTAGCCCAGGACTTCGGCACGAACTGGTCGGCCACCTTTTTCCCATCCAACAACCTGACCGGGGCGGGTGTTCCGGTCAGCGGCATTAGTGGCCTGAACTTTAACTGGGGCACAGGCGGGCCAGTGGTCAACGGCGTGGCTGTACCCGGAATGCCAGTCGATAACTTCTCGGCGCGGTTCACCTCCACCCAGACTTTCCAGGCGGCGACCTATACCTTCACCGTTTCGTCGGATGATGGTGTGCGGGTGTTCATCGACGGCGCGCTGGTGCTGGACAAGTTCATTGGTCGGGCGCTCACCACCGACACCTTCCAGCAAACCCTGACGGCGGGTTCACATAACATCACTGTCGAATATTTTGAGGGTATCGACCAGGCCATCCTTCAGGTGCAGTGGGGCATTTCCGGCGCGGTGGGCACAGTTGGCCCAACCCCGACCCCCGGCCCAACCAATACCCCCGCACCAACCTCCCTACCGGCTATCCCCGGTGGCGCGATAACCGCTACCGTCATTCGTGCGCCCGTGCTGGTGGTACGCGGCGGCCCGTCGGCCTACGCACCCCGCCTGGGAACGGTGCTGCGCGGGCAAACCTATCAGGTGGTCGGGCGCAACGACAACGCCCGCTGGTTCCTCATCCAACTGAGCGGCTATCAGGGATGGGTGCTGGGCTACTACGTGTACATCAACACCAACGAATTTAATGCTCCGGTGGTCAGCGATTTTGTTCTGCAAGGTAATCCGGCGGACTTAACGGGTAATGTAGCCATGTCGGTAGATACTCTGCGGCTGCGCGCCCTGCCAACCATTTATTCCGATCAGATCGGGCGCATCACCTGGGGCGGAACCATGTCGGTGGTCGGCAAGACGGCCAGTGGCGAGTGGTGGCAGGTGGTGTGGAAAGGCACAACAGGTTGGGCATGGTCGGCCTACCTGCGTATGGTCGAGGGCAGCATCGCCGATGTGCCAGTGACGGGTTAGCACTTTCAATTCTGATGTGGGGACAAGGCATAAACTCCCTGTCCCCACCGAACTCTATGTATTCACCGCCTCTGCCTCCCCTCGCAATCCTGACAAATACGGCACATCGTCCCTGGCCGTATCCATCCCAACGCTGGTTGATGACACAATCCTGGAACAAGCTGTTGTTTGCCCATTGGCCGCTGTCGCCGGATGTCCTGCGTCCCCTGATCCCGACTGAACTACAGATCGACACCTTCGACGGGCAGGCATGGCTGGGTGTCGTGCCGTTTTACATGAGCCACGTGCGCGGTCATGGCCTGCCGCTGATCGCCGGGACGAATGCCTTCCCCGAATTGAACGTCCGCACCTATGTGACCGATGGCGAAAAACCGGGGGTGTGGTTCTTCAGTCTGGACGCGGCCAATCCCTTAGCCGTATTCGGCGCGCGGCGGTTCTTTCACCTGCCGTATTTCAACGCGCGGATGTCCCTCAACCAACAGGGCGAATTGGTCACTTATACGTCACACCGAACCCGCCGAAATGCAGCCTCCGCCAACTTCGATGCGACCTACCGGCCTGTATCGCAGGTTTATCACTCGTCGCCGGGGACACTGTTAAGCTGGCTGACGGAACGGTATGCCCTGTATGCCTACTGGCGGGGGCGGCTGTACCGGGGTGAAGTCCATCACGCACCCTGGCCGTTACAGGATGCCGAGGCGGAAATCCGCAGTCAACACACTGGCGCAGGCCGCCGGAATCGACCTGCCGGATTGCGATCCCCTACTGCATTATGCCGAACGGCTGGATGTATTGGGCTGGTATCTGGCGGTATAATTCCCTCTCAATTTCAAAACACAGGAACAGATAATGAAATATGGATTTGTGTTTTTCGGCGGTGATGCGCGGCAGGCAGTCGATTATGCGGTTGAGGTCGAAGCCGCCGGATGGGATGGATTCTTCGTGCCGGATTTAGTGTGGGGATACGATCCCTGGGTGATGCTGGCCGGGGCAGCGGTGCGCACCGAAAAAATCCGGCTGGGCACAATGATTACTCCGGCGTCGCGGCGGCGTCCCTGGAAACTGGCAGGCGAGGTGATGACGCTCGATCACCTGTCGAACGGGCGGGTGATTCTGTCGGTTGGGTTGGGAGCAATCGACACCGGATTCGCGGAATTCGGTGAGGTCACAGACCGGAAAACCCGCGCCGAACTGCTGGACGAAACGCTGGACATCATCACCGGATTGTGGAAGGGGCAGCCTTTCAACTATACGGGCAAGCATTATCAGGTGAAACCGACTACCTTCGTGCCAGAGCGACAGTCTCCGACTCAGCAGCCGCGTGTGCCGATCTGGGTGGTGGGCGCGTGGCCGAAACCGAAGTCGATGAAGCGGGCGATGAAATATGATGGCATCCTGCCGAACCTGCTGGATGAAGCGGGCAACATCGGCGGGTTCGAGCCGGAGCGACTGGCGGCGATGAGCGCCTATATCAACGAACACCGAACGGCGACCACGCCTTTCGATATTGTGGTCGAGGGCGCTACACGGGGGGATGACCGGGCGAAAGCGGCGGCGCAGGTCAAACCACTGGCGGACGCCGGGGCGACATGGTGGCTGGAAGCCATGTGGACAGCGCCGGATAATGATCTGGCGAGTTTGCTGAAGCGCATCCGGCAAGGGCCACCGCGCATTGAGTGACACAAGCAAGTCAAAAAGGTGCCAAGTACACAGTACGGAGTACAGAGCGAAAAGATAAAAGAAAAGTGGTGTGGGATTCTCAGATTTATCATGGCCGGACTCCAGTTTGAGGGAGCAATAATCGATATGATGATAATGATAAGAAAAATAATCGAGGAAAATTTATCAATCCATCGAGCCATCTGACAAGCAGCGCAGTAAACACGGCTGGTTTCTGCGGCGGGAGGGGGTTTTGTTGAAAAGATACCCGGATACTGCGCCAGTGCCGCATGAGGTTCAAAACCTCATGCTACGAAAAAAGCCAGATAAATCTCTAAAGAGGTTGATGCATACAAATCGGTTTGTGTCGGTCACGTACCCGTCAGGCTTTGAAATATGCACAGCGATTTTGAAATTTCTCCCGTAAACTGCACAAACTGCTGCAAATTCTGCAACTGCACCGGTGCAAAGTGTGCGGATTGTGCAGAATGCCAGCGTGCCCAATCGAGAATATAGGAGAGAAAAACGAGAAAGATAATCGGGAAATGATTCTCGAATTTCTCTGATCGCCATGCCAAGCTACTCCAGTCGGACAAGGCTTGGCCTTATCCCTACGATTTCAATAGGGTTAGTATAGCACAGGTGTTCGCAGAATAGGTAAACATTTGTGTACACATTTGTTTCGTTTTTGAGGGGAAAAATGGGCAGTTTTGTGTTTTTCAGATGCCAGAAACCAGAAAAGACTCAACGCAAAGATGCAAAGTAGCAAAGGGAATGAGCGGGAACGGGACGACACACAGGTCGTCCCCTACAAGGCGCTGTGACCTGCCAGGATACGCTCCGATAGAGGGAGGTTTGGGCGAAGGTGCAACAGCTACACATGGGATAGAGCCAAATTTTTGTATACAACTGGTGTTTGACGATGGTCATGTCTCTGTTTGGCACAATGATTATGAATATTGGCGTAACTGACATTTGGCCGATGCAGTAAATCTTCGTAAATCTGATATATCGCGGTAGTTACAACCCTTTTTTGATCCATGCGAAGTGTAAGTGTCTACAGAGTATAAGGATAACACAAATGTCACTAGCCGATTTGTTAATTACATTGCGCAAGCGATTAATAAATTCTATTGAAAAGAAGGACGATGAAACGTTGCAGTTGCTTTGCATTACGTTTGGCATATTAAGAGAGGCGGCATACACAAGCGAGAATAAACAACTCATTTCAGCTCTCGCCGACTTAGAATACAGTGCACAACACGGAGCTATGGGATTTTGGAATCAAGCCAAAGACATCCCTACCGTTGAAACAATCATTGCTTCGCTTGCTACAAACGAAAAGTGAAGAATAGAATTACTGGTCGTTTGTTAACGACTGACTTCTAGCCACAGTTCGGCACTCGCCCCTGGCCTTCAAAGTCGGGGATAGGTTTGCTGGTGGCGGTGCGGCGGGAACGGGCGACTGCGCGACTACCACTTTTGCGGATTTAGGGGAGGATGCGATTGAGGGGGAGTTGGAAGCCGGGCAGGACATCGCCACCGTCGAGCGCCCCATCCATGCTGACGGTAAACAAGGGTTGACCGGGCGCGTAGACATCGACTCGTCCCAGATCGGGATATATCTCCCAATACAGAATACCGGCTTCGACATAGATGTCGCGCTTGGTGCGAATACTCACAGCCTTGTCGGTTGGGGAAATGATTTCCACTGCCCACAGGGGCGGTTCAGGGTCGGGATAGTCGTCGCTCATGGGGGTGCGTTTGTAAGCGAAGTCGGGCGCGACCACCTGCCCGCCAATGTTGTATGCCCCGTCCCCGCCACTGGTGTAACAGGGCAAATCATGTGCCTCACAAAAGGGATATACGACTGTAACAATCCGATGTCCAATCTGCGAGTTGCTGGTGCGACCTGGCGACACTTCGATCATCTCCCCATTGATGAGTTCAAACAAGCGGTCAGAATTCTCAGGACGGGCGATAAAATCCTGAAAATCTGCGATTGTCCAAACCCGCTGTTGTGAAAGCGCCATCGAATTACCTCAAACCCAGTGTAAGTTGATTATAACATGCAATTGTGGCTGGCCTTCACAGTCGGGGGTAGTTTGCTGGTGGTGGTAGTGCGACTAGTACTTTTCCGAATTAGGGGAGGATGCGGTTGAGGGGGAGTTGGAAGCCGGGGAGGACATCGCCACCGTCGAGGACATCATCTGCTGTAAGGATAAGGACATCGTGGCCGGGGCGATAAACTTCGACATGCTCACCGGGCAGCACTAAAACGGCCATTTGCACGCCGTGTCCGAGATAGGCGCGAATTTTCCGGCGCTGGGCTTCTCGTGATTGGCTGTCGGAGCGAATTTCGACCACAAACAACGGCGGACTGGTGAGGTAATTGGCCTGGCTGTCTTCAGCGACACATACATCTGGCAGGAATTTGTCGTCATTCAGGACAACCAGCACTTCGGTATAGGCCACACCGATTTCAGGGTGCGCTTCAAGGTAGAGGTCGAGGGCAGCGGCAAAACGCGCCTGTTTCTTGCTGTGAACCGGCTTGGGCGACACTTCAACCATCTCACCGTCGATAAAGTCAAAGCGTTGATCCGGGTGCTGTTCAGCAAAAGCCAGGAATTCTTCAGCCGTCATTTCGCGTTGAACAAACATCACCTACACCTCTCTCTTTCACCCTTCAGTATACCGTATTTTGGCAACGTATCAGCCGGGAAGTCCAGGTTTCGGTGGGGCAATAGCCGGACTCGTGAAACGAATCCGGCAGAAACTACCATGTGTTGAATAAATGGGGAAATGGGAGAACTAATAGAGCGCGTAGGCGGCTTCGAGTTCCTCGCGCAGTCCAAGAAAGCTCTGGTAGCGGCTGCTGGCGATGTCCCCACGTTCGGCGGCGGCACGTACCGCGCAGCCCAATTCGCTGCGATGGCCGCAGTCATTGAATTTACACTGGCTGACGTAGGGCGCGATGTCGCGGTAATAGCCGTCGAGTTCCTCTGGCTCAATGTCCCACAGGGTGAGCGAACGCATCCCCGGTGTATCGGCCAGATAACCACCCTCATCCAATTTGATGAGGACACTATCGCGGGTGGTGTGCATGCCTTCTTCGCGCCGCCCACTGACCTCTTTTACCTTGCGTCCCAGGCCGGGCTGGACTTTGTTGAGCAGGCTGGTTTTGCCGACACCCGATGGGCCAGTGAATACCGAGGTGTGATCTTTGAGAATGGCCTTAAGTTCATCAATCCCCAGGCCGTCGCGGGCGCTGGTATACAACACCTGATAGTCCATCTTCTTGTAGGGAGCAAAAAGGGCTTCTACCGTCGAGTTGTCTTCCAGATCAATTTTGTTGACCACGATGAAAAGCCGCCCGATGTCCGACTTTTCACCTGCGACGAGGAAACGATCCAGCATCTTCAAATTCGGGTTAGGCTGCCTTGCGGCGAACACAAACAGGGCTTGATCGGCATTGGCGACAATCACTTGTTCACGCTCTGCCTCGCCCGCACCGCGTTTGCCTTCGGTACGAAGGGCGCGAGACAACACACTGGTGCGCGGCAGAACTTCCTCGATGCTGCCTGTTCCATCCGGCAGCAGTTGGACTTTTACTCGATCTCCGATGGCGGCGATGTCGGTGGATTGGGCTTCCTCCATCAAGCGACCTCGTAACCGACAGGTGACGGTGGAATGGTCAGCCATCTCCACTGAGAAAAATCCACTCTGGTCACTCACGACCAGACCTTCTACAAGCCCGGCTGATGGTTCACTCAAAGGCAATCTCCTTATATGCTCCGTCAATGAAAGATGAACAATGGATGAAAATAGAGGGTTGGGAGGCCATCCCAACCATCATCATCATGTTAAAATTAAGCTGTCACTATTGTAAAGGACAATGTTCCGGCTGCGTCTATATTTTATATCAAATTTTGATTTGTCGATATACAGAATGTACTGAACTGGGGATAGACCCCTTTCCCTAAGCATACTAGTATAAGCGGTGGATACAGCATCCATTTATTCGTGAGGATTCTTCTGTGGAAAATCAAATTAACCAGGCATCTGCCGATACACCGTTATCGGTGGAGACACCAGAAGCGGTGACGCAGCCGGAAGCCAGTAACGCCCCTGCGGAAGCGGTTCTGGTCATTCCGCGCGCGGTATTTAATTACGTGGTGATTGCCATTGTGTTCTTTACATTGGGCGCAGTCATCAGCGCCGCCGGGATGAACGCGGTCTTTAATGCCAACAGTGCCGAAAATCAGCAGTTGTTGGATAAAGCCGTAGATGCTTTCGTAGACAAAGCCGGTACAAACGTGGCGGCAGCCAATCAGCCGCAGGGTTTAGACCCGAACTTAGTCTATGACGTCAGCAGCGCCGATCAACCCTCCTGGGGAGCCACCGACGCGCCGATTACCCTGATCGAATTTTCGGATTATCAATGTCCATTCTGCGAGCGCTTCCACCAGGAAACTTATCCCCTGCTCAAACAGAACTTTGGCGACAAAATTCGCTTTGTCTATCGGGACTTCCCGCTGTTCCAGATTCATCCCGACGCGGAAAATGCGGCTTATGCGGCTAACTGCGCCTTTGAACAGGACAAATACTGGGATTATCACGACATGCTGTTTAATAACCAGAGCAACCTCGCCATTACCGATCTGGTGAGTTATGCCGATCAACTGGGTATGAATGCGGATGTCTTTGAACAGTGTTTACAAACGCGAAAGTACGCCCAGCAGATTGCCCAAGATTATCAGGATGGCATCAATCTGGGCGTCACGGGTACGCCAACCTTCTTTATTAACGGGCGGCCAATCGTCGGCGCACAGCCGTATGCCGTGTTTGCCGATGTCATCAACGACGAACTGAGCAAAGTGCAGTAAATCCTATCGCCGCTTCAGGCCGAGACAAGGGGGCGAATACACCGATGCATTCGCCCTTTTTGATTCCGAATGAAGGTAAGATCAGGTCATTTATATGCGTCTATACACATGTGAAAGGGTGATTATTTCAGGAGCGGTGATGATGGATGAGACGATGGAACTGATCCAGAAGTTGTCGGATGAACGCTCTGTACTCTACCGTTTGGCGAGTCATAGCAGACTGTCGCCAGATCAGGAGAGTCGCTTGAACGAGATTAGTGGGCGTTTGCCAGTGTTGTGGGATAGCTATCGCCGCGAACTGGCCGCAGATCGACGGCTGAACAGGCCGAAGAAGTCCCTCTACGACTACGACGACGCAGCCTGACCATATTATTCAGACTTTCGCTTCAGGGGCGGGTTCTTACCCGCCCTTTTTAATTCTCATAGAACGTACGCAGTTGACCGAAGCAACAAGGGGTTGAAACCCCTTGCCCAAGCGAGAAATATCTTCAACGGGGTAACTTCTATCTCATTAACCCAAACTTGGTGATCGCCCTACATGCCGGGTTGCAGGTTCACCTGATCGCCGGGAAGTATAAGACCTTCTTCGACTTCTCCTTCGGGTTTGGGATGATAACCGACCATCTTGTGCCGGTCTTCGTCCCACACACGGATACGCAGGGATTTCAGGCTCGTCCGCCAGGTCAACGGCTCGACCTGAAACATCGGGTTTTCCTGATGGCACTTTTCGAGTTCATAGTTGGGGATACGCGGGCTGAGATGATGGATATGATGGAAGCCGATATTGCCGGTGAAAAACTTCATCACCCTGCCCATCTCGAAATACGAACTGCCATGCAGGGCGGCCTCTGCGAAGTCCCATTCGTTGTGTCGTTCCCAATACACATTTTCATACTGGTGCTGGACATAAAACAGGAACACCCCCAGCGATGACGTGAACCCGATAATCGGGAGCTGCACCAGTAAGTATTCCTTGAAGCCAATCGCCCAACCAAGAATCAGGAAAATTGCCAGCAGCGCGAAGTTGGTGAAGTGAACACTCTGGCGTTCACGTTTGCCGGAAGCCGCGTTCATGGATACAAATCGCTGTAATACCACAAAATCGACGGTTGGCCCGATGACAAAGATGAAAAACGGGTTGCGGTAAATGCGGTAGCCAATCTGCTTCCAACGCGGCAGGGTATGATATTCCTCCAGTGTCAGTGTCCACACATCGCCAATCCCCCGGCGATCCAGATCGCCCGATGTGGCATGATGAACCGCGTGGCTGTGCCGCCATGCGTAGTAGGGTGTGAAGGTGATAATCCCGGCCAATGTTCCAACAATATCGTTGGCTTTCTTCGATTTGAAAAATGAGCCGTGTCCACAGTCATGGAAGATGATGAACACCCGCATCACAAACCCGCCTGCCAACAATGCCAGCAGCAGTGTCAGGGGATAGGAGACTTCTAATGCTCGATAGGCCAGATAGGACAGGATGAAATAAGGTCCGAAGCTGTTGAGCATCTGCCACAGGCTGCGCCGCAAATTCGACTTTTGATAAGGAACGACGGCTTTTTGCCAGGGCAATTTCTCCGGCTTGGGCTTGCTGGCCTCGAAGGTTGAATCCATTAGTGTCTCCCGTTGAATTGTGATAGGTGGAACAAATACATCTGGAGACTCTACCAGATGTTAGATGCAATAACACGCCTGATTGTCATAAGATGCATGAGAAAATGATGTGAGAAATAGCTAGGCGGTGAAACTCCGCCTAAGTTCCGCCCGATTTTTCCGTCTGCCCATTTTCCGCAAGCCAGTGTTCCCACTGTCCCAGACCATCATAGGCGGCGTATTTGTACATCTCCGACAGTGTGGGATAGTTAAAAACTTCCTGGATGAAGGCGTCGATAGTGCCTTCCGTCGTCAGCACCCTTGCGCCGATGTGAATCAGTTCGGCGGAGAGTTCGCCGATGTGGTGTACGCCGAGCAGCTTTTTGTCGTTGGGAGAGAAGATTAACTTGAGCATACCCTTATCGCCGATGATCTGACCGCGTGCGTTATTTTCGCTGTCGGTGCGCCCGATCAGATAGGGAATATTCTTTTCTTTGCAGTCTTCTTCCGTCAGGCCGACCATCGCAATTTCCGGGATGGTATACACGGCCAGCGGTAGTATCGACGATATACGTTCCTTATAGCGCAGGTTGAAGGCGTGTACCATCGCTACCCGCGCCTGTTCCATTGAGGTCGAAGCCAGCGCCGGGAAGCCAATCACGTCCCCGGCGGCATAGATATTGGGAATGTTGGTCTGATACTGCTCATTGACCGCTATCCGCCCGCGCTCGGCCATCTCGACGCCCACACCTTCCAATCCAATATCGGTGGAGTTACTCTGCCGTCCGGCGGCGAACAGAGCGCAGTCAACCACCAGCTTTTCGCCGGATTGCAGCGTCAGTTCAACATGATGGTCAAGTCGCTCGGTCTTTTGCACCCGCTCGTTGAGAGCGAACCGCAGATTGATTTCCTTCAGGCTTTTCATCAAACGGGTGACGATTTCCTGATCGACAAACGACAGAATTCGATCATGGCCTTCAACCAGAGTCACCTGAACACCGAGCGCGGCGAACACCGACGCATACTCGCTGCCGATCACACCACCGCCGATGACGGCCATCGTTTTGGGAATAAACCCCATGCGTAGAATCGTGTCGGAATCAAAAACCAGTCGTCCATCAAAGGGAATGTCGGGCGGGTGATAGGGGGAAGAACCTGTCGCAATCAGGATGAAGTCGGTTTCCAGATGCACATCATCACCCTCCCGAACTCTTGACGTGTACCGTATGGGCATCTTCCAGCGAGGCATCCCCCCAGTACAGATCAATTTTATGTCGATCCAGGTTGTGATGGATGATCTGGCGTTCACGCTTGACCACCACCTTCTCACGGTGCATAAAATCGGCCACAGTCAGATTATCACGCAGGGAGTAATCAATCCCGAACAGACCGCGCTGGAGCAAGCCAGAGAAATACAGGGCTGTCTCCCGCAGCGTCTTGGATGGAACCGTTCCGGTGTTGATGCCAGCGCCGCCCACATGTTGGGCGCGTTCGATCACGGCCACTTTCTTGCCAAAGTAGGCCGCCTGCGCTGCACCCTTTTCACCTGCCGGACCCGAACCGATAACCACCAGATCATAATGCATTGTCACAATATCCCCACTCCATTAATCAATCCTATTCCCTATCCGATCATACTACAAACCTACGCCAAATACCTGTGTCCCGGATAAATTTTTTCGTCCCGTCTTCAATCATAAAACCGCAAACTTCATGAAAATTTCACGCCAATGATAGCCAAAGATTAGGGTGATGCGATATACCTTTATCGGTTATTGTTTCAGGATATTACGATTGCAGAGTCACAACATGAGAACCCTCACCATCCTCTACACCAACGACGTTCACGGCGAAGTGGAAAACCTTGCACGAGCGGTCTATCAGATGAAAAAAGCACGCTCCGGGTTGGTGGCAGACGGCCATATCGTCCTGATGGTGGATGGCGGGGATATTGAAGAACGGTCTGTGGCAGAAATCCATGTGACCAGAGGCGTGATGATGTACCGCCTGCTCAAAGACGCGGGCTATCAGGCCAGCGCAGTGGGCAACGCCTCCGCCTATGTATATGGCCCGGACTGTCTGAAGGACGCCGCCGGGGAAGGTGTTCCCCTGGTATGCGCCAACCTGCAAACCGGAGGAACACTGGTAAAGGGTACAACCCCTACTCTCATCTTCAATTATGGCGACCTCAAGATTGGACTGACAGGTGTAACTGACCCGTTGGATGGCATGTACGAGGTGCTGCACAACATTCAGGCAACCGACCCGCTGATGGCTGTGCAACGACGTGCCGCCGAACTGCGGGCGCAGGGCTGCCACATTGTCGGACTGCTGTCCCATCTGGGAGCAAGACAGGATGTTGAGATTGCAGGCGCTTTCCCCGGTGTCGATTTCATCATCGGCGGGCATTCGCACGACAACCTTTACCAACCCCTAGATGTTGAAGGCATCCCGATCTGTCAGGCGGGGTCGCACGGCAATTACTGGGGGCGGCTTGATCTGGAACTGGACATCGCCAACCGGATTCAATCCTGGTCGGGCGAGATTTTCCCGATCAATGACGGGTTACGTATGGATCAGGAAATGATGAAAACCTGGGAAGACCTTCGAGCCGACCTAGCGCCCGAATTGGACACCCCCATCGCACGGCTGTCGGACAATTTTGTGCTGGATTACACCCAACCCTGTCCGGCAGGGAACTTGCTGGCGAGTGCCCTCCAGGAAGCAACCCATGCCGAATGTGCCCTGTTATTGACCGGACACCTGCATAATTCCGTGTTTGCGGGGGATATCACCCGGCGGATGCTGTGCGCGGCACTCCCCTCACTATTTATGCCAGTGATTGCCCGCCTGACCGGCGAGGAAATCCTGGACATTTTGCGGCGCGGCGTCCAATATCGTGATATGCGGCTGAATTTCTTCCGGGGCGCGGTCTGCGGGGTGATGCAATCCGCCGGGTTGACTTATGAAGTTGATGGCGAACAGGTCGAGAATGTGCGTATCGGCAGCCTGCCCCTGTTACCGGAGCAATCTTATCGAGTCGCCAGCACCTATTTCCTGTATGAGGTTGGGCAGCCGTATTACACACCGGACATTGACCCTACCCGTTTCAGTATTGCCCTGCACTCCCCCCTTCAGGAAGTCTTTGAGCGCTATTTGGTGCGGCATTATCCGCCTGTGGTCAATGCGTAGTGTTTATGCAGTAACCTCCAGTCGCATATTTCCCCTCTAAAATCCACATTGAATTTATTTTGGTCATATCAAGAACTTCATTTTGAGCCAGAAATACTTTCCTTATGTATTATTCTATGATATGTTTGTATCGAACAAAGGTAACTCACCCTAACTGATGTGGAAACAGACCGTTTTCTGAGTCGATGGGGGATACCGGGCAATGGAAAGCGTTGGGAAGTCAGACGACAAATCCGGCAAACGGCTGAGTGAACGCGAACGCATCATCCTGCACTTGCTCAGTCAGGGACTGTCAGACCGTGAAATCGCTAAACACCTCATCCTCGCCTACACCACCATCAAATGGTACAACCGCCAAATCTTCAATAAGTTGGGCGTAGACAATCGGCGGCAGGCCGTCGAACATGCTCGTAATCTGGGACTCATCAGCGATCATAAACCTACCACTCCCAAACATAACCTACCTGCCCAAACGACTCCTTTTGTAGGTCGCCAACACGAGCAAGACGACCTCACCACCTTACTGCGCGATCAACAGGTTCGTCTCGTCACACTGCTGGCTGCCGGAGGAATGGGCAAGACCCGTCTGGCGCTGACTGCTGCTCAATTATTACTCCACGACTTCCCTGATGGCGTGTATTTCGTACCTCTGGTTGCACTTATCTCTCCCCAAAATCTGGACTCCACCATTGCCGATGCAGTTGGCTGCCGATTCGCCTCCAACGATCAGACACCCAAAGAGATGCTGTTGAACTTCGTTCGGAACAAGACTCTGCTGCTGGTGCTGGACAATTATGAGCATTTGTTAGAAGACACCACACTGATCTCCGACTTGCTGGAAACCGCCCCCCGACTTAAGATTCTTATCACCTCGCGGGAGAAGCTGAATCTCAGTGGTGAAACCGTGTATACGGTAGGCGGACTACCCTATCCGGAAGCAGATAGCGAACATAATCCCCTCGATTACAGCGCCGTGCAGTTATTCGTAGGCTGTGCCAAACGGGTGCAGACCCACCTCACGATTGACGATCTGGCAGAGGTTGCCCACCTGTGTCGATTGCTGTATGGAATGCCGCTGGCAATCGAACTGGCCGCTGCCTGGGTTGGAACACTTTCGGTAGCCGAAATCACTGAAGAGATCTGTCACAACCTGGACTTTCTGCAAACCGATTTACGCGACGTGCCGGAACGCTTGCGCAGCATCCGTGCGGTGTTTGTGGCATCCTGGGAACGCCTGACGCGTGAGGAGCAAATTGTGTTTAGCAAGCTGTCGGTATTTCAAGGAGGCTGCACGCGCGAAGCTGCGAAGGCTGTTGCCGATGCGGATGTCATCATGTTGTCCAGGTTGGTGAACAAAGCACTGTTGTGGCGGACAGCGGGCGGGCGCTACGAAATCCACGAACTGCTACGCCAATATGCCGAACAGCAGCTTGAGGCAACTGGACAGGCTGAAACGACACGTCAGGCACATGCAACTCACTTCGCACAATTTGCCTCACGGTGGGGGTTGGCTTTAAAAGGGCAAGAGCAGATTGAAGGGCTTTCAATCATCGAAGCCGACATCGACAACATCCGGCGGGGTTGGCAGACCGCCAGCGATGCAAAAGATGCCGAACTGCTGGCGCTCTACGCCGACATGTGGTTATTCCTGGACATCCGGGGATGGTACAACGAATTGCTGAAAATCTATGAATACGCAATACAACAACTTGGTTATGCGGAAAATGCCGCGGTTGGGAAACTGATGGCGAATTGGTCGCTGGCCTTGTCGCGCATTGGTCGATTCTCTGAAGCTGCTGAAGCCGCACGGATGAGCACTTATATTCTGCAAGATTGTGGACTTCAAACGGAGGCGCTTGTTCCGATGATGATACAGGGTGATGTAATCAGTGATCTGGAACGTAGGGATTTATTTTACTTTGAGGCACATGAACTTGCCACAAGGTGCGGTGATAGATGGGCAATAGCCACAACCCTATTCTTACTTGGCTACAATAATGTCTTTCAGAAAAAGATCGACCTCGGCAAAAAAATGATGACACAGGCTTATATTGAAATGAAAAATCTGGGCAACCTATGGGGGATGGACTATACATCAGGAGAATTAGCCTATCTAGCTTATACCAGACAAGATTATGAAGAGGCCTTTCAACTCTATCAGGAAAGGTTGATTAATGCCCAAAAAATCAATCACACAATCATGATTGGGGACAGTCTGGCCGGGTTAAGTCGTGTGGCATGGAAACAGGGGAAGCTCCCTGAAGCACTCAAACTGCATGAAGACGCCATAAAAATTTACAAGGACATAGGGGTTAATCCGGCACCCTCCCTGACCACTCTGGGTCTAATTGTCAATGAGATGGGCGACTTTTCCCGTGCAATGTCCTATTTCCGGCAGGCATTCGATTCCCTCAAACAATCAGAAATGATTGACGACCTTCTTTATCTTGCCCTGGTCATAGCCGAATGTCTCACGCCATCTGGAGCGAAAGAAAGCGCCGTCGAACTCCTAAGTGCATATCAACAGCATCCGCAGCAAGAATTGATGTCGGTGATTTTGTTAGACATAGAAAGACCCAATCGACTGATTGAACAATTGAAGGCCGACATGTCGTCGGAAGCCTTTATTGCCGCCTGGGAGTTGGGCAGTGCGTCCACCCTGGAAGCCACTTTGGAGAAGATTTCTCTATTGAGCGTTATGCTTGCGAATATACCCTCCTTTTTTCCCTCCCTGTAGGAGGGTAACACGTTGCGACAAATCGATTATTGTAAGACCAGCCATGTGTCGCCGTTTACTTTCCACTCAATTTGTAATAGATAGCTTACGACTTACATTTATACAACAAGGTATCAATAAGCCATCCAAGCTGCGCCTGAAGGAGATTTTGACATGGGATCTACCTTCCTACATTTCTTAAGAATGCTTGATGCTGATTGGAATTCGTCGGTGCAAGATCGACTTGATGATGGATTGGAACGTGTAATACCGGAACCCACTACGTACATTCAGAAATATTCGGTTGAAAGTAATCTGATGGAGCCGCAATCATGTTCTACGATAAACGAAACCAAATATATACCAAGATGCGACAGCATGAAATGAAAACAGGAGTTACACACGCACGGCTGGCGTATACCTTTCATCCTCAATGGCACCATACTGTAGAGCGCTTTATCGGGAGAGTTTATCACATCGTTCTCTACCGGCGAGGTCGATGCTTGGCTTCTTATAGACAACACGTTGAAGTACAGGCGGCCACATGGAATGAAGCCTCACAACGGCTCAAGATGCCCTGAACCTACGTCAACTTGCCGAGTGATGAATGTCCACGAGATTTCCTATAGCAAAAAGTGACCCGAATTTTCGATTAAGCCATCGGATATATTGGAGGGAATAATGAGGACTTTACGCAAATCCGTGATCGTCATGTTGGGTGTGCTGCTTGCAGCCACATTGACCGTCGTTGGCTTGGCGCACGCGCAGACCACCGACGAGGGAAGTTCAATATCCGAGGAAGCGGCCATGAACTTCGCCGATCAGTTCGATGCAATTTTCGACGGCCCAAATCTCGACATCGCCGATGAAATTCTCTCGCCGGATTTCGTTTCCCACTTGCCGCTTGCGCCGGAGCTTGACCGTGAGGGCTGGAAGAATTATGTCGCCAGTCTTTATACCGGAGTATCTGACCTGACTTAAGAAGTTAACCAGGTCATTGTCGGCAAAGACCGAGTGGTACTGTATGTCACCTATACAGGCACACATGATGGTACTCTATTCGGAGTCCGGCGACAGGTAACTCGATTTCAATTGACGGCATCGGTATCTTCAGTTTTGACGAAAATGGGCTGGCTACAGAAAATTGGGCGGTGATTGATGTAGTTGGATTGCTGGCTCAAATCGGCGCGTTTCCACCCGCAGAAGCTACAGAGTAAATTAGCAGTGATGACCGGAGGGGGACAGAAAGCATTATCCCCTCCGGCGCAAAATCTACCCTGAGAAATCAAACATGAACTACTACTTGCTATAGGCTGTCGGGTCGAGGGCATCGCGCAGGCCATCGCCCACGAAGTTGAAACCGAGCACGGTAATCATGATGGTCAGGCCGGGGATAATCGCCAGCCACCATTGTCCAGTGGGTAGATAATTTTTGCCGAACTGCACCATCGTACCCCAACTCGGACTCGGTATCTGGATGCCCAGGCCGAGGAAGCTCAGGGTCGCTTCGGACAGAATCGCACCAGCCACCCCCAGGGCAGCCAGCACGATCATCGGCGCGACAGCGTTCGGCAGGATGTGCCGAGTCAGGATGTGTGGCGTCGATGCGCCCAGCGCCCGCGCCGCCTGTACGTACTCCAATTCCTTGAGCGATAGCACCTGTCCGCGCATGACCCGTGCCGCACTCGGCCAACTAATCAAACCGAGTGCCAGGAAGATACTCAGCGGCCCCGGTTCAAAAATCGTCACCCACACGATCAGGAACAGCAGGCCGGGGATGGCAAAAAACATATCGGTGATACGCATAATCACGTCATCTACCCACCCGCCATACCAGGCGGAGATCATGCCTAAGGTGATGCCAATCGACATGGAAACGCTCTGTGCCACGAACCCGATCACCAGCGAGATACGCGCCCCATACAACAGGCGGCTGAACAGATCGCGCCCCAACTCATCTGTGCCCAGGGGATACTGTGCGCTCGGCGGTTTCAGGCGGTCAACGATGTGTTGGGCAATCGGATCATAGGGGGCGATATTGGGTGCGAAAATTGCCGCCAATCCCAGCACCACCACAATCACCAGACCGGCAACGGCAATCCGGTTGCGCCGGAACGCCACCCAGAAGCGTGAACGATTGCTCACCGGGGCAGCCGATTCGGACAATTCGATAGGCCGTGAGAGTGTCTGTGTGCCTGCCATGCCCTATCTCCTATGCAAACCGGATGCGCGGATTGACCACCGCGTAAATTAAATCAGTCACTAAGTTGATGATAACAAACATAAATGCGCCAAAAATCAATATTCCGAGGATGACGGGCGTATCCTGTCGCTGAATGGCAGGCACAATCGCACGACCTAATCCCGGCCAGTTGAAGATGGTCTCCGTCACCACTGTGCCGCCCAGCAGATACCCCACATCCAGCGCGACAATCGTGATGATGGGAATCAGGGCATTGCGCAGTTGGTGGCGCACCAGTACCACCCGATACGGCAGCCCTTTGGAACGGGCGGTGGTGATATAGTCCTTGCCACCTACTTCCAGCATGGAGGAACGGGTGACACGCGCGATTTCCGCCGACAGTGCTGTCCCCAGCACCAGCGACGGTAAAATCATGTAACTGATGCTGCCTTCCTCATAGCCCGCCACCGGGAACAGGGCGATACCGTATTTGTCCTGTGTCAGCAGCAGTTGCGCCAGCAGGCCGAGCCAGAAGACCGGCATCGACACACCCAGTAACGACACAAACATCAGCCCATGATCGACCCAGGTATATTGTTTCTCCGCCGCGATAATCCCGGCGGGCAGGCCAATGAGCAGCGCCACCAACATACCCCCCACCATCAGTTGAATGGTGCGCGGCAGACGGTAGCCGATGATGTCCCACACCTGCTGGTTGAGGATAAAGGACTTGCCCAGATCGAGCCGCGCCATTTGTCCCAGGAACTTAAAATAGCGCACCAGGAAGGGGTCGTTCAGGCCAAGTTGATCGCGCACCCCTTCGACCACTTCCGGCTGAAGGCGTTTGTACTGCTCCCCCAACACCGAACGCACCGGATCACCGGGCATCAGATATGCCAGGATGAACAGGATGGTGAACACGCCAAGCATGGTAGGGATGATTTGAAGCAATCGCCGCAAGATGTATTTAGACACGCATTATCTCCTGCGCTGCGATACGGATATAGACGGTGGAACAATTGCCCCCGGCGGTGTGCCAGGGGCAATTGTGATGAAACTACATGGACACAGGAATGAACTAGCTGCTGGCAATACTCACGTCCATCAGGGGCGCGGTGTAGGTGCCGCCGCCGCCGGGGACGAATCCCTCAATGTACGGTTTTTGCAGCCAGGATACCTTGCTGTAGGCCGACACAATCCAGGGTGAATTGGCTGTAATCAGGTCGTGCGCCTGCTGGTAGAGTGCTTCCAGCTTGACCGGATCGGTTTCGATCAACGCCTGATCGAGCAGGTCATCGACTTCGGGATTGTCATACTTGGTATCGTCGCGGCCTTTGTAGAACAGGTAGTTGAGCACGTCCGACGGGTCGAGGATACCCGCGCTCCAACCGCTCAGGAACATAATCACGTCATCCTGACCGATGTGATCCCAGTAGGTTGACGAGTCTTCCGGCTTGATATTCAGTGTGATACCAAGCTGGCGCAGGTCTTCCTGCAATACCGGCAGCGACAGTTCATCTGCCGCCGACGAGAACACATACAGGTCGATGTCCGGGATGCCCTCGCGCTTGCCGTCACCACCTTCTACCAGGGGGTCGCCAGTGGCCGGGAATCCAGCTTCATCCAGCAGCGCCCGCGCTTTGTCCAGATCATAATCGTAGATATTGGCCGGGGTGGACGCGGGATCGGCGGGTGGCAGATAACCCAGGGTCGCCGGGAAACGCGCGCCTTCCATCAGGTCATTCCACACCAGTTCACGGTTAAACGCATGGGCGAACGCCTGCCGCACCAGCGGATTCTCCGCGAAGAAGCCAGTGGTCATCTTGAAACCGAAGTAGCGGACGTTCAGGCCGGGGATTTCATGATACTCCGCCTGGAATTCGTCAATGGTCGCGGTACGCTGGCCGGTGGGGAAACCGAACAGGAAGTCCAGGTCGCCCTGGCGATATTGCAGCAGTGCGGTGTTGTCATCGGTGGTATTGATGAAACGCACACCGGCTACCTTCGGCAGACCTGCCTGCCAGTAATCGGGGTTGGCTTCCAGGGTGATGTGGTCGTCACGCAGCCATTCGACGAAGCGGAATGGGCCAGTTCCAACCGGGGTTTCACCAAACTTATCGCCTAGCTGCTCGTAGGCTTCGTGCGGCACAGCCGGAACACCCAGAGTCAGCAGGAACAGGCGGTTGGGTGATTCCAGAGTCACTTCAATGGTGTAATCATCAATCTGCTTGATGCCGCGAAATTTCGGTGGCTGTGCCGTCGGTCACATCCTTCGCGCCGACCACACTTTCCACCCATTCGGGATGCTGCGAAACTTTCTCGTCGCCCGATGCGCTCAGAGTGGCTGCCCAAACCCAGTCATCCGCCTTGAATTCACGATCACCATCATCATAGGTGACGCCTGCCATCTCGTGGAACATGACGCCATGACGCAGGTGGAAGGTATAGGTCAGTTGATCGTCGGAAATATCCCAACTTTCGGCCAACAAAGGCTCGACCTGACCTGAATCCGGGTCAAATCGCGTCAGTCCTTCGAAAATGTTGCGGTTGATCGTGCCAATCGCAATGGTCGTAGCGGTAAACGGATTTAAGTGTTCAGGATCGGGATTGATCGGAATTCGCAGAACGTTATTCGCATCCTGCGCCATCACACCAATCGGCACGATCAGAACACTCAACAACAAAAGTACCAGTAAGAATGATCGTTTTTTCAACTTGCCCTCCTTAAAAGCGGAACATTTGACAGGGAACGGACTGCCAGATGGGGTCATTATAGAAACTCGATTCGGATTTGGCGAACATTGGACTTAATAAAATCCTGTGGCCTATCGAATGGGGTGTCCCATCTATATACAAACGGAACCGGAATCAGGTTCGGGCTTGCGGCGAGGAAAGTATGCCACTGGCAGCAGCCTCGTTTGATAGGAAAATGCCACAGAAACGGCGGACATGCTTTATGCGGTTGCGCTAAAGGGAGATTGTGCGATATGGCTGGCGCATGGTTTTGAGACTCTACTTTTTGCCCTTCACAGCCCAGGCGCGTGCGACCAACCCGATTGAACCATCAGCAGCGATGGGCAACTGGCGTTGTAGCTGGTCACGGAGCGCGGCGCGGGTTTCATCCGTCATCCCACGCAGGTACTTGGACACTGAACCCTGTGCCCCCAGGAACGGCAGCCAATAATCGTCAAAGTTCTTAAAATGGGTTTGAACATCAATCGGGATGACTTCAACCTCGGTCAAATCCACCGATTGAAACAGCGCCCGCAAATTGTCCGGTTCGCAGAGGGTAAAGCGTTGCCTCGCATCCATTTCACTGGCAGCCGGATCGACTTTTATAGCAGCATCCCAGAAGTGGCGCATCATTTCCATTTGCCCACTATAGTCCCAGACCGAAGCGGCGACTGTACCACCACTTCTTACCGCATGGGTCATGTTTTTCGCAGCTTGCTGGTAGTCGGGCACAAAGTTCAACACAAGGCCAGATACGGCGACATCAAATTGAGGGGTTTCAAAGGCGGTGTTGACGGCATCCCCCAGCCTGAATTCAACCCGATCATCCTGTATGCGCTGGCGGGCAAATTCGAGGTAGTCGGGTGATAAATCAACAGCGACCACTTTTTCCGGGGATGCTGTTTCGAGGATAACCTGAGTCAGGATACCCGTCCCGGCTCCCACATCCAGCCATTCCAGTCCTGAGGCAGCATCTATCCAGGCGATAAACGGTTGGGCGAGCAGTCGACTCCATCGCCCTATATAACCCTCATAGGATTTTGCACTGTTAAAAGCATCTGCGGAATCGGGCTTCATCTTGTACCCTCATCTTTAGTGAGTCCTGCTCGTCGCCGGGTCGTTGAGCGCACCCTCGGTTGGCTACTAAGATGGTGTCGTCAGGTCTTTGTCTTCCATTTCCCAGGCGTGATCCAATGTATGATAGGCGGTATGCCGGATCAGATACCGGAGCGGCCAGGTTCGAGCCATTTTGCCCTCAGCATGGAACGCCCGGATGGCATTGCAATAGGCGTCGCGGTGCGCGCTCACGACCTCGTCGGTCAGATTCTCACCGTAAAGATTGGGCAAACCGAGCTTCTTAGCCCAGTCCATCTCCGTCCCTAACGTATGCCGGACGATGCGGTCCCGATCACGCCCACCCCCTCGTGGACCCTTCTGCATCTCAGCCGACACGCGGTAACGCACGCCGTCGAAAAACGCCCAACAGGCTTGCATCAGGGTCAGTTCACGTTCCAATGCTTCGCTCGATAGGGGTTGCTGGTCGATGCTTGAGAACGCAAATGAGATGCCCCAGAAGTCGGTTGACCCTGTGCCGGAATAGTGTTCTACAATGTCAATGGTGGTGTTAGCTGCAAACGCTCCATCCATGCCAGCCAGTGTCGCCACCGGGGCGTAGCGTGGACGATAGGATTGCAACCTTTCAATCGCAGCCTCCTCGGTCTTTGCACCACGCTCCAGACCGGGCCAATCCGGCGCTACTGCTGCCACCTTCTTGCCTTTCGGCCCGCTTTCGAGTGTCACCCGAAGTTGATGAGTCATATCCGCTCCCCTTACGCTTAAGCGGTCAAGGTTTGCCCGTTAGCCATTGAATCTATTATTCGCAACATGTTACCATCCAAAGCGGTCAGAACCTGTCCTCATTTAGTGGGTGTGCGGCGTTCAAAAACATCCTCGTCGATTTCTTCCAGCGAGGCCGGGGCATCTTCAAAAATCACTTCTAAAAAATCGCCTTCCTGATCGTACCAGACCTTGATGGCTGTCATAGTATTTTCCGCGAATCACTGATAATGATTGTTAATAAATTGTTTTGTACCTACGGATGGGGTTTATTCGCCCCAAAAATCACTTCAGAGGTTGAAACAATTTGCGCTACGGTCTGACTCACTTCGGGGCTTGAAGGCGCTTTTGTGATGGTGAAATTGTTATTTTTTGCCGCATCTTTTATAGAACCACCCAATACATAAATCTGGTCATCGGCGCACAGATAACGATCATGAATATTATCATTTGTGCATAGTCTATAATTCTTTGATCCTCGCTCAATTGCGTACAATCTGGATACGTCCAGAAATTCTTTCCACTCAGGAGGTTTGCGTTTTTTTTCAGGCCACATCACCAGTGTAACCCGCACACCCCTATGAATTTGTCGAAGATAACGATAAAACAGAGTTGCATCCAAATATCTATCAACAATCGTCAGACTTTTAGATGTAGCAAGACACAAATCTTTCAGAAGGCAGTATGTGGAAAATGGGGCAGACGATTTGAGGATAGCGCCATCGCTAGTAACAGGAATCGTCAAAATGATTTCACGCACGTTATTGGAAAGTTTTCCAAAAGTTCAGGGAATGTGGAGTCATCGTCAAGCGCTTTATCTGTCGCACTCTGGAAACCAGTAACCGTAGTAGCATATAGGCGATATTCTCTTTGATAATAGTGATCCGGTTCCCCTCTACAAAAATCAGGAATTCAGTCCCTAAATTTCCTAGCCTCAACGCAAATCTCGCTAATTTTCGTGATCGAGTTTGAGCATTATGCTTGTCTGGAAAATTTACGATGTCGTAAAGAGGACTGAGTAGCAAGCCCAATTTGAAGTTCAGTTCTGCCTGTTCTTTATAGCGTTCCACACCTGTAACTTTCTACTTGATGGACGACAAGGGAAACCACTATTTGAGTATATGCCCTACAACAGCTTTTCCTGCTTGACCTTCGCCGCCGACTTCTTCTTGGGGCGGTGTTCCTCTTTATACAGGTCGGCCTCGGCCAGCAGTTCGCGGGCGCTCATCTTGCCGGTTTCGCCCTGTGCGCCGATCATGGCCGCCAGTTCTTCAATGCGTTCCGGCTCGTTTTCCAGCGGCACGACCAGCGTGGAGGTGCGTTCGCCCTTCACCTGCTTCTTGACCTGATAATGTTTGTCGCCGTATCCGGCCAACTGCGCCAGATGCGTCACCACCATCACCTGATGATGATCCGACAGCGACCATAATTTTTCACCGACGACTGCGCCCACGCGCCCACCAATGCCCTGGTCGATTTCGTCAAAAATCAGGGTGGGGGTCTGGTCGGCCTGCGTCAGCACCCGCTTGAGTGCCAGCATGATTCGCGCCGTTTCACCACCGGAGGCCACCTTCGCCACCGGACGTAGCGGTTCGCCGGGGTTGGCGCTCATGACAAATTCCACCTTGTCGATACCTGTCGAGTCGAAGGCATAACGTTTATCGCCCACGAAACAGCCATCCGGCGTTTCGGTTTGTTCAATCGCCACCTCAAACCGCGCCCGTTCCATGCGCAGGTCGGCCAGTTCGTTCACAATCCGCTCGGCCATCTTCTGCCCGATCATGGTGCGTACCTGGCTGATGCGGCTGGCGATTTCCCCGATGTGATGCAGCAGTTTATCTTCCTCGGCACGCAGTTCGGCCAGCCGTTCCTCGCTGTGTTCGATGTTGTTCAGTTCAATGCGGCCATTCTCGGCATATTCCAGCACCGACTCAATCGTGCCGCCATACCGCCGCCGTAATTTGTTCAGCAGTTCCAGCCGTTCTTCCAGTTCATTCAGGCGGTCAGCGTCATATTCGATACTGTCGGAATAGCGGCGCAGGGTCAGCGCCAGTTCATCCACCTGCACACTCAGGGCATCGGCCAGTTCGGAATCGCCTTTCATATCGGTGTCGATAGTCGCCAGCTTGGTCATCAACACCGACACCTGCCCCAACTGGTCAACTGCCGACAGTTGATCTTCTGCCCGTTCGTCGCCATGCAGCAGGATATAGATTTCGGCGGTCAGCGTCGCCAGTTGTTCGCTGTTGGCAATGCGGGTGCGTTCAGCTTTCAGGTCATCTTCTTCACCGGGTTGTAATTCGGCGGCGTCGATTTCCTCGACCTCGTGGCGCAGTTGATCCGCCCGCCGTTTGAGCGCGGCTTCGTCTTCCAGCAGGCGTTTGATCTCGCGCCGTGTGCCATGTACCCGGTCTACCAGCGACCCCAACGCCAGCCGCATCTCCGTCAGTTCGGCATACCGATCCAGCAGATCAATATGCGAACGGGGGTTCAGCAGCGACAGGTGTTCGCTCTGCCCGTGTACATCCACCAGCACCGACCCGACTTCCTGCAAAACGTCCTGATTGGCGGTCACACCATTGATGCGTCCGGCAGACCGCCCGTTGCCCCGGATTTCGCGGGTGAGGGTAATGTACGACGCATCCTCGGCTTCCATTTCCTCGCGTTCCAAAATCGGCTTGATGAGCGATTGTGTCGCCGCGCTCAACGCGAATGTGCCTTCCACCACCGCCTTATCTGCCCCGGCACGCACCAGCGACGAATCCGCCTTCCCGCCCAACAGCAGTTCGACAGCATCCACGATGATCGACTTGCCCGCCCCGGTTTCGCCCGTAATGACGTTAAAACCGGGCGAGAAGGTCAGTTCAAGCTGGTCAATAATTGCAAAATTTTGGATTCGCAGTTCTTCAAGCATAATTTAGCCTTTAGCGATCAGCAGTCAGCCAATCCATTTTTCCGACATCAAGCGAGTCGTCCTGCCTTCGTACCTGATGCCTAACAGGCACAAACGCACAAAATGGACGATTCTCCCCTCAAAATCGACACAAATGTGTACACAAATGTTCACCCTTTTGTGTCGTACATCTGTTATACTATCCTTATGCCAGATGTTCCACTTTTGCCGGAACATCGGTGAGGGGGATGGATTTACATTCCCTGTGAAATTGACGACTTTGACGACTTTTGAGAAAGTTCCCCCTCAGATTGAGAATCAGTGTGTCATTCTCATGCTTATTTTTCTTATCAGATTTCTCATATCCGCATCTTGAAGCGCCAATAGACCGTCGCCGCCACCAGTCCGACGAAGACCAGCAAACCCCAGTTATTCAGGACGCTGGTGAACAGCAGGTCAATCGAGATACCCGGCAGCGCGCGGTTCGGCTGTCGGCGGGCAACTTCGCTGATGAGGGAACTATAATTCAGGTACACCTGAATCATGCCCCCCAGCAGGCCGCCCAGCACCACCGCCGCTCCGCCGATCTGCCCGGAATGTCTGCCGCGACGCCGCCCAATCGCCTTGAGGGTGACTTCGCCCAGCGCCCCACCCACCGGGATGCCGAGCAGGATGGCAAACAGCAGCCCCAGACCGATGGCGCTCACAATCGCTCCACCGATGAGCGCCGCCCCGCCGCAAACGGCGAACACCGTCAGGTCGTCGTTGGAGGTCGCCTTAAAAAATTTGTCATCGTGCTGCCGGACACACTCCCGACAGCGATACCCCACCGGAGTCAGCACCGCGCACTCGGCGCACATCAGCCGTCCGCATTTGTTACACCGCAGCGCCGTCTCCCGGTCTGGATGAACTTCACAGTAGGTCACTTCTTCCGCTTCGGCGGAAGTGGGTTGGTTAACAGTCATTACAATCCTCGTTGGTTTCCAGGAATCAGTCGTTACTACCAGTATAAAAAAGGAACGTTAAAAACGGATGACTGAAATCTGAAAACTCCCCTCAAATCTGCCGACGTTTGGGCACTTCCCGCACAGGCAGGCGTGGCTCAAGCCGGTCTAATAACGAACGGTAGAAATAATTCCGCTCCCGCAGCCGCACAAATCGGCTGATGTGCTGGCTTGCCTGGACTCGTATCAAGTCACCCGGCAGTACATCGCCGATCAGCACACCGTCCAGCGTGAGGATGATTTCGTTGGTACTATCCGTCGGCGCGACCACATCCACCGTCGCCCCCTCGGACAGTACAATCGGACGTTCCATGCTCAGGTGCGGCGCAACCGGCACGATCAGGATATTACGCAGTTCCGGCGGCAGGATTGGCCCACCGCAGGCCAGCGCATAGGCCGTCGAGCCAGTAGCAGTGGCAATGATGAGCGCATCGGCGTTGTAGGTCGTCGTCCAATCCCGGTCAATGTAGGTTTCCAACCAGACGGTGCGAGAAGCCAATCCCCGGCTGATAACCACATCATTCAGTGCATCACCATCGGCAATCAGCAGGTTATCTCTCAGCAGCGTCGCGTGGATCATCATGCGTTCCTCGACCCAGTACTGGCCGTCGAGAACCGTGTCAATTGGTGCTTCCCAGGTCATGGGGCCGCTGATTTCGGTCAAAAAGCCCAACTGTCCCATGTTCACGCCCAACACAGGAACGCTATACGGGGCGCACACCCGGCCTGCGCGCAGCATCGCGCCATCGCCGCCGATTGCCACCACCATATCCGTCCCCTCGGCATCCACCTCGCCCTCTTCCCATTCGGTGTGAAGCCAGGTATCAATCCCGCGTCCTCGCAGAAAGGTTGAAATCGCCTCGGCGACTGGAGCAGTTTGGGGACGTAAGGGATGTGCCAGCACGCCAACGCGCTTGAAAGTTGTCAACCAGTTTGCTCCTCATCTACCCTGTAGAACCTGTCACTAACAGGTGTCTACGCCAGATGAATTATAGTGCAGCGGTTCTTACGTGGCTACACCCGCCCGATTCCAATTTTAGCACAGGTGTTCTTCGGATTGGAGGGCGTGGTTGTATGGAACGTTCGGATTGGTGCGAACAGGGGGCAAATTGGGGTGTTTAATAAATGACCGTTTGCGTTATACTCATGTCCCATCCCTCATATTTATTTTTGGAAGTAGGAGCTTCTTATGTCTGACTCACCGGAAATCCGCGACCAGGTTAAGGCGCTCAATGCCCGCAGCCGTCCCCTGGTTGAAGGCAATGACCGCGCCGCTGCCCGTTCGATGCTCAAGGCCATCGGCCTGACGGACGAAGACCTCGCCAAACCGCTGATTGGCATCGCCAACACCTGGACGGAAATCGGCCCGTGCAATTTCCACTTGCGTCGGCTGGCACATAAGATGAAAGAAGGCATCCGCGCGGCAGGTGGCACGCCGTTTGAATTTAATACCATTAGCATCTCCGACGGCATCACAATGGGCACGGAAGGCATGAAAGCCTCGCTCATCAGCCGCGAGATGATTGCCGACTCGATTGAACTGGTCGCCCGCGCCAATTATCTGGACGGTGTGATCGCACTGGCTGCCTGTGACAAAACCATGCCCGGAACGATCATGGCGCTTATCCGCCTGAATGTGCCCTCGCTCATGCTCTACGGTGGCTCGATTGCCCCTGGCAATTTGCGTGGTAAGGATTTGACGGTGCAGGATGTGTTCGAGGCCATCGGCGCGCGGGCAGCTAGGCAAAATCAGCCAGGAAGAATTGAAGGAAGTCGAGGACGTGGCCTGCCCTGGGCCGGGTGCATGTGGCGGGCAGTACACCGCCAACACAATGGCGACCCTGGCCGAAGTCATGGGTATCTGCCCGATGGGTATGGCCGACGTTCCGGCCATGGACACTGAGAAAGACAATGTAGCCTATCGCGCCGGGGAAATCATTCTCCAATTGATCGAGATCGGATTTGCGCCCGCGCGAAATCATCACTCGTAAGGCGCTGGAAAATGCAATTGCGTCGGTAGCGGCGACGGGCGGCTCGACCAACGGTGTGCTGCATACACTGGCGTTCGCGCGCGAGGCGGGCATCCCCTTCACGCTGGACGACATCGAAAACATCAGCCACCACACCCCGCTGATTGCCGACTTAAAGCCGACTGGCAAATACAATGGCGATGGATGTGTATAAGGCGGGCGGCATCCGGCTCGATCGCCCAACGCCTGTTGGAAGGCGGCTATGTGGATGGCTCGTGCATGACCGTCACCGGCAAGACACTGGCTGAAGAAGCCGCTGCCGCTAAAGAGACACCGGGGCAGGACGTGATCCGCCCCTTGAACAACGCCATCAGCGAGAACGGCGGCCTGCATATCCTGAAGGGCAACCTCGCTCCACGCGGCGCGGTCATCAAGCTGAAGGGTGACGAACCCCGCACCCATCGCGGTCCCGCTCGTATCTTCAACCGGGAAGAAGATGCCATGCAGCGCCGTACAGTCGCAGAAGATCGTGGCAGGTGACGTCGTGGTCATCCGTTACGAAGGGCCAGTCGGCGGGCCGGGAATGCGCGAGATGTTGGGCGTTACTGCGGCCATCACCGGGCAAGGACTTGGCCGGGACGTCATGCTCATCACCGATGGACGTTTCTCCGGGGCGACACGCGGCATGTGCATCGGCCATATCGCGCCGGAAGCCATGCTGGGTGGGCCAATTGGCCTGCTGCAAGAAGGCGACATCGTAACGGTGGATATTGATGCCCGTACCTTGAATGTCGAACTCAGCGACGCCGAATTGCAAAAACGGGCTGCCGCCTGGACGCCGCCCGCGCCCAATTATCCCAGCGGTGTGATGGCAAAATATGCCCGTACCGCCCAACAGGCCGATGACGGAGCGGTAACAAACATCTTCTAAATTCGCCCGAACAAGAAGTCTTTTGCTCACAATGCCCTATCGAATGGATAGGGCATTGTATTAATATATAATTGTGAAATCCTCATTAATCTTTCTCATCTTAACACTTCACACCCTCGAAATATGACAAAATAGTAACAATGTTAATGTGTAGCAGTCACCTTCCTGCTGCGCGCTGCGAACATTTGAGTTGTAGAATTATGGATACTCAGAAAGAACCGATGGAAAGAAACTCTCATCATTATCATCACGAACCTTCCGTTCGAGACGATGCGATTATCGCGTTGGTGGCAGCCATCATCATTTATGTCGTTGCCCGATCACTCAATCTATTTGAGCGCTTACACGACATCCTGAACGAACTTGAATACTTCCAACTCGATGAGGTTTTTGTCACGATCATCGGCTTATCTATTGTGCTTACGATTCTTTCGATTCGGCGTTGGCGATTTTTCCGAGATCAGATTGCCAGTAATCAAAATGTTGAGCGTGGACTGGCGCAGGAACGTATCCTACTTCGGACGGTTATCGACCACTTACCCGACTACATTTTTGCCAAAGACCGTGACGGGCGTTTTATCCTGAGCAATTCAGCCCATGCGGCAGCCGTTCACAGCACACCGGAAAAACTGATCGGCAAACGTGCCTATGATGCCTTTCCCTACGAACTGGCCGCTCAATACCGAATGGACGACGAAATCGTCTTACGGTCTGGTAAATCACTGGTCAACATTGAAAGAACCTCTATTGATGCCAACGGCAACGCACGTCACGTCCTGACGACCAAAGTCCCCATCCAGGATAGTGAAGGTGATGTGACAGCCCTGGTTGGCATCAGCCGGGACATCACCCACCGCAAGCGCGAGGAACAACAGGCTCTGGAATTGGCACAGGAACGGGAACGGATCAAAATGATGACCGTTTTCACGCGAGATGCTGCCCACGATTTCCGCACGCCACTTGCCACCATCAGCACCAGCCTCTACCTGCTCCAGCGAGACCCGGACCCGAATGGGAAGCAGCGACATGCGGCCAATATCGAACAAGCAGTAGCGCGTCTCAGCCAACTATTGAATGGCCTCACCACCATGACCCGCCTGGAAAGTCTCAATGACCCGAATATGCAGCCCCTTAACGTGAATGAACTGCTGCAATCGGTCATATCAACCGCTTCCTCGCTAGCCCGTCATCCAAACATCCACCTCAAAGTCGATCTGGATGGCGACATCCCATTGATTTGCGGCTCAGAGGATGAACTCCATCTGGCTTTCCTAAATCTGGTGGATAATGCGGTGCAGTTTACGCCGGACGGCGGCCTCATCATCATTCATACTGCCAAAAAGGAACATCACCTTGTGGTTGAAGTGCAGGATACCGGGATGGGTATCAGTACAGACGACCTTAAGCACATATTTGACCGCTTCTACCGCACAGACCGCGCCCGCTCCTCCGACACGGGTGGTATTGGCCTGGGGTTGTCCATCACCAAGAAAATTATCGAACTGCACAGTGGACTGATCGAAGCGGAAAGCACTATCGGAGCGGGCACAACCGTCCGTGTGGTTTTGCCGAGTGCCCAATCCTATCTCCAGAAAACTGTTCCACACAACCCCATCAAGCAGAACAAACCCTTCATCAGCCCTTCCTAGCCCTGTTTACCCTACAGGGCATTTGTGATCTCCAGTTAGGAGGAAAACGAAACGGCGAAACGGCGGCGATGGCGGTGGGTTTCGAGCCATAACATCTGCGCTGGTCGTCCCCGTATGTCTCAATCAAACTTTCATTCCGCATCCTGGTTGCAATTCAGCCCGCGAATTTTTCTGCCGTTACAAGCGATGAGGAACTATCGGCAGGTGATCGCCTGCTGAATTTGTCACATATTTACGAACAATTCATATTCAATACATTGACAAAATCATATTCAACAGACATATGATGATAGTGTTGTTTAGGAGGAATTACACCATGTCCAACCGTGAAATTGTCGCCGAGAATCTGGTCAAGCGATTTGACGACTTCAATGCCGTCAATGGAGTCTCATTCAAGGTTCAATCCGGTGAAATATTCGGTTTTCTGGGGCCGAACGGCGCAGGCAAAAGTACTATCGGTTTCCATGCTTACCACCCTGACTATCCCCACGTCTGGGCGTGCCACTGTCGGCGGCTATGATATTGTCTCGCAAGCAGGTGATGTCCGTCGTATCGCAGGTGTGGCGCTGCAAGAAATTGGCCTCGATCCGCTCATGAAAGCAATGGAACTCCTCACTATACAGGGACAGCTATTTGGGGCAAGCCGCAAGGAAGCCCAGGCGCGTGCCCATGAACTGCTGGAACTGGTGAAATTATCGGAATTTCACCGAGCGGCGCGTGGGTAAATACAGTGGTGGAATGCGCCGCCGCCTCGATCTGGCACTGGCGCTGGTACATGAACCGGCCATCCTGTTCCTGGACGAGCCAACCACCGGCCTCGACCCCGCCAGCCGCCGCGACATCTGGGCGGAAGTACGCCGTTTGAACCAGCAGCTTGGCATGACCATCTTCCTGACCACCCAATATCTGGAAGAAGCCGACGAACTGGCAGACCGTGTGGCGATCATTGATCGCGGCGAAATCGTGGCGCAGGGAAAACCCGACGAACTCAAAGCCTCCATTGGTACTGAAGCGATCAATGTGACCTTCCATGACGAACAGACGGCTCAACAGGCGGCAGAGACATTAAGCGACATGGCGGAACGGGTACAGACCGATCAAAAAGTGTTGCGTTTATACCTGGGCAATGCAGCCTCGGCTGTCCCGGCAGTCGTCAATCGGTTGAACAGCGCGGGACTCGAACCGGTATCCCTGACACTTACGCAGCCCACACTGGACGATGTTTTTCTGCAAGTCACCGGGCAGCGTTTCGATATTCAGCCCGAAGCCGACGTCGCCTAGTCCATCAGGCGATAAATCCTAATCTTTGAGGGAGAAAACAATCATGGGACTTTTAACAGGTACATCGACCAACATCAAATTGCAGGGGCGCGACGAACGCGCGCGTACCATGCCCTTCCTGCTCCAGGTGACAACCATGACCTGGCGCAGTCTGGTGACGACCTTCCGCACCCCGGCGGCGGTCATTCCCACGCTCATCATCAGCGCCTTTTTCCTGTTTGTATATAACGCTTCATTGGGTAATGCGGCGGGTTTCCTGCCGGGATTGGCAGGCAAAAGTTACCTGGGCTTTATCCTGCCGGTGTCGATTGTCAGCGCGGCCTTGAGCGGCGCGGGTGTCGCCGGGCAGGCCATCGTCCGCGACATTGAAAATGGCTATTTCAACAAACTGCTGCTCACGCCCATCAGCCGCAGTGCCCTGTTGCTCGGCCCGATCTTTGCCGGGGCAATCATCCTGGGGCTGCAAACCACACTGGTCACAATCATTGGCCTGTTGATGGGTCTACAGCCGGAAACTGGCGCGGGTGGCGTGCTGGCGATGTTAGGGATTGCCCTGCTGTTAGGTACGGCTTTTGCCGGGTTCACCGTGGCGATTGCCCTGCGTACTGGCAATGCTGCTGCCACCCAGGGCGGGACATTTTTGTTCTTCCCGCTTACCTTCCTGACAGCCACCTTCGTCCCCGTAAGTCTGTTAAGCGGATGGATCAAGACGGCGGCCATTTATAACCCGATCACTTACGTGCTGGAGGCCATGCGCGCCCTGATGCTCTCCGGTTGGGAAGCCGACCCCCTGCTGCCAGGACTCAGCGCCGTCATATTCCTGGGCGTCGTGACCTTCTTGTTCGCCCTTCTCAGCCTGCGCGCCCGCACCCGGCGGCGCTAAAAGACTGCTGTAATATCCATCAAATCGCAATCATCCCAAAAAAGCCTTCTGTCGCTCCTCCCTCCGGCAGAGGGCTTTTTATGTCGGGGCAAAATTGGCCGATTTCAGCGATTGCTATGAGTTTGGTCTCATACTTCCGCAGTTCGCCGGACGCCGCGACACCCAGCATGAAACCGAAAGTATCATCACCATAATCAATCACAATTATCACGGCATCATTATCGCCAACACTTCCCTCTGCGTGGGCAGCATTGTCACCGCCCAGTGTTATGGCTTCCGGGTCTGCAAAGTCAGAGACAAACCAGTCGTTTGTTTCGTCAGCGTTTCAATAAGCTCGAGGGAGTGTCATCGCAGGTTCGCCACTGACGTATATCTTCTGGGTATCAGAGAAAACCATCAGTTCGGGGTTGGAAAAACGAGCAGGATAGCCGCTTCCCCGGACGGGACGTTATCGCCGCTAAACTCAAACATCATCGGACTCGTGGCAACAATCGCTTGCCCCTGCCCCTCGTCCTCGAACCACCCAGCCTATCGGATAACGCAGCGTTATATTTTCATCATCCGAGACAAAGACTTCTGGCAGCGTTTTATCGCTCTGTGCCGCAACTGGGACCATCGGAAAGGGTAAGAAGAGAAGAAAAAGAATTCGTTTCATCAGATGTCCACCTCGCCAAATAATGGTTGTTTACATTATAGACGTTTTAGAACATGCTATACCGTTCCCGCACAAATTGCTGGTTGACAGAATCACCAAAACTAATATCATTAATCTTGAAGATTAACATCATTAGTTATCGAGGTGAAATCATGATCGGAACCATGAACCCATCGCGTGAAATCGTAAACCACTCAAGCTCTGAGCGCGCCCAATATCCTGCTGCGGCTGGAAGGGTTAGCCGTCTTCATCGCGGCAATTGCGGCCTATGCTCACCAGGGTTACAGCGGCATCGCCTTCGCGCTCCTGCTGCTCACGCCCGACCTGGGTATGATCGGTTATCTGGTCAAATCCAGTTATCGGCAGCCGGACGTATAACGCTGTCCATTTCTACACCTTGCCCATCATATTAATCGCGCTCGGTCTGTCGCTGGGAGCGCCTATCGGCCTGCAATTTGGCTTGATCTGGTGCGCCCACATCGGCATGGATCGTCTCATGGGTTATGGCCTGAAGTATCCGACAACCTTCAAGGATACTCACTTAGGGCGGGTATAATAGGGGTTCGTATACAACAAGTAGTCGGGACGCGCGGCGCGTCTCCGGCCAAGATTTGAGGACTCCCCCATGCCCTATCCGGCACAAATCGACAGCCAGCAGGTGATCGACAAAGCCCGCGAGATGATCGAGGCCGAAGGTGCGGAAAATCTGTCGTTGCATCGGTTGGCGGCGGCCTTCGGTGTCAAAGCGCCCTCGCTCTACCGCCTGTTCGCCAGCAAAACCGACCTGCTGCGCGCCGTCAACCTCGGCACAGCCCAGGCGTTCAGTCGGGCGATGTTGGCATCCGCTGATAACGTAGGTGATGATCCCCGCGCCCGTGTCCTGGCAATGGCACATGCTGCCCGCAATTTCGCCCATACCAACCCATGTCGTATGCGCTGGCCTACGCCAGCACAGCCCCGGAACTCCGTCCCGATGAAGGCTGCACTAGTCGAAATAGCTGTCCCGCTTACAAGTCATCATGGCCAAAATATCGGGCGAGGCTGATGCTCTGGCGGCGCTGCGTGGCGTCTGGGCGCTGATACACGGCTTTGTTTTGTTGGAACTGAATGGGCAGTTTCAGCGTGGTGGCGACTTGTCGGCTGGCTTTCACGCAGGCAGTTGAAGCCTATATCGAAGGGTGGAGTAGAAATAGAGAGGGGCTTGCCAGTAGACAGGCCCCTGAGACCAGATGAGATGTCCGGGAGCTATCGAATTTATTCCTGCACCACCAGCACCGTCACCATACCAAACATGCCATGACGCGACTCCGCGTGCGTCAGGATGTGGCAGTGGAACGCCCAGTACCCCGGCTCGGTACAATCGACCACCACATCATACCGCTCACCAGGGGCGATATTTAAGGTGTCGCACAGGTAGGGTACGGGCAGGTGATAGCCATCTTTGGCAAAAACCAGTTGTGGCATACCGTGCAGATGCATCGGATGAATCATGAATCCTTCATTCATGTACCGGATGCGGATTTTTTGCCCTTTCTTGGCGACGACGGGCTGGGTATAGGGGAAACCTCTACCATTAATGGTGAAACCCAGGGTGGTATCGTTAAGGATCATGACAAATTCGGCATCCACTACCGGTTCGCGGGATGTATCCTTCGGCTCGACGATGAACGCGCCCTAACAATCCACTCGACACCTGTTCGGCGGCGTTGTGATGCGAGTGGTAAAAATGGGTTCCGGGATTCCTGCACCGTGAACTCGTAATTAAAGGTTTCACCCGGTTTAATCGGCGGTTGGGTCAGGAACGGTACGCCATCCATTTCGTTCGGGACGATCAGGCCATGCCAGTGAACGCCCGTGCTTTGTGTCATCTGGTTATTGACAACGAAGCGCACTTTGTCGCCTTCGGTGACGCGGATTTCTGGCCCAGGGACGATGCCGTTAAAGGCCATCGCCGGGAAGGGTGAACCGGGCATGGTTTCCCACTGGATTTCCTGAACGGTGAAATTGAAGACTTTCACGTCGCCATCCATCGTATATTCCATCGGCGAACGCCAAAAATCGGGGTCTTTGCCCACATTATCCAGGAAGGTCTGGATACCAGCACCATGCATGGCGTCCATTGCATCGGCATCTTCCGTTTGTGTTACCGGGGCAGCTTCCGTCATATCCTGGGCAAATAACGCCGATGGATGGGCGAATGCCGCAGCAGCGCCAACACTACTTGCACCAATCCCGGCCATTTTCAAAAACCGCCGCCGTCCCATATTTTCGTTCACAATCACACTCCTCCTGTAATAAATCGCTGCTGTTTCCAGCCAGACTCAGGCTGCAGTCCAGACAATGACATAAGCTTAGGGAGGTGTTGTCATATCATCAACGCACACCTGTCATGACTTTTACATGACACTTTTCACTTGAGGGACTTCCCGATTGCCAGTAACATGGTCTGAAGATCCTGACGTGCCCAGCGACAACCTACTACCTGTCTATCAAAATAGGTGCATTGCAAAACGAAGGATTGAACCCCATAAATGACGCAGCCAAAACCCGCCCAATCTGCTCCGCCGCTCATCCCGATTCTGTTGTTGTTCGGCGGCCTAACACTGATCCTGATGGCGCTGTTCGCGGCCAATCCGGGTCGGAAACCGGAGGAGTTGGCGGCATTCCGCCCCACCCAGGTGACGGAAGAACCGACTTTGCCGCCCACGCCAACCCAGGCCGCCGAAGTCGTCAATGTTGCTACCATCGCTTGATCCGGCGAAGGTTGCGGCGGGGGAAAATATCTTTCAGGGGCTTTGCTCCGCCTGTCATGGATTTAACGCGATGGGCATTACAGGTTTGGGCAAACCCTTGATTGGCAGCCAATTTGTCAACGGCATGACCGACGAGGATTTTTTGAACTTCCTGCATGTAGGCCGCGATGTGTCCGACCCACTGAATACAACAGGCGTCACCATGCCCGCGAAGGGCGGCAACCCCAACCTGACCGACGACGACCTGCTCAATGTAATCGCCTACGTCCGCAGTCTGAACGCGCCTGCCGGGCACACAAATTGCCGCCGCGCCCACAACCGTTTCTGGCCCGACGCCGACCCCCTACGTCTTTGTACCACTTCCGCTTACCTCCTCCGATAGTAGCAGCAGTACAGTGGAGACAGAGCCGATTGTGCAGCCCACCAGCATGTTCGGCTCGATTGGTGAGGCGCTGTATACCCAAAACTGTGTCGGCTGTCATGGAACGGATGGGCAGGGGGTTCCCAATCTCGCTTCCAGCATGGCGACCAGCCAGTTAGTCAGCGACCACGATGGCATGGGGTTGGTTTTATTCCTGACCAACGCACAGCCGCCCGTGAACCCGGAAGATGGCTTTCCACATCCCTATCGCGGTGGCTACCCGCAGCTTACCGATGAGCAGCTTCGCGCCATCATCGCCTACATCTATTCGCTCGATTTTTAACCTCGAACACGATACCCACAGTTCATACAAACGGGGAGAGCCTAAAAACTCTCCCCGATTTGTTTATACGGATTTTCCGGGTTCGTAATCAACAAATCTATGGATTCGCCTTGCGGAACTGCTCGATCTGATTAAATTCATCTTCGCTCAGGCGGAAGTCCAGCGCGCCGATCGATGCCGTCGATCTGTCCCCCATTACGCGCCCCCACAATCGCCGCCGTGACTGCCGGGTTATGCAGCGTCCAGGCAATTGCCACCTCGCCCGGTGTGCGATCATGCTCATCGGCAATGTCCTGCAACACATCAACCAGCTTCAAATGTCGAGTCAGGCGCGGCTCCTGAAAGTCTGCGTCCCGTGATCGCCAGTCATTTTTGGGCAGATTGGCGGCGCGTTCGCGGGTCATCGCCCCGGTCAGCATCCCCGCGCCCATCGGCGAATAATTAATCACCCCGATGCCCTGGTCGACGGCAGAAGGGCAGGACGTCGGTTTCGACACTCGGCTTCAACAGCGAATACGGCGGTTGCAGCGAGGTGATCGGCGCGACAGCTTGTGCCCGCTTCAATTGCTGCACATTGAAATTCGACACCCCAATCCAGCGAACTTTGCCTTCTTCCTTCAGCTTCGCCATTGTAGCCCAGCCTTCTTCAATGTCCTCGTCGGCTGCGGCCAGTGAATCTGGTACAGGTCAATCACGTCCACCCCCAATCGGCGCAAACTGTCCTCGCACTCCCGGCGGATCGAATCGGCTTTGAGCGAACCCCTGGTCAACAGCCGTTTTGTCCCATACACGTTCGCATTTGGTGAAAACATAGGGACGGTTTGCCCGACCCTTTAACGCCCGCGCCACCACTTCTTCGGAATGACCCAGGCCGTATATAGCGGCGGTATCAATCCAGTTGATGCCCTTGTCCAGCGCGGCGTGAATAGCCTCAATCGAATCCTGATCTTCCTGTGCGCCCCAGCCAAACTCCCAATCGCCCCCGCCCAGCGCCCACGCGCCGAATCCGATCGGGGTAATTTTTAAATCCGAATGACCCAGTTGTCGTAATTCCATGAAGTCTCCTTAATCAAATATGATTTTCCACATGGGGAAATACATATACGCCTGTCTTTAGGAGAGAAGGCGTACATCACACTACGAAACGATAATAACCGCAGGCGAAGGCTTACACCCCGGTATTAATCACCACCATCTTGAGCGTGGTCATGTCCTCGATAGCGAAACGCGGCCCTTCGCGCCCAACACCGGAGTCCTTATTGCCGCCGTAGGGCATGTTGTCGATGCGCAGCGTCGGCACATCATTGATAATCACGCCGCCCACGTTCAGGCGCTGGACCGCCCGCATCGCCTTGTTCAGATCGTGGGTATACACCCCGGCCTGCAACCCGAATGGCGAATTATCCGCCGCCGCCAGCGCATCCTCGAAGTCGTCAAACGGCACGAGACTCACAACCGGCCCAAATGCCTCGGCGCACATGATCTGCATAGCATCGTCCACATTTTCCAGCACCGTCGGTTGGAACATGCGCCCCTGACGGTTTCCGCCCGCTGCCAGCGTCGCCCCCTGCGCCACCGCCTCTTTAATCCAGGCATCAATCCGTTCGGCGGCAGCATCATTAATCAGCGGGCCAATGTCCGTCTGGTCGCTCAACGGATCGCCCATCACCAGTTTCTCCGTCGCGCCCAGGAACTTCTGCCGGAATTCATCATAGCGTTCTCGCTGGATATAAATGCGCTGTACGCTGATACACACCTGCCCGCTGTAGGCGAAGCTGCCCATCACCGTCCGGTTGACCGCATGGTCAATATTGGCGGTTTCGTCAATGATCGTGGCCGCGTTCCCGCCGAGTTCCAGTGTCACCCGCCGCAGACCAGCAGTTTTCGTGATCTGTCGGGCGACTGGTGGGCTTCCGGTAAAGGTAATCATGTTGACTGCGCGGGTCAGTGGTCAGCCATGCGCCCACATCCGCCCCGCCTGTCACCACTTCCAACGCCCCATCCGGCAGACCCGCCTCGCGCAGCAGTTCGGCCATCCGCAGCGCCGTCAATGGGGTGAATGGGGACGGTTTCATCACCATCGTGCAGCCCGCCGCAATCGCCGGAGCGATCTTGTGAACCGCCAGATTGAGCGGGAAGTTGAACGGGGTAATCGCCGCGATCACGCCCACCGGCACACGCACGTAGTAGCCAATTTTCCCGACACCGCCCGACGCCGCGTCCAATGGAATTGTTTCGCCATGCAGCCGCCGCGCTTCATCCGCCGCGAAGTTGAAGGTATCCACTGCTCGCATGGCCTCGCCGCGTGTGTATTTCATCGGCTTGCCACATTCCTGCGTCATCAACTTCGCCAGTTCTTCTGCATTCGTCTGAACCAGCCCCGCCATTGTGTTCAGGATTGCCCCCCGTTTGTGAGCAGGCATGTCGGCCATTGTCGACGCGGCGACTTTCGCTCGGCTGATCGCGTCCCGCACGTCTCCCTCGATCATCTCTGGAACAGCCCCAACCACCTCGCCATTGTAGGGATTGATAATCTCGGTTTCACGTAATGATGTCACCATCGTTCACCATCCTTTCATCCTGTTGCCAATATTGTAACCCACTGCCCTGTCGGTATGAAACTTCCACACCCCATTTACGTAAAGATTAGTAAAGGAATGGACTCCTCCGAAGGAAAATATGATGGTCGGCAATAGGTATGACAACACAGTTCATGATCGGGTTCAGAGACGGTTGCTAAAGTGGAAACGGCTCATCCTCCATCTGATTCTGACACTGGTCATCGCCATCGGTTTGACGATGGCTATCGAGGGTGGCGGCCTGTCAAGAGACTTTGAGTTCCTCATTCCGGCGGCAGTTTTACTGTTCATCCCCCACGCCCTCTGGGTGAGTTTTTGCGAACTGCGGAACGTCATCACCCGTCAGGAATACGAGCGTGCCGGTGTGTCGCTGGATGATGTGGACGAGAAGCCTAAGCGTGGTGGTCATCTCCTGGTGGACGATGATGGCGAACTGCTGGAAATGATCGACTTTGAGGACAAGAAACTGAAACGGGAATAATCCCCGCATATTGAGTTTGACCTATTGACACGATAGGGGTTTATCGGCGGATGAACCTCTACCTTCTACCTCTTTCTTACCCACATCACTTCCCCTCTGTTATACTCATCAGCCGATACTTATTCGCGCTTTTTCGCTTCGGGAGATTTCATGCCGCGCAAATTCATCATCGACACCGACACCGCCTCCGACGACGCGGTAGCCCTCATCATGGCGCTGCGCTGGCCGGATGTGGAAGTCGTCGCCATCACAGTGGTTTCCGGCAATATCCCGCTGGCGCAGGCGGTCAACAACGCGCTTTATACATCCGAACTCTGCGGCGCGAACTGTCCCAGTCTACCGGGGTGCAAATCGCCCCCTGCTGCGCCAACCATCTCATGCCGAGTGGTATCACGGCAGCGACGGTCTGGGCGACCAGAATTATCCCCCGCCCAAACGATCTGCCGAAGCCGAACACGCCGTAGACGCCCTCATCGACACCATCAAATCCAACCCCGGCATTGAACTGGTTACTCTAGGGCCGTTAACCAATCTGGCATTGGCGGTCAGTCGCGCGCCGGAAATTGTGGCCGATGTCGGGCGCTGTGTCGTCATGGGCGGGGCGGCCTGCACCGTCGGCAATGTCACCCCGGCAGCCGAATACAACATCTGGTGCGACCCGGAAGCCGCGCGGATTGTGTTCCATTCCGGTCTGCCCATCGACATGGTCGGTTGGGAACTCAGCAAGGGAGAAGCCAACCTCCAGCCCGACGAGATGGCCTACATTCGCGCCTTTGATACACCGCTGGCGCATTTCGCTGTCGATTGTAATGCGACGGCAGTGCGCGCCAATCTGAAACAAACCGGAGAAACCGGACTCGCGCTGGCCGACCCGGTAGCGATGGCAGTTGCCCTCGACCCAACCATCATCACCCGCGCCAGCCGACATTATGTAGACATCGAAACCCACAGCGAACTCACGCGCGGCATGACGGTTGTCGATCAGCTCAACCTTGCTGGGGATGAACGGAATCATGCTATCTGGCAGCCACTTTTATCCCGTGATCCGAATGTGACGGTTGTCTGGGAAATCAATATTCCGCGTTGGAAGGAGATGCTGCACAGCGTTTTGCGATGAGGCAGATCGAGCATTATGACGTTCACGAAGTCATCGGCGAAGGCCATATTGGTCGCGTTTACCGGGCGGTAGATCGTCGAAATGGTCAGGTCGTCGCCCTTAAGGTGCTGTTAGACGAGTCACCTGTGGACGACGCCCGTGCCTACTTCGAGAACGAAACCGCCATTTTGCCGGGATTATATCACCCCCACATCCCGACTTGTTATGACCATTCCACCGGGGAAACCGCCTATCTCGCCCTCGAATGGATTGACGGAAAAGACAGTGAAACCCTGTTGGCCGAACTGCCAGAGGGTACATTTCTCCCGCCGGAACAGGTCGCCCATTGGGGTGTGGACATCTGTAATGCGTTGGGCTACCTGCACAACCATACCCCACCCATCGCCTTCCGCGACTTGAAACCCTCCCATATCATGGTTGACCGGGAGGGAAGTGCCTGGTTGGTAGATTTCAATCTGGCGAAAATCCTGCCCTCGGAGAAAATCCTGCATGACGCTGATCTGGTTGGTACAGAAGGCTACAGTGCGCCGGAGCAGTATCAGGGGGTGGTCAGCCCATCTGTCGATATGTATGCGCTCGGCGCGACTCTGCATAACCTGCTGACGGGTATCGACCCACGCCACGAGCGCCTGTTCACCTATGCGCCGCCCCGTTCAGTCAATCCGCACATTTCAAAGCCGCTGGCCGATGTCCTCATGCACGCGCTGGCCTACGAACCACAAGACCGCTTTCCGAGCGCCAAGGCCATGCAAACCGCACTGCTAGCCTGTCTCTGAATGGGTAAATTACTCGATAGGTAGCGCAACCCGGATGTTTTCGGCTAAACTCAGGTCAGGTTTGGGGGCAATGTTCCCATATAGGGATTAATTTTATGTCCCAACTGGCAGGGTTCATAATAACGATAGCGAAATATTGGCTATAGTTGATAGGGTATATCCGCTACAGATGGATAAATTCATATCTATGGGGATAACATTTGCAAACCCGAAGGCCTCGTCTGTAGGGACGGGTCTGTGACCCTCACAGTCAGGAGAGAAATATACAACCATGCTGTCACGAGCAGCCGATAACCTGTATTGGATGAGCCGCTATCTGGAACGGGCGGAACACATCGCCCGTCTGGTAGATGTGCATCTGAATCTGAGCCTCGATCAATCTCGCAGCCTGCCCACCGGGGAACGTTGGGATCGTCTGCTCTACAGCCTGTTTATGAAAATACCGGAGGGTGGCATCGGCGATGAGTACCGCGCCACCCATCTCCTGGCTTTCGACGCCGACAACGACAACTCGATCATCAACTGTATTTCGCTGGCGCGGGAGAATGCGCGTCAGGTGCGCGAAACCACCAGTTCCGAGATGTGGATGCAGCTCAATCGTTTATTCCTGGATATTCGCAGTACCACGCTCGATCACATCTGGAACGAGCAGCCGCATGAATTCTTCCGCGAAGTCAAGGACGGCGCGCATCTGTTCCAGGGCATCACCGATTCCACCATGATTCACGACCAGGGTTGGCATTTCATCCAGTTAGGGCGTTTTATCGAACGCGCCACATCGTTGGCTTCTTTGCTCGATTATCATCTGAACGCCTTTCCCCTCTCACCTGTCGATCATCCATTGGCGATGGACGATTATTTTGAGTGGCTGGGGCTGCTGAAGTCCTGCACCGCTTTTGAAGCCTACTGTAAGGTCTATAATGCCGACCTGCGCCCCAACCGTATTGCCGAATTTCTGCTGTTTAGTAACGAATTTCCACATTCCATTCGCTTCTGTATCGAGGGGGTACAAACTGCCCTCCAATCCATTGCCGACATCACCGCCGTCAGCAAGAACAGCCGCGTCTACCGGCTGGCAGGGCGTCTGCGTTCTGCCCTCAGTTTCGATCAGGTGGATGAGGTCATCGCGCGCGGGACTCACAATTATCTACAGGATATTGGCCGACAGTGTGGGCAAATACATGAGGCGGTTTACGAAACCTATGTCACCTACCCGGTTGAAAGCGCGTTGGCCTAAAAATTGTCTATACTGCTGGACAATGTTGCGCGATTTAACGATATTTCTACGAAAACTGGCGTTGAATGAGTCCGGGACGGTCAGCCCCCACTTTGACCCTTCATCCCACCTTGCGCGATTATTCGGCTTATTGATCTGGATAGGAAAATATGTATTATAACGTTCGCCACGTCACTCGTTTTCGTTACAGTGCTCCCATCACCCAGAGCGCGATGGAACTTCGCATGGAGCCGCGCACCGAAGGATTCCAGCGATGCCTGAAGTTTAATCTGGCGCTCAACCCCAATGCCCGGACGATGAGCTATCAGGATTATTTGGGAAACATCGTCCACCATTTCGACATCCCCGGCCAGCATCGCCAGTTGGTCATCGTGGCCGAATCACTGGTCGAGATGCGCGATGCCCCGCTGATTCCCGAAAGCCTGCCCCCGGAAAGCTGGGATGCGCTGGACACCCTCGCCCGCTCGGAATACGATATGCTCCTGCCCAGCCGGTTCACCGAGTCCACCCCCATGCTGCAGCAGTTAGCCAGCGAACTCGGCGTCGTTCGCCGGGACGACCCCCTGAGCCTACTGCGTGAACTCAACACAGCCATTTTCACGACCTTCGACTACGCCCAGGATAAAACACAGGTCGATTCGCCGATTGACGATAGCCTAGCCAATCGCGCGGGTGTTTGTCAGGATTTCTCACACATTATGATCGCATTGGTGCGAGGTATCGGCATCCCCTGTCGCTATATCAGTGGCTATCTGTTTCATCGCCGCAATGGGCATGGCTATCGTTCGGCTGAAGACGCAACTCATGCCTGGATAGAAGCCCTTCTGCCGGAAATCGGTTGGGTGGGTTTCGACCCGACCAATAACCTCTTGTGTGCCGAACGGCATATCCGGGTGGCGGTTGGGCGGGATTATGCCGATGTGCCACCGACGCATGGTGTATTTAAGGGCGAAGCCGACACCGAACTGAGTGTAGGTGTGCAGGTATCCCTGGCCGACGATGCCCCTGCCGAGGTTGCCTTGCAGCCGATTGCTACCTGGTTGTCAGGTGGCGAAGGCGCACCCGACGAGGCCGAAGCCCAGCAGGAACAGCAGCAGCAGTAAATCCTGTGGTTTCGCGCACATGGGCATTTTATAGAATAGTGAAGGGCGCACCGTATTGATGCGCCCTCATTCATTCGATCCTATCTACCTGACCTAACAGCCCGCTTTCGCCAGCTTATAGGTAATCTGCTTGGTGTTGTCACCCTCATCCGTCTCAGCGATTGTACCGCCTGAGTCGACCACAACGGTCAGTGTGTGTTGTTCTTCAAAGTTCGTACCCACTGTGAGAGGCATCGGTCCAACCCGGCCAGCCGTCTGCCCCGGTTGAATAATACCGAACGCGCCGTTGGTGGTTGTCACGTTGCCACCCGCCTCATCACGCACCGAGATCGAACCGCCGCTGGCATTGGCCTGCTGCCCGAAGTTGGCGATGTCGATGAAGATGTTGAAGGTTTCATTACATTTCGGCTGCGACGGTTCAAGGGTTATGTTTCCCGCCACCAGGTTGACATTTAACTGTGGCACGGCTGTCGCTGGAACAGGTGTCGGCGGAATCGGTGTTTCTGTTGGTACGGGTGGACCCGGATCAACCGGAATTTGCGACTCGTCGCCGGAAACGCTTAATAGCTGCCCGAACACCCAACCTTCGCCGTTGTAGTAACGTACCTTATACCAATCGCCTGCCGGGGTTCTGCCCAGGATGTCGGCGGTCTGGTTGGCGGCAAAACTGCCAATCGGCGGATTGAACAGCGTACTCGGCCCACTGCGCACATTCACACCTTGCAGGAACGTCGCCACCGGGTTACTGGGTGTGCTGGTTGCGACAGGCGCTTGTGTGTCAGTTGGCGCGGGCGTGTTGCTGGGTGCGGATGTCGCCTGCCCGCCCGTACTCGTGTTTGAATTATCCCCACCACTGCTCGTATTGCTGGTCGCTGGCGGCGTGGCCGTAGGCTGTGTGCTTGCGCCGCTCTCCACCACCGTCACCGTCACACTGGCCGGGGCGCTGCTCGACCCATCGGCGCGGAAAGCCGTCACACTGATGGTATGCTGGCCTGCACCTGCCGCCGTCCACGACTCGGTGACGCTGAATGCGGCTGTCCCTGCGGTATTCGGCGCTGATCGTGTGGCGACAATCTGGTCATCCACCACCACTTCCACCCGGTCAATATCGGCTCCAGCATTGGTCACTGCCGCCTGGATATTCACCATAACCCCCTCTAAAAAGGTGGCGTTGGGCAGGGGCGCTGCAATCCGCACCACAGGTAGACCGCTAATCACTGTTTCGCCACCGCCGCCGGGTGCGTTGCCCAGATTACACGACGCCAGGGCAAATACCAACATCAGCCACGCGGCCAATGTGAATTTTCTCATACAAAGACTCCTATCCCGACAAAAGTTTTTACAGGCGGAGAATTTAGCGCATCCGGCGTTTTTATGCGAACGGGTACAAAAAACAGTGGGGAAACGTAGAGCGCATTGCGCAATCCGGCGATTTCACACCATCGACATCCCGACATCCCAGGCGGCGAACCATTCATTCACATATTCCACCGCCTGCTGGATGAATGCCGCCACCCGCTCGTCGGTGATGTGCTGCGGCCTGACCTTCGGCTCGTGTTGAGGGTCAGAGAACCAATCGAGCGTCCGTCTCCGCCACTGGTCGATTTCCGTCGCACTCAACAACGGCGGAAAATCTACCGCCTGTGCCTCACCCAGATACTCCCAAACTCTCGGACGCCAGGGCATGTGATGGTACAGGTTACAGTCGATCTGGTCGGTTTCCCGGTAATACAGTTCGCGCATCGCCTCGGAGCCAATTTCCGGTGTGAAACGTTCCCGAAACGGGCGCGAAACAATTTCTGACCACAAACGGTCTGTCAGCAGATGCGCCGCATACCCCGCTGCAAAACCTGGAAGGGGAGCATTCGTGTCACGATGGATTATTCACAAGCCTGTGTACTGCCGCATGGTCGGCTGTATCCGGTGGATTCGTGAGGTGGGTTTTCTCCTTATCATCACCGACGCTATCCGGGCGCATGTGGATCGCATCGGGCGACAAACTGCCAAGCAGAAAAGCGGGTGACGGAAATTGATCGTGGCGTGCCGCCAGTTGCACGGCAACCGCCAGGTGTACCATCGGCAGAGGCATTCGGGGACTCCTGTGTGGATTGGACTTCGAGGCGAGAAAAAGCAGGGGGCGAGTATCGCCAAACCCCTGCCAGGAAATCGTCGGAGCTACTGATACGGTGGTGCGGGTGGTACAGGATGTAAATCGGCTTGTTGCGGCGAAATCCAGTAATTCCCCGGCCCGCCTTCTGCCAGCCACCCCGTCACATCCGGGCGCGACAGGATGCGGATTTGCCACCAGTTATAACCATCCCTGCCGCATACCGGCCCGCCAATAACCTCGAACCCAATGCCATCCAGCAGGGTCGCCACCAGCGCCGCATTGATCGACGGCGCGGTACGCAAATTCTTGGGCGAGTTCCCTTTGTAATTCACATAGGCCTGCGAACCGACAGACAGCCGCATCGGGGGGGCGCAAACCGGGGTTGCCAGGAAGAATTCGTCTTGCAGCCAGGGAGTGCCATCCGTTTGACCGTCCGCCACCCACCCGGTATACAGGACATTCACCACCACCGCCTGTACCCGCCAGTAATTGTAGCCGTTGGCACACACGGGTCCTTCCAGTACATTCACAAACGAGCCGCTCGGCACGACCGTCAGCACCAGTCCATCCATGTTGGCGGCATCATGTAAATTCACGTCATTCAGGACGAGCGCCCGTTTCCCGATGTTGAGGTCGGCTGGCGGATTACACGGAGTCACACCTTCTGGCGGCGCGGCCAACTGCATCCAGTATCCGTTGATAGGATCGCCTTCCGCCACCCATCCATCATTCCCCGGCCCGCGTACCGGCCACCAGTTCCAGTGGACACCATCACACACCGGCGTGCCTGTGATCCGCACCACCGTACTCTGCTCATAATAATTCACCCAGGGGCTAGACCCGGTTGGCTCGGTGCGCACGTACACCCCACCGCTCACATACACCAGCGAATCGACTGCGAACGCCAGTGGTGCAGCGCAGCCCGGTGTGGGCGTGGTGGCAGCAGTTCCGACATAATACACTGTCGGCCCCGGTGTGACCGATGGCGGTGGAATCGGCGAGGGTGTGGCCGTTTGTGCCAGCACAACCGATGTCGCCAGCGCCAGCATCGACAGCAGCGCCGGGAACAGGATGAGCTTGGGGCGTCTGGACATAATCGAACCTCCTGTAATGGAAGTTATTGTAGCCTGATTTGTCGAAATGCACCCACCCGCTGACCGACTGTTCCGGTACGATAGAACCAATCCGGCATTTAACCCGCGCAGCGATCTTGGTATACTCTCCATCTGTATTGTTTCACATGCTCAGGATTTAAACCCCACAACTTATGGAACTCTATCTCATCCGACACGGCCAATCGGCCAATAATGTCAGCATGATTGATGACGAATCGAATCGCGTCGCCGACCCGCCCCTCACCGAGCTGGGACACCAGCAGGCACTAGTCGTCGCCCACTATCTCAAAGATGGCTTCAGTGCCGGTGCGGTTTCAAGTTCGCTGACAGATGCCGAAACACGCGGCGGATTCGGCATCACCAAACTGTATTGCAGTCCTATGCTCCGCGCCTTGCAAACCTGCCAGCCCATCAGCCGCGCGCTTGACCTCAAGCCGGAAGTCTGGATTGAAATCCACGAACACGGCGGCATTTATCTGGATTATCGGGATGAACGCGGCATTGTCGGTTTTGGCGGCATTACCCGCGCTGATCTTCTTCAGCAGTTTGCCGACTACACCCCCCCTGATGATCTGACCGAAGCTGGCTGGTGGAATCCGGCACTCGGCGCGGAGGACATTACCGGCGCGCAGTCACGAGCCATCAAGGTCGCCGCCGCCCTGCTGATGCAGGCAGATTCTTCCGAGCGAATCGCGCTGGTCACACACGGCACATTCATTGACTGTCTGATAAAGGCGCTCCTGAATCAGTTGCCGGACAATCGCCATTACCACATGCACAATAACACCGGCATCACCCGCGTGGACTTCCTGGACGGAGATCGCCTGCTGGTGCGTTATATCAACCGGGTTGACCATCTGAAGCCGGAACTCATTTCCTGAATATCACGAAATCGCACGTAGATTTCTATAGATTTATCGCAATTTTGTGTAGATTGTGCTACTATTCGCAAATTAGAATCTCGCCGCCTAAGGATGCACATGCAGCATCCAAACACCTTTACCGATAGGGCAGATTCAAAAGGCTATCATGATGTCTACTTCCCTGATTTTATCAGTCGTCGCCACGCTCGTCAGCGGCGTTTTTGCGGTGGTAGTGCTGCGGCACTGGTGGGAAAAACGTCGTCCCCACAATTTGGCCTGGGGCATCGGTCTGGTGTTGTATACCATCGGTACGCTCAGTCAGGTCGTCCTCAATTTCACCTGGAGTCCCCTGTTCTTCGGCCTCTGGTACTGGTGTGGCGCGCTCATGGTTGCCCCCTGGTTGGGACAGGGCACGATTTATCTGCTTGTGCGGCGCGGTAGTATCGCCCGTAACATCCAGATGGCATTGATTCTGGTCGGCATCATGACCCTGCCCTGGACATTGTTTCTGACCCCGTTCAATGCCGACGCATGGCATCCCGGCGCGGATTTGACGACCATCTACCGCGACCAAGTTGCTCCCGATGGTACAGTCATCCATCAAGGCATCATGGCTGGCAGTTCGCGTGGCACGGTGCGCTTTTTCTCACCCATTATGAACATCTGGGGAACGGTGGCGCTGGTCGGCGGCGCGATCTATTCCGCCTGGATTTTCCGGCGCAAGAACATCATGCGGAATCGTGTGGTCGGCAACTGGCTCATCGCGGCAGGTGGGCTGCTCCCCGCGCTAGGTGGCGCGTTAATTCGTCTCGGTGATCCATCCTTCCAGTATATCGGCACCATGCTCGGCGCGATTCTGATCTTTATCGGATTCCGTCTCGCCACCAACGTGCCGGAAGATGCTGCCATTCCCAGACGTGCCCGCACCACTCAGGCCGCCGGGGACTAATCACTCACATTGACTTGCTTTGGGGCATCATGAACGCCATACTGTTCGTATGACCCTTTCAATTCGTCCCTATCAGGCATCCGACTTTGACACGCTCTACGGCATCTGGCGGGATGCGCTTGGCGCGTCCTGGCCGCTCACACCCCAATTCTTGAAGCGTATGGTCAGCGGGGGTGCAAATTATCATCAGGGCGACCACTTCGTCGCTGAAGAAGCGGGACAGGTGGTTGGCTTCGTGGCAACCCAGGTCAATTCGATTGGGAAGGAAGCCGGGATTCCACTCCTATTGGTCAGCCCGGAGAAACAGCGCAGCGGCATCGGCACGCAGTTACATACCACTGCTATCCAGCATTTGCGCGCCCAAAGCGTCGAAACCATCAGCCTCGCACATGGCGGCGGGGACTACTTCTGGCCGGGTGTGCCGCTCGACCCGCCCGGTACGCTGGATTTTTTTCGATCCTGTGGTTGGGACTTCCCAGACACCAACTATGATCTCACGCAGGATTTGAGCCGCTATCAAACACCCCCCGGCGTTATGGAACGGGTCACTCCTTTCAACATCCGGTTTCATTCACCCTCCCTGGATGAAATCCCCGCCGTGCTGGACTTTGAGTCCCGTGTTTTTCCCTTCTGGGCACAGTTCTTCGCCTCAACCGCTGCGTCCGGCAGGCTTGGGGACATCCTGGCCGCCTGGGATGGGACAACGGTGGTCGGCAGCCTGCTTCTGGATACGGCGGACGTTGAGGGATTAGCCCCGAATTCAGTTTGGCATCAGATACTCGGCGACGACCTGGGTAATATTGGGGCAGTTGGTGTGGACGAATCCTATCGTGAGCGGGGTATCGGGCTTGCTTTAATGGCGACGGCATCCGAAATCCTGCGTGAGCGGGGTGTCCATCAGTGCATCGTTGGCTGGACAGACTTGCTGACCTTTTACGGCAGACTGGGTTATAAAATTTGGCGCGCCTACGCCATGACCGACAATTGATTTTTCGCCCCAACTCGCTCCCCCAATCACTGGGGGACACCCCTATTTTTACGCCTCTTACAATGAAATCGGCAGTCTATCAAAAAGGGTCAATCGGGTTCTCCCGGTAGCTATATCATGTTACACCCCAATCCCCACCTCACCTTGATGGGGGCGCTTCAATTTTCAGCCTTCGACCTGCACGCCAATCAGGCCGGACAGCTTTCGCCTGCACAACGCAGCTATCTTGAAGGGCTGCGCCTCCAACAGGCTGTTCTCTGGATGACCATTGTGGTGATCGCCTGGGCGGTTGGTTTGCTGGCGGATGTGTCGCTGGTGTTGCTTGTCCTGGGGACGGGGGCGGTGTGGCTCACCCTGTCCGATGGCTGGCGGCACACCACCGCCGACCTGAACGGTGAAGTTCAGTCGGTTAGCGGCTCGTTGATGATGCGGCAGGGATCATTTCCCTTCTTCGGGGTACAGCTAACCATTAGTGGAGAAGTCTTCGGGGTATCGCCCTCGGTTGGCGCGGCCTTTATATCCGGCTGTACCTACAGACTGTATTTCACGCCGGAGTCGCGAGCAATTCTATCCGCCGAGCTGCTGTCCTGAACCGGCCAACATCAGGCTTGCTGTCGGGGTATAAACGTCGGTGCTGGATGCAGCGGCATAATCGCCGGATAAATGACATACAGAATGAAAGCAATCAGCGTAATGAGGATGATAAGCAGGTACACCACACGCGCGGGCGACCAGTAGGGCGATTCCTCCGCCTCATACGGTTCGCTGTATTCATTCCAGTCAGGTCGTTCGTAATCCGTCATAATCCCATTCTACAACTCACTCCTCTTTTCTGATGAGCAGCGCAGACAATCTCTTACACTTCTTTTAGAATCCTGTGAGTGCCGTATCCCCTAATAGTGACTCTCAATCCTTATGATTTTGGATTTCTGGTACAATAGACAGACTATTCATTCCCCCAACGTTAATCCCCGCCGGAGTTCTCAAGAGATGGTTAAGGAGATTAAGCAGGCAACATGCCCGTCCAGAATTATTGGTTAGTCGAAAATCGTATCCTCATGACCGAGTTGCAGGGCAGCATCACCGCCGATGACCTGATGGCGAGTTCACAGATTGGCACGCAGATGATTGAATCGGGTGTCGCCCCGGTCTACAGTCTGGTCGATATGAGCCAGATTACCCATTACCCCATGCGCTTGAGTGACTTCACAACGCTCTTTGAACAGCCGTCTAGCAAAAAACTGGCCTGGATCATCATTTTTGGGATTCCCAATACGGTTGCCAGTTTCCTGTCCACCACCTTCGCTCACATCGTCGCCAAAAATTATAAAGTGACCAAAACCCGCGAAGAAGCCCTGGCGCTGGTCGAAAAACTTGAGGGCGCGCCCATCCCACCATCGGAATAAAAAAGGGCAAGCGCTTTGCCTGCCCTCATCACTGTCTGTTCAGCGCACGTTAGCTGGCCGTGTGAATATCTTCCAGCTTCACGTCAATCACACCTTCCGGTGTCCCGCGCTGGATCGCCAGCTTGACCTCGCCCAACGCCCGCGTGACTTCGATACCGCGTGGGCAGGCCGGGGTGCAGTTGTAGATCGTCCGGCAGCGCCACACACCATTGGGTTCGGCCAATACATCCAACCGTTCCTTCGCTCCCTGGTCACGACTGTCGAAGATGAAGCGGTGCGCCTGTACAACCGCCGCCGGGCCGACGTACTTATCGTTCGCCCAAAAGCTGGGGCACGAAGTCGTGCAGGCCGCGCACAATATGCAGTTGGTGGTGTTGTCAAACCGCTCCCGATCTTCGGGTGATTGCAACCGTTCCCGGCCATCGGCGGGGATCGGGTCGTTGTTCACAAAGTACGGCATCACCGAGCGATAATGCTCGAAGAACGGCTCCATATCCACCACCAGGTCTTTAATCACTTTCAGACCCAGGATCGGTTCGATCTGGATTTTCGTGCCCACATCGCGGATGAGCAGCTTACACGCCAGTGCATTTCGCCCATTGATTCGCATCGCATCCGACCCGCAAATCCCGCTGGAACATGAACGCCGCAGCGTCAGTGTGCCGTCCTGTTCCCACTTCACGCGGTTCAGCATTTCCAGCACGCGGTTGGTCGGATTAACATCACCCAGCGTAAATTCCTGCCAGTAGGGTTTATCTTTTCCAGGTACTTCAGGGTTATACCGTCGAATTCTGAATGTGACGTCCATTTTTACTCTCAGTTCCTTATGCTTCGCCCAATATCAATGAGTTGGAACTGAGGTATGAGCCACGACTTCTATAACTTGCTGCTCGGCGCTCATACCTCATACCTGATTTAATAGACCCGCTCTTTCGGCACGAAACGTTTATCTTCTTCTGCCAGCGACATATCGACCTTCTTGTCGGTATCCAGCTTGATGTTGGTATCCCCGACGACATACGGACTGTCTGCCTCACGATAAGCCAGGGTATGTACCAGCCAGTTTACATCGTCGCGTTTCGGATAATCCTCGCGGCTGTGTGCCCCCCGGCTCTCCTTGCGGTTGACCGCGCTCACTGCTGTCACTTCTGCCAGGTCGAGCAGGCATCCCAGTTCCCAGGCTTCCATCAGATCAGTATTGAACTTGTAGCCCTGGTCGTCAATCGAGATGTCCGTCTGGAAGCGGTGACGTAGTTCTCGCACCTCATCCACCGCCTCGGTCAGCATCTTTTCCTCACGGAACACGCCCACCTTATCCATCATCAATTTCTGCATTTCTTTACGCAGCAGGCCGGGACGGGTTTTTCCCTTTGTAGTGCGGATGCGTTTCATTTCCGCTTCGGCTTCCGCAATCGGGTTGTCCGGCAGCGGTATTAAATCCGCGCCTTTTACATAGTCGGCGATCTTCATGCCGCCGCGCCGCCCGAACACCACCAAATCAACCAGCGAATTCGTTCCCAGCCGGTTCGCGCCATGACAGCTTACACACGCGCATTCACCCGCCGCATACATACCCGGCAGCACCGTCCAGTTGGCATCTGTCACCACTTCGGCATCGACATTGGTTGGAATGCCGCCCATCGCATAATGAGCCGTCGGCTGCACCGGCATCGGCTCGGTCAGTGGGTCAACCCCGGCATACGTCCGGCACACATCCAGCGTTTCCGCCAGCGCGTGTGCGATATAGCCCTCGTCCACCCGCCGCGTTTCGCCCGCCTCTGCCAGATAGCGATTCACCGTGCTGGGCCGCACATCCAGATGCACATAATCCTGGCCGTTGATGCCTTTTCCGTCACGGATTTCCAGATAAATCGAACGGCTCACCACATCCCGGCTGGCGAGGTCTTTGATCGTCGGCGCATACTTCAGCATGAAGCGTTCGCCATTTTTGTTCAGCAGTACCCCGCCCTCACCGCGAATACCTTCAGTCAGCAGCACCCCCAACCCGTACAGTCCGGTGGGATGGAATTGATAAAATTCCATGTCCTGCATCGGCACACCTCGGCGGTACGCCACTGCCGAACCATCGCCAGTCAGCGTATGGGCGTTGCTCGTCACCCGCCAGATTCGCCCCCAACCGCCGGTTGCGAACAATGTCGCCTTGCTGTGAAACACATGGAACTCGCCTGTGCCAAGCTGGATAGCGACCACGCCAACGCAGTGCCCCTGATTCATCAGCGTATCGACGACATGGAACTCGTCAAAGAAATTCACTTCATTCTTGATACATTGCTGGTACAGGGTTTGTAAGATCATGTGCCCGGTGCGGTCAGCCGAGTGACACGCGCGCCGTACCGGTTTTTCACCGAAATTGCTGGTATGCCCGCCGAACCGCCGCTGGCTGATGCGGCCTTCGGAGGTGCGGTCAAACGGCAGACCCATGTGTTCCAGTTCGATTACCGCGTCGATAGCATTTTCCGACAGCACTTTGGCCGCGTTCTGGTCGGTCAGATAATCGCCACCCTTGACCGTATCGTAAGCGTGCCAGATCGGTTTGTCCTCGTCCAGGTTGCCTAGCGCCGCGCCGATGCCGCCCAACGCTGCCCCGGTATGGCTGCGGGTGGGGTACAACTTGCTGACTACCGCCACCTTCGCCCCACCTTTACTGGCGTACAGAGCCGCCATCAAGCCCGCGCCACCTGCGCCGACAATAATGGCGTCAAATTGATGCGTTTGCATTCCAAAAACTCCTCAAATAGCAGTGAGCCGTAGGGGAATAGCTCGTATATTAGCAGGTATTTATAGGACTAATTTTTACCAATTGCCTCAATGATACCCCCTCCCCGCCGCCTTCGCTACTGCGTTGGTCTGTGAAATCATCGTCAATGGCCTTTCCCTTATGCCCACGAAATCTACATGACAAACGGCCTGGAACATCCGCCTGTTCTACTTCAAAGCCTGTCGTTTTTATGGCTGGGCTGGAAAGGCATAGCGGCGAGAGAAATGTTACCAGATGACCTTTACCGGATACTGGCCGAAACGCGAGTCGCTGCTAATCAGCGTCAGGTCTTCAATTCGTGCTTGAGCGATCAGCAGTCGGTCAAATGGGTCGCGGTGATGCAAAGCCAGATTCCCTAATTCTAAAATGTGCGACAATCGGATAGGGAGAAGTTCAATCTCATTTTCGTGCTGTTGACGTTCAATGATCTTAGACAGAGGCATGGTCAGGCTTAACTTACCAATCTGGTACTTAATTTGGATTTCCCAGATGCTTATCATACTGAGGTAGATAATACTGTTGGGGTCACGAATGACCGCCGCCGCTTCCGCCGAAAGCAGAGACGGCGTGCTGTCCGACCACATGAATGCATGGGTGTCCAGCAAATATTTCATTCATCCTCGCCTGACCAAAATTCATCTGGTAACGGCTCATCAAAATCATCGCTCGGTTGAAATGCCCCTGGGTGTAGCCCTAATACCCGCGATTTCTTGGGGGTGGGTTCTCCGTTTGAAGCCACACTTTTCGCCGCAAGGTGTTGATTGAGAACCCGCTTCTGTTCATCCGTAAGCTGGTCGATAACCTTTAATAACTCGTCAAACTAAATCTGAATCTGCAACATCTTTCATACCCCTGCTATCCCATCCTAATTATAACATACACCGATCAATCATCGGCTGGTGGACGACCCTATCAGGCGTTTTATTCACTCGCGTGGACTTTGTTTTCAGATAGGGCAGACAGACAGGTCTGCCCTATCGGGCTACTTCATAGTTCGGATATGGCTCAAATGGAATAACATCCGGTGACATCTCAGATGCACGCCGGAACAGGACGATACCCGGAGTTCCCTACCATTCACTTTCGTTGGTAGGCAATCACCTGACCTTCCATAATGTCCAGTGGGCGTGCCAGCCATTCAGTGACATTTTGGCTGACCCATTCATAAGAGGCTTAAATCGACGCTCGTGCGCCTTCAGCATCTTCAAAGATACTGACAGTCACCAGTTTGTCGCTGCCAACACTGACCACATAGTAGCCGAGAAAACCCGGTATGTCGCTGACAATCGGCACGAAATCATCCGTCACGCGCTGTCCGATTTGATCCACCGAACCCTGCTTTGCCTGGGTTACTCTCACGCTCGCGTACATGACGAATATCCTTCCTCCTACCATCATTCGAGGATCAAAATTATACCTCGCAATCAACTACGGGCAGGATGACAAACGTCAGCTATTGACGTCACTCGTCCCGGCTCATATAGGTGACAATCTGCACATCGCCCCGGCATTGACTCACAGGAAACTCGAACCCCTTTCCAACCCAATCCTAATCGACAGATACGAACTTTTGTTCTATAATTGACCTTGCTTGATGTACTATGGAGGATTTACGGTGCCTCATTTTTGCCGCCACCTCGTAACGGGCAGATGATAGTGCTTCGGTGGCGACACCGCCCCAACCATCCACCGTTGATCTGCAGCCATTTGCCACCGGAAGGATTCGGAGTATCGAACAGTGCAGAAAACACACGTGGTTGTTGCAGTAACCCCCAAATCAGTCATTTTTGTGCAGAAAACAGCCGGGGGTATTGCAGGAAAAAGTGGACTTTCGTGCAATAAAAATGAAGCTGTATCCATCGAAGTTATGGGGTGGGATAGGGGCATTACGGGAATATTCCGCTATCCCCGCCTTGTTTGGAACAAAACACCCCGCACCGCCCCGGATTTCCACCAACCACGCGGGGGTATCGGACAACTGTACCTTGACGAGTCCGGTAAAAATCAGGTCGCAGCCGAAATCACGGGAAGGTTGAGAAATTCGAGAATTTTTTCTCGTTTCTCTCTTTTTCGATCACAGCGGCGGCCAACAGGCGAACTGCCGCCGTCACTCTACCCGGAACAGGCAGCGATACTCGTCAATCGTCGCCTTTTTCCAGGTCATCACCGCCACATGTCGCCCCGGTTCGGGATGCGGTACGACGAACCACCATTTTTGCACCACTGCCGCCCCGGTGGATTGCCCGCTGCTGGCGTTTGTACTCTGGTCGATGCTGTAGGGGTCGGAGATGCTCCACAAAGGCACAGCCTCGCCGTCAATCGTCAGCGTGACCGTTGTATTATCCCGTACACGCTGCGCCGCCGCTGCGTCCACGCCGCCTAGTTCCTCTCCGAAAATCAGCGGTTTATCGGATGGAATGACGTTGCGCAAACTACCGTTGCTGCTCCCGAAGAAACACAGATAGGTGCTGATCTCCGTGCCATCTGGTGGAGGCACATTCGGATGTTCTGGGAGCAAATCTACAGGCAGTGAACGAACATCGTCATATTGGTAGCGCACCGCCTTTGGTGGGGGATTTCCCTCGCTTGTTGTCGTGATGTAACCCGGCAAAACATCTTCTTCCCCACCGCCGGACTTCAGGTTGATTGAGCCGCCCAGCGTCGCCACCTGCATACCTGCGCCGCTTTCGTCAGGTCGAATCAACGCCGTGCTGCCGACTGCCATCTGGATTCCGTTCACCAGAAAGTTCACGGTGGTGTCCGTCGGCGCTTGAATGAGCAGGCCGTCCCCCGGCACTTCCTCACATGAGGGTTTACCGGGTTTGGAACGCACGCGGAAGGCTTGCATCGGTTGGGCAAATAAGGTTGGGTCGCTGTTAGGGTCAACCACCGTCAGCGTTGAGGTATCGCCATCAATCGTGATGAACCGCGCCGCTACCCAAACTGTATCCCGGCCATTCAGCAGTTGAACCCAGTCGCCCACTTCATTCTGCCCGATGACGGTCACAGTTTCATTGGCCGACAGGCTTCCCGCGATGGCGTAATTGGTTCCCGGCCCAAGCCGCAGGTTGGGATTGCTGTTGGATGTGCCGGACAGCATCACTGGGGCAACCACTTCCCCCGGTGCGACATCGTTTTCAACCTGAACATCCCCGAACACAACCAGCGTGACATTCTGTCCGGGCAATGTGTCGGGTAGATCGGCCTGTACCGCCATCAGTGCCACGCCCCAGGTTTCGTTCTGGGTGTCAAACGGGAAGGTCGCCAGCGAGGCCAGATTGAGCAGATCGGTAACATTCCCCGGTTGGTCAAAATCCGGTAATTCTGCGCCCTGCCAGTCGGTAGCCTCGATGTGATCGTTGCCATAACACACCTGATTTCGGCTCAGACCGCTGCACACCTGGTTGGCAGAACTCAGAGCCTGCTCAACCACAGCCGGACAATCGCCCTGTGCTGCCAGTGGGACAATCGCTGCTGCGAATAATGCGGATGTGATGAAAAAGGTTGTTTTGTGAAAGCTAAACCGGAGATTCACGACGCAGTACCTTTAAAGGGGCAGCCCGGAGGAGAACTGCCCCACTCGATGTCGGGTTAGGGGTGCAGATTTGCGGCTGCCGTCTGCGCCATCTGGATTGCTGTGCTGTCAATTGTGCTTAACAGCGCCGCCGAGCCGAGAACCAACAGTACCACCGCCCCGATCACGCACATGTACGTCATGCCGCGCCGGAGCAAGGGGCTGAAAGTCGTGTAATCCGTCACAACATAACGCAGGCCGTTAAAACCATGTACTACTGCCAGCGCCAGCATCGCTGCATCATAAACTCGCCACACAGCCACACTACCCACCAGCAAATTCCATCGGCTTGCCACAAACTCAACCGATGTCCCTGTCTGGTTGAGGATGTTGGTTCCCACGACGACGTGGTTAGCCGTTGTGATGTCGAATACACCCTGAATCAGGTGCATCATCGCCAGATGGCCGAATACCAGTGGCAGAATGAGGAAGCCGCTGATTCGCATGTACGACCACCAGAACCGTTCCAATCGGCTGCCTTTACCTTTGCTGGTTTCTTCCCGTCCACCGCTAATTACCCCGCTAATGCCGGAATACAGGACACCCGCGACGGCTGCGACTGCGATACCCACCGCGAACGGCCATTGGTCAATCAGCGCTTCCAGTGGTGGAATAGTCTGATGGGTCGGGTCGCCGTAAAAATCCAGCACATGGCCGAACATCAGGATGAAAGTCGGGATCAGGATGAGGATGGTCGCGCCCAGCACGATGAACGCCGCCCGCTGCTGGTATCGCCACCACACTGGCTTAAAGTCAATGATAGCAATTCGCAGTCCGTTCAGCGCATGGTAGACCACGCAGGCTACCAGCGCGAACTCGCCAATGGTGAACAATACCGATTGATAGCTGGCAATCGCTCGCACATACAAATCGGGATAAAACACAGACCATGACGTATCAATAACGTGGAGCGTCAGAAAAAATACCACGCCGATACCACTAATCCGGTGCAGTACCCAACTCCACTGGCCGAGCGCACCACGATACCTCAGTGTCTCAGTAAGGGTTAGAACAAGGGAAGTCAACGTTAATCCTCCTGTTTCTGAACAGAGGCACAGGAAGGCCGGTGCCATACTTTAGCGCAGATGTAGGCCAATTATAACACTCGGCAGGGGTGGTGCAATGTGATGGACTGCCAGTAATGAAGGCCACCTCGTCAACATTTGAATCATGAATTGAACCAACTCAATCTGGAGGGGCGGTAGGCGGGTTATCTTCCAGCATGAATGCGCTCATCTCCGGCGGATGAAATACTTCTTTATCTATACTTTAGGTTTATCGGTATAATAAATGGGTGAAAGGCTGTAGTTCAAAGTATTTTTTTCGTTTCAGTGAGTCATCAGGTGGGGAACTAATCGTGCTCAAAGTAATCCGTTCTCTGTTGTTCCTGGTGTTCACCACTGTCCTTCTCAGTATTCAGAGTTTTGGATTGATTGGTACTGTCAGCGCACAACCGTCTCTACAGGATACAATTACACTCACTGGCTACCTAAACCTGATCTATGGCGACCCACCGCCGCAGTCCAATCTGCCTCCACAAACCGTTACCCTGCTAAGTGATTCATCCGGTACTCCCCTTGCCGAATTGATCGTAGACGAATCTACCGCCCGTTCATTCTCCGGCCAATTGGTCGAAGTCACCGGGCAGGCACAGGTGAGCGGTCAGGGCGCAGAAGGTACATCAGTTGAAACCTTTGAGGTAACGACCATTCAAAAGGTAGAGGGGGATGTTAGCGCACAGGACGATGTTACGGCTGCCTCCTCTGGCTCACAGCCCTTCGTGAATATTCTATGCCAGTTCGACGGAGGACCCCACCCAACCCCATGACAGTTCGTGGTATGAGAATCTGATGGGGAGTACATATCCAGGCTTAGACCATTACTGGCGTCAGATTTCCTACAACATGATTAACCTGAACGGTACGACAACCACCAGCAGTTGGGTATTGATGCCTCATAACCATGCCTACTACCTGGACACACAGGGTAATGCCAACCTGGGCAAACTGGCGCAGGATTGCACCAACGCTGCCAACTCGGTAGTGAACTATCCACAATATGTAGGCATCAATATGATGTTCAGCGATCCATTGGATTGCTGCGCCTGGGGTGGTTCGTATACCATAAACGCCGATGGGCAAACCAAGACTTACCGGATGACCTGGATGGCGGATTGGATACAACTGGCCGTTCTGGCGCATGAGATGGGACATGGTTTCGGAATGCCCCACTCATCCGGCCCGTCCTGGGATCCACCCTCAGAATTGGATGTTTACGTCTCCGAATGGGACGTGATGAGTAATGACTATGGCACCTGCGTTGTCTATGATCCCGGTTTTGGCTGTATCCCACCCGGCACGATTGCTTATTATGTGGATATTGCTGGGTGGATGCCTGCGAACCGCAAAATTTCGATTGGCCCAGGTGGTTCGCAATCCGTTACCCTGGAACAACTCCGGTTACCCGTGTCCAGCACCAATTATCTCTTAGCCAAAGTCCTGATCGGTGGCTCAAGCACTCACTTTTACAGTGTTGAGGCGCGGATGCAGGATGGATACGATCAGAACACACCCGGTATTGCCGTCATCATCCATGACGTTGATCTTACCCGAACGGGAAACGCCGGGTACGCCCTGGTAGTGGACAATGATACCAATTATGATGTAAATGATTCCGGGGCGATGTGGACACCGGGCGAGACATTTAACGATTCGTTGAATAACATTCAGATTCAGGTCGTCAGCCAGAATACCAGTAGTTTCACGGTTCAGATTACCAATAATTCCCCTCAGATTTCATACCCAGACCCGCCAACCGATGTCACAGTTACGGGCATGACGGCCAACAGCATCACCCTCACCTGGCAGGACAATTCGCTGAATGAAGATGGTTTCCTAATTTACCGCTACTTGAGTGGAAATACCTTCTCGTTCGTAGGTTCTGTCGATGCAGATGTCACCACCTATACAGAAACACCCATCGCCTGCGGCACCGAACGCTATTACCTGGTGGCCTCCTATAATAGTGCTCATCCTAATCCGAACGCCTCGCCTAGCGGGGATTTTGGAGCCACCTTCCCCTGTAAACCATCCCTGACCAACCCGGCCAATGGATCGGAGTGGTCTAATGGGCAGCCCACTCTAACCTGGAATTCAACCGGCAATTCACATTTGACCTACGATGTCTATATGGATTCGACAAATCCGCCGACAACGCTTGTCGCCACTATCAATGTAACTTCCTATAAACCACCCAGCGCCCTGCCGCTTGGGACATACTATTGGCAGATCAAAGCCACCAATGATTACGGCGGAGTTTCCCCTTTAAGTGATGTACGGAGTTTCCTGGTTGCCTCGCCCGCTGGTGCAGCACCGCAGCAGAATTTCTTTACTATCGGAACACCAACATTAACCTGGAATCGGCTTAGTTGGGCGATTGCTTATCAGGTAGAAGTAGCCAATACCACATCCTTTGCCGACCCATTGTTTTCCGCCATCGTACCTTCCACCCAACTTTACGCAACGGTGACACCTGCCTTAACCGATGGCACCTACTACATGCGGGTTCAGGGGCAAAAAGCTGACGAATCATGGGGGGCATGGAGTACACCGGCCAGCTTTATTGTGGACGTGCCATAGAAATATATAGACCTGTGAACCAGTCTGTCTCCGCCTGACCACCCCGACTCGAATTCTTGACATGCGAGGGGGCAACCGCTACAATGCGCCCATCCACAGACGGGCCTGTAGCTCAGTTGGGAGAGCGCTACAATCGCACTGTAGAGGTCAAGGGTTCGAGTCCCTTCAGGTCCATCCAAGTTACACATATGTTAACGCAGAGAAATTGTCTCTATTTAAGGCCTATTTCATCAATGGAATGAAGCACATCCCAATTCAAGCTTTCCGGGTTTGTCTTGGGCATATGCCTGAGCTTGCGTTAAGTTGCACCAGCGTCCGCCAATTCTGCAATCATATCCGTGATGGTAGCTTCCAGGTCCAGTGCCTTCCCACGTTCAAACGCGGCCTGATACACTTCTGAGCCGAGTTCAGCTTCGAGATCTGCCAGCAGCGAACGCCAATGTGGGCGCATAGCCCATCGCTGAATCTCTCCAGGGCGAGTCTGGACCGCCAGACCGAGAACTTCAATGGCCCGTTCAACCTGACCCCGTGCTGCGAGAATCCACACGGCGTTAGGTAAGGTCCACACTAAAAGGGTGATTTGGCCGTTGCCTGACAGCAGGCTTAAATTGTGCGCTTCTGCGATGGCTGCCGCCGCGAAGCGGCCCTCCAGACAGAAGTTCCAGGCGAGAAAGATATAGGCCTGACCGAGGTAATAGCGCGGGTCGCGTTCCGCCTGGATGCGCGTTTCCCCCGCCATGCGCTGGGCCTCAGCATCGTCGCCTCGAATTTCGGCCAGGACGCCCGCGCAACTCAGTGCATAACACAGGGTTCTGGGGTCATCAATCTCCCGGTTGACCATCAGACTTTCCTGGATGAGGCGCTCGGCCTCCTCCAGATTACCCGCATCCATGGCATAACCTGCCGCGTTCGTCAACTCCATTTTGAGACCATGACGATGGTTCAGTTCGCGGAAGAGTGTTAGGCTTTCATAGCGGGTTTGCTGCGCTGTTTCGGTCTGCCCCGATTCATAGTCGAGGTTCGCCATTTCCTGCAAGGCAAAAGCCAGCAGTGATCTGTTGCCCAACGTACGACACAGTGCAATACAGCGCAGGCAGGGTCCGCGGGCTTCGTCCCGTCTCCGCAGATCGGAAGTGATGATGGCAAGGTTCAGGTAGGCGCGGGCCTGTGCATAGAGGTCATCCAGTTCGATAAACAGGGCAATGCTCTCGACAGCATAGTGTTCTCCCTGTTCCAGTGGGCTGACCATATCACGGCTGAGTTCACTCAGACAGTGAGCTTCGTCGGCTTTATCGCCGAAGCTGCGCGCAATCTCCAGGCTCTCCAGCAGCACGTCTCGCGCTTCAGCATATCGAGCAAGATCGGTGAGTGCGCCTCCACGCGCGCGCAGGACACGACCGATGCAGGCACGCTGCAGGTCATCGCCAGGATCGGGCGTCAGCTGCGCAGCGGCGAACTGGCACAGGTCATTCAGCACGTGTGCCAGGCCACGCGCCCAGCCAAAATAGCTGATCGGATCGACCATCTGGTTGATAGCGTCTACATTGCGTCGCAGGGCCGCCCATTCCCAGGCCGCGCGCAGGTTGTCGAAGTCGCCCTCGATGGCGTCCAGGGCATCGCGCTCATCTGGGCCGGTTAGATTGGCGGCCTGCTGCTGCAGCGCCTCGGCATAATAGCTCATATGCGCGTCCCGGATAAATTCGACCTCGCCGGATGCCTTCAGCTTTTCTGCGGCATATTGGCGCAGTAGCTCGTGCATCTCAAAACGGCCGGTCGACCTGCGCCACAACAGCGATTTATCGACCAGATTCTGAAGCGCACGCAGCCCCACACTGGTCACCGTCTCCGCCGCCGCGCGGGTGCAGCCGCCGCGAAAGACGCTCAAGCGCATGAAGGCCTGCTGCTGCTTGTCCGTCATCAAGCACCAGGAACGCTCAAACACGACACGCAAACTCTGTGTTCGGCTTTCCAGGATGTCCAGCCCCTGTTCCAGTTCATCGACGATGTCGGCCAGTGTGAGCGTCCGCAGCCAGGCCGTCGCCAGTTCTATGCCCAATGGCAGGCCGCCCACCAACTGGCAAATCTGGCGGACATCAGCCAGATTGCTGGCGCTCAGGATAAAATCCGGCTGCGCACGCTGGGCGCTTTCCGCAAAAAGCTTCACCGCATCATCATCGCGCGTTGCCCGCTGCATCCCGCTCAAGCTGTAGGTCGTTTCGCCGTAGAGTCCCAGCAGCTCGCGTGAAGTCGCCAGCACTTTGACCCCTGGGGCAGCTTCCAATATACCGGCCACCAACGGCGCAGCCTCCAGCAAATGCTCGAAGTTGTCCAGCACCAACAGCAGATGCTTCTCCCTGAAGTAATCAAATAGCTGCTGCTGCGGGTCGCGCTGCTCCGGTTGCAGCGGATAACCGCTGTGTTCAGCAATGGTCAGCACGAGGTTAGTAGGGTCGGTCAGCGGGGCCAACGGTACGAAACAGATACCGTTGGCGAAACGGGAGACTTGCTGCTCGGCCACCGCCAGAGCTAGGCGGGTCTTGCCCATGCCGCCAGGGCCGAGAATGGTGATGAGACGGTGTTCAGCTTCATCTCCCAGCAGGTGATTGAGGTCAACCAGTTCAGCTTCACGCCCAATAAAAGAGGTCATCTGGGCCGGCAGATTGTGTTTAGGCCTGGTCCGGCGTGCTTCAATGATTTGTTCCCCATCAACATCGAGTAAACCTAAAGAGGCTGCTTTGGCGGCGGCTTCCTCACGGCCTGAAACATTGAACTTGCTGTAAATCTGTTTGGCATACCAGCGCACGGTCTCCACACCGAGATAGAGCCGGTCTGCAATTTCGCGGTTGCTCAGCCCATCCGCCATTAAGTGCAGGATCTCGATTTCACGCGATTTGAGGTCAACCTGCAAGGTCATGAATTGCCCCATAATAATATGAGACCAGTTTACCGCACTAACGTGCTTTCACAACCACCCACCACCCATGTGTTGACCACCCACCCCTGGGTGATGACGACCACCCAACTCCTCAAGTAGATTGGAATTAACAAAGCAAGTCAACAAGTCGACAAATAAAGAGGAGAAAAATCATGCACAAATACACGCGGGCGACTCTGGTTATCGCCGGGCTAGCTGCAGTGCTTCTGGGAGCAACCGGATTTGAAGTTTCTGTACAACCCCGGCCACAAAGCGTCGTAACCTTCGCCAATGCCTCAGCGGATGTCGGCGCAGTTGACGTGTATATGGATCACAAGCTTATTATCGAAGACTTTGCCAACACGGACCCGACTGTGGATATTCAATTGACCCCAGGAGATCACCTGGTCGATGTATTTCCTGCTGGAAAAAGTATCGTCTTAATCAAAACGACCGAACTGAATTTCGAGGCGGACCACAGGTATCAACTGACTTTGGATGGACTAGAAGCAGACTGGTCTGTCGCGCTAGCAGTCGCAGACGAGACACTATCCTAGAACACACTACTTTGCATTATCTGGATGTTTCATACTGAGTCATCGGATGTATCATCAACGTTAACACTTGAACGATGACTCACTTAGAGCGTATCGAATTGGTGGATATGCCTAGTTAGCGGAACTGGGACGTTCAGGTCCAGCTAGCGAGAGTTTACTCGAACACAACCAGCCTCTTCGCTAGTTTTTGTTTTTCTGGACGTATTGCTACCATCAACCCCACCAGCAAAATGATCTTCTTGAAAACTGTGATGCTCTGACATGGAACACTGCCTGATGGGATAGCTAACCTGCATACACAGTTAATCGCTCCGGCCTTCGACCAGAATGCAGTCAGCCACATGATGTCCGATCACACGCTGCTCACCATCCACTAGAGTCGTCAGTGGCCCTTCGAACGGATCACGAGAAAGCACTTCGATCTCAGCATCCAGTTTGAAACCTCGATCCAGAATATGTTGCAGCATATCATCACTTTCGGCCTTGATGCGGGCAACTGAAGCCGAGGTATGCAGCGGCCATTCGCTGAGAGGATGTAGGTCGCGGGGGGTGATAGTACCATCTACCGCTGGAATGGGATCGCCATGCGGATCGATTTCTGGATTGCCCAACTTCGTATCAATCGCTTCGATAAACCGATCTGAAACCGCATGTTCCAGATTTTCCGCCTCGGCATGGACTTCATGCAAGGCATACCCTAATTCGCGCACCAGATATAACTCCAACAGCCGGTGTCGCCGGATAATCTTTAATGCCAGGGTTTCACCTGCATGTGTCAGCCGAACGCCCTGGTACTTCTGGTAATCAATCAATTCTGCCGTGACTAGACGCTGTGCCATATCGGTGATGGACGGAGCCTGAACGTTCAGGACTTCCGCCAGCGCATTCGTAGAAACCCGCTCCGCCTGTTGTTGCAGACTGTAGACTGCTTTCAGAAAATTCTGCACCGATTCGGATTGGGTTAAATCGGATTTCTCTGGCATAAGTCGTTTCCTTTGCCCCGACATTACGGTTATCATAGCATAAGTGGTGAGCGAAAAATAGAAACCAAAATGCGCATAATCTTTTGGTTGTCATGTGTCAATAACCCCAATTCGCCCGATTTATGAACCGTTCCGTTGCACCATCAGCTTGTACCAATGTACAGTGTTGGGAATGGACAGATGCCGTTAGCTATCACAAACGCATCATCATAACATCATTCCCACAGAAAGCGGGTTTAATGACCTTGTGATGGAGGATTGACCATGCGATACAAATTATTGGGCAAAAGCGGCTTGCGAGTTTCGGAGTTATGCCTCGGCACAATGACCTTTGGCGAAACCTGGGGATGGGGTGCTTCTCAAGCAGAGAGTAAGAAGCAGTTCGACCTGTTTGCAGAGGCGGGCGGCAACTTCATCGACACCAGCATCAATTATACCGATGGTGAGGCGGAAACCATCCTGGGCGATCTGTTGAAGGCGGATCGGGATCATTTTGTGGTCGCCACCAAGTACACACTCACCAAGCCGGACTCGACTGACCCGAACTCCGGCGGGAACAGTCGCAAGAACATGATGAAGTCCATCGAGCGCAGCTTGAAGCATTTGCAAACCGATCACATCGACATCTACTACCTGCACATGTGGGACTACATGACCCCGGTGGAGGAAGTGGTGCGCGGGCTGGATGATCTGGTGCGTTCGGGTAAGGTGAATTACGTCGCCTTTTCCGACACCCCGGCGTATATTGTGGCCGAGGCAAATACAATGGCCGACTTACGCGGCTGGTCGCGGTTTATCGGGCTGCAACTTCCCTATTCACTCAGTTCACGCGCCATCGAACGCGACCTCATCCCAATGGCGCGACACTGGGAAATGACCCTGCTGCCCTGGGGAATCCTGGGGCAAGGCGTATTGTTGGGCAAATACAATCCCGGCAGCACCGAGCAGACGAGATTCAGCAAAGAAGGTGTGGTTCTGCGCGATCAGACGTTACAGATTATCGAATCGGTGGCACAGGTGGCCGAGGAAATCGGACGCAGCAAGTCACAGGTGGCGATCAACTGGGTACGGCAGCAGCCGGATGTGCCAACAATCCCGATTTTGGGCGCGCGTACAGCCGATCATTTGGCCGATAACCTTGCCGCGCTGGAATGGGAACTATCACCGGAACAGTGGGCGCGATTGGATGAGGTCAGCCGAATTGAACTCGGTTTCCCGCATGGCTTTTTGGATACCAACAAATACGTCTTTGGAGCGACGCTGGACAAAATTGATTACCGCAAACGATAATTATTCGGGATGGTCTAACACTCTCTACTGGCCGCGTTATAATCCCCGAATAGCCACAGGACAGACTCCAATAGGCTCTACGAGAGGGAAAACGATGAAGATTCTGGTTCTCGGCGGGACGCAGTTCGTCGGGCGATATATCGTCAAGCAGGCGCTCATTAACCACCACGAAGTCACACTGTTTAACCGGGGAAAAACCAATCCCGAATTGTTCCGCGATCTAGAACAAATCATCGGGGATCGGGACGGCGGATTGGAGGGACTGAAAGGTCGAGCGTGGGACACCGTAATTGACGTGAATGGGTACGTACCGCGCCTGGTGAGCGACTCAGCTAGATTGCTAAAGGACGCCATCGGTCAATATGTGTTTGTGTCCACAATCTCAGTCTATGCATCCCCATTCCCGGTACACGGGGACGAAACCGCATCCGTAAAAACCTTGCCTGACCCTGCCAGTGAAGATGTGGGCAGATATTATGGCGAACTCAAGCTGTCGAGTGAACGCACTCTGGAAGAAATCATGCCAGGGCGCTCATTGATACTGCGTCCGGGCGTCGTGGCCGGACCTTATGACCGGACAGACCGGGCAACCTATTGGGCGACAAGGGCAGCACGCGGAGGTCAGATGCTTGCTCCTGGCAAACCCGATCAGCCATTTCAGGTGATTGATGTTCGAGATTTAGCGACGTTCATTCTGTTGGCTGTCGAAAAAGAGTACACCGGCACCTATAACACGGCGGGCGAGTCCATCACCTGGGCGCAGTGGTTGGAGGCGGCTATATCCATCAGCGGGACACACCCGGACATCACCTGGATACCCGACTGGGATTTCCTGCAAAACAACCTTCCACAAACCCAAAACCGCAATGGCGCACTACCGCTGTACCTACCAGAATCCAACTCGACCTTCTGGACCGTTAGCAGTGAACGCGCCCAATCCATCGGGCTGAAACACCGCCCAACCAGCGAAATCGTGCGGGACATCCTGGAACATGAGAGCCATCGGCTATTGGCCCACCCCTATCAGGCCGGATTAACACCTGATGAGGAATTGGTGCTGCTCAGGCGATGGGAAGCGCGTGCGTAGGGTAAACGTGGGTTTACAAACCCATTTTCGCGGTAGAATGCCGCCCCGGTGCGAATGACACAACCAATTACGTAAGTGAAAGGATGTAACATGCATCGGTTTGTCAGATTTACTGTCACTGCTGCGGTGCTGCTGCTGGCAGTAGTGGCTGTCGCCGCGCAGAATAGCGGGACACAGGTTGTGGGCGGTAATGAAACCGCCCTGCGCGAGATGGTTTCGCGCGCATTCGCCACCTATCCTGCCTACGCGGATTCGGAGGCAACAGTTTACGTGGGCAGCCTGCCCAAAGATTTGCCGTTTGAGCTTAAACTCCCGGATAGCATCCGAGTGATTGGAAGCATCACCAGGGGCAATACAATGCCGACAGAAATCCTTCTGGACGCCACCCAATCTCCTGCTCAAGTCACTCAGTTTTTTGACGACATTTTTTCTGCTGATGATTGGACTATCATGGATACTTTTGTGGGGGGTGGATTCACGGACGAAAGCACTGATTCCGGGCTGTATTGCAATCCAGCAAATGATCTTATGGTGAGTGTTAATGCTTTTGGCTACGGGTCGGACATGAGCGACGTCCGCGTCTACATTACACCCGACGATTCCTCCAAGTGCGGGGGATCGTCGGATGACCCGCCAGTTCAAGTGCCACATAACCTTCTGCCACAGCTTACCACACCGGAAGGGGTGCGATTGCTGCAAGGTGACAATATGGATGGAGGCGGTGGAGCAGGCTTCCAATCCGTTTCGACCCATGCTTATCTGGAAACCGAGTTATCAATGCCGGAGGTAGCAGCAGCCTATAATGAACAATTGACCGCTGCCGGGTGGATACCAGTCGGAGAGGAAACCAGCGACAAGTTGTCGTGGAGCGGTTGGTCAGTGCAAGGTGATAACCAGATGTGGGCGGGTACACTGACGATAACGGCCAACCCTACGGTTGAAAACCAGTACATGGCAACGCTCTCTATTCTGGAAACACCCGATAAACAGTAAATTCCAATCGGGGGGTTTGTCCGGTGACAAGCCCCTGCTCCAAATTTAGGCGGAAAGCAAAATCGTGTTGCCATCAGGGTCGTTTATCATCGCGAAATAGGCGTTGAAGGTAGTCTGGTAGGGGGCAACGTGTCCCTCGTAGCCATAACCCACCATCTCCGTATATTTGGCGTCCACCGCTTCGCGCGTTTCCAGATAATATTCCTGAATCATCCGATACCCACCGGATGCCTCGGTTCGGGCGGGGTCCCATCTGGCATTAATGGTTTTGGTGGTGAGGAAGAAGGTGAGACCGCTCATTTTGATCTCGACATGCCCCTGCCCCTCACTGCCCTCCGGAATATCCACTCCCAAACGGCGATAGAATTCCACCGCCCGCCTCATATCCTCCACAATCACACCGACCATATACAATTCGAGTCCCATCAGTACCAATCCTTTCGAATGAAAAATCGGCTGCTTGCAACCCTGGATACTGGTATTGCGGGCTAGGGGTTCACGGCTGCAATCAACAACGGTAACACTTCCTCAACAGTGCGGACGAGGTATTTTCCCTCGCTGCACATGCCCCAAATGAAATTGTTGAGCCAGCGAATGTCGTCGGTAATGCCGAATACCGGGATGCCTTTCGCATACAGATAGCCGATTTCGGCGCATGTACCGGAGTCGTGATCCGCGCCCGTCAGCAGCGCGACACAGGCATCGCAGGTGGTTAGGGCTTGCATGTCCGTTCTGAAGATGTCCTGACGCATATCCTCACGAAAGTCGGTCAGCAGACCGGCGTCGCGATGCGGCAGGAAGGTGCGATAGCCCGCGCCCTCGACAGCAGCGGTGATGTGTTCCATATAAGCGCGTTGGTGGCTGTTAAACAACGGGCCAGCCAAGTATATATACGCCATTTTATTCCTTTGGGTTCTATCCCTGTCCATTTGGGTTAGCAACCTATTATAATGACATATTCCTGTTTTCAGTGTTACAAAGAGGAACATGAATGGCCGACGAAACGAATCCAACCATCAACCCAACAGATGGATTGACCCTGTTGGGAAAAAATACTGATAAACGCCAGCCAGAACGCAAACTGGAAGCCTTCCCGAATATGAATCCAGGCCGCCCGTACACGGTGACACTGGTCTGCCCGGAATTCACCTGCGTCTGCCCGATGACCGGACAGCCGGACTTCGCCACCATCACCATCCGCTACATCCCCGATCAGAAAATTGTCGAGTCGAAGTCACTCAAGCTGTACTTCTGGTCGTTTCGCAATGAAGGCCATTTCCACGAGCATGTGACCAACATCATTCTGGATGATCTGGTGGCAACGCTCGATCCTCTCTATTGCCATGTGACCGGGGCATTCAGCGTGCGCGGTGGGATTTCGATCACGGTAGAGGCGGAACATCGCCAGCCGGGATTTGACCTGCCCGTGAGTCATTAAATCCAGCCATCAGTCATCTGATGCCCCCACACAGGTAGGATAAGAGTTCCAAACCAATGGCCTGAATAGGATCAATTGCGGGTTATCGCCTTCATGGATACTCTTGTGACACGAGCAATCATGTCAGACAGGAGCATAACCCAATGCCAGCATTCGTAAAAGCGGATTATCGCGCCGTACCGGAACGCTACGACACCATGAAGTATGTGCGATCCGGGCGGAGCGGGCTGAAACTCCCAGCGATTTCGCTCGGTCTGTGGCACAACTTCGGCGGCGTGGACACCCTTGAAAATGGCCGTGCCATGCTGCGACGCGCCTTCGACCTGGGCATCACCCACTTCGACCTCGCCAACAATTATGGTCCGCCAGCCGGGTCGGCAGAAGAAAACTTCGGCCAAATCCTGAATATGGACTTCCGCCCCTATCGCGATGAACTGGTCATCTCCACCAAAGCGGGATACTGGATGTGGAATGGGCCATATGGCGAATGGGGGTCGCGCAAGTACCTGATTTCCAGCCTCGACCAGAGTTTGAAACGCATGAATTTGGAATATGTCGATATTTTCTATCACCATCGCCCCGACCCGGACACCCCGTTGGAAGAAACCATGAGCGCGCTCGACCAGGTGGTGCGGCAGGGCAAGGCGTTATATGCGGGCATCTCCAACTACAACGCCGAACAAACCCGTCAGGCGGCCAAAATTCTGCGCGAACTCGGCACACCCTGCCTGATTAACCAGGTGGTCTACAGCATGTTCAATCGCTGGGTAGAGCCGGAACTGCTGGGCGCAGCCGCGCATGATGGCGTCGGGCTGATTTTCTTCTCGCCATTGGCACAGGGTATGCTCACCAATCGCTATCTGAAGGGAATCCCCGAAGAATTCACGCGCCGGGAAGGAAGGAACATTCCTGAAGCGCGATCAGGTGACAGAGGACAAAATCGCCCAAGTGCGGCAGTTGAACGACATCGCCCAGCAACGCGGGCAAAGTCTAGCACAGATGGCGCTGGCATGGGTGCTGCGTCATCCGGCGGCAACCTCGGCGCTGATCGGAACCAGTACGGTCAAACAGGTGGAGGACAGTGCCGCCGCGATCAACAACCTGTCCTTCAGCGATGAGGAATTGGAGAAAATCGACTCTATACTGGAATCATAACATCAGACAGAGGATGTTCTGCAATGAACAGTGCAACACTCTGAATTATGTTTGGGCGTAAACATCTTCGGGCAGGTGCAGTTCCAGTATTTGCTCGACCAGCGTGGAACTGCCAGTGAGTTCGGTGGCATCCACCTCGGCACACAGCCGGAAGCCGAATTTTTCGTACAGGTGGCGGGCAGTATCCAGACCTTTGAAGGTGGTCAGATACACCCGCCGGAAACCTACCTGCTTGCAAAAGCCGATAGCGGCTTCCATCAGGCGGTTGCCCAGACCGATGCCTTGATACTCTGGCGAGACGATGAACCAGCGCAGCCGACCACCTTCCCCTTCGGTTTCACCGCCATCAATCACAATCGCGCCGATGATTTGCCCCTGCTTCCGCGCCAGCCACATGCCGTCGTGGGCGGGGTCGAATCGGTTCATCAGTTCGGCCAGTTCGGTTGCGACCCGCGCCTCGAAATACATGCCGAGATTCCAGTTTTTTGCATAATATCGCCCGTGAATTCCGATCAGCCAGCCAATTGCCCCCGGCACATACCCGGTAATTTCAATCTCGTCCATATTCCACCTATTGCGATCAAATTCAATCATTGTTCATGGTATTCTAGGACAAGTAAAGTCGCGTGTCATTGACTCTGGAGTTGAATTCAGCCGTTATGAACCACACAGGCACACCCGCCGGAAATCGCCTACGAACGCTGCGCGAGGCGGCGGGTAAAACGCAACTGGATATTGAACTGGATGCCAGCCTGGGAACAGGCTACTTGCAGCGCATCGAATCGGGTAAAGTGGGCCATCCCGAACGCGATACGCTGGAGCGTATCCTGACGGCATTAAATGCGCAGTACACCGAACGCCGGGATATTCTGGAATTATTCGGTTACATCGTGGATACCCCACCGCCGGATGATGACGAAATCCAGTGGGCGATAAACCTGTGTGGTGGAGAAATCAATTCGGCAGTCTTCCCGGCTTATCTGCTGGACTGTCGCCACGAGATGCTGGTCTGGAACACCTTCACGCCGCGCTTATTCCCTTCATTATACAAACGCGGCGACGTGGCTTTCACTTCGATGCTGCGGATACTGTTCGACCCGGCTTATGGTGTGACCGATTTGATCGCCAATCCTGATGTGCTGTTCACGGCACAACTCCGAGCGTTTCGCTATGAGATCCGTTCCTTATCCCTTGACAGTGAAACATGGCATCAAACCATGATCAATGACCTGCGGCGGGATTGCCCATTATTTGAGCATTACTGGCAGCAAACGGCGGGCGAGGAAAGTCATCAGATCGCCGCCCGCCCCCTGTTCCCGATGGAACTCAACCTTCCCGATATTGGACACCTGCGCTTCTGGCTGACATCGGAACGATTTGCGCAGGATAACCGCTTCCGGGTGATTTATTACCTGCCTGCCGACATCAAAACCATGCAGCAGTGTGCGGAGTGGGCGAAAGGTTAGTGAGGTTGTGCCAGGAATTCCAGCACCGCCTGATTAAACACGGATGGTTTTTCCATATTTGGGACGTGGGCGGTATCCGGGATAACTACCTTCCGCGCGTTCGCAATCTCGGCGGTCATGACATCCGCCGCACGCAAAATTTCAGGGTGATCGAGCGCGCCGTCGATGATAAGTACGGGGACGCTGACTTCACCCAAGCGTTCAACTGCCGGAGGGTCAAGCGGATTCAACTGCGGTGAAGAATCGACTGCCCAGGTGTTGTTCACGACTGAAATTCGGTTCATTTCCGCCGCGCGCCGCCGCACATCCGGGTCAACATCTTCTGGCTGACGAAACATGCCATCTACCCACAAGCGAATTTGCAATTCTGAAGTGCGGTCAATATCTCCACTTTGTGCCGCGCCGATCATCTCCATCATGCCGGGGGGTGGTTCACCCTGCATGTCAAAGCCCACTGGAACTGCCGATACCAGAATGAGTGCGGAAATGATTTCGGGATGTTCCAGCGCCAAATCGAGGGCGATCTCCCCGCTCATTGAGCAGCCGAGCAGTGCGGCACGATCAACTTTCAGATGGTTGAACAGTTGGTATAAATCGTCCCGGCGATTGATGGGCGGGGTTGGCGGGTCAGACTTGCCATAGCCGCGCATGTCAAAACGAATCACACGGTAATGTTTGGCAAATTCATCCCACTGGCTGTCCCACATGCGGATATCCACAAACCCAGCATGACACAGCACCAGCGTTTCACCCTCACCCGCAACTTCGTAATACAGCTTGTCGCCATCAATATTCATATAACCCGATTGCGTTTCCATATCCACTTCCTCCCATTCGTTAATCGGTTAATGTGTTTATAGTAAACTGACTTGGGTGACATCTAGTGTCATACAAGATGACGAGGAAAATTCATGCGCGCAGATCGCCTGCTTTCTATCGTGTTACTGCTGCAACGGCGGGGCAAGATGACCTCCGACGCATTGGCGAAGGAACTGGAAGTCTCTCCACGTACCATCCTGCGGGATATAGATGCGCTGTCGTCGGCTGGAATCCCGGTGTATACCGATGGCGGTCACGGCGGAGGTATCGCACTCGATGAAAATTACCGCCTCACCCTGACTGGCCTGAAAGAAACCGAAGTGCGGACGTTGTTTGTTTCCAGCAATACTAAGCTCCTCAACGATGTGGGACTTGGTGACGCGGCGGAAAGTACCTTGCAAAAGTTATTCGCTGCCCTGCCTGCACCCCACCAACCCGCCGTAGACCAGTTTCGGCAGCGTATTCATATCGACCCGTTGTGGTGGTGGTACGACTCGCAGCAGCTTCCATTCTGGGATGACCTACAACGAGCCGTATTTGAAGATTGTTCCATTCAGACCGTTTATGAACACTATAACGGCGAGGTGGTTGAACGATCATTAGAGCCATACAGTTTGGTCGCTAAGTCCAGCCTGTGGTATTTGGTGGCGCGGCGGGATGGACAGTTCCGCACCTATCGGGTATCACGATTTCATCAAGTGACGATGCTTGAGGGGCATTTCCAACGCGATGCGCAGTTTGATTTAGCGACATATTGGACGGAACATGTTCAGGCATTCGCTGGTGAAATGTCCGAATTTCATTTCACACTGCGAGTCCACGAAAGCCGCATGAACTTCGTCACCTGGCTTGCGCCGGGGCGGTGCGAGATTATCGAGCCGGTGGGTAAAGATGGCTGGTTCACAGCGCGGATTTACTTCGAGTTGCTCGACCTCGCCAAGATGCTGGTGTTCGGGTTGGGTAAGCAGTGTATTGTGGTCGAACCGCAGGAATTACAGAAGGCGGTATTAAATGCGGCGCGGGAGCTACTGGAATAAATTAGGGGTGGTTCAGGGGATTTTCTGTCAGAAATCCTTCGTCGGCAGCGGCTTTGAGCAAGTTGCTGTCGGCGGTGACGAAGATGATTGGCATATCGAGATTATTCTTAGCCTGAACAGCCGAAGCTAACTGAGTTGCGTCAAGCGTGCGGAGGGAATGTTGTTCGACAAAATTTGATGCTAAATCAAGTAGTTTGCCATCCAGCACAACGATGGCATAGTCTTCATTTGCATGAATGAGGAAATCAGACTTTAATCTGGCTACATTTTCGCTACTAACAGTTCCTTCACGAACACGTCGAGCGAACAAAGATCGCATCTCCACCAGCGCCAATTCAGAAATAATAATCAGATTGCCGGCTGATGGCTCTACCCAACTTAACACCCAGTTTGAACCCGATTTCAATAAGATACCGTTTAGCAAGGGCGCTGGTATCAACGAAAAAGGCACTCACCACTCACCACGATCTTGACTGACGAGTTCCTCTGAGGGCGTCGCACCTTGCGGTAATTTACCGATTCGCAACCGTTCTTCAAGGGTTAAGCGTTTAGCACCTTCGGGAACATCAACCGAAGCACGTATAATGCCAGCCGCCAACAGTTGTTCGCGTGCGGCACTGGCATCTTGTCTGTCACGAATACCCGTTTCTAGTTCAACCGAACTGGTTGTTGATGTACCTTCCACTGTCGTTTTTAGCGAATGCACGTTTACTTCCAGATCAGCAGAGCCAACAGGAACATCGTCCGGCAGTTGAATCGTTACGCGTCGATCTTCCCCAATATAGACTGATAATTTCACTGCGACCATATTCCGTCCTCACTACTCACATCTGCCTCGCATTATAGCAGAGTTCAGGCATGGCTCGGCACAGCCAGCGAGTTGATGACATCCGCCACCAATTCATAATGACCGAAGGCAGGGATGATGTACGCCCCGCCCACCAGACCGCGCATGTCAAGTAGGAGTTCCTGTGCGATATGAACCCCTTCTGTCGCTGCATTTTCGCCAGCATCCTCAATACGCTTCATAATCGCGTTGGGAATGCTAATACCGGGAATTTCATTGTGCAGGAATTGGGCGTGTTTCAGGCTATAGATCGGCATCAGCCCCATCAACACTGGCAGTTTGAGCGGTTCACCAACAAGTTCCTCGTACCGCTTGTAAAACATCTCGATTCGCCCCGGCTCAAAAACCGCCTGACCGAGCGCGAAGTCCGCACCGTTCGCCATCTTCTTTTGCAGTGTGGCAATCTCCCGATCAATATCCGTCGCAAACATGTTCAACGCGCAGCCAACAGTGAAGGTGGTCGGCTGGCCGATGGAATTCCCGGCCTGATCGACACCATGATTTATCTTTTCCTTGATAATACCGATCAGCGCGGAAGGAGCAACATCGTAGTTGTCCATCGCTTCTGGATAGTCGCCTATTTTGGTCGGATCACCCATGACGACAAACAGATTCCGCAGGCCGAGCGCGTGAGCCGCCAACAGGTCGCCTTGCACCCGCAGCAGATTGCGTCCGCGCGTAGGAAAGTGAAGGATCGTTTCCATATTCTGCTGCGTTTGCAGGAAGTGACATACTGCCCAGGGACTCATTCGCATCTTGGCAGTGGGGCTATCAGCAATATCGACCATATCCGCCCCAGCTTCCTGTAACAACCGTGCTGAGGCCAGCAGTTTTTGCGGCACGAAGCTGCGCGGTGGTTTCATCTCTACAGTGACCACAAACTGTCCGGCGGCCAGTTTACGCGCCAGTTCAGTGGGTCGTTCTGGCACATGATCCTGATCGTCGCCATTGGCTTCCAGAACTTCGATGTGTGGTAGTGGCAAGTTAGGATTGTCTAATGCGGCGCGCATGGCGGCGATATGCTCTGGGGTTGTACCGCAGCAGCCGCCGATGATACTCGCCCCGATGGCTTTGAAGGTCAGCGCCGACTCGGCAAAATATTCCTCTGTGGCGGGGTACATCATACGCCCGCCAATCGACTCCGGGAAACCAGCGTTGGGCATGGCGGATAAGGTGGCATTGGGTACAGCCTGTCGCATCAATTGCAGCGTACGCGAAAGCTGCTCCGGCCCACCGCCACAGTTCACGCCGATCACATCTGCCCCGGCTTTATACAAATCGCGTGCCACCTGACCGGGTAAATCACCGAGCAGGGTACGGTCATCTGTCCCAAATGTCATGTGGCAGATAACCGGGATACCGGGTGCTGCCTCACGTGCAGCAGAGAGAGCTTCCAGCAGCTCCATACGGTCACTGAAGGTTTCCAGTTGAATGGCATCCGCACCCGCCTCGGCCAACGCGCGGATTTGCTCAACATAGGCAGCATAGGCTTCTTCTGGTCGCACTCGGCCAAATGGCTTGAGCCGCACACCCAACGGCCCGACAGAACCCAGTACGTACACATCCTCGCGGCCACTGTTACGGATGATGGCCTTTACCAGTTCGACACCCGCTTTATTAATGGCGACTACATCATTTTCCAGGCCATACTTCGCCAGCTTGTAACGGTTCGCGCCAAAGGTGTTGGTTTCGATGAGTTCCGCCCCAGCCTCAAGATAGGCAAGGTGAACCGCCGCCACCTGTTCCGGGTGCTTGCGGTTGAGTTCGTCGAAACAACTGCTGATCGAGCCCCCGCGCTGGTGCAGCATCGTACCCATCGCGCCATCACCCAGTAGGGGTTTGTTCTGCGCTAACCGTTCGAGGAAGGGTAACTTACTCATAGTCTTTCAGTCCATTTCAACGCGTATTGATTCGTTAGCACTTTCAATTAGCCTACTTCCGCAATCAGATAATTAACGTTGTTGCGGTCAATCGCTCTCTCGCCATTTTCAATTCCCCGAACCATGTGTGCCAGTACGGCATTAACGGGCGTCGCCACATTGACCGCTTTCGCACGCTCGACGACATAACCATTAAGAAAGTCGATTTCGGTGGGACGCCCTCGTTGTAGGCTTTGTAACATGGAAGACTTTACACGGCCATAACGCCGCCCGATGAACTGTAGCAGCGCGTCCTTCAGAAAGGTATTAACGGGGTGAGCATCGGCTGGCAGATACAGCAGACGTGGGTTAGCGGCAATCCGCTCCAGCTTGATGCCCAATGCATCTGCCGTTTCTACCACTTCGCCGTACGTCCGCAGGAACAACAGTCAAATCCGGCGATCTTTCAGCAAATCTCCCAACTGCCCCCCGCTGATCGAGCTAAAGGCATTCAGGGCGCAGTTGATCGCCAGCTTGGCCCACAACGCGCCGCGAATATTCTGTGTCACCACAACTGGCGTAGCAGTTTGGATCGCTTGCGCCAATTCCTGGAGTCGCGGGGTGATGGAGCCATCCAGTTCGCCAATGAATGTTTCTCCGGGACTAGTTTTCTCGTATATACCCGGTGCTTTCATGACACTATTCCAGCCAATGGATGCACCGATCAGCCGCTCCATCCCAATTGCCTCCCCAACAGCATCCTCAACAATACCGTTCTGAAAGGTAACGACATAACCATCTGGGGTGAGATGTGGCACTGTCCGGCGGGCGGCATCCACAACCCCGTTGGCTTTCATAAGCAGGTAAGCCGCGTCAAATCGCTCGTCTGCCGGAAGATCGTCCAGTGTTGTGAAGGCGCTAGCGGGAACGATGGATGATCCTTCGGGCGTGGTGATCTTCAATCCATCGCGGTTGATGGCGTCGGTAATCTGCCCATTTGATGTGACCAGTGCCGCCAGGTATCCGGCCTGAAGTACTCGTGCGGCGATGATTCCGCCAGTTCCGCCTATTCCTTCAATCAGAATGTGAGCTTTACGTTCCATGTGCCTCATCCAGCTTTTCTGCCTGTTTGGATGCACACTGAACGCTCCCATACGAGCAGTAGACACAGCAATCACCCGTTTTGGGGCGCAAGATCGTCCCACAATGGGTGCAACGATACAGAACCTGACAGGTAGCGGTGGGCATGGTTTCCTCATGGGCGAAACCACAGTTTGGACAGGTGATGACCGATTGCAGTTGAATTGTCATAACCATGTACCTCTCATCGCAAATGCTGACCACGCAGTTCAGCGAAATCCGTCTTGAACTGCTGTACCAGTTCGCCCTTACGATCATCCGGCAGGAACGACGCCTGCAGCGCATTCAGTGCGAATTGTTCCATATCACTTGCGCCGAGTCCGAAGGTATCTGCTACCCCCTGATACTCCCCGGCCAGTGTAGTATTGAACATGGGTGGGTCATCGCTATTGACCGTGACGTACAAACCCGCGTCCAGCAATCGGGGCAGATTGTGTTCCGCCAGCGATGGAAACACCTTTAGACAGATGTTGCTAGTTGGGCAGACTTCCAGAGGAATTTGTCGTTCGCGTAGATGTTCGACTAACGCCACGTCTTCTATACAGCGCACCCCATGACCGATGCGGACGGCGTTACACACCTCCAGCGCGCTCCACACACTCTCCGGCCCAACCGTTTCGCCAGCGTGAGGCACACAGGGAATCCCGGCTTCATATACTCTGGCGAACGTGCGAGCATATTTTTCCGGTGGATTGCCCGGTTCGTAGCCACCGATGCCGAACGCCACCACCCCATTTCCATATCCATTCAGCGCCCAATCCGCATAATACTCGGCATCATCCGGCGTAATCTCGCGCGGAATGTCGATCACCACCCCCATCGACACGCCGAGTTCGGCCTCACCCCAGGCACGAGCGCGATTGATAGCCATCAGTTGTTCGTCATTAACATCCCTATCGCGGATGGTGCTGAGGCGTGGCGTATAGGTGACTTCGCTGTAGACGATGTTCTGTGCCGCCTGATTTTTCAGGAATTCGCGCGTCATCAGTTCCAGATCGTCGGCAGTCACCAGACATCGGGCAACCTGAATGTAGGTGTCGATGAAATGGCGAAAGTCACGGAAGATAAACCACTCGCGCATCCCCTCTACGGTATCCGCCGGGAGTTTAATACTGTTACGCCGCGCCAGTTCCAGCCAGGTTTCCGGCTGGGTCGCGCCCTGCAAATGAACATGCAGTTCGACTTTCGGCATGGCGTTTATGAAATCAGTTAAAGCCATTTACTCTCTCGTGAACAGTTGTACATTACCGCAGGTGTTGCACTCGCGGGCGAACAAACGCTTGCCACCGCCCCATCCTTCGCCCTTCACCCGGAAATAAATCCACTGGCCGGGATTTTCGCCAACCGTCCGTCCCCAGCTATAGCTCGTCCCACCGCAAACCGGGGAAGGCTTCTGTAGCGGATTAAGTAAAGATGAGTTTTTATGCGTCACTTCTTCCACAATAGCTCTCTCAACCACTCGGTTTGTTAAGAGATTTTATGTTCCTCTATAACATCAGCTATAAAGTTCGTTAAATAATCTGACAATCGCCCCAATTCTTTTGTTTCCAAGAGTGGGATATCAGACGAACCGAGTCCTGGACTGTAGCCGTAGCCAGCCCAATAAAGGACTGGGTCATCATCTATAATAGAAAAGTAAAACGAACAATCGCCTTGATAGTTATGTGAAAAAACGAAAATTTCCGACTGCCTCAAATGTGCAAACGTCATCGGCTTGAATATACACACGCCAGGATAGGTAATTTCAGAACCGAAATGGCCTTCCAGTCCGCCGGATTTACGTCCCAAGTGGGTTAGAAATTCAATATACATAACCGGCAAATGCTCAACACCCTGGGCGTGCATGACTTCCAAAACCTCAGCCTCTGAGCAACCTTCGATCTGTCCATCACAGGCTTCACTAGATATCCACTGTTTTGTTAGATAATCCATTAGAGCCGAGTATTTTGAGCGCATCAAACCGTCTCTCTAGCTTTCCCACAGAATTGGGCGATACAATTCCCGAATACAGGCATAGAAGTAATTAGTCGCGTTCAGCCATGCTTATGCCTCACCAACCATTTTTTCGACCATTTTCACGACCTGTCGTGTAGCAGGCAACTTGTCATTCCATAAAAGGGAAACCTTTAAAAACAGTTTTGGTAAAATACGCGAATTGTAAACCCCATCGACAGGAAGACGGCTGTTGAACAATCCGTCATCACCGTGAACATAGAATAAGGCTTCTTTGCGTGCCGGATCGAGTATCCAGTATTCAGCAACTCCGCCTTTTTCATATTCCTGAAATTTAGTACCTCGATCCCGATCTACACTCTCCGGCGAAACGATTTCAACCACCAGATTTGCGGGCCCAGCAACCTGATTCTCCTGAACATAATGGGCGCGATCTGGCAATATCACCTGAATATCGGGCTGCCTTCCCGGTAAATCGGCGGAAGCTTTCATAACCACAGGGTCTTGAAACACGAGTCCGCCAGTTGTTGCATCCAGATAAACCTCTAACAACGTTCTGAGAAAATGTCCAAGTTGATCGTGTTGAATACTGACAGGCGACATCGCAACAACTACTCCATAAACCCATTCAGTGTGTTTGCCAAACTTGCCGGTCAGATAGTCTTCATACGAAACATTTTCGGCAACGACCTTGCCACTCAGAATCAAAATATCTTCTTCGGGAACAGCCAGCCGATGTACATTATCCGCATCTACCATAAACCACCTCACAACTTGCATGGGGCTTGTGGACGATAAGCCCCATGCTTCCTAACCCTCTCCCAAAATCTGCGCGACACGATCCAGATTGCCGACGCTGAAGTATTTGGCGTCCGGGTGATGAATGACTATCGCCGCCGTACTTTGCTCCGGCACGAGTTGATAGCTCTCGGTCAGCGACACGCCGATTTCGGTTTCCGCCTGCGGTATCAACTGCCATACAATCTTGTGATCGTCCAAGTCGGGACAGGCTGGATACCCCCAGCTATAACGTTTGCCTTGATTGGCGGGGATTCCCAAACCCGTATTCACCACCTGCCGATTGACATAGTTAGCTGTCGCTTCGGCAGTCTGCACTGCCAGCCCGTGAAAGAAATAGGCTTCGCTGTAATTGTCCGCGCCTTGCAACTTCTCGAAGGCTTGGGATGCCGCCTTGCCCACCGTCACCACCTGCAGGGCAACCGTATCCACCTGTTCACTATCAACAGGCGCGAAATAATCTGCCAGACATAGATATTCGCCACTGGGTTGACGCGGGAAACTGAAGCGGGCAACTTCAATCCGTTCCGGTTCTTTGCCATTACGTTCGACAAACGGTTGATGATCCCAGATTACGAGGTCATCGCCATCGCGATTGGCCGGGAAGTAACCATAGACCGCCTGTGGTCGCAATGTACCATCCCGCAGGGCGTCCTTCTGCATCCGCGCCAGCCGTTCCTCAAAGTCCTTTTCCAGCTTGTCCCACGCCTCGCCATGTGTGTTGGTCGCACCCCACGATAGCCGGAACAATTCGCGCTTCTCCAGGTACTTAAACACAATTTCCAACGGCATTTCGTGGATAGTCTTCACGCCCCAGAAGGGTGGGGTCGGTATTGTTGGCGCGGGCTTGACCGTGCTGGTTGTTACCGAAGATTCACGTTTGCGCGGGGCAGGTTTACCCTGTTCTTCATAACCCTCGGTGATAATCTGGCTGCGGAATGTCTCGCCTTCCGGGCTAACCAGTTTATCCATGACGGACAATCCCTCGAAGGCATCCTTGCAGTAGAAGACACCCGGTTCATAGGGCTGTTTGTTCTCGTCCAGAAACAGGATACGCCGCCCAAACTTGCGATTGATGGCCGCGCCGCCGATCAACACCGGGAACTTCAACTCGCGCCGCGCCAGTTCATTGACGATCAGGGGCATCTGCTTGGAGGTGCTGACGAGCAATGCACTCAGGCCAATCGCGTCGGCATGATACTCCTGCGCCTTCTCGATGATAGTGTTAGCCGGGACTTGTTTGCCCAGATCATGGACGGTATAGCCGTTGTTGCTGAGGATGGTTTTAACGAGGTTCTTGCCGATGTCATGTACGTCACCATACACTGTCGCCAACACCACCACGCCTTTGGTCGACCCTTCAACCTTATCCATGAACTGTTCCAGATAACCAACCGTTTTCTTCATCACCTCGGCACTTTGCAGCACAAATGGCAGGATGAGTTCACCCGCGCCAAATTTGTCACCCACTTCTTTCATGGCGGGCAGCAGCACGTTGTTCAACACACCGACAGCATCCTGTCGCGTCAGGCAGTCATCTATCAGCGCCTCGACACCCTCTTTCTTGCGGTGGACAATTTGCCAGTGAATGGCTTCTTCGCTGGTCATGTCGGCTGTCGGGTCTTCGACTTCCTTCGCGCCGCTCGTCACCGTATTTTGCTCGAAATATTGGATGAAACGCGGCAGGGCATCCGGGTCGGTGTTGAAAATCAGATCATTGGCGATTTTGCGCTGGTCTTCGGGGATTTCGGCATAAGGGGTGATGTGCGCCGGATTGACAATCGCCATATCCAGCCCTGCCTCCACCGCATGGTATAGGAACACACTGTTCAACACACCACGCGCCGCCGGGGTCACGCCGAAGCTGACGTTGCTCACACCCAGCGCGGTCATCACGCCGGGGATATTCTGCTTAATCAGCCGGATCCCCTCGATAGTTTCTACCGCGTCGTTCCGCAATTCTTCCTGTCCGGTAGTCAGTGGGAAAGTGAGCGTATCGAAGATCAGGTCTTCGGGGGACATGCCATATTCGTTCACAGCGATGTCGGTAATACGCCTCGCGATTTCATATTTCTTGTCACGGGTGTGCGCCATGCCCTCCTCGTCAATCGTCATGGACAGCACCGCCGCACCGTGTTTGGTGACAATCGGCAGGATTCGATCAATCCGCTCACGTCCATTTTCCAGATTGTTGCCATTCACGATCCCGCGCCCCGGATACAACGCTAAAGCGGCCTCGGCCACTTCCGCTTCGGTGGTGTCAATAATGAGCGGCACAGTGATCGCCATCGACAGCTTTTTGACGACGGCTTCCATCTGCTCTTTTTCGTCGGCACGTTCGGTCAGCGCCACACAGACATCCAGCATGTGCGCGCCACTGTTCACCTGATCGACGGCAATTTGCACGATACTGTCGTAATCGTCCTCCAGCAGCAGCTGCTTTACCTTGCGGCTGCCCTGACTGTTGACACGCTCTCCGATCAGCGTCGGGCCGGGGTTCTGAATCATGGTTGTGGCGGTCATGCCGCTGGATGCAACCGCTTCATGTTCCGGTTCGCGCTGTTTGGGCGCGACCTTGCCGACAGCTCCACGATTCAACAACAACTCCTGATACGAATGACCATGTACCTTGCGGTGGAGCAGGTTAAGATGTTCGGGTGTTGTACCACAGCAGCCGCCAACCACATTCACGCCCCAACGGGCAAATTCGGCCATCATGTCGCTGAAGGGTTCGGGTTCCATCGGGTAAACCGCCTCGCCATCGACATTGATCGGCAGTCCAGCGTTCGGCAGTACACTGATCGGCAAACTACTGTGTTCCACCAGATATTGAATCGGTTCGCGCATGTATTCCGGCCCGGTGGAGCAGTTGATACCGATCACGTCAATCGGCAGGGCTTCCAGCGTCGCCAACGCGGCCGCAATATCCGTACCGAACAACATGCGTCCGGTGGTATCCAGCGTGACCTGACATTGCAAGGGGATGCGCACCCCGGCATCGTTGAAATAACGATTGATGCCGACCACCGCCGCTTTGACTTCCAGAATATCCTGGCTGGTTTCGATCAGCAGCAGGTCTGCGCCGCCTTCGACCAAACCCTGCGCCTGTTGGTAAAATACACTCGCCAGTTCCTCGAAGCTGATGTTGCTCAGATCGGGATCATTGCCGCTGGGCAGTTTGCCCGTTGGCCCCATGCTGCCCGCCACAAAACGAGGGATGCCGGTTTCCGCCTCGAAGCGATCACACACCCGCCGCGCGATCTGTGCTGCCGTCCGGTTGATTTCCAGCGTTTTATCCGCCAGCCCGAATTCGTTCAGCGTCAGGCGGTTGCCGCGAAAAGTACAGGTTTCCACCACTTCGCTGCCGACTTCCAGAAACGAGGCGTGTAGGTTTTCGATCACTTCCGGCTTGGTCAGGACAAGATGTTCATTCAGGCCGTTGTACTTCTCGCCGCCGAAATCCTCGGCCACGAGGTTCAGGGTTTGAATGTTCGTGCCTGTCGCGCCGTCGAACAGGACGACATGATCTTCAATCGCGTCCAGATAGCGCCGGTTGGTGAAGGTGTATTTATGGCGTTGGGTCATGTAATCGTGTTACTCCATATCTGATTTCGTATCTCAACACCGGGAATTAGTATCACCCGGATACAGTGAAAAGATTAAAAACCCACTAAAGCAATCCGACTATTATTGACTATGCTAACAACCATCTCTCAATAATATCGGCTAGGTTAAGCCATAGCTCTTGTTCAAAACTTGCAAGATCGGGTTGATTTCTAATACGAAATACCAATTGAACTCTTTCGGGATTAAACAAGTCTTGATCATATTGCTTTAGTTGTGGTACTGTCTTGTGTTCAAAATCGCCGCAAACAAATATCAGCAAGAAACTCAATGTATCGCACGCATATTGAATGCACTCAACTTCATCGCCCAACTTTCTAGTAGCAGACCATAGATTGTACATCACCCCACCATTGAAACTTCTTGACACCGAGTCGGGATATTTTCTGAAAAGTTCGGGGTAAGGAGGCAAGCTAGGGTTTTTAGGGTCAAATACAATCTCATCTTTGATTTCACTTAATCTCGTTTCAGGCCATTCCTCGGTTGGATTTCGTTGTTTGAATAAATGCAAATAGATTTCAACTTCAGAAATGGCTAGAAGCAAGGAATTTTTTGCTCCTAAGTGAATGTCAAAAGATCAAGCATCAACTCTTTTCGTTTAATCCAATTACGATGAATTGCTGCTTCACGAAAAGCCGACAACTTATTTTGAACATCCTTGCTGATAGTCATTATTCACCAGCGAAAATACTAGGACTTGCTGTTTCGCCCAGTTGGGTAGCGGGATTTTCTCGATCTTCAGCCCAGCGTCCAGGATTATTTTCGATATACATACGGTGGCGATTGAGATCATCATCGTTTCGAATGATATGTTCGTAATAATTTCGCTGCCAAACCTTTTGCCCAGGAGTATCTCGATACTGGTTAATTTGCTTGGTGGTTGCCGCTTTGAACCCTGCGACCAGCGCGCCTAAAGAACGCGGTGGGCGGGTCAATGCGCGGTTTGGTAGGGGCGCACGGCTGTGCGCCCCTACAGCCTCAGCATCCCCCATAATCACAATGGCATGAAAATGATTAGGCATTACTACAAAGGTATCCAGTTGAACTTCCGGTCTAATAGTGGATGTCCTTAGCCACTCCGCCGTTACAATTTCACCGTGAGGATTTAACTGAATTTCACCATCTGCACATTCTCCGAACAAACATACCCGATCCTGACAACACAGGGTAATAAAATATGCGCGTGCCTGAGTATAGTCAAACCCATTCAACCGAATGGAACGACGATGATGGTGGGTACTTGTTTCGGCCATTTCACCCTCAAACTCACTTCAACGTGCGCTGCATCTCGGCTGTGCCTCCGGCCGCTTCAATACGTTGGATGATCTCAGCCGCTTGGCTGCGAGACAAACCCTGAACCACTACTCCCGGCGGCTTGTCGAGCAGGTCTTTGGACTGCTTCAATCCCCAGCCTGTTAAATCCATGATGACGCCCATCATCTGGATTTTGTTGTCCCCGGCACTTGAGCAAGATGGACATCGAACTTAACAATATGGGTTTTGTCTTCATTCATCACGGATTACCTTTGCCCGTAGTCTGTTTTGAATACGTTCCACCGCATCAGCCACTTCCAGCCATGCAGCAGTGTCACGTACAGCAGTTCCCTCATCTAACCAGAATGCTGTATAAATCCCCTGCCGCACCATTGTGCCTGTCTCCACGTCAGTCTCATCGCCATGTTCTGATTGCAGCACCCAGGCATCCGGGTGTTCGCTGTACCATGTCGCTGCCAATTCTGCCAGCAGTGTATTGCTGATAGCACTGGCTAAGAATTGGACGCGGTTCTCAAGCGGTGTCATACGTTCCATCGCCCGTGTCAGGTCAATCAGAGCGGCAATGTAATTAGCTGCGCCGGGACTATTGTGCGGTACACTCGCCTCCGGTGGCAGGTTGGCGGGCGCAGTACCATAGGATGTAATCCATACCAGCAAACTCCGCGCCCAATCTGACTCCGGCTGCGATGCCTCGAAAATCGGTAAATGGTTATAGGCACGGGTGATAGCAATCTCTACTCCGCCAAAAAACTCCATTTCCACCAACAGCCGCGTCAAAATTTCTTGCAACTCGCTCCATTCACGGCGTTCAGCCGCATGGCGTAATAAGTCTACATCTGGTTGATAGTCGTTCATCATCACGCGAGGACACAGTGTATCGTGTCGCTACGAGTCACCTTTCACTGCCGAATTCGTACCCGTCTGGGTCTGAAACTTCACTGACGCCTCGACATTACTGTCAATCCGGCGTAAGTGGGTAATCAACATTTCCTGTAAATCGTCGATCTTGTCATGCAGTTCCTTCACTTCTAGCTCCGCCTTGATGTTGACGTCGTACTCAATGTCATTGCGTACTTTGTCCCGTTCGGCCTGCCGATTCTGGCTGACCAGTACAAACGTCGATAGGAAAATCGCCTCCAGGGATACGATCATTGTCAGTAGGCCAAACGGGAACGGGTCGAATGCCTCAACACCGGGGATAATATTTACATTCCATACAATCCATACCGTAAACCAGATAAAGCTGAAATAAACGAACCGCATATCACCAGCGACGGATGCCAGCAAGTCGGCCAATCGTTGACTGACGGTACGATGGGCCTGCATTTCATCGTTGGCATTGCGCGCCGCCAGCCTTTCCCCGACCAGACGATCAGCATGACGGATGCGCTTACCCAGCATTGCCATCACATCAAAGGCTGCATGCAGATGAGCCTGAAACAGCATTTCAAGATCATGTCGATCTACAATCAACAGCAGCGTATCTTCCTTAGCTTTCGCATTGGCCGAGCGAACTTCATTGTCTAATAGTGATAACTCGCCAAACATTTCGCCAGATTCAATCACGTCCAGGCTGACGTGTTCACCACCCGTATCTTTAATGAACACCTCGACACTGCCTGACTGAACGATATACATCATGCCACCGGAGTCGCCCTGCGAGAAAATCATCTGCCCTGCCCAATAATGCTGTTGGTCAAGTTGGGCAGCCAGAGCAGTAAGTTCGTCATTATCCAGCAGTTCAAACAGGGGTATCTGGCGCAGCATATTGGGATTGATGATTGGCATTATGTTACGACCTCACAAAGTATGCTTTTGGCTTATTGTATGCTGGCCTACCCGAAAACAAAAACGCCCCTTCGGTTTTATCAGAAGGAGCGCCATACATCATCTATTGTGTAGAGTGTCGCTCATCTTCACAGGTTAAACCTGTCGGAGTTAGCACCTTCCCGACGCTTCGGGGGTTGCTGCGGATTCATTGGGCCGTTCCCTCATCCGCTCTTGATGAGTATCAATTGTTATGGATGCATGGTAGCATGGTTGCCAGGTGGTGTCAAGATCACATGGAAAGCAGGGGCAGCAGGGTGGCACTATCAGCCATAATCAGATAATTGAGTAGTTGCACAGCAGAGTCAACTTCCCCATTTTCCATCAAGGAAATCAATTTTTCATACAATATCAGTTGTGCATGATAAGCGTGTAAACTGCGTGGAGTACGATTACGGCGGATGAGTTCGAGAAGGTAAGCTCGATTGTGCAGAGTGGCAAGCAGCTCTATTGTTTGGGTTCTACCACCAAGTTCCGCGATTGTTTTATGCAGGGCGAACAAAGTTTCGGTTGCTCGATCCGTATCGCCTGTCAAAGACTGTGTGCGGGCTTCCTTAATCAGTCGGTGCAGTTGGCCCAGTCCCTTTTTTGACAGGGATTCAATCGCCCATCGTAGTGCCTGGCATTCCACCATCGCCCACAGAGCATATAACTCTTCTGCTTCCAGGGCATTAAACGAACGTACATAAACCCCGTGTCGTGCGGTTTTGACAACCCATCCCTCGCCTTCCAGTATACGTAACCCATCACGGATAGTATTCTGGCTGACATTCATCTGTCCGGCGAGTGTTTGCTCCACCAGGCGCTCACCACTCATGAATTGGCCGTCCTTAATCGCACACCGCAGTTGGACGGCAACCGTTTCGGCACGGGTGGCAGACGTTGCCATTAGCCGTTAACGATTTACAAAGCGGTAGCCAACACCGCGCAAGGTCATGATATATTCGGGACGATCTGGGTCAACTTCCAACTTCTGACGCAGGTAATGGACATATAATTTCAGACTGTCGATTGCATCTCCGTACTCTTCCCCCCAGGCTTCCGTTACCAATTCAGTCCGTGTGACAACTCGACCTGCATTCCGAACCAGTACACCGAGCAGGTTAAATTCTTTAGGGGTTAGATGTTTCAATTCGTTCCGCACCCACACTTCTCGATTCATGAAATTCACGCGGAAGTCACCACCATTAAACACCAGTTCTTCGCTAATGTTCGGGCGGGGCGAACGACGTAAGTGCGCGCGAACCCGCGCAACCAGTTCATCATTTTCATATGGTTTGACCACGTAGTCATCCGCACCCATCTCTAATCCTCGAACCACATCACGAACCTCGCCGCGCGCAGTTAGAAAAATGATAGGTACATCGGACATTTCACGTAACCGTCTACAAACCTCCCAACCATCCATATCCGGCATCATTATATCCAGCAGCACCAGATCGGGTTGGTGACGATAGGCTTTGCGCAGACCATCTTCTGCACGGAACGCTTTAATAACTTCGTATCCCCGACGCTCTAACAAAATAGCAATTAGCTGGACTGTAGTTTCTTCGTCGTCAATAACGAGGATTTTCTCCGCCATATCTCTTTCCTCTCATAAGTGGCTTCTAACGTTCTCTAACCAGAGCGTTACAAATCCTTAACTTAATGTAGCATGAGGCGATATGGAGTGCAAGTTCACAAATTTTTAGGTTGTGAAAAACGTAAAAAGAACGCTTTACTTTTGTAAGTCGACCTTTAAGAAATTTAGTCCGTAAAGTGAAAATACTTTTACTCAGATGAAGGTACTGTCCCATCTTCACAACGCATGATAACGGTTTTAATCTAAATATTACATTACCGGATTAAATATCATAAATATTTAGGTAGACGTGATGTGTTAAGCGTTAGGGCGTTGAAAGGCAATTCTTTATTCAATTAAAGTACACTAATCCAGAAGAGGATGTACGGTATGAATAAAAAAATGACGGTTATTATGTGTATTACTGCACTCGTCATAGTGTGCATTAGTCTGTTTTCTATATCGCCGACATTTGCTGTAGACCAATCAGGAATGACTGTAACTGCGGATTGTACGACGTTTAGTATTCCAAGTACACTTTGACACTTGACCGTGACACCACTGGTACCGGGTCAGAAAGCTTTTACTACGAAATGCTAGATGGCGGCGGGAACACAATTTTCCAAGTCAGTTACACTGTACCACTCGGCACATATCCTGCAGCCGCTACTACGAATCAAGCTTACGACACCAACCCGATCAGCGGACCCATTACGGCTCATTTGGTATCAGCGGGCAATGGCTTTTTAGATCAGACGGTTGCAGGCAGATTCTGTAACCACAAATTGCACCTTCACGGCCCCCACCATCACCAGCGCTGCACCGGGCAATGGCATCCAGGGGACTGCCTACTCCCACACTTACACTGCTACAGGTGACACTCCTATCACCTACTCAGTCACTGCGGGTGCCCTGCCCACTGGTCTCTCCCTGAGCGCGGCAGGTGTCATCTCTGGTACACCATCCGCCACTGGAACCTTCACTGGCACCGTCACTGCCACCAATGGCTTTAACCCGGATGCCACCCAGAACTTCTCGATTGACATCGCTGCTGCATCCGTCGCACCCAACATCACAAGTGCTGCACCCGGCAATGGCACCCAGGGGACTGCCTACTCCCATACTTACACTGCTACTGGCACCACTCCTATCACCTACTCAGTCACTGCGGGGGCTCTGCCCACTGGTCTCTCCCTGAGCGCAGCAGGCGTCATCTCTGGCACACCGTCCGCCACCGGAACCTTCACTGGCACCGTCACCGCCACCAACGGCACCGCTCCGGATGCCACCCAGAACTTCTCGATTGACATCGCTGCTGCATCCGTCGCGCCCAACATCACCAGTGCCGCACCGGGCAACGGCACCCAGGGGACTGCCTACTCCCACACTTACACTGCCACTGGCACCACTCCTATCACCTACTCGGTCACTGCGGGTGCTCTGCCCACCGGTCTCTCCCTGAGCGCGGCAGGCGTCATCTCCGGCACACCATCCGCCACCGGTACCTTCACTGGCACCGTCACCGCCACCAACGGCACCGCTCCGGATGCCACCCAGAACTTCTCGATTGACATCGCTGCTGCATCCGTCGCGCCCAACATCACCAGTGCCGCACCGGGCAACGGCACCCAGGGGACTGCCTACTCCCATACTTACACTGCCACAGGCACACTCCTATCACCTACTCAGTCACTGCGGGTGCTCTGCCCACCGGTCTCTCCCTGAGCGCTGCAGGCGTCATCTCTGGCACACCGTCCGCCACTGGTACCTTCACTGGCACCGTCACCGCCACCAATGGCACCGCTCCGGATGCCACCCAGAACTTCTCGATTGACATCGCTGCTGCATCCGTCGCACCCAACATCACCAGTGCCGCACCCGGCAACGGCACACAGGGGACTGCCTACTCCCACACCTACACTGCCACTGGCACCACTCCTATCACCTACTCAGTCACTGCGGGTGCTCTGCCCACTGGTCTCTCCCTGAGCGCGGCAGGCGTCATCTCTGGCACACCATCTGCCACTGGTACCTTCACTGGCACCGTCACTGCCACCAATGGTAATGCGCCGGATGCTACCCAGAACTTCAGCATCACCATCGGAACTACAGTGGTGGCAGCTGCCGCAGCCAATCCGGTTATTCAACTCCCAGCACCACCGCCAGCCCCCGTATGCACGTCAGTGAACTTCAACGAGGATGCAGGACTGCGGGTGGTCGCACCATTCGAACTCAATGGAACTCAACTGCCGGATGCTGGTTGAAAACGGGAACTACTTCAACTGGAATGGCGGCCCACTGACCTATGCGGCGCAGATTGGCAACCAGGCCATACTCGATCTGGGTGTCCTTCAAGCGGTAGACGTATTCAGTCCCTCTGGCCGGGATCACTTTGAAGGCGACGTTGACATCTGCCTGCGCGGAACTGGCTTCATCTTCTTCTTCAATGCGAAAAACTCACCCCGCGTACCAGAACTGATGACAGGCTGGACCACACCTTCCTTCCCTGGGTTCACCTGTGTGACACTGCATGAAACGGGAACGGTAGTACTGGTCAGCCGTTTACCAGGACAATAACAGCAATTTCCTGATGAGATGGGAGGGACATGACCGATGTCATGTCCCTCTTTTTTTGCACTATGAAGCTGGGGTTGGAGTCGCAGTGAAGGTGGCAGAAGGTACCAACGAGGGTGGCAACACGGTAGCCGTTACTAGCGGCGCAAGCTGCGCCTCGTGTACCTGGGCAGTGCGCCCATCCTGCGTAAGAATGCCATAAATCCACTCCGTACCCGTAAAATAGGCACTGGATAACCGCACCACCGTCCCTGACGGAATCTCACCCACCTGCTCAACAATTATCAGATCATATCCACCGGAACGCAGTGCCGAATCCAGTCCGGCAGTGGGTGTCGCGCCCAGTGGCACATTCTGGTATCCGACAGGCGTGGGGGTGATAATACAGGGAGTGGTGGACACTGCCTGGGCAGTGCCAGTGGCTCCAACAATTATGAAAGTAGCCGTAAGTTCAACGGACTGCACATCCGGATTGGGTGTTGGCGAGGGAAGTGTAATAAGATAGGATTCTACGCATGGCGGTTGTCCAGCCAAACCCTGGCATGGGCTGCTCAACGCAACCAGTTCCGCGCGAATCCAGCCTTGTACCATCACACCATCGGGATAGGCGGTGACAAAATACCATAGACCGGGAAAGACTGATGTGGATACAGTCTGTTGGGTGAGGATTTCCACTGTCGCGTTACTGGGCACATGCGCCACTACGACGCTATTAATGGTCGGGTCGGTGAAAACATTTACTCCGTCCGGGTAGTTGGGGATCACACCGCGACATGAATTGGTTGTGTCCGGCACACCAGGGACCTCGCTCGGATTTCCCGTGACGACCATGACAGTGGGCGCAACTGGGGTCGTACATTCAGAGACAGGGGTCACTGTGTCGGAGCGAACCCAGCCGACGATGGTTGCACCTGTGTCTCCCGTTTGAATTTCAATTTTGTACCAGATATGCTGATCGTCTGTGGTCTGGTGAAGCCCAATGATTGTACCCACAGCCCCCGGCGAGAAGGTTCCGATGGCTTCACTATCAACCGATGGCTCGGCTCGAACGCGAAGACCTGTGTCAGCGAGATTCATTACCTGACAGGCATCTGTCGCTGGAACCGACGGGATAACCACGATGGGGGTTGATGGTATAACCATCGGGGTTGATGTGAATGTTAAGGATGCCCCAGCAGTCGGGGTGGCGCTGGCACTCTGGATCACCGCCAAGTTGCCCTGCTGGGGCACATTGGGTTTACGAGCAGCTAGCAGCACGACACTGAATACCGACCAATGCCAGCAGTGCAGCCGCCAGCGTGACGGAATAGCCTCTATTTCGCCCCTTCAAGGCGTGGGGTAAGTGATTTGAATACCTGTAAATAGTCATGGATTCGTTCTCCCTCATATTGCGGTGATTGTGGTTGAGGGATGGCGCGGCAAGAGGCAGCTCGGCGCTATAGGCTTCATTGATTTCCAGAATCTTTTGTTCCAGAACCGGGTCGCTTTCGGCTTTTCGCAGGATGTCCGCCACAGCCTCAAAGTCGCCACGTTCGAGCGCGCTACTGTAGCGGAACAGGATACGTTCGCGTTCCAATGCGCGGGGATCAAGCCGTTTCGGTCTATTCATCGCCTAACTCCTTTCGCGCTGTGTAACTGGTTCGCAGGCGGTTCAGTGCCCGGTGCAACCGTACCCGCGCCGCACCCGGTTTACAATCGAGCGCCTTTGCCAGTGCCTCGCCATCCAAACCGTGCAAGATTGCTAACCGCAGCGTATGCTGATCGTCGGGCGAAACGCTGGACAGAATCGCGTTGGCAGCCTCATTCGTCTCAAACAATTCAAAGCTGTCAGCGCCACTCAAGGAAACCAACCAGTCAAACAGATCATCATCACTCAAGGCGGTTTCATCGCCGGGATACAGGTCACGCACCAGCGGCTCCCGATACATCTGGCGGGCAAACTCGATCTGTTTACGCTTCACCAGATTGGCCGCGATACCCAGCAGCCATGCCTTCGGCTGACGATCCGACTGGAAACGGTGTTCATGTTCCAGGGCTTCGACCACTACTTCATTCAGGAGTTCACTGGCAGCCGAGTCGAGTGCCTGACCATCCCCGGCTATACCTGCACGAAACAGGTAATAGCGGAGTGTAGTGTGCAGCCCGTTGGTTTCGTCCTCAATAAACTGCCTGAGCCGCGATTTCTCAGTTGCACGGTTCATAGGTTGTCCTTGTTATCAGCGCTGTAACAAGCCTTGCAGTAGATTATTCGGATTGAGGGGTCTATTTGTTACAGGGGAATGGAAACGAGAATGAGGATACCAACTCCTAGAGCAGGAATCCGGTTATCGAGTCCGGGTGTAAGATTAGGGACTTGCCAACGACAAGCCCCTATCGGAGCGAGATTTGATCGAAATTATAACCGCTCCATCGAGCGACGGAACCGTTTGGCAAGTTCCTTCAGCATGACGATGGGGATTTCGGCATCTTCTTCCAGGGCGGACATAAAATCAAGCTGCGTCAGAACCAAACACTGCATCGGGTCGACAGCAATCACAGAAGCCGTGCGGGGAGCATCATCCAACAGGGATAATTCGCCAAAAAATTCGGTCGAGCCGAGGTGATTGACAACGGCTGTCTCACCGTCAGGGTGCTCAAAAACGACATCAGCATTGCCGGTTTCGATGATAAACAAACCGATACCCATCGTACCTTGTTTGACAATGGTATCGCCAGCAGCATACGAGCGCTCGTGGAATCGCTTGGCGAGGCGGCTCAACTGGCGGGGTTGCAAACCGTGAAACATGGGAACGGTGTGCAAGAAGCGCATAATCTTTTCCTGATCGTCCATAACTCGATCCTGCTTTCCATGCGTGTAATTGCGGTCATATCAGGGGATTATATCCAGAGAACGAAATGCACACAATTGATCGGGTAATAAATTCATCGATGAAAGTTCGCCGGACAGCGCTTGTGAATCCTGCATAAATTCAACCGCATCTGTGTTGTGCGTTGTTCCAAAAGCCCTTACCATGAGTTAAAGCCGGTCAATCTACAGGAAAAGCCACGATGACACAAATTACCACGATTGAACGACACATTTTAGAACGACAGAAACAGTATCCCGAAGCTACCGGGGCGTTCACTCAACTGCTGTACGATATGGCGCTGGCGGCCAAAATCATCGCACGGGAGACAACACGCGCGGGGTTGGTGGGAATTCTGGGCGCAACGGATGGACACAACAGCTATGGCGAACAGCAGCAAAAGCTGGATGTGTTCGCGGACGAGACGATCTTTAAGATGAATGACCACACGGGCAGGTTATGCGCGATGGCTTCGGAAGAACACGACGACATTCATACAAATTCCGACGCACTTCGACATTGGCAAATATGTCCTGCTGTATGATCCACTGGATGGCTCATCGAACATCGACGTGAATGTGTCTATCGGGACGATTTTTTCGATCCACCGCAAAATTTCGTCCGGGTCGGCGGGGACGCTGGAAGACATCCTACAACCGGGGCGCAAGCTGGTGGCAGCGGGCTATGTGATTTATGGCGCGAGTACGATGATGGTGTACAGCACCGGACAGGGTGTACACGGCTTCACGCTCGACCCCAGCGTGGGCGAATTTTTGTTGAGCCACGAGAACATCCGCGTCCCGGAAGCGGCAGTGTATTACAGCGCCAACGCGGGCAACGAAAAATACTGGACGCCGGGGATACGGCGGTATGCCAAGTGGCTGCAAGGCATCGAAGGTGAGGGGCGAACACCGCTGGGACAACGTTATATCGGGTCGCTGGTGGCGGATTTCCACCGGAATTTGCTGCGGGGCGGCGTGTTCTTTTATCCCGGCGACCTGCAAGAACGCGGATAAACCCTACGGCAAGATGCGGCTGATGTTCGAGGCACAGGCGATTGCTTTCCTGGCGGAACAGGCGGGCGGTTATGCCTCGGACGGGATCGGGAATATCCTGGACATTCAACCGCATTCGTTACACCAGCGCGTGCCGTTGATTGTGGGCAACCGTGATCTGGTGGAGAAGGCGGAGCAGTATATCCGCGATTATGACCAGGAGTGGGTGACGGCCTACCAGCCGTTCCGGGAGAAGCGGGTTGAAATGGCTAATGGTCGGTAGTCCATCGTGAATGGTTGATGGTGGGAAGGCCGGGTACAGCCGCCGATGTGATCGAAAAAACGAGAAAAGAGAGAAAAATAATCGAGAAAAAGTTCTCGAATTTATCATTTACTACTGCCTGTGCCGCATAGGGTTCAAAACCCTATACTACGGAAAAAGCTGGAAACCTCTAAAGAGGTTGTATGAGATGGGAAGCCAACATGAGTCACAATGGATACACAATTGCCGATTTGTGACTCCCATTTGAGGGGAAATGGCGTAAATGTCACAGTGTCCTTTCTGACTCCTGTGTCGATTCGAGCAGAGTTCATCCCCAACCTCTCGGCGATTATGGAGAGGGGAGAAAGGCCGGGCAGTAACCAGGCGAGGTTGGTGTACGGAGAGGGGTGCGCGCGGAAACAAACACGCTCGGTTTCTGCGCGGGTGGAATCGGCGAGATTCGCAAATTTCGTCATTTTCTTCAATTTCACTAAGTCGATTTTGAAATTTCTCCCTCAAACTGCACAACATGCTGCAAATTCTGCAATTGCACAGGTGCGGATTGTGCAGAACCTCACCCCCCCGCTCACTTAAGTCGTTCGCAGCCCTCTCCGCTACGCAAAGAGGGGAATCAGATCGAGACAGGGTGGTGGTTTACCCCATCCCCCAACCCCTTCCCCCGCAGGCGAGGAAGGGGAGCAAACGCCGTGCTGTTGGCGGAGTATGGTGTCTTTGCAGATTCAAACGCCAGCCTTTGTATGTCCATCCCCACGCTCTCTACTAGAAACCTCACCCCTGGCTCACTTGCGTCGTTCGCAGGCCTCTCCATCGAATGGAGCGCAAATCACATTTTATAATAGCACAGATGTTTGTATAAAAGGTACACATTTGTGTACACATTTGTTTCGTTTTTGAGGGGAAAAAGGGGGTTTAGCTGCCAGTTACCAGCTTCCAGTTGCCAGAAAAGACAAGACGAAAAGCATAATACGAAGCCTCAAAGGCGCAAAGCGGGAAAGTAACCGCGTAAATGGTATTGAAGCCGTTTGAAAAGGATCGCGGAGGTTCGCTGCGCTCAACCCCTCCCCCCATCTCCCTCCCCGAATTCATGGAGGGAGGGAGCAACACAGAAGCATTTTAGGGTGACAGGCATTCGATCATTCACAGTGTCGCCTCCTCGATGAGCGAGACGAAATAGGTTCTCCATAGGTTTCATCGACATTTCAAACGGTCTCAAAAGGTTCTTTTGGGGAATGAAAAAGGACAAGGCAAGCCTTGTCCGCAGGATAAAACACTATTCAGTTTGACAGCCCCGATTAACGGCGCAATCGTTATAAATCTTCCAGCTCGGCGGGTGCGGTAGAGGCGACACGATGGCGGGTTTTGCCCTCACCGATGGCTTTGTATTCCCAATCCGCGCCGAATTCTTTCTTGGCCTGGGCACGGGAGAGGACACGGAGTTCGGCATTGTCATAATTAAATACGCCGGTAAAACTGCGGCGGTTATCCAGGTCGGCCTGGGCTTCCTCACGGGTGTCAAATTTACTGACGACACGCCAGATGGGTTCGTAATCGCGGCGAACAGCCACAACAAAATAATCTTTTTTGGATTTACGTGGGGTTCTGGTGGGGGTTCTGGGCATGGGTCACTCCTTCTGCTATTCCGGCTGACATTACCTATCCCTAAAGATGGTATACAAGGCAAGCCCTGTTCCTATAAGTATACTCTGTTCGGATAGGTGAGGGGTAAAACAAACAGCGCAAGAGACCAATTGACCCCTCGCGCTGTATGGAACTTCAAATTGGCTACACCTTGTCGGGTAGGACTAGTAGCGTCCGCCCCGGCTACGGTTGTCGCGGCGTCCGCCGCCACCAAATCCACCGCCGCCACGTTCTTCACGGGGACGGGCTTCATTGACCGTCAGAGGACGGTTGTCGAGGGTGAAACCATTGAAGCGCTTGATGGCTTCCTGGGCACCTTCTTCTGTCCCCATTTCGACAAAGCCGAAGCCTTTGGGGCGGCCAGTGTCGCGGTCTGTGATAAGGGTGACTTCAGAAACTTCCCCGGCCTGCTCGAACAGTGCGCGGATGGCTTCCTGGGTCGTGTCGTAAGACAAGTTACCAACGTACAATTTCTTCGCCATGACATCAAACTCCTGATATTGGCTGCTTAAACATTATTGATAGAGGGAGGTTGATGACGTGGGCAATCGCAGAAGCGGCTCGCTGTGAACCTGAAACAGAGGCACGTTTGCGGAATTGAACCAGGGCAATTTCACACCCTATCGAACTTCATTATGACATAGATAGGAGGGTTTGTATAGGGTGCAAAAGTAATATTGTAATTTCGACTGTCATGAAGATGCGATGATAAGCGGTTTATGTTATGCTAACGATCATATTTAATTAATGCACAATCGTCGGGGCGTGATGGTCGAATGATCGGACGTAAGATACTCAATCGCTATGAAATTCAGGAACACCTGGGTGAAGGCTCGACTGCAACGGTTTATAAAGCACTGGATACGCGCCTGGGGCGGCAGGTGGCGCTGAAAGTTCTGCTGCCGCACGTACGGGAAACCACACGCAAACGTTTCTTCCAGGAAGCCCTGGCCGCCGCGCAGTTGAACCATCCGAATATCATGGCGATCTATGATATTGGCGATGAGGACGATTATCATTTCCTGGTGGTGGAGTATGTCGAAGGGGTTTCGTTATCGTACTACGTCCCCTCGCCGCCGGAAACGGTGGTCAACCTGGGCACGCAGATCGCGGACGCGCTGCAATATGCCCACAGCCATTATGTGATTCACCGGGACATTAAACCAGCCAACATCAAAGTGACACCGGATGGGGTGGTGAAGATCATGGATTTAGGGTTGGCGCTGCCGCGTGAGGCTACGCGCGTCACCGCCGACGGTATGGTAATCGGTACGCCTGCCTATCTATCGCCAGAGCAGGCGCAGGGACTTACGCTCGACCATCGGACGGATATTTATTCGCTGGGGGTGGTGCTGTACGAGATGGCAACCGGACATCTGCCGTTCGATGCGGATGAAATCCCGGCGCTGCTGCTGCAACAGGTTAAACAGCCTCCGCCACCACTGCGATTAATCGCGCCGGATGTGCCGGTTGAACTGGAACGGGTGATTTTGCGGGCGCTGGAAAAAAATCCGGTGCGGCGCTTCCAATCGAGCGCGGCGCTGGGCGCGGCACTGAAAGGCGTCGTGACGCCCCCAAGTCCAGAGCAAACCGATGTCACCCGACCTCACAAAATCGACGGCGCGGACGCACATCCGAAACCCAATCGGGACGCTCGATTGTCGCGGCGCAGCAAACCGACTATCCGCGTGCTGCTGGCAGACGATCATACGATTCTGCGTAAAACCCTGGCGAGTTTCCTGGAAGCGCGGGATGATTTTGTGGTGGTGGGCGAAGCGGGGGATGGTGAGGCGGCGCTGAAAGAAACGTTGGCGCTGCTGCCGGATGTGCTGCTGCTCGACCTGAACATGCCAATCAAAGGCGGTCTGGAAATCCTGCCGACGGTACGCGCCGAAGCGCCGAATGTGAAGGTGATGGTCCTGACCGGGCGTGAGGAAGAATGGTACATCATGCGGGCGCTGCGGGCTGGCGCACATGGTTACATCCTCAAAACCACCGACGAAAATGAACTGATGGAAAGCATCATCAAAGTGACACAGGGGCAATATGGTGCTGGGTCAGGGCGTGGCGGAACATATCGTGACCGGGTTGGTGGGCGGTGACAGCGAACTGCTGAATGTGAACGAGCGACAAGTGCTGTTGTATGTGGCGGGCGGGTTTGAAAACGCCGACATTGCCAAACATCTCCAACTGAGCCAAACGGTGGTGATCGAGACGCTGGCACGGGCGATGAACAAACTGGGCGCGACAGATCGCAATCAGGCGGCGCTGACTGCGCTACGGCAGGGATTCATCAGCCTGGACGAACTACACGATCTGGGATAAGACTCCTCTGGATAAACATTCATGCGTTTCTTCAATAGACGACGGAAACCCTCAAGACGGAGAAAACCAGGCAACCGCCCCCTCTGGCGCATTCTAATCGCCATATTATTCATCCTGGTTTTGCTGGCGTTCACTCTGGCATTTATCTACAACCCAGCCGGGTTCAAAAATACAATCGACCAACTGGGCGGGGCGATGCTTTCGCTGGCCGGGGTTGTGGGGGGGATATTGCTGCTCGGCTTGATCGGGATGATTATCCATTTCCTGTCCAGCAGTTCCGGCACGGTGGTACTGCCGTTTGAGGTTCATATCGGCGATGACATCATTGATGGTAAGTCGATTTCAGATGCGTTGATTGTTGAACTGCGGCGGATTGATGCCATTCATCACGATAAGTACGAAGGCATCGACATCAAAACGGAGAAGATCACTTCGATACAAATCGCACCAGAAGGCGAAAAGCTGGATACAGCAATGGCCGATGCGCTGTCGGTGGGCATGGGCGGCACAACCATTTCGATTGGCAATCTATTGCTGCTGCTTAAGCGTATGTGGCCGTTGGCCGCCCCCGGTACAACTATCAGCGGCAGCCTCCAACGCTATGGCTACGAAACCCGATTGATTGCCCGTCTGGAAGATCAACAGGTCAGCGCGTGGGATGTACGGCGGATGGTGAACAACAATGACGACATCGCCGAACTCATCCGAGACCTGGCTTATAAAATTGCCCTGGAACGCTTCCACCCTGAAGCAAAAACATGGCGGGGCTTCAAATACTTCACTGAAGCACTCAATGCCTACGCCGATTACATCTACCAGGGACGCCAACCAGAAGATTTGGAGGTTGTACGCCAACATACAGTGGCAGCAACAAAGGCAGAAGTGAATTACAAAGCCCTAGCCCCCCTCTTCTACAATTTGGGACTGGCTGACCTGGAGATGAAACATTATTCACAGGCGGAAGCCATGCTCAACCAGGCACGGGGATTGGATTCGGATCATCTGGGCACAACAGTGGCGCTGGGTGTCGCACTGGAATATCAAGAAAAAGCACATGAAGCCCAGGAAATTTATCATCAGGCCATTGACCAATACAATTATGAGGGTAAAGCCGCACTTCAACGAATGAACGCGCAGGTTTCCCAATTGCAGGAAGCAGGCGATACGGAGGCAGTCAACCAACTGCGTGCTGAGATAGAGGCCACTACCGGAAATTATACAATGGTGTACAACAACTTAGGCGGTTTGTATTTACGCGCTAGTGAGAGCGACAAGGCACGGGCAGCGTATCTGAAAGCTGTCGAGATTGATGCTAACGTGATGTATCCGCACTCTAATCTGGGGAATTTGTATGCTTCACTCGGACAGAATGAGGATGCTCTGCGCGAGTACAAACTTGCCCTGGATATTGCACCCAATGCCGCCGAGGTCTACAGTGGAAGAGGTACACTGTATTTCCTCACGCGGGATTATGGTCGAGCGAAAGCCGATTTTGAGAATGCGGTTCGCTTGTCGCCAGACTTTGCAGACGCCCATTACCGGCTCGGTATCCTGTATGCAGCGTTAAATCAACCGGAAGAAGCCATCGCCGAATACAAACAAGCCATTCATTTCGACCCACTTCCATCGAACGTGGCCGGGTATCATGTATCGATGGCAGCCGCGTATCGCCATACCGGAAATCAGAGCGCCTGCGACGAGCAAATCCGGCAGGCGCGCGAGATAATGGCGCACCTGGAGATTGACAACCTGTATGGCCGAGGGTGCATGGAGGCTGTCGCCGGGAATACGGCAGAAGCCATACGATTGATGCAAGAGGCGCTGGATAAAAAGCAAATTGGAATTCAATTCCTCGAAAATGACCCAGACCTGTTATTCATTCAAAGATGATCCAAGTTTCAAGGCATTGGTACAACGTTATCATCCTTCATCCCCAGCCAATCCTTGACGATTTAATGAGCGTGGTGACGGAAGTCACCATCAAGCGAGTTGTCAAGCTGTATCCTATTGTATGTGCCCCGTCTCAAGCAGGAGCATCATCGATGAAAACCCGCATTCTTTTAGCAGCCATTCTCTTGTTGGCGGCAGCCAGTTTTCAAGTTCTATCGCTACTGGCACAGGATGGCAGCTCCGATGTTGACCTGACTCACCTGCCGGTTGGCGATGGCAAAATCTCCGACCATCCAGAAGCCGGGTACGTATGGGTGTGCAACCTGGGTGCGGGGGGTGGCGGGGCACAGGTTGATGGCCCCTGGATTCATGATGATGGCACATTCGACTTTACGGCAAAAGCGATTGTAGACGGCAAGGTGATGTGGCCGTCGCAGTTCGAAATCCAATTGAACGGGAACGTACGCCAGATCGTTGGTAATGACCTGCCGGATCATGGTACGGGGGTTTATCCGATTGACAGCGGCGGACGATGCCTACCAATATGACCACAACCCCAACCGTATTCAGGAACAGACGGTGATGCTGGAACTGCCGGCTAATCCGACACTGGCCGAAGAGGCATCGTGCGTTCCGATGGGCGCGATTGGCGTGTGGCTGACGGGCAGCTACATCTTCAATGCGGTGGACGCGGAAGGACGGGATGCCGTCGCCCACGAAACGCAGGACTCGTGCCAGGGACACCCTGAAAGCGGCGGAGAGTATCATTACCACAGCCTGACGACCTGCTTATCCGATGACGATCCCGGCGGGGAACATTCGCCGTTGATGGGTTACGCCTTCGACGGATTTGGCATCTATGGGCATTATGGCGAGGACGGCGAGCCGCTGACCAATGACGACCTGGATGAATGTCACGGGCACACGCATGAGATCGAGTGGGACGGGCAGATGGTGGAGATGTATCACTACCACGCCACCTATGAATATCCTTATACGATTGGTTGTTATCGTGGAACCCCTATTACCGTCGTGGGAGCGGGTGCAAACGGACATGGTCAGCCGCCGCAAGGTGGTCAGGGGAATGGGCAAATTCCTCACCGGAGGCGGGCCACCCCCACCCGGAAGACCCGGTCAGCCGCCACCCGGGAATGGAGGCTAGTTCGGTGCAGGTCATTAGAGGGGATTATTCATCGGCAAATACCGACTGAAGTTCAACGGTTTTGCCACCGAGGACAGGTGAGTCGAAAGCTATCCTCTGGGCCATATACGCCATGCTGTATAAAGGCCGCGTCTTCCAACACACAGACTTCGACATACTGCCCTACCGGGTCAACCATCCAGTATTCACGAACGCCATGCTGTTGATAGAGCTGATACTTATCCTTCTTGTCACGTTTGGCCGTACCGGGCGAGAAGATTTCAATGATGAGATCGGGCGCACCTTCCAGGCGTTTGTCGGTGATAACACAACTGCTGTCCGCAGCAACCCAGGCTAAATCCGGCTGGATAACGTTGTCATCATCGAAGTGGACATCCATCGGCGCATAGAACAAAATCCCATCCGGAATCAGACTTTTCAAAAGACTGTAAAGTTGGCCGCTAATAACCTGATGTTTGGGAACCGGGGAAGGACTCATAATTACCTCTCCGTCGATGAGTTCGGTGGGCTGGTTGCTTTCCGGCAGTTCAAAAAACTCGGCGGCACTCATGCGCGTCCTACTGACCATCCTGTTACCCTCGTCGCTCCAACTACAATATCATAAACTGTTACAGGGCGACCTAAGGGCGTCACACACGGCAACACCCCTACATCCTATTATGCCACAAGTTATCCACCTATCCCTTCTCGTTCGACAGTTTTTTCCTGCGGGTAGCGGGCTTTTTGGCAGGTGCGGGCGATTCACCGGAGTCGCCCTTTTTCTTACGCCCACCGGATTTTGGTGCTGGCGTTTCAACCGATTCAGATGGCGGTGTGTCCGGCGGCGGTGATGACTGTGGCACATTGGCGAGGGATGTGGGCTGCCGGATGATAACCTGGGTGGGTGAATGAACGACCATGTGTTTCTCCGGTTCGTCCACAGGAGTGGACTGCTTCTTCAAAACCACAATACCGAGAGGGGGTATTGTCAGATTGAGGCTGTTACCCCAGGTATGCCACTCGATGGCTTCGGAATGCAAGCCACCCCCATTGCCGATGTTGCCGCCATCATAATGTGACGAGTTGCTGTTGAGCAGTTCGGCATAAAATCCTTCTTCCGGCACACCCACCCGATAGTTATAACGCGGCACAGGGGTGAAGTTGCAGGCGATCACCAGAAAATCGTTGGTATCCCTGGCAAAACGCAGGTAGGTAAATACGCTCTGATCGGCATCGTTGGCCTCGATCCACTGAAATCCCTGTGAGTCGAAATCCACTTCATATAATGCGGGTTGGGCGGCATAAAAATGGTTGAGGTCGCGCATCCAATTGTAAACACCGCTATGGGTCGGCCAGTTGAGCAAGTCCCAATCGAGGGAACGAACCTCGCTCCATTCACGCCACTGACCAAATTCCTGCCCCATGAAGTTCAACTTCTTGCCGGGGTGGGTGTACTGATAACCAAACAGCAAGCGCAGGGTAGCGAACTTCTGCCACCAGTCGCCCGCCACTTTGGTCACGAGCGAACCTTTCATGTGAACGACTTCATCATGCGACAGAGACAGTATGAAGTTCTCGCTGAAGGCATAATAGAGCGAGAATGTGAGCTTATTGTGGTGATAGCGGCGGTAAACCGGGTCGGCCTCAATATATTCGAGGGTGTCGTGCATCCAACCCATGTTCCACTTGAACGTAAAACCCAGACCACCAAGATAGGTGGGGCGGGATACCATCGGCCAGGCAGTGGATTCTTCGGCAACGGTAAACGCACCGGGCGCTTCGGCATGAACAATTTCGTTAAATTCCTTGAGGAAAGCGATGGCGTCCAGATTCTCCCTTCCACCGTATTTGTTGGGTATCCACTCTCCTTCCTTGCGGGAGAAATCCAGATAGAGCATGGATGACACAGCATCCACCCGCAAACCGTCGATGTGGTATTTCTTGAGCCAGTAGAGCGCGTTGGACAGCAGGAAGTTGCGTACTTCGTCGCGGCCATAATTGAAGATGTACGTGCCCCAATCCGGATGTTCAGCCTGACGCGGATCAGCATGTTCGTACAGATGCGTACCGTCGAAATAACTCAGGCTGTGGCCGTCCTTCGGAAAATGTGCCGGAACCCAATCGAGAATCACGCCGATACCGTTCTGGTGACAGTGATCGACAAAGTACATGAAGTCCGTCGGCTCACCATAGCGGCTGGTGGGGGCGTAATAGCCAGTGGTCTGATAGCCCCAGGAGGCATCCAGGGGATGCTCGGCAACTGGCATCAGTTCCAGATGGGTATAACCGACGTCCTGGGCATAAGCGACCAGTTCATGGGCAAGCTGGCGATAATCCAACCAGTCGTCATTCTCGCTGCGCTTCCACGAACCAAGATGGACTTCGTAGGTGGACATGGGCAGATCGAGCGCCTTGTTTTCGGCACGGGACTCCATCCAGGCGGAGTTGCCCCAGGTGTAGGTTTCAAGATCGGCCACAATCGAGGCGTTATTCGGACGACGCTCGGTGTAGAAACCGTAAGGATCAGCTTTCTCGACATGATAGTTATCCACATTGGAAATGATGTCGTAGCGATACACCGCCCCAACATCCAGACCGGGGATAAACAGTTCCCAAAAACCCAACGGTTCGCGCTTCCGCATGGGATGAACACGGGCGTCCCAACGATTGAAATCCCCGATCACGCTGACGCGATTGGCATTGGGTGCCCAGACAGCGAAGCTGACCCCCTTCACCCCATCAATCTCGATGAGATGCGCGCCCAACTTGTCGTAACTGTACAGGTCGCGGCCTTCGCCCAACAGATGCAGGTCGAAGTCGCTCAGGAGGGGTAGGAACGAGTAGGGGTCGTGAAAGAATAGCTGTTTGTCCTGGTAGGTGGTTTCCTCATAGTGATAGTGGATGGGGAAATTACGCTGCACTGTCACCTCAAAGAAACCTTCATTACGCTCACGGTTCATGGGGATGTGTTCACCCGAATCGTCGAGGATAACGGTCAGTTCGCGGGCATTTGGGTGGAAGGCGCGGATGGAGATATACCCTTCCCCGGCGGGATGCGCCCCCAGGATGTCAAATGGCGCGCCATGATGTCCGTGTACCAGTGCGTTGATCGCATCAGGGTGGATGTCTGCGGGCATGATGGATTGCCTCCGTTCAATTTAGGTTCGGTACTGAAGTGGGATTATAACGTCTGAGTGGGGCGCTGCCAGTTGAGGAACGTCATAAACCGGCTTTCTAACGGGGGTTTATCAATTCGTTTTAGGCCGTTGGCAGCGGAGTATCCGCCCCCCAGCACAAATTTGCTCTGGTTCCTGCCAATACAGGCTCTTGTCTCAATTGATGTTCCGATTGTGCCGGAGAATGCAGAACGGCAGCAGCGACAATCTCCATCGGTGATGTCGATAAATGTCATTAGTTGACCTGTGGATAGCAATATTGCTACCGTAACGAAAGAAATTTTTGCATCCGATTGAGAAATTTGGCACAATCCACTTGACTCTCAGGCTACCTGAGGGTTGATACTGCCTCTAAAGTCGGCTGGGAGGTTGTGATGTTCAGGATCGGATTGTTCGCCCAGGTATGCAGGGTATCGGTGGTGACGCTACGATACTATGACGAGATCGGTCTGTTGAAGCCGGAAACCGTTGATCGCTTCACCGGATACCGATATTACACCGCCGAACAAATCCCGCGTTTGAATCGCATCATCAGCTACAAAGAACTGGGCATGTCCCTGGAAGAAATCGGACTGATGCTGGACGATGACTTACCTGCCGAACACCTGATTGAGCTACTAGAAGCCAAACGGAACGAACTGATCGGGCACATTGCGGAGGAACAGGCACAACTTGCCCGCGTTGAAGCCCAGTTCCAGCAGGTGGAGCGCGACGATGGAACGTCCGTTATCGGTGCATGGAGTGCAGGAGGCAATATCATGAAAGACGGTATGGTAGGACGAATCACACAAATCTTAGGGGCGGTGCTGGATGTAGAATTCCCGGAAAACGAGATGCCCGCCATTTATGAGGCGCTGCGAGTGCCACGCGATGGCGCAAATGACCTGATTTTGGAGGTACAGCTTCATCTGGGCAATCGAGAAGTGCGAACGGTAGCGATGGGGACGACGGAAGGCTTGCGGCGCGGTCAGCCGGTTCACCGCACCGGGAGCGCCATCCGCGTGCCGGTGGGTCAGGCATCGTTGGGGCAAATCTTCAATGTGCTGGGCGAACCGATTGATGGTAAAGCTCCAATTCCAACCCATGCGCCGCGCCGCCCGATTCACGCCGAACCTGTGACCTTTGAGGGACAGCAGAAAAATCTGCAATTGTTCGAGACGGGTATTAAGGTGATTGACCTGATAGCACCGATCACACGCGGCGGGAAAACGGGAATCTTCGGCGGGGCGAGTACGGGCAAAACGATTATCATCACCGAATTGATTAATACTATCGCCACACAGCACAACGGGCTATCGGTCATGGTCGGCGTCGGTGAACGGACACGAGAGGGTACGCAGCTTTATGGCGAGATGACCGAGGCGGGCGTGATGGACAAGCTGGCGATGGTGTTCGGGCAGATGAACGAGCCACCGGGTGTACGGCTGCGAGTCGCCTTGTCGGGCGTGACGATGGCCGAGCATTTCCGCGACGAAGGCCGGGATGTGCTGTTGTTTATCGACAATATTTACCGCTACTCGCTAGCAGGCGCAGAAGTGTCGGCACTGCTGGGGCGGATGCCCTCGGCAGTAGGCTACCAACCGACGCTGGCTGACGAGATGGGGCAACTTCAGGAACGACTGGCTTCCAATGAATTTGGCTCGATTACATCCCTACAAGCGGTTTTTGTCCCGGCGGACGATTATTCCGACCCTGCGCCCGTCGCTGTATTCACTCACCTGGACGGCACAATTGCATTAAGCCGCCCAATCTTCGAGCGGGCACTGTTCCCGGCGGTTGACCCGCTGGACAGCAGCAGCAAAATCCTGCACCCGGATATTGTTGGCTACGAGCATTACCGGACGGCGCGGGAGGTGCAGAAGGTGTTACAGCGTTTCCGCGATTTGCAGGACATCATCGCCATCCTGGGAGTGGAAGAACTCTCCGACGATGACAAACTAGCGGTGGCGCGGGCACGGAAGATCGAGAACTTCCTGACGCAGCCCATGTTTGTCGCCAAACAATTCACCGGGCGTGAGGGGCGATATGTGCCAGTGGCGGACACTGTGCGCGGCTTCCGCATGATACTGGATGGCGAACTGGACATGATCCCTGAGCCGATGTTTTACATGGCCGGGACGATTGAGGATGTACTGGAACGCTACGAGCAGGCGATGGGCATGGCAGTATGAAAGGAAAATAGCTTGATTGTAGGGGCGGGTCTGAACCCGCCCTACTTTACGTTCACCAGCTATGGCTGACTGAAAATCTCCGTGAGCGGAAGTAAGAACCCTAGCAGCAGATCGCCACCGTTGAGGGTTGCAGACTCGGTCAGCAGTTCCCTGTCATCGGGGGTCAGAACTTCTACAAGGCGTATGGTCGGGTAGACAATCCACACCACCCGCGCGCCATTGGACAGATAATAATCGGCCTTATCAATCATCAACTTGTCGCTCTGGCCGGGGGATTGCACTTCAATGGCGAGGTCGGGCATGTTGGTCAGGGCTGAGTCGGGTTCAAAGGTGCGGCCTTCCTTCAGGGCGACTGAGATGTCGGGGATACGGTCATTAAGTCCTCATTAGGTAAGGTAATACTCAGTTCATTTAAAACCCATGCAACTGGATGATCGCGGAGAAAATTGACCAGAGCAGTTATCAGGAGAGAAGTAATTAGAGCATGAAGCTGTTTCGGCATTTTTCGACAATCTCCCCGTTAATGAGTTCCAGCAGCCGGTCATTATTTTCAGGCCGCTCGATTAATGCCTCGAATTCGCTCCGTGTCACCCGTTTTGATTGCTCTGGTACAACCATATTTCACATCTCAGGCTTTGTTCCACTATAGCCTAAACGAGATGTCGGATGAAGCAATGTTATTTCGGCAAGGAGGGGATGAACTGGCCGACAGCACCCATGATGACACCTGTAAAAGCGAGAACAGCGACCAGAATGACAAGTATCCCGGCGGCGACGATCCACAGGATTTTGCTGGATGTGCCGCCTGTGCGCTCCAAAACCGCCTGGGAGGGATCGTCGGGATTGTAATACACCTCGACCATGCCACCGACTGGATATTTGGCGACAATCTTCTCCGCCGCCCCCACCCAACCATAGCCAGTTTCCATGCCGAAATTGAACCTGTTACCCAGGTAGCGTTGGCTGGTGACAGTATATTCATAATTGACCTGGGGATAATACGCGGTGGTTTCCGACCCACGACTATTCCGGCTGGTGCGGGGCTGGATGTCAGCGGCCACAATCCTGCCCATCGTCGTCGTCCAATTGCGGCTGAACTTAGCTTTGCGCCCGCTGCGCCATGCCACGTAAGCCAATCCCATTGCAATCAAGACAAATGGCACCGAAACGGCCAGAGCGATCATTGTGCTTAGATTGCCAAACAGCGACTCGAATCCCATGATGACACTCCACTATGGATGATTGTATTCGGCGATGAACAGTAGATATTCGTTCATTATAGGGGGATGGAAAGTGGGCGCAAACGGTTTTAGACTGAGGGAATTCAGGCGTTGGCAGCTATGATCCTGCGAACGGGTTCGAGGTCGGCAAAGACGTGCCACTGGACGACAAAGCCACCGCCAGTAATCACCTTCCAGGCTGCCGGAATCTCCCAGGCATTTTCCGGGCGAAGATCACCATTGACCGCCAGTGTGCCGGAGGCGCTACCGAACAGGGCGATGATGTGTCCCTGCTGGAGCATATCGGCGGGGGTGATTTTGTAATCGGGGAAGGACTTGAAGTAGCTCTGCCAACCAGCGCGCATGGCTTCCCGGCCTGCCACACTCAGACCCAGCGAGTCAACAAATACGTGATCGTCCGACATTAATTCGGCAATCAGATCGGGATCATGGGCGTTGATTTGCTTGACGAATTCCAGCGCCAGTTCAGATGGACTTAACAACTCAACACCCCTGCTGAAACTTCGGAATGCCGAGGATAATGGCAGCAGCTTCGTAGGAAGCGGCGTCATTCTTACTTTTGGCAAGCGGATTAGCGGACATTTCCAACTGCATTCCACCATCGGCGAAGGATACACTGCGGTAGGAGGGCACCGTGTTGAGCTTGATGGGGCCAATTTTATTCACCAACCGGGCACTGAGAAAGTTGTAATCGTGCAGTGTCTTCAAGCCAAAGTCACCCTCGCCTACCGGGTCAAGCGGTTGGGTATCCATCGACACCAGCCCGTAGCCATAGTCGGGATGTAAAGTCCGGTAGAGGCTGCTGCACGCCTCGGCCAATGCGCGGGCGTTCTCCGGTTTATCGGTCTGCCCCCGGTTAGCAGACACATACAGCCGCCGCCATTCGCTGGTGACAACACTGAAGCTAACTTCATAACCTGACTCGTTCACCAGTGCCACATAAACGCTGCGCTGTCCCTGACGAAGCGCGTTCTTCCATGCCGCTTCCGGGGATTTCAAAGCCCTCATCGGCCAAGCGAAAGGTCGTGGTCGCGGTCAGATCGTTCAGGAATTGGGCAATATTGTCTGCATTTTTCAGAGTCGAGTTGTCGGGGAAATCGAAAATGGTATAGACGATGAGATAACACATAAATCAGTTCACAGTCCTAAGTTGAAAGAAAAAACTCTATACAATCTGATCGAAAATGAAACAGGCAAGACCGATTGGCCTTGCCTGATAATACCATATTTATTTTTTGGTATGGACACGCTGAACGTATCCACACATACCAACCGCACAAACTAGCGTTTGGTGTAGGTTGGGGCTTTGCGGGCGCGCTTGAGACCTGGCTTTTTCCGTTCCTTGACGCGGGCGTCGCGGGTCAGATAGCTCTGGTCACGAAGCTGCGGTTTCATTTCCGGGTCGAGCTTAACCAGCGCACGAGCCAAACCGAGCAGAATGGCGTCGCGCTGGCCGGAGATACCACCGCCGTTGACATGAACGCTGATGTCAAAGCTCTTGAGCTGTCCGGTAACAGACAGGGGCTCGAGCAGAATATCAACATCACCGGGGCGTGGCAGATAGTCGCTGCCGTCCTTGTCATTGATAATCAAGTTGCCGGTGCCACCGGGGAAAATCCGAACCCGCGCACTCGCGGCTTTGCGGCGGCCAATGCCTTCGTAATATTGTGCTGCCATCTATTTACTCCTAAGTTCCAAAACTTTGGGCTTCTGCGCCTCGTGCGGGTGTGCCTCACCAGCGTACACCTTCAATTTCTTGAGCATGTTACGTCCCAGCGCACCATCGGGCAGCATCCCCCTGACCGCCGATGTAATCGCGCGATCCGGGAATTTCCCCAACACCTGCCGCAGGGTGGTTTCCGACAGACCGCCGGGATAACCCGAATAATGATAATATTTCTTGTCGTCCAGCTTATTGCCAGTGACGCGGATTTGCTCACAGTTGATAACGATCACAAAATCGCCGACATCCTGATTCGGCGCGTACACCGGCTTGTGTTTGCCACGCAGAATCGGCGCGATCCGCGAGGCGAGACGCCCCAGGGTCATGCCCTTCGCGTCCACAATCCACCAGTCGCGCTCGACCTGTAGTGGTTTGGTGACATAAGTCTTTTGCAATGCCATTATTGATCCTCCGGCGAGCGTCTCACACCCGCGTCAAAATGCATGTTTATCTGTAGGAAGACATCCCTACCCAAGTGCCCATAAAAATTGTCCGTGTATCATACTCAATAAAAACATATTTTTGTAGGGGCGGTTCATCAATCACCCAACGAATATTTTACGGCTTCGAGTGTTAAGCCCATCGGGGGGGCGATGCTGCCCTCGCTGGGTAATTTTGCCGCCCGGAACAGGGCTTCAAACTCGGCGGTGGTCATCTTGCCCTGCCCGACTGCCACCTGTAACCAGACCATCCGGCGAACCATGTGCTGCAAGAAGGCGTTGGCCTCGACGGTGTACGTCCACAGCCTGCCGTACTGCGCTTCTTCGCTGCCCCAATCGGACTGGAACACGGTTCGAACCGTATTATCACCCTGAGGCGGTTTGCCGAAAGCGGCGAAAGTCCTGTTCGCCCAACAGCAGTCCGGCGCACACCCCCATCGCCTCGGCGTTCAGATCGCCCCGCACATGCCACGCTCGATAGCGCAGGAGGGGCTGGCGGTGTTTCGACTGGATCACCCGGTAACGATACAACCGGGAGATGGCGTCGAAACGCGGGTGAAAACCGGGCGCTTCGGCGATGTCTTGCAGAGCGATGTCGTCCGGCAGATTGGCATTGATCGCCCGCAGCAGCGCCGTTTGATCGTGTGCCCACTCGACTTCGAACGAGATGACCTGTCCGGTGGCATGGACACCGGAGTCGGTACGTCCGGCTCCTGTCACCGCCGCAGGCTCACCCAGCACACGCCCTATTGCCACCTCAATGGCTAACTGGATGGTGGGCGTATCCCCGATCTGACGCTGAAAGCCCTGGTAGGCGGTTCCATCGTAGACCAGTGTCGCCCGGTAGCGCATGACAGGACTCGTATACCCCTTTGTTCATGCAGGGGCAAGACATGTCTTGCCCCTACGCCCTCATTGACCGAGAGCAGGGTAAACTATTCTTCCCGATCAACCAGTTCCAGCAGCACCATTTCGGCGTTGTCGCCCTTGCGCGGCCCCAGCTTGTACACACGGGTGTAACCACCGGGACGATTCTCATAGCGCGGGGCGATTTCTGCAAACAGTTTATGCACCAGTTCGCGGTCATTGTTCAACCGGGCTGCCGCCAGACGTTGGGCATGGACGACGCGATTCGGGTCGTCGTGTGCCGCGCTGCGCTTCGCCAGGGTAATCAACTTCTCCACATCAGCGCGGATAAAATCAGCTTTCGCCTGGGTCGTGCGGATGCGTCCGTGTTGGAGCAGCGCTGTCGACAGCGACAGGCGGAGGGCTTTACGCTGTGAGCCGTTGCGGCCTAATTTTCTACCAGCTACGCGGTGTCGCATGATGCGTCCTCACTCGTTATTACTAAGATCGCCGTTTTCGCTGCCGTCGGACAGGTAGCCCTTCTCACGCAGCTTATCGACCAATTCATCAAGGGATTTCTCACCGAAGTTGCGGATGGCGAGCATGGCGTCCGGCCCGCGTTCCAGCATATCCAGCACATCGCCAACGGTGGTGATGCCGGTACGCTTGAGCGAGTTGAACACACGCACGCTCAAATCCAGTTCTTCAATGGGCTTATCGTACAATTCCGGCTTGCGGCCATGTGTGTCCGCCGGGTCTTCCTGTTTGCCATCTTCAAAGAATTCCATCGGCTGCACGCCGCCGATGACCTGCAAATGTTTCATCAGGATTTGCGCGGCCTGACTGAGCGCATCTTCCGGGCGAATCGCACCGTCCGTCCAGATTTCGACAATGAGCTTGTCGTAATTGGTGCGCTGGCCGACACGGGCACGTTCCACATCAAAGTTCACACGGCGGATAGGGCTGAAAATAGCATCAACCGGCAGTTCACCGATAGGCAGGCGTCCACGATCTTCCGCTGGGCTATAACCACGCCCGCTCTGAACTTCAAATTCCAGTTCGAGATGCGCGTCCGGCGCATCAACGGTGAACAGATACAGATCGGTGTTGATGATTTCGACTTCCGGCGGGACAGATAATGTCGGCGGCCGTAACCGTTCCTTCACCGCGATGCTCCAGCCGAAGCCGCGCTGAATCCGTATCAAACATCTTCAGACGAAGCTGCTTAATCTGCAAAATCAACTGCGTCATATCTTCCCGAACGCCGGGAATGGCAGAAAATTCATGATGCACATCCGACACGCGGATGCTGGTGACAGCTGCACCGGGCAGCGAAGCCAAGCAGCACCCGGCGCAAGCGCCGTACCCAATGTCAAGCCGTAACCGCTTTCGAGCGGGCTAATGATAAAACGGCCATAATTGCGGGATGTCGCCTCGCCTTCTACCTTATGGGGCAGCACCAAATTATTTGTGACCAACTCGTTATCCCTCCAGGTTTACTGTTGGATTTGCAGACTGGCTCTCCAGGTGTATCCCCTGATTCCATCACGCTTGAACCAGCAGTTTGTCGCCAATTTTCGCTATTTGTTAATGGACAATTGCTTAAAAACTATACGCGGCGACGTTTTGGCGGGCGAACACCATTATGCGGCAACGGGTGTGACGTCTGTAATCGAACGCACCTTCAGACCACTGGCCTGAATACGGCGAATGGCTGCTTCACGGCCCGGGCCGGGGCCTTTGATAAAGACATCTACTTCCTGCATCCCCTGTGCCTGGGCAGCTTCCGAGGCCGTTTGTGCGGCCATCCCGGCGGCATAGGGTGTGCTTTTGCGGCTGCCTTTGAAGCCCGATGTTCCGGCGCTGGCCCAGGCAATCACATTACCCAATTGGTCGGACATCGACACAATTGTGTTATTGAAGGTCGCATGAATATGCGCCTGTCCGTAAGGAATATTCTTTACAACTTTCTTGGCTGACCTGCGGCGCAGCACTCCGTCGTCCTGTGGTACTTGCCATAACTCCCCTCGCTCATATCCTGGCGGGAAAACGCGCCCTGCCATACACGGTGAGGGCGCATTTCTTCGTACTGATATTCAAACATGGTAGGGGCAAAGTCCGTGCCTTGTCCCTACGATAAGTCCATTCGAAAATCGCGACGGTGCTATTTCTTGGTCGCGCCACGACGACGGCCACGTCCTGGAACGGTCTTGCGAACACCGCGCCGGGTACGGGCATTTGTCCGGGTGCGCTGGCCGTGCGCCGGCAGGCTGCGACGGTGACGCATTCCCCGATAACAGCCGATTTCCGACAGGCGCTTGATGTTCAACTGCACGGTACGACGCAAATCGCCTTCAGTCGTCAGTTTACCGACTTCTTCGCGCAGGCGCTGCACTTCATCCTCGGTGAGGTTACGCACGCGCGCATCCGGGTTCACTCCCGTTGTCGCCAAAATGTGGCGGCTGGTCGGGCGACCAATGCCGTAGATATAGGTCAGAGCTACTTCAACTCGTTTATCACGGGGCAGATCAACCCCTTCAATACGCGCCATATTTTTCCCTCTTCAGATACGCCGCCAACTAACCCTGGCGCTGCTTGTGCTTAGGATTCTCGCAAATTACCATCACCCGCCCGTGACGTTTAATCACGCGGCACTTCGGGCAGCGTGGCTTAACAGACGTTGAAACACGCATGATTGATCCCTTTAGATTTCCATAAGGTTAAAGATTTTAGCAGTTTTGACAAACAATGTCTACGGTGAATTTCGGCTGATTTGCCCGATTTATGCTGAATTTTCTTAACCGCCCAGACGCCAAGAACCCCAAGTGTTAAGAAAGAATGATTGGCAGACATCTTTTGTCAACACTGGAACGTCAAAATGAATGAGCGATACCAACAGCACCTTCTGGCTTCCGATATAAAACCCCTTGTGCTTAAGAATCGGTCACAACAACGTCAGGATTTCCGGCTTGCCCTCGGTGATGGCGATAGTATGCTCGAAGTGCGCGCACAGACCACCGTCAATAGTCCGCACTGTCCAAAAATCTTCCAATTCTTCCAGGTCGGCGCGACCCGCGATGACCATCGGTTCCATCGCGTAGGTCATGCCCACTTGAAGCGGGTAATTCATCCAACCCCGGCGTTCTGCCCAGCGCGGCCACCAGTTCGGAACCTGCGGCTCCTCATGCATGACGTGACCGACACCGTGTCCGGTATACTCACGGGCAACACTGTAACCATTCTTCTTGGCGAAATCCTGAGTTACCAGTGCAACATCTTTGATCGTATTCGGCAGCACTGACGTCTCAATCGCCACATACAAGCGCACGTTCCGTCACATCCAGAAGGCGCTGCACAGCAGGCAAAACTTCCCCAACCGGCAGCGTCACTGCCGCGTCGCCCACAAACCCCTGATAATGACAGCCCGTATCCAGGCTGATGATGTCACCATCCTGCAAGATACGTTTCGGGCTGGGGATGCCATGCACCAGTTCGTCATTGATCGAGGCAGTAATTGTCGCCGGAAAAGGCGGCGAATCCTGCTTCGGATAATTCAAGAAGGCTGGTGTCGCGCCATGATCGCGGATGACGGTTGCGGCAATTTTGTCCAGATCAGCGGTGCTGATGCCGGGGCGAACCGCTTTACGCATTTCCTCGTGAGCGCGGGCGACAATACGACCAGCCTCGCGCATGATGGCAATTTCTTCAGGGGTTTTGATGTGAATGCTCATAAGCTCGTTGTCATGGGGCGTGGAGATATAGTCTACGTCCTTGCGCCCTCGATCACCTGTTGGATTTCCTTGCTCACTGCTTCAATCGACTGTGAGGCGTTGACACGGTGAACAGCGCCCTTATTTTCATAGTAGGCGATCAACGGTTGGGTGGTCGCCAGGAAAGTGTCAATCCGTTTAATGATGGCGTGGGCACTGGCGTCATCCGGGCGGCGTTTGAGCGACTGCCCCGTCGTTTTTTCCTTCGCTTCCAGGCGGGGTGGATAGTGCCCCTCTGGATGGTCCGCCCAATTCCACTCAATACCCTCAGCGTTGGAATAGATATTATAACTTTTGCCTTCGGAAGTGCTGACGCGGCCAAACGCCCGACGGAACGCTTCATACAGGTCGAGTTCCATCAATAGCACCGCGTTTATTTTTTCACCCTTCGACGCCAGATAGGTATCTAGCCAGGCAGCTTGATCGGGCGTACGGGGATAACCGTCGAAGATAACCCCACCCTGCGCGTCTGGTTTTTCGAGCCGTTCGCGCACCACTTCGTTGGTCGTCTCGTCGGAGATCAGTTTACCTTCGGCCATTGTGCGTTGAATTTGCTGCGCCAGGGGGTCGGTGCGCTCTTTCATAGCACGGAACAAATCGCCTGTGGAGACGTGAGGGATACTGTACTTTTCTCGGATGAAACGGGCTTGCTCACCTTTACCCGCGCCTTGCACACCCATCAAAATGATATATAGGCCCATTCGGATAACAAACCTTTGCCACAAGAAAGATTCTAAGTTTTCAGTTGTCAGTCATCAGGCGGAAGTGAAAGTAGGGAGGATTTTTGAAGGAGGGGTGCGGAATAACTGCACCCCTACCATGAACTGACAACTGTGAACTGACGATTAATCCATGAAGCCTTCGTAATTACGCATCACCAGTTGGGCCTCAATCTGACGCATGGTGTCGATCACCACGCCAACCACAATGATGAGGCCAGCGCCGGTGATGCACCAATGCCGCATTGGTAGCATTACCACTGGTGGCTTCCGTCGGGAAAATGATGCGGTTGATGAACTCGACCACACCCGGAACAATCGGCGATAATGCCCAGGAAAAGCGCACCGACAAAGGTGATCCGCCGCGTGACCCGCTGGATGTATTCCTGCGTGCGTTTGCCGGGACGAATACCGGGGATAAAGCCGCCGTTGCGCTGCAACTGCTCGGCAAGATTTTGCTGCGCCGACCATGATGTCGGTATAGACGAAGGTAAAGCCCACCACCAGAATGAAGAAAGTCATCCAGTACGCCAAACCCTGGTGATTACCGAAGCTGCGGGTGATCTCCTGGCGCACCGGGCCCATCCGGGAACAGGTTGACCATGATAGCCGGGAAGGTGATGATCGACTGTGCGAAAATCAGCGGGATCATGCCGACGGCGTTGACCTTCAACGGAATATGGGTCGTTCCGCCGCCATACTGCTTGCGCCCACGCACTCGCTTGCCATACTGCACCGGAACACGCCGCGTACCTTCAGAGATGTAGATGATGACGACTGACACTGACCAGCGTGATAACCACGAACAGAACCAGATTATAAATCGGTTGGGTGGTGCTGTTCATCAGCTGCGCCAGATTGGTCGGCGCTTGCGCCACGATGCCGGCGAAAATAATGATCGACAAACCATTGCCAATGCCCTGCTCGGTAATGAGTTCGCCCAACCAGATAGCGAACATCGTCCCGGCGGTCATGGTCGATAACAACTGCTAGCGTCAGCAGAATATCCGAGCCAAAGCCGGGGATAATCGACTGCCCGCCCAGCGTACCAAAATTTGAACCTGGGCAATGGCCTGCAAGAATCGCCATCGGAATCGCCAGATAGTAGGTATAACGTTCGATTTTTTCCTGACCGCCCGGTTCGCGCTGGATAGCTTCCAGACGAGGAATCAGGGGAACCAGCAGTTGCAAAATAATCTGAGCAGTGATGTAGGGATAAACGCCCATCGCCATCACGCTGAAGTGCCGCACCGCACCGCCCGACAGCAGGTTGAGCGTACCGATCAAACCACCCGACTGCCTGTTCAAGAGAGTTGGTCGAGCGCCGCTTGATTTACACCGACCACCGGCACATGCGCACCAAACTGGTAAATCACCAGAATCAGGCCGGTGATGAGCATCTTGTTCCGTAAGTCCGGCAGACCGCCACGCATTCCGAAAAGCATCAAACATACTGTTGCTTCCTTTAAACTCAATTCAACGCGGCACAGTATACCGCAAAAAAGTAATGAGGCATGAGCCTAGAGGTATGAGTTTCACTGTCAACTCATACCTTCATGCTCACCACTCATTACTCGTTATTGTACAGCTTGGCGAGTTCTTCTTTGCGCATCTTGCGACGGTAGCTTTCGCGCCGTGATGAGCAGTGGAATGATTTCAGTGCTGCCACCTGCCGCCTCAATTTTCTCCTGCGCGCTCTTGGTGAAGCGGTGCGCCTGAACGGTGAGCTTTTTATCAATCGCGTCACCATTACCCAGCACCACTACGGGCTGCAATGGCATTGCGGATCAGACCCACTTCTGCCATAACGGCGGGAGTCACTTCCGTTCCAGCATCTACCAGACGCGCCAAACGATCCAGGCGAACTTCCTGATACTCAATGCGGAAAATGTTGTTGAAACCGCGCTTGAACGGCAGACGGCGCACCAGAGGAAGCTGACCACCCTCAAAGTATGCGCCCTTGGGCTTACCGCCGCGCGAACCCTGACCCTTAATACCGCGTCCAGCGTAACCACCCTGTCCGGCAGCCTGACCACGCCCGATGCGCTTGCGTTTTCTGGTCGAACCCTTATCGGGTTTTAATTCGTGTAACTTCATATTCGAACTTCCTCCACCAGAACCAGGTGGCGGACTTTGTAGATCATCCCGCGAATTTGCGGCTTATCCGGCAGCATCACCGTCTCGTTCAATTTCTTTAGGCCGAGCGAACGCACTGTGATCTCGTTCGACTCTGTTCAAAGCCAATGGGGCTTTTGACCAGGGTGACTTTTAGCGTTCTGGCCTGTACATTCTTGTCGGCATATTCACTTACTCCTGACGCTTGCGTTCCCAGAAGGGCAGCAGGTCTTCGACATCTTTGCCGCGCATGGCTGCCATTTCCTGCGGCAGTACGAAGTTGCTCCAATGCGCTGAGTGTTGCCATCGTGACATTCAACACGTTATTGCTGCCCTGGCTCTTGCTCAACATATCATGGATGCCTACTGCTTCCAGCACAGCACGGACACCACCACCAGCGATAACACCCGTACCAGGTGAAGCAGGACGCAGCAGCACCACCGCGCCGCCATATTCGGCGACAACCGGATGGGGAATGGTCGAACCGGACAGGGAAACTTTCGACATGTTGCGGCGGGCACGGTCTGCGCCTTTGCGGATGCTGTCCGGCACACCGCGCGCCTTGCCGATACCGATGCCAACGCGCCCTTTGTTATCGCCCACAATCACAACCGTGCGGAAGGCAAAGCGACGACCGCCTTTGATAACCTTCGCCACGCGCTTAATATCGACAACACGCTCATCAAGTTCTTCGCGGTCTTCATCGCGCTCACTGTCGCGCGTTCACGATCACGACGCGGCTTATTGTCGTTTATCGGCCTGTTGGTTGTCACCGGGTTTGCTGCCTGCCGCGCGCAGCCACCGCCCGCGACGTTTTCTTTTCTCTGGTTGGTCTGCCATTTTTTACTCCAGCCTTAAAATTCTAAGCCGCCTTCACGAGCGCCTTCGGCCAGTGCGGCCACGCGGCCATGATAACGGTATCCACCCCGGTCAAAAACGACTGTGTTGATCCCTGCGCCCTTCGCGCGTTCGGCCAGCACTTTGCCGACAATCTTGGCGGCATCAACTTTATTTTTGCCCGCCACCTGCTTGGCGATTTCTTTATCAATCGTCGAGGCCGAAGCCAGTGTCTTTCCAGCTACATCATCAATCACCTGGGCATAAATATTCTCGAGGCTGCGGAAGACGTTCAAGCGCGGACGCTGGGCAGTACCGCTTACTTTGGCGCGCACACGGCGGTGGCGGCGGTCGCGAGCAGCATCTTTCTTTTGCGGTTGAAATGTTGCCATCTCTTTACCTCCTACAAGTTCGCCAGTTTCCAGACAAAATTGTGTTTCATCGGTACTGGCGACTCGTACTTACTTCGCCTTACCGGCTTTACCAGCCTTGCGGCGGATGACTTCATCGCTGTAACGAACGCCCTTGCCCAGATAAGGTTCCGGCGGACGCAGTTCGCGGATATTGGCAGCCACCTGCCCGACCAACTGCTTATCCACGCCATCAATGTGGATGAGTCGTCCCTCTATCCTCCGCCGCGAAGGAGATCCCCGGCGGTGGGATTCATCACGATTTCGTGCGAAAAACCCAGTTTTAGCACCAGGTCTTTACCACGAACATCGCCGTTGTAACCCACGCCTTCGATCTTCAGTGTTCGGCGGAAGCCAGTTCGATACGCCGGTGACCATATTCGCCAGCAGCGCGCGGGTCAGGCCATGCAGCGCCCGGTGCTGCGCGCTGGTCGTTGGGACGCTCCACCATCAGTTCGCCGTCTTCCTGCTTGACCGTCATATCGGGATGGACAGTGACAGCTCAGTTCGCCCTTCGGCCCCTTAACCGTCACATCCTGCTGTTTGATGGTGACACTCACCTTATCTGGCAGGGGGATCGGTTTTTTACCAATACGGGACATAATCGTTCCTCCCTTACCAGACGTAACACAACACTTCGCCGCCGACGCCTTCGATGCCGGGCTTGCTGTGCTGTCATCACGCCTTTCGGCGTGGTCACGATGGCGATGCCCATGCCGCTCATCACACGGGGCAGATCGCGCTTCTGGCTGTAAATCCGCCGTCCGGGTTTGCTGATCCGCTCCAGATGGGTGATGACCGGACGGCGTTCACGCCGTGCCCCATAATACTTCAGAGTGATGTGGATAATTGTGGCGGGTTTTTCGTCGCCAACGACATAATCCTCAATATAGCCCTCATCTTTAAGATGCGGGCAATCTCAACTTTAATTTTCGAAATCGGCACATCGACCTCGGTAGCCGTCCAGCCATCAGTGCGTTCCGAATCCGGGTAAGCATATCTCCAACTGGATCGCTAATCATGCGTTCCCCCCTACCAACTGGATTTCACGACGCCAGGGATTTTGCCCTGGAGCGCCATCTCACGAAAATGGATGCGGCACAGGCCGAAGCGGCTGATGTAGCCGCGCGGACGCCCACAGTTTTGCCTGAGTTCGGGTCTACAAACTGGCAGCGATTCCGCACGCGGACTTTGAATTTGCGCCGCCCTTCACGGGCGACCATTGATTTTTTCGCCATATCGTTTCCTCTCTAATTCCTCTGGAAAGGCATCCCCAGCAGCGCGAGCAAACGGCGGCCTTCCTCATCGGTTTTGGCCGTGGTGACGATGGTGATTTCCATGCCACGAACTTTATCAATTTTGTCGTACTGAATCTCCGCGAACATCAGTTGTTCACGCAGGCCAATGGTGAAATTGCCACGCCCATCCAGCTTGGCCGGAACGCCCCGGAAGTCGCGCACACGGGGAAGCGCGATATTGATCAGCCGGTCTAACATCGCCCACATCTTCTCCGCGCAGTGTCACCTTCACGCCGATGGCGCGGCCTTCACGCAGCTTGTAGGTCGCGATGCTCTTCTTTGACTTTGGTGATGACCGGCTGCTGCCCGGTAATAATGCGCAGGTCTTCAACTGCGCCATCCAGCAGTTTCGGGTTTTCGTTCGCCTCGCCCATACCAATGTTGACAACGACCTTATCGATACGCGGAACTTCCATGATATTGTCGTAACTTGAATTCTTCCATCAAGCGCCGGGACAACTTCGTCCCGGTAGCGCGCTTGTAAAATTGGTGTTGGTGTTGCTGTTGCAGCTTTTGTAGCCATTTATAATCACTCCCCGCCTAGTCGATATTCGCATCGCACTGCTTGCAGAAGCGCGTTTTGCGACCATCATCGGTGAAACGGTAGCCCACACGGGTGCTTTTGTCGCAGCTAGGGCAGACCACCATCACATTCGAGAGGTGGATCGGCGCATTAAATTCGATAATCTGCGCCGGAATTTGCTGGTTGCCGACCTGCTTGGCTTTCTCGTGTTTCTTGCCGACATTCACGCCCTCCACCACCACCCGGTTTGCCTGGTTCAGGACGGACACGACTTCGCCCGCGTTCGCCCAGGTCTTTTCCGGCGATCACTTCAACTGTATCGCCTTTTTTAATTCGTTGCATCTTTCTATTTACTCCATACCTTTGCCTGATTAGGGACGTGAATGCCCCTGTTACCTCTAGGCGTAGGGGATTAAATTCCCTACAGGGTTTCCGGCGCGAGCGAAACAATCTTCATGAAACCTTGTCGCGCAGTTCACGCGCCACCGGGCCGAAGACGCGCGTCCCGCGTGGATTGGTCAAGTCTTCGGCCAGGATGACGGCAGCATTGTCATCAAACCGGATGTACGAGCCGTCGCTGCGGCGATATTCCTTCGCCGTGCGCACGATGACTGCCTTGACCACTTCACTTTTCTTCACGTTGCCATCGCTGGTGGCCGCCTTAACGGTGGCAACCACAATGTCGCCCACACCGCCATACTTGCGGCGCGAACCGCCCAGTACACGGATGACCAAGAATTCGCGCGCGCCGCTGTTATCGGCTACTACTCAGCCGTGATTCGTTCTGAATCATGACTTGATCTCCTCATCGGCTTCCGCATCGTCAGCAGATTCTTCGGCTTCATCCGATTCAACTGTCGACTCAGGGGCTTCTGGCACTTCGGTGGGCGCTTCAGCTTCAGCCGGTTCCACTGATAACTCCGCACTTCGGCTGGCGCTTCAACTTCAACCGATGACTCAGCGACTTCCGGCACTTCGGCGGGGACTTCGGCTTCCTCTTCCTCGTCTACGACAATCTCGCCAACGATGGGTTCCAGCACGCGCCCACCCGGCCCTTCCAACACTTTTTCGACCACCCAGCGTTTGTTTTTGCTGATGGGTTTGCTTTCCACCACCTGCACAACCGAGCCGGCTTCAATCGCGTTGCTCTCGTCATGAGCCATCACTTTTTTGGTCGAAGTGATAACTTTTTTATAGACACGATGCAGTCTTACGGCTTTCAATAGCAACCACGACGGTTTTTCCATCTTGTCGCTGACGACGCGGCCAATCAGCCGCTTGACGATTGTTAGGCATCGCTGCCCTCCTTACCGGCCATTTCGGCGGCCAACTGACGCTCCCGCAGAACTGTCTTCAACCGCGCAATGATCGCGGCGCGTCCGGCGCGGAGCATTGGTATCCTCAAGCTGCCCGGAAGCCTTCTGGAAGCGCAGGTTAAACATGGCTTCCTTCTGGTCTTCCAACGCATTGAGGATTTCTTCGTCGGTCATTTCACGAATTTCTCTGATCTTCATCGCGCGTCCCCTTTACTCGAACTTGATCTCCTGGCCGGAAATCGGGTCATAACGCTTGATGAACTTGGTCTTGATCGGCAGTTTGAACGCCGCCAAGCGCAGAGCTTCCCGCGCATCTTCTTCCGGCACGCCGCCCATTTCAAACAGGACATGCCCCGGTTTGATAACAGCGACATAATATTCCACCGCGCCTTTACCTTTACCCATACGGGTTTCGGCGGCTTTTTGGGTATAAGGCTTGTCCGGGAACACCCGAATCCACACCTTACCCCGGCGTTTGGTAAAGCGCACCATCGTCCGGCGGGCGGCTTCGATCTGGCGGGCGGTCAGCCATACTGGTTCCATCGCCTGCAAACCGTACTCACCAAATGGACAACATTGCCCCGCGCGGCCTTGCCCTTCAGGTTGCCACGCATCTGCTTGCGGTACTTCATTCGTTTTGGCATTAACATAGTTACAGTCCTCTTACGTTACCCCTCGGTATCAGCATCTTGCAGGGCACACTACAGGTGAGCCGCTGCAATCTGACTGACCTACGGCGTCACGTAAACGTCTTTCTTCGGTTCTGGCTTCGTCTTCTTGCTTCAGAACTTCGCCCTTATAAATCCACACTTTCACGCCGATGCGTCCGAAGGTGGTCAGTGCTTCTGCCGTTCCATAATCAATTTCGGAGCGCAGAGACGAGCGCGGCACACGGCCTTCGCTGCTCCACTCACGGCGAGCCATATCCGCACCCGCCAACCGCCCACTCGACCTCGATCTTGATGCCCAGCGCACCCTGGCGCATGGCCTGGCTGATGGCACGCTTCATAGCGCGGCTGTGACCGATACGGCGTTGAAGCTGGTCAACAATATTCTCTGCCACCAGGGTCGAGTCCAGATCAGGCTTCTCGATCTCAGTGACTTCCACCTTGACCTTTTTATCGGTCAATCGCTCCAGACCCGTGCGCAAATCCTTAACCGCTTCACCCTTACGCCCGATCAGGATGCCGGGGCGGGCAGTGTGGATGTTGACCAGCAGTTGCTTGGGAAACGCTCGATCTCGATGCGGGAGACACCGGCACGTGAGCCTTCCTTCTTCACGAAGCGGCGGATGTCGAAGTCTTCTTGCAGCAGGTCTCTGTACTTCGCGCCTTCGGCATACCAGCGGGCATCCCAATCCCGGTTGATCTTCAGCCGGAAACCAATTGGATGAACTTTACGACCCATAACTCAGTCCTCTCGTTCTTTCAAAACAATGGTCAGGTGCGCGGTGCGCTTGAACACGCGGTTTATAGCGCCCACGCGCGCCCGCCTTCATACGCTTCAAGCGTGGGCCATCGCCCGCATAAATCGTCGCAACGTACAAATTATCCGGGTTCAGGTCATAATTATTTTCAGCATTGGCAATCGCCGACTTCAGTGTCTTGCCGACGAAATCTGCACCCTTTTGTGGCATAAACTGCAGCACTGTCACCGCCTGCTGCGCACCCATCCCCCGCACCTTGTCGCAAACCAGGCGCAGCTTTTGGGGAGAAATTGACAGATAGGTCGTTCTTGCCTGTACTTCCATTTCCGGCCTTCCCTTACTTCTTCTTCTTCTCGACCAGATGGCCGCGATAGGTGCGAGTTGGCGCAAACTCACCCAGTTTGTGCCCAACCATGTTTTCCGTCACGTAGATCGGCACATGGCGGCGGCCATCATGCACGGCAATGGTGTGTCCGACCATCTGCGGGAAGATGGTGCTGGCCCGACTCCAGGTACGGATCACGACTTTCTTATTTTCCTGGTTCAGCTTCTCAACTTTCTTGAGCAGCTTGGGGCTAATGAACGGCCCTTTTTTCAATGAACGCGACATACTTCCTCAGCTTTCAGCTATCAGCGTTCAGCCATCAGCGTTCAACCGTTCCGGTAGGGCGAATACATTTGCGTCCTACCAAGCTGATCGCTGACTGCTGACGGCTATCGATTAACGTCTCTTCTTGCCGCGACGACGGACGATAAACTTATCGGTGCGGCTTGTTGACACGGGTACGCTTACCCAAAGCCGGTTTACCCCAGGGAGTCTTCGGCCCCGGCATACCGATGGGCGAACGACCTTCACCACCACCATGCGGATGGCTGGCAGGATCCATCGCGCTACCACGTACTGTCGGGCGGATACCCAACCAGCGTTTGCGGCCTGCTTTACCCAGCTTCACATTGCCGTGATCGGTATTGCCCACCTGACCGATGGTCGCCATGCAGCGCTCGTTAATCAACCGCACTTCGCCACTCGGCATACGCACCTGGGCGTAATTGCCTTCCTTCGCCAGCAATTGCGCCGAACTTCCCGCCGAACGAGCCAACTGTCCGCCCTTACCGGGCAGCAATTCGATGTTGTGGATCAGTCGTACCAACCGGGATTTCGCGGATTTCCAGCGCATCGCCGGTACGAAGCTGCGACAGTTCGCCACTCGCGACACGATCCCCAACCTTCAGACCCAGCGGGGCGATGATATAACGCTTTTCGCCGTCTTCGTATTCCACCAGCGCAATGCGTGCTGTGCGGTTCGGGTCGTACTCAATCGAGATGACTTCAGCGGCCACATCAAACTTGTTGCGCTTGAAGTCGATGATACGGTAACGGCGTTTGTGACCGCCGCCACGATGCCGAACCGTAATGCGCCCGGTATTGTTGCGTCCACCATGCTTGCGCAGGGCTTCCGTCAGCGACCGCTCCGGCGTGGACTTCGTAATTTCTTCAAAACTGTGGCCCGTCATTCCTCGGCGGCCTGCCGAAGTGGGCTTGTAAACTTTTACCGGCATAATCTTTACCTACCCTACAGGTTGAACAACTCAATCGTCTGGTCTTCGGCAAGTGTCACGACAGCTTTCTTCCACTGGCGGGAGCGCACGATACCAGTTGCGTCCCCGACGTCCGCGCTTGGCGGGCATAACCATCGTATTCACTTTGACCACATCCACTTCAAAGATCACTTCAATGGCTTCTTTGATCTGGATCTTGTTGGCTTCCGGTGCAACCTCGAACACATACTGGTTGAGTTCGTCGGATTGAACCGCCGCCTTTTCGGTGACAACCGGACGGCTTGAGCACGTCGTAAAGATGTAATTCGGCCATGTTAACTCTCCTGACCCCAGATGCGACTTAATGATGTCCAGCGCGTCCAGCGGCACGATCACTTTGTCATACTGCAGCAAATCGCGGATGTTCAGGTAATTGGCACGCAGGACTTGAGCATCAGTCAGGTTATAAGTGCTGCGTTCGACGTTCTCGTTACGCTCGGCCATCAGCACCAGCGCCGAACGCTCCAGCACCAGCGACAGCGTCCAGAATCTGGCGCATATCTTTGGTCTTGGGGCATCCAGCGACAGGCTGTCCACGAAATACCAACTGTTCGTCGCGCAGCAGGGCAGCTCAATGCACAGCGGATGGCCTGCATGGCGCATCTTCTTCGGCATATCTTTGGTGTATTTGTGGGGCGTCGGCCCTTTCGGGCGACCACCACCAACAAATTGGGTCGCGCTGCGTGCGCCATGACGCGCACGGCCCGGTACCCTTCTGGCGATACCACTTGGCGGTAGTCAGGCTCACTTCACCGCGCCGCTGTACCTTATGTGTTCCTAAACGGGCATTCGCCATCTGGCGAACATACGCCTGATGCATCAAACCCATGTTGACTTCGACTTCAAAAATATCGGCGGGCAGGTCAATGGTTTTGACCTGCTTACCCGTCTTGATCCACAACTGGAACTTTCATTATGATTCTCCTCTCGTCCCGGCTGTCTACTTATGACGACGCGGACGCGCCGGTTTGATGAGGACAATGCCGCCATTTGCGCCGGGGACAGAACCCCGAACGGCCAGCAGGTTCTTTTCCGCATCCACCACCACCACTTCCAGATTTTCGGTGGTCACACGGTCACTGCCCATATGTCCGGCCATACGCTTACCTTTGAAGGTGCGGCCAGGGAAGGTGTTCGAGCCAACCGAACCGGGGGCGCGGGTACGGTCAGAAGCACCGTGAGTCTTGGGCTGGCGGCTGAAGTGATGGCGCTTGATGCCACCCGCAAACCACGCCCTTTGCTCGTGCCAATTACATCGACGCGCTCACCTTTGGCAAATACGTCAGCCGTAATCTGCTGACCTTCCTGCACATCAGTTTCACCATCCCGAACGCGGAACTCGCGCAGGACTTTCAACGCGGGCAGGTTGTTACGCTGCAAGTGCCCCAGTTGACCTTTGGTCAGGCGCTGGGGTTTGGTTTCCCCAAAACCAAGCTGAATGCCCACATAGCCATCCCGATCCGCTGTGCGAACCTGGGTGACATAGCACGGGCCAGCCTGGATGACGGTCACCGGGATAACATTCCCGTTGTCGTCAAAAATCTGGGTCATGCCCACTTTTTTGCCGATAATGCCCTTCATGTTCGCCTCTTACTTCACTACGATATCGACGCCCGCCGGCAAATTCAGACGCATCAGCGCATCAATCGTCTTGCTGTCTGGATCGAGTACATCGATCAGCCGCTTGTGAGTGCGAATCTCAAAATGCTCTTGCGAATCCTTGTCAATGAATGGGCTGCGCCGCACCGTAAATTTCTCGATGCGAGTTGGCAGTGGCACAGGGCCAACTACTTGTGCGCCGGTACGCTCGGCAGTTTCGACGATCCGCTGCACCGACTGGTCGAGCACCCGGTGGTCATACGCTTTGAGCCAGATACGAATTTTGTTTCTAACCATAGTTTCCTCTGCTGCGGCGCGGTTGTCGATGTAGGGGCGACCTGGCAGGTCGCCCCTACAACATTTACAACCGTAACTGTGTCGCCGCTTGCTATTCGAGAATTTCGGTGATGACACCCGCGCCGACGGTCAGACCGCCTTCACGGATAGCGAACTTCGAACCCTTTTCCAACGCTACCGGGATAATCAGTTCGACCATCAGGTTCACGTTGTCACCGGGCATAACCATTTCCACGCCTTCCGGCAGGGTGATCGTACCCGTCACGTCCATCGTGCGGATGTAGAACTGCGGGCGGTAGCCGGGGAAGAACGCCTTGTGGCGGCCACCCTCGTCCTTGCGCAGCACATACACTTCGCTCATGAATTTCTTGTGCGGGGTGATGCTGCCGGGTTTCGCCAGACACCATACCACGCTCAATCTGTTCACGGGTGATACCGCGCAGCAGAATACCGGCGTTATCGCCAGCGGTGGCGGCGTCCAGTTCCTTGTGGAACATTTCGATGCCGGTCACAACCGTCTTCATGCTCTCGTCACGCAGACCGATGATTTCGATTTCCTGACCCTTTTCCAGACTGCCGCGTTCCACACGACCCGTCACCACCGTACCACGACCCTTGATCGAGAACACGTCTTCGACGGGCATCAGGAAGGGCTTGTCGGTGTCACGTACCGGGGTAGGAATCCACTCGTCAACCGTGTCCATCAGCTTCAAGATTGGCGCATATTCCGGCGCGTTAACGTCGGTGCTGGTCGATTCGTTCGCCAGCATAGCGGAACCACGAATGATCGGGGTGTCGGCGGCGAAGTCGTAGCTTTCCAGCAGTTCCGACAGTTCCAGTTCAACCAGTTCCAACAGTTCCGGGTCATCCATCTGGTCAATCTTGTTCAGGAAGACCACCATCGCGGGCACTTCCACCTGACGAGCCAGCAGGACGTGTTCACGGGTCTGGGGCATCGGGCCGTCTGGGGCGCTCACGACCAGGATTGCACCGTCCATCTGCGCCGCACCCGTGATCATATTTTTGATATAGTCACGGTGGCCTGGGCAGTCTACATGGGCATAGTGGCGCTTCTCGGTTTCGTATTCGACGTGACGGATGTTGATGGTGATACCGCGCGCCTTTTCTTCCGGCGCGTTGTCAATATCATCATACTTCATCCGCTCGGCTTCGCCCTTCAGCGCCAACACCTTGGTGATAGCGGCGGTCAGGGTGGTCTTGCCGTGATCGACGTGACCAATGGTGCCGATATTCACATGGGGCTTGTTACGTTCAAACTTTGCCATTGTTTAATCCTCTTCTGCGATACTCTCTTGAGACATTTGCTACTGTGGGGATACACCCCACAACCGGATTACTACTTTTCGTGAAGGCGGAACTTGCCGCCCAGATCACGCACATTTATAGTGGTAGGGGCAATATAGCCCCTACGCGATTATCGCCCGCTCTTAATCACTTCTTCAGCGATGTTCTGCGGGGCGATGCTATACTTCTCGAATTCCATCGTGAAGCTGCCGCGTCCCTGCGTCATGTTACGCAGGTTGGTGGCATAACCGAACATCTCGCCCAGCGGCACAGTCGCACGGATGGAGGTCGCACCCCCACCGCGCGGTTCCATACCGGCGATGATGCCGCGCCGCGCCGACAGGTCGCCGACAATCGTCCCGGTGTAGTCTTCCGGCACAGACCACTTCAACCTTCATGGTCGGTTCCAGCAGCACCGGGCCGGCCTTCTGCACGCCTTCCTTCAGGCACATCGACCCGGCCACCTTAAAGGCCATTTCCGACGAGTCAACATCATGGAATGCGCCGTCAACCAGCTTCGCCTTGATACCGACCACCGGATACCCAGCCAGCACACCGCCAGCCATCGCATCCTTCGCACCGTTGAAAGAAGGCTTGATGAATTCTTTCGGGATCGTACCACCGCGAATGCTATCCACGAACATCGAGTCTTCGCCGGGCGGCAGCGCCAGCACGTTCTTCATCAGTCAGCGGGTCAAATTCGAACACCACACGGGCATACTGACCCGAACCACCCGTCTGACGCTTGAAGGTCGTATCGATTCGTGAACCGCGGGTAATGGTTTCACGATAGGCCACACGCGGGCGGCCAACATTGGCCTGTACACCGAATTCGCGCATCATACGATCTACCAGAATTTCCAGATGGAGTTCGCCCATCCCCTTGATCTTGGTTTGGCCGAGCTTGTCGTCCACCTCAATCTTGAAGGTTGGGTCTTCTTCCGCCAAACGGCGCAGGGCGATACCCATTTTATCCTGGTCGGCCTTGCTGTTCGGTTCAATCGACAGCTCAATAACCGGCTCAGGGAAGTGAAATCTTCTCCAGCACAATCGGGTTATTGGGATCGCACAGCGTATCCCCGGTGAAGGTATCCTTCAAACCAAGAATAGCGGCGATGTCGCCCGCATGTACTTCTTCAACATCCTCGCGGCGATCCGCGAACATACCGCACGATACGACCAATGCGTTCACGTTCACCCTTGGTGCTGTTCAGCAGACCTGTGCCGGTCTTTCACAACACCCGGAATACACCCGGAAGAATGCCAATCGGCCTACATACGGGTCGGTGATGATTTTAAATACCAGCGCGGCTACAGGCTCTTCGTTGTTTGGCCCACGCTCGATGACCTCATCGGTCTTGGGATGATGTCCCTTAACCGGAGGCACATCCAACGGGGAGGGCAGCAGATCAATCACACGATCCAGCATGGTCTGAACGCCCTTGTTCTTCAGCGCCGAACCACACAGCACTGGCTGAATTTTGCCAGCGATAGTGGCCGCTCGCATCGCGCCCATGATTTCTTCATTGCTGATTTCCTCTTCCATCAGGTATTTCTCGGTCAGGTAATCGTCATTTTCGACCACCTTCTCGATCATTTCCTGACGGCGAGTTTCGGCCTGCTCACGGTAAGCTTCAGGGATTGGATGACGCACGATTTCCATGCCCATATCACCTTCGTTGGTGAACAGTTCCATGTCAATCAGGTCAATAATCCCGGCGAATTCCGCACCTTCGCCATAGGGTATCTGGATGACAACCGGGTTGCCATGCACACGCTCGACAATCATATCAACGCAGCGCTGGAAGTTTGCCCCGGTGCGATCCATCTTGTTAACAAAACAGATACGCGGTACATCATAGGTATTGGCCTGCCGCCAGACGGTTTCTGACTGCGGTTCAACACCGGCCACGCCGTCAAACACGACCACACCACCATCCAGCACACGCAGACTGCGCTGCACTTCAGCGGTGAAGTCCACATGCCCAGGGGTGTCAATCACATTGATCTGATAACCCTTCCAGGCCGCCGTGACGGCTGCCGAGGTGATGGTGATGCCGCGTTCGCGTTCCTGCTCCATATAGTCAGTGGTGGCCGCACCTTCATGAACTTCACCCATACGGTGAATCATGCCGGTGTAATACAACACGCGCTCGGTGGTCGTGGTTTTACCCGCGTCAATATGCGCGATGATGCCGATGTTTCGGACTTTTGTTAAATCGAGTGCAGTTTCAGCTTTCTTCGCCATGTTCTTCTCTACATACCCCGTGATTTCTTCGCAGGAAACGGTTTGAAACCGCCCCTAGACAACCCCAGGGTTTCTTTCCTTACCGGAAGTGAGCAAACGCGCGGTTTGCTTCGGCCATGCGGTGGGTATCGTCCTTCTTCTTAATCGACGCACCCTGACTGTTGGCCGCATCCATCAATTCAGAAGCCAACTTTTCCGCCATGTTCTTGCCGCCACGTTTGCGAGTGTTTTCCAGAAGCCAGCGCATCGCCAGCGACGTTGCCCGCGCATACGGCACTTCTACCGGCACCTGATAGGTAGAACCGCCCACACGCATCGGCTTGACTTCCACCGCCGGGGTCACATTCCGCAGCGCCTGATCGAATACTTCCATCGGGTCGCGCTTGGCACGTTCCTCAATGATGTCGAGCGCTTCGTACATGATCGCCAGGGCGGTACTGCGTTTGCCGCCGTACATCATACGGTTGACAAACATCGTAATCTGAACGTTGTTATATTTCTTGTCCGGCGGGATTTGCCGCTTGGGGGGATTACTTCTTCTCGACATTGTTAAAGAACCTCGTTCCTACTTCTTGCCTGCCGCGCCAGCTTTTGGACGCTTCGCACCGTATTTGCTGCGGCCTTGTTCGCGGTTCTTAACCCCTTCGGTGTCCAGGGTTCCACGCACAATGTGATAACGCACACCGGGCAGGTCTTTCACACGCCCACCGCGTACCAGCACCACACTGTGTTCCTGAAGGCTGTGTCCCTCACCGGGGATATACGCCGTGACTTCAAGCTGATTGGTGAGACGAACACGCGCGACCTTCCGCAAAGCCGAATTCGGCTTCTTGGGGGTCATGGTCTTGACCTGCGTGCAAACACCGCGCTTCTGGGGCGCACCCTTACGGCGGCGGGTGCGCGTTGGGAATACGCATTCAGCGTATATTGCAGCGCCGGGGCTTTGGTCTTCGTCTTTTTGTCTTTGCGACCCTTGCGCACCAACTGATTAATGGTTGGCATACATGTGCTCCAAAAATAAATCCCGTACTTAGGCAAGCAAACGGGCGTACTCTATTGATTAGCGGAACGCCCGTAACTTTTACCAGGAAGGCGAGCCACCCCGCACGCAGGGCGCTTTCGTCACCAATCGTTCAATTCGACAGGTCATTGCCTCACCCGCGTGAGGGTGTCTGTCGGTTGCGGATTAGCATATTAGCATCCCGATCAGGATGTGTCAAGGGAAATTACCCGACGCGAACCAGGGTTTGTCGAATTCAAATCTGGATCGCTAAAATATTCGTTTGAAAATAATCTGGTTCCCATTATTTCGTCAAAGAAAAAGGGGCATCATGGCCGCATTATCTATTGCCATTTGGGGTGTAGGCGGTCTGACGTGGCCGCTGTGGAAGCGGTTGATTACTGAAATCGAAGGTCTTGGTTTTGGTGGCCTCTATTTTGTCGATGCTTTACCCCATGCCCTTCAGGTGTATACCGATTCCCTGGAAACGATGATTGCCCTGACCTATCTGGCAGATCATAGTCAACGAGTCCAGATTGGCTCTGCTGTGGCACTCATGTCGGTGCGTGATCCCGTGATACTGGCACGTCAGGCGGTTGCTCTGGATGATTTGAGCGGTGGACGCTTCGTTCTGGGTCTGGGCGCGGGTGGTCAGGCTCGTGAGCATCAGATGTTTGGCTACAACTTTGGCGACATCGCATCCCGAATGGCGCGGTTGGAAGAAGGACTTGAGGTGATAACCCGCCTGCTGCGAACTTCCGAACCTGTGACCTTCGAAGGGCGATTTTATCAACTGGAAGCGGCGATGGTACTGCCACGTCCGCAGCGCACAGGTCATATTCCTATTCTGGTTGGGGGAAGTGGGCCGAAGCGCACACTGCCGCTGGTCGCACGATACGCGGATGTGTGGAATCCGCAACTGCTCACCCCGGATGAATATCGGGATCGCTCCCGACTGCTGGATGACCTGTTACGGGCTGAAGGCCGTCCTACCAATGCGGTTAAGCGAACCATCAGTGTGCGGGTCGTCTGTGGGCGAACATCAGAGGAATTCGAGCAGCGGTTGAGTTGGCTGCGTCGTCAAGTTCCTTTCTTTGCAGACCTTCCCCTCGACACCCTGCTCGACATGGGACGTTCGCAATTTGGGTCGCTGGTTGGGTCGCCACAAGAAATCGTGGAACACTTCAAGCAGTTAGTGGATGCGGGTGTGGAAGAGATACTTATCGAATGGACTGCGCTGGATGATTTCAGTGGCCTTCAACTCATAGCGGAACAGGTGCTTCCTTATATTTAGTGAAGACCTGACAACAAAAGAGACGTGACTCAGTTTACACGCCTCTGGCCGAAATCATTCAAATGCAGAAACTCAGGCTGATACTGCGTCTTTCGTCTTGGGTTTAACCGCCGAGTCAATCGCCCGTACCAGGGTATCCACGCTCACGGGTTTACCCAGGAATGTCTCCGCTCCAGCTTCTTTGGCCTTAATCTCCTGAAAATCACCGGCGATGCCACTGCACACAATCATCGGCATGGTGTGTCCCTGCTTGCGGACAATCTTCACCAGGTCGAGACCGTTCATATCGGGCAGCATCAGGTCAAGCACGATGACGTCGGGGCGTTGATGGGCAATACTGCCCAAAGCCCGCTCGGCGGTGTCGGCGACATTCACTTTAAAGCCGGTATGTTCGAGCGCGATTTTAAACACCTTGCCGACATCCGAATCGTCTTCGACAATCAACACCTGTTCGCCATGACCCAGGATGGGCAGTGTGGCGTGATTTTCCTTGCCGCTCTCAGGCGACGACTTGGCTTCAATGGTGGGCACGACGGCGAAGCGGACTTGCAATTTTAACTGCCCGACCTGCAATTCATCATCGTGTCGAAGACGATATTCTTCCTGGGGTTTCAGCAGGAAACCATTCAGGCGTGTGCCGTTGACACTACCCAGGTCTTTGACCTTAATCCGGTTATCTTTGGCAATAATGGCCGCGTGCCGCCTTGAGACGCCGTTTACCTGCGCCCCGTGCGGGTTCAAATCAACATCCGGGAACGACCCACTCAATGGGTCGCTGCGCCCGATAATCATCGCCTCATGGACTTGTGCCTGAATCGTAGCAGGCGTACCGACAACCCGGAACTCCAATACCCAGGGCAATTCTTCGGACAGCGGGCCAGTGGTTGCTCTTAAAGGCGCTTGAGCGAGTTCGCCATCTGGTATTTCGAGTATGCGAGTTTTCCGGTCATCTGACGGGTTGTCCATTTGAACATCCTGATTGACTATTGGGTGATGGTTTAATAAATGCAGACTTGACTCATTTTGTAACGATTTCATCGTAATCCACATTAACAAATCGCCGAATAGTCCTACGGTACTATTTACCTATCCTTAAAATATAAGCAAAGAGCTTACTGATTGTGGTAACACAGGCAACTGGTTAATTTTTTGTTATGGTACAAACAATCTATACGTTTTGTCTCAATGCTCGGAATTTGCTGGTGTCGCATTTGGGAAGGGCACATGGGCTGTACCCTTCCCACTATCGTTGAAACGGCCTACATGCTGGGCGGGACGATTACCGCGTCGATGACGTGGATAACACCATTGGCTGCGTCGATGTCGGTCATGACAACCTTCGCATCGTTAATATAAACGCCATCCTCTTTGACGCTGATGGTCGCGGTTGCGCCGTTGGCGGTGTTGACCACCAGTGATGAGTCGTCGTGGCTCACCAGCCAGTCGGGGGTTTCCATCATTTCGGCACCATCGGTCATCGGGGCAAGTGCCGCTGTAATATCGCCGGAGTGAAGCACTGCCGGGATGACGTGGTACAGCAGGATTCCGGTCAGGCCAGTGGTATCGGCCAGAACATCTTCGGCGGTGACACCCATCGCCTCGAAGGCGGCTGTGAAAGCCGCATCGGTGGGGGCAAACACAGTGAGTTCGGCATCAGGGTCGGACAGGGTTTCCAGAACCGCCGGGTCAGCCGCGCTGACTGCCGCCAACAGAGTGGCGAATTCCGGCGAAGTCGGTCATGTTGGCGCTGTCAACCACAATGTCGGCAATGGTGCGGGTTTCCGGGGTAATCACACTGTCGATGACATGGATAACCCCATTGCTGGCCTCAATATCGACCATATCCAGGTTGAGTTTCGCGCCGTTGATGAAAATGCCGTCGTCGGTCTGGGTGATGTCGATGTACTGGCCTTCCAGGCTGGGCACACTGAACGCACCCTCATTAGCTTCCAGCGCGTTCACCACATCGCTGGACATGACCTTGCCGGACACCACATGGAACAGCAGGATGTCGGTCAGGGTCGTCTGATCGGCCAGGATGCCGTTGAAGGCTTCGTCACCCAGAGCGGTTTTTAGTTCGGCAAAGGCCGCGTCGGTAGGAGCAAACACCGTGAGGGACTGCTCCGGGTCGGACAGGGCTGCCAGCACCGAGGGATCAGCAGCTTGAACTGCCGCTAACAGGGTGGTGAATTCCGGTAAGTCGCCGGTTGCTGATGAGACGACAATATCGGCAATCGTGCCCATATCCTGGGCTGCCGCCGGAACAATCGCCAGAGCGAACAAAGCCGCTACCAGCACAACCATAAACCACTTACGCATTTGTCTTTCTCCTTTTGTATCCTAATTGAATAGATTTTGTTCATGTTTCGTATAGGATACTGACGGGAAAAGATGAGAGCGAGGCGAATGCCTGATGAGTAGATTATTAAAATGGGAGCGAATGGGTGAGGAACTACAGGAAAAAATCGCGCAGGGCATCGCGGACTTCATCCACGATTTCTTCCCAGGAGACATCCGGTTCACGGGTGATAAACAGGGAATGTTCGGTGATGGTCAGAGCGGCGATACCGCGTATGCCGCTGAACAACATCTGGGCGATGGGTGAGCCTTCGTCGCCTTCATCGAAGTTGTTGTATACCTCTTGTTCACCCTGAGAGAGGGTCTGGTTGGTGAGGAGTTCCAGCACGTCCGGTATATCGGTGGGCTGGGGTTCGACGGTGACATATTCGGACATGGTTATGCGCCTTCCAGCACCTTTACCAGATCACCCACATGAATTTTGCCACCGATGATGATCTTTGCCATGACACCCATCTCCCCGGCGACATCGGTGCGTTGGTGGCGTTGGAGACGCTCGAACTTTTCGCAGCCGGTGCGCTGTTTGATGACTTCGATAACGGCGTGGTCGCCAAGCTGCACCCGTGACCCTGGCGGCAGGTTATCCACATCTAGCTGGTGGATGACAATCTGTTCGCCCATCTGCCCCGGCTCGGTGTAAAAACCACGCCCACGCAGGTTGGTCAGGGTTTCGTAGGACATGATGTTCAATTGACGGCTGGGGTTGCCACCCTTGATGTCACCATCGATGCCATAACCCGCCACCAGCATGGCCTCGTCCAAATCCACGCGCAGGTAATCATCGTCCGGCTCATCCACGCCTGCCGGTTTAAACACGATGCTGGCGATCTGTGTCATGGGGGTTATTCCTTCCTCAAGTCTCTACCACAATCCTTCCATTATAAAGCCAGTTGGGAGTGGGGAATATACGTAGGTGTGCGAATTTTCGGTTTGTCTTTTCGAGAGTCACTAAAGTCACAGATTGTGTCTATTTGTGACACAGCTTTAAGAGGAAATGTCGCAAATGGCGTCAATGTCACAGTGTCAATGTGGGTCAATCCTCATCTGTTTATACTGATTAGCAGGTATGCACCTGAAAAAGAATTCTGGGTTGGACATGGGGTTTAAACCTCTTGTTCGGATGGTTCAACTGCCTACATCCTTAGCGATAAAACAGACGATAAAGGAGAGAAATGGAATTGAGAAAAGATTCTCGAATTTATCTATTTGTGTCCCTTCGCGTTCAGAAAACACGGCGCAGCATAGTCGGCTGGTTTCTGCGGGGAGCAGGGGTTTTGTTGAAAAGATACCTAGATGCTGCGCTGGTGTGATGTTCCCGATTTCGCCATCAATACGCCCAAATATGGTAGAGGGGGTGTACCGCCGCAAATATGGGAAGAATTGGCAGAATTGCACGTTCATGCTCTCCCAGTAACCCCCTCAACTATCGGAGGGGAATTGAATATCATCAGCATAGCACAGAAGTTCGTAGAATTGGTACACATTTGTGTACACATTTGTTTCGATTTTGAGGGGAGAAATGGTGGGTTTTTGTTTGTCAGTGGTCACTGGTCTGGCCTTACTCCAGTTTAGCGGAGAGTAAAAATGTCCGTTAGACTGGGGTAAGCCAACGTGATCACTATGGAGAAAAAATGAGTAGGCTCTCTGGTATCGCATTTGGATGTTTACTGATCCTCTTTTCTGTAGGTAATCCTTCGTTAGTATTTGGTCAATCAAGCACATTTGGGATTGTGTTTCTCTCGAATCGCAGTGGTATCTATCAAGTCTATCGCATGGAAATCGATGGCAGTAATATCCAACAGTTAACAAATGAAACAGCAGATGTTACAGATGTAACCTGCTCTGGCGATGGACAATATATTTCAATTACTGGTAATCATGCTGGGATAAAAACTATTAGAATAAGTGATAACAGTGTCACTATGCTCTATGACACAGATTTCTCATCATTTTACTCAAGTCCAAGTTGGTCTCCCGATGGGAATAAAATTGCGTTCACTTCGACACGCGATGGTGGTTGGGATATATACACTGCCAATACTGATGGTTCAAACATTACTAGGATAACTTTCAGTCCAGAGGTTCGTGAGAGAGAACTCACTTGGTCACCAAGCGGTAATAAACTTGCCTTTTCATCTGTTGACACCAATTCAACAGGTATATTCGTTGTCAATGTTGACGGATCAAATCTGGTACGATTGACAACAAATCAAATGTTAGATTATTTTCCTGATTGGTCACCAGATGGAACAAAAATCATTTTTGCGTCTGAGCAACAAGGGCAAATTGGCTTGTACACTATCAACACTGATGGTATGAACCATGCCTTAGTTATAAGCACGTCAAACGTTGCAAATTGGCGGCCTAGTTGGTCTCCAAATGGTAACATGATCGCTTTTAGTTCGTCTAGAGATGGCAATCCTGAGATTTACGTTATGAATGCTGATGGGAGTAGTCAGCAGCGTCTAACTACCGATAACGGAAATGACTTGAATGCCTGTTGGCTTACACCCTTACCACAGTCCAATGGTAAAGGATTACGCGGACAATACTTCGATACCGCAACCTTCACGACACCCAAGTTCTTCCGCCTCAATCCAACCATCGACTTCAATTGGACAACCCGTTCACCTGATACGGCTATTGCGGTCGATACCTTCTCGATCCGCTGGACGGGTAAAGTCGAACCACTCTACTCTGAAATGTATACCTTCTACGTCAGTGTCAATGATGACGCCCACCTGTGGGTGAATGGGCAGCAGATTATCGGTACAGGGACGTGGACGAACCGCACAACCGAAACGGAACTGACCAGCATCCCGATTACTCTCGCTGCCGGGGTGAAATATGACATCAAGCTGGAATACTATGAAAACACTGGCGCGGCGGCTGTTCACCTGCGCTGGTCAAGCCCCAGCCAGCCGAAACAGGTTATTCCGGCTCACCAATTGTACCCGCCCGAAGGTCAACTTCGTCCACGCCTGGGGGTTTAACAGACGATGCTGGCGAACTGTGTCATGGGTTAATTCCTTCCTCAAGGTCATTCGTTGCTGCCTTTCCATCAAAACCACTTCAGAGCGGGATGTATACGCAGGCGTGCGAATTTTCGGTTTGTCTTTTCGAGAATCACAAAAGTTATAGATGGGTCGGTTCTAAGGAGATCATCTGTCTCAAAGACTTACCCCCATACACATACAGGAGTGTTACAATCGAACCACAAAACATTTCTTTGAATTGTTGTTCAGGAGAAGATTGCTGATGCAAGGCTTAATGATGGAGTATCAACTGACGCTGCACCCGCTTCTGGAACGGGCTTACCGCCTGTTTCCCCGGCGGGAACTGGCGACCAAAGTCGGCGGGGAGATGCACCGCTACACCTATGGCGATATGTATCCGCGCGTGAACAAGCTGGCGGGTGCTTTGGAGAAGTTAGGCGTACAGCGTGGGGATCGGGTGGGGACGGTGGCGTGGAACACCTACCGCCACCTGGAATTGTACTTCGCTATCCCGTGTATGGGGGCGGTGCTGCACACGCTTAACCTGCGGCTGCCACCCGACCAACTGGTGTACATCATCAACCACGCCGAGGACAAAGTGATCTGTGTCGATCAAAGCCTGCTGCCGCTGGTGGAAAAAATCGCTGACCAACTGCCCCATGTGCAGCATTACGTGGTGATGGCCGATGCGCCGCTGCAAACCAGCCTGCCCAATGCTGTCAGCTATGAGGAACTGCTGGCCGCCGAGGATCGGGAATTTCGAGTGGCCGGAAGTGGATGAACACGAGGCCGCCGCCATGTGTTACACCTCCGGCACAACTGGAAATCCAAAAGGTGTGGTGTATTCGCACCGCTCGATTTACCTGCATACGATGGGCGCGTGCCAAACGGACAGTTTGGGACTATCGGAGAAGGACACGGTGATGCCGGTTGTGCCGATGTTCCATGTGCTGGCGTGGGGCATCCCGTATGCCGCGACCATGCTGGGCTGCAAGCAGGTGTTCCCCGGCCCGCACATGCAGCCGCGCGATCTGGCCGAATTGATTCAAAACGAGCGCGTCACCCTGACAGCCGGTGTGCCAACGCTGTGGCTGGGATTGTTCGGGATGCTGGAGAGCGAACACTTCGACACCTCGCACCTGCGGGTGATGATCGTGGGTGGGTCTGCCGCGCCGCGCTCGATGATCGAGAATTATCAGAAGAAACTCGGCCTGAAGATTCTGCACGCCTGGGGCATGACCGAAACCAGTCCTCTGGGGACAGTGTGTAACCTGAAGCGTCGAAATGGTGGACTGGCCGGAAGACCAGCAGTACGCCGTGCGCGCCAAGCAGGGTATCCCCGCGCCGGGGGTGGAACTGCGAGCGATTGACGAGATGGGGCAAGGAAATCCCCTGGGATGGCAAAGCGATGGGCGAGTTACAGGTGCGCGGCCCCTGGATCGCGGGCAGCTATTACAAGGACACACGCTCCGAGGGGTCGTTCATGGACGGCTGGTTCAGGACGGGGGATGTGGTCAGTATTGACGCGGAGGGATATATCCAGATTGTAGACCGCACCAAAGACCTGGTGAAAAGCGGCGGCGAGTGGATTTCTACCGTCGAACTGGAAGGCGCGATCATGGCGCACCCGGATGTGCTGGAAGCGGCGGTGATCGCGGTGCAGCATCCCAAGTGGCAGGAGCGCCCACTGGCACTGGTGGTCGTGCGCCCGAACGGTCATCAACCGGACAAAGCGGAAATCTACGAATTGTTGAGCAAGGATTTCGCCAAGTGGCAATTGCCGGACGAGATTTTGTTCGTTCCCTCGATCCCCAAGACCAGTGTCGGCAAGTTCGACAAGAAGGTCATCCGGCAGGAATATCAAGACTACAAACTACCGGAGTAAGTGCATGGGAGCGCGTGAACAATGCGCTCCCTTTTCCCACAAAATAAGTTTAACGTTGCCGCAACGCTCCTTCCATACATGGGCCGGGTTGCTGCTGATTGCTACCCGGCTAAACAATAGAAAAGAGACGAAACATGAACTTCAAAGAACTTTCTGAACGCGCGGCAGAAATTCGAAAGCAGTATCATGATTTCGAGCTGTCTCAATATGGTCGTTCCTGGACTGAGGCGGAAATCGCCCTGGGGTTTGTGGGCGATGTCGGTGATCTAATGAAGTTCGTCCAGGCCAAAAACGGTGTACGGAGTATCGCCGACATTGACAAACAGCTTGCCCACGAACTGGCAGATTGTTTGTGGTCACTATTTACCCTAGCCGACGCTTACCATGTTGATCTTGAACAGGCTTTTATAACGACAATGGATGAAATTGAGCAACACCTCAGCAGCAGTGTATGAGGCAGGGGATACCCTGCGAAACTACCGAAAGCCCATTGGAGACTCAGCGGCAACTATTCTCGATCTCACCCAGGCCGCCACGCCGCGAAACGATCATCTGCCGGATAGGTCGTCAGCCGCCGGATGTTCTGACCGGACACATCCATCACATAAATATCGTAGCTGCCGCCCTTCGGGGACTCGAAGGCGATTTGCGTTCCATCCGGCGACCAGGCGGGACGCATATTCGGCCCGCCACCCGTCAGGCGTTGGATGTCGCTCCCATCCCGGTTCATCTGGTAAATTTCGACCATACCCCCCTCCCGGCTGGACTCAAAGGCGATGTGTGCGCCATCCGGTGACCAGGCGGGAATACCGTCATAGCCCACATGCCGACTCAGGTCGGTCTGCAATCCATCGGCGGCGTCCAGGGTATAGACTTCCAGATCACGATCCCCGACGGAGGTGAAGGCAATCGAGCGGCTGTCCGACGACCAGACCAGCCGGGTATCAATTAGCTCGCTGCTCATGGGGCGCAAATCACCATTGGTCACATCAATTAAGCCAACGGCAGAGTTTCCATTGGGCAACGCAACGGCCAGCGCCAGATAACGGCCATCCGGCGACCAATCCGGTTTGCCCAGTGATCCTCGCCCATGTGGGAAACGGACAGGAAGTTGGCGGGCGCTGCCCACACAATCCGGCGAGCAGTCGGCATCCAGCACATACACCGCCGGGACTCCGCCCTGGCTGGAGATAAATGCGATCTGCCGACTATCCGGCGACCAGGCGGGGCTGACGCTGTTCCAGGTGGCGTCGGTCATGGGTTGCAGATTCCCGGTTTGCACATCGGCCACATAAATCTGGGCACCGCCACTCCGGTAGGAAACAAATGCCAGCCAGCGACCATCCGGCGACCAGGCGGGCGTGTCATCCCGGCTGCGGCTGCGGGTCAGGTTGTAGGGTAACGTCCGGTCAACATCCAACAGGTAAATTTCGTAATTGCCATCGCGGACGGATAAGAATGAAAGCTCTCCCCCACGCGGCAGGACGCGGGCGGCGGCCACCGTCCCAAAGACCAGCGCGGCACACACCGCCAGCAGTTGAACACCGATTCTGAGCAAGGTTATACTCCGCACCTCTTGAGCCAACCGGATTGCTAACGAACGTCAGTTCGGGATAGGGGCTTTAGACGAAGTTGTATCTCACGACCTATGACAATATGATAAGGCACATAATATATTCGATTTAGCACAGCGGTTCGATCTGATATTCTATCCGTTCCTCACAGGTCAATTCTCGTATATAACGATTCTGGGCAATCCAAGCTTTCAAATCGCTCAAGGTTTGGGGAATGTACCACACCTGCAAACTGCCATCACTAGAAGCTGTGTACAATCTGGATCCATCAGCCGTCAGAGCCAGATCATTCACCCAACCACTATAGTTGGGGAAACGATAGAGTTCTTCGCCTGATGTTGCATCCCACAAAATCAGGTTATCACTCGTTGACTCGGAACTAGAAATAATGAACTGGCCGTTCGGGGTAAAAACCATATCGGCAATGCTGCTATCATGGCCTTCGAACCGACGGATTTCCTGACCAGTGTCAATGTTCCAGAGGATGATTGTACCGTCAATATAGCCTGCTAACACGGATCGTTCGTCAGGACTGAATGCCAACGACTCCACCGTCTCTGCATCGGAACGAGTGAATTCGTTGAGCATTTTCCCGGTTGCGACCTCCCATACGACAATCGTATCCGGCCAGAGTGATGCCAGCACTCGGCTGCCATCTGCGGTAAACACAACGGACTGTCCCAGCACATAGGTATATTCTTCTCCGTCTCCGGGAAAGCTCGTTAACCGAATTTCGAGAGGTTGACTGTCGCCAGTTTCAATATTGAATAAATACGGTTTACCCTCCGCTGAATTAGCAACAATCATGCGACCATCAGGACTAAACGTAAGGCCCTTGGGAGCCACATTTAATGTCTCATCCTCCAGTTGGCGAATTTCCTCACCTGTTTCAATATCCCATACGGTAACTTTATGCTCAGGGTTATCGGTAGCCGAAATAGCCCACTTACCATCGGGGCTGAATACCACCCGTACCACTGCTTCCTCGCCTGCCTGAAAGCGCCGGATGGTCGTGGTCGTCGCGGCATCTTTTAAGGAAACTATGCCATTCTGATAGCCGGTGAGAAGCGTTTTCTGATCCGGACTCAGCGCGAGGCTCCGAATTCCTAATCCATAATATTGCCATTCCAGTTGCGCTCGGCTATCCACACTCCAGAGGCGAATGTCACCATCGCCATCCCCGGAAAATAACAACTTTCCATCCGGGCTAAAAGCAATCGCCCACACCGGGCCGGTATGGCCTCGATAATGGGCAACCTCTTTCTGATGAATCAGGTCAACCAAGCTGATAGAACGATCCAACGAACCGGACGCAGCATAATATCCATCCGGGCTGAACCTTAAGCTGCTGATGGTGTCACTGTGCTTTGCATATTGGTCAACGACCTGTCCAGAGTTTAGATCGACCAGGTGCATTGCCCGTGCCAAACCGCCCACGAGGGCATACATCTCGCCCGATTTAAACTCGAACAAATCAGCCGATAAAAGAGAATCTTCAGGCGTTGAATACTGGCGCAGAATCGTACCTGTGGCCGTGTCCCATAAAATCACACTGTTATCGTCAGCAGCGGACAGAAATTCATTGCCATCAGCCCTAAATTTTACGGACATCACAGACCATGTGTGTCCGTTATACTGCCGAACTTGTTCGCCTGTTTCAACATCCCAAAGGCGAATACTGTAATCTTTCAGATCGTTCACCGGACCTGAACCGGACAAAATAAAGCGTCCATCCGGGCTGAAGGTCGCAGCAGTAACCAAAGATTCATGACCGATAAAGGTGCGGATTTGCTGGCCTGTGGCGGTATTCCACATTGCCAAGAGAGGTGTAATGGTATTTTCTTCATCGGTACTCATGCCACCCGCGACAAGGTAACGTCCATCGGGGCTAAAGGCGATCACCCGAAAATCCAAATGACCTTCTATGCCCTGTGTATCGAGACTGCGAGTTAGGGCACGTTTTGAAATATCCCACAACCATAATGGGTCTTCAGTCCAATAGGATACCGCCAGCCATGCGCCATCTGGGCTGGGTGCAAGGGCATTGATTTTGGCATTCGGCCTTTTCAGAACGGCCACTGCTCCCGGCGCATATGCGGCTGCAAAGAGCGCGCGCTGGACCTGAATGCGGGGCAGCGGCGCTAGATTAGCTTCCAGTGCCAGCCGGATAGCGAGATCGGTATCATTATCGTCCAACGCTTTTTGAGCGATATTCGCGAGCAGCAAACTCTGCATTTCTGAGGGCAAAGCACTGTCTGGAACAGAGGTCGCCGGAGGGGGAAGCGGTGTAGAAACTGCTGTACTCACCGATGCCGTTGATACAGGGGCTGCCTCGCGCCGCAAGAGCAAGAGCGCGCCCCCAAACCCCAATGCTAGTGCAACCAGCACCACGACAAAGATGGTCAGCATAGGGCGCAGGCGGTGGCTCAAGTACAGTGGCGGAGGCTTGCGCGGTTTTCTTTTCAACTTGTCGGGCGCATCTACGATTTCAAGCAACGTGTCGTCTGCCAAACGGAGAAAAGCCGCATCACGGCTTTCGGAGGTTTCTGGTGATAGCTTGTCTAGTTTTGTGAGCCATTGATCGGCTCTTGGATGATGAATTTTTTTTAGGATCGCTCTCGCCTCTTGATAGCGGCGCTCTTTGATCAGTTTTTTCGCAGCCTCGAATTCAAGCTTATACATCTCTGGTGTACCCCTAATACGAGTTTATAGGTAGCATACACCAGACTGTCATGTATATTGCCAAAGCAAATGGGACACTAAAATCAAAATAAATGAATATAGCGTATTTTACGGCAAGGATTGAAGGCTCTTATCCCGAACTGACGTTAACGCACCATCGCCAGCCGGTGCAGGACACAACCGGCATCGGTCTGTTCGCAGCCCACATCCAATCCATAGACCAGATTCCAGACGCCACTTTTGACCAGAAATCGAACCTGCTGCCCATCGGACGACCAGGATACCGGCCCGATCTGATTGGGGTAATGCTGGCGGGTCATCTGGCGGACGCGGGGAATACAGGGGAGATTGACATCCACCCCCACACAGTCGGTATCCATCACATAGATGTCCCAACTGCCGCCACGATCCGAGGCGAAGGCGACCCGCGCTCCATCCGGCGACCAGGCGGGCGAGACGTCAAAACCGGGTTGATTGGTCAACTGGCGCGCCACCAACCCGCACACGCCATCCACTTGTGGACAGTCCACCGGCATCACGTATAAACCCGCCGGGTCGAAGCCATCGCTGCCCACATACATCAGGTAACGGCCATCCGGCGACCAGGTCGCGTACATGTCGATGTCGGTATCGTCGGTCATGCGGCGCAGGCTACCATCGGCCAGAGTCATCAGATAGATTTCGGTGATGAGCGTGTCGGAGGCGGTGAAGACAATCTGCGTCCCATCTGGCGACCAGGCGGGCAGCCAGTAGTACACCTGCCCGGTAATCAGGAGGCGCTTCTGGTGAGTGGTCAGGTCGATGATCCACAGGCCACCTGTGCCATCCGGGTAGGAGGTAAACACCACCTGATTACCATCGGGCGACACTGCCGGGGAATTGTCCCACACCCGGTCACGCATGAGGAAATAAAACAGTCCCCGGCCTGGGTCGAGCATGGCGATGTCCGGTGGATTCTGATCGTGGGTGATGGCTACCGGCATCCGTTCACCCCCTGGCAGAATACCCCCCACCAGCCGCACCGTCAGAATCAACAGGGTACAAACCAGCGTCAGGCCGAGTGTGAACCCATAGATGGTCTTGACGGGCAGGACATATACCGGAGACGAACCCTGATGCAACATGAATACACCGCGTTCCCATAAGCCGCTATAATACACTCAACGCCTGTTTAACGAGCATCTTATCACAACCATGTACCGTCGCCAGCCGGGTTCGTCTCGCATCCCAATGTTCATTCTCCTGGGGATATTCGCCGGGATCGGATTTTTACTGTACCAGCAGTTGACCGCCCCCGCCGCGCCGCCGCCCCCGCCGCCCACCGCGACCTTCATCCCCACGCTCACCAACACACCACCGCCGTTGATTCCGCCGACACTCACACCCGCGCCGCGTGTTGGCCGTTTGTCGATTCCAACGGCAGGCGTCAATACCGCCATCGTAGAAGTCTATCTGGATGGGGTGAGTTGGGATGTCCACTACCTGGGACAGAATGCGGGGCACTTGCAGGGCACAGCCTGGTTGGGCGAATCGGGGAATGTGGTGCTGGCGGGGCATGTCGAGATGGCCGATGGCAGCCCCGGAATCTTCGCCACGCTCGATCAAATGAACCCCGGCGATCTGGTGATCCTATCGGAAGGCTCAAAATCGTACCGTTACGCTGTCACCGAAGTGAAAACGGTAGCGCCGGATGACCTGACTGTGCTGTATCCGACACACAGCGATCAAGTGACGCTCATCACCTGCGATTCGTATGACTTCCTGCGGAATTCCTATCAACAGCGGGTAGTGGTGGTGGCAGAACGGGCGGAATGAGCCGTGTATAACGATTTCTACAACCGTCCACCGCCGCGCTCAAGAGGCAAAAAGACCTACGGGGAGAAGCCACGACCCAAAGTCCGCCCGCCGAATTTGCTGCTGCGGGTGTTCGGGCGATTGTGGTATGTGTACCCGGCGGTGATTATGACCGTTGGCGTGCCACCGCGCGAGTGCCTCAAAACACTGGTGCTGGCCGCCAAGCCGGGAGTAGACCGCCTGCACCTGCGAAATTTGTTCACTGACGGACGCCGCTACTTCCTCGACCCACGCGCGGACGGTTTCTGGCTGACAAGCAACAGCAAAGTCTCGTGGCGACGTTCGCGCACCTCTGTCGCGGCTGTGCTGCATGGCGAATTCTCCGATGCCGGGAACGGCTCGACACGCATTCTGGTGCGCGCCCGGATGCGGCTGCTGTATCTGTTGGAAGCCTTCTTCATCCCGGCTTTTGTCACCTCGATTCTGATCTTCGCGCCCTGGCCGCACTGGTTGATTGTGGCGCTGGCACTGGTGTTGTTCGGCCTGTCGTGGCTGTCCCACCGCCTGACCGCTACCCTGCAAGCTGCCGAGATGGTGTATTTCATCGAGCGGGCATTGGAGGACATCGCCCCGGTGGAAATTCCGGTGCTGGCCGCTACAGCCGAAACGATCATCACACCGGATGTCGAGTTCCGGCAGCAGTGGGAGAAGTTCTATCAGGAACATAAAGGTGAGCAGGACGGCGAGGAGTGAGTAGGGGAGGGTTTGAAACCCTCCCCTACAAAAGCGTACAATCGCTCTCAACCGCATATCGTGAACATCTTTACCCCAATCGCGCAACCACTTGACCTGATGTGGGTTTTCATTCGTGATGAACATTCTTAAACGTCGATCCAAAACTCAAGACCTCACTGACCTATCCGATAACGATCTGGTCATACTGGCGAAAGACAGTACCGAGGCGTTCGGTGTACTGTACGAACGGTACATCGAAAAAATTTACAAATACATCTACTACCGGACGGGAAATCATCAGGACGCCGAGGATTTAGCGGCGGCGGTGTTCTTCCGCGCGATGGGACATATTGCCGACTATACAGATCGCGGTGTGCCGTTCCAGGCGTGGTTGTACCGTATCGCCCATAATCTGGTCGCCAACTGGCACCGGGATCGTGGGCGGCGCAAGATCATCCCGCTGGAAGAATTTGTCAACTCTGGCCTGCAATTCGACGCGCCGGACTCGGCAGCCGAGGATAAAGAGGAGCGGGTTCAACTGCTCAAGGCCATCGAGCGACTGCCGGAAGAACGCCAGCAGTTGTTGTACCTGAAGTTTGTCGCCGGGTTATCGAATGCCGAAGTAGGCGACATTTTGGACCGAACTGAAGGAGCGGTTAAATCGCTCTATCACCGGACGCTCATCGCCCTGCGCGATGACATCCAAATGCAGGAAGCGAATGTCGGTGCGCGGCGGGAAGCGCCCGAACCTGCCAGAAAAAAGAAGGGGAACTAATATGGCGAATGATCTCGAACTCCAAAACCTACTCTCAGCCGTGACTGAGGCGCTGCTGGCGGATTCCAACAGCGACATTGATGCCATCCTCGGACGCTATGCAGTGCCCCGCGCCGATGTTGAAGGACTGGTGGGTATTATCCGCCGCCTGCATGTCACCCTGGTAGGCGCACAGCCTTCGCGGCGATTCGTGCGCCGTCTGAAGGCCGAACTGGTCGGTGAACATCATCGCAACCTGGTCGCACGGGTGCGGTATCTGCCGCCGCGCGTGCAGATCGCTGCCGGGATCGCGCTGGTGGCCGGGTTCATGCTGCTGTCCCGCCGCCGGATGATGGACGAGATGCATCAGGAACAGCAGGAAGTTCCAGCTTTACAGTAATTTCCCCAATCACAGTGTAAGATGGTAGGGACGCAATCACATGCGTCCCTGTTTTTTTATAGGTGTTATTCAAAAATACCGCACTTTTAGGAGCAATTTGATGTCGAAACGCCGCGCCCAGATCACAGGTTGGGGGAAATTTGTCCCGGAAAAAATCCTGACTAACGAAGACCTGTCCAAAATGGTCGATACCAGTGACGAGTGGATTACCACCCGCACCGGAATCAAGGAACGCCACATCCGGGGCGAAAACGATACCACCACCAGTATGGCCTGTGCCGCCGCGCGCGACGCAATGGAAGTTGCCGGAATCACCGCAGCCGATGTTGACCTCATCATCACCGCCAATTCCTCACCGGATTACATGCTGCCCGCCGCAGCCAACTTCATCCAGCACGAACTGGGCGCGACCTGTCCGGCCTTCACCATCAGCGCCGGATGTTCCGGCTGGGTGTACAGTCTGGTGAATGCCCACCAGTTCATCGAAACCGGGGCGTACAAAAACATCCTGGTCATCGGTGTCGAAATCATCTCGTTCGCGCTGGATTATACAGACCGCTCCACCTGCATCCTGTTCGGGGATGCGGCGGCGGCGGTGGTGGTGCAGCCTGTCGAGGACGGCGCGGGTGTGCTGGCCTTCGAGTTGGGGTCGGATGGTGGCCTCGCCAAGAACCTGTGGATTCCCGGCTGTGGCACAGTCAACCCGATGTCGCAGAGTGTATTGGATAACCGCGAACAGTACATCCGTATGAACGGTCAGGAAGTGTTTAAATTCGCCGTGAAACGATTTACTGCCTGCCTGAAAAATATCACTGCCGAGGTGGATATGTCACTGGGCGACCTCGACCTGATTATCCCGCATCAGGCGAATTTGCGGATTATCGAAGCGGCAGCCAATATGATGCATGTGCCGATGGACAAGTTCTTTGTCAACCTGCACAAGTACGGCAACACGTCGGCAGCGTCGATTCCGCTGGCATTGGTCGAGGCTATACAGGAAGGTCGTTTGAAGTCGGGGCAGACGGTGGGCATGGTGGCATTCGGGTCGGGTTTATCGTGGGCGGGGGTGGTGCTAAAGATGGGTATCGTCCAATCTCAACCCCAGTTCTCCAGCAACGGTGTGTACCACCAACAAAATGCCTGAATTCCAGATCATCCATTAGAAGGGGTGGGACGATGCGAAAATCCATCAAACTCGGTCATTTTTGGGGGTTGCAGATCACCGCGCTGCCTTCGGCCATTTACAGTTTTGTCGTCTTGTGGCTGGTACTCGGCCTGCTGGGAATCATCGCGCTCACCCTACCTCCTCTGGATGCCATCCTGGGTGCGCTGCTGTTGACGGCGCTGCACTTCGCCTCCGAGATGTGGCATCAACTGGGGCACGCCTGGGCGGCGCGGCGTGTGGGCTATCCCATGATTGGCGTGTGCTTCTGGTTTCTGCTGGGTATGTCGATGTATCCCAAAGATGAACCGGAACTACCCGCCTCGGTTCACATCCGGCGGGCGTTGGGTGGGCCACTCGTGAGCGCGGTGCTGACGCTGATCCTGGGGGTGGTGACACTTTCACTAAAGGGAAACGTCGCCGGAGTACCCCTGTGGATCAGCCTATTTCTTTTTATCGACAACTTACTGGTTTTTACCCTGGGGGCATTTCTACCGCTCGGTTTTACCGACGGCAGTACCATCCTCTATTGGTGGGGAAAACGCGGCACGAATGAAACATCGTTCTAATGAAGAAAGCAGCACCAAAGTTCCTTAACGCTCCTCAAACACACCGCTAAATGCGGGTTTCAACGTCTGCCGTTTCAACATCGGATGTGTAGGCCTGTATCGGCATGACCTGCAAGCTGGTCTGGAAAATCAGGCGGTCAATGTAGGGGTTGCCGATGACCGGCATTATCATGCTCACGTTGTCGCGCATGAGTTCAAAGTGGTAGACGGATACCCGGCGCGTCCCAGCCAACCAGTGTTCTTCCAGGTACACCACGTCGCCCATCGTCCAACCCAGATAGAGCGCGGTGGTCAGGCTGTCGCCACCCCCATAGGGTTCGGATTGTGCGTGCCAGTGCCGGTACGAAATGATGTCTTCGATACTTACGCTGTCAGTGACAGTCTCTCTCGGCAGTTCAATCATTTTGCCATCCTCCATGACTATGCTTCTGACAATTGGCTATTATTACAGGACAATCGTTTCGTTCAGTCCGGGGATACTGTGGATTTTGAACGAATTGGCGACTCTAGGGAACAGCATAACTTCATTATATTGGTATTTGATTAAAATGCCTTAGTCAACCTGAACAACATCTTGTTAAAGTTCCTTATTCAATCGTTTTGTTAGCATATAACCACTTTTCGGATTTAAGCATTTAGAGTTTTTAGTTAATCAGCCTATTAATACAGGAAGCTCTGCGTTCGAAAAATCTAAGGGGTTTGTAGTACGAACAAATAATAGTGGGCTTGCGTGCCAGCGGGAAAATGTCGTATCCCTGCCCGAACCGATCCAATTCTCAATTCAAGCGCAATTGTGCGTATACTTAGGAGCAAATCGACAGCAGGCAAGGGCATAAACAGTGGATCGTCAAAAAATTGTCGAAGCCCTGGAGACACAACCCTTCGGCATGTTCTGGGTGAGGGATATTATCCTGTTCAGTTGGGGCTACGAAGTCATCTTCGACTGCCTGTACGATCTGGGTGAACCTTCAAAGTCAGTCCCGTTTCAATTAGTCCTGACCGACTGCCGGGACATGCAGTGGCGGGTCTATGCCCACCTGCAACATCCTGAAGACCGCACCCTGCCCGCTACCAAACTGGTCAACATTCACCTGGGAACGGAATACCATCGTAAGCCGATGCACCTGCTGACCGACTCGTTTGGTATCACCGTTTCATACGGTACGCTGGTGATTCAGAAAATTACGCCACCGTCATGAAATGAGGATTCGGCTGCCGCTGATGTTGATTGAGGCTATTGTTGAAATGATTGCACCTCGATGTTGAGCCGTTTAGAAACCGGCCTGGGACTGGACATAGTGGTCTGGTTGCAAGCACACGGGAGTCCCCTGTTGGACGTCCTGGCGGTGCTGCTGCATTACGCCGGACAGGATGTGGTTTATCTGGTGGTCGGCCTGCTGCTGTACTGGCGGATGGAACGGCGCTTGGCGGGACAATGGTTGTTCACCCTGATTGTGACCTCGATTGCCACAGATTTGCTCAAGGCGGTAGTGGCCGCTCCGCGTCCGTATCAGGTCGCGCCGGATATGGTGCGTATCCTCGTGTCACAGGGCGGATATGGTTTGCCGAGCGGGCATGTTTCTCATGTGGTTGCCATGCTGGGGCTGCTGGCTGTCTGGTATCACCGCCGCTCATTATGGGCACTGGTCGTTGGCGGCGGGCTGGCGATGGCCTGGGCGCGCATGTACCTGGGCGTGCATTATCCGCAGGATGTGATCGCCGGGGCGCTGCTCGGCATTTTGTGCCTGTGGCTGTCCCTGCGTTATTTCCCCGACGCGGAAAGGATATGGATGCGCCTGCCAACTCCGGCGCGGCGTGTGATACTGGCCGTCGTCCTGATACTGGTGGTGATTGGCGTCATCAGCAGTGTTTTGGGGTACTGATTCCCCTCACTACAACCTTCTCCTCCCCCAATTCGTAAAATTGCTCAACGAGTTTTGAACAACCCGCCAATCTACCCCGTTATAGGGGATAGAGAGGAGCAACGTGCGTGCAGGAATACACCGAACCAGAATTGCTGCGTATGGCGCAGTGTGGCGACCAGGATGCGTTTGCAGAATTGCAAGCCCGATTGGAATCCCCCATACGGCGCTTTATCTGGCGGTTGGTGGGCACGCAGGATGCTGAGGACGATATTGTGCAGAACTCGTTTATCGCGCTGTACCTGAATCTGAACCGCATCGAGCCAGTCGAAAACCTGCGGCCATACCTGTTCCGTATTGTCCGCAACCGATGTTACGACCTGCTGCGCAAGAAGGGACGTTTCGAGCACATTTCGTTGGACGATGAACCCGTAGAAACCTGGGTTTCGCTGCACGAAGCGCCGAAATCGGGTTCGCAGCCGGAGGAAGTCACCTATTGGGTGATGCTCCAACTCGAAGTCCAGGCAGCGATGGAACGACTGCCAGAACTTCAACGACAGACCTTGATTTTGTTCTCGGAAGAAAATCTGTCGTATGCCGAAATCGCGGAAGCCATGAATTGCAGCATCGGCACAGTCAAGTCCCGCTTGTATTACGCCAAGCGGACGCTGCGCCAACTTATCAGCCCGGAAACATTAGCCCTGTTGGAATCCGAGTTTGAATCGGGAGAAAAAGATGAAACCGCATTATCTGGACGAGCAGCTCATCAAAGATCGGCAGTGGCGGATTAAACGCGAGGCAGATCATCACCGCCTCATGCGCATCGCCCAGGGGTATCGACCTGGGTTAACCGCCCGATTTCTGGGTCGTGTCGGCGGCTGGATGATCGCCGAGGGCACACGCCTGCAACAGCAGTATGAAACGTCGGGTGTCGGCCTGAAACGTGACACCCGTAAGACAGAGATACTATTTAGTTAACGGCTGGCGGCCAGTGACTGCCAGCAAAAACACAGGAGTCTGGTCTGAACCATGAATCCCGGCGTGCATTACGCCAACTACTCCCGGCGCTCAGGTCGCTGGCGAGTTCCACCCAGCGCAGTATGGATACACAATCGTTCGCGGGGGTGGGAAATATGGCCGTCAAAAGCTATCTCAACCTGCATCCGCGCGTGGCCGAACTGCTGCCGGAGGATACCTATATCACCGACGCGCTGGCGCTCGACCTGCCCGACAATGCCAGCGAGGCCGAAAAAGTCGCCCAGGTCAATCTGGCCGTAAGCCAACTGGTCGATTATCTGGAGTCGCAGGTACGGGCGGATTTCGGCCCGCCAGGTGCGCCACCGCGTCCAGGCAGGCCACCCCGTCCGGGCGCGCCACCTGAACCGGGCGCACCACCATCACCGGATTCTATTGACATGGATGAACTGCGCGACCTGGGGCGGGAACTGCGGGATCGCGTCATGGCGACCACCCGTGATGCGCTCCGTAAAGCTATGACCAACATCGACTTCGACATTGATGTGGACTCGGATTGGGGTAACTGGGAAGGCAAACGCAAGCGTCATGGCAAGCACAAGCGCCGTATTGTCATCACTTCCCCCGAAGGTAATCTGAAAGATGCCGATCTGGAGGGAGTTAACCTGAGCGGTCAGGAATTGGACGGTGCTGATCTGCGCGGCGCAAACTTGCAGGATGCCAAGCTCAACCAGGTGGTTCTGCGCGGCGCACGTCTGACCGACGCAAACTTGCAGGATGCTGAAATGGTTGGGGCGAACCTGGAAGGCGCGCAGATGAACGACTGCAACTTGCAGGATGCCAACCTCAACCAGGCCAATCTGCGCGGCGCAAACATGAGCGACTGCAATCTGGAAGATGCCCAACTGGTGGGCGCAGAACTGGAAGGGGTCAACCTCAGCGACTCAAATCTGGGGAATGTCCATTTGAATCAGGCCAATCTGCGCGGTGCAAACCTGAACGACTGCAATCTGGAAGATGCCGATCTGACCGACGCCATTCTGGAAGGGGCAAACCTGGGTTCAGCTAATCTGGAAGATGCCAAGCTGCCGAACGCCAACCTGCGCGGCGCGAACCTCGCCGAAGTTAATGGGCAGGACTGTGACTTCACCAACGCACAACTGGAAGGCGCGAATCTGGGTTCAACCAACTTGCGCGATGCCAAGCTGCCGAACGCCAACCTGCGCGGCGCGAACCTCGCCGAAGCCAACTGCCGCGATGCCGACTTTTCGGACGTGGACATGACGGATGCCGATCTACGCTCGGCCACTTTCCGCGATGCAACCCTGGTGAACGTCAACCTGACCGATGCCAAACTGGATGACGTCAATTTCCGCGATGCGAATCTGTCCGGCGCGACACTGCCCGATGGCACGAAATACGAACCCGGCATGGACTTATCCCGCTTCGGCGTGAGCGACTCACCCCGGCGTTAGTACCCCTCACTTCAACCATTTGTATCCTCCAAGAAAGCAACTACCTGTCCGGTAGTTGCTTTTCGTACCCCGATTCGGATGACATTGATAATGATTTCACAATCGCCCAAGACTTATTACGCTAAATAGATTATAATTACGTTAAGAAGTCTTAGTTGAGATATTTCGGGAGTGATCGTGAAGTCCATCGTTGATCCAACCTTTTCGGTGTATCAACTCGTCCAGCAGAGTCATGGTCAGCCAATCATCCGTCATCGCAGAACCATGTCGCAAATGAGTTTTGAAGTTGAAGACGCGGCCAGAGATATGGGCGGAAAAACCCGCATTTTTGCCGGTTTCCAACGGTTGAGCAAATTCCTGCCGCAAGTTGACCGCTACCGTAAACTCGCCAAAACGGTTGAGTCCATTTATGTGTTTGGCATCCCGGATGTCGAAGTACCCCGCATCGACAACCTGACCTATATTGCCCTGTCACCCGCCGATCAACTGTCTAAGGAATGGTTCGTCGTCACTTACGGGCCGACGGCCACCAGCGCCCTGGCAGCCGAGGAGTTTTCGGCCATCGACGACCCGGATGACGCGCGGGTTTTTAATGGTGTGTGGACGTTCAATCCATTGATCGTCGGTCTTATCGGGGATCGCATCAGCAGCATGGTGAGTGCCCAACCGATTCGGAGCGAGGTCAGCAGCCCCAATCGGCAGCATATCCAGAATACGATTATTTCGATCTATCGCACCATTCACCGCATTGACCAAATGGATTGGGACACACTCCACGAACGCTGCATCCTGATGCAATTTGAGTTGAAACGGACTATCGAAATTGAACTGGAAGCCAGCCTGAAACAGGCGCAGTGTTAACCCATTGGCGCGCCGCCGTATTTGGCATAATACAGCGCCAGTTGGCGGTTATGTTCGACATCAAACGGGCTAAAGAACGGCCCTTCCAGCGTGAAATATTGTTTCAGCAGGTTAAGCGTGGCGGTATCGTCCGGTTTGATAAAAAATGCCTGATCGACCCCGCGCGGCAGTCCGGTCAGATAGGACGCACTCAACAGCGCGGGCTGGATGCTGAATACATAAATACCATCCGCCAGATAATTCATGATTCCGCTCAGATACGGTTGGCCGGGTGAATCGTCGGTGATGACGTGTACCTGTGTGCCGAAGGGGAAATCCACCGAACGGAACATAGCATCCTCAGAATCATACGCCTGACGAAGCTGCTGGTTATAACGGGTTAGATGTGGGCCGAAATAATACTGCACCTGCCCCGCCGCCAGAGCGACAACAAACACGACCACAAACCCAGACCGCAGCCGCGACTTCCCCGGCCACACCAGCCAGAATATCGTTCGGATACCCACCGCCATCAGCAGCACCAGCGCCGGGAAAGCGACCACATAACGGGCGTATACCGCCGCCTCGGTCATCAACATATTACCCATCGACGTTATGAGCGCCCACAGGACGACGATCACGCCCACCGAGCGCCAGTAAAACAGCAGCGTAAACGCGCCTAAGAGGAAAAATGGCACCAGATACGGCAGAATCATGGCCTGTTCGCCGCCGTAGTACAGGGCGGATTCTGGAAAATGCACGTAAACCAGAAAGGGCAGAAGGATGTGTTCCTCCAGGGTTTGCGGCCTGCCGAATTCCTGTACGCGCAGCCAGTACGACCCGCCGACGCCCACTGTCTCGAAGCGGCGATCCAACGGCTCGTCCAGCCCGACCAGTGTGGTATAAATCGGCAAACCGATCATCACCGCCGCCACCAGCATGGTTAGCAAACCGCGCCAGCGCCGCCGTAAGTATCCCGGCCAAACGATCACCAGCGCCGCCAGAGTCGCGCAGGCCAGCACCGGGAACAAAAACCGTCCGCCTTCATAAAAATACTGTGTCAGGCCGAGCGCCACCCCCGCCAGAGCAAAATCCATCCGGCGGTTGTGCTTCAAGCCGCGTATCAGGAACGCCAGAGTCAGCGTGCCGAACAAGGGATCGACAATATTGTTCAGCCCGATGCGGCTAAACTGTATGTGCGGCGGGAAGGTCGCCAGCAGCAGCGCCGCCAGCAGCGCGGTTTTGCCTTCAAATAGGGTTCGTGCCAGCAGGTACAGCGCCGGAACGCCCAGCGTCCCGACCAGGACGCACAGAGCACGCAGTCCAGCCAGATTGCGCCCCAACAGACTTACCCCCCAGGATTCCAGATAGGGAAACAACCAGGGGAAAGCGGTGATAGTGTTAAACGGACTGAGCAGCTTGACGCTGCTGTTGCCTTGCAGCAGGGTTAGCACCGCGTTGGAGAAATGATCTCGTCTACGAAACGATGGACAGCCGTTTCCAGCGCCCATGAGCGCACGACCAGCGCCAGCAGGGTTATCAACACCAGGGCGATGAGTTCCCATCGACCAATTTGGGATGAGCCTGATGTACGATGAACCGAGAGATTCGGTTGGGTGTCTTCCGGGTCAACCGGAGCAGTCCGCCGGAATGGGACACGCGCCCCGGACAATCCCCAGATAACCAGCACGATTCCGCCCACCAGCAGCGTGAGCTGAATCTGTATCGAGACGCCAATCAGTCCGTCAACACCGAGAATATGCCCATTGATTTCCGCCAACACCGCCAGCGCGACTCCACCGAGCAGCAGCGGGAGCAGCCGGAGTCGGGCGGGGGTCAGGGGGATGTCCGGCGGCGTGGGACCGCGCGGCTTGAGCAGCGCCACCACCCGCCTCCAGATGGGCATGATGATGCCAGCGATGCGGTTATTAGGCGTAGGGTGTTCCGGGGCTTTCACTGATTGATGCAGAAACAGCGCCAGCCATAAGGTCAACGCGCCGCCCACCGCGAACCACAAGGCTTCATCCAGCAGATTCACACTGGGGGATGGACGCAGGTAATAGGCGGCCAGCGACAGCAGAATCAACGACGCCGCGCCTAATACGCGGGCTGCAACCTGTCGGTAGGCATGACCCCCATGCTTGACAGTGATGATTTCTTCACTCAAGTCCCCACCCCCCGACATCATGCCAACAGTACCGGGTGTGGCAGGCGAAACGGGCGGGCAGGTTACAGGTGTGGTTCAGCATATTCCGTTCACGCGGAGGTTAGCGATTGGCTTTAACATAAAACAAAACCAACTGTTTTTCCGGCAGGCCATTGTACGGGCTGAAAATCGGGCCTTCCAGTGCGGATTGATAGTGATTCTGAAGCAGACTGAGTGTAAACACATCTTCGGCTTCGATGAAAAATGCCTGATCGACATCGCCCGACAGCGTTCCTAACTGGTCGGTATCCAGTTCGCCGCTGACGTACCCATCGGCCTGAACATCGTCCCGGAAAAAAGCCAGAAAGTTCGCGCCGAATTCCCGGTTAATGACACCCCGACTGATGATGTGTATCTGGGTTCCCGGCGGGAAATCGAGCGAACGATACACCGCATCCTCAATGTCGGGAAACGGGCGGCTGGCGCGGAACTGATTGTCAAAGTTCGGCAGATGTTCCCCGAAATAATAAGCGACCTGTCCGACGCCAATGAGCAGCCCCACCAAAAGTATAAACATTTTTTGGCGACGCGCCGGGGCAAGCCAGTGGACAGCCTCATCAAGACCTATCGCCAACAGCAGCGCAATCGCCGGGAAGGTGACGACAAATCGGGTCGATGCGCCGCTGCTACGCAGCAAGCTGTTGCCCAGCGAGGCGGCCAGCAGCCATAGACCGAGCAGCAGCAGCCCCGGCTGGCGAATTCGCCACAGCATAACACCAACAGCCAGCAAGAACACCGGGACGAGCGCGGGCAGTACCAGCGCCGTATTCCCGCCATAATAGGGTGATTGGTCGGGGGCAAACAGGTAAACACCGAAAGCGGGCAGCAGATGATCGGTCACATACAGGGGTGCAGCCCCGACAGTGTTTAGATAGCCCGCCCCCAGGCCGGAATCATCCATGCGTCCGGTCAGGGGGCGGTTCAAGGTTATCCAGGTGATATAGACCGGGGCGCTGACCAGAAAAAACGCCAGCAGGGTGATACCCAACTGCCTGAAGTGCGGCGGGGCATTGGCCGACTCATCTCGTCCGAACAGCCGCCAGCCGATCATCCAGGCCAGCGCCAGCGCCGGAAACAGCAGCCGCCCACCCTCAAAAAAATACTGTGTCAAACCGAGGAACACACCCGCCAGAGCGAAATCCAACCGTGTGCCGCGCTTCAACCCACGCGCCAGAAAAGCCAGCGCCAGCGTACCCATCAACGGGTCGGTGATGCTCAACAGCGCGATACGGCTGTAGTGGATATGGGGCGGGAAGGTCGCCAGCAGGAAAGCCGCCAGCAGCCCCACCCGACGGTTGAACAGCGTCCGCGCCAGCAGATACAGCGCCGGAACGGTCAACCCGCCGATGACCGCGCTCACCGCCCGTATCGCCGCCATGTTCCGCCCGAAAATCCCCACAAAATCCGCCTGCCAGTAGGGGAACAACCAGGTGAAGGGCGAAATATTGTCCATCGGTGTCAGCAGCCCAATCGGGTGATTCGGTTTCCAGAAGTTGGTCATGCCGGAGACAAAATTGAGTTCATCCACCAGCACGCGAATCAAATCGCCGTTATCCCACAGACGCAGGACAAGGGCTATCAGGGTAATAACGAGTATGGGAATCGAGGGGCGGAGAGCCATCTGCCTGAGCGATAAACGCCCGCCCCCGGCCAGCCCATAGACAATTAGCGCGATGGCAGCCAGCAGCAAGATAAATTGCAGATGCGGCGACAGATTCACCAGCCATACCACCCCGACGCTCACCCCTGTCAGGACGGCCAGCAGCACAACCCCGGCGACCATCGACAGCCTGTGTGCCAACACCCATGTTTCCTTCGGCTAACTCAAGGAGTGTTTCCCACATCAGCCGTTGGACGAAAGAAACGATCAACCCGCAGCAGGTAGAGGATGCAAAATGCCGCCGCGACCAGTGTAATGGCGCATCCCAACAGGAACAACGGCGGGCGATAGAGGAAATAAACCCGGTGTGACTGGTCGTCGTGGGGGAGCACCACGCCAATCTGCCCACCCACCAATTCCAGCTTTGCGGGCTGGCTGTCGATGGTCACTGCCCAACCGGGATAGGCACGCTCTTGCAGGGTCAGGGCTGTTGGTGTCTGCGAGTCACCCTTGACCGCTACCAGAATCGCGTCCGGCTGGCGAAGATAAGTGGTCACAGGAGTGGTCGTATCCAGCGGCAGGGTTTGCAGGGGCGGTTCAGTTTCACCCGTACCGGGTGGTTCGGGTGGCTTCACCGCCTGTAAGGTCGCCAGCGACACGGTATAGGCATAACTCAGCGCATCATCCTTGCGATACAGGCAGTGGAAAGACGGAGAATCCGCCACGCGCGGGCTGTCCGATACAACTCGATAGCCCTGTTTATACAGAAACCGCCGATCCCCTACCCGCACAGCTATCGCGTATTCCGGCAGGGATTGGGTCAGGTCAATATTGCCCAGTGTGGCGGGCATCGGCAGCATCTCAAAATCCGCCTGAATGTCGGAGACACGAACCCGGTTGTTGATAAAAGTGGTGATACCCGTATAACCCCACTGCCATGCGGTCAGAGCCGGATCGTCGGGGAACTGCGCCCGCAGCCAGCTTATACAGCTATCATTACTGTCAATTGGTTCGATGATATTGTTCACCTCATCGTTCCAACCCAGGTTCACCTGCCACGCCGCGTACAGGCCAGCGGCCACCAGCAGCCCGCACAGCCCATATTGCGCCCCGGCCAGCAGGCGACTGAGTATCCTCCGGCCTGCCGCCCAATTGGGGTGAAAATCTGTAAGTATCCGCCATAGGCTGTCGGTACGCATGGCAACCAGCACCGCGATCCAGAACGAACTGACTGCCAGCGCCCGCCCGACGAACCGCCAACCCCGTAAAAATGGGAAATGCTCGTACAACCACAGGAATAATGGTTGACCACCCGCGCCCCACAAAGTAAATACAGCCACCAGCACCCAGGCGACCAGCCAGATTCGTGTCCATCGCAATCGGTAAAATGGCAGGGCGGCGAAGATCAACAGGACAAACCAGAACGGCGTGACGTAGCTGAAATAAAACTCCTCGAACCAGTCCATCGTATACGAATATTCTTCGCTCGACGCCGGGTCAATCACGCGCGGAATCAACAGATGGGGATCAGGATTGAAGTAAAAGGTCGCGGCGGAGCGCCACAGCGGGATAATCCATCCGGCTTCTACCTGCGGCGGATGTCTGCCGATCTGATCCCGATTCACCCATAAGGGGATAAAGATGGCCGCGCTCACTCCTGCCGCCAGCACCCCGGCGAATACCAGACGACGGACGGAACCCAAAATGCCGCGAATGCGCGCGAAAAACCTGTAGAAACAACTCCGCGCGCTCGTACTGGATTCGGACTTGTCGCCTTTTCGGACGAGATAGGCGGCGGCTACGGCCACAACACAGATCGCCATTGGCAGCGTGTACCAGATATTCCCGGCGAACAGCAGCAGCGCCCACGAAACCGCGAACAGAACTGGCGGCCAGCGTTTGTCCGGCATCCGAATAGTCGCCAGCGTTCCCGCCACAATCCAGGGGAAATAAGCCTGACTGGAGGCCAGTTGAAAATAGCCATTGTTGAACATGGCGGACATGTTGCCCTTGCCCACCAGCAGCAGCGCCAGCAGCAGGCGGCTTAATGCGCCGAATCCCAACACGCGCCCCAGCATCCACCCGCCCAACCCCGCGACCCAGACGGTCAGCACCACGCTGATCTTCACACCTTCCGCCGCGCCGACGATCAAACTCGGCAAACTGCTGAACGGGTTGAGGATAAACGAGAACGGGTTATCGACCAGTGTTTCGCCGGATTCCAGTAACGGCTGCCACAAGGGGATACGCCCATATTCCCGCAGACCGTCATGCGCGGCATAGGCGCTGCTGGTCAGCCATTCCGCCTCGCCGCCGGACAGTTGCAAACCGGGGGCGGTGTAGAAGCGGTAGGTTGCCAACGCGACCATGACCACAATCACGACCATCTCCAGCGCGACCATCCGCCGGGACAGGGGTTCATAGGTCACATCGTCCCAGGCCAGCACTGCCCCCACCCAGCGCCGCAGTGTACCCGGCACATCCAGGCCGATGCGCCGCCCCGCCAGCGCCACCCCACCCATGACAGCAGCAATCACCAGGCTGATGATCGGCTGCACCGTCAGGAACAGCAGCATCAGGGCGAGGCCGCTCCCCAGCGCGATCATCAACGGAATCAGGAGGAACTGCGGCGTCGCTGGGCGCGAACTCATGTGCCGGACTCCTGTGGGGCGAAGTACAGGATGAACTGCTCGTCTGCCGGGACATCCGGGTACGGGCTGATCGTGCCCGGTTCGACCTGTGGGAACACCGCTTTTATCTCGGCAACAGAGTTAGCGTCATCCGGGACGAGGAAAAAGGCTTTATCCCTGGCGTGTGACAGGCTGAACAGATAAGACATATTGAATTGCAGTATCGGCAGAATGTGAACCAGCCGATCTCTGCCCAGCATAAATTCACCCATCCAGGCCACCTGATTCTGGTAATACAGGTCAACCGTTCCGTTATCAGTCACCAAATCCGTGACAATGTAAACTTCGGTATCCGGCGGCAGCAGCGCCGCACGCTGCATGGCATCGTCCAGGTCACGTCCTGGTCGCCGCTGGCGAAAGTCGATTTCGTACTGCGGCAGGTGAACAGCAAAATAGTAATACACCTGGGCGGAACCCATCACCACCACCAGCACAACCGCCACCAGCACCTGCCAGCGGGGACGGCGCGGCCAGAGGACGGCCAGGGTATGACGGATGCCGATGGCCGCCAGCAGCGCCAGCCCCGGATAAATCACCACATAGCGGGCGACCATACCGTTATCCCGGATCACCATATTGCCCAGGATGACCAGTACCAGCCACAGCGCCAGCAGCAGCATCCCCGGCTGGCGCAGCCGCCAGATCATATAGCCCAGACCGAGCAGAAACGGGACGACCATGTACACCATTAATATCGGCTGATCGCCACCATAGTAGGTATAAGCGAACACCCAATCGGGGTCATGCACGAAGGATAAAAATGGCTGGATGAGATGCGGCAGGAACACATTGGCCGAACTGAGCAGGAAATCCCAACCACTGAAGTTATCACCCATCCGTTCGGCGAACGGCCTGCCCGTCGTCAGCATCACCATATAAAATGGCAGCGCCACCACAGCCGCCGTCAGCACCACCAGCCCGATTCGCCGCCACGACAACCGCCCCTTCCACAGCAGCGCCACAACCACCATCCAGGCGATCACCAGCGGCGGGAACAGCAGCCGCCCACCCTCGTAAAAATACTGTGTCAGGCCGAGCAGCACCCCGCCGATCACAAAATAAACCCGGCGTCCGCTGCGCATTCCCCAACTGATAGCCGCCAGCGCCAGCACCCCCCACACCGGGTCGGCAATGTTGATGATGCTGATCCGACTGAAGTGGATATGTGCGGGCAGCGCCGCCAGCAGCAGCGCCGCCAAAATCGCCGTCCATCGGTCAAACCATGCCCGCGCCAGCAGATATACTGCCGCCACCGACGCCATCCCGAACAGCGCCCCAATCAGCCGCAGCCCAAACCAGGTATGCCCCGCCAGTGCCACCAGACTGGATTGTATATAAGGGTACAGCCACGACCAATCCCAATGGAGCGGTTTAACCGTATTCAAAATGTGGACATCCGGGGTGGTGTCGAGCATATTCACCGCCACCACCGCCTGAAGTTCATCCACCTCGAAGCGGTTGGTCTGCCCCAACTCGGCCAATCGTGGCAGCGCCGCCACCAGCAGCAGCACCGCCAGAATACCGACCTCCTGCCGCCAGTTCAATCGCCAGTGATGGTCGGCTGTGGGTTCTTCGTCAACTGCCGCCGTTGGACGACGGAACTGCACGCCGCATAATCCCGCAGCGAACAGAACAATTCCCACGATGAACAGCCCCACCTGGATATGATAGGAGACATGCGCCAACACTGGAATCGCGTCCGGCATAATATTGAAGATGACCAGCAGCGCCAGCGCGCCGAGTCCCAACCGCAGGGCATTTCGGTTAATCGACCTGGACGGGGCGGTATCCAGCGCCGGTTCGGGCAGGGATAATGGCTCATCCTTATGGCCGGAAAGGTGTGCGGCCAGCCGCGCCCCGCCGATCATCAGAATGCCCACTCCCATCCACACCGCCGCCTGCCCGACCACATCCGGCCCGTTCTCGGCGCGGAATCCCATCGCGCTGATAACCATCACCGCCACACCGGCTATGGTAAACGGAACTGCCAGGTGCGCGGTTACAGATTTTAGCCTGTGAAACAACCGTATCAGACGTTTACGATCTACTTCCAGCACATACAGACTGTAAAATCCAGCCGTAGCCAGGGTAATCCAGCCGCCTAATATCACCAGTGGGGGGCGATACTCAAAATAAATTGTGTGCTGCGCTCGATCACGGGGCAGTATCACGCCAATTTGCCCGCCGACGGACTCCAGCTTGGCTGGCCGTCCATCGACCTCGACCCGCCAGCCAGGGTACGCGCGTTCCTGTACGGTCAGCACCGTGTCTTCCATGAGGGAACCATCGGCGATGATGGCGATGTTATCCGGCTGGCGCTGGTAGGTCGTCACCGGCGTCGTCGCATCCGGCGGAATGAGTTCAAAGCGCTGGGTGTACATGTCTTTTATCGGCGCGGGGGCATTCGCCACAATATCGACAGGGACGGTATAGATGTAACTTAAAGCATCGGCTTTACGATATAAACATGGCACTTTCCAATTGGGCAGCGATGGGCTGTCCTCAACTACTTCATACCCTTGTATGGGCATAAATTCCCGCTCATAGTCGGAATCCAGCACCGCAAATTCTGGAAAAGATCGTGTCAGGTCAATTTTGCCGATGGTCGATGGAACGGGCAGCATTTCAAAATCGGCTTGCGTCCGATAGGTGCGGACGCGATTGTTCATCAGGGTCGTAATACCCTGATAATTCCATCTCCAGATCGCCAGTTCCCGATCAGGGTATTGCTGCCTGAGCCAACTCACACATATATCGTCGTAATAAATGGGATTGAGAACATTATTGGCTGTCGTTTTCCACTGCTGATTCACCTCATACCCGGCCATCACACTGGCGACGATCAGGACGCTGTTCAGCATTATGGGCAGTCGGCGCGACAGAACACTGCCAATTCCTTTTTCCGACCATGAAGTTGTTCTGATGATGCGCCACAGACTGTCCACGCGCATCGCCAGCAAGATCGCCAGCCAGAATGAGGCTACTGCCAGTGCCCGTCCCACAAACCGCCATCCACGCAGGGGGGGAATGTGGGCATACAACCACACGAAAATCGGTTGCCCGCCCGCGCCCCACAGGGTAAAGAAAATCAATAACGCCCCGGCGACCCACCACAGCCGATTCCAGCGCGGGCGATAGAGGGGAATCAGGAATACGATAAGACCGACAAACCAGATCGGCGCGACGAAGCTGTAATAGATTTCTGCCAGTTCGTCGATACGCCACTCGTCTTGCCAGGTCTGCGTGGTTGGATCGAAAAATCCCACCTGTTGGTTAGGGTCGGGATTGAAATAGAAAGACACCACATACGGCCACAAGGGCGTCACCCAGCCCGCCTCACGTTCCGGCGGATGACGCCCCAGTTGCCCCTGATTTGCCCACAGGGACAACAAGATCACCGCGCTCAGGCCAACGGTAAAGAGTCCCGCCAACACCATCCGGCGCAGTGCCCGCCAATCAACCCCCGTCTGTAGCCGTACCACCATTTTTCGCAACCAAACGGAGGCGATGGCTGGATAAGTTCGACTCGTGCTGGCGCGCATAGGTCGCAGCAGATAAACAACCGCAATAACCATGACCGAGATTGCCATCGGCAGCGTATACCACACATTACCCGCGAACAGGAGTAAAGTGGACGACAAAGCCAGCATGGCTACCGGCCATCGGCGCTCTGGCCGATAAAAAATACCGACGACCCCCGCGATAATCCAGGGAAAATAAGCCTGACTGGTGGCAAGTTGGAAATAGCCGGTGTTAAACATCGCCTCCATATTACCTTTGCCAACCAGCAGGAAGGCCAGCAGTATTCGCCCCAATGTCCCTAAACCCAATGTCCAGCCCAGCACCCATCCACCGACCCCGGCTAACAAGGCTGTCAGGACAACGCTGATTTTTAACCCGGTGACCGCGCCAAAAATGAGGCTTGGCCCAGCACTGATGGGATTGAGAATGAATGAAAAGGGATTTTCTACCAGTGGTTCGCCAAATTCCAACAGCGGTTGCCACAGCGGAATACGACCATATTCCACCAGCCCGTTGCGGGCGGCATAAGCCGAACTGGTGAGCCATTCGCTTTCGCGGCCAGAAAGTTGCAGATCAGACGGCGCGGTAGCAAAGCGCGAGGTCGCAAAGGCTACCATCAGGACAATGGTCATCATTTCGAAGGCGATAAGCCGCCGGGACACTGAAGTGGGTAAAACGTGTTCCTCATCTTCTACCAGGAAAGGAACCAGGTGCTTTCCGGCCATACTGACCAGTGCGCCGCGCACAATCGACAGCCTATGGAGTTGTCTGAGCCAGAACGACCTGGAACGGATGAGAGATGCACCGATACCTAATCCCGTCCAGACCACCAGCAGTACCGTCGAAAACGGGCGCGGCAGCAGCAGGACGACTCCGGTTGCCACGACAACCACACCCAGCACCAGCCAGCGGGAATTTCTCAGAGAGTGAATAGGGAGTGGATTCATAAGTAGATTTGCCGCATCGGGGCTGTCACCCTGCGCCGGGACGACTTAGCATTCCCGGCCATACACCGCTTCGCTGCCTTTGATGTAGGGCGCGTAATACAAAACCAGACGTAAATCGGGCAGGATTTCGTTATTGGTCGTGAATTGCGCCGCCCGCAGGTAGAAGTGTTCCCGCAGTTTACTCAGCGTATTGAAGTCCCCGCGCTCAATGAAAAAGGCGTGATCGACCCGGCATTGCAGACGCTTGAAATACTGTGTCGTCAGCCCTGGGGGCTTCAGGGTATCGACGGATAAGTCACTCCGCACCAGCCCGATCATGCCTGCCGTTTCGATCTGGTTGACCAAATTTTGGCTGATGATGTGGATACTCGTACCCGGTGGAAAATCCAACGAACGCAGCGCGGCATCGTAGCCATCCGGCGAATCGGACAGCGCCCGGAACTCGCGGTTATACACCGGCAGATAGCTGTTGAAGTAATAATCCACCTGGGCGAAGGCCAGCACGACAGTGACTACTGCGATCAGGGCAGTTTGCCGCCGGACGTTCCGGGCGATTAACGTCGCCGTATAGCGAATCCCAACCGCCGCCGCCAGCATCAGCGCCGGGAAAACCATCACATATCGCGGCGACCCGGCGCTGTCCACCATCAGGCTGTTACCCAACGAGGTAGTCAATACCCACAGCAGCAGCAGCAGTGTCCCCGGCGAACGTGGACGCCAGAACGCATAGAAGATACCCAGCAGGAAGAAGGGCACGACAAACGGCGGTATCAGGCCGTCTGTACCCGCATAAAACCGGGTATTGTCAATCTGGAACAGGTACACCTGGAAGGCGGGCAGCAGATGCCAGTTGATATGCTCGTTCAGCTTGTCCGGTTCCAATACCTCCTGCCAGTATTGCCCGCCCAGGCCGGAATTATTGTTGACCATCCGGGCGAACAACGGTCTGTCGGTGGCGATCAGAGTGTAATAGATCGGCGCGGCCACGATAATCAGCGCGGCGGCGGTGATGAACACATTGCGCAGCATTGCCCCACGTCCGCCGGACTGAACCACCCCCCGCAAACGCGGCATCAGAATCAAACAGGTCAGCACCCACAGGATCGTGAGCGGCGTAAACAACAACCGTCCGCCCTCGTGGAAATAATGCGTCACCCCCAGCATCACCCCCGCCAGCGCATAATCCACCCGTCGGCCATGCTTCAACCCGCGTGCGACGAAGGCGAACGCCAGGATGCCAAACACCGGGCTGGACACTTCCTCGATGGCGATCCGGCTGAAGTGAATGTGTACCGGGAAGGTCGCTAACAGCAGTGCCGCCACCAGTGCCACTTTACGGTCAAACAGCGTCCGTGCCAGAAAGTAGAGTGCTGGCACAGTCAGCGCCCCCAGAATAGCACTGGTCGCCCGCAGCCCCAGCAGCGACTTGCCAAACAGGTCTATCGCCAACATCTGCCAGTAGGGATACACATAGGGGAATGCGGCGATACTGCTGAACGGGATCAGCAGTTCCATGTTTGGAACGACGCGCAAATAATGGGTCGCGCCGATGAATGATTCTTCGTCAATCAGGAAGCGGGTGGCATCGTTCAATAGATAAAACCGGGTGGCGAACCCCAGCGCAATAATCAATCCCAGAGCGATGTAATGCAGGCTGGGGGCGGTCAGCAGATCGCGCCAGGTGATGGTGAACCGGGGCAAACGAAATGTGCCAGCCCGCACCCGGTCATAGACCCCACTCGCGCCGACGCTGCCGACAATCACCAGCCACAATATCCACCAGAAGCGCACATCGACTGCCAGCCCGTAAGCGGTGTTAATCAGGATGCTGCCGCTCAGATGCGCCACAACCGCCAGCCCTATCAGGCCGCCGCCGATCATCCCTGCCGCGCGCCCGCCAATCCACCGTCGAGCGAACCATAAACCAGCCCCCGCCAATATCAGCGCCAGAATCCATACACCCGCATTCTCATCCAGCCAGCCCAAAACGGAGGGTTGTGCCAGCAGCCCCATAATGACGATGCCAGCCGCGCCGATGAACACGGTTCGGCGGCTCAGGCTTGGTCGGGGCAGATTCAGGTGAATCCCCAGCCAACCCACTATCAGCACGATAGTCCCGATACGGCTCGACCAGAACAGCAGCGAATCGGTCATCACCCGCGCCGCCGGGATGAGCGGTAGGGGATCGGTGGCATATTTGACCAGCCCGGAGGCGATGACCAGCACCACCCCACCCAGGAACACCCACCATCGCAGTCCCGGCAGGCGATAGGCAGGCTGCCAGCCGCTCATACCCAGCGCAATCAGCGTAATGCCGACGACCAGTATGGCGAACTGTGTATGGGTGGTGGCGTCTATCACGTAAAAGCGGTGCAGGACTTTGCCATTGATTTCGGACAGCAGCAGCAGCGACAGCGTGCCCAACGCCGTATAACGCAGGTTCAGGTGCAGCGGTACAGCCAGGGTTTGCCAAACGGCCAGAGTCGGCAGTCGGGGGTTCGGACGCGCCAGATAAATTGAAGCGCCCAACACCACCACCCCGCCCAACAGCAGTTGCACCGCGTCGTCCATCGGTTTGAAGCTGTGATAGGCAAAGATGAAATTGACCGCACTCAAGGCCATCAGCACCGCCGCGCTCAATCCGCCCAGAGCGGCAAAGGCGTAGCGGAAGTGAAACAACACCCGCACCACCAGACGCAGCGGCCAGAAAATCGCCGCCCGTCCCGCCTGATACGGCCAGCGCATCAACCTGGGCGCGTGCAGGCCGGATGGGGTTGCTCGGCGTATCCCGACAACCACACCACCAGCGATGATGAGCAGGAATAACCCGGTGGATAGGAAGGTTGTATCATTTTGTAGTACAACCAGCAGGAGGGCTAATATCGCGCTTGCTGCCAGGAAGCCAATGACCCGCTTCCGTGATGCCGGAGGGCTTACATCCGGGGTTTCAACCGTTACAGCACTTGCCGGGGCGTGAGTTCTCGTCGGTTGAGCGGCTGGAACACGGATCGGCTGTGGCAGGGGGACCGTTAACGGTCTTGCAGACAGGCGTGCCCATGCTTGCAGCGCCGTGAACACGGCTGCGACTGCCGCCAGGATGCCAGCCAAAGCCAGCCAGCGTCCGCGCGTTTGATGGTACTGGTTATGTGTTGACTCGGTCATTGATCTTAGACGAGGGAGACGGCAATCGGTCCCATTCCGTAAATGATCGTCGAATGAACTGCCATACAGTCCTAGCCTATCACAGCTTCCATTTATCGACCAAAATGATTCCGGGCGATTTGTCTACGTTCCGTTTAAATATTCGAGCCGCCCCGCAAAAGTTCCGGCCTGCCGCAAAGATGGGTACAATCCAGGCTACAAAATACCCTTTATTAAAGGAACTGTCATGAAAGCCGTTTTGTGTAAAGCCTGGGGCGACCCGGATTCGCTGGTGATGGAGAATGTCGAGAGTCGCTCCCCTGGGGAGGGTGAGGTGCGTCTGCACATCCGTGCTTGTGGCGTCAATTTCCTGGATACGCTCATCATTCAGGGCAAATATCAGGTCAAGCCGCCCTTCCCCTTCAGCCCCGGTGTCGAAGTGTCCGGCGAGATCATCGAGGTTGGCGGTGGGGTATCCCATCTGCAACCGGGGATGCGGGTGATCGCGCTGCTGGATTGGGGCGGTTTTGCCGAGGAAACCACCGTTCGCGCGGCATCCGTGATACCCATACCATCCAACATGGATTTTGTCACGGCGGCGGCTTTCCCGGTGGTCTACGGCACATCCCACGTCGGCTTATCCCACCGCGCCCATCTGCAACCGGGCGAAACCCTGCTGGTGCTGGGTGCGGCGGGCGGCGTGGGACTGACGGCGGTTGAGATCGGCAAACTGATGGGCGCGACAGTCATCGCCTGTGCCAGCACGCCGGAAAAACTGGAACTGGCCGCCCAATACGGCAGCGATCACGGCATCCTCTATACCCGTGAGAATATCCGTGAACGAGTGCGGGAAATCACCGGCAAGCAGGGCGTGGATGTAGTTTATGACCCGGTGGGCGGGGAGTATTTCGAGCAGAGTGTACGTTCGCTGGCGTGGGAGGGGCGGCTGCTGGTGATCGGTTTCGCCAGTGGGACGATTCCGCAGCTTCCGGTCAACCTGACGCTGGTCAAGAACTGCTCGGTCATCGGTATGTACTGGGGCGCGTACACCGCCAACGATCCACAGGTCGTCAGCGACTCGTTTCAGGTGCTCCTGCGCTGGTATGCCGAGGGTAAACTAAAGCCGCATATCTCCCACACCTTCCCGCTGGAACAGGCCGCCGATGCCATCTGGTCACTGGCGCGGCGGGAGTCCACTGGCAAGGTGGTTGTCACGATGGGGGATTGAGAAACAAAAACTATCCCCTTTATAAACCCCTGAATCCGGTTGTTGTAGGGGACGATGCATAGGCAATCATCGCCGCCGATCAAATCTGCCAATATAGTTTCGTTGATACGGTTATTTCGCCCAATGGTCTGGGTACGCTAGGAGCTAACCATAGGAATGTTAAGAAATATCAGACTTTGGCGGCAGTTATTCATCATTTCTATGAGTGTCTTGGCTTTGCCAATTTTAGGACGGGTGTACGCACAATCCCACGTGGAGATTCGGTGTGGGACATTTGATACTTTAGGGTCTGTCCCCGCTTCAGATTTTGTAGGAGTCTACTACTACACCACTAGAATCGGAGTAACTGACCCACAGCATGTTTGGGAGTTCGGCTTATTGAGCCAAAATGGGCAACAAACTTTGCAGGCACCTTTTACCCCTGACTTGGCGCAACATGTCGTGCTGCCGCGCATCTCACCCGATGGCACAAAAATGGTCTTTTCACCATTGAATAGTACAGATATCGTCGTTTGGGAAATCACTACAGGAGAGGTGGCGACATTCTCACTGTCGCCGAGTTTAGCCGATTATCTGAGGCAAGTAGACCAATACAGCTTTGTCGGTTTCAATAAAGTCGTTTGGAGCAGTTCCTCCGAACTGTGGATACAATATTTCGGGCTTTACCCCGATGTGAGCAATCCTGTACTCCGTATCCCGCTGACAGTTTTAGATCGTCCACTGCGTATTGTCGCTCAAACAGATGTCTCTAGCATTGATCTTGAGACTCTTCCGGCATCAGCTCCCTCACCACAAAGTGTGATAACCTCCCCTGATGGAGCATATCGCCTGGAAGTTCAAGAGCGCGGTCAAGGGTTGTACACAAGGCAGTTTCAAGTCTATGATGCCAGGACAAATCAAGTTGTGCTTGAAGTCCAGTCATCAGAAGCTGCGCGCGTCGTTGGTAATCCAATGTGGTCATCAGATCGAAATCACATTTTTTACGTTGAAAGGGTTCCATCTGGAACAAAACTCGTACAATTAAACGCCAATGAACGCTTTCAACGCGATACGCGCCTTGACACATTGCTTCAAAACGAGTTTGGTAGTTCTACAGGAGTTGCTTCGACGTTCTTACCAATATTGTCCAGAGACGGAACGCATTTAGGGTTTGGATATCTGAATCAGTCCACGAACGAGTATTATATGATCAGATATAATCCGCGCTCTGGAGAGGTCATTGCTGTTTGCGACGATTTCCCGATCAGCAGTGATTGGTATCCCTTCTGGTCGCCGAGCAACCGTTTTGCGGGCTATTGGTACAATGGCGTGGTTAAAATTTACGATTTCGAGACGGGCAATCGCTATCGCCTGCCGGGGAATGGATTCGTGGGCTGGATTTCGGAAAAACCATAGGAGGCGAGGATGCAACCCATACGGGTGCGCCCCCAGGAGTTTGGCAGTTTCTGCAAAAGAATGGCCTTCGGTACAAGCGCACTTTTGGTTTGACCCGCGCTCCTTCTGCTCCCTGCTTTCTCTCATCGCCTCAACAAAAAAGTCGCTGTTTTCTCACAACGACTTTCTTTAATCAACCAAACTCAAGCGGGGACGACACACAGGTCGTCCCAGGGCGCATTTTCGATTGCCCGATTTACCCATCCAGCGGCATGTCGTAATCTGCCTCGCACTCGCCCGCGTCGGGTTCGCACACCGCCAGCAGCTTCCCGCGTCGGCGGACTTCAAACGATTCGGTCAGCCAGAAGCGTTCGTCCGGTTGCATATTGCTCCGTCCACTGCTCAGGACTCGACAGCCATCCGGCAGCGGCGGTGCGAACGAGTCCACAATCCCCGACCACACCTGCAAACACTGTCCCGGCGGGAAGGAGTCCAGCGGTACTTGTGATGCCTGCGACCAGAAGGCCATCGTCAGCGTGCCACTGTCGTGAACCAACGTGACATTCCGCAGGCTGATGTTCTTCCCGGCCACATTGACAATTGACAGCGATTGGTCGTCATACACAATCAGCAGTTCGGGACGCGGCGGTTCGGGCGTCGCCGTTGGGATAACCACCGCCGTAGCGAAAGCGAAGGGTGACAGGGCTTGCGCGGCGGGGATATATCCCGGCAGCACCACCCAGTCCCGCCGCAGATCAACCTCGGACATCGTTTCCTGTTCACCATCGGTATACAGGATGTACACCTTGTTCCCCGCACCATCCGGTACGGTGATGGTGGGCGACCAGTCCATCCACTCGCCGTCATTGAGCGGCCTGCCCGCCTCGTCGAACAGGCGAATCTGCGTCGGTTCGAGCAGCGGCGGTTTGCCGGAGTTAAATCGGTAATAATCACGGGTGAGATACAGAGTCTTTTCGTCACGTGGGTCAACCAGCGCAGGCAGGACATTCGGGCGGCTGCCCAACACCACCACGTAGATATAACCGAAATTGTGAGGAATCGCCGCTACGCCAACCTCGCGGTAGGTGGGGTTTATCACCGTTTCCCGGTGCGGCTTGGAACTGTGCCAGAAGGCGAACGCGCCGTCGATGTCGTTGACCGCCGCGATTTCGCCCACCGCGATCTGCTCCGGGCGCCCATACGTCGGCCAATCGAATTGGTCGTACTGTGCCCGTTGGGTGATGCCCTCCCCATCCCGGCCTACGTGAATGGCCGAACCATTCGGGATATTCCGCAGTGTGCGGATATAGTCGGCCTGATAAAATGCCAGATCGGCCAGTGTTTCGTTCGGCTTGAACGGCGGCAGGTTCAGCGACAACCGCCATTCGTTCAGTGTGGCGAGTACCTGATTAGCCTCGTCCAGATCATTCTGGGCTTGCGCGGCAATCGGTGTCGCGCCAATCGTCATCAACACAATCACCAGTAGTAAAATGAAAAACAGGGGAATTATTCGCAGCCAACTTGCAGATTTCACGTTGTAAGTCTCACTCTCTATTACGGAACATTAAAATACTATAGCCGAAGTCCACCTTACGCAAACATAAAACGGCCAGATTGTTTCATCTGACCGTTTCGGTAACAAAGTATGGAATTAGATGGGTGGGGCTTATAACTCGTGCGCCGCGCTGAAAGTGCCCAGCACACTCCCCAGCAGGAAGCTCACCGCCATGCCGACCAGTCCCAACACCACCGCGCCCGTCGTACCGAAGAAAACGTATCCGGCGGCAGCCATAACGATGGTGAATAGACTCACTTCCAGCAGGAAGGCGGCATATCCTTCCAGAATGGTGAGCACCGCGCCGGAACGTCGGTTGTAGTAGCTGAACCGCTGCGCCAGTGGATAACCGAGTGCCATAAGGAATAAGCCCATAAAGCCGAGCCATAAAATTGCCATGATTGCCTGTCTCCTGATTCCATCTGTTTGACAGGCTTCATTAAACGCCAATCCGGTTTTTGACTCATCCGGCCTGGGATTGAACTTACATCTCAGCCTTCAGGGAAATGGGAGTCAGTCGTTGTGCGGAGAGCCCCACGCCCAACCATCAACCTGCTTTTCGCCCTAAAACTGAATAATTTGAGGGGAATTCCGGCCTGCTATCGGCCTCGATTTTTGTGTCAGAGAATCCGGCAGCGCCCATCAACTTCATCAGATCAGTTCCGTAATACGGTTTGCACTCCGGCGTGCCAGCCGCGTCCGGGTTATCGGGATTCCATTTTTCCTTCGGCAGCACCGTCAGCACCAGCAAACCATCCGGCTTGAGAACACGGTGGATTTCGACCAGCGCGGCGGCTGACATCCGGCCAGAAGTAGATGCTGTGGATGCTGTAGGCTTTGTCAAAACAATTGTCCTCAAACGGAATATGGGCAGCGTCTCCCAACCGCAAATCGACTTTTCCAGCCCGAACCGCTGCCGCGTTCCGTCGCTTTGCCGTATCCACCATCGCCCGTGAAAAATCCACGCCGCCCACCTCGCCCGACGTCAGGTGTTCAGCCACCTTCTGCACCGCGAACCCCGGCCCGAAACCGATTTCCAGCACATGGTCGCCCGGTTGGAGGTTGAGAAGTTGCACCGTCCACAGATTTTCCGGTTGATGTTGTTCGGCCATTTTCCGGCCAATCCACCACCCCACAATCCCCGTCGGACGCCGGTACTGTCCGTCAATGTATTTCCTGAACATGATTAGTTTTCCGTTTTTATAGTGAATCCGGTCAATGTTCTTTCGGAAAATACTGTTTTGGCGCGAATTCCACGCCTAGTAGGGGAGGATCTGAGACCCTCCCCTACTCAAAATCAGGAGATCGCTCTCACTCCGCCAGCAGTTCCCATTCCTCCATCACCGTCTGAAGGTCTGCCTCGGCCTGGTTGTATGCATCGCCCAGGTCTTGCACCCGCGCCGCGTTGCCCTCGATACTGGCCTCGGTGATTGCCTCGGTCAGTTCGGTCATGCGCGTTTCCAGCTCATGAATTTGTGCCTCGACCTGTGCCAGCCGCCGCTCCAACTGGAACGGATTCAATCCGTGCCACTTTTTTCCGTTGTCGCTCGATTTCTGTTTGCTTGCGACACTCACCTGTCCGTTATTTTGTGACAGCCGACGAGGACGCGCCCTGTTGGGCTTTATCCCGCGCCGCCACGAACTCGCTGTAGGTTCCCTCGAACACCAGCAAATCGCCCGGACTGGCCGCCCAGATTTGGGTCGCCAGCGCGTCGATCAGATAGCGGTCATGGCTGACCAGCAGAATCGTCCCGCCGAAGTTCGCCAGCACATTCTGCAAAATTTCCTGACTATCGATGTCCAGATGGTTGGTCGGTTCGTCCAGCAGCAGCAGATTCGCGCCGGACAGCGCCAGTTTCGCCAGCGCCACCCGTCCCCGTTCCCCGCCGGAGAGGGTTTCAATCGGGCGGAACACATCATCCCCGCTGAACAGGAATCCGCCCAGAAAGTTACGCGCCTCGGCGGGCAGCATCGGCTTGGTGGTCATGATCTCGTCGATGATGCTGTTCTTCGGATTGAGCAGTTCGTGTGCCTGCGCGAAGTAGCCGATCTGCACCGACGCGCCAATCTTGACTTCGCCCGACAGCGGTGGCAGTTCGCCCAGCGCGGTTTTCAGGAAGGTGCTTTTGCCCACGCCGTTCGGCCCGATCAGCGCCGCCACTTCGCCGCGCTACAGGGTAATGTCCGGCGCGTAAAACAGCGGTTCGTCCGCATCGGCATAACCCACCGCCAGATTGGTCGTCATCAGCACTTTGTCGCCGCTGCGCATGTGACGAGCCGATTTTCAGGCTGCATATTGCGCCGTTCGCGCGGGCGGGTCAGCAGCTTGCCGCGCTTTTTCATGGTTTCCAGACGCTTCAGCTTGCCTTTGGCCTGCCGCGTATTCTGTCCGGCCATATTGCGCCGGATGTATTCTTCCTCTTTCGCCAGAAATTCCTGCTGGGCTTCATACTCTTTCGTCCGGCGTTCGTAACGTTCCTCGCGCTGCCGCGTATAGTGGCTGTAATTGCCGCGATAGGTTTCCATCGTGCCGAAATCCAGTTCCCAGACGGTCGTAGCGAACACATCCATGAAATAACGATCATGGCTGACGGCCAGCACCGCGCCGGCGAAATCCTTCAGGAAACTTTCCAGCCATTCCACCGCGTCGATGTCCAGATGATTGGTCGGTTCGTCCAGCACCAGCAGATCGGGCGAATCCAGCAGCAGACGCCCCAGCAGCACCCGCGTCCGCTGCCCGCCGGAGAGTTTGGTCAGGGGTCGTTCGTATTCCTCCGGCGAAAAGCTCAAGCCTTGTCAGCACCATTTTGATGCGCGTCTCGTAGGTATAGCCCTCAGCTTCCTCGAAACGGTGCTGCAACTCGCCATACTGGTTCAGTACCCCCTGGTGATCGGGATGCTTCGGGTCGGCCAACTGCTGTTCAAGCTGGTGCAGCTTGGCTTCCATGCGCCGCACATCGTCGAACGCGCTCAGCATTTCTTCCCACACACTATGATTCCCGGCCAGTTCCGGGCGCTGTGGCAGAAAGCCGATTCGCAGCCCCTTCGCGCGTGGTGACGTACCCTTCGGTAGGGGTATCCATCCCGATGAGGATGTTGAGCAGGGTGGTTTTGCCCGCGCCGTTTGGCCCGACCAGCGCGATCCGCGCCCGCTGTGGGATTTCCAGCTGATGCCTTCAAAGATGTCATCCGCGCCAAACGACTTGGCGAGGTTGGTAGCCGTCAATAGGGACATAATACTCAGTTAAAGTTTGGGTGCTGAACGGGTCAGCACGGTTTACGAATGCCGCCCATTATACCATGTGCCATCGCCGCCTTTGAAGCCAGAACTACAGCAGATACTGCATTTATCACATCCTCATCACGCTTTTATATCTTGCCAGCCATATACTATAGTGGTACATTTGTTCTGGTTTGATGACTTAAATGACCACTGATAGGATTTCCATAGCGGAAGGAAATAATGTGGCTCAGGAATACATTGAGATTCGTGGCGCGCGCGAAAACAACCTGAAGAATGTGTCCTTACGCATTCCCAAGCGCAAGATCACCATCTTTACCGGCGTCTCCGGCTCTGGCAAGTCCTCTATCGTTTTCGATACCATTGCTACCGAAGCCCAACGCCTGTTAAACGAAAATTTCAGCCTGTTCGTTCGCAACTTCCTGCCGCGTTATGCCCAACCGGAGGCCGACGCCATCGAAAATCTGAACATGGCAATTGTGGTGGATCAGAAGCGCATGGGCGGCGGGTCACACTCGACAATGGGCACGATCACGGATATTTACTCAGTTTTACGATTGCTCTTCTCGAAGATTGGTCAGCCCTATGTGGGTCATTCCAACATGTTTTCCTTCAACGACCCCCAGGGGATGTGCCCGGAATGTAACGGGATTGGTCGCAAAATGGGCGTTGATCTGGATTTATTTCTGGATACCTCCAAATCCCTCAACGAAGGCGCGATTTTGTATGGCGCGTATGCCGTTGATAGTTGGGACTGGAGTCTCACGACACAATCCGGTTTCTTCGACAATGACAAAAAGCTCGAAGATTACACCGAAGAAGAAATGGAACGCCTCCTTTATAGCCCACCTTTTAAAGTGAAAACAGAATTTGGCGAAAAAATGGTTAATCTCACTTTTGAAGGCATCATCGACAAATTCACGCGCAAATATATCACCCGTGATATTAAAACGTATTCTGAGCGCACCCAAAAACAGGTTGAACCCTATATCACCTATGGCCCCTGCCATCTGTGCAAAGGCGCGCGGCTCAGTCAGCCAGTGTTGAACTGCAAGATTAATGGTCGCAACATTGCCGAACTCTCGAAAATGGAAGTATCCGAACTGATTGACGTGGTGAAGGCTATCACAGACCCGGTAGCCGCGCCGTTAGTTGCCACCTTAACCGAACAGCTTCAAGACCTGATCGACATTGGCCTCGAATACCTCAGCCTTGACCGCCCAACCGATACCCTGTCCGGCGGTGAATCGCAGCGTGTCAAAATCGTCAAACACCTCAGCAGCAGTCTGGTGGATGTGATGTACATCTTTGACGAACCCAGCATCGGTCTGCACCCGCGCGATATACACCGCATGAACGACCTGTTACAAAAATTGCGCGACAAGGGCAATACGGTGCTGGTGGTCGAACACGATCCCGATGTCATCAAAGTGGCCGATCATGTTGTCGATATTGGCCCACGCGCCGGGACAGGCGGCGGCAGCATTGTCTACGAAGGCAGCTATGAGGGTCTGCTCCACACCGATACCCTGACAGGTGAGTATCTGAAGCGATCCTTGCCCATCAAGGAAAGTTTTCGTCCGGCAAAAGGCAAACTCCCCATCACCAATGCCAAACTGAACAATTTGCAGAATGTCAGTGTCGATATTCCGAAGGGTGTGCTGACGGTTGTTACTGGCGTGGCGGGTTCGGGCAAAAGTTCGCTCATCAACCAGACATTTCTGCGCCAACACCCCGATGCGGTAGTGATTGACCAGTCGGCAGTGGGCGCGAACACCCGCTCCAACCCGGCCACCTACACCGGCATCATGGACGATGTACGCAAAGCCTTCGCGGCGGCCAACAAAGTCAGCGCATCGCTGTTTAGCTTCAATTCCAAAGGGGCTTGCGAAAACTGCCAGGGCTTGGGCGTCATCTACACCGATCTGGCCGCGCTGGGTGAGGTCAAATCCCCCTGCGAAATCTGCGGCGGCAAGCGATTCAAGGAAGAAGTGCTGGATTACAAATTGAACGGCAAATCCATCACCGATGTACTGGCGATGACGGTTCAGGAGGCACTCGACTTTTTTGACATCAAGGAAGTGGTTCGCAAGCTGCAAGCCATGAGCGATGTCGGCCTGGATTATCTTACCCTGGGGCAGCCCCTCAGTTCCCTCTCCGGCGGGGAGTGCCAGCGTATCAAACTCGCCAGCGAACTGCATAAAAAGGGCAGCGTTTATGTGATGGACGAACCCACCACCGGCTTGCACATGTCGGACATCAGTCACCTGCTGGCGATCATGAATCGTCTGGTAGAAACAGGCAATACGGTCATCGTGATCGAACACAATCTGGATGTCATCCATAACGCCGATTGGATTATCGACATGGGGCCCGAAGGCGGCAGCAAGGGTGGCCGGGTGATGTTCGAGGGCACACCGGAACAGCTTCTGAGCGCAAAGCAGTCACTCACCAGCGCCTACCTGCGCCGTTAAATCCACCGTCTGCGTAATGATTCATTCAATCGAAAAGGGGAGGCAGTGAAGTTTCCGCCGGTCTCCCCTGGAATCCTCACTAACCCCGCAGCCCAAGCACCGTCCAGTGTTGAAGCACGACGCCCCACAGTAGAATCAGGTTCAGCCCAATCGGGATTAGCGAGAGTGGCGACAGGTACAGCCCGAACAAAACAATCGAGGCCACTGCTCCGACAATCACCAGTGCCGTCCACCAGTCGGCAGGCACAACGATGCCCAACAGCGAAGCTGCCGCAGCCAGCAGGCACAAACCGGCAATTCCGGCCAACGCCGGAGTAACGATGCCGCCACCCGCTTGCGGCAGCCCGCCAACTCCCGCCAGCACCGGACGCATGTCCAGTGCCCAGGGCCAGTAGAACTGTGCTTGACCTGCCGGACTCGGAACGAATGCCGTCAGGCTAAAGTGAGCGGCCAGTAAAACCAGAATGACGATGACGATATGCATTTTCATCTCCTTTTTTGAACAAGATTATTTATGCTTTCAGTCATCAAAAATCTTATTTTGAACCCGATTCCGAGAGTAGTGTCTGATGTCATATCAGGCGTAAACTTTCAACAGGAGCAAACCCGTAAATCCGCAAACTTAACGCTGTCCGACTGTTATTTGAGGGATGATGTTCATCCATCCAAACCGTGACACTTTATACTGTCAGGAGCATATTGGCCGCGCGAAAATACGTCTAAAGAGTCATAAATGGGGGACGATTGTATGGCACATAGAATGAGACGTGACAAGCCAATGGAGCCGCGTGATCGTAACTTCACCGCCTTAATGCTCATTGTTGTCGGATTGTTGCTGTTGCTGGTCAACGGCTCACAATCTGCTACCTGGGCGATGCTGGTTCTACCCGGACTCGGTATCATTTTTCTAATCTGGGGGTTCTACACCCGTCGTTTTGGATTGACCATTCCCGGCTGCATCCTGACCGGGCTGGGCATTCCACTCATCCTGACTCAGCAGGGCATCATCAACCTCGAAGGGGAGAAGACGGGTGCTTTGTTTGTGCTGGGGTTGGGATTGGGTTTCCTGGCGATGACCTTCATTGCGCCCTACTTCGAGCGAAAGCTCGTCTGGTGGCCGCTCATCCCCGGCGGAATCCTGGCTCTGATCGGCGTGTTAATATTCATCGGCGGTGACGCCCTTCAGGTACTCGCCTGGTTGGGTACATTATGGCCGCTGTTCCTGGTCGCCATCGGCCTGTATATCCTCTTCTGGCCGGGTCTGCGTCGGGAATAGGGCTTTCATAACCCACTTCACAACACGGGAAGGGACGGTTCAACACACCGTCCCTTTTTCTTTACATCTGCCCCTGCAACGCGTCAATCGTGCCTTCGATCAAATCCACCGCTTGGGCCAAAGTGTCGGCATCAAACGCCAGTTTCGCCCCCGCCGCCGTGAACAATTCCGGCAGCGACACCGTTCCGCCCAACCCCAGTGCATATTTATACTGCTGCACCGCCGTCTTCTGGTTTTCGCGGGCTTGTGACCAGATTTGCACCGCCCCCAACTGCGCCAGCCCGTAGTCGATATAGTAGAAGGGGGAACGGAAAATGTGTAACTTGCGCTGCCATCCGGTTTTCATGGCCTCGTCCAACCCGCTCCAATCCTCGCCGCGCATGAACCGCGCCCACAATTCCGCCCATTTGGCATCACAGGCGTCTGGCTTGATCGACTCCACCGGATGGGTGTGTGCCCAGTGTTGGAAGGCATCCACCACTGCGATATACGGCCACCAGCGTAACATCCCTTCCAGATGGAGGATACGGGCGCGGGCGGCATCGGTCTCGTCGTAAAATCCGCCTTCCACCAGATACGGCGCGGTCAGCAGTTCCATCGTGATCGCCGCCACTTCATGGAATTCCGTCCCGATGCGCAGTTGGTCGTGGTACGGCAGCACAGTATTTTCAAACGAGTGAAACGCATGACCGAGTTCATGAAACAGGGTCATTACGTCCTCGTTTGTGCCGACCACATTCATCAACAGGAACGGACGTGCCTTCACCGGATAGGTGGCGCAGTACGAACTTGGCATCTTGCCGGGGCGGTTGTCCAGGTCAAGCAAATGCTCCCGCCGCATGATCTCGAAGTACCCGGCCAACTGTGGGTCAACACATTGCAGCGTGTGGCTGGTTTTATGTTCCAACTCCGCCACAGTGTGGAACGGGCGCAGCGGTTTGTCACCCGATGGGTCAACTTCCACATCCCAGGGGCGCATCGACTCGTAACCGAAGTGCTGCCGCCGCCGTTCCAGCACCCGCTCCGCCGCCGGGACGACCACCTTCTCAATCGAGTCATGGAAGGTTTCGCAGTCCTCCGGGGTATAATCGTGCCGCAGCATTTGTATCCAGCGGAAGGCGCGGAAATCCGGCAGTCCCGCATTAACCGCGATCTGCGTCCGCAAATCGGTGAACTGCGCCCACAGGTCGTTGAAGGTCTCGCGGTCTGCCAGCCAGCGTTCCATCGACAGCCGCCACGCTCCCTCACGCACAGTCCGATCCCGGTTGTGTTGTTCCATCAGCATTTCGACCAGCGTCGTCGGCTTCCCGTTCCAGTCCACCGACTGCATGCCTCGAACCCGGTCATATTCGTTGCCCAGTTTCTGGTCTTCGGTCAGCACCGACAGATTGGCCTCGCTGAACAATTCGACCTCCGCCCGCAGGTTACGCAGCGGCGCTTCAAAGCGATCTGGTTTCAGGCCGCTGTCCAGCAGCTTTTGTTTCAACCGTTGCTCGGCGGCATGGGCTGGTTCTTGCAGGTTCGTCAGAAAGTTATGGAAGCGTTCTTCCCGCGCCGCATCGACAGTATCCCGCGTCGTTTCCGCCCACAGATACCAATAGCCCTCGTCCAGCAGTTTGCCCACTATCGCCCAATCGTCCATCCAGTCGTCCAGCGTATCCGGTGTCAGGTCGCAGGTTTCCAGTTCTTCATAATATGGCTGAATGTGCGCCCAGGTGAGCTTCAGAAATTCGTCAGTGGTCGCGGGCAGCACTGCACGCATAGGCTTATCCTCTCGAAGTTTTCGGCAAATCGAGGAGATTTTACCCCGTTTTGTGCCTGACCATCTTTCCAGGCCGGGGTTGGTCTATGAGACAGGAGAAACAGTTTACGCGGACACGAAAAACAAAACTCCCCGGAAATAAGGAGTTTTGACAGATTGGCTTACCGAATCGCTTATTGACTGGTCTTGTTGTCGGACTTTCCTTTTGCCCCTGGGAGTGGCGGTTTCTTGGGCAAGCCCGCTTTGCCAATGGATTTCTGTGGCTTGGGATTGGACGGTTTAATCATGTCGGCGATACTGCCCATGTCTTTCTTGCCCGGATTGGGCGGATTGTTCGGGGGTAACTGGGATGGGTGGCCGCTGCTCGGCGTTGGGGATGGCATACCGCCGCCCATGCCGCCGAGTAATCCACCCAACACGCCCATCAGGTCATCACCGCCGCCCTGACCCGCCTGACCGCCAGCACCGCCGAGCAAGCCGCCCAGCAGTCCCATCAGCTCATTGCCCCCGCCCTGCGTGGGGACTTGTGGTGCATTCCCCCCCAGCAGACCGCCCAAAATGCCCATCAGGTCCGCACCGCTGCCGCCCTGATTCGGGTGGTTGGTCGCGCCGCCGATCAGATCGGTGACAATACCCATGATGTCCGCGCCACCACCCTGTCCCGATTGGCCGCCGCCCAGCAGACCCCCCAACATGCCCATCAGGTCGCCGCCACCCTGATTACCGCCTTGCGCTGTGCCACCCAGCAAGCCGCCAACAATATCCATGAAGTCGTTGCCACGCGGGGTCGCTGCGCCGCGCATTCCGGTGATACTGCCACCAGCGCCGGATTGTTTCTGATGTTCAGCCGCCACTAAAACGCCGAGTATTTGTTGAGCTTCGGCATCTGATACGCCGTATTTGTCTTTCAGGGCTTGTAGAACATGATTTTGATCCATCGGGTTCGTCTCGCAATCTCTGGTTTAGTCTCAAAACAGATGGTGACAGCTTATAACTCAACACCATGCCTGTCAATGGAACCGTGTCACCCGCCCAACCGAATCACTGCCTGCGTAATCCAGGGCAGCGGTCTTTGATGCACACCGTACATCACATGCAATCGTTCGCACAAGAAGGTGATCGGCTTGTAATCCGGCAGAATGGCCGATTCCTGCTCGACCTCGGTTTCAAATTCACCCACTGTCATGTGCGGGTACAGTTCATCACCGAATTCGCCCCCATATAATTTACAGTTGGGGAAAGCGGCATGAATGTGCTGGTAAACCGCCTGAATCGGGCGCGGGTCTTCCGGCTTCATAAACGCCACACCGGGGAAGCGACCATAACCTTTCATGGTGATGTCGAATGGATTTATCCCCCGGCAAATCGTGACCAGTTTGGCGCAGGCCGCGTCCAGTTGCCCATAGGCCACAAACGGGAACAGCACCGTGATGTGCGCCGGGACACGAATCAGGTTGTCGCCACCATATTGTTGCAGAATCGGCGTGGCAATCGCCTGTACTTCGTGCGGTGGCACAATCATGATGCTTGTCGCCAACTTCATGTTGATTGATTCCGCAGAAATGTTTCGCAGGCCGTGATAATCTCCGGCAGGACTTCCAGCGAACCGCGCCAGTCATTTTTGTGTTCCAGCGAGTGATTGAGTCCCTCACAGATTATCCATTTGAGATGCGGAGTATCGGTAGCCAGTTCCGCCACGAACATCGGGTCGGCTGTCCCGGAGATCGCTACTGTCGGGATGTCACCCAACCCCTGAGTCGCCCCACCAATCGGCGTCAGCAGAATCAACGATACAGATATATCGGCCATCATTTTGGCGAACCCTGCTGCAAGAGGCGTGCCCAGGGACTTCCCGGCGAAGCAAACCTGCTGGTAGCCCTCCACCATCGCGGCCTTCACCGCCGCCTCGCTGTCCGCCTGTATATAGGAGATCGTCTCCGCGTCCAGATTAGCGCCTGTCACCTGACTGCCATACTGCACACTCAACACATCATAGCCAAGTTGCAAACCCGCTTTTCGCAGGTAATACATCAGCGGATAATCGTTGGTATAACCACCTCCCGGCAGCAGCACCAGCAGTTTGTCCGACCCGTTTTCCTGCCGGATAAACGAATGACTGAGCGTGATGCCGAAGCGCGAGTCGCTGTCTATCGTGCCAAATTGGAGCGACACGGGCGTCTCCTATTGTTCGTCGTCCTTCGATTTATTCTGTTGTTCCATGCTGGCTCCAATGCCTGCGCCAATCGCAACACCGATGGCGATGCCGATAGCGAGATTACCCATCGCAGCCCCGATCCCGGCACCAATGGCAATTCCAATAGCGATACCTATCGCCAAATTGTTATTGTTCGACTTTTTCGGTGACTGGTTCATAAAACACCTCCGGTCATGTAAGATAGACCATCTTATCATGCTGCCCGTTGGAATCTGGTTATCCCCCCTTTATTTGGGTGGGTTGTAATGGGCGCGTACCTGGGTAATATGACCCTGCGCGTCCAACACCATCATCTCGGCAGATACTATCGAAATCACTACGATCCCTCCGCCAGAATAGCCGTCATGGTCATCGCGTCGATGTTCCCGCCGGAAAGAATGACCCCGGTTCGTCCTGTCCCATCGACAGCCCCGCTTAACAGCGCCGCCAGTCCCAGCACCCCCGATGGTTCGACCACCAGCTTCAGCCGGAAAAAGGCATATCGCACCGCTTCCTTGATAGCCGCCTCGCTCACCGTCACAATGTCGTCCACATTTTCCAGCACCAGTGGGAAGGTCAGTTCCCCCAGCGACGGGGTTCGTGTGCCATCGGCAATCGTCGGTGGGTTGTGGATGGTGTGCAGCGTTCTGGTATGGAAGGAACGCGCGGCATCGTCGGCCACTTCCGGCTCGACCCCGATCACCCGGCATCCCGGCGCAGCCCCCCGCGCGGCAATCGCGCACCCGCTCAACAACCCACCACCACCGACAGGTGTGAGCAGCCTGTCCAATCCGCTGACTTCCTCGATCAATTCCAGCGCAGCCGTCCCCTGTCCTGCGATGACCGGGGCATAATCGTAGGGGGGAATCACCGTGTAGCCATGTTCGGTTGCCAGCGATTCGGCCAACTGTTTGCGATCCGACTCCGCCGGATTGTAGGCTACGACTTCCGCGCCATAGCCTTCGGTGGCGGCTCGTTTGATGGCCGGAGCGTTATCCGGCATGACGATGATCGCCTTGACGCCCAGCAGCTTGCTCACCAGTGCCACCGCCTGGGCATGATTCCCCGACGAGTAGGTGATGACGCCCGCCCGCCTTTGCTCATCACTCAATTGACTGATGGCATTGTACGCGCCACGAAATTTGAACGCCCCCACCCGCTGGAAGTTTTCGCACTTCAGGGTTACTTGCCCACCCACCTCTTCATTCAGCGTCCGTGAGGTCATGACGGGGGTATGGTTGGCGACACCCTTCAACCGTCCGGCGGCGTCCTGCACATCTTTGAAACTGACAATGCTCATGATTGGCTCTCTGTGTGATCCGGCAAAATAAGGCGCATTTCGTTGGTCGGCGTAAAACCCAGCGACTCGTAAATCGGGCGACCCTGATCGCTGGCGTGCAGGATGACCACCCGAATGCCCTGTTCCGCGCACCAATCGACGGCAGCTTGGACGGTACGTCGCGCCAGTCCCCGCCCTCGATAGTCCGGCTGGGTATACACGTTCAGAATATACCCGCGATAGGGCGTCATGTCTAAATTCCCCGGCGGCCAATCCAGCAGCCACAATCCCGAACCCGCCACCACAGCCCCACCCGGTTCAACCGCCAGCCAACCGCGATAGCGTCCGTTCGCCAGCCGATCCGCTGTCCAGCGTCGGACTTCCGGCTCGGCGGCATCCAGCAGCGCCGGATTGGAATGTCCCATGTCCTCGAACATCCGGCGGCGATGCGTTACAATCACGGATAAATCATCTGGGGTGGCTTCCCGAATGGTGAAGGTGGTTTCCATCAATGTCACTCCTACAAAAGCGATAGACCTGGTTTCATGCTACGTGCCTTAACCGGGCAGAACAATCAGGCCACCAGACCAATCAGGATAGGAACATGACCGAAGAACTTCGTCCCTCCCCCCTCTACAAACCCGTATCCCTGTTTGTCACCTGCATTGTTGACATGATCTACCCGCACACAGGTGTGTCGGTGGTCGAAATTCTGGAACATCTGGGGATTGAGGTACGCTTCCCGATGGGGCAAACCTGTTGTGGACAGATGGGTTTTAACTCCGGCTTTCAGGATGATGCGCGTGTCGTAGCCAAACAATTTTTGACCGCCTTTGCCGACGCCGAAGTCATCGTCACACCGAGCGGAAGCTGCGCCTCGATGGTGCGCCACTATTACCCCGAACTGTTTAAGGATGACCCCGAATGGCTGGATCGCGCGACCTGGGCGGGCAGCATCACCTGGGAAATCACCGAATATCTGGTGGATGGCCTGGGCATTACCGACCTGGGCGCGAAGCTGCCACCCACGCGGGTCGCCTTCCACGATGCCTGTCACGGGATGCGGTTGATGGGGCTGAAAGATCAGGCGCGGACGCTGACCGCCAACGTCGAGGGTGTCACCGTCACCGAACTGAAGGGGGCTGACCAGTGCTGTGGGTTTGGCGGGTTATTCTCGGTCAAAATGCCGGAAATCAGCGGGGCGATGCTGCGCGACAAGGTGGACAACATCGACAGCAGCGAGGCCGATGTCATCCTCACCGGGGATGCAAGCTGCCTGACGCAGATGAACGGCGGCCTCAGCCGGGGCGACAAATCCAAGCGCGTCCAGCATGTGGCGGACTTCCTCGCCAGCGCCCTGAAGCAGTCGGCTGACGAACGGACTGTACATGGGTCTGAATAGTCATGCCAATTCCCGCTCAAGACGCGCCGGACTCCAGATTTCTTCACAAATCCGACCATAGAGCTCCTGGCGACCATCAAGGTCCACCGACTTAAAATCGGGATAATGTGGTCTAAATGGCAACCCTGTACGTTCAATAAACTTCATGAATGCCGGGTTTTTGTCGTAAGCAAGAGGATTTAATGATTGGGCAAGGAGGTTTGCTTTAATATAATGTTCAACTTTATCAGCATACCTGTCAGCATTCAAGCTCTGATTAAATTCACGCGGTAATAAAATCAACCCCCCAAACCGATTTCGATATAATAAAAATTCTGTCTCTGATCTAAACTCATCTTTATGACGTTCGTACTTGGCTGCCCAGATATGTTCAATCTCATAAGGTGTCTTTACCTTACTGGAACTGTAGGTATCAAAACTTGAATCAATTCCTGTCCATTGGTCTAGGGCATAAGTCATTCGGGCTAAGAGATGATGTACACGCTGACGATTTTGTTGATGCATATAGAAACTGGTAACACTTTCAAATGTCTCTTTTTGCTCATCCATTTCAGCGAGTTTTTCATAAAAGAAGTTCGCTAATGAATGAAGATCGAGATCACGAATCTTAAGAATCCAATCAAAAATCCTCGCTTTGGTTGCTTGGGAGCTAATCGTTTTGAAGTTTACAAATCGACGAGCGATAAAAATATCAAGATAACCAGAAACAATCCTGATTTTCCTATCAATGGTATCTGGTTCATCAGCAGGATTTAGAGGGGACAATATTAGTGGGTATTGTAGTGTATAACCGTTGTTTGCATTGAAGTGAACATATTCTAGTTGGTGTTCTTTAGCATATCCAAATGATATTGCAGCTTGGCGGAGGCGCGCATATTGTGTAGCAAAGAAATCGAAATCTCTTACGATAAAACTACGATAGTCAGCTTGAGACTTTAGACCAATTTTCTGTCGTTCTTCACGCACCCACTTGTGGAATGTCGTTCCTATCTTATCGAAGTCTAAATTCTCCAATCCTCTCCCACTTCCACGTATTGTAAGAGCATATTTTGCACGAAGCCAGGCTTTAAAAAAATCACTTTGGTCGTCTTTACCTATTGATGAAAAGTTTTGCAAGTGTTTTTTCCAAAGTTGATCTATCCGGGCTTTATCTGATTCTCCATATATATTGGCTAAAATGAAGCCCTTGAGCATGTCTGTCGGGCTAAGACTCAATCCTCGGTCATTAGTTGTTTCAAAAATCGTGTAAGCTTCGTCATCTGAGAATGCTGTTATCTCCACAAAATCAACACATTCAATCAGCCAGTCAATAAAGTAGGAAAGCGCATTTTCTTTGAGCTCATCTGGAAATAGTTCCTGAATATCGTTGTATCGAGCTATTATGGTCTGAATGGATTCAGACTTATTAGTTAAATCGTAAGACTGATTATTGTAGAGAGCCTCAATTACGTCAACTCGTTCTGGAACATCGAGATTGAACGATTTCTTGCCGAATTTCTCCGAGAAAATGAGGGGACTAACATCAACAAATTCCTCATAATCTGATTGAAGATTGTTGAGATATATGAGCAGCAACGTTATAGAAGTTAACCGCTGCTGTCCGTCAATAATAAAACTCTGACCATCTTTTTTGCTCACGACAATAGAGCCTAGAAAGTAATGAATATACTTTTCTACCTCTGATCGTTCATGATCGTCAACATTGGACTTGACCCGCTTTGGTGGAGGATGAATAAGAGACACGATCAAGATAAATGGACAGTTTCAAAATCTGCTGGACTGCGGTAGCCCAGCGACGAATGCAACCGCTGACGATTGTAAAACACCTCGATGAACTCGAAGACGGCTGTGCGCGCAGCTTGTCGGGTGGGAAAGCGCTCCAGGTCGGTCAGTTCTGCTCGCAGGGTGCTGAAAAAGCTCTCCATCATGGCATTGTCATAGGGATCGCCTTTGCCGCTCATACTCACCAGAATACCATATTCCTTCAAGCGAGCGAGATAGTCGTCTGCGGTGTACTGACTACCCCGGTCAGTGTGGTGGATCAGGTCAGCCCCCGGTGCGATGTCCCGCCGCTGCTAAAGCCATAGACAGAGCCGCTTCGACTAAGGCTTCATCCCGTGTGCTGCTCATTGCCCAACCGACAATGAGGCGCGAATAGGTATCCAGCAATGCCGCCAGATACAGCCAGCCTTCGTCTGTCCAGATGCCCAGCATGTCGCCCAGCCATTTCTCGTTGGGGGCAACCGCGCTGAAGTCGCGCGCCAGCAAGTTCGGCGCAACCGGGCGATTGTGCCGACTGTCGGTGGTTCGGATATGACGTTTCGGACGGCGATGCGAGTGGATATCGGCTTGCCGCATCAGTCGTGCCACCCGTTTGCGCGAACAACTCATCCCCTGCTGCCGTAGAGCGGCGTGAATACGCGGACTACCATACAAGCCTCGTCCTGCCCGATATACCCCCTTGATCTCGGTCAGCAGATGAGCATCTTCCTGCTGCTCGCTGGCTCGGTTGGCGGCTGCGCCAGGCGTAGTACCCGCTCACCGATACCCCTAATGTCCCACACAGCCTCTCAACCACTCCCGCTTCACGATTTGCCGCGATGATCTGGTAACTCATGGCTGGCTCCGGCTGACAATGCTCATAGCCTTTTTTAGAATGTCGCGCTCCTGCCGCAGCACTTCATTCTCGCGCCGCAAGCGTTTCAATTCCGCTTCCATCTCACCCACACTGCCACTTGCCCTGTCTTCAGACCGGCTGCCATACAAGCTCCGCCAGCGATACAAATTGTTGTCATTAATCCCCAGATCACGCCCTAGCTGGGTGACGGATTTGCCCCTGCTTTCCATTAACCGCACCGCTTCGCGCTTGAATTCTTCCGTGTAGCTTTTTCGATCTGTTGTCATTGTCCTCTACTCCTCGATTCAGTGTACCTGTCTCTTACCTTTTCCTCCACTGAATCGGGGCAAGTTCATGAATAAGGTTTAATGTTTAGTTACACCATATCAATTCCTCAACCTCAATCTCAAGTTCTACTATATTTCCCCATTCCTAGCAACTGCTCTTACAAATCGTGTTTTTCGCTCACTTTCAAATCGCATCCCAAATGACCCATACGATCTTTTTCTCTATCACTAAATCAATTGGATTGTCTCGGAGACAAGCATCCTGTACCAATTTAGTTCACAGGATTTCTCTATCCTCTCCTTTTTGCACATCCAGTGCCCGTTCCGCCCCTCGTTCCCGCCGAACTTGTAAGGAGAGATGATTGTATATTTGCAGTAGTTCATATCAAGTTCCGCGCCGCGCCTCCGCCCTCAAGCAGAAAACCGAAACCAACGCCTGACAAACCGCCAATTCGGTCTACCCATAATCGTAGGGGAGGGTCTGTGACCCTCCCCATATTCATCGCTAACCCAATATCATGTGTTGCTTTCTTTTCTAAAAACCAACCGCCTAAAAACTAAAAACTCCCCATTTTTCCCCTCAAAATCGACACAAATGTGTACACAAATGTTTACCTATTCTATGAACATCTGTGCTATGCTGTCTCTATCGCCCATTCTCTCTCTTGATTCCCCCGCCTTGCGTAGCGGGGAGGGGGTTAGGGGGAGGGGATAATAGGAGACTCGATCCATGCCCCGCAAATACAGCCCCGACCAGAAAACCGCCGCCCTGATTCAGCTAGAGCGCAATGGAGGCAATATTCCCCTCACTGCCGGGCAAACTGGCATTTCGGAAAACACCCTCTACGCGTGGCAGCGCACTATACGAGTATTCTTTCAACAAAACCCCCTCCCACCGCAGAACCCAGCCGAGAGTATTGCGTTCCATGATGATCTTTCTGCCCTCGCTTTTATCCGTCAGCAGATCATGAACGAAATGGTGCGCCTGTCCTCGTCGTTGCAATACGACTCCGGTTTTTCCACACCCTACCAGCGCGTGTTGGTACTCTCACAGTTGATGGACAAACTCATGAAACTCGACATCCATCTAAAGCCCTATACCGAAGAAGAAGTCCAGTATGTGTTGAGCGACGATGTGGAAGAAGAACCCGATGACTATGATTACTATGAGGAATATGATCCGTCGTGAGGGTTGGCATACACTGCCATGCCATCACTCACCGCCCGGTATACAGCAGGAAGTTGTAACGCGATAAGAGGCGTAATGAGAACATCGAGAAGGTTTTATCACTTCTCTTTATCATCAGTATTATCATATTTATCATTCCGGGCGGGAGTAGATACTTCCCTACCCCTCACCATTCATGGCCGTCGTCACCGTCTGCTCCATCGTCGCCCGAATCCCGGCGATCAGGTCGGCCTTTTGCTGCTCGGTCAGGTTGGCTTCGGGATGCACCAGCCGGTAAGCCTCCGGCGGCATCCTGTCGGATTGAATGTAAGAAATGAGCTTGCCCAGGTGAATGTCCTGGAGCGGTTGCTCGGAAAAATTGAGGTGTTCCCGCCCCTCGGTGACATGTTCCGATGCAATCCACGAAACTGGCGCGATGCGGGTGTAAATCGGGTATTCGGTTTCGTTGCTGTGGCAGGTATAACAAACCGTGTGCATGATTTCATCGGCCTCCGCCGACGCCCACTGCACCTCATACTTCACCGGAGGATTACGCGGATCCATCGACGGAATGAACTCCCAGATCGGGAAGAATTGCAGCGCGATAAAGGCGGCCAACACCGTCCCGCCAACGATCCACAGGGCTTTCTCCCAGCGATACATACCCATTACTCCCATTACATTAATCCCTCTCCACCTGCCCTGAAGGTAAAATCTGGGCTGCCATCTGGCAATGGCTGAAAGGTACTGATCGGTAAGAAATAAGTCAGGGGGTCTGTAAGCCAGGGGGTAAAATCGCCCCGCCGCCCCAATGTTCTGCATCCAATTTGTGTTATACTTTTGTTACCAGCACACACAAATTGGATTTCGGATCACAGAGCGCGATAACCATGAGCGATTCTTCTTTGAGTCTTGCGAAAGTTACATGGGAGCACCCACAAAGCGGCGCGATCCAGGAATTTGTATTGTCCGAGGGCGCGACGGCCACCATTGGTCGGCAGGCAGGCAACGACATCTGTATCCCGGAGCAGCATGTCTCCCGCCAGCACGCCGTTATCAATTACCGCGATGGCATCTTCATGATTTCCGACCTGGGCAGCGCCAACGGCACATTCGTCAATGACCGCCAGCTCTCCGAACCTTTCCCGCTGGCTTCCGGCGACGAAATTCGCCTGTATGTGCCCACGCTCAAGTTCTCCGCCGCCGTCACCGAGGAAGATCACCGGAATGCCGAGGAACACGGCACGCTCATCACCGCCACCATCAGCACCGGCAAAGGCAAGCTGATTATCACCACCGGCCCGCAGGAAGGCAGCACCATCCCCCTGCTGCTCAACAAAGTGACCATTGGCCGCGCCACCAGTAAAGCCGATTGGGAGATTGGCCTGCAAGACCCATCGGTTTCCCGCCCGCACGCGCGGTTGGAACTGGTCGATAACAACTGGATTGTCTACGATATGGGCAGCGCCAACGGCACGCTGGTCAACAATACCCTGGTGAACGAAAAAGGCCGCGCCCTCCGCGATGGCGACATCCTCACCCTCGGCGCGACCATCGCCCTGTTCCGCACAGGATAATCCGCCCCGCCCCTTACATTTACGGCATCCAAGCGGGCGCGTCGATAGGCAAACGGTCATGGGTGATTTGCCGGATATTCGTGCCATCCCAGGCATATAGTTGTGCGTCCCGTCCGCGTAAGCTGACAAAGGTGAGTTCGCCGTAAGGGACTCCAACCCGGTGCAGTGTCCTGGTCGGTGCTGTTGGTGATGTTGACCGTTGTCTCGCCATCCCAGACATAAACATCACCACCGTCAGCATACGCCAGCCGCCCATCGTCACTCCAGGCGAGATACTTACTAAGGTTGACTCGGCGGGCAACTTCAATCACCTTCTCGCCGTCCCACACCATCAGAAACCAGGCACTATTGCGGCTGGTCAACCAGGCGAGCCGTCCATCCGCGCTCCACCGAGCGCCATATTCCGGGTCGGGGTTGTTGGACACATTTCGGGCTTCCACACCATCCCAGACATAAACCTCATCGTTCCCATCCCGGTTGGAAATCCATGCCAGCCGTCCGTCCGCGCTCCAGGCGGGATAGTCGTCACTTCCGGGGGCTTGCGAGACGTTCGTCAGGCCGTTCCCCGCGTCCCAGACGTAAATTTCCATATTGCCATCGCGTTCGGAGGCGAAGGCCACCCGCCCATCCCGGCTCATGGCAGGTCGCCAATCATTGAACGGATGATTGGAAATATTCTCGAAGCTAAACCCATCCCACACATATACTTCGGTATTTCCGTCCCGGTCAGACAGAAACGCGAATCGCCCATCTGCGCTCCAGCCATAGAATGTCTGGTAAGGTCGATACGAAGTCGGCAGGCGGCCTGTCAACATCCGGTCTGCATCAAGAACCGAGAGTTGGTAATCAGTCCGTTGGAATACCGTGTACGCCACGCGCTTGCCGGGTTGAATCCCGCGACCAATTCCTATCGCCAGCGCCATGCCAACGGCGCAGACCGTCGCGATAACCAGCGCCGAGCGTATCAGGTATCGAATCATGTCTCGATAGCCCTACAGCACATCCACCGGGTCAATGTCCACATACCAACCGCGCTGGATGTCGATGCCTTTGAGCGCGGCGGTGGGGTCGGGACCGCGCAGCAGCAGATGCCAACGATAGAACTTATTCACCCGGCTGAAGAAACACGGCGCGGGACCGATCAATTCCGTCCCGGTGAGTTGCAGCTTGTCGATCTGCGCCCGAAAGAACATGGCCGCATTCTGGGCTTCAGTCTGGGCGCGGCTGGCATTCTCCGAGCGCACTTCAACCCGCACCAGCCGCCGAAACGGGGGATAACCCAGGTCGCGGCGGTAGGCGATCTCCTGAGCATAAAATCCGTCAAAGTCGTGTTTGGAAGCATGTTGGATGGCATAATTTTCCGGCTGGTAGGTTTGCAGCACCACCCGCCCGCCTAACAGACCACGCCCCGCCCGTCCGGCCACCTGGGTCAGCAGTTGAAAGGTGCGCTCCCCGGCGCGGAAGTCCGGCATGTTCAGCGCCATATCTGCGCTGACCACACCCACGACTGTCACCAGTGGTAAATCCAGCCCTTTAGCAACCATCTGCGTACCGATCAGGATGTCGGCTTTACGGTCTACAAACCGCGACAGGAACAACTCGTGGGTTTCAGGGTTACTGGCCGTGTCGGCGTCCCAGCGCAGCAGCCGCGCGCGTGGGAACATATCCACCAGCGCGTGTTCAACCTGCTGCGTCCCCGCGCCGAAATACTTGATGCGGGTCGAGCCACAGTCCGGGCACACCGTTGGCTCGGCCATCTGATAACCACACTGGTGACAGCGCAGCGCCTCGCCGTGTCGGTGATAGGTCAGAGGATTATCGCAGCGCGGGCAGGTCGCCACATAACCACAGTCCCGGCAGAATACATAGGTGGATGAACCGCGCCGGTTCAGGAACAGAATCGCCTGCTGGCGGCGTTCCAACACCTCGGCCAGCGCGATTTGCAATTCCCGGCTGAAGATGCTGGTGTTACCCGCCTTCAGTTCCTCGCGCATATCGACCACTTTGACCGGCGGCAGGTCAATCGTCAGCGCATCTTCCGCCCTGGCCGGATAATAGCGTGCCGCCACGCCCATGCGCTCCGATTGTTCCAGTATCCGCAGGCGGTGTCCCATGATGCGCGTCGGCAGGTGCAGCCGTTGCAGTTCGCCGCGTTCGGCGCGGTAGACGGTTTCCAGGTCGGGGGTGGCGCTGCCCAGGATGAGTACGCCGTTGTTCTGGCGCATCATCGTTTCGGCCACATACCGGGCGTGGTAGTGGGGGGTGGAATCGCTCTTGTAGCTGTCATCATGTTCTTCGTCCAGAATGACCAGCCCCACATCCTGAAACGGCGTGAACAGCGCCGAACGCGGCCCAACCACCACGCTGATAAGTCCCTCCCGCGCCCGCCGCCAGGTATCGTAGCGTTCGCCCTCACTCAAGCGGCTGTGGACAATGGCGACCTGACCGGGGAACCGCGCCCCCACCCGCCGGATGGTTTGCGCCGTCAGCGCGATTTCCGGCACAAGGAAAATCGCCTGTCGTCCCTGCGCCAATGTTTGTTCAATCGCCCGCAGGTAAATCTCGGTCTTCCCGCTGCCCGTTACCCCATGCAGGAGGAACAACCCTTTAGACCCCTCCCCAGCCCTCACCGTCAACGCGGAGGGAGCAGGCCGCGCGTCGGCAACTCTTCCCCCGCTGGCAGGGGAGGATGGGAGGGGGTCACGATTTCGGGAGAGATCAGTAGTGGAGTTGCGCTGAGGGGTTTCCCACACCCACGCCTCAATCACCCCTTTAATCACCGTCCAGGCCGCATCCTGTTCGGGCGTCAGTGGTGGGGCGACGTTGGGGACAAAATCCCGGTCAGCCAGCGAATCGCGCCAGGTCTGCTGCTCCCCCAGCAGCACCAGTCCGGCTTCTTCCAGCCGCTTCAGATCATCCAGCTTCGCGCCGGTCTGGGCATACAGCCAGCTCACTTCCATCGGCTCGGACTCGCGCGCCAGCACCTTCAGGATATGCAGATGTTTTTCCCCACCGCGCAGTTCCAGCAGCTTTTCATCCACCTTGAAGCGCGGAATATTCAGCGAGGCGGTCTGCGGGTTCTGCTGGCGGTTGATGGTAATCAGACCCGCCGTTTCCAGTTTGTCCAGCGGTTGGCGGCTGGATACATCGGCAGCATCCAATATCTGCTTCACCGTCGGGTACTCCACCCGCATCGACGCCATCACTTCCAGAAGATCGGCGCTCCGCGACTCTTTGCCCAGATGACGGGTGACTGAAGGGATTTGGTCGGGGTGGATTGCCAGCGCGGCGGTGTGAATCATCTTGGGACGCACGCGCGGCGGCGTTAGGATGCGTTCCTGGCTGACAACCCGGTCTTTTACCAGCCGATCAACCGCGCCCCGCCACTGGACGCCCTGCATCGACTTGGCATTTTCAAGCTGCCGCCCGGTCATGCTGCCCCGCCGCGCCAGCAGCGACAGAATTTTCTGTTCCACCGGGTCGGTGCTGGTCGCGTCCTCCTGAATCAGAGTCACGCGGATGTCGCGCCCGCCCGTGAGTCCCGGTGGCAGCATCAACCACAAACACGCCCCAATCGGCGCGAGATACCGTTCGCTCATCCACCACGCCAGTCGGATTTGCGCGGGTGTCACCACAGGTTTCGGATCGAGTCGGGCGGTAATCGGTTTGCTGTATTCAATCGGTGTCGAGTCGTGGAAGGCCACCACGATCCCATGTTGAGCAGCCGTGCCGAACGGAACCTGCACCAGATGGCCGAGTTCCAATTGACCATCCAGTTCCGGCGGAATGTCGTAGTGAAAGGTCTGGTTGACGGCGGCATTCACCGCGATTTCAGCGTACATAGGACAATTTTAGCACGTTTGTTCTGAAACATAAATAGGCGAGTTCACCCGACGCCGATTGTGACTCAAGCGAAGGTGAACTGCCAACGCCAACGCTCCGCACTTCAAGCCATTTGCACCACTGCCAACGCGATATTTACATTCGTGGTATCATTCAAATCAGGGTCATCGAAATTACAATACGTCAATGCTTTCCGTTTGACCCGATAACAAAAAACACGTTACAATGGAAATACTCAATCCTACATTTATACATGAGTGATGATTGGCATTATCCAACGGGAGGGAAACCGTGAGTCGTTGGGCAAATAAATATGTAATCGGCCTCACGGGTAATATTGCCGTCGGCAAAAGCGTTGTCCGCCAGATGTTACAGCATCTGGGAGCGTATACCATTGACGCTGACGGCTTGACGCACCGCGCGATGGCCCCCGGCGCACCGGCTTATAAGCCGGTTATCGACACCTTTGGTCAATTCATTCTGGACGCAGACAAAAACATTAATCGCAATCTGCTCGGCTCGATTGTTTTTTCCAACCCGGAGGCACTCGCCAAGCTGGAAGCCATTGTACATCCCGTCGTTGGCGGAGCTGTTGCCACGCTCATCAGCCGTTCGACTCAGCCCATTATCGTGGTCGAGGCCATCAAATTGCTGGAAGGCGATTTGGGCAAGGCGGTTGACGAAATTTGGGTGGTCGATGCTTCGCCCGAATCGCAGTATCGGCGGTTGGTCGGCCCTCGCAAGATGTCCGAGTCCGACGCTCGGCAGCGCCTAACCGCCCAGAACGCCCAAACAGATAAACTGGCGAAAGCAACAGTCGTCATCCACAATGATGGCAATGTCGAGGAAACCTGGAAGCAGGTTCAGGCCGCGTTTGGCGAAGTGATGAAGCGTGCTTCAGGGGCCGCCCCTGCACCCGCCGCGCCGACACCCGCACCTGCGCAGTCAACACCAGCCGCGCCAGCACCCAGCCGACCACCGGCTGCGCCCGCACCAACGGTCAGCCAGCCACCCGCGCCCGCTCCGGCGGTGAGTGATGGCCCGATACCTGCCGATGTGAAGGTGAACGTCAAGCGTGGTATGCCCAGCAACGCCGAATTAATCGCCAAATTCATCGGTGACGCTTCCGGCAAGCCGGTTGACCGTATGGATGTGATGATGGCCTTCGGGCAAAAGAGTTATCTGCTGGCGCAGGACTCGACAGATCGTGTGCTGGCCGTTCTTGGCTGGCAGGTGGAAAATCTGATTACCCGCGTGGATGAGTTCTACCTCGCTTCCGGCGCGCCTCCGGCGGCAGTCGTGGATGAACTGGTGACGGCCATTGAAGCCGCTTCCAAAGACTTGCAGAGCGAGGTCGCCTACGTTTTCCTGCCCGCCAATGCCCATGCGGAAACCATTCAGACCTTCCAGAAGAACGGCTATGAAGTCACAACTGTAGAGCAGATCAAAATCCCGGCTTGGCGCGAAGCGGTGCAGGAGATGCTCTCCGAGGACAAGTCGGTGCAAATCCTGAACAAGCGCCTGCGCGAAGATCGCGTGCTCAAGCCAATTTAACACCCGGATTGCAAGATTATCCAACGGGTAGGATACGATGTCCTGCCCGTTTTTGATTCCCGCCGCTAGGATGTGATCCGCGCGTCACCCGGCGCGACCTGCACCACCGCCGCCCAGGGCAAATAATGGGTGTAAATCGTGTCGGTGCGGATTTCCTCGCCTGCCGTATTCAGGATTCGGCGGGTGAAGGTCACGTCCGCCCCTTCCGCCGCCCAGTCGATATACTGCTCCTGCCCCGGTGCGAGTTCCGCATTGGCGACATACACGGTTGGCTTGGCGGGCACAATCGATTTAATCACGGGTCCCTCCAATACCACCTGCCGCCCCGGATTGGTGCTGTAGAACCGGAATTGCAGCGAGTCGCTGCCCGGAAACACCGACGTTTCGATCAACAAACTATAGGGTGTGTCGTTGACGAACCGGAAGTCGGCTGTGGGTTGGAAAATGGCTGCGTCCAGTCCCGGTGGGAAACCATTCTGCTCGTAAAACCCCACCCGGTAGCCGTGCGAATTGCGCTCGGTGATTGGGAAACCTGCCAGCAGCGCCGCCCGGAAAGCGGTTGTACTCACCTGGCACACCCCGCCGCCCACACCGTCCACCGTCTGTCCGCCGAAGATGATCTTACCCTGCACGAATCCGGTTTCCGGGCTGATGTCCCCCAACCAGTAGTTGAATGAAAATTCCTCACCGGGGCCGATAATCAGGCCATCGAACCGGGAAGCGGATAGGATGATGTTATCGCGGCGGTTTTTGGTTGAACCCGCATAATAGGTAGTCGCCTCGGACACCAGTTGAGTGATACCCAGTTCCGCCGCCGTAACATTGTCACTGTACTGTGGCAGCGTATAGGTGAAAGCGATGGGCACGATTCGGCTGCTGGGGCTGAAGATACCCTCTTTCAGCCGCGCCAGTGTCCCATCCGTATCCAACACCCGCCCGTTGCTGCTGGCCTTGATCGACACCAGTTGCCCGGTATCGTCGTCAAAGTGAAACCGACCATCCTGCGGTATGGCGATCAAACCCGGTGCGAGTGTGTCCAGAAATCCCCGGAACGCCTCGGTATTCACATCCACATCGTAGCGTTGTGTACCATCGCCATTGTCCGTCAGGCTCAGGAACAGCACCGCCCGAATCTGGTCGGCTGTCACTGTCCAGGGGCCGAGTGACCCGCCGTTTGGGTCATCGGCCACCACCGTCACCGGGCCGCTGAGTGCGGTGCGGATTTTGGCCGCCGCCGCTTCCGCATCGACCACCGTTGGCCGCGCTTCCGTCACGACTAATGGAATTTCTGCGCCCGGTGTCAGGCTCAGGATGGCATTATCCAGTTGCCCCAGTGTCGCCGCGATATCCACCGCCACCCCGCTTTGCGCGGATGTTGTGCTGACAGTCGTGCCGTCAATGGTGATGGATGCATTCAACGCCGGACGGTCAAGCTGTGCGGCGATGGTTTCCAATTCACTCAGCGCCGCAGTCTGGTCATAACGAATCAGGGGCGCGACAGCCCGCCCATTCAGCCAGATACTCGCCTGCGAAACCAGATTCGACAGCACATTCCCGTCCCGCCCTTGCGCGTAGGCTTGATCGACAGTGGCATCCATATCGAAGCTCACGCCCAACTGTCCGGCGGTCAACTGCCAGAACTGGTCGGCATAGCGAAAGGTGAACACCGCCTGATCGTCATAACTGAACTTGTCGGCCAATGCCGCTTTAGCCTGTTCCCGTGTCAACCCGGATAAACTCGCGCCATAAGCCGAGATACCCGGCATCATCAGGTTGCTGTAACGCACCTGAAAAGCGATCACCAGTGCCGCCAGCGCCACCACTGTCAGCATGACACCACTGACGAGCAGCACCGGCAGGCGGATAATCCAGGGATTAACCCCCGGTTGTGGGCGGTTGGGATTTGGATAGGGATAAACGGACATTGTGGACTACCTGTAAAATAGTGACCCGGACTGCTGACGATAAGGCTGTAACTTAATTCCCGCTCTCATAAGCCTCCACCAGTGCCAGCGCCTTTTTATATTCGTCCGAATCTTCGGCGGCGCTGTCCAGCACTTTAGAGGCTTCCAGATAGTGTTCCAGCGTGATCTTCTGCCCTTTGGAGCGTTCGAGTTCGTACCGTTCGGCTTCAAGCTGTGTCCGCTCGGTTTCACTCAGTTCGCCATGATCGGCAGCCGCTTTTTGGTAATCATCTTCGGTCAGCGTGCCCTGTTTCGCCAGCAGGGCTTTCAGCGTGTCGTACGTCTCAGACATGCGGCAGGTTCTCCTCCAGAAATGTCCATGTCAGATGATTTTGATGCGCCCCATTTTACCATTAAGCGCTCTGAATATCCGACTCAATTCATAAATCGCGCCGGTTAACCACTGCCGCTACGATCAATTTACCTTTATATTCGACATTCAGATGCCACAGTGCAGCTTCTTCGATATGGTACAAAATGCGCCAGTTCCCGGCACGTTTGCGCCATAAACCTTCATATCGAGCTTCTTTCAGCCGTTTGATGTCGGTAACGTGTGTCTGATTATTCGGATCATCGGTCTGATTAGTCGGATCATCGGCATTGAGCAGTTCAGCCAGTTTATCGAAGATCAGCATTCGGTCATTGCGCGACAGTTTATCAATTTGCTGTTGTGCTTCTGTCGAGACTACCAGCAGCCATTGGTAGGCCATATCTCGACTTGGGTCTGATTGATTGGGTCATCTGCATTGAGCATTTCTGCGATTTTATCGAAGATCAGCATCAGTTCATTGCGTGTAAGTTCTTCAAATTGGTTTATTATTCCACCGATCAGGATTTAACTGGCACTAAATTGCTTTACCTGTCATGACTTCGTAGCGGTCAATAGCCTGGTCGATAGACATATCACCAAAAAGCGCCTTGTATTCATCGGATGCCGCCAAATTGCGGAAGAACTGAACATCATCCTCCAATTCGGCTTTTCGCATGGCATTTTCGCTGTTCATCATGAATACCATCTGGGCGGCATTCAGTGAAAAATCATCTTCATCCTGTGTGATCGGTTGGTTCATTTGTTCCTGGGCGCTCATCATTGCTCCTATCTCCCGCACAAATCTGGCAGAAATTCTACCACCTATCCCAATGCACCACGTCGTCAAACGAGTGACGCCCTTCAGGACGCGCGGGACGTGGCGCAACCGCTTCCGGCGCGGGATACCCAAATGAGATAGCGATATTCACCGTCCACTCATCAGGAAATCCCAGGATAGCCTGTGCCTTCTCCGGTTCGTAGATGGTCGCCAGGCACGACCCGATGCCCAGTTCCCAGGCCGCCAGTTGCATATAGGCCGCCGATTGTCCGGCATCGAACAACACCTGGAACTTGCCGTCCGGGTTGGTCGTCAGGATGACCACCCCCATCGCCGCCCCGGCCAGATGTCCCGTCCAGGGACCCGTCTGCGATAAACCTTCCAGCGTGGCGCGGTCACGTACCGCCACAAACTGCCAGGGCTGTGTGTTTTTGGACGACTGCGACAGCCGTCCAGCGTTGAGTATCTGCTTGACTGCCTCCTCTGGCAGCGGTTTATCCTGAAAGTTGCGGATCGCCCGCTTATTGCGGATCGCATCATACACATCCATATTCAACCTCCACTTTCAATCTTGTTGCCTGCACCCGGTCATCGCGGCAGCAGCGCATACGCATAATCACGTCCCAGGCCATTCCGCAAAAAGAACACCCACAGGCTGCCCATGCCTTCGATATAACGGGCATTTTCCAGTGGGCCAGAATCTCTCGCGTCCAACCCTATCTCGGAGGCCAATTTAATCACTGTCTCTTTCGCCTCATTATCATCCCCGGCAATGAAGGCTGTCGCCGGATGTCCGCTAAAGGTCGGGTTGAGGAAGCTGTCTGAACCCATGGTGTTGAATGCCTTGACCACCCGCGCGCCGACGGCCATATTGGCGATGTCCCCGGCTGCCAACTCGCCATCCTGGGGCGAATAGTTCAGGCGATTTGTAGCGTCGATCAAAATTTTGCCACTCACGTCCCCCAATGTTGGCATCACCTGGCGAACACCCGGCCAGGTCACGGCGATCACGATCACCTCCCCGAACGCAGCGGCTTCTGCCGGAGTGCCCACCTGCGCGGCGTCCCCAATCGCCGCCAGGGCGGCCTGCGTTTTTGGGCTGTTTGCATCGCGTACGCCATACATGATTTTATGACCCTGTTTCGCCCAGACGAAACCCAGGCTGCCACCCACATTTCCCGCTCCAATAATACCGATGTTCATAATTGCTGTCCCTTACACTAATCGTCGCCGGAAAACAAAATGGGACATGGGTGGTGTCCATGTCCCTACTTGGATGCATTTTGTCCGGGTGATATTACCGCCGCGTGACCGCACCTAACACGACCACCAGCACCAGCGCCCCGACGATGGCGACCACCAGATCGGCCAGTGAGAAGGTGAACACTGGCAGTCCGCTAATCTCGATACCCAGCAGTTGAAACAACAGCCCGCCGATGATCGCGCCCACCAGCCCGACCAGGATGTTACCCGCTGTGCCAAAACCCCGGCGGCGCATCAGCACGCCCACGATGTATCCGGCCAACGCTCCGGTAATTAGCCATACCACCAATTGTCCAATGTCAATCCGCATGGTATTCCCTCCCGGTTATAGTTTCCAGGGTAATTATAACGGCTGAGTCGTTTTCGCCCACTATTTCCAGGCTACTGTTTCTTGATCGTCACCACAAATTGCAGCGACGTGTCCGTGATATTGACCGATGTAATCTGCGCATCCTTCTTGTCCGATGCACTGTTGGACAGGCTGTCGGCGATGCGCTGGTTCAACCGCGCCAGTTGATCGTCGGTGAAGCTGTACCCCTGGATTTGCACATTGGAAACGGCGGCGTGGAGCGTACCATTATCGGTACTCAGCGACAGGTCAAAGCTGCCGGGAGCTTCCGTGCCATCTGCCAGCGTGCGTGTCCCGGTGACGGTAATCAGGCCGGGTTTCATATCCACACTTGTAACCTTCGTTAGCAGGTCGTTTTCAGTATCACCTGTCGTCACCGACTCGCTCAGAATCGTGTTGACCACCGACTCTGGCAGTCCAACCTCGATGACCGTATCCCCCGCCTCGTTGGTTTTGATGTTCAGGCTCGTGCCACAGGCGGCAGCGAAGATGCCGATGAGCAGCAAACCAGTCAGGATCACATATTTCTTCATGATTTTCCCCCTAATGGAAATGATTGATACTGATATGTACGTGGTTCGGGGCTGATAAGTTGCTCAGTTGGATGTCTGTCGCCCTCAACCAATCCCACTGTTTTCGTTCGCCCGGTGCAGTCGGGCGATTTCCAACAGGTGTTTGGTGGTTTCCATGATGTGCCAGGGTTTGGGATACCACTGGCAGTCCAGGGCTTCCAGCGTCATCAGGTCGGGAGATTTATAGGCCGAGGTAATGACGATGACACCGCTCTGATTCAGGGTGCGGATATATTTCGCCAGTTCCAGTCCGTCCCGTTCACCCGGCACGCGCAGGTCGAGGATGTACAGGTCAACCGTATCCCCATAGTCACCAATGTAGGCGGCTGCATCATCGCTGTTGTAAAACTGCTCCAGGTGGATTTGTTTGTCGAACGCCAAAATCACGTCGCGGAGGACATTCCGCAGCATATATTCATCTTCCAGGATGACGACATGCAATGACATTCTGCACCTTTACCTGACGCTCACTAAGCTATAGTTGATTCGACTCTGGCTTGTAATCCAAACGCCGTTGACAGGTTTTCGCGGCTGCGGCGTCCGTGTTGATCTTTTGACGTTCGACTGTGCGCTCAAAATCCTATGTGCAACAATAATTAAACCAACATTCTCGCCTGATGTATACCCAGTGGGACTTAAGTCCTATTAGACTATTTATTATATTTTTGTTTCAACCAGCAGTAAAGCCAGCACACTGATGGCATCCTGGATTTCGCCCGCCCGCGCCATCGCCATCACCTGTTTGATCGGCAGGGGATGGACGGTAATCACTTCGGTGGGTTCATGCGCCGTCGCCCCCAATTGGACACCCCTGGCAAGAAACAGGTTGGCGTGTTCTGTGCCAATACCCTTGAGCGTGCTGACGGTCATCAGGAACTCCCAATCGGTTGCCACGCCGCCCGCTTCCTCCCGCAGTTCCCGTTGGGCAGTTTCCAGGGGGGTATCCCCGCGCGCGATACTTCCCGAAGGCAGTTCCCATCCCCACATTTTTAATGGATAACGGTAGTGATACAGCAGGGCAATTTCCCCGGCATCCGTCACTGGCACAATCCAGACCGCATCCGGCAGTTCCACCACATTATAAACACCCTCGTCACCATTTGGCAGGCGGATGCGATCCTGCCGCACCCCATACCAGGGACATTCCCAGACGCGGCGAGAATCAATGGGGGTCAGAGGGTGGTCGGTGCGGTTGGGTAAGGACATGGGGACAAACTCCGTGAATTGGTTGGCAAAAATCGTCGATATGGTATAGTCGCCGCACAACTCTACCCGGAATCAATCTGCTTGAACAGTCACTTATGAACCCGATCATTGAACACTTGGATAATGCCGACCTGCGTATCCGTTTGCAAACCGCCCGTGACCTCATGGACGAAGCTGAAACGGCACTTGACCTGCTCATCACTGCGCTCGATCACCCCAGCCTCGAAGTACGCTGGCGGGCGGCGGCGGCGCTGGGCTGGATAGGCGACCCGCGTGCAATTCCGTCGCTGGTTCGGCGCGGCATGGGCGAGGGTTATGAGGTGAAGTTCAACATCGTCTGGGCATTAGGCCAAATTGGGGATGTGAGCGCGGTGACGCCCTTGCTCGAAATCGTCCATGCCGGGGAGGACGAATCCCCCGACATACGTTATAACGCTGCGTTGGCGCTCGCCCGCCTGGGTCAGGCCGATACCCTGCGTCACTCACTGGTCGGCAGCCCGGAAGCCGTCTACCGCGTGGCACAGTCCGCCCTCGCCGCCTACGAATACCTTGCCTGAATTTGGGATGCGGTTATAAGAGGAACATCCGGTGTAGGGGAGGGTCTGTGACCCTCCCTGATTTGAATGACGGCTAGACGACCTTCAACCCGCCGACGCCACCGTCAAACTGGATATAAATCTGCTGCGCGGCCAGCGAATAACCGGATGTTTCCCATGTACCGGACTTGCTGATGAAATCATCAGTGCCTTTGGTGCGTGTAAACCGCGACGGGAAGTTCGCGCCGCCCAATCCACCCTTCACCTCAACACGGACTGCCGCGTTCTCCGGCAGGTGAATGGACACGCCGCCCACACCACCTTTAACCCGCAGCCGCAGCGCAGCCCCATCGGCAATGGTGATAACCATCCCGCCGACGCCGCCGTTCAGATCAACATTGTAGGGTGTGCCCGTCGCTGGTAAGGTCAGACGGGTTTCGCCAACACCCGTATCCAGATGGAATGCGGTCAGGCGCAGCCCGCTCAAATCAAAGTTGTTCTGCCCCACGCCACCTTTGACATCCAGGTCAATCGCCACATCCGGGCTAAGGCCGATGTCCCAGCGCAGGTCATCCCGGTAGGCGAACTTGCCCAGCGCGTCCTTAATCGGCGTGACCACATCCTTCGACCATTTCTGTCCCAGCCGGACGGTCTTTTCGGCCTCGCCAGTGACGCTGAATTCCATCTCGCCCGTATACTTCACATCCGCTTCGATCAGGTTGTCAGCATTGTCCAATGCTTTCACCGCTGCCGTCCCGACAGACAGATCAAGCCGCACCGTCGCCGAGCGCGCGCCGTCTATCGGGGCGCTGAAGTGGTCACTTTTCACTTCTTCGTCACCGCTCAGTTTGCCGATACTGCGGTTCAGGCTTTCGCCGAGCTTCTCGAACGAAAACGACCACTCGACCACCTGTTTGGATTTTTGTTCATCTGCCATTTTAAAGTTCTCCTCTTGTGAACACCTTTGTTCACTGTATGCACTTTCTACGTAGAATAACGTTGGCAGTTGCATCCGTGTTCAAAACTCACCGGACGCGCAACTGTCCCACGCCGCCATCATACTCAATCACGATCTGTTGCGCGGCGCTGTCGAAGCCGGGTGTTTCCCATGTCCCCGCCTGCCCGAAGCCCGAATCGCCGCTGCCGGATACGCGCTGGAAGCGAGCCGCCACGTTCATCTCGCCCAGACCATTTTTCCCTACAACCCGCACAGCCCCATCCGGCGGTGTCGTGATATTCGTCTCACCAACCCCACCCTTCACGCGGGCATACACAGCACTGCCGCTCGGAATGGTGACATCCAGCCGTCCCACTCCCACTTGCAGCCGCGCATCCAATTTCTCGGCGCTGGCGGGCAGGGTGACATCCACTTCGCCCAGGCCGCCCGTTACATCCAGATGGGTCAGCTTCATGCTGCTCAGGTCAAGCTGCGACTTACCCACACCCCCATTGACGTCCAGGTCGGTGGCGACAGTCGGGTTCAGGCCGATCTCCCAGCGCAGGTCTTTTCCGGGGTTGGAATTGAAAAATGACCAGTTGGCCGGGTTGACGAACGCCCCGTATCCCCCGGTCTGTCCCAGGTTCACCTGTTTGTCCGTATCCCCCTGCACCGCGAAACGAACTTCGCCCAGATAGGTGACATCTGCATCAATCAGCGTACTTGGCTCGACCCGGCTGTGGACAACATTTTCCCCGACAGACAGGTCGAGGCGTACCCGTGCCGAGGTTGCCCCTTCGACGGGCGCGCTGAAATGGTCGTGCTGTACGCTGGCATTATCGCCGCGCCCCAGCAGCAGCCATGCACCAATCGCCACCAGAATCAGCGGCCACAGGCGGCCAATCCCGGCGATGATGCCCAGATTCGCCAGCAGGAAAAACACGCCAATGCCGATCAGAATATACGCACCCATCCGGGGATTTCCACCCGAACCCGGTTCGCTCCGTTTGATAACCACCCGCTTTGGTTTCTCTTCCATCATTGTTTCCCTTCTATTCAATGAACAGGAGCAGCCTGTGCGCTGCTCCTATGACAGGTTCGATCCTAGTGCAGGCTGAAACTGCCCACTCCACCCTCGAACTCGATGTTGATCTGGCGGTCTGATTCGGCGTAGTTCGGGGATTCCCACTCGCCCTTGTCGCCAACGAAATTGTCGTCGCTGCCGCTGATGCGCTTGTAGTTCGAGGGCACATCAATGCCCCCCACGCCTGTGCTGGCGACCACATGCACTGCCGCGCCGTCCGGCACATCAATCGTGACCGAACCCACGCCGCCATTAATATTGAAGTTGATCGCCGCGCCTTCGCCAACCTTGATGTCCGACGAGCCGGTTCCACCGTTGATCTGGACATCATAAGCCGTGTCCATCGCAGGCAGCGTCAGCGTCAGCGACCCCACACCACTGCTGACGTTCAACCCGGTCAGTTGTAGGTCGCTCAGGTCGAGGATACTGCTGCTCACGCCGCTGTGAACCTGTAACGCGATGGGCACATTGGGACTCAGCCCGATATTCCAGTGCAGGTTTTGATCGGGATTAAACAGTCCCCAATCCCAGAAGTTAAAACTCACGTTGGACTGTTCTGGCTGCTTCAGGGTGACGGTCTTTTCAGCCTGACCGCTCACATTGAAATTCACATCGCCCACATACCGCAGGTCAGCCTCGAACAAATTTTTGAAGTCGCTGATCGCCCGTACATCCGTCGATGCCACCGACAAATCCAGGTTGACGACGGCAGAAGTCGCCTCACCAACAGGTTCGCTGTAGCTGGCGTCTTTCACATCGGCGGCGCTCACCCAACCTAACGATGGTCCAATCAACATCAGCACGATAATCAGCGCCACACCGCCCACGCCGATCAGCGTGCCTATCGCGGGTGACTGCCGCCCGAACAATAAATCCAGTCCGATAATAATCAGCACCAGCGGCCACAACCGGAACAATACGCCGATACTGGCTGGTTGCAGCACGCCTAAATTGCTCAACAGCCATACCAGCCCGACACCGATGAGAACCAGCGGCCAGAACAGTGACCGCCCGCGCGAACGTTGCATCGTAGTCATACTTTCCCCCATTCCTGTTTCAGCCGAAATATATTTCAGCTTACAACTATAGTATTGGATACAGATAAATCACTGGACGAAACTCCCGTTGGCACGGTGAGCTTCATCACCAAGATTTCTGTCTATGCTTCTGTACGGAATGGGTTGTTATGAGTTGCGTCGTATCGGGGAAATCAGACTTTAGTCGGAGAGAGTCATGAGGTTTAGCAGTCTTCGCAGTGATGATCGTCCACGAACAGCATCATCTGTCCACCTTCCTGCCAGGTAGCGACCCGCCCGCCATACAGTCGCGCCAGCACGTCCCCTTTATACACGACGTCCCGTGTCCCGTAGGCGATCATCTGACGGTTCAGCGCCATCACCTTGTCGAATCGGTTGAACGCCAGCCCCAGATCATGGGTAGATAGCAGTATCGTGATTTCCTCGCGGTTGAGTCCATCCAGCACGTCCATCAGGTCGGCCTGCGCCCCGGCGTCCACCCCGCTGAACGGTTCATCCAGCACCAGCACATTCGCCTCCTGTGCCAGCGCCCGCGCCACAAATACCCGCCGACGCTGCCCCCCGCTCAATTCGCCAATCTGACGGTTCGCCAGTTCGGACATGCCCGCCCGTGCCAGTGCCGCATCCACCCGCGCCCATTCGTCCCGACCCGCCCGCCGCAGCCAGCCGATGTGCCGTGTCCGACCCATCATCACCACCTCGCGCACCGTCGCCGGGAACGACCAGTCCACACCTTCGTTCTGCGGCACATAGCCCAGCGTCTTGCGCCTGTCACCCGCCACGCGGATGCTGCCCGCCTGCGCTTGCAGCAGTCCCATAATCGCCTTGATGAGGGTCGATTTTCCCGCCCCGTTTGGTCCGATGATCGCCACCCGTTCCCCCGCCGCCACCGTGAACGACACATCCTCAATCGCCGGTTCGCGGTTGTACACCACCGTCAGCCCCCGCACCGCCACGATAGGATTTTCCGTCTCGACGCCATTGGGGGATACATAATCTTTTACTTCAGCCACCATCTGCCCTCTGTTTGATACCGTGTCTCAACCAGTATACTCCACTCATCCCACCCCTGAGAACCCGCAGTTGCCCGTTTGCGCCCCGCTCCCCACCGGACTATCATCAACAGGGTAATCCAACCCGGTGAGCGCCATGTCGACACATCCTCCGCAATCTGATTATTTATGTCCTGATGGTTGCCTTATCTTCTGCGACGATCATTACACTGGTGCCCAACTCGGCTCACCGACGCTTTTGATAATTGCTGCTGGGCATCGTCGCGCATCGGTATGGGGCATCCAGACCATCCAGTGGTTTAGAGAATTTGGCCCGGAACGTCCAAAACGCCGCATCCGACAATCAGAAAAATCCACCTCCACCACCATGACCGCCGATGAAGCCGAACGGAGGTATCTGGAAGGTCGCCGCGCCGCTTTCGCTGCCGAGCAAAAGCTGTTCATCAACACCGAATTGACCACTGACATTCAGCCGCAGTACAGCACCGAAACTGAAATGCACCAGCAGACTTTTGACGACATCCAGCAGGCGGTAGCCCTCCACAAAGGCCGCTTTGTCCTCATTGGCGACCCTGGCGCAGGTAAATCGACTGCGCTCCGCCACCTGACGACATATTCCATTAATGACTATCTGGAAAAACGGGATAATCGCCTGCCCGTTTGGATCAATCTCGGCCTGAGCAGTAACCCTGTAGATGCTGAAGAACTGCTCCAATATTGGTGGGATGAGCAATGTTACCTACCGGGTGAACCTGACCAGTACATAAAGCAAAAGAATATTCTGCTCTTTTTTGACGGCCTGAATGAAATGCCGGAAGCAGGTGGAAGCCGCAAACAACGAGCCGACGCCCTCCATGCATTTATCGAGTCCCATCCTGATTTGCCTGTCATCGTTACCTGTCGTGTGCGTGATTATGAAGATGACGACATTCTCAAACTGGGCTTGCCAGTCGTTTATGTGAAGCCGCTCGACTATACGCGGGTGCAGGAGTTCATAAACAAACGGAGTGGGGACGAGAAGCTCTGGGCTGCGATTCAGGGGTCCGATGCGCTGCTGCGTTTAGCCAGCAATCCCTACAATCTGGTCATGCTCATTGAGGTTTATAAACAGTCGGGTCAATTACCTGACAATCTCAACGACCTTTATCGGGATTATGTGAAGCTCACCTATGACCGCTATACAAACAAACGAACAATGCGTAAAGATGGCGACCCGGATACACCCTTGCTGCGACTGCCTTTTTCCACATTGGAACACCGCCTCAAGCGATTGGCTTTTTTAATGATTGTGCGTGAAAAAGGTACAGCCGCTGAGTATGATTGGGCGCGGAATTGGAAACAATGGGTCGGACGCACAGCACTGCGTGATGGCCTCAACTTGGGCGTATTGGTACGCGAAGGCGAGAATGTTCGTTTTTATCATCAATCGTTACATGGCTACTTTGCTATCGAACGTCTCAGCCGCGAATTAACGGTAAAAAGTCGATTTGATCGCGTGACAAAAAACCCGGTTGCGCTCATTCGCCAGATTGGCGATTTGGGTGAAAATGGAGCGCCCGCCATTGAGCCGTTGATTGCTGCCCTGCACGACCCACTAGAAATCGTGCGAAACAGTGCTACCAACTCCCTCGCTCAGATTGGTGCACCTGCTATTGAGCCATTGCTTGCTGCCCTGCACGACCCACTAGAAATCGTGCGGAATTGTGCTACCAACTCCCTCGCTCAGATGGGAGCGCCTGCCATTGAGCCGTTGATTGCTGCCCTGCATGACCCATTAGAAATCGCGCGGAATTGTGCTACCAACTCCCTCGCTCAGATGGGAGCGCCTGCCATTGAGCCGTTGATTGCTGCCCTGCACGACCCGTTAGAAATCGTGCAAAATTGTGCTATCAATGCCCTCGCTCAGATTGGTACACCCGCCATTGAGCCGTTGATTGCTGCCCTGCACGACCCACTAGAAATCGTGCGAAACAGTGCTACCAACTCCCTCGCTCAGATTGGTGTACCTGCTATTGAGCCGTTGATTGCTGCCCTGCACGACCCACTAGAAATCGTGCGAAACAGTGCTACCAACTCCCTCGCTCAGATTGGTACACCCGCCATCAAACCTCTCATTGATGCGTTAGTTGACCCACGCGAAATCGTGCAAAATTGTGCTATCAATGCCCTCGCTCAGATTGGTACACCCGCCATCGAACCTCTCATTGATGCGTTAGTTGACCCACGCCCATATAACTCCTTACGAAAAGTTGCGAATGCTCTGGTACAAATCGGCCAGCCCGCCGTCGAGCCAATGCTTTTCGCCCTGGGTCATCAAGATAGGGGTGTCCGCAATGCCGTCGCTGACGCTCTGGTACAAATCGGCCAGCCCGCCGTCGAGCCAATGCTTTTCGCTATTCATCTCTACTATTATCGGGATTATTATATCCTTCGTGACTTAGCTAACGTGCTCGTACAAATCGGTCAAATCGCCGTTGAGTCATTACTTACCGCCCTAGGTTATCCAGATGTGAATGTCCGTCGCATTGCAGCTTTTGCTCTGGGTGAAATCGCCGATCCTCGTGCCGTCGGGCCACTCATCGCCGCGCTGGATGACCATCATCCCCCTGTTCGCGCCGCCGCCGCCACTGCCCTGGGACAGTTTGCTGACCCAAGCACCATCGAACCCCTGCGAATACTATTACTGGATACTAATTTGGATGACATTGGTTTTATGCGTGTGTGCGACCATGCCGCCGAAGCCCTGGAACACATCGGCACACCCGAAGCCCTCGCCGCAGTCGAGGTATGGCGGCGCGAGCAGGGCACTGGCGAAAACCCCGCCTCGTAGGGGACGACCTGCGTGTCTTCCCGCCTTTTTCAATCGGCGTCTAGCGACTTATTCCAGAAATCATCACTCATCCAGGCTTTACCCAGGTGTGCATGGAGACCAAGAACACGCGGCGCGGGTGTAGCGGCTTTCTCGCCTACAAATTCAATTCGGTGTTCCAGAATATAGGTATAAAGTTGTTTGACTTCCTCCGGTGACAGTTCATTGACCGCATCAAGTAGTCCCTGTAAATCCGCCATTTTTGACTCCTCATCCACTGTTCCTGATTATAACATTCTTTGCCCAACTCGAACCCATTTCCAACCGATTCCCAATCGACAATTACGAACTTATGTTCTATAATAACCCTCGTAGTGATTGTGTCTTTCGCCTTTTCTCCGGGGGTGGGGATGTTACCTTTGTCTCACAAAATGCTCAATCGTCACAATTCTGCACAACCCTGTGCAGCGTTTCATTCCCTCGCTCCCGCCGGAATGACACCGAGCCGCAGTTGTGTCAAAGCGGCAGTTCCTTCCCCTGTTGTCGCTGCACTTGTGAACGTTCGGCGCGTGTTCCCCTCGTTCCCGCCGTTCAATTGTCACACCTTCGCGCCAGTCCCCCTCATTCCCGCCTCTCATTCCAGCGACAATCGTGCAAAAATTGACAATTACTTGTAACCCATAATAAAAATGGTCGGGACGCCATTCCACGCCCCGACCACATCTTTTACGGGTAACTGTCAACTGGTAACTTTTATGCGATCGTCACATCCTCACACAGATATACGTTCAACAACGCCGCGCCTTCCCGCATCGGTCTTTGGAACGCCTTCCGTCCACTAATCAAGCCCATGCCGCCCGCGCGTTTGACGAAGCCTGAGCAACCCTGCACAATAATGTGTCATTGTCGAATAGGGCTGACTGGGCGCTAGCAGTAGGTTTACAATTTGAGCACCTTCCTGGCATTCTCTAATAAAATTTTTTGCCGGACTTCTTCTTTGAGTTCCAATGTCTCGAAGTCTTGCAGCCAGCGTTCGGGTTGCAGCACCGGATAATCCGACCCGAACAACGCCTTATCTTTCAGGATAGACCGGATATACTGCACCAGAATCGGGCGGAAATATTTGGGCGACCAGCCGGACAAATCCATATAAACATTGCCCTTATGCAGAACCACCGAAAGTTGTTCCTCCTGCCAGGGCACAGCCGGGTGCGCCATGATAATCGTCAAATCGGGGAAATCCGCCGCGACATCATCCAGCAGCATCGGATGCGAATATTTCAGTTTATAGCCGCCGCCGCCCGGCGTCCCAGCCCCGACACCGGTTTGTCCCGAATGAAACAATACCGGAATCTCCAGCTCCGATGCTTTCTGCCACAGCGGATAAAAACGGGGGTCATTGGGGAAAAACGCCTGGGCTGTCGGGTGCAGTTTTAGCCCGCGCAGTCCAAGTTCTTTGACGGCGCGTTCCAGTTCATTGATAGCAAGTTGGCCCTTCCAGGGGTCTACGGATGCGAAGCCTATAAACTGGTCGGGATATTTCTGGACAATGCTGGCAACATAATCATTGCCCACATACGGTTCGCCGGTGGTGGTTTCGGCATCAATCTCAAAAATGACCGCAAATATATCCAGTTCCTTATACTTCTCGTACATGGCTTCGGGCGTCGTAGGCATGTTCCCCGCGCCGAAATAGCCCGCCATTTTCTCTTTTTCTTTGGTCGAAGCATGGTCAACCGGAGCGGGCACATGCACATGCACATCAATAGCCTTCATTCAAATTCTCCTCATAAAAAGACTGTAAGCAGTCAGCGCTAGTCAGTTCGGGCGGGCAAGCTAATTCACGGTACGTCCTTTGTCGTCCCAATAAGGCGCGCGGAGCGCCCGCTTCAGGATTTTGCCAGCGCCGGTCATCGGCAGCGGATCGTGCGAAATTTCGACACTGCGCGGACACTTATACCCCGCAATGAGCTGGTGGCAGTGCTGGATAAGTTCATCACGGGTCAGGCTTTCCCCCTTGCGCAGCACGACCACCGCGTGAACCGCTTCACCCCACTTTTCATCGGGGATACCAATCACCGCACACATCGCAACCGACGGATGCTGGTAAATCGCCGCTTCAACTTCCACCGAATACACATTTTCGCCGCCAGAAATAATCATATCCTTGATGCGGTCTACAATGTAAAGAAACCCGTCCTGATCCATATAGCCCACATCGCCTGTATGCATCCAGCCGTTACGCAGGGCATAAGCGGTTTCATCCGGCTTGTTCCAGTAGCCCTTCATAATGTTTGGGCCGCGCGCGGCAATTTCGCCGACTTCCCCTAACGGCAGTTCGTGGTCGCTGCCATCCACGATTTTGACTTCCACCGTGAACATGGGCTGCCCCGCCGATTCAATTTTGTCGGCGAACGCCCCGTCGGGGTCGTGATACTTGTCCAGCAGCATACTCACATTCGGCGAAGTCTCAGTCTGCCCATAACCCTGAAACAGTCGGCACGCAGGAAAGGCTTTGCGCGTGCGGGCGATGAGCGCCGGTGCCATCGGCGAACCCCCGTAATTCATCCCGCGCAGCGACGATACATCGTACTGCTCAAAATTCTGGACGTTGAGCAGCATATTCACCATCGTCGGCACGAGACCGCAGTGGGTAATCCGATAGTCCTCGATCACTTTCAGCATCGTTTCAGGCACAAACTTCGGGATAAAAACGTGCGTCCCCGCTGTGAGTGTCGTGCCAATCATCCACTGCGCATCCGCGATATGGAACATCGGCGCAGAATGCAAATAGACCCAGGGTAGACCCTCATACATATTGAGCAGCGCCGTCATTGCATTGCTGATGAGGTTGGTATGAGTCAGCATGACCCCCTTGGACTGCCCGGTTGTGCCGCCTGTATAAAATATCCCCGCGACATCATCCTTGCCGCGCTCCGCATCAGGGATGGGTTCGGCAGCAGCAATTATTTCCTCGTGTCTCAACGCATTTTCCGGCAGCACATCATCGCCTATCATAATAACATGCTGAACAGCCGGGGCTTCTGGCAGCAGTTTGGGCAGTAGTGTCGTAAATGCGGTGTCCACAACGAGGATACTCACCTGCGCGTCATGTGAGCATGTAGACCAGTTCCGGCGGCGCAAGCCGCACATTCAACGGCACAAGAATACCTCCCGCCCACTGCACCGCGAAAAAGTATTCGAGATAACAATCGCTGTTAAATGCAAGTATGGCGATCCGTCCATCGGTCTCCAAACCTAATTTTTTGAGCGCCCCCGCCAACCGGGCGACCCGTTCCGCAAATTGGCTCCATGTATGGCGGCGTTCATGGTCTATCGTGGCTGTCCCATCCCGGTTAACCTGTACGGCCCGTTTGAGTCCCTGAGTAATATACATTATATAAACCTCAACGAATAATAATTAGCGGCTCAGATGCTGCTTTAAATTTATGAACAGACTGCTTGACACTTCGCCTAAACAGTGCTAAAGTCTCAAAACATACCGAATATTCGGTTTTTATTATACCTGACAGTTTAAGTTTTTTCCACAACTCTTTTTTTATGACTTATGCCAAATCCAAAGAGACGATTCAGGGCATTTTAGAAGTTGCCCGAGCACTCTTCACGGAAAAGAATTACGCCGATGTCACCATCAACGACATCGTGACACGCGCCAATATCTCCAAAGGCGCGGTATATCATCATTTTGCCAGCAAAGAAGATGTTTACCTCAAGATGATGCACCACTATCTTGCGGAAATCCAGGCGATCACCAAACACTCTGCCAAAACCAGCAGCGGCTCTTGTCGGGAGCGTTTGCGCCAGTCGGTCTTTTCCTTTCTGGAAATTCCACAGGAACTGCTCGGTATCCTGCGGTTAGTACGCCGCGACATCAATATCTTCAACGATCCGGTTCGCCATGACTTGATATCGTGCCTACCAGATCGCAGTTCCTGAACAAGTGGAAGCGATTATTCGAGATGGTATTGCCACTGGTGAACTCCCACAAGTTGATGCCCGCATGTTTTCGTGGCAAATGGTCGCGCTGGTGGAAGTCGATTCTCCACCCGTATAGCCGCAAAATTGTCGGCAGTACAGGACAAATGGCTGATTTTGTGGTGACGATGTTTTTTGATGGTATCAATGGCTTGCGCAACGACGAGACGTAATGCGAAAGGATAGAAGATGGCTACGGGTCTTTACTTTGAGGAATTTGAGATCGGCGCGAAATACGTCTCACAGGGGCGCACCGTGACCGAAGGAGATGTCGTCGCCTTCGCAGGGTTATCCGGCGATTATCAATCCGCTGCATACCGATGCCAGGTTCGCCGCAACAACACCCTTCGGCGAACGCATCGCGCATGGCATGTTGACCGTTGCTATATCTACTGGGATGTCGAATTGGACAGGTATCTTCGCAGGGACGACCATTGCGCTCCTAGAGCAAAATATCAAATACACCGGCGCGGTCAAATTTGGGGATACCGTTCATCTGGAAATGGAGGTGACCGAGAAGAAAGAAACCTCCAAACCTGATAGAGGTATTATCAACATCGCCGCCAGAATGCTCAACGATGCCGAGCAGGTGGTCGTGGATATGAAGTGGACGCTGATGATGAAGCGGAAACTATAACGTGAGGTTGAAACCGCGCTAATCAGCATCGAGGCGAAAGCATAAAAAAGTCTAATTAGTTTTATTCTGAACATTCAAGGCAAAACCTATGTTACTCGAAAATCAAGTGGCACTCATTACAGGCGGTGCGAACGGCATCGGGCGAGCTACAGCCGCACGTTTCGCTCAAGAGGGCGCACAAATCGTAATCTCCGATGTAGATGAAGCAGGATTGGCTGAAACCCAACAGTTCATCGAGGCATCGGGTGGAAAATGTGTGGTGGTTGTCGGCAGTGTAGCCTCTGAGGTGGACGCGCAAAAGATGGTGGATGCCGCCGTATCATCCTTTGGGACGCTCCACATCCTCATCAATAACGCCGGCATTACCCGTGATGGACTCACCGCCCGCATCAAGGATGGACAAGTCAAATATCTGCCCGAAGAGAATTGGGACGCAGTGCTCAACGTCAATCTCAAAGGGACGTGGTTATGCAGCCAGAAAGCCGCTGTCGTGATGATGGAACAGCAGTATGGGCGTATCGTTAACACATCCTCGATTGCGGCGTTAGGTAACATTGGACAGGCAAATTATGCAGCATCGAAAGCGGGGGTTATCGGGCTGACAAAGACGCTTGCCCTTGAATGGGCGCGGTATGGCATTGGTGTGAATTGTGTCGCACCGGGCGGCGTCAAAACCAGGATGACCGAGACCATCCCTGAGAAAATTATCACCAACCTGATTGAAGGCATTCCCTTCCATCGCTTTGCCGAACCGGAAGAAATCGCAGCCGCACATGCGTGGCTGGCATCCAAAGAATCCGTTTATATCACGGGACAGGTATTGTTTGTGGATGGCGGGGTCAGCGTGGGTGCGTGAGAGGCAAACGATAATCGATGGCGCTTACCCGCTGCAAAAAACGAAAAACAGCGTCTCACTTGAATTAAAGAAAATTATACTTAACAGGCTCCTTTACATGACCGTGCAAACGCCGACAACAACTTCTGTCCAGGACCCGTCAAACTCGAAAAGTCGCAATCGTCCCGATTTTTTCGCTATACGCTTTCTAATTGTGACCGTTGCTCTGCTGTTCATTATGTCTGCGTCGAATGTTAATATTGGGTCCATCGGGCAAGGATTGGCATATGGGCTGGTCGGCGTATCCGTCTATATCACCTTTCGCATCCTCAACTTTCCAGACCTCACCGTGGATGGAGCGTTTCCTGTGGGTGGCGCGATCTGTGCCGCGATAATTGTCGCCGGAGGCAGCGCGCAAGGGTCGCTGTTAGCAGCCTTTCTCGCCGGTGCTTTAGTCGGTCTCGCTACCGCACTCATCACCGTCTTCCTGAAAATCGACGGGCTGTTATCCAGCATCATTGTGATTACAGGAACCTATACGGTGACGCTGCGCGTATTGAGCGCCCGCAGTAATGTGCCTCTGATCGGCGAAGATACGATTTTGTCCCCGTTTGTACAGCCCATGCGAACATGGCTCACCGGTATTTTAGGCAATGAAGCTCGCCGACAAGCTAATAATCTGGTCGAGATTGCCGTCTTCGGAATTATCGTCCTCCTTGTCCTGCTCGTGCTGAATTGGTTTATGCATACTGAACTTGGACTCACAATTCGGGCGACAGGCAAAAATAGCCAAATGGTGCGGGCGCTTGGCATCAATCACCATCTTACGCTGATTCTGGCACTGATGGTTGCCAATGGATTAGCCGGATTAGCCGGGGCATTGGTGGTGCAGCAGCTCGGTTTTGCGGATGTTGCGCTTGGTTTCGGCGTCATTATTCGCGGACTTGCAGCGCTCATGATTGGCGAGGTGCTGCTCACGCCGCATACTGTTGGGCAGCATCTTCTCGCGGCGGTGCTGGGCATGGTCATTTTTGAGGTATCGCGCGCGTGGGTGTTTGCGGTGCTGGACTTGCCTACCAGTGATATACGGATGGTCAGCGCATTAGTGGTCTTAGGTGCGTTGGCAGCCCCCAGGGTTGCTAAAGGTTGGCGCGAAGCACAGCAGAAACGCAGCCGTAAACAGGAGAGCGCGTAATGCTGAATTTACAGAATGTCTCTGTCATTTTCAACGCCAATACGGTCAATGAAGTTCGCGCGCTGCAAAATCTGTCGCTGGATGTCACTGAAGGTGAATTTATCACTGTCATTGGAGCAAATGGCGCGGGCAAAAGTACGCTGTTTAATGTCATCGCTGGCACGACGCCGATGGATAATGGGCGCGTACTCGTCAACGGGATCGATGTCACCCACCTGCCCGAATATAAACGCTCGAATTATATCGGGCGCGTTTTCCAGAATCCTTCAACCGGAACCTGCCCCGGACTGACCATTCGGGAGAATCTGGCCCTGGCGGCAACACGTGGCAAACGTCTGGGTTTATCTTCTGGCGTCAAAGCAGCACATCACGATTGGTTTTACGGACTCGCTAAAAGCGTAGATTTGGGGCTGGAGACACGGCTTGATACCGATGTCGCGCTGCTCAGTGGTGGGCAGCGACAGGCGATCACCCTCATCATGGCAACGATGATGAAGCCGCGCATCCTCCTGCTGGACGAACATACCGCCGCGCTTGACCCGAATGCCGCCGCACAGGTCATTCAGTTAACCGTACAACTCACCCAAGAATACAACCTGACGGTCATTATGATTACCCACAGTATGCAGCAGGCAGTCGCGGTAGGGAATCGTACCGTGATGATGGATAGGGGACAGGTGTTGTTGGATATAGCGGGCGCTGAACGTAAATCGCTGACCTATCACGACTTGATTGACCGTTTCCGTCAACTGCGTGCCAACGCCGACTTGAGTGACAGGGTGTTGCTGAGTTGAGACATCCTTGCAGTGTCCTGGCTTTGAGTCAGGCAACCGAACAGCGAATTATTACGGTTTCACAGCTTCCATAGGCAGCTTATGGGGCTTTAAAAACATTTCGTTATAAAAATTAGGAGGACAATATGAAGTATAGATTATTAGTTGTTCTTGCCCTGGTTGGAACGATCCTCGCTCTAACCCCGGTTTCGGCTCAGGACGATGTGCCAACAGTTGCCCTGATTCGGCTTGGCCCACTGCCCCCATTCCAGTACTCGCAGCAGGGTACGCTTGATGTCCTCGCCGCTTACGGCTATGTGGATGGCGAAAATATCAACCTCATCCTCAGCGATGCGGCGATGGATGTGCCCACCGCCAACCAACTGATTGAGGATGCCATTGATAAAGGCGCGGAGGTCATCATTACCGTGACAACCCCGGTCACGCAGGCTGCCGTGAATATTACGCAGGATATGGACGATCCGCCTATCATCCTCTTCAATACTGTGACCCAACCCTATGCAGCCGGCATTGCCCAGGCATCCTGCATCAAGCCTGACAATGTGTGGGGGTCACAGGCATTACCGGATTTCGCCACCATTTTGCCGCTGGTTTGGGAAGTGAATCCCGATATTAAACGACTCGGTTGGATTTACTCCACCACCGAACCCAATGGTGTTGCTAGCACCGAAATCGCCTCATCCATCGCGCCCGATTTGGGGCTGGAACTCGTGATTCAATCGGTAGCAGAAACCGCCGAAGTCAGCACAGCGGCAGAAACTCTGGCGGGCAAGGGAATTGATGCATTCTTCATTCCTACAGACTCGACGGTAGGTAACGGTCTGGCGGCTATTATCGCTGTCGCCGAAGAAGAAGGAATTCCCGTATTCTTCGCAGATAGTTTGCAGGTGTTCTCAGGCGTCACCGTTGGCGCAGGTGTCAGTTACTATCAGGAAGGTGTGGATACAGGACGAGTCCTGGTCGGCTATCTGCGTGGCGACGTCGACGTCGCCACGACGGGCATTTCGCGCCAGTCGGGTACGCTCATTGGTGTGAATCTGGACACTGCCGCCGCCTCAGGGGTCGAAATCCCGCAGCCCTTCCTCGATAAAGCGAATTTCGTCATTAAGGACGGTGAAAACACAGGTGAAGTTCTCGCGCTGCCCGATGTGAGCGAACAGGAGATGATGGATACGGACGCCACATTCATCAAAAATCTGCAATGCACCGACGAAATGATCGCGGAGCAACAGGCTGAATTGGATGCTGCCAGTGGGTAAATAAGGGCAGCCAGTACGGGGGAGAGGCTATAACCACCTCTCCCCTATGTTATACGCTGGTTTTACACTGGCAGCGCCCTGAAACAGGGATTTTGGCTGACTCCGATACAGTCGAAATCCACTAGTTTTATGTTGAAATCATTCAAACTTTCGAATAAAGAGTGGATAGGGCAACATGGATGAACAACCTGACTAAAGGTAAACTACCATAAGTCCTATCGCTACACGTGTATCCGAACCCCAATTCGCACAACATATTGATCCTTATCTGGCAACAGCGGAACGAGGCTTTGAATGCGGCATGACATCCGCGATGGTAATGCTGAACAATTGCATACACAGTCGGGCGTAGACCTGAAATCGGTCTGCCGCTCACTACTGAAAATCATTGCGCGCCTTGAAGGAAACGAGCACGCAACTCTACTCCTCCCGGAACGGTAACGCCTGCAACTTCCGCACAATCGCTACCGTCTCCACGCTCACCCGCACCACCCGTTCTACCAGATCGACAATATACCGTTCATTCTCACTGTACCCGTTCGGGTCGCTCGTGATTCCGCTCCGTTTATCCGTTTTGATGCGGTACTGGTCAACCACCCAATCCAACGCGCTCCGGTTGCCCAATCGGTAGGCGAACGCCTCCGCCGGGATGCCTTTCAGCCGCAGCGTGTCATTAATCTCAATCGTCCCATACGCTTTATACATCGGCGCACCGTCCTCCGTAGGGACAAGGCAAGCCTTGTCCGCCGGAATCGGGTCTACCAACCGCATCTTTTCCACCCGGTAGCTGATCGGCTGCTTAACCACCTCCCATTCCAGCGGATACCCCTCAACCGTCTCATAATTCAGATGTAAATCCGCCAGCGCCTTACCCGCCTCGCTGAACGCCCAGAAATCCGGCGTGACGCTTTTAATCTTTCCTCCCCGCGCCTTTGCTATCTTTGCACCTTTGCGTTAAGTCTTTTTCCCTCTTTTCAAACCGGATTCTAATTGACACATACGAACTTATGTTCTATAGTTGTCCTACTGGAAGGTGTAGGAATGTTTCAAATGCCCGTTTTTTGTCTCACAAAATGCTCAATCGTCACCATGCTGCACAACCCTGTGCAGCGGTTCGCTCTCACCTTCCCATCGAAATTGGCGGCGGCGGCAGAAAATCATTGGCGGCAGGGGCGACACCACCCGAACCACCCGCCATTAATCTGCCGCCATTTGCCGCCGGAAATAGTCGTATCATCGAACAGTGCAGTATACACGCCTGTTTGTTGCAGTACCCTCCAAATCAGTCCATTTAGCGCAGAAAACAGCCGGGGTTACTGCATAAAAAGTGGATTTTCAGCGCAGTAAAAATTCGGGCAACCATGCGGGCTTGTCGGACAAAACCACATGGACGAGTCCAGTAATGAGTATGGATACAGCCGAAAATCATGGGGAGAATTCTCCCCTCTCCATGCGATGGAGAGGGGTTGGGGGTGAGGTTTTGAAAGAAAGCTGTCAACGGGTGACTGGTAACTTTTATGCGATCGTCACATCCTCACACAGATACACATCCTGGATCGCGTTCAACAACGCCGCGCCTTCCCGCATCGGTCTTTGGAACGCCTTCCGTCCACTAATCAAGCCCGTACCGCCCGCGCGTTTGTTGATGACCGCCGTCGTCACCGCTTCGGCCAGATCATTCTTCCCGCTCGCGCCGCCGGAGTTAATCAGTCCCGCCCGACCCATGTACCCGTTCGCCACCTGATACCGTGTCAGGTCAATCGGATGGTCGCTCGAAAGCTCGGTATAGATGCGCTCGTCCAGCTTGCCGTAGGACGAACCGCCTGTGTTCAAAGCCTTGAACCCGCCGTTCTGCGTTGGGAGTTTCTGCTTCACGATGTCCGCCTGAATGGTCACGCCCAGGTGATTCGCCTGTCCGGTCAGGTCAGCCGAGGTTTCGTGGTTCACGCCGTTCACCTTGAAACCCGGATTACGAGTGTAGCACCACAGCACCGTCGCCATGCCCAGTTCATGCGCCTGCTCGAACGCCCGCGCCACATCCACCAACTGCCGTGTGCTTTCCTCCGAGCCAAAATACACCGTCGCGCCCACCGCCACCGCGCCCATGTTCCAGGCTTCCTTGATCGTGCCGAACATGATCTGGTCAAATTTGTTCGGATAGGTCAGCAGTTCATTGTGGTTGATCTTGACCATAAACGGGATGCGATGCGCGTACTTACGTGCCACCGCCCCCAGCACCCCGAAGGTCGAGGCCACTGCGTTACACCCGCCCTCAATCGCCAGTTCGACGATGTTCGCCGGGTCAAAGTACGCCGGGTTTGGAGCGAACGACGCCCCCGCCGAGTGTTCGATTCCCTGGTCAACCGGCAGGATGGACAGGTAGCCCGTCCCGCCCAACCGACCATGATCGAATAGCTGCTGCAAGCTCCGTAACACCTGTGGAGTGCCGGTCACTGTCCGTCCACACCCGCGACACGAAATCCGAGCCAGGGATGTACAGGTATTCTTTGGAGATGGTCTTGCTGACGTGGTTCAATAACGAATCGGCCTTGTCGCCCAGCAGTTCCGCGATCCGGTCAATATTCAATGTCGTATCTGGTGAAGCTGCGATCACCATTGGGGTTTTCCTTTCAACTGATTAACTGACACAAGATACCCATAACTATACCACGTTTGGCCGCCCGAAAAAGTGTACAGATCACGAATCTGGCGGTACATTATGCACATGACAACTCCAACCATTGTCCTCACCGGAACCCCGGATTGGGCAGACTCTATTCCCGCGCTGCTGGGTGATAACTACACGCTGAAGCACTATTCCGAGCGTGCGCCCGGTTATGTCGCCCGCCTGACCGACGACCACACCGCCCTGATTCTGGTGGATGGAGATGACCCCGAATGGCGCTTCTGGACGGCCACGCCCAAAGCCAGTCCTGCCACCCGTCGTATCCCAATCCTGCTGGTGTCCCCATCCAGTGACCGTCGTGCCGAGGCGTTGGTGTCCGGGGCGGATTTCACCCTCGCGCCGGACGAGCTAACCGTGCAGTTGCCCGCTTTGGTTCAGGATAACGCCCGCATCCTGAGTGCCGATGTACTTGAACAGTTGGATTGTGAGTGTGATGAACCGCTGCCGCCCCTCGCGCAGCAGGGAGTCGAACGCTTCAACGCCGGGGACTACTATCGCCAGCACGACCTGTTTGAAGAATTGTGGATGCACACCGACACCCCTGTTCGCGACCTCTACCGCGCCATCTTGCAGGTCGGCATCGCCTACTTCCAGATCACGCGGAACAACCACCGGGGCGCGCTCAAGATGCTCCTCCGCTCGGTGCAGTGGTTATCCATTTTGCCGGATGAATGTCAGGGAGTGGATGTCAAACAGTTAAAGGCCGATTCCTACCGCGTCCGCGCCGAACTCGAACGCATCGCACCAGACGACATCGACCAGTTTGACCGCAGTTTGCTCAAACCTGTGCAGATGGTGAAGAAATAACCCAAATTCGCCAATCGTAGGGGAGGGTTTGAAACCCTCCCCTTTTCGCACAATAACCTTACCCGCGCGGATTGGTCACGAAGTCGTAGCCATCATAACGCGGGCAGCTAGACTGAATCACAATCGTCTGACCGGGGTAAATCAGGCTGGCATCGGTGATATTGTTCGCCTGTGCCATACACGCCACCTGGGTATCATATTGTGCGCCAATCGTATCCAGTGTGTCATGCGGCTGTACCACATACGTCTGGTCGCCAGGGCCAGCCACCGGGCCGCCACCACCCTGTCCCAATTCCTGCGAATCGAAGGGGGCAACCGGGTTGACCAGGGGCGGATAATCACCGTAAGCCGCTGCATCTTCAGGGATCACCAGCACATCACCGGGAAAGATGACATCCCGCACGCCGATGTCGTTCGCCACCCGCAGGGACACAACCGACACATTCAAGTCCTGCCCAATGGTATCAAGTGTATCACCGCGTTTTACGGTATACGTCTGGTCATTCGGCCCCGGCTGGACACTCTGCTTTTCGCCAGTGCTGCCGCCACCCTGTCCGGCAGAGGCATTGCCACTCCCATCACGCGGGTTGGTGACAAAATCCAGACCATCATAACGGGGGCAGTCGAAATTAATGTTGATGATCTGCCCGATCTTCAGTTCCGATGGATGAGTTAGGTTATTGCTGTCTGCAAGACATTTCACCTGAACATCATAAAACGCCGCGATTCCATCCAGTGTATCGCCGCGCTGGACAGTGTAGGATTCGCCCTGTGCCATTGCTGCAAATACGCCTGCAAATGCCAGAACGCCGATCACGATCATAAGTCCCAGGCGTGAAGGCTGACGCATAATTATTTCTCCTCCGATAAAGGCATTACCTCATTATAGAGTTAAATATATGCAGGGCAAATAGGAATTGAGTTCGACTATCTTAATGCTTCGTCGGGTGGACGCAGGGAACACAGAATATGTTATGCTTAATCCGAACCCCAATCTTTCGGGGATATTCGTGCGGTTATTCGTATAGAATCAATATCGGGAATGTTTTCACAACCGGGAAAATGCAATGAGACGTGGCAGCATCTTTGTTATCCTGTTTATCATCATCGCCGCAGTGGTCATTGGGGCGAGTCAATTTCTGAAGTCGCAGCCGCCCACCGAGATCACCATCGCGGTTGATCCGTTGGTCGAACCCTGGGTGACGGATGCCATCAACGCTCTCAACGCCACCGCTCCAGTGGTAAACGCCGCCAGCCGAGTACAGTTCCGTGTCACGCCGGTGGAAGACCTGGACGTTTGGAATGGCAGCAGTCGATGGACAACCACCAGTCATCCGGTGGCCTGGATTGCGGCCTCCTCCGCTTCTGTAGGTTATGCCATCGAATCCGGCCTACCGCTGACCGAAGTTTCCCCCTCGCTGGCACGTACTCCTTTGGTGTGGGGGGGCTATGTCAGCCGGGTAGATGTCGCAACCGATAATGGTGCTAACCTCCTCGACTGGCCGACGGTGCAAAAAGCAGCCGATGCTGAGTCCTGGTCGAGCATTGGCGGGCAGGCCGACTGGCGCTTCATCAAACTCGGTTTCGCACCGCCCAGCCGCAAGATGTCGGGTTTAGCCGTTTTGTTGAGTGGCGCTGCCGCTTTTGACGAGAATACCAACCTGACCGGGACAGGAGCGGTACGTGCTGCCGACTTCCGTGCCTGGATGTTGCCAGTGCTGCGAAGCGTACCCAACTTCACCACGCTGGGCAGTGACCCCGGTGCGGCGATGGCGCGTGGCACATCCACTGTCGAGATCGGTCTGTTCCCGGAAGTTCAATGGCTGACGAATTTGAGCGGCATGTTGAAAAATGAGGATGTTCGCCTCAATTATCCGGCCTACCAGTTTGTGCTGGATTTCCCCCTGGTCGCCTGGAATGACACCACCGTAACCACAGCCGGCGACAGCGCGGCGGTTGACCTGCTCAAAAACTGGTTGGAAGCGCCGGAACAGCAGGCGAAAGCAGCCAACTTCGGCCTGCGCCCCTCCAACGATGAACCCACCGAGGCCAATGCGCTGTTTTCGGCAGGCATGTCCTATGGTATCCAATTGATGCCGGATTATGGCAAGGTCATCAGTCCACCCACCCGCAGCGAGGTACAGGGCTTGATCGAGTGGGCAGTATCCAATCAATAATCACCACTAGAGGAGCATGACCCGATGACGCCCCATCCACAGACTGACGAATATGCCCCCTTCTATGCTGGCTATGTCCAGCGTGTGCCCGAAGGCGGCGATATTCTCGCTCTCCTGAGCGATCAACCCGACCAACTGCGTGTCCTCCTGCAAGGCATTTCCGATGCGGACGCTAACAGCCGTCCCGCGCCCGGTGAATGGAGTGTGAAAGAGGTCATAGGCCACATCTGCGACTCCGAGCGGATTTTCGCCTACCGTGCCCTGCGGATTGCGCGAGGCGATACCACCCCATTGGCGGGTTTTAACCAGAATGAATATGTCGAGGCGACGGATTTCAACGTCCGGAGTCTCGCTGACCTCATGGACGAGTTCACATTACAGCGACGTGCCAATGTCGTCTGCTTCAAATCCTTAACGGATACAGAAATGACCCGGCGCGGCGTTGCCAGTGAACATCCAATCAGCGCCCGCGCACTGCTGTTTATCATGGTCGGACATGTCATGCACCATATCGAGAGTTTGCAGGTGGATTATAAAGTGGGTGCGTAACCGTCAGGAAACTTATGCATCAGCAACGAACACTTGGAATTGGCTGATGGCTTTTTATCAATAGGAGAAAAATAGTCGATGTACCGAAAACGATTGACCGGCATACTGCTGCTGATGTTGGTTGGGCTGCTGGCGGCCTGCGACCTGGGCAGCACTTCCCCCGGAGCGCAGAGCGGCAAACCCAGCAACGCGGTTGAGATTTCCATCATCTATGCGCCGGAGTCGGCACAATACATGCCGCGCGTGATTCAGGACTTTAACCAGTTGAGCGCGGCGGGCAAAAACCCGGTTACAGGCCAACCTTATGCCAGTGGCGAAAGCCCCGTCTGGGTGACAGACCCCACTAACGGCGCAGGCGGTTCATCCGGCACGGTAATGCAGGGCATCGTCAATGCCATCATCGCGCCCAACAACCAGAATGTCGCCAAACCGACCATCTTCGAGCCATCGGTAAGTCACTGGCTGGCGCTGGCGAACGAGCGCAGTGGTCGCCAGTTATTTGATCTGGCGAATATCACCCCAACCGCCAATGCCCCGGTAGTCATGGCGATCTGGGAAAGCCGTTTGCAGGCTATCCGCGACAAAGTGGGCTACGATGACATCGGCTGGGAAGAACTGCTGCAAGTGCTCAACAGCGAAAACGGCTGGTGCGATTATGGCATCCCCAACTGCCGCCGTACCGTCTACTACGGCCATACCGACCCGTTTGTCAGTTCAACTGGCTTATCAACCCTGATTGCCGAATTCTATGCCAGCGCCCGCGAAAATGGTTTCACTGGACGCCAGTTGGAACTCCAGCAGGTGCGCGACCCCGCCGTGCAGGATGGTGTCCGCAATATCGAACAGCTTGATGCGCCATTATTCCAGCCGCACTACCGAATTTAAGGAATATATCGCCCAGGGGCCGCAGTATCTGGATTTCGTGGCGCTGGAAGAAAACGACCTGATTTACATCAATCGGGGATGACACAGTATAAGCCGCCGGAGAAGTTGGTGGCGCTGTATCCGAAGGAAGGCACATTCTGGCATGAGCATCCCTTCGGCATCGTCAATGCCGATTGGGTGACACAGGAACAGCAGGATGCCGCCCGCTGTGTTCACCCAGTATGTCACTCAGCGCGCCTGTCCAGCAGATCATCATGGGCGAGGGTTTCCGCCCGGTGAATCCGCGATGTGAAACTGGAATTTCCCTTCACCGAGGAAAACGGTATGACCCTCGAAGGGCCGAAAAACATGCTCGATGTACCTTCTGCCGATGTGATTATCGCCATTCAGGAAAGCTGGTCGCTGGTCAAGAAGCAGGCCGACATCATGCTGGTGATCGACATTTCTGGCTCGATGCTCGATGAGGACAAAATCGGGCAGGCCAAGCAGGCCGCCCTCGCCTTCCTGGATCGTATGGACTCGAATAACCGTGTCGGACTGGCCGTGTTTAACGAGCAGGTGCAAACGCTGGTTCCCCTCGGCAATTTCGAGACGGTGGAACCGAAACTCCGCAGCGCCATCAACAATCTGCGGGCAAATGGCGGTACAGCCTTGTACACCGCCGTATCGGGCGTGGTCGGTGACTTGAACAAAGAAACGGATACGGATCGTATCCGCGCGGTGGTGGTTCTTAGCGATGGCGCGGATACCTCCAGCGCCGACAACGGCGATACCCTGAGTGATGCCCTGACCGAGATTGAAGCCAGCCGGGGTGCGCTCAATCCGGTGATTGTCATCCCGGTGGCCTATGGCTCGAACGCCGACATCGGCACACTTGGCAGCATTGCCCGCGCCAGTTCCACCAACGTCCAGTCCGGCGACCCGAATAACATCCTGCGTATCCTGGACATCATCGGCAGCTACTTCTAAATCACAAAATCGCGTGTAGGGGAGGGTCTATGACCCTCCCCTTTAATAAATTGCGTCCTAATGCCCTGCTTCCGATTCATACATGGTCGCATACACCTGACTGTGTTGGGTCACGGGCACATCGCACGATGTCCCCATCCAACTGCCGTCGAACAGCGTGTTGAACGCCGCCTGTAATTCGTCCTGTGGACGAGGCGCGAAACTATCGCCATTGTCTCCCGTGACCAGCATATACGCGCCTTCATGCCCATCCGGCTCGAAAACCGCGATGATATATTCACCCGCTTCGGGAATATCCAGCGTGCGCGCGGTATTAAAATAGATCGGCTGCCCGATGCCGTAATTGCCCAGTATAATCGAACGGAAATCTCGCTCGGCATACTGCTGCTTGTAAAAATCCTCGCTGTAAATGACCGCGCCGCTGCCTTCCGGCAAACCGAACGGCAGCGAATCCGTGTCGGCTGACTGTAATCCCTTGCCAATAACCGCGATGGAGGGAAAGAAATCCTCAAACGCCGCATTGTCACAGGCCGGAATCATGACCTGAAACGGCCAATCCGGGGTTGGCGCATCGAACTCTAGGCTGAAGGCATCCACATCATCCGCAGCGCCTAACCGTCCGGCATGGATGGTCGATGCATGTGGACTCCACATGGCCGTTGGCTCATTCACATCACCCCATTCCGCCGATGGGTCTTCGATATAAGGGTCGCTTTTCGCTTTAGCCAGGCTGGTACTCACCGCCGCCAGCAGCATGATTATCACCATTAGTAGGTTACGTTTCATAGATATTCTCCTCAAGATATCGGATGGCTTCTCGAAAAAATGTTCATCTGCACAGCATTTGAGAAACGATGTTGACTGTAGGGGAGGGTCTAAGACTCTCCCCATATTCAGGTTAATCTACCTTTTTTACACCACCTAATACCCGTAGGTTCCCGGCTTATTCCAGCGATTCGGCTATCCGAACCGCTTCTTGCAGGGACAAATTAGTTTCCAGCCGGTAAGTCAGTTTATCCACCTGCCAGATCAGCACATTTCGGTCAACCACCCGCGTGGTCTGTCCGTCATGGTTAAAATAAAGAATCTGGTGAACGGCGGTCAGCCACAATCCCGGATGGTCGTTGACTGTCGTACTCTGCTCGTTCTCCGCACCCCAGGGACTATATTTCACGGCTAAACCCTGCTCATCCAGAATTTGCAGCACCAACCGCACCTGTGAAGGCTCATCCGGCTGCGTCCACACCAGTGTCACCATCCGATTGCCGACATCTTCCACAAACACATGGTTGGGCATACCCACATCTGTTGGATAGGTTGGCAGTGGGATGGACTGGCCGAACCGCGCTTCTGCATCGGCCAGAGTGGTTTCGCCCGTTGATTCCAGCACCGGATCAATGGGATGGGCTGTTGGAGACGTGGCTGGCGTGATCGTCGGCTCGATGTGGAAGATATGCACCGCGCCAATCCGTAAGACATCCAATACAAACGCGCGCACTTCCGGCACAGCCAGCGAAAAGATGGCTAGTGCCACCAGCGCCGCCGCCAGCCGCCAGTACCCCATCCGGGGGTTGGGTCGGGTCATCCGGTGGCGTACCGAACCGGCGATGTCCGGTGTCGGTGGATATTTCATAAAACGTGCTGTCTCACGCATGGCGGTTTCCCATGCCTCCATCCCCTCATCCGGCAGTTCGGGAGGGGATACCAATCGGTCACTCATCGGCGGTACGCTCCCTCCACAATGCCGGAAAATCACTTTCAACCACGCCGCGCAAACGCCCCAATGCCCGGTGCAATCGGGACTTCACCGTACCCGGCGCAATGGTCAACACCTCGGCGGTTTCCTCTACCGGCAGTTCCAGAAAAAACCGCAGGTAAATAATTTGCTGGTCAACCGGATTCAACTGTCCTACCGCCCGCTGCAGGGCTTCCGCCTCGGCCTGTTTATCCGCGTCCTTTTCGACATCCGATACCGCCTCCGGGTTCAGCCGCGCCGCCCGTTGCAGATGATGCCAATATCGCCCCAGCGAACGGCGGCGGTTGCGGGCGAGGTTAGCAGTGATGCTCAACAACCAGGGACGTAGATTGCGTGAGGTGTCGAAGCTGTTTAGGTAGCGGAATGCGCGAATGAATGTCTCCTGTGCCACATCGTCCGCATCCCCGGCGTGACCCAGCAGCAGGTAAGCCAAACGGAACACGGCTTCCTGATGCGTTCGCATCAAAACGTCCCAGGCATCGGCATCGCCCGCCTGCGCCCGGTGGATAAGATCGGCTTCGGTCAACTTAACCTGCAATCTGAAATGGTTCTCACCCTTTATACACCACCCGCATCTTCGGCGTTCCCGCTTTACACTCCCGGCAACCTCGGAAGTCGTTTATAATGAGCATCGTAGAGTTCGGGAGTGTTATTAATGGTTGTGGAGAGTTCAGTAAGTTGTCCTTCATGTGGCGCGAGTTGGCCGGATGGCCGCACCTGCGAGGAACAGTTCCACGCCCTGCTGTTTCTGGAACATGCCAACCCCACACTGGCCTATCCGGGGCATCACCTGTTGGTCATGTGTTATATGCTCCAGCACAATGGTTATTCGGAGGAAGCCCGCCGCGCGGTCATCTCCATGTTGGAGGATGTCCTTGAACATGATTTGAGTACCGCACAGTTACTCCATCAAAATCGGGAACAACTGGCTGCGACGGAACGAACCTTCAAAATCACCGGCTCGGCGGGTTCGGACACAAAAATCGACTGGCCGCTGACCATCATGGACATCGACAATCAGGATGCCGTAGGGTATATCGAGCATGTTACCGCCTGGGCGCGTTCGGTGCTGGCGACTCTTCGGGCATCCGAGATACCCTAGCATTCTTTACCATCCTCTTACCTCCAATTCTCGCCATTTTCCCGTATAATTAGATTGTGATATTCGGAACAAAAAGGGTGTTTTCATGTGGCGGTGGATTGTCCTGGCAGTCGCGGCGATAGCCATCATCGTGTTCGGCTTCAGCCTGATCGACTCCAGCGGTGGCGGCGATGGGGTCAGCGCCAGTACGGATTTTGCGGCGCTGCCCGGTGCGGCGGACATCTCCGGTTATACCCGCGCGATTGGCGCATGGGATTGGCACTTCCCGGCGGACTACGGCGCGCATCCCCACTTCCAGACCGAATGGTGGTATTACACCGGCAACCTGTCGGATGAAACCGGACGGCGCTTCGGCTTCCAGTTCACCATCTTCCGCCGCGCCATTGCTCCCCAGGAAACCGACACCGATTCGGAATGGCGCACCAATCAAATCTATATGGCGCACTTCACCGTCAGCGATATTGGTGGCGGGCAGTTTTATCAGGCGGAGCGCTTCAGCCGGAGTGGAGCGGGGCTGGCCGGGGCAGTGGTTGACCCCCGGTATCGTGTCTGGTTGGAGGACTGGTCGGTAGCCGCGACGGACGCCGACGCACACCACACCACTATCACGGCGGACGACGGCGATTTTGCGGTCAATTTCAACCTCGACCAGATCAAGCCGCCCGCCTTACAGGGCGACAATGGCCTCAGTCCCAAAAGCAGCCAACCCGGCAATGCCAGCTACTACTACTCGCTCACCCGCCTGTTGACTGATGGCACGATTACCCTCAATGGGCAGACTTTCACCGTCTCCGGGACAACCTGGCAGGATCACGAATTCAGCACCAGCGCCCTCGGATCAAATGCCCAGGGTTGGGACTGGTTCGGCTTGCAACTGGATGACAACCGCGAACTCATGCTCGGTCAGATTCGCTTGCAGGACGGCGGAATCGAACCCGCTTTCGGGGGACTACTGGTGAACCCGGACGGTAGTACACGCCATCTCAACCATGACGATTTCACCATCACATCGACGGACACCTGGTCGAGTTCCTCATACTGGCGCGGTTTATCCGGCAGGCTGGGACATCACCGTCGATACGGGCGAGGCCGACCCCCTGCATATCACCCTGACACCCCTGCTGGCCGATCAGGAACTCTATGGTGGCGCTACCGTCTATTGGGAAGGCGCGGTACACATCACGGGCGACCAGACAGGTTATGGCTACGCCGAACTCACAGGTTACTTCGGTACAATGACCAACCGATTTTAAGTCGGTAGTCCATAATCTCCGGTCTTTAGCCAGATGTCGATTGACGGTTTGTGTCTCATCGGCCTTATCTTTCGACTACGGACTATCGACTTCATGCTTAAAGGGGCAGTCCAGCGCCCACACCGTCAATCACCGCCGACAGCACCTCGAACGGCACACCACCCCGGTTATACACCTGTCCCTGATAGGTGATGAACTGCGGAAGGCCGTCGTTGTAGCGCAGCAAAATGGCCGGGGTTCCCTGCACCCCCAGCGCATTACCCAGTTCGATGTTGGTCGCTACGTAACCCGTCTCATAATTCTGTATCACACAGTCCAGCGCCACCTCGTAATCCAGACCGAGCTTATGCGCCACGATCTCCGCCGTATTCTCGTTGAATTTACCATTGATGGCTATATTAAACAGCATGTCCTGCGCTGCCCAGAACGCCCCCACCCGTTGTTCTTCCAGGCAGGCAATCGCCTCGCCCACGAACGCGGTCAACTGTCCCCCGGCAGTCGGGAAAACCCGTACCTCGTAATTGGCTTTTCCGGTTCGGATATAGTCGTCGATATACTGCTGCCGAATGGGTGAATAATTCTGGCAGTGTGGGCAGGCGTAATCCAGAAATTCAACGATTGTTACCTCCGCTTCAGGGTCGCCCAGCAGGAATCCGCCATCCGGCAGGCGCGATTGGGGCAAATCGGCGTAATCATCCCAGCCCAATTTCGGGCCATCCGGCGGTGGCGAGGTCGTTTCGTCAGCACAATTCGCCCGGATACCTTCAATCGTCGTTTGTAGATCGGCTGCCACTGTCGCCGGGTCGTCACCTGCTTGAATACGCCCACGCGCGGCTAATATTGCCTCGTCAATAGCGTTGACAAGTCCGTCAGGTGAACAGTCCGGCGGGTTGTCCTGTGCTGAAACAACCACCATCGACATCAGGCATACAACCGCCAGCAATAATACACGCTTGAACATACAATTTGACCCTTCAAAACAAGTCGTCCACTCATTGAAGTATACCGGAATTGGCACATCTAGTCCGGTAAGGTTCAATGGACATCCTGCTCAGGATCGCCACACAGGCGCATCGCAATGCAAAACCCTTTCGGCTGCCAGTGTTACAGTGCCCTCAGCCATATCCATAATATTCAGGTCATAAAGCCCCGTCCCGCCATGTAGGGTGAAATAGGCCAATCGTGTCCCATCCGGCGACCACGAAGGTAGTATCGGATTCACCGAGTTCGTCTGTCAGGTAACGATAGTCCCCGGTTGCCACAGCCACCACAATCAGGAAATAACCGCCCTGGAATGGTGTTTGGTCGGGGTCGCCTATCCTGACGACCAGTTGTTCACCATCCGGCGACCAGGCCATATCCGTAACCGTCGTGAATGACGGCAGCAGTTCAACCGGATTCGTACCGTCGGCGTTCACAATATGGATGCTGGTGAAGCGTGTGCTAAGGTCAAATTGACCCACCGCCACTTGTGTCCCATCCGGCGACCAATCAACCTGGCTGTTTCCACCGGGGATGGTGGTCACTTCGCCCGTCTCCATATCCATAATCTGAATATTTTTGCCGTTCGATGCCGCCAGTTGTGAGCCATCCGGCGACCAGGTTTGGATATACGAAGTGTCCTCCATCGTTTGAATAGCGCCTGTCTGAATATCGACCATCAACCACGCCACACTGTCGCCCCGCTCGACACCCCACAATATCCGCGTCCCATCTGGGGACGGATCGAGCCGAATCGTCTCTCGCGCCGGAATTTCGTCCGGCAAAAGTGGGCGAATGTGGCTGCCATCAGCATTCATCAGATATAACCCTTCAGTATCAGCCTGAATATTGCCTGTCGCCGAATATACAATCTGGTTTCCATCCGGCATCCACCCCGCACAAATTTCGTATTCAGAGTTCTCGTGTGTCAGGTCGATTTCCTTTCCATCACTCAGCACGAAGATGTCTCCCCCGGCGCGGCGTGGCGCAGTATACAAAAGCTGGTCATCTGTGCTGCGCGGCAGTCCTCCATCCGGCGTTTCCACAAGATTCTGTGCAGCGGTCACACCTACCAACAGAAAACAGGCCATCATCCACCCTATCCAGTTCTTCATCATTTTCCCTCTCATTGCCGGACATCATCAGTGTAACGGTGGTTGACATGATTTACCCTTCGGCCTGCCACCGCACCCTTATCGCTCACCCAACTCTCACTGGCGCATACCCATGCTTGTGCTATGCTTAGGCGCGGTTTAACGCGGAAGGTGGGGTATGACAGACAGCCCGTTGGCGGAACTGCAAATCGAGGCCACGAAACAGCAGGAAGTCCAGGCAGAAACCAACGTCCGGGTGGCGCGGGCAACTGGCGTGGTCGCTCTCGGCAATGTCACCAGTCGCGTGCTCGGCCTTGCCCGCGAGATCGTCCTCACCAACCTGTTTGGGGCATCGCGGGCGGTGGACGCCTTTAATGTCGCCATTATTGTCCCCAAAGCTCTGTATGATCTCCTGATCGGCGGCCATGTCAACAGCGCCCTCGTCCCGGTCTTGAGCGAAGTCGCCGCCCGCGAGGGACGCAAAGCCCTGTGGCAGTTGGTATCGGTGCTGTGCAGCATGGTAACGGTCTTTCTGGCCGTGATGGTGCTGGCGATTGAACTGTTCGCGCCCCAGATTGTACAGCTTGTCGGCGGCGGCTTCGACAAACCAACTCTGGAACTGGCGACCTCGCTGCTGCAACTGACCGCCCCGGCGCTCCTTTTCCTCGGCCTGTTCGCTGTCCTCAGTGGGACGCTCTACGCCCTGCGGGAATTCACCTGGCCTGCCTTTGCGGTGACGGTGTTCAACGGCGCGATAGTGCTCGTCACCCTGTTATTTGCACCGCCTGTCCAGATGACCCCGGTGATAAATCCTGATTTGACCATTCACTGGACACTAGCGCGTCCGGCGGCAGGCATCGTGGTGGTGGCGGTAGGCTGGTTGATCGGTTCGCTGGCACAACTTGCCCTGCAATTCCCCGGCTTGCATGACGCCCGCCTCAAGTTGACGTTCAACTGGCGACATCCGGCCATTCGCCAGATCATACGCCTCTACGCGCCGGTTATGTTTTCGCTGGTCATGGATACCCTGGTTATCCGCACCTTCAGCTATAACCTCGCCAGTCAAACCGGCGAAGGCAGTATCGGCTATATGACCTGGGCAACCACCCTGATTCAATTCCCACAGGGCTTGGTAGCCACAGCCATCAGCATCGCCATTTTGCCAACCCTGGCTCGGCAGGCAGCCTTGCTTCTGGTCGAAGGCAGTCAGGCATTTAAGGATACTCTCGGCCTGGGCTTGAGGCTGGCAATTACACTCATCCTTCCCGCAGCGGTTGGCCTGTTTGTGCTGGCAACCCCGATTGTTGTGCTCCTGTTCCAACACGGCGCGTTTAATGCCTACGATACGGGTGTCACCGTTATGGCGCTGCGCCTGTACCTCGTCGGCCTCCCATTCGCTGCCGTCGATTTGCTGCTCATCTACGCCTTTTATGCCCAGCAGGACACACTCACCCCCGCCCTGATCGGTGTGTTGAGTCTGGCCGTCTACATGATCGTCGCTGTGACCCTGTTCCCCCGCTATGGGCTGTTTAGCCTGATGATCGCCGACAGCACTAAGCACGTCATACACGCATCGGTTTCGGCCTATCTGTTGGTACGCCGTATGAAAGGCTTAGGCGGACAGCGATTGTTTGTCACCATCGCCAAAACCGGATTGGCCGCTGGTGCGATGGGTCTGGTCGCCGTCCTCGTAACGCCTCCGTTGACGGCTCTGGTTGGCATCAATACACTCCTCCACCAACTCATCCTCGTCATCCTCACTGGCGGACTCAGTGCAGCCGTATTCCTCGCCCTGGCTGCCGTGTTGCGTATAGAAGAACTGCGCTGGATCGGTGGTTTTCTGGCGCGGCGATTGGGTTTATCACACTAGGTTAGGTTACACTGGCCGCAGCACTGTCAGAAAACGCACATCACCTGAATGCTTCCTAAGAAACTGTTTAACGTTTATACCGAAGGGCTGTGGGTCGTGATACGATTATCCAGTGAGGGGGTTTATCATGGTGAAGTGCAAATGGGTGTTATGTGTTAGAACGGATGTTATCTCGATCATTGCTGCTGCTGGTCATCTTTGGGGGCATGGCTGCCTGTCAGACGATAGCGTCTGAGGAGGCGTTAACCCCTACCTATACGCAAACCCCATCCGAGGAAACCGCTGGTGCATCCTCAACTCCGGTAGGCGACGAAACCGAATCCGCAGACATAGACAAATGGGAGCAAATCCAGGTCAGGGGTGTGATGCTGGGTATTGAAATCCCTAATGGATGGTCAGCGCAGCAGATCGAAGATGGCCTGCTCCTCGCCGAGCATTTTGGCTCAATGCAGTCAGGGACACAGGTCTATGGGATGCAAATTCACCTGTTTGTGTATTCGATGGATGGATTTAAACGTCCCAATCGCCCCGATACTAACCTCGCCTGGGCGATGCTCAAGCAGATCATCGAAAATCCTTATCTAATCGGCCACGCCAAAGTCAGCGAACCCGCTGGTTTTGAGTGGGACGGGCATGACGCGGCCTACTATCTGCTCAACGATGGTGACGGCAATCTATCGGTATTGTTGGCCGTCGCGCTCACCGTTCCACCCAGATTGGTCGTCTGCAACTTCAGCTCCCCAGTCGATGATGCAACTAATATCCGTCCGATGCTGCCCCAAATCCTCAGCAGTCTGACAATCAATGGCGCATCAATGGATGTGGACGCCATCCACGATTTGCCCGACCCATTGCAATTCCCGGCTGCCGAGACGCCTTAATGAACTGAGGTTGTTGTCCCTCCTGCCCCCGGCGAACTCACGGCAAGGTCGATCTCTCTGGTAGCCGAAAAGTCGTTTGCAGGCCATTCACTTGCCGGACTATAATGAGCTTATCAGGCTATCCTGCCACGATAGGCCAGTTCCGGTGAAAGTTCTGATTCCAAGCTACAATCTTTACAGTCATCACGCTCGGCGCGCCTTGAGTCATGCCCAAATGCTGGTCATTCGCCTGCGCCACCCGTTCCTGGACACCGGACACCTGTTGGTCGGCTTGATGGAGACACGCGGCAGCACCGGCTACCAGATTTTGCACGATCTGCACATGGATGCCCAGGCCGCTGCCGATTATCTGCAAACCCTTTCCCCCCGTCTGGAACAGCCGCCCGAAGAAACCCGTAATGCCGATGATCTGAATATGGCGCTGGCGCTGGCCGCCGATGAATCGGCCTGGTTGGGGCACCATTATGTCGGGACAGAACATCTACTGTTGGGCATTACACGCGGCGGGGTAGGCAACGCACGGGAACTGTTTCGGCATTGGAATATATCGCCAGAGCAGGTGCGCCGCCGGGTGCGTCGGGCCCTGACCGACGGCGCGCGCGAACTGGACTTGCAGGCGGCCAAGCGCAATGCCCGCTTGAGCGAACTATCGCGCCGTATGATTACGGCTGCTGAACAGATGGCGGTATCGCTCGACCATTACACCGTTGGCCTGGGGCATCTCCTCCTGGTCATGCTGCTGGAAGACCGCAGCCCCATTTCAGCCCTGCTATATGATGAAGGGCTGGACGAAGCACGGTTGCGCTCTGGCTTGGATACAGGGGATGCTGTCCTGCTGGTGAGTATCGAGGTTGTACTCGATCAGGCACTCGATCAGGCGGAGAGCCTGGGCAGCCATTACACGGGTACGGAACATCTCCTGCTGACCTTCACCGCCGATGAAACCGGACGGCAGCTTCTGATCCAGCAGGGCATTGACCCGGATGTGATCCGCGCGCGCGTTACGGCGGGCTTACGCAGGGGATAAACTGGAAAGTCGTGCGCCCCCTAACCCGTCACGGGCACTTCGGCGGGAAGATACACTTTAAAGCTGCTTCCTTGTCCAACCACGCTCTCCACCGTTAGCTTGCCACCCTGCATCTCGACAATCTTCTTTGCAATTGCCAATCCCAATCCCGTACCGCCTTCAGCACTTCTGGCCTGATCTGCCCGGTAAAATTGCTCGAAGATATGCGGCAAATCCTCGCTATCAATGCCGATGCCTGTATCTTTTACCTCGATCACATTTTCAACCCCGTCTCGATAACTCCGCAGGCTGACCACACCGCTGCTCGGCGTATAACTCAGCGCGTTTTCGACCAGATTGATGAGTGCCGTGTTCAGTACATCTTCTTCGCCCTGAATCGGTGGCAGCGTTTTATCGAGTTCGAGTGTAAAGGTCAGGCTTTTCTGTTCAAACCGGGACTCGAAGTTGTGATAAACGATTTCCAGCAAACTATTCAGGTCAAATGCCCGGATAGACCGTTCGGTTTGACGTTCCAGACGCGACATCGTGAGGATGTCCTGAATCAGCCGTTCCAGATGTTGCGTTTGGGCTTTGATAGTGTCCAGCCGGTGCGGTTGTTTATCCGTATCGTCAGATCGTTCCAGCAGATAAATATTGGTGTAGATCACCGACAGCGGTGTCTTGAGATCGTGCGAAAGGCTGCTGATGAAATTCTCCAGCAGCCGCACTCGCTCCTGTTCAACCGCCAGTTGCACTCGTTGGGTTTCGGCCTGTTTGGAATCGGTGATGTCGAAGGCAATCGTGATGCCGCCCATCAACTGACCTTCGCTGTCCCGCAGCGGTTCAAGATGCCACTGGTAAACCCGCTCTTTGAGTGCCATCTCGAAATCGCACAGACTCACCGTTGAGCGCCCGTCGGTGCGCTGCGACTGCCACAAATTCCGGGTCATCTGTCTGGAAAAATTCCGATAATTGTAGTCCAAGAACCTGTTCAGATTGATAGCCCAGCGTTTCCAGGCCAACCCCCTGGCAGGAAGTAATCTGTAATTCAGAGTTTATTGTCCACAGCACAGCCGGGGTTTGCTCGACCATCAGCCGCAGCCGCTTCTCGCTCCCGCGTAATTCTTCCTCTGCACGCTGACGTTCTTTGGTTTCGGTTTCCAGCCGTTGAGCCAGATCGCGTAGCTCCAGTTTGGCGCGAATTTGGTGCAGGGCTTCCTTTGCAAATTGTGCCCCCAGAGCGCCGATCAAAAAGATGTAGCCAATCCGTACCGTAATCATCGCCACATGACTGCTGATTTCTCCCAGCGCCGCCAGCAGCGCTAGGTAACAAATCGAGTAGACGAGGGCAGTCGTCACCGTTTCTCGCAGATTGTAGCGGAAAGCGATGGAGATAATGCCCGCATACCACAGTACATAGAAGGGAGACTGTATGCCTCCCGTAGCGTACAACCAGAAGGTGATGAGTAGCGCGTCTGTGATGGACGAGAAGTAGCTGGTCATCATGATCGGGAATTGTCGATAGGGTTTGAGGAAGAAAACGTACAGGCTGTAGGCCAGGGCAACTACGATGATAAGGTATGCCAGCCCTTGAGTAGCTGGCGCATGATACAGAAGGAACAGGTAAACCAGCGAATTAAAAATCACAATCGCCAGCCGCACTGTCGAAACGTATTGTTCCGCCGCGAAAACCTTCTCAGTAATGGCTTCCTCAACCGAAGGCGTCACCACCTGAGGGCTGATCTTTTGACTATTCTCCATTGGATAACAAACTACTTTCCATAGACAGTGCGAAATCTGTGCGAGTTTCTATTTAACCGCATCCGGCCACTACACGATGCTGTGTTTGGCAATATGAGCGGGAAGAGCAATCATGAAAATGTCCCGTACCCGATGGGTTGAAACACGGACACATAACAGGGTAAAGGTATTTCACACTAATAAGATAAGTTATTTTAGCTTGCTGGGAAATAAAATAGCGTGAAAAGAGAGTGAAATTTTTCGTAAGATTGCTGCATTCTGCCCGATTTCGCTCATTTCACCAGCCGAAAGAAACGAAAATCTCTAATAATTCTACACAATTCTACCAAAACATTCGTTTATGATTCGTTCCTCGCGCTGCAAATCTCGGTTTAAGCGGCACATCGCATCCCGGTAGCCATCCGTTAAAGCAGCAGCCCACCAACCCACAATCTTGGAATTAATCCGCTCTGTAGACCTTCTCGTCTGATATGCGGTTGAATAGAAGCATGGATATATCAGGAGCGTACCACTATGTTTGTCGTCTGCAACCGCATCGCCATTAATCCCGATCACACCCAGGCTTTTGAGGAGCGCTTCCGCACCCGCGCCGGACTGGTAGACACCATGCCCGGATTTGTCTCCTTCCAGCTTATGCGTCCAACCAAAGCCGATGACTCCTACATGGTCATGGTGACGTGGGAATCAAAGGCCGACTATCAGGCCTGGATGAAATCCCAGCAGTTCAAGGATGGACATGCCCGTACCGGAACGCTGCCGGAAGGCACATTCCTCGGCCCACAAAGTATCGAGTATTACGAGATGATTGGCTACAACCTCAAGGCTACTGCACCGCCGTCGATGTCTGAGGCGTAAGTTCCGTATTGAGCGACCAGTTGCCCGCCAGATCAACCGCCCAGGCCGCGAATTCGTAGGTTTTTCCCGGTTCGCCTGTGTATTCCGCCTGCGTGTCTGCCGTTTCAATCCAGGGTTCCCAATCGCCGCCGTCCACCCGCACCCAGATCAGGTAATGGTCAATTCCGCTGTCATCCTGTGCCGACCAGTACACCTTGAATGTCGGCGGGCTGACAATCGGCAGGGGGGACATAATCGTCACCGGGGGGCTGGTATCAACCGCCGGGTCAGTCGTCGGGCGTGGTGGCAGTGTTGCCGTGATCGCGCCCGGTGTGATGCCGATCTGCGTATCGCCGTTCCCGATGGGCACAAGTGCCGGATTAGTCGGCGGTTCGGTTTCCTTCTCCACCAGAATGAACGGTGGCCCGCCAATGCCCGATACCTCGTCCGCTGGCAGATACGGATAATCGTCGCGGGTGGCCGGGGGCAGGCCGATGGAATACAACCCATCTTCCGGTGTGATGTTCCAATCCTGATCGCTGATCGAATACAACTCCCCTTGTGTCCCTACCGCGCTCACCGGCAGGTTGGTCTGCCGCAGCGTCCGATTCCACATCACGCTAATTCGTTCCTCCGTCGCCGGACGCTCAAAGGTGATGAGTACCCCATTTCCATCCGGGTCTTTCACCATCGGGTTGTCGAAGTCAGCCGTCCCGAACACCTCTGCCAGCCGATAGTACGCCGCCGCCGCTGGACGCGGTGTACCCGGTAACGGTGATTGGCTGAAGCAGGTCGCGCTCCGTTCATTGCGATATAAGCCGTGAGCATCTCCCCAGCAGGCTTGCCCCGTTTCACACAATTTGCCGTCATTCGGCGGAAAATTCGTCCCGGCAGGTTGGTTGCCACAGTCATCATAGAGCTGGTGATAGAACACCACCTCCGCCCCTGCTGCCCAGGCATACACCGTACTTTCCACTACAAAAGCCGCCGCCTGTTCTTCCGTCGCCCGCAGGATGCGGGATGCGGGTGTATCGGCTGTCCACGTCGGGCCGGGATAATCGTCCCACACCGGAACGCCGCTTTCATTCAACCAGATCGGGCGAATTAACCCGTAGCGGTCTAGATTCTGCCGCACCCGCTGCACCACCTGATAGCTTCGCCGCGCGTAGGTGTAATTATGTACCGCCACCATATCCATATACCAGTTATTGGCCTCGCGCGTCGGGTCGCTGCGATCACGTCCAGCACCTTACCCAACCAGTCGTTGGTATCCGGGCTGCTGTAGGCCAACCCACCGAACATCACCTGTGCATTCGGGTCTACCGTATGGGCTACCACATAGGTAACTTTCAACAGCCGCGCATACTCCTCTGGTGTGCCATTCCAGAAGAACGGGAAATCCGGCTCATTCCACGCTTCCCATACCCTAATTCCCTTGTCAGACGGCCATCCCTGTCGCTGCCCCAGCAGCCCTCCCGGTTTGTAACGCAGCACCGCCTGATACACGAACAGCGCCCAGGGGTTCGCCGGATTGGGCGTTTTATCCGCCCCAATAGTATCCGTTCCGTCGCTGAAGGCCGGGGCGTCCAATCCATCAATGGTTCCTTCTGTCCTGTGGAATCCCGGACTGCCCAGCAGAATCGCATTGATTTTCAACCCATGACCCACATCATCCATCACCAGTTGGTCATAGCGACTCCAGTCGTACTGACCCAGCCCTTCCTCCACCAAATCCCAGTACAACGGCCACCGATTCCAGCCCGCCCCTAGCAGCAGCGCCTTCTGATAGCGGGTTTCGTTCCCCAGGTGATCGAGATCGCTGATGAACGTGATTCCCAACCGTGACGAACGGATGTAATCGTCCTGGGCATTCGCGGAAATGCCCAGCGACAGACTGATGAACGTGATCGCAAAAATCAGCAGACGGCGCATCGGGGACTTGACCTCAAGTGTGACTTGACCTCTATTTAACCGCCAACCCACCTGATTCGCCACAGATCAATTCCGCCCAATGACGGATAGACGATGAGGGCGCTGCATCTTATAATCGGCGGAATCTGTCCGCACCACGCGCTGTTGAGGAATCTCATGGTCAATTTCACCGTCCATACCCTTGCCGAACGCCCCGACCTCATTGACGAAACCGACGACATGAACATGACGGGTTGGCCGGAGTTTATGCTCCACGATCCAGTGGCCGACCAACACTTCTGGCACTTATACGACACCTTCCCCCAATACCAATCCATCCTGCTGGATGAAAATGGCAAGGTGATCGCCTGTGGCAACACCATTCCGGTCACTTGGGATGGAACGCTGGATGGTCTGCCCGATGACGGATGGGACGCCATCATGCAGCTTGGCGTGGACAATCATCTCGCCGGAATCGCGCCCAATGCCATTTCTGCTATTCAGGTGGTTGTATCAAAGGAGCATCTTGGCAGCGGCCTCAGCCGTCATGTCCTGCTGGCGATGCGTGCGCGGGCGGCGGAACAGGGTCTGAAGGCGTTGATCGCCCCGGTGCGCCCCAACCTCAAGCATCGTTATCCCCTCACGCCGATGGAACACTATATCCGCTGGACACACACCGACGGCTTGCCCTTCGACCCCTGGCTGCGGACTCATGCCCGCCTCGGTGCGGCCATCATGAAGGTCTGTCCCAACTCGATGACGATTGCAGCCCCAATAGTTGATTGGGAATCCTGGGCGCAAATGCGTTTCCCAGAGAGCGGATCATATATCATCCCCGGTGCATTGTCCCCGGTAGATATGAATTTAGAGTCAGATAGAGGTCGCTATATCGAGGCCAACGTGTGGATGCATCACGCACTCAACCCATGAGTGAGGCGGTTAAAGCACTTCCGATTCGGGTGTCGCGGAAACTGGTAGCCACAATCGGAACGTGCTGCCCTGCCCGGATTTGCTCTCCACTTCGATCTGCCCGTTATGGATTTCCACGATTCGCTTGGCGATTGCCAGCCCCAACCCGGTTCCGCCGGAATAGATTTCGCGGGCATGTTCGGCTCGGAAGAAGCGGCTAAAGATATTGGGTATATCATCCTCGTTGATGCCAATACCCAAATCTCGCACTTCCACCATCACCTTATCATTGTCTCTAGACCCCCGAACCGTCACCGAACCACCTTCCGGGGTGTAGTGAATCGCATTTTCCACCAGATTGACCAGCATCCGGTACAATTCATTTTCGTCACCCAGCACCGATAACAGGTCAGTTTCAAAATCGAACGAGAAGCCCAGCCGTTTGATTTCCGCAGCAGGCCGCAGCCGCATTTCGACATCCCGCAAAACCGCACGACAATTTACGGGTTTCATGTCCAGCGTGGACGAATAATCCAGGCGCGACATCGTTAGCATGTCTTGAATGAAATTCTCTACCAGAACGGCCTGAGAGCGGATCGTTTCGATCTTCTCGGCACGTTTGCCCGGCTCGTCGATCCGTTCCAGTAAATACAGACTGGTATTCATCACCGTCAGCGGCGTTTTCAGATCGTGTGAGATATTGCTCATAAACTCGGACAGCAGGGCCACACGTTCTTTCTGGGATGCCAATTCAATGTCTTGCCATTCGGCCTGTTTTCGCTGAGTAATATCTTGCGACACGCCGATAATACCCTCTACCTCACCCTGTTCGTTATGATACGGCTGGCCGAGGGACGCCAGCCAGTGTTGGCTGCCATCGGAGAAACGACTGCGATATTCGATATACATCGGCCTGTCGGCTTGAATACATCTATCCCGTTCCGCCACGACCAGGGTGTAATCCTCTGGCTCGATAATCTGTTTTGCCATCGTCCAATCGGTAATGAGTGGACGGTTGCCAAACAGGGTATCTTCATCGTAGTCGATTTTATCCTCGCCAACCTTCCATTCCCACACCCGCATCCCACTGGCACGCAGCGCCAGCGACAGGCGTTCCTGATGGCGGCGGGTTTGCAGTTCCGCCTGTTTCTTCAGGATAAGTGCCCCCAGCATCGAGGCGTACAGGCTTAACAGTTCAAGCTGTGCATCATGCAGCGGTTCCTGTTGCAGCAGGTTATCGGCGGCCAGCCAACCAATTGGGTTCTCCTCGTTCCACAGCATCGCCATCGCATTCCAACCGCGCCCAACCACCTTCATATCATCCCAGATGTCCGTCTCCGGGCGCAATGCGATGTTCCAGGGATTTTTGACGGCTTCCTTCATCAGCCAGGTTTTATCCATTGTGAACCAGGTGCTTTGTTCGCCCCGTGTTTGCCCATGTATATCTGTGCCATAAACCCCCATCGCTTTGTTCCCATCCTCGCTGATGAGGAACAAACCTAAACGGTCAAAGCCCAGCTTATTCCGTCCGAGATCAATACTCAGTCGGTAGAATTCATCCAGCGAATCGACCTGTGCCAGTTCAACACTGACTTCGTGCAGGTTGATAAGCCGTTCCTGAAAGGCATGGGCGGCGGCTTCTTTGCCATACATGCTTTCTTCCGCCGTTTTGATTTTGTGAATATCCAGCGTAACCCCGGTAATGCCCGCCGCTTGCCCCAGATCATCATAAAACACCCGGCCAGTGGCATATAACCATCGTATTTTCCCGTTGACCATCGGATAACGGAATTCCGCGTTGTACGGAACATTTTCAGCGAAACTTTTGTTGATGGCAGTTTCGACGATGGCGCGGTCTTCGGGCAGCAGGTTGCTTAGGAACACGGCATAACTGCGTGGCAGTTTTTTAGAAATCGCTATATCGACATCCGGGTACGTCAAAACATCTGCCCGATGATCCCATACCCAGGTATCAATCCGGCCTGCGTTCATCGCCATTTGCAGCCGGTTATGCTGGTCGCGCAGCGTCCTCTCGATATGATGAAGATCGGCAAGACGCTGCTCAAATTCGCGGTTGCGGGCTTCCAGCGCGCGCCACGCTTCCTCCGAATGCCCCGGCAGCATCGTGCTTATCCAGCGAACGATTCGCCTACCCAGATGGCGAACTTGAGAAATCATATTTGGAGGTATCCACTAACGGTTCGTGTCCATGCATTGTACGATAATTCTGATAGGGTAATCAATGAAGGTGGTTTGCCACATCCCATTTCACCCATTGGGAATAGTCATCCTGATGGCACTACTCGGCCATAACGTCTCCGGCACATCAGCTTTAAAATGGATGCCAATAGGCGGTGTGTGAACCGCCTTTCTGTTTGAAATGGTCTGGGGGAGATGAATGTCCGTTTCCAACTCGTCCAATGTCCCAACCTGGCGTGTCATCGCGGCCTTCGCTGCCGTTTATCTCATCTGGGGTTCAACCTATCTCGCCATTCGCTTTGCGCTCCAAACCCTGCCCCCTTTCCTCATGGCTGGTATTCGCTTCCTTCTCGTTGGCGTGATTCTGTATGGATTGACGGCATGGAGGGGAACTCCCCGCCCGACCAGACCGCAGTGGAAATCGACAATCATTATCGGTGGTCTTCTGTTGATGTGTGGTAATGGCGGTGTCACCTGGGCGGAACAAACACTGCCATCGGGTATCACTGCGTTGGTGGTGGCGATTGTACCCTTATGGATGGTGCTGCTCGACTGGCTGCGCCCAGGTGGAACGCGCCCCGGCGGAACGGTGCTGGTAGGGGTATTGATCGGGCTGGCCGGGATCGCGCTGCTGGTCGGGCCAACCGAGGGCATAGGGGCATCATCCGTGAATCCCTTCGGCGTGACACTGTTAATGGGGACGACATTTTGTTGGGCGGTTGGGTCGCTGTATTCGCGCAGCGCGCCGTTGCCTGCTTCTCCTTTACGAACAACCAGCATGGAGATGCTGGCCGGTGGGGTTATGCTCACCCTGCTCGGTACATTACAGGCGAATGGGGACAGGTCAATCTGGCGGCGGTGTCTGTCCAATCGCTGATTGCCTTCCTCTACCTGGTCGTTTTTGGCTCGATAATCGCCTTCAGCGCCTATGTGTGGCTGTTACAGGTAACCTCCCCGGCGCGCGCCGCCACCTACGCTTATGTCAATCCGGTGGTCGCTGTCTTTCTCGGTTGGGCACTGGCTGGCGAGGAACTGACCGGGCGCACGCTTTTGGCGGCAGCAGTCATCATTTCGGCGGTGGTCATCATCACCAGTTACCGGGGCAAACGCCCTGTCAGCCAGCCAGAAGCCGCTGCTCCTGCTGTTCAGGTCGCCTCCGAAAAAGGTTAACTGGCATCCTCGCTTTAGAACACGGATTAACTCATTGCATTCACGAAACCCGGAGTTGAAATAAAAATCCCCTCTCGAAAGCGAGAAGGGATTTACATGGAACGAAAATCTCCTTAGCCCGTCACGGGCAGGCTGTTGATGTCTCCGCTCAGTGTGCCAAATTGGACGGAAATCCACCCACTGCCGCCGTTGTAATTCACCTGCACCCAGCTATTATCGCCATTACGTCCGATGGCTTCCAGCACACCCTGATACGGGATGGTCGCCAGCGCCTCAGCCTCAGTGGTCGGTGCAGACCGCAGCCGCACATTGTTGGTTGCGGTGAAGGTCAATCCGCTGGGCGCACCCGCCGCCGGAGCATCCCCGGCAGGTGCTGTACCCTCGGTCACTGTGACCCATTGTGACGAAACCCAACCCTGCCCACCGTTATAGTCGATCTGATACCAGCCGTTGGCCTCGCCCCGAATGGCATAGACATCGCCGGGGCGGATTTTGCCGAGCGTTTCACTGTCCGTATTCGCCCCCACCCGGACATTCAACACGACGGTGGGCGTCAGCACCCGATCACCGGATGGGGTGACAGCTTCCGGCGCGGCTGCGTCAGAACCGCCTTTCCACGCGGCGATGAGTGGGCGCAGGGTATCCAGCGCCGTTGTGCCGAAGTTCTGGCTCGGTTCGATATGCGAGTTTTCCAGATATTCGTTCCAGCTTACGATCAGGATCGCGCCGCCGTTGGCAGAAATCGCTCCGTTCCAGCTGTTGGTCAGGAACCCCCCGCCATTTCGGTCTTTCGGTGACGTCGGGTTGCCCCGTCCCTCAATGTGCGACTCGTCCCAACCGGGCAGGACAGTTGGTGTATAGAACGTCCCGCCAGCATTGCGGGTGGCATTCAGCCATTGACTCGCAGTCGCCGCCGGATTGCCCGACCATGCCGTATTAAACAGATACAATCCGTCAAATGTGGGCAGGAATCCCGTGTTTGTGCCTTCCGCCACCCAGATGGTATTATGATTCGGGTCAACCTGCGCCCGGATATTCTGCCAGTCCCCCAGCGAATAACGCGCCTGATTCCAGAAGTAAATCACTGGCTTCCCCTCATACCGCAGATAGGCCGGGTGGTTGGCGCGGTCATTGATGACGTATGACAGCGATTGAATGACTTCATCCACGCTGCTGTTGTAGCCGCCATCCACAAGATCGAGCGAGACACCCGCATGAAATCCACGCGCCGCCGCCTGATCGAGCAGCATATTGAACACCTGATGAGTCAGGTTGTCGTTCTTCGGCCCGTACCAACTCATGATGAAGGCGTCAATACCTGCACTCTGGGCTTCTTCAATCTGCCGCCCAACCGCGCCGCCATCCCGCGAATCATACGGCGCTGCCGGGTGATCGACCAGTCGGCCATCAGCCCACGAGTCCCCCGTATACCAGCCGAAATAGTAAGCCCAGACTTGTCTTTCCGCCGCCTGGGTGGGCTGCTGCCCCATCACCAGACCCGATAAAATGATTGCCAGTGTGGCAACCCAAACGGTGCGAATCAATCCTCGCATCAACAAAACACTCCCATGATATAACAGTAAAGTAGCACAACCGTTCTGGCTGCGGAGTTTACTTTAATCTACCGGAACTCAGAAAGATGTAGGAGTTTGGTAATGGTCGGATGAAAATTGCAATAAAATCCCTTATCCCATGTACACCATTTGAGATGACTGACCATCATCATTCTAAACGCCATACGCATTTAACCTCCCTTGAATTCGGGGGAGGTAGTGAGCGCAGCGAACCGGAGGGGGTGGATAAGACTTGACTTGACGCTAATGGGAAATAAAATCCCTTATCCCCTTGCTGGACTCATCCTGATCTAACAACACGCAGAGAACTTTATACAATGACAACATCATCCAACAACCAACAGGAGATCAACTATGACCGTTGTCCTGACCCCCGAACAGCGCCGGGATTATATTGAGCGTATCCGCCGTTTCCCTGACGAACTGGAAACCGCCCTTCAGGGATTGACCGAAGAACAGTTGACGGCACGCTACATTCCCCACGAATGGTCAGTGGCGCAGAATGTGCATCATCTGGCCGATTCGCACCTGAACGCCTATGTCCGTCTGCGCCTGTTGCTGACCGAAGATCATCCCACCATGCGGCCTTACGATCAGGACATATGGGCGGAACTGCCGGACGCCAAAGACACCGATTTGGAACTTTCCCTGTCGATCCTGCGCGGACTCCATGCTCGTTGGGCGAAGCTGCTGGACAGCCTTACTGAGTTGGACTTCGCCCGCGAAGGGGTTCACCCAGAGGCTGGCGCGTATTCCGTCGATACCCTGTTGAATACCTACGCCCATCACGGGACGGGGCATATTGCCCAGCTTCAACGCCAACTCGCGGCAGGTGCATAACAGATTGTTACATCGGCGAGTTAACCTTTTCTAGTGAAACTTGTATCCTCCTCTGGTATAACCATGTGTAGGACATGCTCACATCAGCGCGTCTATGCACTGGGGAATGCAATGACTCTTAGGAAAGGTTGAACATGGCTGTTTTTGACACCCCAATTACCACCAATGAACAGAACTTACAAAAGGTACTGGCACAAAAGCTCCCGGTAGCCATCTATCTGTATAACACGCGCCAGAAATCGCTGGAAGATGTCCTCGCACAGCAGGCGAAGGACAATGTTGGCAAACTGTTGATCGCCCGTGTGGACGTAGCTGAAAACCCGCATGTCCACGAGCAGTATGGACATCCATCCCTGCCCGCGTTGCTGACCATGAATGACGGTACGCTCAGGTCGAAGGCGGAATGGGTACAACCGTCGGACTTACGCGAACATATTGATTATCTGCTCGGACGCGGCCCCATGCCCCAGATGCAGCCGCCACCTACACCGCAGGCCGCCCGATCCACTGTGAGCGCTGCGCCGGTTCATGTCACCGACTCATCTTTCCAACAGATGGTACTCAACAGTGATCTACCCGTTCTGGTCGATTTTTGGGCGGACTGGTGTGGCCCATGCCACATGATCGCCCCCCATCTGGATCGTATGGCCGGGGAATTTGTCGGTAAGGTGAAGATTGCCAAGCTCAACGTGGACGAGAATCCGCGTATATCCGGTCAATATGGTATTCAGGCCATCCCGACCTACATCACCTTCAAGAACGGTAAGCAGGTGGCGCGGCAAAGCGGCGCAGACCCGACGCTGGTTCGTAATCTGATTTCAGCAGGTCATTTCCGCCTGAAATGCTGCTGACGATAGACGGCGCGCCTCGCCAGCTTTTGCCCATCAGGGACTTCCGCGATGCCCATGACCTGCCGCCGGATTTCGGAGTTGCCCACTTCGAGCCGAAGGACTGGACAGGTTTGGGACGCATTGACCGCGCTGGGGCGGAGTTAAATCAGGTTCGCGCCGCCATGCTGGACGCTATCCCAACACACATGACTCCGCGCAGCTGGTTGGCTTTTTTGCCGGACTATACCCGTCTGTTCGAGCAGCAGTTGTACGACATCAATCCACAGGTCGGCCTGAAGGATGTCGAAGTCGAGTTCGCCGTCGCCGGGTTAAGCGATGTCTGTCAGGCCGTTGCCTACGCGTTGGTGAGGGGTGGGGTAAACACATTCCAGGCCATCTATACCGACTGGCTGGACAGCACGGTCAAAATCTTCACCCAAATCTACCCCTACACCCACCACGACCATCACTGGCAAATCCAGATTTTTGCCCATGCCTACGGACGTGCCGGATTAATCGTTCGCACCCCGGAAACGGCTTATTATGTCCATGATTCCGCGTTGGCCTGTCCCGCCGAAGGCTTCATGGCCTCGCTACTGAACGACATCGCCGCCCGCATAATCGCTTCCACAACCAGCTAATACGCGGACAGACATCATAAACAAAGGGAGTCTGTCGAAAAATAAACTCCCTTTGCGCCTTAGCTTCTTTGTGTCTTTGCGTTGAGGTTTGTAGCTTTTACGGATATTTCCGGTTCAGCATACGCGCATAAGGGATCGTTTCGCGGATGTGCGGCAGACCACAAATCCACGCGACCGTGCGTTCCAGCCCGATGCCGAAACCCGGAGTGGGGCACGCTGCCGAACTTCCGCAGATCGAGATACCACGCATAAGCCTCGCGCGGGAAGCCGATTTTGTTCACCCGTTCCTCGATCAAGTCCGGGTCATAGATACGTTCGCTGCCGCCGGTGATTTCGCCGTAACCCTCCGGCGCGAGCAAGTCCACACTGCGGCACACTTCCGGGCGACCTTCCACCGGCTTCATATAAAACGCCTTGAACACCGATGGGAAGTTGTAGACAAACACCGGCTTGTCGAACATATCCGCAATCGCTGTTTCGTGCGGACTGCCGAAATCCGTGCCCCATTCCATATGCAGCAGCTTTTTCTGTTCCGGGTCGTCGGTTTCGTCCGCCAGCTTGTTCAGCCGTTCCACCGCACTCGTCATAGCTGATGCGCGGGAAGGGCGGCAGCACATTTTCCAGCTTGGTCGTGTCGCGCTCCAGAATTTTCAGTTCTTCTGGTGCTTTTCCAGCACCGTTTGCACGATATGGCTGATGAAATCCTGCTCCATCTCCATCAGGTCTTCCAGATTGAAGAACGCCATTTCCGGTTCGAGCATCCAGAATTCCATCAGATGCCGCCGCGTCTTGGATTTCTCCGCGCGGAAGGTCGGGCCGAAGCAGTACACCTTGCCGAAAGCCGCGATATTGGCCTCGTTGTACAGCTGTCCGGTCTGCGCCAGAAAAGCCTTTTCGCCGAAGTAATCCAGCTCGAACAGACTGGTGGTGTCCTCGCCTGCCGACGGGGTGATGATCGGCGTATCGACCAGCAGGTAGCCATGATCGTCCAGCCAGTTCCGCATCGCGCTGACGATGGTTGCCCGGATGCGCAAAATCGCCCACTGGCGCGACGACCGCAGCCACAAATGGCGGTTGTCCATCAGGAATTCGACACCGTGTTCTTTCGGCGTAATCGGGAATTCATCCGCCATCTGCACCAGTTTCAGCGTTTTGATGCCGATCTCGTAGCCGCCCGGGGTGCCGGGGGCGCGGTCATCTTTGCGCACGCTGCCGGTGATGATCACCGCCGATTCCTGCGTCAGTTTGCCGGCGATTTCGAATTCGCCTTCGTCCATATCCTTCTTGAAGGCCACACACTGCGCCAAGCCCGTCCCATCCCGCAGTTGGATGAATTGCAGTTTGCCTTTGTCCGTGCGGTTATAAACCCATCCCCGCACCGTGACTTCCTGCCCCTCATACTGTGCGATGTCTTGAATATTCATCACCGTTGCCACAGACAACCATCCTTGTGTTTCAATAGATTATTTGCGCGATTATACCATGCCGTTAATGCTTCTTCGCCCCGCATTTGGTACAATAGCTATATAAACCCCAATTCGTAAGCGGCTCATCCCCCAGATAACACCCTTGAATGATGAGTCAAGAGAAAGGTGTACACGTGGATACCGAAAACCTGAGCAATTTGCACTATGCCTATATGGCCGAAGTTCGCCATTGGGACCCGGAATCAGAAAATTTTACGGGGGCGGATGCGCTGTTCACAGCCTTCGATAACGGTTGGACTTTGGACAAAGACGTGGAATACGAAGAGCATTGGTATGCCGGGACGCGCGGCGTAACCGTCTATCACTTCACCCTGCGACGCGATGACGAGACGATGACCATGAAAGTTGTCACCAACCCGCTCGTGCGCCGGATGCTGCTCGAAATGGACGCCAATGTGACCGAGAAAAAGAGCCCGGAGTCCGCGAAGGTCGAAAAATAGACAGTTGGGTTGCTAGTCTCCTGATCGGCTACTTCAACACCAGCATATACTCCCCGTAAGCGGCCACCCGCTCGAAACCCAGGCGCTCGTAACACGCGATGGCGCTGGTATTTTCCTGGCTGACATTCAGGCCGATGTGGTCGGTAGTCGCTTCGAGTTCCCTGCACAATTTTGCACACACCGCCGAAGCCAACCCCTGCCCGCGATAATCGGGATGTGTGGTCACGTTGCCCAACGCTGCCACCCGATACGCCGCCGAATATACATGCACCCCCGCCACGCTCACCCACTCACCCTGCTTTTGAATCCCGTAATAACATCCCGTTTCCAACATGCGCGGGTCAAACCAGTTGCCCGGATAACTGGCCGCATATAGCTTTTCCAGTCCCATCAGATCAGCCGGGGTAACTGGCACAACCTCCGAAGTCTCAACCACTTCTAATCGTGCTGGGTCGGCCAGCAGCATCTTATAATATTGGCCGTGTGGCTCGACCTGATAATCCTCCGCCAGCGCCTCCACCACCCCCGCGCTCAAATGACTGTAAATCCGGCGCGGCAGCAGGTGTAGAATCGCCCGCAGCAAATCGCGCATCGCCTCCGCATCCTCGCTAATCGCCAACAGCACCGGGTCATCCAGCGCCGTATATAGCATCACTAGTTGCTCGATCTGTCCATCCTGTTTCGCCCCATACCATACGGTGTACGGCCAGAAAAAATCGTCCAGGTCGCCCAGATGATACAGATGCAGATGCGACTTCCGCCGTAGGAATGCCGCGATCTGCTCTTTATCGTGCAGCGAAACAGGAATCATATTGAAATCACCTTTCACAGCCGGGAAATGTTCCCCAACATGGATTGGGATATTTCGCACAAGATTGGGAGTTTTGTATCGTAGGGGAGGGTCATAGACCCTCCCTGTGAAAAATCTGTCCCCTTACGTCCGTTCAAAATGAAAAATGTGCGCGCCATAGGCGGGCAGATCAACGAATAAACCCAGGTGTTCCAGCAGATCGCCCTGCCGCACATAACGATCACTGTTCAGTGCGTCCGTCAGATGCCAGTCGGTTTCGCCCACTTCCGGCCAACCCGGTTCGAGTTCCACATGCCCCTGGGATTGTTCATCGCTCAGGTTGACCACGATCAACCGTCGGTCATCACCTTCCCGCCATCCGTAGGCAATCAAATGATGGTAAGTGTCGTTATCTGCTCCCGCCGTCACCTCGAACAACCACCATTCGCCAAACTGGTAGACCGGGGCGCGAACTTCCGTCAACACTTTCATGTAAAACGCATACACATCGTCATAGGTCGGCTCGTAAGCCTGCCGCCCGATCTGTACTGGCAGTTTCACCCGCCGCCCCACCAGTTGACCATCATGCAGCAGGGTCGCGCCCGGCAGGGTACAGATCAACACCGCCGCCGGACGGCTTTTGTCCATACCGAATGTCTCCGCCGCGCGGGGTTCGTCGTGGTTTTCGATGAACCGTACCGAACGTTTCTGGAAATCAATCGGCGCGACCAGATGCGCCCGCACGGGCGGAACACGGTTTCCCTGTAGTCGGTCATACAGCCGTTTATCGTAGGTGTAATCGAATCCCAGGTATTGCAGGTGGGCTTCCATATCCCAGTACACTTCTGCCACGAACAGAAATTCCGGGTAGGCCGCTTTAACGTTGGGGATGATTTCCGTCCAGTATTCGGTTTTGGGTGCTGAACTCACATGTCCGTACCACGTTCGGGCGAAAATGTCATTCACCACCAGCATCGCCATATCGCACCGAACCCCGTCACATTGACTCGCCATATCCAGCAGAGTCGCCAGTGCCGCCTTGCGTGCGCCGGGGCTGAAAGCATTGATCTGTGCCGTATCCACCCAACCGGGAAAATACGGATCGCGTCCGTACGCCACGACAATCGACTTGCCGGATGCATCCCGCGCGGTGAAAAAATTATCCGGCTCCTTTTGCAGGTCTTTGGGCGTACCCAGTACCAGATAATCCGGGTGTACCCGCACCCAGGCATGGTCAATCGCGACGTGGTTCGGCACGAAATCCAGAATGAGTTTGATACCGCGTGCGTTCAGCCGTTCGCGGAAGCTCGCCAGCCCCCCCGTCCCCCAAAATGGTCGTCCACATGATACGCCCCAACCGCATACGGTGAGCCGATTACATCCTCATCCGTCAGGTCGGGCAGGGCAGGTTGATACTCATCTTTATACTGGATGGCGCTGGCGCGGGCTGCCGGGCTGCGCTGCCAGATTCCCATCAACCATACGGCGTGGATGCCGTATCCGGCCAGTTCGTCCAGCACGGAGTCGGGCACATTTTCCAGTGTCACCGGGCGGTTGGATGCCCGGCTGAGTGTGTCCAGCCACACCCAGGTATTGATTTCATAGATAACAGGCTTGGTTGCCCAGGGTGTCACGGGAGTATCTCCAGTTAGGTGTTGATGAACCCAATGCAGTGTAGCGCAAAAATCAGCAGTGTGTGAAATCTTTATTTCTCGCATTAATTTGTAGCTTACTGGCATTTCAGGGGACTAACACCATTGGAGCGAACGGTCTGATGGACAATCTGGCATACCCGCCGCATAATCTATGGCATAGGGATTTGATGAAGGAGGTATCGTGTAATGACCGACGGTTATTTCATTATCCCCAGCGAAGCCGGACAAATCGAGATGCTTCCCGGTGTCCACCGTCGCACGATGGGTACAACCGACGAGGTAATGTTATGCGAGTTCTTTGTCGAGCGCGGGTCGGTAGTGCCGCCCCACAGCCACAAGAACGATCAGGTCGGTTATGTGGTCTATGGACGCATCGAGATGACCATCGGCTCGGATGTACAGGTCTGCCAGCCTGGGGATAGCTATGCCGTGCCTTGCGGAATAACCCATAGCATGTGCGCGCTGGTTGATTCCCTGGTTATTGATGCCTTCTCTCCCCCGCGTGACGACTACCGGACAGAAGCGCGTTAATCAGTACGCCATCACCTTATCTCCCACCTACATCAGAACCTCACACCCGCACATGGTTGTGGTACAATGCAGCCGATTTGCTGGTTGTATCGTGTGGAGTTGTCCCTTTGAGTCGTACACTGCGATACTGGTTATTTCTGCTGCTCTTGATCGGCGTTGTGCTCATCCTCGATCAGGTCACCAAGCATTGGGTCGTGGATAATTTGCGTGTGGGACGAAACGGTCAGGCCAATTCCTGCCCTCGCTCCTTTTTTCCAGATTACCCACAGCCAGAATACGGGCGCGGCCTTCGGATTTTTGCCGCAGGCAGGCGACCTGTTCCTGTTGATCGCGGTGGTCGTGGTGCTGGCGATGTTGTACTACTATCCCCGTATCACGGGTTCGGCCTGGATCAACCGCATCGCCGTTGGCCTCGTGGTCGCCGGAGCATTAGGTAATGCCATTGACCGCCTGACATTCGGCCATGTGGTGGATTTTATCCACTACCAGATACCCGGTTTGATCTCCAACGTCTCGAATGTAGCCGATCATGCCATTGTGTTGGGCGTGATCCTCCTGTTTGTGGTAAGCTGGCGCGCGGATCGGGCGAAGAGTGAGGCCGATGCCGACAGCCCTGTCAACCTCGATCAGCCGGATGGCAAACACATTTCTTAGCCAACTGTATCCGTGATGCGTCCTACCCTGATAATACGCCACGCCTGATAGACATGATCGTGAACCCTAAAACTTTCTCAGCATCTCTGAAACGCACTGTTTCTGCGTTTGGCATTTTGATGCTTCTTGCCGCCTGTTCGACGGAGTCGCAGTCCAGCGCCTTTGAAGCCACCCTGCCGCCAACCGTATCCAACGCGCCCATCTATACCGCCACCCCCACCTTCACGCCGTCGCCCACCTTGACCGCCACGCCGACACCCACATTCACCCCAACCTTGACGGTTACACCATCGCCCACAGTCACCCTCACCCCTACCCTGCCCCCCTCCCCCACCCCCGCTTTAGCCACCCTGACGCCCGTTTCTCAGGCGGGATCGCCCCTTGCAATCCCCTTCCGCCCTGCCGATTTCTCGGAAAATACAGGCTGGAGTTGCGAGGACTTTCCCTGCGAAGATGACATCGCCGGATTCCTGAAACGCATCCAGGTTCCACCAGGATTCACCGTCGAGCATGTCGGCCAGTTCCCCGGTGCGCCGATGCAAATCACTTACGGGCGCGATGGTCGTCTGTATGCTACCGTGCTGGAAAATGGTACGCGCAACGGTGCGGTTTACGTCATGGACACCGATGGTACAACCCGAGCGTTACAGTGGTGATCTCATCTCTCCGGTAGGGCTGGCTTTCCAACCGGGCACAGATGTCCTCTATGTGACCGCCCGTGTCAGCCCATTTGCAGGTGGCGCTTTGTACCGCATTCCACCCGGCGGCGGTGAGCCGCAGGCTGTCATTTCGGATTTACCCTGCTGTTTTGGTCTGGTGGATAATCAACCCAACGGCATTGTCTTTGGCCCGGATGGTTATCTCTATATGAGCATCGGCGCGCTCACCGATCATGCCGAGTCCCTCAATCCGCGTTCCAAGCCCTATGCCGACATTCTGCCGACAGAAGCCGCTATCCTACGCATTCAACCCCATACAGGCGAGGTCGAAACCTATGCCTCCGGTTTGCGTGACCCCTACGACCTGACCTTTGACGCCGATGGGCAGTTCTACGCCACCGACACTGGCCTCGTCTCCGGCGCGGGGGATCGTCTGCTGGCGCTAGATCAGGCTGGGCATTATGGCTGGCCGTACTGGCGAAATCGCGGTTGCACCGCCTGTCCCCTCACGCCTTCCCGTCTGGACATTCTGCCTGACCTGTTCACCTTCCCGGATTTCACTCTGCCGCGTGGATTGGTCGCCTATACCGGGACGCAGTTCCCGGCCAATTATTTCGGCAGTTTGTTCATCGCCCTCTGGAACGGGACGCCGGACTCGCAGCGCATCGCCCGCATCGACCCCCACGATCCCCGCCTGACGCGCGAGGATTACACACCCGAACCCTTTGTCACTGGCCTCATTCGCCCGATTGATGTGGTTGTCGCCCCCGACGGCTCGTTAGTGATAGCCGATTTCATCTACGGCCATATCTGGCGCATCAGTTATCAGTAGTCAGTCTTCAGTTCTCAGTTTTTGAATCAGGGATGCCAGCATACGCTTGACCTCTGTCACCAGCACAAACAGCGATTCGGTAAATAGAAAGCGTGATCTGGGTGATTTTTTCCAGTAGCACCACCCTAAATGGCAGGCTGACATTTCGTGCTGTAAGCAACAGCTTACCCTCCAGAAGTTTTTAAAGCCCCCTCCTTATGCAATGGGGCTGAGGGGGCGACACTAGATTTCGCTTAGGGAAGCGGTTATGGCATTTTCAAACCTATCCGCTTCGAAAATTCTCTATATGGTTCGTTGGTGTCCCCTCAAATGACGAGTTGGATACCTAAACGAACGATCACGGGGAGTTTACTGTCGCCCCCTCAGTTATGCAATGGGGAGGGGGTTTGGGGGTGGGGATAACTCAAAAATCGTACTCCCCACTACTTAATGTAGTCCTACGATGTTCCCACACCTTCAATTTTTTAAAATCCTGCCTAAATCGAACCTCCAGCTTTCTGGCAATTTCCACTGTTCTCGTTGGACTGAGCGAAGATCGCTAAATAAATATGCATATCCCTCTGCAATCTGTACTTTCTCTTTTACTGACAACTGATAACTGACCACTGAAAACTTTTACTCTTTCATCATCCACACCAGCGCCCGCCCCGTCACATACCCGTACACCCCCGTACCCAGCAGCAGGCCAATCGGCAGCCCCCACACAATCGGCGCGAGGGTCAGCAGCGCGCACGCCGCTCCCGCGCCCACGTTCGCTGTGATCCACCATCCCGCCCGGTTCAGTCGCCCATTAAGGATCGACCACTGAGCAGTTCCCACACCCGCGCCCACGATTCCGCCCACCAGCGCGATACCCAGTCCCCAGCCCAGCGCCACCAGCACCCCGGCGAACATAGCAGGCAGCATCCCGGCCAGCCCTCCAGCGGTGCTCCACCCAATCCACTTGCGCCCCACCGGATAATCCCCCCGCAGCGCGTACCACTGCGCCGCGCCAATGCACGCCCCCGCCAGCGCCCCACCCATACAGAACACGGGCGTCGATAGGCTCAGTGTGGTCAGGTACAACCCCACCGTCCATCCGGCCATCGTCGCCAGCGTCCACCGCAGCAGGAAATCGGTTCGCAGCCGCGCTCTGACCGCTTCAATCACACCCCGCATAATCCTCATCATTCTGCTAGCAGGCGAATTTCCCCGCCCATCATCGCCTCTTTTCCCGAATCCCACAACTGCCATGACCACCTCCCTCCATATCTTTAAGTGATGCTCCACCTTGCAAGCCAATTAAGCGAGCGTAGGGGCGACCTGGCAGGTCGCTCTATATGCATGATGTCCCGTAATAGTCACAAGCTATCAATCCGAAAACTCGAAGGCGGTCCTCTGCTCAGACGTTGACAGGGGAGGGGGTAAGCACAGCCAGCAACCATCTGCTGCACCCTCTGAATTTTTCAAACGACTTCTAGACCTGTTAAGCGGTTACTTTCTCGCTTTGTGTCCTTGCGCCTTTAAGTCTTCGTGTTACGTTTTTATTCTCGTTACTTCTTTCTGAAAACTGACGACTGATAGCTGATAACGTCTATCCGCATCTTCAACTCATCTCTAATACCTCGGCACGCAGCACTTTTTGCGTTTTTTCCCCTCAAAAACGAAACAAATGTTTACCTATTCCGCCCGTTTTTGTGCTATGCTCTTAGGTGTCCTGCTCCTCATCTATCGTATGGAGAGGAGGCTGGGGGGTGAGGTAAATTCCGCACAACCCGCACCTATGCAATTGCAGAATTTTTCGCAGTTTGAGGGGGGAATTTCAATATCGACGGTGAGCGCAACCAACCGGAGGGGGTCAGCAAAACCCATTTTGGTTTGGGGGATTGATAATTTCGAGAACATTTTCTCGTTTATCATTCTTAACGTTATCATCATGTCGATCACACTGGGCGGCTGTACCCGACCTTCCCGCCATCGCCGCCGATCATAAGGGAGAATTCAGCGGCAGCAGGCATCTCGCGTTGCCGTCGCCATCAACCGTATGACCGCACCACCGATTGCTCAATAGAGGTGTCCGATGATCGACATCAATCCGCAGGCTAAAAAACTCATCCTCTCCATCGACGGCGGTGGAATGCGCGGCATGATCGCCGTTGCCATGCTGGCCGAACTCGAAACCCTCACCGGCAAACCCTGTTCGCAGCTATTTGATATGGTCGCCGGGACGAGTACCGGCGCAATCATCGCCGCCGGAATCGGTCTGGGATACACGGCGCAGGAATTGTTGGAAGAAGTCTATCGGACTCGCCTGCCGGAATCCTTCCGCGCCCAACCGAATGGTATTCTGCTGGCGCTCCGTTACCTGTTCACCGGCCTGCGACACCTGTACGACCTGAAACCGTTTGTCGACATCATGGGGTCGCTGGCGCAGGGCAGAACCGTCGGCGATTTCACCAGACCGATTGTCTTTATGACCACCCGCGACTCCCGCACCGCCAACATCTATTACATCGTCAGTGCTGGCCCCGGTGCGCCCATGTTCGCGGACTGGCCTGTCATCGGTGCAGTAGCCGCTAGCGGAGCCGAGCCGATTTACTTCCCTCCGGTGTTGGGCAATCTGCTCGACGGCGGCGTCGGTGTCTACAGCAACCCCTGTCTGGTCGCCACCATCGAGGCGATGGAATACATCGGCGCGTTGGAAGGCTTTGCCGATGGCAACGTCATTCACTTTTCAGTCGGAACAGGATTTGCTGATACCACCGTCTCCGAAGGCGGTGCAGCCGCGTTTCTGGTTATACGATTGGGTGCGTTACATCATCAATACTGGCCTGGGCGATTCCAACTTGCAGCAGGTATTCGACACCCGCGCTATCTACGGCTCACGCATCGACTACCGCCGCTACAACCCCTACCTCAACGCCGCCACCCTCCGCGATCAGCTAGGCATCGACACAACTGGCCGTCCAGACCCCGCCAAACTGGATGTCGATTCCTTCTTGCCGGAGCAGGTGCAGTTGATGGAGGAAATCGGGCGGGCTTATGCCCAAAAGGTCGATTGGACACAATCGGGTTACTTACCCTGGATCAACTCTGGTGTGGACAAAAGCAAAGGGCGCGATGGTGGTCATCCCCTCCCCGGCATCCTTCCCGTCAAATGGGCAGGTTCACCCTATGTATAGCCATCACGTCAACGTCCACACGGGTCCGTGTCCGCCGTACACGGTCTTGACACCCATCGCCCGAATTTTCGCCCAGCTTTGATGGCTGGCGTCTGTTGTGTCGTCCGTCAGCAGCAAGGGATGGGTTAAATCTCCGGTGAAGGCCGCCCCTTCATCCAAAATCAGACTCACACTGTCATCGGAATGTCCCGGTGTCTCGATGATCGCTCCCTGAATGCCAATGCTTTTCAGGAAATCACGGCTCTCCGCCATGCTCAGGATCATGCTGTCCTTCAGGTTGATCTCTACGAAGGGATATTCCGGTTTCATATAGCCGCGCAAAAGCGGAACACCCGATACCTGAACGTCCATCACAATGAGTTTGATACCGAGTTTCTGCAATTCCCCAACCAGTCCGGCGTGATCGGGATGATAGTGGGTGGCAAGAAGGTATTTGATGTCTGTTGGTTGTATGTCATACCGCTTGCATTGATTCTGCAATTTTGCCAGCGTACCGGGAAAGCCCACGTCGATGAGCAGGCGCGGTTTGATGTCCGCCAGCACATAATAGTTAGTCGAGTCATAACCGACATTGACGATGTTCATGAGGCATACACCACCATTACACACGCTTCCGTAGGGACAAGCCTTGCCTTGTCCACTTAAGACCTCTATGGAGATATTCTTATTCCAGTTTACCGCATTCCCTCCCCATCCAGCCGCAGGACAAATTCGTCCGCAGGTTCTTCCCCGTCATGGGCGTATCTCTTGTCTTCGCCGCAGATAGTGAACCCGCACTTTTCCAGCACCCGCCGCGAAGCGATATTGTGTTTCGCCACATGTGCATACAACGGACGCTCATCGACTTGGCTTAGGAACGCCGCCAGTCCTCGCGTGGCAACCCCTTGATCCCAGTAATTGCGTCCCAGCCAGTAGCCCACTTCCGCTTCACCGAACGAATCATATTTCACGATGTTCCCGGCCACTTCTCCATCCGCCACAATCGTCTGTTTGAGGATGCTGTCGTCGTTCACGATCCTGCGCCAGTGTGCCATGAATGCTTTCCGCCCTCGCGCCGGGAACGCCGCCATAAGGCTGGCCTCCGGGTCTGCCTGCTGCTCGAAGAAGATCGGCAGGTCTTCTTCCTTCACATCCCGTAACTGAACATGATTTCATCTCAACCCCCAAATCAAACCGGGCGAACGCAATGGTTCACCCGGCTCTATTCCGAAAATAACTGTACTGCATATTCCGTGTACGGTGGGCTTCTGCTACCCCTCTGCACAGGCTGTTGTCGGATACTCCTGAGCCACCTGCTTTGTGGCTTTAACGGAGAGGATATAGGGATGCAGACTACCGAAGACACGAATGACCCTCATCAATCGCCCACCGCGAGAATGTTGTTCGCCCGCCTGCGCCATTTTCGCCAGTTGATGACGCTGTGCTTCCTGTAACATACTGTTCCGTCGTTCCTCAACCATCAGCTTGTCCGTGTAGAAATTCATCACATTCTCCATCACTCTCCAGCGTTACTTTTACTATAAATCCCAATGCGGTTATAATCAGTCCTCATTAGAACGGATTTACCGGATTTTGAGGGAAAATTGACCCATGTACAGCCCCACAACTCGCCTGCTCACGGTGCTGGAAATCCTGCAATCGCAGGGTGAAGTCACTGGCCCGGATTTGGCCGCTCGATTGGAGGTCGAAGTTCGCAGTGTGCGCCGCTATATCACCATGCTGCGCGACATGGGTATCCCGGTGGAAAGCGAACCGGGGCGCTACGGCGCGTATTACCTGCGGGCTGGTTTTCGTCTCCCACCCCTCATGTTCAACAACCCGGAAATTCTGGCGATTGTCCTGGGGTTGCTGGCGGTACGTCGATTGGGACTCGCGGCTACCATTGGCGCGGAAAGTGCCAGCGCCAAAATCGAGCGCGTGCTGCCTGCCGAGCTACAGGAACGGGTTCGGGCGCTGCAAAGTGTCCTGACGCTCAACATCCCCGCCTATCGCGCCACCTCCGAGGAAATGATCGCCCAATTCAGTTTGGCTGCCCATCAGGAGACTCAAATGTGGATGGAATACGAAGGAGGCAGTGGGGATCGTACCGAGCGTGTGATCGACGTCTACGGGCTGGTCTACCATGCGGGTTACTGGTATGCCGCCGCCTACTGTCATCTGCGCCGTGACCTACGAACATTCCGGTTAGATCGGGTGAAAGGGTTCAATCTGCTGGACTCCACCTTTCACCGTCCGGTGGATTTCAAACCGCTCGAATATCTGCTCAATGCCATTGCCGCCATGCCCGGTGCCTGGGAAGTCAAAGTGCTGCTGCGAACCAGTATGGAAACCGCCCGCGAACTAATTCCCGACGACATGGCGCTGCTCGAACCCGCGCCGGAAGGGATGCTCATGCGCTGTTATACCGACAATCTGGATTGGATTGCGCGTTTTCTGGTCAGGTTGCGCTGCCCGATAGTCATCTACCATCCGCCGGAGCTTCGGGACGCCCTGCGCGAACTGGCACAGTCCATCCTGCAAATGGCCGAAGCGCCCGACGGAACAGAAAGAGTGATTGGGACCTCATAGCTATCCTGGATTCTTCACAAATACTTGAGTTTATCCGGGTTGCCAACCACCCGAATCTCGCACACGGCGGATTCATCTATCTCGATGGTGAAAACCACAATCGCCCTTTCTCCCGCCCGCAGGATGACCGCCGGTTCGCCGTTGACCTCTGCCATTTCCGCCCGGTAACTTTCCGTTGGGAAGCGGGTTGAGGCGATCAGGAATCGCGCCACCGCCTCACGACCATGCAGGGGGTGGGTAGCCGCGCCGCGTGCCTTTCCGCCGCCATCCGCCCACATGACGACGTTGTTGGACAGCAATTGGGTTAACCCTTCCAGATCACCTTCCCCGACGGCATTGGTGAAGCGCTCTAACATCTGGCGGTGTGCTTCCGGGGACGGTTTAAATCGGGGGCGACCTTCGGCCAGGTGCTTTTTGGCGCGGCTGAACAACTGCCGACAGGTCGCTTCTTCCTTGCCAACAATCTCGGCGATTTCATCATACGGATAATCGAACACTTCACGCAGCAGGAATACCGCCCGTTCCGGTGGATTCAGGCTTTCCAGCAGCACCAGAAACGCCATCGAGATACTTTCATCCACGCTCATCTGTGCCGCCGGAGAGAGCAGCGCACTGTCCCCGGTCAGGATCGGTTCGGGTAGCCAGGGGCCAATGTAGGTTTCGCGCTTCTCTCGTGCCGATTGAAGCTGGTTGATGCACAGCCGTGTCACGATGGTACACAACAGCGCTTTGGCCGACTTCACCTGTTCTTCCGGCACAGCCTGATACCGCAGATACGCTTCCTGTACAATGTCCTCGGCCTCCATCGCGCTGCCCAACATCCGGTAGGCGATGGAAAACATCAGAGGGCGATAGCTTTCAAATGAGTTCATCTGTATCTCGATATACCTGCAGCTTTAGGTTTTACCATGATAGCACCCATGAACTGGACTTTCATGAAATAAGACCGGAGAGGCACGAGGTTTGTGACATTCAGCGGAATGACCACGCCCCCGATAGTACCATCAAGGGCGTGGTGTAAAGGCGGGGGTTTATGAGTTTGACGATTTGGGCAGTTTGGGGATGAGCCAGCCCAGGAACGCTTCGGTAGAACGGGATTGCATCAGCACCCGTCCCGGCCCGGTAAGCTGGCACACCAACCCTTCACCGCCCAGAATAGTCGATTTCCAACTGCCGGACTTGGTAACACTAAATTGTATCGACGCATCGAAGCCGACGATATGCCCGGTATCCACTGTATAGCGCTGCCCCGGTGCCAGATCGCGTTCTTCAATCGCGCCGTAAGTAGCGGCTACCAGCTTGCCACTTCCACTGACCTTCAGCAGAATCAACCCGCCACCGCCGAAGAAGCCCTTCGAGCCGCCCCAACTGGCATCCATGCTGACGCCCATTTCGCTGGCGACATACGCCCCACTTGCCAGCAGAAAATCGTTCCCGCCCATGTCCAGCGTAATCATATCGCCGGGAAGGGTTGGCGCGACGGTAATTTCGCCCCCCTGTGCGGGTGCTTTCCAGGTATTCTGAAAAAAGCTCTCACCCGCTACCATGCGCTTCAGGCCGCCAAACAATCCCCCTTCGGCTTTGGTCTCGGTAGTCAGGCCATCACTGTGGCTGACCATTGCCCCCGGCTCGACCTTAATTTCCTCATTCGCCCCCAACTGGATCACGGCCAGCGAGAACGAAGGTTGGTGCTTGAGTGTTACATCCATTGCATCTCTCCTGTATGATGTGCGAGTAATTGTGAACTCCACCCACCAGTATAGGTGAGATGCGAGAGTTGGACGTTACCGGCTAACAAAAAACGGATGAAGATCAGATAAAGAGGGTGTCTAGGTTCCGTCACGGACGACATTGGCTGCGATCAATCCGTCGATTTCCGCCTCACTGTATCCAGCCTCATGCAGGACTTCACGGGTGTGTTGGCCGTAACCGGGGACACGTCCCTGCCGAAATGGGTCGTTATCCAATCGAATCGGGCTTCGCATCCAGGGTACGCCATCCTCACCGACCCCTGCCATCCCCCGCGCCTGAACATGCGGATCGTCGGCCAGCGCACCGGGGGAATTCACCACCGCGAAGCAGCAGTCGGCGGATTCAAGGATGGTGCGCCATTCATCCCGTGTCTTAAGTGCGAAAATCTCCACCAGTTCAACCCGCAGGTAGGCTTGACGTTCCGGTAGATGATAGTCCGGGATCAGATCGGGGCGCTCGACAGCGGTGCAGAAGTTCGCCCAGAACTTGGGTTCAATCGCCGCCAGTGACACCGGCAATCCATCCTGCGTTTGATAGATGTTGTAACACGCCGCGCCGCCCGTCAGCCCACCCGGTTCGGTGATGCCCGTTGTTTTCGCCTCCACCCAGGGATACATCACAAACGGCAGACTCGCCTCGAACAATGACGCATCAACAAAACAGCCCTCGCCCGTTCGTGACGCCCCCACCAGCCCTGCCAGTATCCCGGCAACCGCCACATACGCCCCGCCGATGTCCGCCACCTGCCCACCCATCACCTGGGGATTAAGCATCGCTCCCGGCATTCCGGCAATGGAGACGTAATTCAGGTCGTGACCACTCCGGTCTGCATACGGCCCATCCGCGCCCCAGCCGGAGATGGCGCAGTACACTAGCCGGGGATTGACCGCCCGCAGCGCCTCGTAGTCACAGCCCAACCGCGCCATTACACCGGGGCGAAACCCTTCCACCAGCACATCGGCAGATTCGACCAGCCGCTTGAGGACAGCCACACCTTCTGTCCCCTTCAGGTCGAGGATCAGAACTCCGTTTATTCCGGTTGTTCATGCGGAAGTAGACGCTCTGCCCATCAATGATCGGCGGCATCCACCGCGCATAATCCCCGCCGTTCGGGTCTTCGATCTTGACCACATCTGCGCCCAGGTCGGCCAGCATCATGCTGCACACGCCGCCGGGCAGCAGTCGAGTCAGGTCGAGGACGCGCGTACCGGACAGGGGTGAGGGCATAAGTCAGGCAACAACTTTCTGGATAGGGCGACCAAGTCGCTCTAGAAATTCTTTAATGACATCCCACGTCAACGGGAAGTAAGGGGTATCACCAGCACCAATATACAGCAGAATATCCCACACCTCATCCTCATTTGGTGGGCGTTCATCCAATTCACTGAAGATCACGATTGCGTCTTCCGCCCAATGAACGAGGTCAATCAGAACTCAATTGGTCGTTGAGATAGTCTACGATTTTTTCTGATAGTATTTCTTGGGTAATCATAATCGGACTACTCCTTCAATATCCTGATGACCACTATCTACGGGATATTTTGTATGGCGTGCAACCAGCCGCCCATGTTCGTTGTACACTTCTTGCAGAAAACTTTGTGTCACTTCATCAGCGTCAACAATTTTGATATATCGAGCAAATCCACGTACTCGACCTGGCTTATCCAACCAGTAACGTCTTCTCCCGCTGGTAGTTTATCCCAGTTGGGATAATCGTCGCTCATTCTGCTTCCGCGTTGCCACGATTATATCACCCTCGCCGACAGAAATAGCTGAGTTTATCTTATAGTGAGTAGAGAAACGCTACCTCAAGGGACTCAAAAATCAGCCCTGAGGCTGTTTCTGTTCGTGTATGCTGTTGTTGTGAGGAAAGGGGGATGTTGATATAAGCCGGGATATAGAGAACGAAGGGAGGGACGCGCCCTATATCCCGATGGTGAACAATCGACTAACGATTGGTAGATTTGGCAAAAGCATTTTCACCCTGATCTGGCATCGAATTGTAGACGCGCGTGCCACAGTGGGCGCAGATTTTCTCATTCCCGGACTGCTGCCAGACGGCAGGGGTACGGTGGCAGTAGGCACAGATGTGCTTGGTGCTTTCTTCATAATGCTTGGGTTGATAACGTTGGTTAATCACTGATTGGTTCCTCGATTAGCTATCGGTGTAAATTCACCGCTACAATAGACTTTGATATTTATGGCCTCACTATACAACAAGACACACCTTACAATCATAGGGCGATTTGTTTAAGAAACTTATAAAAACAGTGTGTAGTTTCGCTAAATCACCATGACCGAGATATTCACGATCCGTAATGTACTGGACAAAGCTAAAAAATTCCTTGCGCCGGTGTCGGATTCGGCCAGCCTGGAAGCCCAATTGCTGCTGGCACACGTACTCGGTGTAGAACGAGCGTATCTGTTCGCCCACCCGGAACAGCCGATACGCCCCGAAGCGCGACACCAATTTGCGGCGCTGGTCGAGCGCGTGGCGTCCGGTGAACCATTAGCCTATCTCTTGGGGCGTCGTGCCTTTTTTGACCGTGACATCGTAGTGACTCCTGCTGTCCTCATTCCCCGCCCGGAAACCGAAATGCTGGTCGAGGCGGCATTGGCTTTCACCCCCACTGGCCGAGAAGTCACCATCGTGGATGTTGGAACAGGCAGTGGCGCGCTGGCAGTAATAGTAACCGCGCATCGCCCTCTTGCCAGGGTGTATGCAGTGGACATCAGCCCACAAGCCCTGGCAGTCGCCCGTGAGAATGCGGAAGCGAACCGGGTCAACATCGAATTCCTACAAGGCGACCTGCTCCAACCACTTATTGATCGTGAAATCAAAGTAGATTTGCTCATGGCGAACCTACCCTACATCGCCACACCCGATCTGCCCGAATTGGCTGTTACCCGGTTCGAGCCAACTCTCGCCCTGGATGGCGGCATGGATGGCCTCGATCTGGTGCGGCGGCTGCTGGAACAAGCCCCTTCAGTCTGCAATCCCGGCGCGCTGATTCTACTAGAAATCGGTTCTGAACAGGGCGCGGCAGCGTTGGAATTGGCGCGTGTGGCCTTCCCCGGCGCTGAAGCGAAAGTGCTGCCGGACTACGCTGGGCATGATCGAATGGTGCGGCTGGACTTACCCGGAAAATGATGCCGCCGACGGGGTTTATTCGTCGGCGGCATACCGTTGGGGGAGTCGGGGAACTAGTATGTTTGTAATGACTCTGGCGTCATCGGATATTAGCTTCAGTATAGAGACACTTCTTAATTGGAAGCATTAAGGTTTTAAACTTTGACAATTCTTCATATTACCGGATCGCCCCATGCGGCAGGATCGCATGAACCCCGCGCACCCCATTCACAAGCTGGGTGATATGCAGGTTGACCACCACACTTGCCAGCGCCAGCGCTTCCTGCCTGCTGACGTGGTACTGCTCATCCATCAACTTGAGCATATCATCCAGCGCCAGTCCTATCGCCTCGTCCAAATCCTCGTGAAAGCCAAATGTAACCCACCCTACCGGGGTGTTGGCGCGCGGCGCGGTCAGGGACATGTCCGTGTGTAGATTGAAAGTAAGTTCACATCGTTCCATTGGGCTTTCAATCGCCATAACCGACACCTCGCCGTCTCCCTGCGCTGCGTGTCCATCGCCCGCCGAGAACAAGCCACCTTCTACCGCGATGGGTAGATACAACGTGCTTCCAGCGACCAGTTCTTTACAGTCGATATTGCCACCCGTTTTACGCGGTGGTGAAGTCGGCAGTTTACCCGCTTCATCCGGCGGCATCCCCAGTACACCCATGAACGGATGCAGATCGACAGTATGGCCGAACTGGTCACGTCCGGTCATCGCATCAGCATCCAGTGTCCATTGCAGGGCAAACTTCGGCAGTTCCGATACACTCAGCCGATCATTGAGCGGGGTATGCCAGCCACCCGCGCCCGTGAATCCAAACGCGCCAACACGCAGGTCATCAATATGCACCACCAGCGTCATACCGGGTTTCGCGCCTCGGATGAATATGGGTCCACACAGCGCGTGACCGTCATCGTCGCCCTCGATACGCGGCTCGAATTTGGGCTGTGGACTGTCATCCGGCGGTGGTTCGATATTCCAGGCCGCATCCAGTGTGCGGTAACGCACCGTATCGCCGGGATTAATCGTCAGTATAGGCGCAGATCGCGGGAGAAATGCCCGTGTAACGTGCGCCGTTCGGGTTCAATGGTGTGGAGTGTCATAAAAACCTTCTTTTCTGATTGAGATTATCCGTCCAGAAGACGATACACCAAATCGTCCGGCTGGAAGTCATCGCGTGCCATCTGGTACAGCACCAGTTCGGTATTGTAGTATTTGCTCGTCGTCCCCTGATGAAACATACCGATCTTCTGCATCACCCCCTGCGAGGCGCTATTATCCGGTTCAGCCAGTGCGACAATCTGTTCCAATCGGGCAATCTCGAAGCCATAGCCCAGGCAGGCACGCGCCGCCTCGCTGGTATAACCCTGTCCCCAGAACGTCTTGCCAATTGCATAAGCCACTTCAACGTCGGGCGTATTGGGAAGGTAAATCAGCCCACAATGGCCGAGGAATTGTTCATCCGACTGACGAACGAGTGCCCATAGAGTAAAACCATGTTGTTCGCCGTGTCGAATCGAAAAATCGAGTACCGCTTTTGTGCCCTCTTTCGGGCGTGGTTTGCCACCGGGCATGTAACGCATAACGTCCGGGTCGCTGTAAATCTGAACGTGGTACTCGTCCAGATCGCCAGCCGTGAACGGACGCAGTCTCAGACGGGCAGTTTCAATCATAACCATCCTACTGTTTTCAACCCCACCCGAATCCACCGTTGGAATGAATGATTTGCCCTGTGACCCAGGTCGCCTCCTCACTTGCCAGAAAAGCAATCAACCGCGCGGCATCTTGCGGTTGGCCGATCCGTTTGGCCGGGAAACGCGGTAACAGTTTCGCCTTCAGGTTGTCATCCATCCAGCCGGTATCGGTTGGGCCGGGGTCAACCGCATTGACCGTGATCTGTTTCCCGGCTACACCCGCCGCCAGCGACAGTGTGAAGGCTTCCACCGCGCCTTTGGTTGCGATGTACGCCAGCTCCGATGGCATTGGCCCAAGCGACTGCCCACTGGTCAAATTGATGATGCGGCCATGCTCACCCATAAACCGCCTTGCAAACTCCACACTCAGCAGGAATGTCCCGCGCATGTTGACGGCGTAGTGGGCATCCAGCATGGCGGCATCCAACTCCTTATAATCACCATTGACCGAGTAGGTGGCATTATTGACCAGAATCGAAACCTGCCCCAGCGCCCGTTCTGCCGCATCCAGAATGTGTGTAGCACTTTCCGGCTGGCTCAGATCAGCTTCCATACTGGTGCACCGTACTCCCATCGCCCGTATTTCCGCCTCCAACGCCGTCACATGATCGCTATCCGCCCCCCAGGGCATAGTCGCGTCATACGCCGACCAGTGGGTGAAACAGATGTCGATTTCCCGCTTCGCCAGCGCACGACACACCGCTGCGCCGATGCCAATGCGACAACTCGCACCCGTGACTAGCGCGATACGGTTTTGATCGGGATTGTTCATTGACTGTGACCTCTACCACCATGATACCAACACAGTAGGCGAAATCCTACAAAACCGATATAACAGGATGTTGACTGTACATAAATTTATTCTCGGAGACGAATAGTGATTCAGACAACTCTCAAGCTAGACGATCAACACCCTATCGGGACCATTTCGCCCCGGCTGTACGGCCATTTTGCGGAGCATCTGGGACGCTGTTGTTACGATGGTCTGTGGGTGGGCGCGAACAATCAGGAAATCCCGCATCACGGCGGTTTCCGTGCCGACGTGCTGGAAGCCTTGAAGCAGATGCCTGTACCCCTGCTGCGCTGGCCGGGTGGTTGTTATGCCGATCATTACCATTGGCGCGATGGCATCGGCAAGCCTGAAGATCGCCCGCACCGCCTCGGCATGTCCTGTGGCATCATGGTCGAGGATGATAACACCCTCGGCACACACGAATTTTTGTATCTGTGCGCGCAGTTGGGCGCAGAACCCTATCTGGCCGGGAATGTCGGTACCGGCAGTCCACAGGAACTTTGCGACTGGCTGGAATACTGCAACGCATCGGTCAGCACCACCTTGACACAGGAACGCGCCGCCAATGGTTCGCCCAATCCATTCAATGTACGTTTGTGGGGGGTCGGCAATGAGAACTGGGGGTGCGGCGGCAACTTCGACAGCGCCACCTACGCCCGCGAATATCGCCGTTATGCCACCATGCTGCGTCATGTTGACCCCTCTGCCGAACTGGTCGTTTGTGGCGAAAAGGACGACTGGAACATCGAACTGCTTCAGACATTGGGCAAGCATGTCGATCTGGTCGATCACCTGTCCATCCACAATTATTGGATCAATGGCGGAACAGAAATCAACTTCAGCGAGGCCGAGTATTATGCGCTGCTGGCCGAAGCAGGGCAAACCGAAGCCTTTGTGGAACGCACGGCGGACATTATCGCCTCTGAAACCGATGGAACCCGCAAAATTGGTATCGCCCTGGACGAATGGGGTGTATGGCATCCCGAAGCCCGCCAATGGGGGCCAGGGGAAGTCGAACGCCGTCCGCTGTCGAGTTATCTTGAACAGGCCAATACGATGCGGGATGCGGTAGCAACCGCTATCGCGCTCGAAGGCTTCCATCACCAGTGTAACGTCCTGTCGATGGCGAATCTGGCGCAGATCGTGAATGTGCTGCAAGCACCCATCATGACCTGGGGCGCGCAGATGTGGCTGACGCCAACCTACTATGTGTTTCAGCTTCACAAACCGCATATCGGCGCGGAGGCGATGCCCGTACAAATCGAACAGGGCACACAGCTTGCCGATGGATCGAGTGCGATCACGGGAACGGCTTCACGGCGCGACGGTAGTGTGGCCGTTACCCTGACCAATCGACATTACGATCAACCAGGTGAGATTACCCTGTCACTGGACAGCCGTTTCCAGCTTTCAAGTGGACAGCTACTCACCGGGGATAGTCCTCGCGCCATGAATACGATGGACAACCCTGAACAGGTGTCATTGGCTCAACTGTCGGCACACGCCGATGCACCGGGGCGCTGGCGCATCGAGCTGCCGCCACATTCAGTCGCTACAGCCGTGTTCGCTGGATAAGTAAAGGGGAATGTGTGGGTGGGCTTGCGACCCGCCCACATCAGCTTTAGCTTACCTTGTCGGGATACACTTCCCGCGCCGTTTGTTCTTCCTGTTCCACCAGCGCGCCGATGGCCGCCAGTCCTTGATTCCAGAAGTTCAGATCGGTTAAATCAACGCCCACTTTCGCCAGAATTTTCTCCGGCCAGTCGGAGTCGCCCGCTGCCAGCACCTCAATGAATTGGGGCACGAATGCCGCGCCGCGTTCCTTATACAGATTGAACAGCGCCAGCACCAGCAGTTCGCCAAATGCGTAGGCATACACATAACCCGGCGTGTGCAGGAAATGCGGGATATAACTCCACCAGATACCATAATTGTCGGTCATGGTAACGCTGTCGCCAAACATGGCGCGTTGGCTCTGCATCCAGATGTCGCTGATGCGCTCGGTGGTCAGTTCACCTTCGCGGCGACGGGCGGTGTGGAAACCATCCTCGAAGCGGTTCATCGAAATCTGGCGGAAGACAGTGGCGAAGCTGTCTTCGATCTTCTGCGCCAACATCGACAGTCGCACTTCCGGGTCAGACTCATTGTTCATCAGGTCGGTGAACACCAGCATCTCGCCAAAGGTGGAAGCCATCTCCGCCGTCGTCAATGGTGTCGCCAGCCCAAACAAGCCCTGTGCTTCGGCGGCATAATAAGCATGAATACCGTGTCCCAACTCGTGTGCCAGCGTCATCACGTCGCGGGCAGTCCCCTCGAAATTGACCAGCACGAACGGATGCGCCGAGGGTACAGTGTAAGAGCAGAACGCACCCCCACGTTTACCGGGAGTCACCGGGGCATGAATCCAGTTCTCATCGAAGAACCGCGCCACCACTTCGGCCACCTGTGGGCTAAAAGCCCCGTATGCCTTTAGCACAATATCCTTCGCATCATCCCAGGTATAGAAAGTATCGCTGTCTTTGGTCGGCAGTGGTGCATAGCGATCATATTCGGTCAATTCATCCAGACCGAGCAACTGACGCTTCAAACGATAATGACGTGCCACCAGTTCATAATTTGATGTCACAGCTTTTATCAGCGACTCAACCACCGCGTCTGGTGCTTTATTCGACAGGTTGCGCGACGAAATCCATGTCTCATATCCCCGCATTTTGTCTTCGGACGCCTTATCCGCCGCCAGCACGTTGAAGATGTACGTCAGTTCCATCGACTTGCTGCCCAGCCCCTCGGTGATCAACTCGGCGGCCTTCCGGCGTATATCCCGGTCTTCGTCGTATAACTTGGTCAGCACCGGGGTCAGTGGCAGCTTTTCACCCTCAAAATCCAGCCGCAGTGCGCCGATCAACTGCTGGAAGAATCGTATCCACGCGCTGCTGCCTGTGACCGACTTTTCCATCAACAGTTGTTCCTCAACTTCGCTCAACTGGTACGGTTTGAAGCGACGGTCTGCTTGCAGTTTATGTCGATATTTGGCGACAGTCGGATCGTTGATGATCTTCTCGGCCTTCGCGTCGTCCACCTGATTCCATTCCAGCTCGAAGAACACCAGCTTCTGTTCAAGCTGGGCATCCCACTCAGTAATCTTCTGCATCAACACGCCATACTGGGCATTATTGGTATCAGTAGCGTAGGTTAGGCCGACGAAGCTGCCAATACGCCCGCCTGCATCATACATGGATTCCAGTTCGGTAATGGCATCCATCATTTCTTCAGTATCAAACTCTGCTACATGTCCCTTGTACTGGTCGGCAAATTTACCCGCGCGGGCATCCAGAGCATCCATATCTTTCTGGATATTCGGGTCATCAATGCCGTCGTAGAAAATCGACAAATCCCAGATTACATTTTCCGCACCCGTCGTACGTTCCAGTGTGCTATCGACCATTGAAACCTCTTTCTCTTATAGTTGGAGAGGATATTTCACATATTAGAACGGCTTGAAGATCATCAGCCACAGAATAACACCTCCAATTCCAAGGCCGCCCACTGCCAATAATACCGGATTTGCAGCCTGAATGAGAGCGTGGATTTCTGCATCATTAGCAGGGGGATTGTCTCCGGGTTTGCCTCGATAGTCAATTCCAAGTGCCTTGCGAAGCGGTGCATAACGCCGCTGGGCATACACTCCCATCCACACGAACACGCCAATCAGCAGCACCAGAGAGACCCATATCCAACCCTGTGACCACCAGTTGCCCATAATGCCCGCGATGATTCCAGCGATAAGTAACACCAGTAGACTAATCATCATCACCGGCAAGGATGTCTCGGATAAATCCAGCAGTGCGCGAATACGGTCAGGATTTTGTTCCCGACTCAGGCGGAGAGCCATGATCGCCGAAGCGCCATGCGCCATGAAAAAGATCAGCGCGGCCAAAACGTGTAAAAACACCATCCACTGATACATCGTAACTCCTCCATTGTTACTTGGCACAATTGTTCTACCTGAATATCTAACCATACTTGGGAGGGCTTTCACATCCTACTTTTGGGCAGTATTGTGAGAGCCAGCAGAAGGCTGCCGCTCCTCCTATGACACCCGGCACAGATACATGCTTCCACCCGCCGGAAGGCACGTTATAATATACGCTGGAAAGCGACGAATTGTTTTATTGGGAGGCCGAATGGCGGATAATCCACAACCGTTAGATGATAACGAAATTAAAGCGCATCTCAGCAATCTGGATGCCTGGGAGCGAGAGGGCGACACCATCAAAAAGACCTACAAATTTGAACGCTATTTGTATGGACTCGCCTTCGCCAGTACTGTTGGCACGATTGCCGAGGGTCTGGATCATCACCCGGATATTCTGATTCAGTGGCGCAAGGTGACGGTATCGGTGAACACCCATTCGGCGGGCAATAAAATCACCGTTAAGGATTTCCAACTGGCCGAAGCGATTGAGGCGCTGCCCTATAAGCCGCGCACCTGACATCACACTTCCAATTTCCTAGAAGAGCATATTTTGGTATGGCGGGGTCAAAAACCCTACCTTACAATAGTGATTGACACGCACGATAGAGAGTGCTGCTGGGGGCTACCGTAATATATTATGGACTTTCTGATTCGACTCTTTGGCCCACCCCACGAACTTCTGCACGTCCTGGCGCTTCGCCTGATCGGACGCCAGCCAAAGTCCGTTGGGAAAACGCATGTAGACATCCCGGAAGACCTGGCTGTAGGACAGTATGTGTTTGTAGCTGGGCTGCCCGCGCTGGTATTCTGGGGCATCGGGGCTGTCGGATTGATTATTTTGTTTGACCCACCCAATATACCCGCGCTGGTATTAGGTTTTGTGCTGGTCTTGGTCGGTGGACTCGGCGGCTTTGGCACGTTGGGAGACTTGCAGCTCATCTACGAACGCCTGATGGAAGACAACGAAGATCGGTAGCGTCTCGCTGGTTCCTGATTGGCGCGTGGATGCGGTCAAATATCACCCGAATTTCAAACGCCTCGCCGATTATGGATGAGGCGTTTTGCATGTTGGCAGGCACACTGTCAACGCACGTCAATCATCATACGCGCCGCTGCTGTAGACGTACACCGCCATCCCCGTATCATTCGGGACGCTGTAGTCAAATTCGTCGGCGCTCCAATCGTACAGCCATTTGGCATCCGTAATCGACATATTGACACACCCGTGACTGTGCCGGTAGCCAAAACCATCATGCCAGTAGGTGCCGTGTAACGCGATGTCGTGGTCAAAGTACATCGTCCAGGGGACTTCCTGCAAAAAGTAGAAATCTGACTGCTGTTCCGCCCCACTCATGGTTGTGCGTTCGTAGCGCAGATAGACATGGAATAAACCCTCATTTGTTTCCCAGTCCTTCAGACCGGATGAAACCAGTGTGGCGAAAACCGGGGTATCATCCTCGTAGGCGATCAGGGTTTGCTCATACAGATCAACACTCACCCACTTGTGTGTATCGACCCCTTCCGGGCGCTCGATGGGCGTCAGTTTGGCGACATCGTATTGATGAATCCACTGGTTTTCCCCCACCTGATACCAGCGTTTACCGTCAACCTCGACATAATCATACAGTGTCACACGGGTATAGCGGTACATAAACGGATTGTCGTCCAACTCTTCGCCACCGGGCACGGCGCTGGGGCGTAGATGGCGCATCGTCCACGCCATCGGATACGGCAGCCCATCCTGTGGCAGGAACACACCAGAGAAACGTGAGATCAACACGTCATCCGTCAGCACATTTGACGGAACCCATTCGTTGGTATCAATCTGTGTCCAGTCCCCCTGTACACTGTTGACGGTCACGAACGTGAATCCTGGCCCAAGTGTCTCGATGACGTTGCCGCCGGGGGCGTCGAAAATTTGTGCGCCGCCCGCCATGCGTTTGTACACCCGGTCATACAAATCGAAATCGTTGATCGGCAGTCCATTCACATTCGGTTCGGGATAAGCCGCCAGCACTTCTTCAGACAGACCGAATGTGGGGTCACACCCGGCGACGTCGCTGCACGCATCCTGAGCGAAAGCGGTAGTGAGGGGTAGCGCGAATAAACACAGGAGGATAAATCGAATCAGGAACTTCATGGTTGGGCGTCTCGTTTCAGTTCAACGGTCAGTGATATATTACCTAGTATGGGCAGCTTGTGAAAAAACTCAATCATGGATACCCTACGGACAACCAACGGTCAATATGTGACCAAAATGAAAACCAAACGGATTCGTTCTTTCAACCGCTTCGTCCTCGGTTTCGGCCTGTACATTTTGGTAGCCAGCACCGGATTTGTGTCATTGGCTTCCGCAATGGGTAAATTCACGCCGGATAATCGTCAAATCTACTTTGTGGCCTCTCAGCCCAATAGAGTTGGTCTGGTGCTCATGGACATTGACCGGACTTTGCTGGCGCGTCTGGCGCGGCAATCGTTCATAGGGCGTTTGAGCGATCTCGACTGGTCGCCGGATGGTAAGCAGGTTGTGTTCCGCAGTGTGCGCAATATCAGTGTAGACTTGTTCGCAATGGATGCCGATGGGAACAACCCTCACCAACTAACACTGGATGGCAGGAATAACCATTCGCCGGACTGGTCGCGCGATGGGGGACGTATCGCATTTACGTCCGAGCGAGACAATAACCCAGAAATCTACATCATGAATGCCGATGGCAGCGACCAGCAACGCCTAACCGACAATATGGCGAATGATGATCTGCCCGCCTGGTCGCCCGATGGAAGGCATATCGCCTTCCAGTCCAACCGGGATGGAGACTACGAAATCTATGTGATCGAGTCGGACGGATCGAATCTCCACCGTTTGACGAACCACCCCGGACGCGATGCCGAACCAGCATGGTCACCAGATGGTTTAACCATCGTCTATATCTCGGAACAAAATCGTAATTACGAAATCTACCTGATGGACACCGATGGCACAAACCCCCGTCGTCTGACAATCACCCCGGAGTTTGAGTTCACACCGCGCTGGTCGCCGGATGGCACACAAATCCTGTTCGCCCGCACGGTAGCCGGAAGCGACTTCGAAACATATGTCATCAACGTCAACGGCAGCGGTGCTCGGCGAGTAACCAGTCTCGACATGTTGTTGCATAGTCCAGCCTGGAAATCATGACCGGTGTCACATACCCTGTCCCGTCACTTTGGGACGAAACTCAACCATGATTTTAGAAGATGTGCATAGTCAGGGATTGAACTTAATCCCGATGATTCCCAGTGATAATCATTGTGCATCAGTGAAACCTTGAGTGATCTGATACATTTTGTGGGGCGACTTTGCCCACCCCAATTTATTCATGGTAGCATAGAGCATGATTGAGACACGCTCTGACTGAACATTAAGAGGTAATGATGGCCGACATATCGACAGCACTGTTGATTGTTGAAACCCAGGTGGCCTTCTTTGAAGCACCAAAACCACTCTACCAGGCCGATAGACTGATTGCGAACATTCGTGACCTCATAACAAAAGCACGCCAATCACATGTTCCGGTGATATACGTACAACATAATGCCAGCGGGGATATTGAGTGGATGAACAATACCCCCTTAAAGGACATCCATCCGCAAATTGCCCCGGATAGTTCGGATTTAGTCGTTCAGAAGTGGCAGCCCGATATATTTGCCGAGCCAGCCCTTCAACTTGAGCTAGAAGCCAGAGGTATTCACAAATTGATTATCACCGGTTGTCAGACCGAATATTGTATCAACAATAGTTGCCGCAGCGGTGCAGCACTTGGCTATGACATTGCACTGGTCAGTGACGCTCATGCAACATTTGACACGGATACATTAACTGCTGAACAAATCGTTGACCAGTATTCGAAAGACCTGAGCACGATTGTATCCGTAATACCAGCACAACAGGTACTTTTTTAAGGGAAATTGATGCGAATACGACGGGCACTGCTGTTTATGCCAGGGGATGATCGACACAAGATCGAGAAAGGTGCTGCTCTCGATGTTGACAGTGTGATTATGGACTTGGAGGACGGCGTAGCACTCAACAACAAACCCGCTGCCCGCGCGACCATCGCCGCCGCCCTCCGCGAGGTGGATTTTGGGCGCACCGAACGGCTGGTACGGATCAATCCGGTGGGGAGCGGACTGCATACCGACGATTTGCTACAAACCGTGACTGGGCAGCCGGATGGCTACCTCTTGCCAAAGGTGGAATCGGCGGGGCAGGTAGCCGATGTTGCTGCCTATCTGGATGCTGCTGAAGACCAGCATGGCTGGCCGCGTGGCACAATCCGGCTGCTGCCCATCATCGAGTCGGCGCGAGCGGTAGTCAACTTGCGCGAAATTGCCGAAAGTAGCCGGCGCTTGGATGCCCTCATCTTCGGCGCGGAGGATTTAGCCGGGGACATCGGCGCGACCCGCACATCCGAGGGCTTGGAAGTGTTCTACGCCCGGAGTGCGGTCGTCATCCATGCCAAAGCCGCCGGGTTGGATGCCATCGACACCCCCTTCATCGACCTGAACGACATCCCCGGTCTGCGGGCACAAACCGAGTCCGCGCTTGGGTTGGGTTATACCGGCAAACTGGCGATACATCCCCGGCAGATTGAAGTCATCCAGACCATTTTTACCCCTGGCCCGGAAGAAATACAGCGCGCGCTGCGTCTCATTAACGCGCACACAGCCCATCAGTCCGCCGGGACAGGCGCATTTGCTCTGGACGGCAAAATGGTCGATATGCCCATCGTGCGGGCGGCGGAAACAGTTTTGGCGCGGGCGCGGGCGGCGGGGATTCAGGTCGATAAACGGTAATCTACACCATCAGGGTTTGAACAGCAGGATAAGGCCGCTGATGAACAGTCCGACACGGACGACCTGCGAGAATCGTTCGGTAGGGATGCGACTGCTGGTGGAATTGCCAATCCAGTAGGTCGCCACCACAATCGGCAGTGACAGACCATACAGGGTGAATACGGTGGGTGTCCATAAACCGCTCAGGCCGTGTCCGACCAGTACCATCAGGCCGGTTGGCAAAAAGAAACTCTGAAGCGTCCCTCGAAACTGCGCCGGAGTCCAGTGTTGGCTGTTGGCGTAAATGACGACGGCCGGGCCGCTCATGTTATACGCACTACCCATCGCCCCCGCCACAAACCCGAACAGGTACACCCAGCGCGGATGGAAGGGTCTGAGAAACTGGGGTTGGATGAAGGTATACAGGCTGTATCCGATGAGCGAAATGCCCAGAAGGTGTGTAATGGTAACTGCCGGGACGATCTTGAGCAGCAGCACACCTACCGGAATCCCAGTGAACGCAGAAGCAATCAATCGCCACGCTGCTCCCAGGTGAATACTACGCCAGTGTCGCAGCATGATAAGCGTCGTGATACTCGCTCCAATCAGCCCGACCAGCGGCGCGGCGGTGTGTAAACCGATTACCAGCGTCAGCAGAGGCATGGCAACCAGCCCTTCGCCAAAGCCCAGAATGGCTTTAACCAGGGCGGCAATCAACAGAATGCTCAATGTGATAGCGACGAGGGACAATTGTTCTCCTGCGATGGGACTGTGTTCCAGGGTTGGGGGGACACATCAAGTCGAGATAGCCATATTCAGTCTATCAGATTAGCACACAGCATCCATAAAGAATATGGACTTAAGGTTTCTATGGTGCAGTTGGTAGAATCCTTACAATCCGGACAAATTAGTGAGCGCCATCCTTTCGAGTTCATCATTGGAGTGGTCATATGACACCCAAATTCGAATCGGTTCCATCTGGGAATGTACGCATTGACTCAGGCTTGTGGGGCGAAAGACAGGCTGTGAATCGGGATAAAACCCTTCCAGCCGTTTATCACCAGATGAAAATCACCGGACGGTTGGATGCCTGGAAATTGGATTGGCAGCCGGGGCAGCCCAAACCCCACATTTTCTGGGATTCGGACGTGGGCAAATGGATTGAAGCGGTGGGTTACAGCCTGCAATCCTACCCCAACCCGGCCTTTGAGCAGCAGGTGGATGAAGTTGTCGATTGGATTCAACAGGCACAGCAGCCGGACGGTTATCTCAATATCTTTTTTACGGCGGTTGAGCCAGAAAATCGCTTCAAAAATCTGAGAGACAGGCATGAACTGTACGACGCTGGACACTTAATTGAAGGGGCGATAGCTTACACGAATGCGACAGGCAAAAGCACATTGCTGGATGTGCTGCTGCGTTATGTCGATTTGATAGATACCACTTTCGGGCGCGGCGACGGACAGAAGCGGGGATATGCCGGTCATCCAGAAGTCGAACTGGCGCTGGTGAAATTGTTCCATCAGACGAACGATAAACGCTATCTGGAACTTGCCCAATACTTTGTGGACGAGCGCGGGCAGCCGCCGCATTATTTCGACATTGAAGCACAGGAGCGCGGCGATGATCCGCGCCAGTTCTGGGCGAAAACCTATCGCTACTGTCAGGCGCATATCCCGGTGCGCGAACAGGATACCGCCGTCGGCCATTCGGTACGGGCTTGTTATCTCTATTCAGCGATGGCCGATCTCGCCGCCGAAACCGGCGACACTGAGTTGGCGGACGCTTGCCGCGCCATTTGGGACGATCTGACTCAGCATAAGATGTACATTACGGGTGGACTTGGGCCTGCCCATACCAACGAAGGGTTTACCTTCGCCTACGATCTGCCCAATGAGACGGCCTATGCCGAAACTTGTGCGGCGATTGCACTGGTCTTCTGGGCACAGCGGATGTTCCACCTCGACCCCCACAGTCGTTATATTGATGTTATGGAACGCACGCTCTACAACGGATTTTTGAGCGGCCTTTCATTTGAGGGCGACCAGTTCTTTTATGCCAATCCCCTGTCCGCCTTCCCAAATGTCAACCCGTATGATCGTTTTAGCGGCATTACCGGCGATGTCCATTATCGGCGCTCGGACTGGTTCGATTGTGCCTGCTGTCCGCCGAATGTGGCGCGGCTGCTGGCGAGTATCGGCGCATATTTCTATTCGGTTTCCTCAGACACCCTCTATCTTCACCTGTACAACCAGAACACGGCAGAATTAAACGTGGGCGGGCATACCGTTCGTATCGAGCAGCAGACCGAGTATCCCTGGGAGGGCGATATTCGGCTGACTGTTGCACTCGACCAACCTACCCAATTTGACTTTGCGCTCAGGATTCCCGGTTGGTGTCGTCACTATCAGGTGAAAATCAACGACACCCCTGTTACCGATAAACCAACCAATGGTTACATCCATCTTAGGCGAGAATGGTCGGACGGCGATAGTATCAGCCTCTCTCTGGAGATGCCGGTGGAACGTATGCAGGCACATCCCCAGGTACGCCAGGATGTGGGAACAATTGCCCTCCAGCGCGGCCCGGTGGTGTACTGTCTGGAAGAAGTTGACAACGGCTCGAATCTGGCGCAGGTCATAATCCCTCCCGAAAGCCAACTGACGCCCGTGTTTGAGGCTGATCTGTTTGGTGGCGTGGCGGTAATTACCGGCGCTGCGCTGCGGCTTGAACCTGTTCGGATGTGGTCGGACGACCTCTATCAACCGCAGTCCCAAATCCAATACCGTCACTCGCCCCTCACAATTAAAGCGGTTCCCTATTGCTTTTGGGCAAATCGCCAGCCGGGGGAAATGCTGGTCTGGCTGCGCGAGGCATAAGATTTTTGTCACATAGATTATTCTGAGGATCGAGGTGTATGGTTTGTTCATTCCGACACTACCGAAACTATTCTAAGGAGAAACGCTGATGACAGCTACAATCCCCGAATCGCATCGTGACCTGCTTGATGGGCCGGTCTATGTAGTCGCCACCACTGTCATGCCCAGTGGTCAACCACAATCTACCATTGTCTGGTGGGACTCGGAAGGCGACTTTGTTCGCATCAATACAGTAGTTGGCCGCCAGAAAGAGAAAAATTTGGCGCGCAATTCAAAAATTACCATTATGGCTGTTGACCCCAAAGACCCCTATCGCTGGATGGAAGTCCAGGGTACGGTAGACTTTATGGTCGAAGAAGGTGGGCGGGAACACATCGAATCCCTGTCGCACAAGTACACCGGCCAGAAATATTATGGCGGCTACAACAAAACCACTCGCCCGGAAGATCAAACCCGTGTCATCGTGAACATTCGCCCGACGAAGGTTGTGGTTTACCCTCACCTGCGTAAACAATAAATCCCTGGTTGACGGGGATAGCCTGTATGCTTTCCCCGTCCAGAACCCAATCCGTAACGATATTCTTCATTTTGCCATCAAATATTGATTTCCCACTAATAAAACCCCCTTATAATCAAACCATCACGACTCAGGCGTTCTACACGACCACCTGTGCATAACTTTTGTCTGTTCATACATAAGGACTCCCCTGATGCGAAAATTTCTCCTGATGTTGATTTTCCTCGCTGGGCTGCTGGCGCTCGCAGTTCCGGTTGCGGCGCAAAATACCGTGCCCCGCTTCGACGCAACCAACTGTCCGTTCACTGCTCCGGAGGGTACAGACCCAACCTGCGGTTACGTGACCGTGCCCGAAGATCGCAGCAATCCCAATGGCAGCACTATCCGGCTGGCCGTCGCCGTATTCGCCAGTGACAACCCGAACCCCCAGCCCGATCCGGTTATCTATCTGGACGGTGGCCCCGGTGGTCATACGCTGGAAACCATTCAACTCAGCTTCAGCAGTCTGGTTGAACCCTTCCTGCCGAACCATGATGTCATCGTCTTTGACCAGCGCGGAGTTGGCCTGTCGCAGCCGTCGCTGGACTGCCCGGAGACGGTCACACTGACTTACCAGACCATCGACCAGAATATTCCGGTGGACGAGGATATTCAGCGTTATGTTCAGGCGGTGGAAGATTGTGGCGCTCGCCTGACGCGCCAGGGCATCAATCTTCAGGCCTACACCAGTGCCGCCAGTGCCGCCGATGTTAATGACATACGACAGGTATTGGGTTACGACCAGTTAAACCTGTATGGCATTTCTTATGGGACGCGCTTGGCGCTCACCATTATGCGCGACTTCCCCCAGACCGTCCGTAGTACCATCATCGACTCGGTTGTACCCTTGCAAAGCAGCGGCTTCTATCCCGGTCAGACTGCCGAACGTGCGCTCAATGAAGTGTTCAATGCCTGCGCGGCGGATTTGGCCTGTGACTCCTTATATCCCAATCTGAAAACGGTCTTTTACAACACTGTCGATCAGTTGGATGCGACCCCTGCCATCCTCACCATTCCTAATCCCCAGGGCGGCGGTACAATCAACGCCGTTGTGAATGGTGCAGATTATGTCGGGCTGGTTTTCCAGTCCATGTATATCAGTTCACTCATCGAGCAGCTTCCAGACGCCATGTACGCCGCCAGCCAGGGTGATCTGTCCTTCTTCAGTAACGTTCTCCTGCTCCAGTTAGTGCAGCTCAATCTCATCTCCGAGGGCATGTACTACGCGGTGAACTGCAACGAGGAATATTCGTTCGATACAGCCGACACCATCCAGGCGGATTTGCAAAGTCTCCCGAAGGAACTGGTCGGTTTTGCCCGCGAGGGCTTGATCGACCCGGCGGCTCTGCAACTATGTCAGGCGCTTGGCGCGCGCACGCCCGACCCCATAGAAAATCAGCCTGTGGTGAGCGACATCCCCACACTGGTGATGTCCGGCCAATTCGATCCGATTACCCCGCCGGACTATGGCCGCGAAGCAGCTTCAACCCTCAGTCACAGTTTCTTCTTCGAGTTCCCCGGCCTGACGCATGGTGTCACGCCAGCCGATCAATGTCCTCTGTCCATAGCACTGGCCTTCTTGGATAATCCCACCACCGAGCCGGATTCATCCTGCATCGCCAACATGCCCGCCCCGGACTTTGCCCTCTCGTCGCCCGCTGCAAATCAATCTGTCTCGGTCAACATGGTTCCTTTTACCGATGCCGATCAGGGTTTTAGCAGCGTACAGCCGGAGGGATGGAATAAAGTCACTATCGGGACATTTGTGCGGGGTCAGAGCGCCAGTGACCAGACCTTGTTACAGCAGTTGGCTATCCCCGGTGTAAGTGCCGAGTCGGTTCTCACGCTCCTGAAAACACAGTATGGTTGGGCGGACATACCGTCGAGCATCGGCACACATCAGGCCAATGGCCTAACCTGGAATCTCTATCAGTTCACCTATCTCGGTTTTCCGGCAGATTTGGCAGTAGCGGAGGGCGCTGGTCACACCTATCTTGTCCTGCTCCTGAGTAACAGAAACGAGCATGAAGGGATGTATAATGCTGTTTTCTTGCCCGTGATTGATGCATTCACGCCGGGGGTGTAGGGCGACCTTTCACTGTCGCTTTGAGCGGAAATCATTGAGGACTACTTTTCAAGCCCCTTCTGGCACATGCGGAAGGGGTTGCTCAATTACCTACTTCGACCCCTTCCAGTGACGAAACACAGCCAGGAATTTATCCCTGACCGAAGGGTTGAGTTCGTCTTCGGTCAGCCGCCCGGTCAGATAGACAGTTTTCCGCATTTGTTCCAGATAGGCGGAACACCCCCGGCAGTGGCTCACATGTTCCTCAAACGCTGCCCGTTCGGACTCCGGCAGCGTGCCTTCCAGATAATCCGTGACCAGTTCAACCAATTCTTGACAGGTTAGCATTTGTGATGTCATGACGATACTTAATTAACCATATAGTCCTCTAACGCCCGCCGGACTTTGGCGCGCGCGCGGTGCAGTAAAACACGCTGATTGGTCTCGGAAATTTCCAGAGCATTACACACCTCCGCCGAAGTCCACCCCTCAATGTCCCGCAGCCGAATCACCTGCTGTTGACCTGATGGCAGCAGATTGATGGCATCATGAATAGCGGCGAGCGTTTCCTGCGCCATCAGCCGGTCTTCAGGGATCACATCCCACCGGCGCGGCATACTTTCTGGTCGCCAGTGACTCGCCCATTTCGGCTGATCGGGTGGGTTGAAGCGCTCTGGGGAAACGGCTGGTTCAAATCCTTCCGTCTCCGTATCCAGCAGAACAGATAACGGCACATAACGGCTCTCGCGTTGGGCGCGGGTTTTGGCGCGGTTCGTCAGGATGGTAAAAATCCAGGTCTTGAGGGACGAACGGCCTTCAAAACGGTCTAAACCGCGCAGCACACCAATCCAGGTTTCCTGAATCACATCTTCGGCGGTGGCCTGGTCGGACACGTACATTAGGGCGATCCGCAGCATGGAGGTGTAATAGAGTTCCATCAGGGACATAAAGGCTTCGTCGTCGCCGCGACGTAAGGCCTCGATCAATTGCCAGTCCTCGGCGGATGCCACAACTCGCCCGTCACCGGATGGGGTCTGCCCGCTCATCATGATCCTTTCGGGCGGTAGGTGAACTCTGCTGCAATAATAATCGCCGCCCGAAAGGGTGTCAAACGGTTGTTATCGCGGCCAGGTGTAACGCACTGTGTAGGTGATGACCTTTTCGCCACCCGGCGGCACATCCACCCGGAACTCAATTGTGCCGGAGTCCTTTTTGCTGTACTCATCCGATGAATTGATGATTTCCCAATTGCTCCACCGGAACAGATGCTCTGGCACGCGGATTTGTACCATATCGCTGTCCTTGTGATTGCGCAGGGTAATCTGGTACGTTTCTTCGATCACATTGCTGCCGATAATCTGGAAATTGGTCTGAAGATGTTCGCCCACCAGGTCGAAGGCGTTGCCCAGGAAAAGTTGCACATCCTCGCCCTTTGGCGTGTGGTCGATTTGGTTCTCGCCGATCAGCAGCGCTGCCCCATCGGTATCTTCCTGATACACCCGAATGCGTCCGGCAGGTAGGTCTGCGCCCAGGCCGTTATCCTCGCCCGTCGAGAATTCCAGCCAGTTCTGGACATCAGTAATGCCTGTCTGTCCGTAGTATTGATCGGTGATCGGGCTGTAATATCCGTAAACCGGAGTGCTGGCGTCATACACGTAGAAGGTGTTCGCGGGCACACCCGTTCCCGTCACGAACTCCACCTGCTTGGTTTCGTTGTCGGCCACTGTCACCGGGCGGTTAATCTCGTACAACTGGTACTCGAAGAAATCGCGCTGTTCCACTGGCGGGGCTGCGGCTCCAACGGCCATCGGGGCGGCCTCTGCCGTATCGCGTGCGTAGTCATTAGGATTGTGGCAGTCGGTTGACATCCCCCGCGATGAGTTTCACCTGTGCGTCCTGGAAGCTCGCGCCGCTGGTATTCGTCAGTGTCACCCACCCGTTCAGGTCAAGCGCGTTTTTGTCGTTGTTCAGCAGCAGAATGTAGTCGGCTGTCCAACTCATCCCACCTGTCAGATAGGTCAGTTCGACCTGCTGTTCGCCCGATTGCGCCGCGCTCAACAGCCATCGCAGTGTTGGCCGGGTAATGAGTCCCTCTGGCAGCGCCGGGAAGCGAATGTCCCGCACATGCCCTGTGCCGATCACGATCACCTGTCCGTCGCCGTTCCGCAGGATGATTTCACCGTTCCGCCCGCTCAACAGTTGCCCGCTGAAGGTTGTGCCATCATCCGTCACAACCTCGATCTGTTCATCCACATACCGTTCCAGCAGTGCGCCGCTGCCCACCAGATCGTAGACGTAATTCTGTTCCAATACGGTTGTGCCTTCCGGGTCGGTCAGCGACTTAAAACTCACCGAGGTTGCGTCAATGCTGGATGCCACGTCGGTGAAATCCAGGCTATTGATGCCTGCCTCCAGGTTGAATGTCCGCCGGTCTTGCACCAGCGCCGTACCCTGGTTATAGATCGTCAGGCTCACACCATCGCTGGCCGGTGCGGAATCCTGCGCTCCCGCCGGGGCGATGGCGAAGGCAGTAGCGAATACGGCCATCACACATACAGTCAGCACTATTTTTCGCATGTTCATGTCCTCCAAATCAACTGTTCGTCACAAGGGTTGCATCTTATGTAGGGACACATCTGAAGCATCTACACTGTCACCGTCACAATCGTGCCGTTCACGTCAATCGTGTACTCGCCCGGCTCAAAACTGCCATCCAGTTTGATGGTCTCGTCATACGGAACAAGCTGCATGGTACACAGGATGTCCGGCGGCAGTTCGCGGTAAATTCGCACCGTGACAGTGTTCCCCTCGCGGCTCTGATCGACCATCACCGGATAGGTGCAGCCATCCGGTTGGTAGCCCGTGACGTGCAGGCTGATCTGCGCCGGGAACGACTCCAACTGCATTGCGTCCACCTGTTGGATCACAGTCAACACCTGCGCCGGTTGAGCATCCTGTGTTTGCCCTGCCGCTGGTGGATTCATGCTGCTGCTCCAATTGATCTGATCGACATTCAGTGACACAACCACGCCCAGAAAGATCGCCAGCGCGATCTGAAAAAAGAGACTAAGCGGATTGGTTGGCTCTGGATCGCCCATGCTGGAAACCTCCATAGTACCTATACAGCGGTGTCCCTACACTGTACAACACTGTTCTAAAAGACGCCTCCCACGCCCTATTGGTTCCAGCCAGATTTTCAACCTCGGACGAAAGGCGGATTTTTCACTGATTCGTTGGGATGAATGAAAGAAAAGCCGAATGAATGGCTTAGGCATCCTCACTTGGCTGGATGTTTTCAAATCGGCTCTCGGCTTTACTAATGCTCATGCACTTGCCAGCACTTTGCTGGGAACAAATCCGTCAAACACATATCATTCAGGAGGAAATCGTAATGAACAACCAGTCACTCAATCGTTTACTCAAAATTGGGGTGGTTTTCGCCCTCGTTTTGGGCGTCGTCGCTGTCGGCCTGTTGGGCGGCCAGCGCAGCACCCTCGCTCATGAAGTCGAACATCAGACCTTTGTGATTCATGCCGGTGCGCATGGTCCCGGCAGTGTCGAAGTCCTGGCCTTCGCCCCAACTGTCATCCAGGTTCATCAGGGCGATTCCGTCATGTGGCACATCGCCAGTTTCCACAACATTCATTTTGAAGATCAGGCGGCTGAATTTGCCATTTTCCCGATTGTGGACGGTCAGCCCGTTCCCCAGATCAACCCTGATGTCGCTTTCCCAACCATCGAGAATGGTGCCAGCTTTACGGGTGGTAGCGTGAATAGTGGTCTGCCCGGTGACGACCCTATCTTCTCGCTGGTGATTGACGCCCCTGTAGGTCGTTATGCCTATTTCTGTGACATTCACCCCGGCATGGTCGGTGTGATCGAGGTTGTAGCCGACGATGTTGCCATCCCCTCTGCCGGTGAGGTCGAGTTGGAAGCCGAAAAGGAACTCGGTGAGCAGTTCAACCAGGCCTTTGCCGCCCAACCAGGGCTGGCCGCCAATGCCGCCACCCAGGCTGTCGATGGTGTCCTGCAAGTCACCCTCGGTAGCGGTGATACAGGTCGTGCTACCATCAACCAGATCAACAGCTATACAGGGGTCATCCAGGCGGGTGAGAGCGTGACCTGGACAAATCCATCCGGCAGCATTGAGGCACATTTCATCAATTCCCTGCCCTATGACGAAGAAGCCCTGCCGGATATTATTCCCCAGCCCCAGGACGATGCCCCGCCCGTGCTGTCAATTGGCCCTGGCTTCCTCGGCACGACCCCCGATGGCTCGGTAGTGAATGCGGGTGACAGCTTCAACAGCGCCTTCATCAACCCCGGACAGTCCTATACCCTGACCTTCAACGACCCCGGTGTGTACATGTACTTCTGCCACATTCACCCCGGAATGAACGGCGTCATCGTCGTCCAGTAATTCTCACCAACAAAAACAGGGACACAATCACTCGTGTCCCTGTTGTGATTCTTATCACTGAGACACTATTGAATCATAACACATGTTCGAGTTCCCGAACTTTATTCTGCAAATAGCTGTTGAATTCATCGGAGTCATTGGCGTAATGTGCTCGGCGATGACAGTTTGGACACAAAGCAACAACTGATGCAGGATGATCTGGACCATCGTCAGATAAGCGATAGACATGGTGCACTTCGAGAAAAGGTTCATTACTAGCAGTCAAAAATGGTGCGTCCTGTCCACATCCCTCGCAAATACCATTTGCGCGTTTATGAACATATTTCTTGACATGATCGCTGCGTTGGCGATAGAGACTTCTACGCTCAATAGGTGTTCGATATTCACTAAAATCTTGGATGGCGCGTTGATATAGATGACCGAGTTCAGCATCGGAGTCTTCATTCCAATTTATTGCACCTTCAATGGTCATAGGTACAAGTTCAAAGACAATAACCTTCCTGAAAACCTGCTCTTGATCTTTAGCTTGACGATAACGAAATCCTGTGCAAACCATTTGCCCAATGTATCGAACGCTACCCACACCAGCATCCTCAAATAAGTGCAATTCTTCGTCATTTTCTTGATGACGTAATATTGCTGCATTACCTCTGACAAATTCCATATCACCGCGCTGCCCTTCACCTGTGTATAGGAACATGCCATCATCAGTCCAGACATCGTTGTAACCATATTCATTGCCAGACTGACCAGTAAACAGGAAAATCGCCTTTGCGCTAGTTGGGGTACTGATTCCGCCTTGTTGTTGTCCGCCATATTGTGCGTGTATATCTCTCCGGCGATAGATTTGACCTGGAACAAACATATTCTTGTCCTCCTATTTCACTATCCATGCCCCGGCCATCTTCAGCAGTCGTGCGAAATCGTCATCCGGCGGTTCGCCGTGCGATTCCGGCCACGCCCGCCGCAGGGACTCGGTAGTGCGCAGCGCCTCGCGCACCGTATTCAAGTCTTTGCGCCGTTTGAACAGCGCGTGTTGAGTTACGTGGCACTCCATCGCCGCCACTTTGGGTTCTGCCCAGGGACGGATGTCCAGCGCCAGATGCGCAGGTTCAGTTTTGTTCCACAACCGATCTTCTATCCCCGGCACATTCGCTGCGACGGTGTACACCAGCGCATTCGGTAGCGCATGCGGGATACCCCTCATCACCGCCCGGTGCATCAACTGGTGCGCTGGATGCCCGTACTCGCCGTCCGCACCATGAGTAAGCACCACATCCGCCCGTCGTCGTCGCGCGATGTTGACCAGTTGTCCGGCCAGTGTATCAAAATCTGCCCGGAAGGGATACATGACCTCATCCGGCGTGATGGTCGGGTCAACGTAATCCAGAACCGTGAGCGACGCGCCGAGCGCCTTGACTGCGCACCGTAGCTCCGCCTCGCGCACGCGCCCTAGTGTTTCACGGGTGGCGGTGGGCGGTTCACCCATCTCACCGCCTTCGCCGCGCGTGGCGCATACCACATGCACATGAATTCCCTGTTGCGCTAAGAAGGCGATCATGCCTCCTGCCAGGATGGTTTCGTCGTCGGGATGCGCGAAATACGCTACAACTGATTAAATCGTCATGGCAGTGTCACCAGTGTCAGATCAAGCGCCGGACCATCGGTGCAGATCAATGTTGTATCGCCACCCATCGGGATCATACACGCTTGGCACGCACCGATACCACATGGCTGTACTGGCTGGAAGATACCAAACAGGTAGTTCTTCGGCACTTCCGCCCGCAGTTCGTGGAACAGGGTGAACACCTTCCCGAATCGTATCAATTCGTCGTCTGGTGCGACCACCACAAACACCTGATCTGCCCATCCGACGGTCATCACCCGGTTCGCCCACTGCAAACTGTCATCTGCCCGGATAACCTCGACTTCTTCCGGCAGATGTGTCGATGGGTAATCGTTTGCCTTGCCGGAGAGTACCATCGTCACACTGATTTTGTTGTTGACCAACCAGCCGATAGACATAATCAGGGGCGTTGGTGGCGCGTCGTAGGCCATCAGCAGCACATTCCGCAGGGTTCGTTTGTAGCGATACGGCTGCCCCACTAGACCCAACAGACTGACCACCTGTCCCGGTTCATAACGCAGATGTCCGGGGCGCTCCACCACCAGCGTATTGGAAGTCATGGCTACCGGCCACCAGTGTTCGCGCAGGTACGGGTCCCACCGTTCCGGCAGGGGACGTGCCAGCACCGTTTGTCCCGGTTTGAGATCATTCAGGGAATCATCGACTGCCAGATGCAGCCATTGGTAATGTTCATTCAGGCGGCTGACGCGCTCGATGATGGCTTTGGTTTCTCTCATGATGCCTGTCTACATTTCCCGCTGTCGACAATGATTTCACGGTATTTTACACCCTTCCCCCAATCAGGACATCTAACCATCATGTTCAGCGTCCCCGCTTCCCTCCCCGAAAATCCTATGATCGACTGGCAATTTTGCCAAAATATGCCATCATTACTTTTCGGGTAACGAAAGGATTTAAAATGTCACAGGCAGATCAACAATTTCTTGAAGACAACGCCAAAAAAGACGGTGTGGTCACAACCGCCACTGGGCTTCAATACAAAGTGATCGAGCCGGGATATGGTTCTCGCCCCAAAGCCACCGAAACTGTTAAGGTTCACTATCGCGGTACATTGATTGACGGCAAGCAGTTCGATAGTTCCTATGACCGGGGCGAACCGATTTCCTTCCCGCTCAACCGTGTCATTCAGGGATGGACAGAAGGGCTTCAGTTGATGCCCATCGGTGCCAAGTACGAATTTTACATCCCCTCCGATCTTGGTTATGGCTCCACTGGGGCGGGCGCGGTCATTCCGCCCAACGCCACCTTGATTTTTGAGGTTGAGCTTCTCGCTATCCAATAACCACCATCAGGCAGCACTTGTCAGGGGTCTGCGAACATTGGCAAACCCCTCACCGATTTTTCGGACATCACGCTAATCTCCGAACCCGCCAGATGAGCATTGCTCCTGTCCGCCCCGCGCGCATGTCCCGAAATCGTTATACACTGTAAGACAGGTCACAGGAAGTTGTAGATAAATTTACAGGCGTTAGAGTTGATTCAGGGGGAGCGATGAACCCGGCAGATGTTTTGAAGTACGGCCATCACACCTTTACAACCGCTTTCGAGAGCATTCCACAGGCGGATTGGGAAACCGGGGGCGTATGTGGTGTCTGGTCGGTCAGGGACATTATCGCCCATCTCGCCTCCTACGAACATCTGCTGGAAGAAATTCTCGCCCCGTTCGCGGGTGTTACCATGCCTACCCCCACGATGGAACGTATGGCTTCAAATTATCAGGATTTTAACGACCTGGAAGTCGCGGCACGCGCGGGCAAGTCACTGGCCGAGATTGTGGCGGAATACAATGACACCGCCACCCGTACAATGACCGAACTCGTGCCCAAAATCCCCCCGGAGAAGTGGCGCGAAGTCGGTACAATCCCCTGGTACGGCATGGAGTATTCACTGGATGACTACATCACCTACGCGAATTACGGCCACAAGCGGGAACACGCGGCACAGATGAATGTCTTCGGCGACACGCTCAAATAATTCATGGGTTCAACTAAATCCGAACCACTGTTGAATAAAGTAGAGGTTAAATAACTTATGGGCGGAACATCATTTACAATTCAATGGCCGTCGAGCGCGCGGCCTGCCGAAATTACCACTCCCTTTAGTTCGGAAACCAAATCACTATCCATCGCAGCATCAGCCGGGACAAAGATTAAGGCTGGCGCTGTCGGGCGGGTCATCTCTGTGACCGATAGCCAGGTACAGATTGAAACCGATCAATTTGTCATCACCTATGGCAATCTGACGGGAATCACCGTTCAGGTCGGTGAACAGGTGTCGGTAGATGTGAACATCGGCCTGGCCGTCGGGACGGACGGCATCACCATCATGGTCTATCAGGTGATTGACCCGACTCCACTACTGGCACAGCCTACCGAGCCAGTGAAAACCGATGACACCGCCCCACCGCGCGAAACCGATGATGAGACATCGACCACGCCCCAGACCAGCGGCAAGTTGTGGGTAGCGTCCACTGCCGATGCCGTCCGTATTCGCCAGAAGGCCGTCAATGGCGCGATTGTCGGACAGGTGGACAAAGGCGACATCCTCGAAGTCATCGAACCCACCGACGATGCCCGCCCAAAAATCGGCAAGAATGGCGAGTGGCTGCAAATCCGCACCCTGTATGGTGTCGAGGGTTACAGCGCCGGGCAGTTCTATGAACTGTACACCGGGGACGAACCCACCTCCATACCCTCCCTTTCCGGCCTGACCGGCATGAATCTGGACATGAACAACCCGTTGGGGCGTCCTTCGCCGGATCGTATGCAGGGGATTGGCTGGATTCGGGTCAAATTCAATGTCTCCTTTAACCCGGATAATGGCACTCATGGCAACACCGATGTGAATGCGACCTTCAACCGCATGAAACCGTTTCTCGAACCTTACGTCCGCGCTGGAATCAAGGTGCTGATAGTGTTCACCCATCAGCTTTATGGCGAAGGCGCGGGTTACAACTGGCCGACGATGAATACGGATCGGTGGAATGATCTGATTCCGAAGTATGCCGATTTCGCCAAACAGGCTGCCGCGCTGCTTTCCGGCGCGGGGTTGGTACACGCTTATCAGATATGGAACGAACAGGACACCGACCCTGCCGTTGCCCGTGCTGCGGTACCCATTCCCCCTGCAGACTACGGTAATATGCTGACGCAGACCATTCGTGCCATTCGCTTGGTGGATAAAACTACGCCCATCATTACCGGCGGTCACTGCACCGGCCCCGATTCGGGTGGCAAATATGCTCGCGCGACTCTGGCAGCCATGCCTGCCGGGGTGCGCCCGGACGGAATCGCCACCCATCCCTATGGACGCGGTGTGAAGGGCAGTCCCTTCAGCAAATTTGGTAGTTTGGATGAGGAACTCCGCAAGTACAGTGCTGTCCTTCCCGGCAAACCCGTCTGGATTACCGAATGGGGCGTTCTGGATCGCCAGAACGACAACAGCATTTCGACCCAGACCGCCGATTATGCGACTGGCTTTATGGGTATCATCAAGCGCGACTTTCCGGGTAAGGTGGCCGCCGCCGTCTGGTATGCCTGGGCAGATGGCATGGATAACGGATACGGACTGGTGGACAAGAATGACAAGCCCAAAAAAGACCTGTATGACCGCTTCCTGAAATTATAGAATGTGCTAAAATACCGGGGGCGTGGTCTGATGCGCCCCTTCTGTGTTATGACAAATAGATCATCATGTCCACTATATTTGACTTCACCATCTTCCCTATCCTCACCACCGAGCGCCTGCGCCTCCGCCAGATTACCCGTACCGACTCCGGCGATATGATGGCGCTGTTTGGTGCGCCGGAAATGCTGCGCTTCCTCAACAATCCCCCGGTGGATACGCCCGAAAAAGCCGTCAATATGATCGACTGGTTGGCCGGAAATTATCAGAAGCAGGAAGAGATCGACTGGGGCATCACTTTACACGGTGATGACCACCTCATCGGCATGTGTGGCTGTTACCAGTGGGAGCGTTCAAATCGACACATCGACATCGGCTATCACATCCTGCCGGAGCAGTGGGGCAAGGGATACGCCACCGAAGCCACACATGCTGTCCTCCGTTGGGCGTTCGACAACCTGAACCTGCATCGTATTCAGGCCGATTGCACTGATGGCAACATAGCCTCCGAACGGGTTCTGCTCAAATGTGGCTTCAAGGTCGAGGGCATCTGGCGCGAAAGCTGCTGGGAACACGAACGTTTTGTGGACATCAAGCAGTTCGGCCTTCTCCGCCGTGACTACCACCCCGCCTCGCCCGAATCGTAGCCACAGGGCAGCCCTGTCCGCTTTCCCCCACGAACCTGCTTTTTCTATCGACGACCAACTTTTCCCCGCAGGCGTTTGGGATAAGTGCCCGCACCGCCATTCGCACAACTGTTTTGATGCTCCGGCCAAAGTGAGCAGTTTTTGACCTGTAAAGTGAACAACCGCCTCGCCTATAGTCTTGCAAGTGACCGATATTGGTCGAATAGACTCTGGTTCAGAAAGAGGTGAGAACATGGCCGTTTTAGCACTGTTGACATCGGAAGACATCACACAGTCGATGTACGATACTTTGAGGAAAGAAGTGAACTGGGAACATCAACATCCGCAGGGCGCAATCATGCATGTGGCGTCGTTCGACGATACGGGGGCGCATGTGGCCGATGTGTGGAGTTCACCCGCCGCGCTCGACGAATTTGTCAACACCCGGCTGCTGCCCGCCATCCAAAGACTGGACTTCCCTATACCAGATGTGGCTGTATATCCCGCCCATAACATCAATGCCTTTACAAGTGTGCAGCAGTACGTCCTCAAGTAGTGATGAGGTTGGCTAGGCTGTCAGTCCGAGCGTGCCGACGACCAGACCGATCACCCCCCCCGCCAGGATCAGCCAGGTCGGACTGATGCGCGTTCGGACGAGCAAAATTAGCGACACGAGCGCCAGCAGAATAGCGAGTGGGCTGTAGGCCGCGCCGTCGAGGGTTAACAGGGAGGCACGCGCGAGATCGAGGAGTGTCACCAGGATGGCGGCGATCACCCCGGCGTTGATGCCGGACAGGAACGCACCCAGGTAGGCATTCTGGCGCATCCGGGGGATGAGCGGGGCGCTGAGAATCACAAAGATGAAGGAGGGTAGGAAGATGCCCAGCGCGGCCACCAGCGCACCCGGCAGCCCGGCGACGATATAACCGACCACCGCTGTGGTGGTGGATACCGGGCCGGGGGTGATCTGGCCGAGGGCGATGGCATCAAGCAACTGGCGGGTGGTGAGCCAGCCGAAGGTATTGACCACATCCTGCTGGATGTAGGCGATCAGCACATAGCCGCTGCCAAATAGGACCGACCCGATGCGTAGGAAATAAAAGAAGATGTCCCACAGGCTGGGGGATGTCCCGGCGGATTGGAAAAAGTATCCCATACCTACCACCGGATAGCGACCCAACAGACTCAGGGAATGGGCTGCCCCTTTCCACAGCATCGACAGCGGGAACAGCAGGCCGCTGATGGATACGGACTTCGGCAGAATTTGAAAGATGACATAGAACAAACCCGCGCCCATCATCACCGTCACTTCGGGAACATCAATCAGGATAATTACCAGTACAGCCACCACACACACTGCCCGCAGGGTATAGGTATTGAGAGCGGCTTTCGACAGACGGTAGCCCGCGTTGGCGATGATGGCGATAATGACCGGCTTGATGCCCCATAAGATGGCTTCAATCTGGGGGATTGCCCCGGTGCTGACGTACAGGGTCGCCAGTATCAGCGTCAGCAGGAAGGACGGGCCGATGAAACAAACTCCGGTGACGATTGCGCCCGGTATGCCACGCAGCACATAACCGACATAAATCATGGTTTCGGTGGAGTTCGGGCCGGGGATGAGGTTGGTGGCAGCGATCAGATCGAGGTAGTGTTCGCGCGTCAACCACTGGCGGCGGGTGACGAGTTCATCTTCGGCCAGGGCGACGTGTGCCACTGGCCCGCCGAAAGCGATCAGGCTGAAGCGCAGAAAAAAGCGGGCGAGTTCAGCATACGATACGGGCGGCGGCTTGGCAGCGGTCACGGCAGCCACATGTTCATAAATTTCACTGAATCCACAAATTCGCCGTTCACCACAATTTCCCAATGGAAGTGCGGCCCACTGGTACGACCCGTGTTGCCCACCAGCCCGATGACCTGTCCCTTCATGATGGTCTGACCGCGCGTGACGTGTACCTGTGAGAAGTGGGAATAGGTGGAAAACACCCCTTCGCCATGATCGATGACCACGAAATTACCCCGAATCTGCATCAATCCGGTGAAAGCGACTTTTCCGGCGGCACTCGCCAGCACCGGCTGTCCCAGTGTGGCGCGGATGTCCCAGCCGGTGTGCCGGGTCTGTACCGAATCGTTGAAGGTGCGGAAGTCCCCAAATGAGGAGGTCAGTTCACCGCCGGGGATGGGCAGGTCGAAGCCGGTGTCATCCCACAATTTTTCGGGCGTAACCGTGCTGAAGATGCTGTCCAGCCGCGCGAATTCGTCCCGCTCGATTTCCGGGTCTACCAGATAGGCTTTATCCGGCGGGATGGTCACATCGGCGCGCAGGAATTTGCCCGTGACCACTTCGACCTGGGTGTTGATAGTCTGCCGGGTCTGGTCATCGAACCAGGTGAATATGTCGAGGTCATAGGTGCGCGGGTTCTGCTCCATACTGGCGGAAATCAGTCCATAAAAGCCGTCACCCTCTATCGGAAAAAAGTCGATCAGCTTGTTGAGGAAGCGGGCGCGTGCCCCGGCCAAGCCCTGTCCGGTCACATGCAGCAGACCTGCCGAACCCTGTGCCAGCGTGTCGAAATAAAATTCCAGGGTGGTGCGTTCCTCGGTGATGGTATTGGTGGGCAGCGGGCGCGGAATGGGTGTCGATGTGGGCGATAAAGAGGGTGTGTTGGGTTGGGCGGTATCGTCCTGAGCAGTGGAGATGCCGACTGCGCCGAACAGGAGCGTGAACATCAGGAACAGGGTTGTCAAACGGGCAAAGGGGCGACCTGTGAAGCCGCCCCTTGTCGATGAATAACGGATAGAAAATTGCATCAGGGCGTTTTCAATCTACTCTAGTCAATATGTCGTGAAGGTGTTCGGCCTCGTGGTTTATCATATCGCGCACGATTCCGTCAATGGCGCTGTAGAGCTTCCAGGGGCACATGATCTGCCCGTCGAATCGTTCGTCTGGGATCGAGTCGATTGCCCGTTTGAGACGTTCGCGGGCGCCTGACCAATTTGCCTGAATTTGTTTAATCGGGGTATCCCAATTTTGCTGAAACACCCACTCATTATACACATCATCAGTAGTGAAGTCGGGGATGGTGTATTTCGCCCCGCCCGAATAGGCCTCAATCGAGGTGGCAACTTGGTTTTCCCAGGCGGCTAGATGAGCCATCAGGTCTTTCACCCGCCAGCCGGACTCCGCATAGATGACACAGAAGCGGTCTATGCCGGACAGGGCAACCTCAGTGCTGGCACGAGTCTCGTCCATCTGTTGCAACAACTGTCTTTTCCGAGCGTCGGTTTGTGTCATTGGCGTACTTTCCACCCATGCTGCACCGGATAGTGATACCCCTTTCGTCCGATGGTCGCAACAGCCCGTAGGGCAGGCGTAAGAAAATGGTCTGACAGCGGCGGTCACTCACCCGATTTTTGCCGCCCACGATACACCGCCGTCCGCAGTTCAACCGCGTAGGCTTCCAGTTCCGGTAAATTCACTTTTTTAGCCTCCTCAATTTCCCGATCTATATCATACGGCAGCCGCACAAAGTCAATTGAAAAGTAACCAGTTTGCTGGCTGTCAAGTGTCCCGGTCAGGATGACATAGGTTGCCATCGGCAAATCGAGCGGGTTGCCTACGCTCCCGGCGTTGAACAGAATTTTGTGGTCGAGATACAACGTCAGCATATAGGCACAGTGAATATCGCCGTACCCTACAATATCCGGTTCGGGATAATCGGTTCCGGTAAAAGGAGTGTTATCGAACATCGTCCGGTGGACTTCATACGGCGACCACGAATGGACGCGGGTATACACACTTTCCGGCGAGGCATGAAACAGGCGAACATGTTTGCCGCTTAACCAGAAATCATAGGCGTTGGGTAGGCTATCCAGATACGCCACCCGTTCCGCGCCAATCTGTTCCCGAAACCATGCTAGCAGGGTGCTGGTCTGATTGGTGACGATACTGTCGTCCCAATTGCCGCGCACCACTACCCGACACACCTCGCGGCACATATCCACTGCGAGGTCGGAACGCGCGCCTTTGCCGACCAGATCACCCAGGTTGTAGATCAGGTCGATGCCGCGCTCCCGGATGTCAGCCAGCACGGTTTCCAGGGCGGGAATGTTACCATGCACGTCGGAAATGATAGCGATTTTGTCCAACAGGATGATGTCCTCGGTGTGACGGCGCAGTGTATCAATGGCTATGGACTGGCGCTGGGTTCGGCGGTGGCGTCCGGCACATGGAAGCGCACCGTGTCCAATATCGCCTGAAGCTGGTCACTGGCGGCGTGGAAGGCGGTCAGGTCATTGTTGTCCATGACTTCCGCCCCTTCGACATAGGCGTAAAACACGAAGTTCAGCCCTTTTTCCTGCACCCCGGCGAACCAGCCGCGTGTGTCCGGCAGTTCCGGGCAATCCACCGCCGAGAATTGTGTGCCCACCGCCGACAGCAGGCCGACCCGATAAGTGCGCTTGAGGTCTGTTCCAACCGTACACCCCTGCTCGACCACCGCCAGATTCAATAGCCGCAGACCATCCGACCAGACATCCGGTGCGAGTGAGGATGCGCCATTGACCAGATTCAGATTGGGGAAACCCCAGTACAACACAATCGTGCCTGTGCCGCCCGTCACCGGGCCAGAGTAGACCGCGAACGGAAAACCGCGAATGTTGGTATCGACATCCTGAAGCACCTGTACATCATAGCCTGTGACCTGCCAGTTGTCCGGCAGGGTGATGTCCAGCGGCGGCGGTATCTTTTCGCCTGCCAGCGCGGGCAGCGTGACGACAATTGGCGTTTCCGTCGTCTCGGCAGTGACTTCCGAGCCGGGGGTGGGCGTCAGGGTGATGTCGGTTGGCGTTGGGCCGATTGGCGCGAGAGCCGTGAGTGTGCCTTCGACGGCCTGAGCGATGTCTGCTGTTGGGCTGGCAGTCAGCGATGGCACCAGCGTTGGCAAGGGAGTGGCGCTGGGTGCTGCTTGGGCACACGCGGCCAGGACGAGAAGAAAAAGCCCGATGAGTAAACTGTTATGACCGAGTTTAAAACGCTGGCGGTGGGGCATAGCTTAAATGTCCATTTAACTGGTTGAGTTAGAGCAGGTACACAAGGCGCTATTGTACACCAGAAAACGCCGTACACAGGATGCTTGCCACTCGTTTCAATCACCAGATAGACCAGCCCGTTGAAAAAGGAGCGGTATAATCACGGGTCAGTTTGAGGCGATGTTTTTTGAGCCACCGACTGAATCCCATCTCAGCAGGAGATAAGCAAGCAGGGATTAAGAAAACCGGCCACCCTATTGAGCAATTGAAGATAAGATTGGGAAACATGACCCGATGAAGGATCGAGATATAGAAGATGGTTCACACCCGAAAAAGTAGGTTATGGTTGACTTCAGTCTTTATCGGGTGTGTCATCATTGTGGTCGTCATTGCCGCTGCGGCGATCATTCCAAAGTTGACTGCCAAAGGGTGCCACGCTAATCCAGCCGGTTCCTCTGTTTGCGACGGCTGCGAAATCCCTTCGACCATTCCAGTCGACACCTACCCGGGTAAGAGCAATAGCAAATGGTCGCCGGATTGTGAATATTTCGCTGCAACAGATCTGCATGGAAGCAGCCTGAACCCGTATTATCATTGGAACGTCTTCGAGACGACAACCTGGAAGCGAGTGTGTGAGGTTGGTGAGGGAGATGTCATGCTCGGACTGGGCATAGTTGGAGGCTATTGTGAGCTTCCGCTCTCGAATGGTCAGACATGGGTCGTGGTAGGTGGCTCACTGGATGCCCGACATGTACGGTTCATCGTTTGCCAGGATCCAAAATCCTGTATCAGCCCAGACGATATTCCGCCCATCATTAGATGATGAGCAGTCACTATCCGCACTGGAAATGGACTTTTTTATTCCGCAGAGATATGGTATGACAGGCGAATCGCCCTGCCGTATACTGGAACCAAATATGGGAATCATAGGAGTGGATCATGGCCTCACAGGTAGTAACGGTTCTCGGCAGCGAACTACGGATGATGGACTCTCACCATACAGGCCGGAAGTATCGCATCACCATCAGCCTGCCGCTGGGATATTCCGCTTCGCCTACCGAAGATTGGCCGTTTAATAACATCCCTCCCAAATGGCCTGTGGTCTATGTATTGGATGGCAACTGGTACTTCGGCATGGTCACCGACATTATTCGCCCGATGGCATGGTGCGGCAGTACAACCGATGCGATTGTGGTCGCCATTGGCTACCCCGAAGATCAAAACCCGATGGAAGCATTTCGGGAGTCTTTCACCCGGCGAAATGCTGATTTAACGCCTGTTCGGGATGAAGCCGAGGAACAGTCGATGCAGGCGCAACAGAAACGGCCAACACCCACTGGCGATTCCGGCAACTTTCTCAAATTTCTTAAGGATGAACTCATATCAATGATCGAGAAGGATTATCGTGCCGACCCATCCCGGCGCATTCTGGTGGGGCATTCGTATGGTGGGCTATTCGGGCTGTTTGCGATGTTTGAAGCGCCTGACCTGTTCAATACCCTGATCGTGGGCAGCCCGACACTGTCTTATGGCAATCGGTTCATGTTTCAGCGCGAGGAAACCTTCGCAAAGGAACACAAGCAGCTCCCCGTCAGAGTGTATCTTTATGTGGGGGAACTCGAAGAAGACATCCACATTTCGACGGTCACAGACACCCTTCGCCTCGGTGCTATCCTGCAAGGCCGCAAATACGAAGGGTTCTCGTTGGTCAAGTACATTTTTCCGGATCAGAATCATTGTGAAGTTGCCGCCCCCGGCTTTCAGGCGGGCTTGAAGTTCGCCCTCAAGAAGTAGCATCGGGGATGGAACATCAGCCCGCCGCCTATTCCCATTCAATCGTGCCGGGGGGTTTGCTGGTGATATCGTAGGTAACACGGTTGACTCCGCGAACCTCGTTGACGATGCGGTTGCTGGCGCGGGCGAGTAGATCATACGGCAGCCGCGCCCAATCAGCCGTCATGAAATCGTCGGTAGTGACAGCCCGCAGCGCGATCACTTCCTCATAGGTGCGGTTGTCGCCCATCACACCCACGCTCTTGACTGGCAGCAGCACCGCAAACGCCTGTGCCGTTCCGTTCCGCAGCAAACCCGCCTTGCCAAGTTCTTCGGTGAAAATCGCGTCGGCATCCCGCAGGGTTTCCAGCCGTTCCCACGTCAAATCGCCCAGGCAGCGCACTGCCAGCCCTGGGCCGGGGAACGGCTGCCGCCAGACGATATGATCCGGCAGACCCAACGCCGCGCCGACCTTCCGTACCTCGTCTTTGAACAGATCGCGCAGGGGTTCGACCAGTTGAAAGTTCAGATCGGGGGGCAGACCGCCGACATTATGATGACTCTTGATGGTTTTCGACTGTTGGCTGCTGGCGGCGCTCTCAATCACATCGGGGTAGATTGTGCCCTGTGCCAGAAAAGTCACGCCCTCCAGCTTACGAGCTTCCTCGGCAAACGTGTCGATGAATAATTTGCCGATGATCTTGCGCTTGGCTTCCGGCTCGGTTGTACCGTGAAGCGCATCCAGAAAATCCTCGGTGGCATCGACAGCCACCAGGTTTAAACCCTGTTCCTCGCGGAAGACTCGCACCACGTCCTCCGGTTCATCTTTCCGCAGCATCCCGGTATTGACGAAAATCGCCGTTAACTGGTCGCCGATGGCCTGATGCAGCAGCGCCGCGACGACTGCCGAATCCACCCCTCCGCTCAGGCCGAGCAGCACTCGCTCCCCACCGACCTGCGCCCGAACCGCCGTTACCGCGTCTTCAATAAACGCGGCAGGCGACCAGTGTGCCTCGCAGCCGCAGACCGCGAACACAAAATTATGCAGAATATCCGTACCGTGTTGGGTATGCGCTACTTCCGGGTGGAACTGCACCCCATATAATCCGCGTGATGGGTCGCCCATCGCTGCATAGGGTGAGTTGTCGGACTGTGCCAGGGGTTGGAATCCCGGTGGTGGCTGTTCGATGCGATCCCCGTGTGACATCCACACATTCAAAACCGGGGCGACCCCGTGCAGCAGAGGGCTGTCTCCTGTGACGGTGATCTGCGCTGGACCAAACTCCCGCGCCTGCGACGATGCCACCACGCCGCCGAGTGCGTGAGTCATAGCCTGCATCCCGTAGCACACGCCCAACGTCCGATGACCATTCCGCAGTAACCACTTGGGCATCTGTGGCGCGCCCGGTTCATATACACTCGATGGGCCGCCGGACAGGATGTACCCGCGCGGTTCGTGCTGGTTGACCTTCGCCGCATCGGCATCAAACGGGAATACCTCGGCATACACGCCCAGGTCGCGGATACGTCGGGCGATCAACTGCGTGTACTGCGAACCAAAATCGAGGACGGCAATTCCGCCGTGTCGTGGGTCGGTCATTATTCCGCCAGTTCAATCTTGCCGTTATCCATGTTGGTGATGACCGCCAGCGCCTCGATGGGGATGTCGCTGTATCCGGCCTTAATCATCAGCGCGCGGCCTTCTTCAAACGACTTTTCCACCACCACGCCCACGCCGACGATGTTGGCTTTCGCGCTTTTGACCATCCGTGCCAGTGCCAGCAGCGTTTTGCCGGATGCCAGAAAGTCGTCGATGATGAGCACATTTTCTCCCGCGTGCAGAAACTCGGACGACACCAGCAGATTGACTTCGCCGCCTTTGGTGTGGCTGGGCGCGGTTTCCAGAAACACCGGACCAGACATCGTGATCGGCTTCATCTTGCGGGCGTAAACGACGGGTACACCCAGCACCACGCCAGTAGTCAGCGCCGGGGCAATGCCGGAGATTTCCGCTGTCAGGATGCGGTCAATCTTGACGCCATCGAAGCGTGAAGCCATCTCCCGTCCCATTTCCATCATCAGATCGGGATAAAGCTGGTGGTTGAGGATGCTGTCGATCTTCAGGATGCCGTTGCCGAGATTCTGGCCTTCACTCAGGATGCGCTCTTTCAAGGATTTCATGCGTTATCATTTCCCCTGTGTTGTGGATATTTATAGACGAAGGGGTTTGCCAGCGACAAACCCCCACAATGACCGTTCGATTTATTCGGTTGGGGTGCTGCCCCCGGCTTCCTCAAACACCTCGGCGTACATGGCGTTGAACGAGCCACCCGGAAAGCGGCGGCTGAGTTCATCCCCGGCCTCCTGCCCCGGCTTGGAGCGCAGCGAGGCCTCCATCTGTTCCACATTCTCGAAGTAAATTTCCAGAATACGGAAGTAGGCCGGTGCGCCCACCGGACTGCCCAGCGCATTGACCACCTGCCGCCGCTGGATGTCCGGCATCCGTTCGATCAGCGCCAGAAAGTCGTTGTAGCGGTTCTCGAAGGCTTCGGCGTCGGCCACCTTGCGGAACAAAATCATAAATTTGACCATAAAGCCTGTCCTAGACAAATAAAAAACCGGGCTGTCTCCAACCCGGCCAATATTATACCCGTTGTGGGCAAAACTGTCTTAGCATATTTTTGCTAAGTGTATTTGGCTAATTGTCACAACCTATTTGTCGCTGCCGCGCAGCATCATACCGATCAGCGCACCGACCACAAACGTAACCAGTACCGCCCGCATCGGGTAACGCTTTACCACGCGGGTGGCATCCCCACCCATGTCTTCAACCGATTTACTGTTGAGGTAATGGGCGGCTTTTTCCAGCCCCTTCGCCAGTTCGTCAGCGCCTTGTACCACTTCCTCGCCAGCGCCCGCCCCGCGTGCTTCCTTACGGATGGATGCCGCCGCGTTATGGAGCTGCTTGGCCGCTTCTTTACGAACGTCATCGGCGCGATTGCGGAGTTCCCGCCCCAGTTCCTTAAGTTCCTGGGTCACATCGTCGGCAGCGTCCTGAACTTTTTCTTCTGTACCATTACTCGGAGCCATCGTTATTCCCTCCACCAACCCTAAGCCTCCGGTTGATCCCGGCGGCCTTCTACGAATTTATACACTGCAAAGGCGATCAGCAGCATCACCGAGATGCTGGCTGACACGCGCGGATCAAGCATGGCGGTGAATAGAACCAGGATCGCCGCGATGATCGCAAACCTGCTTTCAATGCGTTCCTGGGTTCCATGTTGGGTGTTCATTCTGACCTCCCCGGAGATTATACCGCGTCTGACGTTAGCATACTCTCAGAATTGAACGAACACATCCGCCAAAAATCACAGGATTTGATAGGAGTTTATCATAAAACAAACGGTAGATAAACGTCATTTGGGCAGGTTGCAGTAGGGGAAGGTTAGAAACCCTCTCCTGCAAACGAGAACATTTAGGTTTTCGTGGGATCAATCCATCCCCGGTGCTGTCCCCGCTAGGGGTGGTTGCGCCCTCCACAGCCGCGTCCCCGGATTGATGAACAGATAGTAGATCGCCAGCAAGCCGCTGTAACTGACGACGATGGTGTAAAAAATCAGGCCGATGCGGAATTCCGGCGCAATCGTCGGCAGCCGTTGTAGGAAGGGCACAATCAGGATGATGTCGTAAGCCAGGAATCCGGCCAACTGCCCAACCGTATTGCCCCAGCTTGGCCGAGCAACAGAGTAGGCGAAGTAGGTGGCAGCGCCGATGAATATCCAGCCGCACACCACCGATAGTTCCGGTGTGAGTGTCCAGGGCAGGATGTTGGGTCTTTTGAGGATGAGTGCACCCCCGACCAGAATCAGGGCGATGATGAAAAAGATAAACGACCAGCGCACCAGCCGGGGTTGTGGTCGAACATCACGGATGGGGATACGGATGCTCCAGCGCAGCAGCCCCAACCCGAAAACCGCCCCAATCGCCGCCGTGACTCCGAAGGCGATCAATCCGTTGCTGCCTGTGGTCGAACCCACCTGAATCGAGAAAATCGCCAGTGGGGCGAAGATGGTGGCGTAGTCCAGCCCTATCCCGGCCAGCGCGCCGTCTTCCCGCGAGACCAGACACCACAACGTCGAGGCAACCGCCGCCAGAAAGAATGACGACGCGAAGATGAAGGTCAGCGGTGTGGTATCCGGGAACGGCCACAACTGCACCGCGAACGGCATTTGCAGCAGGTAAGCAGCCGTGAATACAGCCTGGGCGGCACAAACCAGAAACATGAAATAACGGAAATAGCGATTCATCATTAGCCCCTATAAATCTTAATTTTATCTGATGGAATGATTTCCTGTATTGTATGGTGATTTTACTTTTGCGTTCCCTCGGCGTTCGCCCTACGAGACTTCAGAAACCCGCCCATTACCGCTATAATCTGCCGCATGACACCAAAACTCGTACTCAAACGCCCTGGACGGCGAACGGCAGTTGTCCTTATCATCCTCGTCGTATTGGGTGGGCTGCTGTCGCTCGACCTGAAGAATCACGGGCTGGCCTGGAATTTCCTGTGGAATGTGACCGGGGAGGAAGAACCCCTGCCGCAGGTGCGCGGTTTTGTCGAATATCTGGGCAACTTCATCCGCCCCGGCTTAAATCTCGACCCGATGACACCCATCAGCCATACCGATGTGACCCCCTATGGCGTCAACACCTTCTTGCAGCAGGAAGTCGAGCCAGAGAAGCGGGAACGCACCTTGCAGATGATCGCCGACGCCGGATTCGGCATGATCCGCCAGCAGTTCCCCTGGGCGGACATCGAGGTCGATGGGCGCGGTTATGTTCACCGACAGCCGCAACGACCTGAACGGCGATGGCAAGCCGGATACCATCGACGCCTGGGCGAAATACGACAATATTGTCGATCTGGCCGAGAAATACGGCATTGCATATTCAGGCGCGGCTGGATAACCCGCCCGGCATGGTCGCGGGCGAACCCCGACGCGGGCGACTTCGCCCCGCCGGACGATTATCAGGATTTCGTCAATTACGCGGTGGCGGTGGCCGAACGCTATCACGGACGAATCCGCTACTATCAAATCTGGAACGAGCCGAACGCCAACGGCGAGTGGGGCAACGAGCCGGTTAACCCGGAGCAGTATACCGATCTGCTGTGCCGCACCTACAGCGCGCTCAAGGCGGTTGACCCGGAACTTGTGGTCATCAGCGGGCCGCTGTCGCCCACCGTGTCGCTGACGGATACCAACCTGAATGATTTCATCTTCCTGCAACGCATGTACGATGCCGGGGCGAGGGACTGTTTCGATGTCATGTCGGCGCAGGGCTACGGCTTCTACAGCGGCCCGACCGACCGCCGGATGCGCCCGCAAACCCTGACCTTCGCCCGCAACCTGTACATCCGTGACATCATGGTCGCCAACGGGGACGCGAACAAATCCATCTGGATCAGCGAGGCCGCCTGGAACGCCCAGCCGGAAGACCCGTCCATCGTGACCTCACAGTACGGCAACTTCGGCATTGTGACCGAGGAACAGGCCGCGCGCTATATGCCGCTGGCCTACCAACGCGCGCAGGAAGAATGGCCCTGGATTGGCAACATCAGCTACTGGTTCTTCAAGCGCCCCGCCGACTACGAGCGCCAACAGGCCTTTTATTACTTCCGCATGGTCGAGCCGGATTTCACGCCGCTGCCCGTTTACGACAGCATGAAACAGTACATCACCACCCAAACACCCGTACTCTATCCCGGTGTTCATCAGGCCGAGGATTGGCGGGTGACTCTGCCGGAGGGCGTCACACCCGAATGGACAGGTTGTTGTTGGGCACAACTTGGCAAAGCGGTTGTTGTAAACGATGCGGAATTCAATACCTATGGTACAGATATTATGCTCCGGTGGTATTCTTCCGATAAGAGTTTGAATGTCGAGGTCGATGGTACATTGAGAACAATTCTTCCAGGCATTTGGGGAGAAGAGAGCAACACGGTAATCTTTCGTTCCTTCATGCCAGAGAAACACCATTTTCATGTCTATAGAGATAGCAATTTCGCACTCGACTCCATCACGGTTATTGATCGCACCTTCGAGAACGTGTTCCCAGTGGTTGCAGCCGTGATGATCGGCATCGGAATGCTGGTTTTGTCGATTGGGGTGGGCATTCGGGAGCGCCGCCGATGAAACCGATGAACCCACGACATTACACGCATCTCCTATTTTTCCCCCTCCTCCTGTTACTCGTGTTTCCCCTTCGCGCACAGGATGCGCGGGATGTGTTGTATCCCGGTGTGTATCAGGCCGAGGATGTGGTCGAGCGTTCGGGATTTTCGTGGGTGGTGGCGGTAGACGGCGCGGAAGGGGCGGATGCGCTGGAAGCCGAGGATGTGACCTTCTCCGCCTATGGGACGGATATATACCTGCGCGTCGGGCGCGGGTTTATGCTCACCACGCCTGCTATCAGTGACGATGTATCTGCCGTGTTAACCTCATCGCTGGAACAAGATGCCTACGCTGATCTGTGCGCTTCCGTCTCTGGCAACTGTAGCCCCGCTACGCTCGCCCCGCCGGGGGACGAACAGGGCTGGGTGACTGTTCGCATTGCCCATTCCCCCCTGCCCACGACTTAATCCTTCCATCTGGAGCGCCTGTTTGGTTACATGCAGATCGACTCGATCACAGTGGTTGACCGGAGTTTCCAGAACCTCGCGCCACTGGCGGCGGGAATAGCAATCGCTGTCGGAATGCTCATCCTCTCGATCATCGTCGGCCTGCGCGAACGGCGGAATAACCGATGAGCGCGATCAGACGTAAGGGAGGGTCTGAGACCCTCCCGCATGATCTCTCTGCGTCTTTGCTTCCTGGCGTCTTTGCATTAAGTCTTTTCATCGTGCTTCTGATCGCCTTTTTTCTCCGGTTTCACAACCTGGGGGTGCAATCCTTCTGGAACGATGAGGGCAGCAGCTACGTCCAGGCGACACGCTCGTTTACCGACATCGCCGCCAACGCCGCGCGGGACATCCACCCGCCCGGATATTACTGGCTGCTGGCAATCTGGCGAGTTTTCACCGGGGACAGCGAGTTCGGCCTGCGCTCACTCTCCGCCTTTGCCAGCCTGCTGACCGTCGTTTTTACCTATGCCCTGGGCAAGCGCCTGTATTCACCTCTCGCCGGACTGTTCGCCGCCTCGTTTGTCGCCCTCAACACCTTCAGCATCTATTATGCCCAGGAAGCCCGCATGTACGCGCTGCTGGCGCTGTGGGCGGTGATGAGCATGTGGCTGCTGGCGGGACTGTTATCCCCTCCCCCTAACCCCCTCCCCATTACATGGAGAGGGGGAATAAGATGGGCACTTCCGTTCGCCCTCGTCAACGCCGCCGGATTGTACACACAGTACGCCTATCCGTTTGTTATGCTGGCGCAGGGCGCGATTTTTCTGGTCTGGTTGCTCACACACTTGCGATCCCCCCACTGGCGGCGAATCACCGTCCTGTACATCGCCGCCAACCTGCTCACCATTCTCCTGTATCTGCCCTGGCTGCCGACAGCCTTGCATCAGGTCACAAGTTGGCCGAATACGGGTCAAACGATCCCGACGGGCGAGGCATTCCACGTCATCGGCGTGTGGTTCATGTACGGGATAACATATGGTTATCAGTCTGGAAGAGACGATTCTGTAGCGCTGATACTAGCTGTTCTCACAATGATTTTAGTGTCCGGCGGAATTGGGAAATGGAATTAAAGAGGGAATACAGGAGGAGCATGGCGAGTATTGATGCCAATATTGTTCATGCTCGTGCCGATTGGCCTGTTTCTGGCGTTGGGCATGTTCCGACAGGCAAATCTAAAACTTCTGCTACCTTCACAGATTGGTTTTGCTTTATTTCTTGGTTTGGGGACAGCGCGTTTGTGGGAAGGTTTCAGAAATTGGGGTGTCGGAGTTTTCATGGAGGAGTTGAAATGTCAGATCATCGCTTATATTGTCTCGATTGCTAGCCGCGCTGGTGACACTACCCTTACTTGCTCTGATAGTGTTGCTTGTTCCCCCCCTCTACACCGACCCGGCTTACCAGCGCCCCGACTACCGCGCGATGGTCGCCCACATCACCACCAATTTGCGTTCCGGCGATGCGGTTATCCTCGATGCGCCCAATCAGGAAGAAGTGTTCCGCTATTACTATCATGGCGGCGTGCCTGTATATCCTCTGCCACCCGGTTTAGGTGGGGATGATGCCGAAACCTCGGCGGCGGTTCATAAGGTCATCAAGACCAGTGACCGTATTTTTGTGCTTTTCTGGGGCGAGGCCGAGCGCGACCCGAACCAGATAGTCGAGCGTACTCTCGATGGTGAAACCTACCCCCTCGGCAACGATGTCTGGTACGGCGATGTCCGGCTGGCCGCCTATTCCGTTGGGCAGCAGCCTCCCGACATAACGCCTTCCGCCGCGACCTTTGGCGATCACATCACCCTCGAAGGGTATGGCCTGAGCGCCACTCAACTTGCCCCCGGCGATTCGCTGCGAATCCTGTTCCAGTGGCAGACGGATGCCCCGTTGGATACCGCCTACAAGGTCTTTGTCCAGTTGCTGGATGCCAATGGCAGCGTGGTTATCCAGCGCGATAGTGAACCTGCCGACGGACTGTTCCCGACCTACTTTTGGGCAGACGACATTACCTACACAGATCGACATGGCCTGCTCATGCCGCTTGATCTGCCACCGGGGGCGTACACCCTCATCGCCGGGATGTATAATCGAGATAATCCCTCGGCGCGGCTGTCAGTGGATGGCGGGGATTACCTGACTCTGGCACACATAGAAATAAGCGCGAAACCTTAAGGCAGGTCAATTGACTCTGACCGAAATGTAAGTGTACAATACCTACACAATAGGTTTACAATGCGAGGGTAAAGAAATCCAGATGCGAGTCATCATAACAGGCGGTACGGGCATGGTCGGCAAGGTTCTCACCGCTGGCCTGCTTAAAGATGGGTATGAAGTGGTTGTCCTCACGCGGGACGCGACCCGAACCAGTGGCATTCCGGGTAGTGCCCGATTGGTGGAATGGGATGCGAAGACGGCGGACGGTTGGGGAGAACTGGCCGATGGTGCGGATGCGATTGTCAACCTTGCCGGGGAGAACATCGCTGGCAGCGGTTTTTTGCCACAGCCCTGGACGGCTTCCCGCCGTCATTCCATCGTCCAGAGTTGTCTGAATGCTGGGGGCGCGGTGGTTGATGCCGTCAAACGCGCCAACAAGAAGCCCGGTGTGGTGATTTAATCCTCTGCTGTCGGTTATTATGGCTCACATGATTTTGACGAGAAACTGACCGAAGACACACCGCCTGCCAACGATTTTCTGGCGAACGTCTGCCAACAGTGGGAAAGCTCCACTGCCGAGGTTGAGCAAATGGGTGTGCGTCGCGTGGTTATCCGCAGCGGCCTCATCCTCAGCAGTCGGGAGGGGGTGCTGCCCTGGCTGGCGCTGCCCTTTAAGCTGTTCGTGGGTGGAAAACTGGGCAGTGGCAAACAACCCATTTCCTGGATTCATATCGACGATGAAGTCCGGGCGATACGCTATCTGATCGACACGCCAACCGCCAAAGGCGCGTTCAACCTCTCCGCACCGGAACCCGTCACCAATGCCGGATTTGGCAAGGCACTCAGCGACGCGCTTGGACGCCCGTTCTGGTTTCCCACACCCGGCTTTCCCTTCAAAATCCTGTTTGGCGAAATGGGGAAGGTCACTATTCTGGAAGGCCAGAGCGTCATTCCCGCCCATTTGCAGGCATCAGGTTTCCGCTTCGATTACCCGGATGCCTTCATCGCCCTCCGCGATGTCTACCAGCGCGGCAAATAAACAACTCAGCCCTTCAGTTTACCCACCACTTTTGTGTGCATAAGGTCGTTTGAAAGTCGGCAGCATCACATTCACTCTCTCTTTTCGAACCCCAGCAACGTTGTTTTTGCCCCCTCCTTGAATTCGAGGAGGGGTTGACCGCACCGAACCCATGCCCTGGACTTTTCAAATGGCCTTTGAGCCTTCGGGTCACGCTTTTCATCTTGCCTTTTCTGAAAACTGACGACTGATTACTGAAAACTCCTATCTATAACTTTAACTCAGAACTCGGTCAAACGGCTTCCTCCCCTTGTGTCTTTGAGCCTTCGTGTTACGTTTTTTAGTCTTCTCTTTTTCTGACAACTGACAACTTCTCTCCTGTTCCGTTTGTGATCTTTGCCCTCCGCGTCTTTGCCGCCTTGCGCCTTTGCGTTGAGTCTTTGTCTTCTCTTTTTCTGGTAACTGGTAACTGGCAGCTAAACGGCCATTTTTCCCCTCAAAATCGAAACAAATGTGTACACATTTGTGTACCTATTCTGCGAACTTTTGTGCTATGCTGGTCATGATAGTGGTGCAAAGTAGGTGATAATCCCTTCACCGCTTGCGGAGGGGTCAGGGGATGGGGTGGGGATAATTCTGCGCAATTTGCACACACCACACCTGTGCAATTGCAGAATTTGCAGCAGTTAATGCAGATTACGGGAGAAACTTCAAAATCACTGTGACATTGCCGCCTGTCCTACCATTGATGCGAGCGCAGAAACCGAGCGTGGTTGTTTCCGCGCACCCCCCCTCCTGCGCAGAAACCTCCCCTGTTTACTGCGTGGGTGGTGTCAGATGGCTCGATGGATTGATAAACCTTTTTCGATTATTTTTCTTATCATTATTATCATGTCGATTACTTCTCCCTCAATCTGGAGCGATTGCCATGATAATTCTGAGAATCGGTGCGCCGATTCCCACTCTATTTTATCGTCGGGCGGTAATCCTACCCCGACACCGCCGCGAACGGCTGCAAGCCTGCGTCCCCGGAAATCGGTGTGATCCAGGCCAGTTCCCAGTAGCCGTTCTCGCCCGCCGGGGATGTCCACAGGGTTGTGCCCCCGCCGTTGGCTGTATACGACAGGTCGAACTGCGATATGCCCGTGTTCGGGTCGAGAATCTGCTGGTTGAGCGTCACGTATCCCCCCGGCGCAGCCGCCACCGTTGGGTTGCCGTTGCTGGTCGCTAGGTCGGTGATCGCCCCGCTCCGATCCAGCCCAATCCACTTGAGCGTCTGTTGGATCGGTTGGCCGTCTGCCTGTGTGGCCGGGTCAAAGGAAGACAGCAGTTCTATCGCCACCGCCTGCCCACCGTTGATGAAGGTCGCGTCCAGAATCACCCAATCCGGGCTGTGATAGATCGTTTTCACCGCCCCGGACGTGTCCTCAATCTGCACGATGTTGTTGGCCGGAACCGGGCCGCCCGGTTCTCCCGCAGGCAGGTTCGGGTCGCGTGTCACCCACAGCGTTTCGCCTGTACTGGGCAGCACTTCCAGCGTGAAGTTGCCCCAGCGTTCCACCGGGGTCAGAATCTCGGCATCCGTCTGCCACTGGTAAGCGTTCCACTCCGCGCCACCGCCGATTCCGTACGGCACTTCTGCGAAGATGATCGTATTGCCGTTGAAGGACTGGACGTAAGGCAGGATTCCGCCCTTTGCCAGCGATTCGTAATTGGCGACGGCTGCGGACGTCGCGTTTAACGCATTCACCACTGCCCCGCTGGTCGTATCCACCACCAGCAGTTGCCATGTCGGTTGGCTGGTATCCGCCGCCGGGTCGTTCGGATAATAATTGATGCGGCTGACGGCCAGCAGCGTCCCGGCCTGGTTGAAGGCTTCATGTCCGGTGCGGCAGCCAATGGCGCTGCCCATGTCCCTGTCAATCAGGTTGACTCCGGCGGCCAGATCGCGCACATACAAGTGTGCTGTCGGTTGTGCAGGAGCATCTCCTTCTGCAATCTGTGGATAGGTCAGCGTACAGAAGGCAACCCGGCTTCCGTCACCGTTGAAGGCCATGTCGAAGCCGCCGACAAACGTGTTTTCGTCCAAGCCCAGGCTGTAGCTGATCTGCGCTCCATCCAGATTCAGGCGCAGCAGTTGTTTGGTCATGCCGTTGTACAGGTATACCGAGTCACCGGACTGTGCCAGCGTGGGGAAGAAGCCGAGTGCGAAAGCCATCACACCGAGGCTTATGGTCATGAGCAGTTTACGATGCATACCGATTCCTTATCCATATTTACCGATTCCAAACCCTCTCGCATGGGCATTATACAAACATTTACAGTGGGCATATACCGCCGCCTCCCCTACGCCGCCCGCAATCCGGTTATAATGGGGCTTGTGCTGGCTCACACACCTGCTCGGAGGAATCAACTTACATGGCGACACAACCCATCTCGCACGCTCTGGTACTACCCGACAAGGATTTTATGACCTGGTTCAAGGCGGCAGAACCCTACACCAAAGCCTTTGAACGGGTGGCGGTGGTGCGTTCCCCGGCGGGCAACGACCTCAATCGTTTTCGGGATGTAACCGCTGTGCAAGCGCCTGGGGTGTGGGTGAAAAATGATGCCCTCAATCACATCCGTATGGTCTATCTGACAGTGGTACGAGTTGATGTCATTCAGGCCAATACACCGGATGCGTTAGCGGCTGTTCTGGCACAGCGCATCGCCACTAAAGATCGCTATGGCGAAAAAATGCTGCCCGCGCACATTTATGACCGCTTCACGCTGGAATGGCCGTCGGAAGCCCGTCCGGCACGTATCACCCGCGCCTTTAACAACAGCCTTGACGGTCATCGGAACGAAGGTATCGACATCTTCGCCCCCAAAGGCACGCCCATTCATTCGGGTGCGGCAGGGGTTGTCGCCACCGTCGCCCGCCAGCCCACCGCCTTGGGTTACGGCCAGTATGTGCAGATCGGGACACAGATCAGCGGCGACAACTACCTCGTCACCTATACCCAACTGCAAAACATCCGCGTGCAAATGGGTCAAACCATCAACCTGGGTGACGTGATTGCCGAGTCCAGCGCGGATCAGTCCATCAAGCTGATCGTACAGCAGCCGGGGCACGGTCTGGGTGGTTATCCGCTGCCCAACATCGTTGACCCTACGCTCATCATTTACTGGAGCGGTATTCGCCTCAAAACCACCGCCAGCACCCTCCGCATTCGGGAGCGTCCCGGTACGGCCTTTGACATCACGGGCGTACTCAAGCCGTTTGACCGTATCGAAACCCTGGAACCACATGGGCGCACGCTGGTCAAGGTCGGCCAGCCGGACGAGTGGATTAAAATCCGTTCGCCCCAGGGTATTGAAGGATTTGCTTCCGCCGAATATCTGATTGCCGATGAAACCGAGGGTTTCAAGGCGCTTAATATGACCGGCATCAACCTCGACCTCATGCATCCTCTCGGCAAACCGGGCGCGGATCGTATGAAAGGTGTGGGTTGGGTGCGCTTCGCCTACAACGTCTCGATGGGGCACGGCTCTACCGACCTGGATGGAGCTTACAACCGTCACGCGCCCTATATCGAAGCCTACTCAAAAGCGGGTTACAACGTCATTCTGGTACTGACTCATCAAACTTACGGCGAGGGTGCGGGTTACATCTGGGACAAAATGGATACCCCTCGCTGGCGAGATTTCACCGCCAAATATGTGGATGTCCTCAAGCGGATTTCCACGCAGCTCGCCAACAAGGGCTGGAACATCATCTATCAGATATGGAATGAGCAGGATACCCCACCGGAAGCGGCGCAGGCCGCCGTGTCGCATCCCGGCAGGCGATTATGGCTATCTGCTGTCCGAGTCGATCAAGGCCATTCGCGCGGTGGATACCCGCTCACCCATCATCACCGGGGGGCACGTCGGCGGGCCGGGGAAAGGCGCGGCCTACGCAACCTCGGCGCTGTCGGCCATGCCCAGCGGTGTGCGCCCGGATGCGGTTGCCTGTCATTCTTACGGACGCGGGCCGGTGGGCAGTAAATACAGTCCCTTCGGCAGTATTGACGATGATGTGGAAGCCTATGGCAAGGTCATGCCTGGGGCGCAGATTTTGATTACCGAGTGGGGTGTCCTCGACCATCCCGGCGACTCTGGCATCGGCGGTGTCGGATTATGCCATCGGCTTCATCAGCCGCCTGAAGAACCTGTATTCCGGCAAGGTGGCCGGGGCGGTCTGGTATGCCTGGGCGGATAGTATGCATAACGGCTATGGCCTCGTCGGCACAAACGACCAGCCCAAGCAGCCGCTTTATGACCGCTTCCTGAAGGCGTAAGAGCCTGTTGTGAAAACAGCAACAGGGATAGATAATACGGAGATCGTTCTCTGACAATCCTCTGCAGGTGAGCATCAATTGAATATTAAAGCGGCGCGTCGTACTGTCTTCATGCTGGTTGTATTTTTCGTCGTTTCATGGCAAGGCGTCCGGGCATTTCAGGATTCGCCTATCCTGATAGCAGGCCGGTGGCGCATTATCTTTCCGAACAAATTTCAGTGTATCAACCTCAGCTACCCTGCCAGCAGCGATTTCCTGAGTATCTCGTCCGAAAGAAGTTTTACGTCCATCGCCGACATTGAGTTCAGCCAACCGCCCGATCTGGAAAGCAGCATCCTCACGATCAGGGACTATGAAGACCCTACAAACACATACGCCACCCTGCTGGGTGCATATGTGTGGTCATTTGCTGGGTCAGATACATTCAGCAATTTCGACCCAAAACGTTATAGTGAGACGCAGGAGTACGAGGAATACGGCTATACAACCTTGCGGGTTTTAACACCGGAACATATGGAGGCAACTGTAACCTTAATTCAATCACAGTCCTCCATCTGCCGGTTGACCGCATCCCTGACATTGGTAGAAGCCGTCGAAGACTGGTCATCGACTACTATGGGTTCAATACCACACCCTTATCTGCTTGAACCGGGAATGCCCGCTGCTGGTGTGGACTCTGGTAGCTATGTGTTATTTCCAATCTTCAGCGACGATCTCAGTATTCGAATCGAAGGCAGTCTCGATGGTCTGACAGGCAAGTTGACCGATGAGAACGGTTCGATCATTGAGCCAGTAAACTCAATTGACGAGGGTGATACCCGAACCGAAGTTTATCACTTACAGCGTTTTGCCCTGTATGGCTATGAGGTCACTGCGCCGGGGAATTATACCCTCACGGTTCTGGATAGTGATGTTTTGGGCAAAAATCAAGACATCCTGACATTGGGTTCTTCCATTTCGGGGTCTATAGTCCAGGGTCAACAAAAGGTTTATACCCTCCAGGCGAACCCTGGCGAAAGGATTGTTATCCACACGGATCGGAATGACTCGGTCTTCAGTGGCCTGGTTGACGCAACAGGTTTTCCGGTTGCCTCGTTGAGTGCTGAATTGACAAATAGTATAGCGACACTGGATTATGTACTGACAGGCCCCGCCCCCTATCATTTCATCGTTCAGGGACAGAACAGCACATCCTACTCAATAAGTGTGGACGCTGGGGACAGCGTGAACGACGCCATACTGCCGGTTCACATCGGTGAACCCGTTACAGTGGTTGGTTCGAGCCGAGGCTATGCCGTTTATGAGCTTGACGAAGCCGATTCCTGGGCACTAGGCACACTGGTGAACGATCCTGTCAATCGACCCTCGATTTCTGTTATCGACTCCAAAGGTACTACACTGAAACCCCACATTGATTTCAGTGACAACCGATTCTTCAATCTGAGTGGTGGAATTTACGTTTTACCTTCGACAGGGCCAAACTACCTGACGGTTACTGCACCAGAAGGTATGGAACCGATGACCCTAACGATTGTGAGCGGATTTGCAGTCACGGCGCGGACAGCTTCCGAGCCGAGAATTTTTCCATCGAGTGACTTGCCACCAGTGCAGAGCGATCAACATAATACTCTGGAGGTAGCCGAAGGCCAACCCTTATTGGTCATCGCACAGGATGAAACCGGGGAATGGGTAATGGCAGCCACCCTGGAAACCCCACAGCCTGTTGACACATGGATGAGGCCGATAAGCTTCTGGGTAGAAAAAGACAGCCTGGTTGATGAATCTGGTAACCCGTTAGGCGAACTTCCTGTCGCTCAGGGCATAACGATCCCAAATCTACAATCCAGCGGGACGGCGACCTGTGTTGTGAGTGCAGCGTCTACAGTAAATCTGCGTAGTGGCCCTGGAACGAACTTCGATATTGTCGGTAAGTTAACCGCTGGACAGGAATATACACCTAGCGGACGTACTGAGGTTGTGAATGGCATGGTCTGGTGGCAATTGGAGGATGGTAACTGGGTTAGTTCGGAGGTCGTCAACGAGGTTGGCGATTGTGAAGCTGTGCCAGTAATCACCCACTAAACCCGATTAGCGTTTAATACTCGAACCAGGTCTCATTATCCATCCAGAACCAGTTCTTCCAGTGTATCTATTATGGAAATAGGTATTGTAGGTGAACATGGGAGTCATTATTGCGTAGGAAAAAACAAATACAATGTTAACGTATCCGACGGGATGAGCGTGTATCTATCATCAAATCAAGCCGCAACACAAACGGTTTCCTAACGATGGCAAGCATGGTGGATTAACAATTAGCGAATGTTTATTGATACGGAAAAATATCCGTTGTAGACTGTAACTACTGAATGGATTTCAGGAGTTGGAATTGGTTGACCGCGTATTGTTAAGTGCCAGTCCCCGTAATATCGAAGAGTGTGTAGAACTCGCCCAGGAACATGGCCTGGGTATTGAGATGATGGCCTTTGCCTACCCGGATGTACTGGACGGTGACGTCGGGTCGCTGGTTACCCACTATCGCAGATTATTGAGCACCGTGCCCGGTATGCTGTCGATGCATGGCCCGTTTATGGACATGGCTCCCGGCAGCCCGGATCGACACATCAACCAGATTTGTATCGAACGTTATCAACACGCCATCCGTATCGCCGCAGAACTGAACGTTGGCCTGATTGTTTTTCACGCCAATTTTATTGCCGCCATTCATACCGTCGAATATCGGATGGGCTGGCACAACCGCAATTTGAACTTCTGGGCACCAATGGCCGATTATGCCCGGCAGCATGGGGTGACAATTGCTGTTGAAAATATGTGGGAATTCGACCCGTATATTATTGGCGATGTAGTACGGGAAATTGCGCATCCGAACCTGCGCTGCTGTCTGGACGTAGGCCATGCGCATTTATTCGGTGAAGGCCCCTTTGAGGAGTGGCTGGAAGCACTCGAACCAATGCTGATTCATACCCACATGAACAACAACGATGGCAAGATCGACATCCACATGGGTTTCCCACACGGTGTCCTGGATTATCATCAGATTCTGGAACGTATCCGCGCGCTGCCCAATCCCCCGTCCATCACGCTTGAGATGGATGAAGTAGACTTTATGAAGGCCAGCCTGCCGTACCTCGACCTGGGACAACCTGACGAGCGTGCGGGACGGCGTGTGTTCTCCGATCTAACTCCTTCCCCCGATCTTTAACGCCGACGGTCTGATCTGGCAGGACGTTCACCCTGTATAGTTGCCGATGGATTATCGCCACGCGCCTGTGGATTTGATGGGCGTTGTGCCGGAATAAGGGGATGCTGCTGATTGGCTCGCCTGCCGAATAACCGTGTGACATCCAGCCCATAATAGCGCAGCACACTGATAAGAATGAGCGAGGCTGTGCCTTCATCAATACTGCCAATCAACGGCAGGGCATCGGGTATCAGTTCAAACACGCCAAAACTGGGATAAATGAGGTAGACAAAGGCTGCTACCCCCATGAAGATGACAAACATCTCTTTGAAAAACCGCCCCATGTTAATCTCCTTTGATACACATCATCGAGTATACGTTGTACACAGGATAAGCGATGCGGGTTGGAATTTAATCAGTTTATGCTACATTTTTCAGGTGTACGCATCTGGCAGCAGGGTCGAGCAATGATTGGGGGTATATGATGCGGGATAGACCACTCCAGGAGGATTTTCCACCGAACCCGTTGGATAAACCGGGTTACAGACTTGAGTTCCAGGATGAATTTGAGGAAACAACCATAGATACAAATAAGTGGCTGCCCTATTATCTGCCACATTGGAGTTCGCGGGCATTATCCGCCCCAAATTACGATTTTGAGGAAAGCAATTTAATTTTACAAATCACACAGGATCAAAAACCCTGGTGTCCTGAGTTTGATGGTCAGGTCAAATGTTCCTCGATTCAAACGGGCGCTTTTGCAGGTTCTGTCGGAAGCCCATTGGGACAGCATCGCTTCAGCAAGGAATGTGTCGTCCGGGAAGCGCAGTCGAATGTTCAAAAATATGTGCCTCAGTACGGCTATTTTGAACTCCGCGCGAAGGCCGCCGAACATCCTGCCAATCATGTCTCATTATGGATGATTGGCTATGAGGATTCGCCAGAGAAGTCGTCGGAAATAGCGATCTGCGAAATCATGGGAGAACACGTCAGTACAACTTCATCCAGGGTGGGGTACGGTGTGCATCCCTGGGGAGACATGACGATCACCGATGAATTTTACGAAGATTTTTTGAATATTGATGCGGCACACTATCACATTTATGCGGTTGAGTGGACGCCAACTCATCTCGATTTTTACGTCGATAATGTGCTCATACGAACCATCAATCAATCCCCGCAGTATCCAATGCAGTTTATGTTAAGCATTTACGAGCGTCCATTGCTGCATGGGGGAGAGGATATGGTGTCCCCATATCCCAAGAAATTTACAGTTGATTACTTAAGAGCCTATCAGCCAAATGAGGGCTACAGCATACCGGATGCCAAAAACTATGCTGGGCAGTAGTCCGGTTTATATACAATTACTGGAATACTTATAAACATAGCAGTGAGGATTTTGGATTTGCTGTATTGCTTACCATCCATCATCTGAAATTGGGTGGATAGGTGATTTAGGAGTTCATAGGCAAGGGCAACACAGTCCTTACACAGCCACCGTCAAACACGAACCAACAGTGCGCACGACGTCGGCGGGTTTAAAGGGCTTATACAGAACTGCGTTTGCCCCGATATGGCGAATAAATTCCCGATCTCGGACACGCGGCCCAGCGCTGTAGAGGATGACCGGGATATGACTGACATTGGGGTCATTTTTCACAGTCAGGCAAATGTCGCCGCCGCTAATACCGGGCAGCATATCGTCTACCAACGCCAGATCAGGGCGATGGTCGTAAATCATCTGTAGGCCTTCGCTCCCATGAGTGGTCGTCAAAATATTGTAACCAGAGCGAGGCAAAATCACGCGCATAATGTCCAGGAAACTCTTTTCATCATCAATGATGAGAATCGTTTGTTTTTCCATCATTCAACCCCTCAACGTCATAACTTCCCCAGTACGACATAATAATACATTACACGGCTTCAAGCCTTGAAGAATAGAGAGAATGTGAAATATATATCAATTTTGTAATGACCGTCTATTCATGGTAGCACCCAATCGCGCGTGAACAACCCGAAACCATTGAGATTTTCGGGTAGAGCGTAAAAAATTTACAAATTTAACAAATTATGGAATATGTACGAATTTGGGGGACACAGCTAAGTGTCCCCACGAGTTGGTTTACTGGCGCAGTTGAGCACAAATCCGTTCTGCAAATTCATCGGTAGAGATCGCATCCTGGGCATAGATGTCGGCTGTATGTCCACCTTCATCCAATGTCCGGCGCACAGCTTCGTCAATACGGTCAGCTTCTTCCAGTTTATACCAGTGATGTCGTAGCAGCATTGCCACACTCAGGATGGCGGCAGTGGGATTGGCAATGCCCTTTCCGGCGATGTCGGGAGCGCTGCCGTGTATAGGTTCCGCCAGAGCGATGCTATCCCCCAGGCTGAGGGATGGCGCTAAACCCAGCCCGCCGCCCCAGGCTGCGGCCATATCCGACAGGATGTCGCCATACAGGTTGGGTGTCAGGATCACATCGAAGCGCGTCGGGTCTTTGACCATCCAGTAAGCCGCAGTGTCCACGAACAATTCATCCGTAATGATTTCCGGGTAATAGCCTGCAACTTCCAGCGCGACCTTGCGAAATAATCCGTCCGACTGTGGCATCACATTCGCCTTATGAACGATGGTGACTTTCTTGCGCTCGACGCGCACAGCCAGGTCATAAGCCAACCGCGTGACCCGCTCGGTAGCGGTGCGGGTGATGACCTTTTCGGCGATTCCGGTCTGTCCTTCGTTCTCCGTATGTTCATGGCCGATATACAGGTCTTCCGTATTTTCACGCACGACCAGCAGATTGACACCTTCGCGGGAGGTTGGGACAGGCAGATACTTGGTGGGGCGCAGATTGGCGAATGCTCCCAGGGAGCGCCGCAGCCGGAGAATCGGGGAAAAATAACCTTCTACTGGATAAGGTGGCGATTGCGTTGCGCCGAACAGCACTGCCCCCCGCCGGATAGCTTGTTGCAGGGTGGCGTCAGGCAGCGAAGTACCACATTCCTGGAAACATGCCCACCCGGCAGATTCTCGGACGATCTCAACATCGGGCGCGACACACAATAATACCTTGACGGCTGCGGGAATGACCTCGCGGCCAATACCGTCGCCTTCGATGACACATAATTCAAGTGGGCTGGGTTGTTGCCTGCCGTTCGACTGCATCTTTTCCTCTTGCGAATACCCATGAGGCCGCAGCAAACACGACCTCGAACTAAAAAAGTGACCTGGAATGAAGGTAATATTTAGGGTCTTATTCGCTAGGAGCAGGCATAACAGACGGACAAGCGTCGTGGATTTACCCTCTCATAAGAGATTGTTGCACATGTGCCAACATTTGTCGAATTTTTCTCACTTCCTGAGATAAAGTTGTGACAAATTGCCTATCCTGGAGAGTAAAGTTGTCTGATCGGCCAAGACCCCATCGGAGGCGAGAGCATTGGAAAATAGTGGAAATGCACTTAAATTTTGAGGATAACGCCTTCATGTGGACGCAGATGAAAGCTCATGAGGGATTCGACGCCGCTGCGATCCAGTTCGGTAGAAATAACGACCTCACCAGATGGGGCCGCAGCTTCCAATGACAGGTCGCATGGTACATCTCCAAAATTGAGGCCGATCAGACAGCAGTCATTCTGGTATTCGCGCACGTAGACGAAACATCCCGCCGGAATGTCGCCCAACGCCCGATAACTGCCCCGGTTCAGCGCCGGAGTTTGTGCGCGATGGTGCAGCAAGTGGCGATACAGCGACAGGATGGACGTTGCATCGGCAGTCTGCATAGCGACATTGCGGGTTGGGTAGGAATCATTGACAGGCAGCCAGGGTTCAACGGTTGAAAATCCGGCATACGGGCTGCTATCCCACAGCATGGGTGTGCGCGCCACATCCCGGCTGCGATCTGCGCCCAGGTTGATGCCCTGTGGGTCTTGCAGGCGCTCCGGGGCGATGACCCCATTTTCCATACCCAGTTCATCGCCGTAATACAAAGTCGGTGTTCCGCGCAGAGTCAGTAACATCATGGCCGCCACCCGCGCTGCTTTCTCTCCATAGCGCGACGCTAATCGGGCTACATCGTGACTGCCGAGGACGTAGTTCGGCCATGCACCCGGCGGAAGCACCGCCTCCAATTCATCAACTGAGGATCGCATGATGTGGGCGTCCCAGGGTTTGTGCAGCAGATCGAAGTTGAAGGGTAGATGCAGCTCATCCTGGTTCGTACCAAAATAACTCGCCCACTTAGCGCGTGGAGTCGCCCAGATTTCACCAATCATGACCCGATCTTTGTAGGTGTCAATCAATGCCCGAAATTCGCGCAGGCGGTCATGGGCTTCGGGTTGGTCGATGTCATACACATGATCCAGCGCCCCCCACCATTCGTCGGTATGAGGCTTGGACTCATCCAGCACCGGGTCATCCCGCAGTTCCTTATCCTTCATGATGAAGCCAACCACGTCCATACGGAAACCATCAACACCGCGATCCAGCCAGAAACGCAGGACATCCATCATCGCCCCACGTACCGCCGGGTTACGCCAGTTCAGGTCGGGCTGCTGCGACAGGAACAGATGGAGATAATACTGGCGCGTCTTTTCGTCCCACTCCCAGGCAGGCCCGCCGAACATACTCGCCCAGTTGTTAGGACGGCCACCATCCGGCTTGGCATCCCGCCAGATATACCAGTCCCGCCTGGGGGTCTCGCGCGAACTGCGGGACTCAATGAACCAGGGATGTAGGTCTGAGGTATGGTTGGGCACGTAATCCAGAATGACTTTGATACCCCGGTGGTGCGCCTCGGCCAATAGGCGGTCAAACGTGGGCAGGTCGCCAAAAAGGGGATGAATGTCTACATAATTCGAGACATCGTAGCCGAAGTCGGCCATTGGCGAGGGATAAATCGGGCTGATCCAGATGGCGTTCACACCCAGCGAGTCCGGTGTGCCATCATTCAGGTAATCCAGTTTGTCGATGATACCCTGCAAGTCACCGACTCCATCGCCGTTGCTATCCTTGAAGCTGCGCGGATAAATCTGGTAGATGACTCCGGTCTGCCACCAGTGAAAATGCTGTTCAGAATCGGACATGAATGAGATTGCCTCTTTCCAGTGCGGGGGAAAAGAATGCCGCGAACGGTGCATCTCATTGTATCGCGCGGGGAAGGATGTGGGCAAACGGGGTGTTTATTCTCTCCTTCGAGCCGACTTGGATGTATGGTGATTAGATGAGTGGATAGGGTCTACCCTACTGCGTTTTCACCCATGACCCTGTTGTCGGATCCACCGTCCAGCCCTGAGGGATGTCCGGCAAACAGGACGGCGGCGCGGCGGGCGCTCCATCCGGGGTGGTAAATACGACGCTCACCCGCGCATCGGTCAGGGCGGTCACGAAGTTGCCAACAGTGGTGCGGGCTTCGGTTTCGGCGCGGCTGAGGATACCACCTTCCAGCGCATCATCGCGGAAGTCGTTCAGGGCGGTATAGTTGGCTAACAGGCGGGCTTCATCCCAATCCACCGGGCAAGCCGTGAGCGAACGCTCGTACTGCCGGATGAAGTCGATACGGCAGCTTGTTAGTTCCGCCGCCGGGAGCAGGATGGTATAGGTATCGGTGGTTTCGTCGTATTGGACACTGGAGTCGGTGATTCCGGTCAGATCAATCCCGGCTTCCACTGTACCCTGCGCAACATGGTTAGCGGAGAAGCCGCAGGCATCCAGCGCGCCCTGCTGCACGCCGATAAAAATGTCGGCCTTCGCAAGCTGGGCGCTGACGCTGACTAACTGACCCATTGGTTGGATGCCCGTAAGGATGGTCTGGGTGCTGATGACAGTTGCCTTCGGCGGTGGATTGAACACATTCTGGATACCACCCAGCAGACCGTTGAGGGTAATCGTGCCGCCAACCAACAGGACGATGATCGGCAGAATCAGCAGCGCCAGACAGCCCAACGCCCCGGCTACTCCCCAGGCGCATCCCGAACAACCTCCACGCCCCGGTGGTGGCACATCATCATAATCATAGTCTGAAGGCATGATCGTGCCGGAAACCGGCGGCGGCGGGGGTGGCGGATATTCCGGCATCAATTTCGGGGAGTGGTTCAGGGACGTAATCGGTCATACTGCCTCCGCATTTTTAACGGGAAACTTAGGTTAATACGTTACAATGATAACAAAGGTTGTATCAACAAATCGTTGAAGGGCAGCAATGACCACCGCAATTTATGATGGCACTTGCGTCATCTGCAAACAAACCAAGCGGATTGTGAACGCGCTCGATTGGCTGCACCGGGTCGAGTTCCTGGATTTGCACAATTGGAGCGAAGTGGAACAGCGCTATCCCGGCCTGGATTACGATCAGGCGATGGGGCAAATTCACGTCGTTACGTCAGATGGACAACTCAGGGGTGGGTTTGAAGGCGTTCGCCGCATGCTGCGCGATCTACCCTTAGGCTACCCAGTATGGCTGCTGCTGCATATACCGGGCATGGATTGGCTGGGAGACAAGGTTTACCGCTTCATCGCCCGCAATCGTTACCAGATCAACAAATTCTTCGGTGCGCCTGTATGCGAGGACGGAACCTGCAAAGTGCATACGGGTTAGTTGGAGACGATTTTATCATCCCCGGTACGCAGCGCCGTATCGACCGCGTCCAGCAGATCATGGACGTTAAAGGGTTTCGGCACGATTCCCACGTACCGTAATTCTTCCTGCCATCCAATCCGCTGTGACCGGATTTCGCCGGTGGTACAGATGATAATTGGAATAGCTTTCAGGGTTGGATGCCGACGCAGTTCCTCGACCATCTGCAACTCGTTTTCGACATAACCCTTCAAATAGCCCAGGATAATCAAATCAGGCATAACCTGTTCAACTTCGGTCAGACTGGTGAGTTCCTGTAAAAAGGTCAAAACTTCAAAATCGTGTTTCGTCAGTACCTCGCGGAACAGTCTCAGAATATGCTCATCATGGTTAAAAACTGCAATCCGACGGGACATGATGCCCCCCAATCCTATGTGGTTAATCGAAACCGATTATAACTACCGCACCAACTTTTACGAATAATTGGTAGCGAGATAAAATAACCGGGATACCATAGCAGCATTCGAGACAATAGCAATAGGAGAAACGATGGACTTCTTCAAAAAATTGTTCGGCGGTGGTCAGCCTACCAGCGGGGATCAAACCGGGTTATATTTCTATATCCGTCCAACGGGTTGCGACGAAGTGGTGCGGATACGTGTGGACAAACGCAATGAACCCAGTCTGATGGACGACAACAAAACCTATTTCGTTCACAAGGTCGCGCAGGGAACGGATTATAGGTGCAACCGTTCCGCCGAATTGAACCTGACGTTGGATTCAAGTCGCCGTATCTTATCCAAAGAAATCACAGGCGGAGAGCTGGTCACAGAGGCAGAGTACGAAGCCTGGTTGGCCTCCCAGATCACACTTGAAAATTCGTAGTCACCTGAGACTATTTGCTCAGATCGTAGGCGTCCTTCAGCCATTTGAGCAACTGGTCATCGATGTCACTTTCGGTTTCCAGTTTTACGGTATGCTCGAACCGACGTGCGGAAAGCTGCTGTTGCCTGGTGATGCGGGCATCGTCAATTTTGTAATCTGTCCTGAATTCCAGATTGAAATAATTCTTACGGGGATGTACACCCGCAAAACCACTGTTCTTTTCCAGGTGGATAGAGGTCTGTTTGGCAGCCTCACGCACCGGCCCAAAGGTTCTCAATCCAACCAGCAGGCGATCATAGGTTGCCTTAAGTTCTGGGGGCTTGCCAGTGAAATGTCCGTCAACAGTCGGGTTCATCGTATAATCCCCTCAAAGCTAAGTTGATTCAATGCGCTGCAACGATTATTCTATCACAAATTTAGCACATTTGTTCAACTCAAAAAAGGACATCAGTCCATGTCGCCTATCCACACATTACCGCCGGATTACCAGGAAGCGGAACATCTCGTCCTGATGCAGCCGGGTAAATACCTGCTTTTGAACCTGTTGGCGCTTGTCCCGCTGGTGATCGGGTTAGTCGTGATGGCCGCGTGGTGGACGCTGGTGGTACAGCTGCGTGGCACAATGCCCGGTGGCTTCGGCGCGGATTGGCCCTGGTGGGCGTGGATAGTCCTGCTGCTGGTCGTGAGCATCGTCATCCACGAGGGATTACACGGACTGGCGATCTTATGGGCGGGGCACAAACCGCGCTTCGGCATGATGTTGAGCAAAGGGGCGTTTTATGCCACTGCCGACGATGCCCTGTTCCCGCGCAATACCTTCATCGTCGTCGCCCTCGCGCCGATTGTGGGAATCACGCTGTTGTGTATGCTGATTGTTTACTTCGTGCCAGATGCGCTGGGATTTTATGTGGCGCTGGCTGCCGTATTGAACGCGGCCAATTCAATTGGCGATCTGTGGATGACCGCCGCCGTTTTGCGCTATACATCTACTGCCCTGGTGCGCGACGAAGCCGACAGCATCCGCATCTATATCCAGGCGGGATGAGGCGGCTGTTGCTGCTGGTCAACTGACCGGGAAATCACCTGCCCATACCATCTGACCAAGTTCGCTGGTGGGGGCGAATTCGTTCGACACAATCTCGACAATCGTGCCATCATCTGCCCAATCGTAGAGCAGTTTTCCCTCATCATCACGCGACATCACACAGCCATAGGTATAGGGTGAGCCGACATTCCCACCGCCCAGATAGGCTCCATTCGGCAGCAGCACCGCGCCGTGAAGCCCATTCATCAGGCCAGGTGTGACTTCGTAGATGCCCATGAACCAGTACATTTGCCACTGTCCACAGCTCGCGCTGGTGTTGCACAATTCAAAACTGCTGCCGGATGCCAGATCGTCATGGTTGAGAATCTGGTAGACACCGGGGGAAGTCGGATAATCGTCCAGCCCGGACGAGATGAGCCAGCTATACTTCATCTGCCCATTCTCGAAGGCTACCAGCGTTTGCGTGTTCAAATTTACGACAATCCGTTTGCTCGGAATGGGGTTGAGCTTAACGGTGACATCGCGGGAAGGCAGTTGAATGGTTTCCCCAACAGACAGCACATTCCAATCGCGGTTCGGGTTAGCAGCCTGAATCTCGAAAAATGGGATACCCGACTTACGGGAAATACGGAAGCCAGTATCGCCCCGCTCGATCTCATAGGTAGTCGGGCGATAGCGGACGCGCAGCAGCACATTATTCGACTGTTGGTTAATGGCCTTATCAATTGTATCTTTGGTTTCCAGGGGGTCGAGGTAGCGCAAACCGCCGCCATCTGGGTTCAGGGAGCGATCCTGGGCATCCAGGAAGGGTGCATAGGTTTGGTCACGCACCGTCAACCCACTTCGCCCGACCTCAAGCCAGGAGGCAAACACTTCTGGGCTGGTTGACCACGAAACGGTCTGGTCTTCAAACGGATCGTAACCATATAAGGTGAACGGCTGGCTGACCAGTGACTTGGCTTCATCCAGATAATCAGACGGATCGGTCACATCCGGGGGCAGTGGATCCATCACCAGTTCAATACGGCGGGTCTGCGCGATCTTCACCAGGTCTTCCGTGATCGAATCCATAACACCAGGCACATTCATCATCCGCCCGTCATGCCCATCCACGCCGACCAACTGCCCATCCTTCCATTCAAAACCGGCATTGAAAGGCGCGATGTCGGTGTCGGCGGTGAGGTCGAGCAGGTAATTCTGTGTTGTGTTGAAATCCAGGCTGACGACAGGGGCGACACTCCATCCCATCGGCATTCCGGCCATACCCACATCTCGCGCGGCCTCGGCGGTCTGGTGTGCATCAAGTTGTAATCCGAGCTGTGCCGGTGTGGCCTCCCAAACCCGTCCCTCATCCACCAGTTGAATCGTGACACTATTATCCCAGGCATTCGCCAGAGCAGCGCTGGCCTGATCGACGGTCATATCACCCAGATAGATACCCGCCGCCCAAACATTTGGGAAGATTCGCCCGTTGAGAGTATAACTCCCGGCGAACACTAGGAACACGATACCGACGATGACCGCCAGCGCGATTTGTATCCCGCGTGTATGCGTGGCATACCAGAACAGATCGCGGATGAAGATGCTTACACGCTCTCGTGTGCCTGCATCCAACCCTGGCACGGAAACACTCGGCAGTTTATCACGCCAGGTCGGGTTATAGGCCATGCTCCCGCGCCTGTTCTGCCGACCCATATGACGCTCACGGGCTTTGCTTCGTCGTCGTTGACCCGGTTCGTAAGTGTTCATAACCTATCTTCCAGTAAACTCACAATAAACCGCAACGCTTTTTAATGGACATGATGTGATTATATCCTACCATATTCCAGGTCATATGGCAGATTGCAGCCCCACAGCCATTCACCTATAATCCAGGCGTTCGGACTTTTCACAAGGATTTTTTGACTTGACCCAAGCTGTCACACCCTCCAAGCAAGCCGATATTTTGCGCGTTAGCATCGCTTACCTCAGTTTTATCGTCATTGGGATGCCCCCGGCGGTGCTGGGCATCGCAACCCCGTATATTACTCAGGAATTCGGGCTGACACTGGACACGATTGGCGTCCTGCTCGTGACCGGGACGGTTTCCTATTTCGTGGTCAGTTCCATCAGTGGCCGACTGATCCCACGAGTTGGCATGGGCAGGCTGCTGGTCGCCAGCGCCATTATTCCCTGCATCGGCCTGATCGGTTATGCCATCGCTCCATCGTGGATCATGATCGTCGGCCTGAGTATCCTGGCAAGCGCCGGAGCGGGCTTGATAGACACCGGCATGAATATCTACTTCGCTGCCCATTATGGCCCGCGCCTGATGAATTGGCTTCACGCCTCCTACGGCATCGGCGCGACACTCGGCCCGCTCATCATCACCGCCATTTTGAATGGGGGTGGTGTTTGGCGAACGGCTTACATCGTGGTGGCAATCTGTTATGGTCTGTTAGCCGTATTGTTCGGTCTTACCCGCAGCCGGTGGGAAGACCTGAATTTGGCCGACTCTTCGGGCGAATCCAGCAGAGGAGCGCCCGCCGCTGCCACCCTGCGGCTACCGTTGGTATGGATAGGCATTGTGCTGTTTTTTGTATATGCGGGAATGGAAAATGTGCCGGGGCAGTGGTCATTTGCCCTGTTCACCACCACGCGCGGCGTCGTGCCAGAAGTCGCCGGATTGTGGGTCAGCATCTATTGGGCGAGTTTTACCGTTGGCCGGATCATCTTCGGCATCATCGTGAGTTGGATGAACCCGCGCACGCTGGTCTGGATTTGTGTGCTGGGCACATTCGCCGGGGCGATTTTGTACAACTGGAATCCCTCCAATACGGTTGGGTTCATTGGATTGGGCGCGGCTGGCTTTTTCATCGCGCCGATCTTCGCCCTGCTCATCACCGACACCCAGAAAAAACTGGGTCCGGCTCATGCGCCCAACGCCATCGGCTTTCAGGTAGCTGCCGCCAGCGCGGGAGTCGGCCTGCTGCCCGGTTTCGCCGGGATATTAGGTGAACGACTGGGTCTGGAAGTCATACCGACCTTCTACATCATTCTGGCGGTCTTGTTGATTGCCCTGTATGCCATCAGTCTGAACCCTCGGCTGGTCTTCCGCCGTGAAACGATCCCCGCGACGGAAACCAATGTTGTCGGGTGAAGCTAAAGGTGAAACCGTGAACCGCCTCAGCCCTATGTTCCCGCGTCTGCTGCTGGCGGGGCTGCTGCTGGTTGGGTCGGAGGTGTTGGCGTGGACGAATCCACCTGCCCATACGCCGCTGGACTGGCTGATTCTCATCGTCGGCTATGTACGTGCTGGCGGCCATTCTGCTCGACCTGACGGCGCGCTACCGTGTACGCGATCTGTTTGGGGCGCTGGTGTTGGCCGGGATTTATGCCTTGCTGTATGGGCTGCTGCTCAACCCAACCTATGCCTTCAGCGACATGCCGCGCACGCTGGTCACACGGGTGACAGGCGCACATGCCCTGATTGCTGCCGAGATGCTGGGGCTGTTTCTGGCGCTCACCGGGGGAATCAACCGCCGCACAGGGCGCTTTCTGCTGATTGGGAGTGTCGTTGTCGGGCTGGCATGGGGTATCTGGGTGCGCTGGTGGCCGGTAGACGAAAGGTTGCCACAAGTCCCACTCGTAACCATGCTGGCCTACGGAGTCGGCGGCGTGGTCTTGATCGGCCTGCTGCTGCGGTTGAGCGCGGCCAGGACAACAACCCTGACTCCCGACGATCTGCGATTGGGGCGGGTGACATGGGGACTGCTGGTGATCGCCCTGACTGCCGCATTGGTCGTGCGTTTGCTGGATAGCACAGTCGATGGCGGTGTCGCCTTCCTGACGCTGCTGATTCTGGTCATCTGCTGGGCGATACTCTGGTTTCGGGAACGGTCAAAAGGTCGCTCGCTGTTGGATGGACACATTCCGGTAACGATTCCATCATTGTCCTTCCTGCTGCCACCCCTCGTCCTCTTTTTCGTCCTTGCCGTCGCTGCTTATAATCTGCCGCTGATACAAATCGGGGAAGCCAACCAACTCACCCTGATCGGCCTGGGTTTTACCGCCTACGGACTGGCATGGCTGCCCACCGTTTCGCTGACACTCGGCGCTCAAGCCTATTTGCGGCAGTTGAGCCAGCACAAACTCTGATTGTACTCAGCACATGTTTTATACGAAGGTTGGGTAGAGACACCGCTAATGTTGCCTCTACCCATATTTTGTGAGGGGAATTTACATCCCTGGCATCGGCACAAAGCCAAACAGGGTTGATGGATATTTGTCGGTCACAATCAGGAAGCCCATATCGTCCAGACGGGCGATACCTTCCCAATTGCGTCCCTGACTGTCCTCGGTCATCTGGAGTTGAATCGGTGCGGTATCGACCAACTGAATACCGCTGTCCGTAATCTGGAATTCCACCAGCCGTTCGTAACCATCGAACTCCGCCTGAACTCGCGCCCATGCCATAGGTCGCAAACAGCGGGTCATCATCCGCCGCCAGGAAATCCTCACCCACGAAGAAATAATTGGTCGCCCAGAACATTCCATTTTCATCCGGGCTGGTCACGTCCGTCAGGCGATAATTCAGGTGGTCAATCGGTGTAGCGGTCAGTTCGCCTGAACCCAGGCTGACATCATAAGCGACGGCATCCGGGTTGGCGACCTCGCCGTTGACTTCGTAGAACGCTGTCAGATTGTCACCATTCAGCAGCAGGGCTTCATAGGACATATTATTGAAATCGGTCTGATACGGCAGTTCGATGAACTTATCCAGATCGAGTGTGATGCTGCTCAAATCAGGCGCAATTGTGCCCGAAACCAGATAACCACGCATGGTTGGGTCGGCCTCGCTGACGGTATCAGCCTCGATGCTCAGGAAAATCTGGTCTTTGGCGAAGTATCCCAGGCCAGTCTGGACGGCTGCCCCCTCAAAGCCGTCGAAGGCCACCGAGTATCCACCAACCGCATCCTGAATGTCTTTAGAAATCAAGGGAACTTCAAATGGCTCAAGCGGTTCGGGACTGTCCGCGCCCAGGTAGTCAATGATGTCCGATTTTTCCAACGCGAAGAACTTCCCGGCATTGCCTTCGGTGGCATAGATGAAGGGATTCTCGGTAATCATTAACAGATAATCCCCATACCATACCAGTGACGAAATTTCTGCATCACGAATCGAAGCCGGACCCGTCAGTTCGATGAACTGGACAGCGGTTTCCGGCGCATCCTGTGCGCTGACCATCGAAATGGTCAACATGCCCAGCACCAGAACGGTCATAATCAATAGAATTTTACGCATGGTCTTTCCCCCTTTATGCAGGTCAATGAGTAAAAATGTCCCGTTCGGGTTTATAGCATATACGGGCAATCATGCCAATAAACATTCGCCAAAGTTGGATTAAGTTTTCTGGAAGATTTGAATAAAAGAGAATTTTAGTCGATGCTTCGCGCCAGCCGGAAGCCGATGTTACTGCCCCGCGACCCCGGCAGGTAGCGTCCCCGGTTGGCCGGGTTAGCCTCCGGCAGTGGGTCAAACCACGAGCCGCCGCGCATAATCCGGGCAAAGCTGCCCTGGAGTCCCTCCCGGTTGTTGCCATATTCATACGGGTAGCGGTAATCCATCGTCTGCCAGTTGCGCCCCCATCGGCTGCTGCACCACTCCCAGACATTACCGCACATATCCAGCGCCCCGCACCAGGATACATTCGTTTCACTGGTGACAGCCCAGGGATGCCCCACACCGCGTTCGGCGGTGTTATACAGGCGCGGTTTAGGCGCTTCGGCATTCGGCCCGCGCGCGGCTGCCTCCCATTCGACTTCCGTAGGCAAACGCCAGGGCAAACCCGTCTCCCGCGCCAGCCAGCGGGTATACGCATCGGCTTCGTACCAACTCACACCGACGACAGGCTGATCGGGGGCATTAAACAGCGAATCGTCCCAGAAAGCCGGGGCACGATCTTCCTTCGGTTCTTGCCAGCGCCAGCCGGATTCACTCCAGACGAACTCATCCGCATACCCGCCCGCCTGAATAAAGTAGCTGTATTGCAGATTAGTCACCGCTGTCCGGCCAATCGCATAGGCCGCCAGATTTACGTTGTGGGCGGGTCGGCTGGCCGCCATGCTGTCGTCTCCAACCGGATACTCAGCCGCCGGAATTTCACAAATATCAATCGGCTCCATAGATCAGACTTTCACCATTACTCCACTAAAGGGCGCTTGAAATACAATGCGCCCGCGTCTACCGTCACCAGTTCCCAACCGTCGCGCCCCAACCCGGCGATCAAACCCGGCCACAGGATGTTTGTCCCTTCCTCATAACCTTTCGCCCGGAACGTTTCCTGCCGTGCGCCCTGCGGTGTGTAATACATTACATTGACCACCAACGGCCCACTCGGTACTTGTGTGACCAGGCAGTATTCCCACAATTGCATCTTTATTCCTTCATCCCTGCCGCTAGCGCGCGACAGCCACCGCCGAGGCATAGTCCTTTGTGTGCGTCAGGCTGATGTCCCACTCGGTCAAACCCATCTGGTCAGACAGCGCCGCCGCCGCCCCATGCAGGTGCAGGGTGGGACGCCCCCGTTGGTCGCAGCGAATCTCGATCTCGCGCCAGCCGACATCACCAATGCCTGTACCCAATACCTTTGCGACGGCTTCCTTGCCTGCTAGCCGCGCAGCCAATCGATGGGGCTGATCGTCGCAGTCCGCCCGTTCCCCCGGTGTGAAAAAGCGGTTGAGGAAGCGTTCGCCCAGGCGGGCAATGCCATCCGCCACCCGCTGATTTTCGATCATATCAATCCCGCAGCGCAGCATAAATTCTCCAGATTTCTATCATTCACAGAATAGAGGCGATTTTGTTCAATAAGTAACATCCATGGCTAGAGCAAGCTGTACATCCCCGTCTAACATAAACCCGCAAGGACTCAATTTCGTATGAAATAATGTAAATTGACACATGTATATCAACATGATACAATCCAAAACTTAGGTTTCAGGGGAATTTACCCTGGCTGGAGTCGCCTCTTTTATTGATGTCCCCAGGGACGGTAGGAGCGCCCGCTCTTATCGAAATCACATCCGATTATAGTAACACGGTTCACGACAGCCCGCGCTGCTGGTCTTCCCCAACCAGCCCACACTCGCCCCTTTTATTGCGAGTCGCGCCCGCCTACGAGCCGGGGAGTCATTTCACATGACACCAGATTTTGTTTCCCGTTTGTTGGGCACAATTGTATTTGGTTTGATTGGGGCGCGGTTGGGCGTGGATGCTGCCCCCGTGATTGCTTTGCCGCCCGAAGTCAGCGTCCTGATTTTGTCACTGGTCGGTGTGCTGGTTGGCCTGATTCTCACCCCCTGGCTGACAGTGCGTCCGCTGCGCTCTATCCGCCGGACGGTCACAGAGGTTCCGGTAGAAGTGCTGGTGACGGGTCTGATCGGGTCTGGCTCTGGGACTGTTGGTGGCACTCCTGCTGGCCTATCCACTCTCCCTGATTCAAGGGCCGTTGGGCGATCTGCTGCCTGCCGTGCTGGCAGTCTTAGCCGGGTACCTGGGCATGACGATTTTCACGCTGCGTTCGCGTGAGTTCTGGTCATTCATCGGCGAACGCTTTCCCGGCACAAAACGGCGCTTCATGTTCGGCAGCGGCACAGAACGCCAAATCCTGCTGGATACCAGTGTGCTGATTGACGGGCGTATCGCCGACATCGCCAAGACAGGTTTCCTGGGTGGAACGCTGGCCGTACCGCGTTTCGTTATCACCGAACTACATCAGGTGGCGGATTCGTCCGATCCCCTGCGTCGCAACCGGGGGCGGCATGGGCTGGCGAAGCTCAATGAACTTCAGCGCGAGGCCATCATGCCCTTTAAAATTATCGAGGATGATTTCCCCACCATCCCCGAAGTAGACGACAAACTGGTCGCGCTGGCAATTCAGATGAACGCCCCCATTGTCACCAATGATTACCCCCTCAACCGTATCGCCGAAACCCAGGGTGTCATGGTGCTCAATGTCAATGCGCTGTCGAATGCCGTGCGCTCCATCTACCTGCCCGGTGATACCTTCCCCATTCGTATCATTCAGGAAGGCCGGGAGTCCAACCAGGGGGTTGGCTACCTGGAAGACGGGACGATGGTGGTGGTCGAGGGCGGCAAGGACTACATGGATCGCACCATCAACGTCACCGTCACCAAGTTCATTAACCGCGACACTGGGCGAATGTTCTTCGCCGAGCCGGAAAACAGTTAACCGATCTGGCTGCTACAGGACGTCTCGCGCGCGGTCATATTAGCCGCCGTTCCGTTGGCCGTTGGGTAGGGATCGAGCGCGATCTGATAACCACTGTAGACGCCGGTGTACTGGTCAGAAGTGCTGCTCACCCGCGACAGAGATATGGAACTGCTGCCCTGATAGGCAGTCATGAGCAGGCTGCCCGTCCTCTGGTCACTTAGGCCGCCTTGGCTGATGGTCAGGTTGGATAAATCCGAACTGACACTGACGTAATAAGTTCCCGTCTGCTGTGTTGTCTGATTGTTGCAGTCTGTAGCGCTGATGTTAATCGACCAGTTGCCAGAAACCAGATAACTGAAATCCGGTGGCGCAGCCGTTGGCGGCACAGTGTTTCCAGCAGCCGTAGGAACGATGAACACAGGTTGGCGCGGAACTCGCAGTTGCGTTCCAGCGTACAGCGTTGCCGATACATCCAGACAGTTTCCGCTGGCGAGGTCAGTGACCGATATTCCGGCGGCATTGGCGATTTTCGACAGATAATCCCCGGATTGCACCACATAGATATACAGCCAGTCGCTACGCGGCGTGCAGGGTGGTGGTACGGGTTGGTCGCAGGGCGTCAGTGACGACTGTTCCACCCAGCCATTGATGTTCCCGGTACGCACCGGCAGCCACGATTGGATACCATCGAACTGTGGTTCGCCATTTACGGCTACCGCTTGGCCGTTTACCAGCGCCAGCACAACCGTCTGATCGAGCGAACTGGGTGTACCACGCATCCATGCGCCGTCCACTTTGTTCACGCACAGACTTTCCCCCTCCGTCCACACATCCGAAGTAGGAGTGATCGCCTCCGGCAGCAAACCGAGCGGCAGATAACCCATCTGCCCCGCGTCGTAGGCTTCTATAGGGCTTGGGCTGCCGATGGCGCTATAGTCACCGGACACGGGCACACGGGTGCGGTAGCCCTGTGGCAGATCAACCGTCACATCATTGGCTTCGACCTGTCCATGCCCTTCCAGCAGATTTACCGTGAGAAAACCATCGGTTTCCACCTGAATGTAAGCCGTTGACGCCAGCGCAATCTGTACATCGTTCACGGTCACATGAAGTTGAATTCCATCCGGGACGTGCGGGGTCTGGATGAGGACGCCATCCGGCGCCTGGGCACAGTCCAGTCCTCGAAAACTGGGCTTCAGGTAGAAGGCCTGCATTGGGCTGGGCGGTAGATCGTTCGGGTCGAGCACCGTCAGCGTGCTCATATCTGCCCCGGTCATCATAGACGCCGATACCCATCCCCGGCGGCGGTCAATATCTTGCAATTCCACCCGCAGCCACTGGTTATCTGCGGTCTTACCCAGAGCGACGGCGCTATCCCCGGCCACCATCGCGCCGACAATCTGCCCATCGCTGGATGGAGCAGCCCGCACCACCGAATCACTGGCTGCGGACATTTCCTGATCGGCAGAATCCGCGTGGGAGGGGATGGCGTTACCCACTTCCATGCCGCCAAACACAATCATGGTCACGGCCTGACCGGGCAGCGTATCCGGCAGGTCTGCCAACACACGCAGCAGCGCCACACCCCACAATTCACTGGTCGTATCTGCCGGGATTGATTTCAGCGTTTGTAAACTATCGACCATGACCACATCCCCCGGCTCGGAGAAGGTCTGGTCAGTCATACCGGATTGAAAGGTGGCTTCCAATGCGATGTTGCCATAACACGCCTGATCGCGCTGCGCCCCGGAACACACATCCAGCGTCTTTTCCATCGCGGTCTGTACCAGCACCGGACAGTCCGCCGATTGCGCCATGACCACTGTGAAACAGGTCAGCAGCACCAACAGGCTAAAGAGCAATTTTATCGACTTCACGATGGCTATCCTTCCACTACCAACCTATAAAACAATCGTCTCCACAGGAAAAATCCTGCGCAGATGTACTTAATCTATAAACGTGGAAATGGGGAGAATATCACCGAACGCATGAGATACCCAACTCATAATCGCTGATTCAGATAGATGGGATAGCCCTAAATTGAGTTGCCAGCCATGTCAGGCCGACATGTAGCGGCAAGATCAGGCTTTGGATGTCGGGATTAAAACCCGGCAGGGAGAAGTAAAACCAGGGACTCACCACCGCCAGCATACACGACAGCCAGATGATATAGCGCATCGTTGGTGGCAGCTTCCGCGCCCGATAGAGGCAAACGATGATGACCGGAATCAGCAGCACAAGGTAATAATAACCCGTTTGTGGCAGCAGCAGCAGCGCCGCCAGCAGCGTCCATACGGCCAGATCAACCGATTGCGAGGTCATGTCCTTTGCCCGCAGGAAACGCAGCAGCGCCAGCCCAGCAAAAGCGACTACCGCTGCAACCAGCACGAGTCGCAGCACGAGCGGCAGGAAGTTGGGCGGCCATACCGGGGGCGCATAAGCCGCGTATTCGCCCACCACCCGTAGCCAATCTGGTATCCACCAGCCAATTCGCAGCACACTCACGCCCACCAATACCAGCATCGTAACGACGAACGCCGCTAGTCCGCGCCAGCGACCCCGCAGGGCATACGCACCCAGCATTACCCCGGCCAGCGGCGCGCCCACCGTCGGCGGAACCATCGCCAGCGCGAAGATAACTCCTGCTAACACATCCCGCCGCCCCATCAGCAGCCATAGGCCGAGCGAGAAGGCCAGCAGCACCGTCCCGCTGAACTGCGCCAGAATCAACATGTCCATCGGATAGTGAAAGACGAAGGTGAAGCCCAGAATCAGGACGAACAGCACCAGCGGCGGCGGCCTCCAGCCCAGAATCGCCAGCCACACTACCGGAGTCCAGATGACGGCCACCAGACCTATCGCCATCCACAATGCAATCGCGGTCTGTGCCGGGAAGGCGATCACCGGGGCGAGTACCACCGCCGTATAAGCTGGATAGGCCATGTTCTGCTGGTCGGCATCCGGTGGTAGTTCCGCGCCGAACATGCCTTCCTGTACCTGCCGGGTGATTTCGGGTGTATAGGGAGTTTGTCCGTTCCACAGTGCCCGCCCGCCGACCCAATGCGGATAGAAGTCGAAGCGCAGACCCCGCGCTGGAACCAGCGTCGAGGCATTGAAGGCCGCTAGTCCGGCGATCAGGACGATGTTGACGACCAGGATGGCAAGCCAGCCCCGGCGTCCGAGTTGTGCCGATGTGGTCACGCAGCCCCCTTTGCGCGTGATTGGGTGTGTAGGGGACGACCTGTGTGTCGTCCCGGAATAGTGGCGAGGCCGCCTACGTGGCGTCGATTATGGGTGCAGGCCGCAGCAGCCCCACCAGAATCGCCAGAATCACCTTCACCATATAATACCCGGAATGCAAAATCGTGATGGATGAATGGCCGCCCATACGCGGTTTCATCGTCACCGGAATTTCGCGCAGCGTCAATCCGGCGCGGTGCAGCACAACAATCGACTCCGGTTCAGGGTAATCGTGGGGATAAATCTGGGCGCATAGCTTGATGGCGCGGCGGTTGCAGGCCACAAAGCCGCTGGTCGGGTCGGTGATGCGTCCGCCAATGATGGATGAAATCAGCCGTGCCAGGATTATGCTGCCCAACCGCCGGGTGATCGTCCCCGTATACCCCCGGTTTTCCAGATAACGTGACCCGATCACCACATCGGCATCCAGTTCATTCAGTGCCCTCAGCATCGCCGGAATGTCGTCTGCCGTATGCTGGCCGTCGCCATCGTTGCGGATGACCACTGCGTAACCCTGTTCCTCGGCAAACATGAACCCCGCCTGCACACTTGCCCCGATGCCCACATTATGCGGCATGTGCAGCACCAACGCGCCACAATCCTCGGCGATCCGTCCGGTTTCGTCGGTGGAACCATCGTTGACCACCAGGATGTCCGCCGGGGGTGCTTGATGGCGGATTTCGTCAATCACCCGCGCGATGCTGGCTTCTTCATTCAGCGCCGGGATGATAATCAGGATTTTGGGTGCTGCCGTTTCGCTCATGTACCGCCTGTAGGGACAAACCGGGTTTGTTCCCCGCCTTTCGCTTGAACCCGATTCTTGCCGCCTACGGCTGACCTGTCAAGGCCAAGCCATGCCTGGAGGGGAAGCGGTGGTGTACAATAGCCCAGTTTCCGGTCAATCAGGAGCAGCATTACATTATGGAACGGATTTGCGTTTTCTGTGGTTCATCCGATGGCGCGCGCCCCGGTTACGTTCAGGCAGCGAAGGCGATGGGGACAGCCATCGCGCGGGCGGGTCTGGGATTGGTGTACGGCGGCGGTAAAGTCGGCCTGATGGGTGTAGTGGCGAATGCGGCTTTGGCGGCGGGCGGCTCGGTCATCGGTGTGATTCCCCAGGCGTTGGTGGATAAAGAAGTCGGTCACAATCACCTGACTGATCTGCGCGTTGTCGGCTCAATGCACGAGCGTAAGCAGATGATGGCCGATTTGTCCGATGGCTTCATTGCCATGCCCGGTGGCTTTGGCACGCTGGAAGAATTCTGCGAAATCCTCACCTGGGCGCAGTTGGGCTTCCACCGCAAACCCTGCGGCATCCTCAACACCGAAGGGTATTATGACCCCCTGCTCACCTTCTTCGATCATGTCGTGACCGAAGGGTTCGTCCGTCCGGTTCACCGTTCGGCCATTGTGGTCAACGACCAGCCGGAAGCACTGGTCGAAACCCTGCTCACCTACGTACCACCCATCGTGACGAAGTGGATCACCAGCGACGAGGAACTCTAACGCCTCGATACAATCAACAATTCGGGTTTGCGGCTGTAGGGGCGCACCTGTGTGTGCGCCTTGTGCATTTACCAAAGGAGCTGAGATAAAATAAGACTCTATTTACTCAATTTACCGAAAAAGATCCTCATCATCACACCCACCAATTTTGTCAATAATTCGTGGATATTTGTTAGGTAATTCTAGTTCCGAAGTTAAGGAACCACCAACCAGTACTGGTTTCTCGCTATATCCTGATTTTGGAATTGGCTGTTGGGTCTTGCGTTCATAAGCTATAGAGCCAACACTTGACATCCATCCTTCAAAAATGTCAAACCGTTGTTCTTTATCAACAAACTCAGCCAGATTTTGAGGGTCTTCAAGAACCTGCTCGTAAATGATCCTCCCTTGGGCAATAAGCCAATTGAGGAAATCTTCAAAAGCGTCATCACCACACCCACAGGCTACAAGCCATGCTGCATCCCATACGTCAGTTCGGTGAGCTTGTGCCATCATTGACCAGAAGATACGGTCAAATTCCTGAATATCATCCAACGAAAGTTCACATAGAGCATCAACCAATAATTCCCACTGTTGTTTTTCAGGATTGGCTACACTTTGCTTATGAGCACCTTCAATCATTGACCAGAAGGTTTCAGTGTCCATTTGACCTCTCATAGTTGTTATTTTATTCATCGCAAGAAACTGCTTTTCACCGTCTTATCCCGTTTAGTGATAATGTCAATATTGATCTGTCGTCAGATAGAGAGATAATCTGAGGCTGATGAGTTTATCAAGCGGTTATCCATCAGATTGTACTTGTATTTCCTCCCCTGAATTCGGTTCAGGGGGTAACTCACCCAATTCGCTATATGTGCCATGTTATGTTACCCCAGCGTCAGCGCCGCCACACCCAGCAGCATCACCCCCGCCGCGATCAATCGCCGCCGGGAAGCCGCCTCGGACAGCAGCCGCACGCCGAAAAACGCGCCGATCAATATGCTCACCTGCCGCAGCGGCGCAAGCAGCGTCACCGAGCCGAAACTCAGGGCGATCAGGAACAGAATGTAGGACAGCGAGTCCAGCACACCGATGCCAATCACCGCCAGCCGATGTTCGTTCCAGGCGGTACGAGCAGCGTCCCGGTAGCGGTAGGCGGCAGGGGCGAGGGCAGCAGCCTGCACCGCGTTGCCCGCCCAGGTCAGAATCACCGGCGGGATGAGCAGGGCGCTGACGGCCTGTTTGTCCCACAGGGTATAGGCGGCAATCGACAATCCACACACCAGACCGTACAGAATCGCCCCCCGATTCTCGTGACTTCGCAGCGTGAGCGGATTGCCCATCAGCAGGAAAACACCCGCACTCACCCCCATCGCCCCGATGAACGCGCCCACCGAGGGTCGTTCGCCCAGCAGCAGGATCGCGCCAACCACCGCCAGCGCAGGCCCGGTTCCCCGCGCCAACGGATACACCAGCGACAAGTCACCCGCCCGATACCCACGCTGCAACGTGAAGTAGTAGACAATGTGCAGGCCGCATGTCCCGGCCAAAAACACCAGTTGGGGGATACCCATTGGTGGGTGCTGTACTACTATAATGACCAGCGCCACTGGCAGGTAAATGAGGGTGGCAATCGTGCTGAACAACCACACTACCGCCATCCCGCCGCCCACCTGCTTCGCCAGCAAGTTCCAGACGGCGTGCATTCCCGCCGAAGCCAACACCAGCCCGAACACCAATCCGGTCATTCACATCCCCTAAAACATAAGGGCTTGCCAACGACAAGCCCCTATCCATCATGTTTAAGAGAATGTTAACGCCGAACGGCTTATTCGCAACTGTCCAATTTGTCTAACTCAATCAACCACAAACCGCCATGCAAGCCATCGGCAGCCAGCGCAATAGTGTTGTTCTCCGGCGAAAGCGACCACCATCCGCGCGCCTCGGTGTCCAGTTGCAGCGGCAAAGGTGACAGATCGTGCAGTTCCTTCGTATCCGGGTTGAAACACTGCAATCGCGCTTCGCCATCCACCGGACGGGCGATATAGATGAAGCGTTTGCCATCGGCGTCCTGCTCCACCAATGGCCCCGGCCAGTTGTTACCCGGTGGCTCGGCCTCAAACAACAGGTCGAGCGTGGGATAGGCCGCCAGCTTATAGTAGTAACCCGGTGTGCCGTTCTCATCAACGGTGGCGATGACAATGCGCGTGCCATCAGGCGTCGCGCCGGGGGTAATCAGGGAGGGCACGTTGGACTCTGGCGGTTCGCTGAGGACTCGCCCATCCACCGAAGCCGTGAAGTACAGCACCGGGTCGCCTATCGCACCATAATACGAGGCGATGAAGTTGCCGTCGCGCAGCCAGGTGATGGTCTGCAAGCTGCGGTTGGACAGGCTATCAAACAATACCCGCTTGAACGAACCATCCGGCTCGGCAGTGATGATGGTGTTCAGTTCCGTCTGGTAGACCATCCGGCGCGCATCCGGCGCGAAGCTAATCATCGAATGCTGCCAGTACAAATCCTCGACCAGACCGAGTTGCAGCCGCAGCGCATCGGTCACAAATTCGGTTTTGGGATGGGTGATCGGCTGTTGAACACCTGTGCCCAGGTTGTATTCGTACCAGTTCATATCGGTGAAAACGCTGCGCCAGCAGCCCGCGCCGTATCGCAAGCTGTTTTCATCAATCCACTCGACCCGTGCCACTTCACGATCTGTCACCTGGGTGATTCCGGTCAAAAAGGCCGGAGTGCTGACCGGGGCGGGATCGGTAGGCGTTCCGTCAGCCGTGATGTCCACATGGTCAATCGTCGCATCTTCGGCGTAGAGTTCGAGCGGCACGGCAAACGCCTGACCCGCGCCCGGTTGCAGCCTGAAGTCCGGCAGCAATCCCGCGCCACAGGCATTCACCAGATAGCCGAAACCTTCCCCGACCTGCTCCCCATCCGCGTCGTAAACAGCGGCGTTCAGGCGGACATTACTGTAGGCATCCACGCCATGATTGATGAGCGTTCCTTCGGCGGTCATCACCTGCTGCCCGTAGACATCCGTGCCACTCGTCACCATCGTATCCTGGGCGACCAGAGCGGCATCTTGAGCAGCCACCGACGCAAGCATCAGGAGTGAAGCCGCTAAACATAATCCTAACCGGCGCATGAAAACCCTTTCAACAATAAAACCCTGATTCGATGCCGATTGTAAGCGAAGAATGGTTTAGCGCCAAGATACGAGGCTGGTCGAGCGTCCCCGCAGGATACAGGGTGGGTTATGATGAACTTGTGAATAGTCAGATTTAGAGGATGAATTCAGAACCCAGGCATGAATCGTTATCTGATCTACAAAAAACTGGGTCTTGAACCGCGTGGGCTGTTGATCTCAAACCTGCATGTAATTGCCTGGGGTAAAGAAGTGACTGTTGATGCCTTTTATGATCCCGACCAGCGCCAACCATTTAAGCTGATATTCAAAGGTTGTTCAAGCCTATCGTGGACAGTTTTAGAATTTGAATATGACATCAGTGGCGAAATCGAGGCGGATGTCATCTCCCTGTTTCTCGATGAACACCAGCAACCGCATCTTGCAGTCGTTCATACGGATTTGTTCGAGCTGAGAGTCAACTATTCCGAGCTAGCCATTCAAACACCCGATCAGGAACAGGGGAGCAAATGAGGCGTTTGGCGTCCACACTGCTTTTCTTGCTACCGCACACAATAGTTGGGAGCATCCGTTTATGTATAGTAAGCCGCGTGGACGAGGAAATATTCATGTGTATCGACTTCGATGGGGCTACCGTCGTCTAATTCTCCGTCTGGATACATTCTTCATCATTTTGATTCCATTTATGATGTATGGATACAGTTTGAACTCAAAAGAAGGTTTTGTTATAGATGCTGCCGTCTACATTGGATCGTTGGCGCTGATCGCGGCTTTGTTTTGGTTTACACTCCAGGTCGGGTTCATCTTCCGCTTAGAAACTAACCCTGATAAGGGCACATTATATGGTTTCGGTAAAACTATAGTCTTTGGGTGGCAAGACATTCAAAAACTCGATTACGTTCTATTGACAGGCGACAATAAATATCAGTTATGCCTGTTTTTGCACCGAAGCGATGTAAAACACAGTTTCATATTTCCATTTCCGAGAGGTTGGTTCGCCATTCATTTCTCAGAACGAATTATTCCTGTTAACTCGTTGTATAAGTATCAATCTTTTTTCTCCCTGAATATAAAGAGAGAGTTGCCGAATTTCAATGATCGCAGCATTCACCTGAGGTATTTTGTCAAAACGCAGTTGGGGCAAGACTTAATGCGTTATGCGCCCCATATATTTGAAGCATATTTGCATAAATACTTGCCGGATAACGATCTTGAAATATAGCCTCAAATCAGATTCAACTATGCTTTTCTTGCTCCCCTCAGCCACGCGTGGAGAGGGGTTGGGGGTGAGGTTGAAAAATTCGAGAATCTTTTCTCAACTCTTTTTCTTACTTTTTCGATCATCCCGGCGGGAATAAGCCGCCAGCCGCCATCGACATGAGCGCCATTTCCCCTATGAAGTTGTCATGGGTAACAGAGAGTGACTTAATACGCGCCATGCCGCAGCAGCACGCGGGGAACGGTCATCATCAAAATCTGGGCATCCATCCGCACCGACCAGTTCTCGATGTAGTAGATGTCCAGCAGACACATCTCGTCGAACGGCACTTCATTGCGCCCGTTCACCTGCCACAGTCCGGTCATGCCCGGTAACGTCTGCAGGCGCTGCATGTGCCAGGGTTCGTAAAGTTCCACCTCATCCGGCGTCGGCGGACGCGGCCCAACCAGACTCATCTGCCCGCGCAGCACATTGATGAGATTCGGCAGTTCGTCCAGACTGGTTTTCCGCAGGAAGCGCCCGACACGAGTAATACGGGGGTCGTTTCGGATTTTCGGGTGGCGCGGGTCTTCGCCCGATTCTTCCACCAACTGCTGCCGCAAATCATCGGCGTTGACGATCATGCTGCGGAACTTCATCATATCGAACGGCTTGCCATACAAACCCACCCGCTTCTGGCTGTAGATGATCGGCCCGTCCCCATCCAGTCGGATGAGCAGCGCCGTCAGCAGGCCAAGCGGAATCAACAGGGGTGACGCCAGGACGATCAGCGCCACGTCAATGAACCGTTTTATGAGCCGGTTGCGTCCACGCAGGGTATCCACATTCGTACCCAGCAGTGGGATTCCATCCAGATTTTCCACCTGAACCTGTCGCAGATTCAACTGGAACATATCCGGCACAACCCGTACTTCGACCTCGGCCAGTCGGCAGGTTTTTACCAGTTCCAGAATCATCTCATGCTGGCTCCAGGGTAAGGTGATGACCACCAGATCAATGAAGTGGTTGCGGATGGTTTTGCTCAGGTTTTTCAGCCCGCCCAACCCCTTGACCCGCCCCAGGTCAACACTGGCACGCGCCGGGTCATCGTCCACATAACCGATAGGTTGGTAGCCCAGTTCCTTACGAGCGATCATCGAGCGCAGCACCGACATGCCCACGTCACCGCCGCCGACCACTAGCACCCGTTGGACACCAATTCCCTTGTTGCGGAGATACGACTGTACCAGCCGCCGCAGCGCCCTCACTGTCGATAGAATCACCAGAGCGATAATCGCCACATAAAACAGCAGCAAACGGCTGAAGACCAGCGGTTGGAACAGGAAATACAGACCCAGCACCAGCACCGACGCATTGGTGATGCCGTTCGCTAGACTATACACTTCTTCCAGCCACGAACGCCCCCGGATGCTCTTGTACAAACCGCTGCCCTGATAATGCAGGTACAGCACAACCGCGAATACACTGGCGTAAGGGATGTACGGGTCAAACCCCGCCCGATACCCATCTCCCACCGGGCGCAGAAGTTGTAACTCGTAGCGGACGTAATAGGCGATAATGAAGGCCACGAAAACCAGTACCACATCAACCAACGGCCAGAACCCTTTGGGCATATAAATACTCCGACGGCTCGGTGGTACAGGGCTGAGTTTGCTACTGCTCATTGATGCTCACAAATACGAATGATTTGGACAGCAAAAGGCACGTTTTACTCAAAATCATATTGGAATTCCAGAATGGCTACACACCGCCGCCCTGGCCGGATAATGCTTTCTGATAACTTTCGATGGTCCGGCGCGCGGTGGTTTCCCAGCGATACCGCGCCGCTTCTTCTAATCCGCGCCGTCCAGCCTCCGCCCGCCACTCATCGTCGTGATAAACGCGGCGCAGCGCCTCAGTCCACGCGGTTACATCAAGCGGTGGCAGGCGTATCCCAGCCTCGCCCACCACTTCCGGCAGCGACGAGGCATCCGACACGATCACGGGTGTGCCGCAGGCCATCGCTTCCAGCACAGGTAAACCAAATCCCTCAAATACCGACGGGTAAATGAAGGTATTGGCGCTATTGTACCAGAGTGAAAGATTTTCGGGAGGCACATAACCCGGAAACAGCACTTCTGAAACCAAATTATAACGTTCGATGGCCGCGAAAATCGCCCCGTAATCCCAGCCCTTCCCCCCGGCCAGCACCAGTGGCAGCCGTTCGGACTTCGGCAGGGCGGCGTAGGCTTCAATCAGCGTGACCAGATTCTTGCGCGGTTCGAGCGTGCCCAGGAACAACCAGAACTGCTCCGGCAAGCCCTGCTCCCGGCGGAAGGCTTCCACCTGTTCGCGCGGTAGAGGGTGGAATACGGTTCGATCATATCCCGGCGCAGCCACATCAATTTTGTCTGCCGGGATGCCCAACGAGTCCGTCAGATCGCGGGCGGTGCTGTGTGAGATAGCTATCACCCGCCGCGCTCGGCGGCACGACAGCGACGTGAACAGCCGCAGGTACAGACGCCGCGAAGTCGATAGTACCTGTGGATAATGGATGAAACTCAGGTCATACACCGTGACCACGCTGGGTTTCGGCAGAATCAGTGGAGAGACAAACGCCAGCCCATGAATCAGGTCGAATTCGCCCAATCCCCAGGGCTGTGCCGCCTGTTCCCATAAGATTCGTTTCACGGGTGATTCGGTATCCCATGCTGCGCGGCGCATGGTCAGCCCGTCAAATTGTGCCGGATTGTTTTTGCCCACCATGACCGTAAATTGCCAGTCGTCCGGTGCGGCGGCGCGCAGGTTCGCCAGTGTGTGATAGATGTAGCCGTGTATCCCGGCGGAGCGATAACCCGCCCTGCCGGATAGCAGGTGTGCGTTGAGGCCGATGTGTATCATGGCGCGGCATTATAACAGACATTCCACCTCCGATAGAGACATGATGCACCTCCCCGAACGGGTTTCTCAACAGGTTTCTGACAAGAGTCGTGTTACGCTAAGGCCATAGTCGAGTACCACCACTTGCGGATTTGAGGCAAACATTTGGATAGTTCCCGCATCACGGCAGCTAACGCCCACGACCTGACCACCCTGGCGCAAATCCGCCTCGGCTGGATTCGCGCGCTGGTCTGGTCGCCCAACGGGGGATCACTGGCGGTTGCCCATGCCGACGGAATCAGCTTTCACGCCGCCGATACCTTGAACATCCTCGGCAAATTGACCGGACACGATGGCCCGGTGAAAAGCCTGTCGGTCAACTCGGACGGCACTTTGGTCGCGTCATCCGGCGCGGATACCACCATTCGCCTGTGGGACTTGAAGGCGGGCGGTCAATCACGCATTTTGCGGGGTCATACCAGTGCGGTGGATACGGTAGCCTTGAGTCCAGACGGAAACTTACTGTCTTCCGGTGGGGCTGACCAGATGGTGCGGCTGTGGCATGTGACAACCGGAGCAGAGCAGCGCGTTTTGCAGGGTCATATTGCCGAGGTATCCAGTGTTACCTTCTGTCTGGACGGAACAATTTTGGCGTCCGGCGGCTGGGACAACACCATCCACCTGTGGGATGTCGCCAGCGGCGATCTACAGGCGGTGCTGCGCCACGACGATTGGGTGCGGCGTTTAACCCTTAGCCCTGACCAGACTCAATTGGCCTCAGCAGGTAAGGATGGGATGGTCTGCCTCTGGGATGTCACAACTGGAACGCTGCTCACCCATTTGGATGCTCACACAGGTGGCGTGGATGGGGTGTCCTTCAGCCCGGATGGAACGCTGCTGGCGACCTCTGGCCGTGATCTGACGGTTAAGGTGTGGGATATAGCTGAGAAACGATTGCTGCACACCCTTTCCGCCGATACCAAACCCGTGTTAACCCTCGCCTTCAGCCCGGACGGGACTCGCTTGGCAACCGGCAGCGGCGACAACCTTCTGCGTGTCTATGGCCTCCCGAATTCCGGCGGAAATTAGAACCCGATGCAGTATGCGCTCAGGAAGATTCAACCAGATGCTTTGTCTGTAGGTCGTCAAAGCATCTGGACACGTCTGAAGGTTACTCCCAGGGGGTCATAAGCTGAATGAAGTTACCATCGGGGTCAGCCAGGGTAGCAATCCATCCGCCGCCCATCTCATAAGGCTCCTTAATGACGGTGGCATTCCCCTTTGTAAGCCTGTCAAATTCCGCTTTCACGTCCCTTGTTTCGAGGTTAAGCATAATTCTTGACGGCTCTTTTGCTTGCCCCTTCACTTCGGAGTGTTCTCCTACGCTCAAGGCACAGTTGCCAACCTGCCACATAGACCATTCGCCTTCCACCATATCGGCGGGTCTGTCAAAGACATGCTCATAAAACGCGGCCAGCACCCTCGGTTGGGCGCTTCCAATCATGATGGAATTCAAATTAAGCGTGGCCGACTTTACTTGAGTTTGTGCATTGTCCTGGTCTGTCATACTGATTTCTCCTCTACAAAACGTCGTGATTTTAGGAAGCATTTTCTCGAACAAATGGATTATAGCACACATTAGCCCATTTGTTCTGTTTTAACAAAATTTCATCACATGATTTAACAATGAAACCATTTGAGAAGTCGGCTGTTTCGGAATTCGCCACTGATTGCGTGTCTAACATGCCCGTGTTTTCCCCCTCTCCATGCAATGGCTGAGGGGGCGACAGTAAACTCCCCGTGATCGTTCGTTTAGGTATCCAACTCGTCATTTGAGGGGACACCAACGAACCATATAGAGAATTTTCGAAGCGGATAGGTTTGAAAATGCCATAACCGCTTCCCTAAGCGAAATCTAGTGTCGCCCCCTCAGCCATGCAATGGGGAGGGGGCTAGGGGGTGGGGATGCTTTTTCCCTTCTGGCGTAGACACAGCCAACCGACCTGTCCACTTTTCCCGCTTAGTGTCCTTGTGCCTTTGAGTCTTCGTATTATGCTTTTGTCTTGCCTTTTCTGGCAACTGGAAACGGGTAGCTGGCAGCTAAATGCCCGATTCTCCCCTCAAAAACGAAACAAATGTGTACACAAATGTGTACCTATTCTGCGAACTTTTGTGCTACGCTGTATCAGACTGATTCCCCTCCTCGTGAAGTGGGGAGGGCGACTGGCTACCTGAGCTTATCGCAATAGTAGCAGTAGTAGGGGAGCGGATGAACGTTGGAAAATGACGAATGAATTGACACAAACGGACGCTGTGACATTGACGCCATTTGCGCCATTTCCCCTCAAAAGTGTGTCACAAATGGACACTTCTTCGCCCATTGTGACTCAAGCGATAAATTCGAGAATCCATTCTCGATTATTTTTATCATTTTTATCTTCTTTTCGGTCATTTCGGCGGCAAACCCCTGCTTCCCGCCGTCTGCATGAGCGCGTTACGATGCGCTTTGTAAGCTGTGTTTCTCTCGCCGCCGCATCACTTCCGGCCACAGCAGCAGTTGAATCAACCCGTTCAGCACCACGATCACTGTGCTGCCCTCGTGCCCCATCACCCCGAACGGCAGCGCTAGGTCGAACAGGAAGGTACTCGCAATCAGCACCATGATGACCGCGATAGCGAACGAGATGTTTTGCCACACCACCCGCCGCGCCTTTTTGCTCAGTCGGATGGCATACGGGATCAGTTCCAGCTTGTCGCCCATCAGCACCAGATCGGCGGTTTCCAGCGCCACGTCGGTTCCGGCAGCCCCCATCGCAATCCCGATGCTGGCCGCCGCCAGCGCTGGCGCGTCGTTCACGCCGTCGCCAACCATCGCCACCGGGCCGGTATCCGCCTCAATTTCCTTGAGTGCGGTCACTTTGTCCTCTGGCATCAACCCGGCGAACACCCGGTCAACACCCACCTGCCGCGCGATATTTTCCGCCACCAGTGGATTATCTCCGGTCAGCATCGCCACCTGCTTTACACCACTCCGCCGCAGTTGCTCAATCATGGCTTTGGCTTCGGGACGAACCTCGTCCGCCAGCGCGATCAAACCCAGCCACTCACCGCCGCGCTGCACCAGCATCACCGTCTTGCCCTCGGCTTCCAGCCGATCCCGCGCCTCCGCCAGCCGCGCCGGGAAATCACCATTTTGCAGCAGATAACGGGGACTGCCGATGTTCACAATCTGGTTATTCAAAATAGCCTGTACACCACGTCCGGGGATGGCTTCAAAGTCGCCCACGTCATCCAGTCTCAGCCCGCGACCCTGTGCTGCCTCCGCCACCGCTTTCGCCAATGGATGCTCCGAACGTGCTTCCACCGAAGCGGCCACGATCAGCAGGTCGTCCTCGGATAGCGTTTCACATGGCACAATGTCGGTTAAGGCAGGTTTTCCCTTCGTCAGCGTGCCAGTTTTATCGAAGGCCACCGCTTTAATCCCGGCCATGCCTTCCAGATACGCGCCGCCTTTGAACAGTACGCCCCCCCGCGCTCCGGCTGCAATCGCCGAGATGAACGAGGCAGGCGTGCTAATCACCAGTGCACACGGCGAAGCCACCGTCATCAGCACCATCGCTCGATAGAAATTTTCGCCAAAATCGACCAACCCTAGCGCCGGAGGTACGAAGATGAACAGCAGCACCCCACCAATAATGAGCATGGCGTAATATTGCTCAAATTTGTCGAGGAAACGTTCTGTAGGCGCTTTGCTGTCCTGGGCTTCTTCCACCATTTTGATGATGCGCGCCAGCGTGGTATCCGAGGCCGCCTGTGTCGCTTCCACATCCAACATACCCTGCTGGTTGAGCGTCCCGGCGAACACTTTGTCGCCAGGGTTCTTTTCCACAGGCATCGACTCGCCAGTAATCGGAGATTGGTCAACCGCACTTCGACCATTCCGCACGATGCCATCTACCGGGATTCGTTCGCCCGGTTCGATCAACACCGTGTCACCGACGCGGATTTGATTGACCTTCAGCACCACGATCTGTCCATCCCGCCGCACCTTCGCCTCCGATGGGTAAAGTTTGAGCAGGGAGCGAATAGCCTGTCGGCTGCGGCCAATAGCGTAATCCTGCAATACATTGCTCAACGAAAACAGGAACAGGAAAATCGCGCCCTCATGCCACTGGTCAACCAGCGCCGCGCCCAACGCCGCCAGCACCATCAACATATCGACGTCAATCCGGTGTTCGCGCAGGCTTTCCACAGCCGTTTTTGCGCCGAACAAACCGCCCGCCAGGTAGGAGACGATGTTCAGGATCAGAATCAGCCATTCCGGCGCTCCCACATGTTCCGCACCCAGACTCAGCAGGATCGCCGCCAGCGTGACAACCACCAATCGCGGCTCCAGCCATTTTTGATCGCTCCATTGTGGTGCGGGAGATGGTTCAGGTTGTGCCTGCGATGACGAAGTTACAATTGAGGACACCATATTACACCCTCTGTTTAACAACAAATTCCACAATAATGAACTCTATTTTAACACACGTTAAGTTAGAATTCTACTAACGTGGTCATAATGGCTATATGAGGTTTATCACTGTTCTTCGGGGATGCAAATTGGGATTGCAGATTTATGTCTCGCTTTGTCCGGTTTAGGGGATTACAATTTACCCATGCCAACACCGTTTACCCATCTTGAAACCGCCCAACGCCTGCTTCAGGATGCGGAGATTCCGCCGGTTATCCGCGAAGCGCTGGCTGCCGAATCTGGGGCGTTCCTGCTGGGCAACATCGCCGCCGACGCACGAACCGAGTCCGGCCTTCGCCGCGAAGACACCCACTTTTACAGCTACGATAAGGACATCACCGACCATCCCTGGCGCGTGATGATGCGCCGGAATCCAACGCTCGAAACACCGCACAGTCCCGCGCAGCGTGTCTTTCTGGCCGGATATATCGCTCATCTGTCGATAGACGAGTGGTGGTCGCTGCACATGTTGGGGCCGCACTTCGCCGGACGGGAATGGGGTTCGCGCCAGTTCCGCTTCCTCATGCTCCACGCCTTGCTGATCTACATGGATGAACGGGATTACGCCAGCCTTGAACCCTGGCAGCATGAAACCCTATGCAGCGCCAGCCCTGACCACTGGTTGCCGTTTATGAATGACCGAATTTTGAGCGATTGGCGGGACTTCATTGCCGATCAACTACCGCCTGCTGGCGACAGTCAGACTCTGGAAGTGCTTGGCGCGCGTATTAATAAGACTCCGGCGGAGCTTCGAGCCATTCTGGATTCCCCGGAGCGAATGGAAGCTGATCTGTGGCAGAACATCAAGCCGGGTTTGCTGGCGGAAGTTGAGGCGGGTATGTATCACCACGCCCGCCGCGAAATGCTCATTTTCTGGAATGAGTCGGAACGCTAGAGTGACCTGGACAGGCGAAGGCACATATAATCTGTTTGATGGCCGAGGTTGAAAGTGGGACTGATATGACCAGTGGGTCAGACTTTTATGACGACGAAGCCGTGTTTGACACCTACACAAAACGCAGGCAGCACACCGATAACCCCAATGACACTATCGAAAAACCGATTTTTATGGAGATGCTCGGAGACGTGCGAGACAGGGTAATCCTCGACTTGGGATGTGGGGATGGTGCGTTTGGGATTGAACTGCTGGCAGCGGGATGTCGATCTTATACGGGAATTGAGGCGTCTGTGCGAATGATAGCGGCATCCGAACCACTCCGGGCTGCTGGTGGCCGCATTCATCAAATCCCGATAGAGGACTGGACATATCCACAGCAGGCCTTTGATGTGGTCGTTTCGCGGCTGGTACTGCACTATGTTGCTGACATCAGCCGCACCTTTGAGCAGATTTATCAGACACTCAAACCCGGTGGGCGACTGGTCTTTTCAGTAGAGCACCCAGTCCTCACCTCCTGTAACCGCTCGGCAACCGAATCGGGCATACGCTACGATTGGATTGTGGATGATTATTTCGTGACTGGCGCACGAAACGTCAGTTGGATGCATAGCCAGGTGGTAAAATATCATCGCACCATCGACAACTACTTCAATGGGCTTCAACAAGCACAATTTACGGTTGAACAACTCCGGGAATCCCACCCCAGACGAGAGATGTTTACCGATGAGGCCCTCTACACTCGGCGGACACGTATCCCATTGTTCCTGATGTTGGCCGCGAGGCGTAGTGACTGATCCCATATTAGGCGGTAACGTCGTCGTACAGCGCGAGGTATTGTTCCGCCACATGATTCCAGCTATAACGGGATTCGATCAATTTCCGCCCATTGGCTGAAAGTTTGTCGCCCAGGGTGTCGTTCATCAGGGCTTGCACAATCGCCTCGACCATCACCGCACCTTCCCCAACCAACACCTCCTCGCCGGGAGTTACACCAATCCCATCCAGACTTAAAGGGGTCGCCACCACCGGACACCCCATCGCCATCGCTTCCAGCACCTTGTTTTTGATGCCCGCCCCCAGGCGTAATGGACTGACAAACGCGCCCGCCCGCGCCAGATATGGACGCACATCCGGCACACGCCCGGTCACACGAATGGCATCATTCGCCAGCACCCGCAATTCCGATGGCGGCGCATTCCCAACCAGCCACAAATGCGCTTCTGGTATACGTGACTGAACCTTCGGGAAGATATCCCGCGCCAGATGCAGCGCCGCATCCACATTGGGCGCATACTCGTAATTGCCGACGAACAGCAGTGCCGGAATGCGTCGGGTTGGACGGGGACGGAACCTATAGGTATCCACACCGTTGGGGATGACATCAATCTTCAGCGCCGGATTGATGCCCAGCAACTCATCCCTGTCTCGCTCGGACACCACAACCGTCCGCCGGTAGGGGCTGAACATAAAATGCTCAAATTGTCGGGCAAGGCGCATTTGCATCCGGTTCGTCATCCCGCCAGATGCTTCAACCATGCGCCGCAGATACAGACTGTAACTCTCGTAGGGGGTGATAATGGTCGGGATGTCACCCAGCGCATGGAGATACTCGTATACCTGTATCCCGCCAAACAGATGCACCACATCATATTGATTCTCGGCAAGCTGCTTCTGGATTGCGCCCCACATCTCCGGCGACCACGAGTTTTCCGCTCGTTTCGGCCAGCGTGTGCCGGGGAAAACTGCCCGCCGCAAATACGACGCCTGTGATCGGCGCGGCTCTCGGAACAGCTTCACATCAGAGAAGTCCATGTCGTAGTGATGCTGCTCACCCCAATCCTCGGCGCGGTCTGCGAAGGCTAGCAGGTCGAGGTGATGATTTCGCAGCGCCAGTTCCCGCCCCAGGTGATACAGAATCAATCTGTCGCCCAGGTAAATCGGCCAGGGTGGGCAGCGCGAGATGAACAGGATTTGAGTCATGCAGGCTTAAACCGTCCGCAGCCAGTCGGCACTTTCCGCCCACAGACTATCAGCAAACCTGTCGCGGAAGAAACCGAAATGCCCGATGGAGGACACGCCAATATCGGCAGGTCGGACATGTTTGTGCGTGGTAGCGGCGTTGGGATAAAAGGTAAGCAGGGCGGCCACCGTCGCATAGGGTGAGTAAGTGTCGTCACCGAAGCTGTAGCCGAGGAAGGGCGCGGTCAAATCAGCGAAATGGTCGTGTTCGCCCCCACCAAACAGGTCGAGGATGTACCTGCGGTGGCGTCCACCCCATGCCCATTGCAGCGCCACCCCCGCCGGGATGTCTTCACCCAAACCAAATTTACTGGCAGGAAAGTAGCGGAAGATAGACGCGCTGACCGGGACGACGATATACCACAACAGCAGCATCCGCAGCTTTAGCACACCCGGCCACAACCGCCAGTAACCGCTCTGTGCGCCGACGCCCATCACCCCGGCGACACAGGTATTCTGTTGTGTCAGGCCGATGATCTGCCCGCCGACGCTGTGCCCGACAATCAGCAGTTTGGAAGATGCATAATTGTCCCGCATCCAGCCAATGACCGACCCTTGATCTTTTGTGCCCCAGTCCAACAGAGTCGCCTTGAATCCTTTGAGCGGCTCCGGGCAAGACTCGCCCACACCCCGGTAATCGTAGGTCAAGGTGGTGAAACCCTGCCCTGCCAGGAAGGTGGCATATTTGGCGTAATAGCCGCGCTTGACACCCATCGCCGAATTGATGAGTACAAAGCGGTCACTCGCTCCGTCCGGCTCAAACAGCGTGATAGCCAGTTCAAATCCATCACTCGCCTGGATAATCAGATCGCGGTTGGTGACATCCACTCGGCTTTCCTCTTGGTCGGTTGGCTGTACAGAGGGATTATACTGGAACTATCTGAATTCGGGATAACGATCATGAGGGGGAATTTTATCGTAGGGGAAGGTCTGAGACTCTCCCTTACACGCAAAAAACCTCAGTTGGGTTACTGGAGCAGGGTATCGAGTACCTTCATAAACGCCTGTGACGTTGTTTCCGCCGAGAACTTCGCCTCCACTCGCGCTCGACCTGCCGCGCCCATCTTGTCGCGCGAGGCTGAATCACGCAGGAGTTCGATCACATGCCTTGCCAGCCCACCAGCGTCTCCCGGCGGGACGAGGAATCCGGTTTCGCCATCAACCACTGTCTCGGCTGGTCCACCCCGATTGGTACTGACCACTGGCTTGCCGCAGGCCATCGCCTCAATGATTGACATGCCGTAACCCTCGAAATCCGAACTGCACACCACCACATCCGCCGTGCCATACACATGTTCAATATCTGCCCGAAAACCCAAATAGTGTAGGCGGTCACGCAGCAGGAAGTCGGTTCGAGCCGCCTCCAGGATGCGAGTCCGGTAGGCATTGTCCGCGCCGGATTGCGTATTCTCCCCGGCGACGATGAAATGTGTCTCAGGGATTTCCCGCAGGACTTCCCGCACCATTGACTGGAATACATCATGCCCTTTCACATCCTGAAACCGCGCCACCAGCCCCACAACCGGAACGCTATCATCAATGCCAATCTCGCCCCGGATAGTGCTCCCATCAACACCCGGATGAAATCGTGTCGTGTTAACGCCGGGATATAAAACCTGAATGCTGTCCGGCGGCATGAACGGCGGCTCACCCAGGAATCCCGTTTTGATCGCTTCGGAGTGGGCAAAGGTGGCCGCGCTCCTCTCGAAAAAGCTGCGCTGCCAGGATTTGGGATGAAACCACCAACCCATGCATGTCCACAATGCCGGGACGCCCGCCCGTTCCGCTGCTGGGAGCGCCATCGGCAGGCTGTGGTAATCGCTGTGAACAGCCTGAATGTGGTTGTCGCGGATGATTTCTTGGATACGGTGGGTGATCGGTAATTGTTCCCACAATGCCGGGATGAAATAAACTGTTGTCCCGCGCCAGGGAGTAACATGTACCGGCCAATCATACTCCTGCCATGCTGCCGCAAGCTGTCCCTCACGCGGAACCAGTAAATGAGGATAAAAACGTGCCGGGTCAAGCTGCGCGGCCAGCGCTAGCAGCGCCGTCTCCCCGCCACCCAGGTCGGTATAGCTGGAAACAAACAGCAGGTTAGCAACCATCGAGCTTAATTCACCAGCAGGATACCGCCGAACATCACCAGCGCCAGCACCCCTTTACGCGCCAGATTGGTGCCCGAAATATCCTCCTTGAAGATCGCCGGGGCAATCGTCGTCAGCAGTGTCCCCACCACCAGCCCAAAAAATACCTGAGTGCTGCCCAACACGCTCACCAGCGCCAATGGACCAAGTGACACGGCGGTGAACGCCACCAGTTTAGCGACTACAAAAACTGTTTGTCCGAGCGCCAGCATCCCCACACCACGCCGGGGAATGATGCGGATACTCTGGTTGAAGGCCTTTCGCAGTCGGGGAACAAGCAGGTACAGGGTAAAACTACCTAAAGCCAATCCCCAACTTTCAAAAGCCATGATATGCAGTAAGTCAACTTCGGCAACGACGTGCTTCAGCAGCACCAGCGCCGATGCCCAGATGAGGTCGGTCAGCAGAATCAGGAAAAAAGCCCTCGACAACTTCAAACCGCCCATCCCCCGATTGATGGAAATAGCAACCGCCGCCCCTAAAATGAGCACGAAACCCAGAAGCTGCTGCCCGTTGATGACCTCGCTCAGAAAGACCAGCGACAGCACCAACACAAATACCGGCTGCATCTGCATCAGGACGATCACACTGCTGGCTTCTTCCAGCGACATGGCGCTGAAGTACAGCACCGCACCCAGCGCCGTCAGCGCGCCCACGATCAAAATCGGCACGACAACGGTGAGCGGCGGCGTGGGAAAACCCGTCAGCACCCACAACACACCTCCGGCAAGGGATGCCATAAATGCCTCGTAAGTAGGCATCGCCCAGGCATCATGGACAACATTTTCGATCATGAACTTATCAATGTAATTGCCGCCTGTGAACAGCAGCGGGGCAAGCAGCGCAAAAAACAGCCAGTTCATTGTTTTCCTCAATGTCTTTGAGAAGATTTGTCCCAGTGTACACCAGCCAACCGGGAGTTTATAGACCCGCATCATACCCGGTCTGATGTACAATACAGGGCAGGTGCTCCGCCATACAGACGCAGCGCATTTATCTCAAGATCAACATACACGGGAGCAACCCCCTTGATGGATTTACAACCGATTTTCACGGCGGTTCGGCAGGCCGCCCTCCTCTGCCGCAGCGTGCAGGAACATCACCTCGTCAGCAGCGAGAAGGCCGGTCACGAGCCAGTGACGATTGCCGATTATGGCTCGCAGGCCATCCTCGGGCGGGCAATCAGCCAATTCTTCCCCGACGATGGTGTAATTGCCGAAGAACAGGGTGGGCAGTTTGTCGAACTGGTGGCAGAAGCCGAACAGCAGGAAGTCATCCGGCTGCTGTCGCAAATTCTCGGTATTGAGGTGCGTAAGGCGGATGTGGTGCGCTGGCTGGATCATGGACATGGACGCGAGACGGAACGCCTGTGGGTGATCGACCCGATTGACGGGACAAAAGGGTTCCTCGCCCTGCGGAGTTATGTGATCGCCGCTGGGATACTGGTAGATCGCAAACCGACAGGCGGGGTAATCGGCGCACCCGCTTATCCCACAGCCGATCACGGTGGATTATTGTTCCACGCACAGGATGGCGCGGCCTTTATGCAGCCCTTGAGCGGCGGGCTGGTGCAGCCCATCAAGGTGTCTGACCGAACCGAACCATCGCAGGTGCGGGCGCTGGAGAGCTTCGAGAAAAGCCATGCCAACCATGACCGGATGGCACAGGTGCGCGAGGCCGCCGGGTTGGGCGCGGCGGAACTGACCCGCATCGACAGCATGGAGAAATATGCCCGAATCGCCGCCGGGGATGCAGAACTATACCTGCGCCTGCCCCGCCTGAACAGCACCCGCCCCTTCATGCTCTGGGATCATGCCGCCGGGGTTGCACTGGTACAGTCAGCGGGCGGCATGGCGACAGACATCGACGGTTCTCCATTGGACTTTTCGCAGGGGCGCTCCCTCGTGAACAAGGGCATCATCGTCAGCAATGGGCACATCCACCAGCAAGTGCTGGCGGGCGTCCAAAAAGTTCTGGCCGAGGACGGGGAATAATGGCAAAACTCAAACTGGACTTACATGACATTTACAACAAAGGCGATAAAATCGAGGCGGAATTGCAGCGCGTGATGGACGAGGCGGTGGAGAAGAAAATCGCGCTGGTGGAAATCATCCCCGGCAAGGGCAGCGGCCAGCTCAAAAAGCGGGTGCTGCGCTTCCTCGACCAGAAGCACATCCGCGCCCTGTATCACCGCGTCGAGAAGGACGACAAAAACTTCGGGCGCATCTTCGTCCACTTCAAGCACTAAACGAAGGAGGCGGTTGTATGGAACAGAGGCAGTTAGGACGTACCGGACACCTGGGCAGTATCGCTATTTTTGGCGCGGCGGCCTTCTGGGAAATCGGTCAGGAGGAGGCAAACGCTGCCCTCGATCTGGCGCTGTCACACGGCGTCAACCACATCGACGTTGCCCCCGGCTACAAACAGGCGGAGGAACGAGTCGGCCCCTGGTTGGAAAGCCGACGGCATCAGTTCTTCCTGGGCTGTAAAACCACCGAGCGCGACAAGGACGCGGCCTGGGCGGAACTCAATCGCTCACTGGAAAGACTGCGGACAGGCGATTTCGACCTGTACCAACTCCACGCCGTCGGCACATTTGAGGAACTCAATCAGGCCATGCGTCCTGGTGGCGCGATTGAGACTCTGCAACGGGCGAAAGACGAGGGACTGACACGCTGGTTGGGCATCACCGGACACGGTATGGACGCCCCGGCGGTACAGATCGAGGCGCTGGCGCGGTTCGACTTCGATACGGTTATGTTCCCGATTTACCCGCGCCTGTATGCCGACCCGAAATATCGCGCCGATGCCGAACGCCTGCTGCAAACCTGCATCGAACGCGATGTCGGCGTGCAGATCATCAAGTCGATCACGCGCGGCGCATGGGGCAACCAGCCGCAGAATTACAACACCTGGTATCAGCCCTATGACGATCAGGAGAACATTAACAATGGCGTACGTTTTGCCCTGTCCCAGCCGGGAGTGGCAGGCATCCCCACGTCTGCCGACACCCGCCTGCTGCCGATGATCTTTGAAGCTGCCGAAAACTTCTCACCCATGAGTACCGAGGAGCAGGCGCAGTTGATCGAACAATCCGCTTCGCTTGCCCTGATGTTTGAATAGAAAGTCCTATCATGACCGAACCCATCCGCGTCCTGCACTTTGCCGACACCCACATCGGCATGGAAAATTACGGCAAGACCGACCCACAAACCGGACTCAGCAGCCGCGTGGTCGATTTCTTGCACCGCATGGACGATATGTGCGAGTACGCCCGTGAGCATGATGTTGATCTGGTGATCTTCGCCGGGGACGCCTTCAAAACCCGTTCGCCCAATCCCACCTACCAGCGCGAATTTGCCCACCGTATCCGCGACCTATCCCACCTCGCCCCGGTGGTGATGTTGATCGGCAATCACGACCTGCCGCCGACAATGCTCAAAGCCTCCAGCATCGAAATTTACGATACGCTGGATGTGCCCAATGTGTGGGTAGCAGGTGAGTATGATGTTCGCGTGGTCGAAACCAAACGCGGCCCGGTAGCCGTCGGCACAGCGCCCTATCCCATCCGTTCCCGCCTGCTGGAAGATGAAAACGTCGCCGGGATGACCATCGCCCAGACCGATGCCCTGCTGCAAGAAACCCTGACGCAGGTGATTGACGATCTTTCCGCGCAGGCCGACACGTACGATATGCCCCGCCTGCTGACCGGACATTTCACCGTCAATGGCGCGGCGGTAGGCAGTGAACGGAATATCATGCTGGGGCGCGATGTGGCCGTACTACTGTCGTCGGTAGCCGACCCACGTTGGGATTACGTGGCGCTCGGTCACGTCCACAAACATCAAAATCTGACCAGAGGGCAAAAGGGTGTGCCGCCTGTCGTCTACAGTGGCAGCATCGAGCGTATCGACTTTGGCGAGGAAGGCGACCCGAAGGGCTTCTGCTGGATGGAACTCTCACGTGGCGATACCAATTGGGAATTTGTGCCTCTGGACGCCCGTCCGTTTGTCACCCTCCGAGCCGACCTGCGCGACTCGGCCAACCCCACCGAGAAGGTGCTCAAGCAGATCGCCAAACACGACCTGAACGGGGCGGTAGTGCGCCTGCTGCTGGATTTGTCACCGGAGAGCGAACCGCGCCTGAACGAGAATACCCTGCGCGAGGAACTCAAACGCGCCGGAGTCTACCAGATCGCCGTGATTCGCAAGGATGTGGAACAGGCGGTACGTGCCAAACTCGGCGCGAGTCCCGAAGGGCTAACCAATGTCGAACTGCTGGAACGCTACTTGATGAGTAAGGAAATCCCGGAGGCGCGCCGCGAGGAATTGATGGCTGCGGCGCAGGCTATTTTTGACGGTGGAAGTATGGCAGGAGACGGATAACCTCTCATTGAATATGTTGTTGTAGGGGAAGGTCTGAGTCTTGCCCCTACAACAAATTTCCTCTCAAAATTATTGTGCGCTCACCGCAAACTGCCCTTCCAGAATATTCACCGCCTGGGTATCGGCTTTCAGGTTGGGCTGCTGCCCGCCAACCCAAACTCGATAAACGCCGGGTTCTAATATCCACTCCCCATCGTCGTCCACCAACGACATTTGCTCTGGCGTGATGGTAAATTGCAGGGTTTGTTTCTCACCGGGGGACAGATGGATACGGCTGAATCCCGCCAACTGAAGCCGGGGAACAGGCAATGAGGCTTCCACATCTTGCAAATAAAGCTGCACGACTTCATCACCCGCCAACTGTCCGGTGTTTTCGACCTCGACCTGTGCTACTACCGAATCGCCCGATGCTATCGTTTCGGGCGTGATTTGCAGGTTACGATAGGCGAAGGTGGTGTAACTCAGGCCATAACCGAAGGCGTACAGTGGATCGCCACCGAAATAGCGATAGGTGCGGTTTTCCATATTGTAATCGTTGAAACGCGGTAAATCCGATGTCGAGCGATAGAAGGTCACGGGCAGCCGCCCGCCAGGGTTGTACAGTCCGAACAGGGCATTGGCAACCGCTGTCCCGCCCGCTTGACCGGGATACCACGCTTCCAGGATGGCGGGGATATTCTCATCCGCCCAATTGATGGAAACCATGCTGCCGTTGATGAGCACCAGAATAATCGGTGTGCCCGTTGCGTAAACGGCCTCTAACAGCAATTGCTGAACAGGCGGGAGATCGAGCGTGACGGTGCGATCACCTCGGCTCACGATGCCCGGAGGATTGCCTTCCTGCTGTCCCTCCTCGCCTTCTACTTGCTGCGAAAGCCCCATGACCATCACCGCGACCTGCGCTTTACTGGCGGCATCAATGGCCTCCGCGAATCCGTCTTGCGAGTTTCTCAAAATCTCGCATCCTTTCGCGTAATACACCTCGGCATCGGGTAGGGCTGCCCGGATACCCGCCAGCACCGAAACAGGTTCAGCCGGAGTGCCCATATAATTGCCGATCAACACCAGGGTTTCATCGGCATTTGGCCCAATGACCGCGATCGACTGAATTTGGCTTTTATCCAGCGGGAGGAGATTATCCTCGTTTTTCAGCAGCACCAGCGATTGCTGGGCGACTTCCAGAGCCAGTTGGCGATGTTCCGGCGAATCGACCACGCTGGTGGGAATTTGGGTATAAGGAACTACCTCCGGCGGGTCAAACATGCCCAGGCGGAACCGTGCCATGAACAGGCGCTTCACCGAACGGTCTATGTCGGCTTCTTCCAGCAACCCCTGCTCAATGGCCGATTTGAGTTCCGGGTAGGCGCAAGGTGATGTTGTACGTCTTGCAGCATTCCAGATCACAACCACTTTTGACCGCCATCGCCGCCGCCTCTGCCGCCGTTTTCACCAGCAGGTGGTTATCATAAATATCGTTTATTGCGCCGCAGTCCGAGACGACATAGCCTTCAAATCCCCATTCGTCACGCAGCGTTTGCTGGAGCAGGAAGGGGCTGGCGCAGCACGCCTCCCCGTTGACCCGGTTGTACGCACCCATGAGCGAATACGCTTTCGCTTCGGTGATGAGCGCCTTGAAAGCCGGGAAATAGGTCATGTACAAATCGCGCTGCGACACAACTGCGTTAAAGCGATGTCGTTCCGCTTCTGGCCCACTGTAGGCGGCGAAATGCTTGGCAGTAGCCACTGTCTTGAGATAATTTGGGTCTTCGCCTTGCAGCCCACGCACAAAACTGACACCCAGACGGGCGGTCAGATACGGGTCTTCGCCATAGGTTTCCTGCCCACGCCCCCAACGAGGATCGCGGAAAATATTGATATTCGGACTCCAGAAGGTTAAACCCGTGAAAGCATCATGGATGTTATTGCGAACCGCCTCATGGTGTTTGGCGCGTCCTTCGTCCGAGATAGCGGTTGTCACGCCCTGAATCAGTTTGGCGTTCCAGGTACTGGCTAACCCAATCGCCTGGGGAAAAACTGTCGCAAGCCCCGCCCGTCCGACACCGTGCAGCGCCTCGTTCCACCAGTTGTAGGCGGGGACATCCAGGTGATCTATGCTGGCGCGGTACTGCCCATCTGCGAGATTTTTTCTTCCAGGGTCATCCGGCCAATGAGATCGTCCACCCGCGCTTCGATGGGTTGCGTGTGATCCAGATACAGGGGGACATCTTCGGCAAAGGATAAGGCTATTGGGTTCTGCGCCTGTATGGGTAAATCGTCAGGTTGGTGATCGAGATGCACCATCATACCCGCGCCAGCCAAGAACCCGTTTTGCAGGAATTTTCGCCGCGAGATTGAACCCTTGTGTTTCTGGTTTTTTTTCATAGTGGTCTATTGGCCTCAATAATTCGCCGTCTGTCATGGAATCGGTATCTGGCGGCTGATGATGCCCGGTTTAATTGTAGATGTCCAGCCACACAATCATCTGCGGAATAAGATCGCTAAAAAAGAATAAGTCAGTTCCGTGCTGGCGCGCCGAGCCATACAGGTGCATCGTAATATCCACACTGCGCGGCGCATTCGACGTCAGCAGTTTGGTCGGCATGGCCGACTGCGTATCGCCTTGAGAAGCGACCAGGAATACAGCCTTGTCCTCCATCGCCTCGATTGCCTCCGATGAACGCACACCAAAATAATTTATCCCCGGCGATAGGGCAATGACGGCATGACAGGCAGCATCATCAGAGCAGACCCGAAGTGCCAGATTCGCGCCGATACTTGCGCCAACAATTGCCACCCGATCAGGATCAACATTTGGCTGGTCGCGCAGCCAGCCCATCAGCGCGACAGCATCGCTCTCGGCCAAACCCCAGTTAATAGCGCCCCCGGTCAAGCCCTGCCCGCGTATGTCGATTGCCAGGACGGTATACCCCTTCTCCTGCAATGGGAGAGCAAATTCCCGCCAATCATAGCTGCTGCCCCGATACTGATGTAACAGCAGTGCAGCCGGAGATTTCTCACCCTCTGGCCCAGGATATAAATCGCCGTCAACTTCTAATCCATCTGCCATTGGGATCGTCACCAATCGCCCTGGCGCGGGTGTGCTGGTTTGCGCGGCGGCTGTACTGGATGCATTTTTTGCAAATACGGCGACGGATGTGAGCAGTGAGATCAACACGACACAGAGAATAATCTTTTTCATGAGAACATCTCCATCAGAATTTTAACCTTGATCGGTTCGTTCGGGACTCCCCTCTGAATGGATGGTGATGGTGTATGCGGAGTGCATTCCATTCCCCCAGGCTCATCGCAATTCACACCAACTAACCGGAGGTCAGGGTTGCCCGATTATACCTGAGCAGTGAGCAGGCAACTTGTCAATTTTCGCTGAGTGGCAGAAACGAGAGCAACTGTATTGTCCGAGGAACTGCTAGCGGCGAAGGAAGCCATCTTTAATGGCGAAATCCGTGAGTCCTGATGGGACGTTGCCTAAGCACTTACGTCTACAAGGATATTTTCAGCAATCTCACGCTCGACGGATAACTCGGTGAAACCCACCCGCAGTACATAGGTCGGGCGCTTTTGTTCCAAAATGATATGGGCATCGGCTGTCAGTCCCAGAATATTCAGCCGTTCCACCCGTGAGTGATTGTCGGATTGAATGGTGACGACCCGGCCACACTGCCCTGGCTGCATCCGGCTCAGGGGGCGTACTGGCGGCAAATCGACATCCTCACCACGTCCGCGCGCAATCGCCCGCCGCAAGGCCGCCGCAACACGCGAACGGCGTTCATCGGGAACCTGATAACCACAGTTCGGGCAGCAGATAATGGCACAGCTTTCGTTGAACGTACAGGATGAGTGGCAGTTCATCGCCGTTTCTTCAAATTCAAAGCCACATAATGGACAGCGCATCATTTTCGTCTCTCCCATCACGGCATGATATTAAACAGCCGCAAAACCCCATTCACTACACCACCGACAACAAACGCCAGTGGGAAAACCGTAAATACCACGGCGGTTGCCACTCGCCCACCGTATTCCTTGATGATAATCAGGACATTTGCGATGCAGGGGATAAACAGCGTAATCACAATCAGGCTGACGATCACTTGGCGCGAGTCGAGTTGTCCGGCCAGCATCAGGGTGAACAAACCTGCCGCGCCATAATCCCGGCGTAGGAAACCAATCAGGAACGCGCCTGTCGCCGCCGTCGGCAGCCCTAACATACCCACCACCACCGGGGATGCAACCTGCTCTGCGATCACCAGTACGCCAGTTTTATCCAGAAGGAACAGCAACAATGTGCCGATGATAAACAGGGGCAGCACTTCCTTGAGATACCATTCCAGCCGCGCCAGCGTCTTGACCAGGATATTATCCAGATGTGGCAGCCGCAATGGAGGTAGTTCCAGGATAAAATCACTGCGTTCGCCCGGCAGCAATTTGGCGGCCAGCAAGCCAACCAGCATCATCGTGCCCAGCACTACACCCACCCAGATAAGCACACCAACCCCGCTGACCTGCCCCAACATGCCTAGAATCACACCCAACTGTGCTGAACACGGCACGCCCAGCGCCAGCAGGAGCGTGACCATAATCCGTTCCTTGCGGGTTTCCAGAATCCGCGTGGAGACGGTTGCCATTGTGTCGCAGCCCAAACCGAGTACCATCGGCAGCACCGCTTTGCCATTCAGTCCCATCGTCTTGAAGGCACGGTTGAACATAATCGCCAACCGGGGTAGATAGCCGCTGTCCTCCAGAATGGAAAAGGCGAGGAAGAAGGTGGTCACAATCGGCAAAATAAGCGCGATACCGTAGGACAGCGCCATTGTGATGACACCATAGTCGCCCACCAGCAAATCGTGAATCAGGGGGATCGGCAGCAGTCCATCGACAATTCGCGTTGAAAGGGGGTTAATCCATTCTCCGAATACGGTTTCTTCCATAAACCCGACCAACGTGCCTGCACCGAGTTCACCCACAAACTTATAGACCAGCCACAACACGACCAGCAGAATCGGCCAACCCCACAGGGGATGGATCATCCATCGGGACAAGCGGCGGGCGAACGGGGGTTCAGCGGGGTCAGCCACTGTCATCACATCCTGCAACAAGGATTGGACAGCGTCCATCTGTTGGCTGAGGAGGACGGTTCGTGCCGGACGACCATAGGCCAATGCCAACGAATCCCGTATTCTGGTCAATTCGCCATCTGGCCTGAAGGTTTCGGTCAGTTCTTCATCGCCACCCAAGAGCCGCACAGCTATCGCACGCCGATGAGCGACATGGGATGGCAGCAGCGCACACACATTCTCGACGGCTCTCTCAACCGTATCTTCGTAGCGGAACTGCCATGTGGGCGACTGTGCCTCATTCATCGCCGTTCGTAGATCATTCAGCCCGATTCCCTGGGTGGCAATGGACGGAATTACGTCGATGCCCAGTCGCACCGCCAGTCGTTCTGTATCAATACAGACACCGTTGGAATGCGCCTCGTCCAACATATTGAGGTTGAGTACCAGTGGAATTTCCAGTTCGGCCAACTGTACTGTCAGCAGCAGTGCCCGTCGCAGGTTCTTGGCATCTGCCACCTGCACCACCGCCCGCAAATCATTCAGGTGGTTGAATAAGACGTTGGCAGTCACCCGTTCGTCGTCGCTGGCGCTGGTCAGGCTGTTGGTTCCAGGTGTATCCAGCACCAACCCCCCGTCGTTCAGAATGCCTTCAGCAATTTCAACCGTCGTGCCGGGATAATTGGAGACGGTGACGTAGCGTTTGGTGAGCGCGCCAAAAATAACGGACTTGCCCACATTGGGGTTGCCCACCAGCAGAACAGCACCCGTTTTTGGTGTCGTCAGCGTTGCGACGGTATGACAGTCCACAAATCCCATCCTGAGCGATTCAGTGCGGTTAATCGACTCATTATGACCTGCTCAGGTAGCCGCATAACAGTGACAAATGCACACACTTGCCTGTGATGTGTGGCATGATGCTATAGATAGGGAAGGAAGTAGATCGGTTGAAATGGAACAAAAGGCGGGCTGATACACCCGCCATATCCCAGTGAAAAAGTGTTTAATCGTGGAAGGACAGAGGAATTTTAACTCAACCGCTCGATAATCGTGCCGGTTGCCATGCCACCACCGCAGCACATGGTTTGCAGACCATAATGCTTATCGTGGGTGTCGAGCGCGCCCAAAAGCGTGGTCATCAGCCGCGCACCGGATGCACCCAATGGATGCCCCAGGGCAATCGCACCGCCGTGAACATTGACCTTGTCCATGTCCGCGCCGATCTCGCGTTTCCACATACCGATTACGCTGGCAAAGGCTTCGTTGACTTCAAAAATGTCGATGTCGTCCAGTTTCATCCCGGCTCTGTCCAACACCTTGCGGGTAGCCGCTGTCGGGCCGGTTAGCATCAGATGCGGGTCCGAACCAACCGTCACCGTCGATACAATACGTGCGCGCGGTTTCAAACCGAGTTCCTCGGCCTTTTCGGGCGTGGTCAGCACCAGTGCCGCCGCGCCATCGGTGATCTGGCTGCTGTTCCCGGCAGTGGTCACACCTTCCGGTGTGAATGCTGGTTGCAGTGTGGACATTTTTTCCAGTGAGGCATTGGGGCGTACACCCTGATCGCGCGTGACCATAAAGGGCTTACCTTCGTCATCCACGCCTTCAATCGGCAGGATTTCATCATCCAACCAGCCTTTGTCCTGCGCTTGCGCCGCTTTTATGTGGCTCTTGTAGCCGATCATGTCAACTTCTTCCCGGCTGACACCCCACTTCTGCGCGATTTCATCAGAAGCGACACCCTGCGGCACGAGGTTATACATTTCCATCATTTTGTCGGTGAAGGGCATACCGCCGCCTGCAAGACTTGACCCCATCGGCACGCGCGTCATGTGTTCCACACCGCCCGCGACCATCAGGTCTGCCTGCCCACTGGCGATCATGGCCGCCGCCAGATGAACCGCCTGCTGGCTGCTGCCACACTGAAAGTCAATCGTGGTCGCCGGGACTTCGATGGGCAATCCGGCATCCAGCACCACATTACGGGCGAGGTTGAAGGTCTGTTCGCTCACCTGCGACACACAGCCCATGATGACATGTTCTACCAGCGAGGAGTCGAGGTTGGCACGCGCCAGCGCCTCGCACAGAGCGTATGAACCCAGTCGAATGGGCGGAATTTCCCGCAGCCAACCGTTGCGCCGCCCCAGCGGAGTCCGCGCCGCCGAAATAATCACCACTTCGCGCATTCTTCTGCCCTCAACAATAATGAACTTTGGATTCAATTATACCTACAAGTTCATGGTAGGGGCGAACACATGTGTTCGCCCACTTTCTTGAATGAAATTTTATGTTCGTGTCCAGACGGTAACACCATCCGTCCCCGGTTCGGAATGCCACAACCCTTCCGACAGTTGAATCGGAATGTATCCAGGGGTACTCAACTGGCTGAACATGCGACCTTCCACAAAACCCAGGCTGCGCGCCAGCGCCTTCGACGGTTCATTCATACCATCGGTATCCCAGGTTGGCGTTAATCCCTGTTCCAGCGCATGTTCGATGAACGCCTGACACACCAGCTTGGCTAATCCCTGTTTGCGGAACGGCTCGGCAGTCCTCACGCCGATGTTCACAATCGCCCCGCTGATGCCATCAGTGGAGGCCATGCTGGCGAGTTCTTGCCCGATCATCAGGCAGAACCCAAACGCCTCACGGACATAATTGTCATAACCATCCCAGAACAGGCCGATAGTTTCGTGCCATTCCTGGTCAATGCGTTCGGCCAACTGCTGGTCAATACGGACCACCCGTGCCCCGGCAGGCAGCCGTTCCCGCCAGCCGGATACATCGCCATTGGACGGCCAGCGAAAATTATGGCGCGGAATCCGAATCAGCGCCCCGGCATAGTCCTCCAGGATCGCCTTTTCCCAGGCATCACCAATCGGCGCATAACCGTACAGTTTCTGGAACACACCCGGTTCGGAAGGCGCATCCTTGATAAATTGGCGCAGTGGGGTATCCACCATCCCAGCGATGTAGTATTCGTAGGTACGGCACATGAGCGCGGCTATCGGCGCATCCGGTTGATCGACAAAAATGCGCCCCCCTTGTGATCCGGCCAGCACCGAGTCCATATACGGTTCGTCAAACCACGCTTCATCGAACAAAGGCGCGGTCCTGTGGAACAGGTCGAATGGTAATTCATAGACGGAATTCAAGGTCTTTTCCCCTTAATCAGCGTGAAATGCTGAATGATATTCAATTTGATAAGTGGTGAGACACAAAAATCGTGTCGGTGTGGAAACCAATAGAACCGTCAGACAGATTTACCAGACGGTTTGGAGCACTATAGGGGATTGCCAGCGCGGGGCTGGCTAGTGGGCAATTGCTGTTTGGTAGTTAAACATACTGGCGATTGTAATCGAAACCCATCACCTTGTCATCGGTACTTAGATGCAAGTTGGAAATTTGGAGTGCTACACCTGAACCAGCACCACCACATCACCAGATGGGCCATTGGGGTCCGGGCTGCCATTTTCGGGTTCAACCGATATACCAAAGGCGTCATATTCCCCGGCAGGTTTCTTCAAAGGCACCGTGATGAAATTGTTTTCCTGGGGATTGTCGAAATGCAATAGCCCACCGCTTTGTGCCCCGGACGGGTCAATCAGCCACAACTGATAAGTCTGGTCAGATGCAATCGCAGGTAGCTGGTGGACGTGGAGAACGCCATACTCGCCATCGGAAGTCAGTACGAGTTCGCCTGACGTATCCGGTTCGAGCGTATTCGAGAGCGGAATGTGCTGGGCGTTGGTCTGCGCCACAATCCACTGGTAAAGCGCGGCAGGGTCACTAGGCGGTATGGACTGTCCCGAACGGCTGATGAGCAGAAGCACTGCCAGCACCAGCACAAACGAGGCAGCGATACCCAGCATATAGGTTGGTGTTAATGTGCGGCGGGTGTGGAGCGATGGTTTGGGCATCGCGGCAGGCGGGATAACTATAGAAGATGGTCGGTTCGCTGCCAGTCGAGCGCGCAAATTATCACCCAAGTGCGCCGGGGCGCGTCGGGCGGGCGTCGTTAAAATCAACGAGTCGGTTATGTCCTGATACTCGGCCAGCATCTTCTGTGCTTCGGCATCAGTTGCCAGGAACGCCTCGAATTCGGCGCGCTCCTCAGGGTCGAGCGCACCTAACGCATAGGCGGGAATCAGATCAATCAGTGTGTTTCTATCCATTGTCGTCGTGCGAGTTTCCGTGTCCTATAGTTAATCCTATCAGGCATCCGTCTATCTTAATGGTCAATCCCCATCCAGTCTCAACCAATGTGTGTAATTACGCTTAATCTTCCCGACCTGGATTTACAGGTCGTTCCGCCGACCATGCCACTCGCAGCTTCTGCATCCCTAACCGTATCCGGGTTTTGACCGTACCCAGTGGCAGGCCAGTCGCCTCAGAAATGTCATGATGGGTCATACCATAAAAGTAGGCCAGTTCAATCAGTTCGCGCTGCTCGGCTGGGACTTCCGCCAGAACTGCCAGCAGTGTGCGCCGCAGATCATTATTGCCTGTTGACAGCACATTTTCCCACAGGCTGGGGTCTTCGTCGATGAACAAAGTACCGGTCTGGGGTTCACGGCGCTGCCGTTGGCGCAGGGTATCAATTGCCAACCGCCGGGTGATCGTCAGTAGCCAGGTGACGAAGCGGCCTTTATCGGCATCGTAAAAGGATACCTTGTTCCACAGGCGAAGAAAGGTATCCTGAGTAACTTCTTCGGCAGCCATCGGCTCGTTCAAGACACGATAGGCAACCGAATACACCAGATTGGCATACTGGGCGTGCAATGCCATCAATGCATCTTCGTCGCCTGCCTGGATTCGCTGTAAAAGGTCTATTTCGGGTGGTGAACTCATACTCTTTTTAGAGACGTTGGGTAATTCGTCGCGCATAGTCTACTACAGCACACATCGGAAAAATACCAGTGATTATCTACAGTGTGCGCCAAATGTAAACTCGCGTCCAGTTCAAAAACTGCTCACTTTGTATCTAAATTGGGGGTGATAATGTGCCAGAGGTGAGGTATGTTCCATCTCTGGCACATCATCGGGAATCTATCCCTCGTAAAAATTGTCGATCTTGGACAGGGCGTGATCGAGGATTTCTAACGACTCTTAAATCTGTGGTTCAGTGATAATAAGTGGCGGGCAGTTGAATATCATGCTCCAACGTATAAACACCGCCAGTCCTTCTTCTTTCAGGGCTTTGGAGGCAATCTGCATCGGCTCTGACAGTCCGCCCAGGAATGGACTGAGCGGTTCACGGGTTTCACGGTTCTTGACCAGTTCAATCACCTGATGCAGTCCCGCGCCGCGAATGTCACCGATAATGGGGTGTTTTTCGGCCAGGTCGGTCAATCCACGTCGCAGCACCTTGCCCATTTCCCGCGATTTCTCGATCAGATTTTCCTCGCGGTAGACCTCGATGTTAGCGACGCCTGCCGCCATCGCCAGCGGATGGGCACTGTAGGTCAAGCCAGTGGACAGCACATGATCCTCGAAGAAATTCCCGATTTCTTCACTGACAACGGTTGCGCCCAGCGGCACATAGCCACTGGTGATCCCCTTTGCCATCGCCATAATGTCCGGCTGAACGTTGGGATAATGATCGACGCCGAACCATTCACCCGTGCGCCCGAAACCACTCATCACCTCATCTACGATCAGCAGGATTCCATATTTCTTGCAGATTTCGGCCAGCCAATTCCAGTAAACTTCGCTCGGCTGGATAATGCCACTTGTGCCACTATAGCCCTCAATCATGATAGCCGCGCAATATTGTGGCCCTTCCATCTGCACAATTTCTTCTACCATGTCGGCCATGACCGCATCGCCCTCTTCCTGCGTACGACCACGATAGACCGGACTGCGATAGGCATAAGGGTCGGGCAGGCGAACGATGTCGGGAATACCGGGGCCATGTCCATGACGACGCGGGTCGCCCCCTGCGGTTGCCGCACCATAGGTCGCACCGTGATAGGAACGATAGCGGGTGAGGATTTTTGGGCGTCCAGTATACAACCGCGCGATTTTGATGGCATTTTCAATCGCATCCGTACCGCCATTCGTGAAAAAAGCTTTACTCAGATTGCCGGGGGTGACCTCCGACAGCAATTCGCCCAACTGACCGCGTGCTTCGGTGGCGAGACTGGGGTTGGCATAGGAAATCTTGGCGACATGATCTTGAATCGCCTTCACAACATGGGGATGACTGTGCCCGACATTCACATTAATAAGCTGCGATACCCAGTCCGTATAGCGCTTGCCATCGGTATCCCAATAGTAAATACCCTCGGCGTGATCCATCACCACAGGATTCCAGGTGTTTTGTGCCATCCAGCTTGCTAGCGTGTATTCTTTGTTATTGTGAATAATTTCAGCAGTATTGACCATCGAGATGCTCCTTCGATAACGAATTGTAGAGGCAAGTCAACGATGGCCTCTACCGAAATCTTTGCCAATATTGTAATCCAAAAGCGTGTGACATCCGAATCCACTGGGAAACCACCCGCAGCACTCCCTATTATGGCTTTTGTGCTCTGGCATACCCGTTGTATAATGCCTTGAGTGCTTCATCATTGGGGGCGGGAGTGCCAATCCTTAAAGAAGGCCAACTGGATATTATCAGCCACAGCCCGGAGCAAACCCAACGTCTGGGTGCGCGACTGGGTGCATTGCTGTCCGCCAATGATATTATTTGCCTGTCTGGGGACATGGGAGCCGGAAAGACAGTGTTCGCCGTTGGGATTGGGCAGGGTTGGGGGACGAATACGCCGCTCACCAGTCCGACCTTTAGTCTGATACATAATCACACCCGCGATGCGGACAACCAGAAACTTTATCACCTGGATTGTTATCGCTTGAAAGCGCCAGAGGATGCCGATACCATTGGGCTGGATCGGATTTTGCGCGGACGTGGCCCGATCATTTTGGAATGGCCGGAACGCCTGGAGCCTATCCTACCTAAACAGCGATTGTGGATTGAGTTACGCTTTCTGGAAACTACGCGCCGCAATATCGTTTTTGAAGGTATGGGCACACGATACGAAAATTTGATTGCCAAATTCCGCGAATCGACTTTTGGGGTATGATCGCTTTCAGCCATAAGCAAACTCATATGCTGCCTAGACCGATTAATTGCCTGGTGACCGGAAGCTGACCGTTAATGATGTTACTCGCAATCGACACTGCTACCCAGGCCATGAGCCTCGCGCTTCATGATGGGCGCGACCTGTTGGGTGAACAATCCTGGCATCGCTCTGAGAATCCCACCACAGAACTTGCTCCGGCGGTTGCAACCTTACTCAAACGCTGCGATACAGCAGTGAGCCAACTCTCCGCCCTAGCCGTGTCCATCGGGCCGGGCACATATACAGACCTGCGGGTGGGTATTGCTTTTTCCAAAGGGCTTGCCGCCGGACGTAGTTTGCCGTTGGTCGGGGTAACAACACTGGACACTATCGCCGCCGGACAGCCACATTATCAGGGCAGTTTGATTGTGGTCGTCGGCGCGGGACGTGGACGCATCGTCGTTGGGCGCTATCAGTGGAAAAAAGGACGTTGGAGCGCGCGTGGCGTGCCGGGACTTATGGATTGGGAAAGCCTGTTCAGCAGTATCGACGGTACAGCTTACCTCTCCGGCGAGATTGACGAAGAAGGTCAGGAAGCGCTGGCAGAAGCCCAGGCCAAAGAATGCTCTGTATCGCTTATTCCCTCGGCCTATAGAATGCGACGTGCCGGTTTTCTGGCGGAAGAAGCCTGGACACGCCTAAACGCCGATAAAAACGCTAAATTCCCAGCATCCGAATTACAACCAATGGTGCTCAAACCGGCTGAATCCTCGACCTCATGAAACTCACACTCCGTTATATGGAACTGCCAGATATTCCCCAGGTGGTAGTTATTGATCGCCTATCATTCGATCTTCCCTGGGCAACTCGATCCTATGTCCACGAAATCAGCGAAGCCAGCTATAGCCATATGGTCGTTCTGGAACAAGTGGATGACCCACCGCCTAGTCGTCGGTTGGCGTCGCTGGATGAACCGTTTCAATGGTCATCATCCACCCCCAGGTCGAATTGTCGGTTACGGTGGCCTGTGGAACATCATGAGCGAGGCGCATATCAGTACCATTGGCGTTCATCCCGAATACCGGGGACGGGGTTGGGGGGAAATCCTGCTGGCGGGCATGGTCGGCAAGTCGATCACCTTAGAGGCTGGGTTTGTCGTGCTGGAAGTGAGAGTCAGCAATCAAACAGCGCAAAATCTGTACCGCAAGTATGCTTTTCAAACCATAGGCGTTAAGCCGAAGTATTATCGCAACAACAATGAAGATGCCTACGACATGCGCCTGGGACTGGATAGTCCGGGCACACGGGGCAACTTTAGCCACCACCTCGCGGCTCTACATGCTGCCCACGAATTTGAGGATACTTACAGCACCAGCACGCCACCCAATAAGAAGCCCGGCGGCGACTTGTAAATCTTCATGGAAACTGTCTCTGTCCCTCGATTATGATAGACTTGTCATAGGTACTCTAAGCAAACAAAGAAAACTGATTTATGCACATCCTGTTTGTTACCACCTACTTTGAACCCGATCAGGGAGCTGCATCCATCATTCTGACGCGCGTTGCCAAGAAATTGCACCAGCGAGGGCATCAAATTACGGTGTTGACCAGCCTGCCAAATTATCCGCAGGGTCGAATTCTGGATGGCTATCGAGGGAAATTCTTGGTAGTCGAAGATCGTGACGGTATTCGTGTCATTCAGACTTGGATATGGGCGACGTCGAGTCCGAAAATCAGCCGTAAATTCATCAGCCAAATCAGCTTTGCGACAACAGCGACTCTGCGCGGGTTGGGGATTCCACGCCCGGATGTGATGGTCATCGTAAATCATCCGATGTTTGTCAGCATGGCTGGTGTGTTCCTCAGTTGGGTGAAGCGCGTTCCTTATGTGATGGATGTGCGCGACCTGTGGCCGGATCATATGCTGTCCGTTGGCGCGATGACCGAAAAGCACCCGGTTTACCGACTTTTCAGGTGGATTGTTGATCGAACCTACCGGGGTGCTGCCGGGATTGTTGCCCTGCATGACGCATTGGCGGTTGGGGTTCAAAAACATATTGGCAAGGATGAGAAAGTAAAGATCATTTATAGTGGGGTTGATCTCAAGCTGTTTAAGCCCGATCTCGACACCAGAACCTTTCGTGAAAAATACGGTCTGAGTGATCGGAAACTGGTCACATTTATCGGCACGTTCGCCACACCCTACGACTTTGAAACCATGTTTAAAGCCACCCAACAACTGGCTTCACGAACGGAGGTTCAGTTCGTGTTTATTGGGTCTGGTAGCCAGAAAGATGTGGTTCAGGACTACTTGCAGTCGGATAGCAATCCAGGCAATGTACAATGGATCGGCTGGGTAGATCACGACGAAATCCCTTATGCTTGGAGTGCTTCACACATCACCTACTGGGCACTGCGAGATCGTGAGTTATATCGGGGGATATTTCCGGCGAAGTCTTACGAGGCAATGGCCTGTGGTATTCCGATAGCTGCCGCGATGGAAGGTCTTGGCGCAGACATTCTGGCTCGCAGCAAAGGTGGAATCACGGTAGCCTCTGGTGATGCCAACGGTTTGGCTGAAACAATCAAACGACTGCTAGACGACCCAGACCTGTACACCGCAACTAGCCAAGCCGCCCGTGCTTATGCTGAACAGCATTTCGATGCCGAACAAGCCGCAGTCCAGTACGAAGCGGTGCTGGAAAGAGCAGTCCAGTGATAAACCAACCTGTTAACCCCCAAAACATTCAGGTTGCACATTTGACCTGTGGTCATACGCCATTTGACACACGAATTTTCTACAAAGAGTTGAAATCGTTGTCGAAGGCCGGTTATGACCTGGTACTCGTCGTCCCGCACACATGTGATGAGGTCGTAGAAGGTATTCAAATACGAGCAGTATCAAAACCTCGCGGACGCCTGGAACGCATGACCCTCACACCCTGGCGAGTGCTTCGGATGGCATGGCAAGAGAACGCGAACTTATATCACTTTCATGACCCAGAATTGTTGCCCTGGGTGCAGTTCCTGCGGTTGCGCGGTAAAACGGTGATCTTCGACATGCACGAGAACACACCCAAAGCCCTTCTCGCTCGACCCTGGATACCTTCCGTTATCCGTCCTGCTGTCGCTTTTCTGTATCGACTTCTGGAACGGATTTTGATGTGGCGGATGCCTGTGATCCTGGTTTTTGCCGAACATTCATCACATATGGCCGATTATCGGTGGATTGATCGGCGACATGTAACGATCTTAAATATGCCCATAACCGAAGAACTGCTGCAAATTAAAGAACTGCCTTACAGTGTACCGACGGTTGGATACATGGGTGGTGTTAATGAGGATCGCGGCAGCATGGTTACGCTGGAGGCGCTCCATCATCTCAAAGAGGCAGGTTATACAGTAGAATGGGATTGTATCGGGCGGCTCACGGCTGCCCATCGCACCCAAATGGAAAATTTTATTGAAACGCACGGATTAGACGGCGTCCGTATTCATGGTTATATGCTGCCAACTGAAGGCTATCGGATTATTGCTCACTGCCACATTGGGTTGTCAGTTCTCGCCCCAGTCCCTAACGCTATAGAAGCATACCCGACCAAGATGTTTGAATATATGGCGCTAGGGTTACCTGTGATTGCTTCAGGGTTTCCCTTATATCGAGAAGTGGTTGAAGGTGCAGAATGTGGCTTATGCCTGGATGATCCAGACAACCCACAGGAAATGGCGGAAGCGATTCGCTGGTTACTCGACCATCCTGAGGAAGCCCAGGCAATGGGACGACGAGGAAGGGAAGCGGTTGTACAACATTATAGTTGGGAAATCGAGGAGGAAAAGTTACTTACCTTTTATAGTCAATTCAGCCAAGTTCAAACTGCGAATAAACAATGATCGACGCAGGTAATTGTTGAAGATTATCTTTTCCTCCATTCCTACTTATGTAACCAAACTTATAAAATCGCACTGGCTAATCGCTTTATATGAACGATTGGCCTGAGTTCATAACTATTTGTTCAAAAATCCGCCGAAGAAGGCGCTGAAATAGGTAAAGTCGCCTGTACGTCCAACATGCAGGGGATTACTGGCATCCCATTGAACATAATACGACATGACCACATCATTGGCATCCAGGGTTGTGCCGTCGTGGAAGGTCACACCATCCCGCAGGTGGAATGTCCATACCGTTGCATCAGCATTGCTTTCATAGCTGCGCGCCAGTGATGGCATCACCCGTGTGCCGCCAATCTCGTATGCTAACAGCGATTCATTGATTTGTTCACACACCCGCAGCAACTCCCCATCGGATTCGTCGGCGCAGTATAGGCCAGATGGCTCGGCATTTTGCATCCAGATCAAATTGTCGTCATCAGGATTATCCATCACCGCGAAATATTCGCTGCTGAGAGGACTGCTGTGTCCGCCGCGAACGTTGGCATGGAAGGCTGTACCGCTGGTTGCGTGGGCAATTGCCACCATCGGAACCAAGTTGTGTATGGCTGTGTTGGCCTGTACATACATCTGATAGCGAGCGGACGCATCACTCAAGTGTGCTGCCTCTGCCAGAGGTTGCGTAATATCAGTCAGATGGTTGCCAAACTGCGAACTAGCCCCTGACCCGAAATGATAATCCAGGAAATTGGTCGCATCGGGATAATCCGCACCCCAGCCCAGCAGATGTAGAGAAAGTTTCCCCTCATCTGCTGCATCCAGGTAGCTTGTCCATTCTTCAAGGTCAAGCTGTGTGTCGATGCCTACTGCTGCCAACTCCTGTTGGATTCGTTCGGCAATGGCTTCTGGCTTTGGCAGATACGAACGCACTACATTGGCATAACTCAATGTCGCCGTAATCGGCAGTTGCACGCCCGACTGCTGCAAAAGCTGCTGTGCCATAACCGGATTATACTGAAACGGCGGCGCTTCTGGGGTATAACCAAAGATTGACGGCGGCATAAACTGGTCGGCGGGCAGCGATCCTGCCGGATAAAAGTCCCGCACGATACCCTCCCGATCAATGGCATAAGCAATCGCCTGCCGCACCAACTGATTATCAAACGGCGCTACCGTATTGTTGATGCCCAGGTAAAATACATTGGTGCTGGGACGCTCGTATAAGGTCAGATTGGGGTCAGCAGCAATCACCGGGAAATCTTCCGGCGCGGGGTTATCAATGCCATCCACTTCACCATCGCGCAGTGCCGCCAGCCTGTCGGATGCTTCTGGACTCCACCGAACAATAACCGTTGACTCGATGGGAGGTGGTCCCCAGTAATTGGGATTAGCCTTCAACACAATTTCCTGGCCGGACTCCCAGGATTTCAAGCTGGTACGGCCCGGTTCCCACTGGCTTACGAACCAGATCACCACCGCCGCCTGTCGCCACCAGATATTCTGCCGGATAAATGGCGAAGGCCGAGAAGGCTGCCTTGTATGGGATGGCCGGGTCAGGCTGGCAGAGTGTAAAGCGCACCGTCAGGGCGTCTACAGCTTCAATCGACAGGATGTTGCCACCGTAATTACAGTCCGGTGCGCTAACATGCAGCCATTCCTGCCCGGTAGTAGGACGTACAACAAACAGGGCGATCACCATCACCCCAAAAATGAAACGGATTCGCATCATTATTTCTTTAATCCAAAGGATGGAGGCGACTAACCTCGTAGATGGTTTTATTCCATTCCAGAATTATACACTACTCAGTGCTGCGAGGTCGTCTCTGTTTTTGCTTCTGGCAGAGTTAGTGTCAGCGCAACGACAATCTCACCATATTAACATCTCCCATCATGCATCTCTAAAATGTTATCTTGGTCGATTGAAAACGCATTTAGATCGACATTCTCAGTTTGATTTCGAACGATCCACTCCCAACAATTTTGCAATGCTTTTTCTATGCTTCCTAAGCGTACATAAATCAAATCACGACCTAAGTATGCCTGTGTCAAATCTGGGTTAATCTCGATTGTTCGATTGTCATCAGCAATCGTCTCATCGCACTTCACATAGAAATGCGCCTGACTCCTTCCTCCAGAGATGTTCCGGTGTGATAAATCCTGCGCCATTGCATTTATAGGATTAGGTCTAGACTAACCAATCGTATCGTCGTGAAGCACAAGGAGAGCAAGGAAATGCCACAGAACCCAGTTTTTGAGTTGGAATTTGAGGAAACAGTGGCGGGATTTCAGATTCAGCCAGTGGGTGTGGATGTATTCCCCACTGCCGAAGTGAATGAGGGAGCACCCGCCGAATTCGCCGCGCGTGATCGTTCGCAACGATCAGCCCTGGTCGGTTAACTTCCGCTGGCGCACCAGTGGTTCGACTACAGAACTGCTGGTCGCCGACTGGTCGCTCGAAGTTCATCTGGAACACCTGAACGGAGCGGGCGCGCCCCACCACTTCAGCACCAATATCGTAGTACCCCATATCCCCAACAATCCCAATGACTACAACGAAATCATCAATGTTGGGGCTGGCCTCGTTCAGGATGGCCTGTACAAGCTGTACGCCGACGTGAATGTTGATGTCCCAGGCGCGGCACGAGCCAGAATTACTGGTTTCGGTGAAGGCCCGATGATGGAGTTCTACACGCCGCAGTAAGGATTGGCGGATTCATCCCTGAAACAACCATTACCTCACAAGGCTGGAACGGGACGATCTTCCACAGTGCGCCCGTCTCCAGCCTGCTTGTGGGTTGCTCATTCCCGTCAACTGTTGAATGAGACGGCTCAATCAACATGCGAAAACGTTCTTCTCTAGGCACTATTATTGATAGCACTCAACCTCAACGCTTTGTCCAACCCTATTGTCTACCTCCCATTTTATATCAAGTGTGTAATCAGCTCCAACGTTCTCTAGACATTTCTCCAATAAACTGAGACTGGGATTATGGCGCAAAGAATGATTTTGCAGTCAGTCGTCACACCCGAATAGCTCTGGGGTTCGTATACAGAATCATCAGGAGTTTCATTCTATTTGCTAGCAATGACTGGCTAATTTCGATTCTGGTGAAGTAATCCGAAATTTAGAACAAATATTCCATTCTGGCATGAAATCTGGTAAAATATGGTATAGTTGGAAGACACGACATACCGTGACCTTCCACAACCGTTGAGTTAGAAGGTAGTGGCCCATGCGTTACTTTGGTGACGACGACGAATTTGAGGATGACGAGTTATTTGACGACGATGATGCTATCGACGTTGATGCCGACTTGGATGAAGATGATGAAGAAAGTGGTCAGCCTCGTTCGCGTGTAAATCCATTTTCGGGACGCCCAACATCGCCGCCCGCGTCTGGTTCATCCAGCACGGGACGCACGAATTTATCCGGGTCGGGTGGCAGTCCATCCTCAGCTTCACGTCTTCCGGGTTCGGTTGGTCGTCCTACATCAGGGAGCACAAGCGGCAGCCCTAGTGGTTCCAGCCCATCCCGTTTCAGTGGTGGCGGTTCGGGCGCGTCAGGTAGCCCACCGAGTTCATCCGGTTCCCGCTTCGGCGGTGGCAGTTCGGGTTCACCCGGCAGCCCATCCAGTTCATCTGGGTCACGTTTCGGTGGTTCCGGCTCAAGCTCACCCAGCAGCCCATCCAGTTCGTCCGGCTCACGCTTTGGTGGTTCCGGCTCAAGCTCACCCAGCAGCCCATCCAGTTCATCCGGTTCCCGTTTCGGCGGTGGCGGTTCGGGTTCACCCAGCAGCCCATCCAGTTCATCCGGCTCACGCTTTGGTGGTGGCGGTTCGGGTTCATCCAGCAGCCCATCCAGTTCATCCGGCTCACGCTTTGGCGGTGGCGGTTCGGGTTCATCCAGCAGCCCATCCAGCTCGTCCGGTTCACGCTTCGGTGGTGGCGGTTCGGGTTCATCTAGTAGCCCATCCAGTAGTAAAGAAAAATCAGGTGGATTAGGTGGGCGCTTAGGGGGATTGACCTCCGGTTTAACCAACCGAGGCAAAGATTCCTCGTCTACTTCCAAACCTCCTGGCAGTTCGAAATCTTCTGGTGGCGGCATTGGAGGCCGTCTGGGTGGCTTGACCTCTGGTTTACGGCGGGGAAAATCCGATCAACCGAAATCGTCTACCAGCAGTTCATCTTCTTTCAGACCAGGAAGTAGTTCTTCTGCCCTGTCGGGTTCATCTGCCGCCCGACCAGGAAGCAGCAGTTCAGCGAATGCACCGCGCAGACCATTTGGCGGCCTGGGCGGCAGCGGTTCGTCTGCTGCCCGACCATCTACACCTGCCGCAAAAGGAGCAAAATCCAGTTCGGGTGGGTTAGGACGTTTCCTGCCATTTGGTCGTGGCGGGGATACTGCCAAACGACCAGCCCCATCCGCTAAACCACGCACCAGCAAAGCGCCGAAAGTCCAGGGTGAAGGTCTCTCTCTGGACAATAAGCTGGATATTCTAGGTGTTGTCCTCGTGCTTGGTTCGCTGGCGTTATTCTTCAGCACCTTGTCGGCCACAAAGGGTCAATTGACCGAAGCGATTAATCGCTTTCTGGCGCAGGTGTTCGGTTGGGGCGCAATTGCCATCCCAGTTGCCATGATGGTCGTCGGGGTATGGTTAATCGCCCGCCACTTTGGAGATGATGCACCAGTTGTACCCACCACACGGATTATCGGCATCGTCATGCTGTATCTCGGCATTCTGGTGTTGATGCAGTTCATTGACACCTTCAGCTATATTAATCCCGATGGCGGATCGCCCACCTTGCAGACACTCAAAGATGGCTGGCTGCCGGTAGCGATTGATCGAGGTTCTGGTGGAGGTTGGGTTGGCGCAAACCTCTACTATCTACTGGTCGCTAATATCACCGAATTTGGCGCATTTTTTGCAATGATTGGCTGGTTGGTGATTGGGGCGATGTTTACGCTCAGTATCAGCGCCGCCGAACTGGCGATGATCGTCATCAGCGTTGGTCGCAGTTTTGGCGATGCGCGTCACCAACGTGCCCAAAGGCGGGCTGCCGCTCTTGCCGCGCTTCAAGCGCAGCAAATGGCTACCGGAGTGGCAGCACCCGGTTTAACCGTTTCCAAAGAGCAGCCTGAGGCATTACCCGGCGCAGTGACTCCTGCGCTCCCGGCAGGGGCAGCTTCCCAATCCGCGCGGCCAATTCTCGAACCCGCAAGAGCCGAGCGCAATATTGCCATCAACGTCGGTGGGCGCACCCTGGCGTCACCTCTTGACAACCCAGAACTAGTTCCCATCGAGAACAAACCCGGTGTAGCGGCTCCTGCGGCTCAATCAACTAGCTCACCGTCAGCTAGCAGTGGTCTGGGGAATAGATTACGTGGCTTCGGATTACCGGGCAGGAATTCTGGCGACAAATCGTCATCCGACGAAAAAGTCACCGAAGCGCCGCAACCAACTACCGGGGGAATTCGTGGACGGTTGTTTGGACGCGGCGGAACACCCGAACAGCCCACAACTCCGGATACTGAGAAGTCTGACCTGGAACAAAAACGACCTGCTGTGCCCGGTGTGGCGGCGAGCTTAGGAAGCGCAGTCGGCGCATCAGCAATGCGCTCATCGGCACCATCCACTCCATCGGCGACACCAATGCGCCAGAACGTGCCACCTGCGGTTTCATCTCCTGCAGAAGAACCTGCGCGTCTGGGCGATTTGATGCGTCCGGCTGGCGAACCGGCCAGGGCATCGGCATACGCCGCCCCGACTCCGGCAAATCCGGCCACGCCATCGCGCCCATCTTTTGGAGGAGCAACAGGCACCGGGAGCGGAACTCCGTTATCCGGCAGACCTCCTGCATCGCCCACATCACCCGGACGCTCACCATTTGCACGTCCGGCGGCTAATGAACCGCCCACGTCATCATCGCCTCCCCCTGCGAAAACTGAGGAGGAACTGGAAGCCGAGGAATTGGCGAATTTGCCCCCCGCTAGGCCGCGTGGTACCGGGCCTGCCCCACGCCCAGAAGAGGCCAATCGTTCGCGGTTCGGCGTGAGTACCTTTGGTGTGTCCAAACCCTCTGGCGAGTCGCCCCTTCCGGCTGATCGTCAGGAACGTCTGAATGCACTGCGTTCTGGGGGTCAACCCAACCCAATGAGCAAACCAGAGGATATAGACCCAACATCTGTTCCCGACGATAAACCAGCGCAACCGGCTGCCGCGTCGCTGGCAGAGTCACAACCTGCACAGAATGGGTCAGGTACACCCGTTGCTCGGCCATACGGCAGTTCGACGTCATCATCCGGTGATAACAAAGAAGTCAATGGCGCTCCACCTGCTAAGACACCCCAACCTGCCGCTGCCTTCTGGAAGGAGCAACCGGAGAACAATGGTGCCCCCATCCTGGCAAAAGAAGAGGCAAAAGCCCCAGCCTCGTCGTTCGGCAGACCGACTACCCCGCCGGGTGTGCCAGAACCGCGTCCAACTGCACCTATGACAACTCAGCCTCAGCCCACATCTGGCCCAGTCATCAATGCCCCGCGTCCGGCAGAACCGCCACCGCGTTCAGCCGGGGTAGGCGTAAATGCACCGTCCGGCATGAAACGCCGTCGAGAGTGGAAACTGCCCAATACTTCTAACCTGCTCATGCCCGGATCAGAACAGGAATTTGACCGGGACAGTCTGCTCCGACGTGCTAAGTTGATCGAAGATACCCTGCAAAGTTTCGGCGCTCCCGGCAAGGTCGTCGAGGTGAATACCGGGCCGGTGATTACGCAGTTCGGTGTCGAGCCGGATTATCTGGTACAGCGTGGCGGCAAGAAAAACCGCGTGAAAGTCGGTGCGATTGCCCAGCTGGATAAAGACCTCCAGCTTGCTCTGGGTGCGAAATCCATCCGTATCGAAGCGCCTGTGCCGGGTAAAGGGTATGTCGGTATCGAAGTGCCGAACGAAGAAGCCTCGCTGGTTAGCCTGCGCGATGTGATGGAATCCGAACGAATATAAGAAAATCGAACTCGCCGCTGACGATTGCGCTGGGGCAAAGTGTGGACGGTACGCCTGATCGCCGCTGATTTGTCATCCATGCCCCACCTGCTGATTGCTGGTACGACGGGTTCTGGTAAATCGGTGCTGCGTCAACGCCATCATCACCAGCCTGCTCATCCGCAACACGCCGGACATCGTGAAGTTCATCATGGTTGACCCCAAGCGCGTTGAGTTGACTGGCTACAACGGCATCCCGCATCTGGTTGCGCCCGTCGTGGTGGAACTGGAACGCATCGTCGGTGTGCTGAAGTGGGTCACGCGGGAGATGGATGAGCGCTATAAGAAGTTCAGCAATGCCGGTGCGCGTAATATTGAGGACTACAACAATCATCTGTCCGAAAATGACGAGCGAATGCCCTACATCGTCGTCATCATCGACGAGTTGGCCGACCTGATGATGCTCGCCCCGGACGAAACCGAGCGGGTTATCACCCGTATCGCCGCACTCGCCCGCGCGACAGGTATCCATCTGGTGATCGCTACCCAGCGTCCATCGGTGGATGTCGTAACGGGTTTGATTAAAGCCAACTTCCCGGCACGTATCGCTTTCGCGGTGGCCGGTGGTGTGGACAGCCGCGTTATCCTTGACCAACCGGGCGCGGAAAAACTGCTGGGTCGTGGTGATATGCTGTATATGAGCGGCGACTCGCCCGCTCCTCTGCGTTTGCAGGGTGTGTTTGTGTCCGATACGGAAATCAACAACATCGTCCGTTACTGGCGGCAGCAGGTGTCCGAAGACGATGTATCCTCGCGTCCGATCAGCCAACTAGTGTTAGATAACACCGTCGTAGATTCTGCCCGTTCGGTATCTAGCCCCTCCAGCAGATCGAGGGGCGAGATACAACAGGCATTCTGGGATCGGGACAATTCCCCGGCCAGCAGTGTGACCAGCGGCCTCGGCTCTAACGGCGATGATAATAACAGTGATGGGGCGGACGACGAATTGTATGAACATGCCGTCGAAATGGTACGCCGCCTGAACAAAGCCTCAGTGTCCCTGTTGCAACGCCGCCTGCGTATCGGCTACACACGCGCCGCGCGCTTGATCGACCTGATGGAAGAACAGGGTATCGTCGGCCCCGCGACTGAGGGCAGCAAACCACGTGAAGTTCTCCCACTGAAATAGCAATTGCCTGTTCGAGCCAATATCCATGTGTTTGAGAGCGTCTTTCAGTGAAAGATGCTTTTTTTCAGTATCTTCGGTTGAGGCTCAAAACTACGGTACGGGGATGTACGATTACCACGTTGCATTTATCTGGCAGTCACTCATGATGCGATAGACCAATAACCTCGCCGAGTTCCGCCGCCAGAAAGTCCTTTACCCCCTCGCCCCCGGTTAGCCTCAGCCACAATACATCACCTGACGGTTCGACTATCATTTCAAAGCGGAAGAATGGACAGCACAACCGCTCATTAGCAATATATTCGGCCACTTTGTAAAGCATGGGCGTTTCGGCAGGCAGCCGCAGTTCATAGCCGGTTTCGAGTTCGTGGACTGCCAATACAGTGCCTAACATCTGCCGGGTTGTCGTAAGATGTTGCCCTCGCTGTTCCGTCTGAATCGCGTTGAGATTGCAGGCGATGACGGGTTGGCTGTCTACAGATTTGTTACTCGACATAGCTTTGTCCTCCATATACAGATTTTGATGGTGGCTGAAGTGTCAGTGGAGACTTCTTTCCCTAAAAATGGGAGAGCGTTATGCGGTTCACCAAAATGACACTCTACAGCCACACGAATCGCAGTCTACGGGTTGAAGCGCGGTTTAAGTCAAGGGGTGTGAATATGGAAGGTTTGACAATTGGAGAAGTCGCCCGAAGGGTTGGTGTACAAACCTCGGCCATTCGCTATTACGAGCGCATCGGCCTGCTACCCGATCCTCATCGTGTCAATGGGGTTCGGCGCTATGGAGAGGATATATTCGGAAGGTTAGGGATTATTCGACTGGCGAGGCGGCTTGGCTTTGGCATTTCCGAGATTCACACCCTCTTGCACGACTTTCCGGCAGACACGCCACCATCCAAACGGTGGGGAGGACTTGCACCAAAAAAGATAGATGAACTTGACTCCCTGATAAATGAGGCACTCATAATGCGTCAGTTATTGAAGCAGACGTTGACCTGCGATTGTTCGAGTCTGGAAGATTGTGCGGCTACGGATGCCCAATTGTCAGAAACGAGCTGTTTTATGGAGGATTAGGGGATTTTACCCCTCTGACATCGGCAATGTGAATAGGAAGCGTGCCCCTTTTCGTCCCCGCCGACGCGGTTCTGCCCAGATTTTTCCCCGGTGTAATTCGATGATGCTGCGCGAAATGGTCAGCCCCAAACCAGAGCCTTCAATCTGCCCACCGCGTGCTTCTTTGCCCCGGTAAAAAGGCAGGAAAATCCGTTCCGCCTCATCTGCCGACAAGCCCGACCCTTCATCAGTCACCGTTATCAATACGCATGGCAGTACCACATCCGGCGGCGCGCTGGCGGGGAGTTGTGATGCATCGGTCAGCAGGTCGGTACACACTCGAATTCGTGTATCCGGAGGTGCATAATGGATGGCATTGGACAGCAGATTTGCTAACACTTGAATAATACGATTGGCATCAATCTGGAAGGATGGCAAATCGTCGTCCAGCTCCATAATAATGGTTTGGCCGCGCGCTTTGGCCTCTAAATTCACCTGGGCGGTTACGTCAATAATCAAGTCCGGCAGATGAACTGTTGTAATCTGTAGGTGTAATTCTCCAATATCCGCCCGCGAAATTTCGATCACATCACTGAATAACTCATTCAAGTGTCGCGCACTGTTCAAAATAATCTGGGTATATTCGCGCGCGAGGTCGGGCAGATCATCCCCCATTTCATCCAGAATAAATTCAGCAAATCCCCGGATGGATGTGAGTGGTGTTCGTAACTCGTGGGATACCCGCGCGATGAAGTTGGCACGCAGCGAAGCAGCCGTCCGCGACGGCGCAATATCGTGAAAAATGTACATCCGCCCCATCACTCGGTTCTCATGGTAAACCGGCGCGCTGTGCCATTCGATGCTAGCCGGATAACCCTCTGGAAGTATCATGTTGAACTCACCGTTTTGTACTGCTGGATCACGAATGCTAATGCTCATCCAGGCTTCATACAACCGCTGTCCCACATCTTGCGGAATCTGCATCCGGGCAACAACCTGTGCCATCGTCAATCCCCGGGCGCGATCTTGGCTGAAATTGAACATTCGGGTGAATCCCTGGTTAACCGTCAGAACATACGCCCGCGCCTTGCCTGCCTGCGACTTGCCATCGTTGGGCAGCACCATCATGACACCATCACTCACTGCATCCAGCAAATCGGCTCGCGCTCGTTGGATGAAATCCTGCTGCTGCTGCAAAACATCCGCCATCGCCGCAACACTGATAAACTCCGCTACTGCCTGGAAGTTCCGCCGTTCCTGAGTATCAAAGTGGTGTGGACGATCTGAACCGATGAAAATTCCGCCCAATTCTCTGCCATTTGTACGCAAATGAATGCATAAAATGGATTGAATCCGCTCGGAACGCAGGAAACCACGAATCAACGGATCGATCCGTCTCTCCACCAAATCCAGGCTGCCGATGTGCAATACCTGGCGTCTTTCCAGTAATCGCATAAATGGGGCATATTGATCCAGATACAACCTCATGCCCATTCCAGCGGCTTCACCCATCGTCCGCGACCAACTGCCCTGTACTTCAAGGTAATCGAATGGACCCGTTGGGTGATCTTCCCGCTGCGGCCCATAAAACATCAGCACACACAAAGCCACATGCGGCCCACACAAATAGTCCCGCATCATATCCACCAGGTCTTGCGGCGTTGGATTCTGACCGAGTGTTTGCGCCAACTTTTGGATGACTGATGCCACATTCTGGACTTCGCGGAGTAGTCGATTTTCCATCACTGTTTGGACAAGTAGTATCCAACTCCGCAAGGTATCCACGTCCTGCAATTGAAAAGCAGCATTTTCCTGTGAAAAGAATGACAACACACCAGCCATTCGGTCAGATATGATTAATGGAATCAAGAGTGCTGACAAAAATGCTGTTCCATCCAGATGAGGAGAAGATACGATGAGAGTTGAGATCGTCGATTCGGTGGTTAAACCCGCAATCGCCCGCCGTACTGTAGGTTCATTTTGGGTGGAGTTCTGGATTGTCGGCGTAAATAGCCAGGGGTTCAATCAGGCGGGAATCCTGACCGATAATGTACACACAGGCAAGTGATGCCGATACTTGATGCGCCGCTAGTTGGAGTACATGTCCCAGCGCCGCCTGATCTTCCTCGCGCTCGATAGCCCAAGCGGGAGTTTCGCTGGTCGGCGGATTCTTGTCCGCAATGCGCGTACCCAATTGGGTCGCCCCCTTTACGCGCTGGCAAGAATTGACGAGGATGCTTCATCCTGACCAGCAGTTAAATGCCCAGGCGTCTACCATCAAAGATGTGTAACATACAAGATCATGCGCTAATGATTTACCTACCGTATTTCTGCTCAAAATGTTACTGGCAGTTATTCATCCTGACCTTGCGCATCTTCCTTCATGGCTTGCTCAGGTGGGCGTATCGTGAACATATAACCTACACCGCGCTCCGTGCGAATGTAATGGGGATGGTGTGAATCTGACTCTAATTTGCGGCGCAGGCGGTGCATGTGAACCCGCAGTGTGTCTTCATACACGTCCTCAGACGGCCACACCCGTGCGATCAACATCCGATTTTCAACTACGCGCCCCGCATTCCGAAGCAAGACGTGTAACAGAATCGACTCAGTCGGTGTCAAGGTAAAAGGTCTTTCCCCAACGGTCAGCCGGTTGTGAGCGAAATCGACTTGCAGATGATCGTCTATTTTCACAATCGGTTCACTGGCATAATCCAGGCTTGGCATCCGTGCCAGTACCGCCTGAACCCGCGCTTCTAATTCCCGCAGGTTGAAGGGTTTGACGATGAAATCTTCGGCATAGCGCCGCAACCCCTGTACAATGGTGTCGGTATCGTTAGCCGCCGTGACAAAAATGATGGGCATGTCAGCCATCGACTTCAATTTACTGCTCAACTCAAATCCATGCATGGTCGGCAGGTTAAGGTCGATCAGGGCAATATGTGGTAGACCACGCTGTTTAACGTATTCCAGTGCGTCCGGGCCGTCCATGACAGTGGTCACATCATAACCCCGTGACCCCATATAATCGCTGATGAGTTTGCAAATCGCCGCCTCATCCTCCACGACCAGAACTTTGGTTTTATTCACGGCCAACTCCTCAATTGTAATGATTGTCAACTCAATCGTAACGAATATACATAGAATGTAACATAAATTCTACACCAAAAAGCATAAAGATTGCTCGTAATTTTTCTCCAACTTTAGTCGGATATTTGAAACATCAGCTTGACGACCATCGCAGGCTGATGATATGATCTTCAAATAACGATTATATTAGAAAAGGAGATGCGGTTCTATGTCAGTCACGATGATGTTATGCGCACATTATCAAGGTGTTGGAGCAACCCTGTAATCGGCTGGTCATCTTCCGCTTGACGAGACATCCGGCTTCTTTTCTGAGCCGTTGTCAGAACCTGGCAATATCCTCCCGCTTATAGGCTCACTCACTCGTGGTATCCACACAACACCACTGTTCTTCATTTCCCTAACAACCGAACAGACGACCCTGCGGCGCACACAATCCATTCGATTGTAGTGATTTCGCCAGGTCATGTCATATCACACGAGTGAGACACAACTACCATGTTTTATTTTCGGTCACATAAGGCGGATGCATACCGGCTGTATCTATGGATGTCTGCCGCTTCGTCTTTTTTCTTTACGCTGGTGTTCAGCGTGAATATGGTCTATCAGGTGCAAACCATTGGCCTCAGCCCGCTTCAACTGGTGCTGGTTGGCACAACTTTGGAAACGTCCATATTTCTCTTTGAAATTCCGACAGGGATTGTGGCAGATGTTTACAGCCGTCGCCTCTCCATCATCATCGGATTTGTACTTGTCGGCCTGGGGTTTGTGGTCGAGGGGTCGATACCGGCTTTTGGCGCGGTGCTCGTATCCCAGGTGCTATGGGGGATTGGTTACACCTTCACCAGTGGGGCACAGGAAGCCTGGATTACTGATGAAATTGGTGAAGAACGGATAGGCCGTGTTTTTATGCGCGCTTCGCAGATTGGCAGCTTGCTTGGCATCCTGGCAACGGTGGTTGCCATCATTCTCGGCAGCCTGCTTATCAACCTACCAATTGTTCTGGGCGGAACGTTGTTCATCGCTTTTGCGGTGTTTCTCTGTCTGTATATGCCGGAAAGCGGCTTTCATCCAACCCCGCGCGAACAACGGAATACCTGGGATCAGATGTCTGGGACGCTGCGTGAGGGCGTAAAAACTGTGCGGGGGCGTCCCATTCTGCTGGCAATAATGGGTATCGGCCTGTTCGTTGGTCTGTATAGCGAAGGCTATGACCGCCTGAGTACCGCTCATCTCTTGGAGAGTTTCACCCTGCCGGACTTCGGAGGGTTGCAGCCTGTTGCCTGGATGGGAATTCTGGGCATCATTGGCAGCCTTCTATCTACTGGGGCAATCCAGATCGTCTTGAAGCGATTGAACATGGCTAGCAACGCCGCAATGGCGCGGGCAGGTTTCATCATGGTTTCCATCCTGATAGCTGGCATTTTCGGTTTTGCCATATCGGGGAACTTCGCCCTGGCAGTGGTGTTCTCCTGGCTCATTGGTATCGCCCGCTCATTGTTCTCCCCGATTGAGAGTACCTGGATTAACCAGAATCTCGATTCGAACGTCCGCGCAACAGTGATTTCCCTGCGCGGGCAGGTGGACGCAATCGGACAAATCGGCGGTGGACCACCCATTGGTTGGATCGGCAACACCTTTGGCATCCGTGTCGCTCTGGTGGCGAGTGGTTTGATTTTGTCACCCGCCCTGTATCTCTACGCGCGGGTGATTCGCCACCAGTTTGGTCTGTCCATTAGTGAGCCACCGATCATCGTGGAAGAAGGAACGGCCACCTGAAGGATTTGGGGGACGAGGCGAACTCGTCCCCCAAACCGCGTATATCGTCTCTATGAACGATTTATATAACGGTAAAAACCTTTTCAATCGTTTTATACGTATAGATGTCTGTCACCATCGTCGAAGTGCTTTCTGCTATAATGCTAATGAACTGTAATTCTCTGGAACAATTATGAGCGAGTTGAATCTCATCCATCAGGACTCTCAGGCAACCCGCGCCGATGCGGTCAAAAATCGCGCACAAATTTTGGAAACTGCTGCTCGTTTATTTGCAAATGCAACCCAAACGGGAGACAGCATCGAGTTTGTCTCCGTCTCGGACATCGCCGAGGCAGCCGGAGTAGGTAAAGGTACGCTCTACCGACACTTTCCCAATGGCAAAACCGATGTTTGTATGGCGCTGCTGGACGAAGATCAGCGCGACCTGCAAGAACGAACTCTGACCCACCTACGCCAGAATGGTAATCCATTTGGTAGCCTGAACTGGTTTCTGGTGGAAGTCGTCAATTTTGTTGAACGAAATCGCCCACTCCTGTGTGCGGGTGTGGCCGATACTACCCCTCTGGTAACACCACCCCATTGGTGGTGGCGGCAGACAATTTATGGCCTGTTATCCCAGATGGGTGCAAACGGCGACCTCGATTATCTGGCAGACACTCTATACATCCTGATTGATGTGCGTACCATTCATTACCTGCGTACGGCACGCGGATACGATATTGATCGTGTTCAGAACAACCTGCTTGAAGCTGTCACTCGGCTTATTGGTTGATGCTCCCCCTACGTACTCAAAAACTAACTGAAATTTATATGAAACGGACTGTAGTCCGTTTTCTAATGATTCGCTAATGGAAATTGGCGTCAATTGGGTGTATTCTATCCAACATCACAAACGGACTGTAGTCCACTTATGAGCATCGAAGGAAAAACACATGCCAACCTGGAATTTAGACCCCACACATACGGCGGCGCAATTTACTGCCCGCCACATGATGATTACCACCGTTCGCGGCGGCTTCCGCAACGTGACCGGAACGCTGGTTTACGACTCTGACCATCCTGAAAACTCATCGGTGGAAGCCGTCATTGATACCAACACCATGACCGGTACAGGTGTCGATGACCGCGACAACCACCTCCGCAGCCCGGACTTTCTGGATGTTGCCAATTATCCGACCATCACCTTCAAGAGCACCAAAGTTGAACCCAATGCCGATGGCTCTGAAGCGACTGTCACAGGCGATCTGACGATCCGCGACGTGACCCGTCCGGTTCAAATGCATGTGGAATTTCTGGGGCAGAGCAAAAGTCCCTGGGGAGACACACGGGTTGGTTTCACCGCCAGCACCAAGATTAACCGTGAAGATTTTGGTCTAACCTGGAACATGGCGCTGGAAACCGGGGGCTGGCTGGTCAGCAAAGATGTAAATATCAACCTGGATGTAGAAGCGGTTCTGGCTGCCGAACCAGCAGGTGTCTAATCCAGTTACGACATTCTCCACCTGAGCTGAGGGAGATTATACATACAGGGAGCGCGCTACTTTGCACTCCCTGTATGTCATAACTGGACTTCAGATGGACTGACCATCGTGGCATTTTAACAAATTAGAGGGAGAGGCTGTCGCCCTAAATATGTACTCTGACACGGGGTATCTCGACGCTCAGTTCCATCATCCCCAGGCGCAGATGATCGCCATCATTTAATAGTGTTGGGCGACTAGCGGGGAGTTTTTTGCCATGCAAGAATGTACCATTATTGCTGTTCATGTCCATGACGTAGATGTGCCCCTCACGCATGAACACGCGAACATGGCGGCGCGAGACACCTTGTTTACGGGCATTATAGCCACTGAGATCAACATCCGGGAAAAAGTCGATACCCTTGTCAGCACGACCAATCACGACACTTTGCCCCTCCGCCAGTGCCAGATGTTCGATCTCGTTCAGAATGTGTAGGAGAATGATTTGCGGCGCGGGTTGCGTCTTGGCCTCGTCATCATCCTGTCGATTCTGATGTAATTTGGTGCGTCCAGTATCTCGATTCTCTTGAGACACGACCTCATTCCCCTCTGTGTATCAAAACTGTTACACAATCCCCATATATGTTATAGCGGATAACCTCGCAGGGAAGCGTTAACGTTTTATGCAGAATATAACTACTTATTACGACTCGGTAAGATTTTGCCAGATAGAACCATCTGGATTCATAGGCTTTGACACTCCATTTTCTCACATTAAAATTATCTGGTCTGATACCAGTCGCCAGCACAGGCATAGGGGAACCATGTTTGAACTTCAACAGACGCAAATTGAACCGGGCTTTGTCCAGTCAATCCCCTTTCAGCACATTCCGGCAAATTCATTCCCGACTATTCATCCAGTTCACTGGTTACACTCACATTTTGCGGTGGGTGGCTGGAGTCCCTTGCAGCGCCTCAGCGGGATGTTGACGGCACACATGACCAGTATCGCGCCGCAAAATGGTTTTACATGGCATCCCCATCGCGGCCTGGAGATTTACACCTGGGTACTGGAAGGCACACTCTATCACGAGGACACGACTGGCGGTAAAGGCGAAATCCACGCCGGGGAAATCCAGCGCATGTTTTCCGGCGACTGGATCGAACATCAGGAATTAAACCTCCACGACGAACCCGCTCGTGTCATTCAAATCTGGTTTATCGCGGATCGACACTACCGGGGATTGGAGCCACATTATCAGCAGGCCGGATCAGGTGAACTGCCCTGCCGGACAGTTGGCGATGCTGCCGTTTACAACCTGATCGGCAATGGCTCACCCATGCAGCAGCACATGACCGGGCGATTGACGGCTGCCACCCTTCAATCCGGTGGAAAAACAATCCTCGAAGCCCCACGCGCGGATGAAGACCTGTTTGTATATGTGACCGATGGGGTTGGGCAGGTTGTTCATGAAGCTGAGACGGCTGATCTCAGTCAGTACGATGTCATACTCGCTACACCCGAACTCTCGTCAGCGACCATCAGCGCTGCAAAAGACGAGCCGCTGCATTTTCTCAGTTTCTATCTACCGCGTTTCCTGAACAATTAGGCCTACTGACCCATCAAGGAGCTTTCGTCTGTGACCACATCCACCTCTACTGTCGATGAAATTAACCAGCTTTTCCGTTTGAGACGTTCCGGCTTTGCCTACAATCCGACGCAGGATGTGAGCAAACAAGATATAACCGCCCTGTTTGAAGCCGCTCGTTGGGCACCGTCCGGTGGTAATCACCAACCCTGGCGCTATGTCTACGCCGTCAAAAGCAGTAATCCGAAGGGATATGCCCGATTATTGAATTTGCTGAACGAGAACAACCGGGAATGGGCGCAGCACGCGCCTCTGCTGGTGTTGAGTGGAGCCGTAACCACGCGCGTGAATACGCATGGCGAAAAAATAAACAGTCCTGCCGCCCTGCATGATCTGGGAATGGCAAATTTGTCGATTTCTCTGGAAGCGGTACATCGTGGCCTGATGTCGCACATGATTGGCGGCTATAATAAGGATGCCGCGCGGGAGTTACTTCCCGACGACGCTCAACCGATGGTCATGATGGCGATTGGTTATCCCGGTGATCATTCGCTCCTGAGCGAAAACAGTCTGGCGAAAGATACGGCACCACGCACCCGCAAACTGATCGACGAATTTGTAACCACCGCCTGAGTTCTACACTCGGAACACCTATTGGGGCGAGACATCACTCGCCCTTTTTGTTATCTTGCTACCAGCGGTGATGGACCTGTCCCCGCACATATTTCCCGTAGATTTCGCGGATTTTGGTCATCTGTACCTCAGTTAGTGGCGGGAAATCGGATGCGGCTACATTTTGTTCGGCTTGATCGGGCCGCTTCGCGCCAGGAATTGCGCAGCTAACCGCGTCGAACATCAGAATCCACCGCAGCGCGAACTGTGCCATGGTCATTCCCGGTGGAACGAGCGGGGCGATATCTTCAACCGCCTGCAACCCGGACTCGAAATCTACGCCGGAGAAAGTTTCTCCCCGGTCAAATGACTCGCCGTGACGATTAAAATTTCGGTGGTCGTCGGACGCGAACTGCGAATCCCGGCTCATCTTGCCCGTCAACAGACCACTTGCCAACGGCACACGCGCCAGAATGCCCACACGCCGCCGTTTAGCCTCCGGGAAAAATAATTCTGATGGACGGTGGCGGAACATATTGAAGATAACCTGGACGGTTTGCACATTCGGATATTCAATGGCTTTGAGGGCTTCTTCCACCTTTTCCACGCTCACACCGTAATAACGGATTTTCCCCGCTTTCACCATATCGTCCAGAATGCCAAAGACCTCCGGCATGTAATACAGGTCAGTTGGCGGGCAGTGAAGCTGTACCAAATCGAGGCAGTCGGTATCCAAATTCTTGCGACTGCGGTCAATCCAGTTGTTCAGGTTTTGCGGCGAATATCCCTCTGATAGCTGCTGTGGTAACCGTCGCCCCGCTTTGGTGGCTACGATGATGTCTTCGCCGGGACGATCACGCAGAACTTGAGCGATCAGCCGTTCACTATGACCATCGCCGTACACGTCGGCTGTGTCGATGAAGTTAACGCCCAGGTCAATCGCCCGGTGGAGCGCCGCCAGCGATTTATCGTCATTCACTTCGCCCCACGATGCGCCAATCGCCCACGCACCGAACGAAATCTCCGACACTTTCCAGCCGGTTCGTCCCAAATCACGATATTGCATAAGATGTCACCCTTATTTCCCTGATCGGATAAAAACCCTGGCTGTGATTGCAGGGCTGTTACCTCTATTTTGACTCCAATGTATCAGACTATACAACTGAGTCATACAACGGAACAGATTCATCAACAAGTGAACCTTCCTCCCATGTTTCATGGTCGGAAAATTTTGGACAACATTGGGAGATCATAAGGAAAACGTAGTGACCCATCAAGGTGATCTTGGCGGCGGTAGAAATGCCGCTACAATGGGATGCACAGATGGAGGATACACGATGCGGCAAAAGATCATTTTAATTACCGGGGCGAATGGCGAAGTTGGTCATGGTTTGATTCGGCAGTTAGCGGATATGGAAGAAATGCCGCCAGTGGTGGTACTGGATATTCGCGGGCTGGACGACGCCATGCGCCCGTATGTGTATGAAACCAAAGTGGGCGACATCCTGGATGTGGATGGTCTGGAAACGCTGACGAACGAGTACGAAATCGACGCGATTTATCATCTGGCGGCGCTGCTCTCCACCCACAGCGAATTCAACCCGGAGGTGGCGCACCGGGTAAATGCACAGGGAACGGTCAATCTCCTGCACCTCGCCAGTGAACAATCCCGGCTGCGGGGTGAACCAGTCAAGTTTATCTACCCCAGTTCGGTGGCGGTCTACGGTTTGCCCGATTTGGCGACAAAAGCGGCTGCCGGGGCACTAGGAGAACAAGAATATAATTCCCCAACGACCATGTATGGCTGCAATAAGCTGTATTGCGAGCACCTGGGGCGGTACTATACCTTTCATTATCGGCAACTGGCCGTGACGGATGAGCCCTACAAAGTGGACTTCCGGTGTGTGCGCTTTCCCGGTCTGATTTCCGCACTGACCATGCCGACGGGCGGGACGAGCGATTATGCGCCGGAGATGCTGCATGCGGCGGCGGCTGGACATCCTTATGCCTCGTTTGTACGGGCAGATACCCGCATCCCGTTCATGGCGATGCCAGATGCGATTCGCGCCCTGCTAGAACTGGCACAAGCCCCGGCAGAAGACCTGTCGCAGCGGGTGTACAACGTCACCAGCTTCAGCCCAACCGCCGAAGAAATCCGTGATTTAACGCTAGCTGCCTATCCGAACGCACAAATCACCTATGAACCTCACCAGAAGCGGCAGGCCATCGTGGATACCTGGCCGGTGGATATGGACGACAGCGCTGCTCACCGGGATTGGGGATGGAAGCCGGAATATGATTTGCACGAAGCATTCGAGGATTATCTCATCCCCACGATTGCACGGCGCTACAAATAGGTCAAGTTTTGCTAGTTACGATTTAACCTGTACTCCCAGACGTTCCAGTAGCTTGCGGCTGAGTTCGGCGCGGTATTTGATAGGTGGTTTGTCTGGTGCATGCGAGTCCGAGCCGGAACTGACCAGCAAACCATATTGATCGGCATAGTCCTGAAACAGTGTGGTCTGTTCTGGCGTGTGGCGCGGATAGTAAGCCTCAATTCCGTCGATAGGGATTTCTTGGCGGAGTTGATCGAGCAGGTCCGCATCAAATTTGGGGAATTCCTCGCCGCGACCCGGATGGGCTATGAGCGCCATCGCCCCACTTCGATGGGCGGCGTCCACAACCGCCGCAATCTCACTGGTCGCAAAGAAGAAACCCGCATCAGTGATAATTTTCCCCGGCGATAGTCCCACTCTTTCCTGATTGTTTTTCCACACAAGAATTTGCAATTCGTGAGCTTGCTGTGCGCTAGGGGTTTCCAGTATGGCGTCCAATTCGTCAGCGTTATATTGGGGTAGGTAACCTGCCTGACACAAGTTGTTATAGACTTCGAGGGTATTATCACGCTGGCGGCGCAGCACATCCTGAGTCAGTTCATACAGGGAATTGTGAGTCAGGTCAAAGCCGAAGCAGAGTATATCGGTCATCTGGCCCCGCCATGAGGTCGTCATTTCTACCGCTATCAGTAGAGGGAAACCCTTTTCATGTGCCAATTGTTGCAGTGAAGCGGCAGTATCGACCCGATCATGATCGGTGATAGCAGCAAGCCCGAAGTTTTCGCTTACAAAGTGGTCGATAAGCTGCTCAGGCATCCACTTGCCATCACTGAGGATGGTATGTGTTTGAAGGTCAATGGTGGCACCGGGAGAAAGAACGAGATTGATCGTCACGGTTGCATACTTTCGAAAGGGCCAACAATATCCCGATCAAAAAAGACCTGATATGAACAAGGTTAAATGGTCAGTTTTGTGCTGTATCAAATTGGACGATATTCGTCCATCAACCCTCGAACTGGCGCTTGATTTCATCCGGGATGTCTCGGCGGTTGAGCGCTCCGGGTGGTGGGGTCATCATTGGCCCGGTGAGCAAATCGCTGACAGACATCGGTTCGGGTTTGAGTTCTTCTGGGGACAAGGGGAGCGTGAAAGTGAAGGTGCTTCCCACCCCAACTTTGCTCTCCACCGTCATCTTGCCGCCATGCGCCTCCACCAGGAAGCGCGAAATTGGTAATCCCAAACCTGTTCCCTCAATGCCCATATATTTGGCGCGATCTGTGCGTTCAAATGCCTCAAATAGTTTGCTCATTTCTTCTGTCGGAATACCCATACCACTGTCGCGCACCGAGATTTCCAGATAACCCGTATCTCTCACTGCCCCGTTGCCATTACCACCGCCTTCGACGGCAGGCATAACCGGGCGGGTAACACCGTCCACCAATGGCAAAGATGCACTTTGGACAGATGTAAGCGGCTTTGTCGCCTCGCCCTCATCGTCCATCAGCAGTGGGGCAATGGCAGGGAGCGGCTGCACCAGCCGTACCATCAATTCAATCCAGCCATCCTGCGTGAACTTGACAGCGTTACTGAGCAGATTAGTCAATATCTGTCGCACCCGGCGCGCATCCATCGGGATGGGGGGGAGATTGTCGGGGATGTGGGCGGTGAGGGTGATAACCGGAACTTTGTTCTCCAGCATCATCAGAGCGGAATTGAGCGCATCTTCCAACACGGGTTGAATGTCGGATGGCACAATGGTCAATTCCATCTCCCCGGCCTCGATCTTGCTCACATCCAACAGGTCATTAATGAGATACAGCAGGTGTTCGGCGCTGCGAATGGTCTGGTTGAGGCGTTCGCGCTGCTCCGGCGAAACCTCGCCAAACTGGCCGATACGCATAAAATCCATATTGTTGATAATTAAGTTTAGTGGGGTACGCAGTTCATGAGTCACACTCGCCAGGAAGCGGGTTTTGACGCCGTTAGCACGTTCGGCTTCCTGTCGGGCTTCGTCGCGCTGGATGAACAATTGGGCGTTGCGAACCACAGGCGTTACCAGGTTGGCGAACAAATTGAGCAAACGCTGGTCACGTTCGCTAAAAGGCTCATCCTCCTGCCGCCGCCCAACCAGAACCGAGCCAATGGGACGCTTATAAAACATAAGCGGGGCGGCCATCGCTCGCTCGACATTGGGGTCTATCATATTCGATAGACGGTTAGGCCAGTGAGCGTAATCTTCGTTCACCAGCAGCCGGGATTGTAATATTGCCGAACCAACCAGCCCTTCATTGGTTCCAATCAGGCGATTGAGTTGGGTCTTGTCCTCGGCAGTGGTCGCCACCAGTTGCAGATGTAGTTTATCCGCTGTGAGCAGCCATACCGCACAGTAACTCGTGCCCAGCAGCGCCAGCATATTCTGCATCAATTTTTGTAGAATCGGTTCTAGCTGGTAGTCACTCACCACCGACAGCGACGCTTCATAAACTGCCCGTAATTCGGCAGCGGTTTCCTGCGCCTGTTTCTGGGCGATTTCGAGTTCCTCAGTGCGCTGCGCCACACGCTTTTCCAGCGTTTGACTCCACATGGATAACTGGCGGTAGGAGTGCGCCAGATTGTTCTTCATACCGTCCAGCGCCTTCGCCAGCCGCCCGATTTCGTTGTTCCAACTCTGGTACTCGATGTGATAGCGCATATCACCAGAGCCGATTTCTTGTGCCGCCGTGCCCAACGTGCGTAGCGGTTTCATCACCATGCGTGTCAGGAAGGAATACATAATCCATCCCAGCGCAATGACTCCGGCGAAAGTGATGACAATCACGCCTAGAATGGTACGGTCCAACGGATTTTGCATGACCGAAGTCGGCACGACGCTAACCAGTTTCCATCCAGTGCGGGGAAGGATATTCACCATCACGGCCACCTCGCGGGATGGCGGAAAAGGATCAACAGTAATCATCATACCGCCAGCATCCGGTGTGATCGTCGCTGAAAGCTCACTGATGCGTGGCGTATTGAGAAAATCGACTACGGTGGCATTGGAGGTATCGGAGGTATCGACAGGCAGCATATAGGACAGGGCCAGGGCGTTCTGATCGGTCAGAAGCAGGCTGTAACTGTGCATATCACCCAATTGGAAGGAGTTCTTGAACCAAATCGTGCAGCCGCGCTTCAGGGATGTCTCCCCAAACAACCCCGATCCATTGATTATTCGTCCCGGTATAAGGCACTGCGTACGAGAACACTGGCTGGGTAGCACTGGGGTCGAAGGCCGTGTCTGGCCCATGCCACCGTTCCAGGCCATCGCTCAATCCGGCCAGAAACCACGAGTTCGGGGCGACATCGTAGTCAATGAACTGGGTCATGGCGGCCACACGCGCAGGCTCGATGGGAGTGTTAAACACCAGAATTTGGCTGGTATTCCGAAAAGGCGCATAGACATTGAAGCGTCGCAGGAGAATGTCGTCATTCACCAACGTTTTACTCGCCATCGTCCAGGCTTGCGATGTTGGTGAAGAGGACTCTTCCGCCAGTGCCGCCGCGAAAGCGCGCGTCGTTGAAACTGCACCATACAGCTCGGTATCGAGGGCATTGGCGACAGACTGGTTATAGGCGATTAGATGGGATTCGGCCTGGGTGCGGAGGTTGTAAACGTTGGCGTTTAGTGCGATGGCGGCGACACCCAAAACCAGCAGCAGAGTGAGGCTGCTGATAATCAGTACCAGACGGCGTCGAATGCTCCAGTTCGCGGGCGTCAACATGGGCTTGTTCTCCTTAGATTATTGTAGTAGGAAAGCTATTAAACACCGTCCGAAAATCGTTTATACAACGTTTGCTTTCCGTTATAATATCGCGTTTTCTGTGGATATGCTCGTGGATTGTGATATAGAACAGACGATAAGGTCTGTGTAGTTCGTCTAAACCAAAAACCTCGCTCTTAGATACAATCGACACGTTTCCAAAACAGCGTGAAACAGTCATTTGCCTCACTCAGGATAAAACTCTATGGCGGAAACAGCATTGGTAGCAAAACCTACTCGATTTCATGCCCTGCTGCCCAATATCACCGCCGGACTGGTGTTCGGTGTCACAGAGGTTGTTTTTGGCATCTCCCTGGCAAGTCTGATTTTTTCTGGGCCGTTGCAGGTCTATCTTCACAGAGGTATTGCGGTTGTCCTGATTAGCTCGGCGGTCAACATGATTTTTATGTCAGTGTTCGCGTCGCTGGAAGGCACTCTATCGGGTATACAGGATGACCCCGCAGTGCTGATGGCGGTTGCAGTTTCAGCCCTGGTAGCCTCCATTACCGTTGAATCCCAATTGCTGCCCTCAGTGATTACTCTGATCTTTGTAACCACTTTCATGGTAGGTGGGTTTATGCTGCTGCTCGGTCATTTCCGCCTGGGCGGATTGATGCGCTATATCCCCTATCCGGTCATTGGCGGTTTTCTAGCGGGAACGGACTGGTTGCTGGCGCGTGGCGCAATAGGAGTTGCTGCCGGATACGAACTCAGCGCGGAGAATTTGCCACATTTTTTTCAGAGCGACCAGCTTATCTCATGGATACCAGCGGTCATTCTTGGGTTAGCCCTATTCTGGGGAACCCGACGCATTCATCACTATCTGGTCATGCCCGGCATCCTGGTAGGGGCGCTGGTGATATTCTACCTTCTCCTTGTTGTCGGTGGCATCTCGATTGCCGATGCTACGCGGCGTGGTCTGTTGATGGGTGATATCGGTGGTCAGGCTGTGTGGCAGCCGCTCCCGGTTGCCGATTTGATGAACGCCAACTGGAGTGCTGTGTTTGGGCAGGGAAGCAATATCGGGACAATTGTGCTCCTGTCCACCATTATCCTGCTGCTGAACATCTCCGGGATGGAGCTGGAAGTCCAGGGGGATGTTGACCTCAACCATGAACTGCGGGTTGCCGGTGTCAACAATATACTCACCTCCCTGGCCGGAGGCATGATCGGTTTTCAGGACTTGAGCTACTCGACTTTACTTCATCGGATGGGTGCGCGGGGACGCATGACGGGCGTAATTATCGGCCTGATTTGCCTGCTCACGCTGTTCTTTGGCACATCGCTGCTGGCCTATATCCCCAGGCCAATGCTAGGTGGCCTGCTCCTGTTCCTGGGACTTAATTTTCTCTACGAATGGATTGTTGAAGGCTATCAGCAACTCGGACGAGTGGATTATGCGGTTGTACTGCTCATTCTGGGGATTATTGCCGCGACCAATTTTATCACAGGTGTAAGCGTCGGCCTGGTCGTGATGATTATCATCTTCGTGGTGAAATATAGTCGCATTAACATCTTCCACCACATCCTGTCCGGGTCAGAAACCGCCAGCCGGGTTGAGCGCAATGCCTATCATCAGCGTGAATTGGTGAAGTTAGGCAAGCATGTCTACGTTCTGGAACTGGAAGGTTTCATTTTCTTCGGGACGGCCAACGCGGTGCTGAATCAGGTACGAAGTCGGGCGGATAACCCCGACGAAAAGCCCTTGTTGTACCTCTTGCTCGATTTTCGCCGCGTGACCGGACTGGACTCCTCGGCTATGTTCAGTCTGATTAAGGTGAAACATTTGGCGGATGCACGCAACTTCACTTTGATTTTTACCCATCTGGCCGACTCTATGCAGGCCGAATTGATGCGCTCAGGTCTGCCAGCCGATGAAAGGGTGGTATTCCACAGCGACCTCGATCATGGGCTGGAATGGTGTGAGGAAAAACTACTCGAAATCAGCCAGATTACCCGGACACACATGCCCATCAACCTCCAGGTACAATTGGGCGATCTGGGATTTGCGTTCGAGAACACCCATAAACTGAAGTCATACCTGGAACAAATCCAGTTATTCCCCGGCGATTATCTCATTCACCAGGGAGAAACCCGCTCTGACCTGTATTTTATCGAAATCGGGCAGGTGTCTGTCTACCTGGAATTGGACAACGGCGAAAAAGTGCGGGTGCAAACGCCTAGCATGGGGACGATTCTGGGCGAATTGAGCTTTTACCTGGACGTGCCGCGTTCGGCATCGGTCATTGCCGATTTCAATACGGTGGCGTACCGGCTGACACGAACGGCAATGGAAGAAATGAAAGCCAAAGACCCGGAACTGGCGATTGCTTTCAACGAAATGATGGTGCGCGTAATTGCCGAGCGGTTGGTTGCCAATAACCGCGAGTTGGTGGCACTGAACCGCTGAGAATATGCTTCGGTGATGACAAAGTAATGAATGGAAACAGGGCATGTATCTCCTTCACATGCCCTGTCTTCTGTATGGTTATCCGTTAATTCGGCCAGCCACCGCGACGGCTCTGGTTGCCCAAATTGCCGGGGGGACGTCGGTTAATGGGGTGTTCCCGGCTATCGGTGAGGGCACGCCGAGCTTTTTGTACATCGCTCTCATGTTTGAGCAGGATTGTGAGCGTGGTTTCCAGCGTGTGTTTATCCAGTTGATCGGCGTTGAGCATGACCAGCGCCTTCGCCCAATCAATCGTTTCAGACACACTGGGACTTTTTTCAAGTCCATCTGCCGCAGACTTTGCACAACTTCCACTGCCTGCTGCGCCAGCTTATTGCTCAACTCCGGCACACGCATTTTGACAATATTCAATTCTGACTCGTGGCTGGGATAGTCGATGAACAGGTACAGGCAGCGCCGTTTGAGCGCCTCGGATAGTTCGCGGGTGTTGTTACTGGTGAGCACGACGGTGGGCATGTGTTTCGCCTTGATCGTTCCGAGTTCCGGGACAGATACCTGGAAGTCGCTGAGAATTTCTAGCAGAAACGCTTCAAACTCGGCATCGGCGCGGTCAATCTCGTCAATCAGCAGTACCGCTGGTTCATTGCAGGTAATAGCTTGCAGCAGAGGACGCGCCAACAGGAAACGCTCCGAGAAAAATACATTTTCTTCGTGTCCGAGGCGATCAGCCGCTTCAGTCAGCGTTTCAGCCTTCGCCAGCAGTTCACTGAGCTTGTCACGCAGGAGTTGGGTATAGAGCATCTGCTTGGCATATTCCCACTCGTACAGCGCCTTGCTTTCGTCTAACCCTTCGTAGCATTGCAAGCGAATGAGCGGGCGTCCGCTGGCCTTTGCCCAGGCTTTCGCCAGTTCGGTTTTGCCGACCCCGGCAGGACCTTCGGTCAAAATCGGTTTCTCCAACTTTTCGGCCAGGAACATTACCGTAGAAATCTCATCCGTCGAAATATACTGTTGTTCACTCAATCCCTTTGTGACCTGGCCTATGTCTTTAAACATATCGTGTCTCCGTTGTTATGCTTGCAGTGTGATTATAGCGCGCTAACCAGAACAGGGATACAACCATTTTGGGTAGGACGCTCAGGCGATAAAAAGGGGGATGTGATTTGTCATCCTGGCATTTGAGGTAGTTGCCAGCGGGGGTTGGCTCAACAGAGTATTAACATATCGTCTAATGGGAACGGACACATACAGTCAAACAAGGGACACAGGCATACCCGTGTCCCTCAATATGGTTTATTCCGAAAGCTGTTCGTCAGTCTTGCCGAAACGACGAGTACGATGGTTGTATTCGTCGATGGCCTTGCGGAGTTCTTCTTTGTCGAAATCCGGCCAGTAGGTGGGCGTAACATAATATTCACTATATGCACCCTGCCAGATGAGGAAGTTGCTGACCCTTAGTTCGCCACTGGTACGAATAATCAGGTCGGGGTCGGGAAGATCACCTGTATACATATAGCTGTTCAACAGGTCTTCGTCAATTTCCTCTGGCGGGATACCCGCTTTGACAATCTCACGTACCGCATGGACAATTTCGTTACGACCACCATAATTAAAAGCGACGTTGAGAATCAGGCGATCATTGTCCTTCGTATAATCGCAGGCATAGCGGATTTTCTTTTGCAGCGCCGGGGCAATCTGGTCAAGCTGGCCGATGTGACGGATTTGCACGCCGTTTTCGTATAACTCTTTCAGTTCGCGGTCAATCACGGTTTCCAGAATCGTCATTAACATGCGGACTTCGAGCGGAGGACGTCGCCAATTCTCGGTGGAGAAAGCGTAGATGGTCAGCACCTCAACACCTAACTCGACACACGCCTTGATGATACGGCGCAAATTTTCCGTACCCTGACGATGACCTTCAGTGCGGGGGAGACCACGCGCTTTCGCCCATCGCCCATTCCCGTCCATAATGATGGCAATATGGGTGGGTACATCTTCTAGGGCGGGGATGGATATTTCTTCTGCTTGATTGCGCGCAATCGCTATCATCTACAAACCACCTTACGATTTTGAATTCCAATGATGATGTTTACTATGGCGTACTCTCTGTTCTCTAATCATACAGGTGAACCTAAAAATTTCCTTAAGTCTACCGTTACTATGTCAGATTTTCGGTAAAAATTCAGATTACCACCAGATGCGCCCCTAGATTTCCATGATGTCCTTCTCTTTAACTTTTCCTAAGTCTTCGATCTGGGCGATGAACTGATCGGTCAGCTTTTGTACCTCAGCTTCGCCGTGCTTCTGCTCATCTTCCGAGATCAAACCCTCTTTCTCGAAGTCCTTGAGATCATCATTCGCACTCCGGCGCACATTTCGGATAGCGATCTTGGCCTCCTCCATGCGCTTGTGCAGGAACTTTACCAAATCCTGGCGACGTTCTCGTGTCAAGGGCGGCATATTCAGGCGGATTATGTCCCCATCGACATTGGGATTGATATGCAGGTCGGATTGCAGGATGGCCTTTTCAATCGACTTCACCGCAGTTTTGTCGTAGGGCCGGATCAGAATTTGCATGGGTTCGGGGGTAGAAATGGTGGCGAGCTGCCGCAGTTCTGTGCCCTGCCCATAGTAGTCGATCATCATACGATCTACCAGGGAAGTGCTGGCACGACCTCCCCGGATACCCTGCAAATCTTCCTCAAAGACATGCATCGTGGATTTCATTTTGCTGCGCGTTTCGTCAAGAATGTCATTAATCATTGTTTACCTCCGTCTCAAAATAAATATATTATTTAGAGTACACAGTTCAAAGTACAGAGTACAAAGTGCAAGCCAACAAACGATACTCAATCATTTAAGGTTTTGCGCGTTGGCGGTCAACGGAAATAGATAAGCCGCTAACGATTTTCCCTACCTCCTGCACCTGCTGGAGCAGCATTACGAATTCGGGTTGGCTCAAGTAGCCGACATCCAGCGCCACATAAAGTTGAGAGCGCACTTCACCACATGAAGCTTTAGCTATCATCAGAAAATGATGGAACTCGGCTGGCTTCGTTCGTTCAAACCCTTCAGCTATATTCGACATGACAGAAGCGGCTGCACGTTGTATCTGTCCAGCAAGCCCGAAATCTTTTGCAAAATTTTCCTTCCGTGTTGCTTCGTAAACCGATTTGGTTAATGCCCGCGCTTTCTGCCAAGCAATTAAATCCTCAAAGCGCTCTACACCCATATCAACCTCTCAAATTCCTTCAATGTAGGTGGACATTATTTACTTTGAACTTTGTACTCTGCACTGAGTACTATTTCTCCCAGCCTTCCCAAGCGCGTGCCTGCCATGCCGAGTAGAGGGCGATTGACCCGGCGGTGGCAACGTTCAGGCTGGCGAGATGACCACGCATGGGTAATGACAGCAGCATATCACAAGTTTCGCGGACAAGCCGCCGCATCCCTTCACCTTCGCTGCCCAACACCAATCCGATGGACATATTCAAATCCGTTTTGTCAATAGGGGCGATATCTGGTCCGGCCTCGAAACCGACCATCCACACATCCTGTTCCTTCAGGTCTTTCATGGCGTTGACAAGATTATTCACCTGGGCAACTTGCAGGTGTTCTACCGCGCCCGACGAAGCATTGACCACTGCCGGAGTCACCGACACGCTCCGGCGTTCCTGCATCACCACACCGTGTACACCCACCGAGTTCGGCCACACGCAGCAGTACACCGACGTTCTGCGGGTCTTTGAGCAAATCGAGCAGCAGGATAAAGGGTTTCTCATTACGCTTCTGGGCTGTGCTGAGAATGTCCTCAACATCCATATAGGGATAAGCACCGACCCGCAGCACCACACTTTGATGATTCGCACCATTCGCCAGATCGTCGATAATACGCTTGGGCGTGCGTTGAATCTTCACACCACGCTTCTGAGCTTCAGCAATGATTTCGGCAACCAGCCCTTTTTCTTCAACGGTTTCAGTGAGCAGCAGTTGTTCAATGCTTCGGCGACCCGCGCGCAGGGTTTCCATCACTGCCCAATGTCCATAGATAAACTCAGTCATTCGTTACCCCAGTGTGCTCCATCCAGACTTCAATCTGCCTGCGATGGAGTGCATAATGTTCATAAGTATTGTTACCGAACGTACCCGAAATTGTATCACCGAGCAAGCACTCAAGTGTGTTGCCGGGTTCAAAAGCCTCGTCCGGCAATGCCTCGATACAGTCAATCGCTCCCTGAAACGCGCCGTCCAGATGGGCGACAATCTGCTGTGGCGTTAAATGCCGATATCCATCCACAACTCGCGCGTTGAAGGCATCCCGCTCATCGTGATTAAACTCCAGTGGTTTGCCAATAAACCGGACAAACCATACTTCCTGTACCGGGAATTGAGTCCAGACGATCAGGTGTGCCAGCACATCCTTCACCGACCATTCACCAACCGCACCGGGTTCAACCATCTCAGCATAGTTAAACCGATTAATTACCTTCATCAACAGGGAATATTCGGTCTGTAACTGTTCGAGTATTTCAGGTCGTGACAGTCGCTCATCCATTGTCAGTTTGCCAGCGTATAACGTTAATTCGCGCGCCAGATGGTGCCGTCGGCGCGATCTTCCAGCGTAACACCCAGGTTGGTGAGTTCATCGCGGATGCGGTCACTTTCGGCAAAGTTCTTGTTTTTGCGCGCGTCCGCCCGCAGGTTGATGAGCAGTTCAATCAACCCGGCCTCGCGCTGGCCGTTGCTGGTGGCGGTATCTGCCTCTGGAATGATACCGAGCACATCGCCGCCTAGTTCGCGGTACATGCTCTCAATCGCTTCCAGAACCGATTGACCAACTGCCGCTTCACTGTTCAGGAGCGTGTTTACATCGCGGGTGAGTTCCTGTAAAACGGCGACGGCCTTCGGCATGTTGAAATCATCATCCATGACCGCCGTGAAATCCTCTTTGGCTCTCTCCAATCGCGACAGGAATCCATTACCATCATCCGTCGCCGGGGCGCTGCTTCTCATCTGTCGTGCCAGTCGCACTGGGGTATACAGGCGTTCCCAACCGGCGGAAGCGGCCTGCATCGCCTCGTCGCTGTAATCCACCGGGCTGCTGTAATGTGCGCTCATAGCAAACATCCGTATGACTTCCGGGCGGTGCTTTTTGAGTGCATCCTTGATGGTGATGAAGTTAGCCAGACTCTTGGACATTTTGATGCCATCCACCGTCAGGCTGCCGACCAGCATCCAGTAGTGGGCGAAATCGGCATCGTTAGCGCATTCACTCTGGGCGATTTCGCTCTCATTGTGCGGGAAGATATTGTCGATACCACCGCCATGAATATCAAAGGTTTCGCCCAGATATTTTTTCGCCATCGCCGAGCACTCGATATGCCAACCGGGGAAACCAACTCCCCAGGGACTATCCCAACGTAGGATGTGTTCCGGTTCAGCCCGCTTCCACAGGGCGAAATCCTCTGGATTGCGCTTTTCGTCACGGACGACTTCGCGTGAACCCGCTTCCTGCTTGTCGATCTTCCGGTTGGAGAGTTTGCCGTAATCCGGATCGGTAGTGACATCAAAATAAACGCTGCCATCCGCCACATACGCATTTTCTTTGTCGATCAGCGTCTCGATCATCTTGATTTGTTCGGGAATATGCGCGCTGGCACGAGGCGAAATATCTGGGCGCACGACGCCGAGCGCATCCATATCCTCGAAGTAACTGCGGGCATAGGTTTCGGCAATCTGCATGGGACCTGCCTGAACCTGGGATGCCTTCTTCAGCATACGATCCTCGCCTGTATCCAGCAGATGACCGACATCGGTCAGGTTCTGTACATAAAGTACATCGTAACCGCTGTAACGCAGGTAACGGGTAACAATATCAAACGAAACATAGGTTTTGGCGTGTCCCAGGTGGGCGAAGTCGTAGACCGTTGGGCCGCAGACGTACATGCTGACGTGTCCTGGAACTAGCGGCACAAATTCCTGTTTTTCCCTACCCATAACATTGTAAATCTTCAATGGCATTCCAATTCTTCCCTTACATGATGAAACCGCGCCCATTTTGCAGGACCTTATTGTAGCGTAGAAGCCCTCCCTAGCCTATATAAGATTGGAGCCATTAATAGAATGAAACAGGAGGTATGGGAAATATTCCCGCACCTCCTGTTTTCTACGTTTAGATTATGCTGATGTTAGGACGAACAGTTCAACGTTGCCTGCGGTTGACTCTTTCCTGGATGCCCTACCTGCTGGTTGGCTTCCAGAGTAACACTTCCTCCGCCTATATATTGTAACGTCATAGATGTCCCGCCGAGCAATTGCACATCGCCTGATTCAACGACAACGCCATCCACAATCAGACGATATTCGGTTGGCACACGCATGTCGCCATTGCCCCGTTCGCCCGTGTTGCGGATCGTGAACACTGCCACGTCACCCGAACAGTAACCACTCACGGCCAGACTGGAGCAGTCCACACGATCTGGATTGTTCTTCTGGCAACCCAGCGCGTCCGTCGGCGCGGGCGTCGGGGTCACCTCGTCCGTCGGTTCGGGAGAGGGTGTAACCTCCGGTGTGGATGTAACTTCTTCGGTTGGATTGGGAGGTGGGGTCACTTCGTCGGTTGGTTCTGGGGTAGGAGTGGGTGCTTCATAACCACTGCAATCAATGTAGGCTATCGCCTGGAAGTCACCGACTATCATCGTCATAGCGCTGCTGCCCGTGAGGTAGATGGATGTATATTCACCGTAGGGTAATTGTACCGTTCCGTCGGTGATGAAATTGCCATTGAAATCGACCACGTAGTAGTAAACACCACTTTCCATATCGCTGCCGCTGTTGGTGATATAGAACAGGATTGAGCTGCTATCCACGCAGTATGCGTCTGCGGATAAGACTGGATAGTCAGCTATAGGTGTGGGTTCTTCCGTTGGCACAGGTTCTTCAGTGGCGGGTATATCGCAAGCCGCCTGGGCAGTAATCGAGAGATCACCGATGGTCAATGTAAGCGATGTGTAGCCCCAATAACTGAGCGGCAAACTTTCACTACTAAATAATTGCACCCATCCGTCACCTGCCAGATTGCCATCCCCATCTGTAACGGTATAGTAGACTGCTTGCTGCATATCCCCACCTGTGTTGTTGATGCTGAACGCGATTGAGCCATCGTCCACACAGTAAGCATCCACCGAAATGACAGGTTCTTCAATAGGCGGTGTGACCTCTTCGGTGGGTGTCGGCTCATCAGTCGGCGTAACTTCTGGTTCGGTAGGTTCAGCCGTTGGTGTTTCAGTGTCGGCTGGCGGTTCGGTTACCGCTGGTGCACCACAGGAGAGGGTTGTGCGGGGTTGGCTGCTGCCTGGATGTCCGACCTGTTGGTCAGCTTCCAGAGTGACTGTTCCGCCACCACCATATTGAACCGTCATCGAAGTGCCTCCCGCCAACTGCACTGCGCCCGTTTCGACCACATTCCCATCGACCTCCAGCCGATATTGGGTCGAGGCTAGCATATCGCCATTACCCGGTTCACCCGTATTGCGGATCGTAAATGTGGCTGTCCCACCATCACAGTACCCGGAAACTTCCAGGCTGGAACAATCCAGTCGGTCTGGATTATTCTTCTGGCAGCCAAGAAGGTTTGAATCTGAAACCGTGACAGGCGGCGGTGTGCTCATGTTGGCATCTGAGGCCGGTTGACCACCACCGTTCCCATTGCCCTGACCATTTCCGTTGTTTCCACCGCTGCCATTATTTCCATTGTTTCCGTTGCCCTGACCGTGATTGTCGGACTGCCCTGGTGGATTGGGATGATCGGGTTTTCCATCATACGAAAGCAGTGGGCTGATGGTTATCAGCAGAATGAGTCCAGCGATAAGTACGAACATGAAATTCTTCTTGCACAACATTCGCATCCTCCTAATATGTGCCTATGTTGATTGACAAAACGTTGTGCAAAAATGAATGTTACAGCTCATATCCATGAAAAAGGTAAATAATTCTCGTTAGACTGTGGGGGTCGCGAAGTACGACGATGGTGCTATGATGACTAGAAATTGGGTAATTTTTCCGCCTGAGGTGAGGCATGAGTGACAAAGCGTATATTGGATTGAATGAGGATAACTGCTGGACTTTGTATTTTGGCGATGGCAGTGAAGATGAGAAATATGTACTAGCCGTTGGGCGATCTTTCGAGCCTGGATTGGCTATTCAGGAAGCGATGGATGAATTGGAGGCGTGGGCGCAGGAAAATGGGTATGAACTCGACGCTCCACTGTATAGTAAAACCGCGTTCGACATCACCGAGGTGATCGAGCCGGAAGTTTTTGACGAGGTATTCGGCACGGGCGACGAGGAAGATGGCTAAAAGTACCGATCACATCCCCTTCGGTACACCCGGCACAAAACGGATACACGAGTCCTCTGAAGGACAACCCTCGATTAAACAAATCAGTCATCCATCCAACGATAAAGTGACTATCCTATCGCTCTCAGCCTGTGGATTTGAAAGCACTTCGGAACATTGTCATATAGTCTGGGTGATGTTCTCCACCACCCAATTTCGGCATTCGAGGTATGTATAGGATGTGAAGGTGGCCGCTGGCTTGAATGATGTGATTGGGTGTCTTGATGGTCGATCTGTATAAACGATAGGATGGAGGGGCAACAATGAACAACCATATTCTTGTCACCTACGCCAGCCGGACGGGTTCTACCGTTGGCGTAGCTGAAGCAATTGGTCGAACCCTGGCCGAACGCGGCGCACAGGTCGATGTGATTCCTATGCAAGACGTAAAAGACCTCGCCTCTTACCAGGCGGTGGTGGCAGGCAGCGCTATTCAAGGGAAGCAATGGCTGCCCGAGGCCATGCAATTCATACGGGATCATCAGTTGGAATTGACTCAAAAGCCCTTTGCCGCTTTTCTCGTGTGTATGACACTGGCTATCAGAGACGGACAATATCGAGAGGCGGTAACAGAGTGGCTGGAGCCTGTAAGGGAGTTGGCTAAACCAGTGAGCGAGGGTTTTTTTGCGGGCGTATTGGATATTGGCAAAGTGCCATCGTTTAGCGAGAGGATGAAGTTTCGCCTGAGTGTTGCTTCTGGCGTGTGGTCAGAGGGCGATCACCGGGATTGGAATGCGATTCGTGATTGGGCGAACAATCTGGGAGCTAAATTTGAGCTAGAGACACAACAATGAAGCATCAACAGGCTTGGCAGATGGGTATCCATTACTTGCAGAGCTAACGCAAATGTGTGCTGGGTCGAGAACAGTTTAAGTACAATCTGTCTGCCATTGCCAACCATTAAGGATCTCGATCTATTTTGCACTGCGAATCGTTGTTTTGGCAGAAGCGGCTCACCTGATAATTGCTGTGACGGGAGTGGGCATTAGCAGTCCAATAATTTCTCAGGCTGGGAACCACGCGGTTTTACTCATCCAACATTCATTGACCCCGGCTGAACCCCTATTTACAATGCCTGCATGAATTATGGTAAGATGGACGCCATGCCACCATCACCCGATACCATACCCAGTTATCATTTCCTGTTGATTGCCCCAACCCTGGGCGCAGAATGGTTTTTCGACGCGGCGCGCGCCTATTGGGAACGCTTCCGCCCGACGACCATCAGCGACCTGGAACTGCCTCGGCTCGTTCCGGCGGGCTACACAATCGCTGTTACAGTGGTCGCGCGGCGGGACACAGCCTCACAATGGGGCGTAAGCATCGCCCAAACCATCCCCGATGCCCTGTTCGATCCGGTGGTACAGGATGCGTTTGACGACATGAAGCGTGTGCTGGATGAACGCGCGGCGCAAAATCAACCTTTCGGTGTACCGCTTGTGCCGACGCCGACTGCCCTCCCACCTGTCAGTCCAACGCCGGGGTCAATCCTCGGCCCGATCAATCAACCGCCAACCCGGCAGCCGGGGGGATTTATCACTGCCACCCCGACCACCGATGGCAATGTGCCGCAGCCCGCTACACCGACACCCCCACCAGAAGCCGGGGATACACAGGGGCCAATCTATCCCACACCGGGGTCGATCACAGGGGGCGGTTAGATGCAGCTTGACCAATATCAGTGGTCACGTAATCCGCGCGGTCTGCACGTCAAGCGCGCACTCATCACCCCTCTGGAATTTTCGCACTGGTCAGAATCCCCATTTTGGCTGGGCAAAACTGATTCCCGCCCGCGAGGAATATATCGACGATGCGGCTACCTTCATCTCGATGGGTATTACGCCTGTGGTGCGAATCTACATTGAGCGACCCGGCGCGTTGGAATTCACACCTTATCTACGCGACCTGACCTTGCAGTACATCAATGCCGGGGTGCGATGGTTCGAGTTCCACAATGAACCCAACCTGTATATTGAGTGGCCGCTAGGTGTGAATGTCGATTGGCGCAACTTTGACGGGGTGATGCGTCCATTGATGGACAACTGGATCGTGTGGGCGGAGTTTATCGCCAGCATGGGCTGCTATCCCGGTTTCCCGGCGCTGGCTGAAGCGGCGCAACTGGAACTGGCCGCCGTGCGCTGGATGGACACCTTTCTCAATTACCTGCGTACTGCCTATTCAGATCGTTTCCGCAATTTACTGGCAAACGGTCTGTTCTGCGCCACCCATCCCTATATCCTGAACCACTACTATCAGGAAATACCAGGGCTTGGTCCCACCAGCGCCCGCCCGCCGGAACAGCAGACGGCGAATGAAGGTGGCTGGCACTTCGAGTACCCCTACGACCCGATTTCCCAGACAACCGATCCTGGGCGGACAGTGTACGGCGGCACAGCCAAAACGCCCAACGGCGACCCGAATGGACTGATTAGCGATGGGACGTATGTTCAACGAGCGCTGCGCCGAATACTGGGGGACAGAAGCCATCCCGGTGTTGGGCACAGAGGGCGGGATTTACCCCTTCCCAAAAGACAGCCAAACGCCCTTTTATCAGCAGGACACTCGTTTTCCACCTTATACCCACGAGAGTCAGGCAGAAGCCACCCTTGCCATGTTCGAGTGGATTACCAACACCGCGCCCGCTTGGTTCTTCGGTGTGTGCCTGTGGAAAGAAGATGATTACTACGAACCCGGTCCCGCGCGTGCTATCACTCGCCTGATCGAAACACCGCCTTTGCTCCGCACCGTTCCACCTATTGATGTGCTGCCGGGGGTTGGGCCGGGGCCAATTCACGGGGAGCCGGACTTCCACATGGTCATCCTCGCGCCGGGATTAGAACCGCAATGGTTCTTCGAGACGGCACAGGCTTACTGGAATACCTTCCGCCCGATTGTGACCAGCAACTGGACGCTGGTCGAGTTCGTCCCCCACACCAAAAGTCTGGCGGTGACGGTAATCGCGCCACCGGATATGGCTGACAGTATGCGTGCGTCGATTCAGGCGAAGTATGCCAATGTCCTGTTTGACCTGATTGTAGCCGACACGGATTTGGACAGTGTAGCGGAGGTATTCAACTCGCGCGTGTGGGCGAACCGCCGATTTGGGTGAAGAATAGTGAGCAGCGAGATAACCCTATGGCGACCCGCGAACAGAACGAGAAAAGTTTTGACCATTGGGAAAACCTACCGGATGGTGGGCGACGCTACTGGTTTGATCGTAAAGGTCAGGTGTGGGGATTCCAGCGCATTACCAAAATTGTAGATGCGAGTGAAAAAACACTGTTTCTTATTCAAGAGGTTTATAATGATGATGGTGAGCTATATGAGCGTCACCAGAAGTATCCGATTGATACAGGACATGAGATTATCAAAAAGTGGGTAGATGAGCAGGAAAAAGAATGATGGTTACGCGAGAAATCGTTCAGGAAAAACTACTCGCCTATTTAAATGAGCAATTAACGCTGGCAGAATTAGTTAATTGGGCTGAAAACGCCTTTATCGATGGTTGGTTTGAGCCAGAAACGGAAATTCCCATGCTGCGTGATATTGTGAGTTATCTCGCGGCGGCTGATACCACAGCATTCCCCCTCACCTGGGATGTCTGTTCGACTTTCATGAAACAACTCGGACAGCCCGTCAAGGTTGTTCTGGCAAACGCATAAACTCTAAAGAGGTTCCCCTTTGCAACTCTCTCAATACGCCTGGTCGGGCAACCCGCGCGGCCTGCACAACGAGGGCGCGTACAAGCCCATCCACCGGGAACGCTATAGCCCATTACAGCTTGGCTGGTATAAGTTTGTGGCCGGTGGCGAGGAATTTGCCGGGGATTGCCAATGGCTGTTGGCGAATAACATCACTCCCATCATTCGCATATACCGTCCTGTGCCGGGAGCAATGCCAGTGGACGATACGCTACGCCAGCAGTGGGCAACTTACCGGCGCGCTGGCGCACTGTGGTTCGAGTTTTACAATGAGCCGAACCTGCCCGACCCGGAGTGGCCGGGAGATATGCGAGGTCGCGTATCCATCAATAACATTGACGAGGTGATCCGCCCTCTGTGCGAAAACTGGCTAGTGTTCGCCGAATACATTATGGACATTGGCGCATATCCCGGCTTCCCATCCTTCAGCGAGACGGTTGGGCCGGAGGGTAGTTTGCAGTGGCAGGATGCGCTGCTGATCTACCTGCGCGATAACTTTCGGGATCGCTTCGTCAATGTGATTGACAATGGGCTGTGGGCGGCGGTACATCCCTATACACTGAACCATTTTTATCAGGAAGTGCCAGATCAACCAGCCACACCGCGCCAGCCGGAACAGCAGAATGGCGAGGAAGGCGGCTGGCATTTTGAGTATCCATACGATCCGTACACACAGTCCTTTGATCCGGGGCGGGCGGTGTTTGGCGGTACGGCATCGACACCATACGGTGACCCAAATGGGCTGACAACGATGGGGCTTGCTTTCAATCTGCGCCTGAAGGAATGGTTTGACGCTGCCCCCGTTCCGGCTGTAGGTACAGAAGGTGGTATTTATCCCCTGCCGGATGTCGAATCCAAGCAGCCCGACCCCCGCTTCCCACGCTACACACCACAAAGTCATGGTGAGGCGACGGTTGGCATGTTCAACTGGATGGCGACCAGTGGGCCAGAGTGGATGTTCGGCCTGTGCCTGTGGAAAGAGGACGAATACTACACTTACAATCTGCCCGCAATTCAACGCATGATTCAGGTGCCACAAGTCCCATTTGGCGGGGTGCTGCCGGGAGTGAATCCCTATGGTGTTGGGCCGGGGCCGGTACATGGCGAACCAACCTTCCACATGGTCATTCTCGCGCCGGGGTTAGAACCACGCTGGTTCTTCGAGACGGCGCAGAGCTACTGGAATACCTTCCGCCCAATTGTGACCAACAAATGGGACTTCATTGACTTTATCCCCTATGAAATGAGTCTGGCCGTAACCGTGATCGCGCCGCCGGATATGGTGTCCACCATGACCGAATCCATCCTGGGCAAGTATCCGAATGTCACGCTCGACCTGGTGCTGGCGCAAGGCGACCCATCGAGCGTGGCGGATGTGTTCAATAACCGTGTTTGGGCGAACCGTCGGCTGGGTTGATGTATAATCGAGGTAGGAGGTTGGCATGAGCGATCAAACTGTTCCCACAACTGTTGACCTGAAAAAATACATCGAAACCCGCCTGTTTGGTGAGCGTCCTCATATTCGCGGGCGGCGTATTCCAGTGGCAACGATTGCCTATACAGCACGGGATAACAGTCACGGTGTTAATGAACTGATGTATGACTTTACATTGAGTGAGTTGGAGGTGTTGGCAGCGCTGTTGTACTACGCCGAACACAAGGAGCGAATTGATGCTTTAGAAATGGCTGAGGCTGCACTTTTCGACGAGATGCATCACAAACAATATGGCGACAATTGAGTATTACTTCGACGAAATGATGAATCGTACAGCCGCAGATGAATTGAATCGACGTGGTTACAGGGTAACATTGGCGAATGATGTAGGTATGACTGAAAAGCCGGATGAGGAACACCTTACTTTTGCATCCGCACACAATATGGTCGTAGTGACGTTGGATCGCAAATTTGCCATGCAATCGGCTGAACACATGAACCATGCAGGATTAATCTGCTGGCCAGGTGTATTCCAAAATATCGGCGCAATGGTCACAGCCTTAACAGAATTTGCCGAAGAACACACACCGGAGGACGTGGCTGGCCGCGTTTTCTGGCTCAAATAAACATATTATTCAAAAAGGACTTTTTATGCCCCTGATACGAACCCCTGACGAACGTTTTAAAAATCTCTCCGGTTGGCCGTACAAACCCCACTATATCGAGATCAACAGCGCGCGGGTACATTACGTCGATGAAGGCGCGGGCGAGGTCATGCTGTGCCTGCATGGTGAACCGTCGTGGTCATACCTGTACCGCAAGATGATTCCAAGCCTGTCTCACCGTTACCGGGTGATTGCGCCGGACTGGATTGGTTTCGGACGCTCGGACAAATACACCGAAGTGGATGAATACAGCTTCCAGATGCACTACGACACGCTGATCGGATTCATCGAGAAGCTGGATTTGCGCGCTATCACACTGATTTGTCAGGATTGGGGTGGTATCCTCGGTTTGCCAGCAGCGACACAAATGCCGGAGCGATTCGCGCGGCTGGTGATTATGAACACGGGATTGACAACGGGCGATCTGCCGATGTCGGCGGGATTCATGCAGTGGCGGGACTTCGCAGCGCGTACCGGGCGGGATATTGAACCAGGACGGTTGGTCGGCATTAGCAGTGTGACCACGCCGCCGGAGGATGTACTGGCGGCCTATGACGCACCTTTCCCGGATGCTTCGTATCGAGCAGGCGTGGCAGCTTTTCCGCTGCTTGTGCCACTGAAGGAAGATGATCCCGGCGCGGCGGAATCGCGGCGGGCGCGCGAGGCATTGCGCGGCTGGAATAAACCGGCGCTGGTGATGTTTTCCGACGGCGACCCGGTGACAGGCGGTGGAGATCGCTTCTTCCGCAAGTTGATTCCAACCGCCAAAGATCAGCCGGAGATCACGATAAAGGGTGCGGGACACTTTTTGCAGGAAGAAAAGGGCGAGGAAATCGCGGGGCATATTACCGCCTTTGTGGAACGCACAGCTTTATAGGTCGCTAATACGGAATTTATCTGCGGGGCGTATCCTGATGATGCGCCCTTTTGCTTTCTGAAAGGATAGTCATATGGACGAGATGGCCCGCGTCCGCGAGATTTACCGGCGTATTGATGAGGCTGCGAAAGATTGGCCGCCCACGACGCTGAGTTACTATAAAGGCCAGCCGTTCAAGGCACTGATCGCTGCCATGTTGAGCGCCCAAACCCGCGAGGAGCAGACCTTTCTGGCGATGAACAATCTGTTTGATCTGGCTGACAATCCGTATGACATGGTGAAGCTGACGGATGAGCAGATTAAACAGGCCATTCAGCCCGTGATGTACTGGGAGAGCAAAGTGCGCTACGTGCGGGATATTGCCGAGAAGGTAGCAGCCAACGGCGGGGTCGTACCAGACACGCTGGATGAATTGATGGCCTACAAAGGCGTGGGCTGGAAGGTGGCGGTGCTGACGCTGGCAACGGGCTATGGCAATTACACGGACATCACAGTCGATGTGCATGTGGCGCGTATCGGCAGGCGATTGGGTTTGGTGAAGCCGGAAACCAAACAGCCGCCAAAGGTGAACGAAGAACTCAAACAGGTTTTGCCACACGAATACTGGCCGCACTGGAACGCGCTGATGGTGCAGTTCGGGCGGGAGGTGTGTAAACCGACCTATCCCCAATGTGCTACCTGTCTGGTGCGCGACCTGTGTCCACAGGTAGGCGTGGTCGAAACCGCGCCGGGACGGTTCAAAGAGGGCGATTACCTGTGAGCTATCGCCCATTAAAGCCGAGAGGAATCTCAATCTTTCACGTATAATAATGTGAAAGAGGGAGTACATTTACATGAATATCCGTAACGGCTTGCTTTTGATCGTGGCGGTGGTGATTGCCATCGTCGTGTTGGGCTTTTTCAGCACCCTATTATCCGCGATTGTGCCGATTGGCATCACTGCTATTATCGCCTTCATTCTGGGGCGGCTGTCAGTGAATGTGAATTTGCTGGACATGATTCGTTCGGCGCGGGCGGCCAAACCCGCCGAAGCCGCGAAAGCGGTGGAGACATCTGCGAAGGAAACCACGAAATCCGCTCCCGTTCAGAAACAGGTCGATAAACCCGCGCAGGCTGCCGAACGGCTGGCCGACGAGCCGAAAGATGACAACATTCTGCTCGACCCGAATTTCGAGATCAAGACGCCAGAGCAGATCGAGGCGGAAGCCCGCCAGCGTGAACAGGAAGCCATGCAGAAGGCCAGCAGCGGAAACGCAGACGCGGTACAGGCCGCGCTGGAAGAACGGCGCAAGCGGCTGCTGGGCGGGAAAGAGTAGCGGGCAGGAGGCGTGTTCCCACCCAGGTGAGAAATTTGACGCAAAAAACAAGAAAAAGAATCGAGAACCGATTCTCGAATTTATCAATTTAGCTTCCCCTCCCTAAATCCCTCCCCACTTCGTAGGGAGGGACTTTACTTCTCGCCTCTACACCCCATCGGATACACCTTACATTGAATGTTACGGCTGGTTTGAGTCCGAATGGACACAAGATTGCCGATTTGTGACACACGTTTGAGGGGAAATGTCGCAATTGGCGTCAAAATCACTGTGTCCATTGTGTGACCCTTTCCAGTCTGTCCGTCGATTGAGGGCGCAGAAAACGCCCCGTGTATGCTGCACTGGGAGGGGGGTGCGCGGAAACACCCTCGCGTGGGTTCTGCACTGGCAGAGATGTGCTCCAATCGTGCCATCAGGATACTCGGATATGGCAGGCGAGCGGTGTACTGCCGCAAAAGCGGGGCGATATGGCAGAAGGACACTGTGCGCGGCTCGTCAATTTCATCATTTTCGTCAATTTCCTGCACATAGATTTTGAAATTTCTCCCGTAGCCTGCGAAATATGCTGCAAATTCTGCAACCGCACAGGTACGGATTGTGCGGATTGTGCAGAACCTCACCCCCCAGCCCCCTCCATAAAATAGAGAGGGGAAGCAAAAGAGGCTGTCGTTTAAACAAGCGTAGCACAAAAGTTCGTGGAATAGGTACACAAATGTGTACACATTTGTTTCGATTTTGAGGGGAAAAATGGCGTTTTAGTTACCAGTTGCCAGTTGCCAGAAAAAGATGAAAACAAGGGATGAGGAATGAGGTACGAGTGAAAGATACAGAGAGGAGTTGTCAGTTTTCAGACAAAAACCGCCGGAAGTGCTGCCCAGTTCACCGTGATATACTATGCTTATCAATGGGCTTTTGCAACATCCATTCAATTGCCTGCATCCACACCATAATGAACCACCATTCGGGAGACCATTTTTGTGGGAGAATTGTGTCAAAGGGAGGGTCTGAGACCCTCCCCTACAAGAGAAAATCTGCACATTGAAGTGAAGCCCGGCTCATGAAATCGCTCCCTCACGTTATACTTCTGAATGTATGATGAGTCGGGTGAAAGGAATGACCGTGCCAAAATCGAGTGTGGAGCAAATTCGGGAGCGGTTCGACAACAGTGTTGAGCGGTTATCCAACCTGGAAACGGGCAATACCGCGCAGGTGGATTCGGTACTAAGCCTGCAACTGATTGCACAGGCGGCGGCATCGACCACGCCAGAAGCTCGAAATGTGCTGGATGTCGGCTGTGGGGCGGGGAATTATACGATCAAATTGCTGGAACACCTGCTCAACTTGAATGTGACGCTGCTCGACCTGAGCACACCGATGCTGGAACGGGCGCGAGAACGGGTCGGCGCGGCGACGAGCGGAACCATTAGCCTGTTACAAGGAGATATTCGGGAAGTTGACCTGGGCGTTGAAGCCTTCGACGTGATTCTGGCATCGGCAGTGCTGCATCATCTGCGCGAGGATTGGGAATGGGAGGCGGTGTTCGCCAAGTTGTATGCTGCGCTGCGTCCGGGCGGGTCGCTGTGGATATATGACCTGGTTGAACATGCCATCCCCGGCGTAAACGGGCTGATGATGGAACGCTACGGGGAATATCTGACGGGGCTGAAAGACGAAGTCCTACCGGGAGACCGTGTTCGGCTGGATTGAGGATGAGGATACGCCGCGCCCACTGAGCTATCAATTGACCCTGCTGGCGAAGGTTGGCTTCGGCGCGGTGGATGTGCTGCACAAAAATACCTGTTTCGCCGCGTTTGGGGCGGTGAAGTAACCTTATATAAGTCATCTCGTATTGCCTCAATCGGCCTGACTGTGAAATAATATGGACTGATGGAGGAGCAACCGATGACACTAGAAGGTATTGTCGAGGCAATACGATCCCTGCCAGTTGAACAGCGCAAACAACTGGTTATGCTGATTCTGGACAGCCTGACTGAAGACAAGCCCGAAAAAAGTCACAGCGTTCTTGAATTTCGGGGGGTGGGGGCACACCTGCGGGACATGGATGCACAGGAATATGTTAATCAACTTCGCAGTGAGTGGGATGACCGTCCGTGAAAATCGGCGATGCTTTTGCCGGTGTCCAACGTCTTTATATTGAAACTTCGCCATTTATCTACTATGTTGAAGATCATCCCGTATATGGGGGAAAAATCGACGTAATTTTCCGCATGGTAAATGCAAGTAGTGTTGAAGTCGTAACATCAGTAATTAAATTAACAGAAACCCTCACAAAACCCTTGAAAATCAATGACAAAATCATCGAGGAGGCTTATCGAACCTTGCTCCAGGAAACCCGCAACATCACCCTTCTACCCGTTAGCGCCGCAATTGCACAGACCGCTGCCGATATTCGTTCCCGTTACAATTTGCGAACGCCGGATGCGCTTCACATTGCTACAGCAGTTGACGCACAGTGTGAGGCGTTTTTAACTAACGATTTTACGCTTCAACGTGTGAAAGAACTCCAAATCATTCTACTGGACGAATTAGAACTTGACTCATCTGCCACAACAGATACCTAATTTATCGAATCCCTCTACTAACTCATGAAGCTACTGGTTATTCCTGCCTCACTTGATTTGACACAGCCGTTCAGCGCGACACCGGCGTGGTGGCAGTTGCTCAAGGCATTGTACGAAATCGGCGTGGATGTGATCGCCACGCCGTATCAAGGACCAGCCATTGAGTCACTGTGGTGGCGCGCCGAGCCGAATCCAGCCAAATTACAGGGTGATGCGTTCAAAGCCGCGCGGGATATTGCGCGGAAGGTGGTGGGCGAAAAGCCGCCGGTTCAGATTGAAGAAGGCAATCAGCAATCAGCAATCAGCAATCAGGAAAGGCAAGCTCACCCCCCCGCTCACTTGCGTCGTTCGCAGCCCTCTCCACCGGTTGAGAGGGGGAATAATGACGAGTCCGCCAGCGATAAGGCCATACGAATGGCGGTGGAGACGTTGGTGACACCGTTGTGGGGGCGGCATCTGGACAGGATATTGACCCAACAGCCGGACATCGACGCCGTTATTGTGCTGACCGCACCATTAAATCATCTGAACGGCATCGCGGCGGAAATCCAGCGCAAACACCATAAAGCCCGTGTTTTACTACGATGGGGATGTGCCTGCCAGCCTGCCGAACATGAGCGGATTCGCGTCGGGCTTCCGTATCTATCAGGGTGCAAATCCGGCGGAGTATACGGCGTTCATCAGCAACAGCAAGGGGGGCGAGGACGCTCTGAAAGCGTTGGGGGCGCGGGCGGTGCATACGGTTTATTATGGCGCAGACCCGGATGTGTTCAGCCCGGTGGATGTGGCGGGGCAAGACATTGACGTGATGTTCTACGGGCATGGCAAGGAATACCGCGCTCAATGGGTGGAGGATATGATTGCCGCGCCGTCGAGAGAAATGGCGGACGCGCGATTTGCGGTGCGGGGGACAAAATTGGGCGATCTGGGGCGGACTCAACTGCTGCCGTACCTGAGCTTCAGCAAACTGCGGGAATACGCCTGTCGCAGCAAGATTAACCTGTGCATTACCCGGCGGGCACATGCCAGTGTCTATGGCTCATCGTCGTCGCGGCCATTTGAGTTGAGCAGTATGGCCTGCTGCATCGTCGCCAATCCGTATCTGGGCATCGAAGAATGGTTCGAGCCGGGGAAAGAACTGCTGGTGGTGAACTCGCGCGAGGAAGCCATAGACCGCTATGGCTGGCTGCTGGCGCACGACTCGGAACGGCGGGCAATCGGGGCGGCGGCGCGCGAACGGGTGCTGAAGGAACACACCTTCCGTCACCGGGCGCGGCAGTTGGTTGGGATTATCAACGGCTATCTTTAAATCACTTGCTATCCTCATATTTCCACGCTAAAATAGAACAAATAATCTAATCTTGGGGGTAGAATCATGGCGGTTTCGTTCAAGAATGCGCGGGATTTTGTGTACAGCAACGGCGTGATGTGGGAACGGGCACTGTTTGGCTACCTGTTTCAGGGGATGCCAGTGGAACGGGTTCACCAGTGTTTACTGTGTTATAAAAATACGGATGGCGGATGGGGGCACGCGCTGGAACATGACGTCCGCACACCGGAGTCGCACCCATTGGCGCTGGAATTCCTGCTGACCGTCTTGCGCATGACCGATCTACCACGCGGCAATCTGCTGGATGGGGCGGCGGAGTGGGTTGAGGCCAATCAGAATCCCGATGGGTCGCTGCGGAATCCCGCCAGTTTCATGGAATATCCGCACGCGCCCTGGTGGAACGAAGGCGGCCAAAGCGCACCGGATTCGATTACAGGCGATCTGGAATACTTCGGCGCATCGTCGCCTGCGGTCAACGAAGCGACACGACGCTGGGTGACACAAAATCTGACGCTGGAAAAGATCGCCGCTAACGACTGGTTATTCATGGCCTACCATCCCTACCATTATTATTTTGGAGTCAGCGATTTCCCGGAGCTAGAAACATATCGCACAGCAACCGTTGAGAATATGATCGCATGTGTCGAACGCGCACCCGAAAACCAACTGGCGGGGCTGGTGAGTTTTGCGCCCTCACCGGAGTCACCAGTGGCAAAGCAACTCCGGCATGAGTTGATTGAAGGCTGCCTGGATTCGATTCAGTCGTCCCAACGCGACGATGGTGGTTGGGGCGATGAACATGGTTTGCCACAGTGGCAGCCCTGGGTGACGATTTGCAACCTGCTGGTGCTGCGGAATTACGGCAGGATCACAATAGACTAAGACTCAGGTTTGTCGAGCCAGACATTCAGCCCGATAGTTTCTTCTTCGATACGCGCCTTGCCGAAAGTGCTTCTGGCCGCAAAGTCGGTGAACTGTGCTTTGGTATAGGCGCGTTTGATGAGCATGTGCCTAAACGTCTGTTTGGTGAAGAAGGCATTTATTCCGGTCTGGTGCAATTCTTCGGCCACGTGCCGATCCATCGTCTGTGGCGAGACATCCCCGCGCAAATCAACAATCAGGGCTGTTCCACCGGGTTTCAGGACGCGGTACATCTCATTCATCGCTTCAATAGGTTCGGAGAAGTTCTTGAATGCTGCGGTGCAGATGATGAAATCAAATCGGGCAGCTTCAAAGGGCATGTGCGAAGCATTGCCCTGCTGAAAATCCACATTCACCCCGGCTTGTCGCGCACCGGCCCGCGCAATCTCGACAAAGGTGGCGCTGACATCCAAGCCGGTGATCCGGTAGTGGCCGAGTCGGGCAAGCTCGATGGACAGATAGCCTGGGCCGGGAGCAACTTCCAGAACCGCGCCGCCATCCGACACATGTTCAGCTACCTTGCGGGCTTCACCCCGATAATAGTCGATATTTTTGCGGGTCATGCGGGCATACCAGGTCGCGATGAACCCGTCCATGCCAATGCCTTTGTAACCCTTCATGGTTTGCGCTGCCATCTTACAATTCCTCCTCATCCGTCTGACCTTCTGTTTCGGGCGGCACGAACTGGTTCAGCCAAGCCATGTTCCAGGTGAGTACCTCAGAACGTAAATCGTCGATGAGGGAGCGAACCCACTGGAGTTCCGCCACCAATGTGGCACGCATCAGTTCTTCTTCCAGCAAAAACAGCCGGGGCAGGACGCCATCCAAAGAACGGAGTTCGTCCTCAATCGCTGCCAGTTGTTCGACCAGCGCCGCCTCACGGATTTCCATCTGCCGCAGAACATCGTCAGGTGGCAACAGCGGCAAAAAGGACACTGCTGCCGGGAATTCGGGAAATTCAAGAGATGGGGTAGACAGAATTTCCCGCAGCCACGTCCGGGCGGTTTGAAATCCGGCATCTGTCAGCTCATAAATCGTCCGGTCTGGTCGATTTTGCTCACGTATCGTTTCCCGCACCCGAATTAATTTTGCCCGCTCCAACTGGCCGATGGTCTGGTACAGGCTTCCCCGCCGCTGCACATTGATGACCTTATCCTTGCCGCGTTCCCTGATAAGCTGCTGCATCCGATAGGGGTGCATGGGCGCTTCGTAGAGCAGCGCCAGAATCGCCAGCGCAAGCGGTGAACGTGTGAATGATCGTGCCATAGTCTTTATTTTACTAGTCTTTTTATGTCTATGTCAAGTGGAAACGTCAGGATAAATGAAAGTACTCGTCTTTAACTTGTTGGACAAAAGGTCGGTTTAGCGTTATTCCGGCCCGGTCAGAAACACATCGGGGATGGGTACAATCCAGGGTACCGGCGAGTCCTTGTACCCTTCGGATACCCATCCCACCAGACCTGAAATCGGATACCACTTCCCACGACAGCAGATTGCCGCGCCGTCCGGCTTTGCAGATTGGGCCATCAGTCACATAGCCCGCCTCGCCTTCATTGATATAACCAACCGTCGGTTCACTGTTGGGTTCGCTCCAAACCGTAGATGGGCCATCGCCGTAAGGGACGACAAATCGCTGATAATCCATGAAGTGCAGCCCACCTGCACCGGGACAAAAGGCATCGAATTGTTCTGGATTATAGGCCACCAGCGCCATTATCTGCGAGGAAACCACCCAACCACGAACCAGGTCAGGAAAAGTGTCGACCTCATACCATAACTGATTGCCATCAAATTCCGGCGGTGTCGCTCGCACCGAAGCAGGCATACCAGAAGGGACGGTGACATATCCCCCACCATCCGAACCTGCCACATCAAACAGCCGAATTTCGCTCATGCCCTCCTGGTACAACAATACCAGTTGGCCGGGTTGAAACTGCGCGGGGAATGTGTCGGTATCCGCCCCGGACAGGTCATACCAGTTGCGGTCATTCCCCTCGGCAATGCAGGATTCAAACTGGCTATCGGGTTGGAGGAAGTTGGCAAATCCGGCGTCCCCACCGACAATCCAGCAGCCAGTAACATTGATTCCGGTATTCATCTGTTGAATCATCCTGTCAATCGAGTGAGCCTCAAATGAATACTGGAGATACTCAAGACGGTTATCCTCTCCTCTGACGAAATAGGCATCGCGCAGGTCGCGCCAGTGCGGATCAACCAGAATGATCGTGCCAACATGGGGATTGGCAGTATTGACGATGTTCGGTGGACCAACGTAGGTGGTTATATCAACTTCTCCCGGATTACCATCTGCCAGAATGACATATCCTGAGCCGGGACTGTCGAATGTCACAGCACGGGTGTGGTGATGGAAAGCGCTCACTTCCGCCAGGAACGCGCCGAGCGAGTGTCCCGTATGGGTGATTCTGCCTTTACACCCGTCCATCGAGGATTCAAGATGGGCTTCGATCAGATGCCCACACACCTGATCGCCGAAGGCCTCCGCTTTTGCAACCTGAGGTGGTTCTTCGGCATAAAACAGAGCAATGTCGTTCCATAAATCGTCGGATAAATCCAAGCCCGCTGTCGGAAAACTGGAAAATTGTTGAAGGAACTGATTTGTCCCCCGATGGGCGATCACCACTTCATCAGTAGCTACGTTCCGGTAGGCGATACCGAAATAGCCCGCCGCATCATCTGCCCCCAACGCTTCGGAACGAGCGAGTTCATACCAGTTGTGCCCTCTGAGGATTTCCCGAATGTCGAAATTGTCGGGTTCATAGGCCAACTTGCTCATGAGCAGGTATTCAAAGGGTGTGGTTCGTTCGGATTGGGCAGAAGCGGTTGAAGACGGTGAAATCATTTTTGTGGGAAAACCGAGTATCAGTATCCAAACACATATTGCGGCAAGAATATATCGTTTCACCGAATCTCCCCCTTCAAGCGGACTTAATCTCCCGTTACCTGTTCCACTCTCTGGTCGGATAATAATTGGCTTTGATCCCGCCGCAGGCCGAGGGCTGCGGGGATCATGGCGATGATGCAGATGACCGCGCCCAACAGACCTACCTCCGCCAGAACTTGCACCGTCATCTGGGCATAGACATCAACGGCGAGTTGTGGGTCGGATACGCCTGTACCGAGCGCCGCCGATGCCAGGACATTCACACGCTGTAAGGCGAGTGTGGTCAGTGAGGATACGGCGATGGTCATGCCGATGAGCCGGAGGATAATCACCAGCGCCGAAGCCACGCCACGCTGCTCATCGGTAGCGGCGTTAATGACTGCCGCGCTGATGGGCGAAAAGGTCAGCCCCAGGCCGACACCCACCAGTATCATTTCCAGCGCGATGACCACATCGGATAATTCCAGCGTCCAGGTTTGCCAGATGAGCAGGAAGCCCAGCACCGCCAGCCCTAGCCCGATCAGGGTGGTGCGCTGGTAGCCGATGCGGTCACTCAGCCAGCCACCGGGAACTGCCGCCAGTGCCATTGGGACGGTCAACGCGGACAGCAGCAAGCCGACTTCCAGCGCCGCCTGGGTCAGCATGTCCGGATTTTCCATGCGGATATTCACCAGAATGGGCACGCTGACCAGACCGATCATCAGGCAGAAGCCGACGCCGAGGTTGACCAGCGACCCCGCCGACAGATTACGATGGCGGAACATACTCAACTGGATGAGCGGGTCTTTCACGCGGGATTCGACCAGGACAAACGCCAGAAACAGCACCAGCGCCAGCGCCAAAAGCGGCAGGGCATAAGGCGGGGCAGCAGACAAATCCTCAAATCCCGCCGCCGTACTGGACACGTCCACATTACCGCCCAGGCCGAGAATCAGGCCGACCAGCGCCCCGACTATCAATAATGTGCCGATCAGATCGAAGCGGCCTTTCGCCAGTATTTCCGGCACATTCCGCAGAGCATAGAGGGTCAGCGCCAGGGCGATGAGCGTGAGGGGGACATTGATCCAGAATAATGACTGCCAGGGCAAAAATTGCACCAGCACACCGCCATAGAGGTGGCCGAGCACCCAACCGAGGGTGTCCACCGCGCCGATGATGCCCAACGGCTGGGCGCGGCGATTGGGTGGGAAAATATCGCCCACCAGCGCCAGCGTGACCGGGACGAGCGCCCCCGCGCCGAGCGCCTGTACCACCCGCCCGATGATGATCGCCAACAGGGTGACAATCTCACGTTCCGGGCGCGCACCGAAGCGGCGGAAAATCGAATACAGAAAATCTGTCGGCCATAGGTGCGCCGTCGCCACCAAAATCGAGCCGACGATGAAAATCAGCAGACAGGCCACATACACCTTGCGCCGCCCGATGAGGTCACTGATACGCCCCATGAAGGTCATGCTGATTGCATAAGCCAACAGATAACCCGTGACTACCCAGGTAGCGTCATCCAGAGTCGATTGCAGCGGCAATCCCAGGTGAATAAAGATCTCTGGCAGGAAGGCAGAAACGACGGTTAAATCCAGGGAACCGATGAACACGGGCAGGCAGATTAATCCCAATACGAGCCAGGGATTGGGGGTGGTTCGAGTGCGTTGCATTCAATTCATCCTTCGTGTCACTGGCGTGGGAGATGGCTCATGGTTGGGTAGTAACTTCGGCGGTCACATCGACAGCGGCCTCAGTGGTGGAGGCGGCAAGCAACTCTGGCGGCACTTCCAGTTCTGCGGCAGCGTCAAAGTCGTACAGGTCGATTGTCCAGGTGGTCGGGTCGGGCTGGTCGTCGGTGACAGTATCCGGCTGGACGATCACGAAGCGCAGCGGCAGTTCGGTTTTCTGATCAATGTAGACATCGACCTTCACCGTGCCGGTCATCTGAATCAGGTTGACAACTAAGGCGGATACATCCGCGCCATCGGCTGTCGCCGAAATATGATAAACGGATGTGCCATCTTCCAGCAATTCTTCGCCGACCAACTTTGGATCAACCAGCGCATCCATCGCGGTTTTCAGTCCGCCACCGCCGGCACTAATGATTTTGGAGGGGTCAAAACCCTCGACAATGACGCTGTTTGCCCACTGCATATTTGTCCAGATGCCGCGCACCCACTGGTTTGTACCCTCGGCATAGACATCTGCCTCAACTGGCAGCTTGCCCAGGACGACCTTGACCTTCGCCCCAATGGTTCCCGGCGCGAGGTACTGGCCTTCGGCACGCTCGAAACCCACCGGGCCGAGATCGGTCTGGAAGGTATATTCCGCCCCGGTACGGTCAATAATCAGGCGAAAGGTTTGCTTGGGCTGCAAGTTAATCACGGCCTGATCGAGCAGGCTTCGCGCGTCTACGACTTGTTCGGTGGACTGGCCGCTGGAACAGCCGATCAGAATGAGGCTTATGAGAATCAATGAGAGAACAGCACGACGCACAGCAGTTTCCTTCCGTCAGATAAAATTTCGAGCATCAGTATAACCCAGAATCCTATACGCCGTGTGTCGTTGTGGGTTGCAAAAATCGAAGGTGAGAATCCGGTGTTTAAACCGTTAATGTTTCCTAATCTTCTCTCATTTTCCTCAATTCACCCTTGACAAATTAGAATACATGTTCTACAATTTCCCCTACTGTTCTACACAACACACGTCCCCATCACTGGGGAACCAACCCGAAGATCGGGGGCTTGATAGGGAAATCGTCCTACAACGTTCTCGGCTTCTACACCGTATAATCAATGAGTCCAGATTTCTAAATGGAGTATAAATGGCTGTTCGTACGAAATCTGCGGGACGGCGGCGCGCGCGTCCGGCGAAACGTCGCACGCGCTTCGCTTTTCCCGGCAGGAAACTTGTCCTGCGGTATCTGCCAAAAACGTTGATGGTCATCATCGCCACTGTATTACTGGTGCGGGCGGTTCAGGTTTTCCCGCGCTGGCTGGATCGTGTACTGCCGGGGCGCATCCCGATTGCGCCATTGTTCACGTCCGAAATTGACTACTGGGCGCATGACATCCAACGCTGGGCGGCGGAATACAACCTCGACCCGAACCTACTGGCGACGGTGATGCAGATCGAATCCTGTGGACACCCGACCATCAGCAGTTATGCCGGGGCGCAGGGGTTGTTCCAGGTGATGCCGTTCCACTTCACAACGGGCGAAGATCAACTTGACCCGGATACTAACGCCAAACGGGGCGCGAGTTTCCTGGAACAATGTCTGGTGAATTATGGCAAGGGCGATCCGGGACTGGCACTGGCGTGTTACAACGGCGGGCCGGGAACCATCGCCAAACCGTTCACGGCATGGCCGAACCAGACCCAACGCTATTACATCTGGGGGTTAGGCATTTATACCGACGCCGCCACCAACCAGTCCAGCAGCAGCACCCTCGACCAATGGCTGAATGCCGGGGGTAAGGTGCTGTGCCAGATGGCCGACAGCGCGTTGGGGATATAAGCTACACCGCAGAATCAAAAAACGGGTGAGGGAAACCTCGCCCGTTTTTTATTTACAGCCCTGCTGCCTTCGCAGCGTTCCACAGGGCGTCCATCTCGGCAAGATTGGAGTCGGGGGTGGTTTTGCCCTGTTCTGCTAGCTGCTGCTCGATGTAACGGAAGCGGCGGTAGAACTTGGCGTTGGCTTCGCGCAGGGCGGTTTCCGGCTCGACGCCTAACCAGCGTGCCCAATTGACCAGCACAAACAGCAGATCGCCGATTTCCTCAGCCCGTTCGTCGTCCGTCGCGGCGGACAGTACCTCGTCGATTTCCTCACGGACTTTGGCGATCACGTCGTCCACCTGCTCCCAATCAAAACCGACCTTCGCCGCCCGCGCCTGGTACTGGTGCGCCAGCAGGAGGGATGGCAGGGCTTTGGGGATGCTGTCCAACAGCGATTCTGCCGATTTGCCCGCGTCGGCTTTCTCCTGCCGCTTGAGCGCCTCCCAGTTGGTGACAACCTGTTCCGCACCATTCACGCTGACATCGCCCCATACATGGGGATGGCGGCGGATCATCTTGGCGTTGACATAACCCAGCACATCGGACATGTGGAACTCCCCATCGTCGATGGCGATCTGGGTGTGGAGGACGATTTGCAGCATCAGGTCGCCCAATTCCTCGTAGAGTGACTGTGTATTGCCGGATTCGATGGCGTCCAGGGTTTCGTAGGCTTCCTCGATCATATACTGGCGCAGGGACTCGTGGGTCTGCTTACGATCCCAGGGGCAGCCTTCCGGCGCGCGCAGGTGGGCGATAATCTCCTGAAACTGCTCGAAGCTGGACATGCCGCCCAATGCCGGAACGTACAGCGAGGTCATGTGGCGAATGTGCGGGCTGTGGTCGATGGCGTGCAGGGGCAGATTTTCCACAAGCGGCTGATCCGTCCCGGCGGCATGAATTAACATGACCTGGCAGTCGTCGGGATACTGGTTCATGAGCGTCAGCTTCACATCCGAGGCGACCATCTGACTGTAGACTTGCCCCAACAAGCGCGGGATAATCGGGATTTATGGGCGGGTGGTGCATGGCGGCGACGGCGATTCCATCCAGAATTTGCAGGCCGTCCATCGCGTCAATGCCGAGGGCAGCCAGTGTTGGTTCAACAAAACTGATGCCATTGACGATTTCCACCCGGATACCGGCGTCTTTAGCGGTTTTCAGCAGTTGGGTCACGGTGGATTCACCCACCAGTGGGTCGCCGGGGACAGCGTAGACAACATCACCCGATTGGGCGGCGTCCATCACCTGCTTCACGATGGCGGCGTAGACATCTTCAAATTTTTCGTGCTGTTCATACAGGTCATCGAAGCTGTGGTAAGTCGCACCGTTTTGCGGCAGACAGGGTACACAGTTGTGCTGCGAGGTACGCAGGTAGACGGTTTGCGCGTTTTTCAGCGTGCGCCACGCGCGGCGCGACAAATCATCAATCTCACCCGGCCCAAGACCGAGGATGGTCAAACTCACAATACATCTCCTGCTTATGGTTCAGTGATTATATCCTGATGATGGGTTCACAGCGGACGAGGCAAGCCTCGTCCCTACAAAGGGAATAAGCACCAATGGTTTATACACCTAACTGCCCGCGCAGGGCGTTGAGCAAATCGGCTTCCTGCTGGCTGACCTTTGCGCCTGTGCCAAGCAGCGTGTTCCCGGCGGCATTGGCAATCCGGTAGGCCAGATTATAGATAAACACCTTATAACCTTGCAGTTCCGGCGTGCCCGCCAGCAGATTCAGGACATAATCGACACTGCCCAGCACTTCGTCCACCGGGATATGCTCCACCTTGTCGCTCTGCAAGCCGGTGTCGATGTTGCCGGACTCGTCGATGAAGGACATGAGCGCGGCCTGCACCAACAGATTATTGGCATATTCCACCTGGGCTTTGTCGATGTAATCCGCCACCGCCATAAACTCGCGGACGACACTCATGTAGGTTGTGCCATCTACGGTGATGACTCCCTGAATAATAATCAGCGGCAGTTCAGCCGCCGCCGCCAGTTGATCGTTGGTGAAGCTCATATCGGCCTCCTTGTTTGAGGTATTAATATAACCACTGAACAACGGGTTTAAACCCCTTGCCCACAAGACCCTTGCAAATTATATTGTCCACAGTTTAAAGGTAAACGGACAAAGTGGGAAGCGGCAGGTTTGAACCGATGTATGCAGACTATCGACCGTCTACCAACTATATCGCCTGTGATTCGGGTTTGTAACCGGAGGGCAGACCGAGGCGGTTGATTTCCAATTTCCAGTCTGCGTCATCGTCCGGGGGTTCGATGTCCAGCAGGTAGCGTCCGGCAGATATGACGGTGAATCCGGCTTCTCCACGCCCGGATTTGAGGACAATGATTTCGCCATCACCATCCTCGGCACCCAATAATTCGACTTTGACCAGGACGCCTTCGGGGAAGCGGTAGCGGATTTTGTAATCGCCCGCCTCCAATTTGAAGGGGCGGGTACTTTGCGCTCCGACGCCCTTGAATTGCAGGGGTGCGTTATGCTCACGTTCCATCACTCCAGCTTCATTGAAGTCAAACTGGCGGTCAAATTCCTGCGAGTCCAATGTAAGTTTACGCGAAATCGCATACACAATCAGGGCGATCAGAAGCACTGCGATAATCAGGGTGAGGATTTCCAAAGGGCTTGTCTCGTTGCAACCCATGAAGTCCCGGCACGAACGTCCCTATGTGCCCTGGGACAACTGGCGAACCATCTCTCTGACGGGCGGAACGTTCACTCCCATAATACCCAGGTGTCTTTGCTGCCGCCACCCTGGGATGAATTGACCACCAGCGAACCGCGTTGGAGGGCAACGCGCGTCAGGCCACCGGGCACAATCGTCACTTCGTCGCCACACAAAATATAGGGGCGCAGGTCAACATGGCAGGCTTCCACCTCACCATCGGCAAAGCAGGGGGCGCGGGATAACTTAAGCGTGGGTTGAGCAATGTAGTTACGGGGATTGGCGATGATGCGCTCCCGGAATTCCTGGCGCTGGGTTGGGGTGCTGTGCGGCCCGATCAACATGCCATAACCGCCGCTCTCCCCCACCGCCTTAATCACCAGTTTATCCAGATTCGCCAGCGCATAGGCGCGGGCTTCGGGGTTGCTCATCAGATAGGTTTCCACATTGTTCAGAACGGGTTCTTCGGCCATGTAATAGCGGATGATGTCCGGCACATAGTAGTAGAGGGCTTTATCGTCGGCAATCCCCGTCCCTATGGCATTCGCCAGAGCAACATTTCCATCACGGTAGGCATTAAACAGCCCCGGCACACCGAGCATGGTATCTGACCGGAAAGCCAGCGGGTCAATGAAATCATCGTCCACACGGCGGTAGATGACATCCACGCGGCGTAATCCGGCGGTGGTACGCATATAGACGATGTTGTCATGTACCACCAGATCACGGCCTTCCACCAGTTCGATACCCATCTGGCGCGCGAGGAAGGTATGCTCGAAATAAGCGGAATTGTAGACCCCTGGTGTCAGGAGGATGACGTTGGGGTCGGGGCGACCTTCCGGCGAAAGATACTGGAGGGTCGCCAGCAGCGAACGGCCATAGTTCTCTACCGGACGAACGCCATAATTGCTGAACATGTGCGGGAAAACGTGCTTCGTCACCTGCCGATTCGCCAGCATGTAGGATACACCACTGGGCACACGCAAGTTATCTTCCAGCACAACAAATTCACCACTCGGCAGCCGAACGAGGTCTGTGCCGCAGACGGATACATACAGATCGTGGGGGACATGTAAACCCCGCATCTCACGGCGGTAATGGTGGCTGCTGTAGATCAACTCCGGCGGAACCACCCCATCCTTAATGATGCTGCCCGCATTGTAGATGTCCTTGAGGAACAGATTCAACGCCTTAATGCGCTGTGACAGACCGCGTTCGATGGCGTCCCATTCGAGGGCGGTGATGATGCGCGGCAGGAGATCGTATGGGAAAATGCGCTCCGTGCCTTCGGTACGACCATAAACGGTGAAGGTGATGCCCTGATGGAGAAAGGACACATCGGCGGCCTGCTGGCGGTGGCGCAATTCCTCGGCGGTCAGATCAAGAACACGCTGGTAGAGGGCGTGATACTGCGAACGGGCGCGGCCATCCGAATCGAACATCTCATCGTAGGCTTCATCAATTTGATATTCTACGAAGGGCGGCGTGGCGGATTGACGCTGGCTGAGGGTTGTCATAAGGAATTACTCAGAAACACAATTCAAGGTAACGTAATATTGTAACGTGATTAATATAGCCAGCCCATGAGCACTTTCTACAACGATTTCAGACACAGACTTGATGATTATCACCACACCGGGGCTAGAGGTAACACAAAGGGCGTCCGTCGTGGACGCCCCCTACAAGACTGATTATAGAATTTGGGACTTATCCCGTGATCGGAATAAACAACCCGGCCTGATTGCGGATCGCGCCCTGGGTATCGGGCAGCCAACCGCGCACAACGGCATTATCACAGGTAGCCTGAATTTCGTACCACTTGGAGTTCGGAAGTACGTCCAACGGTCAGGTAATCCAGATTGCCAGCGATGCCGCACAATTCCAAAGACCCGGCGCTCGGTGACGATTTTAACTGGGTGTCGCTGTAGTTGAAGAATTTCACCTGGGCGACTTCGCCGTTGGATGGGACAACATGGACACCCGTCAGGTCGCCGCGCGCGATCAGGAACGAGGCTTTCACCCAACCGACCACATTATCGGCCTGAACGTACCACCAGGAGAAGTCCAGATTGCGTCCGAGCGGGATGAGGTGTGTTCCACCATCGACAATGGCAACCAGCGTGTACTGTGGACCGTCGCCCGTCCGAACGGACAGATTATCGGTGTTGACGAGCAAATATCCGGGCAACTGCTTCACCAGATCAGCCGGATTAGTCGGGCGGGGAGCCGTACCGTTGAGCGGCACATCCGGCGAGGTTGAACCCAGCGGCAGGATGTCACCATTCAAGCCGTAGAGCAGATCGCCATCGACGGTGTAAACCCCTAAGCCCTGTGGCAAAGCGCCATAGGTAGGCAGTCCTTCGCACGAACCGGATGCCAGCGTCACCAATTGTTCGGGGAAACCGTTCCCGGCGCGGCTGACAACACGGATCGTCAAGGGGTTGTAGGTGGGCGAACTTGTCCAGGCGACCTTTGACGCATCCGACCAGGAGATGGTCGCGCCAACAAAGAACTGGTCAACCGCCGGGTCATAGATGATTTTGCCAACGCCGTCGGTGGCGCTGACAATGAAAGACTCGCGGTCTGCCCCGGTGTTATCCCGGTTCAGCAAGATGCTGCCGCCACCCCCTGTAAAACCCGCGCAATCGAGCGAGAAGGTAGCGCTGCTGCCAGTTGCTGCATTGGCGGGCAAAAGTGCCAGCCCCAATACGACAATGACTATAGTAACGACAAGGTGTGCACGTCTGAACATGGGCTGCTGCTCCTCATTGTTGACCTGATTTTCTACATTAATCATAATGATATTCTCATATTTGGCAACTGACCCTGAAAGTGGTGGCGTAGAGCAAGCGTAGGTCGGGCGTCATTTTCCGATATACGACATTCCGATATAGTGGGGGTTGTTCGGGGAATTGGAACCCCCACCACCCCCGGACAGGCTGCCCCGAATACCAAACGCCCTCATCCTCTGGGGGCGTTTGGCCTGAAACGGGGATGTTATTCGCGCCCGTCAATCCAATTGCCACAATTGGTACTTGCCCTAGCCGCAGGGATTAGCTCACAATAAAATAGCTTGCATTATCCACACAATGGGGTTCCCAGAGTGACTGTTATCAATATCGCGCTTCTGTTCCTGGCGGGGATGCTCGCCAGCGCCTTAAATTCCGTCGCCGGGGGTGGCAGCTTCATTTCCTTTCCCCTCCTGCTTTTCATGGGTATCCCGCCGATCAATGCCAATACCACCAGCACGGTTGCCCTGTGGCCGGGATCGGTTGCCAGCACCAGCGCCTACCGCGAGAAGTTGACCGGGGATCGTCGGGAATTGATTTTGCTGATTGTGGCGAGTTTGGCAGGCGGAATCGTGGGAGCGCTGATTCTGCTCAATACTTCTCAGGAAGCCTTCGGGCGTATCGTGCCGTTTCTGCTGCTGGTGGCGACGCTGCTGTTGGCATCCAGCCAGCGCATCACCCGGTTTGCCCGCAGCCGGAAACTTGGCAGCAGCATGTCGCCCGGAACAACACTGACCGTTGTGCTGGTGCTGCAATTTTTCATCGCCGTGTATGGCGGCTTTTTTGGTGGAGGCATGGGTATTATCATGCTGGCAATCATGTCGCTGAGGGGCATGGAAGACATCCACGAGATGAACAGCATCAAGATTATGCTGGCGGCGGTGGTTAACGGGCTGGCGGTGGCTATCTTCGTGATTTCCGGCAGGGTGTACTGGCCGCAAGGGATTGTGTTGATGGCCGGGGCGATTGTGGGCGGGTATACCGGAGCATTTTACGCTCAACGGCTGCCGTCTGAACGGGTACGCAGTTTCATCATCGGCGTGGGTGTGTTCATGACGATCTATTTCTTCATTCGCACCTATGCCCCTATCGGATAACAACTCTACTTCAAGACTTGTGAAGGTCACAAGTTGGGACGGAGGGTTACTTTGAAACTACTTGATGTGGTAGAACGCACCATCCCACCCGTTGAATGGGTTGAAGGCGAAAAAATCCCCTGGAATGATCCCGGCTTCAGCCAACGAATGCTCAAAGAGCATCTATCACAGGAACACAATGCAGCCAGCCGCCGCCTGGAGATCATCGACCAACACGTCGATTGGATTCACCATAACATCCTGTCGGGGAAGCCTACCAAAATTCTCGATCTGGGATGCGGGCCGGGATTATACACCAGTCGTTTGACTCGGTTGGGTCATTTTTGCAGGGGAATAGATTTCTCGCCTGCCTCGATAGCCTATGCCAGGGAACAGTCGGCAGGAGCAAGCATCGACTACGTTCAGGCTGATATTCGGACAGCCGATTATGGCGAGGGATATGGGCTAGTCATGCTAATTTTCGGTGAATTCAATGTTTTCCGACCCGAAGATGCGCATCTCATTTTGCAAAAGTCGCATGGCGCGTTAATTCCAGGTGGATCGCTACTGCTTGAACCCCATACTTATGCCGCCGTGCGCGATATGGGACAAGAAGCGGCCTCGTGGTATTCCGCACGGGCGGGTTTATTCTCAGACCATCCACACCTGTGTCTAACCGAAAATTACTGGAATGAACAGAGCCATACCGCTACTACCCGCTACTTCGTCGTGGATGCAGAAACCACTGAGGTGACACGATACGCATCGTCCATGCAAGCCTATACCGAAGCAGATTATCAAGCCGTACTGAAAGAAGACGGATATATCGGGGTAGAAATGTATGAATCGCTTCGTGGAAATTCAGGCGAAGGCGAGGGCGGGTTGATTGCCATCACGGCAAACAAGGCCAGTTAAAGTCGGTGTCTGTTGTCAATCCTGCACCGCAAACGGGTATCCCTGAACAATACTCTGTAGGCAGTCCCGCTTAGTGTTTTCAATCCAAATGTGGTTAACAGGTCGCTATGTCGTTTGGGCGTGTAATACGCTGCTCACCATATCAACCAGCTTGTGGCGACTAAACGGTTTCACGATATGTCCGCTGATGTGATGTTCGACGGCTGCCGGGAGTTTATCCAGATGGGCAGTGAGGACGATGACAGGCGGATGATATTCCCGATTTTCCAGTAGCGTTAGGAGTGTGATTCCGTCCATGTGCGGCATCCGAATGTCCAGCGCGATCAGGTCAATTGATCCGCTGGATTCGTCCAGAATTCGGAGCGCCTGCGTTCCATCGCGTGCCTCGATAATAGTATGTCCTTTGCTTTCCAGAACTTTTCTAATCAAGAAACGGATGTGATCTTCGTCGTCTACAACCAGAATCTTTGCCATGTTTGTGCCTTCCGGGATACACGCTGTCTGTCCCACTGATGATACAGCACACAGGTAAGAAACCCGTTGGCAACACCAGATTTGGCCTCGTCTGGCGCTGGCAGTGTATGGCTTATTGACGGACAACTCACAAATTCAGGCTGGCTTGCGCACCCTGCCCTCGTTACACTATCGGGCGCGTATCCACCTGTGACAGAAGTGAGCAGCGTGTGTCCATATCCCCCAAATTTCGCATCCTGTGGCCTTACCTGACGATCATCGCCCTGACGCTGGCGTTCTTTTACAAGCTGGCGTTCACCGGCATGATTATGGGGCGTGGGGACATCTATGCCTATTTCTATCCCTACTGGAGCATTCGGCAGGCGGCATTCATGGCAGGGCATATTCCCCTGTGGACGTCGGACATATTCATGGGTGTGCCGGTGCTTGCGAACAGTCAGGTTGGTGTATTCTATCCACCCAACTGGCCGCTCACGCCGTTCGACCCGCCGACGGCTGTCACCATCAGTCTGTTGGTACACATCGCCTGGGCGATGATGGGTGTCTATGTGCTGGCGCGTTCGACGCTGCAACTCGATCAAGTTCCGGCGCTGGTGGCGGCACTGGTGTTTGGACTCAGCGGATACATGGGCGCGAAGGCCGAGAACATCAACCAGCTACAAGCACTGGCCTGGATGCCCTGGCTGTTCCTGCTGCTTAACCGGGCGATAAGCGCAGCACATCCGAACATCAGGGCGCGTTACAGTCTGCTCACCGGGATTGTGCTGGCGCTGCAACTGCTGGCGGGACATCCGCAAACGGTGTTTATCACCCTGCTGGGATTGGGTATTTATGGACTGACGCTGGCGCTCATGGAACGGGGCGCACGACTCGGCAATATCCTGCGGCTGGCCGGTGTGCTGTTCACAGCCGGAGTGGTGGCTGTACTGTTGGCCGCGCCGCAGCTTATCCCCATGCTGGAACTGTCGCGTCAATCGAACCGGAGCGGCGGCCTGAATCCGCAGCAGGCGATGGCCTTCTCGCTCAATCCGTTTGTGATTGGACGGGGGATGCTGCCGAGTTATGACGGTCTGCTGTTTGGTGAATACATCGGTTATATCGGGATCATCGGTCTTGGGCTGGCGGTCATCGGCATCTTCAATCCACCGGCGAAAGAGACGGATGATGTCCCGACAACCTCACGATTTCGATTCAAGGTCGGGCTGAAAACTCCCTGGATTATTCTGGCGATACTGGGCTTCGGGCTGGCGCTGGGTTTATATAACCCGATTTACTGGACGTTGGCGAGCTTGCCGGGATTCAGTTTCTTCCGTGTTCCGGCGCGGTGGCTGGCGTTGTTCACGCTGGGGGCATCCATGCTAGCCGGGATCGGCCTGCAATCGCTGAAGGTTAAACGCCCTGCGATCTGGGTCATCGGGTTGATTGTGGTACTGGTCGGTGGACTGGCGGCGGCAACTTCCGTCACCGACCAGATGGCAGTCGATGTGATCGGCCCGGCAGACCCAACCGCCGTGACATGGGTCGGATGGGGGTTGGCGCTGGCCGCGCTGCTGATTGCATTGGGGCTGTGGCGGCGGGTGGGGACACGGGTGATGGTGCCAGTCGTGGGCATGTTGGCGGTGGTGGAATTGTTCGCCGCGTCGCGGGTGCTGGCCTACAATGCCGTCCTGCCACCGGACATCTACAGCGCCCAACGGTTCACCATCAGCCAACTCCATGCTTACAATCAGGGGAAAAATCCGCCGGGGAGAATGCTGGGAATCAGTCAACTGCTGTTCGACCCTGGTGACGTGGACGCGCTGACCGCCCGCTACCGTGACCTGGGCATGTCCGATCTGGCGATCCGGCTGGCGCTGGTGGATACCAAGATGCGCGAACTGGTCGCGCCAAACCTGCCGCTGCAATGGGGCATCCCGACTGTGGATGGTTTCGACGGCGGCCTGCTACCCACTGAAAATTATTCGGCCTTCACATCGCTGATGCTGCCAGCGGACGAACAACCCAGTGTGGATGGTCGGCTGCGGGAGATGCTGGCACAGGAGGACTGTCTGGGCGCGTGTATACCGGATTTGCGCTGGCTGAACCTGAGCAACACGCAATATGTGGTTATCGACAAGGTGTATGACCTGTGGCAGGACAATGTGGCCTATGATACGGGTTTGCCAGTCACCCTGTCGGCAGATACACCCGCCATGTATGCCAATCCCGAAGCGTTTGAAGCGACTACGGTGGATGTGCTGTACACAGGCGATCTACCGCCGGATGTGATTTATACCGTCGATAGCGGCGCTGATAGGTTGGATGGGGCACAAGCCGACTCACTGGATGACGTGTCAGGCTTCCATCTGGCGCAATATGCGTTTGATGAACCCCTCACGGCAGAGGAGGTATCACCTCGGCCAGCAGGGAATGCACCCATCACGATTCAGGCAGTGACACTGGTTGATAGGCGCACGGGGGATTTTCAGCAGTTGACACCCAATCCCTGGGAACGGGTACTATCGAGCGACATCAAGTTGTACCAGAATCATGCGGTGCTGCCGCGCGCCTTTCTGGTGAGCAACATGCTCACTGCCCCAGACACTCACACTGCGCTTGACATGATGCGGGACTCATCATTCGACCCGACCCATATGGCGGTGATTGTCGGAGTGGGTGAACCCATTTCCGGCAAGTCTGAAGGTGGATTGGCTACTGTCACCGAATACAGACCAGAGCGGATTGAAATTCGGGTGGAAGCGAAGGCTGAGACTTATCTGCTGCTGACTGATGCCTACTATCCGGGTTGGACGGTGACGGTGAACGGCCAACCCGCGACTATCGAACGCGCCGACGTGATGTTCCGGGCGGTGCATGTACCAGCGGGGACGAGTACCGTCGTGTTTGAATACCAGCCGGGGTGGTGGCCGGGGGTGTTGATCTTCGGCGTTATTGCGTGGCTGGCGGGGCTGCTGGGGTTGGGCGGATTGCTGTGGCGGCGGAAAGTATGATGCCGCCGACACTTTATTCTGAGATGGACAAACGGCTAGCGCGAATACTATGTGACGGCCTTCATCAGCCGAAGTATTTCCTTTCGTCATCGCACAAGCATAATCGGTCTATAATAATCAGTAGCGGCATCGGCTGCGTGGTCACATCTGGTCTATCATCAGCAAGGTCAGCTATGTTTCAGCAATCGACTCAACGGATAGAGGCACTGTGGCGGAACGAATGGTTGAGCATCATCACGCTGCTCACCACCCTATTCGCGCTGGTCATCGCCGCTATGACTTCTATTCCCATTCCGGTCAGGGACGGTCTACTGGTAATCGGTATCGGGCTGTCGGCTGTGATGCAGGGGTTCCACCTGTGGATACGATACACCCGCAGTTCGGAACAAAACGTCAGACCATTCACTTTCGATATTGACCAGATGGTGGAGCAGTTGAGTGTCACATCGGACAGTCTGGTACATGCCGTCCGCTCTATCCACGATGTAACCGGCCAGCAGGCAAGCGGTGCGCGCGAACAGGCCGAACTCATTGCCCGCACCAACACCCTACTGACCGATTTCATCGAACTTTCCAATCAGGTACAGGAGCAGGCACGGGCGCTGACGAATGTGTCCAAACAGGCTGCGGAAACCTCTTCAAGCGGGCAGGCTGCTATTCATCAGGCCATCGAGGGTATGGCGCAAATCCGCGAACAGGTGGCGGCCATCGCTGCGACTATTCTGGCGCTGGCACAGTACACCCAGCGTATCGACGACATCATCGCCTCGGTCAGCGAAATCGCCACTCAATCCAACCTGTTAGCCCTGAACGCCTCTATCGAAGCGGCGCGTGCCGGGATACATGGACGGGGCTTTGCGGTGGTGGCCGACGAGGTACGTTCCCTATCCGCCGGGTCAACCCAGGCAGCGAAACAGGTGCGCTCAATTCTGAGTGAAATTCAATCTGCCATGAAAGAGAGTTTTCGGGCAACAGAAGACGGACTAGCGGGAGTAGATGCCGGTTTATCCATGACGCAACAAGCTGATGCGGTCATGGTTGAGCTGACAGAGAACGTCTCCACCGCCTATCAATCGGTCAACCGAATTTACGACATCATCCGCCAACAGGTGGATGGACTTGAGGAAATCTCCATCAGTGTGGAACGGATGGATCGCATCACGCAGAAGAATCTGGACAGCACGCAGGCTGTCGAGGTAGTCGGTGATGAACTCACCCGATTAGCGACTGACATTCAGATTACAGTGGGAATTAGCGGCTACACCGGCTCACAATCCGCCGTAGACCAGGATACTCGCCAGGATGCCGAAGAAGATACCCGACAGCCCGATAGCAATCCCCAGGAACAAGGCGCGCCGTAACAACACCCAGCGATAACGACTCCACCAACGGCGGCGTTCTTCCATTTCAGCCTTGTTGGCGGCCAGTCGTTGTTTGTGAGCCTCGATCTTGCCCAACTGCCGCCGCGCCTGCACATTCAGCGGATTAATCGCCAGAATATTTTGCAGACACACTCGTTTGTCGGCATCGGCTTCAACAACATCCAGTAAGGCAAGCCACACCTGTTCATTATAGGGGTCAATGTTGGCCGCCTCGCGCCACAGATCATGTGCCATCCGGCGTTTACCGGCGGTATAGGCGACACGCCCGGCCTGCATTAAATCCCCAAATTTGCTTTGCTGACTCATAAACCACTAACTTGCCTCAAAACTCCCTCCAGGTGGTCATGAAGGTGACCAGCCACCAGGATAATCCTGATCTTCACTGCTGGTCAACTGGTAAAGGATGCTATTCACCTGGTCAAAAATGTAAATATCGTAGTAACCACTCCGGTTGCTGGAGAAGGCGATGTACTGACCCGTGGGACTAAAAATCGGGTACACATCATTGGCATCGTTTTCATCTGGAATGGGCAATACGGGTGCGCCCAGACCATCTGCCCGACGAATCATGATGTCCCCGTTCTGAGGGCTGTTGGCGGAAGCAGCCGAGTAGATAATCTGCGTGCCATCCGGCGACCATTGCGGGAAACTCTCCACAAAATTGCCGAGGTCATTCGTCAGAGGTGTCTGTGTGCGTGAGGTAGCGTCGATCAGCACAATGTCTGCGCCCGGATTGCCACCAATGTCGTCCCGAACAACAGCGATACGCTGGCAGTCAGGCGAATAAGCCGGGAATGAATAGGTCGCATCATCATTGGTCATGCGCAGGAGTTCGCCTGTTTCAAAGCTAAAGGTATACACCTGATAGTGAAGAATCGCATTTTCGCCTGAGCCAAACTGAATATCCCGGCTGTCGGTGGGGACGGCGACGAAGGTGAAAATTCGGCTGGTAGAGCAGTAGTGCGGCATCTGTGGTTTGATGACGGGTAAACCCTGTCCTACCTGCTCCAATTCTGAGCCGTTGGCATTAATCTGCTCCAACCCGAAATCAGATGTAGTCGTAAAATAGCGGGTATAAATCACCTTCTCGAAATTCGGGCCGAAGCCAGGATGCCGACCCGGATTTTGTGAAATCGGCTGGAACTGCCCATTGGTCATGGAGAAGATTCCAATTGACAAAAAGCCGATCTGTGATGTGTCGCGCCCGCTCCAACCGAGGATTTTGCCGTTCAGTCCGTTCGGGAAGGGCAATGGTGTGGCGGTGACAGCCGATGTTGCGGTGGACGTTGGCGTCCAACTGGGAACTTCCGTTGGACGATCAGAGGTGGGTGTAATCGTCGGCGTGGGCGAGGCTAAGGCCACCTGGGTTTCGTAAGCGCTGGTGGCGGTGGCAGCCGCGTCCAGAACTGTCTTGGTAGCCAGGTCGATAGCGGCCTGAGCAACCTGCGTCTCCTGGGCAATCGAAGCGTTGCGACTGCTGGTAATCAGCAGAAAGATCAGCAGAATCACGATGATGACAACAGCGCCACCGCCCCCAAACAGCGTCAGTTGGCGACGGGTGACACCGGGAATAACTTCTTCATCGGCCTGACGTTTTTTGTCTTTTTCCTGCAACTGCGCCATCAACTTTTGAGCGCGTTCGTTATTCGGGTTGATGAACAGCACATTACCCAAGCATACGCGCTTCTCGTCATCCGTCTCGACAACCGATGCCAGCCAGAACCAACCCTTTTCACTTTTGTCGTCCAATTCGACAACCTGCTCGAACATCGCCCGCGCTTCGGCTTTTTTGCCCTCGCGCGCCAGTTCAATTCCATCACGCAGCAGTTGTTGAACTTTGTTTTGTTCACTCACGTTTCTTAATCCTTCGTTTGGTTAGCAGGCGAAAGCATGTGCCCTATGCCTGCCAATCCGTTATCGCAATTCGGTCATCGGTATCGGCACATATGCCAGGGATTTAATATTAGTTGGCGCATCCTGTCACACGCTGCACATTCTTCCCCTGTAGATCAACCATATACAGGGCGAAGGTATCCTCTTCACGGTTCGACAGGAATACTACGGCCTGTCCGTTCGGGGTGAAAACCGGGTCGCGATCTTCAGCCTGATTATCGTCAACTGTCAACAAAAACGGCAGTTGACCATCAGCGTCCATGATGAATATGTCGGCATCACCACTGCGATCACTCACAAACACCACTCTCTGCCCAGTGGGCGACCAGGCGGGTGAGAAGCTGCTACCATCAGCATCGGTTAACTGGGTGATGGTCTGTCCATCCGGTGTAATGCTGAAAATTTCCGTCAATCCCGAACCTGGTTGCGAAGCACGTTCCGAGGCATAGAGGATGATGTCCGCATTGGGCGACCAGGCAGGATCACGGTCTGCACCGGGATCAGTCGTTAGGGGACGCTGATTGTTGCCATCTTCAGTGGTGTACCACAGGTCATCATTGCCACTGAGATCACTGACAAACACAATCTGGATGCCATCCGGCGACCAGGTTGGATGTGACATATTCTGTCCGCCGAATTTGGTGATCTGCCGGGCGGCGCTCATGTCGTTCGCCGGAGCCACAAACAACTCTGGCGCTGTCACCTGCTCACCCGAATCGCCCGTATAGGTGGTGTAACGAACGAAAGCAATGTTCTTGCCAGTGGGGTCATAGGCCGGGTCAATGAAGCCGTCGGAAGCCTGTCCAATTTGCGTGCTGCCCGTTCCGTCGCCATTGCTGCGGAACAACGCCGGTTGTGAACTCCCGTCTGTGTACTGACTATAAATCAAGCTAAAGGATGATAAGGGAATGGGAGTCTCACTGGGGAAGGGAGTCAGGGTAGCAGTGGGTGTAAAGGTCGGCGTAAAGGCAGGGGGAAAAGTGGGCAAGTTCGCCGGGGTCACGATTACACCATAAAAAGGTGTGGCTGTATAATCTGCCGGATTAATGGTGGAAGTCGGGGTGAGGGTGGTGTTTAACTCGTCGGACAAGGCCACACGAGTAGCTGTATTGGGTACGGGCGGTTGTGAATTGGATACCAGGGCAAACACAATCGCCACCAGCAGCGCCAGCACGACCAGCACCGCGATAACCGTGTAACCCACGTTCGTACTGTTCCTGAGTGACCCTCCAGCCACACGGTTGGTTCGGCGCGGCTGCTCACCCGGACGAGGAGGCAAAATTCCACTCAGTTGTTTCAAGGCTTCCTGGGCGCGGGTATTATCGGGGTTGATCTTTAGCGCCTGTTCCAGGCAGGTTCGCCGTTCTTGCAGCGTCTCGGAAACCGAAGCCAGCCACATCCAGGCAACCTCATTCCGCTCATCTGCCGCCGTTACCTCCCGCAGCAGCTTCACGGCAGTTACTTTATCACCTTTACGCGCCGCATCGATTCCGTTTCTTAACTTTTGTTGTAGCGCACTATTTCCGGCCAATATGCATTCTCCAGATGGCGAACGATGGGTTTATCCGGAATGGATACCCACACCATTTTAACCTGTTTTGCGGTTTCGTATCGAATCGAAATATTTCTGCTGCTTTCTCCCTGGTGTGTGAAGGGAGTACGAACTAGCGAAAGATGAAAATCGCGGCGATGATAACAATGCCCAGCACGACCAGTACCCCGGCAACCATGCCAAAAATCAGGAGGGTGCGGTTTTCTTTGGCATTGCGTTTATAGGCTATCTTCTTCAGCGCAGCCTTTGCCGTTTCATTATCCGGGATTCACCAAGAGCACACGTTCCAGCCACTTTTTACGCTCGGCCTTATTGTCGGCAATTTTTGCCATCCACATCATTGCACGTTCGTTGCGCTTATCCTGGCTCAGAACTTGCTCAAACAGGGTACTCGCGCCTTGACGGTTGCCCGCTTTGGCAGCACGAATGCCCATTTGCAGCAGTTCTTCCCGGTTGGGTTGGAAACTCCCGCTATCGTTACCAAAAGACATTGTTAAAAACCTCTACTAAGCATGTTTAGTGGGTTATGTATAACCATTTTAGTCCAAAAATTAAACTGTGCGCCATAGATCATTCGACTTATTGTTTAGCTGCCGACTATAATCAGGTACAGATAGCATAGCGTAGTTACCCATACGAGCGAATCGGTGCGGTCTAACACACCACCATGACCGGGTAGCAGGTTCAACCCAGCGATGTGTGAATCGCCCGCGTGAAAATAGCGTTTCATCCACGACTCGAACAGATCGCCTAACACCGCCAGAGGTGGCAAAAACAGCGCCAGAGCCAGGGTTGCAGGGCTGAATTTCCCGGCCAGCACCAACACCAGCAGCGCAGCCCCCAACCCGAAAATCATGCCCGTTACTGCCCCTTCTATGGTTTTCTTGGGGGAGATTTGGGGTGCAAGCGGTGTTCTGCCCCACAAACGTCCGCCCACATAGGCCAGCGTATCCGTACCCCAGGTCGCGCAAATGATAACCAACGACCATGTGAGGCCATCGGGCAACGACACGAATGGCGATCAGGAATGCTGCCGGGAAACCCGCATACGCCAGCCCGGCCAATGTCAAACCTGTACGCCCCACCCGCAGGGAAATCGGCTGTGTTCCGCCGAAGGGTTTCCAGTGAGAAAGCAACCAGACCAGCGATCACAAATAAGACAGGCAGCAGGATGTATTGTTGGGCGGCATAACTCACCACCAGGGCAATCAACAGTGGAATCCCGACCAGTATACTGCCTTGAAATCCGCGTCCCTGCCCCAGCGCATAAAGTTCTACCAGGGACATGGCCGCCAGGAAAAATGCCAGCGCAGCGAACGGCCAGCCACCGAGATAGACAACCATGAGTACCAACGGTCCGGCAACCAGTGCCGTGATCGAACGCACAATCAGATTTGATCGATCCTGCACCTGCTTCTTGACTGAAGTGTCGCCCGTCACCATCGTTAAGTCCGTCACTTATGGACAAATCAGAATAAACGCTACTAATCTTTTTCGAGCAATGGGCTTAAGCCCATTGTTAGTAATCTAATTGGTTTTTCCATTTAGTATGCTTTCATTGTAGTGGACATTCAGGTTTTATGCTCATAAAAGATGGGGTTTAAGGATGACGTAGAGCGGCAACATGGCTCCCATGCCCACCAGTCCTCCGGCGACCACCTGTGAGATGGAATGTACGCTTGAGTTTCACCCTCGACACTCCCACCAGGACAATCAAGGGACACACCAACAACGCCGCGCCCAAGCCAAAATCAGCGCGATTTCAGTAATGGCGGCCGCGATGATTCCGGTGTGAATGCTAATTTGCCAGTACAGCGTGATCCCCAGGGCAACAAGGTTAATCGCGGTCATAAACGAAATGAGCAGGTAGACGCCGCCATCCTGACCCATTAAGCGCATGAGAATCCAGCCCACCAGCGAACTGGCGAAAGACAATAGGAGCGGCCAGTAGCGTTCCTGACGCTCTGGCATGTGAATGTTGCTCACCACACCCCGATACACCCACCACCCCAATACAGCCATCGGCAGCCCCACCGAAAAAAGGATGAAGATTCCGGCCAATAAAACCGCTTCCCCCGGCGAGGTCGCATCATGAGCGGCGATGACCCCGGCAGTGACAGTCAATACAACAGGAGGGCTGAGAAGATTGGATACGGCACGCGCCCAGGAGAGACGCTTCAGAGACATCACATTCATGGGGGGCAGTATAGCACCGGCAAAGGCTGTGCAAAAGTGATCCGCATGAGCGCGAGATGAAAGGATGCCTGCGTGGGGTCACTTGCTGATAGAATCCAGCGCGGCGGGAATATAATGTGGCTGTTGTGTGTATGTGATGTAGGAGAAAGGTGGATTTAATGTCCGAAACCAATATGGATGGAAAAGTGGTGTTGATTACCGGGGCAACCAACGGTATCGGGAAAGTGGCTGCTTTAGAGTTAGCGAAAAAAGGCGCGCGGGTCGTGTATGGTCGGGCGCAATGCTCGACAAAACGGCGCGCGCTGCCGAGGAAAGCAAGGCGCAGAGCGGCAATGCAAATGTGGATTATCTACTGGCCGATCTGTCGTCGATGGCGAAGTTCGCGGGTTGGCGGACGAATTCCGGCAGAAATATGACCATCTGGATGTGCTGGTGAACAATGCCGGAGCGCTGTTTAATACCCGGCAGGAAACAGTAGATGGTTATGAAATGACCTTTGCGCTCAATCACCTATCTTACTTCCTGCTGACCAATCTACTGCTGGACATGCTTAAGGCGAGTGCCCCTTCCCGAATTGTTAATGTGTCCTCGGAGGCACACCAGTCCGGGCACATCAATTTTGATGATCTCCAGAGTCAGAACTACGGTTTCCAGGGGATGCAGGCCTACAGCCAATCCAAACTGGCAAATGTGCTGTTCACCGACGAACTGGCGCGGCGACTGACCGGAACCGGCGTAACGGCCAATGCGCTGCACCCCGGACTGGTCGCCAGCGGATTCGGGCACAACAATGGCCGATTGTTCGATTTGATCTATAAAGTGGTTGATCTATTCGCCATCTCGCCGGAGGATGGCGCTCAGACTATTATCTATCTGGCATCTTCGCCAGAAGTCAGGGGCGTTACGGGGAAATACTGGATCAAGAACAAGGTCGCAGCAGCATCAACCGCCTCTGGTGACGAAGTGGTGGCGAGGCGCTTGTGGGATGTCAGCCTAAAACTGACCGACCTTCCCCAACCAGCCACCGTTTGACAGCTAGGTCATCTGACTTTCTGCCTGTGAATTCAGGGCATGGTCAATCGAGGGTGCTTCCGACACTTTCGACATTTCAGCAGGGTACAGGCGGCGCAGGATCGCGCAGACCTTGCGTAATACATCGTTTGCGCCAACCACAATCACGCGGTTAAGGTGTAACGGTATGTTCTGCCGCAGTGTCAGACCAAAGTGGGTGAGTGTGTGGGCTGGCAGGTAGGGAATGCTGCCAAAATCCAGGATGATGTCAATCGGTTTATCGGCGGTGTTGACCATCGTCAAACACTGTTGTTTAGCCGCGTAGAAATCTTCCCAAGTCCAATTTTTCTCGAAGCGCCAGTGAATAACGGTTGTGTCAGTGTTCGTCCAGTCGACGTGGATGGGCATGGGAGTTCCTCGTTGAATGATGTCTTCAGTAATAACCACACTTAGATTGTACGATTATGTCACACAATGGTTTGATTTAGGTTTCACGAATTTCGTATAAATCGGGGTTAGTCAGCGTAGGTCGGACGGCGAAGGGGCGTTTAGCGCACGGGGCGGTGGCTGTCTATAATACAATGCTATGAGCCGCTACACTTCGCAAATCAGCCATTCTCCACCGTAGTATATTGGTACTAGTCGTCCTGCTGGCCGCCTGCAATCTCTCTGTGCCGGAGGTAACACCAACTCTCGCGCCGACACGAACGCCCAGTCTAACACCGGAGTCGAGCAATACCCCACTACCGACCGCCGTTGCTCTGGCGCTTTCCGAGACACCTACACAGACGGCCATCCCCACCAACACCCAAACTCCTACCATCACGCCAACATCGACAGCCAGTGACACGCCAATGCCATCGGATACACCAACGGCGACTGAAACGAACGCGCCAACAGACACAGCGACCAGCACCAGTTCGGACACACCTACCGCAACCAGTACCAACGCCGCGACAGCCACGCCAAGCGATACACCCGCCCCAACCGATACTCCAATTCCGACAGCAACCTACACGCTTATTCCGACAGTAACACCCGTGCCTATTTTTCCGACCAACACAGCGACGGCCAGCAGCACACCCACCGTCACACCGTCGATTACCATCCCGCCGACACTCACATCGCTGCCCACACTGACAGATACACCCAGCCTGACACCGCGACCAAGTTTCACGCCGACCCGCACACTTTCGCCGGGTGAACTCACCCTGTTCGCCTCGCCGCAGGCGCTCCCGGCCACACAGCCCGCGATCCCAACCCAACTTCCGGCTACCCAGAATGTGCCACCAACGCTGATAACGCAGAACGCGCCGAGCGTTGACGAAGGCATTTTCTCGCCCGTCCCGGCGGAAACCACGCCGGAAGGACTGGTGCTGACGGCGACGCCGAGTGTCCAACCTACTGTCGCCCTACAAGTTACACTTGCTCCACTGGTGACTGCCGGAGTCCCGGTGGTCGCACTACCCCCGCCGAACCCGGAAACACGCGCCTTCGCCATCAGTACCAATGGCGGTGTGAGCAGTACCGGCTTCAATCTGCTGAATGACACAACCCTGTTCGCTCGTAATCCGGTTGATCCCAACCTGTATGTCACTACCGACTCGTCCGGCAATATGTACCTGACCGGGGTCAACGGCGCGGGGGCATATCGGCCTGATATGTCACCCTTCTCGCAGTTTTACGCTTTGCCCGACGAGGAGAATGACTCATTTGTATCGGCGGTGGCATGGTCGCCAGATGGGCGCTTCCTGGCATTCATCATCAACGGCGACAAGGTGGCGAAAGATGGGGTGTGGTTCTTCCAACCGGGCACGAGCGACCCGGCTCAACTACTGGTGGATTGTTCCCCACCGGATTTCACAGGCTGCGAGATCGTCGCCAACCGTTTTGATCCTGACCAGTGGGAGAGCCGCGCACTGAAGTGGGCACCGGGCAGTGATGCAGTGCTGGTGAGCGTGTATCTGCCTACCGAAAATCGTTATGGGCTGGTGGTGCTGACGCTCGATCAGAATTACAACACCCGCCCGCCTGTATTTCGCTACGATTACGGCAGTTGGGCAGTAGATGGCAGCCGTATCCTGGTGAGTGGCAGAGGGCCGGATGGACATGTCTATGTCGGCTGGGTCAACCGCGATGGCAGTTTCTCCGAGTTAGTCTATGATGCGGAAGTTGTTGGCGGCTTGTGGATGGGATTCGCCAACCAATCTCGGAGCGGCGCGATTTATGCTCTGGGTGCGCCAGGGGATCGCAATGGCGCACGTGAATCCCTGCGGATTTATGACATGAACGGCACAGCCCTGACCGCACCGATTGGTAATGGCTTTCCATCGCGGGTCGAGTGGAGTCCCGATGGCACAGCCGTGTTCGTTGAAACGGGTGGCCGTCAGTATATCGCCAATGTCAACGGCGCAATTAGCGACATCACCGGGCAAGTGGCCGGAACACGGGCGGTCAATTGGGTAGACGGTAATCTGCCACCGGGAGACAATTTTAGTCCATCCGGCGAGGCCGGAGCGGGCATCGTACCCGTCGGTGCGACAGCCGCCCCATCACTACCGTCAGGGGTGATCGAAGGCAACAGTCTATGGATATTATCCCGGCCAACAGCTTCGGGTATATGTGGACGGGCTGAACATCCGCTCCGGGCCGGGGATCGCCTACGATTTCGTGCGGAATCCCCTGCTTACAGGAGAATATGTCGCCATCCTGGCGGGACCCGTTACGGCGGATGGGGTGGTGTGGTGGCAGGTACAAACAGCCGATGGCGTGGTCGGCTGGATTGCCGGGGAAATCAATGGTGGGGTCACGCTAGGACCATAGTGGGTGTGGCTTCTGCAATCTGACAATTTAGGTTACAATAAAACTGTAAACAACTGACCATGAAGGGGGTAGGGAATGTCAAAAGACCCCGGCAAAACATCTGTCGCGGGAACCAAGACTGGGAAGGTGCCGCGCATTGATGTCGAACCCGAAAAGCAGCATGAACCACCCGAACCGCCAGAACTGCCCGAAATCCACAATGATCCCGGCAGCATCACAGGTGTCATCCGATATGCTTCAGAGGGTGAGGATAACGCCAAACAATCGGACAACTCGGCACAGAGTCAACAATAGCCTATTCAACCATGTTCGCAATACTGGATGCGCTCACAGCATTTTGAAGCGCATATTTACCCTTTTGCTGTCCGCGCCTTCTGGATGAAGCTGGCCGCCAGCCCCAATCCCCGTGTCCATTCGTAAATCTCATCCGGCAACCAACTCATCTCCGGAAGGGTGTCGATATGGGCATACGCCTGAATCAGCGCGGCTGCAATATCCGGGTCGCCCCCGGTGACATCGCCCATCAGTGTATCCCAACGGTTAATCAACTGCTGGACTATCGGATCGTTCACATCTGTGTCCAGATGCGCCTGAATGTCGTGAAACAGGTTACGCCATGCTTCCCCGGCCTGCTTCTGATCGGGCAGTGCCAGTCCCTGTCCACGTTCGTTTAGCCTGCCAAGCTGCTCATCGGTCACGAATTGGCTGAACCAGTCGGAATGACTGTTCATATTCACCGCCTTAATTATCTGAATAAATTGATCTAAATCGGGGGATTGCGACGCACGCAGGGCATTTTCCGCCCGTTCGATGGTCTGTATCACCGCCGCAAGCTGCCGCATCTGCTGGTTCAACACAACCTTTTGCCGCGCCATCAAATCCTGAAGTTCGCCCATGTCGGTAGTCAGCAGATGCTTGATTTCGTCCAGCGACAGGCCAATCAACTTGAGTGTCAAAATTTGTCCCAGGCGCACAAAATCCATCTCGGTGTAGAGGCGCTGGCCGGACGCAGAGCGTCCGACAGGGTTCAACAGGCCGATTTTGTGGTAGTAGCGCACCGTCCGCACCGTTACGCCTGCTCGTGCGGCAAATTCGCCAATACGGAATTGGGGTTGGGTGTTGATGACGAAAACTCCCTGACGTGACAACCTGCTATCAGTATAAACGCTGACGCAGCGTCAGAGGCAAGGGGAGAATTTAAAAGTCTTCATTGTTTTCTGTGGAAATCGCCAACGGATACGATACCGGGCAAAACTTTCCTATCAAAACCAGTCCCACCAGCCCAGGACGGCCATGCGCGGCGGGAACAGCAGTTCCAGCAGCATCCGTCCCTCTGGCTGAAGCTGGCTGTTGGGGCGCACCGCCAGCGCCCCCGGACGCAGCGACCCGAATACCACCTGCATAAAATCGTCGTAACTCAATTGGCAAAACGATGCCGAATTCGTCCGCAGGCCGATTCGCACCCCCTGTCCACCGGGTTCAACCATCAGGGCATCGGGGTTAAAGGCCGGGTCAGTCGCCCGCGCCTGGGCGATAATTTCCGGCAGGAGCGTCGCAATCATGCCGCGTGCGTCGATCAACCGCCCCATCCAACCTCCATTTGTCCGGTACTGTGCGCTGACCGTTACGGTCATGAACTGGCGCGCAAACGACACGAGCGCATCGTCGGGTGGCACGAGCCAGCGTAAGGACTCGATTCCAGCATCCCGGTAGGCACGACCAGCCGCCGCCAGCAGCGTCCGCGCCGCCTCCGGTGTGTTAGTAACCACCTCCACACGCTCGGAGAATAATCCACGCACGGCCATATAACCGCAGATTAGGCCGTCCTTATCCTCAACGACCTGAACAACAGGTATGTAGCCACTTCGTATTCGCCAATCCCATGTTGCCGGATCGCGTTTTACTGTCACGCGCCCGTCCCAATGGCGATCATATAGAGCAGCTATCTGTGTCGCATCATCCGGGCGGGCATCGCGCAGGCGTAATGGACTATTCAGCCCAGCCGCTTCCGCACTATCCACCGTTAGAAAATAATACGGCCAGACCGGGCTGAAACCGAAACGATCATAATAGTGGTCGATACCATCCAGCAGCGCCAGATGCAAGCTATGCTCCGCCATGAAGATCATGGCATCCTGCATCACCTGCTCCATATAACCACGTCCGCGATGATTCGGGTGGGTGCAAACTCCGCCGATTCCTCCCACACTTAATCGCGCCGAGCCATATTGCAAAAGGAAAGGTTTGATAAACAGATGAGCAACAATCTCACCATCCAGCACACCCAGGCGGTGGAGCAGATAATGGAAACCGGGTGACTGTGGACGACTGGTGATCCAGTGATGCAGCCGATGTTCATAATCGTGGGGATCGCCATGAGAGAAAACCTGGGCGACCAATTCCCCGGCCTGTGAATAATCTTCTGCGGTTGCGGGGTGAACCTGGAATGGGGACATCAGATGAAATCACCACAGAGGTACAGGTAGGGGTGAAGCGTACCTCTGTGGCCGACGTAAGTCTCGATTAATTGGTGTTTCGTGGGTCTAATGCATCGCGCAGGCCATCGCCGATGAAATTGATCGCCAAAACTGTCAGCGTAATCAGCGCGCCCGGAGCCATCCACAACCACCACAGGTCGTCAATACTCTGGCGCGCGCCGTTGAGGATGTTGCCCCAGGTAGCGGTTGGCGGCAGCACACCGAAGCCCAGGAAGCTCAACGCGGTTTCGACAACAATCGCCTCGCCCACGCCCAGAGTCGCTGCGACCAGTATAGGAGCCATGCAGTTGGGGAGAATGTGGCCGAAGATGATACGCATGTTGCCCGCACCCATCGAACGTGCAGCCAGCACAAATTCCTGTTCTTTGAGCGTCAGCGTCATAGAGCGCACAATCCGCGAGAGTCCCATCCAACCCGTCAACCCGATGATGATGATGATAACCACAACCGTAACGCTGATTTCGCGCCCCAGGATGACAATTGAATAGGCACTAACGTCAAGCAGCGCTTTTGATAATAACAACAGCAAAATCAACAGCGGAATGGTCAGCATGGCTTCAACCAGCCGCATCAGGATGGCGTCCACGATTCCGCCAAAAAATCCAGCGACCAGGCCGATAACCGTACCCAGGGTGATGGCAATCGTCACCGAAGTAACACCAATCGCCAGTGAAATCTGCCCGCCATAAATCGTGCGTGACAGCACATCGCGCCCAACACCATCCGTACCAAATATGTTTTCCGCCGTTGGTGGCGAGAATTTATTGCGAACGTTGGTTTTATTGGAATAACTTTCGGAGTAAATTGCTGCCCCAACAGTCACATACAGGATGATGAGCAGCAGAAGGAATGCGCCCACGACAGCCATGCGGTGATGGATGAAGCGCCGCAATATCATGCGGGTTATTGACTCGGACTTCAGATGATGTTCCTGAAGGGTAACAACATTTGATTGTGATTGGGTTGCGGTAGCCATCGTTCTAAATCCTCAGTTATCGACCATGCCCGGATAACTGCTCTGGTCGTTTTGTACTTTAGAATTCTTTCAGTTTTAACTTTAATAAATTTTGTTCATCACATAGGGACAAGTTATTCCTGTCCCTATGAGCATTCGTCCGACCAGATTTTAATTATATCGGATGCGTGGATCGAGCCAGGCATAGATAATATCCGTGAGCAACTGGAAAAAGACAACCGCGACGGCGATGAGCAGCACAAAGGCCACCACCAGCGACGCATCCAGTTGATCCAGCGCGTTGATATACATATACCCCATTCCCGGCCACGAGAAAATCGATTCGGTAATGACCGCACCACTCAGGATACCGGGCAGGCTCAGACCGACCAGCGTTACCAGAGGCAGGGCAGCATTCTTCAGCGCGTGCAGGAAAATAACACGCCGTTCCGCCAATCCTTTGGAGCGAGCCGTACGGACATAATCGCTGTTAATCACTTCCAGCATCGTCGCCCGGATATAGCGGCTCCACCCGGCGATGCTGATGAGCGCCAGACTGGCAACCGGCAATATCATGTGGCGAATCAGTTCATCCACTGATCCATCGCCGCGTGGGTCGTACATGCCGGAAACTGGTAGTGAGGGCAAGCCCCACCTGCGGAATTGAATCGAGAATATTTGGACGAGAATAAGCGCGAGTAAAAAGATAGGCAGCGAGTAGGTGACAAAAGTGGCAGCCGTAACGATGTTATCCCCCAATGTGTACTGGCGCAGCGCCGCGTACACTCCAATCGCCAGGGACAATATAATCGTGACCACAAAAGCTGTCGTACCCAGCAGCAGCGTATTGGGCAAGAACTGGGCGATGACGTCGGTCACAGGCTTGCGGAAACGGATGGATTCCCCAAAATCGCCGCGAATGATTCCGCCACGATCACCGACCACTGTAAAATCGATCTCGCCGTCGTTGTCATAATCAACTGCCCGCTGTACCCCAACATCACCGAACACCCAGTACACAAACTGGAGCGCCAGCGGATCATCCAGCCCGTACTTGGCACGTAATGTTGCCCGATCAACCGGTTTAACTGCCGGATTTTGTGCCAGGTAGGCGAGGGGATCACCGGATATTTTCATGAGCATAAAAATGAGGACGGTGACAATTGCGATGAGGGGAATGGCCTGTATGACACGGCCTAGAATATATTTTGCCATGGTTTTAACCTTCGCCGACCACTATTACGATAGAGGCGACGTTGAGCGTCGCCCCTGTCATTATCATATTACTGGACTTTTCAGATTCCTGTATCATCAGGAGTCTGGATAACTCATCCGATTTGATGCGTTGTGATTCAATGCGAGGGGATAATCAACTCAATACGGATGAGTAACAGTCCTATTATACACCATCGGTTGGGGGAACTCATATTGCCCCCCCAACCGATTTGTGATTCTTTAGACCTTAGGCTGGTTTCCAGTTCTCAATGTTCTGGAACCAGTTCGAAGACAGCGTACCCATACCCTTCACAGCATCGTCAACCGTCACCACGCTGGTGTCGATGGCGTACCAGGTCGGGCGCAGATACAGACCATGCCAGAAGCCCATGTTGAAGAAGTGCTGCTGGGCTTCATGAGCCAGGTTCAAGCGCTCAGCCGGATCAACAGTGGACAGGATTTGGAGATCGAGTGCATCAAATTCAGGATCGCAGGAACCCCAACCATTGCTGCCTGCCGGATTGTCCACCGACGGGATACCGCCGCAGCCAAACCAGTCGGGCGCATCAAACGCGGGCGACAGTGGGTTGGTGCTGAGGGCAAAGATCGCCAGATCGAAGTCACCAGTGTCCAGGATACCGCGATCCTTGAATTCACCGAACAAAATGTTCGATGGGACGGGCAGGAGTTGAACGCCTACGCCAACCGCTTGCAGATATTCCTGGATGACGACCTGATAGTCCATACGGATTTGGCGAGTGGTGGTGAAGAAGCGCAGCACCAGTTCTGTGCCGTCTTTATCGCGTGTACCATCGCCGTTGCTGTCTACCCAACCAGCTTCGTCGAGCAGGCTGTTCGCCATATCAACGTCATAGTCCCAGTAGGGTAGGTCGTCTCCCCAATACTGTGCCGATACCCACGACAGCGGTACACCTACGCCGGGGCCAACCAAGTCTTCTGCCATGCTCTTGCGATCAATGGCGCGGATGATGCCTTCACGAACTTTGGGGTCGCTCAGGGCTGGGTGGCCGCCATTGCCGACGTTCATCCAGATCGCATCGCCGTATACACCATCGGTCTTGAAGACCTCGGTGTTGGCAATGGCGCTGTATTTGTCGACCAGATCGTCGCTGAAGTTAAAGGCCATGTCAATTTCACCAGCGTCCATCGCGTTCACCATCTGGGCAGTGTCGGTGATGAAACGCAGGATGATTTTATCGAATGCAGGTTCCTGACCGTCCCAGTTGGGGTTTTTGGTCAGGGTAATCTGGCTGCCGACATCCCAGGTATCAAATTGGTACGGGCCGTAACCAACCACGCCCTGACCATCAAAGAAGGGGGAGTCGTCGATATTACCAGTGTCATCCAGAACGGGTTGGAAGACGTGAGCCGGTAAAGCACCACAACTTGCGTAGGCATTGGACTGGAAGTCCGGCCAGGGGACGTTGTAGGTCAGGTCGAAGTTATAGTCGTCAATAACGTCGAAGCTTTCAACCACATCTGGATAGCTACCACGCTGGATGCTGCCGGTGGTCGGATCCATTGTAATCTGGTGGGTAATCAGACAATCAGCAGTTGTGATGGGTTCGCCATCCGACCACTTCATACCCTCGCGCAGAGTGTAGTGGACGACAGTATTGCCCTTGTCGTTGGTGGTCACACGGCCGTTATCCAGGGTCGGAACTTCTGTCACCATTTCTGGATAGATGTTGTAATTGGTGTCCCAGGCCCACACATCACGGCGGGTGAAGCCATCAATCAATGACCCGAAGGTGTTGTCGCCCACTGGGCTCAGTTTCGGGGGTTCCTGTTCCCAGCCGATGACCAGGACTTTTTCGTCCTGCGCGTTGACCGCGCCGACGATGAGGCTCATCATCGTCAGAATGACGAGACAGAGGCTCAGTATGCGAAGAGACTTCTTCTCAAACATTTATGCTTTACTCCTTCAAAACTATAATTAATTGGAGAGAATCCAGACAAACTTTCACACACGAAAGTTCGCCTGTAAAGCGAGTGCGGCAGAGCATAACATAAGTTATAGGTGAGAGCAAGGAAATATCGCAAAACATTTGGGATAAAAGAATGGGAAAACTGACCTCATCTGCAAGAATCGCAGAAAAAGTCGTGTATGAAGACCTTCTGAATTGGGATAAATGACCAGAAAGGTTGGTGCAAAGTAACCAGGAGGATATTTATACTCCCCCTACCTCTCCCCCCGCATTCATCCCATTTTTCTACTCAAACCGGCATGTGTGGCCGATTCAAGATACGGCGATTACTGTTGACTGCGCGGGTCAAAGGCATCCCGCAGACCATCGCCAATGAAGTTGATCGCCAACACGGTGATAACAATGAAAAATCCCGGCGCAACCCACAGCCACCACACTTTGTCCAGATGATCCTGGGCGCGGGTGAGGATATTGCCCCAGGTGGCAGTCGGTGGCAGCACGCCAAAACCCAGAAAACTCAGATACGCTTCGGTGATGATGGCCGCGCCAACGCCCAGCGTGGCCGATACAATAACCGGCGCAAGTACATTCGGCAGGATGTGGGCACGGATAATCAAGCCGTCGCGCGCCCCGATGGACTGCGCCGCCACCACAAATTCCTGTTCCTTCAACGACAGCACCATTGCCCGAACAATGCGGGACAGCGGCATCCAGCTTGTCAGGCCAATAATCAATACAATGACAACGACTGTCACGCTCAATTCTCGCCCCAGGATATTCACCGTCGCCGTCGAGCGCGACAGCGCATTGGATAACATCAACAGCAGGAAAAGTGCCGGAATTGCCAGGAGCGCCTCGACCAATCGCATTAGAAGGGAGTCCACCCAGCCACCAAAGTATCCGGCGACCAATCCCACCAGCGTCCCGACACCAATCGAAATCACCACCGATACTACCGCGATAGCGATTGAAATCTGCCCGCCGTAAATCACCCGCGCCAGTACATCCCGCCCTACCTGATCGGTTCCAAAAGGATGCGCGGCACTTGGCGACTGATATTTATCCAGGATAGAGGTCTTATTGGCATAGGTCTCGGTATAGAAAACCGGGCCAACGAGAACAAACAGAACGACGAAGACGGCCAACAGCGTACCAACCACCGCCATCCGATGCCGGATATAACGGTGCAAGGCCAACTTCCAGGGGGATTCGGGTACAATCTCAGTTTGTCCCAGGGTAATCACACCCCGTTCGCCATCATGGGAAAAAGTCGCGTTTGTCATACGTGTGTCCTAAGTGTATCGGATGCGTGGGTCTACCCAGGCGTAAACCACATCCGTTAATAACTGGCAGATGACAACCGCAATGGCGGTCATCATTACCGAAATAATCAAAACTGGAGAGTCCAAAAAATTCAGACTGTCGATGAACAGCCGCCCCATCCCCGGCCATGCGAAAATGGTTTCTGTCACAACTGCCCCACTGAGGATAAACGGGAAGTTCAGACCGATCAGTGTAATCAAGGGCAGCGAAGCATTCTTGAAGGCGTGCAAATACACCACTCGCCGCTGGCTAAGTCCTTTAGCCCTGGCGGTACGGACATAATCGCTGTTAATCACTTCCAGCATGGCTGCACGGATGAAGCGACTGTACCCAGCGATATTTATCAGCGCGATACTCATCACGGGCAAAATCATGTGTCGCACGACTTCGACCAGTGTCTTATCCCCACGTACTTCGTACATGCCCTGCACTGGCAGGTACGGCAGCCCCCACTGTTTAAATAACACTGAGAACAGCAAGACACTGAGCAGCGCGATCAAAAAGATCGGGAAGGAAAATGTGATGAAAGAAAATGTCGTAATCACGTTATCCACCCACGAATACTGTCTCAGCGCCGCTACTATGCCGAATATCAGCCCAAACACCACCGTTACAGTAAAGGCCGTGAATCCCAGTAACAAGGTATTCGGCAAGAAGTCACCGATCACCTCGGTCACGGGACGGTTGTAGCGGATAGACATGCCGAAGTCCCCACGCAGGATACCCATACGCTGGCCGTAGGTTTCCGGCACACCGTCGAGATCGAGATCGCGTTCATACCAGGTATCACCGATCAGCCAGTGGACAAACTGGAGCGGGATGGGATCGTCCAGACCAAGACTGCGCCGCAACCGCAGCTTATCGGCTTCGCTGATACGGGGATCACCCGCCAGATAAGCGAGTGGGTCGCCAGCCGTCTTGAGCAGGACGAAGACCAGCACCGTGATGAGCAGTAACAGCGGAATGGCCTGTAACAATCGACGGATGAGATACCGGCCCATAATCTATTTAGTCCTTACAAATTCGCATCATTCGTTCACGATCAAACGGCGAAGGGGGACGAGGCGAACCCCGTCCCCACATGTTTACGAAGCGTTACTTACATCCCGGCTGGTTTCCAGAATTCAACGCGCTCGAAGTAGTTGCCAGACAGCGTGCCGCCGTGCTGGAAGCTCTCCAGGTCCCAACGATCTGAGTTCAGAGCATAATTGGTGGCGCGCACGAACAGACCAATGTAGAACAGCGCGTCATTGAAGATATGCTCCGCCTGGTGGTGGAATTCGAGGCGCTGCACTGGGTCTACGGTGCTGTTCACCTGTGCTTCCAGTTGATCGAATTCCGGGCTGCACCAGCCAACATCATTACCACCGCTCGGATTGTCGGGAGATGCCACCTGATCGCAGGCAAATGATGCCTGGGTATTGGGCGATAGTGGGCTGGCTGTCAGACCGAACATGGCGATGTCGTAGTCGTAGGTCAGCAGCAAACCACGCTGGTTGAACGGCGCGAATAATGGGCCAGGTGGAACGGGATACAACTGCGTGCTAATGCCGACAGCGGTCAGGTATTCCTGAATAAGCACCTGATAGTCGATACGCTGCTGACGGGTGGTGGTATAGAAGCGCAAGATAAGTTCCGTACCATCCTTGTCGCGGATACCATCATTGTTACTATCCACCCAACCAGCTTCGTCCAACAGTTGGTTCGCCATATCGACGTTATAGTCGTAGACTGCCAGGTCATCTGGCTGCCACTGAGGGAACCACCAGGTATCAGGCACCCCTGCTCCGGCGGCCAGTCCGTCAGCCATCGCGTGACGATCCAGGGCATAGGCAATCGCTTCGCGGACGCGCTTATCTTGCAGTGCCGGGTGCGCTTTCTCGGTCATATTGATCCACAGGGCGTCAGACAGTACCCCTGGCTCATTCCACACCGAAACTCCTGGCATAGATGAATAGCTGTCCCACTGGTTTTCTGCCCACAGGAACGCCTCATCAATTTCGCCCGTCGAGAGGGCATTTTCCATCTGAGTTGAGTCGGGGATGAACTTGATGATGATTTTGTCAATCGTCGGTTGTTGACCGTCCCAGTATTCGTTGCGAACCAGCGTCAGGTTATCGCCCACTGTCCAGGTATCGACCTTGTACGGGCCGTAACCGACTGTGCCCTGCCCGGCGAACTGCGGAGCCTGATCGATTGTGCCAACTGAGTCAATCACCGGGCGCAGGATATGCTCCGGGTACTTGCAGGTCGCATACGAATCGGTCAGGTAATCCGGGAAGGGTTGGTTATAGGTCATGGTGAAGGTGTAGTCATCCACCACGTCGAAACTTTCGACCACATTGGGATAATTCCCACGCGCAAAATTGGCCGAGTAGGATGGGTTCATCGTGACCTCATGCCAGAATTCACAATCGGCGGAGGTAATGGGCACACCATCCGACCACTTCATATCCTGGCGCAGCTTGTAGGTCACAACCGTATTGCCCTGGTCATTGGTCGTCACCAGACCATTGGCGGGGGTGGGGATTTCTTCGACCATTACCGGGTAGATATTCCGGTCAAAGTCCCAGTTCCACACGTCACGCGCATAGAACTCCTCCAGATTGACAGACTGCACCATGCTCACCAGTGGGTAAAGCTGGCCGGGTTCCTGATCCCAACCGATTACCAGCACCAGATCGTCCTGGGCGCTGACCGCCCCGACGACGAGACTGAGCATCAGCATGAGTGCCACGCCAAGCCCAGCGAACCGGAAAAAACGTCCTTTTGCCATTTGTAAACATTCCTCCTAAAATTTAATTGAGCGCGAGCTTCACGGCAGCAGGAAAGGCAAAGCCCCACGCCTACCTGCCGTGTTCACAGATACGACCTCCCTGTTGCTGCCGAATTAGCCCATTGAGCCGGGTGACTATCGACACACAGCGAGGTCGTTCACTTCTTGACACTATTACATGGCGATTTGATCGAAAGTTCGGGGGGGATAGGCAAACTCCCCCCGCGATCATCCTTTGGGGGGAGAACAGGTGTTCCGGGTATATCTAAGCGTGGATTTGGGTGGAACAAAAACGGTGTCTCCGTCTCATGTCATCAATCTGCCGTGACATTCTACGCCGGAGATACTCACGCCATTTCCAGACTCGTAAATACAGCAGACACAAAATAGACGTCAGAGCATCCGCTCATCCATCGGAGAAAGGCACACACCATGAGTTTGCCCACCGTCATCGCACTGCTGCTTATTATCGCAGCCGTTATCACCTGTATTCCGTATCCGCGCGCATTAAAACGCTCGATCATCGGCTACCGGGCGATTTGCCCGTTCGCGCCCATCAGTACATCGCTGCTGGGGGTATTGGCATTTGTCGTGTGGCTGGTCGGCAACCTGGCATAATAACACCACCGTTGGGAGCAAAAAAGTATGACACCCGATCACATCCCTGAGTCGCATCAAAACTTAATCGACGGTGGCTATAACGTCGTGCTGACGACGATCATGCCGGATGGCCGCCCGCAGACCACACCCGTGTGGTGCAATCGCCAGGGAGACTATGTGCTGATAAACACCATGCGCGGCTTCCAAAAAGAGAAGAATATGCGTGCCAACCCGAAAGTGACGCTGTTGATTTATGACCCATGCCACCCCCTGCGTCACATCGAGATTCGCGGCAGGGTGATCGACATGACCGAAGATGACGCACTGGAGCATCTGAACCAACTCACCGCACTTTATATGCACAAACCGGATGCTCAATTCTTCGGGGACAGCATTCCGACTGAACTGGAAGGACAGTACGTGCCGGTCAAAGTCACAATTTTGCCAATTCGCGTTCGAGTGGAAGGATAAGGGGATGCACGTCATGATACCTGACAGCCACCGCGACCTACTGACCACGCCAATACACGGGGTACTCACCACCATGATGCCCGATGGACAACCGCAATCCAGCATGGTTTGGGTGGATTATGAGGACGGCTATGTACTGTTGAACACCACCCTGGAACGGCAAAAGGGGCAGAATATGCGCGCTAACCCGAAGGTCAGCATATTGGTGATCGACCCTGCGAACGAAAGTCGCTGGTTGGAAGTGCGCGGGGATGTGGTTGCCATCACGCGGGAGGGTGCAGAAGCCCACGCCGACAAACTGACCGCCCGCTATACCGGGAAACGACACTTCTACGGCGACATTTACCCCATCACGCGGAAAGAACAGGAAACACGGGTGACGGTGAAGATCAAGCCAGTAAAAGTGTCGGTGGACGCGATTTTTAAGTAGGGCAGATTTTCAACCGTTATCCTGCTTCGGAATTTCCGGCGCGGGACGAAGCATGTCGAACAGGTCATTGACCCGTGTATAACCTGCCCCGGCCAATCGCCCGACTGGCTGGTAGGCGGCGAAGTCGATTTTATTACCCTCCCGGTAGATCGTCTCCGAGATATGCATGTGGACGATTGTGCCCAGAACAATGCTGCCGCCTCCCGGCGCATCGCTGATGGTCACGACCTGATTCAATTTGCACTCAAAATGTATCGGACTCTCGGCCACGCGCGGGACATTGACGACCTGCGATGGTTCGGGAGTCAGCCCTGCTCGCTCAAACTCATTGACGTTGGCGGGGAGTTCGGTGGCGGTGATGTTCATTTGTTCCGCCAATGCCTCGGTGACGAAGTTGACCACAAACTCGCCTGTGGCGCGGATGTTGTGCAGGGTATCCTTAAAATCACCGTCGGTATTGCGGACGCTGGTGCAAAACAGGATGGTCGGCGGCAGCGAACAGACCGCCGTGAAAAAACTGAAGGGTGCGAGGTTCGGCTGTCCGTCGGCGTTGACACTGCTCACCCAGGCGATGGCACGCGGCACAATCGCCCCGGTCATCAGCTTATATACCTCACGGTGCGGCAGGTCGTTGGGGTTGATTTCCACTGTGTAGCTCCTGTATTCGGTTTCGGCACAACCATATAAGATTTGGAATAGACCTGCAACGTGAATGGTTTTGATTGAAGAACCGACATTTCGCACCGGAACACCTATCTTTGATGAATCACTGAAAGCCGGATATTCAACGAAGTGCATAAAGGGGATCGCGTAGCAGCAAAAACGCTCATCCTGTGATGAGCGTTATGATAATATCCTTCTAAAGGGTGCCAAAATTCATGGTGGTTATGCCTGTTTACGGCTCAAGTCAATTTGCGGCAGTTCGCCAGTCTGCGCGGTTTCAATGTTTCTCGCGCCAGTACGCTTCGCAAACGCAACGACATGGTTCAATAGTTCCTGCGCGTGATTGGGTTGGTCGCGTTGCACGAGCTTTGCTAATCGGGCAACCTCGGCACTGCGAATTGCTTCGGGCTGACGGGTATTGGCGAATAATTGGTACATCAATTCGGGGTGCATGATTTTTCTCCTCTTTATCTGTCGATTTGTTTGCCTGCTGTGTTAATGTCAATGTACTTTGTGGGTCGGGTAGTCGTCATCACCCAGGGGTGGGTGGTCAACACTTGGGGGTGGGTGGTTGTGAAAGTCAATTGGCGAGGTTAGACTAAGTTCATCGTGTTATGAGGGGCAATGAATGGCCTTTCAGGAAGACCTCAAATCCCGCGAAGTTGAAGTGCTGCGTCTGATGGCGGATGGCCTGCAATCAGACATCTCTTTTGGGCTAAAATGAGCCTTGCTCCATGACCGAATTCATGGTTCCCGATATTTGATAAACAGGGTGCGGAAAGTCGGAGGGACACTTACACTTATGGCCGGGAAATATTACGAAGACCTGGAAGTCGGTATGGTCATCCAGCATGAGTTGGGGCGCACGCTGACCGAAATGGATAATGTGCTGTTCAGCAGCCTCACCATGAATCCGCAACCGCTCCATGTAAACGAGGACTTCGCCAGTAAAACGCCTTTTGGACATCGGCTGGTCAACGGCCTGTTCACGCTGGCGCTGGCGGTGGGCATCAGCGTGGGGGATACGACGCAGGGTACGATTGTCGCCAACCTGGGTTATGAGGAGGTCAGACATCCCCATCCCATGTTTCACGGCGATACCCTATATGTGGAAACCGAAGTGATCGCCAAGCGCGAGAGCCAATCGCGCCCCGGCCAGGGACTCGTCACCCTGAAGCACACCGGGCGTAATCAGGACGGCGTGGTGTGTGTGGAAGTCACCAGAACGGCCCTGTTTTACAAGCGTCCGACCAGCTTGTAGCCACGCCTCGCAGGCATTTTCATGAGAAATTCAATAAAAATCCAATCGGTTGGCAGCATGTTGGACGATCATAAGTTAACAAGACATACGACTTATGGCGACACGATTGGGAGCGACCATGCCACGAATCACTGTGATGCGCGAAACATTTGATGTCGAACCGGGCAAGCGTCTGGTTCTGGCATTGGAAGACAGCGGCCTGGATGTACTACACCGCTGCGGCGGTTATGCCAAATGCACCACCTGCCGGGTACGGGTTTTCGCAGGCGAACCCAAACAAATGACTACCGCCGAGCGGGATCGTCTGGCGGAAGATGGTTTGATCGGGCAGGTACGGCTGGCGTGCCAGATTCCGTGTAATCAAGATATGACCGTCGAACCCGTGTGGCGGTTGTCCACCACCGAGTTCATTGATTCTGGCCGACGTCCACAGGATAACATTACTCCAGAACCCGTGTGGGTTCCTGCGCCAAAATAAAATCAGGGCGAGTATTGAATACTCGCCCTGATGCTCTGCATGGCTTGATACCCGATTGATTAGACCACGACGTTGATTTTCGGCTCCTGGCCGTTGCGCGCGGAGATGAAAATCATCTTCTTCGGCTGGCCGCCATCCAACTGTCGCTGTACCGCTTCACTCGCCAGAGACAGCCGTTCGGCTTCGGCCTGTTCGACGCCTGCCGGGACTTCGATACGATCCCGCACCTTGCCGTTGACCTGTACCACCAGCGTCACCACATCCTCAGCCGCCTTGTCCAGCATCGTACTCCGGCCATGACTGCTGATGGATGCTGTAGGCATGTCCCTGCTGTGCCCACAGTTCTTCGGCGATGTGCGGGGTGAAGGGGGCCATCAGCAGCAGCATATCGCGCACCGCTTCGCGCCATGCCGATTCGCGCCGACGCTACCGGCTTTCATCAAGTCGCTTCAGGTCGTTGCGGAACTTCATCAGCCCGGCGATGCTGCCGTTGAAGCTGAAGGTTTCCAGCCCGTCTGCCACCCGCTTGATGGTCTGGTGAACCTGGCGTTCCAGCGTCGCGTTCGGCCTCGGCGTCGCCCTGCGCCGGGACGGTGGTGGTCGTCACGATATCCCAGACATCATTGACCCAGCGCACCACACCCTGAATACCTTTGCTGTCCCAGGGGCCACCCTTCAGCCAGTCGAAGCCGAACATCAGGTACGCCCGCACGCGTGTCCGCGCCATACTTTGACACCCAATCATCCGGGTTGACCACGTTGCCCTTGCTCTTGGACATGCGCTGGATTTCCAGATGATGCTTCAGTTGGTCGGCACGCCCGACACCTTCCATGCCGGGGATGATGACCTCCGCATCCGGCACGACTTCCACCGTTCGCAGTTCGCCACCGCCAACATCCACCGTCAGCAGGTTTTCGGTGCGCTTGACGATCTCGCCCGACCACACCGTCGAACTTGGCCGGGGCATCCATCGGGTCAATGACTTCTACCCGATCCGCAAACAACTTGGCCGCCTGCCATGTGCCGGAGGCCTTGATGAAGTGGCCCTGCCGTTCCTCGCCCAACACCTGCCCCTGATTACGCACTTGCAGCATCGGTTCGCCCATCATCAGGACTTCCGGGTCGCGCCCATGTTTCTTCATGATGTCCATCGTGTCCTCGAACATCGCCCAGGTCGCGCATGGCCTTCGCGAACCAGCGCGAATACAGCAGGTGCATGGTGGCATGTTCCGCGCCGCCTGTGTAGGTATCCACTGGCAGCCAGTAAGCGGCTTCTTCCGGGTCGAACGGCTCCTTTGTCATAGTTCGGACTCAGGTAGCGATACCAGTACCACGACGAACACATGAAGGTATCCATCGTGTCGGTTTCGCGCGTGGCCGGGTTGCCCTCGCGAGTCGACGGTGTTCAGGAAACCTTCGTTATAGCTTCAGTGGACTCTGCGCCAGTCGGCAGGAATTCCACATCATCCGGTAGGGTGACTGGCAGCTTGTCATCCGGCACAGTTTCCATCGTCCCCGTCCTGCTTTGTAGATGATCGGGAATGGGTGAACCCCAGTAACGCTGGCGGGAGATCAGCCAGTCGCGCAGGCGGTAGTTGATCGGCTTCCTTGCCGATGCCGCGTTCCTCAATCCAGTCCATGACCGCACTGATCGCCGGATTTTTGCGGCCTTTCTGACCGTCGGAGAATGTGCCGTTGAATCGGCCGCTGTTGATCATGTAGCCCGCGCCATCGTAAGCTTCGGTCATGGTGTCGCCGTCGAAGTGTTCACCCTCCGGCTGAATCACCGGGATGATCTTCAGCCCGAACTTACGGGCAAACTCGAAGTCGCGCTGGTCGCCGGATGGCACCGCCATGATCGCGCCCGTGCCATAGGTAATCATCACATAGTCGGCAATCCAGATCGGGATGCGCTCGTCATTGACCGGGTTGATGGCATACGCGCCGGTGAACACGCCGGTTTTCTCCCGCGACTTCCGATGACCGTTCGATTTCGGTCGCCCGCGCCGCCTGCTCAATATAGGCTTCGACTCTTCGACGCTGGTCGTCGGTGGTGATCTTCTCCACCAGCGGATGCTCCGGCGCTAGCACCATGAAGGTCGCGCCCCACAGCGTATCCGGGCGGGTGGTGTAAATCTCGATCGGGTCGCCCTCCTCGGTCTTAAAGAACACCCGCGCACCTTCGCTGCGGCCAATCCAGTTGGTCTGCATGATGCGGATCGGATCAGGCCAGTCAATCTGCTCGAAGTCCAGCATTTCGTCGGCATAATTGGTGTAGCGGAAGAACCACTGGGTCATCATCTTCTGGACGACGGGCTGGCCGGTGCGCTCGTCCTTGCCGTCGATGACCTGCTCGTTCGCCAGCACCGTTTGCAGCGTGGGCGACCAGTTCACCAGCGCCTCACCGCGATAGGCCAGATCATTCTCGTAGAAGGTCTTGAAGAACCATTCCGTCCACTTGTAATAGATTGGGTCGCAGCAAACCGTCTCGCGTTCCCAATCGAACATCGCGCCCATGCTGCGCATCTGCTTCCGCATCCGCTCGATGTTGGCATACGTCCACTTCTTGGGGTGGATGTTGCGCTGGATGGCCGCGTTTTCGGCGGGCAGTCCGAAGGCATCAAAGCCCATCGGGAACAGGACGTTAAAACCCTTCATCCGCATGTAGCGGGCGCGGGCATCGCTGGGTGTCATGGCGAACCAGTGGCCGATGTGCAGGTCGCCGCTGGGATAGGGCAGCATGGTCAGCGCATAATGTTTGGGTTTGCTCCAATCCACTTTGGCGCGGTACAGCTTGTCGGTCTCCCATTTTTCCTGCCATTTGCGTTCAATGGCCTGGGGATTGTAAGTGTTGTCAGGCATTGTGTTGTGTCTTCCTCGGTTGCTAAAGAATGGGTGGTTGTGATTAGGGTATTCACGCATGACAAATAACCGAAACGAAAGGTTTTTAGTCGTTGGTCGGGCGTGTGCGATTGTACCAGAATTCGGAAGCCGAGAAAGGGGTGGGGCGCGGCAAATTACCGCCGCATAAGAGAAGAGCGGGTCACCTCGTAACCCATTGTGCAATCCATGTTGGTATACATAGTCGTACCCCTATTTATATGGAGGTCAACGAAGTATATCACAGGTTATTGCAGCGTATCAATAGCTTGTCAACAAACCGAAGAAGAAATCCTGGACGCGGCATAACAGTGACTAATACGGCTTTGAGATGCCTCATTGATTCCATGAGCAGCATACAGGGCAATCAATATTCATGGCGAATTATTTTCTTGGGAGCAAAATCTGATGTAGACTGAATGACGATAGTCACACCAAGCAGTAACATCACTGGCAGGAGTTCATAGTATGCTCCAGCGCAAATTTGAAGTCATGTCTCGCGGCTTCAGCCTCATCATTGTCGCTGTAGCTTGTATTGTGCTGCTGGGTTGGCTTTTCCAATTTGAGGCATTCAAGAGTGTGCTGCCCGGTTTAGCAACCATGAAAACCAATACGGCGCTGGGTATCCTGTTTGGCGGCATCTCGCTATTGGCCTATCACAATGAACGCGAACAGGATGGCTACCGTCGAGTTGGGCAAGGTGCAGCCCTAATCGCCCTGGCACTTGGTTTACTTACCCTATGTGAATACGCCTTTGGTTGGAATCTGGGTATCGACGAAGTGCTGTTTAAAGACCCCGCTACGGCTACAGCCAATTTTCCGGGGCGGCCATCCCCAATAACCGCTCTCAACCTGGTACTCTCCGGCGGTGCATTATTTCTGCTTCCCCTGTCGAAACTTCGCCGTCCCCGGCAGTTGATGGCAATTGTCATGGTCGCTATTAGCTTCCTGGCAATTGTGGGTTACGTCTATGGGGTCGATTCATTGTATTCGGTCTTCATTTATAGTTCGATGGCAATTCACACCGCCATCCTGTTTGTTCTGACAGGTTTAGCCATCCTGTTCATTCGCCCGGAAGAAGGCTTTATTAGTCTTTTTACCACTGAACACCTGCCCGGAATTATGACGCGCCGTCTGCTGCCTGCTTGCATCTTTGTCCCAACCATTCTGGGCTGGCTGATTCTTCAGGGACAGCGCAGCGGACAGTATGACCTGACCATCAGCCTAGCACTGTTCTCCGTTTTGACCGTTGCGATCATGACTACTATTACCTGGTGGAATGCCCGCTACCTTTTCCAGATTGATGTGCAACGGGAATACGTCCAGGAAGCACTGGAACAATCCAATTCGCAATTTAAAGTGCTGTTTGATGAGGCTCTGGACGTGATCGTAGTGGTTGATTGGCATGAGAGTAGCATTTTGCAGGTCAATGGCGTCGTCAAGCGTGATCTGGCTTATAGACCGGAAGATTTGATTGGGAAACCCTTTTCGGTGTTGTTCCCCCCTAGCATTCAGGACGAAACAGCCCAATTTCTAGAACGGCTCAAAACCTTTGGGCAAGTGTTTGCGTCTCAGGAATTTCTGCGGGCGGATGGCACGGTTTGTCCGATGGATTTGACCGCCACCATCATCCCGATGAACAATGACCGAGCGATCTTGATAAATCTGCGTGATGTATCCGAACGCAAACATCTGGAGGAAGAAGTCTTTGCAGCCAAACTGCGCGAAAAAGAGATGGAAAAAGAGCGCGAACTGTTGAAACTCAAGGAAAATTTCATCACAATGGTATCGCACGATTTTCGCACCCCCCTTAGTGTTATCATGTCCTCCAACGACATCCTGGAACGGTATCATGAACGCCTTACAACCCAACGCCGCATGGAACAGTTGCATACCATCCGTGAACAAGTCAGCTACATGAACGAACTACTGGACGATGTTCTGGTGTTGGGCAAAACCAGAGCGGATAAAATCGACTTCAATCCACACTTATTCGACATCGAAGCGGCCTGTCAGAGCGTTTTCGAACAGGTACAACCACCCGATGATGACAAGCACAGCTTCGTTTTCGAGCGCAGGGGCAACCTAGACGATGTGACACTGGATGAAAAACTCATGCGCCGGATTTTATTTAACCTGTTGAGTAACGCGATTAAATATTCGCCTGACGGGGGTGAAATTCGCTTCGACCTCGTGCGCGATGGGGATGAGGTCGTCTTTCAGATTCAGGATCACGGCATTGGTATTCCAGAAAAAGATCAGGCGCACATGTATGAACCCTTCCATCGTGCGGCCAACAGTCAGGACGTGATGGGAACCGGCCTGGGGCTGGCAATCGTCTATGAGACAGTTCAGGTGCATGGCGGGACGATCAGCTTTGTGAGCAATGAAGGGAAGGGAACAACCTTCACGGTTCGCCTGCCATACCGCTAACCCTCCCTTTTGAATGGCCCGTCTGTGTGACACCGACAATACCAAAGACTCATTTCTTCAAACCTGGATATTGACAGCGCCGGGAATTTAGGCTTACAATCTAACGATATTTAGACCAGCCTAATTAGATAGGAATTCTCGTGGTTGACCAATCATTGCACCCCGAAACACAAGCGCCAGAAGAGGGCTGGCGTTTACGGCGGACAGCCCCCTCGCTCCAAGAAGTACACGCCTCGATAGCCGTACCTGTGAACGCGGGTTTCTGGCGCACATTACTGGCCTATGTTGGCCCCGGCCTGATGGTATCCGTCGGTTACATGGACCCCGGCAACTGGGCAACCGATCTGGCAGGCGGCGCGCAATTCGGCTACCTGCTGCTGTCCGTCATCCTGATTTCCAACCTGATGGCGATTTTGCTCCAATATCTGTCCCTCAAGTTGGGCATCGCTACCGGGCGCGACCTGGCACAAGCCTGCCGAGACCATTACTCGCGTCCGGTAGTGATCTTCCTGTGGATTCTGTGCGAGATCGCTATTGCCGCAACTGATCTGGCGGAAGTCATCGGGTCGGCCATCGCGCTGAATTTGCTGTTTGGGCTGCCAGTGGTGATCGGTGTCATGATTACGGCAGCCGATGTGGTCGTTATCCTGTTCCTGCAACATCATGGTTTCCGGTATGTCGAGGCGCTGATTGGGGGGCTGATTTTTGTGATTTTCTGCGCGTTCGCCTATGAACTGGTGATTTCGCAACCCTCCATCAGTGCGATCCTGGTCGGATTGATCCCATCGCCAACGATTGTGTTTAATCCATCGGCGCTGTACATCGCTATCGGCATCCTGGGCGCGACGGTCATGCCGCACAACCTATATCTGCATTCCAGCATCGTCCAGACACGCGCCTACGAACGAACCGAAGATGGCCGACGCAAAGCCATCAAATTCGCTACCATCGACTCCACCGCTTCCCTATTTTTCGCCTTCTTCATTAATGCGGCCATATTGATCGTGTCGGCAGCGACCTTTCACGGCACAGCCTACGAAAATGTGGCGGACATCAACGATGCTTACCGTCTGCTGGCGCCTGTATTGGGTACAACCCTTGCCAGCGTCGCCTTCGCTATCGCGCTTTTGGCCTCCGGGCAGCAGGCAACCCTCACGGGAACACTGGCCGGACAGATCGTGATGGAAGGATTTGTGAACATCCGGCTGCGTCCCTGGCTGCGGCGGCTGCTCACCCGACTGCTGGCGATTATCCCGGCGATTATCGTGGCGGCGCTGTACGGTGAACGGGGCACTGGCGAACTGCTGATCCTGAGTCAGGTGATTTTGTCGCTGCAACTCAGTTTCGCGGTTGTGCCACTGGTGCAGTTCACCAGCGAGAAGGCGAAAATGGGCAGCTTTGTTAACTCGCGGTGGATGAAGATCGCCGCGTGGAGTGTGACCATCATTATCATCGTGCTGAATGTCTATCTGTTGATTCAGACGGTGATAGGGGGCATTTAGCCGGAGCGCCCCATCATCTGCACGACAAGGGCGAGGAAAAATGTACCTCGCCTTTTTTGTTGCCTTATTTCCATGTCTGACGCAGCACGCGCAGCCAATTTTCGTGGGTGATTTTGCGCAGCGAATTGTCGTCATATCCGGCGCGGCGGAGGGCGTCGATGAGGTTGGGATACATGCTCACATCGGCCAAACCATTGGGCACGGTGGCGACACCGAAATCCGAGCCAAAACCGACGCGCTCGATTCCCAGCCGTTCCACCAGATAATCGACATGGCGCACCAGGGTTTCGAGTGGCGTATTGGCGTCGTTCCGGGCATCTTCGCGCGCCAGCAGCACCACGAAGTTGACCCCCACCATGCCATCATGCTCCTTGATGGCATCCAACTGTTTGTCGGTCAGATTGCGGGGGAGCTTGCACAATTCCCAGGCATTGGAATGGGTGGCGACCAGTGGGGCGTCTGAGAGGGCGGCGACATCCCAAAAGCCCTTTTCGTTCAGGTGGGAGAGGTCGATCATGATTCCGAGTTGATTACAACGCCGCACCAGCGCCTTGCCCGCATCGGTCAGGCCGGGGCCGGTATCCGGCGAGTGCGGGAACTTAAAGGGCACACCCTGGGCGAAAGCGGTTGGCCTGCTCCAAACAATACCAAGCGAGCGCAATCCCGCCCGGTAATAAACTTCCAGGGCGTTGAGGTCGGTATCAATGGCCTCCGCACCCTCGAAGTGCAAAACCGTCGCCAGCACACCGTCGTGCAGGCAGGCTTCGATCTCATCTACCGTCCGAGCGACTTTTACCTTGCCGTCCGAACGCGCCTCGATGCGGAACAGGTTGGCGACCATCGCCATTGTCGCCCGCTGTGCCTCATCGAGTTTCAACTCCGGCATGACATATTCGACGGTGGGATCGAAGTGATGCACCATCGCCTCACTGTCCTCGTCGCGGATAAAAACAGCAAACAGGCCACCACCGAATTCCACCTTCGCGGGCACGGGGCAAATCCACCTGGCGTCCCGGCGTGCGCTGGAAAAAACTGTCAATTGTTCCTTCGCCAATGGGGGCGTAATCCATGAGCGAATCGTTGTGACCATCAAACACTACCAGCGAGTCTGCCATATTGATTTATCACTTTCATCGTCTGAAGCCAAGCGGTTGATTGTGCCACAAAGGCCGCTGACCTGTAAAATTGGTTGGCGCGGCGGGCGCTGGGTGGCGGGAAGGTCGGGGGCAGCCGCCGATGTGATCGAAAAGACGAAAAAAACGAGAAAAAGAATCGGGAAATGATTCTCGAATTTATCAATGATGGCATCCCCTCCCTAAATCCCTCCCCACTGCGTAGGGAGGGACTTTGAATCACACACCCAGTTTTGCCTGGGGAAACAAGAGGCTCACTTCTGACGCTGATTGGAGTCACAATGGACACAAAAGTGTCGATTTGTGACACACTTTTGAGGGGAAATGTCGCAAATGGCGTCAAAGTCACAGTGTCCGTTTGTGTCCATTTCCAGCACCCTCGACGATTGCGATGGATAGCGCAGCAACCAGGGGAGGTTTTCTGCACGGGTAGGGGGTGGCGCGGAAACAAGCCCGCGTGGGTTCTGCATGGACGGAGATGACCGATTTACAAATTTCGTCATTTTCGTCAATTTCCGAACGCCGATTTTGAAATTTCTCCCGTAGCTTGCGAAAAATGCGGCACATTTATCCCCTCCCCCTAGCCCCCTCCCCGCTACGCAAGGAGGGGGAATCAGACAAAATCATCATAGCACAAATGTTCGTGGAATAGGTACACATTTGTGTACACATTTGTTTCGATTTTGAGGGGAAAAATGGCGTTTTAGCTGCCAGCTACCAGTTGCCAGTTGCCAGAAAAAGATGAAAACAAGGGATGAGGGATGAGTGAAAGATATGGGGAGACGTTATTAGTAGTCAGTTTTAGTAGTCAGTTTTCAGAAAGAGAAAAGAATAAAAGCGTAACACGGAGGCACAAGGACACAAGGGAGGGGAGAGCAAGAGGGCGCATTGGCGTGCGAAAATCGAGAGTGAATCGGATACTGCCGAGTTTTTCAAATGGTTTCTAAATCGGAATTCGGACAAGGCAAGCCTTGTCCCTACGAAGGGTATCAAGCGGGGCTACGGGGAATTGGCGGGTTCGAGTTCGATGAGGGGCTGACCGCGCTCGACCACCGCGCCTTTTTCAACGGGCAGCCGCCGCACCCGTCCATCGGAGGGAGCGGTCACGCGGATTTCCATCTTCATGGCTTCGAGGATGAGCAGGGTTTGACCGGCCTGCACCATGTCGCCTTCGCGCACGAGTACATCAACCACCTGCCCCGGCATCTGCGCGGTCAGGTCGCCGCCCGATGCCGACGCCCGACGGCGTTTCGTACTGGAATCGGGGACGGTCAGGGTGTACTGCTGACCGCCAACATGAACATAACGGGTACTGCCATCCGACGCACCATAGGCGACAAACTGCTGACCAGCGAGGGTTAAGAGCCAGCCGCCATCGTTCAGCGCGCGCACCGACAGAGCGACCTCCCGACCATCGACGCTGGCGACATAAATCCCATCGGGGGCGCGTTCCAGACGAACGGTATGGGTGTGGTCGCCAACCTGGTAGGTGTAGCGCATGGGCGGTTAGCCGGACGCGCTCATACAGGTGGGCAGGTCGGGATACAACTTGTCCGCGTAGAGTTCCATGTCGGCCAGATCAGTCGCGGGGAAAACGAGGAAAATCGCCATGACGCGGTATGAACTTACCCAATCAATCCAATAACGCATACTGTACTTGGTGTCGCCGCTACTGAGGCTGAATTCGATCAGGCGCAGATTGCCCAGATCACAGCGAACATTCTCCCGCCAAATGTCGTAAGTACCGCCCAGGGATGCCTCGAACCAACTCTGGTCAAACACATTGTCTATCTGGGGAACGGTGATGCCTTCCTCGAAGTGGAGATAATCGGCAAAGGCCAATCCGCCTAGGCTATCCGCCCGCCAGGTCGCCCGCGTGCGCGCCGGGAGTTCTTCGGCGCTGGCATACCAGACAACAGGTTCAAAGACATCATCACCCCACCGGAGGACGGTGTAAATTTCCCGTTCCGGGGGTGGTTCTTCGGTTGCATCCTGGGCGCGTACTACCAAGAGCATACTTCCCAACACCAGCACGAGCACTATCAGGCGCTTCAACATCAGCCGTCCCTTTCATCAAAGTCTAAAGTCATGTGGTCATTATACCGTAAGGATGAGTCGGCCTACCCGCCTAGCCGGAATCCGTCGCCACGCGCCCAGGGAGAATAGATGTCGGCGTTGGAGTCGGCGTTTAAGGGGGAGGGTCTAAGACCCTCCCCTACGGATGCCACCGGAGTCATGTCCAGCAGGGCAGCGGCCAGCAGGGCGACATCGGGCAAAGGGGGCTGTTGCGGCAACAGGGATTGGAGATGATCGTCCACGAAGCGGGTATCGACCTGCCCCGCGACGAAGGTTGGATGTTCCAAAAGTGCCCGCAGGAAGGGAATGTTGGTGGTCGTGCCGAGGATGACGGTTTGATCGAGCGCCGACAGCATCCGGCGGATGGCTCCGGCGCGGGTGGCATCATAGACGATTAATTTGGCGATCATGGGGTCGTAGTGGATGGTGATTTCGTCGCCGGACTGGATACCCGAATCCACACGAATTCCCGGTCCTTCCGGTGGGATGAAACGGGCGACTGTGCCGACTGCCGGGAGGAAGTGATTGTGCGGGTCTTCGGCATAGATGCGGCATTCGATGGCGTGACCGCGTTGAGTCACATCGGCCTGGGTAAAAGGTAGCGATTCCCCGGCGGCGATGGCAAATTGCAGTTTGACCAGATCAAGACCCGTGACTAATTCGGTGACAGGATGTTCCACCTGAAGGCGGGTGTTCATTTCCAGAAAGTAGAAAATGACCGTCGGGCGTGGCGATGAATTCCACCGTCCCGGCGTTGACATAGCCGACTGCGCGGGCCGCCTCTACCGCCGCCGCGCCCATGCGGGCGCGAGTGACATCATCCAGAAGGGGGGAAGGCGATTCCTCGATAATTTTCTGATGGCGGCGTTGGGCTGCTGCATTCACGCTCGAACAGGTGAAGCGTGTTTCCGTGCGAATCGGCTAACACCTGAATTTCGATATGACGGGCAGATTCAATGTATTTTTCGAGAAACAGGCGGGGGTCGTTGAAGGCTTTAGCGGCTTCATGTCGCGCGCCCTCCAACGCCTCCGGCAGTTTATCGGGCTGGTAAACGACGCGGATGCCCTTGCCGCCCCCGCCCCCGGCGGCCTTCACCATGACCGGATAACCGATTTCCTGCGCGGCGTCGGCAAACTGGTCATCGGTGGCATTTTCGGACTGGAAACCGGGCACGAGCGGCACACCCGCCTGTTCCATCAAGGTGCGGGCTTCGGTCTTAACCCCCATACGGCGAATGGCATCCGGCGGCGGGCCAACCCATACCAGTCCCGCGTCGATCACGGCGGCGGCGAAATCGGCACTCTCGGAGAGGAACCCATAACCGGGATGGACACAATCGCAACCGGCTATACGGGCGGCTTCGATCAGATTGGCGATGTTCAGATAACTGGCGGATGGCGAGGCCGCGCCGATGAGATGGGCTTCATCGGCCAGAGTCGACATGGCGAGCATGGGCATCGACTTCGGAATAGACGGCTGTGGCGCGGATGCCCAATTCGCGGCAGGCGCGGATGACCCTGACGGCGATTTCGCCCCGGTTGGCAATCAGGCAATTGTGTAATGGTCGGGTTTGCAAGAGTGTGATTCCCCGTGTTCATATCGATTTAGTGTAGCAGAAAGCGCGGCCTTCATCACCGGGGCAAACAAAAAGGATGTGTGGAATGACCGAGTATCCCACACATCCCTGAATGACGACCCATTGGTCTACTGCACGTACTGGTCGACAAATGTTTCGGCGAAAGCCAAGTAGCGGTAGACATCGGCGAAGTTTGTCACCAAACCGAGCGAAGCCCGCACCGCGCCGGTGGTTTTGCCATCAATCACATGGATGAACTGCTCGTAGGTCATGCGTTCCTTGTCCTTAAAACAGGCTTCCATGTCATCTTCGGTATAGCCAATTGAAATCTCGCGCGCACCGGGATTACAGTGACAACCCGCCCGCAGGGAGATATTACTCTCGTTTGCCATTTTCTCGACACGACTGTCGGCGAACAGATTGCCATTCGGGTCGAAGAAATTGACTTCCACCGTCGCCCCACGCATGATGGTGTCCGCCGGACCATAAATGCGAATGAGCGGCTGCCCATTGGAATGCCGCAGCGCCATCAGTTCGTCAATCAGCCATCCCGACAGCGCCATCACCCGTGTGTGGATGGTGTCCATGCCAATCGAGGCGATATGGCGCAGACCGATTTCAATGGCGGGAAGGGAAAGATAATTGACCGTACCATCTTCAAAACCCGCCGCGCCGGGGGTCAGGTAAAAACCCTCCGCCTGCACCGACGAGAAGGTAATCGTGCCACCCGCATACCAGGGACGATGCAGTTTATGGACGGTATTCTTGCGCGCCAGCAGACAGCCGACGCCGGTTGGATAGCCGAAGAGTTTATAAAAGGAGAGATCGACAAAATCGGGATGCCACTTGCTCAAGTCCAGTCGACTGGTTGGCGCGAAGGCCGCCGCGTCCACCAGCACATCCCAACCCATCGACTGTGCCTTCTCAATCCATTCGAGGGGATGATACACACCAGAAAAGTTCGATTGAGCCGGATAAGCGAACAGGTGATGCCCGGTAGAGGATACCAACTTCAGCCCTTGTTCGAGCTTGGCTTCGTCCATGCGCAAATCCGGTGGCACGAGCGGGATATAGGTCACTGTCGCTCCCCGCGCGTGGGCAAACTCGCGGATGCCGTTCACCGAGTTGTGATTGTCGTAGGTCAGCAAGTAATTGCTATTCGCATCAAAGGGATATGATTCCCCTACCAGCTTGAGCGCCCCGGTGGCATTCTGGGTAAAGATCACCACATATTCGTCCGGCGAGGCGTTGAAAAATTCCAACACATAATCGCGGGCACTTTCCACCAATCGGGTCATCGCCATCGAGGTCAGATTGGTCGAGTGCGGGTTTCCATACACGTTCCCGGTCAGCAGCGCCATGTGCTTGTGCAACTGCGATTCGGCATACAAACCGCCGCCGGTATAGTCCAGATAAACGTGATTTTCTCTATCGAGCCGCCCATAGTCGCTGGCACGCAGGTCGTCGAGATGGCGGGTACTTTCAAAATCCGGGTAGCGCCCCCGGAAGGATTCAAATGCCTCACTCATCCGGTCAGGTGAATATTTCGTATTGGTAGGGGTCATCACCATTATGAAAAGCTCCTTAAGCCTTTACGGGTTCTGGAAACAGGGTATCCACTAGTTTCGTGGGTGGAAGTACCTGAACAAAATACTCGTGTCCCATCAGTTCTTTCAGCATATCCACCGGGAACATATCGGGCGTGATGGGGTACTGGCTGCGATGGGCGGACATGGCATTAATCTTGTTCAGGATATAGTCGCCCACATCAATGCAGTGGGTGGCGGGCCCAAGATCGACCACCTGCTGCGAGGCATCACTCTGGCTGACACGATCCGCGCCGCCAGTGATGGCCGCGTCTCCCCCGCGCCCAGTGAACATACTGGCTTCGCTCATAGACATGACCAGACAGGTCACATTTTCCTGGGCGATCACATGTGCCAAGCGCCGATGGTTACGAGCAAGTGCCAATTCACCAAAGAAATAGCCCGGTCCCAGGTCACTCAATTTTTCCATTGTACCATCGTCATGTTCCAAGACCGCCTGAGCATGACCTGATAGTATCAGGTACAGGTCTTTAGCGGCTTCACCCTGTTCGATGATGTAAAATCCGCTCGGATACCAGCTTACGTCAGTGCGGTCACTGGAATAATTGAGCATGGTGGCTTCTTCGGTAAACAGCAGCAGAGCACGCACAAATTCGGCAGGATCAACCTGTTCGGTTGCGCCGCTTCTGGTCTGCCTGCTCACCAACCATTTAGCCAATTTTTCGAGCATCAACATGGGACTGCGCGGGAAGTAGCTGTGGTAGAGGCGTTTTGGGGCGAATGCCTGAAAACCATCGACAATCTGCAAAGGGAACTTATGAGGATCACCGGAAAGGGAACAGGCAAGAGTGGTGGCTTCGCCAATAGCGATGTGGTCGGGGTGTCCATAGGCTCCATCCGGGCCGAAGGTAATGACGACATCTGGCCGATAGTCACGAATGATCTTGACCACATCCTCGACCAACACCTGAATGTCCAGGTCTTTCAGCGTGCCATCGCCATACTCCAGACATTCGGCATCCTGCGCGCCCAAGTGCTGACAGGACTTCTGAAGTTCGCCCGCCCGCACCTCCCCCAACGTCCGGCGGGTGGCGATGTTGGCATCGCGGATTTGCCCGGCATCGCCTTTGGTGGCGGATACGACCTTGACTTCATAGCCTTCGGCACTGTATTTGGCGATACTACCGCCCGCACAGAACACCTCATCATCGGGATGGGCGAACACACATAACAAGCGGGGAGTCATAAAAAGCCTCTCAAAAAATCTTTTACGAAGCCGCGCATCACAAACAGAACATGATGCACCTGCTGGATGAAATATTGTACAACTAATCAGAATTCGTGTGTAACAAAAAGTAATTGTAACCAACGATCAGAAATTATCGAATTTTCGCGCTCTTGCAAAGGGGAGTCGCCCCGGTACAATGGTCGTCATAGGATTGAGAAGATGGGAACAGGTGTTTTGAGAGAAAATTTCGTCAAAGGGAGGGTCTGAGACCCTCCCCTACAAAATAGCTATCCTGGCATGTATTAGCATGAAATTGGAACCTATAGGGTGAGACGATTGTCCATATTTGTGTCCGCCATGAACCCCCACCGCCGAGCGCATCTGGCGGCTTATGGATTGTTCCTGCTGGTCGCGCTGGTGATTACGTGGCCGTTGGTGACAGTGATGGGTACACAGTTCGCCGGGTTCGATTTTGGTGATGCCCACGAAATGACGCGGCAAATCTGGTGGTTCAAGTATGCGGCACAACATGGGCAACCGCTGATCTTTCAACCCCTGCTGGCCTACCCCGATGGCCTACAGGGTGTCATCCTGTGGTCAGACCCGCTGCAATTTTTCCCCGGCTGGCTGCTGGCGTTCTTCATGCCGCTGGCCGCTGCCTACAACCTGCAAGCCCTACTCAATCTGGCGCTGAACGGGTGGGCGGCGTATTACCTGATCTGGAAATTGACTGATCGACGGATGGGAGCCGTGATCGCCGGGGTGGTATTCATGGCCGCACCGACGATGCAGGGACATCTGGCCGGGGGACACGGCGGTTTGCTGGTGCAGTGGCCGCTGCCGCTGCTGGCTTATGCACTGATTCGACTGCGAAGAGTCCGCCAAAATCCAGAAGGGCACAACAACCGCGAAATGCTGCGCGTGGCTGCACTGGCTACCCTGTTTTTCGTGCTGCTGCCGTTCGGCCACACCCTACAACTGATTTATGCCGCCATGCCTCTGCTCATGGTTTTCGGGCTGACGCTCCTGATCGAGCGCAACTGGCGCGGTCTGGGTTGGTTGATTCTGGCGGTGGGCGCAGGGAGCGTCATCCTGTTGATCTTCCTGCTGCCAGTGTTTCAGGCCACGTTCGGCACATCGGCTTATACCGGGGAGGGTGGGAGCGTGGGCTACAGTATCGACCTGCTGGCGATTGTCACGCCCTCATTCAATCATCCCCTGTTCGGCCAACTGGATTATACCCACCGCGTCCTGGGCATCAATATTGTCGAGGGGTCGAGCTATGTGGGCATCGTGGCCGGACTGCTGGCACTGGTGGCGATCTGGAAATGGCGGGCGGCGCGATGGTGGCTGGTGGTGGGTGGGTTCGCGTGGGTGCTGGCGCTCGGCCCGCTGTTGAAGGTATTCGACCAACCGATCAGCCTGAACAATGGCGAATACAGCACCTTCATCAGCCTGCCCTGGGCGCTAGTGGCTGACCTGCCGGGATTGAACCTAGCTCGGACGCCGGGACGTTTCAACTTCCTGCTGGCGCTGGCGGTGGCGGTGCTGGCGGGATATGGCGCGGCGCGTCTGCTGGATTCCGGTTTCTTCAAACAGCGCGGGGGGAGATGGTCTTATCTGGTCACAGTGATTGTCTGTGCGCTCGTCCTAGTTGATTACCAATCGTTCTGGCCGATGCCGACCTATTCCGCCGAAATCCCGGCGGCAGTGCAGAGCATCGCAACACGGGAGGATGTGCGGGCGGTGTTCAACCTGCCCTGGGACAACCTGCTGGCGGCCAAAGATGGATTGTGGTTACAAACGGCTCACGAAAAACCGATCATCGCCGGACAGGTGACACGGCGCACCCCGGTCAGTCCGGCCAAGCTGTCGATTTTGCAGGGGACGCTCGACCCGGCGCTGCTGAACGCGGCAGGCGCGGATGTGGTGATCCTGCACAAAACTTACGATTACGATGGGTCACTGGGCACACACGCGCGGGACGTGTTGGGCGAACCGTTTTACGAAGATGCACGACTGGCGGTATGGAATGTGCCGGAAACGGATGCCGATCCGCCGTTTACCGAGGTCAGCGAAATACCTTCCGAACCGTCCAACCGGATTAACCTGTATTTCTATACGCCCGAACCGGGCTGGATTGACTTGGACACCACGCTCCATATTGGAGAAGGTCACAGTGCTTCCCTAGTGCTGGATGAGTCCCCTTTGCGAACTGAGGTGGCAGACGGTGAAGTCAACCTGAGCATCCCATTGGATGAGGCGGGGTATCACACGGTTTCGCTGGCGCTGGACAACCCCTGCCCGGAGACTGTACCAGATGGATTGAGCTGTAACGGGCTGATGGTAGAAGGGCTGAAAATCGGTAGTTTTCAGGCCGCCACATTCACGCCAGCGGTGCAGTTTGACCGGGGGGTGGCGTTACGCGGGTCACAGGTGGAAAATCCGACACCAGAAAGCGAGTCACCTGTTGTTCGGGTCAATCTATGGTGGGGATTCGACACGGCGCGCACCGAGCAGGACATCCGGTTCATCAAGATACTGGACAGCGATGGCAATCCCGTCGCCGGAGTGGATGAATCGTTGGGCACCCATCCAGCGGGGAGCGAGTGGATCGAGTCGCTGAATTTGCCATTAGCCGATGTCCTCCCCGGCAACTACAGGGTGTATGTCGGTTGGTACAGCTATCCAGACCTGATTCGCTTCCCGGTGTTGAGTGACGTTCCCGGCGCGGCAGATGGACTGGCGCTGATCGGTCAATTCACCGTGCCAGAAGATTAAACAACGCTCTTTCCACTAACATATCTCTTATACGCCTCTGCCTGAAATTATGAACTTTTTCAGGACAAGCCGTACTGCCATTGTCTACAATGAACATGGAGATATAAGCCTTACAGGAAAAAATAAAGGTGGAATTGTTATGAACCCTAATGACCGTAAACATCCGAATCTGGTTGAAGACGACCACGAGCGCGCACAGGGTCAAGTGGCAGACGCCGCCGACCAGGATGAAGATACCGAAAAGCGTACTGATACGCTGGCGAGCGAGGCGACCACCAATTCCCCGGAAGCCCGCCAGAACGAGGCCGGACTAATCGAGAATATTTCCGAGGAGGGAGCGTCTGGTGACCCGGAGGAGGTCGATCAGATCGCTGGCCCGCCGATGGAGTCGGTAAGCAGAGACAAAGAAAAATGAGATCGTCTGTGGTGCGCGCCACCTGAATCAATTGGTAAAATATGGGAACGCAGCGGCGATGGGCGTTCCCATGTGATTCCACATCCGCCGGACTGGTCAGCAGTTTCGGTGAATCCGCAAAAATGGATTTTTGCCCTCTGCCACCTAAATGTTGTACCCTACAGTGGTGAGGAGAAGATTTATGCGAACACAAGTTGGAATCATTGGGTCGGGTCCAGCGGGACTGCTGCTGTCGAAACTGCTACACGCTCAGGGCATCGAGAGTGTTATCCTCGAACGGCAGACACGGGAACATGTCGAAGGGCGAATCCGGGCAGGGGTGCTAGAACAGGGCACCGTCAACATGCTGCGGGAGGTGGGCGTCAACGAGCGCATGGATCGTGAAGGGCTGGTTCACGATGGGTTCTCGCTGGCGTTCGCGGGTCGCCGCCAACGAATTGATATGCACAGCCTGACGGGCGGCAGCACGGTGATGATCTACGGACAGACGGAAGTCACCCATGATCTGATCGAGGCGCGGCTGGCGGAGGGCGGACTTCTGGAATACGAAGCGCCTGCCCTGGCGGTGGAAGATTATCTGGATGGCAAACCGCGCATCGTCTACGAGCAGCAGGGCGAACGCAAAGAACTGATCTGCGATTTTGTGGCCGGGTGCGATGGCTCTCACGGAGTTGCCCTCCAGAGCGCCCCTGCCGACCAGATCAAAACTTTCGAGAAAATTTATCCGTTCGGGTGGCTCGGCATTCTATCGGATACGCCGCCCGTCGATCATGAATTGATTTATGCCAACCACGAACGCGGGTTCGCGCTGTGCAGTATGCGATCCCACACGCGCAGCCGGTATTATGTGCAGTGTGAACTGGACGACAGTGTGGACAACTGGACGGACGATGCCTTCTGGGATGAACTACGGCGGCGGCTTCCAGCGGACGCGGCGGAGTCACTGGTGACGGGACCGCGATTGGAAATGAGCATCACGCCCCTGCGGAGTTTCGTGTCCGAGCCGATGCGGTTCGGGAAGCTGCTGCTGGCCGGGGATGCCGCCCACATCGTTCCCCCTACCGGGGCGAAAGGTTTGAATCTGGCGGCGTCGGATGTATTCTACCTGTCGCGGGCGTTGATCGCCTACTTCAAGGAAGGGCGAACCGACCTGCTTGATCGCTATTCGGATACCTGTTTGCGGCGGGTGTGGAAAGCGATTCGATTTTCGTGGTGGTTCACAACCATGATGCACCGTTTCGGTGACGATCCACTGAATTATCGCTTGCAGATGGCCGAGTTGGATTATCTGACGAGTTCGGAAGCAGGCCGGACGACGATGGCCGAAAATTATGTCGGTTTACCCTTTGAGCCGTTCGAGTAAGACGCAGACAGCGGAGTAGGTATGCAATTCGCGCGAATCAATGACATCAGCCTGCACTACCGGCAGGATGGACAACCAGACGGACTTCCACTGGTGTTCATCAATTCGCTGGGCACGGATATGCGTATCTGGGATGATGTCGTTCCACATTTTGCGGATCAATACCGGATTGTGCGCCACGACAAACGGGGACACGGTTTGTCCGACTGTCCAGCCGCGCCGTACAGCATCAGCGATCACAGCGATGATGTGGCGGGGCTGCTGGATTATCTGGGCATTGAGTCCGCCGTGATGGTTGGGATTTCGGTGGGGGGCATGATCGCGCTGGATTTCGCCAGCAGACAGCCGGAGCGCGTTCAGGCGATGGTGGTATGCGATACCCTGCCGAAAATTGGAACAGCAGAGATGTGGAACGAGCGCATCCGCAAGCTGCGGCAGGATGGGATGGATTCGATGGCGGAAGTGATTCCACTGCGGTGGTTCGCCCCTTCTTTTCCAACGGCACAACCCGCCGCCTACCGGGGTTATCAACACATGTTCACACGGATGCCTGTCGAAGGGTACTGTGGGACGTGCACGGCGCTGCGGGATGCAGACCTGACGGCACAAACACGGGGGATACACACGCCGACGCTGGTGGTCGGCGGGGCGGAAGACGCCTCAACACCACCGGAACTGGTGCGCGGATTGGCAGACACCCTACCCGATTCGCAGTTCCAGTTGATTGAAGGCGCGGGGCATCTGCCGTGTGTGGAGCAACCGGAGCGGTTTGCAGGGGCGCTGATGCAATTCCTGAAGGAAAATGCTTATGCCTGAAAACAAATATGAAACCGGGATGCAAATTCGCCGGGAGGTGCTGGGCGAGGCACATGTCAACCGGGCGCAGGCCAATACCACCGAGTTCGATGCCGATTTCCAGCGATTTATCACGGAGACCGCCTGGGGAACGGTGTGGGCGCGGCCTGGGCTGGAACGCCCCACCCGCCACCTGCTGACGATTGTGATTCTGGCGGCGCTGGGCAAGGAACATGAACTGGCGATGCACATTCGGGCGACACGGAATACGGGCGTGACCCCGGAACAAATTAAAGAAGCGTTATTACAGGTTGCCATCTATGCGGGCGTCCCGGCGGCCAACACCGCTTTTGGGATCGCCAAGCAGGTATATGCAGAACCCGAAAATAGTTTAAACCAGGAGTAAAAATTTATGGCAGAGACGAAAATACAGAAGCCGCTGACCTCGCTGGACTGGAAAACTCACCCGGCGTATTTGCACGAAGCGTACAAATCGACGGTGCTGCGCTCCCCGCAAAAACCGCTCATCACCACGCCGCAGACTCTGTCCGAACTGACGGGGCCGGTATACGGGCACGAAGCCATTCAGCCGCTTGACGATGACCTGTCGAAAAACGCGGTGGTCAACGGTGAGCCGCTGGGTGAACGCATTATCGTGACCGGGCGTGTGCTGGACGAAAATAACCGTCCGGTGCGGGATGCCTTGATCGAAATCTGGCAAGCGAATGCCTGTGGCCGTTACATCCATAAGGTTGACCAACACGACGCGCCACTTGACCCGAACTTTCGCGGCGCGGGGCGCGTCATGACGGATTCCAACGGCGAGTATCAGTTTACGACCATCAAACCGGGGGCGTATCCCTGGCGGAATCACAGCAATGCGTGGCGTCCGGCGCACATTCATTTTTCGGTGTTCGGCTCGGCTTTCATCTCGCGGCTGGTGACACAGATGTATTTTCCCGGCGACCCACTGCTGGAACTCGACCCGATTTTCAACAGTATCCCGGACGCGGAGGGACGCAAACTGCTGGTGTCACGTTATGCTCATGACATCAGCCAGCCAGAATGGGCGCTGGGTTATCGGTTCGACATTGTGTTAAACGGCAGCCGTATGACGCCGTTCGAGACGAAACAAGTATAGAAGATTCGACCCTAAAACTTATTTGCAAATGATTGAGTGTGAAGGATATAAAATATGCAGCAGACACCCAGCCAAACGGTTGGCCCATTTTTTGACTTTGGATTATTCACCCAACCTGACCTGAATGTTCTGGTGAACGACCATACAAAGGGGCAGCGTATTCTCGTCAAGGGGCGCGTGCTGGACGGCGCGGGTCAGCCGGTGACGGACGCGATGGTCGAAATCTGGCAGGCGGATGCGGAAGGGCATTTTAACCACCCCGCCGACCCCAATCACACGCAGGCCGACCCGAACTTCAAGGGGTTTGGGCGCGCCGATACTGTGAAAGCGGGCGCGTTCACTTTCAAGACGATTAAACCGGGTATCGTCAATTATGATGAACAGCCACAAGCACCGCATATCAACGTGCGCGTGTTCGCACGGGGGATGCTGATTCACGCCTATACACGGCTGTACTTCTCTGATGAAGCGGCGGCCAACAGGGATGATCCGATATTGAATCTGGTTGAGCCAGCGCGACGCAAGACCCTGATCGCCCAATACGAATCGTCGAGTGACGGGGCAAGTTACTGCTTCGACATCGTGCTGCAAGGTCAAAACGAAACCGTATTTTTGAATCCATGATGATTTCGGCCTCCTCTCCTCTGTTCAACGACCCGGACGTGGCGGCTATCTTCGCGGACGAATCGTATATCGCATCTCTGCTGCGGGTCGAAGTGGCGCTGGCAAAGGTAGAGGCGAATCTGGGCATCATCCCCACTGAGGCTGCCGGGAAGATCGCTGAAGCAGTCCAACCCTTGCAGGTGGACCGGGGGCGATTACAAACGGGCATTGAGGAGTCCGGCGTCCCGGTGATTAATCTGGTACAGCAGATTCGGGAAGCGGTTGGCGGTGGGGCAGCATCCTATGTTCACTGGGGGGCGACCTCGCAGGACATCATGGATACGGCGCTGGTGCTGCAACTCCGTGCCGCGCTGGACACCCTCGAAGCGGAACTGCGGCGGTTGATGGACGGGCTGGCGAAGCTGGCCGATAAACATCGCGGTACGGTGATGGCCGGACGCACCCACTCCCAACAAGCCCTGCCGATCACCTTCGGGCTGAAAGCCGCCGGATGGCTGGCTCCACTGGTAAGTCACCGGGAACGATTGGTCGAACTTAAACCGCGACTGCTGGTGGTGCAGCTTGGCGGTGGCGCGGGAACGCTGGCTTCGCTGGGCGGGCGAGGATTGGATGTGCAGCAGGCATTGGCGGATGAACTTGGCCTAAGTGTGCCACTGATGACGTGGCACACGCAGCGCGACACTCTGGCGGAATTGGCCGGATGGCTGTCGCTGGTGAGCGGCGGACTGGCAAAGATGGCGACGGATGTCATCCTGTTGGCACAATCCGAAATCGCGGAAGTACGCGAATCGGATGACCCGGCACGCGGGGGTTCCAGTACCATGCCACAGAAAGCTAATCCGATTCTGAGCGAGGGAATTATCGCCGCCGCCCGTACCAATGCCGCGCTGCTGTCGGCTATGCATCAGGCATTGATTCAGGAACAGGAACGGGCAACCGGGGCATGGCAGATTGAGTGGCTGACGCTGCCGGAGATGGTGACACTGACTGCCGCCACACTGAAAAAGGCAGTCTTCCTGAGCGAACATCTGGTGGTGGATGTCGAAAAGATGCGGGCGACTGTGGCCGCATCCAACGGCCTGATGCTGGCCGAGGCGCTTGATCTGGCGCTTGCGCCGTTGATCGGGCGAGTCGGAGGCCAAGCGACTGATTAAAGAGGCCGCCGAGGTCGCTATCACGGAAAACCGCCATCTGGTGGATGTGGTGCGAGAGCGAACCGATGCGGCGATTGACTGGACGGCGCTGCGCGACGAAAGCCAATATCTGGGGTCAACAGACATTTTCATCAACCGCGTTTTGGACGCGAGTAAACAAAGGTAAAACATGAACGAGGTGGTGATTGTGAGCGCCGTCCGAACCCCGATTGGGCGGATACGAGGCGCGTTGAGTGATGTGCGCCCAGACGATCTGGCGGCGCTGGTCATTAAGGAAGCGATCAAGCGTGCGGGAATTGACCCGGCGCTGATCGAAGAAGTGTACATGGGGTGTGCCAATCAGGCGGGTGAGGACAACCGGAATGTGGCGCGGATGGGGGCGCTGCTGGCGGGTTTGCCGCATCAGGTGGCAGGCGTGACTATGAATCGCCTATGCGCCAGTGGATTGAACGCGGTAAATCAGGCCGCGCGGGCGATCAAATGCGGCGAAGGGGATGTTTTCGTGGCGGGGGGTGTCGAGAGCATGACCCGCGCACCCTACTCCGTCCCCAAAAACCCCACCGCTTTTGGCCCATCGGGGAATATCACCGGATGGGACACCACGCTGGGCTGGCGGTATCCGAACCTGGCTATGGAGGCGATGTTCCCACTGGAAGCGATGGGCGAGACGGCGGAAAACATCTTCGAGATGAGCTGCGCCGGACAGATCGAAGGCGGGGCGATCACCCGCGAGGAGCAAGATCAATTCGCGTTGCAAAGCCAGGAGCGGGCGGTGGATGCCATCAACAACGGATACTTCAAGCGGGAGCTTATCCCTGTCAGCATCCCACAGCGCAAAGGCGACCCGGTGATTGTGGATGTGGATGAACAGCCGTTTTACCGCAAAACCGAGAATGGTTATGAAGTCACTACCGATATGACAAAACTGGGCAAACTGCGGGCTGTTTTTCGGGAAGGCGGGAGCGTCACGGCAGGCAATTCCAGTGGTTTGAATGACGGGGCGTGCGCGCTGGTATTGATGTCGGCGGAGAAAGCGGATTCGCTGGGCATCCAGCCGATGGCACGCTGGTCGGGTTCGGCGGCGGCAGGGGTTGACCCGCGCGTGATGGGACTCGGCCCGATTTATGCGACTCGGAAGGTGCTGGAACGCTGCGGCCTGACACTGGACGAGATTGATCTGGCTGAACTCAACGAAGCCTTCGCGGTACAGTCGATTGCGGTGCTGCGTGAACTCGGCCTGAGCGAAAGCATCACCAACGTAAACGGCGGGGCAATCGCATTGGGGCATCCACTGGGCTGCTCCGGCGCACGAATCCTAACCACGCTGCTGTATGAGATGCAGCGCCGCGCCGACGCAGGTGAGTCCATGCGTTACGGGCTGGCGACGCTCTGTGTGGGTGTGGGTCAGGGCGAGGCGACTGTGATTGAACTGTTACGCTAAGGGTTATCAATGAAGGATGTTCCACAAATTATCCCCGCCGAAGCCGCCGCTATGGTCAAAGAGGGCGATGTGCTGATGGCGGGTGGGTTCGGCATGACGGGTGCGCCGGTTCACCTCTTGAACGCACTGGCGGAAGCCAACACCAGAAATTTGACTTATATCGGCAATAATGTGGGCGAACCGGGATTGGGCGGTGGACGAATGCTGCGCAACGGGCAGATCAGGAAGGCTATCGGCTCGTACTTCACCAGCAACCCGGAAGCTGTGGCTGCGGCACAATCGGGCGCGATGGAGGTTCAACTGCTGCCGCAGGGGTCACTGGCAGAAGCCATCCGCGCTGGCGGGGCAGGAATCGGGGGATTCTATACACCTACCGGGCTGGGGACGGTGATTGCCGCCGACAGTGATAAAAAGGTTATCAACGGGGAAACCTATGTTTTTGTGCCCGCGCTGCATGCGAATGTGGCTTTCATCCGCGCCTGGATTGGAGACACGGCGGGCAATCTGGTCTACCGGATGACCGAGCAGAACTTTAACAAAGCGATGGCAATGGCGGCTGATCTGGTGATTGCCGAGGTCGAGTATGTTGTGCCTGTCGGCGAACTCGATCCCGATCAAATCCATACACCCGGCAGTTATGTCGATTATCTGGTGCAAGCCCATACCACGCTGGAGGATTTAGGCTCATCGGCTTCGGTGGAGGCCAGCAGCAAACGGGTGGATGAAACCCGGATGAACATGGCGCGGCGGGCGCTGATGGAATTGAAGCGGGGTGATGTGGTCAACCTGGGAATCGGGATTCCGACCCTGGTTGCCGATTTGATTACACCGGAACACGGCATCATCCTGCACACCGAAAACGGTATGCTGGGCGTCGGCCCCGCGCCGGAAGCAGGCGGCGCAATGGACTATCCGGTGAATGCCGGGAAAATCCCGGTCACAGCTTTACCCGGCAGCAGTTACTTTGACAGCGCCGACTCGTTCGCCATGATTTCGCGGCGGGCATATCGACGTAGCGATTATGGGCGGGTTGCAGGTTGACGAGGGTGCAAATCTGGCGAATTGGGCAGTCCCCGGCAAACCGTTATTGGGTGTGGGCGGCGCGATGGATTTAGCCAGCGGCGCGCGGAAGCTCATCATCACCATGACGCATACCGAGCGAGACGGCAGTTCCAAAGTTGTGCCGGAATGTACGCTACCACTGACGGCTATCGGCAAGGTGAATATGGTGATCACCGATCTGGCGGTGTTCGCTTTCGTGGAGGGGAGACTGCGGCTGGTGGACATCATGCCGGGTGCGACGATTGACGAGGTGCGGGCGAAAACAGCAGCAAAATTTGTCGAGTAAAAAATGGGATAAACGCATTTAGGGAGGGTCTGAGACCCTCCCCTACAGCAAAATATCCCCTCAAAATTGATACCCGAATTCGGGTCATGAAATCAAAAGGACATCTGCTGTTGCGAGATGCCCTTTTGTCTTTCGGATCACAAACGGAAACTAGCCGCTGCTGGTATCCATCGCCTCGCGCTCACTAAATGGCGGCGCGGGATAAACGAAATCGGCGGTAGCGAATTCCGCAGGCCAGATTAGCTCCGGCTTACCATTCTGATACTGGAGAAGGGCTGTCACCACGTTACCCGTGCCGTCCTCATTGAACGTCACCGGGCCGATGACCGTATCCATATCAGTGGCGGCGATAGCGTCCCGAATCGCATCCCGATCCAGCGTTCCGGCGCTTTCGATGGCTGCCGACAAAATCTGAATCAGGGCATAGGCCGGGCCAACGATGGGGTCAGCCGGACGTCCGACTAATTCCATGTGTTTGGCGTTCAGTTCGTCCACACCGGGATAACCCATCGCATTGTGCCAACCGGGCATAAAGCCTACATCGTCACCGTTGACGCCGAGTGCCTCAGACCAGGTTGGCGGGTCTGGGGCGCGAATCACCAGTGAGAACTTGGGCGTCCAGTCGAGTTCGGCCATCTGGGTCATCAGGGTGATGCCATCGGGCGGGTTCGGCAGGGAGAGCAGCAGTTCGACACCCGCATTCTGCAATTGCAAAATCGAGTCGGTGAAATCTGTCGTGCCGGGTGCATACTCTACACGGGCAACCACGTCATAACCGTAATCGGGCGCGTCCTGTTCCCAGAAATCGCCCAGTTCGATACCCCAATCTGTGGTTTCCTGTAAAATGCCAACTTTGGTCGGGCGATCTGCCTCGTCGAGCGTGGCATTGAGGAATTCAAAGACCGTCTTGCTGAGGTCGGGTGATTTGGGGAAGGGTGAGAACAGATATTTGTAACCCTGCTGATGGATGTCCCAGAGCGCGAAAGCCACACCCAGATAGGGAACAGCATTGGCTTCGGCAACACCGGCGGCAGCTACGTGAAGATCACTACCGAAACCACCCAGATAGGCGACTACATCGTTATTGTCGTACAAGTCCTGGAGATTGCTGACAGTTTTCACCGGGTCGGATTCGTCATCCAGTTCGATCAGTTCTAAGGGAATCTTCTTATCGTACTGTTCGACATAAACCCCACCGTCGGCATTCACATCATCCACACCAATCATATAACCACGATCAACCTGCGCGCCGCCGCCCGCGTAGCGTCCGGTCAGGGGGACAGTCGCACCGATCTTAATGGTTTCTGGCGCTTCGTCCTGGGCAGTGGTTACAGAACCCAACGCCAGAACACCGAGTAATAAAAGAACGGCTAAAAATCTTCGTTTCATGTAAAACTCCTCGATCGCTATTTTGCCCTTGTGTATGAAAAGGTCTTATGACCTCATTCCTACCTACAGATTAATCCCCCCAAATTTCGGCAGCCGTTTGCACCACCCGTTCCAACTTGGCCCACTGGATATCTTCGGAAATGTTATTGCCGTGAACGGTGCTTGAAAAACCACACTGGGGACTGAGGCACATATTTTCGAGCGGCATGTAGCGGGCGGCTTCGTCCACCCGACGCTTTAGCTCGTCGCTCAATTCCAGGGCGCTAACTTTGGTTGTCACCAACCCCAATACGATGGTTTTGTTCTTCGGGACAAAGCGCAGGGGCGCAAAATCGCCGGAGCGTTCATCATCGTATTCGAGGAAATAACCATCGACGTTGAGTTGGTTAAACAGCACTTCGGCAACAGGTTCATAACTCCCTTCGGCAACCCAGGCGCTACGGAAGTTACCCCGGCACAAATGGATGCAAATGGTCAGATCTTCGGGGCGACCATCAATTACACTATTAATCAAATGGGCATAAGAACGCGGTAGTTCATCCGGGTCGTCGCCGCGTTCACGCGCACCGTCACGCATCTTCGGATCGCACAAATAGGCGAGGTTGGTATCGTCGAGTTGAATATAGCGACTGCCCGCATCGTACAATGATTGAATTTCATCGCGGTAACACTGTGCCAGATCGTTAAAGAAATCGTCCATATCGGGATAGGCTTCAATATCAATCGCCTGACGGCCACCACGAAAATGCACCATCGTCGGCGATGGAATCGTGACCTTCGGGGTGCGGGTCGTCACCGACTTCAGAAATTCAAAATCGGCCTTCTGAATATCTTCGACATGGCGCAGCTTGCCGGTCACACTCAGGCGTGGCGGGGCGAAATCGACGACACCGGCCTTGCCATGAAACTGCATATTCAGGCCGCCACTGACAGTCACTCCCGACAGTTTTTCCAGAAAATCGACATGAAAATAGGTGCGCCGAAACTCGCCATCGGTGATGCCTTTCAGCCCAACATTTTCCTGCTTCCTGACCACATCGCGGATGGCTTCGTCTTCAACTTCACGGAGTTGTTCTTTGGTGATATTGCCCTTTTGAAAGTGGTCACGCGCCTCCAACAGGTGCAAGGGGCGAAGCAAGCTGCCTACCTGGTCAGCCCGAAATGGTGGATTCAATTTGCTCATCTTTATTTCTCCTGATAAATTCGTCATCATTGGGAATGTGGGAAAATCGTTTTCGGATATACTCCGCAATTTCGATAATACCACCGGGAAGGATCAGCACCACAAGGATAAACAACACGCCGAATACGATCAGGTGAATATTCAGCAGATCAGGGTTGCTGGACAGTAGATCGCCGGTGAAGAAGAAAAAGACCGCACCGACCAACGGGCCAGCCAGCGTACCGATCCCGCCGATGAAGGTCACCAGCAGCGCCTCGAATGTCCACTCCGGCCCGAAGGTGAAGCTGGGATAATAACCGACGTGATAAAAGCCGAATGTTCCGCCAACCAACCCGGCCAACAGCGCACTGAGGACAAAGGCGAGCAGCGAATGGCGGAAAACATTGACCCCAATCGACTCGGCAGCTTCTTCATCCTCGCGGACAGTACGCATCCCCAATCCCCACTTTGACCCACGCAGCCAGTAGATCACTGCCACAGTCAGTACCAGCACAAACAGACAAAAGTAGTAGCGTGGGTTGATGTCGTATGAGCGCAGTTCCGGGCCGGGGAGACGGGACAAACGCGGTAAGGTGTTGTTGACCGTCAGGCGCAGAGCTTCGGCCAGCGCCAGAGTCCCTACCGAGAAGTAAATTCCTTTCAGACGCAGGGCGGGCACACCCAAAATCAAGGCCGCAGCCGCCGCGACCAGCCCACCAGCGACCCAGGCAGGCACAATCTGCCATTCGTACACCAGCCACAGTTGGCGGGTGGTCAACGCGCCAAGCCCGAAGAAGGCGGCATGTCCCAGGCTGATACGCCCAACAAATCCGGCGAGAATATTCCAGCTTGATGCCAGCGCGGCCAGAATGAACAACGAAATGAGCGAGGTCAAGGTGCTGTTGGTGGCAAATGGCAGCAGCGGCAGGGCAACCAGGCCAAGCAGAATTACAGCATAAATCCACAGGCTCCATCTACGCTGCATGGGCGGCTCCAAACAAACCCTGTGGACGGACGCTGAGAATGATGAGGAAGATCACCAATCCGACCAGTTCCCGGTACTGGGGGCCAAAGACTATCGAACTGCCGGACTCGGCCAGTCCCAGGAGAATGCCCGCGATAAATGTACCCGGCATGTTGCCTAACCCGGCCAACACAACCACGATCAATCCCTTCAGTGTCCAATTCAGCCCAATGTTGGGATTCACGCTGAATTGCAGGCTGACCAGCATGCCTGCCAAACCCGCCAGCGCCGAACCGAGGGCGAAGGTAATCAGGTACATGCGCTGGATGTTGATGCCGGACAATGCCGCCGTGCGCCAGTCCTCGGCAGTTGCACGGATGGCCTTGCCCAGATAGGTTCGGTTGAGGAATAGCTGCAAGCCGATTACGACCACGATGCCAATCAGTAGGCCAGAAAAACGCACCAACGGGAGCCGAAGCCCCAACACCTGCAATGAATCGGTTGAATAACTGGTGGTGATGCTGCGATCATCGGCACTGAACAGACGAATTGCCAGGGTTTGAAAAACCAGCGTCAAACCAAAGCCGATCAGCAGCGAATTTTTGATACGGTCTTCCTCATCGAACAGCACCACATGGCGGAACAGGCCGAAGTGCAGCGCCAACCCGATTGCTATCAATAGAGGGATGACAATGATAAGTGACACATAGGGGTCAATGCCCAGCAGTTTGAACACCCAGAACGCGCCATAACCACCGATCATCAGCAGTTCGCCATGCGCGATGTTCAGAACCTTTAGCACCCCAAAAATAAGGGACAGTCCTAACGCCGCCAACCCATAGAGCGCGCCGACCAACAGGCCGGATAATAAACTTTGAAAAATAATCTGTGTCGTCATAAACTACTGGCTCATACTCCCAGATAAGCATCCTGAACACGCTTATCACTCAATAAGTCCGTGCTGCTGCCCTGACCGACAATTTCACCCAATTCGAGGATGTAGCCGTAGGAAGCCGTCACCAGCGCCTTGTGGACATTCTGTTCCACAATCAGGATGGTTGTGCCCTCTGAATTAATGTGCTTGACGATGCTGAAAATATCTTCGACAATCATGGGCGCGAGGCCAAGCGAGGGTTCATCGAGAATCAACATATCAGGCCGCGCCATCAATGCCCGCCCGATGGCAAGCATCTGGCGTTCACCACCGCTCAACGTACCTGCCTTCTGCGACTGACGTTCGTGCAGGCGTGGGAACAGGTCAAAAACATGCTTCAGGGTTTTATCCTTCCACTGACGAGCATGGCTGACAAACGCGCCAATTTCCAGATTTTCCCGCACCGACATGCTGGAGAATGTCCCGCGCCATTCCGGCACCAGGAACAGCCCGGAATTGATGATCTGGTGGGGTGGCTTCCGGGTGATGTCTACATCACGGAAGAAAATACGTCCCCCAAGCGGGCGCATCATGCCCAGGACGGTTTTGAGGGTAGTGGTTTTACCTGCGCCGTTGGGTCCCAGCAGCGCCACAATGGATTTTTCCGGCACTTCCAACGACACATCCCAAAGCACCTGTATATCGCCATAAGCGACCTGCAAATTTTCAAGTCGCAGCATAATCCGCCCCCAGGTAAGCGCTGATGACCAGCGGGTCTTTGACGATTTCCGATGGAGGGGCATCGGCGATTTTGCGTCCAGCACTGAGGACAACAATGCGGTCACTGCAATTCATGATGGCTTTGATGATATGTTCGACAATGATGATGGTCATCGAGGAATCGCGCAGGCCGCGAACAAATTCTGTGGCATGCCCGACCTCGGTGGGATTCAACCCGGCCATAAATTCGTCGAGCAGCAGCAGGCGGGGAGAGATGGCTAGAGCGCGGGCGACTTCCAGCCACTTACGCGACATAACGTTCAACTGGTGGGCGGCCAAATGGCGCTTATCGCCCATTCCAACCCGTTCCAATGCTTCGGACGCCCCCTTCTCGGCCTGGGGGCGTTTGAGATGACCAGCGAACATAGCCGCAGCGACGACATTCTCTTGGACACTGAGGTTCATAAAGGGACGGACGGTCTGAAATGTGCGGGCAATGCCATAATCAGCGATTTTGTGTACGGGCAGGCCGGTGAGGACTTTGCCATCGAAGCGAACGACGCCGGAAGTGGGGGGCAGCGTGCCAGTGATGACGTTAAACAGGGTGGACTTACCGGCTCCATTCGGGCCGATCAGCCCCAGTATTGAGCCTGAGTCGAGTTCAAAGCTCACCTGGTCAAGTGCCTGGAGTCCACCAAAACTTCTGGAAACACGTTCTACTTCCAATAACATACCATCTACCCCATAACAATTTATTTATCGGGTGCGGCTACAAATCCATCCACCTCCAATTGGCAGCGCAGCAACCCAGGTTTTTAAAAATTGATCGCTGGAAATAATTAATCTTGCAGTTGAACTATACTGCATTTCAACAGAGTTTACCGCTAGACAGACGTCAAAATCAAAATTTCAACATTTTCTGCACATATACCAATCGGATAAATAAGATGGTTTAGACTGAATCCGTCCCAGCCGATACGGTTTGCGTGGCTTATGCTCTGCCCGCTCACCTTTGCCCTTTCCATCCACCTCGCCTACAATACAGGCGTATTTTCTCAATCCGAGCAGGAGGGGAATGTGAATAGTGATAATCAACCAGCGGGCGTTCCGCTGTGGGTATTTGGTCTGCTGGCGCTGCTGGTGATCGTGCTGGTAGTGGTATTTTCCGGCGCGAATCAGGCCAGGAATGATGCCGAGGTTGCGGCGACCAGCGGGGCGGAGATTGCTGCTGCTGCGACAGGTGGGGCACAAACAGCAGTGGCTCAACAGGCGACGGCGGCGGCCAATGTGAACGCGACCCTGACGGTGATGGCCGCTGATTCTCTGGCACAGCAGGAGAGCGCCGCTACCGCCCTGGCAAACGCCGAGGCCACCCAGGAAATCATGGCGCAGAATGCGGAGGCGACCTTCCAGGCCGCACAAATGACGCTTCAGGCAGCGCAGGCGGAAGCCACTGCCGAAGCCCAGACCGCCGCGACTGCGCAAGCACAGATGCAATCCACGTTAGCGGCACAGTCCGACACGCTGGCGAGCGCACAGACTGAACTGGACGGGATGCAAATGACCGCCACTGTTCAGGCCGATGCGCTGGCCGCCGCCGAATCCCAGACAACCAGCAGTTCAATACGCGCACTGGATGTCCAGGCAGAGGTGGCCGCTGAACATGTCGATACTTATCAGGCGGCGCTGCTGCTGGGGATCGAAAGCAGCGATTTAAGCGGGGAGGCAGTGCTGGGCGGCGGATTGCAATCCAGCCTGAACACACAACCGCAAATCGGTGGATACCTGTCCGGCGGCAGCGCAACTATCTATGCGTTGGCCTACAGTCCAGATGGAAAAATTATTGCAACCGGAGACCGCGACTCGAACATTCGGCTATATGATGCCGAAACGCACCAACTGGTATCGACGATTATGGCCGAACATACAGGTGAAATATATGCACTGGCTTTCAGCCCGGATGGGACGATACTGGCGTCCGGCGCAAGTGACGACAAGATATTGCTGTGGGATGTGACCACCGGGGAACGCATCGGTTCGCGCCTGACAGCCCATACCGACGCGGTTGAAGCGCTGGCCTTCAGCCCGGATGGCTCTATGCTGGCGTCCGGGGGTTACGATGGCTCGATCTTCCTGTGGGATGTGGAAAGCGGCCAACTGCTGGATGAACTGGTCGAGGCGGGTTCCAACCTACCACCCATCTGGTCGCTGGCGTTCAGCCCGGATGGCGCGGGACTGGCGGCAGGTGATGACAACGGAGATGTCGTGCTATGGAATGTAGCGACCCATGAGTTCGCACGGGCATTTAGCGGGCACACCGCCGCCGTACAGGGTTTGGATTTTAGCCCCAACGGTAAACTGCTGGCATCAGCCAGCCGGGATGGTTCGGTGTTGATCTGGTACGTCCGGGACGGGTCACAATTTAACGGTTTATTCGGTAGTGAGCCAGTGACAGACGTGGACTTCAGTCCAGACGGTAGCCGTATCGTCGCCACTGCCAACGTCATTGTCGAATACCGTTTGCTGGTCGATGATGCATCGCTCGAATTTGTGCGGCGGCTGCCGATACCCGATGTGACGCTGCTACGATCCCGCTACAGCGCGGGCGGTTCAACCATTGCGGTCAGCGCGGGGAATCAGGTGGTTTTGTGGCAAGAAAATGTGCCGGGTGGAGCAGTCAAGACGGTGGATGTTCAAAGCGATGCTGTTCGGGCGGTTGCTTACAGCCCTGACGGTTCGACCATCGCGGCAGGCAGTCAGGACGGCACATTTATCCTGGTGGACACGGCGACCAACCAACTGCTGCGCCAGATTGATGACCAGGGCGGCGGAACCATCGCACTGGCGTACAGCCCGGACGGCACAAAACTGGCGACAGGCAACGAGGACACCAATATTCGCATCTGGGACGCGGAAACGGGCGATTTGCTGGATAGCTGGAGCGGGCACACCAACTGGGTATTGAGTTTAGCGTACAGCCCGGATGGTACCAAACTGGTGTCGGGAGACAGTGATGGACAACTGATTGTGTGGGATACGGCTAGCGGGGAATCCCTGTTTACAGAAAGTCTTGGAACGGAGACGAATATCTCGTCGGTGGCCTTCAGTCCAGATGGGAAGCTGATCGCCGGAGGGCTACAGGATTTAACCATTCAGCTTTGGGACGCGGAAACGGGCGATCCCGTCGGAACCCCACTCATTGGACACAGGGATGCAGTGTTTACGCTGGCCTTCAGCCCGGATGGAAAAACGTTGGCTTCCGGTGGACGGGACGCAACCACCATTATCTGGGATGTGACCACTGGAACAGCACTGTATCATCTGGTCAACGGACATAACGATAGTATATTTGCATTGGCCTTCAGCCCGAATGGTGCGTTTCTCGCCACTGGCGGCGCTGACGGAAGTGTCATCATCCGGGATACGAGCAATTATCAGACCGTCAGCCGAACCTTCGCCACCGAGCCGGACTGGATTAACGCCCTGGCTTTCAGCCCAGATGGTTCGAAATTGGCTGCCGGAATTGGCAGCACATCCAAGATACTGGATCAGGTTGTGATCTGGACTCTGGATACTGGCCCGCTTCCGGCGCTGGCGTGCCAACTGGCCGGACGCAACTTTACCCAGGCAGAATGGTCGCTTTACATGGGTGAAACACCGTATCGCAAAACCTGCGATCAATGGCCGGTACATCCATCGGTGGTCGAACTGGCGGTAAATCAGGCCGAAACAGCGGTAAACGTCGGGGATACAGAGGCCGCCAGCCAAGCCTACCAATATGCTGTCCAACTGGCGCTGGACTCCGATGATGCCGCCAGCAGCAATACTATCTGCTGGTACGGATCGTTATATGGTTATGCCGAAATCGTGCTGCCCGCCTGCGAACACGCGGTAGAACTGGCTCCATCGGAGAGTAATTATGTGGACAGCCGAGGGCTGGCACGCGCACTCACGGGCAACCTTGAAGGTGCGATTGGCGATTTCCAGAATTTCGCGGATTGGGCAGAAGCCTATGGTTATGACGGCCCGCGAATACAGCGACTCGGATGGATTAGCGAACTGTCCGCCGGAGACAATCCCTTTGACGAGCAGACGCTGGCGGCTTTACGCGACGAATAATATTCCGCCAACCAGAAGGAACCAGGTTATGCCAACCGGACAGACCTTAATCGAACACATCCACAACACTCCGGTCATACCGGGCAGTCTGGGGATATGGGGATTGGGACAGATGGGTGTAATCGTAAAAGGGACAGATGCCACACTGGTGATTGACCCCTACCTGACCAATTCCATCGGCGACCACGCCGGGAAATGGTGGGCACGCGGTTATGCGCCACCGCTCATGCCCGACGAACTGCGGGGTGTCGATTACTACCTGGCCTCACACGAACACGGCGACCATCTGGATACGATGACCGCTGCACCCGCCTCCCTCGCCTCACCGGACATGCAGTTCGTAACCAGCGGTTGGTGCGTGGATAAGCTGCTCAATCGCGCTCAGGTCGATGAAGGGCGAATCATTGTGCCCACCGCGTTTGAACCGATGATGCTGCCGGGTACCAGCGCGCGGCTGACCGTCATCCCATCGGCACATTATGAGAAAGAATATGAGCCGGACAAGGGCTACCGTTGGCTCGGCTTCCTGATTGAGTGGAACGGGGTGACGTTTTATCACTCCGGTGATACGGTCATTTATCCGGGCTATCTGGAGAGTCTGCACAGCCTGCCGACAGCAGATGTGGCGATGATTCCGGTCAATGGCCGGGACTGGTATCGGGAAACAGGGCAGAACGCGGTGGGCAATCTGACGCCGGAAGAAGCGCCTCAACTGGCGCTGGATGCTGGATGGGATATGGTGATAATCGGGCACAACGACCTGTTCCCAAACAATGCCATCCCCAACGGACGGATTGTGGATGCTTTTGACCGTTATGCGCCGCGCCAGAAGTTCAAGTTCCTGCAACCGGGCGAGTTGTATTATTACGTGAAATAGCCCTGAAATCCCTTGCGATGCTTTCCTACAAACCTCAACGCATTGTCCTCATCCTGCCCTGCTGTATCGGGGATGTGGTGCTGGCGACAGCCACTCTCAAAGCCCTGCGGCGCGGCTATCCTGATGCGCATATCACCTGGGCAGTCGGGTCGTGGTCGCGGGGGGTGGTGGAAGGACATGACCTACTGGACGCGGTACTGGACACCGGCGATGCGGCGCTTCCGGTAAAGTCACCTGTGGGCTTCGCGCGTTTCGTCGGCCAGCTACGTGCCGGACAGTTTGATCTGGCGGTTTCGCTGGTGCGATCCCCCCTGATGAGTTTAGCGGTGATGCTGTCCGGCATCCCGTATCGCGCCGGGTTGGACAGCGCGGGACGGGGGTTTGGCTACACCATCCGCGCTACTATTGATCCCAATACACCCCGACATGAAGCTGAAGTCTATCTGGATGTGACAAACGCGCTCGGATTAGATACCTCGGATTGTTGGGCGAATGTGCCTATTCACAAAGCATACCGAGATGCTATCCGGCAACTGCTAGACAGCAAAGGCGTACAGGGGAAATTCATTGTCATCAATCCGGCGGGTGGGCGCAATCCCGGCATGGTGATGGACAGCAAACGCTGGCCGCCGGAGAACTTCGCGGTGCTGGCGGAACGGCTGGCCGACCACACGGGTGCAGGTATCATCCTGCTGGGCGGGCCGGGGGATGGGCAGCTTATCGAAGCGGTGGCCTCGCGCATGACAACCCGCCCCACCATGTTTGTCGGTGGATTGAGTTTCGGCCAAATCGCGGCGCTGGCGAGTTTATCCCGGTTATACATCGGCAATGACACCGGACTGACGCATCTGGCAGCGGCGGCGGGGACACGGACGGTCATGATCCTCGGCCCATCCGACCCGAAACGATATGCCCCGTTCGCGCCGGACACACTGGCGTTGTGGAAACCGACAACCGTGAGTACGAGCGGTGTGGCAGGCGGCATCCCTCAAAATTGGGACTGGGCGCGAGATGGCATCGGTGTGGATGAAGCGGAAGCGCAAATCCGCTCATTTTTAGCCAGAAGTCCCTGAAGCTCTTTTCAAAATCCGGTTTTTGGGTTTATCTTATTATCGTCGTTTCGGAAGAAAGGATAAGAACCGGATGCCCGACTATCAACTGGCACAAGTGAATATCGCCCGGATGCTTGCCCCACTGGATGACCCGATTATGGCGGAATTCGTTAACCGACTGGACGAGATTAACGCGGTGGCCGATGACGCACCGGGATTTGTGTGGCGGTTGCAAACCGAAGATGGCGATGCAACCTCGCTGCGGGTATTCGACGATGAATGGCTCATCATCAATATGTCGGTGTGGGAGTCGGTGGAGGCGCTGCATCAGTTCACCTATTACAGCCGTCATGTCGAAGTGTATCGCAAACGAACTGACTGGTTCTCGAAACTGGCAAATTACTCATTCGCCCTGTGGTGGATTCCTGCTGGACACATTCCCACGCCAGAAGAAGCCAAATTCAAGCTGGAAACCATCGACAAGTGTGGGGCAACGCCACTGGCATTCACCTTCAAGCAGCAGTACAGCGTCGAAAATCTGCTGACTTACGTCGAAGTGTCGGATTCCTTGACGGAAGATTCGTAAATTTTTAGGGAAAATTTTGCCCCATAATCTTTCGTAATTTCATTTAATTGTTATAATAAAACTAAGAATTCAATTGGGTTGAAGGCGTCGATCAATGTCCAGTTACCAGCCGGTTTACATTCGAATGGCGACGGAAAAGGAAGTTCCCTATTTTACGCATCGCAGCGCAGCCGAGGCAGTCATCAGTGTTGTGATTGATGCCCAGACAAACGACTGGATGCAGCTTCACGGTTTCGTTATCCTACCGGAAGCATTGGAACTGGTGGTGACGCCGATTAAACAGGGAGTGGCCGGACTGGTGGCGCACATTCAGGCGCAGACAATCCCCCTACTGGCGGTACTACTCCCGAACGCGACCTCGATCTGGGAAAGCCATTACCTGCATTTCCCGCTGACGACCCAACGGGCGCTAGACGCACGGCTGGCGATGCTGTTACTTGCCCCGATTGCCAGCAGTATCGTGGATGTGGCGGCGGCGTACCCGTACAGCTCGGCCAACATGCGCTACGGTTCCAGCATGACGGTTTATTCCCAGTTTAAGCCAAGCAGTACGGCGGAAGTCGAGAAGGTTTCAAAGGTCGGCTAAACCGTCACAGTGCGACCATCCTGTAGCTGTGTCTGGCCGGTTTCCAGCAGTTGTTTGAGCTTGTCCAGATTCTCGCCTATGGCCTTCTTCACTTTACCCGCGCCTAACTTCTGAAACAGTGGATTCCATCCGGTTTCCAATACCCACGAGTTTACAATCTGGGTCGTGTTTTTTACGGATTTGAACTGGAATCGGCGTTCAAACTTCGGCTGCGCGCCGGGTGTGGTTTTAACCGTGATCGACTGACCGGGCGCAAATTCGGTGATGCGGAAATCCTGTTGATCGGTTTTACGAATCTGATGGTAGGTTGTTCCCACGCCTACTGAATCATCGGAAACCTTCTGGACGCCGACGACAAAATAATTCCACTTGGGCACATTCTCGAAATGTGACATAAACTCGAATACTTCTTCCAGTGGCCGTTTGACAACAACCTTATTTTCAAACTGCATCATGGGAATATCACTCCTTCTCTAGCCATCCTAGCAACGGGTGCTGGAACAGCATTTACTGGCAACTCATCGCCCGCCCCAGATGTGTATCGGGCAGGACAATCAGGGGGTAAAACTGAGTTGTTGAGGGAATGACCGGACCACGCAAACGAAAAATGGGAGCGGCTCTTACGAGTCGTTACGAGGAGATTTCAAACGTGCTCAGGGTGCGGTGGCAGCGATGTAACAGCCATTTACCCAATACCAGTATACCATACTCCCCTTTTGGGGACGATGGTGATGGGCGTCTACCAGCTAGCGAGGGCTGGGTTTGGTGGGCGGCGGCTCGGCAGCGCGTTTCTGGACATAGTTACGGGCAAAGTCGAGCAACTGGTCAATTTCCGTGACCTGCCCCAGAATCTCACGCGCGACCTCCCCAAATGATTTACCCTTCGCACCGGGCAGATGCAGCACCCGAATGGTACCATCGGCATAGATCATGCGGGCGTTATGCTCGATGTTGGCGGTGTAGCGCCCAACTTCGCCGGTCATGTGCAGGATAAAGTCTTCCGGCGCATACGGCATTTGCAAGCCAGATGGTTTGACCTGGGCGGCGTTCTGGGCATTGGCGATGGCGGTGCGCATGTTCAGAAACACATCGCGCAGGCAGACAGGGGTTTGTCCACCGTCGGCAAGCGGCTGTACCATCAACGCGGCGGAATCGGGGAACTGGTGGACGATCTGGGCATAAACGTGGATGACAATCGACACCATATCCAACGTCTGGTGCAGCGCACCGTTCAACACGGTATCAATGAATTCTTCGGGGTCATGCGCGCCCCAACGCGCGCGGGTTTCGTCATGCAGGCCGTTCATAGCCGCCTCCGTCCAGTACATCCATAAATCAATTTTACTTTATTTATGCATGATTCTCCTAAAAACAACCCAACAACCCGGAAAAGTCATTCCAGGCGGTGGCAAGAAGCCCGCATGGGTGGTGTATCGAGCGGATGGCGACGGCGGGAAGGTCGGGTGCAGCCACCGTTGTGAGAAATTTGACGCAAAAAACAAGAAAAAGAATCGAGAAAAGATTTCTCGAATTTATCAATGGTTCTCCCGCCAACATGTGCCGCATAGGGTTCAAAACCCTATGCTATGGGAAAATCCAGAAACCTCTGAAGAGGTTCGAGGAATCGGACTACATGGGCTGATTGGAGTCGCATGGACACAAGATTGCCAGTTTGTGACACACGTTTGAGGGGAAATGTCGCAAATGGCGTCAAAATCACTGTGTCCATTGTGTGACCCTTTCCAGTCCGTCCGTCGATTGAGGACGCAGAAAACGTCCCGTGTATTCTGCACTGGGAGGGGGGTGCGCGGAAACACCCTCGCGTGGGTTCCGCGTTGGCAGAGATACCCTCCAATCGTGCCATAGAAACCCGTTTGAAAAGTCCAGGCTATGGGTTCGCTGCGCTCAACCCCTCCCCCCAGCCCCTCCCCATAGGTGGAGAGGCTGTCGTTTTAACCAGCATAGCACAAAAGTTCGCGGAACAGGTACACATTTGTGTACACATTTGTTTCGATTTTGAGGGGGAAAATGGCGTTTTAGCTGCCAGTTACCAGATACCAGTTGTCAGAAAAAGAGAAGGCAAAAACTTAACGCAAAGACGCAAAGGGGCAAAGGCGCAGAGGGGAGAAGATTAAAAACGTAACACGAAGGCTCAAAGTCACGAGGACACAAGGGGAGGAAGCCGTTTGAAAAGTTCCAGAGGGTGCGATAGATGATTGTTGGCTGCGCTCAATCCCTCCCCCTAAAGGACGCTTCGCAGCATTCAGGGGAGGGAAATACGGGTGTGTTTTAGAGTCAATTGGGTACCCAATGTCCAGGTCGTTTCACGAAAGCCCTCTTTGACCGCTGCCTCCATCAGACCCGCGTGCGATAGCGAAGATAGACCCATCCATTACCAACACGGCGCTCGTCCAGGAGTTCCAGCTTTACGCCTACGTTGCTGGGCAGAACCCGCTTGCCGCCGCCAAGCATAATCGGTACGACGAGCAGTTGATACTCGTCGACGAGCCCGGCCCGGATCGCCTGTGCGGCCAGGTTCGGACCAGCCACCGAAATATCGTGAGGCAATTGAGCCTTCAGGTCGCGAACCGCCTGCGGTTCAAATTCCCGCTCAAGACGCGTCTTCGGTGTAGAGACGGTCTCCAGCGATTTGGAATAGACGATCTTATCGGCCGCTTGCCAGATCCGCGCGAAGTCCATCATGGCCGGCGTCCGACCGGGAATGACATCTGGCGTTTCCCAAACCGTCATCGTCTCATAGTTCTTGCGTCCATAGAGATATGTGCCGATGGGGCGGTGCAGATCGTTGATGAAAGCGGATACCTCCTCGTCCGGCACCGACCAATCCATGTTGTCGGTTTCACCCGCGATAAAGCCATCCAGCGACGTAGGCATAAAGTAGATCAGTTTGGACATCGTGCAGCCTCCATATTGTCTGACAATGACCGAATACCAGGCCATTTTTCTGGCAGCCGATGTTGAGTGTACGGGTCGGATGAGGCTAGTAAAGGGTCTCCAAGCATTCCCTATCAGGAGGCGTCCCGTGCCTTCGGAATCCAATCCTGACCAGATACACCATTCTGCCCAAGCATCAAACTTAATTCGGCTGCATGTTCCTGCAGGTGACGCATACTGTAGAGTTGTAACTCCACGAAAGTTGGCTCCATCCATTCAAATGTACAAACCCGATAGGCTGTTTCATCGGTTAATGCTTCAATGGTCGCTTTGCTTTTCTGACGGCACTGCCTGAGATAGGCGAGAACATCCTCTTTTGTATAGGGTTTATCCGGCAGCTTACCACGAATGAAGGGGGCAGGAGGCAAAAAGCCTTCGGAGGAGCCGGTCAAAAAAAGATCGAGCCAGAACACGGCATGATAGGCAATAAACCAGAATTGTCCATACCCTGGGTCATCCGAATCGTCCCACAGCACGAGAGTCCACAGTGCATCGGGACAAAGATTGATGGCATCATCAAGGGTATCAATGGCCGCCCCAAACTGCTGCCAAATGCTGGTTTTCAAAATTGTGTCCATTTGAATATATCCCTATGATATAGACGTTCGACCGTTTAAGGGGTTCTTTTTGCGACGCGAGTCACGTAATCCGGGGTTGAGACGCCGTTTTGCCCCAGCAGCATATTCAACTGCGAGGCGTGTCCATGCACATGACGCAGGTTGTATATGAGTAATTCCAGGAAACTACATTCACCCCATCCAAATTCACAATGCCGTTGAAGCGTTTCGTCGGTCAGTGCCTCAATGGTCGCTCTGACATGTCTCGCGGCAGTCCCCGAGATAAGCCAGCAGTTCGTCTTTGGTGTAGACTCTGTCCGGCAGCGGGCCATCGTCGTCCTGCTCAATCAGGGTGAAAGGAGCCGGGGGCAGAAAGCCTTCCTCTGTCCCGGTCAGGTACAGGTCGAGCCAGAACAAGGTGTGATAGGTGACGTACCAGAATTGGGCGAATTCCGGTTTGGTATCGGGCGTTTGCCAGAGGGGAGCGCGCCAGAGATGGTCGGGACAGGCGATCACCGTATCCTCAAGATAATAAATCACAGCCCCAAACTGCTGCCAAATGCTGGTTTTCAGGTTTGTGTCCATTTCATGCCTTTACTTCGACCCAACAGGATATTCGTGCGGTTACAGAGGGTTGTTAAACGGTGGATATCCTTTCTCGACATTAAAGCCCACCTTGCGGCAAACGCAGTTCGTTATTTGCCTAACATTTCAAGGAAAGATGAGATGGCAGCTTCAAGTTCGGTCATGTCATTGTAATAGCGAAGCGGGAACACGGCTGCGCCGGTCAGCATGGTCGAAACCGATGTCCCCTCATGTGCCACAAGCAAGACTGGCATATGACGCGCGTGATGCGCATAAGCTATTTCATAGCCGACACCGTGAGACGCTGAACTAACCTCTGCAATCATTGCTTCACAAGTGTCGATCCACATCATATCGCGGCGGTAAATGTAGACATTCTCCTCAACATTCTCCCTCCAGGTCGGGTCTACCGGAATTGTGAATTGTGCTGCGAAGCCGTTGGTTCTGATGATTTTCTGTATAGTGTCGCTGAGTTCCTGGGTGATTTTTTCTTCACCCCGGAGGGTACGGGCGAAATAAATATGTTTCATGGTCATTGTCCGATCTGGAAACGCACGATTGAGTGAATATGATCATAGCATTATTCAAGGCGAACCAATCCCATCGTTTGAGGTTACGGTTTTCAATTCGTTCGCCTTGTCGTGCAAATCAGCGAAATTTCGTTTTCACCAGACTATTCCCTCAACTAAACAACGGCGACTTCCACCGATTGGATGGGTGGCAAATAATCCGCCAGCACTTCCCAGGTGTCCCCGTCATCACGGCTGTAAAAGAGTTGGCCGGTATCCGTCCCGGCATACAGTCCGGCGGGTTCCAGATTGTCGGCCACCATTGCTTCACGCAGGACAACGACATGGGCGTTGGCGGGCAGCCCGGTGGTTATGCGCTGCCAGCTTTCACCACCATCCCGGCTGCGCCAGACCGCCGCCTGACTGTCTACGCTCATGCGGAACTGGTCACTCTCCTCCAGCATCACGTAAATGGTCTGGGGGTCGTGGGGATGGACAACAATGGGAAAACCAAAGCGGCTAGGGAGCTTGCCCTCACCGATGTCAATCCAGTCATCGCCACGATCATCGCTGCGGTAGACACCGCAATGATTTTGCTGGAAAAGGACATCCGGATAGGCAGGATGGAGCGCCAGTTTGTGGACACACTGACCGAATTCCGGGTAGGTTTTTGCCCCAAAATCCGCCAGGACATTTTTGTTACGCGGAATTCAGGTTTGCCCACCGTCATCGGTGCGGTAAACACCCGCCGCAGAAATCGCCACATACATGCGATTTTTGTCACGCGGGTCGAGGACGATACTGTGGAGGCACAGGCCGCCCGCACCGGGATTCCACTGGCCGCGCTGGGGATGATCGTAGAGACTCTCGTTCAGCACCCAGCTTTCGCCACGATCTGTCGATTTGAACAGGGAGGCGGGCTGCACCCCGGCATACAGTACACCCGGCTCGTCAGGGCGACCCGGTTCGATATTCCAGACCTTGAGCACTTCTTCGGGCGTGGACGGTACTCCCGCAGCAGAGAAAGCCTCTTCGGGCGTACCTCCGGGTCGGCCAGAAGCCGAGGGGCGCGAGAATTTGGGCGCTTCCGCGCCTTGTTTCCAGGTCTGACCGAGGTCATCGGAGTAGTGGGTGGTAGAGCCGAACACAAAATGGTTAAGTGCGGCGTGCAGCCGTCCATCGCGCGGATCCATGACCATGTGCATCATGTTCCAGCCCTTGAACAGAACGTCGCTCACTGACCATTTCTTGCGGGACTGGTCACTGGTGAAAATGAATCCACCCTTACGCGTGCCGACCAGGATTTTAACATTCGGTTGAGCAGCCATCGGGGTCTCCTTCACTGATTTGATGAAACAGATTTGGAATCGGCGTATTTAGAACATTTAGACCATATTAGCTCATCTGTTCTGGAATGTCAAAGTGGTGGTCGAATGATCAGTGGTGGCGGAACCTTGTGTCTTTTACCCCATCCCCCGACCCCTTCCCCGCAAGCGATCTGAGGGGGAACAAAAACTCATAAAGCGGTTAGCGTTACTTTGCAACCACTTTCATGTCAAAAGGCGCAGCGAAAGAGGGCAAGACGTGTCTTGCCCCTACGAAAGCGATCTCAACTGAATAGTGACCACTCAGTTTGCAGGCCACTCGCCTGTCAAAGTGTGCAACGAGAGGGTTCATTATGGGTGATGGTCGAATAGGCCGTACCGCTGCATTGATGACCACCATCCCGAAAATAGGATTTCATTTTATCCTCCACCTTAAAGGATAAAATTATCATAATCGAGTTTTTGTTAGGGGAACCTTTAGCTCTATTCAGAAAATCTGAACTGGCGTGGGGTAAGGGAGGAAGTGGGGGACAAGGTTTACTTGTCCCCCGCTTAAAGCTGCCTATTCGGGGAGTCGTTCGAGCGCGATTTCCATGACGACCTTCGAGTAGTTATAGTCGCTGACCTGCACCGTGACCACACCGTCCGCCGGGACGGTGAAATCGAAGGTCATGGCGGTGGTGGTACTGGCGGAGGCGGTGGCAATGGTCGTTCCGTCCTGCGTAACTACCAGACTGGGGGCACTGTTGTCGCCGGACACGATAGTAACCGTCAGCCGAACCGTCTCGCCCGCCACACCCGTGAATGTGACCACATCGGTGGTGACTTTCTCGCTCAGGCGAACCTGCTGCGGCCCGTCGTCCAGCGAGGGAATAGCACCACGCGACAGGGTTAAGGTCACCTGCCCGGTATCACCGTTTGAGAAGGGCTGGAGCAGAATGGTATAGATGCCATCCTGAGTCAGAATGAGGTGATTGACTTCGGGATCGAAGTTGGGGCCACTGTCATCGTCATAGGCCAACTGGTAATTGTCCGGCCCATTGACCGCCAATGAGGTATCAATCGAATCGCCGCTATCGACAGTGATGTCGATCACATCGCCGATTGTGCCCTGGAAGCTGAAATACTGCGCGCCTGTATTGCCGTCGAAGGTAATCGTCACCGGCTGGTTAAACTCGATGGGAGTCAATACGGCCTGATTGAGCTGCAAAGTGTAGCTGCCAGCGGTTGCGCCATCGTAACTGCGAACAGTGATGATGTAATCACCCGTGTCCGGCAAGGTGAATGGGCCGATCAGGCTGTCTGAGCCATTGCCGCTATCGTCATCGTCGACCAGGGAGTAACCATCACCATTGGCTTCCCGCAGCGACAGGTAGGTATCAAAGTCGCTGGAATGCAGGGAAATGGTGACAACATCCCCAGCAGCCCCGGTAAAACGATAGCCGGCTGTCGCGCTGCCGGATTCCAGGCTGCCCGTCACCTGCTGGCTGTATTCGATCAGGTTGATGCTGGCGGCCATCAGGGTCAAAACGTAATCCCCGGTTGCGCCATCGTAACTCTCCACCGAGATGGTGTATGTCCCGTTGGCGGGCAGTTCAAACAGGGAGATACGCGCATTCAGATTACCGGCGCTGTCGTCGTCGATGATGAGTTCGCGCCCATCCGGGCCGATCAGACTCAGGTAGGCATCAAAGGCTTCCGAGGTGAGGGTAATATCCACCACCTGTCCGGCCTCACCCTGGAAGGTGTAGGTCGTTACCAGATCGCCTGTCAGCGTCCCGGCAACGGTATCGCCAATGACAATCTGACTGCCGGATGGAGCCAGGGTTGACTGAATGGTGGGCGTGGCGACAACACCGCCTCCGCCGAGGGTTAAGGTCAGGGAATAATTCCCACTGGCGGTATCATCGAAGCCACTGGCAAGGATGGTGTATGTGCCATCGGACGGCAGGACAAAATTCTGTATCTGGGCATTGAGGTCTCCGGCGCTGTCGTCGTCGGTGGTCAATTCATTACCAGACGAGTCGAGCAGGCGCAGGTATGCATCGAAGTCGTTGGAATCCAGGGTGATGGTCACTACGTCCCCGGCCTGCCCCTCAAAGGTGTGGGCATTCGGCCCACTGACGAGGACGCTGCTGACCGATTCGCCATAAGCAATCGCGCCCGGAGGCGATGGGGGCACTTCAGGGGTGGACGTGGGCGGCGGGACTTCGGTCTGTGGGATGGGAGTCTGCGTCGGAACCGCTATTTCTCCGGCGTGGAGCGTCAGGGTAAAATCGCCTGTCGCTACCCCACCAACCCCGCCCACCTCGATGGTATATATGCCATTCGCCAGAAGGGTGAAATTGCTGATCTGCGCGTTCAGATTACCGGCGCTGTCGTCATCGGTGGCAAGCACATCGCCAGCAGCATCACGCAGAGTCAGGATAGGGGTCAAAAACATCCGACAGAAGGGTGATGGTCACAATCTGTCCGGTTTCACCCTGGAAGGTATAAACCGCCGAATTTTCGTTCAACGTCCCGTCCACCGTTTGACCGACGGCGATCTGGTTGCCCGACAATGTGAGAGTGGCAGCGGGGGTGGGGGTTGGCGGCGGTGCGCTGCCCTCGACTACGGACAGCGTATAATCGCCCCGGCCAAGTTCCCCCAAGCTGGTGACAACCACTGAAACGGATGTCCCTGCCGGGACGGTAAAATCACTGATCCGGGCATTGCGGCTGCCCGCGCTGTCGTCGTCCTCGGCCAGCGATGTGCCATCATCGGCGCGAAGCACCAGATAACTGTCAAATTCGGTGGATTCCAGGGTAATGGTCACGGCCTGACCGGAGTCGGCCTGCAAGGTATAGGCGGATTCGCGCCCGCTTAATGTGCTGGAAATGGTATCACCTGCGGCGATGGTCGTCCCGGCAGATAAAGTCCCGGTGCTGGTCGGTTGGACGGTAGATTCAGGCTGTGGGGTGGCTATTCCGCCATTGCCCTCTACCGTCAGGGTGAAATCCCCTTCCGCGCCAGAGCCGTAGCTCCCGGCCAGAATAATATATGACCCACTGGCAGGCAGTTCAAAATCGGTAATACGGGCGTTGAGATTGCCAGCACTATCGTCGTCGGCAACCAGGGTATTGCCATCCGAATCCGCCAGGACAAGATAACTGTCAAAGTCGTTGGATTGCAGGGTAAGGGTCACAGAATTCCCCGGCGCTGCCGGTGAACAAATAAACGACCCCCGCCGCACCTGCTGTCAACGTGCCGTCTACTGTATCGCCTACTTCCAGTTGACCACCGTCAATCAGGTTGTCTGCCGATGTGGGAGTGGGTGGCATGGTGGGTGTCGGGGGGACATCGGTATGCGTTCCGGTGATTGTGAGCGTAAAATCACCCGTCGCCAACTTATTGTAACTATCTACCACGATGGTATAGTCGCCGCTGGTGGGCAGGGCGAAGTCGATAATGCTGGGGTTCGCGCCGCCGCCACTGTCGTCGTCCGACGCGACTTGATTGCCATTAGGGGCAAGGAGTGTCAGAAACCCATCGAAAGCGGTGGATTCGACAGTGATGGTGACGACATCTCCCACGCTGCCCGACAGCGTATAACGGGCGGAGAGGTTGTCGCGGGTCAGTGAACCTTCCACTGTGTCGCCAACAGCGATGGGGATTTCGTTCTGAGCAAGGGCGGCCAACGGCAGCAGTAAAAGCGCCAGCAGCGCCAGAATGAACAGTCGATTACGCATAGATGGCATTTCCTTTATGAACTGGCAGAATCAACGTCGATGGGTCTATCCGGTTCTGGTTGAGTGATAGACGACGCCCGCCCGCGCTGAGTTCCGCCATGAGAGCCACTCGCCACCCATTGTATGATAAAAACCCGAATTCAGCACCTTCATTGGTTGTTTTCTACCAACCATGTCTTTGCCCGCGATAGGGCGTCCGGCGCGTCCGGGGCGATCCCCGCCGCGAACAGCAGAATACGCCGCACAATCACGGTTTCGTCGCCGTAATCACCCCCGGCGACATGCAGCAGGTAGGGGGCAAAATGACGATCTCCCCCAAAAGCCAGCAGCACAGCCGAGGCCAGCGAAATACGGAGTTCGGCATTGGACTTCTCGTTCGCCAGTTCCAGAAATTCAGCCGTTGTCTCCCACCCGGCGAGTTGATCCATGCCCTTATCGAGGGACTCGGTGAAGGTTAAATCCATACGTTCCAACACCTGCTCGCTCTCGGTGACAACCGCTACCAACGCCGGAAGCAGGGCTGACACATCGAGCGATTTTCCGGCGGCACGTTCGGCGGCGAGTTGTTTCGCTTCGGCATCGGTGATGGACAGACCATGTGATTCGAGAGGGCGTTTGAGCTGTCGCAGCACAACATACAGTAAATCTTCTATCGGGGCATCGACAAATGTGTGAGACTGGTCAGCGGACATGTTCGATCTCTCCATGTGACATCCGGCGGCCTTCCAACAGGCGCAAACTGAGGGGTTCGATGAGACAGGCGATCACCCGAAAAAGTGCCAACGGCAGCGCCAGCGCCAAAGCCATAACCGCCGCGAACAACAGCGGGTTAGCGTTGATGAGCAGTCCCCAACCAACGCCAAAAACCGCCCCGGCAATCAATCCGACAATCAAGCCGGAGCGGACAGCCCGCCGCGCCGTTTGCGGGAGGTCTTGCCCACTGACGACACCCCGGCCACCATTCACACCCGACAGGCCGAGGGTGAACATAAACACAATGATGACCGGCAAGCCGAGCGCGATGAGGTCATCCGGCAGCGTCAGGGGTGATTCAAGAAGGACAACTACCAGCGCCGCCGCCAAGCCTATCCCCAACACAATTGACAACCAGAATGCCGCTACAATGCCGACGGCTACCGCCACATTATAAACAAAACGCCGGACGGGTTTGAGCAATCTCACCCGTTCGCTCAGTTCGACAGGGTTTAACATGATACTGCCTCTGCGTCCAATTTCCTGTTTCAGATATGTGTGTATACCACGCAGCCAGCAGGAATGTTCAACCGGGTCGGAACGATCACACCAGCATTTATTTGTAATGCCAGTAATAATTTATGAAAAATTGCGATAAAATGTAAGAATTAATTGAAATTAATCCTAGATTCAGGTTTAATGGGGATATTGTACCGGAAACAAGGCCGTTCACATGAACAACATTTACGCAGACTGGGATAACGAGTACCAAACCATCATTCGGTTTCTCTACCGGCGCAGCAGTTGGGAGTGGCACGACTTTTATGCCGCGCTCGATCATACACGTCTGCTGCTGGAAGAATCCCAGGGTAAAGTTGGCTTCATCATCGACATCGCCAACGGCGGCCTGACCCCCGGCATCTTCATGTCCCAGGCGAAAATCCTATACGACATCAAGCGGCATCCCAGCGTCAGTATGGCAATCGTCATCGGAGCCGATAAGTTCATTCAGGCACTATACTCCGCCAGTATGGCCGACATTGTGGCGGAACACCAATTTTATTTCGCAAATTCGCGGGATGACGCCCATGCGATCCTGGACACGATTCAATAAAGAATTATCCCCTAACCGCACGCAGGAACCAGTGTGGATGTCGAACCTATCAGCCAGCATTGGGCGGCGATAATCCCGCGCAGGTTGGGAATAAATTCGGTCTCGCGCGTGCCGGATAGTTCCAGGTCTACCGAGGGAATACCCAGGCCGTCCACCCAGGTCGAGGCCGTACCGCTGACGGGATAGGCTGACCAATCTGCCCCATAGGGATAGCCACTGGCCTCCCCCAACACCGCCGCCAACGCCGCCGAGCCATGATCGCCATTGCAACTTCCAGCGAATACGCCGCGTGCCGCCGCATGATAGAAGACCGCCGCCGATGGGCGATTGTCGCGTATCCACCCGGCCAGCGCCCGTGTTTCCGGCTCGGAGAAAGCACTCGCGCCCGCATCGACATATTGATTACGCCAATAGGCTGTGGCCTCCCATTCACAACCCCAATTGCGATTTAAATCCACCTGATTGGCATTAAACCGTCCCACAGCCTGCCGCCCCAACGTCAGGCCATCGGGGTTGGCAACCGGAATCAGCACTACTGACATACCGGGCAGCACGTCCGCCGGAGTCCCCTGAAAGTGGGTTATCAGTTCATTGATGAGCAAAACCGTGTTGGTTTCGTAGCCGGTATGGATGCCGCCCACCAGCAGGAGTACCTGTTCCCCTACCCCAAAACGCCATGCGATGATGTCCCGCCCCTGTACTGACTGTCCAATCACAAAGGTATTGCCTGCCGGAGCGAGGGTTGGCAATCCGGCGACTGTTTCACCATTGGGCTGCACCGCCTGGGGAGCAGTAGTGGCAATGGGCAGAGTCGGGCTGGGAGGGAGCGCCGTTGGCGGCGGTGGCAAGGTGGGTGTAGCAGTCGGCAGTTCAATCGTGCTGGGTGTTTGTGTCGGGCGGAAGTTCAGGGAGACAGGGGGAACAGTGGTTGGCGTATCGGTTATTTCCAGTGCGACTAAAGTCTGCTGGCAACCCGCGACAAATACCAGTATGATGGATAGCAGCAAATAGTGTCTAATCATAATCCATTATTCAGTCGTTATACTGAATTCGGAGGTGAAACTTGCAACCCAAAGCGCAACTCCGAACGTTATGGCTTATTCTGGTTATACTCCTGCTGGTGGCAGGCTGCCAACAAGCGGAGGAGGAAGTGGGCGAACTGCCGACTTTGATGGTGCTGCCCACTGATACCCCGACTTTTACACCCACATTTACGCCAACGGCCAGTCCAACCGATACACCAACGCCGACTTCGACCCCAACCGATACCCCGTCACCGACCAGCACGCTGACACCGACACCGCCCGCGACGAATACGGCAACGCTGACGCCGACATTCACGCTGACGCCCACCTCGACGGTGACACCGCTGCCGACTGCTACAACGACGCCGAGTATCACACCGACACCAAACGCGCCGCAGATTGTATCGTTCAGCGCCAATCCCACCAGCGTAACACGCAAACTCGACGGTTACGCTGTCGTGGAGTGCTATTGCGGATACGGCGCGGATTGATCTGCTCAACCAGCAGGGAGCTGTCGCCCAATCATTTACGGTTGTGCCTACCGGGACGCTGCCTGTTACCGTACCGGGCAACCTGGGGCGTTCACCCGTGTATCGACTGGTGGCGCAGCGCGGCGGACAGGAAGTTACCCAATCGTTGGCGATCAGTGTGACGTGCAGTATCTCGTGGTTCTTTGGCGACCAGTATGCCCCGGCTGGCTCCGGCTGTCCAACGGCTGTGGGCGCGATTGGTCAGGGCGCGTTCCAGCAGTTCGAGCGCGGTTATATGATCTTCGTCAATGCCAATTCGCTGAACACGGTCTACGGCCTGCAAAATGATAGCAACCGCTATATCAGTTACCTGAACGGCTGGGACGGCACGACAGTGGAAACCTGTGCCAGCAGCCCGCCATCGGGCCTGTTTTCACCGCAGGGGGTATTCAACTGGGCGTACTGCCGGACACTTGCCCCAATAGGCAGTTGGAGTCAGCAGATCGGCTGGGCAGTCGGCAATATCAATAACGATAACCGCACCATCCAGTTCGAGGACGGTACAGGCGCATTTTACATCGACACGCCAGTCGGGGTGTTCCGTTTCAATGGCCCGTCGCCCAACACCTGGACGAAAATTACTTAACCTGACTCGTACAGGCTTTTTCCCGTTACAATAAGTTCTGGTACAACAGGGGCACATACGGCTGCGTCCCTGATATTGATTGGTGGGAGAACAACTTGGACTCGACGCTCATTTTGTGTGCTGGACTGCCCGGCAGCGGTAAAACTACGCTGGCGCGCATGATCGCGCGGCGGCTGAATATCCCGGCGTTCGCCAAAGACCGGGTACAGCGTGTCCTGCGCGATCATCACCTGACACCGGAAAACAGTGGTGATGGCTACTATATCATTCTCGATATGGCGGACGAACAGTTGTCACTGGGTTTGAGTGTTATCCTGGATGCGACTTTCCCACTCGATCACTTCCGCACGGTTGCCAGCGAAATCGCTGCCCGTCACAAAGCCAAGTTGTGTGCCATTTACTGCGTCTGTTCCGACGACCAGACCTGGATTGACCGCATGAACCACCGTGTTCAATACGTTCCCGGTTGGAAGCCGGTTGGCTGGGATGATGTGCTGCGGATGCGTGAATATTACCAGCCCTGGAATGACAACGCCCTGACGGTGGATTCGCTCAGGCCGCCGGAAGAAAATCTGCCACTGGCACTGAATCACATCCAGACCGCCCGACAGATTCAGTTACGTCAGCCCAACCAGCCTGTCGAAAGATATGAGTGACCGGCGCATATTCCGATCTATCACCCTATTACACAACCAACCGGGCACGCCCTGACACGACCATCCCCCTTACTCAATCAACCTCATAAAATCTGCAACCCACATCCTGTCAGACCCTAAAAACTGATGGCTGTTGGCGGCGCTTCGTCTCACCTGGATGACGAGGTAAAACAGCAAAAATTCCGGTGATGTTCTTCACTGGTACGGGGCGCTGATTGGTGAGATAAATGAGTGAAAGGAGGTTGCTATGACGCAGAATTCTGGTGGCGTATGCTACCAAACATAATGCAACAACCGAAATTGCCGAGTCCATCGGAGAAACACTCCGGCAGTCCGCCGGATTAAAGGTCGATGTTCGTGCGGTGGATACTATCGACGATATCACGTCGTATGACGTGGTTATCCTGGGCAGCGCGGTTTATGTCAGCCAGTGGCAGCCAAAAGCGGTGGATTTCCTGACAAATCACGCGGATGAACTGGCGCAACGGACGGTGTGGCTGTTTTCGAGCGGGCCAACTGGCGAGGGTGATCCAGAAACCCTTTTGGACGGTTGGTCATTTCCAGAGGCGCTGCAACCACTGGTCGAGAAAATCCATCCGCGCGGCGTAAAGGTTTTTCACGGCAAGCTGGATTTGGACAACGCTGAACTTTTTCGAACGATCTGTCAGCCGGGTCGTCCACGCGCCGGAAGGGGATTTCCGAAATTGGGAGGAGATTCAATCGTGGGCGAAGCACATCGCCCAGTGTGTATAACCCGAAATCGGGTGTATCACAGGCTGGCAGACAGCGAATCGGGCGATACGGGCAGCCGAATCTGGAAGGTACTGCCCGTATTGGGTTGACTGGCGACGGTGATCGCGCCGTCGTGGATTTCGACAATCCGTTGGGCAATCGCCAGCCCCAAGCCGGAATGCCCTCCCTGTTTCTGCCGCGCCTGGTCAGCCCGATAAAAACGTTTAAAAATATGCGGCAGTTCTTCTGACCCGATGCCGATGCCATTGTCCTCAACTTCGATAATCACCTGCTGATCGTCGTAGTCCGTGCGGACGGTAATTTCTCCCCCCGGCGGTGTGTAAATGAGCGCGTTGGAGATAATGTGGGTGAGTGCCCGCGTGAGTTCGGTTTCATCAGCGATAACATCCGGCAAGTCGGCAGTCGGTTCAAATTTGAGTGTCTGACGTTTTTCGGCAGCAATCCGGCGATGGTCGCCTGCGAGGTCGTTGACCATCCGATTGATGTTGACCGGGTTACGCGCCAGATATAGGTCGGGGTCATCGAGGCGCAGCATGACGAACAGGTCATCCATGAGTTCGGTGAGGTGTTCAACCTGTTGGTCGAGTGTGTCCACATATTCACCGACCTGATCGAGATCGGTGGATTTCCGGCGCAGCAGATAGAGACTGGTATTCATGGTTGTCAGGGGTGTTCGCAAATCGTGGGAAGCATCCTGGAGGAAGCGGCGCAGCACATTCGTGCGTTCGCGCTCGGCGATCAACTGTGTCCGGTGAGCATCTACCTGTTTACGAACGGTGATGTCCTCCATAGTAACCACCCGCACCGGCCTACCCTGATAATTGGTTAATTTGACACAGACTTCCATGTCGAAGCGCGTGCCGTCTTTGCGTACGCCGAATAACTCGTATGGAGTCCGCACGCCAACGTTCTTCCACACGATTTCATGCGACTCCGGGGCGATGAAATCCATCACCGATCTGCCAATGACTTCGGGAAGCGTATATTGAAACATATTCAGAAGCGCATCGTTCACATCCAGCGTTACCCCATCGTCATGCAGCAGAATGCCCTCCGAAGTCGCCTCCAACAGGCTTCGATAACGATTTTCACTATCCCCCAACTGCCGTGCCTGGGTTTCAATCTGGTCTAAATCACGCCGCCGGATATAGGTTGTCAGCAGAATAAGCAGACTCATCACAAGGATAATTTCCAGCGAGGGACGCACGTTTAACCAGGTGATGAAAGGAACCAGGAAAGGCAGCATCATGAGGGCGGTCAGGTTTCCCACGACCAGCGCCAGGGTAGCCCGCGCCGAGATGACAAAACTGCTGATGAACAGAAGCGGAATCAACCACACAGCCGTGTAGTTGATATAAATGACATCGACGTATGCCCGGTAGATAACCTGAACATAGATGATGACCGACATACACAACACGGTCAGGGCAGCGCCCAATTTATAGTATGTCGTGCGGCTCAACCCATAGGTGACACTCAACACGAGTATATTGATCCAGGCGAGTGCCCGTGAAATGTCAAGCTCGGTGAGGTTGAGGAGTGGGCGCAGCACGCGACCCACGATGAGGATGGCAAGGGACGATAAAAGCAGCAGCGCCAGAAGACGGGCACTACGCTGTTCGTGCGAATTGGTAATTGTACCCGCCGGTTCTATCAGCCTGAACCACAGGGATTTTAGCCATTCGCGCCATTTTCCCTGATTTATTCGAGTCATCATTGTGGGTAACGTATGTGTATATTTAAATCTGATTGTATTGTAAGGGTATTTTCACAAAACTTTTGTTGAGAATGTGTCATCATCCCTTACTCCCGATTGGGTTATGTGCGCCAGTCGGGAGGGTGGTGACGCAGCCGCCAAACCCAGCCTACCGGGTAGCCGAGCATCTTGGCAACATCACCCACCACACGAATCACGGGAATTAAAATCACTATATAGACCGTCTGGATAGGCGATAGGTTACTCGTTCGCAGACGGCGATAGGGCTGTCTGAAATAATAGATCGCGCCGGGGATATACAACAGCCATAGCAGCGGGTGGACAAGCAGACCGATCAGCAGGATGACCGGCGCGGCGACCAGATAGGTCAGATAGCGGGCGGCATGCCGCTTGCGCCACAGGTCGGCTTTGCCATCGCCGCGCGCATAACGGTAATACTGTTGGAAAAAAGACCTCAGCGACCCACGCGGACGGAAAGCGACTCGTGCATCCGGGGCAAAAATGAAGGACTGAGGCCGGGGCAAATTTGTCGAAGGTGGATGAGCTTTGAGACGCAGGTCAAAAATCAGGTCTTCGCAGTAATCCAGCCATTCGGGGTAACCACCAACGGCTTCCCAGGCCGTTTTGCGAAAGGCGATACTGCGGCTGCTGGGCAGGAAGGTGGCCGGGTTGATTTCATCAACCAGGGGCAGCACCGTCGCGCCCATCGCCCGTTCAAAAACGGTGGTGGCTTCAGCATCGAAGAAACCGCCCACCACCTGTACGGCTGGCTCGTCCAAGAGGGGTTGAACAAGATGCGCCAGCCAGTCCGGCGCGAGTTGGACACCGGCATCGGTCACGGCGATGATGTCGCCACGCGCGGCGGCAATGGCGCGGTTGCGTCCGGCACTGATATTGCAGCCCGGTTCGACCAAAACACGGATGGGCAAGCGGTCTGTATATGACTGGATGATCGTCACTGTATCATCCCGACTGCCGCCATCAACGATGACCACCTCATCGGGGAGGCAAGTCTGGGCGGCCATCGAACGCATCAGGCGGTGGATGCTGTGACCTTCATTGAGTACGGTGGCAATCAGGGAGATCATAGTGAGCTACTCATAGCTGTCATGGTTCATTTACTGTGTAAGGGAAAAACATGTCTTGCCCCTACAACTACAATCATCAACAGCAGTTGAACTTCCTGATAACATTTCACTACTTCTGATGGGCAGTCATATGTTTCAAATTGGGAAACTCAATGGAACGAATAAAGGGCATCCAGCGTACATACACGACCTTATACTGCCTACCAACCTGAAACAAATACCGAAGATCATCTATTGAAATATTCAGAACTGAAACCTCATAAGGATTATAACGTACCTGCCAGCGAACAGATGGATAGAGCCGTCCGTTCCGTCCCGTATACTGGTAAGTTCCTCTAAAACGGGGGACTTCGATACCCGGCATGTCGTCGGCAATTTCAGACGAACTCGGTGATGGTTGCCAGGGTTTCGATTCCAAACCAGCGTAAAAGCAATCGTTTGGTGATGGGGATTGCATAAATGAAGACAAACTCTCCCAGGAGCATCAAGATGACCAGCAGGAGACAGATCAAGCCGCACATGGTCGATACTCCCTGCTTCTGGCTATGCTCAACGGTATGAAATCAGGATCGAATTCGCCAGGCTATCGGCCCCCACATGAAGGCAAAGCCGTAGGGATTCACTTCTATCCGGTTCACCTCACCCCCCTGATTGACAAGTGTGACCCAGGATTTATAGCCCGACTTATCGGAATCATAGGGGATATAGGCGACTGATTGTCCATCGGGTGAAAGCGCCATGTGGCTGGGCGCATCGAAGTCCATATCGAACGGTTCACCAATCGGTTGGCCGTCGGTATCCAACAGTTGGTAGCGGATGCCGTGAGTGCCGCTTGCCACCAACGCGAACGACAGCGAATCTTCTGGAGCAGATGGGCTGTACATCTCCGGTACGCCGGGTGCAGGCTGTGACTCGCCGGTGATCGGGTCGAACAAATCCCATTCCCCACTGCTATACCCCGCGCCAATGTATTCCTTATCCTGATACATGACCAACACGAAGCCCAACAAAAACCGATTCGCATCTTCCTGTACCGGGATGGTCGTCAGCAGTTGATCTGCCCCGTCAGAGTCGTAAACCAGGAAGGTGGTGGCAACGATATTCGCGTCATCCATCGCCGTGACACTCTCCAATACCAGACCACTTTCCCCCCAGGCGACTTCCATCGGTTCAAGGACATCAGCTTGAAGGGGCAGGCTGGTGATGAGGGTATGTGTCTCACCATCGGGCAAGTTGTAGACCATCAAGCAATTCACTCCCTCGCCGGGATAATCGTATTCGCTCCAGGCCAGTCTCGAACCATCCGGCGACCAGACGGGTTTAGAGCGAATGACTGCTTTATCGGGTACATCGGGCGTGGAAAAGGCGGCATCCGGCGGTTGAGCGGCCACAACCGTTTCCTGCCGGGTGTAAATGTCCATGATCTTGATGTCACCGGGCACTTCCCCGCCAGCGACACCCCCCTCCCGCTGGATAGCATCAACGGTGATTTGTGCCCAGGCCATATAGGCGATGTGCGAGCCATCCGGGGACAGGACAGGCTGCTGGTTGTAGCCCCAGAAGGTCATCTGCTGCATTGAACCCTCACCATTCCACATCCACAGGTCGCCCTGATTGAACACGATGATCGGCGGGGGATCATCGTCCTGCGCCAGTGACGTTCCAGCGATGAGTCCCAAGCATACCAACAAGGTTAGCAGCAAACGAACCGCTCTCCTGTTCATCCCCTATCCCCTGTCACTCAAATTTCACCACCACCTTGCCGCTGCTTTTTCCAGTGTGCAGATATTCTACCGCGTTTACCACCGACTCTACCCCGACAAATTCCTTCGGGTCAACTGTCACCTGGAGTTTACCTGTCTGGTACAAATCCAGCAGGGTCGCCAGATGTTCCGGCACTTTGCGGATGAAATGGGGCAGGAACATACTGCGCAGCGAGGCCGATTTCCCCAGGAGTTTATAATACACACGCGGACTGCTGACGACTTCCGGCGTATCCAGATATTCGGTGATATAGCCGATGATGACCAGCCGCCCGAAAATCGCCAGATGATCCAGGCAGGTATCGAACATGGCACGCCCTACCGATTCGTAAATCAGATCAATCCCGCGCGAATATTCGGCGTCCAGAACAGCGCCTAAGTCTTCGGTTTTGTAATTCACCACCCGATCACAGCCTAACTGCCGCAATAGATCGGCTTTCTCGTCCGAGCCACAGGTGCCGATGACGTGATTGCCTGCCAGTTTGGCAAGCTGCACCGCGAACTGTCCGGTTCCGCCCGCCGCTGCGGTCACCAGAACGGTTTCTCCACTTCGCATCTCCCCGGTGAGTGATAGACCTATCGAGGCAGTCGCGCCACTGAGCACCAGGCTGAGGACTTCCGGCGAACTCTGCGGCACATGGATAGCGTGGCGGGAACGAGCGGTGTAATACTCGGTGTATCCGCCCAGACCGTTAACTGCCACTGTGTCGCCGGGTTGGAAGTCGGTCACACCCTCGCCGACCATGACCACCTCGCCAATGGTTTCGCCCCCCAGATCAATTGGGGGCTGGCGACCCGGCGTATAACTCCCGGCGCTGATGTTCACATCGGTGGCATTCACCCCGGTGTAATGGGTTTTTACGGTCAGAAAACCGGGGGCTGGCGGCGTAAGATCGGCCTCGACAATCCGGGAAGCGGCGCGGAAGTTTTTGTCAAACTGCTGGGCAATGACTTTGCGATAGGTTTTAGGGAGCATGAGTTCCTCTGTTGTGGGTGGAGTCGCTTTGTTTACTGTAACCGCCCCTAAACCGATTGGATGCGGCATTCCCTTGTGCCATCTGCCCAAACAAAAACAGCGCCGAGCCATTGATTGACCCCGCGCTGCTGGTTGTTCTCACATGTTCATCGGCTCATGACCAGAGATGTTCGCCACCATTCACCGGGATAGCCGCCCCGGTAATATAATCTTCCCGCGCAAGATAGGCGACTGCCCGCGCCACGTCTTCCGGCGAACCTGTGCGCTGGAGGGGGGTGCGCAGCCCCACCTTCGCCCATTCGGCATCCGACATTTCCTTGCCAGCAGGTTTCATCACCGGGCCGGGGATGACCGCGTTCACACGGATGTCCGGCCCCAGGCTGGCGGCGCTGACCTGCGTCAGCATCCACAAACCCGCCTTGCTGATGCTGTGATGGGCATACTGCGGCCAGGGTTCGAGCGCCCCTTTGTCCAGGATGTTGACGATAACTCCGCCAGAGGGATCATTTTCGCGCATCATGGCCGCTGCCGCCTGCGTACACAGGAAGGGCGCGGTCAGGTTGATGGCGAGGGTTTCTTGCCATTCTGCCAGCGTGACTTCTAAAATCTGGCGTTGTTGGAAATTGGCGGCACTGTTTACCAGAATATGCAGCCTGCCGAAGTGTTCACGCAGGGCGGTAAAAACCGTCGCTACCCCCGCTTCGGTGGAAAGGTCAGCCGCAACCGGATAGGCTGCTACGCCCAGTGACTTAATCTCGCGTACAGTCTCGGTGGCGGCATCCGCCGATGTGCTGTAATGCACCAGGATATTCGCACCACCCCGCGCCAGTTCCAGCGCAATCGCTTTACCGATGCGGTGCGCCGATCCCGTCACCAGCGCCACTTTATCGGTTAAATCTACACGCATAGGCGCTTCCCCCGTTGGTGGTCAGATTGTGTTCCTATCACGCATATCCAGTCGGTACAAGCATCAGGAATAGGGTAGCGATGATGACCATGACCATCGGGATCGCCAGAGTCACCGCGAAGATGCGGCTGTCCTTATTCAGATGCATATAGAACCAGACCACCAGCCCAGCTTTGCAGACTGCCAGCGCCAGCAGAACCGGAATGCTCAGGAAACCGTGTGGAAGCTGCGAAAATCCGACTTCAATCAGAGTCAGAACAGCCAAACCGAAGAACACGACTGTGTATACCGGCAAGGGGATCACCCGTCCGGCCACTACTGTCGTACTGGATTCGTAGTGCGCCATCGCTTCTTCCCGGCTGGCAGGTGGCGGTGGGGCGACCTTTTCTACCGCCTCGACCAGCGATTCTTTGGCCGACTCGAAGGCTTCTACAGGCGGCGTGTGTTCCAGGTCTTCGGCCACATGCAAAATTTTGTCGGAGGTTTCGTCAACGGCCTCTGCCGCTTTTTCTACAGGTTTCTTTTCTTCTTCAGCCATGATGACTCCTACCGCTCGTTACAAATGTATCCCGAAGAGGCGGGAATAGCCCTCGCCCCGGCAACGTTATCCATCGTACTTTAAATCAGGTAAATCAGGGTGAACAGGAAAATCCAGACGACATCAACAAAGTGCCAGTACAAACCGAAAATTTCTACACCCAGCCAATTGCCGTTGTTGTAATGCCCCTGCCGTCCGCGCCGGACGACAAACAACGCCCACAACACGCCGACAATCACATGAACACCATGAAAAGCCGTCGGCGCGTAAAAGCGCATCCCGAACTCGCTGCTGTAGAGGGTAATACCCAACTCGGCAAGATGCTGGTATTCGACATATTGCAGGCTGACGAACACCGCACCCAGGAGCGCCGTCAGGCCAATCCAGCGCACCAGTCCCTTCGAGTCGTTCATCTGAATCTGGCGCAAGCCCATGACCATCGCCCAACTGCTGCTCAACAACAGAAAGGTATTGAAGCTGACCAGCAAAAGACCGGCTTCCTGATGAACCTGCTGCACAGCATCGGGACTATGGAGGCGGAAAAGGATGTAGACCGCGATTAAGGTGGCGAAGATCACCACTTCCGACGCCAGATACAACCACATGGCAAACTTCAGGTTTTCGGCATGTCGCCCCTGGTCATGACCGTGATCGTAACCAGCAGCATGGGTTTCGGGCGCGGCTGCGGGTGCCCCTTTTTCAATAATGGATTCGCTCATGATTAACTCCTAACGCTGTCCCAACAAGCGGGGCAGACCCGTCCGCAGTAAACTCGCTAACCAACCGGCAAATTGTGGCACGATACGCATCCATTCTATTGCCGCGAAGCGCGACCACATACCGGGCGGGATAATCATTTTCACTGCGTCCAGCGGCAGCAGCAGCGCCATCACACCGAATTCGACAATCACCAGGAAGATAATCTGCCAAACATCCGGCCAGGAGAGCGCAGCCGTCAAGATCACCGCGCCGAGGAAGGTCACACCATACACCGTTACGGCAATCCGTTTCCACAGCAACTCGTTAAGCAGGTATCGCAGCGCGCCGAAGAACAGGATTTCCACGATGTAGGCCAACAGCAGGTTATAGACCATCCACACCTGGTCGATATGCACCACCGGCACGAGGATGGGCAGTGTCAAACCGATCAGCAACAGGATGAGCCAGAAGGGATTGCGGTAGGCGATGAACAGCAGCAGCGGCGGGATCAAATAGGCCGGAACCAGAAAGGCCATTGGTGGATCCATACGTGGGGCGATTATCGGAAACGAGATCAACCCACCGACGATCAGGATCAGTATAATCGCACGCCAGGGGACAAACATTTTTTGCGGTTGTTTGAGCGCAGTGGATAAATAGGCGAACAGAAATGCCAGCAGGCCGGATACGACGAACAGGGAAATGACCGTCCATATCACAAACACGATGAACAGGAACAGATAGCTCAACTGTATCCCGGCGATGTTGTCGGCCAGCGCGGGCATCTGTACACCCGCCGCCGTGTTGGCAAATTCCCGAATCGGATTATAAATCTGGGCGAAGGTGGTCACACCAACCGCCGATACATTGCCATCGCCCGCTACACTTTGCAAGCGCGGCCCGGACGGTATGAAAGCAAAGGCGGCGACAGCCAACACCAGCAGAATCGTCCAGGTGAGTACCTGCCAGGTGTAGGCGCTCAAAATAGCGACGGGTTCGGCCTCGGCAGGTTCTTCGGCGTGTTCCTGGATGGCATGTTCGCCATGAACACTCATTCGCGGGTCGAACGCGCCCATCCCCCATACGAAGAAACCAGCGCTGATGAATGCACCCAAAACCAACGCTGGCCCGACAAAGGCGTAGGGTGCGGCGGCGTTGGGTTCTAAGCCTTGTGCCAGCCGGATGAGATAGGCCAGTATCACCCCGATGGTGAAACCGCCGATGCCCATCGGCACAGCACGGGCAAGTCCTGGTTTCATAGGAATTCTCCCTCAGAAAAGTAATCAGCCTACAGCCATCAGCTTTCAGCCATCCTCAAATCAAACTGGGCACTGAAACCTGACTACTGAAAACTCCTTAAATCACATATAACACCGTGTAGAACAGCAGCCAAGCAATCGTCACGAAATACCACAACCCAGCGGCGGCCTCTACCGGCCAGAAATGTACCGAATCGTAGTGTTCCCGATTGCGATACACATTCACCAGGAATATGCCGATGACCAGCGCGTGTACCCCATGAAACCCGACCATCAAGCGGAACAGGTTGCTGTACTGCACGCTGTAGGGCACCACCGCCCATTCAAAGGCCATCACGATAATGAACAGAACACCCAGGCCAATCGCAATCCGCCACGCCGAGATAAATGTCTCGGTCTGCCCGTTCTTCACCGCGCGCGTCCCCCGACGCACCAGAATACTGCTGAGAATAAGCCCCAGAGTCATCAGTGTTGGGATGATGGGGTTCAACTGGTCAACACCGGGCGGCGGCCAGGTGGGTGCGCCATTCCGTAATTGCAAGTTAGCAACGATCAGCGCGACGAAAACCATTATCCAGGAAACCTGGAAAATTGCAAGTCCGGTGCGCTTGTTGCGCAGGTCGAGTAACTCTTTAGCTGTTAATCCGTTTTCCGTTATTTCGCTTGCCATGATAACTTACTAACAATTCGCCTCAGATCATTCAGTATAACGTGTCGTTGGAGGGGCGGAATGGAACTCGCCCCTCCCTGCTATCACTATTTAGTCCGCGCCGGACGGTGCGCTGGCAACGACCTTGCGCCCGGTGATCCGATTTTTCGGCGGGTCTTCCGGCACACCATACAACCTGTCAATCTCGTCCAGATATTCCACTGATCCTTCTACGCCATATCCATAGGGATCGGGGAACGGAACCGGGTCGCCAATGAAGTTGGTGGGCGGTGGCGGTGAAGTGGTCGCCCATTCCAACGTCAGCGCGCGCCAGGGATTGCCCCCGGCAACTTTGCCCCGATACAGGCTGATAGATGACGTTATAGACGAAGATGAAAGTCGAAAGCCCCAGAACGAACGCTGACAGGCTGATAACGGTATTGATTGGCTGGAACTCCGGCGCATAGACGGCCACGCGGCGCGGCATCCCCAGCATTCCGGCGAAGTTCATGGGGAAGAAGGTGAAGAAGAAGGCCAGATAGGTGAAGGCGAAGTGAATTTTCGCCAGCCGGTCATTCAACATCCTGCCAGTAATCTTCGGGAACCAGTGATAAATACCACCGTAGATGGCAAACACACTGCCGCCGAACAAGACGAAGTGCAAGTGCGACACAACAAAATAGGTGTCGTGCACATGAATATCGAACGGAATGGCCGCCAACATCACGCCACTGATTCCACCGATCACAAACATCGACAGGAAACCCAGGCCGAACAACATCGCCCCGTTAAAGCGTATCTTGCCGCCCCATATCGTGCCGAGCCAGCTAAAGATTTTGATGCCGGTGGGCACAGCAATAATCATCGACGTCATCATAAACGGAACGCGAAGCTGCGGCTGAATGCTGGTGAACATATGATGCGCCCAGACAGTGAAGCCGATCAGCGCAATCGCCATGCTGGACAGCGCGATAGTCTTATAGCCGAAGATCGCTTTCCGGGCGTGGGTGGACAGCAGTTCCGACAAAATACCCATACCGGGCAGCACCATGATGTACACAGCCGGATGACTGTAGAACCAGAACACATTCTGCCATAACAAGGGGTCGCCACCCTGAGCCGGATTGAAGAAGGCCGTTCCGGCGACACGATCCAGAATGAGCAGCGTCAGCGCACCCGCCAGAAAGGGGGTCGCCAGCACGACGATGATGGAGGTCGCCAGCATCGCCCATACGAACAACGGCATCTGCCACCAGCCCATGCTGGCAGGGCGCATATTTTTGATGGTGACGATGAAATTGATCGCACCCAAAATGGATGAAATACCCAACAGGTGCAGCGACAGGGCGGCCAAAGTTTGTCCGTCGCCGCTGTAGAGCGTACTGAGGGGCGGGTACTGCGTCCATCCAGCTTCGGGCGCGCCAACCAACAGACTTCCCAGGAGCAGGATACCTGCCGGGGGAATCAGCCAGAAAGCGAAAGCATTCAACCAGGGGAAGGCCATGTCCTTCGCACCCAGTTGCAGCGGCACGATGTAATTGGCGAACCCGGCAAACATCGGGATAATCCACAGGAAGATCATCACCAGACCATGCACACTGAACAGGGTGTTATATTGCGAGCCGGTCTGCACGACATCCAGATTCGGGGTCAGCAGTTCCGCACGGAACAACATCGCCAGCGTGCCCCCAACCAGGAAGAAGAAAAAGGATGTCACCATATACTGGACACCGATGATTTTATGGTCAACGCTCCAGCGCAGGTAATCGGAGACATGCAAACGAGGGCGTTGTACATCTCCTGTTCCTGTGCCTCCCAGTGGGACTGTAATTGATGCCATAACTTCGACCTTTCCCAATGTTTTTACGTACGGATAAAAGCTACCAGGGGTCAGTGCCTTGTTGTGCCGATTCTGGAAACTGACCCTGACAACTGGTTACTTCACTAGGGTGTTGCTTCGGATGTCGCCTCGCCTGCCGGAGCAGATGTCGCTTCGGTGGTGGCTTCACTCAGCGAACTCAGGTTGGATGTTGCCTCGGCTGTCGATTCGCTCAATGAACTCACATTGGCGGTTGCCTCGGCTGTTGATTCGGCGGCAGGGGCAGCCCCACCGCACTGCTGATTAAACTGGTCGGTGTCGATACTGCACTGCGGCTGGCCTGTTTCGGATACGGTACACAAGTAGGCGACAATCGCCTCCAACTGGCATTCGGGCACATTCAATTGTGGCATCAACGGCCCGAAACCGGGGACGAGATAAGCCGTCGGGTCATGCACCGACTGCTTGATGTAATCCGCGCCGGACTGGCCGGTGGCCTGACTGCGGATACCCACCGCACGATCTGCGACACCATTCAAGCTGGGGCCGACGTTGCCATTCCAGGGTTGGGCTGCACCTTCGATATTCAGCGTATGACAGGTGAAGCACGGGTAAATATTGCTGGCGAGAATGTCGTGCCCGCGAATCACCGGGTCAGCCGGAGGATGCAGCACTTTGTCAGTTTCGCCATCTAACCATGTCTGGAAATCCGTCTCATTCTGATAAACGATTACCTGGGAGGTCATCATGCCGTGATTCGGCCCGCAGAGTTCAGCGCAGCGAATCGGATAATAAGGATTGACTTCATCATTGGCGAGGGTCGGGGTGAAGCGCACCGTAGTAACGCGCCCCGGAATTACATCCTGTTTCACGCGGAAGGCCGGAATCCAGAGAGCATGAATGACGTCCTGGGATTCCATTTCCATCAACATGGGCTGACCGACATAGGTTCGCAGGTCAGTCGATTGCACGACGATATTTTTAGTCGAATCGGTTGGGTCGGGCACATTGGTCTGGTAGGAAAAAGCCCAGTTAAAACGGCGGGCATCCACATGCACCGTCATTTCATTGTCTTTTGGGGACTCGATATTCACGAACACCTGATAACTGAGGATGGTGAGCAGAAACACGATGACTGCCGGGACGGCTGTCCACACAATTTCGAGGGTGGTATTGCCGTGCAAGACAACACCATCGTCGTTATCGCCGGGGCGGGCACGGAATCGCCAGACGGAATAGGCCAACATGCCCTGCACCAACAGGAAGATTGCCCCGCCGATAATCAGGAGGATTCGGAACAGGCCATCGACCTGATTCGCCTCTGCCGATGCTTCCGGCGGGAAGATATACGGGATGGCGAGCGTCATCACGAAACCGCCGCCAATCAGGAGGACTCCGACAATAACCAGGGTTATCACCGTGCGTGAATTCAAATTCGAGGGTCGAGTGGAGTTCATGAAAGACTATCCTACTGGAATTCCTGAGAATGGCTTGAGATTACTGAACTTTTCAAGTGTGGTCAACCGTTTAGGGTATCGGCTGGTGACAGGTTATCATCGACTCACACCGTAAACAACAAAAAATCGGGTGCATTGCCAACACAACCGATGCGTGAGTTTGTTAAATTTTACACAAGATTCCCGTTTTTACAAAGGTTTCTCATCATTTAAGGCTGATTTTGCATACCCGGCGTTAGGTGAGTCGCTGCCCCTTCGTCTATAATGATTAAACCAGCGAGGTAGCCAACCCATGACAAACGCATTCTATATCGACATTATACCACCCGAAGGCGAGATACGACACATCCCCCTGCTGTCGGAGTCGCTGCTGGTCGGACGCAGCCCACGTCGCTGCAATGTGGTGATGGTTGATGGACGGATTTCGCGCATCCATCTGCGTATCCAGCGCCACCCGGATACGGGTGTGACCGTGACCGATATGTTCAGCGCGCATGGCTCGACACTGGATGGGCGTCCTCTACCCCCCGGCGTTCCATTCAACTGGCTGATCGAACAGGTTATCCAAATGGGCAATACACGGCTCATCCTGCGTTATGGTGAGATCGAATCACCGCCACCGACAGCCTGACTATGTTTTCCGTTTCGGGCAGTTTCTATTATACTGGCTCAGTATTGAACGAGAAACACAATGATCGCTCAGGCGGGCAATCGTTGGACGGGAGGGTGGACATGATCGGAGCAGAGCAGGAAGAAAATATGGCTGTCGGAGCGAACGGGGAAACGCTGGTCGAAGGTCAAAATGGGACGAATGGACTGAACGGGACGCCCCCCACCTCAGAATCGGAAGTGACACCTTCTGCCGGAACGGATCCATTTTCACCGGAAACGGCGGTTAGCAGCGAAGCATCAGCCACCCTGCCACCGCTGGCGCATATCGCCAAAGCCGAACTCAAACGCAAAACCGAGGAATATCTCAAGGCGCGGTGGGAAGATCAGTTTGAATATTATTCCAGCAAAGCCAGCGCCAACAAGAAGATTTACCAGCGCATCCGGCTGATGGTAGCACTCATCGGGTTTCTGATTCCGGTGACGGTGACACTGCCAAATCTGATCCCATCGGTGATTCCGGCGGTTCTGGGTGTGGCGGTATCCTTCCTGACAGCCTGGGAAACCATCTATCGCTATGGTGACAACTGGCGCTCATTCCGTCAGGCATCGGAAGAACTCAAGCGCGAACGGGTCTATTTTGAGTCCGGGTCTGGTTCGTATGCGCGTCAAAATCCGCAGGAAGCCTTCATCCGCTTTGTGGAAAATTGCGAGGCGATTATGGCGCAGGAGTCCGGCAGTTTCTTCAAGCGCGACGCCCAGACCCAACAAGGCAGCGATCAGGGCGGCGCGATGGGGTAGCTGTCAGGTTGGCATCCCGGTAAACACCGCCACCGAGTCGATATAATAGGTTTGCGGCGCGAGGTCGATAGGCTGGACTGAAGCCAATATGATAACCCTTCGCCGCCAACCGTTTGCCATCGCGGGCGAGGGTGGCCGGGTCGCTGCTGACGTACACCAACCGGGGGATATGCAGCGCTGCCAACTGGTCAACCGCGTCCACGCTCAAGCCTTCCGGTAAAGGGTCAATCACAGCAGTATCATAGGCTTCATCTAACTCCGCCAAGACATCTTCCACCGCCCCTTCCAGAATGTCCACATTGTCCAGATCGGACAGATTGTGGTCGGCATCGGCGGCGGCGGGTGGATAGCTCTCGATCAGGGTGACTAAGCCTGCCTGGGGGGCGATGAAGGCGCTGAACAAACCGACCCCGCCGTACAGGTCAAGCACTGATTCGTGCCCGTGTAAATCCAGCGCCGCCATGACTTCGGCCACCAGATTACCGACTCCGGCGACATTCGGGCGGAAGAAACTCCCGGCAGTCACATGGAATTCTCGTTCACCAACCGTATAGGTTGAGGATGGTTCTCCGATCAGATTGACCGGCTCGGAATCATCCAGCAGCAGATTGACGCTGGTCGGCAGGTCTGTCACCAGTTCGGGCGCTTCATTCTCGTCCATCGTCAGGATGAGCATGTGCGCACCGTCACTACCGATCTGTAACTTGAGTTTGATGATCCCGGCCACCCCTTCCAGGTCGAGTGACTGGTAGAGCGCCAGCAGATCGGGATGCAGGATGTGACATTCGCTAATGGGGAAGATGCCCTTGCCCCGGCCAGAAGTCGGGAATCCCAGCCGCCCTTCAGCATCGCCGAGCAGAGTCATGTGGAAGTTGTACGCCCACTCCACCGGACTCGGAATCATGGGGCGCATGTCCACCTGGGTGAATCCGCCGATGCGCTCCAACTGGTCGGCCAGCACATCCTGCTTGAGCAGGAGCTGGGCGGCGTAGTCGATGTGCTGCCATTGGCAACGGCCACACTTGCCGCCCCCGAAATGGGGACAGCGGGGAAATACACGATCTGCCGAGGCTTCGACCAGCGTCACCCCCTCGGCGAAGGCTACCCGCCCTTTGTCCTCGACGATCCGCGCTCGAATTCGTTCGCCGGGGATGGTATAGGGCGCAAACACAATACGCCCCCCATGTTTGCCGAGCGCGCTGCCGCCATGCGCCATATTCTCCAACTGAAGTTCAAAAATTTCGTCGCCCAAAAATAACCTTTCTGATTATCAGCCCGCCAGATTATAGACCTTTTTTAGGCCAAAATGACGCCCGTCTAACGCTTATCTTCTACAAAGAAGTTGAACTCCGAAGAAAACAGATGGAGTGGAGGTAGACATGAAACGCACATTGGTAGCCCTGTACGATGATTTCGCCGTTGCCCAGGATGTAGCCCAGGATTTACTGGAAGCCGGTTACAAACGCCGTGACATCAGCGTGATCGCCAACGATGTATCCGGCGAATATGCAGCCCGTTATGATATTCAGCCGAGGACGGACATCACCGAAATTCCTGATGATGATGATGTTAAGGCAGATGAAGGCGCAGGTTTTGGTCTGGTGATCGGCGCGCTGACCGGCATAGGAGCGATGTTCATCCCCGGCGTAGGCCCGGTCATCGCGGCTGGCCCGTTGGTCGCCGCCCTATTCGGGGCTGGCGTGGGCGCGGCGGCGGGTGCAGCCACCGGGGGCATCGTGGCGGCGCTGGTGCATACCGGCGTGACCGAGCCGGACGCTCATTATTATGCCGAAGGGGTACGGCGCGGCGGTACGCTGGTGGTCATCACCGCCGATGAGAACTGGGTAGACACGGCTCGTTCGGTTATGGAACGGCATCAGCCAATTGATCTGGCGGAACGTTCTGTGGACTGGCGAGAGGGTGGATGGAGCGGGTTCGACACAGCCGCCGAACCGTTACCCAGCGATCAATTACTGGAGGAGCGCAAACGCTACACAACCTCGGACAATATGAGCGATGAGATGCAGCGTTAGCTCACAGTCGGATAACGCCGGAGCGCGGTGAAGAATAATCGCTATCCGGTGGTCGGCGTGGTGGACACACCTACACATTCCGGCGGGCCTTCCGGGGGATACGTCCAGGTTTGTTGAATTGAGTCATCGGCGGCCATCGCCCGGAATTCGTTATAGGTCGCCAACAAGCTGGGGCAATCGCCAACAATCTCCGCCGCCTGCCCCTGCAAATACCAGCATTCAAACAGCCGTTCGCTGACCGGGACATCCTGCATCACTTGCAGCGAGGAACAACGATGAAGGGCGGTTTGCGCGGCTGCGAATTCGCCCTGCAAAAAATATTCTCGCCCCAGTTGATGCCAGCCATCCGCCCAACTGGGGGCACGTTCGGTCACTTGTTCACAGTAATTGACGGCGGCATCATGTTCGCGCAGCAAACTGGACAGTTCACACAATCGCAGCCGCGCTTTTACATTGTCCGGGTCGTAGGTTAACACCTGGAAGTAGGCGGCGGTTGCCGCATCGGCATCCCCAATCTGAAGGGCATATAAGGCTCGCTCGAAGTAGAGGGGCAGCAGGTGGCTATTGAGCTTGATGGCGCTCTCGACGGCGGTGACAGCACTCTGGTAATTGCCCAGATCGCTGTAACTGATCGCCATCGCCCGCAACCCTTCAAGCTGCCAATCGACATTAGCCGCCGCCTGAGTGCCTTCGCGCAGCGCCAGTTCAAAGCTGCCCACGCCGCCATAAGCCAATGCCAGCGACACACGCGCCAGCCCGTTATTGGCATCCCGGTTGAGCGCCTGTTGAGCGATTTTGGCGGCTTCTACCGCTTGACCGGCAGCCTGAAGGGTATAGGCGTGGATTGCCATCAATTGAATATTATTCGGATCGGAGGCCAGCGCCTCACGGGTGAGTTCCAGAGCGGATTGGCGGTCAGCGGCGCGGTTGTAGTCGGTATAACTTCGGTATACCAATGCCCGCGCCAACACGATCACAGTATCCGCGCGAAACTGTCGTGGATTTCTGTCGAGGTCTTGCTGTGCCAGTTCGATGGCCGCGTTTAAATCCCCACGCGCAAAGGCGGCATTCGCCCCGGCCAACAAATTGCCGGATTGTGGGGCAGCGCCAGGATTTAGCCGAGTGCCAATCCAGTTCCATGACAACCCAACCACCCCGGCCAACAACCCGGCCAGGACAGCCAGGGACAAACAACCAGAGCGCCGACGACGCGGAGGTTTACGGAAAGACAGCCGGGTTTGATTCCGTTGGATTCGCATATGCTGTTGTTCTCACGCTGATTCAGGTGGGGTATCCTAAAAACGATATTACCGCCAGTCTGTATAGAATGCACGGAATTGATCCATCCGTTTTCGCCCATTTTAGTGGGTTTATGGGGGGTGGCAGGCGATTACAATCCTGTGAGCACCAAATCCATGATACAGTAGGTTTGAAGATGAGGAGTATGCAGAATGACCGAGAGACAACCCGTAGATCGTTTTCAGATGAATCCCCCGACAAAATTCAAACAAAGTGGACGGTTTGGTTTCTGGTTGAGGACTTACGACAAAAGACTGCTGGTCACGGTAGGAGCCATGTCGTGCGTCTCCTCGATGAAACGCTTACGAGATACCAGCCGCGTGCTGGTGGAAATTAGCGATCAGCACGACCCAGACGAAGCATGGCACTGGATTCGCACCGAACTTGAAGACGCCGTAAACTATGTTGAACTGGACAAAATCTGGGAAGATGCGATCAAGTGGGTTTTGTGACCGATTACTGAACCATGCCCATCACTGCCTCTCACCGTCGCTTTCCCCGAACAACTCAAGGTTCATGGCAGCTTTTAACCTGATGGTACTTCGCTAATCTATTCCTGGCGGTTGTCCAGGATCGTGCCTTGTATTATTCGCACTACAGGGGTTCATGAATGACCGACACCATCCCGGTTCGTGTAGACGAACGTTTTGACGAAGCGCAACTGGCGTATTATCTACGGGACAAGCTGGAGGGCGCACATGAACCGCTGCGTGTGGAGCAGTTCGGCGGCGGCGCGGCCAACCTCACTTATCTGCTGGATTATGGAAGTCACCATTACGTCCTGCGGCGTCCACCTTTAGGGCCAGTTGCCCCATCGTCGCATGATATGTCGCGGGAGTACCGGGTGCTGTCGGTGCTGCACCAAACTTTTCCCCTCGCCCCGCGCGCCTTCCTGTATTGTGACGAACATGCCATCATTGGTTCACCATTTATTGTGATGGAACGGCGGGAAGGCATTGTCGTGCGCCGCTCGATTCCACCCGAATTTGCAGACATCCCGGACGCGCCGCAGCGCATGAGCGCGGTGTTGGTCGATGCGTTAGCGGCTTTCCACGCGGTTGATTATCACACCCTGGGGCTGGAGACGCTGGGTAAACCCGCCGGATTCGTTGAGCGCCAGATTGAAGGCTGGTACGGGCGCTGGCACGAAGCCCGCACAGGTGTTGTGCCGGAGATGGAAGTGGTTTACGAGTGGCTGCATGAAAACGTACCGCCCCCCAACCCCCCGACTCTGGTTCACAACGATTATAAGCTGGATAATGTCATGCTGGCCTCGGACGATCCCGGCGCGATGGTCGCCATCTTCGACTGGGATATGTGTACGCTGGGCGACCCGTTGGTTGATCTGGGGGCGCTGCTGACCTATTGGACACAAGTTGATGATGAGCCGTATCTGCATCTGTCTACCATGATGCCGGTTGGCGACCCACGTTTCCCGACGCGGAACGAATTGATACAGCGATACGCCGAACGCAGTGGGCGCGATGTGTCACACATCAATTTTTACCATGCGCTCGGTCTGTACCGGCTGGTGGTTATTTGCGCACAGATTTACATCCGCTATCAGCGTGGACAGACACAGGATCAACGCTTCGAGGCATTTGGGGAACGAATTCCCCGACTCGCCCGCGCCGCCTATGACATAACCAAAGCCGCAACCTGATAGAATTCTCTCTTAGGACAATACACCGCACTTATCCCTACGAGCCACTGGTAATCTACCTTTTGCTACTGCTGTTATAAGGCGACTTATAGTAGGTTTAACCCTTCCGAAAAAAGCTATGAAAAATGTGCGGAATCATTTCTTATCTGCACAAGCCTGCGTTATGCTGACTTCATTGAACGCGGACTCAGATGAGGCAAGATGGCTCAATCAGCTTAACTAGGGGGTTCAGATGGCAGCAAAGTTTCATGGTGAACGTATCCTGTTGGTCGAAGACAATACCCGACTGCTGCGAAGTGCAGCCTTCCTGCTCACCGTCGCCGGATTTGAGGTCATCACCGCCGCCGATGGCAAAGCTGCCCTGAAAAGCCTGAACATCCAAACGCCGCAACTCATCATCGCCGACACTGACATGCCAGAACTGAACGGTTATGAACTTCTGCGACAGACTCGCGCCTGCCCACAATGGGCATCTATCCCGGTGATCTTCACATCCGACAAATACAACCTGGACGACCTGATGTTCGCCCTCGACCTGGGTGCAGCCGATTATGTACCCAAGCCCTTCGACATCTACGACCTGCTGGATGCTATCAAACGCACCCTGCCAACCCTGCCCGATCAAGGTCGCCGCCTGGCGGGCTAAATGCCCTAAATTCTTGCCTCAATATCACCTGAATTTAAGACCTGAAGGGCGTGTCGTGAGATTATCCATGACACGCCTTTTTTATCCGCCAGTCCCACCTCTATTCCCCGGTGAACCGCATAAAGGTTCCTGAGCGCCAAGCTGATAGACCTGGGCTGACCAGACGGCGAGTCGATGTGGATATGATGGACGTGACCGAGGCAGTTTTCACTCCGCCAGATCGCAGGTGATGGGACGAGCAGGCAGTGAGGCGATGTTGACCGTCATGCCCAGGTAGGGCGAAGGATCGAGGGTGTTGCCGATGTGCGCCTCGTTTTTGAAACTGCCATCCGGTTCACTGAGGACGACGCTGAAATGCACATGCATTCCGATGGGCGCAGCACCTACCCCGGCATATTCGCCCTGATAGCCGAGCAGAGTCCCCTGGGCTATCGGTTCATTGGCTGTTCCGGGCGGGAAATCCGGGGCGATGAATGAGCGTGAACCATCGCGGGAGGCCATGTGGGTGTAATAAGTATAGATGATGCGCCCCGGTTGTAAGGGGTCATCGTGGCGGATGATGACCGAGGCGATCCAGTCCGGCAAGCGCGAGAGATAGCCATCGTAAGCGGCATACACCGGAACTTCCCCCGGCACACCGTCCCCAAAAATATCGACGCCGGAATGCGGGTTGAACACGGTGTAAGGGCCAACCGGGTCGCCCCACAGCAAACCGATAAATCCGTCCGACGGCAGGATGAAGGGGGCGTCCGGGCAGGTCGTCCCCGACATGATGGTCGTCAGACCGGGGCGGCTGGCGGGTTGGTTGAACCAGCGCTGGATGGCGTCCGGGCTGTTGCTGTGGGAACCCCCGATCCATCGCAGCGCCAGATACCCTGCGACAACCAACAAAATGAGGGGAAATATCCAGAACCAGCGCGGCAGACGACGCAAACGATTGAGAAGCATGAACCCAAAAACCTAAAATTGTAAATGTTAAGCATCAAAATGCGCGGCCACATGATACGCTAAAGCGTATTGGTTGGCAACGACACGGCTCACGAGAGCGCCATCAGTACAATCGGACTATGGCTCATGACTTATTCTTCGGCAGAATAGATGACAGTCTGAAATTGGATAGATAACATGACCCCACAAACATTAACGACAAGTACGCAGACGCAGGATGATCGCACCGAGGGGGAATCACCTGTCGCCCTCCAATCGGCCCATCCGAACGGCAGGCACGATACGTTTGTGCTGGACAAAAATCGGGCACTGCGGGCGATGCTGGGTAAAAATGCACCAACACCTGATGAAACCGCCCTGCCGAAGAAAAAAGTGACCCTGCTGGTACGAGGTATCCCGGAGCATATTACGCTGTCCAGCGAACCGCTCATCCTGGGTCGGATGGAAATGAAGATGCACGGTTTCCAACCGGATGTCGATTTATCCGCCTATGGGGCGCAGGCGCGGGGTGTTTCGCGGGTACATGCGCGTCTGTCCTTCGAGGACGATCAACTGTATATCGTTGACCTGTACAGCACCAACGGCACATTTGTCGGCGGTCAGCGGTTGGAACCCAACGAACCGTTCCGCCTGCGCGATGGTGAGGAAGTGCTGCTGGCATCTCTGTTGGTACAGATCGTATTTGAGTAAATAGGTCGATTGTCATGAATTTAACGGGGAGGTGAACAACCTCCCTTTTTTATTTGCACACTGGTGCGACAGTTACGTACAATACTTCCCCAACTGTAGAAACTACATATCCATAAAAGACAGGCTGAACTATGTATGATGTCGTTATTGTGGGGGGTGGTCCGGCGGGAGTCACGGCTGCGCTTCGGGCGCGGGAACTGGGTGCATCGGTAGCACTGGTTGAACGGGGCAAGATGGGTGGCACATGCACCAATGACGGCTGTGTGCCAACCCGTGTGCTGGCAAAAGCGGCGCGGCTGCTGCGGGACGCGGGACAGTTTGGGAATTATGGGCTGCTGTTGGATAGACCGCCATCGGTGGACTTTGAAGCGGTGATGAAACGGGCGCAGCAGGTGGTGTATCAGGTGCAGGAGAAAAAACAGCTTCTCGACCATCTGGATGAGGTGCAGATCGAAACCTTTACTGAGGTGGGCGACGCGAAGTTTATCGACCCGCATACGCTCCGGTTTGACAGTGGACAGACCGTGCATGGTGACAAATTCATTGTGTGCGTGGGCGGCCACGCGCGGCGTTTACCGATTGTTGGGGATGAATTCACCCTGACTCACAACGATGTGTGGGCGATGAACAAGCTGCCGAAGTCGGTGGTTATTGTGGGGGGCGGCGCAACCGGATGCCAGTTAGCCTCGATCTTCGGGACATTCGGCGCGCAGGTGACGCTGCTGGACATCGCGCCTCGTATTCTGCTGGCGGAAGATAAACTGGTGGCCGATACCATACTGCGCGAATTTGGGACACAGGGAATCCAGGTCATCACCGGCATTGAAAAAATCGAGCGGGTTGACCGGCTGCCTGAAGGGCGGCGCTTAACCTACGTGGATGGGGGCAGTGAACGAATATTGGACGCGGAGGCCATCATCCTGTCTGTAGGTTGGCCGGGTAATCTGGACACGCTGAATCTGGGTGCTGCCGGAGTGGAAACCGAACACAATTACATCAAAGTGGACGACAACCTGCGAACCACCGCATCCAATATCTATGCCGCCGGGGACATCACCGGGAAAATGATGCTGGTGCAAAGTGCCAGTTATCAGGCGCGGGTGGCGGCTGATAACGCGCTGATGGGAAGTGGACAGAAAGCCGAACATCGGCTCGTGCCACATGGAGGTTTCACCGACCCGGAATATGGCGGGGTTGGCTTTACCGAGAAGCAGGCGCGAGAAAAAGGGGATGTGGTGGTGGCTGTCGTGCCGTATGCCGACATGGACAGAGCCGTGATTGATGGGCATCCGGTGGGATTTTGCAAATTGATTGTTGACCGTGACACCCAAAAAGTGATCGGCGCGCATGTGGTGGGTGAACAGGCGGTGGAAGTGGTGCAGATGGTGGCAACCGGCATCGCCGGAGGACTGCGTGTGCAGCAGTTAGCCGATCTGGAATTCGCTTACCCGACCTTCGCGGCGGTAGTCGGGTTGGCAGCCCGGCAGATCATGCGGGAGTTGGGTGCGGTGCAGGTGGCCGACGAATGGCGGGCGCTGCGCCAGATTCGCGGTGCGGAGTGGGAACGCAAGGAGGAGTAATCTCCGCCTTTTGGCCTATTGCCAAGCGCACCAATTCTCTGCTATTATTCATGGCTATGATCTACTTTAGCGGACATACTACCCTTTCACGAGCGATTCTATCGGGATTCGTAGGCGCGGCTTCCTATTCGCGCGCCTTGTAACCGTGTAAGTATCCAAGCAAATTTGTGACTATCGACGGCCAGGGGCGCACCCTGGCCGTTTTGATTCAAGCTGCTTTGCCCCAAAACGTCGGGGGCGCTCCTCCATATCCAATGAGATTGAACGGGGAGAACAAAACACCATGCACATCATACACATCGACGGCATTACGGTGAACCACGCCGGACGGGAAATCTTCAGCTTCCTGTCGTGGGCAATTGGAGACCATGACCGGGTTGGGCTGGTCGGACCCAACGGCGCGGGAAAATCCACCTTGCTGAAAACCATTGCCGGAGTGATCCAGCCGGATAGCGGGGTGGTGGCTATCCAGCGCGGTATCCGGGTCGGTTATCTGTCGCAGGATGTAACGCTCACCGACGGTAAAACCCTGATTGACGAAGCGATGACCTTGCCGCCGAAGTTGGCCGAGGTCGAGGCGGCGTTGAACCAGATTGAAGCGGCGCTGGCTGACCCCACTGTCTATAACGATGCAAGAAAGCTGGAACGCAAACTGGCGCAACAACAGAAGGCGCTGGAACAGTACGAGCAACTGGACGGCGCACGCCATGCTTCCAACGTCGAGGCGCTGCTGATGGGTTTGGGTTTCACACCGGACGATTATGACCTGCCTGTCGAGAGCCTGAGCGGTGGACAGAAAAAACTGGTGGCGCTGGCGCGGCTGGCGGTTGAGTCGCCAGATGTGCTGCTGCTGGATGAGCCGGACAACCATCTTGATCTGGATGCCAAGCGGGGGCTGGAGAGCTTCATCCGCTCCTACCCTGGCGCGGTGGTGATTGTGTCGCATGATCGCTATTTACTGGATGAGGTCGTGACCCACATCGCGGAACTGGAGACAGGCAAGCTGACCCTGTTCCCCGGCAATTACAGCGCCTACGCCACCGAAGTCGAACTGCGGAAGCTGCGGCAACAGCAGATGTATGTCGCCCAACAGAAGCGCATCGAACAGATTGAGGCGTTCATCCACGAGTCGGAACTGAAGGCCAAAGCTGACCTGGGCGAGCGTCATGCACGGCAGGCGGCCAGCCGACGCAAGATGCTGGCACGGATGGAAGCCAACGGCGAGATGGTCGAACGGGTGCGGGAACGGCGCGACATGAACCTGCAATTCGACGGCTGGCGGGGCAGCACGAAGGCCCTGGAACTGGAACATCTGGCGATGGGCTTTGACGACGACCTGTTATTCATGGATGTCAACCTGCTGGTGCGGCACGGGGAACGGGTGGGTTTGATCGGGCCGAACGGCGCGGGCAAGTCGGTGTTGTTCAAGGTCATCCTGGGCGAACTCCTTCCACTGGATGGGATGGCGAAGATCGGGCCAAACTGCCGGGTGGGTTATTACTCGCAGGAACATCAAACGCTGGCGGATTGGCTGGAACGCTCCCCCCTGGAATTGGTGCGGGACATTAAACCGATGCCGGAAAGTGACGCGGTAGCCTTCCTGCTGCGCTTCCTGTTTCGTTACGACCAACTGCGTTTGCCCATCGGGACATTCAGCGGCGGCGAACGCAGCCGATTACAACTGGCCTGCCTGATGATTCAAAACCCCAATCTGCTGCTGCTGGACGAGCCGACCAATAATCTGGACATCCCGTCAACCGAAGTATTGGAGAGCGCGTTGGAGGATTTTGAAGGCGCGATCCTGGCAATTTCGCATGACCGTTATTTTCTAGACCGGGTGGTTGACCGGGTGGTGGAACTGGAGGACGGAACGCTGACGGCCTATGAAGGCGGATACAGTGACTATCTGGCGGTCAAGGTTTAGGCCGGAATGGGCGCATCGTGTTACTGGTTGATGCGCCCACCGGGGGGAGATACGGAAGTTGGCTTGTGGATTAGCGTGCGATTTCAATCGGCATGGGTTCGCCCAATGTCAGGCAAATGGCATCAACCAGTTCGTAAACATCGAATGGTTTGGGCAGGAATTCGTTCGCGCCCAGATCGAGCGCGTGCATTAAATCATCATAGCTATAGGCTGACGAGGTAAGAATGAACGGAACCGCGCACAGCGCCTTGTCGGTACGCACCTTTCTGAGCAGCGTGAAGCCATCCATACCGGGCATGTTGACATCCGACAAAATCACATCGGGCTTATGCTGCACCATGATGTTAAGTGCTTCAGCGCCGTCGATGGCGGTCATGACGTTAAAGCCGACGACCTGGAGCAGGAAAGCCATTTCGCGCTGGACAGTCAGGTTATCTTCAACCACCAGGATTAACGAATCCTCTATGCCCTTGTGACCGTTCATCATTCAATCCATTCTTTATCAACTTTACTAGACTATCTAGAGGATAAACCCAAATGATTAAAGAAAACAGTTAATTCGGAAATTTTTGGGAGATTTTACGGAAATCTAACGGAAAGGATTTGTGAGCATGTTACACAAACAGTTGCATGAACAGAATCGGATCGCCTGGAACGCGGCCACCGATGCCCATAACAGCCATAAAGCGGATCAGGCAACATTCTTTCGCAATGGTGGCAGCACGTTGTATCCCGAAGAAATTGAACTGCTGGGCGACCTCAACGGCAAACGACTCATCCACCTGCAATGCAATGCCGGACAGGATACGCTGAGTCTGTCACGATTGGGGGCAGTGGTGACGGGCGTGGACATCAGCGATACGGCCATCGACTTCGCGCGGAAGCTGTCGGCGGAGTCCGGCATTCCGGGGACATTCCACCGGGCGGATGTGTATGACTGGTTGGAGACGGCGCGGGACGGTGAGTTGTTCGACATCGTTTTTTCCTCGTATGGGGCGCTGGTGTGGTTATCGGACATCGGCACCTGGGCGAAGGGTGTGGCGGGCATCTTGAAACCGGGCGGGCGATTGGTACTGGTCGAGTTCCATCCCTACATTAATATGCTGGATGATGATTGGGGACTGACGGAAAACTACTTCAATGAGGGAAAACCCATTTCCTTCGATGACGGTATAGGGGATTATGTTGCCATGTCCGGCGAAGCGCTGACGCCATCGGGCTATCTGGAAGGGGTGGTGGATTTTGTTAATCCGCATCCCGGCCACGAGTTCGGCTGGACGGTGGGAGAAATTTTGACCGCGGTAGTCGAGGCGGGACTGAGATTGACGGCGTTCCATGAGTACCCGTATATGAACGGCGGCAAACTGCTGAACAATATGCGCGAGATGGCGGGTGGGCGGATGTATCCACCGGAAAATATGCCGACTATGCCACTGATGTTCGGGCTGCGGGCGGAGAAAGAGGGATGAGGAAAAAGGAAGTTACCAGTTGCCAGTTTCCAGAAAAGACAGCGACAGATTCTCGGATTTATCATCGCAGGACTCCGATTTGATGGAGAGGTGATAAGAATAATAAAAAAAGGAGCGGAAATGATTCTCGAATTTATCAATCCCCTCCCTAAATCCCTCCCCACTACGTAGGGAGGGACTTTTGGTCTCACATTCCGTCAAAATGGGCAGTCGCCAGTTACCAGTTACCAGTTACCAGCAAAAGATGAAAACAAGGGATGAGTGAATCACCGTCCCGCAGGGTGGAAGCAGAACGACAGAAGGACTGGTGATGATGGGTGTAAGCTCCTTGACGCGATAGAACAAGTGGGCTACATTGAGGTTCTATCTGAGGTATGGAGGTTTGAAATGGGAAAAGTCATTGGTGGCATGACGATCTCGCTGGATGGGTTTGCGAGTAATCCTGATGGTGGTCTGGGGGAGCTTTATCCTGACCTGGTGGAACTGGGGAACACGGAGATGCTGCAAGAAGAAATTCGGACAACGGGCGCGGTGGTGATGGGGAGAAATTCCTATAATATGATGGGTGATCCGGATTCGTTCGCTGACGATTATGAGTACCAAGTGCCGATCTTTGTGGTGACACACCATGTTCCAGAGAAGATGCCGAAAATGAACGACCAGCTTACCGTTACCTTCGTGACGGAGGGGGTTGAAAGCGCGGTGGCACGGGCCAAAGCCGCCGCCGGGGATAAAAATGTGGTGTTGATCGGCGGAAGCATGAATCAAGTGTGCCTCAACGCGGGGCTTTGCGATGAACTGCACATGGGTTTCATGCCAGTGCTGCTGGGCGGCGGGTTGCGGTTGTTTGAGCATGTGGATGTCTCGCAGGTAAAACTCGAAAAGATGCGGATTTTCGAGGCTGGCGCGCGGACAGATGTCTGGTTTCGGGTGGTGAAGTGAAATGGGGTTGGGGCGATTGTGGGGGAAAATGGGCAATGCCGCCGGGGGTTCAAAACCACCCGGCTACGGGGTGCGGCGGGAAGCACCTGTAGGCGCTCTGACCCGCCCTAAGTCGTGTGGGTCGCACATGATACTATAATGCTGCGGCAGTCGTAATCACGGCGGTTGATCTGTTTGAGCATGTGGATGTCTCGCAGGTAAAACTCGAAAAGATGCATCTTTTCGAGGCTGGCGCGCGGACAGATGTCTGGTTTCGGGTGGTGAAGTGAAATGGGGTTGGGGCGGTTTTTGGGGAGAAGTGGACAGGGCAGAATTACCTGATTGGTCCATTGGGGTTGTACAATTAGCCTGTATTTCATTTCTAATGAAATAGACATCTAGAAAAGAATGGCGTCCAATGGAGCAAAATTCGGGAGTTGCCCTCTTTTTTGTGCTTGCCGTAATCCTTGCCGGATCACGTATCGGCGGGGCGATTGCACGCCGCTTTGATCAGCCGCGTGTCCTCGGTGAGTTGATCATAGGAGTTGTGCTGGGCCCGACGCTGCTCGACCTGCTGCACGCGCCGATTCTGCATGGGATTAATCTGCAGGTGACAATCAGCGAACTGGCGGACTTTGGCGTTCTGATGCTGATGTTTATCGTCGGGCTGGAAGTCAACCTGAAGGAGTTCGCGCACGTGGGCGTACTGGCGTTGCTGGCTGGACTGTTCGGCGTAGTGGGGACGATTGCCCTCGATTTCCCGGTGGTGCTGCTGTTCGGTTATGATTGGCGGCCCGCCCTATTCGCGGCAGTAGCGCTGGCAGCCACTTCAGTGAGCATTTCGGCACAAGTTCTGCTGGAATTGGGTTTTCTGCGCACGAAAGTCGGCAATGCGCTGTTGGCAACCGCGCTAATCGACGATGTGCTGTCGATCCTGTTGGTCTCCCTGGCGGTCGCTGTCAGCGGGCAGAGCGGCTCGAGCGCGACGGACACAAACGCGCTGGTGGGAATCGTCGTGCGGATGATCGTCTATATTGGTGGCGCGGTGGCGGTGGCATGGTTTGTCCTGCCGCGCGTGACCAACTGGCTTGACGAGATGCCGACGATCAAGCAGTCGTATGGTATCCCGGTTATTGCGCTGCTGGTCGCGCTGCTCTTCGGCTGGACAGCCCAGACGTGGGGTGGAGTCGCCACACTGACGGGGGCTTTCATCGCCGGAGTTGGCTTCAGCCGCACGCGCGACGATGTACGCCGCGAGATCGCAACCGCGAGCAGCTCTATCGCCTATGCGCTGCTGGTACCGATCTTCTTCGTCAATGTGGGACTCAACACGAACCTGCACACCTTCCCGCTGACTGCACTGCCGTTGGCGCTACTCCTGCTGGTGCTGGTGCTGGTGTCTAAGATCGCAGGCTGCGGGCTGGGGGCCCGGTTGGGCGGATTTAACCTGCGCGAATCGCTGCGATTGGGTGTTTGCATGATTCCGCGCGGCGAGGTCGGGTTGATTGTCGCCTCGATCGGTCTCACGCTGGGGATTTTTCAGGCGGATCAACCGCTCTTTCTGTCACTGTTCCTCATCATATTGCTGACAACAGTGGTGACGCCTGTCCTCGTCCGGCGGGTATTCAAGGAGGAGACGCAATGAAGTTAGTCATCTTAATTACCACACAGACCGAGGATGGCCTCGGCATTGCTCAGGCGTGGCAAGACGCAGGCGCTCCCGGCGTGACCATCGTTCGCTCACATGGCTTGCATACCCTTCAGGGGGAACTTCAATCCGGTTCAGTCGAACTACCGCGCATAGTGGTCTCGATGGGCGCAGCGATGGCGGCGATCATAGACAATGTGGAAGAACGTGCAGAGATCATCCTTTCGCTTGTCGACGATGGATTGGTCGATCCACTGATTACGGCAGCGAATCGAACTCTCGGCGACTTGACCAAACCGAATCACGGTATTCTGTTCGTATTGCCGGTTGAGAGGGCGATTGGGGTACGCCATCCCCATGAGTCGTAGAGGCGGCTAAGACCGCTCAAATAGCTCATGTAAAATAAGTTTGGGTTGATTTTGGGGGAAAATGGGCAGTGCCGCCGGGGGTTCAAAACCACCCGGCTACGGGGTGCGGCGGGAAGCACCTGAAGGCGCTCTGACCCGCCTAAAGTCGTGTGGGTCGCACATAGCACTATCATGCTGCGGCAGTCGTAATCACGGCGGTTGATCTGTTTGAGCATGTGGATGTCTCGCAGATCAAACTCGAAAAGATGCGGACTTTCGAGGCTGGCGCGCGGACGGATGTCTGGTTTCGGGTGGTGAAGTGAAAGACACGAGCACGATAAAAGGGTAACTCAGAGAAACAAGGAGCAGAGTCATAGAGCGTTAGTCGATAGTGATAGCATGTTTGGTCTCTATTAAATGTTAATTCGGAGAGAACACAACAGTCTAATCCAGCCTGACGAAGGGGTGAAGCTTGCCAAGATAGAGGACTTGTGAAATCCAATCGAATTCGACAATTGTATACAGTAAATATGTTTAGTATTCGCGCGTATATTAACTTCGGAAATGGTATTTAGTGAATTAATTCACAACCTTTTCCAACAACTGCATCCTATCAACTCCATCGGCTGTCTTTGGGAACGGCGATGGATCGCTGCTCGCGCATGTGCCCAATTATCGATCCTTCAAAGTGTCCATATGCAGTGGTTTGCTCCGGATAACTAGTCGAGATAATTTGACACCAGATATAAACAGACTCTCAGATATAATCAACTATCAAGTGTCAAATGAGGCAGTTGTCGAAAGTCAAAACGCTATTAGATCCAGATGTGTTGAATAGTGTGAAATGGATTCATCGAACATATGAATTGACGTGATGCAAGCATTTATTGGACTAAAATTCGACCAATATGGCTAGTTACAATAACATATTTGATAAATGAGTGAAGAATTAGATATCTCTAGAGTTATATGTTGTTCCGTCCGTTATAAATATATTCTGGTACAAGAGCAGGTATCCGAAAATACTCCCTATCTTTAATGAGATCAGTAAATCTATTATGTTTTACTATCGTTCAGATCGTTATCGAACATTCAAAATCCTATATATGGTTAGTTGAAGAGAATTGTAGACAGATATTCTGGCTGTACTTGATATACAAAGAGTAAGGCTTAAGTGGATAATCCTTGATTGGCTATATAGATCCTCATAGCTGAGCGCTGTTTGTCGATTTGCTAAGGGAACATACGTGTATTATGATGGTAGCAGCATTGACCTATCAGTGCTACGATTAAGATTACACATTCAAAGACGAATCTTATTCGTTTGATTCCGTTTAATTCCATAAAGTTGTCATCGAATTTTTGAAATTACATCATACGCCTTCTGCTCAATGTAGTGGATTGTTCAAGCCCTGTGCAAAAGTCATGAAAAATATCTAAACAGGGGCAGTTGCGGTTTGCATGAGTGTCGGGACATACGTATAATGCAGCCTAAGCTGGTGAGGGGTCGCAGCAGTTATGTCAGTCACCGATGAGATCAAAGGCAAACTGGATATTGTCGATTACATCGGGCGGTATGTTCCCCTGAAACGGGGCGGGAGATCGTATAAAGCGCCCTGCCCGTTCCATGCCGAGCGCACACCGTCCTTCGTGGTCAATCCAGACTCGCAAACCTGGCGCTGCTTCGGGGCGTGTGCCGAGGGCGGCGACATCTTCAGCTTCGCCATGAAGCAGCATGGCTGGTCGTTCAGCGAGGCGTTGCAAGAACTGGGCAAACTCGCCGGGGTGGAAGTCCAAAAACAGACGCCGGAGCAACGGGCGCAAAGTGACCGACTCGACCACCTGCGCGGATTGGTGCAGGCGGCGGCGGATGCGTATCACGGCCTGCTGTTGAATCCGAATGACGCGGACGCCGCAGCGACGATGCAGTACGTGCGGGAGAAGCGCGGTCTGACGGACGAAACCATCCTGAAGTTCGGGATTGGATACGCGCCGCCGGGATGGACGAACCTGCTGGATCACCTGAAACAGCTTGGGTACAGTGAAGACCAGATCATCGACACGGGCATGGCGGTTCGCAACGACGGGGGACGGGTATATGACCGCTTCCGCAACCGGCTGATGATTCCGATTCGGGATGAACGGGGGCGGGTGACGGGTTTTGGCGCGCGGGCGCTCGACCCGGAGGACAATCCCAAGTATCTGAATTCCCCGCAGACGGCACTGTTCGACAAAAGCGCGACCCTGTTCGGACTGGATGTGGCGCGGCGGGCGATCACCGACACGGAAACGGCGGTGATTGTCGAAGGGTATATGGACGCGATTCAGGCGCATCAGGCGGGATTCGCCAATGTGGTAGCACAGATGGGTACGGCCATGACCGAAACCCAGTTGAAATTGATCGCGCCGCGATGGGCGAAAAAAATCGTGCTGGCGCTGGACGCCGATGCGGCGGGTCAGAACGCGACCCTGCGCGGGTTGGAAGTGGCACGGGAGACACTGCAAGCCGATTATGGCGGGCGGCTGTCGGTGGATATACGGGTGCTGCACATCCCGGACGCCAAAGACCCGGATGATTTGATCCGCGAGACACCGGAACAGTGGGCGGCGCTGGTGGAAAACGCGCAGCCAGTAGCGGATTTCCTGATTGAGGCCGAAACCTCCGCTCTATCCGCGAATGCCAGCCTACAGGAACGCGAAGCTGCCGCGCGGCGGGTGCTGCCGATGCTGCTGGCATCCGAAAACAATCTGTATAAGAAGGATAACCTGCAAAAGCTGGCGCTGCGGCTGCATATCCCCGAACGGGATTTGCTGGCGTGGGCGGATGAGCAGGAGAAAATCGCCAAAGCAAAAGCGCCGAGGAAACCTCACCCCCCAACCCCCTCTCCACAAGTAGAGAGGGGGAGTAGTGCGGAACTCAATCGACTGCGGGGGGATTTGCTCGAACCGCCGGATATGCCGCCGTTAGAGTATAATGAAGCGTTCGCGCCGCCGGGGGATTTCGATCCCCACCCCCTAACCCCCTCCCCATTGCATGGAGAGGGGGAAAAAAGAACACGATCTCCAGCGCGGGAGGTGGCGATTGAAGCCTACTGCCTGCGGGTGCTGTTCCGCAACCCAGACGCCTACTACGGTGTCAACCGGGCGCTGCGCGGGCTGGCCGGGACAAATCGGACGCTGCTGGATGGGCCGTTGGGCGACTGGTGCGCCGACGACTTCAGCCACAGCGATTATCGGGCACTGATGGAATTGTTCCAGGGGGGATTGGAACAGGATGAGATGGAGTTATTCGATTATGTGCGCGCGAATGCCCATGATTCGTTACAATCGCACCTGGATACCATTCTGGCGGATGATCTGGACGGCGTGCGGGCGCGGGTGCGGAACGGATTGGCAGCCGATTTGAACATCGCCTGGAATCAGAATTTCCGGGTGATGGGCACATTGAATATGCACGCGGAATTGATCGAGAAGGCGCTGCGGCTGCGGATGAACCGCTTGCAGCGTGAGCGAGAAGAATTGTGCTTTTTGCAAATTGACGCACAGACCAACGGCGACACCGACGCCGAAGCACAGTTCCAGGGACAGATTATTCTTTCCAGTATCGCAAAAGGTCTGATTGAAGCCGAGTTACAGAAGCAGATGAGTATGCTGCGCGAGTAGGAAGCTATGCCTAAGAAACGCAAACCCAACAATTCAGAACTCGATTCCCAGGAAATGGAGCGGGTGCAGGTCGAGGACAGCGACGGCGACCTCGACATGGACGACGAGATTGTCGAGGACGACGATAATCTGTTCGACCTCAAGGACGACGGCGATGACAGCCTGGGCGATGGGCCGGACGAAGATGACCTCGAAGACTTCGAGGACGACGAACTGCTGCAGGAAAGTCTGTCGCTGGACGCAGCGGCGCTGGCCGACGACCCGGTACGGATGTACCTGAAGGAAATCGGGCAAGTGCCCCTGCTGGACACCAACCGCGAGACATGGTTGAGTACCCAGGTGGCTGCCGATCAACTCTTGCAGATGTTAATCGACGCCCTTTCCAGTGTGGACGAGATGGGTCAGACCGGAGGGCTGCCCGACCCGATACAGGTGGTAGACCTGGCCTACGCGCACATCAAACGCAACTGGGAAGAAGTGTGCGATGGTGCGATGGCCTTCAGTGTCGAACCGCCCAACCTGCGCCAGATCATCGAAGAAGTGCTGCTGGTCAGTGACACCTGGGATGTCACCGGAAAATCATACATCCGGGAATACCTGCGGCAGAAGGATTGGGGGCGGGATGAATTGTGGACAGAACTGGCGCGGCGGCTGTTCGACGTGTTCCAGGGTTTGTACCTGATTCCGATGGATCAAATGATCCCCATTCGCCAGTATTATAAGGAAAACAACCAACTGGCAGATGTGTCGCTGTTCCACGAATGGCTGGTGGACGACCCGGAGACGGTGGAAGAACTACCGGAATTGTTCGAGCATATTGGACAACGGGCGGAAATCGCCGCCGAAGCCCTGACCCGCGCCAACCTGCGGCTGGTGGTGAGTGTCGCCAAGCGCTATATGGGGCGCGGTATCAACTTCCTGGATTTGATCCAGGAGGGCAATATCGGCCTGCTGCGGGCAGTAGAGAAGTTCGACCATACGAAGGGCTACAAGTTCAGCACCTATGCGACCTGGTGGATTCGACAGGCGATCAGCCGTGCGATTGCCGACCAGGCACGTACTATCCGCATCCCGGTACACATGGTCGAAACCATCAACCGGCTGATGCGAGTGCAGCGCGACCTGATTCAGGAACTGGGCGGGGAACCGAGCGCCGAACAGATCGCACTGGAAATGGAATTCCTGACGAAAGAAGAAACCGACGCCATCCGAATGCTGCGGCGCAACGGCGAACGCATCGACGCCGGGTTGCAGCGTAAACTGCGGCGGGCAGCGCAGAAAGTCCGCAAGATTATGCGCATCAGCCAGGAACCGATGAGCCTGGAAATGCCGATTGGTCAGGAGGACAGCAGCCTGCTGGGTGACTTCATTGAGGATGACAAAATCCTCGGCCCGGTGGACGCGGCCAGCCGCCAACTGCTGAAGGAGCAGATTCGCTCGGCGCTGGGTGTGTTGAGCGAACGAGAACGGGAGGTGCTGGAGATGCGCTTCGGGCTGCAGGACGGGCAGGATCATACGCTGGAAGAAGTGGGCAAACACCTGGGTGTAACGCGCGAACGCATCCGGCAGATTGAGGCGAAGGCACTGCGGAAGCTGCGGCATCCGACACGGAGTCGGCAGCTACGGGACTATCTGGAGATATAGTCATCAGAGGTATTACAAGAGGAAGGCTGGTTAATGTCAAGCCTTAAGGGGCTTACTTTGATGCATAGAAAACTTTGGCATGTTATGCCGATTTTCACGCTATTATGTTTAATCGTGCCATTTTATAGTCTACAAGGCCAAACCAGTAATCCAGATGACATCCAAATCATTTTTGTCACCGGCCCATATCTTGCTACGCTTAATCCAACCCAGATACAAGCGACAGAAACAGGGGTTAATGGCACATTCGTTGTTTATAATCCTCTCAATGAATTATTTCTTGACTTTAAGATCACCGAGGGGACTGAATTTGTCGATTTCGATTCACCAATTGACAATATATGGGGTCAGATTGGTCTAATACCCGCTCATGACGACATCACTTTGAAGATTAACTTTGACTCACTTTCACAACAGGTTCGTCTGGAAACTGATCTTCTAAGCCCGAAAGCGTTTGGATTTAATGCTATCAAAACTGCAGCCGGATTTATTCCACAGCTTGCCTCAGTTCGGCCATCTACCCTGGCAGAGACATTACTTCAAATACCACATGGGTTGGATCGGCTTATCACCATAGGTGAAGCTGCTAAATGTTTTATTGACGATACCCCACCGACAATAGCAGATATTCCGAGCTGTGTATCTGACGTTGCAGATATTATCGGTGAAGACGAAACAAAAGCTCTACTGATAGAGATTGGTCGCCAACTTGGTGTTGAAATCAGTTCACAAGCTATTAATTTGCTCACTGCTGCCCGCGCTTATGTCTCTAAGATTGCATTAGCGGTTGATAGCCTCATAATCGTTGAAGCGGGAATAGCAGCACGAACACAATATAATCGCTATACCCTGCGTGCAAGTACAAGCCGTCCAGTCTCGCGTCCTTTACCACCTCAACTTATCGCGCCTTTGGGCGAACGCACCGTTATCAGACCTACATTCGAGTGGCAGCAAGCATCGGGAATTGAACAATATCAAATCCAAGTTTCAGACAATGACGAATTCCTGACACTTATCATGGATGAAAATGTGGATGGATTTTCGTATGTACCGAGCATTTCGCTCCAGGAAGATACCATCTATCATTGGCGTGTTCGGGGACTCGGCGCGCTGACGGGACCCTGGAGTAACGGCATATTTAGAACAGAAGCCGGGGAAAGCTCTCTTGAGAATAACTATGTTACTCCTCTGCTTGACCTCATATTCGTCATTGATACAACTGGTAGTATGGAAGATGACATTGAAGCGGTAAAAACAGAAGCCCGTCAAATTGTAAACAATGTGGCTGCCAGTACAGTGAGTTGGCAAATTGGGATTGTAACTTATCGCGACCAACCAGTTACCCCTTATGGTGATGCAGATGACTACCAGTCACGGATAGAAGTTCCATTTTCTTCCGAGCGTGAGGACATCATTGGGGCGATTAATGCTATTGAAGTCGGCGGTGGCGGCGATGAAAGTGAGTCAGTGTATTCCGGGATTATGACAGCCATTGGTTTTGGGTGGCGCGACGGTGCTAAAAAAGCCATCATCGTTATGGGTGATGCACCACCTCATGATCCTGAACCAATAACAGGTTATACTATGTCCTCGGTGTTGCAAGCCGCCTTTGACATTGATCCGGCTAACATTTACACTCTCTTGATTGCCGAAGATTCACAGACAAAGAAAGCATTTCAAACGCTTTCCGACGGGAGTTCTGGGCGGTTATTCCATGCTCAGGATGCCTCAGTTGTTGTTGAAACGCTGACAACCACAATTGAGAATATAGCCTTCGTACCCGAACTTAGTCGTTTGGTATCTACAGGTGGCTATGCCCGCGTTTATACAACCGAAGGTTTTAACTTACGAATGCGCTCAGGTCCGGACCTGGACTACCCCATCGTTAATGAATTGCCGTTTGGAACAACTGTCACGATTTTGGGAGGGCCAGAATTCGGAGCACCTTATTTGTGGTGGAATATTCGTGCTCCCGATGGGTCAGAAGGGTGGTCAGTTGAAGCAGCGGATGGTCTTATCACCCTTATTCCAGTAAATGAACCTACTGCAGAACTGAGTGTGACAGCATTTCCACCAATTGATCGCCAAAGCGCAGTTCGAAAATACCAAAGTATCTGGTCGATCACAAATAATGATTTTGTTAACATGACATCACCCGGAACTGTTGAGTATAGTGCTGTCGTCGACGCTCATAAAACATATCGTCTCGCTTTTTTCTGGTGCGCGGACACACCACAAACACTCCAAGCTATTCTCAAACCATTGACTGTTAAATTTTCCATTGATGGGAATGTGCTGACCGATTTTAATCTTCTTCGCTCAACTGTTGATGATGTATGCGAAGCCTGGGAAACGCTTCTTAAGGACTGGCCCGAAGATCAGGCCGTTATTCTGGAAATTCAATACACAATAAATTCTTCAGTCTATGATGGAAAAGTGAGTTATGATCCAGGTGATTACTACCAACGGATAAATGTGACAGCACGATAAGCAAATCACTAAAATGTCAGAGACATTACATCAAGTGACACAGCAGATTGAGGCGGCGTTCGCGGAGACGGAATATCCGGGGGATGAGCGGATTGCGGTGTTCGCACGAGTGGGGCGCACGCTGGCAGATGTGCTGCGGGGTAAACACTGGTCGGAAGTGACGCTGGAAGACCTGTACAAACACCGTTGGGAAATCTTCTTGCTGACGCCGGATACGTTCCATTATTACATCCCGATTTTCATGCTGGCGGCGCTGTATCACTACGAGGAAATGGACTCGCTGGCGCATAATGTGATCTTCAGCCTGTCGCCACAGCGCGAAGAACACATCTCCAATTACTTCAACGGACCAGTACAACGATTATTTCTCGCGGCGGGCGGCGGTGTTCAACCGGCAGGAAAAGCTGGCAATTCTGGCGTTCCTGGAAGGTTTCAATCAACTGCATCCGGGCGAGAAGCTGATCTACGACATCCAACTGATCGGCGTGACCATCCCCTTCTGGGCGCGGGCGGTGGACGTTCCGACACACACCTGAGCACTCGATCCTCAGTTGTAAAGTCCCTCATCTATGGTAAAACTTATGTTCAGGTTAGTATCATGGAGCCATGAACATAGACACGCGGTTTACGATAATAAGAATTTCTTCATGAACCCACTGAAATTACTGCAATATAATTAATCCAGAATACATTTGCGTGTGCCATGTTTGTGGAACATAATTTTGTGAATATAGCGACCTTATCCTGGAAACAGCGCGTTATCCTGGTAGGCGGCATTTTTGCTGTTTATACGGTTTTGGCTGCTCTACTGTATAAGGTCATCGGCACACAGACCTTCCCCTTGAGTGTGATCCCCCTGGTCGCCACCGGACTCCTTTTTCGTTATCGAGCCGTCTTCGTCGCCTGGATAGTTACCCTGCTGATAAACACCTGGCTGCTCAACATCAACAACTATCCCGGTTGGGATGCTCTGGTGGATGCGGGCGGATTGTTGGGCTTCATCGTGCTGTTAGTGTCCGGGCTGGCTACGGTCAAGGTTCGTGAGATCAACCAGGCACTCCGGCAGCAGCTCCGCGAACGAAGCCTATTAGATGAAGAAATGCAGCGGCGGAACGCAGAACTTGAAGCCCTGCGCCATGCCAGTTTCCAGATCACCCACAACCTGGAATTAAAACCTATCCTCGAAACCATCGTGGAGACGGTTCTGAAGCTGGTTCACGCAGAAGACGTGCATGTCTTTTCCTACGATGGACAACGGCTCACGTTTGGCGCGGCCTACTGGCACGAACAACAACAGCCGAAATCTATCAGCGAACCCCGGCCAAATGGCGTGACCTATACGGCGGCGCGCGCAGGCACACCGATCATCGTCCCGGATACACGCGGCCATCCTCTGTATCAGGGTTCAAGCTGGAATGGAGCGATCATTGCGCTGCCCCTGTCACTGGGGAACCAGGTCAATGGTGTGATGAACATCGCCTACAACGAACCTCATAACTTCAATGAAGACGAGATGCGTATTTTGCGACTGCTGGCGGGTCAGGCGGCCATCGCCATGCAAAATGCCCAACTCTATGAAGCGGCGCGCGATCAGGCCAGCGAACTGGAACTGCGGGTTCATGAACGCACATCCGAATTGTTAGAGGCTAAAGAACGTGCCGAGGCTTTATTGAATAACAGCTTCGACGCGATCATTCTGTTCGACCCCAACACCGGCATCGAACGAACCAATCACTCTTTTGGGACGCTGTTTGGCTATGAGGCAGGCGACATCGAACAACAGCCGATTTCTGTATTGGTACAGCCCCAGTGGCGCGAAGCGTTCCTCGGCATCTTACGCGGCGTGATCGCTACCGGACAGTCCATGCGAACAGAAACCGTACTCATCCGGCAGGACGGCATTGACTTTAACGCCGACGTTGCCCTGGCTCCCATCCTCAGCCAGGATGCCCAGCGCCCAAACGTGATTTGCAGCGTGCGCGACATCAGCCGCCGCAAACAGGCGGAAGCCAAACAGCAGGCCATGACGATGGGGCTGCGAATGGTTCCGGCCATCGCCAACGAACTCATTTCCTGCCCGGAACTGGATGATACCTTGCGGGAAGCGGTGGCGGCCGCCCGCAACAAGCTCGGCGTCGAGCGTTGTGCCATCTTCGTCGAAAGGGAAGGTTATCTGTGGGGCACTTATGGCACGGACATGAAGCGACTGACCACCGACGAACACATAAACAGTTTTGTCATCAATGCGAAGTGGCAGGAACGCCTAGATCAATTGACCCCTGGTGAAGCGCAGTGGATTGTGGTCGAAGATACCCACTATACCTGGACTGGCAAAGAAGCGGTTCCAGTTGGGAAAGGATGGATTGCCATTACGCGGATTGAGTCACTGGCTGGCTTTCAGGGATTCTTCATTAATGATTCCGCCATCAACGGGAATCCGGTAGATGAAACCTTGCAGGAAGTGATTTCGGTGTATTGTTCGCTTGTGGGCAAAATCGTCGAACGCAAGCAGATCGAGGAAAGTATTCGGCAGGCGTTCATCAAAGAGGTGGAGCTGGGCGAACTGAAGTCGCGGTTTATTACCTCAATTTCGCACGAGTTCCGCACGCCGCTGTCGATCATCCAGTCATCCACCCAACTGCTCAAGTTTTATCGAGATCGCATGGACGAGGCTAAAAAAGAGTCTCACCTGGACAAAATCGAAAATCAGATTCAGCAGATGACCTCGCTGCTGGACAACATCACGACGATCAGCCGGGACGACACCGTTGGTTTGCCCTATCATCCACGCCCGCTCGATCTGGCCTCATTATGCAAGAGTATGGTCGAGGAACTGGAATTAACATCTGACAATGTTGGTCAAATTCAATCCACCTACGAGGGCGAGTGTTCGAATTTGCTGGTTGATGAGAATCTGGTGCGCCAGATTGTTTCCAATTTACTCAGTAACGCCATCAAATATTCACCGTCCGCCAGTCCGATACAATTTGATGTCCACTGCGAACCGGGGCAGGTCATCATGCGGGTACGGGACAACGGTATCGGCATTCCCGAAGACGACCTGAAGCACCTGTTTCAGGATTTTCATCGCGGCAAAAATGTTGGCACCATCTCCGGAACAGGTCTGGGATTGTCGATTGTCAAACGTGCTGTCCAATCGCACGGCGGGGATATTACGGTTGACACGAATTCTTGGGCAGGGCACAACCTTCACTGTGACCCTCTCTACCCAGGGCGAAATGCAGATTCCTTCCCCCCATTAACCCGACTGTGATGGCTCCCGGCAGATGCTTTAGGTACTGCGGCAACGCGCCCCCAATGGTTGTCGATTTAACCTGTGTACAGACCTGTTCAGCACCGCCGCAGGCAGCCTTTTTCCCCAACACTTCCCCTTGTAAATGAATAGTTTCAGAACGGCTTATCAGAGGTTGCCGGAAGGGTAAAATGGGGGGTAAAATTGGTTTGACATTGATGTAGGGTTATGTTAATCTCTGTTTAGTTTATTTGTTCAGAAATGAACAAAGTCCCCTTTGGAGTATAATAATGGCGCTACAGGAATTCGCTCCGATTGGTGCGCTGGTCATTTTATCCGTCATCGTTGCCTTTATCGTCGTGATTATTTCACGGCTGTTTGGGCCATATCGCCCCACCAAGCGTAAGGTCGCGCCTTACGAAAGCGGCATGAAACCGCTGGGTCCCGATCCGTCGGGACGGCGGATGCCAGTGAAATTTTATCTGGTGGCGGTGCTGTTCATTATCTTCGACATCGAAGTCATTTTCTTCCTGCCCTGGGCGGTGATCCTACGGGAAATTGGTGGCTATGGTTTGATTGTAATGGGTGTGTTTTTCTTTATCCTCACCGTAGGCTTCATCTATGAATGGAAGAAGGGAGCGCTCGAATGGGAATAAGCTCTAAACTCGGCAATCTCGGTGTGGTCACGACCACACTCGATCAGGCCGTGAATTGGGGACGTACCGGCGCAATGTGGCCGCTGCTGTTCGGGCTGGCCTGCTGCGCGATTGAATATATGAGTACCCAGGCGTCGGAATATGACCTGTCGCGTTTCGGCATGGAACTCAACCGTGCCAGTCCGCGCCAGGCCGACCTGATTATTATCTCTGGCCGGGTGTCGCGCAAAATGGCTCCGGTCATCCGCCAGCTTTACGACCAGATGGCCGCGCCCAAATGGGTGATTGCGATGGGCGACTGCGCCTCGTGCAGCGGCGTGTACAACAATTATGCGCTGGTGCAGGGCGTGGACGAAGTGATCCCGGTGGATGTGTATGTCGCGGGCTGCCCGCCGCGCCCGGAACAACTGCTGCATGGCATTATGACCCTGCACGAGAAAATCAAGGGTGAGAGCATCCGCGAGTGGGCGTCGATGAATCGATCCCCACCCCATGCTGACAAGACAATTCGGACAAGGCAAACCTTGTCCCTACAATGAATGGTAAGGACTGAAGATGAGTGTAGCACAAGCACTTGACCCGGTGGCTGCTGTCAAAGGCGCGTTTGCTGATGCGGTTCTGGATGTGGTTGAATTCCGGGGCGAAACGACCCTGGTCATCGCACAGGAGCAGATTGTCCCGGTGGCGCAGTATGTGCGGGATACCGCCGGTCTGGTCTACAACTACCTGTCGGACATCAGCGATGTCGATTACTACCCGGACTATAATCGTCCGGGGCGATATGGCATTTCCTATCACCTGCTGTCGATGCTGTACAAGCGCCGTCTGCGCCTGAAAGTATATCTACAGGAAGATGACCCGGCAGTCGATTCGGTGACGGTGGTATGGCCTGCGGCAAACTGGCTGGAACGTGAAATCCATGGACCTGATGGGCATCACTTTCAAAGGCAACCCCGACCAACGCCGTCTGATGCTGCCGGAGGATTGGCAGGGGCATCCGCACCGCCGCGATTATCCGTTGGGCTACGAGACAGGTGATGTTCTCGTTCAATGTGGAAGAAATCATGAAGCACAAGCCGAAGGGCACTTCAGAAGAATAAGCGTCAAACAGGCAGTAGTCGTACCTGGAGTGAAAATATGACGGTAGCAACTGTTGGACAAGAAATCAAAGAAAAGGCCAGTTGGGAAGGCAGCGTCGAAGAACTGAAGGGGCTGGTTTCCGAGCGGGCGCTCACCGGGGAAACCATGCTGCTCAATATGGGGCCGCATCATCCCAGCACACACGGCGTCCTGCGCCTGCTGCTGGAACTGGATGGCGAGGAAATCGTTACCTGCCTGCCGGATGTGGGCTATCTGCACACGGGCATTGAGAAAAACATTGAGGCCAAAACCTACGAAAAAGCGGTGACGCTCACAGACCGCACGGATTACCTCGCGCCGATGTCGAACAATATGGCCTTCTGCATGGCGGTGGAAAAGCTGGTTGAGCTGGATGTGCCGGAACGGGCACAGATTATGCGCGTGATTTGCCTGGAACTGACCCGGCTGAACAGCCATCTGGTCTGGTTGGGCACGCACGCCATTGACCTGGGCGCGATGAGTGTGTTCCTGTACTGCTTCCGTCCAGCGCGAACGAATCTTGCAGATGTTCGAGATGCTGTCCGGCCAGCGCATGATGACCAGCTACATCCGTCCCGGCGGTGTTGTGGCGCGATTTCACCGAGGAATTTATACCCGGCGCTGGAAGAATTTCCTGAGCGATTTCCCGTCGAAGATCGATGAATTTGAAAACCTGCTGACCAACAATCCCATCTGGATTGACCGCACTCAGGGAATCGGCGTGGTCGAGCCAGAGACGGCGATGGCCTGGGGCTTTAGCGGGCCGAGCCTGCGCGGGAGCGGTGTGAACTGGGACATCCGTAAGTCGATGCCCTATTCGCGGTTATGAGCATTATGATTTCAATGTCCCGGTGGGCGAACACGGCGATGTTTATGATCGTTTCTACTGCCGGGTGCTGGAAATGCGCGAAAGTGTGAAGATCATCCAGCAGGCGCTCAAACGGCTGCCGCGCAAAGGGCTGTTCCGCTCTCAAAATCGTAAATTTGTGCCGCCGCCGCGCAGCGAACTCGGCCAGAGCATGGAAGCGGTTATCCACCACTTCAAATTGTGGACAGAAGGTTTCGCCGCGCCGGATGCCGAAGTTTACGTCGCCGTTGAAAGCCCACGCGGTGAGGTTGGTGTGTATCTGCATGGCGACGGGCAGCAATAAACCGCGCCGCTGTCACATCAAAACCCCGTCGTTTATGCACATCGCTGCCATGCCGGTCATGACCGAAGGCCACTTGATTGCCGATCTGGTGGCGATCATCGGCAGCGTGGATATTGTGCTGGGCGATTGTGACCGATAAAACAAAAGTACTGAAAGCTTGCTTGCTGAGTGCGGTATAGGCAGATACTGGCAATAGTGTCGCTGCAAGTGTCTAATGACGGTGAGGGTTACAACAAGGAAACAGGTTATGGCAATAGCTGAAAAATACGGAAAGCAAATTGAAAAGACACTTCGCCAAGTACCCGGACAAACGCTCGGCGGTGATGCCGCTGCTGTACATCGCCCAGGAAGAATACGGCTACGTCAGCCCGGAAGGTATCCAGGAAGTGGCCGACCTGTGCGACATGGATCCGACCCAGGTGCGGTCTATCGCCGGGTTCTACACCATGTACTCGGAGCAGCCAAAAGGCAAATACTGGCTGCAAGTGTGTACCGATCTGGCGTGTGCGCTGCGTGGCGCGGAGCAGTTCCATACAGACTTGAAGGCGGAACTGGGTGTGGAAGAAGGCGGCACAACCGAGGACGGCCTGTTCACGGTTGAGCATGTCATGTGTCTGGCGGCCTGCGACAAAGCGCCCATGCTGCAATGCAATTTCCATTACTACGAAAACCTGGACATGGACAAAATGCGCGCGCTGCTGGACGAATGGCGTGCGGAAGCGAAGAAAGAAAAGAAAAAGTAATGAAGTACGAGAGTATGACAACAGATGGTCCGAGTAAAAGACTTTACAGCTCAGTTCACTCCCAATGCTTACTTTTAGCGACGAGATTAGGACGAGATGGCTATGCAGTACATCCTGTTACGCGGACGCGAGATCAAAGACCTGTGGAAGTTCGACGTCTACACCAAAAATGGTGGTTACGAAGGCGCTGAAAAAGGCGCTGGGCATGAAACCCGCCGAAGTGATCGACGTGGTGAAAGCCTCGAACCTGCGCGGGCGCGGCGGCGCGGGTTTCTCCACCGGACTGAAGTGGAGTTTCATCCCGCAGAGTGAGCCGGTCAAGTATGTGGCGGTCAACGCTGACGAGAGCGAAACCGGCACGTTCAAAGACCGCGAAATCATGGAAACCAACCCGCACCAGTTGATCGAAGGGGCGATGATCTGCGCCTGGGCGATCCAGGCCACCGCCGTTTACATCTACCTGCGCGGCGAATTCTGGGATGTGGGGCACGAACTGGATAAACGTATTCAGGAAGCCTACGACGCCGGATACATTGGCGAAAACATCCAGGGAACGGGCTGGACATGCAACCTGTACACCCACCTGGGCGCGGGCGCTTATATCTGCGGCGAGGAAAGCGCCCTGCTCAATAGTCTGGAAGGGCAGCTTGGTCAGCCGCGTGTGCGCCCCCCTTTCCCGGCGCAAAAGGGCGGCGGTTTATACGCCGAACCCACCGTCGTCAATAATGTCGAAACCCTGACCAATGTGCCCTGGATTATCACCAACGGCGCGGATGAATATAAGAAGATCGGCACAGAGCAAAGCCCCGGCACGAAAATTTTCTGCGTCAGCGGCCATGTGAACAAACCCGGCAATTATGAACTGCCGTTGGGCGCGACCTTCCGCGACCTGATTTACGAATACGCGGGCGGCATCCCGGACGGCAAGGCCATCAAGGGTATTTTGCCCTCCGGCGGCTCTGGCCCGATTGTCCAGGCGACAGATGAGGTGCTGGATACCAAACTGACCTACGAAGACATGGCAAAGGTCGGTACGATTCTGGGGTCGGCGTCGGTCATCGTGATGGATGAAACCGTCGATATGACCTGGGTGGCGTCCAAAGTCACCAAGTTCTTCAAGCACGAAAGCTGTGGCAAATGTACACCCTGCCGCGAAGGTACGTACTGGCTGGACAAGGTGCTGGATCGTATCATGGCCGGGGAAGCCCAGCCGAGCGACATTAAGTTGATCGACAACGTAGCCAAGAACATGGCGGGGACGACGCTGTGCGCGTTGGGTGATTTCGCCGCCAACCCGATTATCCACACCATTAAAAACTTCCCGGACGATTTCAACGCCCACATGTCGGCAGCCGTTCCGGCGGATAAAGACCAGCGTAAGCCGAATAACCCCGCCGCCCGCGCGGCAACTGGTGGTGGTACGGTGCAAGGCAAGCGCGACACGGTAGGCACCAGCACGCCTGCCGGGGATTAATGAACTTGGCGAGTCACATCTCGATTATGACAGACGAGTTCAAACCGGAAATGGGGGATGAGAATCAGACTTATCCACCTGACCTGTTTCCGCCCAATGGCGTTGGGGAATACGAAGTTGATGATTTTCTCGATTCTGGGGAAACCGCCGAACTTGATGGCGAAGTTGCTACGGAGACCGAAGCTGCTGCCGAGACTCAGGCCGATCAACCCACCGATTCGCTGTGGGTGCGGCTGCGACGGGCAATATATGACGGTAAATCCCAACCAGACGATCCGGTTTTTATCCGCCGTATGAACCGCCTGACGGAAGCGATTGAGATTGCACCGGACAGCCCCGCCAATTACATCCTCCGGGGAGAGATGTATCTGAAGGCGGGCTTATATGAGGGTGCGCGGGCGGATTTCCAGATGGCCGTCGAACTGGCGTCAGACCAGTACGATCACAGCAATTGGGGAATCATGGCACAGGCCATGCGTGACCGGGCGCTGATCGGACTGGCAAAGGCGGAGAAGAAACTTTTGTTGTAACACCATAATGATCGTCTCCTCAGTATAATAGTAATGTTCCTTACCGAGGGGGTGAGCTATGGGTGGGATCATGACAGGATGGTACGATGAGGAACATAACATCCTCCTTACGGAATTCTTTGGCTTTTGGACGTGGGATCAATGGTGGGAAACGTATCGTGTGGGGCGAAAGCTGACCGAATCGATCAATTACAAAGTCGCCAGCATTGTCGATCTGACACACAGCAACCCATTTCCATTACCGGGGTCACTATACCAGTTGAAGCGGGTATACGATTTGAACCGAATTGATCCTCATATCGGGATTACGGTGTATGTCAATGCCAGCCGTTTAATGAAGATTATTATCCGAGTATTGTGGATTTATTTCCAGGAATCAGCAGGATAGGTATCCGTTCGAGTATGCAGAATTCGGTGGCAGAGGCCTATGCGGTTGTGACCCGCCACCGGGATGAATGGGCATAACCGGCAAAATTTGTAAGTGTTTTCGTCATTCCAGCCAAAATTGGCTAGACTTGAAACAGATTTTCAGTAATAAATGGAAGTAGGCGATGGTAGCGAATACAACCACCACGAATACAGTCACAATTTTTATTGACGACAAGGAATATCAGGTTGCGGCGGGCGCGAATCTGGTGGATGTCGCCAAGTGGATCGGTAACGACATCCCGGTATTCTGTTACCATCCCAAGATGGATGCCGTCGGCATGTGCCGCATGTGCCTGGTCGAAATGGGTTCGGCCTTCGACCCCAAAGGCTAAAGCCATCGTGCGCGACGAGCGGGTAATCCCCAAATCCGATGGATGCCCAAGCTGCAAACCGCCTGCACCCAACAAGTCAGCGAAGGGCTGGCGATCCGCACCACCACCCAGGCGGTGGACGAGGCGCGCGATAATGTGATCGAGTTCCTGCTCACCAGCCACCCGCTGGACTGCCCAATTTGCGACAAAGGCGGCGAATGCCCGCTGCAAAACCTGACGATGGCGCATGGCCCCGGCACGAGCCGGATGGTCTTCGCCGACAAACAGCGCCTGGATAAACATGTCCCGTTGGGCGATCTGATTTTTCTGGACGAAGAACGCTGCATCCAGTGTGCGCGCTGCATCCGCTTTCAGGATGAAGTCGCGGGCGACGATGTGCTGGCCTTCCACGAACGGGGACGGCGCTTGCAAATCATCACCAACAGCGAACCCGGTTTCGACTCCTATTTCTCCGGCAACACCACCGATATTTGCCCGGTGGGTGCGCTGACCACCGCAGATTTCCGCTTTGGTGCGCGTCCCTGGGAACTGACGCGAAGTGCCGAGCATCGACCCGTTCGATGCGGCGGGTTCCAACATCAGCCTGAGTATGCGGCTGGATCGTGAGTTCGGCGGCAGGGAACTGATCAAGCGGGTGATGCCGCGCCAGAATGAATATGTCAACGAAATCTGGATTTCGCGACAAAGCCCGTTTCGGCCATCACTTCACCCGCGATACGCAAAGCCGTCTGCTCGAACCTGTGTTACGGCGGGTTCGGCGGCAGGTTGGGACGAAGCCCTCAACACCGTCGCCAACGAGTTGAAAAACGCGGGTGGCGATGTGGCGGCGATTGCCGGCAGCGGCCTGAGCAACGAAGACCTGTGGATGCTGCGAACAGGTTGTGACCGAACTGGGCGGGGAACGATTGGGCGCATGGCCGCCGACCCATGCGGGTGCGGATATGGTGGCACAGGTCGGCGTCGGGGTCGGGCACGAACCTGAGCAAACTGGGCAAGGGTGATGCCGTGCTGATCGTGGCAAGCTGACCTGGAAGAAGAAGTCCCGATCTGGCGGCTGCGGCTGAAGCAGGCGCATGACCGAGGCGCGTATCTGGTGGTGATGAATGGCCGCCCGACGCGCATGGACGACTTCGCCAGCGAATCCATCCGTTACGATTACCCGGATGCGGCGAACGCCTTCAGCATCCTGAATAAACAATATGGCGAGTATGCCAAAAAGCTGACTGATGCCAATAACCTGATCGTGGTGGTCGGCGCGGAAGGGCTGACACTGGAAGGCAGCCGCGCGCTGATGACAGGCGGCAGCCAACTTCCTGATTGAAAGCAGACCATGTCGGCAAGCCGAACAACGGTTTGCTTTCCCCATTCCCCGGCGCGAACGGCATGGGACAGTATTATCTGGGTTATCACCCCGGAAACGACACAGGAGATTATCGCCAACCCGCCCAAAGTGCTGATCGTGGCGCAGGCCGATCTGCTGGCCGATGACCCGACGGCGGCGGCAGTGGCTGGGCAAAGTCAGACGGTCATTTACCTGAGTCTGTTCAAAGACGAAGCGCCCAAGAAAGCCTTCGCCAGCCTGCCGATTCAGAGCTTTGCCGAGCATGACGGCACATTCGTCAATGGCGAACGGCGCGTACAGCGCTTCTACACCGCGACAAGGCCCGTTGGGTGAGGCGCTCCCGGCATGGCAAATCCTGTCGCGCTTGGGCTGCGAAGCTCGGTGGCAGGACGCGAGAAAATGTCGGCGGCGGCGGTGATGAAAGACATCATTGCCAGATGTCCCGGCCTTCGCAGGGCTGCGCGCTATCCCGAACTCGCCAAAGTCGAGCGCCAGTTCCCGGATGTGGGCGGCACAAACCTGTATTACGGCGGCACAGCTTACCAGAATAAGGGTGGCTTGGGTGTGCAAATCCCAACGGCTGCCGACAAGGGCGAGAAGGTCGAGCGCGGGTAAAAGTGGTAAAATCAGCGCGCCAAAAGCGCGAAGGGCAAGATGCTGGTCGTGCCCACCGCGCGGCTGTACAATCGGGAACGCATCTTCCGTCCAGCGACCTGATGCACGCCCGTATTGCCGATCCATTTGTAGAGATCAACAGCGCCGACGCCAAGAAGTTGGGCATCAGCAACGGCGATATGGTGCAGGTGCAGGTCGATGATGGCCTGACACTGAAAGTTCGGGCACATGTCAACGGCGGCGCGCCCAAAGGCACAGTGGTTCTGCCGCGTCACCTGACCGACAAAGCTGTTCCGCTGACGATTACGTCGGGCGCGGTCAGCAAGGCGTAAAGCCGATAGATTTAACAGAAATTTGAGCCTGTTGTGTTATAACCCTAACAGGCGATATGCCATACAAAGCACGTAGAAGAGGTTGACCGTTATGGCTGAAGCAACCATGAACAATGAACCCCAACGCGCGGGGCGGTATGCGGATCAAGACCGTTATCTTCGTGATTATCGGCCTGATCGTGTTGGCGATTGTGGCGGTGATTACGATTGACATCATCCACATTCTGGAAGGCAGTCAGAACAGCATCATTTATACTGCCGGGGACAGCATCCTTAAATTCCTGTTCGACCCCGGCACGCGCGTCCCGCCCGACCAGATCGTGATCTGCCGTCACGGATGCGGGCTGTTCGACCACCCACGCATTCATCTATTCGGCGGTATTGCTGCTGGTGGTTATCACCGGGTTTGCGTATACCACCCTGCTGGAACGGCGTTTCATCGCCTTCTTCCAGAGCCGTGTCGGCCCGAACCGTGTTGGCCCGTTGGGTTTGCTGCAACCGGCGGCAGATGCGGTCAAGCTGATTACCAAAGAAGACATCACCCCGGCGGGTGCATCCTACTGGATATGGTTTATCGCGCCAATGATTAAGGCCGTTCCGGTGCTGGTGGTGCTGGCGGTCATCCCGCTTGGGGCCAGATCTGCTCATCCCCTGGTTTGACGGCAAATGGTATCAAGTGCCGCTGTGGCTGGCCGACCCGAATGTCGGCGTGCTGTGGCTGCTGGCGATCACCAGCATCGGCACCTACGGGCTGGTGCTGGCCGGATGGGCGAGTAACAACAAATACGCGCATGCTGGGCGGTCTGCGGGCGTCGTCACAGATGATTAGCTACGAACTCAGCCTCGGCCTCACCATGGCGGTTCCGGTCATGATCGTCGGCAGCATGAGCCTGGGTGACATCACCGCAGCCCAGCCGATGATCTGGAACTGGTTTATTTTCCAGAATCCACTGGCGGCGGCGGTCTTGTTTATCGCGCTGCTGGCGGAAATCAGCCGCGCACCCTTTGACCTGCCGGAAGCCGAGCAGGAACTTACTGCCGGATTCATGACCGAATACAGCGGCATGAAATTTGCCCTGTTTATGATGGCGGAATATCTGGGTATGATCGCCATCAGCCTGATTATCTCGTCGCTGTATCTGGGCGGTTATCAGGACGGATTCGGTCTGGTGAACAGTGTGCCGATCCTTGGGCCGCTGGTGATGATCGGTAAAGTTGTCCTGATGCTGATTTTCATGATCTGGATTCGGGCGACACTGCCCCGCATCCGTTACGACAGGCTGATGCAGTTGGGTTGGAAGGTGATGCTGCCGCTGGCGCTGCTGGCGGTGATCTGGTCGGCCATTTCGCTGGTGATCGGCGATGCTTATCAAGAGCGATCTGGCCTATATGCTGGTGTCCGGTGGCGTATTCACCGCCGTGCTGGTGGTTGGCCTGCTGCTCCTGTATCGCAGTGGTCGAGACAAAGCTGCTGAAGAAGACGATCCGGCGACAGATCCGATCATTACCGGCGATAAAGGCGGTATCGGTTATGCTATTTTGACCATGTGGTCGGCGCATTGATTGCCATCCCCATGTCGCTGTTGAACTGTGGCCGTCGACCAACTGGAGAAAATTGCCAAACTCGACCCGGAATATGACGAGGCAAAAGTGGCGGCTGCCGCGCTCCCACCGCCTCATTTCAGTCCGGCGGTAGAAGCCTCGCTGCGTGCGGCTTCGGTTCGGCGTGCCCCGACTATCGCTGCCCCAGCAGCGGCACCGGCAGTCGCCGCACAGCAGCGTCAGCATCCGAGGCTGCACCTGCCCCGGCGAAACCCGCCGCAGCCGCAGCACCACTGCACCGAAGGCGGGTGGCAAAGCCGAAATTTGACAAAGCAGCCATGCTCGCCAAAATCCGCGAGAAGAAAGCCAACAAGTGATCGTCCCGGTTGTGCGCGCTGCATGTAGACTAACGATAACAACTGGAATCTGGATGTCCGTAGGAGAGAAGTGATGAATATTATCAAAGGGTTTGCAACCACATTCCGGCATCTGTTGGAAGAGCCGGTTACGATTGAATATCCAGAGCAGTTGCGCCCGTTTGCCGAGCGCTATAAGGGTCGTCATGAACTCAAGCGTTACGACAACGGTCTGGAGAAGTGCATCGGCTGTTCGTTGTGCGCGGCGGCTTGCCCAGCAGATGCCATCTGGGTGGAGGCGGCGGAGAACACCGACGCGGAACGGTACAGCCCCGGCGAACGCTATGCCAAAACCTATGAGATCAACATGATGCGCTGTATTTTCTGCGGCTACTGCGAAGATGCCTGCCCGACCGAGGCAATTGTGCTGGGTCACGAACACCGTCTGAGTTTCACTGACCGTCGGGACGCCATTTTCACCAAAGACATGTTGATCGACCCACCGCTGGAAGGTATACCGGCCACGCCGCAAAAGGTTAAACCGGGTGTCTTCACACGGGCGATCCCGGATATGGAAGACCCGTTGTAGAACGGAAGTTGTCTGTTTTCAGTCTGTCAGGATCAGAAGGGGCGCGCCAATGTGCGCCTCTGCTATGTGGGGAATATCTCTACCACTGACAACGCCAACAATTACTAACTGGATTTGAACTCTGGCGCTATTTGCGATAAACTGCACAAGTCGTTCATAAGCGCCTCATCTTTAGGACTGAGCTATGACGGAAGTCATTCTTTTTCTGATCGTCGGGGGGATCGCGATCGCTGCGGCGGTACTGATGCTGCTGAGTGAAAACGCCATACACAGTGCCTTGTTCCTGATCGTGAACTTTGCCTGTATCGCGTTTTTCTTCCTGATGCTCGATGCACCTTTCCTGGCAATGATCCAGATCGCCGTGTATACCGGGGCGATCATGGTGTTGTTCCTGTTTGTGATTATGCTGCTGGGCGCGGAAAAGCTGACCGTCCCGACCAGACAGTTCCGCTGGCTGCCGATGGTGGCGCTGGCGCTGGCGGCAGGTTTCCTGCTCATCACCGGCACGGCGATTGCGTCCGGCCAGATTGACCTGTCCCCGACGGTTGCCCGCCCTCCCATCCTGCGAGTGGTGAATGCCTCTGGTAGTGTGGGCGCGGTGGATGCCTACCTGAACGGCGAACCGATTGGCGAGAATCTTGCCTTTGGCGAGTCCAATGATTTCACGACTGTCCCCACCGGGACAGATTATACGCTGGTCATCAATCAGGCCGGGACGAACACGCCGATTATCTCTCAGGATGTCAGCCTGACCTACGATACAGACCGCACCGTCAATACTTACACGGCGCTGCTATATGATGTTGATAATGCACCCACACTGGTTGCCTTCGCGGACGACCTGGAATCCACAGAAGCCCGCAGTGGGCGTGTCACCGTGTACAATGCCTATACCGAGCCGATTGATCTGGTGAGCTACGGCCTGCCCAACGACACTACTGATGATAAAACACTGGTGGATGACCTCCCGCCGGGAGAGTTGGTCATTATCCCTGACGTTTCGGAAGATGCGCCCGTGAACACCTGGGTATTTACCTCGGCGGACGAGGCGACACTCTGTATCCCCTGTCTGATCCGGGGTTGTTCAGCGTCAAGCGCAGCGTGGCTGAACTGCTGGTGCGTGACCACCCAACCCGTATTTGATGGTTCTGCCCGCGTGGTTGCCCTGCCCGTAATGCAGCGAGGCCGCTGCCAGTTTCGGTGGGCCACAGGCCATCGGCCAACTGCTGTTTACCCAGTATATGCTGCCCTTCCAGTTGATCGCGCTGCTGCTGCTCACCGCTATGATCGGCGCAATTGTGCTGACACATAAAGAAGGTGCTGTGCCGCGCCGCCGCGATGTGCGCCGGGTGGTTACGAAAACACTGGCGAATGCCATTTCCGCCCAAACGGGTTCGGATTTACAGGGCGCACCTGCTGAAGAACCGCCAGCTTTGCCGCCGGAGCATCAGCCCGAACCGGCTGGCGATTAACAAACACAAATCACAGCGGGGCAGGATCGGTTCTGTCCCCATTACTGGAACACATCAGACAAGCCATTCTGATGGGAGTTGGATGTTATGGTTCAAACTGAAGCGTATGTGATGTTGAGCGTGGTGCTGTTCGTGCTGGGCGCGATGGGTGTGCTGGTGCGGCGCAACGCCATCCTGGTATTCATGTCGGTGGAACTGATGCTCAACGCCGCTAATCTGGCGCTGGTGGCCTTCGCCCGACAGTGGCATCAGCAGGACGGACACCTGTTTGTGTTTTTTGTGATGACGGTGGCCGCCGCCGAAGTCGCGGTAGGGCTGGCGCTGATCGTCGCCATCTTCCGCACCAAGCAGAGCATCAATATCGACGAACTGCACCAGATGGAAGGCTAAAAGGGACGCAGGTGGAGTAGACCGCTTGTTACTCATACCGCATCCCTCGTACCTTTAACCTGAGGAAATTATGGAAAATTATCCATCACTTGTGACGCTAATCATTTTCATCCCCCTGATCGGGATGATCGTCAATCTGTTCTGGGGCGCGCGCTTTGGTGAGCGTATTTCCAGCCTGATCGGCACAGGGGCGGCGGTGCTGTCGTTCTGTGTGGCGGTGCTATTGTGGGGCTATCTGACCAACAGCGGCTACCAGTCGGCAGTCGTCAATCCGCCTTTCCTGGATGGTTGGATGCGGATCGCCTCGATCCACCTGGAAATCCCCTGGCAGATGCGCGTCGATACTCTGAGCGTGACCATGATGCTGGTGGTGACGGGGGTCGGGTCGCTCATCCACATCTATTCCATCGGCTACATGCACGGCGACCCGCTGTTTTAGCCGCTTCTTCACCTATCTCAACCTGTTCCTGGTCTTTATGCTCATTCTGGTCACGGGCAACAACTTCCTGATGATGTTTGTCGGCTGGGAAGGTGTGGGTTTGTGTTCGTTCCTGCTCATCGGCTTCTGGTTCGATAAACCCAACGGCGTCGGCTGGAAGAACAGCCTGGCCGCCCGCAAAGCCATGATCCTCAACCGTATCGGCGACTTCGGCCTGTTGATGGCGATTTTCCTGATTTTCTGGACATTCGGCACACTGGATTTTTATCGCCCCGGCGAAATCGCCAATGTTGAACTGGCAGCCCATACGCAGTGTCGAGGGCGAAGGGGCAGAAGCGGCGGCGGTTGTGCCTGAAGGCGAAATCGCTCCCCCGGCGGAAGGTGAGAACAGCGAAGCGGTTGCCCCGGCGGAACATGGCGAAACGGCTGCCCTGCCGGTCTATACGGACAATGACCACATTGAAACCGACCAGCTTGGCGTTTTTGGTCAGGCGGAGCGCATGATCGAAGCCGATCAGGTGGTTCATGTCGGCACGCTGGATATTCCAATCAAGACCATGCTGGTACTGATTACGCTGTTTATGCTGCTGGGCGCGACGGGTAAATCCGCGCAAATACCGCTGTTCGTCTGGCTGCCGGACGCGATGGCAGGCCCGACCCCGGTCAGCGCCCTCATCCACGCCGCCACGATGGTCACGGCAGGCGTGTACATGATGGTTCGCAGCAACGTATTTTTCTACAATGCGCCGCTCACCTCACTGGTGGTAGCCATCATCGGCGCGGCTGACCGCGATTGTGGCCGGATATATCGCCATCGGCCAATGGGACATCAAGCGTGTGCTGGCCTACAGCACCATCAGCCAGCTTGGGTTTATGGTGGCGGCGGTGGGCGTCGGCGCATACAGCGCGGCCATGTTCCATCTGGTGACACATGCTTTCTTCAAAGCGCTGCTGTTCCTGGGCAGCGGCTCGGTCATTCATGGCATGGAACACGGGCATCATCTGGCGCATGAACGCGCGGGACATGGTCACGGCCATGACGAGGCGCACGACGAAGAAGCATTCGACCCACAGGACATGCGAAATATGGGCGGTCTCGCGCGGCGGATGCCCATCACCTATCATTACCTATTTAGCCGGGACACTGGCGCTGGCGGGTATTATTCCCTTCGCCGGGTTCTGGTCGAAAGATGAAATTCTGGGCAGTTCATGGCTGTCCGGTTTATTCGATAACAACATCGGCGGTTATATCGCCTTCGTGCTGCTGGTAGTGGCGGCGGCCTTCACCGCCTTCTATATGTGGCGGCAGATGGAGATGGTGTTCTACGGCCAGCCGCGCACCGAAGCTGCCGACCATGCGCCGGAGAGCGTTCCGGCCATGACTATCCCGCTGGTGGTTCTGGGGGTGCTCAGTCTGTTGGGCGGCTTCCTCAATACCCCGGCCAATGTGCTGGGGCTGGATAACATTTTCGGCGCGGAGAAGTTCACGCAATGGCTGGAATACAGTGTCGCCCATGCCCATGCCGCCGAGTTCCAACCGTTGATCGCTATCGGCACACTGGCGCTGGCATTGGGCGCGATTTTCCTGGCGCGCAGCATCTACGGCGCGGGACATGCGGTGGTTGATGGGCAGCGCGACCCGTTACAGGGTCGGGTCGAGACACGCGGCCTGTGGTCATTCGCCAATGCCCGTATGTACTGGGATCAAACCTACTACCGCCTGTTCGAGAATCCGTTCAATGTGCTGTCGCGCTTTTTCGCCAACACGCTGGATTGGGCTTTCTGGCACGATTATTTCCATAACGTGATTATCGTGAAGGGCTTTGATGCCATCGCGGGACTGCTGGCGAATCCGATTGACCTGGGTCTGATTGACGGTGTGGTCAATGGGGTTGGGCGACTGGCACGCTGGACTGCCGGACGCTTCCGCACCCTACAAACTGGATACGTCCGTACCTACGCGGTGACGCTGCTGCTGGGTGTAGTGCTGGTGATCGTGATCCTGCTGCTGCCAGTGCTGACCAACGCCGGACAATAACTTTTAAGAAAACCCAACGATTAGCTGACGGGATACCACTGAATAAACGGTATCTCGTTTTGATTCCTCAAATTCGTGGTAGAGTATCATTACAGATCACATTTCAGTGGAGGTTGAGCATGGCTGATTGGTGCTATACCTTTGATTTTACGGAATCGAACGGCGGTTGGTCGCCGCTGACCGATGGTACAGGTGGCGGCGTGTGGGTTTCGGGGTCTGGCTGGCAGCACACCTGCCCCAACAACAATGGGGCGAATGTCCGCATCAAACGCACCTTTCCTGCCACGACCCTCACCTACTGGTAACATACGACCTAGTGAAAGGTTCTGGCAATCTCACCGACTATGCAGCCTTTCGACGGTATGTTGGCTCGACAGTCTACGCACTGAAAAACTGGACACCCGTCAGTGGGAATAATCAGACTCAAGATATCACCGGAAACTATCCCAATACCACCGCCCTGGATATACGGATTTGGTCTTCGCATGGCACTTGTTCACCGAGCCTGATCGGCAGCGTCCTCATCAAGTCAATGGAGATTTGCGGCACAGGTGTGAACCCATTTGCAGAGGATGGAAGCCACGATGCCGCCGACCAACAAGCAGCACTCGATGAAGCCTTTGATGACATCCGAGATGCCTTGCAAACCGACCCCGAAGCCGACATCGATACCCTGGTCGCTGATTACCAAGATATCATTGAGACTGCATTTGGCGTCACCTTCAGCAAAGAGATCACTACACCTCAGGTTGCGGATGATTGGGGTCTCATCGCACTGCACTTTGCCCATCTTGGTTTAGAGGCTAGCGCAGAAGCCTTTGAACAATGGGTTGAAGCTGAAATTGTGAATCAATCCCTGTGTCAAAGTGTGGATCGTTATGCGCTGTTCCGGCGTATAACGGGCGGACTGGAATTAAAGAATGTCGCCAACGAAGCCAGCAATGCTGCATTAACCACCGGGAAAACTATTAGTATTAACCGTATTCCTGATGGAAATCGTCAATGGATTATGACCCCCAACAATCTAATCCATGAAATCGGGCATTCACTGGACAATTCATCCGGATTTGGCACGGCCAAAATCGGCAGTATTCAATATACCATTGATGATGTGAGTGCTGGTGGAGGAAGTTCTTTACATAACGGTTTTACTCGAGATGGTATAGGACCATCTTATTTACGGGTTCAGTTCTATGAACACGCCAGGGTGGAAGATACCAACAACGATGGAGTTGCTGAGTTCAACACGGCGGCATTAAATAATCTGCCACCCTCGAATTTCGATCCGAGCGGCTATCTTCTGTACGATCTTTTCAGCTCAATTTTTGACCTTTGGGACAGCAGCTACAACATCTATCGAGTCATCAACATGAACGCTCGCATTGATCCCTTCGGCATTAACACCGAAGCAAGCCCTGTAGAAACGGTTGCTGACTTGTTCCTCAGTTGGGTGCGAAGTGCATTTCAGTCCGACAGTTACGGTCAGAACTGGATACAATTCTATGCGGATAATATCGGCATGTTCCTGCGAAATGCTGCAACCTACAATTATCCGGGCGGCATGGTGCAGTTCTATCAGGACGAAGGGGTGATTCCTGAATACAAGTATTGCGACTGGTACAGTCACACTTTCCCGTCAACTCCGTCTCACACCATCGGAGGCGCAGGATGCGAATAACACAATCAATGTCCTTTCAGATACAACAGGTGCTTTACCTGATCCTGTAGAAGTATTTGGCTGGTATCCCCCACCTCAATCACAAAATACCTTATCTGATGGTTCACCACGTTGGTTGCTTGTCGGAGACACCCAAAATCGCTTACTTTGGGTTGCCTCGGATGCCATTGATGTCGGTACAATTGATGTTGAGCAACATCCCCAAACGAGTACTGATCCACTTTCTCCGAATTGTCCTTATAGCGATTCTGATCTTCAAACCGTTGTTAGGAGCTAGATGAGATGAAGATAATAAGCGCAATACTTTGGTCGTTCATTCTGGTGGGCGCAATAAGTGAAACTCAAACGCCAATAACAACCGAAAATTCCTCTCAGCTTATGGAGATTGCCAGTTGGAAAGGTGAGCAACAGTTGATTTCTGATGTAGCATTCAGCCCAGATGGTCGCTATTTAGCTATCATCGGTGGGCGAGGATTTATCGACAATGGAGAGGTTATTTTCCTGAGTCCTGAAACACTTAAGGCTGTTTCTCCAACGGATGAAGCCCTCCTTGCAACAAGCGTTACATTCAGTCCAGACGGAACGTTTTTTGCCACTGGTGACGAAATAGGGCAAGTTAATGTTTACCATTTTGAGCCGTTTGAGCCAATCACAACCATTCAAGGCGCGAAAGGACGAATTCTGTCCATTGCAATTGATCCAACCAATCACTTTTTGGCTGCTACATTTGGTTCGATTGCAACAGGTATGGAAGGAGATATTGTTTTTCAGGTATTTTCTATCCCGTCAGGTTCAGAGTATCTTTCGCTTGAATGTGCAAACCAGAGTGTGGAGGGGTGTGACGGACCTTATGGCTCAGCGACCACTTTTGATGCAGATGGGCAGACGGTAATTTTAGCAACAAGTGACGGAATGATTTATGCTTGGAATCTAGAAACCCTACAAGAGAGCTTGATTGGGGACAGCTATTCTCTTCTATCTCATGACTTCGTGTATATTGAGGATCGGCTCGGATACATCACAATGGAGGGTGCTGTAAGGTTGTTGCTTTCTGGCAGCAACTACGACGATCTTACTGTGAAGCCGATAAATGAAGCTGAACCTGAGTTTCCTTATGCTATAGCTTTACATCCCACTGAACCTATTCTTGCAGTCGCCTATGGTCGGGATATTCAGGATAATCCCAACCGAGATGCGGTTCTCAGATTGTGGAATATCGATAGTCATGAAGTCTTATCAACGTTTGAAATATCCACACCGCAGGACGACCCAATCTTCAGCCTGGCGTTTAATCCTGCGGGAACTTCACTTGCTACAGCAGGTGGTGATGGCACAGTGCGGCTGTGGGGTGTGGCGGGGGAGGGATAGACCACTTACTATCTACTCCAATCTGTGGAACCCAGGCTACAACATCTATCGAGTCATCAACATGAACGCTTGCATTGATCCCTTCGGCATTAACACCGAAGCAAGCCCTGTAGAAACGGTTGCTGACTCGTTCCTCAGTTGGGTGCGAAGTGCATTTCAGTCCGATAGTTATGGTCAGAACTGGATACAATTTTATGCAGATAATATTGGCATGTTCCTGCGAAATGCTGTGATCTACAACTATCCTGGTGGTATGGTGCAGTTCTATCAGGATCAACCCTCCCCTCTCATTCCTCAAACCAGTCTAGGAATAGCTACGCGAACTGCATCAGATTACAGCCTCCGTCTAGAACCAACAGAATTACCAGCATCAGTTATTGCACTATCTAGTAGCTTACCAACGTATAACCCGATATATGGTTGGATGGATGCGGGGCAGCAACTACAAGATGGTTCTACCTATTGGGTGTTAATCGCCGATGAGTTGAACCGATTAATCTGGATTGCTGCAAATGGGATTGGGCATGATCCTAATATTCTGACTTCACAAAATGCTGTTGACCCAACCCTCATCAATCCATCAAGAGAATATGATAGCGCAGATATGAGTACAATCATTGGAGAATGAGTTATGAAACAACTGGTCACGATTATGTTGCTGTTAGGCTGGTTCAACATAAACTCAGTTTCAAATACCGAGATTAACGTTGAAAATGTACGGCACATTGCTCAAGTGAGACAAATTTCGTTCAATAACACTGTGATCCGTGATCTCGCTTTTCAACTCGACAGCAGCCGCTTGGCGATTATTAACCTGATACCTCAGACTACACTTGATGGTGAAGTAATCTTTTTAGACAGCCAAACCCTGGAAGAATTCACGCCGCCCAACAAACCTATTAGGGGCACGGCATTGACTTTTAGCCCAGACGGATCGTTGTTTGCTGTAGGCAGTGAGCATGGTCAAATCAGCATTTATGATGCCGTGTCCCTTGAGACACGCTGGACATATCAAACCAGCCCTGACATCGTGAATGATCTGGCAATCAGTCCAAACAATGCTTATCTTGGAGCATCTTTCGCAATCCCTACAATTCGGACGGCGGGTGACGATGCTTTTCGACTGCTAACGTTATCCTCTGGCGGCAAACTACTGTCGCGTCCTCTTGATAATGAGCTAGATGGCATATACGGTGGAGGGGTAACATTTGACGACGCAAGCCAATTTGTATTCTTCTCAACTACCAATATGACAACGCAAAATGGCATCGTATATACGTACGAAATTGCAACCAAAAATGAACTCCCAGTGCATGATGGATATGCGTCGAATGAGCATGAGCTACTCTTTGAGCCTCAATATAGGGAACTTTACTATGTCGGAATAGATGGCGTACACATAATATCGCCGTACACCGATAACCCTATACAAGATCGGTTAATAGGGTCGATTTCCTGAAGGCGAGACCATTACGAAAATTGCGCTCCACCCCAACCAACCAATACTCGCCGTTGGATTTTTTAAACGAACACATAGATCAGATGGAGGACCGTCCGCTACCAACGCAGGCATGATCCGTCTCTATCAGACAGAAACAGGTGAGGAACTCGCGTCTCTAAACGTGCCCGAAGGCGCAATCACAGGTTTAGCATTTAATTCGGATGGAACATTATTGGCCTCCGGCGGCGCAGATGGCACAGTGCGGCTGTGGGGTGTGGCGGGGGAGGGATAGTAAATAATGCTACGATTTGTGCTTGTCACTGTAATGCTGCTATCGACGGGTAAGGTGTTAGCAGTAGCCGATCAGAACCGTACTAAGATTACTGTCGACAATGCATCTCATATAGTAGAGATTGCACAATGGAAATCTGAGTTACCCCATATCACTCAGGTGGAATTTGTCCCTTCTGGGGATATATTGGCATCAATCCAAAGCGACAAATCGCTAGGTTACGGTTCAATCTCCTTTCTAAATGTGTCAACTCTTGAACCAGTCACACCTCCCAAACCATTACCTCAAGCACTCGCAATTACTTTCAGCCCGGATGGAACTCTGTTCGCGCTGATTAACGAGTTTGAAAAAATTGACTTGTATGAAACTTCAACCTTTGAACAGCATATCAGTATCTCTACTGAGGCGAATGGAGAGCCTATACTCAATCTGGCGATAGACCCCAGTAATCATTATCTTGCTATAGCAATTGGTGCGCCGGAAATCGTGACGACAGCAAACGAGGTATTCCAAGTTTTTGATCTTCGCACAGGAGAAGAATATTTGTCCCTAAAGCGGGAGACTAACGAAATAGATGAAATTTTTGGTACTGGTATCGTATTCGATAGAAGTGGCGAGTATGTATTTCTCTCGACTTCAGATGGAATCGTTCGCCGATGGGACTTGTCAACCAAAGACGAACAAATTATTGGAGACGGTGCATCACGAGGCACTCGAATACTTCGAAGTTCTATAAACCAGATCGTGTATCTGATTCAAGAAGGAGGTGTAGAATCAATTAATTGGGATGGCAACAAAAAGGACATAGTTCCTATACAACCCCAAGAGGCGCGTTATTTCATCGCTTCGTCACTTGCACTGCATCCAACCGAGCCGCTATTGGGTATTGGCTATATTATGTCAAGTGGTCGATCTGACACACCTACACAGCAGGACAGTGTGCTTCAACTGTGGAACTTGAATTCCGGCGAAATGCTGCTGGAAACATTGGTTTCAGAACCAGGGAGTAATCGAGTAGTATCCCTCGCCTTCAGCCCGGACGGGACATTATTGGCCTCCGGCGGTGCAGATGGCACAGTGCGGCTGTGGGGTGTGGCGGGGGAGTAAAGTGATGCGACACACTCAATTGGTAGCTATCGCCATTCTATGTTTATTGTTCCTCCAAGAGGCAAAGACACAAAATAGTTCACCTATTCAGTCGGGAACCTTAGCAGTCATATCAGTTGATAATGCCGCAAGCCTTCATGAACTTATTGCTTTCGATGAAGCCGACTCCAGTAGTTATACAGATCGCTTTCAATCCAGAATCTACACTTCTGGCCTACTCGACCAACAAAAGCCTCAATATGTGGGACATAGCCACACAAACTTCTCGTTGGAATATTCCTGTCGAAAGTGGTGGCTCAATCGCATTCAGTCCAGATAGTACACAGCTTGCTGCGCGGGTCGATTACAACTTATCGCTTTGGGATGTTGACGATGGTAAACAACAAGTCGCGCTTTCTACACCCACTCAACAGCGAACTGGATTTGTAACTGATGTGGCGTATGTTGAAACCCGGAATGAACTCATCGGGGTAGCGGCTTTAAGTGGTGGGTTGATACGATGGAACGCTGATTCAGGCGACTTTATTTCCGAGTATAGCTATGGTTTTGACCAGTTTGTGGGAGCTGAGTATTCAATTCTGAGTCCTGATGGCACACTCAATGTACTCTCGCGTATCACTTACTCGATTGAATTTCGCAATACAATACACGGTGATATTCGCAACCGAGTCCAGATTGATGACTTACTGGGGTTTGATGCCACTAAATCTCCTGCTTTTGTTACCCCTCTAGCTATAAGCAGTGACAACCAAGCTTTATTAATCAGTGTGATATTTGCCACTGGTCAACAACCCAATCAGATTATTTTGCTTAGCACAAACGGAGAAATTGTCCAGCATATTGAACTTGACGACGGAAAGGTTAGAACAGGTGCATTCAATTCCAATGGAGACATCATTGCATTAGGCGACCAGGAGAACGGCAAGATATATCTCTTAAATGCTGCCACTGGCGCGGAAATCATCGTCCTAAATGGACATACTGAGTGGATTAGCGACCTCGTCTTCAGCCCGGATGGGACATTATTGGCCTCCGGCGGCGCAGATGGCACAGTGCGGCTGTGGGGTGTGGCGGGAGAATAGAGGATATTTAAACCCTGCGGATACGCTGGTGAAAAGTTGCACAGAATAGGCTACAATGGGTAGACTATCCAACGTTTTTACACGCACCCGATTCAATGGAGAGCGTCCTCATGGAAAGTTCCGCCCTTTCGCTCGCAACGGTGATGTTATTTATTCCCATCGTCGGGCTGGTTATTTTGCTATTTCTGCGCGAAGACACACAGCGCGACGCCATCAAGTGGACGGCGCTGGGTACGAGTCTGGTGACGTTCGCCGCCTCGGTGTTGTTGTGGATCGGCTTCGACCCGGCCAACCCAGGGCTGCAATATGTCCAGCGTATGGAATGGATTCCATCCCTGGGCATCAGCTATTATGTGGGGGTGGACGGCCTGAGCATCCTGCTCATTATGCTGACGACCTTCATCATGCCCTCAGCCATTCTCAGTTCCTTCCGGGCGCATGTGCTGGAAGAACGCGGACGGCAGAAGTTGTATTACGGCTTCATGCTCCTGCTGGAATTCGCCATGCTGGGGGTGTTCGTGGCGCAAGACCTGTTTATGTTCTACATCTTCTGGGAAGTCACCCTCGTCCCGATGTATTTCCTGATCGGCATCTGGGGCGCGGAACAGCGTATCTATGCGGCGGTGAAGTTCTTCCTGTATACAATGGCCGGGTCGATCCTGATGCTGCTGGCAATTTTGTACGTCGGCATTCAGGCAGGCACATTCTCCGTGCCGGACATCCTGGCTGGTATCCAAAACGGGACGCTGGTGTTCCCCTTCAGCGATGTGTTCAGCGTCCAGTCGGTGCTGTTCCTGGGTTTCCTGATCGCCTTCGCCATCAAAGTCCCCATCTGGCCGTTCCATAGCTGGCTGCCGGACGCCCACGTTCAAGCGCCGACTGCCGGGTCGGTCATTCTGGCGGGCGTTCTGCTAAAACTCGGTACATACGGGATTGTGCGCTTCTGCCTGCCCCTGTTCCCACAGGCCAGCATCGCCTGGGCTCCGGTTGTCGCCGTGCTGGCGATCATCGGCATCATCTACGGCGCATGGGTCAGCTACGCGCAAACTGATGTGAAGAAACTGGTGGCCTATTCGTCCGTCAGCCATCTCGGATTTGTGGTGCTCGGCATCTTCGCCATGACAGCGGCGGGTATCCAGGGCGGTATCCTGCAAATGGTCAATCACGGCGTCAGCACGGGCGGCCTGTTCCTGGTCGTCGGGATGTTATATGAACGCCGCCACACCAAAGCTCTGGCCGCTTTCGGCGGTATCTGGAAGGTGCTGCCAGTGTTCGGCGGGCTGGCCTTGATTATCACCCTCAGCAGCATGGGCTTGCCGGGGTTGAATGGATTTGTCGGCGAGTTCACTATCCTGTTGGGGTCGCTCGGCAGTACCGTGTTGGGCTTCGGCTTTACTCTGTTCGCTACGCTGGGTGTCATTTTGGCGGCGGTCTACCTGCTGTTTATGTACCAGAAGGTGTTCATGGGTGAGGTCGTCAGCGACGAGAACAAAAATCTGGAGCCGCTGCACTGGCAGGAAGTCGCCGTACTGGTCCCGATCATCATCGCCATCTTCTGGATCGGCCTGCAACCCGCGCCGTTCTTCCATGCGATGGATGCGACGGTCAATCAGGTGGTGGCACACGTCAACAATGTGGCTACCAGCGTCGCCAGCGTAATAAAGTAACGCCCAGAGGGGTCACTTATGTTTAATGTTCCAAGTCTCGCAGAACTCAACCTGGGCATGACGCTCCCGGCGCTCAGTCTCGCGCTGGGCGCGACCATCCTGCTCCTGGTGGACATCCTGTTTGTACCGAAAGATCGTAAGGAAATCACCGCCTATCTGGCATTAGCCGTGGTGGTGGTCAGCTTCGTGCGGAACATGCTGACCTACAACCAGTCGGGTACAGCCTTCGAGGGTATGTTCGCTGCCGACCAGTTCACGAGCTTCCTGAATATCATCATCCTGTCCACCGCCTTCATTAGCATCCTCCTCAGCATCGACTATATCAAGCGGGTGGGCATCGAGCGCGGTGAGTATTATGCGCTCATGCTGTTGAGTGTCAGCGGCATGATGTTCATGGCAAGCGCCAATGACCTGACGGTCATTTTCATTTCGCTGGAACTGCTGAGTATCCCGCTGTACGTGCTGGCCGCCTTCCGTGTGCCGGATGTGAAATCCGAGGAAAGCGGCATGAAATATTTCATCCTGGGCGCGTTCGCCAGCGCGTTTTTCGTGTTTGGCGTGGCGCTGACCTATGGCGCAACCGGGACAACCAACCTGCATACTATTTTCGCGTCGGTGCAGGGCATCGTCGCGGCGGGTGGTTCAACACCCGTTTTGCTGCTGTTGGGCGCGGGCATGATACTGGTCGGCCTGGGCTTTAAGGTAGCGGTTGTACCTTTCCACATGTGGACACCGGATGTCTACGAGGGCGCGCCGACCCCGGTGACGGCCTTCATGAGCGTCGGCGCGAAGGCCGGTGGCTTCGGCGGCCTGCTGCGGATTATGGTGATCGCCCTGCCAGCATTTGTGCTGCGCGAGGGACAGACCGCCGCCGCGTGGCAGCAGACTTTCTGGCTGATCGCCGCCGCGACCCTGATTCTCGGTAATTTTGTCGCCATCGCCCAAAGCAACATCAAGCGTATGCTGGCTTATTCGTCCATCGCCCATGCCGGTTATGTGTTGATCGCGGTTGCCGCAGCCGGGACGGCGGGTGTCGCCAATTCAGCGACCCAGGCGGCGTTGATTTACCTGCTGGCCTATATGTTCACTAACCTGGGTGCGTTCGGTGTGGCGCTGGCGATTGAGAAGCCGGATGGCAGCGGTACGAGTCTGGAAGATTTTGTCGGCCTGAGTAGAAGCCGCCCGATACTGGCAGCGATGATGGCCGTGTTTATGCTCAGTCTCGCGGGTATTCCGCTGACCGCCGGGTTCATCGGCAAGTGGTTTGTGTTCAAAGCTGCGCTGGATGCCGGACTGATCCCGGTAGCCATCATCGGCGTGCTGACCAGTGTCGTAAGCGCGTATTACTATGTGCGTATCATCATCAACATGTATCTGCGTGACGGCGAGGGCGACCCCGCCGAGGGCGCGACCAAGTTCGTCAATTGGGCGATCTATGTGGCTTTCGCCGGGACGGTGCTGGTGGGCATATTCCCCTTCCTGGCAACTAACCTGAGTGACATGATTGTGGTCGCCGCCAACGTCCTCCACTAGCCATGATCGGTTAAACACGGCGTCCTGCCGCGCCACACTACACCATAGACTAGAATAGCTTCTCTGACCGCTCAGGCTTCCTGGGCGGTATTTGTGTCGGATTTCTCCGCCGCACAACGCTGGCAAAATCCGTAAATTGCCATATGGTCAATCCGTGCCTGAAATCCGAAATCAGTCAGCAACGCCTGTCGCAGCGGCGCGAGATAATGATCGTCCAGGTTCGTCACCATACCGCACTTCAGGCAAATCAGGTGGTGGTGATAGGATTTTCCGAGCAGTTCGTAAACGATTCCGGCGCTGCCCATGTCGGTTTGCGACACCAACTCCAGGTCTTTCAGCCATTGCAGAATGCGGTAAATAGTTGGGTCTTGCAACTCGTACTCCGGGTGAGTGGAGTTGATCCAGCGTTGAATGTCGCCGATAGAGGTATGTCCCACCGAGGCGCATAAGGCTTCCACGATCAGGCGGCGTTGGATCGTGACCCGCTCCCCTTTGGTTCGAATTTGCTCGATGATCGACATGGATGATGACATCATTCCCTCACTCGGTTTTTCTCAATGATAGCAAGACTCTGGGCTGGATGAAAAATGGACATCCACCAACCACTGTTGAGTATAAACAAAAGATGGTGGCATCCTATGTCGAATGTCACCTGCTAGATGTAAGATTTTACAGCTATAATTACTTACAATAAATGTGCGGATTTAGACATAGCCGTTTACTGAGAAATCAGACCGCCGGGGCTTCGTTATTCAGAAAGGTTTACCCTGATGCTCCCCATCCTTGCCATGCACATTCCTGATGGATTTCTGAGTGTTCCGGTAGCAGCGGTTGGCTGGCTGCTGTTGATCGCCTTGATTGGGATTGCCCTGCGGCAGACGCGCCACCAACTGGGTGAGCGTCAAATCCCGCTGATGGGCATCCTGGCGGCCTTCGTTTTCGCCGCTCAGATGATTAATTTCCCGGTTGCGGGCGGCACATCCGGGCATCTTCTGGGCGGGATGCTGATCGCGGTGCTGCTCGGTCCCTGGGCGACGGTGCTGGTGATGACCAGTGTGATCGGCGTACAGGGGTTGCTCTTTCAGGACGGCGGGCTGCTGGCGCTGGGTTTTAACGTCGTCAACATGGGTATCATCAGCGGTTTCATCGGTTACGCGGTTTATAGCCTTGTCCGCAGGTGGATGGGACAAACCCCCACCGCCCAGTGGGTCGGCGCGGGACTCGGCGCATGGGTGGGCGTGGTGGTGGCTTCAGCCGCCTGTGCGCTGGAACTGGCCGCTTCCGGCACGTCGCCGTTCGAGGTCGCGCTGCCCGCTATGGTCGGCGTTCATGCCCTGATCGGGATTGGCGAGGCATTTATCACGGTAGCGGCGCTGGCCTTCATCCGACAAACGCGCCCTGATTTGACCGGCCAACCGGCGCAGGTGGCGGCCAAAGGGTGGGGTTGGATTGTGGTGGGTTTGCTCATCGCGCTGGCGGTGACATTCGCCTCCCCCCTGGCTGACAGCAACCCCGATGGGTTGAACCGCGTGGCGGAAGATCATGGTTTTAATAGCCTGGAACAAGCACCGCTTTACGAAATCATGCCCGGTTATACCGTTCCCTTTATCCAGCAGGATGGGGTGACAACCATTGCCGCCGGGTTCATCGGTGTGCTGGTGGTGGCCGGGGTTGGCTATGGTATCGCGCGCCTGACCGGACGCAGAACCCACCTGTCCGAATCGAAGGGCTAAGGCGATTTGCTGCCAGAACGCTATCAAGCGGGTAACGGCTTTCTCTATCGTCTGGATGCGCGGGTGAAAGTGGTCGTCACGCTGCTGCTGATTCTGGGCATCCTCCTGACCCCGGAACATGCTTTACCTGCCTATGGGCTGCTGTGGGTGCTCCTGGGCGGACTGGCTGCGGCCAGCCGGATAAGTCTATGGCGGCTGGCGCGGTTGGGCGGACTGGCGCTGCCGTTTGTGCTGGCAGCAGTCGCCCTGCCGTTCACCATGCCCGGACATGCGGTTTTCAGGGTGGCCGGGATAACCATCAGCGATGCGGGACTGATGCGCTTCATTTCGATTTTGCTGAAAAGCTGGCTTTCGGTGCAGGCTGCGCTGCTCCTGTCGCTGACCACACCCTTCACCGATTTACTGTGGGCATTTGCCTGTCTGCACCTGCCAGAAACCCTGATCGCTATCGTCGGCTTTATGTACCGCTATCTGTACACCCTGAGCGACGAAGCGGAGCGGCTCATACGGGCACGGGCAGCACGGAGCGCGGTACTCACGGGTCGGAAAGCAGGCGGCAGGCTGCGCTGGCGGGCGCGTACAGCGGGTGGCATGATCGGCAACCTGTTCCTGCGCAGCTACGAGCGCAGCGAACGGGTTTACGGGGCGATGGTGGCGCGGGGTTACAACGGTCAGATGCGCACCCTCAGTCCCCCTCGCTTAAGCTGGACATCGGTTGCTTATGGGGCGATTCCGCTGCTGTTGTTGAGCGTGATCGAGTTACTGGCGCTGCTCTGGTGGGGAAAATGAGCCTGAACACTGATGTCATCCAGGTCGAGGCGTTATGCTTTACCTATCCTGACGGAACTCAGGCGCTCGATCAGGTTTCCCTGCAAGTGGCGGCCAGCGAACGAGTCGCCCTGGTGGGGCCAAATGGCAGTGGTAAATCCACACTGCTGCTGCACCTGAACGGTCTGCTGCGGACTTCGACGGGGGAAATTAGGGTCGCGGGGCTGCCCGTGACCGATGACAATCTCGGTCAAATGCGCGCCTCGGTTGGATTGGTTTTCCAGAACCCGGATGACCAGCTTTTCTCGCCTCTGGTTTACGAAGATGTCGCCTTTGGCCCGCTGCACATGGGCTTGCCGGAAAGCGAAGTCCGAGCGCGAGTCGAACAGGCTCTGGCCGCCGTTGGCATGGTGGGCTTCGAGAAGCGTATCAGCCATCACCTCAGTGTAGGGGAAAAGAAGCGGGTTGCCCTGGCGACGGTACTGAGCATGGAACCCAAAATCCTGATTCTGGATGAACCTTCCGCCGGACTCGACCCACGCGGACGGCGTAACCTGATTGACCTGCTGCAAACCCTTGACCAGCAAACCATGCTCATCAGCACCCACGATATGCGGCTGGCGTACGAATTATGTTCGCGCACTATCGTACTCGACCAAGGCCGCGTCGTCGCCGATGGTGTCACAACCGATATTCTTAATGATGCCCAGCTGATGGAGCAGCATGGTCTGGAACGACCCTATTCAATTTAAGAGTCCGGGGCTGTTCAATCGAGGAATCGGCCAGAGACGGCTTTTAAACACCGTCTACCCGTTGAGCATACACCACAATACGCTGGCTGTTGATCTTATACGGGTAGCAGGAGATCAGGGTGGCGGTTGCGCCGCCGCGCGACTCCAGCACACTCACATCCGTCGGCTCGACGTAATCTGTACCTGTGATGCGATAGGTAAAGACCTTCGTCTGCGTGCGGATGGTGAATTCGTCGCCCGGTTCAAGTTGGTCGAGATAGCGGAAAATCTCACCGTAGATGTCATCGTGTCCGGCCAGCACCAGGTTGCCCTGGTCGTCACCGGGATTCACATTGTTGAGTAACTGGCCGACACCCAACTTCAACGCCTCCCAATCCGTCCCCTGCACGATGGTCTGATCGACATTCAATTTGGGAATCGTCAGCTTGATGGCGGTTTCAACCGTCTGCGGCGGGCGGCTGATGACTGGCTGCAAAATCTGTATCTGCACCAATCCCAGCAGGTTGGCCGGGACTTCATCGTAATTGAAGCGTACCTCGCCCGTCTGGGTGAAGATATGCCCGCCCGGAAGCACAAAATCGTTGAGTGCCAGTTGCAGCGTCGGCGCGAGGGTCGGGATGGTGGCACGGCGCTGCTCATCGGCAATCGCCTGGGCGTTGGCAGTTTCCTTCTGGAGCGAATTGGTGGCGGTGAACATCTGATACCCTAGGAACACCAACCCGGCTACCGCCAGCACTTCCAGCAGCAGCATGGATTGGTTGACGAAACTCTTCCAGAAACGGTCTGTATTCGCGGCTGCCGGACGATAAACGCCCTCGCGTACCTCGTCATCGAACTGTGGCGTGGGGGTATTGATAGCGACAGTCGGCGTGGGTGTCCCCTGTGTCGCGGCGGACTGTACCACCTGCGCCGACGGATGCAGAAATCCCGGTTTCTGCGTCTCGGACGCGACCACTCGTCCGGCGCGTTCCATGCGTTTGAGTTTTCCCTGGCGTTCCTCGCGCTTGCGGATGGCGAGGATGTGTTCCAGTTCTTCTATCGAAAGTTCGTCTACAGGCCGTTTATCGCGCATAACCTACTTTTACATCGACTCAATGAAGAGCTACCTTGTCCACTTCTAGTCTATCCAATCTGCGGTTCGCGGCAAGCACCCTACCGCCTGTCACCGGCAGATTTCTTACCATTTCTCATTTTGGAAAGACTTAGAGCTTGGCGGCGACGGCGAAGACCTCACGCTCGAAGAACCACCGGAACGGCGGCACATCAAACGCCAGGAAGCGCAGTCCCGCCAGAATGGGATTTTCTATCCGGTTCTGCGGTGGACTGTCCAGCCACACCTTGCCCTTGAAACCAGCCCCGCGCAGCGCCCGCCCCATACTCACCATCGACTGTTCGTTGACGTGGACATGCTGGTTGACCGCCACCCCGAACTGGCGTGGGTCTTTGGGATACTGGTCGCCCTGTCCCATCAGGCGGCGGAACTGGCGCACCAGCGGGTAGGCATATTTGTCATACCACACATTGGGCGCGGTATGCACGATGAAGCGGCCATCCGGCTTCAGTACCCGGTGGACTTCCAGCATGGCCTCATGCAGTTCCCAGGGGTGCAGATGCTCCACCACGTCGAACATCAACACCCGGTCAAAGGCAGCATCCGGGAAGGGCAGGGTTTTGGCGTCGGCCTGCATAACGGCGGTTTTGCCGGGGACGACCCCATCTACCGACTGGATCACATTCTGCGACATCTTCACCGCCACCGCCGCATAATCAATGCCGATGGCATCCGCGCCCAACTTGGCGCAGTGTCGCAGGATTTCGCCGCGCCCGCAGCCCACATCCAGTATGGTCATACCGGGGGTGACTTCGGCCAGCTCGAAAGCCGCCGACAGCCGCCGCGAAAGCTGTTCGCCCTCGCTGGTGGTGAATTCGTCATATCCTTCACACGCGGTCAGGAAGTATTCTTCAGTATACAGGGTGGAAGGCAGGGGTTTTTGCTCTTGGCGTTCGTTCACGTTCGACTTGCCTGTCAGAAACGGTCATACCCGTTAAATAATATTATGGCGATTATACTGGACGCTTTCCACAGTGCAACAGCGACTTCCAAAATCGCCCAGTCCTCGGTTAAAGATATTTTACAGTTTCTTTGTCTGCACAACCGCGCACTTGGGTCTATGATACAAGTATGAAGATCGTGAATTCTATCCCGCCCAATACCCTGGCGAACCGTACCCTTTTGTCCATGCACACGGTAATCCTGATGTACAACGCGAATCACAGCGACGAAGACCAACAACGGAGACTATTCTGTGGAGCGCGTTGACGAACGGCGGCTGTTGGAGCGTGCCCGTGCAGGTGACGCCGATGCCTTTGCCCAACTCTACCGGGCAAATGTTCAGGCGATCTTCCGCTACATCAGTTACCGGGTGAATGATGTCCATCTGGCCGAAGACTTGACCGGAGATGTATTCACCCGCGCGCTCAAGAGCATGTCCAGTTATCGTGACCAGGGTAAACCGTTTGTGGCCTGGTTGTACCGGATCGCCCATGCGCGCGTGGTCGATCATTACCGGAAGTCGGGTCGCCGCCCACAGGAAAGCGATCTGGATTCCGAGCCAATCTCGGTCAGCGCGAATCTGGACGAAGACATTCTTCGACGGGGGGCAGCCAAAGCACTGCGCGAGGCAATTGCCGCCCTGACCGCCGAACAGCAGCAGGTGATTATCCTGCGATTTATTGAGGGGTATCGGATCGAAACTGTGGCCGACATGATGGGCAAAAACGCGAACGCAATCAAGGCATTGCAGCACCGTGCTTTGCGTTCGCTCGGCAGCCGTCTGGAGCGCACAGGTTTCGATATTGAGTTTGTACTGGCAGGTTTTTCGTGACAGAGCCGCGCAATTCTCAAACGTTTGACGACATCCTGGCGTTGTGCCTGGATGATCTGCTGCGCGGCAACCGGACGCTGGCGGAATGTCTGGATGCTTATCCCAATGATGCCGATGAACTCAGACCCGCCCTGCAAATCGCCCTCTTGACTATCCATTTGAAGTCTCCGGAGATGCCGGAAGATCGTGTCGATGCGCTGGAAAGACGCCTGCGCACCGGCATGTCTCCGCCAGTACCCATCGCCCCGGCCCGTTCGCGCACCATTCAACTCCTGCCACTTGGCCTCAGTCGATTGGCGGCGGTGCTTTTGATTGGTTTTATTCTGGCGCTCGGTTCTGGCGCGGGACTGGTGGCCGCGTCGGCGGACGATCTTCCCGGTGACACCCTGTACGGGGTCAAGCGCCTGTGGGAATCGATTGTGCTGGCGCTTGCGCCTGTGACCGGACAACCCGGCGACCTGTGGCTGCAAATCGCGGATACCCGTCTGGATGAAGTCAATCGTCTGAACGCCGAAGGACGTTTGACCGCCGATGCGCTGGCCGACCTGTACACCGCCAGCTATTATGTCAGCTATTATGGCGGTGACGCTTCGCGCATCCTGGCTTATTTCAACAAAGCCTATCTTGCCCTGTTCAACCGGATTCAACCGCCTGTCGGGGCGGAAATTCTTTATAGTGAAGTGGTCGATGCCGTCAACCCGGATAACCGTCTGTCATCCTCCGGCGCGATAATTCCCCTGCCGGACGACCAGCCGCCGAGTCTGTCGGGTGTGCCGGAAGTGCCGACTGCCACCCCAACCGATGTCTTCATCCCGCCGACCCATACACCCAGCCCGACACCATCGGAGACGCCGACGCCCACCAACACCGCCAGCCCGACTCCTACCGCGTCGGATACGCCCACACCGCGCATCCCGGCGACGGCCACCCGCACACCCACCTATACCCCATCGCCGACGGAGACGCCCACCTATACCCCGTCACCCACCCTCACCTGGACGCCGCTGCCCCTGCCGGGGTCAGTGCCAGGAGTCGGTCAACCAGCGACTCAGGTTCCGCCGGGGACTGTGCCCACCGACACGCCGGTCATCCTGCCCACCCAGGACGCCACCCTCCGCGTCCGTGCCACGCTGAGAGCAGTTTATATGACCCAGACTGCCGAAGCACAATCGGCGGGCGCATCCGGGAACGTTCCATAATCAACTATTGAGTTAGACCGTCCATCTCAGGTGAGTAGTGGCTGTAGGCGCAACCAGACAGCCACGCTGCCTCGAAACTGCATTTTCTTCACCCACGAACCTGTTTTTGACCACTACCATCACCCGGCTGAGGATCAACTGGTCGTTTTAGCTGGATGGAGCATGAGGAATATACGATGCCACTGGCAGTCCGTACTACTCAAGATTGGTGTGTCAAAACAATCTGTCAGCAATAACTTTACCATCCATAATTGGGAAGAAAGAGCGAATGCTCCTTAAGGCTGGTGCGATATTGCCGAGCATCTTCAGACAAAAATTGCAGCATTGTAAATGCGTCATGGCGTTCAGGATTGTCTTTTGCACCCATGTAAACCGACAAATCAGATACATGCTCCCACCCACTTCGATGGTAAAAACCTTCAAGACTTCTCATCCGTAAAGAGAATCCCCATATCAGCCGCCGGTTGGGATTTAATAAATTCCGTAGCGGTTTGCACAACTTGTTGTCCATAACCCTGGTTGCGAAAAGCTGGATAGGTGAACACGTTGCCAAGCCCATAAATTCTTAACGGATGCCCATCGAACATTGTATTCGCCCACACAACGGTAGCCGCACTGATTAAAGCATGTCTGTCAGACAAAACAATATAATGGGGATGGCTGTCTGCCAGCGCGAGCGGTTCATCTAAATCATAAACATAGTGGTCGTGCCATAAAAAGCGTATATAGGCGCGAATTTGACATTCAAATTTGTCAGGCAGTTCTTCAGTAGACTGATAAATTGTAGTTGTTGGCATCGAATTTTCTCTCTAACCCTAGTGAGTGAGGAAAATTGTAGCCTTTTTAGCTCAGGCATATTCCCCAATCATTGGTGTTATGAGGTGACTTACGTTAACCTATTGTCATCACAGTAAGCATTTTTTGAGTTATTTTGCAATGGTTACAGGCGTCCAGAAAGCTGGGCAAATCCTTCCTGAATCCACTGCCAGCACGAGGTACTACCATGCAAATTCAATCTGCATCGGTTGAATAATCGCCTATCTTGTGGCGATCTGCTGGCAAATAGGGGCAACCCGGTTGTAGGGTTGATGCCTTCCGTTTCACAGAAACCGGGTACGGGGTGTCCGCCAGTATTCCGTGCCATCTTTCCTGCGGTTGACCAGCCCATTTTCGTACAGTTCGCGCCGCAGCAAGGCCGGATCACCGAAGGTATGCCACTGGTTCAGCAGGGTGTTGACCTCTTTTTCGGAATACACTTTATTCGTTTCCAGTTTGTTCGCCAGATAATCCAGCGTGACCCGTTGCAGTGATCGCTTCGACGGCCACAGCGTCAGCCGTCCCTCGCTGTCCAGGTGGTTCTGTAATTCTTCCGGTTGATCGACCATGTTCCATCCCCTGCACCCGGATCGTGACGGAGATTACCGCCGCCCGCGTCCGGCCAGCAGTTCTTCGAACGAGGCTGCTTCAGCCTCCTCGGAGTCGACCAGTCGCGCCCGCAGTTCCGCCAGTTCATCTTCGTCCAACACATCCATCACCCGTTCAACCCGCCCGCCGCGTTTGACCTTGCTGCCCCGATTCGCAGTCTGTTTGGTCTGCGGCGCTTCGGCTGGTTCGAGGTGGGCATTGCGCCACACAAAAAAGGTACTCGCCATCGCCGCTATAATCATCGCCAGCGACAGAATCACCAGAATCGGTAAATTGCCCGCCAACTGCGAGTTGATCGACTGGTTCACCTGAGCCATCATGTTCAGGGCATTCTGGTTCACAGCATCCCAAATTTGTTGGAAGTTATTGTTTGTCCAGATAGTCGGGTCGCTGATCGTCGGCCACAATCCGTTAAAGTTGGCGTTGACAATGGTCAGCCGATCGAGCAGACTGTTCATGACGAAGGCAAATGCTGCCCAGATGGCAACGGTAGCAAATAAGCGTTCACGTCCTCGCATCAGTTCTTTACCTCAATTTTGACTTTTCATAATGGTCAGTCATTTGTCGATTGCTCTATCGCCGGCCGCGCGCACCCAACAGTTCTTCCAGCGACACCTGTTCGCCATCCGACTCGGTGGTCAAGCGGGCGCGCAGTTCCTCAAGTTCATCATCGCTCAGGTAATCCATCACCCGGTCAAGACGGGTACGACGTTTCGCCTTTTCATCGGCTTCGGCTGCGCTGATTGAATTTCCAGCCCACACAAACTGAGTTGCCAGCACTGCCCCGGCGACCAGTAAAACGGCTAGACCGATGGCCCCCAATCCCTCCAAATGGATGTCCCGAATCATGGCCGTCATCGACACCATCGTAAAAGCGAACCAGATAAAAAATGTGGACAGAACTTTGGCTTCATTATTTCGCATATCTATAGCCCTCCTATCGACTGCCGCGCCCGCGCGCTTCCAGCAGTTCTTCCAGCGATACCTGTTCACCGTCCGACTCGGCCATCAAACGCGCCCGCAGGTCTTCGATTTCGTCCTCGCTCAGTCTGTCCAGCATCCGGTCAACCTTTCCGCGCCGTTTGGCCTTTTCAGCTTCCATCTGGCTGCTTGCGGCAGGGCTTCTCCATACCGCCTGAGTCGCCCCGGCAGCGCCTACCACCAGCAAGATCATTATCACCACGACTGCGCCACTGTCTAAAAAGGTGGCGTTGACCAGCGCCCCTATCCCCAATATGGTAACTGCCGCCCAGATGATGAGGGTTGACAGGGTTCGCGCTGCCTGACTACTGCTGTCCATACTCGCCTCCGAATTGAGAGCTATTTTACGCCTTCTACGCACTATACGCAGTTTTGATGACAAAGTTGCAGCCCGCACACCGTCTGCTTTGGTCTGTTGACAAATCCGGCCAATACTGGCTATCATCCGCCTGATGAGACATCAACCACTGCTCACCATCAAGGATTTGAATAATCAGCAGTTTACCCCCGCCGGAGTTGGAATCGGTGCGGGGCGATCTGGTTTGATGTAAGTTCAATCAACGCTGCTCAAGCACATCTGACCCGGTGATCTAAATCGACAGGACACCGGGTTTTTTATTTGTTTTCATCCACTGCATCACCGCCGAATATGCATCGGCAAAAGGAGCGTTCACCCCATGTTCGCCATGATCGCGGCTGCTTTCATTGTTGGAATTGTTGTCACCATACCGCCGGGGCCGGTCATCATCTCCGGAAGCCAGCGTGCCATGACTGGCGGATTTTGGCACGCCTGCGATTTCTATCTGGGGTCGATTTTGTCGGATACGGTGTATGCCCTGCTGGTATACTTCGGCCTGTCGGCGCTGCTGGCGGGCAGTGACCTATTTCGCCTGGGATTGTGGATTTTCGGCGGTGCGTGGTTGTGCTGGATGGGGGTAGACAGCCTGCGCGCTGGGATTGACATCAGCCATGATGCTGCCATGTCGGATACTCACAACCGATGGGGGACATTCCGCTCTGGTCTGATGCTCACCCTGTTCAATCCTCTGGCGATTGTCAGTTGGGTCGCGCTGGCGGGCAACTTCTTCAGCACCCTCTGGCAGACCGACTGGCCGCCTGTCGAAACTACTGGACTGTGGGCGGTGCTGGCGATGCTGGCCGGGGCATTAGCCTGGGTGTTGGCGCTGGCGCTGGTATTCAGTTCCGCCCGTCGTTTGGTCAGCCCGCGACTGCTCCGCTGGATTTCCATCGTTAGCGGTCTGTTTCTGGTCGGTTATGGACTGGGTGCATGGTGGTCGGCGCTCGACATGCTGGTATGACCGTCCTTTACGACATCCAGGATTGCATATCCAGCCCAAAGTGTGTTGGGGTTGAACCTTTCTTGATACTCCCACAGCCATGCAGCGCATCATTAGTCAGTAACCGTCCAAATCTCGATGACGCCAGCTTTCAGGCCGCCTGGGCGGAAGGTCACTGCATGACGCTGGAACAGGCCATTGCTGAGGCGCTGGACGAGTAAACTACCCAGGCGATACGGCGGATGTCATGTGTACGAAATCCTGATTGCCGCGCAGCCCCAGGATGAAACGAAACGGTTGGGGGAACGCCAGTAAGCCTGTTTGAACGTCCACCGGCTCGATCTTCTCAATGGCATATTCCTGGCTGTGCCAGATCAGGACGCACCTTCCGGCAGCCGCCACATTCCGGTACCAGTCCACCTTCGGCCCATACGTCAGGGCGACCATGAAACCATCGGGAATTCGCATGGCGATGATTGGCGTTTCATAAATCTTGCCGCTGCGCCGCCCAACATGCCGAACCAGCACAAACGGCGTGCGCGAATATCCGGCAAATGTACGCATGACGGGATTGATGACGTGTTTATTCACATAAAGCATGGTTCTTTTTCCTATCCCTCATCACCCTACCATAACGCACCTGCCGATCACTTTCCACCGGATATCTGTCCAATTCCTGCCTCAAGTTAAGCCAAAAGGCGGATTTGTCGTGTCCTGTGATTTCAGTACAATGCACCTATCACAAGCACACGCACCTGAGGGGAAAAAACACATGCATAAACGATTCTTGGTGGGGCTGCTGGCCGCCCTGTTGATGGGCTTCAGCACAACGGCGCTCACCGTTCAGGCGGCAGCCTGCGATGGTACTTCCGAAGTGGATTTCGTCAATCGCGGCGACTTCAAGGTGAATAACGAAGATTGGTCGGGGGCGGTGGACGAATACACCTGTGCCCTGGAACTCAATCCCGACAACCCCGACGCCCTGTTCTGGCGCGGTTATGCCTACTATGAACTGCGTGAATTCACCGAGGCCGAGGCGGATTATGACCTTTTGTTGGAACAAACCCCGGATAATTCCGCCGCCAACAACAACCTCGCCAACATTTACTATGCGCGCGGCGATTATCAGACCGCCCTCGACTACTACAACCGCTCAATTGAATTGGATGCGGGCGATCCGATTTCGTTCTACAACCGCGCCAACCTGCACTTCGAGATGGGTAATTTTGATGCCGCCTTGAAGGATGCTAACGAGACGCTGCGACTGCGTCCGAGTTATGCCGATGGTTTTCTGGCGCGCGGGCGAATCTATCAGGGCTTGGGCGATCCCCGCGCCAATGACGATTTTAATGCCTGGGTAGACGCCACCCGCACGGCGACACACGAGGTCGCTGTCGGCGAGGGATTGAAGGACGAGCATATCACCATGTCCGAAGGGCTGGTATTTGAAGTGCCGCTCACCCTCGCTGTCGGGCAGGTGATTCAGGCCGCTGCCCGTACCAACCGCGACTCCAATGTTGATACGCTGATGGTGCTGCTGGATGCCGACGGCAACCCTGTCGCCAGTGACGACGACAGCGGGGTCAACCTGGACGCGGTGCTGGAATACACTGTCCAGACGGAAGGCACATACACCCTGTTGGTCACACACTCCAATGGCGGCAGTGATGGCCCGGTTCTGCTGACTGTGACTGTCGGCGGTGAGGCGGCAGTCGGCGCGGAGGCCGAGACCTTCACCGATTACGGCCTGTTTGTCGATACCCCGGCGGTGGTTTACACCACCGAAGGCGATCATCTGAATCTGCGCAGTGGGCCGGGGCTGGATTTTGAGGTGATCGCCAAACTGAACCGTGACACGCTGGTGACTTTGTTGGAAGGGCCGAAAAAGGCCGATGGCTATGCCTGGTGGCGTGTGCAAACCGCCGATGGGGCGACGGGTTGGGCGGTGGAGCGTGTCGATGAGGAACAAACCCTGCAATTAGGACTCATCGTCGGCGAGGGTGCGGTAGTAACCTCCACCGAAGGCGACATGCTGCGCGTCCGTGAGGGTGCCGGACGAAGTTTCAGCATCGTGGTGCAGCTTGAACCTGGCACGCTCGTGACTGTACTGGAAGGGCCACAGATCGTTGATGACCTCTCCTGGTGGAAAATCCGCACCGCCGATGGTGTCGAGGGTTGGGCAGTCGAACGTGTCGCCGATGACCGCACCCTGGCTCGCCACACCGACGCCGGAGTTGCGGCTAATATTCAGTCCACAAATCGAGTAGGGACGCAGATAGTTGCGTCCCCGGTTGCTTGATCTAATCTAGTTAAGCCAGCGCCGCCTCAATCTGGTTGAGGTGCTGCCGCGCGTGCTTCGCCATGCCATCTAACTCGAAGTTCATCCACCACAGCACATTTTTCTGCACATCGCCGGGAACATGCCGCACCAGTGCCACAGTTTCGGCATGGCCGCGCCGCAGTTCTGCCAGCAGATCGTCGTGGGTCGGATAAGTGGTCGTCACCGCCGTGATGCGCGCCACATGATTGGCCGACCAGCCTTCCGCTTCCGGCGTGTTCATCAATGTGCCCAGCCAGTTATGCAGCCAGCGTTCGCTCATAATCAGATGTGCCAGCACCTCGTTGGCGCTCCACTCTTTCGGCGCGGGCTTTTTGGCCGCATGCGCTTCGGTCTTTTTTTCGAACAATCCTGCCAGTTCCTTGTCGATCTCGGCATAGGTCGCCTGGATTCGATCCGCCAGTGTTGGGAAATCCGCCACCGCATCCGGCGCGGGATAGCCCTTCAGTGTCACCGGAATGGTATGTTTCTCGCCACCCCGGTAGAAATCGACCTGTACCGTATCTCCCGGCTTGTTACCCTTCACCAATGTGCCCAGATTACGCTGTTCACTGATCGCCTCGCCATTCACGCCGACCACCACATCGTCCGTCACCAGTCCGGCCTCCGCCGCGCTGTAGCCGGGGATGGTATTGCCCACCCGTACCCCGTGTTCTGTCGGAATACCGAGCTTTTTGGCGATCTCCGCATCGAAGTCCGACGGATAGATGCCCAGGATCACCCGCCCGGTGATGCGCAAATCCGCTCCATCTTCCAGCGACAGTTGCAGCGTATCCAGCCGTTTTTTCCATTCCGCGCGTTGGACATCGGCCTCGGCATCAAACCCCGACAGGCTGACGGTCAGGTGAGTCTGCTCTCCTTCCGCCGCGAAGGTCGCTTCCACCTGTCCCTCGTCCATCGTGAAGGCGACCCGCGCCTCTTTTTCGAGGGTTGTGTATTCGCCGAAGGCATGTCGCCCACCATCCCATGTCAACAGAATGTGTCCCCCTTCCGCCGCTCGTATACGGGCATCATCCGCCAGCCAGTCGGTCATGGCATCCCGATCTGTGAAGGCGCTGTACACCTGTGCGATGGGTGCTTTGATCGTTCGTGAGAGCGTCAGTGTGCGGGCAGGGACTTTTTCGAGCGTAACCATTTTGAACCTCCATTAAACAATTTATCGAATTATGCGATTATCTGGTTTATTCACTCAAACGGGTAGATAAAGGTTCAATATTGGTCAGTGATACAATTTGCTCAATCCCATGTCAACTGGATACACGGGGAAAACGGGTTGTCCATCAAAGGAAAAGCCCCCTCCTGAATGCTTTGGGAGAGGGCTTAGGAGTAGGGATAAAACTCAGCAGACCTTTCTCCCTTTACTCCGACTGTCCATCGACTTCAACTGTCGCTGTCACACCCCTGGCGACGATAGGCGACGATGTAAAGGTTACTATCACCTCATTGTTAACCACCTGACCGAACCCCGCTTGTGTCAGCGGCGTGTCTGGACTGACGGCATAGGTCACGGGGCCGCCATTTTCGTCAATATAGCTGACGTTAACGGTACCCTCCTGTACCGAAACAGTCAGTGAGATCGGCAGTACATCGCGCGAGTCGGCAATGTAGGCCACATTCACGCTTTTACTCCACGAGCCGATCAATGGGTCAAGGCTGATCTCGCACCGGGAAATGTTGCTGTTCGTCCGGTTATTGCAATTGGCCGAAAATGCCATCCCCTCGTGGGGCGCGGCCATGCCGGTGATTGAAGCGATTACGGCCACCGCGAACGGGATGACAGCCAACAGCGCCAGTGTGGGACGTCCCCGTTGAGTACCATTCTGGCTGTCCCAGTTGAACAGGTAAATCGCTAAACCAAATGCAATCGCTGCCCCAAAGTACAGCACACCGACGGATAGGTACGGGTTAAGGTCGTATGGCAGCCCACGCGCAAACACGTTATAGATGTTCATGGCGTGAGTGGTCGGCAGCAGCAGCGACAGCTTGGCGAGGGCATCCGGCAGCAGTTGTGTCGGGAACATCAACCCACCGATCAGCATCGACGGTAAGAAAATCGACTGGCCGATGAAAATGGTCGCCCGCGAGTTCGGTGCGGCCACGCCGATCAACAGCCCCAGAGCCGTGCAGGTCAATGCCAGCAGCCCGAAGGCCACCATAAATCCCAGCCAATTCGCGGGCATCACCGCTCCAAACAAAATTGGCGCGCTGATGACGATAATGGTTGTGACGATCAGCAGGTGAAACAGGGTCGTCAGGGCGGGAATCACCAGAATCGAGAATTCGGGAATACCGTGAATTTTGTAGCTGCGGAAGATACCCGCCTCGCGGGCATTGATAATCGGGGCTGGCATTCCCAGGAGCGTGCTGGTCAGCACGGCGAAAAAGACCATCGCCGGAATCAGAGTTTCGCGCATGGCCGGATTCAGATTCACCAGCATGGCGCTCGCCATCAGGTAGAAAAACAGTGGAAACAGGTAATTGAGTAGCAGCAGCGAACGATCCCGGACACCCGTCCGAAATTCATAGGTCAAGTGATAAGCAAAGGCAGTCATGACGCCACCTCCTTATGGGCGGTGAGTTCCAGAAAACGGTCTTCCAGTGATGGGCGCTCCACCCGCAGGTCAACCAGTGGATCATCCTCAACCTTGATGTATTCCAGAATGGCGGCAATCGTGGACGCTGGATCGCTGCTGTAATAAATGTCATAGCTGTCTTTGGATGTTTTCTGGGCAACCGCTGGTATGCTGGCGAGTTCGGACAGGCGGCCTTTTTCAGTGTGGATTGAAATTTTGGTGAAGCCTGCGCCTGTACTGGTCAGGTCGCGTGGGCTGCCGCTGGCGACAACCGTGCCGCGCAGCAGGATGGCAACCCGGTCAGCCAGTTTCTCGACTTCCGCCATATCGTGAGACGATAGGATAATGGTTGTACCGCCCGTCTGAAGCTCATGGATAACCTCGTGCAGTTCTGCGCGTGAGATTACATCCAGTCCGGCGGTAGGCTCGTCCAGGAAAACCACTGGCGGGTTATGGGCAATCGCCAGCGCCAGTGCCAGCCGACGCTTTTGTCCGGTAGATAACCCAAGATACTGAGTATTCAATTTGTCTTCCAACCCCATGCGCTCCAACAGATCGTAGCGCGGGGCAGTGTGATGATAAGCACACAGCATCCGCATGGCTTCGTTCGGCGTGATACTGTCCGGCATCGCCGATGCCTGTAGTTGTACCCCGATCAAAGGATGAAGGCGGCGGGGTTCCTGTACCGGGTTAACATCCATCACCCGCAGAACACCGCTGTCCGGTTTCCGTAACCCTTCCAGACATTCCAGGGTGCTGGTTTTGCCTGCTCCATTCGGTCCCAGCAGGCCAAAAATCTCGCCCCGCTGTACTTCAAAGCTGATGTTGTTGACGGCTGTAAAATCCTGATAACTTTTTCGAAAGTCTCGAACCTCTACAGCAAGTGGAATCATAATTCCCCCTTACGACAACTATTCGTCACGCATAATTGCCTGAACTCATATCAATCATAGGTCGTCGCAGCCGTCTATCCAGTGAAACCTATCACATTCGGGGGGTTACATTAGACGGATTGTTGAACCCGCCTTAGCTTGGCGGATCATTTTCTCTGTATCTTTGCGCCTTCGCCTCTTTGCAACTTTGCGTTGAGTTTTTATCTCATAAACCCAGGATGAACCGCAGCCCCACGAACAGTAGGAAAACACCATACAACCGCTTCACCGTCTTGGATGGTAAACCCAGTGCAATCCGCGCCCCGGCGAAAGCCCCCACCAGCAGCCCGATGGCGACAAATGCCGCTACCGCCGGGTCAAGCTGGCCTTCGTTGTAATACGAAATCACCGCTGCGAACGCCACCGGAGGCAGCAGCGCCGTCAGCGACGTACCCACCGCCTGCTTCTGGTCGAAATGCAGCAGCGCCACCAGCGCCGGAACGATCACCACCCCGCCGCCGATGCCGAACATGCCCGAAGCGACCCCGGCAGTCAATCCCACGCCCAGCAGCACGTACCAGGCCACCGTCGCCTGGGCTTCAGCCGGTGCTGCGGGTCCGCCGTTTCCTCGATATTCTGCCCACCACTTACGCGGCTCGGCAAACCGCCACGACATATACACCAGGAACACACCGTAAACTTGTTTTAACACCCCGGTTTCCATGCCCAGCGCGATCCGTGCCCCGACAAATCCGCCGAAGATCAGTCCCAGCGCCACCCAGGCCGCCGTGCTGATCTGCAACTTTCCTGCACGGTAATAAGCCACCACCGCGAAAAATGTCACCGGCATCAACAGTGCCGCCAGCGAGGTTCCTACCGCGAATTTGAGTTCAAAGCCCAGCAGTACCGTCAGCGCCGGGACGATAATCACCCCGCCGCCGATACCGAACATGCCGGAGGCAACCCCGGCAATCAGCCCGACGAGCAGGAGTGCAAACCATTGTTCAGGCATAACAAAACCTTTGTTGTGACAAAAAACAGAACCTTATTATATGCCGAGGGATAGTAAACCATCCGGTCAGAAGTCACAACCGCAATGGTGACAGGTGGCATGAAACATGTTGACTCCGCAGTCGATAAGCAGTATTATTTGACTAAATATGTAAAATCAGTCAAATAATCAAAGTTGAGTGCCTGAATGCCGAAATCCGATAACAAGGAGCGGGAACAACGCATCCTGGATGTTGCCGCCAACCTGTTTGTCCACTACGGCTACGACAAAACCGCCGTCAGCGATATTGCCCGCGATGCGGGTGTCAGCCAGGGGACAATTTATCTGCACTTTGCCAGCAAAGATGACCTGCTCGAAGGGCTGCTCCTGCGCGAGATGACAGGATTCGCTGAAAGCTGGTTTGAGCGTGTTGAGGCCGACCCCGAAGGCGGCACGATTGCTGGCCTGTACAAAAACATGTTGTATGCCCTCAGCCGCAGCCCGGTGATGTCCGCCATGTTCAAACAGGACAGGCGTGTCTTTGGGGCATATCTGCGCAAACCGAATAACTTCTTTCGGAATTTTGGCGATGGCGGAGAGTCCCCCCGATACACCTTCGTCAGGATGATGCAGGAAGCCGGTGCGATGCGCCAGGAACTGGACCCCAGGGTTGTCACCCACATCATGAATATGCTCGCCTTTGGGCTAATCGGTATGGATGGCATCGTTCCCGATGAAGATATTCCGCCGCTGGACGACCTGATCGAAGGTATTGCCGACATCATGAATCGGGCGCTCACACCGGATAGTGGGAGCGATAGTGAAGTCGGCAAAGCCATCATCCGCCAGATTTTCCAGGCTTCTCGCCAACAGCTCGACCAGATAGAAACGTCCGAACACGAGTAGCAAAGGTATCCGATGAACATCTTTATCATGACGATGGGTTCGCGCGGGGATGTGCAGCCTTATGTGGCCTTAGGCAAAGGCCTCAAAGCAGCCGGGCATACGGTCACAGTTTGCACCAGCGCCAGCTTTGAACCGTTTATCACCGGGCAGGGACTCCGTTACGGATACATGAACAATGAACTTCTGGATTTGTTGGACACCGCCGAAGGGCGGGCAGCAATGGAAGATGCTACGGGTGTATTCGGTTCAGTCAAGTCGATGGTCAAGCTGGCAAAAGAAGGCAACCGCATTAACCGCCAGTTATTGATAGACTCCTGGGAATCCGCCCAGGCCGCTAAACCCGATCTGATTATCTTTCATCCCAAAGCTTTCGGTGCGCCCCATATTGCCGAAAAATTTGGTGTTCCTGCCATGATGGCCGTGATGCAGCCGATGATTGTGCCCACCGCCGAAACACCACCGATTGGGATTCCGAATTGGAATGTGGGCGGCTGGTACAACAAACTCGGCTACAGCCTCATCACGATGGGCTACAGTGCCTATCGTGGAATGGTCAACACCTTCCGCCAGGAGTCGTTGGGCATCGACAAATTGCCGCGTTCCGGCAGCGTGCTGACCGAGGTAGCCGGACAGCCTGTGCCGGTGCTGCACGCCTTCAGCAACTATGTCCTTCCCCGCCCACAGGACTGGCCGGATAATGCCTATGTTACCGGCTACTGGTTTCTCGATCAATCCGATGGGTGGAAACCATCCCCTGAACTGGAGTCATTTCTGGCCGCCGGGGAACCGCCTGTCTATGTCGGATTTGGCAGCATGGCCGGACGTGACCCCAAACGGCTGACCAACATTGTCATCGAGGCTTTGCAGCGGGCGCAGGTGCGTGGCGTGATCGCCACCGGCTGGGGTGGGCTGGAAACGATGAGTTTGCCGGATACCATCTTCAAAATCGACCAGGCTCCGCACGACTGGCTCTTTCCGCGTATGGCGGCTGTTGTCCATCACGGCGGCGCGGGCACGACGGCGGCCAGTCTGCGTGCTGGACGCCCAACCATCATCTGCCCCTTCATGGGCGACCAGCCCTTCTGGGGACAGCGCGTAAAAACCTTAGGCGTCGGCAGTCAACCCATCCCGCAGAAGCAGTTGACCGCACAAAAGCTTGCCGATGCCATCCGCGAGGTCACGACCAACCCGACCATTCGCCAGAATGCTGAAGTTTTGGGGCAAAAAATCCGCCAGGAAGATGGAATCGACAATGCCATCGCTTTAATCCAGGGCATGGGGTTTGAGGGGGAAATCACGGCACAACCGTCAGCGTTGCGAGGCGTGCTGACCTAGATTGCCCGGCTTAGCCTTGGGGAGATAGAAACTATTCCTGCTCGTTCACCGTCACCCGGATCGTATCCAATGCCTCTAATGTCAGCAGGTTGCGCAGCGTGCCGCCCACCTGCTGTTCCGCCCCGGTGAAATCGCAGTACGCCCCGATCTTCTGCTTCAGATGCGTGCGATCTGGCCCAATGCCCATTTCCGGCAAATCCTGCGCCGCCGCCCACAGGTTGATGAGCGGAATCTGGTATTCGTCGGCCAGATCAAGCAGCGCGGCATCATACAAAATGGAAAGGTCGAAACTCAGGGTTTCCTGGTCAGGCAGCACCACGAAGGTCGTCAGTATCGGGATGACGCCCGCCTCAATCGAATACTGCACCACCGTTTCCAGGTTGTCGTGATACAGCGCCGGGTCTGTCCCATAGCGTGTATCCATCAGCCCAATCATGATGATCGCCATGCTGGGTCGCGCGCGGCGATACTCGCAGGTTACTGGGTCTTCATTCCCCTGACAGCCGTCACCTGCCCACATCGGATCGAGCATGCCGTTGCTGCTCAGGCCGTTCTGCGCCGCCACACTGGTATGCGTGAACGAATTGCTCTCCCCCCCATCGTGGGAAACCGAATAATAGTCGATGGTGGATTGTAAATCGCTGTACTGCCCCAGGTCACACTCATTTTTAATCCCCATCGGTTGTAGGAAGTCGCCGCTGGTGGTGTTGCTGTCGCCAATCTTGGTGAAGACATCCGCCCGGTTGCCGAGTGCCTGCCCCGCCTGATAAATGTCCTTCACCGTCTTCGTATCCATGTTGTACAGCACAGGCGTTTGTCTCAGCCGATCAATCGCCGCCAGCACATCCGGGTTGTCGGAAAGTGGAGCGCTAGCTGTGGGGGTAGGATTTACTTGGGCAAGCGATAGGGGAACAATCAGCGATAACACCAGGGCGGCGAACCATCTCATAACACTCTACACCTATGGTCAATTGGTCGCCCGCATTATAGTACAGACTTGCTCGGCGGCTAGGGGTTCTCTGTAAACTGGCATCCGGAGTTCAGGTATAATATGCTCACACAGTTTATTCCAGGAGGAAACTCCGATGCGCCATGTCTTGCTCTACACGGATGAAGAAGGTTATTGGATTGCCGATGTGCCCAGTTTGCCCGGATGTAATACCTTCGGTGAGACCCGCGATGAAGCCTTAAAAAAAGTACGGGAAGCCATTGAAGTTTACATTGAGGCTTTGGAACAGGACGGTCTACCTATTCCGGGAGACTATAGTAACGCTGAACTGACCGTTGCCTGATGCCACCATTACCCCATGACTTATCTAGTCGGGCGTGTATTAGGGCGCTTGAGAAAGCAGGATTCCGTTCTATACGTCAAAAAGGGAGTCATATCGTTATGCGCCGGGATGACCCTTTTGCACAGGTTGTCGTACCAGAAACTCGAAAGTTACCCCCTGGCACACTAAGAACGATCATTCGGGATACAGGAATGACCGTTGAGGACTTTATAGCTCTGTTGTAATTTCCTCGGAGATGTACCTTACACGCTACGAGTGACATCAATGTTGCTTTGGCTCAAGAGGTAGTCAATCTCACCCTCGTAGGCAGCCCGCCTTCTCCAGCGCGTGGACGACCTGTGGATGACAGGCATCTAGGGCAGGCATGGCCTAATCCCCGCCGTTGAGCAGTTGCTCCTGGATTTCCTCTACACCCCGCCGCAGCAGATCGTCGCGCTCGATGTCTTCGGCCACTTTGTTGCAGCTATGCAGTACCGTGCTGTGCGTTCGTCCGCCAAACGCCTCGCCAATCTGCGGCAGGGAACACATGGTCACTTCCCGCGCCAGATACATCGCTACCTGCCGTGCCTGAGTCAGTCGCGCCGTGCGCTTTGGCCCCGTCAAATCAGCGATGCTCACCTGATGATAGCGGGCGGTCACGTCCAGTACCCTCGCCAGTGTCAGATGTTGTCGGGGACGGCGGTAGCCATCCAGCACCCCCTCGGCCATCTCGAAATTCAGTGGACGATTGGTAATGTGCGTGGTGGCGACCATCTGGTTGAAGATGCCTTCCAGTTCGCGGATATTTGTTCGTGCTTTGTCGGCCACCCGCTCCGCCACCGAACGCGGCAGTTTAACCTCGCGTTCTGCCGCCCACATCTCCAGGATCGCCAACCGCGTCTCGAACTCCGGCGGTTGCAAGTCCATCACCAGTCCGCCAGCGAACCGTGACCGCAAACGGTCTTCCAGCGTATGGAGTTCGCTCGGATGCCGGTCAGACGCCAGCACCACCTGTTTATTGAAGGTATATAGCGCATTGAAGGTGTGGAAGAACTCTTCCTGTGTGCTTTCTTTCCCGGCGATGAACTGGATGTCATCCACCAGCAGCACATCTGCCGAGCGGTATTTCTCGCGGAACATGGCTGTTGTCCGCCCCCGGATGGCATCCACCAGATCATTGGTGAACACTTCTGACGGAATATAGATCACGCGCTGGCCGCGCTCCTGGCAGGAATGGGCAATCGCTTGCAGCAGGTGCGTCTTGCCCAGCCCGACACCCCCATACAGCACGAACGGGTTGTAGAGCGTGGCCGGATGTTCCGCTACCGCCAGCGCCGCCTCGAAGGACATCTTGTTGGCAGAATTGGCGACGAAACGGTCAAACGTCAGTCGCGGATTGAGTTCACATTCCGGCAAGTCCGGGCGCTGTGGACGCGCCAACTGTTGATAGATGGGGGCAGGTGCTTCATCTCCCTGTGCCAGCAGCCGGAACAGGGGCAGTTCGTCCGATTCTTCTTCGCGCGGGGTCGCTTTATGCACCTCGAAGCACAATTCAACCGGGCTGCCGACAATATCGCTCATCACCCGGCGCACATCCCGGTACAAACGGTGTTGCAGCATATCCCGCGCATAACTGTTCGGCACACCCACTGTATACACGCCGTCGGCGTAACCCAGGAATGCAGCCGCCCGCAGCCAGGTATCGAAACTGGCGCGGTCAAGTTGGATTTCCAACTGGCTATAGGCTTTGTTCCAGGCCTCTTGCGGATTCACAAAAACATCCTTTAACGTAAATCATCTTCATGGGGACGCTGCGTAATAATCGTCCTCAACCGTAGGCTCAAAAACCGGCGAATCGCAAAGCTAAACCTAGCAGGGTTCAAGTCCCGCTATGCGCCGGTCTGATGTTACTTTTTTCTATTTTGGTGTTGATACCACCGGGGCGCGCGGAGCACCCCTTCAGATAGGGTGTGGAAGCTGAATCTGGTTGTTCAGGTGGTTAACGTATTGAGTAGTATAGCCGCAGAAGTCTAAAATCTCAACCAATTCCAGGCTTCCAATGTTAAATTTTTTAACATTTTAAGGTTGGGATATATTCTACCCGGATCGCGCCAAAATTTGGGTTAAATAATCCCAAATTTTAGACACGAGTCATAACATAAGTAGGTACTATTATTGGGATATATTTGTCTTGTGACCCGAAACATCCGAAAATATAACCCAAATGATACACTTTTTAAACTTTAGAACATCTATTCTAGTGTAATTTTCTGTTTTTTTTAACATTGGGATATTTTCTACCCAGCCATGAATCAGGATTGCGTCTTTGGGATAAATTTGGGATAAATTGGGAATCTGAAACATCAAACTTAACATTTCCATAAATAACGAATTTGACGAATAACGAATTTTGGTTAAAATAAGACCGATCAGTCTTTTTCCAGGTGGGTTATATGGGATTAAAAGGACAGCAAACCCGGCAGCGCATCATTCAGGAAGCCGCCCAAATCTTCAGCACACAGGGTTACGCGGGCGCATCCATGAGCGACCTCATGCGCGAAACCGGGATGCAAAAAGGCGGTATCTACAATCACTTTAAGCACGGTAAGGACGAACTCGCCCTGGCCGCTTTCGATTATTCTGTCAATCTGGTGCGGGAGCGCATAGCCGCCGCCCTGGATGGCAACCGCCACGCGCTGGATCGTCTGTTGGCGCTCATCGAAGTATTCCGCAGTTTAATTGACGATCCTGTCGTCGTCGGAGGCTGTCCGCTGCTCAACACCGCCATCGAAGCCGATGATACGCACCCCGCCCTGCGCCAGCGTGCGCAGTCGGTTATGACCGAGTGGCGCGACACAATCACCCACATCGTTCGCAAGGGCATCGAGCGCGACGAACTCCGCCCGGATGTTGACCCGGACGCGCTGGCAACCATCTTCATCGCTTCGCTGGAAGGCGCTGTCATGATGAGCAAATTGTACGGCGACTCGCTTCACATGACCTATATGGCCGACTACCTGGGGGGCTATGTGCGTTTGCTGGCACAGCCCCAATAAAGAATTTTCATCGTATAACTTCTAAAACGTGAACCTGGCATCTTGAGAGGGATACGGATATGTCTGTAAATGAAGCCATCCGGGAGCGCACTTACACCTGGGAAGACCCCATGATTAGTGCCCAACGCGCCCAAACCATGTCCGGTCTGGATTGGTTGAATGCCATGCTGGCGGGAGAAATTCCCCGTCCGCCCATCTCCGTAACATTGGATTTTGCGCTGTCGGAAGTGAGTCCGGGGCGGGCGGTGTTCACCTGTACCCCCACCGAGTTCCACTATAATCCGATTGGCGTGGTACACGGCGGCCTCATCAGCACGTTACTGGACTCAGCATTGGGCTGTGCCATCCAGACAACTCTGCCCGCCGGAACGATGTATACCACCGTCGAGCTTCACGTCAACATGGTTCGTCCCCTCACCCATGACACGGGCGAAATCATCTGTGAAGCTAATGTGATTCATATTGGTAGGCGTATGGGGACTGCCGAAGCGAAGGTGGTGGATCGCAACGGCAAACTCTATGGGCATGGCACAACCACCTGCATGATCTTTTCACCCGGCGGGGAGTAAACGGTTAGTTATCCCGCTCCCGCCGCAGGCGATCAGACATGATACGCATCACCTCAACCGCGAAATACGGCGTTTCCTGTATCATGAACAGGAAATGCTGCTGGTCGATAACGGCGGCCTTCACTTCCGTCTTGGCGACACAACTGGTACTGTGTGGTTTATTGTCCACCAGCGCCAGTTCGCCCAACATCCCGCCGGGGCCGACGGTTTCCAGGAACTTTCCTTTATAATTGACATCGACCTCGCCTTCGAGAATGACGTAAGCTGTTGTGCCTTCGTCACCTTCCTGATAGATGGTCGCGCCTGCCGGGAATGTCACGGTATCCTTGACGTACTGAAACAGGTTCAAAATCGCCATTCATTCATATCCTTCGTTGGCTGAGGTCACATTCCGGCGATTGTAGCGGTTGTATGATTGTGAGCAGTTTAACGCCCGGTTAAGAAGTGTTTACATTGCACTCCGATGGTTTATGCTCCGATGATGCTCTCCGCCGAAAACTGTTTGCCCACCAGTTTCGATACAGGCGGCAAATCCATCAGCCGCACCGCCCAGTTGGTGATCGTAATCCGCAATTGGCTGCTGGGCACGAAAGTCGGCGCGAAGTTGCGCGCTTTGTCCTGTGCTTTCTCGATGTGTGACCGCAGCCGCTTCTCGTAGGCGGCGAAGGCCTGATGATAGTCGCTCGTCCGGTTCAATTCCTGGGATAGGAAATATGCCCCCGCCATCGCCATCGACGCCCCTTGCCCGGAAATCAGCGTCAGGCAGTAACCCGCGTCGCCCACCAGCGCCACCCGGTTGCTCGACCATTTGGGCATCCAAATCTGTGTCACTGTATCCATGAAAATGGGTTCATCCGGCTCGACATGGTTGAGTACATCCTCCACAATCCAACCCGCGTGGGGGATGTGACGCCGCAGCGTTTCCAACCGCTTGTCGTGGGGGATATAACCCTCGTTCTCGCTCTTATACAGGATGAATGCCATCCATCCGCCCGCTTTGTCCGGGAATACCCCGAATTGCAGGCCGGTTTCCAGGTACATCACGTACCCCGGTGGGATGTCACTCGGTACGTGGGTGGTGCGAAACACTGCCACATAATAACCCAGGTACTCGTCAAACTCGCTCTCGTCGCCAAACGTCAGGCCGCGCACATTAGAGTGAATGCCGTCCGCGCCGACCACCAGGTCGAAGGTTTCGTCCGGCTGATTGCCTGTGAAGCTGGCGGTCACATGATCCGGTGACTGGCAGATCGACTCCACCGACGTGCCGAACCGAACCGCCGCCCGATCTTTGACTGCCTCGTACAGCACTTCCACCAGATCACGGTGATTGAGCGCGAAATACTTGTCGAAGATACGGCCAGCCCGCAGCACTTTATCCAGGGACGCATGAGCCGTCAGGTGTCCACTCCCATCCACATAGGCGATCTGCGGCACATTCAGGCTTTTTTCCCGCAGGGCAGGGACAACCCCCATGCGGTTTGCCACATCCCAACCGCTGCCGGTGAAATCGACAATATAGCCATCGGTACGGATGTCCGGGGACTTCTCGACGACGATGGCTGTGTGTCCAGCTTCGCACAGCCAGTATGCCAGGGTCAAACCGCCAACACCCGCGCCCGAAATTAATACCTTCATGATCTTCCTCCCTTCCTGCTATTCACCCTCAGATGTTCCTCGCCGCAACCCGCGCAAAATCAGGTCAATGGCGTTATTAAACTGCGTCTCAAAATTGCCTTGCAGCGACACCGACAGGCCGACCAGTACAATACCTTCGATAAAGCTGACAATGCTGACCGCCAGTAATTCGGCGTCTCCCGGCTCGAACTCGCCATCATCCATGCCTTGTTGGATGAGTTCGGCCACCCGCGCCCGGTAGGTGTCGTAAAAGTGAACCATCCGCTTCATCAGAGCCTCATCGCGTGCCGCCAGCGCGTAAAATTCAAGTGGTGGCGGAAAATTACCTTCCAGTTCTCCAAGCCCGCGTTGCACAATCCGCCGCAGTTTCTCGCTCGCCCGTCCCTCCTCGGCCAGCGTGATCGTCAATAGCTGGAGTTGGGCATCCAGAAAATAATCGAATATCGCCTGGATGATCTCGTCCTTGCTTTTGAAGTGCCAGTACAACCCACCTTTGCTCACCCCGGACTCGCGCACGATGTCGTTCATGCTCACGTTGGCAAATCCCTTTTCGCCCAGTAACTTGATCGCTGCCATCAGGATTGCTTCGCGTGTTTCTAGCTCAGTCATGTCACTCCATTCATACAGACCGACCAGTCAGTCTGTGATTAGACTAGCACTATAAGCGGTGGATGTCAATCAGTCAAAAAACTCATTGTAGGGACGAGGCAAGCCTCGTCCACTGTCTTTACACGAATGGATAACGTACTTAGGGAGATCATGGTTCTAGAGCAGAGGGGGTATCAGGCAGGGTTATTGGTGGAGCTAGCGGTCTTTCAGTCGGTACACGAACTTCAACCCCGACCAGTTTTCGTCAATCGCCGCCACTTTTACATCCACCAGACCATGCGCCAGCCCAACCTCGCGCACGATATTGTCGGTCAGGTCGGTGGGCAGTTTAGACGCTTTTTTCGGCCACGACAGCCACAACATGCCGTCCTTCTTCAGGGCGGCTTTCAGGTCAGGCAAACGCAATTCCAGGTCGCCGCGTTCGCTGGTAAAGAAGTGGATAAAATCCAGAGGAAGGCTCAGGTCACTCGCCACATCGACCCCATCCGGCAGGCTGCCGAGTGTATCCGCGTAACCCTCCGGCGCGCCCATCACCATCAGCCGTTGACCGGGTTTAATGCCCAGCTTTTAAATCAGCGGTTTACCGGAATAACCCGCGACCATTGTTACTCGATCTCATGGGTCGTATGGTCAACCTTACCGAACCTCAGCATCACACCAGCCGCCAGCATCAGCACCCCACCCGGTAGAAAATACAGGCCGAATAACCAACTCATATAGGCGACGACCAGACTGCATACACCGCCGATCCAGCATCGCATCTGCACCAACCCGCTGTCCCCCCGGCGCACAGCCATGACCACCACAGCACCCGGCACGACAGCCAGCGCCAGTTCCAGCACCACCAGCGCATACCCGGCAAACGGCATATCAATTCGTAGATACGTCAGCAGTGATGTGTACGTGCAGCCCGCGCTGCCGCAGGTTCCTACAATCGGCAGGAAGAATACCCCGGCACCGACGACGATTTGGAGCACTCCGCCCACCAGCGCCGCTATAATGGCAAACTGGCGGAGGTTCATCTGTCTGGATAACACATCCGACTCCTTACCTCCATCGAATCAACTCATCCGAATTGTATCACGGACTCCCATGCCAGGAAGCCCATCCAGTGGTTCTTGTATGAAACTATTCAGAAGTCGGCCATATCGGTCTTTTCGCACTCCAAAGCGTCGTCTTGCTCCCCCTCGCCGTTGACGTCTGAGGACAGGACATGTTTGAAATTTGGAAATAGGGGAAGGGATACCAGCGAAATTCGGTGGTAGGGGCGCACCGATGTGTGCGCCCCTAGGTATCAAGCGAAGATTGACTGCCGTTCCTGGCTCTAAAATGTATTCGTATTGGCTCCCTCGTGGGCGGGGGAGCTGATGAGCATGGCGAACCGGAGGGCGTCAACTCATCCCAAAAACGCGCTTAACTTATCCTCTGCTTAACCGAAATCGGGCAGGCACTCCCAATGGGGGGAGGGGTGAGCGCAGCCAACCTCTCCCTGGAACTTTTCAAAAGGCTTCCTCTTCCTTGTGCCTTTGAGCCTTCGTGTTACGTTTTTAATCTTCTCCCCTCTGCGTCTTTGCCCCTTTGCATCTTTGCGTTAAGTTTTTGCCTTCTCTTTTTCTGACAACTGGAAACGGGTAGCTGGCAGCTAAATCCCCATTTCCCCCCTCAAAATCGAAACAAATGTGTACACATTTGTGTACCTATTCTACGAACTTTTGTGCTATGCTGGGCACAATCGTATCGTAGGGACAGGGCTTGCCCTGTCCGATAGATGTTCTTGGAGCTAGCGATAAATCTGCACAATCTGCACACGCCGCACCTGTGCAGTTGCAGAATTTGCAGCATATTTTGCAGGTTACGGGAGAAATTTCAAAATCGAGTGCGCGAAATTGAAGAACATGTCGAAATGGGTGCATCGGGCAGTTTTGTCCTCAGTGACATTGACGCCATTTGCGCCATTTCCCCTCAAAAGGGTGTCACAAATTGGCAGTCTGTGTCTATTGCGACTCAAACCACCGTCAGAAATGCGCGTCTTATTTCCCACCGTCAAAACTGGGTGTAGGCTTCAAAGTCCCTCCCTACGCAGTGGGGAGGGATTTAGGGAGGGGATAGATAAATTCGAGAATCGTTCCTCGATTCCCTGTATCGTTTTTCTCTCTTTTTCGATCATTCCGGCTGCAAATGACCTTGCCGCCCTCTACCCCAAAAAAAAGAGTCCCTATGGACACAACATTGTCCATAGGGACTCGAATGAACGAAGATCAGGGCTTTTGCTGCTGATATTTAGTATCCCGGCAGCAGCAGCGGTTGGCCGTTGACCTCGGTGAAGTAGAACGGCAGCCAGCCGATGCCGAACAGTTCGACCTGAATGTCCTTCTTGAAGGGAGAAATCACATAATCTTCAGAGGAAGCCGCCACTTTCGCCCACTTATCATTGACCGCCTGGATTTCCGCCTCGAACTCCTTTTGCGTTTCTTCCATCTTGGTTTCCAGGTCGTTGATAGTTTGCTCACTCTCGGTCACTTGATATTTACTCTGGTTGCGATAGCGCGTCGCTCGGCTGGTACGCGACAGCGTAAAACGGGTGCGCCCGCGCAGCAGGCTGATGAGCGCCTCGCCTTTGGTGAACAATTCTTCCCGTTTCATATCCGCCAGTTCCCGGCGGTCAGCACTCAGTTCCAGTTCTTCCTTACGCAGTTTGTCGTCCAGCCGCTCCAGCAGTTTCTGATATTTGTCGGCCACCGAGTCAACTTCGGCGTCCCGTTTCTCCCGTGCCACCTGCCGTACCTGCGCCGGGAATTCGCTCGAATCCGCTTCCGGCTTGGCATAAACGCCCAGCGTGGAATTATAGGGCAGGTTCAGTCGAGCCGTGTTGTACAGCATATCCACCATCTCGGTACGGACGGCGGCCATACGTTTAGCATCGGTCATGCCGGGGGTCATATCGCCGTAAATTGCCACCCCGAACGGTTCGCCAGATAGCTGCCGCGCATCCAGCGACGGCACAACAAATTCTTCCCAGTGGAGGATTCCGGCTTTTTCCAGATTGGGGATTTCATAGGTGTACACTCGCGCCGTATACACCGACGATTTTTTGTCCTGGTAGCGGACGATGGCCTGCGCCAGCACCACTGGCTTATACGCCAGCGACGAACCGCCGTAACTGCTGGCATGAACCCGCGTCTGTTGTTCCCAGGCCGCCAGCGCCTGCTGGATGGTCATACCGGCGGGCAGGAAATATTGCGCCGTCGATGACGGAAGCGGCGGTGGATTGGATGAAAATCCGCTTGGTGCGGATGGTCCGCGCACGGTTGCCCCCGTACCTGCCGGAGACAATTGGCCGAAATTAACCTGACTCGGCGGAACGGTTGTGCCTCCTGTGAATCCGGGCTGAGTTCCCGGCAGAGGCGGAGCGCTCTGGGCAGCGAATCCACCTGTTTCTGGTGGCAGCGGCGGCATAGCGGCAGTCGTCCCACCCGGAACAGGCGGCAGTGGTAAATTAGACCCGGCGGATGCCGCGCTGTAGGCCGGTTGAAGTTGGCCTGTCGCCGCTAACCGCCCCATAAGTTCCTGCTTCTGTCCGGCCATGAGCGCCTGTATCTGCTGTCGGGTGAGCGGGCCGCGCAGATAGCTCATCGCCCACCGGGTATGAATCAGGGTTGGACCGCTGGTGTCATGGACATTATGCATCAGGAACACACGCGGCTGGACGTCGGCAATCAGGCGTTCGACCTCTTTAATATTCATCTGGTTATCCGCCGTTGCCAGCGACTCTAACCCGCTCATCACCCGTTGGCGGTCATTCTCCGATTGCAGCCGCCCGATGAACCATGTCCCGGCATTCGACAAACCCTTGTAGTCCAGGTCGCCGGGATTTTGGGTTGCCAGAATCAGCCCAAGCCCGAAGGCGCGCGCCTGTTTTAACAAACGAAGAATCGGTTCTTTGGTCGGCGGATTTTTAGGATAAGGAGGGAAGTACCCGAACATTTCATCCACATACAGCAGCGCCCGCAGGCTGGTTGTACCGCTCTGTGTCCGCAGCCAACTGTTCACATTTTCCATCAGCAGCGTGATGATGAACTGCCGCTCCGCTTCGTTCAGGTGGGCGATGTAAAAAATCGACACCCGCGCCCGCCCATCTGGCTGGTACAGTAAGTTCTGGATATTGAGCGATTCGCCTTGCAACCAGGATTGGAACGACGGCGAGGCGATGATATTGTTTAAATCCATCGCCAGCTTGGTACGCGCTTTCTCCGACATGTAATCGTCAATCGGCAGGACGCCTAGCTTGTTGAACGGCGGCTTTTGCACCTGGAGGATGATGTCCTCCATCGTCAGGCTGACACCGCGCGCCCAGGCATATTCAAAGATGTTGGAGATCAGTACATGTTCTTTACTTTTCACGGGTTCGACATTCATGCCGATGAGCGCCAGCAGCGCCGTGACGATACCGCTGATCTTCTCCCGCAGGGCTTCCTCGTTGCCCGCCCACCCCTCGCGTGGCGCGGCCAGCGAGGCCAGGATGCTCACCGGCAAACCGGCGTCCGAACCGGGGGTATAAATGCCATAGCGGGCAATACCCTTCAGCCAGCGCAGGCGATCCGGCACAATGCCCCAACTGGTCAGGCCGTCGTGCCAGCGTTGAGCCACATCGGCTGCATACGATTTGATGTCCAGTCCCGCCCGTCGGGCATCATCAGGATTCACCCAGGGTTCAAAATCTTCCGGGCGGAAATCCGGGAAGGTCAGCAGGAGATTGGTGATGTCACCTTTCGGGTCGATGATGATAGCCGGGATGTTGTCCAGAATGGCTTCTTCCAGCAGGGTAATACACAGGCCGGTCTTGCCACTACCCGTCATGCCGACGACGATGGCATGAGTCACCAGATCGCGCAAATCATAGTAGACCACATCGTCGGTGATGCGTTCGGTGGTCGGGTCGTAGCGGCGTCCCAGATAAAATGTCGTAGGGGCTTCAATAAAGGGCATAGGTCTATCTCCAGAAATTCTGTAGGGGAACGAGAGGCGTGTCCCTACCACTTCGCCCAATTATAGCACGGGTGGTCTAGAAAATTGGCGGTTCAGTGTCTATGAACACCCTAAGCATATACCAAATCGCCGCAGGTGAAAAATCTGTATAGGGAATTTTGAGGTGAGGAAGATGCGAAGTGACGCTATGAGCGAGGTAATGAACGGAGGCGTTTGGGTGAACGCCTCATTCCACATGCTCTACTGGCCGCGCGGCTGCATAAACCACTCGCAAAAATCCTGACACTGGCCGTTGTCGTCAAATTGCAGCACAAAGATGTTGTCAAACCGCCGTCGCACCGTCTTGCCATCCGCCTCATAATACAGGGATTGACCATGAGCAACCGCCGTATTACCCGTCATGGCAACGGGTTCATAGGAAGCAGAATAGCTGTTGGGGGCGTCCCGATTTTCGAGCCAATTGGTGACAATCGCCTCACGCCCACGTACGGGAACATCATACGGATTGTAGCGATAGCCTGCATCCTCACTGAACAACGCCCCGATGGCCGCCGGATCGTAAGACTTCCATGCGCTGACATAATCCTCAAGCCACTTGCTAACGTGTTTCTGGTCGATCATGTTTTTATCCTTTTTGAGTTTCCAGTTCTTTCTAACCATCATAGCGGTTAGACTCTAGTCGATATGCTATACTTTGTCAACTCTATGAAACGACTGGCTGCACATACCCACTATGGCGATTGAAAACTTGAGTCTGGTTGGCGGGCATATTTGCCTGGATTTTGTGAATACTGTCGGCAATCATCTGACCGATCAGCCCGGTGATTGGCTGACAAGCTATCACGACCTGGTTGTCTGGGGACAACACGCCGGAGCATTAACAGAAACCGAAGCTAAATTTTTGATACGGCTGTCGAATGACCAACCGGAAGCGGCTGACCTGGCGCTCGAATGGGCGAAAAATCTGCGCGAAACCATCTATCGGCTGCTGCTGTCTGCAATTCGGCAGGAAACACCGGAGCAAACAGATATACAGACATTGAACCAGTCCATCGCCGAACTCCCGGCGCGGGTGGGTGTGACGTATGATGGCGCGCGATATATCTGGCAATTTCCGAGCGGGATGGATCGGCTCGACGCAGCCCTATGGCGGGTTGTGTGGGCAGCAGGTGATTTGCTTACATCCGATCAACTGGCACAGGTCAAAGTGTGCGAGGGCGATGGATGTGGCTGGATGTTCCTGGATACCAGTCGTAACCGGACACGGCGGTGGTGTTCGATGGCCGACTGTGGCAACCGGGCGAAGGCTAATCGCTACTACCAACGGCATAGGAATGAATAGGCTTGACGCTGCATTTGCCGCTTATTAAACCTCAATGATCCTGACAAAAAGTGCATAACCTCTCAACCGCTTCTGAACACTCCGGTGGCAATATTCAGAACAGGCAAGCAATTTGCCGAACCTGCAAGCCGAGTTAACTGCCTTATTGTTAACCGAATCAAAGGAGCGTTGTATGTCTCGCAAAGTTCTTTTCACCGCCGTGCTCGTTGGTGTACTCGCAACGGGCGTTTTCGCCGTGTCTGCCGATGACACGTCTGATCCCAACAAACCAGCCACCATCATGATTAAAACCGATGACTACGGCTATATTCTGGACATCAATGATGGTCGTCTCAACGGTACCGATGTGGCCGCGCCAGTTGCCGTGTATTACACCTATCAAACCATGATTGACGACAATGGTAATTCCGTTACCGTACCAAATGGGATCAATCTGTTAAGCGTCGACCCGGTGACGGACAATGGCTACCTGATCGCCCACGTCAACGATAGTGACCTGTCGCAAATCCTGAATGGCAGTGTGGATAGTATTCAGGCCGACGGCTATGCGCTGCACTACAGCAAAGACTCCAACTGGTTCTGGTTGACCGCACCCGCCGACTCGGAAGGCAAGGTCTACACCTTCCAGTGGCAGAACCAGAGTTTCCCCGTCGCGCAATAACTTCGTTTCCCCCTCGTTTTAGGGTCAGGTAGACTGGTGGTCTACCTGACCATTTTGATGTTAGATTAAGCCAGACAATTTTGGCCGGATACATAGCAGAAAGATAAGACATTGATGGACGAGGCAACGTATATACTGGTGACCAAGACACTGGCAGATGATACACGCCTAGAGATGTTACAAGTTCTCAAACTCGGCTGGCAAAGTGTGGATGACGTTGTACAAGCACTTAGCCACAGAGTTAATCAGCCTACTGTCAGCCATCATCTGAAAAAACTGGAACAAGCTGGACTCGTACACGTTCGTAAACAAGGTGTTTTTCCGTTTTTTCTTCATGAACTTTCCCCAGATTGTAGAGTATGTCAATCATATTCAACGTAGTGGATTATCCAATGTCTCTTTTGTTGTTCCAGAAGAGTGTTTACCTCCGCTTCCCGTACGATCAATGAAAAGAAGAGTCAGGCGGATGGATCTAGTTTCGCTGCGACGTTATAGAAAATTATTACGCAGGCATCTCGCATATTCGAAAAAGCTGCTTGCAAAAAAATAAGTTGAATAAATCTGCCCTCTTGACATATCGAAATTTTTCGATATGATTTAAATATGACAGATCAAGTTTTACTCACTAAAGCGGTTGCCGACGAAATTCGGCAAGAGATTTTAGATCACCTTTGCTGCCAATGGCTTAGTGTCAACGATGTTGTGGAAAAGTTGGGCGGCAAAGTTAATCAGCCTACGGTAAGCCACCATCTCAAAAAGTTAGAAGAAGCGGGTTTGGTGGATGTTCGTCAGGATGGGCGTCATCATTTTTATACGCTCAACGAGGAGCAGATGATGGTTTGTTGTCAGCAGCTTGCCAGCAAGTATGTTCGTAACCATGTGCTTCAATTTGTTCCGGTTGATGCGATTGAAGGTGGCACCAGCAAGTAAGTTTTTTTCATGTGATGCATCGAAGTTTATCAATACGTCAGCACGAGATTCAAGCAAATATTCATTTGCACCTATATATGAGGGAGGAAATCATGTCACAACCCAATGTTCAAATTCATGAAGTGGTTAAGGAACGGTACGGTGCAATCGCCACTGGTCAGGCGGCAAGCTGTTGTGGGGATGAAGCCTGTGGCTGCTCCAACGGTCTATATGACGAGAGGCTTCTGGAAGGCCTGCCGGTAGATGTCACTGGATTAAGTCTGGGATGTGGCGATCCTGTCAGCATCGCCAGCTTAAGTCAGGGCGAAACCGTCCTTGATCTGGGCAGCGGCGGTGGAATCGACTGTTTCCTGGCCGCGCGGCAGGTGGGCGAAAATGGCTATGTTATCGGCGTGGACATGACGCCTGACATGCTGATGAAGGCCAACGCCAATAAGGTCAAGATGAACACGCATAATGTTGAGTTCCGCAGGGGACAGATTGAAGCCCTGCCCGTCACCGACAACAGCATTGACGTCGTGATGTCCAACTGTGTGATAAACCTGTCCCCTGACAAGCAAGCCGTATTCGGCGAGGCATTCCGAGTCCTCAAACCGGGTGGGCGGGTATCGGTCAGTGATATTGTCACCGAAGGCGAGTTCAGCCCGGAACTGCGTGCCGACGCGGCCAAGTGGGCAGAATGCGTGACCGGGGCGATTGATGTGGATGAGTATACCGGGATCATGCGTCAGGTCGGTTTTGAGAACATTCAGGTGGTCGATAAAGTGGACGCGGAAGACATTGTAGAGCGTCGAGACGGGATGCCGCGTATCTACAGCGCACGGGTGACGGCGATTAAGCCTGCATAGACTGCTGGGTTCATCATCGCGTAGAGGAGGGTATTAATCTCTCCTCTACCAACACCGGAAACCGGATGAATTCAATAACTGTGCGGTTATGGGAACAGGGCGGGAATAAACAAAATGACCCATTCCGGCGTCACCACCAATGAGTATAAATTGCTCGAATGTCGGACTGGTTCGGCAGGATTTTAGCAACCAGAACATGCCCTTGACTGCCACATCCATGATTGGGTCAGGTGTTTCCTTACAGGTTGCCAGATGCAGCACATGCGTAATGTTTTCTATTGCCCTGTTCACAGTCCCAGAGTCCTCGATAGACCCTTGAACCACTTCCACACGCTCACCTGAATCTAATTTTCGGTTATGATACAAGGCACGCACAATGAACGAAGTAAAGCGTTCGTCTTCCAGGAAATGCCGGATAAAATGTTGCCCAACTTTTCCTGTTGCACCAGTGACCAGAATGCGTTTTGTGTGGGTCATAACGTTCCTTACCCAGTGGTAACTTATTAGATTGGGTGTATCCCTGAGACTTCAAAGGAACAAAAAGCGCGATATTCTGCGTTTCAATGAGTTGTCAACATTATCAATTGTAAGAGTACCTAAACAGGTGTTGGTAGGAGTACATTCGCCGCCCATCCCTGCTACATACCATGATCTGCTCCAGCGAGACGTTTAGCGCCCCAGTGCTTCACTAGACAAAAATCCCCAGCGATAGTGACGTTCATTACTGCGAATTTCACCCTCATTACCTTAAGATCAGTATAAAGTTAACAGGATGATTAAACTCATTTTAAGGAGTTCTCATGGAGTATCTCTTAATTGTAATCGGGAGCATCCTGTGTGCGGTGCTGGCGATTCGAGCAGCGCGATTATTGACCGCCGCATTCTGGCTGGCTGGCGTCAGTCTGCTTACAGCCCTGACACTTTATCTCATCGGCGCGCGAGAAGTCGCCGTCATTGAATTGAGCGTTGGGGCGGGTTTGGTGACAGTGCTGTTTGTGTTTGCCATCAGTATTGCCGGAGATGACGCGATGCGATCTCGCCCTGTGATTTCCAAATCCCTCGCATGTCTGTTGATTGTGCTCTCGTCGCTCCTGCTCGGTTTCCTTATTCTACCTACTGGCGATAGTCGTAACATGCTGTCCGAGACTTCCTTTGCGGTCGTCTTCTGGCAGGAGCGGGAGCTGGATGTATTGGCGCAAATCGCACTCATTTTTGTGGGCGTTCTTAGCATCCTGGGTCTGCTATCCGAGGCAAAGTCACACACACTCCCTTCCACTGTGGAAGACCAGGAACCCGAAGCTGAACATATTCAGCAGCATTCATACATTCAGGCTCAAGCCATGCCAGAGGAGGAACCTGTATGACAGCCAACATCCTTTTCATCGCGGTACTAGGTTTGCTTGGGGTCGGTCTCTACGGTCTGCTCATCGTGCGTAACCTGATAAAACTGATAATTTCGCTGCAAATCCTGGCGAAAGCGGCAGCGTTGGCGCTGGTCGTCGCCGGACAGATGAGTGGACAAATAGAATCTGGGGCAAAGCATGGCACTCACGGTAATCGTTGCCGATACCATCATAGCAGTTCTGGGATTAGCATTCGCGGTACAGGTGCGGCAGCGTTTTGGGACGCTCGATGTGAAGCAGCTTTCGACACTGAAGAGGTGAAGGATGACCCCATCGTTGGTTGCTCTCGTCATTTTGCTCCCCTGGCTGGGTGCGATCAGCGTGGTAATTGCCGGGGACAAACGACCCAAAACGCAGCACGCACTCGCAGTTGTATGTGCCGCAGCCGCTGGTTTGGCGGCGCTGGTGCTACTTCCGTTTGCATCCACCTATCCGGTAATGGACATCCCTGTTGGTGGGGTATTTGGCGATTTTACATTTGTCCCGGATGGACTGGGGGTATTTCTGGCAGCAGTCGCGGCGGTCATCGGCTGCCTGACGGTGATCTTCTCGGTGGACTACATGTACGGTGAAGCGCAGTTGGGACGTTACTATTTCCTGATACTGTTGTTCATAGGAGCAATGTGCGGACTTGTGCTCACCAGCAGCCTGTTTCTCCTGTTTATTTTCTGGGAGATCACGGCATTGTGTTCTTATGCTCTCATCTCATTTCATAATGACGATCCCAAAGCTGTAGCAGGTGGCATCAAGGCGCTAATCATTACACAAATCGGCGGCATCGGTTTGTTGATCGGCGTACTCATCACTTATGCACAGTTCAGGAGCTATGACATCAGCAACTTGCTGGTGAATGCCCATACCTTACCATCAGTTGTCCTCAGTCTTATCGCCTTCGGCCTGCTCGTGGCAGCGGCGGCGAAATCGGCGCAAGTCCCGTTCCACACCTGGCTGCCCGGTGCGATGGAAGCGCCAACGCCCGTGAGTGCCCTTATCCACGCGGCCACGATGGTGAATGCAGGGGTTTATCTGTTGGCACGGTTTTATCCTGCATTCGCCTCCGTTCCCGGTTGGACAGACGCCGTAACCACCATTGGCGTGATATCGGCGCTGTTGGGCGCGCTGATGGCGTTGGTCGCCAGTGATCTCAAGCGTGTACTGGCTTATTCGACCATCAGCCAGCTTGGGTACATGGTATACGCGATTGGCATCGGTGCAATCTACGCAAGCCAATTTCACCTGTTGAGCCACGCCGTTTTTAAGGCGCTGCTGTTCCTGGGCGCGGGTGCAGTGATTCATACAATTGGGACGCGCGATCTGCGGCAGATGGGCGGGCTTGGTCGGCAGATGCCTTTTGTGCGAAATATTTTTATCATCGGGGGACTGGCGCTGGTTGGACTACCGTTCGCCAACGGCTTCTGGAGTAAGGAATTAATATTAGACACCGGGGCAAAGGGTTTACCCTGGACATTTATCACGATGCTTATCGGCGTGGGACTGACGGCGGCCTATACATTCAGAGTTGTTTGGCTGGTGTTCTTCGGGGAGAAACGCGCCGAATACCCTGTGCATCATGAGTCATTTGCCATGCGAATTGCTATGGGTGTACTGGCATTCGGCACACTGACGACCTGGCTGCTAGCCGGGCCATTAGGCGAACTGTTTCAGAAGACGCTGCCGTTTCACCAACTTCATATTGAAACCACTGTCGAATTGGTCACTTCGGTTCTCTCATCCCCTGTAACCTGGGGTACAGTGGTAGTTATTGCATTCGGACTGATGGCCTGGTGGTGGCGCATTCGCCTTACACGAGTCCTAGACCGCTTGCAGTTTATCGCCCATGCTGCGGCTACGGATTTCGGATTTGAGTGGCTGAACCGCCAAATAGTGAGTGGTGCACAGCGTACCGCCATTACCTTGCGCCGGACGCAAACCGGACAGTTAAACTGGAACGTGGTCGGCATCGTCGGGGGATTAGTAATGGTGCTATTGTTTGTGCTGATAGGCAAGTGATATGTCTATACCATTGTGGTTGATCGGATTGCCGCTCGTCACATCACCCTTCGTCTATATGGCAGGGCGTATTCAGGTACGCCGTCCGGCGATTGCCCGCTGGCTCACCCTGATTGGACTGGCGGCTGTGTGGGTGTCCTTTGTGCGAGCCGTGCGCGATTTCAGCGCAAACGGCACGATAGAAACAATTATTGGGACGATTGTCCTGCGGGTAGACGGAATTAGCCTGCTGCTCACGGCAGTGGTACTCACCTTAGGGACACTGGTGGTAATCTATTCCGGTTCTTACCTGGCAGGCGACAATGGTCAGGAGAAATATTACGCACTCCTCATCGCTATGATGGGCACGATGATCGGTCTGGCCTGCGCAGCCGACCTGTTCAATTTATGGCTGTGGTTTGAGACAATGGCTGTGTCCTCGTATCTGCTTGTCGCCTTTTACCATCAACAGCCCGCATCGTTGGAAGCTGGCGTGAAATATCTGGTGCAGAGTGCTACCGGCTCGGTGCTGGTGCTGATAGGCATCGCGCTGGTATTCGCCCAAACTGGCACACTCAACCTGAGCGAAATCCATCCGGTACAGCCATCGCTCACGCTACTGGCGGCGGGTGCTCTGTTTGTCGTCGGTTTTGGTGTCAAGATCGCTTTTGTTCCCCTGCACACCTGGCTTCCGGACGCACACACGCAGGCTCCGAGCGGCATCAGCGCCATGCTTTCCGGCGTGGTGATTCAGACGGGACTGATCGCGCTGATGCGTGTACTTGGGACACTCTCAGGTGTCACCCTCTCCTGGGGAGCGCTGCTGATGGGAGTCGGCGCAGTGAATATGCTAACCGGGAATTTGCTGGCTTTTCGACAGCAGCAGGTCAAGCGGCTGCTGGCCTTTTCAAGTTTGAGCCATGCCGGATACATGCTGCTAGGGCTGGGGATAACCATTTATGCTGGACAAGCCGATGGCGCACAGGGCGGGTTTTTCCATCTGCTCACACACGGGTTGATGAAGGGACTGGCGTTCCTGAGTGCGGGGGCACTGTTGTACGGTCTGCATCTCGCCAATGGATACCATACACCCCTCACAATCAGCGATTTACGGGGCGCATCGGGGCGTTATCCTCTGGTCGCGTTAGCGTTCAGCCTAGCATTGCTTGGGTTGGGAGGGTTGCCACCATTAGCAGGCTTCATGTCGAAATGGCAGATATTCGTGGCTGGCTTTGAAACGCAAAATCTTTGGATTACAGCGCTGGTGATATTCGCGGCCATCAACAGTGTTTTTTCGCTCACCTATTATGCCCCATTGGTGAATGCATTGTACCGGCAGCAGCCATCAAACGCCGTACAGCGTGGGCAATCGCTTCCACTCTCAATGCGATTGCCACTGGGGTTACTGTCGCTGGCAATCATCACCATCGGTTTGTGGCCGGGACTGGTGAATTGGCTGACTGAACCCGCAGGCACAGCAATCGTCGCCGCGTTTAGCCGCTAGAGGGTTAGGTAATGGTTGAAACTATATTGTGTACTTCGAGCTGATGGCTCGGAATACTCGCCCACCCTGGAATACAGGAAGGCATCATGACAGAGATTTTGCTTATCCCGCCTATCGCGTTTCTCGTGTATGTATTTCTGGTCAGTATTCTGTCAGGTATTGGGCGGGTAATGGCCGGAACACGTCACCAGCGGTCAGCATTCAAATCCAGCACTTACGCCAGCGGCGAAGCGCCGCACCTGTCCAATGGCGCACCCGGCTATCGTCCATTCTTTCGGATTGCACTGTTTTTCGCAGTGCTGCATCTGGGGGTACTGGTACTGGCGAGTGGTGGATTAACGCCGATTGCAGGATTGTATCTGATAGGACTGATGCTGGCACTGGTGGCGCTGATATTAGGCTGAGAAAGGAGATGTTCCGATGAACCTCAACGAATCATGGGCTAATGCATTGGAACAGATCAAAATCTGGGCGCGAGTCAATTCGCCCTGGGCGATCCACTTCAACAGTGGCTCCTGTAATGGCTGCGACATCGAAATCCTGGCAACTTTGACGCCGCGTTATGATGTGGAGCGATTTGGTGTGAAGTTACAGGGCAGCCCGCGCCACGCTGACGTACTCCTTTGTACCGGGCCGGTCACACGGCAGGCGCGCGAACGACTGCTCCGTACTTACGAGCAAATGCCGGAACCGAAATTTGTGATTGCCATTGGCTCGTGCGGGATTTCCGGCGGGGCATTCCGGGGATGTTACAACGTGGTCGGGCATATTGATGAAGTTATCCCGGTGGATGTTTATGTGCCGGGTTGCCCACCCAGACCAGAAGCGATCATCGATGGACTCGTCAAACTGCTGGGCAAGATGAACTCTGCCAAGAAGGAGGTCAGCGAAACGCCATGAATACTGACATAGCCCTACAGACAGTGAACGACCTGTTGGCCGACTGGATCATCGAAACCAATACACCTGAACCAGATCGTCTGGACATCATCCTGAATGCAAGTAACTTACTAACGGCTGTTCACGCGCTAGACGCTGCCCGATGGGGTTATCTGGCGGGAATTACAGGTCTCGATCTTGGGGTAGAAGCAGGACAGATCGAGGTGTTATATCACTTCTGCGCGGGCGCGGCAGTGATGATACTTCGCGTGCGTATAGCTCGTGACCAGGCTGCTGTGCCGAGCATCACCCCTGTGCTGCCCCCTGCCAGTTTCTATGAGCGTGAATTGCACGAAATGATGGGCATTGAGGTAGTCGGCCTTTCTAATCTTGACCACCTGTTTCTGCCTGATGATTGGCCGGATGAAGTGTATCCACTTCGGAAGGACGCAGAACTGGAATAGCTGAGGAATTGTATTATGCCTGACAAGCGCGAAAGATTTATTATCCCAATAGGTCCACAGCACCCCGCACTGAAAGAACCGGGGCACTTTGAGTTCGCGGTAGATGGTGAAATCGTGACCGATGCTTCGGTAAGGTTGGGGTATGTCCACCGGGGTATTGAGAAGGCTACTGAGTTCCCGCAACTGGATACAGAATCTATATCTGCTGGAGCGCGTCTGTGGCATTTGCTCCCACACCCATGCGATGGCTTACTGTCTTGGGGTGGAGAAGCTGGCAGGCGTAACCGTGCCGCCCCGCGCACAGGCCATTCGTTCCCTCATTGGAGAACTCGAACGGATTTATAGCCATCTTCTCTGGCTGGGTGTGGCCGCCCATGAAGCGGGCTTCGACACATTGTTTATGTATAGCTGGCGTGACCGCGAAACGGTAATGGACGTGCTGGAAGGGCTGACCGGCAATCGTGTCAATTATTCAGCGAATCTGCTGGGGGGCGTGAAGTTCGACATCAACGATAGGCAGAGCGATTCCATACGGCGCGGACTGGATTTCCTGGAAGAACGCAGTCATTACTACCTGAAGGTAGTGACCAGCGATGTTGTGTTTTTGCAGCGTACACGAGGCGTCGGAGTAACATCAATGGAACAAGCGGAGCGGTTGGGATTGGTTGGGCCAACCGCACGCGCATCGGGTGTATCACGAGACATTCGCATTGATGCACCCTATATGGCTTATGTGGACTTCCCGGTAAATATTGTGCTGGACACCGTAGGCGATTTGGAAGCCCGCATTGTGGTGCGGATCAAAGAACTATTCGAAAGTTATCGGTTGATTCGGCAAATTCTGGACAATCTCCCACCCGGCGAGTTACAGACGCGCATCCCCCGGCGTATTAAGGAAGGCGAGACTATCAGCCGTGTTGAAGCACCACGCGGCGAGTTGTTTTATTTCATTAAGAGCAATGGTACAGATACACCTGAACGGATTAAGATACGCACCCCAACCATGTGCAATATGGCATCGGTGTTAACGCTGGCTATCGGCCACCAGTTGGCCGACATGCCGATGATCCTTGTTGGTGTTGACCCCTGTTTTTCCTGCAATGACCGTGTGGCAGTCATCAGTCAGGGAAACAACGAGGACTCATGGACGTGGGAACGACTGCGCCAATACGGGATTGAATATTATAGGAGGCAGCAATGAGCGAAATCTTTGCGCTCCTGTTCTTCCCCGGTGGACTGTTCGTTCTTGCCAGCGGCCTAGCCTATGAATGGGCTGATCGCAAATTGGTCGCGCGACTACAAAACCGCATCGGTCCACGCTGGTTTCAACCGCTGGCCGACATGATGAAACTGTTAGCCAAAGAAGAAGTTGTTCCAGGTGGGGTTAACGATCTCCTGTTTTTAGGACTGCCCATTGTGGCATTGGCCGGAGCGCTGACCGCAGCGATTTATGTGCCATTGGTAGGACTCAATCCCATCTTTAGCTTTCCCGGCGATCTCATCGTGGCCTTGTATCTACTGAGTTTACTCACGCTCTGTACAGGTCTCGCGGGGGCGAACACCACTGACACTTTTTCACTCATGGGGGCAACTCGCACGCTCACGCAGCTTTTTTCATACGAAGCACCATTTCTGCTGGCTCTGCTTGGCCCAGCACTGGTCACGGGCAGTTGGCAGATCAACCAGATCAATGGCTTCGCAAATGGTCACTGGCTGCTGCTGACCCAGCCTGTCGGCTTTGTCGTCGCATTGATTGGCCTCATGGGCAAGCTGGAACTACCGCCATTTGATGCGCCAGAAGCCGAGACTGAGATCGTCGCTGGAGCCCTCACCGAGTACAGTGGACGCGGGCTAGCGTTGTTCCGTCTCGGCAGGAACGTGGAATTGATCGTCGGACTCACGTTGGTCGCCGCTTTCTATCTGGGCGGCCTCAGCAATCCGTTGGAGTTCTTCGCCAAGACGATGCTGCTGGTGATAGGGTTGTCGTTCTTCCAGTCGTTGATGGCTCGTTTGCGAATAGATCAAACCATTGGGTTGTGGTGGCGTTATGGCGCGTTGCTCGTACTTGCCCAATGGCTGCTGCTCATCCTGTCACGAGGAACTGCCTGATGAAAATTGGCACGATGGTCGGTGACGTTTTGGGTTCGCTGTTCCGCCAGCCCGTCACACAGCAGTATCCGTTTGAGCGAAAAGAAGCACCGAGGCGACTCCGAGGGAAACTGCACTGGGATGCTGAAAAATGTACGGGATGTTTGCTCTGCGTGAAGGACTGTCCGGCTCAGGCCATAGAAGTGATTATGGTTGACAAAGCCAATAAGCGTTTCGTCATGCGCTACCATGTGGATCGCTGTACATTCTGTTCCCAGTGTGTTGTGTCCTGTCGGCAAGGCGCTTTGGGAATGTCCAGCGAGGAATGGGAATTAGCCGCCCTAAACCGAGAACTCCTTTACGATTTGTTATGGGGATGAAGCCGATGTCAAACGACTGGTTGAAATTACTAAGACAGACACTGACTCGGCTGAAAACCAATGAGCCGCCACGAGTAGCAGTTGTGGGCGTCGGCCACGAACTTCGTGGTGACGACGCAGTTGGGTCGATGATTGCCGACACATTGAAGTCCGTCATTGACCAGAACCAGGATGTCCTCGTCATCAATGGCGGCCACGCACCAGAAAATCAAACTAGTGTGCTGCGTCGTTTCGCGCCCAATCTGGTGCTGCTGGTCGATGCCGCTCAAATGGGTGAGATGACGACTGGCGGGGTGCGCTGGTTAAGGTGCCAGGAAATTAGCGGTCTGAGCGCCTCAACCCATACCATACCGCTCGATATCATCGCCCAATATCTGAACACGGAACTGGGTTGCGAAGTGGCGCTGATCGGTATTCAACCGGGGCAACTGGATATTGGAGCAGATTTATCCCCAGCAGTGAAACAATCGGCTGATGAGATCGTACAATCCTTAAGAACCATCCTAAATCGTCAACTGGCTGTTCCAATCAGGCATTGATGTTGTCTATTGACCGATTACACACATTTATGCAAGTCACTTGGTGTTGGCCGGAGGGAATTCGGGAGCAGAGCAAGATCAGTCATAATCAGATTAACGACCTTGCGGCTTGCCATCTCAACCGCTAATGAGATGGCCGCACCAGTATCGAAGCACTTTCCTTCAATCCCATAGACGATAACCTGGGGTGGCAGATAGTTGAGCGCGCGAGCCAGTTCGATGGCCTGTGGAAGCCCAAACGAGTGTGTTGAGTAATCTCCGGCAAATTGCGCAGGCAGTGGCGAATTGTGAGCCTCAAAGCGCTGTATTGTGCCCGGTGTAAGGCCAGCGACCATCGCATCGACCACATACAACGTCTGCACATGCATGGGTTGCCACAGGTTAATTAAGTCTGTACCTTCGCCAGACTGCTTAACTACCGTGATACCGAGCGACATGCTGGCGCACAGGTGTCGTGCCACCTCAATCCCGGCGGCATCATCACCCCGATCCGTATTCCCGATCCCGACAATGAGAACGGATTTATGAACATCAAAATCCACAGATTGCAACCTGATTTTCAGCATTCATGGGATAAGACCATTTCGCCTTATCCCATGAAACTTATCCTTTCAAAGCGTCGATGACCTGTTCCAGCCGGATGTTGAGTTCTTCGGCTATCGGTTTCAGATAGGCATCTGACTCAGTACTCCAGGTGATATGGGGATCAGCGATCCTGACCTCAACCTGGTCATCCTGTGTCAGTGATACTGCAACATTCGTTGGCAGTATCGCGGCTATAGCTGGTGAAACCGTTAAAGCACGTTGGGCAATGTCCGAGCTGTAAACGACAACAATTTTATAGGGTCGTATGTATGACTGTGATTTTTTTGCAAGAAATTCGGCCAGATTTATCTCAGCTAAAATATCGAAGCCGGCAGCTTTCAACGCAGTGCGAACCCGTTCGTAAGCAGCCTCATAAGCCCCTCCCATCAAACGATTCAAACTTGATGAGGACATAACAGAGGCGTTCATGATACCTCCTTTATATATGGTCAATGTGCAGCTTCAAAAAATGTGTGGCACAGGAGATACAAGGATCGTAATTCCGTATCGTCTGCTCACATCGCAGTGTAAGCTGTTCTTCTGGGAGCGTAATATGTGTCTCGACAAAGCGGCGTAAATCATCCTCGATGATTCTTTGATTTTGCGACGTGGGTGGTACGATTTTGGCATCAAGGATCGTTCCCGCCTCATCAACCCGATAACGGTGATAGAGTAATCCGCGCGGCGCTTCTGTGCAGCCATAGCCTATCCCGCCGCGCGGTTGAAATGGAATGGCTGGGCTTTCCGGTGGTTCATAATTGTCGATGATCTGAATCGCATGATCGCAAGCATAGACGGTTTCCAAAGCCCGCACGATAATGCTCTTGAATGGGTTCAGGCATGTCATTCCAATCCCACTGCTGCGCGCTGTTTCTTTTGTTAATGGTGATAGCTGCTCATAGTTGAGATTATAGCGTGCCAGCGGGCCAACGAAATAAGGCTCCCTTCCCTTGTGATAAGACTGCAATGCATTCGAATGAGCCACATGTTCTTCAACAAAGTGGTTCTCATAATCATTAATCGCAATGTCCAGACCTTTATTTGAAATCAGTCGGCCCTCATTCATCGGATATTCGTCAGGGCGATGCAATGCAACAAACTCATAATCAAATTCCAGGTCTGGGAAGGGTAATGTTCCGACCCATAGCGCCGTTTCCACCGCCGCATCGCGCGCCCATTTGAGCCGTTCCAGCAGCGGCAGCAATTCACGTTTCGTCGGAACCCGATAAAAGCCACCCACACGCACATTAATTGGGTGGATTTCTCTGCCACCCAGCAGCCTGACAATTTCGTTGCCAACTTTTTTCAAGTTCAGGCCGCGCTTCACCACTTCAGGAAAATCTTTCGCCAGTTGGATCGCGTCAGGATAACCCAGAAAATCCGGGGCATGTAGCATATAGATATGCAGGACATGGCTTTCAATCCATTCACCACAGTACAACAGCCGACGAAGGCTGCGAAGTTGCCCTTCCACTTCCACACCAAAAGCATCTTCCATCGCATGAACCGCGCTCATCTGGTATGCTACCGGGCAAATACCGCAGATACGGGCGGTGATGTCCGGTGCTTCGCTATAGGCTCGACCCCGTAAAAATCCTTCGAACAAGCGCGGTGGCTCAAAAATCTTCAACTTCACATCTGCCACTTCGTTGTTTTTGACCTTTACATACAGACCGCCTTCACCCTCGACCCTTGCCAGCATACTCACCTTAATGGTGCGGGTTTCGGTTCTGGCATTTGTTTTATCCTTCATGGGAATCGCTCTCCTTGCGGAATGCGTCAGCATAAGCGTTATAGGTACGAAATGCACGTACAAGGTCCTGAGACGTTTTGCCGAGTGATTTCCATTGTTCGCTCAGGGCGCGCGTATTCGGTGTTTCCATAGGGCCGAAGCAGCCGTAACAGCCGCGTTGATAAGCGGGACATAAGGCACCGCATCCAGCTTGTGTGACCGGCCCCAAACAGGGTGTGCCCTGAGCCACCATTACACAGGGTGTCCCATGCCGCTTGCACTCGACACACACACTATATTTAGGCACATTGGGTTTCCGCCCATTCACATAGGCGCTAACGACTTCGAGGAGTTGCTCCTTGTTGATGGGACATCCGCGCAGTTCGAAATCTACAAAAACGTGATCGGCAATCGGCGTCGATTTACTCAGGGTTTCAATATATTTTGGTGTGGCATAAACCAGCGATGTAAGGCTTTTCGTGTCCTTAAAATTCCGTAGTGCTTGAATCCCGCCCGCCGTCGCGCACGCCCCAATTGTCACCAGAAACTTGGACGCCCGTCGCACCTGATGAATCCGCTCGGCATCATGCTGGGTGGTGATCGAACCCTCGACCAATGATAGGTCGTACGGCCCCTTCATGACTGTCCTTGTTGCTTCAGGAAAATATGCAATCTCTATCGCGTCCGCAACAGCTAGCAGTTCATCCTCACAGTCCAACAGACTGAGTTGACAGCCATCACAGGACGCAAATTTCCATACGGCGAGTTTTGGTTTGGTTTTTCGCTGCATGGCTGTCCTCCTAGACTTCCCACTTGGTCAATAAATTTTTCACGTTACTGTGGCGGAAGACAGGGCCATCTTTACAAATAAATTCCGGCCCAAATTGGCAGTGGCCGCATAGACCAATGCCGCATTTCATGTTTCTTTCGAGCGAGACATAAATGTTGTCGCCGCTGACACCCCGTTTTTCCAGTTCCATTGTGGTGAAACGCATCATCACCTCCGGGCCACAGACCATCGCTATGGTGTTGCGCGGATCAAATGGCGCTCGCACAATCAACTGGGTTACCAGTCCGACGCTGCCACGCCAGTTGCTTGTCGCTCGATCAACCGTAACAAATACATCCAGATCAAAGTGTGCTCGCCACTGTTCAAGTTGTTTACGATATAACACATCGGCTGGGGTACGTGCGCCATAGAGCAGCACCACCCGGCCATAATGCTCCCGCATTGCCAGGATTCGGAACATAGCCGGGCGTAAGGGTGCTAACCCGATACCCCCGGCGACAATCACAATGTCCTTACCTCGCCCCACCTCAACCGGCCAGGCTGTCCCGAATGGCCCGCGAACACCTAACGTCTCACCGATCTTGAGTTTGCTCATCGCGCGCGTTACGGTGCCGACTGCGCGCGTGGTGTGGATTAACATATCGCGTCGAGAGGGATCGCCACTGATCGAGATTGGTATCTCACCAACACCATAAACATAAACCATATTAAATTGACCGGGTTCAAAAGCGGGAATGTCGCCGCCACCCGACGGTGAAAGTTCAACTGAGAAGGTATCGTTTGTATCCCAACGAGCACGCTGAATAACATATGTCTTGGGGATCATCGGGTCATAAATTTTTCGCGGCGTAAGAACAGATTCGGCTGCATATAATGCCATGTGTGACCTCTTTCCTTAATGCACCTGATATAAGTCGAGCAGTTGCAGCCGTGTTGCCTGTAGTCGATCCAGCATGATGTGTGAAAATCGTTTCAGGAATTCATAACCCAGGCTGTGATCTTGCTCGCACTTCCCACGCAGACATTCTCCGTCCAGGGCGATCACCCGCAGTGGAGTGGTAGCACGTCCGGTAAAGTGCCAACGATAGGGAGGAACCAGCCATGACCACCCTACAACATCGCCTGAATCAACCGTTTGGATGGTGATTTCACCCTGTCCAGGTGCGAAAACTTCCAACCTGACAATGCCTTCTCGGATGATAAAAAATTTTTGAGCTTCTTCTCCCTCATGGAATAGAGTGTCCCCCGCCTTAAAACGCATATTTGAAGCGCATCCAGTCAGAAGTTCCAGGTAATGAGGCTCCAGCCCTGCAAAAAACGGATGTTTGGCTAAAAGTGGCTCAAGCGTTTTCATGTTTCTTTTTCCTTCCCGTTCCAGAATTGGGATTTGCTTTACTTTCGGCGCGGATGGCACCAACCTCCTCGGTAATGTCGATGCCGACTGGACACCAGGTGATACACCGTCCACAACCCACACAACCCGATGTGCCAAATTGGTCAATCCAGGTTGCCAGCTTGTGGGTCATCCACTGGCGGTAGCGAGATTTAGCCGAGGGACGTATGCTGCCGCCGACAATATAAGAAAAATCCATCGTGAAACAGGAATCCCATTTACGCCACCGTTCGGCGGTATCACCCGTCAGATCGGTGACATCCTCTACAGTGGTACAAAAGCATGTTGGGCAGACCATCGTGCAGTTGCCACAGGTCAGGCATCGGGCGGCCACATCATCCCATTGTGGATGGTCATAGCTGGCATATAACATCTCCTTGAGGCCAGAAGTGTCCATTGAACGACCCATCTGGGCAGTTGTTTCGACGATGATTGCTTCTTCTGCTCGTATTTCTTCATCATCAGCAGGATGGTTGGGTATAGCGTTCAAGACTTCAGCACCAACCTCGCTGCCCGTTTCTGCAACAAAATAATGATGATCGGGTTCAAACACTTCTGTTAGCGCCAGGTCAAAACCAGAGGTGGCTTGTGGGCCAGTGTTCATAGAGGCACAGAAGCATGTCTTGCCCGCCCGCCCGCAGTTCACAGCCACAATAAAAACATTTTCACGTTGTATTTGGTAGGCTGGGTCAACATATGCGCCACCTGTGAAGACCTTATCCTGAATGGCAATGGCATGGAGTTCGCAGGCGCGCACACCGATGAGCGCCAGTCGATCTGGCGTGTGAGTTTCAGGCTGGATGTCGAAACCGCTATCGTTTCGGTTGGCCTGCCATAGCCGGACAGATGAGGGATAAAGGTACTTTTTCCAGGAGTGTGGCCCTAGCCCACACGCGAATAACATCGGCACATCGGCCTTGCGAAGGCGGTATGTGCCTTTCTCCTGTTCATCGCTATAACCAATAGGGAAATCAGACACAGTCTTGATTTCGTCATAGGCAACAGCACCATCACGTAGGGTTGGCCCGACCAACCGATAACCTTTTTCTGCCAGAACGTCCAGCAAGCTCTGGAAATCTGCGCGCTCAATCACCCGCTTGATTCTGACTTTTCCTTTTGCTGATTTGGTCATAGGACCAATCTCTCCTGTCTGTTCACGATGCGTCGTCGCTATAATTTGTGTATTATTTCACAATCAAATCCTGTTTATCCATCTTGTCCATCTCTCAGGGCTATTTTTCACACCTAGTTAGTTGTAATAGCCCTGATTGGCAGGGATGGTGGAAAATTCAAACGATGTTGGTACTAATTTAGTACCAACTCTCCGTTCAATCACTCTGATTTTATGTGTAACATCCAGAAAGAGAAGAGTAGCCACTGCAATGCGAATCGCAGTCAGACTTGGGACAACTATGAAGAGCAGCATGGTCTGGATACAACGAATGCTACGAACAACCATGACCAGCTTACAGCCCTTGTTGAGCATGTCAAACTCCTGTCGAGGGTGTTTCATAACTCCATATTAGAACCTGCCAGACGAGGCTACCTAGTGTCAAACGTCATACCACTGGCTGTCATTAATGCTTTTAAATTGCATGGTGAGTCAGAAAAAATTCTTGCGGACACTGTGCGATTATGGTGATGAAACTCCTGAATATAAGGAGTAATTTTTACACTCTAAATCACAGCCGCCCTCATCAAGTAGGACGGCTGTGATTTTATTGAATCGGCGATTGTCTACGACTTGAGATTACAGCCTTTGCGCCAACAGATAATAAGCATCATTCCAGTGTAACTGGTTTTTGAAGGTCTGAATTTCCGTATCCTCGTCGATGTGTAGGAACTCTATACCTGCCATTTCCGCAAAGTCATACAGGTGTTCCGCCGTCAACGAGAGGCTAAAGCCAGTGTGGTGTGCGCCGCCCGCATAAATCCAGGCAGCCACCGCCACCTTCAAATTCGGGCGGGGTGTCCATAGGGCACGAGCAACCGGAAGTTTCGGCAGCGGTGCATCCGGCGGTATGACGTCCACATCATTGACGACCATGCGGAAGCGGTTGCCCATGTCCATGAGCGAGACGTTGATGGCCGGACCCGTTTGTGAGTTGAACACCAGTCGTGCCGGGTCGGCCTTGCCACCGATGCCTAGAGGATGCACTTCCAGGCTTGGCTGACCACTGGCGATTGTCGGGCAAATTTCCAGCATGTGCGCCCCCAGCACTTTCATGCCGTTCGGGTTCAAGTGATAGGTATAATCCTCCATGAAGGATGTGCCACCATCCAGCCCAATACTCATTACCTTCATCGCCCGCAGGAGCGCGGATGTCTTCCAGTCACCCTCCGCGCCAAAGCCGTAGCCTTCGGCCATCAACCGTTGAACCGCCAACCCCGGCAGTTGTACCAGTCCGTGTAAATCTTCAAAGGTGGTGGTAAAGGCTTTGAAACCGCCCTCCGTGAGGAAATTATGCAGCCCGATTTCAATGCGTGCGGCTTCCCTAACCGAGTCGTGTCGCTGGCCGCCAGCGCGTAAATCCGGCGCAATGGTATATTGTCCCTCATAGTCCTTCACCAGTTGATTGATTTCAGCATCGCTGACGGCCTGCACCTTCTCGGCCAGATCGCCAACACCATAACCATGCACCGCATATCCCAGACGCAGTTGGGCTTCGACCTTATCGCCTTCCGTCACCGCCACCGAGCGCATATTGTCACCAAATCGGGCGATTTTTGCGCCCTGGGCATCATGCCATGCACAGGCCGCCCGTACCCACACCGATAACCGCTCCTGCACTTCCGGGTCCTGCCAGTGTCCGACAATTACTTTGCGGTTGAGGCGCATCCGACTCATGATAAAGCCGAATTCACGATCACCATGCGCCGCCTGATTCAGATTCATGAAGTCCATGTCGATTTCTGACCAGGGGATGTCCCGGTTGTACTGGGTGTGCAGGTGAGCCAGTGGTTTTTGGAGCGCCGCCAGCCCCGCAATCCAGTTACGCGACGGGGAAAAGGTATGCATCCAGGTAATGACTCCCACGCATTTGGGGGCAGCATTGGCCTGCAAACAAATGTTATGAATTTCCTCAGATGTCGTCAGGACAGGTTTAAAGACAATTTTCGCGGGGATCGTCCGGCTGTCATTGAGCGCCCGAACGATTTCTTCGGAGTGCTGCGCCACCTGTTGCAATGCTTCTGCGCCATAAAGATGTTGGCTGCCGGTGAAAAACCAAACTTCAAAGTCATTGAAGTCCATCATGAGAAATTTATCCTTCAAAGTTTTTTGAATATATCTTACAGACGGCCAATATTATACGACAGTGGACGTTCGTCAAACAGTCCATCAATCGAGCAGCGGGCGCACCCACTTCACAAAGGCTGGAAAAGCAACTTCCGCTTCGGCAAGGTCAGGATGCCAGCGTTTTTCGTGTTCAAACAGAATCCAGTCCTCATAACCATGCTCTCGTAAGACGTTGATTGCCTCGGCAAGCGGAAGTTGGCCTTCACCGGGCAGCACATAATGCCAGCCATCCTCCATTGCCTGCGGGTGATTCGGGTCGTAGACAGCATCCTTGACATGAGCGTAACCGATACGTGAGCCGATGGCAGCATAAGATTGTTCGGGAGTCTCACCGCCGACACGGGCAGTATGCCCCATATCCCATAGCGCACCAAAAGCCGGGTTGCTGATCTCATCCAGCAGCAGCCTACAGTCGGTAGACTTAATCCAGTTATCATGGGTTTCAAACAGCCAATGCATCGCCGCCGCGCCATCCAGCTCCAGAATCGCCTGCATACATTCCAGCCCGACTTTCGCCAGTTCAGCGTGACTTGACCCTTCCAGGTTGCCTCCACCGAAAACCCGCACATTCTGGCATCCGAATTTGTTGGCAACCGCTATTGTGCGTCGTGCCTCGTCTAGATTCGCTTCCCGTTTATCCGCTTGGCAGAGTTGAATACTCGAACTGATGGCACTTACCTCCAAGCCGGCGTCATTCAGGCGCTTGAGAGTTTCAACAGCCCCGGTATTAAACATCGACAGTTTGGTGATGTCGATCTCATCCAGGTAGCCCCGGAAGTCCACCCCGTCAAAGCCGTATTCTCGGCCACGCGCGCAGATGGTATCCAGATTCCAGTTAGGGCATCCGAGCGTCATGAAGGCAATTTTCATTCCTGCATCCTCAATTCAGGTATTCAAAATGATTTACTCAGGTCATCCGGGCGCGCTGGAGATTTGGGGGTGGCCTTCCGGAAGGTTGAAGACGCAATCCGTTCCTGAAGCTGCTTTTCGTAGGCATCTTCATCCAATGGGAGTTCAAGGGTTGTTCCCTGAATGGACGACAGTAAAATCGCATTAGCAAGCATCACTGAGTTCAATCCCTCCGCTGCCGGGGCGATGAGGTCTGTCCCATGCAAAACCGCTTCGGCGAAATTCTCGGTCACGAAACGGTGTCCGGGCTGGCCGTGATGCTCGTAGGGGACATCGACTTCTTCAAACACCACTTTATCGAATCCACCCGGCGCATCCGCAATCTGGTCGAACATGGAACGCTGATTGTGGAAGAAAGTGATTTTCTGGTTCTCGTAGACCAGCTTGCCCTTTTCGCCCACAATTTCCAGGCGATTAGTACCCGGTGACTCGGCGGTGGTGGTGATGAAGTGGCCGACCATGCCATTTTCATACTCGAAATAGGCGGTTACTTCATCCTCGACCTCGATATGGTGATATTTGCCTAGCGACACGAAGCCCGTCACACGCTTCGGCATCCCCACGAACCACTGATAAAGATCGAGATTGTGTGGACACTGATTCAGCAGGACGCCGCCACCCTCACCTTTCCAGGTCGCGCGCCAACCACCATTGTCATAATAGCTCTGCGTCCGAAACCAATCGGTGATGATCCAGGTGGTTCGTACCAGGCGTCCCAATTCGCCCGCGTCAATCAGGACCTTAATCCGCCGCCAGAATCCATAGGTACGCTGCATGAACATCGCCGCGAAAACCAGATTAGGATGGTGTTTTCTGGCTTCCTCGTAGGCGTCAATCGTCTTACGGGCATCTCTAACCTGTACCGCAATCGGCTTTTCGACCAAGACATGAATACCTTTGCCGAGCGCGTCTATGCTGATTGGTGTGTGATCGTAGTGCGGTGTGGCAATCAGCACCGCATCCAGACCGAGGTGGTGGAATACATCGTGATAGTCGTAATAAGCAGTGGTATCGGTTTCGGCAGCACACTGGTCAGCAACCATGTGGTCAATATCACATACGGCTACCAATTCAGTGTTATCCAGCGCGGCGATGTCTTTCAGGTGAGACTTCCCCATAATGCCGAGTCCGATCACCGCTATCTTCACTGTCTCGCTCATAGACAATCCTCGCATCAACACAAATGAACATGCCTAACACCTGTTAGACGCGCGGATGGCAAGCGAAGGCGGCTCAACCGGATACATAATGCATATCACGATCAGCCGCCCTTCCAATCTCGTTGGCCGCGCCTTCCTACATCTGAAGGCGGTTAGCGCACGCCCAGAAGTAGCTCGATAGTCAGTTGGTCAAGCTGTTCATAAGGCAGTTCCCGCGCCCCCAGAGCTTCCCGGTCAAAGGATTCGGCCTTCAGGCGATTCGCTGATTCCGGGCTGTAGCCATTACTCAGATAGGCGTACTTGCCGTCATCCGCCTGGATTTGCTTCAGAAGTCCCTGAATTTCCGAGTCGGCATTGAATCGGGCAACCTTTTCCTTAAGGATGAGATAGGTTCGCATACAGCCGCGTGCAAAGGCTTTGACACCCTCATAACTCTCGGTGCGATAAGCGTGAGCATCGAAGTGGCGACTGCCAGAGTAACCAACATCTTCCAGCAACTTGACGAGATAGAATGCCTGTTTAATCATCACCGCACCAAAGCGGAAATCCTGATCGTAGCGGCCAAAAAGCTGGTCATTCAGATCAATATGGAACAGCTTGCCCGCATCCAAAGCCTGGGCTACAGCATGGGAGAAATTCAGTCCGGACATATGCTCATGCGCCACTTCGGGGTTCACACCTACCATTTCCGGATGATCGAGGGTGTTAATGAAGCCAAGCATCGCCCCCACTGTTGATAGATACAGGTCGCTGCGGGGTTCATTCGGCTTCGGCTCCAATGCAAATTTCAGGTCGTACCCCTGGTCGAGCACATATTCGCACAGGTAATTCAGCGACTCGCGGAAGCGCTTACCAGCATCCAGAGGACTTTTACTGGAATCGGTTTCCGATCCCTCGCGTCCACCCCAGAATACGTATAGTTTCGCGCCGAGTTCAACACCAAGATCAATCGCGTGCATGGTCTTATGCCGTGCGTACGCCCGCACGTTAGGATCGTTGGCTGTAAATGCGCCATCTTTGAAAGCCGGGTCGGTAAACAGGTTGGTGGTCGCCATCGGCACGACTAAACCCGTATCGGCCAGCGCCTTCTTGAAATCAGCGACAATTTTGTCGCGTTCTGTCGGGGTGGCATCAATCGGCACGAGATCGTTGTCGTGGAAGTTAACCCCCCACGCACCAACTTCTGCCAGAAGATGGACAAGTTCAACCGGGGATTTCGGCGAACGTACTGGTAGGCCGAAGGGGTCACGCCCGACGTTGCCCACTGTCCACAAACCAAACGTAAATTTATCTTCGGGTCGGGGTTCGTAAGCCATTGCATTTTCCCTATTGGTATTTGCTCATAGAAGTCATTTTTGACGTAACCGTCATTCAAGCACCAACGATTATAGCGCGTTCCCTCACAACGCGCGGTAGCCTTGCGTGAAATTCGGCATGACGGGCGCTTCGTCACCCAGGAAATAATCAAACGTCACTCCCCTTCGACTGCCGCGCCCATCCAAACGGGTCTAAATCCCCGGTGCGGTCAGCCGCAAATCACGGGCAGGTTTCACCGCGCCATAGACATGATAATAAAACGGGTCATCCGGGGTGATCGACCCGCGCGCGACAGGCTGTCGGGTCAGCGCCGACTTGTACAACGATGTCAGGAATTCAACCGTATTACGTGCCTGAGCACCTGTGGTCAATGGTGCTTCGCCACGTTCGAGCGCATCCAGGATGTGCGCTAATTCCGCATCATGGCTGCCCTCCACATCCGGGCCGAGATTTTGCCAGCGTTCCAGATTTTCCTGGTCAGTTGAACCTTCCGGGATACTGTAACGCCAGTGTTCGTTCTTATGTCGGTAGAGATGTTCCAGCTCTACGGTTGCCTTTTGGAAGTCGAAGCGCACATAAGAGGTCTGCTTGGGCGAGAGCACACTGTTAATAATTGCCCCCAGCGCACCACTGCTGAAGCGTACATGTGCCAGCGACAAATCTTCGACCTCGATGTTGCGATCCACTGTACCCATGATAGCGCTAACATCTACCCATTCGCCCATGAGCCACAGGAACATATCCATCGCATGGATGCCATGCCCCATCGTCACACCGCCTAGTTCAGTATCCCACTTGCCCCGCCAGGGAACCTCATAATAAGCGTGAGTGCGATACCACAGGGTATTGCAAATTCCCAGCATCGGGCGACCCAAATCCCGGTTGTCCATCAGCCGCTTGAGATGCTGTGCGCCAGAACCAAATCGCCACTGGAAGATAACACTGCATGTCAGTCCAGTTTCGCGCTCTACGGCCTGCAACCGATCCACTTCATCCAGCGAGGCAACCCAGGGTTTCTCGCAAACCACATGTGCGCCGCCCCTGAGCGCCTGAACACACAATTCATAATGGACACCCGGCGGCGTAGCGATATGCACCAGGTCGGGCTTTTCTTCATCCAACATGGCTTGCATATCATCGTACCTATGTTGGATTCCATATTCATCGGAAAACTTCTTCAGATTTTCCGGCATCACATCCACAGCCGCAACCACCTCGACTCGATCCTGGTTGGTCTTAAAAGCCGCCATGTGTGCTTTGGCGATTCCGCCTGTGCCGACAATTGCTACACGTAATCGTTTCATATAATTTCATCCTCTTAGGAGGCCAGTAAACACAACCACAGCCTCTCTGGTTATATCACCTGTGAAAAGTCATTTCAAACCAATAGGTATTATGGTTTGCTGATGACGGTGGCTTGTTTTTGCGCGACCAGTGCTAATTCCGACGCCAGGAAACTGTGTGCCTGGGTCATTGCCGTTTCAGTGCGGTCACGTACGTCATTCAGGAATTGGCTGCCGAACGGGGCGGATACATCTTTACAATCAATGTATTGGATTTCTTTCTGATTGACCAGAAACAGGTGATTGCCGCCCTCTCGCCCAGCAATATCCGTATTCTTGCGAAGTTCAATGTACCCGTCCGTACCCAGAATCAGTAAACGCACATCTCCCCAGGTATTGAGGCCATCCGGTGTAAACCAGTCGATGCGAATATACCCTGTGCCCTGTGGACTGCGGAGCATTAAATCACCAAAATCTTCAAAATCTGGATATTGTGGGTGATTAAAATTCGCTATCTGCGAGGCGACAACTTCGCCCTGGGTGCTGCCGGTGAAGTATAAAAATTGGTCAACCTGATGGCTGGCAATGTCATTGATGATTCCGCCGTAAAACGGCTTTTTGAAGAACCAGTCCGGGCGGCTGTTGGGTGTACCGATGCGATGCGGGCCGAAGCCAACCGTCTGGATGACGCGGCCAATCGCCCCGGATGCCACCAGTTCCCCCGCCTTGACGGTGGAGGGTTGTAAAACCCGCTCGCTGAAGCACACAATATACTTTCGCCCGGTAGCCTTCTGGACTTTGCGGACTTCCGCCAGTTGTTCCAATGTGGTGAAACCCGGTTTATCGACCAGATAATCCTTGCCATGCTGCATCACGCGCAGGCCGAGCGGCGCGCGTTCGCTGGGGATAGAGGCGCTGGCGACAATCGTTATACTTTCATCTTCCAGAATTTCGTCGATTGATCTGGCCAGTTTCGCCTGTGGGTATCTGGCAGAAAAATCGGCGATGTGTTTGGGGTCGCTGGCGTAGAAAGAAACTAATTCCCCCCCCGCACCGAGCAGTGACTCCACCTGACCATAGATATGGCCGTGATCTAAACCTATCGCAGCAAAACGTGTCATATTTATTCTATTCCACCTCCTATAGTAATGGATATATAAAGTAAGTTTTCCGCATGGTCATCCCCTGGCGAATGCAGGGTGCTGTGGTGATTGAACCGGGCAGCATTCATCATGCAGTCATAGACGCTGTAGAATCGGGATATGGTTTCCAGTCGATGGTGTTGGCTCCAAAGATTGTATCACACAGGTTTTTTAACCTGGGCAAGTTGGTCTGCTTCTGGTCTTGCTTTATAAAACTCATCTAAGGGATAACAACCGCTCACGATACCATTACGTGGGGCGGTGGTACAGTCGCTAAAGGTGCGGCACAGGCGCTTTCGCTGCAAGGGTCTGCCCGCCAGCACATCGGCGGCAAACTCTGGATAACTGAGCATCATGCGCCCCAGACCGACAAAATCGACCATCCCATCACAAACGACACGCTGCGCCACATTGGGCAGCCACTCCTGCAAATAGGAATAACCCGTCCCAACAAATACAAGTTTGGATTGTTCGTCCTTCAGCCGTGCGGTCACATTGATATGCCGTGCGACACCAACCAACGGGTCTTCCGGCGGTTGGTATCCATCCGAGGGTGGAAACAAGGCCGGACGCTGAATGTGGGGTGTGTAATACGGGCTACCTCCGGTGATGCACACCAACCGCACATCCAGCGAAGCTAGCAATTCCAGAAACATATGCGGCTCGGTCAGATCAATGCCGAGGCCGGTATCGTCTGCGCCGAAGGCATACGAGTAGCCACTGCCCCCGATGGATTCCGGTTCGCCTGTTCCATCCTCACCGGGGCGGAACGGGATGTAGTCGAAGGCACTCAGGCGCACGCCGATGTCCAATCCCGGTGCTTCTGTCCGAATACCATCAACAATCTCGCGTAGAAATCGAGTACGGTTCTCGAAACTGCCACCATACTTTCCCGGGCGATCAAAGGCAGTCAGGAATTCGTGACCCAGATACCCATGACAGTGTTTGATGTCTACAAAATCAAATCCGGCTTTCTGCACCAGAACAGCGGCACGCACAAAATCCTCAATCAACCGGGCGATTTCGTCGTCGGTCATGAGGGGTTGGTCATCGGGTACATGGTATTTAGTATCCAGCAAAGGATGGTGGTACAGGATTTGTGGTTCAAGCCGTTTTTTGTCGTTCGGACGGGCGAAACGTCCAGAGTGTGTAAGCTGCAAACCGATCAGCAGATCATCGGTGTTGCCACAACGCTCGTGGTGCGCCTCGACCAGTACCCCTCGCAGCGACGCAATCTCACTGAATGTTCGCTCATTCAGAACCAGTTGCAGGGGGTTGGCGCGGCCATCATGCCGCACCGCCACTGCCTCGCCGCCCCAGATTAGTTTAGCCCCGCTTTGGCCGAAGTGCATCCAGCGCCGACGGACGAGATCGGTTGGAAAACCTTCCGGGCTGGCATCCCATCCCTCCATCGGTAAGACAGCGAAACGGTTGCCAATGGTTTTATCGCGGTAAACGAACGGCAGAGATAAGGGGGCTTTGTCTCCGGTTCGGACAATCTCATCAAAAGGCAGATCAATACCTAATGCTTCCAGATAGGCGCGTAAATCGTCGGGGGTACGAAGCTGTGCGACACGACGATAATGCATGACTAATCCTCCAGAATACCTATTCGTCCAGCGATGTCCCTCAGAATCGGGATGTCGGAATCGGGGCGACGGTCTGCTTTTGGATGCGGCGCATCGGATTGCAGCCAGCCACGCAGCTTCAAGAACTGTGCCGCGCTGTGTTTATAGGCCGGAACGGGCGCTCGAAATGCAAAGAAGCCCAGGTATTGTAAGCAATCATTCAATTCATAAAAGCCAGGGTCGCCGGATGCCCACATCGCATCGCGCTGGGCAAATAAGTCCGGCGCGAAGGTGCTGAGTCCCAGCAGGTAATCACTGCCGTACATCACCATATCAATCGCCAGATCATTCCCAGTCAACACCTTAAAGTCGGGACGCAGGCGGTCACGAAGTTCAATTCGTGCCCATTCCATCGGGCGGTTGAGCGATGAGTGTTTCGCGCCAATGCACTGGGGAATATCCAGCAGTTGAGTATAGGTGTCCAGATCGTAAATTTTGCCGAAGGGGGCAAACATTTGGCCGAGTTCAAAAGCATAAAAGCGAGGGCAATTCCGTCCCAAGTCGGTATATGAAGCGATGATGCCCGCCGGAGATTGTGCGGTAAGACCATAGGATTGGAAGATGATGGGTGTGCCACCGTACTGCTGAATCAAGTCGATCTGCTGGCCGTAGGCACGCCCATTCCAGGTGTCCCCCGGCGCATCACCAACGAATGCCCCGGCCACGAAATCGCTACCGGACAGGGTATCGCGGGTACGCTCCAACACTTGTTTACGGGTAGTCGTGTCCAGCAGGTTGACGTAACCTGTGTCCATGTTGACCGCTGGGGTGAGTCCAGCCTCAACAGTACGCGCGACATGGGCACAGAATGCATCCCAATCGACAAGTCCATCGGCTGTAAAAGGCAGCAGAATAGCCGACATGCCCGTGATCTGCCGATTGGGTCGGATCATGTCAACAGGATTGAGGGTGGTTTAAATCATGGGCAGTTCTCCTGGTTGGGGTCGATCTGTCCGGTAGTCTGTAGATGCTGAATGTAACTGTCCAGTGCAGCTTGATTATGCTCGTGGATTACACGCTCCACCTGATCGGGGTCGCGGGTGCGGAATGCTTGCAGGATTTGTTTGTGTTCCCCCTGGGCGACCTTGATACGCTGCCGCGATACATCCTTCAGATAATGCAGCCGCAGTCTATCCCAGTGGTCGAGTACATTTTGCATCATTGAAAGTGCAAGCCTGCTGTTGGCGCACTCACAAATAAATAGGTGCAGGTGTTTATTTTCCTGGGACCATTCGTCAGGATTATCTACGCTGGCGTCCATCCCCTGGATAATAGTCGATAGGGTATCCAACTGTTCATCACTCATGCAGCGGGCCGCAGCTTTACTGCTGATAATCTCCAGGGATTCCAGCAGTCCGAACACTTCAAAGATGAAACCCGCATTGATTTTCGTCACTGTCGCGCCCACGTAAGGTTCAATGGTGACAAATCCATCCGCTTCAAGCTGGCGCATTGCTTCACGGATAGGACTCTGGCTAACACCCATTGTTGCTGCCAGTTCGTCAATGACCAGACGTTTGCCCGGTTTGTAGTCACCTTCGATGATGGATTGGCGCAGTAGGTTATAGACCACTTCATTCTTACTGCGGAAAGTTGGGCGCATAGTCCACTCTTTGAGAGATGCTAGAAATCCTATATCCTACATGATATAGGAATAGAAGGGGAATGCCAAGTCTATCGGTCTGAGATGGTATCAGGCGATGTCGTCATTTTCCGGCCTGCCGCTCCGCCAGGATTGATCCTTAACTGGTTCCAGAATAGTGAGTACCGCATGCAGCAATTCCGCGTCTAGTTTCTCGTCCATCCAGCGGATATTGCGTATGATTTCATCTGGGTCGGCGATACCAACGAGAGTGGAAGCGAAGACGTTTTGCGACAGACTGAATTGCAACGCGAGTTCCGCAATATTCACTCCGCGCTCCTGACAGTACGAAGTGGCGGCAGCGCACCAGGCTTTCAGATCGTCGGTGGCGGGGTGCCAGTCCGGGAGGTTGGTTTCGGTCAACAGTCCCATCGCCAGCGGCGCGGCGTTGATGATGCCGATTCCTTTGCGCTCAAGTTCGGGAATGAGTGCGGCGAGGGATGTGTTTTGCAGGGTGTAATGGCAGTAGGACAGGATGAGGTCAACATCGGTACGCTCGGTCACGTAGCGGAAAATTTTCAGTGGAAAGCCGGAAATACCGATAAAGCGGACTTTGCCCGTCTCCTGCACGCGGCGCAGGGCGGGAATGGTTTCGTTAATAATCTGGTCGAGCGAAACATACTCGATGTCGTGGCAGATGATGATGTCGGCGTAGTCCAAGCCGAGGCGGCGCAGACTCTCGTCCACGCTGGCAGTCACACGCGCTGCCGAAAAGTCAAAATCCTCTCCCCCATAACGTCCGACTTTGGTGCTGATGATAACCGACTCGCGCGGGATGCCATGCAGCGCCTTGCCCAATACGGTTTCGGCACGGGTGAGTCCATAGAACGGGGCGACATCGAAATAATTCACCCCCAAGTCTATGGCAGTATGTACCGCGCGGATGCCCTCACTCTCGTCAATTGGGCGAAAGACACCACCCAATGGAGAACCGCCAAAACCGAGTTTTGAAAGCCCCAATCCGGTGTTGCCTAGCGTGCGGTATTCCATGTAGTGATGTCCCATTGGCGGATGAATTCATTTGTCGGGATTCGTGGTCTGTTGAACCGATACCCTTTCCTCGTTACTATATCATGCAGGGCATGTTAATGACGACTGAAGCCTGTCCCCTAAAAATGATAATGGGTAAAAAACTTATGATCGTGGAATTTGACTCTATCGGGCGCTTGCCACATCCCGATGACAATGTAGCGATTGCAATTCGCACGCTGGATGCCGGGACAGTGATCGCCTTCCGGGGGGAACAGTTCCCCTTGAGCCATACCGTGTTGGTAGGTCATCGTTTTGCTGTGCGACCCATCCTGATGGGGGAATCGCTGTATTCGTGGGGGCAGCCGTTTGGATTAGCAACCAGCGACATCACCCCCGGCACATACATATGCAATCAGGCCGCCCTGCGAGAACTGGCGCGGCATGATATTGAGTTCTCACCTCCAGAGCTACCGAACTTCACCGATGCGATTCCGCCATTTGTATTTGACGAGGCCGGGTTCACACCTGCTCCCGCGCAGACACTGTATACAGATGGAAGAACCTTCGAGGGTTATGCTCGACCTGATGGGCGCGGCGTCGGCACTCGGAATATGATCGTCCTGCTAGGCACATCGTCGCTGACGGCGGGATTCGTGCGGGCGCTGGAAACCCGGTTGAAAGGGGCTGATGACAAGTATCCCAACCTTGATGGGATTGTCGCTGTCGCGCATACCGAAGGTGGGCACGATAACCCCAACAACCGCGAACTACTGCTGCGAACGCTGGCGGGATTCATGATACATCCAAATGTGGGGGCGGTGCTGGCCGTCGATCAAGGGGGCGAGGCGGTCAATAATGCTGCCCTGCGCGAATATCTGACGCGCCGGAATTATCCGATTGATGAACTACCCCACCAGTTTATGTCGCTGTCGCGCTCGTTTACGGATGATCTGGACGCGGCGGCGGGCGTTGTGGAAGGCTGGTTGGAAACGGCCAATCGCACTCTGCGTACACCGCAATCGTTAAGCGAACTGAAAGTCGCGCTGCAATGCGGCGGGTCAGATGCTTTCTCCGGCATCAGTGGAAATCCACTGGCGGCATGGGTGGCACGGGAAGTGCTGCTATATGGCGGGAGTGCCAATTTAGCCGAAACCGATGAATTGATCGGCGCGGAAGCCTATGTGCTGCGCCGGGTGCGCGATCGGGACACAGCGCGGAAGTTTGTGTCGTTTGTCGAACGATTCAAGGAACGGGTCGGCTGGCACGGTCACACGGCGGGCGGAAATCCATCCGGCGGGAACGTGTTCCGGGGGTTGTATAACATTTATCTGAAGTCGTTGGGAGCGTCGGCCAAGCGGCATCCTGATGTGCGGCTGGATGGCGTGATTGATTATGGCGAACGGATGAACGAGCCGGGGTATTACTTCATGGACAGTCCTGGCAACGACCTGGAGAGCATCGCCGGACAGATCGCCTCCGGCTGCAACATGATTTTCTTCGTCACTGGGAACGGGTCGATCACTAACTTTCCGTTTGTGCCGACCATCAAAATTGTGACGACAACCGAGCGTTATCACCTGCTGCCGGGTGAGATGGATGTGAACGCTGGAGAATACCTGGATGGCAGGCCGATGGATGAACTGGGCGCAGAGACGCTGCAACTGACGATTGATGTGGCCTCCGGCCAGCGATCAGCCGGGGAACGCGCCGGACATGCCCAGGTGCAAATCTGGCGGGACTGGCGGCAAACGGGTGTGGTTGACCTGAAAGTTATCGGGCGAGAGGATTTCACAGGCGAACCACTGGCGGTCAAGGCAGGTGGAGATGTGCCGGACGTGCGTTTTACAGTCTATCGGAGGCGCGGCGATTACAGCGCCGATCAGGTGGGTCTAATTCTGCCGACCAGCCTGTGTTCAGGGCAGATCGCGCGCATGTGCGCCCACCAACTAAATGAACGCGAATTAGCGGGGGTATCCCGATTTGTGGCGTTGGTGCATACCGAGGGATGCGGATCAAACTTTGGGAACGAACTGCACAATACGCTGCTGGGTTACGCAGCGCATCCGATGGTGAAAGCCGCCCTGCTGCTGGAACACGGCTGCGAAAAAACCCATAACGGTTACATCCGCCAGTTGATGGATGCTGCTGGAATCGACCCGGCGCAGTTCGGTTGGGCAAGTGTGCAGCTTGACGGCGGCATCGACAAGGTGATACACAAGATGACCAACTGGTTTGAAGCCCAACTCGATGCCGAACCAGAATCCGAATTGGTCGAAGTAGGACTGGATACCGCTCGATTGGGGCTGATGACTCAGGGCGAAGTGACGGATGGCTTGGCGGGCAAACTGGCCGACCTGACACAATGGATTGTGAACGCGGGTGGGTCGGTGGTGGTGGCAGAAAATGCGTCGGTGCTACGGAATGCAACCTATATAGAAGCTGTACTTGGCGAACAACCGCAACGGGCGACGCTGGGTTATGCACAGGCTATCGGTAAACCGGGATTCCATATTGTATTCACGCCGTCGGGACAGTGGGGGGAAACACTGACGGGATTGGGGGCGACTGGTGTTGACCTGATTCTGGCGCATGTTGCTCAACGCCCGATGCCGACCCACCCGATGATTCCGGTTTTGCAGGTGTCGAGCGATCCGAACATCGACCCGGCTTATCAGGGTGATCTGGATGGAGTAATCGCCGGATGGTCGTCGCGGCAGTTGCTCGATCTGGTGGTGAATTCGCTGGGGCGGAATTATCGACCCCGGTTGAGCGAGTCGGACAACACCAACTTCCAGATCACGCGGGGGCTGCTGGGCGTGTCGCTGTGAGGGCAAATCTCGCCCGTCAATTTACTGCTTCTCCGAAAGTATCCTATCAAACCTGACATTACAGGTTAGGGCTGGATTTGCTGCACCATCCCATCCTTATCCGTCAGAATCACCATGCTGGCGCTGCCGTCTGCCAGAATCTGTACACCGTTCCAATCGGAAAGCTCGGAGTCACCTGCCAAACTCATTGCCGATCCGTCAACGCCCGTCCCAATCTTAACTCCGGGTCGCCCATTCTCATCAATCAGCCGAAACAGGACACTTTCGGCATATTATTCTCCATCCGGCATCGTGGTTGGCTGGGTGATGAATAGCTGGGCGCGTACTCGACCCTGGTCATCGAGCAATTCAAACTGATTGGCTCGCACCACCATCTCTGCCCCGTCCAACGCCGCCACATCGCCTTTTGAAACCAGCGTCACCAGTTGCCGAATCTTCATCTTCGCCCCCTTGAGTTTGTCTGACTATTGAAGCACGAACCTTGTTGATGCGATTCTTGAGGGTTTAAACCGGCTGCTCAAAAGTAGTTCCCATGTCTTGCCGACTTACGTTATTTAGCTTTCGAGGCGGTAGAAGCGGCGGACATTGTGGTAGAAGATGTGTTCCTGCTCATCTGTTGAGAGGTCGCTCAAAAAATTCTGGGCGGTTTGCAGCCAGCGACTATAGGTAGAGGCCAATGTCACCACCGGCCAATCACTGCCAAACATGAGCCGATGTGTGCCGAATGATTCCAGCACATGCTCGACATAGGGACGCAGTCCGTCGGGTGTCCAGGCGGCGTGGTCGGCTTCCGTGACCATGCCGGACAGCTTGCAGGATACGTTGGGGTATTGTGCCAGCGCAGTGATGCCCGCCCGCCAGGCGTCAATTTCCCCGGCGGCGATGCCGGGTTTGCCGACGTGATCCAGGACGAAGGGCACATCAGGACAGGCGTCGACCAGCTTTAGCACATCCGGTAGCTGGTGATGGTAGATGCAAATGTCAAAACTGAAGCCGTAGTCGGCCACCGCGCGGACACCCCGTATGAAGTTTTCCTGTGCAGCAAATCCGGCGGCCTCCGACTGAATGTTGCGGCGGATACCTTTCACCAGTGTGTAGGCAGTCAGTGACTCCAGTTCCGAACGGGCGTCCTCATCCTCAAGCGGCACGTAGGCCACGATGCCGCGTACCGGAACGTCGTTGACAAGGGTTGTCACCCATTTAACTTCTTCCAGCCCGCCCCCACCGCACTCGACAAACACGATGCCGCGCACGTCAAATCCGGCGGATGCGGCGCGAAAATCGGCGGGAATGAAGGGATGGTTGATTTCGGGAACGCCGCCCAACCAATCGTAACCGGCGCGGTGGGTATCCCAGAAGTGGACGTGACTATCAATGATGTTCATGGGTTAATCCGTGTGAAAGAGTTCTTCCATCGGCGTCCACCAGTCCCCCTCGATGCTGCCGGAGGAATGGCCTTCGACGGGCTGCTGGCACGGGTCGGTGAGCGCCCACCACTGGCGGGTTTTGGGGTCTGCGGCGATACTCGCCATATCCGCGTCGAAATTATCCCCAACATATTCAAAGAAACCAAACAGGTAGCCGCCCCAGTGGTAGATCGAGAAGTTGCGGATGTTGGCCTTGTGCAGGGTCGCCAGCACTTCCGGCCATGCCGCCGCGTGGAGCTGTTTGTATTCCTCGTATTTTTCCGGCTTCAGGCGAATGATCTGCCCGACACGTTTAGCGCTCATCGTTCGTTTGCTCCTTAATCGGTAGGATGTTGGACAACTATACCGTTGGTTGGGAAAACGTCGATAAGGTTGTAGAAGATGGGAATAAAAAAAGGGCGAACCTGTGTGTTCGCCCCTACAAAGCATAAGAAAAATTACTCCGCGTTGGCTTTGATGTAATCAATCAGTTCATCAATTTGTGCGAAGGCCAAACCTGTAACCGTATCAGCAGCTCCATAATAGATAGCGATCTTGCCAGAGGGTTGGTCGTAGAGCGCGGCGCAGGGGAAAACGACATTTGGCACATCACCCACGCACTCGTACAGGGTTTGTGGCGACATCAGGTACGGGGCGCAGCGGGCGATGACCTTCCAGGGTTGGTCGAGGTCGAGCAGCACCGCGCCCATGCTGTAGACATAGCCGTTACATGAGGTCAATACTCCATGATAAATTAGCAACCAGCCCTCGTCGGTTTCGATAGGGGTTGGACCCGCGCCCGTTTTGGTACTCTGCCACGTCCAACCCTTCGGCCCAAGCACAAAGCGGTGTTTGCCCCAGTGAATCATATCCGGGCTTTCACTGTAGAAAATATCACCGAACGGGGTATGTCCAGTGTCGCTGGGGCGGCTGAACATGCCATACATGCCGTTGACTTTGCGTGGAAAGAGGACACCATTACGGTTGTAGGGCAGGTAGGCATTTTCGACAAAGTGGAAATCTTCAAAGTCGAAGGTATAGCCAATGCCGATGGTCGGGCCGTGATAGCCATTACACCAGGTGATGTAATAGCGGTCTTCCAACCAGACCACGCGCGGGTCGTAGCGGTGCAGAAAAGTGGCAAGTTCCGGGTCGTCAAATTTCCATTCAATCGGGTCGTGGGCGATGTCCCAGTTGATGCCGTCTTTGCTCTTTCCGACATGCAGGTTCATCAAACGTTGACGGTCATCGACACGAAAAACGCCAGCGAAGGCGTCGCCAAAAGTGACTGCGGCGCTGTTGAAGATGCTGTTCGCGCGCGGGATAGCATTGCGTGGAATGATTGGATTCTGGCTGTAGCGCCAGACGGGATCGCTGTTACCCGCCGGACGATCTTCCCAGGGAATATTTTTAGTCACGCCGTTGGGCGGGGGTAGCCGAAACGGGTTGCGAAGACATGATTTTCTCCAATTCCTATTTCAATAGTACCAATAGTTAACGTGAGTTAGGGATAAGGGGGACAGCTTTCGCAGAAGGAGTATCCTTCAGGTTGCGAAACTGGAAAGGAGTCCCAATCATGAGTTTACTGGAATTGTTCTGCCATGTCGATGATTTCTGCCAACAAGTCGAGCCGAAGCTGGAAGCCCAACGGCTGCCGGATGGGCTACAGCATCGTCATCGGTCTGGCGAGTTGAGCAGCAGTGAAATCATGACGATCCTGATCCACTTTCATCAGAGCCACTACCGAACATTCAAAGCCTACTACAGCTACTACGTTCAGGTCCATCTGCGTGCTGAATTTCCTCACCCGGTGGATTACGCCCGCTTTGTCCAACTGATGCCCCGTGTCTTGCCGGTATTGTGTGCCTATCTCTACAGACTGTTTGGACGCTGCACCGGGGTCAGTTTTGTTGACTCCACCTTCATCGCGGTGTGTGATAACCACCGTATCTACCAACACAAAGTGTTCGCGGGTTTAGCCCATCGTGGACGCGGCTCAATGGGCTGGTGCTTTGGCTTCAAATGCCATCTGGTAGTCAATGAGTGTGATGAACTGTTGGGCTGTTGTTTGACCCCAGCCAATCGGCATGATGTCAAACTGCTGCCCAAATTGAGCAACCGGCTGTTTGGCAAACTCTTCGGTGATAAAGGCTATGTGTCTCAGTCGATGATGCAGCACTTGCTTGAACACGGTGTCCAGCTCATTACCAAACTCAAGTCCAACATGAACTAACCGTCTGTTGCCCTTGAGTGACAAACTGCTCCTGCGCAAGCCTGCCATCATCGAGTTTGTCACCGACCAACTCAAGAACATCTCCCAGATTGAGCACTCACGTCATCGCAGCCCTGTGAACTTCTGTGTCAATCTGCTGTGTGGCTTGATTGCTTACTTCCATCAGCCCAAGAAACCTTCTCTCCGCCTCGACGTGCCTCAGTCGGAGGCTTTCTCTTAGCCCTAACTCACGTTATACTATTATAGGAGTCAATATTGCCAATTAGTTCCTTGGATAGAATCGTGGATGCAAGCAACTTGCTTTTCATCATGTCAGATCAGCATCAAGTTTCGGCATCGGGCTGTTATGGACATCCTCTCGTACAAACACCTCATATTGATCGACTGGCTGAATCGGGAACACGATTCACCAATGCTTATACCCCATGCCCGATTTGTGTTCCTGCACGAGCATCTTTGGCAACGGGTCGATATGTACATGAAATTGGGTATTGGGATAATGGATTTCCATATGACGGTAAGGTCAAAAGCTGGGGACATCGCCTCAACGAAGAAGGTTTTCAGGTAGATTCGATCGGCAAATTGCATTTTCGCAGTACAAATGATAACAACGGCTTTACGAACGAAATTGAACCGATGCACGTTGTTGGTGAAATCGGTGACCCAACCAATGGGATACGAGATGGATCGGTTACACGCAATTCTCGTAGCGGTATCGATGAATTAGGCGCAGGTGAAACCACCTACCAACAGTATGATATTCGTAATGCCGATAACGCAATTCAATGGCTTAACGACCATGCAAACGACGAGAAGCCCTGGGTGCTATTCTTATCCTTTGTCACACCGCACCCCCCATTTTTGTCACCCTACGACACTTATTCACTTTATCCGCATGATCAGATTATATTACCTCCTCAGTGGCGCGAAGAGGATTGGGTTCAACATCCTGCCCTTCAATACATGAGACGATTCTTCTCTCTGAATGAACCCTTTGACGAAGCGACAATTCGCCGACTTCATGCCGCATATTATGGCAGTTGTACTTTTTTAGATACTCAAATCGGACGCGTGCTAAGCACATTTCATAATTTGGGTCTGACAAACAATACACGCGTGATCTATACATCTGACCACGGTGAACATCTTGGTGCACGCGGCATTTATGGGAAATTTACTATGTATGAAGAAGCATCTGCGATTCCCTTTATTATGTCAGGTCCCGATGTACCAGTTGGCAAGGTCGTCAATACACCTATCTCCCTTATCGATTGTTATCCGACCGTACTTGAAGCTGTTGGATGCCCTTTCAATGATACGGATAGATCCCGAGTCGGAGAATCGCTCTGGCAGATCGCTCAGGATATTGAGCGTAACCGTACGGTGTTTGGCGAATATCATGCCATTGGGTCACAGAATGCCTACTACATGGTGCGTGATATGCGCTACAAGTTTGTGTACTATGTCAATGCCCCCAGCCAATTATTTGACTTGAAAGACGACCCTGATGAATTGATTGATCTTGTTGAAAATCCCAAAGAAGATACACAGCAAATTATTACTGAATTTGAGACGCGGCTTCGCAATTGGCTTGACCCGGAAGCCATTGACAGACAGGCTAAACATGATCAGCAACAACTTATTGAATTACTCGGTGGCAAACAAGCAGTTATATCTCGCGGATCATTTATCAATTCACCTGTGCCGGGTGAGGAACCTATATTTCAAAGTCCGACCCAAGCTGACGATTGAACCTTTCTACACTCCCTATCCCCTTCAATATTGATTTATTATCCCGAATTCGCGTTAGTTAGCCCCACTCCTATGAAGCTGCGATCACGCTTGGGATGCGGCTGAATGACCTTTCTTCACTGAGTTTGGCTTTTTTCATCATAAAGGCGATCCATAAACGAATCGACTTTTTAACAAATGGTGCTCGTTGGGGATTCAAAAGGTCTATAGGGGATTGTAGGGGCGCACCGCCCGTGCGCCCGTTTTGAGGATTTCTCCGTAAAATTCTGTGTCGTAATTTTGAATGACTTAGCAGCCAGCCCCGTAAAAACCGAACGCATTCAGGATCGGATACAGAATCGGAATGTTGCACCAGAGATTGAGTGCGTCAATCAGGAAAAGTCCTACGATAGTACCGCAGCAGCAGAACAGCGAGATCGCTGCGCAGCCGATGAGTACCCATCGCATGGTGTTGCGTCCCTCTTCCTCGCGCACCGCATACGGATCATAATCGTACGTTCCGGCGGGGGCGGCGTTGGGCGCTGCCTGACTGTAGGGTTGAGCAGGGTTGTAATCATAAACACCGGGGGATTGCGGTGCAACAGGGGCAACATCCTGCTGCATGGGCGAACTTTGGCGGGCAACCGGGTTGGCGGCTGTCGGCGGCTCTGGCGCCACGTTCCCCATCGGTGCGCCACCTGCCCCGACTGGTCTCGCCATTTCATACCCCAGAGTAACCGTCTCTCCAAGCCCAATCATATCGCCATTGCTCAGAGGTTTCGCCCCAGTCAATCGCTGACCATTGACGAACGTTCCATTGGTCGAACCCAGGTCCTCCAGGGTAAAACCGCCCGCGCCGCGCGTGAAACGCATGTGATGGCGGCTCACTTCTGGGTCATTAATCGTAATGTCGTTGGTGATGTCGCGCCCTACCGTAATAATATCCTTATTCAGATCGTAGGTCTGATTCGGCTGCGGGCCTCGGCGGACGACCAAGCGAAAGCTGTCGTTCCCCTGCATAGAAAGGGTTCCTCCCTGAGCGGCTGAAGTAACTGGTTTATTATAACAGCCATACGCGCGCAACAGCAAGCACCGGGAAACAGTATCAAGCGCAGTGTTTGTGTATCACACATCAGTCGTTGGGCAAGCGGGGGATTATACGGGTATTCAGTGAATTATGTCACTCGTCAAACACGCTATAGCAGTCTGCATATAGCCACCATGACAACCTCTCCTAAATAGTGGGGCTTACATGGAGTTCCGTTTCCCCTTACGCTAAGGATCATCCACCGTCAAAATAACATCGTCCAAAAAATAAGCTCAATTTATGGGGAGTGTAATGAAGAGAGGACTCTCCGACTGTGGAGAATACGGATGTCCAGGTCACGCAACCTTTGCAGAAACTTGCTCGACCATTGTGGTGCAGATTGAGGATTATCCTGGTTTGAAACCCTTTCAGGATGCACTGTTCATGACCGAACCATAGGCAGAACAACCGATGGAACCGTCAGAGCCTGTCAGTGACGAGACCGTTAACTCCGATAAGTCGAACGGGCGAACGCTACAGGAAGTAAAGACCTACAACAACAAAACCTGGTTCGCGCCGAAAATCAGACGCAAAATATAAGATTCGTTAGGTGTACTTTCGTACCAGAACGGATTATCGCTTAACAAGCACTCCACATCGGCTATGAGGTACTTTGTTTGCCAGTTTTCTAGAGAACAATACAGAGAAAAGTACATTGTCGTAACATCTATTTCATTAATTTAACCTCATATCATTCCACGCATACTACTCTTCTCCTATAGGCGCATTTATGAAAAACATATATTCTGACGCTGTTAGCAACTCTATATCAACTTAAGGCCGCAACCATGAAATTACGAATATTCACTACGTTGATCGTCGTCGGGTTGGTATCCCTGGGGATAAGTATTTCTTCGGTGGTATTTGGGCAGGGCACAGCATCCCCAATTACACAGGAATGGACACAGGACGCGCATGATGCGCAACGTACAGGCTATACACCAGAAGAACCTCTTGAAAGCTGGACTTTGGCGTGGACGTGGAATGGACCAGACGCAAACGGTGGCACAGGCAGTCATTTTTACGACGCACCAACAGAAGCTAGAACGGTGACGGGCGGCAGTTATGTCTATGTCCCGGCAGGCAACAGAGGTTTATATGCACTCAGCAAAGCAAATGGCAGTCAAGCCTGGAATGTGACTACAACCAGCTTCAACGCCACGCCTGCCTATGACCCAACAACCGGGTATGTGTATGCTGGTGGCTCTGATGGCAAATTGTACAAGATCGACTCACGTAACGGGTCTGTGAGCGGAACATATACGGCAGGCAATCCATTAAACAAATCAGTACTACTCATGGGGAGTTTCGCTTATGTTGTGACAGACAGCGGCCAACTGCATAAGGTGAATTCGACTAATATGACCAGTGTGTGGGTATATGCGGCTAACGCACCTATCGCCACCCCACCATCATACTCGGCCACACGAGATGTAATCGTGTACGCGACCAACGATCTGTATGTACATGCCGTCAACAATGGTGACGGGTCGCGGAAGTGGCGTGTCAAGCCAACCCCTAACCCGGCGGGTTTCCCTAACGAGATGGATGGCATGTGGCCGGTAATCGCCGAACAACATGGCATCGTATTCATTCGAATGCGCTTGGATCACAACTCAGGCCTTTGGGGTGGTCCTGGTCCTAGTGGTATGTATCCCACGACCAATGCCGATACTCGAACATTCTTACAAAATAATCCACAGTTGAAGAACTTGTTTGCTCTAAATCTGGATAACGGATCTGAGGCTTTTGTCCCGGCAGTTGGATATGTGGGGACGGAAAGTTATGTGAACGGGGAGGCTTTTCTGGATGTTGGTCCCGTCCCGGTTGTAAAAGTGCAACCTGATGGCACGGAAGTGGCCTACATCACTTTTCGTAACGGCCAGGGAAATCCTCCAGATGGTCGATGGGATTCCCATATGGGGGAGATGGTACTGGACAATAATACAATATCCGGTATGGTTGCAGGCGATTTACGCTTTGTCCAGTTCCCTAATTCGTACTCCTTCATTAGTGACGAACAGACCCCCTACACGATGGCTGGCAATACTTTGTTTAATGCCCATTGGGCTGCAAGTGAAAGCACCCGTATCACCAATCGGGCTTCCAACCTGGGATTAACGAACGCCAGTCCAATCACATCACAAGCACATCCCGTTGTTATTCGTGCACAGAATACTTGTAGCAACTTTAATCCCCAAACCCACTGGACGACCTGTGGATTGAGCCTCTTTAACGATGGACGGTATTGGAATGGCCCAGGTTTTTGGATTTACTGGAACGTACTTGAACCCCCAACACCCGATCAGCCTGCGTATAGTGAAGGATTAAAACCTCGCTACACTTATGTGAGTGATGGCAAAATCATCGTCGAAGGCAATGGTGGGGATTTATTTGTACTGAAGCACAGTGGTACACCTCTGACTGGCCCTGCCCCGGCAACGCCAATTCCAGCGACGGCAACCATTTCTGCGCCGACGGCAACAACAGTCCCGCCAACAGCAACGATTGTCGCGCCGACACTTACACCAATTCCGCCGACATTGCCACCAGTTAGCGGTCAGGGCACAACGCCACAAGTCACAACTCTGAACGCGAATGCATCACAGGTTGGACGTTACCAGAAGTATGAGGTGACGTTCCAGATTAACAAGTCGTATTCAGCGGATTCGTTCCTACCATACTACTACTACGACCCAGCAGACCCACAGGGCATCGACGGCATCACCATTGATGCACACTTCCTTGCGCCTTCTGGCAAAGAGATGGTTGTACCAGCATTTTACTACCAGGATTATACCCGTACCCAGAATGGGAATTCGGAGGTGATGACCCCGACCAGTAATTTTGCCTGGAAAGTTCGCTATGCACCCGATGAAAACGGGGGTTATAGCTACTACATCACCATCCTGGATAAATCTGGGACGACCCGTTACCCGGCGAGTGGTGAACTACAATTCCAATCCACCCAGTCCAGTTCAAAGGGTTTTGTCCGGGTATCACCACGCGATTCGCGCTTCCTGGAATTCTCAGATGGGGAGAGTTTCATTCCGAACTCGGCAGGTCGACAATGGTGGGCAAGCAGCCTGCGTAGCTACGATTACCAGCAAACTTTCTCAGATTATGGGCGTTATGGGATCAATCTGGTTCGTGTTTGGGATCAAAATGACGGCTATGCTCTCACCGCCGAAGGCCACTACGACGCATACAAGTCGCCGAACGATATCAATCCGCAAAGTCAGGGAATTGATTTAAACACAATTCCCAAAGGCACCCAGATGAATCAGCGCGGTAACTACGAAGAAGATAAAATTGTCGAGTTGGCTGAAACGAATGGTGTCTATATTCAGTTAATGTCTCACTCTGATCCGTACTGGATATGGAATGCATCAGTTACCGATAACCCATCGCTCAGTTGGACCGACCCCGCACGCATCCGCAATTGGGAACGCAATTTCCGTTACCGTGTGGCTCGCTGGGGTTACTCGACTTCCATCCTGGCTTGGGAACATTGGAACGAACTCGGCCACGTGAGTACCAGTTCAGACATCTACGCATTCTATCAACTTTACAGTCAGTACCAGCAGCAGACCGACCCGTATCATCATCTGCGCACAACCTCGCAGGGATCACAGGCATGGAGTCCAGCCTTCTGGTCGTCCCCTGCGTTCGATATCGCGAATTATCACGACTATATGATGATCTCGCGTTACAGTGCAGACCTGACGTACGATACGGCCAACTTCGTGTATCGGTTTGCTCAATGTTTACGAACAACGAACCCCGGCACCTGTGGACTTGGATTGGGAGATGGTTCTCAGTGGCAGGGCACGAACAAACCGATCATCTGGGGTGAGTTGGATTCGGGAACATCAAATTGGAATGAGGCGAATCCTCAGCCTAAAGTTACCCATGCAATGCGCTGGGTCGGCATGTTCTCACCATTGGGTACATCACCAATTGAATGGTATTTCGATGCTCAGTCAGCCAGCTTCGTCAACACCAAGTACCAGGAGGCAAAGATTTTCAGCGACTTCTTCAACGGTATTGACTATGCAGGTAAAGGCTTCACATACCTTTCGACCAGCGATGTGCAATTGACTTCAACCATTATCAACGCCAGCAACGCACAACTCCGTGTACTTGCCATGCGCGCCAGCAGTGGCACAGAAGCCTATGCCTGGGCACAGAATAAGGGGAATGCACGCTGGGACAATAACACCGCACCCGCGCCAATTTCTGGGACATTTACCATCCCTGGGATGGCTGCCGGGAACTATCATGTCGAAATCTGGGACACCTATACGGATGCGATCACAGATGGAGGCAACGTGGCAGCCAGCAATGGCAATGTAGTGGTTTCAGTCAATAATCTCACTAAGGATGTGGCAATCAAGATTGTCTCAACCACACAGCCAGCGGCGACCCCAACACTTCCCCCAACCGCAACAGCCCTACCACCGACCCTGACACCAACTATCGTCCCAACCGACACGGCTGTTCCATCAAATACTCCGATGCCAACAATGACACCCGTGCCACCAACCGACACCGCTGTCCCGACTAATACACTTGATACCATCCACCAGACACCACTGTCCCGACCAATACCCTTGAACTGCCAACGGATACTCCAGTGAACACCGATGTTCCACCGGCAGAAACGTCTACGCCCATTCCAACGGTCAGCAGCGCGGATTTGCCGGGACTATCGGTAATAGCGAATCCGGCATCGGCCAGTCCAGGGCAGACCGTTGCGGTCACTCTCAACCTGTCCAATGTTTCCGACCTGTACGGATTGCAGGCACGCTGTACCGTTGATCCGGCAGTCCTGACAGGCACAAACCATACAGGTGGTGACGGGTTCAATGACGGGACCAGTTTCTTCGTAGACACTGGTTTCAACCCGGCAGATGGCACATGGAATGTTGCGGCCAGTCGGTTGCAGCCCAACCAACCCATAAGCGGCACTGGTGTTGCTTTCATCCTGAACTATACCGTCCAGACAGAGGGCAGTACAGGCATTAACTGTGACATCATGGGTGTAGACATCAATGGTTATGATGTGCCGTTGCAGGTTTACAATGCCGGTTTCACCAGCGCAGCCGCACCCAGCGCCACGCCGACGGAAGATGTGCCGCCGACAGAAACACCGCTGCCAACCTTTACTCCCGAACCGCCGACAGCTACGCCAACAGTAGAAGTGGTGACACCTGTACCGGGTGGACAGAGCATCATCTCCGGTGTGGTAAATTACCCCGGCGCGACAGATCATAGTAACATCACGGTGGCACTACTGGCAGCTGACCAAACTCCGCTGGTTCAAATCACTACCAACGCAAACGGTGCATATCGCTTCACCGAAGTACCTGTGGGACTATACATCCTGCAAATCAGCGCACCACAATCGCTGACAATACAGATGACCGTGCTGGTAGAGGATGATGGTGTGACGGTTGACCTGGGCACAATCTTGCTGCCGATGGGTGACACTGACGATAGCGGAACGATTGACTTGAACGATGCCAGTCTGGTCGGTGTAAACTTCGGCGTGGATGGGGGATTGGTTCCAAACGCCGACCTCAACCACGATACATCCATCAACATCCGCGATCTGGTGCTGGTCGGCAAGAATTTCGGCCTGACCGCTCCGGTGATGATGGAACAGGAGCAGGCCAGTCAATAGTCGGCACATGGCCTGGAGGGCTATTCAATCGAATGTCCCTCCAGGCTTCACAGTTGCTTTATCTTGAAGGCGAACACATTGGTTCGCCTTTTTGGACTCACTCATAGCTTCTGCTTGATACGTAGCGCCTCGTTCAGATGCAGGAAATTATGTCGTGTGGCTGGCATCAGCAGGAGTCCGGCTATAGTGCGCTTGCTCCAATAATCGACAATTTCAGAGGCTGCCGCGACCACCGCGCCATCATCCCAGATTCGTTGGATACGGGTTGCATCAACCTTTTGATTGAAGTCATTCGGTTGAAGCCCTTGAATGATTGTTCGTGTCCGGCGGCCAACAGCGAGGCGATAGGCTCGCAGCGCTTCAATTTCAATGGTCTCACTCAGCGCGATCAGGGCTTCCATGCTCATAGCATTTCCTGTATCACAAGCGGTGATTTTGAGGCGTTCTAGCCAATTGTCCTCCCATAACACCTGAGAACAGCCCGCGACCAGCAGAATTCATGGTAACGTCTTCGATACGGGCAATGTGCCAGATAACCCATGCGATTGAATGTTCACCTTTCGGCGGTATGTGGCGATAATCCGCCTCGGTCAAACTGTCCAATACCTCGTCTTCAAAAGACCACAAATGCGAACCTGACATTTGCGCAGCGTGAACCATTGCATGTTGATTGAGACAGATCTCAAATGCCTTCTGATGCTCACCAGAATGTGAAAGTGCGTGCTGGAGTAGCTGCTGCTGTTCATTCCAGTGTTTTCGATTTGGCTCCATTCTGATTTCCCTCCAGCGCGAGTTGAATCATCCCGGCAGCGTTATCTCGTCGATGGTGAAAGGCAGGTGCGGAGATAGCCCTGGAACAACCAGCGCCCCTGAGTCGAAGTTGGACACATACAACCGCCCGTTGATTGGATTATAGTCCACATCGCTCGACCCGCGAAACAATCCGGCAATATACGTGATCGCCGTACCATCCAGCCGCACCACACCATCCTGTGCCAGCGCCGCAACATAGATCGTGCCATCCGGCGTCACGGTGATGCCATCAAAAACGGGCTGATTATCTTGACCAACATAGCGGTAAAGTGTTTCAGTCGTCGCACCGTCAATCGACACCCGGTAGATAATGTTCAGAGAACTATCGGTAACAAGAATCGTATTGTTGGATAAATCGTAGGCGAGGCCAGTGGGGGCATACTCAGTCGCCCCTTGCTCCTGTGGCGATGACCACCACAGTGAGCCATTCCCGGCGGGATCAAATCGCCAGATTTCGTCGCGCCCACGATCCGAGACATATACATTTCCCGCGCTGTCCAGTGTCACATCGTCTGGGGCGATAAAATTGTTGTCGTCCGGTGCTGTCACGAAAGTTTCAATCGTCCCGTCGGGATTGAGGCGTTTTACAGAACCGCCGCCAGTACGCGGATCACTATCTACCTGATCCACGATATACAATGTGCCATCCGGCGCGAAGGTAAGGCCGGATACCGCACCCACCGCGTCGCGCATGCCGGGGATTTCGGCGATGCTACCGTCTGCGTCAATACTCCAGATCGCACCGGAAGAATAACTACCCGTGAAGACCATTCCGTCCGAAGGACGCACCGCGACTGACGCCGGATAAGCGTTATCGTCGGGCAGGGCGGCAAATTCGCGGACGGAAACCCCATCCAACACAGCGACAGAACTGCGGTCATCCTGCGAATTGATTGCGCCGAAAATAAGCCAGATGGTAATAGCGACCAGGGCGGCAATTCCCACGATGATGACAAGGTAGAAGATAATTTTGCGCGTTTTGGGGCTAAATCGTTGCAATTGCTGAACCATAAACATGACCTGTATGATTGACTGAAACGCCTTTTTGCCGATAGATGTGGCATTCGTCCAATGAATTTACACGATTTATACTAAAAAAGAAGTCTCCAGTTGATGACTGGCAGCGCAACCCTGTTAATTTTAGTTGAATTGAAGTGAGAATTTGGAAGCAAAGCCATCTCCACAAGTGATATTAATTACAGGCGCATCGAAGGGTATTGGTCGGGCGACGGCGGAACTTCTGGCGGCGCACGGTTACACTGTTTTCGGTACGAGCCGCAACCCGGAAATGCACACCGCAGACGGTTTCATTCTGCTGCAACTGGATGTGCGCGACGACGAGTTGGTGCGGGCATGTGTGGACAGTGTGATGAAACGGGTAGGTCGGCTGGATGTGCTGGTCAATAACGCAGGTATCAGTCTGTCGGGGGCGATAGAAGATGCCAGTATCGAAGATGCAAAGGCCCTGTTTGAAACCAACTTCTTCGGGATTCACCGGATGGTGAAAGCGGTTCTACCCATCATGCGGGCGCAGAAGGGCGGACGCATCATCAATATAAGTTCGCTGGCCGGTATGGTCGGTGTACCCTACCTGGGTCATTATGCAGCCTCGAAATATGCATTAGAGGGATATAGTGAGTTGCTGCGCTACGAAGTCAAGTCGTGTGGGATACATGTTTCGCTGATCGAGCCGGGTGACATTCGCTCCGACATGTGGATTGCCCAACCCGAAGACACCATTGTGGACTATGGCGATGTCCGTGAACGGGCAACGCGCATCCACAACCATAATGTCCACAACGGGCAGGTGGCGGAGGTTGTCGCCCAGGCAGTTTTACGGGCACTGGAAGCGAAGTCTCCCCGCGTCCGCTACACAGTCACGCACCGAACTGAAAAACTCGTGCCGTTGGCACGGCGGTTTCTACCCCATTTTTTGCTGGAGTGGGGTATGCGAGGTAGTTACCAATTGGATAAATGACATCACTTTGATTTAGGATACCCCGTCAGGTGGCGCATCCCTTTTCACATCCACAAATTTTCCGCCGCTAATTTGCACCAGTTGATCGAGTGTCACGGGAAAAATGGCGTTATGCGCTCCACCCGCCGCATAAATCTGCTGAAAACGCTGGAGCGAATTGTCCAGGTAGACGGGTAAATCGGGGGTACGATACGCCAGTGGGGGCACACCACCAGGCGCATACCCATATAGCTCAATACACTGTTCCGGGCTGGCTGCACGGACTTTTTTACGTCCTACATTATGAAGACTGGCGATTTTGCGATCATCGACTCGCTGGTCGCCACTGGCAATCACCATGATCGGCTGACCATCCACCAGGAATGCCAAACTCTTGGCAATCTGTCCCAATTCACAACCGATATTGTCGGCAGCCATCTGTGACGTGGCCGTAGAATTGTCGAAGAAGCGAATTTGGATGCCCAGGTTGAAGGAGTCCAATGCGGCCTGAACATTGGCGGGTGTCAGCGTATCCATGTATGCCTCCATGTAGGTGCGCTTGATAGTCGTTTTAATAGTCGTTTTATTATTCCAAATCTCGTGTACAGTGGCAAACAATCACACCCAGAACACCGGGGCCGGTGTTCGTGCCGATGGATGGACATACGGAACTGGCGATCAACTGCTCTGGTTTCCACTGTTCCGAGATGGTATTCAACACTTCCATCGCTTCCAGTTCGGCATCCCCATTCACCACCGCAGCCCATACCTCGCCAGATTTCACCCCCTCACCCGCCAATTCGAGCATCCGTCCCAGGGCGCGGGAGCGGGAACGTATGGTTGCGGCGACAGCCACCTGACCGTCGTCCACCGTGAGAATGGGTTTCAGCGACAAGGCATTGCCGATGAGGTGGCGCGCACCACCAATGCGCCCGCCCCGGTGTAGAAAATCGAGGGTGGAAACGGTGAAAAATACGGTTGTTTTACGGCGCGTTTGGCGGGCAGTGTTCAAAATTTCTTCTACGGCTGCACCCTGATCGCGCGCGCGGGCAGCCGCCAGCGCCACGAAACCCAACCCCATCGACACAGTTTGAGTATCCTGAATGAACACCGGGAAGTTAACCTGTTGCGCACCAACCTGGGCATTTTGAACCGAGTCGCTGAGTTTGCTGGATAAGAGCAGCGCGACAACCTGATCGGCGTCATCCACAGATCGAGCCGCTTCAAATGCCCCAGCGAAATCTTCCGGTGATGGCGCGGCGGAAGTGGGCAGTGCGGAGGTTTCGCCAAGCTGCCGGTAAAATTCCACCGGCATCAGGTCAACACCGTCGTGATAGATGCGACCATCCCATGTGATAGGTTGTGGAATAATATGGATACCGTAATCCCTGGCAATATTGCGGGGTAGGTCACAGGTGCTGTCCGTGACCAGCGCAATTTTGCGCTGCACGTTAAGACTCCCTACAATAGATAAACCACGAATAACAGACTGGCATCAGGCGCAGGACTTTCGATCATTAGGATTTAGGCTGTACGGAATTATGGTCAATCAACCCGATTTTATGCGTGTCCGAATACACCGCACTTATCTTGAACTGGTTCAGGGTGACATTACCCAACAGGATACCGACGCCATCGTAAATGCCGCCAATTCCTCCCTGTTGGGCGGGGGCGGGGTCGATGGGGCTATTCACCGCGCCGCTGGACCGGAACTGCTAATAGAGACACGAACGTTGGGCGGCTGCAAGACGGGGGACGCCAGAATCACGCAGGGGTACAGGCTAAAAGCTGGTTTTATCGTCCACGCCGTTGGGCCGATATACCGCCCACGTGACCCGGACTGTGCCCGCTTGTTGGCGAGTGCCTACCGCCGCAGCCTGGAACTCGCCACAGAAAACCACCTGCGTTCTATCGCATTCCCATCAATCAGCACTGGCGCATACGGCTATCCACTAGAAGAAGCTGCGCCGATTGCCGTCAACTCTGTAGTTGATTTTACACTTAATCATGAAGGAGTGCTGGAACTGGTGCGGTTCGTACTATTTAACGATTCTATCCTGGATGTGTATCAGCACGCATTGAATCAAGTGATACAGGCAAACAAAGACCATGTACACCGTACATAACACCAGCGGCTTACCATAATCGCAATCGCAAACCGCCGGAGAATTGTCGTTATTTTAGTCGAGCGAGATTGTTTGTAGAGACGCAAGTACGTTCTGGAACGTCTTAAAATCCCCGTTCTGGACGAGTTTCTTGATCCGCGCGTCGATTTGCTTTGAGCTTTCCTCAACTTTAGCGCGATTCTTTTGAGCCTTGCTGGTCAGGTAAATCCGAACGGCTCGCCGATCTGCTGGATCGGGGCGGCGTTCAATCAATTCTTTGTGCTGCAACTTATCGAGAATCGGTGTGAAGCTGGTAGCTGCACGCCCAACCGCACGCGCCAGTTCACTGGCATGTTGTCCGTCAGCCTCGAACAGCGCCCTCAATATGTACCATTCGATCACTGTCAAACCCAGAGGTTCAACAACCTGGCTGTAGATTTGATCCAGATTACGCAACGCGATGTCCAGGTTGCACCATAAGGATCCATTGAAACGAAGCTCATGTGTGTTGTTCATATTATCCTGAGGTAGTGCCTCCATTTGGAAGACCCTCCCATTTAAAATTAGACGAATACAATGATGTTTATTTTTCTGGCCGTGAAATAACCAGACTGAGTTCCCCTAAGATCAGTTGGTCTCCAGAATGGATTGGATATGGCACTTCGGGCGCCAGACGGGTTCCATTCAAAAAACTTCCATTCACCGAACTAAGGTCGACAATGTGAATTTGCTGTTGATAGCGAACCAATGCAGCGTGCCTTCTGGAAACCCCTTTATCGAGGGCATTAAAAGCGGCCAAATCTACATCTGGTAAGTAGCTACTTTTCGCATCCGAACGTCCTAGAATGAAACCTTCTGTGCCAGATAAATCGAGGTCAATGAGTTGGTTGGCGTTGCTTTTCAACTGGACACGGAGTATTCCACTTGCCAGGATTCCCGGCTGATTTGCGAATGCATCAGGCATTTCAGTTAGAGTCGGATTTATATTTTGATTGTCTATAATTGCTCCCCTCTGTAGGTCAACTTACCATGCCGTGAATGAATTAGACACCCATCTATTTGTAAAAACGAAGCATTAACGTACTAAGCAATTTTGCATGAATTTTGAATTTAAATCAAGTCTCTCTTTTAATTAATTGGTATTATTTAACTGGAATTAATCTTGTCTTGTCAACTGACCATTACATCTAATATAGACCACATTTTATATTACATTTATGATAAACATATGAGAAGCGATCTTTATTTAGATTTTTTTTAGAGTCGGCGGCGCGTATATGGAGACATTTACCGATAGAGGTTCACGAATTCTTTATAAAACATACCATGTTTCTAAATGGTTCTTCACTTAAACTTAAGGGAGATAGTAAGAAATGAGGTTGTGATGGACGAGTATCGAGAATATGCACCCTACTTCCGCAATGGGCGGCTCTATTTGACCGAAAAAACGGTTGTGATGCTGACCGAAACTGGCCTGAACAAAGAACTCGGACGGGCTGCCTTAGAGGGGCTGGCATTAGACGATCACCGCCAGCAGATTGCCCAGATTAGCGCCGCTATGGAGCAAATGCTGGAGCAATTGGAGGAGGATACTCAAGTATTCCAGGTACTTTCGTCCAACGAAACACAATTTTTGCTCACGGGAAAACCCAGAGTTGCCGTCTAATGTCGGCTCCGCTGCGCAGACCGTCCCTGGAAGGCTGGTGTAGGCTGCCAGCGAGCGGCATCTACATGGTCTGCCGGGGCAATACTCAACAGCACGTAGTTTTTTTCCTCTTTGAGATAATAGACTAAATACGGCTGTCCGGCTTGCAGCCGTGTTCTGGGCGTAAGCTGTGTACCGAAACGAATGGGTTTATTCGCCTCGGTGTACAACACATTCCCCTTCCAGAACATCCACCTCGGATGCTGACTGTCAGCCGCTTGAAAGATGCCAAAGTACAGCGGCATCCGGGCATAGCGGATGGCACGCGCCAGCAGCATCAAACCCAGGCCCACCAGCACGACGATACTGATCCATAAACCTCCAATAATAAACGAGGCAATTCTCGGCCCCAGGACGACCAGGCCGGGAATCATCAATAAAAGCAGCTTAACCAGCGGCTCGGTGACAATCTGCTTCCATTGTCCGCTGCTCAGTTTCCCATCGCGGTTCACCGACAGGTTCTCCCGCATCTCCGATGTGACCATATCGCGTTTTTGTTTTTCCATAGCGGCTATTATAACAAGAGATCGTCAATGGGTTGGTTTTCTAGGGGAAACCGTCGCTTCATTTCAGGCTTCAGCCACAGACTATTTACAAAAGGGTCGTTTCAACCGCAAGGTGGCCCGTTTTCCGCCGCAGACCACGAGTTTGCAGCAGGATGACGCTGCCGAGGATGAGCGCTGCACCCACGACTTGTATGGACTGAATCCGCTCACCCAACAGGAGTGCCGCCAACGTCAGGGTAAATACCGGCTCAATGGTGCTGAGGATAGAAGCCCGCGCCGCGCCTAACTTTTGCATTCCGGCGTAGAAGGCGAAGATTGGAATGACAGTGCTGACTACTGCCAGCCCCAACAGCAGCAGCCACACCCCTAAATCGTTCGGCAGTGTCACACCATTTGTCAGCGTGAAGGCTGCCAGCAGCAGAAACGACCCAGTGATACTCCATACACTTGCGCCTGCAAGATGGGTATGACCCCGCAGCAAACGACCACTCAGGACAATGTAGCTGGCGTAGAAGGCCGCGTTCAGCAGCGTCAGCGCCACACCGCCCAGATCGGCTAATCCGGCTTGGAAGTCCGGCACGGTCAAAATGATGCCGGTGACTGTCAGCAACAGTGCCAGCCAAGCTTGCCCGGATAATCGCTCCCCTAACAGTAACGACAGGATGGCAACCATCGCCGGATAACTGTAGATGATGACGGTATAAGTGCTGGCCGGGAGACGATCCAGAGCGAAAAAAGCCGCCCCGGCGGTGAAGGCGAAAATGACGCCCATAGCAAGCAACCGGACTCGTGGCAGGCGATCAACTTCAACCACACCCCTCTTTGGCGGGCGTAAGCGCCGCGCCCACATAAAAACCCAGGTAATGGGCGCAGCCAGCAAAAAACGCAGAGTCAGCACATCCAGCGGTTGCAGGGGGCTGCCGTCAAAAATGAACTTGGTGAAGATCGGGAAAAAGGCATATCCGGCAGCAGCGATCAGGATGAGCAGAAGTCCATCCCGTTGGGTACGATCCATAATTATTCCTGTTTACAATGCCAGGACGAGGTACAGCCTCATCCCTACTCGAAAAGTCCGTCTTTGTAACTATTACACAATTTACACGGCGGGCGTATTCGTTGGCAATGCCAACTATATCCACCTGTTCGGCTAGGGAGCTTTGCGATAGAATTGTTCTGTTATTCACAATGTACAATAAATGTAAGCCGGTGAGTATCCCGGAAAGGGAGGCTGAACAATATGGGGAATTCGAATCACAAGCGACTGGTCATTCCAGGCCCGGTAGAAGTCCGACGCGAAATCCTGGAAGCCCAAACTGAATGGATGATCGGCCACCGCTCGAAAGCCTTTGCCGAACTGTTTGAGCGGTTGCAGGGCAAACTGCGACAGGCATTCGTGACAAACAGCCGCGTGTTTGTCAGCGGTTCGTCCGGCACGGGGCTGTGGGAAGGTGCATCCCGCAACTGCATCCGCGATGGCAAGAAGGCGCTGCATCTGGTCGGCGGGGCGTTCAGCGAACGATGGGCGGAAGTCAGCCAATTGAACGGCAAAGAAGTGGACGTCATTGCAGTCGAATGGGGACAGGCACACACGCCAGAGATGGTGGCTGATGCCCTCAAAAAAGCCCAATACGACGCGGTTTGTGTCGTCCACAACGAAACCAGTACCGGCGTGACCAATCCGGTTCAAGGCTATTGGCGAGGTCGTGCGCGGCTACGACGATACCCTGTTCCTGGTGGATACCGTGAGCGGCTTCCTGGGGGCGGAACTGCGGGTGGACGAGTGGGGCATCGACATCGCCCTGACCTCCTCGCAGAAAGCATTCGCGCTGCCGCCGGGTGTTAGCTTCGCTGCCGTGAGTGATCGCGTTTTGGCACGCGCGGAACAGGTGACGAATCGTGGTTATTACTTCGACTTCCTCGAACTGGAAAAGAGCCTGAAGAAAAATAATACCCCCTCAACGCCGCCGATTGCGCTGATGTTCGCGGCGGACAAGCAGCTTGACGACATCCTGACCGAGGGGTTGGATGCGCGTTGGGCACGACACCTGCAAATGCGGGATATGACCACTACCTGGGCAGACAACCGGGAGATGGGTGTCTTCGCGCAGCAGGGCTATCGCTCACCCACCGTCACTGCGGTCAACAATGGTCGCGGAATCGACGTCGAAGAGATGGCGAAGTTCATGGGCGGCAAAGGCTTCTCGATGGACAAAGGGTACGGCAAGATCAAGGGCAAAACTTTCCGCATCGCGCACATGGGTGATATGCAGCCCACCGAGCTGGAAGAGATTCTGTCCGGGTTGGACGAATTCCTGGGTGTTTAGTATTCAGTTGTTAGTTATCAGTTTTCAGTACAAGCCGACCCACATCGAAACTGAGGGAAGGCTACATTTTCTGATAACTGACTGCTGATAGCTGATGACTCCTATAAAGGAGCAAAATTGTAACCATGACCTATCATGTACTTGTACCGGACAGCGTGAATAAAAAGGCTGTCGAAATTCTGGAAGCCGCCGGGTTCGACGTGACCGCGCCGGGGCAGATGAAACGCGACGAAACACTGGCCGCAATCCCGGATGCGGACGCGCTGGTTATCCGCAGTGCGACCAAAGCCAACGCCGAACTCATCAGCGCCGCCACAAAACTGAAAGCGATTGCCCGCGCAGGAGTGGGCGTGGATAATGTCGATCTGGATGCCGCCAGCGCGAAGGGCATCGCCGTCATGAATACACCGGAGGGGAACACCGTCGCTACCGCCGAATTCGCCTTCGGCCTGATGCTGGCACTGGCGCGACACATCCCACAAGCGTATGGCTCGATGATCGACGGCAAGTGGGATCGCAAGACGTACATGGGCGTCGAACTGCGGGATAAAACCCTGGGTATCGTGGGCTTCGGGCGGATTGGACGCGCTATCGCCAAACGGGCGCAAGCCTTCGATATGACGGTGATTGCCTATGATCCGTATATTCCGGCCAGCGTCGGGCAACAAACCGGGGTGGAACTGGTGAGCCTGGATGACCTGTATGCTCAATCCGATTTTATCACCCTACACGCACTGATTACCGACGAAACCACCGGCATGATTAACCGGAACAGCATCGCCAAGATGAAAAAAGGTGTCCGTATCATCAACGCGGCGCGTGGGGCGCTGATTAACGATGCCGACCTGGCGGAAGCCATCCAGAGCGGTCAGGTGGCGGGGGCGGCGGTGGATGTTTACGCCGATGAACCGCCTGCTGCCGACCATCCACTGGTGGGGCTGGCGGGCGTGGTGCATACACCGCATCTGGCGGCCAGCAGCGCCGAAGCCCAGGTAGCCGTCGCGGTGGAAGCGGCGGAGTTGATCGTAGCCGGACTGACAAAGGGCGAATTCAAGAATGTGGTGAATGCCGAAGGGCTGAAACAATAACCACAGACTGAAGGATGATTGGGCGGCCTATGGGTCGCCTTTTTTATTCCCATGTGTTTCTCCCTATCGCATGGCGACACCCGGCAGGCTTGCCGCCGAGATGATCGAAAAAGAGAGAAAAACGATAAAGGGAATCGAGGAACGATTCTCGAATTTATCTATCCCCTCCCTAAATCCCTCCCCACTGCGTAGGGAGGGACTTTGAAGCCTACACCCAGTTTTGACGGTGGGAAATAAGACGCGCATTTCTGACGGTGGTTTGAGTCGCAATAGACACAGACTGTCAATTTGTGACACCCTTTTGAGGGGAAATGGCGCAAATGGCGTCAATGTCACTGAGGACAAAACTGCCCGATGCACCCATTTCGACATGTTCTTCAATTTCGCGTACTCGATTTTGAAATTTCTCCCGTAGCCTGCACACTATGCTGCAAATTCTGCAAGTGCACAGGTGCGGCGTGTGCAGATTGTGCAGATTTATCGCTAGCTCCAAGAACATCTATCGGACAGGGCAAGCCCTGTCCCTACGATACGATTGTGCCCAGCATAGCACAAAAGTTTAGAGAATAGGTACACAAATGTGTACACATTTGTGTCGATTTTGAGGGGAGAATTGGGGGTTTAGCTGCCAGTTACCAGATTCCAGTTGCCAGAAAAAGATGAAAACAAGGGATGAGGTACGAGGGATGAGTGAAAGATATGGGGAGACGTTATCAGTTATCAGTCGTCAGGTTTCAGAACGAGAAAAGCATAAAAGCGTAACACGAAGGCTCAAAGGCACGAGGATACCCAGCGGGAGGCAGCTGTTTGAAAAGTTCCAGAGGGTGCGCTTAACCCCTCCCCCCAGCCCCCTCCCCGTTCACGGAGCGAGGGGGCGACAGTAAACTCCCCGTGATCGTTCGTTAGGTATCCAACTCGTCATTTGAGGGGACACCAACGAACCATATAGAGAACTTTCGAAGCGGATAGGTTTGAAAATGCCATAACCGCTTCCCTAAGCGAAATCTAGTGTCGCCCCCTCAGCGTTCACGGAGAGGGGGAGCAAAAACGATGTTTTCTGGGGTGCGAAAAGAGATGGGTGATCCGATATGGCCGACGTTTCAAACGGTCTCAAAAGATACAAGAGAGAAAATAAAGTAAAGTTGATAGGGACTCGATAATTGGATTACGTTTAAATGCTGAAACTCCAAAAATTATTGCGAAATATTTTTATTGGTATTGTTGCCCTGCTTTTGGTCTGTATTCTCATCCCGATTATTTTGTGCGGTGGGGGCCAGCTTATCAGCAGAATATGCACAGAACCAACAACTTGTAGTTATTGACACTCGGTTCAACATGATGCATCAACCAATCCCTGATGATGTAACAAATAAAATGGTTGTGCCGGAACAGGTAGGAAATTTTGACCGCAGCAACTTCTCAGTCCGATCCGATCAAACGTGTTCGATCTTTCTGAATTCCAATGCTCCATTTGAGTCTGTCACTGTATTCAATGAAACCGGCGATAGTACACAGTAAGGTGTTTGTCGGTGAGGAATTGACCCCCTCCGGTTCACTAGGCTCACCATGTCCGCTGCCAGCAGGGGAGGAAAAAATGGGTTGCGAATTGGGGGCGTCAAGGTCGGTTCATGTTATGGGTGATTATAGCCTGACGACGGATTGACAATGGACAGGGCAAGCCCTGTCCCTACGATTGGGGAATCAATTTGATGCCCAGAAGCGTATCCTGAGATTAGGCCTCAAAGTCGGTGACAACGCGGCTGACACCGGGCAGCGCAACCACCATCTGGGCGACCTGATCGGCGGTCAGGCCATGCGGGCAGATCGCCGGACAATACGGCTGTCCCATAGAGGACTTTACCCAGAATGACACCCGACGGAATGACCTTCCCGGCCTCAATGCGAGTCGTCTCGTCATCGAACAGTTCGTCGCCGTGAACCGCGACCACGCCGGGGATGTGCGTCAGACGTTCCAGAAAATACTGGCGGGTAATGGGTGTCTGGACATGGCCGCTGATGGTCACAATACCGTTGCTTACGATTACGTGGATGGCATGGCGGTCTTTTTGAAGGGGCGGATAGTGGGCGATCAGATGGTCGATGTCATCCTGAATATCCATATCCGGGCGCTGCGTAATCACATTCGTCTCAGCCATTTGGTTTCCCCATGTAGAAGTTGTGCAAATCAACCTGAAGTTAGGCAGCGAGATGCCACCCCCATATTTTGCGGGGTATTTTATCAAAAACTTATTAAAAATGCGCTCATTTATCGAAAATGTATTTACACTGAAAAGAATGTACCCCATCGGAGAGTGTTTATCTTGCGACATTTGACCCTGATTTTCACGCTGGTTATCACCTTATCGACGGCGATGATCGTCCATGCCGAGCCACAGGTGTTCACGGGAACGCTGGACGGCGACCATCCGACCTTTGTGACCCGCTTCGATCTTAAAGCAGGCGATTCGGTCATTATTACGGCGAACGCGACCAGCGGCGGGCTGGATACCTATCTGAGCCTATCCAATCCAGCCGGAGTGGTGGTAGCCGAAAATGATGACCGGAATTACCACGACCAAGATTCTGCGCTGGGTTATACGGCCAAGAAGGACGGTACGTATACCATCACCCTGAGTCGATTTGACGACGAGGGCGGCGGGGACTATCGGCTGAATATTGAAGTGGGGGACATCAGCCTGTTGGACGCGCTGGATACCCAACCGGGTGAAATCCGCCTGAGCGGGCCAATGCTGTCGCTGGATACAGCCCATTTCCGCATCCACTACACCCTGCGCGGGCTTGACGCGACTACTGAAGATTATGTGCGGGATGTCGCCAAGACGATGGAAACGGTGTGGCAGGTAGAGGTTCATGACATGGGCTGGCCTGCCCCGCCGGATGATGGGCGCGGCGGCGGGGACTCGCGGTTTGACATCTATCTGACGGACATGCTGGATGAAGATGGTTATGGCGCGCTGGGGGCGGCAAGACCGGGCTTCCAGTATGGGGATAATCCAGCCACCGCCGCCATCGAGCATTACGCGACATCGACCATGATCCGGCTGGACAATGACTTCAGCGAAATTGAAAACGAGGACGAGAGCGTATCTGACCTGCTGCGCGTCACCGCCGCCCACGAGTTCCACCACGCCATCCAGCACGGTTACGATCAGGAAGACCTGCTGTGGTATTACGAAACCACGTCGGTGTGGATGGAGACGCAGGTGTTCCCGAAAATCCACGACGCCGAGAACTACCTCGAATACACCGACCAATATCCTGAATTGTGCTTCGGAACGGAAGACGACCCGGAGAACGGTTTGCTGATGTATGGCGAGTGGCCGATTATCCAGTCGTTCGTAGACCGATACGGCCAGAAGATGCTGTTCCAGTTGTGGAGCAACATCGCCCAGTACGACGGATTCGCTGCGCTGGAACAAACGCTGGCGTTTTACGGCGACACTGTGCCGGAGGCGCTGGCACGTTACCGCATCCAAAATCTGGTACGCGATTACAGCCTCGCGCCAGAATTTGGGACAGCGACTCCCTGGTTGAGTGACGACATCGTGCGGGCGGGACGAATCAACGGCTATGGGGCGCAAGAACTGGGCGCGAATTACATTGGTTTCCGTCCGGCGGCGGGGACATATTCGGTCAACATTGTGGATAATCCGTCACTGGAATTGTGGGCAGTCGGCCTGCATGGGAATCAAGCCGATGCGATCAACCTGGGACAAGGCGGGACGATCTCCAACGCGCATTACGACTATACCTATCTGATGGTGTTCAACCCGGCCTATGACGATTCGCTGGATGACTGCACCACCGCTCATTACCAACTGGAAACCCGTCCGAGCAGCGCGGCGCTGACGCCTGTCACCGAGACGTGGGACGCTCAATATTTCCTGCCGCTACAGCACTGATGGAAGCAATCCCCACAACCAAAAGCCCTCTCCCATAGCCATAAGGAGGGGGCTTTAAGCATCCCCCCCAATCCCCATTGCATAGCTGAGGGGGCGAACTAGATTTCGCAGGGAAGGTTATGGCATTTTCCCTACGCGAAATCTCTATGTTCGTTGGTGTCCCTAATGACGGGGACCTAAACAACGATCACGATTTACTTCCCCCCCCCATTGCATAGCTGAGGGGGCTTTAAGGACGCTTAAGACTATGGGTTTCCGGCAGCATTTAGCCTTAGAGAGCAAATTGCAGATCGGAGTGTCTATTCGGTGGCGTAACCGTGTGGGTGGGTTTTGTGCCACTGCCACGCGGTTTCGATGATCTGGCGCAGACTGCCGAATTCCGGCTGCCAGCCGAGTTCATTCATGATGCGGGTGCTGTCGGCGATGAGTTCCGCCGGGTCGCCTGCCCGACGCGGGCCGGGGACGGAGGTGATTTCGATGCCGGTCACGTCACGGGCGGTTTGCAGCACTTCCATGATCGAGTAACCCTTACCGTTGCCCAGGTTGTACTTGCGACTTACCCCGTCGGCCAGCGCCTCGTAAGCCAGAATATGTGCCTCGGCCAGATCAATCACATGGATGTAATCGCGGATACAGGTTCCGTCGGGTGTGGGATAGTCGTCGCCAAAGATGGTGAGTTTTTCCCGCTGGCCTAACGCCACCTGCAAAATGATCGGAATCAGGTGATATTCCGGGGTGTGATCTTCACCAATATGACCGTTGGGATGCGCGCCACTGGCATTGAAATACCGCAGACAGCAGTAGGCCATGCCATAGATGCGATCCATCCAGTGCAGATAACGCTCGATGATGTATTTGCTCTCGCCATAGGGACTGCCGGGGACGATGCGTTCTTCCGCCGTGATGGGAATCACCGCCGGGTCATCGAACAGGTTGGCGGTAGAGGACAGTATGAAGCGCTTCACTCCCTGTCGGGCGGCGGCTTCCAGCAGATGGCTGGCGGCAACCGCATTGTCGCGCAGATACAGCCAGGGTTTTTCCATGCTTTCGCCCACCAACGTGTGTGAGGCGAAGTGCAGGATACCATCGAATTTGTGTTCCTCGAATGTCTGGTTCACCTTCCCTTGATCGAGCAAATCGCCCAGGATGAAGGCGGCTTTTTTATGGACGGCTTCGCGGTGGCCGGTGTACAGGTTATCAAAGACCACCACGTCGTAACCCCGGTCAATGAGCAGGTCAACCACATGGCTGCCGATATAACCCGCGCCGCCGGTTACAAGAACTTTCGCCATTATGCCTATTTCTCCTCTGATGAATGGGTTGTATCTGCCGCCAGTTCAGATGCAGGGGGCGGCATCGTGCCAACATACAACGGGCGCACCGGAATAGCAATGTGCAGACCCATATCTTCAATAATTTTTAGGATTTCCAGGTTGACGACTTCCTTTTCGGCAGTGAATTCGCCCCAGTCGGCCAGCAGGATGTAAGAGCGTATCAGGATTTCCATGCCATAATCGCCAAAGCTGACCAGCCGCACCAGGACGGTTGTTGGGTCAGCATGTTCGCGGGACTTCATCATGAGGCGGATACGTTCCATCAGGTCTTCAATCTGCTGGCGGCTGGCGTCGTAGGTGATCCGCAGGGTGAAATTGATCCAACGCTTGGACAGACGCGACCAGTTCAGGACTGCGGAATTGGCAAGGGTACTGTTGGGGACAGTGACATAGGCCTGGTCGAGCCGCCGGACACGAGTTGAACGCACCCCAACGTGTTCGACTATGCCCTCAACATCGGGCGTCACGATAAAATCACCGACGGCGAAGGGTCTATCGCCGACGATGGTGGTGAAGCCAAACAGGTTTTTGATGGTATCCTGTGCGCCCAGTGAAAATGCCAAACCGCCCAGCCCTAATCCGGCGATGAGGCCGCTGACATCATAACCCCACTCCTGAATGATGATAACCAGACCAATCGCCATCAAAATGAGCTTGACGACAGTACGCAAGAAGGGAACTAAGCGCTCGTCCAGCTTCAGGCCAGTCACGCGGAACAGGCGCAGGCTGGAGGGCATTAAATCATCGACCAATTCAAATCCAGTCATGAAGATGGCAACCACGATCAGGGTACGGATGAGATGACCGACAAAGTCGTTGGTCGTTCCATCGACCCCTAAAATTTCGATGCCGATGAGCAGACCGAGGGCGATAATCAGGATACGCGCCGGAACAACGAGCGCATGAAGCAGGGCTGTATCCCATTTGGCGGGGGTACGTTCCGCCAATCTGTACAGTGGGGCAACCACGATGCGCGCCAGCAACTTGCGCGCCAACCAGACAAAGACAAAGACCAGCACCGCCAGCAGCACGCGCAGAATCGTCTCACGCAGGTTAGATGGCAGGTTAGTGAAGAGGTTTGACAAATCCATGTTTCAGCAAAATTCCCCGTATGACACCCTCCTATCTTGCCAGAAATGCCAGCGATGGGCAAGCAGGGGCGGAGAATTAACTGTCGGCAGGGGGTTCGCGCCAATTCTGATGCTTGACTGGTAGGGCATCGAAATCGGTATCACTGGTGACGATTACCGCATCCACACGATGGGCGATGGCTGCGAGGAGAAAATCCATATCTGAAAGTTGTTTACCTGCGCTTATGGCGTTTGACCAAAAGTATGCCCGACAATGAGATCAGAAATCGTGTTGGTATCCAGCAGGTAGATCAAAGTCTTGCTTCCTCTAATCCTGTAACTTTTCCAGGAGGGCAAGTTCCTTTGGGCTGACATAGCCGATGTTCATGGCGGCAACAATTTCGTCTAGCTGTTCCGGTAATAACCCGTCACGGAATTCGGCTATCGCCGCATGAAGTTCGGTTATCCAGGCTTCGGCGTCTTCCCGGCTCAACCGTTCCTGATACAAACTACGTTCGCGCCCCGCAATTCGGGTTCGTATTTCTTGCAGGGTTTCAGGGGATAACCTGTCAATCGCGTCCAGAATGTTTTGTAAATCCATTAGGGTGTCCCTCGCCCGATTGCCATGCAGCTTCTATTATATTGTATCATGCCCTTCTCAGCACCATGCTGAACAGCGTTGCCAAGCCGTAGAGCAGACGCCGCCTGCGAGTCCTGAACCTTGAGCGAATTCGCGGGTAAATAGGGGTAGACCAAAGCAAGATTGTTTATATCCACCAGAAGGCGGACGACATTTTACGCGATTCTAAGTTATAGTCATCACTATGATAGGACACAGGCGTGAAATTCCGCCTCAACTTGTTTGAGCGCACACAACCCATCGCGCCGGAAACCCTAATGGAGGAAAGCCATGCGTCTACGGAGTTTTGTCATCTTATTAGCCCTGCTGGTTATGGTGGGCGCTGCACAGGCCGCCCCGGCTGACCAGAGCAGCGCGGCTATCACCTCGTTCACATCGACTGCAACGATGGTCGATCCCACCGCATTGAACAACCGCACCGCCCGTATCCCGGTATCGTGGACAACCAGCAACCGTCCGGCTACGGCCAATCTGGTATTTGAACAGGTGCTGCCGGATGGCCGCGTGTTCAACGTGGAACTGCCGCGCGACAATCCCTGGGTAGCCTCGAACGGCTCTGGCGTGACCGCGCCCTTCCCGCCGGGTGGCGATGCAGAAGAAGTAGTGCTGCGCGTCCGGCTGGTAGACACGGTGAACGCCAACGTGCTGGACGAAGAATCAATCACCATCCCGATTGGCACCGTGCCCGCACCCGAACCGACTATCAGCAGCTTCAGCACCAGCGCCACCAGCGTGGGACGGAATTCGCTATCCGCCCGTACCGCCCGGATTCCGGTGTCGTGGGCAGTTGATAACCGCCCGGATGGGAGCAATCTGGTATTCGAGCAGGTGTTGGCCGATGGTTCGTCGGTGAATGTGGAACTGCCGCGCAGCAACCCGTTCGTCGCATCGTCGGGTAACGGCGTGGCTGCCCCGGTTCCCCCCGGTGGGGATGCGACCAGCATCACGCTGCGGCTGCGGCTCATCAACCTGAATACTCAGTCCACACTGACCAGTAAAGACATCACCCTGCCGATTACGGACAATGACGCGCCAGTCATCAGCAGCTTTACGACCAGCGCAACCAACGTGGGACGGAATGCGCTGACGGGCAAGACGGCGCGTGTGCCGGTATCGTGGTCGGTGGATAATCGTCCGGCCAACAGCAATCTGGTATTTGAACAGGTGCTGGCCGACGGTTCATCGGTGAATGTGGAACTGCCGCGCAGCAATCCGTTTGTATCATCAGCGGGCAACGGTGTCGCCGCCCCGGTTGCTCCCGGTGGGGATGCGACCAGCATCACGCTGCGGCTGCGGGTGATCGACCTGAGTTCGCAGGCGACGCTGGCGCAGAAGGACATCACCCTGCCCATCGTAGACAACGATACGCCAACCATCACCACCTTCACCAGCACAGCGGCGTCGGTGGGTCGGGGCGCTTTGACCGCCCGCACCGCCCGCGTGCCTGTCACCTGGCTCGTCACCAACCGCCCAGCCAACAGCAATCTGGTGTTCGAGCAGGTGTTGGACAATGGCACAGTGGTCAACGTGGAACTGCCACGCAATAATCCATTCGTCGGCTCGGAAGGCAACGGTGTGGCTGCTCCGGTCAATCCGGGCACGTCGAGTACCGTCAAACTCCAGGTACGACTGATTAACCTGTCTACGCAGGCTGAACTCGCCAAGAAGGAACTGACGCTGACGATTGTTGAAGCGGGTGTGCCGACCATCACCCTGTTCAATACCACCACCGCGTCGGTAGACACCGGCGCGTTAGCCGCCCACACCGCGCGAATTCCGGTGTCGTGGAATGTAGACAATCGCCCGGATGGCAGCAATCTGGTGTTCGAGCAGGTGTTGGGGGATGGCACATCGGTTAACGTCGAACTGCCACGCCAGAACCCGTATGTATCATCATCCGGCACAGGTGTAGCCGCACCCGTCAGCCCCGGCGGTACGATGACAATGGTTCAACTTCGGCTGCGGCTGGTGAAAACGAGCGATAACAGTACGCTGACGAGCAAGGACATCACCATACCGATCAGCGGCCTGACCGTCCCAACGGCCACCGCCGCGCCCAGCGCCAATGCGCCGCAGATCACCAGCTTCACCGTCAGCCCAACATCGAGCAATCCGGGCGCAACCGTCACCCTGAACTGGACAGTAGTGAACGCGACTTCCATCAGTCTGAATCAATTGGCGCAGGGGTTAGCCGCCGCCCCACTGACCTCCGGGCAAGTGTCGGCTACCGGCTCACTGAATGTCACCATCCCGGCTGACGCTTCCGGCTCTGTAACCTACGAACTGCTGGCCGGGAACGCGGGTGGACAGGAAACCCGCGCGACGGCGGTGGTCACAATCAACGGCAGCGCGGCAACCACCGTCGAACCCGCAGGCGGCGACTGTCAATTTGCGACCTCGCTGGCGGAAACCTGCCCGATCACACAGGAAACCCTGAGCGCGACCTACCAACCGTTCGACAAGGGCTTCATGGTGTGGAACGGCAACACCCAGACGATCTACGTCATGTTTGACGACGGGACCTGGGAGCAATTTGCCGATACCTGGCAGTCCGGCGACCCGGAATTACCGGGTAACGAAACCGCCCCCGAAGGCAAACTCGTCCCGGTACGGGGCTTCGGCAAGGTATGGGAACAGCTTGGCGGTGCAGATACACTCGGTTGGGCGACTGCCGAAGAAGCCGGGTATCAGGCCACCTGGGAAACCCATCCGATGCTGGATGGCGACCAGTCGGTCAACACGCCACACTTCACCCTGCCGAATGGCGATGTCATTCACCTGGGTTCGATCTGGAGTATGGGGTAAAACCTGTCACCTTAAACGGTCAGGGGCATGAAATCATGTCCCTGACATCCTTGTTGAGCCACGCTGGATAAAAGCTTGTCCAGTCGTGGCTCTTTTTTGGGGAATCTGTATCTGCCCGGCAGTAAAACCTCGTTCGAGAAGATCAGGGTGTAACCCTCAAACTATAACAGATGACATGAAGGCCTCCGCCACAAACTCGATAGGATAAATTCGGGACACGATGGAGATGCCATCAAAATGCTTCCCTGTAAGTCCGTTCAGAGAAAGAGCAACAGCGTGTTTAAGAGACGGCATTATAGGACTGGAGATGATTACTGGACACTTCGGGCATTTTTGCGCGAGGTGATGCTGTGTAATGACCGATGGGAACTCAGTTGGTCGGCGGCACGACTGGATTACTGGTGGTGGTTTGGCAATCCACATCTGGAACATTACCGCCTTGAAGACGTCATCCACATCTGGGAAACAACGGCGGGAGACATCATCGCCGCCTTAACACCGGAGAGCCGGGGCAATGCTTACCTGCATGTTCACCCTGACTTTCACACCCCTGAACTCGATTGTGAAATGATGAGTATCGCGGAGGAAACACTGGCATTGGCCGGTGAGAATGGGAGACAGCACTTGACCGTTTGGGCGCACCAGCACGATACCCAGCGCGGTGATATGCTGACTTCGCGCGGTTATGTCAAAGGCGATTGGCCGGAATCGCAGTACCGGCGGCGACTGGATGAAAAAATTCCAGATACACCACCCGCGTCAGGATATACGATCCGTGCTTTAGGGGATATTGATGAACTCCCGGCGCGGAGCTGGTTGTCGTGGCGAGCGTTCCACCCAGACGAACCCAACGAAGCATACGGCGGTTGGGAATGGTATCCAGACGTGCAGCGATGCCCCCTGTATCGCCGCGACCTTGATCTGGTGGCGGCTGCGCCGGACGGTGCGTTGGCCGGGTTCACTACCATCTGGTTCGATGACGTGACCCGCACCGGATATTTCGAGCCAGTGGGCGTCGCCCCGGAACACCAGCGGCGTGGCCTGGGAAGGGCACTGATGAATGAAGGGCTGCGGCGACTGAAACGCTATGGAGGTGTAGTGGCAACGGTTGGCGGATATTCCGAGGCGGCAAATGCACTTTATCGTTCGGTGATGTCGCCGGAACACTTATTGTTTGAACGCTGGGAAAAACGGTGGTGATACGCCTCCGATTATAGCGCCTGCACTGCTTGTTGTGCCGCGAATTGCTCGATCTGTTCGATCTGTGCCTCAAGTGGGCGGATGAAGGGGCGGACACGGCAGATGGTTTCCCAGGCGGCTTCCGGTGAGAGTCCGGTGCTGACCAGATAGGCGGCGGCCATCGTCGGGGCACGACCAACGCCCTCCCAACAGTGGATATAGACCGCGCCGCCATTTTCGATCTGCCCACGAATGAAATCCACCCCCTGCCGCAGCTGTTCGAGGGTGGGGGCATGGTTATCCACCGTCGGTAGATAGAGATAATCGGGTGGCGCGATACCGGCCTCACGGTCATCAAATTCACCGCGCATACACACCACCGCCGTGACGCCCCTACGTGAAAGCTGCGGCCAGCCGCGCGCGAGGAACTGTCCACCGACATATAAACCGGGTTGTATCCGGCTAAAGTGTTGGGTGGGCGCACCTGTCACCAACCGAATCACCTGCTCCACACCTTCGACAAATGTCAGCCATAGACCCTGTTTTTGAACCTGTTCAACAAAATGCAGAAAGCGTTTGTGTAAACCCGGCCCTTGTACCACATCCTTGCGGGTGGCGACGACTTCAGGAACTTCCGGCTGGTGAAGCTCAGTTTTCAGTTGTTCAAGTTGTGGATCGGACACCATTACTCCTCTGGATTTGGATTGGTTGAGGTGGGCGGCACAATTACTCGAATCGCATTCGGGACAACACTGACCGTCAAGGGTGTAGGGTCAATAATTTCACCATCAACTTCCACCGTTTGGGGCGGGTCGGCGGTCAGGGTGACTTCACGCACCTGCCAGTGATACAGGGGTTCGGATAAACCAGCAGCATTGGCGGCCACCGACAGGAATGCACCCAGGCGTTCGGCCTCGATCAGCACCACATCGAGCAGACCGTCGCTAACGCTCATTTTGGTATTCAGGGTCACTCCGGGCAGTCCCAAACTGCCGGAATTGGCAACAAAGGCAATCGTGCCAGGGGCTTCCACCGTCTGACCATCGAGCATCAGTTTGTAGGGAACAGAATGGGCATCCGGCAGGAGTTTGAGGGCAGACACAATGTAGGCCAGATTACCCAGGCGGTTTTTGTCCTCGCGTTCGGTCATACGGGTCATATCCGCGCTGAGGCCGATGGTGGCGCGCAGGACAAACAGGCGATCCCCGATCCTGCCCATATCCATCGGGCGCAGGACACCGCCACCCGCGACCAGGGCTGCCGCCGCGTTCAGGTCGTTGGGAATACCCAGTTCCACCGACATCACATTGGCCGTGCCGCCGGGAAAGATCGCCAGGGCTGCGTTCGTGCCGTACAATCCCGCCGCGACCTCGCCGACTGTGCCATCGCCACCATAAGCCGCCACCACATCCGCGCCATTCTCAACCGCTTCGCGGGCAAGGCGAATACCATCCCCGGCCTGCTTGGTGATGCGTAAGTCCCAATCAATACCGGCGTCGCGGAACGTGGAGTTGATGGTTTGCAGGAAGGGATGATCCTGCCCGGCTGCCGGATTGACGATCACCCACACCCGCTGACAATGAACTGGTGGGTAAACAGGACTGTCGGCGGTCTGCGGAGTCGTATCGGTCATGATGTCTCCCTGATGGTTGCTGGTGGAATTCGGATTGATTATACGATACGGTGTATTAAATTCTCGTGAGCAGGAAACCAGCATTGAGGATAGATAACGGGTGTTCGGGTCGGGACGTTATTCCAGCAGACGGTCACGCAGGGCGGGGATGTCGTCGGCACTCAATCCGGCGGCGTCTTGTAGATACTGTTCGGTTGAACCATATTTGTCACGCAGGTAACGGAGGGTGATACGCATGTTGGCCGGGTCGGCCACGAGGAACGGCTGCAAGTCCTCGGCGCGGATGCCGAACCAGCGCATCCGGTGCGCCACCCATTCCCCATAAGTGATAAAGGTCGAATAATAGATGTTGCTCAGGCTGTAATCGGCTGCGATGACATCATCCGGCACGCCGAGCAGCGACAACAGCAGGGCAACCGCGATTCCGGTGCGGTCTTTCCCGGCGGTGCAGTGAATCACGGTAGGCAGATTGGCCGGATCGGTCAGGCGGCGCAGGATGTTCCCATACAGGCGGGCATTGCCGTCGATCATCACACGGGTGTACAGGTCGGTCATCATCGGCGCGATGCTGGCGGGATTAAACAGCAGGGCGGTCATGCGACGGCGGCTGTCATTTTCGACAGCTATGGGGAGGCGCAGATAGATTGGTGCAGGAGTCCATGCGAGACGATCCGGCCCGGCGGCAACTTCATCGTCACCGCGTAGGTCACAGACCAGCCTGACACCCATCTGCCCCAGGACGGCCAGATCAGCGTCGGTCAATCCGGCGAGTGTGCTGGAACGATAGACCAGTCCCCGGCGTACAAGTCGTCCATCGGTTGTCCGGTAGCCGCCGACATCCCGGAAATTGATGACCCCTTCCAGCGGCAGTATACGATCCGGCACATCATCCGGCAGACGGATAATCAGCGACTCCGGCGGTGGGTAGGTCGGACGTTGGCGGCGGAAGAACCATTTCATCAGGCAGACCTCGCGGCTGTGGTCGGGAGCGATATCCAACATACTGTAACAGTCCCTACAACAGATCGCAATGCGGGCAGGCAGTGGGGTTGCAACTTGACGGTGCGCGATGGGCTGTACTACACTTCGCGGGCAGAAGGGAGGCACAATCGTCATGAGCACATCACCTAGCCAATCCCCCGGCGAACGACTCTGCCCCGGCTGCGGCGCAGCTTTCACCTGTGATGTGGAGGCGGGCAAGGACGGCTGCTGGTGCTTCGGCCTGCCGCAGATTGCCCCGCTGGACGAGCCGCGTTTCAAAGGCTGCCTGTGCCCGGACTGCCTCCAAAAAACCATCGAAACCATACAGGCGCGCAGTAATGGCGCTGTTGGCAACAACCTTCATACACGGAGAAATTTGAATGACGGATCGTAAATCGTATCTGATTACTGGCGGCGCGGGATTCCTGGGTATCAACCTGGCGCGCTACCTGCTGGAACGCGGTCATGCCGTAACGTCGCTGGACATCGCCGACTTCGATTATCCCGAACGCGGGCAGATCACCGAAATTCGGGGCGACATTCGGGATCGGGCAACGGTGGATAAGGCGATGGAAGGCATCGACATTGTGGTTCACACCGCCGCCGCCCTGCCGCTGTACAAACCGGAGGATATTATGTCCACCGACCTTGACGGGTCGCGGAATGTGATCAACTCGGCCTTCCAACACAAGGTTGACCGCTTCATCCACGTCTCGTCAACAGCGGTGTACGGCATCCCCGATCATCATCCCCTGGTGGAAACCGACAAACTGGATGGTGTTGGGCCGTATGGACAGGCAAAGGTCGAGGCCGAGGCAGTGTGCGCGGCCTACCGGGAAAAGGGCATGTGCGTGTCGATTATCCGCCCGAAGTCGTTCATCGGGCCGGAGCGGTTGGGCATCTTCGCCCTGCTGTACGATTGGGCAAAAGACGGCAAAAACTTCCCTATCCCCGGCAAGGGTGACAACCCCTACCAATATCTGGATGTGGAAGACCTGTGCGACGCGCTGTATCTGGTCGCCACGCTGGACCGGGACATGGTGAACGACACCTTCAACATCGGCGCGAAGGAATTCGGGACGGTTAAACAGGATTTTCAGGCGGTGCTGGATTATGCCGGATTCGGCAAGAAGGTGGTGTCGATTCCGATTGCCCCGGCGGTATTCGCGCTCAAGCTGCTCAACAGCCTGGGATTGTCCCCGGTATACGCCTGGGCATACGGCACGGTGACGAAGGAATCGTTTGTGTCTATCGAGAAAGCCGAGCGGGTGTTGGGTTACAAGCCAAAATTTTCCAACAAACAGGCGCTCATCCGCAATTACGACTGGTATCTGGCGAATATGGCGAGCTTCCAGGGCAAAAGCGGCGTGTCGCACCGTGTCCCCTGGAGTCAGGGCATCTGGGGTGTTGCCAAGCTGTTTTTCTAGGACTTATTTCAAAGTTCGGTCAGCGCTCGACTTTTCAGCGTGGGCATCAGCCGCTCCAGTTCCGAGGGGACGCCCACGCTTTCACAAAACGTTGGAATGACCGCTGCTATACGGTGATGATGACTTTGCCGCGTGCGCGCATGGTTTCGAGATAACGAATGGCTTCAGCCGTCTCGCTGAGGGGATAACACCGATCTATGACGGGTACAACGTTGCCCGTTTCCAACAAGTTCTGAATCGTAAGCAAGTCGTCAAGGTTGGGCTGCGCCGTTCCCATGATGCCAATCTGTTTCCCGCCGCGCCTTGAAACCAACTTTCCCACCAGCGCCGCCTGCATCAACAGGAACAACGTTGTGAAACCGGCCACGACACCCCGTCCAGCCGGTTCAAGGGTGCGTTGAAGGGCGGCGACGGAAAGATTGCCCACCGTATCGAAAATCAGATCGTACTTTTCTCCGGTGCGGGTAAAGTCGGTCTGGGTGTAATCAACGACATGATTTGCGCCAATCGAGCGTACCAATTCAAGATTGCGCGTGCTGCACACGGCTGTAACTTCTGCGCCGCAGGCGCGAGCGTACTGGACAGCGAATGTTCCTATGCCGCCCGATGCCCCGTTAATCACCACCCTTTCCCCTACCTGAATGTGTCCGGTGTCACGCAAACCCTGGATCGCGGTAAAGCCCACCACCGGGGTCGAAGCGGCACCTTCAAATGTGACATTGGTCGGTTTTAACGCCAACAGGGACTCCGGCACGCATACATATTCGGCAAACGAACCCAGGCCACGACCAAACACATTCCCAAAGACTTCTTCACCAGGTTTAAATCCGGTGACATTTTTGCCCACTGCTTCAACATATCCGGCGACATCCGCGCCAAGCCGGTCATGTTTCGGCTTACGCAGTCCACCTTCAAGGCGAGCCAGGAAAGGTGCGCCACGCATGAGATGCCAGTCAAGGGGATTGGCGGACGCTGCGACAACTTTCACCTTCACTTCGCTATCTTTGGGTGTCGGTTCAGGTACATCTTTGAGCTGGAGTACATCCGGTGATCCATAGTGTGTATAAGTGATAGCTTTCATATATCCCCCTGGTGACTTTGTCTGACGTGTACTTACTACGATCAAACACACGGCAGGGTTGCGCGGCCGAAGGGTGGTTTACTGTGGCGGGCGATCATAGCGGGATATGTTGACCGCATTCATAAAACCATTCCAGATTTCATGTCTCTCTCATAATCGTGTGAGAAAATTCACCCTGGTAGAGGAGGGATTATTCCCGCTCTATCAGGGACATTCCCCGATTCAGAGCCTCTCCCCAGCGCTGATGGGCGGCAATTTACGCCCGTACCCTGCAACCTTAGGAGATGATCCCTCGTAATCATAAGTGTATGTGGCTGGCGCACAGGCCGAAGGTCGAACTGTGCGTTGTGCCGGTTTGAACGTGGTTTAAGACAAGGAGTATGATTTATGAAATCGCGTCTTTTGTTGTGTTTACTGATTGGCCTGCTGGTGCTGGGCATCCTGCCTGTCGTCGCGCAGGATGATAGCGAGAACCCCCTCGCTCAACTGAACTGCCTGGATTTATCGGAAGCCGACTGTGCCCTGGTTGGGGGTATGCCGGAACACGGCGACCTCAACTCATTTAGCCTCGAATTCAACTTCAGCAAATCGGCTGGCAACGCCGAAGACCTCGCCATCCCTGGGCTGGGTGATGCCATCAGCGTCAATGGGACGGGTACGGTGGCGATTGACCATGCCGCCATGACGGAAGACAATCCGATGGGTGGAATCGCCGCCTCGGTGGATGTGGACAGCAGCACCACCACCAGCGACGGTACACAGGCCAACCATGTCAGTGTTGTCGTGGTTGATGGCAACCTCTACATCCAGAACCCGGATACGGGCGAATGGATGGGCACGAGCCTGCTTGACCTGATGAAAACTCCGAATGATATTCCTGGAATGTCCTTCATGGGAATGTCCATTCCAATGGATCAGTTTATGGGATTGGGTCAGCAGGGCATGGGTATGATGGGCGGCGACGAGGCCGAAACCACACCGTCGCCAATGGGCGACTTCCAACTGTCGGACATTCTGAGCCTCCCCGGCTTCATCAGCCAGTCACGCGGGGCAGACGAAACGCTCGACGGACAGACCATGTACGCTTTCACCTATACGGCTGACCTGAGCGTGCTGCTGTCCAACAAGGATGTGCAAACGGCCATCAGCGATATGTTCAGCAACATGGGTGCAGGTGCTTCTGACAACCCGATGATGGGACAGATGGGCGCGATGATGCCGGTTATCCTGCAAAACACGACGGGCACAGTCACAGTGACCCGTTGGGTTGGCGCGGACGACCATTTTATCCACCATCTGGCGCTGGATGTTGAGGTGTCGATTGACCTGTTCGGTGGCGGCAGCACCAGCAGCGACAGCACACCGATTCCGCCAATCACCTTCAGCATCACCGCCGATGCGACCCTGCACGACATTAATCAGGCCGCAGCGCCGACTGCCCCGGAAGGCGCAACCGTCGTCCCGGCGTCGGAGTTCATGGGTCATGCGGAAATGACACCAGAGGCTACTCCGTAATCTCAGGGACTCTATCGTATGCAGTAGTTGAGGGGCGTGGTGAATATCACGCCCCTTTGTGTTTCGGGTGATGCCGCCGTTCGGTCACTGCGGGACAATATCGGTAGGGACGGTGGAGATATTCAGGTTTAATAGGGCAGTGTTTGGCGCGCCCGCAGCGACAGACTGTTTTTGAGGCGGGCGCAGATCATAATGGCCTCGTGCGTGGTCTGTGTTTTGCCGATCAGCGGCACCAGCAGGTTGGATGCGGTCACGGCGGGGACATCGAAAAACCAGTACAGACTCATCAAGGGCGACAGGCAGACCTTCGACCAACCATCCTCGTAGAGTTGAAAATCCCCGAACTCACCGTTTACCGCCGGAATGATGCGGGTGCTGATGTGGCTGCGGGCGTGCCCTGGCTGCTCCCAAACATAGCGGCTGGCAGCCTCGTACAATTGAAAGGCCTCCATCTGGGGCGTCAGGGCACAACCGCCCAGAAATGCCCCGGCTTTCGCCAGCGCGGCCATGTTCGCCAGCGCGTTGAAGTGGCACAGGGCTTCTTCCACCTCTGTGCCAAAGCCGACACAGGCCAGAATTTTCACGGGCAGGTCGATGTGGCTGACGGCGGCCAGGGTGATCGAGTCCTCGACCATCGTGCCCGACCCCACCTCGTCACCCCGCATGATCGAATCGACACCTCCGTCGATCAGGATGAGGGTATCAATCTTCAGGTGATCGACCAGCGCCCGGTAGCCTTTCGCCAGCGGTTCAACCCCGGTACGGTTGAACATCCACACGGTCACATCGTCGCCACGCACCTCATCAAACCAGCGAGAGAGATAACCTTCCGGGTAATAAGGGAGCGCGTGATTGATCGCCCCATGCGCGCCCAGTACCAGCCCATTCGCCAGCCGTTCCGGTTGGCTGACCACTTCGACAAGCCCAAAATCGCTGAAGCTGTAATTGGCTAGATGGACGCTTTTGCCTATGTCCCGCAGCGCGAAGTAGATGGGCAGGCCGCTGAATATATCGAAGCCACCGCCTGCCCCGGCGATTAATATCTGCTTACTGTTCGCCAATCTGTCGAGAAAAGGGAGATTCAACTGCATAGGACGTTCACCATTGGTTTACTACCGACTTGTGCCAGTATACCGATTTTGACCGATCTGAGCGCCTGGAATTACTGGACGTTTCGACCAATTGGCCGTAAACTGATAACCAGTCAAAAGATTGAGGGGGCAGAAAAATGCCGGGCATCCAGGATATTAACCTGAAAGTTCTGGTCATGGATACGGATTTTTATGCCTTGCACGCGATCAATGGCTTCCTCGCCTGGGATCGGCGCACACGGGTCACGAGCCTCTCCGAAACCCTGAACGACATGTGGACGTACATTGACCGCACCCCGCTGGCGGAACTGCCGGATGTGGTGGTGCTGGAATGCGATCACCTGGGCGGGGCGGATGCCTTACGGGAGATATTGGCGCGCCTGAAGCAGCAGATCAACAATGTGAATATCATCTGCACAGCCCAGATCGCCGACCCCGACCTGGCCGAAGCGGCGGCAGAAGGGGGGGCGCGCGGCTTCTTGCTCAAGGGCGAGACACGCTTGCAGATCGCCTGGGCGGTGGTTTATTCGCTCAATCACGATTTCATCGTCACGCCATCGGTTCACAAAGCCTGTGAAGACCGTTTTAACCGCCGCCTGTTCCATGCCGCTGTCCTGCCAGAAATGCGTAAGTTCCCGGAACTGACGGAACGCATCCGCCAGGCCATTCGACTGTGTGTGGTCGAGGGGATGCCAGCCCATTTGGCCGCCGACGAAATGGGCATCAGCCTGCATACCATTCGCGGTTACGTCAAAGAGGGGTATCGGATTCTGGAAGCCTATGACGAAACCGAGTATCCGGTGGATATGACCCCGCAGGAACGCGCCTTCATGCGCTTCACCGCCTTTGCAGAGCAGGACACTGACGAAGCACCCCCGCATAATCACCGCGAGTCCAACAACTGATTCTATTCCAGCAAAACTGTCATTTGTCGGCAGGCGTGGTGTGTGCCGCCAGCCATTGGGCGATGGCCGGAACGTCGTGCTGATTCTGGGCGACTTCCAGCACAAAATTATAGATGGATTCGGCATCCCAGGCCGGTTGCAGACCGTTGCGCTGTAAAAAGAGAATGGTGGCACGGGTGGCCGCCCGTTTGTTGCCATCGTAAAACAGGTGATGGGCGGCCAGGGAATGCAGCAGCGCGGCAGCTTTGTCGAGCAGGCTGGGATAGGCTTCGTGGCCGAAGGCGCTTAACATCGGGCGGGCAGCGGCAGAGCGCAGCAGGTGGCGGTCTCGCACATCCGGCTGCCGCCCCAATACTTCTTCGGCAGCCGCGTAAAGTTCAGCCGGGGTCAGATAGTGAATCGGGTCTTGTGAAGTCATCCAGATTGGCGTACTCATTCGGATCGTAATCGTCGGGAACGTCTCTCTGACGCACCTGTATCACTAAATCTTCCACCTGTTTCGCCAGATCGGCAACCCCGTCCTTCAATGCCCCGATATAGCGGGTCTGTGTGTCCGGCGGCACATGTTCCAGCATATACAGGTGCAAATTGAACATGGTTAGCGAACTACGAAAGTTGTGGGTCGCCAGTATTACCTGGGAAACCTTGTAACGATCTAGCTCCATCAGTCGAATATTCTCAGTAACGAGTGCCCCCAGATAAATTTCCAGGTCGATGGCCGTCTGTGGGCTGGCGGGCGATTGCTTGCTGGCATCTTTCATGCCTGAACCGTCCCTTAACTCTTTCGATACTACGAGGGGATTTCCTCGTCAGATGCGCCTGAAATACACCCAGCGCGAACGCTATGCGATCAACAGGCAAAGTCTCATGATAGGACTCCGGCACACTATTTTCTTCCGTCGAGGGTCGGAGGGCGTATCAGTCTTTCGGCGGAGATTTTTCTCATGGCGGGCAATTGGGGAAAATGTTTAACTGGCCGCCGGGTTGAATTATAATGAGACGATCTGGCCGGATGCCGCTCCTATTCATACAAAGTGTGCCAACCCTCATGCGCTACCCGACGATTGACGAACTGGTGTATATCAACGAACAGGTTGTTCCCCAAACGACCTTACACACGATTGTCGAAGGGAAGCGTAAAGTCCGGGACATGGGTTTGCTGGAAGCGGCGGCGGGTCGCCCGATGCAAACCGTCTTTGGCGAGGATGCTTACCCGACCCTGGCGGAAAAAGCTACTGCGCTGCTGCATTCCCTCGCCCGTAACCATCCTTTTGCCGATGGCAACAAACGCACGGCTACCGTTGCCGCGCTGTTTATGTTACAGGTCAACGGCCTATGCGTGACCTGGGATGGCGAAGAAGCCCTGCACAAAATTGTGGCGATGGCTGAAGGCGACCTGGAGCTGTCGGAATTCGCTGCGTGGCTGCCCACCGAACCCTGTACAGCGCACCTCGAACCTGCTGCCGAGAGCGATATGAAGCTGATTGCCAATCTGATCGGCGACCATCGCTGGCTACTGGACGAACTGGCAAAACAGTAATTTCAACAATAATTTTTCCTGTTTGTCATATGATAAATATCCTTATTTTGTCTCCTCTAATGCGCACTTCCTATAGAATTGTGTATACTGATAGGGTATTACTTTCCATTTGGATAGTGTAAGTGAGTGTTTCACCCTCTCATGAAAGATATTCATCTATCGCCTGCGGTCAGGCTGTCGCTCATTTACCTGACCATATCCGTAATCTGGATATTGGTGAGTGATGAAGTGCTGGACGCCCTCATCAAGGATCAACGGCTGCTCAGTACCCTGCAAACGCTTAAGGGATGGGGATTCGTGCTGTTCACATCGCTGCTGATCTACCGCCTCTCGCGGCGAGACATGGAGCAGATGGAGCACAAAAATCAGCAGTTGGAAGAATGGGGACATAAGCTGGAAAGCCGGGTAGACGAGCGCACCGCCGAACTGTCCGCCGCCAATAAACGCCTGCAATCCCTGGATAATTTTAAGTCCAAAATGATCTCAGAAATTTCTCATGAACTGCGCTCCCCGATCACCAGTATTGGCTTAAAAGTTGAGTTGATGGAACGGGTTGATCCGGTCAAGCGGATGCAGTACGTCACCGAATTGAAGGAACAAATTTTGACCCTTCGGGAACTGTTGAATGATGTGACCGATATTGCCCTGATGGAACACGATGAGATCGCAGGGGAAGTCTCGAAGGTCAACATGAACCGGCTGACGCGGCAGGTGGTGGACGAACATCGCCCACTGGCCGAAGCCACCGGCCTGAAACTGGATTTTGAAGAGACCCCCGATATTCCAGCCGTTCTTGGTCGGTACAATCACCTGGCGCGGATGCTGGCGAATCTGGTCACAAACGCCATCAAGTATACCAACCAGGGCATAATTCAGGTCATCTTGTCCACTGATTTGGAACAGCAGGTGGTGGTCATACAGGTGCAGGATTTGGGGATTGGTATTACGCCGGACTCAATGGAGCATCTATTTGACCGCTTTTACCGGAGTGAGCGAGTCAAAGACCGCAATATCCCAGGCAGCGGCCTGGGACTTAGCATCGTGAAAGATATTGTCGAGGCGCATCAGGGCAGTATCAGCGTGGAGAGTACATTGGATGTTGGCTCCACGTTCACCGTGCGCCTCCCGCTGACGTACTTCATAAATCAGCGACTAGGCGGGGACACAATCGTCATGTCCCTGCCGGGAATTATACCTTGCCAAAGGCACTTTTGATGTCGGCGTTGGTATAGAACAGGTAAATAATTGCCACATTGATAACCAGCAGTACCAGGCTCAAAATGTTGAAGTTATTGCCATTGAGCAACCACTGAAGCACGGTCAGCACAACCGAAATGCCGTACAGCACAATCGTGAGCATCCACGCCCAGGGCTTCACCTGAAACAGACCAACCGCATCCACCAGCAGCGCAATCGCTACTACCAGAACCAGGATACCGACAATCGAGATTAACCCGGTGGCTAATCCACCGGCAGCACCAATCGCATTGGCAGCGGCCTGGGCGTCGGCGTCACCGGATTGTGCGGCCTGATTGAGGGCGGCTGTGCCGATGCCTGCAATCGCACCGAGACCCAGAACCGCCAACGCTCCGCATAAACTAAAAATGGCGTTAATCAAGGTATAAATTGCGGTCACAACAATCATGGTGGGTTTAGAAGAAGCACTTGTCTACAGTCATGAAATTCCCCTCACTTCACTAGGTATAAACTCTTTTAGACAGCCGTCTCAAAACGACCCTATGGCTAGCATAATGCCATTCCAAAATGGGCGCAACTAGGGAAAAGTAAAGCAATTGTAAGAAGGAATTAAAGAGTTGTTACGGAATAACGCGGTTGTTCAGCATCTCGTTGACGGACTTGACCAGCCGCCGCAGTTCGGCTTCCAGGTCATCGGTGATGCCATCGAGGATGGCCGCCTCGCGGAACAGGTCGCGGGCTTCGCGCAGGTCGGCTTCTCCCCGGCGCAAACGGGTGAGTCCGGCACGCATCTGGGCGCGGGCATCCCGGCTGGCGGGGCTGGTGTAAGCATGGGGAAAATCCCAGCCGTGCAGCGAAGCCACCTGCTGCAACCGCTCCAGGAAGTCATCCATTTCTTCGGTTTCCATCGCCGCGCCCGCCTGCAACAATTCTTTGAGCGTGTGACTGAGCGACGGTTCAATCCCGAAATCCAGATAGGTCACATCGCGGTAACGGGATTCGGCTTCAGCCAGATTGCCGGGTTGGGGGCGCAGCGTGGTTTTTTGGGGCGACAAGCCGGTAAACACGGGATACAGGATGCCCACACACAGGTTGTGGATGTCCATCCGGTACAGTTGGGAATCGCCTGTCTCGCCGGTTAACAGCCGGGAACTGTTGAAGTCGATAATGCGAAGTTGATGACCATCCCAATACACATGTTCCAGCTTGTGGTCGAGATAGACAATACCTTTCTGATGCGCCAGCCGCAGCATATCGGCAAATTGCAGCCCCAGCGCCAATCCTTCTTCACTCGGCAGCCGCCAGCGCGACCCGGCATTGTTGGGCTTCATCAGATAGAGCAGGTTGTTGCTGCGGGGTAGATTTTGCAGCCCCAGGTACGGACGCCAGCCGCGTTCGGCATATTCCGGCATGGCCTGAATGAAACCAATGACATCCAGATGGAAGGATTCGATTTCTCCCCCGGCAGGGGCTTCGGAGGGGGACGACAGATAACCGCAGTCCAGCAAGTCCACCACCTGGGGACTGCCCGCCATCTTCATCAACAGGTCGGCCTCATTGGCGAAGGCGCGATATTCCCACCGGATTTCGCCATCCGCCGACAGATGTTCCGGGCGCATAACCTTGAAGGCAACCGATACCCCGTTCCGCCGATCCAGCGCGTCTAATACACGGGCATAGTGCCCCAGGGCGAAGGTGTCGTTAAAATTATCAAGTCGATACAGGTCGTCTAGAGTTTGGCATGAGCTTTCTCGCATGGGATGTAAATATCCCAAATTTGGGCTGCAATTTGGGATATAGATCAAATCTACCACGACACCTATTATTGCGGTAGGGTGCAAGTGAACGAATATTCGATAAACAGGGATTATAGTATTCTACAAACTGAAGCCAACCGATTTGTAACGTCAAAATCCTGAAAACAGTGATCGGGCTGGTTGTTGCCTTTATGAAAAACGTCATATAATCAGAAAAACGTCGTTGTCCAGGAGTGATCGGCATGGAGTACCCACAGCAAGGGATTCGTCTTCGCAGCAGTGCGCGAACGAGCACCGGGCAGGTGCGGGAAAATAATGAAGACAATATCCATCTGTGGACGCGGGAGAATTTCGTGTTGGCGGTTGTTGCCGATGGCATGGGTGGCGCGGCTGCCGGGGAAGAAGCCAGCCGGATTGCCGTCGAATCCATCAAAACCGGGTTGGCGCTGCGCGACCAGGACGATACGGATAAACTGGCGGAAATCGAAGACAATGTCCTCACCGAACGGCTGCGCGACGCGATCCAGACGGCCAATATGAAGATTGTGGAGAAAGCCGCCGGAACGCCGGAGATGCGGGGCATGGGCACAACCGTCACGCTGGCGTTTGTGCGGGCTACCTATGCCATTGTTGCCCATGTCGGCGACAGCCGCGCGTATCTGGTGGATGGCGAAGACCACAGCATTACCCAGATCACTTCTGACCATAGTTTTGTGGAGGCGCTGCTGGCCGCCGGTCACATCACCCAGGAACAGGCCGACGAACACCCGATGAAGAATGTCCTGTATCGCGCGCTGGGACAGGCCGACGAGGTGGACATTGACATGTATTATAAGCGGCTGCACGTCGGGGATCGGGTGATTTTATGCTCCGATGGCCTGACACGCCACGTCAAACCGGCTGAAATCGCAGAACTGGCGCTGGTTGACTTCGAACCCGGACATCGCCAGCCAGAAGTTGATCGACCTGGCGAACGAGCGCGGTGGCGAAGATAATGTCAGTGTGATTGTGATTTCGGTGGAACAAACCATGCCCACCCAGCCGCCCCAAAAAGAGGCGATCATCGCGGCGGAAAATGATGAGGACGATACCCTGGTCTTAAAAGACCGGCTGGTGACACGCTTCAGCCTGCCCGAAGTGGACAACCTCCCGGCGGAAAAAAATCAACAGCAGGAAGATGACAGCGCCCCGGAAACCGACAAACCATCACCTTCAAGCCCCTCCCTCGACAACCTCACTGATCGACGACCACAAGATGTTGGCCGAACGCCTGAAAGATGAGCAGGAGGCCGACCCCGACAGTCTGTTCCCGGATGAAGACATTACCGAAGATTCGGAATTGGTGGACAACGATCCCGTCGAACTTGATGCGTCTTGCCCCCGCTGACGATGATGGTGAAACCGAACCCGAAATGCCCGTCGTATCTAAAGAAGGACAGGTTGAAGGCCGCGATACCCTTTTGCCAGATCAGTAAGTAGACCTATGACCAAACCACTGACATCGCCCCATGAACTCGACGCCCGCCGCCTACCGGACGGGCAGTTGGATTGGGCACGATCGGTTGTCGATGATTGCAGTGCGGTGATCGATTCGCTGGTGCCAGATGAACGAGCGTTATACGCAGCCGTGTGGAATTATCTGGCGCGGCATCACGCCCCGGCTACCTTGCAGCACTTCCCGCAGCTTAATCTGAGCAATTTGAAAATTCAGCAGTTTGTCGACAGCCTGAATGACCGTAAACTGCTGTGGTATGACAACGACCTGCGCGCCATCCTCCAGTGCCCACCCTTTTCGGTTTTACACACAGCTCACCGTGTCAAGGCGTTCGGATGGGAGAGCATTTATGCTTCCAGCTTCATCGACATCCCGATCACGCTGTTAATCTACGGGCCAAATGTATGGCTGAATGTCAACAGCATCTGCCCACGCAGCGGCGAAACGTTGAACTTCCGGGTGAAGATGCGTGAAGATCACACCCTTGTCGCCGATCCGCCTCTGGAAGCCGACCAGTGGCGCATCTGGCTGCCGATGTCCTCCAGACCTATGCCGGACACGCACCTGCAATTTCACCGGATTCGCACGAAAATCAATGCCTTCCGTACCATCGAAGACCTGGAAACCCACCGTCATTACCTGCCGAATGACCCACCCGGCGCGGTATATACCCTCGAACAATCCCTGTATCTCAGCAGTCTGCTGCTCATGGCCTACTCCAGAGTTCTGAGTCCGGCGTGAGTCCATGTAGGCACATGCCCCGGCAAGTGCGGTATAGTCGTGTCATCAAACCTAGTGTGATAGGTAGCACACGATAAAGTTCAATTCATAAGGATAAAAGTTTATGTCATCCTCCACTGGCCGCGAACCCGCGCGGATCGGCATCATCGGCGTCGGGCAAATCGGCAAACATCACCTGCAAAATTACAGCAACATCCCGGATGCACAGATCGTCGCGGTTGCCGATGTGAACGAGGCGGAAGCCCATCGCGTGGCCGAGATGCACAACATCCCCAACGTTTACACCAATTACCGCGAACTGCTGGCGCGCGACGACATCCAGGCGGTGGATGTGGCGCTGCACAACAACCTGCACATGCCCATGACCGTCGCCGCCCTGGAAGCGGGTAAAAATGTTTACTGCGAGAAGCCGATGGCCGGTGCTTACCGGGATGCTGAACGCATGTTGGAGGTCGCCAGATCGTGTGGCAAAAAGTTGAGCATCCAACTGGGGATGGTGTTCCGCAACGAAACCAAAGCCGCCAAATATCTGGTCGAAGGGGGACATCTGGGCAAGCTGTATCACGCGCGTTCCACCGGACACCGACGCCGGGGTCGTCCGTATGTGGATGGATACGGCAGCTCCCTGTTTGTGCAGAAGCAGCACGCCAGCGGCGGCGCGCTTGTACGACATGGGCGTGTATCACATTTCGCAGATGTTATATCTTCTCAGCAATCCCGACCCGCAGACCATCAGCGGGCGCACCTATCAGGAAACCCCGATGGATGAAACCCGCCGCAAGGCCAGCAATTATGACGTCGAAGAACTGGGGCTGGGCTTCGTCCGGCTGGCAGGCGGAATCTCGATGGACATCCTCGAAGCCTGGGCGGTACATCTGGACAAAATGGAAGGCTCGATCCTGTTGGGGTCAGAAGGCGGCGTCCGGCTCGACCCATTCGGTTACTTCCGCAGTATGGGCGACATCGACCTGGACAGCACGGCGGACATGGACGCCTTTAGCTGGCGGCTGCACAATGTGTATGCGGATGGCGACGCCTACGACAGTCCGCAGCATCATTGGGTGGCGGCGCTGCAAGAGCGTGTCCCGCTGCTGCCAACGGCGGAAATCGCCCTGAATACCATGCTCATCTCCGAAGGCATTTATCTATCCAACCAGCGTGGGGCAGAAGTCACCGCCGAAGAAGTGCGTTCGGCCTCGGTTTCGACAGCCGCAAAGCTCTAGGCATTGAAAATCCCCTCTAGGCTGATGTGCCCGTAGAGGGGGATACCATCGAGTATTCAGGTTATGCGATGCCGGGTTGCGCGTTAGCGCTAACGCCCCGCAATCATCAATATACTTTCGAAAATGACGGACGTTCATAGGCTCGGCGCACGAAGTACGGCAGATCACAAATCTGGTAGTGTTCGACAGCGGCATCCGCCAACCCCACCGATACCGGATAGGAGTCCGCCCGAACGCCGGTTTCTGGATACCATGAGCGCCCGCGCTTGACCACAATCAGCAAGCCATCCTCGTCGCCAACAGCCGTGAAGGTGTCACTGCCTGCGCCGTCATAGACGTCAACATTCAACGTCTCGCATAAGCCGTCAACCGCACCTCGCACATCATCTACGGCCAGCCCAATTTCGCTGACACCCACAATGCTACTGTGCGTGAAAGGCGCATCGCTGGCGGTGGGTTGGTTGTGGCGAGCGATAAATTCCAGCACATTGCCGCCAGCATCAACAAAATACAGACTGTGTGCATTCCACGAGGTAAAGTGGAATTGGTCGTCGCCGTTCATGCAAATCAACGGCGTGCGGCGGGTAATCCAGGCTTTGGCCTGCATAAACTGATTTTCGGGCACATCAAAGGCGATGTGATATGCCCCACGCCAGCCATCCACCTGTTCGAAAATCAGGTGTGTTCGTCCCACCTGAATGGTGAGATTGCCACCCCTCTCGCTTAAAACCGGCAGCCGCAGCGCACGGGCATAAAAATCGCGCTGCACCGACAAACTTCTGGTTTTGAGACGAAGCTCCAGGAATTTCATGGCCTCCTCCTGTTGAACCCTTACCACCCATTATGCCCCGAAAGTCGGATATGAACATCCCCCATAGGTTGGATTCGACCTGTACGAAAGGACAGAATGGGCGGAAATCAACTTTTCAGCTTATTCACCATGCGGTACAACCCCGGCTGTGGGACGTAACCCAACTTGTGGTTGATCGCCAGCATGGGCGCGTTGGTCGAGTCGTTGTTGGTGCGGATGTAGTCCGCGCCCCAGCTTTTAGCCACACGGATAGACAACAGCTTGAGCGCCAGCGCGATCTTACGCCCGCGATAGTCCGGCATCACCCCGGTCATCATGTTATAGGCCGAAGTGGTTTCCGGGTAGTAGCCGACTGCGGATAAACCCACATAGCGTTCGCCGTCAGCCGCCAGCAGTTGACCGTCCGGGCGAAACCAGGCTCCGGTGGATAAAATCTGGTTGAATGTCTCGAAATCAGGAAATGCCCCGGTAGAGGCCGGATCATCCATATAAGTCTGATAATTGACTTGCCACAGCTTATAGCGTGCCTCGCGGGTATCCCCGGCATCCGTCAGCGAGAAGAACCGTATTCCGCCTGTCGCCACCGCCTCGATCAATCCGGTAAAATGGGCTTCCTCAAAGGTGTGAAGGTCGATGGTCAACTCAAACAGGTGGTGAATAACCCCGAAGCCACGCCTTTGGGCAAAATCCTAACTCAGCGGGTCAGAATCCAGCACATCCGCGCCAAGGCTGGTCGCGCCTCGCTCGTGGGCATAGGCCAGCGCCTCATCGTACAGCGCCGTCCCAATTCCCCGCCCGCGAACACCAAAATCAACGATCACCCACAGCACAAAGAAACCGGGAGTATCCCAGGTATCGTGCGCGACGGTGCAGTAACCCAGGATGCGGCCACTGCCATCAACGGCTACCGTGCGGCGGCGAATTGTGCCCTCCCCGCTCCGGCTGTCCCATCCTCGCAGGATTTCGGCGGTTACTTTCTGGCGTTCAAAGGTGTTCAACAGCTCCGCCACCCGCCCATAATCACGCGCCGGGTCGGCGATGTGTATGATGTAGGTCATCGGCTGGTTGATCCTTTTTCTCCTAATCGACTTCGGCAACCGATTTTTCGTATTTGTAAATACTATTCACCCGCTTGAACCCCAGCAACTCGTAAAAGGCCATGTTTCCGGTGTTGGTGGTGTTGGTCAGCACCGTAGCGACGGACATACCACGCGCACGCATCCGCCGCAGCCCTTCCAGCATCACCGCCCGACCCAAACCCCGGCGCTGCATTTCTCCCCGTGTGCCTACCGGCTCGTGCGAACCGATTTTTGTGAGTGGCTCAATCCAGCACATCGAGAAGGCGGCGAACCGTCCATCCGGCGCGACCACCACCACATCCAATTCGGGGTCGTAATCCGGCGCGGTCATAAAATGGGCATACGCCTGGGCGGTCATTTTGGACGGGTTGAAGCTGTTGAAATGGACATCGGCGCGGCGATCCGCCCACTCTGGTCGCATGGCTTCCAGGAAAGTGAAGCCGTCCGGCAGGATAGGTGGAGGCGGTTGAACGTCGAGCGAATAGGTAAAAACGGTAAAATGATCCCTGCCGACATAGCCGCGCCGCTCCAGCCGGAGGGTTAGCGGGTCATCTATCCAGGTGAAAGTCGTCATCGGTTCACCGCGCAACAAAGCGGCTGGGCGCAGATGTTCCTCCGCAGCGGCCACCCATGCCTCGGCGCGATCTGTCCCCAGCATGGAAGGGTGTACCACCAGGTCAAATTCCGGCAAAGGCGGGCTGTAGGCCAACCATCCGAATAGCTGACCATCCTGTTCAATCAGGTAAATCACATCCTGTAGGCTGTTCCCATGTACGGGCACACCGTAAAATACCAGCCAATCCAAATCACCAATATGCGGATAACCGGAATAGGGATGCGCCTTGCGTCCTGCGATGGTCAGGGCTTTCATGCTCACCAGATCATGCAATCCAGCATAGGGGCGCATCGTGACGACCATCCGACAGTCCTTTCGGGCGATGCAGGCAGTCACTTAGCGCCCGGTGAAATCGCGCAGATACAGGAAATCGTGGCCGATGGTGCGCTTGCTCAGTTTGGCGATATTGGGCATGGTACGTTTGTAGTGGTTGGTTTTCACCCGCTTCCACACATTCTCCACAAATGCCCGCGCGAAACCCTCGTCCACCACTTCGTCAATGGTATAACGTTCGTCCACCAGCAGGTACAATACCTGATCGACATCATTGTAGGTAAAACCCAGTTCACCCTCGTCGGTTTGCCCCTCCCACAGATCGGCGGAGGGGGCTTTGTCCAGGATTGGCTCCCGGCACACCCATCGCCCGCGCCAACTGGCGCACCTGGGCTTTATACAGATCGGCAATCGGGTGCAGCGCCACGCCGCTGTCGCCGTAGATGGTGGAGTAACCCAGCAGGAACTCGGTTTTGTTGCTCGTCCCCATCACCAGCCCGCCCCAGGCTACCGATTGATCGTAGAGCGTGACCATGCGCAGCCGCGCCATGATGTTGCCCTTGCGCACATTGCTCATGTCCGGGAACTGGTTGATGAGCGGGTCGGCCATGTCGGTGATGGACACATCCAGCGAGGGCAGTCCCAGGTCTTCGATCACCAATCCGGCATCGGCTAAACTGGCCGGGGATGAGGTGCGATAGGGCATCCGCACCACCAGCACATTCTCCGCGCCAAGTGCCTCTGCCGACAGGTAAGCCGACAGCGCCGAGTCGATGCCGCCGGACAGTCCCATGACGGCGCGTTTCATGCCCGCCTTGTCCATCTGGTCGCGGATAAATCCGGTTATCATCTTCCGGGCGATGTCGGTGTTGATCGTCAGGCGGTGGAGTAGATCGGGTTGTGTCTGGGTCGGTGCTGTCATCATTACCATACCTTGAACTCATCGTTGATGTGATGGGACATGTACAACCTTCGGAGACTTAAGAATTGTTCAGCTTTCCTCAGTCTCCGCATAAAGAGATACCCGCTTGGCTCGATGCGCTTGTCAGGCAGTGATAGACAATCAGCAGTCGAACACAAACCAGCAGATGTCGTTTCTCAACCGCTGATCGTCCAGAACAAGCTCCCGAATCGTATCGGGCAGTTGCTCCCGTTGCCACTGGCACTCGAACCTGCCAGCCCTCTCGGCCTCGTCTTTAAGGGCAGCCGCACGTACCGCCTTGATCGCGTAAGCCGCAGCACCGAGTTCGTGTGCGGCCACATGCCCGACTGCCCCCGCCTGACCGGCAGCGTAGGCAGCATACCGAGCCGCACCATCGAGTTCCCTGGCCGCCGCGTTAGCGTGGCCTGCGGCTGTGCGTGCCTGCCACCAGGTAATCTCGCCGCGCACCCATTGCCGGATCAGCTCGATGGCCTGACGTGGGCGCGTATCTGACGGCTGAACCAATTCAAACAGGTACAGAACATGCTCCGCGCATGTCGCAGCCCACAAAGCGAGTAGCTGGTGATCGGAATCCGTGAGCGTCCCGCCGCGCCGAATGGTGATAAAGCGAGGGTCGCGGTCTTTGGGGAGAATCATGGCGATTCCTGTCTGCTTGCATCTGCCCAATCCTACCATTCTAACACGGCCAAGAAGATGTTAAATCGTAACCGATTAATTATTAATCACACATTACCGTCGTTAATGGGTGGTTGTCCTGAATTGCTTTATCGCTGTTCCGTAGACAGTTCACGAGTACATTACGCAGATTTTTATCTACACGCAGCCAGCGAGGTTGAGGTCGTCCCCTGGCTACTGGCCTACTTCCATCGGCTGTAGCTGGTAGCCGAGTATCTTGTGGGGATATTCTTCCTCGACGGTCATCTCCACCATAAAATGTCCGCCGCCTTCACTCTCCATCACGGCGATGACTTTATGTTTGTCTGTCGCCAAGACCTGTTTTACCCGCAGCTTGCCATGCAGGCGGTACACGGCTTTCATCTCCGCCACCCAGGTCGAAACCGAGATTTCTTCCAGCGCCGCCGGGTGATAGTTGTCGCTCACGTACTGTTTCAGACGCGGAAAATCCCCCTGATTGAACAGGGTCGTCTGGGCGATCAGGCGCATTCCGGCGCTGCTGGTTTTGAGGGCGGTTTTGTCATCCATGTTTATTCAGCCGGGAACAGTTCTTGAACCGACAGGGTGAAACCGGGCAGCACATCCTCGCCATCCAGCAGGCCATCGGATTCAACTTTGCGAATGGTCAGGCTGCCATCCGCATTTCGACGAATGACATCCACCACGCGAATGATTGGATAGATGACCCACACAAGGCGCGCCCCGGATTGTAAATAGGATTCCGCTTTATCAATCATTTCGCGTTCGCGGTTGCTTGGGGACACCACTTCAACCGCCAAATCAGGAGCAATATAGAACTTATCCGGCAGTGGCAGGGATTGGCGTTCGCTCGAAATGAAGGAGGCATCCGGGATTAGTTCGTCGCCATTGGGTAATGTGTAGCTGGTAACATCCCCAAATACATAACCCAACTGCTTCGGACGCACGAAACCGAGCAGGAAAAATACCAACTGCGCCACGATATAGTTGTGTAAAGGGTTAGGCGTTGGCACTTCGTATATCTCCCCCGCGATCAATTCAAATCGCTTGTCGGCGTTTTCCGGCCTTGCCTCTAGCGCCCGTAAATCATCCAATGTATAGGTTGTCGCCCGTTCCTGAGCGGTCATGATTTAGACCCTTTCCACTTTGTCCTTATTATAGACTACTCCTCCCGCCGCAGGATGCGCCGCAACTCGCGCTCCACCAGTTCCGGGCGTTCGTCGCGCAGGAGGGGCAGACGGGCACGGGTGCGGTGGAGTTGATTCAGGTCGATCTCCTGGGTGATGAGCAGTTCGTCAAAGTAGTGGCCGCGCGTGATGAACTCACCATCCGGGTCAACGATGGACGAGCCACCCCAGAAGTTTTTGCCGTCCTCATAACCGACGCGGTTGCAGTGAATGACGTAATTGGTGAACATGCTGCCATAAGCCTGATTGACCAGCTCGACCCAGCGCGAACCCGACAGCCGATCCCCGGCATCAAGTCCCCGGCTGGGGCTGGCGCTGTGGAACAGCAGCACATCCGCGCCATCCTGCCACAGCAGATAGGCGGGGGACATATGCCAGAAGTCCTCGCAGATCAACATCCCCATTCGCCCAAAGCGGGTGTCGAAGGCGCGGGCGTTCTCACCCTGGTCGAAATAGCGGCCTTCATCGAACATGGCATAGGTCGGCAGGTAAATCTTGTGGTGGATGTGCAGGCATTCCCCGCCGGACAGGTAGGCAGCGGCGGTATAAAAGCGCTGGCGTTTGTCCTCGTGGACGAAGCCGAACATGATGTCCATGTCGTGGCTGGCATCCAGCATGGCGCGGAAGGTGTCATCATCGCGGGTGGGTTTGATGGCGACCTCCGGTACAAGGTCTTGAACCTGATAACCCGTCATCGACAATTCCGGGAAGACGATTAAGTCCACACCCAGATCATCCGCCTGACGGATGTAATCCAGATGCTTGTCCAGATTGCATTTCACATCGCCTAACTTGGGATATATCTGTGCCAGTCCGACTTTCACGCGCATAGTGTCCTCTCGGTTCAATCTGAGTTTGAACGGTGCTTGTTCCATCCCGGCCCGCGCACGAAACGCCCCGGTTTCGCATCGGTATGTTCGCCATCCCGCAAGACCTGTACGCCGTTGACAAAAACGTGCTGCATGCCGGTGGCGTACTGGTGCGGCTTTTCCGGCGTGGCATGATCCTGAATAGTGGCCGGGTCAAATACCACCACATCAGCATAATAACCCGGTTTGAGCGACCCACGCCCTTCGATCTTGAGATTGGCTGCCGGGAAGGAGGTCAGCCGCCGTACTGCTTCTTCCAACGGGATGACACCCTCGTCACGGGCATATTTGCCCAATACGCGGGCGAATGAGCCATAGGCGCGGGGGTGCGGATTGGATTGCAGGAACACCCCCTCCGGCGCTTGCGACTCGGCATCTGAGCAAAAGCTCACCCAGGGCAGCGCCATCTCTTTGCGCACATTGTCCTCGGACATGGTGAAATAGATGGTGAAGATGCGGCTTTCGTCCTCGATGAGCAAGTCCATGAGCGTATCTTCGGGCGGTGTGCCGCGCATGGCCGCCACTTCCGCCAGAGTCTTGCCCGTCAGGGGTTTCAATGCATCCTTGCGAAAGCCGGACAGCAGAATTTTTTCGGCCCGATTCTGCTGGTACATATTTTCCCAGGCATCGGAGGCGAACTGGATTTCCTCTCGGATACGTGCGCGTACCGCCGGGTCTTTCAGCCGTTCGCGCATCTTTTCTTCGCCGCCATCATGCGCCCAGGGTGGGATGCAGGACGACAAGCCTGTGCCGGAATAGGCATAGGTGTACATATCGGCGGTGACAGGCAGCCCGCGCGATTGTGCCTCTTCCATGATGCGAATCATGTCATCCATTTTGCCCCAATTGGCCGGGCCAGCCGCTTTGAGGTGATAAATTTCCCCACGAGCGCCAGTGGCTTCGACAATTTCCAGAAATTCGGCCAACGCTTCCAGCAGGGTATTGCCTTCGTCGCGGATGTGGGAGATATACATGCCGTCGTACTGCGCCACCACATCGACCAGTGCGATCAGTTCGTCGGTGTCGGCATAAGAAGCCGGGGGATAAATGAGCGCGGCGGACATGCCCATCGCGCCTTCTTCCATCGCCTCGCGCACAAGGTCTTGCATGGCCTTGAGTTCGTCGTCGGTGGGCAGGGCGCTCATCATAGCCGATGGCGTGAATGCGCAGAGTCCCCGAACCGACGAACGAGGCGATATTGGTGGAGACGCCGCGCTTTTCCAACCATTCCAGATATTCGCCCAGCGTCGTCCACTCGATGTTGTATTTGATGCGGGTGTTGCCCAGGATGCCGCGTTCGTGCTTGGCCTTCATCTCGTCGCTCATCGGCCCCATCGACGTGCCTTCGCCCATGACTTCCAGCGTGACACCCTGGCGGATTTCACTCTGCGAACGACCATCTTCGATCAGCGACTCGACGCTCCAACTGAGCATATTGATGAAACCGGGCGCGACGGCCAAGCCGCTGATGTCAATTTCCTGCTGCCCCTGCGCATCGCCCAGGTCGCCCACCGCCGCGATGGTGTCGCCCTGTATAGCGACATCGCCCCGGTAGGGAGGGTCTCCACTTCCGTCATAGATTGCGCCGTTGCGTAGAACGATGTCGTAGGTTGCCATAAACTTTGCCTTTAATGTATGCGTTCCGTGATATGTTCAGTGATGTAGGCTGCGTCGTCTCCGATGCCCAGCAGCAGGCCGGATTTCGGCTTCCACAGCCAGGGTAAACCGATGAAATATAGACCGGGATAAGCCGCCACACCTCTGGTTTGTACCGGAAACCCATCTTGATCGAAAACCGGCAGCTTGACCAGACTGAAATCAAATCCATAACCATTTGCCCAGATAATGCTGCTGATTCCCGCCGCTTTCAAATCCAGTTTCTCAATCACCGGCGCTTCAAACCCGATGCTTAAATCTGGCACATGGTCTTCCGGCGCATCGAGTCCATGCTGTTGGATATAACCGTCGATCATGTTGATGGCATCGGCCTCGAACTTGTCTGACGCCGCCAGACTTTCCTTCAGGTCGGGCTTCAGGAGAATACTGTTCCCATCAATACCCGCAATCCGCCCCAGCAGCGTCACACCGTCCCGCGCGAATTGGTACAGGTTGAGTGTATGGCCGCCGTTTTTGCCGGAAAGCTGCGGATTAGGCGCAAATTTGATTTTGGGATTCGGCAGCCGATCAACGGTACGATCCATGAAACCGATGATGTTCAGCCATTCAAAAGTGTCTTTTCCCCGGTAATGGCTGGGAGCGCGGCCTGCTCTCCCAACCGACAGATAGACTTTCCTACCACTCTGATACAATTCCTCGGCAATCTGAGCGCCGGACTGTCCCGCGCCAATCACCAATATTGCGCCGGGTGGCAGGGATGCGGGGTTGCGATATTGACTCGAATGCATTTGTACAACTTTCACAGGAGCATCGGCGCTGAAAGCAGGGATTTTCGGCTTCTGAAAGAGGCCGGTGGCAACCACAACATTGTCCGCTTCATAAACCTGACCACCCGTGTCTACACGGTAGCCATCATCCAACTTTTCGACTGAAGCGACTCGTGTACGATACTGAATGGGCGGCTTCAATTGTTCCACGTACTGCTCAAAATAGCCGATGATTTTTTCACGGGGCATGAACCCTTCCCGATCATCTCCACTATATTCCATCCCTGGCATCCGTAATGTCCAGTTCGGTGTCACGAAAGTGAATGAATCCCACCGTCCCTCTCTCCAGGCATGGGCGGGTCGGCTGGACGCCTCCAGGATAAGGTGTTCGCGTCCTGCCTGGGATAAATAGTAACTGGTCGCCAGTCCTGCCTGTCCTCCTCCGATTATGATCGTTTCAATACCTTCGTTCATGATGCACCCTCACTGACTAACATTTACACGTCGATCATCTCCACCGGAGTGCCCACCCGCACCGTCCCCGGCGCGCGATGAACTGCGTTCTGCGCGAACATGACCTTGCTCCCCTGCTTGCGGAAGGTGTTGAGCGTGCCCAACGGTTCGGTCACATCCGGCACAGTTCCGGTCAGTTGATCGACAGTGGTAGTAACACAACGCGCGCAGGGTTTCAACACATCCAGTATGACCGCTCCGATCTGTATCGCTCGCCAACTATCCTCGGCAAAAGCTGTCGTACCCGCCACCACCAGATTCGGGCGGAAGCGGCTCATGGGGACGGGTTGCTTGCCGCGCTCGACCATACGGCGGTTAAGTTCCCCCAAAGATGCTTCGGACACAATCAGCACCGGGAAACCATCGGCAAATCCGAAGGGTGTGTTCTCTGGCGCGTAGGTGGCATCCACCGGGCGCACGAACCCATCGGCCATACGCGCCAGCCGCGCATCTGTCCCCAGATAATCGCTCAACCAGTCCGCCAGTTCATCACCTTCGTCCCAGGCGGCACAGACATCATCAAACACCTGTACGCGCCACACATCCCCCGGTTCGCGTTGTAACGGCAGGCGTATCTCCGGCATCCCCGGCGCGGTGATCGACAAACTCTCGTCCTCAAAGCGCGGTTGAATCAAGGCCAGGGCGGGTAATTCTCGCTGGGTAATGAACAGGCCATCGCCATCGACCACCATCCAGCGCCGATCCCAGATTGGGCCTCGTTCGTCGAGCGTGATTACATCATGGGATATTGCCCCGCAGGATTTGATCGGGTAGGTGTAAATGTTGGAGATGTAGCTATCAGTCATTAGCGGTCAGCTTTCAGCTTCAGAATAAAAGCAGTGAGCATTCGTTTGGTCTCCCTGATGTAGATTAATCATCTGTCGATCCTGGCTGGCGAACACTCATGACAACGGCAAGGGCAAGTAACACTATGTCAAGCACCTGATCGCCCCGCAGCCCGCCTACCATCAGTACATGGTCGCCACGAAAGAAGCCTATCACGAACATTCCGGCACTGAGTAGCGCCAATGTGAGCCAGAAGCGGCGATAGCCCAGCCATCCCCGCCACAACAACATCAGCGTGAAGATGAGAACTCCACCACACAGCAGCAGGCCGAATACCTGTGTGTTATAGCGTGGCGCGGCGATTCCGTACACGTCCGCCGTTTCCGACACCGCGAACGCCGGATAATTCGACAGGTTATCCACTTCCAGCCCATAGCCGCACAACGCCGCCATGCATCCCCACCAGCCCGCCAGCCCGATGAGGGGCAGCGCCAGCGTGAGGGGGTCCAGCAGATCGCGGAAATGGTCACGACCCCGGCCTTTGACCACCCACGCCCGAATCTTCATCCCGACCCACAGGCCAACCAAACCGCCGATTACCGCCCCATGCCAGTCCAGTCCGCCGAGAGTCACGTTCGGGGCTTCGTTCAGGTTTTCCGCGAAATAATCCCAGTTCAGCAGCACATGAAACACCCGCGCCCCCGCCACCCCGCCCACCAGCGTCACCAGATAAATATCGACCACCGCGCCAGGAGTCGCCGCCCGCCGCAGGCCGAACGCACCACCAATCATCACCGCCAGCGCCAGCAGCAGGGTAAAGGTTTGAAACGTCCAGGGGCCAATTGTCGTATACAGACTAGGCATCAATGACTCCTCATCAAGGGGAGAATTGTATCACAGGCAGCGGCGCAATATGCCCGGTGATGGTCGGGACTTCGAGTTCCTGGCGTTTGGGTGGGGCTGATGGCATCAACCGCGAATTCCCCCCAGTTATGTGGGTGTTGCGCCTGCCGGGTGGGGGAAGTGAGTGCTTGGGGTTATAATCGCCTGCTATTGATGCAAAATGAATTGTGCATTACCCGCATGTTTGTTAAAGGAGTAGTAAATTATGGGTGGACTTAGTGCCATACTCAATGTCGTCGCGTTGGCGGCCTTTGTCATTTTTATCGCGGGCGTCGCGCTGGCAGTCATCGCCGCCTCGCAGGGACGTAATGCGCGCGGAGGCGTGCTGCTGGCAGTGCTCGGACTGGTTGGCGGCGTTCTGTTCGGTGTGGTCAGCAATGGTATTCTGATTGTACAGCCCACCGAAGTGGCTGTGGTGCTCAATACCTTGAATGGTACGCTGGAAACCCCGGCGCGCCGCGCTGGAACCTCGGTGGTCATCCCGGTGGTGGAGCAGTATTTCCTGTATCCGACCACCCAGCAGACTTACACCATGTCCGGGACATCCTCAGAAGGTCAGATTCAGGGGAATGATGCGGTGGCTGCCCGAACGATAGACGGCCAGGAAGTCGCCCTCGACATCAGCGTGATTTATGCCGTGAACCCCGATAAAGTGAACGAACTCCATGTCCGTTGGCAAACCAACTATCAGGATAATTTCGTCCGGCCAACCGTGCGCGGTCTGGTGCGGGATGTGGTTTCCGGCTATCGTGCCGAGGAAATTTACGGTGCGGGACGTACCGATATGGAAACCGATATGCAGACCCGCATAGCTACACGGTTCGATGAAGAAGGTCTGACCTTGAGTGACCTGCTGGTGCGTGACATTGTTTTCTCCGACCAGTTCCGTCAGGCTATCGAAGACAAGCAGATTGCCGACCAACAGGCGCAGCAAGCCGCCCTGATTGTTAAGCAGCGTGAGAACGAGGCCGATCAAGCCCGCGCGGTGGCTGCCGGTGAGCGTGACGCTGAGATTGCGCGTGCCCAGGGTCAGGCACAGGCCACCGTCCTGCAAGCCCAGGCCGAGGCCGAAGCCCTGCGGTTGGTGAGCGAGCAAATCGCCGCCAATCCCAGCCTGATTCAATACCTGTATGTACAGAACCTGAGTGATAACGTCAACATTGCACTCGTTCCGTCCAACAGCCCGTTCCTGTTCGACTTCAACAGTCTCGCAGCCCCCAATGCCGACTTCACCCCGCCGGATGTGCCCGGAGCGCCGGAAGTCACACCCGTGCCAACTGGGACTCCCACACCGACACCTTAACGCGGGAATAGGACAGAGGGGCACAGCAGTTTGTGCCCCTTTCTACTTCCCACACTGAGCACCGTATTCAGTCGACCATCTGCATTATAAGAGTATAAGAATTGAACTGTGTCCGTTGACCGGGGACTCACTCAGACGTAAAATTGACGTTGAGTTAATGTTTTCTTACGATAAACACCCAACCTTTCCATTGGGGGATACCAGCGTACATTATGGCGAAAGACTACTACAAAACGCTTGGCGTCAAGAAGGATGCCAACGACAAGGAAATCAAATCTGCCTTCCGAAAAATGGCAAAGAAATATCACCCGGACGCGAATCCTGATAATCCGGATGCTGAAGCCCGCTTCAAGGAAATCAACGAAGCCTACGAGGTGTTGAGCGATCCTGACAAACGCCAAACCTATGATCGGTTTGGCACAGTCAATCCCGGCGCAAACATGCCCGGTGCGGGATCACAGTATTACACCAATGTCGATGATGGCGGCGATGTGCCCTTCAACGACATCTTTGAGCAGATTTTCGGCGGCATCGGTGGGCGAGGACGCACACGGGTCACGAACGCAACCGGCGGCTTCGGCGGGGCACGGGCAGCAGGGCAGGATATTGAACAACCTGTGAGCATCAGCCTGCGTGAAGCCTACCAGGGTGCAACCCGCATGATTAGCAAAGGGGATCGGCGCATTAAGGCCAATATCCCGGCGGGCGCAGATACCGGAACGCGCGTGCGACTGACGGGCGAAGGCGGTGCGGGCATCGGCGGCGGCAGACCGGGCGACCTGTATCTGGTCGTTCAGGTCGATCCAGACAGCCAGTTCCAGCGCACCGGAAACGACTTACAGGTGGAAGTGAAGGTCGATATGTTCACTGCCATGTTGGGCGGCGAGGTGGAAGTGCCAACTTTGGATCGCGCGGTGCGGCTGCGTATCCCGGCGGGAACACAGTCAGGACGCCGCTTCCGCCTCAGTGGTAAAGGGATGCCCATCCTGCGCAAACCGAGTGAATTTGGCGATCTCTATGCCCGCGTGTTAATTACCATCCCCGAATCCCTCACCGACGAGCAAAAGACGCTGGTCGAGCAGCTAAGAAATTCTGTCAGGCAATAAAACAGGGGCGAGATTGTTTCCCGTCCCTGCTGGTATATCGTGCCTGGATAAAACTCCGAACCGCGCCCTAATTCACATGTTCCAGATTGTTTAAATAATCGCCAAAACCCACCAGATCATGGATGGCGTACTGCGTCATTGACCACAAATCGCCGTTAGGAACGCGCGTCAGCAGCGGGTCGGGGGCTGGAATCTCGTGCAGCAGGCTGTAGATGTCAAATAAACGGCTCTCATGCTGCGTCCGCATCCGGCTGAAGCGTGCCAATGCCTGATTGACATCCCGGTCTGCCTGCACCATCCGTTTGGTTTCTTTTGAATCGTAGTAAAAGCGATTCCGCCAGCGTCGATGTTCCTCGATGAGTGAATTCACCTGTTCGCGGGCATATCGCAGGGTTTCCAGCGTGCGAGGTTGGCGATCGTCCGTCGCCAGGATCATCTGCTCCAGCAGATCGAGGAAGGTTTGCGCCTGGGAGAGCCGCTTACGGTACTCATTGTTCACGCGCCACAACACATCTGTCGGTGCGTTCATTTGGCAACCCTCGTTGCAAAGATCACACTTACGATATTCGTATATCTTATTCTAACACATTTTTCGGTTTGCAACACAGCTTAATAAACCAGATGGCGATGCATGAATAGCTATTAGAGCATCTCATACACCAGCCTCAGTTACAGCCCGATTCACCATCAGGCATTTTCCCCCGGAAATACCGCCGCCAGCGCCTCCGGCATGATGCTGCGGAAACCGACCAACCCGTGACCGCTTCCGATTTCGGCAAATTGATAAGCAACGTCCGACTTGTCCTTCAGAATATCACGCAGTGCATAAGCAGGTCGTAAGAATCGTGATTTCGCCTCGTAGCGCCCAACCGATTGGAAGATATGCCGGGGCAGCACGCGCGCCTGTTGAAAACGCGGTGCGACCTGGGTGAGCGCATCGCTGCCCTGTCCCTGACCCAGTGGCGGCGAGATCATGATGAGGCCGTTGAAGACCGCCGGATTTATCAGCGCGGCGTGTGCGGCGGCCACCGCGCCAATCGCTACCCCACCTACACCCAGATGGGTCGAGTCGATGCGGTAGTTCACCTGTACGAAGGGCAGCAGTTCGGTCAAAAGGGAGGCATAGTGCAGGTTATTGCTGGTGTACTCGCGCACACGCTCCTGTTGCGAACCACTTTGCAGCATGGCGATGACGATGGGCATCAACCGATTGTGTTTAATCAGCGCATCGGCAATGAACGGCACTTGCAGCGGCCCATTCGCCCACTGACCGTCTTGCAGGATGAGCAGGGGATAAACCATCCCGGAATGCTCATAACCCGGCGGCGTATACACCCACAGTTTGCGGCCTTTGAAACCCAGTTGGGTGCTGTCGAAGTTATGCTCGTTGACCTTGCCCCGCCGCACCGCTTTCATTTCTGACCAGTCTGGAAACGGGCGTGCCTCATCCATTCGGAGAATCGAAACATCCTGTTGCGCCGTTTGCATTCGGACGGGGTTATTCGGGTCAGCCCGCCAGAAATTGGATACCCGCGACACAATATCCGGTTCGGTAGCCAGCGGCGTCAGGGGGTCGTCAATCGCCAGCAGATAATCCAGCAGATCATCCCGCTCGAACTGGCGGGTGACGTACCAGAAGGTCGTGCCATGCATATTGGTCATTTGTGCGAAAGGTGGGTCGCCCTTGATGGTATCCAGGTTGATTGCCACACTTTGGCGCGCGCCTAGACTGCTGTAGATGAAGGTGGCCTTGTTTCCTTCAATCCAGGGCCATTCCGTCCGTTCATCCAGCAGTTCATCAACCAGCGCCTGACGCTGACCGTTGCTGGTGATTTCGTCGGCTTCGGCCAGAAAGGTTGCAAAAGAATCCCATCGGGGCATAGTGACTGCTCCTGAGTATTGTGGTGAATGTTTCCATTTTAGCACTATGCCGTGTGTACGCCTACTCGACTAGAGTCCCGTACTATTCCGCCACTTGCCCCAAACGCCTGCAAATAGCATAATACGGACTGTGGACTGTAATACCTGCCAAACTTTACGCCTGAAAATCCAGACGGGTTACAAATCGTGTACCAGGCGTCGCCATCAGCATAAAGGAAGTGCTTGTGCTTCATCGGATTAACATTACGCGCGGTCTGCCTGTCGTTTTGCTGTTTGTGGTCGCCGCGTGTGCATCCAACACCGCCACCCAGCCGCCCGTGACCACCCCCATTAGCCTATCGCCCGAAATCCCGGCCACCGTGCCGAGTGTGCCGATTGCGCCTACCGAAACCGCCACGCCGGTCACATCCGACGAACCACCGACCAATGACGCGGGTGTACAACTGGTCGCCAGGGTGAACGGTGAGGGTATTACACTGACACAGTTTGAACGCGCGCTTGCCCGCCGCCAGATGGAAGTCCAGGCCGCCGACCCCGATACCCTGCGCGACGACGTTCTGAACCAACTCATCGAACAGACCGTGATTCAGCAAAGCGCGGCGGCGCAGGGGCTGGCGGTGAGTGATGCCGACCTGGAGGCCGAACTTCAGGATATGAAATCGGCTGCCGGGACAGCCGAAGATTGGCAGCAGTGGTTAGCCACCAATCAGTTTACCGAGGACGAGTTTCGGGACATCGAGCGGGCTACCCTGACCACCAATCGCGTCCGCGATTCGCTCACAGCCGATTTATCCGGCGATGTTCCACAGGTTCACGCGCGCCACATTCTGGTGCAGACCGAAGCCGAGGCCAACGCTGTGCTGTCGCGTTTGCAAAATGGTGAGGACTTCGCCACCCTGGCTTCCAGCCTGTCATTGGATGAAACCACCCGGCAGTCCGGTGGCGACCTGGGATGGTTCACCCAGGATGAACTGCTTGTGCCACAGCTTGCCCGCGCCGCCTTTGCCCTGCAACCCGGACAAATCGGTGGGCCAGTGGCGACTGAACTCGGTTATCATATTATTCAAACCCTGGAGGCCGCCAATCGGCCTGTTGATCCAGAACGTTGGGTTTATATCGCCCAAAGCAGGTTCGAGAACTGGCTGCGCCCATTAATGGATAATGCCACCATCGAACGGTATATTTAGCTTTATCCACTAGTGGCAGGTCACACTTCCGCTACGTTATTGGGGGTATCTCATGGGACGAGGCAACGCACGAACCTTCAACATCATCAGCATTATCTTTTTGCTGCTGTCCATTGTGGTGATTATCATCGTGGTTTCGCGGCTGGTTGGCCCTCCCGCTACCGCCCAGGATGTCGGCAGCTTGCCCACGCCGATGGAATTACCGTCGGTCACGCCGTCGTTTACACCACTGCCCACCTTGCCTGCGACCTTTACCCCCACGCCGACCAACACCCTGACGCCCACAGATACGCTGTCGCCAACACCCTCTGTCACCACATCGCCCACTATTACCGACACTCCGGCGGCGACCAGCACCCCCAGTCTGACGCCTACCCCTGCCAACAGCGATACACCCGTTCCCACCGAAACACCCACCGGCCCAACCCCCACGTTGGAACCCAGCCTGTCGCCGTTCCTGTTTGACCTGCGCGAGGGCAACGTCATTTTCACCTCGAATTTCGCCAATACAGCCGGTTGTGCCTGGCAGGGCATTGGTGGGCAGGTGTTTGACCTGGGTGGCGCGCCGATGGACGGATTACGGCTGCATGTCTTCGGTGGCGACATTGACCGCCGGGTCGATAGCGGCTCGAATTCGCTGTATGGCGCGGCTGGGTGGGAAATGCCAGTCGATAACAAGATCACCGCCAATACCTATTACGTCGAGCTGGAAAGCCAGGGCGGGACGGTCATTTCGCCGCGCATCACCGTCACCTTCCCGTCGGACTGTACCAAGAATCTGGCGCTGGTGAATTTCGTCCAGGTGCGTGATCGGTAGGACATGAGCGAACAGGACGACAACCCTACCGATTTTCGGCGTATTAGCCGCAGGGATCGCAAGCGTAAGTTAGAAACCAGCAACCTGCACTTTCCGCCTGAAGAAGATTTCGTCGAAGTTCGCCCCGCCGGAACTACGTGGGGATGATCCGGTTAAACCACCGCCAGTCGAGGAAGTCAGCCAGCCGCCCATACCGCCAGCCGAGCGGTTTCCACCCCTGCGGGTTGAGGCGGAAGAAAAAGTTGATGCCGGGTATGATCGATCTGACGAGAGTTCTCGTCCACGCGGTACATTCCTGCCCAACCTGATCGCTATCATTTTCCTCATCGGATCGGTGCTTTTAATCGGGGTATTCACCCTGATTTTCGTCAACCCGCAGACACCGCTCAATCCCTTCCCGCCCTTCACCCCGATTCCGATTCTTATCACCGCCACCTTTTTGCCACCTACCGCAACCCTTGAGCCGTCTCCCGGCCCAACCCTGACCTTCACACCCCTGCCGGTGGAGGCGTTTGCGACCAGTTCACCGTTCCCGTTCATCGCTGCCAACAACGGCGCGGTCTTTGCGCCCAATGCCAATGACCAGGGCTGTAACTGGGCGAGCATCGCCGGTTCGGTCAGCGATTTGGTGGATGCGCCTCTCGATGGTTACGGGATACGGGTGCGCGGCGATAATCTGGACGAAACCATTTTTTCCGGCGCGACCCAATCCTTCGGTCCCGGCGGATTCGAATTGTTCCTCAACGGCGCGCCGTCGGCAGCAACCTATACTGTCCAACTGCTCAGTCCACAGGGCGCACCCCTGTCGGCGGAATATCCCGTCACCACCCGCGCTACCTGTGAGGAAAATGTAGCTCTCATCAGTTTTATTCAGATTCAGCCGTTATAATACAAGCTACCAATTGCCAGTGTTGAATTAGACAAGGCGTGACTCATGAACCGGCGAATAACTCTCTGTCTGGGACTCATCCTATGCATGTCGATGTTCGGGCTGTTTGCTACGGTTGCCGCCCAGGATGAAACGCCGACACCGCCTCCGGCTGCGACTTCAGAAGCCGATGCCAAAGCCGCCGGATACGTGGATCGTGGCGACGGATTCGCCCAAACGGGAGCGTTCGATCAGGCGGTGGATGCTTATACCCAGGCCATCACTTTCAGCCCAACCTATCTGCCAGCCTATGTTGGGCGGGCAGATGCCTACAACAATCTGGGGCAAACCGAAGATGCCCTGGCAGACCTGGATCAGGCCGAGCAGATCGACCCGACTTATGCCGATGTTTATTTTGAGCGCGGAATTGTTTATATCGGCCTCAACCAGTTCGATCAGGCAGTAGAACAATTCGGGCGTGTCCTCGACCTCGATCCTCAGAATGCCGATGCCTATGTCTGGCGTGGCAATGCTTACAACAATCTGGAGCAGTATGATCTGGCGATTGCCGATCTGAATCATGCCATCGAACTGAGTCCCGACCATGTAGTTGCCTATCTGTATCGAGCGATAGCCAATTATCAGACGGGGAATAATCAGCAGGCCGTCACCGATTTTTCCTTCGTGATCGACAATCAACCGGATGCTGCCACTGCCTATAATGGGCGTGGATTGGCCTATCTCAATCTTGGGGCATACGCCGAAGCCATCGACGATTTTGGACACTACATACAGTTACGTCCCGATTCAGCAGCGGCATATATTAATCGGGGCTTTGCTTACTATCAGACCAGCGACATGGAAAACACAATTGCCGATGCCAGCCGCGCCATTGAACTCCAGCCCGATATGGTGGATGGCTACTATATTCGTGCCATCGCCTACCGCCAGTTGAGCCGTTATGACGATGCCATTGCCGATTTCACCCAGGTGATAGCCCTCCAACCCGATCTGGCGAATGCCTACTATAATCGGGCGAAGTTATATGGCTTCCAGGGGGATTACGATCACATGCTGGCCGATCTGCGTGATTATGACCGTCTCGCAGGTGCGAATGGCGACCCGCGTGTTTCCGCGCTGATCGCCCGCCTGGAACCCCCGCATGGGGATGTTTAAAATGTTTCGGTTAACAGGAGGTGAGGGTTACTGAACCGTTGCCCCGGCGAACAGGGCTTCCTTGACCGCGTTGATGTCCTCAAACGGGCCAGAGTGGTTGTCCAGCGCCCCGCTTCGCAGCCGTAGTTGGTGCGTTTCGGCGGCTTCACGGGCGCGTTCCCGGTCTTTCAGGGGATAAAAATACTCGCGGGACTGCCGGATGCGGTTTTCAATCCGTTCGCGGATCATGTCGATTTTGTCCGGCAGGGTGATGATGATAAAATCTTCTGGGCCGATGTGGCCGATAAAATCGCCCTCGCCGCCGTGTTCGCGCACCGCGTTCCGAATCATCAGTGTCACCGCCCGCAGCACATCATCAGTTGCTACAAACCCGTATAACTCACGGAAACCGCTCAGGCCGTCAATCGACACCAGCAGCAGCGACCAGTCCTCCTTGCTGCCCAGCAGCCCGGTGAGCTTGGTGTCCACCATATCGCTTTCCGGCAGGTCAGTCACCGGATTGGTCATGTTCTGCCGCTCGACCCGACCCAGGGCGTTGCGCACCCGCAGCCGGAGTTCCTGAATATCAAACGGTTTGGTGATGTAATCCACCACCCCCAGTTCCAGCCCATGCAGTTTATCCACCCGATCTCGTTTTTCGGTCAAAAAGATGATCGGCACATCCTGCGTTTTCCGTTGGGTACGCAGTTGGCGGCAGACTTCGTAACCGTCAATATCCGGCAGGCGGATGTCCAGCACGATCAGATCAACCGGCGATTCTTCCGCGATTTTGAGCGCCTCTTTACCCCAGGCCGCCGCCATCACCTCATAATTTTGCACCCGGAAGTAGGCGTTTAACATCTCGGACAGGTCGAGATCATCTTCAACAATCAAAATTCTTGGATTGTCCAAACCAATCCCCCTAACGTGTTCCTATAGGTGTCTTGTTGACCGTAAATACACAGGTTTCGTCTCCACAGGCGTGGCAGGCAGTTTCGTGAACCAGATATTCGTAACCGTTCGATGACCAGCGCAGGCACTCCTGTACCATCCCGGCAATCGCATGGCACACCGGCTTGTCGGTTTGGCGTCCCCAGGCCATCGGGCTTTCCTGGACAATAAAGCGAAAGGAGGTTTCATCTTCTTCTACCGAGGAATGTTGGTCGCTGAACTTGGTGAAGATGTCCGCCAATGCCTGTAATCCCAGGCGGCAGCGTTCATCGGTGGGCAGAGCGCGGAACGAGGGATCACCCACCCCCGCCAGCGCACCGAAATTTTTCATCCCGCGTGAAAAACATGCCCGTCCGATGCGAATCGCCATACCGCGTCCGCCGCGCACCCCGTATACTTCTTCCAGGGCGCTCTGGATGGCGGACATGGACGCAAAATCGAATTCAGCTTTCAGGTTATCCGGCGGGTAGTTGCCAATATATTGTTCCTGTTGTGCCAGGGTGAGCAGCATACTTAACCCGCTTTGCCCCATAACATCGTCCATCGCCTCGAAAAAATACCGTGCGATCCGGTTGGGGTAATACAGGCCACTCGGTTCAGGCACAGTGTTATTGTCCCGTATGCATTATAGGAGTTGGTTGAGGGCATCAACCGCGCGGTTCACGTCCAGGAAGATTAACCCCAGCTTGGCTTCCTTGCGGGCTAACACCGTCAGCACCGCTTCTTCCCCAACCGAGGTCAGGATGACGTAGCCGCTTTCGCCCTTGACCATGACCTGTTCCAGCATCCCACGTCCAAGTTCGCCCGAAATCCGCTCGCCCAGCGAGACCATAGCGGCAGACATGGCGCTCACACGGTCTTCTTCAATATGCCCCGGCAGCGACGACGCCATGCTCAAACCGTCCACACTGACAATGGCGGCGGCTTCGACATCCCCGGAGCTGGCCTGCAAGTCACGAAGGCGTTCCAATAGTTGTTCGGTACGTGATTTTGTCACGATATTTCCCCTTGCCAGCATTGGTGCGATAAACCCTTAGTTATACGGATTGTAGCACAGAATCTATATTCAGACACAAGGCGACTGCATTAAGAAACCTCTTAAAACAGGCGGGGAGTTCGGGTCTATCATACTGGATGAGCGGCTGCAATCCGCCAAATGGCCGATTGACTTCACCATCGGATGTGCCAACATAAACTGGTTTGTCTGCCTCACAATTTTGCATAACGAAAAATTAAGCTATAGTGAATACAGTACCCATTTCAAGGAGTTTTGGATGCGAAAAAGTTATCTTGCCCTCCTCTTTTTAGTCGGTTTATTGATCGTGCTGCCAACCGTTATGGCACAGTCTGGTGTATCCCAGATTGCCTATGGCGATTCTTTTGACGGAGAAATTACCAACCCTACTGAACCGGATTATTATGTCTTCACCGGAACACGCGGGGATGTGATCTCCATTTCATTGGAGAGTCGGACGGCAGATGTCTATCTGCAACTGTACGACTCGAATCAGAATTTACTGGCCGAACATGACGATTTCAGTCAGGACGACCTGAACGCGGGCATCAGCGACTTTGAACTGCCCGCCAATGGCGATTATTACATCCTGGCGGGCGCATACAATGCCGGACGTTATACCCTCTCCCTGTCTGCCCAGGGCGCAGCGCCGCCACCCGACCAGAATACCAGTGTGTCCGATAGTGAATACCCGGTGCTGAATAGTGGCGACACGGTAACGGGTCAGGCTATCGACATTGATACACCCGTCATTTATACCTTCACCGGACGGGCGGGGGATACCGTCACCATCTCCGCCACCAGCGACGAGGTGGATACCTATCTGGTGCTGGCCGACCAGGATGGCAATACCATCGAGGAAAATGACGACATCAGCAAAGTCAATCTGAACGCTCTGATCGAAACCGTGCTGCCTGCCAGTGGCACGTACCTCATCGGTGTCTTTGGCTACAGTGCCGGGCCATTTGAACTCAATCTGGTCATCAGCAGCGGCGGCGGGGACAATTCCGGCACACCTGTGACCACCGTCAGCGAGAGCAGTTCCGATCAGGTGGAAACGGTGTCCGGCTCGCTGGACAGCGACACCTATTACCTGGAATATCCGGTTACGGTGGAAGATGCCAATTCGACCATCACCCTCGACGTCCAGGCCACCAGTGGCGACCTGGACACCTATATCGGCCTCTTGCAAGGCGACACCGTATTGGCCGAAAACGACGACAGGGAACAGGGAACAACCGACTCCCAGTTGATTTACCCCAACGCCAGCGCGGGCGATTACGTGGTGTTGGTGACGCGCTATGGTTTCGACCAGGGCGAAACATCCGGTAATTTTGACCTGACGATCACTGTCAGCGCGGGTGGTACATCCCTGGTATCCGGCGGAACAACCACTGTCGATCCATCCGTCGCTGGTTATCCCACCCTCAACCCCACCAGTACCATCGCCGAATGGACGGTGCTGGTGTATATGGGCGGTGACAACAATCTGGAAGACGGTTTAGAGAACGATCTGGACGAGTTCGAAATCGCCGGGGGCAGCAATTCCACTGTGCGGATTATTGCTCTGCTGGATCGAACCGATGGTTACGACGACTCCAACGGTAACTGGACGGATACCCGTGTATTCGAGGTCGGCGCAGACACCAGCAAAGATGCCAACCGGGTCTATCCGCCCACAATAGATAGCTCCGACCTGTTCAGCCTGGGCGAACTGGATACCAGTTATCGCAATAACCTGACCGATTTCCTGGTGTGGGGCATCCAGAACTATCCCGCCAATCATTACGCCGTCGCCATCAACGATCACGGCGGCGCATGGGCGGGCGCGGTGACCGACGATACCACCGGCAACGGCATCCTGTCCGTCACCGATCTACAGGAAGCCTTCGCCAGCGCGCTCCAAACCACCAATACCCCCAAATTCGACCTGCTGATTAACGACGCCTGTCTGATGAGCAGTATCGAGTATTACGCGGCAGTCGCCCCCTACTTCAACTATTCCATCAGTTCGCCGGAAATCACCCTCAACCCCAGCTTCGACATGACGCTGCTGACCGAATCACTCAACGATAATCCGGCAATCAGTATGCCGCAGTTGGGTAAATTGATGGTCGATAAATATCTGAAGGATATGACCGACCTCTCCCCGGATACCGCTCCGGTGCTGGGTGCGGCCACCACTGACCTGAGTAAAGTTCCCGCTATGCTGACGGCATTGGACGATTTTGCGACGGTGGTCAGCCAGAACCCCGCCAAATACGGGTCGCTTTTGGGGCAGGTGCGCGCCAATACCTATGCTTATTCATTCTTCCTGCCGGAAGACGAATTCGGCCCGGCGACCAACATCGACATTGGCGACTTTATGAAGGGCGTTATCGCCAATTCGCGCGATGGCGATTTGTCGGCGGCGGCACAAAATGTCATTGATCTCGCTCAACAATATGCTGGTCTACGGCAACGCGGGCAGCCACCTGGGGCAGTGGACATCCTACTACAACATCTACTTCCCGGCGCGTGGTGCGGATTTCAGTTCGCGCTATCTGCAAACCACCACCCTCACCGACTGGACGAACATGCTGCGCGGCTTCTATAACAGCGTATCGCCCAGGGCGACGTCGCGCGGCGTGGTTGGGGCAGCCCCGATGAACGCGCCCAGTGTCGTCCCGCAGGTGAGCATTACCAATGTGTATCCGACAGAAACCAGTGTCGCCGTTCCCACCAAAGTCTCGATGGAAGTCATCGGGCGCAACATCTCGCAGGGCACATTCACGGTGGATCAGTTGCAGTCGGATGGCACGCTGCTGCGGTTGGACTCCTCCCGCATCGTGACCGAAGTCGTGACCGATGGTGTGGTGGACTGGGTGAACCTGTGGAAACCCGGCATCGACGATTTTACCTTCACCTGGGAAGTGACCCTCGATACCGTGACGGATGGCACGACTACCAACTTTGAACTGGTATCCTATCAGGACAATGTGACCTCTCTGGCCGGACGGTATCAGTACCCCGGCAGTCAGGACTGGCTGGATGTGACCGTGTTGTTCGATGACGATGGCAACACATCCAGCGTCGTCAGCCGCAGTCCCGGCAGCGTCGCCCTCTCCAGTGTGACGCCCGAAGTCGGCGGTATCTTCCAGGCCTATCGCTCGACAGTGACGCCCGATGGTCGTGTGCAGGTGGGTCCCGGTACAGAATATACCTGGCCTCAAGGTGGGATTAGCTATCATGCCGCACCCGCGCCGGATGGTCAGTATAATCTGGGCTTCCTGGTGGAGGCGTTCGGCGGGGTCACTGGCTTCGACTTTACCTCTGTAACTGTCAACAACGAAGGTGTTGACCAGAGCCTCGCCGGGTATGTCGATCTGGATTGGAACTTCATCTTCCAGCGGCCTATCGACTGGACAGGTGTGTCCTACTTCCCCGATGAAGGCAACGGCGACTATGAGAGTGCCAACAATGCCGACGCAACTCAATACGTTTTCATCTATCCGGTTTACAGTGCCGAAAATGACCTGGAAGCTATCGCCAACGATGTTTTAGACCGCTTCAGCATGACCCGTGATGGTGACTTCACCCCGATCACGGTTGATGGGCGCGATGCGCTGGCCTTCGATTTGTCCTATGAAGGCCAGGACAATCAGCAGTATGTCGGGCGGGCGTTCGCGGTTTATGACCCCGACCTGGAACTCGGTTTGGTGTTCTCGTCGGAAGGTCTGGACGGGAAGGAAACCACCCGCATCTTCAGCCTCCTGCGCGACCAGACCACCTTCATTGATGGTCGGGCGGTCAAAGCCCAGGACACGGGGAATTGGAGCTACGACTACTACACCGACAATGACACCTATCCGGTACGCGGCGATTGGATGCCCGGTGCGGATGGCGGCCTGTTCTGGTTCTACCGTCCCGGTGACGACCAGACCAGTTCCACCTTCGCCGGAATCACGGTGCTGACTGATGAGTCCGACGATGCCAGAGCCACCCTGGACAAAATACTGGATGAGGAAGTCGCCGGAATGCCGAATTACTTCGTGATGGATTCGGACACCTACTATGGCGAAAATCACACCTGGGAATGGTCATCCTTCACTCATGACGGCCCCAACGGGGAGGTCATCAGCGGGCGGATGTACGCCACGCTGGTGGATGGCGTGCCCTATCTATGGTGGTTTGAAGCCCCGGCATCCGACTTCGACCAGTTGATGCAGGATGTGTTCTTTGTGATGTTGGATGGTTTCAAGGCCACGCCGCCCAAAGACACCAGTTCATAACTTTCAATCCGGCCTCGCGCCCTCTGTCGATTGAACAGGCAGAGGGCACGGGGTTGGCTATTTCCTCCTTTCCCCTACAGCATTCCCCCCGAATCTGCTATCCTTCTCACCTCTGACAATTACCATTCCGGTCTGTTATGACTTCACTCTACTTTGCCTGCGGGTGGGTGATCCGCCCGAATACTGACTATGACCATCTCATGCACCTCGCCGCCGAGTCGGACTGTGAGCTGGTTGCCATCGCGCCCATCAAAATCAGTGAACAGGGCTACGCGGTGATGACCTTCGCTGTCCGTACCCCCTCCGAGGCGCATCTGGTGGAATTTGTGGAAGTCGCCGGGGCACAGATGGGGCTGACTCACTGGTACGGCGTGCCGGAGGAGTATTTCGCATCCGGTCAACCGCTTTACCTGAACATCCTGCCGCCCGACATGCGCGATCAATGGCTGGCGGGTATGAATGCCTACGGCGAACATAACGCCCAGGTTCGGGACAAGTTGGAAGGCTGATAGATGGCAGAATCCGGCGGATACCTGCTGATTAACCTGAAGCATGAGCGTCCCTGTCGATTACGAGTTCATCCGCAACGGCAGCCAGATGTTGGTCATCCGGCACAGACATTCACATTCCTGATGTAAAATAAGCCTGAGTCATAGTGACGAGGAAATCCGATGGTCACAGTCAATCGAATTCAATTGCAGGGGCGAATTACCGAAGCCGGGAAACTGGAAGTCGAACTGCCGGACGATCTGCCGCCCGGTGACGTACAGGTGACGATTGAAGTCCCGACCTCGGAAGAATTACCCTGGGAAGAACGCCCCTGGACGGACGAGGAAATCGAGGCCATGAGCCATATCGAACCCAAAACCGGCGCGGAGATTGTTGCCGCCGGCCATGTTGGTGGATGGGAAGATTATGGCATCACCGATACGGTTGAGTGGATTGAGGAGCAGCGTCGTAAACGGCAGGCGAACAGTCAATGGTAAGTGGGTTGTTGGATAGTTCGATTATCATCGACAATCTACGGAGCTACCCACCAGCAGTTGATTGGCTCGCTCAAAATCACACACAAATGGGGATTACCCGTGTGGTTCGGCTTGAAGTTATCGCAGGCGCGCGAAACAAACAGGGTCAACAACGCGCTTTAACCATCCTGAACGATTTTGAGCATATCGAAGTGACAACCTCTGACTTTATGTGGGCTACCGAACAGCTATTGCGGCTTCGACTGAGTCACAATATGGACGTATTCGACTGTTTGATTGCCGCCGCCAGCTATCGCCTGCAACTGCCGCTCTATACCATTAATATGAAGCACTTCGTTCCGCTCATCGGCGCATTGGCACAAAAGCCATACTAACCAACCCGGCTTCATGACCCTACAGAAACCGCCCGTTTTCTGCTATCCTGTTTTCATCGACTGATAACGAATCACTGGCAATTCCATGACCGACTGGTATCTGATTGTTGGGCTGGGCAACCCCGGCAAAGAATATGAAAACACCCGGCACAATGTCGGCTTCCGCGTGGTGGATGAACTGGCGCGGCGCTCTGCCTTGACCTTCGGCAAAAAGGAACGCAAGGCGGTGGTCGCCTCCGGTGTCATGCTGGGCAAAAAGATCATCCTCGCCAAACCCCAGACCTACATGAATCTGAGCGGCGAGGCCGTCCGCGCGCTGGTCGATTTCTACAAGGTGGAACTGCCCAACATTCTGGTGGTGTCCGACGACATCGACATCCCACTCGGCACAGTCCGCCTGCGGAAGTCCGGCGGCGCGGGTGGACAGGGCGGCATGAAAAGTATCATCCAGCACCTGGGTACGCAGGACTTCAATCGTCTGCGCTTCGGTGTCAGCCGTCCCCCCGGCAAAATGGCCGCCAAAGATTATGTTCTGGGTGCATTCAAGGGCGATGAGGCCATTCTAGCCGCTCAGGTGGTAGACCGGGCAGCCGACGCCGTAGAAACCTGGCTGCGTGACGGTATCGAACTGGCGATGACCCGCCACAACGGCAACATTGACGAACCTAAACCATCCCCGCAGCCCTCGCCCGAAAATTAACGACCTCACCCCAGCATATGATCTCCGGGGTGAGGTTTGGATTTCCGTAACATCTGCAAGTTTCATGCCGCGCGGCTGGTAATCCACACGCCATCCTCATCTTCCCGGCGCGGTTTCGCCCCACGCAGGTAGAAGGTACGCCGCTTCTGCCGTTGGGCTTCACTCCTGTCAATCCAGAAACTCAGCTTACGTCCCCGCCGCTGCGCCAGTTCGTCCAGCGCCGCGATCACATGCGAACACGCGATACCCCCGTTGATCGCCCAGGGGCAGGTGCAGCGGGCATGGATGGTGCCGTCGTTCAAATACTCAACTGTGACGATGTGATTCGCCGCCGGATTCGATGTGCTTTCCACCACAACTGTGTGGGAATTAATCGGTGTTGCGCGCAGGTCACGTGCCCGTTCTTGCAGATTTTTGATGTGTGTCGGTTTCATCGCTTACCCCCTTCGATAAGCGTCGCTTTCAGTACATTTGTTCTATATCATTATACTGCAAATTCCATTGGTTGTATATAAGAATCAGGGGGAAACCCCTGGAAAAAGGGGGCTAAAGGCTATAAAAAAGTTGAAATTCTGGATGGATATATCACAGCGTTCCGAACAGGAAAGGCCGGTCATTGACCATTGCGGAATCGAGTCCCTCAAACCCCGCTAATCACTATCCTGTGCCACCCACCCGGACACATTGGGTTGTTCCGGTTGTGGAGGGTCATGCATCGTCCAGAAGTCGTCCAGGGCGGCGGCGGTTTCCACCAGCCGTTCAAACTGGGGCAGCCCGCGCGTCGGCGTGATGCGTTGGCTGCGCCAGTTGAAGTGGCTGGCGACCATCTCGTCGAGCGTATCGAAGCGCACGTACGGGTCTTGGTCGTAAATGACCATGACCGGGCAGGTCAGGTGTTCGTAGGCACGCTGGCGAATGTCCGGGGTGAATAATCTGCCGCTGACGAAATGCAAGGGGGCATAGTGCGCGCCCGGTTGGTGGGCGGTGGCATAACTGTACCCGGCCAGCGCCGGTTCTACCGGCCCATCAAAACTCTGTTTCAGGAAAAACCGGATGCTGACCATTGTCGCCAGCAGATCAAAAAACGCCCGCGCCCACAGCGGAAACGTGAACAGGTTATAGAGCCTATCGCTCATGCCGTTCTGACGGGCGCGCTGTGACGATACTTTGTCCCGGCGGGCGGTAAATCCGCTCGGTGAAATCATGCTCAGGGTGTGGAACTGTTCCGCATTTTCCAGCGCCGCCAGTGCCGCGAATTCACTGCTGAGGGAGAGCGTCACCACATCGGCGGGTTCGATCACCACATGGGTCAGGAAGTCCAGGATGGCTTCGGCGTATAGCTGCGGTGTGTAATCCCGATTCGAGCGTTCGGAGAATCCAAATCCTGGCAGTTCCAGTGCATATACCGGGCGGGTTGTCCGAAAATGATTGAACAGGGGGCGCATTTCATAGGCCGACGCGGCTGCATTAACACTGTGTACCAGCACCACTGGCCGACCCGCCGCGCTGGTATCCCGGTAATAACTCAGCAAACCCGCCCAACGCGACAGATAGCGTTCCCGTTGGGCATCAATCGCCGGGGGCAGCGGCATCCGGTGATTGACCAGTAACGCGCTGTAACCAATCCATGCCCCGACGGCGGTGGCGACCATCCCCAACAGACCGCGTACAACCTGTGACGCGCTGGAGACAGCCTTTTTGTTGTGACGATCTGGCATGAACAGTCCTCCTGGGTAAACCTCTTTGATTGTAACCCAGTTTCGACCTGTCGGCAGATTACATTTGAAATTTTGTTGTCAGTGGACTTGAGAGCGGGGGACAGGTGGAGGACTACCTATCTACCATAGGCAAGAAGGTGGCGTGGGGCGTTGTCGATTACTGAACCGGATTGTCAGGCTGTCTGCTTCAGGTTGAGATACACTTCCAGATACCGTTGGATGTCGTCTGCCAGCGCTTTGGACGGCACAACTCCGGCGCGTTTGCGTGCCACCATCGCGTTCCAGATCGCCAGTCGCGGCACGGATGCATACCCCCAGCCTTTGCTTTCCCGGTACAACCATCGCCCCTGCTGGTACAGATAACGGTTCTTCAATTCACGGGCAAGCTGTTGACCAATCTCATCGGCTCTCATTGCGTGAACCTCCATGTGTTCAGGCCGATGAAGTCCTCGGTAAGCAGTCCGGTCATCGGCGCTTTTCCCTCATAATAGGCCAGTGAATAAGGGAAATCGCTTAAACCGGATTGAAACATCCTTAACGAACCTGCCCCGGAATATTAAGTTTCTTTTAGCGTGGCTTAAATATTGCCCTCCGCTTCCTCGTCGTGTGTGTCGTCAGTCGCTCTATCGTGTTTCTAACCCCTCATCCCCATAATGGAGATATGAGGAACATGATGATGAAACTCGAAACCCCTGAAATTATTCCGATCATCCCACCCGCGCCGCCGGGAGAATCACCCATCAATCCGCCGGTTATCCCGCCGCCGCCTGCCAATCCACCCATACCGCCCGAAGTCCCACCCGGCCCGGTAGACCCGCCCTGGCCGCATGAACCCAACCCCAATCCGGTGAATCCACCCTTCCCAGAGCCAATTGAACCGCCTGTTCCTGGCCCGGTGGAACCCCCGCTGCCCGGCCCCTATGAACCGCCGCTGCCATCGCCCAATCCGCCGGAGCCGCCCGAACCGAACCCGGATGTTCCCATCGTACCGGAGCAATAGCCATCTTCCACATAGATACGGCTGCTTCACCCTCGATGTACTGGTGCGTTCCTTCTGTCCGCTGTTATAACCTTACCCGCCCACTATTCGGACAATACGGTCAAATACAATATTTGATGTCGCCTCCGTGTCTCCACCGGTGGAGTTCACGAACTGAACAACCACCGTATCCGTGTCTTTGTAGTAGCGCGCGATACTCTGGTAGCCTAGTACCCAGCCGGTATGTTCATATTCATAAATCGAGGAATAAATAGCCTGCTCATCCTCATTTAACAGCGAGCCATCATTGAGTGCTCGCAAGAATATGCCAACATCCTGCGCCGTTGCGACCATAGAGCCACCCGGACTGATATAATCGATTTCCTTTAGATCTGGCTCAACGTCATAGTGATACCCGCTGGCTACTTCTGCAGAATCCACCTCACTGAGCAAATTGTAAGTGTCGGTTAGCCCAAGAGGTGTCAGGATTTCGTCGTTAATGTATTGGTGGTGGCTGTAGCCCAAAACCTTGTCGAGAATATTGCCGATCAATAGATAATTCGTATTGGAATAGCTGATAACGACTGTCCGGTTCAAAATCTGCGGGTTTATCTAAAGCAAACGCAAGATAGGCATTGAGATCTGGTAGTGGCTTGCCCCAGTCCCATTCGGGATGGTCAACAAAATTAGGGATGCCACTGCGATGTTGCACCATCATTCTCAGGGTAATCTGATCCGCATATTCAATCCGACCAACAAGCTCTGGCAAGTAATCAGCCAGCGTGTCATCCAGCGACAAGCTCCCGTCATTGACCAATTTGGCGGTCGCTGCGGCGATATATAATTTGCTGATACTGGCAATCTTGAACAACGCTTGGGGGTCGGCTGGCACGTGCTCTGCCCTGTTTTTCCAGCCAGCAGCGTAAAGCGCCTGGGGCTTCACCCGGTTGATCGACGTATACGATGATACCGTCAAGCCCATGATTAACAGCATCATCCAGTTGTCCCTGAACGGTGTCAGGTAAGGGCGCTATCCATAGCAACACTGCGTTCCAGGGTACGAATATCACGGCGGAGATTATCCCAACGATGGGCATGATAATTCGAAGAATTCGCACTATACGCGTCTTGTTTAGCTTTTGCATGACTTATCTCCTCACTATCCAGTGGCTGACGTTGAAAGCTCAAAGTGCTAATCTGTTCAGAAGCCAACGCATTTTCCATGTGTTAAATTGACTTCTTCGAGACCTGATCTCTGGATACGGATGATGACCAGGTCTCGGAGACGTTTCTGGGAAGGGGTGTTTAGCCGTTCTCCGCGCGCAGCAAGGGGAGCGCCGGATTCAGCACATCCGCCTGGCTCTGTTCGGGATCGGCAGCATCGTTGTTGTAGAGCATCACCACGACCGTATCGAACTCAGGCGCATAACTGAGCAGTGATCGAAAACCGGCAATATAGCCTGCATGGCCCATATATTCCCCCTGGAGCATCATGCCCAGACCGTAGGAACTGCCGGGGGCGGGTGTCGTCATCGCGACCAGCGACTCCGGATCGTCAAACAGCGCCCCACCGAACAACCCGCGCGCGAAGGCGATCAGGTCCGGTGCGGTAGAGACGATGCCGCCCGCCGACCACCCGATGGATTCATGCAGTTCAGTGACATCGGTCATGGTGTCCCCAAATCCCGTATAGCCATGCACCACATCAATCACCGAGTCTTCGTAGCAATCCAGGAAGGTTGACTCCATGCCCAGCGGTTCATAGATGTGCGTGCGATACGCCTCTGCGAGCGGCATACCCGCCGCCGCTTCGATCACCATGCCGAGCAGCGTGTAGTTGGTGTTGCTGTAGTACCACCGTGCCCCCGGCTCAAACATGGCATCTTTGCCATAGACGTAGCGGGCGAGCGTGTCGTTGGGGTCCCGTTGAACGCAGTCCAGTGTCACGGTTCCTGCATCCTCATCGATGGTCGCCTCAGTGAAGATATCAGCGTAGTAATCCTCGTGTTCGACGATGTTAAACAAACCGGACGTGTGCGTCAGCAGGTGGCGCAGCGTGATCTGGTCGCCATAGGGCAGTTGTTCGGCTACATCCGGCAGCCACAGCGCCAGCGGATCGTCCAGGGTCAGCACGCCGTCCTCCGCAAGTTGGATGATCACCGTCGCGGTGAACATCTTGGTGATACTGCCAATCCGAAACGCGCCATCCGGCGGCATCGGGATGTCGTTCGTGAGGTCCGCCAAACCACTTGCCCCCGCGAACTGGTACTCCGGCGTGTCGATCCACACGACCATACCGGGCGGGAGTCCCTGTCGCGGTCAGATCGTCCATTTCCGCTTGTATCTCCGCAGCCACGTCCGCCGGGAACGCCTGCGGGCTGTCCTGGGCGGTGGCGATGATGCCGGGCAGCAGAGTCGCCAGGATCAGTGTCCAAATCAAAGTAGTACGATAGCGCATCAAAATGCTCCTCAGAAAAATAAACGGTTACTGGAATCGTCAATACCTTCACCAAAAATGGGGGTATATAGACATGGGACTTTTGAGGCAGAGTTGTTGTCGACGAGGACGATTAACGCAAACCGAGGTAAAGCCCGCGCGAGACATTGTAACACATCAAAACGGCCTGACCAGCCAATGCGACAAACGCTTCCCGTTCCTTCTGAAAATAGCCTATATCGCGACCTGCCTGTCGTCCGGCTTCTGCTGATTCACATGTTGGATGAGGTGGACTTGAAAGTCCCCTCCTTGCGTAGCGGAGAGGGGATTTAGGGGTGGGGAGAATTAATCCTCAATCGGAACGAAGAAATCGCCAACCCGTGCCGAGAAGCCTGGTATCAGTGTCCCGCCATCGATTCGGTCATCTTCCACATAAATATGGCTGCTCTTTTCGCCATTGATGTACTGGTGCAGTTCCTTCTGTTCGGGATACAGCACCCACACCTGTTCGCTGCCATAGCGCAGGTAATCGCGGATTTTTGCCATCAGGTCGTCAGCACCTTCGCTTGGTGACACCACTTCCACCGCCAGATCGGGTGCGCCGGGAAAGGGGCGGGAACGGTCAAAGTCTTTTGGCAGGCGTCCTTTACGTGTGAACGAGGTGTCCGGGATGCGCGCCGTGCGTTTGCCACTGTCGGGGTCGATGTGCAGCAGATAAATCAGGCTGTCCATCCGCACCGCACCCAGTTGATGCGCCTTGACGAACGCCTTGAGTGTGTCATACACATTTCCAGCCACATCCGCGTGTTTAACCCCTACCGGACTCTGCTCGATCAGTTCTCCATCGCTCAACTCAAATCGCTGGCCTTGCGCGTCCAGTCGCATCAGGTCATCTTCGGTAGCTATCGTTTTGGCGCTCGGTGAATCCATCACACAATTCCTATCGCCACTATGCTTGCTCATATCATATAGTGGTATTAGATGTGGCGAAACATCAAGCAAATAAGATGTCATTTCGAACTGACGTAATGTACGCTGACGGGCAATGAATGTGTTAAAGATGGAGATGTACAGCATTAATTAATAGAACAAACTTTCGTTATGTGCTATAATGTATCAGAGGACAGCGTTTTAGGAATAAGGGAGCATGAGGTTTTGTTGTGATTACAAATATCATAAGTATAATGGATATTAGGGAATTTGAATTTCGACATCGTGTGATTAACATTCACGGTTTGTGTTGCTAAAAAAATATTATGGTACGTACTGAAACTGCCCCCATAGAGGCCTCGTTGCTAATATGGGCAAGAAAGACTATTCACTACGATCTTCAAGAAGCCGCAAAGAAGATTGGTGTGTCTGTCGAAAAACTTGAGCAATGGGAAATAGGCGAGAGTAAACCGACTGTGGCTCAGTTGAAGCAAATCGCCAATGTATACAAACGTCCCCTAGCTGTTTTCTTTTTGCCCCGCCCCCCTCATGAGTACGAAAGGCCTTTCGCTGCTTTAAACCTACGCGATTTTCGACGTCTCCCTGAAAGTGAGACCAGCCGATTTTCATCGGCTTTAATTCTTGAATTGCGAAAAGCAGAGAACAGACGATTGTTAATAATTGACCTGTTGAAGCAATTAGGTCACGATATTCCCGAATTTGAATTAATTGAAAGTAACAATAATTCTCCCGAAGTTATTGCAGAACGTATACGTCTGGGGTTAGGAGTTACGTTCGAAGAACAATCAAGATGGCGAGATTCAAATCTGGCATTAAGAAATTGGATACATGCACTCGAACATGTAGGTGTTCTGGTATTTCAAACGGGGTTTTTTCAAGGGAATCTTGTTAGTGTTAGCGAAATGCGTGGAATTGCTATTAATTTCTCGAACTTACCAATTATTATTATGAATGGCAGCGATTCGCCAACAGCCAGAATTTTTACTCTGATGCACGAGTTCTGTCACCTTCTTCTCAATATCTCAGGCATTAGTGATGTTTTCTTTGATCTCACATCAGACATATCAAATAGCGAAGGAATTGAAATTTTCTGCAATCGCTTCGCCGCAGAGATGTTGATACCTATGAGACACTTCCGGGAGGAAATTAATCGTTACGAATCATGAATTAGGTACAGAATGGACAGACGAAGAAATCTCAGAACTTGCGTTGCGCTATGGTGTTAGCCGAGAGGCAATCGCAAGACGATTACTCACAGCTAGCTTAGTGTCTACTGAATACTATTCCTTTAAGAGGGCGCAATATCAAGATGAATATCGTCAGCTAAAGGAACTTAAAAGGCCACAATCAGGAGCACCTTCCCGTGACCGTATGATTTTGAAGTGGCATGGGTCCCGATATGTTTCTACTGTGCTTGATGCATATCACAATGACATTCTTGGGGTGAATGACGTATGTGACTATTTGGGCGCAAAGACTAAATATATTCCGAAGCTTGAACAAAGCATCGGATTGGATATTCAGTGAGCATTATGTGAAATAATCCTGAAAGTGGACACATGACATATTCTCTTGATACTAGTTTCTTTATTCAGGGTTGGATACGTTACCCAATTGATATATTCCCTCGTTTGTGGATGGAGGTTGGTCGACATATGGATTCTGGGCAGTCGATTGCAACCGAGATTGTATATGATGAAATCCAACGAAAAGACGATGACTTAAGAGAATGGCTTGATAGCCGAAAACAGTTATTTAAGGCATTGGATGAACCACAAATGACCATGGTTAGAAAAATACTTAGCGATTTTGAAGGTATTGTTGAACAAGGAAAAGAAAAGACAGAAGCGGATGTTTTTGTAATTGCTTTAGCGCATCATCATAGTTGTGCAGTCGTGACGGAAGAAAAAGCCAATAAGAGAAATGGCATTCCGACGGTTTGTCGAAACTATGGAATTGAATGCATCAACACAGTAGATTTCATGCGACAACTCGGACTAAGATTTTAGAAATAAATTACTACATCCATATTTAGTTTCAAATCCCTCTGCTCCTAACCCCTTTTTCAAACCAAATCCTAATTGACAGATACGAACTTATGTTCTATAATGACCCTCGTAGTGATTGTATTTTTTTGCCTTTTCTCCCCTCGCCATCGCATGGAGAGGGGCAGGGGGTGAGGTTCTTTTATTTGGGGTGGGGATGGTAACGAGGAGTTACAACATGCAAAATTTGCACAACCCTGTGCAGCGGTTCGCTCCCTCATTCCCGCCGAAAGGATACCGAGTTGCAATTTTGTCAAAGCGGCAGTTCCCTCCCCTGTAGTCGCTGCACTAGTGTCATTGCAGCGCCAATCCCCCGCATTCCCGCCGTCATAAAGTCGCAGCTTGGCGGCAGTCTCCCTGGTTCCCGTTTGTCATTGGGGCGACAATCGTGCAAAAATGGACACTTGTTATAACACAATAAAAAAGAGGACTGGTTTCACCAATCCTCCGCTTTCAACCATGCTGGTTTGCTGCGTGGCTTACCGATTCGCCGCTTCGGCTTCCAGCACATCCACAATCCGTTCGCACACCCCCGGCGCACCATACAGGTCGGGATGCTCAACCGGAGGCGGTTTCAATGCCTCGGCCACCGCTGCCTTAAAGTCTTCCGGCTCGGTCAGGCGGTTCCAACCCGCCTCCACCGTCTCCACCCATTCCGTCGTATCCCGCACCGTCACCCCCGGACGCGCCAGCATATACGCCTCTTTTTGCAGGCCGCCGCTGTCCGTAATCACGATCTTGCAGGCATCCAGCAGGGCTACCATATCCACGAACCCAATCGGATCAATCGCCCGCACATTCCCACTGAAGTCCATCCCGAACGCGCCCATCATCTTCTTCAGCCGGGGATGCACCGGCAGTACCACCGGCAAATCCAGCGTATTAAACGCGCCAACGATGTCCGCCAGCCGCCCCCGGTCATCCGTGTTCGATGCCCGGTGGATGGTCGCCAGCGCGAACGGTTCGCCCGGTTTTAAGCTCGTCTGCTCGAACAATTTCGGCTGCTGCTCCCGTGCCCGTTCCACTGTGCCCAGCACCACATCCACCCGCACGTCGCCCACCAGCCGCACGCCCTCGGTAATCCCCTCACGCTTCAGGTTATTGACTGCCACCTGCGTCGGTGGAAACAGGATGTCGCTGATGTGGTCGGTCAGCACGCGGTTAATTTCTTCCGGCATTTTCCGGTCATAACTCCGCAGCCCCGCCTCAATATGGGCTACTGGAATATGGACTTTAGCCGCCGTCAGCGCCGCCGCGATGGTCGAGTTGGTATCCCCGAACACCAGCACCCAGTCCGGCTTCTCCCGCAGCATCACCTCTTCGATCTTCGCCATGATCTGCCCGGTCTGCGCCGCATGACCACCGCTTCCCACGTCCAGATCAACATCCGGCTGTGGGATGCCCAGGTCGCTGAAGAAAACTGCCGACATATTATCGTCGTAATGCTGCCCGGTATTCACCAGGATTTCGGTGTGGCGCTTGCGGATCGCTTTGGTCACGGGCGCGGTCTGGACGAACTCCGGCCTCGTGCCAACAATCGTCATAATTTTGAGTGGTGTCATAAGTTGTTGTTAGTTGGTATTGAGCCGGTAGGGAGCGTCATGCACGCTCCCCTACTCAGCCCGAATCGATTATTTTAGGGGGACAAACAGGTTTGTCTGCCCGTTCGTCTCTGGATTACGTTTGGTGACAACCCGTTTTAGTTCTTAACGGTTGCCTCGTCGATCAGCGATACATCCTTGCCCGATTGGACGAAATCTAGCGCCAGCCGCAGGGTTTCCAGACCGGCCTGTCCCGTTACCGTCGGCGGGCGTCCATCCTGCACCGCGTTGATGAAATCATTCAACTCGGCAGCTAGCGGTTCGTGTCGTTGGATACGGATACCCAGCACATTGCCCTCGCTCACACCACGCAGGATGCTCAGGGTATCCCACTGGCTGGGCGCGGTTTCGTTCTCGTAGAAATACAACTCCTGCGAAAGCAAGTTGCAATCGAACATGCCGCGCGATCCGGTCACTTGCAGGCGACGGATTTTGGTCGGCGTAATCCAGTTCACATCCAGCACGCCAACTGCGCCGCTCTGGAAGCGCATCAGGCCGTTGAACATATCTTCCCGGTCAGAATTGATGCTCTGCAAGGTTTCCCCATACACTCGTGTCACCGGCTCGTCCATCAGGTAGCGCATCAGGTCGATGTCGTGCGAACCCAGGTCGATAATCACCCCGGCGTCCTGAATACGTGGTGGATAGGTGCTGAGGCGTTGAGCATGAATCTTGTAGATTTTCCCGGCCTGTCCCTCGCGCAGGCGTCGGCGCAGTTCCATCACTGCCGGGTTGAACCGTTCGATATGTCCCACCGCCAGCACAACACCTTTTTTCTTGGCGAGTGCTACCAGCTTTTCGGCCTGTTCAATCGTGCTGGTGATTGGCTTTTCCATCAGCACATTTAAGCCACTTTCGATCAGTTTGCAGCCCACCTCGAAGTGCAGGCTGGTCGGTACGGCACAAGTAACCAGATCGGGCTTTTGTTCTTCCAGCAGTTTCTCGAACTCAGTGTAAAACGGGACGTTGAGACGCCCCCCAATTTTAGCGGCTGTCTGTGGGCTGGGATCGACCACGCCCACCAGTTCCACGCTATCCATTTCACGATACACGCGGGCATGATTCTGGCCGATGCTGCCCACGCCGATAACGGCTGCCTTTAACATGCTGCGTTAACCTCCTGGACGATGTAGGCGCGTTCTTCTTCGGTCAGCGCCGGGTGTACCGGCAGGCTGAAGACCTGGCTGGTGGCTTTGTCGGTTTCCGGCAGTTCAACCTTGCTGTAACCGTCCATATTCTGGAACACAGGCTGCTTGTGGATGGGCAGGGGATAATACACCCGCACACCAACACCCCGCTCATTAAGGCGCTTGGCTACCGCATCCCGATCTACACCATCCGGCACACGCACCGTATATTGATGATACACATGGGTGTTGCCCGGAACGACAAAAGGTGTTTTTACACTTTCGATGCGCTGGTTGAAATACTGTGCATTGTGAATACGCGCTTCTGTCCAACCCGGCAGGCGACCAAGCTGTACCAACCCAACCGCCGCCGCCATATCAGTCAAACGGAAGTTGTAGCCAACGACTTCGTGATAATACTGGGTGTTCATACCTTGAGCGCGAATCATCCGCAGCTTTCGGGCAATTTCATCATCGTTGGTCAATACCATGCCGCCTTCAGTGGTGGTCATGTTCTTGGTGGGATAAAAACTGAACGAAGCCGTTCCCCAAGTCCCGGTGCGTCGATCACCAATCGCTGCGCCGTGTGCCTGCGCCGCATCTTCCAGCAGCACCAGACCATGCTTTTGGCAGATCGCCTCGAAGCGTGTCATATCTGCTGGTTGCCCGTACAGATGGACTGGCATGATCGCCTTTGGTCTTGGGCGTAATCGCGGCCTCGGCTGCTTCAGGTGAAAGGCAGAATGTGTCCGGGTCGATGTCCGCGAAAACAGGTTTCGCGCCCACACTCAACACACACGACGCGGTAGCGAAGAAGCTGAACGATGGGATAATCACCTCATCCCCCAGCCCAATGTCATGCGCCATCATAGAGGACATCAACGCGGTTGTCCCGTTGCTGGTGGCAACGCCGTGTTTCGCGCCCTGATAGGCAGCAAAGGCTTTTTCGAATTCGGCCACTTTTGGCCCTTGCGACAATTGGCCGCTGCTCAATACCTCGACAACAGCCTGTTTCTCTTCTTCCCCGATGAAGGGTTTTGCAATAGGAATTTGCATAGTGATTAGCTTGACCTTCTCTCATTCATAGCGCGCGGTAGAGGTGTGCAAGTGCCCCCTCTATACGCAATGATACTATATACAATGATGATCTAACCGTAGAGATGTTGCCTTACAAGCGCATATCTTGATGCCGAAAAAGCGTAAATTCAGCCGTTTGCAGCTTCTTCCTGGGTGGCAACACGCTTTCCAGAGGCAGTTACATAGCCGATGATGCGCGCCGGATTGCCGACCACGAGGGCATAGTCCGGCACGTCTTTGGTGACGACACTGCCTGACCCAATCATCGCCCAACGTCCGACGGTTATGCCACACACGATGGTCGAGTTCGCGCCAATAGCCGCTCCTGCCTTAATCAGTGTCTCGCTCAACACCCAGTCATCGGCTGCTTTGAGAGACATATCCGGGTTGACCGCGCGAGGGAACATGTCATTGGTGAAGCATACGTGCGGCCCAACGAACACACCGTCCTCAATCGTGACGCCATGAAATACCGACACATAATTCTGAATTTTGACACTGTTGCCGATCTGTACCCCGGCATCCACGAATACGCCGCGCCCGATGACACAATCTGTACCCAGTGTTGCGTCCCGGCGGATATGCGCCAGATGCCAGATTTTACTGCCTTCGCCTATGGTTGCTCCGGCTTCAACGTCGGCGGTGGGATGAACATACATGTTGGTTGATGATTCCTTATATATGATTAACGGTGAACTTTGCTACTGAGACATGACACCACGAAAGCAATGACCGGCATGGAAAATCGCCTCACTCATAGGATATTCCATCACCAAAATGGATTGGCATGAGCAAAACAAGCCGTAAGATAAACGTGTGGGCTATTCTCTAAATATGCTTCAATTCGATGCACGCTTCGGTGTCAATAAGGACACACGATAAATATGCCCAATGTTACTTAACTTCTTGCTTTAGGTGTCCTTCAGTTCTACTAACACACACCATTTACTTAAACTATTCATCCTTGCAATGGATTAAATTATTGTTGTAAGGCTATTCGTATTGCACCCTGATCCGACCACGTATTTGATCCGGTAAATATCACTCTTCGTACTTTTTTTATCCATTTCACATTTGTAAGTATATCCCCAATTGAGCGAAAGGTTGGCTTTAGGTCTTAGCAAGGCCTGCAATCTAAATTCCAATCAATATGATTTTTTGTTTCCTATTTCGCTAATTCATATCCAACAACCCATGAACGAAATCGGGTTAATTCTGTAAGTGAGGTTATTGATGCCGGAGTCGGAGGAACTGATGAAAATCTCGATTGTTATTCCTGCTTATAATGAAGCAGATGGAGTTGGGCAAACAGCCACCGCAGTGCGTAATCTGCTGACCTACCTGCGTAAAACACACGATACCGAAGTATTATTTGTTAATGACGGTAGTAAAGATAATACCGCTGCTTTACTTGAGGCTGAATTCGCAGACGACGATCAGATACGTGTCGTTTCGCATGAAGTCAATAAAGGGCTGGGCGCGGCCATCCGTACCGGCTTCCAGAACGTTACCGGCGAAATTATCATCACCACCGATTTTGATGGTACTTACCCATTGAACACCATTCCTCAATTATTGAGTCGGATGTTGGTGGACAAAGTGGACATCATCACCGCCTCCCCCTATCATCCGAATGGACACGTAGAAGGTGTGCCCCGCTACCGATTGATGTTCAGCTTTGGTGCATCGCTGTTGTATCGACTGTTGGTTAGTTGGAAAATCCACACATGGACGGCGCTGTATCGTGGCTATCGTCGGACGGTGGTAGAAAACGTCACCTTTGAGAGCAATGACTTCCTCGCCGGGACAGAACTGTTGGTGAAGGCGTTGAAGGCTGGTTACACAGTGTCCGAGTTCCCGACGACACTCCATGTTCGCACGTTCGGTCAATCCAGTATCAAGATCGCCCGCGTCACCATGCTGCACCTGAAATTCCAATGGAAGTTGTTAAAGGCGGCGCTGACCGGGGGTCGTCGAGCCACCATCCCACCCGGCGAATTGATAAAGGGGCGTTCATAGTGTCACCGTATATCTTTATTGCCTTTAGCACTATATTCGGGATTTGCGGCCAGCTCTTGTTGAAAGCGGGCATGAACCGCATTGGCAAATCAGGAGAAGGACGCTCCGTTATATTAGGGATAGTGACTTCGCCCAGGGTGATTGGTGGCCTGGTGGTCTATGGCCTGGGTGTGGTTTTCTGGATGCTTGCGCTCTCAAATTTTGAGTTGAGCTATGTCTATCCATTTGCCAGCCTGAGCTATATTGGCATTATCATCGGTTCGTACTTTATTTTTAAAGAGCGGATCACCGCCTTGCGCTTCGTTGGCATTGCCGTCATCATATTAGGGGTACTCGTTACCAGCCAGAGTTAACCTTCTGGACACATTTTCCCTGGGATATTGTTGGGAACCATTCAGAAGTCAACCAACCTACTTGCTGACATATCATAATTGCGACTGTTAGCCTTATGTACGCGCCACATGACCCGTGACAATTTGGGTGCGCCAAACAACAGGTGTGTTAGACTGTGGAACAGTCCGGCGTGGGCGATATTTGTGGAGGATAGATAGTTTGAATACATCGACGGATGTAAAACAGATTGCAATCATCGGCGGTGGCATTATGGGCGTGACACTGGCTTATAAACTGTCCGCTCAAGGCTTCGAAGTCACCGTCTATGAACGTGGTGACAACCTGGGTGGATTGACGGCTTACATGCTTTACGACGGTGTGCGTATGGATCGGTTTTATCACACGATCCTGAGCAGCGATATGTCCATGCAATCGCTCATTAAAGAAAGTGGGGTGGATGACCGCTTGCACTTCACCGAAACCAAGCAGGGTTTTTACGACAACGGCAAGTTGTACCCCTTTAACACACCTATCGACCTGATGACCTACCCACCCCTGAACATCTTCCAACGTTTCCGCCTGGGTTTGCAGGTTATCTACGCCCAATTTGAGAAAGACTGGGAGACGATAGACAAAGTTCCGGTAGAGAAATGGTTGGTCAAGGTAAGCGGGCGCGGGGTTTACAACAAGGTTTGGAAACCGCTGCTGCGCGCGAAATTTGATACACTGTCGGGTGATGTACCTGCCACCTACATCTGGTCACGACTGCGGCGGATGATGGGAACCCGCGAGGGTGTGCAGTCTAAAGAGATGATGTGTTACCTGGAAAATGGTTATTACACACTGGTAGAGGCGCTGGCGAAGAAAGCCGAGGCGCAGGGCGTGACCGTCCACCTCAAAGCCCCAATCGAAGAAATTGTGATCGAAGATGGGCGGGCAATTGGTGTCAAGATTGGCGGGACAGTTGAACGGTACGACGCGGTAATTAGTACCTTAGCCTCACCTATCCTGAGCAATTTAATCCCAAACTCGCCACCTGATTTCCGAGATATGCTGGCAAAGCAGGAATATCTGGGGGTATTGTGTCCGCTCCTGATTTTGAAAAAGCAGCTTCTCCCCTATTATGTCCTGAACATCACCGACGAATCGATTCCATTTACGGCGGTGGTGGAGACAACCAATCTGATTAATCCCGACCATGTGAAGGGGTATCATCTGGTTTACCTGCCCAAGTACCTTGCGCCGGACAATGAGATGGCAAACTGGCCGGATGAAAAGGTGAAAACCGAGTGGATGAAACACTTCAAACGGATGTTCCCGGACTTTGACGAGAGCAACATCGTGGAGTTCATCGTACAGAAGGCGCGGTATGTCGAGCCAATCCGTCCGATGGGGACACTCGACCAGATTCCGCCGATCAAAACTCCGGTTGAACGGTTGTATATGGGCAACACCGTGATGATTTATCCTGAACTTGGCAATGGCGAAGCCGTCACACGCTATGCGCTGAAGGTGGCCGAACAGGTGGTAGCCGATGCACCAGCCTGGAAGGCTAATGGCGAAATGATAACATCATAGTTATCAACCATGCGCAGTTCAGTTGATATTTTTCTCAAATAACTCATTTTAAGTACTTGAGGGGATGTGTACGCACGATGAGTACCCAAACACAAGCGGGCGGAGCCATCAAATCCAATAATTCCAGTCTGGTAATGGTTGTTGGTATGGTAGTTTTATTGGTCATTGCTGGATTTCTATTGTTCTATCGGCTTGGAGACTATCCTGCTCCCTGGTATGACGAAGGTTCACACTTACACGTCGCCAAAAATCTGGCTCTGAATGGTGTCTATGCCGACTACAGTAGCGAAGGCAATCGCCCTTTTGGCCCAGCAGTGGGTGTTGGCCCGACAGTCATGCTGCCGATTGCGCTGCTATTTAAACTGATCGGTGTGAGCATCCCCCTTGCCCGCGTAGTGATTGTCATTTACGGAGTGCTGGCATTGGGGGCACTGTATCTGCTCGCGTCCCGTCTAGTCAGCCCAGGTATGGCTCTGTTGGCGACTTCCCTCGTTTTCCTCTCGCCCGGTGTGGATTTCATCTTCAACTCACGCACAGTCCTCGGAGAAGTCCCCGGCCTATTTTTCCTGCTACTCGGGCTGTGGGTCTGGCTAAAACCAGGTCGTCACTCAATTTTAAATTTACTGGCATCCGGCGCGCTGATTGGGCTAGCCTGCATTACCAAAAATCAGTATGCGCTTTTTATTCTACCGAGTCTATTTTTGGCCTGGATTGCCGATATAGTGTGGTATCGACAGCGAGGCTGGCTGTATTTCGTCATACCAGGCATCATCGCTGGATTGATCTTCTTCGGTTGGACGTTTCTGGACATCATGGTCATGGGTGAACAGGGCGGGAACTTTACTGAGAATTTTGCTACTCTGCGAGCCGCAAGTTCTGGCGCGTTTTTCCTGTTTGAGCCGGGTGCGATGTTATCTGCCCTTCGGTTCTTGGCGATAGGGGGTTCATTGTATGCCTTCCTGACAATCCCTGGGCTGGTATATGGTGTGATTATAGGTGTCAAACGCGACGAACAGGCCGAGAGCTACGGAATCCTGCTGATTTTCATCGCAATTGGTCTTGGTCTCTTTATTTCTTCATTGGCCTGGGAACGGTATGCTTTTGCTCCTGTTGTCCTATCGTCTATCTTTGTAGTTCGCTTATTTCAAGACTTGCAGAAGCAATTCGTACCAGGTTGGAACGCTTTGCTCACCTCAGTTCGCCAAAAACAAATGTCTCTAAGCGTTATCGTAGCTGTTGTTATGCTAGTGTGGTTGGTTGGCGCGCTTGCGCTGCCGTTGGTAGTCCAAACCAGAAATGTATTGAACAATGGCAGTAATGATGCTTATTTGGTCGCTCAATATATTGATGATAACATTCCACAAGATGCAGTAGTCGAGACCTGGGAACAGGAATTAGCTGTACTCACCAATCATCGCTACCACTATCCCCCACAAATTACACTCGCCAAAGCAGTTGCGTCACAGTGGCAGGGAGGTGAACCTGCCAGTGACACCTATGATTTTCGGGATTATAGTCCAGACTATCTGGTAATCGGCGCTTTTGGAAAATACACAGGCTTATATCCCGATGATCGGTTATCGGATTATGAACTCATGGCAACCATAGGATCATATGACGTTTACCGAAAACGGAGCTAGCCTCATCCGACCCTAAGAAGAACACATTACATTTTGGACAACGGCAATCCGCAGAAGGATTGATGATCCCGAAATGAACTAGAGGTTCTTATGAGCCAATTCGCCCTGTGGCGTTTGATAAGCGTTCGCAATTGGCGACATGCATAGATGGCTTGATGATGTAAAATGGCCGGAGCAGAATATGCCCCAGCGTCCAATTACACATGAGGCTGTGAATTGAAATTCCAAAGAATTGTATGGATCATCCTTCTACTCGTGGTGAGCATAGCCGTTGTTGTGGTCATTAGCCAGACGCTAACCCCTCCAGAAACCAATCCAGCTTTCGCCGTATCAACCACCTTCATGAATGCCGCTGGAAAAGGCGATGATGATACTGCCTTCCCCCTGTTAAGCACCGAAATGCAAACCTATGTTGAAAACAACTGCCCGGACGGGAGTGTTTCTGCTTGTATTGAAGGATACACTCCACCAGAATGGGGCAATCTACACAGCGCGGTTTTCCGCCGCGCCGCCCCAGACGGGGGTGCCTGGGATGTTGACCTGATTGCCACTTATGAGCAGGGCACAGGTGCGAGTGGGGTATGCAGTTACTTCCGCATGGAGCAGGATGCCGCTGGAGAATGGCGAGTTTATGGTTGGGCAGGTTTTCTGGCCTGTGGCGATGGTCGTTCGCGCAATATGGCGACCAACCCGGATACGCCCAATCGAGTGCCGTGATTTTGAAAACACACACCGCAACAGCACTACGCTGTAAGGACACAACTATTCTCAATGATTCATTGCGAATATGCGTCATTGTGTCGCTGTGTTTCATTTTTGCAGCTTGCATCCCGGCGCATGTGCCAGATAATCTGGATGACACTCCGGGGCCGCCAGTCATCATCACCGGCGACCTGTACGAAGGCAGTCAGTTCAGCGCCCGCTATCCCAATGGCTGGCGTGTGATAACCAGCGAGGCCAACGCACCTCCATCGGTGATCTTCGTTGCCCCCGACGAGTCGGCCACTATTCAACTGGTCGCCGGAACCCTGAACAATACCAACTTTCCCGACTCATCTCTGCAAACCGATATTCGCGGCCTGACACTGGAGGATGGTGAGCAGGTGACAGCCATTTTGCGTGCCCCGGCAGCGGAGTGGGATACCGTTATGCCACTGTTCGAATGGGTGATCGAATCGGTTAAGGCGACCTAACAAAAGGCTTCGAGTAATCTCATCGGATGTTTAAACCTGTGCAATAAAGTGGACATTCGCTTCCCAATGGGTAGAATTACGGCAAAGTAAATATACCCACAGGGGGAGTGATGACCGTATACGACTACGACATGATCGTGATCGGTTCCGGGCCTGCTGGGCAGCGCGCTGCTGTCCAGGCCGCCAAGCTGGACAAACGGGTAGCCGTCATCGAGCGCAAATCGGTTGTCGGTGGCGTCTGTATCAATACCGGCACGATCCCCAGCAAAACCCTCCGCGAAGCAGTCATGCACTTCTCTGGATACAACATGAAAGCCATTTACGGCGCATCCTACACGGTCAAAGAAAAGGTCACGATGGATGACCTGCTCTATCGGACGGATTATGTCGTGCGTAACGAAATCGACGTCGTGCAGCATCAGTTGATGCGTAATGGCATCGACATGATTGCTGCCGAAGCCTCGTTTGTCGATCCACATACCGTCCGTCTCACTTATACCGACGGACGTGGCTTCCGGGATGTAACCACTGCATTCATCGTCATCGCCACCGGCACAAGTGTCACCAAAGATGAGCATATCCCGTTCGATGATCGTGACATTTTCACCAGCGATGATATTCTGAATCTGGATCGTATCCCCCGCACCATGACCGTCGTAGGTGCGGGTGTGATCGGCTGTGAATACGCCACCATCTTCGCCACCCTCGGAGTCCGTGTGACCATAATTGATAAGCGTGAGCGGTTGTTATCTTTTATTGACGAGGAAATTATTGATGCGCTGGTTTACCAGATGCGCCAGAATCGGGTCACATTCCGTTTGGGCGAGGAAGTAAAAACGATTGATACCATTACCCGCGAGTCTGGTGGTGAGCGAGTCAAAATCCACCTCGCCAGTGGCAAAGAAATCGTCACCGAAAAGGCGCTGTATTCCATCGGGCGCACTGGAGCAACCGCTCGGCTGAACCTACCAGCCGCCGGACTGTCCGTTGACTCACGCGGGCGGCTGAAGGTGAGCGAAAACTTCCAGACGGAAGTCCCCCACATCTACGCGGTTGGCGATGTCATTGGCTTCCCTAGTTTGGCTTCGACCTCGATGGAACAGGGGCGGTTGGCAAGTTGCCATGCCTTCAGCGTCCCCGCCCACAGTATCCCCGACCTCTTCCCCTACGGTGTCTACACCATCCCCGAAATTTCGATGGTTGGCAAGACCGAGCAGGAATTGACAGAAGCCGGAATTCCCTATGAGGTCGGTAAGGCGCAGTATCGGGAAATCGCGCGTGGGCAAATTATCGGCGATCAGAGCGGCCTGCTGAAATTGATCTTCCACCTGGAAACCCACGATCTGCTGGGTGTGCATATCATTGGCTCAGGAGCAAGTGAACTCATCCACATTGGTCAGGCAGTGCTGTCGTTTGGTGGGCAGGTCGATTACTTCGTCAATACCGTATTTAACTACCCAACCTTAGCCGAATGTTATAAAACGGCGGCTTTTGATGGATTAAACCGATTGTCATAGCATCATAAATTCAATATCATTTCATCCCGTAACAATGCCATTCAATTGATGTGAAGCGTATGCGCCTGTATCCATACGATCACGTTCTTGGAGGAAACCACTTATGTATGTGCTGATGATTGAGGACAACGAAGATGACTACATTTTCTTCAGTCGAATTATCTCAAAAATCGGCAACATACAGATCGAGTGGCGCAACTCACTGAAGAAAGGTCTCGATTATATCGACTCCCACCCGGTTGACGTGCTTCTGCTGGACATGGCGCTGCCGGATGGTGATGGCCTGATAGCCTTCGATCGGGTGCAAACCCAGTTTCCCACGCTGCCAATTATCATCCTGAGTGGCAACAACAACGATGAACTGGCACTGGAAGCCATTCGGCACGGGTCACAAGATTATCTGGTAAAAGAGCGGGTCGATGCAGAGATACTGGGGAGGTCGCTGCGTTATGCAATGGAACGCAAGCAGGCAGAGGAGCGATTACGCCAGAGCGAAGAACAATTCCGTTCCACCTTCCACTATGCAGCCATCGGGATTGCACTGGTATCACTTGATGGACGCTGGCTGCAAGTGAACCCGGCAGTATGTGAAATCGTCGGCTATTCGGAACAAGAACTGTAGCAACTAACCTTCCAGGATATTACGCATCCCGATGATCTGGAAACCGATCTCGCTTATATAGATCAACTATTGGCTGGTGAGATACAGTCGTACCAGATGGAAAAACGTTATTTTAATAAGCAGGATCACGAAGTTTGGGTGTTGTTGAGTGTTTCCCTGGTACGCGGTAGCCAGGGGCAGCCCCTGCACTTTGTCTCCCAGATACAAAATATTACCAAGCGAAAAAAAGCAGAAGCTGCCCTCCATGAGAATGAAGAACTGTTGCAAATGATCTTTGATTTGCTTCCTGTAGGTGCTTCGCTGATGGATAGCGATAGGCGAGTTACCAAAATGAACCTCGCTCTGGAAAAAATAATGGGTATGAGTGAGGAAAATATCCTGAGGGGCAAGTACCTATCAAGGCAGTACATTCATAGTGATGGCACACACATGTTATCGGCTGAATTTCCCAGTGAGCGCGCTTTTGTGGAACAACGGACGATTTTTGATGTTGAGATGGGTATTATCCAGGAAGATGAGACTACGATTTGGACAAGTGTCAGTGCAGCGCCTTTGCCACATCAACAAGGTGCTGTGGTTGTCACAGCCGATATTACCGAGCGTAAACGGGCTGAACAGAAATTAATTCAGGAGCGGGATATACTGCGCGCTTTGATTGACAGTTCGCCCGATTACATCTTTGTTAAGGATGCCCAACAACGCTTCGTCGTCAGTAATATCGCTCATGCCCGGGCAGCGAACTTAACCCCGGATGAACTGGTCGGCAAAACGGCCTTTGATGTATTTCCACCAGACCTGGCAGCACAGTTTCATGCCGATGATGAACGTGTTATGCAGTTGGGAAAGCCGCTCATTAATCTGGAGCGCAGCACCATTGGCGAACACGGAGAGGCTAGAACTGTGCTGACCACCAAAATCCCGCTGTGGGATAAAGATGGGCAGGTCGCAAGTCTGGTCGGTATCAGCCGGGACATTACGGAACATAAGCAGCTTGAGGCGCAAAGCGCTGAACTAGCGGCTGAACGGGAGCGCGTTAAGATATTGCGGCGCTTTATTAGCGATATGTCCCATGACATCCGTACCCCGCTTTCAATTATCAATAGCAGCCTGTATCTGTTGCTGAAAAACACCGATCCCGCGAAACAGCAATTCCATGCAAATAAGATCGAACAGCAAACGCTGCGGTTAGATAGACTGCTGGAAGAATTGCTGCAAATGGAGCGTTTGGATGAGGAGGGTAACAACTATCATTTCTACCTGACAGACATCAATGCCCTCCTTACCCCGATCATCAACGAATATGAGCCAATAGGCAGCGCAAAACAGATCACTATCGCATTTGTTCCTGATAGCCAGCCCTGTTTTGCCCAGATTGACACTACTGAATTCTCGCGCGCAATCACCAATCTGTTGGAAAATGCGGTCACATATACCCCTCCTGGTGGCAGCATTACTGTTCGCACCAGCGTCCAGGCCGACCAAACCATCATTTCGATTCAAGATACCGGGATCGGCATCCCGGCCAATGATTTACCGCATATTTTTGAGCGTTTTTACCGGGCAGATCAGGCTCGATCAACCGATACGGGTGGCACAGGACTGGGATTACCGATCGCCCAGAGAATTATAGAAGGACACGGCGGGACGCTCGAGGCTGAAAGTACGAATGGTCAGGGAAGTACATTCTTTATCCGATTACCGGCTGGTTAACATCGGATTTTTAAACGTCATTCTAATGGACTTCGGTTATTTTGATAAGCAGAGCGAAGCTATAGGTCACAAGGAGAAGAATTATGACCGCAAGTTCTGCTCGTCAATTCATCGAACTCCTCGAACGCGATTCCGGTCTATACACGCAATTCACCATCGCATCACCCAATACGGTTGAGGCAATTGTCGATTTTGCGGACAGTCGGGGATATGTGTTCACGCAGGACGATCTTGTTGCTGCACTCAAGGGGTTCCCAGATAGCCGGATCGCCAAAGAACTACGACAACGTGCCCATTAGACCCGTCATCGAAAAATGATCCGCGAGGGGCAGCACATGCGCTGCCCTTTCGCATTTCTTTACCTCATTCAATTCATTCTGATTACCATGCCGTATAGCCACCATCTACGATCAAGTCTGTGCCGGTAGCGAACTTGGCCGCGTCCGATGCCAGATACCATACAGCGTGAGCCACATCACCCGTCTCGCCCATACGCCCCATGGGCGTCATCTCCATCCACACGGTTCCCAGCGCCGGATTCTGCGCGGCCACTTTGGTCATATCGGTACCAATGTATCCCGGCGACACGGAATTCACTCGTACACCACGCCCCGCCCATTCTGCCGCCAGCGATTTGGTGAGCATAATCACCCCGGCTTTGGAAACATTATAGGCGGCCTGTGGCTGCGGCTTGTTGACTATCGAGCCGGACATGGAGGCAATGTTGACTATCGCCCCCGAACCGCGTTCCAGCATATGCCGCCCCACCGCCCGGCTGCACCAGAAAACCCCATTCAAATTCACATTAATGACGTTCAGCCAGATGTCATCCGTTGTTACTTCTGCGGCGATGTGATGGGCGATTCCGGCATTGTTCACCAGGATGTCAATCCGCCCGAAGTGTTCCAGAATGGTCGCTACCGATTTATCCACACTGGCGGACTCGCGTACATCCACCTGCACAGCCAACGATTTCCGCCCTAAGCCACGAATTTCATCGGCAACTTCTTCGCCCGTAGCTGGGTCGCGTTCGGTAATGGCAATATCCGCGCCCGCATTTGCCAGTGTCCGGGCGATTTCGCGGCCAATCCCGCGACCAGCACCCGTCACCAATGCAATCCGTCCCGTGAGATCAAATAAATTGTTCATATCAAACTCGCTCAGTTTCAAATAATTGGATTGAAGTCGTATTCGTTATCGAATAGGTAACGTCGGGATAGTAGCACACATTGCCGCACCTGCGTTAACTTTCCCCATTTTCTTTCACTTCCCGTCAGCGAACGACAGGGGAATCACTTCTTTTTCCAGAGGGTTGCGTACTTCTTGTGATATTTGAGATCGTCTTCGGTCTCAATCAATGTCAGTGCCTTATCTCGTAGGCTTTCGTCCCCTACCACATCATAAACGTTGCGAAGGCTTTGAAGGATGTCGTAACGGATTAGGGTGCAGTTCTTTTCCGTGACGCACTCGGCGAAGCGTCCTTCGAGACTATCCATATAGACTTTCTGTTGGGCTTTCCCCGCCACACCAACTTTCCACAGGGCTTGCATACAGTGCCGCGCTGTGACGAACTTCTTGTCCTTCGTAACAGTCAACAGCCTACCAAAATCTTTGAGTATCCGCTTTTCCGGGTCGCTTTTAGCGAGGTTACAAAGTATCTGGGCGCATATTGCCCGCACATGATTGTCTTTATCGGTTAAACCTGTCACCAGCCTGTCCCAAACCTCGTAAGCCCAATCAACTGGCTGGTCTGTCGCCGCAAGTACATCGAAAAATGCTTGGTTTTGCAGCGCTCGGTCTTGGGAATAAATGTTATCCAGATTGGTTTTTGTGTTCGTATCCATCCATTGCTCCTGTAGAATCAGGAAGGCGCGTTTGCTTCAACCTATTCTCGGAAAGCGAAAGTGGGTGATGATTATCACCCACCCATCTGGGGAAATTGCAAATGCAATAGGCCGCTACTTCTGGTTTCTTTCCGGCTCATAGATAAGCGCCACCACGCCCGAACCGAATGATTGTGCTTTCATAAGTTTGAGCGTCGCAGTGGTTCCCTCCTGAAATAGGCGCTTGCCTTTGCCCAGAACCACCGGGTAGACCAGAAGCCGCAAGCGATCCACAAGATCATGTCGCATAAGCGATTGCACCAGCGTGGCGCTGCCATGTACCACCATGTCGGGTCCGTCCTCCTGCTTGAGTTCGCTGATTGCTTCCATGATATGGTCTTTAATCAGTACCGAGTTGTTCCACTCCACCCTGTCTAGGGTCGTTGACACCACGTATTTTCGTGTGCTGTTAAAATATACTCCTCCAGAGGCTTCATCTGTCCGCTGCGGCCATGCGGCTGCAAACCCTTGATAGGTGACACGCCCCAGCAGCAGGGGTTCTCCGGCGGATGTCTCTTCGGCTTTAAACTTTGCAGTCTCGTCATTCCAGTATTTGAACGTCCAGCTTGGGTCTTCCATAACGCCATCCAGCGATAGAAATGCTGTGACAACCAGTTTTCGCATGTCCATACTCCTCTCGCAACAAAAACATAGGGTCTTGGAAAAAAACGACACTTATCCGGGTCGGCTCATCTGCACCATTTGACTCGGATTCTATCCCATGAAGCGCCTGGGGGTGGTCTGGTTAGCCGAATCCACCACCTAAGCTAGCCCTACCAATACGCGGCCTCCAAAAGTATCGAATCACGCTTCACTGACGGTGGCAACGACCTTAGCAATCCGTCGGATGCGCGTTTCTTCCGTCTTGGCATCCTCAACCTGCCGGACAAATTCTTTTCGTTTGGAGTACGCCAGCCCATCGAACTTCGCTCGAACACCCGGCTTCTCCGCCAATGCCGCCGCAAGATCATCAGGAACGTCTACCGTTCGCGGATGGTCGTCCAGTTCGAGCGTGACCTCTACTTCGTCCCCCGCCTTGAGGCCAGATGCTTCCCTGTGAGCCTTACTCAGCGAGATCATAAACTGGCTGCCCATCACCGCTACAGTGTTGCGATAGGTATACGCCCCGACAGTCACGATGACCGGCGGCTTCTTTGAACTGCCCAGCTTGGCAATGATCTCCGGTGGCACTTCGATTCCGGCGTTGTTCCCGGCCCCTTTTATCTTGGTGTTAAAAGTTGCTTTTATGCCCATCTGCTCCCTTTCCTTCCAACCGTTGCAGAACGCTCGTTGCCGTTAGGCATACAGTCATTTTATATTGGACAGAGGACTTAGCCAGCGAAAAATTCCACCGCCACTGGAGCAAGTACATCCATAGCGACTTCATGCGTCTGTCCTGCCAGAGTGCGCTGCTGTCCTTTGGGCATAGCATTCGCCAATGCCACTGCCGTAGGGTGCATAAACGGCAAACCCGCCCCGCCGTCCATCACCAGGGCAGGTACAGTTACGCGGCTGGCGCGGTCAGTCCGGACTGCGGCCTCATCACCCAGCACAGCTGCATCGTAGGCCAGTGTCGGCGCTATAGCTTCAAAAGTCGGCCACACCGGGGACTGACGCATCCCTCCAATCTGGTCAGGCGGTGTCCCCACCAGCGACATAAAGTGTTCCACCGCATCCCCGCGACGACCTGATTCCAGTGCCGTGCTGAGTTCCTGTCTGTACTGCCGAAAGGTTTGCCGCGCAGCCGCATCGTCGTTGTACGGTGCTTCGTACATGGCGAGCTTCTTGATCTTGTCACCCAATCTGGCCGCCGCTTCCATAGCCAGTGCCGCGCCGGAGGATAAACCCAGCACGAACGCCGATCCTCCCACTTCGTCGATGAGGGCTTCAATATCCTCGACCTCGCGCTCCGCCGCATACGGCGCTGTGTCACCACTTTCACCCCGACCCCGACGGTCATAGGTATAAACGCTGAAGTGTGGCGCGAGCAGTGCCGCCAGCCCTTGCATCGGCCCGAAGGCACGATAACAAATCGCCCCGTCCACCAGGATAACGGGTTGTCCCGCTCCCACCTTGTCGAACGCGATGGCTGTGCCGTCTTTTGAAGTCACCTGACTCATGTAAATGCTCCTGTGGTTTCAGATCGAACATTAATTACGTTGCACGGGTGTAGGACATCATCACCATGCCGGAACTGAATGGCTTGGCATCGACAAGGTTCAGCACTTTGGTCGCGCTGCCATCCTTGAAGAATCGCTCGCCGCCGCCCAGAAAAACCGGGCACATCAAAAGCTGAAGTTCATCAATCAGGTCATGTTGTAGCAGCCATGCCACCAGTGTGCCGCTGCCCGTGATGTTTATATTCTTTCCCGGTTGCTGCTTCAATTTGGCGATTTCGTCTGCCACATTCCCCTTGATGAGGATCGAATTATTCCACTCTGGCTCGTCCAGCGTGGTAGAAACCACATACTTACGCATCCCATTCATTCTTTTGCCAAATGGGTCATCGTCCGGTACGGACGGCCAGAAGGCTGCGAAACCCTCGTAGGTCTTTCGCCCCAGCAGCAGCCCATCGCAGTCTTCCATTTGTCCCATGATGATCTGTCCGATTTCTTCGCTCATAAACGGTTCAGACCAACCCCGTTTTTCCGGCAGCGAAGTATCACCGCTTCCTGGCGCTTCAATCACGCCGTCCAATGTCATGAACAATCCAGCAGTCAACTTTCTCATGATAATGCTCCTCCTGCTCTCTCAGATTGTTCCATTGTAGGTCGTCAAATCGCCACTGTCTTGAACAAAAACGACATCGGCAAATTCCGCTTCTCTATCCCTGATGGCCTTCACTCAGTTAGAGTCGCGGGCACGTTCAGGAATGGTGTATCGACAATCCCGCGCCGACAGCCTGATACCGCTCACCAGAGCAGCTTGCAGGTTTATACGTATGTGCCTTTTGACCTTGATTGAATACTCGCATCATACGGTGTCAAAAGGGAATTGTCTTGAACAGAAGCGACAGGGGGTTACGCCTGCTTTCGCTGATAATCTGGGTAGGTGTATGACCGACGAACTGTTTCATCGCTCTGGTCATGTGGGGTTGGTCGGCATATCCAGCCCGTTCAACCGTATCGAGGATGGAAACACCTTGCTTGAGGAGGGCGGTTGCGAGGCGAACCCGTTCGATCTGATAAAACGTATTGTGGGTCAGTCCCGTCGCTTCCAGCATTCGCCGCTGCACCGTGCGTAACGACATCTCGACAGTTTTTCCCTGTAACACAGCCCCCACAATCGGGTCATACACCAGCAAACCATCGCGCACCAGCCAGTCCACAAAGGTATCCGCATTCTCAACATCCGGGAAGTCCCATGCCCGTCCGTTGAGCCAGAAGGACTTGCCCCCGGCTTCTGGCAGATTCACGTCGCTTCTATCCATGAGCCTTTTCGCGGGCAGCATCGGCATCACCGCACCCGGCCTGAAGGTGATGCCAAAAAATTCCGCGTCGGGGGGGCAGTAGGCAGGCGTTGCCCGAGTCTCTGGCCCGCGCACGGTCATGATTGTCCTGCCCTCTTGGCGGCTGACCACCATTTCCCAGTGCGTATTCGCTATCGAGACAAACGAACTGGCTCGTTCGCTCCGGCTGTACCAGATTCGCTCGACATACAGCGAGTCCGATGGCCGTTCGTCACAGCTTAAGTCCATGCTTCTGCTATCCTACTTGGCAAACCGGATCGCAGCGCGGATACGCGCTTTTGCAGCTTCTTCATCGCGGCTCTTCGGCGGTGCATTCGTTTCCAGCGAATTGAGCAGGCTGTTGGTCACGGCTGTGATCGCATCCACAGCCGCATTAAACGCGGCCTCGTTGGCCTTCGACGGTTTGTTGAATCCTGTGACCTTTCGCACGAACTGTAACGACGCTGCCCGAATCTCAGCGTCGTTCACAGGGGGTTCAAAGTTATAGAGCGTTTTGATGTTTCTACACATGCGCCTTACTCCAACGTATCACAGCCATAAATGAATAGATTCAACCACAAGCGAATCTGAATCACAATATAATCGCTCTCACACAAATTTTCAAGAACATTTTTTCTAATTATAGGCCGATGTGGGTCACGAAAACGGAGGGGATGATTAAGAAGCGGCTGTGATCGTAGGGCGAGACATGCCCGCCCTATTGTCATGATGATTGGCGCTTACGATTTCACTGGCTCGTAACGCAGCGCAGCGATACCTCCGGTGATCGTCTTGGATTCCAGAAGTTTCAGATTAATCGGATTGTCCAGGTTGCCGAACAGGGGTAATCCGCTCCCCAGGATGACTGGATTAACATTGAGACGATATTCATCAATCAAGCCCAGCCGCATAAACGTTTGCGCCACACTGGGACTGCCCAGCAACCACATGTTTTTGCCGGGTTGTTGCTTGAGCTTTGTGATTTCTTCCGCGATGTTCTCGCCAATGAAGATCGTTTTCTTCCAATCGCTGTGATTCAGCGTCCGGGAAATGACAATTTTGGTCGCGCTGTCCAGCCATTCCGCGTGGTTGCGTTCGGGTTGCGTGCTGCTTGGGTCAGAAAGCACTCGCGGCCAGTAACTTTCCATCATTTGAAACGTCACACGCCCATAAATGGCGGCATCCACCGTGCTGTGCAAAGCGTGGACATAACTCTCTAACTCATCATTGTAGACAATCCAGTCCATCTCTCCATTCGGTCCGGCCACGTAACCATCCAGCGATACGTGCATCAGAAAAACGATTTTCCGCATGTGCATTGCTCCTTTTGTTGTTCACTCTCTGTAGCATAATCCAACAAAAGGGGATTGTCTTGAACAAAACGGCCACTTACTCCGGCAGACTGATCCGTGCGATTTGGGCGGGTGTTTGGCCGACGTAGCGCTTCAGGGATCGGGTCATGTGCGGTTGGTCGGCATAACCCACCTGATAAGCCGCATCCAGAATCGGAACACCTTGTTCGAGCAGCGCCATCGCCTGTTGGGCGCGTTCGATTTGGTCAATCGAACCCTGCGTCAAACCCGTTGCAAGCAAAAATCGCCGCCGTACCGTCCGAAAGGATACAGGCTGGGGTTGTTTGTGTAACACGGCGCTCACCACTGGATCGCGCACCAATAAGCCTTCCCGCACGAGCTGGTCTACGAATGTCTCTACATTTTCAAAATCAGGGAATTGCCACACGCAGCCATTCAACCAGAATGTTTTACCAGCCCCTTCGGGCAACGCGGCGTCCCCATCCCGGAAATGACCTGCGGGCAGATGCGGCATAAATGTACCCAGCTTAAACTTGATGACCAGAAACTCACTGCCTTCGAGCTGGTTCTTGGTAATGGCTTTCGTGGTCGGACCCTCAACCGATACCCGCACCTTCCCATTGTGACGAGCAAGCAGCAGATTCCAACGTACGTCCGCCGGACAAGTCGGCATATAGTCAGCCTCAACCCGGCCACGCCACACCCGCTCTACCCAGGGTGAGTCCGATAATCTCCCTTCAAAAATCGCGCTCATCATGCCGCCCTTATCATTCAGACATCACAACGCTATTATCTACCATTGAAGCACATTTGTTCTGCAAAGGCAAGTGAAGTGAGGATTGTAGAGATAACCTATTACGTTCATGCCCCAAAAATTTAATGTCTCCTATGTTATAATTCCCACAGTTCCGTTGTTCCCAAACAGAGGAGATGCAGCCGTGACAACTGATTTGCAAGAACTTGCAATTAATACCATTCGCACCCTGTCGATTGATGCTGTACAAAAAGCCAACAGCGGTCATCCCGGCCTGCCGATGGGTGCAGCGCCAATGGCCTATGCCTTGTGGATGAATTATCTGCACTTCAACCCCCGCAACCCACAGTGGGCGAACCGGGATCGGTTTATCCTGAGTGCGGGACATGGCTCGATGCTGCTTTATTCGCTGCTGTACCTGACGGGTTATGACCTGCCGCTGGAACAGTTGAAGAATTTCCGCCAGTGGGGCAGCCATACCCCCGGCCACCCCGAATATGGCGAAACCCCCGGTGTGGAAACCACCACTGGCCCGTTGGGGCAGGGTGCGTCCAACGCGGTTGGCTTCGCACTGGCAGAGGCGTATCTGGCGTCCTACTTCAACCGCCCCGGTTATAAGGTGGTTGACCACTACACCTATGCCCTGGTGAGCGATGGCGACCTGATGGAAGGGGTGTGTTCAGAGGCGGCATCCCTGGCCGGAACATGGGGACTTGGCAAGCTGATTTACCTGTACGACAACAATCACATCACCCTCGATGGCGAGACTGATATGACCTTCACCGAGGATGTGTGTGCCCGTTTCCGCGCCTATGACTGGCACGTCCTCGAAGTGCATGATGGCAACGATGTTGATGCTATCGTGGCGGCCATAGAGGAGGCGAAAGGTGTGGCCGACCAACCGAGCCTGATTTCAATCCGCACCGTCATCGGCTATGGCAGCCCGAATAAACAGGGCACAAGCAAAGCACATGGATCGCCCCTCGGCGCGGACGAGATTAAGCTGGTCAAGGAGTTTTATGGCTGGCCGCAGGAAGATTTTTATGTTCCCGGCGAGGCGCTGGAACACTTCCGTGAGGCAATAGATCGCGGTGCAGGCTGGGAAATTGAGTGGAACAAACGGTTCAATGAATGGCGGGAAAAGTATCCCGACCTCGCCCGACAGTGGGACGCCGCCCATAACCGGGAATTCCCGCCCGGTTGGGATGCCGACATCCCGACTTTTGACCCGGCCAAACAGATCGCCACCCGCAACGCTTCCGGTGAGGTACTGAACGCCATCGCCCGTAACTTCCCCACCATGATCGGCGGCGATGCTGATCTGGCAGGCAGTACCAAGACACTGCTCAAAGGGTCTGAGAATACCGGGGAACACAAAGCCACCGCCCGTAACGTGCGCTTCGGTGTGCGCGAACATGGCATGGGCGCGATTGTCAACGGGCTGGCGCTACATGGCGGCATCATCAAACCCTACAGCGCCACCTTCCTCACCTTCAGCGATTACATGCGCGGGTCAATCCGTTTGGGCGCGTTGATGAAAGCCCGACCATCTACGTATTCACCCATGACAGCATCGGTCTGGGCGAAGATGGCCCAACTCATCAGCCGATTGAACAGGTCGTCTCCCTGAGCGCCATCCCACAATTGACCGTCATCCGTCCGGCAGACGCCAACGAAACAGCGGCGGCATGGCAAACGGCTATGAAACTGGATGGGCCGGTGGTGCTGATTTTCACCCGACAGGATTTGCCCGTTCTGGAAGGCGATCATGTGCGGCGTGGCGCGGCGAAAGGGGGTTATGTGCTGGCCGACAGGATGGGACGCCGGACGTGATTCTCATCAGCCGGGGCAGTGAAGTACATATCGCCCATGACGCCTACAAGACGCTCAAGCTGGATGGTGTCAAGGTGCGGTTGGTGTCCATGCCATCCTGGGAACTATACGACAGTCAGGATGCCGCCTATAAAGAGAGCGTGCTGCCCGCCGCCGTGACCCGCCGTGTGAGCATCGAAGCCGGGGTAACACTCGGTTGGGATCGTTACGTGGGGCAAAACGGTGTGACGATTGGCATGAACCACTTCGGCGCGAGCGCGCCCTACGAACGCATTTATGAGGAATTTGGCCTGACACCCGATGCAGTCGTCAAAGCCGCGCGGGGACTGTTGAAGTAAATGCAAGTCAATCACAGGGGTTTATCAGGCGATAAACCCCTGCTCCCCACTCAAATCTATTTGTCGGTGTAATACGCATCCAGATAGGCAGTCACCCACACCAGCGGCGCGTTCCAGTTGATAGCCACTTCATTGGTCGAAAACGAACCAATTTGATCGGTGTATCGTTTGGCCGGAGCCAGCGCCATCACGCCAGCGTTCATGGCCGCATCATCCGACGGCGCTCCATTTGGCCCACCGGATACCGCACCCGGCGGCGGAGGCGGGAATCCACTCGATGACTGGTTGCCCCAGAAGCGGTGATGCGGATGCTGCAAAGCATTCTCGCCATAACCGGAGATGAAGCTGAAGGCCAGCCCATTACGGCCTAGTAGATAATCCAACGCCTCACTCGCGCCGTTCACATAGCGCCTATCCCCGGTGAAATCATGAGCCAGTGACAGAATAATGGCGTTGTTGAGCACATCCGAGTCCGATCCCCATACATACTCATTTCCGGTGAGGGACACGCGGTAGCCTTCGTCGGCCATCGTCGCCAGATAACGATCCGCCGTGTCCACAATCTGCTGCCGCAGGCTATCAACATCATCTTCCGGCAGGTCATTCGGAAATCATCGCCAGTGAGATCGTCCCTAATGCGGCGGTGCTGCCCCAGGTCATCGAACTGGCATTCCCGGTAGTGAGGCCGGGGAACGACTGGAAGTAGGGCGATGAAGTCACGTAGTCGCGGTACTCATCTTTACCCGTCGTGATGAACAACTCGGCAGCCGCCCAGTAGAATTCGTCGGCCACATTGGTGTCGTTATAATCGCCGCCCCCTTCACCCGGAGTCCGTCCGGCCAGTAGGTCAGGATGTTCAGTGGCCGCTGTCCAGGCTTTTTCCGCTGCTGTCAGGCATTGAGCCGCGAAATCTGAATCAATGTCTTTCCAGACACGAGCGCACTGCGCGGCAGTCGCGGCCACATTCAGCGTAGCCGCAGTTGAAGGCGGCATCAGGAAGCGTCCACGCTCTGGGTCAGTATTGTCCACTTCGGTGGGCGGCATCACCGGCACACCCGACCAGCGTCGGTCATGCATTTTGTGATGCACCATCCCCGCCAACGGTTCGCTATCCGGTACTTGCATCGACAGTAAAAATTCCATCTCCCAGCGTGCTTCGTCCAGCAAATCAGATACGCCATTCCCACTTTCGGGGATGTTCAGCGAACCGTCTGGATAGGCATCGGGCAGTCGCTCGTACAGATTGACTAGCGTCCAGGTAGCGATGCCGCCGTTGACCACATATTTGCCATAATCGCCCGCGTCGTACCAGCCCCCGCTCACATCCAGCCAGTAATCGCAGCCATCCCAGGTTTTGCCATCGGCATCCGTCCCGCTCCAGCAGGTCACATGCGAGTCGGATAGGTGGCCTGCCGCCCGCGCCCATTCCCCGGCATACTGCTCCTCCAATGGAATGCCACTGCGGTTCAGATAGAAATAGCGAACCGCATCCTTTTTCAAAGTGCTGTACAAACCATCGCCTATGTCAAATGGCACACTCTCGGCATCACCAATCTTCAGAATATAGGTTCCCGGCGTGGTGAAGTCCGAAAAATCGGCCATCTGAACGGTATCGCCGGTTGCGCTGTCGAATAGACCGTCGGTGGTTGTACCTTCCGCTACTGTCGTCCCTGTACTGGCGTCGATGAGCGACCAGGGGGCAGTCCCCGCGCCACCATCAACCATGCCGTACTTGATACCCTCTGGGAAATAACCCACCTGATTGACACTAACGAACTGCTGTGGCACGGGTGTTGCAGTGGGTTCGGGTCGTTCGCTCAGTTGTGGAATGGTGGTTTGCCCTTTCTCGAAGAAAATACCTGTGCCGAAAAGACTGGGGTCGCTCCAGGAGAGGTCGCCCGTATCGGCCTTCGACCAGATCAGTTTCACATTTCGATCCTGTTCCGATGCGCCGTTGGCCTGTGCCTGGAAACCAACTTCCAGCCCATGTGCCGGGGTGATGTAACCAGCAATCGGCACAGCCGCCTCGAACCCCCAGCCATCCTCGGTTTTAAATACAATGGCTCGGACGCCCGACGATGCACTCGACGTTCCGGTTACGGTGATGTCGGTTGGGTCGGTATTGCCGATGTCGCCGGGATTAATATTGATCTGGAATATACCATCCTCGTAGGCGGTTGCATAGCGATTTCCGCTCAGATTCAGGTAAAATTCCATCAAATCTTCATTCCAGTAATCCGTGCCGTGCTGCCCGGTAATGATGTTGGCATCCGGCATAGACATGGTGATGAAAAAGTTGTCCATGTCAGCCGCCACCGCGAAGGTGAATGAGCCATTTTCCGCCGGGTCGGGGGAGGTCATTGTGCCCCGGTCAACCGTGATCTGTGGGATACCCGCCCAATCATCCAGCGAACCGTCCAGCGTGATCGTGACCGGGAACGGAATGTAGACTGCTTCGCCTGTGATCTCCGGCGGCGCGATCGTCGTCCTGCGCCAAAACTGTCCCGCCGAAAATCGAATGTCAACAAAAGCGCCAGTAAACCAAACTTTTTCATCAAACAAACTCCTCTGCCCATAAATATCAGGTTTATTCATTATGACGGAGAATATAACACAAGGTTGTGTCTCTGGGTTCTGAATCATCCCTGTAAACCCCAATTGGACTGGTGTGAGGATAGCCAACCTCGCCGCGCAGCCTATACTGGATAGAATATAGGATCGTCCAGTCTTTCCGAAAGGCCACCCGCCATGAATTGGGACTCGCTGTTCGCCGCCCGCACCCAGCAGATGAAACGTTCCACCGTCCGCGAAATCCTGAAGCTGACGGCACGCCCGGAAGTGATTTCATTCGCCGGGGGGCTGCCCGCGCCGGAATTGTTCCCGGTAGAGCGCATCCGGGCGGCGACAGATATTGTGCTGGCCGAGCGCGGTCGGGAAGTGCTGCAATACAGCACCAGCGAGGGGATGCCGGAACTGCGCGAATTGATCGCCAAACGGCTGTCATCGGGCAAGTTCCAGATCAACCCGGAAAACATCCTCATCACCAGCGGGTCGCAGCAGGCCATCGACATGATCGCCCGCATTCTGTTGAATGAGGGGGACCGGGTGTTGGTCGAAAATCCGACTTACGTGGGTATGATGTCCACCTGGAAAGCCTTCAGCCCCAATTTCGCTGCGGTGCCAACCGACGATGAGGGTATGTGCGTGGATGAACTCGAATCCATGCTGACCGAACCCGCCAAAGTCATGTACTCCATCCCCACCTTCCAGAACCCACAGGGTACAACCCTCAGCCGGGAACGGCGGGGGAAGCTGGTCGAAATTCTGGTGAAACACAACTTGCCATTCGTCGAGGACGACCCCTATGGCGAACTGCGTTACAGCGGCGAAAAAGTGCCGACCATGCTGCAAATGGAGGCCGAACTATCGCGGCTCGGCCACGCCGGAAGGCTGCGTGATGTACTGTGGCACATTCTCGAAAATTCTGACTCCCGGCCTGCGGATCGGCTGGGTGGCGGCGGCTTTCCCGGTGATCGACAAGCTGGTGCAGGTCAAACAGGGAACAGATTTGCACACCAGCACCCTCAACCAGTTCATCACTTACGAAATGGCGCGGGACGAGGCATTTCTGGATGAACATATCGCCATGCTGAGGGATGTGTATCGGGAACGCCGCGACCTGATGCTGGCGACGATGGACGAACATTTCCCCGCCGAAGTCACCTGGACACGACCTGAAGGCGGCTTGTTCCTGATGGTCACACTGCCGCCCCATCTGGACGCCTCCGAAATCCTGAAAACCGCGCTGAACAGGATGTGGCATTTGTGCCCGGCGAGGGCTTTTACGTCGGCGACGCGCCACAACACCTTCCGCCTGAATTACAGCAACGCCCGCCCCGAAATGATTGTCGAGGGCATCAAACGGCTGGGCATGGTGCTGAAAGATGAAGTTCAGAAGCCTCGCTGATCTTTGATACAACTGCATAACCACCAATCCAGCCCGCGATCTCCGTGTTGGCCTCACAATTGCCAACGCCATTGAGACAATTCCCGTGTATACTATTAGTAATGTTTTGTGATTTCCATCTCAAACTGAACCCTTTACGTGGCTTCCGCCCGTTTATTCACATTCTGAGGAGCAGTAAATATGACTAAAAACCCCCCGGTTGAAGTCCAGACATTCGGCCAGAGTATCTGGCTGGACTACATTCACCGCAAGTCACTCCAGGATGGAGAACTCCAGAAGTATATTGATGAATACGGTGTGGTCGGCGTGACCTCCAACCCATCGATTTTCCAGAAGGCCATCGGTGAGTCCGATGATTACGACTCGGCCATGATGCACCTGCTCGATCTGGACGCCTACGCCATCTACGAAAAGCTGGCGATTGAGGACATTCAGAACGCGCTCGACCTGTTCCGCCCGGTATATGACCGCACCCAAAAACAGGATGGGTATGTCAGCCTGGAAGTGTCGCCGCTGATCGCCAACGATACCGATACCACCATCTCCGAGGCCAAGCGCCTGTTTAAGACAGTGAATCGCCCTAACCTGATGATTAAAATCCCGGCAACCCAGGCCGGTATCCCCGCGATTGAAGAAGCGATTGCCGCCGGGGTGAACGTCAATGTCACCCTGATTTTCGCGGTACAAAATTACGAGGAAGTCGCAAAAGCCTACATTCGCGGGCTGGAACGCCGCCTCGCCGCCGGGGAAGATGTTCGCCACATTGCCTCCGTCGCCAGCTTCTTCCTCAGCCGCATCGACGTGATGGTTGACCGGATGTTGGAGAATAACATCCGCGCGGCACAGGGGCGCGACCTTGACCGCGTGACCGCCAACCGGGAACTGCTGGGTAAGGCGGCCATCGCCAATGCCAAGCTGGCTTACAAACACTTCATGGATGTTTTTTACGGCGAGGCATTCGCCAAACTGCGCGATGCCGGGGCACAGGTGCAGCGGCCTCTGTGGGCATCCACCGGCACGAAAAATCCCAATTATCCCGATACCATGTATGTGGACACACTGATCGGCAAAGATACGGTCAACACCGTGCCACCTGCCACCCTGAAAGCCTTCAAGGATCATGGCACAGCCGCCGAACACACTGACCGATGATCTGGATGGCGCAGAGCAGACGATGGATAAGCTGGCCGAAGTGGGTGTGGACATCAACCAGGTGACGAAACAGCTTCAACTCGATGGCGTGGCGCTGTTCGTGGAAGCCTTCGAGAATCTGCTCGAGCAGGTAGATGCCAAGCGCAACGTCCTGGCAAGCGGTGTGATACAAAAGCAAAATCTGGCGCTTGGGCATCTATGGGGATGCGGTCGAGGATGCCCTAAAGAAGCTGGAGGCCGACCACCTGAATGCCCGACTGTGGGCGCACGAGGGCAGCTTGTGGAAAGACCAGCCGAACGTAATCACCAAGATCGAAAATCGGCTCGGTTGGCTGGACACCCTCGAAACGATTGACCTGGAACGGTTGAAGAAACTGCAAGCCAGTGTCAAAAACAGCGGACATCAACCGATGTGGTGCTGCTCGGCATGGGCGGCAGCAGTCTCGCGCCGGAAGTGCTGTATCAGACCTTCGGCAGGCAGGAGGGTTTCCCCGCTTTCCACATGCTGGACAGCACCGATCCGACTCGCATCACGCATGATCGGGATCGCGATTGACCTGAAACACTCCCTGTTCATCGTGTCCAGCAAGTCCGGCGGCACGATCGAAACCTCGTCATACTTCCAGTATTTCTATGAACTGACCGGGCACAACGGTTCACAGTTCATCGCCATCACCGATCCCGGCACAGTTTGGAAACCCTGGCGAAAGACAAGGGTTTCCGCGATCTGTTCCAGAACCCGCCGGACATTGGCGGACGATACAGTGCCCTGAGCTATTTCGGCATGGTTCCGGCGGCGTTGATCGGCCTGGACCTCGATAAAATATGGGCGGAAGCCGGACGTATGATGAAAGCCTGCGCCAAGAATATCCCGGTGCAGTTGCATCCCGGCATCTGGCTTGGGGCGATTATGGGCGTTCTGGGGCTGCAAGGACGCGATAAAGTGAGCATCACCGCCAGCCCATCCATCGCCAGTCTGGGCAATTGGATTGAGCAGTTGATCGCCGAAAGCACGGGTAAAGAGGGTAAAGGGCTGCTGCCGGTGGTCGGCGCGACCATCGGACATCCACACGATTATTCGTCTGATCGTCTGTTTGTTTACCTCAAGGTGGAGAGTGACGATAATGACGGCAACGGACGCGGGCATCCGTGCCCTGCGTGAAGCGGGACATCCGCGCGTGACACTCTATATGCCCGATAAATATGCCATCGCGGGCGAATTCTTCCGATGGGAATATGCCATTGCCGTAGCCGGAAAAATCCTGGAGATTAACCCCTTCGATGAACCGAATGTGACCGAGAGCAAGGAGAACACGGCTCGGCTGCTCAAGTATTATGAGGAACACGGTGCATCTGCCAGAGACCGAGAAAGCCCTGACAGAGAAGAATGGCGATTCTCTACGCCGACGAGAAGATGCTGCACACCTTGAGCGAACTCTGTGTCCAGCATAATTACAACAGCAGTGACCTCACCGGGATGTTGGCGGCGATGATTAATTCGACCCGCGCCAACGATTATTTTGCGCTGCTGGCCTACCTGCCGCCCACGCTGGAAATTGATGCGGGATTGGCGGAAATCGCGCCGCCGCCTGCGCCACTCCACCCGCCGCGCGGTCACAATCGGGTACGGGCCACGCTTCTTGCACAGCACCGGGCAGTTCCACAAAGGCGGGCCGAACAACGGCAATTACATCCAGATTACCTGTGATGACCCAATGGACATTGCCATTCCCGGCGCGCCTTATAGCTTTAGCACCCTAAAGGCTGCACAGGCAGCCGGGGATATGGAAGCCTTGCGCGGAAAAGATCGCCGCGCGCTGCGTCTGCACATGAGTGGGAATGTGGCCGAAGGATTGAAAATTCTGCTGGCGGCGATTGATCTGGTGGACGAACGCCGGAAGTAATTACCGGATTATCGCCGAAGAGAAACTACCATGAGAAGGCTGTCGGAACATCATATCCCTCAGCCTTCTTTACTTTTGTCGTACTTCACCGCGCCGCTGACATCCCAGGTATCGACAATGGCAAAGATGGTTGCATCCGCCGGACGGTTGTCCGTAGCCGGAGTCTGCCGCGCGCTGCTGCCGGTGGCGTACAGCACCACCTCGCCCTCACCTGCGCCAATGGCGTCGAAGGCCACAACATAACTTCCCTTCGGCTGTCCTTCCAGATCGAGGGGTTGGATAATCAACATCTTCAGGCCGTCGGTGCGCGCGCTTTTGGCACTCGCCACCACCGTCCCGATCACTCTTGCAAGGAGCATCGTCTTTCCTCGCTTAATTATTCATCGTTAAATAGTCCATCGGCTGATGTGAAATGCGGAAATATCGACATCAGACGGCCTATCCTGTGCCCATTCCGCCGCCAGCTTGCCGCTGAACGGGCCGAGTTGTAGCCCATTCGCGCCGTGTCCGGTACATAGATAAACGCCCTCGACACCCGGCACACCGCCCAACACTGGCAGATTATCTTCCGTGCGCGGACGCAAACCCACGCGGATTTCGCCCAGTGCCGCGCTGCTTAATCCCGGCGCGACCCGCATGGCCTCACCCAGCACTTCCTGGACACCGATGACCGTCGTAATCGGCTCAAAACCCGAACCGATTTCCCGTGTTGCCCCGGCCACTACCCGACCATCCGGCCAACACACCACATAATGTCCGTGAAAGGCTTCGACAATCGGCCATCTGCCCGTATCCGCCCCCTCCAGTCGCAGGTGAATGATCTGCCCGCGCTGCGGTTCAACCGGGATGGTGCAGCCCAACTGCTCCCCAAACGCCGCCGACCACGCACCCCCGGCGATAATCACCTTTCCGGCCTGAATATCCGCGCCATTGACGCGAACGCCGCTTACACGTCCGTTCTGGATAATGAGCCGTTCAACCCGCTCGTTCCGAACATTTAGACCGTGCCTGTTAGCCGCTTTCAACAGCGCCCCGGCCAGCAGTCGTCCATCCACCCGCGCGCCGTTGCGGAAATACAACGCCTTCAGCACAGGCTTGAGTGCTGGGAACAGGTCATGCGCTTCTTCCGGCGAGATTTCGTGTAAGTCGGCGGCGGAAGGCAAACCACGCGCTTGTTGCCGCTCGAAGACCACCCGTTTCTTCGCTTCGTAAGCCTCCAGTTCATCCTCGTCCGCCGCGACCACCAGTTCACCACATATCTGATAACCTGTGTCGCCTGCATCCTCATGATTTAACTGTTCGATCAACCCCGGATAATATACCCCGGCCTGAATAGCAAATGGAAACCAGACCGGGTTAATGCCGGTGCCGCTCGTTTCCGGGGCGATGATGCCCGCACCCGCGTCGGTTGCCCGCCCCACATCATGACTATCCACTAGCAGGGTATTCGCCCCCGCCTGCGCCAGATGATAAACTGCCGAAGCCCCGACAACTCCGCCGCCAATAACAATCGTATCGTAATGCGTCACAGTCGGCTTTCTACTGGTTTTCCATCCCGGTTTTACCCTCATCGGTGCGTCCGAGCGGCATCACCGCATCCACATTGACATGTGGGCGCGGAATCACATGAACCGCCACCACTTCGCCAACTTTCTCGGCACCGCGAACCCCGGCCTCTACCGCTGCTTTGACGGCTGCCACGTCGCCGCGCACCACCGCCGTGACGAACCCGCCGCCGGTCTTTTCATAGCTGACCAGTTCGACCCGTGCGGCCTTCACCATCGCGTCCGCCGCCTCGACCAGCGCCGCGAACGATTTGGTTTCGATCATGCCTAATGCTTCTGCCATTTTTATAAAGCTCCTTGTTCAAAGTAGAGGTGTTTTTTCAACGTCATTTATACTGGCCCACCCAACAGGCGGTATAAAACACGTGTAATTGCAGTAGTGGTAAAACTGTACACCCAAACCGCGCTTAACCGCCATAGATGCTGTGACCGTTTATAGGCGCGTGGGTCAGCCCGTAAACCCATCAAAGCCAAACCAATCGTTTCACCCAACCACAGCCGGATGCCGTAAAAGAACCCGCCTGCGAAATCCCGCGTCCGTGTGGTGGTGCGTGTTCCCCCATACACCGCCCCCGCCCCAATCGCGCTTAACAACTGGGCGGTTTCACCAAGCTCGGAACGCATATCGGGCGTGTCCGGCATATCCCCGGTCATCATTTGATAGGTCATACGCCCCATCGCCTCCCAGGGTGTCTCTCCATACTGCTGCTGTTTGCCGATTGGGGACATGGTGTGTTCCGCATGGATGATGGCTTTGTCCGGGTTAGCATCTAATGGAAACAACATCGGCGCGATCTCGTCGCAATACGCCCGCATGGCAAAGTAACCGACAATTCCACCGGCAATACCGGCAACCAGTCCAATCCGGCGATCCGGTGTTCCCTCATCCTTCATATACCACTGCCGCCAACCCATACGATTACTCTATCCACAAACTACCGATGAGACTCCATCCATTGTACCGCAAAGTCGATCAAGGGGCGCTGTTTCATAAACCGCACTTCCGCCTCGCCAACTCGTCCACGAGGAATATTGTGTTCCGCCTCATAATCATCACCAATCCGGCCAAAATCATCGCTTTCAAAATCCAGCACATCGTAAGTCACCCACTGGCGAATACCGTTGACGAACACAGCGGTACCTTCTTTCATGAAGCGTTTCCCCGGCCAGTTTGCCCGCTCCTCCGCCATATGCAGCGATGTGTTGTTCAGGTGGGTCACGCCCAGGAGCAGGACATACCCATCCAGTTCATACAACCGACCAATCGGGGATGTTGGCCCAAATTCGTCCAGCACTTGGTGATCGCTGGTCAAATAGGTCGCGTTGGCTCCAAGCGCCGCGAATGAACCGATGGGATGCGCGCTGCGCTGTGTCCCCGGCCACTTGCGGAACATTTCCGGGATTCTGCCCATGTTTCGTGTCTCGGTGATGGCGGGATCAAATGCCGGGGCATTGGCGCGGATGATCGGCCAGAAGGACTCTGGAACAGGTGGATTCCGCCAGTTAGCCGGATCGGTATTTTCGGTAGTGTGGGTCGGCATCATCAACGTGCCGGATGGCATCAGTACCTTCAACAACGCCCGGATAACCCCCTCCGCGCCGCCGACGATGTAACCGCCAATCTTGCTCATGCTGCTGTGCATCACGACGGTTTGCCCCGCTGCCAGCCCACAGGCTGCCAACGCTCCGGCTAACGAGTCAACCGTGTGGATAGCGCCGGTGGGTGGAGTTTCAGATGTGTGAGTCATGGTCTGTCAGCCGCCTCGTATACAACCTATAAATTTCCGTCTATCATAGCTGATGCCCTGTCATTTCTGAATTGTATTAGATGGCAATGTATACAAGCCGACAGAGGCGCTATCATAATGGGCGTTGGCGGCATTCCACAGGCATTGAGCGGCAGGGGTGTAGCAACTCGGTTATGAGAGGCTTTAATATGGTGGTTTGACGATCAACCCATATGACCTCGCCTGTCAGTGCTTCAACTTGTCCGGCTGCACCGCGCACACATACTCTCTCATATTTATCCGTGCCCAACTCGCTTGACAAGTCATTCATCTCAAGTTAGGATACTGCTACGTTACAGTAACGTAGCATAACGTTACAGGAAATCGTTATGGAAAAGCTAAATGTAACTATTGCTGACGTTGCAAAACTTGCACAGGTTTCTAAGATGAGCGTTTCGCGCGTACTCAATGGTCAGTCAGGCGTATCAGGTGAAACGCGCCAACGTATTCTGGAGGCTGTGGATCAATTAGGCTACGTGCCAACCTCCAACCCGCGCACCCGTACAGCTTCCAAATTGATTGCACTCCTCATTCCCAATATTGATACCATCTATATGGGCGAAATCCTGCGTGGTGTATCCAGTGCAGCCGAGCGGCTGAATTATGGGCTGGTGCTGTACACACAAGGTTCAGTTGACCATGCTCAACGCACCAGTTATTACCTTTCCCTGTTCAACAACAGCCTGGTAGATGGCGTCTTGATGGTCGTCCCACTGGATTACGATGTCATCGTCAGCGATCTCAAAGAGCGTGACCTCCCTTATGTCATCGTCGACCATCACAATGGCACGGGCAATGAACCCAGTGTCACCGCCACCAATCGTAAAGGGACACTGGAGGCCATGCGCCACCTGCTGGCACTCGGACATCGACGCATTGGGTTCATCACCGGGCGTATGGACATCGCCTGTTCCCATGATCGGTTGCAGGGCTATCGGGATGGCTTAGAAGAAATTGGTTTACCGTTTGACCCCGAATTGGTGCGTGAAGGCGACTTTACGCAGCCAACCGGCTTTCGTCAGACCCAAGCCCTATTAGAACTCCCCACACCCCCCACCGCTATTCTTGCATCCAACGATATTATGGCTTTCGGGGCAATGGATGCTGCAAAGGACGCTGGCCTGCTCATCGGTCAGGGCATCTCGATTATTGGTTTCGACGATATTTTCATGGCTTCACAGGTATATCCACCCTTGACGACGGTACGCCAGCCAATGGCGGATATGGGTGAGGTCGCCCTTGAAATATTAATTACCTTACTCCAGGGGCGAACCGTTTTGACGATGCGACGAGAACTACCCACCGAACTCATTGTTCGAGAATCGACGGGACATGCACCGTCGGCGTAGTCCTCTATTATTAAACCTAGCGAGTAAAGTCGCTCCCCGTTCATCGGGAGCGGCAGGATCAGGAGAAAGGAGGCATATTCGCGGAAATAACGATAATGAACGTCCTATATTACAAAGTTTATCAATATGTAGACTTTCAAAGGAGCTTCAAATCTATGTCTAAAGTTTCTCGCCTGGCGTTAATCGCCACAGTTCTCCTACTTACACTGGCACTCATCGCCCCCACCGTCGCCGCACAGGATGCAGTGGTCATTCACTGGTGGCACGAGTCAACCAATGATGCCCAAGTCGCTTACTGGCAGGGTCTTGCCGACGCTTTTGTGGCAGATCATCCCAATGTGAGCTTTGAAATCACCAATCTGGAAAATGAAGCCTACAAGGCGAAACTCCTCACCTCTATGCAGGCCGGTGATCCACCCGATCTGTTCTGGAGCTGGGGCGGCGGCGTCCTATGGAACTATGCGGCGGCTGGTTTAACCCGCGACATCACCCCCGAACTCACCGCCAATGACAATGCCTGGAAAGACTCGTTCTCGGCAGCCGCCGCCCTCGAACTCTATGGTAAAGATGGCGCGTACTACGGCGTGCCCTTCGACTGGGGTGCAGTCGGTATGTTCTACAACAAGGCTCTGTTCACCCAGGCTGGCCTCGACCCCGAAAATCCGCCAACAACCTGGACAGAATTACTGGATACCGTGCAGAAGCTCAAAGACGCGGGCATCACCCCGCTTTCGATTGGTGAAAAAGACAAATGGCCCGGTCATTTTTGGTATGGTTACCTGGCAGTCCGTGAAGGTGGCGAGGATGCATTCCTCAAGGCTTATGACCGCACCGGTTCATTCACCGATGCGCCTTTTGTGAAAGCCTTTGAAGACCTCAAGCAGTTGGTTGATCTGGACGCCTTCCAGGAAGGTTTCCTGGCGGCGGGTTACGGCGATCAGGAAACGGTCTTTGGTAATGGCGAAGCCGCTATGGAATTGATGGGCCAGTGGTCCCCCACCGTTCAGCGCCAAAACAGCGAGAGCGGTGAAGGCATTGGCGACGACCTCGGTTGGTTCCCATTCCCGGTCATTGAAGGCGGCGCGGGCAATCCCACCGACGTATTCGGTGGCGGTGATGGTTTCGCCGTTGGCGCGAATGCCCCCGACGAAACCGTAGAATTCCTGCAATACATCACCACTCCCGAAGCACAGATCGCTGGAGCAGCCCCCGATGTCGGCATTACCCTGCCACCAACGGTCAAGGGTGCGGAAGAAGTCTTCGCTGATGACCCGATTTTGCAAGCCATCGTTGAAGCGCGTAACAATGCGCCCTACTTCCAGTTGTACTACGATCAATTCCTGCCCCCCGCGTTGGCTGGATCGATCCTCGACGCGGCTGAAGCAGTCTTTGCAGGCGCAGCGACTCCAGAAGAAGCTGCCCAGATGGTTGAAGATTCCGCAGCGATGGAATTACAATAAGTTATAACGTCGGTTTGGAGACTGTGGGGGATTATATATCCCTCACAGTTTTCTCCCGCGGGAACTGATAATCCCGTTTAAATAGCTTACCAAAGAGATTATTGCTATGTCTGCTCTACGATTTCGAGTGTTACCCACATCCTACGAACAAGCCAATCGAGACAAACAGCGTCGTGACTTGAACAAAAACCTGATGGTTGCTCTGTTCGCGCTTCCTGGTATGGCGATCTTTGTCATCTTCCTGCTAGCACCGATCAGCACGTCTCTGGGTCTAAGCCTGTACAAATGGAACGGCTTAGGACCGATGACCAACTATATTGGTCTGGATAATTACACAAACTTGCTCAACAATTCCATTTTCCAGGCGTCACTCCAACACAGCTTCATCCTCATGTCTTTATCACTGGGGATTCAGCTTCCGCTGGCGCTGGGTTTGGCCCTTCTGGTGGGGCGTGGTGAGCTTCGCGGACGAAGACTCTTTCGCGGTTTGCTTTTCATTCCCTTTGTCTTCTCTGAAGTGATTACCGCCATCATCTGGCTATACGTGTTGAAACCTGTCGATGGCATGGCAAATGTCGTGTTGCAAAGTATCATCCCCGGTTTTCAACCGGTGTCGTGGCTGGCGGATCGCAACATCGTGCTTTATGGGATTTTCGCCGTCATCACCTGGAAATACTTTGGCTTCCATATGATCTTATATATGGCCGGTTTGCAATCCATCCCCAAAGACCTGGAAGATGCAGCCCGTGTGGATGGCGCTACCGAGGGCAAGGTGCTGCGTCATATCACACTGCCGCTGCTGGGCAGTACCATTCGGCTGACAATCTTTCTATCTGTCCTGGGTTCATTTCAACAATTTGTCATCATCCTGCTTATGACCCTGGGTGGACCTGTCAACGCCAGTGAAGTCATCGCTAGCTATCTGTATAAATATGGAATACAGCGCTTTAATCTCGGCTATGGTAGTGCGGTGGCCGTGATCCTCTTCGGCATCACGCTCATTTTCTCATTGGGTTATCAACGTATTATTCTGCGGCGGGACTTCACTCCCGATTCCATCTGAAAGGCGGTGCGACGATGGGACTTCGGATAGGATCAACTCTCAGCACAACTCTGAAATACGCCATCCTGATTATTCTCAGCCTGATTGTCATGAGTCCGGTGGTGACAACGGTACTGGGCAGCATCAGGACAAACGGCGAATTCATGTCCGCACCATTTGGAATGCCAATAACCGGCATCCATTGGGAAAATTACACCGGGATTTTGCTGGACCCCTTCTTCTGGAACTCGATGAGAAACAGCCTCGTCATTACGGTAGCCGTCACCGTCTTGAATGTTGTTTTTGGTAGTATGTTGGCGTTCGTTTTAAGCCGGGTTCGTTTTCGCGGGCGCGGGCTGCTGTTTAACATCCTCTCGTTGGGGCTGTTGTTCCCCCTCATCATCGCCATCCTGCCGATCTTTATTCAGATCCGGCAGCTTGGGCTGATTAACAACCTGTTAGGGGTCATTTTACCGTTGGTCGCCTTCGGGCTGCCGGGCAGCGTCGTGATCTTGCGCGGCTTTTTCATGGCCGTACCCAGTGAACTGGAAGATGCCTCTTACATTGATGGCTGCACGACCTTCGGGTTTTTCCGGTACATCTTGCTTCCCCTCGCGCGACCTGCGTTGACCGCTGTGGCTGTGCTGCAGGTGATTGCCAGTTGGAACGAATACTTTCTGCCCTATCTGGTCTTAAACGATCAAAACCTGTGGCCTTTGCCAGTGGGCATCCAGCAGTTCCAGGGTCAATACGGTAGCGACTTGGCCCGCATTATGGCCTATGTCACGCTCCTCATCATCCCGGCAGTGCTGTTCTACATCGTAACTGAAAAATACATCGTAACAGGGTTGACGGGCGGCGAATTGAAAGGCTGATCCTTTACTACAACATCTAAAAGACAAGGGTAAACCTTCTATGTCGATTAATCGCGCATTTCTTGGAGATGCAACACAGTCTGTTGACGATCGGGTAACACACTTATTGGAACAAATGACACTGGACGAAAAGATCGCCCAGTTGGGTAGCTACTGGATATATCAGGTTCTTGAGGGATACAACTTCTCGCCGGAAAAAGCGCGGGAACTCATACCGAACGGTCTGGGACAGATCACCCGCCTCGGCGGTGCCAGCAATCTTCGCCCGGAGCAATTGGCCGTACTCGCCAACGACATTCAGAAATTCCTGATGGAGAACACGCGGCTGGGTATTCCGGCAGTGATCCACGAGGAATGTTGCAGTGGGTATATGGCGCGCGGGGCGACGGTTTTTCCACAGGCGATTGGCGTCGCCAGCACATGGGAGCCAGAACTCATTCAGGCGATGGGCGATGTGATCCGTTCACAAATGCGTTCGGTTGGCGCGCATCACGCCCTGGCTCCTGTGTTGGATATTGCTCGTGATCCACGTTGGGGACGGGTCGAGGAAACCTTCGGCGAAGACCCATATCTTACGGCACGCCTGGGTGTCGCCTACATCAAGGGTATTCAAGGCGATAATCTGGAACAAGGGGTCGTAGCAACCGGAAAACACTTCGTGGGTTACAGCGCCTCCGAAGGCGGTATGAACTGGGCTCCAGCCCATATCTCCTGGCGCGAACTGCGCGAGGTCTATCTGTTCCCATTTGAAGCCGCCGTCCGCGAGGCACATCTGGCATCCATCATGAATGGCTATCACGAACTGGATGGTGTGCCCTGTGGCAGCTCTAAAGAACTTCTGGTCGATATTCTGCGTGATGAGTGGGGATTTGATGGGACGGTGGTTTCCGATTATTTCGCCATCAATATGCTTGATGACTATCATCACACCGCGGACGGCAAGGCAGAAGCTGCGCGGATGGCACTGGAAGTCGGTCTGGATGTTGAACTCCCCTTCACCGACTGCTACGGCGATCTGCTCCGGGAAGCCGTCCAACAGGGAAACATCCGGGCGGAACTGGTGGATGCTGCCGTTCGAAATGTGCTGGCGCAAAAGATCGCGCTCGGTCTCTTCGAAAATCCCTATGTGGACGCTGGAAAAGTTTCTTTTGATACCGCCGATGATCGTCAGTTAGCCCGCCAACTGGCGCAAAAATCCATCGTTCTCTTAAAGAATGATGGCGATCTGCTGCCTCTGAGCAAAGATTTGAACTCAATTGCCGTCCTCGGCCCGAATGCCGACAGCGTTCGTAACCTGTTCGGGGACTATGCATATCCGGCGCACATTGAAACCCTGCTGGAAGTCAAAAACCGGAATAATGTATTTAACCAACCCCTGCCGGATGACCTCGAATCCACTGAGGATTTTATCGTTGCCAACAGCGTCCTGACCGCGATTAAGGATAAAGTCAGTCCCCACACGCAGATACACTATGCCAAAGGCTGTGGCGTACTGGATACCTCGACAGAGGGTTTTGCCGATGCTGTCGAAGCCGCCAAGAAGGCGCAGTTGGCGATTGTTGTGGTCGGCGACAAGGCTGGTTTGGCGGACGACTGCACCAGTGGCGAGGCGCGTGACCGTGCGACTTTGGATTTACCCGGTATTCAGGGGCAGCTTGTCAAAGCCGTCTATGAAACCGGAACGCCAATCATTCTGGTACTGGTCAACGGCAGACCCGTCAGCCTGGAATGGATTGCCGAGTCTGTACCCGCCATCATTGAGGCTTGGCTTCCCTCCGAAGAAGGTGCGAACGCCATCGCTGACGTGCTGTTTGGCGATGTGAATCCTGGCGGCAAGCTGCCCATCACCTTCCCGCGTTCTGTCGGGCAAGTGCCCATATTTTATGGACACCGCCCATCCGGCGGGCGCTCCCACTGGAAAGAGAATTATGTCGAAACCAGCGCTAAACCCCTCTATCCATTTGGTTATGGGTTAAGCTACACCAGTTTCGAGTTCAGCAACCTTCGGATCGACGCGGCAGACGCACGACCAGGAAGTCATGTGACCGTTCAGATTGACGTCACCAATGTCGGCAAACGCTCAGGGGATGAAGTGGTTCAACTGTATATCCACCAGACCGTACCCTATATGACACGTCCGGTAAAAGAATTAAAAGCCTTCAAGCGTGTCACGGTAGAACCGGGGCAGACACGAACCATCACCTTCCAGCTTGCTGTGAACCAACTCGGATTTTATGACCGGGATGACCATTTTGTGGTCGAACCAGGGGAAGTTGAAATCTTGGTGGGTCATTCATCACAGGATATTCCCTGCACCGGGTCATTTGAGATCGTGGGCGAGCGAACCCAGATTGACGGGGACAAAGTGTTCTTCGGTGATACGCAGGTTAGCTAGCGTGAGTTAATGGATAAGGAGTGGACGTCCCATGTGTTACTTACATCATATGTTCGTGTAGAGTGTAGGTGCTGTGTACTCCGGCTGGCCGGCGGATTGGTAGAACTGGATTACCACACCGCTCGGAGTGACTCGCGATTCGATCAATCTGAGCGCCTTGTCGCGACCCGTGTCAGGGAACAGACGTGTACCTTGACCGACAACCACAGGGAAGGTAAACAGCGTCATCTCGTCAACAAGGTCGTTGTCGAGCAGCAATCGGAACAGGGCGCCGCTTCCGTGTATCTGTAACTCGCGTCCCGGCTTGGCTTTCAGCTCACGGACTGCGTCTACGGCCTCGCTGGAAAGAACGGTCGTGTTCGTCCACGGTGGGTCGGTGAGTGTGGTCGAGGCCACATACTTGGGCTTCGTGTTCAACGCCGTCCAAATCGGACTGTTGCCCGGATCGTCCCAGGTTCCCCATGTACTGGCGAAGAGGTCGTAGGTCAGACGGCCAAACAAGAACGCATCGGCTCGCTGGAAGATGTCCTCCATAACCTTGCCTGCTTCATTGTCGAAGTGCGCCCATCCACCGCGCTTGAATATATGGCGCTCCTCCTTACCTAAGTTCGCACCAGCGCCCTGCATCACTCCGTCAACAGAAACCTGTGTGATGGTCGTCAGTTTCATGTGTTTCTCCTTCCGGAAACGTCTCTTCCACGAACAGGGGCTTACCCATACTCAGTGTAATCGGACAGATTTTCAATAGCATCACTTTGCATACTGCGGGCGACCGTTGGGGTGGTAGACCTGGAGTGTTATGCCCTTCGGGAAAGCTCTTGATTCGACCAAGTCAAGTGCTATGTCCGGCCCATTGTCGGGGAACAGCCGTATGCCTTGACCGACGACCACCGGGACGATAAGCAGGTCTACCTCGTCGACGAGGCCGTTGGCGAGCAGCCAATGGGTCAGGGCACCACTGCCATGCACTTGCAGTTCGCCTCCCGACCTGGCTTTCAGATCGCGGATGGCCGCCGCGATGTCACCGGAGAGGACGGTTGTGTCCGCCCACTGTGGGTTAGTGAGCGTGTTCGAGGTCACATACTTGGGCTTCGTGTTCAAGGCATCCGCGATGGGCCCGCTGCCCGGTTTCATAACGCCCCAGTAGCCAGCAAAGAGATCATAAGTCCGCCGACCAAACAGGAACGCATCGGCGCGCTGGTACATCTCCTCGACGAACGTCAGAGCCTCGCTGTCGAACAGCGGCCTCGCCCATCCGCCTCGCTCCAGGACGAGGCTCCCGTTCTCGACTGGGCCTCCGTTTGCCTGCATCACTCCATCGACGGAAATCTGTGTGTTGGTTATCAGTTTCATAGTTTGTCCTTATTTTTAAAGTTTTTGTATGCTGATATTGGTGTCTTGGAGAAACTCAATCAGGTGAATTGAGCCGCGTATAGGTCAATTCAAGGTCTCGCTTCCATGTCGAATTGTCCTCTGATAATTCCCAAACGCCATTGATGGTGTCACCGTTATCACTCAATGTCCCTGTGAATTGCTGCGAGAAGCCAGATATATCTCTCCAATATTTCCAAACATTGTCATCCAGCGTCATCTCATACTTTCTGGAAACACCTCGCTCATCAAAATAGAGCATGAAGTACGTTTCCCCACCATCATCACTGCCAAAAATAGCAATAGCATCAGGTATCTTTGGATCTTCAATCTGCCAATACATTTTCAGAAAAGCACCACCCTCAAGCCACTCAAAATAAGCGCGCCCGTGTAATGGGTCTGGTAAAAGTCGGTGCGATCCCACCATATCCCATTTGCCAACAAGTACGCTCAACGGTTTGAGCAAAGGATTTGGAATGATTGCTTTATGTTTGGAATTCTGTGTCGCCATTTTTTACTCCTTAAATGATGGAGTACACAATTCGGTTCGATTAAAAAGATAATCTATTCTTTGAATCCTTGTATTGTGTACTTTTGGTCGTTAGGTTGATGTAGTGGCCCCAAAAAGTTGGACACAAAATCGGTTTAGCTTATTTCAACACCGAAAACCTCGACCAACCAGAGCGCCACATGATGCCGATGCTCTTCCGGCATATGCTCGAAAAAAGGTTTAAGCAGTTTATCCTGCAACGTTAATTTGTAGAATGTTCTGACGAGTCGCTCAAGAGCTTCAGATCCGCCTACCCATTCATATAGCGTTGATGTGGACTTCCTTCCTTCCGTCATAATCACCCTTCTATAGTTAATGGGCTCAATGTCAAATCAACTTCCAAAGAAATTCATCAGTCCTCATCGCAGTACAGACTGGATTAACGGCTACATTGTACGCAGCAGCAAAACAAATGAATTGTAATTATTTAACCAATTGGCAGGTGTTGGGGGTATTTAGCAAGTGCGGGGTTTTTCTCGTGTAGACGGCGAAGCAGATGAAGATAGGTTGTCGGATTATGCCCGGTAAATACCTCGAAGTCTTTGTTAAAGTGCGATTGGTCGTAGTAGCCGAACTGATAGGCAACGCGAGTCCATCAACATAGACTCTGTAGGGTCTATGCTGTAGAGAATGTGCTTAAAGCGGTATATCCGCGCTATCTCTTTGGGTGTCCCGCCGACTAACCGCTTGAACTGTGTAATAAGATGTTTCTGACTGATACCCATTTCGTCGCTGAGGGCTGGTATCGATAGTATACCGTTGTTCCGGGCAATCTCATCAACAGCATGATGGATTGCGTCAAGGCCATGCGGCGTTTCGCGGAGACGGGCAAGCAGTAACCGCTCTAGCAGATAGAACCGTGCCTGTACAGTTGATGCACTATACAGCCGTTCTCGGAGTTCAGCAGCCAGATGCCCCCAAATCGCATCCAGTGACACCATGTCATTGTGCAATTCAGATAGTGGTAGCCGCAAGAACGGATAGGCGCCGCCGGGTTTGAAGCTCACATTCAATATCTGCATATCTGACGGCCAGTCCATAATATGATGTGTATTCCACAGACCCACCGACCAACTTTCGGTGCAGCTAGCAAACGGTCCAGCCTGATTCGTCTTGTACACCTTGAAAGGATCGCCGAAATTAATCATCAAGTGCAGGGAAGGCATGGGAAGCATCTTCATGCGTTGGTACGGCGGTGGGTCGTCACAATACCATATGCACTTGATGTAGGTGTTCAATGGAGCAGGGGGAACACGGATGGTAATTGCCATATCGGAAATCCTTTCTAATGCAATTGAGTCTTCTGGATACATTATTATACTTGGCTTAAATCTTGAAGTGATCTATCCCCCCACAAATCTTCCCTCAATCTGTCTCATTTCCTCCGTTTGGAGGATATTGCTTATCCATAACTCACGTTAGCTAACAGTATCACGGTTGACGGGCGATGTCCCGCCAATTTCCCCATCATTCATCCAGAGACCACAACCGCAGATTATCGAACCAGATTTCGGTATTGGACAAATTCAGAATGCCGAAACTTCCCCTCGAATAAGTGTCATCATTGAACTCGTCGGTTGTATCCCCATCGAGCCACCATCGAAAGTGATTCCCTTGCGCCTCAATAGTGATCGTATGCCATACCCCCGGCGTATTGGCATAACCGGTCTTGCCGAAATAATCATAATTTTCACAGGTTTTGTCTAACGAACCCATGACTAATTCATCGGGGTAGAGCGCAAAATCATAGCGACTGCATGTCTGGATAGTTTGCCGCCGGACAGTCAGCGATGGGCCTGTTTCGGCGTCGGTGTCCCAGTTGATGACTTGATAATCCACAGAAATGGCATAATCCCGCCAGGTATCCGAAGGCTCGAAAACAACTTCGCCTTCGGACGCTGTTCTCCACACATGATTGCCCGTTCCATCGTCAACAATCGTGAAATCATTTCCCCAATCAAGTCCCCAATCATCTGCCGTACCGTCTTCAAAATCCTCGCTGTAGGTTGGATCGGCCAGTGTGCTCAGGGCATCATTCGTGGGTGGGGTGGAAACCGGAACATTGGGTTGCCCCGTACCTTGCAGCAGTAAAAATACGCCCCCCGCAGTCAGTATAATCAGCAGCAAAACCAATGGGAGAAAGCGGCTCAATGGCCGTACAGGTAGATGACGGAGGGTTTGTTCAATTTCCAGCAGCACGCGGTCATAATTCTGATTTTCCAGCTTGACGCACTGCCATTCGCTTTTTAGGTATTCGGGAACGGGCGTGTCCCCGATCTGTATCGGCAGAATCGGGCGATTGATGGATTCCGCCATAGCCACTTCGTTGCTGACATGTTCCGATTCGTTCGATCCGGGTGTCACCAGCAGAATAATGAGATCTGCCCAGCCAATCCGCCGCCGCAGTTCAAACCGCCACCGTGTCCCCGCGCGGATACTCTGCACATCCAGGAACACATCATAGTCAAACGCCCGCAGCCGATCTGCCAGTTCTTCGGCAACCGCCGAGCCATCCTTTCGTGCGTAACTGATGAATATGTGCGCCATCAGTATCCCTACCCTCTACCACAAGCCGGATAACCAACAAATTCCCGGCTGTGATTACTTGGCTTAAATGATATGTACACATTGATAAAGTGTCGGAAACACATTTCATCACAGGTTGCGGCACAATCGGTTTTATTTTACCGAACACGGTCATGCGCTGTTGAGCAATTGGCGGTACAACAAGTGCTTCAATGCTTTACGCTGGTGATTGTGCAATCGGGAAAGGCTGCTCACGATTTAGTTAATGGTGGGTACACTGCTTCTGAGTGTGCTTACTGAAGCCAACCCTCCATTTCCCGCTAATACCCCTTACCCCCAGCGTCCACAGTCTCGCCGCGCTCGGCCTTCACAATCGCCACCCCGGCGCTTGCCCCGATGCGGGTCGCCCCGGCCTTGACCATCGCCTGCGCATCCTGCAAATTCCGCACGCCGCCGGACGCCTTCACGCCCATCTCCGGCCCAACCACCTTGCGCATCAGCGCCACATCGGCCGCCGTCGCGCCGCCCCCGCCGAACCCGGTGCTGGTCTTGACGAAATCCGCCCCCGCCATCTTGCATACCTGCGAGGCGATCACTTTTTCCTCGTCGGTCAGCTTGCTGGTCTCGAAAATCACTTTGCAGATCACGTTATGCGCGTGGCAGGTTTTTACCACTGTCGAGATGTCGTTGTACAGTCCCTTGACATCCCGGCTTTTCAGCGCGCCGATATTCATCACCATGTCGATTTCGGTTGCGCCGTTCTGGATCGCCAAGCTGCGCTTCGTAGGCTTTCACTTCTGGCGGTGATGCACCCAACGGGAAACCCACCACCGTACAAACTGCCACATCACTGCCCTTCAGCAGATCAGCGCACAACGGCACATAGGCGCTGTTCACGCACACCGACGCGAAGTGATATTCCCGCGCTTCCCGGCACAACTGCGCGATCTCGGCGGCGCTGGCATCCGGCTTGAGCAGGGTATGGTCGATCAACCGCGCCACACTCAAATCACGCGGGATATAGCCCAACCCGGACGTGATGCGTCCCGCGCCGTTCGCCACCACCTGCTTGACCCGATCCGCACAGTCCCGCACGCAGCGTCCATCGGTGCAGTTACACACCTCGCCGGGAGCGTGAATATGCTCTCCCGAAGGTGTCGAGTTCAGCCGTGACACCACCTGCTTGGTGATCTCATCGACCATTCGGTCAAATTCGTTGTTCGATACTCGCTTCATAAGTAACGCTCACCTTATAGTAATGAGATATGAGTAAGAGAGTGCCCTCACTTCTCGCGTTGTTTCCCGACAGATGATCGAAGGCCGCTGATGATACGCGCCACCTCTTCAGCCTGAAGTTGAAGGTTTTGAAATTCAGGCTGACTCAAATATCGAGATGTGTCCCATGAGTTTATTCTCCCTGCTGTCGTTGCTTCACATCAGTGTCTATATCTCTGACGTGACCACATAGCCCAAAACTCGTACCTCATACCTCTTGCCTCATACCTTACTTATATTTCCGCTCCACCGCCATGATCTTATCCACCCGCTTGGCATGTCGTCCACCGCCGAATGGCGTCGTTAACCACGTTTCGACAATCTGTTTGGCGAGAGTATCCCCGATCAAACCCGCGCCCAATGTCAGCAGATTGGCATCATTGTGTTCTCGGCTGTTGTTCGCTGTCGCGTTGTCATAACACAGTGCCGCCCGTACCCCCGGCACTTTGTTCGCCACCATACATGACCCGATACCCGCCCCGTCAATCATGATGCCGCGCCACGCCCGCCCGCTGCTCACCAACTGCGCCACCGCCAGCGCAAAGTCCGGGTAGTCCACACTGGCTGTACTGTCCGTACCACAGTCGATGACCGTGTATTTTCCCTGCAACAGGGTCTTGAGCATCTCTTTCATGGCGAAGCCGCCGTGATCCGCCCCAATCGCCACCGTCTGCCCATCCATCGGGAACGGTGCTGCCTCGGACACATTAACCAGCTTTACTCGGCGCGTCACCGCCAGCGTTTGAGCCAGTGGAGTGACCAATGCCCCGGCAGGTAGATTCAATGTCCCGCCTTCCGGCACAGCATTGACCGCATCTTCGTCAATGATCGGACGAGGGTTGTCGGTTTTCAGGTGTCGGCGCAGCGACTCGGCCACCGCGCGGCGGATATTATCTTCTTCAGACATCAAAAACGTCTTTCAACAGGTCTTCAATAGCAGTCGATGAGGACAATTATAGGCCGCCTGATGACCGCCGCACAATGCTTGTGGTGTTCTACTCGTTGACCGTCACATCTAGCAGTTCCAGCGCATCGCCCAGACTGTTCCCGGCTGAATCCTGCACCGTCAATCGCACCCCATCCAGATAATTATACAACCCGATCATCACCCGGTACTCGCCGGACGCAAGATCATCGGGTATAGGTAACGAAAATGCAGGGCTGATGAGTGTTTCGGTGGGATCGTCCCATTCCAATGTAGGTCGATCCGGCGCGGCGGGTGCGCCATCAGCCTGCGCCAGCACCGTGTTTTCATCCATTGGAACAAGGTGGATGAACAGAGAATAATTGTCCGAGGGGGTTGAATCAGTTTGCCAGTAAAAATGTAGGGTCAGTACATCACCCTGCCGAACCGTCTTGGAGCTTGCGTCATAGCCCGTTAATTGGATCGAGTCACTAAATTGGAATGCAGTTTCGACTTCGGGACGCCACAAACGGTAAAAGATTCCTTCCGGTTCGCGCCGGACGGGAGGATGCACAAAGTCGCGTAAGTGCAGCATCTGGTTGAGGAATATCTGTCCTTCTTCGCTGGCCTTCATGGCGTTGTATTGTGGTATAGGAATAAGCGCATACGACATCCCCAGCACACGCCATTCCTCAACCGAATGTTCCATGATGTCCTTTGTCGGCCACCAATCAAACCAGTTACGATATGGAATCCCTCCCCAGTATGGGTTAAATGTATTCTCGTGCCCTGGATAGACGATTACAGTACCCGGCGTCAAATTTTGGTCTGCCCATTGCCGAATAATCACCTGCCAACTGACACCAGTCATTCCGTCTAGCACAGATAACGTTTTCGACAATTCAGGGATGAACAGCAGCACAACCACCCCAGATATGAAGATGACTTGAAATAATTTTTTGCCCAGAAGCCGCGTCCATTGACCAACCGCAGCCCCCAGCAAAACGCATAGGGCAACAGTTGCCATCAGGGCGTTTTTGGGAAGAACCCCATCGTCCGACCATCGGATAGCAACCATTAGCCAGCACAACAACAAAAACGCCCCCCCATAGAACAATAACCGCTTGACATCTGGATGGGGTATATTCCGACGTCGAGCGATGAAAACGCCCACCCCACCCAAAACGATGATTCCCCCTGCTAGAAGCGGCTCTCCAATCCCACGCAAACTCTGTTCTATGTAACCCAATAATAAGCTGACGTTCCAGCTATCAGACGTCAAAATGCGTACCAGCCATGCACGATACGACCTTGAGAGTGTGAAATAGAAGAAAATCACAGTGACTATTGCGATAATGATGGTCAGTAATGTGAGTATTCCCCATTGACGGTATGTCCAATGTCTGCGCTTTGCATAATCTCTGAACACAATCAACACACCAGGAAACAGCAAAAAAACCAATCGAAATTCGAGGACAGAGGCAATCGCAAGAACCATCAAACCCCATATCCCCAGATTCTTTCGTTCCTGCTTGGTCAGGGCAATTCCGACCAGAAGCAGGGACAGCGCTAGAAGCGGATAGACAAAGGGTTCGGGGATAGCCACCAGGGCATTCGAGACAGCAAAATCGGATACTGACCAGGCTATTGCAGCGATCCAACCCGCAATTGACCCAGCCAGCAAATAGGCACTGATGCCAATCACTGCTATGCAGGCGGTATTCATGATGGCGGCTGCATTCCTCAGCGCGTAAACAGTTGGCGCAAGTCCGGGTTGTCCAAGTCCTTCAAGTACCTGCTGTGTGGCGGCGTTAACAATCAGGAATAATGGGGGATAAGTTCTGCCATAGTTGGAATTGTACAGACCTCGTCTTGCCTGACCCATCCAGTACAAATGGGCTTCGTCACCATATTCTACATATGGTAATCCCCAATTCGTGTGGGAGAGTCGCATCGCTCCGGCGAATAAAATGATAATGAACAGACCGATAGCAAACCATATTTCCGGTTGCAATCGAATGCTCGATAGAGTGCGCAGGCGGGTCGCCGGTAATATTTTTGGCGTTATTGTCATGAATATCTCCACAGGCTTAAACAGCGTACCATTCTGCCCCACCTGAAATGGTTTTTCAATTATGCAACTTAATCAAAGATACTCTGGCTGAAAAACCTACCTTCACGGAGAGGGGTGTGAAATGAGGTTTTGATACCTGATTTTCGCCGGGATAGCAGGGGAGATGAAATGAAACAGGAGCGAGTGTTAGCCCGCCCCTGCGATCTATCGAACCGATGAAAATGATCTACAGTTTACCAGTAATCGCGGGGGTTCCTTCAACAGCGTTCAGGAAGGGTTCAACCAATTCCGCACCATAGGGTGCTAAATCCTGGCGCAGGCGGGGTAGAATGTGGTCAACTCGCTTGATCTCTAAAATCAGTGCTGGATGCCCTGCCTGCAGCCGCTCCGCCAGGGCTGCAACCTGGTCATCATCAAACCCAAATTCAATGAAATTGGCGGCGAACCGTCCGGCGGCACGCCCAACCAGCCCGCCCACCAGTGCGCCAGCGCCCAACGCGATGATCGGCCCAACACCGGGCAGCGCCAGCGCGCCAAGCTGTGCTAATCCCAGCATGGTCATCGCCGCGCCCAGGGTTCCACCCGCGATGCCCCCCTGATCGGGGTTGACATCATCGTCCAGAATAATCGTTTCACCGCTAGCGGCTTTTGCAACAATGGCTGCTCGTTGGATGTCGATGTAACCCAACTTCACCACTCGATCCAGGGCTTTAATCAAAACGGGCCGCGAAGGAAACACTGCCACGATTATATCACCGGACATTTTCCGCTCCTTACTCACATGCCGCTAGTATACCTGAAAATTATATATCGGAGTTAAGTGTGTACCTTTAGTACTTTATCACAACAATCTTGTACAAAGGTACTAACAAGGTGCAGTCCGTTAGGGCGCACACGACGACCTATGGTTCAATGTGGGCTGCTTATCCCGGTGCGGCTGGCGAATTGCGTGTGATATTCGGCATCTCTAATGCCACATGATACTGCACATCGCCTTCGCTGAGGATGACGTCCGGTGGTGAAGTGCGGATGATTTGCCAGATCACCCCCACGTTGCGGTCTGTGATCCATTTGCGTTCGCCGGATGCCGCCAGTTCTGACAGACTCAAACCATTCGCCTCCGCGTCCCACAGAATGATAGGTGAGGTGGGGTCATAGGGTGTCACTTGGGCGGAAATGTATCCAGCAGTGGGAGCATATAGGACGGGCGCGATGCTGACATTTTTACACTCATCTGTCAGGCGTTGGTAGTAATCATAATCCCAACCGGAGAAAGCATCGGTATCATGTTTGACATTGTTCACGAATAAAGTCAGGGTTTCCACCACTGGCGAGACAGCACTGGCGGGTTCGTTGTCCTGGCGCGGTGGATACGAGTAGTATTGTTCATTCAGGGCGACATAATTGATAAACCGCCGCATCTGTTCATCCGTCAGCTTGTCTTCCAGTATCTGGGTTTCAAATGTCCCAAGCTGGTTAACCCACACAATATGATTATCCCCGTAAACAGTACACGCAGGCACGTCATTGCGTGCCAGGAACGGATCGCTGTTGCCCCCGGTAATATCAGCACGGAATACGATGGTGGTTGGATTGCGATCCCACTCGATTGGATTCGTATTGTCCACAGGCGCGGCGTTGGGATCAACCGCGTTCGGTTGGCATGCGGCCAATACGACCAGTACCAACAAACCAATCAAGTTCAACAGACGTTTTACCATCGTTTTCTCTCCCTCAAAGTAAATGGACAGCCATCAGCTTTCCATCCTCTGTTATAAAGATAAACCCGAAACGCCGCCAGTTGAATACTGAATACGCCTCTTACCAACCCTTGCCCCGTTTTCAATCAGAGGCGAACGCGCTAATATGGCATCTCAAGCTGCGACAGGTGCGCCGCGAACGCGCTCAACTCGGTGTGACCGACCAGCCACACGATTACAGATTGAAGCCAACAAGGGAGAAAAACGTCAAAACATCGCGGCCACTGAAGCAGTTTGTTATGTGTGCCGCCGGTTGCCGTGTAACCGCTTTTCAAGGTAAATCGCGCCCATCGACAGGAAAATGGTCAGATTGGCATAGATAAATGACAGCACCAGCAGCCCTTCAGGATACCGGAATCGGTTGCTGGAATACTGTCGCGCCAGATGCGAGATTTCCGGCACAGCCACTACCGATGCCAGCGATGTGTCCTTTAGCAGAAACACGAAGTTGTTCACCAGCGCCGGGAGCACATTGCGGATGGCTTGCGGCAGGATAATATAGCGCATCCCCTGGACGTAGTTCATGCCCAGCGAACGCGCCGCCTCCATCTGCCCATGTCCGATACTCTCAATCCCCGCGCGGAACACCTCCGACATGAATGCCCCGTATGTCAGGGCGAACGCGAACATAATGCGCCAGATCGGGTCAATGTCACGGGTGCGTAAGACGGTTGTGCTTATCTTCGCTTCATCCACCCCCACCAGCCGTTGTAAGGTATCGTCCAGAAATGGGATGTTCGGCTGCTGGATAGCTGATGAACTTGCATTATCATCGGCGGAGCCGGTCACAAAGTCGATGACCGCCGGAGTCACCACAAACGCGAAGATCAGGATAATGACCAGCAGCGGCAGACCGCGAAACAATTCAATGTAAAAGGTGGAGATGTTGTAGATAATCGGATTCTTGGACAGGCGTCCGAAGGCCGTAATCAGGCCGATCACTAGCGCGATGACAAAGGCCACAACCGTTACCTGAATGGTGATGGCGATACCGGGAATGATGAAATTCCAGGCGTCTATCAAAACCGAATCGGTGCTGATCCCATGCAATACCAGGACATCCAAAACAATAAATGCCACAAACCAGCTGTACCGGCTCAGGATATTACCGGCCACCAACCGCAGGAATCGAGAGGTTCCCAGCGTTTCCGGGGTTTCAAATTGCAAATCCATCTCGGCCTGTGGAATCGGTGTGGTGGAATTCATCGGTTTTCTCCCATCTGACACTCATTAAAATAGGGACAAACGATACTTGTCCCTATACCAAATTCTATAAAAGACACTGCCTTCTTCTTATGGATGGAGGAGGGTAGTTAACCCTCCTCCGCATGCATATTGTTATGATGTCGAAGTGATGGTGGGCACGTTATCCACTGGCTTCAGCGGTTGCTTCCATCGTTGCCTCGGCGGTTGCCTCCGATGTGTCAGAGGAAGCCCCCGCTGGCGTATCAAATTCAAACCACTTGGTATAAATCGCATCCCATGTGCCGTTAGCATGGAGTGCCGACATGGCCGCATTGATTGGCTCAATCAGGTCGCTGCCAGTCGGGTAAGCAAATGCCAGCCCTTCTACACCCGCCAGTGATTCTTCCTGCGTCTTCATGCCACCCTGGGTGGTGATGTAGCCCTCGGCTGCCGGACGATCAACCACAACAGCGTCTACGTCGTCTTGTAATAGCGCCTGGATAGCCGCGCCGAAGTCGTCATAACTCTGGACGTGATCCTCACCGAACAGGTTCTTTGCCGTAATTTCGTTGGTCGTTCCAATCTGCGTTCCGACCTTGTAATCTTCAAGGGCTTTCAGACCCGCCAAATCGGTGAAACGATCTTCATTCTCGCGCACCAGCAGCGTCTCGTCATACGCCTGGTATAGCTCCGAGAAGTCTACTGATTGGTCGCGTTCTGGCGTGTAGGTAATACCATCTGCCGCCACATCGAAATCGGCATTGCCTGCGCCCAGTGAGGCCAGCATTCCGTCCCATGCGGTTTCTACAAACACGGGTTTGCAGTTCAGCAGATCGCAAATTGCCACGAACGTGTCGTAGTCCCAGCCAATACCCGTATTGCTTGCATCCAGATAATTGTAAGGTGGATAGGCATTTTCAACTGCTACGCGGATTTCCATCCCGCCCAGGTCAGGCCAGCCCGAAGCAGCAACAGCCTGCGCCCCTGAAGCAGCCGTTTGTTCGAGTACGGCCACCGATGTCGATGCGCTGTTGGCATCACTTGTCGCCTGTTGCTGTCCCGAAACCGACAGCGCCAGTAGGACAATCAGCACCACAATCACCGCAAGTAATCCATAGGTTACGGTTCTGGATTGATTGTTTGGCATTTTAAAGTCTCCTGTGTATTGTTGAGTGTAAAAAAAGAAGTTAACGATTATAACCTCTGTTCCCAATCATGCCAGAAATAAATGACCATCTTCACCTCCCGAATCTCTGGGGGGAATCACCAACCCCAATTCCGGCTATAATAGATATGGAACAGTTGTGTGAATGGACGGAGGGGACATGAACAGTCTCCAGGTCTTTCTATCAGACCCCAATGTTGTGTATCTGGTGCTGCTGTTTGGCCTGTGGGTCGCGGTCACGGCAGCTTATATACCCGGTACGGGTGCGCTCGAATTGTTGGCGGCTGGCACGCTCATTTTCGCCCTGGTGATTTTGAACAGCCTGCCGACCAATTGGTGGGCGGTGTTGGCACTGGTCTTGGGGGTATTGAGCTTTTTGCTCGTTCCTTTCCTCAGCAGTCGGCTGGCGATATTTGCCCAGGGTGGCCTCGTCTTGCAGGCTATTGGCGGGGCGCTGCTTGTTTAATGGTCAGTCCGTGTCCTGGCTCATCATCGCGCTCACCATCGCCATCGCCCTCATCTATCACAATTATGCCCTGCTGCCCATCTTGCGAAAGGCGCGCCAGCAAAAAGCGGTGCGAGACGACGATGGCGATTTAGTCGGTGCATTAGGCCGGGTGGTCGAGCGTATCCAGGCCTGTTGGCAAGATTCATATCGGCACAGCACAGGTGCATGGTGAGCAGTGGACAGTATCCAGCGAACATGCCCTGGAATTAGGGGATGAAGTTGTCGTCCTCGAACGGGAAGGTTTGCAGTTGTACGTTGAAGCGGTTAAGCATAAACACGCACCTCACAAAGAGGAGGAAATTCTGTGAACCAATTAATTGGTGGTCAAGGAACATTACTGCTGGTCATCGCTGTTGTTCTGATCTTTTTCTACATCCTCACCCGCATGATTCGCATCGTGCCGGAGACGGAACGTCTGGTCGTGCTGTCGCTGGGGCGCTATGCCGGGACGCGCGGGCCAGGGATTGTCCTGATTATCCCGTTGATCGAGCAGGCGCGCAACGTGGACATCCGCGAGAAGTTCTTTGATATTCCCTCGCAGACCGCCATCACCAAAGACAACGCGCCCATCGACATCGACTTTCTGGTTTACTACCGCGTGATCGACCCCAAACTGTCGGTGTTGCAGGTAGAAAGTGTGGTCAGCGCGGCGGTCAACATCGCCACCACCACCTTGCGCGCCGTCATCGGTGACATCAGCCTGGATGATGTGCTGGCGAAACGTGAACAGATCAACGACACCCTGCGCGTGAAGCTGGACGAAATCACCGAACGATGGGGTATGAAGGTCACGACGGTAGAAATCCGCGAGATTAAACCCCCGCGCGAAGTCCAGGATGCCATGAACCGCCAGATGACCGCCGAGCGTGAACGCCGCGCCACCGTCACACGCGCCAGCGGTGAACGCGAAGCCTCTATCGCGGTGGCCGAAGGTGAAAAGCAGGCTGCCATTCTGCGCTCCGAGGGTGTGATGAAGTCGGCTGTCCTCGAAGCCGAAGGTGAGCGGCAGGCACAACTGCTGCGTGCCCAGGGTTTTGCGACAGCGCTCCAGGCCATCTCCGCTCAGGCGAAAGATTTGGACGACAACACGATGGCGCTGCAATATCTGGACGCACTGCGGGATGTTGGAGCTAGCCCATCCACCAAATTCATTCTGCCGATCGAACTGGTCAATCTGGCACAGCAGTTTACCGGCAACCTGACCGGCAATGGCAAATCCGGCGGGTCAGGCAGCAATGGCGCAGCCGGGGATTAATCACCCGCCGCGTCCTCAACCGAATAGACATCATCCAGTCCCCCTGAACCTTCAGAGGGACTTGGTTTTTCCTAAAGTTGTCGGATTTTCACGGTCAAATGCCCACTGGCTCGGATTCGTTGATCGTTTCAACCAGCTTCCTCCCCCTGGTGTCCTGGTGCCTTTGAGCCTTCGTGTTACGCTTTTGTCGTCCTGCCTCTGCGTCTTTGCCCCTTTGCATCTTTGCGTTAGGTTTTTATATCTTTAATCTTCCTTCTTTTCTGGCAACTGGAAACGGGTAACGGGCAACTAAAACGCCATTTTTCCCCTCAAAATCGAAACAAATGTGTACACAAATGTTTACCTTTTATAAAAACATCTGTGCTATACTGTCTCTATGCCGCTTTTCTTGGCGTACTCGGCGTCTTGGCAGTTCATCAATCTGCATAATCCGCACACGCCGCATCGGTGCAATTGCAGAATTTGCAGCATGTTGTGCAATGTACGGGAGAAATTTCAAAATCGGTGTGCAGGAAATTGACGAAATTTGAGAATCAGATGAGTCACCATGTACCCTTCAGCCTTCGGGGAACGCTTTTTGCTTTCCCTCTGTACTGTGCGCTGGGCTTTTTTGCCCCTTCCGACTCTGAAGACTTTGCCGCCCATTTCGCCCTTTACCATATCCGGGCGCGCGGTGCTGATGCCAATCTCTGCCAGCGCAGAACCCAGGCGTGTTTGTTTCCGCGCAACCCCCTCACCCTGCATCAACCTCGCCTGGTTACTGCGCGACCTTTTCGCCTCGCTCCACCTATGGAGAGGCTGCGAGCGACTCAAGCGAGTGTGCGGGTGAGCTTGATAATTCCAAGAATAATGCTTCCATGCTCTTTCTTATCTTTATCTTCATGTCCATCATTCCCCCCTCAAATCGCACCGCTCACATGATAATTTTGAGCATTCTTCTAGGAGGTTTACTGGAATCAGATTTCCGACAAAGCAGGCATCCCGATTGATGGATAGAGGCTAAACATAAAAAAGAGGCGCTCCCCATTGTGGGAAACGCCCCTTCTCATAGACTGACTTCTGAGGATTTACCCCTCAGCCGTGTCCTAGTATTCCGGCATACCGCCTGGAGGGCCCATCGGGGCTTTGTTCTCTTCCGGCACGTCGGTGATGAGAGCTTCGGTGGTCAGGATCATCGCGGCAATCGAGGCCGCATTCTCCACCGCGCCACGAGTCACTTTGGCCGGGTCAGGGAAGCCTGCTTCAATGGTGTCGATATATTCGCCGGTGAGGACGTTGTAGCCAATCCGGTTGTTCTTCTTGGCCTTCTGTGCCCGGCGAACTTCCTGGATCACCACCGCGCCGTCCATACCGGCATTCTGGGCAATTTTCTTGCATCGGGGCTTCCAGCGCCTTACGCAGGATGGCGACACCCGTGTTTTCGTCGTCGCTGCCCAGCTTAAGACCGTCCAGCGCGGAAATCGCGTTGATGAGGGTGACACCGCCGCCGGGGACGATACCTTCTTCAACCGCCGCACGGGTGGCGCTCAGGGCGTCTTCAACACGGTGTTTCTTTTCCTTCAGTTCGGTCTCGGTAGCCGCGCCGACGCGGATCACTGCCACGCCACCGGACAGCTTCGCCAGCCGTTCCTGGAGTTTCTCTTTGTCATAGTCGCTGGTGCTGGACTCAATTTCGTTCCGAATTTCTTCGATACGACCCTTGATGTCCTTCTCTTCGCCAGCGCCGTCCACAATGACGGTATTTTCTTTGGTGCTGACCACCTTCGCCGCGCGACCCAGGTCTTGCAGGGTGACGGTTTCCAGTTTGCGGCCAGTCTCTTCGCTGATGACCGTACCGCCGGTCAGGACGGCGATGTCGCGCAGCATGGCCTTGCGGCGATCACCGAAGCCGGGGGCTTTCACCGCCAGCACGTTCAGCATACCGCGCAGTTTGTTCAGCACCAGGGTTGCCAGCGCTTCGCCGTCAATATCTTCGGCGATGATGACCAGATCGCGCTTGCCAATCTGGAGCATTTTTTCCAGGATGGGTACGATGTCCTGTGCGGCGCTGATTTTCTTGTCGTAGATCAGTACATACGGTTCAGCGATAACCGATTCCATCGCTTCCGGGTTGCTGACGAAGTATGCGCTGATGTAGCCGCGATCAAACTGCATACCTTCGACATATTCGGTTTCGAATTCCAGACCCCGGCTTTCCTCGACGGTGACAACACCATCGCGGCCAACCTTGTCCATCACTTCGGCGATCAGGTTGCCGATTTCAGTGTCCTGGGCGCTGGTGCTGGCGACATTGGCGATTTCTTCGCGGGTTTCAATCGGGGTCGCCTGGCTCAGAATATGCTTCACAACTGCTTCGGTAGCGGCTTCGATACCGCGCTTGAGCAGCATGGGGTTGGCACCGGCAGCCACGTTCTTCAGACCTTCGTTGACGATGGCCTGTGCCAGAACGGTAGCGGTGGTCGTGCCATCACCGGCAATATCATTGGTTTTGGTCGCGGCTTCTTTCAAAAGCTGCGCGCCCATATTTTCATAAGGGTCTTCCAGTTCAATTTCTTTGGCAACCGTCACACCGTCATGGGTTACGGTTGGCGCGCCAAATTTCTTGTCCAGCGCGACATTACGCCCCTTCGGGCCGAGGGTAGTGCTGACGGCATCCGCCAGCTTATCGACACCGACCTTCAGGCTCCGGCGCGCCGATTCGTTAAATACGAGTTGCTTGGGCATTGGATTTACTCCTGCAAATTGCGTTTGATGTTTTACGATTCAGTGTGGACAATAAAAATCCTGCCGGGTGTCGGGATTAACCAACAATCGCCAGGATGTCCGATTCTTTCATAATGAGCAGCTTTTTGCCGTCAATCTTGATTTCACTGCCGCCGTACTTGGCAAACAGCACCTTGTCGCCGACCTTCACGTCCATCGGAACGCGCTTGCCATCGTCGTCGCGGCGGCCTTCGCCCGCAGCGAGGATGTTGCCCTGTTGTGGTTTTTCTTTGGCGGTTTCGGGCAGCACAAGTTGCCCGCCTGCAAAGGTGTCTTCCTGTTCAACCGGCTCGACGATAACGCGGTCTCCGAGGGGGCGTAAATTAATAGCCATGAAAATTCCTCCCTACAGCTTTCACTTAGGTAATTCAAAATACATCAATTGCGATGGTATTGAATGGTAGGTGCTGAATTGAGCGCCTACAATGATGTTGGTTGCTGTTTTAGCACTCTAACGCATAGAGTGCTAAATCAACGTCTTCAATATAGCAAAATTGATGAAAATCGTCAAGAGGTTTTTAGCAAACTTCTAACACGAGTGCTAAAAGTGCGTCGGGAATATGGAAATTTACGCCTATTTTCTGGGATCGTCAGATGAGAACCTACCCGTTCACCTGCAACGAATCCAGGATTTTCTGGAACGTATCGACCTGCCGGTTGCCCATCGCATCCGATGAATACATCTCCAGCACAACCAGATACGGTGCCCGCGCCAGATAAAACACGTCCACTTGTCCCGGTGGGAAGGGGGGTTGAACATCACCCGTCAAGCGGTAGCTTTGGCGAATGGTGTGATCGGTTGCTGTGGAAGGGAGTCCGATAAGTGTCAAATGGTCGGCCTGCGCCTCTGCATAATACGTCTCGGTATAATTCGCCACCGCCGCTTGATAGGCTTGGTCAGTGCTGACATCGGCTTCCATTAGGGTCAATCCAATGTAGGCCTGCAAATTGGGGTCTTGCCACACATGAATGGTACGGTCTCCCTCGGAAAGATCATATTTCCCTTCCGGCGGAATCCATTGAATCGGAATAGAAATCGTATATTGATCGCCCCGGACGACTTGTGCGCTGGCGAACGGTGTCGGGACTGCCGCCGTTGCTGGGATGAGCGTGGTCGGCACTTCACCGTTCGCTGTGATACTCGGCAGGGCGATGACCGCCACAATAATCAGGGCAACGACCACCACAGCACCTACGATGATGGGTATTGGCAGTCCCTTTGACGCCGGTGCTGGAGTCTCCCCGGTCTGCGCCGCAGGATGCGGGATAGAAGCCTGCGGTGTCGCCCGTGCTGCCGGAGTTTGTGGCGGGGGGGTGGCATGGAGCATGGCATCTGGCGCAATCGTAGGCGAATCCTCGAATCGCCCGATAGTGCGCTGCGAAAGAGTGGTCTTGTGAATCGCTTCCGTAAAGTCCTGCGCCATATCGCTGGCCGATGGATAGCGCTGGTTCGGGTCTTTCATCGTGGCTTTGGCAATAACCGCCTCAACTGCATTGGGTATGTCATCCCGGTAGTTGGTCAGAGGTGGCATCGGTTCATTAATGTGTTTGAGCAGCATCGCCATCGGCGTTTCCGCCTGGTAGGGTTCCTGTCCGGTAATCATCTCGAACAACACAATCCCTAGCGAATAGATGTCCGAACGTGCATCCAGAGGGAAGCCGTTCGCCTGTTCAGGACTCATATAAGCCGGTGTGCCTATAATCTGGCTGCCAGTCAAATTGCTGCCCAGCACGCGGGCGATACCGAAATCGGACAGATAAGCATTGCCATTTTCATCCAGCATAATATTGCCGGGTTTCAGGTCGCGGTGGATGATCCCCTGTCGGTGAGCGTGGTCGAGTGCCTGGGAAACCTGGATAAAGGGTTTATCCAGGTCTTCTAACTTCGGTACGCCGCGCCGGATCATCTGCGCCATACTGCCCCCGCCCAGGTAGCGCATGACGATGTAGGGCACATTATGATCTTTGCCGTAATCGTAAATAGGCAGGATGTGTGGATGTTCCAGGTGAGCAATCACGTCCACTTCGCGCTCGAACCGTTCAAAGAAACCGGGGTCATGCAGGAAGTGCGGCGGCAGCACCTTGATCGCCACTGTCCGGTTGATCGAAATCTGGCGCGCGCGGTAAACCGTTGCCATCCCGCCCCGCCCGATCTCATCAAGGATTTCGTACTGGTCGCCAAGCCGCTTACCGACCAGATTGTCTGGTTGCTGTTCGCTCATCATTTCCTCAATACATGGATGGAGACAGAATGCCGACTGTATTCCCGATGGTTACAGAATCCCTTTATTTATACGCCTGAGTGAGCGTTGTGGCAAATCCCTCTGCCCCCCATTGCCAACGGAGCATGAAAACAATTCCTGTATTACAATTATAACAAAAGTGTTTAAGGAGGTTGGGATAAAATGCCATCACGAATTTCCTATAATATTCATGCCCAACGTCTGAACAACCACAATTATCTCATCGAACACCTCCATCAGATACAGCCCGCCGCAGTTTTGGTGATGGATGGACTAGGCCTTGCCCGCGAAATCAAGAAACTTTTACCGGAAACCATCGTCATCAACCGCATTTACCCCGATGATGATATTCACCGTCATGTCAGCCCGGAAGATTGGCTCAATTCACGCGAGCCGCAAGCCGAAGGCGGTATTTTCCAGTACACCACCAACGAGGCGGGCTTCAGTCAGGATATGATCGACTGGCATGTCCGGCTGATGGAATTGGCAGCCTCGCGCCGCGTGCCATTAGTGGTCGGCAACATGTCTGTCGGCACACCACAGGCGGAGGAATGGGCGAACGCCCGCCGCATGTTGGAACTACTTGACCAGCACCGTGACCTGTTTATCCTGGGACTGCACGAATACGCCTGTGCAGTCATTACTTCCGGTTTCCTCGGTGGTTATCCAGACCACGCGGGCGTCCCTCCGAAATCCGGCCTGCCGGGGCGCGATCTGATTCCAGCCAACAATTGGCCTGGACGCGGAGAAGCTGCGCCAATGACCATGTTTCATTGTGGACGATTCAAGTTTCTGGTCAATTATTGCAACGACAATGGTTTGAAGCCACCGCGCATCATCCTTACCGAACATGGATTTGACGACGTTAGCGACATTAAACCCTGGACGGATACGCTCACCAAAACCGGGGATTACATGACCATTCGTGGCTGGAAATCAGCCCAGAATCAATGGCGGAAATGGTATGATGGGCAGGGCTGGTCGCCGAACCGGGCGATGTTCGAGCAGCTTACTTATGCAGATCGGGCGATTTACCAGGGATCGCCTGTCGAGGCGCAGTTGGTTTTCTGTTGGGGGCATTCCTCAGATATCTGGGATCAATTCGATGTGGCTGAAGCCAGGGAGTTTCACAAACTACTGGTGAACTACGCCGGAGAGTCCCAGAGCCACCCGCCCACACAACCCATAGACACAGAAACAACTACCCCGTCGAGTGTAACTTCGGGAGTCAATGCTACATCCCCCATGCCTATCGGCATACAACCTGTAGGAGTGCAACCCGGCGTCAATGCAAAGCCAAATATTTCAGGGACGGCGCAGCCAATTGGCGTACAACCTGTAGGAGTGCAGCCCGGTATCAACGCCAAACCGAATACGCTGGCGCATCTGGAAGACCTTCTCACCAATCAGGATATATCGACACTGGTTACTGCTTTGCGCGCTGCCAGCAATGGCCTATTAGGTGAGGAAGTTCGTAGTGATCTCAATCGGTTGGCAGAAGTGCTCGAACACTACCAACAACAGCGTGGCGGCTAGCCATCCGTCAACGCATGACCCGGTTGTATTCAACCTTGATGCACTGATCCATCACGATATCTAACCCGGCGGCTTCTGCTTTTCGCGCTGCTTTTTCATCATATACCCCCAACTGCGCCCACACTGCTTTTGCCCCGACGGCAATCGCCTCATCCACCACACCGGAGAGGTATTCCGAGCGTCGGAACACATTCACAATGTCAATCGGTTCGGGCACATCGGCTAAAGAAGCATAACTCCGTTCCCCATCAATCTGTTCCACCGATGGATTGACCGGGTAAACGGTGTATCCAACCCGCTTCAGGAAGTGAGCGATCTGGTAACTGGTTCGGTGTGGCTTGTCGGAATGCCCAACCACAGCGATCACCCGCGAATTGCCTAGTAATAGACGTACTGCTTCATCCGACACGGCAATTCTCCTGAATACACATACATTAACCAAATCACAAGCCTTATTATCCCCACACAATGTTAAAATAAACATAACGGATCGAATCAATATAGTGAGTGGGAGTGAACGAATGCCGTTAAATGTTTCCTGGGGCAATGAGGAACATACCTATACCATCTTTGAGTTTGTCGGTAAATGGACGTGGGAGGAGTATCACAATGCAGTGAAAGAAGGTTATGAGCTAACCAAAGATATTCCTCACATGGTCAACATCTTGCTGGACATCAGCAAATCCAATCTATTCCCCAGCAATATGCTGTCTCATTTCGGATCATCTATGCAGCACCCTCCCAGGGAATTTGATCTGGCGGTGGTGGTATCTCAATCGGGTTTTGTCAACGCTATCGCGGGAATCATCGACAGCCTCTATGGCAAAAAGGGCGCGAAGTTTAAGGTTGTCAAAACGCTGGAAGAAGGCCGCGCGTTGCTGGCCGACTATGACCGCACACATATTAATCCGGGGACTGCATCCGGCGCTTGAGTTCTTCCGCCCGTGCCATCTGAACCGCTTTTGCCTGTTGCACGACGAAGCCCCGTATCAGGACAGGCATCGTGGCGGTAACGGTTTCTATAATCCATGTGCCCCCGTCCGCCGACTCTAAATCGAATTCGAACAGAACATGAACGTTAAATGGGCTGTCTACCTCGCTGACCATCTGCTCATCAGGCCTGGTCAGGATCATTTTTACACGGATGCGGTTCGGGTAACGGATAAATCCCAGAAAATGAAAGACCTCTACCGACTGGTATGTGTAAACCGTTCGGCCTTGGCTATCGGTGTGAGAGGCGATGTTATCCACCTGCTCGACCAGTGGCGATAAGCCGATGTAATTCATAGGCTCGGATAAATGCTGGTAGATATGTGTGGGAGTTGCCGGGATAAAATAACGGTGTTGAAAAGTTTCACTAGCCATCGGGTTGCGGCCTCTATGAAGTGCATAGTGCCACTCAACATTACCATGCTCCCGCGCTGATTGCGAACCAAATGGACTACTTGGGAAGTCGCCAGAAAACCACCATAAGCTGCTCTCTCAGCCAGAATCTTCCCCCCGTCGCCCACGAATAGCCCATGCTCTGGCGACCAAATCAATCGAGCCATCCGAATTAATCGGTAAATGCGCTTGGAGATAGTCCCGCAGTTCCCCGCGCGCCAATTCATTTAGCGAATTTACATAACTCGGTGCTGGCCCTTGTCCGCCCAGAAAAGGTGTCCAGTAGTCGTCAAAATTCTGGAAGTGTGTCGGAATATCAATAGGACGGACTTCTATTGCGTCTAATCCCCCGCTCTGGAAAAGCGCCACCAATGGTTCCGGCTTACAAACAGGGAAACGACGGCCTTCATCAAGTTCGAGTGCCTCTGGATGCAGCGCGATTATGGCGTCCCAAAAGAAGCGCATCATTTGCATCTGATCTGCATAATCCCAGACATAGACTGCTACCACACCGCCGGGTTTGGCAACACGCACCATCTCCTTTATTGCTTTGTTGGGATCGGGAATGAAATTAATCATAAGTCCAGAGACAACAGCATCAAAAAGGCTGTTGTTGATCGTGAGAACCTGGGCATCGCTCACGTCAAACCGCACTCGTAAATCAACCATATGTTCACGAGAAGCGCTGATGTACGCTTCGGAGCGATCAACACCTGTCACTTCCAGCGGATTTGCCCATCGCAGAATAGTTTCGGTCAACGCGCCTGTACCGCAGCCCACATCCAACCACTGGGAATCAGATGGGACGTTCAGCCACTGAAGGAATTCAACAGCCACCAGACAACTCCAGCGCCCAACATAAGATTCATAGGTCGCGCCACTGTCCCAGTTATCATTCCTCTGAGGAGTTGGTTTCATCACTAATTCTCTAAATCACCCCCAACCCTTTGCCGACCTTCTCAAAAGCCGCCAGCGCGGTTTCCAAATCTTCCTGACTGTGCGCGGCGGAATTCATCACCCGAATGCGCGCTTTGCCCTGCGGCACAGTCGGGAATCCAATTGCCATCGCAAACACGCCTTCTTCAAACAGCTTTTTACTGAACTGCTGCGCCAGCGGCGCTTCACCCAGCATTACCGGGATAATCGGCGTCTCCGAATGTCCGGTATCAAACCCCATCGCTTCCATCCCCTCGCGGAACATACGCGCGTTCGCCCACAGTCGGTCAACCAGCTCGGTGGATTCTTCCAGCATGGCAACCGCTTCCAGACATGCCCCTGCGTCCGGCATAGTCATGGCGCTGCTGAATAAGAACGGGCGTGCCCGTTGCTTTAGCCAGTCGATCAGGATTTGCCTGCCCGCCACGATGCCGCCCACCACACCGAAGGCTTTGGACATTGTGCCCACCTCAATATCGACCTTGCCGTGCAGGTCGAAGTGATCGACAATCCCGCGCCCGCCTTTACCCAGTACGCCTTCGCCGTGTGCATCATCCACCATGAGCAGAATGTCATGCTCGGCAGCCACCCTATACAAATCCGGCAGTGGGGCAATATCTCCATCCATGCTGAACACACCATCGCTGATGATAATCCGCCGTCCGTATTCACTTGTGTCTGCAATTTTCCGCCGCAGGTCATCGACGTTATTGTGTTCGTAGGCCACGATGGTCGCCCTGCTCAGGCGGCAGCCGTCGATGATACTGGCGTGGTTAAGCGCATCACTGAAGATCACGTCACCCTTACCGACCAGTGCCGGAATTGTAGCGATATTGGCATTAAACCCGCTCTGGAAGGTCAATGCTGCTTCAACTCCCTTGAAGGCCGCTAATTTTTGCTCTAGTTCCAGGTGTAAACTCGTGGTTCCGGCAATCGTGCGGACAGCCGCCGGACCAATCCCCATCTGGTCGATGGCCTTTTTCGCCGCCGCCTGCAGGCGTGGGTGATTTGCCAGCCCCAGATAATTGTTGGAACACAGGTTGAGAACATGCTTCCCGTCCACATCCAGCCACGCACCCTGCGGACTCGAAAGGGCGCGGATGGTGTTGTATAACCCCTCATCCTTCAGCCGTGCCAGTTCAGTTTCTATCCAGGCGAGTTTAGTGGACATCGCATTGCTCCTTTGCTGCCAGCATCACGACGTTAATGCTATCCCAACCACGAGCTTCTGCAAATGGATTGAAAAGAGTCCGGTTATCCACATAGATAGAAACATGCACAAAAAAATTCATGCACCCAATATCCGGCTCTCATGAGGTCTTTGAAACCCCCTAACACTTTTGGAAGGGGGTTTGGGGTGGGAAGTGGTCGATTATTGTGAGACGGAATTGATTTGGATCGAACTCCAGCACAGACAGCATCAGCGGCTCGTACTGCGACAGTTCTCCGCCCGCAGTCGTGATGAAAGCCACTACGTAAATGTCATTGCCCAGATCAATCACGACAATCAGCGTGTCATTCAGCCCCAGCATACCTTCCATGCGGGCAGCCGTTCTGCCGCTGACTGTCGTGTCCGTGACTTCTCCCAGGACAATCGTGCTGTCCTGCGCCCCGGTCAAACTGTCAGACAGCGAAGTGGCAACAGTATGGGCTGTTGTACCCGTATCCTGCCCGGTCAGGCGCGAACCCAGGACAAAGTAAATATACGTTTCAACATCGCCGGAAATCAGGGTGTCATTGTCGCGGTTGACAACATCCTGACTGCTGACAATAACGAGCGTACCATCCTGTGTCTCGCCTGCCAGCCAGTTATTCGGATAATTGATTGTGACGATACCGTCTTTGGTGGTCAGGCTTGCGCCCAAACTTGTATCCGGCGAAGAAGCGGTTGGCTGCTCTGGAAGGGGGGTATTCTCGACGAGTGTAGGACTGGCCGCAGCCGAAGGTGTGTTACCGCCCGAAGGAGTCTCTGGGAGGGGCGTTGGAGTTGGCAGTTGGCCGCTCATTTGAACCTGGGCTGTCGCCAGCGAATTTTCAAGTCCGGCCACCTGTGTCGCCGCCGCGCGCGAATTCTCCAGGGCTGCCGCTCGATCTTCTTCCGCCACTACCGCCGCGAAATTCGCCAGATCAACCTGGGCAGTAGCGGTTGCCAGGGCGCTGGCATACTGTGCTGCATTGGTGGATTCGACTGCTGCTCCGGCATTGGCTGTTGACACCTCGGCATCTGACTGCGCCTGGATCGTCGCTATCTCTGCTGCTGCTGAGGCCACCACCGAGGTCATCTGTGCCCCTGCCGTCGCCGCCTCCGCCGCCTGCGAAGTGCCTGCCAATTCAACCTGACTCAGGGCTGCGCCTGCCGTAGCTTGCGCCAGTGCCTGGGCGGTTCCGGCGTCACTCGCCCGTCGGTTTGCATCGGAGCGATCTGCCTCGGCTTCAAGCTGTGCCACCGAAGCTGCGTCAGCCTGTGCGATGGCTGTCCCGCTAAAATTCTCAGCCTGTGCCTGAGCCGTCGAAGCGATCTGCGCCTCTTTAACCGCCTGCTGTTGCAAGATGATAACAGCCACAGCCACGATTACCGCCAGAACAAATCCAATAATGGCAAGCCTTTGAACCATTCCGTCACTCCACACAAGAAAATGAGGACACTGCAACCAGTGTCCCGTTACAATCACCAGAAACCCTAACACTCAAGTCTGTAATAATGGCACAGAAACGAAATCGCGGCAAAAAAACCTTTAGTCTATGGATGGTAGACTATCCGTTTGGCAATTGCCGTCAGCACCGGCTCACAGGCAGACCCTTCCCCCGGCGCGCAAATATCAACCGCTATAATATATACATCCCGGTTGAAGTAACCGATGACTTCCATATCTCCAAAGGGCGTGCTTGAGATGCTGCGCGCGGCATCAAAATCCCCTAACTGGAATGGCTCTGGTTCACTAAATTCCAGGCTGTACTGATTTTGAAGTTGCTCGGTCAATCCGTCGGTAACGATAGATAACATCAGTTCTGGTCCCAGCGCCGATAACCCTTGAGCCTGGGTGCGCAAAACCAGGATATTCATCTCGCCCTGCGGAACGCCTGAAAATCCACTCGTCGCTCGGCGGCTGCTGGATAGCACCACATAACCACTGGTCTCGCTCACAATCCACTGGCTCGGATAACTGATCGTAAGTGAGCCATCGTTGGTTGTATATTCGGTATCCAGTGCTGGAACGGTGAATGGCTGGATAGCTCCGGTGCTGGGAGTAGGTGTGGCGGCACCTTCCGTCAGATAGGCATATACCGTCGCCTCAAATTGGGCAATTCCGGTGGCCGTGCCTTCGACGTGTGCTGTAGCAGTTGCCTCGATAACCTCTATCTGGGCTTGCGCGGCCTCGGCAGTCGCCAGCAGATGCGCCTCGCTGGTCGCCCAATCCGACTGTGCCAGTGCGAAATCCGCTGTGGATTGGCTGTTCTGCGTGGCAAGTTGGTGCGCTGCTTCGGTCAATTGGCCGACGAGTGACACGGCGGTTGATTCCTGTTGCGCTGCTTCCCCCTGGGCAGTAGCGGCACTCTCGGCTTGATCGGTGGCTTCCGCCAGCGCCGCCGCCGCCGTTCCCCCCTGTGCTGACGCTTCCGATAACGCCGCCGCCGCCGTCGCCCCGGCATTCTCAGCAGCCAATTCAGCCGCCGAACGGGTAGCCTCGGCCTGTGCCTGGGCGGTCATGGCGTCATTTGCCCCGGCAACCGCAGTCCCCTCGGAATCCTGTGCTTCGGCCTGGGCGGTGGCCTGGTTATTCGCATCCATGACCGCCGTTTGCCGTACGGCCTCGGCGTCTGCCCCGGCAGTCCCGGCAGCATCCGCCCTGGCGATAGCAGTAGCTTCGTTATTTGCGGCTTGTTGTTGTTGCGTAAAAGCGAGTACGACGAGAACGAGGGCGACAATGATAATGCCGATGGTGACAATGCGTCCTGACATCACGTCACTCCGATCTGATATATTTTTCGTGATAGTTCAGCATAAAGTACATACTACCATTTAGACGTAAAGAAAGTTCAGTCGTGGGGCGATGACGAAGCAAATAAAACGACCACTGAGGATGATTTATCGCCAACCTGCATTAAAACTTCAATCTCTGTCGCTTAGGCTTAGGTAGGGGCAAGCTATACCTTGCCCCTGTGGGAACACAATCTCGCTGAGATAGAACCTACTGACCTTTAGCCACTGTATGCCACCGATTGGGCAATCGCCAGCAGCGTATCTTCACAGGTTACACCCTCTCCCGGTGCGCAGAAGCCATACATGAGGGTGAAAGCATTCTGTGTTCGAACGGCGATGATTTCCAGGTCGAACAGGTTCGTCCCGCCAAAGCTGCGTGAACTGGGAAGACCGCCCAGTTGGAAGGTATCTGGAGGGCTTAAACGGAAAGTGACCGTATCACTCAAGGATTTCTGTAAATCCTCACCGAATACTGAGACAACACCCTCTGGACGGACAGTCGCTATGTCTGGGGTAATCGGAATTGCTTGAATTAAGATGGCAACCTCTCCCGCTGGTGTCGTCGGGAAATTAGCCAGTGCGCGGTTGCTGCTTGCAACAATAATTTCCTGACCGGAAGATGTCTCATCTGCAAGCCAACCACTTGGATAACTCACAGTCAGCGTCCGCGCGTTGTTCGTATATCGCTGCGTCAGTTGCGGCACAGACGGGCCAACATTCGGGACGTTTGTGGGTTCTGGCTGGCCGGGGACGGGCGTGGGCGGTAATCCTGTGAGATAGGCATATACAGTGGCTTCAGCATATGCCAGTGCGGTTCCGGTTGCCACCACATGGGCGGTAGCGGTAGCAGCGATCTGCCCTGATTCGCTCTGAGCAGACTTCGGCTGTCGCGTGGAGTTCAGCCTCAGTTGTTGACCATACTGACTGTGCATCGGCAAGTTCAGACGCCGCGCGCTCCCGCTCAAAGACTGCCGTCCCCGCCGCTTCCGTAGCCACCCCTTGCTGGGTAGCCAGTTGGTTAGCTTCTTCAGTCAATTGACCGGCAAGTGCCTGGGCGGTAGCCTGTTGATCTTCTGCTTCACCCTGAGCAGTCGAAGCGGCGGCGGCCTGATCGGTAGCTCCTGCCTGGGCTGCGGCTGCCGTAGCTGAAATCGTTCTCCGAGGCCAGTTCGGCGGCAGATCGACTGGCTTCGGCCTGCGCTTGAGCAGTCATGGCGTCATTCGACTGCGCTACCGCTGTGCCTTCGGAATTTTGAGCGTCTGCCTGGGCGGTGGCTTGGATATTCGCATCCATGACAGCCGTTTGTCGCGCGGCCTCGGCGTCTGCCCCGGCAGTACCGGCAGCGTCCGCCCTGGCGATGGCGGTGGCTTCATTGTTCGCGGCCTGCTGCTGCTGTGTAAAAGCCAGGACTGCGACAACAAGGAGGATGATCGCCACAACCACACTCCCAATGGCGACGTTTCGTTGACCCATTCGTAATTCTCCTTTTGAAATAGAAGTGGTGCATAAGTAAAGAGAAAATCAGTCCATAAGCGGACTGTAAAAAAGATAAGTCATCTTCGCATACAAAAACCTATCATGCAAACCAGTTTTGTTTAAGAAATCGCTTAAGAGTGAAAGGAGATAGACTGGATGAGTTGGGCGAAATGGAGCGGGAGAATCAAATCACCACACTCATAGGACTAAAAAATCTGTCTGAATGTACATGCTGACCGATGAAATGTCTGACAAGAGGATCAGCACTGTAACCGGAATAGAAACCAGCAAGCAACGCCCATTTTTAGGTTCGGTTTTTCGTTTGAACACCGCCAGGATACGGCTATGCCCCTACAGCCAGGGCGGGTCGCTTGAGATGCCACTCTGTCGCCTGTTCATAGGCATGTCCGGCGCGCAGGATGGTCGCCTCGGCAAAGGCTGGACCGAGCAGTTGCAAACCAATCGGTAAACCCTGGTTATCGAATCCGCAGGGGACACTCAGGCCGGGGATACCCGCCAGACTGGCCGGGATGGTGAACACATCCGCCAGATACATTTGCAGCGGGTCGTCGGTGTTCTCGCCCAATTTGAAGGCCGTGGTCGGCGCAACGGGCGTGGCGATCACATCCACATCCTCAAAGGCCTTATCGAAATCCTGCTTGATGAGCGTCCGTACCGCCTGTGCCTTGCCATAATAAGCATCATAATATCCGGCGGATAGCGCATACGTCCCCAGCATGATACGCCGTTTGACTTCCGCGCCGAAACCCTGTCCGCGTGTGGCTTTGTAGGTCGGCCACATCTCGCCTTTGTCGACCCGCAGGCCGAAGCGCATCCCATCGTACCGCGCCAGATTCGCGCTGGCTTCCGCCGGGGCGATGATGTAATAAACCGGCAGGCTGTATCCGGTATGCGGCAGGCTGATCTCGACCACCTTCGCGCCCAGGCTCTCAAGCTGTTTGATGGCCGCCCGCACCGCCGCTTCGACTTCCGGCTGAATCCCCTCGATAAAATATTCTTTGGGGATGCCGATTTTCAACCCTTTCACTTCGCCCGTTAGTGCTTCCACATAATCCGGCACATCAATCGGCATACTGGTCGAATCCAGTGGATCGTGTCCCGCCATCACCTGCAACATCCGCGCCACATCTTCCACCGAACGCGCCATCGGGCCGGGGCAGTCCAGCGACGAGCCGAATGCCACTACACCATACCGTGACACCCGCCCGTAACTCGGCTTGAGGGCGGCGATTCCGGTCATCGCCCCCGGCTGCCGGATGCTGCCACCTGTATCGGTGCCCAACGCCCCGGCGGCTAATCCCGCGCTCACGGCTGCCGAACTCCCGCCGCTGCTCCCACCCGGAATTCGTTCCAAATTCCAGGGATTGCGCGTGTTTTTATAGGCTGAATTTTCGGTGGATGACCCCATCGCGAATTCGTCCATATTCGGCTTGCCCAGCATGACCATCCCGGCGGCTTCCAACCGTTCCACAGCCGTCGATGAGAAAATGGGCGTATATCCCTTCAGGATTTTCGAGCCGCAGGTCGTCTCAATCCCTTTGGTCGAGTACACATCCTTGATGCCCAGCGGAATCCCCAGCAGGGGTTTATCCTCCCCGGTGGCACGAGCTTTGTCCGCCGCCTCTGCATCCGCCAGCGCCCGGTCAGCCGTCACCGTCAGATAGGCATTGAGCGTCGGGTCGAGTTTTTCGATCTGGTCTAAATAGGCGCGGGTAAGTTCGACGGACGAAATTTCCTTCGCCCGCAGTTTATCCAACGCCTGCGTAATCGTCAGTTCGGTGAGTTGCGTCATGGTCACTTTCAACTATGTGAATGGCTTCTAATGGAGGAAAATATACCACACCAACGCTTGGACTATATATGCAACATTTTCTGTATGGCAACTTTAAGGGGCGGAAAATCGTTTTCAACGTAGCCCCAAATCTTCTCTGGTTCAACCTGGTCGTAGTGGTGGATGAGGAAATCCCGGAATTTAGCGAACTCGCTCCACTGAACCTGGGGATAAGGTTGGAGTGTTTCCGGCTTAAGCTGTTTAACCGCTTCACCAATAACCTCAAAAATGCGAATAACCGCCTCTTGTATCAATTGGGAGGACATAAACTGTTCTCGGCCATCTTTAACAGCTTCCTCAATGAACGCCATGCGCTGCATGATGTCCGACAGGTATAATTTCTCGTCCCGCACAGCCGCCCTCTCCAGAGATGATCGAAAACCCGTTTGAGAGCCTATAGCTTCCAGCGAAACTGCCGATTCGATGATCCGTTGGCGAATAATCGCTTTGAGATTGCGCTCCGTAGCAACATTCACTTTTCGTCCCAACAGTGTTTCCAACTCTTGAACTAAGCCCACATGATCCAGTAGTCTGTAATCCGGCTCAAAATCGACCAGAAAATCCACGTCGCTGTCCGCGTGTGCATCACCGCGCGCGACTGAGCCGAATACGCGCACGTTATGGGCTTTGCGACGTGTGGCGATCCGCAGGATTTCGTTCTTCTTATCAGCCAGTAGGTCGGCAATACGCACGCTCGATTTTGATTGCTCAACCATCGTTGCATCTCATAATCTATCTTTCTCATAGTATAACATAGCCGGCTGCAGCCTTACTCCAACCTCCTGCATACCATTTCATGGCGTTAGGGCTGGATAAATTGACAAATCCCCCCTCCACAGGTTAGAACTTTCCGACCTGATGTTACAAATCCGATAGTCCTTGCATTCAAAAGGATGTATAATCGGAAGCATTCCTATGTAAAAGGGGAGCGTTTCGCCCCATGATCGAACCCAATTCCCAAACGTTGGCACTGACCGAAATTCAACGCCTTCGCAGCTATGTGAGCGAAGTCATGGCTGCCCTGCACAGCCAGCAGGAAATTTTGCGGATGCGCGGTATGAGTCTGCCACCCGGCGCGCTGCAAAACCTGGAAAACATCGACAAAGACCTGACCGATCTGGAAAAGAATCTGACCAGCGAAGAAACCGAGTTGGTGCAGCTTCGCGCCCTGGCGGCCACCTCTGCCATGATTAACTCCTCGCTCGACCTGGACGAGGTGTTAACCCGCTCCATGAATGAAGTTATCAAACTCACTGGCGCGGAGCGTGGTTATATCGTGCTGCAAAATCCCGAAACGGGTGGATTGGATTTCCGGGTTGCCAGTGAAATTGAGGATGATAGAAAGTCGGATGGTACATTCCAGGGCAGCAATACCATCCTTACCGATGTATTGACGACGGGTCAACCGCTTCTGACCGACAATGCCTACAAAGACCCACGCATCCAGAACAGCCCGACAATTGCCCAACTGGTGCTGCGTTCGGTGCTGTGCGTGCCACTGGCCTACAAAGGCGAAATCATTGGCGCGGTCTATGTAGACAACCGACTGCGTGCCGGGGTGTTCACCGAGCGCGAACTCACCATCATGGCCGCCTTCGCCAATCAGTCCGCCGTCGCTATCGAAAACGCCCGCCTGTTCAAGCGGGTGCAGGCCAGCCTTGCCGAGATCACCGAGATCAAAGACGTCATGGCGAACGTATTTGAATCCATTGGTAGCGGTGTCATCACCACCGATGGCGAGGATACTGTCACCACCTTCAACCGGGCTGCCGCCGAAATCCTGGGCGGCATCCGTGATGAAGCCATCGGCCAACCGCTCAAAAAGGTCATGCCCAAGATCAGTGCTGACTTTGACGATTATGTGGCGACAGTACGTGAACAAAATCAGAGTGGGGCGATAGAGGCCGAACTGGAAACACCGGAGCGCGGGCGTGTCGCCCTTAGCCTCAAGTTCAGCCCGCTTCAGGATGCCAACCACCAAACTCAGGGCGTGGCAATGGTGGTCGATGATCTGACCGAACAGCGTGAACGCGAGGAAAAGGTCGGCATTGTTCGTAAATACTTGCCATCAGCATTGGTCGATAATATCCAGCTCATCGCCAACCTCGCCCTGGGCGGCGAACGGCGGGAGATGACTTGCATGTTCATCGACGTGCGCCCGCTCTCCAACTTCCCGCCAGATTTACGTCCGCCGCAGGTGATGGAACTGCTGAACGATTATCTGGCCGTCACCACCGATATCATCCGCGATTTTCAGGGTGTCATCGACAAGTACATGGGTACGGAAGTGATGGCGTTGTTCAACACTCAATTGAACCCGATGGACGACCATGCTTATCAGGCGCTGCAAGCGGCACTGGCGATGCGCGATGCCTACATAGATTTGTACCAGAAGCAGGGCATTGACCCCAACCCGCATTTCTACCGTCTGGGTATCCATAGCGGCGTAGCGACGGCAGGCAATGTCGGCAGCTTATCCCGCCGGGATTTCACCGCCCTGGGCGACACCATTAACCTGTCGCATCGTCTGCTCGAAAATGCAGCACCCGGACAGATAATTCTAAGTGATGAATGTTGTGGTTATTTGAAAGCCGAGTTGGGCGCTATGCCCGCCGACATCCGCTTTGAGGAGCGTGAGCCAATCAAGGCCAAAGGCCGTCAGCAAGCCACCGTCGTATACGAGGTATTTAGAACCTGATATGTCTGACGAGATGAACCCCACGATGGGGGAAGAAACATCCAAATTTCACAAGGCTCATGTATCGACTGCCGAGCAGATTCGACAGGTGAGTCATCGGGTCAATGACCTGATTGAACTGCTTCGTGCCCAGCGCGACATCTTGCGCCAGCGCGGCATGAACCTGCCCTCCGGTTCGCTGGATAGTCTCAAGACTCTGCGTCAGCAGTTGGACAAACTCGGTACACAGCTTGGCGGCACGATGATCGAACTCGGCCAACTGCGTGCCCTGGCCGATACCGCCGGGGTGATTAACTCCTCCCTCGACCCGACGGAAGTGTTGAATCGGGTGATGGATACCGTTATCCAACTGACCGGCGCGGAACGCGGCTACATTGTGCTGAAGAACCGCGAAACTGGCGAGATGGAATATCGGGTGGCGCGTGGCATTGACCGCGAGCAGTTGACCAAGAGTGAATTTGTCATTAGCAAAACCATTGTCAACGAGGTCGCCAGTACGGGTGAACCTGTGCTGACCGAAAACGCCAGTCAGGATGACCGTTACCAGGGGCATCAAAGTATCGTCGGCTTCCAGCTTCGCAGTATTCTGGCCGCGCCGCTCAAGGTGCGCGACGAAATCATCGGCGTGATCTACTGCGACAACCGCATCATGGCCGGGTTATTCAAGCAGCACGAACTGAACCTGCTCATCGCCTTCGCCAATCAGGCCGCCGTCGCCATCGAGAACGCCCGTCTGTTCGAGGATTTGCGCCGACAGGTTGCCCAGGTGTCCGAAGCCCGCGATCTGATGTCCAATATTTTTACGTCTATCCCCAGTGGTGTCATCACCGTCAATCAGGACAATATCGTTACCGCCTGCAACACCGCTGCCGAGCGCATTATCGCCATCCCCAGCGCGGAGTTAGTTGGCCGTTCGCTGGACGAAACCCTGCCCTCTTTCAACGGCACCTTCCATGACCGCCTCCAACGGGTGCGCGGCGCGGGGACGCGCGAACTCATCGAGGTCGAGCCGGAGTTGGCCGATGGGCGGCGCTACTGGAATCTGATTATCAGTCCCCTCCGGGATACCGGCAGCGCCGGACCGGGCGTGGCGATTGTGCTGGACGATATGACCGAAATTCGCCGCCGCGAGGAGCAGTTAGGTATCGCCCGCAGCTATATGAAACTCGGTTTGGAGAGTATTCGTCATATCAACGAACTGGATGTCGGCGGGCAGGAACGCGAAATCAGCGTCTTGCACTCCGATGTGCGCGGTTTCACCACCTTCAGCGAAAATCTCGAACCAGAGGAACTGATGCGCATCATCAATCAGTACCTCAGCCTATCCAGCGATGCCGTCAACCTCTATGAAGGTATTGTCGATAAATACATGGGTGACGCCGTGACCGGGTTGTATAACACTCAGTTCAATCCGCAGGAAAATCATGCCGAGCGTGCGGTTCGCGCCGCCATGAGCATGATGTACGACCTGTTCGCCCTCCACGAAGTTCTGCCGGAGGAACAGCGTTTGTTTTATGGCATCGGTGTCCATACCGGCATGGCTGTCATGGGCAATGTCGGCAGTCAGGATCGTAAGGAATTTGCCGCCCTGGGTGATGCGATGGACATCAGCAAATTGTTGCAGGAAAATGCGCTGGCGGGTGAAGTGCTGGTGAGTCAGGCCACCTTCGAGAGGGTACAGCACATCTATCACTGCGAAGAATTAGAGCCGCGCAAAACCAAAGGCCACGCCGATTTTACGGTGATGTACAAGGTGCTTAAGTTGAAGAAACGCACCGGAGTGCTCGACCTCGACAATCTGGATTTCTAATCGGAACGGATGGGTCTGACCTCAGTTCAACCGTCTCGCCGCTTGATTTTCAAAGCGTCTCTTTGTTCACGCTTCATCCTATAGCACATGTATGACCACCATTGACGATCTGCTCGACGACCTCTTTGACGGCCAGAAACCCTCACTTTATCCTGAGTTTGAAGATTGGGTTCGGGGATCACGTCGATTCAAGGCATTTGCCACTAGCTATCGTGGCAAGATACGTGCCAAGCTGAAAAATGTGCGCGGCGAAGATGGTATGAAAGATTTGCGTGCAGAACTGGAAACTGCGGCGCTGCTGCTGCGTGAACAACGATTCACACTCGAATACGAAAAGTATACCGCCGCTAAACAGCGCGGGCCGGATTTCACCGTCACCTTCAAAACCCATACCCCCTTCAACATCGAAGTCCGGCGCATCCGGGGTGTCGAATTGGACGATGGAGACACCGAAGCCTATGTAGCTAAGTTGATGGCTGTGCTGTGCGAAAAAGTGAGGCAGATGCCGCCCAGTATCGTCAACCTGTTGTGGCTGACTGCCGACGGCGGGATTTCCGAAGCCGACCTGACTCGCGCAGTGACGACTCTGCGCCAACTGGCAGACAGCAAAGCCGAAGACTTCTTCACCCGGCGCGGTTTTACCAGTGCCGCCGACTTTCTCCGGCAGTACCGCCATTTGAGCGGAATCGTTCTGCATCAATCCGGTGACAATCTGCTGTGGCTCAACCCACTCGCGCGGCACAAAACACCGACGGAAATCGTGACTGCCATCCAACGGCTAGAACCCCTCTGAATGTCAATCCCTCTCTCCGCACCCTCTATGGATGAACATTGTTTATAAGATAAGCCTGCCTCACAGCAGGAATCAAAAACCCCCGTCCTGCGCCTTTAGGAAAGGGGGTTCATCTTTAGTTGGGTTGTCTCGACAAGTAAATCTTAAGCGTGCTGTCCGGCGGCGGTTTGTCCCGTCCCTTGATGGGATCGCAAACGGAACGCCAGCATCAGCAGCATCACCCCAAACAGGATGGCATAGACTGCGATCAGGGTAAGCACAGCCAGTACCCCTGTGCTGGGGAACAGGATCAATGCCACGCCGAATATCAGGGATAGCAAACCGCTCAGTCCCAGCCAAAGCTCGTTGGAAATTTCCTTACGCAGTTGAATGGCTGCCCAGATTTCCATAATGCCCGTTGTGATCGCCCAGAACGAGATGATGTACAGGACGAACAGCGTCGCGGTGACGGTTGCGAACATCGGATAAGCGAACACCACCACCCCCGCGAAAACTCCCAGAACGCCTTCTAGCAGCGCGAGCCACCACCGTTCCCGATTCCGGTTTTGAATAGCCGTCCAGATTCCGGCCACACCGTCGATAAAGGCGTATGCGCCGAAGACAATCACCAACGTCTCCACGACCAGCGGCGGGAATAAAAACAGGAAAATACCCAACAGAATTGCCAGCGCACCCCGCAGCGCCAGCACCCACCAGTTGCGAGCCAGAACGCCTAACATGATCCCCTCCTTAATGTCTAGAATATCGCCTATTACTGTATGCGACTTGTGTTGTAGAAACATCAGAATTTCGTATAGAACGTATTACCACACAATAGCGTTATGAGAGCAGAAACCAACCATAGGTGTAGATTGGTGCATTGAAGAACTCAAGCTGATACGTTAGATTATGATAAGGGAATATTCCCAACAAAAATCTTTTGTAAGTTAAGGGGGCAAAAATGTTTACATCTCGTTTTACAAGATCGCTTGTGCTGATAGGGGTGATCCTATCCATTTCCGCTTCATCTGCTGTTTTTTCACTGCTTGCTCAAGACGCCGGAGCAGAGCCTGAAGACGCCATCAATTTTACGTTGAGTGAGTACAAAATAGAGATAGAGGGGCAGGATGAAAATCCCGCGTTGCAGCTTGAGGCTGGCAAGGAATATACCCTGCATTTCACCAACGGCGGCACATTAAAACATGAGGTCTTGATCGGTAGTGACCCGATTGTCATCGCCGATAATTACCATCATGACTTTGCCAATCTGATGTTGGCGGATGTAGAAGTCGAAATCACAGGTGAAATGAACGGAGCAGAATTCGCCATTGGGGTCGCCGGGTTAAACGAGTTTGAAATCAATCCGGGTCAGGAAATGACCATCACCTTCACCCTACCGGACGACAAGGTAGGCGATTGGGAAATGGGCTGTTTTGTGTCGCTCAATCCCGATGCCCCTGAAGATGATCCGGGTGCGGGTCATTACGATGTGGGCATGCATATTCCGGTGACGGTGGTCGCGGGTGCGGCTTCCTGATTAACAGTTGAGGGTGGGGCAGATCAGCCTCACCCTCAATACCGTTGGTAAGATTAATTCGGCGGGCAGGATTATTTACCCGCTAGCCCCACCAATCAGTGACCCAATCGTCTGACAAGCAGGGCATGTCCCATCTGGTCGGATGATAGCATATCCCGCCTGCGGGTCTGTGTCGTAACGGTCAAAATCCACGTTAAACACAATGATGAGCGCCACCGGGGTGCTGGTCATCTGCGCCGCCACATCAACCGCATCATGCAGCCAGGTCGCCTGTTCCCGCACGCTGGTATTCGCCGCCCACTCGAATCCGCTCGGCAGCGGCGGATACCCCTCTGGTGACAGATAGCCCAGTTCGGTGAAACATAGGGGAATACCCTGCCCCCGGAAGGGGAATGCCGCCCGTTAAATCATCAGCGGCAGATAGCGTGTCGGATAATCTGGCTGGCGCGGGTCGCCGCCCTGTTGCTGGGGGGCGATAATGCCTTCGTTGTAATGTACCCCGATGCAGTCCGCATACTGCGCCACACCCGCGTTCGCCATACCCTGATAGTAGCGGTCATCATTCCATACCGCTTCCAGCCCGAACGCGCCTTCCGCCCCGGTGGGAGCCAATGCGCCCGTAATCACCATCACGTCCGAGTCGGCGGCTTTGATCGCCGTGTAAGCCTGTTGCAGCATGTCGGCGTAAGCCCTGGGGTCGATCTTGCCGTGCGGCCACTCCCGGTCAAGGTTCATCTCGTTCCACACTTCAATCGCGTCCGGCGTCAGCGCGGCCACCTGTCCCAGAAAATCCGCGTACAGGGGATAATAATCCTCGCCCATATCGGCCAGCGCGCTCATCTCTCCGGTAATGCTCAACAGCACATTGAAACCCGCCTGATGTGACCAGTTAATGCGGTCACGGGCCACATTAATCAGGTTGCTATCGCCCACCACGAACGGAATTTGCCATTTTACCCAGGTCATTCCCGCCGATTGCATCAGGTTGATCGTGTTATCCGTAAAATACTGTACCTGTCCGCCCACTGGAATCGGCAGTTGATTCACCGGGTTCGGACGTGGGACGAGGCTCGGTTCGGCGGCAATCTGCGGTTCTTCAGTCACGGCTGGCGGGGCGATTGGCGGCGAGGGATTGGTTTCGCCTTCTGGCACGGGTAGACTATTCGCCACCCGTATCGGCCCGACGACGGCGAAGCTGTCATCCCCGCTTCGCAGCTTGACGTGTAACCGCAGTTGATAAACCCCATCCGGCACGAGCGATGTCAGCCATTGTGCCAATACGCCGTTCACCACTGGCGTTGTTTGTGGCAGCGTCACCGGAGTCCAGCGCGGCGACTCCTCTCCGTAGGCAGCAACTTCCAGAAAATACGATTGTAAATCCGCCGGATTCACCGTCCCGACCACATCCACCGTCCCCGCCACATCATAAACCGGCGGCGGCCAGGTGATGTTCACATCCGTATCCTGTGCGGCGGCAGGCACAATCCATAACAACAGTCCCATCAACAAAATCAATTTTCGCATGGAGTACCCCTTCCAGATGCAAGGCGCAGAGGTTTATTTTTGATAAACGCCTACGCCCAACAATCTGTATTGTAGACAAACGAAAGCAATAATCTGCTCGTAGGGGACAATCTGTTACCTCGTCCCCTACGCATGTTTCTAACTAGCAGCCCGCTTTTTCCAGTGTATACAACGCCTCGCGGGTGTTGTCGCTCTCATTCGTCTCTGGAATCTGGTTACTGGAGTCCACCACAAACACAATCCGGTGCTGCTCGTTATAGTACGTCCCGACTGTCAGCGGGATGGGGCCGACCTTGACCGTTGTCCCCGGTTGGATAATCGGCACAACCCCTGCGGTTCCGGTCTGGAATGTGCCATCTGCCACCCGGAAATCCTGCACCGAAATCGTTCCGGTCACGGCGTTGGCTGTCGTGCCAAAGTTGGCGATGTCCAGGTATAGGTTAAACGTCTGGTTACACTTGGGTGAACCGGGATCGAAGTACGGATTACCTGCCACCAGATTGGTTGTCGCGGTGGGGGTTGCCGTCGCCGGAATCGGAGTAGGTGTCGGCGGCGGTGGCGGATTTACACTCGGCAGGTTGCTAATATCACCCGAAATCGTGACGACATTAGGCGAAATCCAACCCTGGCGGCCATTCGACAATCGAATGACATACCAGCCCGTACCAAAGCTGCTGATACCCACAATCGGGGCGCTCTCGCCGTTCAACAATGCGCCGACCACCGGATACACAGTGCTGTCACCACTGCGAACATTCGCATCAACCGTCGCCGTGACGCGCGGTGTTGTATCCACTGTTGGGGCAATCGTCTCGATGGTTGGCAGAGTCGGTGTCGCCAGGACAGGTGGTGCAATCGGTGTCACCGCGAAAGGTGGTGGTGTATTTTCGACCCGAACCGGCGCGACCAGAAATGTCGCCGGGTCGCCGCTCGTCAGGTTGATCGTCAACTGCAATTCGTACACCCCATCGGCGGCAGTCGTTGTATCCCAGGTCGCCAACACATCATCCTGTACGGCGGATGCACTTGGCAGCGAAATCGGTGTCCATTCTTCCCCGGTGTCAGGGGCACTCAGGTCACTCGGCAGTGGACGAAACTCCACATAATAATTCTGCATGTTAGGCAGATTGGCCGAGCCGCGTATCGTGAACTGCCCCCGCAGTACGTACACCGGAGGCGGCCAGCTTATATTGGCGCTTGGATTGATGGTAGCGTCCGGTGCTGGCTCAATACCCTGCGCCTGAACCGTTACTGTCAGCGCGGCCAACAGCAGCACCATGATAATCAGGGACAATCGTTTCGGTCTATACATCGTTTTTTATCCTTCCGATGATATGAACTCGTGTTCCGCATTTTAAGTGCCGGATGCAAAAATCACGTTGGACACCTTTAGCCTACGCGAACTTGAGGCACAGCGACATAGGAGATATGAGTTATATTGTACGATAGATGAGGAATGAGAGGACGCGCACGGCGGACAGCCTACGTTTTACCGCCGCGAAACCAGATAGCCCGCCACTTGGATTGCGCCCCAGGTGATGATGATCGGCAGCACCACCGGCAGCCCAAACTCTACTGCGAAGCGCACCGGCCACGACATCGGCAGCAGCCGCGCCAGATTCAACAGCAGGAAGTACGACCCACTCAGCAGCAGGGTCGCCATGACCGCCGACGAACGCACCCGCAGCGCCGCGCCGCAGGCCGTGCCAATCGCCCCGATCATGAAGGGTTCAAGCGCCAGCCGCAGCAGCGACACCACCAGCCCGATCACCATTGCCGCCCGCGACAGCACCGGGTAGCTGTCCACCGGCCAGATCGTTGCATATTGCGATACCAGAATCGGCAGGCTCAATATCGCGGCCGCCACAATCAGCAGTCCCAGGTCATCCACCTGTCGCCAGATCGCTGCCGCTATCTTGCTCAGGAAGATCGCGCTCAGGCGCATCGGCGTCACCATCAACAGGCTGAAGGTGTTATTCCGTACCTCATCTGCGACAGTGGCCGACGAGGCATAAGCGATGTATACAATCATGTGGAAGTACAAATAGGCCGCAAACGGGAATAGGAGGATGGCCGCTGTAATGGTCGGCAGCGCCAGATCAAACAGGAATGGCATCGGCACAGTCAGCAGGATGATTCCACCCTGAATGACCACCAGCTTCATCAGGAAATTGGTTTCGGGTAGGATCGTTTTCCAGTACAAGCCCAGATGTCGCCGGACAATCGGGTTAGACCGCCGTGCCCATCCCGGCAGACCCTTATCCAACTCAACCGGCTTGAGGTCAATTGCGGAGACGATACGAACGTCGGGAACGGTTCTTTCCACTGATTCACATGTCCCTGTGTATCCAGTATAGGTAGTATACACCGAACTCCTGCCAGAAGTTCAACGCCTCCCAAACATTCAAAACCTCAATCGCAAAAAACCAAACCATCGCACCATCATAAGTGGGTGCTCAAAAACTCGGTATCGCCCGCAGCAGTTGGCGGAAAGCATAATGCTTCTGGCGGCTGTCCGCGTTATTTCGGCTCAGGTAATAGAGTGCGCCGGGGCCGACCCGCACCAGGGAGTTAAATCCCAGCACGATCTTGTACAGGAACGCGGTTAAACGTCCATAGTGTTTGCGGAAGAACTGGACTCGCGCCCGATATAGCCGGATGAGCGTCTCCACCTTGACCGCTTTACTACTGCCACCCCAGATATGAACCGTCTCAACCTCCGGCGTGAAGTACACCTTCCATCCCGCCGCTTTGAAGCGGTAGCACCAATCCACTTCTTCGGAATACATGAAGAAGCTCTCGTCCATCATGCCCACTTGCTCGATGACCGACTTCCGCACCATCATGAACGCCCCCATGATGACATCCACTTCGCGCAGGGTGCTGTAATCCCAATCGGTCATCAGGTATTTGCCGAAAATCTGGCTTTTGGGGAACAGCTTGTCCAGCCCGACGGCGATATAAAACTCGGTTGCCAGGGTAGGAAATGTCGCGCACGACGGTTGCAGGCGGCCATCTTCATACAGCAGTTTACAGCCCGCCATACCCGCGTCGGCATGTTCGTCCATGAACGCCACCATCCGATCCAGGGTGTTTTCCTTGACGAAGGCGTCACTGTTCAGCAGCAGCACATACCGTCCGTCGCTGATAGTGATTCCCTGGTTATTGGCTTTGGCGAAACCGGCGTTGTCCGTATTGGCGATCAGCTTAACCGTCGGGAACTGTCCTCGCACCATATCCTGGCTGCCATCATTGGAATGGTTGTCGATGACGATGACTTCATAGCTGATCTGCTTGACCGTCAATTCAACCGCCGACAGGCACGCCGCCAGCAGGTCACGGGTATTCCAGTTAACGACAATAATGGACAGGTCGTGCATACATTCATACTCCCACATGCGCGCATAACTCTATCATCTATAGCACACCTTGCCACACCCTTAAACGAAATAGGCGGCGGGCTACGTTTCAATCTATCCCTTTGCTACAATGGATAGTCTGGATAGCTACTCACGAAGGATAGGCACATCAATGCCCGGAACATCCAAAATTCTGGTTCACGGTGGCGCGGGACAATGGCATGGTTTTGACCACGCGGCGGTGCTGGACGGAGTCCGTTCGGCGGCGGGCGCGGGTTGGGAAATCCTGCGCGGTGGTGGCTCGGCGCTGGACGCGGTGGAAGCCGCCACTATGATTCTGGAAGATCATCCCCTGTTTGACGCGGGCTACGGCAGCTTTGTTAATCAGGAAGGCGAAGTCGAGATGGACGCCCTCATTGCCGATGGCAGTACCGTGCGGTTCGGCGCGGTGGCGGCGGTTCGGCGTGTGAAAAGTGCCATTCATCTGGCGCGGCTGGTGATGACTCGTACCGATAACTGCTTTTTTGCTGGTCAGGGTGCGGATCAATTGGCGGAACGCCTCGGTGTGCAGGTCATCCCCAATGTCCTGCTGATTACCGATAAGGAAATGGGCATGTTCCGCCAGAGAGATCACGCTGCCAAACCACGTACCGGACTCGGTACAGGCACAGTTGGCGCGGTGGCGATAGATGCCAATGGCAAACTTGCCAGCGCCACATCAACTGGCGGAACACCCGACAAGCTGAAAGGCCGTGTGGGTGATTCACCCATCTTTGGCGCGGGAGGTTATGCCAATGGTTTCGGTGCGGCCAGTGCCACCGGGCAGGGGGAGAACATCATGCGCTTTTTCCTCTGCAAAGAGGCGGTTGACCGGGCACGCGACGGAGTAGCGACACCTGAAGCCGTTCGCGCCGCGATGGACTACCTGGTATCCAACATTCCCAACCCGGACGCGGGCATCATCATGGTCGATGCCGCTGGCCGTTTAGGCGCGTGCCATACCACCAACGCCATGCCTATAGCCTGGGTGGATGGCGATGGTACAGTCGGCGCAAGTATGACCATGAACGGCTGGAAGGATGCGTAGTCCAGGAATTCTTTGTTACACAATCTCTATTTTCTGATACACTGTTGAGTAATAGATCGGGTTACTTTTCCCACTCCCGACGCCGAAGGATAGGCTCATGCGCTTCGAAGACCTCAACTGGATGGATGTGGAACGATACCTGGAAGACGATGATCGTGTCATCCTCATCACCGGGGCGACAGAACAGCACGCCTATCTGAGCTTAATGACGGACATCCTCATCCCGTCCAAAATCGCGCTGGCGGCGGCTGAACGTGAAAAGGTACTGGTCGCCCCATCATTCAACTTTGGCTACAGCCGTACCTTCGCCTACTTCCCCGGCACGATTACCATCACCCATCGCACCTTCGATCTGGTCGTGATGGAAGTGTTTGAGGGTTTGCTGCACCAGGGCTTCCGTAAATTTTTCATCCTCAACGGTCATGGCGGCAACCTGCTGCCAGAGCGGTTGGCCGATTTCCTGGAAGAAGATGAAATTCGCGTGATTTGGTACAACTGGTGGAAGGAAAATGCCGTTCACCAGTTCGAGGCACGCCATAACCTGCGCCTGAACCACGCCAATTGGGGCGAAAATTTCCCCTTCAACCGGGTCGCCGAGTCGCCATCAGAGGTGAAAGAAACCGTTGAACCCACCGAGGAATTTCAAGACCCACAGTACGCCCGCGAGGTGCTGGGCGATGGCAGTTTCGGTGGGCCGTATCAGGTAGACGATGCGCTCATGGACGAGTTATTTGGCATGGTTGTAGACGAAATCGCCAGTCTCCTGCATGGGATGCGGAGTTAAACGCAGCCTCACTATTCAGGCAAATGAAAAGGGCGGTCAACGTCGTGACCACCCTTACGGATATTCCTCAAACAGGTGTGAAGGCTTATACGCCTTGCTCCGTTGGGTGACGGAACGAGACAATCATCACCAGTTTACCTAAACGGAGTTCATCACCATGTCGCAGCACTCGCACTTCTTTAGACAGTAACCGCTGTCCGTTCAGGAACGAGCCGTTCGCGCTGCCCAGGTCAGTCACGAGTATCGACTGCTCTTCAGGATTGTAACTGATGCCCAGGTGCAGCCGTGACACACCCAGATCGGTTCCACCTTTGGGGTTCAGGTCAATATCCGGCGCGATGGCGCTGCCGCTGGTACTGCGCCCGACGATGATTTCATGATCGGATTTCTGTGGTTTAACTTCATACACATCCGTCGAACCACGCACCCGCATTGCCAGTATCGAGTCCGTCCCATAGTATTCGCTGTTGAGGGCTGCGCTATCCCCAGCCTCAAAATGACGGGTCTCGCCCATCGTGATCGGCTCTAGCAATTGACCACAGGCATAACAGAACACTTCGGTCTTTTGGCTGCTTTTGCCACAATTCGGGCAAACGACCCAATCGCCGATGGGGGCGGGAGCAGCCACTTCGACTACAGGAACAGTCACCGTAGACGTAGCGGCGGCAATCGGCTTAATCGGTCTGATGGGTGAGCCACTTTGCTTTGCCAGGGGGGTCACGGGTGCAGGAATAGGCATCGGAGTGTCATCTTTCCGGGTTTCCCACATACGCAGCATATTTGCCAGTTCCGTGCGTTCGGGTTTGGCAAGTCCTTCAACTTTCGCGCGCAGGGAGTCCAACGCTGATTTTGCGTCACGCCCTCTCGCCCGTAGTTCCGTATAATCATTGTAGATTTCTTGAATGAGGGTCACAATTCCACTGCCTCATTAAACTTTTCCGTATTACATATTATTAAAGATTTTGGCGTAATCCGTCAATACGTTGAATGTGAATTTTTCACTCATTTCTCTGCCATCAGGCATTTTGTGTTATATTTGGCAGGATGATGAACGCTGTTTGAAAGCCATATCGAACGATGCACAAGGGCGCAATCGGCGGTCATTTTCCTTGTGGGGATAAACAAACTTCGTCGGTTTCACCTGAAGTTTGTCGAAGCTGAGTAAACAATCCGCGCGGCGTTGTGTAAGAACCATTTGGGCAGATTTTCGGCGCTTTTTCCATGAAAAGGAACAGTATCTTGAAAATGACGATTCGCTTTTGCCTGATAATCGGTGTGTTGTTGTCCGTCAGCTTGGTGGTACAGGCGCAGGATGCCACCCCCACCCCCAATCCAAACGGGCCGACTCTGAAATCCATTCTCTCGCGTGGACAGGTAAACTGCGGCGTAAATTCGGATTTGCTGGGCTTTGGTTATCTCGATCCGAATACCGGCCTGGTCAACGGCTTTGACGTGGATTTCTGCCGCGCTTTAGGGGCTGCCATCTTTGGCGATACCACTGCTGCCGCCACGCCCCTCTATAGCGGGGATGATGGCTACGCGGCGCTGCAAGTTGGGGATGTCGATGTCCTCTTCCACAATATTGTCTGGAATCTCGCCGCCCGCCAGGATGGTTTGGCAGTCGGGCCAGTGAATTTTTATAACGGCCAAACCATCATGGTTCGCACCGAAAGTAATCTGGATGATTGGCAAACGTTGGATGGTCAGACCATCTGTGTCACCACCGGGACAAACGCCGTCACCGCCTTCCCCGATGCCATGCACATCCGGGGGTTGAATTTTCAATTGCTCACCCTCAGTACCTACGAGGATGCCCGCAATGCACTGGCCGATGGGCGCTGTCAGGCACAATCGGCGGATCGGGTACAGTTAGAAGTCCTGCGTCAGACCTCCAATGACCCGGAGGGCTTCCTGATATGGAGTGGCAGCGACCACATTTACACCAGCGAGCCGTATGCACCCGTTTACCGCTACGGCGACCAGCAGTGGGCGGATATTGTCACCTGGACGATGATGGGCATGATCGAAGCCGAACAACTCGATGTGAATAGCGAGAACATCACCGACCTTGTTCAGCAGGGCGGAGAAAGCATTCCGGCCTATATACAGCGGGTTGGCCCGTCCGTTGCTGGGCTCCTGAATACCGACATCAGCGCCCCTGGTAACACCCTGGGGCTGTCCCCGAACTTCATGGTAGATGTCATCCAGGAGATTGGCAATTATGGTGAGGTTTATGACCGTTCGCTTGGCCCGGATAGCGGCCTCTTAAATCTGGAGCGCGACACAAATCAACTCTGGCGGGATGGTGGACTGCTCTACTCGCCCAGTTGGGGACAATCGTTATCTGCGATTGCCAATTCTTAGTGTATAATCAGGATTATTGCGAGACTTAAGGAGCGACTAACGGTGTCTCCCCCACGTTAAATCGTAACTCGTAGACAATCTATTTTCGTTTCCCCGGCGGGCTGCTGTGTTGCAGGTCGCCTTTTTCGATTCTCGATACGGAAAGGACAACTGAATATGTTAAGCGATAACCTGCGCCGTCGCATACGCGGCATGGGGCTGTTTGTATTCACCCTGCTGGCGATTGAACTGTTGGACGAATTTGTGTTCGGCACGCGGGAGGCCGCTTGGCCGCTGATCCGGGATGACCTGGGACTGACCTATGCCCACATCGGTCTGTTGTTAGGTGTACCCAGTATTATCGCCAGTTTTATCGAACCGATTATCGGCATCCTCGGTGATGTTTGGCGACGGCGGGTGCTGATTCTGGGTGGCGGTCTGTTCTTCACGCTGGCGCTGCTGCTGACAGGAATAAGCCAGGATTTTGGCTTGATGATGCTGGCCTTCATCCTGTTCTACCCGGCTTCGGGCGCATTCGTGGCGCTGTCGCAGGCGGCACTGATGGATCATGAACCAGCGCGGCATGAACAGAATATGGCACGCTGGACTCTGGCGGGATCGCTGGGCGTGGTCGCTGGTGCGCTGGCGCTGGGACTATCCGTTGCGGCGGGCATCGGCTGGCGCGGCCAATTTCTGATTCTAGGGCTGGTATCGCTGGCGCTGGTGATTTGGGCGTGGCACTTCAAATTCTCCAACAACGGTGGGGGTAGCGATGAAGGGGATGCCTTGAGCTTTATGGATGGGCTGCGAAATGCTGGACGGGCGCTGCGACGTACGGAAGTGCTGCGCTGGCTCACGCTGCTGCAATTCTCCGACCTGATGCTGGACATCCTGCTGGGTTATCTGGCTTTGTACTTCGTGGATGTGGTCGGCGTGACCGAAGCCGAAGCCGGGATCGCCGTCGCCATCTGGACAGGTGTTGGGCTGATCGGCGATGCACTCTTGATTCCGCTGCTGGAACGGGTGCGGGGTTTAGCCTATCTGCGGGTGAGCGCCGCGCTGGAGTTTTTCCTCTACATCGCCTTCCTGCTCGTGCCCAATGTCTGGTTCAAGCTGGTGATTCTGGCGGTGCTGGGTTTCTTCAATTCCGGCTGGTATTCGATTCTGGCGGGGCAGCTTTATTCGTCCATGCCGGGACAGAGCGGTACGGTGATGACCGTCAGTAATGTCTTCGGATTGGTCGGCAGTTTCATCCCCCTGCTCATCGGTCTGCTGGCGCAGCAGTTGGGGTTGGGTGTGGCGATGTGGTTTCTGCTGTTGGGGCCGGTTGCTTTGTTCATCGGCATCCCGCGCCGGGAAACGAGCGAGTGATGCTATTTGGAGGTAGGTTAGAAACGCCAGGAAGCAGGGGCAAGCCATATGCTTGCCCCTGCCAATTCGCTCAAAAACTCATTCGATCAACGGGCTGTAAATCTCGATCAGGTTGCCCGCCGGGTCGCGTAAATGGACGGTGCGGATGCCCCAGTCCGGGCGGTTCTTTGGCTCGGTCAGGAAGTCCACCCCCTTGATTTGCAGGACTTTGTAGGCGTCGTCTACACTATCCACGCTGAAGATCAACGCGGCAGAGTCCTGGCAGTCAGCTTCGCTCGGTTTGCCACCCGCGCCGACTACCAACGCCATGTACCCCCGGTCAAATAGCGCCAGCAGGGTATCACCTGTCTTGAATTCGACATACGGCCCGGTTTCGTCCCCGGCTTGGTAATCGAAACCCAAAACATCGTGATAAAAGCCGAAACATTCCTCAAAGTTCGTCACCAGTAAACGAGTCACGGCAAACCGAAAATTCATCATAAAACCTTCCCCCCCATATTCTGATCGCTCGGTTGCAAAAAGAGATAAATGTGAACTAATGTTCTACATTATAAGGAACTGCAAATGACCTGTCAACATCCTCGACTATCCACCTTGAATACGGTGGACAGGCCGTTATTGTTCAAACTGTCGCCAGTGGGTCGGGGCATTCAATAGATAAGGGATGAAATCGCTGCCGGGTGGTTGGTCGGCAGGACACGATGACCCAAAGCAGAAATTACATCAACTAAGATAGTGGGTAAAAACGTCACCCAATGCCGTTTCCAGGTAGGGTGTGACTCCCCAGAAGGTTTTCAGGTCAAGATACTCGCGCACGAAGGCCGCCTCGCCGGGGGACGTGCGGCGCACCGCGCGAATCATGAGATTCCGATCCGTGTGCTCCGGCGACACAAATTAAATCACATCGGTTTTGTATCCCATAATCCGCAAAATGAGGGCGCGGAAGCTGTCGGTCAGCATATCGGCCAACCGCTGCTTGAGGATGCCATGCCGCAGCACCGGCTGGAACAACTCGACATTCCCCAACTGCGCATTCAGATCGTGATGGCAGCAGGGCGCGGCCAGTATCAGTCCGGCCTGATTGATAATGCCCTGTTTCAGCGCGTCGTCGGTGGCCGTGTCACAGGCGTGCAGGGCAACCACCATGTCCGGTGGGACTTCCGGGACGTAATCGGCAATGGCGGAGGTGTAAAAACAGGCGTCACCCAGGCCGAGGGTGTCACTGCGGCGATTGCTTTTGGCGATCAGCTTGCCGTTGGTGTCAATGCCCGTCAGCGAGGCCGGAATACCACGAAGGTCGTTTAGATAATGATAGACCGCGAACGTCAGATACGACGAGCCGCAGCCGCAGTCCAGGATGTTGATCGGCGAATGATCGAAGTCCTCCAGCGCCCCGGTATGTTCCAGCAGTTTGATAAACTCGTTGATCTGCGAGAACTTGCCCTGCATATCGGCCTTCACCTGCCCATCCACGCCCATAATACCGATCTGTTGCAGGAATGGGTCGGGCTGGTCAGCGGGGATGGGCAGGTCTTTGCGGTTGTCGTGTGCCAGTTCCGGCGCGGATTTATGTTCCGGTGAATCGGCGTGGTGGATAATCGCCTTGCCCTTGCGGGTGATCTGTACCGTCAGGTCTTCACCACCTCCCCGCACATGAATGCTGTTGAATGGCAGTGCCAGTAGTTCATTCAGGTGGCTAGCGGCATCCGGGGCATCAAAATTCTGGGTGATGTCCTGCTTGGCCGTGAAGTGCGAGAATTGCAGTCGGCGCTGATTTTTGATGAGTACCGGGCGGGCTGTCACCTGTCGCCAGGGCAGATCGTCGCCAATCTGGCCCTTCATGGTCATCTGGACAAATCCCTCCTCGCCCAGCACCCGTTCTTTCACCAGTTCCCGATAATCCTCAGCCATTTACTTTATGACCTCTCCCGCCTCTCGGTATCAGATTATACACCGCCGGGGAGTGTTGGTTATAGAGTATAATGGACACACAGGATAAGAGTTTCTGGAAAAGCAATGGCTGTACAAAAAAAACTGTATACCGTAGACGAATTTGAGGCTTTTACAACTCGGCCTGAAAACCGTGACCGGCAGTTTGAACTCATCAATGGGGAGATTGTGGAAAAAATGCCGACCCAGGAACACGGTATTATTGCGCTCAACATTGGTGCAGAAATACGGGCTTATATACGTGCTGTCGGTTCAGGACGAGTAGGGGTCGAAATCCGTCACCGCCTACCAGGAGACGAACATAACGCGCGTCAACCAGATATTGCTTACTATGCGGACAACGAAACTCCGGTTGTCGAACGGGGTGCGGTACCGCACATGCCCGATCTGGCCGTCGAGGTGAAATCGCCGGATGACACTTATAACGAAATGCGGGAAAAAGCTGATTATTATCTGGCAAATGGGGCACGTATGGTCTGGCTGGTTTACCCCGAAAAACGGCTGGTCGAAGTTCGTCATCATGACGCTGACACCCAATTTGTCACCGAAGAAGAATCCATTGAAGGCGGTAATATACTGCCCGGTTTTACCCTCGCGGTTCGGGACATCCTGAGCTAATCAGGGCAGATCGTCGCCAATCTGCCCCTTCATCAGCAAATGTCCTTCTCTAAAACACAACTGGCAGCGCCTCCAACCCCCGCAGCACCAAACTCTTACGCCAGCGCAGCGTGTCCGCCGAAACCTTCAGCCGAACATCGGGTATTCTACGCAGCATCGTCTGAATTGCAATCTGCCCTTCCGTTCTCGCCAGCGGAGCGCCCAGGCAGTAGTGCGCCCCTTGCCCGAATGACAGGTGGCGGTTCGGGTCGCGGCTGATGTCCAGCGCATCGGGATTCTCGAACTGGTTTTTGTCCCGGTTGGCCGACGCCAGCACCGCCATTACCATATCTCCGCGCGGAATGGTTACATCATGCAGCCTGATGTCCTCGCGGGTATAACGTTCGGTGGCCTTCTCGACAGGTGTGGTATAGCGCAGCAGTTCCTCGATGGCTGGTTTGATGAGCGAGTCGTCGTTTTGCAACCGCGCTTTCTGATCGGGATGTTCCAGCAAGGCTAGCGTGCCGCTGGCGATCAGGTTGACGGTGGTTTCGTGCCCCGCCACCAGTAGCAGGAAAATCATCGCTACCAGTTCATCTTCGCTCAGTCCGTCGCCAGCTTCTTCGGCCTGTACCAGTGCGCTAATCAGGTCATCCGTCGGTTGGAGGCGGCGTTCCTTCACCAGTCGGCGCACGAAGTTTCCGAACGCCAGGATGTTCGGGACAGCCCGAAACATGTCCGGCAGCGACCCCGGCGTGGAAGAAACGGCGGCTTGCGACCACTTATGGAATTTATCCCGGTCAGCCGGGGGAACACCCAGCATCTCCGCGATGACCGTCACGGGCAGCGGCAGCGCGAAATCGCGCACGATGTCCATTTCACCCCGTTCGAGTGCCCTGTCCAGCAGGGTATCGGTGATGGTCTGGATTCGCTCACGCATGTGTTCGATCAATCGCGGCGTGAAGGCTTTGTGTACCAATCCCCTCAACCGGGTGTGATCGGGCGCGTCCAGGTCGAGCATATTCCGATCCAGTGCGCGGAAGGTGGCGGGCATCCACCCAGGCAGTTTCTTCTGACCTGCATCCAGTGTGTTCTGCCGGTCTTTCACCAGCCGCTCGTCTTTCATCACGGCAGCCACATCGTCATAGCGTGTGATGAGCCATGCATGTTTCCCACCGGGCAGCCATGTACGATAAACCGGGGCGTCGGCGCGAAGTTGGGCGTAAAACGGGAATGGATTGGCTTTGAATGCCGCGCTGGTGACGTTGACGGGCGCGATCTGTTCAAACATGATGACCTCCGGTGAATATCTATTCACTATTATGAATGAGTATTCATTCACAGGGACAGCATAAGACTAGATTCGTCCCCCTGTCAATCCGTCGAAAGGCGGAGAAGGCCGAAATTTACGCTTTATTCAGTCGTACTTAAAATGTCGCTGATCTGTCTTTTGATGTGGCTGTCCCCATCCACATTGTTGTGGATCGTCAAATGAGGAATGTGCGGCGGGTCGAAGAAGGTGGTCATACGCCGTGCATAATCCGGGTCGAGCGCCTGATGGGTGCGTTCGTGCAGCCGCCGTTCCCGCACATCGTCATCGGCCACCACCAGCAGGAACCGCGCTGCCGGGAAGTGTTCCAGAAACAGCAGGCGATACTTTTCTTTGATGAATGTCTGCGCCACCACCAGTCGGGCATGATTGGGGATGAGTTCATTTGTCTGTTCAATAATGCGGGCAAAAAAGGCGTCCCGCATCTCGTCCGTGACTTTCGCGCTGGCATCAATCGCCGTCCGCATGTCCTCCGGCAGATCGTCGTCTCCATCGTGGACGAAAAACCCGAACGACTCGAAGACGTGGGCGACATAGGTTTTCCCTGCCCCCGGTAGGCCGAACGGAACGAACAGGGCGGGTTGTGCGGGTTTCATCTGGCTGGCCGATCTGTGGGTGCGCTGCAGTCAAACCGTGCCAAGCCTATAGGATTTCGTTCGGGGTGTCAATGACCGCCATTTTCGTTGTGTTTGGCGGTTGAGTCTACATTTACTGCCTTTGTGCCCTGGAGCCTTTGCGCCTGCTTGCTCATGGCTGATAGCTGACCGCTTCCTTATTCTTCCTTATTGCCTTCATCGTTTTTCTGCTGGAGGCGGGTAACTGGTAACTTCTTATCCCCTTTTCAAACCAAATCCTAATTAACAAATACGAACTTCGGTTCTACCTCAGACCTGCTTGAAGTGAGGGTAACATCACACGAATTGAATAAGGATAATCCCTGCAAACCCCATTAAAAACCATCCAAGTGCTAATACCGAAAGCCACAACCATACGGTTGGCGTATGAAATACAGGATCAGAATCAATAGCGTTCGAGAGCGGCGAACGGCTTGCGTTTTGAACAGTAGTATCACTTAGGTCTATTCGACCAATTCTTACTAGATAATCGCGTAGCGCAGGATGAAAAAATCTGTAGTGCCTGCCACTGCCCTCGGTTGATTCAAGTAATCCCAGATCCTTGAGAGTAGCTAGAAAGGCCGCAATATTGGTTGGAAACATGTCCTCACGCCTCGCCAGGTCTTCGACGATACTATGTTGTTTGAAGGCTAGACTTCCATGTGTCACATACGCACTTGCCCATCCTAAAACGCCCCCGCCCAGCCCTCCAAATGCAAGTAATGATACACTTGGAACATGTGCTAGGATTTCCACCTGTTTTGCAAAAATGAGGAATGGCAACATCCCTGTGATTCCGTACACAAACATAAAGAACCGGGTTCTACTTTTGCCACTCATTTGAGAGAGTAAAATACCCATACCAAGTAAAGCTTTGGTTTTAACTGGATTACTCTCATCATACACATACGACTTTCTTAAGCTCTGCACCGTGAGAAATATGAACAGCAGGCACAGCCCAAAGCCAATAAATGGCGAAAGACCAAGCGGCCACCAAATGAAGAAAACCGCCAGTGCCAGGAGCGGGACTTGTATCAAAAATTTTAACGGAGACCAAGAAAGTTTCCCGGATAAGACAATAGGGCGATACCGAAAGACCAACCAGACCATAAAACCGAAGAAAAGACCATAAATTAATCCGAGGCCGGTTCCAAGTCTTAATGCGTCTAGCGACCAGCCAGTTGATAGCCACTTAGCTGCGACACATGTCACACCACCGCCCAATCCAAAAAAGATCGCATTTGACCAGATTAACAAGGCTAGAAGACGATATTGATAGGTCATTTTATTTTTGCGTGACAACCAATTAGGCTGAAGACTATCTTCAGAAAACTCAGGTAAATTGTTGAATGCACAATGGAGAGCTAAATTACATAGGCCATCGAGGAATTTTGAAAACTCAATATGAGATTGCTGAGGGGCAGTATCATGATGCTTCTTATAGTAGCGATGCTTGATGATCCTTTCAATAAGTGTGTCACGTAATTCATCTACACTGCGTGCTTTTATGTTGGCAATGTCCGTGTCCGAATCACAATAAAGCTCAACCAGTAGCTCAAGGAAGAGGGGAGTACGCGCTAAATCAAAGAGATTAAAGTCATCTTTTATAATCTCTTTAAGACCCATCGCTCTTAATTCGGGACGCTGCAAATACTCATCAATTGCGGTTTCTTGTAAGGGCAACAGCATCATTGTTCCATTTAGGCACGTATCGCTGTTATTTACTGTAAGTTCGTCATATATCTAAGTCCTACAACCCACCACTATTGAAATCTCACTCTGTTCACAAAAATGGCTGATCGCATCAAGGCAATCTTTCCGTACACCAGCTTCAATATGATCCAAATCATCCAGCAACAGTACAATCCTGTTTTTTTTGATCCAAATACTCATGATCTCGGCATCAATTTTCTGATAACGCTTGTCCGTCGATACCGCTTCAACTAGCCAATCCTCAAGTCTTCCCTGGTGTGATGCCCATGATTCTAAGTTCAACATGATTGGAAATCGCTTGTCACCACCCTCGATACGTTTAAGCAGCAGTTTATGCAGGAGTTCCAGTGCAGTCGTTTTGCCTAACCCCACTTCGCCTAGAAGCAGCATTCGCCCGTGACATTCATCAAAGGCTGCAACAATCTTGCGGTCAAAGTCAACTGATTTGGAATAATATAGAGGATTGGGCTTCTCTACAGAATACTGGTTGATTGCAATATCGGATAATTCAACCCGAATGTCGCGCTCCATTCCAAACTCTTGAACTTGATTTGCAACCGCCGCTCTCATTTTGATGAGTTAAAAAATCACGTATGTAGTCAGCCCGCTCTTCAGCTGTTTGTCGGGGAAACAATTCGGCAATTGATGCGATAACTCCGCCAAGCATGGTCAGGCCAGCAAAAAAATCCTTGAGGACATAAACAACCTCTGAACTACCTGGGTTTAAGGCAATACCATAAAGGGTGAGGAAAAATCCCACAGTTCCGACTACACCGACCATGACGGGAAGAAGACGTATACAGCCTTTAGACATCGTTCTTGTTCCTCAGGACATAATCGCCATCTTAATACAGTTTAACAGCTGCTGATAAACTGTCATAAAATAATTTCAAAGCTAATACTTACATTTAGTTACAATATGGTAGCAATAACCATTGAATACCCCCAATAAGCGGTGTGTTCATAAAATAAAGTTATTGAGATGGATACAGTAAAGAAATAACAAGAACTTCTGTTATAGTGTTGTTCTACTGGAAGTTGTAGCAGCGGGCTGTGTTGTCTTACTTTTGTCACAACATGCAAAATCGTCCCAAGTTTGCACAACCCTGTGCCGCGCTTCCCTCTCCTGTTCCCGCCGAAATGGCAATAAGTCGCAGTTGTGACGCAGCGGCAGCTTCTCTCCCGTGTACCCGCCGCACCTGTGTCACTTCAGCGCCAATTCCCCTCGTTTCCGCCGTGACACATTCTCAGGTGGGCGGCTGTCTCCCGCGTTCCCGTTTGCCATTGCGGCGACAATCGTGCAAAATGTGCAATTCCTCTAACCACCTAATAAAAAAGGACGACCCGCAGGCCGCCCTCATCTTCTTTCTATCTGGGGGGTTTATTCCCGGCGTTGTGCGTCCATCGCTGCCACCGCTGCCATCGCCACGATGTCCTCCACATCATCGCCCGCTTGCAGCACATGTACCGGCGCGCCCATGCCCAGCAAAATCGGCCCAATCGCCTCCGCCCCGGCCAACCGTGCCAGCAGCTTGTAAGCGATGTTGGCCGCTTCCAGGTCAGGGAATACCAGCACATTCGCATCTTTCACCTGACTGAACGGGAAGCGCCGCTCGATAATGTCTGCCACCACCGCCGTATCCGCCTGCATCTCGCCGTCCACTGGAATGTCCGGGCGCTTCTGTCGTACCAGTTCCACCGCCTGCCGCACCTTGCTCGACTTTGGATGGGGTGTGCTGCCAAAGTTGGAGAACGACAGCATCGCCACACGCGGTTCGATCTCCAGTGCCCGCGCGAAGTCTGCCGCCAGGATAGCAATCTCGGACAGGGTTTCGACATCCGGGTCAATGTTCACGGTAGCATCGGTGAACAGATACACCTGCCCTTTGACCACCATGATGTACACCCCACTGGTGACTTTCGCCCCCTCGCGCGTGTGGAATACTTGCAGCGCCGGACGGATCACCTCTGGATATTCGCGGGTGCGCCCGTTCACGTAGGCATCGGCATCGCCCATCTTGACCATCATCAGGCCATAGGTCATTGGGCCGCTGACCATCCGTTTGGCAAGTGTCGGATTGATACCCTTACGCTGCCGCAGTTGGTAAAAGCCTTCTTCGTAGGCTGTCCGACGCTCACTCTCCGCCGCCGGGTCGATGATCTCCGGCTCAAAGCTCAACCCCAGTTCGTGGATGCTGGCGCGAATCTGCTCCGGCCTTCCCAGCAGAATCGGTGTTCCGATGCCTTCTTCCTGGGTACGAGCCGCCGCGCGGATCACTTTGCTGTCTTCACCTTCCGGGAAAACAATCCGTTTTTTCTGCCCGCCCCGCGCCTTGTTGACAATCCGGCTGCGAACCTGTTGTCCCGCGCCCTGCCGCCGGATGAGTTCTTCCCGGTAAGCCTCCAGGTCAATCTTCCGTCGCGCCACCCCGCTTTTCATGGCCGCTTCGGCCACAGCCGGAGCCAGCCACAACAGCACTCGTGGGTCAAGCGGTTTGGGAATGAGATAATCGCGTCCGAACCGCAGGGAGGTGATCCCATAAGCGCTCAATACGCTGTCCGGCACATCTTCGTGTGCCAACGCCGCTAGCGCGTGCGAAGCCGCCTGTTTCATTTCCTCATTGATCTCGCTGGCATACACATCCAGCGCGCCCCGGAAAATGAACGGGAAGCCCAACACATTGTTGACCTGATTCACATAATCGCTGCGTCCTGTGCCGATGAGCGCGTCATCGCGCACTTCATACACTTCTTCCGGCATGATTTCCGGTGTCGGGTTCGCCAGCGCCAGGATGACCGGGTCTTTCGCCATGCGTTTGACCATATCCTTCGTAACCGACCCGGCCACCGATAGTCCGAGCATCACGTCCGCGCCTTCCAGCGCCTCGCCCAACGTGCGCGCCTTCGTATAATTCAGGAAACGGGCTTTATATTCGTTCAGCCCTTCCTCGCGTCCGGCGTATAACACCCCTTTCGAGTCCACCATCAGCACGTTTTCACGCTTCACGCCCAGGCTGATGTAAAAATCGCCTGTCGCAATCGCGCTTGCCCCCGCGCCGTTGATGACCACCTTCAGGTCTTCCATCTTCTTCCCGGTTACTTCGCAGGCGTTTAACAGCGCCGCCCCGGAGATAATAGCGGTGCCGTGTTGGTCGTCGTGGAATACCGGAATGGGCAGCATCGCCCTCAGTCGCTGCTCGATCTCGAAACATTCCGGCGCTTTAATATCTTCCAGGTTGATTCCGCCGAAGGTAGGCGCAATCGCCTTCACCGCCGCGATCACTTCGTCGGCAGTATGCGCATCCAACTCAATGTCGAACACGTCAATGTCGGCAAATCTTTTGAATAATACGCCCTTGCCTTCCATCACTGGCTTGGAGGCTAAGGCTCCCCGGTTTCCCAGCCCCAGAATAGCCGTCCCGTTGGAGACGACGGCTACCAGGTTGGATTTTGCTGTCAGTTCGTAAGCCGTCAGCGGGTCGCTCTCGACTTCCAGCACTGCTTCGGCCACACCGGGCGAATACGCCAGCGACAGATGACGCTGCGTAAGTAGGGGCTTGGTGGGTGTGACCTCGATCTTGCCCGGTCTGCCCATGCGATGATAATCAAGCGCATCTTGCTTGGTGATCGACATGTTGTTCATCCTTCCATAAGTGTTCACCGTGAAATATTCTGGGGCGGCGTCGCTGCTGAAATCTGCTGTTCCTTGAATCAGAACCCTTCCGACTGACCTCAGTTACCAAAGTGTATCGGGAATTTCCCCGCCAACTGACGCTGTAACCAATCTTATTGTACTGCGCTTCAACCAAACACCAAGCACTATATGCCCTTTGTCACCCCTCTATTATGACCTTGCTTAAGATTTTGAATTTTTCCGAAATTTAGTACCCAGGTACTTGCTTCTCAATAAAAAAGCTTTTAGGATAGGGTCATATTCTTAATGTTTAGACAACGTTTCCGTGAGGGTAGTCACCATGTCATATTTCTTTCAAGGGGATCATCTCGCTTTAGTTAACGGACAGTCAATCAGCGCCAGTGCTGATCTTGAACATACTTATAGCAAGTTCATCGACCTCCATACAACCATTCACCCGCGCGTCCGTAAACATAATCTCGATCTGCATCCACGCTGGCAGAAATCCTCGATCGTTTCACAGGAATCCGCCGCCTCGATGGGTAAAGAATCAACCTTAGTGTTAACCTACTTCCGTTCCCGTGAACAGGCCGAAATGGTCGAAAAGTTGATGGGCAAGGAACATGTCTCCCAAACCGGCAACGTGGACACCTACCGCCACCCCGTTATTGAACTTCGCCTGACACCGGATGAATTTGCCATCGAACTCATTCTTTCACCCTACGCTTGGTGGGATCAGCAGAATTTGATCGGCAAGCTGGAACTGCCGCATCACCGTTCGGAATTTCGTGAATTGCTCAGTCAAATGCCACACGACTATCGCTTTGGTTTCTGGGATGGCATCCACCTGGACGACATGAATCTGACCATCGGGCAGCTTTTACGAGGGCGCTTCCTCGATGAGTGGATGGACACCTTTGCCGACGGTCAGGATTGGCTTCGGGTTGGCAAGTGGTATAGCCCGGAAGACCCGGCATTGGACTCCTCCAACATCCACCGTGAAATTTTCAATACTATTGAATCCTTAAATAACCTGTATACCTTCCTCCTCTGGACAAGCAACAATAATTATCACAAATTCTACGAGCGACGCCAGCGCAAATTCCGCCGCGTATACTCATAGCTGAACCAGAAATTTCATCCATTGAACACACTGTTGTGTTCGAGGGGGCGAAAAGGGACACTCAAATGGGTGTCCCTTTTCTATGATCTGACGTTATCGTGGCATCACACAGATGGTCAGCCGCCCCGCTGTTGCTACCGGACAGATGCGTGTCTCCCCGTCCGACCCCAGCACGCCGAAGTCCGCCCCCCAGAAAATCACCGATGGGCCAATATCTAATCGGGCGATCACTTCGCACGGTTGTGGTGGCGTGGCGTCTGCGCCAACTGACAGAATCGGTGTACAAAATACACTGCCCCGGCGCGAGGCGTGTCACTGTCTCAACATCCGGCGCAAAGCGGCTGTACAGGGTCGGATCACCCACCGGAACGGACACGCCAGCCGTCGGCGCGAAATTATTAATAAGCAGTAGCCCATCCAGCACCATCCATTGATCGGTGCTTGTATTGATGATGGCTGCACGATCTGGCGTGTAAGCCAGATATACAAACGGGGTCGCGTCACTCGATACCCCGCCGGACACATAAAACTCGCACCGTCCGGGGTTGGCGACTGGACACGCCGCCCGTTGTACCCCATTTTGCAGGATGGCAAACTGCGTCGTGCCGCCTGCGCCCGTCCAGAAGTGCTCAGCCGGATTAGTTGTCACCAGCCAGTTCTGAATGGTGCTGCATTCGTCCAGTCCCTTTGGCCCGTTCCGCCCCACCGACCAAACCTGAACGCATTGATTGGCGCGGAGACTCGCCGCCCACCGTGTCCCTGCCAAGCTGGCCGGACTGCCATCCAGTGTGCTGAAGCTTATGCCCGCCAGATTCAGTTCATTGCCAGTGTTGTTGACCAGCGTCAGGTCGTTGTCGTCATAAATCAGCATGGCATTCGCTGAACGTAGCACGGTAACGTCAACCGCTGTGCCGTAAGCGGCGGTTTGGCCTGCCCCGATTGACTGCCCGCTAATGGTATTCTGTGGCAGACCGGATTCCTGCGTCCACCCCTGATTGGTTTCTGCGCCCAGCGCCAATCCATTTTTGTTAAGCAGCGCCGCCCCCGCAGGAACGCTCAGTCCGCTCAGGTCAGGGACGGTTACGGCCTCCTGCGCGACCGCAGGAACAGTCCATATAAGTAAGCACAGTGATATAACAACCGAACTGAAGACATTTCTAGTGGTCATTTGTCAGCTCCCGATAGCATAGTGTAAAAGGCATGTATCAAGGAATTGCCACGATAGCTTTCACGGCAAGGGTATCAAAAATAATGAATTGGGTCTCTCCATTTTCGTTTAAAAGGTCAGATAAACGATTTTGGTCAAAGGGTAGTTTATCTGCCGCCAAAACATAGGAAGACGCGGACGAGTTCATGGTAACGACCATCACCTCATCGTAAATCTGTAGTAGCGCCTTTGTGACCTCCCGTGACTCGGCATTATCGCCACCGAAAATCCCCGTCAAGCGTGTCACAAGGACATCGCCTGTTGCAATCTCATCAATGATGGTTTGTGCAGGCACAACCGTATCTTCTGTGGATGCTCTAGAAGGCGGTGTTGTGGTGTACGCCCAGGATATGAGCGCCACATTCAATCCGATAATGACGATAGCCCCCAATACAAGCGGTTTGTTTTTGGAGAATAGTCGTAAATTCTGTTGCCAGTTATGGACTGTAGCTGTTGCAATCGGTGCATTGATTGCTGACTGTTGAATTTCTCGACTGATGACCTGTGGCCGAAAAACATAGGTATATTGCATTTCAACCGCATAAGCCAGAAGGCAGTAGATAAACACGACTATACCCAGCATTTCACATAATTCTTCGATGGTCCCAATCGCCAGATAGTCAATCGTGATTCCACCCTCGACATAAAGCTGGTTTGCACTGATCCCGTCAACGACCAGCGCGCCACCCACGTACACAACTCCAGCTAAGATAAACAGATTTCTGGTTCGGGGTGGCAGGTGGAAAAGGAAGCGCAGATACAATAATGCGAATAGAATCACCAGAGGCGCAGCGACAATCTGCCAGCCAAATGTCAAGAAACCGGTTAAATGGAGTGTGTTTTGCACTTCATCGGCGACGATTTCGTGAATGACTGCGCCCTCATCCATCGACAGATACAAAAACACAATACCGAGACCAAACCAATGCCATCTGTAGCGATCTTGTTCGGTTCTTTTGGCAAAGGCAATCAGCAGCAATAATACCGCCGCCACAAACAGCAATAAGGTCGCGTACCAGGTGGGAATGGTTTCTTCGGCGTTGACGCTAAACAGGTCAATCGTCAAAACGAGTGATGGGTAGGCTGTATTATCAATGACATTCTCGATCAGATATTCAGCGATAATACTCTGGACTGCAAAGTAAATAGAGACAATGGCGAGAATAAGCCCAACTTTTCGCGGATTAATGTCCATTTCGAGTCGCATCAAGACAACTCCCGTACACCAGGTCTTCGTGATGAAATATTAAGCGGAGCAATCTCATAATTGCAAACACGATAGGTGGATCAGAGTGGTGAGCGCTCTGATCCACCTATCTGTTTTGCTACCTACATGCGCGTGAGTACCATTAGTGACTGGCTTTTTTGGAACATTTGATATGTGCATTGTTTCCATGGCCGGTAATCTTGCAGCCCGGCGGGAGGACGATTTGATTCCCCGGTTGAATGATAATCGTAACGCCCGGCTCGCCACAGTGACGCCGCCAACCATGTGCAGGTGCCCAGGGTGGCGGCGGGTTGGAACACGTCCCATCATCGCGCCAGTATTCCCCAGTATCGACATTGATGTCTACATTAAGAATTGTGATATTGATAGCGATTATCACAATCGTGCCATTCATGTTCTGAGTATTGCCTTCGACGTGGAGCGTATCTCCAACCTGAATAATGTTCAGGGCAGGAGCATCATTATCAAGCTGGATATTAAAATTATAGATGGTGATGATGTTGACATTAATGGCCTGCACCGGACCTTCAATCACAATCGTGACCGGCAGACTGTCGTCTCCCGGTTCGGATGTCGCCTCTGAAGTCATTTCTGGCGTTACTTCCGGCGTGGCTTCTAATGTACTTTCAGGAGTCGGTCCGCAGCTTACAGTCAGCCGCCCGCTGTTATATGAGTTCGAGCACGCTGGCAAGGTTCACCATCACCTGTCCATCTGCCGACGAAGGATCAATCGCGAAAGGCAATTTGTCGGGATAAGCCGCCAGCAGGTTGTCCCCCTGCGTCACCAGATCATTCGCCAGTGTCGCATCTGCCCCATTCAACAGATTCAACTTGGCGGTGATCAACTGGTGCGCCAGGTTCAGGCTGGCGTCCCCCTCCACCGCAGTATTTAGCAGGATAATCAGTTCGACCTGGCTGTAGGTTTGCCCGCCAATAATGAGTTCTGTCACCGGCCAGGTCGCCGTATTTTTCCAGTACCCCTGACCTGCCGGACATCCCGCCGGGGGTGCATCCTGGGCATACATTCCGCCAGCCAGCATCACTGTCGACAGCATGAGCGCCAGCACAGCCAATAGGCTCATTCGAAAAATGGTTTTTGGGGGCATAATCCATCCTCCTCAAGGTTGATACATCTATAACGGTTCACCCTGCGCAATGTTACAGACGCAATTTCCTGTAACATCTCCGCCTAAATATCGTTCTATGGTGCAAGCCCGTAAATCGAACGCATCATGTCGGCTCGCTGCACATACCCATACTCTACACTGAAGCCCGAAACATGAAACGTAAGATTAGTCAGACGGTGCTGGCAGCGCGGATGCACAACGTGCCAATTCGGGACATAATGAGTGCATGGAGCCGTTACAGAATGAACAGGAACTTATCGCGCGGGCAAAAACGGGGGATAAAGAAGCCCTGGCTGCCCTGTATGAAGGTTATGCACAGGCCATCTTCCGTTATATTAGCTATCGGGTTGAGTCCGACATGACTGCCGAAGACTTAACTGCTGATGTGTTTGTCAGCATGGTTGGTGGCCTGCCGACCTATGTTGATTCCGGTGCGCCTTTTGGGGCGTGGTTATATCGAATCGCCGCCAACCGTGTGACCGACCACTACCGCGCCACCCGCCGGACGCCCGAACCCTTGTCCGACAATCAGGCCAGCGACGATACCGACCCATTTGGCAAGGCGCTCAAAAGTCAGGAACGCGAGAACCTGCGGCGGGCGCTGGCAACCCTGCCGGACGATCAGCAAACCCTCTTGATTCTCCGCTTTATGCAGGGGCTTCCCCACGCCGAGGTCGCTGCCATTCTGGGTAAATCCGATGCCGCCATCCGTGTGATGCAGCACCGTGCGCTCAAGGCGCTGGCGAAGGCGCTTGGCACACAAGGCAAAGCCCGTAGTTATTTGAGAGGGGGTGGAGCATGAACGACAACTCCTTTACCCCTGAAGAACGCGCGCTGATTGAACGCTTGTCGAATGCGCCCCAGCCGGATTTAACCCCCGATGCCTTCGAAGCCATACGGGCGCAAATGCTGGACGCAGTGGACTCGCCGCCCAGTGGGACACCCCTTCCTGGCCCGAAGCCACCAGTGAATATTTTCGTTGCTGCTGGCGCGGTGGCACTCGTTTCCATTGTTGTGGTCGCTGTTGCTATCACAAGCTTGCAGCGCCCGAACGAAACGCCTTTGGCTGCGCCTTCGGCAACCATCGCCCCCACCGCGACACCCATTCTGCCGACGGCCACACCCATTCCATCGGAAATCGCTGCTACCCAGGAAGCTATACCGCAGTCCGTATCCGACACACCGACTCCAACCGGGACAGCCGCCGAAAGCCCAACCGCCACCCTGGAATCCGTCATCGTGGTCGAAGGCCCGGTACAGGCCATTGACGGTAACGAAATTATCGTCTTTGGCATTAGCATCCTGGTTGATCCCGAAAATCCGCTGCTGGATAGTATTCAGGTCGGTGATGTGTTGTACATTGATGCCACCTATGACAGTGATACCGCTGCTATTGTAGCCGTCACAATCGTACCCATTGTGGTGGAAGCAACCCAGCCGCCACCTACCCAGGCCATCGCAGGCGGGACGGAACTGGAAACCAATGTCAACCCAGAAACAGGCGAAGTGTGGCAGGATAACGGCAGTTGTGACAATCCTCCACCACCCTGGGCACCGGCCAATGGCTGGCGGGCGCGCTGCGAAGGCGCAAACCAACCGGGGAATAGTGGCAACAACAATGGGAACCAGGGCAATAACGGAAACGCAAATGGCAGTGGGAATGGCAACGGTAACGGAAATGGAAATTCAGGTAAGGGGAACGGTCAGGGTGATGGCTGACCCGGCGCATAAAAACACCCGGTCTCGATGCCGGGTGTGAAGTTCGCAGTTATTCATTTAAAGTTCCCCGCCAACCAGCTTAGAGTTCCAGGGGATTTTCTTCATTCGCAGCCAGTTCGGACTCCGGCGGGAACTCCACATCCTCGTCCCGGTCTTCCCAACTGATAATCCACACACACGCTCCGGCCACCAGCACCGTAGCGATAATCAGCGCCGCCCATTGGGTTGCGAGCAGTCCAACATCTTTGGCCTCGATGAGCAGCAGCACCACCATACCAACCGACAGAATTATCCACGCCGCCAGGCGCGGGTGGCGCATCATCCATTTCACCAACGGGATATTTTGCAATTGTTCCATCGTGCATCCAACCTGATAACCGAGCCATGCAGCACTCATCATACCGCAGCCGACACTATCGAACAATACTTGAAGCCAAACCGTTAAGAAAGGTCTAAATTTTCCTACTGGCGATTGCTATCAAAATGAGAACGGATGTTGTATACTTTTGGGATATTTGGGAAAAAGCCTCACCAGGGAGCAACCTGTAATATGCGCGTAAGTGTGCTTCAAGACAAACTCGCAAAAGGGTTAAGTATCGTTGGCAAAGCAGTTGAAAATCGGCCAACATTGCCAGTGTTGGGCAATGTCCTGTTGGCGACGGAAGACGCCCGATTGAAGCTCTCCGCCACCAACCTGGAAATGAGTATCACCACCTGGATCGGCGCGAAGGTCGATCAGGAAGGTGCGATCACCCTGCCATCCAAGACTCTGGCCGATCTGGTGAACAATCTATCCCCCGAACGGGTAGACCTCACCCTCGATACCGCCACCCAGACAGTTCAATGTCCGCTGCGGCGCGACCAACTCCAACATCAAGGGCATCGACGCCACCGAGTTTCCGCTCGTGCCATCCGGCGGCGAGTCCGATGTGGTTTTACCCGGCAAGGTGCTGAAGGAAATGATCTCGCAGACGGTGTTTGCCGCCGCTAAAGAGGACAACCGCCCCATTCTGACGGGTGTGCAAACCCAGTTGGATGGCAACGTGATGACCATGATCGCCGCCGATGGGTATCGCTTGGCGGTGCGTACCACCGAGATTGACCAGCACTTCGCCACCCCGGTAGAATTGGTCATCCCGGCGCGGGCGCTGGCCGAGGTCGGGCGCGTAATCGGCGACGAGGACGATGAAGTCAGCATCTCCCTGCCCAAAGACCGTGACATTGTGTTGTTCCACATGAAACACACCGACATCGCCAGCCAGCTTTTGGACGGCAAGTTCCCGGATGTGTCGGCCATCATCCCGCGCAGTTATGTCACATCTTCGGTGATGTATACCAGCGATCTGCTCGCGGCCTGCAAACGTGCCGAAATCTTCGCCCGCGACTCGGCCTACAGCGCCAAGTTGCAGGTAAAACCGGCCAGTGCCCCTGGCGAACCCGGCGCGGTGACGATTGTGGGCATGAGCGCCGAGCGCGGCGACAACGAAGGTATGCTGGATGCTTCGGTGGAAGGGGAGCAGATGCAAATCTCCTTTAACATCCGCTACCTCATCGAGGTACTCAATGTCATCCCCGACGAGCGTGTGGTCTTCGAGAGCAACGGCGCGGCCAACCCCGGTGTCATCCGCCCGGAGAATAAAGACGACTTCATTTATGTCGCCATGCCCATGTCCATCAATCGCTGAAGTGGAAGCCTCATAAAATTCAAGCGCCGGACATCCATCCGGCGCTTTTGATTCTGATGATCTGGTGATTCTTGTTAGCTGATTTCGGACAGAGGTTTCCCGCTGCGGACAGCATCCACCACCTGCCATATCGCATCGACCACCTGTGCCGGATGATCCCAATGGATTTCGTGGCTTGCACCCTCGACGACAATCTGCAAGCTGTTGCTGGACAGGGCAACCAGCGCCGCCTGTGCCTCTCGCCAGCCCGGTTGCAGCTCAAACGATGTACTGGCCGTCAGCACGATCACAGGCAGATCGCCCAGCGTCGCGCTGCTCAGTTGGGCATCGTTTGCGGTGCTGCCCTTTGACTCCGCTCGCATGGTATTGAGCATCTGGTCACTCGTTCCAAACACCGTCATTTGCTCACGCAGCTCCGGCGAAAGGTATTGTGTTGAAGGATTCACCATTGGCTGAAGCACCGAGCCAAACGCCCGTCCAATTCCGAGGATACGCAGCAGGGCAATGGTATTGAGATACGAGTCGTAGGCCTCGCCATCACGTTGGCTCTCCTCTGGGGTGCGTACTGGCTCGATGCTCTCATGCCGCGCATCCTCGAACACCATCCCCGCCACATCGTCCGGGTACTGGAGCGCGAACATCCGAATGTCCTTGCCGCCCAGTGAATGTCCTAGCAGTATGTATGGCCCTTCAATACCTGCTCTGACCAATAGGGTATGTAACTCGGTGGCGATCTGAGCGGGTGTGCGCGGCTCTGACCCCGGTTCGCTCCAGGCGATTCCGGCGCGGTCATAGGCACATACATGGGTGAATTTGGCAACCTCCGGTTGGACGTATACCCAATCCAGCGACATGCTGGCGAACCCACTTTCCAACACCACCGTCGGGCTGCCTTCGCCCACACAATACAGGTGGAGCTTATGGTCGCCCACGCTCACCAACTGCCCCGGCATGGGATACCGTCCCGCATCCCCGGCGGCCATCGAGGCTTCATACAGGATTCCGGCAGTCGGCACTACCACCAGGACGATGACCAGCGCCACTAACCCCCGCTTGATCTGGTACAGGCATCCTCGTTTGCGCCCAGTCTGATTGACAGCTTCCTTTTCACGACTCATTACTTGTGCATTCATGATTTTTCTCCAGGTTACTGGCAGTTCATCTGCCATAGCTTGCGATTTCAAATGTCACTTCAGGATATTCAGGCGACGGCGCACCAGCAGCGATACGGTTACGCCCTTCAGGTGTTTGTCGAAAAAATCTGACCCAATATGCCTGCTCATTTCTTCACGTCTAGAAGGGCAGAAATCCCAGGGTGAGCAGCCAGACGCTTACCAACAGACCTGCAACGGCTACAACAGACGTAAACAAGGGATTCTGCATGGACTGAGATGACTGGCGCAGCCAGCGCAGTCCAACCAGCCCTGCCAACAGGATGGCAACCCCGCCCGTTACCAGTGGCAGGAAGCGAACCCAGGCCATGCCACCCGGAATACCGAAACCGATCAGTGTGCTGTTACGAAGGGTCGTCAGGATTATGGCGATCAAGACCAGTAGTGTGACCATAGTCAGCAGCGCGACCACTGCTGACAGCCAGCGGATCGTGGGCACTTGAGCCGCCCCCCGCACCGACTTAATCAATGCAGCAACGAAAATCAGCAGGCACATCACCAGCAACACCAACATCACCGGCTTCAAAGGCTCCATGGTTGCATTGATGAGATTAACCATCGCGGGTGTGGCATGTACCGCATCCGGCAGAACCCAGGCGGGCGCAGGGACTTCGTCCAGGCAACCGGACGCGGGTTCATGTGACGGATCACTGACGAAGGCGGTTGCAATGGTTTGCGCGCACGGCGAGGTCAATAGGGCCTGATGACTCACGCCGGGAACGACATAGACATAACTGTTCGGCAGGGTCTGCGCAACCTGGAGGTCGTATTCGCTTGTCAGGCGTGGATCGTACTGCCCATGTAGCAGCAGGGTGGGAATGGTGCTGCTCACCGGCTGCGCGAAATCGGCACTTTGCACCGGGAGTCCCCAGCTTTCGCAAACCTGGCGGATTGACCATGAAGTCATGATTTGTATGTCCGTGAGATACGGATACGCCTGCCTGACCTGTGTCCCGTCCTCCACAGGAGCGAAAGGCAAAATGTCCTGGCAGGTGACCGATAACCTTTCCCCTGTATCAGCCCCGGCACTCAACAGCCGGAGTGTTTGCGCTGTGGGAATAGTCATTGTCTGCCCATTTCCAGCAGCCACTTGTGCAATCATGAAGGGAACGAAAGGAATACTTGCGGGCGAGTACATTTGGAGAAACAGGATGTTGGCGAACAACTCCCCATCCATCGGGATGTCAATGAGTTCGCCGCCCTGAACGACTTGTACGCTCAGGATTTCAGGCTGTGCATTGAGCCGTTCCACCGCTGCCCGGAATTGTTCCGACAGTTGGGGATAAGCTGCGTTACAGGATGGCGTGTTGGCGCAACCGCTAAACACCTCATCTAATGCCCGCCCAAACATAGCGGTTTCCTCGGCGGTCTGCTGCAAGGGCATGGTCGCTTCCAGGGTGACGCTGCGAATGGTCTCCGGGTAAAGACGCATCATGGTCTGTGCGAGCAATGTGCCATACGAAGTTCCGTAGAGATTCCATTGGTCGATAACCGAGTCGCAGACGCAGGCTCTCAAGATCAGCGGCGCTCTGGAGGGTATTGTATGCTTCGAGTGTGATGCCTTCACTTTGCAGGCGGTCACGGCAGGCGGTTGCCCCGGCGACATCGCCAGCAATCAGGTCTTCTCGGCTGCTCCCCTGTATCAGACTGTTCACTGTGGCAGTATCCAATTCAGGGCAGCGCAAAGCTGGTTCGGAGAAGCCCACGCCGCGCTGATCGACCAGGATCAGGTCGCGTTCGGCCAGGAATGAAGAACCCAAATATCCGAACGTCCGTGATAGATCGCCCTGACCGGGCCCACCATGCAGATGAACCACCGGGTCGGGCAAGGGATGCTCGCTGTGGCTGTGGAGAATCGCAACCGCCAGTTTGATCGTCCGGCTGTTGGCGTCGCTATGATCTTCCGGCACGCTCAGATAACCGCAGGTGACGTTCACGTCGCCGGGCAGCATCATAGGGCATTCTGTCTCCTCGAATCCTTGCGTGTCAATCAAGCGGTAATCAGCGCGTCCTACCGAGACGGTGACTCCAATAGCTAATAAAACGACGAGTCCGGCCAGGACGCGCCCAACACGACGCACCCGTAACCTTCTCCCACTAGTGTTTGGAGCGTCTTCGCCCCTGGATAATGAAACTGCTTGCATGACTTTCCCCCTCCGAACGATCAAGTTGTCGATGTCCTCACGATAGCCGATGCCGGGGTGCTTGCGGACGTAGCAGAGGTCACGAGTGCGGGTCATGTATTTTTGCCCCCACCAATCCTATCAACCGCCAAAGGTCATGACTCCAACCCATGACTTTTGATAGATGCTCAGGGGACAATTTCGCGGTATTCTGATGCAATAGGATTGATTGGGGGGTGTTATGGTTTTCTACAAGCGCTTGTACGGTATACCGGCCAATTTGATCTTCCTTATTTTTACCCTCGGCAGCTTGCCACCCATCGCCCGCAATGTGGCCGACAATCCAACCGCATCAATCTTGATTGTCTTGATGGTCATTATGTTCGCCGTTGTCGGGACGCTTGGTTGGCGCTGGACTCTGCGCCGCAGGACACCGCGCGCGGTCTATGCCTATCTCACCTTTCAACTATTCCTGTTCTTCGTCATATTTATTGTGGAAAACGCCGCTTCCGGCAGGGGCGCATCCAGTGCAGCGCTGGCCTTTATCCTCGTGCTCCAATCGAGTGTTATTCAATGGAAGTGGCGCTGGCTCGTCTACGGAATCGTCTGTTTCGGCACAGCTATCCTATCGCTGCCGTTTATTCCATTGCTCAACATCATCTGGGGCATGACCAGCGGCCTCATCACCTTCGGCGGTGTCCTGCTCATCGGTCATCTGATTGTCAGCGAGGAACACGCGCGGCTGGCGGCGGACGAAGCCAATCGCAAACTGGCCGAATACGCCCTCCAGATCGAAGAACTGGCAACAGCCAACGAACGCAATCGCCTCGCCCGCGACATCCACGACAACCTGGGGCATTACCTCAGCGCCGTCAATATGCAGATCGAAGCCGCCATCGCTATCATTAACACCGACCCGGAACGGGCATCGGGGACACTCCGCAAGGCGCAAACCCTGGCGAAAGATGGCCTATCGGACATTCGCCACTCGGTTGCGGTGCTCCGTACAGCTCCCACCGAAGAACGCCCGCTGCATGAAGCCCTCATCCGGCTGGTAGAAGAAAGTGGAGCAGGTGGCTTGAAGATTGATTATCGGGTTGACGGACAAATTCGTCCCTGTCCCGCCGATGTAGAAATGGCGCTCTACCGCATCGCCCAGGAAGGGCTGACCAACATTCGCAAACATGCGGCGGCGACACTGGCGCAACTGGAACTGTCTTATCAGGAAACCGGGGGAGTTCGCCTGAAGGTTCAGGACAATGGTCAGGGCGGAAAAGTGGAAGAAGGCGGCGGCTTCGGCCTCCTGGGCATCCGTGAGCGAGTCAAACTCTTGGGTGGCACGGTGCAGATTCAAACGGCGCACGGGCAGGGTTTTAGCCTGCTGGTGGAGTTACCCGCATGACCATTCGTGTTTTGCTGGTCGATGACCAGGCACTATTCCGCGAGGCGTTGCACATCCTCCTGTCAGTACAGGAAGGCATTGAAGTTGTGGGCGAGGCCGGGGATGGCGAGGAAGCCCTACGAATGATCGCACATTCAGAGCCGGATGTGGTGCTGATGGATTTGCAGATGCCTGTGCTGGATGGTGTCGCTGCCACCCGTCGCGTCCTTGTTGAACATCCCGATGTGCGTGTCATTGTGTTGACAACCTTCGACGATGATGAGTACGTGTTCGAAGGGCTTCGCGCCGGGGCAATCGGTTATCTCCTCAAGGATGCCCCCGCTCAAAAGCTGGTCGAGGCCATCCAGTCTGCTGCGCGTGGCGAGACTTTCTTGCAGCCCTCGATTGCTGCAAAGGTGGTGGCGGAATTCAACCGTCAGGGTCGCCGCCCTTCACCGTCGCCTCTGGTCGAACCCCTCACCAGCCGCGAGATGGACATCCTTCGTTTGTTATCCGAAGGGTTGAACAACCACGAAATTGCCGATCAACTGGTCATCACCGAAGGTACGGTCAAAAACCATGTGACCAATATCCTCGGCAAGTTGGGTGTTCGTGATCGCACCCAGGCCGCCTTAAGGGCGCACGAGCTAAACCTGTTCTAATTCATCCTTCCTCAATCAATTTTACTCCATTTATCCCAAATCCTATTGGGAAATAAACGCCTCTCAAACCTTATCCCAACCATACAAACTGAATTATATCCCAATTTAATCCAACTAATAACTCAGTTGCTCAATTCACCTGTCGATAACCTGTTCATAACATTACCCAAATTGTCGATAACCTGTTCATAAGTATAGTTCTGACTGTCGATAACCCTGAATATGAGTCATATCCGATACTCATAGAACAAGTCGAAAAAAAGTCCTGACCTGTCGAAAATGTTCATAACTCCCTAAGTTATGAACAGGGTCCTGTTCATAACTTTTATCCCGTATATCCCACATCGCTCATTTGATTTGGGTTAAATTTGTGTTATATGCTGCATAATGTGTCTCTTGTTGGGATATATATCCCACATGACGATCTGCATTACAAAGTTTTGAACAGTTTGAACACCCCCTACTAGAACTACTATCTTTTATGATACTGAAAACACTGGACGATTTATGATTCAAATTCGCATCCACACACCACAAGCAACAAATATCCTAAAGAGTGCTAAACTTCACAGTATTAACTTAACAAATCTAAATAGAGAATGAGACCTATATGGAAACTGTTGAAGAACGTATTCGGTCTTTAGAGCGTAAGGTCAATATTCTCAACCGATTGGCGGAGATCAGTGCCGTCCTCAATTCGACACTCGAACTCGATGCCCTGTTGAGTTACCTCATGGATGCTGCCGCTTCAATTACTGACTGCGAAGCCGCATCCGTACTCTTGTGGGATGAGAACACCCGCGAACTTCAATTTGCCGCCACCACCACCAGCCAGTCGGATATGAATCTCATCGGCCAGCGTGTCCCATTGGAAGGCAGTTTGGCCGGTGCAGCCGTGACCAGGCAGGAAATCGTACAGGTGGATGACACCGCCGCCGATCCACGTCATTACACGAAGGTCGATCAGACCAGCCAGTTCCAGACCCGCTCATTGCTCGGTGTGCCCATGACCTCCAAAGAACGGGTGATTGGCGTGCTGGAAGTACTGAATAAACGTCAGCTTCCCTGGACAGCCGATGATCGTGATTATCTGGCCGTCCTTGCTGCCCAGGCAGCCGTAGCTATCGAAGCCGCCCAGCTTGTCGAGGCACTTCAGGAGGCCAATCGCGAACTCAGCGAACTCGATAAACTGAAGAATGACTTTATCGCCATCGCCTCCCACGAGCTTCGCACCCCTCTGGCGGTCATTCTGGGCTATGCCAGCTTTCTGGAAGAAGAGTCCGAAGGTAAGGCCGGCGAACACGCCAAGAAGGTGCTGGCGAGTGGCTTGCAACTCCGCAGCATCATCGAAGACCTGACCAATCTGCGCTATCTCAAGCAGAATGTGACCGAACTCAATTTGACGGTGGTTCCTTTACAGGAATTGGTGGATGGCGCAGTGATGGATATTCTCGGTATGGCTGAAGCCCAGAACCATAAGGTGGTGCTGGATGTTCCCCCCGATGCCCCCGATCTTTATGTAGATCAAATTCGCGCCACGATGGCGCTGACGAATATCCTCAACAACGCGGTACGCTTTACGCCGGAAGGGGGGCAGATCACCATCCAGGCGGGCGCGCATAACAATCACGAAGCCTGGATCAGCGTGACCGACAATGGCATCGGCTTTACTGAGGAAAATGCCGAGCGCCTTTTCGAGCAGTTCTTTCAGGTAGAAGACCACATGACCCGCTTGCATGGGGGATTAGGTATCGGCCTCAGTATCGCCCGCGCGATGGCCGAAGTACATGGTGGGCGCGTCTGGGGCAGCAGCCCCGGTATCAACCAGGGTGCGACCTTTACCCTGGCATTACCATTGGCGACAGAATGAATTAGCGATTAAACTTACTGAGAGTGAGCCTATCACGTGCAGGGTGGCCTGTACAGTGTTCCAAACAGAGCAATTTTACGAGGGAGAAACTGCGTATGAGCATCAAATTTACCTGGCTCGGCCATTCTGCTTTTGCGCTGGATATTGATGAGCACCCTACCTTAATTGATCCGTTTCTGACCGGCAATCCATTAGCTGCTGCCAACCCGGATGATTTGGAAGCCGAAATGATCTTCCTGTCACACGCGCATGGCGATCACCTGGGCGATACGGTGGACATCGCCAAACGCACTGGGGCACGGGTCGTCGCCAATTTTGAGATTGTCAATTGGCTCAACGACCAGGGAGTCGAAAATACACATGGGCAGAACCCCGGCGGCGGTTACGATCATGGCATTGTTCATTGTAAGTTCACCGTCGCCCACCACAGTTCGTCCTTCCCCGATGGCTCCTATGGTGGCAACCCCTGTGGATTTGTCTTTAGCGCGCGCGGCAAGCGGCTGTACTTCGCCGGGGATACCGCCCTGTTCAGCGATATGGAATTGATTGGTAACATGGGCATTGACGTGGCCTTTTTGCCGATTGGTGATAATTTTACGATGGGTCCCGAAGATTCTCTGCTTGCCATTGAATACATACGCCCCCGCTATGTCGTCCCCATGCACTATAAGACCTGGCCGGTCATTGACCAGGATGCCAGCGCCTGGGCGAACCGTGTCAGCAGCGAAACCAGCGCCCAGCCGATTGTCCTCGACCCTGGCGCATCCTTCACACTGACGTAACCACTTTCTGTCCTAACAAATGTTGATCTTGCTGTGGAGAGGTTCGCCTCTCCATATTTATTTGTCTCTGTCTCTCTATGACGACCTTGCTGCCATCCTGCATCGTCAAATTCTAGTCGGCACTTTAGAACAAAGAGAGAAAAAGACCTCTTTAGGCTTAATTGGGGTTACAAAGTATCCCTAAAATGATATTCAACTTGATGTCGTGAAATATAACCGAGAATTTTGCATTAAATAGTTATGTATAGGCAATCAAGGGTTGGACAGGCTGCGGTACAAGGCAAAGTGAGACACATTTCAGACAGCCTTGTCTACACATTTGTGAAACCTAAACATCAAGCCAGACAATACAAGATTGGAGTTATGAAATGACGAACATCAACACAATCAGCGTTTTGGTCAACACTGGAAATAAATCTGGTGCGGGAACAGACGGGGATGTCTATTTAGGCATCTGTGGTCGAGAATTCTACCTCGATACAAGTGCCGACGATTTCGAGCGCAATTCGAGCCGGGAATATGTGCTTGGTCAGGGTTCTAATACCCTGAATGCAGGGAATAATGATCCTCGTAAACCCCGTATCTTAGTCGAGGAAATTGACCAGTTCCCGCTATATATTCGTTTTAGCCCTAAAAGTCGTGATGATAACTGGAATCTGGTGAGGATAGGGATTGTCATCAATGAAGGGGCATTTCCTCAATATGAGGCATTACTGGAGACACAGGGTGGAATATGGATGGGCGTTCGATCAAGCCTGTTCCTCTATCCGCGTAAGCATATTGACTGATTCATGACGTATCAACGATACGTCGTCAAATTCCGACGGGCTTTGTTGCATGCCGAACCCGGTTCAGGCAGCATCTTGAAACGGTCGGAGGGACAGGGCTTGCCCTGTCCTTCTTTATTCGCTCCAACAAAAAAACGCCGCCTCTCGGCAGCGTCCTTGTTTTTAAACTGATGACTGACAACTGTGAACGAATAACGTCTTTTCTAACTCAAATAATCCCGCAGCTGGCGTGCGCGGCGGGGATGACGCAGGCGGCGCAGGGCCCGGCCTTCAATCTGGCGGATGCGTTCGCGCGTCAGGCCGAACTTCTGCCCGACTTCTTCCAGCGTGTAGCTGCGTCCATTTTGCAGGCCGAAGCGCAGCCGCAGGATACGGGCTTCGCGCGGGGTCAGCGTCGCCAGCACTTCTTCAATTTTCTCGCGCAGCAGATTGTCATTGGCTACTTGGGTGGGGGTCAGGGTGGTTCGTTCTCGATGAAGTTGCCCAGTTCGCTGTCTTCGTCCTCGCCCACCGGATGTTCCAGGCTCAATGGCTGCCACGATACCCGCAGCATCCACTGGATTTTACGCGGATCGACCTGCATTTCCTCGGCGATTTCGTCTGCTGTCGGTTTGCGGCCATATTCCTGTTCAAGCTGGCGCGCCACGCGGTACAGGCGGCGGATGCGGTCACTCATGTGAACCGGAACGCGGATGGTGCGCCCCTGGTCGGCAATCGCGCGGGTGATCGTCTGGCGAATCCACCACGTCGCATAGGTGCTGAAGCGGTAGCCGCGCCGATAATCAAACTTCTCAACGGCTTTCATCAAGCCCAGGTTGCCTTCCTGAATCAGATCGAGGAAGGGCACACCCCGGCACATATATTTCTTGGCGATGGAAACCACCAGACGGGTATTGGCTTTAATCAGGTGTTCGCGGGCATTAATTCCGTCTTCAACCAGCAGCTTCCATTCCAGTGCGCGCGGCTGCTGTTCGGGTCTTTCCGCAGTTTGGTCGCGCTGGCGTCACCGGCTTCCAAGCGCATGGCGAGCTCGATTTCTTCTTCGGTGTTCAGCAGGGGAACACGCGCCATTTCCTTCAGATACAGCCCAACCGTATCATTCGAGGCCAGCCCGCCCAGGTCATAACCCTCGTCCAGGTCGTCATCGTCTACCGTGAAGTCTTCGTCCATGTCTTCCACGTCAAGATCGTCTTCGAACAAAGTGTCGTCCTCGGCATCCGCGCCGAAAAACAAATCATCGTCGAAGGTTCAAGCTCGTTGGAATCAGACATCTCATCTGGGAAATAGTCGATGTCAGAACGAATAATCTAACTTTGAATCGAAATCCCGCTTAAATGTTACCAAGATAGGTACCCCCTGCGTCTGAATGACAGCGTTAATTTATTTGAGCAAGTCTTTCAACACCGCAAAGCGTGGGTCAATATGCTCTTCGGCACAGGTGCAGCTTGTTTTATTCCAGTTCGCGCCGCATTCCGGGCAAAGCCCTTTACAGTCCGGGCGGCACAGCACACCGCGCGCGGTTGCCAGTAATACTTCTGCGCGTACCAGTGGGCCTAAATCGAGTATTCCGTCTTCGTGTAGGCTGAATTCAGCAGCCGTCGGGGTAGGGTATGCAAATAATTCTTCCAGGTCGATTGTGACATTGAGTGTCACATCATCCAGGCATCGGTAGCACTCATCTTCCACGCCGATGTCCAGCTTGCCCTGAACCAGGATACCTTCGGCTGGTGCGGGTCATCCGCATCGGCCCGCGCACATAGCCCACTGTCAGGTCGTCGGAGACGCGCACAGCCGGAAAATTGAGATCCGAGTCGTGGTCTGATGACCGGGGCCGCCATTAAGCAGGAAGCCCACATTTATCTTTAGAACTCGATTACTGAGATAACCATTACTCAGCTGTCTCAATACTATCGACCTTGTCTAAAACCCTTAAGAAAGGATTGACTGTAACAATTTGTCTAACATCTTCACAAAGTAAATTCAGTATAGGGGAAAATTTTCTCCTTTGTGTCAAGATATGGGACAACTCGTTAATGCCAAACAAACAATTTTTTTCGACTTTTTTACGTTTGTGACACATTTTGTCACAATATTCGGACTTTCGCCTGCACCTATGACCTTTTTACCATGCCTCTTCCCTCAATTGCATCAGTACACAGGTACTATTCCATATTAAAACCCAAATCACTTCTAAAAACATTAAGATATATATGATGTAGCATTTTGTAATACAAATGGTTTCCCTCCAGCCCGTCTGAGCGATCAAACCTCACTAAATGATGAGTCATAAGTGCTGACACAGTTACATAAACAGCACTTGTGACAAATTCTGATACGCCTGTCTTGAAATTTGCTTCACCCCCGCCACCGGAATGGGAATATCAACAGGTGAGCAGTCCTGCGGCTATCATTAGCCCGGTCTATTGCCAATATTTCGCCTATACGCGCTCTTAATATGCGTTGCCCGATTCCCTGTGCTACAATTTAACGACGTCTATCTCACACCTGACCCAGGTTCGCTGCATGATTGGTACACGGCTCGGCCCCTATGAACTAATCGAAGAAGTGGGTAAAGGCGGTATGGCGACGGTTTACCGCGCCTACCAGCCCAATGTGGATCGCTATGTCGCCGTGAAAGTGATTCATCGCGCGATTGCCAGCGACACATCCAACCTGGAACGTTTCCAGCGCGAGGCGCGTCTTGTCACCCGCCTGGAACACCCTCACCTGCTGCCGATTTACGATTACAACGGCGAGAACGATCCGCCCTACATTGTCATGCGCTATCTGGACAGTGGCACGCTCAAAGAGGTGCTCGACCAGGGTCGCTTGCCGAACGAAGAAGTTGTCTACATGATGCGCCAGATCGCCTCGGCGCTGGATTATGCCCACCGTCGCGGGGTCATCCACCGCGACATCAAAGCCTCCAACATCATGATTGATGCCGAAGGCAATGCCTTCCTCACCGACTTCGGTATCGCCCGTATGACCGAAACCAGCCAGGGCTTGACCCAGACCGGCTACGCTGTTGGAACACCCGGTTACATGGCTCCCGAACAGGGCATGGGGTCGGAAAATGTCGATGGCCGCGCCGACATCTATTCGCTGGGTGTCATGCTGTTCCAGATGCTCACCGGGCAGATGCCCTACAATGCCGAGACACCGCTGGCGACGATCCTGAAGCATATCAATGACCCCATCCCCCGCGCCTCCGCCATTGACAGGGACATTCCCCCGGCTGTCGATGAGGTAATCGCCAAGGCGATGGCGAAGAAACCGGAAGATCGTTATCAGTCGGCCTCCGATTTGGTCGATGACTTGACGAAGGCCATGAACGCTCCGGTCATCTCCCGTCCCGATTCGCTCCGCGAGGCGGCCAACAAGACCATCCAGGTGATCGCTGCCCGCCGCGAGGACCGCAAAGAAACGATCGAACAAACCATGTCGAAGTTCGAGGCCAGTCGGACAGGTAAATCGACCTCGGTTTCTGGCGCGACCCCCATTATCCCGGCGCAGTTGCAGCCCGACGTAGCCACGCTGCTCACCCCCACCGACCAGCGTGTCATCACCGGGGCGTTGGGTTCGAACTCAGCCTATTCGTTCCCGCCGTACAACCGGACTGATTGTTGTCGGTGTGGTGGTGGTGCTTGCTGTAATCGCTGTTGCTGTCATTCTAGGGGGCGGAGGTGGCGCTGCGGAACCCACTCCCCTCCCAACCACCGAGGTTGCCCAGGTTGCGCCATCGGTCACTAGTGCAGCGGCAGCAGCCACAGAACCCAACAGTGTCGCCGCCGTTGATACCAGCACCTCCGCTCCGTCGGATACAGCGACCATCGAACCGACAGAAACCGCCACCGACACCCGCACCCCTACGCCAACCATCATACCCTCCCCCGCCACCCCCGTTGCCCAGGCGCTTCGTAGTCTGGTCGCGCGTACCGGGCCGGGTTCACAGTATCCCGCCCTGACCACCATTTCGGCGGACGAAGAACTCTACATTGTCGGCATCAGCGAGGACGGCGGCTGGTTCAAGGTGCAGATGGCCGATGGCAGCCAGGGGTGGTTAGCGGCTTCAGCCGCTTCGGTGACAACCGCCGGGAATTTGCGCGATGTGCCCGTTGCTCTCGCGCCCACCAATACCCCGACCAATACACCCACCGCCACCTCGACGCCGACGGATACGCCTACCCGGACGCCGACCAACACGCCAACGGCTACTGATACGCCCACCGATACGCCGACAGCCACCGCCACCCCCAGCGCCACACCTACCCCGACAGCGACGGAAACTCCGACTCTGACGCCGACACCTACCTTCACTGCCACCATTACCCCCACCAGCACGCCAGAGGCCACTTCGACGCCCGTGCCATCACCCACACCCATTCCATCGGGACGGCTGCCCTATGTGGCCGATTTTGAGGGCGCGAACACTGCCATTGACGGTTGGGACTACGACCCGTCCATCTGGCAGGTTGTGACCGAGGGCGGCGATAATTTGCTTGTCGGCAAGGGAAGTCTCCAGCAGCCGCTCGTTATCCTCGGATTGGAACATCCCGAATGGCTGGACTCGACGGCTTCCGATATTGTCATCAATTTCAGCATCAATCTCGACCCGCAGTCCGGCGGGGCGCGCTTGGTATTCCGTTGTGCCAATTCCGGCGGCTGTCCCGGTGGATACGAAGTGCTGGAAATCTTCCCCGGCCTGCTCAGTTTGAAGCGTAACGCGCCCACGCCCAATCTGTTTGATCGCCAGTCGGAGCGTATCCTACGGACAGCAAGTGCGGCGGTGGAAGCCAACAAGTGGCAGGACATCACCCTCTGGGTCGAGGGCAGTCGTATTTTTGTCTACCTCAACCGCCAGCTTGCCTTGTCGGTGGAAGACTTGATTCTGCCGCAGTTGGGCGCGGGCGCGATCATCCTGCAAACCAACAGTCAGACTCGCGCTGTCCGTTGGGACAATTTCATCTTCCAGCGTGCCGAAACCGCCAGCGATCATTTTGAAGCCTCCGGCATCCCGTCTGCCTGGATGACCACTGACCGCATCAACACCTTCATTGGACAGGAGGGCAGCGGCAACCAGTATCTCCAGATGCAGGGTGTCGATACCGTTACCCCCAATCTCCTGCCCATCCGTGACCTCACCTTGTCCTGCCGGGTCTGGATCGACCAGGGCGGCTACAAACTGGTCATTCGCAACAATGCTGGTGGCAGCCTGACGATGGATATGGTCGGCGGTAACATGATGATCTCGCAGCTAGATGGCGCGGGCGGCGTGGTGAATCACTATCAGGTCAACAATTTCTTCAATCGCAACCGTTGGGAGGATGTCAACATTTCCTTCATTGGAGATCGTCTGACCATCTACCGTGATGGTGTCAGCCGCTTTGAGGAAACCATTCCCGACTCGCCTGCTGCGGGCGGCATCTATTTCGAGACGGGCAGGGGCGATGTCCTCCGCCTGGACGACTGCCTCATCACCGAAACCGCCGCCACCAGCAACGCCGGGGCACGTTTCGCTATTGCGCTGCAAACCGAAGTCCTGGCGCGCGAATTCCGTGAACTCCGCAGCGACCTCACCGAAGATTTTGCCGACCAGTTCCGCACCGATGTTTGGTGGGAAGATGGAGTCAATGCCCCCGGTCAGTATCTCACCGACCCCGCCTCGTCCGATCATCAGAAGTTTCTGCGGATGATCCACCAGAATCGTTCTACCTGGCGGCTCTTTAAGGATACCCCCGGTGTTGCCATGTTCGGCGCGGGTGCAGACCGCCGTAACTTCAATGATTCCACCGACCTGTACGTCACTGTCGATGTCCGTTTCCCCGAAGGCGCGGGAACGGCCTGGTTAGGCATACGCTCCACGCCCACCATTACCGGCGCGGGGCTGAATGGCTACCGTCTGGAAATTACCCGCGCTGCCGATGGAACCTATACCGCTGTGGTTCGTTACGACGCCTCCGGCCAGCAGTCGGTCTATTTTGATGGTGCTGTCCCCGGCATTGACCCATCGACTCCGCCCGAATGGATCAACCTGACCGCCATCACCTATCACGACAAACTGGCCTTCTTCGCTAATGGACAGTTTATCCTCTCGCTGGAAAATGCCGAGGCGCTCGGCGGCACACTCGCCCTCGGCGTGGAGGACGGCACAACCGCCGACTTCGACACCCTCATCATCCGCGACACCACCCCCCACGACCAGTAGGGACAAGGCTTGCCTTGTCCTCACCGCCATCTTCCGCGACTAACCTCCACACCCAATTTTGACGTCGTAGGGACAGGGCTTGCCCTGTCCGCTTTTGTACCGAAACTCCCTCCTTGCATACCGGAAAGCGGATTTAGGGGTAGGGATGTGACCTGCGGTTTATGTTATACTGCCAACAGTACGTGGATACGGAGTAACCAAACATGGTCGTGGGCGAACGACTCGTGACAGTGGACGAATTCTGGAAATTCCTCGAACTGCCACAGAATGCAGACCGCAAATTTGAACTCATCAACGGGGTGGTGGTTGAAGATATGTCACCGAGCTTTGAACACGGAACCATCGCCCTGCGAATAGGTGCGCGCCTGCTGGCCTTCGTCGATGACCACGATCTAGGGAAAGTTGCCGTCGAGGTCGATCACTATAACCCGCCCGACAAATTTAACACCCGCCGCCCGGATGTAGAGTTCATCAGCAAATCGCGTCTGGACGAATTCGACTCGTCAGGCTATGTCCCGCTGATGCCCGATCTGGCCGTTGAGGTCAAATCGCCCACCAACACGCCGCAGGATTTGCGGCAGAAGGCCGCCTATTATCTGCAAACGGGATCGCGCATGGTGTGGCTCGTTTACCCCGAAACCGCCACCATCACCGTCTATACACCCGACAACCCCGCTGGACACACCTATACCGCTGCCGACACCCTCGACGCTGGCGACCTGCTGCCCGGTTTCACCCTCCCCCTGTCCGCCATCTTCCGCGACTAAGCTCCACACCCAATTTTGACGTCGTAGGGACAGGGCTTGCCCTGTCCATCTTCCTCATTGCCCGTCCGGCAGCAGTAAATTGCCTTGCTCCCCTCAGCCATCGTATGGAAAGAGACATGGGAGGGCTTTCTTCCCGCTGCTGCCTCTGTCACTCTGAACCTCTGAAATCTCTGTGATGCGCTTTTATCCTCTTTCTCTTCGTATCCTAGTGTCTTTGAGCCTTCGTGTTACGCTTTTTCCCTTTCCCCCTCTGCGCCTTTGCGTTAAGTCTTTCATCTTTTTCTGACTGCTGAAAGCTGATGGCTGACCGCTTCTTTTCAAACCAAATCCTAATTGACACATACGAACTTGTGTTCTATAATTGTCCTGCTGGAAATTGTAGGAGTGTTTCACATGCACGATTTTTCTCTCACAAAAATGCACAATTCGTCACAAATCCGCGCATCCCTGTGCAGCGCTTCCCTCCTGTATTCCCGCCGAAATGACACCGAGTCGCAATTTTGTCAAAGCGGCAGTTCCCTCCCGTCTACCCGCCGCACCCGTGTCATAACCACACCAATTCCCCGTGTTCCCGCCGTCCCCAAATCGCAGCTTGGCGGCAGTCTCCCCCGTTCCCGCCTGTCATTGCAGCGACAATCGTGCAAATTGTGCGAAAAATGTGCAATTACTTGTAGCCCATAACAATTCGTCGACACATCCCATCTTTTGAGTTTGTCCCCACCTCGGTATACTATATGCCGCGCAGAATCTTCGGGGACAGATCATGCAGCACCACATTTTTTTGAGCTACAGCCGTAAAGACACCGACATCATGCGAACCGTCCGCACCACCTTTGCCGACGCTGGCCTCGTCGTCTGGACGGATGACCATCTCACCCAGGGCAGTGAAACCTGGGTCAATGCCGTTCAGGACGCCATCGAAAATGCCGGTTGTGTCGTCGTCCTGCTCACCCCCGATGCCCACGATTCCCGCTGGGTCATCAACGAATTGAGCTTTGCAGACGAGCGTGAGGTCGCCATTTTCCCCGTACTGGCGCGTGGTGACGCCCGTGATTCCGTCCCGGCAGAACTTTTGAATTCCCAGCGCATCGACATCCAGCGTAATTACGAAGGTGAGATGGCGAAGCTCATCCAGGCCGTCCGCCATCACATCAGCATGAAGCAGACCCAGACGTCCCCCAACCGCGCCACTGCCATGCTCAAAACCCCGCTTCCCGACCAGCGTTCGACCCCCTGGCGCTGGATTGCGCTGGCAGCCCTGTTGCTGGTCGCGGTGGTCGTCGGCTTCCTGCTCATCAATAACTCCGGCACTGGACAAGAAGTGGCCTCCGCGCCAACTGCCGCGCCTCAAGTAGCAGTTTCGACCAACACACCCGGCGAAGGCCAGCCCAGCCCGTCTCCTAGCGCCACCATCACCCCCACGCCGACAGGCACATCCACCCCGGCCACGCCCTTTGCCCAACCCATCCGCGAGATTTCCGCCCGCAGCGGCCCAGGCTCGGAATTTGATGTGGTCGCTACCATCCCGGCTGATATGTCCATTGGTATCCTCGGCATCAGCCAGGACAAAAACTGGTTCCGTATTCTCCTGCCCGATGGCACCGAAGCCTGGATTACCTCCTCGGCGCTGGTGGTCGAGCAGTATGGTGATTTATCCGCCCTACAGGTGGTTGTCCTCCCGTCCGACACGCCAACTCCGGTGGATACAGCTACGCCTGCCCCCACCGACACCGCTACCCTGACTGCCACGCCGACGCTCACCTTCACGCCCACATTAACGCCCACCGACACCCTGACGCCGACGCTCACCCCAACCGATACACCCACTTTCACCCCTACACCCACGCCCAGCGATACGCCCACGCCGACGGATACCCCTACCGCCACTTCGACGCCCACCCCAACCCCCGAACCACCGGGACGGTTTCCCTATGTCAACGACTTTAACATTGGCAATCCGTTGGCCGCCTGGTCATTCGACCCCAACATCTGGCATCTGGAAAGTGCGGGCGACCAGAATGGCGTCATGCTCATCGGCATCGGCACAAACCGAGCCGAACTGGATGCTCCGGCCTACATTCTGTCGGATGCTTCCCCCTCCCCGGACTGGTTGACCACAACCGATATGGTTATCCGCTTTAATATGAACATCCAGACCGACCTCACCACCGTTGGCGCGCGTCTGGTGTACCACGCTTCCGACGCAGGCTACGATGTGCTGGAATTCTTCCGGGGATCAATCAGCCTGCGCCAGGGTACTTCCCCTGCTTCTGGAGAGATGAACCGCAATACCGAGCCAGTGGTGCGGACTCGTCCCTTCCCGACAATGGAGAACAATACCTGGCACGAAGTCACCGTCTGGATTCAACCCGTGCAAACTTATGTCTACGTGGATGGTCAACTGGCCGCTATCTTCATTAACAGTGCCACCCGCCTTCCCTCAGGGCAGGTTGGCTTGCAGGTGGTCGGCAATCGCCCCGTCGCCTTCGACAATCTGGTGATTCAACTGGCCGGGGACTACAGCACCCGCTTCGACCAACCGGGCATTCCGCCAAGCTGGTCGGTGAGTGACAGCCAATTGGTGACTTATGATTACGACGGTCAAAATGGCTATCTGCGCCTGCCGCCCTCGGTGATCGCAAGCCCGAAAACGTCTCCCTTCAACCAGCTTGATATGAAGTGTCAACTGTGGAACGAGCGTGGAACCTACGAGATTCGCGTGAAGCAGGTCGGTGGTGGCGTGCTGCTGCTGGACTACTCGGTGGAAGGCAATATGGATGTCCGGTTGGTAGATGTCGATAGCTCCACCCTCTGGCAGTCCACAACCCTCCGCAATGTTCATGGGCGCACCAATTGGGTGGACTTCGAGTTGACACTCCGCGAGAGCCACCTGAGCCTGTATATCAACGGTGTGCTGGCGCTGGACGAATCCGTTCCCGCCCTGCTGTCCGCCGACAGCATCGAGTTTGCTACCGGCGACATCGGCATCCTTCGCCTGGACGACTGCCTGTTCCTGGGTGCATAATGTTGTTTTCTTCCCTATATAGGCTATGCCCCGTTTGAAAGTCTGGTTCAAAAACCTCGACAAAGGCTGGATAGTCGCCGCGCTCCTGCCGCTCATCGGTATCCTTCCGGCCTTCCACACCACCAGCGTAATCGACACCGCCGATGGTCTGTTCCATGTCCACCGCATCCTCGCCATGTCGCAGTTGATGGCTGCTGGCGATCTCTATCCGCGCTGGATTCCCTGGTTTCATCTGGGTTATGGTTATCCTGTCCTCAATTTTTATGCCCCCGCCGCCAGCTATCTGGGCGGGCTGCTCGGCTTGATCGGGATAACTGCGCCCCTGGCCTACAACCTGATTGCTGCGGGCTGCTGGATTGGCGGTGGCCTGGGCATGTATGCCCTGGCACGTCGTTTCCTGTGCGCCAGTGTGGCTGTTCTCGCGGTGGCGCTGTGGGTTTACGCCCCCTCCCGCTTGCAGGATGTATGGAACATTGGCAACCTGTCCGGTTTCATCGGTACAGCGCTGCTGCCCTGGATGTTTTTCACCCTCGCCCGCCTCATTGACCAGCCGACACGCCGCCGAATGGTATGGTTGGCGCTGGTTTTCGGCGGGGTCATTCTGGCGCACCAGCCGACCACTGTCCTGGCTGCGCTGGTGATCGTCCCGGCGGTTCCGGTGTGGTGTGGCTGGGTAGCCCGTCGGAACGGGCATTTTGTCCGCCGCTTGGCTTACACAATAGGGGGTTTAGCCCTCGGCGCAGGGGTTGCCATGATTTTCCTGCTGCCCACGCTGGCCGAAGTTGGCTATGTCAAGGTATCGCTGGCTGCCGAGGACATCCCCAGTGTGCTTCGCTCCGGTTTCCTGCTGCCCGGTCAACTGTTCATGCAGCCCGCCGCACCCGACCTGACCGACATCAGCCGGGGATTGCCGGACACGCTGGGGTTGGTGGGTGGTCTACTCGGCGGCCTCGGATTTCTGGCGCTGCTGTCGAGGCGAAAGTTCCCGTTGGCGCTGGCCTGGGCTGCCATCCTCGCCTTTTGCATCTTTCTGCTGCTGGACATCTCGTTCGGCTTCTGGCTGACCGTCCCCCTCCTCGACCAACTGCGTTTCCCGGCGCGTGTCCTGCGAATGGCGGTGGTGTTCCTGTCACTGCTCGGTGGGGCGAGTTTTTTGCTGCTCCCTCTCCGCTACCGGGGAATTGCCTCGGCTGCCCTGGTCGCTCTGGTGATCGCTGCCGCCCTGCCGACCCTCTATCCCAGCCGGGATGTGGTCGACTACACTGACATCACCCCGGCGGACGAAATTCGCTACGAGCAGGCGACTTATTCCTTCGGCGGTACGAGTTACGATGAATTCAGGCCGATCTGGGCATCTCGTCCGCCGTTCAATTCCCCGCCGGATGTTGAAGCCTACGCCACCGATCCCATGCGTATCGCTGTTGTCGATCCCCACTTGCCCGGTGTGACCATCGAGTCAACAGGTGACACCAGTGTTCATGTGGTCACGCCGGATACCTTTGCACTCAGTTTCCGCCACTTTTATTTCCCCGGTTGGAGGGCGATGGTAGATGGCGAATCGGTTGACGTTTATCCCACCTCGGATTTCGGATTGATTACCGTCGATGTTCCCCCCGGCGATCATACCGTGACGCTGTTCCGCCAGAACACACCCATTGAAAACCTGTCGGCGTTATTGACTCTCATCAGCCTGGGAATTGCGGTTATCCTGTTCAGGAAAAGACCTGCCCCCGATCTTGTCAGCCAATCTGCACCACAACCCCTGTCCCCGCGTCTTGCTGGAGGGTTGATAGTGGGTGTCATCGTCTTTGCTATCCTGAATAGGGTCTACATCCTGCCGGACACCACCTGGTTTCGCCAAATTTCTCCACCCGATAATCCGGCAGCCATGCAAACTCCGGTACATGTGGCCTTCGGGGACGCCTACGAGTTATTGGGATATTCATTGGACGAGGCAACCGCTAGCCCCGGTAAGACCTTCCGCATCACCCTGTTCTGGCGGGCGCTGCGTCCACTCGATCATACCTATCGCCCCCTGGTGCAGTTGACCGACCCCGCTTTGACCGAAGCCTGGGCATCGGATGAGGGATTTTTTGTTGGCGCGAGTCCCATCGTTCATACGCCGGATTATTTTACGTCGGATGTTCATCGGGTCGCCGTCTTTGATGATGCGCCGCCCTATGTGGGTTCGATTACCGTCCGGCTTATCGACCCACAAACCGATCAACCGCTGCTTCTGCCGGATGCCAGCGATACCCTCACCCTGAATTCAACCGTACGCATCCTGCCTTCTACCGCGTCCGTTCGCCAGCTATTCGATTACCGTCTCGGTGACACCATTGGCCTGCAATGTGCCTCCGTCGAACCGAAGGGTGATGAACTGTCGATTGACCTGTATTGGAAAGTGCTTTCGCCCCCCACCAACAACGATCTGCGTGTCTTTGTACATGGCTTGGATGCTGATGGAAAACTGGTTGAACAGGCGGACAGCCCACCCCTCAATGGTGAATACGCCCCCCAAAACTGGCTTTCCGGACAAACCCTGCCCGATCACTACACCTTGCCCAACCGTCCCGATATCCATCAAATCGCGGTGGGTTTGTATGTACCGGATGGGGATCGTCTGCCCGTGACACACGCTGGAAACCCCATGCCGGAGAACCGTATCCTGCTCGACATCGGGGGGATGGACTGCTCCACCTGAAATCAGCCCAATCGAATAGTCGCCTCATTTTATTTGTGTCAGAAAATAGGGTCATGTAAAAAAGTTGGACTGGCTTCACTACAAAACACTATAATTGGCATACGTTTACCAGCATGAAGGCCAACCATGTTCCAGAAGCCGCCCGGTCAAAATCGCTTTACCCTAAATCCTCTGGTCAGCCCTGAAAACAAACCGAGAATCATCACCAGGTCGGATCAGGGATTATCTGCTGGCCGTGTTAGCGGTGCTGGTTGCGCTGGCGATCTCGTTTACCATGCGCCCCATCTTTTCCGCATCGCCTTTCATTATCTTCTTCGGAGCGATCTCGCTTATCGCCTGGTATGTTGGTTTCTTCCCGGCACTATACGCCAGTGTCCTCTCGGTCATCATAGCCGACTACTATTTCAATGAACCCGTCTATCAGGTATCCCTGACAACCGACGATGGTATCCGGTTAGGGGTTTTTGTGCTGATCGTCTTCTTGATGAATTTGCCCAATACACGGCGTAAGCGTGTAGAGGAAATTATCCGCCAGCAGCGGGAATGGTTTCGGGTATGCCTGAATGGAATTGGTGACGCCGTGATTGCCACTGATGCGGAGGCGCGTATCGTATTCATGAATCCCGACTTCAGAATCGCTCACAGGTTGGCCTGAGGCGGAGGCATTGGGCAAAAGTATTGATGAAGTTTTTCGAATCGTGAACGAGTATTCCCGCCAGCCTGTCAGGCATCCGATTAGTGCAGTATTGACCGAAAAACGGGTCGTTGGGTTGGCGAATCATACCGTCCTCATGGCCCGTGATGGGGCGGAGATTCCGATTGACGATAGCGGTGCGCCAATTCGGACTCCAAAAGGGGATGATGTCATCGGCGCAGTGTTGGTATTTCGGGACATCAGTGAGCGCAGGCAGGTGGAAGCCCAACTCCGCGAAAGTGAAGCTCGTTTCCGGATGTTGGCCGATACTGCTCCGGTGCTCATCTGGATGTCCGGCCCGGACGAAGGACGCGAATATTTCAATCGAGTATGGCTGGAATTTCGAGGGCGAACAATCGAACAGGAATTAGGAATCGGTTGGTTATCAGGTATTCACCCCGAAGATCGTGACCGCTATACGGCTACTTATGACGCTGCCTATGAGTCTCGCCAACCATTTCAAATTGAATATCGTCTGCTTCGTGCCGATGGTGAATATCGATGGGTCGTGGCTAAGGGCATCCCCCGGCTTGCGCCCGAGGGCATATTTCAGGGCTATATTGGTTCGTGTATCGACATTCATGACCTCAAGGCTGCCCAGGAAGAACAAAATCGCTTGAACAAACTGCTTGATCAACAACAGCAGCGTCTGCAAAACATCCTCGCCAACGTGCCCGGTGTAGTCTGGGAATCTTGGGGGCAGCCTGATGATTCCCATCAGCGCATAGACTTTGTTAGTGAGTACGTGGAGGACATGCTGGGTTACAGCACCGAGGAATGGCTCAATACACCCAACTTCTGGTTAAACATTGTCCATCCTGATGACCGAGAAGGGGCGGTTATCACCAGCCGGGAAACCTTCATCAGTCAGAAGCCGGGGATTAACCGCTTCCGTTGGGTTGCGAAAGATGGCCGGGTGATTCCGGTGGAAACCCGGTCAACGCCAGTTGTTGACGAAACCGGCAATTCCGTTGGAATGCGTGGCGTCACAATGGACGTCAGCGAACGCGAACGGGCTGAACGCGAACGCTTACTTCTGTTCCATAACCAGCAGGTCGCCGTGCGTCAGAAGGAAGAGGCATTTGCCCTCCTGGATGCGCTGTTTTCATCCGCGCCGGTTGGCTTGGCCTTCTATGACCGGGATGTACGTTACCAACGCATTAATCAGGCGCTGGCGGATTTCAATGGCCTTCCGCCAGAGGCGCATATCGGCCATACCCCGCGTGAACTGTTGCCGGATATTGACGTGATTGGGACGCAGGATATGTTCCTGAAAGTCCTGCAAACTGGCGAGTCCGTTTCGTTTGAAACCAGTGGCAAAACACCCGCCTCACCCGATGAGATTCGATACTGGTTTGCCAGTTACTATCCGATACGTTTGGCTGATGAACTTCTAGGTATTGGCGCGGTAGTTTTGGATGTCACCGAACGCAAGCGGATCGAAACTCAGCGTGCCGAACTTCTACAACGCGAAGTTGCCGCACGCGAGGCCGCCGAAGCAGCCAATCGCCTAAAGCTCACCTTCCTGGCAATGATCTCCCACGAACTGCGAACACCCTTGACCTCGATCAAAGGTTTCGCAACCACCCTTCTGGCCGATGACATCACCTGGGATGCTGAGAGCCAGCACGATTTTATTGCTATCATCAGTGAAGAATCCGACAAATTGACCGATCTGGTTGAACAACTGCTCGATCTCTCCCGGCTGGAAGCGGGCACATTGGGTATTACCCCGGAAGAAGTCCCGCTGAATGAAATTGTAAGTGCGTCGATGGCTCAACTGGAAACCATCACCGCCAATCATCGCCTGAAGATAGATGTGCCATCGGATTTGCCCTCTATTCGCGCTGACCCACGACGCATCAGCCAGGTGCTGGTGAATCTGGTGAATAATGCCGCCAAGTATGCCCCCGCCGAGACAGACATAAAGATCACGGCTGATCGTAATGACGGTTTTTTGCAGGTCAGTGTATCCGACCAGGGACCGGGTATCGTAGCAGATGAAAGGTCACTGGTGTTCGAGGCTTTTCGTCAGGCAGGTGTGGCCGACTCAAACAGTAAAAAGGGTGCAGGTTTGGGCTTGGCAATTTGTAAAGGGTTGGTGGAAGCGCACGGCGGTGAAATCTGGATACCGGACACCGACATCGGCACGACCATTTCCTTTACATTACCCTGTAGCGAAATGAATACTAGCACCTCAGACCAGCTGCCTAATGGAATCACCCGATCAGCGGGTCTACACCCCAACCTTGAATCATAAGAGGCTGACATAGGCCTCGACGGATGACGGTTGCGCCATCGCTATTCGTTTGTCGCATCATTTCATATACATTCTTCATGAATTGTTAGGGAATTAAAGGGACAAATTGCAAGTGACACGCAAGGGGATTGTCATGACAATAAGGACAGTTATTGGTCGAACCTTAACTCCTTGTGAGTCAAGATTCCCGGAGGATGTATGAAACCCAAAGTCAGCGTTGTGATGCTGAACTGCAATAATCACGACTTTACGATTGGGATGTTTACAATCACTTGACCATGTGACCTATTCCAATCTTGAGCCGATTGTTGTGGATAATGGTTCAACAATCCGACTCAATTGAAGCCGTGCGATACCGCTTTTCCCAGCATTACCTTGATCGAGAATGCTGCTAACCTGGGCTTTACAGGTGGAAATAATGTTGGCATCCAATATGCGCTCGAACATGGTGCAGATTACATTATGCTGCTGAACAACGACACCATTGTCGCCCCGGACATGTTCGACTGTTGGTGGATGTGATGGAAAAAGACCCCACCATCGGTGTCGCCGGGCCGATGATCTATTACTACGATGCCCCGGATATGATCTGGTCAGTCGGGCGGGCAAGATTAACTGGAAAAATGGGTTGACAGCCAATGCTCGGCCTTCACGAAGAGGATAAGGCGCAGTTCGGTACACTGCCCGAACAGGTGGAATTTGTGACCGGTTGTGCGCTTGATGGTACGGCGCGAAGTGTGGGAAGAGCTGGACTGTTGGATGATCAACTTTTTCATTTATTATGAGGAAACCGAATGGTGTGTCCGCGCTACCCGCACCGGCTACAAGATATTCTATGTGCCCACGGCCATGATGTGGCACAAAATTCCCCTGGAAGCCCGCGCGACTACGCCCGGTTATTTCTACTATATGACACGTAATCGCTTATTGTTCCTGCGAAAGTCTAAAGCTGGGTTACGGACGTGGGTCGGTACGTACTCTGGACTTAATCCGTACCTATTTAAGCTGGTCAGTTCGCCCGAAGTGGCAGGATCGGCGGCATCTGCGGGGCATCATGTGGCGCGCGATCAAGGATTATTCGCAGGGTCGGTTTGGACAGGTCACTGTTTAAGTCATGCGTATTCTGTTCATTTCCTGGTGGTGGCCGTATCCGGCCAACAATGGCTCGAAGATTCGTATTTATAACCTTTTGCGTCATCTGAGTACCGAGCATGAGGTGATGCTGCTGGCATTTGCCGAGGCCGAAGAAGCAACGACCTCGCAGTTGGAGCATCTTCAGACGTTTTGCTCATACGTAGAGGGTATTCCCAAGCCGCATTATCATCCCAGCACCCTTCGCGCGATCCTGGGTTATTTGTCACGCTGGCCGCGTTCACTGGTTGATGTCTACAGCCAGGTAATGGCGATGCGGATTGGCAAAATTGTCCGCCAACATCCACCGGATATAGTCATTGCCTCACAGTTCCAGACCATGCGTTATCTGGAACTCGTGCCACATATACCCGCGATTCTGGAAGAAATGGAAGTGACCGGGTTTCATGATCGGGTGGAGTCGGCGGGTGGAGCGTCAGGCCGCTTTCGGGCACAGCTTACCTTGACCAAGATGGAAAATGCTGTGCGAACCCTGCTCAATCGTGGGGTGGCGATAACGGTGGTATCAGAGGCGGAGCAGGATTATTTGCGCAATATTGCCCAACCGGATGCCCGCATTGAACTGATACCCAATGGGGTGGATACAACTGCCAACTGTCCTGACTCTACGGTCAAACCCATGCCATTCAGTCTGATTTATACCGGAGCAGTCACCTACGATGCCAACTATAATGCGGTTGCCTATTTCATCCGGGAAGTGCTGCCTCTGGTTCGGCAGCGGGTTCCCGAAACGCAGTTCACCGTCACCGGCGGTACAGGTGAAGTCGATGTAAGCGATCTGGCAGCGCAACCCGGTGTCACCTTCACGGGCTATCTGCCATCGGTGGCTGATGCCGTCCGCAAGAGTTGGGTACTTGTGGTGCCCTTACAGGTTGGCGGCGGCACACGCTTGAAAATTCTGGAGGCGATGGCATTGGGTACGCCAGTCGTTTCAACCCATAAAGGTGCCGAAGGGCTGGCGGCGGAATTGGATAAACACCTGTTGTTCGGTGATGACCCTCATCAGATGGCAGATGCAATCTGCCGGTTATTCGAGGATGAAGTCCCTTCGCAAGCGTCTGTCGATTGCAGGGCGTGCGCTGGTCGAATCCACCTATGATTGGTCAATCATCGGACAACATCTCAGTCATGTGATTGATGAAATCACACACTCGCATATCACAACATAAGGAGTACATACGAAGATGAAGTGTTTAGTTACCGGGGCTGCCGGTTTTCTGGGTTCACATCTCTGCCAAACTTTGCTGGACAAAGGCAACAAGGTTGTCGGGCTGGATGATTTAAGTGGTGGTTACATCGAGAATGTGCCCCAGGGTGTCCAATTTGTGAAAGCTTCCACGCTGGATCATGAACTGTTGGCTGCGCTGTTTGAGAAAGAGCAGTTCGATTATGTCTATCACCTGGCGGCCTATGCGGCGGAGGGCTTGAGTCACTTCATCAAACGGTTCAACTACAACAACAATGTGATCGGCAGCGTGAATCTCATCAACTCTGCAGTGAACACTGGGGTGAAATGTTTTGTGTTCACATCATCCATCGCCGTCTATGGTGAAGGCCGCACACCCATGCGCGAGGATATGGTTCCCCAGCCAACCGACAGTTACGGTATTGCCAAGTACACCGTTGAGCAGGAACTCAAGGCTTCGAAGGCTATGTTCGATCTGGATTACGTGATTTTCCGTCCCCACAACGTCTATGGGGAGCGTCAAAATCTGGGCGATCCCTACCGTAATGTGGTTGGGATTTTTATGAATCTGGCGATGCAGGGCAAACCGTTGACGATTTTCGGTGATGGCAGTCAAAAACGCGCCTTTTCCTATGTAGGCGATATTGTTGGTGGTATCGCGGACTTGCCGAACATCCCCGAAGCCCGCAACCGCATTTTCAATATTGGCGCGGATACCCCTTATACGGTGAACGAATTAGCCGAGTTGTGCTGCGAGGTCATGGATGTGCCCGCCAACGTAATTCACCTGGACGCCCGTGAGGAAGTCCACGTCGCTTATTCAGATCATACCCTGGCAGCGGAAATTTTGGGCGTAAAGCCTAGTACAACCCTCCGGGATGGCCTGCAGCGCGTAGCAACCTGGGCGAAGGCTCACGGCCCGATGCAAGGGACACCATTTAGCGGTATTGAGGTACTCAAGAATTTGCCGCCAAGTTGGAAAAAGCTCATCGAAAACCAGGAAGCCCAAAAGTTCTAACTTTTTTCGCGTGTACACGAAGGGGGACGCGTCGTCGGCGCACCCCATCATAACAATCCAATTTAGTGCAGAGTTTATTTGGACGGTCATAGTGACAACAACCAGCGCCGTAGGCACTACTCCATCAAAACCTGACGTGAGCGCCCGATCAACTTTTACAACCCGTGAATGGTTGGTTGTGGGAATTGTGATTCTGGTCGTATTGGCGATTACGTCAATTCCCTTTATCTACGCCTATAAAAGTGCGCCCTCGGATAAGCAGTTCATGGGGGTGATGGTCAACATCCCCGACCACATGCAGTATTTTTCGTGGATGCGCGAGTCGCAAACGCATATTCTCGTTTCCAATCAATTGACCCCCGAATACAGCACTCCTCTCCTGTTTAACTTCCTCTGGTGGACATTAGGCCGTATTCAGGTTGTAACAGGCCTGACCTATGATGTCCTCTACCAGATCACGCGACTACTTGCCGGGGCGTTTGTCCTGGCTGCGACCTATTTCTTCTGCGGGGTTGTGTTCACCAACCGCACCAAACGTTGGACAGCCTTCGCCATCGCCGTGTTTGGGGCGGGTTTCGGCTGGATATGGCTGATCGTCAAATACCTGAATCATCTGGAAAATATCCCATTTCCATTTGACATCTATACCTCCGAACCCAACACATTTTTTAACATCCTGGCTTTTCCACATTTTGCGATTGCTGCCGGGCTGATTACGGTTATCTTCTCCCTGATCTTGTTAGGGCAGCGTTCCAAACAGATGCGATATGCGTGGCTGGCCGCTGCCGCCTCACTGTTGTTGGGCGTTCAGCATTCCTATGACATGTTCATCATCTATCCGGTCATCGGTTTGTATGCCCTGTTTATCTGGACACGAGATCGTAAGTTCCCCATGTACCTGTTTAAGTTGGGCATCATAGTTGTATTGATTTCCATGTGGCCTGCGCTCCAGGCGTTTTACATCACCAACGCCGATGCCGTCTGGAAAGGGGTGTTGTCGCAGTTTGACAATGCTGGTGCATGGACACCGAATCCCCTACATTTGCCGATTCTGATGGGGGTTGGCTGGTTGCTGGCAATCTGGGCGCTGGACATCAAAACACCCTGGCGGGATCGGGATGATACCCACCTGTTTATCATGGCCTGGTTTCTATCCCATTTTGTACTGATCTACATCCCGCTCAATTTCCAGATTCACTTGTTGAGCGGCTGGCAGGTCGTGACCGGCGTACTGGCAACCATTGGCCTGTATCGACGGGTGCTGCCCTGGTTAGCACGGCGTTTTAAGAATGTTTCCCGCCAACGTCTGGTGCAGGTTGCAACAGGCGTGCTCATGCTGCTGATTATCCCGGTCAATGTCTACCTGATTGGCTGGCGAATCCTCGACCTGCGCCGTGCCGAGGTTCCGTATTATCTGCTGAAAACCGAAATCGCCTCGCTGGACTATCTGAACACCCATGTCACCTCCGAAGATGTGGTACTTGCCAGCCTGAACATGGGCGAATTCGTACCGATGTGGACGGGGGCGCGTTCCTTTCTGGGGCATTGGGCGCAGACACTCGACTTCTACGGCAAGACCGATATGGTGAAGGCATTCTATAACAGCACGACAGCCGACAGCCAACGGCAGGATATTTTACGCACCTATGGCGTGGATTATGTGATCTTCAGCCCGGAAGAAGCCAAATTGGGGGATTTTGACCCGACGACAGTCGATTATCTGACACAGGTATTCGAGGAAGGTGATACACGGGTCTTTGCCGTCAACCTGGACTCTGCGCCAGCATAACTCTCGTTATGTCACAAAAAGTCCCCTCTATACCAGAAGGGGACTTCCATTTCATCTTGTTGCTACCAACAAACTCTACCTGTTATCGGATCGGCACAGCATTGATGTCCCCGCGTGTCGAAACAAACGGCGCATAAATCCAGCCGACTTGTCCGTTGTACCGCACCTGATACCAGAAATTTTTGCCATATTGGACGGTGCGGTTCAGCAGTTCCATTTCCTCGCCCCAGGCGATCTCCGCCAGCCGATCCGAACGCTGGCTGGGACGGCGGCGGAAGTTCATTACCGAGCGCGGAATCGCCAGCACGCCTGTATCCGGCGGATTATCAAGCTGCTCAAAAATCGTCCCCTGAATTGGGATGGAATTCGGGTCGCCTGTGACCTGTAGATACCGCCCGGATGCCCAACCTGTATGATCGTTTACGGTGATGAGAAACCAGGTAAATTGACCCTCATCGGTGTTGCGGGCAATCGGGATATACGGCGTTCCAGGTCGGGCGACGGTGATGAGTGAAGCGCCCAGGTACGGCCCACTGCGCACCGACAATCCCCGCACGCTCACCACTTCTACCGACAAGGCCGGGACGCCTGTCGCTGCCGGGACAGCCGTGCCAAACGCATTCGGTGTACCACCTGTCCCTTCCAGGAACCACTGGAACTGTACAATCGCCTGGTCAATACCTTCAAAATACTCGACGGTGATGTTGTGGACTCCCGCCGTAAGTGCCTGAGTAAAGGTATCAGTCGTCAGCGCGCGGCCAATAAATTTATCCAGCACCAGCGCCCCGTCGATGAACACCCGCATCCCATCGTCCGAAGCCGCCACGAACTGATAATTACCTTCCGAGAAAGTTTGGGTAGACGTGAAGCGCGCGGAATAATAGTCAGTACACGTCGGGGACGATCCGCCGCCTGTGCCCGTGCAGTTTGTGATTGGAACGGTGACGCCGTTCACCACTGGCGGGCCAGCCCCCCAGTTGAAGTTGATGCCATTAATTCCAGAGACGGGCGAACCGGCTCCAGTCAGGTTATCGCTGGGGAAGAAAGTCGCCGACCAGTTCGTGCCAAAGTCCGCCTGTACCATGATGCTGGGCAGGAGAATAAATAGGAGACTGACCAGCGCTAAAATTATCCATAAGCCGCGTGACCGCTTCATGGCGCATACTCCAAGATGAATCCAATACTTCGCCCCTATTATATGCGTTTAGGCGAAAATGCGGAACAGGACATTGGGTGCATGACAAATCACTGCCCCAATCATGAAACTTTCCAGTACGATCTACGTATACAGTGGTGTACAGTAAATTGAATCCGCCCATGTCGGGCGAACCGAGCAGGATAAGGAGCTAGGGGATTATGAGCGAGGAAATGAAAGACAAGGTTGAGCAGGCCGAGGAGAAGGTCGAAGACAAAGCCCAGACCTTCAGCGAACAATTGGAAGTAACCGGCAACCAACTGGTTGACAAGGTACAGGAATTGGTCAAGCAGGGTAATGTCCGCCGCTTGATTATCCGCACACCCGATGACCGCGAACTGATTCAGGTATCGCTGACCGTTGGCGCAGTAGCCGGTGGTGTGGTGGCGATTGCCGCCCCCTGGCTGGCCGCTCTGGGCGCGATTGCTGCCCTGGTCGCCCGCGTCAAGATCGAAATCGTGCGCGAAGAAGTCTAGAAATCAAAACCTCCTGATATGCGGTAGGGACGGGGTGATAGCCTCGTCCTTATTTTGTATTTCCCCGCCCATTCACACGGATGTGTGCGGCGTATCTATGATTGTCGCCCTATTTCCGGCATAATAAGCTGTCATCCGACTTAAACAACTTCTGGATGACACGCTCATGCTGCTCTTTCACAATGGCATAATTCATACAATTGGACTCGAATTTCCCGAACGCCGAAGCCCTGATGGTCGGTGATGATGGTCGCATCGCGGCGGTGGGTGCGCTGGCCGAGGTCGAAGCGGTGGCCAAACCCGGCACAAAGCGGGTTGACCTGGGGGGGCGAACGCTTATCCCCGGCTTTAACGACGCCCATGTTCACATTTGGAAGTTGGGCTTGCTGCTGACCCGTCAGGTTCAGGCCAATCATGCCGCCGCGCCGGACATCGAAGCCATCATCGAACGTTTCCGCGACAAGGCCGAGTCGCTGCCCGCCGGGGTATGGATAACCGGGAGGGGTTATAACGAAGCCGAATTGCCGGAACGCCGTCATCCCTCTCGCCACGATCTGGACGCTGCCAGTCAGACTCAGCCCATCGCCCTGACGCGTACCTGCGGTCACATGATTGTTGCTAATTCGCTGGCGTTGGAATGGGCAGGCATCACCCGCGACACACCCAATCCCCCCGGCGGTGTCATCGTCCGTGACCTCAACGGCGACCCCACTGGTCTGCTGCAAGAAACAGCGATGGGATTACTCAACCGCGTGATCCCCGAACCGAGTGACGCCGAAATGGCCGAGGCGATCAAGGCGGCCAATCAGCATCAACTCAGCCTGGGTATCACCAGCGCCACCGACCCCCTGCTGACCCCTTTTCACCTGCGCGTCTATCGTCAGATGGAAGCGGTGGGTGACCTGGCGCTGCGTGTCAATGGACTGCCGATCCGCAGACCAGATGGCGGGACGGAAACCCTGCCTCTGCCGGAGAAATTCCACAGCGACTTCCTGCGGATTGATACCGTCAAATTTTTTGCCGATGGTGGAACTGAGTGGCGCGACAGCCGCTATCAGCCAACCCTATAAAGTGACGAATGAGACGGGTGTGCTGCGCTTCGAAACTGACGACCTGACTGAACTCATGTGGGAGGCACACGCGGCGGGCTACCGCATCGGCACACATGCCATTGGCGATGTGGCGCTCGATCAGGTGATCGGTGTCTATGAGGAACTGTACCGACGACAGCCGCGTCCCGACTTACGCCATCGGATTGAACACTTGGGTTTGCCGAGCGCCGAGCATCTTCGCCGCTGTGCGATCATGAATGTGATCGCTGTCCCGCAGACAGTATTCCTGCCTGCTTTGGGCACGAGTTTCCGCCGCTATTTGCCGGACTCCTACATCTCGCGCTGTTATCCAGTGCGTGCCATGCTCGATGCCGGGTTGACAGTGGCGCTCAGTTCGGACGCGCCGGTTGTCCCGGACGATAACCCCCTCGTCGGTATGAAAGCCGCCATAGATCGCCTCGACCCGATTCAACCGATTGCGCCGGAACAGGCCATCACTGCCGCCGAAGCCCTGTACGCTTATACGATGGGCGGGGCGGTTGCCAGCCGGGACGAGGGTAATCGCGGCAGCCTGACACCGGGCAAGTGGGCAGATTTAGCGATTCTGAGTGGCGACCCTCTATCCACGCCAACCGAGAGTCTGCTGGACATCCAGGTTGAACAGACCTACGTGGGCGGGAAATTGTGCTACGAGCGATGATACTCCGCTAGGGCAAACAAGCGGGAATTTATCATCAGTGTTACAATATCTTTATAGTATATGAAACCTGATAATTTGTTTCAGAAAGGGTGGCGGATATGCGCAAGAAATTTTTCGCACTTGCATTACTTATTTTCGTGATTGCACTCGCTTCAATTCCCGTTTTAACCGTGTCCGCCGCAGCCTGCTCCGGTGCGCCGACTCCTCGACTTGCGCCTAGTGATGTTGCCCGTCCCGCGCAGGTATATTCAACTCTGTGGGCTGCGCCGAACAGCACCGCAATTCTGGCGGTCATGTACCGTGCCAACGGCGACACCTTCACGATTGTCAGTGGGCCAACCTGCGCCAATGGTCCTTACAACTGGTATCAGGTCAATTTCAAAGGCGTGTCCGGCTGGGTGACGGAAGGTACGGGCACTGTTTACTGGATTGAAAAAGTTTCCACAACCGGGCCAACACCCACCGTTACACCACCCCCCGTTGTCACTATGCCCCCGCCGCCCACTGTTTCGCCTGCGGGTTGCGCCGGAGCGCCTGCGCCGAAATTGACCATTGGCGGAAACGGGCGTCCGGCACAAGTCTACAGCAGCCTGCGTGCCGGGTTGGATAGCAACCTGGTTGTGAAGGTGATGTATCGTGCCAACGGTGATGTGTTCAAGGTGGTTGACGGGCCATATTGTGGAACCGGGCCGCATAACTGGTGGAAAGTGGACTTTAAGGGCACAGTGGGTTGGGTGACTGAAGGGATTGGCAGCACCTATTGGGTTGAGCCAGCCCCCTAATTCGGGACATTAAGTGGGCGAGATAGATATGTCTCGCCCATGTATAGTAGTTGAAGGCCATTGACCATAATACGCTTGCGCATGACCTCCCCTGAATTCGAGGGAGGTCATGCGCAAGCGAACCGGAAGGGGTTGGGGATAGCTGCAATTAATTCCTCTCCCCAGTACTGTTAGGCGAAAATCACCGTCTTGTTGTTGTACACCAACACCTGATTGTGCAGGTGATACCGGATCGCCCGTGACAGCACCAACTTCTCCACGTCCTTTCCCTTGCGTATCATGTCCTCAACCGAATCTTTGTGATTGACTCGGATGACATCCTGTTCCAGAATCGGTCCGGCATCCAGTTCGGCGGTCACATAATGACTGGTCGCGCCGATGATTTTTACGCCCCGGCTGTAGGCGCGGTCATACGGTTTCGCCCCGGCGAAAGCCGGTAAGAACGAGTGATGGATGTTGATGATGCGGTTCGGGTAACGTCGCACGAAATCGTCGGTGATGATCTGCATATACCGTGCCAGCACAATGAAGTCGATTTGGTGCTGTTCCAGCAGGGCGAACTGCGCCGCTTCCACTTCCTGCTTGTTGTCCTTCGTCACCTGCATGATGTAGAAGGGGATGCCGAACTGCGCCGCCACCGCCTCCAGATTGGGATGATTGCTGATGATGAGCGGCACTTCCACCTGCCACTCGCCGGATTGGCATCGGGATAGGATGTCGTACAGGCAGTGAGAGGCTTTGGATACGAAAATCGCCATCCTCGGCACATTCCACGAGAATCGCAGATCGTAGTTCATAACGAACCCCTCTGCGATGGGTCGGAAAGCCGCATCAATCCCTTCCGATGGAATCGTGAACTGTTCCAAATCCCACTCTACCCGCATAAAAAACACATTCTCCTGGACATCGACATGCTGGTCGAGATGCAGGATATTGCCGTTATGGCGGGCAAGGAAGTCGGTCACGGCGGCGACCAGCCCTTTGCGATCCGGGCAGGAAATGAGCAGGGTAGCGGATTGCACGTCAGACAAGATAATGACCTTCTATGGATGGTTAATCGGGTAAAAGTAAACCACACCAGTATACCGAAAAATGAAAAACGTCATTTGTGAATCAATGCCGAATGAATTTATACGGTCAAGAATTGAGCTTGCATTAAAATCTGTTAATGATAGCCAAAATACTGTTACAATTTCTTGCAGGATTAATCCCATGTGGGCGGCGCATTTTTGTGGTTAACTCAAAAGTGTGCGCTTGCTACCAAGAGCAATCTGAAAATCAGGTGAATCATGACGGATGTAGAACCTGCCAGACCCCGACCTGCATGTCAACGCCTCCAAACCGTTGGCATCTCGATCCTGCCCGGCGACCTCATCAAGCACCCCGATCACGACATTGCGCCGGTCTTTGAACTCGCAGCCAAACAACAGCATCTTCTCAAAATCATCATTTTCGACTGACTTTCGTAACGCCTGATAGAACCTCCGGCCAGGGTGACGTTTACTTGGTTGACGGTGCTGTTAGGCGTTTTTGGTATTCGCGTACCTTGATGAAGGACAAAAACAGGTAATGACCGATTTTATTTTCAAACAGTTGATTAATGGAGAATGGGTGAATGCCGCCAACGGCAAGACCTGGGAACTGGTCAACCCGGCCACCGAAGAAATATTAATGGAAGTTCCTTTTGGTGATGCCTCTGATGCCAGGGCTGCGATGGATGCGGCGGGGGCAGCTTTCCCAGCTTGGTCGCGCAAGACACCCTACGAGCGCGGCGATGTACTGATGAACGCGGCAGCCCTGCTCAAGGAACGCGCCGAGGAAATGGCCGTCATCACCACCGAGGAATCGGGCAAACCCTACAGCGAATCACTGGCGGAATGGCGCAGCGCGGCCAATTACCTGATCTGGTTCGCCGAGGAAGGCAAGCGGGCGTATGGTCGTGTCATCCCCGCGCGGGTTGCCAGCCGCCGCATTATGGTGATTCAACAGCCAATGGGCGTGGTTGGCACAATCACCGCCTGGAACTTCCCGGTCTATAATGTGGTACGCTGCTGGGCGGCGGCGCTGGCGGCGGGTTGCACTGTCGTTGGCAGGCCATCGGAATTTACCCCGCGCTCTGGCATGATGATGGCGCAAGCCCTGCACGAAGCGGGTGCGCCTCCCGGTGTCATCAACGTCATTAATGGCGATCCGGCGGGTATGGCGGGTGTGATGTTACAGGACTCGCGCTGCCGCAAGATCAGTTTCACTGGCAGCACCCGTGTCGGCAGGTTGTTGATGGATGGGGCATCGCAGACTATCACCCGTCTCGGCCTCGAACTCGGTGGTAATGCCCCGGTCATTGTTTTCCCCGATGTCGATGTGAAGAAAGTCGCCGCCCAATCGGTACAGTGGAAATATCGCAATGCCGGGCAGGTGTGTGTCGCCCCACAGCGATTTTATGTCCACGAGAAAATTGCCGACGAATTTACCGACTATGCCGCTACTGCCTCGCGCCTGTTGAAAATTGGCAATGGCCTAGACAAAAGCATCGACACTGGCCCGATGATTAACGCTGTCCAGCGAGATCGGGTCGAAGCGATGGTGGCCGAAGCCGTTGCAGGTGGTGCGGAAGCCCTCACGGGTGGGTCACGCCCCGGTGATATGCCACGCGGCTATTTCTACAGTCCCACAGTGATTACGCAGCTTAATGACGGAATGCGTTTATATCGTGAAGAAATCTTTGGCCCGGTAATGCCCATCATTCGATTTAGTGAGGCAGAGGAGGTTTTAGCGCTGGCGAACGATACGCCTTACGGCTTGGCTGCGTTCGTACAGACAAATGATATGAATACATCTATCCGCATGGCTGAAGGACTCGAATTCGGGATGGTTTCCATCAATGACTGGCTGCCAGCGACGCCCGAAGCGCCGTTCGGTGGCATTAAACAGAGCGGTCTGGGTCGGGAATGCGGCCTGGAAGGACTTGAAGATTACCTCGACACAAAAACGGTATTTACAGGTGGTGCGCCATGAGTAAAAAAGCGGCGATACGAATCGCCCAAACTGAACCGCAGTACGCCCGTCGGTTAGCGAAGATGCAAACCGCCATCTTCCCCACCCTGACCGACGACGAAGTGTTTAGCGAATCGCAGTTCCTCAAGCATATCGAGTTGTTCCCTGAAGGGCAGCTTACCGCCCTGGTCTATATTCAGGACAAGTGGATCGTAGTCGGTTCGACCAGCACCTTCCTCACGACCTGGGAAGATGCCATGAAACCGCACACCTTTCAATATGCAGTTGCCAGTGGCTGGTTGACTCACCACAACCCCGATGGCGATTGGATTTATGGCGCGGATTTAAGCGTACATCCCGAATATCACGGCATAGGGGTTGGTAGTGCCCTGTATAAAGCGCGGCAGACGGTGGCGCGGCGGCTCAATCTGCGTGGCGAAATCGCCGGGGGTATGATTCCCGGTTATTATCGCTACCGCGACCAGATGAACATCGAAACTTATGTACAGAAGGTGGCCGCGCGGGAATTATTCGACCCCACGCTGTCGGTGCAGGTGAAAAATGGCTTCCAGATTCAGCATGTGATGCACGACCACATCACCGATCCGCGCTCCGACAACTGTGCCGCCTTGATCGTGCGCCCCAATCCGCACTACCGCGACGAAGATGTGTCCATCCGGGCGTGAACCGGAAACCTGGGGCGGACAAAAGGGGTTCGCCCGCCCAATGCAATCCGATCAGTGTATTTCATACACCACTGCGGTGTTATTCAGGCTGGAAATCACGATTGATTCTTTGCTAGGCGGCAGTTGTAATACTGCTCCCCGTTTCACAATCATATCCTGACCATTGGCTGTCACCCACGCGCTGCCGGAAAGCACTCGGATGCGCATCCGCAGTCCGGTAGCTTCCAGGCGTTGGATTTCTCCTCGGCTCAACTCAAAACGCTGGTGCTGTCTGCCACTAATACTGGGCAGTCGCAGTTTCATCGTATGGTCTGCGGTCATTTCTTACCCTCCACATTTCAGTTGATAGTTTCAGCATACGGGGTTTCTGGTCAGGTTGTCACCTGACTAAAGTGAGGGGTATGGTATGGTGTTTGTCGAGTTATTCCCGTTCGAGTAAGATAAGAATGGTCTGCTTGCATCCATTCTTCACCCATCTGACCTGTTCCCGACCACAACCGATTTAGATACCAGCGATAGGTAGCCTGATGAACAAGCCGGATTCCCTGCCCATGCTCAATACGCTCACCGAGCGCGAATCGGAAATTTTGCGCCGGATTGCAGACGGATATTCCAATAAGGAAATCGCGGCGGAGTTGTTCCTCACGCTGGGTACGGTCAAGTGGTACAACACCCAGATTTTCGACAAATTGGGTGTCAAAAGTCGGGCGCAGGCCATCGTCCGTTCCCGCGAATTGGGACTGGTTGATGCGGTGGCCGGGGAAGTGACCGGCGAAACCGATCTAATACCTTCCCCCCGTCATAATCTGCCCCCATCACCGATTCCACTGGTCGGGCGCGAGGACGAACTGGCGGCCATTTGCGGTCTGCTGTCAGACCCCTCCTGCCGCCTGTTGACTTTGGTCGGGGCGGGCGGCATGGGCAAAACCCGGCTGGCCGTTGAAGCGGCGGAGCGCGTCTTGTCCCATTTTTCCGACGGTGTGTGTTTTGTATCCCTCACCCCACTCTATTCAGCCGATGACATCCCGCCGACCATCGCCGCCGCGCTCGATATTCAATTCCACAGCAGCCCACACTCCCGCCAGCAGCTTCTCGATTATCTGCGTTTACGGACGCTACTGCTGGTAATCGACAACTTTGACGCCTTGCTGGACGGTGCGGGATTGGTCAGCGATCTGCTGGCGAATGCGCCGGGGGTCAAGGTGCTGGCGACCTCCCGCGAACGCCTGAATCTTCAGGAAGAAACCGTCTATCGAGTGGAAGGTCTGGATGTGTCCGGACGACAATGCATACACCTGACAACAGCGCCGTGAACCTGTTCATCAGTCGGGCGCGGGCGGCACGTCCCCAATTCGAGCCGGACGCGGATGATTTGGCGCACATCACCCACATCTGTCGTCTGGTAGAGGGGATGCCGCTTGGTATTATGCTGGCGGCGGCCTGGATTGAGATGCTGTCCCCCCGCGAAATTGCCGACGAAATCACCCGCAGTCTGGACTTTCTGCAAACCGACATTCGTAATATGCCAGAGCGTCACCGCAGTTTACGCTGCGTATTCGACTCGGCCTGGAATATGCTGTCCGGCGAAGAACGCACCGCTTTTGCCCGTTTGTCGGTATTCAGGGGCGGTTTCACCCGTGAGGCTGCCGAATCCATCATGGGGGCGTCTCTGCATACCCTGATGGGACTAGCCAACAAATCGCTGATTTACAGCGACCAGGATGGGCGCTGCGAAGTCCATGAACTCCTGCGCCAGTATGCGGCGGAACGTCTGTCCGAAATGGACGACGCTGAACCCACCTATCAGACCCACAGCCGTTATTATCTGGAATTGCTAAGTCACACGAAAATGTTGGTTGATGAGTCCGGCAGGACGGAAACCCCGGCTCAACTGAAGGCCGATGTCGAAAATTTCCGCGCGGCCTGGAATTGGGCTGTCGAACATGGTCAGTACGACCTGATCGACCATGCGCTCGGCGGTCTGTACCTGTTATGCAACCGTTGGGGGCGTCTGGAAGATGGTCTCAAGTGTTTTGATGGGGCGATTGATTGGGCGGAGAACCATCCACATGGCATCCAACCCCGGACACTGCTCCGCCTGCGGGAAGCGCGTGGTCGGGCGCTCAGTATGATGGGCATCAGCCATTTTGAAGGCGCAGCCGACGATTTGCGGGTCGTATTGGGCGTCGTTCGGGAAATGGGTGAGTACGCCTGGGAGCGTGACCTGCTGGTGGGTCTGGGGCAGCTTTACCGCAAAACCGAGAAGCATAACGACGCCGTGCGCCATCTGACCGCCGTATTGGACTACTCACGGGCGCGCGGCGATGGCCGGACGACAGCCGACACCCTCTATCACCTCGGCACAGTTGCCTGGGATGAAGGCGATAATCGTCAGGCACTCATCTATCATCAGGAAGCCGTTAACATCAGTCGGGAACTCGGTCTACACGATATTGTCGGCGTACAGGCATTTCATGGTCTGGGCGAGGCGACCTTCACCGCCGGACAGCCGGAAACGGCGGTACGCAACTTCTTTGAATCACTGGAATTAGCGCGCCAGGTTGGCGATGTCAGCTACGAGGCCGAGAATTTGCAGATGGTCGCCTGGGCAAGTATGGGCATTCAGGGTATTGGCGATTATGAGCGTTCCCTTGATTTCTTCCCGAAGGCGCTGGCGATCAGCCGCGAAGCCCATCTGGACTGGCATCGTATGTGTACCCACATCGGATACGGGTTGGCGCTCGGCGCAGTTGGCGATTACGATGCCGGTTTATTCAATGTCGAGCAGGGTCGCCAGATGGCGGAGTCGGCGGGGCTGGTTCGGTTTCGCTCGATGGCGCTGGATGCCCTCGGCCAGCATTATCAGGATTTGAACCTGCTGGATAAAGCCGAAACTGTCCACGATCAGGGCGTCTTTCTCATGTTACAGGCCGAATCGACCTTCTGGTTGCCACGTTTGCAGGCCAACCGGGCGATTGATCGTCTGCGTCAGGGCGATATGAATGTCCACAACGATCTGCTGGAATCGCTGGACATCGCCCTCTCGCGTGGGCAGGAATTCCATGCTATCCGCCCGATGGAAGGCTTGGCCGAATATCATGTGGCACGTCGTCAGCCCGAAGCCGCCCTGCGTTATGCAAATCAACTGCTGGAACTGGCCGAGTCGCGCGGGATGCGTGAGATGGTAGCGGCGGCCTATCGCTGGCGTGGAGAGGCGCTGCTGGCTGGGGGCGATTCGGCAGGTGCGGAAGTTGAACTCAAGCGTGCGCTGGAACTGGCTCAACAGGTCGGCAGGGTGCGCCTGTTGTGGGACATCCATACCGCCCTGGCCGCCTGTCGCCGCGCTATCAGGGACGAGGACGGCGCGCGCGACTCACGACTCCGCCGCCCGTGATATTGTCGCCCACATCATCGCTCACCTACCGGATGCCGAACTGCGCGGCGGCCTGCCCGATCTTCAGCCAAACTGACCTACACTCCCAGGGTTTACGATAAGCAGGACTAGGCAGTATCTTCAACGACAATCGTAAGCTTTTGATCGCTTTTATTTCTGGGAACGAGAATGAAAAGTTGTTCCCCTGTAGAAGCATCCTTTATAAGCCAGGGATGCAGTGCATAAGTATGTTCATTATGACTCCCCCACCGGGGGGGATTTCTTTTCGCATCTCTTCATGTCCATCATAATTTACCCATATTACTTGTATGGTACGGCTTGAGGAGTTGACAATGGCAAGTCTGGTTCTTGAAGCTGGATTGGCAGTCTCTGACCGCACAACATGAACGATGCTTGAAGGTTTATCTTCTACTTTTCGAGATGCGGTTGCTGGCTGTTTTCCATTTCCATCACGCCAAACGGAGTAGATACCAAATAAGATAAACACTGTTCCCATAATACCAACTGCCGTTTTTAACACGGGATTTGATATTTTTAAAGAAAAGTTTGTGATGTTTAAGTCGTCGGCAACACCTACAAGCAATAAAAACACACCCAAAACGATAATTACGGTAATGGTAGATTTTGATATTTCTTGAACAGCCTCTTTCATGGGTATCACCTGTAAAAGATAATTGACATCTCATTCGATGATTGAAAAGAAAGTTGAATGTTCTCTAAATTATGCAATATCACGAATTTGGACTGCATAGAAACGTCAGTCATTCTAGGCGATAACCTGAAGTCTTGCAATGTACACGGCTTATAGTCAGAGTGTGCAATTTCAGACCCCCTGAGACATATCCCGAACACAAGTTATAATACCCTTTTTGGAAACGTATAATGGATTAAGCCATGCGTGATGTAGTCGTAATCGGCGGTGGCCTGAGCGGGCTGGCGGCGGCTGCCGAGTTGGAGAAGTTGGAAGTTCCCTATCGCCTGATCGAAGTGAAGGGACGATTAGGCGGCAGCATCCAGACAATACAGCAGGACGGATTTGTGATGGATACTGGCGCGTTCGCCTTCTCCAGGCTGGCGGATTGGTCATTTTTGCCGGAATTAGGGTTGGAAGATGCCCTGATCGAAGTACAAGATGTACACGGCGACCCGGCCGTAGCCTTCAAAGATGGGACGCAAATGGTAATCGACGCGCTGGCGAATTGCCTGACGAGCGGGACGATCATTCACCGCATGGCTGTCAGCAGTTTGGGGCATCTGGAAGGGCAGTATACCCTGTGTATGGAAAACGGTCTGATGCTGGATGCCGCCGCGCTGGTAGTGGCCGCGCCTGCCCGCCATGTCGAGCGGATGTTCCGAACCCTGGAGCCGGAAATCAGCACCCGCCTGATGACCTACAGCTACGACACCATCACCCGCGTGTCGATGGGCTATCACGGGGAACTCGCCAATCCGGGACGGCAGGTGTGGGCGGATATGGCTGTACCCTTTTATTACACCACCACCCATCCGAAGCGCGTTCCCACCGGGCATACGCTGGTTTGTATGGGTGTCCGCTTCCCGCTCGACCACACCACACCCGAAACGCTGGTGGAGACTCTCGCCGCCCAGTTGGGTTGGCCAGGGACTCCCACCACATGGCAGGTGGCGATGTGGCCGGAAGCCGATCCCCTGCCGCCCCATACCCGCCGTTTTCATGAACACATGGCCGAATTGCAAACTTATCTGCCGGAGGGGATTGCTCTGGCAGGCAGCGATTATCATGGTTTGGGGTTGGCGGAACGTATCGCGGGTGGCCGCTCGGCAGCGCAGAAGGTAGCAGCCTGGTTACATCAGACCTGAACAGTTATCAGGTGAGGTATCAGCGTATACAATTACTCCTTAACACGGAACGACTGAGCAATCGTTTCTCCCGTTTGGAGGAGTTTGTCCCGGTCAGAGACACGCCCATTGAGGTAAATATTATAGATGAGCGATCCCCGGATGAGCGCATAATCCATCAACGAGGTTGCATTATCACTGGAAATCGAGTCGGTAAATAACATAGTGCCTGCTGGTGTATCCACCAATCCATGATTTATGAACGTGCCGTTCGCATCGAAGGTGGTGTACAGTGAGCGCTGTCGTTCTGCCAGAATATCGTAAGTGAGAGCAATGCCGGTGTCTTCAATCGACACGGCGATCCCCTGGATATGCAGCATATCAACCGCATAGATGTCCAGTCCATCCAGGACGGTTTGCATCAGGTCACGGGATTGTGCATCTTTCCCGCCATAAACCATGAAGGTGTTTTCGATGAGTGTCTGGTCAACGTCACTTGCCCAGCCAGTCGGTACGGCAATTACCACCTTTTCCCCCTCCACTTTCTTATAACCATCTGGCAGGACGAACGGTGGCATAGTTGGCAGGGAGGTCGGCACAATCCCGCTGCTCACAATGGCTGTCGGTGTCACAGACAGGGGGGGCTTGTTGTTCACGAGTAAAATGCCCACTAATCCCGCCAGGACGATCAGGATAGTCCCCAGCAGCACCAGATCGCGGGCATAGGGGCGTGAGCGGGCAGGTTTTGGGGTTGAGGTATGTACAGGTGTGACTGGGGCAGTCGTATCCTGGCCTTTTAAGGTGGAAATAAGCTGTTCCAACCCCGACTTAAGACGGTGGGGATCGCGCAGGTCAATGCGCTGGTAACTCGTAAATCCGAAGGGTACGGCGTTGGACTGGTCGCCGCGTACCAGCAGCGGATAGATCGGTTTTTTCTGCGCGTCGGCGTAATCTAGTTCGGCGCGCACCCATCGGGATTCGACTGCACTCGGTGAAAACAACACCACTACACATCCGGCGTCCCGAATCGCTTGTTCAATCTCGGTTTTCCACGACGGCGAACCGGGGTGAATCCCCCGATCTGTCCAGATGATTAAGCCCGCCGCCTGTAGCCCCGCTTCGACTTTGTGCATGGTGTCGGCATCTTCACGGCTGTAGCTGATAAACACGTCATGAGCCATAGCATCTCCGTCGGACTCCGATTGTAACCGTCCATTATAACGCGAATGAGGTTGGCTATCTGTCTTTGTCTCCTTGTTCCGGTGGCGTCCATCCGAAAGGAGTATCCTCGTCCAGCAGTTTGAACGGGTGTACCGTGTTTTGCAGGGGGAGGTCTTGTTCTGGCAGGATCGGAGCGGCGGCGCGGGCTTCACGAGCGGTATTGCGTTTCCGCAGGTCAGGGGCATAGTAGATGGTTTTGTTGCGCTGTGTGTCCAGGGTGATTCGCGCCACACCCCGCGCCATCATATCGGCTGGCATCGGTGCGACCCTGCCGAACCAGAACCACGACAGGATTGGTGTGCTGCCCAGGATGGTCATCAGCAGGAAAAAAGGGTGGCGGCGCTCTCCGCGTATATAGACCAGTGGCGAACGGATAATGGTCGCATGTAATCCCACCCGTCCCATATAGGCTTCGGCCTCACGTTTGGCACGCAGATAGCTTCCGTTCACCCAGGGCGCGCGCACGCTGCTCATCAACACCATATGCTGTACACCGTCGCTCACACACATATTGGCGACGTTGCGCGCCGACACGAAATTCATCCAGTTGTGGTTGAGTCCCTCTGCCGGGTTGGCGACCATACTGCCGACAGTATGGATCACACTGGTATGACCCCGCGCCCGCCCCCGCAGACTGGCCGGATTCCATACGTCTGCCGTATACCACCGGGCACGCTGCCCCAGCGCCCCCAATCTTTCTTCCGCACCGGGACGTACCAGCAGCGTAACTTCTGCGCCTTCTGCCAGCAGCGCCGCCGCGATGTTGTCGCCCAAAAATGTCCCGCCGCCTGTGACCAGCACCCGTCGGTTAGTCGCTGTCATGATTAGTGTATCCTGTGTGAGTCGGTGAGTGGGTCATGGATTGATTCTAACCACATGCCTACAGACTGGCAAAATACCCACTAACCCCTGTGCGATATTGCTTAACGCAACTCCGATGTCCTCGGTGTATACTAGTGCGGTTTCTGGCAGCAGCCGGAACCTGTGACCATCGTACCCGTGTAATGGTTGCCATAGGGAATCTAAAATGAGCTTATTCCTCGTGTATAGGCGATAAAGGGATACAACGTGTTCAAACGCTTTGCAATGTTACTTGCGCTTTTTCTGGTTTATAGCCTGTCTTTGGCGCAGGATACCGGCCTGACCGCCACCGCCTATGGCACGGTCAATGTTCGCAGCGGCCCCGGCGCGCGCTACGAAATTGTCGGCCAGATCGGCGCGGGTGAACAGGTGGATGTGACCGGGCGGGATAGTGATACATCGGGTTGGCTGCATGTGATGCTTGAAGATGGCATTGTCGGTTGGATCGCCTCATTTGCCGTTTTGCTGGATGGTGATCCGACAGATTTACCGATTATGGTGTTAAATGAATCGCCTTCCAGCGGGGATGGTTCCCCCACCATTACCGCTTACGGGCGGGTGAATGTCCGGGGCGGTCCCGGTATGGAATATGAGATCGTCGGCCAGTTGGACGTCAACGATACAGCGACCATCAGTGGGCGCAGCAACGATGAAAACGACTGGCTGTTTATCGAAAATGATGATCTGACCGGATGGGTCGCCTATTTCACCGTCAGCATTCAGGGCAATCTGACCGATCTGCCGGTGCTGGTTGTGCCCGGTAGTGGTCAGGGTGTCGCCCTCCCGGACGAGGTGGTGATGGCGCGCTACAATGTGCGGCTTCGCTCGCTGCCGGATTTCACCTCCGATGTCTTACAAATTGTGCCGTTTCGCACCAATGTCACCCCCCTGGCACGCAGCGCCGACAGCCTGTGGGTATATGTCGAATATCTGGAGGTTCGGGGTTGGGGGGCGGCCTCGCTGTTTGACTTTCAATCCGGTCAGTTGGACGCCCTGCCGGTGTTCAACCGCAATATCACATTGACCGTTTCCCCAACACTCACTCCCACCCCCGAAGGTACGCCAAACCCGGATGAGGAAGCCTGATTAATGACTCGCCAGAACATTTCTTCCGGCGCACCCTGGGAAAGTATAGTCGGCTACTCGCGTGCTGTGCGGGTCGGCCAGGTTGTCCATGTCGCCGGGACAACCGCTACCGATGCCGATGGCAATATCGTCGGCGTCGGTGATGTCTACGCCCAGACGATTCAGGCGCTCCGTAATATCGAAGCCGCGTTGGTTAAGGCCGGTGCGCGCCTCGAAGATGTGGTACGCACGCGCATGTTTGTCACGGACATCGACCAGTGGGAGGCTGTCGGCAAAGCACACGGCGAATTTTTCCGCGACATTCGCCCCGCCGCCACAATGGTCGAAGTCCGCCGTCTGATCTCCCCTGAACTCTTGGTCGAAATTGAGGCCGACGCATTTATTCCTGTTCAGTAGTCAGGTTATATCCTCAAATACCACATCATTTCCCATATTTGTCAATAATTTATCATCACACTAACCATCTTCTACCCAAACTCCAATGGTATCCCATCTAGAATTTCTGTTCTAATGTATGTTACGATGTTTTTTGTGTTTGAATCTTGTTATATGGAGTGATTGTGGATCAGCATACGCTAGAGGCTATGTACGCATTTATTTGCAAACAGCACCGCGAAACCAGCTACCCACCCAGCCTCCGCGAACTCGCTGACAAGTTTTACATGTCCACTGGCGGCGTAATTCGTTATCTGGATCGCATGCAGGCGTTGGGTTGGTTAGAGCGCGAACCGGGTAAGGCGCGTGGTCTGACCCTTGTGCGCCGCTGCAAGCGAGGGGATTCATCTCCGTCGGAATGACAGAGTTTTTTGAGCGACTGTTTATGAGATGCTAACACTTCCACCCTATGCTAGACCCATACTACGGATGGATGAACACGAGGTCGAAATGATATCCTCTCATACCCCTGTACTCGACTATCCCGCCCACACACCTCTCCGCATTCAGGCCGAATTTCTGATTGAGGATTGTCTGGAATGTACTCGTGCCAGTGAGAAGTGCGCCCAGGATTGCCTGCGCGGTTTATCCATACGTCTCATGGTCGAATACCGCATTCTGATGCTCGAAACGGCGGATGCGGCGCTGACGGCTGCGCGAGCCGTCGCCCAAAAAACCTCCAACGCCGCCGACCTGTGTTGGGTATGTGCCCAACTCTGTAAAGCCTGTATTGGTGAATTCGAGCAGTATGAAACCAACTCCTTCAAGCAGTGTGTTGCCACCTGCCGCCGCTGTGCCAACTCCTGCCTGGACTTTGCCGAAGCACACTAATCCTGCCGGATGGTGTACCACAGCTAGGGCATGGGAGTCGCTTCCGGTTCCTCCACAAACGTCCGCAATCCCTCCACAAAATCAATAAAATCCTGTGGTGGATTATCCACTAATTCGAGATACCCATCAAAATAGTCCAGTGCGTCGTCATAACGCTCCAGGCGCATATACAGGTAGCCGATGTACTGGACGTATTCGGGATCAGGGTTAAATTCATATAGCTGTTTAAAATCGAGGATGGCATTCTCTTCCTGATCGCTGAAGCTGTACGAATAGCCTCGATAAAACAGAGCCAGTTGATTGTAAGGGTCTAACTGAAGCGCGATAGTACAGTCATTGATCGCTGCGTCGTAGGAGGCCATCAGATAGTAAGTTCCACACCGTTCAACATACCCCAGACTAAAGCTCGGATATAAATTAACCGCCTGAGTGAAATCCGCGATGGCCGCGTCATATTCACCCAGCAATTTGTAGCTGATGCCTCGATTCTGGTAGGCCGCAAGATATTGGGGATTCAGGCGGATAGCGGCGGTCAGGTATTCAATCGCCAGCTCATATTCTCCCATGTTGTAGTACAAAGTGCCGAGATTATAATTGTCTTCAGCGTTGATAGGTTCTATTTGAACCGCTTGTTCATAATCAGCCAGGGCGGCTTCATTGTTTCCCATCTTAGTATAAGTCGTCGCCCGCCCGGAATACGCAAGCGAGTCAGTTGGATCTATTTCAATCGCGCGGCTGAAAAATTCGAGTGCGCCCGTATATTTTTCCTGTGCCAGATAGAGTAATCCCAGGTTAACCAATGGTGCGGTATAGAGAGCTTCAAGTCGAACTCGCTTCTTTAAAATCCAGAACGGCTTGCACCACATTTCCTACACCCTTATAAACTAATCCTCTGTTATTAAAGACGTATGCAGCGTAGGGATCGTACTGGATAACATAGTTATAATCTTGCAGGGCGCTTTGATAATCACCTAGACCGTAGTATTGCAAGCCTCGATTATTATAAGCTGCCAGATAGTACGGGTTTCTGTCAATCGCGCTTGAAAACTCGCGGATTGCCTGTTGATGATTCCCCAGTTCTCCGAAAGCATTTCCACGATCTTTATACAAGGCGGGTTCTTCCGAGTCGATGACGACTGCATGGTTATATTCCTCGATGGCGGCGGAATAACGGTTCTGGAAGTAAAGCGCAACACCTAAATAATGATAGTATTCCGCTTCCCCACTCGGTTGACGCTCAATCGCGGCAGAAAAATCAGCCTCAGCCTCGGCATAATGACCTTGCGCCAGTTCAATCAGCCCGCGCCGGAAAAGCGAGACGGCATCCGATGGGTTAGCAATAAGGGTCTGACTCAATTGGCTCAATAGGGTATCCAGTTCGGTATCGTCAAAGAGCGCCCTCCCGTCCAATTCCATCCGTGTCCACCCCTCGCCCGGAATAGTTCGGATACGAATCCACGTCGCGCCACCCTCATCTTCAACCGGCGCGGTAGTAAGTGTTGCTACACTCCCTATCGGCACGCGAACCACCTCTGGCGCATCCGGGTCGGGTGCGGTGTGTAACGCCAGCGGTTCTCCATCGCCGGAGTTTGTCACAACCAGTTGTGTGCCTTCACCCATCGTTCTATCTTGAGCAGTTACAAACCCGACAATCGACAGGGTCAGGCACATTCCAACCCCCAGACAGAATAGGATTCGGTGTCGTTTTGCCATCACAGCACTCCACATAAATACCATGTCTTATGCCTTCATCGTATGCCGAAACGAGATCATATACAGTAAATATTTCGCATCTTCTTTAAAAGTCCCCTGACAGCCTATCATTTCGTGGGGAGGGGTCGAGCGCAGCCACCCTCTGCAGTTGCTGTATTTTTTTGCAGTTTACGGGAGGATTTTCAAAATTGTTGCGCGGGAAATCGAAGAAAATGACCACACTATAAACAGGGTCAGAATGTCAACATAAAAAGTCCCTCCCTATGCAGTGGGGAGGGCTGCAAACGACCTGAGTGAGTATGAGGGTGGGGAGGGTTATAAACGCTCCCCAAAAACTCAACGCATCCGCGCCTGCTGCTAGTCTTCCTCTTTTTCCACCTGTAGGCGAGACAGGTCGGCTTCCCGTTCTTTCGGGTCGCGCTCAACATACCGTTTCCACAGGTCGCGCATGATCGACGCTGGATTACTGTCCACACCCTGCGTCTTGAAGTACTGGCACACCCGCTCGATGTCCCGTTTCAGGATGAAATACGCCTGACTGTTACTCTGGCTGTTGGTCACTTGTGGGAAGTCGATCAACGTGATTTCACCCGCCCAGTACAGGATGTTGTAGGCCGACAGGTCGCCGTGAATTAAACCGTGCATCAGCATCAATTCGACGTTACGCAGGGTTTCCTTGAACAAATCACGCGCTTCGTCGGCTTCCAGCCGCACATCAATCAGGGGAGGCGCGGCCATATCCTCGTCGCCGCAGTAGGTCATCAGGATGGCATTATCGCTCACCCCCACCGGACGCGGCACACTCGCCCCAATCGCGTACAGCTTTTCCAGGGTTTGGTACTCGAACATCAACCACGATTGATGATCGACCTGTTGGCCGAAGGCGGATTTTTTCTCCAGCGCGCGCATGGTACGCTGGTTATTCTCCTTGACCCTGTGGCCGCTTTCATCCAGGATGCCGCGTCCCTCGCGGTACATCTTGTCATTACGTAGCTGCCGGAACTTGCGTGGACGGTAGACTTTCGCCGCCAGCAGATCGAACTCGGTGGTTGGGTGGGCTTCGCAGCGATACACACTGGCTTCCTTGCCGCCCTTCACCATCGCCAGCACATCCACAATGTACTCCTGCCGGATGAAGTCGGTCAGCGAACTCATCAACCAGCCTTCCTCGTAGCGTGACGGTTGGTAGGTTGTGCCCGTCCCGGCTTCCAGCGCGTCCGTCTCGGCCATCTCGGCGATCAGGTCGGTCTGGGTTTTCTTCGGGATATGTTTGGCTTTTGGCTTGCGGCTTCGGCGTGCCTGCCGGTCTGTCCGCAAGGGATTAAACTGCTCCGCGTACTCACTGTAAGAGTCGAGGTCGTCGATGGTCGTTACATCATTCCAATGGTTGTTAGCCACGATGATTGTCCTTTTCATTTTCGTCGCGTTTGTTCAGATAGTCGTGCAGGTCAATCAGGAATGCATCCGGAAGCTCCAGGTAGGTGTCGCTCGATGGCGTCGCATGTTGTGGAGGCTTCCATTCGGGACGCAAACTGATAATCGTCTGGTCACTGATGGCGTACAGGTACAGGCTCGCGCCATCCCCATACTTTGGTAGGTTATCCGGTTGTTTATCTGAATGGTTCTCTGCGTTTTTCGCAGCCATAGTGCCCTCCTGAAGTTCGATGATGCTGTGGCACACGGCAGTCCGCGTACCCGATCTTTCGACATCGGCTTAAGGTGGGATCAGGTTAGAAGGTTCGGGCAGGAGGCAACAAAAAAGCCAGAGCGCGAACGCGAACCACACACCTCAAACCGAGATGCTGTCGACAAGTACGCTGCTGGCCTGTTAAACGCTGCTGAAAAGGCGATTCGGGTTCGAATCTATCTCGCGTGGTTAAGGCAAGGCGTACTTGCACTGACACAAACAATCACCAAATTGTTCCCCATCATGTACGCCTCCTTGGATAGAAGTTAATTAAACACTGCGGTCACTATAACACACAAATTTTGAATTTGTCAAAGGGCAAAAGGGCGGAATCGACTGGGACTTTTGGCGGAGATCATGCTGGATAGGCAGCCATTCTGACCCATTCTGGTCTATGAGACGGCTAAATCAATGTGGGCAGCTATTTCGTCCGCGAACCGCGACAATTCATCCGGGTCGAAGGTCACGCCCTCCGTCTCACCCCGATAGACAGTCAGCGCGTGATAAATCAAACGTGCATATTCCGGCACACGTTCCAGCGCCCATTCGCCCGCCTCGTCCTTTGAGGTGATCCGGTTTTCCACCACATAAGCGTAAATGCGGCAGAAGTTGAGGATGGCATACACCGGGTTTGCGTTCATACGCTCCCGCGCGAAGTCAAAATCTTGCAAAATCGAGTCCAGATAATCGACGTGTGGCACAGGCGGGAAGACATCCATAATCGGTTGTCCGTTCAGGCAGATACCCCGGTGATGGGTAATTTTGATGTGCGCGGCCAAATCAGGATCGGTTCGGAATTGAGGCTCATTCCGCCACGCGCCGGAAGTCAGCGCCTCCGCGATCTCCTGACGCCCATCCTCACCATAGTGAAATTCATACGGTGTCGGATACTGCCAGGGTTGCAGCGCTGAGAGTGGCACGACAGAAAACTCCAGTGGGCGTGGTTGGCCGGAATACTGCAAAGCGATTTCCGCCAGCCCTCGCCAGTCGTTGGCGTTGATTCTGTCCCCTGTGACCACCAGCAGGTCGATGTCGCTCCGCGCCGGATTGAAACAGCCCATCGCCAGCGACCCATGTAAATACATCCCGGCCAGATTGATACCCAAAAGTGCGGAAACATCGCGGGTAAAACCGTTCACCTGTTCCCGCACCATCTCTGGGGCATCTTCCCAACCGTATCAACTCACGTACCGCCTGTCACTGTCACATACTCGCCCGATACATAACCATCCGCGCCATCATAATAAATTTGATACCAACCATCCTGTTCGCCGCCAATCACAAACGCCTCATTCGGGTGGATGACGCCGATTTGCCCGTAGTCTGTCCCCGGCCCGCTCCGTACATTCAGATCGGTGGTGGCCGTCAGGCTCTCCACATCGGATACATACGCTTCTGTCGGCGGCGCATAATCCTCGCGCAGCAAATCCTGGATATTCGCCTCGGTGGTGTCATACGCGCCCTCGCCAATGTGTTTGTAACGCAGGTGGCCGTGTTTGTCGATCAGGTAAATCACCGGCCAGTAGCGGTTGGCATACGCCCGCCATGTGACCGCCTCGTTATCCTGGGCGACTGCATAGTGGATGTCCAGCCGAACCAGCGCATCCCGCACATTGTCAATTTTGCTCTCATAGTCGAATTCGGGGTAATGGTTGCCGATCACCACCAACCCCTGCGAGGCATAAGTCTCATTCCATGCCCGCACGTACGGCAGGGTGTTGACACAGTTGTAGCAGCCGAACGTCCACATTTCCAGCAGAACCACCTTGCCGCCCAGGCTGCGTAGGGGCAGTGGTTGGTCGGTATTCAGCCATACGACATTCGCCAGTTCCGGCGCTGCGCCGTAATCCGGTAAGCTCGACACGTAATTCTCCTCGGTTGCGATTAGGGTTGGTTCCGGGCTGGTTTGTGCCAGGGCAACCGGGGGCTGAATAGAGCGCGTCAATGCCCAGGCCGCCAGCAGCAGCACGGCGATTCCAACGGTCAGTGATTTCATACTACCCTCCCGTATCATTTCAACGGTCAGGTTACTTGTATCACGAAGTTATTACGGGGGGATAACACAAACGAAACGCGGCAGACCACTACGGAGGCTGCCGCGTTGATGACCTGTGCAATTGTATCAGGAATGGCTACCCAAAATACGGAATACCTGCTAACGCGAATAGGGGTCGCGTTGAGTTGGGCGCGGAATACGCACTGGAATAGGGACAGGCACACGGGCACGTTTGGGTTGCTGCGGGTTGATGAGGCGTTCCAACTCTTCCAGCAAGCTCCGTAAGCGATTTCCCAGACTGTCCGGTGTCTTCCGCTGTTGGTCTGCCACGACGTTGACCTTTCTCACACTGCCCATCAAGTTGATAGGGCTACCAATAGAGGTGCAGAATATCCATTATTGTGATTGACATCGGCAGTAGAGAAAATAACGGAGGCAAGTCAGTTGAGGTATGGACCTAAAGGGACTCGAACCCTTGACCTCTTCAATGCCATTGAAGCGCTCTCCCAACTGAGCTATAGGCCCGACTTGGGAGGCATTCTAACTGCTTCAGTTTTGGATGTCAATACTTACACTAAAAGGATACAAGCATTTTTTGATTTTGGATATAGCCCATTTGACAATTCTAACGTTTTTTTTAGCAACTCTTCAGCTTTGTTGGTGTTTGCGGGTGACAAGTGTCAAAATTAGCCACCAATTTGCAGAAATTGTTTTAGATTTTTGGTAAGTATTGGTATACTCGTCATCCAAATATAAATAATTGAAACAATAAAGGTGAATTTGCCTAATAATCGGCACTATTCTGCTTGCCGGATGCGGTATAAATCCAAAAGGTACAAATGGAACGATAAGGATTGCACCATGTAACCGGGTACGAGATTGGCTAAAATAGCCCCGGTGTGAGCTGATTGGAAACAACATAGAACCCAGCTTTCATGACCACTAGCCCCGTCCAATAATCTGCCCGGATGGTGATATTTAGGGATATTTGTTTATGTTAATGGGGCACAGAAAGTCGTTCGTTTTGATTCACCACTGTATTCAATGCCCTGCGGGAGCCAGAGAAAGCAGTAGTTGAGGCTGGGAGAAATGTTTTCATCTTCACGGGATTACAATATTCCTTCGCCGCGTGCTTCCGGTGTTATCAGCCGCCAGCGTCTGCTTGACCAACTCGTCGTTATCCCCGAACATAAGTTGACTCTGATCTGTGCCCCACCTGGTTATGGCAAAACCACGCTGGTTGCCCAATTTGCCGAACAGTCGCAGCTCCCCTTTGCTTGGCAAACTATCGAAGAACGTGAACGCGATTTACCCAACCTGTATGCCCACGCGCTGAGTGCGTTGGAACAGGTCGCACCGGGCATGAAAGCTCTGGGCACACTCAGCGGTTATACCGCGCGTGAATTGGCCGCAGTCATCACCAACGCGCTGCGAGAGCGTGTCGATGGGCACTTCCTTTATATCATAGATGATGTCCAACTCCTGACTGGCTCAATGGCTGCGGAAACCTGGTTGCAAACCCTCGTATCGCTGCTGCCGCCGAACTGCCATCTGGTGTTACTCAGCCGTGCGCTGCCTGATCTGCCTCTGACCGAAATGATCGCCCGTCGAGAAGTGCTGGCAATCGGACAGGATCAACTCCGGTTCTCGTCGGACGAGACCGTGCAGCTTGCCTCCAAATTTGGAGTGACGCCTTCCGCCCAGCGCATTCACGAACTGAATGAGGGATTGGAGGGTTGGCCTGCCGGGACGGTATTGGCGTTCCAACCCCTGCCGTCGGAATTGGAACAAATGCTGCTGCGTGGTGGACAGGGGCCGGAAGCCCTGTTCGATGCATTGGCGATTGGGATGCTGCGCGCCCAACCACCGGGACTGCGGAATTTTCTTCTGGAATCTTCCACATTGACCTACATCACGCCGGAACGTTGTGCCGCGCTCGGCATCCAGAACGCGATGGATTGGCTGGCGGAAGCCCTCAATCGGCATTTGTTTATGTCCCAGGTTCCTGGTGGGGTGGTCTATCATCGGCTGTTTCGGAGTTTCCTTCAGGGGCAGTTGGCGCGGGACGACCCGGATCGTTTCGCTCAATTGCACTTATTGGCCGCCGAATGTTACGAGCGCGAAAACCAGATTGATGAGGCAATTGAACATTACTTGACAGGTGGCCTGACAGATCGAGCCATGCCCCTGGTCGAACATGTCTCCCCCGCATATTTCACCCAGGGCAAAACAGAAACCTTGTTGGGATGGCGAAACCGCCTCAGCCAGTTCAATATTCTTGCGCCCAAGCTGTTTCTGACCAGCTCCAAAATTTTTACGGATCGTTATGAATATGCCGAAGCTGAAACCGACCTGAACCGTGCTGAAGCCGGATTTGCCCGCACCGAGGATGATGTTGGTATGGCCGAAGTTCGTCTGCAACAGGCACGCGCCAGTTTGCAGCAGGGCAATTATACGGCTGCGGTACAGCAATCGTTGGAATACTGGGATTTATTTAATATTCAGGAGCGCTTGCTGGGGCGTGCGCTGCGTACATTGGGTTTTGCTCAAATCCGTCTGGGTGAGGTCGAGCCAGGTATCACCCACCTGGAAGAAGCCGTGCCGCTCTATCGTGATGACGGCGATGCCAATGCTCTGTCGCAGGTTTTGCAGGACTTGGTGGTGGCCTATGCACAGCTTGGCCGTAATACTGACCTTAGTGCCTGTCTGCAAGAAGTTGTTGCGCTGCGGCGTGCATTGGGCAGTCCCGGTGCGCTGGCACTGGCGCTGAACAATCTGGGGCATCTGTACCATCGCTGTAACGATTACGAACTGGCACTGCAAACGCTGGAAGAGGGTTTAAGTGTCATCAGTCAGGTGTCCAATAAACGCGCTGAAGGTCACTTGCTCTGGAGTTTGGCAGATGTTAAGCGTGACCTGTCGAACTTCGATGAAGCCCTTCGCCTGTACAACAAGGCGTTGGAATTGATTGGCAGCAGTGAGCCGCCAATTCGCTGCGCCATTCTCATCGGCACAGCCACTTTGTACCGTTGGGAGAAAAAGTGGCATGAAGCCGTTGCCCTGGGAGAAGAAGCCCTGGCTCTGGCACAATCGCATGGTCTGGTGCTGGAAGAGTCACTGGCACGGGCATCAGCTTGGTCTGCACGGGCACAGTTAGGGGAAGCGCCCCGCGCGCTCGATTACCTGGAAGACACCGTGCGCGACCTGAGCAGACAGGGGGCGCTCTATGAACAATTGCAGGTTCTCGCCTCCAGTGTCCAGGTGTCACTGTTGTGTAAGGATCGGGTGACTGCCGATGACCATTATCGAAGCGCGCTGCAAATTGGTGGCGAAATGGACACCATGCAGCCCTTCATCGCGGAACTGGCACATACACCCCAATTGGAAGAATTTGTAAACACCCAAACCCAGGGCAAAAAGGCCATCCAAAAAGATGTTCTGCGTCTCCGGGATGCTGAAAACATTTCTGGTTCGGTCATCAGGACGCAGAATTTGACTGCCCAACCGACCTACAGTGTGCGTGTTTGGACACTTGGGCAGGAACGGATCGAACGCGATGGTAAGCCCGTTTCGACCTCCGACTGGCGGGCGACAGCGTCCAGGGAATTGTTCCTGTATCTGTTGTTCATTGGTCCGGCCACCCGTGAACAGATTAGCCTCGTGTTCTGGCCGGACAGTTCATCTCAGCAGGTGCGCAATAATTTTCACAGTACCGTGTACCGGACTCGTCAGGCATTGGGCGAGAATGTCATCGCCCTGGAGGACGGTATCTATTCGATCAATCCTGATCTGGCGATGTGGTGCGATATCTTCGAGTTTGAGGAGGCCGTGCGTGGGGCACAGGTCTTGTCATCACGCGATGCCCGTACCGAAGATTTGTGGCAAAGGGCAATTAACCTTTATAAAGGCGATTTTCTGGAATCGGTTGTATATGATTGGGCTGCCAGTCGCCGTGCCTCGTCACAGGACGCTTTTATCGCCGCCTTGATTGGTGCTGCAAATTGTGCTCGCCAGCGCGATGGTTTTCAGGATGCCCTCAATTATCTCAGGCGCGCGCTCAAGGTTGACCCTTACCGAGAGGATGTTTACCGGACGATTATGCACTGCTATGCGGATTTGGGTGAGCGCAAACAGATTCTCGCTACCCTCGACCAGCTTCAGCATCTCCTGCGCCGCGAACTTGCCATCGAACCCTCACATGAAACCCTCCAGTTGGCCGAAGCACTGCTGCACTAAAGTCGCCCAAATCCCCAACCACCCATCTTTCTGAGCCGCCGGAACCGGCGGTTTTTATTTTCAAACCTTTCTGGTCAGCAGTTTGCTGAGTCTGGATTCATATCCTAAGGACATAACTTTCAACGACCACCAAAGAGGAAATGGAGAGAGAGAAAATGAAAAGCCAAATGTTGTCATTCGTTAATTGGATTACTGTCGATTCGCGCCGTTTTCAACTGATTATCCTAATGGTACTGCTGGTTATGGCTTTGGTTATCGCCATGTCACCAACCTCAGTTCTGGCAGGGTTTGCATCCGGCGGGAGTGACTAATTCACAATAGAAGGGGATTTCACTGTGTCGCACGCAATGACCAATTTAATTACGGATGTGTCGCCCTGGCCGAATGGCTCTGGATTTAGCGGCGCGCAGGCGTGGTGGAAACACGTCCTAAGCCAGGAGGAACATAAACGCCTGGACAACTTAATGGGCATCGCTTTGCTTGATGACAGAGTACGGGAGCAGTTGCTTAATCGCCAGGACGAATCGCTGTTTAAAGCCTTTGGCCTGTCGGAAGAAACGCGCCAACGGGTGCGGGAAGTCAAAGCCACCACTCTGGTCGATCTTGCACAGGCGCTAACTGCGAGCGTAGGCGTGAAATGAATACATTAGGGGTATCCAGGGAGGCTCGACGAGGATCGTCCGAGCCTTTTGGCTACGAAAGGCAATTTGGAATGAGTCAATGGATCATGGTTGTCGATGACGACGCCGCCATGTTAGCGCTGGTAGAGTGGCTGTTAAAACGACATGAATTAACAGTGACTACCAATGACAATCCGCAGGAAGTCGTCAATTTGCTGCCATCCATCACACCGGATCTTTTTATCATCGATTTGATGATGCCGCAGGTGAATGGTGTTGAATTGTGCCGCAAAATTCGCGCCTGCTCTACCACCCGGCATACGCCCATCATTATTCTATCCGCACGGCATGATGTGGATGTGATGCGACAAGGGTTGGAGGCTGGAGCCAACATGTGTTTGTCGAAATCGACTCTGCACACCAACCTGATTCAAAATGTTACTAAATTGCTCAACGCGAGTGTGAAGTAATCATCGGTGAGCCAGATGGAACATCACCCAATGTTTATAAGCGGGCGTTTTGCACCCGGCGCACGGCATTCATAAGCTGATTTGCCGTGAAGGGTCGCGGCAAGTAATACAAAGCGCCTTCCTGGATAGCGGTGTGAATCACTTCTGGAATTGAGTCGACACTCGAAATGATGACAGGGATATGTGGACAGCACTTCTGCAATTCTTTTAGGAGGCTGATACCGGTCATTCTAGGCATATAAATATCGCTGATAATCAGTGAGAATCGCTGGTCCTGGTCAAGCAGGTCGAGAACCGCTTCCCCATCCTCAGCTTCTACTGTTTCATATCCTGCGCGCCGCAGAATCCCCACTGTAAGGGCGCGGATTGAAGAATCATCATCGACAATTAAGATTCGGTCCATGAACATTCGCCACTATCGTGGTCAATATGAAGCGGACGGCTATCCACCCCGGATACTGTACCGTGTTTTCACTTAGAAACAAAATCATATTTTATAATTTCTGTCAATCACCTTAATTTCCCTCTTCAATTCCTGGTTCCCTTTTTTCTCCCCCAAATCACATAACTGCCGATTTTTCCCCTCAAAATCGAAACAAATGTGTACACAAATGTGTACCTATTTTCAGAACAAGTGTGCTATTGTGGTTTTAGCAATTCGTTCTGAGCTTTCAGTGTGACATGTGCTGAAGGCTGACTGCGAATAGCTCTAACCAATAGTCACGGGGTAGTAGACCGCCGCGCTTACGGGCGAACGGTTGGGGAGGCTAGTGGCTTACATCGCTGCCCGCATCTGCACCACTCGATAACCGCGTGTGGATGGCATGAGGCAGAAAAGCAGTTACCAGTTACAAATAACCAGTTTCCAGTTAATGACCGGGATAAGGAGGGTTTTACCATCTTTTCTGGTAGCTGGAAACTGGCAACTGGAAACCAACAGGAGCTACTGATGCACACGACTCTCAAAACCATCAACGCCGCAGAAGGGCGCGTGGGCGGCTACCTCGTCGTCTGGGGCAATCCGCAGCAGCGCGACTTGCAGGGCGAATATTTTCACGCCGGAAACCGACCTGGGGCTGGATTGGTATGAACAGCGCCCGGTTCTTTACCATCATGGATTGGACGGCAACCTTAAGGCGGCGGTGATCGGCGTGATCGACACGCTGAAGACCGACGCCACTGGCGTGTGGGCGGAGGCGCAGCTTGATCTTCGTAAGCGTTATGTCCGCACGGTGCAAAAACTGGTGAGAAAGGGCATCCTGGGCTGGTCATCCGGCAGCTTGCCGCATCTGGTGGAGGTTGCGGACGACGGCCATATCAAACGCTGGCCGATTGTCGAAGGCAGCCTGACACCCACCCCTGCCGAACCGCGCCGTACCGATGTCCACACCCTCAAGAGCGCCTATGCCGCGCTGGGGTTGGACACTGCCCGTTTTGACCCAGATGTCACAATTGACACGACTGACATTGACGACTTTGACGCCAATTATGACATTTCCCCCTCACCAAGTTCGACCCTTAAAGGAGCAAACATGCAGAACGAACCCCTGCTGCAAGAAACCGAAACACCCGCCCGCAAGCGGCTGCCCGTCGCCAGCCGTGACGACGCGGTCAAGTCGCACATCAGCGTCGCCAGTCCCTACGACAATCTGGATGCGCTGGACATGCTGCATGGCTATGTGCTGCTGCGCTCGGCCAAGAGCTTTCAGGGCGTCAGCGAACGTCTATGCCAATGCGCTGGCGCACAAAGTCCAGAAAGCCGGATTGACCGCCATCAAATCCGACGAACTGAGCTACAGCACCCAGGTCGGTTTCGGTGACGAATGGGTTCCCGACCTGTGGAGCGCCCAAATCTGGAATCGGGCGCGGCTGGAAAATGCCATTCTGCCGCTGTTCCGCACCATCGAAATGCCCTCCAACCCATTCGAACTGCCGATTGAGGGAACTGATCCGACAGTCTACTTCGTGCCGGAAACCACGAACGAAACTCGAGCAGACTATCGCCGGGAGCGGCAACCCCATCCCCGATAGCAAAATCGGGTCGGGCAAGGTGCAGTTGGCCGCCAAAAAGCTGGCGCTGCGGGTCGGCTTCAGCGCCGAACTGGTGGAAGATGCTATCGTGCCGGTGTTGAACCTGTATCGTGAACAGGCCATGCGAGCCATCACCGACAGCATCGACTATGTGCTGCTCAACGGCGACACCGAACCCGGCGCACCGGCAACATCAACAGGACAACGGCGCGCCTGCCGCCACCGATCGTTACATGGCCTTCAACGGCCTGCGCAAACTGCGGTCTGGTGACCAACACCGCCAACCGTGTCGATGCCAGCAACGCCGCTCCCGATCTGGCCAAGCTGCGGCAGCACGCGCTTCACGATGGACGGCCCAGTTACAGCGCGCGTCCTATCGATCTGGCGTGGATTGTTGATGGCGGCACCTATGCCAAGCTGCTGGCGTTGACCGAATTCCTGACGATGGAAAAGGCTGGCCCACTGGCAACCGCCCAGACCGGACAAATCGGTTTTGCCGATGGCGCGCCGGTGCTGGTCAGTTCCGAAATGCCTCTGACCGAAGCCGACGGCAAGGTCGGCACCAGGCACGAACAACACCAAAGGCACAGCCCTGTGCGTCTATCGTCCCGGCTGGTTCGTGGGCTACCGCCGCCGCATCGCCGTCAGCGTGGATTATCTGCCGTACTACGACAGCTACCAGCTGACCGCCACCGTCCGGCTGGCCTTCATCAACTTCGACACCGATGTCGCCGCCGCGCTGTATAATCTAGCCGTTTAATCAATATCTGCGTAGGGGTTTGTTGCCAACAAACCCCTACCATAGTGTTAAAATCATCTCAAGCATTACGGGTGAGTTCGGTGAGCAATACTTATGTTCATCAATGATAGATTGCATATCGCGCTTCTTATGCTACCTTTGGCTTTTTGCTTTGCCTTTCGCTTAACAGAGTCTCCACTTAACACCGTTGAGCAATATAGATTATGCAGAAATTGCGCGGGTTGAGTTAAGTGAAGTCTTTACAAGTGTAGCCTGGAATACTGCAGGGGATTTGTTACTCGTGAGTGGCGAGCAGGGAGTGTATTTATACACATCCGCTTTGGAACAACGTGGTCATTATACGTTTGAAGACGATCTTTTTACTTACTCTACGGTATGGAGTCCCGACGGTACCCAGGCAGCCAGTTTAATGAAAAATGGAACTGTATATATTTGGTCTACAGATGATGGAAAGGTGATAGATGTCTGGGAGACGCGTGGTGTTCCATCTTCAATTGCTTGGAGTTTGGACGGAACAAAAATTGCTGTTGGAAGTGGGTACGGATATGGCCTCATTACGATATACGACACAATTAATCATGAGCAACAAGAGGCGTTTTCGGGCGAGAGCATGGATTTTGAGATCGGACCGATCTCCTCACTTGTGTGGCATCCAAACAGTCAATGGTTGGCTTTTAGCACTCTCACGGGCGCGCCCGTTTTGGTTTGGGATATTCTGAACAATCAAAGTGTTTTTCGTCTCTTGTCTAGGCGAAGTAATTATCTCGTATCCTTAAGCCCTGATGGGATGTTTATAGCACTGGCAGGTTTGATTCCAGGTGGCGATTTCGCTGAACCAGATCAGGGGGTCATATATGTTTGGCCGATTGACGCCGCACGGCCTACAAAAACAGTTCTGTTGGATGAGTACGGAGAATTAGACTTTGGCAGCCTCGCGTGGAATCCGAACGGATTACTTCTAGCCGCATACATCTATGATTTGCACGACGGCGAGAATCAAAAGATAAAGATTTGGGATACTACTTCGTGGGAGCTTGTTGCTGAATATCCCGCTATTCACCGAGCTTACGATTATCCAAGTTACAATTCACTAGCATGGAGTCCGGATGGCACAAGATTAGCAGAAGTTGGTAATGGGATGATTTGAATTTGGGGATTTACCAGCGAAACAGTTAATAGTTCTACAAGCTTCAAAGGCTAGGTGTAGTTACTCTGATCTCTCTGAAGGGATTTGTCGCCGATAAACACTTCTATCCCATTTATTCTCCAGACCGCACATCCTCCAACTGCCCCGGCACATATCGGATTTTACCGAAGTGTGCCGTACAGCCTTCGCCCATCGGACTCTGAACCAGGAAGCCAATCCGCACACCGGGTTTATTCCCCAGCGCGAAGTATCGCACCAGATGCCAGATATTCCCGTCGGCCGAATAATGGAACGTATACGCCTCTTCCGACTTCGACACCCGCAGGCAGATGGAGTCCCCGCTAACAGTGCCCGAATTACAATCGTCCGAAATACCCTGCGTCACTACCGAAACAATCGTTAACTGCCCCTGTGGAGAGCGTTCCAGCGCCAGTTTCGCCCACGCCTGTTCCGACTGGTAAACCACCAGTGCCCCGGCATCAAACGTCGCCTGACCATCCATCGTCACCCGCGCTTTCAGTTGGCACGGTGCTTTTACCGGAAACAGGAGGGCTGATGCGCTGTGAGTGATATACGAGCCTTCCGGGTCGATGAACCAATCCGTGTTCACCCCGGAGGTGATGGAGAGCACGCCCTCGGCGCTCAGGCGGCAGGTTTGGGGTGTGCCCTGCCAGGTTAACGGTGCTGGAATACCTGGAATACGGACACTATCATTATCCGTTACCTGTGTCATCATCAACAACCTTTATCAAATAATCTTTTTTATCAATATTATCCCTGTATGGGCAAATTCCCCACTGGAAAAGTTGTCGTGATGTATCGCGCGTTCACCCAGCCGATCAACCCACTCCCGGTCTGGATTCGCAGCCAGTTATTATCCCCACTGCGCCCGATCAAATTGACCGTCGCGCCGCTCAACAGTCGCCCGATTTCTGCGTAAAATGTGCCCGGCCCGTTCCGCACGTTCAAAGCTACTGCCGATACAATTCCCACCTGCACACTGGTCACGACTGGCGGCGGGGGTGGAGGCGGGCGCGAAAATTGTCCCACTGATCGGCAGATTTCCGATGATAATGGTCGCGTTTACAAAACCTACGCTCACCCATCCCTGCAACCCACCTGGCGCATTCACCACTACCCAGGTATTATCCGCCGTCCGCCCGACAAGGTTGACAGCCGTTCCACTGGTGAGTTTGCCGATCACCCCGTAAAACGTACTGGGTCCACTCCGCACATTCAGCGAAACCGCATTGACGATGGCATTATACGACCCGCTTGGGGGGGTGTTGGCTGGTGGTGGAACGATGACAGCCACATACTGCGAATTCACCCATCCGGTCAGCGTGTCGGAAACCCATACCTGCGCCCAATTGCTGCTGTACCCCAGTATCTTTACCTGTTGCCCGCGCACCAGTTGAGCAATCGACGGATAGGCGATGCTCGGCCCGGTACGCAGGTTCACTCGGTATGCCCGCACGATTTCCCCGTTGGCATCTGCCAGTACCGGGGAGGCCAGGACAGTTAGCAAGCCCACGAGCATTGCCAGCAGAATCAAACCCTTCCGAAATCGGTACATCGCCTTTACCACCTATCCACTCACCACTTAGATGAACCCATCTATCGCAGCCGTACACCACTCAACGTAGGATCGAGCCGCGCCAGTTCGGTATAGAAATTGCTCAATTCGTTACTGCCGGATTGCAATTGTGCATCCGCACCCGGAGCGTTGCCGTTCAGCCGCGCATTGCCATATCCCAGGAAACCATCCATTGCCGCCAGCAGGTGATCGCTGGACGGTTTCACACACTCCGGGAAAGCCGCGCTGTCTGCCGACAGACTGCTGCGCAGCGTTTGCATATCCCGCAGCCCGTTGCTGGCTTCCGATACTTGGCTGTAATCCAGCCCGTCGAACAGGACGAAGAATTGTTGATAACCCCGCGCGATGATGGAGTCCAGATACCAGCGTTTGGCCGGACAATCACTGTTGCTGAATTCCTGGACTGGTGCAATCCAGCTATCCTGCGAGGTATCCAGGTTGAGAGTGCTGATTTGATTGGCGCTGTTCAACAGAATATCCATCGCCGCCACAAACGCCTGTGCCCGTTGTTGCTCGGTGGTCTGGTTCAGATACGAGTTCGAACACCGCCTGAATCTGTGGCGCTGCGTTCAGGATAGCTTGTTTAGCCGCCGCTACACACGGTGCGGTCTCTTCGCCCTCGAAGGTTGTCCTCCAGGCGGTGAAAGCATTCTTGGCATTGTTGATGGTACTGCCCGGTGTCTGAATGTTGGCGGTTAAAACGATATTAACCGCACTCTCGAACGGTGCGCGGTTCGCGTCCCACCACGCCTGTGCCTCGCACGGGACTTCAGTGGCGGTAGGGGGAACTGTCGGTTGTACTGCTACACGGGTGGCCCCGATTGGATTTACACTCGGCGTATTCACCACGACTGGGTTGGCAGCACTTTTCGGGATGCCGATGCCGCTGGCAATCACATAACCAATCCCCGTGAACAGGGCGGTGAACACCAGCCCCAGCAAAATCACCTGTATGATGTCCCGTGCCCCCGTTCCACTCGGAGCTAATGGAGCGAGGTTGTTGATCTCGGCCATAAGCCGGTCAGCTTTTGGATCGTCAATATTCTTAAGAATCCGCCGCGCCTGTGAATACTTCCCCTCATCAATCAAGTTGCGGGCTTTGAGCAGCTTTTCTTTGGACATGGTTTTCCCTGGTGAACAAGCGTCAAAATCGTAGACCGGCAAACCGGCCACCATAATAAATTGATTATCCTACAGATTGACCTTCTGCGCGACAAAGATTCCGCCTCATGGTTGCCAGTGTCCCACAAAGTTTCCGCCACCATCGGTCAGGCGTGTCACCGATTTATCCGACATATCTATGACATACACCTCCATACGGCGCGTGACCGGAGAGCTAAACGCCAGCCACCGCCCATCCGGCGACCAGATCATATTCGGGTCGGGATAATAACTCTGGTTGGATAACAACGGAGTGTTATCTCCAGTCACTATCTCTCGCAGATATAATTTGGACTGTCCATCTCGATCCGATACGAACGCCAGCCACCGCCCATCCGGCGACCATACCGGATGACTATCGCTCCCCTGATGGTGGGTCAGCAGCTCGACCTGTCCGGTTTGGGCATCCGCCACATACATAACATCCCGCGCGCCGCCAATGCCACTCTCCAGTGAAGTATAGACAATATGTCGGCTGTCTGGTGACCAGATTGGCAGGGTCGAAGTGGCCTCCGCCAGCCGCCGAACCCGCCCGGTCAGGCTGTCCATGACGTAAATGATCGTGTTTTCGGCGTCCAGTTTGGCAAATAAGAACCAGCCACCGTCCGGCGACCAGGTCGGGCTGAACGAACTGCCTTCAGTCTGGGTGAATCGCGGGACCAGTTCCCCGGTTTCTGCGTCCATGACGTGAATCTGCATATTGGAGGAATCCTGAGGGCTTTGTTGGTGGATGATAGCCAGCATCCGGCTGTCCGGCGACCAGCTATGCGGGATATTGACGCCTGTCGTTTGCGTCAGCCTGTCGATAATGTGTCCGCTGTCCATATCCAGCACCCGCATCACCATGCGGCGGTGGAGGTAATCGTTGCCAGAAACTTCCTGTGTCATATACGCCAGCATCCGGCCATCTGGCGACCATATCGGCAGGCTGTCATCATCATCGGAGTGGGAGATATTGCGGGTCGTTCCGTCTATGAAGTCCAGGATGTAGACATCGGTGTTATCGACCTCGCTCGAATCGCTCTCGGCGACGTAAGCCAGCATCCGGCCATCTGGCGACCACTGTCCCGCGTACTGGACTGTTTCATCTGCTACCAGCCACCCGGACAGGCGGCGGTTCACGTCAATCAGACTAATGCCCCGATTTTCCTGATAATACGAGAGCGCCTGAGACGGTATCCGTCGTCCAATCAACTTTGCCGCTACGATGACAGCCAGCAGCAGCACGATAGTGACAACAGTCCATCTTGTTAACAATCGAATCACGCTGGATGCCGCCTCTACCCATCCTTCGGTGATGTCTATTCTACGGGTAAAGCCGTACCGCGCGTACTGCTAATTTGCCTGTTTTATGTCGCCTGTTACGGCGCTGCTTCGACCAGCCGCCGCGCATCATTGATATGATGCAGATTGTGGAAGGTGGTAAAAAACAGCATTTCGCGCATCGTCAGCACGCCCAGTAGAGGATGGGGCAGTGGATAGGTATCGAGTTCATCCTCATCCCAGCCTTCCCCCGCCGCCACCAGCGCCCCGCTGACCTCCACCCATTTCTGGATAATCTGCTCCTGCGCCGCTTTGTCCGTGTTTTCAGTCTCGAATACTGGCAGATACGGCCCGGACGCTGCCCCGCCGTTCGCCAGCGCCGTTTTGTAAGTATCATGCAGGTCGGTGAAGCTGCTGGAACGCCGTTCCGCCGTACCGAACCGTTTGCTCAACGCCTCGCGTGGGACTTGCATCGCTCGCGCCACCGGACTGACCGACTGAATCAGGTGTTGCAGATTCTCCCCCGGCGACCACACCTCCGGCGGATGGGCGAAAAACACCTCTGGCGACAATGCCGCAAAATAATCGGTTACAGTCTGGTTAACATTCCGAAGGGTTTGAAGAATTTCGGTCTTGGAATAAGGATTTTCGTGAAGGTTCAGCATATATGCCCTCGATACTGCCCGAACACATAACCCTTCAAACACCCCTCACGCCTGTTGGATGCGTCCCGTTGGCATACAAAAAGGCTTATCCACCAACAATCGCATAGGCATCAAGATAAGGTTGACTGACGTTCATGGCTCTAAAACGCATCCGCCTTTTCCTCCCTCGCTGGCGGGGGAGGTGGTGAGCGTAGCGAACCGGAGGCGGTCAATGGCTTGGCGACCTACTCACATCACATCTTCACTTCCAGCCGCACCGTCACTTCGTCGCCTTCGTCAAGATGTTCCGCTTTTCGAACACTCGCTTTGATCGGTACAAGGTACAGATCATCTTTGGGAAACAGGGAGGTTTGCCAGGTCGTGTCCCCAATTTGAACGTGAACCGGAATCACGCCCCAACCATAAGTCACCGCGCCCGATATGACTTTCAGGTTGCGACTCTGCTCTGCCGGAACGGTCACAAAGTAAAAAGGCGCAGGCCCGCGCCAGAAGAAGATGGTACCAGTGAACTCGTCTTCCATTAAACCGCCTGACTCTTTTCGCTATTCAGTCATAGTATAGCGACAGCTTGTCCATCTGGAAAAGTGTTTGCAGTTACGGAGTTGAATGATCCGAACAAGGGGTTTATGCGTTTTTACTGTTAAATACGGTTTAAAATCACTGCCTTGTTCCCCCTTTATGCAATGGCTGAGGGGGCTAGGGGGTGAGGATTTTTACCCGTCTTAATTTGTTAAAATTCATTAACCCCTTGTCCAAACGCGAATTAATTTTTAAGTGGCTGACACCCTTTAGCCGACCACTGATAGCTGTTGGCTGACTGTTAACCCATGCCGCTCCACCGCCGCCTCGAAGATCGCATTCACCAGTCGGTCATGCTCCCAACCCATCGCCAGCGCTTGCAGACACAAATCGCTGTAGCCCGGATTCAACCCCGGCAGCGGATTAATTTCCAGGATGTACGGCTTGTAATCCTGTGTCTCATCCAGCCGGAAGTCCACCCGCGCCACATCCTTGCAATCAATCGCGCGGAAAGTCGCCGCCGCCAGCCGACGCAGTTCGTACCACTGCTCATCCGTCAGTGGAGCAGGGCAGAAATAATGATACTCGTCCGCCAGTTCCACCTTCATCCGGTTGGTATACACGCCGCCCTCGGACGCATCGTATTTGGTCGTATCCACTTCAATCGCGGGCATGAACGTCAGCATATCCGGCACATCATCGTACATCGTGCGCTCGTTTGGTCGCGGCAGCAGATTCTTCTGGATATTGCCCACCATCCCCACCATCAACTCGCGCCCCATGATGTATCGTTCCACCAGAATCGGCTGTTGGTAGCGTTCCAACTGCCAGTTCACCTGACTTCGCAGCGCCGCCACCGTATACACGATACTGTCCCCGCTCACGCCCATGCTCGTCCCCTCGGCGCTCGGTTTGACGAACAGGGGATACCGCAGTTCACCATCCTCGTTCACCAGTTCGCCGTGTATCGGTTCATCCACCCGCGTGAACACCTGGAACTCCGGTGTCGGCAGCCCGTGATACGCCAGCAGCCGTTTGGTCATCGGTTTATCCAGCGCCAGCGCCAGCGTGGTTAATCCACTGCCCGTATACGGAATCTGCATCATCTCCAGAATCGCCGGGACTTGCGACTCGCGCCCGTCCCCAAAATGGCTTTCCGAGATGTTGAAGCAAATATCCGGTTGAAACCCCTTCAGCCGTTCGACCAGGTTATACGGTGGCTCAATACTCGCCTCGAACCATTCCGCATCATGTCCTGCCCGCCGCAGCACATTCGTGATCGCCTTCGGCGTCGTTTCGCTGTCCAGGTCATGCCACCGATCATCCGGCATCCCGTCATAAACCGGCGCGTTCTTCTGTAAATTCACCAACACTGCAACTCGCATAATTCCTGATACCTCTCCATTTTGGGATACGAGTATCCCTGAATTTATTTATCGACCACATCACATCAATATCGGTCTGTGTAGATGAGGGTCTCAGACCCTCATCTACGAAAATCATGATTTCTGGCTAATGGCTTTCTGTGCCAGAAACTTCATCACACCCCGCTTATTTCTCCTCCCCCCCGTTGACGGGGGTCACATTCCCCCTCGCCATCCAATGGGGAGGCCGGGAGGGGGTGAGGTTCTATAGAGAATCGTTTCTCCATTCTCTTTCTCGTTTTTATCTCCTGTTTTCTCGTTTCCCCTCACGCCCATTGCCATTACTGACGGCGGAATGCTCATCGCTGACCGCCTTATACGGCTTCCACTTCTCCGCATCCCCATTCAGCCGGTGGCTCCCACCGCCCCGTTGGTGCAGGTGATCGAACCCCTCTGGTTTGATCGCCATCGACTCGCCTTCCAGCAGGCCGGACACGCCGCTTTGCCCTGCTTCGTCTGGGTGAGCCGATTGCCTGTCCAGATGGTCAATCAGGTGTGGGTCATAATCTGTCGGTTCTTCGTAGGTCGTGATATACCCCTCATAATTCCGTAGGACAACCCGCCCCGGTGCTTGGCTGATGACGTACTGCGGCATCACCGGGATTTTTCCGCCGCCCCCCGGCGCATCCACCACGTAGGTCGGCACAGCATACCCGCTGGTATGCCCGCGTAAACCCTCGATGATCTCGATGCCCTTACTCACCGTCGTGCGGAAGTGTCCCGCGCCCTTCACCAGATCGCACTGGTACAGGTAATACGGACGCACCCGGTTTCGCACCAGCTTATGCACCAGTTCTCGCTGGATGTTCACACTGTCATTCACACCCGCCAGCAGCACGCTCTGGTTGCCCAGCGGCACACCTGCGTACGACAATTTTTCCAGCGCGCGGCTCAATTCTGGCGTAATTTCTTTCGGGTGGTTAACGTGGATGTTCATCCATAGCGGGTGATACTTGCGGATCATGTTGCAGAATTCGTCGGTGATGCGTTGCGGCAGGAACACTGGCACGCGGCTGCCGATGCGGATAATCTCGATGTGTTCGATCTTCCGCAGTTCCGACAGAATATATTCCAGTGTTCGTGGTGCCAGGGTTAGCGGATCACCGCCGCTCATCAGCACGTCGCGCACGCTCGGCGTCCGCCGCAGGTAATCCAACTGCGCTTCAAAATCGGTTTTGCTGAAGGTTTCGTGTGGATTGCCCACAATCCGGCTGCGGGTGCAGTAGCGGCAGTAACTCGCGCACTGGGTCGTCACCAGCATCAGCACCCGGTCAGGGTAGCGGTGAACCAACCCCGGCACAGGACTGTGCGCGTCCTCCGCTAAACTATCCGCCATCATGCCCTCGAAGGCTTCCAGTTCCCGCCCCTGCGGGATTACCTGCCGCCGCACCGGGCAAAACGGGTCATCTGGGTCGATCAGGCTGGCGAAATACGGTGTGATGTCCACCCGGAACTTGTCATCTGCCGACAGTCCTTCAATTTCTTCCGCCGTCAGGTGGATGATCTGTGCCAGTTCTTCGGTTGAATTCAGGCGGTGCGCCAGTTGCCAGTGCCAGCTATCCCATTGTTCATCTGGGACATCCGCCCACAGGGACGGGCGTGGCGTGCGGCTTATAGAGGGAGGTTCATCATCGGTGTTAGAGGGAGGCTCCTCGGCCTTAGACCCAGGCTCATCTTCGGGAGTCGCCATCACGTCCTCGGACGATTTCTGGCTAATAGTGGCAATCAATTCGCGTTGCACCATATTTGGTACTCCTGCAATAAAAAAACCGTGTAATACGGTTTCCGCCGGGTGGAACAGATGTATTTACACGTCATTATATGACCCTTAATAATGCCGTCAAGGTGTTGAAAATTGTTGAATGTTCAAAGGACTAATTTCTTATGTTCCATTGATGTCACCCCTTATTTTCCTCCCTCAAAACGCTTCGCAATCCGTTCCTTAAAATCTCATGACAATTAGGAACGTTTTGGGCAATCCAGACGATAGTTATGTTATGGTAAACGTTCAAAGAACGGCATCCTCCCGCTTCGTAGGGACAGGGCTTGCCCTGTCCGCATAGACAATGTTTTAAGAGAAAGGATTGTGTGCCGTGAAAATCAGAGTTATCGGAATGATCGTCTCTTTACTCAGCATCGTCTTGCTGCCCTCCCTCGCTGCTGCTCAGGATGACAGGGACACCGGCATGGCAGTTGACTCAGCCGATGTCGAAGTCAACAGTGGTGGTCAGGCCTACCAGTCCTACCTCGCCGCCCCAACCGAGGGTGGCCCATACCCCGGCATCGTCCTGGTTCACTCCTTCAATGGGTTGGAACAGGGCTACCGGGACATGGTTGACCAGTTCGCCGCCGAGGGATTTGTCGTGCTGGCCGTCGGCTGGCAAACCTTCGAACGTCAGCCCAGCGACGATACCGTTAAACAGTTGACCGAGGACAGCATTGCCTTCCTCACCGCCCGCGACGATGTTGACCCGGAACGCCTCGGTCTGACCGGCTTCTGCGCCGGGGGACGCTACACCATGCTCCTCCTGCCACAGATTAAGGAATTTAAAGCCGGAGTTGCCTGGTACGGATTTCCGAATAATGGTTCACCTGCGCCAGCCGATTTTATCGACCAGTTGGACGCGCCCATGCTCATCATTCACGGCACCAACGATCAGGCCAGCCCCATAGCCGACATCTACCAGTATGCCACCGACCTCACCGCCGCCGGAGCCTACTTTGAACTCAAGGTCTATTTCGGTGAACCACACGGCTTTATGCTGACCAGCGGCCAGCTCCGTACCGACGAAGTGGCTCAGGATGCCCTCTACGAAATGGTCGATTTCTTCCGCCGCAAACTCGGCTAAGCCACCCCTCATAACCATCTATTTTCTGAGGACGCAGCCCCCTGCGTCCTTTTCATTTCACTCCACATCATTATCTAAATCCCCTAACCTGTTTTCGCTCTGCACTTTGTACTCTGTACTTTTCTCATTCCTCATCCCTATCTATAAGGAGATATACCCGATGTACACCCTGTCCACCCTCTACGCCCTGCGTGCCCGCCTCGGATTGTCCGCCTCGGAAACCGCCGACGACGCCCGCCTGATATATGCCCTCGGAGCAGCAGCCGCCCAGATCGAACGCGCTGCCGGGAGGCGCTTCAGCCCGCACGTCGCCGCCCGCCCGCACACCGTCAGCGGCGCGACCCAACTCCTGCTCGATGATGACCTGCTGGAACTCACCGCCCTCACCAACGGCGATGGCAGCACCATCAACCTGGACAGTGTTTTGCCCCTGCTCGGAACACCGCCCTATAGCGGTCTGCTGCTCACCGATGGCGAAGTGTTTGTCTGGGATCAAACCCGCGTTGGGGCGATCACGGTATCCGGCATCTGGGGTTATCATGACCGTTGGGCGGACGCATGGCGAGACACATCCGACACCCTTCAGGACAACCCCCTCAGTGACACCGCCACCACCCTCACCGTGACCGATGCCGACGGCGCGGACGTCCAAACCGAGTCGCCCCGTTTTCAGGTCGGCCACCTGCTGAAAATCGAGGATGAATATCTACGGGTGCTGGCGGTGAATACCGGGACGAATGTGCTGGTAGCCGAGCGCGGCGCGAACGGCACAACCCCCGCCGCCCACGCCCAATCAACACCCATCTTTACCTACCAGCCCCCGGCGGACATCTCCGCGCTGGCGCTGCGTTGGGCGGCATGGCTCTATCGTGAACCGGATACCGCCGCCCTCTTGCCCGACAATCTGCTCGAAGTCCTCGTCCCCCTGCGCCGCGTCGGTGTCAAAGCCTAGTCCTTGGTCCATCATCCGCCTCAGTCACCATCCTCTGTCCGTCTTTAGCCTTTCCTCTGTACTTTGCACTCTGTACTTTTCCTTTAGTCTTGGAGTTCCCGATGACCCCATTTCGTTCCGCGCTTACCAACCTGTCCGCCTTGTCCGTATCCGGTGTCGCCAACAACTATGATGTCGATACCGTGCCGGACTCCCTCGCCCGTGCCCAACTGCCTGCGCTGCTGGTGTTGCCCGGTGATACCCAGGAAAACCAGCTTTTCCGGGAGCGTGGGCGTGGCTTTATCGCGCTGGCCTTCAGTGGCGGTGCGCGTACTGTCGCCTACACCGTCACCCATCTGCTGCTGGTCGCCCCGGTTACTGCCGGACGTGGAACACGTTCTACCCTTCCCGGCCTCATCGACCTGATCGACGCCTATTTCGACGCTCTCGGCGCAGATGTCACCCTCTCCGGCGCGTTGCTCGAACCCGCCGCCGTCCGTGTCGAACCCGGCACATTCACACATGGCGAGGTGGATTATCACGGTGTCGCCTTCCGCCACACCTGGCTCATCCAGGTATAAGGATTGAGATTGGCTGTGTTTTGAGAAAGGCGTGTTTGCACCTCCTACCATCTCAAACTGCCTAGCCAAACAACCTCTTCAGAGGTTTCCAGATTTTATGTAGCTGGATGTTTTGAACGTCCAGCGGCACACGTCCCTCATCACCTTGTACTGTGTACTCTGCACTTTTAACTGCCGCCTGAAAGGAGGCTCAATGTCCCCCCCCACTTACACCGTCACCCTTAATCTCAATGATGATGCCACCGACGACCCCGCCGAGGACATCACCCCCGATGTGCTGCATCTGGAATGGCGGCTTGGCCTATCCGCACCCTACGATGCTGCTAGCCGCGCCCATCGCCGCCCGCATCACCCTTCGCAACCCCTCTCGCGCCTACTCGCCCGAAGTGACTGCTGGATACGCCCCCGGCCAGCGAATCCGCATTCTCAGCGACGATGGTTTAACCCTCCGCACCCATTTCACTGGACGCATCACCCGCATTGAACCAATGGCAGGCGATCAGGGTCAACGGCTGGCGGTCATCTACGCAGGCGGCCCGGAGGCCGACTTGTCGAATCACATCCGTTTGCCGCCACAGGTGAATCAACCTGCCGATCAGGTCATCGCGGCGGTGCTGGACGCGCTGCCCCTGCGCCAGCCAACCCTCGCCGGATACTGGCTGCTGGACATCACCGACCACATGCAGCTTGACACCACCACCCGCCTTGCCGAACAGTATCCCCGCGCGCTCGAAATCGGACAGTCCATTTTCGCCTACACCGCCGACACTTGGGCGGAGGGCATCCCCGCGTTGACCGCAATCCGCCAGATGGTTGAAGCCGAGGATGGCCGTTTCCTTGTAGATCGGGAAGGGGCGTTCATCTTCTACAACCGCCATCACACCATCCTCGACACTGCCCCCGTTGCCACCTTCACCGACGATATGGATGGCCTCGATTACACCTACGGCGCGGACATCGGCAATCGAGTCAGGTGTGACCCTGCTCCCGCGCAGCATCGGCGCGCCCGAAACAACCCTGTGGACGCTGGAAAATCCGCAGCGCATCCTTCCCGGAGAGGCTGGCGTCCGCCACATCACCGCCCGATACCGCGATGCTGCCGGACGTCCCCTCGGCGCATTATCCGTTACGCCGCCATTAGCTGGAGTTGATTACTCAGCCAATGCCCAGCCGGACGGTTCAGGCGAAGATCGTACCAATCGATCTCTACTTCACGCTGGTCGAAGCCGGGGCGAGTGCCGCCGTATTCACCATCCGCAACGACAGCACCGACGCCGTTTACCTGTTGGCCGGGATGACGATTCGCGGCACGCCCATCATTCAGGGCGACCCCATCACCCTCGACCAAACCGATTGGCTCAGTGTCTCCCTGCATGGCCTGCGTGAACTGTCGTTCAATCTTCCCGCCCTCGACTCGCTGGAGGAGGCTGACCAATTGGCCCGTTTCGAGTTAACCCGCCGCAAAGACCCGCGCGGTGCTGTCCGGCGCATACAGGTGAGTGGTACGAACCATCTCACACAGATGCTCACCCGGACACTGTTTGACCGCATCACTATCACCGAGACGCAAACCGGACAGGATGCCGATTATTTCATCATCGCCGAGGAACATGTCGTAGATCGCGGCGGTTGGCGGCATCAGGTCACATGGCTGCTCGAACCCGCCTCTGCCAGCACCTTCTGGATCATCGACACCAGCCGCCTCGACATCGACGCCATCCCCGCCTATTGATCGCCATCCCTACCCATTACTGGGGGAGGTGGTGAGCGTAGCGAACCGGAGGGGGTCAATAGACAGCGCGAATAGGCTATGGGTGCACCCGTGTGTGCGCCCGCCTTGCGCTTTGTACTGTGTACTCTGCACTTTGTACTTTCAACTGTTCTCCTAACCGAAAGGAAATATACCTATGCCAGCCGTCTGGACATCGCCCAAAACCTGGGCAACCGGCGAACTTGTCACCGCCGCTTTGCTCAACACCCACCTGCGTGACAATCTCGAATTCCTTAAAGCCCCGCCCACCACCGTCTACGTCCTCAACGAATCATCCGATTACACCACCACCTCTACCTCCTTCGTCAATGTCGATAACACCAAACTCGCTCTCGCCCTCACCACCAACGGCGGCGATGTACTCATCAGCTTTCACGGGATGCTGCTCAGTAGTTCCAATGGCCGTGTCATCTCGCTCGATGTCGAGGTCGATGGTGTGCGACTCGGTGGGGATGATGGCCTGATCGCCGCCCATTGGGTAGTCAGGCGTCCTCGATCTCGGCCAGTTCAGTTTCGTTCACCGTACTGGCGCGCGGCCTCTCTGCCGGAAATCACACCTTCAAATTGCAGTGGAAGCTGAACATAGGCTCGGCTACTGCCACACTCTACGCCGGGGCAGGCACAACCTATTTCGACCATCATCCCCATTTCTGGGTACGGGAGGTATCGTAAATGATTGAAGTATCTATTCAGCGTGGCTCGGTTAATGTTGAAGCCCTGGACGCGGAACTGCGCGCGGCGTTAGGCGGCATCACTTCTGGCCTCAGCCTCACACCCGGTCAGGTCATCGTCCATCTGGTGGATAAAGCCACCCCTGCCGACATCGAAACCGCCCGCGCTGTCGTCCTCGCCCACGATCCTTCTGTCCTCACACCAGAACAGCAGGCCGAACTCGTCCAGCGCCAGAAGCTCGATCAGGCTCGCCGCGATTATGGCACATCCGAAATCGACCTGTCAACCTATCCGGTAAAGACCCGCTGCTCACCGCCCTGGCCAAAAAATCGCTTGGCTCGAACGCGAAATCACCGCCCTCCGCCCCATCTCATAAGTGGTTGTCTCTCGCCCATCAATCAGTTCACCCAATCCGCCTCAAATCAAACCCTATCGCTCCTCAAGCGCGATACTTTCTCCCCTTTCCATCGCTTGCGGGAGAAGGGCGCTCCGAATGGGGACGAATGTCCCCTGAGTGACTGGGGGATAGGGGTCAAAAATCCCCTCCGTTGACTACGAGGGGGATAGAACAGTTTCATGTCCATCCGCTTGCCTTTCATCTTTCGCTGATTGCTGACGGCTGATCGCTGTCCGCTAGAAAAGGAGTTTCCCCAAATGTCCGAAGACAAATCCCTGCGCCGTCCGGTAGTTGATCCCGTCATGCTGGCGCTCAAATCCCGCCGGGTGATCGTCGCCCTGTGCGCCCTCATCGTTGGCCTGCTCACCCTCGCCATCCCCGACCTCCACCCCCTGCGTGGCGAACTGCTCACGCTCATCATCACCCTGTCTCTGGCCGTCATCGGCGGATACACCGTCGAGGATGCCGCCCGCGCGGGTCGTGAAAACGCGGGTGCGCCGCCCGAAGACTTGCAAAACCTTATCAAGGATGTTCTGACAGCATGATCGACGAGGTTGCCGACAATATCGACTCGCCGGATACCCAAAATCCGGTCTAATTTCCATCAGGGGCATGACGCGCGTCATGCCCTTTTTTGATTCCATTCGTATGGAAGGATGTGGCTATTCCGTCTATAATGAAGGCATTCTAGTTGTGGTTATATCCGGCGTGACTGCCACACATCCGGGTTTTTCTCCCCCTTGTCATTTACAGGAGGGGGCTGGGTGTGGGTAAACTGGCAGCATCCCATCACCCACTTTGTAACCGCTCGTTCTATGTTTGCCTTTGTTTTGAATCACTCAGGAGAATCCCAATGTCCGATGTTTCCCCTCAGCCGCATTTTGCCAATATCGACAGCGAATCCTACCGCGACAACTTCCAACCCGGCGATCATATTCTGGTGGATGTGCGTGAAGACTTTGAATGGGTGCAGGGGCATCTCCCCGGCGCGATTCACATCCCGCTCAATCAAATCCCGGATCGTCTCGACGAAATCCCAACCGATATGCCGGTGGTCATGGTCTGTGCATCTGGAAATCGCAGCTACCGCAGTTCGCAGTTCCTCATTCACAATGGCTACATGGAAGTTTATAACCTGTCCGACGGCACACACGGCTGGATGGCGAAGGGACTGCCCAGTCGAAAAGTAATCAGTCGATAATTTCCAGCATTCATTATTTGTCTTGGCTGAATGCTGATAGCTGACGGCTGAAAGGCTCTCTTATGCTCCTGAAATACTTCTACGATCAAAAACTGGCCCAGGCATCCTATATGGTCGGCTGTCAGGAAACCGGCGAGGCGCTGGTGATTGACCCCGCCCGTGATGTATCGCCCTATCTTCATACCGCCGATGCCGAGGGTTTGACCATCACCCAGGTGACGGAAACCCACATTCATGCCGATTTTGTCAGTGGTGTCCGTGAACTGGCCGCCCAGACCGGCGCGACTCTCTACCTGAGCGACATGGGCGACGCCGACTGGAAATATGCTTACGCCGATCATGAAACCGTCCTGCTCCATGATGGCGACTCCTGGATGCTCGGCAACATCCGTCTGGAAGCTATTCACACGCCCGGTCATACCCCCGAACACCTGATGTTCCAGCTCACCGATACCCGCGCCGCAGACCGCCCGATGGGGCTGTTCACCGGGCGACTGCTTGTTTGTGGGCGATATTGGCCGTCCCGACCTGCTGGAAACCGCCGCCGGGATAACCGGGACGAAGGAAATCGGCGCGCGCGGGCAGTTCGCCAATATCCAGCGCCTCAAGTCCATGCCGGATTATCTGCAAATCTGGCCGGGACACGGTGCGGGCAGCGCCTGTGGTAAGGCATTGGGCGCGGTTCCTTCGTCAACCCTGGGCTACGAGAAGTTGTTCAATCCCGCTTTTCAGTTTGACGATGAGTTGCAGTTTGTGGATTGGCTGCTGGCCGACCAGCCGGAGACTCCCCGCTATTTCGCCCAGATGAAACGGGTGAACAAAGCTGGCCCAGCCCTCCTGTCCGACCTGTCGATCCCCCGCCGCTTGACTGATGAGGCTGTCCTGCATGAATTGGTCGAAGAAACCCTGGTGATTGACGCGCGTCCGTTGAGGGCTTTTGCCAACGGTCATCTGCCCGGTACGGTCAATGTCCCACAGACGAGCAGCAGCTTCAGCACCTACGTCGGCTGGTATGTGGATTACGAGAAACCGACCTATCTGATTGCCGAGGAAGGTGAAATATCCCGGTTATTGACCGAACTGCGTGCCATCGGGGTCGATTTTATCCCCGGTTACTTCACCCCCGATTGGGTTGAAAATTGCGATGGACGTATCCAGTATGTGACGCCCAACCAGGCGCAGGACATGCTGAACAACGGTGGGGCATATCTGCTGGATGTGCGTGGCAAAAGTGAATATGACGAGGGGCATGTCCCCGGCGCGTTTCATATCCCGATGGGTTATGTTCCCGCCCACGCCGCCGAACTGCCCCGCGACATACCGCTCATCGTCCAGTGTGGTGGTGGCACGCGCTCACAGGTCGTCGCCAGTCTGCTTCAGCGGGGGGGATTCACCAACGTCCTGAACATCGACGGCGGCTTCGAAGGGTGGGAAGCAGCCCATCTCCCTATCGAAACCTAAGCCGCTGTCAATTCCCGCTGACCCGATAAGACACGCCGGGTCGCAGTTCCTTTTCATAAACCTCAGCCTGCGTCACCACGTGCATCCCTGCCCGCTGGTACAGACGGGTTGCGCCGGTCAGACTGCCAGCATCCACACCCAGCCCAACACGCGCTTTTCCGCGCTGATATAGTTCACTAAAGGAATGCAGCAGCAGCGCCATGCCCAATCCCTGCTTGCGATAGGAACGGATGACCCCCAGTGTGCTCACCCAGCCCAGGACTTCATCGTTGGCGAAATGCGGCTTGCACAGCGAGAATCCGGTTATGATGTCACCATCCATCGCCAGGAACCAGAGTGAGCGGTCAAAATTCCCCTCATTCCAATCGCTCATCCAGCTTGCGTAATGTTCCTCGAACGGTCTTTCCTCGTACCCCCAATGATCCTGCCACGCCTCGCGTACGACCTTCAATATGGGGCGCAGGTCTTCGTCCGGCGAGACGGAACGCATGACGATACCGGATGGACATTCAGGTTCGGGCGGCGGAGAGTTGAAATCAATCTCCATCCACCACTGTACCCGACAGATGTTCATTCCGGCGTTCTCCAGCAGCCCCTTATAGTACAGTATCAACCGCATAGGTCGCCGCCTGCATGACCACCCGCGCATCCGTCGGAATATTCGGGTCTGTCAGTGCTTCCCGTGCCCGTTCCTCAACCCACCGCATCAGGAAATCCCCCGCTGGATCACCCCAGTCATCGGGGTGTAGAAACACATCGACAAACGGGGCAGTCGGGCGTTTATGACTGTCTACGTGCCCGTAGCCGATCATCCGTCCATCCGGCGCAATAACCACCCGCTGGTCCTGTTCCAGGTTGGTATCTGGCGACTGCCATCTCGCGCGGACATCTTCAATAATCTCGTCGGCCCGCCCGATGGACTTCAACGAGCAGGCATTCATGATGGCGACCACAGTTTCCAGGTCATCGAGTGTGGGCGGGCGAAAAATGGTGCCAACTTTCAACTTTACTTCCGATGTCGATTGCATATCGTATCCCTTCCCAAATAGTTCACAGCAGATCATAGTGGTTCATCACCATTTTGACAATCGCCGTTTTGCTGAAAGCTGTTAAGACTTATTTCTGCTGCATTCCCGGCAAGACATTTGTAATCACCTTGTCGTACAATAGAAGTATGACTAAGACCTACACCATCTTCATTGTCGATGACGAGCGCACCATCCGCGAGGTGGTACGCCGCTATCTGGAACGCGAGGGATACGCCGTCCTCGAAGCCGAAACCGGCCATCAGGCGCTTGACCTGCTGCGCAACCAACGGGTTGACCTGATTCTGCTGGACATCATGCTGCCGGGGATCGACGGTTTCAACATCGCCCGTTCGCTGCGGAATGCGCCAGAGTATGCCAGCCTGAGCGCGGCGGGGGACATCCCCATTATCATGCTCACCTCGCGCGGCGACGAGGCGGATCGGATCGCCGGGTTTGAACTCGGCGTGGACGATTATGTGGTCAAACCCTTCAGCCCGCGCGAATTGGTGGCGCGTGTCAAGGCGGTACTGCGCCGCAGCGCCCCGAATGCCGAAAAAGAGGAAAAGCCCATCGCCTTTGATGGTTTGCAGATTGACCCCCTGCGCCGAGCAGTAACGGTGGGGGATGCGCCGGTGACATTGACCGTCAAGGAATTCGATCTGCTGTGGTTGTTCGCCCGCCACCCGGAACAGGTATTCACCCGTGAGCAGTTGCTTAATCAGGTGTGGGGTTACGAGTTTTATGGCGACGAAAGCACCGTGACTGTCCATATCCGCCGCCTGCGCGAAAAGATCGAGTCCGACCCGGCCACCCCACTGTATATTAAAACGGTGTGGGGCATCGGTTACAAGTTTGAACCGCTCTAAGGTGAAACCTTTCTACTCCATCCTCCTGCTGGTCTCCGGCGGCGTGGCTGCCCTCATCCTGGCGCTGCTGATCGTCGGCCCGGAACTCGAACCGCCGCCGGGGGATTTTCAACTGCTGATCGCCTTCATGGGCAGCACCGGATTGGCGACGGTGGCTTTCGTCTATCTGCTGTACCAGCGGCGTGTGATTCAATGGTTTAGCAGCCTGCGCTGGACGCTGCTAGCCACCTCCATCCTGACAGTGGTGTTGGTGTTCGTCAACGTGTTCCTGACGGCCAAGTCGATGTACATCAGCTATCACGATCTGGTGCTGACGACGGCGCTGCTGGTATTCGCCGGGGTGATCTCGGTGGTGTCGGTGCAGTTGATTTCCAGCACGATTACCGAGCGCATCCACGACCTGATGAAAGCATCGGAGCGGCTGGCGAAAGGCGAGTTCCAGACGCGGACAGGTATTCAGGGCAACGACGAACTGGCCGAGCTAGGACGAACCTTCAACGACATGGCGGCGGCGTTGGAGAGTGTCGATGAACAAAAACGGATGTTGGAAGCGGCGCGGCGAGATTTAATCGCCTGGGTATCCCATGACCTGCGGACGCCACTGGCGGCCATGCGGGTGATGAACGAAGCCATGATCGACGGCGTGGTGACGGATACCGAGACGGTCAACCGCTACTACCAGAATATCCAGAACGAAATCCAGCATCTCAGCCGCCTGATTGATGACCTGTTTGAACTGGCACAGATGGACACCGGACACCTGAAGATTGACCGCGAAATGACCTCCCTGCGGGATTTGATCTCCGACACGTTGGGCAGCATGAGCGCGCGGGCGGCCAGCGCGGGTGTGACGCTGACGGGCGAGGTCGGGCCGGGGGTGGATATGGCCTCGGTGGCGGCGGACAAAATCCAACGGGTGCTATATAACCTGATCGATAACGCCCTGCACCATACATTACCCGGTGGCAGTGTGAATGTGACCGCCGAGCAGCGTGAAGACCAACTCGAAATCAGTGTTTTTAATTCCGGTTCACAGATCGCCGAGGCCGACCTGCCGCATATCTTCACCAGCTTCTACCGGGGCGAAAGGTCACGGTCACAATCCAGCGATGGCTACCGGGGAACCGGGCTGGGGCTGGCGATTGCGCGCGGCTTCGTGGAAGCGCACGGCGGCAAAATCTGGGCAGAAAGCCCACCGGGACAGGGAACCACCTTCATCTTCACTATTCCGAAGGATAACGAGAACCTGCCGCGTCTGTTACCCCGCCGTCTCCCCTAAATAGCCATGTTCTAAAATTTCGCCCTGGCTGTTGAAAATGTAGCGCATCGGCACGCCGGTGGGGATGTTGAGGTCGGGGATGTCCGCCTCGGAGATGTTATCCAGCACCATCACCAGCGCCCGCAGACTGTTGCCATGCGCGGCCACCAGGATGGTTTGTCCGGCCAGCACCAACGGCTGAATGTGGCGCTCGTAATACGGCCATGCCCGCGCCCGTGTATCCTTCAGGCTTTCGCCACCGGGCGGACGAATATCGTAACTGCGCCGCCACAAATGTACCTGTTCATCCCCGAACTTGAGGGCGGTTTCGGCCTTGTTCAGACCTTGTAGATCACCATAGTTTCGTTCGTTGAGGGCTTGATCACGCTCGATGGGCACATCGGGTTGGTCGATGACCTCAAGGATGATACGCAGGGTTTCCTGAGCGCGGGACAGCACCGACGTGAAGGCGTGGTCGAAGTGATAGCCCTTGAGCAGTTCACCTGCATGACGGGCTTCGGCTTCTCCTTCGGGAGTCAGTGGAATGTCCGTCCAGCCAGTGAAGCGATTTTCCAGATTCCACTGGGATTGACCGTGCCGAACCATAATCAGCGTCCCATTTGGTTGTGTCATATCGTCTCCTTAGTGCGTCCCTGAAAACAGCGGCAAGTTCGCTGACAGATGCCTGATGGATCGAAAAGAAGATAAAAACGATAAAAATAATCGGGGGATTATTCTCAATATTCTCTTCCCCTCCCTAAATCTCGCCCTGCGTGGCGGGGAGGGACTTTTCGCCCATGAGGACTTCATCTTCTGCACAGCGAGTTTGAGCGTTCCCCGCAATCCGCACAATATGCTGCAATTTCTGCAAATGCACATGCCCGATGTGTGCAGATTGTGCAGATTAATTGAACCGCCAAGCGACTACGTGCGCCAACCAGGACGGTTCGATAGGTACAGGATAGCACAGGTTGGTTGTGAATAGGTAAACATTTGTGTCGTTTTTGAGGGGGAAAATGGGCAGTTTTCGGTTTTTAGCCATTAGTTTTCAGAAAAAAGATTGAAGCCCCAGAGCCATCGATGGCAGACAATGAGGCAGGGGTCGCAACCGGCAGCAACTTAGTCCGCGAGGCGTTCGGCGAGGCCGGGTTCGGTGGCATAACGGACAACGACCTGCGGGGTCTTATGCCAAGCGGCGCAGGCTTGCAGCGCACTTTTGACCTCTGCGACAAGGTTATCATCGACGACCACGCCGGGTTCGAGATGCAGCGCCTTCACTTCAAAAATACCTTCCTTACGGTGGGCTTTGGGGTCGAGGCGGCCAATCAGCGCATTGTTATACAAAATCGGCAGGGTGAAGTAGCCATATTTCCGCTTGGGCGCGGGGGTATACACCTCAATTTTGTAATCGAAGTTGAACAGGTCAAGCGCCCGCGCCCGATCCCATACCAGTGGATCGAATGGCGATAAAAAGGTGGTTTTGGAATGTGGGATTTTACCCTTCGCGGCAGCTTCCACCTGCTTGAGGGATTCAGGATGGATATAGCCGGGGGTGTCCCAACCTTCGACCTGCACAGGCATCAGCACGATCCTGTTTTTCCAGGCGTTTGAAAGCAGCCCTGAAATCAGTTTTGGAGAGGCGAAAATAATCGGCAATCCACTCCGGCCTGGTCACACCGAGCGCCTGTATGGTATTGAGGACAAACTGCTCGTGAGCCTCGGCCAGTGAGACTTCGGGCAGGGTAGCATGATCGGCGAAAACCCGCTCACGCAGGTCATAAATCCGTTGGAAATTATGGCGTTTGCGAACCATCAATTCGCCAGCATAGAAGAGATATTCCAGCGCGATTTTCTCCTCTTTCCAGTTCCACCAACTGCCCTTCTGTCCATCCGTGCGCTCAAAGTCGGCAGAGCGCGTTTCGCCATTGGCACGGATGTGATTTAAGACGGTTTCGGCGATAGTGGAATTTTCATCCAGCCATTTGCGGGCGCGCCCACCCATCCACAGGTCAGGGTGATACAGTGGATAATCTTCAATCGGCAGGAAGCAAGCCGCGTGCGACCAGTATTCAAAGAGCGCGCCTTCCGCCAACAAATCATCCAGCCAGCGCTGGTTATAGTCACCCAGGCGGCTCCACAACACCAGATAGGGACTGCGGGCGACGACATGAATGCTGTCGATTTGCAATACGTGCATCTGGCGAATGATGGCGCGAACGGCTTTTTTGGTGGCGGGCGGCTGGGGGTGGTCATCCAGTCCTTGCGCGGCGATTATCAGCCCGCGCACCGCGTCCTGTGACAGGGTTTTCATCGGCATCACTTTGTTGTAAAGCAACCATTAAAGATATGCCGATTATAACAACTGGAACGTTTGTTCGCAAATCGGGCGGTGGATGTGATGACAATGATAAAACCGTACCCGTTTACTCCATCCCCCCAACGCCTTGTTCGCTTGCGGAGAAGGGGAGTAAAGACTGAAAAACCAGCTATCCCTTGCCCTTACAAACATGACCGGAACACCAACGGGAAAGCTGGTGAGGGCACACACGTTGGCGTGCCCTTAGGGTGGCGAAGACGGCTTATTATTGAGGTTGGGACTGGTTGTGTGGGAGGCCGGGGAAAAAGGCGTTGGTGGAGGCGATATAGTCGGCGTAACCCGGTTTATTCTTTTGGAGGTCGCGTTCGAGCAAGGCGACACCGGATACCCGCATCAACAGGAAGGTCATCAGGGCGGGACTGAGCACCGTCAGGAAGCCATAGGGAACACTGAGGGCGATGAGGAAATATCCCCACCAGAGAGTGGCATCACCAAAATAGTTGGGATGGCGGGTGTAGCGCCACAGGCCGGAACGCATGACCTGCCCCTTATTGGCGGGGTCGGATTTGAAGCGGGAAAGCTGCCAGTCGCCAAGCGCCTCGAAGGTGAAGCCGACGAGCCAGAGGACAAGACCGAGGATGTCAAAAATGGTGAGTGCGGCAGGTTGGGGACTGTACTGGGCGACGGCCAACGGCATGGCGACAAACCACAGGATAATCCCTTGCAGCAGGAATACCTTGAAGAAACTGCGCCACCACCAGGACGCCCCGGCGGCCTCGCGCCAACGGGCGTAACGGTAGTCCTCGCCTTTGCCGATGTTGCGACTCCCGATGTGCAGGCCGAGGCGCAATCCCCAGAGGGTGACAAGGACGGTCATGAGCAGCTTACGGGTCTGAAAACCATCGGGTGTGAGGAAATAATAGGCCCAGGCAGCCACCGCAAAACCCAATCCCCAGAAAATATCGACAATGCTGGAATTTTTGAGGGCGAGACTGAGCAGCCAGATGAGCGTCATCAGGCCGAGAATGACCAGAAAGCCGGAAACCAGTATATTGACCATCAGAATTGTTCCTGTTTATCCAATACATAACAGGATAAAACATAAACAATAAATATTCAATACCTAAACAATTTGGTTAAGCGATCATGCGGCTAAAGAAGTCCACGAGGTTGCGGGCATATTCATCGGGACGGACAAGCCAGCCACCCCCGTGACCAGTTTCGGGTATCGGCCACCACTGGGCATGATCTCTGGTGGCTTCGTAAAACGGGCGCACGAGGCGAATTTCGCCGCCGGGAATCTGGGGGTGCTGGCCGGTAGCGACAAAGAAGATCGGGCGCGGCGCGATGCGAGGCAGACTATCCATCACGGAGGCGGGTATGGGCGTTCCGGTGCGATCCGCTAACATGCGATCCATGATGGGCGCAAGGCGGAATACAAACTGCTCCTGAATGTTGACGGGCGGGGGATAATCCCCGGCAGTCGCGCCAGCAGGTCCGTCAACAAACACAGCCCGAAGGGCGGGATAGGCGGCGGCGGCCCGCAGCGCGACCTGACCACCAACGGAAAAGCCAAATATGCCAATGGTTTCGGCCTTATCCGCCAGAAAATCGATTGCCCCGGCAACATCGTCTACGTCACGCCAGCCGTTGGTGCGCTGCGCCCCTTCACTTTCGCCATGTCCGCGCAAGTCGTAAGCCAGCACACCAAAACCCGCATCAACCAACTGGCGCATGTGCCATAAAAGCTGGGTTCGGTTGGCGTCGTAGCCATGCAACAAGATAATGACCGCGCGATTTTCCGGGGGGACATACCAGCCCGATAACATCAGATCATCGCCACCGATAAAGGAGACATCTTCGGCGACGAAATCATCTGGCCGGGAAACGTCACTCGGCGCAGGCCGAATGATCGCCTCTGCTGACAGGTGCATAAAAACGATTTGCCCGACGATGATGGTCGCAAACAGAACGACTATGGCGAAGATGCCGAGACGCGCCCAATACTGGCGGGTTTTCCACTTCGGTTTGGATGCGGTCATCCGGTTTACCTTCGGCTGAAGCGATCAGGAATGCTGCACACAGCGCCTAGAGTTTATCGCGGGTCTGGATGAACACGGCGCGTTTTTCACCGGGGAGGGTATAGTCGAAACCGCAGGCCATGAAGAAGGCATCCGAGGAGGTGATCGCCATGACTTCCAGAATACGCTGGTCACGGGCGCGTTCGAGGCAGGCATTAACCAGCAGGCGTCCCACGCCCATGCCCTGCACCGTGTGCGATACGGCGAGGCTGCGGACTTCGGCCAATTTGGGCGAATAGATTTCCAGCGCGGCGCAGCCGACAAGTTCTTCCCCCTGCTGGGCGATAAAAAAAGTCCAGAAGGTCTTCCAGTTCGTCGATGGTGCGGGGCAGCAATTTACCTTCGTCCACAAAGGGCTGGATGAAGGTCGTGAGGCGGGGAATGTCTGCCGGAATCGCAGGCCGGATGAGGATGTCGGTCAAGGTTTTCGTCGCCATATAAAAAAGTTGCCTATCTGCGAGTCGCGCTCGTAATTTGCAATCAACCAATTATTCATTTCAGTATAACCCTGAAGCAGGGTATTGGAGTCGTCATTGCTGCCTGTGACCCAGGGCATGTAATCGACCTGAAGCACCAGCGCGTAGGGGGGCATAGCCGCCCACAGGGTATCTACGGCTTCGTCGCGCCACTCCGGTGGATACCAGCTACCGACCAGCGGGAACTGGAAAATGAAGCGGGTGGCGGGATTCAGGCCGCTCATGTAATAGACTTCCGGCCTGAAGCCCCAGATGAACAGCGAGTCACCGGGGACGACCCGTTCGCGCAGGAGGTTTGCCACTTCCAGCGATTGTCCGGCGTTGAATTCTTCCGCCGCGCCAGAGACAAAACGGTTGAAGTATGTTATCTGATCTTCCTGCCCGGTGAGATACGCCCAGGATGTCGGCCAGATGCCGTTAACCAGGATGAAAAACAGGAAAAGTACGGCGACGGCTGTTGGGAGAAGGCTGAATTTGCCCATGAGGCTAGCAACCCGCCTCACCAGCCAGTCCAATGACTCGGCGGCCAGCAGGACGAGGGGTGGCAGCATCGGCAGCCAGTGATAGTCATAGGCTTTGGCCTGTACCAGCATGATCGCCAAACCCGCCAGCAGCCACAGGAGAATCACCCACCAGCCGCGTCCACGCCGCTCACCCCCGAAGCGGGGGGCGATGAACCACAAGACGGCTAATATCCATAGAACGCCCCACTGTCGCCAGCGGAAACCGAGGGCTGTTCCGAGCAATCCGGCAAAATCCGTCAGGTTGAAGGTGAGGGCGGTGTACTGCGAGGTAACACGGGCGCTTTCCAGCAGATCGTTCCATGCGCCGATACTGGCGAGGTACAGGATTCCGCCGCCGCCAATCAGCAAGAGGCCGAGGGCAAAAGAAGCTGCCAGTTTCCAGTTGCCAGTTGCCAGAAAACGTCCAGCATCCGTTGCGGTTTTCGGGCGGAGGAAAAGGTAGCCGAGGACGAGGACGCCGATGAACAGGGCAAAGGGGTATTTGAACCAGACGACATAGGCAGACAGCGCCCCGGCGAGGAACGGCCAGAGATAGTGAGGGAGATTAGATTGAGTGTTTGGGGCGTGTTTTACCCCATCCCCCGACCCCTTCCCCGTAAAGGAGGAAGGGGAGAAAGATCGGTAATCCGAGGCGTTGCCGTCAGAAGTTGCAGCGTTCATGGACAAGTCAGATGAACTGGATGCTTTAAACAGGCAGATCATCGCCAGCACCATCGGCAGGAGGACGATGCCATCGTTCTGGGTGAGCGTCCAGAAGGTTTCGGTGAAATAAAAAACCGGAAACAGGAGCGCCGCCCACAATGCGACCCGATTGGTCGAAACACATTTTGCGAGCCAGAAAAGCGCCCAACTGATGACCGGCACGATGAACAGGTCAATCGCCCGCAGCGCCGGGACAGTGCGGCCAAACAGGGTCATCGCCAGCGCATACACATAAAACACGGCGGGCGGCTTGGGATTCCACAGGTCACGGTAGGGAACACGACCATCGAGGATGCCGCGCCCGATGGTGGCGAATTCGCCCTGATCGCGCCCCAGGGGATAGGTCAGCAGCGGCAGCGCCAGCAGGGTAACGACGACCAGAATCAGGACGAGCAGAACCCGGTCACGGCGGAAGAAGCTAGGCATCTGAAAATCTCAGTGAGTTGGATTGGGGATGAGGACAAACCTCACCCACCGTTCCCCTCTTCATCCAATGGAGAGGGGGAGCAAGGTAAAACCTATGATTGCCGCCAAATCGCCAACTCATCATCCCCCCGCAATCCGCACGATCAGGAAGGCAATGACCAGCGATAGACCGAGCAGGATAAACAAGACCAGCCGTCCGGTGGTTTGTGCGGTGCTGAGGTTCGATTGTTCGACGGTGACATTGCCCAGCAAGTCCACATAAAAATCCAGATTGGTACTGCCGCGCGTCAGCCGCACCATATAATCGTGGCCGGTCACACGCGCCCAGCCGGTTTCCTCATCCTCCCAATCATCCCCTAACCGTTGGCGGATGGCATTTTCTAATATTTCGCGCGCCTGTTCCGGCGGGATGGGATCGAGTTCTTCAGCCATACCAGTCCTCAACGGTTTTGATTGTACGACGAGGCTATTATACGACCCCTGGGGGCGTTGGGTAGGTTTCATCGCGGCACGAGGTTATTTTCTAACAACCACGCACTGAGTTCCCCGGCGGTGACGGTGTGCCCGTTGGGGTTGAAGTGCCCATCGTTCTCAAAATACAGGCGTTCGTCGGGGTGGTCATTCGCCCATGCCCGCAGTGCCGGAGTCATATCTAATACGGGGATGTTATGGACTGTCAGGAATTTTTCCAGCCGCGTCCCCGGTGCGAGCGGGTCTGCATCCCACAATTCGGGGCGCAGGGCGGCATACTGATATTGGGTCGTCTGCCAGTCCGAGTCCTGCACCGCCCGCCTGTCCGGGATGATAACGGCTGCAAATGGCACGTCGGAGGACGCCACCACGTCACGGAATTGCAGCAGCAGCGCATCGGTGAGCGCCCAGGCGTCCGTCCAGTGGGCATCTTCCGGCAGATACAGACCCAGTTCAACCGGGTATTCGAGGGTGTAGGGATCGGTGTTGATGACGGTTGGACGCGGCGGTGGATTGTCCGGCGGGGCGGGCTGTTGATTGGCCTGCATGGTGATGAGCCACTGGTAGGGCGAGGAGTCGGCATACTGATGGATGTCGAGGGGTGGGCTGTTGTGCAGCACCAGTTGGCTGTCATGCAGGCTGAAAAACGGACGGTCTAATTTGTAACTGTAGCGGCGGGCTTCCAGGTCAATCTGGTTATCCTGGATGTCGTTGCCGGGATAGACCGATAACAGCACTAAATCCGGCTGGAACTGCCAACCGAGCAGGGCATACAACAGCAGTTCACGGTCTGTACCATAGGAGTCGATACTGAGGTTGATGACCTCAACCCTCCGACCTGTGGTATTACTCAGTGCTTGTTCCAACAGCCAGGGGAATCCCTGCTCCATGCTCACCTGAACCGCCTGTGGGAACGAGTCGCCTACCAGCAGGATGCGGAATACACCGGGCGGTTTTTCGACGGTATACAGCGGGGCGTGCATCCCGAAATTGTTAAAATCGACCAGAGAGTCGTATTCGCCGCCTGACTGGAATCGCTCCTCACCACAGGGAGGGCGAATCAAACGCAGCAGCCGGTCTGCCTGTGCCATGATGGGAGCGACTTTGCAGTCGGCCACAGCGGCTACGGGTGTGGGCGTGGACGGCTGGAGGTAGCCCCAGGCGACTGCCCCGATGAGAAGCGCCAGCCCGATGCCGAACAGCGCCAACAGGAGATTGACCAACCAGGATTTTTTGAAGTTCAACGATCTATTCCAAGTTACAAGCGCGTACCTCTCATTATCGCACCGATTGTCTCAATTCTGTGTCACTCTATATCGCTGACTAAATAGTGATCGATGGTGGCAAATCCCTGCCATAGATGATGAGACAGCACATCACGGCTTGCATTAGGAAGGGATGGGGAGCAGAAAGTGGATTTCTGGTGGGATGAGATGGAGATGGAAGTAACCTTCGAGTAAGCATTGATCCGGTTGCCACTAAAGCGCGACGATACCCGCATCTGTGGATAGCGCAGTGAGATGGTTTCGGCGTGACCCAAAATATCAACACAGGCTGGTGTACCATAGCGGGCGATGATCGTGCCGATGAAAATATTCACGTTGGGAAGCAGGTGCAGCACCACAAGGTTTAAATTTTGCTCATCCGAGCCTGGGGACAGGGTGATTGTGGCATAAGACGGATCGTCAATGACGAGCCATTCACCGTGAAAGGCGGCCATCGCATCCGTCCAAGTGGTTTGTCCCGGCGTGAGGCCACGAAAACAGGTGAGTTGTCCACAATGCGTAATATCGACATCCAAAATGTTGTCGGGCACAGCGATACCCCGGCTGAAAATAATGGTCGCAGCGCAGAGAAAAGCAGTCAGGCTGCATAAGCCGGTGGCAAAGCGCAGGTGCAGCCGAAGACTGTGGGGGACACATCGTAGGAGAGCAGACTTTCGGGCAATACCTCGTGAACGATGATTAGCGGCAGCAGGTTTGGGCAGACTTCCGGTCTGATGAGCATGGGAAGGATGGGTTGGTGAATCGAGATAACACATGCTGGCACTCCGTTTTATCCAACACAAATTCACGGTAGCAGTAAACCAGACAGTGAATTATCTGAAAGGAATCGAGCCGGGGAACGATGTCATGCGATGGATGACGGGTAACTCCAATTATCAAATCGCGGGATTGATGCCGCTGGCAGGCCATATCAGATCATTCTGGAATTTATCTGCTGACCTACTAAATGCTATTTGGAATTAAATATCACAAACATAATAAGATGGCACTCGGGCTTACTGACCACATCTGGTCAACTCGGGATATTCTGCTCATGCCCGTGTTTTCGTCGGGAGGTGCGAGATAATCTTATATCGCTATCGACATCCGACGAGTTCGAGTATGATCTCTATCATAGCCAGTCAGATGATGCTCCTAATCGCTTTTGTATCCGGACATTTATGCGAAGGCACAACAAATCATGCTTATTCAGGAACTCACACTCACAATCAACGATATAGACCTGTTTTGTCGAACGGTTGGCGAGGGAACTCCCCTGGTGATGTTGCACGGTTTTTTCGCCAGCAATGCTTCGTGGGAACCCTATTTTTCTGATCTGGCCAAAGACTTTCAACTCATTGTTCCAGATCTGCGCGGGCATGGTCGGTCAACTAATCCGTCGGGGGAGTTCAGTCACCGCCAGGCAGCACTCGATATTTACAGCTTGTTGGACAAGCTCGCGATTACGAAGTTTCGGGCCATTGGTTTCAGTTCCGGAGCAATGACCCTGCTCCACATGGCCACACAGCAACCGCAACGGATTGAGGCGCTATCGCTTTGGAGTGGCACGAGCTACTTCGGCAAAGAAGCCCGCGCAATTCAGCAAAAACCCTCATTCTTCACTGATCTTGAGAAAGAAAACCCAGAGTTGATGCAACAGCTACGCACAATACACGTCAGAAAGGATGCACAAATCGAGGAGTTATCCAGACAGTTCAGGAAAATGGCAGATACTTATGATGACATGAATTTCACCCCAGCTTATCTCTCGACAATCTGCGCACCAACCCTCATTGTTCATGGAGACCGAGACGAGTTTTTCCCGATAAAGATTGCTGTAGATATGTATCAAGCCATCCCCAAAGCCTCGCTGTGGATATTACCTAATACCACTCATAACGTATGGGACACTCTTAATCGTTTGTCCGCAGCAGATGGTGCCTCGACATCACAGCAACGATTTCCGCCGCTCGTGCGCGAGTTTTTGAAAGGATCATGACCTCGGCGCGCCCTTTCAGGAGGCATGTGATAATCTCGCGTTACTATCCATAGTAAATGTGGTCGTTGTCCGGGCGTCACAATTTCCGATGGGAATTTGTAGCGAAACGACCTGTCGTGAAGTGCGTTTCAGGGGATAATCAGTTCCGGGGACGGCGGTCCCATGAGGCCGTTGGCATCGACACCCATGACGACCACGCTGCTAAACAGCGTTGGTACAAATCCTTCCCAATCCACCGAATTGCCTGTCCAGGCGAAGGACTCGTTCACATTGTAGCCGAGTGCGCCGGGACGCCGCAGTGCTACCCGGTAGCTGACTGCATCCGGGCTGGGTTCCCATACCAGGGTGCGTGTGCCCTGATTGTTGCTGCGCAGGACGACCTGCTTGGGCGGCGCTGGACCATCGGCCAGCACGGTCACAGCCGCCAGAATGCTTTGGGTGACATGCATCAGAAAAGTCGGCTGGACATCATCAATCGTGTCCAGCGGGGTATGCTGGCGTTTGACATCTTCCAGCGGTTCGATGTAACGAATGGCGGGAAAGCCTGCATCGTTAAAGGACATGTGATCGCTGTAGCGCCCCAAACGGTCAATTTTGTCCTCGATAATAATTTGAATCGTGGGGAAGTACAGCGCATCGATCAACTGCACCGCGCGGGCAAGCTGCCGCGACCTGGAAGTGCCTACACCATCATTCGGTCCTGCGGAAAAAATACGCAGGTTTTTATCATTCACTTCACCATTCGGCCCGGTATTGCTGCCGATGATGTCCAGGCTGAACATAGCATCAATATTAATATCGCGGGCTTGCAGATACTGCACGAATGCCTTGCTGCCCTGCCGCCCGACTTCCTCTGCTGAGAAAGCTACCAGCATGATGGTAGCGCGGTGCGAACGGGTGCTGAGGATACGCGCCATTTCGATGAGTGCGGCCACCCCGGAAGCATCGTCGTCCGCGCCGGGGGCATAATACGAACCATCATTGGGGTCAATCGAAATACTGTCGTAATGCGCACCGACGACAATGATGCCGCCGCCAATTTCCTTGCCGGGAAGCAGACCGACAATGTTGTATTGCAAGGTATCCAGACCATTCCAGGTCAGCGAGAAGGGAATATCACTGACCTGGAAGTTGCCGTTGGAGCTTTTCTGGATGGCGTCAAATTGGGCGTGAATATAGTTATAGGCTGCGGCAATCCCCTGATTGGGAAGATTGGCGGAATTCACATGGCGGGTCTGGAATCCCTGCATGGTATCGACATGCACCATCAACCGATCTGATTCGACCAGATTGAGCAGACTGCTCAGGTCGCCACCAATGGCGGGGGAGACATTGACCGCCGCTTGCTGCGGGAGTTCCTGCGGGCTGAGGGTGGCATAGGCAATGGTTGGCAGGGGCGTATCGGTCATACGCGGCACAAGCGTGGGTGGGGCGCTGTCACTGGACAAGTTACAGGCCACCGCCATAAGAATCATCCAAAAGAGTGGAATGAGGGGAATCAGGCGGCTGCGTTTCATGCGCATGATTTTACCACATGCGCACCAGTTGGATAGCTCAAGGTGTCTATCGTCAGGAAAACGGCGGATGACCGTCCACTAAATCCGCCTGCGGTAACTGGCAACCTGGATGAGTTCGGCTTGTAAGAAGGCGCAGGAAATGAAGCGGAACAGCCTCTAAGAAGTCATTTGAAAAGTCATTGAGCGGCACGCAGACGAGCCAAACGCCTAAGCATGATGCGGATGGATTCCAGATAGAGCACGGCATCCGATGAGTACACCCAATACTCATAATCCTTGCTCAAGCGACGGCTCACGGTCGTCCGCCCCGTTTGGCTGGCGGCAGTAAGGGTTCCAGGATGGCCCATTCTGCCTCGGTGCGGTCACTCGGATACGGTTTTCTGTCCATCTCCTGACTTTAGATCACATTTGGCTACTGATCAAATGGCCTCTGAGCCCTCACGGACGAACGCGGATGACTGTCTTGCCCGTGCGTCGCTCGGTCGGGTTGAAGGCGGCGACAGCATCGTAGAGGGCCGCGACGTTGCCGATGTTCGTCCGCAGTCGTCCGTCCCGCACCCGCTGGACGATCTCACTCAGTTGGGCACGATCGGACTCGACGACGAAATCGACCACCAGGCCGTCGTCTGGCCGCGCCTCGGTCGGCCCGACGATGGACACCAGTGTTCCTCCGGCTCGAATCAGGCGTACGGACCGTTTTCCAATGTCGCCGCCGATGACATCAAAAACCAGATCGACTCCGCCGACATCTTCGAGGACATCGTTCTCGAGGTCGACAAACTCCTGCGCGCCGAAGTCGAGCACCTTCTGACGGTCGGCGGTGCGTCCGGTGCCGATGGCGTAGGCACCGAACTCACGTGCAAGCTGCGTCACCATCGAACCGACTGCGCCAGCCGCGCCATGCACGAGGACGCTCTGCCCCGCCTGAAGGCGGCCGTGCTCGAAAAGTCCCTGCCACGCAGTCAGGCCCGAGATCGGCAGGCTCGCGCCCACCGTGAAGTCGACGTCGCCCGGCAGCGGCGCGAGGTTGCGTGCCTCGACGGCCGTGTACTCCGCCAGAGTGCCGTTGCGATACCAGTCCGTGAGGCCGAATACCCGCTGTCCCCCCGACAATCCTCTCGTGCCATAGCCGAGGGCAGTGACCACTCCGGCCAGCTCGTGGCCGGGGATCGACGGTGTTCGGTCACGGTCGAGGCGATCGGTCCAGGTCGAGGGCCACGTTAGCTCAGTCGGGACGAATCCCGACGCATAAACCTGAACGATGACATCGTTTATCGCTGCCTGCGGCTCGGGCCGCTCCACCAGCGCCATCCCGGCCGTTCCCGCGGCCTCATCTGTCACCACAATCGCTTTCATTTGCGCACCTCCCCGTATAGTCTTCGCCTCAATGACTTTTCAAATGGCTTCTAATACACACCTCTAAAAAGTATGCTATGTCCCCTGCTTCGGGTCGAGGAGCGCCCAATTATGCGATACATAGGGTTCACTACAGAGATTACGGTTAAAACAGCAGGGGCGTCTCATTCCTTTGTTGAGTTTGTCAAGCGCAACTTCTATGTGCTTTTGGCGGGTCTCCGGTGTTTTGACAGCCCGTATCCAGCGAATCCAATCCCAACGGGCAAGTGGGGTAATATCGTTCCATAACGCTTCGGCTTTTGGGGACGTTGCCAGCGCTTTTTCTAAATCTTCAGGAACTTCCGGCTCTATCCATTCTTTGGTAGGTTCAAGCGAAACCTGTACTGTATCGCCTGCTCTTGCCGAAGCATCATCAAGTAACTTTTTGTCAGGTTTAAACCAGTGGCTCGATTTTTGTCCCGGTGCATACCTGCCATCCGGTTCGAGCAAGGTTTTAAAAGGAACGCCATTGATCGTCCCAGAAACCATTGTCGTACCTCTCGACGGAAGCTCTGCGGAGGCACTCTCAGGGAGTCTGAGAATGGTCCAGGCGTTGATGTTAAACAGCCTGGTTTCAAAATGGATGGTCGCCATATTTCCTCCCGAATATATTATCCGTACACGGCAATGTCCATCGGCATTGGGTGTGTAGATTGCGGAGTACACTGATTATACCAAAGGTTCAAATTCGGTCTTGAGGCATATATCGTAGCTAAACTCGTGTCCCTGCGTCTTCAGTTGAGGACTTTTTTTCAACAGCCTGAAATCTCATGTATGTCACAAGGCTAACATTGTTATGATGGGTGAAGCGCGGTACAATGCGCCTGCTTTGCTCCAGCTTCGGCGGGAGACACTCAAGCCAATCATGCAGAGGTCTGTGATTTGTCAGCCAAAATTGAAACCAGCGTTTCCACCTCCAATTCGCCGCGTGTCCGCAGCGAAGTCACCCGGCACGATGTTCCGTGTAATCTGTGTGGCAGCGACCAGAACCGTCCATACTGCCCGGAAAATGGGTTGGGGCTGGTACAGTGTTCCCAATGTGGACTGGTGTTTGTCAGCCCCCGTCCCGATCCGAACGAACTGTATGCCCTGTATGGCGAAACCTACTTTCACAACGATGAATCAAGCACTGTCGGTTATACCAATTACCTGAAAGATGAAAACAACATCCGCAAGACATTCGCCGGACGGTTGAGCCATCTGGAAGCCTTCATTAAACCGGGTAAACTGCTGGATGTCGGCTGTGCCGCAGGTTTTTTCCTGTCCGAAGCACAAAAACGGGGTTGGTCGGTACAGGGATTAGATGTCTCCTCGTTCGCCGTGAATTATGCCCAGGAACACTTTGGGCTGGACGCGCGGAACGGGAGCTTCACCGAACTGGATTATCCGGCAGACAGCTACGATATGGTGACAATGTGGGATGTGATCGAGCATGTCCCCGACCCCAAAGCCTATATTCAACGGGCGGCATCGGTGCTGCGCTCCGGCGGTGTGTTCGCGCTGGCAACGCCCGATGTGGACAGCCTGCCCGCTCGTCTGACCGGAAGACGGTGGGTGGGTTACAAATTGTCCGAGGAACATGTGTATTACTTCTCCGCGCGGACACTGTCGCTCATGTTGAATGAAGCCGGGTTCGATGTGGTGAACGTGCGGCATGTCGGCAAATATGTCACGCTGCGGTTGTTCCTGGATCGTTTGGGCATGTACTCCCCCCTGCTGTCAAAGACGCTGGCGCTGGCCGAGCGCGCTTTCAAATTGTCGGAGCGTTCGCTGTACGTAAATCCCTACGATATTGTGGCAATTACGGCGAAAAAGCGGTAACGGCGTCGGGTTATCTATCGGCAGTCACAACCCTATAATCGCTGCTGATTGACAGCCATAAAATAGCTCCTCTGTACGATCAGGATACCTTCATGACCTCCGCCCGATCCAGCAAAAACATGCTTATTATCGCCAGTGTGCTTTTGCTCATCGGTGCTGGCCGGATGGTTGTGTTAAACCAGTTGACTATGAATCCCGATGAGGTCTGGTCAGCATGGCAAACCCTGGGCACACCCCAGCAAATCATCAACTGGACACCGTATGATTGGCCGCCGGGTTATTACCTCACCCTGGGCGGCTGGCGGGCGTTGACCGGACAAATTCCTCTGACTGAACGTTATCTATCGGTACTCGCATTTCTGATTGGCGCTGCGGCACTCTACCGGGTTGTCAAACGCCTGCGCGGATTTGAGGCCGGGGTACTGGCGGCGCTGGCTTATGGCGCGTTGGCGTACGGCATTTTACTCAGCACCGAAGTGCGCGGTTACGGGCTGCTGATGGGCTTAATGCCAGTGACGCTGTGGCTCACGGTGCGCTATTTCGATGTTCCAACGGTACGGCTACGGCGGGGTGTCCTTGTCGGTATTTCCCTGGCCGCCCTGTTTTACATCTCGGTGACCAGTGTTGGCGCGTTCCTGATGCTCGGTATTTACACACTGATTGTCTATGGACGGCGGGTGCGATACTGGTGGCTGCCAGGGGTAGTCGGGGGGATTCTGGCGCTGCCAGAGATTGTATCCAAATTGGGTCTGGGCATCAGTCGTACTGCGGCGACCAGCCAGGAGGTTATGCCACCGCTGCCGGATGCATTGGTCAGCTACTACCGATCTTACGGCGGCTCTGCCTTCGCCGTGTGGCTAGGGTTGTTTGTGGCTGCAACGGCGCTGGTATTCTATCGCCGGAAACTAAGCCGTCGGACACTGGCGTTGCTGCTGTGGGTGTTTGCCGCGCCGACAATGATGTACGTCCTGCATCCTGTGCTGGGATTTTTCTCCGTTCGATATGACTGGTGGATGATGATCGGGTTAGCGGTGTGGGCTGCCTGGGGATTGTTTCGGCTGCCCAGGTGGGGGATCGCTGGCGTTTCAGTCCTTCTGGTGGGGATTATGTTCACGCCCGTACCCTTCCATGACTACAGCATTTTCGACACATTATCCCCACTGGAAACCAATTTCATCTGGCTCAAAGATCACATGACAAGCGGGGATGTCTTTGTGGCCGATCCCAGTATGCAGTGTGGCACTCAGGAAATATGGGATTATTACCTGCGCACCTATTTCCCAACCGGGCTGCAATTCGTCAAACAATTTGAGGGGTATCGCCGCATCTGGTATGTGACCACCGATGGCCGCCAGAACCCTGAACTGCAAGCCGAGGTCATGAAGGGGCGTGTCCCTGGCCGGTTTGTTGGCCCGCCGGGGTGTTTGTTCCGGTTATATGAAGCTCCGCCGGACTCAACGGGTATCCTGTTTGAAAACGGGATGCGTTTTCATGGGGTTGATGTGATGGACGGAGATCGTCCCTGGAGCGCGCCGCTTGTTCGACACGAAGGCGAGTCGGTACGGATTCGGTTGTGGTGGACGGTTGACCACCCGGTTGACCTGGATTACAGCGTCGGCACCTATATGCTGTGGTCGAGGGGGCAAGTAATCACACAGGTTGACAGCGCTCCCCAATTGATTTACCCGGAAGATGCGCCGGTAGAAACCAGCCGATGGGAGCCGGGGCAGTATTACATCGAAGAACGTGAGTTGACGCTGCCGTTTCCCACACCGAAAACAACCTATTCATTGAGGATGGCGGTCTATTTCTGGGGCGATAATGTGCGGGTATCCGCTCCCGGCCAGGATGCCAATCACCTGCTGCTTTTGACACCTGTTCGGGTGATGTCATACTAAGTCGATAGTCTTTAGCCGATAGCTAAAAAACGAGATAGAGACACGAAGCATCCCGGCGGTATCTGGACTACGGCGAACCTGTGCCTCGCCACGACCCATCAAAATGGGGAATTGGCGACGATGTGGCAGTATGATACGATCTGTGTCGCTGACGATGGTTGAGCATCTGGAACGCATGACAAAATATCTCCTGTCCCACAAAATCATCCTGGTCATTCTGCTGGCGGCTGTCGTCCGGTTGGGGGTGCTGCTGGCATTTCCAAGTGTGTTCGCCTATGAACAAACCGGCGCAGTGCAGGGTTCCGAAGCCTACGATGTCTATGCCCAGAATTTGCTGGCGACAGATGTGTATGGACGCATACCGGGCAAGCCGGACGCCGCTATCCCACCGCTTTACAGCTATGTACTGGCGGGTGTCTACGAGATTTACGGGCGTGGACATTTGCAGGTCGGTCTGCTCGGCATCCTGCTGGATTCGGTGTCGATCTGGATGATCTACGAAATCGGCAAGCGGCTGCTGCCGAAGGGGAAAACGGTTGGGCTGCTGGCCGGAGTTATGTATGCCCTGTATCCCTACCTGATTTTTCAAAATCTCACATTGATTGACACCCCCCTGTTCATGGCGCTGATGTATGTTTTTATCCTGCTGATGGTGACGCTGCGGGGGCGGCCATCGCTGGATCGGGGAACATGGGGGCTGGCAGCCGTCGGCGGGTTTGTACTGGGCTTGAGTATGCTCACCCGCCCGATTTTGCCCCCGCTGGCGATTCTGGTGGCGATATGGTTTCTATTCCGGCTGAATTTGTGGCAGATGATTTTACGCCTGCTGCCAGTGGCGCTGGTGAGCGGGTTGATTCTGCTGCCCTGGATTATCCGCAACTATCAACTATTCGATGCTTTTGTGCCGATGACTACCACCTCCGGCGCGAACTTCTGGCAGGGCAACAACCGCTTCACTGTCCCATTTTTCCAGGCAGGATATGATGTGCAGTGGACAGACCCAACACCGGATATGGAGACGCAGGATCAGAGCAGCCGCGAGGCCGATGCCGAAAAGTTCGCGCTGGGCTTCCAGTATTGGCGGGAGAACCCGGATAAACTGCCGCAATTGTTCTGGACGAAATTTCTGGTTCACTGGAGTATCGACATCGCGCCGCGCTACAATCCGAATCCCGGCGAACGGCTGGGACTGGATGAGAACGGAAAGGTCGTCATCCATCGGGTGGATGAAAATGGGGAACTGCTGACGCTGGGCGAAAATGATCCGGTGAATGCCTATGACCAACCGCTTTTTGACCAGATAGGCCGCCCGATTCACATTCTGTATTGGGGCGGGTTGTTCCTGTTGGGACTGGCGGGGGTGGTTCTATCGGCGCGAAACTGGCGGGAGGTGTCGCTGCTGTGGTTCGTGCAAATCGCCATGGCGCTGGTGTACATGTTCTTCCATCCGTCCACCCGTTACCGCGTGCCGACTGACCCGGCCTGGTTTTTATTCTCGGCCTACGCGCTGGTGTGGCTGTGGGGCTGGTGGCGAGGGCGGCGCGGAATAGAGAAAAGCGTGGTTGTCTCGGCTGCGTAACTGCTAATCACTGATTTGCTGGATAGCGCGGCTGACCCATCCGGCATCCATCCGTACCAGTCGATTTTTCTTCAGGTTCTCGCGCATAATCCAGCGAACGTCTTTATCCTCGTTCGCCAACCACTTCTCCATCGCGGGTTTGCCCGCTTCGGGATAAGCGGCCACTGCCACACTCCAACAGTAGGCCAGTCCTTTACGGAGCGCCACGAAAGCCTCAGCTCTTACGATTCGTTTCCGCTATGATGGAGGTTGTGATCCGGTCAAGGATGTCCAGCACGCGCGCCACCGCCGCCGGATTTTTGAGCAGGCGCGGCTCACACAAGGCCGCCGCAGCCGCCCGTTTCTCCAGCAGATTGCCATCCGCCCATGTGTCCATTTCGTCAATCAGGGCGTCCATATCGGCATCCCCCCAGCGTTGCAGCGCCATCGCTACCCCTTCACGCATCCGCCAGCGCGGGTCGGCGGCACAGGTGCGGATGGTGGGTAGGACACTGCGGTTCCCTTCGGCCAGCAAACGGCCTAAACCCACCACGCCGCACACGGGTAGAAATTCGTCCGGCGTGTTGGTTGGCGCGACATCGGCGGTCAGGGTTAGCCATGCCCGGAAGCGGGTTTCGTCGCCCACATCGGCGGCGGCCTGAACCAGTTCCAGATTGCCGCGCGGCCCCGGCAGACCGGACTCGTCCCGCAGGTAGGTATCCCAATCAACCAGAGTTCGCAGATGTTCCCGATAGTCATTGGTTTTGGTCACGGTGTCACCCGATAGGTTGAATCATCTCGACACGGTTGCCAAAAGGGTCACGAAACTGGAAGCGTCGGTATCCCGGAATGGGGTCGCTATCATCCACTTTCAGCCCACTACTCTCGATGCGTTTCTGCCAGCCGTCAATATCGTCCACCTGATAGGCAATGTGTGCCTTCAGCATCGTCCGGTTCACGCCATCCTGCAAACCGATATGCACCTGCTGCGCGCCAATCTGCACCCAGAAACCGCCCATCGGTTTGAGAATGTCGGGCTTTTCGATTTCGGTTAAACCCAGAACACCCAGATAAAATGCCCGCGCCTGTTCCACCGCATTCTTCGGGACGGTGACCTGGGCGTGGTGCAATCCAACAATCTGCATAAGCTGACTCCTTTATCAGACGAGTGAACGCCCCAACCATTCGTGACTGAGGATGCCATACTGGTACATGTCGTGGTACTGACCATCCCGCAGGAGGAACTCGCGGTAGACACCCTCACGCTGGAAGCCAAGCCGCTCGTACAGGTGGATCGCCCGTTCATTGTAGCTGTAGACCGTGAGCTGGAGGCGGTGCAGGTTTAACTCGTTGAAAGCGAAGTTGAGCGCCAGCACCATCGCCTCATAGCCGTAACCCTGCCCCCAGTAAGCCGCGTTCACCGATGCCGATGGCAATCCAACTGTTGCGATGTGTCCACAGGACTTCGCCCAGTTCGATAAACCCGATCAGCGCATCATCTGGCAGGGTGCGGATGCCCAGCAGATAATTATCCCGCCCACGCTGGCCGTCGCGCATCCATTCGGCTACCTGCTGTTCGGTCTTGGGGAAAGAAGGTTCTGCCGAGAGCAGGCGCAGGTATTCGGTATCGGTCTGCCAGCGCGCCAGCACCGGCACATCATTGACATTCAGCGGAGCAAGGCGCACCCGCGTCCCCTCAAAAAAGATAGATAACATCATTTAGAATGAAGCCTCGTTTTCAGCTAGGTGGGTCATCCAACATCAACTATTATAATCCGTCCCGCCGTTCACACTTATCGTAACCCCCACTCCCAGATGCCATAGGCGACTTTCTGGTCGAGGCGGTGGCCGCTCTGAGCGAGGATGATGCCGATCTCGCCGCGATGATAACCCTCGTGGGCACATAGATAACCGAGGAAGGCGGTGACATGGGGCTTGAATCCCTTGATTTTGCCATCGGACGCCACGCTGCGATTGATGAGCGCCTCAATCGCCCCGCCCGATGCTTCCAGCGAACGCGCCAGCAGGTCTTTATCCTGGGCATCGGCTTTCTCGATCTTGCTGAGTCCGTCCATCAAATCTTTGGCGGCGGGTTCGAGCCACATCAGCCGGACGTTGTGCATGTGGGCGAACTGTTCCCCCACATTCCGCCCTTTGGATGCGCCAACACCGCTAAGGGCTTCTGGCGGGATGGCATCCAGCATATACAGATTAATGCGGTTATTGATGTTCCAGGTATCGGCTAGCTGATCTTGCATGATTCTCCCTCGCACGATAAATCGTTTCTGAAGTTATTTTGGATGCGTTCGCCTTTTTCCTGCAACTATTAACAACCCTTTAAATTACCCGATGCTATAATGTATCCAAGTGCATAATACATCTGGTAAGGTATATCCATAGTTGATGAGGCAAGCAAGATGAAAACCCAAATCCGATGGATAATGGTTGTGATGGGTTTACTGGCGGTTACAGCCATTCCACTGCTCGCCCAGCAAAATGTTGAACCCATTGATGTGGTGGGCGGCGACGAAGCCGCACTCCGCGAATTCATCAGCCGCATATTTAGTCCGGTCTACGGCGGTCAAACAGTAGGCAATCCCCGGGTCTTGATTGGCGAACTGCCGAACGACCTGCCCTACGAAATACCCCTGCCGGATGATACCCGCGTCATTGGCAGCATGGATGTGAGCGAAGCCAGCAGCACCTTCGTCCTGTTGGATAGTGGACTTTCCCCGGCTGAAGTTATCCAATTCTATGAAGAAACGTTACCGGAAAGTGGATGGCAGGCGAGCGACCAGGGAAATCAGGGTGTTGGTTTTACCGTCCCCGCCGCCACAACTGGCATGGTTTTCTGTAACACTGATAACTACTCTTTGACGGTCACAGTATTGGAACTGGGTGAATCAACCGACGTTCGTATCCAGATGTCTCAGTACAGTGGTCAATGTAGCCCTTCGACGGGCATGAACACCAGTGAAGACGCGAACCTGCTGCCAACTCTGGAAGCGCCTGCGGGCACAATCATACGGAGTGGTGGATCCATCGGCGGCATTACCGGGGGACTGGGACTTTCGGCTTCACTGGAATCTGATCTGAGCGTCGAAGCATTGGCCGTGCATTACAACGACCAGCTTGAAGCCCAGGACTGGACTCTGGTTCGGAAGGGCAGCACTGAAGGCGCGGCCTGGAGCAACTGGACATTTTCGGATGACAATGGGAATGGGTGGGCAGGTACGCTGATGGTGTTGGAAACCCCGACAGGAGCAGATGGACGCTTCGTCTTCCTCCAGATCGGGCGAATCAAGGACTGAATAAATCCTTCAGCCACTACCACCCTGACATACGATAGCAGCCCTTTTCCTACCTTTTGGGGAAGAGGGCTTTTTTCTTCAACTTTCCCCTTTTATCATTGAACCCGGCAGTGCTATCCTATGAGGCGGGACAATCAATGATGAGTCTTTATGATGTCAAAGCCCAATATCCTGTTCATCGTCCTGGATACCACCCGGCGGGATCGGCTGTCGCTGTATGGCAACCCGCGCGAAACCTCACCGGAACTGGAAACATTCGCGTCCGGCGGGACAATGTTTGAACGCGCTGTCGCCCCGGCACAGTGGACAGTCCCGTCCCATGCCTCGATGTTCACCGGACTGTATCCGACCACTCATCAACTCACTCAGGCAAACGGGATGCTATCCGGTTCATATCCGGCGCTGGCGGAAATCCTGCGGCTGGCGGGGTATCATACGGTTGCCTTCTGCAACAATCCGCTGGTGGGTGTGCTGAACAACGGTTTGCAGCGGGGTTTTGACCGCTTCTACAATTATGCCAGCGCCGCCCCCTTCCGCCCCAAAGAGGAACGCCAAAGCCGAGCCAAACGCCGGGTGCTGCGTTCGTTCCGCCGCTACGTCGCCCGTCCCATCGGCAACCAGTTCGCCCATTCCGACACACTGTTCCGGCTGTCGCTGCATCCGTTCTGGGTTCCCCTGTGGACGCGGCTGATTAACTACAAGGGCAACACCGCCCATTCAGTCGATGACCTGATCGACTACTGGAAGCAGCATCAGGCGGGGGGCGCGGAGAAACCGACCTTTGCCTTCCTGAACCTGATGGGGGCGCACATGCCCTATAACCCGCCGCAGGATTTTCTGGATCGGGTAGACCCCGGCCTGAAACACAATCGCCATGCCTACCAGTATGTGCGGCGCTTCAATGCCGAGGCCGCGCGATGGGCCAGCCCAACCGACTCGCCGCCTGCTGATTGGGAAAGCCACGCGCTCGACACCTTTTATCAGGCGGAAGTCGCCCATCAGGATTATCACCTGGGGCGGTTGCTGCGCTACCTGAAGGATTCGGGCGCGTTGGATAACACGATGGTCATCATCTGCGCCGATCATGGCGAGGGACATGGCGATCATGGTTTTTTCGGACATGGATTTGTGGTGTATCAGGAATTGGTGCATGTTCCCCTGCTGATTCACTATCCCGATCACTTCCCGGCGGGTGGCCGCGTGACCACAAATGTCTCTACCCGCCGCCTGTTCCATACGGTTCTGAACGCTGCCGGGGTCAAACCGCCGCTGGACGAATCCGACCCGAATGGGGATGTGGATCACCTGACGCTGGAATCGATTGCCAACAGCGCGGCGGATGCGGAGGGCGGATTGGCGTTCGCAGAAGCCTTCCCGCCGGAAATTTTCCTGGGGGTCATTCAGCATCGCACTCCGGCGCTCGTCAACCACCTGATGCTAACGCAGGTGCGGCGGGGTGTGTATCAGGGCGATCACAAATTGGCGGCTGTCGGGCAAAAGGCCGAAGGTTTGTTTGACATCACCGCCGACCCTACTGAAACTTCAAATCTGGTCGATGCAAATCCCGTACTGATTGCCGACATGTTTCGGAAGTTGACCACCTTCACGGCTGCTGCCGAAAGCCGCCGCGCCGAAGCTGCCACCTTCGCCCCGGTAGCGGATTCCGTCCTCGATCAACTGCGGGCGCTGGGTTACATCGAGTGAGATCAGGATGAATCTATTGAAACAGCTTCAATCCCTGCTGCTGCCGATCACGGTTATCATCATTGTTCCGGGGCTGCTGCTGCCATCCACTGGAACACCGAATCCGCTGTGGGGACAAACCTATCCGCTAAACATGGTGCTGTTAGTCGTTAGCCTGTTCCTACTGGCGCTCGGCCTGACACTCATCATCAGCACCATTCGCCTGTTTATAACCATCGGACAGGGAACGCTCGCCCCCTGGACGCCCACCCAGCGTTTAGTCGTGGTCGGGCCATATCGTTATGTCCGCAATCCGATGATTAGTGGGGTTATGAGTATGGTATTGAGCGAGGCAGTGCTGAGTGGTTCACTTTCCCTGCTGGTTTGGGCAATCTTTGTGGTTGTAATCAATCTGGTGTATATCCCCCTGTCCGAAGAACCCGGACTGGTCGAACGGTTTGGCGACGACTACCGCGACTATACTCGCCACGTCCCGCGCTGGATTCCCCGGCGCACCCCCTGGACACAACCCGATCAGTCATAATACTCCACAAAAAATGTGACCATTCGGATTGGACATGTACCAAAACGGTTGTCCACTGACCGAATGGTCACGGTAAACTGCCAGCCCATCACACACGGGGAAATGTACCGGAACTGGAAATCAGCTTGAGCGGAGTCTGCTCCTGCGTTGATGCAGCCTGTTGGTTACGATCCGTAATCAGCAGCGCAGTATGCTTGCGGGTCACAAAATTCCACAGCCACTTAATCAACACCTGCACCTGGTTCTCAAAGTCCAGTTGGTAGGTCAGATGGATGTATACCCAGATTTGCCATGCCAGCCAGCCCGTAAACCGGAGGCGTCCAATCTCCGCCACCGCCGCGCCGCGTCCAATCGTCGCAAGATTACCGCGATCATGATACTTGAAAGGCCGTACTGATTTGCCTTTCTGGCTTCGCTGGATAAGATCGGCCACATAACAGCCTTGCTGGATGGCTACCTGGGCGACACCGGGCAGTGGTTGGCCGGTCTGGTGGGCGTAGTGCGCCAGATCGCCGATGACGAAGATGTCCGGGTGTCCGGGTACACTCAGATCAGGCTCAACCACCACACGCCCGCCGCGATCAATGGCTGCTCCGGTTGCTTGCGCCAGTGCCGTTCCTAACGGAGATGCCTGGACTCCGGCTGTCCACAGCACGGTACGGGACGCGATATATTCCGTCACATCGTTGCCGGACACGCTGATGCCTTTTTCCAGCACGTCGCTTACCCGCCAGCCAGTGAGTACCTCCACCCCCATGCTTTCCAGTCTCTCCCTCGCCCTGGTAGATAGATCAGGCGAATAAGTCGGCAGGATGCGCTCGCCACTCTGGACGAGAAGAATACGCGCGTCGGACGGATTGATGTGGTGAAACTCATTCCTGAGGGTTTCACGGGCGATTTCCGCCAGCGCACCGGCCATTTCAACACCCGTTGGGCCGCCGCCGATGACCACAAACGTCAACCAGGCGCGCGCTTTGTCGGGGTCGTGGGTGCGTTCAGCCGCTTCAAAGGCGGTCAATACCCGGCGACGAATTTCGATGGCATCCTCAATGGTTTTCAAACCGGGTGCGCGATCCGCCCATTCATCTTTACCAAAATAGTGCTTACCCGACCCGGCTGCGACAATCAGCCTGGCGTAGGTGACAGCCCCATCCTGTAGGATCACTCGCTTGTTCGATACGTCGAAACCTGTCACTTCGCCCAGGATCACTTCCGCATTCCGCTGGCGTTTGAGCAGGCTGCGTAAGGGTGTGGCGATGTCCGCCGCCGATAACATGCCTGTCGCCACCTGATACAGCAGCGGCTGGAAAAGATGATGATTCCGGCGGTCAATGAGTGTGACCTCGACTGATGGACTAACGAGACGTTTGGCGGCATATAAGCCACCAAAACCTCCTCCGATAATGACAACACGTTCGTTCATGGTCGTCTCCTCCCCGGTAATGTTCCCCTGTACGAGGCAAAGCGAATAGATGTCGGGCACTGGCCTCGCATCAACAGGTCGCTTTCAAGCGCGCATCCTGTCCAATGCCCGAATTTGCGATAAATATCGCCAAAATGAAATGTAGTAGCGAATTTTTGAGAGCGTGATCTGACTTAGATGTCGATATTGAGCACAGCCGCCAGGGCGACCAGCATGTATTTGACCGCTTCCTCGCAAGCTCAGACCATTCTTCAGCCGCAGCGCGCGATAGGTCAACGGACTGAGGGCTGCGCGAACAAAGCGGTTGGCCGTGTCTTCGTCTCCCACCGCCATCTCATATGGCAGCGTTTCGACCAGCATACCGATCAGCGCCTCGGTATCAGCCATCGCCTGCGCCAGCACGGGCAATTCATCTTCCAGCTTATAACCCGTCCACGATTGGCCGAAGGTTTCCTCATTCAGACGATATACTTCCTGCACAACATGGCGCAGTCGTTCCCCCGGATTGCTGATCGCCATCAGGCTTTCCGGTGCGGGATATTCCAGATGGGCCGCTACATGGCTGGTGCAGGCATCAAACAGGTCTTCCCGCGTTGGAAAATACTTGGTCACTGTGGGCAGCGATACCCCCGCCACATCAGCAACAGCCGAAAGCGTGGTAATGCCTTTGCCATGCATCTCGATAGCAGCGTCCACAATGGCCTGTCGGGTGCGTTCTGCGGTTTCTGTCCGGCGACGTGATTCATATTTTCGTGTCATGATGTGATACACCTCATATATTGAATATATGTATAGCATATTCAATATCGGCTGTCAATATACCTGATCGGGAAATCGGACTTTGGTCGGATGTGCTCAATAGGCAATTATACTGAGAGAAATGCTTTCCGCTCCCCGACACCGCCCGATCAATCATAATACTCCGGCGATTTTTTGAGGGTTTGCCACTGCAAGCCATCGTGCCCAAAGACGGTCAAGGTTACGCCTTCCGACTCGACCAGATTGAGCAGCTTTTGGGTGCTGGCGCGGAGCTGTTCGGGGTTGTCATCCGTCGGCCACGCCTGGCGATCCGGCGTAAACAGGCGCTGCATCACCACCGCGTCAATCGCCAGCAGCACCGCGCCGGTTTTTGGCAGGCGCACCAGTAACGATTGATGGAAAGGGGCATGTCCACTGGTTTCGATCAGGGTGATGCCGGGAAGCAGTTCGGTGTCGCCATCCACCAGCCGGTAATGCAGCGCCGGATGATCCCAGTGAGGGCGAACCGAGGCGAAACGTGGATGCCCAGCGCGGGCTAGCTGGTAATGCTCCCGCTGGACGACCAATTCGGCCTTCGGGAAGGCATCGTTATATCCGGCGTGATCGGGGTCGAAATGGGTGCAGATGAGCATATCCACATCATCGGGGCGCAAACCGAGGTCGGCCAGATGTTCAATCACATTCTTTTTATTCTCGGAGGGCGGTGTTCCCGGTGACGGTTCATAATCCCCCGGCAATCCGGTGTCGATCAGAATGTGTTTGCTGTCGCTGGTGGTTATCAGATAACAAACGTTGACCATGTGCAGCATCCGGCCTTCACCCAGCGGTAGAGCTGTGGTCGTTAACTGCATTAAATACAGACGCTCTGGTGTTCCGATGATGGTGGACATTCACATATCCTTTCCGGGTTCATAACCACCCGTAATCCTGCGGAAACCAGAGTATAGGAGCATTGCCGGATGGAAAAACCGGGCGTAAGTTCAATTGAGAATCGAGGCAAAATGTGGTATTGTTAAAAGGTCAATCAAGTCCTGTTTTCCTCGTAAATTTCAGTTTTTCTGTAGTTATACACTCCCTTCCACTATTACCCCTTCATAGCAACGGTACGGGCATCCGCGTATAATAGCCGCCAACCAACGACAGGGGACAGCCATGCTCGATCTCAACGTCAGACGCTTAGGACACATCAGCATCATCGAAGCCGGGGGACGCATCGACGGCATGACCGCCGGAATGCTGATGGATGCGCTGACCGATGAGATTAACGGGCGTGGGGCACGCATCATCCTCGATCTGGCGAAGGTGGATTACCTGAGCGGCGCGGGGTTGAAGGTACTGAAAGACCTGAACGACAAAACAGGCGATGTGCGTCTGTCTCGCCCATCGGACGCGGGTGCGCGAGGTGCTGGAAATCATCGGTCATGGATGCTACGTTTAAGACCTATGAAAACCGTCTGAATGCCGTGCGTTCGATTTCCCCTGTCACCAATGCCCATACCCATCTGGAACTCGGCTGGCTGGCGAACACCCGCCCCGGCATCACCGGAGCGCCTTTCGCGGGTTGGATCACCGGGATTGTCGAGCGCCGTCGTAACCTGGGCAAGGATTGGGAACGGGTGATGAAGCTGTCCATCGACTCGGCCATCCAAACCACGCTCGAATCCGGCACAACCGCCATTGGCGATATATCCGCCACAGGTTTGAGTATCGAACCTCTGCTCAACTCTGGCTTAAGTGGCATCGTGTATGTCGAAGTGTTGAGTCCCTGGTCGCGCGAGGTGGACGAACGGCTGGCGAAAGCCCGCGCCATTATTGACCAGTGGCGTCCCAAAGAACGCAACGGACTGCGAATCGGCCTGTCGATTCACACCACTTATACCACCCATCCCGACCTGTGGCGCAAGGCGCTGGATTATGCCCGCGCGGAGAATTTACCGTCTGTGCATCCATGCCGCCGAAAGCCCGGAGGAAGCCGATTATATGCTGCGGGGAACAGGCGCACTGGCCGATTACGAGACAAAGTTGGAGGCGGATTTCTCGTCACCGATGCGTTCGACCATTCGCTATCTGGACGACATGGGCGCGTTGGAGTTGAAACCGCTACTGGTTCACGCCATACAGGTGGATGATGACGACATCCGGCGCATCAAAGCGGGTGGGGCGCGGGTGGTACACTGCCCGCGCAGCAATGTGCGGCTGCGCTGCGGACGGATGCCGCTGGAAAAGTATCTGAATCAGGGTGTGCCAGTCTACATCGGAACGGACAGCCTGGGCAGCAGTCCATCGCTGGACATATTCGACGAGGTGGAATTTGCAGTCCCGCTGCATTATGGCAAAGTCGCCCCGGAGATTATCGAAAAACTGGTTTTTCAGGACATGCCGCAGTAGCCCTATAGGGCGTTGATCTTGCGGATGAGCGCATCAACCCGTTTGGCCTGCGCGGGTTTTAAGGACGCTCTGCGCGACTGTAGCAGGGTGAGCATGTCCGCCCGATTGGAGGGTGTGACAGCAACCAGCACACTTTCGGCATGACGGGGTACATCTTTGGGATGTACGTTCCGCAGAAAATCCAGCAAGAAGGGGAAAATTCGCTTTTCGAGCGCGGCGTCGGAGGCGGCCAGCGCCGCCAGCACACGCACACCCCAATCCTGGGTGATGGCCGACCCGGTTTGTGTCACCTGCATAATCACTTCAAGGTGCTGGGCAATCTCGGCAGGGCGCAGGAAAACAATCGTCCCTAAAGCGGTCATGCCGCCCCACACCAGACGGTTGTTACCGCGATTCAGCAGATCGACAAAGGCGTCCACATAATCCGCGATCAACGCTGGTTTGCGTTCGCCCACTTCGTACAGCACCTTGATACAATCGCTCTGAATGCCACTGTCCCGGTTGGACAGATTCTCGACCAGTTCGCGGATAGCGTCTGCATCGCCAGAATCGGCAATTTCCTGCGCCAACTGCTGGTTGGGAACTTCATCATTCCTATTGAGCGCGGAGGCCAGTTTTGTCAGGACGGACATGGAACCACTCCTCTATCCACTCATCACCGCGCCGAGGGTGGCGCAGGCGGGACAGCTTCCGTCGCGGCGGAGGATGGCGTAACCCGCCTGTGGGTCGGCAGCATAGACCTTCGAGTCGAAATTCCAGACGATCATCAGCCGGACACGCCCGCCCTGTTTCGACAGTGCCGCCGCCCGCGCCAGCCAGTCGGCCTGATTCTGGATGGTGACATTCTGTGCCCACTCGAATCCCGGCGGCAGAGGATCATAGCCTTCGGATGTGAGGAAGCCGAGTTCGTCAAAACACAGGGGTTTGGTCGGGAAGGTGTGGGTGTAGAGGTTGACCATTGTCTGGTAGTAGCGGGTGTAGTGCGTACTGTTGCCACGCGGGTCGCCGCTGGTTTCGTCCGGGCTGACGATACCTTCGTTATAGTGGATGCCGACACAATCCAGATATTGATCTGCCCCGGCAGCGGCCATCTGCCCGATGAACACATTGTCGTCGCAGCCTCCGTCGCCACAGGTGCCACCGAAGAATCCAGTTGGCGCGGGGGCGGCACTGACCACCATGACATTGGGATTGGCCGCCTTGATGGCCTGATAAGCCGCCTTGAGCATGTCGGTATAATTCCCGCCGCTGATGCTGTCCTTCGGCCACTGGCGGTCAATGTTGGGTTCGTTCCACACCTGAATGGCATCGGGATTGTGTTGGGCGACACCGCGCAGGAAAGCCGCGAATTCGGTGTAATAGGCGGAGGCGTCGTTGGCTATTCCGGCCATATCGCCAACCATGTTGAGCAGAATTTTGAAACCCTGATCGTGGGCAGTCTGGATGGTTTGACCGACAATGCCGGGGTCATCACCTGTGTGATAGACCACCTGCCGCTTGACCCAGGTCATGCCCGCCCCCCGCAGCAAATTGAGATCGGGCGAACCGAACAACTGCCCACCTAACTCGAAGGTGATATTGAGCGGTGTCAGGGTCGGTGTGGGAACCGGGGTGATAGTGGGGGGAACAGAGGTGATCGGCGCGGGTGTCGGATTGCAGGCAGCGATCATCAAGGAGATCAAAAAAACCATTCGCCTCAATGTTCGAAATGACATGCGCTTTCTCCCTCAGCCCTATAGTCCATTAGTACGCAAGGGTATTGTAGACAGATTAGCCAAATTACGCTCATTTTTCCCTCAAAACACATTCTTGCCTAATCGACGATTGTGTGCTATATTGCTGTGAGGGAACTACCACGCCCTCTTCTCAATTGTCTACACTCAATTTTCAGTGTATTGTTTCGTAAAGAGCGACTAAACACACATCCCTTACAGTTATGACTTAGCAACCGAATTGTACTACGGTAGCGTCCCTGCACACTACGTCCCCTCAGCCGTATGTCGTGTATGGCTAATGCCCACTAATGGGGTCATCAATCGCCCCGGAGTTTACCATCATGGATATTGCTCAACTAGAACTTAGAAATCTGGACGAATTACGTCAACTCGCGCGCGACAGCAATGTCAGCGGTTACAGCCGCCTGAAAAAGCAGGAACTCATCCTGTCGCTGCTGCGCGATAATGCCGAAAAGCAAGGCTACAAACTGCGCGGCGGCGTGCTGGAAATTGTCGATGACGGCATCGGCTTCCTGCGCGCGGAACATTATCTGCCGGGGCCGAATGACATTTATGTCAGCCAGACGCAGATTAAACGCTTCAACCTGCGTACTGGCGATATGGTCATCGGGCAGGTGCGTTCGCCGAAAGACTCGGAAAAGTATTTCGGTCTGCTGCGGGTGGACGCGGTGAACGGGTTAAACCCGGAAGAAGCCAAGAACCGCCCGAATTTTGAAGACCTGACCCCGATTTACCCCGAAGAACGCTTCAACCTGGAAACCAACTCACGAATACTTTCCACCCGACTTGCTGAACCTGATCGCCCCTATCGGGCGCGGTCAGCGTGGGTTGATCGTGTCGCCGCCAAAAGCTGGTAAAACGACTGTGCTGAAAGAAATCGCCAACGCCATCAGCAAAAATTATCCCGAAGTGCATCTGATGATCGCGCTGATCGGTGAGCGTCCCGAAGAAGTGACCGACATGGATCGCTCGGTGGATGCTGAAGTGATCGCCTCAACCTTCGATGACCCGGTGCAGCATCATGTCCGCGTGGCAGAGATGGCGATCAACCGCGCCAAGCGGCTGGTGGAGAGCAAGCAGCATGTCGTCGTGATGCTGGACAGCATCACCCGTCTCGCCCGCGCCTATAATCTGGTCGTGCCCGACCAGTGGCCGCACCCTGAGCGGTGGTTTTGACCCGTCAGCCATTCACCCGCCCAAGCGCATTTTCGGCGCTGGCCGTAATGTGGAAGAGGGCGGCAGCCTGACCATCGTGGCGACCTGTCTGGTGAACACTGGCAGCAAGATGGACGATGTGATTTACGAAGAATTCAAGGGTACGGGTAACATGGAACTGCACCTGAACCGCAAGCTACAGGAACGCCGTATCTTCCCGGCCTTCGACATCGAACAATCCTCAACCCGGCGCGAAGAACTGCTGCTCGGCCCGGATGTGCTGCAACGTACCTTATACCACTGCGCAACATGCTGTCGCATCTGGCCGAAGACTCGGAAACTGGGATGGTGGGCGCGTTCGAGCGCTTCATCAACCAGTTCCGGCAGACCGAAACCAACGAGGAATTCCTCAACAGCCTGCCGGGTGTGGGCGTGAACAGCCGCAACCTGTTCTAAATCGACCTTCGCAGCACATTCAATCGGGGCACGAGACATTCGCGCCCCGATTTTTGATTCCTGAAGTTTCCCCTAAATGCCTGGTTATTACGGAATTTTTGAGGCGATTTGTAGGTTGCTCCAATATTTCTCGCCTACTCTGGGATGAGTGACGCCTGGTTGTAAGCGAATGAGGAGTAACTGGAAATGGATAATTATCAAGGCCGACAAACACCTGTGAACCCGCCGGAACAATCCGGGTTCAAACTGGACACCAAGACGATTGTTATTGGCGCAATCATCATTCTGGCAGCGGTATTCCTGCTGCCGCGACTCTTAAACACCAACAATGTCGCTGCCCCGGTGAGCGCCCCGGCAAACCAGCCGGATCAGGGTGTGGACGCGAATATCACGTTGGGACCTATCGCGGCTTCAACCGGAGTTGACCGGGATGGCTGTCCAACCGGAAAATCCACCACCTTTGATGCCACCCAGCCGATTTACGTGGTCGCGCAGAACAGCAACATCCCGGCGGGCACATCCGTGTTCGTGCGGTTGTATGCCAATGGCACGCCGGTTGAGGATGCCCCGGAGATTACCGCGAACCAGGATTACACCAATTCTTGTGTGAACTTCGTCTTCGAGCCAGCCGATGGCCCGTTTGATGCTGGTAACTACGAGGCGGAGTTCATTATCAACGGCAATGCTGCCGACACAGTGACATTCACGGTTCAGTAAATAACCTCGCGCCCCTCTCATCTCGCACAGAGTTGAATGGGCGCGAGTATCACAGGAGGATAAGATTATGGATACATTGGGAGCACTCTGTATAATCGGATTTTTTGGCCTGCTGGCATTGCTGTTGCTGCCTCGCCTGTTAAATGGACTCGGCGGCGGCAGCCCCTATTCGCAGCGTGGGCCGTTGAACCCGGAGTACGATGATCCGAATATCGAGAGCCGGGGCAACTTCGGAGCGCCACCAGGATTTGGGGACGAACGCCCAACCTATGACAACCCGAATATTCGCAGTCGTGGATTTTTCGGGCGCAGCCGGGGAAGTTCGTCTGTCCCACGTTCGGGCGGTTCGTCCGGTAGGGTCGATAACCCGAACATCCGCAGTCGTGGCGGGTTTGGACGCAGCAAGTAGGCATCTGCCCCAAATAAAAGGCCCCACTGTGGGGCGCTGTGAAAATCTGACCGAGGGACTGCCGCTGGCAATCCCTCTTTGTTATCCGGTAAATTAGCTGGCGGAGGGTTCGGTGCTTCCACCCGGCCACACCAGCGGTTCGATGAATGTCTGCTTCGTCACCTTACCATCCACAATGTCCGCGCCGGTATACAGGGTAGCAACCTCGCTGTTATCTACCTGGATGATGACGGTAGTGGCGTAGGCTGGCTCCTTCGGGTCTTCCACAATCTTCCAGTCAATCAGGGCAACGGATTCGCCGTTGGGTGAAATCGCCAGAGTCCGGCCAAATCGTCCCCGGCTGACGCGGAAGTCGTTGCCTGTCGCCAGATCAATGGCGAACAGCGAGTTGTTGACCGGAGCAGCCCCCCCGGCTACCACCAGCAGGCGGCTGCTGTCGGGTGTGAAAACCATGCCGGAAATGATGTCCCCGGCAGACCCGGCGCTCAGGTCGATGGGCGGCACATCGGGGTTGGACAGGTTGATGATGTGCAGGGTGTTCTGATTATTGGGCGAGGTTAGCACCATCGCCAGCCATTGACCATCCGGCGAGGTCTGGGGGAAGGCATTGGCCGCGCCACTGTAGGTCGGCATCACGATCTGGCGATCAATCAGGTTTGACAGGGACATATCGCCCACGCTGATGTGATTCATGCCGACGGTATTGGCGGTAATACCGTCCGAGAAGGTGAAATAGGCATGAGCGCCATCGGGCGAAACGTAGATGCTGTTGGTGCGGGCGAAGGCCGCGAATGCCCCCGCCTGGAATTCGTGGGCGATCATATTGGCGCTGCGCTCGGAGGGGTCTACCGAGTACAACTGCCATTCGGTGTGGGTGTCGCCTGTCGTGCAGCGATGTCCCAGCACGGCGAGAAACTTGCCATCCGGCAGAACAGCAATCTGCGCGCTGGTGAAGCGGCACTTTTCGCCTGTAGGCTGGAGGGTGGCGGCTTCAATACTGGCGCTGCCGCTCCACCAGTTGATGGCGACATCATCGGCCTCGCCCTTGCTGTTGGGGATGAAGCTGACGTAAGCCACGCCCTCGTTGGTGATGTCGAAGGCCACCACATTTTCTTCTGAGAACAATTCTTGCAGATCGGCGCTATTCAGCACATGGATGAAACCATCGGCAAATTCGCTCTGGGCTGCGCCCGGTTCGTAGGAAATATAGGCCAGCCGGGAACTGTCGGGTGAAAACTGGAATGTGCCGTTGCCCAGACAGGTGAGTGCCTGAACACTTGCCACTGTGACGGGTTCATCCGTTCCACGCATCAGGTACAAGTTGCCCACGTCCTGGCCGATAAAGGTGGCGATCATTGTGCCATCCGGCGAAGTCGCCTGATCGCCGCAAAGCTGGATGCGACTCGTGCCATTGGGCAGTTCCATAATCGGCGTGGTCGCGCCTGTGCCATCCATAAAGGCCAATGTGCCGGGAGAACTGGCGGGTTGTTGACCAGGGCCAGCACCGTTGCCGACCCATGCCAGCAGGGTGTCACTTTCATCAGCCAATGCCCCTGGCGCAACCGCCTGTAGTTCGGGGACAGGCGCAGCGGGTGCATTGGTTGGGCTGAGACGTGAAAAAATGAATAAGACCAGACTGAAGATAAAGAGTATCCCTACCACAAGTGCCAGTCTATAAGGCCATCTTGAGGGACGGGTGGCGCGGTTTGCGTCGGGCATGGTTGCCGTAGCCATGAGTTTTTCCTTTGTGGATAGTTGTGCTCACTTCTTTCACTATACATGAATTTTGGCATTACGGGGAGATAGTACGATGGAGCTATGTCTCCCCTGTTAATGCCCTCTCGTCCCTTCTCAGCAACCACCGAGGGTTAAGACTTTGTGAAGGCAGGGTTTGTTAGGCAGTTGTTAGATCATACGAATAGACTGATGCTTAACTTATATGAGTTCGGGAGGTGAGAAATGCCGCTGCCCGGTTTCTTATTACTGAGTTTGATTCCCGGCGGGTTGATGATTGCGGCCTTCCAACATATTCGGCGCACCCAGCCGGATGAACAGACGCCCCGACGCCTGTTTTACCTGATGCTGGCTTCCATCGTGGCGCTGCTGGCGGTGCTGACTGTCCTCGACTACCAGCAGACCAGCTCCATGATCGGGCTGGTAATTATTCCGGTGCTGACTGGCCTGATACCCATCAGCTACCTCTACTGGCGGGATACCCCCCAACTGCACAACCGGGAAATCACCCGAATCCTATTGATCTTCGTCCCAGTGGTCGTCATACTGGCTTGGTGGTATACCCGCACGGTAGCAACCATTCTACCCTTTATGGCAGCCAGCGCGGTCATTATCCTCCTGATCTGGCGGGCATGGACACGGCGACAATGGCTCGCCTGGGCAGGGCTGGCGCTGCTGTTCGCCGCGATGGCAATCGAGCTGATTGTGCCGGGAGCGGTGGCTTCCACCTGGCCGACGGCCTTTCAAACGGCGCTGTCTGTCATCACCACCATGATATGGCCGGTAGTGACGGTCGCCCTGGCCGGACGGTTGGCGCTGGCGACTGTGACCCATTCGCTCAAGCGGCGTCAGTTAGTGATGGACTGGCTGGTGGTGGCGGCCATGTTCGGCCTGCTGGTGGTACTGCTGGCGGAACAATCCCTGATTGACACAGCGACGGATGGGTTAGCTGTAGTGATGATGCTGATGATGCTGAGTATACCGAGTCTGGCGGTGACGCTGGTGCTGGCCTGGAAATTAGAAACTCGGCGGTGGCGGACATCCGTGATCTTCGCGGTAGCATTGATGGCTTTTACTGCGCTGGCCTTCGGCGGCGTAACCCGGCTCGATCCCCCGCAGGTGACAGCCGAACGCGCGGCAACCATCAATCAGGCGGTGCAGAATTATTATGCAGACAATGGCGAGTATCCGGCGGACTTGAGTGCCCTGTTCCCACGATATTTGCTGGTCATTCCAGAGCCGGTGCTGTTCCACAATCAGTCATGGTGCTACGAAAGTGGCGGCGATTATTACCGCTTCGGCTATGTCTACCGCCGCTATTTCAGCGTTCCGTCATCCCAGATTACGGTTCAGGTAGCCGGGGAAGGTGGACAGCTGCCCGCCGAAAGCTGGACGTGCGACTCCCTGTTGACGGCCTATCGGGAACGCTATGGCGCGCCGGATATGGGCTACCAGCCTGCCAGTGGCAGGGGTTAGCGGTCTTCCGGCGGGTAGGCGGCGTTCCACATTTCCTGGAACTGCCGCGCCCAGTATTCAAACCAGTATTGGGATTCCTGCCGCGTGATCTCGATATGCATCCGATCTGTGATAAGTTCGTTGTTGAAGCCGAAGAACTCTACGATCACCTTGCCATCGCGCGCGTCGGGGTCAACCACCACCAGACTGAAGCCGGGGGTGAAGGGCAGCAGGCGGTACTCCATATTGCCCCATTTTTTCATGCTGTTGAGGATGTCCATCGACATCATGATGCTGTTCTTCAGGTCAACGGTTTTGTCGATCTGCTTGGACAGGATTTCCAGCCCTTCGGGGGCGTTCAAATCCTGAATGATGACATGTACCTCGCCGCCGCGATCCAGAATTTCGCGTTTGATGTGGGGACTGTCGCGCAGGATGTTGATGTTCGATGGGCCATAAACCCAGAGGACACGCTTGCCGCGCACCACATCCTGAAACGCCCCGAAACTCTGGCGATCCCGCAGCACCGCGTCCAGATCGACACTCCCCTTGTCCGGGCGGGTGGTGTCGAAAACCAGCAGGGCGATGCCTGCCAGAATAGCGGCCAACTTCCAATCGTCGGGGATGGCATCGTCCAGCACCCCCATGACCGCCAGCACAACCGCGATGATCGTGACCACGTAGGCGTCGATGTTTTTGCCCGACAGGATGTCTGCAAAGATGCGCTTAAATGCTCGGACAAAAACCATGTGATTATTTCCCCCATAATGGTTGTTGAAGAAGTGGGGACGAGAACGCCAGTTCCCGCCCCATCATCTGAGAAATCAGGTCGGAAAATAACTCTGGAAAATGGTGCAGAGTTCCGGCGACGTCGCCGCGAACAGGTATTCCAGATTTTCGTTGTTGACCTGGAAGCTGCCCGACGAACCGCAGGGCTGGATTTGATCGGCAGCCTGTGCCGACGCGCCGCCGATGTTGGCCGCGCATTGCAGGAAGTCCCGCTGCAACCGGGTGGTGTTGATAACCGCCAACACACCAATCTTGGGGATGCCGACAGTGGGCAAATTCTGCTCCGTATACACCCGCGCTTCTACCGCGCCAACCCCCTGATAACAGCTAATCAGGTCATTGAGTTTGGCGATTGCGCCCGCCAACGGCAGGTTGCCCGTCACCACCGAGCCGCTCACGCCCAGTTTGGCGAGTGCGTCGGTAACACTGCTGGCCGTTGTAGACGTGTATCCGGGGATATTGGCCGGGACGAAGTTTTGCGCTGCCGCTGCATCGCTGGCGCTGTCGCCTGTGGTCGGGACGAGCTTACAACCCGCCGCGACCATCAGCAGCACCATCAGTATCCATACTCGCTTATTCAGCATTCTATTTTGCTCCATATGTGTATGCGTTCGACGCATCCATCCAAGTATATTAACGTTGGAAATGAATTGGAGCAACGAAATCCGAATGCCCGCTGCTTCAACCACACTGACAAACGTACCATCCTCTGGTATGTAACATTCACGTCCAATCAGCGATGTATAGGGTGTGATGTGGCCGCTACAAGCCGCATCAATATCAATCTATGGATAGCTGAAGGAGTGGAAACGATGAAATGGTTGACTAAGTGGAGTGCGGGGTTGGGTATTCTGTTGATCCTCGCGCTGGTTGGCGCAATCGTCAGTCCCAGTATGGCACAGGATACGCTGTCGGAGGACGATCCGTCATTCACAATTGTGACCGGGGCGGTGGAATTCAGTCCATCGGGCGACATCCTTGTTGCCGGAATCGTGATCGCCCCAGCAGGCGCGTTTAATCCGTCTGATCTGCAAGCGGGTGATTTGGTGATTATCACCGGCTATATGTTGAATGAAACCACTTTGCAGGCGACCAGCCTGGAATTCTTTGATGATTCGGAAGGCGGTGTTGAAGTCACCCCGGAGGTTACGCCGGAGATGACACCGGAGTCCACGCCCGAAATGACGCCGGAGGTTACGCCGGAGATGACTCCCGAAGCCACACCGGAAATGACCCCAGAGGCCACAGAAGAACCCCTGGCGGATTGTGGCAACCCGAATCACCCGATTGCCCGACGTATCGCCGACACATTTGAGGTGTCGTATGAAGAAGTAATGGCGATGCACTGCTCTGGCGAAGGCTTCGGCAACATCGTCCGCGCCTATACGCTGGCCGCCGCCAGTGAAGATGGGTCAACCGCCCAGGACTTCCTGGATCGTCATGACAACGGCCAGGGCTGGGGGCAAATTATCCGTGACAGCGGTGTTCATCCGTCGGAATTAGCCCCAGGCCGCGTTTTGAAAGACCAGGGCGACGATTCCGGCTCGGTGGATACCCAGTCAGGCAGCGATAATGGCGGTTCTGGCAATGGCAACGGTCATGGCAATGGCAACGGTGGCGGGAACGGCAATGGTCATGGCAACGGAAATGGTGGTGGAAATGGGAATGGCAATGGAAATGGTGGTGGTAACGGCAACGGTCATGGCAACGGCGGCAAACCGTAATCCCTGATTCATCCCGTAGGTATCCCCCTTTTAACGAGGGTTTGTCGATGGCAGACCCTCGTTTACTTCTCGCGTCTATCCACCGTTATACAACAGCGTGAAGGCCTGCCCACCGAAATAGACTGTCGCCAGCACCGCCCCAATGCTGATGACCAGCCAGGTAATGCCGCCGATGAGGAATCGACCCCCCTCGCTGATGGCGCGCCGCCGTTCGACATTCACCCGGTAGTCGGGGTGTTGGGTTTGTGTCTGGATGACTGTCCAACCGTTGCGGACGAAAGGTATCCCTCTGCGGAAGGATTGCACGGCGATACCGGCTGCGGCCATCGCAAAAATGGCATTGAGCGTCAGGAGCAGCATTTATAGGCCGAGTAACTTTTCTACCGGAACGTCACCACCGATGACCACCGAAGTGAACTTCTGACCCCCTTTGAACGCGCCGAGTTGTTTGAACTGCCCATTTTCCAGAAGGTAGACTTCCATGAATTTGCTTTCGGGATCGACCAGCCAGTATTCCCGCACACCATGTTTTTCGTAGGTGTCGTATTTGATGCCGCGATCCCGGTAAGCAGTCGTCGGAGACAGGATTTCAACCACCAGATCGGGAGCGCCATGCCAGTAGCGGCCTTTGGGTTCAAGTACACAGTGGTCATTGTCCGGGCTAATCCACAAAATGTCCGGCTCAAGGTCGTATCCATCCTCAAAGTGGATGCCCGTAGGAGCAAACCGCAGAGCGCCAGTTTTCAACACTGAACTCAGAAAAATGAACATGCTGCCAGCAATATGTTGATGAATGTCAAGTGGTGTAGGCGACACAATCAGTTCTCCGTCGATCAGTTCCTCAATCTGGCTGGTTTCCGGCAGTTCCCGGTATTCGGCTGATGTCATTCGCGTCTGAACCATATCGGCCATAGCAGCACCCTGTATCTGACTATTCCACTTCCTCTATTATTTTAGCCTATCCGAATCCAGAATGATGGTCACGGGGCCGTCGTTGTGGATTTCGACCAGCATCATCGCCCCAAAAACGCCGTGTTCCACCTGTTTGATGCCCTCGGTAGCGCAGGCAGTCAGCATAATAATCGACCAGTGGGGCGGCCTGTTCCGGGCGGGCAGCATCAATGAAGCTGGGACGGCGGCCTTTACGTGCGTCGGCATACAATGTGAACTGCGAGATAACCAGCACACCGCCGCCGACATCCAGGGCGGACAGATTCATTTTGCCGTCAGCGTCCTCAAACACGCGCAAATGGACGGTCTTGCGTGCCAGCAGTTCGGCTTCTGCCTGTGTATCGCTGTGAGTGACTCCCACCAGCGCCACAAAACCATTGTCAATCGCGCCCGTCACCTGACCCTCGACGGTCACTTTCCCCTGCCGGACGCGCTGTAGAACAACCTTCAAACCACATCGCCCCCGGTTGGCGGCTCGACGGGCGGCTCATAATGGACATCATCGGCCATACGCATGGTAGTGAGATTTTCCTGCCAGTGATACAGGAAAAATTCCTGTATTGCCTGTTCGATGGTGTAGTATTTTTGGGAAGTGGGGTCGAACACATGCTTGCTGAATTTGCCGACAGGCAGACGAAGGATAAAATCGGCAATCCGCCCTTCCTTCTTGTCCAACCCATGCAGACTCCCTTCGACCCGCCGATTCTTGTAGACCATCGCCACCATTTCGTTGAAACCCTTGACGGCGCTGATGGGCAAAGGAACCTGAATACTCAACGCGGCCAGACTCAACAGCCACAGGTTGAGGCGATCCATCAATTCCAGATGGCCGAGCATGGCGGCCAGCGACCAGCCATGATAGCGCGGCACATACCATTGATCCGGCGGCACAAGATCGACCACTTTGCGCAGTTCCTCTCGTGTCTGATGGATGTCCTTGATGAGTGCCTGACGATCTTCTTCAGCATCCAGAAAACGATAACTGTGTTGTCCTTGTTCCGCCATGACCATGTTCTCCAACCCTCATTTCTGACATCGAATCAGGACGCACGAGCCTGTGCCCCGATCTATGACGGATGATTATATCCCTTTCGGGGGATGGATAGCGAACTCAGGCATCGGGCGCGATTCCCGACACATCCCACAGGTCAATCACGCCGTTGAGATCGGCGGCGGCCACATGTGACCCATCCGGCGACCACGCCACCACACCCACGCCCGCATCCAGAGCTTCTTTCGCCAGTTCTGCCCCGGTGGCTGTGTCCCAGATACGCACCGTCTGGTCGTACCCGGCGGAGACTAACATCATCCCGTCCGGCGACCACGCAAGGCCATAAACCCCAAATGTGCCTTCATCGGTGTCACCATGACCGACCAACATCGTTTTGACCGTGCCAGATTGAATATCCCACAGGCTGATGATATTGGTCTGGTCGTCGGAAGCTGCCAGGAGACTGTCATCCGGGCTGAATTTCAGCGAGTCGTAGTAAAACACGGGCTCATCCGACTGCAAAACCGCCACTTCGGCAGCATCCCGTGCGGTGACGACGTGAATGATGGCATCGTAATCGGCGCTCGCCACTACATAACCCTGATCGGCATCATAACCCACCGCAACGGTGCTGACCGCATCGGTGAGTGCCTCAACGCTGGCGCTCAGGTCTTTTCGGGAGCGAGTCTCCAGATCGAATAGAAACAAGCTGCTGCCGGAATCTGGCCCATAGACCATCTCGGCTCCATCGGCGCTGAAGTAGGTATTCAGGTTCTCGATGCCAAGCAGTTCTCCATCGGCGGTTTGGTCGATGGTGTCGATCAAATCCCCGCTGGTCGCGTCCCAGATTTTTATGGTTCCGTCATAGCTGGCGGTTTCGGCCTGTGTGCCATCGACATTGAAACCAACAGCGGCAATCTGGGCGGCGTGACCTTCCAAAACGGCTGTCTGTTGGCCGGATGCTACATCCCACAGGCGGGCGGTGGTGTCGTCGCCCGACCCACCGGAAATCAGAGTCGCCCCATCGGGACTGAAGGCCAGCGTGAAGATTGGGCCGGTATGTCCGCTGAGGGTGGTTGGGGACTCCATCTGGGCGGCGGAAGTCGTAAACGACATGAGTAACAAAACGATCAGCACCATGAAACCAGCCGTCTTGAATCGCATCATCTGTTCCTCGCGCTATTCAATTGAAGTGGATAGTTTTATCTTACGCGCGGGAATGAACCAGCGTCAACAATTTGAGGCGGGGTTCTCATTTTTAGGAGTTGGGGCGTGCCGCCTACAATAAACCTCTGCGAGTCGAGGGCTGAGATCGACTCGGTGCTTCGATGACGACAGGCATTTCCACAAATTGGCCGTAGCGCCTGGCCGCGTCAGCCACAGCCTGATCTTCGGCGGCGGTGAGGGGACGGAACGGAGCTAATTCGATGACCACTGCCCCTTTCCTGAAGGTTCGCCGCCAACTGCCGACCACCTTCCCACCGATGACCATCAGCGAATCAAACACGAGATTGCGTCCCAGGTTTTGCTGTTCGCTCTCTGATGCATCAATCAGGCCGCTGCGGTCTGTATAGCCGATCACATATTCGTCATAGGTGGGCAGTAAGTGGGCGGTCAAAACCGATTCGGGCACGGGCGGCATGGACGACGAATACCAGTACATTTTCCCGTCGATAATCTCCGAAACAATATCCGGCTGAACCATCTCCAGACCAGCCTTGACATCCGCCTGGGTCAAACCCGACCACCAGCCGAAATCCTGCGCGGTTGCCAGCCCGTGACTGGTAAAATAGCGCCGGGTGAGTTCCGCCAACGCCGCGTCCTGTTCCATCGTTTTCGTATCGGGTGCGCGTTCGTCCAGCAGCATGTAGGTGAACTGTTTACCACGTCGCGCCCCGCTGCAAATGATCGCTTCCAGTTCGGCATACATCACGATATAAGCGAGTCGTGTGCCCTCCGCCGGGATACCCGCTTCCGCTAGTGACGCCGCTAGTTCAGCACGGGTAAGCTGTTTGCCGCCTTCCAACGCTTTCCCAATCACCTCGCCACAGCGAATCAGCAGCGCCTCATCCAGTTCGACCTGGCGGTAATAATAGGCGGATAGGGCATGGACACGCGACGCGGTGAGCGCCTGCATCCACCGGATGTCCTCCGGCGTCACAAAATGCCATGTCGGGCGCATGACGTGGGTTCGCAGGATGTCGCCACTGGTGAAAGCCGTTTCAACCGCCGATTCGACTGTCTCTGGCAGCCGCAGCGCCAGCGCCCACAGCGCACCCTGGAATTCCTGCGACTGGACAGCCCCCAGCCACCGCACCACCTCTTTCGGAGTCTGGAACTGATGTCCCTTCAAGTCCCTGATTCAAAAGCCGTCCGGCAGCGATATTCGGCATGCTTAATCCTGATCGTCGCAGCCTATTTGCACTTCAGGCCAGTGGGCACTTTGGCCTCCTGCCAGCGACGGTTGAACTCGGCGGTATATTGTGCCGCCAGATCGGGATCGCTGATGATGACCAGATTTTCGTCATTGCTGCTGGTGGCGCTGGCAGAGATGTTAAACGAACCGGCCACAACGGTGGTATCGTCGATGATAAAAACCTTGTGGTGCAGGATGAACGGGTTGCCATCCTGCCGCACCTGTAATCCGGCACAGAACAGCGGCGTCAATTCGCTGAATTGAGTTTCGCTGCCCGTCGTCTCGAAGATGCCCTGGATCGTCACCCCGGCGCTGGCGCGGTTGAGAATGGCCTGACCGACACTATCTTCGGTGAAGGAAAAGTTCATGAAGCGAATGGTAGAATGTGCCCCATTCAGCGTATTGATGAGCGCGGGCAGCACCGGGTCTTCCGAGGCAAAATATACCTGAACAGGTGTGCCATCCTGCGTGAAACTGACGTTGGGTGTATTGGATGGCGAGGTGATACCGAATTTTTTGTCCACAAACATTTCGTTGAACTCGGTCTGGTAATCCTCGACCACTTTCTGGGAGCGCAGGACGAGCGCGTTGTTGTTGTTGCGATACGTGCCGTTGATGGTGTAATTCCATGAGCCTGTCCAGACGGTGGTGCTGTCCATAATCATGAACTTGTTGTGCATCAGGCCGCTGCGGTTGTCGCTCACCACCGGGATACCAGCGGCAATCAGTTGATTGATGGTCGAGTCCGGGTCGTTGAGGTTGTTGTCGTCGTCGGCCACAAACCGCACCACTACCCCCCGCTGTTTGGCCGCCAGCACCGCGTTCGTCACCGATGGCAAATTCCACTGGAAAGCGGCGATGTCCAGGGTGCGCTGGACGTTGTTGATCGCCGTTACCAGCACGGTATCAATTCCGCCGACATAGGTTTTGGGATCGCGGCTGCCAGTCGGGGCGTCAAAATACACCTGCCAGAAGCCCTTTTGTGCCCCGAAGCCCTGTTGCACCGGGATGATGGTCACACTTCCCGGCGCGCTGGTCACCGGAACAAGCGTGGCCTGCTCCGTGATCGAGGTGGTGGTTGGGACGGGTGTGGTCAGCCCCAGCAAACCGGGCACATCAATGCCGAGCAGGTTGCCGAGTAATACGGCGATCACCAGCACGATACCAACAATGATGGTACTGATGGTATTGCGGCTGGTCTGAGACTGTTTGCTGCTGCTGGATTTTTTCGTCATCTACGACTTTCCTTAATATGAATGTGGTTGAATGCGGGAGAATGGTCTTGTTAGAAATATTCAACTCAGAATAACTTGCGGAGTGTGCCCAACAATCCCTCGTCTCCTGGTTCATCGTCGGGGGGTGGCGGTGGTTCTGGTTCGGTGGGCGGCTCCGGGGGTGCTTCCGCCGTTACCGATGGCGTCAGTGCCAGCATCGACGTGAGCGACTGAATCAGTCCGATATTGTCATCTGCCGCCTGCGCGGTTGGGACATCGAGCTGCTGCGCCGTGACATTGACTCCCAATGCTGTCGCCTCGGATGCCACTTGGTCAAGATAGGTGCGCAGTTCTTCCGGTGTAGCGTAAGTTCGTTTACCAGTGAATCGGTTAATGTTCATCATCACCCGCCGCAGGTGGGAGTAGGCTTCCTCAAAGGCCGCATCGTCCATTTCCTGTGCGGCCAGCGCGGTGATCTGTTCCTCACCCCACTTCAAGAGTACCTGAGCTTCCTCGTCAACCAGTTCATCGCGGGTAGCGGTATCTTCGTATAGCTGTTGGGTGGCGCGTTCGGCTTGTGCCTGAGACATAAGTTCGCTCCTGAATAGACCTAACTATATCATTCGCCGCCCTTCCGCAACAGGTGGGGTGTGTTCGGAATCAAAGAGGCATCCCGCAAGATGCCCCTGAATATTCATGGTCGGTGAGCCGATTTTAGCCGAAACGCCCGGAGATGTAATCGGCGGTTTCCTGCTTCACCGGTTGCTCGAAAAGCTGCTGCGTATCCCCAATTTCGATCAGGTGGCCGATACGGGTTTCCCCCGCCAGGAAGAAGGCCGTTTTGTCGGAGACACGGGCGGCTTGCTGCATGTTGTGTGTGACCAGAATCAGCGTATATTCGTGGCGGAGTTCCAGCATCAACTCTTCGACCTTGAGCGTCGAAACCGGGTCGAGCGCGGAACACGGTTCGTCCATCAGCACAATGTCGGGTTCGATAGCAATCGCGCGGGCGATGCACAGGCGTTGTTGTTGACCGCCGGACAGCGCCGACCCCGAAATCTTTGAGTTTATCCTTCACTTCGTCCCACAGAGCGACAGACCGCAGCGAACGCTCCACGATCTCGTCAAAATGAGTGCCCTGCGGTGGTTTGCCGATGTTCAGTTTGTAACCGGCGACCACGTTGTCGTAAATCGACAGGGTGGGGAAGGGGTTCGGCTTCTGGAACACCATGCCAATGCGTCGGCGGATACGTACCGGGTCGGCATCCTCGGCATAGATGTTATGACCATCCAGCAGCACTTCCCCGGTGGCATACGCGCCGGGGATGACTTCGTGCATCCGGTTCAGGCAGCGTATCAGGGTGGATTTGCCGCAGCCGGACGGGCCGATCATGGCGGTAATCATGTTACGCTCGAACGTGATGCTGACGTCCTCAATCGCTTTGGTTTTGCCGTAAAAGGCCGACAGATTCTTGACTTCGAGTTCCTGTCCCTCGCGGGTGATCGCGCCGTTTCCAGCATGTTCCGCAACCGCGACTTTGACACTAGAATTCATATTTAACTCTCCCAACGACAGTGCGTACTGTCGCGCTGAAAATGGCGATGACGAGGATCAAAACCAGGGTGGCTGCCCAGGCTTTCTGGTTCAGGTCTTCCGATGGGGCTTGGGCATACACAAAAATCTGGAGCGGGACAGCCGCCATCGGTTGCGACAGGTTAGAGTTGAAGAAATCGTTGCCCAGTGCTGTCAACAGCAGGGGAGCGCTCTCGCCCGCCGCCCGTGCCAGCGACAAAATCACGCCCGTGATGATACCCGGCAGCACCGTCGGCACGACAATCCGGGTAGTCACAATCCAGCGTGGCAATCCCAGCGCATACCCCGCCTCACGCAGCAGGTCAGGCACAAGCCGCAGTATTTCTTCCACGCTGCGGACGACGATGGGTGTCATGATAATCATCAGGGCGATGGCTCCGGCAATACCGGAATAGCCAGTCGTGGTGCGTACCAGTGTCGCCCAGATGAAGATACCGATAACCACCGATGGCATTTGCAGCAGCAGATCGACGGTGAAACGGGTGGTCTTGCCCAACCAGCCAGTGCCATATTCCACCAGAAAGATCGCCACCAGGATTCCCAGGGGAATAGACACAATGGCCGCAACACCAAGCATCTCCAGTGTACCCATGATCGCCTGAGCGATACCGCCGCCAGCTACCCCGGCGGGGCGGTGTGCCTGGGTGAAAAAATCCACATTGATCGCGCCGATACCATTTTGAAAGACGTTGAAAACAATCACGAACAGGATAGCGACGGACAGAATGGTCAATACCGTGAGGCCGCCCGTCACCAGACTGTTATACATCTTGCGCCGCTGCAGACGGGTCTGTTCGGCCATACGTAAATCAGTAACGGCTCCTGCGCTGGCCGCGCGCGTTCTGTCGATCACCTTGGATTGGTCATAAGCCATATAAATTTACCTCGCTCCACCCGGCATCCGCGTCGCGCGCTGGACGAGAATCCGTGCAATGATGTTAAATAGCGACGCGACCACCATCAGGATCAGCCCCAGTCCGACGATGGCGCTGAAGTGAATTGGACTGTTGGCGTCCGTGAACTGGTTGGCAATAGCGCTGGCGATGGTATAACCGGGTGTGAACAGCGACGGGCTGATCTTGCTGGACGCATTCCCGACCACCAGCGTGACCGCCATCGTTTCACCGAAAGCCCGCGCCAGCCCCAGCACCATCGACCCCAGAATACCGGGTTTGGCGAAGGGCAGCACCGCCATCGACAGCATCTCCCACTTGGTCGCGCCCAGTGCCAGCGACCCCTCTTTTTGCAGCCGGGGCACTTGCGAAATAACCTCGCGGGACAGTGCCATAATCGTCGGCAAAATCATAATCGCCAGCAAAACGCCTGCCGTCAGCAATCCCTGCCCATACATCGGTCCCTGGAACAATTCACCGATGATCGGAATGGGGCCGAGCGTATTTTGAAGGAAGGGCTGCACTTGATCGCGCATGAATGGAGCGAGTACCAGCAAGCCCCATAATCCGTAGGCCACGCTGGGGATCGTCACCAGCAGTTCAACCATAAATGAAATCGGCTTCGCCAGCCATTTGGGTGCGTATTCCGATACATATAGAGCTGCACCGACAGCTAACGGTGTCGCCAGCAGCAGCGCCAGTATGGATGTGACAACCGTGCCGAAGATGTACGGCAGCGCCCCGAATTCCGCCGCATTCCTGGCGGTTTCATTCGGACGCCAGGTGCTGCCGGTGATATATGACAAGCCGTACTGTTGCAGCACCGGGATCGAGTATCCGGCCAGGGTGAGCGCCAGCAGCACCAGCAGGACAATCAGCAAAATCGAGCAGATACGCAGAACCAGACCAAAAATCTGGTCGCCCCGCTGTGCGCTGCTGAAATCCGCGCGCGTAGAGGGTGTCACTGCCGCCATTCATGCCTCCAGATTTCCAATTTCCAGAGTCAGGGGAAACAAGGGTGTATTGTACGCAATCAGGGAACAATTCTCAAGCAATATTTTATGCCTATACACAGCAATATCCCATCCCCTGACCCCCTCCCGCTTGTGGGATGAGGCCAGGGCGACGGGATAAACATCTATGGGTAAAACCTAGCTCATCATGCCGTCGGTGATTTCCGCAGGCAGTGCCGGTTCACCATTAACCGTGATCGAACTCGATCAGGGCTTCTGCTTTGGTGATGGCGGCTTCTGGCAGGGGCGCATAACCACTGGCCGGGAACAGAGCATCGCTGGTGTCGGTCACGCTACCGGCTCCGGCAACGATTGCCTGTCCGTCGTGGGTTTCCCACCACAGCAGGCGGGTTAGCGCGGTGGCGATGGCCGGGTCGGTCTGGTTCTGGCGTACCAGCAGCCAGGTGAACCCAGCAATCGGGTAGGCGTTGTCGCCCGCCGCATTGACGAGTTTCACGCGCATGTCATCGGGCAGTTCGACACCAGCCGCCGCTGCCGAAACATTCGCCTGGGTCGCTGTGACGAAGTTGCCAGCCTGATTTTGGATTTCAGCCTGGGGCAGGCCGTTGGCGAGGGCATAACCAGCCTCGACATAACCGATGGTGTAGGCAGTTTGGGCGATGTTACCGGCGATACCCGCGTTACCGCGTGCGCCGATGCCCGTCGGCCAGTCTACTGCGTTACCCAGACCCACCTGGTCGTCCCATTCCGGGCTGACAGCGCTCAGGTAGCTGGTGAAGATGTTGCTTGTACCAGAGCTGTCGGCGCGGTGTACAACCGTGATGTACTTGTCCACGTCCGCCAGGGCAGGATTGTCCGCCACCAGGCGTTCGTCGTTCCATTTAATCAGGGGGGCGAAACCATCCACACCACTGAAAGCAGAACTGGTCTGCACGCTGTCACCGAAGTAAATCAGCGCCAGGTTTGCAGGGGTGAGCTTGATCGCGTCCATGCCTTCCAGTTCGGGGATGTTATAGGTCAGCGCCACGCCACCCATAGTCATGGGGATGTGCAGCACCGGGCCGCCGTTGGCTTCGGCATTCGCCAGTTGGTCATCGGTCATCGGGCCGTCGCTGGCACCGAAGTCCACCGAATTGTCGGTGATGGCATTGATACCGCCGCCCGAACCAATGGCCTGATAATTAACCTGTACGCCGGTCAGCGTATTGTAATAAGAACCTTCTGCCGCAAACAAAATATCATACAGTGGCTTGGGGAAGGTCGCGCCCGCACCGTTGAGTTCGGTTGCTTCTCCGTCCAGCGGGCCGGTTACTAAACCGCTTCCAGGAATTTCCATTCCATCCTGCGCGGCTACAGAGACAATAGAAATGACGCCCAGCAGCAGGCAGCCCAACAAAATAATGATCCGATTCTTCATGCTCAAACTCTCCTTGCGGTATTCGACATGGACTTGTGAAACGCAATTGCCATTTCGGGTGTCATCGTAACCTGCGTTTATTAAGCCAGTTGAATCAGATTGTTAATGGACTACCCGATTGTGTTAAGTACCTCTTAAACTTTGAAGGGCGAACTGAAATCGTACACACTGTCCAGTCCTGAACCTGGTCGATCAGTTGCGAGTGCTACAAAAAATGTTACATTCTGGTGTTATCAGACGGCGAACTATGACCTTTGATGGATAGCATTCTTTTTTTCACTTGGTTAGACTAGTGTTGTGGCGGTTTTGACCGTCGGGAGTTTGTTTTCCGGGTAATTCCATGAATAACGATACATCCCTAACCAATCCCGATACGCAAGTTGTGGCCTCGCCGCCTATCATTCTGCTTGTCATTTTGATGGTGGCTTTGTTCGCGGTGATGATCGGCGCTGGCCTCATCCTGACACATCAGATTCAGTTGATCGACCAGAATGCGTCCGATCTGGATTGGAGCGCCGAACTCATTCAGACCAACCGCCAACTGCTGCTCGTCATGGGTGTCCTATCCGTTCTGCTGCTGCTGGCGCTGGCGTTGGTGATCTGGTATGTGCGCCGCGCCGAACAGGAACGCGCCCAATTGGAACATGATGGCACGCTGTTCTTTAGCGAACTCAAGGTACATGTGAGCCGCCTGTCCACCGAACTGGAAGATGAACGGGCACAGTTGAAAGCCCTGCTGGGTGCGATCAACGAAGGGGTCATTTATTCCGATGGGGCGCGTATCCGCTATACCAACCGGGCGCTCTCCCGGCTGACAGGCTATTCCCCGGAAGAAGTCTCCGGTTGGGCGACCAACAATGATGGCCGCAATCAACTGCTGCACGACCTCGGCGGATTGTATGATGTCATTCAGGGGGCGATCAACCAGGGCGGCATGTGGCAGGGGCAGTATACCCTGCACCGCAAGGATGGCAGCGAGATGGATGTGGGCGTGGTCGGCGCGCCGGTGAGTGGTCAAAATGGGCACACCCGCGTGCTGACGGTCATCCGCGACGCCAGCCATGAACAGACTTTTCAGGCGCAGAAGACGCGCTTTATCTCCAACACATCTCATGAACTGAAGACTCCGCTGGCGAACCTCCAGCAGCGTATCCATCTGCTGCGCAAACAGCCGGATAATATGGAAGAACATCTCAGTGTGATGGAGAACGTCGCCGCCTACATGAAACAGTTGTTGAACGAAATGCTGGATGTGGCTCGCTTCGAGCAGGGTGTGATGCTGCTGGAACGCGAAGACACTGTGTTGGAAAATCTGGTGAGCGAGGCCGCGCGCGGGTATGCCCGTAAAGCCGAACGCCGCGCCATCACCCTCACCTGCAACCTGCCGCAGCAGCAGCATTGGGTATATGCCGACCAGAAACGCCTGCTGCAAGTGATCTCCAACCTGATTACCAACGCCATGAATCATACTTCTGACGGCGGTTATATTGATGTGCGCATCGCTGACCAGCCGAATGGTTATGTGGCTGTCGAGGTACAGGATAACGGCGGTGGCATCCCGCCGGAGATGGTCGAAAATGCCTTCCAGCCATTCGCCATCGCCAGTCAGGGCGAAGTCAGTGGCACAGTGTTGGGTCTGAGTCTGTCGAAAGAAATTATCAACCTGCATGGCGGCGAAATCACGGTTGAGAGCGAGGCCGGACTCGGCGCACTCTACCGCATAACGCTGCCCCTTCATCAACCATAGGGAATATAACTCACGCACAATTGGATACGCTCATCATTGGCGCAGGCGCGGCGGGACTGGCGGCGGCACGGTCCCTGTACGACGTCGGACAGCATATTCTGATTCTGGAAGCGCGGGATCGCATCGGTGGCCGAGCCTGGACGGATACCACCTCGGCGGAGTTTCCGGTAGAACTTGGCGCGGAGTTCATTCACGGCGAAGGCGCACTGACCCACGAACTGGTACGCGCCGCCGGGTTGCACACCATCCCCGTCGTCCGTATGGATAACCTGTGGTGGGCATCGGACGCTCAACCCGCCCGACCACGCCCGCAACTCCCCCTCCCCATTCAACAACTCATTGACGGTCTGTTGGCCGATTATCATCATTTGCCCGATCATGCTCCAGCTTCGGACATGTCGCTGGCGGACTATCTGCGCAGGCGTGGTTGGGATGCGGACGCCATGCAGGCGGCTGATGTGCTGCTGGCACAAACCTGCTGCTCCAGTATCGAAAACCTGAGTTGTTTCGACCTGATTCGAGAGTCGCGTGTCGATCACGCCGGGACGCAGGAATTCCGTATCCGCGAAGGTTACGCCGCCCTGTTCGACTGGTACAGCCGCGATCTGCCGCTTCAATTGAATACGCCCGTTCGGGAAATCCGGTGGAGTCGGGAAGGGGTGACGGTTGTGGCGAAGGGAGAAATTTTCTCGGCGCGGCGCTGCATCATTACCATCCCGGTGAACCTGCTGGCAATGGGAGCGATTCGCTTCGATCCGCCGCTCAGTCAGGAGAAAATCGCCGCAATTGGCGCATTCAACACCCAACCCGCCACCAAGTTGATTTACCAGTTCCGCCAGCCGCTATGGGACGAGTCGCTAACCTTCATGGCGCACACGGGATTGGCCGCGCGTTGGTGGACACCGGGTTATGGCCGCGCGGGTGCGGCGGTGATCGGCTGCTTCATCACCGCAGACCGTGCCCAACAGATGGATGCGATGGACGAATCCGAGGCGCTGTCCCTCGGTTTGGACGAACTGGCTGGATTGCTGGGCCTCTCCACTGATAATTTGCACCGGGATTGCCGGTCTGCGCGGCGTATATCCTGGGCGGCGGATCCATTCGCCTTCGGTGGATATGCCCATGTGCCGCCGGGGGCTTCGGACAACCGGCCTCTCCTCGCTCAACCGCAGGGGGATGTCCTGTTCTTCGCCGGGGAAGCCACCGCCTACGACACCAACCCCCAGACCGTACACGGTGCGCTCGAAAGCGGAATCCGCGCCGCGCGCGAATATCTGGATTCGTAACTGCTACAATGTCGCCACTTCCAGCGTATGCAGCGCCAGCAGCAGATATTCGATGTGTTCGATTTTATGGACTTCCAGTTGCGCGGCACAGGTGTCTAATATCGCTCTGCTGTCCGGCGTATAGGGTTCGGGCGGCAGCGCGTGAATCAAGGCGGCCAACTGCCTTGTACCTTCGGCGAATTCATCTCTGGCAAAGGTATTGGCACATTGGCTGAACTGGTTGTTCAGTTCGACATCATCCAGGTCAAGGTGCTTGCGGGTCGCGGTGAGTGCCTGCGAAACGGCTGTGCCCATATCCTGGCGAATCTGGCGCAGGCGGCGGATGAAATAATGCTCGTGTCCGATCATGCGCGCCAGTGACAGCGCCAGTTCCAGTCGCGCCCCTTCATTTTCGGTGACAGCCAGCAGATCGAACACTATGCCGATGGCCGCTCCATATTGCAGGTTGCCCAGCGCCGACGCATAGGCGATGCGCAGCCCCTTGTCGGTCTCGGTCTTAAGCCGTTCCAGCAGCATGGGCGCAACCGATGTATCCCCCAATGTCCCCAGCGAACGGGCGCAGTGTGCTTTGACCGAACGATAATCAGAGTTCAATCCCCGCCGCAGGCAAACCACCGCTTCGTTGTCCCCGATGCGTCCCAGCGCCCAGGCCGCCACCACCGTCAGCGACAATTCCGTGCCATCCACAATGTCGCACAGCGCCTTCACCAGTCGCGGGTCGGAATCGGTGCGGGCAATCGAGATGATAGCCTCGAAGCGCACGTTAAAACGCGGGTCGGTCAGGGCTTCCAGCAGTTCATCGACGGTGAGCGGGCTTTTGGTCTGCCCCAGTCGTTCGGTCATCACCACCGTCTGCCGTTCGTCCCGCGCCCGGTAGTAACGGAACAGGGATTCCAGCGCCAGCACCGGATTGCCGTGAATGAACATTCCGGCGAACTCGCTCACACTGACCGGGCTGTCTGCCTGCACATAGCTGAACACGATGGTACTCACGACGGTCAGCGCAATCGCCATCACAAACAGGGGGAAAAAGGGGTCAATCGTGAAGATCAGAAATTGGCCGGTTAATCCCTGCGTGAAATCCAGCAGCCGCCCGCCGAGTAGCTGGCTAAGTCCGCCGATCAGCCCGGCAGCCGCATAATACACCGCCATGTACTCGCCCTTCTTTTCCGAAGGTACGACCTTGACGTACAGCAGCCGCGCCGAGCCAATCGCCCATGCCACGTCAGCGACGCCGTTTGCCATCGAAACCAGGAAGGCGATGGGCAGGCTCAAATCAGAATTTCGGGGAATCAGCATGTAAGCCAGTGGAATCACGATCTTGATGTATAGTCCGGTCAGCATCACCGGCTTGCTGCCATAGCGATCCGCCGCCCATCCCACCAGATAGGTGGACGACAACCCGCCGACCAGTGCGCCAATCTGTAACAGCACCACCCGGCTCTCGCTCAGGCCGATCTGCTCCTGCATGAACAGGGGTAGGAATGATCCTATCGGCGTCACGCCAATGGTTAATAAACCCAACCCGGCGATATACAGCAGGAAGTTTCTGTCGCGCAGCACCCGCGCCAGATGGCGATAGGTAAATCCGCCCTTATCTTTCCGTTTCACCGGAGCGCCGCCGGGAATATGAGAGGCCGACCAGACCGCCATCGCGCCAAAGCTCAGGGCGATGGCGAACAGCAGGGTATAGCGTTGTAAACCAATTGACAGACCCAGGATATAGCTGGCAAAGGCAATCGACGCGATGCCCGTGAACCGCGTCACAATGTCGTTGATCGAACTGTAACGGCCACGAATGGTATTGGGGATAAATTCCTGCGCCCAGGGATACAGCCCGGTTTCGGCAATCGAGCGGCACAGCGCGAACCCGGCCACAATCAGCGACACATACAGCAGCACGCTGTCCCCGTCCACCTGATCGACCAGCCAGGGAACCAGCAGCAGCCCCACCGTAATAACTTTACGGATGCCGAAAAAGGTGACGAAGGTGCGCTTGTAACCGAACCGTGCTACCGATGGCGCGATCACCAGCGCCACCAGCCCGGTAAACGGGAACAGCGACAGCAGAAATCCAATCTGCGTGTTGCTGAAGTTAAGTTCACTCAGAAAAAGAACCCAGGCGGGGCCGAAGTAGGTCAGGTTGGCGAAAATACTGTTGGTGGCGTTAAGAGCGGTATTCCAGGGCAGGCGGCGGATTTTTTCAGCATTGGTTAGGACGTAGGCCATCAGAAAACCATTTTTAAAGAATAAACACAGTCACAAACGCAACCTGATACTTCAGGTCGTTCAATCGGGTGTCGTCAGGCGCTCCAATTCACTCAGCAAAATCAGTGCTTCCCCCGCGCTCGTGCCGCACATTTCTTCCATCGGGCGCAGTCGGACACACACGCCGGGGCGGTCAGGCTGCCCGAACAGCTTGCAGCGATTGTCGTCGGTCAACTGGATGCAGCGCACCCCGGCGGGCTTGCCGTCCGGCATACCCGGAATCGGGGAGGATATGGATAGGGCGATACAACACGCGCCACAGCCAACCCGACAATCCATCGGCTAACCCCCCACCCGAACATTATTCGTAAGTACAATCGTTATTATATACCCCTTTTGATAATCCATTTGCCCCAATTCCCGCCTTGTTGCTACCGTAATGTAATCGTCCAACTGGTGATGCTGACGATCACCCCCGGCGCGCGTACATACAGTGTAGGCAGCAGCGCCGCATCCGGGTTGACGAACTGCATCGTCGGGCCGATCTGCTCACCATTGAAGTACAGCGTAATCGCCCCGTTCGACGGGTCACGTTCCAGCCGCGCCCGCACGATCACCGCCGGAACCGAACGCTGGCTGACGGTCTGGGTGTCGTCGCCCAAACGCTGCGCCAGATTAATCACCCCCGGCTGCACCAGTTGGACGTGTAAACCGGCCATATTGGTCGGGTTGTCGGCTTCTTCCAACACCGCCCCGAAGTAGACATCATTGGCAGTCAGCACCGATGGTTCGTAGGTAATCAGCGCCATCTCCACTTCCATGCGGCGGATGCGGGTGGCGGCATTGTTGCCATAATAAGTTTCCAGCAGGTCGGCGGGCAGCGACACCTAAATCATCTCCGGGTCGCCGGGGGTGTTCGAGCCGAACCGCCAGTACGAACTGTCGATGGTCGTCACCAGTGAGAATGCGTCACTGCTCCAGGGGAAGCTGGTCATCCGGCTGAACATCGCCAGCAAGTCCTGCGGCCCTTGCACCCCTCCCGGCGGCAGCGTCGAGGTGGGTGTGCTGGTCGGGGTCGGACTATCAGTTGGCGTCGGCGTCACGCTGGGCGTATAGGTCAGCGTGGGTGTGTCGGTTGGCATCGGTGTAGCTGTCGCTTCTGGCGAGAGCGCGGCGGGAATCACTGGCACATCCGTCGGTACGAGTGTCGGCGTGATGAATTCCACTGAGGTTCCCGGCAGGGTTGGAGTCACCTTTGCTGGGTCGAGGGTGGCAGTAGGTGGCTCGTCTGTCGCGTTCAAAGCAATGCTGGCAGCCGTCAGCGTCAGGTTGACGGGCGGTGTATCGGTGATAGTCACGGCCACCTGTGGCGGAGCGTTCCCCTGACTGATGATATTGGAAATCACCGCCAGCGCACCCACAATCACCACCCCGCCGATCAGCAGCAGCACCCACCCCGGCGAGATTCGCACCTTCGGCAGGCTGACACCCGGTTCGGGGTCGGCATACCGCGAACCCTTGTACTCCGTCTCGGAAACCAATTCGGTCAGCTCCGGCGTCGGCTGGTCGGTGGGCGGTGCGGGGAATTCCGGTGAATGTTCTGTCACTTCGTACCAGTGGCGGTAGAGGGGATAAGCCGGATGGCGATCAATAAACATCGCCCGGAAAAGTTGGTTGAAGCGGTTGAGCTTTTCGCTGCGCCGGACACTGTTATCAGTGTAGACCGCCAGGAATTGTTCGTAGGTATCCCGCCAGCCGCGTAGGGTCGCCAGATAGGGGTCGCCCAACAAACGCGCCGTCACATCGGCCATACGGTGATGCGCGCTGCGGATCACTTCTTCGGGTTTGTCGGGTCGGGCTTCGATAGCCGCCCCCATCACCCGTGATTGGTTGTGGAGTTCGGCAGCCCCGGCTTGCAGTTCCATCAGCCACGCCCGGTAATTGGTCAGCGTGACATTCCCGGACGTTTCGACTTCATTGATCGCGTTGATGGCATTTTCCAGCTTGATTCCCGCTGGACGGAACTCCCCGTCCGACCAATCGCGCAGGGCGGCGGCCAGTTCCCGCAGGCTGTACACTCCGGCGGCCAGGGTACGCGCCTGCGGATTATCTTCCAACTGTTTGCGTGTTTGATCGAGCGTGGTCAGCGCGGCAGGGTTATTGACCTGGTTGAGCAGGTCTGCCCCGGCGTTAATGTCCCGCCGCCGCATGACGAATTCCGCCAGCGCCCGCGTCATCGGGTGGCGTTCGCCATACTCTCCCAGCGTTTTGATGGCCGCCTCGCGCCAGAAGTCGGCGTCGTCCAGTTCGCCCTCGTGCCCGTCCAGTGTGCCCAGCAGAATGTAATTGACAAACAGGATGCGGGTGGCGGCGGTGCTGTGGCGTGCGTACAGGTCTACCAAGCCTTTACTCATGGCTTTGAGGTAAGTTTCTTTGCTCGGCATCTGCGCCGAAAAGTTCTGCCGGGTCAGGTTTTCATCCGGTGTATACAGAGTTTCCAGGGTGGTCAGCGCCGCCCGCGTGCCCTTCACATTGCTGACGACATTCCGTTCCATCCACGCCCGCGCCAGTTCCGCCAGTTCCCGCAGCCGTTGAGCCGCTTCACGCTGTCCGTCGCTGCGGGCGATTTCCACCGCCTGTTGGCCGAGCCGTTCCGCGTCCGGCAGTCGTCCCCGGTCAAAGGCTTCCCAGCCGTCGGCCAGCGCCCGCCCCAATCCGCCGTACAGCGCGTGGCGTTCGACATAAGCCGCGCTGGTGACAATCGTCCGCACCTGATTCAGCCATCCGGCCAGCGTCGGGCTGATCGTGCCCACCGCGTCAATAGCGACAGCCAGCGCCGTGATCGCGCCGATGCGATCCCCCTGGATGGTCGCGTCGGCAAAGGTTGTCCACGCATGGGAAGCGATGTTTAATCCCTCCACCATGCCGACCAGCATTTCGTCAAACAGCCGTTCGGTGAAGGGTTCCAGGTCTTCTTTGGAGGCCAGCAGCCATCCTTCCAGATCAGACCCGTCAGCAGCCGGGACATACGTCTGGTACGAGCCGAGCAGTTCATACAGACCGTCCAGCATCCGCGCCAGGGTGTCCCAGACCGCGCTGGTCGGGTCAATCGCTCGGCTGTTATCCAGCGCGTGCAGGGCGTCGCGCGGGGAGCCTGTCGCCTGTCGCCCGATGACATGCATATTATCCGCCAGCGCCATGGTCGCGTTCATCGCCCGTTCCAGCGAGGAAATCGGCAGCTTGCGATCTGGCAGGCCGTGACGCACATTGACCGTTTCCAGCAGGGTACTCAGCGCCGTCAGTCCATCGACTATCGAGCGGTAGCCATCCCGCAGTTCAATCAGGCTGGCAGCATTTGACCCGGCCAGCCCATCCAGTGTGTGATTGATTTCGGCCAGCACCGCGCGCGGTTCGGTGACGGTGATTCCCTCGGCAGCCAGTGTCGCCAGCGCCACGTCCAGTCGGTATAGGTTCGGGCGCAGCAGCAGCACTTCCACCGAATGCGCGTCGATACATTCCGCCAGCAGCCATTGGGCGGAACGGGCAGCGTCATCCTGGGCAGGCGTAGTAATCAACCCGTGCGCGGCGCGGGCGTATTCATGTTCAAACAGCAGTGTGATCGCGTCCAGAATCGCCGGGGGAACGGGCTGCAAATGGGCATCCAGCAGGAGGCGGGCAGCATCCAGCAGCAGGTCAACCAGCGCCCGCATCTGGTCGCGCGCCTCATCACGCAGTTCGTCCAGCAGATCAACCGCGCGTGCCCAGTTGCCGCTTTCCAGATAAATCCGCGCCGCGTCCAGGTCGGCTGCCGCGTCCAGATCGCGCACCCGCGCCAGAATTTCGCTGTGCGCCGTTCGCGCCGCCGGGAAACCGGGGTCCATCGCCAGTGCCGGTTCCAGCGCATCCAGTAAACCCTGAAGCTCGTCTTTGCTGCGGTTGTGGCGCAGTCGTTCGCTCACGCGCGCCAGAATCGCGGTACGTTCCCGTTCCAGCGGCTCTCGATAATCTGCCAGTGCTTTCCGCAGTTCGTCAATAAATTTGTAGCGCAGTCGCGCATTGGGGTGCGCCGCCTTGCTGATGATCTCCATCAGCCGGGGGGACAGTCGTTCGCTGTCCCGCTCGAAGTTGAGGCGGAAGTCCTCGCCAGCATCGCGCGGCACGTCCATACGGCTGCCACCCGTGACGATGAAGTACAGCAGTTCGCCCACCTGGAACACATCACTCTGGCGGCTGATGCCCTGCGGCGTAATTTCGTCACCCTCCAGGAACACCGCGTTGCCCCAGTCGATCACCTTCATCCGGTACGTGTCCCGATCCCAGAACAGGTGCTTGGCGTCCACATCGTTATATACGATGTCGTGGGCATGTGCCGACACCAGCATGTCGAGCAGATTATCAACGATGACCAGCATTTCCAGTTCCGGCAAACGCTGGTCGTGTTTCGCCAGTTCGTACACCATATCCGCCAGGATCGCGCCTGTGCCGCGTTCCATGACGATGTATTGGTGCGCCGTCCCGCCCACCAGAAATTGCCCGCTCCCCAGCAGCGCTGTCAAAACCGGGTGTCCGGCCAGCCGCGTCAGCGCCTTCCGTTCGTTGAGGATGCTCACTTCCTGTCCGGCGCGGATCGGTGGAGCGTCGTTGGGGGCGGGGCGCTTGACCACCACCGGGCGGTCATTGTCGCGTGTATCCACTGCCCGCAGCGTTTCGCCGGAGCGTCCGCGTGGGTAGATGTAGTCGTAGCGGTAGCGGTTGTCGAACAGGCTGTCAGCCATGTGAATCCGATGAAAAGTTGTTCGTCAGTAATCTGTTTTCAGTAATAGTCATATCGGTTGTCAGTCTTTGCCGACAACTCACCTAATTGTACGCGCCCATACGGTGGATGCAAAATCATCGGCCTGTTGAACACTTTCCCTGCATCAGCCGAAAGTGTCTGCCGGAACGGGTGTGAATACCCCCATACATGCAGTCCATATCCCCGATATGCCCCGCCAACCGATGGCTCACCAACCTGTCCATCGTCGTTTAAATCTTTACTTCGTGCCCTTGTGCCTTCGTGTTACGCTTTTCTTTTATCTATCCCCTCTGTTTCTTTGCGCCTTTGCGTTCAGTCTTTTCTTTTCAAACCCGATTCTAATTGACGAATACGAACTTATGTTCTATACTTGGGTTGGGAGTGGTCAGAAGTTACGTGTTCGTTGTTTCGCACTTCGCTTTGCCAACTCTTTTTCGTTTGCTATATTCAGGCAGTAAATAAGCGAAAGCAGAACTATGAGCGCATTTAAGCAGGTGATTCACGATGAAGCCGAACTCCGGGAAATTTTAGGCTATGCCGGTAGAGCCGCGTCAAACAAGGTCATCCCCGAAATAGATGAGATATGCCGCGCCTTTATTGCGAAATCGCCGTTTGTACTGCTCGGTTCAACCGACGCCGATGGCAGTATGGATGTCTCGCCAAAAGGGGACCCGGCGGGGTTTGTGCAGGTCATGGATAGCAAAACGCTGCTGATTCCAGATCGTCCCGGCAATCGCTCGCGGCGATACCCTGTCGAACATCCTGCAAAATCCCAATATCGGGCTGCTGTTTCTTGTGCCGGGTCGCGGGGATACTCTGCGTGTCAACGGTACGGCTCAGATTGTGCGCGATGTTGATGTGCGGCAGCGCTTCATCATGCAAGGCAAACTGCCGATTTTTGTCATCGCGGTGACGGTCAAAGAAGTGTTTTTCCACTGTACCAAATGTGTAGTGCGTTCGGGGTTGTGGTCATCCGAACACCTGCACGATGACTTGGTATCGCTTGGAGAGGCGATGGTCAGACACGCCAAACTCGACATCAGTGTCCAGGAAGCCGATGCTGCTCTGGCCGAGGAAGAGAAAACTGAATTGTATTAGACGCGGGCGATATGCAATCCTCGAACAGCCGCCTATAGAGGAGCAAATGACAACATGAACGCCGACGCCTTTCGCCATTACTACAATTATCACTTCGCTGAAAATCGCAAAATATGGGACGCCTGTGTCATGCCGCTTTCTCAGGAACAGTTCACGCAGCCTGTCACCTATTCGGTTGGGTCTGTCCGCAACCAGATCGTTCACATGATGAGCGCCGACGAGCAGTGGTTTAGCGCATTGCGAGGGCTGGAATTCCCGGACTGGCTTAATCCCGACGACTTTAATGATCGGAAAGTCATTCGTGTCTACTGGGACAATCTTGAGCAAACCATGCGCGATTATCTTGGGAAGTTGCAGGATGATAGGTTATTTGAACATCCCTTAAGCGGCGAGGACGAAAAACTTTTTCTGTGGCAGGTGCTTCTCCATGTCGGTAATCATGGCACAGATCATCGCGCCCAACTCCTCAGAATACTCCACGATCTGGGAGTCGACACCGGGCCGCAGGATTACATCTTTTACATCTTCGACCATGTGTAACGGCTGCTGGATACGACTTGCACACTACACTTCGTAGGGACAAGGCTTGCCTTGTCCGTCTGGAATCCATCGTATTTGTTGAATGACCATGAACCCATTGGGGAATATAAGAGTGAACCATTCCATCTTATGTCACAAAATGCTCAATCATCACAAATTGGCACATGCTTGTGCAGCGGTTGGCTCCCTGCTTCCCGCCGAAAGGACAACGAGTCGCCATTATGTCAAAGCGGCAGTTCCTTCCCCTGTACCCGCCGCACCGATGTCACTTCAGCCTCAATCCCCCTCATTCCCGCCGCGCCACTGTCTCACATCCGCGACTGCTTCCCCTATTCCCGCCTGTCATGTGGGCGACAATCGTGCAAAAATAGAAAATTGCTCGTAACCCATAATAAGGTGTGACCTACATCGCCATCACCTGCTCATAAACCGCCAGCGTCTCTTTAGCGGTTTTGCGCCAGCTAAAGTTGGTCGCCCGCGCCAATCCCTGATTGACGAGCGAGTCCCGCAGGGGTTCTTGCAGCAGCAGCGCGATGATCGCCCCGGCCATCGCCCGCGCGTCCCCCGGCTTGACCAGATAGGCCGCGTCCCCGGCCACTTCGGGAATAGACGACACCTCGTTCGCCACCACCGGAGTCCCGCAGGCCATCGCCTCCAACATGGGCAGGCCGAATCCCTCGTAGATGCTGGGAAAAACAAACACATCCGCCAGTCGGTACAGCGACGGTTTATCTTCCTCGTCCACGTAGCCGATCCAGCGCACATAATCGGTGATGTTCAATTCTTCGGCATATTTCGGCAGATCGGGAAACACGCCCGTGCCCCAGGCGGGTTCGCGCCCCGCCAGCACCAGCGGGATATTGTCGCCCTTCCGCCTGCCCGACATAGGTATAGGCCAGCAGCAGTTGATTGAACTGCTTGCGGATGTCGAAGCCGCCGATGCCCAGCACAAACTGATCCGGCAGGTTGTACTTTTCGCGCACCGCCTCATCCCGTTCCGCCCCAAGCGGGGATGGTAGGCTTCGTCGGCCGCCAGATAGGTCGTCGTGATCGACTCCGCCGGAATGTCCAGAAACTTCACGATGTCCGCTTTGGAGGCATCGCTCAGGGTGAGGATGTGCTGTGATCCGCGCGCCGCCGCCGTCACCAGCGAGGTATACAAACGCGCCTTGAAGCCCTGCGCGTAATCAGGAATCGCCAGCGGAATCACATCCAGCACCGATGTCACTAACCGGGCGGGCGAGGACAGCGGCGGACCCCAGTAGGGCACATGGGCGATGTCCGCGCCGACCTGCCCGACCATCTGCGGATAGGTGCGCTGCTCGAACCACACCTTGCCCAGTTGACCGCTCCCGCCTCTGGTGGTGACGATGCTCACGTCGTCCGGCAGGTCATCCGGCGCTGCGATTGTGTGGCGGCAGGATGAGCGTCATTTGCAGGTCAGGGGCGACTCGCCGTAAGGGATGGAGCAGGCGGCGTAGATACTGGCCGCTCCCCGTATTCGGCTGATCCCAGAACCAACCGTTATAAGCAATATGCATGTTCAGTTCCGCGTGAAATGTTGAAAATTAAGGACAGGAGGCTGATAGATCATTCACTCGATTTCGTCGCGCCTCTATAAGACCTACAAACACTCGTCGCACAAACCGTAAAATTCCAGCAGGTGGCCGGTCAATTTGACATGTAGGCGGCGTTCCAGTTCAGCTTCAACCCCCTCCAGCGCGCAGTCCTCAAATTCGATCACCCGGTTGCAGTTGGTGCAGATGATATGGTGATGGTGTCCGTCCGGCAGCAGGACATAGGTCGGCGTCAGGCTGCTGTTGATGTAGGTCGGGCGAATCAGCGACAGGTTGGTGAACAGGTCAAGCGCGCGGAACACACTCGCCCGCCCGATGGTCGAATCGACCTCATTCACCTGTTCCAATACCTCAGCGGAGGTGATATGCCCGCCGCTTTTTTCCAGCACATCCAGCACCGTCAGCCGGGCGTTGGTTAATTTGTGTCCAGCATCGCGCAGTCGCTGCGCGCGTGGGCCAAGTTCCTCATCCATTACAAATCCCTATCTTGACAACCATTCCTTATTGAGATAACGTATCACTTGGGTTATTGAGATATGGTATCAATCAGGAGTTGTCATGAAACGTTTAGTCCTCTCTATTGTACTCTCAATCTGTCTGATGAGTATAGGTACACTGGCCGCGCAGGACGCACCGCTCAAGGTGGTGGCGACCACAACTATTCTGGCGGATGTGGCACAGAATATCGGTGGTGATCTGGTGACGGTAACGCCCCTCGTCCCGCCGGATGCCGACGCACATGCCTTCGACCCGACCCCACAGGATGCGCTGGCGGTTGCCAATGCCGATGTGGTGTTGGCGGTGGGCGTGGGCTACGAAGCATTTCTATCCGGCCTGGAAGAAACCGCCGCCCGAACGGATGTTGTGATTGTATCGGACGGAATCACCATTTATCCGCTGGTAGGCAACCCGGACGAAAACCATGATGTGCGAACGATTGAGCCGTTGGGTGTGCTGGGCAAGGATGACATCTGTGGCGAGCTACACGCCGACGAAGCAGCGGCTACGACACAGGCAGACAGCGATGAGCATGAGGCGGGCGGCTGCGATCCGCATGTGTGGACAGACCCGGCCAATGTGAAAATCTGGGCGGACAACATCGCGGCGGCATTCGCGGCGGCAGACCCGGATAACGCCGAATCCTACACAGCCAATGCCGATGCTTACAAGCAGCAGCTTGAAGCGGTAGACGATGAAGTGACACAAATTCTGGCAAACCTGCCACCCGAACGGCGGGTGTTAGTGACCAATCACGAATTCATGAGTTACTTTGCGCGGGCGTATGATTTCCAGGTGGTCGGGGTGGTCGTACCCGGCGGCACAACTGGCGGCGAAACGGACCCGCAGGCATTAGCCGCGCTCATCCAGACCATACAGGACTTGCATATTCCGGCTATCTTCGCCGAGGCATCGGCCAACCCGACCACCATCGATCGATTGCCGGGGATGCCGGGGTGAAGGTTGTCACCGCCCTGAGCGAATCGCTGACGGCGGCGGATGGAGCAGCACCGACCTATCTGGATTATGTGCGCTTCAATGCCCATACCATCGCCGACGCGCTGGCGGCGCTGGGGGGTTAGGCCGGACGATTTCAGACCATCGTTTGGCAGGAGTGAAGGCGCAGTCTATACTTCCATCTGTACCCTGTGAGCATATAAAGGCAACACAACCGGGTACAGGTGGGGTATGGCGCGGATATTCATCAGTTACAGTCGGCAAGATGAGCAGTTCGCCCGACAGCTGGCAATTTCGCTGACCGAGTGGGGCGCGGATGTCTGGATTGATGTCGAGGACATCCCGGTTGGCCTGAAGTGGAGTCGGGCGGTTCAAGAGGGACTGGACATCTCTGATGTGCTGATCGTCATCATCTCGCCGGACTCGATGTCCTCCTCGAATGTCGAGGACGAGTGGCAGTATTTCCTCGACCAGCACAAACCCGTTATCCCGGTGCTGCTGCATCCCGCCAAAGTCCATTTTCAACTCAGCCGCATCCAATATGTCGATTTTAGCAAACAGGCCTATGCCCGCGCCCTGCCGCAGCTACATACCGTTCTGCGCCAGAGTGGATTGGACATCCAGCCGCTTCCCGGTAGTAGTGCGCATCTTCCGGCGCAGGACTCTTTGCCTGTACGGGACGATACTGTTCTTGTGGGTGGCTCTGGCCGCCGCACCGGACGGGTGGTGCTGGGGGTGGTGATCGTTATTGCCGCCGCTGCCTTGTTGTTTATCAGCACCCGCAATGGTGGAAATGTGCCGATTGTCGCTGCTGAACCGACAGCCACCGCCGAGGCCAGTGCCACCTCGAACCCAACGACCCCCGCACCGACGGATACCCTCACACCAACCCTGACTCTGACTTCCACGCTGACGCCGACCCTCACACCAACCCTGTCGCTGACCGAAATTGAGGGCACGGTTCAGGGGGAGATGGCGGCGATTCCGACGCAGGCGGCGCAGACACAGGCCGCCGTACAAACCCTGACAGCCACCGCCTGGACACCCACCGCGACTTTCGATGCGCGGGCGACGGCGATGGCGCGCATTACCGAAACCTACGAGGCCGAGGTCATCACCGCCACCGAAGCCTTCTTCGGCCAACAAACCCAGGCCGCCCTCGATCTCACGGCTACCGCATCTCTATGGACGGCGACTCCATCGCTGACCCCTACTCCCATCGGCGGGAGCGGGCAGATTGCGTTTTCGACCAGAGCCGGGGGTAATAACGACGATATATACCTGCTCGACATGATAACCGGGGATGTGACCCAACTGACGAATGACCCGGCCAACGACCTGTATCCAGCCTGGTCGCCGGATGGGAAACGCATCGTTTTCTCATCCAATCGGCAGGGCGGCAATCGGGATGTGTACGTGATGGATGCCGATGGCGGCAACCTGACCCGGCTGACGTTCAATGTGGATTATGAAGAAGACCCGGCCTGGTCGCCGGACGGGAGACGCATCGCCTTTTCATCCTGGATTGGCGACGGCAAGCGGGATGTTTTCGTGATGAATGCCGACGGCACGAACGTGCTGCAAATCACCACCAACGCGGCGGAAGATCGCAAACCAGCTTGGTCGCCGGATGGGACACACATTGCCATCTTCTCGGATCGTAAGGATGCGGGTTATTTCCAGCTTTATGCTGTGGACGCGACCTGTACCACGCCGGAAACCTGCGAGGCCAGCATTCAGCCGATCAATAACGCCTATGGAACCTTCCCCGCCTGGTCGCCGGATGGCAAAGAGATTGTCTACCAGTCGAATGTTGATCTGAACTTCAACCTGTATGTGGTTAATCTGGATACGGGGATCACCCGCCGCCTGACCGAAGACCGCGCCGATGACCGCCGTCCAGCCTGGTCGCCGGATGGGATGTGGGTGGTGTTCCAGTCCAAGCGCGATGGGGACTACGAATTGTATGTGGTGGACATCAGCCGGGGCGAGACGCGGCAGTTGACCACGAACACCTGGGATGACAACGACCCGGCATGGCGTCCGGGCAGTTAGGCGCTATTTTCCCTATAACACTGCATATTAGGGACAGCTTATGGTTCAGGCAGCAACAATCGAAGTGAATGGCATTGAGTTATTTTATCGGCAGGCTGGAGAGGGCACACCGCTGCTGCTGTTACACGGATTTTTTAACTCATCGGAGCAGTGGACACCCTATTTAGATGACCTTACGGCGGACTTTCGCGTGATTGTGCCGGATATGCGTGGTCATGGCCGTTCGACTAATCCATCCGGTCAATTCTCACATCGCCAATATGCACAGGATGTATATGCCCTGCTCGATGCACTCGGAATAACGACATTTCGGGCGGTGGGTTATGCCTCCGGTGGAATGGTGCTGCTGCATATGGCGACCCAACAGCCGCATCGTATCCAAGCCATGTCCTTGTGGGGAGCCGCACCCTATTTAACGGAGGAATGTCGCGCGAATCAGCGGAGTGTTTCATTTGAGCAGGTGGAGCGTGATAGCCCAGGATGGCTCGACTTTATTCGCAAACAACATCCGGGCGGTGATAATCAGATACGAACACTCTTGCAATACTATCGGACAATGGGAGAAACCTACGACGATATGAATTTCACGCCCGATCACCTATCCACCATCACCGCACCCACACAAATCCTGCACGGTGACCGCGATGCGCGTTTTCCGATTGAGATTCCGCTCACACTGTATCAGTCCATACCCCATGCGTCGCTGATGATCCTGCCGAACACGCCCTACAGCCTGTTCGAAAATTTGCTGCGCTTCTGGGGGTACAGGGAGTCTTATCCGCCAACAACACCAACAGCTTTCCCATCCATCGTGCGCCAATTTTTGTTGGATTTTTAGCCGACCTCAGTCCGACTGTAGGCAGTCAATTTCCTCTGGACACGGCATTATAGTGCGTCTTTGATCGGTTGAGATGAAACGTCTCACAACCCAATCGCTTGACAAATTATCTATTGTGTATACAATGTTAACTAAACAGTGTATATGGAATGGATTATCACATGCCACGCAGCCGCGACATCGAACAATTTGAAGCCACCCAAAGCCAGATATTGGAGGTCGCGCGGCGGCAGATGGCGGAAAACGGCACGGCGGGGATCGGATTACGGGCGATGGCTCGTGAGATGGGTATCACCGCCCCGGCTATTTACCGTTATTTCCCCAGCATGGATGATGTGATTACGGCGCTCATTCTGGAAAACTTCAATGCGCTGGCAGACGCGATGGCGGCGGCTTCGGCCAGCCTGCCCCAGTCGGATTATCGCGGCAGGTTAGAGGCGGTGCTGATGGCCTATCGTCAATGGGCGATGGAACACCCGATTGACTTCCAGTTGATCTACGGCAATCCCATCCCCGGTTATGTCGCCCCCGCCGACCAGACCATGCCCGCCGCGCGGCGCGGATTTGATGTGGTGGTCGAATTGCTGGGGGGTGCATACGCCGCCGGACAGATCGCGCCGCCAAAGGCTTATCATTTCCTGCCCCCGGTCATCGCCGGACAGCTTGAAGGTGTTCTGGCACACGAGGGTTATGACGTGCCGCTGGTGGTGCTGTATCTGGCGACTGTCGGTTGGACGCGGATTCACGGCATCGTGATGTTGGAGTTATTTGACGACATTCAGCCCATCATTGGCGACGGAGAGACGTTTTATCGCTTCGAGGCGGTACAGATATTGAGGCAGCTCGGCTTCCGGGCATAAATTCACTTTTTTCGAGTTCGACTTTTATTGATCCGATCCGATAGGAGTACGGCGTATTCAATGCGCCCGATGAAAGGACACTATGATGAAGATTCACGCTATTGAAACCGGAACCGTCGCTATCAAAACCCGGCAGCGAGTGGGCGTCGGCGGGGGCATGATGCGCCCGATCAACACCCTGTTGGACAGCCAGTGGACGGAGTTCCTGCCGATCTACGTCTGGGTGATTGAACATCCCGAAGGGCTGATTGTGGTCGATACCGGGGAAACCGCCCGTACTGCCGAACCGGGTTATTTCCCGCGCTGGCATCCGTTATTCCGCTTCGGCAGTCGCATGAATGTCCACCCGGAAGATGAAATCGGGCCGCAGATGGCGAAGTTGGGGTTCTCCACCGATGATGTGCGCTGGGTGGTGCTGACGCATCTGCATACCGACCACGCGGGCGGCCTGCATCACTTCCCCAAGTCGGAGATTCTGGTGGCGCGGACGGAATACGCGGCAACGGCGGGCATGGGCGGGCAGGTGAGCGGCTACCTGCGGAATCGCTGGCCGTCGTGGTTCGCGCCCCGGCTGCTGGATTTTCCCGACAACTTCACGGGCGGCTTCCGGTCACTGCCGCTCACACAGGCGGGGGATGTGCGGCTGGTATCCACGCCCGGTCATACTGTCGGCCATCTGTCGGTGATCGTGGACGAGGGCGATCAATCGGTATTTCTGGCGGGGGATACATCGTACACCGAACAATTCATGCTCGATCAGGTCGTGGATGGTGTCTCGCCGGAAGTGAGTACGGCGGCGGATACGCTGCGGCGGATTCTGGACACTACGCGGCAGACGCCCACCGTCTATCTGCCTGCCCACGACCCGGACGCGGCGGCACGTTTGAATGAACGCCAGATTGTGCCGATGGAGACAGTTTTCGCCTAGGTTTCCAGTCCAGTTTTACACAAGTTATTTGCGTCCGATCAACCCATTTGAGAGCCGGGGTCTATTAAATGCGCCCCACAACAGGAGATCATCATGAGCAACACACAGGAATTACACGTCATCTTCGGCGCTGGCCCGGTGGGGCTGGCGGTCATGAACGAACTGGTGAAGGCGGGCAAAAAAGTCCGCATCGTTAACCGGAGTGGGAACATCGCCGCGCCGGATGGGGTGGAAGTCGTCAAGGGGGACGCCGCCGACCCGACCTGCACACGGGAAGTGTGTAAGGCGGCGGCGGTGGTCTACAACTGCACCAACCCGCCCTATACCCAATGGCCGCAGTTATTCCCTGCCCTGCAGGCCGGGGTGCTGGAAGGGGCAGCCTCCGCCGGGGCGAAACTGGTGGTGATGGAGAATTTATATATGTATGGGCCGACAGGCGGCAAGCCCCTGACCGAAGACCTGCCCTATCATCCGACACCGCGCAAAGGGCGAACCCGCGCCGATATGTCCCGCGATTTGATGAAAGCCCACCAGAGTGGGCGGGTGCGGGTAGCGATTGGCCGCGCATCCGACTTTTTCGGGGCAGGGGTACTGGGGTCGGCAGCCGGAGATCGCCTGTTTTATCCGGCGGTGACGGGCAAGGCGGCGCAGTTCATCGGCAACCCGGACATGCCGCATACCTATACCTATATGCCGGACATCGGACGGGCGCTGGTCATCCTGGGCGAACACGACGAGGCATTGGGGGGCGCGTGGCACATCCCCAGCCCCAAAACCGTCACTACCCGCGAATTTTTCACACAGGTTTACCGCGCGGCAGGCCATGAACCGAAAATTCAGGTCATGCCAAAGCTCATGGTCAAGGGACTGAAGTTGTTCGTGCCGATTCTGCGTGAAGTGGACGAGATGGCCTACGAATTTGACGAACCGTTCATCATGGACAGCAGCAAATTCGAGCGGGTTTTCGGTATGGAGGCCACTCCTATGGACACGGCCATCGAGACAACAGTGGCGTGGTTCAAATCCCATCCGCAGGCAGCGAGACGGGATATTTAGGCGAAACTTACGACCTTTTAACAGACCGGATGTTAGCCTGAGGGGCGTCGAGGGTGTCTGAGTTCAGCAACCGGCAGGAAGTTGGTTTAGTGGTAGTCCGGTGGAACAGGATGTACTGGTAGCCGGTTGCTGAACCCAGGTGCGGTATCTATCGGTACCATAAGGCAGACGATGGAAAGCATTGAAAAATCAATAAAAGTGAATGTTCCGGTTTGCACCGCCTATAACCAGTGGACGCAATTCGAGGAATTCCCGCGTTTTATGGCCGGGGTAGAAATCGTCCGGCAGTTAGACCATCGGCGCTTACACTGGCGGGTGAACATCGGCGGCAGAGCGCAGGAATGGGACGCCGAGATCAGCGAACAAACGCCCGACCAGCGTATCGTATGGTGCAGCACTGCCGGGGTACAGACTGGGGGCGTTGTAACTTTCCATGCCATAGACGACCATACCACCTGCATCCTGGTACACATCGACTATGAACCGGATGGTTGGGTCGAGATCATGGGTCACAAGCTCGGCTTTATGTCGCGGTGTGTTGACACGCATCTGCGACAGTTCAAGCGTTTCATCGAGTGGCGTGGTCGGGAAACCGGCGCGTGGCGTGGCAAAATTATGCCGGAAGAAGTTTTTCCGTCAAATCCCTATAATCCCTGAAGCGACGTTTTCCGCTGGGTGCGCTGAAACAATCAAAGTGAACGGGTTTCTGCCAATTCCAGCAAGTGTTGGTACTGCCAATCGCGTTCTCGTGCCAGGGCGGCATCAACATCAGCGGCGTCCGTGGCGCGATGGATGGCCTGCAAAGCATAAATCGCAGCCCCCGGAGCATGAGTGCGGACATGAGCGGTTGCCACCGCCTGACCGGCGGCACGAGCAGCCGAACGCGCCGGATTATCCTCCCCGACTTCACGGGCGGCGGCATGGGCTGCCAGCGAAGCTCCTCGTATGACGGCCATCTTAAACACCCCGGTATCAATCCATGTTTGGAGAGTTTCGAGTGCCTGCTGAGGGCGGTTATCATGTGGAAACTGTTCTTCAAAATACGGCAGAACCCGCTCGGCGCAATCCCTTGCCCAGACAGCTAAGGTTTTGTGATCGGTTTTTTCGGCCAGTTCGGTAAAGGTGTCTTTGTATTGGGTGAGTGAAAATATAGGTTTTTTCATGGGATGATTCCCCATCATTCAGTCAGGTTGATATTCTACCCCAGGCATATCGACAGGCATTCCGGTAGGGTTGGGACGACAGACCTGGGACTATAGGCCTAGTTTAACCCGTAACCCCTAAGTCTTACGATAATCGCAGGCAGCGCCACCGTATACTTGAAGTGTCCTTATCCTATTTCGGGAGATAATGCCGTGAAACGCTTCAGGTTGTTCCTCCTACTTGCTGCTTTTGTTTGGGTAACGATGCTTCCCGCCGGTGTTTTCGCACAGGGAGGAGACCCCGATGGAGATGGCGTCTTTGATGCGAAAGATCATTGTCCCACCGTACCCGGCCCGTCCACCAACAACGGCTGTCCGCTGCCCCAGGTCAATAACCAGCCGACAGCGCAGCCGCCCCTGCACCCTCCCGGTGACTCGGACGGTGATGGCACACTCGACGAAAAAGATCAGTGTCCACTGGACGGCGGCCCCGATTGGAATAACGGCTGTCCCACTGACCAGACCGCCCCGCCGCAGCCTGAACCGCAGGTTGTTTTGCCGACTATGCCCACATCCGGCGCGTGTGTCATCGCCACTGCTGGTCAGGCGCGGGTGAACCTGCGTGCCATGCCCACCACCACAGCCGAAATTATCGGCGTGCTGAATCCAGCCGACACCTATCCCGTCTTTGCGGCCTTCACCAATGCCGATGGCATCTGGTATCTGGTGAAAAACGGTTGGGCGGCAGGTCGCGTCCTGCGTACAGGCGGTCTGTGTGACACCTTGCCTGCCGTTGACTTTGGCGATGTGCTGCTCAATTTCGCCGACGCGCCCGGTGGGGGCATGATCCTCAACTTTATGCCCGTGACCCGGTGGTCAACCATTTGTGACGCTGCATCCCTTCGTCGGGGCGGCAGGTGAGAAGGTATCGCTCAATTTCACCAAGATGGCGGATGACTTCCCTGACGCGGGTTTCTCGTTCCTGTTGATACCCTTCCCCGGCACAAGCGATTCGGGTAACGAGCCGCCGAACAATTCCCAATCGCCGGGGTCGGATGTGTTTGACGATGGCTACCTGCTCAGTCACATGGGCGATGGCAGTGTTTTTCTGGTGATGCCGCCCACGCTTCGCGGCAGTGATAACCCGCTGAACGGCATCCTGATCGGCCTGTCACAGCCGGATATTGACCCCAATCACATCCTGATTGGCCTGTCACAACCCACCATTTCTCAGGACGACGCTAACCCGGAAGGGATTCTCATCGGTCTGCTGCTGCCTGCTGTCCAGACCGGGGAGTCCAATCCTGCGGGCATCCTCATCGGTTTGCTGCTCCCGGCTGTCCAGACGGATTTGGTCGGTTTCAGCAATCAGCCGTTCCTGGGAGGAACACAGGCGGACACAACCGGCGGTAGTGGCGGCGGAGAGAATTTCCCGCCCAGCATTCGGGAAATCCGCACGATGGGTTTGAACTTCTTTGTACCCAGCGACGGTGCAGCACCCCATCAGTTTTTTGCACCGGGCTGGAGTGTTCAGGTCGAGGGGATTGTCATGCCCACCGAGTAACCGCGTTTGTGTTGGGGGCGTCGGTATCACCAGATAGTGACGCCCCCTAACCGGATGCAGCCTAATCATCCAAATCCGGTTGGTAGGCGAAGTGGATATGTTCCAGTTCCGTCGGGATGGGCGGCTGCGGTTCTTCCCAGTACACCGGGCGGATGAAATTGGCACGATTCCCGCTTAACTTCAGCGCGTGCTGCCACTCCTGCCGCACGTAATCCGAGTTGGCGGCGGCGCTCGACCAGAACAGTTGGAAGATGTCGGCGCGGCTGATGAGGTTCAGCAGTTCCGCATCCCATTCCTGTCCGCTCTTGAGTGACACCACATCGCGCAGGTATTCCAGCCCCAGTGCCTTATAGGCGCGTTCCGCCCGCGCCACGATCTGCGTATCCCGGTGGCTGTAACTGCAAAAGATGGCCTGATACAATTTGGCCGCCGCGCTGGTATGGTTGTCCCCCGCCGAAACCGACTCGCCGACAAACAGCGACAGCGGAATATCGGCCACAATGATGCCCTCGACAGTGAACGTCAGCAGGCCGTTGGTCGATTGGTTGAGCGGCGCGCCCTTCGCCCGCAGCTCGAAATCAAAGCGATGCCAGTCTTTGTAAAATCCCAGGCTGATCGAGGGGGGATTGAACTGGAAGCCATCCATGTGCGGCGTGGCCGTCACCATCGCCCCTTCCGGCACATCCGCCAGCGCCGGGGCACGCACCCCGCGAAAGTCAGGTTTGCGTTCGCCAAGCTGTTTCCCGGCGTCCTCCTCAACCGCGCTGCTGGCGAAAGCTCGGAAGATGTAGGCGTGAAGCGGCTGCCACTGTTCCGGCACAACCTCTTTGGGATAATAGGCGGAAAACAGCACCGACTGGCTGGCCTCCATCAGCGAGGGTAAGTCCACAGACGATTGTCCGGTTTGCGTGACCGATGATTCCGGGGCTGCTCCCTGGCGCTTGGCGAGACTCTCCATCCAGTTCATCAATTCTGCCGGAGTCATTTTGTCGAAGTCCGGCTGAACCGATGCAGGTGCGGGTGCTTGGGCGGGCGGGGGTGGGGTGCTGCCAAAGGCCGGGGCAGGAGCATCCGGTTTCGGTTCTGGCGCTTCTTTGGCCGCCTTGTCCTGTACCCTGCCTTCGCCCTTCGCCTGCTTCTCGACGGCGGGTGATTTGCGTGTGTCGCGGATGTCATCAGTCGATGAGCCACCCGGCGCTGGGGCTTCCTCCGATTGCATGGCGGGCGGGGAAACCGGGGCGAATGCGCCCGTGTCCGACATGTCGATCTCGGCTTCGTCGGCCTTTCCACCACGCGCTGACACAAAGTCGTCAAGTTCGTCTTCCTCTGCTTCGGCTTCGGGCGTTGAGCGGTGGAGCGGCTTTTTTCTTCGGCTTTCGGTTCTAACACCGACTCAACCAGTGATCCGATTGCCCCGATGGGCGAATTTCCGACTTTTGGCGGGGCTTGCGGCGCTTGGGGCGGCGCAATGGGTGCTGACGCAGGCGGCGCAGGGGGTTTGTACTCCTGACGGCGCTGGCGCAGGCTGTCGGCTTTTCCGGACTCGTCTTCAAAACGACTTAACCGTTCCTCAATCGGCTCACCCTTCCGCCGATTTCTCCAGAATCCGTATCCCAGGCCAACGACCACCACAATTAAAAAAACGACCAGTAAGAATGTGCCTGTATCCATAACTATCACTCTCGCGCTGATGACGAATAGTTCATCTGTCTGAATTATGCCCTACAACGGTTGGGGGTTCAATCGACTGTGGAGACTAGCGAGGAATCCAGGATGCGCCTTGCGCGCCCGCGTCGGTAAGCTGTTCGATGCGGTTGCCGTCGGCGTCCATCAGGAATATTTCTTCCTGTCCGGTAGAGGCGGCGACGGTAGTGAAAGCGATCAACCGTTCGTCCGGGTTATAGACCGCGCCCCACTCGAAACCAATGCCGTCATACAGAATATGCTGGCCGCTGCCGTCGGCGTTCATCTGGGCGATAGCCGCGTTCCCGCGTGCCGCATCATCCGTGCCGGTGGTCAGGTAGAGAATCGTGCGCCCATCCGGGCTGTAGGAGGGCGACCAATCCTTGACGGTATTATCGGTCAGGTTGCGATATGTCCCCGTTTCGACCTCCAACCGCCCGATGTCCCAGGTAGCTCCGTCCTCTCCCATGCCCGTCGTAAACACCACATAGCGCCCATCCGGGCTGTAACGGGCAGCACTGTTGCGCGCGCCGTTGCTGTAGATTTCTTGCAAACCCGTGCCGTCCGGGTGGATACGATACAGATCATAATTGCCATCGTCACGCACATCCGACGAGAACACAATCCACTCGCCGTCGGAACTCCAGGCGGGCAGCCTGTCGAGTACACTGTTATCCGTCAGTTGAACCAGATTTTTACCGTCCGTATCCATGACGTAAATTTCAAAGTCGCCATCCCGGTCTGACTGAAAGGTTATCCGCGACCCATCCGGCGAAACGCTGGGATACGAGTCCACTGCGGCGACGGATGTTAAGGCAACTTCTGTGCCCGTGTCAAAGTCATAGCGGTACAGGTTGAAGTTGTCGTCCCGCTCGTCAAAATACACCAATCCCCGGCTGGACGCCTGTGCTTCGTCCCGCAGCGCAATATCATCCCGTACCCCCACCGGGGCGATTCCCGGCGTGGGGGTCTTGGGGATAAGGGCGTTATAAGCTGCTTGACTGGTCAGATCGAGTGGCGGTGCGAGGCCGATTTCCTGTGCCGAACCGCTGTCCGGGGCGTTGAGTGCCCCTTGCACCGAGGTTGGGTCGGGGGCGTTGGTGGGGCTGGACGGGCGGCTGGCGAGGCTGCCGATTATCAACAGGACGACAATGACCAGCGCGGCCAACAAACCACAGCCGATCAATCCCCCAACAGCGGCGCTCATCCACACACTGCCTCGCCGGGGTTTGCGGCGGCGGATACGACCCGGCACAGACGAGGGTGGCCCGTTGTGCATCGGCGGTGCGGGAGCCGGGGGCGCGAAAGCCGGATTCGGTTGGGATTGCTGGATAGGACTGGGTGGTGCGGGGCGCTGCATCCCTGGTTGCGTATCGTGGATGCTGTCTACTGGCCGGTTGACCGCCCGTTTGAGCGCTTCGGACAGGGCGACAGCGTGGGGATAGCGTTCCTCGCGCTTTTTCTTCAGCGACTTGTAAATGACTTCTTCGACGGCGAACGACAGGTCGGGATTAAGTGAGCGCGGTGACGGCGGCGGTGTGGTGACTTGCAGCACCGCGATTCCATAAGGGGTGTCACTCTCGAATGGGCGGCGGCCTGTCGCCAGTTCAAACAACATGATACCCATGCCATACAGGTCGCTGCGATTGTCGAGCGGCTGTCCCTGTGCCTGTTCGGGACTCATATAGCTGGGTGTGCCGACCACGCCCTGCGTCGTGATGCCCTTATTCCCCTGGTCGCCCAGCACCCGCGCGATACCGAAATCCGTCAGATACGCGCCGCCGCCGTCATCCAGCAGCACATTGCTCGGTTTAATGTCCCGGTGCAGCACATTTTTGCTGTGGGCATAATCCAGCGCGGGGGCGATCTGCTCGTAAATGTGGACGATCTGCTCGATCTCCAGCCGACCCGACGCCAGCATGTCGTCCACCGACCCGGCGCTCATGTAGCGCATGACGATGTAGGGGCGGCCATCGAACTGTCCAAAATCGTAGACCGGCACGATGTTGCGGTGTTCCAGACGGGCGACGATCTCGACTTCCTGATTGAAGCGTTGGATGTAGGTGTCGTCGTGGATGTACTGTTCCGGCAGCACTTTGAGCGCGACCACCCGGTTCATCGAGACTTGCTGGGCACGAAAAACGGTAGCCATCCCACCCCGGCCAATCACGTCCAGGATTTCGTAGCCACCGATGGTCTTGCCGATCAAATCATCCGTCATGGACTGCCCTCGTTGCGCCGCACGTTCCACATTATACCAGCCTGTTGGGAAAGTTCGCCTATTGACTGGCGGCAAAGTGTTCCTCTAGTCATCCTCAAATGGGGATAATTGAGCATACAGCCGTGTGGCCTTCACTGTGTCGATCACAAATTGAATGAAATGGGTGGTTTCTTCCCGCCGCTGCATGTCCACCCCATAGTGCCAGCCCTCGGCAGTGTCGATCAGGTCAGACCACTCGCCAAACGACATCTTTTACCCACCGGGCGGAAACCTTTTTTGACCCGGTTGAACCGACCAGAACCGTATATAGAATACGGCACAGGTTCAGCACCAGATACGATTGATAATGACTGTTCTCCAGCCAGTCGGGGTCGGTGATCTTGGGTTCCCATTCCTGAAATAAATCGCGGATACAGGCTTTTTGGACTTCAATGATGTCAATCGGGGACACCAGCGTTTTGAAATCCGCGCCAAGCAGGGTGATGCCATGTTGATAGAGCAAATACAGGTTGATGATCCACTCGTTGCCATAGTGTGCCGCCGGGTAAAAGATGCCCTCGCCCAAATAGGGTCGGGGCGAGGCGGGTGGCAGGATGTTCTGAAGCATGTCAATCGGCGTATACGAACATTCCAGCCGCTTTGCCCAGGTTGGGTAGTTAATCCCTATATCCCTATGAAGCTGCTGGATCGCTTCCAGTTCGTCTAACGAAGCCGGATGCGTCAGGATGGCGACCACATCAATATCGCTGCTGTCAGGATTGAAGTCCCCATACGACAGCGACCCAAACAGGTACAGACCGACCAGATGATCGCCCAGGATATTCACCAGCCCTGCTGATAGCGACTGCAAGACTGCATTGATGTCTGGAAACGGCGTGATGGGAGGGGGGTTGGATGTGTTCATCAGGAAATTCTATCAGCAAAGTGTGCTTAGGTGGTTGTTCAGTGAATTACTCCCCTAGTTGGTTGTGGGTTCACGATGGACTGCATTATTCCCCTCCCTAAATCCCTCCCCACTCCGTAGGGCGGGACTTTTGTAAACCCCAGCACCTCTGATTCCCCCACCTTGCGCAGCGCTGAGGGGGCGACAGTAAACTCCCCGTGATCGTTCGTTTAGGTATCCAACTCGTCATTTGAGGGGACACCAACGAACCATATAGAGAACTTTCGAAGCGGATAGGTTTGAAAATGCCATAACCGCTTCCCTAAGCGAAATCTAGTGTCGCCCCCCCGCCTTACGCAGTGGGGAGGGGGCTAGGGGGAGGGGATGGTTTTCCCTCCTTGTACCTCTAAAAACACAAAACGCCCCATTTTTCCCCTCAAAAACGAAACAAATGTGTACACAAATGTGTACCACAAATCAGAACTTTTGTGCTATGCTGTCTCTATCGCCCATTCTCTCTCTCTTGATTCCCCCTCCTTGCGTAGCGGGGAGGGGGCTAGGGGGAGGGGATAATGAGGAGACTTCCCCCATGCCACGCAAATACACGCCCGATCAGAAAACCGCTGCTCTGGTTTTACTGGAACGCAATTTCCGGGACTTCTCCCTCACATCCCGGCAAACAGCTATCTCCAAGTCCACACTTTATGACTGGGATTCCGCTATCCAGGCGGTTTTCCAGGAAACCACCCCCCGCGTCCGGCAACCAGCCGAGCTTCCTGGATTCGAAAACGACCTCGACGCCCTTGCTTTCATCCGCCAGCACATCATGGACGAAATGGTGCGCCTGTCCTCCTCTCTGCAATACGATTCCGGCTTCTCCACCCCCTACCAGCGTGTGCTTGTCCTCTCCCAGCTCATGGACAAGCTCATGAAGCTCGACCAGCATCTCCAACCCTATACCGCCGAAGAAATCCAATATGTCCTGTCCGACGATGTGGAAGAAGAACCCGATGAGTACAACCCGGAATTCGATGATGAATACTAAACTGCCCCGTAGCCTCAACGCCCCCGCACAAACCGGATAATCCGGTCATACGAGGCGGCATATTCAATCACCACCAGCGTAGCGAAAATCAGTGCCAGGGTAGGTTGTCCTGCACTCGCCAGCAGCAGGATGGCAGTGATGAAAAAGACCGCTTCGATCAGCAGCCGCAGCGCGCCGGGGACAGCCACCACCGCATCCCCCGGTTCACCTGGCACGCGGAAGATTCCCCAGATGGCAGCCGCCAGCACCGGCAGGCCGACGGCCAGAATCACCCGCAAAATGCCTTCATGCTGCGTCCAGCCCCAGTAAATCATAGCCGCTAATCCGGCCAGTTCCAGCAGAAACATCAGCGTCAAAATGATAGGGTTTTTACTCATGGATTACGACCCTTCCGCCTTCTGTTTCAGGACTTGCAGCGATTTCTCCATCGACTTGTTGAGCAGGTTGCGATCCAGCAGTTTCAACAGCCGCGTGAACCAACCCGCCCACGATTCCTCGCTGGTCACGCGGGTGCTGCCGCCCTGCGGCTCGAATGTCCAGACATGTACCGCGTCGATGCCCATCGCCTTGCCTGTCCAACCGATCCGGCGCGGGGCTTCGACCTCCTGCAAAGTCGAGGTAATGCGCAGTCCCTGTCCTTTCCAGCGGAAAACACTGCCGACAGCCATACCGCCATCCAATGCCGCCGATGTCACTCCCGGCTGCCACTCCGGCCAATGATTGATGTCGGTTTCCAGTGTCCAGATTTTATGGATAGGGGCGTCAATCATGATTTGCTGCCGCGCCACCATCGGCGCATGTTCATCAATTTGCATGGGAAAATGCCTTCGGAATTGCTGTCGTGTGTGGCTCTCATTATAGCCTTCCACACACGAGAAATCAGGTCGAAGGTGGAATCAAAAGGACGCAGCCAGCCGCGTCCCTTATAGTATGGAAAACCTATGACATCAATTTCGTCGCGTCGGCATGGGTATAAGCATAGTGTTCTATTTCGCTGTACGTGCCCAATTCCTGTAGTTCGCGGGCGATGTCCCGCACCAGTCCCATCGTCGCCAACATGGCCGCCCCACCAATACTGAGACGCCGGACACCCAGCTTGAACAATTCCGGCGCGGGGAGCGCACCCGCCCCAGCCTGAACATTCAATGGGGCGGGAATTTCTCGCACCAGCACCTCGATAATGGATGGATCGTACACGCCAGGGACAAAAATGCTGGTTGCACCTGCATCGAGATAGGCACGAGCGCGACGCAGGCTTTCATCCAGACGAGTTGAACTCCTCGCCCACCTGAAACAGAAAGGCGTCGGTACGGGCGTTGATGACCAGTGGCAATCCCGCGTCACCGGCGGCCTCCCGCGCGGCGCGGATTCGTTCGACCTGTACGTTCTGTGGAAGGAGTTGGTGGAATGTGCCAGTGTTGTCTTCCAGATTCACTCCAACAGCCCCGACATCGATCACGCTCCGAATGGTCTGGGCGACATCTTCGGGTGCAGGACCATAACCGGCTTCAATATCGGCTGTCACGGGTACATCCACCGCCGCGACAATGCGGGCGATCACCGCCAGCATATCCTCCCGGCTAATGTGCTGACCATCGGGATAACCCTGTGCGAAGGCGATCCCTGAACTGGTGGTGGCGATGGCCGGGAACCCGGCTTCCTGGAACAGCCGTGCGCTGGCGCTGTCCCAGGCATTGGGCAGAAGAAGCCCGTCACCTTCATGGTGATACTCCAGAAGAAGCTCGGCCTTTTCGTGTTGAGAAGTCATGTGGTTCGCTTTCTAAACAAATTTTGTTTGGGATATTAAATCATAAGGACGCAGCAAGCCGCGTCCTAGAAGGTTGGTTATACCACTCAGGCGGTCATTTCCGCCGCGACTGCCTCTGGAGGGTTGGCCGCGCTCTGTTTTTCGGTTTCGAGCAGCGCCGCCTTGCGCGCTACGCCCCAGCGATACCCACCCAGGTCGCCGTCCTCCCTCACCACCCGATGACACGGGATGACCACCGCCACCTGATTGCGGGCGCAGGCTCCGGCCACTGCCCGCGCCGCTTTCGGGTCGCCAATAGCGGCGGCAATCTGGCTGTAAGACCGCGTTTCGCCATACGGGATGGCTTGCAGCGCCTCCCATACCCGCCACTGGAAAGCGGTTGCCCGCACATCAAGCGGCAGTTCCAGGTGGGGCAAATCGCCATGCAGGTGATCGAGCAGCGCCGTTACCCACTCATTCAGATCGCCCTCGTCGGCCATGATGTCTGCCGCTGGATAATCAGCATAAAGTTCCTGTGATAGGATTTCGGCATTGTCACCCAACCGCACCACGCAGATACCGCGTGTGGTTGCGCCGACCAGTAGATTTCCTAACGGACAATTGGTGATGGTATAACGGATGTGCATTCCTTCTCCCCCTTTGCGATAGGCCGCCGGAGTCATGCCCAACTGCGCGTCAGATTGTTCATAAACCCGGCTGCTGGAACTGTAGCCTGCGTCATAAATAGCGGTGGTTACATCGTCTCCGGCTTTCAACCGTGCCTTCAGGTCATCTGCCCGCCGTGCCGCGATATACTGCCGGGGGGAAATGCCCATCGCCCGTTTGAACATACGCTGCAAATGATTGGGGCTGACATTCACCACTGCGCCTAGTTCCGCCAGTGTCAGCCGTGACCCCAGATGGTTGTCGATGTACCCGCATAACTGCTGCGCCATCTGCACTTCCAATACCTGTTGATCGGGCTGGCAGCGTTTGCAGGCACGGAATCCGGCAGCTTCAGCTTCGGCGGGTGTGCGGTAAAAGGTGATGTTCTCGCTCTTGGGCGTGCGCGCGGGGCACGAGGGTCGGCAGTAAATGCCAGTAGTGTGTACTGCCGTCACAAACTGCCCATCATAACGTCGGTCACGCCGTTGCACCGCCGCGTAACAGTCATCGTGGTCGAGCATCTGTCGTCCTGCTGCCATCGCTCTTACTCCCAACTCGCTCTTGTGTGCCGCCTGATCTATGTCATCAGGATACAACACCTGCAACAGATGATCTATCCAGTTCTTGCGCTCAATGCAAATGGTTCGCTTCAGGCGATGGTTGTGGATTATGATCGGGCAACTGGCAGGGTGAACGAAATGGTTGTGCCGGGGTATTGGTCTTGTATCCAGATATGTCCGCCGTGCGCCTCGACCAGCCCCTTACAGATCGCCAGCCCCAGCCCCGCACCCTTAGACTGCTCTTTACGCGGCACTTGCCGGAACGCTTCCATCACATGGGGTCGTTCCTCAGTCGGAATACCGACACCCTGGTCGGCAACATCGAACTGGATGAAGTCGCCCTGGTGGGTTGCGCTGACGCTGATGCGTGTTCCTTCAGGCGAATATTTGCTGGCATTTTCGACCAGATTGCATAATACCTGGATGATACGCTGGTCGTCCGCCAGTACCGATGGCAGGTTTTCTGCCTCGTGGATGACAATCTGATGTTGGTCGGCCAGTCGTTCTAGCTGTGGGCGGGCTTCCTCCACCAGGTCGCTGACTGTATGGGGAGCCGGGTCGATTCGCAGAGTCCCGGCCTCCATCCGCGAGATGTCCAACAGTTGTTCAATCAACTCGGTAAGTTTGTCGGCCTCGGCGTCAATAATCTCAATAAACTCGCGCTGACTGCCCGGTTCCCAGTCCACATCGTCTGCCAGCAAAGTGGTAGCAAATCCTTTGATCGAGGTGAGTGGGGTACGGAGTTCGTGGGAAACCATCGCCAGGAATTTGAGTTTTAACTGGTCGGCAGCTTCAGCCCGCAGCCGCGCCGCCCGCTCAAACTCATACGCCCGGTGCTGTTCTATGGCCGCGCCAATCACATTGGCGACGGATTGCAGAAAGTAAACATCTTCTTCGCTGAAGTTGTGCCGCCGCCTGCTATGAACACCCAGTACCCCGTACGCACCCTCGTGCCCGTGAATGATGACACTCATGCCGCTCACCACGTTATGGTCGAGCAGCAGTTCCGGGCCGCTAAAACGGGTTTCGGTACGCAGGTCTTCCACAATGATGGGCGTGTTGGATGCCAGCGTATAACCCGCCTGGGATTCCATCTCTGCCCCAACGGTTGCTTGCCCAACGTATCCCTCTTGCCAGCCTACGCCCGCCTTGAGCAGCAGCGTATTCCCACCGGGTAGCAGTTCCAGTATTTTGACGAAATTGACATCCAGGGTTTGGGCAAGTTGCGTGACCGCTTCGTTCATTAACTCCGACAGATCGGTACTCACCAGGGCTTTCTGTCCTAATTCAGCCACCACCGACTGGTGTCGTGCCCGTACTTGCAGGGTTTGCCGTGTGTGCCGTTCCAGTTGTAACAATTCCTCACTGCGGTGTTCAATCGTCCGCCGTTCGGTGATGTCGCGGAATACTAATACCACCCCGCCGATTTTCCCCTCCGTGTCACGGATGGGCGCACCGCTGTCGTCAATCGGGACTTCCTGGCCATCTTTTGCCAGCAGGATGGTATGGTTCGCCAGCCCGACGATAACTCCTTCACGCAGCACCCGGTCAACCGGACTTTCTACCGTATCGCGGGTGTTTTCATTCACGATACGAAACACCTCGGTAATAGGCTTCTGATCTGCCGCCTCCGCCATCCATCCAGTCAACTGCTGGGCGATGTCGTTCATAAAGGTGATATGCCCGGTGGCATCGGTAGCGATGACGGCATCACCAATACTGCTGAGGGTGACTTCAAATCGCTCTCGTTCGGCCTGTGCCTGATGAAAAAGCTGCGCGTTGTCAATCGCCAGTCCGGCAGTCCGCCCCAACTCTTCCGCCAGTGCCAGATCATCCGGGCTGAAGTGACGCCCGCTGTCGGCAGTTGTTACCAGGGTGATTGCGCCCAGGATTCGTCCGCGCGCGGTCAATGGTACAACGACTGCAGACCGAATCCGAAGCTGACGAATGACTTCTCTCGTCTCCTCAGTTTCAGCAGTCGCCAGCAGATCCTCATCAGTCAGCGCCGGATAATAGTCCGACTCTCCGGTTCGAACGACTTTGCCCAAACCGGTTTCACTGTCCAGGTTGGGCGGATTTTGCCGCTGCAATTCATACGCCCACTGCACCATCTCCGGGTCAACGTGGGCGACAGCCACACGATGCACATCGCGCCCGCCATCTATCAGATCAATCGCACACCAATCGGCAATGATCGGGGTTGCGAGTTTGGCGACATTGGCGAGGGTGGTTTCGTAATCCAGTGATGAGGTCAGCGACTTGCCCGCGTCCACCAGAAACCGCTCGACAAATTCACTTTTCTTCTTATCGGTGATATCGCGGATGATGCTGACCGAAAATTCCACCTTGCCATCCGCATCCAGCACTGGATAGGCTTTGACTGCCGACCAGCGATCTTCCCCAGTTGCACGGACACGATAGCGCAGAATATGCTCTGGCACTTCCTTTCCCGAAATCACCAATCGTCCCGGTAGTGTCGCATAATCGGCTGGACCCCCGTCTTCGTTCAGGATTTCAAACCGCTGCAAAATCTGATCGCGCGGCACACTCAGCATCTCCGTACCAGATGCATATCCGCACAGTCGGGCAGCCGCATCATTGGCATAGATGAGCTTTCCGCTAACTTCCTGCGCGGTAATACCATCACCAATCGCGTTCAATAACGCCAGGGAACGTTCGAGAGAACCAAGTATGCGCCGCATTATTTTTGCCTATAAGTGCTAAATGAATTTGTAATTCACTTTTTCGGGTGTAACCAGAGATTAACCAACTAATGAGTCATTGTATGAGCGACATAAGAATATTACGTCCGGCGTGGGGACGCAAATATTATTTCCATTAGAGAAACAATAGTCGGTTCTCATAAAACATGACCTTAATTTCTATCCGGCGATTTCCCCTCAATCACCACAAACGTAAAATTTGGCTCATGGTTGCAGCACTTGAAAATGGGATAAAATCGACGAGATGAACTTGTCATTGGCAGGAGTGCGAGTCATAAAATCGGTGGCAAATGTGCGCTATCGTTCCACAAATGATGGGTTAGGGTCAGGAAGGTGTCATGGTCAGCCAGATTGAAATAGACCATCTACAAGGGGCACGCGACGGCGACCAGCAGCAATTTAGTGAACTGGTCGAACCCTATCGACGAGAACTCCAGGTCTATTGTTACCGGCTGCTGGGGTCGCTGCAGGATGCCGAAGATGTGTTGCAGGAAACCCTGCTGCGGGCATGGCGGCGGTTGGATACATTTGAAGGCCGTGCCTCATTCCGGGCATGGTTATACAAAATTGCGACCAACGCCTGTCTTGATGCGCTTGACCGGAGAACCCGACGCGCATTACCGATGACTCTGTACGCTCCGGCGGAGCCGCCAATCACGTCCCTGACAACGATCAGTGATCCCGTATGGCTCGATCCGTTTCCCGACGAATGGATGGATGAGACAGCCATCAGCGCCGAAGCCCATTACACAATTCATGAAAGTGTGACTCTGGCCTTTTTGACCGCACTTCAGGTTTTGCCGCCCCGCCAGCGCGCGGTGGTCGTTTTATGTGATGTCCTCGATTGGCACGCCGATGAAGTGGCGAGGCTGCTCGAAATGACCGTCTCAGCCGTCAACAGTGCCCTACATCGCGCCCGGACGACCCTCTCAAAGCACTATTTGGCTGTATCGCCTGAGAACCACTCGCCGTCCGCCAGCACCCGCCGTTTACTGGAACGCTACGTACATGCCTGGGAAACGGCGGATGTGGCGGGGCTGGTCGCGCTGCTCAAGGAAGATGCGACCTTCACTATGCCGCCATCGGCTACCTGGTTTCAGGGCAGAGCGGCTGTCGGAAATTTTTTCGCAGCATATATCCTTGTGGATGGATTGTCGTATCGCTTGCAACCTATCCGTGCCAGTGGTCAACCCGGCTTTGCGGCTTATCTTTACGATCAACGAACACGACAGTTCGATGCCCACTCTATTCATGTCCTGACCCTGGACGACAGCCAGCTTATGGCCTTGACGACCTTCCTGAACCCGGCCCTATTCCCCCATTTTGGGCTGCCAAATACGCTGACTTCGACTGCCTGACCAGCAGATTAGTGCGCCAGCATAGGACTGGCGACTTTATCCGAACGTAGGGCAAGTATCGTCCATAGCACAAAGGGTATATCCGGGGCAGCCAGCAGCAACAGATTGATAGGAGCCAAACCGACCACCACGAAGATTGAGAAGAAAATAACCAGTCCCAGCCGAGTGGAAATTGTCCAGTGGAAAAAGTCGGTCATTTCGCTGCGTGCCGCCCGGACAAAGTAGGTTCCGAAGGAGAACGCCATCGCACCGACAACCCGTATCCAGACCTCATTGGTGGTCGGTATCCCAAAAATGGTGAGTGGGACGTTGGGAATGAACAGTAGCACCACACTCAAAATCAGCAGGTAAATTCCGTAGACCAAAATACTCTTGGCTGCATTACTCATACCACACCTCTTTCCTGAGAAGACTCATTGGATTTGATTGTTATGACGGTGGCAGAGTCGAAAACTGTGCGGTTTTGCTAAAAATTGCCAGAAATTCTGCTTTTGTTGGCGGGTGGATGGATAAATTTACTCCATCCTCCGAATTCAGAGGACGAAAAGAAACCCGACCCCAGGGAATAAAATGGGCGACCCGCAGGCCGCCCGGTAACATTCACTGATGTTGATGGACAAGGGGTTTAAACCCCTTGTTTGTGCCTCATTCTTACTTACAACACAGGCGCGTTCGGCTTACGGGCTACAAACTTGCCGCCGCCGTTTTCGCCGTACCACTGGTCGCCATCCACCAGTTTCTTGCCACGCTGGAACACCTGCACCGGCATCCCCTTGACCTTCATACCCTCGTAGACGTTGTAGTCACATCTCATGTGGTGGGTTTCGGCGCTGATGGTGTGGCGCTTGTTCGGGTCCCACACCACAATGTCCGCGTCCGAACCGACGGCAATCGTACCTTTCTGTGGATACATGCCGAAGATTTTGGCCGGGTTGGTGCAGTTCAGTTCCACAAACCGCGTTGGAGACAGCTTCCCGCCGTTCACGCCCATGATGCCACATGACCATCATGCGGTCTTCAATACCGGGCATTCCGTTGGGGATTTTGGCGAAATTCCCCTTGCCCAGTTCCTTGCCGGGGCGACGGTAGGTGGGGTTCAGCTTCTCGAATGCGATCCAGTCACCGCCGTTATGTTCTTTGCCCCACTTCTCCCAGGGGCCGACTCCGCCCTCGTACCAGAAGTCGCAGTGATCGGTGCTGACAGCTTGCAGTGTGCCATCCTTGACCGCCTGCCACAGCACCGCATGATGTTCGGCATTGCGTACTGGCGGCGAACAGACATATTTCGCGCCCTCAAATCCCGGTGCGCCCAGATGTTTATCGCGCGTGACATAGAAATACTGCACGCAGGTTTCACCCATCACAGGCGACCCTATCGCCCGCGCCCGCCGGATGGCGTTCACCGACTGTTCGCAGGTGACATGGACAACATACAGCGGGCATCCGGTCATGCCGGACATTACCGCCGCGCGGTTGGTCGCCTCGCCCTCGATCTCCGGCGGGCGGGAGGAATAATGCCAGATCGGGTCGGTCTTGCCCTCCGCCAGCAGACGCCGGGGTAAGTTGCGCTTCGACATCGCCATTTTCCGCATGAACCATCACGATCATGCCGTGTTTGGCGGCCTGCTGCATGGCTTTATACAGGGTGGTGTCGTCAATCTGGAACACATTCTTGTAGGCCATGAACAGCTTCAGGCTGGTGATGCCCTCCTCCACCATCGACGGGATTTCGTCCATCACCTCGTCGCTCAGGTCGGTGATCGCCATGTGGAAGCCGTAGTCAATCTGGGCGGGTTTGGCTTTTTCGCGCCAGATTTTCAGGCCATCGTGCAAGCTGCCGCCCTTCGGCTGAAAGGCGAAGTCGATGTGCATGGTCGTGCCGCCGAAAGCCGCCGCCTTGTGCCCGACATCAAAATCGTCGTTGCTGTACGTCCCACCGAACGGCAGGTCGAGATGGGTATGCACATCAATCCCACCCGGCAGCAGATACTTGCCCTTGCAGTTCACCACTTCATGCCCCTTTGCGGGGATGTTCTGGCCGATCAGCGCCACCTTTTCGCCTTCGACCAGCACATCGGCCTGAATCATGTCGCTGGCGGTGATGATCGTGCCATTTTTAAATAGTGTGCCCATAAAATACTCCTTGAATGTTTTGTTGGGCAGGTATGTTTGCAGAAACATGCCTACATTGTCTTCATTTTAGCTCGAAATTGGATGAACACGCAGCCCAACGGACTCATAACCATTGGTTAAGTCAGTATCTCCCCGAAAGCATGTTATGCCCTACCAGAGCGACTCGTGCGAACGATGTGGTCACTCTGGTCGATGCTTTCATCGTCGTCCTCGACCAGCGGAGTTCACCGTCGTCTGAGGACAGCGTATACTTAGTATTGCCTTCTGGACGGCGTTTGGGCTTGTCCAGCGATTCCTCGTCCATCCACGTATCCTTTCCGCAGAATATCGTCTCCCATTTCACGCATGAGCAATTTCTCGCGCATGGCGCGTTCGGCTGGACCCGATTCAATGTAGAGGGCTGCCGCGTGAAAGAGAATCACCATAGCCCACAAGATGGTTGGCAAAACCACGATGGTTGCCCCCGCCAACCCATTGTCGAACAGGGCGCTACGCACCTGCGAATCGGCCACCACCGTTCCCCAGACGGCAAACATCGTCACCACGAAAAAAAACACATGCATCCCTAAAAAGATAAAACGATAGTACCATTTCTGGCGAGATACACCCTTTTCCACGTTGTCCCGTATGGTTGCATAATCCAGATTTTGATCGGACATGGTCGCCCCCTGTCTACTGTTGACGTTGACTCTTATACGTACAGTTTTCAGGTCGAGTAGCGTCCCCAACGCTGCTTACCCAAATTTTGGAATCACGTTCTTGCCGTATTCTTCGACAATGCGTTCTTCCTCGCTGCACATCAGGTAGATATTGAACTGGGTCGCGCCGGAGTCCTGTAGGGCGCGGATTTTTTCGACATGGGCTTCGGCGGGACCGAGGATGCTGAAACTGTCGATGATGTCGTCCTTGATGAAACCCAGATGATCGGCATCCTTGTCGGCATGATGGTGATAATCGTAGCCCTTGCGGCCTTCGATGTAGTCGGTGAGGCGCTGCGGCACATCACCCCCACCGCCCTTACCATACTTATCGACAATATCGGCCACATGGTTGCCGACCATTGCGGGGAACCAACGGGTTTGCGCGCGGCCTTTGGCGATGTCTCCCACCCAGACGGGCGCGGCGGACATCACGCGATACCCGGAGGTGTCCTTCCCGGCGGCCTGACGGGCGGTTTTGGCCTGACCACTGAACCACTGTACCAGCCAGGGGTCGGCTAACTGGATAATCAGTCCATCAGCCGCTTCACCCGCCGCTTTCAGTGCCTTTGGTCCATAAGCGGCAATCCAGGCAGGCATTTCGTAGCCATTCGCCCAGGGGAACTGCACCGGGGCGGCGTCTTCATCGTAATGCACAGACTCGCCCTTTATCATACGTTTGACCGCATCGGCGAATTCGACCATTGTATCGACGGTCATGGGTTTTTTGCCGAGTACGCGCCGGGAACTGTCGCCGCGTCCCAAGCCCATGTCGAAGCGCCCACCGCTTTGCAGCGCCAGCGTCCCGAACAGGCTGGCCGCCACCGACCACTCGCGCACACCGGGATTGGTCACACACGGGCCGAAGCGCATGTTATCGGTATGTTCCATGCACATGGCGATGGTGGCATAACACTCGCGCCACAGGATATGGGAATCAAAAAACCAGGCATAGGTAAAACCCGCCTGTTCCGCCTGCTTGCACAGGGCAACGGTACGCTTGGGGTCAATATCGCCCTTGAAGGTAATGCCGAATTCCATCATCTGGCTCCTCAACTAAAAAGAATGGTTCACTCAATGTCACATATAGGATGTTATTTTAACCACAGAGAGGCAAACGTCACACCACAATGCGTTTTTGAAGTTCCCGAACTATTTCATGGATGATGTTTGGGCGGAAAGTTCCTCGCCTGAAACATGTCTGAGCCACGCTCCCACACTTGCTTTTTGGATGTGCGAGGCGGTAAGATTTGCCTCCTTCATGCAAAAGAAATTTATCCAGGAGTTGAGGATATGGCAAAGCGGTTGAAGAATTACATCGGCGGCGCGTGGGTCGAATCCAGCGCCACAGAATTTACCCCGGTTATCAATCCGGCCACCTGCGAGACGCTGGGCGAATGCCCGGAATCGACACGGGCAGATGTGGACCGGGCGGTCAAAGCGGCGCAGGAAGGCTTCGAGGAATGGCGGCGGACGCCGATCCTCAACCGGGCACAGTATATGTTCCGCTTCAAGACCCTGCTCGAAGACCGCTTCGAAGATGTGGCGAAAGTGGTGGTGGAGGAAAACGGCAAAACCCGCGATGAAGCGCGCGGCGAAGTGCGGCGGGGTATCGAGAGTGTGGATTTCGCCACCAGCGTTCCGGTGTTGATGCGGAGTGACGGTCTGGAAGACATCGCCGCCGGGATTGACGAAACCACCCTGCGCCAGCCTGCGGGTGTGTTCGCGGCCATCACCCCCTTCAACTTCCCGGCGATGGTTCCGCTGTGGTTTTTGCCGACAGCCATTGTATGCGGCAACAGCTTCATTGTGAAACCCTCGCCACAAACCCCGCTGAGTATGGAATTGATGTACGAACTGCTGGATGAACTCGACCTGCCGGAAGGTGTGGTCAATCTGGTGCATGGCGGCAAGGATGCGGCGATGGCGGTGATGGAACATCCTGGAATCAAGGGCGTGTCCTTCGTTGGCAGCAGCCCGGTTGCCAAAATTGTATATGAAACCTGCACCAAACACGGCAAGCGGGTACAGGCACAGGGCGGCGCGAAAAATTACATCGCCGTCATGCCGGATGCCGATATGAATGCCTCGGTCAAGAACATCATGGGCGCGGCCTATGGCTGTGCTGGACAGCGCTGTCTTGCGGCGGCAGTGGTGGTGGGTGTGGGCGACGCCTATGACCAACTGCGGGAGGAACTGGTCAAACAGGCAAAGGGCTTGCGCGTGGGCTACGGCCTGAGCGAAACGACCCAGATGGGTACGGTGGTTTCGGCTGCCGCTAAAGAGCGAATCGAGAAGATGGTGGCACAGGGTGTCGAGCAGGGCGCAAAGCTGGTGCTGGATGGACGCGGCGCACAGGTGGCAGGTTATGAAAACGGTACGTTCGTTGGCCCGACCATCCTTGAAGACGTGCAGCGCGACAATATTATCGCCACCGACGAGGTATTTGGCCCGGTGCTGGCGATCATGAAAGCCGACGACTTCGACGATGCCGTAGACATCATCAACAGCAGCAAATATGGCAACGCCGCCAGCATCTTCACCACCAACGGCGGATATGCCCGCGACTTCACCTACCGGGTGAACGCCGGGAACATCGGCGTGAATATCGGTGTGGCCGCGCCGTCGGCTTCGTTCCCGTTCGGCGGGCAGAAAGAATCCTTCTTCGGCGATCTGCACGGCCAGGGTATGGACTCGATCGAGTTCTACAGCGAACGGAAAATCGTGATCGAACGCTGGATTTAACCTCAAATGAGAACCGGGGATGCAGTTGTGCATCCCCGACCCCCCTACCTCACCCCAAACCTGGTTTTCATATATTCTTCGCAGTTCCTTACGCAATTTTGTGTAATATTATGATTAAAATAGAGTTGATGAATATGATACTTTCATCGTTATCTCTATGGTTTCCCTATGGAAATCTCCCGTAGATAAAGTCAAGATTGCGATAGGTCGTTCCTGATGTTCTGGAAAAAAAGTAACGCCCCAAACACCGAAGCATATACCACAGAAACAGCCCTTGTTCCGACTAAGCACCTATTTTTTGATTTCCACCCTGGTCGCCTTCGTCATCGTCACCATCGTCATCGGGGTTTTTGCGCACAATGAAGCCATGAACAATCTGCTGGAATTGGGCGAACGGAACAATGAAGCATTGACCCAATCGTTTGCCAATTCGCTGTGGCCGGAGTTTCAATCCTTCCTCGATATTGCGGCGGACATCCCACCGGATGAACTCCTTCAACAGCCCCAAATTGCCGACCTGAGAACCAGTGTCCTCAACCAGATGCGAGGTTTATCCGTCGTCAAGCTCAAGTTGTACAGCCTGAGTGGCGTGACGGTATTCTCTACCGACCTGACACAAATCGGGGACGAAAAAGAGGGTAATGCCGGATTCGTGAGCGCGCGTAATGGCGATACGATAAGTCATCTGACACACCGCGACACCTTTAGCACGTTTGAGGGTATGGTTGAAAACCGTGATCTGATTTCCAGTTACATTCCCATTCGCATTGACGGGCAAATCAAGGCTGTACTCGAAGTATACGATGATGTGACACCCGTATTGCAGCACATGGAGGCAACGGGAATCCAGGTCGGGGCGATCGTGACCCTGACCCTGCATGGGCTTTACATCTTTCTGGTGCTCCTTGTCCGCCATGTAGACCGTCTCGTCCGTCGATATGTAGCAGAGCGGCGGCAAACGCTCGACGAACTGGCACAGGCACGTGACCAGGCATTAACAGCTTCCCGGTTGAAGTCGCAAATTCTGGCGAACGTCAGCCATGACGCGCGAAATCCACTGAATGTCATCACCATGCGGGTGGACATGATGCGGCGCGGCGTGTATGGACCCACGACCAGCAAGCAGGACGAGGCGCTGGATGGCCTGATGGATCAGGCACAACACTTACTGGAATTCATCAGTAATCTTCTTGACCAATCCCAAATCGAAGCAGGAGGATTCAAGGTCAAGTCAGTTAATTTTGAAACCCGGCGACTGGTGGATTATTTGGCCGCTACCCTGCGCCCACTGGCAGAGGACAAGGGACTGACATTCTCCTGTGAAGTCACCGATGATATACCGGCACAGTTGATGGGCGACCCAGAGCGACTTGAACAAATCCTGTCCAACCTGACAGGGAATGCCATCAAGTTCACGCAAGCAGGGGAAATTTGCGTGCGTATCTACAGTCCGGATGAGCAGCATTGGGCAATGAGTGTCACCGATACTGGCCCCGGTATCCGACAAGAAATGCATCCACACCTGTTTGAAGCATTCTGGCAAAGCAACGATGCACGAAATATGGGGAATGGTCGCGGGGTTGGCCTGGGGCTGTCTATTGTTCATAAAATCACCGCCGCGATGAGCGGTAAAATTGAGGTTCAAAGTGAGGTTGGGTGCGGCAGTACCTTCATTGTCACGCTACCCCTGGTGACTGAGACGGTGGGGAGTCCGGCGTGATTAAAAACTCCGCGCTCATCGTCGAGAACGACGCCGCGCTGGCTCACGTTTTTGCAGAAGCCTTGCAGTTTGTCGGGTTACCCACCGAAACCATCCATGATGGGAAAACCGCCCTCACCAGACTGGCAGAAACCACACCCGGATTAGTGATCCTCGATTTGGATATACCGAATGATACCGGGATCGACCTTTTACAATATGTGGGCGATCAGGTACACTTGCACGGTGTGGCTATCATCGTGGTAACGCGCGATCCACGCTTGGGAAAGCGGCTGGAAGGCACCGTCAAACTGGTACTGGTCAAGCCAATCACCTATGCTCAGATGGCTAAGTTTGCGGCGCTGATTGCTACCCTCTAAAGCCAATAATGAACCATAAATATCCCTGATCTGGATGATACTCTAGCGACTCAAGCAGGAACAAATTTACGATGACTTCATTGAATACTTTCGGGTCTATTCTGACCTACGCGATTGAACTGGAAGGCCGCCTCTACGACTACTATCAGGCCGCCGGGAATGGCGAACGGGCGGCGGCGGCGGAGAAGCGCAGCACCAAGCTGGAACGTGTCCGCCGGGAGAGCGTGCTGGAAATTACGCTGGAAGCCATCGACGGTTTGAGCCAGGACGACTACACCCTAAATTTGGACGACACCTCCACCGCCGGACAGAAGGCAGTGGAAACAACCGCCGCCCAGTTTTATGTGGATGTCGCGCCCAAGATTAATGTGCGCGAGGCACAACGGGCGCTGGAAAAGATCGGCAAGGAACACGCCGCGTTGGCGAGTGCCTGAGTCAGGTTAACAGCCGCTTGGTGAAATACAGGGCGAGATCATCATCCACGATAACCGTCTGACCGGGTTGAACGAAATCCTGGCGGAAGAATAGACCGCGACCATCCGGGATATAACCGCGTTTGACATACATACGCTGGGCTGTCCCATAGTCGGCATACATGCCCACACCAATACCGACCACCGAAGAACGTTCACTGACCACGCGCTCGGCCTCGTCCATCAGGCGGCTGCCGATACCCTGCCGCCGGAAGATGGGCAGCACATTGAAATCCGCAATTTCGGGAATATTTTCCGCTCGAAAAGGGGGATAATCCGACTGCCATTTGATGGTCACATAACCAGCAAACTGGCTATCCAGCAGGGCAACAAATACCGTCCGTTCCCCTGCCGCTTGCTCGGCAAGATACAACTCGTACAGCGAAGTGGGTTTATCCCAACCGAGGGCAGCGAAGGCGGCGGCTATGGGCTGAATGTCAGAGGCTATCAGCAGGCGAATGTCGAATGTCACGAGACTTTATCACGACAGCCATCTAGACCTTCGGGACTTCGCTAGTATCGCGGGCGCGGACAGCGGACATTGAGCCAGTGGTCACGCGCGGGTCAAAAGCATCGCGCGTCGGCTGCCTGCGTCCTCGGAAGGCGAAGAAGTAGACGATCACTCCCAGAACCACCATGCCCGTCACAACCACTAAGGTACTGAGCGCGGCCACCAGGATACGCACAAGCTGATTATCCGGCGCGGTGGTGGAAGCAGTTTGGGTGGCGGAAACGGTTTCTACCCCGGCGCGTTGACCGCCATATTCGATCACTGTCGGCAAACTGCCATCGGTTACATTGGTGGTTATGGTATCCACTGTAGTGGCGGTATAGTCGGCGCTGGTAATGGCTACGGAATACTGTCCCGCGTCGAGAAATTGGAAACAAACCACACCCTGGGCAGCAGTGGGTGACTCGTCCAGCAAGGCGCTGGCAATCGTTACACCATTGGCGTCGAGCAGGTTAACACTGACCCCGCGCGTGAGCAGCGGTTCGCCTGCATCCAGATTACCATTGCCGTTGCGGTCTTCAAAGGAACGCACGCATAACTGCCCACCACTTTGGGCAACCGCCACACCCCACATGCTGAATAGAATCGCCAATAAGAGACCAATTCGCCGCGTCATAAACCCTCCTAGCGCCGCCGCAGCAGCAGGGTCAGCCCCAGGCCGCCGATCAATACAATTCCGGCCAGCCCGAAGAGAATAAGACCGCTGTTTGCCATAATCTGATCGGCAAGAGTCTGTGGAGCCGTTTCTTCGTTCACGACTTCATCCACTGCCACGCCGGTATCCGCCGGGGGCACGATGGGTTGAACCCCTTCCGCCGCGCCAAAGTTGATATTGATGGCTGGGCCGGGGTTGGCTAACAAACGCAGTTGGTCAGGGGTGGTCAGACCGTACCCATCGGGCGCACTCGCCAGCAGGATGTAATCGCCGGGGGTCAGTCCCTCAAAACAATGCGGTTCGGATACCCCATCCGTTTGAACCAAATCCACCGTTTCACCATTCATCGCCAGCGTGATCGTGCCGCCCGCCAACAGGTCTTCACCGGGTTCCTGAAGGCGATTCTGATTGGCGTCATTGAAGAACAATACACACACCTGTGCCATTGCCGAGGCCGGGTCGAGCGCTTCTGCCTGGGCAACCACTACCGGCGCGGTGACGACCACTACTGTCGGCTGTGGTTCTGGCGGCGCTTCGGTAACCGACTCCGCCGATGCATCACCCGTCCCAACTTCACCTACAGGGGCTAAGGTCGGTGTCACATCGCCCTCGCCCGCTGTCGAGGGTTCGACAACTCCAGCTTCGGCAGTTGCTTCGCCAGATGCCGATTCAGTGGACGAACTGCCGCCCGATGCGGAGGCGGCGGGTGTGGTAATAATCAACTTCTGGCCGAGTGAGATAATGCGCGGATCGCTGATGTTGTTCAGGTCGAGAATTTGCTGGCGGGACACTCCATAGGCGAAAGCGATGCTGTCGACGGTGTCACCCGCCTGCACCGTATGGATAATGGAGCCGTCGGACTGCTCCGCCTGTGGCACAACGAAGGGTACGGAGGGCGGTGCGGTAGGCGCGGCGGTGGCGGCGATCTCACCGGGGGCAGCGCTACCTGCTCCCTCGCCGCTCAAAGTCACTGCATCCCAATAGGTTTTGTTCAGATCGGCAAAACTGGACTGGGTAGAATACAGGAAAACGGTCACGGTTGCGCCGGTAGCCGTCGTCTGAACGGACTGTTGCAACCATTGATCGTGGGGCTGTGTCCAGGATGACCAGACGATGGCGGGATTGTTGGGGTCTGTACCGCCTGCCGGGTCGATGCCGATACGAGTCTGCGAACCGGATTCAATCGCCGAGCCGCAGCTTGTTCCGCCGCCCAGGTCGCAGGCTTTAACTTGCGAGTAGGCTGAAGCCGTCACAGGCGCGCCGGGGGTGACACCGCCGACCTGCTGGTAAATGGCGGCTGTACAGGTGAAAAAGCCACAGTCTACGTTCAGCGCGCGCCCCCCTTCCACCGGATTCGGGCCGGGGCCAGGATGCGGTTGGATGCTGGCCCTATCGGAACGGTTATAACGGTCCCCATTGGAAGGCGCGAACCAGTAATCCCAGCCGGAGGGCAGGTAAATGGGGAACTCGCCGCCACGCCGCACCGTATAGGGGCCGAACGAGCCTTCTTCTAAACCGCCATTTATCAGGGCGTTATTCTGTGCGCTGGCAGGCAAAACAACCAGCAAGGCGCAGGTCAATATTAAAATCCGTAATCCGGTTCTCAGCATTCAGGATACTCCAGGTTTCGGGACGCAGAGGGTCGCTTGCCCCTATTTCAATCCATGTTATCGCGCCGGGATTATAACATGCGAGGGGGGGGAGTCAACGGCGGAGGGGTTGTGAGGGTCAATGGCGTCGGGAAGGCGGTGGGTTGGCCGTGAGGGAATCCAGTATGACCTGATCCCTCATCGGATGCGGCGGCGCAGAAGTGTATGCATTCCTACTGAGACAACGATAATCAGACCGTAGATCAATTGTGTGTAGAAGCCTGTCAAACCAACGGCGACAGTGCCCGGCTCGATCATGCCGATGATGAAGCAGCCGACGAACGTCCCCAAGATGGTGCCGACACCGCCGAAAACGGGCGTGCCGCCCAGAAAGACAGGTGCCAGCGTTTGCAGCAGGAAACCGCCGCTGCCAAGCGTAGGATAGAAGTAAGAGATCGAGAGACTGTCGAGCAGACCGCCGAAAGAAGCCGCTACGCCGACCATCACAAACAGCAGGATGCGCCGTTGGTCGACGTTGATACCCATCAGTCGGGCGCTGTGATCGTTATCGCCGATAAGGTAGACGTGTGCGCCGAAGCGGTGGCGGTTGAGCAGCACCCACATGGCGACGGCAACGATAATCATCCATAGGAACTGGACTGGCAGAAAACCGCCGATTTTGCCGACTAGCAGGCTGTTCAACGCGGGCGCAGCCTGCTGCGCGGGCAGGAGCGAGCCACCTTTGGCGTTGGAGACGACGAGCGCGATGCCTGCATATAGGAACTGCGTGCCAATGGTAGCGATCAGCGAGGGAATGCCGATCCGGACGACAATCAGGCCATTCACCAGCCCGCAGACCAAGCCAACCAATAGGCAGGCGATCAACGCAAGAACCGGGCTGGCAGTGGCGTTGTACACTTCCAGATAGCCGACCACCGAAATCGCCATAATCGAGCCGAACGAGAGGTCGATCTCCTTTGCAATCACCAGGAGCGTCAGCGGCAGCGCAATCACGCCGAAGTAGGGAACCTGCGCCATCAACGCCGCATAAATCTCTTTGCTCTGGAACGCTCTGGGGGCTGCGACGATTAAGAATATCCATATAACCAGGAAAACGAGGATAATGCCGACCTGCAAACCATTACGGCGCAGAAATCCGCCGATTTGCTGGCGCTGCGTGCGGGTAGGTTTGGGGTCTGCTGCGCGGGTAGCCATGGATTGAAGTTCCTATTCCAGATGCCCAGTCTCGGCGACGTGGTACATTTTTTCGGTGAGGTCATTGAGCGTGATGTCTTTGGTCGAAAATTCCCCGGCGACTTTGCCGCGATCCAGCACCACCACGCGGTCTGCCACCGAGTAGACGTGAAAGACATTGTGGTCGATAAAAACGGCGGATTTGCCCGCTCTTTTGATGCCCTGCACGAATTCGATCAGCTTGCGCGTCTCTTGCAGTGACAAGCCCATCGTCGGTTCGTCGAGTACGATCAGGTCAGCCTGGAAGTAGAGCGCGCGGACAATCGCTACACCTTGTTTTTCGCCACCGGAGAAGTTCATAATCTCTGAATCCGGCGTGACCGCGCCCGACGTGAAGCCCATCGACTGAACCATCAGACGCTCGGTATCGCTGCGCATCTTCTTGACATCCAGAAAGCCGAAGCGGTTGGCGATCTCGCGCCCCATGAAGATGTTGCGCCACAATGTATGTTGATCGGAGAGGGCGCGCTCTTGATACACGGTTTCGACTCCCAGCTTGCGGGCGACGGGGACGGAAAGATGATCGACTTTTTCACCGTTGAAATACATCTCGCCGCTGTCCGGGTGGTGATAGCCGGTGATGATTTTAATCAGCGTGGACTTCCCCGCCCCGTTGTCGCCGAGCAGACCGACGACTTCATTTTGATCGACGTGGAAAGTGACATTTTGCAGCGAGCGCACTTCACCGAACGATTTCGAAATATTCTTGAGTTCAAGTCGGTAGGTCATGAAAGTGCAGCTTTCAGAAATAAGCGGGTGCGACGGCTCACATCAAGCCACCCGAAATCTTCGTTAATAATTTGCAGATTAGCGAGGCAAGGCGTTGACGAAAGTGTGGGGCGAGGCACATTGCGTCTCGCCCCAAAAATCAACTTAGCGGATTTGTGCGCTCGCCAGTGCGGACAGCGCGTCCACGTTGTCCTGGGTCACGAAGCCCGCGCCGGTGTCGATGCTGAGACCGGAGAAGCCGTACTTCTTGGTCAGGCAGATTTGCAGGATGGGCAGATAACCTTGCAGCCATTCCTGCTGATCGTTCACGAAGCCGATCCAGCCATCCTTGATGCCCTGAATCGTCGCGCCGCTCAGGTCAAAGCCACCGCCGCCGATCTCGCCGGGCTGCTTGCCTGCTGCCTGGAACAGCGCTGGCAGCGACGCCGTCAGGTTGCCGTGATCGGTGATTACGACTTTGAGGTCAGGGTGCGATGCTACGAACGCGGTGAAGGTCGGGATACCCGCGCTGGGGTCAGAATTGGTGGCAGCGTCGATTTCGAGATAATCGACGGTCAAATTGGCAGCGTCGAATGCATCAATCACGCCCTGGGTGCGCTGACCGCGCCCGGGTTGCGACAGCAAACCCCAGACCAGCACTTCGTCGCCTGCCTGAAGGTTGTATACCTTGATGGCTTCGTTGCCGACCGACATGCCCTGATTGTACAGGACTGCGCCCGCATAGCCGAAACCGTTGCTTTGATATTGCGATTCGAGGTCCTGGAAGCTGGACATTCTGGGCAGTAATGATGATGCCCTGTGATTCGGCTTCGTCGACCAGCGGCTTGTAAGCTTCGTCGCCGGGATGCCCCATGATGGCGATGCCATCGGGTTTCGTGGCGATGGCTTGCTGAAGCTGAGTGACCATCTTGTCTGGCTGCCAATCCGACCAGACATACTGCGTGTTGGGTCCGAGGTCGGCAGTAGCCTGTACAGCGCCATTATAGACGACCGTCTCAAACGAACCGCCGGGTGAACCCCCGGGGAAGAAGACAATATTGACGCCGGAACACCACTTGTCGCCAGCAGTATCCTGCGCGGCGGTCATGCTGGCAACGCCGAATACCAAAACACCGACCACAACCAGCCAGGTTGCCAAAACGAATACTTTCTTTTGCATTTCGCCTCTCCTAATCAATAATATATGTATATGGAAGCAGAGCAATTTTATACAGCGTGAAAAAATCCCACCCTTTCCATGCAAATTCCATATATTTCACTGATTAGTAGATTTGCTAGACTGCATTTCCGCCACTAGCTGGGGTGCTGTTCAATGCCTCCGCCGCCACATGGCAGTGCTTTGCGTCGTATTGTTTGGCGTACTCAATTCCAGCTTTGTCCAAAAAGTCAGCCATTCCAGCTTGAGGGAGCCACACTAA
>CAVVXQ010000007.1:0-12659 GCA_963752305.1 uncultured Chloroflexia bacterium
ATTGGAACGAATAGTGTATTGCACGAAATGAGTTTGGGCTTTCGTAGCGTTCATCGATTAGTCAGTTGAAAGGAGTCTGGAATGAACCAATCGGTAACAGTTAGTTTTGTCCCCCAGCAATTGCTGACATGGGTGATTATTGGCTTAATCGCGGGGCTAGTCGCCGGCTTTGTTTATTCGCGGGCAAGGGCTTGGATTTGTTTCGAGTATTGTGGTCGGTCTGCTGGGCGCTTTGTTAGGTGGCTTTCTCGTTTCGGTCTTAGGGCTGATCCAACTGCCATCCACGCTCTTAATGGTGGAATTACGTTGGCTTGGGCGGATATCGTCGTAGCCTTTGTTGGTGCTGTTATTGTCCTTCTACTGTTTGGAGGGTTTTACCACCGCCGGGGGTCGACAGGCGGTGCCCCGAGCAAATTGATTTTCCTTCCTTTGAACTGGTCTAGATGAAATGAAGATGAGGTTCACCAATGAATAATGACCGTATTTACTACAGCCACGATGCAGAAATGCACTCTGTACGTGAAATGACCAAGTGATGGTCATTTTTCTCATCTTGGTTTGGGAATCGGAGCAACCTTGGCGTTCTATTTTTGCACCTTCTCGGGCAAAAAAGTCCGCGATGACCTCACTAAAAGTGTTGAAAAAGGGCTGCAAAATGGGCGCGAAACTGTTCAACCGATGGTCAAGCGGGCGAAAAAGAAGTTGGCGATCTGCAAAAGACCGTCGAAGAGCATCTGAAATAATTCTGCGCAGATCGAACAAACCACGTTTTGTACGCTGATGTCTAAAGTGAAATGGTAAATATGATACGCTCTCTGGTCATCACACCCAACGCTAAATCTTCAACGGATGGGGCATCCGAAACTGTCTCTGGGCGATGCGGGTATCCTGCGTCGCAACCTTACGGAAGAGGACTAGAAAAATGTCTTGCTGAAGGCTGTACCATGTGGATTGACATCATCACACCAGATGAGAAGGAAATTCACTGGCTGGAGGGTTTGCTAGAACTATCTGCCACCGTTGTTGCCGATTTACTGCGGGAAGATCGCCGTCCAACGCTGTTGGTATACCCGCACTATCTTTTCCTTTCCCTATTTCAGCCATATGTACAAAGCAATGGGATTGTCGGTAAGGAAATTCACTGCATTATCGGTCAAAATTTCTGTGTTACGGTGCGACAAGCCGATGCCTCTGCTCTGGAAGAGGCGTATAACCGGGTCGCTCAGAATCCCGATTCCTGGAAGCGCGGGGTGGCGTATTTTCTGTATCTCACTGCGCAACACGTTATTGATACCTATTATCCGGTACTAGACCACATCAGTAATCAGTTCAACGAACTTGAAGAAAAACTGCTGAATGATGGCGGGGACAAACAAGCGCAAAAGTCGGTCTATCGGATCAAACAACACCTGATTGGGCTGCGGCAGATGATCGCCCCACAGCGCGAAGTGCTGTCTAATCTCATTGGCGAAGAGCGTGTCTCCAGTAATGATGATATTCGCGATTTGTTCCGTCATCTGTATGAGCGGCTGTTGGGCATTTATGATGTGATTGACTCACAGCGTGACCTCACCAGTAATGTATTGGAAATTATTGCCAACCAGCACTCACGTAAGATGGGAGAAGCCCTCACTCGTCTGACAATCTTTTCGATGGTTTTCCTTCCGCTGACGTTTTTTATAGGCTTTTTTCAACTCCCCTTTGCCACCATCAAGGATCCAGTCGAATTGCCGATTAGCGGTCAAACAATATTCCTAATCCTGACGGTACTGATGATTACGTCGGTGGTCGGCATGATAGCTCTTTTCCGCAACCGGGGTTGGGTTTAAGTGCAGTTCAGAATACGAATTAATGAATGCGAGGCATTAAAATGACTGTAATGTCCCCACAGAAAGTTTATGTCCAGCGACAGTGGACCGATCAAGAGTTGATCGCGGATGGCTTCCTATACTACCGCCCAGTCAAGCGCGTTACGATGGTACGAATGCTGCCGCCGGAAGAGGCCCCGAAGACCATGAAGGCCGCTGGGAACACTATCACCGCTGATGCCGGATATTGGATTGCTTACGCGGCGGGCAAGGTATTAAAAACAGCACTGGATGATTATAAGCCCCGACCGATTGAGCCACAGATTTTCGCCGAAACCTATCGCCCATGGGACGAGCCGCAGGAGCAGTTAACACCGACCCAAGCCCATTTGCAACAATTGGGCTGCAGGCCATATTACAAAACCGCCGGAGTGTGGGCAAAACAGTTGGACGCCGAAACTAAAGTGCAAGGCATCGAAAGCGCTCAACCTTCGCTGGCTCCAAAAGGCGCGTGGTTGTGTGTGGGCATGGAAGGTGAACCCTGGAGCATAACGGAAGATTGGTTTAAGGCGCATTACTTGTCACCCGATCAGAAGAAACCACCTAGTGACAGACACTCAACCATATAACCCAAGCACCCTTAGATAAAGGAGTTGCGCATGAAAAAAGAAGTGGTTTATGGATTGATGACAGGTGGGCTGTAATCGTGATGAACCTCGACCAAGAGGAACAAATAGAACAGATCACATCCAATATCGAGAAGCATATCCGCATCCGTTAGGAGAAAAACGAAAATGAATCAGAACGAAATACGTAATCAAGAATTGGGTCGGCACGAAGAAAAAGTAGACCGGAATGTTGAACGCCATCAAGCTGTGAATCTCGCGGAAACAACACGTGGTATCAAGGCGGCCAATCAGAACTCTTCCGTCGCGCGCATCATCAATATTGTCTACTTTCTGTTTGGCGCACTGGAACTGGTGTTACTGGTTCGCGTGATTTTGCACCTGGTCGGGGCGAACGCAGAGAACGCCTTTGCCAATTTCATTTTTCAACTGTCATCGCCGTTCACCGCCCTGTTCAGCACGCTGGTGCAAAACCCGACACTGAGTTCGACGGCGACATTGGAAGTCACGACGGTGATTGCCATGATCGCATGGGCAATCGTGGCGTGGCTGGTGGGCCGGTTGATGTGGCTGGTGCTCAGTCGTCCGCGCTAGGTAGCGGGATTAGGCACTGTATCTGTATGACAACGTTTGGCTGATGGAGAGGAAATAATCATGAACAAGAATTGGGACAGTATCACGGGAAAATGGAAGCAATACATGGGTGAGGTCAAAAAGAAATGGGGCAAACTGACCGATGACGAACTTATGCAGATTAACGGCAATCATGACCTTCTCGCGGGCAAGCTCCAAGAGAGGTACGGCATCGCTAAAGAACAGGCGGACAATCAAATTGATGAGTGGGCCGAAAAACTGAAAGTCTAGTTTTAAATCGACTCGTATAGTTATTTTGGCTTAATAAGCAGGGAGGAAAAAACTATGAAGAACTGTCAAGAAATTATGACTGAGAATCCGCAGTGCTGCCTGGCAGACGATAGGGTCTACACCATCGCCCAGCGGATGCAAAGCGAGAATGTTGGTTCCCTTCCCGTCGTGGAAAATCACCAGACGAGAAAATTGATCGGCATTGTCACTGACCGCGATTTAGCTCTACTGGTAGTCGGCGCAAGTAGAGATGCCACCAACACCTGCGTCAGCGATGTCATGACATCCGATCCAGTGGCCTGCCATCCTGATGACGATCTCGATACTACGCTTGAGGTTATGTCTAACCATCAGATTAGACGTATTCCGGTCGTGGATATGGAGGGACGGGTGGTTGGCATTATTGCCCAAGCCGATGTGGCTACACGTCTTAATAATCAGGTTAAGGCTGGTCATGTGATAGGGCAGATTTCGCAGCCTGACTTAGTGCCCGCTGCAACTCACTAGCCAAAATTCACACTTGGAGATGATCTGGTGAAAGGTTCCATACCAGCCACCCATGACCTAACGGTTACTGGGTGACTGTTTTGGGACGATAACAGCAAGTTGGCTATTGAAGGAAGTGTTGGAACGATGGCGCATATTCTAATTGTGGAGGACGAAGAAGCTGTTCAGCTTCTTATTCGTATCATACTCGAAGCTGCTGGTCACAGGGTTTATGTAGCCCACGATGGTGGAGACGCTCTCGACATGCTCAAAATACACGCCCATTCCTTCGATATGATTGTCCTAGATCTCCTAATGCCCAAAATGGATGGCTTTGAATTTCTCTCGAAATTGCAGGATCAGCCGGTTTGCCCACCCGTAATTATTCTCAGCACTTCTTCTAATCCGCTTCCGCCAGCAGTGGAGAATTTGGTTAGTGGTCGTTTATCCAAGCCATTCCGCAGACGCGAGCTGTTTGACACTGTCAATAACTTACTTGGCGAAAGTACCCCAAACCATAAAATAAACATCTGCCCGCAGAGAACATAACAGAATACAGCCAATCGTCACTGGTGACGATTGATTTTGAAGAACTAACATTCGGATACAGAACGGAAGTGTCCACTGCGATGAAAGGTATAACATGACCAACAAATCTATGGCAGATAAATTTCAACTCAATAAACAAGCGGGATAACCGGCCAGAAGTGCGGCGACGCTCCTGGCCCAGCCACACCAAGACATCAAGTCATTGGTCATTGCGAACACCGATATAGGCATGTTGCCGGTGGTCGATCAAACCCAAACCACTCCACAGTTCACGGAATGATACAATCAAAAACCCCTAGAGCATCTTAAGTACAGGGGTTTTATTTACGCTCAAATATCTGATTTTGTATCCGATTTTTAGGTTACACTTCTGGATTAGTTGTGCAATAAGCAGGGAATATAATTGCACGTCTTCAAACTCTCTAGGTGAACTTGAACTTGCCCCAATTCAGTGGAGGAAAAGGTAAGAGACAGGTACACTGAATCGAGGAGTAGAGGACAATGACAACAGATCGAAAAAGCTACACGGAAGAATTCAAGCGCGAAGCGGTGTCAAGTACCCATTTATTGAAGACAAGTGTCTGAGAACGAATGGGTACTTGACATCCCTTATTTGGAAGGATAGGGAAAGTTCAGTTTTGCGTTGCGTTTTAAGGTCGTTGTGATCGTGGCACTGAACACTTCCTTCCCGTTGATATGGAGTTTGACGCTGGTCGGTTTCCAAACACGCTGTGCGATATGGTCGGAAAGGCCAGTAACCAGTTGTGGATCGGCAATCCGTTCAAGTGCGAACTTTGTGACGCTGCCCAAATGGATGGCGCGAGCATCAATCGTGAAGTTATCATATGCTCCTGGCTTAAAGTTGATGTGCAGCCTTTGCGTAATAGAATTAAATCTAGGAAAATTTAAACGCCAGCGGTTACTCCCCCCCAAATTCAAGAAAATGTTATCGTCCATTCCCTCATCAGAGTCCTCAGCGGTCACGATTTCGAGCCGGATGCTATCGACGAGCATCAGTTGCGTGATTACCCGCATACTGCTTAGCGATCCAAATCCATATCGCCGAAGGCTGCCTTTCAAACTAAGCGTTGTGGGCAATCGCCCTGATGTGCGTTTCGTCACCTTCACAAGATCGGCACGCAGACGAATGTGCTGGTACCGTTCATCGAAGCGTTTGACGATCACGTTGGTGTATCGCTGTGCCCCCTTTTCATTGGGGTGTAGGAATGACGCACGCGTGGCATTGTAGATACGTCCCAACTCAAATTCGCATTCCTTGACGACAACGCTCCAGTTATGCGTATTTAGCGGATCAGCGTTTACGGAACGACACGCCTCTAGGAACGAAGTTGGCCCGGTGAATTCCTCCAGTGCAAGCTTAATAACCAATGTAATCGATTGATGAGATAAATTGTCGTCTTGAAGATCATGGGTTTCCCCGACAGACACCCTGTGTAGCAGGTTATTGAAGTGGGTTCTCAAAAATCGGTTTTTTTCTGGTAGTGTGTCTATCGAGAGTTGGTAAAATAGAAAAGGTGAGCCAGTCGAGATGAGCGAACGCGGAATACTTGCAACGGCAGTGTCATTTTGTTCCAATGTGGACTATTCGAGATCTCAACAAACTCAGGGAACACTATCGGTTATGGTACGTGCCGTGAGGGACGACTAAGAGAGGTTTGCAATTTTGGTTGATGTCTTTATCTCTTATTCCCGCAGAGAAGGCGAGTTTGTTCAACGTCTGAATACTGCCTTCGACGACGTTAATCGCGTCGTCTGGATTGACTGGCAAAGCATCCCGCGCGGCGGAGGTTGGTGGCATGAGATCGAACTCGGCGTCGAACACGTTGACGCCTTTATGTGCATTATCAGCGAACACTGGCTGACCATGAAATATGTCATAGGGAACTGCTGTGTGCCCGCCAGAATAACACGCGCATGTTGCCCGTTATCCGCCAGTAAGTCCGTGACGATGCAGAAAAGCGCATCAAATGCCCAGTCTTGAGGAAGATCCAATTCACACTCTGCTGCCATTAGAAACGCCGTTCATTGGTCGTGAACAAGAACTGGAACTCCTGAGCAGCCTGGTAGATGACAAGACCGTTCGCCTCATTTCGATTGTCGCTCTAGGGGGGATGGGCAAAACTCGTCTGGCGGTTGAAATCGCCCAGCGAAAGCTCGACCAGTTTGCGGACCGGGTCTTTTTCGTCTCGTTTGCTAGCGTAGATTCTGTAGGCCAGATTCCGCACACCATCGCGAATACATTGGGTTTTCGATTCTTTTCGTCTGATCCACCCATCAAGCAATTAGAACATTTTATGGCACGAAAGAACTTACTCCTGATCCTTGATAATTTCGAGCACCTCGTTGAGGGCAGTATATACATCAAATCAATCCTGGAGACCTGCCCTCACATTCAAATCATTGCGACGACGAGACAGCCCTTAAATCTTCAGAGTGAAACGCTGTTTTATCTATTGGGTCTCGACATGCTTCGTAGCGATGCAAGTGACACTGCTGAAAGTACAGATGCAGTTCAGCTATTCATGCAAAAAGCCAGACATGTCCAGCCAAACTTCGCTGTTAACGCCGAGAACACGCAGGTGATCAACGCAATTTGCAAGCAGGTGGGCGGAATGCCATTGGCAATTGAACTGGCTACCTCCTGGCTGATCTCGCTTCCGCTTCGAGAGATTGCTGCCAGGCTGGATATTGATTTACTGACGCAATCGTACCAGGATATGCCGGAACGCCATCAAAGCATTCGCGACTTACTGGATCAAACATGGCGGATGCTGGATGAGGACGAACGGTTGACGTTTGCCAGTCTTTGTTTGTTTCAAAACGGCTTTACACGGGAAGCTGCGTCAGGCATTGTTGGTGTCGACGCCGCGACAATCGCGACCCTATCTCAAAAGGCGCTTCTTCAACGCAATCCGACTACAGACCGATACCATATTCATGAATTGTTACGGCAATACGGCCAAAGCAGGCTGATGGAATTTCCGGAGCAATACGAACAGCTTCAACAAAAGGTTATCGAACATTATGGCGCATTGCTGGATAGATTTTACGAAGAACTTCAGGGGCCAAATCAAGTGACGGTATTGAACCTCATTGATGCTGATATAGACAACATGCAACTGGGTTGGCAGTGGGCACTTAGCAGCCGCTCACATCACTACCTAAACGCTTATCTCAAGTGTTTATCCCAATATTTCATGATGCGTGGTCGTCGTCTCGAAGGCGATCATGCAATTAGCCAGATTCAAGATCACCTTATCGGCTTGGAACCGGCGCTTGCCGCGCAAGGACTTATGTTGCTGGCCCGGCTCAAAATAGGCAGACAACAGAATGTCAGCATCGCTCTCGCCCAGCAGGCTGTGCGTTTGTGGTCCGAGCACGGAATTACACCCGACACTGCCTTTGCATTGGGCATCATGGCCCAATGGTTAACAGAGACGGAATTGACCGGCGATATTCTGGCTCTCTCTCTGGCAGTGGAGGCTCTTGTGGACGACGATCACGACTATTGGAACTCGGCATGGATCAAGTTTGCTCTGGGTACGCTTGCCAGTCAGCAGGGTCACACGTCTGCGGCTCGTCAGTTGTTCGATCAGAGTGCAGCTGGCTTCAGGCGAAAAAATGCCCGCTGGGGCCTGACATTTCCGCTCGGTGCGATAGAACAACTCATGTCTGATGAAGGTTTCTTGGATCAGGCCAAAACGCTTAACCAGGAAACGCTAGCCCTCTGTGAGGAAACCGGCGACCTGGAAGGTATACTGTGGCGGTACTGGCGTTTAGGCGAAATAGCCGCTACGCAGCGAGACGCTGTCGCCCTCAGGCAGGTAGTTTGCCGCGCGCTCCGACTGGCTCTCACCATGGCGTTCACATTATGGCAAAATATTATCGGAACATTGGTAGTAAAACTTCTCTTGTTGGATCAACGCTGGGAGCAGGCAGTTGAATTGGCAGCTTTACTTCAGAATCACGTTACTGTTGAAAAAGGAAATCTTGCCGGGACGTATTGGTTGAGTGAGCAGTTAGACATAGCACTCGCTACACTTGAGCGTACGCTTCCAGCTTCAGTGTTTTTTGCTCACCAACAACACGGAGCATTGCAGCCCTTTGAAAGCTACATACTGGCAGTCGTCAACGAAATCTGTGAGGCAGCGACAAATGGCAACCAGGAAACGAACCAACCGTTCACGGCGGGAATACTTGTTGAACCACTCAGCGGCCGTGAGCTAGAAATACTGATGCTAATCAACGATGGCCTCTCCAATCGCGATATCGCCGACAACCTATCCATCACCGTAGGAACCGTAAAGGTGCACACGAGAAATATCTACGGCAAATTGAATGTTAACAGCCGCACGCAGGCTGTTGCCCGCGCTCGTGACCTGATGCTTCTTTAGGTCTGTGCGATCCCCATAGGCAAATCTTCAAAATACCACTTTAGGTAGATCACAGTACCACCATCCATTTGATACCCTTCTGAATATATCTAGCTCAGGAGGATAGTATTATGGAAACAATTCGTATTGGGGTCATCGGAACAAGCGGTTGGATGGATTCTTTCCATCTTCCAGCCATTCAATCCCATCCAGGGGCACACTTGCAGGCTGTCTGTGGTCGCAGGCGCGAACGTGCCGAAGATCTGGCTGAGAAGTATGGCTGCGACACAGTGTACACCGATTACGAAGCCATGCTCAGAAGCGGAACGCTGGATGCCGTCATCATCGCCACGCCAGAAGATTTACACCACCCTATGACCATGCTGGCGCTGGATTAGGGCTTGCATGTGATCTGTGAAAAGCCCCTGGCCCTTTCTGCTGAACTGGCTTGCGAGATGTTTGAGCAAGCGGAGGGGCTGTGAGCTTACTACTGCGCCTGATCGCCCCGATCGCGGTGATCACTTGCGTGCTGGTATTGGCCAGTATTGCAATCGGAGCGATGTCGGATTCGGTCATTGTAACCGGCAATATGGAAATCGAAAGCCAGGTCTACATCATCTATATTGAAAACGCGGCACGCGGGCTGCGTGTCAGGCTGGAGGGCACAGGCTGTTTTGAAACACGGCCTCACTGGATGTATGGGAAACAGGATGCAGACCTCCTGCACCCGCCGGTTCCAGATTACGGCAGGTTTTTTACGGAGAACGTAAACGCTGTTATGGACGTGCTGGACCGATGCCGCCTCTAGTCTGGAGTGGACAGGTTACCAGGGACCTGTTCTTACGAAAGCTGTTCGCCATTCTCATTCAGCAGTTCCGCGCAGACCGTTTCCAGATCAAGCGATTTGCCGCGCTCCCAGGCTGCGTTGTAAGCTTCTGATCCGAGTTCAGCTTCAAAGTCGTGGCGCAACTGTGGCCACCGCGGCCATTGTTCTAACCAGCCGAGCAGGCTGTCAGGATGGCTGAAGGCCAGACCGAGCAGTTCTACCGCGTATTCCACATTGCCATCTTCCGCCACCAGCAATTCAGCAATCAGCAGCCATTGAACGGCATCTCGTGGGTCACTTTGCTCGGTCAACCTTTTCAGACCGGAGCGCTGTATCAGACCTGCCACAAGACGAAAATGACTCAGCCCTCATGCTGGTGGAATTTGCCAGCGGTGCGCATGGCAGTATTCATTGCAGCACGATCAGTCGTTTGGCCTCGGGACTTCGACATCAAGATCAGGTTGTGATAATGCACGGCGACGATGGCAGCCTGGAAGTTCATGGCAGTGCCTGGGCATCACCTCCCACGGCCCAAATTATTGGTTATCGTAATGGTGACGATAAAACACAGGTTCTAGAGATACCGGATTCGATCTATGGTGACGCGGATAAAGGTGACGCGTTTGGCGTATTTAAGCACAATTCTGTCGGCACTCGTTTATTCATTGACTCGATTCTGAATGACAGACCTATTGAGCCTTCATTTGAACAGGGTTACCGTGTACAGCGCGTGATCGAAGCGGCAATGCAATCACATCAGGAGAATCGCAAAATCTCTCTATGATCCTCGATTTTTGCCAAAGTGACCCAAAATGAACAGATTTGAATGGAGCATGTTCCTGTCGTAAAATCCGGTTGTGACGTCGATGGACATCATGACTGCCCCTGTCGGATAGCGGCGGGGTAAACTCATCGATTGTAACTGGACGTTCCATGTCGGGCAATTCCATGTGTTCCTGCACGATCTGGCGCACTTCGTCATGGTAGCTGGATAATGGCTTTCACTACAGGCTTTGTGCGATAATTTGCATGGATTTGTTCTACCCGTTTCAGAACAGCCTCTGAATCCAGCCAGGCCTGGTCACAAAACTCCTGCAGAGTGAATTTTGCCTTTCGGTTGTGAGCCTGACGGGTTGTGAAGATCATGTTGTCGATGGTGTTGCTGCCACCATTGGCTAAATGGATGATATGGTGCAGTACCGCCGTTTTCGGCGTCAGCGGCATCAACGTAAATGGACATATCCCTCCCTGTGCTGTCCACAGCGCTTCTATCTCAGCCAGACTTATTCGGTCTTTTGCCCCATACTTGCCTGCGTTGGCATTCACAACTGTCCGTCTGTAATCCAGTGGATGTTGTGCTCGCCACGCCTGTTTCAGTTGATTACGCTGCTCTCTGCGTGTGCGGTTCTTCATCCGCTGTCGCGCATTGATCTGCTCCCGATGCTGTCGGCTGTATTCCTGATAATAGGCTTTCCTTTCCGGATACTTCGCTTTCGATTCCTGTTGAATACAGGTTTTGCAGCGGCTGACCACGCCTTGCTTGCTTTTGCGACCTTGTGAAACTCGGTCTTCGGCTTGGTTTCTCCACATTTGGCACAGGTGTAAACATTGGCTGACATCATTCACTCCTTTTCCGGGTTTAACTTCACCAGTAAATCGTTTGGCACGTTGTAGGCTGCCGGTGGACGCCGCATTTCCCCTTCAAGCGAACCAATGTATCCCAATGTGGTGCTGTTGTTGACGTGTCCGAGATTGCGTTGGATACGCACCAATTCCATCCCCGCCTCAAAACATCGAAGCGCATAGGTTCGTCTCAGGTCATGGGGACGTACTTTTACAGCAACGCCATTCATCTCGATCGGATAACGGTCCAGAATGTCATGAACAGAACCGGGAGCCAGTTGACCTGACTGCGGCAGAACCTTATGCTGCATTTTCGCTTGCATACCGGAACAGGCGCCGGAACACCGCTCCTGAATGGATGTCGGCTGCCTCCAGCCAGGCATCAACCAATGGCAGACACCAGTCCAGCTCACCATAAGGAATGAGGCGCTTCTTGTTGCCTTTTCCCTTTCGAACATACAGGGCAAGCTCGCCGTCAAGGTGCTGTCGTAAGTCGGAAACCTGTAAGTTGACCAACTCACCCTCCCGAACGCCGGTGCACAAGGCTAATGCGATCATGGCAGTATCCCGTAGCCCTCGGAGAGTGTCTGTACCCGGCGCATGAATCAATTGGTCAACCTGATCCCGTGTCAGTCGTCGCCGTTTGTCATCCGGCTCATCCTGAACGGTTTCACCATGAACCCGACCCATGTGAGGATGAATGGCATTGCGGATACGCTCAACCAGTTCATCGACCACCGCCTTTTGTTGGAACCAGGTCAGGTCTTTGCTGACAAAGGTAAATAACAGATCACGATCACGGCTGAGTTGTTCATAGCGTTTCCGAACGGTTGAGATGTAGCCCGACACTGTACTCGGTTTCCGTCCCTTGTTGAGCAGGTAATCCCGAAAGCTGTCCAGATTCGGATTCATGAAAAAGCCTGGCTGGAAGGTAACCCACAGCATGTATTGTTCCAGCATGTAGCGATCATTCTGGTTGAGGTCAGGCGCGTTGAGCAGCACTTGCTCAGGGGTGAGCGTCGGTTCAAGGTGATCCAGAAACTCGGGACTGACACTCACGATGGCATTCTGTCGAGCAGTCGTCCCCATTTTGAGCAGAATTTGAGGTCCGGTCATGATTGACCTCCATTCTGCCGGGAGGGTTGCTCACCAATATGTGTATCCCCCATCTCACATTTGATTTCAAATGAGGGAATGTATCCGGAAGGAATTCAGGGGGAAAATCGCAGCCATTCGGTGAATGGACTGGATTTCGAGGTGGGGTTGAGTTGAAGCTGTACAACGTAAAACTCCTGGTCTGTCCTAAGACAGTCAGGGGTTGCTGTACAGCAAGCGCCTATGTCAGTTGTATCGGGAGTGTGGTATGAGGAGAGGAGAACTTAATCGCGCCTCAACGTAATCAACACCACAGTGTGGATACCTTATGTTATGGTCATTATACCACAGATTTACAGTTCACATGTGTGGGGTTCGGGGGCATTAT
>CAVVXQ010000008.1:0-35974 GCA_963752305.1 uncultured Chloroflexia bacterium
GGATCTTCCTCAAGACTGGGCATTTGATGCGCTTTTCTGCATCGTCACGGACTTACTGGCGGATAACGGGCAACATGCGCGTGTTATTCTGGCGGGCACACAGCAGTTCCCTATGACATATTTCATGGTCAGCCAGTGTTCGCTGATAATGCACATAAAGGCGTCAACGTGTTCGACGCCGAGTTCGATCTCATGCCACCAACCTCCGCCGCGCGGGATGCTTTGCCAGTCAATCCAGACGACGCGATTAACGTCGTCGAAGGCAGTATTCAGACGTTGAACAAACTCGCCTTCTCTGCGGGAATAAGAGATAAAGACATCAACCAAAATTGCAAACCTCTCTTAGTCGTCCCTCACGGCACGTACCATAACCGATAGTGTTCCCTGAGTTTGTTGAGATCTCGAATAGTCCACATTGGAACAAAATGACACTGCCGTTGCAAGTATTCCGCGTTCGCTCATCTCGACTGGCTCACCTTTTCTATTTTACCAACTCTCGATAGACACACTACCAGAAAAAAACCGATTTTTGAGAACCCACTTCAATAACCTGCTACACAGGGTGTCTGTCGGGGAAACCCATGATCTTCAAGACGACAATTTATCTCATCAATCGATTACATTGGTTATTAAGCTTGCACTGGAGGAATTCACCGGGCCAACTTCGTTCCTAGAGGCGTGTCGTTCCGTAAACGCTGATCCGCTAAATACGCATAACTGGAGCGTTGTCGTCAAGGAATGCGAATCTGAGTTGGGACGTATCTACAATGCCACGCGTGCGTCATTCCTACACCCCAATGAAAAGGGGGCACAGCGATACACCAACGTGATCGTCAAACGCTTCGATGAACGGTACCAGCACATTCGTCTGCGTGCCGATCTTGTGAAGGTGACGAAACGCACATCAGGGCGATTGCCCACAACGCTTAGTTTGAAAGGCAGCCTTCGGCGATATGGATTTGGATCGCTAAGCAGTATGCGGGTAATCACGCAACTGATGCTCGTCGATAGCATCCGGCTCGAAATCGTGACCGCTGAGGACTCTGATGAGGGAATGGACGATAACATTTTCTTGAATTTGGGGGGGAGTAACCGCTGGCGTTTAAATTTTCCTAGATTTAATTCTATTACGCAAAGGCTGCACATCAACTTTAAGCCAGGAGCATATGATAACTTCACGATTGATGCTCGCGCCATCCATTTGGGCAGCGTCACAAAGTTCGCACTTGAACGGATTGCCGATCCACAACTGGTTACTGGCCTTTCCGACCATATCGCACAGCGTGTTTGGAAACCGACCAGCGTCAAACTCCATATCAACGGGAAGGAAGTGTTCAGTGCCACGATCACAACGACCTTAAAACGCAACGCAAAACTGAACTTTCCCTATCCTTCCAAATAAGGGATGTCAAGTACCCATTCGTTCTCAGACACTTGTCTTCAATAAATGGGTACTTGACACCGCTTCGCGCTTGAATTCTTCCGTGTAGCTTTTTCGATCTGTTGTCATTGTCCTCTACTCCTCGATTCAGTGTACCTGTCTCTTACCTTTTCCTCCACTGAATTCGGGCAAGTTCAAGTTCACCTAGAGAGTTTGAAGACGTGCAATTATATTCCCTGCTTATTGCACAACTAATCCAGAAGTGTAACCTAAAAATCGGATACAAAATCAGATATTTGAGCGTAAATAAAACCCCTGTACTTAAGATGCTCTAGGGGTTTTTGATTGTATCATTCCGTGAACTGTGGAGTGGTTTGGGTTTGATCGACCACCGGCAACATGCCTATATCGGTGTTCGCAATGACCAATGACTTGATGTCTTGGTGTGGCTGGGCCAGGAGCGTCGCCGCACTTCTGGCCGGTTATCCCGCTTGTTTATTGAGTTGAAATTTATCTGCCATAGATTTGTTGGTCATGTTATACCTTTCATCGCAGTGGACACTTCCGTTCTGTATCCGAATGTTAGTTCTTCAAAATCAATCGTCACCAGTGACGATTGGCTGTATTCTGTTATGTTCTCTGCGGGCAGATGTTTATTTTATGGTTTGGGGTACTTTCGCCAAGTAAGTTATTGACAGTGTCAAACAGCTCGCGTCTGCGGAATGGCTTGGATAAACGACCACTAACCAAATTCTCCACTGCTGGCGGAAGCGGATTAGAAGAAGTGCTGAGAATAATTACGGGTGGGCAAACCGGCTGATCCTGCAATTTCGAGAGAAATTCAAAGCCATCCATTTTGGGCATTAGGAGATCTAGGACAATCATATCGAAGGAATGGGCGTGTATTTTGAGCATGTCGAGAGCGTCTCCACCATCGTGGGCTACATAAACCCTGTGACCAGCAGCTTCGAGTATGATACGAATAAGAAGCTGAACAGCTTCTTCGTCCTCCACAATTAGAATATGCGCCATCGTTCCAACACTTCCTTCAATAGCCAACTTGCTGTTATCGTCCCAAAACAGTCACCCAGTAACCGTTAGGTCATGGGTGGCTGGTATGGAACCTTTCACCAGATCATCTCCAAGTGTGAATTTTGGCTAGTGAGTTGCAGCGGGCACTAAGTCAGGCTGCGAAATCTGCCCTATCACATGACCAGCCTTAACCTGATTATTAAGACGTGTAGCCACATCGGCTTGGGCAATAATGCCAACCACCCGTCCCTCCATATCCACGACCGGAATACGTCTAATCTGATGGTTAGACATAACCTCAAGCGTAGTATCGAGATCGTCATCAGGATGGCAGGCCACTGGATCGGATGTCATGACATCGCTGACGCAGGTGTTGGTGGCATCTCTACTTGCGCCGACTACCAGTAGAGCTAAATCGCGGTCAGTGACAATGCCGATCAATTTTCTCGTCTGGTGATTTTCCACGACGGGAAGGGAACCAACATTCTCGCTTTGCATCCGCTGGGCGATGGTGTAGACCCTATCGTCTGCCAGGCAGCACTGCGGATTCTCAGTCATAATTTCTTGACAGTTCTTCATAGTTTTTTCCTCCCTGGCTTATTAAGCCAAAATAACTATACGAGTCGATTTAAAACTAGACTTTCAGTTTTTCGGCCCACTCATCAATTTGATTGTCCGCCTGTTCTTTAGCGATGCCGTACCTCTCTTGGAGCTTGCCCGCGAGAAGGTCATGATTGCCGTTAATCTGCATAAGTTCGTCATCGGTCAGTTTGCCCCATTTCTTTTTGACCTCACCCATGTATTGCTTCCATTTTCCCGTGATACTGTCCCAATTCTTGTTCATGATTATTTCCTCTCCATCAGCCAAACGTTGTCATACAGATACAGTGCCTAATCCCGCTACCTAGCGCGGACGACTGAGCACCAGCCACATCAACCGGCCCACCAGCCACGCCACGATTGCCCATGCGATCATGGCAATCACCGTCGTGACTTCCAATGTCGCCGTCGAACTCAGTGTCGGGTTTTGCACCAGCGTGCTGAACAGGGCGGTGAACGGCGATGACAGTTGAAAAATGAAATTGGCAAAGGCGTTCTCTGCGTTCGCCCCGACCAGGTGCAAAATCACGCGAACCAGTAACACCAGTTCCAGTGCGCCAAACAGAAAGTAGACAATATTGATGATGCGCGCGACGGAAGAGTTCTGATTGGCCGCCTTGATACCACGTGTTGTTTCCGCGAGATTTACAGCTTGATGGCGTTCAACATTCCGGTCTACTTTTTCTTCGTGCCGACCCAATTCTTGATTACGTATTTCGTTCTGATTCATTTTCGTTTTTCTCCTAACGGATGCGGATATGCTTCTCGATATTGGATGTGATCTGTTCTATTTGTTCCTCTTGGTCGAGGTTCATCACGATTACAGCCCACCTGTCATCAATCCATAAACCACTTCTTTTTTCATGCGCAACTCCTTTATCTAAGGGTGCTTGGGTTATATGGTTGAGTGTCTGTCACTAGGTGGTTTCTTCTGATCGGGTGACAAGTAATGCGCCTTAAACCAATCTTCCGTTATGCTCCAGGGTTCACCTTCCATGCCCACACACAACCACGCGCCTTTTGGAGCCAGCGAAGGTTGAGCGCTTTCGATGCCTTGCACTTTAGTTTCGGCGTCCAACTGTTTTGCCCACACTCCGGCGGTTTTGTAATATGGCCTGCAGCCCAATTGTTGCAAATGGGCTTGGGTCGGTGTTAACTGCTCCTGCGGCTCGTCCCATGGGCGATAGGTTTCGGCGAAAATCTGTGGCTCAATCGGTCGGGGCTTATAATCATCCAGTGCTGTTTTTAATACCTTGCCCGCCGCGTAAGCAATCCAATATCCGGCTTCAGCGGTGATAGTGTTCCCAGCGGCCTTCATGGTCTTCGGGGCCTCTTCCGGCGGCAGCATTCGTACCATCGTAACGCGCTTGACTGGGCGGTAGTATAGGAAGCCATCCGCGATCAACTCTTGATCGGTCCACTGTCGCTGGACATAAACTTTCTGTGGGGACATTACAGTCATTTTAATGCCTCGCATTCATTGATTCGTATTCTGAACTGCACTTAAACCCAACCCCGGTTGCGGAAAAGAGCTATCATGCCGACCACCGACGTAATCATCAGTACCGTCAGGATTAGGAATATTGTTTGACCGCTAATCGGCAATTCGACTGGATCCTTGATGGTGGCAAAGGGGAGTTGAAAAAAGCCTATAAAAAACGTCAGCGGAAGGAAAACCATCGAAAAGATTGTCAGACGAGTGAGGGCTTCTCCCATCTTACGTGAGTGCTGGTTGGCAATAATTTCCAATACATTACTGGTGAGGTCACGCTGTGAGTCAATCACATCATAAATGCCCAACAGCCGCTCATACAGATGACGGAACAAATCGCGAATATCATCATTACTGGAGACACGCTCTTCGCCGATGAGATTAGACAGCACTTCGCGCTGTGGGGCGATCATCTGCCGCAGTCCAATCAGGTGTTGTTTGATCCGATAGACCGACTTTTGCGCTTGTTTGTCCGCGCCATCATTCAGCAGTTTTTCTTCAAGTTCGTTGAGCTGGTTACTGATGTGGTCTAGTACCGGATAATAGGTATCAATAACGTGTTGCGCAGTGAGATACAGAAAATACGCCACCCCGCGCTTCCCGGAATCGGGATTCTGAGCGACCCGGTTATACGCCTCTTCCAGAGCAGGGGCATCGGCTTGTCGCACCGTAACACAGAAATTTTGACCGATAATGCAGTGAATTTCCTTACCGACAATCGCATTGCTTTGTACATATGGCTGGAATAGGGAAAGGAAAAGATAGTGCGGGTATACCAACAGCGTTGGACGGCGATCTTCCCGTAGTAAATCGGCAACAACGGTGGCAGATAGTTCTAGCAAACCCTCCAGCCAGTGAATTTCCTTCTCATCTGGCGTAATGATGTCAATCCACATGGTGCAGCCTTCAGCCAGACATTTTTCTAGGTTCTCTTCAGTAAGGTTGCGCCGCAGGATACCCGCATCCCCAGAGACAGTTTCGGATGCCCCATCCGTTGAAGGTTCGGCACTGGGTGTGATGACCAGAGAGCGTATCATATTTACCACTTCACTTTTGACATCAGCGTACAAAATGTAGTTTGTTCGATTGCTTGTTTTATTTCAGGTGCTCTTCGACGTTCTTTTGCAGATCGGCAACTTCTTTTTCGACCCGCTTGGCCATCGGTTCAACGGCTTCGCGCCCATTATTCCAACCCTTTTCCATCGTCTTAGTCAAATCATCGCGCACTTTTTTGCCGGATAAGGGCGAGAAGAGTAGAGCCAACGCGGCTCCGATTCCCAAACCCACCATCAGACAAAGTGCCATTAACTTGGTCATTTCACGTACAGCGTGAATTTCTGCGTCGTGGCTGTAGTAAACCCGTTCATTATTCATGGGTGGTACCTCTCTTTCATTTCATCCAACCGACTTTTACTTCAAGGAGCGAGTTGGGCTTCGTTTATCTAAGTGCCCGGCGGTGGTAAAACCCTCCAAAGAGTAGCAAGATAATGACCGCACCAATAAACGCTATGAATATATCCACCCAGGCGAGTGTAATCCCGCCGGTAGAAGCGAACGGAAGCTGAATATGCAGTATGGAAAACAGAAGTCCACCTAACAGGGCACCCAACATACCGACCACAACACTCGAAATCAATCCGAGACCCCGCCCCCGAATGAGCAGACCGGCTAACATGCCAGCGATCATTCCAATAATCACCCATGTGATTACTTGCTCGGGCACAAAACTAACTGTTACTGGCTGGTTCATTCCAAACTCCTTTCAACTGACTAATCGATGAACGCTACAAAAGCCCAAACTCATTTCGTGCAATACACTATTCGTTCCAATGAGGGTGCGGGCAATGATAATTGCCTGCGTCCCTCATCAGGCGCTCGGACTTATCGAGAAAACACGCGGCGTCCGCTCAACAAGCGGATTACGGCCAGCAGCACCACGGCTCCGGTGAAAGCGACAAAGACGCTCCACACATTGAAGCCAGTCACACCCGATGTCCCGAACTGATTAAACAGAAAGCCACCGATAAAAGCACCGACGATACCGACAAGAATATCAGTCAGCAGTCCTTGACTGGTGCGCATTACCTTGCTTGCCAGCCAGCCAGCAATTGCCCCAACGATTAACCATGCGAGCCATCCCATTTGTCCCATATCCATGATTTTGATCTCCATATCTTCGTTTACCACGCCCAAAATGGGACGTGGTCTGACAGTATATTATGAATTAGCAAGACCCCGGCGTCCGTTCAACATGCGGATCACCAGCAGCAGCACGACTGCTCCAACGAAGGAGACAAAGATGCTCCATATATTGAAGCCCGTCGTCCCGGCTAAACCGAGAGCATTAAAGACAAAACCACCGATAAAAGCACCGACGATACCGACAATGATGTCGGTCAATACGCCGCCGCCGCTGCTCATCACCTTGCCAGCCAGCCAGCCAGCAATTGCCCCAACGATTATCCATGCGAGCCATCCCATAATCTTTATCTCCATATACATCAATATCTACCACGCTCGAAATAGAACGTGGCTCAAGTGACAATTTGTCTGTATAGAGTTGCGTCACTGTCTGGAAAGCCAGGTCAGAAACTAAAGGCGCAACCTGAATTTGATCAGTTGAAATGTTGGTTCTCGGAAAGGTTTTTCAGTCGCTCTAAGCTGTCGACCGAACCCTCGCAACCTTTTTTAACGGGGGGCGTTGCTAGCGGCTTTCAGATCTCCCGGCTTGAACTGTTGATGGTTGCAAGCTGCAATGGAGCCTATAAGTAGTATAAATCGTAAACATTCCGGGGGCATGAGCCTAGTGGAGGGTATTTCTGTGATCCCTAAGTAGGATGTCTCGCTTATGTGACGTAGAAAGCTCCTAAATTGATGTTTTCTTGCATGACCTTCACGATTGCTTCGGTACGATTGGTAACTCCCAGCTTGGCAAGAATGCTGCTGACATGATTTTTCGTAGTAGCAGGGCTTATCACCAAGGTGTCGGAAATCTCTGTATTGCCCATCCCTTTGACCATGAAACTCATGACCTCGCGTTCGCGTGGGGTAAATTCCTCAAACAGACCGTGCTTTTCGTGAACAGAGCGGATGAGTATTTCGGTGACTTCTGACGCAAAGGTAGAAATTCCATTCTTGGCGGCGCGGATGGCGTTTGCCAGGTCGTCAGCCGCTACCTTCTTAAACAGGTAGCCAATCGCGCCTGACTTAAGGACATCTTTAATCAGAGTCTCCTCTCCGAAGCTGGTGAGCGCAATGACCTGCATAGCTGGAAATTCCTGGCGGATATGGCGTGTTGCGGCAGTGCCATCCATGATAGGCATCATCAAATCCATTAATACAACCTCCGGCTGTTTTTCGGCACACACCGTCAGTGCTTCTTTTCCATTGGCCGCCTCACCGACCAGCTTGAGATCCGCGTAACTCGACAGGAATGCCGCTAAACCCTTCCGCAGCATGGCATGGTCATCAACAATGACAATCTTGATCTGATTTTCTGTAACCATCTGTTTACTTTCCTCGATACTGGGGCAGTAACTTCAACCCCTGTGTTAAAGATATTCACCCATTCTCATTGTACGCCGTCTCACTCGTTGGTTCTGCCCAATGGACTTTGATGAGTGTTCCTTTCCCTTGACTGGTTATGGTTTCAATCGTTCCGCCAACATTTTCAATACGATCTTTCATGATACTGAGTCCAAGGTGACTGGGACCGACCTTATCTGGGTCAAAACCACGTCCATCATCTCGTATCGTCAGGTCAACAAGGCCCGCATCACTGTTAAAACTAATCTCAATGTGGCTCGCCAAGGCATGTTTAGCAATATTGTTGAGCGCTTCCTGCACCACACGGTAGAGGACAAAATGCACTTGTGGCGGGACAATGTCTTGTTCTTTGACCTGAACTGAAACCTTCAATCCGGCGCGGTTGCCGATAATCCCAGCCACCTGGCGGATTAGGTCACCCAATCTTTCATCCGTCAGGGCTGAAGGACGCAGTTCCAGCAGCAGAGCGCGCATCTCTTCCAGCGCGTGCTGAGCCAATTCATGCACGGTAAACAGGCCAGCCCGCCCCTCTTCCTGATTAATTTCCCATATTGCGGGGAGCCGCTCGGTAATCAAGCTTACCGACCAGAGCGTCTGTGAAATCGTATCATGGAGTTCATTTGCCAGACGATTACGCTCGGCCAGCACCGCAGACCGTTTAGCTCGGTCAAGCAGTCGAGCATTTTGAATAGCGATGGCGGCTTGATCGGCAAAACTTTGCAGCCGATCTGCATGGAGTTGGGTGAAATGACCGGGGGTTGCGCTGTCGAGCGAAAGAAAGCCGAGAACTTTACCATTTGAACGGATCGGCGCGATGACGTTCGACTGTACCCAGTCAAAACCCGGAAAGCCAATCCACATGGGTGAATCGGATGTACTCGGGATTGCCAGCGGTCTTCCCAAATCAATCATTTGCTGCAAAACGGCCAGCTTCGTGAGCGGGATTCGTTGATTGAGCCACTCTTGCTCCTGTCCTTTTTCGCTGTAACCTCTCTGGCGCACAACATGTACCAAGTCGGACTCCACAAACAGTACATTCGCCCCATCATAGGGTGTGACTCGCTCAACACTGTCCAAAATATGATCCAGGACTTTACCCAGATCGAGGGTGTTGCTCATCGTAGCAAGCGTATCGCGCAAGGCATCCGTCAAGGCGCGCTCTTCCTGTTCAAGTGCCTGCGCTCGTTTGTGCTCCTTGATTTGATCCTGAAAGAGTTGGTTCAGCCGGGTAAGATCGGCAATGTGCTCTTGCAGGTGCGCTTCTAAATCGTTGTGCGCTTTTCGAAGTGTTTTGTCAACTATTTCATGTTCTGCAATCTGGCGTTTCAGGATCGTATTCGCTGCGGTTAATGTGGCGGTTTGTTCCTCGACCCGTTTTGCCAGTTCTGCCGACGCTTCCGAAATACTATGTTCTGCCGATGGGGCTTTAGTTTCAGGGTGGATTAGATTTAATATCTCGTTGAGGGCTGCCTCTCCCGCCGCAGGACTGGACTCGACAACATGCATTTGTTGAAGTTCGTTGAGCCAGCGTTGAACCGCCTTAATTTTTGCATCTAGCTCACTCATTGCACGTTCTACCTCTGCTCAATCTGGCTCCGTATAAGTATTATCGTCCATTTCCTGCCGATAGTGGCAGTCAATCGCCAGATAAGCAAAAAGATGAGCCTATAGGACTAGTAACATATCCACCTGCGGGAGAGTGTGTCCATCAAAATAATCCCGAAGTGTACCCTTATTTTCCCCTCAAATTAGCTACTGATATTCAGAAAATTGGGTCCATTTTTGGCCGTCCAATCACGAGTGTCCGCATAGCGCCCTGGGTTATCTGTCGCCCAATGTTTATACGGCCCAACTTGCTAATCCTCTCACTCAGACTGGTAGATAAACGGGGGGCACGTCAAAACTCATATCACATGGTAAGCTATGAAGGTGTTGATTTATTCAAGTTTCCACTGCATGAGTAAGTGAACGTTAGCAGGTTGACAATCATAGTCTAAGGTGATTTGGAAGTGCAGTGGCATGGAGGTCATTGTGACTTCTCAACCTATTCGGATCAATGTCCTTGGTCGTTTTGAAGTTATTCGCGGCGAACAAATCCTCACAGCAAACGATTGGTCACGTCGCAAAGCGGCTACACTCCTACAACTGGTAGCCCTTAAACACCGCCTGATCAAAGATCAGGTCATCGAAATCCTCTGGCCGGATACGCTTCCCGAATCGGGGACTCAATAACCTCTACCAAACTCTTCATATATTGCGTCAAACGCTGGATCGGTATCTTGGCGCGGAGTTTGCCGAAAACACACTGACCTTTGAAGGCGGAATTATCACACTGGACGAGTCGGTTTGGGTTGACGCAGAAGAATTCCAGCAGATCGGTAATAATTCTCAATCTTCCGAAGATGATCTTGAACGCGCCTTGGACCTCTACATCGGTGATCTCCTGACCGACAATCTCTACGATGAATGGACACTACCTCATCGTGAAGCCTTACAGCACCAGCACCGGCAGATTACACTCCAAGTAGCTGGAATATATCAACAGACAGGGGATTATCAGAAGGCAATTTCTCTGCTGACACCTCTCCTTATGCGTGACAGAACCGACGAAGCCGCTCACATTGAATTGATGCGCCTGTATGCATTGGATGGGCATCGCCACCAAGCCTTGCGACAGTACCAGAGATGCGTGGAGGCGTTGCAAGCAGACTTGGATGTCCTGCCTGGTCCCACAACCGAAGCGCTATATGCTCAAATTGTCAGCGGGGCTTTTCCTGGTTCAATATTGCCCGTAAGTTTCCCTGAGATAAGGCTCAATTCCAGAGAGGCGTCCTCAATACCGCTCGTCGGACGTGAACAAGAACTTGCTGCAATATACAGCATCATCAGTAGTCCAGATTCAGGCCGAACTATTCTGCTGACGGGAGATGCGGGTGTGGGGAAAACGCGCCTGGCTGACGAAGTGTTACGCAAAGCAGCCACCTCCGGGATGACCCCGCTCTTTGGCTCAGCCTATGAACAGGAAGGACAACTGGCATATCAGCCCTTCGTTGAGGCATTTGATCGTTATCTTGCAGGGCAGTCACGTGCCCCAACGATGAATCCCATCACTCATTACACACCAATCGGGTCGAGCGACCCACAGCAGGAACAGTCCGCTCTATTTCGAGAGATAGCTTCTTTTCTCATGAATTTAGCACAATCTAATCCGGTCATGTTGATATTGGATGATCTTCATGCGGCAGACGAAGCCAGTCTGCGTCTATTCCATTACCTGGCGCGGCAAACTCAATCTGCCCCGGTAATCTTGATGGCAACCTATCGCCACGATGTGGTAGATACACAGGTCTCACCCTGTAGTACGCTGCTCAATGCGCTGTATCGGGAACACCTGGGCGAGACTTATCTCCTTTCCCCATTACAGGATGAAGATGTGGGCAAAATTATGGCCCATGTTCTAGATGGTGAGGTTGCACCGACGCTGGTCAACGCGGTCGCCGAACTGACCGAAGGCAATCCTTTCTTTATCCAGGAAATCACCTATGCACTCCTCAAGTTTGAGGAGATTGACAATCAGGGAGGGCAATGGCATTTGCTTCCAGGTGTAAAGCCACACCTTCCTGCTGGCCTTAGGGGGTTGATTTGGGAACGCATCGCTCGCTTGGGGCCAACCGTCGAGCCTATACTAAGGACGGCAGCCGTTATTGGTCGCCAGTTCGGTTTTGTCGTTTTACGCGCCGTATCGGCACTTGAGGATGATCGTGTCCTGGATGCTCTGGATGCTGCCCTTGCCGGTCAAATTTTGGACGAGGTCGAACACGGCTACCGATTTCGACACCAATTGATTCGTCAGGCGCTGTATGAGGGGTTAAGCCGTGCGCGCCGTACCCACCTGCACACCCAAATCGCCAGAGAACTCGAGGCGGCCTCAGACTACACATTCGAGAATGGTGCGATGCAGGTCGAGGCGCTGGCCTATCACTATGATTTGAGCAACCATCGTGAACGTGCTATTCCCTATTTGCTTCAGGCGGGTGAAAAGGCGGCACACCTGTATGCCTTTGAAGTCGCAGTGGATTACTTTGAGCAGGCCTTGAACCTGATGGAAATACTGGACATTGAAAATCCGGCCCGGCGATGGCAAATTCTTGAACATCTCGGCTGGTGGGGAGTCATTCTGGCGGACACACCTCACGCAGTCGAACGCTTTGAGCAGGCACTCGCTCTCCCATCGACACCGAACTGGCAGCCGCATCCGTCGGACTGTGTACGTGCTCATCGCGGAGCAGCACAAACCCTGGTCACGGCGGGTAACATGAGTGCAGCCGAATATCACCTGCGCACAGCTCTTGATCTGATTGATCCCAATGAACATGAGTTCGGGGGATTACGCTTACCTGCTCTACGATCTGGCGCTGTGGCATTGGCACCGCAGCGAGTTTCAGGACGCTTTTCAGGCAGCACAGCGCAGCCTGAGCGCCGCTGAAGATTTGGGCGATCCAGCCGCAACCGCCCGCGCCTTTGAGATGCTGGCGCTCGCTGCCCACTCCCTGGGTGACTGGCAGCAGGGACTCCAATTTGAGGCAAAACGCTCCGCATTGGCGGGTTCTGGACTTGACGCGACCGAGGCATTAGACATGCACCTGTGCCTCTGGGAATATCACCTGTACGGCGATAAGCCATATCCGGTAGTCAAACAGACAGTAGACACCTCTCTACAGCAAGCGCGGCGAATGGGCGCACCCCGTGCAATTGCCCTGTGCCAGTGCTTCAGTGGGGCACTGGAATATCAAGTTGGGCACTGGCATGAGGCCCAAACCGCCTTGCATGAGTTCGATAGGGTTGTATCGCCAGATCGGTGCGGCAGCCGGTGAAGCACTGGCTTGTCAACGATTGGGGCGACTACAAACTGCACAGGGTCAACTGGATGAGGGCATGAAGACCTTAGAAATGGGGGTAGTCGCTGCTGAACGTGCACTGATGCGTGCTCATTGTCTGACACGGCTCTACGCGACCATGACTCGAAATCGCCTCCTTGCAGGGGACTTGTCCGTCGCCGACCATCTGCTGTCGCTTGGTTTGGGGATGAGCCAGAGGCATGGTCATTGCAGCACCTGCGACTCCCTCCTGCTGCCAGCAGCGGTGAGCGTTCGGATTTCTCAGCATGATTTCTCCGCTGCTGACCATTTCTGCCATCAACTGAGAGAAGCCGCAGCCCGTTATGCCAGTCGTACCTGGATTGCAATGGCGTGCCAGACACAGGGCGAACTGATGGGCGCTCGTGGCGATATAGACATTGCCCTTAACAGCTACCACGAGGCTCAGGCTGGTTTTCAGGCGTCGGGATATATTTATGAAGCTGCCCGATGCTTGCTCCAGTCTGCCGGTCTGCTCCAGAGTCGCTTAGGACCAGGCGATGCCGAGAAGGCGGAAGCTGCCCAGCGTGAAGCTGAACAAATCCTGCAACGATTAAAGTCCATCTGAATTTATTCGACATAACGTCGGTTAATCAGTATTCAAGGTCGGGATACTCCTCCTGGTCTTTTTTGAATTGCTTCGCATAAAGGTGAAATAAGGCTCACATAAGCCGTTTGTCAGACCTCCGTGCTACGCTGCCTACAAATAGATTTTCATGAAAGAGCATTGAGAGGAGCAAAGATGATGAGTTTTGTTTCGCAGGAGCATCAGTCGATTGGACTAGGAGAGGATTTCCTGTCGGCGCTGAAAGCCCGTGACTTTGACCGGCTTGAAGCTTGTTTTCACCCCAATATTCACTTTCGTGCGCTGGTACCCTCAGGCATTCGAGAAGGCGCGAATGCCCGCGAAGCCGGGGCGTGGCTGCGTCGCTGGTTCGATGATGCTGACGAGTTTCAGCCCCTTACCTCGTCAGTCGATAAAGTCGCAGACCGTCTGCATATCAACTACCGGTTTCGAGTGCGCAAGGGAATCCAGTGGCAGATCATCGAGCAGCAGGTCTATTGCAGCATAACTGATGGTCGAATCGAAGTTCTGAATTTGCTGTGTTCTGGATTTCGACCCGATCTCGATTATCTACGGGGAGAAGAACGGCGCTTAATGGAATGAACCCAACAGGCATGGCAAACAGTGTGGGATTTAGATGGATTCTACGTTGCTGGAACAATGGGATGCACCGAATAACCGCTGATGCCATCAGTGATTTGATGAGTTGCCTCGCAAACTGTCAGTTTGTAGGCTGGAGGGTTCAGTTCGCTGAAGGAATTTATCCCCCAATTCGTGCAGGATAAGGGACATATCTGGGTGTGTGGCGCGTGCGCAAATCCATGTTACGTCACCCAGGCTGATCTTGTTGCAGATGCGGAAATCGTCGGAGTAGCAACTGCTGCCGAGGCGATGGTCAATGGGGCTCGAACCTTGAGCCGATAACATTAGTCGACGAGGATCGCGGACTTTAGCACCAGTCGGCGATCCAAATAATTCATCAATCCGATGATGAGAAGAAAGGAAATAAGAAAATGCCACTGTATATGGACATTCACAACGGTGTTGATGGTTTAACGGCAGATGCCGTTACCCATGCTCACCAGGCCGATCTGAAAACGCAGGAGAAATATGGAGTCAAGTATCTGCGATACTGGTTTGATGAGGGAACAGGCAAAGTCTTCTGTCTGGTTGAAGCCCCCAGCAAAGAGGCTGCCATCGCCGTCCATCGCGAAGCACATGGTTTGGTCGCCGACGATCTCGTCGAGGTGACGGAAGGCGCTTAAGCAATGCGCTAATCTGCGGAGATAAGCAATGAACAAGTGGTTCAAAATCTCCCTAAATGACGTCACGAGCACCCGATGATAATTTGCGAACAGAATTCGGTAAAATGAAATCTTCGTACCGTATTCTGTTCTCAGACACTTGTCGTCATTAATGGGAGTGTCTAAAAGGGTGAGCAATGAAAAAATAGAGGGATAAAAACCTGTCCTTACTGCCAAGCTACTACCCGATAACATAAGAATGGACGAACCGCATCCGGAAGTCAGGCTATAAATGCCAGCATTGTGGACGTCGTTACAACCTAGACCCGAAAAGACAAGGCTATCCCGACGAGCTACACCACCAAGCGGTGAAGTTCTATAGTGATGGGATGAATTTCCGCCGCATCGCTCGACACTTGGGGTCAATCACCAGACAGTCGTCAACTGGGTGAATGCCTACAGTGCTCAACTGCCCAGCCAACCACCGCAGCTGCAGGAAGTGGGGGTAGTCGAATTGGACGAACTGTAAACCTTTATCGGGAATAAAAAAACCGGGTCTACCTGATGACACTGGTGGATCGCCAGAGCAGTTGTATTCTCGCGTGGCGGGTAGACTGGGAGCGCAGCGAGGCACTCTTGCAAGCCATGGTCGATGAAGCCCCGCAGGCGAAGTTCTATTACAGTGACCTGTTTGCTACCTACCGCAAGTTGGTGTACACCCCCGGACGCGACCCGCCGATGCCAGACAAGAGCCAAACCTTTCGTGTCGAAGGTGATAACGCCGAGTTGCGGCACTATTTAGCTCGGCTGGCTCGTCGCTCGCGGTGTTTTTCCCGTTGCATTGAGGCACTTCGCCGTGCGGTCAAGCTGTTCGCCTATTTGTGGAATCGGCGTCAGTTACATCGGCAGCGCTATCCCAACTACCCAGCACACTTATTTCAGTTCGTTTGCTCATGACTTTAGCCACTCCCTCATTAATTGGGTACTTGTATCTTATCTTAGAAATCAGATAAGGTGTGCGACATGATGCAGCTTGTAGGGTACTGAAGCCTGAGAGCTTGTTGTAGGTCAGTGGAGTAGGGATGATTTGCTGATGTATTTCACCGCGACCTCAGCGAGTCCATTCCAGGCGTTTACGCGTACCCAGAGTGTCTGCTGTTTACCAGTGCTGTTCTTATGAGTGACCGCCAAGCTGAAGCTCGCCACACGCTGTTCACCGCCCTTTTTCAGAACCACATCGCTTCCCACGAACCCGGTGATTTGTACACTGATGCTGCTTCCCATTTCGAACTTCCATTATGATCTGCGTTTTCACTTCATCGTCTGCTGGCGATTTCTGACCAGAACGGTGCAGGTGCATCAGGCGTTTTGTTACCCGTAGGGCGCTGCCTGATTGTGGTCAGGGAACCGGCGCAAGCCAGGAACAATCAGGTAAAGCGATGGCTTGCCATTGGCAAATCGCCGCACCTGCTACGCTGGGCAGATTAAATCGACTACTTGAGGCGATGAGGACGCAGAGTTTGGAGGTGAATATGAGCGAGGTGTGTAATCTGTGCAGATTGATGGCGAATATCGCATGAACATCAGGCGAACGGTGTTGCTCCAAGTGTAGCTATCCCAGGACTAGCAGGATCCAGAAGGACGGTCCTCATGGAAGAATGCTCTATGTGTCCCGAATCAAAACGGGCATCTTCCCGATCTGGTCGGGACTCCTGCCTCATGACAATGGGACTTCAACCAACATAAGATCATTAAAGCCACAAGAATCGTTTAGAACTTCTTGCGGAGGAACCACAATGGGACTCTGAAACAATCGCGGGTATCGTGATCACGGTGGGGGTCGTCCTCTATATCATGGCCATGTTCGTAAGTCCTCGTCTGTATCAGGAACCGGACATCAGCAGGCGGGCGAACATCATCGAAGAGAACCGTTTCCGCTGGAACATATCTCAGGTTATGTTTGCTCTGGGCATGGGTGCACCCGCACTGGGCTTCCTCCTGCTGACGCTACACCTTCAGGATATTCATAGAAATTGGACGATTTACGCAGGAGCTGCTTCATTTATCGCGGGAGCGCTTCTTGGCGCAATTTTTGTCTATCGGGAAACCTTCGACCCGGTTCAATACTGGGAGAGTGCCCATCCCTCAGCACTGATCGTCGGTGCTGCTGCTCTATGGAGTTGTATTTCTTCAAGACGACTTTCCCAACTGGTCCGGTTATGTGGCAGTAGGCGCCGCAGTCGTCTTGCTGGTCGCGTTTTTGTTGACGAGGGGCACAACCGGCTTCTTTGTGGCATCCGCATCGTACCTCATTATGCTGGTTATGGGGGCTGTTCTAGTATTTTGATTTTTTTACGCGTTGCGGTGCGGATCAATCGGACTACCGCACTTTAGGAATTGCATCAAGGAGTCGTTCGTTGAGCCACAGTATTACTATCATTTTGCGCTTCGAGGCACAGAAAGCAGCCCAATTTGAGACTATGTTTGAGAGCGAGATACTGCCTCTCTGGCACGAATTCAAATCCGCCGGAAAGTTCATTGAGGCTTCGCTTTCGCGAGTCGTTGATGGTGATCATCTCGATCCCAGTATTCAGCAGTACGTACTTAACATACGACCTATGGTCGACGAGGCGCATAATGAATTCGACACCGACCCTCGCTTCCTAACTTTCCTTAAACGCGTGCAATCCTTTCAATCTCAAGAACCGCTTGTCCGCATCGCCGAGCTCGTATTCAAGGTTTAGTTGGGACTGCACGGAACGTGGTAACAAAGAGGGAACATTGAATAAACGCCAAAGTCTTTATGGCAACAACTGTTGGCGATGAATTGGCCCGTTATATGGTGTAGTCCGGCGAGGACATGTAATGCCATGAAAAAATATCTGTAAATGGAGGAAGCTGATATGTTGCAGACAGGGGTGGCTGTGTTGAAGCTACAAGAGTCACAGGTGAAAAAGGGGGCTGACCTGCTGGCGGGTGTTTTTCAGCATGACCCAATGATGCATTACCTTGTGGGTGATCCCACCGCGCACTGGGACGGCCACGCCCACGCATCCATATTTTGAGCCACTGAAGACGGTCGCTGGAAAAGACTGTCGGGTGGATTGCCACAGCCGCTCGATTACATGGCTTATGCGCTGGTCACCGACCCGACGGCACCGGGCCATCTCTACGCCGGATTGAGCAATGGGGACGTGTGGCATACAGCGGATTATGGCGACCATTGGCAGCAGCTTCCGCTTAACTTAGGCAGCATAGCGCGCTCAATGATTATGCTGAACTGACCTTTATCGCTTGTAGTTAAAGGAGGAACCCATGCGTGCTAGGAACTGGTTGATCGTTAATGCAGCATATTTTGGTCTGCTCGGTATCGGATATCTGGTCGCTCCTGGCACATTTCTCGCGATTTTCTACCTACCTGAGGCTGGCGAAGTCGCACCCTACGTTGCCCGCCTTGCTGGAGGACTCGGCGTTGGGCTTTTTGTATTGATATGGGGCATTCGACGCACTGGCGACCTGACAACATTCCGATTAGCGTACTCAGTTCTGCTTTTCCTGGACATCGCCACCCTCTGGGGGACTATCGCCGGATTGCTTGCGGGAGACGGACCGCCTGCTTCCTGGGTACCAGCCGGGGCGATCATCTTCGCCCTTGGCGCCGGAAGCGCTTCCTTCCTGTTCAGAACAAGTGCTAACACGTTGAGAGCATAGTCCATCGTGAGAGAGGAGAGATCATGAGACGATTACTGAAATGGATCGGCATCGGACTGGGTGTGTTGATCGGACTTTTACTGGTCGCGGGGGTCGCACTCTACCTGACGGGCACATCCCGTCTGACCCAAACCTATGATGTAGAAGCTGAAACCATTACGATTCCGACGGATGAAACCGCCTTAGCACGAGGTGGCTATTTAGCGGTGACTGTCTGCGCCGAATGTCATCAGAGTAATTTCGCCGGGAGCACACCGGATAACATTTTTGTCGACGAGCCTGGCATTATCACGCTCTATGCTGCCAACCTCACACCGGGGAAGGGTGGGATTAGCGACCTGAGTGATGCCGATTTGATCCGCGCAATTCGTCATGGGCTCGACCAGGACGGCACGCCGCTCATTGTCATGCCCGCCGAGATATTCAGCCGCTGGAGCGCGGAAGACCTGGGTGCAGTCATTGCCTTCGTACGGACTTTGGCTCCGGTTGATAATGAGGTGCCTGAACCCCAGGTCGGCCCGCTGGCTCGTATCGTGTATCCATTGGGTATGACGGGTCAAATCATTCCTGCGACTTACATTGACCATAACCGACCCTTCCCGAAGATGCCAGAGATCACAGTAAGCGAGGATTACGGGCACTACCTGGTCTCGGCGATGGGCTGCACTCTCTGTCACGGCGACAACCTGGCAGGTGGTCGCGAAACCATCCAGTTACCGCCAGGCTCCGGCCCGCTCAGCGCAAACCTGACCGGCGATCATCTGGCTGGATGGACGGCTGATGATTTCATCGAGACCATCCGCAGCGGCGTCACGCCCGACGGACACGAAATCGACGCGATGGCAATGCCTATCGACATCTACAGCCGCATGTCCGACGAGGATCTACAGGCACTGTGGCTGTATATTCAATCGGTGGCCGCAGCCGCTAGTGTGGCAGAGTAAAGGAGCTAAACATGGATAATATGACCCTGGTTCTTAGCAATAGAACGACCTTGGGCGCATTGGCGCTGATCCTGGCCGGGCTGACTCTAGCCCCAACCGGGCTGCTGATGCGTGGCGTGCCGACTGCTCCGGCGCGGAATCCGGAATTTGCCGCTGGCGCCAACTCGACTGGCTGGCGGCTTGGCATGGCACTGGCTGGCGTATCCCTGGCTTTGCTGTGCCTGGGAACTATAGCCCTCTACATACATTTGTCACAAACCACAGAAGAAGGCCTTGCCTTTGCCGGATTGGTCGTCACCATCGGCCTTCTTGCGCTCATGCTGCCAGTATCGGGCTTTGCTGCCTATGTTGTCCCTGCGGTTGGGCGACTGGCTGCCCAGGGCCAAAGCGAGATGGTCGCTGTGATGGACCAGACCTTCAAAGAGCCGTTTATGGTGATCCCGTTTTTCGCCGGCATCCTGTGGAATGTGGGCAGCGTGCTGCTAGGTATTGCCATCCTGCGCTCGAATACGCTCTGGTCATGGGCCGGGCTGTTGTATGTCGCCTACGGCATCGTCGGGATCCCAGCCTTTCTGGACGTGAAAGCTCTCCAAATCGTCGCCCCGCTGGTCGGTGGTGTAGCACAGGTCGCAGTCGGTCTATCGCTGTTTTTGCTGGCGGGAGCATAGGAGGCGCGAGACCAACAAGCGATAATCGGCTATGTCGAGCAGTTGAAAGTATTGAAATCAAGAAGGAGACTATGATGAACACATCTGAATTAGCACAAGCCTTCGCGCAGGCGATCAATGCCAATGATTGGGGCAGTGTCGCCGATTTCCTGGCAGACGATTTTCAATTTAGCGGGCCCGTGCCTGAACCGGTGGGCGCGGCGGAATGGATCGGACTCAACAGGATGTTGCAGGCCGGGATGCCGGATATGTCGATCAACCTGCGCATTGTCAGTGTTGAGGGTGAACTGGTGCGTTCAACGGATCATCTAACGGGCACACACACTGCCGATCTCGATTTGACACCGCTCGGCCTTGGCGTGATTCCAGCCACCGGGAGACGGGTCTCCTTGCCGCAAGAGTTGGGTGTGGCGCGGGTCAGAGATGGCAAGATTGTGTCGATCCACCTGGACACATCGGCAGAGGGCAGCATTGCAGAATTACTGGCGCAGTTGGGCGTCGAGATGCCGCACAGCTAGCGCTGCTGCTCTTTGAGCTTGCTATCTATGTTGCCGTACGGGCCTGGCGGCTTGTAGCTGGGGCAGCGGATTCAAGCGTTGCCGGACAAGCTCTGAATAAATCGACTGGTGATTGACGAGGGGATGGAGGATGAGCAGCGACGATCTGCCCCGCTGACTGCGAACCTGACCAGCGATCATCTGGCGGGATGGACGGCTGATGACTTCATCGAGACGATTGGCATCGGCATCACCCCGGACGGACACCTGATTTACCCTATGGTCATGCCCATCAGGATTTACGGTTGGATGTCCGACGACGATCTCCAGGCACTGTGGCTATATATCAAATCTGTGCCCCCAGCGAACACTGCTGCTGAGTAGTCGAACGTGGACGCTGGTGCGGTCATTGATATTATCCTGCTCGCTCAAGGATAACACTGCAAGGAGTAAATCATGAACATCTTTGGCATTGCAGCACAGGATGTCGTCGGCATCGTGTTTCTGGCAGGTGTGATTGCCTTTGCGCTCGGCGCGAGCACGCCTAATTACACGGGTCTCGACAGCCGCGTCTACGGCACCTCGTCAACGCAAGAATATCTCGAATTCATTGCACCACATCATCGTGCATGGCGATGGTCCAGCCTGTGGATTGGCATAGGTACACTCTTCAACCTTGTTGGGTTCGGGCTGCTCGCTGTCCTGCTGCGAAATGCAGGGGATCAACTGTTGAGCGAGGCTGGCTTATTGATTTTTATGTCAGGTGTAATTTTCCTCTTCACGACTGTGGCATTTCGCATTGGGGTAGAGACAGTGGCAGCCAGAACTCTGGAGGAAACAGCCGCAGTGCCCGTATGGTTTGAGGCCATGCAGGCATGGAATACGACGCTTGGACTTTCTTATATGGTGCTCGGTTATCTGGCAACGGCTGTATTTGGCTGGGCTTTATTAGAGACTGCCGTTTTGCCCGCCTGGATCGGCTGGCTTGCCATCGCGCTGGGCATCACGGGCGCTCCCTCAATCCTGACCAACTCCCCGCTCTATCCCGGCAGCAAGTATTCGATTGCGGCAGTCCCAGCATGGTTGCACATTATACCGCTGATTATTGGCATCGCCCTGCTGGTGCAGGGATAGGTTAGCTGATTCAGAAATTGGAGGCGGTTCGTGATAGCATAGATCTAGTCATCGGGAGTGTGGCGGAATTTGAGATGGAAAATGTAACTCTCGGGCAACAGCCTATCGCGAAATCATCATATGGCAAATCAAGCAGCTCGCCCCAGTTAAGTGGGCGTTTGCTACGCATCGTTCGAGCTGCATGGGTGATGATTGCTGTATTGGCCGGGGTTATTCTTGTGCTATCGCTCCCAGCCGCAATCCTGGCAATTAACCAGGGTGCCTATTTGCAGGGGCATCAGGGAACCATAGCGAATAATCCCGATGCGACGCCAACGACTTTGGACATCGCTGTTACCATGCTTGGCATTGGGGTGGGACTTAGCGCAGCACTAATCAGTGTGATTCTGGCGATCATCATATTCTGGCGCAAGCCGACAGAACGGATGGCAGTATTTGTGTCCTTCTATCTGCTCTTCACTGGAGTCGCGCTCAATGGCCCTCTGGAACTCATGGAGTTCTATATCCCTGGAATAGCGGTTTTCACAACCGATATTCTCACTGCCTTCTTGGGTGCGACGCTGTCGATTACACTGCTGTGTCTCTTTCCTGATGGTCGCTTTATCCCTCATTGGTCGCGCTGGTTGCCGATAGCTTCGATGACGATGCTGCCACTGGCGCTGTTCGGCTATTTCAGGTACGGCCAGTTCCTCACCAGTCCACTGATGCTCCTTGCTGTACCCGTCTGGTCATCCACGGTTCTTCTGGCTTTTTATGCCCAGCTCTATCGCTATCGTCATGTGTCCAGTCCGGCGGAGCGCCAGCAGACCAAGTGGATTATCTACGCCTTTGGCTTATCTCTATTATTGTCACTCCTTTCTACCGGTCCGTATATTCAGGGACGCAATCTTGCACCTGGCGAAACCTTGCCGCTGAGCTATGTGTTATTCGGTGTATTCACCTATCTTCCCTCTCTCCTTGTGATGCCCGTCGCCTTGACGATTGCTGTGTTGCGTTTCCGGCTGTGGGATATCGACATCCTTATTAGCCGTACCCTCGTTTATGGTTCGCTAACGGCGACTGTCATCACTGGTTATGTGCTAATCGTAGGCCTTTTGGGAACTCTGTTTCATGCCGGTGGCAATTTCATCATTTCACTTTTTGCTACCGGTGTTGTTGCACTCTTATTCCAGCCCCTGCGGGAGCGTCTGCAGCGTCGGGTGAATCGGTTGATGTTCGGAGATCGTGACGAGCCGTATTCGGTTCTGGAGCGCCTATCTGAGCGGCTGAATCTCGTCGTCCAGACTGAACAGGTCCTGCCGACAATTGTCGAAACGGTAGCTCACGCCTTGAAATTACCGTTTGTAGCGATATCCCTGCGGCAAGGCGATACATTTAAAGCAGTGGCTGAACATTTTGCATCGGACGAAAAACGCTCATATGATAGTGCTGAGATTTTTCCTCTGGTCTACCGGTCCGAAGTTGTCGGGCAACTTATTCTTGCTCCACGCAGTCAGGGCGAAGTGTTCTCACAGACTGACAGACAGCTTTTGGATACCATCGCCCGTCAAACTAGCCTCGCAGCATACAATGTGCGTTTGACGGATGAGCTACAACGTTCACGTGAACAGCTTGTTACTACAAGGGAAGAAGAACGTCGTCGTTTGCGTCGTGATCTTCACGATGGACTGGGTCCTGTGTTGGCAACAATCTCCGTGAGTATGGACGCAATTCACAATGTTGCTGATAATCCTGTCGCAACACGCGATGTTGCCAGAGAGGTCAAAACGCAGGCCCAGAGTGCACTGGAAGATATTCGGCGCATTGCGTATGACTTGCGTCCCCCTGCACTCGATGAATTTGGGCTGGCAGGCGCGCTAAAGCAGCATATCGAGGCCATCAATCATGTGAACGGACTTCGAATCGTCTTCGATCATCCCGGTTCGCTATCTCAACTTCCGGCAGCGATTGAGGTGGCAGCCTATCGCATTGCGCTGGAGGCACTCACGAATGTTCAGCACCATGCTCAGGCCAGTAAATGCTCTGTGCGACTGATCGCTGATGCGGCACTGCATCTCGAAATTGCGGATGATGGCTGCGGTATATCGAAGTCCCAGCAAACAGGTGTGGGACTGCATACAATGCAGGAGCGTGCAGGCGAATTGGGTGGAAGCTGTAACATCGAAACGCATCGGAATCAAGGAACAACCATCACAGTCAGGTTGCCACTGCCACGTAACGCGGCACAATGGGGAGGCGAGAACCAATAATGGAGGCGATTCGAGTCTTGATTGCTGACGACCATACGCTGTTCCGTGCGGGGATGAGGTCTTTACTCCAATCTATTGAGGGAATTAATGTCATTAGTGATACCTCCACTGGAGAAGATACCGTAGCCAAAGCCGCTGAACTACAGCCTGATGTAATCCTGATGGATATTCAGATGCCCGATGTCAATGGGATTGACGCGACACGCGAAATCCTACGAACCAGCCCGCACATTGGTATTATTATGCTGACAATGTTCAAGGATGATGAATCGGTATTTATGGCAATGCGCGCTGGGGCGCGTGGCTATGTCCTGAAGGGAGCAGATCAGGAGGTGATGCTGCGTGCCATCCGTGCCGTCGCCAATGGTGAATCCCTCTTCAGCCCGGAAATCGCCAAACGCTTGGTTCAGTTCTTCGCCACCCTGCAACCTACCATGCCGGCGAGCGTATTCCCGGAATTGACTTCCCGCGAAAGGGAAATCCTGACACTCATTGCCCAGGGTGATAACAATGCCGAGATCGCGCAGAAACTGTCCGTTACCATGAAAACTGTTCGTAATCATGTTTCGAACATCTTCAGCAAATTGCAGGTCGCTGATCGGACGCAGGCGGCTATTCGAGCGCGGGAAGCCGGTCTGGGTGGCTCTGCCTCAACTACGTCCGATGCTAGTGCTGATGAAGGTTGATCTGATACACGCTCCTCATACATTGTCCCTGTCTCAGGTGTGACAGATGTTGTTGGCGAATCAAATTAGGCGGCGGCGAGGCGAGCGAATGCCGATTTGCGCGTGGTCGCCCACTGGTTTCCACTGAGCCAATCAATGACGCGCATCAGGTTTATCGCCGCCGCTGTTATCGGGTGCTGGAGATGTACTTTGTCCAAACCGCGATAGCGGGTACGGCGCAACCCCAGTACACCAACCGCCTGCGAGATGGTTTCCTCAACACCTGCACGCTTTTTGTAGGTTTCCTTGAATTCGTCGGTTTGCTCCCGCTCGCGTGCCGCTTGCAAGGCACTAAATCCCGTTTCTGGAATGAAGCCAACCTGTCGTCTGCCTTGATCGGTTGTGCAGCGTTCACGCACCGGGCAAGCGCGACAAACGGAGGTGGGAAATTTCGCGTGTAAGGCGGGTTTGCCGCGACTACCTGTCCGCTCAAACCGGGATAAGGCAGGCCTGTCAGTACTGGATGTGCCCCGCAGTCGCCTATATCCACGTCAGCAGGCAGCGAGATTGTCATGTCCCAGGCCCGCGCAGGACTTCTCTGCCGAGGAGCGGACAGTCATCCGGGCGCTGTTGAATAGTGAACGCTTCATGGACAAAGCGCCGCGTCAAATCCATGCTGCTTTGCTGGATGAAGGGACGTACTTGTGCCATTGGCGCACCATGTACCGCATTCTTAATGCTCATGGTGAGGTACATGAACGTCGCCTGATCCGTCGCCATCCCACTTACAAAAAGCCTGAACTGCTGGCAGAAGCACCCAACGAAGTCTAGTCATGGGGCATCACCCACCTGCGCGGTCCGGTGAAATCTCGCGGTTTCTTACTGCTGTTAGTTCTTTAAAAATGGTCGTTTTTAGTGAACGATATTCCACTAAAAAGGCTACCTTTCGGTTAATTCTTGCTTTGATTTAATAAATATCTCTGCAACTGCTGGTCGGTGGTAATGAAATACTTGTAGCTGTTGTAGGTCAGAGGGGTAGGGAGATGCTTGTTGATGAGTTTCCGGATGGCTGCTATTGAGAGACCAATCTGAAGATATGCCTCGATTTGTTCGCGATAGGGATCGAGAGGCCGGTTGCGGTTCTGACTGCCTTTGGGTCGGCCTAGCAATTTCCCCTGTGCTTTGGCGGCGGCTAAACCCTGTTTGGTTCGGATGGAAATAAACTCCCGCTCCGTTTCAGCAAAATAACTGTAGATTGCCAGCAAGAGCTGGGTATGTGGCCCGGTGGTGGAGAGTTCGGGTTGTCGGATGAAGACAATCTTAACCCCTTTTTGTGTCAGTTCGTGGATGATGTTGAGGGTTTCGAGCATATTGCGACCCAGGCGACTGAGTTCAGCGACCAGGAGCAGATCGCCGTCTTGGAGTTTGTCGATGAGTTCGGTGATACGCCGCTCAGCCTGGTTTTTCGCGAGAGAAATCTCAATCTCAATGAAACTCATCAATCAGAAGCTTTTGCTGTTGGGAATACTCCAGCAGCAGGTGTCGCTGCTTGTTTAAGTCCTGGTCGTCTTTACTGACACGGATATGTCACTTTGAGAATTATGTGGCGTAAAAATTATCAAAGATAAATGGCGTAAACCTTAGACCGTACCAACCACTAAGCCTTCACGAGCGACCTCGACCACTTCCCGCGTAATCATCTGCAAGCGATTGATCTTCATCACCCGTTCAATCTGAGCAAACAAACGATCCATCAAGCGAAAATTGCCCCGGATCATGGTCAGGATAGCGGCGCGAGCCTCCAACTGCGAGCGCTGTTGGTGATCGAAGGGTTGCCGACAGACTTTGTGCCACTGATAGTCGAGGATGGGCTGCATCTGAGCCTCACTCAGCTGGCGAAAAGGATGAACAAAGCCAATGCGGGAATAGAGCTGCGGATAGCGCGCCAGCCGTTTCTCGATGCCCGGCATCCCAATGAAGACAACGGCGATATCGAAATGGTCATAGACATCGCGCACTTCCTCGAATCCATAGGTGGTCAACCGATCGGCTTCATCGACCATGAGTAATTCGCGTTGACGCAGGTGTTGGTTGCGCTGCTGGAAGGTCTCAGCGGGATACAACCGTTCCAAATGATGAAAACGATAACTCAGCAATGCCCCCCGCAGCTCACGAATCTGGTTGCGAACCCGCTGGGGGGTGTGAACCACATTGGGTGTATAGAACATGGTCAGCAAATGGCGCGGTGCCAGTTGGGGAATGGTCGCCGTTCCCGTCATCGGGAAAGGGATCGAGGCAAGGGGCAATCTGCTCCCAATGGGCATAGCGGCGGGCAGACACCGTTTTACCCACTCCGGGGATGCCGTAACACAGGCCAATGGAGCGATCCTGGCGACAGGCATCACAAAACTCAGCAAAGCGTTGATGTTCCTGGGTGATCCAGAATTTCTGCCGTTTAGTCATGGATATAACGCTTTAACGAGACAACTTGGGGTAGGTCACTCTGGCTCCGGTAGCCTTTCAGGTGGAACATCAGGCGTGCTTCAGATAGGTCTCCAGCACCGTCTGACGGGTTTTCATCTCGCGCTGTAATTGACGACGGCGGGCGTTGCGTTGTCCTTGAATTTCTTTCAGACTGGTGGTGGTTCCGGCCAGTTCATGGCAAATGGCACGGCAGACAAAGGTGTGGTCATGATAGACCCGAATCTCAGCCAAATCGCGTGGGTCATAACGAATGACGACTTCCTCCCCGATGTAGGCACTCAAGTTCAGATCAATGTACCACAAATTATGGAGGCGAATGCCTTCTTGGCGTACCCGGCGGGTACGCGGGACGGTCGACCAACAGCAGGTCGAGTTGCTCGAGGCTCTGGGGCATACTGGGGCAGAAAACCCTGTATCCCGCCACATCGTCTGGGGTTTTTGTCCGGTCATACTGTGGACACGTCTCGTGATAGTGATTGAATAGAAAATGGCTGCAACAGCTCATCGAAGGCATCCAAGGTGAGTTGAGGTGGGTCGAGCCAGATGACCATCCGGTGTATAACCAGGTAATTCCGTTAGCAGCATGTGCGTTAACCGTGCCGAAGAACCGTTCCACACGACCCCGTCCACGCGGCATACCGGGGGTGGAGAACACCAAGCCGCATTTTCAAATCGGCACTGACCTGTTCCATGTGGCGGGAGGTAAAGTCACTGCCATGATCGGTGTAGAAGCTTTGCGGAATGCCACAGATCATACCAATGAGCATCCGGCTTGTGCCAGATGGCCTGATGCAGGGTTAAGGCAGTTGCCAGCGAGGTTGGGGTCTCAAAACTGACATAATAGCCGGCAATAGCGCGACTGTAATCATCCATAATCACGGTTAACCAGGGGCGTGCCGATTCACCGCGCGGGTTCACCAGAAAGATTTTCAAGAGGCTGTGATCAGCCTGCCAGATTTCATTGGGGAGCCGTGGCATTCCGTTGGTGCAGCAGGTCAAAGGCTTCGCGGTAGGCTTTCGTGCCCTTGCTGAGCCAGAGTGATCAAACCTGCATCCAACTGACGTACAATGTTGCGAATGGTTCCATAGCTGGGAACCTCCCAACCCTGTCAAGGGCAATTTGGGTCACTTTGCGTTGAACGGAGGCGAGCGAGGGGGCGGGTTTTTGCAGAATCAGACCCTTCAATCACTGGCTGGAGTTCCGGTATGAAGGCGGTGTTGACCCTGATCGGCACGCGTTCTTGCGCGCCAGCCCCACCAATCCCTGATCCCGATACCGCCGCACCCAGCGTTGCAGCGTTCTGCAGCGGCAGCCCATGCTGCTGGGCAATCCCTATCAGGGGCACACCTGCTTCCAGATGGGGACGCAAAAGTTGGAAAGCGCATCGAAGGCAATTTGACGTTCGGTTTCCGATAACTCAACCAACACGGTCACCGGCAAACCCTTTCCTAAGCGGGAGGTTTACTCCCAGGCGATCTGTTCCACAGCTTGCTGCAAATCGTGTTCCGTACCCTGGATGTAAATCATCGTCGTATCCAGGGAGTCGTGTCCCATAATCTGTGCCAGACGATGCAAGGGCACCGTCTCGGCCATCCGGTAGCCAAAGCGATGGCGCAGGTCGTGCGGTCGCAGTTCTGCTAGTCCGGCTTTCTGGGCATACTTCTTGATGAGGAAGCCCACGCCACGCGGGGTCAGTTGCTCGTGTGTCCGTTGCGAAACAAACAGAAAGGCAGCTTCTTGGGTCTTGTGCCGCCAGATAATCCTCCAGCGCTTTGCGCGCCGTCGCATTCAGCGGCACTTCCCGATACTTGTTGCGCTTGCCCCACACCTTTAAGTAACCGCTGCGTTGATGCACGACCACCTGGTCGCGCTTGAGCGAACAGACCTCGTTGACCCGCAGGCCGGTATGCAGCATCAGGACGATCAGCGTGCGATCGCGCAGTGAACCGGTCTGTTCAGCCGCAGCCACCAGCGCTGCCTCCTCCTGGTCGGTCAGGTGACGTGCAGGCCGAGTCGTCTGCGGGACGAGTTTGACCACTGAGGCCGGGTTGCGGGCTGATGAACTGGCCATCCGCAGCCCAACCGAAGTAGCGCTTAAGGCTGACCAGATGCCGATTGATGGTGGCTGGCTTCAACTGAAGCTGGTGTTGCAGATGATCCCGGTAGCGCGTCAGTGTGGGCGTGGCGACCCGCTCGAGGGCGAAGGGTTGCACCGTCTCCTGGCCTTCGACCAGAGCCTTCGCACCAGGCCATGAAGTGCTGCAAATCGCTGAGATAATTGCGAACGGTCGCGGGTCGCAAATCAACTTCATCGCGCAAATGGTGTTGGTAGGCATCCAGTGCCGATCTGTGCGGACGGGGACAAGCTGGGATGGGGTTGGCGAGTAGTCATAACTCTACTATTACATTAGCAGATATAAATTTTCAACTCTATGCGCTGCATTAGCAGATGTAATTCGGTCATAATGGAATAGATTATAACCGCTAATGGCAATTAGCGGTACAAACTCATTGTCCTCAAAATGAGAATCGGGAGAGGATCGTTCGATGAGGGGCAATGACGACTGTCAGAAAACCAACACATCATAATTCATCATAGCCTGTCGCGCCATTTATCATTGATAATTTTTACGCCACATAATTCTCAAAGTGACAGATATAGCCAATGGTGGTCATAAAAATGCCTTTTGCAAAAGAAAGGATATTGCAATTCTATTTTTAGCACAGAGTTGCAATCAATAATCAATCCATTCCGTTGCAAAATAAAGAAGAAAGAAACGAGCGTTTTCTTTGCAATCCTGACAAGTAGGAGAGACCAGATTACTTATTGGTACATTCGAAATCCTGTATGCTTTGCCGGGGAAATCCCAGCGACACAATAGCATCGCCGATCCAATAAGTCTGTCGGGAACGTATCATCAGCATCAATGTGCGTTGAAGGTGGCCGATTTTACCGGGAAGGAGAGGGAAGTGAATACAGGGACTATTCTGTTCACTACCAGGATGACTCCAAATTGTCTTCACAAAGCTTTTTGGTCGGAATTGCAGATTTAGCGCCCCATTGAGCTCTGAAGATTATTGGTGCATCTCAGGAATTGGTAAGTTTTATTGGTTCACTCCCCAAGAAATCCATCAGGTCTGAATGATATTGGCATTACTGGTATGATATTCTGGCAATAGTTGACCGTGTGCAGCTATTACGTCGTCTACCATTGACCAGATTTGGTCGAGTGAGAGTTCGGCTGATGTATGCGGATCGAGCATGGCCGCGTGATAAATATGTTCGCGCTTGCCCGTTAGTGCCGCTTCCACTGTGAGTGATTGCACATTGACGTTGGTTTGCATCAACGCTGCCAGATGCGGCGGTAGCGAACCGATATGGGTTGGCTGGATACCATTACGATCGACTAGGCATGGTACTTCGACAATGCAGCCATAAGGCAGATTGGTGATAATGTTGGTGTTCGGCACATTGCCATAGATCCTACGCTGGACGCCCGTTTCTATACTATGAATAATCAATGAACCATATTCGACACTTGGTTTGACCTTATCAAAGCTCATGACGCTCTGTACCGTTCCATCCACCATACGTGGCATGAGTTTGATGTCTTTTAAGGCTTCGCGTACAGCGGCTTCAGCGAATGGTTGTCCACTTTCCCGAGCCTCTTGAGCCATATCCCATGCAATGATTTGAGCTTCACATCGTGCAATATATTCATCCAGCGGGATATTGTATTTCTCAATCAGTTCCGGTCTATCATGCTTGATAAACCAGGGTGTGTATTCGCTTAAATGTTCGCTTGATTCGGTGACAAAATATCCTAATCGTTGAAACATGTCGTACCGAACACGATTCCAATCTGGGACTCTGCCCTCATCCACAACGCGCCGAATGAGCGGGTAGAGATCTTCGCCTGTCAAGCGGTCTTCGAACTTGAGATAGAAGGCCATATGGTTGATTCCAGCGACAAGGTAGTTAATATCTTCATAAGGGATTCCGATATCATTTGCTAGTTCATGCGCGGTATGCGGCACACTATGGCATAAGCCAACAGTGTTAATGCTTGTGCCACGGCTCAAAGCCCACTGGTTGATTGCCATCGGGTTCACATAGTTCAGAAAGAGTGCATTCGGGCAGAGTTCTTCCATATCTTTAGCAATACTGAGTAGGACAGGAATCGTCCGCAGACCGCGCATAATGCCGCCGATCCCCAAAGTATCCCCAATCGTTTGGCGAAGACCATACTTTTTCGGGATTTCGAAATCCGTAACGGTTGCGGGTTTATAACCACCGACCTAAATCATGCAAATCACATAATCTGCACCTTCCAATGCAGTTCGGCGGTTGGTTGTTACCTCGATAGTAGCGTTCGTACCAAGCACGGCATTGACCCTGTGTGCCATCTTTTGTGAGGTAAGCAAACGACCTTCATCAATGTCCATGAGCGTGAAGGTGCTGTCCGCAAGCTCCGGGAAATTGAGAATATCTCCCATCAGATTCTTAGCGAAGACACTGCTGCCAGCGCCGATAAATGCTATTTTTGCCATGAGATTGATTCCTTTTGAGCTACGAAATCATAACCGCGTCACAACTAACAATGTGTTTGATTCAACCGGACTCAGCCGAGTCGTTTCCCCATCAGGCCAACGGATCATTAATTCGATTAACTGGCTGTCATTTGGAAAGCCAAAATGAATACGGGAGGGGTCGCCAGAGAGATACCCACTGGCAGCCTTTACCTCCCGGCTGTAGCTGCCAGTGCTGGTTGTAAGGGTCAATTCGGCGCCGAGAGCGTGCGTGTTCTTGCTGCTTGCCCAGCGCAAATCCACCTCCAGACTGTTTCCCATGCACAGTTGGTTTTCGTAGACCATCGCCGGGGTGTTCAGGTTGTTCACTACAATGTCCAAATCGCCATCATTGTCCAGATCAGCCATGCTCATTCCACGCCCGCTGGCAGTCGAGTTTAGGCCCCAACCATTTTCCCGGACAAAGCGTTCGCCGCCCTCATTCCTCAAGACCTGATTTTCCTCAACCAGTTCATCACCCGGCAGTTTATTAAACAAATCCGCGGCGATCATGCCGTTGACGATATATAAGTCGAGATATCCATCCTGGTTCAAATCGCCAAACTTGGCCGACCAGCTCCAACCGGTCGCATCAGCTCCCATTGCCTCACTGCTGTTCGTGAAAATGCCTTCCTGATCGGGAACTTGAAGTACGTTTTCGTTAATCTGTGGATCTCCGGAGGCGAGACCATGCGAGAGAAAAGCATCAAAAACTGGCTTCCAGTCATCCAGAACTTTTGGATCGCTGCTGTAAGGCTTCATATCTGCCTCGAACAACTCCCAGCGTCCATTATTGTGAATATCCGCAATATCCAAACTCATCGAATTACGAGCGGTGACCGCAAAGGGGTGTATTTCCTGCCAGCTACCCTGCTGGTATGTCCATATCTGGTCGCGGGTGACAAAATCGTTACCGACGATCAAATCCGGCGCACCATCGCTGTTGAAATCGGTCAGCAGTATCGCCAGGGCCTGGGCTTCCTTGGCCAGTCGTGTGTCTGTAAACTCGCCCTGGTGCTGCTCGAAGTAATATATTCCAGCCCCCTCACTGAATAAAAATGTGTCCCGCAGTTGCAATCCCAAATCGGAGTCATACGAGCCAGTCATCACGTCGAGCGAACCATCCCCATTAACATCACCCCAAGTCATGCTATAAGACGGTTTTCGCACCCCCGGTAATGTGCCAAATTCGAAGCGAACGTTGCCCGTGCTGCCAGTGTTATGCCAGTAGGTGGGAGCGCTCAACGAATGGGTGATGACAATGTCCTGCCATCCGTCGCCATCGACATCGACAATATTTACCGCGCGTGCCTGCCCATCAGCCAGCTGCCCCTTGCGGAAATGCAGATCGCCTTCGTTCCATAAAATCGTGCTGCGCCCCTTCAAGTTTGCCAGCACCACGTCCAGCAGCCCATCGTTGTTGAGGTCGTTAATTGCCAATCCCGCGCCGTCGCTGTCGTAAAAACGCACGCGTGGACCGTTTGCTAATGTCGTATGGTCGAGAGGGTGTTCGATGAACTGCCCGCTGCACGCCGACTGGCCCAAGGGTGTCGCTTGAATAGTTAGCTGCACATTTTGCGCGCGGACCGGCATAAAAATAAGGAATGTCACCATGATTAGCGCGTCAAAAGAAATATATCTCATATGTTAGTAAGAACTTTTATCATGTTGTGAAAAATTCACCGCCTCCGCAGAGGCGGTGAATGTCATTGCTTGCTGGGCTGCGAGAAACCCTGACACTATTGGAAAAGGGCGTTTATTTCGTCGTTAGCTGCCTTGAAGGTACTTTCGGCGTCCGATTGACCCAAACCGACGTTATCCATCGCTTCGGTCATAATCGTGTTGATTTCGCCGCCAAAGTCAGTAATCGGGAACAGGAATGTACCACCTTCTTCGGCAGCCTGGTCGGTAAAGGCGCTCACGTCAATACCATTGTCTGCACGAACTTTCAGTGATGCGTCGGCGGCATCCGGGATAGCCGGGAAGACGACACCCGATTCACCGACGACCATCTCGCAAGCAGGCGATGCGAGGTACTTCACCCACTGCCATGCTTCTTCCTGGTGCTTGCTGCCAACCCAGATCGAGTCCGCGAGACCATTGAACATGCTCCTGCGACCCTCAGGGCCTTGCGGCAGACGGGCGAAACCAACCGGGAAGGTGCTGCCCACATAGGTGCCGATCATCCACGAACCATCTGAAATGAGGGCGACATTACCGTTTTGGAATAGAGCGGTGCGACCCAGCGACGTTTGGTCGGCATAAGCAGGTGCATAGCCTTTTTCCAGCCACAGGTTTGCCATCCATTGGATCGTGGCAGCAAAGTTTGGATCATCATAATTGTATTTGTCGCCCCACAGGCCGTTGTTGAATGTGAACCCTGTAGTAGCTGTCAGCCAGCTCCATTCGGTCTGTCCGTAGGGACCATCTAGCCCTGCGTTTGTGAAGCCATACTGCACCACATTGGTCTTGTCGAAATCGGGGCTGAGGCCGTTGTTGCCATTACCATCAATGGTGAGCTTGGCGATCATCTGCTCGAATGTGCCGCCATCCTGCGGATTCCAGGTCAGGTCGTTTAGTTCTGACGGGTCAACGCCTGCTGCCTTGAGCAAATCGGCATTGTAAACAATGGCAATCGTGTCCCAGTCTTTCGGCAGACCGAAGCGCTTGCCATCTTTTACCCATAAATCAGCCAGACCCGGATAGTAAATATCAGTGGCAACACTGTCGCGGTCAATCAGCGGTTGAATATCAACCAGTTGTTCGAGGCTCACGAATTCAGGATACTTCGCCAGATGATCGGTGAATACATCTGGTGCGTCACCGCTGACGAAGCCCGTTGTAATACCTGTCCAATAGTCATTCCAGCCGAGCTGCTCAATATCGATAGTGATATTCGGATTCGCCGCCATGAAGTCTGCCGCGCACTGTTGGTAGGGCGGAAGTTGGTTGGTGTCCCACAGCTCATACTTAATGGTGACTGCGTCTTGGGCATGAGCCAGGGCAACCACGGAAAGCATGACTAGGGTTAGCCCCACAATAAGAACCAGACGTAGCTTTTTACTCGCGTTCATACAAAATCTCCTAAACTAAGCCATCTATATTTTGGGGTGTAATCCCCTATGTCAAGTTGCCACAGCAAGCCTTGTGACCAAAATCTGTAGGGACGCACGCTGCGTCCGTAAGCCAACCATCGGTTTATTTGAAACCGGAAAACTGCACCGAGTCCACGACCCGACGCCCGAAGAAAACGAAAAGGATCAAGGTTGGAACAATCGCCACCGTCGCACCCGCCATCAACCCCGCCCAATCTGGAGCGCCCTGCGGCGTTTGTTCGCGGAATACACTCAGCGCTACCGTCAGCACACGCACACTCTCATCACGCCCCACCAACAGAGGCCACAGGTAATCGTTCCAACTGCCGATAAAAGTGAGTAAGCCCAAGGTCAGCAGCGGCCCGCTCATCAAGGGCAGGGCGATGCGCCAGAACACGCCGAAATGGGTTGCGCCGTCCAGCAGCGCCGCTTCTTCCAATTCATGGTTTAAACCGAGGAAAAATTGGCGCATGAAAAACACAGCGAAGGGTGACATCAGGAAGGAAGGCGCGATAATTCCCTGAAAGGTTCCAATCCAGCCCAATTGGCGAACAAACACATAATTGGGCAGAAATAGGACAATGCCGGGGATCATCAATCCCGTCAGGTAGATGAAGAAAATCTGGTTTCTGCCGGGAAATTTGAACCGCGCGAAAGCATATGCCGCCATCGAGCTAAACAGCGTTTGCCCGATGCCAACCGCGCCCGCCACGATAAATGAATTGCGTACAAACAGCCAGAAATCGAGCGTTCCTGCCGAGATATTGGTCGCTGTCTGGTTGACCAGTGTGCTGGGGTCAACAATACCCAATACCCGTTCGAAATTGCTGATTGTCGGGTCAATCGGTAGGAGTGACCCGGTATTGGTATAGACTTGGTTCGGGCTGGTAAGCCCCGTTCGCAGCACCCAATAGAACGGAAAGAAAGTGACGAAAATCAGCAGGGCTACAAAATCCATAACACGACCCGCGTGATACGTATTTTTCGGATAGCCGATTGCAAACCAGTCTCCTGAACACTTGCTGTACTCATGGTTGTCATCGTAAAGTCCTCACTTTTTCTGATATTTTTAGCTGTAATCTGCCAAATCCGACTGACCGGCACGTAGATAGCGTGTTTGAATAATCGTGACATTAATCATGAATGAGGAAAAGCACGACACTTGCAGCCGTGGCGACCCC
>CAVVXQ010000009.1:0-3017335 GCA_963752305.1 uncultured Chloroflexia bacterium
GCTATGTCGGTGACCACGGCGGCGCTGTCGGCGCCATGGCGCGAAGACGCCGTCCAGCCGCTCCGGCTCAGCCCGCCGATGGCGACCAGCGGCAAGGTCGCCGACCGCGTCTTCCAGTGCGCGATCCGCTCCAGCCCCTGCGGCGCCCAGGGCATCTTCTTCAGGATCGTCGGATAGACGGGCCCAAGCGCGACATAGTCCGGCTTGGCGGCGAGCGCGGTGGCGAGTTCTGCATCGTCATGGGTCGAGACGCCGAGCGTCATGCCGGCGCGGCGGATGGCCGCGACATCGGCTTCTGCCAGATCCTCCTGGCCGAGATGCACGAAGTCGCAGCCCTCCTCGATCGCCAGCTGCCAGTAATCATTGACGATCAGCTGGCAGCCGATGCGGCGCGCAGAGGCTTGCGCGCGGCGGATCTGGGCGCGGAGGCGCCTCGGGCTGGTCCTTGACCCGCAGCTGCACCAGCCTGACGCCGAGCGGCACCAGCCGCTCGATCCAGTCGGCGCTGTCGACGATGAGGTAGAAGGGATCGAGCCTCATGAGAACACCGCCTGTCCGAGCACCGGCGTCGAGGGCGCGGCCATGTCGCGCGGCTCCAGCGGTCGGCCTCGTAGGCCGAGGCGGCCGGCCTCGATCGCAGCGCGAAGGCCCGCGCCATCGCCACCGGATCGCCGGCGCCGGCCACGGCCGTGTTCAGCAGCACCGCATCATAGCCGAGCTCCATGCGCGCGGCGGCATGGGACGGCACGCCGATGCCGGCATCGACGATCAGCGGCAGGTCGGGAAAATGCGCCCGCATCGCTCGCAGGCCGTGGACGTTGACGGCCCCTGCGCCGAGCCGATCGGCGCAGCCCCAGGGCATCAGCACCCGGCAGCCGGCCTCGAGCAGCCGCTCGGCGACGACGAGATCCTCGGTCGTATAGGGGAAGACCTTGAAACCCTCGGCCGACAGGATGCGCGCCGCCTCGACCAGGCCGAAGACATCGGGCTGCAGCGTGTCGTCGTCGCCGATCACCTCCAGCTTGATCCAGTCGGTGCCGAAGACCTCGCGCGCCATCTGCGCCGTCGTCACCGCCTCCTTCACCGAATGGCAGCCGGCGGTGTTGGGCAGGACGTTCACGCCGAGGTCGCGGATCGATGTCGAAGAATTGTCCGCCGCGCCTGCCGCCCGCCGTCTCGCGGCGCAGCGAAACGGTGACGATCTCGGCGCCCGAGGCCTTGATCGCCTCCGCCAGGATGGCGGGCGAGGGATAGCGCGCCGTGCCGAGCAGCAGCCGGGAGTGAGATCTCGGTGTCATAGAGCTCAGCATGCTCAGCCTCCCTGCATCGGGCGACAGGATCTCGATCCGGTCGCCGTCGGCAAGCGCGCGCTCTCGGCCGCTCGCTGCGCGGCACAAAATCGCCGTTGACGGCCGTGGCCAGCCAGTCGCCTTCGTAGCCGAGCGCGGCGAAGCAGCCGTCGAGCGTGTCGCGGCGACATCTCGCTGGCTCGCCGTTGACGATGATTTTCATGCCGCGACCTCCCTTGCCGGTTTTGGCCGAATGTCGATCGGCCAGCCTCCTGCGGCGCAGGATCCGGCGCCAGCAGAAAGCCGTGGCGGTAGAGGCCGTTGATCGAAAGATGCCGGCCCGTCGCCGCTGACGCGGGGCAGGTTGTCGGCGAAAGGCCGGGCGCACGCCGCTGCCGGTCTCGACCACCTCCGCCTCGGCGAAGGCCGGGTGCAGCGCATAGGCGGCATTCAGCAGCTCCATCACCGAGCGGGCGGTGACGGGGCCGGCGCGCGTCGCTTTCGATCATCGTCGCGCCGACCATGAAGCGGCCGTCCGCGCGCGGCACGACATAGAGCGGAATGCGCGGATGCAGCAGCCGGACGGGGCGCGACAGCGTGACCTCCCGGTGCGCAGGATCAGCATCTCGCCGCGCACGCCGCGCAAGTCCGGCGGTCTCGGCCGCGATGCCGCGCGGCACCGGTGCAATCGATCACCCGGTCGAAGCCGCTGTCCGGCATGAACTGCGAGCCGAAATGGAAGCGCACGCCCGATGCCTGCAAGCGCTCGAGCAGCGCGGCAAGCGCAGCGCGCGGATCGAGATGGGCCTCGCCCGGGAAAATAGAGCCCGCGCGCGAACCGCCCGGCGAGAGCCGGCTCCAGCGCGGCGATCGCCGGCCTCGTCCAACCGGTTCGATAGTCGCTGGTTCGGCGGGCGAAGCGGTCGAGCTCGCCGGGTCGCGGGGCGGCGCGACGACCAGCGTCCGCTGCGCGCGACCACGCCCGGCACGCGCCTCGTCCCACCAGTCGATGCGACATCGTGCCCGGCTCGACGACCGCTCGGTCGGCGCTTTCGCCCTCGCACCAGGGCGCCAGCATGCCGCCGGCGAACCACGAGGCGCCAAGCGCCGAGGCGTCGGACCGCTCTGCGACCGTCGACGATCGACGCCGCGCTCGGTCGAGCGCAAGGCGGCCGTGAGGCCGGCGACGCCGGCCCCCATGATCAGGACTGCGCATGTCAGCCGCCTCGCTCGCGTCTCGTCGAGCGGCATGTAGAGATCGCCGCCGTCGCGGTATTTCTCGGCCATCGCCTCCATGCCCTCCTTCTGCGCTTCGGCGCGGATGTCGTGGGAGATCTGCATCGAGCAGAATTTCGGCCCGCACATGGAGCAGAAATGCGCCATCTTGTGCGCCTCCTTCGGCAGGGTCTCGTCGTGGATGGCGCGCGCCGTTTCGGGGTCGAGCGACAGGTTGAACTGGTCCTCCCAGCGGAACTCGAAGCGGGCGCGCGACAGCGCATCGTCGCGCAGCTGCGCCGCCGGATGGCCCTTGGCGAGATCGGCGGCGTGGGCGGCGATCTTGTAGGTGATGACGCCGGTCTTCACGTCGTCGCGGTCGGGCAGGCCCAGATGCTCCTTCGGCGTGACGTAGCAGAGCATCGCGGTGCCGAACCAGCCGATCATCGCCGCGCCGATGCCCGAGGTGATGTGGTCGTAGCCCGGCGCGATGTCGGTGGTCAGCGGCCCGAGCGTATAGAAGGGCGCCTCGCCGCAGACTGCGAGCTGCTTGTCCATGTTGTCCTTGATCTTGTGCATCGGCACATGGCCGGGGCCTTCGATCATCACCTGGCAGTCCTTGGCCCAGGCGATCTTGGTCAGTTCGCCCAGCGTTTCCAGTTCGGCGAACTGCGCGCGCGTCGTTGGCGTCGGCGATCGAGCCGGGGCGCAGGCCGTCGCCGAGCGAGAAGGACACGTCATAGGCGCGGCAGATGTCGCAGATCTCCTCGAAATGCTCGTAGAGGAAGCTCTCGCGGTGGTGATGCAGGCACCACTTGGCCATGATCGAGCCGCCGCGCGAGACGATGCCGGTGACGCGGTTGGCGGTCAGCGGGATGTAGGGCAGGCGCACGCCGGCATGGATGGTGAAATAGTCGACGCCCTGCTCGGCCTGCTCGATCAGCGTGTCGCGGATAGACCTCCCAGGTCAGGTCCTCGGCGACGCCGTCGACCTTTTCCAGCGCCTGATAGATCGGCACCGTGCCGATCGGCACCGGCGAGTTGCGGATGATCCATTCGCGGATGTTGTGGATGTTGCGGCCGGTCGAGAGGTCCATCACCGTGTCGGCGCCCCAGCGGATCGCCCAGACCATCTTCTCGACCTCTTCGGCCATCGAGGAGGTGACGGCGGAATTGCCGATATTGGCGTTGATCTTCACCAGGAAGTTGCGGCCGATGATCATCGGCTCGAGCTTCGGGGTGGTTGATGTTGGCGGGGATGATGGCGCGGCCCGCGCGCGACTTCGTCGCGCACGAATTCCGGCGTGACGAAATCGGGGATCGCCGCGCCGAAGCTCTCGCCGTCGCGCTGCACGCTTGCCTTGGCAGCCTTGCGGCCGAGGTTTTCGCGGATGGCGACGAATTCCATTTCCGGCGTGATGATGCCGGCGCGGGCATAGGCGAGCTGGGTGACCGCCTTGCCGGCCTTGGCGCGCAGCGGCGTTGTGCAGGATCGGGAAATTCCGGCGTCAGGCGTTCGCCCGTGGCAAAGCCGTTGTCCTCCGGCTTCACGTGGCGGCCGTCGTAGGCCTCGACATCGCCGCGCGCGGCATCCAGGCTTCGCGCGAGGCGCGGCAGGCCCTTGGCGATGTCGATCGTCTGCGCCGGATCGGTATAGGGGCCGGAGGGATCGTAGACCGTGACCGGCGGCTCGCCCGCGGTCGGATGCACGGCGATTTCGCGCAACGGCACGCGGATATCGGGGTGGATTTCGCCGGCTTTGTAGACTTTGGGTGAGGCGGGCAGCGGGCCCTGGGTGACGTCGGGGGTGATGTTGTTGCGGCAATATTCATCTTGAGACTCCAATGTTTCAAGTTGGAGACCCAGTTCGAAGCCGGAATGATGGAAAGACGCCACGGCGATCCCGAGACACAGGATTCGCCTGAATAGCAGCGCTTGCACCGTCCCTACGCCAGTATGAACTGGATCAGGTTCAACGGGTCACTGCGCTGCTAATCAAATTAGCCCAGCAGAATCTCAGCCCCTTGCGGGACCCCCCTGGTGAATGGAACCAAACTAAGGCGGTTGGTGGCGCCTGGTCAAGTCCGTATTGACTCCGATTTAAACCGCCATCAACGGGCCTGTTCGCAAATGCTTTCGGCCTGCCAATTCCATTCGTGCTGTCCTGGAGGGCGCTGCGACGCTGGTGCGCCTTCATCGTTTTTGGAGCAACCGGCGCAAGTTTGGTGCCCTCATTGAAGGCAGCACGGCTAACCATCCGCCAAACCCTTTCCTACAGCGAAACCCCAACGGCTCCACTAAATGAACCGCAGATATCTGACAATCACCGCAGTCATCGCCATTGTCATCGTGCTGGGACGCGCTGCCCACACCTACGGCCTTCGCGGCCTCGCTTGCGCAGTCCACGGGGGATGAGCATATGCCATCGGCCTCGTCGCAAAGTTTTTATGATATGATTGTCGATGCAACTGCCGAATAGCTGAAACCTCAGTCCCGCGGGCTTCATGAAAATCACCTGACGAGGGTCATGCCGAGCAAAACTGATCCAGCTAATACCGCCAAGCACAGCCCTTGAAAGACCGAGTTGCCCGTTGCATAAATCATACAAAATATATATTTATGATATAATCTATTTTCCCTAGAGCAACGAAAAACTGCAAAGGTGACTGTGACATTGGCTGGAAGTAGTAGAACTGCGAGGACCTACGATCAATTGAAATCGGATCTTCTGAACGGGCTTTTTCCGCCGGGCGGGAAGCTTAAAATTGACACGCTCTGTGAACATTTTGGTGTCAGCTTGGGCGCCGTCCGCGAAGCGCTTGCACGTTTAGTATCTGAAGGTCTGGTCGACTGGAACCACAGCGTGGTTTCTGTGCCGCTCCAGTATCAAAGGCGGAACTGATAAGATTTGACCACAGTTCGTATCGACGTCGAATTGACATGTCTCAGACGTTCGATTGCTTGTGGTGACCTTCGCATGGGAAGGCCAGATTAAAAGCATCTGGCACCAACTACACAACACTCCGCTGCTCCTTGAGGATACCTCGCCGGGGGTCAATCACGATGGACCGAGTTGCACGGAGCCTTCCACAATTCGTTGCTTAGCGCCTGCGACAGTCCTTGGTGGTTGAAGTTGCGCGATCAGATGTATCTTCACGTCGAGCGTTATCGTCGCTTGTTGATCCCCTATGCCAAAGATCGCCGCAATCCCGACACCGAGCATGAGGAAATCGTTGGAGCGGTCACTCAGCCGCAATACAGAGCGTGCATGCCAGCTACTAGCAAATCATCTGCAACTGACCGCCGATCAACTGCTGAAGTCAGACGCACCGTTTAGCGACAGCCAGCAAGCTGATACGAAGAAAAAGATGCCGATGACGACCTGAAAGCCGCCGCAGCTTACTCGTGCGGCGTGCAGCGCAAGTGCGCGCTGAACGGCTGGACGCGACACCATACGGCTATGGTGGGAGCTTAGATTGCCTTGAACCTCAATTTTGAAGGCTTGTGCCCATTCGAGAACATAGAAGAGCGCCGCGTCTGCTGCAGAATAGCGGCCGAGTAGATATTCCTTGCTTCGAGACTTTCCGCGAGATAGGCCAATGCCCGAATGACGGTCTTTCGCCCGCTTTCGGCAATTTCTGCCCGGGCGATTTCTGTCGTTGCGAACTTCTGAGGTGCCATAAACAGCGTAAACCCACGCATGTGGACCGTTCCTACGATGAAATCGAGCATTTCAAGAACTCGGGCCTGCCCGTTCATCTCAGTCGGCATCAGTCCTGATCCGGGTTTTGTCTGACAAAGCCAAAAGGCGATAGCCTGGAATTCTGTCAACACGCTGCCGTCGTCGCGCTGAATTGCAGGAACCTTTCCCTTCGGATTTTGACGCTGATATGTCGGGGTGTTCTGCGCGTTCGCAAAGATATCGACAACTCGGCGTCGTAAACGACGCCGAGTTCTTCAAGAATGACATTAATGCCCATCGAGCATGTGCGAGGACAGAAAGAACTTCATCTCAGCTGCCTGTTCTGGTCATTGTTCGGCTACAAAACGATTTTCAATTGCGCCGAGGCCTGTCACCTCCACGCGCACGACATCGCCTGGTTTCATGAAGGTTTTCGTTGCGATGCCAACATTGGAGGGCGTGCCGGTGACGATCAGGTCGCCCGGTTCGAGCGTCATCACTGTCGGAGATAGGCGATCTGCTCGTAGATGTCGTAGATCATGCCCGGTCGATGCGTCTGCTGACGCTCTTCGCCGTTGACAGCGAGATGCAAAGTCAGGTCGTGCGGATCGCCGACCTCGTCGTCGGTAGTGATCCAGGGGCCGATCGGGCCATGGGTGTCGAAGATTTGCCGAGCGTGAAGGTCGGGCGCCGGAACTGCCAGTCGCGCGCGGTAACATCATTGGCGACCAAATAGCCCCGCGATCACGCTAGCGCGCGTCTTCGCGGCGACATGGCGGCAGCGCTTGCCGATGACGACGCCGAACTCGGCCTCGTAATCCATCTTATCGGAAACAGCGGCGTAGATCAGATCGGATCGTACGGGCCGTTGATGCAGGTCACCTGCTTGTTGAACCAGAGCTGACTCTTCGGCGTCGGCATGCCGGCTTCGTACTGCCTCCTGTGCATGCTCCTTATAGTTCATGCCGATCGCCAAAAATTTCTGCGGATCGTTGATAGGCGCTTCGATGCGAACATCAGCGAGCGAAAATGACGGCTCATTGACGGCTTCGAGCGCTGGGCGAAGTTGCTCCAGATTGTTCAGCAACTGCCGCATGGATCCACCACACTCAGCGGCCACGGCAGAAAGGTCAACCACCTGCCCGTCTTCGACCTTGCCCAAGCGGGTTTTTCCATCAACGGTAAATCTTGCGAGTTTCATAGTCTCTCTCTTTTTGCTGGACGACGTATTGAACGCCGCGTTTTTCAGTCCGTGACCGGAGCCATTAGTCTTGATGCGGTTCGAGCACGAACCAGAAGTGTTACGGTGACGATGGCGGTGGCGGCAGCCAATACGCCGATTACTGGATCCGAAGCCCCCTGTGACAACACCCCGCCCAGAAGAGGTGCAATGGCAGAGCCGCTCTATGGTCATTGCGGGAGTGGCGGCCACTGCCCTACCGGTCTTGTCGGTTCTGGCAAGAAAGCCGAATAGGAAAGTATGCGTGAAGATCATCACGAAGGCGAAAAACACGGTCGGCAGGGCGTAGAGTATGAAACTTGTCGCCGATGTAATTGCCACCGCCAAGGAGGCCTGAACTGATGGCACCGACGATGCCGACCACAAGCGGCGATAACTTGGTCTCAAATACAGCCGCCAGCAGCGCAGGAGCCAGATTGACGAGGCCGAGGGTCAGCAGGACCATTTGAACCTGCTCGGCGCCATAGCCACTATCCATGCCGATCCGTTCGATAAAACTGAATGTCATGGCTTGGACGAAGTTCATCAAAAGAACCGCGAAAATCACCATCCAGATAATGGGCGGGAATTGCTTGATCGCGCCAAACTCCACTTCTGCCTCGACCACACCACCGCGTGGAAAAACAGACCGGTTACAACAGCAGCGATGGCCATAACCCCCGAGAGGATCACGAAAAGCATCGGGGCGCCGAAAGCGGCGATAATCTTGGGCGCACCGCCCAGAAAGAGCACGGCGAAGACACCTAATTCCGTATGCCCGAACGCGAAAATGCGGTGCGGATTGCTGGTCTTACCCATGGTTCCGTGGGTTGTGGACAGTGCGACACCTGTTGCTAGACCGGCTGCGAGATGCAGCAGGAGAAACGGCTCGAAACCGGAGACCCTCGACAGAGCGAAGCAAGCCGCGCTCAGAGCGTACCCAGCAGGCGCGACCCAACGGCCCGGCAAGCGGTGAAAGATGCGCGCCAGGGCCACACTTGAAAGAACGACGCCTACCAAAAATGCCGTGACCAGACCGCCCGCCTGGCTATTGCTGTAGCCGAAGCCGGCAACCAGTGTCCCAACCCAAACGGGAAGCGCGGCCAGATCGATCATCCCCGCGATATGGCCAAATATTAGCGCAGTTGTCGCGCTCCTGGAATTTATCGAAGACATTGCAGTCTCCCCCAGCATCACACACTGAGTTCACGAACACCAACCCGCAGCGCTGTTTCGAGTTGGCTAATAAGATGAGTTATGTCTGCAGATGTTTTTGCTGTGCCGAATGCATAAAAATCGGGCCGCGCCAGGTAGGCCACGTCCCCATCTTCCTCAAGCCAGGCGGTCAATCTGCCGTTGACGTCGCGCCATCCACCATTGCTGAGAACGACCTGCACCACACCAAGATCTTGCAGCCGCGAATCTCCTCCGTCTTGCCGCGCGTAACGAGTACAAAATGATTTCCGCTCAGCGTATCGAGACGAAGACGGTTGCCATCCTTCTCTATTTCGTCGTGTGGCAACAATGCGCCAGCGCGGCTTGAGCCGTCTCCATTTTGGTGCTCTGAGATCATGCCGCCGACAAGTGCTGGAAATTGCGGGGCCGGTGGCGTATTGCCCGCAAAAAATGCCGCGTCACGTTGGCGCGCCGCTTCCCAATCAGGAACGCAGATCACCCGACCGAGCCCCATGGACATGCGGATCACGGCGTCGACATGCGGGGCACGATTGGTTTCGTAGGCATCGAGAATGTCATCTTTGACACGGCCTGACAGAACATTATCCAGCATCCATCCCAGACACCAGGCGTCGCGCATGCCGCCGCACATGCCCTGTCCCATGAACGGCGGCATCAGGTGCGCGGCGTCGCCGGCGAGGAGGAGCCGCCCTTTCGCCAGCCTCGGGCGAGCAGCGAACGGAACCGGTAGACCGACCGGCGGACGAGTTCGCCCCGTCTGGCTTCATCCAGGGCGACAGCAAGTCCCAGACGCGCTCGTCGCGGGCAATCTCGCGCGCGTCCTCGCCGGGCTTGATCATGAATTCCCAGCGTCGGTTGGCAACGCCGCTCGGCACGATTGTCGTCGGCCGGGCGGGATTGCACCACTGTGCCGCATCCGGGATCGGCAGGCTCGAGACATCGTGCGGCCTGACGTCGACGACCAGCCACTCCGCATCGAAACCGTGATCGAAGCTCGACGCACCCATGGTGCTGCGCACCAGGCTGTTGGCGCCGTCGCAGCCAACGAGTATTTCGCCCGCAGCGTCTGCTTCGGAACGTCATCCCTGACCTGCTGGCGGCCGGCGTCGAAGCGGGCGATCACCGCCTCGGCATGGTCGCCGCGGTCAGCGACCGACTGGGCTTCCTGCCCGAGAAAGAAGGATATGCCCGGCCGGCCCTCGAGGTCGCGCTCGAGTATGCGCTCAAGATCTGGCTGATCGAACGGAAGCCCGTGGGGCCGCCAGAACCGATTTCGCGGGTCTCGTCAAGGTCGATCAGAATCTTCCAGTCGGCGTTGTACCAGACATAGTGGCGCATCGGCCTTGAAATCGCCTGTAAGCCGTCGGCGACACCTAGCGCATGAAAGATACGCCTGATTTCGTGATCGTAGCCGATCGCCCGGGGCAGCGGAAGGCTCCGGGCCACCGCTCGACGATGGCGACCTTGTGGCCGCCATCCAGAACTTGCGGGCAAGTACCTTTCCCGTCGGGCCGTACCCGATGATGATAGCATCAAATCTCGGCATGCTCGTTCCTCCCAGAAATGGCGTGATCATCTTCTGATTTTCAAGCCGCAGCGTCGAATGGAATGCCGGGCCTCAAGAAATGCCGGTGTTGGCGGCGTTCCCCAAAGGTTAAGCCACCGACCGGCCAGCCCTTCGGAGATGTCCCAGGCGCGCGGCTCATAGGTTGCGTCATTGTCGATGCGGTCGAGCTCGACGGAGTTTTCCACCAGGCAGCCATGCGGATCTGCGTAATAGGTGAAGATATTGCCGCCGGCGCCGTGACGGCCCGGCCCCCAGACCAATGCCTGGTCCTTCAGCGTTAGATTGTCTGCAATCGCCATAAGGTCTTCCATGGAATGCAAATCAAAAGCGTAATGATGAAGGCCGCTTTCCCCGGTGCCCATCGCAATGGTGTGATGATAGCCATCCTCAGCCCGGTACCAGCGCAATCCATCATCGGCAGTCTTGTCGGAAAGTTTCATACCAAGCACCTTCTCGCAGAACTCACCGTAAGCTGCGGTATCTGGAGCGAAAGAGTTTATGTGCTCAACACGACGTGGGCGCGCACCGGGAGTGGAGTAATTATAACGCCGCGGCTGGTTGCGGGCGATCGGCGTATGAATTTCGAAAATCGAGCCGCCGGGCGCCACAATACGGACCGCCTTGTCGTAACACTTGCCTAGCGGCTTGTCGGACAAGATCTCCAGCCCATCCGACATGGCACGACGATAAACTTCGTCGACCGCTTCGGCGCTGACTGCCTCGAGACCACAGGCCACCGCCTTACCCTCACCCTTCACATAGGTGAGCTCGTGGTGCCTGTCGTTGCTCGAGAGATAGACCGTGTCACCGTCAGTTTCAGTGATCCTTAGGCCAACCGTGCTGCAGATGTCGTGCGCTGCGGCCAGAGGATCTGGTGACGAAATAACGACGTGCCCCATTTGCCGGATTAGGTAAGACATGCATTTCCTCCAAAAACTTTTTCTGTAGGAAAATATATTTTTAAAGATAAAATATGTCAACTCTCTTCGGGAACTTTTATATGCAGCATCGGTGAAATGGAGAAGCTATAGCCACAACAGGCAGGCAGAGCAGAGCGCAAACTGACGTTGGGAGCCTTTGCCTATATGACAATATAAGTGGACCAACTACCCAGTGCGGCTCCGCGCTTCTGCCCCGTCCACCCCGCCTGCGCACCAGCGCATACGGGGCCTCGCATCGCGTTTCGATGGCTAGGCGGGCCAATGGTTAGACAGGATCAACAGCGCGCATTGTGTTGGCCGAAATGCCGATGCCGGGGCCCGAAAAAGCGACCATTTCAGCCTTGACGAACTCCTCGATAGGAAGATCGGCCATGCCGTTAACGACATGGAAACTGACCGGGAGCTGTTCAAACGTCGCTCTGTTCCAGGAGATCTTTCCCTTGGCGGTCCAACGCTTGAATTCGAAGCCATCGAACTTCACCGCAGAGGCATCGCCGTCCGCCTTCGCGAAAGGAGCAGCAGTTGTCACATAGGCGACGTCGGCACCTTCGCTCCCGTTGACACTCGAGCGTGGCACATATTCTGACCGCCGGGTCAACCAGCCCGGAATCGCTTGACCTGTCGCTGGCGATGCGCACCATCAACGAAATCGGCGAAACCATCAATGCCAGCATGGGCATCAGCAGGTCTACCAAGCCCTCTTGACCATCGTCATGAAGGCCATTCCCGCCAGCGCGGGCGAAATCTGTCTGTGGGACGCCGCGACAAGCTGCTGTATCCCAAAGGTTGGGTTGGCGAATCGACCTATCTTATGCAAACTCCAAGAACAGGGCGGTGATTATCAACTTGGTGAAGGCATCACCGGCTGGATTGCTCAGCATCATAAGCCAGCGCTCGTCACCTGCATCGTTGACCCGAACGGCCATTCAACCCAAGCTCCCAAACTTCTACCAGAGCTACGTGGGTGTACCACTGCTGCTCGGTGAACGGTTCATCGGCACCTTAGAACTCTGCACAACCAAGCCGGATCTTTTCGGCCAAGCACAATTAGCGATGTTGCAAGCCGTCAGCAAACAGGTCGCCATCTCCATCTATAACACCGAACTATACGGCGAACAAGCCCAACGCATCGACGATATGGCGACCATCGGCGATATTACACCGCCACCAGGAACTTCTTGACGAAACTCGTGGCGTGTATGCCACCCTCAACGCTCGACTGAGGCGCTCGTCTCTGCTAAGATTTGCGGTATAAGTGTGCTGGTTTACGATGAAAACCGACGCGCGCTTGTGCCGGAACTGCCCTTCTTTGGCCTGCCCGATCATCTCATGCAAAGCACTATAATATTGTTACCGCCGGACAGCCCGCAGCGTGATATTTGGGAAAATCAGCGATATTGGGTGACGAATGATGCTGCCGATGAACCCCTGATCGAAGCATTGGGCTTAAAAACCCTTTTCAGTGTCGCGGGTATCAAAAATACCGCTCTGCTGCCGCTGGAAATTGGCAGTCAGCGCATCGGCATGGTGCAGATCGGCAACAAACAATCAGTCGGAGGTTTTAGCTCCACAGATATTCAGGATATGCAAATGCTGGTGGCGCAGGCGGCCATCGTGGTCGAGAACCTGCGCCTGTATCAGCGTGAACAGCGCCGCGATACTGAACTCAGCTGGTTTGCAGGAGATGACCCATGCCATCGGTTCACTGGCACAGGAAGGTGAGTTTTATTCCGACGTGACGGCGCGTATTGCCCGTCTGATGGACATCGAAATGTGCGGTATCCTGCTGTTTGACGAGACGCAGAATCGCCTCGTCAGCCAGTTGCCATTTTATGGTGTCCCCGAAGCATTTCAGGAAATTATCGCGCATTACCACATCAGCCTTCAACCGGGCACGCCCCTGCGGGACATCTGGGAAGAAGAAGAATACTGGTTTACCAACAAGGTGCAGACCGACGCGGTGGTCTATGCTGCCGGATTAGGCGATTTTGCTTCCCAGGTTGGTGTGCAAAAGACCATGCTGGCGGTGATGTCGGTGGGTGTGCGGCGTCTGGGTGTTGTCCAGGTATCCAATAAACGCAGTGGTGAGGATTTCACCGATAAAGACGCGCAACTGCTGTTGGTATTCGCATCCCAGGCCGCCGCTATGTTGGAAAATACCCGCCTGCTGCGGGATGTACAGCAGGGCGCGCAGCAGTCCAACCAGGTGCGCTCGATTGTCGAGCAGGCCGGGGCAATCCTCACCTCTGAAGATTCGTTTACGCCCGTATTGGCGGAAATCAGCCGCCTGACCGAGAGTCCGCTGGTGTTCATCACCGTTCTCGATCCGCAAACTGGCAGCCTGATTACCTATCCGCGCTGGGCGTATGGTGCGGAATTAGCCGAGCCGGTGGTATACGACATGTATTCGGACGGCTTTAAACACAGTGTCGCGATGTCCCACCGCCCATTCGTCAGCAACGATGTGATTAACGACGCACGCGTGCTGCAAGGTTATCTGGATGTGGCCCAAAAGATAGGGATCACCAGCGCCGTACTCGTGCCGCTGGTGGTCGGTGATCGCAGCCTGGGCGAATTAGGCATCGCCAATCGGGAGGGCAAACCCTATACCGATGCCGATGTGAAGGTGTTAAACGATGTCGCCACCCAGATTGCCGCGACGATTGAACGGTTGCGCCTGTACGAAGCCGCCGGGGAAAATCTGAATCGCCGCCTTCAGGAATTGGACGCGATTTCGCAGATCAGTAACGAACTGACACAAACCCTCGATCTGGAAACCGTACTCAATACCATCCGGCATCAGGCCGCCCGCGCCACCCGCGCCGATGGCAGCACCATTGTCCTCCTCAAGCCGGTTGCGACCTGGGAACAGGCCAATGTCCCGGAACTGCGAGATCGCCTGGGTGAGGCGGATACCATCATCGGGTTGGCAGCCATCGAGATCGAAGTCTTATTTGCACGGTTCGGAGGCGATCACGGTTGTCGATTATGCCACTTCCGAGATTGCGCCCTCGCCGGACGGCACTCGTTCGGCCATTGCTGTGACCTTCTTCTTCGAGGATGAAGCGGTGGGTGTGCTGCATCTGTACCACAACCGCCCGAATCACTTTGATGAACGTGCCTCTGCCTTTTTGCTCACACTGGCGGCCAAAGCCTCGCTGGGGTATGGCAACTACGAACGCTACCGCGAACAATTGGAGCGCAGCAATCGTCTCCGCCGTCGTGTCGAGCAGTTGAACCAGATTTTTGAGTTGGGTCAGATGCTTCAGACCAACATCGACCAGGTGACGATGCTGGAAGCCATCCTCTACAGTATCCAGCAGAGCGTCGGCTACGATACCGGTGTGGTGCTGCTGACTGATGAAGATGCGGGCGTACTCCGCCGGGTGGCACAGATCGGTATGCCGTTGGACGCCTTTGAGTTGAGTAAATCCAATGTCATATCGCTGGCAGATATTCAATCGCTGCTTCAACCGGACTACCAGATCAGCGAATCCTATTTCTTCCCGGTGGAGCAAAACCGCGAGTGGCGGGTGGTGGATGTCACCCCCCTCAGTACCGACTTCCAGGGAACGCGGCCACTGGCCGACCCGATGGATGCCAAAAGTTGGCACAGTGGCGATGTGCTCCTCATTCCGTTGATACGCGCCCGGTGGCAATTTGTTGGGTGTCGTCAGCCTGAGTCACCCCCAGGACAGCCAGCGCCCTGACCGGGGCATTGTGGAAATTCTGGAAATTTTCGCGCATCAGGCCGCCTCAACCATCGAAAATCTCCGCCTGTATCTGGCAAGTTTGCAAAGTGCCGAACAGGAAGCCCGCCTGAACGAGATGATGGAAACCATCTCTGGCACGTTGAATATCGAGCAGATTGTTGAGGCTGTCGCTTATGGTGCGCTGCGTCTCGTACCCTTCACCCAGATGACAGTTGCCTTGCGGGATGCGGATCGGCGGGGTTTCGATCTGCTGAAAGTGGCAATCCAGAACGACAGTTCACTGGTCATCTCCAAAGACCACCAGCTTTATGTCGAGGACTCCGTTCTGATGCGGACGTTCCGCGAAGGGGTGGATTACCTATATTACATCAGTACGCCGGAGCCGGTTGATTACAGCGATTTGCATGAATGGCATGAACATGGCGAGCGCACCACCTTGATCGTCCCCCTGTATGCAGGTGGGGAGATCATCGGCGCGATTCACCTTGGCAGCGACCTGGAACAGGCTTTTGGCTTTAATGAATTTCGCCCCCTGTTGAAGCGTTTGGCAAATTTGGCCGCCGTCGCTATCCAGAACGCCCACTTGTTTAACGAAGCCCTGAATTTGCAGACCTTTAACGAGTCCATCGTTGAATCCATTCAGCAGGGTATCATCGTACTGGACAAGTCCGGGCTGATTTTGTCGGTCAACGACTTCATGGTTCAGCAGTACGGCTGGAATGAACAGGAAGCCCTGGGGCAAGACCTGTTTTCCTATCGCCCCATCCTGGTGGATTTTCAACTTGGTGATGATGTAAAAGCCGCGCTGAACGAAGGACGACCTCACGAACGCATCGGCCAGTCAACCTATCAGGAAGATGGTAGGATGCTGGTGCGCAACTTCTATACCTATCCCCTCAAGACCGGCGATAACATTCGCGGCGCGGTCATCCTGGTCGAAGATGTCACTCAGCGTCACTTGCTGGAACGGGATGTCGAAAAACGCGCCAATCAGTTAGCCGTACTGACCGAAGTTTCCAGCCGCATCACTGCCTCGCTCAACCGCCAGGAAGTGATCGCGCTGGCCTTAGATGAGATTGGGCGTATCATCCAGTACGACAGCATGTCGTTGTGGAGTCGGGATGGTAACATGCTGACTCTGGAAGGGTTGAACGGCCAGGACGACGAGGTGGCCGCTCTGACTTCTGAACGCAGGCAGGTGGATTACGCCACACACGAACGATTGAGCACCGTCATCGAAACTCAGCGCCCATATTCCATCAACCGTTTGCAAGGTTGGGACGCGCTGCCGGGGGAAGGTGGTTCGCAAAGCTGGTTGGGTGTGCCTCTGGTGAATCAGGGTAATGTGGTCGGGGTGATTGCCCTGGCGAAACAGGAAGACCACTTTTACGACGAACAGGCTTCCCAGGCGGCTTTTGCTTTTGCCAATCAGGTCGCTATCGCGCTGGCGAATGCCAAACTATATACCCAGGCGCAGTATCGGACGGAGCGCCTTAGCCTGCTTAACCGGGTGTCCGTTTCTCTGGCGCAGTCACTCGACAGCGAAAACATCCTGGAAATCGCCCTGCGCGAAATCGCCCAGACTCTCCACATCGAAGACACGCGGGCGCTGGTATTTGACCGCGACATGAATATCGGGCGGGTCATCGTAGTGTATCCGCGTGGCGACGAACCGCCGGATGAAATCATTGATCTGATGGAAAGCCCGACCATGCAGACCATCCGCCGCACGGCAGAGCCGCTGATCTACGATGATGTTCGCTCGCTCAAAAAGAATGATCCGATTCGCCAGGAATTGACTAAACGGAAAATTCGCGCTTACCTGCTCATTCCCATGACGGTTGGTGGGCAGGTGATCGGCGCGTTTGAATTGGAAGTCACCGATGAGGTGCGCTCGTTTAATCCCGAACACATCGAACTCGGCTTGATTATTGCCAATCAGGCCGCGATTGCTGTCCAGAACACGAACTTGCTGGAAACAACGCTGCTGCGTACCCGCGAATTGGAAACACTGTTAGAGGCTGCTCAGGCCACCGCTCTGACCCTTGACTTGGATGAAGCCTACCGGAGCGTGGCCGAACTCATCCTTCACGCTTTGGACATGGATAACTGCGCCGTGATGATCTGGGACAACGTAGAAAATACGCTTGAAGTGCAGTTGGAAGCCAATAAGTTCGATAATGAGCACGCTATCCCACGAGGTAAACAGTACACCCTCGGTCAGCGCTCTGCCAAGCTGCACGCCCTGATTGAGCGTGAAGTGATGGTTGTCCGCGCCAGTGATCCGGATGCTGACCCGGTGGAATTGGAAGAAATCCGCGCGCGGGGAGACTCTGCCCGTGTCCTGATCCCGTTGGCTGTCCGCGATCAATCCGTCGGCCTCATTCAAGCGGGTATCCAGTCACCGTACCGGGCATTCAGTCACCGGGAAATCCGCTTGGCACAGGCGTTGGGTGCGCAGGCCGCCATCGCCATCCAGAACGCTCGTCTCTCCACCGAAACGGCGGCGCTGGTCGAAGAAGGCTTTATCATCAATAACCTCAGTCAGACGATTTCGTCCACGCTGACCATCGACGACATGGTGAAGATCGTCCGCGATCAGGTTCCCCAGGTGACTGATGCCGAAGAAATGTATCTGGCGCTCTACGACTCCGAAACCCAGGATATTGTTTACGCGATGGCTGTGCGCGAAGGCCAGGACTACCAGATTCCACCGCGTAAGCTGAACACGGATGAAGTGTCGTTTATTATTAAGCATCGCCGTTCTTTGTCGTTGGGCGGGGCAACTGGAGTTCCGACGATATGCGCCGCAATTTGGGCATCTCCAATGGCGAAGGTGACGCCAAGAGTTACCTGGGCGTGCCGGTGGCGTCTGGTGTTCAGGTGCTGGGTGTGCTGGCTGTCCGCGATACCAAACGTACCCGCGCCTTCGGTATCAATGATGAACGTTTGTTGACTACTGTCGGCACGCAGTTGGGTGCGGCCATGCAGAACGCGCGTCTGTTCAAACAGGTTAGCAACTTCGCCGAGGAATTGAACCAGCGTGTTAAGGAACGAACCAATGAACTCCAGGTCGAGCGTGACCGGATTGACACCCTGTACCGTATCACAGCCGAATTAGCGCGGACACTGGATATGGATCGGGTATTCAAGCGCGCGTTGGAAATGGTCGCCAGCGCGGTTCTGGCCGATGATGGCGTCATTATGCTGATTGATCCCCTGTCGGATGCTTTGGCTGACACGCGCCGCCCTCGGTGCGCCCAGAGAAGAGGGCGAGGAACATCCCGCCAGTGCGTTGGCAACCTGGGTTTTGCAGAACAGCCGCGTGGTGATGATCGACGATCTTCGCAAGGAAGCCTACTGGGATCCAAAGCGCCCGGTGCAACGGCCTAGCGCAGCGCGTTGGCTGTTTTGCTGGAAACCAGCGATGACCCGCAGGGGGTTATGGTCTTGCTCAGTCAGGAGACGAATGCCTTCACCGAAACGCAGTTGAACCTGGTTATTGCGGCGGCCAATCAGGTTGCCTCGGCCATCAATAACGCTGACCTCTATCACCTCATCCGCGATCAGGCCGAACGGCTGGGTAAACTGGTGCGGCAGGAGCAGGAAGAGGCCGAAAAGAATTCGGCTATCGTTGAAGGTATTGCCGACGGTGTCATGCTGGCGGACTCTGAAGGCGCGATTATCCAGTTTAACAGTGCTGCCGAGCGTATTCTGGAACTGCCGCGCGATCAGGTGATTGGTCAATCGATGTTCAAGCTGACCGGGTTGTTCGGTGGGTCAGCATCGCAATGGGTAGAAGCGGTAGAGGGCTGGACGAAAGACCCCGACAGCCAAGCCGGTGGGTTCGTTCCTGGCAGAAACACTTGACCTGGGGACGAAGGTGGTTCGAGTCCATCTTTCGCCGGTTCATATCAGCGAACGTTTCCTGGGTACGGTCTCGGTGTTCCGTGACATCTCTGCCGAGGTCGAGGTTGACCGCGTGAAAAGTGAATTTGTCTCCAACGTGTCGCACGAACTCCGCACGCCGATGACCAGCATTAAGGGTTTTGCCGACCTGCTGCTGATGGGTGTGGTGGGCGACGTGAGCGATACCCAGCGCGGCTTCCTGGAGAAAATCAAGGCCAATGCAGACCGCCTCAGTCAATTGGTGGATGACCTGCTCAATATTTCCAAGATCGACGCGGGCGAAAAGCTCAACTTTGAATTGGTTGACCTGTCGGAACTCGTTCCCGACGTGTTGACTCAATTGGAAGGCCGCGCCGAGCATGAACAAAAGCACATTCATGTGACGTTGGATATGGAGTTGTCGCTGCCGCCCATCCAGGGTGATCCGCACAAGATCACCCAGATTGTGACCAACATTGTCGACAATGCTTTTAATTACACCTATCCTGGTGGTCATATAGAAGTCAAGGTTGAGCGACAGCCGGACAATGAGCATGTGCTGATCTCGGTGGCCGACACCGGCATCGGCATCCCCGAAGAATTCCGTCACGCATTTGGGGGCGTTTCGAACGCTTTGAAGACCATGCGTTGGTGATGGATGTTCCCGGCACGGGTTTGGGCTTATCAATTGTGAAAGAACTGGTTCAGATGCATAATGGAAACATCTGGTTCGATACGGAACTCGGCAAGGGCACGACGTTCTATGTCGAACTTCCCATCGAGCAGCCAGTCGAACAGTATGAATAACGGTCATTGTGGGCGCGAGTACAATTTTCGCCCAGACCACTCATTATCGTAAGTGATGCAGGAGATACAGGGGAAAGTCACGCGAATATGGCACACATTCTTGTAGCAGAAGATGAGCGCGACATCCGCGAATTAATCAATTTCACGCTGGTGTTTGCCGGGCATCAGGTGACGCAGGCCGCCAATGGTGCGGAAGCTCTCGACCTCGCCCCGAAAGTCAAGCCGGACTTGATTATGATGGATGTGCGGATGCCGAAGATGACGGGCTACGAAGCTTGCCGCCAGATGAAGTTGATTGATGACATCCGCAACGTTCCGGTGGTATTTTCTGTCGGCCAAAGGGCAGGATGAAGAGCGACAGACCGGGCTGGATGCAGGCGCGGTCGCCTATATCCTCAAGCCGTTCGCGCCGGAGGACTTGACCCGGCAAATAGGAGAAATTTTGAAGCAGAATGGAATGTCCTAGACGCATGATTGCGTCCTTCACAGTAGGTTTTACGTTATGAGTGCGATTACCATCGGTGGTGATCTCATCCACTATGAAGTGTTAGGCCGGGGACGTCCGGTGCTGCTCCTGCATGGCTGGATCGGTTCCTGGCGTTATTGGGTTCCGACCATGCAGCAGCTCCAGTTGAACTACCGTGTTTATGCCCTGGATATGTACGGCTTTGGCGACACCGGCAAGAATGCCCAGAAGTATGCGCTGGATCATCAGGTTCAGTTGATTTTTGATTTTATGAACAGCATGGCGATCCCCAAAGCGGCCTTCATCGGGCATGGATTGGGGGCGCTGGTGGCGATGGAATTTGCCCGCCTCTACCCGGACAAAGCGCCGCGTATCATGCTGATTAGTGCGCCCTTGTTTGACCCCGGCGATTTGGACAAACGCATTCCGGCAGCCCGTAATCTCACTACGCCTGCAACCCCTGACAAACCGGCTGTGACCATCCCCGAACCGCCTGTCGAGGCCGAGGCCACCATCATGAACTCCAACATGATGCGCGAAGCCCTGCTCGAACGCCAGCGCGCCCATAACACCAGCAGTTCATCATCAGAGTCGACGGCGGTTGCCGAGCAGGTGAGTGCCAGCGCGCCGAAACATAATCCTCTGCAAACCACCCTTGCAAACACCAGTCTGGAAACCCTCCTGGGCAAATGTTTCAAACGTTCCGAGGCTACCTACGACAAGCTGCTTGTCGATGTCAATAAGACCGATACGGCGGCGGTGCGTGGCAGTATCAGCCTGTATGACTCTGGTCGCATGCTGGATACGATTCGCCTGCTGCCCATGCCCCGTGTGCTGGTGCATGGTGCGGACGATGCGGTCATCCCGGTTCCCAACGAGAATATCTTGAATTACATCACGGGTGAGAAGGAAGAACTCCTCTTACCTGTACCGCTGCCCGGTGTGCGTCATTTCCCCATGCTCGAATTCGAGCGTTTTACCCGCCTTGCCAATGACTTCCTCGAAGTCCCGGACATCAGTAAACTGGAAATTAAAGAGCGGTGGAAACGCAGAACCCGCTGAGAGTCCTGATCTTTGCCAATGGGGATGCCAACGATGGGCCGGTAGTGCGGGCTGCTCTTGCCGCCGCGCCCAATGCCTGGGTGATGGCTGCCGATGGTGGCGCGCATCAGGCGGCATTTTATGGTAAGCCTGTCGCCGCTCTGGTGGGCGATATGGATTCCCTGACACCCGACGAAGTATCCGCACTGGAAAAGGGTGGCGCGGAAGTGCGCCATTTCCCCGAAGAAAAAGACGAAACCGATTTAGAACTGGCTTTAACCTGGGCGGCGGAGCGGGGCGCGACCTGGATTCGGGTCATCGGCGGCATTGGGGATCGCCTCGATCAGACCTTGAGCAACGTCTATCTGCTGGCGCTGCCATCCCTGCGTCATGTGGATGTTCGTCTGGTGGCGGGCAAACAGGAAGCCTGGTTGATGTACCCCGGCGAAAACCCTGTCATGGGCGCGGTGGACGATACCCTGTCGCTGCTGCCCATCAGTGGCGAGGCGCGCGCCGTCCGCACTGAAAATCTCTATTATCCCTTACGGGATGAAACCCTCACCTTCGGCCCTGCGCGGGGCGTCAGCAACGTCATGCGTGCGGCAGAGGCGCGTGTGTGGCTTAGGCGAGGTGTGTTGCTGGCCGTTCATACCATCGGACGGGCATAGGGATGAACATGATAGGAAATGAAGTTATCACTGTTTCATCGTAATTCTTAACAGTCACTTGTTGTAGAACAGTTTAGAATTTGATTGTCAACTTCCAGCATGTTCCACACCGGAAGGCACGCAGCATGATTACCGTCTACAAGCACAATTATCTCGGTCATCCCGTTTGGCACTATCAGGGCAGTGTCATCGAACGCGGCGAGAATTATGTGTGCCTGCGTGCCTTCTTTGACCGCCGCGAGGCTGATCTGGGATTTGTCAGTTTCCATCAGGGGGACTTGTTCATCGAGTGGTTCTTCAGTGACCGCTGGTACAACATCTTTCAGGTACACGACGGCGACAGCGATATCGTCAAGGGTTGGTACTGCAACATCACCCGTCCGGCAGTCATCACCGATGAGAGTGTCCACGCGGACGATCTCGAACTGGATATATGGATTATGCCGAATGGCACAATCACGCTGTTGGACGAACAGGAATTTAGTAACCTCGATCTGCCGACTGAGGAACGTATGGCCGCCCTGCGCGCCATCCAGACCATCCGCCATAACGTCGCCCAACGCGAAGGTCCGTTCCACACTATTTCATAAGCCATCCACGCAAAATCCCGATTTTGAGCGGAAAAATCGACACAAATGTGTACCACAAATCAGAAAATTTGTGCTACGCTGAGGTTGTGTTACTGTCAAATCGGTTGAATAGGATGTTGCTGTGTTCTCGACGTGTAGCTGTTGTTTCTCTGTATGCGCAAAATTCGCAATTTTGCTTCGCGCATGAACGGCGGCTGCTCTCAGCTTCCCGCCGAAATGACACAAACCATCAAAGTGTGTTGCATCGGCAGTTCGCTCCCGCCCACCCGCCGTAAGCATGATATTCCGGCGGCACCCCGCCTTGTTTCCCGCCGTTCAGGAATCTCGCATCGGCGGCAGTTCCCGGTCTTCCCGCCGGACATTTCGGCGACAATAGTGCAATTTACGCAAATGGTGCAGTAGGTTGTACGAAATTGGCTCGATTTGAGATCGCGTCAATCGTCCTTGTCAGGATGAATCACCAGCACCGGGACTGTGGCACATTGCATAATCTTGTTCGCCACGCTGCCGAAGATAAACCGTGCCACGCCTGTGCGCCCGTGCGAACTCATCACCACCAGATCAATCCCTTCGTCGTTGATGTAGTCGCAGATGATGCTGGCGACACCCCAACCCTTCAATGACCTGGCAGCGCACAACAATATCTTCCGCCCGTAGCTCGGATCGCACGCCCATCAAATACTGCTTCATCGACTCGCGCATCTGTTGAACCTGTCCCTCCTGACCAGCCAGCGCCAATTGGTCAGTGAACTCGGCGGCAGGTGGGCGGAAAACGTGCAGCAGGATGAGTTCCGAACCATTGGCACGGGCGATGTCAACCGCATGGGGAACGGCGCGCTGTGACCAGCCCGAACCATCCAGGGGGACAACGATCTTTTTGTAGCGAGTGCTGGTAGACATGGCTCTCCCTTCAAGTCCGTTTAGCCGGAGGGTTGCGCATAAATATATCACTCTATATGAACGAACATTGTACCCTAATTTGGCAGTCACGGCGACGAAATGGCCGACCACCTGCGTCTTATAACCAAATCGCAATTGTTAGTTGACGAATTTCGGAAGTTCCTCGTATAATTCTGGAGTTAAATCTCATAAAACCTACTAAAATCGGATAAAACATGAGCGAACAGCAAGAGCAAAATCTGACGTTGAGCCGGAATCTCAAAATCGGCCTGTTTCACCTGGGGTCTGGTATGGCCGACGTGGTGACGACAGGTATTTGGAATCGCATTATGATTAGCGACCTGGGCTTTAGCGCCACCCCCATCGGCCTGCTCGTCAGCCTGCGGTATTTCCTGGCTCCGCTGGGTGTCTGGGCAGGGCGAATGTCTGACCAACGCTCGATTGGTGGCTACCGGCGCTTGTTCTGGGTCTGGTTGGGTCGGGCGATGATGGCGATCAGTATCCTGGCGTTAGGCATTACAACGGCGCATATCGCGCGCGGTAATGCGGCAACCCTGGCTATCTGGGTCGTCATCTCGGTGTCGATGCTGCTGTTCAGTCTCGGAAATGCGCTCTCTGGCAGCACCTTTCTGGCGCTGATCTATGACCGCACCAACCAGAAGCAGCGTGGGCGGGCAGTCGGCATCGTGTGGACATTCCTGCTGCTGGGTTTCACGATTGGCGGTATCTTATTCGGTGTGATGCTTCCGTCCAGCGAACGGTGGCCCCGGTCAGTTGAGTTTCTCGCCGGACACGCTTCAAAATCTGTTTGTGATCGGTGCAATTGTGATGGCTGGCCTGTGGTTTTTCTCGCTTCTGGGCGAAGAACGCCGCTATGGGACATCCATCTCACAGCAGGCCGACTACGAACCCTCGACCTCGATGCGTGCTGATCTCAAATTGGTCTGGAGTAACCGGCAGACACGCTATTTCTTCTGGTTTCTCAGCCTGTCGATGATGTTCGCTTTTGCCCAGGATTTGATACTTGAACCTTTCGGTGGGCAGGTATTTAATATGGATGCTGCCCATACAACCCGTTTTGCTGGCTATTGGGGCAGCACCGCTATCCTCGGTACAATCATTTTCCTCTGGTTGGGGCGGCGTTATCCTCGCCTGACGAATACCGTCATGTCGTACATCGGTGTTGGCGTACTGGCTCTAACTTTCGCGGTACTCGGACTATCAGCCATCGCATCTATCCGTTCGCTGGTGACGATTGGTCTGATTCTCTTGGGGGTCGGCCTGGGTGTGTGGAATGTCGGTACGCTCGGTATGATGATGGAAATGAGTCCTGCTGGTCGCGCGGGCACATTCCTGGGTTTCTGGACATTGGTGGTGACATTTGCGCGTGGTCTGGGCGTTTCCGGCGGCGGTATCCTGCGGGATTTGACTCTATCGTTGACCGGCAATATCAACCTGGCTTATGGCCTGCCGTTTGTCCTGTTTACGGTTGGCATGGTGTTCTCCCTGTGTATGCTGCGACAGGTGGATGTGAAGGCATTCCAGGCAGAGCAGGGCAGCAGCCAGTCAGATACCGCAACGGTTCTGGCCGGGGCGATGGATTAGACTTCGTTCTGTAAGTAAACTGAGGTCGTGTCTCATTCGAGATGCGATCTCACCTCTTATGTTCTTCTAATCAGCACTACCTATGTGGGCGATCACCTTGCTCGGCGTTAACCCCACAACAAATTCGTCTTCTACGGCCAGCCCATCATAGGACTGCCATACATTTGTGATTAACCTATTCCATCCCCCAATGGTCGGTGTGCTAAGTTTCAGTAAAAAAAGTATACTATTAGAAAAGCGCTGAAAGGCGACATTTTCTCGTCCTGACCGAATGTCGAATCAGTAGAGAGTAATCCATAGTGTCTGTTGTCAATTATGCATTAGAACACTTTTATTATGGGCAACTGCCAAAAGATGGTAAACCGGAAGGCGAACTCCAACTTCTAGCACAATCGCCGGGTGTCGCAGCCGATCAGATTGCCGAGGCCATTACCATCGCGCTTCTCCCACCGATGCCGGGGGTAAATACCGGGTCATGGGGATTGGTACGCGGGCGGGCGTCGATTCCGTTCCTGCTGGTGCAGGCTCAGATTGGTAACGCGGGGCAATCCATCCTGCATTACATCGTGCTGTCGCCGGAGGTACTGCGGGGAATGGGCGGCAACCTCAAGGCTCTTATGACGCTGGTGCAGGAACAAATGCCTGTCTTCGACAAGCCCGGTGGCTCACTGAAGCCACTGGAGTTGGCACAGGTGGATATTCCCTCTGTCGAAACCCAGATTGACGAAATTCTGGAACTCATGAGCTTTACCAAAAACAAAATCGACACGATTGAGTTGCTGTTGTCAGCCATTGTTCAGGGCGTTCCATTGGTGGTGCAGGGTGCGCCGCCGGAACTGGATACTCGTATTACCTTCATTCAGGGATTGTTGGCGCTGCTGCCCCCATCTGCCCGGTTCGGTGTTACCTTTGCTACCCATACGGTGCCTTCAACCCAAACCGATGCCCAAATCCGCTTCCACTCTGGGGGAAAGTTATCGCGGGAAACACTGATCTACGACTGGCCGAGTGGCAACATGGCCGGGAAGGCTATCGAGGATGAATACAGTCGGTTCATCATCAGTCAACTCCGCCTGGACGCCGAACTGGTCAGCCAGCAAACGCGGGCGCTGACAGCGGTAGCGGCCTGGCGCATCAAACGCGGTGAAGGACTGGCAGAAGCATTGGGTTATGCAGCCCGACGGCTGGTGTTGGACAATGCGCTGCTGAACAACCAGCCAGTCGAAAATGCCGATGTATCCAAAATATTGGCGGAAGACCCAACCCTGAGTGACGATCTCAAGGTCACTTATACCCAACATTTGCTGTCGTTTGCTCTGGCGCTTGGGGATATGCAGCACGCCGAACCCATTGCCGTCATGATCCGCCAGCAGCCCGAACTGGAAATTGCGCTGCAAAAGCAGTTCAGCGAGGCGATCAACGAGGGTCAGCCGGGTATTGTATATGAAGCGGTTTCCAAGTGGTTGGCAAACCCGTTGGGGCCAGTGGGCATGAAGTGGGTCGAACTGGCGCACCGGGCGGCGTTGGCACACATGGACGCGATGGTTAAAGCGCGCGACCTTAAAAAAATCAACAGCTTTCTGGAAGGTATCCAGAGAACCGACCCCGGTGTAGAGATCAGCCGGATTGTGCCGAAGCTGGTCGAGATGGCACTGCCGCTCACCGTCATGGACAAAGACCTGAACCTGACCGTATTCCTGCTGGCGGTCAATTATGTGGACAGTGATGTTTTGAGCCGGATGATTTCGTCCGAAAAATTTACGTCCCAGCTACCACCGAGTCTGGTGCGGCTTGCGCCCTACGTTACCGGCCAGGACGCTGGTATGTGCCCTTATGGGCTGCTGGTGGATACTGCCGAATCGTTTGGCGACGAGTGGCGCGACCTGATTCTCATCCGGCTGGCCGAATCTGCCGTGCGCGCCAACCGCCCGGATATTGTCGATACTTCGGCACTGGCAGCCATCATTCACCGTCTCGACTCGCCCTGGGCAGTCCAGTACAGTCAGACATTGTGCTGGATTGCTAAAAATGCGTCCAGCGATGAGAATCTGCTAACGCTCGACCCACCTGGGCCGACCCACATCCTGCAAATCCTGCTGACTTATGGTGCGTACAACGAACTGGGAAATGAGATGCTGCATCAGGCGCGGATGTTGTATCCCGGCGATAAGCAGACAGAATATGTCGATATGGTGCGACAGATTTTTGCCGAGACACCCTTGAGTGCCGACCAGATTCCACTGGCACTACAGGTCATCTCGGATGCTGGTATTCGTTCTTTGCCGCTTGCAATGGCCTATATCGGTGCGCTGGAAGGGCATGAATGGTCATCCGACCTGGATGGTGTAGCCGAAGATGTCACCCGAATGTTGTTCGAAACACCGGCTATTCTGGAAGTCATTCCGTCAACTGCGATGATCGCACTGCTTAAGTTCCACATCAAACGTAAAGATGTTCCCAGCACCATCCGCGTGGCTGGTTTGCTGCCCCAGGTCGCGGCGCGAGAGGGTACACGCGGGGTCAATCTGATCGGGCGCATGTATACCATGCTCGATTGGGACGAACGGGTGCGGTTGGCGGCGCTGGAACTCCTGCGGCGCTTCGTTCGTAGCGCCAGCGACGAGGACGCACGTCGGGCGATCACTGCTTATGGCCGTGAATTTGGGGTATCAATCCAGCAAACGTTGGAAGCGACCTATGCTCTCAAACGGATGATGGATGGTGTTGAATTGGTCAGTTATGCCGAGTTCCTGCATATTACCGCCCAATTCCTGCATGAAACGGCACTGGCCTACGTGGATAAAACCAAGATACCCAGTGTTGGCGCGCTGATGAATTCTCTCGACAGCCTGAGCGGTGGACTGACCGACAACGAGCGCCGAGTGATTGCGCAGGAGATGGTCGGCATGGGGCGGGCAATCATCGTGTTGAGCGATCAACACAGCAGTAATGCCCCACGCGACATGGAAAGGTACATCGAAAACCTGCTCTCTGGCAAGATCAACCCTGCCAGCGTCCTCGATATATTCTGGATTATGGGTGGCTATCTGACGAAAGGTAAGCGCTACCCAATAAAAATGGATCGTATAGCTAGCGCTCATGCGCTTGGCGAACGTTCTGCGCCGATGCTGCTGGATGAAGCTCAGATTATCGACAGGCTGCTGCGGAGCGCCCTGCGAGCCTTCCCGCCAGATAAGAAACTGACCCTGAGTGCCGAGGCAATTCTGGGGGAGATGGACAGCCTGTGGGGCGATGTCTCCCTGGCGAAGCAGCGTGAAATTGTGCGTGATCTGGCAATTGATCTACAAAAGGTGGCCGAACTGTGCGTTGTCATCACAGGCATGGGGGGCGATAAGGCGATGGAGGACACCGGACAGGCGCGTAAACTGGAGGATAACAGCCAGCAGCCTAAGAATCCACTGGAGATGTACCGCTTCGTGAGCGGCTACTTCAAAGCACGGGCAAAATAAGGGCAGGGGTGTCACCCCCGTCTTAAACCGAATACATCCCGTTCTCCGGCCACCAATCGCAGTGCCCGCCGCCAGCTATCCCCTTCCTTTCCCATCGTCAAATCAGCATGGTTGATGTCATATTTAAGCGCGAACGCATCAAGCTGGTTTTTTAACTCCTCCCAAATCGTCTCCTGAATCGATACCAACTTTTCCAGATTGGCGGGGCTGGATGCTAACCGCAGTGCAGCACGGAAGTGGGGTAGACATAAGCCATCCGATGTCCGAAAAGCCGCGTCAAGCCGCGTATCGTCCAAGTGATCGACCAGCGCGCGAATGTGTCCAGCCTCGGAGCGTTCCAGTACCTCACAGGCGGCACAGGGTGCGCTCGGCATCAGTTTGTCGGCCAGCGCGGTTGCGCTTTTGCGAATGTCCCCCCGCAGTCGTGCGAACGCCGATCCACCCGACAGCAGTGGGGATGCATCCGTAATCTTCAGCAGTTCATTGACAATGCCCGAATGGAGCAGGGCGATTCCCAGCACACTCGCGCCATAATTCATCAAATGGGCGCTGTGTTCGGCGCATAACCCGCGCGAGGCACGCATAGCCGCATGGGTATCCGGCGTGTTGACATATTCGTATAACTGCGAGTCGATGAATTGTTCAACATCACGGGCAGTCAGCTTGCATACGGCGCACCCGCCTGTCGGGAAGGTTTCAATCAGGTCAAAATAACTGAAGGGTTTCATATTGAAGACTTTCTACCGTGCCAGAGGTGAGTATTCGGGAACAGAATTGGATACAATTCCGAACGAAACTATACATCATTTGTCCGCAAACACGATACCGGAGAAACATGATTCATCTTACCTCGGTCAGCCTGGGAACGATTGAACCATCATTAGCAGGGACTTTCCCGTTTAACGTTCCGGTCATCCAGTCATTACCAGCCATTGAATTCACCACTCCGGTGACAGTCCTGGTAGGGGAGAATGGTTCGGGCAAATCAACCTTTATGGAAGCGCTTGCAAGTGCTGCCGGGTCGATTGTCGCCGGGAGTGACGATCTGGAGCGCGACAAATCCCTTATGGCAGTGCGCCAACTGGCAAAGAAGCTCAAACTCACCTGGAGCAAACGCACCCGCAAAGGCTTCTTCCTGCGTGCGGAGGATTATTTCGGCTACACAAGGCGGCTGGCACGCATCCGCGAGGAAATGGAAAACGACCTGCGGGACATCGAAACCGAGTACGAAGGTCGCTCTGAATATGCCAAGAGTCTGGCGCGAATGCCTTTCCAGGGTCAGCTTCATGCCCTCAAGACGAAATACGATGGCGACCTGGATGAGCGTTCGCATGGTGAGAGTTTTTTCACCTTCTTCCGTGCCCGGTTTGTGCCCGATGGCCTGTACCTACTGGACGAGCCGGAAGCACCCTTATCGCCGCTTCGTCAACTGGCCTTTCTGTCGCTGCTCAAAGAGATGGTTGGGGCGCACAATGCCCAGTTTATTATCGCTACCCATTCACCTATATTGATGGCTTTCCCCGGTGCGACAATTCTCAACTTTGACCGGCATCCGGTTGCGCCGGTTCAGTATGATGAACTGGAACATGTCACCCTCACCCGCGACTTCCTGAATAACCCTGAACGCTTCCTGCGTGAGTTGTAGCAGCTTGAGTTACGGGTATAAATGCGGAAATCTGTCACCTCAAATGGGGTCAAATTGTCCCCTGTACCGGACTGTGGGTTGAGTATGATGGATGAACAGCCCGCACACAATTGAAGATTCCAGCCATGACACTTACGATACAGCAAATCAACCTCGTCAGAGATAGTTTTGGGGTGGTGTTGGAGGATGTAGACATCGCCGGACGAATGCTGTATGACCGCCTGTTTGAACTCGATCCATCCCTCAGGGAACTCTTCCATCAAACCGATATTCAGTTGCAGGGACGTCAGTTCGTCCGTATGATTCTGGCGGCGGTGACAGCCCTTGAACACCCGGATACCCTGCGCGAACACATGCGGCCACTCGGCCAGCGGCACATCAATTATGGCGTGCAGCCTGCTTATTATCAGACCATGTGTCAGGCGCTCATCTGGATGATAAACCGCCGCCTGGGGCCAGCCTTCACACCCGAAGTCCAGACAGCCTGGGAAGCGGCCTATGAAGATTTCTTGCGCGCAATGGAGATTGATAGCTGACAACTGCCACAATCGACCTCTCATGTGGTACATTCCCGCCATCAGTTGATAACGACAACTTAAGGATAAGGTGATGGAAATCCTGGTGATTAATGCGGGGCAGGTGCGCGACCTGCTACCAATGAGTGACTGTATTGATGCGATGGCGGTTGCACTCAAAGCCCTGCGATTGAAACACGCGCTCAATCCCCTGCGGCTGGTGACTCGCTTGCCGGATGAAAGCGGCTTCCTCATCACCATGCCATCCTACGTAAGCGGCGCGATGGGCGTCAAGGTCATTACCGTTATGCCCGGCAATCACGGTACAGCCTACGATTCGCATCAAGGCGCGGTGCTGCTGTTCGAGGCGGAACACGGCAGCCCATTGGCCCTGATTGAAGCCGGAACAATCACCGGGATTCGTACAGCGGCGGTCAGTGGATTGGCGACTCGTCTGTTAGCGCGCGAGGACGCGGGTGATCTGGCTATTCTGGGCAGTGGCGTGCAGGCACGCACACATCTGGAAGCCATGTCCGTTGCCCGAAAACTGCGTCGGGTGCGGGTATGGAGTCGCAATCCCGCCCACGCACAGGCATTTGCAGAAAGCGAATCGGCCAGGTATGGTTTGACCATTGAGCCGATGCCGGATGTGTCGAGTGCAGTAGAAGGCGCGGACTTGATCTGCACCACCACCGCCAGCAACGAACCTGTATTGCGTGGGGAATGGGTCGCCCCTGGGGCGCATCTGAATGTCGTTGGCGCGAGTATCTCCACTGCCCGCGAATGCGATACTGCTCTGATGGTGAAATCGCGTTTGTTTGTTGATAAACGTGAATCGGCGTTGGCTGAAGCCGGGGATTTCCTGATTCCAAAGGGTGAAGGGGCAGTAGACGACAGCCATATTCAGGCCGAGTTGGGCGAAATCCTGACGGGGGAGGCGGGTGGCCGAAAATCGCCAAACGACATCACACTATTTAAGTCCCTCGGCCTCGCTATCGAAGACCTGGCCGCCGCACAGATCATCTATGCAAAGGCCAAAGAAAAGGGGATTGGTGCACGCGTGGATTTTAGATAGATTGGGGAAACGTAGGGGCGGGTTTCAGACCCGCCCCCTAATATACATGTTCTTCGTTCAAATTCTCGGACTTACGCCCAGCCGAACAATCGGGCGATTGTCGCCGTCGAGAAGGTGACGATGAAGGCCAGCGCCAGCGGCAGCAAGGTCGCCACCACCGTCCATTTCAAATTCTTGGTTTCTTTCCAGATCGTCATGATGGTGGTGCTGCACGGGTTATGCAGCAGGCTGAACAGCATCAGGTTCACCGCCGTGAGCATCGTCCACCCGCCGACCTGCGTCAGCACATTATAAACCTGTGCGTCACCCAGTTGCAGCATGACGCCAGCCTGTGCGCCTGCGATATTCCTACCCAGTGTGAGTGTGAGCATCAGGATTGTCGGGATGATGATCTCGTTGGCCGGGATGGCGATGATGTAGGCCACCAGGATGACACCGTTCAGACCGAGCAGCAGTCCAAATGGATTCAGGAAGCTCACCATGTGTCCGGCAATGCTCATGTCACCGATGTAAATGTTACTGGTCAGCCAGATGACCGCGCCCGCCGGAGCAGCCATCGACACTGCACGCCACAGTACCAGAATGGTACGGTCAATCAGCGAGGTGTACAACGTTTGCATCACCTGTGGCGGACGATAGGGGGGCAGTTCCAGGCTGAAGGTCGATGCTTCACCTTTAAGCCACGTCCGTGATAGGAAGGCCGATACCAGCAGTGTAACAATGATACCCAGCACGGCAATAGCGACTACACTGGTGGCAGCAATGAAACTGGCTAGAGCGGGCGGGGCGGTTGCGCCGATGAATATCGTCCCCATCAAAATCAGCGTCGGCCAGCGGCCATTACAAATGCTGAAGTTGTTGGTGATGATGGCGATCAGCCGTTCGCGCGGGCTGTCGATAATACGGGTTGCCACTACCCCGGCGGCGTTGCATCCGTAACCCATCATCATGGTGAGCGCCTGCTTGCCGTGTGCGCCCGAACGCTTGAACAGCCTGTCCAGATTGAAGGCCACGCGCGGCAGATAACCGAAGTCCTCCAGCAGGGTGAATAACGGGAAGAAGATCGCCATCGGCGGCAGCATCACGGCGATTACCCAGGCCGTCGCCATGTAAACACCGTCAATCAGGAAGCCGGACAGCCAGGGCGCGAAACTGAGCGCATCCGCGAAGCTGTGCAGGCCATTATAAACAGTGCCGAGCAGCAAATCCGCCAGCATCTGCGACGGAATGTTCGCCCCGGCAATTGTCAGCCAGAACACACCCATCAACATCAGAATCATCAGCGGGAAGCCCCAGGTGCGGCTGGTGACGAGACGATCCAGTGTCCGGTCAAAGGCAAAACGTGGCTTCACCCCGGAGCGCGTTACCGAACGGTCTGCGATCTGCCCCGCCTCGGTATACATGGACTCCATCAGCCGGTCATGAAATTCGTCGCCGATGTCCCTGCGTAGCGATTCGGCACTTTGGAGCAGTTGGTCTATGTTTGTGGCGGCCATCTTAGCTCACAGCCTCCAATTGAACGAAGTTATTCGGGATTGAGGGCTGTTTACCCTGCGATAGATCGCCCAACGTGCCATCCTTCACCGCTTGTACAATGCTGGGGTCGCCATCCAGCAGGCGCATCGCTACCCAACGACTGTTCGGCAGGTCAGGATATAGGGCTTCCACCTGTTCCATCAGGCCATGCACGGCCTTTTCGACCTTTGAGTCAACATATTCAATATGGCGTGGTTTGGTCGGATATTTGCCCTCGGCCACCTCGGCAATCGCCCCCAGCAGTTCGGGCACGCCCTCACCCTGCCGCGCCGACATCGGTACAACCGGGACGCCGAGTTCGCGCGCCAGATGACGTTCATCCACCTGTAGGCCGTGTCGTTTGGCTTCGTCCATCAGGTTCAGGGCGATCACCACCCGATCCGTGATTTCCATTACTTGCAGCGCCAGGTTCAGGTTGCGTTCCAAACGGGTCGCGTCGGTGACGACCACCGTAACGGTGGGTTGGCCGAACAGGATAAAATCCCTGGCGACTTCCTCGTCGGTACTGGTAGACAGCAGCGAATAGGTTCCCGGCAGGTCAACCAGTTTATAGCGTTTGTCGGCAAAGATGTAACCACCCTCGGCACGAGTCACGGTCTTACCCGGCCAGTTGCCAGTGTGCTGCCGCAGTCCGGTCAGCGCGTTAAAGACAGTGCTTTTGCCCGTGTTCGGATTACCGGACAGCGCGACGATGTAATCCCAGTTATCCATACTGATGCCCAGTTTCACCAACTGCGCGCTGTTATAAATTGGGCAGGTCGCGCAGGCGGCGGTTGGGGCGGCAGGCCCTTGTACGGTCATTTTGCCCCTTCCTTTCCTTCGAGGGTAACGTTAATTAAACGAGCTTGTTCCTGGCGCAGGGCGATGGTTGCTTCGCGGATGCGGTAGGCTGTTGGGTCGCCCAACGGATTGAGCATCTCGATCTCGATCTTCGCACCCGGCAGGATGCCCAGGTCCATCATGCGCCGCCGTTCTGCCCCGGCACTGGTGAGTCCCGTGACGATAGCTACTTGGTCGAGTGACAGCGCATCCAGCGTGAGTATTTTAGGTACATCATTCATGACTTCATTTCACATCCAAAAACTGATGTAGCGATTAATAAACAGCATTTTAGACTAACCTAAATATTTTGTCAAGGGGGTTGACTTTACTGAATTGCCCCGACGCGGAATCTGCCTACAATAAAACATAAAAACATGACTACACCTGACACACAACCCCCACCCGAACCCGAATCCAAACAGCCTAAACCGCGTCGCAAACGACGCACCAAAGCTGAGATGGAAGCCGCCCGCGCCGCGAAAATTGCCGAAGCCAACAAACCGATTGACTCAAGGGTGGGGATATTACTGGGTATTGTTCTGCTTATTGGTAGGGGCATGTATTTATTTTGACCCCCTCAGTTTTGCCACCGGAGTCCAACCGAACGATCAAAACTGGACTTACCTAATACTCACGACGCTCATCAACATACTAGGCAAGAATCCCACCGCCCTCATCTTGACCGTACTTGCTGTAGTGTCTATTGGCTGGGGCATGTGGGGGTGGCTGCGTAAACGATCCGACAATAAATAGGGCATCTCCTCAATTCGTTTCCTCCCCTTTCTTTGCCACCTTTTGCCCACATGATACGTACATGAATAACAGGCGGGATAGTTTCCGCCATCATGTATAATGTGAAGTAAGGTACAAAGTAGGATAACTATGCGCATTATCGTACATACTGGCAAAGGCGGCGTGGGCAAAACCAGCATTTCGGCGGCAACCGCGTTGCGATGCGCGGAGATGGGTTTAAAAACCATTGTCCTCAGCACCGACACCGCCCACAGCCTGGGCAATTCGCTGGAAAAAGAGATCGGCCCGGAGCCGATAGAAATTTACCCGAACTTGTGGGCGCAGGAAGTCGATGCTCGTTATTCGATGGACAAATACTGGGGGCAGTTCCAGAAATATATGGTCGCGCTGTTCAGTCGCCAGGGAGTCGAGGATGTGGTGGCCGAGGAAGTCACCATCCTGCCTGGGCTGGAAGAAGGCGCGCATCTGTTGTGGATCAACAAATACGTCAATGAGGGGCAGTATGATGTCCTGATCGTGGACGCTGCTCCTACCGCCGAGACCCTGCGCCTGCTCAGTCTACCGGATGTAACCCGTTGGTGGTTCGAGCGTATCCTGACGTTGACGCGCGGTGTGAGCAAGATCATCCGACCATTTTCTAAACTCATGCGACGGGGCGAGGCTGTCCCTGAAGCCGATGCCTTCGACCAGGTGCAAGTCCTGTTCGATACCCTGGATCGTGTTCGCCAACTGCTGACCGACCCGGAAATGAGCAGCATCCGTCTGGTAGTCAACCCGGAGAAAATGGTTATCAAGGAGACGCAGCGTACCTACACCTACCTCAACCTGTATGGTTACGCCACCGACGCCATCCTCTGTAATCGCATCATCCCGCCGGAAGTCACTGACCCCTACTTCGCCATGTGGAAAGCTAATCAGCAGGAGAACATTGAGTTCATTGGCGAGGCGTTCGGGGACTTGCCGTTGATGCGAGCGCCCTTGTTCGGCCAGGAGGTCGGCGGGCTGGAAACCCTGCGTAAGCTGGCGAAGGAACTCTATGGTGACAAGAATCCCGCCGATAAGATGTTCGATGGCAAAACTCATCAGATTGAAACCGATGCCGAGGGTAATACGGTGTTGATCGTGCCGCTGCCTTTTGCCACCAAAGAAGACCTTGATCTATATCGTTCCCGCGATGAATTGACGCTCCGCGTCGGGCCATACCGCCGGAATATCGTTTTACCGTATGCCTTATGGGACTTGGAAATTGCCGATGCACGATTTGAACATGCCTCCCTCCGAATCAGCTTCATCAAGGACGAACGGACACAAAAGCAGCGAGTACGAGGCTAAGTCCATTATTATCGCATCCACTCGTTCGGTTTCTCATGACGTGGACGAGGCGGACGATACGCCAGATGCTACTGAGGCAGTTTTGGAAGAGGTTAATGACGACAATTCCGAGCCGCAGTTTCTTGCGGCCTTAGATTCTCCGGTTCCATTGACCGCAGGGTATCCCGCATCCTTGCCGGTAAACATCGTTTACACCATACCCCATCGCGGGCGTTCCCTACGGATGCAGTATCGCTTCTTACGCACGTTGTTATTCGCCGCCCGTCTGTTCACTAGTATCCTCTGGTGGCGAATGGTGATGCCGCGCATCATCGGGCGCGCGCGGGTTGAACGTGGCAACATGGGGCGCTGGATCATCTACAGCCGCCGTTTCCGCCATTTTGCGATCCTCATGGGCGGTGTCATGATTAAACTCGGTCAATTTGTGTCCACCCGTGTAGATGCCCTCCCGCCGGAAATCACCGACGAGTTATCCGGTCTACAGGACGAAGTACCCAGCGTGCCACAGAAGCAGATCAACGCCGTTATCGAGCGCGAACTCGGCACAATTTCAACTCGTTTCCAGTGGATTGCTGACAAGCCTGTCGCTGCTGCATCGCTGGGGCAGGTCTACCGCGCTCAACTCCTGAACGGAGATCGTGTCGTCGTCAAGGTGCAGCGTCCTGGCATCCGCGAGATTGTGTATACCGATCTGGCTGCGCTGCGGATTGTCGCCTGGGTCGCCAATAAGTTCCAATTTATCCGCCGTCGCGCCGATACCGCCGCTCTGGCTGATGAATTTGGTCGTGTGCTGTTGGAAGAAATCTCCTACAAACACGAGGCACAAAATGCTGCCCGTTTCGCCGACATGTTCCGAGATGATCTGGGTGTTTACATTCCGGCTATCTATACCGAGCATTCTACGGACTCGGTGCTGGTTATGGAGGATGTGACTACCATCAAGATCAGCGACTACGAAGCGATGGAATCTGCTGGGGTTGAACGCAAGCAGGTCGCCAAACGGTTGATGGATACCTATCTGCGCCAGGTGTTCGAGGAACGTTTCTTTCATGCCGATCCGCATCCCGGTAATCTGTTTGTTTATCCGCTGCCATACGAGAATGGCGGAGAACCAGCTAAGGGTGGTCGTCCGTTTTACCTCATTTTTGTCGATTTCGGTATGACCGGTTCTCTAAGTCCACAAATCGCCTCTGGCCTGATTAACACCCTCACGGCCATCGTGTCGCGCGACGCCGAACAATTGGTGAACAGCTACGAGCAGCTTGGTTTCCTGCTGCCGGACGCCGACACCGAGCGTATCGAGGAAGCCACTAAAGCTGCCTTCGATCAGGTATGGGGACTCAGTATGACCGACATCAAAAATGTCAGCTATACCGATGCCCGCGAACTGGGGCACGAATTTAATGATTTGTTGTTTGCTATGCCTTTTCAGGTTCCCCAGGATTTTATCTATTTGGGGCGGGCAATGGGTATCCTCAGCGGCATGGCAACCAGCCTTGATCCGGAGTTTAATCCCTGGCAGGAACTCCAGCCCTATGCGCAGAAGATGATCGCCAACGGCATTGTTGGTGGTGGCAACGTGGATGCTGGGGCGGTTGGCCTGCCCGTTATCCAGAGTTTGTTTAATGGCAACGCTGGGCAGACCATTTTGGAAGTTGGGCGCTTGTTCTTTAACCGCGCTGCCGCCATCCCGCAGCAGGCTGAAAACGTCCTCGGCCAAATGGAACGTGGTGAACTCACCGTCAGGGTCAATCCTTCGCGCGAGTATCGTGACCAACTCCGCCGCATCGAAGGCCAGGGACGCCGAACCACCCGCGCGGTTATTTTCGCTGGGTTGCTTATGAGTTCCACCCTGCTCTATACCAATGGGAACATCGCCCCTGCTGTAATCGGCTATGTGCTGTCCGGCATCGCCCTCATAAGTACATGGTGGGCAGGGGAATAGCCTGTGTGTCATCGGCGAGTAATTTACACTCTATAAACAAAAAAGGGATATGGCATATACGCATATCCCTTCCCTATATAACGTCTACCTGAGATTTACACGCTACACGTACCACGTATCCCCATCGCGTTTTGGTTTCTCATCATCCACTTCGTCATTCTTGCGCTTAGGTTTCTCATCGCCATCGTGCCAGCCCCAGACATGTCCGGGATGGCGACCCCAATCTTTGCCCCATTGCTGTCCCCAGCCTTCGCCCCAGTTGCCGTGATGCCCGTGACGAGGATGTTGCCAGCCATGTTGATGCCCTTCATGGCTCCACCGCCGTCCGCCGCCGAACGCACCGCGCATCAGCATGAAAATGAAGCCGATCAACAGCACCGGCCACAGGAATTTGAACAGCATGAAAAACACAAATCCGATCAGAAGCATCGGCCATATCATGAAAAATCCGCCGGGATGTCCCCATCCGCCACGAAATGCATAACCTCTTGATCCCCACATCATCGAATATCATCTCCTCGTAAAAACAACACGAACGTTAATCCATTCTACGTGGATTTGTCCCCAACCGTTGCATCTCCGCGCCCAAAACTACCCAAAGGTGTAGGAAAAACACTTCTCCACTACTTTACGCTTGTTGACCTCTACGTCGTTCCGATGTGAAACGATTGTAAAATCTGTTGGAGGGTTTAGCTCATATTGATACCACTGCCAATCAGTTGCGTTCATCCGATCTTTTTTCTGGAAACTACCGATTTTTCCCCTCAAAAACGAAACAAATGTGTACACAAATGTTTACCTTTTATGCAAACATCTGCGCTATACTGACTCTGTAATTGCCTTTCGGAGGTTACTAAATTTGCACATTCTGCACGCATTCGGTCTGTGCAATTGCAGAATTTGCAGCATATTTCGCGGATTGAGGGAGAAATTTCAAAATCGCGGTACAGGAAATTGAAGAAATATGTAAATCTAGTCGGAGAATGCGACATGATGATAAATTCGAGAAAAAATTCCCCGATTATATTTATCGTCTTTATCTCCAATTTTCTCAATACGGAAAAGGCTTATCAGGGATATTCGCTCAAGACTCGGAACTCCGCCCCTTGTTCGCCCTCAATGGCGAGTCACAACTGTCACAAATTTCCTCTATGACATGAACGACTTTGACGCCCTTTGTGATAATTCACGGGGAAAGACGGGAATCAAAAAGGAGACATAGCCGTTGCCATGTCCCCACCGCGTAGCTTAGTAACCGTAGTAAGGTTCGACCCAGTAGTTACTGTAGCCTTCACCCTCGGCTGTCCAACCGAGTTGGCCGTTGTAGTTTACGTACCACCACCAGCGCCCGTCCGAACCACACGTCGGGCCGCCTTGTACGCTGAATACCGCGCTGCCGGGGATGGTTCCAATCACAATGCTGTTCGACCCGCTGGCATTCGTGCCGGGAACGTTACGCAGCACATTGGGAGCACCGGGCGTCACACGTCCCCATCCATAAACCGTCAGGCGGTTTGGAAGCGCACACGCCACCGGGATTGGGTCGACGCCGTAGGGTTCCAACCAATATTCCGTGCCCTGGCCTTCTGCCGTCCAACCGAGTTGGCCGTTATAGTTTACGTACCACCACCAGCGCCCGTCCGAACCGCAGTTTGGTCCACTGATAGCGATGAACAAACCACCCGCCGGAATTTGGCCGATGCGCGTGGTTCCAGCCACACCCGCACCGCTTCGAAGTGTATTTGGTAAGCCGGGGGTTACACGCCCATAGCGCCCAGCCGACAAACGCGAAACGGGCGCACACGTTGGAGGAGGAGGGCTATAAACAATGGGTTCGACCCAATATACGGAACCGCCATCACCTTCTGCCGTCCAACCGACAACCCCGTTGTAGCGCACCTGCCACCAATGGGTGTAGGACGTGCAAACCGGGCCGCTGATGATGTCGAAGGTGCTGCCCGCTGGAATATAAGCCAGGACTGTGCCGTAGTAGGATGGGTCGTTACGCAGTCGGTTCGGTTGATTCGGATAGAGTGTTACTCGCCCCTGAGAACCGACTGTCAACCGGGTGTTCTGATAACAGGTTTGGGCAGCAGCGCCATTCGCCTGAGCAAATCCGGCACTGGCGAGCGCCAGGATAGTAATGACCAGTGTGATTATACCTTTGTGCCGCATGAGATTTGTTGCCTCCCCTCAAGTATACGGACTCATCCTCAGTCTAGGGCAAATATGCCTCGCGTTCATCGTCCCTTATATGGGACTGAAATCCGCCTTTTGAATGAGCCGGTACGCATATAACAATATAGATTGTAAGTTGAGGGATAGATGGGGTGCTGTACCGGCAGACGCCCCTTAATCGTCGGGAAGCCTACGGGTAAGTTAATTTTGGGTTTGGGGAGAAAAAAGGGCGCATGTGGGGAATGCGCCCTGGTTCAGCTTAGTCCACCTGAACTTTGACTTTGGTTTTGCCGGTAGTCGAAGGTGGTGTATCTTCTCCGTCGCCATCGACCTCTTCAACCTGGGTGGTTGCCTTTTCGATCTCGACAATCGCGGCATCCACCAGTGCCTTGAAACCCTTCACGAATTCCCGGCTCGCCTCGCCACCATGCTCACGGAAACCTTCCGGGAGGAGGGCCTCCAGTGCTTTACCCGTTTCCTCCAACGCCTTGCGCTGGTGATAAATGAACGTCTCAAAGGGATTCTCAGGTGTTTCGCCTGGTTCATTTTCCGGAGGTGGGGTTACGTTTTCGCTTTTCTTTGCCATACACTAGTCTCCTTACTCAGTTTATGATCCTACACTCTAGTATACGCAATAACAATTCGAAGGTTTCAGAAACAGAATTAACATTGTGGATCAATAGCCACGTTTTCGGTCTACACGGTTTAGGAGTGGGCGATTTTCAATATAGCGTTGCAAATTTTCAGCAAACAGCGCCGCAGCCTTCTCGTGATATTGAGTGTGATTACCAGAGACATGTGGGCTGAGAATAACATTACTCAGATTCCAGAGTGGGCTGGTTTTCGGAAGCGGTTCTTCTTCAAACACGTCCAACGCTGCCCCGGCGATTTTGCCCGCTGCCAGGGCGGAAATCAAGGATGCCTCATCTACAACTGCACCACGTCCGATGTTAATCAGCACCGCCGTCTTTTTCATCGCATCAAACACTGCTTCGTTTACCATGTGATAAGTCGCGTCTGTGTGCGGCAGGGTCAGTACCAGATAATCACATTCTGATGCCATCGACCCTATAGCCTCTGATGGATACAACCTCACGGGAATAACACCCTCTGGGTCGCCCGTTCCGGCTTCGACATAACTGTCGTGATCTGCCGGATGTTTAGCATCCCGTTTGCTCGCCAGTACCGTCATTCCCAACGCATCTGCCAACCGTGCCAGTTCGCGCCCGATACCGCCGTAACCAACAATTCCAATTGTCTGACCTCGTAGTTCATGCGGAAAAAAGATGCTGCTAGCTTTCTCCGGCCATTCCGCCTGACTTTGCAATTCGAGCATCTTTGGCAGCTTGTAGTTGAACGCCAGCATCATCGCCAGACAGTATTCTGCAATCGGTGTGGCATGGATGCCGCTGGTGGTCGTCACATCGACATCTTCGGTCTGGACAATCGGCTGCTTAATGGCATGGTCAATGCCAGCACTATGAAGTTAAATCCACCGCAACCGGGGCACTTGCGCCGGGTCTGGAAACCGGGACGCTGTGTACAACACTTCGGCATCCGCCCAGGCAGCCTCCGGCACGATAGGGAAATAGCGCTCAATTTCGTAACGCGGGGATACCGCCCGCAACTGTGCCATGATTGCATCCGAAAAATCCATTGCTACAATGACGCGGATATGCCCCGTTGACATGAATACAAATCCTTTCTTGAATAAATACCAGCAGATAATAGGCATTTCTGAGCCTGTATGCAACCTGTGGATATGTCTCTGCCCGTCAATTCCGTAGCGCCTCTCCCCCCCGCGTGTTAAAGTAAGTCGTCGGTCAATGAGTATCGACGATCCGTATGACGGACAATCAATGCCTGTCACCGCCTGCTGCTGACAGCTTTCTTTCGAGGAGGAAATTATATGGGGCTTATGGATGGCAAAGTGGCGCTGATCTTCGGCGTTGCGAATAAGAATTCGATTGCCTGGGGCATTACCCAAAAATTATACGAAGAAGGGGCGACTATCGCCCTTAGTTACGCTGGTGAAGTGCTGGAGAAGCGTGTTTTTCCTCTGGCTAAAGAGATCAACTGTGATTTTGTCGAGGAATGTGATGTGACCAATGACGATGCCCTGGATGCCTTATTTGAGAAGGTCAAGGCACGTTACGGGCGGGTCGACACCCTGGTTCACTGTGTTGCGTTTGCTAATCGGGATGATCTGGGCGGGCGTTTCATCGACATTTCGCGGGATGGCTTTAAGCTGGCTCTGGACATCAGCGCCTATAGCTTGATTGCGATGGCAAAACGCGCCGAGCCGCTGATGCCAGAGGGAGGCAGCATCATGAGCCTGACATACTTCGCTGCTGAGAAGGTGATGCCCAAATATCATGTGATGGCTGTCGCCAAAGCCGCGTTGGAAACTATTACCCGTTATCTGGCGAACGACATGGGGTCAAAGAATATTCGTGTCAACGCGATCAGTGCTGGGCCGATCAAGACTCTCGCGGCGGCAGGTGTGCCAGGATTCAGATTGATGTTGAAATATGCTGAGAAAGCAGCACCGCTGCGCCGTCTGGTGACGCAGGAGGATGTGGGTAATACTGCGGTCTGGTTGGCATCCGATCTGGGCAGCGCGGTCACTGGCGAGATTATCCATGTAGATGCTGGTTACAATATCCTGGGTTTGACAGCCAGTGAAGAAGAACTGGCGGCACTGTCGGAATTGTAAAATGTGGAGGGGACACTGTTTATAGTGCCCCCTATCAACTGTTCCCTAAATAATGCTCTCATAATGCTGCACAGTGGGCATCGGGTCATAGAAGTGGTGCAGCCGCGCCCGCCATTCCTGATACTCTGGCGAACCGCGAAAGCCAACAGTATGATTTTCCAACGTTTCCCAGTGTATCAGGATGATATACTGTCCTACTATTTCAATACACCGCTGCAGTTCGAGGGAAATGAAGCCTCTCATACCATTGATGAGCGGCAGCGCATCCCGCAAGGCAGTTTCAAACTCGGTTTCCTGTCCTGCTTTAATCTGGCAGACAAAGGCTTCCAGAATCATTCCGAGTAACTCCTTGTAAAGAACCGACGCCCGCCCTCAGTCAGCCCCGCCGCGATCAAAGCTTTAGCGAGGTCAGGCACAATGAACGGCGCGACGCCCGTACTCCAAGCCGCCGACCAATCTATATCCACGTTAAACTTCAGCACTATAATGCCAAACAGGTAAATCACCACGATACCAGCGATACCTGCCAGCCAACGTTGCCACACGCGCGCCGCACCGCGCTCAACCAACCAACCGGCTAGTCCTGCTGCCGCAACAAAGCCGAAGATGTAACCAGCCGTTGGGCCAACCAGCGCTGCTGCTCCTAATCCGCGCGAGTCGAATGGCAACCCCGCCGCGATGAGCAGCACATAGGCTAGTTGGCTAAAGAAGCCATCTCGCGCACCCAACACCATACCGGCCAGTAATACGGCTAATGGTTGCAGAGTAAAGGGTACAACGCCGATGTTGATTGTCACCCGCGCGGATAAAATAGTGAGGATGGTAAAAACTGCGAGTCCAGCGAGACGAGACGATAAACTCGCCTCACGGGTTTGAGGAAGGCTACGCAGCATAACAATATTCCTTTCACACATTCCTGGATATATCAGGTCAACGCAAAACCAGTAAGGTGTCTCGTTTAAGTGTTATTCCCCGGCAGAGCCTCGACCCATACTTCCGCCAAATCATACTCTGCCTTCAGTTTGCCACCCTTATCTTTTTCGTCTACCTGCTCCACTAACGTCACGCGCGTGCCGAGCGTGGGCAATTCATAGCTCGTCATGAGCCGCCCGGTATTTTGTGCATTGCGATAAAACCGCAGACGGGATTTGGAATCCATACCCCGAACCTTGCCTTTAGCGCGGTTAAAGCGCATCTTCTTCAACTCATCCAGCAACTCCTGGCGCTGCTGTGTATTGAGATATGCCATACATGCCTCTCTATGTGGTTAGTTCTGCAACAAGCCTGTCTATTGTATAATGTCATTCGCAGTTAGCCAAAGGGACAACATGTTCGACGCTTTTTTCAACACCGTTTATTCCGTCACCGGCCTGACCACCTACATCCGCGAAATTATTGAGAGTAACGACAATTTACAGGATGTGCGTGTTACGGGAGAGGTATCAAACATGCGCCGCGCGGCATCCGGCCACTGGTACTTCACGCTCAAGGACAGCAGCGCGCAGCTAAAATGTGTGATGTGGCGTTCAAGCGCGGAACGGCAGACATTTATCCCAGGGGATGGTGACGCTATCGAAGCCCAGGGACGCATTGGTGTATATGATGCCCAGGGAGTGTATCAACTGTACGCCAACAGTGTACGTCCAGTGGGTATGGGCGACCTGTATGCCCAGTTCGAGGCGTTGAAAGCCAAGCTGGAAGGCGAAGGTCTGTTCGCCTCAGAACGCAAGCGCCCGATTCCAGGTTTCCCTCGGCAAATTGGCGTGGTGACATCCTCGGAAGCCGCCGCATTTCAGGACATCCAGAATGTGCTGCGCCGCCGTTTCCCGCTGGCCGAAGTGATCCTGTCTCCATGTCTGGTACAGGGTGCGGATGCGCCTCCACAGATCGTTGCCGCGCTGGAACGGCTAAACCGACATACTCAGGTTGATGTGATTCTGCTCACGCGCGGGGGCGGCAGTATCGAGGATTTATGGGCATTTAACGACGAGCGAGTGGCGCGGGCTGTGGTCGCCAGCCGAATTCCGGTTATTAGCGGAGTCGGTCACGAAATTGACTTCACTATCGTCGATTTTGTATCCGACCTGCGTGCGCCGACCCCCTCGGCAGCCGCTGAAGTCGCCACACCTAATATTGATGATTTACGATTAGGATTGCGCCAGATAGATGATACCTTAGTGACGCTGATGGATAACACCCTTTTTAACCTGCGTGGCAATCTGAACAGTGCGATGCGCACTCTGGGACATGTTTCGCCATCGTCCCGCATCCGCAACTTACGCCAGCGTGTGGATGATTGGAACACCCGGCTTATGAACCGCCAAATGGGACGCATAGACCTGTGGCGTGAGCGTCTAGCTGGGAAATCCGCTGCCCTAAACGCAGCCAATCCCCGTTCGATTCTGGCGCGTGGCTACGCAGTGGTGTACCGAAGCGAGGATATGAACTCGTATTAATGAGGCCGAAGGTATCAAGCCCGGTGTGGGCATCACAGTCCAATTTCATGATGGGGAACTCAAAGCACGGGTGGAGGATAAAGACACTCATGAGCAATATAAACGAACTCTCTTTTGAAGCGGCCTATGCCGAACTCGAAACGATCATCACCAAGTTGGAAACCGGCGAACTGCCGCTGGAAGAGTCGGTAGACCTGTATGAACGTGGGCGGAAACTTTCCGATTACTGCCAATCCCTGCTCGACAAAGCCGAGCTGCGTGTCAACCAACTGACGGATGAAGGGCGAATCGAGCCGTTGTAATTGTTGGGATATAAAGTCGATTTATCCCAAATTTGGGATAAAAATTGGGATATAATCTCCTGATTAGTCGCTGATTTCGTGCCATTGCAGCTTGCCATCCTGCTCAATCACGTGCCCCAAGCCCGGAAACTGAAAGTGATAAGCCAATGTGAGTAAGTTTTCTCGCGCTGCGCGTTCAAACAACTGTTGGCGAGTGGTGGCAGCAATATCCGGTTGTTTATCGAAGTGGGGCGACCAGCCTGTATGTTCAACCTGTAATGGGTGGTGTGCAGCATCGACTATGTGCAACAGATGCTCCCCCCTCGATTCCAGTAATAGCGCCATGTGTCCGACTGTATGCCCTGGCGCTGCCAGCGCACAAATACCCGGTAAGATTTCTGTCTCGTGGTCGATGAGATCAACATAATCTTTAATTTGCGTCAGGATGCTGCGGGCGCTGTCCTGCTCCAGCCAATATTCCCATTCGGTTTTCCACATACTGTAACGCGCATTCGGGAAAGTGAGGCTGCCATCGGCATGGACGATACCGAATATATGGTCGCCATGACCGTGTGTGATAATGACGCGATCAATCGACTCCGGTTCAACGCCGATTTGCGTCAAGTTTTCCAGCAGATCGCTTTTCCCTTCGCCCACGCCCGTATCAACCAGAATAAGATGCTCTGGAGTTTTAATCAACAGCATATTGTACGAATTCGCCAGCGCCTCCGGGTCATAATCACCCTGTTTTGCCGCTTCCAGTACCTCATCGGCAGGGATAGACGGCCAGAACTTAACCGCAACTCTAGGATTCGCGCGATCAGCAATCACCTTGCAGTCGAATTGCCCGACTCTAAAATGATGGATTGGAAAAGGCATTTTTAATCTCCTTCAGAAAAAATTCCGATAAATATTTGGTCTACTCCTGGGCAACAGGCTGCCAGTGAAAGCCGCTTTCATCCTGTTTTACATATCCCAGGCCGGGGAAGGGGAAATGAAAGCCAAAAATGAGCAGATTCTCGCGGGTGGCGCGTTCGAGCAATTTGAGGCGCGTTAGGCTGGTAGCCTCCGGCAGCGGGTCATAACTCGATACCCAATCTGGGTTCTCGACCAAGAAGGGAAAATGTATAGCATCGGCTACATTGATTACTCCTTCGCCGTTCGAGGTGACGACTACGGCGATCTGCCCGCGAGAATGACCAGGTGCGGTCATCACCGAAATACCCGGCAGTATCTCCCCCTCATCTTCAATCAGGTGGATATGTTCTCGCAGGGGCAGCAAAACCTGCTTGGTAAACTTCGGGTTATCCTCTTCGGTCAAGGCAAGCTGTTCCGGCGATGTGCAGTAATCCCATTCGCCTTTCCACATGAAATATTCCGCATTGGGCAATGTGATGTTGCTATCCGAATCCAAAATACCGGCGAAGTGATCCCAATGGGCATGGGTAATCACCACGTAATCTATTTCGTCTGGCTTTATATCGAGGTCATAAAGGTCGTACTTCAGGTCACGCATACCAGGTGCGAAATCACTCTGGCCGCCACCCGCATCAATCAGAATGCGATGCTCTGGCGTTTTGACAGACAACAAATTCAATGAGAAAGGGTGGTCGGACGGGTCTAAACCTTCGGCGCGGATTGCTGCAACAACTTGTTCGGCTGTCGCTTTCCCATAACCATGATCGAACTCAAACCGTTTCTCACCTGTCTGGAAGGCGACACATTCAAATGCCCCAACATTAAAGCGGTATGTGGGTGGTGTCATCATGCTCTCCTGTGGTTATGGTGGGAACAGTATAACTTCTAACGGCGTACCCGCCGAAGCATCATCCCTAATACGCTGCGCGGCTCATCCATGCCCAACCCGATGCTAACCCCAAAAAAGAGAAGTCCACCCAACATCACACCGCCACTCGCCAATAGGAGTGGATGGGAACCTTCTTCCAGGGACAGAAACACGAGAATCACTATCGTCATCGCGAACGAAGCTGCCAGCGTTCGCCACAGGCCACGCCATACGTAACGATCATTCAGGTTGCCGATACGCCGCCTTAGCAGCCACCACAGGGTAAGTGCTTCCATTAGCGTCGTGATCGAGTTCGCAAGGGCTAATCCGGCGAATGGTCCGTGCGCGAGGCTGTCTGGGTCGCCGATAAACTGGATGAACACCAGACTGAGGATAATATTGGCGACCAACGAAACTACTCCTACCAGAACAGGCGTGAGCGTGTCGGATAAGGCATAAAATGCCCGTGACAGAACTTCCAAACTACCATGTCCGGCGATGCCAATAGCGAAGAAAGCCAGCGCCCAAGCAGTAGCATCCACACTTTCCGCTGTAAACTCGCCGCGTTGGAAAGCGAAGGCAATGAGAGGTCGTCCCAGGGTAATCAGACCAAAGGTGGCTGGAATTGCCAGGAACAACACGCCCCGCAGCGCACGCGCCAGACGATCTTTGTAACCATTCATATCATTTTCGGCTGCCAGTGCCGATAGTGAGGGAAACAAGGCAGTACCTACACTCTGCCCGATCATACCGAGGGCGAAGAACATCAGCGTCCAGGCAGTGACCAGCGCAGTGTAACTTCCGGCGATCATGGGTGACGCGAGATTGGTGTTCACGATAAAGTTTAACTGTGCCACGCCCAGGCCGAGCATACGAGGCCCCATCAGTACCAGCACCTCGCGAACGCCCGGAACACGCCAGTTGGGTAATATTCGCAGCGGGAAGTGCGGCATAGCGGTGCGGGTAATTTTGAACAGGCCAGGAAGTTGGATACCCAGGTGCAGCAGTGCGCTCAGTGCTGCGCCCCAGGCAAGTCCGTAGACATTCGCCCCACCCACCGCCGCCGGACTGTCTGGTGACACGGGAATTATATAGGACAGCACCAGCGCACCGAAAATCAGGCCGACATTATTCATGCTGATCGCTAATGAGGGGAGCAGGAAGTTGCCATAGGTCTGCAAGATTCCCATAATGAGGCCGCTAATGCTGAAAATGAAAGGTGTGAGCAGCATCAATTGGGTGAGCGACACTGTAAGCGCCTGGACTTCCGGGGGTTTTCCGGGGGCAAGTAGGATACCCACCACCTGCGGCGCGAAAATTATGAGCAGGAGAGAAAGTGCCCCAGCGGCCAGAGAGGATAAGGTAATTACCGCACTTGCTAATCGCCATGCGCCCGGTTCGTCGCCACCACGCAGATAGCGGGCGAAAACCGGAATGAACGATGAACCAAGCGCACCGCCTGCAATCAGATTAAACACCAGTTCCGGGATACGCTGGGCAGCCGCAAAGGCGTCGGAGGCGGTACCTGTACCGAAAATGGCGGTCAATACACCCGTACGAATGAGACCGAGTATTCCGCTGGCGAGGAAACCGACCAACACAATCCCAGCAGCGCGGGCGATCTGACGGTTGGATAGGGCCTGGGATTGCGTCATGGAATACGTGGCAGCTTTTAGCCGTCAGCTTTCGGTGTGTGAATTGGGTGAAATCCGATTACACGACAAATTGTAGCATACTATTCCTGTGGGACGCAGATCGTAGGATAAAAGCCTAGATGCAGTCAATTTTAGGTGGGCTGAACCATAACGCTACTAACTCGACCTGCATAGATACCGCAAACGAACTTCGTTTAGAAATCAAATCGGTAAGCCTTTTTAGCAAGCCCATAGGCCATTTCAGCAATCATTTCCAGGGCATCCTCTTGGTCAATGATGCGTCTGGCGACCAATCCTGCCAACCAGTCCGCACAGGCGCGTCGCCAGACGTCGTGGCGCGCCGGGATGGAGGGGTAGGCGCGAGTGTCGTCGTTGAATCCGACTGTGTTGTAAATTCCTGCCGTTTCGATAACTGTCTCGAAAAAGCGTCGCATACCATACAGGCTATCAAAGAACCACCAGGGTGGTCCCAAGCGCAGCGCATGATAATGCCCTGCCAGTGGCGCTAGTTCACGGCTGTAGGTAGTCTCATCCAGATTAAATATGATGATGGTCAGGCTCGGATTGTTGCCAAAGTTATCCAACAATGGTTTGAGATTGCGGGTAAACTCGCTGGTGATAGGGATGTCTGCACCCATATCACGTCCAAATCGTTCAAATATAGAAGGATTATGATTGCGGTACGAACCAATGTGAAGCTGCATGACTAGATTATCCTGGGTACTCATGCGTGCCATCTCGATGAGCATATGTCCGGTGAACCGCCTGACATCATCATCAGAAGCATTGCCCTTCAGCGCAAGCTGGAAAATCGCGTTTGCGTCCTGGTCACTCAGATGCTCCGTATAAGCGGTCTGAGCAGCATGATCGGTGGCAGTTGCCCCCAAGTGTTTAAAAAATTCGCGTCGCTGCTCTAATGCCGCAACAAATGTGCGATAATCATGTACTTCTATACCAGAGACTTCGCTCAAAGCATGAATATGATTGATCCAGCCTTCGGTATCCAGATTGACTACGGCATCGGGGCGGAAGTTGGGGACGATACAGCCTGACCAGCCGGAGTCACGAATGGCCTGGTGATGCGAGAGAGTCGATGTGGCCGGATCGGTGGTTGCCAGAACTTCAATATTAAAGCGTTCGTATAATGCGCGTGGTTGGTAATTGGGTTGTGATAACTTATCTGTTATCTGGTCATAGACCTCTTGGGCATTTTCTGGACACAGTTTTGCGGTGACACCGAAAACCTCTGCAAGTTCATCTCTTAACCAGATACCTGTTGGAGTTCCACGAAATAGATACCAGTGGTCGGCGAAAGTCTGCCAGATTTTGCGATGATCCTTCTCAACAGAGTCACCATCTTGAGGGCGGATGCCGAGTTCATCCAGGGGGATACCCTGGGAGTACAACATTCGAAAAATGTAATGGTCGGGGATAATTAATAGATCAACGGGTGTGCCATAATCGTGATGGGGCGCGGAGAACATGGCGGGATCAACATGACCATGTGGACAGATGAGTGGTAAGTCCCGAACTGTTTCATACAGTCCGACGGCAATATCCCGGTTTGTTGGATCGAAATAACGATCTGTTGCTAAGTCTGCCATAAGTAACAAACCCTTCTTTTTGAGCGTTTATGGGATGCGAATTAGCAAGTATGATTTCACATGATCTCGCAAGTGAGTGGGTATGCGGCTCAATACTATGTCCGCAAACAGACAGCTCAAGTGAGGCAGATTTCGATCACACCCAACAACTCGTACGTTAGCGCTAACCCTAACTATAACGCACATTTGTTGATGAGCAAAAGGCCACAGAATGGTCATGGTATTCGACCTATTTGGGGATACAAAGTTTATGCTATGTCGGATTTCATGGTCTGAGTCGATGTGGATGGTAAGTTGGATCACTTACAAAGTGGTTTTATCGGGCTATGATGTGTGAGGGGAATTTGTTTATAAGTCGGCGTTGGAGAAATAATGAACGCCAAATTCCTCCTGGAGAAACTGTCGCGCTTGATCCAGCGATGAAACGAAATAGGGTTGGCTAAATGCATTTGGCCCAACTCGTTTACCTAGCTCCTGAACCAGTGTTTTATACTTCAATTTCGGCTCTGGTACAATCATCACTACGGCTCCCTGGTTCTTGGGCGTCAGTTTCTCCAGATAAGCCATGTCGGCAGAATTGAGGACGAGATTAATTTTCTGTTCGTCAATAATCAAATGAACTGTATGCTCAACCGTGTTCAACATCTGCGCCGATTTTTTCGCCAGATTGTACAAATCGTCTTTGGTAGCTCCATCGGTATATTCTTGTAGCAGAACTGTTTTCTCGAAATTGTCCCAACGAATATTGTGTCCCATTTTAGCCTCAACCCTACGTAACTGTTGTAACATTTATCATACATTGAAAGATTGGAAGCATTCCTTAACATACCATTCTGTTTTTGTTTTCAAACTATAGGATATAGGATATAGGTAACATGATGTTCATCCATTGGGAAAAGGCAGATCATTGAAATGACACAAAAAAAGCGTTATGCAATTGTTGGCACTGGCGCACGTTCTGGAATGTATGTGGAGGCATTGACCCAAACCTATCGAGATGTTGCTGAATTGGTTGCTTTCTGCGATCTCAGTCAAACCCGAATGGATTGGTATAACCATCAATTAGAAACACTGGAGGGACTGCCATCCCGTCCGACCTATCTGGCATCTCGTTTTGACCAGATGATTGCGGAAACGAAACCCGACACGGTGATTGTAACCACAATGGATAGCACGCATCATATTTATATCATACGGGCTATGGAACTCGGATGTGACGTGATTACCGAAAAACCGATGACCATGAATGTTGAGAATCTTCGGGCGATTTACGACGCCATAAACCGAACCGGAAGGTCATTACGAGTCACCTTCAATTACCGTTATGCGCCTGCGTACACCAAATTGCGAGAGGTGGTGATGCAGGGGAAAATAGGACGCCCCCTGAGCGTGGATTTCTCTTGGATGTTGGATACCAGTCATGGAGCCGATTATTTTCGGCGATGGCATCGGGAGAAACAGAATAGTGGCGGTTTGCTGGTACACAAGGCGACACATCACTTCGATCTCGTGAACTGGTGGATAAATTCGTACCCAGAGAGCGTATTCGCTATGGGCGATTTGAAGTTTTATGGGCGCGAAAATGCTGAGGCGCGTGGAGAACACTATTCCTATAAGCGCTATACAGGTGAGCAGGAAGCGGAGAAAGACCCCTTTGCACTATTCCTGAGTGAAAAAGAGATGTTTCGTGGACTGTATATGGCTGCCGAGGCAGAAACTGGCTACCTGCGAGACCGGAATGTTTTCGGGGAGCCCATTACGATTGAAGATACTATGGCAGTCACAGCGCGGTATCACAACGGTGTTTTGCTCTCATACTGCCTAATCGCGTATTCGCCCTGGGAAGGATTACATGTTGCTATCACCGGCACGAAGGGGCGGGTTGAGCTTGATGTAGTAGAAACGATAAATCACTTGATGGGGGATGGACGGGCCAGCAACGCCAGCAAGGGCGCATTTAAAAAAGCGACTATTCATTTGTTCCCTATGTTCGGAACGCCGGAGGAGGTCGAAATGCCGCCCGCCGAGGGTGGGCATGGTGGTGCTGATCCGGTGATGCTGGAGCAGTTGTTCTCTCCAAACCCGCCTGTCGATCCCTTCAACCGCGGAGCGTCCCATATTGATGGCGCGAAGTCTATCCTGTTGGGTATCGCAGGCAATGAGTCCATTCGCACTGGCAAACTCATCCAGACGGCGGATTTGTTCAAAGTCCCGGTTCTGGAAGCTGATTGATGTTTGGGTTAGTACCTATTAATAGATAATACAGGAGCAATTCGATCATGATTTTTGCCGCAAATACCCAATTCAGTGTGTACCAATCGTCGATTGTGGAGCAGGCAGGGACAACTTGTTGTTTGGTCAAATCAAATAATGGGAAAGCGTTGGCAATATCCGGCGACGTTTCGGACTTTGAAGGCGAACCGGGCGAACAAGCAGGCACACTTATCTGCCCCTTGAACGCACACAACGCCCGGGTTCTGCGGGAACGGTTGTTCTGGCTAAAGCCTGTACCTCTTGGTCTACAAACGTCTGCCGGATTGGGGGATCGGCTGGGTATGGCGACACCCGGCCACGCTCTGGCTATGGCAGGAACAGGTGTTGCACCCATTTTCGCGCAACAATCTGTGCGGGAAAACACTCGCACAGGGCGGACACCCCAGCAGGTGGTTGATGAGGCGATGTGGGGCGTCTTTCAGGCCGGTTGGCGCGAATCCTGGGGGGCAGATGCGGATCATATGAAGACGATAGAGGACATTGACCCGTTCATCGAAGCCGGATACAGCTTTTACACCATCGACCCCAGCGCCTACGTAGATGATGACGCGGAACGTGTAAGCGATGATGTTCTACAGGCGAAGGTGGATGCATTGCCCTGGGGGGAGTTGGAGAGTTCAATAGATGCACTCCGAACTCAGTTTTTGCGAACGTTTGACCTGAATGGACTTAAGTTGGTTTATGACGAACATCTACTGTATAAGGCCGCAGCGAAATATGGTGGGGCGATTGCTCACACACTGCGTATGGCGCGGTACCTAGACAGCCGGATGACTGGACAGCCATTCGATCTGGAAGTGTCAGTTGATGAAACCGAGACAACCACCAGCCTCCATGAACACTTTTACATCGCCAGCGAACTGCGACGGTTGAACGTGGAATGGGTGAGTCTCGCACCGCGTTTCGTTGGGCGGTTTGAAAAGGGAGTAGATTACATCGGTGATCTGGGCGAGTTCGAGGAGAACATCTCTGGGCACGCGATCATCATAAGGTACTTTGGAAATACCTATAAGATCAGCTTGCATACTGGATCGGATAAATTCAGCATTTACCCGATTGCGGCCAAATATATGGGGAGCCTGGTACATCTGAAAACAGCCGGTACAAGCTACCTGGAAGCCTTGCGAGTGATCGCTAAGGTCGAACCGACGGTATTCCGTGACATCCTCGAACTTGGTCGCAGCCGTTATGAGACTGACCGAAAAACGTACCATGTATCCGGTGTTTTAAGCAAAGTGCCTGTGTCCAGCGCTATTTCTGATGATGATCTTCCCCAGCTTCTCGATCAGTTTGACGCGCGTCAAGTGCTACATGTCACATTCGGTTCGGCGCTGGACAAATATGGCGAACAAATTCATCGCATCATTCGAACGCATGAGGACGCCTATACCGCAGGGTTGAAAGTTCATTTTGACCGTCATATTGCTTCATTTATTCAGACGGAAAGATAACACAAAGCTTATGAATTGCACCTGCGATTGGTCACAGAAGTCCCAGCCTTCGTTCGCGATGTAAGGGTAGTTAATATTGGACAAAGGGAAACCAAGAGAGGGCAAAAAATCCTGATGGAAGCTCCGGTAATGGAAATGTGGGAAACTTTAGCGAATTTTTCACACATACAAACCACATTACAACCGCCAACCTTTATTAATCTGTTATAATTGAATTTTAACATAGGGGATAGGGCGGAATATCCATGGACAATGAGTCGGCAGACCGGGTTGAAGAACGGGAAACACGACGGGTATTACGTCAAATACAGGATCATCTTTTTCACGTTCACATGACCCTGGGCGCAACACACGAATCAGTGGGTTTGGTGGATGTATATTCCCACCCAACCAATCCAATGCCGAATTTGAATTATGTCACACCCAGGCGCAATACTGCCTGGGTGTCCGGCCAAATGGTAAAACAAGGCTTAGATCGACTGCACGAATTGGGGCGAATGCGACGTGTGCAGTATATTGAGGGGCTTTTTCCACCTCTGTTCGCCAAGACACTGCGCGATTTACACCTGCAAGTTGAACGCGAAACGCCAATTATGGTATATAAAGCTGGTGGAATCGGCGGCCATTTGACGCCTATCCCAGACGGGCCTCATTTGCCAGACGGTGTCGCAATTGAACAGGTAAACGACCAGCGTGGCATCGAAGCATGGTGGTATGTGTGGCGTAATGCCTTTTATGATGTACTGACATTGGGTGTTGAACCTCTGTTCGTTGGGCGTGATATGGCGGCCATGCGGCTTGGTCAGCAGTTGGATTTCCTGGTGTTCCGCTATGGTTTCCCGGTAGGTGTATCGCGGTTGAGTATACAGGATGAAACGGCACACATCTCGGCACTAGCATTATTAAAAGAAGTTCGCACCCCGGCAATGACTCATGCACTGCAGTCTACCGTGCTGAAAACTGCGCTTGAACGGGGAGCGAAGGTCGTGTTCGCTCCGGGCGAGACTGACGCTGATCGTCGCCAGTTGCGCGAACTCGGTTTGGTAGACTTCGGCAGTGTCGTGTGCTATTCTGCCCCTGACGAGAAAGTACACGAGGAATCTCATGTCAACCCCCTGGAACAGCCTGTATTGTCCTTCTGAGGATACAGAAGCCATTGTTCACTCACTGCGAGAGTCGATGCTGGCGTCAGGTTATCAAGCATACGACCCATTCGGCGCATTTCCTGGCAAGAGTTATACGCGAACGGTGCGTTTGTTTGTTGCACCTCCACAGGCCGGATGGACCCACATCATCGGTGAGTCTGATGCAGAACAAATAGCTGCTTTGTCTCAATTGACAACCTGTTTATACGTCCAATTGAATGGCTGGCAACCAACTATCACTGTCTATACCGACGGTAGACCGACCAGTCACCTTGACGGCTTAAATGCGTTTCTGCGAGAGGGTCGATCCCCAAGTGATCTGAAGGCAGTATTGGACGATGCTATTGGGCCAGGCGAAACAACGGGCCGTGCAGGAACATCGGTTTTCGATGTACTACCAGATGACGTTGGGGGATTGGCGGCACAGGTTGACAAGCGTTCGGCGGAGCAGATGTTCAACCGGTTAAGCGGTCAATTGATGAAGAAAGTGGGCGGACGAGCAGAAGCAGCACAGGCGTTGGTGAACAACTCAAACGTGCCGGATTGGAATAGCAGCGGTGGTGAACAAATCTGGAGATTGATGAACTGCTTAACGATTCCAGAAGATTGGCGGGAACCGGACTTTGACACGTTGCGGGATGCGTATACCCTGCATGTACGTCGTCAGCGTAACCCGAATGCGCATCTTTATCCTGGTGATAAGGAAATTATGGCAGGTGTTACTAATGCACTCGACTATATCCCTGTTTATGGGGGGCGCAATCCATGACCGGTGATGACCGCCTACGCTGGGATCAGATTTATCGTGAACGCACCGAGGAGCCATATCCATCCCCCGATCCATTGTTGTTCGAGTTTACACCGCCTGTATCAGCAAGTGATATGCATCGAGCATTGGACATCCCATGTGGATTAGGACAGAACGGATTGTGGCTGGCCTCTCAGGGTTACTTGGTAGACCTGGTGGACGTGAGTTGGGTGGCGCTACTACGGGCACAGTCAGAAATGGGCAGTCATGGACTCCGTAACGTCAATCTGTACCAGAGCGATCTGGATTCCTATGAAATTCCGGCGGACACATATGAGCTGGTGTGTGTGTTCCGCTACCTCAAGCGCGATATGTTCCCTCAACTGCGCCAATGTGTCCGTTCCGGCGGACGCATCTTCTATGAGACATTTAATCGCAATTATCTGCGCATAGTGCCTGAATTTAACCCCGCTTTTCTGTTAGAGGTTGGTGAATTATCTGGTTACTTTGCGGACTGGAAACTGCTGCACAGCATTGAGACAGGGCATATCTCCAGCGTGGTTGCCGTCAAACCCTGACAGGCGAAAATCTGAATTATTCGTGAAAATCGCATTTATCTGCCGATTTCAATGTTCGAATCCAGATGGTCAGTTGTATGCTGTGAAAGATACCCGGAGGAGCGGGCTGAGACAGTGAAGTTCCCTTCCTGACATAAATTCATAAATAATCACCTTAAAACTCCTTCGGCAAGTGAGATTAATATCAGTCGGGACTGCACAAAACCTGACTGATGTTCAGTGGGCGAATATTCGCAACGATTTGCCATGTGTTATCGCCCCATTGAAATGCTTATTGAAGGAGCAAATTCATGTCATTGACTTCGCTGCGTCTCACTATTCGCGGTATTCCCGAAAATCAGGCTATCCGAGAAGTGAACGTGCGTTCTGGGCCGAACATCAATTATCTACTCCTGTTTAAGGCGGGTGTAGGAATGAGTGGTTTGCCAGTGTTGGATGTTGCACCCGATGAAAAAACAGCAGCCTTTAATGGAAAAATCTATCAATGGTTTCGAGTGGTGTTTCCGAATGGACAGGAAGGTTGGGTACGTGATGACCTGGCAGACATTATTGGTGATGGTACAAGTTTTGGCTATCCGGTGATTGACACTCTGACTTATGCCTTTACACTTGCGCGGAAAGAAAGGGTCATCACCCTCGCCTCGGTTGGCCAGGTAGCTACCCCAGAGCCATCACTTTCATCCGAGCCAATATTAATGGTTCGAACGATTCCAATGGGGATGACTCCCAGTCCAAACGCTTCAGATGCAATGCTTGCAGAATTTGCTTCTGTCGAGAGTGTGGCGCGCGTACGCAAGGCGGCATTTAATATCACAGGGGCATTTGAGGGCGGTGGATACTCAACCTATCAGAGCTATGATTCCGGCATTATCAGTTATGGCCGCTTCCAGTTCACGTTGGCTGCAGGCAGCTTCATCACCGTGATAAATCGTTATCTGGAACGTTCAACTTCTCAAGTGTCAAAGGAACTGTTGGCTTATTCCCCACGAATTGTTTCCAAAGATCAGAGTTTACGGAATGACACACGATTGAAAGAATTGTGCATACAGGCAGCACAGGAATCAATCATGCAGGAAGTCCAGGATGAGGTAGCCGCCGAAGGCTTCTACCAACCAGTATTTGAGCTGAGCGTGGAACCGCGCGGGATCGCACTGCCCTTGTCACAGGCGTTGGTGTTTGATATTGCCATCAATCATGGCCGTTTCAATCATTTGTTACCTAAGACCGAAGAAGTATTGGGTGTGCCGAACAAATCAAGATTGGGACTGAATGGCGTGAGTGAACAGATATTTACAAAAACATTGGCAAGTGTGCGGCGCGACAACCTGTACGGATTAGCCGACAAGCTCAACTTACCGGGTTTAAAGCGGCGTGGGGATTTCTGGGTGAAACTGGTTGAGATGGGTGACTGGACTCTACAGGGCGACAGCGATGGCAACCTAAATATTAATGGCAAAATCGTTCAGGTGCGCTATCCGTAAGAATTAGAGTCTGGCGCTAATATAAGATTCAATTGAAGTCGAATACAAGACATCGGTTTGTGCCGATGTTTTGTATTGGTAATCATGATAGACATTAAATCATGTGGCTGCTTGAAAAGCAATCTGTGCCTGTCGGGCGACCTCGCGGAATTGGTCGAAATGACCCCATTCGTGCTTCAAACCGCTCAGGAAAGTAGCCGGGGCGTTCAAATAACCCAGCTTCTCTACCGCCCGTTCCGAAAGTTCACGATAAACATCCAGATTTGGCTCATCCGGCCAGGTATCCAGATAAGCAAGACGGATGCGGCGGCTTTCTTCCAGCCGTTGGATACACTGTGCCTTCGTGGTGACGGTGTGCCAGTTGGTTTCATAGCGCAGGCGAGGCTCTTTTGGATATGGAATGCCGCGTGCCAAAATGGAGCTAAAGGTAGCATTTTCCTCACTCGAAGCCGTCACATGGACGACCAGATGCGCCAGAACTCCAGCCGATATGTTCCTCGCCGGGGACAGCTTGGGGGTCATCCGCATCAGGGTCGTAAGGCAGAAAGGTCATCTGCTTATCTGACATATCTTTAATGATGTTCAGAATAGTATCAATCGAAGCATTCGTGGCAGTTTTCAGATCAGTGACGCTGAATTGCTGGGCGAATTCCAGCATTTTCACATGTCCATCCTGAACGGGCGCAAAATCAATCAGCACGTTATTTCTCCTTAGCTTCGTTCGGCACACAAACCATCAATGAACTGCAATATGTATTCAATCTGAAGTGGTACAAATAGTAGAAGCAGATTTATATACAAATCTTACACTTGCCGACACAGATTTTGTTCTTTTGCCTTTTTTCGGGTGGATGGTACACTACCAGAAGGGTACTTATTAAATTGGGATTCGATTACTGAGGTTGATTTATGCTGACATCTATTGAACAAATGTTGTTTATTTTATTGGCGCTATTCACCCTTGGCGCGACCTACACCAACTTCCGCGAAATGGCACTGATTATTAATCGTGGCGATGGCAAACTTTATCTGGATAAGCTGCCCCAGCGTGTGATTCAAGCGCTTGGCGTTTTTCTGACCCAGCGCACCACCCTCAAGACACGGCGTGTAACCAGTCTGTTCCATCTGGGCGTTGCCTGGGGCTTCACTTTCTACATTCTGGTAAACGTGCTGGACGGATTGCGCGGCTATATCCCGACCTTTCAGGAGACGTTGGAAAGCACCGGCTTCATCTATGATGTTTATCGCCTGTTGGCTGACGTACTGAGTGTAGCGGCGCTGGTTGGTGTGGTTTACTTCATCCTGCGCCGCTTGGTGCTGCCCAAAAAGCGCGAACTGCAATATCACGATAATGTGCTGCTACATCCCAAAGTGAAAGCTGGGGCAATCAAAGCCGATTCATTGATCGTAGCCGGGTTCATCCTGCTGCATGTCGGCGCACGCTTTCTGGGCGAATCGGTGTTTGTGGCGCAGCATGGCGCAGACCTGCTCTCCCCGTTTGCTACTATCACTTCGGTTCTATGGGGTGGCGTTTCGCCAGATGGACTCATCCTGCTGCAACATCTTTTTTGGTGGGTGGCACTGGGCGGTATTCTGGTATTTACACCCTACTTCGCCCAAAGCAAGCACGCTCACCTGTTTATGGCTCCCCTTAACTATCTGACTCGCCCACATCGCACATCAATGGGCGAGATGATGCCCCTCGACTTTGAAGACGAAGAAATTGAACAGTTTGGCGTCCACACCCTGACTGATCTGCCCAAAACTGCCATTCTGGATGGATTTGCCTGCATTATGTGCAACCGATGTCAGGATGTTTGCCCCGCCTATGTGACTGGCAAGGAGCTGTCACCATCGGCGCTGGAAGTCAATAAACGTTACCTGATGCGCGACGACATGACCGGACTGGCGAACGGCATGGAAGCACCGTCACTGGTCAGTATGGCGATTAGCGAGTCGGCAGTGTGGGCGTGTACCTCGTGTGGTGCGTGTATCGACATCTGCCCGGTGGGTAATGAGCCGATGATGGACATCCTCAACATCCGCCGCGATGCGGTGCTGATGCAGGCCGAGTTCCCCACTGAATTACAGGGTGCATTCAAGGGGATGGAACGGCAGGGCAACCCCTGGCAAGCGCCGCGCGAAGACCGCTTCAAGTGGGCAAAGGGGTTGGATATGCCTGTGCCAACAGTGGACGAAAATCCAAATTTTGACATCTTGTACTGGACAGGTTGCGCTGTCAATTATGACCCACGCGCACAGTTAACCGCCCGCGCCCTGGTAAAAGTGCTGAATAAGGCAGGAGTAAACTTCGCTGTGTTGGGTGAGATGGAAAATTGTACTGGAGATGTGGCACGGCGCGCGGGTAAGGAAGACCTGTATTTTGAACTTGCCAGCGGCAATGTCGAGATGTTAAACGAAGTGAACCCAAAGCGAATCGTTGTTACTTGCCCGCACTGTTTCCATAATCTTGGCAAAGAATATCACCAATTCGGTGGCGAATACGAAGTCGTCCATCACACCGAACTTATTGATGAACTGATCCAGGCGGGTAAACTGCCCATGAGCGCCCATCCGAGTCAGCAATCCAATGTTACCTTCCACGACCCCTGTTACCTGGGGCGACACAATGGCGTGATTGACGAACCACGCGAAGTACTTGGCAAATTGGGTGAGAATCTCATCGAGATGCCACGACATGGCAAAAAATCCTTCTGTTGCGGTGCGGGCGGGGCGCAATTCTGGAAGGAAGAAGAACCCGGTGATAAGGCAGTCAACATCGAACGGTATGAAGAGGCCAAAGCGACTGGCGCGGATGTGGTCGCTGTCGGTTGTCCTTTCTGTATGCAAATGTTCGAGACCGCTAAATCGAGCGTGGCAGATGGGCCAGTGGTGAAGGACGTGGTTGAGTTGGTTGCAGAAAGGCTCTAAACAACTTACTGAAAATATACCCATACTTTCAGGGGGACACCCAACTTAATGTCCCCCATAGTTTGAACACATTCTGCTATCGCTGAAATAAATTCATGCCAAACGCCCCCGGCGGCTGGTAAAAATCAGCAAGCCGATGCCTACGACAATCGCTATTCCACCGATTATTGCCCACTGCAATTCGCCGCTCATGAAACTGCCGGGTAGCACTCCAATACCCTGAAAAAACCAGAGTCCACCAACCAGGATACATAAAACCGCGACCACATTTAAAACCCATTTCATGCCTAACCCCTTTCTAAATCCAATCCTGTGCGGATTATAATCACTGCCCATCACATATCCCCCTTTTACATCCTTTAAGTCAATTTCTCATGTGATATTCGTACAAAATGCTGCAATAACAGCATATACTTTTGTGCATAGTGCAGCAAAACGCCCTATAATGAGGTTATGAGTTAGCACTTTTTAGGGTGATGTAACGATTAGCGTGCCAAAAATTAGACATCACTGTTTACATGGGACTCAGATTTCGGAAGTTGAAAATTTTTCGAAGGAGTTCGAATGGCAACCAAAACGCTCGCGCGACCATCAGCAGGACTGAGCCAGGACACACTGCTGGATATGTACTGGACAATGCTGCTCAGCCGCCGTCTGGATGAACGCGCCTGGGTGCTGCACCGACAGGGCAAAATCGCTTTTCATATCAGTGGCATGGGACATGAAGGGACACAAGTTGGGGCGGCTTACGCGATCAATCGCGGCGTAGACTATGTTCACCCCTATTATCGTGATCTGGCGTTGGTACTGGCAATGGGAGTGACGCCAACCGACTTCATAATGAGTCTGTATGGTAAAGCAGGGGAATTAAGCGGAGATGGACGGCAGATGCCGAGTCACTTCAGCAATAAGGCGCTCAATATTGTCAGCGGTTCGTCACCAGTGGCGACACAAGTTCCCCAGGCGGCGGGGTTAGCATTTGCTATCAAATATCGACAGCAAATCGGTCTGGCAGACCCCGACGACAAATCACAACCGCGTCTGGCACTCACCTGCCTGGGTGAAGGCTCGACCAGCCAGGGTGAATGGCACGAAGGATTGAATTGGGCAGGCGTCCACAAACTCCCGTTTATCTGTCTGGTGGAAAATAATCTGTATGCCATCTCCGTTCCAATAGATGAACAGATGGCTGTCAGTAACGTGGCAGATCGAGCGGCAGCGTATGGATTGGTCGGGGTGGTCGTGGATGGCAACGATGTGTTGGCAGTATATGATGTAATGAAAGAGGCCGCCCAGCGGGCATACAATGGCGATGGGGCAACGCTGGTAGAAGCCAAAACTTACCGAGTTGTACCGCACTCGTCAGATGACGATGACCGCAGTTACCGCAGCCGCGAAGAAGTGGAAATGTGGAAGAAAAAAGACCCAATCTTGCGCTTTCAGGCATTTTTAATGGATGAAACCATTCTGAACGAGGCGATGCGAGATGACTTTGAAGCGCGCGCCAAAGAGGAGGTTGACCGCGCACAAGCTACCGCCGAAGCTGCGCCCGATCTCGCGCCTGAAGCTGCATTAGGAGCTGTTTATGCAACCGCTTGAGACTGCCGAAGTCGATACCAAAACACCGAATAAAACCAACATGACGTTAATTGATGCAATTAAGTCCGCGTTGGATGAAGAGCTTGCGCGCGACCCACGAGTATTCATCATGGGTGAAGATGTGGGCGAACGCGGTGGGGTATTCCGTGCGACACAGGGGCTACATGCGAAATATGGGAGTGATCGTTTAGTGGATTCACCGCTGGCAGAATTATCTATCGTAGGGATCGGCATTGGCGCAGCCCTGGCCGATCTGCGCCCAATCTGCGAAATCCAATTTGCCGACTTCATCCATCCTGCTTTCAACCAGATTGTGAATGAAGCCGCCAAGATGTATTATCGCTCCGGTGGACACTGGACTGTGCCAATGGTTATTCGTGCGCCTTATGGCGGCGGAATCGGTGGTGGTTTGTATCACAGCCAGAGTGTTGAGGCGTTTTTCGCCCACGTACCGGGGCTTAAGATTGTTGTTCCATCCACACCGTATGATGCAAAAGGGCTGCTCAAGTCCGCTGTGCGCGATCCAAATCCGGTGCTGTTCTTCGAGCCGAAAAAGGGTTACCGGGCGATCAAGGGTGATGTGCCAGATGAGGAGTACACTGTGCCGATTGGTACGGCGCGGGTTGCACGCGAGGGGCGTGACGTTTCGGTGTTCGCCTATGGCATGATGGCCTATTACACTGTCATCGCGGCAGAAAAACTGGCGGGCGAAGATGGGCTGGACGTGGAAGTCATTGATCTACGGACGCTACTGCCGATCGACAAAGCCTCTATCCTGAAGTCGGTTCAAAAAACGGGTAAGGCGCTGGTCGTCCACGAGGATACGCTTACGATGGGCTATGGCGCAGAGGTTGCGGCAGTGATCGCGGATGAAGGGTTCGAGTTCCTGGATGGGCCAGTGAAGCGGCTGGCGGGTCCCGATACACCCGCCATGCCTTACGGACATGCCATGCAGGAGTTCTTTATGCCAAACCCGGATAAAATTGCGGAGAGCATACGGGAATTGGTAGGATACTAATTAAACGAGCCAAAATAATTAACCTGCCGGCCTCACATTTTCTCTGTGAACGCTGTGTCTCGGTGGTGAAACTTTTTTGAGGAGTGAGGGATGCCAACGAAAGTAATTATGCCCCAGTTGGGTGAGAGCGTGGTCGAAGGCACAGTCAGCCGGTGGCTGAAACAGGTGGGTGATACCGTTCAGGAGTATGAACCCCTGCTCGAAATCAGCACCGATAAGGTTAACTCGGAAATTCCTGCTCCGGCGGGCGGTACGCTGCTCGAAATTTATGTCAAGGAAGGCGAAACGGTAGAGCGCGGCGCGCTGCTGGCGCTCATCGGTGCGGCAGATGCGAAAACCGCCCCGCAGCCCGAACCTACTGGAGTAGCAACCCGGCAAACGGCGTCCCCACTGCAATCTACTTCCACTCCCCATGTTCACTCGAACGGCGGCTACACCGGCCATGTTACCCCTGTTGTGGCACGCATGGTGGCGGAACATGATATCGACCTGACACAGCTAACGGGAACAGGTCGGGACGGACGAGTGACCAAGAAGGATGTCGAGGCCTATTTAGAAGCCAAACCTACGCCATCATCGCATAATGCTGAAACCGAACTCGCTCCCTGGGAACGTCCCGGTACAGGCGATCTATTCAAGCCGAGCGTGGATTACGAACAACAATCGCCAGCACCCGCGTCGCCGGAGCGTGTCTATCCCGTAGAAGCCATCCCACAGGGGACAGCTGGGGAACTCGTGCCATTGTCGGCCATGCGTAAAGCGATTGCGGAGCATATGGTACGCAGCAAGTTGCACACCGCCCCGCATGTCACCACCGTATTTGAGATTGATCTCTCGGCGGTACTTGCGCACCGTGAGGCGAACAAAGCCGCCTTTGCCAGCCGGGGGGTAAACCTCACCCTGACAGCTTATTTCGCGGCGGCAACGGTTACGGCATTACAGGTTAACCGCTATCTCAATGCCCAATGGACGGATGAAGGAGTTTACCTGCACAATGCGGTTCATCTGGGTATCGCGGTGTCGCTGGACGAAGGGTTGATTGTCCCGGTTATTAAAGACGCGCAAGACTTGAATTTGTCGGGACTGGCGCGGGCGGTCAACGATCTGTCGGCACGCGCGCGCGCTAAACAACTCAAGCCGGATGAGGTCAGTGGCGGCACATTTACGATCAGCAATCACGGCGTCAGCGGCAGCCTGCTCGCCACACCGATCATAAACCAGCCGCAAGTTGGCATTCTGGGCGTGGGGATCGTCGAGAAGCGGGTGAAGGTTATTAATGATGCGATAGCGATCCGTTCGTGTGTTTACATCACCCTGACCTTCGACCATCGTGTTGCTGATGGCGCGGCGGGTGATGGTTTCATGATGTCCCTCAAAACTGCGCTGGAGGGCTGGCAATAGGTCAGAGGCTTCGTCCGGGTGAGATTGAAATCAGACAGGTATTCATCACTGTCTGATTTTTGTTTCTGTCCCGAACAAAGACAAGTCCATACGGACTGGCATGGGTTACATTGGTAAGATATGCTTGAAGGCTCGGACAACTTTGCTCGTAAATCGGCACATTCAAATTCACCCACATGGTATTCCATCACTCTACAATTTGACGTAATTGGCTAAGACTTTAGCTGTTCCATTCGCTCTGCGTTTCTCCATTCGCATCAGGAGTATGCACCTTGTTTCACAAAATGTATTGGACACCCCAGAAAATCAAGCAACGCATCCAACTCATTGAACCACTGGTTTACCGCCACCATTATCCCCTGCCGCCATTTCGATATAAAACCCTATCTGGCCCACTTGAAAACCCACCTGTTGATACCAAGACTGATGACAGTGAGTGGGAAATCATTGAGCCGGAGAGCTACTGGGGGACGTGGAAAACCAACTTCGTCCTACGTACTCATTTTCAAACCCCCTCCGGTTGGGAAGCCGACAGCCCAGTAGCGCTGTATCTGCCGCTCGGTGAGGCGGGAGACTTCAGCCACCCGGAATCACTGGCATTTGTGGATGGACAACCTTACGCCTCGGCAGACCGCCATCACCACGAAATCCTTTTACCGTCACAGTGGAAAGATGGTCAACCGCATCTGCTAGCACTTCATGGTTGGACGGGAATGGGTGGTGAGGTCATCCATGATCGCAAAACCAAACTGTATATGAGAGCGTGTGCCCTCGTCCAAATCGACCCACCGACCCGTGCGTTCGTTGCCACCGCGCGGGTGGCGCTGGATGTCGCCAATCAACTGGGAGATAATGACCCAATCAAAGGGCACCTATATAATGCGCTAGACGCCGCATTCAAGGTGCTGGATACGCGCGATCCACTGCATACTCCCGTATTTTATGAGAGTGTCGCTCTCGCCCTGGCGACATTAAAAGCAGGAATCGCGGCTGCCGGATCGCCGATGGACGTTGACATTATTGGTGTTGGACATGCACACATTGATGTAGCGTGGCTCTGGACTCTAGGGCAAACGGTACGCAAAAGTGGACGCTCATTCAGCAATGTGCTGCGCTATATGGAGCAGTTTCCAGATTACACGTTCTCACAAAGTCAGGCGCAGTTATATCGGTACACAGAAGAATATTACCCGCACATATTCGATGGCATCAAAGCGCGGGTTGAAGAAGGTCGCTGGGAAGTGATGGGCGGCACTTGGGTTGAACCCGATTGTAACGCCATTGGTGCGGAGTCGCTGGCGCGTCAATTCCTGCTAGGTCGTGGGTACTTTCGCAAGCATTTCGGTGATGTCGATACACCCGTGTTATGGCTACCGGATACGTTTGGTTATAGCTGGGCACTACCACAACTTATCAAACAAGCGGGTATGAAATACTTCATCACCCACAAGATGAGTTGGAATCAATATAACTCGATGCCAAATCAGATTTTGTGGTGGCAGGGGTTGGATGGCACACGGGTATTGACTCATTTCCTGACTACGCCTGCTGGTGATGAATTTCTCCCCCACGCAACGACCTACAACGGAGTTGTGTCCGCTAAAGAAATTCTGGGTACGTGGAATAACTTCCATCAAAAGGAAACCTTCAACGAGCTTATCACGGCTTACGGTCACGGTGATGGTGGTGGTGGGCCAACACGCGAAATGCTTGAAAATGTGCAGGAGCTTGCTCATCATCCTGGGGCGCCGCGTGTGCGCCCTGGAACAGTGCGCGAGTTTATGGAAGACCTTGAAAAAGTAGCCAACTCCCTCCCCGTATGGAACGGCGAGTTCTACCTTGAATATCATCGTGGTACATATACGAGTCAGGCGAAGAATAAGCGCAATAATCGTAAGAGCGAATTTTTGATGCATGACGCCGAATTTCTGGCCGCATGGGCATCACTCCTGAACGAACATGCATACCCGCATGAGCAAATTACAAAGGCATGGGAACTCATCTGTTTGAACCAATTCCACGATATTTTGCCGGGTTCATCCATCGGTGAGGTATACGAGGACAGCGACAGGGATTACGCAGCAATCCGTGATTTGGGCGAACAGGTTCTGGAAAATGCTATCGAACTCAATAGCGGGAATACTGCCCATCGATACATCCATTCTGGCAGCCAATACCATTTCGTTTGCTGGACGGCGGTTAGGTTTGCTGGCTGACGAACTCACCGAGGATGCGCATCTGGTCGATGGGGCCGGTAACCCACTGGCAACGCAGCTTGTCGTCGGTGGCACACTCGTCGAATTCCCTCATCTTGAAGCCTATTCGGTTGTCCCGATCCGGGAAGTCGCCGGGACAGCGCCATCATCGACCACCAACCTCACCATCACCCACAACACGGACGTGATTGTCTTGGAAAATGGGCTGTTACGCATTGACATTGATGCAGCGGGTGACATTCGGCGCATTTACGACAAGCAGGTCGACAGAGAGGTGCTTCCGCCGGATTCGGTAGCAAATGTTTTACAGGTATTTGAAGATCGTCCGATGAATTACGATGCCTGGGACATCGACATCTTCTACGAAGATCGGATGGAGGTTGTCGGCGGCATCCAGAGCATCGAAATTGTGGAACATGGGCCACTACGCGCGGGTGTGGAGATTAAACGGCGGTATCGCAACAGTGCTATCCACCAGCGCATCTATCTTTACCATGACAGCCGACGGATTGATTTCGACACCTGGGTTGACTGGCATGAACAGCACATTCTGCTCAAGGTCGCTTTTCCAGTCAATGTCATGAACCCGATGGCGACTTATGATGTCCAGTGGGGCAATGTTCAGCGCCCAACGCACCGCAATACTTCGTGGGACTGGGCGCGATTTGAAACCTGCGCACATAAATGGGCAGACCTGAGTGAAGGTAACTATGGGGTTGCCTTGTTAAATGACTGCAAATACGGCTACGACATCCAGGGGAGTGTAATGCGGCTCTCCCTGCTGAAAAGTGCAACTAATCCCGACCCCCACGCAGACCAGGGGGAACATGTCATGGTCTACAGCTTACTGCCACATCCGGGGGATTGGCGTGAAGAGGTCATATCAGCGGCGTATGACCTAAATATTCCGCTGATTTTGCGGCGTGTGAGGGGTGGAGGGAATTCCGAAACATCAAGGTCGCTGGTGTCGCTGAATAAACCCAATATCATCATTGAAACGATCAAGTTGGCAGAAGATGGGAAAGGTCTCATCGTTCGCATGTACGAGAATCAGCGTAACCGGGGTAAGGTGACACTAAACGCCAGCTTTCCATTGGCGGAAGTGTATCAGTGCAACTTGCTCGAAGAGAATGAGCAGGCACTCTCTATCCACGATAACTCAGTTACGATGAATGTGAGGCCATACCAGATCGTCAGCTTGCGGCTGATTCCTCAATCATAAATAGCTTTACAATATGGCTTGTGTCTTCTGTGCTTGCGGAAGACACAGGCTAATCCGCCACACCGCAATAGGCTGTAATGCTCTCTTGAAGGATGTAAGCAAGCTGAACAATCAACTCAACCTCAACCCATTCTTCGTCGGAATGCAGCCCGCCGCCTGTCGGCCCAATTATCACCGTATTTATTCCCGCGTTTGCCAACAGGGCTGAATCCATCCACCACAATTCACCGTAGATTTCTGGTTCGACTCCCAGGACATTCTGCGCTGCGCCTTTGACGATCTGCACGATTTCAGCGGATGGGTCAATTTCGTAAGAACTCCGGCTGAAGAAGGCATTGACGGTAGCCTTGAATTCGGGGTCATTGGCTGACAACCGATCGACAATTTGCTGAACTTCCGAAACCACATCCTCCACTCCTTCACCCGGCAGTGTGCGCCGTTCCAACTCGGCTCGGCTGAAGGCCGAATACACTGATTGAGATGTACCACCCTTTAATAGGGGAACATGAATTGAGGGTGAGCCAAGTAGCGGATGCGTTTTTCGCTTGATTAATTCCTGCGACAATTTTTCGATTTCGACCAGTACACGCCCCATGTGCATGTTGGCGTCAATGCCTTCTGCATAGCGGCTGCCATGTGCCGCGCGTCCTTGCGTTTTGACTTCCATCCAGACAAAGCCACGATGGGCGCAACAGACACGTAAATTAGTCGGTTCGGTCAAAATCGCGGCATCAGTTTTGAATTCTTTGATGAGTTTCTCCATACCTTTACTGCCATATTCTTCATCCACCACAAAGGTGAACAGAACATCACCATTGGGTTGAACACCAGCATCAATAAAGCCTTTCGCCACTGCTAACATTGCGGCAATACTGGCTTTCATGTCAACCGCACCACGCCCGTAGAGCTTGCTGTCCCGAATGTCACTTGAAAAAGGTGTAGTCATACCTGTTACACCAACAGTATCCATATGGGCATTCAAGAGTAGAGAATGTCCAGTTCCTAATCCTTTCAGAACGCCAACAATGTTATCACGACTTTCTTCGATGGGTTGAATGACCGGAGTGATACCCATGTCGGATAATTGGTTGGCGATGTAGTGCGCAATTTCCGCCTCACCCGCCGCACCTGACTCCAGGTCGGGATTTACAGAGTCAATTTGCACTAAGTTCTGTGCCTGCTGGATGAGATAATCCCGATTAAGGGGAAGGGTTGTCATGTTAACTCCACCTGTATGGAATGTTTTAGAAAATTTGTAGAGCTTGTTCGAGATCGGCAATCAGGTCGTCTGTGTTTTCAATGCCGGTTGAATAGCGGATGAGACTTTCCGGGATTCCCATCGCCAAACGTTCTTCCGCCGTACACTCGACATGGCTAGTGGTCGCAGGCGGGCCAACGATGGTTTCAACCGCGCCCAGATTGGCGGCTGCATGAGCAAAACGCAGGCGCGGCACAAACCGTTTGACCGCCTCGAAGGTGTTTTCCTTCAGCATAAAGCTCATCATGCCACCAAATCCGCGCATCTGCTGTTTCGCAATCTCATGCCCACTATGCGATTCCAACCCAGGGTAGAAAACCTGCTCGATGGCCGGGTGTGACTCGAGGTAGCGGGCGATTTTCATGGCGCTCTCGTTTTGCTGGCGAATGCGAAGCTCCAGTGTTTTCATACCGCGCAGCAATAAATAGGCGGCCATCGGATGGAGTGTCGCCCCATTGATTTCCCGATAGTGATATATTTGCCCGATTAAATCTTTAGACCCGCAAATGATGCCACCGAGCGCGTCGGCATGCCCGCCCAGGAATTTAGTGGCGCTGTGCAGGACAAGGTCGGCACCGAGTTCTAAGGGGGTTTGGTTGATGGGGGTAGCGAACGTGTTATCAACCACTACCACTGCGCCGACTTGATGAGCGGTGGCAGACAAGCGGGCAATATCGACCACTTTTGTCGTTGGGTTAGTGGGACTTTCCAGATAGACAACATCGCATCCAGCCCCGATCTCAGCTTCAATCTGTGCATGATCGGTGGTGTCGCAAAGTGCGACATTAATATTGAATCGGGGGAGAAATTCAGTAAAAATGACATTCGTGCCCCCATAAGTATCTTTGACCGATACAACACGCTGACCGGGCGATAGAAGGGCGAATAATGCACTGCTGATGATACCCATTCCGGTAGCAGCGCTGGTTGCCGCCTCTGCACCCTCGATCTGGCGAACTTTTTCCTCAAATGCATGGACAGTTGGATTGGAGTTGCGTCCGTAGATATGTCCCTCTTTTTGACCGAGTGCTACCGCCAGCCATTCGTCAATATCCTCGTAGCCGTAGGAAACACTATGTACTACAGGAACCTGGGTCGCGCCCTGCATCAGGTATTCTTCTTCGCCATACCAGACACACTGTGTCCCCAGTTGGATCGTCTTTTTATCAGTCATATCATCCCATTTCTTAAATGCCTGGAGTGATCTCTATGCGATTTCGTCACGTGAGCAAAGAGACGAGTTTACCTCATAATTCAATAGATAATCGTGTTGGACTGGAGATGTTATTGAGGATAGCTCGTCATATATCCTTATTGGTTACTTTGGCAATCATTCATATTCGCTCGTGCTTTTACCAGGGTTTGGGATTGGCTTTTCCGGGTGTGTCAAGAATCCCTAACGCTATCCAGGAGGGTATAATCGGGTGAGATATAGCCTATCAACAAGTTTGAATTCGAGTGGTACGCATGCTTGGTAAAGTTTGTCTCGTAACCGGCGCAACCGACGGCATTGGCAAGGTGACGGTACGCGCCCTGGCCGATCAGGCGCAACAGTTATTGGGGTAGGGCGTAATCGCGCGAAGATAGATGCAGTGCTCACTGAGACAGGTGATGTGCCGGGTTCACTTGAATTTCTGACTACCGATCTTTCATCCCAGGCACAAATCCGGGCGCTGGCGGATGAATTCAAGCGTAAATATAACCGCCTGGATGTCCTCATGAATAATGCCGGGGCTTTGTTCACCAACCGCCACGAAAGTGTGGACGGAATCGAAATGACCTTTGCGCTCAACCATCTAAGCTATTTTCTGCTGACCAATTTATTGATGGATGTCCTCTCTAACAATGCTTCGTCGCGCATTATCAATGTGGCATCAAACGCTCATGAAGGTAACGGATTAAATTTTGACGATCTTGAAAATCGTCGGCACTACCGGGAATGGACAGTATATGGACAATCAAAGCTGGCAAATATTCTGTTTACTTATGAATTGGCGCGGCGATTAGCGGGGACAGGCATTACCGTCAACGCTGTGCATCCTGGTTTTGTTAATACGAACTTCCAAAAAGCTGCCGGGTTGAATATGCGTGGCCCATTAACAGCCGAAGAGGGGGCAGATACTCAAATATGGCTTGCAACCTCAAACGATGTTGAAGACATTACGGGTAAATATTTCGTGCGACGCCAAGACACCCGAACTTCAGACATATCGTATGATAGGGCGGTTGCAAAGCGATTGTGGGAGGTGAGTGTCGAAATGGTGGGGTTATCGGCGTAAAGTGGAGACTGATGGGTTGTCATCAGAAACCACCTTACTCTATTATATTTTCTACACATGTTATGATGGAAACGCGAAGGATCATAGCAATGATGGCATAAATCTATTAAAGACCGTAGGAATGTCCCCAGTTTTCCTTTAATGTCCCACAAGGCCATATCAATGCCGGAAATTGCATTGTTCAGAACTGGCCCATTACGCCAGTAGCCATTGACCATCATCATGTGCCAAACATCTTCAATACGATTGACATCTCGTCCGATCAGGAGCGGTATCAAGTGATGATTGAGTGCTGCCTGAACGGCATGAAATCGTTGAGTGAAGGTTGCACAGCCCAGACCATAAAGTCCTGGCTCGGATGTGATGATCTTAACGACCACCAATCGCTGAGATGTAGGCTGTGTCAGAATAACTTGAACATCCTGAATAGTAATTGGCATCATGTGTTCCTTAGAGGCGTGAGGCGTGGTAGACTTTATGGCAAAACATGCACATACGTAAATCTGCCAATTATTTTACAACATATCCGATTTAGACCATTTTCCGACGAAGCCGCAAGGAATTACTTCACCACTCAAATTCTGTTATGAGGAACGTCATCGCTTTCGCCACAATAATGTCGTGGTATTGATGCGAAATCCTGACTGAATTTCCTTCATATGCGCTTGGCAGCAAAACCACTCTCAGAATTTGCGGGTTAAAGTGACCACTGGGATGACCCGTGAGGTTTTGTGTTTATATTCAGTGAATGCGGAGCTAAGCGACTCCATTTTTTCGTACAATTTCGTGCGTTCAGGTTCTGTAGGTACCGCCGCTATTGCCGGGAACCGTTCCGTACCAACTTCTACAGAAACTTCAGGATGAGCGAGAAGATTATGATACCAATCAGGATGAGTATCAGCGCCAGCCTTAGATGCTATGACAACATAACGACCATCATCAATAAAGTACCTCATCGGATTGACACGTTCCAGCCCACTTTTTGCACCTCGTGTATGGAGCAAAAGCAGATCAGCGCCCTTAAAATGACTATCAACTTTGCCTTTGTTTGCCCGAAATTCCTCAATAATTGCCTTATTCCAGTCGCTCATTCGATTATCTCCCTACATTTTGCCCAGTAAGACTGATAATAGGATGTTTCGAGCAGCGATGAATTTTACGAGCCTTTTGATTGATATGTCGATCCTTTTAAGTGGAGCGAATGACTTACGACAAGTTCGTTGTTATTGAGAGAACCATCGTAATGGCGGCTACTCAAATCCTCGTTTCAACGTTGTATTCTCGCCTGGCGCGTGGATACCGAACGCAGCCAAGGGCTCTTGCAAGCGATGGTGGATGAAGCACCCCAAGCCAAGTTCAATTAGAGTGACCTGTTTGCCACCTACCGCAAGCTGGTCTATAGTCCCGGAGGCCACACGCCGATGCCCGACCGGAGCGAAACTTTCCGCGCCGAAGGTGATAACGCCGAGTTGCGGCACTATCTGGCACGGTTGGCGCGTCGCTCCCGCTGCTTCTCGCGCTCCATCTAGTCCCTTCGCCGCGCTGTCAAGCTGTTTGTCTACCTGTGGAATCGGCGTCAATTACACCATCAGCGCTACCCAACCTATCCCGCTCATCTCATTCAGTTCGTTGACCCACCTATTTAGACACTCCCTTTCAAGTAAACTATACTTAAACCATTTTATCCTGGAAATTAGCTGGATAGAAAATGGCATCAATGAGTTTAATTGACCTGCAAGAAGAAGTAACCAATATTTCACAGGAACAGTATCGTGTTGCTTCAGTAAATTGGAAGGGATATTTTAAACGTCTACGCTTAGAACTGGATGGTGGGTATTTAGATGTTCCACTATCGGCTTGTATTGGACAAAATGATGAGGTGTTGCTCAACGCGGGAGAAGGTTTGTTTTTGCGCTGAATAGAATGTTGCCAGCAAATAGTGCTCACGACGATATTGAAGTGTTTGCTGTTTAATCCTTTCTGGCTGCGTCATCACCTCCTCCCGTTTGCCAAAATACACATCTGCTGGGGTCAGGTTGTCCGGCGCTTCATGGTAACGCTGCTGGTTGTAACACAGAACAAAACTGGCAATGGCCTGCTCTAACTCAGACGGCGAATAGTAGGTATCCAAACTGACAATCGACTCCATGGAATGATGGTTGTGCTCAATCTTGCCTTGGGTCTGGGGATGGTAGGGTGCGCCACGAATGTGGGTGATGTGGTAGTGGTTCAGATAGTGAGCCAGTGCCTCGGAGACTTTACCTCGTCAGACCAACCGGGACGGGCTCAGAGAGACATTTTAGGCGAGACTTGAGGATGAAATGAGGGAATAAATACAATTTCTCTTATGCCTCTAAAGTATCCAAGTGACTTTCATGACTTACAGCCTAGCCGACGATGCCTTATATGAGGTAGTTGTTGTCTGGAAAATCAAAAGTGCAGTCGTGGCACTACGCGACAGTTCTTGAGCAAAGTATGGTGGATAATTTAGCCTAAATAAAATACTCTTTGGTGCCATATTTAGGCTATTATGAAATGCCTAAACTCAGCAGCCTGCTAGATTCTTGGGATCGCGCCATTAGTTACTAGCGCAGCAATCTGTCGTTTGGGAGGAGCGGATTGGCGCAAACCTAGGCCGTTTCTGTGGCACGTACCTCGCCACCGTTTGGAAAGTTGTACTTGGGAGAAACGGTTGAGTTGTTATGTTTTTTTTCATTGTTTTACGCAACCTGTTTCAGGAATGCCCACAAGGCGTCCATGAATGCGGCGTATTTGTCAAACCGGATAAGGTGCCCCACATCGGGAATGTTAACGATGGTTATTTTGGGGTTCAACTGGCGAACTTTCGCGACGACTTCAAGGGTCACGATCCCTCCAAGCTCTGGATTGGTGGCGAAGAGCAATAGGGGCTGGGCCATATTTTGGATGCTTGTCAACCAATTTACTTCCTGAGAGTGCATCCTATCTACCAGTATCTATATGAGGATCGAGTTGCTTTTTGGACTCACACATCGGGTACAGTAGCTCTTCGGGCCAATCGGGATGATCATTGCGGTATTGCACTAGCAACTCATCCAGGGTCTGGTTGGCGAGATTCTTGGCCCATTTCTCGATGTAAGGTTCAGCGGGTTGGTCAGGTGGTGGGGACTGAACGGGCTGGGGTAACCACCAGGGAGGGTCTTCCAAAACCAGCGCACTGGTCAATTCCGGGAACCGCACTCCAATTTGATAGGCGATCATCGCACCCATCGAGTGCCCGCATAATAACCGGGCTGCCAACTCCAGGGTGCGGATGAGTCCTGCCAGGTCGGCAGCCATATCGACCTTTTGACCGGGCTGCACGCGCTCCGAAAGACCATGGGCGCGCATATCGGGCATGATCACATCATATTCAGATTCATGATTGCGCGCCGTGATTGTCCAACAGAAGCCGTTATCCGAAAAGCCGTGAACCAACACCAGAGGGCGGTTATCCCCATGACCAGTGCGGTAGTAGTGCAGACGCACGCCGTTGACCGATAGATCGTTTTGTGTCCAGTGAGGAAGCGTTAGGTTCCTTACTTTGTCAGCGTGTTTTTTGACGAGATCTCAGCACCCACCGTGCTGATCTCTAAAAGAGTCACACCAAACGGTGAGACGCTAGTAGCCCACTCAAGGCTACCAGCCGGCGTGGGAATGCGTTCTACTGTTATGTCTAATTCCATGCGACGACGGAGTACTTCCAGATCGGCGGGGAGGATGTGCTGTGGTGCGCCCATGGCTGCCCAAGCGTCGTAAACACTGCCATGCTGGCGGTCGAAACGGGTGATTTGAAGGCGAACAGATGCCCCAACGCCATCCACGTTCAGTTGATATTCGCGCAGAGGCTGAATGGCGAACAAATCATAGATTTCATGCGGTTTGGCGGAGGACAATAAGCGGCTGTCGTTGGCGTCGTCGCGGTAGTGGCAGTAGTTCCACAACAAGATGGCGATTGTCCCATCGGTGCGACGAGTGGCTACATACCCATCACCTTCAGCCAGTGCTTCATCCCCTAGTCGAGAAAGAAACCAGTAGCCGTGGTAAGATGCCTTTTTTAACCCCTGAACATTGACCAACCCAAAGCCCCCATGGAAAGGCGTATCGCCCTGACGGCCTTCTTCAAAAATATCGCTGACCACCCAAAATGACAGCGAATCCATCAAGCCATGTGCCCGCCAGTTGTTGTCCACAATGAATGAGGCCATAAAGGCCGTATCATGAACAGGATCGCGCGGGCTGGGGCTGGAACTCCATTCGGTGTAGTGGCGCTCAATATGAGGATAGGCCGATGCACGTAAGAGCTGATCACAGCCGCGCACATCCACTAGCAGGCGATCGGGTCCATCCCAGGTCATATAACCACGCCCTTCCAAATCTACTGGGTAGAGCGTGGGGTAAGGGTGGGTAGAGAAGAAATCGAGCGGCAGATTGCGCTCGGTACATGCTGCCAGGAACTCCTTACCCCATGGCGGCTCACCTATATGCTCGCCAAAGCCGTGGCTGGATGGCCCACCGACCCGAAGTTCGGAGTCGGCGTTCTTGATGGTGCGAGAGGTATGCTCGTAGAGTTCCATGTAGGCGGCAAAATCGGCGTCTTTCCAGAAGATATCCAGGCTTGGTTCGTTCCACACCTCGAAATACCAGCGACGCACTTCGGTCAGCCCGTAGCGCTCAATGATATGGTGGATGTATTGCTCAATGAACCAGTCCCAGCGCTCCCAATCTTTGGGTGGGGTGATATTACCTTTCCACCAGAAGACGGTGTCCTCACCGCTTGCCAGATCGTAAGGCATGAAACCGAGTTCGACAAAGGGACGAATCCCGATGGAGAGCCAATGATCGTACACCAGATCGACATACTGCCAGTTCAAAATGGGCTGTCCGTTCTGCTCTCGGTAGACCATCATATCTTCGTGGAAAAGGCCGTGCATTCGGATATAGTTGAAGGGCATCTCGCGTTGGACGAGTTCCAGATGTTTTTGAAAATCCGCTCGCAGGGCTTCGGCAACCCGCCCGCCACCGACACACACCCGCCAATAGGGATTCAGTGGTTCACCTTCCTTGCCACAGTGTATGGTGATTTCATTGTTGTCGGGCATTTGTATGATCCTCATTGCTGCTGAAGTTCATTTTGAAGGCAAGCAAAAAAGTGAAAACTCTGGAGATCATCTCCGAAAGGTGATGAGGCTTACCACGAACACAGCACTAAACGCCGGAGCAACTTCATCAATTGTGAGTTTCATCATTCACCATGTCCGAAGCGTTGTGTTTCGGAAGAGATATACTCTACTTGCAGGCGAGAAAGCGCTAAATCTCCTACCCATGCCTCTATGAATCCAAAGTAATCTCTCGATTCCCTACTTGTTGGTCGGAATATAGATGACATTTCACGAGCACATCGTCAACAGATATATCCGTTGGCACCACACCTTTACAAATTTCCATGACATCGGGACACCGGCCCGCAAATTTACAGCCCTGCCGTAGATACTCTTCCTGTTCTAATTCAGAAAGTGTAACCGTTGTGGTCCAGCGTTTGTGTGGGATCCGCCTGGGGGATGGAATCGCGCAGAAGCTTTGAGTATGGATGCCTGGGATTCATCAACACCTGTTCCACAGTCCCCATTTCAACAATGTTGCCGCGGAACATGATGGCGATACGGTCGCTGACGTAATAGGCCGTCGCCAGGTCATGCGTGATATAGAGGATGCTCACACCCAATTCATCCCTGAGTTGTTTGAACAAGTTGACAATCGACATACGCAGGGAGGCATCGACCATTGAAACCGGCTCATCAGCGATAATCAGTTTCGGATCCGTTACGAGTGCCCGGGCAATTGAGATGCGCTGAAGCTGCCCGCCGGAAAATTCATTCGGATATTTCCCGGCAAATTCCTGATAGGTCAAGCCCACCATGCGCAGTGTTTTATCGATCCGATCAATAGCGTCCTGTTTTGAACTGGCTAGCCGGAAGTTCTGCACGGTTTCGATGAAAATAGGAATCAACTGTACGCAGCGGGTTGAATGTGCTGAACGGGTCCTGAAAGATCGCTTGCACGCCTTCAGTGATCCAGGCCTTCTCCTTGCGGGTCTGCAGTTTTCCGTTATGGAGAATTGCCCCGGAGGTGGCTTCTTCAAACCCGATGACAACCTTCGCCGTGGTCGTTTTCCCACAGCCGCTTTCGCCTGCCAGCGTGAAGATTTCGGCTGGTTTGATATAAAAGCTGATATGGTCTACGGCTGTAAGTGTGATCCTGGCGATTACATTGCCCTGAGAGTACCGTTTGGTCAGATCGTTTACCTCAAGCAGCTTATCCATGTTGTTCTTCTCCAACTAACCAGCAGGCAACTTTATGGTTTTCATCCAGATGGGTAAACTCTGGCATTTGCTGGCGGCAAATATCTTTGACATGCGGGCAGCGCGGGTGGAAGGGGCAGCCACTAGGCAGGTCTGCCAGGGAGGGTGGGCTGCCGGGCACACTGTCGCGCACACTCTTATCGCCGAACTTGGGCAGCGAGTTGATCAAAAACTGGGTATAGGGATGCTGCGGTTGGGCAAAGATCTGCTCGGTGGTCGCCTCTTCAACGATCTTCCCGGCATACATGATGCCAATCCGGTCAGCGATGTTGGCATGTACGCCCATATCGTGCGTGACTAAGATGATCGTATTCTTCAGATTCTTCTGAATATCCTTCAACATCTGGATCACGCCGCGCTGCACCACCACATCCAGCGCCGTGGTAGGCTCATCGCCAATCATGATGCGCGGGTTCAACAAAGCTGCCAGGGCGATGGTCACGCGCTGACGCATTCCACCCGACAACTGGTGGGGGTAGACATCGAGGACATTTTTGGGTAAGCCCAGTTCCAAGATTCGCTTGCGGGCCAATTCGAAGATTTCTTCGCGGCTTTGCCCGTTGAGGTGGCTGCCAATGAAATCCTCATATGTTCCTTTTATCTTGAGCACCGGATTAAACACGCTCATCGAACCTTGCGGAATATAAGAGATGTACTCCATGCGCAGCTTTCGCTTTTCTTCCGCGCTCATCTTGGTGACATCCACTTCATCAGAATTGATACGATAATAAATCTTGCCGTCAATCAGGCGTAGGGGGGGCACGATTTCGTTGAAAAGCGTTTTCAACAGCGTGGTCTTGCCGCAGCCGCTTTCGCCCGCGATGCCGTAGATTTCGTTTTCATAAATCTGCAGGTCCACGTCGTTAACGGCTTTGACAGTCTTCTGGGTGCCCTGCACCTCCAGGATATAGAAAGCTTTAAGATGTTCGGTTCGTAGGATGAGCTTGTTTTGTTTCTGCCATGTCTGCGTCTCCCTACGCTCCAACCCGCTGGATGCGTGTGCGGGGATCGAGGTATTCGCTGATGCTGACCGAGAGCCAGTAGAGCGCAATAAACATGAAGAGTGATAAGATCACCGGGGTCAAAATCCACCACCAGCGTCCTAATAGGATAGACTGGGATGTGTACGCCCAATTGAGCATGGTGCCCAGGGTGGGAATGCTGAGATTGACCAATCCAAGGATTGCGAGGGTTATCTCCGTCCCAATGGCAAAGGATATATTGTTGATCACAGTCGAGAAGATCAGGGGCAAGGTAAAGGGTATGTATTCTTTCAATACCAGTTTGACCGTCCCCGTACCCGAAAGGATGGCGGTCATGGTGAAGTCTCGCTCACGCAAGCTTAAGACCATCGAGCGGATCAGGCGCGCGTCCCATGGCCAGCCGAAGGCCGCCAGCATCAATCCCAGAACCACCAGATTCATACGGTCCCGCACCATCATGGATATCATGACGAACATCAGGAACAGCGGGATGACCAGCAGGCTGTCACCAAAAAACATCAGTACCCGATCGATTGTGCCTCCTTTATATCCGGCAACCATGCCAACCAGGATGGCGATCACCCTTGAAACCAATGCGGAGATGAGGGAGATAATCAAGGAATTGCGCACTGCGAAGGTGGCCTGCCAGAAGACATCCTGCCCGTTCGAATCGGTGCCCAGTACGTAGGTCAGCCGATGGCTTCATATTTTTCGGCACAACACCCCATAAAGTAGGGTCATAAGGCGAGAAAAAGGACAGCACGGCCAGGATCACGATGATCACAAGTACGATGAAGCTGAAGGTAAAGCGATAGTCTTTGAATAAATCTCTGAGAGTTTTCATGACACTGGCTTCCTTATGTATATCTTACTCGTGGGTCCAACAAGGGATAGGCCAGGTCGAGGATCAGCATCGCCGTTGAGATACCGACGATAGAAAGAATGGTGATCCCCATGATCAGGTTGTAATCGCCATTGAGGATGGCTCTATAAAGCAGCGTTCCCAGGCCAGGATAACTAAAAACAATCTCGGTAATCAGTGCCCCGCTGAAGATATGCCCAAGCGAAAGCGCCAGACCGGTGATTTGCGGCAGTATGGCGTTGCGAATGATGTACTTGCCCACGATGCGGTCTTCGGTGACGCCGCCCAGCTTGGCATACTGGACGAAATTTTCCGCATTGACGTTCTGTACGAGCAGCTTCATAATCTGGAAGTTGACTGCCCCTCCCAGGACAATGAGCGAGAGGGCAGGCAAGGTCGAATGCCAGAGGACATCTTTGATATAGTCCCAGGTGAAAGCTGGGTAAAGCGCCCAATGATGCCCCGCCTGAAACCGGGAACCAGCGCACGACCCAGGCGAAAAGCAGGAGCAATACAAAGGCGAAGATGTAATAGGGCAGCGGGCGGATCACCATGGCGATGGCATCCAGGCTTCGCGACCAACGCCTGCGGGAGTAGTAACCCGCTAACCCGCCAATGATATTTCCGAATATCCACGAGAAAGCGGTCGTTGTCAGCAGGAGTCCCAGGGTCCAGGGCGCGGCGGTGGCAATGAGATCATTAACACGTGCGGGAAACTGGAAGAAAGAAACGCCGAAATCACCGTGGAACAGCCTGCCCCACATGGCCCCGTACTGCTCAAGCCAGGAGCCCTCCAGGCCATACATCTCGGTCAGGTCATGGATGATGCCATCCATCGCGCCCGGTTCCAAATTCGAACCGAACGCCCTCATCTGATGGATCATACTCATGACAGGGTCATTCGGGATGAGTCGGGGAATGAGGAAAACAACGGTGATGCCCAGCCAAATGACTAAAACGTACGAAATCAGACGGGGGATGAGATATCGTTTTACGAATGTCACGGTCTTGCCCTCACGCGCCTATACCCTTGTAGGGAGAAACTAATCAGTAAAATGAAATAATTTGTTCCCTGGGCAGGGTACCCTGCCCAGGGAGAATATGTAACGAGATAGATCCTGAATTGCTTTATGTCGCGCCGGTGGATTTCAGGAATGGTGTCGTGTACTTGAAGTTGGGCCAGTGGGTATAAGGCTCATTATAAGCGTTCTCGCTGCCGGGCCAGTTGGTCCAGTAGGTCTCGTCCCAGCCGACAAAGCCGATGTAGCCGTAGGTCGGGGTGCCGGGCATATTCTTGACCGCTTCCTTGAGGCCTTCGATGCCGATGGCAATGACTTTTTCGGTATCGAAGGGATCCGTCTCGCGCAGCCGCTTGATGATGTCGTCCATCGCCGGGCTTGACCAGCGCGAGTTATAAGTGGCACTGTTGCGCTCTCCAACGGGCTTGATGTAGGCAGAGTTCCAATCGTCGAGCATGCGATACAGATCGGGACCCGCGCCCCATGGCTCTTTCCCAGGCCAGACGGTTTCCACGTCAAAGTCGCCGACGGTATCCAGACTAGCGCCATTTTCCGTACTAAACACCGAGGCATCGATGCCGAACTTCTTCCACTGCTGCATGGCAGCCGCGGCATTGCGGTAATCATGGTTGGAAAGTTGTAGTGCCTGCCAAATAAGCGATCTTCCATGGGGTGCCATCGGGCAGCAGCCACATATTGTTCGCGTCGCGCGAGAAGCCATTCTTGATCAGCAGCTTCTCGGCGATGTCGGGGGCAAACTTGTACCATCCCAGTCCGAACGTCTTTTCAATAAACGCCGGATCGTCAGGGAAGACATAACCACGGCTCCTGGCATCGTCGGCAATGCGCTGCGGCGCAGTGGGATCATACACTGCAAAGGTTTCGCCATCACCCACATCGATGGTGAAGGCCTTCAGCCAGTCCTGCATCGGCTCGATGTAGTCTTTAGGGTATGGGCCAAGATGCGGGATATGCACCGGACTCAGGGTGCCCGACGAATTGACGGCGATGTCAACGTACTCGACGATATCGATTGCCAGCGTCAATGCCCAGCGGACATCCACGTTGTCGAACGGAGGCCGGGCGGTGTTGTATACGATGCCAGTGATGGCGGGGTCGTTGTTGACCACGAAGGGGAAGGTCGGTTGGTAGGCGCGGGAGGTGTCTCGACTGCGCTAACAGCGCCTGGAGTCCATCGGCGGAGAGTTCCGCATAATCCAACTGGTGCGTCAATTGCGCCAGGATTTGCGTGCCTTCGTCGGCAAAGTACTGGAAGATGATGTACTTGGGCTGAGGCTCGCCGTACATGATGCCGGTCGGGCTTTTGTCCCAGTCTGCGCGCTTTTCCCAGGCTGTCCAGCTCCCCTGGGGATCATAGCTGTGCAGTTTGTAAGGACCGCAGCCTACATACGGATTGAAGGTGAACTGCACCGGGTCATCTTGCTGCTCCCAGATGTGCTTGGGGAAGATTCGGGTGCAGCCCCAGCGGTCGAGGAAGGTGGTATGGAAGCGCGAGTTGGGCTGCTTTAGCTTAAATTCGACCGTGTAATCATCGGTAGCCGTTACGGAGTCGACATTATCCACAAAGAAGGTGTGGGCTCCTAAGTTTTCAGTTTTCATCATGGTTTCGACCGCATAGACCACATCGGCGGCGGTAAAGGGCTCGCCATCCGACCAGGCGACACCCTGGCGCAGCGGAATCGTGAGGCTCGTGAAATCCTCGTTATAGGTCGGGTCGCCGGATGCAAGGCCATTGATGATGTTGCCGGTGGCAAAGTCGACCGACCAGAGCGGCTCGTCAGCCAGGTTCTGTATACCACGGTCTTGATTTCTCCAGCCACTCCACAGGTTGAAGTTGTCGGGTGTACCGACACGCCCGGTGAGGATTCTGGCGATCAGAGTCTCATTACGAGGGAAAGTACCCGGTAATGAAGCATCCTGGGCTGCGACAATCCCTCCCGGGATGGGTATTAGCCCATTGGATGCAAGCAGGAAAGTGCCCGTGCCCGCAGTTACCATCTTCATGAAATCGCGGCGATTAATTTCGTTTGACATTTTTCCTCCAAAATTTTCTAAACAATTGCGAAATCGGATTAGTTAATCAGATTTAGGGTGAAAAAGGGTGTTGATTTGTTCGCAATAGGCTGCCTCCTATCCTTTTCAATGATTTTCCTGTGCTCATCCTTTGGGTCGGTACGGCCCGCACGAATCGCGAATGACGAGTTGCGTCGCCAGCGCAACTCGTTGTGGCGGACTGGCTATGATCCTCGATCTGCTCCAATAGCATCTTTGACGGCGACTTGCCCCATTTGTTCGAGCGGTTGGCGAACCGTCGTTAGCTTGGGATAGACGAGAGACGCCTGAGGAATATCATCAAAGCCAATGATGGAGATGTCGTCAGGAATACGGAGGCCACATTCGCGTGCAGCATCCATTGCGCCAAAAGCTGACAGATCGTTGGATGCAAAAATGGCAGTTGGTGGAGGATCTACGCTCTGCAACAGGCTTTTGGTGGCTTCGTAACCGGTTTGCTGTTGGTAATCGCCTTCGATGACCAATTCTTCCCTGACAGGAATGTTGCAGTCGGCCAGGGCTGCTTTGTAGCCTCGCAGTCGGTCTGTGGCGCTTCGGACAGCAGGCGAGCCCTTAATAAAGGCTATCCGCGTGTGACCCAACTGGCATCAGGTAACGTGTGGCTTCATACGCGCCTTGCCAATTGGTTGCTTCAACAACACTGCTGTTTTCTGTGGCGTCCGCCTGATCGATCAGAACATAGGGGAAATTTTGCTCACGCAGCGCGTCCAGGTAGGTCGTCGGAACCAGCGGGGCGACCAGCAGCAGGCCTTCTGTCATCCCGTTAGCGATGGCGCTGACATAGAACGATTCTTTGCCCGGGTGGCGGTGGCTTGTGTACAACATCAGGTCGTAGTTGGCGCGTTCCAACTCCTGATCAATGCCCCGCATGATTGTGCCGACATAGCCGTTATCCAGATTCGGCACGAGCAGCCCGATAATCTGAGAACGCCCCCCCGCCAAACTGCGCGCCTGCAAATTGGCAACATAACCCAGATCGTTCCACCGCTTCCATCACGCGGTTGCGTGTGGTTTCCTTGACAAACTCGTACCCACTTAGGACACGCGATACCGTCGCGCAGGAGACACCTGAAGCGCGTGCCACATCTATGATGGTGACACTACGTTTCTTTTTGGGGAGATTGCGTTCCTGATTCATCAAATTGTAAGCGTTTGCAAAAACTATTAAAAAAGAGACGGATCTCTCCGTCGTGTTACCATTATTCGCGTGCGGATTTTTTGTAAGCGTTTGCAAAGCAGCATAACATTTTCACATATGAATGTCAAGAAATGCAGCGCGAGGAAGTCGGGATGGAAACTGCCGTCTTCAGTATCGAAAATGGTCGGGATGAAAGATAGGACAGCGAAGCCCATTACCGCCTGCTGGACATCATACGCCAATATGCGCAAGAAAAGCTAAGAGCTTCCGGTGAATAGGATACACTGCATGACCATTATCTTGAGTGCTTCTTGCAATTGGTCGAAGAGATTGCCCCGAAATTACGAGAAAAGGATCAGCAGTTTTGGTTAAACTGGCTGGAAACTGAATATGACAATATTCGAGTGGTGTTGGACTGGGCACTGGCACAGCAGCGCGTTGCGTTGGAATTGCGTATCGCGAATTCCCTTGGCGGATTCTGGGATGCACGCGGCTACATCCAGGAAGGGAATACCTGGTACGAACGCTTAGTCCGCCATGCTGATGATAAGATTCCTCTAGCAGTCCGTTCATTTGCGCTGACTTCTTCATCGTTACTGGCGACGTTCATGGGTGACGCTGCGACAACTACGCGGCACGGACGCGAGGCGGTTGCACTGTGCGAAGCGGCTGGCGAAGAGGGCAAGCCGCTGCTGGCCTTTGCGCTGGCTGGGCTGAGTGCTGAAGCAAGGATATCGGGGGACTATGAAACCATGTACGCGCTGGGGGAGCGAATTATCGAACTGTACCGCGAGTTGGATGACGCGCCCATGCTGGGAATGACCTTGTTTATTCAGGGTGGCACGGCGATCTCACTGGGCAAGTACGACACTGCCCGCGCACTGCTTGAGGAAAGTTTAACGCTTAACCGTGCAGCAGGTGATAGTTTTCGGATCGCACATATCCTCAATTCTTTAGGCGATCTTGCCCGCTGCGAAGGCCATTTCGTTCAGGCGTGTGCCCTTTATGAGGAAAGTCTATCCCTCCTGCGGCAATTCAGCGCAGCGCGTGATGTCCCGGTTACGCTCTACAACCCGGCGCACGTTTACTTGCAGCAAGGGGAAATTGAAGGCGCTCATGCCCTTTTTCGCGAAAGTCTGGAAGCCCAGCGCGCACGGAACAACGACGAGGGTATCGCCCAGGGTCTGCTGGGCTTTGCCACCCTCGCCGCTGCGACCGGATTTACCGCTGAGAGTGCTCGCGTATTCGGTGCAGCAGCGGCCAGCAGTGGGTGGAACTCGGCAATTTTCTGGCCGGCGAAAAAGATCGAATACAACTATTATATGGGACTCATCCATGCGAAGTTCAGCGATGCAGAGTTTGAGGCAGAGCAGGCCAAGTGGCGCGCGCTGTCTTGGGAGCAGGCGATTGAGTCTGCTCTCAATCTGCCGCTGTCATTACCGGCGGCCTCACAGGAAAGCGCCGAGCCACGACCGAAATTGACTAAGCGCGAACGCGAGGTAGCAGCCATGATTGCCTTGGGCAAGTCCAATAGTGAGATCGCTGGCGATCTGGTCTTGAGCAAGCGCACAGTTGAGAAGCACATCGCCAATATTCTGTCGAAACTGATTTCAGCAACCGTGCACAGATTGTCCGCTGGGCCATTGAAAGTGGGCTGATAGACATAGACATACGCCATTGAGTTTACCAAGAGAGACACCTAGTCTGTATCGTCTGAGCGTCTGTTGAGTCCCCAACAACCGCTTTTTTATCGCATGTGAATGCCCAAAATACGTGGGCGAATACGTGCATACACGCATGACCGTTCAGCCCAACGCTATCAAACTGGAAGTGTGATTGAAAACTCGACCGATCCCTAGTTGTCAGAAGGAGCAATCAACATGATTAACGAAGAACATAGTGTCATTATCCGTCGTCCCATCGAGGAAGTTTTTGCCTACGTGAGTGACCTCAGGCATTCTGTAGAGTGGCAATCTGGAGTGGTGGAAGTGCGGAAAACGACTGAAGGCCCACTGGGTGTGGGAACACAATTTATCTTTGTCCGCAAATTCCTAGGACGGAGGATGGAAGGGAGCAGCGAGTTTGTGGCGTACGAACCAAATACCAAAGTCACTTTTAGGGCAATCTCAGGTCCTGCCACCGGCGAATCGTCCCACCTCTTCGAGCCTACGCCAGAGGGCACCAAAGTCACGTCTAAGGTCGAGATGCAAATGGGAGGCTTCTTTGGCGGACTGGCAGAGCCGCTCATTGCCGCCAGCCTGAGACGTGAAATGGAAGCGGGTGCTGGGGAGCTTAAGGATTTGCTGGAACACCGTGTGGAGCCAATCTCGTCCTAACCCATTTCTGAAGTCAAGACACAAAACTGCTGGACATGATCGCCGGAGAACCGTACGAACGCATGGCTGAGGTGAAGGATGCCAACGGGACTTCTCGTGGTATCCTTCATGGTTCTTGCGTACAGCTTGCTCGGTTTTGCCTGTTTTGATGAGGGTAGCCATAAGGAAACAATTCGTGGCGGAGGATGGCACTAAATATTTCCTGTTTCAACCCGATGCTCATTCCTCATGCCAAGCTGCTTGCAATCGCTTATTGACCGGAACGTTATGAAGAAATGACGCGCGCATTTCAGGGTCATCAATCTCAGCAGCTGTTCGTTTGAGTACATCCAGCGCCATCGCTAAAACTGCCTCTGCTCGGTCATCCCCTCCGGTTTGAAAGATTGAATAACATTCGTACATCGTGTTGAGAGGGAAAGGTAAGCCTACGCCATGATTGGCTCCAAGTTGAGACCAGGCATTCTGAGCCAGGTCCAGAGCATCCACATACTTACCCTGTGCTCGGTAAACCATCGCTTGTTTAACTTGCGCGGTCAACAATATGTGCGGAACATCGCCGCTGAGTTTGATTGCCTCATCAAAGGTTATTTCAGCTTCCGTCAACCGCCCGCTGCGCAGTTGAAAATCCCCCCAATCTAATAGGGAGTATCTCAAGATAAAGTTAAGTTTCAAAGCCTTCTGATCCGCGATGGTCACTTGATATTGTCGATCTGCCTCTTGGGTTTGCCCCAGTCTGTCCATAATAAGTGCGCACAGCGAACGGGTATTAATCTCGTTTACCTTAAGACCTTGCTGCTGGGACATATTCAGACTTCTAGCAGCATGATCATTGGCCTGTTGATACGACCCTAAAAGGACATACGTTTCAGCCAGATTGTGGTGGGCTGCACAGAGTCTTGCAGCATCATCGACTTCTAGATAGAGTCTCAGTGCTTCACGATCACAAATCAAGGCTGGTCCCAGGCGGAATGCTTCAGCATAGGCTGGAGCCAGCCGGCTGTAGACTAGAGCTTGCCCGCGTAAATGTCCCAATGATTGAAAGGTAGTGAGTGCCTTCTGCAACACGGCCAGTGCTTCATCAAATTGGCCGTTATATAGATAATTGCGTCCAGACTCGCAATATAGTCGGGCTATAAATTCCGGCTCTTCTTTTTCTGAAACCAACTTGAATGCCTGATTCAGATAAACACGCGCCTGTTGGGGATCGGCGATTTGATCTAAAAATTTCGCACCCCAAACGAGATAAGTTTCTGCCTCGAGTAACGACAGCGCTGGGTCTTGCTGCGTCAGAGAGAAGATACGGTCGATGACTGGGATCACCTCATCCAGAGTCCTTAAATCAACGGCGGAAAGCTGTTTAACCAGCAGCAAGGGGAGCAACTCAGGAGGAGCAGAATCATATATCTCCAACGAATCGACCGCCATTTGCAGCAGTTGTACCCCTTCTGACCCCAAACCTGTGTGGGCAAAGAAAGCCGCCAAGCCTGTCGAACTCTGTTGAATTTCCCCAAACGCTGAGGTTGTCACAGCCCAGCGCCAGGCCTGCCGGATGTTATCCAGCTCTAATTGCAGTGCCGCACCGGCTTGAGCCGCACTAATTCCGTTCAGGTGTTCAGCTTGCGTCTGCAATAAGGACAGAAAATAGTGGCGGTGTCTGGCTTGCGCCTGTTCAGCCACTTGCGGAGTTTCATTGAGTTTGCGGAGAGCCAACTGACGCAAGAGTTCGTGCATCGTGTAGCGGCCATCACCACTGCCACGCAAAAGCGACTTGTAACGCAACCGGGTCAAGACAAGTGGTGAGACCCCGGTCACACTTTTGGCGGCAGCTAGGTTAAAACCGCCACGGAAGACTGCGAGTTGGGGTAGGGCCGCCTGCTCATCGGGGGTCAACAACCCCCAGGAATGCTCAAAGACGGCGGCTATATTACGATGGCGAGACGCAATGTCGCGCAGATCAGTTTCGAGCATAGCGAGATTTTCTGCAAGCGATGTGGCGATCTGTTTTACCGAGAAATCCCTTACCCAGGTTGCTGCCAGCTCAAGGCCCAGCGGTAGACCCTCAACCAAATTGCAGATCTGGATGACATCACTAAGTGTATTGTCAGACAGCCCAAAGTCTTTGTTGATACGGTGTGCGCGGTCGGCAAACAGCCGGACTGCCGGATAACGGTCTGCATCCTCATCAGTATTCATGTCAGGATAGGGCAAACCGCGAAGTTGAAACACATCTTCTTCTTGAACATTAAGCACCTCCCGTGAAGTCACCAGCAGCACAATATCCGGTGCAGCCTGAAGAATCGCTAACAGCAGTTCGGCTCCACCATCAATCACATGTTCCAGGTTGTCGACGATCAGCAAAAGCTGCTTGTCATGCAGGATGCGGATAATTTCGCTTTGGGGTGATTCAGAGCTTCCGCTGAACGGAATGTTGAGCGCCGTGGCAATGGCCGCTGGAATTTCGGCGGCGGTGAGTACGCTATCCAATGGGACGAAGAAAACGCCATCCCGAAAAGCGCTTCGCTGGGCACATGCCACTTGGATTGCGAGGCGTGTTTTACCGATTCCGCCTGGGCCAACCAGCGAGAGTATTCGATAACTTCGCTCGGACAGCCGCTGGCTGATCTGGTCAAGTTCTGCTTCCCGGCCAATAAACGGAGTCGTACTCTCCGGGAGAGCATAGAGGTGAGGCAGAGGTGAGGTTGCCTGCGATGACCCTGCTTCGGAGGGCGCAATAACGAGCGACCCTGCTTGGATTTCGTGCTGCAGCAACAGGGTTTCGGCCTCTGGTTCGATTCCCAATTCCTCCAGCAAAATCGCCTCACATATCTGGAATTGGCGGAGTGCGGTGCTGCGCTGCCCCTGAGCATACAGTGCCCACATCAATTGGCGGTGGGCACTTTCGTGTAGCGGGTCCAGCTCGATCTGGCGGCGTGCATACCTTTCTGCATCAGCAAAACGTTTGTTCCTTTCAGCAGCCTGAGTCAGGCGGTCCAACTGTTTGAGCATTTGTACATGCAGTCGTTCTCGCCAGACAAACCGCCATTCTTCAAACGCCAGACAATCATCCAGAAAAAAGCCAGCCAAAAATTCACCCCGATATAAATTGACCGCCTGGTCGAGCAATTCCTGACAGGCTTGACATCCGGCCAGCGTCGTGTGCCCGTGTGCTTCTGTTCTTTTGACAAGCATTTGAAATTCGATGACATCAAGTTGGACCTGGCTCTCGGTCGAGAAACGGATCGTATGTCGTGTGGTCTCCAGAATATTACTATTGCCTAAGTAGTGTTTCAGACGGGATATGGCCACCCTCAGATTGTTGCGCGCATCGGATGCAGGCATATCGGGCCAAAAAAGTCCGAGTAAGGAATCTCGACTGTGGGACTGGTCGGCTTCTACTGCCAGATAAGCGAGCAAGCCCTGTTCTTTACGGCGCGGCTCATTTGCTAACCCTCCGGTCATCTGCCAGGGGCCAAGCAGAGAAATGTGTATTGTAGTTCCAGTTCGTTCCATAAAACAAAACTTGGCTTACAAAATGAGCATTTCCAAGAGTATAGCATCAGTCAGGGCGGTTTTAACGCCAGCAGAGCCGGGTAATGATCGGGTAATGGTAGCAATTTATGATGATCACAGTTCACCGCTGATCTTCAACCTGAAAAGCGAAGCAATGGGATCAGAGAAGTCGGTCATTTACAAATCATTCCTGATCCGTATCTGGAGCGATGACACCGGTTCAAAACAGCGAGTGATGGTGACACGTATTGATGAGGCTGGCAAACACTACTATTTTGTCAACCTGGATGACCTGATGATGTTCCTGCTGCAAGAGATGGAGAAGTCTTCGTAAGGAGGGATGCTTCTGAATTGAGTTGTAGGACTAATGGAATCACTCGTTGGAAATTGAGCCGCAAAAGCTAATCATGAGAAGGAGTACGCAAAAATGGATACCATAAATTCAAGTGAAGCGATTGTTTTAGGGCCTGGCGAGGGGCTGCGCCTCGGTTCAGGCCCAGGTAGAGATTGCATCTTCAAACTCACAGGAGAACAGACAGATGGCGCTTTCGACTATTGTGTTGTCGAAGTCCCGGCAGGAAACGGCCCCCCACTGCATGTTCACCACACCAGAGACGAAACTTTATACATTCTCGCTGGCGAGTTCAAAGTGCAGCTCGGTGAAGAAATCTTCTACCTGAAGGAAGGGGGCTTTGCCTATCTACCGTCAAAAATCCCTCACACTTTCAAAAATATTAGCGGTGAACCGGGGCGTGTCATTCTGGTCTATGCGCCCGGCGGTGAGCACAAGTTTTTTGAGGAATTCGGGCCAATTGCGCGCAGCGAGTCGCCCGATCCAGAGCTTGTGAGACAGGTCTTTGAGAAACACAATATGTCACTTCTGGGACCGCCTCTCAGCGCGGATTAGCTGGTCAGCCAACCGGCATTATCGCGCATTATGGGCTAGATCGCATCTGCTACCAAAACACTCACCCGAACCAAATATCCGACAACAGAATGGAGTAAAAATAAGATGATTACCATGTTTGCTAAGCACAAAGTCAATGATTTCAGCACCTGGAAGCACGCCTACGATGAATTTGCGCCAGTCCGTAAAGAAATGGGAGTCACTGGGGCTAGTGTCCATTGCGATGCCAACGACTCGAACATCATTACGGTTACCCATCTGTTCAATGACCTGGGTGCAGCGACAGCGTTTGCCCACTCGGATGATTTGAAGTCCGCAATGATGAAAGCTGGCGTGGTAGGGTCTCCAGACATCTGGTTCACCGAGGATATTGAACAAACCTCGTATTAGTGTCTACTGACAAACTTGCCCTGTCTGGTAAATCCGAGAAGGGCAAGCTCGTTTTCAGAGGGCCAGTAACTGTATCTAAGAATTGGTAGAGCAATCCCATGCTTGTCTAGATCATGGCATGCCCGATGATCTGCTGACCTTGACAGATAGTCGTATCAGGAGGAGTTCAACTATGACAACCGTACTCGTAACCGGAGCTACCGGAAACACAGGCTCAGGTCTGATTCCCGCACTGCTAAACACAGGTATTAAAGTACGGGCCTTCGTCCGAGATGAAGCGAAAGCGCAGGCGTTGAAAGATGCCGGTGCCGAGATTTTCATTGGCGATCTTGACCAGCCAGAAACCATTGTGCCGGCAGTTGCAGGCGTTGACAAAATCTATCTTTTAACCTGGAATGGGCCGACCCAGGCAGAGCAGGTTCAAAACGTTCTCAAGGCGGCTAAGCAAGCTGGAAACCCGCACATTGTCCGGCATTCCATGTGGGGATCGGAGAAGAGCCGTATTATCCAGCAGGGTAACCAAGCAGAGAAATCTGTTATGTCCTCAGGGCTGCCCTGGACACTGCTGAAGCCTACATTCTTCATGCAAAATACCATGATGGCGATGCAGACAATTGCAGATGATGGGGTCATCTATTGGGATGTTGGTGATGGAAAAATCGGCATGATCGACGTACTTGACATCGTGGATGTGGCAGCAGCGGTGCTAACCGGAAGCGGCCATGAGGGAAAAAGTTATATCCTCACTGGCCCTGAAGCGATTTCATTTTATGATGTGGCCGCCACCTTCTCACAGGTGCTGGGCAAGAATGTCCGGTATGTCAGTGTTCCACACGAAGCATCGCTTAAGTCGATGGTGAGTATGGGTATTCCTGAATGGATCGCCAGGGGTTATGGCGAGCTAATGGAAGGCTTTAGCGAAGGTTTTGCCAGCAGTACGACCGATCATGTAGCTACCCTCAGCGGCCATCCAGCGCGATCTTTCGTGCAGTTTGTTCGGAGCTATGCTCAAGTTTTCGCTGTATGATGCGAACTGTCCTTAACCGGCTACGTCGTTTGAACATTGAAGGTGTATCTTAGTTAAGGTGGGTCAGCTTTACATGAAGCGTCGAGCTTCGCGGCACCAAAACCAATGTGATGCGAGACCCACTTTGACTTTGCAGCTCACCAGTAACCGGTATTTGTTCAGATGGTGACACACATAAGCCTGATCGCTCTAAAATGTCAAATCGACATTCACAACAGAGCTTAAGCGACCTCTAGAAGTTGTCTGATAAGCCGTGAGTAGTCAGTTTTCGGGAGGGTAGGGCGTAGCCTGTAAGGGTGCAATGCTCGGCGCTCCCAATTTACGCACACCTGAATGCCGCTCATCTCGCCTTGATCAGCATTATTCTCGTTGTCTTCGCATGGCAGCATACGGACGATTTGATCCACGCGCTCGGGTGAGATGCCAAAGTCACGTGCCAGATTGCTTAACCCTTGACCACCTTTGAAGCGCTCCCGGATAAGTCGGCCATGACGTTCAGTGGAAAGTTGCTGATTCGTCGTGTGTGGATAAAGCCGAAGGATGAGATTCCGCCGACACCGTCTCATTCCGCGCAGCTGAAGCGAACTGGCACTCAGGTTGCTTAAGTGTTCGCAATAAACCGCATTCAAACCGTTTTCCTACGCAGTCTCAAGGAATTACTCACCACAAATACCGGGAAATAAGGAACACCAACGCAGCGGCGGCTCATGCACCCGGCTAAATGTGGCGGCGCTCTTGATGAACGCTGCGCCTTTGCTTGGCCTCGGCCTGCCTTAGTGGTCTTCTTCACCCCATATTTCTCTGACCTAAACCCTACATATATCTCTTGCTCATCGTGAGGCTCTCTAAATCTACTGGCGCTTACACACTTATGCTCGATGATAATAGGAATCGGGATTTGATCGTGATCCGGGAGAGCATGATCAGTGAATGATTCCCGCGACTACCAGCCCGACTATAGCAGCCAGTGCCACCAGCCCTCCCGCTACCAGCCAGGAACTCATCAGCGCTGCCACTCCTGCTCCGACCAGCAGTAAAACCATGAACGCCACATCTATCCGGCGTACATTCTTATCCGCCTGCGCTTCATTCTGCCCGCCGATCACCAACAGCCATTTGAGGATCACGCCGCCATCCACAATGGGCAGCGGCGCAAAGATCGCCACACCAATCATCGTGTTGCCAAACGTCCAAATTTCGGCCAGATAGCGCGCGGCGGTCTGCGGCGCGGTCAGGTTCAGTGCCAGCAGCCCGATCCCGATTCCGATCCAACTATAGATCGGCCCGCCCATTGATCGGGCAATGTGCTGACGCGGTCTTTTCGGCTCATCCGTGTAGAGCGTACGCGGCATATCAGCTCCCAGCAGGATCAGGGCGGTTGGGGCGTGCGCCATCTTCGCCCCAATAGTATGCGCGCAGGCGTGTCCTACGTCGACCAACATCCCCAGCAGCAACCCCACGCCGCCCACCAGCACATAAGCCAGGATGGATTGTCCCGGCCAACGCCATGTGCCGATCAGGGCCAGGAGTGCCCATACCAGTATCACCATCGGCCAAAACCCGCGCCGCGTTTTCACTGGCACGCCGTTAAATGTGAAGATTGTCGGTACGTTATCATAGGTCTTCATGCGCTTTGTTCTACCCCATCTGCTTCAGAATCAGTCTCAGTCTGCATCTGTCCTGATACTATCCTGATTATACTCAGAGGCTTCCATAAATTCAGGTTTTACCTATCACAGCAGCGATTACTGTCAGGCCTAGCCACTCGCCAGCAACGCGAGACCGATGATAAGTGGGGCGACGTAGTGGGTAGCAGGGTAGTACCCTTCGCATGGGCGAACAATCAGAATGACCAGCAGCGTGACGACGAGCTAGAAATACTGGCAGAACGATTAGATGCCGGAGCAACGCAGCTAGAAATCGCAGCCGCGTTGTCCGACAGAACGTGGGAAACTATCCGCAAGAATATCGTCAAGCTGCGTGGTCGGGGTTTTGATGTACCTGAGACTGGACAGTTGGAGAATGGGGAGACGATTGCGGATTATCTGGAGCGTAATCCTGAGGCAGCCGGAGCGATGTCCCTTTTAATTTCAGAGAATTGCTCACCACAAACACGCTGGAGAATGCCATCGCTCCGGCTGCGAGCATAGGAACAAGCAATCCGAGCATAGCAATCGGGATGAGAATTACATTGTAGATAAGTGCCCAGAAAAGATTCTGGTATATTGTCCGCATCGTAGCCTTGCTGAGTTGTAGGGCGCGAGCCACACCGTCCAGTTCGCCGCTCATGAGCGTAACATCGGAGGCTTCCATTGCAATATCTGTGCCCGTGCCAAGTGCGATTCCAACATCAGCCATCGCCAGTGCGGGAGCATCGTTAATGCCATCACCGACCATCGCCACCCGCTTGCCCTCCGCCTGTAGCGCCTTGATTGCATCAGCTTTCTGACCAGGAAGCACTTCAGCCATCACTCGTTTGATGCCAACCTCCTGGGCAATGGCCTCAGCGGTTCGTTGGTTGTCGCCAGAAATCATCACCACTTCAAGACCTAATTTCTCTAGTGCGGCGATTGCTCCTCTAGAAGTGGGCTTTACTGTATCAGCAATGCCTACCATCCCTGCCACACGACCATCAACCGCGATGAGTACGGCTGTCCGCGCTAATGTCTGAAGTGCCTCAATGCGCGGTTCATAATCTTCAATGGCTATGCCATGTTCACGAATAAAGCGGGGGTTGCCCACTAACACTGATTGGTTATTTACAGTGGCGCATATTCCTCGGCCAGATTCGGCCTCAAATGCTTCCGGCTGTGAGAGCGAGAGACCGACTTCCTGAGCTTTGCGGACAATCGCCTGTCCCAACGGATGTTCGCTACCTTGTTCGGCACTGGCCGCCAATTGCAGTAAATCGGATTCGGCAAAATCATTGGCAGGAATTACATCGGTTACACCCGGTTCACCGCGAGTGATTGTTCCGGTTTTGTCCAGGGCAACAACCTGTAGTCGGTGGGCGTTCTCCAACGCCTCGCTGTTTTTGAAAAGAATGCCCATCTCCGCGCCTTTGCCTGTACCAACCATGATGGCTGTTGGGGTTGCCAGTCCCAACGCGCACGGACAGGCAATAACCAGCACCGCGACGGTATGCACCATTGCGGTCACAAAATCAACCTGACCGATGAGCAACCAACCGAAGAAGGTGAACGCCGCAAGCAGAAGGACGGCAGGAACAAAAATGCCAGATACCGTATCTGCTACACGCTGAATGGGCGCTTTTGAACCCTGCGCTTGTTCGACCAGGCGAATAATTTGTGACAGAGCGGTTTGTGACCCGACACGGGTTGCCTCAACAACTAGTCTGCCCTGCTTATTGACCGTCGCGCCAATCATCTCACTGCCGATTTGTTTGGTCACTGGCAGACTTTCACCCGTTAGCATCAACTCATCGACTGACGAACGGCCTTCAATAACCATACCGTCTACTGGGATACGTTCACCAGGGCGGACGACCAGATGATCGCCAACCACAACATCCTCTACAGCAACCGCAACCTCCTGACCGTCACGCAGTAAGGTAGCAGTTTTAGGTGCAAGACCCATCAATGCCTTGATTGCCTCGCTGGTACGGCCTTTGGCGCGGGCTTCGAGCAACTTGCCTAGTGTAATCAATGTCAGGATTACGGCTGAGGTTTCAAAATATACGTGTTCACCGATACCCTCAATATGGAGTGCAAGACCAATCAGGACAACAAGACTGTACAGATAGGCCGCAAGCGATCCCATCGCAATCAAGGTATCCATGTTGGCGGTGCGATTGCGGAGTGCCTTCCATGCTCCGACAATGTACTGTCGCCCAACCACTATCTGTACCGGGGTTGCCAGCAGGCCGAATACAAACGGCCAACCCGACCACAACAGCCAGTCCAGCGCCGGGTTTCCTCCGCTCATGTTCGCACCACTCATTCCTCCCGGAAGGCTTGCCATGTACAGGTCGCGCCCCATACTCGCCAGGAAAAGTGGCAGAGTAAAGGCAGCGCCGAACAACACTAACCAGCGTTGGTGGTCAATTTCCGCCTGTCGGGCAGCGCGTTCGGCGTCTTCAGGTGCATCAACATTTGAAAGATCGAGCACACCATAACCGGCTTTTTCAACAGCGGCGATGAGATCACTCCGACGGACACTGCCGGGCAGGTAAGTTACAGATGCTTTCTCGGTGGCGAGGTTCACCGTCACCGACAGAATGCCGGACTGCTTATTGATGGCACGTTCCACGTTACGGACACAACTGGCGCAAGTCATCCCGGTAATTGGCAATTCTATTGTGGCCTGAGCCACTCCGTAGCCTGCTTTGTCAATTCGTTGAATCATCTGATTCAGGTCTATCTGTGCCGGGTCAAAATCAACCGTTGCCCGTTCACTCGCAAAATTCACATTTGCCACCTGTATTCCTTCGGACTTTTTTAGTGTGCGCTCCACCGTGTTGGCACAATTGGCACAGGTCATGCCGGTAATCGGTAAGTCTATATGCTGGGTGGTCATAATCCTTCGTTCCTCGAAATCGGTTCGCCTACAACCCGCAAGCGCGACTGATTTCATTAGTGATTAAGTAAATCGAAAATTCGGGCTATATCCTGCGTTGTTTTTTCTGGTGCATCCTGCATGTCATAACGGGCAGTATTCACCAAATAACATTCGACCAAATGAGTAATGAGGCTGGTCATGCCTTTTTCAATCGCACGCGCGCGGATAACCCGTTCTTCGCACGTTCCATCGTCTCGCTCAATCATTTGCTCCAGCCCCGCAAGTTGACCTTGAATCCGGTGAATGCGATGTAGTGTTTTGGTGTTATACTCGCACTTCAGTTCATCAGTTGCTTCAAGTTTATCTGTCATCAGTCCCTCCGAACTCTGGACATACCCACTAGGGTATATCTTACCATACCCCAATGGGTATGTACGTATGTCAGGAATACCATGTTACATATGGCGCAGCGTTCGAATATAAGTTATCGGTTGCTGCCCATTCAGTGTGGAATTCTGGTGACATTGGCACTTGTACCCGTATGGTTTCGATTTCGTGGATCACCCGGCCCATTCGACCTGCTGTATACCACAGGATTTCTAATCTTCTGGCCGATGTTATGGACAGTGGCCTGGTGGTTGGTTATGGGATTGCCCGGTTTTAGGGCACTCCTTCAAGACAAGATACGGTGTCTTTGGGCATTGTCGCTCCTGCTTTTGGTATGTTGGGCGTTCCTGTCATGGTCATGGAGCTACACAAGGGAGTTCAGTCCGCAAGTGACGATTGGGGCGGCGTTACCATTGGGGTGTGTCGCGCTATTTGCTGTCACCGTCGCCTGTGCTGCACCGCCCACCAGAGTCATTGTTGCCGTTCTGGTCATCAGCCTGCTTCTGAACGGTGTGGTCGGGGGATGGCAGGTGGCGCGCCAGGGGGCGATCAGTAACGGATTTCTGGGCGAATTCAATATTGACCCGAACCGATCAGGTGTCAGTGTGGTTCAGGCGGATAGTGTTCGATGGCTGCGCCCTTATGGATTCCTGCCACATCCCAATATGCTGGCGGGTTTCCTGGCAACCGGGTTATTGGCAAGTTTGACCTGGGTGTTTTCCGATCAAAGGTACATGAGGTGGATTGGCATCAGTGTATTTCTGTTTGGGTTATGGGTGCTGTTGTTGACGTTCTCACGCTCGGCGTGGCTGGGTTTTGCAGCGGGGGGATTCGCCATAACGCCATTTTTATGGCCGAGATTCCGTCAAAAGATACTCCGGCGATTTGTAATCATATTGAGTGGTTTGGTGATTGGTGCTGCTGTGCTATTCAGTATCATTTATTTACCGTTCCTGTCTGCGCGGGCGGGAATAGACGGCGAATCTATCGAAATACGCTCAGTGAGTGACCGGGCGGTCTATACCGAGATGGCTTATCGGGCGATAGGGGAGTCGCCATTACTTGGGGTTGGAATTGGTAATTTCCCCTGGCGTGCCAGTTATTATCTTCAGTTCACTGATTACGACCTGCAAGGGCAGCCCGTACATCATATTTTTCTGTTGTCGTGGGCAGAACTTGGTTTTGTAGGGTATGTGCTCACTGTGCTGGTGCTCATATTTGGGATAGAGGCCACACTTCAAGCCGCAAACAGTGGGGGCTTGTCACAAACAAGTTCCTTAAGTATTAACCAGATTGGACGCGCGACCTTGCTCGGTGGTGTAATCGCCCTCATGGTGATCGGTCTATTCGATCATTATCCCTGGACGCAGATACAATTCCAGACTTTATGGTTTGGCCTGCTGGCAGTCACTGGAAGACCTGAATCACCCATCCAGACCAAAGCGGACAGCTAATATAATGGCCGGACGTTATAGAGTCCAGCCATCTCAGGGGTTAGCGGTTTCGAGTAGTACCAGCTTTGCATGTACGATGGTGGCATTGCCTTCCCCGGATGAGCGGGTTATATGATTTTCAAAATCCATTTGTGTCGGTGTAATCACATACATGGTGGCTTCATAATGATATCCATTTTCATCGTCCCTGATGCTTCGGTAAGTTCCCGGTTCAACTAAAGTATAAACTGCTTTGCCCCAGGTAAATGCGGAGCCATCTTCTTCCACTGTGATCGGGTTTGTGGAACGGGAGGGAGTCGACGTACCATCGGTATTGTGCCACTCCCACATACCAGCTATCGGAATCTGTCCGGACAACAGTTCGTTGAGTTGCTCTTCTGTCAAGGGGGTAGCGACTGTGATGTCCCGTTCCAGCGGGGAAAGCGGGAGGGCAGCCAGACCTGTTGAGTCGTAGGCTTCCGGGCCAACGGGCGTACTTGCCGCGTTTCCGGATGAGCCCAATGGTATCCGTACACGTGTGCCCGCTGGTGTATAAACAGGTTCATCCTGAACTTCGACCACTGCTGCGCCTTCAATGACGCTAACGGTCATTTCGCCGTTGGGTTGTGCCTGCAAATAGGCGGTTGATCCGAGGCTGATGCGCGCTCCATTGACGGTGAGTTCAATCCGTTCAGAATCTTTGGGTGTCTGAACCAGGATGCCACTATCAGGAGCTTCCTCACAGGGCGCATCGTGTAATCCACTCCTAAAATAAAATACCTGCATAGGCGTTGGAGATGGTGTTTCCGTTGCTGGAGAATCCCCGGGTTCTGTATGTTCTACATCCACATTCGATGCGACTGCATTTTGAATTTCAACATCGCCAAATAGCAGAAATGTGACATTCTGACCGGGTAATGTGTCCGGTAAATTTGCCTGAACTTTCATCAGTGCTACTCCCCAGCTATCATCTGGCTGACTCAATGGGCTGAGGGTTAGCGATTTGACTTTAGCAATATCCACCAGATCGCCAGGGCTATTGAACTGGAGGTTTGTTACATTTGCCTGCGGTTCAGCCGACAAAGTGACATTGCCATAACAGGCTTGGTTTCGCCCAATGCTGCTACACGCTGTCTCCGTTGCAGCCAGGGCGGACTGAACAATGGTGGGGCAGGTATCAATCTGTGCAACCGCCATCACAGGGGCAATGAATAGTAGAATGAGCAGGCTGAATTTATGAAATGGATACACAGAATTCATCTCCAAATATAATCGTATATAGACAGTCTATTTTAACCTGGAAGGTGCCTGAAACTAAAGTTAACAATGAGCAGGTCTATGAAGAGATATACAGTCAAACACGCGCACAGTATAGATCGGTGCGCCGTATAGGTTAAGTCTCTATCATAAACTTGAGTTTCAGATGAAACGATTTCGCTCGCAACACGAAATGAGCAAATTTTCCCCTCAAAATCGAAACAAATGTGTACACAAATGTTTACCATTCATAAAAACATATGTGCTATACTGGCACTGTAACCGCTGTTCTTGGCGCGCTTGGGGTTTTGGCGGTTCATAATTCTGCACAATCCGCACCGCTGCAGCTGCCGCAGTTGCCGCATTTTTCGCAGGCTACGGGAGAAATTTCAAAATCGGTGTTAAGGAAATTGACGAAATTTGCCGCTCCGCTAGGTGTGCTTACGCCTTTAATCTTTGCCTTTCACGCCTTGATTCCACTAACCACGCGGCTTTCCAGGAAACCACCCCCTCTGTCCACCATCCAGCCGAGCTTACCGGATTCTTTTTGAGTATATTGAGCAGAAATTTGCGTTGTTCATTATTATCATTATCGTCCGACCGACCATTACTCCCTCAAACAGCAGATGCTCATTGAGAAGGGTGAGAATCCCGCCACAATTTTTACTGGAATCAATTCCGGCTAGAACTGCTAGCCGGATAGGTGTCGCCCACAACATCATCCGGCTTTAGGGATAGATACTAAAATGTATAACTCGTTAAGAGGCTGGTGTCATGGTGAATGGGATGGTAATCGTACAACCTTCAACATCGATGATCGTTTCCCCTTCAATATGCGTCGGGGACGTTACCCGGAAGTTGTAGGATACATCTCCCTCATCGGTTGGTATAACCATCTTATAAACCCCCGATCCTTCATCAACAAATGTCATACCAGCAGTCAACTCGGCACTGTTTGCCTCGTACATGGCCTGAAGACTGAATTCCCCTTCCGGTATGACAACGGAATCGTTTTGGAAGCCCGGTCCCGCATTGGCAAAGGCTTGAGTGAGCATGGCGGGACATCCGGCTCCAGCAACCGCTGCTCCTGATGTATACGTCCATGTTCCGGGAACAGGATTACCCGCAAAAGAGGTTTCGGGAGTGACTTCTAACGGAGGCGCGATACTGATCTGCTTAGGCAAAATTGTGATAGGAAGCGCCTGCAGGCTGGAAATGTCATAAGGTTGAGCATCGGTAGGTGGACCAGAAACGTTCAGCTCGGCGTCGAGCGGCACGGTGGTGCGTGTACCTGCGGGAACAGTAACCGTTACGCCAGAGGACTCGACGGTTCCCTGACCCTCAACGATTGAGATCGTCATTTCACCGCTGGGTTGTGCCTGAAAATAGCCAGTTGAACCCAACGTAACTTTCGCATTGTTAACCATGAGTTCGATTTTGCCTGCCCCTTCGGGAGTCTGTATCAGGATGCCACTATCTGGGGCTTCTGAACAAGGGGCATCATTCAGTCCCGTTTTGAAGTAAAAAGCCTGCATAGGAGCGAGTTTCTGGGCTGGTTCGGAAGTTGCATCGGCAGATGGGTTCATCATATCCAACAGCGGAAGCGTGCTGGTATCGCCATCTACCGTAATCATGGACATTATGACCCAACCATTTCGACCATCTGCCAGGACAACATGTAACATCATACCGGTTGAATCACGTCCATCAGCAATCGCAGTTGTACCCGGATTGAGTATCTGCGGAATCTGGTTAGTATCCCCTGTGAGCGACTCGATTAAGGGGGACGGGGTGTTGATTGTTACGTTGAGTGTTGTTAAGTCCGTTGATGAACTCCCAACATCGTCAACATTGGACGATACGGCATTCTGGATTTCGACATCCCCAAATAACAGGAAGGTCACATTTTGGCCGGGGAGTGTATCCGGCAGGTTAGCCTGGAGTTTCATGAGCGCGACGCCCCAAATGTCCTGCGCCTGATCGAGTGGACTGAGGGTCAAGCTCTGAATGCCAGCCACATCTACCAGGTCGCCGGGTTGGGTGAAACTGAAATTCACAACCCCTGTCTGTGGTTGTGCGCTCAGGTTGATATTTCCATAACATGCCTGATTGCGCCCGGTGGCGTCGCAGGCAGTTGAGGCAGATGTCAGGGCTTGTTGGACAATCGACGGACAATCTCCCTGAGCGACTGCTACAGCCGATACAGAAAATCCAAATACAAATGTCAACCAGTAGAGTTTGCGTAAAGTGGACATAACAATAAATATCTCCTTGCGCTACAGGGATAAGCAAAACGTGTCCCTGTAAATTGAGCTGTTACCTGGCATACTATCAAAGAACTGTATGCGACACATCCGACTTTAGCCGGATTCCAGTGGTGGGGGTTCAACCGTAGGGAGTGTTCCACATGAGCCTGCTCCAACAGTGGTGTCGGCGGAAATCCATATTCCTTCGGCCAAGCGCCACCAGACGCGGCCATCGGTTCCAACTGCGCGGGCATCTGGTTGGGCATAATAACCACCGGGGACACCCTGTCGGAGGGGATAGTTTGTACCCGGTCCAGCACGCAGGTTTATATCCCCTGCCCAGGCGACAGTACAGGCAGCATCCGATGGAATATCATTCAGGAATCCTGTGCCGGGGGTGAAAGGCATCACCACACCACCAGTCGAGAAGGGGAGTTCAATTTCGCGGGGCAAAAGTGAAAGGGGAAGATTGCGGGCGCGAACATAGTTGTAATCATCTGGTTGCGCAAATTGGATCACATCGGCCTGATAACCATATTGCAGACGCTGCCCTACATCGAGTTTCTTTCCATCATTGTACGATAATTGGCCTTCCAGTACGCCTAGAAAAGTTTCACCTGTGACCTGAGTTTGGAGAAAGATCGTACCTGTAACAACAATCCGCGCACCGTTAACTTCCAGAACAGCCCCATCGCTCCCACCCTGATTTTGGACGAGAATACCGCTGTCGGTCACACCAGCGCAGGGCGCATCATCCCATCCACTACGGAAGTGAAAAGCCTGCATTGTCCCATATTCAAGAGATAATACATGCTCGTCAGGCGCAGTTACCCTCAATATTGAGAAATCAAACTTACCATTTAATAATCTCGTTGAAACCCAGCCAGTTTTGCCGGACGCGACCACCAACAACCAGGTGCTGTCTTCTGTGCGACCAATGGCCGGGACAACCTGCCCACTGATTAGACTCCCGATTTGGGTGGCTGATAAATCGGGAGCCATACGTATATTTGCCCCTTGTGACGCCGCAACTGAGACGGGTAGGGCGATAAAATCGGAAGCAGCTTCACTTTGGTTGTCCAGGGTCACATCCCCAAAAGCGACCATGCTGACAAAACTATCGGGCAGATTGGCGCGAACCTTCATGACGGCTACCCCACCTGTTCCGTCATCCGCGTTCAGGGGACTCGTGGTAACGGACTGGATGGCTGCAAGATCAACAATGTCGCCCGGTTTTGAAAAATCGAGGCGAATATTTGGGCGGGGAAGTATCGTTAGTGGTTCGCTTCCGTAACACAGTTGATTGACACTGACATCGGAATTTGAACACACCAACTTGACGGAATCCATGAGACTTTGAAAAGCTGCCACGCAATCCTCATCCTGCGCGGCAGTTACCACTGCCACGCTGAGGAGACATGCGCCTATAAAGACCCATGCGCGGTGAAACGAACTCATCGCGCTTTACACCGTTACCTTGTTTGGCTGACCGCTATGGATGTCATCAACAATGGTACGCAAGGTGCGAGCGCGGTGGCGGATGGTGTCCAGGGGCATATTCCCGGTTCCGGTGAGCCAACTCGCCAGCCCACAGGCAACCGCTCCGGCTTCCATGAATTCGCGTACAGTTACATCATTCGTGCCACCATTGCACATGAGTTTGACGTGATTCAGTGGCCCACGTACTGCCTTGAAGTAGTCTAATCCCAGTGAGCCAATTGGGAAAATCTTGAGCAACTTGACATCCATCGCCCATGCATCGACTATTTCGGTTGGGGTAATGACACCGGGCGCGACCAAAACGTCTCCCGCCTGTGCCGTTTTTACGACTTCCCGGCTAAAAGCGGGCGAAACAATAAAATCTGGTTGGGCGTCTAACACCCGGCGGGCGGTGTCGGCGTCCAGCACCGTACCCATCCCAGAGCATACATCGTCACCGAATTCACGCTTAATGGCCTGCATGGACTCGATGGCCTGATCGGAGTTCATGGTCAGTTCAAAAACGTTGATTCCTTCTTCAACCAGAACACCCGCGATTCTTAGGGCATTATCCGGTGGGAAGTGACCCCGCATCCCAGCCATGATGCCGGATCGTTCGACACAGTTATAAGCAGCTTCAGTATTCATAGGAACCTCTCACTTCATTCCGGTTTCAGTGGATGGACAAAATACAGCCTGTTCGTGCGTCCATTATACTCCGACTATAATAGGTGTGAGTTGTCCTAGCCATACCACATTTGAGAGGCTGTTCCGATGAATGTGTTCAACTCTAGCCGTCTATGGGCGCTCTGTGTCATGGTTGTCGTTGCAACAGCCTGTCAACCGAGCACCCCGACAGAGCAATCTGCATTACCAACCATGATGGATGCGAATGCTATTGCAACGGATGGGGCGGCAACCGTCACGGCGGAAGCAGCATTGATTGCCAGCAGCCAACCCCCTACATTGCCTCCTACATGGACACCTTCGCCAGAACCCATACAACTTCCAACCGAGACGTCGATTCCAACGGCGACACCGATACTCGGCCAGGGTAATCTGTACTATATCTTCAATGGAGATTCGATTGTTCGGTTAGCAGCAGATGGTTCATCAGAACAACTCATTCTGGTCGGCGGCGCGCCGTCTGACTTGCATCTTTCCCCGGATGGGACTTTGCTGATTTATGTGGCACAGGGGAATGGCAGCGCGCGCGAAGTATTTGTCAGCAACCTGGATGGCACTTATACACAAGAGGTTTCTTGTCTGGGCTTTTCGCGGGTTATTGCTCCAACCTGGAGTCCTGACAGCAAATCGGTGGTATTCGCCGCATCGCAGTCGTTGAATGGGGCATTGGGCATCTATCTGGCCGGGATCGCGGGCAGCGGTCAATGCCCAACTGGCAACAACCAACATCTCATTGTACAGACAGAGTTAAACGGCCTGAACCAGTTCACATGGAGGCCGGACGGGACACAGGTTTTCTTCGACAGTGATGTCATTTATGGCGTTGATGTTATCAATGGGGTTCTTTATCCACCTCTCACGGCGACAACGGGTTACGGCCCGGACTTCAGCCCGGTCTACAATCCATTGGCCGCAGAATTGTATTATCTGAAAACCATCCGTGACGATCAAACCGGGGAGAAGGGCGGCAAAATCTATCACATCGAGGCAGATGACCTTGAAAGTTTGCCGCTACAGGAAATGGGCGGTGAGCCGATATTCGCGCGCAGCCTTTTGTGGAGCGCTGATGGGGGTTTTCTGGCGATTACCACCGAGCAGGATGTTCGGGTACAAGACAAGAAAAGTAATACATCAGTGCTCGTCGTAGAGGGTTCGAATTTTTTCCCACAGCCCACATTTAGCCCGGATGCGGGATTTGTTGCCTATGTTGATGCCGGACGCGGCAGCCCAACCATCTCCCAGGTTTTTACTGTTGAGAGAGATGGCAGCAATCGCACGCAAATCACAACCCATCAAGAGGGCACCATCAGCGACCTGAACTGGTCGTCGAATTAGGCTGCTCGATATCTAGCCAGCCTGGTTTTCCGGCAAGAATGGCTTGCAGGAGCCCTTTGAATTGCTTTCGTGACAATGGTTTTTCAACAACCGCAGTGAACCCTCTCGCTCGGAGTTCTTGCCTGCGATCAAGCCATTCTCTGCCACCCATTGCAATCACCGGGACACGAACTAGCGCCGGGTCAGACCGAATCGCCATGCAGATTGTAAATGAGTTTTCGTATGGCAAATTCATATCGAGTAGGATGATGCCGGGACGTGGGGACATTGCGCGAGTCTGTTGAAGCACGTTCAAACCAGTCGTATTCCTTTTGTAAGGAAGCTGGAGTTCTTTTAACAGCATGGTAACGGCGATTAGATGAAGGGCATCATCTTCCACAACCAGAGCCCAAGTATTTTCTCTTGACATCGTTTTCCCCAACGATTGCAAGTTACCATCTGGCGTGTGTCACCAGTAACCACAGATTATCAGAGTCCGTGTCTGAATAGCGTGAAAAAGGTAAACACAATTTGAATTAAACGCTAAAAATAGTGCGTTTAGATTTGTGGGCTATGGAAGTTGCTGAAATATCACCGTTGGTTGAACCGATGATTAAGAAACGTTGCAGGCGGCAAGGATCAAATCTCCCAGGGGTTTTGGCAAGGGATTTATGCCGACTGAGGCGGTAATGATGACGACATAACCCTGATCGAGGAGTGGAAGAAGTCGGGAACGAATGCGTTCAATCTGATCGCCCTCAGATGCGCCCAATGAAATAAGTTCAGATGCATTTAATGTAGTCGCATAGATGCCTCGCCCGCCTAAATTACTGGCTAAGAGGCGCGCGCTCAAACGTTCTCCGAGGGTGATGATGTTATCTGCCTCGGTTGGTGTCGGGGAGCGGTTCACCAGCGATTTTCCAAGCCAGTTATAGGAGTCCAGGATGTCGGTGACGTCCTGGATGAGCACCTTGCGGGCAGCTTCATCACGCGCCATGCGGCGGGCAACGCTGGTGTGACCGGCCAACAGCTTCGTATAGACATTGCGGTAATTCCCCTGAGTGATACTGTCCATGAGTTGATCGGTGACGCCTGCCATCCCTGTCACCAGGGCGATGACCTGCTTACCAGCCTCACGCGCGGCAGCCAACAAATCCGCCACTTCCAACATGGAATCCCCACTGTACATATCTGCAGGGTTGAAGGATATTACCGTAACTGTCATTATTTTTTGCCTTGATTACATCGCCCCAGAAAACTACCATAGTTACACAAAAGCGGCAACTGAGGTTTAACTGATGCAGAAAATCATCGTCGCACCGGGCGCGTTCAAACACAGCCTGACCGCCTATGCCGCCGCCGAGGCCATTGCAAGTGGTATCCGACTTTCTCATCTGGAGGCGGAGCTTACCTTACTGCCTATCGCAGATGGTGGGAACGGGACTTTGGAGGCTTTCCTCGCAGGTGGTGGACAGCGTATTCTCACACAGGTTGTTGACCCTTTGGAACGCCCAATAATTGCCCCTTATGGCTTGCTGGCTGATGGCAAAACGGCGGTAATCGAAATGGCGCTGGCCTCCGGGCTTGAGCTGCTGCGCCCTGGCGAACTTAATCCGCTTTTGACCACCACCTATGGTACAGGGTTGTTGTTAAAAGCCGCTTTGGAAGCCGGGACAAAACGCATCGTCATCGGAATGGGTGGCAGTGGGACGGTGGATGGTGGTGCGGGCTGCGCCCAGGCGCTCGGCGTCCGACTACTAGATGCTTATGGACAGGATGTGCCATTGGGTGGTGGAAATCTGAGCAGCATTTACAGTATAGATACCTCTGGCCTTGATCCACGATGGAAGGATGTCGATGTGATTATTGCCTCTGATGTCGATAATCCTACGGTGGGCGATCAGGGTGCAGCGATGGTATTTGGTCCCCAGAAGGGCGCGGGGCCACATGAAGTCCGTGTGCTGGAAGGTGGACTGAGACATTTCTTCCACAAAGTACATGACCAACTCGGCATTGATGTGTTGGAGACATCGGGAGGTGGAGCGGCGGGAGCGCTGAGTGCTGGACTGATGGCATTTGTGGGGGGGCACATCGCATCGGGTATAGACCTAGTGCTAGAGTATAACGGATTTGATGAGCAGGTGGCCGATGCGGATTTGGTGATTACGGGTGAAGGCCAGATGGATGAACAGACCGTACATGGCAAAGGGCCAATCGGGGTGGCAAAGCGGGCATGGGAATTTGGTGTGCCGACAGTAGCAATAGTTGGCAGCCTGAGGGCGGATGACGCCCTTTTACATGCGGCTGGTATCCAAGCAGTTATACCTATCGTCACTCGCCCGATGCCACTGGATGACGCACTTCGACATGCACCGGAACTGGTCGAACGGGCAGCACAGCGATTGGGATATATACTGCAACTGAATAAGCGATGACTGCTGTATAAGGGACACTTATTCGGTGTCCCTTATGCTCATCGTAAATTTAGCGTGCCGGGATGTTTTCCTCAACACGCTTGCGGAGTTCATGAAATTCCTTTTCCAGATTTTTGAGTGCCTTCTGGCTGGCTTCGCGCCCGCCCTCAACGCCATCGCTAAAAGTACTGGCGAGTTCCTGGCGAACTTTGTCACCACTCTTTGGGGCGAACAGCAGTGCTAAGGCCGCACCTATTCCCAAACCCAGTGCCATAAAAATGATTACCGCTACCGCTCGTTCGCGGTTGGCACGTTCCTCGGCTTCGCGGCTGTAGTAGGTACGCTCGTTCATCATGTCGTCTCCAATTCAAGCTCATCCATTATCGTGACCCAAGCATACCCGACAACTATTAGAAACGAATTAATAGGCGGGCTGAATGACCCTCCAGACGAGATGGAGCATCTCCAAAGCAGTGAGGTTACGTATTACATAACCGGCATAGAGATTCCATGCGTGAAAATCGGCTGAACCTTTAAAGCCATTGGCCGGAATGGAGGGATGGATGCCATCCACATCGAGGCCGTATCCGGGTAAATTGATGGTCGCGCCATTGAAGTCCCATAGGGGAATGTGATCGTCGCTGGCGATCCTGGCTACCACCAGATTGAACTCGGTCACTTTTTCCTCCCGATTGGTTTGCATGGGGATGGTGCTCAATACCGGGATGATGCCTTCCCCGATGGTGATGTCCACAATCTGCCGAAGATGGGATTCGTAGGTGGCTACCTGGACATGAGGAACATCATTTGTGCCGAGCATAATCAGGGCTACGGATGGATTCGTCAGACGATACTCACAGGCGAGTGGGGTTTCACCAAATTCGCATTGAGACGGATCGGCATAGTAGGGACTGAGAAGCGCGTCGGTTGACCAGCCGACGCCGGTTGCTACCGAATTCACGTCAAAGGAGTTCTGACCATCGCGGGCGGCGGTGCGCGAGAAATAGTCGATTGCACCCTGTAAAAATTGGAAATCGCCCAGATTGTAGATGCCCTGACCGATGGGGTGCAGCCAGTTGGATGATACTGAAATGCTGTCGCCCACCTTTGAGAATACATCGGAGCGATTGCCAAGTGATTGCCCCTGCTCGAAAATCTGTCTCACCTGATCGGCTACATCATCCGGCAGGGCGTAACCGCGATCCAGTGCGGCGAGATCCGTAGTAATGGGTACATTATCCAGACTAACAAATAGAGTGAGATATTGGGCAGTCACCCAGCCCTGAACATCATCCAGTGTTCGCACCTGCAACCATTCCTCATCGGCAGTACGCCCAATAATGTTTAGAGGCGCAGCCCCATCCAGAAAGGTTTGTGTCGGACTACCTAATGAGGGCGCATCGTGCAGACGCAGACGGGAATTCATTGGAGTCACCATCGCGTCAGGGGGCTTGTCCTGGGCATGAAGCACCTGGGCTAAGGTGACGACCAAACCCATTGTGACAATCAGGAGAACTATGCGGCCTATGATTTTACGAACCATCCTCATTCCATTCATTTCATTTAGCAGGAGGCTTCAAGCGTTTTCCTAAAAGTTGATGTCCTGCTCAATTACACCATTATACAGAACTTGCGTTCTAAATCCCAGGCTCAACAGGTTATTTTATGACCCATAAGTGGACAGATATTTACGCCTGTTGGGCGCGTTCGGCCAGCCATTTGTCGCGGTTAGCAGCGCGGGCGATCTTGCCACTGGAGGTTTTGATGAGCCATTTGTCGTTAACCAGTTGAATGAAGTTGACGGTGACGGTGCTGCTGTGTACTACCGTCGCGCGGATGGCGTTGGCAATCTGGCGCTGCTCGTCGGGTGCATCGGTGTGGACTTCGGCCACGACAGCGATGAGTTCGGTTCCTTCGCGCTCGTCGGGGACACCGAATACCACGACGCGCCCGACATGGATGCCGGGGACGGTGTTGACGATGGCTTCGATGTCCTGTGGGTAGACATTTTTGCCAGCGTTAATAATCAGGTCTTTGCTACGGCCAACGACATAAACTTCGCCCCCGGCAATATAACCCCTATCGCCAGTCAGATACCAGCCGTTTTTGAAAGGGGAGAGGTCTGGGCGGCGGTAGTATTCGGTCAGCATACAATCACTGTGAACAGCCAGTTCGCCTACTGAACGCTCTGGCAGAGGTTCACCATTTATATCGACGGCGCGAACACTCGTCCCGGCGATGGGATTACCACAGGAAACCTTTGCTGTCGCGGCGGGATGATCGGGCGGGACACAAACGGCGCATAAATTACTTTCCAGTTGAGCGCGATCAACGATGTCCACCTTTGGGGTCATGCCGGGGTATGTCTGGGTGACAGCAAAGGTGTTTTCGGCCATCGCGTAGCTGACGGCGAGTTTGTCCAACGTCACACCGTTGTCAGCAAAACGCTGGGCAAAGAGATGGTGACTCTCGTCGTAGACAGGCTCGGAACAGTTGATGAACATCCGCATGGTGGTGGCTGAAAGTCCTTCGGTATCGCGGGCACGGATGCGGCGGGCGCAGTGGTTATAGGCAAAATTGGGCAACCAGCAGAGCGTCCCTTTGTAGTCGTTAATCGCACGGAACAACATAGCCGGATGCTGTACCCAATCGAAGGGAGACATCAATACCAGTGGGATGCCCTGAGCCAACGGGAGGAGAAAGCCAGCGATCAGACCCATATCGTGATAAAGCGGCAGCCAACTGACAATGACATCGGATTCGGTCAGGGCGATGGCGTCACTGTAACTCGCCAGTTGATTGAGAACAGCGGCATGGGAAAGGGCGACGCCTTTTTGCAAACCCGTTGAGCCACTGGAATGTTGCAGGAAGGCGATTTCGACCTCATCAACTGCCTTCTCCATGAATGGAGAGGGGGAATCGGAAAGCGATGCCTTGAGGGCGGTTGAGCCATAGACAGGACAATCGACTCTGGCAGACAGGGTTGGGGCGAAATCGTCGGTGGTGAGTACGGCGCGAACGCTGGACAGACGCACCAACTCGGCCATGCTGCGCATATAAATATCGGGATCGAGTTTTTCGGTCAAGGTGGGGAACATGGATGGAATCGCACCGACCAGCAGCGCCCCCCAGAAGGCGAAAATACTCTCCAAGTTCTGAGTGTGGGCAATGATAACCAGATCACGCGGGTGGATACCCATTTGCTGTAACACGGCGGCATAACGCAGCGTCTCACGACGGAAATCGGCGCGGGAAACATGGATAGGTGACGCTCCAGTTTCCAGATAGATGATGGCATCGGCAGCATCATCGGGCGATGTGAGGGTGATGGCATCGTGGAGGGTGGCGAAATGCTTTCGGGATGACAGACTGAGCATGTTTACTTCATGTCCCGCATGACACGGGCAACCATTTGATCGAGGGTGTTCATCTTATCAACGGTCAGATCGGGGTCAGGGATATAAACATCAAATTCCTGCTCGACATAAACGGCGAATTCGGCCAGAGAAAATGAATCCATCAATCCCTGACTGATGATGCCTTCGGTATCGGTGAGAGGGTATTTGGCATCGCGGATGAGATCGCGGGTGATATAGGTACGGAGTTTTTCGCGTACTTCTGCTTCGTCCATATTCAGTCCTTTCGTGTAACAACCGCCACCACAAAAGGGCAAAATGGGCGGCAGAGTCTTCAGAGTCACAGGGGCAATTTTTGCACATTTCTCTAATTTCTCACAGACACGGTTTGATTTTGAGGGGAAATGACGAAACAGGAGATAAAAACGATACCTAGAATCATGGAAAATCGCGCAATAAACACGGGAGGTTTTCTGCACAGGGAGGGGGGTGCGCGGAAATAACCCCGCGTGGGTTGTGCGTGGCAGAAATGACGGCCACTTGTGCCATAAGGACGGGAGGATATGGCAAGCAAGTACAGCGTACAAAGTTCAAAGTACAAAGGGAAAGATAAAGGCGTAGGGTCATAAGGACTCAATGGTGATTCGCAATTTTCGTCAATTTCGCGCATTCGATTCTGAAATTTCCTCCCGTAAACTGCACACCATGCGGCAAAAGCTGCAACTGCACAGGGTCGATGTGTGCGGATTGTGCAAAACCTCGTCCCCTAGCCCCCTCTTCACGAGTGGAAGGGCGGATACAAGACATGTCCAGTATAGCACGGATGTTTTTATAAAAGGTGAACATTTGTGTACACATTTGTTTCGATTTTGAGGGGAAAAATGGCGAGTTTTGTGATTTAAGAGAACAGCATATCGCAGAGATCGTGAGGTTCAGAGCAACAGAGAGGCCGTTGTCTGTATCAACGCAGGTTATCTATTCAGATGGATGGCGAGGCGTTCGGCCAGTTGGTGGGAAGCAGCGGGGGTGAGGTGTACCGGACTGTCGGTGAACTGCGATGGGTCGATAATGTCCCACAGGTCGAGATAGGGGACGGTATTTTCGTCGGCGTAAGCGGTCAACATGGTGCGGTAGGAATTGATATGCCCAGCGGGGATACCAAGCGTTGTAGCGGAGGTCGCTGTTCTGGCCGGAACTGATAAAAATGGGTTCGTTGACCAGCAAAAGCGGCACATTACCTATCCTGTTGATGCCTGCTGAGAGAACATCGAAAGCGAGATCGGTCTGAGTAAAGGGTTGGTCGGGGGTGAAGTCATACCAAGTGGTATCTTCGTCAAAATCGGACTGGCGTGGGGTGTACTCCGGCGGGATGTACTGGTCAATGCCAGTGGCCGCCCAAGAGAAGCCGTAGAGTTGCAGGCGAAGCAGATCAGCCAGGTTACGGCGCTGACCGACGATGGTCATCCCAAAAAAGTCCGGGTCTATAAAACGGGAATCGGTTAGCATCGAGATTGAGATCATAAATCTCGAATGAGATTCCGAACCCGTTCGGGATTGTTCTGAACGATGGGCGGGAATATCTGCTTGTCACGGGGAAAGGATTCGAGGGTGACAAGCCAGATAATTTCATCCGGTTGATAGGACATGGCCTCATCCAGCAGCATCAGGTCTTTAGTCAGAGACATGACCGGATAACCCAGATTGTAGGCCACTATGCGGCGACCATCGGCTGTAGTTAAGTTCATCGCGTTAATCTGCCCCGCCAGTGTGTCGGCATTTTCCAGACGGTAGCCCCAGGTGGATGAATCGCCGATCAGTAAGAGGCGGTATTCGTCGGCGGCTTTAGGGCGGCTGATAGCGTGACTGGCGAACATGGCGGGGATGTTATACAGGCTAAGGTTGTAGGACTGGGCGGGATTCTCGCCATAGGGTAAGCGTTCGCGCCCCGGCAGAAGGGTGTTGTAGAGGGACAGATGGCCTAATACTTCCATCGGGTTTAGGACGGCGAAAATCAGGTTGCAGACCACGAATAAAACAGCCGCCTTGAACAGTACGCGGAAGAAAAACCCCCATGTCGGCGGGTGAGCAGGTTTTTCCAACCAATCCCATTTGGTCATGAGCGCACCCCGAATAATAAGCGCGATGACCCGCGCAGCCTGCCCCACATCCGGCAGGGCGAACCAGACCCATCCGATGACCACATAGTGAAAGGTGATAAACCAACGTGAACACCGTCCAGAGCGCGTTTGCGGGTGGGGTACTCATTCAGGCGGCGATACCAGGGACGGGTGCGATCTGACCAGAGTTTGTGGACAAAGAGGGCGAGGCCATGCCACACCCCCCAGATAATGAAATTGAGGGCGACCCCATGCCAAAGCGCGATGACCAACATAGTCGCCAGTTGGGTGGAGAGGACGATTAGCACAGGAGAGGGTTTCGGCTGCCGCCGGAGCAAGGTGCGAGACAGGGGCGTGAAGATGTAGAAGCGCGCCCAATTGCTGAGAGTGATGTGCCAGCTCTGCCAGAAGGCGGTGATAGTGGTTTTGAGATAGGGACGATCAAAATTTTCCGGCAGTTTTATGCCAAACAGGATGCCGAGACCGATGGCGATGTCGGTATAGCCACTGAAGTCGAGAAACAGGCGGAGGGCATAGCCATAGACCAGCGCCCAGAGCGCGAGCGTTGAGTCGGCCTGGGCGGCATTGACTGTGGTCAGCGAGAGGCCGGAGGCGAGACTGTCGGCAATCACGAACTTTTTGAGCAGACCGATGAAAATGCGGGCGGCGGCCTGGGTGAAACGAGTTGAATCCAGAACCCCTCCCCCAAACCCCCTCCCCGTACACGGAGAGGGGGAACTCAGGGTGCGGAGGTCGGGGGCGAAGCGTTCGGCGCGGTCTATGGGGCCAGCAACGTAGGCGGGGAAGAAAATGACGAAGGTGACGTATTCGCGCAGGGTGAGGGCGGGAAGTTGGCCGGTTTGGCGGTCACGCAGGGTATGGATGAGGCGGAAGGCGACATAAGAAAAGCCGAGCCAGTTGAGGTCGATGATGCCAGCGAGAGACACATCCTGCCCGGTCTGACCACGCCAAAAGCGGCTGATCCCGGCGGCGAGAGGTTCGGTTTTGGTGATGGCGAACAAGACGATGATGAACAGAATCATAGCGGGGATAGTGAGGCGGCGGAGGGATGTAAGGCGTAAAGCGGACAGGGCTTGCCCTGTCCCTACGAAAAGTATCCCCAATATGGTCAGGGATAGGATAACAGCAAGAGGGTCAGGCGGGCGGGAGGCGGTGAGGCGGTAGTCGGCATCGACGAAGCGCATGAACGACAGGCCGATGACCAATGCGAGAATGATGATGAGGGTAATGAGGTCGTCACGCTGGGGGGATTGGTCGGGCGCGCGGGTGATCCACCAGCAAATGAGCGTAAGCAGGATGGTGGCAGTGGGCAGGATGTAGTCGCTGAAGCGGATGAGCAAGGCAGGTTGCAGCCAATAGATGGCGACCACACTGGCGAACAGCAGTGCCCAGGCACGTCCACGCGGCGGGAGAAAGGCGTTGTAGAGCAGCGCAAGGACGGCGAAGATGGCTATGGTAGAGAGGCCGAAGGACACGCGCTAGAAACCCTGGTATATCCACTGCGGGGCGGTATCGGCGGTGGCGATCAGCAGCAAAATCACAATCAGGCACAGGGCGAGGGCAAAGGCGTTCTCGCGGGTAAGGAATCGACGCATTTAGCCGGACTCCCCACACCACTTCCACTCACCATCCTCCTGCACAACCTTGTAGGATGAGAGGGGGAAGTTGGTATTTTCTGTGCCATAGACGGCGACGATCTGCCCTGTGCAGGAAACCACATCCGTGTCCCCGTCGCGGGTGCATTTCATGTCCTCGATGTGGGCGTCGGTGACTGTGCTGAAGGAAGCAACTTCACGGTCTGCCACCGATTCCATGTCGCTACATAGGAGCGCGCGTACCGTGTCGGCGTCACCGCTGACCTTCGCGGTCAAATATTTGGCTACCGTATCGGCAGGGTCGCCCGCCCCGCCGGTGGTGCTACAGGCGGTCAGCAGGAGTATGAGGGCGATGAAGATTCGTTTCATGGTTTGCTCCTAAGGTTGTTTCCGTTACCCCTATCCTCCCCCAGCCCCCTTTCCGCGTACACGGAGAAAGGGGGAGTAGGAGTCACCGTCAGGGGCGTTATGAGGAGAGTAGGCAGGCCGTGCTCCCAATATGTCATCATTGCAGATTCAGTGTCCGGCGGATTTCGTCCAAAACACGGATCGACAGGAGATTGTACAGCGCGACGCCGTAAAATGCCTCTGTGCCGCGCGTGGAGTATTTCAGGTAGGTGCGTCCCCAATTGGTGAGGTGGATATGATCTTTGTCCAGACCATAGCGACCATAGGTGTCGTTGATGTTATAGGAGATATTGCGGGCGGCTGACCAGAGATTGACCAGCGGAACGTCATAGGTTTGAGCGACATCCACCAGGGCGAGGTTGAACTGCATGGACTGCGGCCAGAGTTCGTTATCCGGGTCGTAGCTGAAGGTGAACAGCACCGGAATAATGCCATCAGCGATGGAATCTTCGACAATCTCGGTCATTTGCGCGAAGTAGGTTTGGGTGGTCATGGACTTCACATCATTCGGGCCGAACATAATGAGTGCCACCGAGGGTTTCTTGCGGCGAAATTCACACTGAAGTGGATTTTCACCCGCGTTGCACAGGGTTTTATCCGACCACATGGGGTCAAAAAGCACCAATGTGCTGAGGCCAACGCGGGCGGCGGCACTCTCGGCGGCGGTGGATGGGCCGAAATAACGAATGGTGTCTTCGAGAAAATCATACGGGCCAAGATCGTAATCGGTCTGACTCATGGGCGCGAGATACAGCGGATTGGCAACCACGCTGTCGCCCACTTTGGTCACGGCGCGGGGATTGTTGCCAAGCGATTGCCCCGCCGCGAATACATCGCGCATGGTGTCGCCGAGGGTGGGCATGACCGGGACCTCGTAGAGGAGCTTCATGGATTGGCTGTCGATGTTGGTGGGGTCGGCGTCGGCAACATTAGCGTTTACCGGAACATGGCTGAAACGCAGGGCAGGGTCGATATTGAGATAACCTGTGAGTACCCAACCGTCCATGACTGTCGCACCCTCATCGTCCTGACGGATGATACGCACCCAACTGCCGACGCGATTGCGTTCGATAATATGGACAGGGATGCCGGGATTAAGCAGATTGGTTTGCTGGAAGGTTGTTCCCGGCCCAGCGTAGACGACGATTTGCCAGTAAGAGGATGCCTGGGTGGGGTCGAGGGTGAGGGCAGGGGTCGCGTCCTGAGCGGCAGACGGGGCAGCAATCAACAGCAACAATGCCAGCAGGCGCAGGATGAGAGGTCTGGTCACAGTGGGTCTCCGAAGGTTGCAGATGCGCGGGGAATCATACCACGATATGCGGTGTGGATGCAGCGTGGAAAATAGCAAAAGCGTGGGCAGACACATCGGTCTGCCCCTACGATACGAACCGTTTACGGCTTAGGTTGCTGGTTGCGGTTCGGCCTCGATGTCTGGTTTCACTGTGCCGAAGCCGGACAAAACTGTTTCCAATACTGGCAGCATGCGAGTGGCACGTTTGGCGCGGATGACCCAATCCCACAGCGGCTCAAATTTCTTCCAGCCACCTGCATAGGCGATATGGCGCAATTTTCCGGTCACTGTGGTTTTAGTTGATGCACCCTGGAAGATCGACCCCCATCGGTAGAAATCCCGGTAGGCACGCCAGTAACCCGCTTCGAGCGCTTCCGGCGAAATACGGGCGGGCTTATAGACAACATGGCGGGTATCATACAAATCCCAATTGTGGGTGGTGAGGCGATCTTCAGCCGCCATGCGCTGGTAGAGGGCGGTATCCGGGTAAGGGGTCATGATGTGAAAGGTAGCGGTTTCGATGCCCTGCTCAACTGCCCAAGCAACGGTGCGGTCAAAAACCGTTTCGTCATCGTGATCCATACCAAAAACAAAACTGCCGTTGACCATCACACCGAGATCATGCAAACGGCGGACAGCGGCATTGTAGTCCCGGTTGAGATTCTGGTGCTTGCGCTGTTCGAGCAGACTATCGGGATTGAGGGTTTCGAAGCCGACAAAAAGGCTGCGCAGGCCGGAGTCCACCGCTTTTTCCAGCAAGCCTGACTTTAAAACTGACTGCACCGTCCCCGCTGCCTGCCACAAACGCCCCATACCGCGCATTCCGTCGAACAGCGCGGCAGCGAAGCGGGGGTTGCCAAAGAGATGGTCATCGAGGAAATACAGATGACGCCCCGGCAGGCGTTCGATTTCCGCGAGCGCATCGTCCACTGTCTGGGTGTAAAAACTCTTGCCACCTTTGAAGAATGCCTCTTTGTAGCAGAAGTCGCACACATGGGGGCAGCCGCGTGAAACGACGATAGAATTGGGCACGAGATAGAGATGGCGTTTGATGAGATCGCGGCGGATGGGTGGCAGGCCAATCAGCGTGCGCAAAGACGAACGATAGATTTTGCCCGGTTGTCCGGCGTGGAAGTCCTTCAGGAAGGCAGGCCAAATGTCCTCACCGGGGCCGAGAAAGATAGTGTCGGCGTGAGGGGCGGCCTCATCGGGCAGCGAGGTTACATGCAGATCCGCCGAGGCAGACATAGGCCCCTTTCGCGCGGTAGTGATCGGCCAGTCGGTAGGCGCGATAGGCAGAGGTGATGTAGACCTGTATCACAACCAAATCCGGCTCATCGTCCAGATCCAGAGACTCAACATGCTCATCCTGAATGACCACCTGGTCGTCGGGGTCGAGATAGCCAGCGAGGGTTGCCAAACCAAGCGGCGGGAATAAAGAGTATTTGATGGGACGAAAAAAGGGACTCTTGGCCTCGGTGAGAGCCGGTAAAATCATTTTCACCTTCATGATATTCCTTCCTTTTTCAACAGTAAGAACTTCTCCAACACCACGCCCGCGCCGATTCCGATGAGGTAGAGCAGCAGGTCGAGGGGTAGAAAGGTGTAGCCGAGAATCAGGCCGCCAAGCAGGGTGCGGCGAATGGCGTTAATCCAGTCGGCCTGATAAAGCTCACTGAACTCGATGCCCCAGGTGACAACCAGCGACAACAGGAACAGCGTTCGAGTCCTGGAAGTCGGCAGGATGAAGCCGAAGCCCAGGAAGATCGCCAGCGCCCAGAGCGCATCCCCCGCGTACTCCACCATGAATGTCGGCAGCATGTCGGGCGCAAGGCGTGTGGGCAACCCAACCGCGATGACCAGCAGCATGAGGGCGAGGGAGAGCCGTCGTTTACGCATAAAGTTGCTACCGTAAAAGTTGGGTGACGCTGGAAATAATATCGGTGTAGAAGTTGCCGCCGTTCTGGGTGAACAGAATGAAAGGATGTCCAGGGTCGCCCATGAATGGGCTGAGTGTCCAGGCCATCTGGCTGCCGACAAAACCATAGAGAATTACCCACAGCACGAAGATCAAACGTCGCGCGCCAACACCTTCGCGCTCGTCCTCGGTTTCGGTAGTAATCCGCATCCCGTCCCGCAGGAAAACCACACCAAGTACACCGGAAATGGCAAAACAGGCGACGTTGAGCAACTTGAAGAATTGGTATTCGGTACTGGACATCAGGAAAAACAGGGTGATGGGCGCGAGACTGAACAAGAGCACTGATGTGACGGAAATGCCGGTGAGGACGAGGGCGACCATCTGAGTGATGGTCTGCCGCGCGCCAAACAGGATGTTGAAGAAATGGAGCGAGGGGGTACAGATGAGCAGAGTCACCAGAAAGAGAATGGGCAGTTTGACCATTGAGGATACGGCCTGCATGGGGCTGTGGGCCGCGCCCATGACGCCGCCATAGATCGCCAGAAAGACGAAACAGGACAGGAACATAGCGCGAATCTTCTGCGGAACGTCGATGCGCTGGCGGATTTCAGTGAAGAACTTACGGCGATTCCGCAGGATGGACTCAACAATGGTGAGGTTGTCCAGCGCTGGAACAGGGGGTCGGGTTACAGCAGCCATTTAAATCTCCTTCGGTCATGGAGTCATTGTCGTATATATAATGGCTGCAAAGTACGTGATGAGATGTTGCCTATTTACCCCATCCCCTAACCCCTTCCCCGCAAGCGAGGAAGGGGAACAAAACAGATGGTGTGTTCATCACATTTCATGCAGCCATTATGAATATCTTTCGTAGGATAAGGGAGCATTCTTGATAACGCGACGGTTCAGGTGCGGGAGCAGGCGCACCTGAGTGCTTGACGGTAGAATGAGGGGTGGATATGGTGAGGGTTGGGAGATGACAATATGCTCAACCTGCTAGTTGTTGAAGATAATCCTCGGCTGCAAGCGGGATTGAAGGCCGGGTTAGAAGCGACTGGCGATGTCAGCGTTGTCGGGGTATGCGATTCGGGTGAAGCGGCGCTGGAATACTGCCTTGCTGACAGACCGCCGGGTGTCATCCTGATGGATGTGGCGCTGGCGGGGCAGATGAATGGGATTGAAGCGGCTGTCGCTATCCGGCGGGAGTTCCCCCGGCTGCCACTGGTGTTCTATTCGATACAGGACGACGATGCCTATTACCGGGCGTTCCGAGGGGCGGGCATCCTGAGCCATTATGCTTACGTGCGGAAGTCGAATTATCTACTGCCGGAGATGATCGTGCCTCTGCTGCGGGATGCGGTATCGGGGCGGAGTTTTGTTGACGCAGACATCGAGGCGCGGGTGCAGGAAGTGCGCCACCGGGATGAATATGATCCGATGGGGTTACTCGAACCGAATGAGCAAGTGGTGGCGCGGATGCTGGCAAACGGCATGACCAACGAGCAGATTGCGGAACGGCTGGGCTTCCGTGACAAGCGTACTATTAGCCGGACAAACGGGCAGATTTATGCGGCATGGGGACTGGCGGATAGCACAACGGATGAAAAGATCGCGCGGACACGGGCGGCCATCATCCTGCACACGGGACGATTGATCCGGTGGGATGAGGCGGGTATGCCGTATGTGATAAACGAGCGAGGGGAGTGGACGGCCTGGGAGGCGCTGCCGTCATGAGCATCACTGGCATTTTTGGGCTGGATTGGGCGCTGGTGGGCGTTTCGGTCTTCAATACCATCCTGCAACTGTGGCTGGGCTTAACGGTGCTGCTGAATGCTGAACGGCGTTCGTGGGGGGTATGGGTGATGGGCGGCGGCTTGCTGGCGGGGGCGGCATTCTTCATCAGCCACACAGCTATCCTGGGGCAAGAATTGTTTTTCAGCCAGAATTTAGATGGGCTGGATTTCTGGTGGAAGGTGGGTTGGATTCCCGTCATTATTGCGCCGTTTGCGTGGTACATGGTGGTTTTATGGTACGTGGGCTACTGGCGAGACAGGGATACACGACTTCACAGGCGGCATCGGTGGTGGCTGTTGGTGGCGCTGGACATGATCGTCGGGCTGGCGTTCCTAATGATTTTCGCTCACCCGATTCCGTCATACGCCGAGATTATCCAACTGAATATGTCCTCTACCCTGATAGTGAATGGTGTGCCGATTCTGTTCACACTATTTCCGATTTTTATGATTCTGTGCATTGCCCTGTCGATTGACGCACTATTGCGACCCGAACCGGCTGACCGACTGATGGGTGATCTGGCAAGAGGTCGGGCGCGTCCCTGGCTGCTGGCGACGGCAGTGGTGCTGCTGGTGGTGAGCGTGCTGGTGTCGCTGTTCATCGTGCAGGTGTTCCGAACCGCACGGACGCCAGAATACATTCCGCTTGAGTTGAGTATCACCCGTATCGCTCTGTTTGATCTGGCGCTGGAATCGCTGGTGGCGGTTGGAACGATTTTGCTGGGTCAGGCGCTTGTTTCGTATGAAGTATTCACTGGCAAGGTGCTGCCCCGGCGGGGATTCGTGCGGCAGTGGTATATGGTGATTCTGCTGGCGGCGGGCTATGCAGCAATTATAGGGTTTAGCCTCGCCATCCAACTGCGCCCGATTTACAGCTTATTGTTGACGGCACTGTTGATGGTGATTTTCTATGCATTGTATAGCTGGCGTTCGTTTTTGGAGCGGGAGCAATTTATGGTGCGACTGCGCCCCTTCGTCAACAGTCAGGATTTGATGGGGCAATTACTGGGGCGTGAAGGCGAAACGGCGTCAAATGCCAGCGCGCTGTTTCAAGCAGTTTGCCGGGATGTGTTGGACGCGGGAGAAGCACATCTGCTTCCCGCCGGAGGGTTGTCGCCACTGGTCGGCGAACCGCTGCCCTATCCATTCGATGCGAAACTTGTCGATTTCCCCATTAACACACTTACCGATTCAACAATGGCGATCATTCCTCTCGAACCAGAACACTACCGGGGGATGCAGTGGGCGATACCATTGTGGGGGGAACGGGGAAAGATCGGCACTTTGCTGCTGGGAACAAAGAACAGCGGTGGGTTGTATACTCAGGAAGAAATCGAGATCGCACGGGCGGCTGGTGAACGCATCATCGACATGATGGCGGGTGAACAGATGGCACGTCGGTTGATGATGATGCAACGGGGGCGGTTAGCAGAAAATCGGGTGATGGACAGGCGGACTCGACAGGCACTGCATGATGAAACGCTGCCAACGCTGCATACTACCTTGCTCAGTTTGAGCAGTTTGCCGCGTGATAACCCGGCAGTGCGGGACGCGATTCAATCGCTCACGGCGGTTCATCAACAGGTGGCGGATTTGATTCACAGCGCACATGGTATTCCACCTTCAGTCAATGGGACGAACGATTTTGGCAGTTTAATACAGAGTACCATTCAGGGAGAATTCGCGGGGGAATTTAACTCGATTCATTGGCAGATTGGGGATAACCTGCCGACCCTTGAACCACTGGCGCAAGAAGTGATTGTGGGTGCGGTACGAGAAATGTCCCGTAATGCTGCCATTCATGGGCGGGGAAATAAACCAGAACGCCCATTAAATCTGAGTGTCAGCGTGAAATACGACGATGAACTGATTATTATCATAACTGATGACGGGGTGGGGCTGACAAAACAGATGGCATCGACAACCGATTTGCCGAGTGGAAGTGGAGGAGGATTGACATTACACAGTACCATGCTGGCAATTATCGGCGGAGGGCTGACGGTAGAACCCAATCCGGGTGGTGGAACTTGTGTTAATATTCAGTATCGTGTGCCCAAAAGAGAGCGGAGAATGCCCGCCTTCCATTCTGAAGAAAATTAATATGTTGCGAAATAGACTCCAGCATTTGAGTGAGGATGATTTATCATGAGACTTTATTTTGCACGACACGGAGAAAGTGAGGCCAATGTTCTTAGAGTCGTTTCCAACCGGGGCTATCAGCATCCACTGACTGCTCTTGGACGCGAGCAAGCTCAGGCACTTGCGAATTCGATGCATCATATATCCCTGACGGCTATTTATACCAGTCCATTGCAACGCGCCGTCGAAACAGCGCAGATTGTGGCGGAATCAAAGGGATTGGATTACGAAATCACCGACGCATTACGCGAATACGACTGTGGCATACTGGAAGGACATGATGATGCTGATACCTGGGCGGCTCACGAGCAAATCTGGCGGGACTGGCTCGTTCACGGCAAGCTGGATTCGTGCCCACAGGATGGCGAGAACTTTACCGATATTCGGGCGCGATTTGTACCGTTTATCGACGGCCTACTGGAAGAATATGGCGGCGAATCGGTTAACATTTTCCTAATGGGACATGGGGGTTTGTACCGGGCAATGCTGCCGCTGGTGTTCAATAACATTGATAATGCTTATACGCTGTCGAATCCCATCCTCAACGCCTGTACCATTGTGGGCGAACATGGATCAGCAGGACTCCGATGTATCGAATGGTGTGGTGTGGGCATCATCTGAATTCCGAGTGTGATTTTTAGAGACAATGGTGAGCTTACTTGGTAGCCATGAAGCGACCAAGTGCGTACAATTGGGACTTCTGTAGTTGACGAGGAACTGGTTGTTGTTTAGTCGTGATTTTATTCGCAAATTATTCGATAGTTTAATGGAAGCGGATAAGGAACACCCGCTGTCGCCCACCTCAAGCATTGCTCCGCGTCCTGACGCGGAGATGCTACCCGCACCTGTCACTCGCAAGGTGTTGATGATTACCCATAATCCCGTTCTACATTCTCAGGCAGGACGAACTGTCAAAGAGCATTTCGGGTGGAATGATCCCGACGAATTGGCGCAAGGGTATATCCATGATGTTCGCGAGTGCAGCTATGGATACGCGAATTATGAAATCGTTGATCGAGTGGTTGTTGATGGTTATCCACTCAAACGCGATGGATTCCGCTATACCGAAGAAAGTTATCTGGAAGCGTGGCGCACCCGCCAATTCCATGACCCAGATGGGGTGGATTATCTCGAACTTATTCGGGAATTTAAGATGATTGACCGGGTGAACAGCGGCGAAATTGACGAAGTATGGTTGTTCGGACATCCCTATGGTGGCTATTACGAGTCGATCATGGCAGGGTCAGGGGCGTTCTGGTGCAACGCGCCGCCGCTAGAGGGAACAGAGGATGCGAAGCGCAAGTTCGTCATCATGGGGTTCAATTTTGAGCGAGGCGTAGGCGAAATGCTGGAAGACCTGGGACACCGTGCCGAGTTGATTCTGTATAAGGTTTTCGAGAATTCCAGGGGCGAGTCGAATCTGTTCGAGACGTTCACGCGCTACGACAAAAAATATCCAGGTCATGCTGAGTGTGGTAATGTGCATTTTGCGCCTAGCAGTGTGCGGGATTACGACTGGGGCAACCTGCGCTCGGTGTGGAGCCGATGTGATACATGGTACTGGTTTCCAGACCTATCTGGTGAGCCACGTATGGTCACTTGTGCTGAATGGGGCAATGGCGACATCCGTGAACATCACCGATGGTGGTTCAAACATTTCCCGCATATCAAAGGGCAAACAAACGACATCGCACATAATTGGTGGCAATATGTAATTGACCCCAATACGGTGGGGTAGGGGTTGAGACGACAAACGGTATGATTTCATTTGACAGGTAGAACCTGACTGAAGGAATGAATCATGTTATTCTGCCGACGAGCTGATTTCTCTCAGACCATAGTGTCGGCCACGCGCAAAACGGCGGACGGTAAACAACACGACAATCACTAACAGGACGCCACCCATAAGCAGAATGTAGGGTTCAAATTCGTCAACCAACGTCAGTATTATTCGCCAATTCTCTCCGAGGATGTAGCCAACACCAATCCAAACGACCATCGCGCAAGCTGAACTGAGGGTGGTCAAGCCAGCAAAGACCAGCACCGGCATCTTGCTCATTCCGGCAGTGAGGGAAATGCCGGTACGCATCACCGGGAGCAAGCGACCAAAGACGATGACTAACACCCCATAACGGTTGAACCAGTTGAGTACGCGGTCAATCTCGGTGTCGGAGATGGCGACAAAGCGTCCATAACGGCGAACAAGATTGCGAATAACCCGCTCATCTGCCCACTTGCCGACAGCATATAACACCAGCGACCCGACCAGACTGCCCAAGACCGCCGCCAGCCATACGCCGACAATATTCAGACGTCCAGAAGCAGCAACCACACCGGAAAACGGCAGGAGACCATCGGTAGGAATGGGCGGGAAGATATTCTCCGCGAACTGCATGGCGAAGATGCCAGGATAACCGACAGTGATGATGAGCGACTGGATGAATTGAGCAATTGTGTTAATGATTTCAGCCATACGACAATCATATCCGCATTGTGTGGGCAGATGCAGTTGAGACTTTATCGGCGGGACATTGCCTGAGGCTAAATTTATTCGTGGTAGGGTCACAATCGTTCAGGGTGAACACACAGGTTCGCCTCTACTCAAGAACCCACCTATGAGACGCGCTTACAGGAGTTCCTTGAGTGATACCGCCAACTCCAAGTTGATACCGGGCACGGCGGTTAATTCCTCAACACTGGCGTCACGAATGGCATCAATGGAATTTTCGAACGCTTTGAGGAGCGCTTTGCGCTTTTTGGGGCCAATACCGGGAACGGTTTCCAGGCGGCTGACCATGCCGATCTTGCTGCGCTGCTTGCGGTGGCTGGTGATAGCGAAGCGGTGGGCTTCGTCGCGGACACGCTGTACAAGGTAAAGGCCAGGGCTGCGCCGTTCGAGGATTACAGGGCGTGCTTCGCCGGGAAGGTAGAGTTCCTCGAACTGCTTCGCCAACGACACCAGCGGGACAACCTCAAAAAGATTGAATTCCTTGAGGACTTCAATAGCGATGCCCAACTGACCCTTACCGCCATCGACCATGAGCAAATCAGGCAGCAAGCGCCAAGTTTCGTCGTTGTCCTTACCACCGGGGGCAATCTCAACGGGGGTTTCGATGGCCGTTTTCCAACGATTGAAACGGCGGGTGAGCGCCTCGCGCATGGACTGGTAATCATCCGAGCCTTCGTGGCTGACGGTTTTGATATTAAAGCGGCGGTACTCACTCTTACGCGGCGCACCCTGCACAAACACAACCCGGCTGGCGACTATGGCCGTACCCTGGGTGGTGCTGATGTCGTAACACTCGATGCGGTTGGGCGGTGTGGGCAGATTGAGCGCTTCCTGTAAACTGGTGAGTGACTCCTCCTGCTTGTGGGTATCGGCTTCCCACTGGGCGCGGATCATTCGCAGCGCCTCGGAGGCATTTTCCTCGGCCATTTTGATGAGATCGCGCTTATTGCCACGCTGGGGAACGGTGATGGACACCTTTTGCCCATGCCGCTTGTCCTTCAACCACTGCTCGATAATACGGGCTTCCTCGACCTCATTGGGCAAAATGAGTTCGCGGGGGACTTCGGGAACATCGGCATAAAACTGAGTAATGAACTGGCTAAGGACTTCTTCAGTCGGTTCACCCTCGGCATTATTCAACATACGCGAATCGCTGCCAACCAGCTTGCCGTTGCGGATAAACAGGATTTGCACGAGGGCATCGTCTTTATCCCGCGCGAGGGCAATGACATCATGGTCGGTCATCTGCGGATTGACGGCTTTGTGGCGCTGGGTGATGTATTCAATCGCCTTGAGTTGGTCGCGGATGAGAGCAGCGCGCTCGAAGTTCAGATTTTCGGCAGCCTGATTCATGTCGACGGTCATACGCTTGACGACATGTTCCGACTTGCCACTGAGGACATCCATCAACTCACCAATCATGGCGCGGTATTCTTCCTGGTTAACCGCGCCAATGCAGGGCGCATTACAGAGTTTGATGTCGTAGAATAGGCAGGCGCGTTCGTCCTTGCCGTTTATCACCCGATCACAGGTGAGATAGGGGAAGGCACGGCGCAGCGTCCGCAGAGTGTTCTGCACCGCCCACATGGCGGCATAGGGGCCGAAGTAACGGCTGCCATCCTTGACAATCCGACGGGTGGTTTCGACCTTTGGGAAGGGGTCTGCCCAATTGATCTTGATGTATGGGTAACGCTTGTCGTCCTTCAGGCTGATGTTGTAATGCGGCTGGTGCTGCTTGATGAGGGTTTCTTCGGTGATGAGCGCCTGGACTTCAGTCTCGGTGATAATGATTTCGATGTCGGTGATGTGCTCACGCAGGCTGAGGGTTTTAGGATTGCTCTCGGCGCTGGCGTTGAAATAGCTGCGAACACGGTTGCGCAGTTTCTTGGCCTTGCCGACATAAATAATCGTGCCGCGCTCATCCTTCATGATGTAGCAACCGGGCTTCATCGGCAGGCTTTTGAGGATATTACGGATATGTTCTGAAGGTTGGAACGACATAGGACTACAATTGGAACTCGGTTCGGAATATACGTTCTATTTTACCGCGAAGGGATAGGAAAGGCGATGCTGAATATTGCGCCACTACTTATAGCCTCTCCAGTCCTTTCACATGGGAGTTATTGTATAATACAGTTGATGTAGTTGTTATTGGAGTTTGGGAATGGCCGATGCACCAGCGACCAGATTGCTTGCTGGCGATGATCTACTGAATATGTCTGAAACAGCAACAGGTGGCTACGAACTGATTGAGGGAGAACTCGTCAAAATGTCGCCAACTGGATTAGAGCACGGTGCGGTTGAACTGGCAGTTGGTGCTGAACTGCGCGCCTGGAACAAACAGTACAAACTTGGGCGTGTATTTGTGGGCGAGGTTGGCTTTTATACGCGCGGAGATGAGCATACCGTTCGCGCTGCCGACGCAGCATTCATCTCCTATGAGCGACTTCCAACTGATACCTGGCTAGAAGGTTATTCAAACATTTCCCCTGATCTGGTGGTCGAGGTGATTTCACCCGGTAACAGCGCTGAAGAAATCGAGGAAAAGACCCGTGAATGGCTCGATTTCGGTGTGCGTATGGTTTGGATCGTCTATCCCAAAGCTCGACGTGTACACGTTTATACTTCACCGGACAAACCGCTTATCCTAGACAGTGATGCAAAGATCGATGGCAGCGATGTGCTGCCCGGATTTCATACCCCCATTTCGACATTTTTTGAAGATTAACGCTATTCCCTGTACTCGTATAATTCGACCATGACGCCGCCAGTGCTTTTGGGGTGGACGAAGGCGTAGCGTGTACCATCCTCGCGGGTGCGGGGTGTTTCGTTGATGAGTTCGATGCCTGCCGCTTCAATCTGCCGCATGGCGACTTCTATATCCAGCACAGCAAGACAAAGGTGGTGCATCCCCGCCCCACGTTTGGCGAGATATTTGGCGATTCCGCTGTCGCCGGTGGTGGGCTTCAGGAGTTCAACACGGGACTCGCCAACTGGCAGGAAGGCTATGTCTACGGCTTCGTGCTCGTTGTTCTCCATCCCCTCAATCGGCAGGCCGAGCGCCCTGTTCCAGAAGTCGAGCGCGGCGTCCATGTCGTTCACGACAACGGCGATGTGGTCAATCTTGATGGGTGTCATCATTCCCCCTCGTGGTTATTGCTAAGTCCTGTAATTGTCCACAGAAACGAATGATATGACTAGAGGGAGTCCCCGGCGACCTGCTAGAGCCGCCGGGAACCGGAGGTCTATTTCGTCAGGAAACCGGCCATTTGGGCAAGGCGGGTGGAATAACCCATTTCGTTGTCATACCAGGAGGCGACGGACACCAACGTATCGTTCATGACCTGTATTAATGGCAGGTCAATGATCGCCGAATGCGAATCACCAACGATGCGCGCCGAACTCCATTCCCCGGTCAGTGTGTCCATGATACCTTTGAGCGGCGCAGAACTCGCAGCTTTCTGGAAAGCCTCGCGGACTTCTTCGGCGGTGGTGGGACGCCCCAGGACAGCATTCACCTCGGCGATGCTGCCGGTACGTGTGGGCACACGGTAGGCTTTGCCTGTGAACTTCAGGTCAGGCCAGATGAACAACAGGGCTTTGGCCGCGCCGGATGATGAGGGGATGATGTTCTCGGCGGCTGCCCAGGAGTCGCGGCGGTCTTTCATGGGCTGGTCGGTCAGGGATTGCGTGTTGGTATAGGAATGAACGGTAGAGAAGAAACCCGCCTCGATGCCAAAGTTCTCTCGCAGGATTTTGACGACAGGCGCAAGAGCATTGGTTGTACAGCTCGCCATGCTGATGATTTTATGCTTATCGGGGTCGTACTGGTCGGCGTTAATCCCCAGAAGCAGAACGGCATCGCAATCCTGAAGGGACTTGCTGGCGGCGCTGATGAGAACACGCTTCGCGCCACGATCAATATGGGCCTGCGCTCCGGCGCGAACTGTCGCCCGCCCAGTACAATCGACCACCAGATCAACACCGAGCGCACCCCAATCTGGCAATTCCTTGCTTGAGTCGTAGTAAGGGATGTCGCGGCCACCGATGTTAAATCCGGTGCTGGTGGCTTCCACCTTCTCATGCCAAAGTCCATAATTGCTGTCTGCCGCAAATAAGGCAGCAAATGTTGGAATATCCCGGATGTCCGAGACGGAAACGGGGGTAAACCAATCGTTCTTGAGCGCGGCCTTCAGCGCCGAACGGCCAATACGACCAAAACCGTGAATTGCAACTTTTGCCATGTGGAAACTCCTTTTCATCTGAGATCAGATCAATCCGAGGCATTATCTTAGTCGCCTTAAACCTACCGAATGTTACAAGAATATGCCACACCGAAGTGCTATAATCGGCTGCAAAATATCCTTTCTTGGAGGTATACAACTCATGGTTATGACGGGCGAAGCAACCCCGCTCACCCTGCAAATGACAGAAGAACATGAAGCCCTGCAAACGGCAGTCCGCAACTTCGCACAGAAGGAGATTGTCCCGATTGCGGCGGAATTTGACGAATTGGGCGAATTCCCACTGGACACGATCAAGAAGATGGGCGCGATGGGATTGATGGGCATTGAAGTGCCGGAGGAATATGGCGGCGCGGGTATGGATGCACTGGCTTATGTGCTGACCATGATCGAGGTCGCCAAAGCAGATGCCAGCCACAGCACCATCGTCAGCGTAAACAATTCGTTGTACTGTCACGGGCTGATGAAGTTCGGCACGGAGGAACAGAAACAACAGTTCCTCGTCCCAGTTGCCAGTGGCGAGAAGATCGGCGCGTACAGCCTGACCGAGCCGATGTCCGGCAGTGACGCAGGGACGATGCAGAGCCGCGCCGTGCTGAATGAAGCGGGAACTCACTACATTATCAACGGGCGCAAAAGCTGGGTGACAAGCGGGCCAGTGGCGGATTATCTGGTGTTGTTCACCATGACCGATCCGGACAAGGGACATAAGGGTATCACTGCATTTCTGATTGACGCCAACCAGCCGGGGTTCATTCGGGGGAAGAAAGAGCCGAAGCTCGGTATCCGCGCCAGCGCGACCAGCGAAATCGTGTATGACAACTATGCCTGCCCGGTGGAAAATGTGCTGGGCAAGGTGGGCGAAGGCTTCAAGATCGCCATGACGGTGCTGGATGCAGGGCGTATCGGGATTGCGTCGCAGGCGTTGGGAATCGCGGAGGCGGCGTATGAAGCCAGCATCCAGTATGCGCGGGAACGACAGGCCTTCGGTGAGGCGATTGGGTCGTTCCAGATGATACAGGCCAAGATCGCGGATATGAAAACACGGATCGAGGCCAGCCGACAACTCATCTATAACGCGGTACTCGCCAAAGAACGGGGCAAAATCACAGGCGAACGGTATACGCTGGAAGCCAGCATGGCGAAGTTGTTCGCCAGCGAAACGGCCATGTTCGTGGCACATCAAGCGGTGCAGATTCACGGCGGGATGGGCTACAGCAAGGAACTGCCGGTTGAACGCTACTTCCGCGACGCAAAAATCACCGAGATTTACGAGGGCACGAGCGAGATTCAACGGCTGGTGATCGCCCGTAACGAACTGGGGCTGCGATAATAGCTCTATTCTACGGTTAACGAACCGGAAGGTATACTTAAGCATGACATGTATACAATGTCAAGATATAGTCGATAGGCCTGATCTCCTTCACATAGTTAAAACCTGTCCTGGCTGTGGCCGTACCATGTATGTCCACAAATTAAGCAAGGACAGCAAGGGTGTCCAAATTGAAGAAGGTGATAGAGTAAGTTTCCCTCCCAGTTTGCTTAAACTTTCACTTAATCCTCTTAAGAGCAATGCTCAGTTTTCCAGAGTAGGAATTCAGATATTTGCTCAACAGATTTTTCTAGAAAGTCTACCCAACAAGAAAGATGGAATTCATGATGAGATACAGCGTATTTCAGAGCTAACCGACACTTTCCTGAGAGAATCTCCTCTGATTCAGGGGCTAGACTTAAACGATCCCGAACATGCGGAAACTATTTACAGGCACCTGGAAGAAAACAAAGACACAGCCGAGTGGTGGGCGATGCTTGAGGGCATGTTTTATTCATTTCTAGAAGATGCCCTTAAGAATAATGACATTGATGCAGCTATATGGGCCACAGCCTGTGCTGAACGCTGTCGCTCTATGTTTGTATTCAAGCAAGAATTTGAAGAAGTCATATGGATGGGGCAATCAGCCCGTCGTATCGTTGACTTAATGAGAACTTGGGATAGCTCCAAATCAATAGGCGATGAAGGTTACTGGCAACAACTGTTTTCAGAACATCCATATGCACTTTCCCAAGTTTTTGCTGTTCCATTAGTGTTCATACAGGATAAAGCATACGTGGGAGGGATGAACCTTGATCGAAGTGATGCAAGGTTTGTTGACTACTTATTTTCTGCCGAATCTTCACAAGAAGCTATCCTAATTGAAATCAAAACACCAACAGCGCCGCTGCTCAGTAGAACAAAGTATAGAAGTATTTATCGACCATCGCCCGAACTATCTGGCGCTATTGTTCAAGTTCTCGATTACAAATCGACTTTAGTAAAGAAATTAGAAGTTGATTACGAAGCTTCGCAAAAGTTCTCCGTTTTTAGTCCCCGTTGTGCGATTATTATTGGGAACGCTCAAACTGAGTTCACTAACAAACTGCAGAGAAAATCATTTGAGTTATTCCGAAGTGGTTTACGGGACATAGAAATAGTGACTTACGATGAGCTATTTAGAAAACTTGATATATTAGCCAGTCTCTTTAATTTGGTTCGCAAACCCTAAGAATGAAATAAAAATACCCAATAGAAGGATTTTAGATGAAGGCTGCTGTTATCACCGGACATGGCGAATTAGATCAAGTTAAGGTCATCGACAATTTACCCGTTCCTGAACCGGGCAGAGATGAAGTGCGAATCCGCATGAAAGCCGCCGCGCTGAACCGGCTCGACCTGTGGGTACGGGCGGGGTGGAAGGGGCTCGACCTGAAGATGCCACACATCACCTGCGCGGATGGCGCGGGGATGGTGGACGTGGTGGGCGAAGGAGTTAAGCAGTTCGCGCCGGGTGATCGAGTGTGTATTGACCCGACGATTGTTGACCCGGATAGTCCGGCGCTGATGACCGGATTGGAGAACCAGTCGCGCGTGCATCTGTTGGGCGAGACTATCCCCGGCGTGGCGGCAGAATATGTGGTGCTGCCCCAACGTAACCTGATGAAAATACCGGATGAGGTAGACTTCGATGAAGCGGCTGCTGCTGGACTGGTGTACGTGACGGCGTGGCACTCGCTCATCACACGGGGAGAACTACGCCCCGGCGAGAGTGTGCTGATCGTGGGCGCGGGGGGCGGTGTGAACAGTGCCAGCATCCAGATTGCCAAGCTGGCAGGGGCAAGCGTGGCGGTGATCGGCAGCAACGCGGAGAAATGCGCCAAGGCCGAGGAACTGGGCGCGGACGTGACGGTCAACCGGGAAGAAACACCGGCGTGGTCGAAAGCCTTGTACCAGATGACGGATAAACGCGGGTTCGATGTGGTAGTGGACAATGTGGGCGCGGCAACCTTCCTTGACAGCATCCGTTCGACGCGGATTGGTGGGCGCTTGCTGGTGGTGGGCAATACGAGCGGGCCGATGGTCGAGATGGATTTGCGGCAATTGTTCGCGCGGCAGATTGCGATTATTGGCAGCACGATGGGGCCACATCAAGATTACATGCGAGTGATGAAGCTGGTGTTCGAGGGCAAGCTGAAGCCCGTGATCGGCGCGGTTCTGCCGATGGAAGAGGTGCGGGATGCCCAAGCGATGCTGGCGGCTGGAAATGTGTTCGGAAAGATTGTGCTGGAAATTGCGGGTTGAACCGCAGAGACACCGAAGTTCACAGAGGATAAAATACGTCACGGTGAAAAGACGGTGGATCAGTGAATGAGGCGTAATGGAACTACAAGCGGGGATGCTGCGCTCGATTGTTGACCAGATGGGCTTGCCGCCGTTAGGTGAGGTTGGGAAGCAGGCAGGGGTGAGCGCGGCGTTCCGGGTGATCGCCCGATACCATGACCGACGAGCGGCGGACTCGGTGGCGACATTACGGCGAATTGGAAAGGGAGACATCACGTTGGAAGTTGCCTATCGCGGGTTGTTCAAGCAGAAGCCGATGCACTTCAGAATAGAGACCGCGCGATATGAGGCATTGATGACGGGTTTGACTGGCTTGCACTTCGACCACATGATTGACCAACAGGACATCCCGACGTATGGGGTTGACCTGTGGATGATCGAACGGGTGGCCGGGAGCTTCGTCAAAAGTGTGATCGTCACGCCGGAACTGGCGATGGACGACCATGCGCGGTTGGTGGAGTTGGTGCGGGTGACAATGGGGGAGATGGTGAGGGAAGTGCGGGCGTGAAGCCGCTTAGGGTTCAAAACCCTAAGCTACAGGAAAAAAACCGGAAACCTCTAAAGAGGTTGGAAAATTCTTCACAACCGGGTATTCACACCGACTGACACCTCAACTGTCCCTGTCGCTTGAGTGGTCGAGATCGACCAGTGGGCGGGGTAATCAATACGAATGTTCACAATTAAACCGGGGGTTGTTACAGTGACCACAGAGCAATATACGGAAACCGAGATCAAGCTGTATGTGCCGCACCTGGAAGTGGTGCAGATACGGTTGGAACGTATTGGGGCGCGGCTGACTGCCGAACGGGTGTACGAGCGGAATGTGCGATACGAAAATGCCGCTAAGACACTGACAGAACGGGGCATCGTGGTGCGGCTGCGACAGGATACACGAGTCCGGCTGACGTACAAAGACCCGGCGGATGGAAGCGATGAGTTCGGGCATTACCAGCCGGTTTGAGGCAGAGGTTGATGTCAGCGATTTTGGGATGATGGAAACCATCCTGGGCAAACTGGGTTATAAGCCGTATATGACCTATGAGAAGTATCGGACGACCTACGAATACGACGGGGCGGAAATCGTGCTGGATGAACTGCCCTACGGGAATTTCGTGGAGATTGAGGGCGAGGCAGGGGCGATTCAGGGATTGGTGAAACGGTTGGAACTGGACGATGCGCCGCGTTTCGGTGGGAGCTATTCGACGCTGTTTGATCGGGTGAAAAAGAATCTCGGCCTGACGTTTGACGATTTGACGTTCGAGAACTTTAAGGGTGTGAGTGTGCCGGAGAGTGCGTTTCGGGAGTAGAAATAACCCTCCACCAGCCGAAAGCGACCCCTACCCGAATGCATGGAGGGGGAAAAGACAAGACAGGTACAGATGAGGGACGACACATAGGTCGTCCCCTACGATGAATGGGTTTTAGGAAGATAACAATATGACGGTCAAAGAGTCCGCCAAGCAAGAACGAAAAGAACAGTTTGTTACGTCGTCGGATATTCCGCTAGAACGGGTGTATCGACCAGCGGATACGCCGATTGATTATGAACATGATCTGGGTGAACCGGGCGAGTATCCATTCACACGCGGGGTACAGCCGACGATGTATCGAGGGCGATTGTGGACGATGCGGCAGTACGCCGGATATGCCAGCGCCGAAGAGTCGAACGCACGCTACCGCTATCTGCTCGACCAGGGGCAAACGGGGTTATCGGTGGCGTTTGACCTGCCGACGCAGATTGGGTATGACGCGGACGACCCGATGGCGCTGGGCGAAGTGGGCAAAGTGGGCGTGAGCATCAGCAGCGTTCATGATATGGCGCGGCTGTTCGAGGGAATCCCACTGGATAAGGTTTCGACCAGCATGACGATCAATGCTCCGGCGGCGATTCTGCTGGCGATGTATATCGCGGTGGGCAAGCGGCAGGGCGCTGACGAGGCACAACTGCGCGGAACGGTGCAGAACGACATCCTGAAAGAGTATATCGCGCGGGGGACGTATATTTTCCCGCCCGAACCGTCGATGCGGCTGATTACGGATTTGTTCGCTTACTGCAAAACGGACGTGCCGCGCTGGAATACGATCAGCATCAGCGGGTATCACATCCGCGAGGCGGGATGTACGGCAGTGCAGGAAGTGGCGTTCACGCTGGCGAATGGTATGGCTTACGTGCAGGCGGCGATTGATGCGGGACTGGATGTGGACGATTTCGCGCCACAACTGTCGTTCTTCTTCAACGCGCACAATCAATTTCTGGAAGAAGTCGCCAAGTTCCGGGCAGCGCGGAAGCTGTGGGCGAAGATCATGCGGGAACGGTTCGGGGCGAAAAATCCGCGCTCGTGGCAGTTGAAGTTCCATACGCAGACGGGTGGCAGCACACTCACGGCGCAGCAGCCGGAAAATAATATCGTGCGGGTGGCGCTGCAAGCATTGGCGGCGGTGATGGGCGGGACACAATCGCTGCATACCAACAGCATGGATGAGGCACTGGCGCTGCCGACCCAGAAGGCGGTGCAGGTGGCGCTGCGCACCCAGCAGATCATCGCGCATGAAACGGGGGTGGCGGATACGGTTGATCCACTGGCGGGGAGTTATGCCATCGAACATCTGACAGACGAAATCGTGAACCGCGCAGAAGCCTATATCGAGCGAATTGACGGGTTCGGCGGGGCGCTGGCGGCGATTGAAAACGGGTTCATCAACAGCGAAATTCAGGACGCGGCCTATGAGTATCTGAAGGCTGTCGAGAATGGCGAACAGGTCATCGTGGGGATGAATCAATTCACGATCCCTGAAGAAACAAAACCGGAACTGCTGCGAGTCGATCCAGCGATTGAGGCGGCGCAACGACAGAAATTGGCTGACCTGCGGGCGCGACGGGATAACGACAAGGTGGCGGAACTGCGGGGGCAACTGGAAATTGTGGCGCGGGGACAGGGATAACCTGATGCCGCTATTCATTGCGTGTGTGGAGAATGATGTGACGCTGGGCGAGATTTGCCATACGCTGCGGGGCGTATTCGGGGAATACAGGCCGAACGTCAGTATATAAGATACAAACAAAAGATAAAAGCGTAACACAGAGAAACAGAGACTCAGAGGAAAAAGACTCAACGCAAAGGCGCAAAGGGAGAAAAAGAAAGGTGAAGAACCGGAATATTGGTAGCTGGGGGAGTTTGTGGAGTATCGGCAGTGTGGGGAGCATTTTGAGTATTGGCAGCACAGGCAGTATTCTGAGCATTGGGAGTACCGGGAGCGTTCTGTCGATTGGAAGCATTCTCAGTGTTGGGTCGATTTTCAGTGTTCTGTCCGTATTAAAGATATTTGCTTTCAACGGTGTGCGTTTGTGGCGCGCAATCAAATAAATAGGATTAGGGGAAAAACGGAAATTTTTACTGCGCTGATTTGATGGGTATAGCGCAGAAACTGAGGGAGCAGTTCTGCGCGAAAATGGCAACAATGGGGGGTAATGCAGCAACCAGGCGTGTTTACTGCATTTGAAGGGAGAAATACCAGACACCGCGCCCTACCCCCACTCCGGGGTTAAGGGAGTGGGGACGTAAGGAAAGGGGGCGTATGCGGTTCGCCTTGTCCGGCTAAGGACATTCATCAGTATAGAACAAAAGTTCTTGATTGTCAAGTGGGAGGTGTTATGAATTTGACCTTCCTCCGATAGCATAACCCCAATCGCCCAGGTCGCCGGGATTTGGGCCAGTGAATGTCCCACCGCCAACACTATCGCACGACAAAAAATCATTCCATGACGCGCCTGTACCAAATATGTACTGTCCGTCTCCCAAATCTATGACAAGGCTGATGGCGCGACCTGTCACCTGACCGACTAGCGGAAGGCTGGTACCATCGTCACGGGTCATCGTGCCTTCGGCGCTTCCGTCCGTTACCTCCAGCAGAAGTGTTCCGGCCAGCGACAGTCCAGCATCCGACCCAACATGAACGGCTGCCTCAAAAGAGGGTATCTCGCAAACAGTTGTATGTGTATTCTGAGCGGCGGTCAGGCTTATTCCAATACCCATCAATATCATGATCCACAGCAAACTCATTCTTCCAGTGCGTAATTTCATTTTGTTTAACCTCTCGATTCCGTAAATTGTATTGCCCGTGCGCATACTATAAAACCGTCGGATGTTCGATTTACAGATCATTTTTTGCTCAGATTTTGCTCAAAGCCGCCACCTGTGCGACATTAGAGCTAACTAGACAGTGCATCAAAGGACACAACATGAGCGACGAAGAACGATTTGAAGCATGGCTGGGACAGGTGTGTGAGAGAGCGATGCCGCAGAATCCGATTGCGCGGGTGAGGCTGCTGGCGAAGGAGATGGCGGAGGGGGCAGCCCTGAAGCACTGGTCAATCTATCTGTACACGTTCCGGGGCGCATTGACTGCCGATCAGGAAACGCTGCTGGGTTATCTGGCAAAACGGTGGGGAGACGATGCACCGGGGCTGGACTTGCTGCTGACCAACCAATATTTGCAATATCTGAACACCAATTCGGACACGCTGACGATCACACGGGCGGCGTTCGATCTGCTGGATGAGGCTGATCCGGCGTCAATCTTCATTTCGTACAAGCGGAGTGAGAGCAGCGCGTTTGCCCTGCTGGTTCTGGCGCGGCTGAAAGCGGAGGGGCTAGAGCCGTTCATTGATTTGTCGCTCGTGCCGGGGGAGGACTGGCAGGCGGGGCTCAAAACGCGGATTCAGCAATATCAGTATTTCATCATCCTGATTGGTAAGGAGACACTGAAATCCGAGGTGTGCATTCAGGAAATTGGCTGGGCGATGGAAGCGGGATTGACAATTGTTCCGGTGTGGCACAACGGGTTCGTCTACCGATCCAGCGAGTGGGAGTTGCCAGCGACTATTGAAGCCGCACTGGGGAATACTCATACGATCCGGGTGATCGAGGAAAGTGCGCTGGCGTACAACAATGCAATTGTGGAACTGCTGAATCGTTTCGGGGTGACACCGTAGGGAGTTTCCAGTTACCAGATGCCAGTTTTCAGAAAAAGAGGGGACAAAGACTCAACGCAAAGATGCAAAGAAGCGAAGACGCAAAGGGAGAGAAAAAGCGTAACCCAGAGAGTCAGAGGTTCAGAGCAAGAGAGGGTAAAAGAATGAGTAGGGTAAAGGTGAGTGTCGAATTGTTCCGACCACAATCGACGGGAGTCACGCGATTGGGCGCGTTCCTGGGCAGTCCCGCCGAATTGAGCTACGAGCCGATTGTGGCCGATTGACCCCAACCGCCACCGCCAGGAGTTTCGATCACTACAGAATCACCAGCGGCGACTTGGCCGGTGAATTTGCCACTCACGGACATATTCCCCACACGGTTTTCCCCTGTTTGCCCCGGTTGACCGCCTTCGAGTCCATAGGGCGCGATCAGCCGCCGTTCGCTGTTGATGGTGATGGTCGCCGGGGAGAGAAATTCGTAGACGCGCCGGATACCATCGCCGCCACGAAACTTGCCCATGCCGCCCGATCCATCGCGCAGGCTGTATTCGATTACCCGGACGGGCAGGGTGTATTCCAGCGCCTCGACGGGGGTGTTGCGGGTGTTGGTCATGTGGCTGTGCCGGCCACTCAGACCATCGCCCAACTCGCCCGCGCCCATGCCCCCGGCGATGGTTTCGTAGTAGACAAAGGCGCGGCCATCAACTGTTCCGCCAAAGGTGAAGTTGTTCATCGTGCCCTGGCTGGCCGCCGGAATGCGCCCCGGCAAGGCTTTCGCCAGCGCCCCAAGCACAGCATCGACAATGCGCTGCCCGGTTTCGGTGTTGCCCACCGCTACCGCCGCCGGGAAATCGGGGTTTAGCAGGCTGTGGGGCGGCGTAATGACAGTCACAGGTTGGAAACAGCCGTGATTGACGGGCACATCATCCATGTGCCAGCAGGCGGACACAGTACCAGGCTGCCGAACGGACAATGGCTTCGACAGCGTTGACATTCCCGGCGACCTGGGGCGCGCTGCCGGTGAAATCGACGGTCATGTGTGAGCCAGCTACGGTGATGGTGGCACAGATGGGAATTCTGAACTCGCGACTGTCCATCGCCTTCGAGCGCATCCTCAAAGGTGTAAACGCCATCAGGAATCGAAGTCGATTACGGCTTCGGTCATTCGCCGGGAATAATCGAGCAGGGCATCGGCGTGTTCGGTCACGCGGGCTTCGCTGTGGGCGTCCACCAGCGCCAGCAGACGGCGTTCGCCCACGCGCTGCGCCGCCAGTTGGGCTTGCAGATCGCCCAGCCGTTCCTGTGGGGCGCGGCTGTTGGCGGTGATGAGCGCCAGCAGACCCTCATTCCGCACCCCGGCATCCATCAACTTCACAGGCGGGATGATGATTCCCTCCTGATAGAGTTCAGTGCTGAGGGGGAGCGATCCGGGCGACATACCGCCGACATCGGCGTGATGGGCGCGGCTGGCGACGAAGAAGCGCACTTCGCCATCGACAAACACGGGGGACACCATCGTGATGTCCGGCAGGTGTGTGCCGCCATGATAGGGATCGTTGAGGATGATGACATCACCGGGACTGAAGGACTCAAACTCGCGCAGGGCGTATTCGACGGAGGCGGGCATACTGCCCAGATGTACCGGGATGTGGGCGGCCTGTGCCACCATACGCGCCTGATGGTCAAACACGGCGCAGCTAAAATCGAGCCGTTCGCGGATATTGGGGCTGAAGCTGGCGCGCTGTAAGGTGACGCCCATTTCTTCGGCCACCGAGGCGAACAGATTCTTGAAAACTTCGAGGGAGATGGGGTCTACGGGCATGGTTAATTTATGCCACGCAGATCGTCAACAAGCAGCTTAATTTGACGATACCCTATGCGGCCATTACCCCAAAAAGGGCTTAAAACAACTGTAGTTGAACCAGATGTGGCAATTTCAATCTTCGTATTCGGTAAAACTCGCCAGTCAACATCGACGAGTTCTCGATAATGGTTATAGTGGGTTTCCCCATAACAAAATAAGTATTGAGGTTTATGTTCAATGAGCAGTGATTGATTCGTTCCTTACGACGTGGCAAGATGTCGCGTTCATAATCCTGACGTTCCTTAAAATTGAACGCATTTTTGTAAAGCGGTGGCCAATCCGTTGCGCGACGTTTAGGCAATGGCAGAATCTCGGTCAGGAATGTCTGACCTGATTCGTGATTGCGTCCCAAATGTTCACGTATATACGCTTTTGCTTTTGCTGTATCCCACCAGTCTTCGGTATTGTTATCACTTAAAGCACGCACCAATCGTGCCATATAAACCCACACCGATGGAAACCTTACACGAACACTGGTATCCCAATATTCCCAGTTCAAATAAACCTTGTCGTGCGCTTCGTGTAAATCCATCAGTGTATCGGAAAATTTGAGGCGGATTTTTATGTTTGGTTCAACGTTGTCACTGCCTCCAGAACCTTCCTCCATACCTAAAAACCAGAATCGTGCCTCTAAACGTCCGTAGCCTAAAAAACCTAAGAGCTTTTCTCGATCATCTGAAGTCAAAACCAACGAAGATGATTCGGTCATTAACTTTCTCCAATCCAGTTTTCTAGCCAGGATATTGCAGGGATAAAACTTACGTTTCTGCTTCGGTACTGAGTTCCTTCAGGATATTTTGATAAACATCCCACATGCTGGTGCGCATCATCGTAACGATTAACTGGCTTGGCGAAACACCAAGCATGTCTGCATCGTCAAATCCAATAAGCCCATTGTAGCCGCCTGAAGTTTTTTCAAGTTAGCCACGATTTCCGCCCCTGTTTTGGGATTGGGGTGCATAAGCGCGTCGATTTCTTCATCCGTCAATGGCTGATAATCGGTTGAGTCGGGCGCATTGGCTGTGATGGGGACTTCGAGACTGACTTCACCATCTACGACATTTTCCGGCAGGTCAACCTCGATCTTGCCGTCCCTGATATACCCTTTAATTGTGATGTAATTGGTTGCCACTTCACACCTCGTTCAATTCTCAATTCATCTTACCATAGTTCACTTTCGCCGCGCGGTCAGCCTGCCGAGGATGAAGCCGATGGCAACCAGAATCCACGTCCAGGTGAGATCAGTTTCCAGAGGGGCGGGAGTGGGTTCATCCGTCGGGTCGAAGGTGTAGAAATGGGTGCGGTCTTTGTGGCTCAAGACGCTAGCAAGGGTGGGCGGGTCAATATTCCAGCTATTGAGTGAGGGAATAAATGCCGGACTGGACTGCATCTGATAATAAACTTTCGTCAGAGTGGCGTCGTCGTTAATACGGCGGGCGATGCAGTGTTCCGTCCCATGAACCGTTTGTACCGTTGCATGGGGGTCGGCGGCGAGGTTCTTCACCCACTGCGCCTGATCGCCCCATCCACTGGCGAGTACCACCTGCTCGTTCACGCGCGTGTATTCGGTCATGGTGTGGCGGGGCAGGCCGCTCTTGCGCCCAGTGGTCGTCAGAACCACGAATTGGATACCCAACAGCGGGCCAAGCCCCATACGCCACAGATATAGTGGGGCCTTGAATGCCAATCGCCAACCTTCACTGTGACCCGGATAGGCCATTAAACCACCCTGTTGATTGTTTCCGTTCATGTTATTCCTCCTCTAAATCGGTTTCGAGCATTACATCCAGTTCCAAACAACTCTGTTCCAGCCCTTCCTGAACGATACGGGCGTCGATACCCCAGACCAGGAATTGTGAACCCATGTGCCAGTGCTGTTGCAGTTCGGTGGTGGTGCGTGCCAGTGATCCCCAGAATTTACCGTGTTTTCGACACACTTCGGCAACATGCGCGATGGCCTGATCGACAGTCTGATGTTCCTCCGGCGGGAGATGGTTCAGACGGAGGCGCAAATCCTGTGGGCCGACATAGAGGCCATCAATGCCGGGAAGGGCGGCGATTTGATCGGCGGCGGCCAACCCCGCTGGAGTTCTCGATCTGCACGACCAGAAAGGTTTCGCGCAGGGCGTGTTCGACCAGTGGGTCGCGGGTGGTGGGGATGTCCAGGCCGAAGTTGGTTTCCAACCCACGCCCTTCGAGGCCACGATCCCCAACCGGCGGGAACTTCACCCGGCTGACCAGTTCGCGCGCGGAACTCGACATCGGAAACATGGGGGATCATCAAACCCGTCGCGCCATCTTCCAGATAACGATAAAGCTGACCTTTTTCGCGGGTGGGAACGCGCACCATACAGTCGATGTCGTACAGATGGAAAAAGGCCAGCATCGCCTGAACTTCGCGGCTGTCCATCGCGCGGTGTTCCAGGTCGAGCCAGATACCATCATAACCGAGGTTGGCGGCGTGAGCGACAAAAATAGGGATAAAATGCCCCATCATCGCCAGCCGCGCCGGTTTGCCCGCGCGTATCTTCGCCAGAATTTTGCTGTTTCGCATGAGTGCCCTTCCTGTCGCACGTTATTGTTTTTCCAGAATAAGGTTGTGGTAGCCGTCCACACGCGCCGACCAGCCATCGGCAGTATAAACGGTGCTGTCGAGTTGAAAGATCAGCGCCGGACTGGTTAAACCATCGCCGGGTTGGAGGGTGTCCCGTTCGTACAAGGTCACTCCGTCGGAGCGGATTCCGACGGGGATAGCAGGGCGTGTCTCGGTGATTACCTCACAGTCAAAAGCGGGTTTATCGACCACTCCAACCGCGCTCAATCGCAGATTAACGACTTCCACCGAACGTTCGAGCATGGCGTGACCGTAGGTGCGCTGGTGCGCAGCGTGGAATGCCCCGGCGAGGTCGCCGGTAAAGGGTATCGAGAGTTCATAAGCCTGCCCCTGATAGCGCATATCGACAGCCGCCCGGAGCAATATGTTCGATTCTTCTATCCCTTCGTGGGCGAGGTCTGCCCGACCCTGTATTTCCATGTCGGCCATCAGGGTTTCGAGCAGGGGGGCGGTTTCGTCCGTCACCAAACCGAGGACAGAACGGCTGTAATCCAGGGCGACATCGGCCACCAGCAGACCGAGGGCACACATCACACCGGGGTAGCGGGGGATAAGGGCGCGAGGGATACCTAGCCGTTCGGCCACTTCGCAGGCGTGCAATGGGCCAGCACCGCCAAACGCCACCAGCGTAAAATCGCGCGGGTCATAACCACGCGCCACCGACACCCGGCGCAGGGCGCGATCAATATTCACATTGGTGATGTCGATGATTCCCTGGGCAGCGGAGTGTGTGTCGAGGTTCATGTCTTCGGCCAAATGAGCGATTGCCCCCTGCGCCGAGTTCACATCCAACGCCATGTGCCCACCGAGGAAATGATCCGCATCCAGACGCCCCAGGACGGCGTTGGCATCGCTGACGGTGATGTGCTGTCCACCGCGCCCATAGCAGATCGGGCCGGGATACGCCCCGGCGCTCTCTGGGCCGACGCGCAGCGCACCGCCCGCGTCCAGACGAGCAATCGAGCCTCCACCCGCGCCGATGGTTTCAATATCGAGCAGGCGAATTCGTAGGGGCAGACCGTCAATCTCGGATTCGGGGCGGCGAACAGGTTCACCGGGGCAAAGGGCAACATCGGTGGATGTGCCGCCGATGTCCAGCGTAATGATGTGGTCGTATCCGGCGAGTTTGGCGACATGGAACGCGCCGATGATACCCGCCGCCGGACCACTGAGAGCGGTCTGAACCGCCTGCTCCCGCGCGCGAGAAGCACTAACCACGCCGCCATCGGATTTCATGATTCGCAGACCACAGCCGGAGGGAAGTTCATTTTCCAGTTGGGTCAGGTAGCGGCTCATGACCGGGCGGACATAGGCATCGAGGGCGACGGTGCTGGCGCGTTCGTATTCGCGGAATTCGGGCAGGACATCGCTGGAGAGGGCAATCTGCCAGTCCTGAAAGCCGCCGCGTTCCAGGAGGCGGGCGCGGACGGCGTGTTCATGCGCCGGATTGACGTAGCTGTAAAGCAAACAGACGGCTATCGAACTCGATGCCCTGAGCAGTCATATCGTCGATGATGGTATCCAGGGCGGTCAGATCGAGCGGCGTGAGGACATCGCCTGTAAAATCCAGCCGTTCGGGGACTTCGTAGCACCACTGGCGGGGGATGAGGGGCGGGGGCAGGGTGGGCTGCAAGGCATAGAGGTCGGGACGATTCTGCCGCCCGATGAACAGCAGGTCGCGGAACCCCTGCGGTGGTGATGAGCGCGGTTTTCGCCCCTTTGCGTTCGAGGATGGCGTTGGTGGCGACGGTAGAGCCATGCGAGACGCGCGTCAGGGCAGTCAGACCGCCGGGGGTGATGGCATCCAATCCGGCAAGCATGGCCTGCGCGGGATTGTCGGGGTGCTGAGAAGTTTGTGGATGTGCAACCGCCCGTCCTGGCTGAGTACGAGGTCGGTGAATGTGCCGCCAATGTCTACGCCGATGTGCATTTGTCACCATCTATGAGTATGAGCTTAAATTGCATCTATATGTCTTAGGTAAAGTAACGATGAAACGACGTTATCCAAAATAGCAGCATAGTAATCCGCAAAAAACGTTTTGCCATTGTGTAAATCTATGGATTCTTGTATATCAAAGTGATGTCCGGTGAAATTGCGAACGAGACGCATTGAATGAAACCAGCGCAGATGTACATTGTTGCTATTGTCAGTTATGTAGTCGAAGTTGTTCAAGAAATCTTCGAGGTTATTGGCGAAGTTTTTATCCTTGAGTTGAAGTTGAGGATAGCCAATCTCTGTGGGAAGCGTCAATTTCAGGAGTTTGTCTAGGTCAAAATATTTTGTTGGTTGGATTGCCTGAACAGCTATTTGTTTCTTGCGTAGAAGGGATTCAGTGAGTAAGCATATGTCCTTAAGAATCGAATATAGTCGGCCATAAGTAAAGCTGTTTGCGCAAACCTTGTTTTGTTCTAGATTGTCTAGTAAGGTGAGAATTGTACCTTGCAGAAATATTCTATCATCACGCGATATAGACTTAAAGAATTTTTCCAAAAACGCATAATCTACTGTGAAATCTATTTCTGGTTTTGTAGAATAATCCATCAGATGGCTGAATACTTTGTGTTCAAACTGTCCCCAAAGTCGGCTATCCAATATAAACTCTTTCGGATTAGCTACCTCTCTATCTTCCCATTCTGCTGTTAACAAGTGAGCGATTCCCGCGTCAAATTTATTCTGTGCAATTTGCGCGATGCCCAGATTGGCAAAAACTATTCCTTTGTTAAAGTGTTTGTGGGATATATCTTCATACTGATTAATGATGTTAATCAATTCAGCATAGTAAAAATCACTATAAAATGGGTGGATTTTTTCTTCGGGCTTCCCCATAACTCTGATTCCAAATTTGTTGTTTGCTCTAAAAGTGTAATAATCCTTTTGTTCGCGCTTGAAGCCTTCTCGGTGGGGTTCATATGATGTTGAGCGTTCCATATCTTCCCAGAGCCAGCGTCCAGCGACCTCAAAAGATTCATTAATCAACTGAATTCCCTGCATGAATTTGCCAAAGAGTTCGTCGCTGGCTTCATCAATGTTCATTACCACTCCTCCGCCAATATCCATCTAGAAGACATAAAACAGAATAGATTCTTAGGTGTTTACGCTTCGTGGTTGGGATTATAGCGTAGGCGAGTCAGGTTTGTGGAACAAGGTCGTCCAAGTCCGGCAGGAGGACGACACTCTCCTGTTCGTTGGGATCGGTGCGAGCAATGACGGCGGTACAGGGCTGGTCGGTGCGGTTGGCGGGGAGGTGCGGCATCCCAGCAGGGATATACAGGAATTCGCCAGCATGAACCGTCAGGTGTTGGCTGAGGTTCTCGCCGTACCACATTTCCGATTCGCCGCTGATAATGTAAATGGCGGTTTCGTGATGCTCATGTAAGTGCGCCTTCGCGCGGCCACCGGGCGGGATGGTCAACAGGTGCATACAAACTCCCTGCGACCCGGTACTTTCGGCAGAAATGCCCTCGAAATAGTTAAAACCCTGTTTGCCCGCATAGGTGCTTTCCGGGCGGATAATTTTGCAAGTTGGCGTTGACATGTAAGCCTCCTCAAGAATCGGCTAAAACTGTGATGATAGTGAGCATACCATGCAATCCTCCAGACGGTGTGACGCCCTCCATCGCGCGGTAGAATTGTGGGCACACATAGGAGCTTCATGATGCATCAGACACGGTTTCAACTGCAATCCCACATTGACCACCTTTACCACAACTCACCACGCGAGTTGGCATTTCAGGCTGCCTCCCGCGAAGAATTCTCGACATGGAAAAACGCGCTGCGGAGCAAACTGCCGGGTTTGCTGGGGATTGATGGTCGGGCACGACCCGTATCCCCGTACGCGGAGAAACTCGGCGCGATTGACCGGGGCAACTATATTGAAGAAAAGTACGCGCTGGATGTGGGCGAGGGGGTGGACGCGCCGATGTACATCCTCATCCCGAAAAGCGAACCGCCCTATAAGCCCATATTGGTTTTTCATGGTCATGATCCCAATGTGCAATACATCCTGGGGAATTATCCTGACGAGGAAAGCGCCGAATTGCAGATCCAATTGCAGAATAATTATGCCCAGGCATTGGCGTGCGCCGGGTATCTGGTGTGCGCGGTAGAGCAGCGGGGGTTTGGGGAGCGGGTGAGCGACCAAACAGGCGAAGGGGTATATCCGCGTTCGTGTCGCCACCTGGCGTTCGAGTATCTGATGGAGGGGCGAACACTGCTGGGTGAGCGCTGCTGGGATGGTATGGTCGCGCTGTCGTATCTGAAAAGGCGCGATGATGTGATACCGGGGGTGATGGGCTGCACCGGGAATTCGGGTGGTGGGACAACAGCACTGTGGCTGTCGGCGCTGGATGAACGCATTACGGTATCGGTAGTGGCATCGTATCTGTGTTCGTTCAAACACTCGATTCTGGGGATGACACACTGCGAGTGTAATTATGTGCCGGGTATTTTGCAATATACGGAAATGGGCGAGCTGGCGGCGATGATTGCACCGCGTCCCTTCCTGGCGATTGCTGGGGAGCGCGACCCAATTTACCCGATTGAAGGGGTGAGACAACAATTTGAAACGGTAAAGCGGGCTTATGATCTGCTGGGGCTGAGTGGCTACTGTTCGTTGAGTATTCATCCCGATGGACATCGTTACGATAACGCCCTGAGCAGCGAGTGGTTCAGACGATGGTTATAGCACAATCAATGGAGCAAACATGACACGGAGATTCGTTCTTCTGGGAGCCATTTTCGCGTTCCTGGGCGTGGGATTTGGGGCGTTCGGGGCACACGCGCTGCAAGCTACATTAACGGCCAATGGACGCGAGGCGACCTATGAAACGGCGGTGCAATATCAACTGATTCACGCGCTGGCGCTACTGGCTGCGGCATGGGTGGGCAGCCAATGGCCGGGGCGATGGTCGCGGTGGGCGGGGTATCTGTTTGCCGCCGGAATTGTGGTTTTCTCCGGCAGCCTGTATATCCTGGCGATCTTCGACATTAGGTTCATGGGCGCGATCACACCGCTGGGTGGGGTGTGTTTCCTGGCGGGATGGGCGTGCGTGGGACTGGCAGCGTGGCAGGGCGAGGCGCATTGATCCGTCGAAGTCTGCGCGTTGCCCGACGGATCGTCGTTTACGGTCTGCTGCTGGGACTGATGCTGTTTCTGCTGCAATACTCGACGTATCCGATTGGCATCCAGTGGAATGCCATCAGTCTGATCGCCAGTCCATACCAATTCGATTACGTCACCTGGGAGGCCGACGCCATCGCGGGCAAGGTCGATCAAACCCTGTACGGGGTACACCCGTTCATGAGCGAGGAAAACCGGGCGCAGTATGTGCGGGATTACATGAACGATTTGCAACGGGCGGAGGCACTGGACGGGCAAATCGGCACGATGTATGCCGACCCGGATGTACTTGACCCGGAAATGGCTACCAGTGAGCTGCGTGCCCAACGGGACGATCTGCGGGCAAATCTGGCAAGCCGACAATCGCTGGTTGAGGCGATTTTAGAGGGACAAGTAGCGGCGGTACTGGTCGATCAGGGGTTTGGTTGGTTAGGGCAACTATTGCCGCCGATTTCGGCACATTTCACCCAGGTGCCGAACCTGCTGGTGGTATCCCCGCGCGATCAAATCCGGTTCGATGTGTCGATCAACCTGAAGCCGATGACGGTTGACCAGATTGCTCAACTGGAAAATGAGATTGACACCTCACAGGATGTTTCCTCGCTGGTTGTGCCATTGGGTGGGATTGCGCTGTATCCGGCGATGGTGCTGGAAACGGCGTCGATCCCCTGGGCACTGGATACGGTAGCACATGAATGGTTACATCATTACCTGTTCTTTTACCCACTTGGATTGAGCTACTTCAATGGCGAGAGTTTTGCCGGAGATACACGAATTATCAACGAAACTACCGCCAGCCTGTTCGGTGATGCCATCAGCCGCCTAACACTGGCGCGGTATTATCCCGACCTGCTGCCGCCGGAAACGGTCACATCACCGGGGGACGTGTCAACTCCCCCGCCCCCGCCCGCGTTCGATTTCAGCAAAGAGATGGACATCACCCGCCGCCGAGTTGATGATTTGCTGGCAGAAGGCAAGGTAGATGGGGCCGAAGCCTATATGGAAGCCCGCCGCCGAGTGTTCGTCGCTCACGGCTATCTGATTCGCAAGCTGAACCAAGCCTACTTCGCCTTTTACGGCGGGTATCAGGCCGGGGATACCTCTGGCGCGGGCGGGGCAGACCCGATTGGCCCAGCAGTTCAGGCGATTCTGGATGCCAGCCCGACGATTCAGGACTGGATTGTGACCATGCGGGGCATCACCTCGCGGGAAGAACTGCTGGCGGCAGAAGCACAGGTTAATGAAAGTGGTGAATGAATTCGGGAGATAAATTCCGTAAGAAGGGCTGCGGCAAACACACCAATTTGCCCTTACAAAAAACTGTGATGACTGGCTATAACGGCAACACCCCGCTCATCCATGCTATGGACTACGGGGTGTTCACCTTTTCAGCAGGTCGCTTTTCATTGCTGATTCGCCCCTGCTTACTCATAGTCAGGCTTCTCTATTCAGTGAATATCACCTTACTTTGAACCTGATTTAACTATAGTTTACAGGAATTCTTACAGAGGGGTGAGTGATGTTTGTCATGGTCAAAGGGTGAGGAATGTTGCTTGTTATGAGAAAAGAGGGACAGGGCAATCACCCTGTCCATACCTGAAGCTGGAATTGCCCTGATGATTTCTTACTCGCAGACCCATTCTTTGAGCATGCCGGCGAGCAGGGTGGCGCGGCGGGGCAGGCTGTCCACGACAACCTGTTCGTGCAGGGCGTGGAGACCGTCGCCCTGCGGCCCAAGTCCATCCAGCGTGGGGATGCCCATGTGGGCCGTGAAGTTGCCGTCCGAGCCGCCGCCGCTGCCATCTTCACGGATGGTCAGGCCATAGCTCTCGCCAATCGCTTTGCACTGGGCGAAGGTGCGTGCCATCTGTTCGTTGTGTTCCATCGGGCCGCGCGCGTGACCGAGCTGTGAACTGACCTTCGCGCCGGGAACAAAGGGCGTCAGGTCCAAATTTTCTGCTGAATTTCTTCCCAGGCGCGGGCGGTCAGCGTGCGTACATCGACTTCGGCGGTGGCTTTGGCGGGGATGACGTTGGTGGCCGAGCCGCCGTTGAACCACCGTTACCGAAACCGATGTGCCATTTTTGAGGTCGTTCAGCCCGTTCAATTTCAGGGTTTGCTGCGCCAGTTCGATGACCGCATTGATGCCCTGTTCCGGAGCGTTACCGGCGTGAGAGGGGCGTCCTTCGACCTTGACCGTGAATGTGCCAACACCTTTGCGCCAGGTCTTGAGGGCTTCTTCTTTGGTGGCGGGTTCCATGACCATCACCAGCCCTGCCTGGGCGGCGGTGACTTGATGATCTGCTCGGAATAGATGCTGCCGACTTCTTCATCACTGGTCATCAATACCCAGATCGGGCGGTTGGGCAGTTCGCCGCGTTCGACCAGCCCGCGAATGCTCCATAGGGTGATGGTGACGCCGCCCTTCATATCAACCGCGCCGGGGCCAAAGAGAATGCCCTGTTCGTCAATGCGCACCGGGCGTTCCGCCAGCGTTCCGAGCGGCCAAACCGTGTCGATATGGATCAGGAACATCATGGGTTTGCCGGGGGCGTCTTCGTTCCATTTCGCCAGCAGCAAATCGCCCACTTTTTCCTGCGGAATGCGGGTCACGGTGATGCGCCAAGTTGCGTTGAACTGCGCCTCCATAAACGCGCCGAGCTTATCGACAGCGGCTTTGTCGGTGGTCGGCGTTTCGTAATTCACCAGCGTGGTCAAAAAATCGACCATCGGCTGCTTCTGGTCTTTAAAATAGGTGAGTAAATCGGACATGGAAAACCTCTGCTTGGTGTATATATATGAGGGCGGCCCAACTGGATGCCCTACAGTAAATGAGAACAAACCATTCTGGTTAGAATGGGCATAGGTCGGATGCAGTGTAAGTTGGGCTGCGGCTGCCATAACGGTTAATCAGCCCCACCGCGTCTGGACGGGCACTGATTATAGCCTCTACTTCCTGACAGGCGCTATGCAAATTGTGCGTGACCTGAAAACCATTCCAGAAGGTGTTCAACAGTTCGACATACACGGGTGCAGCCGTTGGGTCGGGGAATGCCTGGAGCGCGGCCTGATAGGTAGGCAGCAAGTCATCATTTTCGGTGTAGGCCAGCATGAGTACAGGCGATAGAAGGCATAGGCATTGAGGATGTCCGGCTCGTCATTGAACCAGTAGCGCAAACTGGTGTCGGATTGGGCAAGCTGATAGAGGGAAATGGCCTGCTCGGTGTCGAGGCGCTGGAAGGCACGATCCGCCTCCTGCAAGACCTGAATTTTGAAACGCGGCGGGTCTAGCTGAATGATTGACAGCACATAGACCGCCCCGTTCCAATCGTAGATATTCACACCTGTCCGGAGCGGGCCGGTGGTTGTATTGCCGGGGTCGGTCAGGCGGACGACGATCTCCGAGACATTATCGGTATCAACATCGTTGATGGTCGGGGGTGAGGCACTGGTGATTGCGCCGTTGAGCAGGCTGATAAAGCGACCACTACTCGGCTGCCAGGTGATAAGCTGGGTGCGATAGGAACAATCCTCAGTGTCCCCGGCGGCACACTGGCGACTGCTAAACAGGACATCGGGCAGTGAATCATAGTTCAGATCGCCCACCGCAATAATTTCCGGGGTTTCGTCACCGGTAATGGCCTGATATAACGGACTGTATATCCCGTTCACGCAACCGAGTACCAACAGTGTTCCGCCATCATCAGGCGCAAGGTAGGTTATCAGCACATCGGGCACATCGCCACCCGTGAAATCCACATCAGCGCGGATGACACCCGTATCTCCCAGGAGTCCCCAGGCACGCACACCATCGGCCAACGCGCCTGCCGATCCACCATTCGAGAGGAAATTGGTGATGGCGGTACTGATCTCGCGCCCGGTGGAGGGGAGCGGCGGCAGGGATGGGCTGGCCGACGAGGGACAGGCGGCGTAATTGGGTGTCTGGGTCGGCTGATTCGCCAGCGCAACGGCTGTGGCCGGATTCGCCATTCCCGACCCATCTAATGGCAAGCCGACCACCGGCGGCAGGACGCCTTCGACCACGCGCCCCGGTGTCATGGTGGGAAAGGGGATAGCGGTTGGCGGAAGCTGCACCGTCCCGCTCGGTTGGCAGGCGGCGATGAACAATATCAGGCAAAAAACGTAGAATCTGTGTAGCATGAGAGAAGTATAATCAACCGGGAGTTTATCGCAACAGGTTATGACAACTATTCGACCTGCAACCGAATCCGATCAGGCAATCATTAAACAAATGGTGCGCGATGAAGGGCTTGATCCCACCGCGCTGCACTGGTCACACTTTCTGGTCGCCGAGGCTGATGGCGACATCGTAGGAATCGGTCAAATCCGACCTTACCGGAAATGCCGCGAACTCGGCAGTCTGGCTGTCCGCAAGCCGTACCGGGGAACGGGCGTGGGTTCGCAGATCGTCCGGGCACTGCTGGCGCAAGAATCCGGCGATGTGTATCTGGAATGCCTGCATTTCAATGAAGGTTATTATGCCCGATTCGGCTTCGAGCGCATCCCCTGGTGGCAAGCGCCAATGCCACTCAAGCTCAAAGCCGGAATGGGCAAAATTATGGGGCCGATGTTCCGTTTCCGAGTTGTTACCATGCGACGGACAGCGCCGTAGACGTACCAATCGCTATTTAGGCAAGACAAGCCTTGCCCCTACTTTTCGTCCAGTCCTTCCAGGGTTTTCAGGTCACGCTGGAAGTTGCGATAGCGAATGACCATGCTGCCGATGAACAGCACAGCGATGATGGAAACGACACTCAACGCCAGGAGCAAATAGGCGAACGTATCGGGATTTGCCGATTCAAACATAATTTCGTGTCCTTTATGGTTATTGCGACAGGATTTTGGTTTTGAGGGCGTTGACACGCTCAGATAAGTTTTCCAGACGGATGCGATACCAGATCAGCGTTAAGGGAACAAGGGTGGACCAGATGGCCGAGTTGATGCCGATGGTGGTGGTAATGCGCTGGGTCATCTCGAAGCCGCCTTCGGTGTTCTGTGGGCTGGGGCCGATGACGACCGGATGAATGGTATCCGGGCGGATGCGGGTAATCATGAGCGTAATGATGACGGTGGACATCGCCAGAATGCCATAGACGGATGCCAAACGACGGCGCTGTTCCGGGTTTTCGATGCCGTTGCGCAGCATGAGATAGGCGGCATAGGTGAGGATCATAATGGCTTCGGATGTCAGGCGGGGATCCCACGTCCACCAGGTATTCCAGATGGGGCGTGCCCAGATCATCCCTGTTAACAGATTGATGAGTGCCAGCGCCATGCCGACTTCGACACCCGCCAGGGCGAGTGTGTCCCACTTCACTTTGCGGGTTCGCAGGTACATGACACCACCGACAACGGCTGTACCAAAGGCCATAAATGCCCCGGAGAAGGCCGACAGGTGAATGTAGAAAATACGCTGTACCTGTCCCTGGTCAATATCTGTGCCGACCCAGAACAGGGCGAGATACAGGCCGAAAGCGACAGCAAGCGCTGTGACAATGGTGAGGATGGTGAGCAGTCGGGGGCGGGTGGAGGCTCGGTGTCACCGACCTTTCGCCGGGTGTAGCAGATACTTGCTGCACAGCACTCATAATATATCTCCCTAATCTTCAAAAATCTGCCAAAATCTTAACATATCTACTGAAAATTGCCACGATTTACTGACATTGCTACTCAAAATAGGTGATTAGTTTCCTTTAATATAGTTATTAGCCTCGATTACCGTATTCTGCAATCTTTAATCTGGTTTTTCTGTGACTTTTATTCCTCGATGACATATTCAAACAACAGAAAACACAGAATGAGATAGACAATATCGACAACAGCGAGAATTTGCGGCCAGGTAATCCAGTCTTCCAGCGGGGATGTCGGTGAGGATGCTGGTGGATGCGCGCACAGCCGATAGCAGTACCGGCAGGGCGATAGGCAGCATGACGATGGGCAGCAGGCTTTCGCGGGCGCGCGTCTGGACGGTCATGGTTGCCAGCAGTGTGCCGACGGTGGAAAAACCGAGTGTGCCGAGCAATAAAATGACCAACAGCGACGGGCGAACCAGATCGACATTATACAGAATGGTCATGACGCGGCAGCAGCACTAAACCGACGATGAGGGTGAAGATGAAGTTGCCGACCAGTTTGCCGCCGAAGATAGCCGTTCGGTCAATGGGGGCGATGAGCATGGCATCCAGGTTGCCCCGTCGCGCTCCATCGCCAAACTGCGGTTCAGGCCGAGGATGCTGGCAAACACCACTGTCACCCACAACACGCCGCTAATGGCTTCCCCACGCGCGACGCGATCCAGTTCCAGCGCGAAGCTGAAGATGAGAATACTCAACAGGGCGAATAATCCCATTGAACTGACGAGTTCGCGGCTGCGTAATTCCATACGCAGGTCTTTGCGGACGATGCTCCAGACGGTTTTCCGGAAGGGTGTTTTCATCGGGCAGTTGCCATGCTGGTGACTTCGGTATAGATCGCGGCGAGTGAAAGGGCATCCAGACCGGACGCGGGTTGGTCGTAGCCAATGGTTCCTTTGGACAGGATGATGATACGGGTGGCGAGGGCAACCGCACGGGGGAGGTCGTGGGTGGACATGAGAATGGTGTGTCCGTCCGCGTGCGCGTCCGCTTAAAAGGGTGTCCAAAGTGGCTGAGGCATCCTGGTCGAGGCCGGTATAGGGTTCGTCCAACAGCAGGATGTCCGGGTTGTGCAGCAGGGCGCGGGCGATGCTGAGGCGCTGCTGCATCCCGCGTGAGAAGGTGCGTACCAGATCGTCGCCACGTTTCGACAAACCTACTTGTTGCAGAAGATCGTTCATACGCCCTTCGATTTGCGCGGTTGGCAGGTTGTACAAATGGGCGAAGAAGGCCAAATTCTCACGCGCGCTGAGGTTTTCGTACAAGAGGGGTTTGTGGCTCACCAGACCGATTTGCGCCCGCACCGCATGGGTTTCCCCCGGCAGTTCCCAGCCACCCACCCGAATGACTCCGGCAGTGGATTTGCTCAAGCCGCAAAGTAGCCGAAGCAAAGTGGATTTGCCACTGCCATTTGCACCCAGGAGCGCCACAAATTCGCCGCGCTCGATGTCCAGGTCGAGCTTACGCAAAACAGGCAGGAGGTCGTAGGCTTTGACTAGCCCCTGTATGTCAATTAAAGCATTCTGAATCCCAGGTTCCATGTTCATCAACTGAAACTACCGAGCAATGAACGGATCTACCGCTCATCACTCTTCGTGTTTGTCTCCCATTAGTTCAGCAAGATGTGCCTTAAGTTGGTCGCGCTGGCGATGCCACAAGTCATGATTTAGCTGTCCGGCGGCGTGGGCATCATCCAATTCGGCAATTTGGCGCATGAGGGCATCAATCAGTTTGGCGTTGTTAGCAGGGGCAGGTTTTCTACCCCGGAGGTACAGCAGTACCCCGGCAAGAATCGCAGCAACGCCGATGATACCCAGTAAAATAGGCAGGGCGTTGCTGTCCCCTGATGATGTTGTCACACTCACATCTTCGGCAGCCGGGGCAGCCGCGCCGCTCAATTCGTAGCGGATGACATCACCGGAAGCCAGAGAGAGGGTTGTTCCATAGGCTTGATAGGTATTGTTACCCAAGGTGCGCGGGCCGAGGGATGGGAGTTGTTCACTGGTTACGGACAGGGACTCCGGGTAGACCAGGAGCTGTACCTGTCCATTCATCGGATAATTCACAGGTTGTTCGATCAGAGCCGGACTGCCGTCGTAGGGCAGGATGTAGACGACGACAACCAGATGATCGTCGCCGGGGAAGACCGGGGCAGTATCGACAATGGAGAAATTCTGGTCGGAAACGACATAACGATTTGGATCATCAAAGCTGACGACCTGCGCTCCCGGCGGTAGGGAAACGATCACCGAGGCGAATACATTGTCGCCCAGACTGTTGCTGGTGGTGAACACTCTGTCGCCGCTATTGTTGAACCGGAATACCTGCCGGACTTCGAGCGTGTCGCCGATGGCGCTGACCTGGGTTACAACACCGGAGATGCTCAATACCGCCGGGTCTTCGGTCAGTTCGTAGATGGTGATGGGCATGTCCATTGTTGTGACCGATTCGTCACCGGAAACAAAACTGCTGGTGAACAAGCGATCCCGATAAATCACGGCGGTAACATAATCTGCCCCGGCGATGATGGGAACATCGGTGAAGGTAAATGAGGTATCACTCAGGTTGGTTTGCTGGCGCGAAACCAGATTGCCACCACTGCTAATAATCAGGTTTACCTGCAAGTCGGATGGAACCGTGCTGACCGATGTGCCATTCGTGACCATTCCAGTGATTGTGCCGTGTACGGCGGCGGTCACCTCGGCTGTGGCTTCGGCTGCGGCGGCAGCATCCGGTGTGGGTGGTATCTGGCCGATCACATCTGAATGGCCGAGTGACAGGGTTCGAGCATAGGCGACCACCGCATAACGTTCCGCATCCGTCAGATCATCGGCAAAGGAGGGCATATTCTGACCCTGGCCTTCAGTCACGATGGTATACAGATTTTGATCGCTGTAGGTGACGATTTCGGTTTGCTCGGTCAGGTTGCCAATCGGGCGGTTAATCTCGCTGGCTTTTGGCCCATCGCCGCGCCCGGTTTCGCCATGACACTCGACACAATTATCCTGCCACAGGGTTTCCCCCTGACGGAGTAATTCCGGTGAATAGGCCATTGTGTAGGTATACAACGCTACTGCCCACCGATCTTCGTCGCTGAGAGAGTCTCCCCAGGGAGGCATCAGATTTTCGATGCGGCCATTGGTAATGGTACTGAACCATTCCTGTGGTGTTTGATGCCGCGCAGTTTCGGGGTCGGTAAAGGCGGGCATGGCGGGAACCTGACCGGATAACACCAGTTCACCATCACTCGCGCCGGTTGTTCCATGACACCGAGTACAGTTGGCAGCATAGATCTGTGCGCCGCGCGCCAGATCAGGCGGGGAGAGCGGATAACTCGTCTCCGGCGGGGAAGTTGGCTGCGGCGGCAGGGTGGCTACAATCTGTGGTTCCCCTGCCAACCCACCACAGGCGGATAACAATAGCAGGAGCAGCAGAACAATTATCAGCTTCAGCATGAATGGGTGATTTCGATAATTGTTGGCAATTCTATGCAACATGAATGCTTCAATTCGATACGGGTGATGCCAAATAATATCCAAGACAAGCGAAACCGCACTGGTTTCTTCCGCCGGATGATAGGGTGTCTATTTGTTCCCCATGTTCTTGCGAGGGTATCCCCTACGCAGCGCGGTCAGCGGTGTGTGATCCGAGTCATGACTGCGTTTCTGCCGGGTTCGGTAGGCGGCGATAGCAGCTTCAATCTCGTCGTCAATTGACCGATCAAGTGTTTGATGATCGACTTCTGAGGTCAGCACGACCTGTTCTTGCATGCCATCAAAGGTCTTGAGTACCTGGATGCCACGCTGCACCCAGGTTTCACGCTCGGCTTCATAATCGTTTTCGCCCATCTTGCCGGTACTAAAATCTTCATCCAGGTCGCGGATGTTGGTCAGAACACGCTCGTAGACCATGAGCAAGCGTTCGCGGCGTTTCTCCGTCAGCAATCATCGCCAACCCGCCGGGTTGTGCGGCGGAAGGGCGCGGCGATCCAGGCGAGGGCAATCAGCAGAATAATCAGCCCGATGATTAAGCCTTCGATGCTCATGCTGCCCCCAACAACTTGTCCAGGGTGGCGCTAAGGCTGCTCTGGTTCACTCCGGCGATGATGAACTCCGACACGTTCCCCTTTTTGTCGATAACGAATGTCTCTGGAACACCCTGAATATTGTAGAGATCAGCAATTTTTGTGCCCAGATCGAGGCCGTTGGGATAATTCTGCCCAAATTCCGCCATGAACGAGCGCGCACCATCCACTGTATCTGTCCAGGCGACACCGAGCACAACGACGCCCTTATCTTTATACTGATCCCAGACATTTTGCAGGGCGGCGGCTTCGTCCCGGCACGGGCCGCACCAACTCGCCCAGAAATTGATGACCACCACCTTGCCATTCAGGTCGGAAAGTCTGATCTGGCTGCCATCCATCGTTGTCAGGGTAAAGTCGGGTGCAGGGCCAGAGGTGGGCTGCGTTTGCTGCCGTTGCAGCAGCGCAAAACCGAACACGCCTGCCACCGCCAGCACGCCGATCAATAGGACAATGTTGCCCAGGCCAAGTCCTGGTTTTCGGGTAGGATGTTCAGCAGGGGTAGGGGTATCTGATAGAAAGTCAAAGTCGGTCATTATCGTTTGATCCCATAACTGACGTGTCACTTGCGCTTGTCCCAGATGTAGAGCCGTGTGTTCAAATGACCGCAAGAGCGCCCGTCCGATTGTATATTGCTGTCCAGTATGGGGCACAATACATTCCTGTGCCAAATGTTCCAGGGTGAATGTGTCCAGGACTTCCCGAACCAGCGTTCTCACATCAGCCAGCATTTGCCGCAACTCGGCTTCACTGCGGCCATGTGTGACGAATTCGGCCTCGCGGTCACGATTGGCATTGATGCCAGCGGCCACTTCTCCCACCCAATAACGCATGGCCTCTGATACATGCACAATGAGCGCACCCAGAGCAGTCATATCTGCCCCTGGAACCCAATCCAATGCTTCCTGGGGCAGTCCGGCGATGGTGGTTTCAAATTCGCTGTGGATGACACTCAGGCGTTCCAGATAATCTTCAAATAGCTGTTCCATGTGTCATCGCCTCGCTTGAATGTCCCGCTCCAGCCGCGTCCGGTAATTATCATCGGAGATGAGCATCTCGCCGCCGGGGGACAATTCAGGGTTTGTCGGGGCGCGCACACGCCACCAACGCACGAGCACTATCCCTGCGCCGAGCACGACCACGCCCCCAATCAGCCAGGGAGTCACCAGGGACAGGGAACGAAGCATGGGGTCTTGTGGCGTGCCAACGACACGGTCTCCATAGCGAGTGACAAATTCACTGATGATCTGGTCTTCGGATTTGCCTGCTTCCAGTTCGGAGCGGATTTCCGCCCGCCATTGGGCGCAGGCAGCCGTCGGGCAAACATCCAGGGGGATATTCTCGCATACCGGACAGTACATTTTGTGGGCAATCGCGTTGACCTGATCCGCCGTAACGGTGGATGAAGAATTATCCTGTGCCCGCGCGGGGATGGTCAGGATCGTGAGCAGGAGCAGGGTAAACAGAACCATGAAGGGCATCATGGCCGCGTAAGTGCCTGGCTGTTCGATCCGCGCCTGCGAAGATGCATATTTGTCATCATCAGGTTGCCATCCTCGCGCGCTTTTTCGGCTTGTCGATGGCAGCAGGCTGGTAGCTGACGACTACCGACTTCTGTCGGCCAGGCGGCGATGAGTGTGCCGAGGATGAGCACGATACCACCCCACCAGATGAGGTTAATCAGCGGGTTGATATAAATTTTGAAGGTGGCGGAACTGGCTCCCATTGGCTCCCAACCGACCAGCAGCACATAAAAATCTGCCGCTAATCGTGCTGTATGAACCGGCGATAGTCATGGGCATATCGGGATAGATGTCGTGGCGCGGGCGTAAATTGGCGACCACCTGACCGTTCTGGATGACTGACACGTCGGCAATTTCCATCTGCCGCCCATCATCGGCAATGCCTTCGGTGAAACCGTCGTAGCGCATGGTATAGCCGCCGAAATCCAGACTCTCGCCGGTTGCCAGCGTGCGCTGCGTGGTCTGCTGGAACAAGCGTGCTGCCGATGACACCGATGCCAATGACGGTGATGCCCAGGTGAACGGTATAACCTCCATAACGCCGCCGGTTGCGCCGGAACAGGGAAATCACCGCCGCGGCCAGGATTCGCTCAAACCACGATGGCGGGCCGCGACGCCCCGGTAGGTTTCATAAATGGCGACAAACCCGGCAAGGCTGACGATGCCATAACCAAACAATGCGCCGGGATCGGTTGTGCCGGACAGGATAAAAACGACCAAAAACAGAGCGGTCAGTACCAGCGGCACAAGCAGGGATTTTCCCAAACGCCGCAGGGAGGTTGCACCCCAGGCAGACGAGCGGCGCGATGCCCATCAGAATGTACAGGGCGACGAACAAGGGCGGCGTCACGCGCATGAAATAATCTGCGCCGAGGGTGATATTTTCGTTGAGGAACAGTTCGGAAATCACGGGTGCGCCAAAACTGCCCCAGAAGATGGCAGCAAACAAGATCATGAACACCACGTTGTTCAGCACGAACAGGGATTCGCGGCTGAGAATGTTCACAAATGGATGGTCGTCTTTGAGTTCACCGCGATTCCAGCGCCAGAGAATCAGGCCGATGGAAATGATGGTGATAATCGCCCAGAAGAAGAACATGGGGAAACCGATGTTGCTGCGGGCGAAGGCATGTACACTGTCGATCAAGCCGCTGCGGGTGGCAAATGTGCCGAAGATGACGGCGGAGAATGCCCCGATGACCAGGAACATGTTCCAGACCTTCAGCATCCCGCGCTTTTCCTGAATCATGACGCTGTGCAGGAAGGCTGTGCCGATCAAGCCAGGGCAAGAAGGCGGCATTTTCTACCGGGTCCCAGCCCCAATATCCACCCCAACCGAGGACATCATAAGCCCAACGCCCACCGAGGATCAGCCCCATGCTCAGGAATATCCAGGCGACCAGTGCCCAACGGCGGGTGGCCTTAATCCAGTTGGTCGAGAGATCGCCGGAGGCCAGGGCCGCCATCGCAAAGGCGAAGGGGATGACCATGCCGACAAAACCCAGGTACAGCATGGGCGGGTGGATAATCATGCCGAAGTGACGCAGCAGGGGGTTCAATCCCTGGGCGGTTTCGGCCAGCCGGGCGGCTGTGGGGCTACCGCACCTGCCGGGATAAATACCGCATCCACAACTTCGGTTGCGCTGGTGAGCCACCAGCGGGTGAAGGGATTTTCGAAAAACAGCACCAAGCCCATGAAGAAGGCCAGCACCGCCATCGTGTAGGCAATCACATAGGGCATCAGGCGGCGATGTGCTGCGCCAGTTGAGCGAGATTGCGGCAGCAGCGAAAGCGCTCATCAACAGTGACCAGAATAGAATCGAGCCTTTTTGCGATCCCCACAACGCGGTAACGCGGTAAAAAGCGGTGTGTCGGGATTGGTGACTGTCCAGACATAACTCATCTGATACTGGCCGTTAATGAGGGCAATCACCAGCGTCCCGGCAGCCAGCAGCAGCAACGGGAAGGTCAAGATTGCCGCATTGCGCGCGCTAATCACGAGACGTTCGGACTTTATGCGTCCGCCGTAAACAGACGCCCAATGGCGTAGATGGCAGAAGCGAATGCGAGAAAGGTGGTAATCAGGCCGATTTCAGCAAGCATTATAGCAATTCACTTTCAGCTAACGGTAAAACCGGCTTTTTGAGTTTATGCGGCTGGATTAACGATCTCGTGGCCGGGTTGAGCTTCCTGAAAACGGGTTGGGCATTTGAGGTTTAGCTCGGTGGCATAAAAAATGCCATCGTCACCCAATTTTCCAGACATGATGGCCTGAGCTTCATTTTGGAGCAGGTCGGGCTTTAGCTTCGTTTTCAATATGAACCCGTATGCGCTGGCTATTCGAGTTGATTGCGGCTAAATGAAGGGCTTCTGCCAGATTGTCGTAGTCCATCGGGACATTAGCAACGGTGAAATCGAGTATCAAATTTTTCGAGTCATACTGAATGGTATCGCCGAGAACAACCCCTGCTACCCTTACCGATTTTCCGACATAAGTTGGATTATTCATTAGATCGTCAATGGTGATATAGTAGCGCGCTCCGGCGACCATACCATGTAGCAACCAGATAACCCACAGCGATGAGGATGAGCAAACCACCGACCAGAAATTTCCAGCGTCCCCGATTGTTCGGTTGTAGTACAACATTCGTTCGGTTTCCCTTTTCCCAGGTTGCTTCCGCCATGATAGTTTCTCCTCAAATTCCCTGAACTGGTTGGATTATAGCAGAAGGGGCACGGTATTCCCACGCTTTTTGTCGTATTTCAACAGTGACGATCTGTCACAATTTTAAGAATAACCCTCTCCCTGATAATTGCAATGGATGGAGATGGTTTTCCATTAAGTGTTGTCGAAAAAACATGGTTGATACTACGGCGGAGAACTTTCTTGCGCGGCCTCTTTCCTAAACCAATTTCTGAAAATGAGGCCGGTTGATGAGTGGGCAATAATCGAAATGACCAGGGTGAGGGCGAGTATAGCGAATAGGCGCGCGTGCGAGAGGTCGGCTCTCCACACAATCAAACTGTAGAGAATTGAGGCGAAGCCTTTGGGGCCATACCAGGCGACGGTAGTTTTTTCCAGAAGGCTCATTGGACTTCCGATGAGGGCGACAAAGATGGAAACCGGGCGGGCAAATATCAGCACCAGGATTGCAAATAAATATCGACTCAATCCGCTCATGAGGAAAATTACCGGATTCAGCACCAAGCCGAAGATAAATAGAGCGGCGAGTTTGAATAACTCCGTCAGTATCGCGCCCAGGTGGGCAAATTCATCGCGCGCATTTTCGTCCACCGCGACGACGGTCAATCCGGCGAAGAAAGCGGCAAGAAAAGAATTCACCCGAATATTCGCCGCAACTGACAAAACTAATGCGCCGATAGCCAGAATATTGATAGCCCGATAGTTATCGGCAACTTTGAATGGCCGTAGCCGTTCCAGATGCAAGATAATCCAGGGAATGGCAATGCCAACGGCGATTCCACCAATCAATTCTCCAACAAGCTGAAGTGGCTCTGCATTCTGGCTGTTAATGATACGCAGCAGAATGATAATCACCGGCAGGGCGAGCCCATCGTTCAGGCCGCTTTCGACGTTTAGCAACACGCGAACGCGCGCGGGAATGAGTTTGCTGCTAATCAGGTCAGAGACGAGTACGGGGTCGGTTGGGCTGAGGACAGCGCCGACCAGGAAAGATTCTGCCCAGGACAGGTGAAGCAGAAAATGAGCTAAGAGGGAAACCAAAAACAGCGTTAGTGGCATACCCAGCAGCAGCGCCCGACTGGGCAAACGCCAAACTTCGCGCAATCGGTGAAGGTCGAGATGCATACTATCTACGTACAGGACACTGACCAGAGCCAGTTGGACAGCAATCGAGACGGATTCATTATCCGGTTGGATATTTGCCAGATTGAGGATGCTGCCGACCACGAAACCAGCAACCAGAAATAATACGGAATTAGAGAGAATGGTTTCTTTCGTCCACCCAGATTGTAAAACCGCAATAATCAAGGTAATTGTAAAAGCGAGAACGAGGAGGGATGTGGTCAATGATTATCGTCCCTGTTAGTCATCTGGGTGGTGAGCCGCACACGAGGACAGCGCCTACGACAACAAGGCGTTCTGGCTAACCACGATATTTGATTGGAATGAAGGATACCCATGCATCATGACTTAACATACAGATATTAGATTGAGGTTAACGCAGACCGTGAAGGGCAGAATGAACTGGAGAGGGGATAAGATCATCAGGGCGTCATGACAACACCCTGATGATTGGACAGGATAAATTAGTCTTCTGGTTCGCCTGCTCGCTGGCGTAATACCGCGATGCCACCGACGATTACTACTGCACCCAGACCCATGAGGAGTACAAGTAATGGCAGACCGGGCGGCGGTTCGACAGTTTCGGTAGCAACAGCGGTTGTTGTGACGGGTTCGGCAGTGGCTTCAGCCGTTGCGTCCTGAGCGACTACGGGTAAAGCGACCAGCAGGCATAGAGTCAGGATGAGCAGCATTCTCTTTATATGCATAATGGACTCCTCGGAATGGGTGCGACTAGAAACACTACATATTCTACCGCACCACCCCCCGATTGTTCTACTCCGGTGATGGGCCATCCTGGCTTTCCAGATAAGTGAGCAGATCGGCCAGTTCCTGGAGTGTGAGGCGATCACCGAAATTGCTGACCATGATGTTCGGATAACCGGGAGCAATGTAGTGTGCGGGCTGGACGATACTCTCAACGATGTACTGTTCCGGCGTGTAACCTTCCAGAACGGGGTCATGGAGACGAACTTCTTCAATCCGGGTGTACGTGCCCTCAGTGGCAGGGCCAACATGGTTTTCGCCTTCATGGCAACCTGAACAGCCGAGATCGCCGTTGTACAGCAGTTGGCCGTTGATTGGATCCCCATGCACTTCGTCCAGTAGGGTGAGGATACGTTCGACATCCGTGCCGACTGCGCGGGTGGCTGCATCGGCAGGGATATAACCACATTGCAGGGCAAGTTCCTGGTACGCTGCCCCGACTTTAAACAAATTATCGAGCGCGAGGCCGGGATTTGAGTCTGTGTCCGACTCAGAAGAAGTCCAACTGCGCCTGTAAAGCGGCCTGTTGTTCCCGGAGTGTATCCGCGTCGCAGGCGAGGTCAACCGGGCGGACAGTGGGCGTGGGTTCGGGTGTGCCCGGTGTTGGGGTTTCAGTTTGAGCCATCAGCAGTCCGGCACTTGTGAGCAAGAGGCCAACCGTGATAAGCATCAGATAGATGCGTTTTTGCATTGGAATTGTTCCTTAACCGGCCTTGTTTCTGTTTGATAAAAAAAGCCCCCGGCGGACTGCCGAGGGCTAAAATGCATTGCTGTTAGACTCTGGCTGGTGCGCTGGTTACTTCAGGGTTTCCAGGTAGGCCACGATGTCGGCTAAATCCTGGGCGGACATCATCGTACCCAGATTGGCTAACATCACATTCTGGAAACCGGGCGCAACGTATGCCCCAGGCTGTAGGATACTCTCGACGATGTAATGTTCCGGTGTATAGCCTGCTAACGCCGGGTCTTGTAAACGTGTATTCTCAATGCGGGTGAACGTGCCATCAGCCACTGGACCAGTACCATTGCTGGTTTGCTGGTGGCAGCCGGAGCAGGGCAGGTTTTGCTGTAGTTCAGTCCGAGCCTGATTGTGATAGAGTTGGTTGCCGCGTTCCGCATTACCTTGCAAGTCCTGAATGGCTGTGAGGGCTGCATCGACATCCGTGCCCACCGCAGCAGGCAGGTTGGCCGACTCTGCCAGTGTCTTATACACCGGATCAACCGGCTCTTTGGCAAACTGGTTGACCGCAAACAGGTCGTCCATCGTCCAGTTATCGCCCTTATCCCAATTCATAATATAGGCTACCAGGTCTTCAAGCTGGTCGGTGCGCAGCGGGCCACCTGCGAGATTTGACCAGGCAGGCATAGCGCCATTGGGCCAGTAATTAATACTGACCGGGCGACCTTGAATCAGGGTGGTGAGGATCAACGATTCACGCGTACCTGTCCAACCCAGGTTCTTTAAGCGATCAGGACGCTGCGGATCATAGCCCTTGTCGATGGCTGCCTGAAGTGCCTGCTGGCGTGGCGCATCCAGGTCTGTGATTTGCTGCGTAATTTCTGCCAGCCGCGCGTCGATTTCCGCCTTGCGCGCGTCAGTGGTGGCCGAAAGCCCTCTCTCTCCCGTCAGGGCAGCCTGTTCCGCTTCTAACTGGCTGATTTGTACCGTGACGTCGGGATAAAAGTCATGGCCGAAGAACATGGGGTTATTCAGACCGGGCGCGTAACCATTCAGACCACGCCCATCTGGTCCATGACAGGTGGTACAGTTACTGGCGAACAGTGCCGCGCCCGCCTCGATGGAACGGGCGTGATAGGTTTCCTCCAACGAGGCCATACGTCCGCCCTCGTTAATAGCTGCCCATCCCAGTAGAACCATCATCACAACAAAGCAAACAATGCCTACAGTGATGCGATTTTCAATCTTGCCAAATATCATGCGTTCAAACATCGTCTGTTTTCTTCCTGATGGTTAGTTGGAGAAATAGGCCCCATCTTGATGGATAAAAAGGTAGGTTGAGTTGACCCGACGCACCGGGTCGCCATTTTCGTCCAGCACCGGGATCACATTCCCGTTCGCGTCCAGAACAGGCTTGCCACCTTCCAACTGTACTTCATCCCAGGCGAGGATGACGTCAATACGTTTCAGGTCTGCCTGATTTTGAGTAATAATCACTCCGCCCCATCCATTATAGAGTTCCTGGTCACTGTTATGCATCAAAGCCGCAAAGCTTTCCATAACCTGGTGCAATTGGGGTGCATCACTGGGTACGGTTGTGAAGTTCAGGCTGGACACCGGGAGATGGGAGTTGTTCAGGGCTGCGGTTAGTTGGGTTTCCACGCCATTCCCCTGTATTTCCTGCATGAGCGCATTAATTGCGCTTTCCGCATCACCGCTGTCAGCGTCAATTTCGCGGGTGGTATACATGCCGACCACAAGCTGATCGAACGGCACCGGCAGCAACTCACCCATATGGTTATGGGCAGGAGGATATGTCAATTCGTGCATAATCTCTGCGTCAGCGGAGGTTTCCACACCGAACTTGGACAAGCCCATATAACTAAACATGGTTACGAACGAGATCAGAAGCAGGATAATGGTGATGGCGAAGCGGCGATCCGCAAAACGCCGACTGGGTGTAATGTCCAGATACGGCCACACAGCCAATCCACCCAGCAGGATTCCAGGGAAAATCAATCCCCAGAACACTTTGTCACCCAACTTCAATCCACCCTGCAACCATAGGAAGTACCAGGGCGCGGTTGTCCCCAATGGTGTTACTTGCGGGTCGGCGTGATGCTCCAATGGCGCATCATAGAACCAGATACACAACACCACCAGGATGAGGGTCGTCACTGCTATCCACATGATTTCGCTGGTGAGGATGTCGGGGATATAGTACACGCGCTTGTCCAGGGGGACACGCTTGGCGGTATCTTCGCCGATATTCTCTTTCTTCGGCGGCAGGCTGTGACCGTGAATGATGACTTTGTAATAATGCACGCCGGTAAAGACAAACAGTAAGGCAGGTAGCAACAGAACGTGCGCCAAATAGAATCGCAGCAACCCATTGGCCGCGATTTGTGGCCCGCCACGAATCAGCAGATTCATATTTTCACCCACGATTTGCGGCGGGGTAGCCTCAATCATGGATGCGCCAATCGTGACCGCCCACAGAGCCAACTGATCCCAGGGGAGCAGGTAGCCGGTAAAGCTGAGGAAGCCGGTAAAGATCAGTAATAAAACGCCTGTGAACCATGTAAACTGTCTTGGCTTTTTATAACTGCCGGTTAAAAATGTGCGGATCATATGCAGGGCGACAATCAGCACCATCGCCTCCGCGCCCAGACGATGCAAATCGCGCATCAACTGACCGAGCGGCACACGGGTGATGATATTCACCATGTTTTCGTAGGCGCTATCGGGCGACGGGGTATACCACACCATCAGCAGCAGACCCGTTATCGTCTCGAAAAAGACAAAGTAGGTGGACAGCCATCCCAGGCGGAAGGTCGGGTATAACCCGGTCATATCCGCATGGAAGTAACTTGGCCGCATGTGCAGCCAGAAGCCATCCGCATGAGGTGTTAGCCGGGGATTTGGTTTACGACTGGCCGGTTCGCCGCGCAGTGCTTCGCGGATGTCCTGAATGTTCAAGCCAGCCGTTAAGCGTTCCACCGACTCGTCAACGAGTTCAAAGACTGCCTTCTTAAGACCTTTCTCCTTAACATCATCGAGAAAGGAGGGAAAAGGGAGTACGGACATAATATCTCCTCAGTACAGACCAATGTACTCGGTCAAATGGCCTTCTAACCTGTCCTATACACGACCTGCACGTTTGATGCGTTTGCCGGTATCTATTGAGATACTCACAATACTCTTGCCATCTGGCAGGGGAATTGGGTCGCCAGCCGCATCGGTGGTGGCCGTCGTGCCATCGTCAAATGTTACAGTGGTCACAAAACGATCCAGACTGCGGGGAGCAGGGCCTTCAATATAATGACCGTCGATCTGATACTTTGACCCATGACACGGGCATTCAAAACGATAGTTCGTGTCTACCCACTTCGGTATGCAGCCCAGATGCGTACAAACATTATATAAGACGACAAGTCCCTCATCCGGCGCATTCGACACATGAAAGCGACCAGCCGGGAAGGAATGCGGCGCTTTACCTGGGGCGGGTACGTTGTCGCCCGAAAGGATGAAGACGCCGCCGAACTCGCCAGTGCGGAAACGAGGCAGAGCAAACCAGATCAGTCCGGCACTGGCTTCACCCAGGATTAGCGCCATTGACGCGCCCCAGATGTAATATAAGAATTCTCGCCGGGTTGGCGCGCTTACGGAAATGGCTTGTTCCGTAGACGGTTGCGAGGCTGTAGCTTTGGTGACACTCGCTGTAGCCATAGGCACTAACTCCTCAACGAATCAGAATGGCTGATAGTCTAACGCAGATTAACGAAAACGCACAGGTTTCAAACAATAATGTGAGTTTCGTTTGAAGGCGATTTATGCATCCCAGAAAGGGGAATCCAGTATCTGTAAAATATATCACAATCACATTGGGCTGTCAAAATGCTTTCATTTGGGTAGTGAACGATTGCCCGTTCGGAATCAATAGTGGATAATACTCGTTATGACCACTTTTGAACTCCGATGCAATCGGTTTACATGGACGAACATCGTTAATGCGACGGCTGACGACATCCAGCAGTTGAGCAAGGCTAATCCTTATATTCACCCTCTGCAACTTGAAGACCTGATTAGTCCGCTTGAACGTCCGAAAATTGAGGAAGAGGAGCAGTATCTTTTCATTGTGATGCACTTCCCGGTGTGGGATGCTAAAGCGCGCCTGTCCCGTTCCAGCGAAGTCGAGTTCATTGTCGGGCGAACCATGTTGGTGATGGCTCACGATGGTACATTGAAGCCCCTGGTACAGTTGTTTACAAGATGTGAAACCCATCCCGAAGATCGGTTGGCACTGGTGGGTAAAGGTGCGAACGACGCCTTTTATACGATCCTCGACCAACTGGTGGATTACATCTTCCCGATCCTGAACAAAGTCGATACGAACATCCATGCGATTGAAGAAAGTATCTTCAGAACAGACGCACGCAGTATCGTGCGCGACATCGCCTTAGTCCGGCGAGATATCATCGCCCTGCGGCGGACGATTCGCCATCTTGTGCCGATTGTACAAACCCTGGCGAACACCGAACACCCGATTATCCGCGACGATCAGGAACAGTATTTTGAAGATATTGTCGATCACCTGATTACCGCGCGCGACATTATAGATGAGGATGCCGAGGTGATGGCGGGGTTGGCGGACACCGCCGATACACTGGTCAGTCACCGGATCAACGAGGTCATGCGGGTACTGACTGTCATCTCGGTGATTATGCTGCCCCTGACGCTGATTTCCGGCATCTATGGCATGAACATTGATTTGCCCTTGAATGAACATCCCGATGCTTTTATAGTTGTAATTGGTTTCATGATTTTGATCGCAACCGGTATGCTGGTTTATTTCCGCCATCGCAGATGGCTTTGATATTGCTATGGATTGGCCTTTCCCCCCCGCCCCTTACATTGAGCACGATGCTGAATTTCGCCAGCTTATGCAGCAGTTGGCGAATGAACCGCTGATTGCTATCGACACTGAATCCAACAGTTTGTATGCCTATCAGGAAAGGGTATGCCTGATTCAGATTTCAACCCGACAGGCGGATTATATTATTGATCCCCTGCGGATTGCTAATCTGTCGCCATTGGGCGATTTGATGGCTGACCCCAAGATTGAGAAGGTTTTCCACGCAGCAGAATATGACCTGATGTGCCTGAAGCGAGATTATGGCTTCACGTTGGCGAACCTGTTCGACACGATGATTGCGGCACGGATTGCCGCTTATAAGGCGATTGGGTTGAACAAACTGCTGGCCGAATACTGTGGCATGGACGTGGACAAGCGCCACCAACGGGATGACTGGGGGCAGCGACCTTTAACGGAGGAAGGGCTGCTGTATGCGCAAATGGACACCCATTTTTTGCCGCAACTGCGTGACATCCTGACGGACAAATTACAGGAAATGGGACGGCTGACCGAAGCGTTGGAGACCTTCTCCGAAGCGTGTCATGTTCCGGCGGCCAACAACGCTTTTGACCCGGAAGGCTACTGGCGTATCGGTATCCCCAGAAGTCTGACCCGTCGCCAGATGGCGATTTTGCGGGAGTTGTACCTGCTGCGGGATCGGTTCGCACGAGAGCGGGATGTGCCGCCGTTTAAGGTGTTCAACGATCATGTGCTGGTTGCGTTGGCGGAGGCCGAACCCACATCCATGAGTGAACTATTCAATGTGCGAGGGATGCCGAACTCGCAGGTGAAACGCTATGGACGGCAGCTTCTCGGCGCGATTGACCGGGGAAACCACGCGCCCTTACCCCATCCACCATCTCGCCAGCCGGATGTTGATCCGATGGTGGTCGAACGGTTCAGCGCCCTGCGGGACTGGCGTAAACAGCGCGCCGACCAACGGGGTGTCGAATCGGATGTGATTGTGTCGAAGGACGCAATGTGGGCGGTGGCCTTCAGGGTGCCGACGACGCTAGACGATCTGCAAGATATTCGCGGGCTTGGTCCCTGGCGGTTGGCAGCCTATGGTGACGACATCCTGGAAGTGATTCGACGTTTCGAGGGGAAATAAGGTAAATTTTCTCACTTGTAAACGATACATCCCCGTTCTTCAATGTCCCCTAGCCAACTGGGGATTACCCGCAGCTTGTTCCAGCGCAAATCCAATTTCTGAAGTGTCGTCAAATCGCTGATGCTGGCAGGCAGCGCAGTCAGGCGATTGTTGCGTAAATCCAGATGTGTCAGACGATTTAGGTTGCCAAGCGAGTTGGGCAGCGCAGTCAACCGATTATTCCGCAGATGGAGTTCAGTCAATTGGGCTAGACTAGCCAACGAGTTCGGGTAGTGATTTCAGATGGTTGTTCATAACATGCAATTCCCGCAGATTGCTCAGTTTGCCGAGGGTATCCGGTAGCGTGTCCAATTGATTGTTGTACAAGCGGAGTTCTCGAAGGTTCGTGAGTTTGCCCAGATTGGCCGGGAGTGTCGTCAGGTGGTTGTCGGTAAGGTTCAGATAGGCCAGATGAGGAAGGTTGTCAAAGAGTGTGGCGGGAACATCAGTCAATTGGTTGTTGCTGATATAGAGGAAGCGGCTGAGGTTCATTAAATTGCCAAGTGACTCTGGTAAGGATGTCAACTCGTTGTGTCCGAGATCAAGCGTGTGGAGGTTTGTCAGTTCTGCGAGGCTGACGGGCAGGGATGAGAGATGGCTGCTATGGATGTAGAGTTCTTCCAGGTCAGTGAGCGAACCGATGCTTTCTGGAATCATGCCTAACGGGTTGTCGCCAATGTTTAATTTCTGAAGATTGTCCAGCCGCCAGAGTGCGTCGGGCAGGGAATTTAGGCGGTTATTCATCACATGCAACTGCCGGAGATGGGTGAGTTTCCCAATAGAATTGGGAAGGGCGGTTAATCGGTTTGAGTCCGCGTGCAGTTCTTCAAGACTCACCAGGTCGCCAAGTGTATCGGGCAGGCGCTCTAGCCGATTATCATCCAGATACAGCCGTTGCAGCGATGTGAGGTTTCCCAATGAATCCGGCAGTGTGGTCAGGTGGTTGCCGGTCAAATCCAACTGCTGAAGGTGACTAAATTGACCGATAGAATCCGGCAGTGCGGTCAGTTGGCAGCAGCGGAGCGATAGGGCGAGGATGGTGTCATTTTCGGCATAATAACCCAAGTTGATTGAGGCAAGGTCTATTTCCAGTTTCGATACGAGTGGAATTGATTTGTCCTGGTGCAGATGTCCCGCAGACTGAAGCTGCGCCGTTAGCGCCGCAATTTCGATGGTGTTTGACATTTTACCCCCTTTGACATGGTTTCCGGCCTTATTGTAGCGATCAATCTTCATATAGAATGGATGTAGGATACCGGCAGATAAAAAAGGCTGATTATGAAACTTACATTTTATGGCGCGGCGCGGACGGTTACAGGGTCACAGCATCTACTTGAAGTGAACGGTAAGCGAATTCTGCTGGACTGCGGCCTGTATCAAGGTAAACGTGCAGAAGCCAATGAGCGCAACCGCCACCTGCCATTTGATGCGACCTCCATTGACGTGATGGTGCTGTCGCACGCGCACATTGACCACTCCGGCAATATTCCCAATCTGGTGAAAAGTGGCTATAAGGGCGATGTCATTTGCACCCATGCGACACGGGATTTGTGCGCGGTCATGCTGCTGGACAGCGGCCACATTCAGGAACGGGATGTGGAGTATGTCAATAAGCGGAATGCACGGCGCGGCAAGCCGTTGGTCGAGCCGATTTATACCCAACGCGACGCCGAAAACAGTATCGACAGTTTTACTTCCCATAGTTATAACCGTCAAACCGAGATTGCTCCTGGCGTGCATGTAACGTTCATTGATGCCGGACACATGTTAGGCAGCGCCAGTGTGATCCTGGACATTGAAGATCGTGAAACGAACCGCGAGGTACGATTGGTATTCAGCGGCGACATAGGCCGGGTGGGTATACCCATTATCCGCGACCCACAAATGGTCGATCATGCCGATTTCCTGATTATGGAAAGCACTTATGGGGATCGACTGCACGAACCCTACAGCGATTCCGCCCACGAACTGGAACGCATCATCAACGAAACCTACCAGCGCGGAGGGAAAATCATTATCCCGGCGTTCGCGGTCGGGCGGACGCAGCAGCTTGTTTATAATCTCCACCAACTGGCGCAGGAAGGTAAAATCCCCCATCTGCCCGTCTATGTAGACAGCCCGCTCGCCAGCAACACAACGGCGGTGTTTCCGCGCGCACCCGGAATGTTATGATGAGGAAACACGCGATTTTGCGATGGAAATCGGTGGCAAAGGGCGATCCGTTTGGCTTCCATGATTTGACCTACACCCAGTCGGTTGATGAGAGCAAGGCGCTCAACGATATTCACGAACCCGATGATTATTATCAGCGCCAGCGGCATGGCCGAAACCGGACGCATCCTGCATCACCTGAAAAATAACATCGAAGACCCGCGCACAACTGTGTTGATCGTCGGCTGGCAAGCGCCGGATACGCTGGGGCGACGGCTGGTGGAGCGTGCGCCAAAAGTGCGGATTTTTGGCGATGAGTATCAGAATAAGGCGCATATTGAAGTTTTAAATGGTTTCAGCGGCCATGCAGACCGGGACGAACTGCTGGCGTGGTATGGCGCGATGAAGGGGAAACCCTCGCGGACATTCCTGGTACATGGTGAGCCTGAACCGGCGTTCGCGCTGGCGGAGGGACTCAAAACGCGATATAACGCACAGGTGGATGTGCCGGAATGGAGGCAGTCTTTTGAGGTTTAATAAGATGAGCCAGAACATTTTTGCAGATGAGTGGCGTGACTGCCTGCGGGCGCATTATATGTCCGTGATTCGCAACCGTGACCATGTGACTGAACCATCGCTTACGATTGTGATGCATCAGGCAGGGTTTGACGACTCGGAACTGGCGGAATTGCGTGTGAGGGCGACCATGCATGTGGATGATGTGAGCGAAGACTTCGTACCCGATCTGGATGTGCTGGCTGTCGAGGAAGCGGCGGAAGCGCCTTACGCGGTGGTTGTGCCGGAAATGCCCTCTGAAGCCGTCAATGAACAAGGCATTGAGGCAGAGTTACCCGAAGTCATGCCTTGAAGACGAGCAGCAGGCCGATGACGAATTCATGGGCGAGGACGAAGCCGCCGAAGTCGAGCCGGAAGCAGATGACCCCGACGCGCCACAACAGTTAAGCCTGTTTTAGCCATCTCAGGTTGTATTCTATAGTCATAGGGTACGACAAATGAGGTGTAAATTGAAAATTGTTCTGCGCGGAATTTTATCCGTTTCATTTCTCCTTATCATAGTATGTATTGTCTTGCTGCTGAATTTTACCGCTCCCAACCCTACCGGACGCCGTTACTCAAGCCAAATGCCGATCACTACGGGACAAGGCAATGCACAGCAAATTGGGCTGTCGGCTGAACTCATTCTCGCAAATGACTTAAATCTGCCGCGTAATGAAGATCAGAGTCAGCGTCAATGTGCCTGTAGTTTGAATTTCACACCGAATACCAGTGATTGCCATGTTTGTTTCGCCTATTCCGAATTTATCACAACTTATCGCCGCCCCGATTTCGTCGGGTCAAATTTCATTGCCGAATCGAAAAATCGACAGAACTTGCTCTACACCTACAGGGATCAGGTTGACCAAATCAGTGATTATGCCGCTGTTGCCAGGATGCTAAGACAGCCTCTTTATGTTTACACGCGCGTCAATACTCAGCTTGATCCAGAATTTGTTCAGCTTGTAGAACTCAACAGGGGGCGGCATCATTCCCTATTTCACTGTTCAGGGATATGTTGATCCTGTGGATGCTGTTGCACGGGTGATCTTCACGGTTTCAAGCTTACTGGCAGGTGGGATTATGATACTCCAATGGTCATCGCGTCGTTTGACCCATAATGTACCATCTCACAAATCTCCGCCTTCTATAAAACCAACTGACGACGCATTAGGGCGTGTTGTTCGCAAAACCGAAACAGCAGAGGAATTCGCACGTCGCCAAAAAGACAAGGCGCAACAGAGGATCGATATAGAAGATTCAAGGGATGACTTGTGACGAATGATACCCATTTTATGCGGCTGGCGCTAGACGAAGCATTGGCGGCGTTAGAACACAGTGATGTACCGATTGGGGCGGTAGCCGTGCGGGATGGTGTAATAATTGGACGCGGGCACAATAACCGTGAGGGTGAACAAGACCCGACTGCCCATGCGGAAATGATCGCACTGCGACAGGCGGCAAAGGTTGTCGGTCATTGGCGGTTGGAGGGCGTGACCCTGTACTGTACGCTCGAACCGTGTGCCATGTGCGCTGGAGCGATGGTTCTGGCGCGGCTGCCACGACTGGTCTATGCCACACCTGACCCGAAAGCTGGCGCAGGTGGCAGTGTGATGAATATTCTTCAACATCCCCGGCTCAATCATCAGGTGGAAGTCGAGTCGGGCGTGATGGCAAGTGAAGTCAGCGGAATACATCAGGGCATTTTTTGCCACCTTACGGGCGGATGGACAGCGACATTAGATTGCTTGTCCTCGTTCTGCCCAAATAAAAAAGGTGTTCCAATGAACGCCTTTCCCAGATCGGTAAGGATGACTAGTCTCGTATGACTCTGCCGCCGGAGAGCGCCCTGCCAATGATAATCAGGATGATCGCGCCGATGGTGGCAATCACCAGATTAACCAGCACCAATTCCAGCCCGCCTTCTGGTTTGTAGAAGCCCAACAAGCTGGCGAGCAATCCGCCGACAAACGCGCCGATCAACCCCAGAATCATGTCCGAAAGAAAGTTGGCATCCCGCGAACCCGTTAATTGACGAGCAAGCGCCCCGGCGATAATGCCGACGACAATCCAACCGATGCAAATAAACGGTGCGGCGATGATACCGCCAATAAGATTTCCAATTGCGTCCATACGTCCTCGTGATTGTGAATTGATATGATTGAAACAGATGTAATATTTATAGATGGGACGTATAAGAGGGCTATCAGAGCGGTCTAAATTAATTCGCTCAAAATAGGGTTTTACTGGCCGCGCGTTTCAGGTATAATGCCGCCCAACCGGAGGGGTGCCAGAGCGGTTGATCGGGCCTGTCTCGAAAACAGGTGTAGCCTCATGGGCTACCGAGGGTTCGAATCCCTCCTCCTCCGCAGCAGTTAAAGCAGGGCGATCATTAAGGTCGCTCTGTTGCTTTATTACTACTCAATGGTTACAGGTTTTCCGGTTTCCGCGCTGCGGATTGCACCAAACACCATCGCTACACTCTTGATATTATCGGTGCAAATCGTCTCCGGTGTGGTTCCCTGACGGACACAATCCACAAAATCGCGTATCAGCCCCTTGTGTCCATCTACTTTATCTGAACCTGAACTGGTGGGAATATCTACATTCTCATAGGTGGAAATAAATCCTTCGTTGTTTACAACCACCTGACTTTCCATGTGTTCATCCCCCTGCCAATGTACCGTGCCCTTCGTGCCCACGATACGCCAGTCACTTTCCCAGGTTGTGAGTAAACCCTCGGCGCACCAGCTTCCGCGATAGGTATACACCAATCCGTCGCTCATCTCGAAGATAGCGATGGCTGATGAATCCTGGTCATACCATGAACCTGCCGGATTCCATTCCTTGCAGTAGACCGATATTGGATCAGCCCCGCTCAGGAAACGGGCGGCGTCGAAGGTGTGGATTGCCATGTCCAGCAAGAGGATGTGGGGCATGTGGTCGCGGAAGTCGTGGAAATGTGCGCCGAGGTAGAAGTCACTGTTGAGGGTGGTTAGCTGTCCCAATGCGCCTGTGTCGAGGAAATGTTTCAGGCGGCGGATGTTCGGATCGTAGCGGCGGTTCTGGATCACTGCATAGATTTTCCCGGCCCGCTGTGCTGCTTCGACCATGCGACGGGCATTTTCCAACGAGTCGGCCATTGGTTTTTCGCCCAATACGTGACATCCGTGCGCCAGTGCCGACAGAACAACCGAGACATGTGCCGCTGGCACGGTGCAATCGAAAACCATATCCGGTTCAGTTAAATCGAGCATCCGGGCCAAATCGGTTCCTACAGCCGGGTTGCCACCCAACTGCGCGGCACGCAGTTGGGCTGCGTCTTCGCGAATATCCACGAAGCCGACCAATTCCAGACCGGGGATGGTTTTGCTGGCCTCGACCCAGGCGCGGCTCATCGCGCCGCATCCGACCAACACGGCTCGTAAGGGGGTTTGCATGGCTTCCTTGCCTCTCTGATATCGACAGCGACCAGAACATGTTGTCCGGCATCAACAATTGCGATCAGTAGTATATCCCGACCAAGTTTAGAATCGAGCACTAGTCTATTTATATTCACTCAGCCGAGTGTAAGAAGATCGTTCTTGTTTCCGTCTGTCGTTTAACAACTAGCCATCATTGTCGAGAGGTTATCCCCATAGAATCGAGAACAAATCCTGGCCGAGCGCCGCCAGAAAGACCAGTTTTTCAAAACCCATCCTCAATCACCGCTGACACCAGCGCAGCAGGAGACGTTTAACGGGCTACGGTATTACGACCCGAATCCAGAACTGGATTTGATGGTGACGATCACACCGTTCGCCGATGGCAAATTCGTGCCGATCCAGACGACGACTGGCGATGTCCGGCAGTATAAACGGTATGGTGAGTTCACCTTCAGGGTGGATGGACAGGAGACTCGATTGACAGTCTACGAGGCGGATTACGGTTTCTTCCTGCCATTTGTGGATGCCGGGGCAGGAGGGGAAACCTATGCTGCTGGGCGTTATCTAGAGCCGGAATACCTGGGCGACAACCGTTTTCACATCGACTTCAACCATGCCTATTCACCCTACTGTGCTTATGGGTCGCAGTGGTCATGCCCAATCACACCCGCCGAAAACCGCCTGAATGTTCATATCCGTGCAGGGGAGAAAGTTCCGGTAGGTGAGTGGGTAGAGAAGGGGTAAACGCCATATCACCTCGGTAGACGCTTGAGTGTAACCGCTGCCGCCCAACCGAGCAGGTTAGCAGCCACATCGCGGGCGGTATCTTCTGCGCTCCACATCATGTTAATTTTGGTGATGTCGCCAGCCTGTAGTTCCAATTCATGTTGATGAACATTGTATTCACCGTATTCCCAGAAAAACGTGAGCGCGGCCAATACACCGAACGCGGTCAGAGCGGGCTGACGGTTGCACAGCCGAGCGAAACGAGCGAATATCCCATTGGCAGGTTGGATTTTGGCAGCAGTTTCCAGGGTGTCTTCGACCAACGCGGTCAAAGCGAAACCTGTTGCAGCATGAGGGATTGCGTCCGGGCCTAATCCGGCGAAGCGTTTTTCGGCCATCTCGCCTTTGAAAATGTTGTACTTGGGGTGCGATAGGATATATCCAGCGGCGAGGGGTGTCACATACTTCACATACTCGTCATTGTCCCGCACCATGTCTACCATCACCTGCTCGACAAAATTCGAGGGTCTACGCTGCCGAGGAAAAAGCACGCGTAGGGCATCCGGCAGCAGCAGAGATAAAGTATTGGTTGCCAGATGGGGCAACCATGTCGTAGACATGTGATATTCACGCCGATTGGCGTCTGCTGTGATCGCCACCGCACCCCAGATGGCATACCGGAGGATGTCCTGAATTTTCACGTAAACCTCATGTTACTTTATGTTTCTGAGATGTTGATTGATTTATAATGACATCAGTTTGTTGCATTTTGGTTTGAGAGGTTAGCGTAATCATTTGGAGAAAACAACCTTTTCGCTGCTGACGCTCAACTGTTATGGCGTGCCCGCGCCGGGTACATCCAGTCGTTTGTCCCTGCTGGCGGATCAGTTAAACACCGAGCAGTTGTCGGCAGTGTGTTTGCAAGAAGTTCAATCCAATCTATATCGCAGACAGTTAGTACGCGAATGTTCCTATTATCCCGATGCAGCCTACGAACGTTTCATCCACGCGCCCAAAGGCGGATTGCTTACCCTCGCTAACCCCACAATTCATAATTATGAGTTTGTGTTGTATGACGAACGTGGCCTGTGGTATACCCCGGCGCTGGCGGACTGGATATTGCATAAGGGCGTTCTGATTACCCGTCTGATTGTGGATGATGTGCCGGTGATCTTGCTGAACACCCATTTGACCGCCAATTATACGGGCGATTGGAGTTCGGGTGAATCCCTTCGCCCGACACGAACATAATCAATTGCAACAGCTTGCTTATCTGGTGCAGGAGCAGCCGCGCGAGGCAGTGGTGATTGTATGCGGGGATTTCAATATTCCGCGCGGAAGCTGGTTATATGACTCGTTTTTGGAGGCCGGTGGACTCTCCGACCCTCTCGACGGCAACATGCAGCCGACACTGCGCCCGCGCCGCATCATGCCATCGCGGTATGTGATGCCAATTGATTTCGCCCTTGTTCGTATACCCCATTTGCCGGGTATGCAGCTCGAAAGCCGCCTGCGATTTCAGGAATATGTTGAACATCAGGGTCGGCAGGTGCATCTCTCCGACCATTGTGGTGTGGAACTCAGTCTGACATGGGACAAAATTCCAGCCGAGTGAACTTCAGGGCGAATTATCACTGTAACCGCGCTAATCCACATATCCCAGGATGATTAAACCCCATAATGAGGCGTACCAGATGAGGCCGCTGAGAACCAGGATGGCGCCCGACTTCAGAAGACTGGTGAGGATATGTGCTGATGGTTTTTGTGGGCGATGTATCCAGAAAGCGACCAGTATCAGGATGGTGACGGCAACTACCAGCCCATTTGTCAGCGTGAGCCAGGTTGCCTCGTACCGGTAGAGCAGGGGATGTTCGTGAACGGATTTGCGCCATTCGCATTGGGCTGATGCTCAGATCATCGTCGATATAGACTCCCAGTTTGGTTGTGTTGAATATCGAATGACTTGGTCTACACGGCACAGGTTTATCGGCGTAGGTCGCTGTGCAACCCAGTAAGCTATCGCCCGGTGTATAGGAAACACTTATCTCCAGTGGATTTCCCTCTAGCGATAGCGCACAATCCGTATGGGCAGCGTTTCCATCAGTTGTACAGGCGAATTGGTTACTGGTCAGATAAAAGTAATCCGTCCATCCCGATCCAATTTTGATGCCTGCAACCCTGCTGCGTAGGAATAGCGGTGATTCCAGAATGATGTACAGTGCAATAGCAACGATGGTTATGGCGAGAAACCCGACTGTAAATTGTTTTCTGTTGATGTTCATGCTGACTTTCCTCAATCCGGGGTAGCGAGGTATTCAGTACAACGCTCATCTTACCGAAAAATCGGTTAAAGGGATTTTAAGTCAGCCAATCGTTGGGCAAACGTTGATTTAAACTTCGGCCTGTGTCCAGGCGGAGTCGAACCACTCGTCGATCAGATAGTCGGGATAGCCGATGTGGGTCAGATAGTCGATGCATTGGGGTCGAGTTCGCGCCTTTTTTCACCCAGAACGGAACCCGTTTTACCATCGTTTCGACTCGTTCACGGGGCGTAATCACCCAGGTGTCATGGGGGATTGTGCCGAAGGTGATAACGTCCATATCGTCATTCAGTGTGGCGGCGCTCTTTCGATAGGGCGCGATAATCACGGTGTCCAACGCGCCATATTCAGGTGAGCGGAGAATGTCGCGCACAAAGCGTGCTGTCCCGCCCAGGTCAATCAAATCTTCCACCACGCCCACAGTATTCCCGCGCACATCAATCGAAAGCGGCTGGACAATTTCAGGATGTTCGAGGGGTTGGCCGGGGCCGTAATAACACTTCACGCCGAATGTGCCGAATTCCATTTTGGGCATATCCGGTGGCGCGCAGTGGGCGATGTAATCTTGCAGCAGAACACCCGGCAGCAGCGCGCCCATCGTAATCATAATCATTTTGGTGATCTGATGTTCTGTCCCGGTTGCCGCTGCCTGATAAGCGAACACCCGCTTTGCCAGCCAGGAAGCCATCATATGTTCGGCCTCGTCGCTGATATACAGGAATTTGAGGGGGTCGCCGGGAATGTCTACTCCGACGGGATTTTGCCAGTAAGCGATGGTGTCCTGGTAATTCATAGTTCAAATCCTGTGGCGCGACCAGCAAATAAAAACGCCCCGCAGAGCGAGGCGCACCAGCTCCAGCAGCCTGGATTCGAACCAGGAACCCATCGGTTAACAGCCGATTGCTCTGCCGTTGAGCTATGCTGGAAGATGGGGCACATGTTAGCAAAGCGCCTGCAGGCTGTCAAGGTAATTTTTCTGGTTGCACAGTTGTTAAAGTACGGTAACATGGATGCGCGCCCAAATGGTGAAAAGAGTAACCCTGATGACTGTAGAAATTCGCAAGGTTCAGGATGCCGCCGATTTCAAAGCCTTCTTCGAGTTTCCCTGGGCTCTGTACAAGGATGATCCCAATTGGGTTCCACCCCTGCTTTCCATGCGGCGTGACCTGCTCGATAAGAAGAAGAATCCCAGTTGGGAATACATGGAAGGCGATTATTTCGCAGCATGGCGCGGGGATAAAATCGTTGGCACGATTACCGCCTTCATCAACAATCGACACAACGAATTTCATGGAGAACATGTCGGTTGGTTCGGCACATTTGAAGTGTATGATGACCAGGAAGTAGCGACGGCACTATTGAACACAGCGGCGGAATGGGTGAAAGCCAAAGGCTTTGATGCTGTTCGCGGGCCACAGAGCTTCACCACCCATGAAGATGTGGGCATACTGGTCGATGGTTTCGTGCGTCCGGTGCTGCTTATGCCCTATAACCCACCCTACTATCAGAAGTTGGTCGAAGGCGCGGGTTTTGTTAAGGCGATGGATGTGTACAGTTTTTACCTCAGCCAGGAAGGCGCATTTGAACATGCGACAGCGGATCGCCTGGAACGTTTGACCAAAGCGGTCATGAAACGAAATAAAATCACCGTTCGCCCGATTGACCGCAAACATCTTAAAGAAGAATTTGTACTCTTTAAGGAAATCTACAACACTGCCTGGGACAAAAACTGGGGATTTCGTCCCTATGACCCCCAAAGAACTCGACGCACTGGTGAAAAGTCTGGGTGATTTCTTTGACCCAAGTATGGCGTTTTTCGCGGAGGTTGAGGGAGTCCCGGCGGGATTCGTTATGGGAGTGCCGGATTTCAACCAGGTATTGCAGAAGGTGTATCCGCGTCCGGGTGTGCCAGAAGTGTTCAGCCTGCTCAAGGCACTGTGGTACTGGAAAATTCGCCCGACGATTGATTGGGCACGTATCCCGCTGATGGGCGTAAAAGAGGCTTACCGGAACAAGGGTGTGGACGCGGTACTGTACTATTACGTCTTGATGTCGCTTATCAATAATCCGCGCATCTTCAATACTCGACTCCGGCTGGATACTGGAAGCCAACGAGAATATGGTGAGTATCGCTAAGAGCTTTGGGTCGGAAATTTACAAAACGCACCGTTTCTACGAAAAGAAATTCTGATTATCTGGCATTATACAGAAATACAATTTTTGTAGTGCTAATGTCCCGGTGTAACTTACGCCAACTTTCACTACACTAAGTATTAAGGTCGATACAACACTGCCTGTAGAATGGTCAATAGGCGTTTTGCGCGAGGCAATCATAAGGATGCAACATGGCGAAGATTCTCATTGTAGACGACGAACATCTGACGATTGAGATGCTCTCGACGTTTCTCGGATTGATCGGCCACAAGTCCGTTGGAGCGCTATCCACCCGGCAGACCTGGGATAAATTGGCCTATGAGGAACCGGACGCGGTTCTGCTCGACATTATGCTGCCAGATGGCAACGGTCTGGAAATCTGTCGCAAATTGAGAAGTGATGAAAAGACTAAAAGCCTGCCGATTATCATGATCTCCGCTCACTTTCCCCCGATGACGAAGGAAGCCACCGAAGCGGGCGCGAACGGTTATTTGAGTAAACCTATTAAGTTGGATGCCTTGAAAACAGCCCTCTCGGATGTTGGTATAAAGTAGTTTGCCTGCCTGACCTGTCTTTCTATCTTCCGGCGAGTTGATCGATTACCGTCTGTGTCGCCGCGCTGGCGGTGAGTTCTCCAGAAATTACGGAGATAAACGCATTCTGTATCGCTCGTGCGGTGGCATTCCCTTCGTTAGGCATGAGCGGCACAATGGCATTGGTTAACAATCCGCCCGCGAAATCGGCATAAGTTGGGTTGCCCCAGGCACGCAGCGCCGCCCGTCCGGATGGCAGCATGTGGATGGAACGGCTGAAGGTAGCCTGACGTCCAGTATTGAATATCCAATCCAGAAAACGAAGAGCAACTGTTTGACGATCACTGTCATTGGCGGTAATAATCCACAGCCAACCGTCCACAGTGGTTGCCGGTTTGTCGGAGGCGATTGGGATGGGGGCGGTCTGCCAATTTTTGTCCCCTGCCAGTAAATTCAGATACATGGTAGATGTCACCACTGCCGCCGGGATACGACCATCGAGCAGCCCCGCCTGATAATCCTGAGGAGTGGGATAATTCAGAATCGTCGGGTCAATTACACCCGCGTTAACCGCCGACTCGTAAAATTCGAGTACCGTCTGCAAGGCATCTGGATTCAATGGGCCAAGTGACCCGTTCAACATGGTTCCACCTGCCGAAAGATACTGCACCAGGAACACACTGTTGAGTTCGTTTACATTCCCGGCAGGCAGGACAAGCGAACGTCCTCCGGTCAACATACCATCGAACTGCGCAAAATTGGCTGCTGGCGATTGGTATACCACATGTTGAATTTCCAGCACATACGGCAGGCCGTACAGCAAGCCGTTATATTCCCCAAGCTGGATGGCCGACGGATATAAGTCGTCTATAATGGCCGAAGATACCCGTTCAGTGAGTGGACGCACCAGCCCTGCCTCGACCAGCATCGGTAAGTCCTTGCGCTGGATGAGAGTCAACGCTGGGACTGCGCCGGGAGCAACTGTACTTGCGCTCAGGAGCGTTTCCGTAACCCCACCTTTTCCATCCGCCTTTTTTAACCGCGTTTGCACCTGGACATTCGGTTGATTGGCCTCGAAGGCTTGAATCTGTCCGGTCAGAATAGAACTTGCTTCTGTGTTGTCGATGGGAGTTAGGGGTTCGGGTAGCCAGATCGTCAGGGTAAGTGCGGCCTGTGCGGTAGCCTCAGGCGTCAGGGTGGCAGGTGTCATGGTCGCTGGTGGTGTGGCGGTGGGGGTTGTGAGGCTTTCGGCTGTCACCTGGTTGGCTGCGAGTAGATTATCACTACAAGCCGTTAACATGATCGACAACAGGGCGAGAAAGGTATATGACAGTTAAATCAGGCGGGCAGAATAACGCATAGGCATGAAGGCATCCACAATCCGAAGCATATCGGCGGGAATTATACACCACAAACGGACTTGGAGTGCATTCTGGCCTCGGTTATGGAGAATCTGCCGTTTTTTGATCGCTGTTTTCTGTTTGCGGCAGTCGTTTGACCTCCGAAGGTTTTACGAAGCGCACTTTGGAAACACGCATCCCATCCATTTCCGCCACGCGCAGTTCATAATCACCGAATGGCACTTTGTCTCGCAGGGTTGGAATCCGATTGAGGATTTCGGCCACATAACCGCCAATGGTGGTCGATTGTGGTTCGCCGCCGGGGTCGCCAAAACGCTCCATCGCTTCATTCAGGCTGACCAGACCATCGACGACATACACATCACCTTCCGATAAAATCGGGTTGGTTTCTTCCAGATCAAACTCGTCGCGGACTTCGCCCACCAGTTCTTCGATGATGTCCTCCATCGTCACCACCCCGGCCATGCCGCCGTACTCGTCAATGACAATTGCCAGATGGGTCTTGGTCTGCTGCATCCGTTCCAGTAATTGGTCGAGCCGGAGCGTGCCCGGAACAAATAGGGGTGTCCGTAAAATGGATTGCAGTTCAAATGAACTGTCGGGGTTTGTCAACAATTCCGGTGTGTGGATGAGCGTATCCATCAGGTCTTTGGTGAGCAGGATGCCGATAACATTATCAATCGTTTCAGTGTAGATTGGATAACGTGAGTGGTGATTGGTGGCGACAAAACTCAAAATTTCAGCCAATGGCTCATCAATCGAGATGGCGTCCACTTCAACACGCGGCTGCATGATTTCCTCGACATGGGTATCCCCAAAGTCGAACACGCGCCGCAGCAGTTCCTCTTCGTTTTCAGCGATTAATCCAGCTTCCCGGCTGGAATGCACCAGCATTTCGAGTTCTTCTGCCGAGTGGACGGCGGAATGTTCGTGGGCGGGCTGAAAACCAACCCAGCGAACCACCGTATTGCCGATGCTGTTCATCACGTAAATGATCGGGCGGAAGATGCTGGCAAACCAGGTGATCGGACGGGCAACGATGACCGCTGTGCCTTCCGGGCGTTGCAAGGCAATCGATTTGGGCACAAGTTCACCCAGGACAATGTGTAAAATCGTGACCAGACTGAAGGCAATGATCACCGAAACGGTGTGTTCGACGGCAACAACGGCTTGTTCCGACGGTAGTATAAGGTTCAGAAGAGGTTCAAACAGGTGGGCAACGGCGGGTTCACCAATCCAACCCAGCGCGAGGCTGGCAAGGGTGATGCCTAACTGTGTGGCAGCGATGTAATTATCCAGATGTTGAGTGGCCTTTTGCGCCGCTTTTGCACCCGCGCTGCCTTCGTCGGCAAGCTGCGAAAGCCGGGTACGCCGCGCCCCAACCAATGCGAACTCGGCAGCGACAAAAAAGCCATTCATAGCCACCAGAAATGCCACCGCCAGTAAACCCAATACCGTGTCCATCTCACTCCTCAATACCCAGGCCAACCAACTTTCCTGCCCAGCGGGTACTGAGCGAGGATGACGCCATACTATAACACAGTTGACTTAAGAATTGGGTTAGCAGAAGCAGGTTTACGATAGAAATACAAACAAGAGCCAGTGGGGTCTTATATCACCCGCACAGGCGTACCGACGTTCGCCCAGTTGAAAAACCATTCGGCTTCGCTGGTGGGTAAATTGACGCAGCCGTAACTCATCGGGCGGCCAAAGCTGTTGTGCCAGTACGTGCCGTGTATGCCGTAGCCCTGGTAGAAGTACATGGTGTAGGGGACTTGTGGCAGGAAATAGCCTGGGCCGGACATATCGTCCGCCAGATATTTGACGTAAATACTGTAATCGCCCAGGACGGTGGGGGTGTCTGGCAGTCCGGTGGATACCAGATGCGAGTGTACCAGCTTGCCATCTTCATAGGCATAGATGCGTTGTTTTTCGGTGGATACCACAATCGACTTGCCGCTGATGGTCGGTGGAGCAGGCGCTTCGGCCTGGGTCGGTTGATATTCGCCAGCAGCCGGAATCAACAACTCCTGACCCACATACAGCAAGTCCGGGTTGGTGAGGTTGTTCATGCTCACAATGTCGTTCATGTCCACAGCATAGTCACGGGCGATGAGCGCCAATTCCTGCCCCGGCTGGACAATGTGGGTGGTCGTCGCGCCCGTATATGGTGATGTGGCTTCCGGTGGGGGGGCGCAACCCCGATCATATTGAGTTCCAGCACACCATCGGCCAGTTCGCCGTTTACATCCACCCTCAGCCTGTCCAGAATCACCGGAATGTCGATCGCCCGCCCGATTTGCGGCGGGTTGCCGGGAACAGCGGGGATATTCGCTACGTTGCTGAGGGAAATCAGACCCACCTGTGCCTGATTGAGATCAATGGTGTAACGTGGTTGCAGGGCAGTTCCAGGGACGGCTTTTTCGGCTGCTTCCAGGGTTGAATCCACATCGACCTTCACACCCAAATCGCTCAAGCTGATTTGCCAACTTCGACTCCCGTCGGTAGCGGTAATCGCCCGATTCGATAATGCGGCGAGGCTGGCGGTGGCTGTGTCGCTGGATTCTCCGCCGAGATCGATTCCAGCCACCGTCACACCTGTTGGAATGCGTGCTGAAGCCAGGTACATCATCAGCAGTAGGCCGACGATGCCCACGACCATAGTGATGCCGAAGGCGACTGAGCCGCCGACAATCGCATACGGCAGCCATTTTCGGTTGGATGGTGGTGTGCGCCTGTGCTGTGGTAGCGGTGGATAAACTGGGCGCGTCCCTGCTCCCATGATTTTGACGACTTTCTACTTGAACTCTGAATCTAGTGTACTGGATATACGCGGGTTTGCATGACGTTTCGTATACGCTCAGTCATTATCCGGGGTTGCAGTTTCCAACCATCCGGCTAATCGGGCTTCTGATTCAATTCGTAGATGACGCGCAAGCCGTCCAAAGTCAGTTCTGGGGCGATGGTGTCGATCACATCGGTGTGTTCATTGAAGAGTGGAGCGAGGCCGCCGGTAGCGATCACTTTAATTCGGGAATCACCCTCGTCCATTGCCGACTTGATTCGCTTGACCAGTCCATCCACCAAGGACACATAGCCCCAGAAAATGCCGGATTGCATGGCATGGATGGTGTTCTTACCCACCGGATCAGGTGGGGGCATGAGATCAATTTTGTGCAGTCGTGCTGTGCGGCTGACCAATGCGTCATGCGCGATGATGATTCCCGGTGCAATCGCTCCACCGCAGTATTCGCCTGTTGCAGAAATCACGTCGAATGTGGTCGCCGTACCGAAATCAATCACAATCGCTGGCCCGCCGTACAGCGCCGCCACCGCCGCCGTGTTGACAATGCGGTCAGCCCCGGCCTGTTCCGGCTGGTCGATGGCGAGAATCACGCCGGTTTTCATTTGATTGGTCACAACCAGCGGTTCGATGCCCATGTAGCGCTGCACCAGTTCAACAAATGCCAGCGTAAGCGGTGGCACCACGCTGGAAATAATCACGCCGCTCACTGCGCGGTAGCCCAGATCGGCACTACTGAGGAAGTTCCGCAGCAGAACGGCATACTCGTCCGGCATTTTGTCGGTGACAGTGCGCGCCCGCCACGATAACTGCCAGCTATTTTTGCCCCACAGCCCAAAATGAATATTGGTATTGCCGATGTCGATTGCCAGCAGACCGGGAGAAGTCATAACACTCTGTCACCGTATAAAAACATGTCCTGCATAATCCTGGAAGTATAACCTTTGGGCCGTAACCCCAACAAGCCGGATGACCGCTGGAATTAATTCACGAAAAATTCAGTGGAAGTTTCGGGAACAGTCGAGTAGGGATATGGTGTGAGCAATATAATATAGAAGCGTTGGTAATTTGAAATCAAAATAATGGATTTGTAAGGAAAGGAGAGCGCGCTATGCCCACTATACTGATTGTGGACGATGAAATCGGCATTCAGCTAATCTTGCAAGCTCTCTTTCAACGCGCCGGTTACGAAACTTTGCTGGCCGCTGATGGGAAGAGCGGCATCGAACTCATTCAAAATCGTCATCCCGATCTGGTGATACTGGATGATATGTTGCCGGACATTACCGGCAGCGATGTATGCTACAAGCTCAAGTGTGATCCCCTCACCCAACGCACCATCATTGTGATGTATAGCGCGGGACGCCGGGTTCAGGATAGAGCACATATTTCCGCTATCCGCGCGGACGCCGCTCTGGCGAAACCCGCACGTCCTGCCGAACTGGTTAAGACGGTTGCCAATCTGCTGGCGACTCACCACTGACCATCCGCTGCATCGACTTTATTCGTACAATAATCCTTCCAGTCGCTTTTGTACATCCGGCCATTCGCTGTCCAGAATGCGGAACCAGGCTGTATCGCGGTTGCGCCCCTTGACGATGAAATGTGCTTCTTGAATTCCCTCGAACTTGAAGCCGATTCGTAACGCTGCCCGCCGGGAACGTTCGTTCAGATTGTCACACTTCCACTCCAATCGCCGGTAACCAAGTCCGAAGGCATGGTTGAGCATCAGGTAGGTAGCCTCGGTGTTGGCGTTGGTGCGTTGTGCCAGAGGACTGTACCAGATACTCCCCAGTTCCACTTTGAGATGTTCCGGGAAGTTATTCATGTAGTTGGCAACGCCTATCTGCTGATCGGTTGCTGTATCGAAGATGCATAAGGGTAGACCATTCGGGGCATCGACCTGTTTACTCAGGTGGTTTCCAAATGCCTCCAGGGTCGCAAATGGCCCACCGGGCATATATCGCCAGATAAATTCATCTGCATCATAAGCCTCAACTGAACGTTCGCCCAATGCTGCTGGTTGTCCGTTGGATACTGCATACAGAGCCTCCAGATCACGCGCCAAATCCAGTGGAGACAGGCGCACGTAACGACCCGTGAGTGTCATTGGGGCAGGCTTGATGGGTAGTTGTGCCGCTTTTGCCAGCACCTCGTCAGGCAGCCGAGGATTAACGGGGAAGGTCGTCATGTTCAAACTCGTTTATATATATGCATTGAGAATTTCATTGTAGGGGAAGGTGGACGCGGTTTCTCTGTCCAACCAGACCACTTCCATCTAACTGAGCATGTATCGGGCGATCAGGTGGGCGGTATGCTGCAAACTGTCCTTGTGGGTGCGCTCGTAACCGTGTGAGGCGTCGATACCCGGCCCGACCAGAGCAACCTGCGCCTCACCACCTGCCAACCAGTAGGCTTCGCCGTCCGAGGCGTAGTAGGGGTAAATATCCATTTTGTAGGGGATACTGAATTGCGATGCTAGTTCCCGCACGCGGTTGGTCAGCAGGAAGTGATATGGGCCGTGACTGTCTTTGGCGCAGATACTCACCGAAAATTCGTCCGAACTCTGTCCCTCGCCCATCGCGCCCATGTCAATTGTCAGCAGTTCGGCTAGGCCTGGTGGAAAACCCGCCGAGCCGCCGTGACCAACCTCCTCATAATTGGCGATCAACATGTACGTATTCTGGGCCGGTTGAATCCCCGCTTCGGATAATGACATCAGTGCCCCATAAATAGTCGCCACTCCCGCTTTGTCATCCAGATGTCGAGAGCGAATGAATCCCGTATCCGTGATTTCAACGCGCGGATCGAGAAAGATGTAGTCGCCAACTTCGATTCCCAGGGCACGGGTGGCCTCGGCGCTGGTTGTTTTCACATCCAGCCGGACTTCCATATTCTGGCCGGTTCGTTCGGTAGTGCCCAATGCGCGGTTAACATGGGTACTCGGATTTTCGAGCAGCATCGTCCCCCGGTAGCGTTGGTTGGTGAAGGTGCGTACTGTCACACCTTCGTATTCGACAGCATTCCATGCATAACCGCCGAGCATGGCAGTCTTCAGTCGCCCACTCGGTTTAATTTCTTTCACCATCAGGCCGAGTGTGTCGATGTGAGCAGTCAGGCCGCGTGGACTGTCGCTGGATAGGCCTTTCCAGGTTGCCAGCAATGCACCTTTGGTTGTGACCGACAGCCGCAGGTTAGGGATATTCAGGGCTTCAAATGCCTTGCGGGTATACGCGATAGCTTCTTCATAATATCCGGTTGGGCTAGGCGTATTTAACAATCCGGCCAGAAAATCAGTCATCGCATCGACATGAACGTTGAGTTCCACCGCCAAAATATACACTCCTTCTCATGATGTCCGTCAAGGCATTATCGTGTGAAGTCGTCCGGGTCGCAACTGTTTTGGCACAGCATTTCCTGCTAACCCGTAACCTGTGCTATGGTTATAACGGTGTTTATGACAGCCAGCGCTGGTACTTCGGGATAAGGAAACGTCATGAAATCGTCTTTGATATTGCTCGTCCTGCTGCTTTTTGTGGCTGCCTGCCAACCCGCAGAGCCGCAAGGCGAACTGCCGACCCTGGCCGTTCTACCGAGCGAAACACCGACGGATCAGGCAACCATGACAGCTACCCTGACCGAAACACCCGCCGCGACCAATACACCGACCCTGACACGGACGCCGACGGATACACCCACACCAAGCGACACACCCTTTCCATCGGAAACACCGCGCCCGACAGCCACGCCTAGATCGACTATCGAGCCGACCAGTGCCGCCAACGCGACTGGCACAGAAGCGGCTATCGAAGCACCGCGCTTTTCGACCCTGACGCCTGTTCCTGGCGCGCAGAACCAGCCACCGGGAACACCAGAAGTTGCAGCCGACATTGTTATCACCGAGCCGCAATTCCAGGAAGAAGTTAATAACAAAATCCTGTCCCTGCCATCTATCCAAAGTGCGAAGGTTGATTTTGTTCCTGGTGGAATCAGTGTGAATCTAACGGCACTTGGCGGTGAGGCGTTCATCAGCGGCACGGTGTTAGTGACCATTGAATTGACTGGCGACTTCGCCACCATTACGATTGGCGATGTTCAGGTGAATGCGCCAGAACCCCCACAGGCTTATCTGGATACCGTCACTGGCGATTTCTTCTTTATGATGCTGGATGTCCTGGACACGATCTTAAAACAGCGACTCGGCCCGGAGCAAAATCTGAAAAATATTGTTGTGACCAATGATGCTATTCTGGTGACGCTGATTGTCCCGGAGCCATAAGCGGTTATAGCGGATGTAACTCGGAAAGTAGTATTCAATATGAAGCGTATCCTACTGTTGGGTTTCCTGTTTTGTCTTGCCCCGGCGGTTGCCCTGGCTCAGGTGGACTGTCCGACGATTGTGGATCGGGCACTTTCGGCTGCCGACCAGTTGTGTAGTTCGATAGGACGCAATCAGGCCTGCTATGGCAATATCGACATTAGCGCCCAGGCACAGCCGGATGTCCAGAACTTCCGCTTTACGACGGTGGGTGACATCGTAAATGTGGGCGATGTTGAAACCATGCACTTAAGCCCGATGAATGAAGAAACCGGCGCGTGGGGTGTAGCGGTGCTGCAATTGCAGGCGAACCTACCCGATACTCTGCCCGGACAGAATGTAACCTTTCTGTTGTTCGGGAATGTTGAAATCACGAATGCAGCCGATCCGAATGACCCGGCTCAACATCCTATGCAGGCTTTTTACCTGCGTACAGGCATTGGTGATGCGGACTGCCAGGAAGCACCCGAAAGTGGCCTGCTGGTACAAACGCCGGAGGGCGCGGATGAAATCGCCTTCAATGTCAACGGTGTGGATGTTTCGATGGGTTCTACGGTTCTGTTCCAGGCTGACGAGGAACAGGGAATGTCAGTCAGTACATTGGAAGGGGCAGCCTTTGTGGCTGCAGAGGATGGCGCACAGCCGATTGCGCCCGGTTCATGGGTACGAATCGGTCTCGGACGTGATTTGCGGGCGACTGGCGCGCCGGAATTGCCACAATCCTATCAACGGCGCACCCGAATGCTGGAATCCCTGCCGATTCGTCTGCTTCGACGCAAAATCACGGTAGCACCGCCCATGACACAGGAGCAAATTGATCTGGCGCAGCAGCGTATCCAGGATGGTAAACTGCCGTGTGGGGTCGATGGACTGCCGGAGTGCCGAAAATTTCTGCACTTTTTGCAGACCCGGATTCAGGCGTGTATGGCATTACCGGCGCGCCAACGTCCCCGCTTCTGTACCAGTATTCGGCGGTTTGTGGATAATGCTGTCAGCGATGGTTTAATCGCACCCGTGCAACCGGGTCAGGGTATCGTGACCACTCCCGATGCTGTTGCGCCTCCGGCAGATGTACCTGCTCCATTGGAGACGGGCTTGCCGGAGGTGGTTTCCACACCACTTGATGGGCTAATCGGTGGGGAAGTTCCCCCGTCGCCAACGCTGTTGCCACCCAGCGGCTAAATTTACAGATGAAACAATTCTTAATGAAACGTCCCGTCTTAATGACCGTTATAATGAGTATGATGAACAAATGGTTGTATGTAAGAGGTGCAATATGAGGAAAAGGCTTATTCCCTTATGCTTTGCGCTCATTATCAGTATTCAAGGTATCGCGGCGGCTGCCCAGGATTGTCCGGCACTCGTGAACAATGCTATGACGCGGGCACAAAATGCTTGCGCCGGGATCGGAAGTAACCAGGCCTGTTATGGCTATCACACCCTGGATGCACGCCTGACAGAAGGTCTGTCACAATTTGCTTTCAATGGAGTTGGAGACATTACCCCGGTTGATACGATTAAATCCTTGCGATTAAGCGCTCTGAACCCGGAAACTGACGACTGGGGTGTAGCGTTGATGCGCATTCATGCCGATATTCCCAATTCGAAACCGAACCAGAATGTGACCCTGGTCGCTTTTGGTGAAGTATCCCTAAACCCGGATTTATCGGGTCAATATCAGCCCATGCAAGCATTCACCTTCAGTACGGGTGATGGTTCGTCTGGATGCACCAACATTACCGAAAATGGTCTGTTAATTCAGACGCCGGAGGGTATTGGTAAGGTAACGCTGTGGATTAATCAGGTCAAAATCCGTATTGGCTCGACGGTGTTATTCCAGGCGGCGCCCGGTGGTGATTTGAAGGTTTCAACCTTCGAGGGTGCGGCGGAAGTCGAAGCAATGGGTGAAATGCAGGTGGCCGCCACAGGGATGAGCGTCAGTGTGCCTATGAACGATGCGCTACAGCCTGCTGCACCACCAACAATTCCTGTGACATTCGATGGCGAGATGACTGGACTTCAGTCATTGGTGGATATGACAACCTCCTATACCGATGGAAGTGTGACGCAACTGTTCGTGCCGGAAAATAACGCCGGGAGTGGGCAGGTAAGTGGAAACACCGACGAGAACGGTAACGGCAATGCTTTCGGAGTGGGAGATCATACTGGCGATTGCAACGGTGACAATGGACAGGGCAATGCCAATGGCAACTGCTTCGGCCACAGCGACCCGCCCGGTCAGGGCAATGGCAATGCGAACGGGAATGGACAGGGAAATGGCAACGGCAACGGACAGGGGAACGGTCAGGGCAGTGGGAATGGAAATGGGCAGGGAAATGGCAACGGCAATGGGAACAATCAGGCGAGTGGCGGCCAGGGTGGAGGCGTTGTTGGCGATTTAGTCTCCTGTATCCTGAGGTTATGCATTCTCCGATAGGTTGAAAATCGTCGATTAACGTAAGTGAGGCCGCCTGAATTGGGCGGCTTTTTGATTCGGTACAATCCGTTGGTTGCAACTCACCCCTGGGCAATCTATCATTAATGTTGTAATGTCCAGTGGTCAGTAACCGTCTATATACCAAGGGCGATGACCAATTTTATTTGCCTATCTTGTAGCGGTGAATGAACCGCTAATCACTTTTTAGGAGCGAATCTCTCATGGCGAAAGAATATGATGTTGTGATGTTGGGTGCGGGGGTTGGTGGCTATGTTGCAGCCATCCGTGCCAGCCAATTAGGGTTGAAAACCGCCATTGTCGAAAAGAAATACTGGGGCGGTGTGTGCCTGAATGTGGGCTGCATCCCCTCAAAGGCACTGCTTCGGAATGCAGAACTGGCCCATATCATTAAGAAAGAGGCCAAGACCTTTGGCATCCAATTCAGCGGCGAAGTGACTCTGGATTATGCCGAGGCATTCAAGCGCAGTCGCCGTGTGGCCGATGGCCGTATCAAAGGCGTCCACTTCCTGATGAAGAAGAACAAGATTGACGAGTATGATGGGTGGGCAACCTTTACCGACCCGCATACCCTCGATTTGGAATTAAACGCAGGCGGCAAGGAAACCCTGACATTCAAATATCTCATACTGGGTACTGGTGCAACTACGCGCCTGATTCCCGGCTCAAAACTCAGCGAACGTGTCGTGACCTATGAAGAGCAAATCATGGAAGATCATCTGCCGGACAGCATCATTATTGCCGGGGCGGGCGCAATCGGTGTGGAATTTGCTTATGTCATGAGTAACTACGGTGTGGACGTGACCATTATAGAATTTCTGGATCGAATTGTGCCGCTTGAGGACGAAGAAGTCTCCGCCGAATTGAAGAAGCAGTTTGAGCGTGCTGGTATCAAGATTATGACAAGCACACGGGTTGATAAGATCGAGGACACCGGCAAAAATGTGCGGGTGACGGTCACACCACCGGATGGCAAACAGGTGACAATTGAGGCTGATAAAGTGCTGCAAGCTATTGGCTTCAAGCCGCGTACGGAAGGTTATGGGCTGGAAAAATCAGGTGTCAAACTGACCGAGCGGGGCGCGGTGGACATCAACGCGAAGATGCAAACCAGCGTGCCGCATATTTACGCGATTGGGGACGTCACCGCTAAATTGATGCTGGCGCATGTGGCCGAGGCGATGGGTGTGATCGCAGCCGAAAATATCGCTGGAGCCGAATCCTTCGAACTGGAATTCGACATGATGCCCCGCGCCACCTATTGCCAACCGCAAATCGCCAGCTTTGGGTATAGCGAAAAACAGGCGCGCGAGAAGGGCTATGACGTCAATGTCGCCAAGTTCCCCTTCCAGGCCAATGGCAAGGCGCATGGTCTGGGAGATACCACTGGCTTCGTCAAGCTCATCAGCGACAAGAAATATGGTGAAATCCTGGGCGCACATATGATCGGCCCTGATGTGACCGAACTGCTGCCAGAATTGACGTTGGCGCGCACCTGGGAACTCACACCCTATGAAATCGCCCGTAACGTCCATGCCCATCCGACCCTGAGTGAGGCCATCAAAGAGGCTGCACATGGGCTGGAAGGACACATGATAAACCTGTAGTCAACGGGCGTAAACCCGTTTATCGTCTCAGGTTGCGGCAGCGCGGGAAGGCGGGTACAAGACTGCAATAACGGTCTTGTGGCACAAATCCGTACCAGGGATACGGCTGGAATTGGGAGTATGGTGAAAACAGAGTGATGAAACTGACGCGCCCGTAGGGTGTCGGCCAGCCGTCAATGTTCATTGACACTTCGCCATACACCATTTCATCCGGTGGCAGGGACATAATGATTTTCTGATTCGCCCACAGGGTCGTCACATCCCCTACCTGAATATGCGGTTCACGGCACAGGGAAAGTTCAATTCGAAAGAGGATTTCACTGTTGAATCCGAAGATTGCGTTGCAATACGGCCAGGGCTGCGGCAGGGTAAAAACGAGGAAGTGTGCCTGCGAAAAATCCTGTCGTGATGGGGCGCGTGCTCCTGTGACAGTCATCAATTCGTAGACTTCTTCCTCAGTGGTTATTCCTGGTACAATTCCGAACCAGCACGGGGCTGGTTTGTCCTCACAGTTAGTACGAAATCCGTCCAGCGCTGTGTTTGGCGGGGTCATGCTGCCGAGTGAGGCAGCAGCGACACTCAGACCCATCATGGCACCCACGACCACCACTATGAGTTTGAGATACACCTTAACCAACGGGAAATATCCTCACACTCAGCAATTGGCACTGCCATATTGTGCCAGAGCGTCCCGGCAGTACCAATCTTGTGGCTGGAATCCCTTCCATGCCACCGAACCATCATCCCGATGCTCATCCTTCGTCACCAGTTCAATCTGTGAGATGGGGCTGAAGGCGGATAACTGCGCGCTTGGCTGTGTCAGGTAAAAGTGTGTTGCGTAATTCAGTAGATTGTAATTTTCGTTGGGTATAACTCGATCTGGCAAGCCGATCACCAGACTTAAATCCCCCATCCGAATACCGTTGCAGTTCTCAAAACGTAAAGCCGAAATCGGTGCGGTAGAGTCACCGTAAATAACCTGAATCGCGCATGGAATAACCGTCTCGACTCTGCCATAGGTGATAATGCCATAACTGCTGCGGTGACTGGGTTCATAGCCCATGCCAAGCATGGTTTCTTGCGTCTGGGCTACGGTAGTTGCTCCCGGTGCGATGTTGAACCAGCACAATTGCCGTTTGCTCTCACACCTCGCTTGAAAACCTGCCATCGCCCTATTTGGCGGCTGCATCGCGCCCAGGACACGGGCGCTGGTACTTAAGACGAGAAAAGTTGGCAGGAACAGAATGATGATCCTGAACACGGATTTGGTCATGCCGGGACGTTCCTGTTGTCAATCATCCTATATCACACCCTGGCACATGTGGCTCAATCTGGCAGTAGCGCCAGGGAATTAAAAAGCCATGCCACCGATATAGTTTCAGATTGCTATTCGCCCGTAAACGTAAATCTTCTACTGGCTCAAAGGATGACTGCTTCCAATGAGAGGACTGGGTGAAAACCGCTAGGATGGCACCATTATCATACAGCATCATGGGTGCTTTATTGGACAGAATGTACGGTTGTCGGAAGGCGCTCATCACATGTCCTGACTGCATATCCGGGCATCGTGAAAGGATAATTTCCCGAACAATCAGGGCATCCGACGGATCGCGTGACCGTAGGAAGATAACGCGCTGGCAATATTGCGATGATCCGAAAATACCTTTGTATGAGGCGACAAATTCCGTGTTCTGGACGAGTATGTAACCACTTTCCTGCATCTGTAGAATCTGTTCATCAGCCGTTGTGATGCCAGGGACAATGCCATACCAGCATGGTTGTAAATGACCGTCACAATCCTGGGTGAACCCCTTCAGGGTCGGATTGGGGGCTTGCATACCACCGACCATGCTGGCCGCGACGTTCAGCAGCAAAAAGAACACCGCCAGTATCGCCATCGTTTGTGTTAAGCGCGTTTTCATCTATTGCTCACGTCCGGTTACAGCCAGATGCTCACGAACAGCTAGGGTAATGCGGTTCAAGCTGGCAGAATCGCCAATCCGGGATGAAACCATGCCAACCAAATGTGGGTGCGTCGTAATTCGTCAGCAGCAGCAGATTAATGAAGCTGACTCTGTGCGAATGGTGAGCGCGGCGGACTCCATCCCTCGGTGTTCACGATGACCGAGCCATACGCCAGATTGCGCGGCGGTGACATGACCGTTCGCTCTGGCAGACCGAAAATCGCTGACAAATCGCCGACCTGGATATTGGTTTGTGGGCACACTTGCAACAGAGCGCGCAGGATTCGACCACCGCTTAGTTGGAAGCCAATCACACAGAAGGTATCGGCTTCGGGCGGCGAAAAGTAGATGAAATACGATTCAGTCAGGTCATCGAAGAATGTTCTGCCCGAACCGGCGTAGGCCATCAATGATCGTACCTCGTCAACAGTTGTCACCCCCGGAACAATCCCGCCCCAGCAGGGCTGAGGCATATTCTGGCATCCCTCGGTGAACTGATTTAGCACCGGATTCGATGCTCTGGCCTGTCCGAGGGCGAGGGCGGCGACATTCAGGGTTGCCAGTATGACCAACAACGTGACTACCGTTATGGATATAGAATGCCTCACCTGCGGGGACAAATCGGCCTGTCCGGGTGGAGTTGATGGTAGCGCCAGAAAGGAACGAATCCCTGCCAGGGCACATTCGTCGGCTGGTTGATGGTGTTTATGTTCACTCCTTCTTCTGACAGTAAGATATAGCGGATATTTGCATGGGGCGATACCGTTGCCCCGGTACAGATGGGCGATTGCAGCAGGAGAATTGTCTGCCCCTCCTGGAAAATAATAACCGATGCGATGGGCAGCATCGACTCCGGTTGGCCGATCAAACTCAGGATGTCACCGACGTGCAGAGGGCTGCACGGACGCAGGGTCATTTGGCTGAAGATACCGCCTGGTGCAGGTTCAAGATGGACTTCACAAATCAGGTTCGACTCGGTAGCGATGAAGCTGGTATTTGTTAGTATAGGGTCGGGGTCAAAAGTCGCCGTTCGATAACCCTGCGCGTGCAAGATCAAATTCGCTTCGGAGATGGTCGTTTTGCCAGGGCGTAGGCCATCCCAGCAGGGCAGCCGACAATCGTCCGCCGTGAGCAGGGACTCTGGAGCTGGGTTCAGGGCACGCCCAGCAATCAGAATTGCCAATGTCAGTATGACAATGGATGCGGTTATCAAACTATGCAGATGGAGAATCCGTTTCACCGCGTCTCCGCCTGGAAAGTGATCGCCGTCACATGCTTCGGCGACTGGACTTATGTGCCTGTCCCTCTTATGGCCTCGAACATCAGAATTCCGGCGGCCACCGCCGCATTTAGCGACTCGGTTTTAGCCGCCATCGGGATGCACACGCGCGTGTGTGCCAGTTCCGACGCCTCTGTGCCCGCACCATGCGCCTCGCCGCCGATGATGATCGACCAATCGCCGCTCCAATCGGCTTCATCGTAACGTTGGTCGCCCTGACTGTCGGCTAGAAAGATGTGCGTATTATAGCAACATCGCTCGATCTCGCTCCAACCTGCCTCCTTGACGGACAGGCGGAAGTGTGCCCCCATGCCACTCCGTAGGGCTTTGGGATTGTAAGGGTCTACGCAGGTGGGTGACAGCAGCACCGCCTCGATTCCCGCTGCGCCTGCCGTTCGTAGGATTGTGCCCAGGTTACCAGGGTCGCGGATTGAATCCAGCACCAGGATGTGGCTCATATTAGTTGGGAGGGGGGAGTGGGGCATCGGGAATACACCCAGAATACCTTGTGGCTGCTGCGTATCGCTGATGTGGCGCATCACATCGTTGGAAACGGCGATTGGCTCAACATCATAATCCGCCAGGAAGGGTGCTTCTGACGTCACTAGCAGAAAGTCTGGTTTGTGCCCCTGCATCAGGGCATCCCGCACCAGTCGCATCCCTTCCAGTACGATTTTGTCCTCTTTTCGGCGTGCTTTTGCCTGATTTTGCAGCGCCCGTGCCAGTTTGACTTTCTCATTTTGTAGGCTGGAGATGGTTTCCGGCATGGTTCCTGATGTCATTGATGGTTTACTAATGCGAGGATTGTATCATGATAGCCGTACACATTGGTGATGGATGACAGGAGTCGGATTTATGGTTCAAGAAAATCCTGTGCGTAAAACCTGGTATGTTGGCGATTGGACTGGCCTGGGTTGGGCAGAAACGATAGTGAAACTCATCGCGCACGCCGTCGCCGGGATTGCACTCATCTACGCATTGGCGAGCGGAACTTATGTCATTCCCGATGATCTGACCTTTTTGGAAGTTCTGATTTTGGGTGCGCTGTCCTTAGGATTGACATTTGCGATTGTAGAGCGCTTTATGCAGCGCGAGATTATTGCGATGGTGTTTGTCATCATCAACGTTATTGCCCATTGGGGTATGGTGTATGCGCTGTTGACCGAACCGGGGCCGGGGAGTTTGCTCCCGTTGTTCGCCCTGTTGATGCTCATTGGCGATCTCATCAAACTGCGTTTTTTCTCGGTGACCGACTTTATCGCGCATTCCTATTCAACTGTCCCGATCTGGCTGCCGTATGTGATGGTTGGCATATTCATAGCAGGTTATGCGGCGCTGATCTTGCTCAGTGTGGGTTCGCCCTGGATTTACACACCGCCTGCTTAGTCTTGTATACCCTCAATCCTAAGCTGGAATCTGCTGTCATTGTCAGAGGTGAGCAAGCCAATCGTCCGTACTGGATGATCGCGGCAGAATCAAAAAGGGGCACGAAGCCCCAATTTGGATGTATCTGATTTGTGGGTTATTGATGCTGTAAGCTCAGTGCAGCCAGTTTGGTGAAGGTCTGCGGATCGCGCACGGCGATGTCGGCCATCGCTTTGCGATCAATCTCGACACTGGCCTTCTTTAGCCCATAGATGAACTTGCTGTAGCTCAGACCATTCAGTCGTGCAGCCGCGTTGATGCGGACGATCCACAGACGGCGCATATCGCGCTTGCGTGCCCGACGGTCCCGGTATGCATACCACAGACTCTTGAGCATGGCCTCGTTGGAGCGGCGGTGCAGACGCCCGCGCGTGCCCCACTGGCCTTTCATCATCTTAATGATCTTCTTGTGTTGGCGACGGCGTACAAAGCCCGTTTTTGTTCTTGCCACGATGGAACTCCTGAAATGATAAATTCAGAGCGTAAGCCCTGGTTTAATTTCTGATGACGATTCCCGGTCTATCTGCCGGGGTTCTGACGATGCTTGCTCAGGTAGGGGGCAAGCCGCTTCACGCGCTTGCTCTCTGCGTTGTTGGTCAGCGCAATCAATTTCTTGAACTGTCGCCGGGTACGCTTCGACGTACGGCGGCGCAAATGGCTTTTGCCACCTTTAGTATGCACAACCTTACCCGTGCCGGTCACACGAAAACGCTTCGAGGTTGCTTTATGCGTCTTCAGTTTATACTTCTTGACTTTTTGTTTCTGGACTTTGGTCTTCGCCACAATCTTGCTCCGAAGTTATTTTTTCTTCTCAGAAGATGTAGAAGGTGCGAGGATCATTAACATGGTGTTGCCTTCCATCAATGGCTGCTGCTCCACCACTGCCACATCCTGCAATTCTTCCGCAATCTCCAACATACGCTGCATGGCAATATCCGGGTAATCACGTTCACGTCCCCGGAAGCGCGCCCGAACACGCACTTTCATACCCTGCTTAATCCATCCACGCGCATTTTGCACTTTAAAACCAAGATGATGTTGGTCGGTCTTGGGACGAAGCTGAATTTCTTTAACTTCGATGACTTTCTGCTGCTTTTTTGCTTCGCGTTCACGGCGGCGCTTTTCATACTGGAATTTGCCGAAATCCATAATTCGGCACACAGGCGGTTCAGCATTCGGCGATACCTCGACCAAATCGAGGTTACGCTCTTCGGCCATTTGCAGCGCTGTACCGATAGACACAACCCCAATATTTTCGTTTGTATCGGTTATTAACCGAACTTCACGCGCTCGAATCTGGTCATTAACGCGATAATTTGCTGCGCTGATAGTCCCAACACCCTTCTTATAATTTCAAATGCATTTGGACGTGCGATTTAGTGGGGGAAGTCTAGCACAGCGAGAGAAGGGAGTCAATACGCGCTTGCACCGCTTCGTAGGGGAGTTGTACGGGATATATGGTTCTGTTGGCGCTCATGACAACGCCTGCTAATCTACTGAAATTCATTATTCGATTTCGAGATCTGAACACCAGCATATCGCGGATTTCAATACCATGTTCGTACACTGGACTCTCGAAATAATTGAAGTAGTTCTTACGAACCGAGTCGATACGAAAGCCGCATTTCTGGTAAAAGAGGATGTTATCAGAACTGGAGTTCGCTGTGCCGACCACCAGTGATTTCACCCTCCGTTGACGTGCCAGGGTAAGCAACTGATTCATCACTGCCTTGCCATGCCCCTGTCCGCGATGTTCTTCCATCATGGCAATGTAAATCAATTCACTTTCCTGTGGATGCCAACGCATCAATGCTGCACCGATTGGCGATACCATCCAAAACCACCACGTATCGCGTATTCTCGCTGTCCTCAAGCATTCCTTCGGATTCGCTCAACACCTTCGTCGGCGTCCAACAGCAGGGGTAATAGGAGGTCTATTTCGTTGGATGCCAGCAGTTCCAGTGGCAAGGACAGCCCTTTCCAGTGGGGAAATCAAACAGGGGATAGCGATAATACGAACCGGAGGGACTAAATCAACTGTAACGTTTTTTCATCCCGGTGGATTCCACTGGCGGCATGGTCATCGGCAAATTTCTGCACTTCTTCCAGCGCCTGATGGAAGAATTCCAACAGTTCCGCATCATCACCTTTGTAGCGTCGCAGGGTTTGCACCGCACAGGCTGCGCATCCTCGCATTGCCCGGTAGCTATCCGTCTCGCAGGCCATGCAGCCGTTCAGCCGGATCATCATCAACATAAATGCCAGGGTTTCTTCATGGGTTTCCGGCAGGGCGATAACCCGTTCGACCAATTCGCGCCATTGTGGGCCGCGCAGTTTTCGCAGGGAAGGAATCACATGATGCGGGAAAAGTATTTCGTTGCTGGTATACATGCATGCACATCCTGGTGGCGAGTTGTGACAAATTGTGTCACGTAAAGCATACGCGGGAATGACCTTAATCAACAAGTAGGAATAAAGTACTATGCTCCTGCCTGAATATTGGGCTGGGGTGTGGCATTTTGGCGAGATGGTTATACTGGTGTAAGAACAACTTTGGCGATGACAACTTATGTCACGCTGTTGCTATAGGAATCGACAATGATTCGAGCAGGTCTGGTGATCCTTCTGATGAGTCTCGCTGCATGCAGTGGTGGAGCGGTAGTTTTTGCGCCTACGCCACCGCCGCCCGATCTTTCACCCTTGCTGTATACCCATCCCAGCGGCGCTTTTTCGGTGGCTGTCCCGCGCAATTGGTCAGTCTACGCCCAAAATACCACTCAAGTGGCATCAGCGTCCTTTGCCGCTCCTGGGCAGAATCAACCGGCACTCACCTTTGCCGTCATGAACCTGGGCGAACACGCAGACTCGACGGCGCTCCGTAACTTCATCGACCAGTACCAGACCACCGTTCGACCTGACGCGGAACGCTATACCGAGGTCAATCGGGGCGCGATGGGCGATGGGAGTTGGCGGCTGACGGGCTTGCAACAGACGGTAGGGGGTTTGACCCAGCAGGTGAATACCTTTATCCAGCAAAGCGGCTCATTTATGAGCGTGATCGAGGTGCTGCTGCCAGAGGACTCGGCACAACAGGCCGATTTTCAATCCATCATCAACACCTTTACGGTTCATACCGATGCGACCCTCGAACCCGCCGAGGCTTCTGCCCTGGTTTTTGCGACCTCCACCAGCCTGAACATCTTGCATGTCTCCACCTGGTTAACTTCGGCTGGAGTCTTCTTTGTTACCGGCGAGGTGGGCAACTACGGTACAGCCCCGGTCTATGGTGTGCCGGTGAGTGCTGTTCTGAGGAATTCCGATGGGCTTTACATTGTCGAGGCTGACGATACGGTCATGGGCTACGAAATTCCACCCGGCGGATTTGCGCCCTTCAGCCTGCGTTTTGGTGGAGGGCAGCCCTCACTGGCGACCCAATATGAACTTACACTCGGCGGTGATGATTGGGTTGGGAGGACGAGCAGGCAGTCGTTGGGCAGGATGTTCTGAAGTGGACAGACGCCTCAACTTTGGGTGCTGATGGCCGCTTGACAATCACCGGAACCGTGACCAATGGCGGCGATGCCAATGTATACGATGTGCGTGCGGTTGTGACGGTTTTTGATACACTTGGAAATGTTATCGCTGCCGGGTTCACCGATGTCTCATCTGCGCTTGCGCCGGATGCTGTTGCGGACTTCCAGATTATCTTGCCGGAAATGGGGGGTGTTCCCGCCAACTATATTGTCAATGTTCAGGGACGTTCATAAACCCTGTTCCGGCTGGTGGGTAGTTCCCAACCGGACAGGGCGATCTGTAGAAGGAAGTGATTACCTGAGCATCACATCGCGGAAAAGTGGAGTGAGGCCCTTTAACTCCCCAGGTCTCTCAGAATCGAGAACAACTGGGTCAACTCTGGTGGGATGAGGCCGTCCTGGGCATCAACCGTGACGCTTGCCCCCGCGCGGTCAACCGTCACACGGTACTTCATGAGGTCAGCGCCCGCCCCCGGCATGACAAATATGCCCTGGATACCGAAGTAATTGATCTGGTCGAGCAGGTTATCAATGAACACTACCTGATCGGGGCTGATCGTGCTGGTTACACCATTGCGGATAACGGTTCCGTCACTGTGGACTTCCACAGTCAGCGTTTGGCCGGTAATGCCGCCGCTTTGCTCATAGACAATGCGTGTCGAATATCAGACCTGCATCCGGGTCAGGGGTAGTTGGGGCGATCAGAGTGCCGGTGAGCATCAGGGTCGGTTGGCCGGTTTCGTATACCCTGTCCGGCACGGTGATGGCTTCCGACGTCGGTGTTTCTGTGGCAGGCGCGCTGCCGCTGATTGGTGTAAAGGTCGGGAACACTACCTATAGTACTGCCATCCATCACAGTAGCGGTAGCCGGCACCGCTACTGGTTTGGGTCGTAGGTTCAACGGGGGTTCGCTGGTTGGTGCGGGTGTTGTTTCCGCCACATGCTGCCAGAAACATAAGTCAGGCTGGTCAAAAAGAGAACATAGCGTCGCATATCCATACCTCTCTATGAAACCGAATCCGTTGATGGACAGGTTCTTATTCATTCGCAGGTCAGGATGACCACAATCGGTCACTTATTAGTTTGGGGCACATTTCGCCGGGGGACAAGTGGACTTTTCGACTGTAAACGCTTCTGAACAATTTGTATTGCCTGCAATAGCCCGATTCCGGCCAGTATCGTCGCGGCGGGCAGCAGGGGAAGATAATAGCGCTGCCAGGGAAGGGGATTGACCAGCAAACTCGCCACTGTAACAGCCAGCCATGCTAGTAGTCCCCACGACTGACCCCGTGAGATAACCTGCCCGCGCGCTGCTTTCAGCATTCCCCAACCGGCTAGCAGCGTTAGCGGTAAGCCAATCAGCAGCCCAAATTGTATCCCGCTGAGAGGGGACGCCATATAACGCGCGACCTCATTTCGCACCACCGCCGAACCGCCCCAGAAGGCCGCTTCGTAGTGCTGGGCGGGCAGCATAAATGGTTGGGTAACGATGCCGATAACCCTTTGCGCCACTGTAGTTGGTGCGTCCGGGTTGGCGACCACTTGGCTTTCAAGTAGTTTTTCTCGTTCATTTACTAGATCACCCAACCGTGCGACGGGATCATTCCACAATGCGGGTGACAGCGCCACGAATACGGCTACCACCAACAAACCACATGCAATCTGCTTCAAACTAAATGCAAATAACATGCGTATGGTGTCAGTTATCTCTCCCCCTCTCCGAATTCGGGGAGGGGGTTGGGGGGAGGGGTCGAGTGAAGCGAACTTCTCTTGTGAAGTTTCGGAGGAAGCAGGCGCAGAATGCGTGGGATGTGAGGTGAATAATCTTGCCATTTCCGCTAAAAATATCCACCCAAATGCCCCGGCCACGAACACAATCCCACTGTGCTTGCTTGCCAGTGCCAACCCACCTGCCAGAACCAACCCTATCCATGCGACAACCTTGGACGCATTTCGCCCGTTGGCTTCTCGTTCCGTTTGTCTGTGGCTGATGAAGATTGCAATCAGCACTGTCAGCAGCCCAAAAAATAGAAACGAGCCTTCCTGCATCGCCCGCCGCCCATTGAGTAGAATTACCGGATTTACAGCATACAATCCGCTCACAATGTATGCTAATGGACGCCCACCCAGCCGCCAGCCAATGCCAAACATGACCGCCGCGCTCAAGGTCAGGAACAGTGCCGATGGCAGTCGGGCGACGTTTAACAGCGCATCCGACGGACGGTTGCCCTGCGCCACATTATCTTCATAACTGAGCGGCCATTGCCAGATGTTGGGTAGATCGCTTACATTCATCCCGGCCACATGCCAGCTCAAGCCGATTGTGTAAAGGTTGACCGACCCATTGATGAGCCGCAGCAATTCCGGGCTGTCTACGGTGTATGGCGAATGGACCGCCAGTGACCCCGGTTCTCCCGCCTGAAAGGTGGTTTCATAATCCGCACTCATGGTAATCTGCATGGCCTCGTCGCCATGAAACGTCGCCAACCCTGTTCCGGCTAGAATGTAGATTCCCAACACGATTAACCAGACACTATCGACCATCCACATACGGAATCGCACAGTGACATATTCGCTCTGTGTCTCTGTCTCTTCGTGTCTCTGCGTTAAGTTTTTCATCTTTTCAGGAGTTTCAAAGTCGCCATCAGACCAATTCCGGCCAGCAGCGTCGTGATCGGAATCAAGAGCAGGTAATAGCGCTGCCAGGGCAGGGGATTAATCATCAGATTGGCGACCATCACCACCAACCATATCGACCACGACTGACGATAATCCCGCCGAATCATAAGGGCGCAGCCTCGGCCAGATGGCAGCCACCAGCCCAAACCCGGCCAGCAGAGTCAACACGCCGCCGAGGATTACACCGAATTGCAGTCCGCTCAAAGGTGATGCCATATACTGCTGGATTTCCGTCTGAATGGGTGTCGCGTCCGCCCATGACGCCTGCTCGAACTGCTGCGGTGCGGTCATGAACGATTGGGTGAGTGTGCCTTCAATCCGTTGTCCTATGGTTGTCGGCGCGTCCGGCAGAATCGACACCACGATCTCCACCTGCTGATTCAACATTTGGGCTAAATCACCGGCGCGTGCAACCGGGTTATTCCACAAGGCGGGCGACAGCACCACCAGCAGCCCTAGAGCCACTAATCCACTGACGATTAATTCCCCAACAGTTACTAAAAACGCGCGGCTGCGATGAGCAGTGGTTGTTAGCCGGCCTTTCTCCCCCTCATCGCTTGCGGGGAGGGGATTGGGGGCTGGGGTAAATACCCGCACCACTTCTGCCACAAATATCCCCCCAAACGCCCCGGCCACAAACACTGTCCCACTGTATTTGCTGGCGAGGGTCAAGGCGCTGGCGAGGGTTAATCCAATCCACCATCCCCAGTGGACGCGCTCACTCGCCGCCCGCCGCCGCGCGATTTGCAGCGCGACCCAGATGGTCAGTAGTCCGAAACACAGTAGGGGACTCTCCACCAGCGCCCGCCGCCCGTTTAATAAAATAATCGGATTGGCCGTATACAGGCCGCTCACGAAAAATGCCATCCACCGCCCGCCAAATAACCAGCCAATCCCGAACATGACGACGATGCTGCCGATCAGGTACAGCGTCGATACCCCTCGTGCGACACTCAGTAGCGCCTCTGATGGCCGATGTCCAGTAGCCACATTCTGGTCATAAAATTGCCCCCAATCCCAACCCGGTGCAGGTGGTAGGTCGTTGATGGTCAGTCCAGCTAAATGCCACGCCAGCCCGACGCTGTAGCGCATCACCGAACCATTCAGCAGACGCAGGCGCGGGTCGCTGTCGATGTCGTAAGGCGGCTGCACCGTCAGTTGGTCTAGATGTCCGTCAAGGAAGGCTGTCGCATAATCCTCGCTGGTATAGATGTGCATGGCCTCGTCGCCATGAAACGGTGTGAGCATCGTCCCCGCCGCTACATAGATCGCCAGCAGCACCAGCCAGCCGATATTGAGCAGGGTTTTAATGGAGAAAGTTCGTTTCATAGGAATAGTTTATCTCAGCGAGAGGAGAGGTCGTGGCTTTCGTAATACTCGCGCAGCAATTGGTCTGTGACCCAGGTTGTCCGGGCTGCGCTTTCGCCTGTGCTGGGACATCTTCCCTCGCCATTCAGTTCATCCACGATGGACTGAATCAATGGCTGGTGGACGTGCGCCGGGTTATCAATTGGAAAGTTTTCTGTACCTGTGGCGGTGGTCAGTTTGATCGGCGAGGTATCGAATGTGGCGAAGGTAATTTGCCCCTCTGTCCCGACCAGTACAGTTTGGTCGAGGTGATACTCGCTGTTGAAGCACCACACCCCGCTTCCCACAGCCCCCGACTCATACAGGAACGTCCCGGCCACCTGATCCTCTGCCGGATAATACCCGCCCTGGTTAACCGCAAATCCCTTCACCGATTAAATCGGCCCAAGCAGATAATCCAGAAAGTCCAATGTATGGACACCGACATCCACAAAGATGCCTCCCCCCGCATATTCCGGCTGCACCCGCCATGCGAGGTCGTTCACGTTCATCTCCCCGGGATGCGGTGGGCGGTACATGGCTGTCGTCACCGAACGCACCTCGCCAATCGCCCCGGAGTCGACCAATTCTTTAATCTTTCGGAATCGTGGCAGCATACGGCGGTAGAACGCTACCCACAATCCTACACCAGCCGCCTTGCACGCTTCAATCATCGTCAGACATTCGTCGTGGTTCATCGCCATCGGCTTTTCGACGTATACGGGTTTGCCTGCTGTCGCCGCTTTCAGGGTGTATTCTTGGTGAACGTAGGGTGGGGTAGCGATATAAATCGCATCCACGTCGGGGTCATTGATAAGCGCATTCGCATCGTCATACCAGCGCGGGACGTTGTGCCGCTCTGCATAATCCTTCGCCAGATCACCATTTCGCCGCATCACCGCCACCAGCGCCGAATTCCGTGCCTTATAGAATGCCGGCCCACTCTTGACCTCGGTCACATCCCCAGCACCGATCATCCCCCAGCGTATGGTTTTCATTTAGCTCGTAATTTCCACCGGATGCGCGTGGCGAATGAAATCCAGTTGAAGCAGCTCCTCCAGTACATTTTCGGGTATCGGTTGGTCAAGGGTCAGGATCGTCAGGGTATGACCGCCCGGTTCGGCGCGCCCAGTGTGCCAACTGGCGATGTTAACATTGTTGGTTGCCATGAGCGTGCCGACTCGCCCGATCACGCCCGGTTGGTCGAAACTGCCCAGGATCAGCAGATGGCCTTCCGGCACAAAGTTCATGCGATACTGATTGATCTGGACGATGTGCGGCTCTTTGTGGTCGAGCAGCGTTCCGGCCATGACGATTTCTCGCCGTCTTCCAGCGTCACCTGACATGATACCAGGCTGGAATAATCGCCGGTTTTAAGTCCCTTCGTCTGTGTGACCTGCATCCCGCGTTCAGCCGCCAGTACAGGAGCATTGATATAATTCACTTTGTCGCCCAACATCGGCATCAGCAGCCCTTGAGCAGGGCTACCGTCAGCGGTTTCACCAGCCCGACAACCTCTTCTCCGCGATACTCCACCGCCACACGCCGCACGGGATCACGCGCCAGAGCATGCAGCATTGCCCCCATACATTCGGCCAGCCGCAGATAGGGCCGTGTAGTCTCGAAATCCACTCCCGGCATGAACGGCATATTGACTACATTCCGGTAATCGTCCCGCGCAGCGCATCCACCACCTGCTGCACAATCTGAGTGGACACATCCTGCGTGGCTTCTATGGTGTTATCGCCAATATGCGGCGTATGGATTACGTTATCCAGTCCGATGAGCGGGCTGTTATATGGTGGTTCTTCGTTGTAGACATCCACCGCCACTCCTGCCAGATCGTCCATCTTTCAGTGGCCTGCGCGACGGCGTTTTCGTCCAGTACGCTCGCCGTGCGAGGTGTTGATAAGTCGTGCGCCCGGTTTCATCTGGGCAATCACCTCGGCATCAAACAGTCTGGGCGGTTTCGCGCGTGGCAGCGACATGGATGCTTACGAAATCACTCCGCGACAGCAGTTCTTTTAGGCCAACCAGGAAGATGCGCTCATCGCTGACCTGATCTTCACTCAGGTACGGGTCATACGCCAGCACGGTCATCCCAAATGCAAGGCAGCGATGTGCCACAATCCGCCCCACACGCCCCAGTCCCACAATGCCCAGTGTTTTTGGAACAATTGTGTCCCGGCTTGCTGCTTGCGATCCAGTAGCCACCAGCCTTCCTTCAGTCCGTCGTGTGCGCTCACCAGTTTGCGGCTCAGTGCCAGCATCAACGAGATGGCATGTTCTCCGGCGGCAATGGCATTCGTGCCGGGAGTGTTCATCACGATAATGCCGCGTGTGGTGGCAGTTTCCATGTCGATGCCATCAATACCCGCGCCAACATGCCCAATCACCTGTAAATTCGGGGCATCACTCAGCAGCGCCTTATCAACCTGGACGCCGTTGCGTGAAATCAGTGCGTGAGCCGTTTTAAGACCCTCGCGTACGGTGGGCAGGCTGGGTGTCACCACTTCCAGTTGCATATCTTTCAGAGTCGCGCAGGATTTGTAAACCATCGTCCGCCAGATCGGTTGCCACCAGGATGTGATATTTCTTCACAGATTGACCTTTACTGAACTGCGAATGTGCCCCAACAAGTTTACCAGCATCGAGGCTATTCGTGCAGTACGTTCTCCACAAGCTGCATCACATCCAGAACAAGTTGCCGGACGGCTTGCGGATAACCGGGGATCGACGGATAACGTTCGACGATGGATACCAGCAAATTTTGCCGGATTTGAGGATAACGGTACAGAACTTCAGCCAGGAAATGCTCAAAGCGGCTGGACATCAGGTTAGAGGCATACAGACCGCTCTCCCCTTTACGTAGGTCTGCTGATAATTGGCCGCGTGACTTCGATCCCAGAGGTTGCACCAGTCCCATAAAACTCTCTACCTCGGCTGGATATTTAAGGTAAAGTTGCGCCAGAGTTCGTATAATCATCCCATAGATTGCGGCCTGGTTAGGGTCACTCGAATTCGCGTGTGGATACAGGCCGCGTAACACTTCAAAGACAAACAGCAGGTCGGTGTCCACCGCCAGCAGCGCCAGTTCATCCGCCATATTCTCGAAATATTCTGGGTCAGTCGCGCCCCCCAGCGTCTCATGCAGATGTTCCAGCAGCAGGTTGCTGCTCGTATCCGCCTCGAACCGTCGCAGTTGATAGACGGCTACCCCCAGATAATAGCCCACCCATCCGGTCTTTTTCACATCCCGGAATACCATTTGGCCGTAGGGCGCTTCCTTCGCATAAGTGGATACGAATTGGATGTAAAATTGCAGTTTGTCCAGGGTAATCCATTCGTCCTTGAGCATACAGATGCCCAGCCCAGCAATCGCGCAGCCCTGACTGAGCGTATTACCCTCCGTGAACAACCGCGTAGCTAATGCTTCTGCCTCGTCCCAATGCAGGAATCCCTGAGTAGCCAGCGTGGTGCGCGCGAGTGAGAAAAAAATCCCGTTGTCGACTTGCGACAGTTCAAACAAACGCTGTGCGCCCGGTTCGTCAATCGGTTCGCCACCCATATATGGGGCAAGCTGTACGACGGTCTGACGTTCATCCAATGGCATCTGGAAAAACGCCTTGAACTCTTCTCCGTTAATCCAGCCGCCTGTATTGCTGCCCATTCCCACCATGACCGTGCGTGCCACCAGTTCGGTGATGACCTCCCGCGCCAGTTTTTTGGTCAGCTTATTGTCTACTGGCATATACATCATCTTGGGCAAAATCTGGCGTGAGAGTCCCGTCCAGGTGTGAACAATCCGATTGAGACTGTCTTTGTTCGACAGGTATTTGGGTCCCATAAGTACCGTCAGGTAAATCATCGACCCCAGATAATCCAGGTTGCGGATTGCGCCGATCAGTCCTTTTGGAACTCGTTGGGCTAGGGTTTCGATCACCTCTAACGCCCCATCCGGGTCACTGTCGTACATATATTCCAGATATTCTGCCGCCAGCAGTTAAATCGAGTCCGCTGGGTCGATTAGGGCACCTTCCAGAATTTCCCGGTTCTGACTGGCGTACCCTGCCATGACGGCAAACAATTTACTTTCCAGGTTCTCCCCGCTCATGCTGGCGGTCAGTAAATCGCGCACCGCTTCGCCTGCTTCCCGTGTCTTGATCTGACACAATGCCACCAGGAAACTTCGTGCTTGGATTGATGTATTTTGTGATAAGTCCTTCAATAGCGAGGTCGGCCAGTCGTAATTGAACCAGTACAGCAGCGCCCCCCAGATGAAGGCGAAGTCGTACAACTCATCCAGTAGTTGCATGACGCTGGTCGAAGTCAGTTGATTGGCTGGCTGGGTTGAGGCCAAACGGCGGTATAACAGATATTCCAGAAACCGCTCTTTCGAGAAGAAAATGCGAGTCTTGTCGCTGCCACTCTGAGACGGCACACGCTTGAGTAGTCCCAGGTCAACCAGTTTTGCGATCACGCTCCCAGCCCCAGTGGGGATGCCGCTGGCTTCCAGCGCCTCTTCAGCCATCGACGATTGTTGGCCTTTCCGCATCTCGTCAATCAGTTTAACCAGTGTCTCGTCGATGATGTCCGTCATCCCGGCTTTAGATTGGATATGAAGTAGATATTTCTCCATCACATCATGCGGCGGCAGGTTCAAAGGGATTTCGCCCACCGGGTCAGCCGTGTAAATTTCAGCTACGATCCACAGCATCAGGGGGTCGCGCAGCCAATCAATTACCTGCTGTGCTTTCTGTACCTGTTCCCATCCCGGCTTGAGCTTTAACTTGCCATAGGCTGCTTCAAGTTCCCTGTCGCTGTATAACCCTAAGTGGATGGCGTCAGAAATGCCGGTAGTTAACTCACGGGCAGTTTCCAGACCGTAAAATAGTGTGGCGGGTAACTTGTGTTCCAGGCGAAGGCTGCTCCAGGCGCTTGTCCAGGTTTCCGTTTGGCAGGTGATGACCAATTTAATATTCAGCCCTGCACAATCCAGCATCAACTGGCTGATGTTTGTGAGCAGAGTCTTGGGCTGCGGGTTCTCGTTCAACCCATCTATGAAAATAACCAGCGGTTTTTTCAGCAGACCCTGAAACTGCCGCATATAAAGGGGCAACAGCGGCACGTATTCGCTTGGTTCGCCCACTTCAGGGTCAAAGTGCTGCACAACGGCACGATCCAAACCCTCTGGCGTGGTGGTTAACTGCTTGGCTTCCAGTATGGCACAGTAACCCGTCTGCTGGTACTGTGCCGCCAGATGATACAGCAGGTAACTCTTGCCCATGCCTAAATCCCCCAACAGTGGTAGACATGTTTTGTCTGATTGCAGGAAGCGCTGAAACAGGCTTTCTCGATCCCTGGGCGCATACATGTCCGGGTTGTAATCAGAATAAGATACACTGGTTTTTACGTGATTCTGGCAGGATTGGAGCATGAGTTCGGCCACCGGCATTCGATCCAGATAGGCGGAAAGTTTGGCAGTCGCGCTGGATGACTGGGTATCCAGGTCATGAGTCTTCAGGTCATTGACCAGAATGGAGAAGGTATCACCATAGTTCGACGGATTGGAGAAATTACGGTAATTCAAGGAATACAAATGGAGTGGCGGTGTTACTTTTGGCTGCACAATCAACGGGATTACCCGCTTGTGTTTGTCCAGGCAGCGCAACTGCTCGTTGCGGCAGATAGTCGATTGGTTAGATCCTTCGCTAATCAGAACTAATGCTACCTGGCATTCATCTATCGCCGTCTCAATCGTACTCGACCAATCCGCCCCAGCTTGGATGCCAAAGGTGTCTACCCACACGCCAAACCCCTCGCGCATCAGGTCATCCCTCAGTTGCAGTGCTAAGTCCCGGCTGTCACTTCGCGCATACGAGATGAATATCTGGGTGGTATCTGCCATGATCAACATCCATTAACCGATGAGGTTGTACTTTATTGAGAGTCTATCCAGAAATCTTGGGTTGTAGGGTGGTTACTTCTCCCTGAGGTTAGTCTACCCGCAAATTCATCCAGTGTTCCTTAAGGCAGATAGTACCTCATGCAGGCTTTCAAACACATGCTCCGTAATTCCTTCAAAAGACTGGCGGCTGCTGTGCATGGAGTCCGGTACTGCATAACACGTCATCCCTGCGGCGACAGCGGCGCGCGCCCCATTTAAGCTGTCCTCTAATGCCAGACAATCTTCCGGTGCAATATCCAGGCGGAAGGCAGCCTCCAGATAAACGTCTGGCGCGGGTTTCCCGAAGGGAACTTCTGCCGCCGATACCCGTGTCGTGAAAATATCCTGCCAGCCATAATGCCTGACCACCGTGTCGATGATGGATAGGGCGGAACTGGACGCGATAGCACGCGGGATTTTCTGTTTGGCGACGAATTCCACCAATTCCTGTGCACCGGGTTTGACCGTGACCTGTATGGGGATGAGTTCAATCATGTGGTCGGTGACTTCGGTATCCATCACCGCGACAGTATCCTCAATGCCCAATTCATCGCGGATCGTGCCTAAAAACTCGTCCATGCGTGTGCCGACCAGCCGCTGTCGCAGTTTTGGATCGAGTGTTTTTCCCCGTGCCGCCAGCATCCGGTTTTCCGCCTGCTCCCAGATGGGCTCGGAGTCCACCAGCAAGCCATCCATATCGAAGATGATCGCTTTGAAATCACTCATGTTTTAGGGAATGCCTTGTTGAATGTGCTGCTCAATGTGTCGTCGTTAATGGATAGGCCGCCGTTATGGATAAGCGCCAACCCTTTGTCGAAAATCGCCTGATGCGGGGTTTCTTTTACCCGCGCATAACCGCTTGCTCCAGCAGCAATCGGCAAAATCGGTGCGATAGACTGGCTGTTGATGAACAAATCCGCTTCTTTTTTCACTTTGTCTCGTGCCACCACACCGCCGAAACCGACGAATAGGTCAACCACTGATCGCGTTGCCAGGTCGGATGCACCATCGCCCACCATCAGTCGCCGCCCATGTTTGTCACCCGCCAGCCCTTGCACGATAGCCGGTTTCCCGCTCGAAACAGTCAATGGCCCTTCGTTGTAATCCAGATACGTTTGGCGGTGTTTTGTTTCCGGTTGGTAATAATGCCACCAGTCACCGGATAACTCGTTGTATTCCAGTTCAACCGCGCGGATATTTTCCGCTGGAACACCCAGCCGCTTCCCGAAGCCGCGCACTGGCTCGGCCAGCCCACCGCTAATGATGAAGATTTCCTTGCCCAGGAAGCGCAGCGCCGCCAGAACCGCTTCCACATCCGGCACGATGGTTTCCCAGTAACGCTCTTCGATGGCTTTCAGTTGGCCGCGTGTCGGGCGGATGGCTTGCAGGCGTTTGCCGTACACTTCTTGCAAGTCCAGATCGCCGTTCATCGCCTTCTCGGTCAATACACCCACGCGCCATTCTTTACCTTTGAATCGCGCCAGTTCATCAATACCTTCAATTGTCGATAACGTGCTGTCGCAGTCGAAAAAGATCAAGTCAAAGCTTGTCCAGCGTGTTTCATCCATATAAAATTTACAAATCTCCCGGCTGAATGGACGGTTAGATTGTACTCTCGCTCACCTGTTTTGTGAACCCTCCCGCTTACTAAAGGTCGTCGACCTTTCCGCAAAATAAAGATACTGGGGTTATGGTTTCCCGATGGTGCGAAAGAACCCTCTTGACCGCTCCAAGCTATTTCGGTAAAATTACTAATTAGGGAAACACCGAAATGGAGGTATCTGAATGGGACAGGATGATTTTCAAACCCTGCTTAAGTTCTTCAAAATCTTGGGCAACGAGAATCGGTTGAAGTTGGTGGGCATCCTCGCCAATGGAGATCATACAGTCAGCGAGTTGGCAACCATGCTTGATGTGAAGGAACCCACAGTATCGGAGCATTTGCTTGCGCTCAAGGAACTCGATTTAGTTAAGGTTCGCCCGGACGGGAATTACCGGATCTATTCCTTCAACCCGGCGGCACTCATCGGCATGAGCAAAGAAATCTTCTCTCAGGAGAAGTTAGCCTCGCTGGTGGATGATGTGGTAGACGACTCTGGAACGTAAAATCATGGCGGCCTTCTTTGAGGGCGATCAGCTTGTGACCTTCCCCTCGTCGGAGAAGAAGTACATGATTATTCTGCGCTGGCTGGCGAACAAGTTTGAGGAAGGTGTGCGCTATCCCGAAAAGCAGGTCAACGAAATCCTGGGTTGCCACAATGAGGACTACGCCACGCTCCGCCGTGATTTGGTCGATTTTGGCTTCATGACCCGCGAGAAGGGTATCTACTGGCGTCTTTCGCCTGCCGCCGAAACCCGTGTCGCCGCGCCATAAGCCTACAACTGCCTATCGTGTCGCCATAAAACCTATTGACTTTGACATCTCACAATGCTTAGTTGATGTGAGATGTCAAAGCCCTTACTTTGTTGAAGGTTTACCACACAATGTAAGCGGAGTTGTCATTTCGGAGGATACCCGTCGAGGTCAATTTGACTTTACGGTGATAGACTGATTCTCGTCTACCATATCCGTGAGGAATAGTGACAACGGCAAAATCTCTTCCACGTTCGGCATGGATTTCAATCCTCATTTTCTTAAGCGGCTTTAGCCTGCTTTTGCTGCTCTTGCTTGTTTTCAATAACCCACCTGCCAGTCGCATCACACCCCAAAATGTCCACTTGTTGCATGAAGTGTTGCGGTTGGACAGTGGGGAGAGCGGCTATCCACCCTATGGATTTAGCTTAAGCCCGGATAATAACACCCTATTGGTAACGTCTGGGTACACCAACGAAATCTGGCAGCTCAACCAGGGCAGCAAGCGGATTATGAATTTGTTTGATGCAGGCGGCGTCACTCAATTGCTGTTTTTTGAGGGCGATCAGCCGATGGCGAGTTTCTACAATTGGGTCAATTCCATTAGTTTCCTGAATCTCAATAACGGTCAGCCATCTCAGCATTTTGATGGGATTGACGCCAATATTCTCTATTCCGATTGGAATATCAGCCCTGATAATCGCTGGTTTGTAATCACCCGCAAGGAATCTGCGCTCACTATGGCAGACATCATCACAGGTGAGGTTCGTTTTAGCATCAGCCCGCCTACAGGTTTTGTCTTTCGACATATCAACCCGGTTTTCAGCCCGGATGGCAGCTTGTTAGCCACATCGCTCATCCGCGATACCCCATTTGGATTTGACATATTCGTATGGAATACTGTGACCGGAAAGCTCCTTAAACATTTAGGTGCGTTTGAGCAGGGCACAGTTGATTCGTTGGCTTTCAGTCACGATGGCAAGCTGTTGGCGGTAGGGGGAGGTATTTTCACAAACGAGCGCAAAACCAGTATTATCCAGTTGTGGGATTTGGAGAGCGGCCAGAAGCTTGCGACATGGTATGGAAATGGGCTATCCACTCAACATCTCCTTTTCACACCTGATAACCAGACATTGTTGGCCTCCGGCTATGGTGGTGTGTGGCTGTGGAATATTCCTGTGGCTCTAAAAACCGGAATACCTCAGTTGTACTTGCACGATGATGGCAATGGCGCGGATTATGACACCACAGCTTTGAGCCATGATGGTGCGCTGTTGGCAGTCAGTACACCCAACAGCGACATTGGCTTGTATGAAGTCAAAACGTCAGCTCTGCTAGCAACATTAAGCGGTCATCAGAACCGGATCAACCAAATGGCATTTAGTGACGACGATCAGTTCTTGATTTCCAGCAGCAGCGATAATACCGTTCGATTCTGGTCGGTGGGAAGCAGCCCATATCCAGCCTTCGCTGACGCTCAAATTGACAAAGGTATGCTGCCCGCGCCGCTCATGACACCGACACTACCGGGATAAAGCATTCTCAATACACGCTTGGAACATACCACGAATGAGGAGACCCCTTATTCCTCAAACTCATAAATCAACGGCTCATCTCCCGTCGGCGATACGATAGCGTTATACTCGCCTCTGGACAATTTCATCTCGTCACCGGGTTTGAGAACAATGTCCTCTCCGTCCATTGTGACCCAGGCACTCCCCGAAACAATCCGTAGTACCTGCGATTCCCGTTTCTCATCGCGTACATACCCCTTCATCAATTCAATTTTTGATTTCGCTAGGGGTTCCATCGAGTGAGTAACACGCTTCTCATCTGGGGTTGGCATGAACAAAACTCCTCAAAACTTGGATGATGCTTATTTGGATATTTAGAAGTTCACACCTGGATATATTAGCAATTGTGCCTCCAAAAAGCGAAACGGCGAATGACTCGTTGATGTTTCCTCAAACGGTCTGGGAGTGCAATCTGATTCCACTACTTCCACCTTCGTTCCATGACTTTTATGATAGCCCTTAGTAAGCCAGTTCGACCAGCCCCCGATAGGTTGTCTCATCATTCAGGTGCATGACGATATAATCCGCAACATCCGCCCGCGATATTCTAAATATCCGTGATAATGGCTGGTTGACCGCCGCCTGATAATGGCCGGTTCGTGGCCCATTGGTCAATTGAGGGGGGCGCAGGATCGTCCACTCCAGGTCGCTTGCCGACACTTCATTTTCCATCAATACCAGATCGGTATACATATTCTTCAGGATAAGCCACAACATCGGTTTGGCGATCAAACGCTGCCATAGTGGTGCGGGATCAAGTCCACTGGCGGAGATGCAGAAGATACGGCACACATCGGCGGCCTGCATCGCCTTCATCATGTTCGCCACCCCAACCGAATACACGGTTGTCGGCGCGAGATTCCGTACACCAACTGCCGAAACCACCACTTCTTTTCCCACGATGGCTTTACAAACACTGGCTTCGTCCAGCACATCACCCTGGACGACTTGCAGGCGTTCGTGTCGCAGTGTCACTGCCGACGGACGGCGGGCAACCGCTGTAACCTCATGACCTGCCTCCAGCGCCTGTTCAACCACCTGCACACCGATTCCACCTGTTGCTCCAAATACAACCACTTTCATTATTGCACCTCATCATTCCTGTCCCATATTGCTGAATATCAAATTCGTTCACGGTTATCGTTTTTGAACGTTGATTTCAGCAAATAAGACAAATGAGGGTGTGGCTTTGTGACATGAACCACGAGATTTACGGAGGCGGTCTACATCAATTGGATCAGCGTTCGATAATCGAAACTCATTAGCGTGAACACTCTTCGAGCGGTTTCAGAGCCTGTTGACTCAAAACCGCCCATTTTCCGCCTCAAAATCGAAACAAATGTGTGAAGCCATTTCAAAAAGGGAGAGAGAAAAGTAAAATAAAGGGGAGGATAAGGAAAGGAGGGAGCCGATGAGCCGACGGCATGAGTTGAAAGATGAACAGTGGGAAGAGATTGTGGGATTGCTACCGAAGGCGAAGAAACGGGGACGACCGCGAGCCGAGGATCGGCAGACCCTGAATGGCATCATCTATGTGCTCAAGACCGGCTGTGCCTGGCAGGATATGCCAACACGCTACGGGTCGTATGTGACCTGCTGGCGACGGTTCAAGCAATGGAGTGAGGATGGGACCTGGGAACGGATATGGCGCAAGTTGCTGAAGCGACTGGATGAGCAGGGAAAAATCGAATGGCGAACGGCCTTGTTGGATGGCAGCTTTGTGGCGGCTAAAAAGGGGGCCAAGGCGTGGGCGTGGGCTACAAAGGCAAGGGCACAACTGTAGTGATAGTGACTGATGCCAACGGCTTGCCGTTAGGACTGGCACTGGGCAGTGCTGGGGAAAATGAGCGTCAGCAAGGACAGCGGGCGGTGGACATGAGTGTACGCATTCCCCGTCGCTGCGGTCGTCCTCGCCAACGACCTGCCCGTCTGCTGGCCGATAAGGGCTTCTCCAGCGCCGCCTTTCGGACTTTCCTGCGCGCGCGTCACATCGTCCCGGTCATCCCTACCTATCGTCGCGGTCGCCGTCTCAAAGGTGACCAGCCGCTCAATCCGCGTCCCAAACAGCGTCTCCGCCGCCACGACCCGCGCCTGCTGGCTCAACGCTGGCCCATCGAACGCACCTTTGCCTGGTTGGACAACTTTCGTCGCCTCTTGTCCCGCTTTGATCGTTCCCTGGCTCATTACCGCGCCTTTTGTCTGCTCGCCTTTATTCTCCTTTCTCTTACTCGACTTTTGAAATGACTTCACACAAATGTTCACCTTTTATACAAACATCTGTGCTGTGCTGGTTCTGATAGTGGTTGCAAAGTACGTGATAATCACTCATCAAGTCTTTGCTCGCCTTCCTTGCTTGCGGGGAAGGGGATGCGGTAAACAGGCAGCGTCTCGTCACTTACTATTCGACCACTTCCCTATCTCTAATCGCTGTTCTTAGCGCACATGGCGTCTTGGGGTTCATCAATCTGCACAACCTGCACACGTTGCATCTGTGCAATTGCAGAATTTGCAGCATTTTTTGCAGATCGGCTGAAGGTTAGTATGAAAGGGTAAGGTAAAATGTACATTGCGACTCTGCCGCCTATTTCGCCCTTTTGTCATATCTTCCCGTATTTGCAGCAGTATGTCCCTCTTGCGCCATATCCGAACGGTTATTTGGCGCAAATCTCAGGTACATCGGTTCGATTTTGCCAACCTATCGAGCTTACTGGACACCCCACAGCAGACCATTTGTTTTGCCAATGGACGTGGGATGGCATAATATGGACTGGAATGCTCCCGTTTCTCAATAATTCTCATCGGATCGGTGGTTCACTCCCGTACAGTCACGATAAAATCCGGTCTTTCTCATTATTGTCGCTATCATCAGAATTCTCATAACCCAATTTACCTTCCGCTATTCAGGACTGATGATGATCTCCACTGACCAAATTCAACAACTGCCCTTGTTCCACCGGGCCACCATCCCGCCCGACTACCTGGACATTATGGGGCACATGAATATTCGCTGGTACATCGCCCTGTACGATGAGGCCGCCTGGAAGTTTTTCGCTTCATTTGGCATGAACGAGGATTACTATCGAACCGAGCAAGCCGGTGGTTTTGCCCTCAAGCAGTTTATTCAATATCTGGCGGAAGTGCGCGTTGGCGAAACGGTTGCCATTCGTGGACGGGTTTTGGGGCGCTCGGCCAAACGGGTTCACTTCATGCTGTTTATGGTCAACGAGACGACCGGTGCATTAGCCTCGACCTTTGAGGTGCTGGGTTCTCATGCCGACATGCGAATACGCCGTACCTCACCTTATCCACCAGCTATTGCCTCGCAGTTGGATGCTGCGGTTGCTTTGCATAACGCTCTGGGATGGGACGCTCCGGTTTGTGGCATCATCCACCCCTGATGCTCTGAAACAACTGCGCGGCTTGCTCATAAGCCGGTAGAAACACATTCGTATAGTGATCGCGCGTATCGGCAGCGATGAGTACACAAGGATAGCGAAGGTCAGCCCAACTGCGATAAACCCCATTTGTCCAGGTGCCGGATGACCAGTTCCGTAACGAGTGTTAATCCGTATCCGGCAATACACACCGCGACAGGTAAAGCCAGCGCCGCCTCGTTGGAAGTCCGGGTATCGGGTGGGCGGTTCACAGCAGTGCCGCTGGCAGTAAGCCGATGACCAGCGCGGCAATCAACCACAATGTTGTCCAACGCCGTGTGCCGTCAGTTTTTGCCGCCCAGCCCAGCAGCCCCAGGATGAACGCCGCGCCCATCACGGGCGGAAAGGCCGGACGGTTCACGATTCCATGCAGAGGCATCGGATCGCTCGTCAGATTGAACATCAGCACTGAACTCGACAAACCATCCAGGAATGTCACGCTGGGACTCAGGCCACGTAGCGTAAATATCCGTTTGAGATAGGACTGAGGTGGGTGCGGTACAAGGGCTGCCGGTAGAATGACCATCATTGCCAGTATCAGAATAATCAAGCGTGTTAACCACAACAATGCGCAGTCCTTCCGCGAGTTTAGTGCCGGCCAGAATGAGCATTGTGGGCGGTAACAGCGCCAGATAAGCAAATTGCTGGTGTCACCAGCCATCCCGCGCCGAGCAGCAGTCCTGAAAGTAAGTAGGTGGAGCGCTTCCCGCTATGCCACGCATACACCAGCGCTGCCAAATACAACGCACCGATACAGGCCGCCGCGCTGTAGACCTCGCCCGATTTGCCCAGCGCCAGCGTCCATCCCGAAGCTGCCGCCAGCCCCGCTGCGAACAACCCTGTCCACCTGCTCCATGCTCCGCCCGAACAGGTAAACTGCCGGGACGACCAGCACCGCGAACATACCAGCATAGGGCTGTAACGATGTGATGGGGAGACAAAGGGAATTTGTGATGGCGTCTGAATTTGCATCCAGCCGCCACACCATGGCAATGTCCCAACCTCAATGACTTCGTAGCGATGGAGCGCGAAAAAATGACCTGATTGACGTCTATTATTGGGAAGTTCCATCCACCATTCAGGATCGCAAAAACCAGTGCGATGCTCATCAACCAGCAGAACGCTAATAGCGGACTTAGGGTTCCGGTCTGCGCCAGTGCGATGCTCACCACGCTGAAGAACGCCGCGCCGATCCAGTACAGTGGCGGTATATCGAACGTTTTGTACCTCCAATGGCTTTTTCAGATATTCCTCGGTAAGGGACTTCACCAGATGGTTCACTTTCATTTCGTCGGTAGAAATCCAATCATGGGAATCACGCATACCGACCCAAGCATATAGAGAATCAGCGGTGAAACGGGATTCCGCGAACCCAACAACAGCGTTTGCGCGCCCGTCCAACTGGTGAGTCCCAGGCAGGCAAAAACGATGATCGGCTATAACTCTCGGTGTGCGATGAGGAGGAATAACTTCCATCAGCATGGGTTTTTCGGATGATGAAGTTAACACTGTTGTCTTTGGCGCTTTCAAAGGTTGACTGGATAGTGGAACGTTGTAGTGGTTATATGGGTGCAGTAAATCTGCTTCCTGCGCCGGAACAATGCGACCCCACCGCCCAGGAGAACAAGGCCGAGAAATAGGCTGTAAATGCTCAGTTTGGAACGGTTCATAAGTGAAGATTGCTGGTTTATCGCTGCTGTTACTATATGCCTGTTCCGCCGCCGCACACAACTTGACAACCCCCTGGGATAACGGGATAATCAAACCGCGATTAGATTATTTTCCAGGGAAAATTATTTTGGCACGAAAGCCTGCTGACCAGTCGGTCAATAGGGAAGACATCCTGATCGCTGCTGCCGATGTGCTGCAACACAATGGTTACGAGGCGACCACCATGAAAGACATCGCCGCAGCCGTTAACCTCACCGCAGCCAGTTTGTACCATCACTTCCGCAATAAAGATGCCCTATTATTAGCCGTCTTGGAAGCTGGACTGGAACACATCATCCGCCGCATTGAACCCATCGTGTACTCCAATCAACCGTCAGCCGACAAGCTGCGACAGATGATCCGTGAACATGTCGTCAGTTTGACAGAACATACGGCAGTTGGCGCGGCAATGGTGTTTGAAATCCGCTCTCTCCTGGGGGAGAAGCCACCCGCTGGCAGTGCGAGTGGGGCGGATAAACAGGTCTATGCCGACTTTCTGGCTCGTCGTGACCGATTTTTTACCCGCCGTGACCAGTTCGAGAAGTTATTCCGCCAGGTGCTTCAGGAAGGCATTGATAAAGGGGAATTCCGCACGGTGGATGTCCCGCTTTTTGCCAATACCATGCTCGGCGCACACAATTGGGTGGGCGTCTGGTACAAACCCGGCGGGCGCTTGAACGGTGGGCAAATCGCCGATGGGATGGCTGACTCCTTCTTGCGGGCGCTCAAACCCTAGTTAATGTGATATTTGGAATTATTTGCACTTTATACAATAGAGAGGATTGTCAGGAATGGGTTTATTACAGGATAAAGTAGCTGTTGTTACCGGCAGTGGGCGCGGTATCGGCGCGGCAACAGCCAAACTGTTCGCTCAACAGGGCGCAAAGGTGGTGGTGACAGATATTGATCCTGTTCCCGCCGAAGCAACTGTCGCGGCCATTAAAGCAGCAGGCGGTACGGCATTGGCTGTCCCGGCAGATGTCACCGATGCGGGTGGTATTGAGGAACTCATCGGCCAGACGGTGAACACTTATGGCGGCATCGACATTCTGGTCAACAATGCCGGATACACCTGGGACGGTATGATGCACAAAATGACCGATCAGCAGTGGGAAGCTATGCTTGCTATCCACCTGACTGCGCCCTTCCGTATCATTCGCGCGGCAGTTCCCTACATGCGAGAAGCCGCCAAGCGGGAAAAAGAGACTCAGGGTGTCGCTAAAGCGCGTAAGATCATCAGCATCAGCAGCACATCCGGCACACGCGGCAACGTGGGACAGGCCAATTACTCGGCGGGTAAGGCTGGGATTATCGGCCTCACCAAGACCCTGGCGAAGGAGTGGGGGCCGTTCAATATTCAGGTGAATGCTGTTGCCTTCGGCTTCATTGAAACACGGCTGACCCAGGCTGACGAACAGGGCGACTTCACCGAGCGCGAGGGCAAGCGTATCAAACTTGGCATCCCCGATCAGATGCGGCAGATGGCCTTTTTGATGATTCCGGCTGGCCGTCCCGGAACACCGGATGAGGCCGCCGGGCCAGTTTTGTTCTTCGCCAGCGAACTGGCAAATTACGTGTCCGGGCAGGTATTGGAAGTCGCGGGCGGGTTATAAGGCGATGGACAAACGAGTTGCTTTTCAAGCGGCTGCTCTCGCCGCTCTGGCTGCCTTCATCGGCGTTCTGACTCAGGTGGGTGCGAGTTTATCTTTACCCACCGCGAGTCCGGCGCAGCCCAGTTTCCCGGTTCCATTAGAGACGTTCGTCAGTGCCACCAATGGTCACGCCGATACGGTTCTGACCTTTTTTGCCGGAGACTCGCTGTTCATACTCGGCTACTTGCTGGTTTTCATCGGTCTATATGTCGCCACAGAAGAAAGGGCACGCTCCTTCGCCCTTGTCGGTCTTGGGGCAGGTCTATTTACAGCCTTGTTGGATGCTACTGAGAATGCCTTCTTCATCACTTACGCGCTGAATGCAAAAAGTGGGATTCCGCTCACCAACCCGGACTTACCTTTGATTTACATCGTGGCGAATCTGAAATGGATGGCGGCATTCGCCACCCTACTAGCTTTTGGTGTGATATTCCCGCGCCGAAATAGGCTGGAGTGGGTGATCGTGGCGATAATACTCCTTTTCCCGGTGGTTGGGGTAATCGGCGTGGCTGTTCCGTCGCTAATTCCCTATCGCGGGCTATTTTTCCTGGTGGGGATGCCCGTTTTCGCGTGGTATTTCTGGCAACAGTCGGTCAAGCTAGACATAAATCCAGGTAGATGACGGAGTTCTTGAGAGAGGCCGCCCATGCCAAATGTATTTATTTCCTATTCACGTAAGGATAAAGAATTCGCCGAGAAATTGGTGAAGTCCCTTGAGGCCGATGGGCGTGATGTATGGATAGACTTTGAGGATATTCCGTTTGCATCGGAATGGTGGGAAGAGATTTGTCAGGGCATTGAAGCCTCCGAAAACGCAGTATTCATCCTCAGCCCGGACTCGCTGGAGTCGAAGGTGTGTGCCCTGGAGGTAAATTATGCCCTCAGTAATCACAAACGACTCATCCCGATTGTTTTCCGGGAGCCAGGGGATATTGCAGTTCCCCAGGAAATATCGCATCTGAACTGGATTCACTTCACAAACTCGAAAGAATTTGACGACTCCTATCACAAATTGGTCGCAACCTTTGATACCGATCTGGAGTTGCTGCGTCAGCACACCCGCTTGCTCATGCGAGCGAAGGACTGGGAGAAAAAAGGTCATAGCCCTAGCCTGCTTTTACGGGGCGAAGAGTTGGATGAAATGGATGACATGCTGTCCCGGACGGACATCACCGACCTTCAGCGTGACTTTCTGGAAAAGAGCATCCAGCGAAACCGCCGGGTGCAGATGTTGTTGCGGTTTGGATATGGCTTTCTGGGTGGTTTTCTGGGCATTGGCTTCTGGGCATTTTCGGCCTTTCGCAGCGACATCCTGATTACGCCTCTACGGCTGATATACACGATGGCACTGGGGCAGGTGTTTGGCCTTTTTACCGGGATTCAGGCAGTTCTGATTGAGAACCTGCCATTGTGGATGGAACGCCGTTTCACTCGTCAGGTTCAGGTGGTATTGAGGATTGTCGCTTGTCTCCTATTGGGGATATTGGCGTGGTCAAGCTACCACTGGTTTCTCGAAAGTTTCAATCTGACTCCGCAGGACATTAACGCACTCCTGTTTGGGGGTGTGGGGTTGGCGCTGGGCTTTATTATTCGTATCCTGTTTCCACATCTTCCAGCCTGGATTTCCACCATCTTCATGGCAGTCCTCACCTGGACACCCATCTACGTGACATTTACCGGGTATCGCGCCAGCGCAAACATATTTCTTCCTATCATCTATTTTGATGACCCAAATCAGGTTTTCACGGTTGCAATTCCGATTGTTTTACTGATCGCCATCGGTGCAAATGCCCAGACATTGGCCGGAGAAGCGCGCCATTGGTTGAAGTCGGTAAGGATGCGCGGTCAAGCCAAGGTACAGACGACAAATGCTCCTACCTGAGTCAATCGGCTGAATTCACCGGAAATATTTTCAGGAGAAAAGAATGGTTTCATTTACCCCAACAGAAGAACAACAACTGCTGATTGATACGATTCGTCGTTATGCAGACAACGATGTCCGTAAAGTTGCCCACGAGGCTGACGAGGCCAGCACATCGCCATTGGATGTGGTGCGAAAGGGCTGGGAAATCGGCCTTGTGCCATCATCTATACCCGAAGAATTGGGCGGATTTGGTGAGTTGAGCGCCGTCACAGGTGTGCTGGCAGTCGAAGAATTGGCTTATGGTGATCTGTCGATAGCGATGCACATTCTAACCCCGGCGCTGTTTGCTTATCCGGTGGTATTGTTTGGGACGGCGGAGCAGCGCGAGAATCTGCTGCCGATGTTTCTGGAAGAAGACATTGCTCCGGCGACGGCTGCGCTGTTGGAACCCGGTGTGTTCTTCGATCCGAATGAACTCAAGATGATAGCCAGTCGAGAAGGCGGCAAAATCCACCTGAATGGGACAAAAGCCTATGTGCCTCTGGCGGAAACGGCAGAGTGGATACTGGTTTATGCGCGTGGCCGCGATTCTGGACAGGTTGGCGCGTACATGGTGCAGAAGGGGACTGCGGGTTTGACGATTGAAAAGCGGGAGGCGCTGATGGGTTTGCGGGCGCTGCCGACCTACCGCCTGAACTTCAATGATGTGACGATTGAAGAAACGGCACGGTTGGGCGGCGCGGTGGGTATCAATTTTCAGGTGATTCGTGACCGGAGCAATATTGCGCTGGCGGCGATGGCTGTTGGCGTGGCGCGGGCATCCTATGAATACGCGCGTGAATACGCAAAAGGGCGTGTTCAGTTTGGTAAGCCGATTGCCCAGAATCAGGCGATAGCTTTCCTGCTGGCGGAGATGGCGATTGAGATCGACTCGGCGCGCTTAATGGCCTGGGAGGCTGCCTGGAAAATTGATAACGGGGAAGATGCTGCCTGTGATGCCTATCTTGCGCGGCAGTTCGCCAATGATATGGCGTTGAAAGTGACGGATAGTGGTGTACAGGTGTTGGGTGGGTACGGCTTTATCCGCGAGTTCCCGGTAGAACGCTGGCTGCGGAACGGACGCGGCTTCCCAACCTTCGATGGTTTGGCGATTGTATAGTTGTTAGAAGCGAGATAAAGATGCCAATCAATTTTGAAATTCCCGAAACCGTCCAGAATCAAGTGCAGATCGTGAAATGGATTGCCGAAACCACCATGCGGCCTGTATCCCGCGATCTGGACGAGAACGAACACGAGCGCCCTAAACAGTTCATCGAAACCATGTGGCCGATTTTGCGGGAACAGCAGCGTGCCACGTTGGATAAACTCACCCGAACGGCTGAGAAAGTCGAAAAGAAGGATCGTCAGAGTACGCGGGTTCTCGGTTTGATGATGCTGATTGAAATGCTGTCCTGGGGTGATGTTGGTATTTATCTGTCGATGCCAAGTGCAGGACTGGGCGGGCCAGCAATCGAAGCTGTCGGAACCACAGAGCAAAAACTGCGCCTGCTCACGCGCTTTGCCGAGGGCGACATTCCGGTATGGGGCGCTATGGCGATCACCGAACCGAATGCGGGTTCAGACAATTCTTCGATGGCGACCACTGCCGTTTTTGATGAAGAAACTAACGAATGGGTGCTGAATGGCGAAAAAATCTTCATCACCAGTGGCAAATTAGCGCTGGAAGAGTCAAATGGTTTGGTGATTGTGTGGGCAACGGTCAACAAGTCGGCTGGTCGCGCGGGCATCAAGTCGTTTGTGGTGGAGGCGGGGACGCCGGGGGTAAGTATCGGCAAGGTGGAGATCAAACACGGCATCCGCGCCAGTGACACTGCCTCGATTGTATTCAACGATGCCCGTATCCCGGCAGATAACATCCTCGGCAGTTCAGAAGTGCAGGCGGCCAGGGATAGCAAGGGTTTCCAGGGCGCGATGGCAACCTTCGATGCCAGTCGTCCACTGGTGGCGGCCAGCGCGTTGGGCGTCGGGCGGGCGGCGCTGGAATTCGTCAAAGAGAAGTTGGCGGAAAACGGCATCGAAATCCCCTACGACCAGCCATATCACAAACTGACTGCTATCCAGCGCGATGTATTGGAGATGGAAGCGCAAATGAAGGCAGCTCATCTGCTGACGCTGCGGGCGGTTGCTATGCTGGATGAGGGTTTGCATAACAGTTTGGAAGCATCCATGTGTAAGGTCAAAGCCGGACGCGCCTCGACCTTCGTGGCACAGAAGGCGGTTGAGCTTTTGGGGACGATGGGCTACAGCCGGGAATGGTTGGCCGAAAAGTGGATGCGGGACAGCAAAATCGCGATGATTTATGAGGGGACAGACCAGATCAATATGCTGATCGTGGCGCGGCGGATACTTGACTATTCTCGGCACGAACTGGCCTAAACAGTTAAAAACTTGCTTTATGAGAAAGGTGATTTAGACACATGACTTATTCGATTAAAAAGGCGGCGGTGATCGGCTCTGGCACGATGGGCAGCGGGATTGCAACGCTGCTGGCCGGGGTCGGTGTGGAGACAACGCTGCTGGACATTCCGGCGAAAGGTACACAGCCCGGTGATAAACCCGCCAAACGTAATGCCATCGTCACCGACAACCTGAAGAAGTTGCAGAGTTCGCGCCCGCCACAGTTATTCAGCGCCAACGATCTCGAACATATCCATGTCGGCAATATCGATGATAACCTGGATATGTTGAGTGATGCCGATTGGGTGATTGAGGTGGTGGTCGAGCGGCTGGATGTGAAGCAGAATTTGATGGCGAAGCTGGCTGAAGTGGTCAAGCCGGAAGCGATCATCACGACCAATACGTCAGGTATCCCCATTCACGCGATTGCCGAGGGATTAGGTCATGAATTCACCCGGCGTTTTATGGGAACACATTTCTTCAATCCACCGCGCCATCTGCATCTGCTGGAAGTCATTCCACACCCGGACACCGACCCGGAAGTGGTGGCGTTTATGGTGGAATTCGGGACGCGCGCACTGGGTAAAGGGCGTGGTCATCTGCAAAGATCGGCCAAACTTCATCGGCAACCGCTTCATGTCGATCACGGGTTCGCAGGTGGTCAATTATGCGCTGGAAAATGGGTTCACTGTCGAGGAGGTGGATGCGCTGACCGGGCCACTGATTGGACGACCCAAAACCGCCACTTTCCGCCTGACCGATCTGGTTGGGTTGGATATTCACATGGGCGTGGCGCGCAATCTGTACCAGCCATCCCCGAAGACCCGGCGCGCGAGGTACTGAAGAACCCGAAGTCCGATGCCATCATGGACAAGCTGATGGAGAAGGGCTGGTTAGGGAACAAGAGCGGGCAGGGTTTTTACAAGCAGGTGCAGGGCGCGGACGGCGGGAAAAGAATTCTGGGTGTTAAACCCAGAAACCTTTGAGTATGAAGCGCCGACCAGCCCGCGTTTCGAGAGTGTGGGCAAGCATCGTAAGGTCGAACCGTTGGGCGAACGCATCCGCCTGCTGATTAACGAAGATGATCGCGCCGGAAAGTTCCTGTGGAATCTGCATGCCTTTTATCTGGCGTATGCTTCGAACCGTGTGCCGGAAATCACCGATACGTTGGTGAATGTGGATAACGCGCTCAAGTGGGGTTTCGCCCACGAGATGGGGCCGTTCGAAATCTGGGATGCGATTGGTGTGGCCGATACCATTCCAACATTTGAGGCGGCTGGTTATCCGGTGGCGGATTGGGTGAAGCAAATGGTGGCGAGTGGACATCCAACTTTCTACCAGCGCGATGCAGAAGGGACAAGCCACCGGTTATTACAGCCCACAGAAGGGCGATTACCTGCCACTGGAACATGACCCACGCGCTGATTACAGTTGCCGGCCTGAAGGCGAACAACAAGGAAGTCGCGCAGCAACGACAGCGCCAGTGTGATCGATATGGGCGATGGCGTGGCGCTGCTGGAATTCCACAGCCAAGCGTATGCGATTGATGCCGATCTGGTGGAGATGGGTTACAAGGCGCTCGATTTGCTGAAGAGTGATTTTGACGCGCTGGTGGTCGGGCATGACGGCGAACGCTTCTGCATTGGCGCGAATGTGTTCATGGTCGTGATGGCCGTTCAGAGTGGGTTGATGGATCAACTGGAAGGGTCGATCAAGGCACTGCAAAATCTGACACAGGCGATGCGCTACCACGCCAAGCCTGTGGTGACTGCGCCATTCAATATGGCGTTGGGCGGTGGCGCGGAACTCTTCATGTCCGGTACGAAAACGGTTGCCCATGCGGAATTGTATGCCGGGTTGGTCGAACTTGGCGTTGGGCTTAATCCCGGCGGGTGGGGGGTGTAAGGAACTGCTGCGCCGGGTCGTCAATCCTGTGATGGCAATCCAGCCCCAACGCGGACGCACTGCCACATCTTCAAAAGGTGTTTGAACAGATCGCTACGGCGAAAGTCAGCACCAGCGCGAAGGAAGCGCGCGATATGGGTTTCCTGGGCGACGATGACAAGATTGTGTTCAACCGTTCGCATCTGCTGTACGAAGCCAAACAAACCGCACTGGAATTGGCGGATGGGTATGTCCCACGCCAGCCGGGAAAGGTGTGGGCGGCGGGACGTGATGCCTATGCGGCACTGCTGCTGGGTATTGAGGGTTTCCGCGAGAGTGGATATGCCACCGACCATGACGCGTTCATCAGCAAGAAACTGGCTTATGTGCTGACGGGCGGGGCGATCTGAGCGAGCCGGGGTGGGTGAGTGAGCAGTTGATTCTCGATCTGGAGCGTGAGGCGTTCCTGAGCTTGGTCACTGAACCGAAAACGATGGAACGCATCAGCCACATGCTGCAGACCAATAAGCCGTTGCGGAATTAGTGATAAGCTATCAGCCGTCAGTTTTCAGCAAACAGGAGGGCTTGACATGGCGAACATAACATTAGCTGAGTTATTTTGTTCTTTGCGTCAACGTCTGTTGGACAGTCTGGATCAAGACGATAGGACTACTTTATCGGAATTGTACACAACCTTTGAAATGCTGCTAGAGGCTGCCCACAATGGCGAGAAGAGTGACTTAACGGTCATCCTTGATAGCCTCGCCTACAGCGCACAACATGGTGCAATGGGTGTTCAGTGGAAAGCCAGAGCAGAAATTCCGAGCGAGGAAGCGATTAGGGCTGCATGTGCTGAATCTAATCTCTGACACATATAAACGCATAATGAACTACTGAAAACAGGAGAATAAACAATGCGAGAAGCAGTGATTGTGGCGGCGTCGCGGACAGCAGTGGGAAAGCAAAGAAAGGCGTGACCCGGAGCGCGCGCTCGGATGACATGGCGGCAGTGGTGATTGAAGACCTGATGCGACAGACCGAGGGCAAGCTCGACCCGATGGAAATGGATGACGTGATTATCGGCTGTGCGATGCCGGAAGGGTCGCAGGGCTTGAACTTCGCCCGTGTGATTTCGCTGCGGGCAGGGCTGCCAGTGGAAGTGCCGGGGCAGACCGTCAACCGTTTCTGTTCCAGCGGGTTGCAGACGATCGCGATGGCAGCCGAGAGCATCATCGCCAATGGCGCGGATGTGATTATCGCGGGCGGGGCGGAAACCATGTCACTCGTGCCGATGAGCGGGTTTCAAGATCAGCCCGAATCCGTACATGGCGGAGAATGATCCCAATGTGTATATGAGCATGGGGCATACGGCAGAACACGTGGCCGATGAGTTCGGCGTGACGCGCGAGGAGATGGATCAATTCGCCTACGAGAGCCACATGAAGGCGGCGCGTGCGACTGGACGAAGGCAAGTTTGCCCAGGAAATCGTCCCGTTCGAGGTCGAGGACACGATGATTGGTGAGGATGGACGTCCAGCAAACGGTGACATTCACCTTTGACCAGGATGAACACCTGCGACGGGAAACCAGCGTTGAAGGACTGGCGAAGCTGAAGCCGGTGTTCCGGCAGGGTGGACGGGTGACAGCGGGGAATTCCAGCCCATTGAGCGATGGCGCGGCGGGGGTGATTGTCATGGAGGCGGGCAAGGCGGCACAGTTGGGATTGAAGCCTCTGGCGCGATTTGTAGGCTTCAATGTAGCCGGTGTGCGCCCGGAAATTATGGGTGTCGGGCCGATCAACGCCGTACCACGTTTGTTCAAGCGGACAGGCATGACGATGGAGGACATCGACCTGATTGAACTCAATGAAGCCTTCGCAGCGCAGGCGCTTCCGGTGATTCGCATATTGGAAATGAACCCGGAAAAGGTGAACGTCAATGGTGGGGCGATTGCGCTGGGGCATCCGCTAGGCTGCACAGGCGCAAAATTGACCGTTCAACTCATCCACGAGATGAAGCGCCGGAACAGCAAGTACGGCATGGTGACGATGTGTGTCGGTGGTGGACAGGGCGCAGCAGGCATCTTCGAGAATTTGAATTAGGAAGCGGTCAGCATTCAGCTAAAAAGTTCAGGAGGACGTGTCTAAGAAGGTGCGTCCTTTTTGATTCGCAATTGTGTCAAATTGTCGCCCCACTGAACGGCGGGAATGCGGGAGGCTGGCGCGATGGTGATGATTTTGAACGGCGGGAACAGGAAAGAGTGTCGCCCCAAAGACACAAAACGGCGAGAAGTCCCCGAAGGGTTGCCGATGCAACAGTATCGTGTATTTTTGGCGGGAATGAGGGAACGACTCGCGGCACTGACAGGAAAGCTGCGCCGCCGCAAAACCCGCTGAAGTTGTTTTGTGAATGATAGGGTGTGACATGAGTATAAGAGGTTCGCAGAAACAACACAACGGAAGAAGACATCACCCACCTCTAAAATACCACTGAGTTATTATAGCACAAAAGTTCTAAATCGACAATCGGTAAAGCGGATGAAGATGGTTTGGAAACGGTTGTGTGGCTCAATTTTGCTAAGAGATATTCTTAAAGTTCTAAATCCAGGGCAATTTCAAGCAATTGCTCGAACTCTTCCCCTGGGTAAGACTGCATACTGCAAGTAAGAAGGCGGCCTTCAAACAACACGTATCAGAGTAAGTTCGTTTTTGGAGAACATCATGCTCAAGATCGGTGAGTTTTCACGCCTGAGTCAGATCAGCATCAAGGCATTACACATCTATGATGATCGAGGTCTTTTGCAACCTGAGCATGTAGATAAGTTCACGGGTTATCGTTATTACACGCTCAATCAACTCCCTTATGCTCACCGCATCATGGCATTGAAAGAGATGGGATTGTCGCTGGAGCAAATCGGCATCATGCTCAATCAGGATATGAGGGTGGATGAACTACGCGGCATGTTCCGCCTGAAATAAGCGGAAGTTGAACAAAAGCTCCGTGAGGAACAAAAACGACTTGCGAAATGATTGATTGAATTGGAGGACAATATGCCTGAATTAGATGTGGTCATGAAAGATATCGAACCATTCAAGGCACTCTATCTTCGGTTTCAACTCGCTCCTGCGACACTCCGACAGGGGCTTAACGAAATGTTGCACATGGTCGCTGAGAGAGGGATTCATCTGTCGTCTCCCCGAATTGATGTCATCTTCGGGGATGAAATCAACATTGATGATGAGGCAGTCGAATGGGCGTTTGTATTGCCTGTCGATGACAGTGTGACAGACGACCTGAAATTACCAACCGTGGGCACCATGATATTGCTGAAATGCCATTTGCCAAAGCCGCAACAATCCTGCTTCATGGCGCGACCACCCGTTCGCTAGCTTGCACCTGGTTGATGGTCTGTTCCCTGATCTCTCTGATTTTATCCACTGGCTCATCTGATCGCCCCTTTTGCACTTCTTATCTCAGACGGTTGTCTTATTTTATGAGACACCGATTAGGCAGCGTGTATCGTAGTTTAGGACAAACGCAGTATTATTAAGCAAAATATCCTTGCCAGTTTATAGACCCAAAGGTGTTAGGCATGTCTGTGGCAATCGTGAACGAACAAGAACTTGACGCTAAATTGAGCGTTCTGGAAGAAAGTCGCAGTTGGAGTCCCAGAGTTATTTCGAAACTGGAAACGATGATTCGTACGGCTGACGATTACGCGCTGTTCCGAATTAACCCGATGCAATACGCGAACGAAAAAGGAATGGCAGAAAACGAGTCCATTGACCTATTCCTATATGCCGCTAAAGCGGGACTATTCGAGATGGACTGGCACATGGTATGCGCCTATTGTGCCCATGTCGTGGAAAGCCTGCGGAGCATGAACAAACTGCACCCGCACTTTATCTGCGATGTGTGTGATGCCGTGAATCACATTTCAATGGATGATTTCATTCAGGTGACGTTTACTATCTCCCCACAAATCCGCAAGATTGCATTCCATGACCCAGAATCGCTGCCGATTGAAGATTATTTGATGAAATATGTGTTTGCGAAGGGTGTCGCGCCCCTGCCACCAAACGGCGCACGGTTTGAAGATTTAGCCCAAGACCTCACCATGCTAGCGGCATATATATTGCCCCAAGAAAAAGAGTTGGTAGAAGTTGACTTACCGGCAGGGCGGCTACACGCGCTGGACATGGCACATAAATCCGGTGTTTACCTGATGATCGGTGGCGAGGGGGATGCGGGGATTCAAAATATTCCTTTGCAAGTGGCTGACGGAAAAATGCAGGCGGCGACTATCGAAACCGAGGCAAAAGAGGTCGTCAGCGGGGTGGCAACGCTGAAGATCGAGCAGCTTGGCGAAGCTGCAAGCGGGAAAACGCTGCTCGAAATCGCCAACCTGAGCGAAAGACGTATTCCGGTTTGGGTGGGACATTATCCACCGGAATTCGAGGTGTTTGAGATGCCATTCGAGCCGTTTTTATCGGGTAAGAAACTGCTGACGACCCAGACCTTCCGCGACTTATTCCGCAGCGAAACGGTACAAAGTGACGAAGGGATTGGCGTAAAAGACATCACACTCCTGTTCACCGATCTGAAAGGCTCTACGGCAATGTACGATCAGGTCGGTGACGCCAATGCGTTCTACCTTGTCCGCCAGCATTTTGATACCTTAGGAAAGGCGATCAGTGACAACAACGGTGCTGTCGTCAAAACCATCGGCGATGCGGTGATGGCGACCTTCATGAACCCAACAGATGCCGCGAAAGCCGCCGTCGAGATGCTGCGGGGGATTGAGGAATTTAACCGAGGTATATCCCAAAAGTTGATTTTGAAGGTCGGGATTCACCGGGGACACTCGATTGTGGTGACGCTGAATGATCGACTAGATTACTTCGGACAGACAGTGAATATCGCGGCACGAGTGCAAGGGCTGGCAGACGCGAACGAGATTTATATCACTCAGGATGCGTTTGATTATCCGGGCGTGGCCGAGGCGTTGATCGACTGTGAAGCGATGCCAGAGCAAGTGGCGGTGAAGGGCGTAAGCGACAGGCTGCATGTTCATAAGGTGCGAATTGCCCGGTAAAATGCAAAAGGTTAACCATGAACGAGACAATCATTCAACAGCAGATTGCGTATTATCGGGCGCGGGCGGGAGAGTATGACGAGTGGTTTTACCGGGTTGGACGGTATGATCGCGGTGCAGAACTAAACCAGGGGTGGTTTGATGAAGTGGCGGTGGTGATGGACGCGCTGCACTCACTTCCCCCTGTGAAACATGTGCTCGAACTGGCGTGTGGGACGGGAATCTGGACACAGGAGTTGGTGAAGATTGCGGCTAAAGTCACGGCGGTGGATGCATCGGCGGAAGTGATCGAGATTAATCGGGAGAAGGTGAAGAATTTCGCCACCGGGCAGGTTGGGTATGTGCAGGCAGATTTGTTCGCATGGCAGCCGGAGGAAGAATACGATCTGATATTTTTCTCGTTCTGGCTATCACATGTGCCGCCGGAGCAGTTGGATGGGTTTCTGGACAAGGTGCGGCGGGCAGTCAAGCCTGGGGGCAGATTGTTCTCTATTGACTCGATGCCGGATAATTTTTCATCGGCGGTGAATCATGAGGCGTATCAGAAGGGCAATATTTATCATACCCGCAAGTTGAATGATGGGCAGGAATACCGGATTATCAAGGTGTTCTATGAACCGGAGCAACTGGCAAAAACGCTGGCGGCGCATGGATTTCGGGCGGAAGTTCACACCAGTGGGCGATATTTCTGGTATGCAAATGGCGTGAGGGAGGGCTAACACCACGCTCAGAGGGCGCACACATAGGTGCGCCCCTACAATTTTCAAAAAGAACTTAAATTATTCAGGGCGGGTGCGGTTTTTGCCTTCCCAGATGAATGGCTCGTCCTTGATGAAGGCTTCGAGCATATTGCGGGCGATGTCGTCCGGCGGTTGGATGGGAGGGGATTTGTAGAAATAAGCACTTGGTCCCTCGATTGCACCTTTCAGACCACGATCTAGCGCCAGCTTGGCACAGCGCACCGCATCAATCACAACTCCGGCACTGTTGGGACTGTCCACCACTTCCAGTTTCAGTTCAATATTCAGGGGAACATTGCCAAAAGTGCGGCCTTCCATGCGGATATACGCCCATTTGCGATCTTCCAGCCAGGGCACATAGTCACTGGGGCCGATGTAGACATTATTCGCGCCAATGTCATAGGGAAGCTGGCTGGTGACGGAGTTGGTTTTGCTGATCTTCTTGCTCTCCAGGCGGGTACGATCCAACATGTTGTAGAAGTCCATGTTGCCACCGACGTTCAACTGGCTGGTCCGTTCCAGAACAACGCCACGATCCTTGAACAGGTTGGTCAGGACACGGTGTACGATGGTCGCGCCAACCTGACTTTTGATGTCATCCCCGATCACCGGCAGTCCACGATCCTTGAAACGCCCCTGCCAATAGGGTTCACGAGCGATGAATACCGGGATGCAATTGACGAGGGCACAGCCCGCATTCAATATCTGCTCGACATACCATTTGGTCGCCTGTTCGCTGCCGACAGGAAGGTAATTGATGACAACATCGGTTTTGGTGTCGCGCAGGATTTCGGCGATGTTACTGGTTGGACCGGGGGCTTTGGTGATTTTCTGCGAGAGGTAGGGTCCCAGACCATCGTGGGTCATGCCACGCACGACTGTGACACCTGTCATCATAGGAACTTCGGCAAAACGGACGGTGTTGTTCTGGCCTGACCAGATGGCTTGCCCCAGGTCTTTGCCAACCTTTTCAGTATCAATGTCAATCGCCGCCGAAAATTCAATGTCGCGGATGCGGTAGCCGCCCAGATTGGGATGCATAATACCGGGAATCACATCATCGTCTTTCGCGTCCTGGTAAAAATAAACTCCCTGAACTAATGAACTCGCACAGTTGCCCACGCCGATAATGGCGACGCGCACTTTTTTGTCGGACACAATTCGTCTCCTCGAAGAATAGGTGGTATAACAAACCCTAGTTTTAACACAGGAGGCCGTGAATAGTTACAAATTGCGTGAAAAATGCGAAAAATATGTGAATTAACCCGTTCTTAAGGTTAAAATCAACAATGACTCTTAATAATATTTGTATGTGACGCACAGGAGGGGCGAGTTGTGAATATCCCAACAAATCAAGATTTCGCAACCGAGGTGCGATCTGACCGGCTCAAAACCCTGGCAAACATCACCATTACTGGAAGTGTTGCACTCTTCTGGATGCTTTCCACATTTGCCTGGCTTCAACGTACAACGGTTACACTCTGGCTGGTTTCTCTGCCCGTTTTGATTGTTGCCTGCTTCGCAGCCCGTATTCTGGTTTCGAGAAATCAATACCAAATAGGTGTGTGGGCGTATGCACTCGGCGGAATCATCACCGTTTCCATGATTCTGATTGGCGGTGATTCGACGACCTTCGAAATCATGATTTTCAGTTTCCCCCTGATCGTGTTTGTAGTTGGCCTGCTGCTTCCCCCAACTAATACCCTTTTTGTCGCTGGTCTAGCGTCCGTTATTATCGCTGGCGTTCCGGCTATTTCGGGGGAACCGTTTACGCTCACTACCCATCAGGGTGTTGCTATTGTCTTGACCTTCTTAAGTGCTTTACTGGCAGCTCAGGTAACGGGTGAACTTTATCAGGTCACTGAATGGGCGCTGATGAATTATCAACGAGAGCGAAAAACCACTGAAGCTCTGTTTGAGAACCGTCAACTGCTGGAAAAGACACTGGTACGCAGCCAAGCACTTGGGGAAGAACTGAAGGAAACCAACACTGAACTCCAAAATGCCCGGACTGCCGCCGAAGAAGCCAAACATTTTCGCGGTCAATTCCTGGCGAATATGAGCCATGAACTGCGGACGCCGCTGAATGCTATTATCGGTTTTAGCGAAACGATGCTTAAATTTCCGGCTATGTATGACAGTGTTGATTTGCCGGATGCATACCGAGCAGACTTGAACCAGATTTACACCAGTGGACGGCAACTTCTGAGCCTGATTAACGACATCCTTGACCTATCAAAAGTGGATGCTGGAAAGCTCGATCTGAATATCCGAAATGTGCCCCTCGAGCCGATTATTGATATGGTGATTGCGACGGCGCAAGGGTTGGTGGGTGAGCGATCTATTCGCCTGGAACGGGATTATACGTCGCCGCTGCCCATCGTACTGGCTGACGAGGCGCGTGTGCGACAGGTGCTCCTGAACCTGTACAGCAATGCGACCAAATTTACGGAATCGGGGTCGATTACGTTGATGGTACGGACGGTGGAAGAGGAGATTCGTATCAGTGTGAAAGATACTGGACGGGGGATTGACAGCCGGTATCTTGAGACCATTTTCGAAGAATTTAAACAAGCTGACCCGAACGGACGCGATCCACGTTCCGGGGCAGGTCTTGGGCTGGCGATTTCTCGCCATTTATTAACGTTGATGGACGGACGTATTTGGGTCGAAAGTGAAGTGGGCAAAGGGAGTACGTTCCACATGGTACTGCCCGCTTATCAGGAAGGCGCTACTACCAAGCCTCGCCGCTCTGAGGTGTTTGGCGATCAACCTGAGAAAGAAAGGGTGGTTTAGCAGTGCGAATTTTGTATGTTGAAGACCATCCTGCCAACCTGTTTTTGATTCAGCGAGTGGCACGCATGGGCAATCATGAAGTCATCAATTACACCGATGGACAAACGGCTCTCGATCATTTTGTGGCTGATAAACCAGATTTGGTGTTGATGGATGTCCAATTACCGGGGTTATTGAACGGTCTGGATGTTGTCCGGGCGCTCCGAGCTGATGGACACCGGGTTCCCATCATTGCGGTCACTGCCTACGCGATGATGGGCGATAAAGAGCGTTGTCTGGAGGCGGGTTGTGATGGTTACATCGCCAAGCCCATGCCGATTGGCGAACTGGTTGACCTGATGAAACGGTATGAGCAGACCGCCGCCTCTGTATCCGCCCCGGAGAAAAAGACATCGGCAGCCGAGATGAGTATATCACCGAAGACAGATGCGTCTTCAGCAGTGGAAACAGACACCTCTCACAAGCAGCCGATTGTTGATGAGGCGAAATCTCCCTCTGTACAGCAACAACCGCCTGGTGCAGAAACCGAAAAACCGGATGTTTCGCTCGAAAAGCCGAGTGAAGCCGAGCCGGAGAAACCTTCTGTGTCGCCAGAAAAACCGACTATTGAAGTTGTGAAACCAAGCGTATCGGAAAAGGCGGATTCTTCGGAGTCATCCGGTGTGCCCGCAGCAGACATCCATACGAATGGCGTCAAAAAGGTGCAGACGCCGGGGACTTAACCTCATAAATTATTGTGATTTTTTGAAAGATGAACGGCTGAAATTTTTATATAAGGATCATTATGAATGAGCGAACGGCTCTCGTGGTGGACGATGCCTCGGCAAACCGCGATTTTTTGGAGCGGTTACTCGGCGGGGCGAAGTTCAAAGTATTGGGTGCGCGTTCGGGGGAATCAGCACTGAAATTAGTAGAAGACCTTGACCATCTCGCGCTGGCGGTGGTTGATTGGAAGCTACCCGATACAACCGGGTTGGAACTGTCACACAAACTCCGCGAGAAATTTCCTGACACCTATATTGTCATGGCAACGATGTTTGACGAGCGCTCCAGGATGGAGTCCGCCTTCAATAACGGTTGCAATGTCTTTTTGGTGAAGCCCTATGGATTTATGGAATTGTTTCAGCGTTTAATGTCCACATCGGTTGAGGAATTGCGCAGTGGTCCCACCCTGGTCATTGACCAATATGGGCCACGTATCTACAAGACTGCTACCGGAACATTCCCGGTTGTGCCAAAAGATACGACGGTTACATCTGAAAAAAGTTCTGAATGAGCCGGAAAATATTGTCCGGTTGAAATCATACCCTCATGTCATTAGCGGACAAATCTGCTTCCACAGTCCTTCGCTCCCCTTCCGCCGAACCGGGTGTTTTACCGGCGCGAGTTGAGCCAGTTTTACTTGGCTGGATTGGCTCATGCTTATCGACGGTATAGGGGATAGATGGCGCTGTGCTGAGGCCGAGTGACTCGTAAATTGCACAGTGTCCGGTGAGGCCACGCTGCGCAAAATATCCTCCGATCAATGTCAGGATTAATCCCGGTACACCGCCTCGGCGCAAGCCCGATGTCAACAGCACGCCGCCCCCGATCATCGAAAACCATCTCTCCATCATATTCACATTACGAGTTGTGGTTTGATAGGGACGAGGGGCAACCATAACGATTCTCTCCTTTTATCTTTACTAGTTATGCCATAACTATGGAACATAACCTGTTAGAATCTCGTTTACTCAGGAGAGGATTTGCAACATCCCCGGTTGAATTTTGAAGGTCAGGTCGAGGCCGCTGGCGTGTTCACCGTCCAGGTCGAGACCGACGCCACCGCTCAGGCCGCGAATATGAACTTCTTTTGCCTGACCGGAACGCACCGCCGGGTGGGTGAGATGACTGCCATTATAGACACGGTAGAGCGCGGCGAGAATGCGTGGACGGGAAACGCCTTCGACCAGTACAATGTCAAACAGGCCATCATCGGTTTGCGCATTAGGGGCGATTTTCATGCCATGCCCAAAGGTTGTGCCATTGGCGATGGCGACCAGATACGCTGTTCCCTCATACCACTCATTTCCATCAAGTGTCACCTGCATCGGTTGGGGCTGGTGCTGGAGGATGCTGGCGACGGTGGCCTGCAAAAATGTCCAGGGGCGACGATTGGGTACACGATTGACCCGTTGATCCACTTCGCCACTCAAACCAGCGCTGGCGATATTGAGAAAATGTTCGCGCTGACCGTCAAAGGTCAACAAACCAATGTCGGTAGGCTGCGGTTGTGCTTCCGCAATCCATTGGGCGGCGGCGGGAAGGTTAAAGGGGATACCTTTGTAGCGTGCCCAATCCCGACCTGAACCGATGGGCAGATTACCATATATCATCTGCGGGCCATCGGGGTTACGGGCATTGAGATTTGCCAGAGCATTCACCAGCGCATGATTTGTGCCATCGCCGCCAATAGAAATGACCCGCGTGAGGCCGGAGGCGTAGGCTTTGTCCAGATGTTGGGCGACTTCTTCGGGATGTTGGGTGATGGCGACGACCAACTCACCGAGCGTCTGCCAGAGAAGCGGTTCGAGTTCTGTCCACACGCGGCCAGCACGACCACTGCCTGCATGTGGATTTAAAATTATCAGTGTTTTTGACATTTAGGGGTTCTTTCCAGGGAAACAGCATAAAAGTGGCTATTTTTGAATAAAGTATTCAAAATATCACAAGATTACTTATTATAACATTCCAGAGGCGGTGGAGTTACTGTTCGAGGATGAGGTTGAGTTCTTCAACGGTAAATGGTTTGGGGAGAATACCCGCTAGACCATAGGCTTTACCATTTTTGAGGCGATTATCCTGGGGGTTGGCACTCATTAAGACAAAGCGAACCTCATCCCAAGAGGGATTTTTGCGAACTTGATCTAAAAACTCAAGACCATCCATCATTGGCATGGACAGGTCGCTAATGATGGCATCCGGGAGGGGATTGGTGTGTTTCAGCGCAGTCAGACCTTCGTGACCATTACGCCCAACTATAACCTCATGTCCCTCCCATTCGAGCAGTTCGCGCAGCATTGATTGCATATCCATGTGATCTTCCACAAGAAGAATACAGGCCATAGGTATCCTCGTTAGATAATGATGGATGGGCTTATTCCACTCTATACATTATAAACTCATTTCATTCATTTAGCATTAAGCTACGAGAAGGAAAACATAGGCATAATCATGATAGGCTGAGGTTATAGAGCATCTCAAGGGCGCACCTGTCCCTCGCCAATGATGATCCATTTGTAGGTTGTTAATTCTTCTAAGGCCATTGGGCCGCGCGCGTGGAGCTTTTGGGTGCTGACGGCGATTTCTGCGCCGAGGCCGAGGGCGCTGCCATCATTAAAGCGGGTGCTGGCATTGACAAGCACCGCCGCCGAATCGACCTCATCGAGAAAGCGGTTGGCATCGTCCATGTTTTGGGTGAGGATGCCATCGGAATGTTGGGTGCTGTGCTGGCGGATGTGGTCAATGGCTTCGTCGAGACTGTCTACCACTTTCAACCCCAGGATGAGCGACATCCACTCGGTATCAAAATCGTCTTTTCCGGCGGGCTGCACCGACTCCATCCCGCGAACCATTCAGTGCAGCCAGGGCGCGGGGTTCGGCGCGGAAGGTGACGTGATCTTTGCCAAGAAATTCCACCACTCGCGGCAGAAAGTCCGCCGCGATGTCCTGTTTTACAAGCAGGGTATCGAGCGCATTGCAGACAGCGGGACGTTGTGTTTTGGAGTTATGGATGATGAGCAGTGCGGCATCCAAGTCAGCCGTTTCATCGACGTACAGATGGCAGATGCCGAGTCCGCCAGTAATGACCGGGATGGTGCTATTTTCGCGGCAGAAAGTATGCAGGGAATTGCCGCCGCGCGGGATAATCATGTCGATATACTGGTGCAGTTTGAGCATTTCGCCCACATACTTGCGATCTGTGCTGGCAATGTATTGGATAGCATCGGCAGGCAGGCCACAAGCGACCAACGTATCACCAATGATTTTGACCAATGCGAGATTGCTGCGCATGACTTCCTTGCCGCCGCGCAGAATGGCGGCATTGCCCGTTTTGAGCGCCAGTACCGCTACATCAATGGTGACGTTGGGACGGGCTTCGTAGATGACTCCCAGGACACCGATAGGCACGCGGCGGCGGCAGACTTTTAGCCCATTATCCAGTACACGGGCGTCAAATTCTTTGCCTACCGGATCGGGCAGGTCGGCCACTTTGCGGACGTCGGCAATCATGCCGGTCATGCGCTTTTCGAGGTCAAGTCGGTCAATAATCCAGGTGGCATCCGTTCCGGCGGCGCGGGCGTCATCCAAGTCCTGGCGGTTGGCGGTGAGAATGGTTTCGGCATTGGCTTCCAGCGCGTCGGCCAGCGCCATGAGGACAGCATTTTTATGTTCAGTTGAAGTGCGTGCGAGTTCATAGGAGGCGGTTCGGGCGCGTTTGCCCATATCGGTGAGGTCGAGCATAGAGAGTCCTTCGTTCACAATTTCGTCATCTGTCCAAAGATAAGAACCTATAGCAACGGCGTGAAAACGCAATAACTCTAGAAAAGCTTCAAACTAACAATACCAGATTATTGCGGTGGATGACGGCATCACCATAAGTATAACCAAGAATCTCGACAATCTGGCTGGATTTCACGCCACATAGTTTGCCGAGGTCGTCACTGCCATAACTGGTCAGGCCATGCGCGATTTCTCCCCTATTGGGCGCATGGACGGCCAGGGTTTCGCCCCGGACGAAATCGCCTTCGACAGCGGTGATACCGACAGGCAGCAGACTCGCACCGCCCTTAAGCAGCTTTTGTGCCGCGCCGGTATCTACACGAACGACCCCATGCGGTTTGTCCGACAGCAGCCAGCGCTTGCGACTTTCCAGGTGGGATTCGGCAGGCAGGAAGCGCGTGCCAACCGAATCCCCATTGACAATGCGTGTCAGAATATCCGGTTGTGTACCCCCGGCGATGATGGTGGTTACGCCGCTTCGAGTGGCAAGCTGGGCAGCCTGAATCTTGGTCAGCATACCACCCGTGCCAACACTCGTACCCACGCCGCCTGCCAGCGCCCAGGTGGAGTCGTCAATATGGGATACCTGCTCGATGAGACGGGCATCTCGATCAGTACGGGGATCGGCGGTAAATAAGCCGGGTTGGTCGGTGAGCAGCACCAGCAGGTCGGCTTCCAGCAAGTTAGCGACTAGCGCCGAGAGGTTATCATTATCACCGACACGGATTTCGTGGGTGGCGGTAGTATCGTTCTCGTTGATGACCGGGATGATGTGCTGCTCAATGAGGGTGGTGAGGGTGTCGCGGACGTTGAGGTAACGGGCGCGGTCTGCGAGGTCGTCACGAGTGAGCAATACCTGACCAACGATGATCTGGAAGATGTCGAATAACTGGCTATAGATGTGCATCAAGTAACCCTGACCGATAGCACTGAGCATCTGTTTAGCCGGGACACTCCGTCCCAAATCGGGGAAATCAAGGCGTTCGCGTCCAGCGGCCATTGCGCCAGAGGTGACAACGATAATTTCGTGCCCGGCCTGATGCAACCGGGCGATTTGTTGGATAATCTCCAACATTCGCTGGCGGTTGATCTGGGTCGCGCCGCCTGTAAGGGTGCTTGTTCCAAGTTTGATGACAATTCGCTGTGGTGTCATGGGCTTTATGGGCATGAGATAAATGTATTCAGCATTATAGACGGATGAATGTTTCAAGATCAACGGTCACAGTTGGCGAGGGGATGATAGAATTTGCTTGACCCCTTTCTCTACAGTCGCCTATAATCACCGCATAGGTTGATGAAGGTGGAATTTATGGAACAAGCTGGTACGAAGCTCGTCAGTTTTTTTGTGGTCGAAAACACAGGGCAAGAGGTGCTGGTGAGTCCAGTTCTGGACGAGCGCCCAACCTTTATCATCGGCAGCGATGCACGAAATCCACTCCGGCTGGACGATCCGTCAGTCGAATCCGCTCATGCGATGGTAACACTCAAGGATGGTGACACTTTCATCCAGCCGCGTTACCCGAAAGCCGAAGTGCGGGTGAATGGCAAGTCGATTAAGGCCGCAACACGTTTAAATCCCGGTGATGTGGTGGGTATTGGTGAGACCCGGCTGCGGTTCGAGCAGGAAGAACGCCGTGTTCAAGTGCCCGTCGGAGCGCCTGCGGTACAGATCAGCCGCCCGACAATGGCATTGATTCCGGCACGGACGACCAGCCTCGTGCAGCCGATTGTACCTCCGAGTGAAATTATTCCGGCGGGGGAGCGGGTGATTTATCGCCCGAAGCGGGTTAAGGAGACACAGAGGGCAAATTATGCGCGCCTATTGGGTATCATTGCGGTTGTCGTCGTCGTGGTTGCTCTCGGTTACTATGTGTATAGTGCCTTGAACGCATCGGTGGTTGAAGGTCGTCCGGTTGATTACGCCTATGATGACGGGAACGTGGCGGTGCTGGTTTTTGACATCAACGGATGCCAGGAATGTAAGGATCAGGAAACGATGGTTGAGCGGGTGGTGCGGGATTACCGGGGTGATGTGTATCTGCAATCCTATAACCTGAGTCGTACAGGCAACCGATACCTGATTGATAAGTACGAACTGGTGTCTCCGCTTGCTGTGATCGTGCTGGACGATCAGGGACAGGTTTTTGCCAAGTTTGGCGGCGGTATTGATGAAACGACCTTGCGACAGGCATTTGAGATGGCACTCCAACAATCGGCAACTAACTAAACCCGGATGTTCTAAATCGAATAATCTCCTAATGCGAAAGATTTGGAAGGGATGCGTCATCCCTGTTACCTGAGCCAATTTACTTTGAGGTCTAAGCCCACTGCTGACCCCGGCTCGAACGAAATAGCTTCATTCATTTCCTAATATGGATAGATTCAAGCCTACTGCCGCATAGAGGAATGATTCAATGGGCTTGCCAGGAGGGGATTGGCGATGGACATGCATCACGAGCATGAGCACACATCTGAGGTTTTGCACCAACATCCTACGGAACACGACGGGAACAGTGGACAGTCGCATAGAGTAAAACACGAGGAGCAACACGGACATGGCACACATGTCAATCATAGTGGGCACGAGCAGATGTTCCGCCGCCGTTTCTGGGTATCACTGGTTCTGACCCTACCCGTACTGTTATTCAGTCCCATGATTCAAGAATGGTTTGGATTTCAGATGCCGCAATTTTCCGGCAGCCAATTCCTCGGCCCAGCATTTGCTATCGCCATTTTCATCTACGGCGGACTACCGTTTCTTCAGATGGCTGTGCCGGAGATTCGGAATCGGCAGCCGGGTATGATGACGCTGATTTCACTGGCGATTACTACAGCGTTCGTGTACAGCCTGTTCGCCGTGTTTGTTTTGCCGAGGAGTGGATTCTTCTGGGAAATGGCGACACTGATTGACATCATGCTGCTCGGTCACTGGTTTGAGATGCGAAGTGTTAGACAGGCATCCGGGGCGCTAAACGAACTCGCCAAGTTGATGCCGGATACCGCCGAGAGAATTAAGAGCGACGGTGAAATTGAAGTCATTTCAGCAGAGCAACTCAATAAGGGTGATTTGGTTCTGGTGCGTCCGGGGACGAGCATCCCTGCTGATGGTATTGTAGAAGATGGGCGTTCGGATATTAATGAGTCCATGATAACCGGGGAATCAATGCCCGTATCCAAAGCGCCGAACGCGAAGGTAGTCGGCGGAACGATTAATGGAGATGGAAGTCTGCGCGTGCGGGTCACGGCTACAGGGGACGAAACTGCACTGGCCGGGATTATGCGGCTGGTGGAGCAGGCGCAGGCCAGTAAATCCAACACACAAATTCTGGCAGATAAGGCGGCAGGCTGGTTGTTTTATATCGCACTGGCGTTTGCGGCTATCACGGCTATTGGCTGGACACTTGCGATTGGTCTACAAATTGAAGTCCTTGAGCGGGTGGTAACGGTGTTGGTGATTGCCTGTCCTCATGCCCTCGGACTGGCAATTCCACTGGCGGTAGCCATCAGTACATCACTCGGCGCGAGAAACGGCATCCTGGTGCGTGACCGGCTGGCATTAGAAAAAGCCCGTGAGATTGATACGGTGGTTTTTGATAAAACTGGTACTTTGACCGAGGGACGGTTTGGCGTGTCTGCTATGGAGGTAATCGACGACTGGGATGAAAGCCAAGCACTTGCGCTGGCCGGAGCGATGGAAGGGGACTCCGAGCACCCGATTGCGCGGGCAATTCGTCGGGAGGCGACAGACCGAGACATCAGTCTCGTAAAGATACGCGATTTCGAGGCGATTAAAGGGCGGGGCATCCAGGCAATTTACGAAGAGAAGCCGGTTTATGTTGGTGGTCCGCGCCTTCTGGAAATGGTCAACCTACCCGTTCCACAACCCATCGCTTCGTTTGCGGAGGATGCTGACCAAAAAGGACAAGCTGTAGTGTATCTGGTGGTAGGACAGTCCATCGTTGCTGCTTTCTCCCTGGCTGATGTGATTCGCGCCGAGAGCAAGCAAGCGGTGAAACGCTTACACGACATGGGTATTCAGGTGGCGATGCTCACCGGGGACAGTCATGCTGTCGCAGAGGTGGTGGCCGCAGAGTTGGGTATTGATACCGTGTTTGCGGAAGTGCTGCCAGAGCACAAAGAGCAGAAGGTTGCTGAGTTACAGCAGCAGGGCAAACGGGTGGCAATGGTTGGGGATGGCGTCAATGATGCACCGGCTTTGACACGGGCAGATGTTGGAATCGCTATCGGAAGTGGGACGGATGTCGCCATTAAATCGGCAGGGATTATTCTGGTGCAGAGCAATCCTTTGGATGTGGTGAAGGTATTTGAGTTAAGTCGTGCGACCTACCGCAAAATGATTTAAAACTTATTGTGGGCAACAGGCTACAATGTGGTCGCACTACCACTGGCGGCTGGAATCCTCGCGCCGTTCGGCTTCATATTGTCTCCGGCAGTGGGTGCAATTTTCATGTCACTGAGCACCATTGTCGTCGCAATCAACGCACAGTTGCTGCGAAACGTTGACCTATCGCAAAACAGGGCTGAGACACGGGCAGCGTGAGCATCTAATATGGATTCGTTTCGGCTCAATTCAGGCCGGACATATCGTCCAAACGTCCGAAATTCTACAAATGTGGGATTCTCGAAGCATTCTTCGCGGGATAATGTGGTATAATCGCCCTTGAAACTGGAGGAATAGCGGGCTGCCGCGTAGGGTCAAGGGCGCATGTTCTGGGGCGAATATTCTCATCAGTTAGATGAAAAAGGCCGTTTGATTATACCTGCTCGCTACCGCCCTCACCTGAAAACGGGCGCGATCCTCACAAGAGGGCTAGATCACAACCTCGTGATTTATCCCCATGACGCCTGGCAACTGCTTTCGGAACGTGTTAATACAATGCCGATCACCCATCCCGCTTCGCGCGCGGTGCGCCGCCTGCTGTTTTCCGGGGCTGTTGAATTGTCGCTAGATCGGCATGGACGTATGTTAATCCCTGGTTACCTGCGGAATTATGCTTCATTGGATAATGAGGTGTTAATCGCAGGGATGGAAACTTTCCTCGAATTATGGGAACCCACCAATTGGCGAACGACATTGGACGATGTGACCCAATCGCTGGCGGAAGTCGAACATATCCTCAAGCTAGGCAATTAAAGTGGTCGCCCATATTCCTGTTTTGTTAGAACCGATTTTGAATTACTTGCCGCCTGCCGAACGAGTCATTGACGGCACGCTGGGCGCAGGTGGACATACCGGCGCATTGTTGGCCGATGGTGTCGGCCAAGTGCTCGGCCTCGATCTCGACCCGATGGCGCTCAAAATCGCGCAGGGCAATTTGTCCCAATATGGTGAACGGGTACACATAGTCCATGCCAGTTATGCAGATATGACATCCCAGGCCAAGCAGCTTGGATGGGATTCGGTAGATGGCATTTTGCTCGATTTAGGGACATCATCCATGCAGCTTGATGTGGCAGAGCGCGGATTTGCGTTCATGCGTGATGGTCTCCTGGACATGCGCTTTGACCCGCAGAGCAGCCAACATACCGCCGCCGACATTGTTAATATTTGGGATGAGGCGCAATTAGCCGATTTGTTTTATAAATATGGAGAAGAACCGCAGGGTCGTCGGGCTGCGCGGGCGATTGTGACCGGCAGACCTTATGGGACAACGCGGGAACTGGCGAGTGTCATCGAGCGAGCGATTCCCCGGCGGCGGGGTGATAAGATTCATCCAGCGACACGAATATTTCAGGCGCTGCGGATCGCGGTGAATGATGAGCTGGGTGTCATCGAACGAACGCTACCAGACGCGATTGACCTGCTGCGACCCGGTGGACGACTGGCAGTCATCAGTTTCCACAGCCTGGAAGATCGGATCGTGAAGCAGGCGTTTAAACTGGCGAGTACCGACTGTATCTGCCCACCCAAAACACCCATTTGTGTGTGTGGGCATAAGGCGAGTGTCAAGGTGTTGACCCGGAAGCCAGTGGTAGCGAGTGATGCCGAAATCGCAAATAACCCACGCAGCCGGAGCGCAAAATTACGGGTTGTTGAAAAGCTGTAGAGGTTTGTTGAGCTATGGGGATGCGACAGAGTTGGCTGGAACATGCTTTGCGGGGTACTCCCTGGCGGCTGCAACGGCAGGCAGCGGCGCTGGTGGCGTTGGGATTGTTCATTGCTGTGATTGTCGGCGCGTTGTATCTAGCACAGTCCACAGCATTAGCGACATTAGGTCGTCAACTGGAAGACCAGATTGCGACCCGAAACCAGCTTGAACAGACCAACGAACAACTTCGATCCGAGATTGCTGAACTGCGAACGGTATCCCGGCTGCTGGCACGGGCAAAAGACCTGGGCTTCGTGGAGAGCGGCCAATCGAATATCGAATATCTGGTGGTGAAGGGCTATAATCCGAATCAGATCGTAACCGTCGCAGCACCCACCCAGGCACAAGCCATTGTTCCAGCATACGATGAAACATTTACGGGCTGGTTACAGCAGCAGTGGGATGCATTCCTCAAACAGTTCCAGAGTTTCTCCAGTGGTGGGGACCAATAAACAATGCAAGGAACCCAAAATCAGGAACAGTTCGATGTCTTCAATCAGCGACTTCCGCTGGTGGTGATTGTCATGATGATGGTCAGTGGGCTGCTGCTGCTAAAATTGTTTTCATTCCAGCAACTTTCTACCGACGTGATTAAAGAACTCAGCCCGGACTACAATCGTATTATCCGGCTGGCGGCTGCACGCGGGATTATATATGACCGGGAAGGACAGCGATTGGCGGTGAATACGCTGGAATACCGCATTGGCATCAGTCCGAATCTGGTGTCGAATCCCCGTGAAGTAGCAACCCAACTGGCAGCGATTCTCAACCTGGATGAGCTGGATACTTACGAGACATTGAACAGCGATCAACCGTATGTACTGCTAGCTCCGCGTGTGAGTGCCGAGCAGGGGCAGCAGGTGGAAGCGCTGAAATTACCCGCTATTCAAATCGAGAAAGTTCCACGCCGGATTTATCCACAGGGCACGTTGGCCGCCCAAATTCTGGGTTTCGTCGGTGGCGACCTGCAAGGGTATTACGGTGTAGAGGGGAAATTTCAGGATCAACTGGCTGGCCGCTCCCGCGATGAAGTGGTCAGCGACATTCCGTTTGACCGCCCGCCCGACCAGGAGGCAGACAAAGGCAGTGACATCTATCTGACGCTTGATCGGGACATTCAGTATCTGGTTGAGAGTGAATTATCGCTGTCAGTGGCGGAAACTGGGGCGACTGGCGGCACGATCATTGTTATGAATCCACGTACTGGCGACATTCTGGGGATGGCGAATTGGCCGTCATTCGACCCCAATGCCTATCAGGACGCGGAGGAGAACGACTGGAAAAATCCGGCCATCAGCGAACAGTATGAGCCGGGTTCGGTGATGAAGGTATTGACGGTGGCAGCGGCTATCGATAGCGGGACGATTACCAAAGATTGGACCTATAACGATCAGGGTCGTTTGTCGGTTGGCGGAATCAATGTCGAAAATTGGGATCGACAGGCGCATGGAGTGGTTGATACGCAGGGTGTGCTGGTGCAGTCGCTCAATGTGGGTGCGGCAACCATCAGCCTGCAAATGGGGCCAGTTGATTTTTACAAGTGGATGTTGAAATTTGGGATTGGTCGGCTGACGGGTGTCAATCTGGAAGGTGAAGCACCTGGAACGATGTATATCCCCGGTGACCCGGATTGGAGCGAGAGCAACCTGGGCACGAATGCTTACGGGCAAGGTGTGGCTCTCACACCTTTGCAGTTGATTACTGCTGTGTCAGCCATTGCGAACGATGGCCTGATGATGCAGCCGAATATCGTATCGCATATCGTCGAAGGCGATCAGGTGATTCCATCACAGCCAACCGCGTTGAGCCGACCTATTTCAGCGGAAACGGCGCATATCGTGCGCGACATGATGGTGGCGGTGGTGCGGGATGGGTTGGACAGCGACGCACAATTACCGGGCTATACGGTGGCGGGCAAGACTGGCACGGCTGAAATCCCGACCCCGGTGGGCTACCGCTCGGATGCCTGGATTATGTCGTTTATTGGTTTCCTGCCCGCCGATGATCCACAGGTGATCGTTTTGATTAAGCTGGACGAGCCAAATGGACGCTGGGCAAGCCAAGTGGTCGCGCCGATCTTCCGGCGGCTGGCAGAACGGCTGGTGGTACTGATGGAAATCCCATCAGATGATGTGCGCCTGGGTTTGGCCGCGCAGGGTGGGGATGTGAATGGGATTCAACGGTAGGCGTTCATAGCTTGCCCTACTTCACAGAGGAGTTTGCATGGCGGGACAATTACCGTTTGCCCTGACCGTTGGTGGGGTGGCGTTTTTGCTGGGTGTGATCTGGGGAGGGCCGTTCGTAGAGGTTTTGCGGCGGCTGAAGCTCGGAAAGCAAATTCGTCCCGAACTGGCCGAAAGTCATCAGAAAAAAATCGGCACACCGACGATGGGTGGCATTATGATTGTTATCCCGGTGGTGCTGATTGTGATGGGTTTAAATCTTGTCCAGGTGATTCGAACGGTCACAGGGGCGAGTATCATGCTGCCATTAGCGGTGCTGGTAGTGTTCGCTTTGCTGGGTGGAATTGACGATTGGGAAGGTATACTACGCTCCCGGAACCGGGATAAAGTAGAGTTCACCGGGCAAGGGTTGTCGGCGCGGGTGAAATTTGGGGTGCAATTGGTATTTGCCACGATTGTAGCAGTGGTGATTTCGCAATATGACGGTGGTTTTCAGTTTGCCAATCAGGTATTTATTCCCCTGATTCCCTTTCCCATCTCTATTAGCCCATTCCTGTTTATCCCCATCACTATTTTTTACATCATCGGCACATCAAACGCAGTCAATTTTACGGATGGATTGGATGGATTGTCCGGGATTATCAGCGCCAGCGCCTTCGCGGCGTACGGGGTAATTGCCTATTTGCAGGGACAAACACCGCTGACACAGTTGTGCTTCATCCTGGTAGGAGCGTGTTTCGCGTTCCTGTGGTATAACGCCCATCCAGCGCAGTTGATAATGGGCGATATCGGGTCGCTGGCGTTGGGTGCGACGCTGGGTACGGTGGCGATCATGACCGGCCATTGGCTGCTGCTGCCAGTGATTGCGATTGTGCCGGTTGCGGAAACCATCAGCGTGATTTTGCAGGTGGCGTATTTCAGGCGTACCGGGGGCAAGCGATTGTTTCGAATGGCTCCACTACACCACCATTTTGAACTCGGCGGATGGAGCGAGACACAAATTGTCCAGCGTTTCTGGCTGGTGGGGCTGCTGGCGGCGATGATCGGTGTGGCGCTGGCGTTATTGTAGTGGCAAGCATCAGTTTTCAGCAAGAGACTGATGAACTGTATAGACATGCCCAGGAATAGTGACAGAAATGTTATTGCGTAAATTTGATCATTTTGAGCTAATGTTCCCAAAACCGCGGCTTTAGAAAGCTGATTCCTCCATGAGTGTGAATGGCACCCACAAAGTAGACAAATTGTTTGGCAAGAAGGTTGCTGTGCTGGGATTTGCACGGCAGGGCAAGGCACTGGCTCGCTGGCTGCCGACGATTGGCGCGCGGGTACTGGTGAGCGACCTGCGAAGTGCAGAGCAACTGGCCGCCGAAACGGCTGCGTTTACCGACGTGGAATTTGTACTGGGCGGACACCCCGACTCCTTGCTGGATGGCGTAGACTTATTGTGCCTGTCCGGGAGCGTACCAGTGGATGCGCCGATTGTGGTCGAAGCTGTACGCCGACGTATCCCTCTGTCGAATGATGCCCAGTTATTCCTGGAACGCTGTCCCGCGCCGGTCATCGGAATTACCGGGAGCGCGGGCAAGACTACCACGACAAGCCTGACGGGCGAGATCATGAAACGGGCAGGGTATCAGACCTGGGTGGGCGGCAACATCGGTGATGTGCTGCTGGATGTACTCGACCAGATTCAGCCACATCACCGGGTCGTGATGGAATTGTCCAGCTTCCAATTGGAGATTATGTCGGTCAGTCCAGCTACCGCTGCCGTGTTGAATATCACACCCAATCACCTGGACAGGCATGGCTCGATGGATGCTTATGCTACCGCGAAGGCGCACATCGTTTACTTTCAGCAGCAGAATGATGTGGCAGTGCTGGGCTATGATGATGGCGGCAGCCGCAGCCTGGAAACCATCGCGTCTGGGGAGATTGTGTGGTTCAGCGCGCGGGAGATGGTTCCAGACGGAGCATTCCTGGCCGGACAACGGCTGCTGGTGGCGGGCAGGGCGAGTATGGATGGTGAACCGCATGTGGTGTGCGAACGGTCAGAGATTCCCCTGCGAGGCGACCATAATGTGCTGAACGTGCTGGCGGCCTGCGCGATCAGCGGCGTGAACCGCGTACCGCCGGAGATTATGGCCGAGGCGATTCGGGAGTTCAAGCCAGTGGCGCACCGGCTGGAAGTGGTGCGGGTGGTGAACGGTGTGACCTATGTCAACGACAGTATCGCTACCGCGCCGGAACGGGTGCTGGCGGCGCTACGAAGTTACAGCGAACCGCTGGTGCTGCTGCTGGGCGGCAAGGACAAAAATCTACCCTGGGATGATATGATCCGGCTGGCGCTGAGTAAGGCACGGCACATCATCGCCTTTGGAGAAGCAAGCACGTTGATCGCGGAGGTGATCGAGCGGCTGGCGGGTAATAGGGAACTGGTCACGTGTGTAAAGACGCTGGATGAGGCCGTAGCGAAAGCGGCCACACTGGCACAGTCGGGCGATGTGGTGCTGCTGTCGCCGGGGGGAACGAGCTACGACGCCTACACCGATTTTGTCGAACGGGGGGAACACTTTCGCCGACTGGTGATGGGGTTATAATTATTACAACTATAAACAGGGAAGCGACTGTATCCTTAGAGTAAAATACCGAACTGAGTTTTAGGAAGTAGCAGCAATGGCCGACCAACCGCTTGTCGATCTGCCCCAATTTGAAAACGATGTCGCCAAACCCGCGCCGCGCCCGGTGCGCGCCACGCCGAGGACGACTGCACGGGTGGCAGTGGATGCACCATCTACCGAGCGGAGGGGATTCCTGGCGTCGATTGATGGTTATATCCTGGTGCTGGTGGGCGGTTTGCTGGCGATTGGCCTGATGATGGTGTACAGCACGACCTTCGACTGGAGCTACCAGACCTACGGCAGCGAGACGGTCATTTTTATGCAGCATGTGCGTAATGTGTTGATCGGCACGGTGATTATGCTGCTGCTGATCGCCATTGATTACCGGGTGTGGCGGCGGCTGGCCGTACTGATTCTGTTGATGACGATTGGCGCACTGGTGGCGGTGCTGCTGTTCGGCGATGATGTATTTAATGCGCGGCGTTCGCTGATTAACGGGTCGTTCCAGCCGGGTGAACTGGCGGAACTGGTGATCGTGATCTATATGGCGACGTGGTTGAGTTCGCGGCGGACAAAAATCCGCAGCCTGACGTATGGCCTGCTGCCGTTCGCCATTCTGGTGGGGATTGTCGCCGGGTTGGTGCTGGGACAACCGGACATCAGTACAGCAGCGACGATTTTGGCGGTATCGGGCATCATGTTCTTCCTGGCGGGGGCTGACCTGATGCAGATGGCGGTGGCCGGAGTGATCGTGGTGGTGGTGGGCGTGTTTTATGTGACGAATATTGGTCCCGGTTATGCCCAGGGGCGTGTGACCTCGTATTTGTCCGGCAATACAGATGTGACGCAGGCAGATTATCACATTCAGCAAGCGATCGTAGCCTTCAACAACGGCGGGCTGACAGGTGTGGGGTTGGGGCAGGGCAAGCAGAAGTTCGGCAACCTGCCCGCGCCGCATACCGACAGCATCTTCGCGGTGATTGGCGAGGAACTGGGGTTGGTGGGGGCGTCGCTGGTGGTGGGGCTGTATATCGCACTGGTGATGCGCGGGCTGCAAATTGCGCGGCGCGCGCCGGATACGTTCGGGGCGCTGCTGGCGGCGGGTGTGACCATCTGGATAGCGATTAAGGCGCTGCTGAATATCGCGGTGATGGTGGCGATTGTGCCGCCGACAGGTGCATCCTTGCCGTTTATCAGCTTCGGTGGGTCGTCGCTGGTGGTGGTGATGGCGGGGGTTGGGCTGCTGTTGAGCGTGGCGCGGGTGACGGCGCGGCAGGGCGCTCCCAAGCGGAATACACCGATGCCGGAACGACAACAAGCGGCGCTCAAAAAACGGTAACGGTAGAATCTCCTCACAATTTCCAATGCAATAACCCCGGCTGGTTTCTGCGCGCGAGGGGGGTGGCGCGGAAGCAAGCCCGCGTGGGTTCTGCGGCGGGTGGGGGTTTTGTTGAAAAGATACTGGCATTCTGCGCTACCGACGATGCAACGGCGGGAACAGGCGAGACCTGCGCCGTATTGAGAAAATAGAAGATAAAAACGATCAAGAGAATTGAAAAAAGATTCTCGAATTTATCTCCTTCCTCCCGCGCAAGCAATTCCTGACATGGCACATGGGTCATTCGCATCATCTCCCCCGGCTTCGCAAGGCGGGGAACCTCAATGTACTCCAGTATAGCACAGATGTTTGTATAAAAGGTGAACATTTGTGTACACATTTGTTTCGATTTTGAGGGGAAAAATGGGCAGTTTTGAGTTGGGAGTGGGTAGAAAAAGAAGATTGAACCACCGAGATGCAGAGGACAGAGAGAAGGAGAGTAAGATGAGTGCAGGGGCGAGAGTCGGGGAACGGGAAGTTACCCCTAACCCCCCGACCCCCTTCCATCGCTTGCGGGGGAAGGGGGAGAAAGACGGGGTGACGAGGTTGCTGATACCCGGCCTATTGGCTGGATTGAAAGCAATTCAAAGTGTTGATCTGATCTTTAGTGGCACGAAAAATTTCCTAGTTCGTACAAGGATAAACCATGACATGATAAGAAGTGTGCCAAGTAGAACCGTCGCCTAAATAAACAGCGCTATCCTCTCTCCATCCCCTAGCCTTATATTCAGCTAGAATTTGTGATCTGTTACTTCCATATAGCTTGAGCGTCGTTCCTTCGCAAACCCCTGAATAGTTCTCTTTTAGTTTTACACCAGCGTGACGCCATACCCATTCTATTTGTTCGGCAGAGGGTTCTACATATTCCAATCCGACCACTTTTGCTGTTTGTTTCCATACTTCACTTACTCTAGCTTTTGGTAAGAATTTGTTCGGCAGATATGACAACTCTGTACTGGCAAGTATGTCGATAATTGATGGGTTCATGGTTTCCCTCCCCTTCTCTGTTGCAGAGGATATTATATCTAAGTTTATGAACTAGAACAAATGTTATTATACATTTTGCCGATAATTCGTGTATAGACATTTTCATGTGCATCGGTTTACAAGTCTGGAAAAATCTGCTAAAGTGTCCCGAATAGAATATAGGTTCTACATATATGGGTTGGAAGGGGTGTAGAAGTGTCCAGTAGATTTGCACTGATTTGTGAGAACGGGCATGTGGTTAGCTGGTATTTGGTTGAACCATCAAACCATTCTTCTCCTTTTTGCTCAGAGTGCGGTAGCAAAACAATAGCTAAGTGTCCAGAATGTAGAATCGGCATACGAGGAAGGGATGGCAAAGAGGCATATTTTGAAAGCGCTTCACATTTTCCTTTGGCACATCCTATACCTGCATATTGCCATAATTGTGGACTGCCTTATCTCTGGACTGAAATAGCGATCATGTCAGCGATAGAATATGCCGATGAATTGGAGACTCTATCGGACGAAGATCGAGAACAACTAAAAGTGACAATTGGCGACCTTACTAAAGACAGTCCACGAACACAGGTAGCTATAGTAAGGTACAAAAAGTTGGCTGTAAAAATGGGGAACAATGCTGCGGGAGCTTTCAGAGAAATACTAATTGATGTATTAAGCGAGGCCGCAAAGAAAGCTCTTTTCACCTAATTGGGGAGCAGATGACTTTAATCCTCACTTGTCTAACACATGAATTTATTGTTCAACTCTCGGACAGGCGATTAGTAAACATCGCTACACGCAAACCCGAAGACGATGACACAAACAAGGTTGTGGGCTACTGGAACATAGCCGCTTTCTCGTACACAGGGTTATCAACGATAAATGGAACAAAAACTGATCGTTGGATATTTGACCGATTAGTTCCGCTAGTTGACCCCGGGCAATTTACACCTTTTGATCTTGGACGAGAACTAGCTGCCAGAGCAACAGATGAATTTAAGAAGTCCTGGATATCTCTGCTGCCAAATAACTATAGAAGTCATGCTTTTGTATATGGTGCATGGGTTACTCTCCCAACTAAAGAGATACGGCCAATGATTTCCACAGTTTCCAATTTCCATGATCGGCAAGGTAACAGACTGTCAGAGCCAAGTTTGTTCTTTTCACATAGTTTTCGTGTTCTTGATCCATTCGTCCCTTGCTATTTAGAAGCAACTGGTCAGGACGTAGAAAAACACCTGATAACTGAAGCGGAGACCCAAATACGTGCCTGTGTTAAAAAGAAAACTGGTCCTGAGCCTATGGCGCGTATTCTAAGAACACTTATGCGTGAAGTCTCAGCAAGGAATAAAGCAGTGGGTAAAAACCTATTAGAGATGAGTTTGCCCATAAAAGCATATTCTGCAACCGATGTGTCATATTCTAGTCTTCAACACAACCGAAAAACTGCAACATTCCATTATGTGCCGGAAGATCAAGATAGAGGAGTTATTTACAGCCCTCTTATAGTATCAGCGATATTAGTCCTTGGGATGTCAGTGACTTACATGCCGCCAACGTAGAATTCGTTCGGTTTCATCGGGTCTACAAAACGTGCTGCAAGTTCGGGTTAACTGTAATGTTGAAATAGCTGTCATACGTTTCTCGTCGTTTCGTTCCGCACATTTTCCTTAAACCTCTGGCTTTTCTATGTTGATAATGTGGAATTAGGATTTCAGTGTTAAGAAGTAGGGGGACCGCCTCTACAGAAGGCGGCGCGCGGTATTGATGACCGCCACCGAATGGTGGGGGTATGGAAGGTAGGTTATGGGTGGTGCGGTGAAAGGGTTGGTTACGATGTGTATGGCAGCCGGGGGACTATACCCTGAGAACAGGTTGATACCGGACGAGGCAAGCCTCGTCCCTACAATCAGGGATAAGCGCCAAAGCGGGGATGTCAGCCCTGTTTTGCGCGGCCAAACTTGTCACCGGCCAGAAGAATGTCCATGATGGCACGGTTGACGCGCTTGTTGGTGGGATGGTGTGCGTCGAGCTGGCGGGTAAAGACGCGCATGATCTGTTCGAGCGTACCGATTTGCATAAGTTGGTGAATGGCCTCGATGCGGGTTTCGTCGCTGTTACGGGTATCGAGGATAATGGCTTTTAGTTCCCCCACTGAAGATTTCATATTTCATTCCCCGTTACGGTTGCTTAGGTATCATTTTACGGAAAAAACTCACAACAGCCTAAAAAATTTGGTCTGTGGCGACATTGGTCTTTGCAGGCCATGTGTTGCCGTTCGACTGATTTTCCTTAAACCCCTCGCTCTGCTACAATCCAGTACAGTAACGGCACTCGACAAAGATTTATGAGTCAAAACCATTTTCTTGGCATTATGATTGCCAGCGGCGGCACAGGTGGGCATGTTTACCCGGCGCTGGCGATTGCCGAAGCGATCACCAGTCAGTATCCGAAGGTACGCCTGTCGTTCGTGGGCAGTGTCGGCGGGTTCGAGCGTCCACTGGTGGATGAGGCCAGGATTCCATTTGCAGATTACGATGAAGTGCGGGCAGGGCCGCTGCATGGGGTGAATCCGGTGCGGGCGGCGGTGAGCGTGTTGAATTTGGTGGTTGGGACGCTGCAAGCCGTGTGGCTGGTGGGGCGTCAGAGGCCGAAGTCGCTGCTGCTGACAGGCGGCTGGGTAGGCCTGCCGGTGGCGCTGGCGGCGTGGTTGTGGCGCGTGCCGATTCTGATTTTCCTGCCGGATATTGAACCGGGGGCGACGATTCTGGCGCTGCGACGGTTCGCGCGGCGGGTGGCGCTGACTGTGCCGAGACTCGGCGGTTTATTTCCCCAAGCAGGAAACGGTTGTCACCGGGTATCCGCTGCGGCGCTCGATGTGCGAGGCCACACGAGAGGCAGGACTGCAACAGTTCGGACTCGATCCGGGAAAAAAGACCGTGCTGGTGTTCGGTGGCAGCCGGGGGGCGCGGGCGATCAACTATGCGCTGCTGGATGCCCTGCCAGAACTGCTGAAGGATGGTTTGCAGGTGATTCATGTGACCGGCACGCTGGATTGGGCAGACATCGAGACGCGACTGAAAACCCTGCCGGATACAACCGATTACCATGTCTATCCGTATCTGCATCATGAGATGGGTTTGGCGATGGCGGCGGCAGATGTGGTGGTGAGCCGCGCCGGAGCGAGTGTGCTGGGCGAGTTCCCGTTGTTCGGGCTACCGGCGATTTTGATTCCGTATCCCCATGCATGGCGCTACCAGAAGGTGAATGCGGATTATCTGGCGGAACGGGGCGCGGCGGTGCGGCTGGACGAGGCAGATATGAACAGGTCACTGGTGGACACGATTCGGGCGATAGTGAATGATCCGAAGCGATTGGCAGAGATGGGCGCGGCATCATCGGCGCTGGCAAAACCGGATGGGGCGGAACGGGCGGCGGCGGAACTCGTCAAACTGGCGGGAGGGCAAGCATGATCCAGTTGTCGGGATTTATGTGGGGCATGGCGTTCGCCTTCGCTGGAATCGGGTATATGCGCGGCCTGAGCAAAGAGATTATTTCGCTGTCGGGCATCATATTGGCGCTGTTCGCGCTGTTCCAGTTCGATCCGCTGATTCGGGGGACGCTGCTGGCGAATGTCGCGCCGGAACAGCAATTTTATGTGCAAACGTTCATCTTCGTGGCGATTGTATTTTTCGCCTACCAGACGAATGCTCTGGGCAAACGACAACTCAGTCCGTCACAAAGTGGCGAGGGGCGCGATCCGCTGCAATCGCGGGTGCTAGGGGCGGTGGTGGGGTTCATCAACGGCTACCTGATCTGGGGGTCGATCTGGTATTTCATGCACGTCAACGGTTATCCGCTGTCACCATACATTATCCAACCGCCTCCGGGTTCACCGAGCGCGGCGGCTATTAATTCGCTGCCGCTATACGTGCTGGCGGGTGGGCCACAGGGCGCGGGCAATCTGCTGGCGCTGGCGGTGATTGTCCTGTTTATTTTCGTGCTGGTGTTGATCTGAGGCCGATATGATTCAAATTTACAGCATGTTGTGGATCAGCGCCGTGTTTTTCGGGATTGTCGGCGTCATCCGGGGCTGGAATCGGGAACTGCTGACGCTGGCGGGTATTATCCTGTCGGTGTTCGCACTGTTTCAATTCGATGCGCTGCTGCGGGGGGTGCTGCTGGCGTCCGTGCCAGAGGATCAGGTGTTTTTTGTTGAACTGTTTATTTTCGTGCTGATTTTGTATATGACCTACCGGACACGGGGCACAGGCGGGCGAGGTGGGCGTCGCAACCGGATTCAGGATGCCATTACGGGCGGGTTGATAGGGGCGCTCAACGGCTATTTGATCTGGGGGGCGGTGTGGTATCTGCTGGACATCAACGAGTATCCGCTCGATCCACTGGTGATCGCGCCATCGGCCACGTCAATCAGTGCGCAGAATCTCAACTCGATTCCGCTGGTGCTGCTGGGCGGCGCGGCGGGCAACAGTACCGAACTGCTGACGGTGATGGTGATTGTGTTGTTCCTGTTCGTGTTGTTTATGATGTAAAAATAGCTGTCAGCCATCAGCTATCAGTAAGAGAAAAATTCAGTGATGCAAGACGTAAAATTTGTACCCGGCCAGCGGATTCATCTGGTTGGGATTGGCGGGTCGGGGATGAGCGCGATTGCGCGGATTCTGGTCGAGCGCGGATTCCATGTGTCGGGGTCGGACAGGAATAGTAATGATCTGACCGAGGCACTGGCGCGGGATGGGGCGATAGTTCACCTGGGACATGATGCGGCTTACGTGCAGGGCGCGGACATGGTTCTGATTACGTCGGCGGTGAAGGACGACCATGTGGAGGTGGTCGCGGCGCGGGAGGCCGGAATCCCGGTGTACAAGCGGCAGGATGTGATGGCGGCGCTGATGGAAGGGCAGAAGGTGATCGCCGTTGCGGGGACGAAGGGCAAAACCACGACGACGAGCATGATCGTCCACATTTTGCGGGAGTGCGGGGCAGACCCCAGCTACATCGTGGGCGGGGTGACGGGCAACACAGGCACAAACGCGGGTGTGGGGAAGGGGGAGTGGTTCGTTGTCGAGGCGGATGAGTACGACAATATGTTCCTCGGCCTGCGACCTGACATCGCGGTGATTACGAATATTGAGTGGGATCACCCGGATTTTTTCAAAACACCAGAGGAGATGGTCGAGTCGTTTCGGAAGTTTGTGGGGTTACTGAATAAGAAATCTGACTATGTTTATAGTGACCGGTTGATAGCCAGTGCTGATGATCCTCTTGTATTTAGTCTAGCGCAAGAGAGTTTCCGGGCAGGGCATCGCGTGGATACTTTTGGCATAGGTGAGCAATCAGACGTAAGAGCCTTCAATATCCGCTCAGATGAATTAGGACGCACCTGGTTTGACGTACGCAAACCAGTGGATGAAGATTGTGAGGACGAGGCTGATTGGGATTTGCCCGTTTGCATTCGATTGCCGGGTAATCACAATGTTTCCAATGCTACTGCTGCCTTGCTTGCCGTTCCTGGGTATCTAAACTTAAGCGATAAAGCAGCGATGGCGCTTTCAACGTTCAAGCCGACGGCGAGGCGGTTTGATGTGCGGGCGGATGTAGATGGAATCGCGGTGGTGGATGATTATGCCCATAACCCGATGTCGATTCGGGCGGTGTTAGAAGCGACACGACAGCGGTATCCTGATCGAGCAGTGTGGGCGGTGTGGCAACCGCATACCTACAGCCGGACACAAGCCCTCTTTGATGATTTCGTGGGGGCGTTCGGCGGGGCGGATCATGTATTGGTGACGGATATTTATGCGGCGCGGGAAAATCCGATGGATGGGGTGACAAGCGCGGGCATTGTGGCGGCGATGAGCCACAATGACGCGCGGCATACGGGGAGTTTCGAGGAAACGGTGCGGGTATTAAAGGAAGAAGTAAAAGCGCCTGCGGCCATCGTGATTATGAGCGCGGGGGATGCGCCACAGATCGGGGTCGAGTATGTGAAGGGGTTAATGAGCGAGCAAGAACCGAAATGAGGCGCATGTTGAGCCTGCGACCCCGCTGGACGTTCAAAACGTCCAGCTATCATCAATTCTGTAAACCTCTAAAGAGGTTGAGAAATATATTTGAAACGGACGTTCATACAGAGATTTTGTTTCCTGCGGACAAGGCTTGCCTTGTCCCTACCAATTGGGCTGCGGAAAGTCACTTAAGCGACTCTGTCTATAAACCAGTGGCGGCGCGGTAGATGATTCCTATTCCGCATCCCGAACGACTGCTGCGTAATGAGCCGATGGCACGTTACACTGCCGCGCGGTTAGGCGGGGTGGCGGACTGGTTGTATATCGCCAAAGAATCGACAGACGAACTGGTCGGTGTGGTTGATGCGGCGTGGTCGGCAAATATTCCGGTGCGGGTGATGGGCGGCGGGGCGAACGTGCTGGTATCCGACAACGGTATACGCGGGTTGGTGGTCATCAATGATGTCACTGAGGTTACATTTGATGAATGGCACGGCGGGCGAAATGTCTCCGCGACGGGCGGAACCGGACTGACAGTGCTGGCGCGGAAATGTGCCAAACATGGATTGACCGGGTTGGAATGGGCGGCGAGCGTGCCGGGAACGGTTGGCGGCGCAGTGGTCAATAATGCCGGGGCGCATGGCGGGGATATGGCGTCGGTGTTGTGCGAGGCGGTGGTGCTGGATGCAGCCAAAGGGCCGCAAATCCTGACGGAGAGTGAGCTGAGCTATGGCTACCGCACATCCAGCCTGAAAGCGCGAGAAGATCGTCGTTTTCTGGTACTGCTGGCGATGTTTTCGTTAGAAACCGACGAACCGCATGACGATCCAGAGGCGAATGGAGGAGTTCGTGGCCTATCGCAAGTCCACCCAACCACCGGGAGCCAGCCTGGGCAGCATCTTCAAAAATCCAGCGGGGCGATTACGCAGGCAGGTTGATCGAATCCGCCGGACTGAAAGGGTATCGCATGGGCGGGGTACAGGTGTCGCCGGTACATGCGAATTTTTTTATCAATTCTGGCGGGGCAACGGCCAGCGATTATTATGCGCTCATCTGCCATGTACGAGAGGCTGTGCACGAAAAAAGCGGCGTCGAACTGGAAATGGAAGTTGAGTTGGTTGGAGATTGGTTTTAAACTGCGTAAAGCGAGTTGTGGATTCCGGCAGTTTGGTGGGATAATGGGATAATGTGGGATTGTGATAGGGCATACGAAAAGTCGAGTATGCTGTATCTGGGTGGTATACAGGGCGCACACGTCGGTGCGCCCCTACAGATACCCGATTTCTATAGGCAGATGTGGAAGGCAGTAACAGGATTTTGTGGATGAAGGTTGAGGTATGACATCGCGGCTGCGAGAACGACGGCGTGGGAATGGGCGTGCGCCGGGTATCCTGCGGACTCCGGCCACCGCGCAAGAGGCGATTGATCGCCCCATCGGGCACAGTGCCCGACGGAGCATGGGGAGTTGGCGGATTGTCAGCGCCATGATCGTTCTGAGCCTAATTGGTGTACTGGCATTATTCTTTATCACACCGTTTTTCTACATCCACAGTATCGCGGTGGGCGGCCTGCAATACGTGACCAAAGAAGAAGTGTTTGCCCTGAGCGGAATCGCCAACATGCACATTTTCTGGATTGATCCTGAAGCGGTGCGGCAGGCGGTGCTTGCGTTCCCCTACGCTGGCCGATGCCGACCGTAACAGTGGGCTGGCCGCCGAACATGGTGCAGATCATCGTGCAGGAGCGCGAACCGGCTGTGGTGTGGGATCAGGCGGGCGTACAGACCTGGGTGGATATGCAGGGGCGGGTGATGCTGCAACGCGAGGAACGCCCCGATTTGGTGCGGATTGTTGCCGAGGACAGCGATGGGCCGATCGGCCCGAATGTGCAGGTTCCGCTGGATGTCGTGACCGGGGCGTTACAACTTAAAGCGCTGCGCCCCAACATTGATATGCTGCGGTATGATGTAGAAAAAGGACTGGGTTATCAGGACGGGCGCGGCTGGGAAGCGTGGTTCGGCACTGGGACGGATATGCCAGAAAAGCTGCTGGTTTATGAGGCGATGGTCGACAATCTGGTGGCGCGACAGATTCGTGCCCGGTGAAGTGAATGTGGTGAACCCGGATGCACCTTATTATTCAGTTTTGCAGGGACGGTAAGTTAGTGGTATGCGTGATCTAGCGGTAGCGTTGGACGTTGGAACGCGAAAAATTTGCGCGATTGTGGCGGAAGTGCGCCCGGACGATATTTTTGTGGTCGGCGTCGGCATTGAGCCAAGCGCGGGCATGAAAAAGGGTATCGTCAATGATATGGGGCAGCTCACGGCGGCTATTTCGGCAGCCGTGCATAAGGCCGAACAGAGCAGCGGATTTGATATTGCCCGCGCCTTCGTGAGCGTAGCAGGCAGCCATATCGCGTCGATTAACAGCCGGGGTGTGGTGGGCATCAGCGGCACAGCGCGGCGTGAACATGGACGACATGGAAAAGGCGATGGAAGCCGCCCGCGCGATTGCTATCCCCCATAACCGGGAAGTGCTGCATGTTGTCCCCGCAGTTATTCGCTGGATGGGCAGGAGCGTGTGCGCAGCCCGATTGGGATGCACGGTTTCCGGCTTGAAGTGGAGGCGCATATCATTACAGCTTCTTCAAGCAGCGTGGCGAATCTGGAACAGTCGGTAGAAGGGGCGGGTGTTCATGTAGACCGCTTTATTCTGAATCCGCTGGCCTCTGGTGACGCGGTGCTGACACCGGAAGAAAAAGAAATGGGCGCGGTCATCATCGACATCGGCGGCGGCACAACCGATCTGGCGATTTTTATTGAAGGTACTGTTTGGCATACAGCAGTTATCCCGGTGGGCGGCGACCTGATTACCAACGACATCACCCATTGGATGCATGTGCCGTTCGATGTGGCCGAAGCGGTGAAAATCCATCATGGTCACGCGCTGGCAAAGGCGGTTGATCCGCTGGAAACGTTCCTGGTCGAACCCTTTGGCGAAGGGATGCCGATTGAAGTGCGACGGGCGGATATGGCCGAGATCATCGAACTGCGCGTTGCCGAATTGTTTGATATGATTAAGAAGGAAATTAAACGATCCGGCTACGAAGGGATGCTGCGAGCAGGGGCGGTGATTACCGGGGGCTGTGCGCAGTTGGCCGGATTAAAGGAAGTGGCGGCGCGTGAATTGGGACTGCCGGTGCGAGTGGCAAAGCCGGAGAAATTGACCGGCATGGCGGACGCGCTGCGACACCCATCCTATAGTACCAGCGTCGGGTTGCTGCGGATGGGCCTGAACATGGATACTGGAAGTATGAGCACACGAACGTCACTGGCCGGAGAATGGTTCCCTGACGGGTATCAATGTTGGACAAAAAGTTGGCAGTTTTTTGCGCCGATTGCTGCCAGATGGTGACGAGTAATTTGGTTTATCGAGTTGCGCGGTTAAATGTACTGCGTACAATAGTCAATTATTCCTGCGGTTCGCACATCTATAAAGACATTTGTGGGGAAAGGGTACAAAAGATGGATGGGTTTACACCTGGGGAAAATTTCGCCCAGATTAAGGTCATCGGTGTCGGGGGAGGCGGTGGTAACGCCGTCAACCGAATGATTAATGAAGGCCTGGGCGGCGTCGAGTTCATTTCGGTGAATACCGACAATCAGGCGTTGATGCTGTCCAAAGCCAAGACACGGGTTCGCATTGGCGACAAGCTGACGCGCGGGTTAGGCGCGGGCGGCAATCCCGAAATCGGACGTAAAGCGGCTGAAGAAAGTTCCGACGAACTGTACGAAGTGGTTCGCGGGGCGGATATGGTGTTCATCGCCTGCGGTATGGGCGGCGGCACGGGAACAGGCGCGTCATCGGTGATCGCGCAGATCGCCAAAGAACTGGGCGCGCTGACTATCGGTGTCGTGACTCGCCCCTTCAGTTTTGAAGGGCCACGCCGACAGTCCTCGGCAGAAGCCGGTATTGAGGCGCTCAAGAGTCAGGTCGATACGCTGATTGTTATCCCCAATGATCGTTTGCTCCAGATTGCCGACAAACGTTCCAGCTTACAACAAGCCTTCTCGCTGGCCGACGATGTGCTGCGGCAGGGTATACAGGGCATTTCCGAACTGATTACCGTCCCGGCACTGATTAACCTGGACTTCGCCGATGTGCGGACGATTATGTCTGAAGGCGGCGCGGCGTTGATGGCGGTTGGTCATGCCGATGGCGATGACCGTGCCCGTCGAGCAGCCGAAGCGGCCATCAGCAGCGGTTTGCTGGATGTGACGATTGATGGCGCGCGGGGTATCCTGTTCAACATCACAGGCGGCCAGAATTTGAGCCTGTTCGAGGTGAACGAAGCTGCCGCGATCATCCGCGAGAGCGCCCATCCCGAAGTGAATATCATCTTCGGCGCGCAGATCGACGAGAATATGGGCGACGAAATCCGCGTGACAGTGATTGCGACGGGTTTTGAACAAAGCCGGGCGCAGCGTAAGTTGGAAGCCCAACTGCCACAACGTCAGCCGATCTCGGTGCAGCGCCCGACGCAGCAACAGCCTCCGTCGCCGATGCAGCAGTCGCATCCGACACAACCACAATCTGCTCCGCAACAGCCACCGACGACCACCCCAGAGCAGAATTTTGCTCCGCCTCCGCCTCAAGTGCGCCCAGCAGCCCCACCTCCACCGGATTCGGCGGCACGGGTGTACGATGAGGACGATATTGATATTCCGACTTTCTTACGCAAGCGGAAGTAGATTATCGACCTGTTTTTTGTTCATATTCAGAGTGTTGCAGGAGACGAAAGTCTCCTGTTTTGATTCCTGGCAACAGCTTGTGTTCGTATGGAATGATGAAAATCTTATTGAAGTTGGGTTAGTGTAAGGTGGTCTGTTATGTATGGAGGAGAACAAACTTGTGAAATTCAAGATCACTATTCTACTGGCATTGCTCGCGCTGTGCGCGTTCCCGGTGCTGGCGCAGGATATGGCGACCAACTCGGTCAGCTTTAATGGCTTCAGCTTCACATTCGATCCGTCAATCGCCACCAACGTGAATATTATGCAAGTGGCTGGCGACCCGGTGGATGCCCAACAACCGGGTGGGCCGGATGCGCCCCATGCCGAATTTGATCTGTACAATGATGCGACAGCGCCCGCTTCGTTTGATGCTCCGGCAGTCATCCGGGTTTACCGGACAGCCGACTTTGCAGGTTACGACATGCTGACGGGTCAGGTACAGCAACTTCAATCGCTGCTCACAGATCGCCCGGATTTGGCGGCCTATATGGTAGGCGGAACCGATGCGAGCCAACTGCCGTTTGTGCCTACCCAACCCGCGTCACAGGTGATTCGGGCACGGGCACAGTATATTGATACAGCGAGCGTTCAGGGTATCAGCTATGTGACCGTTTATCGGCAGGATGTGTCCCCGTTTGTAAATGACGAGTTCATTTACACCTTCCAGGGTATGAGCGTAGATGGTGCGTATTTTGTGTCGGCCATGTTCCGACTGACGACCAGCCTGTTCCCGGCGGAAATTCCACCCGATTTCGACATGGATACCTTCACTGCCACTTTCACCGATTATCTGAACCAGAGTATCGCACAGTTCAATCAGGCCGCAGCAACGGATTTTACGCCATCGCTGGACACGATGTACAACGTGATTCAATCCTTCGACTTCCAGGCAATAAATTCCGGTCTGCCGCCAGCGCCACAGGCAACCCCAACCGAGGTGGTGAACACTGACCCAACCTTTGCCGGGTTGGGCGGCATGACCTGGACATTGGTTTCGTATGGCAACCCGGACAGCCCACAAGCGGCGCTGCCCGAAGCGCCAGTCACCCTGGTATTCTCCGCCGAGGGTATTGGCGGCAGCGCGGGGTGTAATACTTACGGCGGCGGGTTCCAGTATGACGCGGGTACGATCAGCTTCGGTAATGTGGTATCGACCAAAGTGGCCTGTGAAGGGGCGGGTGTGATGGAGCAGGAGTTGGCGTATCTAAATGCATTGAGTTCCGCCAACTCATTCCAGATCAGTGATGGACGGCTGCAAATTGTCTACGACAGTGGGGTGCTGACATTTACCTCTGGTGAAGGGAGCGCGAGTGACCTCGTTGGCGTGACCTGGAATCTGGTTTCAATGGGCAGCCCAGATAGCCCTCAACCTGTGCTGCAGGGAACGCCGATCACGCTGATTTTCACCAATGAGGGTGTCGGCGGCAGCGCCGGGTGTAACACCTATGGCGGCGGATTCCAGACAGACGGGAGTTCGATCACCTTCAGTAATGTTGTCTCGACTCTGATGGCCTGTGGAGATACAGGTGTGATGGAACAGGAAACGGCTTATCTGAATGCGCTGAATTCAGCTAGTTCCTATCAGGTCACAGATGGGCAGTTGCAGATCAACTACAACGGCGGCGTCTTGACATTCACCCCTGCGACTCAGTAGTTGGATTGTTTATCAAAGGGACGGGGCAACTCGTCCCTTACTTCTACTTTCTTTCCGCGCCAGATAAAATCCTATTCCGACCAGTGTGACCAGCGAGATCAGCAAGCCGGTGGTCAAACCGGGTGGTTCAAAACGCAGGATGTAAGTATGTGTTCCCGGCTGCATGGGCACAGCCAGGAAACCCCGACTGCCATTCACATCATGATAGGTTTCGGCAGTTGTCACCTGAACCGGAATGGCGTCAATGGTCGCCTGCCATCCGGGGAAGTGTATTTCCTGCACCACCAGAAAATAAGGCTGGCTATATGGCACTGATGCCTGAATGGTGATGGTATCCTGCTGGTGCGCGATAATTTGGGCAGGAGACACGTTGCTGGCGTTGAGGTTGGCTGGACTGTTCATCAGGGTGTCGGCAGAGGCAACAAAAGTGTACGGCAGGGCGTCCGGCTTTTCGTAAAGTATGGCCGTGGACTGTGATTCCAAGTCGCAGGGGTCATCCGTCAGTGCATAGGGATTGATGAAGGCGCACTGGCGCTGTTCGTAACCGTTGGCTGCTACGAATTTTTTGGATAGGTCAAGAGACGAACCGCCGTATGCGCCGGATACTATCGCCCATCGTGGTAAATTGGTCAAGCCACCTGCCGCCCAGGAGATAATGCCATCCACCGCTGCCGGTTGCCAACCCTCGTCAATGCCCCAATTGCGGATTTCCGCCTCATAGGCAGTATAAGCGGATGGTGCATACGGTTGGCCGACAATCGGGAATGGGTTTTCGGTATCGTTTGCCCGGATAGTGGGGAAGAATACACTGAAATCGGCAGGGAGGGTTTCGAACTGATAGAGTTGGCTGTTGGCGATTAATGTATCCGTGATGCCCGCAAACACTACCACCAACACTGCCATCTGGAATATCCGTGTACCAGCTCGACGCCACTCCAAAACAAAGCTGGAACGCCAGCGCTTCACCAGGGCGCGCGTGAAGATGAATAGGGTATCAAGCGCGATAGCGATCAAGAGGAACATCCAGAGCGATTCCATCGCCTGGGCGAAGGAGGTAAAACGCCTGTGATCCAACGCGAACAGCAGGTGGATATTGGACAGCACCATCACCAAGCGCGTTGAGGTATTGACGAGGCTGTAGACCAGAAAATAGCCCCAGGCAAGGAATGCGAGGAACATCACCCGCACGAGCCGCCCCCGGTTTTCCCGAATAAATTTTAGACCGGGTTCAAAAACCTGATAGGTTGCCCGCCAGAGGATGTCCACCGCAATGGCAGCCAGTAATATCCACCACATGGCGGCGACAGTCAGCGCGCGCCCCAGAAACCGAAACTCTGATAATAAGGGGATTTGTTGGTAGAGCGCCTGTAACAAGCCAGATTGACCACTGCCCCATACCATCATGACCAGCGCCAGAATCAGGGCTATCCAGATGATGCGCCGGAACTGTTGGGTGTGGTTGTGTAGACCGCTGGCTGTGAGCAAGGCAGCCAGCGCCAATGCGATCAACAGGAAGGGTGTCACACCGATATAGGCATAGTCCACCGAAACGGCCTGCGTAAAGGGGATTGGCAACTGACTCCACTGTTCCCAGGGGTAGGTGAGATTGACAAATGCCTGATTGAGACTGTAACTGTTTTGCAGCGTGCCGTCCGCGTTGACCTCCTGATTATCATGGACAACATAGTCGCGTGTCATCCAGATGGGCATAAACTGTACGGCTGCAAGACCAAAGGCGAAGGCGGCAGCGATGAAAGCACGACGCAGACGATCCCTACGGAACGAATAGTGCTGAGGGAAATAGAGACGCCTTGATTTTTCCTCATTTACATCTGGCGAATGGTCAACGAGGTGGACAAGAACAATCAAGGCACAGCCGATCAGGGTATGCAGGACGTAGTAAATGTTGCCAGCGAAGAAGAGCAGGGCAAAGCTGATGCCGAAGGCAACCGGGGCAAAGCGGCGGCGACTGTGCATCGTCCACCAGATTGCGGCCAACACCAACGGCGGCCATGCGAGACTGAGCGCAAGCTGGAAATGTCCGGCGAGGAACTTTCCGGCGATGCCACCACTGGTCATATACAGCGCCCCGGCAAAGATACGGCCTACCGCACCGACACCAACCGCCCCGGCCAATGCCCACATGTTGAAGGCGGCGATCAATAGGGCGATAAACATTGCCAGTTTTGTGCCCTGCACATAGGAATCGGACAGCAGCACTGGTAGACTGTGGAAGGGGTTCAACAAATAACTGAAGGCGTCGTTAATCAACGGTTCGCCACTGCTGATATAGGGATTCCAGGTCGGGATGTGGCCGTAACGCTCCAGACCGATTTTGACCGGGTATATCACTCCCGACAACCGCTCATGCTCCAGTTGAGTTTCGCGGTATGTGGGATCGAATAGTTTCTCGAAAAGATGAGTTGGGTCAAGATGGTCGGACTGCTGGTCGGGTGGGGGCTGAACCCACAGACTGACGAACAGCAGCGCCAGCAAGGTAAGGGCGGCTAATTCCAGTGGAACGGTGGCGGGTATGGAGGCGAAATATCGACGCATAGGGGTAGTTTAGCACCGAATAGAATGGCGATTTGGGAAGTGTTGGAATTGTGGTTTTATGTGGGATTTTTGTTATATCACATATACTATTTTCTAACCAAACCATACCCAAATGTTGGTAGACAAAGTGCCCCCGATCATGTTAAAGTAGTAATACTTTCGACCATTTATTCTGTTTTTACTCCGACGAACCCCCATCAATTACATGGGGGTTTGGTATGTTATTCATCTCTGCCGGTATTTGAGAATAGATGTTTTAGATCATAAGGGAAAGGGATGTGACGATGGTTCAACCGCGAGCAGCACAGCACAACGCCTTACACGAACTGGGATACAAAATTTTCCTGGATCGTTATGCTCAGAAGGATATGACCCGCGAAACGCTGGCCGTTGGCGATACGGTCATTGTGGTGGTCGATAGCAAGACCGGGCAGCGCGAAATTGGAAATGTGAAGGCTTTAGACCTGCCGAAGGTCACGGTGCAGTTGCTGGATGGTGAAACGGTTGAACGCGATATTGAACATGTCGATAAACCGCTGGAAACCGACCCCGGCCAGATGATGGATCGGGTGGCGGCGGGTATCGCTGCGGTGGAGAAAAATAAGAAACTGCAAAAGCAGTGGGCGGAGCGTTTCCGCTGGATGCTGGACGACTGGAAGTTCGTCCCGGCGGGGCGAATCCTGACGGCGGCGGGAACCGATCAGGCGCTTACCTATTACAACTGCTATGTAGTGCCGTCCCCCGTGATTCGCGCGGCGGAATCATCGAAACGCTGCGGCAGATGACCGAAATTATGTCGCGCGGCGGCGGTGTGGGCATTAACATTTCGTCACTGCGACCTCGTCACTCGTATGTGAAGGGCGTGAATGGACGTTCGAGCGGGGCGGTATCGTGGGGGGCGCTATACAGCTTCGTCACGGGGTTGATTGAGCAGGGTGGATGCTTCGGGCCGGATGAACGTATTCAGACGAATGTCGGATTGATCCCGGCGAAAGAACTTGGCGGATCGGATCGAAGCGGGCGAGGCGATTTATGCGCACACGCACAAAGGGCTTCGCCGGATAACTGCGCGTTTCCGCAACGGTGTGAAGCCGCTTTATGAAGTGACTACCCAACGCGGCAATAAGGTTCGAATCACCGAAGATCACAAAGTCGCGGTACTGATGGATGGTACAGATCACGACTATGCCACTGAAGTACCTGCAAGAAGGTGATGAAATTCTTACTGCTGCTGGGAAGCGGTGTTCAGACGAATTATGCTTCCTTAAAGCCCGTTGAGTACGAACGTTCGATGATGAGTACCACGCTCAATGAGAATGTTCGCTTGCCGGAAATACTCGACGAAGACCTGGCCTATCTGATTGGCTATATGCATGGTGATGGCTACGTTCAAATTGGCAAGAAAGTGAACTGGCAAGCGCCGAAAGCCGTGAAAATGGCGACGGCCGATGCTCATCCCCAAATTCGACAGCGATTGGTGGACATTGTAGAGCGTGCTATTCAACCTCACGCCAACGATGGAAGATGGCGATGGCGCAGTCAGCGAATGTCTGCTATTTATTCGCGTCTGGTGGTTGAGTGGCTTATTCAAAATGGCCTGTTGAAGGCAAAAGCAGAAGATATTCGCGTTCCTGAAGCCATTTTCCGCTCACCTTCGTCGGTAGTGGCGGCCTTCATCACTGGATATTTTGATGCTGATGGCTGTGATCGTGGACGCAAGGGCGGTTACGGCATTGACAGTATCAGCCGCGCGATGCTGGAAGATGTGCAACAACTGCTGCTGGCAAATGGTATTGTTTCGCACATTTCGGCAACAGACCGTTCGGCACAAGGTTGGCAGACAATTTATCGCCTGATTGTGTCAGGCGCGGAGTTTAAAGCCCGTCTGAGTGCTTTCATGAATAGCACCAAAGACCTTGCTCGTGAGGGTAAGCGGAATATTTACAACAATTATCCGACTGAAGCCTGGTATGGCGCTGGGCGATCCCCGGCAAATATTATCAGCGGAGTGGTGGACATCACTAAGGGGCGCATCTCTTACCGAGCACTAGACCGGATACATGAGCGTCTAGTCGAAGATGACAAGGTTGAGTGGGCAGAGCAGGTCGAAAGCCTGATGCGAGTGATGCCTGATACGATCACAGCGATTGTCCCGGTTGGCGAGTTCGGATGTGTATGACTTTGAAGTGGATGATGTTCATCTGCTGAGTGGCTCGGGCATTTACACATCCAATTCACGGCGCGGCGCTTTAATGCTTATCCTCAATGACTACGCACCCGGATGTATTCGATTTCATCAACAGCAAGCGTAAGGCCGGGCAAATCACCAACGCAAACATCAGCGTGGGTGTGATCCGACAAGCTGATGGAAGCGGTCAAAGAGTGACGGTGACTGGGATTTGATGTTCGCGGACACCAGCGACCCAGAATATGACGAACAGTGGGACGGCGACCTGGAAAGCTGGATTGCTGGCGGACATAAAGCCATCACCTATCGCACGGTGAAGGCGCGTGATTTGTGGAAGGCGATTATCGAAAGTGCGTGGGCGAGCGCAGAACCGGGTGTGTTCTTCCGCGAACGCTACAACAAGATGTCGAATAGTTGGTACTCACGCGCCGATTATCAGCACGAATCCATGTGTGACAGGCGATACGCGCATCTATACCGATAAAGGTTTGGTGCAGGCGCGGGAACTTTTCGACAATGAAACTGAGATTCGAGGTGGCAGTTGATGGGCGTTTTGGATTAAGCCAATCGACAACGCCATCAACGCGAGTGTTTATGACCGGCGTGAAACCTGTATATCGCCTGCAAACAAAAGAGGGTTATTACGTTCGGGCGACCAGCCGACCACCGATTCATGACATCCAATGGTTGGGTGGAACTGGGAGATCTGAAACCCGGCGATAAACTACACATCCTGAACCGTAAGGGTGGATTTGGTGTTCAAGGGTCACTCGAAACTGGGGCGGGTGCTGGGCTGGCTGATTGGCGACGGCACAATCAAGCAAGATGAAGCGGTGCTGTCCTTCTTCGGTGAAGAAAAGCAAGAACTCGCGCCAATGTTTGCGGGTTATGTGAATGATCTGGTCGCGCCCTTGACGGCGAACAAGCGCAACTACCCGGTGGGCGTCGGTCAGGTGACTGATCGCGATGAAGCACGGGTGAGTTCGACACGGTTGCGCGCAATTGCAGAACAATATGGATTGACTGAAATCAAACATCGTGTTCCTGAAGCGGTGTTCAAAGGTACTGAGGACATGCAGCGCGGCTTCCTGCAGGCATTATTCACTGCTGACGGAAGTTTCCAGGATGGTGGTGAAAAGGGCGGAAGTATCCGACTGGCTGCCAACAGCATTGAACTGCTGGAAGGTGTCCAGCAACTGCTCGGTAATTTCGGTATTGCCAGCCGTATCTACCGAAATCGCCGTGCGGCGGGATACCGCAATTTGCCGGATTCCAACCGTGAAATGAAAGCTTACTGGTGTGAAGCACAGCATGAACTGGCGATCACCAAGAACAATATGAACGTTTTTGCTGACGAGATTGGCTTCCTGATGGACTATAAACAGGAGGCTCTGAACGATTATCTCTCGCGGGGAAAGCGCGGCCCATATCAGGAATATTTCACGGCAACGATTGCCTCGATCACTGAAGATGGTGTCGAGGAAGTATTTGACCTGACAGAATCACTGACCCATTCATTCGTAGCAAATAGTTTAGTTGTCCATAATTGCGGCGAGCAAGGACTGCCAGCGTTTGGCGTTTGTAACCTGGGCGCGATCAATCTGGCGAAGTTTTATGACGAAAACACGCATGATGTGAAGTGGGATGATCTGGACAAGACCGCCCGTTATTCCACTCGCTTCCTGGATAATGTGATCGACAGCACGCCGTATTTCTTTGAGCGAGAACAAGAAGCAGCAGTTGGGTGAACGCCGCGTTGGCCTGAACAACATGGGGCTGGCGGAACTGATGGTTAAGCTGCGGTATCCGCTATGGCAGCGATGAGTCGGTGGCGTTCATCGACAAGCTGTATGCGTTTCCTGGCGCGGGCGATCTACGAAACGTCGATTGAACTGGCACAGGAAAAAGGCGCGTTCCCCAAGTTCGAGGCGGAGAAGTTCCTGCAAAGCGGTTATATGCAATCCATGCCGGAGGATATTCGTGAGAAGGTGCGGAAGCATGGTATCCGCAATGTGACGCTTGACTACACAAGCGCCCACCGGGACAACCGGAACGATGGTGAATACCTCTACCGGCATCGAACCGTTCTTCTCGTGGGTATATTATCGCAAGAGCCGTCTGGGGCTGCACGAGGAACAAGTGCCGCTGGTAGAAGGAGTGGTGCGAGGCGCATCCGGGTGTAGACAGAACTGCCGGATTACTTCGTGACGGCGATGGAATTCAGCCCCGAAGAGCATATCAAGGTGCAGGCGGCTATTCAGCGCTGGGTGGACAGCAGCATCAGCAAGACGTGTAATGTGCCGAACAATTACACTGTCGAGCAGGTGAGCGACCTGTACATGTACATGTACGAACTGGGCTGCAAGGGCGGCACGATTTACCGCGATGGCAGCCGCGACGAGCAGGTGTTGATGCTCAAGGGTGACGAACGCGCCGAGAGCGAGATGGCGAACAAGGCGAAAGCGGTTCAAGCCGGACGAAAAGATTGAGCAGGTGGCGACGCCGCACCGGGTTTATCCGCGTCCGAAGCGCTTGTCCGGTGTGACGGTGAGCCGCAAGACACCCTTCGGTACGGCCTACATCACCATGAACAGCGATGAACAGGGCAATCCGTTCGAGGTGTTCATCACCGTGGGCAAGGCGGGGAGTGATTTGCAAGCCGATGCGGAAGGGTTGGGGCGGATGCTTTCGCTGCAACTGCGGACCACCGCGCCGCAAAACCGGATGGAAATGCTCAAGCTGATTATCGACCAGTTGCAGGGCATCGGCGGGTCGCGCTCGGTGGGCATGGGGCCGCAGCGGGTGATTTCGCTGCCGGACGCGGTGGCCGGGGCGCTGGTGGAGCATTATCTGACCAATCCGCAGCCACAGCAGCTTGATCTGCCGATGGGCAACGGCAACGGACATACCCATGACCATGATACCAAGCCGGAATGGAAGGCGGCGGATACCATCTCGCCGGAGAGCATTCAGGAGCAGCCCAACGGCTACTTACAGAATGTGTCGATTTCGGGGGCGGACATCTGTCCATCGTGTGGGAATGTCAGCCTCTTACGCATAGAAGGCTGTGAGAAGTGCGCGGTGTGTGATTACAGCCGGTGCTAACTGAATAGATGAATTCCGGGGGTGATCGAAAGGTCGCCCTCGGTTCATAAATCCACAAAGAGAGGAGGTGAGAATAATGGCAAAAGGTAAAGACCAACACGTCGTTAAAAGACCCGATGGTTGGGCAGTTCTCGGAGCAGGCAATTCACGCGACACGGTTCATACAGATACTCAGCGACAAGCAATTGAACGTGCGCGACAGATTGCTATAAATCAAAGCTCTGAGGTCGTTATACACGACACGGGTGGAAAAATCCGTGACAAGAACAGCTATGGTAATGATCCTAATCCACCAAGGATAAGAAATAACCATAGCCGTTGCTTTCCGTTCTACGCTGTAGACACGGAGCAGAAAAATGAATGAATACCGAGTGTGTTACAACTCAGCACACCAGCATATTGTCCAAGTCAAAGTGAGTTTGGTGTTGGGCGTTAATTCGCTAGGTCCAGAGCAAACTTGGTCACGTCAAAGTGGATTAGACAGAATAAATGATACCTTTTACAAATAGACCCAATTCGATAGTGGGTGCGTAGGAGTAAGGTAAAGATTGTGATAATTAATGGAAATCCGATCTAGAACTGATACAATCGCACTGAGGGAGGATAACTTGGGGGCCTTCACTGAATTCAACTGCTCATTTGCCCCTAAGGGTGTATCTATCCAGAAGTACCGTCCGCCTAAAATTCAACCAAGCGAATTTTGTTATTCAAAGAGCATCCTAAATTCCGGTTCTACCCTTTCACCCCTCGCGTATGTATAATGTTCGCTAACGTGAATACCCACAAATGAAGGACAACTAAGGTTATGTTTAATGATTTCCTGGGCGATGGCGGCTACTGGCACGAGCCAGACCCGTTCCTGGTTGACCTGATTTCGACGTTCGTCAACCGGGGCGGTACAGAGCTGGGCATCACCCTGTTTATTCGCGGGCTGGTCATCACCGGCACACTGGTGAGCGAACAGGATTACCTGAACGCCATGAGTGATATGTTCGCTGCACAGGCTAAACGCACGATGGTCAATCCCACAGTGGCCGAACTGAAGGCGACTGAAGATGTGTTCGACTTTATGCATCTGGCAGAAGATGTTGAACCGATACTTCCTCAGAATGGAACTGCTGAGGATGACGACGATTCCGATCTGGAAGATATTGCCCTGCCCGTCATCCGACATTTACATCTCAAAGACCCGACGATCCTGCAACCGGGGCCGCCCATCAGCTTCAGCCACAGCCAGATTTCGATCATCCGCATCCGGCTGACGGCGGTGGATGGCTGGATGATCGGCAAAGTCACTGTCGATGAAGAAGACGATGGCGATTACATGCCGCCCCCGCCCAACCAGATTCGGCACTAACGCCATGCTCAATCCATGAGACGCCGACGGATTTTACGCGGCCTGGGACGCGGCTTGCTGGTTTTGATCGCCCTGTGGCTGTGGCAGGTTATGGTGCTGTTGACCGAGATTGACGCTTACGGACGAGTTGACCGGGCAGTCCCCGCCGATGTCATTATTGTTCTGGGAGCAGGGCTACGGGCGGACAATACCCCTGGCCCAGCGCTCACCCGACGGGCGCTCCATGCGGCGAATTTGTGGACTCGTGGCCTCGCACCCATGATCCTCTGCTCCGGTGGACACCCAGGCATCCAGACGCGCACGGAAGCGGATGCCTGCGCCGAACTACTCCGAGGCGATGGCATCCCCGAAACGGCCATCCTTCAGGAAAACCAGAGCCGCAGCACCGAGGAAAATGCGCTGTATTCGCGGCAGATTATGGACACACATGGCTGGCAGACAGCCATCCTGGTGAGCGACAACTTTCACCTGTTCCGCGCCAATCACATCTTCGGGGTGGCGGGTATCACCGCGTATACCAGCCCGGTGACGGAAAATCCGCCGGGATTAACCGAATATGTGGTGTACATGCTGCGCGAGGTGGCCGCGCTCCACTGGCAGATCGTCAAGGAAGTGTTTAACCTGCCGATCACCTACGTTCAAAGTATCTGACCATCCCCCAATAGTAGGCTGAACGGCGGGTTGGCGGATTACAGTCGTAATTTCAGGAATATCTCCAATCCTCTATAATGAAGATAGACCTTACAAAAGGCTGATTATCTATTGACGCACTTAGTTAACTCCAAAAGGATGCCTCATGCGCCGATTTTTCCTGATTGCCCTGAGTTTATTGCTACTCCTCAGTTTTTCGATGATTTCTGTCGCCCAGGAAGCACAACCCACGCCTTCCAGCCTGCCGCTGGAAGTCATCGACACCACGCCGTTTGTGGGCGAGGAACTGGGATTATCTGAACCAATTGAAATCTTTTTTGACCGTCCGGTTGATTGTGCCAGCCTTAGCGCAGGAGACATCAACCTGCTGCCAGTTGGAGCGAATACACCTGTAGCGGGGACAGTGACCTGTCATGCAGATCGCTCGTCGCTGACTTTCATGCCAGAAGCCGCACTGCCGCGCGCGACAGCCTACCAACTGGTTATCAACCCGGCAGCACTGACTGGCATTGATGGCACGGTTTTGGGGGAAGCCTACAGCCTGGATTTGAACACCACCGGCTATCTGACGGTTTCGGATGTACTGCCCGCAGATGAAGCGACTGAAATCGCGCCGGACTCCACCATCACCATCATATTCAACCGCCCGGTTGTGCCGCTGGTTATTGCGGAAGATAGCTCGACACTGCCGAGTCCGATCACCATTACGCCGCCCGTTGATGGAACCGGCGAATGGATCAACACGTCGATCTATATGTTCAAGCCGGACATCGCACTGGCAGGCGGCACGAGCTATACGGTTAGTACAGTCCCCGATTTAGCAGCGACGGACGGGGCGGTTTTGCAAACACCGGAAACATGGTCTTTCACAACTGCTCAACCACAGGTGACTGAGGTCATGCCGCAGGACTTGAGCAGCGACATTCCGCTCGGTCAGATGCTTCAGGTGAAGTTCAACCAGCCAATGGATCGTGCCAGCGCCGAGGCCAACTTCTATGTGCGCGGGCAGGGGCAAAGCGGGAGTGTATCCGGCAGCTTCCAGTGGGCGGATGACAGCACCGGATTCGGCTTCACTCCAGACGATCTGCTGCAAATTGACACGATTTATGACGCGGGTTTCCCCGCCGATACGGTTCAAACAGCGGCAGGTGGCGGTGGGGCGCTGCCCGCTTTCCGCTGGACGTTCGCTACCGTTCCACTGCCGGGGATTGTCAGCACCGATCCGTCGGATGGCGCACAGGCTGTATCCCCCTACAGCAGTTTTGTCCTGTATTTTGCCTCACCGATGGATGTGGACACGCTGGAGGACAAAATCACGATTGATCCCAAACCCTGGCGCGATCCCGACTTTTATTACAGCGATTACAACAACAGTTATACAGTCAACTTCCCGGTTGAGCCGAGTACCGATTACACGATTACTATTGCTCCCGGCATGGCCGACATATACGGCAATACGATTCCGGGGCAGCGGGTTATCCGCTATACCACCAGCCCATATGACCCGGACTTTCAACTCAATGTACCGGGCGAGGTGGGTTTCTATGATGCCGAGGCGGACAACACCCAGTTGTTCCTGACTCATCGCAATGTCACCCGGTTGGATTTGCAGCTTTCCAGCATCCCGTTGAACGGGTTTGCCCAGGCGTTGGGAGAAAACCCCTACGGCCCATCGCAGAGTATGGGGGCTTTATCCCCAACTCTGCTGCGAAGTTGGCAGATGCCAGTATCGGCGGGGGAGAACGCCCGCAAGTATGAACTGCTGACGCTAGGCGGTGAAAATACGGCTGGCGGTGCAGTCGATTGCCCCGGTGCGCCCCCTTCACGGCTGAAAGTGGGTGATACGGCTATCGTCATCAGCGATCCCGACCCGGTGCGCGCCCGTTCTAATCCGCCGGATGGCGAGGTGGTGGCACAACTGTATAAGGATTACAGCCTGCCCGTCGTCGGCGGGCCAGTGTGCGCGAATAGTATTGTGTGGTGGCAGGTACGCCTGCGTGATGAAACCACTGCCTGGGTGGCGGAAGGGCTGTCCGACGAATATTTCCTGGATGTTCGCATCGCGGCGCAGACAACGGATGTGAGTCTGCCGCCTGTCGCCGGGGGCGAGGGTGCGCTGCCGCCGGGTGTGTATCTGCTGAGTGTGACCTCGCCAGAGACGAACAGCATCGGTTACGGGCCGACACGCCATTTCCTGATTGTGGGTACAGCCAACCTGACCATGAAATTCTCGGTTGATGAAGTGCTGGTATGGGCGACCAATGTGGAGTCCGGTCAGCCGCTGTCCGGCGCACCCATCACCCTGTACGACCTGAATTACACCGCGATTGGTAGCGGCACAACCGATGCCGATGGTCTGGTGCATATCTCGATTCCGAGGGTGGTAGACTTGTACCAGTCGATACTGGCGGTACTGCAAACCGATTCTGATTTTGGCCTGGGATTCTCCAACTGGTCGGATGGCATCGAACCGTATCAGTTTGGGCAAAACTATAATTACAATCCGCAGGATTATGAGGCTTATGTCTATACCGACAGGCCGATCTACCGTCCCGACCAACCCGTTTACTTCCGGGGTGTGGTTCGGGCGCAGGACGACGTAACCTATACACCACCGGCTTTTGACAGTATCCCGGTCAAGATATACGACGCCAACGGCGAGTTAATCTATGACCAAACGCTGCCGTTGACGAGCTTCGGCACATTCAGCGGGCAGTTTGACATCGCGGACGATGCGCCCCTGGGTTATTACCAGATTGAGGCCGTCCTGCCGACACCCAACCCGGACATCTATTACTACTCGAATCCTGGCGTGAGCTTCAGCGTGGCCGAGTTCCGCCTGCCGGAATTCCAGGTGAACGTGACGCCCGATGCGGCGGAAGTGGTTCAGGGCGACACCATCAGCGTGACCGTTGACAGTAAATACTTCTTCGGTGGCTCGGTATCCAACGCCAATGTGGATTACAGTGTGGTCGCCAACCCGTACTACTTCCAATATGATGGGCCGGGATACTACGACTTTCAGGATTTCAACTACGACGAAGGGCCAGCCGCTTATTATGGTGGCGGTGGCGGCGAGATTGCCAGCGGAACCGGGACAACCGATGCACAGGGAATGCTTACGGTACAGATTCCAGCAGAGCTACAGGATGCGACCTTGAGTCAGACGTTTACCATCGAAGCAGTGGTTCATGACGAGAGCCAGCAGGTGGTGGCCGGACGTACTGAAGTGACTGTCCATAAAGGGTTGGTGTACATCGGCGCTCGGCCTGAGAATTATGTGGAAACAGCCGGACGCGAGGCGACCATTGACCTGTTGGCTGTCGATTGGGACAGTCAGGGGGTCGCCAACCAGCCGATTGATGTGGAAGTGGTGGAGCGGCGCTGGTCGAGCGTGCAGGAACAGGATGAGAACGGGCGTACCACCTGGACATGGGAAGTGGAAGAAATCCCGGTCACAACTGGCAGCGCCACGACTGGCTCGGATGGCAAAGCGACCTTCACCTTTACGCCTCCGAATGGTGGCACGTTCAAGATCAAAATCACTACCCATGACGCGAATGGTAATGAGATTGTGGCGTCTACACTGTTGTGGGTGTCCAGCGAGGATTACATCTCCTGGCGGCAGCAGAACAGCAACCGGGTTGATTTGATTGCCGACCAGGAAAGTTACAGCGTGGGAGATACCGCGCAAATCCTGATTACTTCGCCCTGGCAGGGGACTGCCGAGGCGTTGGTGACAGTCGAACGCGGCGGGGTGCTGAAGGCCGAGCATATCACGCTGGACAGCAACTCGACCATTTACAACCTGCCAATTACGGACGACTTCGCGCCGAATGTGTATGTGAGCGTGCTGCTGATTAAGGGCGTAGATGAAAACAATCCGGTGGCAGCTTTCCGCATGGGGTTGGTGCAGTTGGGGGTGGATAACGCTCAGAAAGAACTGAACATCGACATCACACCGGATAAAGAACAGGCTGGCCCGCGCGAAACCGTGACCTACACCGTAAAAACCACTGACTATCAGGGTAATCCGGTGCAGGCGGAAGTTGGCGTTGGGCTGACTGATCTGGCATCGCTGTCGATTGCCGACCCGAACAGCCCGCCGATTCTCGGTTACTTCTACGGCCAGCAGGGGTTGGCGGTTCGCACCTCGACACCGCTTAACCATCAATGTCGATCAACTGACACAGTACGTTCTGGATGTGATTAAGGGCGGCGGCGGCGGCGGCGGCGAAGGCGGCATTTTCGACATCCGCCAGGATTTTGTGGATACCGCCTACTGGAATGCGTCGGTTGTGACGGGGGCGGATGGCACAGCCACTTTCAGCGTGACGCTGCCGGATAACCTGACGACCTGGCGGCTGGATGCGCGCGCGGTCACACGCGGCGATGACGGCCTGACACTGGTCGGGCAGGATACGTTTGACCTTATCAGCACCAAACCCCTGCTGATCCGTCCGGTGACACCGCGTTTCCTGGTAGTAGGCGATAAGGTGACTCTGGCGGCTGTCGTGAACAACAATACCGGCGCAGATATGCCAGTGGAAGTGTCCATCCAGAGTACCGGACTGACGCTTACAGGCGATGCGGCGCAGACGTTCACCATCCCATCCGGCGGGCGGCAGCGCGTCGAGTGGATAGGGACAGTCGAGGATGTCGCCAACCTGGATGTGACTTTCTTCGCCAATGGCAATGATGGTCAATACACCGATGCCAGCAAACCGCCATTGGGACAGGGTGATAATCAACTGCTGCCGGTCTACAAATATGAAGCACCGGAGACGGTGGGTACGGGCGGCCTGTTACGGGCGGGTGGCTCGGTGACCGAATCCATCAGCCTGCCAGCGCGGTTCAACGTCACGCAGGGCGAACTGTCGGTCAGCCTCGATCCCTCGTTGGCGGCCACCACGATTGATGGATTGGATTACCTGCTGAATTACCCCTACCAATGTATCGAACAGACGGTGAGCAAGTTCCTGCCGAATGTGATGACCTATCGGGCGCTGGACAGTCTGGGTGTCGCCAATGCTGGATTGAAGCAGAATCTTGACCAGGCGGTGAACTTCGCGCTGCAACGGTTGTATGCTCAACAGAAGGCGGATGGTGGTTGGGGCTGGTTTGTCCAGAGTCAAAGCGACCCCCTGACGACGGCTTATGCGCTGATCGGGTTGGTGGAAGCCAGGAATTCGGGCTTCGCGGTCAGTGACAATACCATCACCAATGCCCAGACTTACCTGCAAAGTACGTTCATCGTGCCGGGACTTGATCAACCGACGTGGCGGCTGAACCGACAGGCGTTTGTGCTGTATGCGCTGGCACGATCCGGCGCAGCGGATGTTGCCCGTACCAGCACTCTGTTCGACAGCCGCGAACGCCTGAGCATGTATGCAAAGGCTTTTATGGCGCTGACCTTCAACCTCATCAATCCATCGGATACCAGCCGCAGCGATACGTTAATGTCGGACATCGTTAACAGCGCGATTGTCAGTGCGACAGGCACACACTGGGAAGAAGATGAGCACGATTACTGGAACTGGAACACCGACACCCGCACGACAGCGATTGTGCTGGATGCGCTGGTCAAACTTAGCCCGGATAGCAACCTGACACCGAATGTAGTGCGCTGGTTGATGGTGGCACGTAGCGCCGACGCCTGGGAAACCACACAGGAAACCGCCTGGGCAGTTATGTCGCTGACGGACTGGATGGTACTGACAGGCGAGTTACAACCAGATTATCAGTATTCCGCTTCACTCAATGGCGATAAGTTGACCGAAGGTGCAGCGACAACAGCGAATGTACGCGACTCGGTTGATTTGCAGGTGCAGGTATCCGACCTGCTGAAGAATCAGGCTAATCAACTGGTGATTGGGCGCACCGACGGCAACGGCGTACTGTATTATACGGCGCATCTACGCACCTTCCTGCCTGTGCCAGAGATCGAGCCGCTGAACCGAGGCATCATCCTTGAACGGCATTACACGATGGCGGACAGTGACCAGCCGGTGACGGAAGCCAAAGTGGGCGATCTCATCAATGTGCGGTTGACGATCATCGCGCCCAATGACCTATACTACGCGGTCATCGAAGACCCCATTCCGGCAGGGACGGAGGGTGTGAACCCGAACCTGAATACTGAACAGCAAATCGGCACACAACCCGGTCTGGAGAGTAATGATCCTCTCAGCCAGGGTTGGGGGTGGTGGTGGTTTAGCAACATCGAGTTCCGCGACCAAAAAGTGGTGCTGTTTGCCGATTACCTGCCTGCGGGCACGTACCAGTATCAATACAGCATTCGGGCAGGGCTGGAAGGTGTGTACAACGTCATCCCGCCGACGGGTTACGAGTTCTACTTCCCGGAGGTTTATGGACGCGGCGCGGGCAGCACCTTCACCGTGCTCCCGGCGGAGGAATAGGTAGAAAATCGTGGTGAGAGGGGCGATAAGTTTCGCCCCTCCGAGAAAATTCAAACATTTTTCACACCGTAGCAACCGGATTCTCAGGGCGTTCAAGCGAACGCCCTTATACTTAAAAGTGGAGAGATCGCATCCAGTATATGGGATGAAATTCTATGGCGGATGAACTGAGCGCAATCCGTGCGGCGATTGAATCGGGGGATAAACGCGGGGCGCGGCAACTGCTGAAACCCCTGTTAAATGCCGATGCTTCGGCGGAGATGTGGTGGCTGGCAGCCTGTTCCTGCGAAAGCCAGGAGCGGGAAATCGGCTGCCTGAAGCGGACACTCAAACTGGACGCCAGCTATCCGGCAGCACGAGCGCGTTATGCCGAACTCCGCCGCCAGAGGCAGGATGAAATGATGCCCTCGCTCGACGCGCTGATTGATGAACTGCCGCCTCTGGAACTGCTGACCGAAATTCCTGAACCCGAACGGCCTCGATCTGGCGTGGATATTTACGCGCTGCGGGCAGCCAACCAACATAAAAAGCGACGCCGTTGGACAACGTTAGGTTGTGGTGGTTCGATTCTGATGAGCCTGTCGATGGGCTACTTTGTCATGACCGTACTCGGCTCACCCATTTCCTCGCAGATTCGACATTTTCTGAGCGGTGATGCTCCAGCCGAGTCCAGCGATGGACGACCAATATTCGGTGGGCCTGCCCCCACCAGTGAAACCCATCCAGGTTTACCGGCGGATGTGGATGTGGTGGACTCACCAAGCGGCAACTCAGCATCGAACATCCCACGCCCAACCCCGGATGGTAATTCCCAAACGTATGCCGACGACGCAGCAGCGGAAGGTTTCGAGGTGAAGCCGAGCAAATCCGCGCCCATCGTCCAGGGCAGCCCGGCCACCGATGTATTAGACCCCGGTTTCGCCCACGAATATACCTTCAACACAACCACCGGAGACGAGTTCGCTATTGCGATTCAGTTTTTCTCACCAACGGCCACCAATGTCAGTGCGAATGTCGCTATCGTGGACGGGGATGGTGTCAATGCGGAAGATCACTGTGAGCGTGATACCATTTTCATAGATGGTTCGGGAATCGCATTTGTGTGTCAGGTACACAAGGGCGGCGCGTGGAAGTTACAGGTCTTCGGGCGAGACGGCGAAAGTACCGGGGTATATGTCGTGACCTTCGAGCGCATGTAAGGTTCATATTTTATTCACGCCAAAGTTACAGACTGTTTACACTCGTTCATCATTTGAAAACACTTGCTTCGTAGGATGCTGTTGTAAGTCAAACAACTTCTATGAAAGGGAAAAATGATGAGCACTTCACCTAAAGCAATTCTGGTTTTGATCGTACTTGGTCTGCTGGCAGTGGTCGCTGTACCCACCTTCGCGCAGGACTCCCACACCGTAACCATTACTGAAGATCAAATCAATAACTCGTACTGGGTGACAAATCCCGAATGGCGGGCAGTCACCAATCGCACAGTGGATTTGCAACTGGGGCAGGTGGTGGTCAGCGAAACCATTACCCCGCGCCGAGGCGACAGCGTGGCAGTCGTCATCACCTACACGCCTACCGTCATCAATGGTCGTGTCACCTGGGCAGCAGCGGCAGTCACAGCCGATGGTGAAGCTGTATCCGACCCACTCTTGAGCCAGATCAATTCCCACATGGCTTCGTCCTGGCGGCAGTACTGGAAGAAACACGGTAAACCAGGACACATCAGCGCGCTGGACATCGACGATATGGAAATCACGGTTTCATATCTGAGTCGGTAATGAACAGAAGCCGATAACAAAATCTGTAGTCAATTATCCCGTAGAGGCAAGGTGCGTCCTTGCCTCTACGTTTATGCTTCCATGCGGAGAATGACCGTATACTTCTATATAGAAAGCTTACGTGATTTCTTAAAGGGTTAAGCTAATGGCCGACGTATCGCCCGGCAGCAGTAACCGATTTGGCCCCTATCTTGTCCAACAGAAGTTGGGCGGCGGGGGGATGGCGGTTGTCTACAAGGCGCTAAACGAGGAAACCGGCGCGACGGTGGCACTCAAGGTACTGCGTGCCTCGCTGGCCGAACAACCGGGCATTGTCGAGCGCTTCAAACAGGAAGCGACCATCGCCAACCGCCTGCGTCACCCTCACATTGTCGCGGTCAATAATTACGGTACACTGAAAGGCCGCTTTTATCTGGAACTCCAATATTTGGCTGGCGGCACGCTGGCACAGCGATTCCAACGGCCTGTCGAAATGGGGTCGCAGGAAGCGATCCGGCTGCTGCGGCATGTGAGCAGCGCATTGGATTATGCCCACCGTCAAGGAGTTGTCCACCGGGATTTGAAGCTGGAAAATATCCTGCTGGATAAACGCGGTGACGCGGCTTTGGCGGACTTTGGAATCGCCCGTATTCTGGATGGCAGCACACGGCTTACGGCGACGGGCAGTGTCATCGGCACACCCCTGTATATTTCCCCGGAGCAGGCGCGCGGCGAAACCAATCTCGATCATCGTGGCGATCTGTATTCGCTGGCGGTGATTGCTTATGTGCTAACTGTCGGGCGGTTTCCCTTTAACCCTGATGGCAGCAATATGCTGGTGATCTTGAACCAGCATGTCTCCGAACCCGTTCCACTGCCAACCGAGTTGAATCCGAATTTACCGCGTGGACTGGATACGGTGCTGCTCAAAGGGCTGGCAAAACGGCGCGAAGACCGTTATCCATCGGCAGATACCTTTGTGGAAGCACTGGCGCGGGTATGGTCGGACGATGGCGCGGCGCACGGTACGGTTATTGACCTGTGGAGCGAACAATCGGGCAAACCAGTTGTGATTGAGAAACCCGTTCTTTCCAGTAAAACGGCGGACGATTGGGTGGAGGAAGCAACCCACGCGCCCGACACAGCGGAAGCTATCGCCTGCCTCAAACGGGCGCTCGATCTTGAGCCGCTGCACTCGAAGGCCAACCGGATGTTATTTCAACTGGAAGGCGCGAAGTCACTACGGGTTGAGAGACCTGCTCCAACGCCTATCCCTGCCGACCAACTTGCGCCGCTAAAAAAGGTCAATCGCAAACGGCAGCGCGGCCTGTGGTTTTATATCGGTATATTCGCTTTTATATTATCAAGTTTGTCGGCAGGATTTTTTGTCCTCAGTTTCACCGGGTCGCCGCTCGCGGGGGAAATCACAAACCTCATCCTGGGCAAGCGTCCTGTCACGGAGATTGACGGCATTCCTGTTCAGAATATCCCCAATGTGGTACTCACAGTACAGCCGTATCAAACGAAAGAGATTCGTAACAGTCAACAGTTGACTGATGTTTTAGATAACGGTGTTGCACACCAGTATTATTTTGATGCCCAGGTCGGGGAAGAATACAATATAGCGATATGGTTCGCCTCACCGACGGCCAACCGGGTCGCCCGTAATGTTACTGTTCTTGACCCCAGCGGCAGAGATGCACGTCCCCTGTGTCAACAGGATCAATTCATCCCCGGCGCAGATACCAATGTGGGTTATGTATGCCCGATTAACCAGAGTGGGCGTTGGGCGCTTCGGGTTTTTGGCATCGACGGCGAGAGTACCGGCGCATATTTCGTGAAGATTGAACGATCTTAAGATCGCAAGAATTCGTCCAACAACAGGTTGACACGATCGGGTTCCTCATGCTGGACAAAGTGTCCGGCTTCTTCGACGTAAATCAAGTCGCCATTCTCTACATATTCCATGCTCATCTGTGCTGCGCGGCGGATGATGGCGATGTCCTTTGCGCCCCAAATGATGCGGGTCGGTACCGTGATGATGCGTTTCTGCGGGAGTTTGGGGCGTAATCGCGCTGCCGCACGATACCAATTCAACATCGCCTTAACTGCACCGGGCTGTGCCCATGCTTCCCGATATTTGACGAGATCGGCTTCTGAAAATGTGCCGGGACGGCTGCCTTTGAATAGCGCGCCTGCCAGCGCGTCATAATTGTTCCGAGCTCGCCAGTTTCTCCGGCAGCCAGGGGAGTTGGAAGGCGAAGATATACCAGCTTTTGCGGGTTTGCTCCCAATCCTTGCCGATTGTCCGGGCAGATACAATCGGGTGGGGTACATTCATGATGACCAGTTTTTCCAACTTTTCGGGATACTTCATGGCCGTCCACCAAGCCACCGCCGCACCCCAATCGTGCCCTATCAGGACACATTTCTCACGTCCAGCAGCCTCAATCAGTCCAGCCACATCGTCTGCTAGAACAGGTTGGTTATAGGCGTCGATTCCCTGGGGTTTATCGCTCAGGTTATAGCCTCGCTGGTCAGGTATCCACACCCGGTAACCTTTCGCAGCCAGAAAGTCAATCTGTGCCTGCCATCCATACCAGAATTCCGGGAAGCCGTGCAGCAGGATGATGAGCTGCCCATCTTCCGGCCCGGCCTGTACAACATGCAGGTTCACGCCATTGGTGAATATTGTTGTGTGCTGGAGGTCGGTCATTGCAACCTTCTTTGTCAACGTGCTAATTTGCCGATTTTCCGTAACAGATAGCGTTCGTAAATCAACTCAATTTTCCCATCTTCCACACGGAACTCCATCTCAGTTTTGACGCCGGAGGACAGTGAATAGAAGCGCCGCGTTTTTTCTTCGAGCAATTCTGGAATGAGAACGGTTGAAGTACTGTCATATTTGTCGTGATATTCGACAAACAGCAGATCATCCGCCCGTCGCACCAGATAACGACTCGTTCCTTTGTACGTCTCGTACATGCCTTCCAACTCGTCGAGCAGCCGCGCGCCACGCACATAAGCCAGTTCGTCCGGGTCTGCACCAATAGCCAGCGCCAGTCCGTACATACCCATCTGTGATGTGCTGTAGCCGCTGCCGTTCGCTACCAGGGCGATGCCCACATTTTTGTCCCGTATGTAACCGATATAGGATGTGGCTGTACCTATCGAGCCGCTGTGACCGACAAGCTTATGCCCTAGAAAATTTGATTTTGTACCCAACCCATAGCCGTAACCCTCGTCTCCGAATGGGCCTTCATCAGCGGGTGTGGCGACGCGGGGGGTCTCCATTTCCTTGATCGAATCGGATGACAGCAGTTGGACACCATTGTGTTTTCCCCATCCTAAATACATAGCCACATATTGAGCGAGGTCATAGGTGTTGCTGACCAGTCCACCATCGGCGGTGATTCCGTAAGCGTAGGTGGATGGAATGGGTAAACCCTCTTTTGCCCAGTTGATGTATGGCGTGGCTGCATCGGAGTCGTTCTCAACATCCTGCTTGCTGAAGAAGGTGCGCGTCATGCCCAGGGGTTGCAGAATATGGGACTGGATATATTCTTCGTAGGGTTGACCCGAACATTGTTCGACAATATGACCGAGCAGAACGTAGCCTTCGTTCAGATAAAACCAGCGTTCACCCGGTTTGGCGAGTGTCCAGTCCCCCGCATCCTGCATGAAGGTCAAAATATCTTCATAGCCGGAGACCATCAGCCATTTGGCTTCTGCCCCGGTCATCCCGGAGATGAAATTCTCGGCATAAGCCAGCGCCGGAATGCCGGACGAATGGGTCATCAGATGCCAGATTCTGACCTTCTCCCCGCCGGGGCGAATGTCGAAAGGCATGTACTGGTCAATCGGGTCGTCGATTTTGAGTTTGCCCTGTTCGGCAAGCTGCATGATTGCCAGCGACGTGAAGGATTTAGTGACCGAGGCGATTCCATAAAGTGTTCTGGGGGTTGCTGCCAGACCATTTTCCAGATTGCGAAAGCCAAAGCCGCGTGACCAGATTATCTGGTCGCCCTCGAAAATCGCCGCGCTGACACTCGGAAGTTTGGTTTCGGTGATTTTGTCGAGGATGAAACGTTCAAATTTTGCAAAAGACATGGAAATTTCCCTTCCTGGTGAATACAGGCAGATTGTTGCCCGTGCCTATCGCTTTCGCAATCTGTCCAATAGACGCGGCCATAGTTGGGTATAAGCGGTATACAAGGGTGGGTAGGGGGCATAATCCCATGCACCGATATGGCGTGTGACCCTGCCGCGAAATCCACGTTTAAATTCGTACACCCCCCACATAGAGTCGGATTCGGTGAATTCGTCCGGCGCGCCCCACATATCATAGACAGCATAGCCCTGTTCTTTCGCCCAGCGCATCGCTTCCCATTGCAGCAAGTAATTGGGCATCCGTTCGCGCTCGGTGTTAGACGACGCACCATAGAAATACCAGCAGGTTCGCCCAAAGTGGAAGAGGATTACATGGGCGATGGGCTTGCCCCCAAATTCAGCAATCAATGGGTGCGCCAGTCCTGCATCCATCAGGTAGCGCCATTCGTGTTGATAATATGAAGCTGGCCGAATCAGAAAATGGTCGCGTTCCCCCGTCGCTCGGTAGAGGTCGTACAGGATGGGCAGGTCATCTACCGTTCCTACCCGTATCGTGACCCCCTTTTTCTCCGCCAATCGCACTTTGCGGCGGGTGTTCTGGCTCATGGTCGCCAGCAGATCATCCTCACTTTGGGTCAGGTCGATGGCGATGGTGTTGCGGAACTGCACCTGATCGGCTGAGAATCGCCAGCCACGTTTTTTGAGTGAGGTGACGATGTTTTGCCCGGTAAGGTCTGGTGAATCATCCGGTTCACCGGGGACTCCGAGCGCAGCCACTACATCCGGGTCGATCTTCAGCCACAGGGCGAATTGTTTGCGGGCGAGGGTTTGCAGATAATCGAACACTTCCCCTGTCAGCGCGGTATCGCCATAATCGAGGACAGGCCCTTTGGAGACGTACATCACTTTTAATGGGCCAATCTGCCGGATACCCACTGAGGCCATCGCCACAACACCTTCGCCCTGCTTGAAGACCAACCGAAGCGGCTGCCAGCCAGTGGTGTCACGTTTGAACTCACCCCATTCCCAACTCTGCAAAATATGGGCATAGGGTAATGTGCGTAGGCTGTTATTCCAGATGTTTCGGTCTGTGATGGTTTCGACAGTGAGCAAGAAATCCGCCTCTGATGGTAGACAGGCTATCATCGGGATTATATCGCAGACCAGGGGGCTGGCTTTTATGTTGGAAGGGGATGGGAATCTTAAGACGCGATGATGTGTTCGCTAGAAGCCAACAGGCTTCATCGCCGTCAGGAAGAGTTGTATTGCGAAGAGGGCGACGAGAGCCTGCCGCCCCCCAGAAAAGTGCTTTACCGATGTGGGTGACGTGCTGGTCGGTAGCGCGTCAGGAACTCGTACTCGGTCATGCTGGTCGGTTCACCTTCTATGCCAATGGTGAGCCACCCACCAGCCGGGACGAGGATGGGTTCCAAACTTTCATAAGTCTGAATCCATTGTGCTTCGTCCAGCTTTTTCGCCCACACACCCGCGAATTTGTAATAGGGCTTGCAGCCCATATTAATCAGATGTTGTTCAGCGCCGTTGGGTGTCCAGAAGGAATTGTCCCAGGCGCGATAGGAGTTCTGGAAGATGTGCGGTTCCACCGACCACTGAGCATATTCCTCCAAACTTTCATGCGTGACACCATCGGTTGCATCGTAACAAATGATGTAGCCAGCATAGGCGATCAGGGTATCCCAGGCCGTCTGAATCTTCATAGGTGATTCACCGACACATAATTCACGCGCCAGTACCACTGTTTTCTTGCGGTCATAGCGGCGGAAACCTTCTTTATACAGGTCTTTTTCCAACCATCGTGTTTGTCTGAGGATGTCGAGTGCCATTGTCCCCTCACTTTGTTTAACCCTATAGCTAGACTCTACATCCAGATAGTGTTGTTATAGTTAATAGATTTTGTGAAGGAAAAGTTAAAATAGATAAATAATGGAGTTACGACAACTATTTCTTGCTGGAACTCTTAGCGCGGCGGTAACGTTTGCGGAACTCGTACTCGGTCATGCTGGTGGGTTCGCCATCAATGCCGATGGTGATCCAGCCGCCCACCGGGATCAGGATGGGTTCGATACTTTCCAGGGATTGAATCCACTGGGGGTATTTGAGTTTCTTTGCCCATACTCCAGCGTGTTTATAGTAGGGTTTGCAGCCCAGTTTCAATAGATGCTGCTCGGCGGGGTCGGGTGTCCAGGTGTCGTCATCCCACTTACGATAGGTTTTGAGGAAGATACGCGGCTCCACCGGCCAGTGGGGATAGGCGTCCAGATGGTCGCGCACGTTGCCGCGCCCGGTATCGTAGCAGATCATGTATCCGGCATGGGCGACCAGGGTATCCCAGGTGGTTTTGATGCGTTTGGGCGCTTCGGCGGAGGGGAGTTCGCGGGCGAGGACGACAAACTTCTTGCGGTCATAGGGGCGGAAGCCTTCGGCGCGCAGGGCGGCATCCGTCCACCTGGTTTGCTTGAGAACTTCAATCGCCATAGCGCCCCCTCGCGTTATTCTCGATTGAGTCCAGTCTACAACAGAACTGGTTGCGGGAATCAATGAGGGTTGCTAAAAAGCTGTATAAAAATGTAGGAAATAGTACGGCTACTCTCGAACCTTCATCGCGAGACGGTAGGCTTGATAGACTAGCGGATTGTAGACTTTATCCCACGCGCCGAGCGAACGCACAACCTCGCCGCCCCAACCACGCTTGAAACCATAGACACCCCACAGACCATCGGAACGGCTCTCAAACTGCGTTTCGAGGGCGTCCACATCTGCATCGGGAATGCCCCACATATCATAGGTATGGCAGCCGCGCGATTTCGCCCATTGGATGGCCGTCCACTGGATGCCGTAGGAGGCCATCAGGTTGCGTTTGGCGTTGGACGATGCGCCGGATAGGTAGATCGCTGTTCCGCCGACACCGAAGTCGAAGATTCCGGCCAGAGGGTCGCCATCGTGTTCAGCCAAAAACACCATCCCATCACCCTTCGGCACAAACAGGTCGTACATCATCTCATAATACTTTGGTTCGTGGACGCCGAATTCATTGCGGGAACCTGTGACCTGCATGAGCTTGTTAAAGGTTTCTATTTCCCGGCGTGTACTGCGATAGTAGCGGACGTTGTTTTTGTGACTCTGGCGGATTTTCCGACGTGTTCCCTGATTTATACGGGCGAGGATGGTTTCCTCGTCGATGGTGATGTCGATCAAAACGGTGCGCGGCGGCTGGATGGTTTGCGCGCTCTTATGGAATTCCAAAGACGCAAAATCCGGCGGCGATTTCCCATCCCGGTAAATGCCCGGTTCCCACTTCAGGAAAGCGGCGTTGTGCTGCCGCGCGCAGGTGTCAATCATCTCCCAGAGTTGAGAGTAGACTGACGTTGGGTCGTCATGGTGTTGTGCAACATACGGCCCCATTGCCAGATAGGCCATCGTCCCCAGGCGGAACGGTAGGCGGCGGAATAACAACTGCGCTCCGGCCACCAATGTCCCACCAGCTGCCAGCCCGACCCGCTCAACCTCCCAACCATAGGCCGCTTTGAGGTCGCCCCAACCGGCGAGTTGCAGGAAATGGGCGCGCGGCTGTGCCTTGACGAAGGTATCCCACTGATCTGGCGGGGGCGTGGTTTGTTGAAGCGTCATATCGTGTGCTTTCGATTACGATAGGGTGGCAAACAGATTGTGCCGGGTGGACATAGCCATTGTTCCCATTATCTCATTATAATGCGTATGGTTGATGATACCCTGCCGGAGACTCCACTGTGAACCCTACGATTTTCCTCGCCCTGGCGTCGATTTACTTCGCCGCTGTGTTGACCCCTGGCGCAAACTTCCTGCTGGTCGCCCAGAATGCGCTGGCCTATTCCCGGCGTACCGGACTGCTGACTGTGGCAGGAGTCGCAACCGGAGCATCGCTGTATGTCACAGCAGGCGTGATTGGTTTCGCGGCGGTGGTTTCACAGTCGGCATTGGTCTATAACCTGATTTGGATGATCGGCGCTGCTTATTTTGCCTATATGGGTTATCAACTGCTGACACGCCAGTCGCGACTATCGGCAGAAGGGCAGGCGACTGCGGTTGACCTTGATCTCAGTCGCGCTCAGGCCTATCGAAGTGGTCTGATGACAGCCGTTGCCAATCCGGCCTCTGCACTGTATTTCCTGTCTCTGTTTACAACCTTCATTCCGGTTTCGTCTACCCCGGTAGACAAAATACTGGCGGGTTTGATGTTGGTGTCCATCTCGTTAACCTGTTACGCCTGCGTTGCTTTGACGTTCCTGAATAGGCGCGTGCGTGGATTATATGGGCGGGCGGAAGTCACCATGAACCGGGTCTTTGGAATTGTATGGCTGCTGCTGGCTGCCAGATTGGTGCTGAGTTAGACCCAAATCCGCCTGCGATTTTAAAAACTTGTATCCGGTTGAAATTTGATTGTAAATCCGTTTTGTCAGCTTGCGAACCGTGTGTTAGAATGGCCTCCATCCCAATCAGTGGGTGTCTGTTCAAAGTGGCTAAAAATCCGGCCAATCTTTTGCAGTCGGGTGGGGTGTATGCTATACTCGTGCAGTTTGTCACAATTAACGCCAGTTGCATACACAATTCATCTCCGGGCACATTTCTACCCGGTTTCTAGAACCGTTTTGTTAAAGTTCGGGAGTTAGCTCCATGACATCAGTGGTAAATGAATGGGCATTCATCGGCGTGTTCTTTTCCATCGCCTGGGTGTTCCCAATACTGCCGATTCTCGGCGCGCAAACTCCTAGCGCCCACAAACCCAACGCCATCAAACAATCCACCTATGAATGCGGCGTGGAAACAGTGGGCGATACCTGGGTGCAGTTCAAGGTGCAGTATTACATCTATGGTCTGATTTTCCTGGTGTTCGACGTGGAAATCGTGTTCCTGTTCCCCTGGGCGCTGGCTTATAGCCGATTGGATTTCTTCGGCTTTTTCGCCGGGTTGTTGTTCGTCTTCTTCCTGTTTGATGCGCTGATTTACGCATGGCGTAAAGATGCGCTGGAATGGGTATAACCCGGTCATGGGGATTTGTGCGAGACACTTTCGAACGCTCCCTGATACGGGACGTAATGGTCTGACAAGCAAAAGGTAGCGGATATGGACGTATGCAGCATCAATAATATCACCGCCTGTATGGTACAGGGCGGGATGAACCCTGATCTGGCGAACCTGATTTCCCTGCTGCTGGGCGTGGTTCTGGTGGCGACTGTGCCGCTGGTTACAGTTATTTTCCTGATTTATGGTGGAGCGTAAGGTCGCGGCGCGGGTGCAGGATCGCCTCGGCCCGAACCGGGTCGGCCCATTTGGTTTGCTGCAATCGGTGGCCGATGCCGTCAAAATGTTAACCAAAGAAGACATTACACCGCTGGGCGCGGACAAATTCATCTATAACCTCGCCCCCATTATCGCTTTTGCGGCGGTGGTGTTGATCTGGGCGGTTATTCCGTTTACGCCGCTGCACATCGGCGCTGATCTTAGCATCGGCATCCTGTATTTTGTGGCGGTTGGTTCGATCGGTACGGTCAAAATCATGATGGCTGGATGGGCGAGCAATAACAAATACGCGCTGCTTGGTGCGTTCCGCACCATTGCGCAGTTGCTTGAGTTACGAAGTGCCGCTGGTGCTGTCGCTGCTCATTCCGGTGATGATTGCTGGCACGATGAGTATGCAGGGTATGGTCGTGGCGCAGGGCGGCATGTGGTACTTCTTCATGGTTCCGGTGGCGGCAATCATGTTCTTCATCGCTAATCTGGCGGAAACCGGACGTGCGCCGTTTGACCTGCTGGAAGCCGAGTCGGAAATTATCGCCGGTTACAACATCGAATATTCCGGCTTCAAGTGGGGCATGTTCATGGCGGGCGAGTTTATGCACGCTTTCACCGTTTCCTTGTTGACTCGCGGTCATTTTCCTGGGTGGCTGGTGGGGGCCGTTTGTCGAACAAGTGCCGGTGCTGGGCTTCCTGTATCTGGGCGCTGAAGACGGCAGTGGTTATATCTGTTCGGCCTGCTGCTCCGCAGCGACCGTGCCGCGTGTCCGTATCGACCAACTGATGTCGTTCAACTGGAAATGGCTCGTGCCGATTTCAATCGGAAATGTGCTGATGGTCGCTTTCCTGCTCAAGGTAGTGAAGGCACTGGGATTGAATCCAGCACCGATCAGGCAAATGATGTGCTGGCCACCTGCCCAGACCATTATTCTGCTGCTGGGCAATCTGGTGATTGTCGGCGTCGGTTCTCGGTCGCATCCGCGAATTTGGAAGAGAGCAGCGGTTGAGCGACGAGGTTCGTTTCGAAATGGCGAGCGAGGCGGAGCACGGAAGCACACCCGGCGCTAGGTCGCGCCAGCCGGGGATTAACATTTACGGGGAGGGTCTATAGACGGTCATCGCCCTGTCTGTGCCATGATGACAATGTAAGGTAAATGAATATGCTCGAATTTAATGCTCAGTCAATCGTCTTCATCGTCTTCACCCTGTTCAGCCTGGGCGGGGCACTCGGTGTCGTCACGACCCGCAACCTGATTCATGCCACACTCTATCTCATATTGAGCTTGTTCGGGGTGGCGGGTTTCTTTGTTTTGTTGAGCGCGCCATTCCTGGCAGCGGTGCAGGTGTTGGTTTACATCGGCGCGATTGCCATCCTGATTGTGTTCGCGGTGATGCTCACTCGCAGTATGACCCGTCTGCGTCGAATTCGTATAACGACAGTGGGTGCTTGAGTGGCATTGTGGCGGTGGCGCTGTTTCTGTTGGTCACTGATTGTGGGCGTTATTTTGCCCGTGTGGGGACAGAATGGTTCACAGGCTAATTGGCCGTGTCGGACACGGTGGTTGGAACGGTTGATCTGGGTAAGGCACTGGTTGATCAGAATCAGTATGTTCTGCCGTTTGAAGTGGCTTCGCTGCTGCTGACAGCGGCCATGATCGGCGCGATTGTGATCGCCCGTGATGATCGGGAATAGGGTAGGGCGAAGATCACTATGATTCCATTGTGGATGTATTTGGTGGTGGCGGCTGGTTTTTTTTGCATCGGCGCATACGGTGTATTGTCCCGCCGCAACGCAGTCGCGATTTTGATGGGTGTTGAGCTGATGCTCAATGCCGTAAATATCAATCTGGTGGCATTCTGGCGTTACGTTGAGCCGACGAAAGTGGCAGGGCAGGCATTCGCGGCCTTCGTATTCGTCATCGCGGCGGCGGAAGCGGCGGTTGGTCTGGCGATCATCATCTCGATCTATCGGCACGCCGTTCGGTCACCGTAGAAGACGTTGACATGATGAAGTGGTGATAGATCGCTCTCCAGACCCTTTCCTTCGTCGAGAGGGGGAGTAAGAGGGTTCCTGCGCGTGATGTGCGGTTAGGGAACAAGGTTTGAATTATGAAGTTGAATGATTTCTTAAACAATCCCAATTTGCTGCCCTGGTTGATTCCGGTTGGGCCGCTGCTGGCGTTTTTCATTATCACGCTGATAACGAACCGCGCGCAATTGGTTCCGGGGACCAGCCCTGAATACGCCGACCATAATCATCCTGGTTATCCGGGGATTGGCAGTACCGGTAGTGACGCTCTCCAGCCGGATCGTGACGATTATCGTCGGCATGATTGGGCATCGGCTGTCGCGTGGTATTATCAGCCTGAGGTGGTTGGTCCATCGCTGATTTGGAACGGAGCATTTCGGTGAAAAAGTCTTCAGCAGCAGCATCCACTGGATGGCAACTGGCCTGACAACCTTTCAATATGGGTGTGCTGGTTGACCCGCTGACGGCGATCATGCTGTTGATGGTTCCGCTGGCCTGTACGATGATCTTCATCTACTCCATCGGTTACATGGCTCATGATCCGCGGCAGTCGCGTTTCTTCGCGCTGATTTCGCTGTTTGCGGGCGCGATGCTGACGCTGGTAGTGGCGGACAACCTGCTGCTGCTGTTCGTCGGCTGGGAAATCATGGGTTTGTGTTCGTATTTGCTCATCGGCTTCTGGTTCGAGAAAGAAAGCGCCTATAAAGCGGCCATCAAAGCCTTCACGACCACCCGTGTGGCCGATGTGATTATGCTGCTGGGTATCGCCTACTTGTATGCGGCCACCGGCACACTCAGCTTCCGCGAAATTGTCCATAATCGAGGCAATGCTGGACACGCTGGCAAGTACTCCGGCGGTGTTGTTCAGTGGTATCAGTGCGGCGAGCTTGATTGGTATTTTCCTGGTCATCGGCACAATCGGTAAATCGGCGCAGTTCCCACTGCATGTCTGGCTGCCGGACGCGATGGAAGGCCCGACACCTGTCAGCGCCATGATCCATGCCGCCGCGATGGTGTCGGCTGGTATCTACGCCATTATTCGTATGTATCCGCTGTTCGCTGCGGGCGGTAGTCCCCATGCGGGATTGCTCACGCCGCCGCTGATGTTGATGGCGGTCGTGGGTGCATTTACGGCACTGTTTGCGGCGACGATTGCCGTCGCGCAGAACGACGTCAAACGTGTTCTGGCGTATTCGACCATTTCACAGCTTGGATTTATGATGGCGGCGCTGGGCATCGGTGCATATATCGCCGCTGCCTTCCATCTGATTACCCACGCCTTCTTTAAGGCACTGTTGTTCATGGCTTCCGGTTCGGTCATTCACGGTATGGAACATGGCGAACATCATGTCCATGAACATGGTCATCACGAGGCGCATGGTGTGCTGCCACACCCGATCATTGGCGAACAAGCGATTATGGCGAACACAGCGAAGCATGCCGAACATCAAATCGACGAGGAAAGTTTCTCGACCCCGGCTGAAGAAGCTCATGAGCACCAGCCGACGTGGAACATGCCCACGATACACATTTTGACCCCCAGGACATGATGAACATGGGTGGTCTGCGCAAGACCATGCCTGTCACCTTCATGACATTCCTGATCGGCGGACTGTCGCTGTCGGGTTTCCCACTGCTGACTGCCGGGTTCTGGTCGAAAGATGAAATTTTGGCTGACGCATGGCACGGCACCGCCGAAGGGTTTCGGCTTGCATGCGGCTTGGTATTTGTTTTGCTGGCGCTGGCGGCATTCCTGACCGCTTTTTACACCATGCGTCAGATTGGCCTGACCTTCTGGGGCGATTCGCGCACCGAAGAAGCCAAACACGCCAATCTGGGGCAGGGTATCGTCAGCGCGACCATGACCTTGCCGCTGATTATCCTGGCATTCCTGGCGATTTTCGCCGGATTTGTCGGTGTGCCAACTGAGTTCCCGATTTTGGGCGGCGATTCTCTCGCCGGAGCATAGCTGGTTCCACCACTTTGTCGGGGGCACACTGCTGGATGAACCGCCCGTCGTGGCCTTTAACTGGATTCCGCTGCTTACTTCGTTTGTGGTGGCGTTCGGCGGTCTGGGATTGGGTTATCTGATGTACTGGCGCAAGCCGCTGGTCGCGGGTGAACCAGATCCGTTGATTGGTATTCTGGGTGAGCGTTTTCACAATACACTTAAGAACAAATACTACGTAGACGAACTCTACGTGCGTGTGTTTGTCACCCCGTCGCAGTGGTTCTCGCGTGTAGTCGTCAGCCAATTCATTGAAAGGGGCATCATCGACGGTATCTTAGATTTGCTGGCGCGGGTCTTCACCTGGATTGGCGACCTGCTCAAGCTGCTCAACGTCTGGTTAATTGACGGCGTGGGTGATGGTATTGCCGAAGGGAATAGCGGCTTTTGGGCGCTGGTTCCGTCACATCCAAACCGGGCGCATTCAGCAGTATATGCTGCTGGTTGCTGTTGCGGCGCTGCTCATCGCCCTGGTCTTTATTGTTTCGTCAGGCGCGCTGGTGCAGGCTGCGGCGGGTGGCTAAGAACTTTACCCGTGACCCTGTAGGGGCAGGATATGTCTCTCCCCGCAGAATGCGGTTTAAGGAAATAGGTAATCATTATGCAAATTTTGGGTATTGATGTCCTCTCGTTTCTGGTGGTCGCCCCGGCGATTGCGGCGGTGATTATACTGCTCGTCCCCGGTAACAACGCAGGTGGTTCGCTACACAGCGCTGGCGCTGGCGTTAGTCATCGGCGCGATCTGCGTACAGGTATTCCTGACCTATGATCGTACTCAGGCGGGCTACCAGATGGTGTCGAATGTGCCCTGGTTCGACCTGTTGGGCGCAAACTGGCATGTGGGCATTGACGGCATCAGCGCGACAATGGTGCTGCTGACGGGCATCCTGACGCCGCTGGCAGTCCTCATCAGTTTCGAGATCGAAGATCGTGTGCGGATGCACATGGCACTGCTGCTGTTCTTCGAAACTGGCCTGCTGGGTGTATTCGTGGCGCTCGACCTGATGGTGTTCTTCCTGTTCTACGAACTCAGCCTCGTGCCCATGTACTTCATCATCGACCAGTGGGGCGGCCCAAACCGCAAATATGCCTCGACCAAATTCTTTCTGTACTCAGTCGGTGGCTCACTCGGTATGCTGCTGGCGACTCAGTTGATCGGCTGGTCAATGTCGGCTGTCCCGGCTGATCTGGTACAGTCCATCCAGCAGTCAAACCCTGCCATTAGTGGTTTTGTGGCGGGCAGCCCAACCTTTGATATGCAAACCATCAGTGCCATCTGGCCGCACTTTACTGGCGGCGCTGGTGGTGTGTTCCTGGGCATCAGTATCGAAACGGTTAAAGCCCTGTCCTTCCTGGGTTTCTTTGTCGCCTTCTGCATCAAAGTTCCTATCTGGCCGTTTCACACCTGGCTGCCGGACGCGCACGGCGAAGCGCCTACCGCTGGTTCGATGCTGCTGGCAGGCGTCATGCTGAAATTGGGCGCGTATGGTTTCCTGCGTCTGGTGATCCCCTTCTTCCCGGATGTATGGATTGCTCCTATCGACATTCTGGGCGCAATTCAAACCAATTGGGCGGGTATCTTCGCCTTCCTGGCGGTTGTTGGCATCGTCCTGGGCGCGTTTGCCGCCTTTGGTCAGAACGATATTAAACGACTGGTGGCCTATAGTTCCGTCAACCACATGGGTTTTGTGGCCCTCGGTCTGGCGGTGGCGGCGCTGGCCTACGGGCAGAGCTTCATGAGTGGCTCGTATTCCGATATGCAGAGCGCCATCATCGCCACCAACGGCGCGGTGATGCAGATGTTCAATCACGGTTTGTCATCGGCAGCCATGTTTTTGCTTGCCGGGGGCATTTATCACAAAACGCACACCCGCGATATGCGCGAGTATGGTGGTTTCTGGGTCAAAGCGCCGATCTATGGGGCAATCTTCATCTTCACCAGTATGGCGAGTCTCGGTCTGCCCGGTTTGAACGGATTTGTCAGCGAGTTTCTGGTGGTGCGCGGCGTCTGGCCGGTGTATACCGGGCTGACCATCATCGCCATGATCGGCTTGCTGTTCACGGGTGGTTACATCCTGAAGGGTATCCGTGCAGTGCTGCATGGGCCGTTTAACATGCACTGGAAAGATTACAATCTGGAGATCGAAGTCCGCGAGGTGATCGCTATTGCGCCGCTGCTGGTGCTGATGCTCATCACCGGGCTGCTTCCGAACTGGCTTTTGCCCACCATCAACGACACCGTGACCCGGCTGTTCGGGGGCTAATACTGTTAACCACCACTGCCGGATGATTGGCGTGAGTGGTTAAAGAGGGAAAAACATGACCGAAGCATTTACATTTCCTATTCTCAGCGTGATTATTTTTACGCCCATTGTGGCCGCCGTTGTCATGTTGTTCATTGATGGCGAGAAGCGCGACCTGATTCGTGGAATATCTATCACAGCGACAGTGATTGTGCTGGTCTTGTCGGCAGCGGTGTTCTTCGGCTACAACTCGCAGGTGCATAATGGTGCGGTTGCCACCGAACAGGAGCAGTCGGCGCTGTCGGATACTCCGGCGACAACCATGTTCGAGAGTGGCTTGGCCTTCGAGGAACGTGTAACCTGGATTGACAGCCTGGGGATCAGTTATCACCTGGGTGTGGATGGTCTGAATGCCCCAATGGTGCTGCTGACGGGTATGGTCGCGGTGGCCGGGGTATTGATCTCCTGGCGTATTGATGATCGCACCCGCGAATTCATGGTATTTTTCATGCTGCTGGTGGCGGGTGTGTACGGTGTGTTCCTCGCCATCGACATGTTTGTGCTGTTCTTCTTCTACGAACTGGCGATCTTTCCTATGTATATCCTCATCGCCACCTGGGGATGGGTCAAGCTGCGCGAATATGCGGCGATGAAGCTCACCTTATATATATTGGTCGGTTCGGTGATTGCGTTAATCGGCGTAATCGCCATGTATTTTGTGGCCGGACAGTTTTTCACGGCGAATCCGGGCTTGCTCCCGGCAGGCGAGTCGGCCTACAGCTTCGACATGGTACATCTCATGCGCGCGTCGGAGGTCGGGGCGTTCAACGTACCCGGTTATGCTGGTATTGATGCGATGACCTTCGCCAAGTTGTGGTTCCCGTTCATTTTCATTGGTTTCGCAGTACTGGCCGGTGTATTCCCGTTTCACAACTGGTCGCCGGATGGTCATGTGGCCGCGCCAACCGCCGTGTCGATGATTCACGCTGGTGTGCTAATGAAGTTGGGCGCATATGCTGCCCTGCGCGCAGGTGTCCAACTGCTGCCGGGTGGTGCGCAGGTGCATCTGCCCTGGATTGTATTCCTGACGCTTATCAACGTGGTTTATGGGGCGTTTATCGCCTTCCGCCAGCGTGACTTCAAATATGTGATCGGTTTCTCGTCGGTCAGTCACATGGGTTTGGTGAGCATGGGATTCGCTTCCATGAACATCATCGGTATGACTGGCGCGGGTTTGCAGATGTTCAGTCATGGCGCGATGACAGCACTTTTCTTCGGTTGCGTCGGTATGGTCTATGATCGGGCGCACACTCGTGATATTCCGAGTTTGGGTGGATTTGTCAAACGAATGCCCTGGGTCGCCATCGCTTTTATTGTCGGCGGTTTAGCCAGTATGGGTATGCCCGGTCTGAGTGGATTCATAGCTGAATTCCCGATTTTCCAGGGCATGTGGGCTGCCTCGCAGAACATCTCGCTGCATATAGGCAGTTTTACCCTGACCAATTATTACTCGATTATCGTCATCATCGCAGCGTTGGGCATTGTGATTACAGCGGCCTATGTGTTGCGCGTCACCGGAACGGTGTTTTTCGGTGAATTTGATATTAAGAAATATGCGAATGTAGGCGACATTGCCATCACAGACCGGATTATCCTGTTTCTGCTGGGTACACCATTGCTCATCGTGGGTGTATACCCGGCAATTATGGCTCCGATGATCGAGAGCGGCATCAGGCCTATCATAACGATGCTAGGAGGGGGTGCGTAAGTGGGCGCTACCGAAGTCTCTTTGGGAACGAGTTTGCTGGTTATCCTGCCGGAGATCGGTCTGACCATTCTGGCGGTCATTATCCTGGCGATGGATTTGTATCTGCCAGAGAGCCAACGACGCAGCATTTCGATTGTGTCGGGTGTCGGGTTGGGGCTGCTGGCTGGTTTAACACTGCTGCTCACCCCTGGAACAGAAAATATTCCCCAGGGCTTTTACTGGGGCGGCATGATCCGTTACGATGTGCTGGCGCAGTTATTCACGACGCTGGTATTGACGGCGGGCGCGATCACCAGCCTGATGACGATTGATGTCAAGGGTATTGGGCGTAAGGGCGAGTTCTATCTCATTTTGATCGTTTCCTCGCTTGGCATGGTCTTGATGGCGGGCGCGTCTGACCTGATTATGGCGTTCCTGGCGCTGGAAACGACCTCAATTCCTTTATATATCCTGGCTGGTTTCAAGCGCGATGATACCCGTTCTGCCGAAAGTGGCATGAAGTATTTCCTGTTTGGGTCGTTCGCCTCGGCCATTATGCTGTATGGTCTGAGTTTGCTGTATGGCTTCGCTGGACATACCAACCTGTATGATCTGGCGGGCTTCCTCAACAGCGATGCCTTTGCCAATAACCCGATTCCGACGCTGGTAGCGATGGTGTTGGTTGTGGTCGGTTTCGGCTTCAAGATCAGTGCCGTTCCGTTCCACTTCTGGACACCGGACGTTTACGAAGGCGCACCAACGCCTGTGACCGCCTTCCTGAGCGTGGCAAGCAAGGCAGCCAGTTTCGCGCTGCTCATTCGCTTCTTTGTAGCGGTATTCCCGGCATCTGTGGTGATCGGTAACACCGACATTCAGAATTTCTGGGTGCAGCTTATGGTGGCGGCAGCGGTTATCTCGATGACTGTCGGTAACGTCGTAGCGCTGGCGCAGCGTAACATCAAGCGTATGCTGGCCTATTCGTCCATCGCCCAGGCAGGCTATACCCTGATCGGCGTGGCCGCTATCCAATCGTCCACATTGGCGGGGCAGCAGCAGGCTGTGGCGTCAGTGGCTTTCTACATGTTTATGTATATGTTCACCAACCTGCTGGCCTTCGCTGTCGTGGTACTGTTCAGCGAAGTCGACTGGCAGCGAAAATATCGCTGATCTGGCGGGGCTGAACCGTCGAAGCCCCTGGCTGGCGCTGATGATGACGGTTGCGCTGTTGTCACTGGCCGGTATCCCGCCGACAGCCGGTTTCTTCGGCAAGTTCTTCCTGTTCAATGCTGCTGTCCAGTCTGGCCTGACGGGGTTGGCGATAATCGGTGTGTTGAACTCCATTGTCGCGCTCTACTACTATCTCGTCGTGATTAAGGTCATGTATGTCGATCGCAGCGCCGACGAAGACAAGCCCATTCCAGTATCGCGCCCTTATGTGTGGGTGTTAGGGATCACGGCGCTGGCGATCATTTTGCTGGGCACATTGGCCGCGCAACCCCTGTTCGATTGGGCGGTTCGTAGTGCGGGCGCGCTGTTCGCATAGTTAAATATAGTTGATGATCTAGGGGCGACTGAGCAGGTCGCCCCTGTTTTTAAAATATGCGTTTTTTTCAACAGCCAATTTATATAAATTTCGTTGGCAAACATGAGTTGTTTGTGATAGAATTCCCTAACTATTTATGAATATGAAGCCTGTTAAAGAAGCCACGCCCATTTATCTGTTCGCCGTGAATGTGGCTGCACAGGTTGGTTGCTTGCTAATCCTGATTGTCGGCGGCGGTGTGCTGCTCGGCTTGTTGCTTGACCAATTGCTCGGTACTAGACCACTTTTCATATTTCTAGTCTTATTGGTGAGTATTCCGCTCAACCTTTGGGCGATTTACAGATATACACTTTATCAGACGAAACGTCTCCAAGCATCACAGAAGGAGGACAACATACGTGACGATTAATTGGAGTGGTAAGCGACGCTGGATAGCGGGGATATTGCTACTCGTGGGCATTCTCATCACGGTCAACATACCACCCGTGATTCCGGTGATTCAATTACCCGGCGAAGTGTACCCTGGTGGCCGTTCCCTGTTCGGCTTACCCATCACCAACAGCCTCATGGGTTCGATTGTTACCTGGATCATTCTTGGCCTGTTGATTGTCTATGTGATTCGCGCCAAGCCGAAGGATGGGGGCGAAACGCCACGCGGTGGGTTCTATAATCTGTTTGAAATGACGTTCGAGGGTCTGTACGGATTTATCGAAGGTGTTGCGGGTGGAAAATACCTGGATACCATCTTTAAGATGTTCATGACCATTTTCCTGATCGTTCTAATTTCAAACTGGCAGGAATTGGTTCCGGGTGTTGATAGCGTCGGTTTCCTTGAACCCCATGTTGAGGTCAATGAGACAACTGGCGACCTGCAGGCGCTCGATGGATTCGACAGCGTAGCACTCGCCGGTGGCATTTACCAGTTGAATCCCAAGTGCCCCTGGGTTAGCCCAGTAGAAGCCGAAGCCTTGACCGCCGAGCAAGTGACTGCCCGACAGGATGCAGGCTGCACCAGTGGCGTTGGTGCATCGGTTGCCCCGGTGGTCGAAGAAGTTACACCCGGTTCGGAAGTGGCTGCGCCAGCATCTGCTGCACCCGGTGTTCCTAATGCAGAAGCGACTGAACCAGCCGATGCCGTTGGCGAACCTCTGGGAGAATCCGAGGTTATTGGCGGTGGCGAGGCGGCTCTGACAGAAGCCGGAGAAGAGCATGTTCCTCCCGGTGACCCCAGCGTTCCCTGGGTTGTGCTGCCATATGTACGTGCCCCATCCACCGACCTGAATATGACGGTTGCGCTGGCACTGGCGGCAGTTGTGATGATCCAGGTAATGGGTTTCCGGGCACTGGGTTTGAGCTATCTGACGAAGTTCTTTAACTTCAAGACGCTGTTCAACTCGCCGCTTGGTGGAATTGACGTTGCTGTCGGCTTGCTGGAACTGATTGGTGAGTTCGCCAAGATTCTCTCATTTGCCTTCCGGCTCCTGGGTAACATCTTCGCGGGTTCAATCTTGTTGTTCGTCATGAGCTTCCTGGTGCCGTTCTTGCCCTGGCCGTTCTTCCTTCTGGAGTTTTTCGTCGGTGCGCTCCAAGCCTTCGTGTTTGGTCTGCTGACGGCGATCTTCATGAATTTGGCAACAGTGGGGCATCATGGCGACGAAGAGCACGAGGGCGAAGAACACGCCGATCGAGCACGCACCCGCATAATAAACACGATTAATACCGATGCTGAACCGGGCGTTGTCCGGTTCAGCTTTTTGATGACCGAATGGGTACACTGTACTCTATACAACAGATACAAATCGACAATAGAAGGAGCAATAAAGATGGATCAAGGGGAAGCAATTGTTTTGGCCGGTAAGGCGATTGGTGCTGGTCTGGCGATGATCGGTGCGCTTGGCGGCGGTATCGGTATCGGGCTGTCGGTTGGTGGCGCGGTACAGGCAATGGGGCGCAATCCAGATTTCACGTCAACCATCCAGACGAACATGATCCTGGGCGTCGCCTTCGCTGAAGCCGTTGCTATTTACGCCCTGGTAGTTTCGCTAATCATTCTATTCGTACTTCAGTAAATCTAAAATCAAAATGAGGAGGAGTACGAAGTGGAAGGTTTAGGTATCAATTTAGGCTATCTGCTGGTGCAGATTATAGCCTTCATCGTCATTTATGTGTTGCTGACACGCTTCATTTACGATCCCCTGCTGCGGACTTTGAAAGAACGCCGCGCACGGATTGCGAAAGGCGTGGAGGATGCGGCGGTGGCTGCCAACGCGCGTCGCAATGCTGAGGCCGAGGCGGAGCGCGTCGTAGCGGCTGCCCGTACTGAGGTGGCACAGAGCATTGAAGAAGGCCGCTCTCGCGGTGAAGAACTGGCGAAGCAGATCGAAGCCGATGCTCGTGCGGAAGCGGATCGTATCCGCGCCGATGCCCGTGTGGCTGCGGCTGCCGAACGCGACCAACAGCTTGCCGCTCTGCGTGGGCAGGTGGCTGATATTTCGGTGGCGGTTGCCCGCCGCTTGATCGGCGAAAGTCTGGATAAGAAACGTCAGACGGCCATCATCAGTGACTTCTTCACCAAAGTACCTGCCGAGGCTAAAAAGCTGGGCGGCGAGGTAGAAGTCGTCAGCGCTATGCCTCTGTCTGCTGATGAGCAGGCGCAGGTGAAGAAAGAAATCAGCGCTTCTGGTGTGAGCTTTGTGGTTGATCCCGACATCCTGGGCGGCCTGATTGTTCGCTCTGGTGATCGCGTGATTGACGGCAGCATCCGCAGCGGCTTGAACGAACTGGCTGGACGTCTGAACTGACATCCGGCAGAGTTTTCATGAGTTCATAAATGGACAGGGCTTGCCCTGTCTTTTTTATTTCCTTCCGAACTGGACAAAAAATGAGCAGTTTTTGAACTGTACACATCATTCCAAAATCCATATTATGAGAACCATAGAACCGAAACAACCAGCCGCAGATGTAGTCATTTCCCTGTGCGCGAAAATAATCTGAAATGCCGCAGATGTGTCCACTTCCCTGTGTGCAAAGCAAGCAGGAGCCTGAAGGATTGAAGCCTTCGGGCTTTCTGTTTATAATCTCGTCCCATGACCAAACATCTCTCCGAACTCATCGCAAATTTACCTGATGTCATCCGTGTATCTGGCGATGTAACCATTACTGCTCCCGTTACCGAGTCCGACGCAGATGTGCAGCCGGGTGGGCTGTTCATTGCGCGTCCGGGGCTATCCGTTGATGGACACGACTTCATCCCACGCGCTATCGAGAAAGGGGCAGCGGCCATCGTCGGTGAACGTGACCTGCGCGATTTGTCCGTTCCCTATGTCCAGGTAACAAATGCCCAGGAAGCAGTCGGTTATCTGGCCGCAGCCTACCATGATTTTCCCTCACGTAAGATGGTGGTCATCGGTGTGACAGGCACAGATGGCAAAACCACCACCAGCACCCTGATTCACTCTATATTGCAGGTGGCAACCAGCGGCAAAGCTGGCCTCATCAGCACCGTCGTCGCCGACTTAGGCGATAAATCGGTTGATACGGGCTTCCATGTCACCACGCCGAGCGCACCTATGATTCAATCGCTGCTTGCGCAGATGGTTGCCAACGGTCTCACACACTGCGTTTTGGAGATGACCAGTCATGGACTGGCACAGGGGCGGCTGAACGGTGTGGATGTGGATGTAGCTGTGCTGACGAATCTGACTCACGAACATCTGGATTATCACGGTTCGTTCGAGAATTATCGTGCCGCTAAAGGTCGTATGTTCGAAATGTTGAGCCAGTCATTCCGCAAACCGGAGCAGCCTAAAGTCAGTGTGGTTAATGCTGACGACCCCAATGCCGACTTTTTCGCCGCGTTCCCGGCGGATGAGGTCATCCGCTATGGAATGCGAAGTGATAATTCTGACTGGAAAGTCGTGCATGTCGATTATCAGCCGGAAGGTATGTATTTTAATATTTACTACGGGTGGATTTCGAATAAACGGTGGTCGCCCAACGATGCCTTGTTTACGCCCATCGTTCAGCATCTATTTACACCGTTATTGGGCGAATTTAATATCCTGAATACGGCTGCCGCTGTAGCCGCCACTGGATTTAATGCTGCGGCTGCCGATGTATCTACCGGAATCTATACGGGAAGAGTTCCGGGTGTATGGATTGGCGCGATGAAGGAAGGGATTCGGGCAGTTGAGGCCATCCCTGGCCGCATGGAACGCATCCATGCGGGACAGGACTTCACCGCCATCGTGGATTTTGCTCACACGCCGAATGCGCTGCAAAACGCGCTTCAGGCGGGACGCGGGATGATGGATGATGGTGAACGCCTGATCGCCGTATTTGGCAGCGCCGGACTGCGTGATCGTGACAAGCGCCGTATGATGGCCGAAGCCGCCGCCGAGTTGGCCGATTTCACCATCCTCACCGCCGAAGACCCGCGCACCGAGTCCCTGGACGACATTTTGGCGGTCATGGCCGATACGATGGTTGCCAATGGTGGGGTAGAGGGAGAGACGTTTATCCGCGTACCTGATCGCGGTGAGGCGCTGTATCAAGCCTGCCAGATGGCGAGGCCGGGTGATATTGTCATGGCCTGTGGCAAAGGTCACGAGCAGAGTATGTGCTTCGGGACTATCGAATATCCCTGGGATGACCGTGATGCACTGCGGGCGGCACTGCAAGGTGAACCGCTCAAAACATTGCCAACGGCAGAGACATGAAGTAAGAGGAATGGCATGAATAAATTCTTGATTCAGGTGAATGTGTTCCTCTATCGTCTTACGAATGGCGTCATTGGCGGGCGTTTCCCCGGCGCGTCCATTCTGCTGCTTACCACCATTGGACGTAAGTCCGGTCAACCGCGCACCACGCCGCTCCGTTATCTCCGGCAGGGTGAGGATTACATGATTGTGGCTTCCAATTGGGGGCAGGGGAAATTTCCGGCCTGGTTCTATAATATTCAGGCTAACCCTGCTGTCACCATGCAGGTGATGAGCCAACGTTTATCTGCGCAGGCGGAGGTAGCGCCGCAGCAGCAGCAAGCGGCACTCTACCGGCAGTTCATAGAAGCAGATAAGCAGTTCGCTCATTATCAGGAAACCGCCAACCGCTCCATTCCCGTCATCTTTCTCCACCCGAAGCAATAGTTCCGAAACTTCCATTCAGTCAATCAATCGTCTGGTAGGCGTCGTTTGGTGTCTCGGCTGTTTGTGGTAAAATCGCGTCTAAGTTGAGGAATATATGCACGACTTAGGAATAGTAATCGTCAATTGGAATACGAGCGATTACCTTAAGCGCTGCCTGGAGACGGTACAGGCCAGCCAGGGTGATTTTTCCTATCATGTCGTGGTTGTGGACAATGCCTCAAGTGACGGCAGCCCCGATATGGTACGTCGAAACTTTCCAACGGTTGAACTCATCGCCAGCCCGACCAACGGCGGTTATCCTTATGGCAATAATCTTGGATTACGAGCGCTGGGTTTTCGTGGGGTGGGAGATGTCGCGCCCGATGCGCCGCGTTACGCACTGCTGCTTAACCCGGACACTGAACTGCCGCCGAATGCGCTTTACGACATGATGCGGTTCATGGACGCGCGTCCCGATGTGGGCGCTGCGGGGCCAAAGCTCGTCTTGGAAGATGGCAGTTTGGATTTAGCCTGTCGTCGTAGTTTCCCGACACCGATGGTATCTCTCTACCGCTTTTCTGGACTTTCCAAACTATTTCCGCATCATTCCCGTTTCGGGCGTTATAATATGACCTTCGTAGACCCCGATCAGGAGATCGAGGTGGACTCGGTGGTGGGCGCATACATGCAAGTCCGGCGGGAAGTCATCGAGGCGGTAGGTCTGTTAGATGAATCATTTTTTATGTATGGAGAGGATCTCGATTGGGCGTTCCGGATAAAAGAGGCGGGGTGGAAAGTGTTGTATCATCCACAGGTGATGGTAAAACACGTCAAACGCGCCGCAAGTCGGCAGAGCAAAAAGGCACAGTTCGAGTTTCAGCGCGCCATGCTGATCTTTTACCGAAAACATTACCAGGCCACGACCCCCTGGTGGCTGCACAACCTGGTGATGGCCGGTCTGCTGCTGAAAGGCGGGCGGGAACTGCTGCCGGAGATGCGCGGGCGACTCACGTCCCAACCATCAATTTGAGTCCCATTACATCCCGCTGGAAGGGCGAACACACTCTATTTGGCGCGCTGCTGATTGTGCTGGATGTGGTGATGCTGGTGACTTCGTTCATGCTCGGTTATTGGGCACGGGCGAATGTGCCTCTTTTTTCGATCCCGCTCCAACAGCCGGATTTCTATCGCTACATTCCCACGATGATATTGCATGTGTTTTTCCTCATCAGCATGTTCTATCTATCTCGCCTCTACCATCTCCCGCGTGTAGTCAGCCGGATTGACCAGGGACGCAAAATCATTAGCATTATCACGGTTGGCGCACTGCTGGCCTGGGCTGTGCCCGGTTTCCTGTTTAAAACCACCGAGTTTGATGTGGATTATCCACGAGTGATGTTCTTCTATGTGTGGTTTTTCAGCGTCATATGGGTGATTATCGGGCGGGAATTTTACCAAACTGTTCGGAAGCGGCTGCGGATGCAGGGCGTTGGGCAGGACAATCTATTGATTGTTGGCAACGGCAAAATTGCTCGTGACATCACCAAGAAGATTATTGCCCAGCCCTGGTTAGGTTACAACATCGTTGGTGTGGTGGTGAATGGCAAGACCAAAACGCGCGGCAGCGTCGCCGGGAAACCTATCATCGGTACCTACCCGGATTTGACCACTATCATTGATAGCCACAACGTTGAGCAGGTGATTATCGCGCTGCCGGATGCCCAACGTGCCGAAATTGTTGAACTCGTTACCCTTTGTCAGCGTGGCCGGGTGGACATTAAGATTTACCCGGATATGTTCGCCTATATGGCGGGCGATTTAAATGTGGATGACTTGGGCGGTACACCACTGATTACCGTGCGCGATATTGCCTTGCGCGGTTGGCGCTTGAGCCTCAAACGCGCGCTCGATGTGCTCGGTTCGGTTTTTGGGCTAATCTTCCTGTCGCCCTTCATGCTGCTGACGGCTCTGCTGATACATCTGGAGTCAAAAGGTTCCGCTTTTTATACTCAGGAGCGTATGGGATTGGATGGACGCCCGTTCCATGTAATTAAATTCCGTACGATGCGCGAGGATGCTGAGGCGGCAGGGCCGGGTTGGACGATCAAGGATGACCCGCGTGTGACCCGCCTGGGGCGTTGGATGCGAAAGACCAATTGGGACGAAATCCCACAATTGATTAATGTTGCGGTGGGTGAGATGAGTTTGGTTGGCCCGCGCCCGGAACGTCCGGTCTATGTGCTGGAGTTCCGCGACCAAATTCCGCGTTATATGGAACGTCACCGCGAGAAAGCCGGTATGACGGGTTGGGCACAGGTCAACGGCTTGCGCGGCGACACCTCGATTGCCGAGCGCACTTCCTATGATCTGTGGTATGTCGAGAACTGGTCACTCTGGCTGGATATTGTCATTATCATCCGCACCATCTGGAACACAATTTTCCGACGTGACAAAAATGCGTATTAAGACCACCGTGAACGATGGCTAGAGGACAGTCACATGGACTTAGACACCCTCACCGAGGCAATGCACTCCTTTGTCGAACGCAAGGGCTGGTATCAATCCGACTCTCCGCATCCCCAGACATCCAAAAATCTCGCCATCTCACTGGCGCTGGAGGCCAGCGAGGTTTTGGAACAGTTTCAATGGCGGGAGAATGCTGATCCAGATGAATTGTCGGGCGAGTTGGCCGATGTCATGCTATATTTGTTACAACTTGCCAGCATCAATCAAATTGACCTGGGGCAAGCTGTAATGGATAAGCTGAAACTGAATGATGGACGTCGCTGGTAACATAGAAGAATGGCCGTTCACGCGCGCCGCATTGACAGCCGGTTTGCGCCGCTTTTTGGCCGATCCTTCGCTCCAACTGATCGACATTGAGCCTTTACCCCTGCCACAAATGCCGACCCTTGTCGGGCAGGCCGGGACACGCTTGCGGGCGCTGTCGGTGGCAGTAGCGGTTGAAGGGGTGTCGCAGCGCTTACCCCTGTTCCTCAAAGAACCGCCGGTCACACCATCAGGCCGGGTACTGCGCGCCATCGGTCAGCGTGAATACGGTGTTTACAGCAAGATTGCGCCTCATCTGCCGATACTGGTTCCTGTACTGGTTGCGGGCGATCAACAAGAAGGGTGGATCGTCCTCGAAGGTTTGGTCGGCTTGCGACCTCTGGCAGAGTGGACGGCAGAAGATTATCGTGAGGCCATCCTCAACATGGCCGAAATGCATGACCGCTTCCATGCCCTGGACGATTTGCTCATCAACTACCACTGGCTGGCGCGCCCGTTGGGATCGGATTATGAACCGACTACCCACGCCGCTGCCGAGGCAGTTCGCGTCCTCATCATGGACAAACGTCTGCCGCCATTGAGTGATGATCGCTATTTCACACTGTATAGTATCCTCATCCAACTAGCCGATGAAATCGCCGCTCCCCTCCGTGCAGAACCCGCCACCCTGATTCACGGCGACTACTGGCCGGGGAATATCGCCCAACCGATTGATGGGCGGCAGGTCATTTTTGACTGGCAGTTGGCGGGTATCGGGCCGGGTATCCTCGATCTGGTCGGATTTGTGCAATCCACCCGGCTTCTGTTAGAACCCGCCATGTCGCCGGATGAGATGATCGCTCTGTACCGGCAAAAACAAGCCTCCTATAACCCCCCCGGTTGGGATGGTGAACAATTCAACCGTCTGTGGGATCATGCCCTGATGTGGGTATTCATGGCGACCTGGCTCGGCAAACTGGCAACCATGCCCCCGGATGTTTATAACAACCTGCACGAACGATTCTTCGAGGTTTGGATACGGCCTATCCTAACGGCTGTCGAGAAACGTCTGTTCATCGACGCAATGGCCGACGCCGACTTCACCCCCTGATTATTCATCAAATTTCACCTCTGGTTTGTTCAGTTGCAGTATAATCACGCCCAATGCCTGTTATGCCATTCAGGAGCGTATCTTTCATGCGTATGTCCCGCCTGTTCAGTCAGACTCTCCGCGAAGCACCTGCCGATACCGATGTCACCAGTCATCGTCTGCTGCTGCGTGCTGGCTTTATCCGCCCGTTGGCTGCCGGAATCTTCAGTTACCTCCCGCTTGCGCGTCGCTCACTGACCAAAATCGAGAACATTGTCCGCGAAGAAATGAATGCTATTGGCGGGCAGGAAATCACCATGCCAGTCGTCCATCCGGCGGACATCTGGCAGGAAAGTGGTCGTTGGTATCAGATCGGTTCGGAGATGGGGCGCTTCAAAGACCGTGCTGGTCGGGATATGGCGCTGGCAATGACCCACGAGGAAATCATAAGCGATCTGGTGCGTAAGGAAGTCCGCTCCTACCGCCAGCTTCCCGCGCTGCTCTACCAGCTTCAGACCAAATTCCGCGACGAACCCCGCCCCCGTGCCGGGTTGATTCGTGTCCGCGAATTCACCATGAAGGACAGCTACAGTCTGGATGCCGATTGGGAAGGGCTGGAAAAACAGTACCGCGCCCACTATTCCGCCTACTTCCGTATCTACAGCCGTTGCGGTTTGCCGACCATCGCCGTTAAGTCCGACACAGGCATGATGGGGGGCAAACTGGCACACGAATTTATGTACCTGACGCCCATTGGCGAGGATACTTTGCTCGTTTGCGATAACTGCGGCTATTCTGCTAATCGGGAAGTCGCCCGCTTTCAGAAATCGGTAAATCCGTTGGAAGAAGCCCTCCCGATTGAAAAAATCGAAACACCGGACACGACCACCATCGAATCGCTGGCGAAGTTCCTGAACATCCCCGAATCGAAAACCGCCAAAGCCGTGTTTATGGTGGCGACTGTCAAAAAAGTGGATATTGAAATTGGTTCAGCAATTGTTGAGCACATGAGGAACAAGCACAATATTCTTATTGGAATTCTGACCGCTGACCACATTTGGAATGCGATTGGTTCTGCGCGCCCACTATCACCAGAACGCACTATGATGGTCAAAGGGCGAAATTTAACGAGTGGCGATCCTGCATCGCTTGAAATCTCATCTATTGAAATCCGTGAAGTCTACAACAGTATTTCCGATCCCGATTCCTACGTAGAAAAATTCATTCTCGCCATTGTGCGTGGGGATATGGAAGTGAATGAAACCAAGCTGGCGAATGTAGTAAAGGCAAAAAATCTGCGTCCGGCACAGGATGACGAGATTCGCGCGGTGGGAGCAGTAGCCGGTTATGGTTCGGCGGTTGGCGTCAAGAATGCGCTGGTTGTAGTCGATGACATTATTCCACACTCTGGTGGACTGGTAGCTGGAGCGAATGAGGCAGGCTATCACCTGAGAAACGTTCTTCTCAACCGTGACTACGTGGCTGACATCGTGGCCGATATTGTCTCCGCCCGTGAGGGGGATGCCTGTCCGGATTGTGGCGAACCCTTGCACACGACTCGCGGAAGTCGAGGTGGGCAACATCTTCCAGCTAGGTACACGCTACAGTGACGCCCTCGGCTGTACCTTCCTCGACAGCGAAGGTCAATCCCGCCCGGTTATCATGGGCAGCTACGGTATCGGTATCGGACGGTTGCTGGCCTGTGTTGCCGAGGAACACAACGACGACAAGGGGCTGATCTGGCCGGTATCAGTTGCGCCTTATCACGTTCACATCGTCCTGATTAACGATCCCGAAGTAACCGAAATTGCCGAAGCCATATACAACGGTCTGCGGCGGGATGGTGTCGAAGTGCTGTTCGATGACCGTGAGGAACGCGCGGGTGTGAAGTTCAACGATGCTGATCTAATCGGTGTACCCGCTTCGCCTGACCATCGGTAAGAAGTCGTTGGAGAAGGGTGGAGTAGAACTCAAACGGCGCTCCGGCGGCGAGGCGGTTATCGTCCCGGTGGAGGAAATTGTCTATCGCGTCCTGGGCGAACTCGACATCCTCTGGGCAGAACTCCTCGGCCCCATTACCGATGTGCCATACAAGGAGTGAATTCGCGTCTTTCCATAAACTTCATCCTCCATGTAAACCCAATCCAGATCGTTGTTAATTCGACGCTTTTGTATCAGCCAAGAGGCGTTCCAAAAAGCTGTAAAAAGTGTTGCCGACGACTTTAATTGGGAAATGTCCCTCATAGTAGATTGAGTCTTCTATCAGTGTCTCGTTAGACATGCAAACAACGTCTCCTTTTTCATTGAGTTGTAGGGCAAAAATATTGCCTCCACCATCACCGCCAAAGGTGAGAATTTCGCACTCGTTTGCCCCAACTATTCGTGTTGGAGTGAACTCATCTGTGCGTGACACATGCTTCAAAGGATAAATGAAGTATGCGTTATAAACATCCGGCAAACTTAGGCCGCCCACAGTCTGATAGAATGTGCAGAATTCATCTGGTAGCTTTATGCCTCGCTGCTTCTCGATTATTTCCAGAAGTTCAATGTCGGCAACGGGCAAAAAAATATTCTCACCCTTGTTATAGCAATCGTCACTTTGTTCCAGCACACTTATCTGTGCCTTCATATCGACGATCCAAGACTGTAAGTTCATAATGCAGTCCACTCTTAAGACCATAACCAAATTATAAGAACTCAGCCCTCATATTTCCTGTATTTTCCGCTATAATACAATCATTGCCTGTAAAATTATTCACAATAGGGGTTTATTATATGGCTTCGCAGGCGGTTACACCGCAGTCGGTTGATTTTTCAAAATGGTATAACGAAATCGTCTATAAGGCCGATCTGTGTGACCAATCGCCGGTGCGCGGCTGCCTCATCATCAAACCCTATGGCTATGAATTGTGGGAAGGTATCAAAGGTGGGCTGGATCGCCGCTTCAAGGCTACCGGACATCAGAATGCTTATTTCCCCCTGTTCATCCCGGAGAGCTTTCTCAAGCGTGAGGCCGAACATGTCGAGGGCTTTAGCCCGGAACTGGCGGTAGTCACGATTGCAGGCGGCAAGGAATTGGAAGAACCGCTGGTTGTTCGTCCCACATCCGAAACCATCATCATGGACTCGTTCAAGAACTGGATTCAGTCCTATCGTGACCTTGCCCCTATTGATTAACCAGTGGGCGAATGTCGTCCGTTGGGAACTGCGGACGCGACCATTCCTGCGCACCACCGAATTTTTGTGGCAGGAAGGCCATACCGCCCACGCCACCTTTGACGAGGCCGAAGCCGAAACGATGCAGATGCTTGATATTTATGCCGACTTCGCCATCAATGAAGCTGCCATCCCGGTCATCAAGGGGCGCAAGACCGAGCGCGAAAAGTTTGCCGGAGCGATGCACACCTATACCATCGAAGCCATGATGCGCGACACGAAAGCCCTGCAATCCGGCACGAGTCATAATCTGGGGCAGAACTTCGCCAAAGCCTTCGACATTAAATTTGTTGACGAGAACAACGAAATACAGCACCCCTGGACGACTTCTTGGGGGCTGAGTACCCGTATGGTTGGCGCGGTGGTTATGGCGCATGGCGACGACAAAGGGCTGCGACTGCCGCCCAAACTCGCGCCCTATCAAGTCGTCATCGTGCCGATCTTTAAGAATGATGACGAACGCGGCGCTGTGCTGGATAGCGGTTTCGCGCCTGCGCATCGCAACTCTCTGATGCGGGCATACGTATATTTGTTGATCGGCGCGAAGGGCAGTCTCCCGGTTTTAAGTTTAACGATTGGGAGATGCGTGGCGTGCCCTGTTCGCATGGAAATCGGCCCGAAGGATGTGCAGAACAACTCGGCTGCATTGGCGCGGCGTGATGTCCCCGGCAGAGAGGGCAAGCAGTTCGTCCCGCAGGATGGCATTGTATCCGCCGGTACAAGAATCTGCTGGCCGAAATTCACAACAACCTGCTCAAGCAGGCCACTGAATTCCGCGACGAGAACATCCATGATGTGACCAACTATGATGAACTCAAATCGGTAGTGGAGGCAGGTGGTTGGGCACGCGGCTGGTGGGCTGGCTCCGGCGATGACGAAGGCCGCATCAAGGACGAAACTGGCGCGACCATCCGTTGTATCCCGTTCGACCAGCCTGGTGGTTCAGGCAAATGTCTGTTCACGGGCGAGTCCGCCGAGCGCGTTGCCCTGTTTGCCAAAGCCTATTGAGTGGTTATTTTTGATAATGGGGCATGAAATAATCCCCATTCTTAGCATATCTAAATCAGCTTATCACAAAGGTTTAACACAATATTTGTACAATATGACGATATGCACTAGTGGGGTTTACATATAGTTTATTAGATATGAACAATGATAAAGTTAACCAAGCCAACAGGATATGAATGTTTATGCAAAATTATCATTTAATGCAGTTTAATAGGATGAGCAGGTTTTGACCTGTTGTATAATATGATTGTATCGATTTGTCTTAATTGGCCGTTGATCCACCTCCGCAGCTTTGTTAGACTAAGTACGCTAGACATAAAAGATAGACCATTTTTACGGAAATTTTTTAAGTCAGCAGGGCTGTAAAACCAAAAATACTGCAATTAAGACGACCACCAGCCTGTATTGGTTCGGTGGTATTGTCTTTTAGGATAAGATATGGCTGCTTACTTGATCGTAGATGTTGACGATTTACTTGAACGGTTTAACAACCGGGGTATTACCGTCGATATACAGGAACTGGCGGTTGGCCTTCGCGGTGGCGCGGCGCTGGCGGCTGGTCTGGTTAGTGCTGATAAATTGAAAGCGGTAGCCGTTGCCGACTGGAATGCACATAGCGGTGGCGGCGCTAACCTTCAGCGTGTGTTTAAAGCGGCGGGCTACGAGGTGTTCGATATGCCTCACCGCGAAAGTTTGGCCGATGCACTGATCGTTCATTATTTCTCGTTTGATCCCGAACCAGTAGACGAACTTATTCTGGCAACCTCCAGCCCGGATTTGATTCCTCTGGTACGCCGGGTGAAAACCACTCGCAACGCGCGTGTGCGTATGTGGGGTTCAGAAAATGTCCTGGAAGGTACAGAGTTTGAGGATCAGGTTATCTTCCAACCCCTCGAATCCTTGCTCGGCATTCAGACTAAAAATGTCGCTGTTTATGTGGATTTTGAGAACATTGCCATCAGCCTGAATGAGCAGGGCTTTGTCGTTAATCTCGACCATCTGATTGAACGGTTCCAGGCACAGGCCAGGGCGCATGGGCAGATTGTCAAGATGGCCGCCTATGCACCCTGGGGACAGCGGGGCAGTCTGCCGCCCCTGGTGGATTCTACCGGGCGCGAGGTGGCTGACGATGCCCCCAATCGCCTGATGTTAGCCAACATCGACCCGGTGTTTAATCTACCCGGCAAAAACAGCGCCGATATGCGTATCGCCCGCGATGTGATTACCGACGCCAGCCATTCGGATGCCGCCGATGTCATCATCATGGCGAGTGGTGATCGAGACTTCAATCAGGTTTTGAACTCTCTGCGTGCCCGCAGCAAGCAGGTCATTGTCTGGGGCGTGCGTGGCAGCACCAGCCGGATGTTGGAGAATAATCCCGGTCTTCAGGTGGAGTACATTGAGGATTTCACCAATCTTCAGACCCATCAATCGTTGAGTACCGTCTCCTACGACAGCCCCGATGTGGGTGCATTCACACCGTCCCAATGGTCGAGCGTAATTATCCAGTTTGACCGGCTGGCGAATGCCATTGACGCGGATTTGATGTCTGTCCACCAGTTGATTGACCAGTTGCAGGAAGTCGGCGCGGTGGTCTCTCGTCCGCGCGGCGAAGACCTCGTTTCGCAGGCGATTTCGTTGGGTATCCTAAAGGCCGTTTCGGCAAATGGGTCAATTTCGCTCAATGCCAATCATCCAGTAGTGGAAAAGACGCGCCTCATCCGTGATCGGATTGTGATTCGGGTTTTGAATACCCTTACTGTGCGTGGCTGGGAATATGTGAACTACGGTTTTCTGCTGAAAGGGCTGGCGATGGATCGGGATATAGATCGTCCCGGCCTCAATTTTAGCGACCAATGGCGTTCGGAGTGGATAGATTGTCTGGTGCGCGAAGGCATCCTGGTGCGCGAACTGCTGCCGCATCGGCATAACCCGGAAGACCTTGTGCCTGTCATTAAGCTGCAAACCGATTATGAAGTCCCGGAACTATCGACTTCCAATGGCGAAGGCCACACCGATGAACACTCGGGGATCAATTGGGTCGGTGTCTCATTGACCGAACTGGAACAAACCAGCCCCGAAACGGCTGATATGGTACGCCGGATTGTGATTAGTGTAGAGCAGTTTACCAGTTTCCGTAGTTTTACCTGGTGTCCATTGGGCAGCTTACATCGTCGCCTCCGTATCTATGATTCCGGTATGGCCTTCCAGAAGGCTGTCGAATACCTGAAGGAGAATGAGGCGGCAACGGTTTCGGAGTACTCCAATCCGCAGAGCGACTTCCTCACCAAAGGTATTTCGCTCATACTCGATGCCCCCATCTGTCGCGGATATCCTTGAACTTCGTGATGCTTTCATCCGTCTGCTGCTGGCGCTCTACGAGCGCAATGTGCCTATCTCCGATGTCACGGTTCAGCAGATTGATCCAAATGGCAATTGGGACCTGGCATTCTGGTTCTCGATGATGGAAACGGAGAATATTCTTAACGTTGTGCCGGGGCGGGCAGGGCAGTATAGTCTCTTCCGCACCCACCATACCGTGAATCTGGTGGCCGAGGCGCAAAAGACAAAGTAGCCGACGATTTCACTTGCTAGTCGGTCACGAAAATTGGTTCAATATCGGGCGAGAGTAATCTCGCCCTTTTTTTGACCGCTATCATTCACGACTGGATACCCGTTCCCCCCTTTATTTTCAGGATTGTCGCCCCTAACCCCCTCTGCTATAATGCCTGCATAGTTTATTGACCGATAGGCCAACTGTCCGGCCTATCCGGTGACATCCATAAAGGTAGGGACGGTTCATAATGCCCATCGACAAAAGCCAGAAAACTGTGATTATGCACGACTACGCCCGGCACGATAACGATACTGGGTCGCCAGAAGTTCAGGTCGCGCTGCTGACCACCCGTATTACCCAGCTTACCGATCATCTCCGTACTCACAGTCACGACGAACATTCGCGGCGCGGGCTGCTCAAGCTGGTCGGCCAGCGGCGGCGTCATCTCAAATATCTCAGTCAGAACAAGCCCGACGTGTACCGCGAATTGATTGCTCGGTTGGGGTTGCGTCGCTAAACACCAATAACGAAAAGTGGCAGGGGGTATCCCCTTGTTGCAGCAGGGTGAGGGCAGATCAAACAAAGTTATACCAGGATGTTCAGGTTTGGACATCCATCTTTCGTATATGGCCTGGCGTGGCAGGAATTGGAGCATGGGGCTAAAACTGGAATTTAGCAGCACGCTCCAGTCCCTGACGGCCAGGCATTTGTGCTTTTTAAGGAGTATGTACAAATGACAGGTGTTATGGGTGAAAACCATCGCTATGTCGCCAGGTTGGGCGATAGCGAACTCATCATCGAATCCGGCAGACTTGCCGAGCAAGCCGGTGGCGCGGTGACGATCACCGAAGGCGAAACAGTTGTTTTTGCGACGGCCACTATGACCCCGCATCCCCGTCCGGGAATAGATTTCTTCCCCCTAAGCGTTGATTTTGAAGAGAAGATGTATGCCGCTGGACGTATCCCCGGCAGTTTTTTCCGGCGCGAAGGACGCCCGTCCGAGCAGGCCATCCTGAATTCCCGTGTCATTGACCGTCCTCTGCGCCCTCTGTTTCCCGACGACCTGCGCAACGATGTTCAGGTGATTCTGAGTGCTTTCAGTCACGACCAGGAACATCACATTGATATGCTGGGAATCACAGCCGCCAGTGCCGCTGTCATGATCTCCAATATCCCCTGGGGTGGCCCGGTTGCCGGGGTGCGTATCGGCCTGATTGATGGGCAACTGGTCGTCAATCCAACCATCAGCCAGATGGCAAACAGCATCCTCGACCTGCGCGTTGCCGGGACAGCCGAAGCCATCAATATGGTCGAATGTGGTGCGACAGAGGTTGATGAAGAAACCATGCTGCGCGCGCTCAAGCTGGCGCACGACTCCATCCAGCCGATTATCCAGATCATCAATCAGATGGCCGCCGAGATTGGTAAGCCGAAATCAGAATATGAATCGGTAGCCACCAATCAGGCCTTGTCCGATGAAGTTTCCGAACGCACGACGGATCGTGTTCGCCAGATCATTCTGGAAACCACTGATCGTCAGGGACGTAACGAAGCACTGGATGTCGTCCGTGACGAATTAGTCGGTTTTTATCAGGAGCGTAACGAAACTCTGACCGATCCCGAAGAAGAAATTGCGCTGGGTGACGCCCGCGAAGCCTTCTCCAGTGTGATTAAGAAGGAAGTTCGCCGCCGCATTCTGGATGGGGTGCGTCCCGATGGGCGCGGTTTTACGGACATTCGCCCTCTGGCGGCAGAAGTTCATGTGATCCCCCGTGTACATGGTTCCGGGTTGTTCAAACGCGGGCAAACTCAGGTGATGACCATTGCCACTCTGGGTACACCGCGCGATGCCCAGGAATTGGATACACTTTCGCCGGAAGATAACAAGCGTTATATGCATCACTATAATTTCCCTCCCTATAGCACCGGCGAGGCTTATCCCTTGCGCGGGCCAAAACGCCGCGAAATCGGGCATGGTGCGCTGGCCGAAACCGCGCTCCGGGCGATGATCCCGGCGGAAGATGTTTTCCCGTACACCATTCGCCTCGTGAGCGAGGTGCTCAGTTCCAACGGCAGCACTTCAATGGCAAGTGTCTGCGGCAGCACACTGGCGCTGATGGATGCTGGCGTGCCGATTATCCGCCCGGTGGCCGGGATTGCGATGGGTCTGATTAAAGAGGATGACCGTGTTGCTATCCTGACGGATATACAGGGTCTTGAAGATCACCTGGGAGATATGGACTTTAAGGTCGCCGGGACGACCAAAGGCATCACCGCCCTCCAGATGGACATCAAGATCACCGGAGTATCGGACGATGTGATGCGACAGGCGCTCTCACAGGCGCGTGAGGCACGTCTGAAGATTCTGGAAGTGATGCTGTCCGCCTTGCCGGAAGCGCGCACCGAACTGAGCGACTATGCTCCACGCATTACGACCATCAAGATCAACCCGGAGAAAATCGGTGCGGTCATTGGCCCCGGTGGGAAAACGATTCGCAGCATTCAGGAACGTACCGGCGCGAAAATCGACATCCAGGAAGACGGTACGGTGTTTGTTGCCAGTGCCGATGGCAGATCAGCGGCGCAGGCGGCGGAGGAAATTCGCGGCCTGACCGAAGATGCCGAAATCGGCAAAATCTATACCGGGAAAGTTACTCGCATTGAGCCGTATGGCGCGTTTGTGGAATTCCTCCCCGGCAAGGATGGTCTGGTACACATTTCGCAGTTGGCCGACTACCGGGTCGAGTCGGTTGAGAATGAAGTCAGCCTGGGCGACGAGATCATGGTCATGGTCACGGACGTAGACGATGGTGGCAAAGTCCGCCTGAGTCGTCAGGCCGTTCTGGAAGGTTGGACGGCGGAAGAAGCGCGTTCGCGTGATCGGCGTGCGCCGAGCAGTGGTGGCAATCGCGGCGGTAATCGCAGTGGCGGAGATCGTCGTGGGGGCGGTGGTGGCTATCGTGGTGGTGGCAATCGCAGCGGTGGTGACTAGCGCAACCAAGCGGGTACCCTGCAACGCAACAGGGGAAAACCTGTTCCTTAATTTTTGAAACTGGAAACGCGCCACAAGAATGGGTGGCGCGTTTTGCTTATGAAACTGATGCCTCTCTAGCCTGTCTCGTGCCTTATCATGCACAGTGATCAGGCTATAAACGAAGGACTCTGGTTGATATGATAACCAATGACGAGTTCCAGTGTTTTATTATTAAGTGATTTTACTTGGTTGAACTCATCCTCACCGTTGGATGGTCAAATATTCTTTATAATCGTCCAACAATATTCAGTTAGAATGGGTTTAATGGTTATGAGGTACGCCGTAGCGTGAAGACAGTTCCACCCTCTGTAACGTCCCCTGCCTGGACAGGTCGCACCAAGCGGGTCGTGGCGGCTGGTATCGCAATTTTGATTGGCTTGGCTCTGCTGCGCCTGAGCGAGGTGCTGTCCATCGTCGGGGTTGCGATCATCCTGGCCTATCTTCTTACCCCACTGGTGAATTTCCTTGAAAACCGGGTTTTAAGCATTGGCCCATTGGCTGGCAAGGCTCGCCGCAATCTGGCCGTTCTTCTCACCTACATGTTGATTATCATCGCTTTTGTGGTGCTTATCCTGGTGGTTGTGCCGACTATCGGGCGACAGTTCGATCAGTTTGGTACTCGTATTCCTGAAGTGCTGAGTAATTTGGCATCCAACCTGGAGGTGTCCCTAAGCCATCCACTCACCTTTAATAATCAGCCCATTCTGATTGGAGGGCTGCCCTTTGTGCCCCTGGATCGGATACGGGAAGTAACAGGTGTGCAACACCTTACCGATCTCATCCAATTACAGAGTGTTGATCTGGTGGGTACAACCCAGAGTTTTATCGGTTCGCTCACTGGCCCGGCATTCAGTTTCGTAGGCGGCGCATTGACGGCGCTCATCAACATCATTTTCCTCCTGTCCATGATGTTTTTCCTCATGCGCGATGGTGCGATTTTTTTGAACCATGTGGTCAATATCACGCCAGATATATATCGCGGAGATGTGCGTCGACTGTCATATGAGCTAGGGCAGGTTTGGCATGCCTACCTGCGCGGACAGTTAACCCTGGCATTCCTGATGGCTGTGGCATCCTTTTTGATTGCCACTATCCTCGGTGTCCCCAATCCGCTGATTCCGGCAGTGATTTCCGGTCTGCTCGAATTTATTCCGAGTATCGGTTCTGGCCTTGCCATCTTCCCGGCGGCGCTGCTCGCGCTCACATCCTCATCCTCAACCATTCCTTTTTTGGATGGCGTGCCGTTTGCTATCGTCGCCATCATCGCTTGGGCGACCCTCCAGAATATTGAGGCCATCATCCTTGTTCCGCGTATCATGGGGGGAAGTCTAAATCTGCACCCCTTTGTTGTCATCGTCGCCATCATCGCCGGGGCGAGTTTGGCCGGGGTCTTGGGCATCATTCTGGCTGCACCAATGGTTGCCAGCTTGCGGGTTTTCGGGCAATATATTTATGGTAAGCTGATGGATCGTGATCCATTTCCCCAGGTGAGAGTTCGTCAAGCGAGGCCGCTTTCCCGCGATGTCGTCATGAGACATTTATTGTGGCCGATGAATAATGATCGTGTCCTTCGTTTTGGCGAACAGCTTCGTGAGCGGTTTAACGCAAGGAGATGATGCATGTCGGACGAGGTTGAAACCGAAAGCCTGGTGGTGACGGAAAATTACGCCGCTTGGATTTCACACGAACCCGATGGCGAAACGGTCTACCATTTGGAACTGGGTTCAGTCACCGTTCACCTGTTTCAGGAGGAATGGGACGAAGTATTGGCTTTGATTCAGGCTGCTGCCGAAGAAACTCGTAAACAGACTCGATGACTGCATCTCGTAATCAACGATTGCTGATTGAGGCGATGGTGAAGCACTTGCCACCCAGCGGGGTATCTCTGCGTCTGGTGGATGTGGGGGGGTATGTTGGCGAGATACTTACCGAAATGCGCGCCGACCTGGACATAGTGCTCACACCAGGACGTTACGACAGTTGGCAGCTTGCTCCCGATTCGCTGGATGCCGTTACTGCCTACGACTGCCAACCCGATGAGATGCTGCTGGCGATGGCGCTGTTTGCGCTCCGTCCGGGTGGGCGGCTCATTATGCTTAATCCAAATGGCACACCGGACAATTCGCTGGTCAAGTTGCTCGAAGACGCGGGGTATACTCGCATCCTGGTTGAACCGCCTATAGAATTGCCTGCACCCATCGGCGTACTGATGCGTGGTGAGAAGCCGCACACCCAGGAGCGCACGGTTGACCGGGTGAAGCAGGTCGCCGCCCGTGACGATCAACCTGCTGCCCGCCGTTCTGGGCGTTATGTGCATTTGCTCATCCGCCAGAAACCGGATAAACCTGCCTGGAAACTCAAACCAGGGGAGCAAATCCAGTGGTTAGCGGTGGCTGTGCAGGGTGAAGGAGAAGTAGTTGCTCTGGCCTTCAGCAGCCTCCCGAAAGCGGTGGAGTTCATGCAGCCTGCCGTTGTCGGTGGTCACATCAAGGATGTGACCAAAGTAGCCAAATTTTCCTGGGAAACCGCCCGCGCATGGCCGTTCCCAATTATGCTCAACCCCAGCGACGAAATCCTGGAAACCCACTCACTTGCGCTGCTGCCCATCGACCCCGATACCGCCGAAACCCCCGATGAATAATCCGGCGATTTGCTGCTAGGCCTATCTTGCCTTCTGATAGTCGCTCTCAATGACCCTTACGCTTTCCGACATCGCCTTTCTTGCTTCATCGGCTGGTGAACGCCTCCTTGAACATCTTGCTGTCGAAGACCTGTCCGAAGCCAACACACTGCGTCTGCTCACTGTTCTCCGCCGTAACTATTCCCCTGATGAAGTCGGTGCTGCCCTCCAAATGGCACGCCTCCGCCTGAAAGCGGTGGTTAAATTCGGTGACGATGCCCGCCGCATGTTCTTCACCCCCGCCGCTCTCGAACAGGCCAGTGACCCCCTTATCCGTCATTACCGTGCCGGGATGATGGGGCGGGGTGATGAGACGAATATCATCGACGCCTGCTGTGGTATTGGTGCGGATACCCTTGCTTTTGCCCATCATGGTCTGAATGTCCTGGGTTTGGATATTGACCCGGTGCGGATCGAAATCGCCCGCTACAACACTGCCGCTCTCGGCCTGAAAGCCCGTTTTGAAGTAGCCGATGTCACCGATAGTCTGCCGCCTGCCGACGCCGTTTTCTTCGACCCTGCCCGTCGTGACCCACAGGGCAATCGTATTTACGATGTCGAACGTTACACCCCGCCGCTGTCAACTAGTCGCGCCTGGAATCATCGCCTGATAACCATCAAGCTCTCGCCCGGTGTTGATCTTGCGCAGCTTAAACATGTTGGCGGGAGGGTGGAATTTATTTCGGTAAATGGCGATTTAAAAGAGGCTGTTCTGTGGCACGCTCAGGGTTTGCAGGGTCTCCGTGCGACCCTCTTGACGGATGAACAGGTGTATCACTGGGATGGCGGCGGTGTGGATGATGTGCCACTTTCACAACCCCTTACCTGGTTGGTCGAACCCGATCCCTCTATTTTGCGTGCCGGGCTGGTGCAGGATGTCGCCGCCCGGTTTAACGGCTGTTTGCTCGACGACACTATTGCCTATTTCACCACCGAGGAACAACCGGAATCCCCCTGGCTGCGTTCCTGGCGAATTCTCGACTGGATGCCCTTTAACCTGAAGAAACTTCGCGCCTATCTGCGCGGGCAAAATGTCGGCAGTGTGACTGTCAAAAAGCGCGGCACAGCCGTCACCCCCGAAATCCTCATTCCACAGCTCAAACTCAAAGGGGACGACTCCCGCGTCTTGGTGCTCACGCGCTGTCAGGGGAAACAGATTGCCATCATCTGCGAAACTTAATTCCCGGATTCCTCAATCACGAAATGGTCATGCAGTTCTTCAAATGCCCGTTCCAGGTCACGAGACCGGAATCGCTGGTGCAGGGCTGCCTCTCGTAACGGCTTGGGATCATCCACAATATCCAGTGCGGCCTGCCATTGCAGGTCTTTTTCTTTTAAAGTTGCTTTGTCTTCTTCTGAGCAGTTGGCGAAAAATTGTTCATAGGCTTTCTCGCCCTTTTGCAACTCTATCTGCATGATGTCCAGCAGTTCACGGAAGCGCATGATGCCCTGCCGTGTTTTTTCGATTTGCTCATGGGTTGCCATGTGGTACCTCGCCCGTGCGGACTTTTATACAATGATGACCCGCATTATAGCGGATTTATCGACCTGCGAAGGGTGCAAATTGTACAACTTGGTTCGGGGCAATGCACTTCAACATGGTACAATAACCATCCTTAGATGAACACATAATCTCCGAAGGAGTTTGGCTTATGCTCCCCGCTTTTCGCAGTGAACCCTTTACCGATTTTTCCCGCCCGGAAAATATTTCTGCCTTTCGGGAGGCGCTCGATTTTGTCAAATCACAGATGGAGCAGACCTATCCTCTGGTTATCGGCGGCCAGCGAATCACTGCTGACCGATACTTTCCCATCCATCAATCCATCCCGTCCGGCGGAAGTACTGGGTCACTTCGCTAATGGCACAGCGGAACATGCCGATTATGCTATTGAAGCCGCTGCCGAGGCGTTTATGACCTGGCAGTATACAACCGTCGAGGAGCGGGCGCGTTATTTGCTGCGCGCGGCGATGGAACTGCGGCGGCGCAAGCACGAATTCAGCGCCATGATGGTACTGGAAGTGGGCAAGAATTGGGCGGAAGCCGATGGTGATACCGCCGAGGCGATTGATTTCCTCGAATTTTACGCCCGTCACGCCCTCCGGCTGTTCGATCAAAGTAGTACGCTCACGCCCTATCCGCCAGAAGAAGTGACGCTCTACAATGTCCCTCTGGGTGTCGGGGCGATTATCCCGCCCTGGAACTTTCCCACCGCCATTCCAATGGGGCTGGTTGTTGCCTCCATCGTCACTGGCAACACCGTTGTCTTCAAACCCGCCGAACAGAGTCCCTGGACAGGTTACAAGCTGGCCGAACTCTTCTGGAATTTGGGGCTGCCGGACGGTGTTCTGAACTTTGTCACTGGCCCAGGTGAGGTAGTCGGCGCGCACATGGTCGAGCATCCACAAACCCGCTATATCGCCTTCACCGGCTCGAAGGATGTGGGACTGTGGATTTACGAGACGGCGGCCAGGGTTGTGCCCGGGCAGCGCTGGCTCAAGCGCACCATACTGGAGATGGGCGGCAAGGATGCGGTCATGGTCGATGAAACCGCCAATCTGGATGCCGCCGCGCTCGGCATTATTCAGAGTGCCTTCAGTTATCAGGGACAGAAATGTTCTGCCGGGTCACGCGCCATCATTGTCGATTCGGTTTATGATCGTGTGACCAGTCAGGTGGTGGAATTGTCGAAAGGGCTGGCCGTTGGTGCGCCCGACGATGGGCCACATATTGACGTCGGCCCGGTCATCGAGCAGGATGCCGTCAATCGCATCATGAATTACATCGAACTTGGTACACAGGAAGGTAAACTCCTTCTGGGCGGCCAGCCGCTCCAGACACCCGGCAACGGCTACTTCATCCCGCCCACCATCTTTGGCGATGTGCCCTGGAATGCGCGTATCGCCCAGGAAGAAGTTTTTGGCCCGTTCCTGTCCATCATCCGCGCCCGTGACTTTGACGATGCCATCCGTATCGCCAACAGTACCGAATATGGTCTGACCGGGTGCGCTGTTCAGCAATGATCGCTCCCGCCTGGAACGTGCCCGCCGCGAATTCCATGTCGGCAATCTTTATCTGAACCGCAAGTGTACTGGCGCGTTGGTCGGCATCCATCCCTTCGGCGGCTTCAACATGAGCGGTACGGATAGCAAAACCGGCAGCCCGGACTATCTGCTGTTATACACCCAGGCCAAAAGCGTCGGCGAACGGCTCTAGTTCCATTACACAGTGCCAAAAGGGATTTTCTGTAGGGGGCGACCTGCGCGTCGTCCCGGCTTCCTGTTACTGCTGTTCCCCTGATTGTAGGGACGAGGTTTGCCTCATCCGCTATGAACCTGCTCCGTCTCACCTTTGCATCCATACCTGCCCTTACGCTACAATAGATCAGTTCTCGTGGTGTAATCGGTGAAGGGTAGGGGGTATGGTGAGTTCGAGAGGCCCAATGCGGCAAGAAGTTTTGTCGTGGCACGATGTAGACCAGTTGGTGGATGTGCTGCTGCCACAGTTAAAGATTGTCGGTACGTTTGATGCGATGGTAGTGATTACGCGCGGCGGTATTATCCCCGGCGGTCTGTTGGCCGAGGCATTGGGTATTCGCCACATCCTCACAGCCGCCGTCGATTTCCCGGCTACTGAGAATGCTGGTCTGATGGCCTGGCCGTCGTTCCTGCAATTTCCAGATGCTTCCCTCCTGCGTGACCGCCGCGCCCTGATTGTGGATGATGTGTGGGGTAGTGGCCGGACTTCAACAGCCGTGAAAGGTCGTGTCGAAACCTTCGACGCGACGCCCTATACCTGTGTAATGCATTACAACCCCTATCGTTCCCTCTTCAATAAGGCCGAGCCGGACTTCTACGGCGCAATTACCGATGCTTATGTGATCTATCCCTGGGAGGTTGATCGAGGCTTGCGAGGCATCGAAACGGGTATTCCTGATATAAATTAAACGAACGCCCTATACGCTTCCATTAACTTTCTGCTATAATGACGTTATTATTGGTTGTAATTTATGACGGATTGCTATTCCGTTATAAAATTATCACTGGTATTGAACCATATTCTAACTTGTGTGAACATCTCGCGGGGATATAATTTATTTCCTACGTAGTTACACCATCACCCCAGGTTGATAGAACACATATATATATGGTTAGGAACACGCTTGCGTTTTCAGACCAGACTGTCTGTGTCTTCCTTCGACACATGTGGTAGATCATGATCGCGGGTGCGAGTTGGATTTAGGATTGTTGTAAGATTGCGGTCCAATTGGGTTGGAATACGGGTTTGGGTGTTCCCGTGCAAAACGCCCGGCACAAAATAGGAGAAATTAATGAGTCCGGCAAAACCGCAAAACGACGCTGAAAAAGAAAATCAGAGCAAGAGCGAGTTTCAGGAATTACTGGAATCCTCTTTCGCTTATGTACCTCCGCGCCGGGGAGAGATACGCAACGCGATTATTTTGCAGATCGACCCGCGTGAAATTATTGTGGATATGGGCGTGAAACAGGACGGAATTGTCCCCTCGCAGGATATTGAACGCCTCGATCCCGAAGTGCGCGACAGCTTGCAGGTTGGGGCGGAAGTGCCCGTCTATGTCTTAAACCCCCGCGACCAGGACGATAATCTGATCGTATCCATTAACATGGGTTTGCAGCAGTATGATTGGGAAAAAGCCCGCCAATTGCTGGAATCCGAAGATGTGGTACAGGTATCCATCACCGGCCATAACCGGGGTGGTATCCTTGTGCGCTGGAATCGTCTGGAAGGTTTTATTCCTAGCTCTCACCTGATTTCGGTCAATTTGTCCAACGAGCGCCGCGACCTGTGGAACGAGTTGCTCGGCAAGCAGTTGGGCGTGAAGGTGATCGAAGTCGATCAGGATCGCCGTCGCCTCATCTTCAGCGAACGTGAAGCCCAGAAGGAATGGCGCTCACAACAAAAAGCGCGCCTGCTGGCAGAACTCAAGGAAGGCGATGTCGTCAAAGGCACGGTCACTGGCCTGCGCGACTTTGGTGCGTTCGTCAATCTCGGCGGCGCGGACGGCCTCATTCATGTCAGTGAACTCGCATGGCATCGTGTCGATCATCCCCGTGACGTCCTCAAGGTGGGTGACGAAATCGACGTGTATGTCCTCAACTTGGATCGTGAGTCCAACCGTATTGCCCTCAGCCGCAAGCGCCTGTTGAGCGACCCCTGGGAAGATGCTGACAAGCGCTACCATGAAGGCCAGTTGGTCGAAGGCACAGTCACCAATGTGGTTGATTTCGGTGCGTTTATTGCGCTCGATAACGGCCTCGAAGGGCTTCTCCATCTCAGCGAAATGGGCGATGGTGCGCTCAAAGAGCCGTATTCCTATGTCAAGAAGGGGGATCGCCTCAGCCTGCGCATCAGCCACCTGGAACCAGAAAAACGGCGTGTCGGTTTCACCCAGCGTTGGGGGACAGATGTCTCCGAAGGCGGCGAACCCGCCTCAGAAGGCGAATCGCAAGCCGAAGCGCCTGCTGACGAATCCGTGCCAGTCGATGAAACCCCGGTTGCTGACGCCGAACCCATGACCGAACCCTCGGATGCGGTTGAAGAGGTGGTTGCCGAAGCTGAAGTGCCAGAAGCGGAATCCGGTGATACCGAATCCGAAGATGAGGCTGATAAAAGTAATCAACAATAATCATGACTTTTCATCAATAACCCAGCCCGCAACCCACTTGCGGGCTTTTGTTTGGATAGGGTTCTGATAATAATCCCTCACACCTGTATAAGGGGCTTCCTGTGTCGGAATAGAATGGTTATAGCTGCGTTTGGTCGGCTATGATATGGTCGTAAAATCGACCACGACAAGGACGAAGGAACATGGACAAACCTACTTTTCAGGATGTACTGCTTGCCCACCGCCGCATTAAACCTTATCTTGCGCGGACTCCACAACACACCTATCCTGCACTCAACAATCTGATCGGCACACAAGTCTTCGTGAAGCACGAGAATTACCAGCCGGTAGGCGCGTTCAAGGTGCGTGGCGGTATCAATCTGGTTTCACAACTCACACCTGCTGAACGTGAACACGGCTTGATTGCTGCTTCAACCGGCAATCACGGCCAGTCAGTAGCCTATGCAGCGCGCTTGTTCGGCGTGCAGGCGCGCATTGTTGTGCCGCAAGGCGCGAATCCCGGCAAAGTTGCTGCCATGCGCGGCATGGATGCTGAAGTAATTTTTCATGGCAAGGACTTCGATGAAGCCCGCGAATACTGCGAAGCATTAGCCCATGAACACGGCTACCGCTATGTACATTCGGGCGATGAACCCCACCTGATTGCCGGGGTCGCCACCGAAGCCCTGGAAATGCTGGAAGACGAACCCGGTCTGGATGTAATTTTCGTGCCGATTGGTGGCGGCAGCGGGGCAGCCGGTACATGTATTGCCGCCCACGCCATCAACCCGGCGGTTCAGGTGATTGGCGTACAATCGGATGCGGCTCAGGCCGCTTATACCTCCTGGAAGTCCAAAGCACCGCAGGAAGCGCCCAACTCAACCTTTGCTGAAGGTTTGGCGACTCGGACAGCCTTCATCCTTCCCCAAACAATTTTATGGGAACAGCTAGACGATTTTGTGTTGGTCACCGAAGATCAGATACGGCAGGCAATGGTTTGGATGATCGAGTGCGCCCATACACTGGCCGAGGCTGCGGGCGCATCACCATTGGCAGCCGCATACAATATGCGCCAGTCGCTACAGGGAAAAAAGGTCGGTCTGGTCTGTTCCGGCGGCAACACATCGCTCGACCACCTGCGCTCGGCGCTGAATATGGGGCATTGACCGGCGGACCCCGTACCTTTTAGACCTGCCAGGGATGTTAGTGGTGTGTTCGAAATACAGCCCCTCTAACATTTTGCCCATAGATAGACCATTTCCCCTTGTTCATTGTTGACAAACAATTTTCAAACCAGTATAATGCGCCCCGATCTTTAAGGAAGGGATGAGCGGTATCCGTCCATTCGGATAACCCCGCTCGACAGCATCCGTGTTTGCATTACAAGCGCCAGTGGGGAAAAACACGGTCATTTCAAAAGACTGAAATGAACCGGGTTTTTGTGTTCCTGTTTCCTGGGATCAAAACAACAATTTACCCTTGAGGATAGTATTATGCAGTTTGAACCTTCGTCCCCGTCTATAACTGAAGAAATGGACTTCGCTGCCCTGCTAGAGGCATCCTTTGCCGAAGAACAACCCGAACGCGGCGACATCGTTACCGGCACAATCTTGCGTGTAGATAACCAGGGCTTGATTGTCGATATTGGCATGATGGGGCGGGATGGCATTGTCACCCGCAAAGACATTGAACGCCTGGGTGCAGAAACCTCCAATTATAATGTGGGCGACGAAATCGACGTGATTATCGTTCGCATGGAAGACCAGGATGGCAATCTTGTTCTGTCCGTTTCCCAGGCACAGCAGAGTGAGGATTGGAAACGTGCTGAACAGTTGATGGAGAACGAAGAGGTCTGGGAAGGCATTGTAACCGATGCCAACCGGGGCGGCTTGATCGTTCCGTTTGGTAATCTGCGTGGATTTGTGCCCGCCAGTCACGTCGTTGATCTCCCGCGCGGCATGAACGAAGATGACCGCAAGAATCACATGGGCACCATGCTCAACCAGACTATCTCTGTGAAAGTGATCGAGGTCAACCGCAAGCGCCGCCGTCTCGTATTTAGCCAGCGTGACGCCCAGCGAGGTCGCCGCGAGGCCAACAAGGAAGTGCTGCTCGACGAACTGAACGAAGGTGACATCCGTACCGGCAAGGTTAGCGGCCTGCGCGACTTCGGTGCGTTTGTTGATCTCGGTGGAGCCGATGGTCTGATCCACATTTCCGAACTCGCTTGGCATCGCGTCAAACATCCCCGCGAGGTGTTGAATGTGGGCGACGAGGTGCAGGTGTACGTACTCCGCCTGGACAACGAAGGCAAACGAATTGGTCTTAGCCTCAAGCGCCTCCAGGAGAATCCCTGGTCACAGGCCGAAGAACTGTATCATGTCGGCCAACTGGTCGAAGGGTGTTGTCTCGCGCGTGGCACAGTTTGGCGCATTTATCAGCCTCGAACCCGGTATCGAAGCCCTGCTGCACGCCAGCCAGCTTTCCGACCCGCCCCCGATTGATCCCAGCCTGATTGTTCACGAAGGCCAGCGGCTGCTGCTGCGGGTCATCAGCATCGAGCCAGATCGTCAGCGCCTCGGCCTCAGCCTGAAAGAAGTCACTGACGAGGAGAAAGCCCGCTGGCAGGAACGTATTGCTGCCGAGTTTGCGGTGGAAGGGCAGGAAGACGACTCCGAACTGCTCGAAACCGACGGTAGCGAGGAAAGTGTCGATTCGGTACAATTAGAGTTCTCAGTTAGATGAAGCTCAGCTCGGAACAGCCGGGTGAGCCGTTTTCGCGTCTATATCTGTAGTTTGTGCAGAAAGGAGAAAGCCGGACATTTATGGCATCAGTTACGTTAAAGCCAAATGAATCCCAGGAATCGCTGCTTCGCCGTTTTCGCAAGCGCGTTACCAACAGCGGTGTGTTAAGCACGGTTCGTCGGAAGCGTTGGCACATTTCCAAGAGCGAACTGCGGCGTATTGAGAAAAAGAAGGCGATTCGTCGCGCCCGTCGCCGTCAGCGTAAGACCGGAGTTCGCTAACCCAGCGGCTCGATGTTTACCATTATACCGTGTGAACCGCTGTCGTCGTTGGACAGCGGATTGCCGCAAAATGAGTTTGGAGGGCTATGGCAAAAAAAGACGATAAAATCGAAGTTGAAGGTACGGTTGTCGAGGCACTGCCCAATACCCAGTTCTTAGTTGAAATGGAAAACGGCCACCGTATTCTCGCATATCTGTCCGGCAAGATGCGGAAATATTATATCCGTATCCTCCTGGGAGACCGGGTGAAAGTGGAGATGAGCGTCTATGACCCAAAACGTGGGCGTATTATCTTTCGAAATAAAGATCATGGACGAGGTGGTGGCCCTGTCGAGGAAGCAGACATCTAAGTCACATTCAGCTTCCTTTCCAGCCACATGAAAAGCCCGCAGGATCGAAGGCGGGCTTTTTTATTTTTCCAGGTTATGGCAAAGTTATTGAGTTTTCTGTTTGAAATCAAAATGTCATTTTCGCCAATTTCGTACCGATGATGAGACACTCCCATGTCCATTTCCTTCAACCATAGACCTAGAATGTCTCAGCCTTCTAGTCCTTTCGGCCAATCATGATCCCCAACACCCGGCAACACGCATCTATTTCCCTTCTCAATCGCTATTGGCCTGCGTTTTTTTTGCTGTTGCTAGTGTTCCTCACCCGCCTGATCGCGCTGAATGCCTTTCCCTTTCATGTTGATGAGGGGATCCACACCCGTTGGGCGATTGAAGTATGGCACGGTCATCTCTTTTGGAACATCAGTGACGCCAAAATCATCGCCCATTGGCCGATTGCCGCCTTCTATCCCCAGAATGCGCCAACCTTCGTTGCCCGTTTTCCGACGGTATTGATCGGGCTGTTGGGTCTTTCGGCGGCTTATGCCTTCGTACTGCGGTTGTTTGGACGCCGTGCTGCCGTGCTGGCCGGGGTATTGTGGATAGTCTCGCCCTATCTGTTCTTCTATGAACGTCTCGCCCTCATGGACGCCGAAATTGGTGATCTGGGTGTGCTGGCATTATGGGCGAGTGTCATCTTGGCGCGGCGGGGAAGGGTGCGCAACGCGATCTTGGCCGGGGTAACGCTGGCGCTGGCGATCTTATTTAAGCTTACGGCGGTGGTCTTTGTGCCGATGGTTGCCCTCATCCCACTGGTCAATTCCCGTTATTCGGTGGGACGTCGCCTGAAACTGGCGGTTGTGGCAGGGCTGGCCTGCGCGGCCTGTTTTGTTGTCCCGTTGGCCTATATGCTGCTCAAGGCCGAGAACTTTTTTGATGTTCCCCGCCAGTTCATCAGCACCTCTGGCGGCGGTTCCGGGGGTTCGTTGGTCGAGCAATTTATCGCCAACCTCGATAAACTCTGGTTGCAGTTGATCGGCTTCGGCCAGCCCCTTTGGGTGATCGCTCTGTTGATCGGCTTGTTGCTGCTTCCAATCTTCGGCGGGCGGTGGGGAAGATTGTTGCTTCTGGCCGGTGGATTACCGCTCGTCATTATCCTGGTCATTGGTAAGACTGTGTATCCACGCTACTATGTGGCCGTTCTCTCGGTCAGCCTCGTCCTGGCGGGTTCGGGACTCGGTTTAGTGGTGGATCGCCTGTCCTCACCACGCTACCGTTGGACGCTGGTCAGTCTGATAACCCTCGCCCTGCTTCTGGGGGGACTTCCCTTCATGTTCACCGCCTATTCCGATCCGGCCAATTTGCCACTGTCGGACGCCATGCGTGAGCAGTATTTTAATGGCCCAAGTGCCGGGTTTGGTCTGCGGGAAGCAGCACAATCCTTGCCGGATGTTGTAACGCGCTCCGATATTCAGATCATCGCCAGTATGAGGCCGGATAGCTGTATTCAGGCCAATTATTATGCCTCCGATGGTTACACACTCACTTGCGCCGATGCTCCCGGCCGGGGAGTGATGACTGCCGCCTTGTCGAATGATGGTGCGGTTTATGTCCTCACCGATCATGCGCCGATTATTGGGGTTGATGTCTCGACCCTCGATGCTCAGGCCACACGCCTTGCGGTCTACCCCCGCCCCGGCGAAACCGACGACACTGCCACCATCGTTCTCTGGTTACTGGAATCTAAGCCTGTTATCCAGATACCCTACCAGACAAACTACCGCCAATAGTGAAGCCACTGATTACTGCTGTCATGTAGGCGGTTGCGTTTTCCTTTAGCACCTCAAAATGCACAAAAGTTGCTGATTCTCCCCTCAAAATCGAAACAAATGTGTACACATTTGTGTACCTTTTTGCCACCGACCTGTGCTACACTGGCTCTATGGTTTGTGCCCTGAACCGTCAAGGGCAAAGGCGCAAATTCTGCACACAGCGCACCTGTGCATTTGCAGAAGTTGCAGCATTTTGTGCAGATTACGGGAGGGAGTTTCAATATTGGTGTCTGGAAATTGACCAAATAGAAGAAAACGACGATGTTGCGAATCGCCATTACTCCGCCGCCGATCAACCGGGGAACTTCGGCGACAGCAGACCCTTTCCGCCGCCGTCGCTATCACCGACACTGGCGAACTGATAAATCCGAGAATTGTTTCTCGCTTCTCATTCTTAGTTTTCTCATCAGTTTTATCACTTTGGCGCGTGCTGCCGCCTTCCCGCCATCAGTGTCACTGTGACATTGCCGCCTTTTGCGCCATTTTCCCTCAATCTTGGGTCACAACTGTGACAATCGCACCCATTCCAGAGTTCTCAAAATTATCTGCGATAGAATCATAATGTTCGGTAAATATTCAGTAATCGCCATACTCATCATTTTTCTGACTGCTGGGGCCTGTAATCCCAAACCAGAGTTCGCTTATTTCACATGCTTCTTGTATCGGGGCAGATGCCACAGAAAATACTTTGCCTACCTATGCTCCATCACCCATTAGGACATTTATTGCACTCGATAATGGGCAGTTTATCCTCAATGGCTCAATCTTTATAGCGCGAGGTGTAAACTACTATCCTTCCCACTATCCCTGGCGTCGTTTCTTGTTCGAAGCCGAATTGTCGGACGTCCAGCACGATTTCCTCCTTTTGCACACAGTTGGTTTTAACACCCTTCGTCTCTTTTTGTGGAATGATGCTTTGTTCACCTGTTCAGGCGAAAAAATGTTTCCCAACAAAGACGCTTTCAACCGGCTCGATAGTATTATTCAAGAAGCAGCAGCTTCCGGTTTCCGTCTCATCATTACCTTGAATGATCTACCGGATGATTTACTGTACACCAAACTAGCCTACACGCAGGAAGAAAATCGCTTCATCATCGAACGTTACCGTAATGAAGCAGCCATTCTCGCCTGGGACTTGCGCAACGAGGGTGATATTGATTATGGCTCAAATGATGCCCTCGGCAGGGGAAACACAACCAAACAGGAGGTGCTGGATTGGTTGCACGAAACGGCTGTCCTCGTCCGTGACCTTGATTCTCGCCATCTGATAACGGCTGGTTGGCTGCACGACAGTGAGTTCACCGCGCCCGATGTCGATTTTCTCAGTTTTCACCATTGGACTGACGCTGCCAGCCTGCGTGACCGAATTGCTGCATTGAAACAAGTTGGAAAATCGATTTTGTTAGAGGAATTTGGCTATAGTACCTTCCGCGTCTCGCCGGAAGAACAGAGCCGTTTAATAGCTGAGGCAATTGGAGTGTCCGACTCTGAAAATCTACTCGGCTGGCTCATCTGGACGGCCTTCGACTTTCCACTCGATGCGACCTGTACACCGCCCGCTTGCCCCAGTGAGGATAATGCCGAGCATCACTTCGGACTCTGGTATCCCGACTACATGGCCAAACCTATCGTTCAATTGTTATTGCAAGAATAAGCGTTAAGGGAACACATATCTCGAAAGCGCTTTGTTCCGTCTCTCGTAAATCCTGCAAAACATCCGCCTATAACATGTTGGCGCTCGATAGGCAGGAATAGACTTAAGATGGAGTCCTGTGTTTTCCCTTTAGACTGCATATTTACGGCTTGAACTCGTCTTTATACCGGAAGGAGACGCTGTTATCCAGCCATCGTATCCAGGTCGGTGTGAGCATATACAGCGTGCTGGACGAAATAGCCGTGTCCAGTTCTGGCGGGATGCTGAATTTTCGTAGATACAGGTTCAGGATTTGTTCGCGGATGCGCTCGTCGTTGATCGCGCTGGCCTCTCCTTCGATTTGTAACCCCACGATGTCACTCCATCCCCATACGGATGGGTAAATCGTGGCCGCAACTTTTGGGCGGACAATCAGGTTGATGCTGTGACGGCTCTCCGGTGATGACAACCAGTACAGGTTCAGGCGGTCATCATTCACGAAAAACAGGGGTGCGGCTTCTGGTTGCCCGTTGGCGTTGGTGGTTGCCAGTGCCAGCGTGGATTGTGTCGCCAGAAATCCTCGAACGACCTGATTAGTATCCGGTTGACTCACTTTCTACGCTCCTGATTCGGGGCTTCTTTTAGCTGAAAGCTGATTACTGACGGCTGATGGCCTAGCTTCCTTTCATGCCCAACCACTCGAAGTATAACGCATTCTTCACGCCCATGCGTGCCAGCGCCCGTCCCACCGTCCCGTTGATGATGTCGTCCACCGTCTGCGGGTTGCCATAGAACGCCGGGGTAGGCGGCATGATAATCGCGCCATTCTCCGCCGCCTGCACCATCAGCCGCAGATGGCCGATGTGCAATGGTGTTTCCCGCACCATCAGCAGCACCGGGCGGCCTTCCTTTAGTTGTACGTCCGCTGCCCGTGTCAGAAGGTCGGCATCGTAGCTGTGCGCGATAGCCGACAGCGACTTGATACTGCATGGCGCGACGATCATGCCCATCGTCTGGAACGACCCACTGGCGATGCTTGCGCCGATGTCGCCGGGACGGTGGACAACATCCGCCAGCCCCTCTACATCGCTCACTTTCCAGTCAGTTTCCTGGGTGATTGTGGCCTTCGCCGCCGGACTCAATACGAGGTGTGTTTCGATGGACTTATCCTGTGTCAGCGTTTCCAGCAGCCGGATACCATAAATTACCCCCGACGCCCCCGTAATGCCAACAATCAGCCGGTTAGTCACCAGAGGTCAACTTTCAGTAGAATCAACATAATCTTCAAATTCCCATCTACCAAGTCTTGCTACTTTTTCGGCTACTTCTTGCCATGTGTCTCCTGTACATTGAAGGAGGAACTTGTTAATTCGATTGATGATCCGTTCGTAGTTGTACTCAAAAACGATCAAATAGTGTCTGCCAATAATAACCTCATGTTGCCCATTCTGATCTGCTAACCATTGTGGAGTACATAACATGATGTCGAATGATTCGAAGCCATCCTCAGTATTTGGCCCAACCATTAACCGAAGTGGAAACCCGAACTCGTCATTGTTTTCTGGCACATATTTCGATAGGTCAGGAATATCTGTACTGTAAATACCTTTAAGATGTGCCTTCATGTTTTGTATCGCTTTATCTTGTCTTTTACTCTGTACTCTGAACTTTGTACTCATATTCACTTCTCCCCCCAATGTACCGCCATCGTCCCAAACATAAAGGTTTTAAACTGGATGTTGCGGACACCTGCCGCCTGCATCAGATCAGCCAGTTCTTCCGGCGATTTAAACGCCTGGGTCGAACTCGGCAAATACTGGTAAGCATCCGCGCCACTTTTCCCGGCCACGACGCGCCCCAATGTGGGAATCACGTAGCGCAGGTGGATTTCGATGAATGGCCGCAGCAGATTGTCTTTCGGTGGGCTGCTGTCCAGCACCACAATTCGCCCACCCGGTTTCAGCACCCGTAGCTGCTCCGCCAACATACGTGGGATGTCGATCACATTCCGCGCCAGATAGCCGGATGTGACCGCGTTGAAGGTTTCATCGGGAAACGGCAGATTGAGCGCATCCGCTCCCGCCCATGCGACCTGACTACCCATCGGCAGCTTCATGCCCACCCGCATCATTCGGCTCGAAAAATCCGCCCCCACCGCCTGGATACCCGACACAGCCTTCAATGCCTCGAACGCGATGTCCCCCGTCCCGGTTGCCAGATCGAGCAATTTATCCCCCGGTTTCAGGTTCGCCTGCCGGACGACGAACCGCCGCCAGCGTTTATCCTGCCCGAAGGTCATCAGCCGGTTCATCAGGTTGTAGCACCCTGCGATCCGCCCGAACATATCCTGGACGTAATCCGCCCGTTCTTTGCCGGTAAGATGGGCCATTGTTCCTGAAATCCTGTAAACCGTCTAATATCTTGAGTCGTGGTGGTTGGCTTAAGCTCAATACTTTCCCACGCTGATGAATTGAAGAAGTATAACTCATACCTGAAAGGGACAAACTCTCGATGGAATAATATGAATTCAAAGAAAAGCTGCGTTGGGTCGTTGCTAATCGCAATTATTTGGTTTTTATGATAAAGACTTATCCACAAGAATGTTCCATCGCTATACGGTATCTGAATATTGAGGTATGTATCACTTTGTCTATCGAATGTGGTGTCAGGCCATTTCTTCATAATGTGGCGTATATAGCTGACTGGTTCTATATTCAAATCGCTGGCGGGCTTTTCGCTTGTATCTTCGGGGTCTTCCCAGTGTTTGGGATCATAGGGTGTGATAAACCATGTGATTGACATAATCGTGCTGTTAGATAATCAACGCCAGAAATGTCCCCACGAACAACGTCACGGCCACATAGGAATTCAGGTTGAGGAAGGCGATGTTTAACCGCGACAGATCATCCGGCTTGACGATGCTGTTTTCGTAATATAACAAACCTGCCGTGATAACCAGTCCAATCCAGTAGGGCCAGCCAAGCCCTACCACCAACCCCAGCAGAATCAGCACCAGAATTGTCAGCACATGGTTGGCCTTCGCCATGAACAACCCGTTGGCGATTCCCCGGCGGCTCGGCCAGGAATATAATCCTTCCCGTTCGTCGTGTTCGACATCCTGGCAGGCATAAATCACGTCAAACCCACCAATCCAGAAGGTGACGGCGAACAGCAGCAGCCACGCGGGTAAATCCTCCGGCGTGAAGGCGCTCCCCCGCACCGCAATCCACCCGCCCATCGGCGCGAGTCCGTCGGTGAAGCCCAGCACCCAGTGGCACAGGCTGGTGAACCGTTTGGTGTACGAATAGCCCAGCAGAAACACCACCGCGCCGGGGAATAACAGCAGTGCCAGTGGATTCAACAGGGCGGCTGACAGCGCCAGAATCGCCAGCGACAACAGCGCGAAGAACGCGATTGTCCGGCTGCTCAATGCGCCCGTCACCGAAGGGCGTTTAGCTGTACGTGGATTAGTCGCGTCGAAGCGCCGGTCAGCCAGCCGGTTGATGGCAAACGCCAGCGTCCGCGCCGAGGCCATCGCCACCGTCACCCAGAAAAACTGGTGAAACGTCGGCAGCCCACCCGCCGCCAGCACCATCCCCAGATAGGCGAATGGCAGCGCGAAGATCGTATGCTCGAACTTGATGAGTTCCAGAAACAGCCGGATTTTCTCGCCAACCGATTTGCTCTCGCTCGTCATATTGATGGCTGTATTTTCCATGTTGCTCGTCCTAATACAACTGCAAGTAGGGATTAAACTCTCCTACGAATATGGATTGCCCATCGCCAACAGTTCCACCAGCAAATCGAAATCATCTTCCAGCGCGGCGCGGTTGCGTTTGATGTGGTGGCACTTCACACAGCGATGCACGATGATCGTCTCGCCACCTTTTTGTTCCGCGCCCACTGGCTCCATCAACCCGCCGCAATCTGCCGCCCGATCACCAGGGTTCACATCAACATGTTTGCTCCACAGGCAGGTCGGGCAATGGTTGGTATATCCATTTCCAATCACCTGCTGGCCGCAGTTCTCGCAGGCGAAATCTTCCGTCCGCCGTTGAAACTTCCGGCTCATTTTTTTCGGTCAATCCCGTAGGACTTCCATTTCTGGTCAATCAGCGCCACGATCTCCGGCGACATAAATAGTTCTTCTGGCCAACCGCGTGGATGCCCATCGGCTTCGCCCTTGCTGCTGGCATCAATTCCGATGTAGCCTCGTCCACCATCCGCCGGGGCAAAATGGTCAACCTCGCCTGTACTGATAAGCATATCCCGCCGCCAGTCCACATTTCCCAATGCCCGCCATGCCACATCCGAAATGTTGTTAACATCCACATCATGGTCGAGAATGACGAGGTTGTAATCCGGGCACAGCTTCCACAATGAATGCATGGCCTCTTTCGCGCCACAGCGACTTTTGTCCAGCGCCACCACCAGCGTTTGATGAGTTTCGCGCCAGTTTTCGCCCACCAGCGCCGTTACCTCATCCGCCCGAAGGGGTGCAGGAGGGGAGTAGGGAGTTTTGAACTCCGGCTTGGTCGAACGAGTGGCATCCACCCCGATTTTCCCGCCATATGAGTCCCATATTGCCGAATGGTCAAGCTGGTCAACCGCGCCGTCCACTACGGTTACATCCCGCCGCCAATCGACATTGTTGAGCACTTCTCTGGCAACCGCTTCAATATCCTGCACATCGACTTCGGCATCGACTACCAGAATGGCTTTCGCCAGCATCATCAATCCCAATCCCCATAGGCCATACATCACTTTTTGCGCGTGACCGGGGAAACGTTTCTTGATGCTGACGATTACCAGATTGTGAAATACCCCCTCAGCAGGCATATTCACATCCACGATTTCCCCCATGAACAATTTCATGAGAGGCAGGAACAGGCGCTCGGTAGCTTTGCCCATCCACAGCGTCTTCCATCGGCGGCTTGCCCACAATGGTGGTCGGGTAAATCGCGTCCTCCCGGTGGGTGATAGCCGTGACGTGCATCACCGGGAACAAATCCTGCGGCGTATAAAATCCGGTATGGTCGCCAAACGGCCCTTCCATCCGGTGTTCATTGGGGTCGAACCAACCCTCGATGACAAACTCGGCATCGGCTGGCACTTCCAAATCCTGCGAGACACACTTCACGAACTCGACAGGTTTGCCGCGCAGCCATCCCGCCAGCAGGTATTCATCCACATTGGGGGGTAGGGGAGCGGAACCACACCACATCTCTGCCGGGTCGCCGCCCAACACCACTGCCACCGGGATTTTTTGCTCTCCGGTTTCTTTACCTGCTTCCTGATGTTCCTTGCCGCCTTTGTGCCGCTGCCAGTGTAGACCGAGCGTTTGCCCATCATATACCTGTATCCGGTACATGCCGACATTGCGGATGTTTGTCCCCGGTTCGCGGGTAATCACCGAGGTCATGGTGATATACTTGCCACCATCGTTCGGCCAGCACTTGAGGATCGGCATGATATTCACGTCGGGATTTTCGGTGATGACCACATCCTGGCACGGTGCTTTTTTCACCTTGCTTGGGCCGAGGCCGATGCTGCGTAACGCGCCGAGCATTTCCCCGGCACGCCCCATCATTGCCCCCATACCTTTAGGCAGCTTAAGGTCGATGAGCTTGCCCAGGCGGTGGTTGAGTTCGTCCAGGTCATCCACGCCCATCGCCCATGCCATCCGTTGAGGGTCCCGAACAGGTTAATCACCAGTGGAAATGGCTGCCTTCGACATTCTCAAAGTACAGCGCTTTGTTTTTGTTGTCCGGCAGCTTGGAAATACGGTCTGTGATTTCGGTGATTTCGAGTTCGCTGCTGACCGGGGTGTTGATGCGGATAATTTCGCCCGCTTCTTCCAGCCGGACGATAAATTCATCGAGTCGTTTATAAGTCATCGTTCACAACGTTCAATTTGTTCTGAATATCACGAATTATAACCGGGAATGGTCGCTGCGACAATTTAATATCCCGTGAGTACGGTATAATTCTATCATCTGGAACCGCAGGTGAGGATACTGGAATGGTTGAGACGACGACCACGCCCACCCATGTAATCGCCCAAAACGTGACCTTTGAGCAGTAGATGGCGCAGTATGCGGCAGATCACGCCGAATGGGTAGAAGGGATGGTGATTAAATTGTCGCCCGTATCGCGTAACCACGATTTTTGTCGCAGTTTCTTGTTGTGCTTTTACGCTTATATCTGCAACGCACTCGCACTGGTCAACTCTTGACCGAACCCTTTGTTATGAAAATTACCCCGAATTCACCCGCCCGTGAGCCTGATTTGCATATTGTCCTGAATGAACGAGCAGGAATTATCCAGGAGACCATGACCGCCGGGGCAGCCGATGTGGTGATCGAAATTGTATCGCCGGAAAGCGAAGATCGAGACATGATCGACAAGTATTATGAATACCAATCTGGTGGTGTACGGGAATACTGGATGATTAACCCGGTGCGGAAACAAGCGGATTTCTACATTCTGGGTGACGAGGGATTGTACCAACGGATTGAACTGCGGGAGGGTATTTTCCAGTCAAGGATGCTGCCTCAATTTATACTGGACACGACAGTTTTATGGAAACCGGATTTGTTGGAAGATGACGATGCTATCAGAAGTCTGGTGGCCGAAATGCTGAAGGAGCAGTCGTAAAATTTCATGTTCAATGTCAATTTGAATGGAAAAGTGGCACTGGTCACAGGCGCGGGGCGGGGTATCGGCAAGGCGATTGCCCAGGGATTGGCTGATTGTGGGGTACAGATGGCGGTCAATGACATCGACGCCGAACGGGTCGCGGTGACGGCGGGGACACTACATGGCGACTCCAATGCTTATGTTGCCGATGTATCGGAACCGGACGAAGTGAATGAAATGGTTCAGAAAGTCCTGACAGACTTTGGACGGCTGGATATTTTGGTGAATAATGCCGGGGTTGAACCGCGCGCACCCATCCTCGAAATGACCGACGAACAGTGGGACGAAGCCATCAGGACGAATCTCAGCGGGGCATTTTACACCAGCCGCGCTGTTGGACGGGTGATGCGCGAGACGGGAAGCGGAGTCATCATCAACATCGCCTCGATTGCGGGGCATAACATCCCGATTGCCGAGCGTTCAGGTTACGTTGCCAGCAAAGCCGGATTGGTCGGTTTCACGCGGGAGTGCGCTCGTGAGTTCGCCGCCTATGGAATTCGTGTGAATGCGATCTGTCCGGGTGTGATTGAAACCGAGATGACCACCCACCTGCGCCAAAATCACGAGCAAATGGAGAAGTGGCTGGCAGATATTCCGCAAAAACGGCTCGGAATACCGGAAGATGTGGTTGGTTTAGTGCTGTTTCTGTGTTCGGATGCCTCCCGCTACCTGACCGGGCAAGCCATCAACGTCGATGGTGGCAAAGTAATGTTATAGTCGTTAAGTTTTGGTCAAACATTTTCAACAGGAAAGTTATCACTTGAATAATCACTATTTAGGATTGCTGGATGAATTGCGGGCGATTGCTGTAACCGGCTTGAATTATTCTGAAGACCCCTATGATCGAGAGCGATACGAACACATGCTGAGTATGGCAGTACGGGAGTACGCGGCAATTTCAAGTTTGCCGGAAGCGGACTTGACGGCGATGTTCCGCCGCGAATTGGGTTATATTACCCCCAAAACAGGCTGCTGTGGTGCGGTGTTCAACGAGGATGGTCATGTACTGTTGGTGCAGCGTTCCGATAATGGTAGGTGGGGGTTGCCCGGTGGTTATGCCGAACTCAACATGACGCCAGAAGAGAACTGCCGACGTGAGGTCCGCGAGGAAACCGGGCTAGACGTTCGCGTAGGCGCTCTGGTAGATGTATTTTGCATTCTGCCGGGGGAATATAACCAGCCCAACACCAGTTACATCCTGATGTACTTGTGCGAGATCGAAGGTGGGCAACCGACGCCTTCTCATGAAACGCCAGTGGTAGGTTTTTACGATCACACCACCATAACTGACTGGCATGTTGACCACGCCGAGCGGGTTAGACGAGCGTACCGGAAATGGTGCGATAATAAAACCAGTACATGAAATCTTCAAGCGAATAATCCTCAAATTAAGCTATGCTTGAGTGATATATAAGATTTCATAGGGTGTAAAGGAGGGCAGCATGTCCCTGCGCTTTCACGAGATTGCTGAGGCAAACCACCGAATTCTCAATCCGTTTACAGAAGAAAAATTGATGTTATTGGGAGATGTATGCCGACTCAAGATGGGTATGGCACAGCTTGATCTCTGCTGTGGTAAGGGTGAAATGCTGTGTGGATGGTCACACATTTTTGGGATCACTGGCACAGGTGTAGACATCAGTGAGGTATTTCTGGAATCCGCTAAAAAACGTGCGTTTGAACTGAATGTCTCCAACAATCTCCATTTTGTCCAGGCAGATGCTGCCGGGTATCCACAGGATTACCACGAGTTTGACGTCGTAAGCTGCATTGGAGCCACCTGGATTGGCGATGGATTGGTTGGTACACTGGAACTCATGAAACCGGCGCTTAAACCCGGCGGTTTACTACTGGTAGGTGAACCGTACTGGAGTGAGCCACCGCCAGAAGAAGCCTATGTTGCCTGGGGGGTGGGTAAAGATGATTACACCTCTTTGCACAGGATGTTAGATCGATTTGATACTGCTGGCGTAGACCTGGTGGAAATGGTTCTGGCGGACGGTGATAGCTGGGATCGGTACGAGGCAGCCCAGTGGATGACAATTAATACCTGGCTGCGTGAGAACCCCAATGATCCTGATGCCTCTGAGTTGCGCAAGTGGCATGAAGATAATCGTCGGGCGTACCTGCAATATGGGCGACGATATTTTGGTTGGGGTGTGTTTGTGCTAAAGGTACGGTAGACCATGAAAGTTCTTGTAACCGGCTTTACGTCATTTCCGGGCGTAGCGGTTAATCCAACCCAACTCATTGTCGAACATCTGCAAGATACGCCACCAGAGGGTGTTGATTTGGTGAACGAAGTGCTGCCGACGGCCTTCCAGACGGCGGGAAGGCGGATCGGTGAATTGATTCAGCGGCACAGACCAGATGCGGTCTTGTGCCTCGGTGTTGCGCAGAAGCGGGACGCGATCAATTTGGAACGGATTGCACGGAATTGGGATGAGGCGACTATCCCGGATAATAACGGGGTACAGCTTTCTGGCTGCGCGATTGTGCCGGATGCGCCAGAACAATATTTTTCCACGCTGCCACTTGAGCACATGAAAACACGGTTGGATGCGGTGAACATCGAGACGGTGTTCTCTGCCAGCGCGGGAACGTATGTATGCAATCACGTTTTCTACTGCGCACGGCACGAGATCGAACAAATGGGGAAAAATATCCCGTGCGGATTCGTGCATGTGCCGGGGTTGGCTGGAACAGGTGAATTCCCTGGTTGGGAACTGGGGCGATTGATAAAGGCGGTGGAATGTTGTCTGGAGGGTCTGTCGACAGGTGTTAACTTTCCTCAATAAATTCCTCCATCCATTAGTATTGCGTTGCGTGCCCTGCCAGGACTGAGAGAGTTAGCGATTGGGGCGTTTGGCTTCGATGAGTACCCAATCGCTATCCTGACGGCGGGCATAAGGTTCGAGACCAGTTTTACGCAGGGCGGCTTCCACATCGTCGGCCTGTTCCGCGATGATGCCGCTAAACAATGCTGTTCCTCCGGGGCGGACGGTATCGCCTAAGTGCTGGTCGCACATGGCGATGATGACACGCGCCAGAATGTTGACCACCACCAGATCAAAGCGGCGGGCGGAGGTGATAAGGTTCTCCAGACTGCCTTCCTGTACAGTGATTTTGTCGGCAACGCCGTTTTGCTCGGCATTTTCACCCGTGATCTTGACCGCAATTGGGTCAATGTCCAGCGCCAGAACACGCACCGCACCGAGTTTGGCCGCGCCAATTGAGAGGATTCCCGACCCACAGCCGAGGTCGAGAACTTTAACACCGGGTTGGACACATTCTTCCAACGCCGCCAGACAAAGCTGGGTAGTGGGGTGTGTACCTGTACCGAAGGCCATGCCCGGATCGAGAGCGATTAGAATGTCATCCGGCGCGGTTTCGGTTTCGATCCATAGGGGACGGATGAAAAGTCGTTTGCCGACCCGAACGGGTTGATAATGTGATTTCCAGGCTTCCGCCCAATCGGTTTCTTTCACGATGTTATAGGTCGGCGTGGGCATGGGATACATCATGTTCATGTGACCGAGGGCGGTTTCTAGCTGACCCTTGAGATCGGCTGCGCGTGGGTCGTCGGGGATGTAGGCACGAATAGTCATTCGCTGGGCGGGTTCGGCCTCGCCATCATCCCACTGATCGGGGGGGATGCCTTCCTGCTCAATCGACACCCCTTGATGACCATAACGCTGCAACAGTTCAGCTACGGCTTCAGCGGCCTCACCATCGACACTCAGCGAAATTTCAATCCAATCCATGCGCCCCTCATCGGAAATAAACAAGGGCGTGACCGATCACGCCCTTACCAGTCAACTCTATGTGTGCGTTACTGCTGTTCGCCAGCGAAGAAATCCATGACACGATCAAAGAATCCACGCCCGCCATTGGCTTGTGGCTGGACATTCTTGCCCAGGGTTTCTGCCAGTTGTTCAAACAGGTCGCGTTGTTCGGGTGTCAGGTTGGCAGGCACTTCCACCTGGACGTAGACCAGTTGATCGCCCCGGCCAGAGTTCGTGCCATCGGTACGCAAGCGCGGGATGCCCTTGCCACGCAGCCTGAAAACCTTGCCGGTTTGCGTCGCTGCAGGGATACCCAATTCCACTTCGCCATCGACTGTCGGAACCATGATTTTATCCCCCAGCGCGGCCTGGGCGACATTGAGGGTGATGTCCAGAATGATGTCGTTATCCTTGCGTTTGAAGAATTTGTGTTCCTTTACACCGATAATGACATACAGGTTGCCACTGGGTGCGCCAAACTCACCGGCATCCCCTTCGCCCCTGATCTGGATTTGCAGTCCCTCCCGGACGCCAGGAGGAATTTGCACATTCAAAACGGCGTGCTTCCGGAGCAGCCCGCTCCCGGTACAGGTGTGGCAGGGAGAAGGGTTAATTTCGCCGCGACCACCACAGCGAGGGCATGTGCTGGCACGTACCATCGCGCCCAGGAAGGTTTGTTGCACCTGCCGGATTTCGCCCGTGCCTTTACATTCTGGACAGCGAGACGGAGTTGTGCCCGGTTCTGCACCAGTACCCTGGCAGGTTTCACACACCTCCAGGCGATCAAAGTCGATTTCTTTCTCGATGCCAAACACGGATTCTTCAAACGAGATGGTAACACTTACCCGGCGGTCTGCACCGGGACGTGGTCCACGCCGCCGTCCGGCTGTGCGCGCACCTCCAAAATTGTTGAAGAACTCCTCAAAGATTTCCTCGAATCCACCAAAGCCGCCAGCGCCAGCCCCACCAAAGCCATTTCCCGTGACACCAGCTTCGCCAAAACGGTCATAGCGCGCGCGTTTCTCATCATCGGACAGGACTTCATAAGCCTGATTGATTTCCTTAAATCGGGCTTCTGCGTCAGCATGTTTGCTTACATCAGGGTGCCACTCACGGGCGAGTTTGCGGAATGATTGTTTAATATCATTCTTGCTGGCATTGCGCTCGACACCGAGTATATCGTAATAATCTTTAGCCATATCCAAAGCCCGAATACCTCAGGGAATAATCCCTCAAATTTCACTCATACGTGACAATAACATTATGGGATACATAAAATTATACAACGCTCTAGTATAAAAAGGGTAGAGAAACCTGGCTTCCCTACCCTTTTTGTTAGTTATTTACTCCATCATTTGCTCAACCAATGGAACAACTCCATTTAGGCTTCGGTGAACTTCCTTCGACGACATCTTCATCCGGGCCTTTTTTCTCGCCCTGGTCGCCATTGCTGGCGGCCTCGCCAGCCGCGCCTGCACCTGCCTCACCAGTCTGCTGATACATGCTGCCGCCGAGTGTCTGGATATGCTGGCTCAGATCTTCAGTCGCCGACTTGATGGCTTCGATGTTGCCACCTTCCTGTGCCTTACGCACCGCCTCGATTTTTTCCTGAGTCTGCTTCTTCGCATCTTCTGGCAGGCGATCCGAGAAGTCCTGCAGGACTTTTTCGGCAGAGAAGACAGTGCTTTCAGCCTGATTTTTGACCTCGGCTTCTTCCTTGCGTTTGGTGTCTTCAGCGGCGTGCTGTTCCGCGTCCTTGACCATCTTTTCGATTTCAGTTTCGGACAGACCACTGCTGGCAGTGATGGTGATTTTCTGTTCGCGTCCAGTGGCTTTGTCCTGGGCGCTGACGTTGATGATACCGTTGGCATCAATGTCGAAGGTGACTTCGATTTGCGGCACACCACGCGGGGCAGGTGGGATACCATCCAGAATGAACTTGCCGAGGGATTTGTTGTCCGTCGCCATCGGGCGTTCGCCCTGAACCACATGGATTTCCACCTGTGTCTGACTGTCAGCGGCAGTGGAGAACACCTGGCTTTTCTTGGTCGGGATGGTGGTATTTCGCTCAATGAGTGGGGTTGCTACGCCGCCATAGGTTTCCACACTGAGGGTCAGAGGGGTCACGTCCAGCAGGAGGATGTCCTTGACCTCACCGCCCAACACACCGGCCTGGATAGCTGCGCCGAGGGCGACCACTTCATCGGGGTTGACGCCCTTACTCGGTTCCTTGCCGAAGAAGCTCTTGACGGCTTCCTGCACGGCGGGCATACGGGTCATACCGCCGACCAGAATTACCGCATTAATATCGGTCTTGCTCACGCCAGCGTCCTTCAAGGCCGCTTCGCAGGGGGCGATGGAACGCTTGATGAGATTTTCCACCAGGCTTTCCAGCTTGGCGCGGCTGAGAGTCATATTCAGGTGCTTCGGCCCACTGGCATCGGCGGTGATGAAGGGCAGGTTGATTTCCGTATTCAGGGTGCTGGACAGTTCGATCTTGGCCTTCTCGGCCGCTTCCTTCAAACGTTGCAATGCCTGACGATCCGAACGCAGGTCGATCCCGCTTTCCTTCTTGAATTCGTCGGCAACGTAATCAATGATGATTTCATCGAAGTTGTCGCCGCCGAGATAAGTATCGCCATTGGTGCTGCGGACTTCAAACACGCCATCGCCAACTTCCAGAATGGAAATATCGAATGTGCCACCACCCAGGTCATAAACGGCGATGAGTTCATTCTTCTTCTCGCCCATGCCGTAGGCCAAGCTGGAGGCTGTCGGCTCATTGATGATTCGCAGCACTTCCAAACCGGCGATTCGTCCGGCGTCTTTGGTCGCGTTACGCTGGGCATCATTGAAATAGGCCGGGACGGTGATGACCGCACGATCAACCGTCTCACCCAGGTAGGCTTCCGCGTCAGCCTTGATCTTCTGCAAAATCATGGCTGAAATTTCTGGCGGGCTGTATTCCTTATCGCCCATATGGACACGAATGTCACCATTTGGAGCGGCGCTGACCTTATACGGGGTGCGCTTGACGGTTTCCTGCACCTGGGGATCACTAAATTTGCGACCCATGAAGCGCTTGACCGAGAAAATCGTGTTTTCCGGGTTCACAACCGCCTGATTGCGTGCCACCTTGCCAACCAACCGCTCACCTGTCTTAGGGTTAATTGCAACCACTGAGGGGATGAGATTACCGCCCTTCCGCTGATGGGATGACTGTAGGTTGGCCGCCTTCCATGATCGCCACAACTGAGTTGGTCGTGCCGAGGTCAATGCCGATGATTCTACCCATAATGAAGTCCTTGCTGCTCCTGATTATACGGTTCTTGAGACAATCGCGTCTCTGTAATTGTTGCTTATTACGCTGCCCCTGGAAGATCGTTTCGTATAGGGCGGGTTACTCACATATTGCTTATTAACGATTGGATCTGACGATGCTGGTTTAATTGATAGTCTATTCAGGGGAATTGTAGACCAGTTTAGCGTTCCCCGTCAATTAGTTCGCTACGCGCACCAATGCCGGACGCAGTACTCGTTCCCCGCGCAGATAACCCTTTTGCAAAGTAGCGGTTACATGCCCGCTTTCTACCGTGTCGCTATCTTCCATGCCGACAGCCTCGTGCTGATTGGGATCAAAGAGCTGCCCAACCGGGTCGATGATGGTGATTCCCTGCTCTTCCAGAATTTTCATGAATTTGCGGTGGATGCCGGAAACACCATCCATCCAGGCGTTACCAGCCAGTTCCTCTGGAATAGTCGTAAAGGCGCGGTCAAAATCGTCGATAATGGGCAGCAGGCTTAGAAATGCGCCTGCGGCAGCATTGGCCGCCGTGTCTTTCATTTCACGCTCAACACGACGTTTATAATTGGCAAAGTCAGATCGTTCGCGCTGCCAGCCTTCCTGATATTCCTTCGCCTGCTTTTCCAATGCCGAATACTCCGATGCGACAACTGGCTCATTGGAGGATTTCTGCACCGTCTCATCAGTTGAGGACTGCGCATCAGCGGAATCGACTGTGGTTTCAGATGCATCGTTAGGTGGTGTAGATGTATCATCGGGACGTGTAATGTCCTCGTCCTGTACCGTTTTGGTCGTATCCTGTGGACTCACAGCTTATATTCCTCACATATGGCAAACAAAATAACCGCCTGTTTAACAGGCGTTATCTGAATTTAACAGGTATTGTATCAGAATCCCGTCAACAAATCTATCGCGCAAGCAAGAAATAAGTAAAATCCTATGCTGTAGGGAATATGTCGTGGCAATTCGCCGCTTAACGATCAGTTTCGCTCGCGTCTTCCTCTGGGGCGGTTTCTCCTGAACCCTCATATAAAGTTTCCAGAGCGTCCGTCATCAGGGTAGATACATAGCGAACGGTGCTGATAGCGCGTCCATAGTTGATGTGGGTTGGTCCCAGCACACCAACCGCACCGCTTACCTGTCCGGGGATGCCATAGCGGCTGAGTACCATACTGAGCTGCTTCAGTTCTTCCCAGCGCCCCTCGCCACCGATGACAACCTGTACATTGTTGATGAGTGGGGTCAGCATCTCGTCCAGAATCATATTGAGGAATGCTCGTTCTTCAAACACACGGACGGCCTGCTGTGCATCTTCGTTATTCTGAAAACTATTAATGATTTCGCTCAGGCCATCGCGGTAGATGAATCGCACCTGATTGGTGTCTGCGCGTTCCATAAGGTCGGCGGCCAGGTCGGTTACTTCGCGCTCCAGCACTTGTAACTGTGTGCCTTTCATGCGTAATTTGTTGGCATTCAGACCTTCGCATAGGGCGTTGATGCGCGAGGCGACATCGCTGAGGCGGGTCTGCGCTACTGGTTCGGTCAGATTAAGCATCTGCTGGTGGACGCTGCCACCGTGCAGCACCAGCACCATCAATACGAGTCGTCCCTGAATGGCGATCAGTTCGATGTGTTTGAAGCGGCTGGTTTCGGCAATCGGTGGTGTGACCAGGGCGGCTGAGTTGGCGGTGCGCGCCAGGATGGTAGCGGCGAGGCGCATCCACTGTTCCGTTGCCAGTGGCGACCCCTGAAATCGGGTGGCGATACGCGATTGCTCGGCGGCGGGCAAGTCCCCCGCACTAATCAGACGTTGAACGAAGTAACGATAGCCATTCTCGGTGGGCACACGTCCGGCAGAGGTATGCGGTGCGCCGATGTAACCAAGTTCTTCCAGGGCGGCCATTTCGTTGCGGATGGTGGCCGAACTGACACCGAGATTACAATTTTCTTCCAGATATTTGGAACTGACAGGTTTTGGTGACTGGGTATAAGCGCGTATAATCAGCGACAGGATTTCTTCCTGACGTTTGGTAAGTTCGGGCAGATGTGCATCGTCTGGATTCATAGAGGTCATGTGACTACTTAAAAATTACCCAATTTTATGTTTCATGGCTTGTTTTTTCCGTTATCATTATGATAACCTGCCATCAAAATGGCGTCAAAGCTGACTTAGGAGTTCATCAACATGGGTGCAAAGACATTTGAAGTCACTGAAGCGAATTTCCAGAACGAGGTGCTCGATTCGCCTGAGCCTGTTCTGGTGGATTTTTGGGCTGAATGGTGCGGGCCTTGTAAGATGATCGCGCCACTGGTCGATCAAATTGCCGACGAATATCAGGGCAAAATCAAGGTAGGTAAGCTGGATGCGGACGCTCACCAGGATGTGTTGATGCGCTATGGCATTATGGGTATTCCGACCCTTATCCTGTTTAAGGGTGGCGAGCCGGTGGAACGTATTACAGGGTATCAGCCAAAGGACAAAATCACCAATAAGCTCGTGCCACATCTGAGCTAACGATTTGTATGATGCGATGGGGACATAGACGTCTATGTCCCCATTTTTATTTCTCCTGTTTAACGTAATGGTCAATCCAGTATTTCGGGCGAAAACCGACTGACTCGTACAAACGAACTGCCGGTATAACACTGGCTATATGTGGGACCAGTACGCTCTTCATGCCCGCCTCCTTCATGCGATGCATTCCGGCATAGAGCAGAGCGCGCCCTAAACCTAATCGCCGAAAATCCGGGTGTGTGCCTACATCTTCAAACATACCCAGCGCGTTCACTGTATCCAACATCACAAAGCAGAAAGCCACAAAGCGCCCATACGCCGCTTCTATCACCAACTTGTAGCCCGTGTGGTACGCGGGCGAACGAACCACCCGGACATATTCGTCAGCCGTCCACGACCAGCCGAAAGCGGCATTCATGACTTCAACCAGGTTGGCGGCTTCGTGCCCATCCCGAAACTCGCGGACTCTGAATCCTCCCGGCAAAATCGGTGTGGGGATTGGGTCATCCAGTGATCGCTCTGAGATTAGTTCGCTCCCTTTCTCCTCGGAGTGCGAATAACCGCGTGTTTCCAACAACTTAATTCGTGAATTATGCCCCCTTGTTATTTCGAGGATGATGGGTGTATAAAGCCGGTTCTCTTTTCGGAACCAACCCTGAAGCTCACTCTCTGCCCAATCCAGCGCCTCGGCTTCCAGTCCGTTACCACGCAGGTTAGGATCTGTCAGAACATCAAAACTATCCCAGGATGGGTAAACAATCGCCCATGCCAGCAGCTTTCCATGCTCATTTTCCCAGAGGCGGATAATGTCGGGTGGCTGATAGGCGCGCATTCCATTGAACAGACGTAAGGAGATGTCACCGAAGTGAAGATAACCGGAAAAACCAGCTACAGTAATCCAGTCGGCAGTCGCTGACTGGATTTTATGCAGATCATCAATGCTGGTATAGGGACGCGAGGTAATGCTCACCGTCTCCCCACCCTGACCGTATTCCTGTCGGACTAAGAAGCCGATGCGATACAGCCTTATTTCACTGGCTGCGTGTCTTCTGTTAGGTCTTCGGCTTCGGGTTCTTCGGCGACAATAGGGACAGTAAAGTGAAAGGTTGTACCCTGATTGAGGTGGCTTTCCACCCAAATCCGGCCACCATGCCCCTGCACGATGCCGCGTGTAATGGTCAGGCCAAGACCTGTGCCTGGTTGCTCACGGGTGAGGGGGTTGTCGCTGCGGAAGTAAGGGGTGAACAGCTTCGACAGATCATCTTCGCTCATGCCGATGCCGTTATCCTTGACGCTGATATGGAGGGATGGCCCAATGTTGTGACCTTTCTCGTCCATTGTGATTTGCTGCACCTCGGCATGGATGTTGATGTCGCCTTCCGGGGGCGTGTATTTGTAAGCGTTGCTTACCAGATTGGTCAAAACCTGAATCAGGCGATTTTCGTCAGCCAGGATGCGTGGCATGTCTTTAGGCAGCTTGATATTCAACTGCTGACTCTTATCCTCAATTTGCTTGGTGAGCGGGCGCAGCGTTTCATTGATGATATTGTTGAAATTGGTGGGAGCGAACTCCATCCGCAACCCCTTCGTCTGAATCTTGGTCACGTCGTTAAGGTCGCTGACCAGGGTATTCATGCGGTCAATGTTGGAACGGATAGTGCCGAGGAAGTTGCTCTGCTGGTCGTTCAGTTGACCGGCAACGCCGCTGAGTAGCAGATCGGTGAAGCCCTTGATTGAGGTCATGGGTGTTTTGAGTTCATGGGCTACGAAACTGACGAACTCACTCTTGGACTCATTCGCGCGAGTGAGTTCGTCATAGAACTGCGCATTCGTGATGGCGATACTGGCATGTTCGGCTAACCGTTGGGCGAAGGCCATATCGAGCAGATTCAGGCGCGGATCGGTATCGGTTTCCAGCACCAACAGGGCGTTAATTTCACCACCGGATAACATGGGTATGGTCAACTGGCTTAGGGACGCACGCAGGCTGGGCACATAGCTGGGGTCGATACTGACATCTGTCGAGAGATCGGGTTGTTTGGTACGCATAACGCGGCTGACGATACCACGATCGAGCGGCCAGAGCATCCCGTCCGCACCCGGAGGCGTATCTTCCTGACCATAGCCATAACTCGAAATCATCTGAAGATGCTGGCTGGGCGCTTCACCAACCACAAGACCCAACACCCCGGCGCGCGCACCACTATTGGCGATTGCCCATCGCATGGTGAGATCCGCCACCTTTTTCAGGTCGAGCGAACGGTTCAATTCAACGTCGATTTTCTCTAGCGTTTCGAGTTCGTCTACGCGCTGGTTTAATTGCAAGTCGGTCATTTCAAACAAGCGCGCATTTTCGATGGCGACCGCGGCCTGTCCAGCGAAGGTCGTCAACAGGTCGGCATCTTCTTTGACATAGATGCCCCCACTTCGCCGGTTGAGGACTTCCAGCACGCCGATGACTTGACTTTGTGCGACCAGTGGGACGGCCAGCACGGCGGTGGTGCTGAATACACCTTTGGCGACCTCACCACCCCAACGTGGGTCGTTGGCGGCATCGTTGACGATGACGGGTTGGCCGGTTGTGGCGACTTCACCGACCAGACCTCTCTTGGCGGGAAAACGCTTGCCAACCAGGTCTTGACCGGAACTGCCAACAGCCACCTTAAATTCCAATTCCTGTCGATCTTCAACCATCAGCAGCAGTGACCCTGCCTCGGCATCAAGAATTTCGACAGCGCTGCTGGTAATCAGTTCTAGTAGATTTTCAACATTCAACTCGGAAGCAAGTTTTTGGCTGATGTCATTCAGGGCAGAAAGCTGGCGGGCGCGTATGTTCGTTTCCACGAACAGCCGGGCCTTGTCCAATGACGTCGCAGCCAACGAACCGATGTCTCCCATGATTTTCAGTTGCTCGTCGCTGTACTTTTTGTCGGCGTCGGTTGTGCCAACCACCAGCACCCCCAGGGTGTTAGTCGCGGCAATAAGCGGCACGCCCATCCAGGCTTTCATGCTGGTATCTTCGTACACGATGGGACTGTGACGTTCGCCCATTTCGGCGGCGTAATCATCGACTCGTTTAGGTAGACCTGTACGGACAACTTCACTGATGAGATCACGCCCCATCAACCAACGCCGATTTTCCTTATTTCGCTGGCGGTCATCATTCTCGAAGAAGAAAGCGTAATACACTTTGTCGGTATTACGTTCGCGTAGGACAATGTAAAAGTGGGAGGCCTCGATCAGGCGGTCAGTTTGTGCATAGATGAGTTCTAGCAGATCATCAAATTCAATGGTGAAGTTGATCGCCTGACTGACCTTGCTGAGGACTTCCTGCTCACGGACACGGTTCTCCAGCGACTCAATCACTTGGGCGCGCTCGACAGCCAATGCCATCTGCGTGGTCACATTTTCGATAAAGCGCAGGTCTTCGTAGGCATAAACGCCTTTGTCAGAGCGCGGTGCGCCGATGCACACTACACCGACCAGCCCTTTACGACCTCGCATTCGGATGATGACCATCGTCTTGAGAATATTCAGACGCGGACGCTCCGTGACCAGTTCTTGCGGCCAGGGACGACCCGGCTCGATGGAAATGAGTTCCTGTTCGTCCAGATTGTTCAGCAGTTGAATCATGCTGCTGTCGGCTTCAAATCGCACATCGGTTTCCGGTTTGGGTTTAGCGTAAGCGACATAATCGCCCGTTTGCCGGTTGGGCAGGAAGATGAACACCCGCGTAGGGCTAATAGCTTCTTCTAATTCCTTGTGGAAACTGGCGACAATCTGATCGAATTCGCTGAGTATGGTCAAGGTGCGGGCGAAGTTTTCGACACGCCCCTGATAGCTGCTGCGTGCGCGGAAATAGATTTGGTCAATGCGACGCTGTAAAAAGGTTCTGATTGGCAGGAAGAGAACCGCGATAACGAAAATAGTCAGTGCAACCATGAATGGGTCATTAGCCCGCATTTGAAGGGCACTGCTGGCGATGAGACTGGCCCCAAAGACAAGCAGGAAATAACCCAGAATCAAGCCAAGCAGCAGCAGACCATACGTGATTCCCTGACTGATGACTTTATCGGTATCCACCACGCGGTATTGCAGCACTGCATAGGCCAGTGTGACCGGCGGCATGATGAAAAACGGCAGAATCGACGAGGTATTAAATGCCACCAACGCCTGACCAGTCATATTCTGGGCGAGGGCATTCAATCCCCAAAATACGATGGGGGCAATCGTCAGCCCCAGGCCGATGAGTACCGTATTACTCTGGTCGCGGATGGTCGGTGAAGCAGCCCGTTCTCGACGGCGGAGTAAGTTGATAAACAGAAGCGCCGCGCCGATTGCACCCAGGAACAACCCCGGCTGGTAAACCGTCGTAAAAGACTGTGGTGTCGATGGATTGAGATAGACTACGAAGGCAACTATCGCCACAATCACATTGATGATAGCCGGGACGAAAATCAACCAGGGGTATCGGTAAACCGCCGTGACGCGGATTGGAAAAATCAATGCTAAGGTTGCCAGAGGAGCAGCGATGAATAATGTCCCAAGTAGCCACAAGGGAACTAGAGCGTAGGTATTATTGCTGTCAAAGCCACCCCCGATGAAGACTCCCAACGCTAGACAAAAGACTGTTACTAGCCGAGCGGCGGGCTGATCGGGGCGTAGATAGAATATGGCTACACCGATGACCACTGTAATCAGGCCGATGATATATGGCAGGACAAATATTGCCAAAAAGTCGTTGTCCGGCAGTGGCATCGCTTGATAGGAAACCTGACAGGCTGCAACGCCGTTTTGTACAGGTGCGCAGGCTTCCAGGTTGTTGAAGGTAATGTCGCCATCTGCGCCTGCAGGACGTTCAAATGAGATGTGCAGCATCAGGCCGGGTCTAACACTGTCCATGATGTCGCGGAACTTTGCGCGCGCGGCAGCATAATCGGTGGGGTCGGCAGAAAGTGACTCACCGTTGATAGCGGTGATGTGGTCGAGGCGCTGTAATCCAGCCGCCAGCCCCGACCAATTGTCCTCGGTGATCGTGACGGTTCCATCCACAGTCATATAGGGACTGAGCATTGCGCCGAAGAAAGGATGTGACCGCCACTCGATAGCTGCGACCAGGAAAATGACAAAGGCTACAATAACGACGCCAGATAGAAGCAGAGTCAACCAGAATCGCAGTCGCCCATAGGGTTGGGATTTATTCGTCATCCCAGCCGCCACGAATGATGAAGTCCGGTTGGTTTTGTTGCTGCCGGTTGATGCAACGTCCATCGGGTGATGCCTCCGCAATTTTCAGACAAAATTGCATCTTCTCATTTTAGCATTGTTTGTTACAAACGGCTATTTAGGATACTTGGGTTTCAGTTTGATTTACGTTTTAGTGTCTGTCAGGAAGCCCCGACCTGGTGTTATAATGAATCATTAACAGTATAAGGATATGCACTCTGCGGCGGAATAGTTCTCTCGTCGCAGGAGGGTGAATAAATATGGAAAAAACCAATCAGGCGATTCGCGTCTTGATTGCCAAACCAGGGTTGGATGGACATGATCGGGGGGCGAAGGTGATTGCCCGCGCTCTGCGAGATGCTGGAATGGAAGTGATCTATACCGGCTTGCGGCAAACGCCGGAAATGATCGCAGAGGCGGCTTTGCAGGAGGATGTGGATGTGGTTGGCTTGAGCATCCTAAGCGGCGCGCACATGGCGCTTGTGCCCCGCATCCGACAGGTGATGGATGACAGTGGGCTGCAAGACGTACTGCTGGTGATTGGTGGGATTATCCCGGATGAAGATATTCCGGCGTTGAAAGATATGGGCGTTTCCGGTATTTTCGGGCCGGGGACAAACACCGAAGCGATCGTCTCGCATATTCGCGGCGCGGTGGCCGGACGCAATAATTGATGATGGACTGGGTTCAGCCTGTACTGGATGGTGATCGGCGAGTGCTGGCACGACTGCTCACCGCTATCGAGAATGAACGGGCAGCGGATGTGCTGGCGGCTTTGTTTCCGCATACAGGGCGCGGATGGGTCATTGGTGTGACAGGTGCGCCGGGGACGGGCAAGAGTTCACTGGTGAATGTCCTGGCTAAAGCCTATCGGGCACAGGATAAAACGGTTGGCATACTGGCGGTAGACCCCACCAGCCCATTTACAGGTGGTGCGATTTTGGGAGATCGCATCCGAATGCAGGATTTGGCTGGAGACAAGGGTGTGTTCATCCGCAGTATGGCAACACGCGGCAGCCTGGGCGGATTGTCACGGGCAACACGAGATGCAATCCGGGCGCTGGATGCTGCTGGGTTCGACATCATCCTGGTGGAAACGGTAGGTGCGGGACAGAGTGAGGTTGATATTGTGCGAACCGCGCAGACCACACTGGTAGTTGAAGCGCCGGGAATGGGGGATGATGTCCAGGCGATTAAAGCCGGTATTCTGGAGATTGCCGATGTGCTGGTCGTGAATAAGGCGGATCGGCCTGGGGCGGATAATACGGTGCGCGGGTTGAAAGCCATGCTAGAACTGGGACATCCCGCTGCCCGAAATCAATTGGCAGGACATCATGGTCAACTGCTGCCGGTGGATACGCCAGGCAATGGACATGAAGTGAATTTCTGGCTGCCGCCGATTGTCAGGACGGTGGCGACTGCCGAGGACGGTATTGACGAGCTGATGGCGGCTATTCAGATGCATAGGGAATTTTTGGCGGGTGAAAATCGGTTAGGGGATTTGGAACGCCAGCATATCGAAATCGAGTTATATGATCGCCTGCGCACAGAATTGATGACCAGACTGCTGACGACTATCCCGGCAGATGTGATTGAGGAGTTTATTAAGCGCATCCAGGGACGCGATATTGATCCACAGATGGCAGTCGGTGAACTCTTGTCTTATCAAGAGCGCCAGTTGTCGAAGCAGGATTATCCATAGGGCGTTCAATCACGAACGCCCTTTTTCATTCATCCATCGGGTTGGAGAGCATAAGGGTAGAGGGGTTATGGACAAAACCGTTATGAAAGTGCCGGGTACGAAGTTGGTGAAGGATACGGGTACACATCCTGCTGTTTCGGAGAGACCAAGCGCACATGGCAATATCATGTTGTTCGCTGGATCAGCGTCGCAACGATTGTGCAGCGAGATCGCTTCCCATTTAGAATTACCGTTAGGCGAGTGGGAACGGATTGTTTTTCCGAATGAGAATATTTTCGTTCGTTTAGGGCAAAGTGTGCGCGGGCAGGATGTCTATCTGGTACAAAGTATGGTCACGCCCCTGCACGATAACTTCATGGAAATGCTCATCATGATTGATGCGCTCAAGCGGGATTCTGCGGGTCGCATTAACGTCGTCATTCCTTATCTGTCATACACCCGCTCGGACAAGAAAGACCAGCCGCGCGTGCCGATCACTGCCCGATTGATCGCCAACATGATCGAGGTCGCCGGGGCAGATCGTTACATCACGGTTGATTTGCACGCCGGACAGGTACAGGGCTTCTTCAACATTCCGGGCGATGCGCTGACAGCCTTCCACCTGTTGAGTGATTATATTCATGAGAAGGAAATCCCTGATCTGACGGTTGCGTCCGCCGACCTGGGTTTTGCCAAGAAAGCCCGTAACTGGGCAGAGAAATTGGGTGCGCCGTTGGTCGTGGTGGAAAAGCGCCGCCTATTTAATACCGGACAGGCTGAGGCGTTGACCGTAATTGGTGAGCGTGAACATATCGAAGGGCGCAGTGTGCTGTTGGTAGACGATGAGGTACTCACGGGTGGAACGATTGTCAAAGCGGTGGAATCGCTGCGCGACAAGGGCGCGAAGGATATTTATCTGGCATTTGTACACGCCTTGCTAAAAGAACAGGCTTTTGATCGGTTGGCAAAACTGGATTTGAAAGAGATCATTACCAGCAACACTGTACCCCTGCCACCCGAAAAGATACTGCCAAACATGAAAGTGCTGTCCATTGCCCCCATGCTCGGTGAAGTGATTTCGCGGGCGCACTTGGGCTTGAGTGTCGGCCAGTTGTTCAACGAGTAATCAGGTTGAGGAGTGCTGATTACGGGTATCTAAAAATACAAATGGTCGGCTTTTGCCCGTACAGGCTGATTTCAATAGACTGAATGAGTTGTAATTCTTCAAAGTGCAGCAAATGGGGGGCACTCGTCAGGATGGCGATGTGCCCTTTTTTCGTCAGCCCTCGTTCCATCTCTAGGCAGACATCACGGTAAAAATCAGCTAAAGCGTCATCCACCGGAATCTGCTTTCCCCAGGGTAAGTTGGTCACGATACAATCCGTCTGAGAATCAGGTATAGGGAGCGCGCGCGCATCCCATTCCTGTATCTTGATGGATACGCCTGCCTGAACCGCGTTGGTCAGTGCCGCCTCGACTGCCACCGGGTCAATATCACCGCCTTCGGCGATTGCGCCGGACAAAGCCGCCTCAATCAGGATTGTTCCCGCGCCACAGCAGGGGTCGAGCAGGTGTTGTTCTGGAAGCAAGCTGACGAGTTGCAGCATCGCTGCCGCTACAGGTGGTTTGAGTGAACCGGGGTGCTGGATGGTTTTGTATGACCGTTCGTGCAAGGGATTTTTCCCCAGACGCAGACCAACAAACGCAACTTCATGTTCGATGAAGATGCGGAGGTTCAAATCTGCCGTGCGGTCATCCGGGGTATAACGCCAGTCAAAACCGGCAGCGATGCCTTCCGCCATCGATGTTTTAATTTCATCGCTGCTGTAATTGCGCTTGCCAACGAAACTGGCGGTGATGGAATACATGGGGGTCTGAGGAACGGGACGGAAATTGGTAATTCGTTCTCTGGCGGTATCTAATTCGAGTTGGGTTGCATACCATTCCAGAACGGGCAGCATATCACGAGTGTGGTGTACATCAACCCAGGTTGCCAGATCGAGGTAAACATCATCCACCGTGCGTAGGGTTAGCAGAGAGTCGAGTAAATCGGTACAGTTGGCTCTGATGCGACGGTAGGCAGTTTGGTGGAGGGTAACACCGGGCAGGGCAGCCAATTCCGCCGCGCTGACCGTTTCTAGGCCGCGTGTGGTGAGAGCAAAAACGTTGGGCATGATTTTAGAGTGACCTACTGGATGCAGCCAGCGCGGGCATTAAGCGCGTATGTTCTCAATTCGGGGCGAAGGGTCTGCTCACGTTTCAGGAAATCATCAATACATCTGGCTACAAATTGTGGATAATAGAGATTCCAATGCCCCAGGCCATGTAGGGCACTCTCCCGGCAGGCATCAGACGGCAGGTTGAGCGTTTGTGACATCACATCCAAAATGGTTTCGTCGATCTGTTTTCGGCTGCGGTCATCCGGTTGTCCATAAATGGGGATGATATCCCACCACATGTAGACAGTGACATTGATCTCATTGGCACCCGGCTCGTCCAAGTGGGATAGATGGGGTGAACACTTCACGCTGAAAAATTCTTCGTAGAGTGTGTAAAAAGATCGAACACAGTGTAAACGATCCTCCAATGGAACACGATTATCCATGAGTGAAAACATGTGGCTGGAACAGGCATTGGATACCAGAAACCAGAATCCTTGTTTGAGTTGGGCGTCGGAGTACGGTGAGCAGTAGTGGGGCGCATCCTCGAATAGTGATGTAAGGTATTGGATGGTTAAATCAGGGTTTTTGGTTTCATTCCACCAAAGAGCATCCGCTTGGAAGTACCACTCTAGCCCTTCGGTGGGGTGATCGAAAACATATTTGACCCATGCATCAAAAGACAGATGTTGAAGTTCCATTTAATGTCCCCAACCTGCTTATCAGGGTTGAAATGATAACCTATTCGCGTGGTACAATGCATTTGCTCAAAAGGGATTATCATATAAATTCGGGTAATTCGCCCGAAAAAATACAGTATTCTTACTTCACACTCACCTGAATATGATATAATCGTTGTCCGAAATCTGAACGACAGCCCCTTGCGGATTGTTGGAAATTGAGGCCATTCAATGTTTAAAAGTGTACTGAAGAAAGTCGTCGGCGACCCGGTTGAACGGGCGTTGGGGCGCTACCGTGAAACAGTTGAGAAAATTAACGCGCTTGAGCCAGATATGCAGAAGCTCACCGATGCGGAATTGAGGGCGAAAACAGATGAGTTCAAGGCGCGGTTGTCCGAAGGAGCGAGTCTGAACGATCTGCTGGTTGAAGCCTACGCCGTTGTGCGCGAGGCATCGGTGCGAACAATCGGGTTACGACATTACGATGTGCAGTTGATTGGCGGCATCGTGCTGCATGAGGGGCGCATCGCAGAAATGAAAACGGGTGAAGGTAAAACCCTGGTCGCTACGCTGCCCCTCTATTTGAATGCCCTGACAGGCAAAGGTGTTCACTTGGTTACACCCAACGACTACCTGAGCAAGGTCGGTGTTCAGACAATGGGCCCGATTTATCATACGCTTGGCCTATCGGTGGGTGTTATCCAGAGCAAGGGCGATAGTTACGACCCGGACGCGGGTTCTTTTCTCTTTGACCCGAATTTCCAGTCTGCCGATGCTCGCTACCAGAACTTGCGCCCGTGTAAACGTCATGAAGCCTATCACTCAGATGTTACCTATGGGACGAATAATGAGTTTGGCTTTGACTATCTGCGCGACAATATGGTTGTTGAGAAAAACCAGATGGTGCAGCCGGATAGCCTGTATTATGCCATTGTCGATGAAGTGGACAATATCCTGATTGACGAAGCTCGTACCCCGTTGATTATCTCCGGCCCCTCCGATGAACCTTCACACTACTACAAAGTGTTCACAGATGTGGTCAAACGGCTCAAGCCGAGCAGTGAAGAAAGCATCGATGACGAAGAGCCAGATGGTGATTATGTGGTCGATATTAAAGATCGGGTGGCGTTTCTGACCGACCAGGGTGTTGAGAAGGTCGAGCGGATACTGAACATCGACCAGCTTTATCACCCCAGCAATGCCGAGATGATCCCCTACCTGGACAACTCTCTGCGCGCCCACACCCTGTATCATCTGGATAAAGAATATGTTGTGCAGGATGGCCGGGAGGGCAAAGAAGTCATCATCGTTGACGAGTTCACTGGGCGATTGATGATCGGGCGACGCTTCTCCGAAGGTCTACACCAGGCAATTGAGGCGAAGGAAGGCGTGAAAATCCGCCGGGAAAATCTGACGCTGGCGACCATCACCTTCCAGAATTTCTTCCGCATGTACGATAAGCTGGCCGGTATGACGGGTACAGCGCTGACCGAGTCGGAAGAATTCGAGAAAATTTATAGCCTCGAAGTGGTAGCAATTCCGACCAATCTGCCCGTTATCCGCGACGACTATGAAGACCTGATTTATATGAGAGAACCTGCCAAATTCAAGGCGGTGGTGGCTGAGATCAAGGAATGTCACGAGATCGGCCAACCCGTGTTGGTCGGTACGGTGGCGATTGAAACCTCGGAGCGTCTGAGCAAAGCACTTGACCGGGCAGGTATCAAACACGAAGTTTTGAACGCTAAACAGCACGAGCGCGAGGCCGGAATCATCGCCCAGGCAGGACGACCCGGCGCGGTGACGATTGCTACCAATATGGCTGGACGTGGTGTTGACATCCTGTTAGGTGGCAACCCTGAAGGGCTGGCACGCGAGAAATTACGGAAGCAGGGAATTGACGCGACGACTGTCGATCCTGAAGTGTGGGCAGTCGCTTTGGCGGAAGGTCGGCAGCAGTGCGAGGCTGATCGCCAGAAGGTGCTGTCGGTAGGGGGTTTATACGTTCTCGGTACGGAACGCCACGAAGCCCGACGTATCGACAACCAGCTACGAGGCCGGTGCGGGCGTCAGGGCGACCCTGGGAAATCGCGGTTCTACCTGAGCCTGGAAGATGACCTGATGCGGCGTTTCAACGGCGAACGGGTGAAGAGCTTCATGTCGTGGGCAAATATTCCCGAAGACGAGCCAATTGAACACGGCATGATTAGCCGCTCAATTGCCCAGGCGCAAGTTCGGGTGGAAGGGCAGAACTTTGACATCCGCAAGCGTGTGCTTGAATATGATGATGTGGTGAACAAGCAGCGTGAGGTGATTTACGCTCAGCGCCGGGAAGTGTTGGAACGCGACAGTCTCCGTGACGATTACATCCGTATTCTGGAAGAAGCAGTCATCGATGTGCTGGATGAATTCGCGCCAGAGTCGGAAGCTCCCGAATTGTGGGATTTGGAGGCCATGTATCGTCGATTGCTGGCGGTATTCCCGGTACCAGAACACATCACGCCGGAAACGATGGAAGGCATGGAAGTCGAGGAACTCGAAAAACTGCTGACTGAAGCGGTTCATGAAGCATATGACCGCAAAACAGAAGAGATGAATGCTGTCGAACCCGGCATGATGAATCGTCTGGAAAAATGGGTGATGCTGCGGACTGTTGACCAACATTGGCAGCGCCACCTGACCGACCTGGATGTGCTGCGCGAGGGTATCGGACTGATGTCCATCGCCCAGCGTGACCCGTTAGTGGAGTACAAACGCGAGGGATTCGCTATGTGGCAGGGGATGCTCGATCAAATCCGGTCACAGGCGGCCTATCAATTGCTGACGGCGCAGATCAATGTTCGGCAGCAGCAGCCTATCCGGCGTCAGATGCAAACCCAGGCTGTCCAGGCCGCGCGCGCGGGCGCGGCAGCAGAACAAAAACCAGAGCCGGTGCGGGTAGCCAATAAGCTGGGTCGGAATGATCCGTGTTGGTGCGGGAGTGGCAAGAAATACAAACACTGTCACTATAAATCAGATCGGGCAAATGGCAGTTGATTGCGAAGGGTGGCAATATCCCCCTGAAATAGGGAAAATAGAAGTGTTGCCACCTGGTTATGTGTAAAACCGATGCAAAACGGTATATCCTGACAAGTAATTAATGAGGACATTGGGGGATGACGCAAACAGACCAAACTTCTCGGCTGATGGATGAGATGGATCCAGTGCTGCTGGACTTTTTGCGTGATAAAGTCAATTCGTTTGTCAAATGGGACATGGTACGTTTTTTTCACGATAACCCCCATGCAGCCGATACTGCCGAAAATATCGCGCGCTATACCGGGCGTGATGTTCGCACGATTGCCGATGAATTGACTGGATTGGTGGAAGCCGGAGTGTTGGAACAGGCCGACGCAGGTGGACAGACGATTTATATGCTCACTTCAGAGCGTTCCATGCGCGAATTAATCGACACCTTCGTTTTAGCCTGCGATGACCGCATGTTTCGCGTGAAGGCGATCTATCACGTCATTCGCGGAATGCGTTAGGGTCTGGTGTCTTTGTGGCTGCTGTATCACTCAGCCAGTTTTTGATGTTGTATGGCTGGTTCGTGCTGGCGGCATTACTGGTATTTGTGCTGTTGATTGCTCAATTCTACCAACGTTTTTCCGGTGAACGAACGTACTTCCAATGGTTTGCCCTGCCGATTGTACTATTTGGTGTGGCAACCGCGCGTTATACCAGTATTGACCAGGTGGCTGGTGATGGCGCAGGCGATCTGCTGCTTACTATTGGCGGTACAGCATTGATTATGTTGTGTATCCATTTGTTTTATGTGATGACTCGCCACCGTTGAGGGGGACTTCTTGACCATTGATTGGGGCGCACTGTTCGGTCTCATAGGTTCAATTTCAATCGGTGTGGCGCTGGTAGTGCTGGGTCTGCTCAGTAAGCGTTTGGGCAGCGTAATGCGAACGCCACGCTATTATGTCTGGTTTTATGTGGCGGCGCTGCTGATGGCGATCAGTATCGTCGCGCGGATGTTGAACATCGGGCATGGCGCAGAAGTTGCCAGCCATTTGACTCAAAATGGCCTGTTTGTAGCGTTATACGTGGGATTACCAGCGATTGCCAATACAATTGGTGTGATTACGGCATGGCGTTATTGGAGCTGGTTGTTAGCAGAGCGCGGATAACTATAATGGGATATAACGATGTACATGGTTTAGACAACCAGTAGGAAGGGACAGGGTTTGGGCGACGAACACCTGTTGGATGAAGTCCGCGCACTGCCGAAAATCGAACTCCACCGTCACCTGGAGGGTTCGGTGCGGCTCGATACGTTGGTGGCGATTGCCGGGGATTATGGCTTCGAGATGCCGGAATATGATGTGGAGAGTCTGCGCCCCTTCGTCCAGATGATGCCCGGCGAAACGCGCAACTCCCAGCACTTCCTGGCAAAGTTCTTGACATTGCGTCAATTCTTTCGTTCTCCAGAGATTATCAAGCGGGTTGCGCGCGAAGCTGTCGCGGATGCCGCCGCCGATAACGTCAAATATATGGAACTGCGTTTCACTCCCCCAGCACTGTCCAACATTATTAAGTGTTCCTATCATAATGTGATTGACTGGGTGAGCAGCGCGGTAGAAGACGAAGCTGCCCGCCAGGGAATCGAGGTGCGGCTTATCCTTTCGATGAACCGTCACGAAAGTGCCGAGATTGGCGAGAATGTATTCCGCGCGGCGCTGGATTTTCGGGATCGTGGGGTTGTGGCGCTGGACATTTGTGGCAATGAGGCCGGGTTCTCGGCAGTTCCATTTCGTGGGTTGTTTGAACAAGTGAAGGAAGCTGGATTTGGTGTGACAATTCACGCCGGGGAATGGGCGGGTGCTGAAAACATCCGTGATGCGATAGAGAACCTTCATGCAGACCGCATCGGGCACGGGGTTCGTGCCCCGGAAGACCCGAAATCTGGTGGAATGGTTGGCCGAGCGCGGTACAGTGTTGGAAATGTGCCCGACCAGCAATTATCAGAGCGGCGTGATCCCCGACTGGCCGCTGCATCCCCTCCTCCAGTTATACCAACAGGGCGTTCCGACCACGATCAACACCGATGACCCGATGGTGAGCGACATTACCCTCAGCGATGAAATGTTCCGCGCGATTACGGTACTTTCTTTCACATTGGATGATGTGAAGGAGCAAACGCTGTCGGCGGCACGTGCGGCCTTCCTGCCAGAAGATGAACGTGATGATCTGGTGGCGAAGTTCGGAGAATGGTTATATGCCCCCGAATAAACAGTTGTTGATGATATCTGTTTGGGTAAGAGAATAAGAGTCCGACCCATAATATATTTCTACTCTACCTCATCTATTTAAGTTCCTCTTTTGAAGGAATTCCGAATGCTGCAAATAGGCGATATGCGTGTATTTTTGGTCAACGATCACTGGGTTAAGGTCGATCCGGGTGGAGCATTCGGCTTGGTTCCACGCGCACTATGGTCACGCTTGATGCCGCCGGACGAAAATCATCTCGTGCCGATGAGTGCAGTCTGCTTACTGGTACAGGTGGGTGGAAAGAATGTAGTGATTGACACGGGTTACGGAGAAAAGCTGACGGACAAAAACAAGTCGTTTTTGTTCATGCGGCGGCCTGAGGGTGGGTTGCTGGCTGGATTAGCACGCGCTGGTGTATCCGCAGAAGATGTTCATGTGGTCATACCGACCCATTTGCATGGCGATCACGCGGGCGGCATGACACGCTTCGGCGAAGATGGCGAAACCATTCTGCCGACCTTCCCGAATGCGGAATACGTAGTACAGCGACGTGAATATGAGGATGCTACCCATCCTAACGAACGTACCCGTGCGACCTATCTCTCGATGAATTACCAGCCGTTATACGAGTCCGGCCAACTACGATTATTGGATGGCAACACCGAAATCATTCCTGGAATTATGGGAGTTGTCACGCGTGGGCATACACCGGGGCACATGAGCGTCCTCCTGGAAAATGACGGACAGCGCCTCCTGTTTGTGTGCGATATGGCGAGTTATGCCATTCATTTCGAGCGCCTGGGCTGGATGACAGGCTACGATGTTGAGCCATTAGAAACCCTGGAAACCAAACGACGCTGGCAAAAGTGGGCGTTGGAAACCGGAGCGATCCTTGTTTTTCCGCACGACCCACAGCGACACGTCGGACGATATGTGATGGAGCAGGGGAACGCGGTGGTGCAGAAAATTGACGAACCGTTTGTGTAGCATCGTCAACGTACCATCAAAACAAACGGCCATGTACACTTGACATGGCCGTTTGTTTATCACCTGTGAACGATATTTACTGCGTTCCGGCATGAATGATGGTGGTGTAGTTGCCGGAGGTATTGCCAGAACTGCTCATTAGGAAGGACATCGACAGATTGCTCAAATCAGAGTCAGCAAATCCGTCCAATGGAACATGGATGAGTGCATCAGTGGAACTGGCGCTATACAATTTCTGCCCCTTCTGGGCGAAGGCACTACCGGCTAGACTGGCGGAACTGCCCGCGCCCCAGCAGGAACTGGTTCCGGCATTATCGCAGTAGAGGATGTAATCGCCGTCACTATTGGTATACAGATTCCATTTGTCATTATCGAAGTAGGCTGAGTAGACAAATGTATCCAGACCACGAACTGTTGCGAGCTGATACACCGTTAGCGGAACGCCCGATCCGACCATGCCTGGGGTAATCTGAACAGAGAATGGGTCGCCAGGGCCATCGGCGGCGGTCACAGCCATACCTTCCAGGATGAGAACAAATTCACCCGCCATATTGTTTGCACCGCCGACCACGATGGACTGATTCGCCATGTTCTGACCAGTATTCTGGGAGAATTGTATCTGGGCTGTCAGGTTGGAAGGTGGTACATCACCTGTGCTTGGTAGCGACACCGTGTAATAGCTGGCTTCAGGTGAATTGTCGGTACAGACGCCGCGCTTGGTTGACGGGTCGTAAACTGCCAGCACTGGATCGAACCCGTTAATACCAATCGCTGTGGCCGTGTACGAGAAGCCCGCCCTCATCAGAATGACGGTAACTTCAACGCCATTATCGAATTGACCGTTGCTGCCACAGTCGATGCTGACTCCGCCCGTCAGTACAGGGGCAGGCGGGGCGAGTTGATCCAGAGAAACCAATCCATCGCTGGCATCCAGGGTCGCCTGAATGGCTGTGAATGGCAGAATACCACCCAGACGCCCGCCAGTATTGGTTTCAGATTGAACTGAGGTCGGAATGCCAACAAACTCACCGTTTTCATTGACAACCAGACCGCCACTATTGCCTGGGGAGATTTCGGCATCCGTCTGATACCAAACGGGCATCCGATCACTGCCGACGCTGCCATTCTCGACGGTTGTGATCGTACCCTGGGTCAATACCAGGTACCCTTCGCCAATCCCAGGATACCCGAAGATATAGATGTGTTCTCCATGGTCAATTTGTGTCGTCGCCGAAGCGATATAGGGGAGGTCTAGCGATGCCTTATCAATTGAACGGCCAAATTTGTCTCGATCAATTTGCAGTTCGGCGAAGTCGATATAAGGGGATACACCGACGACGCTGGCATAATACTGGTGGGTCGGGGCTTCGTTCATGTCGCTAATCATGTAGATGGCGTAGTCATCTGCATCCATGACGACATGGAGGTTGGTGTAGATCAGACCCGTTTTATCGACAATCGTACCCGAACCCGATGCAAAAGGTCGCCCGTTTGCATCCAAAGCGAGGATTTGGACAACGCTCTGTGCGATCAGATTGATGCGCTTGTTGTTCAACCCATTTTGCGCGAACGCGGTGTTGGCAACAATGAAAACGAGGAGGAAAATGATAAACCCTACCTTCTTCATAAAATGCTCCTGGTTTCGTAATAATTGTGAACGGATATTTGGATTATACGATGGTATGTGCATAAATTGTTGTGAAAATGAGCAAAAAACTTGTGAATTTACCCCCCCATTTCGTGGGGTATATCTTAATATACAGATACTTCATGGGGTTGCTCATAAAGTGCATTACATCGGATAGACATTATTTACCTTCTGGAAACATATCGTAGCATATAACTTTAATTCACTGAAAGAACCGAATAAAAAGCGGGGTCACATCTATGTATATACCCCGCTTCTCAACCGTGTAGCTTGTAGGTTAAATCTATTTGCGCGCGGCCAGTGCTTCCGCCATCAGATCGCCCAACTCGGTGGGATTTTGCGCCACCCGCGCACCTGCTGCGGTCAGGGCTTCCATTTTGGCCTTTGCCGTACCCTTCGAGCCGGAAATGATCGCGCCCGCATGTCCCATTTTCTTACCCGCAGGAGCGGTCACACCGGCAATATAGGCCACAACTGGCTTGGTCATATTGTGCTTGATGAACTCGGCGGCCTGTTCTTCGGCAGAACCCCCGATCTCACCAATCATAATCACCCCTTCGGTTTCGGGGTCATTCTGGAAAGCACTCAGGCAGTCGATGAAGCTCGTGCCAGGTACAGGGTCGCCACCGATGCCGACGCAGGTACTCTGACCGATGCCTTTTTCGGTCAATTCAAAGACGGACTGATAGGCCAGTGTCCCGGAACGGCTGACAATACCTACATGACCTGGTTTTGCCACTTCCGTAGGTGTAAAGCCGATATTGCACTTGCCTGGGCTGAGAATGCCGGAGCAGTTCGGGCCGATGAGTCGGACGTTGGGATAGTCCTCCTTGAGAATATTATAAACGCGCGCCTGTTCGTGCATGGGGATATGTTCGGTCACGCACACAATCAGCGAGACTCCACCTTCCGCCGCTTCCATAATGGCTGCCGCAGCAACCGAGGCGGGAACGATGATAAAGGAAGTGTTTGCGCCTGCTTCCTTGACCGCATCGGCGACTGTCCCGTAAATCGGAATGCCTTCGACATCCGTCCCAACCTTCTTCGGATTCGTCCCGGCCACGACTTTTGTGCCATAGGCGCGGTTACGAAGGCCATAAAAACTGCCCTGCTTGCCCGTAAGTCCCTGTACGACTACCCTGGTATTTTCGTCGGCAAAAATCGCCATTGTTCTACTTCCCTCCCGCTAACGCAACGGCTTTGCGCGCCGCGTCAATCATGGTCGGCATAATGATAAGCTGCTCGGATTGGTTTGCATCCAGAATGGCGTGACCCTGTTTGGCGTTGGTTCCATCCAGCCGGACGACCACTGGTGAATGCAGTGTGACACGTTTCATGGCCTCGACAATGCCGTTGGCAACCTCGTCGCCGCGTGTCACACCGCCGAAAATGTTAATGAGAATAGCTTTCACCTTCGGATCACTGTTGATAACGGTCAGGGCATTGGCGACCACATCCGCGTCCGCGCCGCCGCCGACATCCAGAAAGTTGGCTGGGCTGCCGCCGACCTGATTCACAGTGTCGCAGGTGCTCATTGCCAAACCCGCGCCATTGGCGATAATACCCACTGTGCCATCCAGACCCACGTATTGCAGACCTTTTTCCTTCGCCATCTTTTCTCGTTCGTCGATGTCTTCCAGTCCCCGGAATTCATCCCATTCCGGGTGGCGATAGGCGGCGCTGTCGTCTAGGGTCACTTTCGCGTCCAGCGCGTGAACTTTGCCATCCGGCGTCAGGATGAGCGGGTTGATCTCCACCAGATCAGCGTCCCCCTGGACGAATGCATCGTACAATTTCTTCAAAATCTGAACCGTGCCTTCTGTAGCTGCGGTGTTCAGTTTGGCTGCGGCCACCCATTGGCGGATGGCTTCGTCACTGATTCCTTGTGCCGGGTCGATTTCAATGCGGGCAATTGCGCCGGGGTTCGTTTCGGCCACCTTCTCGATTTCGACACCCCCTTCGGCAGACAGCATTCCTAGAAACTGTTTGGCGCTGCGATCCAGAGTGTATGAGGCGTAATATTCTTCCGCGATGTCCGAGGCATGTTCCACCCACAGCCGCCGGACAGTATGTCCCTTGATGTCCATACCCAGGATGTTGCCTGCGTGCAGGCGCACTTCTTCGGCATTGTTGGCTAACTTAATTCCGCCCGCCTTGCCACGTCCACCGACCTGTACCTGTGCCTTAACGACGACGGGATACCCCGCTTTTTCGGCCTGGGCAACCGCTTCATCTACGGTATCGGCCACGCCGCCCGGTGACACGGGGATGCCATAGCGGGCAAAATACTGCTTGCCCTGATATTCAAATAAATCCACTTCTTAACCTCCATATTGCATGTAGAGGGGCGTTCAGTCGAACGCCCCCGATATGAATTAGCTGGATTATCGCTCACGATGTCCGAGTTCGCAAAAGTGCCAATGCAAGCGATCCGATGCTGGCGGCACATGTTTTTGCTAAGTTCTGGACGGGCACTTCAATCTGTTGAAGTGTCGCTTTCATGTTAGTGCGTCAGTGCCGTTCCTGCCATTCCTGGATAGCGGTGGCGATATACTCGCGTACATCGTCTGCTTCAATGTCGCCAACCGCATCATAGAAGCGGCCATCGACCTCGATACTCACGCCACCATCCGGTGCGGGGTAAATGTGAATGCTGCGACCCTGATACTCCGGTGTATTGTGTAACTTGTATTGCAGATAGGCTTCGATTGCCCCGGCGATATTGACTTCTGGAACAGGTTGAATATCCTGCTTCTGACCACGTTTGCGCTTTTCCACCGGGTTATCCGCCAATTTGAAACTGGGCAGATCACCAGGCATTTTGCCTGAAGGTGGAATCGGTGGGGGAGGCGGTACTCTGGGTGGTTCAGCCGTCTTATCGGGCTGAATGAGTTCGCCTAAAGTGGCTGGTTCAGCCTCATCCTGCTCTGCTTCCATTGTTTCTTCAACAGGTGGAGCGGGGGTTACAGGGCGGGTGGTGATCTGACCCAGTTCGCGCATGATCTTGTTGAAACGTTCCTTGAATTCCGGGTTAGCGGCGACGTTCTGATACATTTTGTCGCCCATCTGGACGATCAAACGTCCATCGACCAGATCGCGCAGCACTGTCATAACTTCAACCGCTTCTGTCGTTTCGCCATCCACCGGGGAAATTGACATTGCTCCCTTACGCGGCGCGCGGACAGGCGCGGATGCTGCCGGTTGTGAAGGGGCTGGCGGCGGTGGAGCGGATAATCCGGCGGTGCTGACCAGCGAGTCGAGATCGGGCATGTCGTTCCCAGGCATATCATCGGTGTAGTAGGCCGGAGGAGGCGGTATTTGTGCCTGTGCGGCCAATGCCTTTCGCCGCCGCAGGTACACCAGTATGCCCACTACGACGATCAGCAAAATGCCGAAAAAACAGACCATCGCCAGGGCAGGACCCACGAAAGGCTGTTGTAAGAATCCACTCAGTTCGTCACCACTAGTTTGTGCAAGAAAGATCATGGTTTGTGCTCCGGCTGGCAATTCGGGCAGTAGTGCGTGCCACGCTGGGCAACGCGGATTTTGTGGATAACCCCGCCGCAGGTGAGACAGGGTTGGTTCTCACGACCATAGACCAAAAAATATTCCTGTAACTCGCCACGCTCACCATCCGGTTTGCGATACCAGTTGATGCTCGCGCCTTCATGTTCTATACCCAGATTCAGGGTATAGCGAATCATTGCGTGCAGGCGGGTAATTTCAGCATCGGTGAGGCTGTCCGCCGGACGCAGAGGGTGAATTCCAGCGCGATGCAGGCTTTCGTCGGCATAGATATTACCGACCCCGGCAACGAATGATTGGTCGAGCAGCAGCGCCTTGATTTGCTTGTGCCGCCCGGTCAAACGCTGGCGCAGAACCTCGACTGTGAAATCATCCTCCAATGGTTCTGGGCCAAGTTTGGGGGCAATCTCGGTAATGTCCGAGATGAGATAAGCGCGACCAAAGCGGCGTGCATCGGAGAAACACAGGTAATGACCATTATCCAGTTCCAGCCGCAGGTGTACCCAGCGGTCTGCTCCCTCCGCATCCCCATTCATTGGGATAGAAGGGCTGACGTACAAGCGTCCGGTCATTTTCAGATGAACGGCGAGGATGTCCTGGTCGAGTTGGCACAGGATGTATTTGGCGCGGCGGGTGATGGCGCGCACCGTTTGTCCCTGGATACGGGCGGTAAATTGCTCCGTGCTGGGGGTGCGGATCACCTTCGCCCAATCGTACCATACACTTTGAATGGTACGTCCGACGAGTGGGCTACGCAGCCCCCGAACAACCGTTTCGACTTCGGGTAATTCTGGCATAGGAATACAATAACTGAAGATCAATGATTATTGATATGCGATTTTACAGACAAACTGTGAATATGTCTGTATTCAGTGTAGTGCAAAATGGGGAAAATTGCCTACTGCTGAATTGATCTTCAGTGAATGACGATGGTACTACCCAGGTAGGTGTGATGCGATGATTTTAGGACGCAAGAATTTGCCAGGTGGCTGTTTCGGATAGCTGCTCGGCCTGCTCAAGTTCGGTGACGGATTGGGCCTGCATTGGTTGTGATGTTTCCACTTGCTCTAAATGATCAACTGGAGTTAAATCGTTTTCAAAACATTCGGCATCACTGTCAATGTATTTTAATGCGTCCAGAAAAGTCTTTCCCATGAGATGTTGTCCTTTGAGAGCCGGTTGGCTGATTGAATATTTCACTTTCAAATTGATTGTAACTTTCTATGACCCATAATTGGCAGAAGTGTTCGTGAATTTTCCCCTAAAATTGTGATTTATCGAACGAGAGATGGATTTCAGATAGAAGAATTATTTGTGTGGATTCGTCGGTTTCTGTTGTGCCGAATGAATTATTGAGCAGTGCTTAAGCGATTGTTTGTTCTATTTCCATCCCCACAATCCTGCCAGCAATGTTATAATGGGGACAGCACAGTACATCTATTGTGACCCATCGACCACCACGAAGTAACAGAAATCAAAATCAATGCCTGATTCCAATTTTGTTCATCTTCACGTCCACACCGAGTTTTCCTTGCTGGATGGTCTCAGCCGAATTGACCAACTGGTCGCCCGCGCGAAAGAACTCAATATGGAGTCGCTGGCGATCACCGATCATGGAACCATGTTCGGCGTAATCGACTTTTACCGCGCCTGCAAGAAGGCAGACATCAAGCCGATTATCGGTATGGAAGCCTATCTTGCGCGGCGCACCATGCAGGATAGAGACCCGAAAGAGGATAAACGTGCCTATCACATGCTGCTGCTGGCACAGAATGAAACGGGTTACAAGAACCTGATGAAAATCGCCAGTGCCGCGCAGTTGGAAGGGTATTACTACCGTCCGCGTATTGATCGCGAGTTCCTGGCGGCTCATGCAGAGGGATTGGTCGCTACCAGTGGTTGTTTGGCTGCGCAGATTCCGTCGATGGTGATGGAAGGGCGGGATGAAGAAGCGCGGGAAATGGTTGGCTGGTATCAGGATGTATTCGGCAAGGAGAATTTTTTCCTCGAACTTCAGCAGCATGACATTCCAGAACTGGAAACCCTGAACAAGTGGCTGCTGGAATATGGCCGGACGAACCATACCAATGTGCCGCTGGTGGCGACCAATGATGTCCATTACGTCATGGAGGCCGATTACGATCCGCACGATACGCTGTTGTGTATCCAGACCAGTGCTTTGAAGTCGGATAAGGATCGTTTGCGTATGTCCGACCCCAGCTATCATCTGACCAGCCAGGATGAGATGTGGCGTTTTTTCGGCAATGAAGCGCCGGAAGCGCTGTCAAATACGCTCAAAGTGGCCGAGATGTGCGATCTGAATCTGGATACCGAAGGCTATCATCTGCCGGTGTTCCCGGTGCCGGAGGGTTATGATTCCGCCAGTTATCTGCGTTATCTGTGCGAGAAAGGTTTGCAATGGCGTTATGGGGCGGGCGCAGATACACCGGAAATTCGAGATCGACTGAGCTATGAACTGAATATTATCCATAACATGGGTTTCGATACCTACTTCCTGATTGTCTGGGATTTGTGCCAGTTTGCCCGCCACGCCGACATCTGGTGGAATGTGCGCGGTTCCGGTGCGGGCAGTGTGGCGGCCTATTCATTGGGTATCACCAGTATCGACCCCATGCAGAATAATTTGTTGTTTGAGCGGTTTCTGAATCCTGGCCGTGTCAGTATGCCGGATATTGACCTGGATTACCCCGATGATCGTCGCGGTGACATGATCGACTACACCGCCCGTAAATATGGCGAAGATAAAGTCGCTGCCATCATCACCTTCGGGACGATGGGCGCGAAAGCGGCGGTGCGTGATGTGGGACGGGCGCTGAATGTGCCGCTTGGAATTGGTGAATCAGGCTGCGCGGCTTATCCCCACCGAACCAAAACCCAAGCCGATGAAGGTTTACGTCGAAGAAAATCCGGAACTGAAGCAGCTTTATGACAGCAGCAGCGAAATCAAACAAATTGTGGACACAGCCGCCAGTTTGCAGGGTGTCAACCGCCACGCATCGACTCACGCGGCGGGCGTGATTGTGGCCGATAAACCACTGGTCGAATATCTTCCGCTGCACCGCCCAACCAAGATCGAAAAGGAGTTCAGCGGAAGGTGAAACCGAAAATCCCCTCAAGGCGGTGACGCAGTTCCCGATGGAAACCTGTGAGTCGATTGGTCTGTTGAAGATCGACTTCCTCGGACTATCTACGCTGACGATTTTGCGTAAAGCCTGTGACTTGATCGAGAAGTATCATGGCATCCATTACACGATGGATAACATCCCATACCGCCCAACCGGCGACCCGGACATAGACCGGATGCTGAAAGAAACCTTCGAGATGATCGGGCGGGGGGATACGGTCGGTGTGTTCCAGGTCGAAAGTAGCGGGATGCAGCAGATGCTGCGCGATATGCGTCCCACCAAGTTTGAGCATATCGTCGCCGCCGTTTCGCTTGTATCGTCCCGGCCCGATGGAGTTCATCCCGGCATACAACCGGCGCTTGCGTGGTGAGGAAGAACCCGAATACAAACATCCCCTGTTGAAACCCATCCTGGAAGAAACTTTTTCGGTCATCGTTTACCAGGAACAGATTATGCAGATTGCGGGTCAGTTGTTTGGCTACGAACTCGGTGAAGCTGACCTGATGCGTAAAGCGGTATCCAAGAAAAGAGAAAAAGACCTCAAGCTGCACCGCGATATTTTTCTGGAACGCGGCCCACTAAATGGCGTGGATGTTGAAACCGCCAACAAAATTTTTGACGACATTGAGTTCTTCGCCAATTACGGTTTCAACAAAGCCCACGCCTCGCGACTATGCGGTTATCACCTGTCAGACCGCATTCCTCAAGGCACATTATCCGCACGAATATCTGACGGCACTGCTCTCCACCCATCGGGACGACATCACCAAAATCACGACCTTTATGAGCGAAGCGCGTCGCCTGGGGATCCCGGTGCTTCCGCCGGATGTGAATTACAGCGAATTGGATTTCGACATTCAGAAGCAGCCGGACGGGATACGCGGCATCCGGTTTGGCATGGCTGCGGTCAAGAATGCCGGTGAGGGTGCATTGCTGCCGATCATCAGCGCGCGGGCAGAAGGTGGCTCATTCACCAGCCTGGACGATTTCTGCCGCCGGGTTGATCTGCGACAGGTGCAGAAGCGTACCCTGGAAAGTCTGATCCGGGTGGGTGCGTTGGAAGCCTTTGGCAATCGCCACCAACTGGAGGACTGTCTGGATCGTATGTTGAGTTTCAGCGCCGATCACCATAAGGCACTGGAAGTCGGCCAGATGAGCATATTTGGTGAGAGTAGTGGATTTCGAGGACGGAATCGCCCTGCCAAATGTGCCCGAAGTGACTGACCGGCAGCGGCTTACCTGGGAGAAGGAACTATTGGGCTTATACGTCAGTGGTCGTCCGGCGGACAAAATCCGGGCGGATTTACAACTTGTGAAAACAGTGGACGTTATGGAGGCGAAAGAAGCCGGGGCTGCCATGAACAGCAAACCAGCAGTGATTGCCGGGGAGGTTGTCACCTTGCGCAAGATACTCACCAAAAAGGGCGATATGATGGCGATCGCAACTGTCGAAGACTGGCATGACAGCGCCGGCTCGCTGGAAGTGGTGTTATTCCCCCGCACCTGGGACAATTATGGCGAAATTGTGCAGGAGGGCAGCGTCTTGTTCTTCAATGGCAAGTTGGATACTGCACGCGGCGACCTGCAAATGATCTGTGAAGTCATCAGACAGAATTGGGATACAGTTGCCCCCGAAGAAGTGTCCTATATGCCACCGCCGCCCGAACCACCGTCATGGTCATTCGATGACGAGCCTTACGACGAGGAAACTGGCGAAATGGCCTCATCCTTCGAACCTCCACCAGAGCCAGAACTGGTAGGGGCAGTCGCGCCTGCTACACAAGGGGGTGCTGCCGCTCCGACCCCCGTACTCGAACCACAGTTAGCAGCGCGAGTAACCATTTCCGCCCCATACATTGCGCCCTCCTGGGACGATGCGGGTACGGAAGCGGAAGGTGATCTATTACCCGAAGAAATGCGTTCGCCGCCCCCAAGCTGGCTGATGATTTATTTCAAACGCTCCGAGGATGCAGACAAAGACCGCCGCCGCCTGACACGCTTGCATGGCATATTAACCTCATATCCTGGCAGAGATCGGTTCACTATCGTGATCGAGGATCGCAAGCACTCCTATAAGATGGAATTTCCGAATCATACCACATCGGATTGTGACGATCTGCGGCGCGATTTGGTGAGTGTGGTCGGCGAGGGCAATGTCGAGATTTATGACCGCCCGGAGTAGCGGCGATTTGCCACATTTTTCGCTACAATAGGGCAGTTTTTGACAGCAAGTATCACAGACCACACCGTTTACGGATGGTCTGTGTTTTTGATTGTTGGGGCAATCAGCGAACAAGAGGACGCGCCTTTTATGAAACGAATTGCAGTGATGACCAGTGGCGGCGACTGCCCAGGCATGAACGCGGCTATCCGGGCGGTGGTACGAACAGGGCTGGAGTATGACATTGAGGTGTATGGTATCCGTCAGGGCTATAACGGGCTGCTACACGGTGATTTACACCTGTTAACCAGCTTTGAAGTGAGTGGCATTTTGCAGCGTGGCGGTACAGTTTTGCAGACCGCCCGCACAGAGGAATTCAAAACGCCTGTCGGCCAGAAGCGGGGTCTGCGGCGTCTGAACGAAATGGGTATAGAAGGGCTGGTCGTGATTGGCGGCGATGGCAGCTTGCGCGGGGCGCTTTCCCTGCACAAGTTGGATTTCCCGGTGGTGGGTATCCCGGCAAGTATCGACAATGACATCAACGGAACCAATATGAGCATTGGCGTCGATACTGCCTTAAACACTATTCTCGAATTGTTAGATCAGGATTCGGGATACCGCTTCCTCGCATACACGAGCGTTTGTCATCGAAGTGATGGGACGTAATTGCGGCTATCTGGCGATCATTTCCAGTATCCTGGGTGGTGCTGAGATTGTTTCCACACCGGAGCGGGAGATTTCGATGGAGGACATTGCTACTTCCTTAGCAGATGCTTATGTGCGTGGCAAATCCCACGCCATTGCTATCATTGCCGAAGGAGTATCCTACAACACAACCGAGTTGGTCGTCTATCTGAATAAGAAAACAGATGTCGGATTTGATATTCGGTTGACGATTTTAGGGCATATTCAGCGTGGCGGTGGCCCTTCCGCCTTTGATCGACTCCTGGCAACCCGAATGGGTGTGAAGGCGCTCGAATCTCTGCGGGCAGGCGAATCCGGTGTTATGGTGGCTTTGAATGACCGGGATATGAACACCATTCCGATAGAGGAAGCTGTCCGCAAGACCCGCGAGATAAACCCAAATTACTACGAATTGGCGCGTATTCTCTCCCGCTAGGGTGCGCTTCACTCAAATCCTTCAAACGGGGGCAGATTGAACAGTTGCCCCCGATCCGGTGTGCGCGGAATGCCTTCGTAGGTGCGGACGTAAGAGTCGCCCATACGATCCGCCCACCACTCCTGATAAATGTCATTGCTGATGTCAAAAATGAAGCTGTAATGTTCCATGCAACCAGGGCAGATCGCGACGAATTCGTTGAGTCCCTGAAACGCCCGGTTGATCTGGGCGATGGAAATCAGGTTTGTGCCGCAGTTTGGACAGCACTGGCAGTCCATGAATTCGTTCTGGCAGGCGATGTCGTGGGCAATGATATAACCTTCGTCTGTCAGATCGAATAAGTCTGAATTCCGGTTCGGGTTTACCGCCGGGTCGTCGGTTTGTTCTGATAAATGGCGTCGTCTGAACATCATATTCACCCCCTTAATGTTAATTGTAATGAATTTGAGGGTGATGTCTCAATGGTACATTTATCCTGTCGCAATGGAAGCTGCGGTTGCCTTCAGTATTTGGATGAGCGGTTGAGTCGGCACCCGTAAGTCCAATCCTCGTTGTCCGGCACTGACGAGAATGTGTTCGAGTTCTAAGGCTGCGTCGTCCAGATACACGCCCCAATTTTTCTGTGTGAGTGCCAACGCGCTGATGCCGCCCACTTTCAGACCAGTGAGCTTCTCAGCATCGGCGTGCGAGGCCATGCTTACCTTCTTGTGCCCTGCGACAGATGCCATCTTCTTCAGATCAAGCTGGCGATTGGCCGCAATCATCGCCAGCATCGGTTTTCCGCCGCCGATTGGCTCAACCACGAGCGTTTTGTAAACGGTATGGGCAGGCACACCCAGTATTCCGGCGATGACTTCAGCATCCCTTTCGGTGTCAGGAAATTCGCTCACCTCGTAGGCGACGCCATGCTTTTCCAGCAGGCGCATGGAGTTCAGTTTGGCCGGCATAATGATTTCATCCCCAAATTGAGCAAAAAATGGACAGATTTTGGACTGTTGGATGATCTTCGGATGGTCGTATATTCACATTATCCACGCAGATAATTTCAGGACGTGGTTGCCTGTCACAAAATAGTGGGAGATTAACGAACATGACCAGTTTGATTGTCCATCACAAAGTAGAAAACTATGACCAATGGAAAGCCGTATTTGATGAAATGATACCGCTCCGACAATCCTTTGGCTCAACCGGCGCGACGATTCTGAGGGGCACTTCTGATCCCAACGAGATCGTCATTATCACCACTTGGCCGAGCGCACAGAAAGCCCAGGGTTATGCCCAATCGCCTGAACTAAAGACCGGGATGCAGCGCGCCGGAGTTGTGTCCCGCCCGGATGCATATATTGTGGATGAGGCCGATCATACATCTGCATGACGGATTTTGTCTGAAGGGACGCGCATTGAGCCACGTCCCTCTCACCATTCCTGCATGGCCGAGGCGGATGCAGACCAATACCTTCAATCACAATTGCCACCAGACCAGCGCCCGTCCCGGTTTGGCTGTCGAATCGAAAAAGCTGCACGATTCCACTCTAATCTGTTGAATTGACTCCCAGGATCACCGTTCCGGTATGTTCTTCCCCCGGCGACAGTATAAATACACCGCTGCCGGGTAATCCCTGCTCATACAGGTTAAAACCGTCGCTGGCGTTGGTCATGGGTTCAACAGCGAAGTAAGGTTTATCCTTTGGAGCATAAATCAGGGTATGCTCGAAGACTGGGTCGCTCACCATGCGCAGTTCGAGTCCCTGGTCAGGGTAGATGATCCGTGTGGGCAAATGGCCTCGCCGGTCTGTGAGCAGATCATTGAATACCTGATCATCCAGTGCCCGAAGCCGCCGGAAATCCACTTCTTTTGTGATTGGCACAGGTTCGCCCTCGGCCATGAAATCGGCCAATTGGAACTGCCTGTCGCAGGGAATTTGCACCAGTGGTTGTGTGCCACTTTGGGGACGCACGAAATACGGATGATAGCCGAACCCACCGGGGGCAGGGCGCTCATACTCGTTTTTCAGACTGAGCAGCCAGGTGAACTCCGAACCATGCAGGTGATATTCTGCCCGTGCCGAGAAAGGGAACGGCCAGTTGAGGCCGGGATGATCTTTGCTCTCCAGTGTCATGATGATATGTTTTTCGCCCGCGTCTTTGATCTTCCAGGGACGTTTCCGCACATCGCCATGACGGGCTGTGCCGTCATCTTTTTCTGCTCGGAGTGGATAGGTGTCGCCTTTGAAGCGCAGGAGGCCATCTTTAATACGGTTGCACCAGGGCAGCATAATGAAACAGGAGCTGTTGCTGGAATTGCCATAGTCGGCCTCTGGCGTTGGGCGCAGGACATCCACCCACTGATCTTTGTGACGAACACGCCCATAAGCAATTGATGCGCCAGTGCCCGGTAGGATTCCGACCTGCCAGTGATTGTTCTTGAGAGTATGTAAGGGATGTTGAGACATTCACTCCGCCGGGTTAAGTAACTGCGCCACCACTTTCATTATAGAACTGGCGCGGGGTCTGCTGCCATTAATCTTACCAAAATCATTTCTATATCGGCCAGGGATTCTGTCCTGACAATCTCGTTACGAATGACTACCGAATCTTGTTCATCCAGAGCGTATTTCGCCAGTTGACCACGTAGTTCCAAAACAGCCACGCGCTCCGGTACTGTTGCTTCGGACAGAACTCGGCGGGCGTGTTCTAAAGCAACCGCTGCCCGTTCGGCGCGGCTGGCTTCGGGGGGAGGCTGGCCTGTCGCCAGCTCATAGGCAATGTCTCTGAAAATCCAGGGTTGCCCCAATGCTGCCCGCCCAATCATGACTCCGTCACAGCCCGTTAGAGCCATCATACGCCGCACATCGGCTGTATTTTTCACGTCGCCGTTTCCAAATACCGGGATACTCACCATTTCTTTCACCTGTCGGATGATGTCCCAATCCGCATCCCCCTGAAAGCCCTGCTTGGCGAAGCGGCCATGCACCGCGATGGCTTTCACACCTGCGTTCTCGGCAGCTTTGGCGAAGGGGATCGCCGTATCATCTCCAGCATCCCACCCGCTGCGGACTTTGACCGTAACCGGCACATCAACCGCCTTCACCACCGCTTCGACGACTGCTGTCGCCGTAGGCACATCCTTTAAAAGTGCCGCGCCGCCGCCTTTGCCTGCCACCTTTGGAACCCAGCAGCCCATATTGATGTCCACAATGTCCGCGCCATGATCGACCACTGCCCGCGCGGTCATCGCCATCGCCTCTGCGTCATTACCGAACAACTGTACCGCGAAGGGATATTCGTCCGGTGTCCAATCGAACATTTTCATCGCCCGTTTGAGTCCGCTGTGTTTCATCACATTTGAGCTTATCAGTTCGGTACACACCAGACCCACACCGCCCAGTTCGCGGCACAGCGTTCGGAAGGTGTGATGTGTATGTCCGGCCATCGGTGCGAGCAGTAACGGCGGATTAATTTTGAGTTGACCGATGCTTATCGTCGGGAGTGTTTCGAGTTGTGATTTTGGATTCATCTTACAATCTTCTGCCCAAATTACTGCGGAATGTCAGTGGGCGAATAAGGCCGTCACCAGTATACATGAAGCTGACGCATAATGGATAATTGGGGAGGTTTCTATGTCTGGTATGAAAGACATGGTTGGCGATTTCTTGGCTCAGAAGCGCATAGGTGTTGTCGGTGTGTCTCGTGGTGGACAGAGTCCCGCCAATGCGATTTACAAAAAGCTCAAGCTGGAAGGCCACAGCGTATACGCGATCAATCCCAATGCAGATACGCTGGAAGGCGACGCAGCCTATCCGAATGTAAAAGCAACACCCGAAAAACTGGATGCTGTGGTGATTGTAACGAACCCGGAACGCGCCGAACAGATTGTCCACGAGTGTGCCGATGCGAAGATTCCCCGTGTGTGGTTGCATGGTTCGTTGATGCATGGCAGCAGTGTGTCGGAATCAGCGGTTAAGTTCGGTAACGAACATGGGGTGCAGGTGATCCCCGGCGGATGCCCCATGATGTTTGGCCCCACCGCTGACGTTTTTCATAAAGGAATGCGTTGGTGGATGAGTACGACAGGCAAACTGCCGAAATAATCTGGCGGTAAATCAGCCAACCCACAGCAGCATTAGCCCATCCTCTGACGAAAAACCGAGCGACTCATACAGGGGTTGGGCTACCGGGCTGGCGTGCAGTTCGATGAGTTTAACCCTACCCGTAGTACCTGCCCAGTCGAGCAGGGCATTCATTAACTGGCGGGATAATCCTCTGCGGCGGTGAGCGGGAGTAGTATACACATTCTCCACATAACCTTGCCTGCCAGTCTCGTCGTTGAGTATTGGCGGCCACTCCCGCAGCCACAGACCGACTCCAGCGATAACCTCTTCGTCTTCATCTGTCGCAAACCATCCAATATATTCTCCCGACTTCAGTTTGGCTGTGACCCATTCGGTATACTCGGTTTCCATCTCCTGTAATTCCGCTTCGGAATGATTATCCTGGTCGGCGAACATCAGGCGGCGGTGATAGGCAATCAGCGATGCGTCTGTCGGGGTAGACTGCCGGATGTGATAATCAGTCATGGTGTTCGATACTGCCGTTTTGCCAATCGCCCGATCAAACCCGGCGCAAGTCGATTGCCGAGCAGGATGAGACGGTCAAACGGGCGTAGTACCACCACTTTCTGGCGGCGCTCAACTGCCCGCACAATCGCGTCGGCCACTTTGTCGGCAGTCATGGTCGGCAGCTTACCGCCACTCCGTTTTCCCGCACCGAGTCGTTTCTCATTGAACTCGGTGTCTGTCCGCCCGACCAGCATATCCGTCACGCCGATATTATCGTCGGCCAGTTCCATCCGTAGCGAACGTCCCAGACTGCTGACGAAGGCTTTTGTCGCCCCATACGTAGCCGAATAGGGCATGGCGACTCGTCCCGCCACCGATGAAATGATAACAATCTGCCCACCGCCGCTTTTCCGCATGGCCGGGACAGCCGCGCGAATAGTGTGGAGTACGCCGTCGATGTTGGTTCGCAGCACGGTCTGAAGGTCGTCCCATTCGGCTTCGATCAACCCGCCGCGATGTCCTAACCCCGCGTTCGCTACCACGCCATCCAACCGCCCGAAGCGCTCTAGGCCATGTTGTACCACCGCTTGCATCGTGTGTGCGTCGGTTACATCGGCGATGACCGTGAGGATTTCCCCATGTGCCGACTGGAAGGAATTGACCGTATTTGCAAGGGCAGCCAGCCGCTCTGCCCGTCGTCCGGTGGCGATAACATGGGTTCCGCGTTTGGTGAAAGCCAGCGCCGCCGCGAAACCAATGCCGCTGGTCGCGCCAGTGATGAGGATAACTTTAGCTGTTGTCATAGTGCCGATTGTACTCGCTCAACCGGGGAAATCGTATATGAATCTTTGTATAGAATTTCACAATATAAAGGGTTTGTCGCATAGAATCGTTGTAAGATAAGACAGTTTTCGTAATACCCTGTTCCTTTTGGAGAATGTCTAACTGATGACTGATATGGTTGAATCCACCTATGATCTGCTTGCTCCCGATGTGCTGCGAAATCCACATCCTATCCTCGCACACATGCGGGTTGAAGCCCCCGTTTATAAATCAACCCATTTCGAGATGGGTTCTCGTCCCTGGCTGCTGATGCGCTATGATGATAGTGTCAGCCTGCTCAAGGATGAGCGTTTTACGAAGGACTTGCTGCGCCGCCCCGGTAATGAGCATTTGAACCGGAATGATTTGATGGTACAGGCGGCTACCACCATTAATCGTCACATGCTCACGGTTGATCCACCCGATCATACCCGTCTGCGCGGACTGGTGCATAAAGCCTTCACACCCCGTATGATTCGTGCGCTGGAAGCCCGCATCCACCAGATTACCAACGATCTTCTGGATCGCGTCCAGGGGCAGAATCGGATGGACTTTATGCGCGATTTTGCGTTGCCCCTGCCAGTGACCGTGATTGCCGATTTGCTGGATGTGCCCGCCGCCGATCAGGGTAAGTTTCGGGAATGGACCCAGGCGATTGTAATGGACGGCTTGAAGGGTGCCGATTCAGACCGTGTGGCGACGGCGACCCTGGAATTTATCATGTACTTTCACCAGTTGTTTGATGAACGTCGCGCCCATCCCGGTGATGATTTGATTAGCGGCTTGGTTCAGGTCGAAGAGGCTGGGGACAAACTTGATGCTCAGGAACTCATCAGCATGGTGTTCCTGCTGCTGGTAGCCGGACATGAAACAACTGTGAACCTGCTGGCGAATGGGACATTGGCGCTGATGCAGCATCCCGATCAGATGCAAAAGCTGCGGGCACACCCCGAACTGGCCGAGAGTGCAGTGGAAGAAATGCTGCGCTACGATGGTCCGGTGGGTACATCCACCATGCGTTGGGCGCTCGAAGATGTGGAAATTCACGGGCGGATGATTCCGGCGGGGGACATGGTACTGTCGTCGCTGCTGGCCGCCAACCGCGACCCGGATGTCTTTCCCAACCCGAACACCTTCGACATCACCCGTGACCCCAATCGACATATTGCCTTTGGGAATGGGATTCACTACTGTCTGGGTGCGCCGCTCGCGCGTGTGGAAGCGGTGATCGCCTTCAATGTCCTATTGGAGCGACTGCCGAACCTCGCCCTGGACATTGATGTGAACGACATCCAATGGAACGAGACGCTGCTGCTGCACAGTATGAAGTCGCTTCCGGTGCGTTTCTAGAGAATGAAAAGAGGCGGTCATCGTGTCGCCTCTTTTGATAAAACCTGATATTCAACCCGTGAAGCCGATAGCCGGTTTGCGCCGTTTGAACACGCAGAAGTAGGTATTGCTCCACTCGTTGTTCCCGAACAGGATGTCACCCTTTTTGCCCACCCGCGCAATCGGCTCCATGTGAATCAGTTCCCATCCCTGCGAACCCATTTCATCCAACTCCGGCATCATGGTTTCTGGGGTAAATTGGGGTGGATTCTTCCACATGGGGCGGAAACGTTTCAGAAAGTCCTTCGCGCCCTCGTTTTTGATGTCGGCTTTCACGAACTTTGTCAGATATTCCCATTGCTCCATGCTGCCCCCTCTTACGCCGGATGATGTTGTTATCTACTTTACACTGAGATTATAACGATTTTCGCTAGATACGTTTTGGCATAGTCTGTGTTCTATACAAACGCCGGTTCGCGGTACTCCCCGAAAACCTCGCGCATTACATCGGTGATTTCGCCCAATGTAGCGTAAGCCTTAGCTGCCTCGATGATATACGGCATAGTGTTTTCCGTCCCGGCGCAGGCGGCGCGTAACGCATCAAGGGTCTGCTCCACTTTTTCATTGTCTCGTTCCAGCCGCAGCTTTTCCAACCGCGCCACCTGTCGGTCATACCCGTTGGGGTCCATTTCCAGAATGGGGATACCGGGTGTCTCATCGGTAGCGTACCGATTGACACCCACAATGTAGCGATCATTGGTGTCCACTTCCAGTTGGTGACGATAGCTGGCATCCCCGATTTCTTGCTGGAAGAATCCCGCCTCAATCGCCGGAAGAACCCCACCCAAATCGTCTATCCGCCGGAAGTAATCGTATACTGCCACCTCGGTTCGGTTGGTCAATGCCTCGATGAAATAACTCCCGCCCAGCGGGTCAATCGTGTTGGCAACGCCGCTTTCCTCAGCGATAACCTGTTGTGTTCGTAGCGCCAGCGTGACCGCATGTTCGCTCGGTAGCGCCATCGCCTCGTCCATACTGTTGGTATGCAGGGATTGCGCCCCGCCGATCACCGCCGCCAATGCCTGAATCGCCACCCGAATCAGGTTGATTTCCGGCTGCTGTGCTGTCAGGCTGACCCCCGCCGTTTGGGTGTGGAATCGGCACAGCCACGAACGCGGATTCTTCGCGCCGAAGGTTTCCCGCATCTCCCGCGCCCAGATACGCCGCGCTGCCCGCAGCTTGGCGATTTCCTCGAAAAAGTCGTTGTGTACATTGAAGAAAAAGCTCAACCGAGGCGCGAATTCGTCAATATCCAGCCCGCGCGCTAACCCCCAGCGCACATATTCCAATCCGTCGGCCAGCGTGAACGCCAATTCCTGTATTGCCGTACTCCCCGCCTCGCGGATATGATAGCCGCTGATGCTGATAGTGTTCCACAAGGGCATGTGCTGGGTGCCGAACGCAATCGTATCCGTCACCAGCCGCATCGACGGTTCGGGTGGGAAGATAAATTCCTTTTGTGCGATGTATTCTTTCAGAATGTCGTTTTGCAGTGTGCCGCCCAGCTTCGCCATCGGCACGCCCTGTTTTTCCGCCGCCGCGATATAAAACGCCCAGATAATGGGGGCAGGGCTGTTGATCGTCATGCTGGTGGTTACTTTGTCTAGCGGAATCCCATCAAACAGGATTTCCATGTCCTTCAGCGAACTGACTGCTACGCCACATTTGCCGAATTCGCCCAATGCCTCTGGCGCGTCGGTGTCATAGCCCATCAGGGTCGCCAGGTCGAAGGCCACCGACAAACCCATGTTGCCCTGTTCCAGCAGATATTTGTAACGGGCATTGGTTTCCTCCGCCGTACCGAATCCGGCGAACATACGCATCGTCCACAATTTCCCCCGGTGTCCAGTGGCATGTACCCCGCGTGTGAATGGATATTCCCCTGGCAGTCCCAGATCGTGCAGATAGTCCAGGTCAGGGATGTCGAGCGGTGTATACACCCGGTTAACTGGCTCACTGGATTGTGTGACAAAAGTGTCCCGGCGTTCAGGCATCTTGTCCACTGTTTTTTTGAGGGTCGTTTGTTCCCACTCTTGATAAGCCGCAGCCAGTTCATCTAATTTTTTCTCATCAAAAGTCATATTTTGATCTCCTGATTGGCGGATGATCTTAAGAATCGATTATAGCATAGCGCCTGCTTGTCAGAACCATGTGAGCGGTGCAGATCGTGTATGTTTTGGCCTTAACATGTTTAAGAATTACCTACGATATTTAATGTTCCCATAAAACTCCGTTAAAATACGCCCTATTGTCACGAATACTGCAATATCTCCATAAATGGAGGGGGAATCGTATGGGTTTATCCCTTGAAAAACGTGTAGAAAAGCTGGAAGCCGTCCAGAAAGCCGTCTTGCCAACCGATGTTATGTCCGAGGCCGGACGCAAGGTGCTGCTGACAGAATTGATCCGCATGTTAAAGGTCGAGACGGGCAGCCGAATAGGTGACGACCCGGAGAATGTACATGACATGCGTGTTGCCATCCGTCGCAGCCGAAGTGCATTTAGCCTGTTGAAGCCCTACTTCCGCGCGAAAGATGTACGGACGTATAGCCGGGAACTCCACCGTTTAGGCAGTGTATTGGGCGATGTGCGTGATCTGGATGTGCTGATCGAAAATTTGCGTGCCTATCAGCAAACCCTCGTGCCAGAACAACAGGCGGCGCTTCAGGAATCCATTGATGTGCTGGATGCACAGCGTATTGAAGCCCGCGAAGACCTGATTGCTCGCTTGGATAGCAAACGTTATCGCCGCTTTGTAAAAGAATACAGTCAGTTTACATCGACACCCGTAGAGGGCGTTCCGCTAGCGCAAGGGGTAGTCGAACCGATCCAGGTGCGTCATCTGCTGCCCGGTATGATTGCCGAGCGATTGGCCGCTGTATTGGCTTATGAAGATGCGCTGGACATAGCTGATGACCGGATGTTGCACATGCTTCGTATCGAATTTAAGCGCCTGCGTTATATCGTTTCGTTATTTCAGGATGTCCTGGGTTCGCAAATATCGGCATTTATCCAGGAGCTTAAGGGTATACAGGACTGCCTCGGCGAATTGCACGACTCGATGGTTGCCCGCTCCCAACTGCTAGAGCTTCTGGACACAGAAGTTCCTTCGGGTGTTTTGGGGGACTACCTGGCCGGACTGGAAACCCAACGCGACAATTTGAGGACGCGCTTTGCCGAACATTGGGCGAACTTCAAAACGCGCAAAGTCCAGCAGAAATTGTCCGGCGCGGTTTTGTCGCTGCGGTAAAGGGAACGTCTGTATTCCCATCTCTAATTCATACAGAAACAGCGCTCTTACTCTTATTAGAATAGGAGCGCTGTTTTATTGTCTGTTGATTCGCTTACGATACGTTGAAAATTATGGCATCAGCCGAAACCAGTAAAAGGCGTGTGGCCCCATCGTCACCAGATAAGGAAGTTCACCGATACGTGGAAAATCGGTTTGACCGAACACGTCTACTGGCGTGCGGCCATTGTATTCGTGCATATCCAGTTCAGCATATTGCGAAAATCTGGACAGGTTGTTGATACACAGGATTTGTTGATCTTCCCATGATCGGATGAATGCCAGCACTTTGACATTTTGCGGCATCAAAAACTGAATACTTCCCTGCCCGAAGGCTTTATATTGTTTTTGGAGTTAAATCAGCCTTTTCATCCAACGCAGCAGTGACGAACTGGATCGCTCCTGTGCTTCCACATTGACACCCATATAGCCATAGACTGGATCAGAGATAACGGGTGCATACAATCGAGCCGAGTCTGCCCGCGAGAATCCAGCGTTACGGTCAATGCTCCATTGCATCGGTGTGCGCACGCCATTGCGATCACCCAGAAAGATATTGTCGCCCATGCCGATCTCATCCCCGTAATAAATGATGGGCGACCCCGGCAGCGAGAATAACAGTGCGTTCAGCAGTTCCATTCGCCGTCGGCCATTATCCACCAATGGAGCGAGGCGGCGGCGAATTCCCAGATTGATCTTCATGCGCGGGTCATTTGCATATTCGTGGTACATATAATCGCGTTCTTCGTCAGTCACCATTTCCAGTGTCAGCTCGTCATGATTGCGCAGGAAGGTACACCACTGGCAGTTTTCTGGAATCGGTGGGAGTTGCTCGATAATCTCGACGATGGGTGAACGATCTTCTCGGCGCAGTGCCATAAAAATGCGTGGCATGACCGGGAAATTGAATGCCATATGGAACTCATCCCCATCCCCAAAATATGCGCGAACATCCGCAGGCCATTGATTAGCTTCGGCCAACAGGATTTTGTCGGGATATTTCTCGTCCATCATGGCGCGCATTCGCTTCAGGAAGGCGTGTGTTTCCGGCAGATTTTCGCAGTTAGTGTCTTCGCGTTCAAACAGGTACGGAACGGCATCGGCGCGGAAACCATCCAATCCCATCCCCAGCCAGTATTCCGCCACCTTGAACATTTCTTCCTCTACTGCCGGGTTGTCATAATTTAAATCCGGTTGGTGGGAGAAAAAGCGATGCCAGTAATACATCCCGGCCTCGTCGTCCCATGTCCAATTGGAACGCTCCGTATCAATAAAGATGATCCGCGCATCGCGGTATTTGTCCGGTGTTTCGCTCCACACATAATAATCGCGGTAAGGGGACGTAGGGTCTTTACGGGCTGCCTGAAACCAGGGATGCTGGTCGGATGTGTGGTTCATCACCAGGTCAGCGATCACCCGCAGCTTACGTTCGTGGGCTGCGTCTATGAATCGTTTGAAATCGTCCAGTGTCCCATAATCAGGGTGGATATTGTAATAGTCCGCGATGTCGTACCCGTCATCCCGTTGTGGCGACGGATAAACCGGCATTAGCCAGATGCAATCAATGCCCAGGTCTTTTAAATAATCCAACTTTTCGGTAAGACCTTCGAAGTCGCCAATGCCATCATTGGTCGAGTCGTAAAAACCTCGGACGTGTAGTTCATAAAAAATAGTGTTCTTGTACCATAAATCAACCATCTGTCTTGCTCCATTGATGCCGGGTTGAATAAACACATCGTCAAGTATATCCATTTCCGGCTAGAACACATTCGTGAAAGCAGAATTCTAAAACCATCTACTTTGCATGGTCTGAACCGGGCTGGATACAATCAGGTTTACAGATTGATCTGTCCTGATAGATGCAAAGAGTGTTCCATGACCACCTCACTTGACCCTAAATATCTCTTAAGCCCAGATTGTATCAACAGCTCATCCGGCGGCTTGAAGCATGGTTGATCGTTTCGTTTTGGGGTTGGACTTCGGCGGTACGAAGTTAGCCGCTGGAGTGGTGAATGTAACTGAATCGCGTCTCATAACTCCGCTGTGCGTTCCACCAACACCGAAGATGGGGCAGAGGGCGCAGTCGCCGCCATGATCGACATGGCGCGTGGCCTCCTGTCTGTCGAAAAGGTGGATCACATTGGTGTATGTTTCGGCGGCCCCGTAGTTCGCAACCGGATTGTTCGTTCCTTGCACATACCCGGCTGGCAGGACTTTCCCATCCACGAGCGGCTGCGCGCGCATTTCGGGGATATTCCCATCCGTGTGGCAAATGATGCCAATGCTGTCGCGCTGGGAGAATTCAAATATGGGGCGGGGCGGGGTGCAACAGCGATGCTGTTCCTCACGGTCAGCACAGGTGTGGGTGGCGCGGTCATATTGAACGGTAGCCTGTGGGAAGGGAGTCACGGGTTCGCGGGGGAAATCGGCCATACACGGGTTGTAGCCGAAGGTGGTGATTTATGTACCTGTGGCGGTCATGGCTGTTTGGAAACAGTCTCCTCTGGCCCGTCGATGGTTAAACGTGCGTGGGCGCTGCTATCGAACCAACCGGATATGCCGAGTATGCTACGCTCAATGTCCGACTTTACTGCCCGTGACCTTGACCAACTCGCTGCGGGGGCTGATTCTGTCGCTGTACAGATTGTGCGTGAGGGCGCGCGTTATCTGGGCATCGCCGTCGCCAATGCCATAAATTTGCTTGATCTCGACTGTGTGGTAATTGGGGGTGGGGTTTCCCGTTCCGGCGACTTGTGGTGGGATACCCTGCACGCGGCGGTAGATGAAGTCCGTTTCCCCTGGCTGCCACCGATTGACCTGAAACCGTCGGAATTAGGGACAAATGAAGGTATCTGGGGCGCGGTTGCCCTCCTTGAAGATGAACATTGATTGCTGTTTTTTTGAACTGATTGCTAAGGATGAATAACATGGTAAACACAATTTCTTTTATGACCGCCAATTATGTCGCCCGTCAGTTGGGCTATCACATGACCGGGGATTGGATGCAGGGTCAGAATGCCGTCGAAGCCTGGTTTGCCCCGGCGGACACATACACTGCCCGCTTGGAAGCCTATCTGGCGGATGTCGCGGGTATGGGTTTTACTGCCCTCGATCTGTGGATGCCTCTGCTGGATGAGTCTTGGGCGACAGAAGACCGCATCGCCGCCGCCGTTGGTCTGCTGAAGAAACATAATTTGCAGGTGGTTAGCCTTGCTGGAGGTTTTGGTTCGACGCGCCAACAGTTTGAGCATATCTGCCGCATAGCCAATGCCGTAGGCGCGCCAATTTTAGGTGGCGGTACGTCCTTGCTGACCGAGGATCGCTCCTTTCTGGTCGATACGCTTAAAAAACACGGTCTGAAGCTCGGTATCGAGAATCATCCCGAAAAGAATTCGGCGGAAATACGGACTACAGTGGGTGATGGTGGCGATGGTACGATTGGCGCATGTGTGGATACGGGTTGGTTCGGCACATACGATTACGATGCTGCTACCGCCCTGGAAGAATTGGCCGATGTGTTGCTGCATGTGCATCTCAAGGATGTGCGCGCCGTTGGCGGGCACGACACCTGCCGCTTTGGTGAGGGGGTTGTTCCCATTCACGACTGTGTGAAGACTCTCCAGCGTGTGGGATATACCGGCGCGATCAGCATCGAACACGAGCCGCACGATTTTGATCCGACGGAAGACGTGAAGGCCAGTTATGCCATACTAAAAAGCTGGTTGGCCTGACTTCTAGTCGCTCAACAACTGATTCGCCTGCACCAGATGCCAGGTCATACCCAGTTCGGTGAACATGGCCTGGGTTTCTTCGATTATGGGTTTGGCCTGATCGGGTTCACCCTTCGCCACATAAAACTTGCCCAGGTCGAGCGTGGCAACGGCGGCCAGCGTTTTGGCATTGTAGGTCTTATGAATGTCGATGCTCTGCCGGATATACAATTCGGCTTTGTCCCAATCCGGTTCTTTATCGCTCAGGTAAATCTTGGCGAAGACTCGGAAAACTTCAGCTTTCGAGGTCTGTTGCAGCGCTTTCTCGGCCAGCTCCAGCGCTGCTTCGGCGCGGGTTAACGCATCCTTGCGGTTGCCGTTGCGCAGTGCCACCTCTGCCCGCATCCCCTGGAACATCGGCACATACGGCAGTGGCCCGTTGCGCGTAATTTCCAATGCCTGATCCAGGTGTGCCATAGCTTCTTTCAGGTTGCCTTGCTCCACCATCGCATAACCCAGGCATCCATGTGACATATAGGTCGGGTGGAAGTCTCCCGTTTCCTTCACGATTTCCAGGCATTCGTTAAGGTAATCGGCGGCTTTCGCGTAACGTCCCGCCAGCGTATGAGCGAAACCCAGCACCATTAGGTTGCCTGCGATCCGGCTCGGCAGCGCGATCTCCCGCGCTAGGTGTAGGCTCTCATCGCCATTTTGCTGGGCTTCAGCCGTTTTCCCCTAAATCAGCAGCACAGCCGCATAAAACGCGAGTGAACCCGCCAGCAGTTCCGGGTCTTCGCCTGTTTCGCGCAGTAGCCGGATACCTTTCGGTAGGGTCGCCTCAGCTTGCGGCCAATCCCCTGATAGCATCATCGAGCGACCCAGGATGTTGTACGGCAGCACCAACAGGGCTTCCAGGCCGAGCTTTTCCGCCAGTTCAATACTCTGCGTGAAGTATCCTAGTGCCGCGCCCAATTTGCCCAGCATATACTGGAATGCGCCCGTGCTGGCGATCACCCGTGTCCGCAGCGTTTCATCTCCCAGCGATTCCGCCGCCGCCAGCGATTTTGTCAGGGCTTCCAGCACATTATCAGTGGGATCAAACGCCGCCACCCGCGCCAGCTTCAGCGTCAGATCAATCAATTGGCGCTGTGCCGGTTCGTTCTGAGGGACTTCTTCCAGCGCATCCAGTGCCCGTTCATAGAATTTCTTGGCTTCCGCATTCGCCCCCGTCAGCATCGCCTGATCGCCTGCCAGAGAAGCGTATTGCAGCGTCTTGTCTGGATTCCCGGCCATTGACCAATGGTGCGCCAGATTCGCATATTGCGATTTGTCGTCCGGGTACACCTGCTCGATGGCGGCTGCCACCTGTTGGTGCATCTTCTGGCGTTCTTCTGGGGAAATGTCGTCCAGCAAACCCTCACGCAGTTTGTCGTGGGCGAAACGCCATTTCTCGTCCTGCACGTCCAGCACCGCCGCTTCCGAGCCAGTAGTAAGCCAGTGTTCCAGATCAACATCCGGGGCGAGAACTTCTAATAGCTTGGTGTCTAGCTTGCGTCCGACAATCGCTGCCAGTTGCAATAAGCTCCGCGCTTCCTCCGGCACTCGGCTCAACCGTCGCTCGACAACCGTTTTGACACCACCAGCATAAATCTTCTGTGGCAGAGTGCTTAATCCTACCAGCCGCAGTTCCCCGGCTTCTTCGGCCAGCACCCGCACGATCTCAATCAGGAAGAATACATTACCTTCCGCCTCTTGTTGCAGCAGGGAAACCACCTGTTTCTGCTTGCCCGCCGCCCCCAGCATCAACTCGCTTAACTTGGCGATAGCGCCTTCGTTCAGGCGGCTCAATTTCAGGTTATGCATCGACGGCAGTTGTTGGGGCAGGTCAGGCATTTCGTCGTCGCGGAAGTTGCCGACCAGCAGCAAATAACCCTCAGGTGCGCCCTGTGCCAGGTGATTCACCAGTGCTAAACTCTCGCTGCCCGCCCATTGCAGGTCTTCCACAATCAACAGCACAGGCCGTTCGATATAGGTGAGCAGCCGATTCATGATCTTGAAGATTTGCGGTTGAACCTGTTTGGCATCAATCTCGACGGCTTCCGGCGTGCTGCGCCCCAAAAGAGTATCCACGTCCGGCACGATCAATTTGATGATGCTGGCTTCCTCGTCAGTCAGGTCAGTTTCCACAATCAGCAGCCGCAGTACATCCCGCCACATCTGATACGGGCTGCCGCCTTCGCTCACAGTCTGTCCGCGCGCGGTAAACACCCCTTTAACCAATGCCTGAGTTCGCAGTTCATCCAGCAGACGGGATTTCCCCACACCGCTTTCACCGCCCACCAGCCAGCCGCTTCCCCGTCCAGTGACCGCCTCATTTAATGCATCCATCAATTGGCGGAGTTCGGAGTCCCGCCCAACGAACCGCGCCGCCTGTAAAAAACTCTCGCGGATGGCGATGCTGTCATAATAGGCTTTGTGTTGTGTGAGTTTAGCCAGCTCGTCGATCAACACCTGTGCATCCTGGTAGCGGCTGTCGGGTTGTCGCACGATCAAACGAGAAATAATGTTCCGTAACGGTTCGCCGACATTGAGTTGCTGTATATCTGGTGTATCGGTAAGGATGCAATTCAGCAGTTGTGAAGCATTCGCGCTTCTGAAGGGATGAGTCCCGGCAAAAATCTCGAAAGCGATAATGCCGACGGCGTATAAATCCGACGCCTCCGATGCTTTGTTGCCTGTCAACACTTCAGGAGCCATATAAGCAAAAGTGCCTGCCACCATTTCGTCCGTTTCGGAAGTGTATTCACGAGCAACTGCCAGGCCGAAGTCCAACACCTTGACCTTGCCATCAATCACCATCACATTTCCCGGTTTCAGGTCACGGTGCAGGATAGTTCGGCGGTGCAGGTAGCTCAGGGCTTGTAACAGTTAAATCAGCAGATCAAGCTGGACATCCACCGATTGGTTCTCCGCCGCTTGCACAATTGTTTGGGCATGTTCTAACAAGTCCATCGTGAAATACGGAAATCCCTGCCCATCAAATCCATAATCCAGTACGCTGACGATATTGGGATGCCGCAGTGATGCCAGGGTGCGGAACTCATTCGCCAGTGCCAGGTTGAGATTGGTGTTGTCCGTTTGGGTGTTGAAAACCAGCTTGCCGCTGTCGGCGCTCACGCGCTTGAGTGCTACATCATTCCCGGTGAAGCGATCTGTTACCCGGTAAACTTCTCCCATACCGCCAGCCCCGATTTGTTCGTGAAGACGGTAGCGCTTGCCAATGGTCTGGGAGTCTGGGAATAATCCTGCGAACATGCGTCCTCACTCGGATTTGGTTTGAGAGATATGCATCTGAAATATTATAGCCTCTTGCGGGGCAATCTCGAAAGCCTGCAAACAGCCTAAATCGAGCCTGTCAGCTCGGTGGATGGTTTCCTTAAACGGGTAACGCATACATTGTCTCCCTATGGATTCCCTCATATTTACTATTTTGACAGTCACGCAACATTAGTTATATTCAATGTAACCTCAGTAAAAATGAGGTTATTGCCAGCCTAACATCACAGACTGCGCCTTCCTAAACAGGTATCCAGGAGTAAATTGATGGCAAGCAAACTGAAAGAATATTTGGAAGACCCGCTTCTCAATCGGCTCTATTCGGACATTCGTGCTCTACCCCCGCTCCATTCCATTTCTGTAGACATCACCCATGCCTGCAACATTCGTTGTCAGGGCTGCTACTTTTTTGCCGAGGAAATGGATAAAGTGAAAGCCCCTAAAGACGAGGCGGAGTTTGATGCCTTTGTCGAGGCTGAAAAAGCGCGTGGCACGAATTACATCACCATCATCGGCGGCGAACCGAGCTTGATGTTGGGGCGGGTGAAAAAGCTGCACGACAATTTTAAAGTTTTATGTGTGACCAATGGAATGCGAAAAATACCTTATGAGGGTTTTGAGAATATGCCGATTGTGGTGTCAGTTTGGGGCGAACATGACACCGATACCGAACTGCGTGGCGGTGGCAAAATTGATGTGTTCGCGCGCGGTTTAAAGAATTTTGAGGGAGATCGCCGTGCGGTCTGGTATTACACCACCACCCCCGGCAAAGCCCATGAGATCGAAGGCGTAGTCGAGCAGTGTGTGGACAATGGCAATTATGTCATGTTCAATTTTTATGGGGATGTTAAACAGTACGGTGGCGACCTCGACCATCATCGTGGCTTCGATCAGGTTCGTCGTAACATCAATAAGGTCATCGAGCGTTACCCGGATCGTATTCTCTCGTCATCCTACATCAGCCAGGTGGTTTCTACAGGGCGTCTGTATGATGAGCAGTGGGGCTACGATGTCTGTTGCAGTGTCAGCACCGACAACCCCAAGAATCAGCCGCGCATGGACAACGGCAAACCCTACAATGCCCACTTTCGCGCCTATAATCCTGACCTGAAAAGCACCCGCCGCTGCTGTGTCGGTGATGACCGCGATTGCAGCACTTGCCTCGATGTTTGGGCGCACTACTCCTGGATCATGTTGAGCATGAAGCGCCACCTGGGTTCCAAACAGGAATTTACCAACTGGCTCACGACCATGTACATGTTCTATCTCATTAACCGCATTGTCGATTTTGACGCCAGCATCGACCTGCTGCCCCAGATTCACGAACACCTTAAGCCTTTGCGCCAGAAAGACCTCATCGTCGCGTAATAAAAAGTAGGGTGGTAGGGACAGGGCTTGCCCTGTCCACTTTCTATTTCCTGTCAGATATTGGGTAAACAAACAACGGGACATTCGTCGTCCCGTTGTTTCTGATTTACGCCGTCGCCGGGGGATACTCGATTTCCGTCAGTGTTTCGGTGATTTTCTCCCAGGTTGCGGGATTATCCCACTCGACAGTCACAGTCTTGGTATCGACCACGCCATCCACCATGTTCACGCCGGGGATTTCGCTCAGTTCATTTTTGATCGTGCGCACGCAGCCGTCGCAGCCGATATTGGGTACTTGGAAAGTCTTACGCTCCATGAATATGCTCCTCTTAAAATGAGTAACTATAGCTCTTTCGATGAGGATAATCATATACCCCCACCCGTATAGTTGGACAGTCCGAATGTCACTGATCTTACGGTTTGTTTGGCAGGTGATTCACCACCCCAATGCCGCTAATTCCTCTCGCACCCCCTCGTCCCGCTCTCTGCTGGATAGGTCGCTCAAGGCCGCTTTTGTTTCCTCGCTCACGATTTGCCCCAACCCCCATGCCGCATGACCTCGCACCACTGGGCTGGGATCATTTAGTAATTGTCTGAGCGGGGCAATCGCATCCTCGTGTCCCCAGTTACCGGCAGCGATACACGCATTCCGCACCAGCCGCTCCCGTTTGATTCGATAAATCGGCGTTCCTATATAATGGGCTTTGAAGGTCGCCTCATCCAGTTCCAGCAGATCAACCAGTTTTGGTGCGGTTCGTTCTGTATCCGCCGGATAAAAGGCCGCTTCCTTACTGTCACTTGCGAACCGCTGGAATGGGCATACTTCCTGGCACACATCGCAGCCGAACACCCAGTTCCCCATGAGTGGACGCAGCCCTCGGTCAATCCATCCCTTATGTTCAATCGTCAGATAACTGATACACCGCCGCGCGTCTAGCACATGCGGTTTGGGGAAAGCATCAGTAGGGCAGGCGCGCAGGCATCGGGTGCAGCTTCCGCACATCGTCGCCCGCATCGGTTGGTCATAAGTGTCAAACTCAACATCCGTCAGAATTTCGCCCAGGAAGAAGTAGCTCCCTCTGCGCGGATGAATCAACATCGTATTTTTGCCTGTAAATCCCAACCCCGCCGAGTGCCCATGACTCCGTTCCAGTATCGCCCCGGTATCCACATAAACACGCTGGCGAACCTGTCCAACTTCGGCTTCCATCCACGCGGCGAATTGTTCCAGTCGCGGTGTCAGAATGGCGTGATAATCCAGCCCCCAGGCATACGACGCGATTCTGCCTCGTGCCGGGTCGTGCAAAACCGTGTCCGGCACAACCGTCGTCCGGTAATCCATCCCGACCACCACCATCGACTGCGCCCCCGGCAGCATCACCGTCAGGTCACGCCGCCGTTCTATCCGGTCAGGCCGCGCCATATAACCCATTTCGCCCTGCATCCCCGCCGCCACCCAGCGTTCGTAAGCGGCTAACTGTGGTGATGGCTCGGCGCGTGTGATGCCGACCAGGTTAAACCCCAGTTCCACTGCCTTTGCTTTGATTTTCTCCGCCGAAAATATCATTTCGCGTAATTACACCTGTGAAATTTTTTTATCTCGCAACTCACAACTGAAATCTCGAAACTGGTCGATTTTCCCTCAAAAACGAAACAAATGTGTACACAAATGTTTACCTATTATACAAACATCTGTGCTACACTGAACCTGGTAGTGGTTGCAATGTACGTGACAACCACGCATCTAATCTTTGCTCCCCTCTCGTTTACGGGGAAGGGGTTGGGGGATGGGGTAAAAGCAACAATGTTCCGTCACTTACCATGCGCCCATTACCCTGAACCTGTCTTTCTCTCCGCTCCTTGTATGGAAAGGGGCAGGGGATGAGGTTTCTTGGCGGTTAGATTTGTTTTTACCGCTTCAAGAGTCACAAGGGACACACTGACATTGACGACTTTGACGACATTTCCCCTCAACAATAGAGTCAAAATGGGCAAAAATCGCTTTTGTGACTCTGCAGCCCATTTCGCCCTTTTTGCGGTTGCCTCGTCTATTCCCGCCGTTTCTGCACAAACTGCACAGTTCGCGTCTGTGCAATTGCAGAATTTGCAGCATGTTGTGCAGATACAAGTGGCGCATGATAAACGGATAAAATTGAGAAATTTGTCACCATTCTCATTCTTGTTTTTCTCTTCTTTTCGATCATTTCCCCCTCAAACCGCATGAGAAATTCGAGAATCTCGCCCGCGTTTTTATCATTACGGTGCGACCACTTGCCCGATGAACGGATATTGTATTGGTACGCCCTCCAGTGTCGTCGCCTGCCAGTCCACGGCCTGCGTCCGCGCATCCAGCATCACCAGCAGGATGTCATACGTCATCCCCGCTTCTGGTGGGCTGCTAATTGGCACATCAACCCTATCGCACCAGCGATCACCTGCCTTCCACTGACCGCTGTCATATCGTCCCATCCCGTGTACCGACGTGCGGTCTGCGATGATGTTCCCGTCATGCACCAGCTTCACCGAAAACGCCGCTGGACGTTCCGTTGGCTTCAGCACTTCCCAGCACAGCGTTAAGCTATGTTGGTTGCCTTCCAGCACCGGGCTGTCCTGCCGGAAGCCGAGGAAGCGAATTGTCTGCTCAAAATCCACCGGATTGCCTTCCAATACTGGGAGTTGTTCGTTGGTGAGCATCGTCGGCGGTGTATAAGCGGTGTAGATGCTGATCGGTGTCAACAATACCCCGGCCATGACGATCACCCCGACGCTGTACACTTGTATGCCATGTAGTGCCCCTGGGAAGCGCCTCGCCAGCAGGTACAACCCGCCCGTAATCAGGATCGCCACCGCCGTGTGTGCCTGAAACATCAGCCGCCCGGTAATGAATTGGATAGTCTGCAACCAGTGTATCAACCCACCGATCCCGAACAGGATGATTGTTCCTAATACGAATAACTGTTGCAGCCGGAGGTTCGTCAGGTCGATCTTGATACGAAATCGTGACTGGATGAACCACAATCCATATCCCATCACAGCCAGCACCAGCATCACCCCCATCGCCGTGTATGTGACCGGATGCAGGTAGATGGCCGATGCCAGCTTGCCCCAGTAACCCAGATAAATTTCCGGCAGAAGCGGGAATAGGTCAATCAGAGCGAGCGGTTGTTCGTAAAAGTAACCGGGACGTAGATGGGTGTTTGTACCGAGAGGGTCGCCGTAAGTAATCAGTCCGTATAACATCCAGGGAGCGAAAAACAGGATGAGTGGAATCCCGACCAGCAAACCATTCCAAACGATTTTCCAGATCGGTAGCTTGCGTCGATACCCATCCAACAGGATAGCTACACCCACCCCCGGCGCGACCAGCAGCCCGGTTACTTTGGATAATCCCGCCAGCGCCAGCAGCAGGCCGATCACCAGCAAACGTCCCGGTGATGCGCCCAATCGCAGCAGCCGCAGCGTTCCCCAGGTCGCCAGCGCGGCGAACGCGATCATGCCGCTGTCCGTATTGGTGAACGAACTCACATGGATCATCTGTGGCGTGAACGCGAAGATGGCTGTCGCCGTGATCGCCCATCTTCCGCGCCCGAAGACTTCCACCGCCGCGCCGTATGCTCCGATCACCGCCAGCAGCCCGAAGATCAACCCGGTCAATCGTATCACTCGGTCAATCCGCTCAATCGTCGCTGTCTCGAACGCCTGCTCACCACCGCCGTGAAAGAACAGATTTCGGTTATCCGTTCGGTTCCACTGGTCAGGTGGGGCGTACCAGGGATTGCGGAAGTCCAGGGATCGCGCCCACATCGCATTGTCATCGTCTGCTGGCAGGTTCGCCAGCCGCATCAGCATCGCCGCCGTCCAGTACACCAGTGGGGGCTGTCCGCTCTGCTGCTGCATACTATTGGTCAGGAAGGTCGTTCTGTCCGGCAGTTGGTTCTCCCGCAGCAGATATTGGACATAGCTGTAATGCAGGTACTCGTCGCCGCCCTCCATCACTGGCAGGGTAATCTGTTCGAGTAACACCCCAATGGTGAAAAGTAGGACAAGTGCCAGGAAAGCGCGGTGTTGTCGCAGGCTGCTCAGGCGCAAGGTAAAATCCCCAAAAGTCGCTATTATAACGATCCGTTACCCCCTGGGGAGGTCGAATGTCCACAAGTGATGATGTCAAGGGGCAGGCACAGGCTCGTTTCGGTCAGTATGCTGAGGGCTACGTCAAAAGCGCCAGCCATGCTTCCGGCGCTGATCTCGAACGCCTTGTAGAACTCGCGCAGCCAAAGTCAGACTGGCTCGTATTGGATGTCGCTACAGGTGGTGGTCATACCGCTCTGCGTTTCGCCCCTCACGTTCGGCTTGTGATTGCTGCTGACCTGACACCCCGCATGCTGGTCGCCGCCCGCGCCTTCATTGATGGCAAAAGCATAACCAATGTGGATTATTCTGGTGGCGATGCTGAGAATTTACCCTTTGTATCCGATATATTTGATCTCGTTACCTGCCGCATCGCCCCCCACCATTTCCCGGACTGCTTCCGTTTTGTCCAGGAGTCGGCCCGTGTCCTCAAACCCGGTGGTTTGCTGCTCATCGAAGATCATGTTTTGCCCGATGATGAACGTGCCGCTCGTTATGTCGATTCGTTCGAGCGCCTGCGCGATCCCAGCCATGTGCGTGGTTATGCCGCCTACGAGTGGCAGGGCATGTTCCTGGATGCTGGCTTGACCGTCGAGCAGTCCGAAACCCTGTCTAAATCGGGTTCTAAACTACTACCCTGGGCGGAGCGTCAGGGCTGCATGCCCGAAGTGATCGAACACCTTCAGATTATGTTGGCACAAGCGCCGGAAGCCGTAGCCGCGTGGATGTGTCCTACCTGTGCTGGAACACCGGATGCCACCTTCGACCATCACTACATCATCATCATGGGGCGCAAATGACGGATAAATCACGCTGGCTGATTGTTGGTTAGTGACCTTATGCATTGACGATGAAGGTGTCTATTGGACTCCACATTCCGCCACCACCCATGCCGCGCACCCGCCAATAGTATGTGCCGTTCGCCAATGGCGCAGGAGTATATGCCTGGGAATTCGCCGGAACACTGTAGATCGCTGAACCAGAAAAGCTGCGATCAAGGCTCACCTGAACTTCATAACCCGTTGCCCAACTGATTCGTGTCCATGTCAGGGTTGGGGTATGCGTGGTGTAGTAGTGGATGTTGGGTGCAGCACCTTCCAGGCTGACCGATTGGATGACCTCGAAGGCTGTTCCGGGAATGTCCTTAAGCTGGTCGAGATCGTCATCATCCCAACAACCCCCTTGATCGCGTTCGCCGGAGATGTACCAGTTCGAGCCATTGTCGGCCAGAATCATACCGTAGTGTTTGAGTGCTGTGGCGATCACCAGCGCCTGTCCGGTCATATCGGATAAATCGTAATTGGCCTTCAACCGCACCCGCAAACCCATCGGCGGATAATTCGGGTCAGTGATGTCCGACGCAAAGTGTGTGGCTGGATAAATATAGGCTCTCTGGGTTTCGTTCACAGTGAACCGCAGCGCGTGTTTAATTTCCCCAGACATCACTTCATCGCACCGCGCTAGTCCGGGGAAGATGGGCAGTCCGGCAGCATCGGCGGATGTCCAGCCATCAGGTCGCAGCGCATTGGAACTCAGATCGAAGATCGCGCCGGAGTCTGCTGTCCAGGCATGTTGAGCGCCGCCCACATACTCCGAGTTATACGTCTCGTACAGGATGCAGTTGTCGGTGTCGATTACGATGACATGACGATCACCACCTCCCTCAACAGGTGCATCCGCTGGGATGGGATATGGGCCGGGGTCGCTTTCGTCGTCATAATAGAAAGTAACTGGCACTTTCGGCTGTGTTCCTGGAACCGTGATATACGGAATTCCATATTCGGGGTCAGAACCGAAGTCGGGATGCACAGTATCGCCGCCGTGAGCATTGATATTGGCGATGTACTTGGCCGAATTGGGATGTATTGGCGCGGCGGAAATATCTGTATTCCAGGGGTTATCTGCCGGAAAAACTTGGCAAGACTCAATCAGTGGATCGGCTTGTACAAGTAAGACTGGTAGGACAAACACAGGAATAACAATGATGAGCAGGACATGAAATCGACAGCGCATGATTGGATTGAGCCTTCCCCTACCTCTCGACAGCGGAATGTATCTATCATTATCCCTATTTTGGGTCAACCTGTGCATAGGTATTCCGATCTATGACCATTTCCAGAAAGTTAAGCCTCGCTTGTGTCGACAGGCGGCAGCCCCCTCTCTTGAATGTTGCTGCGGGAGCGCAGTAGGAAATCCCAGGCCGTCCGGCTGGCGGAGACCGTAAGAATTGCCAACGCAATTACCAACCAGCTTAATAGGTCAAGTGACCCGCCCAGTATTGAAAATGCGACCACCAAAATAATGATGAAGGCAACAGTCGGGAAGAAAAATGGCGCATACAGATGGCTGGTGGTAAGTAAATGTTCGCGTCGTCTTATTGTCCCGATAAACTGGCTAATCGTGTCGAACAGACCAAATCCACCAATGAATGTCAGTCCGCCGCCTATTCCAGCTGAAGTCAAATTAGGTACGAGGAATAAGAGGGCGATCAACAGCATATACATGAAATTGATGAAGGATTGTGTGCCCAGGTTTCGTAGATCGGCGAATTTTTGCCGGTAGATGAATTCTACGCTCAGGGAGATAGCTACAAACAATAAACCGATTAATGTAGCCGACACACCCGCCAAAGCGAGATAAAAATCGTGCCATTCCGCAATGATTTGGGGGAAGTTATCCATGACCGCCTCAACCTTTGACTGGCTAAATGACGACACAGGCGGATTTTACTCTTATGGCTGGAAGTTTGCACGAGTTTGACTTGTCATTTTCACCAATGCGATTACTGCTTGGTGTACACCACCCAGAGCGGCAAACTCCGCTGCCAGTTGTCGGGCATTATCACGAACTTTGGGATCGTTGGTGAGCGCCCGTGCGCCTTCCAACAGTGCCCCATGTCGTACATCATGTGCTGACAAATTCAGTCCCACTTTGGCCTGTGCAATCCGCCGTGCATTGCCGCGTTGGTCGGCGGCGTGTGGCACGGCGATTTGTGGAATTCCGTGAATGATTGCTGCATGGGTTGTCCCCATCCCGCCGTGATGGATGATGAGGCTCGTCCGGGGGAATACATGTTCAAACGGAATCCAGTTGAGCAGGCGAGTGTTTTGGGGAAGCGCCGCTTTCAGTTCAGCTTTTTGCTCTGGGGTAATCGGGTTACGCCCAATCACCACCACCGGCACATATCCGGTACGAGCAACTGCGTGTGCCGCCCAGCTAAAGAAACCCAGATCGCCTGTGAAAACACTGCCGAGTGTCACCACCGCCATCCGCGTTTCATCTGGTATGTCGGTCAACCATGTTGGGGATGCATCAGTAGGTGGGGTGGGCTGTCCGCCAACAAATCTGGTTTGAGGTAAGATGCTGCCGGTCTCGGCCTGATACCATGTTTCGTTGAAGTAGCTGATGTGCAAATATGGGCTGAGAATGGAGGGTGTGCTGCCTTTGGAGAAATTGTTTCCCACCAGCCCGAATCGGGTACACAGCCGCGCAATCCGTTCGTGGCTGTCCTGTGCTAATGTCTTCTGCACCGGGAACAGGTATTCGTCGTTAAGCTCGGCCTGGGCAGGCCATCCGCAAACTGCCAGTGGTACGTCCAGCACTTCTGCGGCCAGCGCCGCCGCACTCAAGAATGGATCAGCGACAATGACATCTGGCTTCCCGACTTTCTCGGCCAGTTCGATGATCCCTTCTACAGCTTCACCGACCAAATCTTCACTCAGCCAGGTATCCAGCGCGCGTGTATAGCGTAGCATAACCGCCTGTTGGGGTGGAATACTCGCTAAGTCTGGGGCAGGTGGAGGAGGCCAGAGCCAGCCCGTCCGTCGTACTGCTCGAAATCGGACGCCTGATTGCGTTACCGCCTTCTCAATTGATGCCTCACTAATCCATGTCACCTCATGACCATTAGATTGCATCTCCGCTGCGGTTTTGAGAAATCCCCCCCAGTCCAGATGGCCGTGCAGGGGCGCGGAAATGAACCAGAATTTTGCCATATGTACTTTTACTCTCAATACTGAATGTAAATTGAGGCTACCACCCGCCTATAGGCATGGCAAGGACAAAAGTAGGAGAAATACATTTTTGTGGTGATGGATTTCGGAATCTGCGTTAGACTGTGGCTTCAAAAATTCCCGAATTTTTAGGTTTTCTTAAGCCTCGTCAACGATATAATTACTGTAGATTAATATTGTAAAACAATTGAGAAAGGGTTGATTATCATGGCTTGGTTTAGCCCCACTCCGGCGGAAATTTCTGCAATTGAGCAGATTGAAACAGCGCTTCACGATTCTTCCTTGCACGGTGAGCGACGTGAAAAACTCATCCGTAATCTGTGGGGAGACCTGGAGAAGGCACATGGAAGTCGGGTCATCAGCCTTGTTTCGCCCGAAGGTATGGTGATTCAAAGTCCATTTGAAAAGGCGTAAGAAGGTCCATCAGTGGAATTGGAGTATTGTAATGCAGGTTCGTGAGATGCTTCGTAAGTTGCGGCAGATGTTTTATCTTCAGAAGGATTCCCCACCGCCCCCTCGATGGATGCGGTTGGTTGCCAGTTTTTATCTAGGGTTATTGCTCTATCTGGTGGCTCACCTCAGCAATTTGGTCTAAATCAACCTTCATTTGCAATTATCTATTCAGGGAAATGGCATGCCATCTCCCTGTTATGTGTTTACTCTGGATTTAGCCATCCGGGTTCGAGTTTGGCCTGTGGACTTTCCAGTATCTGAAATAGTTTATGTGCCTCATCCCATAAAGAGGTTGAACGTGCAGGTTGGTGCAGTCTGGCCTGCTGTTCGCTGTATACGCTCAACGCTTCAGCCAAACATCGACGCATATCGGCTCTTCGAGCGAGATTTACGGCTTCATCAAGTGCCGGGGTTACGTCTGCGGGGCGTTCCTGGTAAATCGCTAGCCGCCCCAGTCCTGTCAATGCACGCACGATGACCTCTACATCTCCATCTGCTCGTCCTTGCGCCAGGGCTGCCTCTAATAGCGGCTTTGCGGCGTCAATCTTTCCCATTGCCAGAAGTGTATGGCTGAGATCAATCTTGAATACACTTTCCCAATGCGGATTCTTCAATGGCTCGATTAACTCAAGTGCCTGTCGATGATAATCCATTGCCCTGGCGGGATTGTTAAGCATGTCGTACGCCAACCCCAGGTTATCGGTCTGGATTGCGCTCTGGAGTTCTAGCCGTAAACTCCGGCTCATTCTGAGTGCATATTCCAGCGCGGTAATCGCCTGTTGCGGTTTGCCTGTAGACAGCAAGAACCAGCCGTAATTTCCTCGCCGGGTCGATTCGGCTGCCTCATTATTCAGTCGGCGGGCAATTGCGATTGACTCATTAAAAAAGGCTTCCGACAATTCAATATCTCCCTGGTCGACATAGATATTCGCGGCATTTGAAAGAACCAATCCCCTGGTTTCCCAATCGTCATCTACCATATTGAGGGTCATCAGGGCTTGCTCGAAGTCTCTTACGGCTCGTTGCCCCTGTCCCAGATATCTCCGGGCAGCCCCGATGTCGCATAATAGGCGGGCAACCTGTGCTGGTTGACGTTCTGCCTCGTATATTTCGACTGCGGCTCCCCATTCATGAATGGCTTCCTGTTGCCTATTCAGCCGATTTAGCATGAGTCCAAGGTCTCGCCGGACATGTGCCAGTTCCATCCGCAGTCCCTTGACTTCTGCGCGCGTCGCTGCCCGTCTGAAGGTGTCAATCGCATCCATATCCATACCAGCGTCCCCCTGGGCGGCTGCCAGGTTGCGCAGGATGTCAATCTCACTGGGATCAAATGCCTCATCCGGTAAAGTGGCATAATAGTTAGCTGCCGCTTGTAGATGGTCGATTGGGTTGCCTTGATGGATTGTCAATAAGGCAGTGCCCAGCGCGCCATGCGCTCGACTAATTAAGGATGGGTCATTCAACCGTTCACTCATCTCCACAGCCTGAGAGGCAAAAGTCAATGCCTCATCTTGTTCGTTGAGACTCAGGCACACTTTACTCAGGGTAGAAAGTATGGTCACGATTTCGTCAGAGGGTTCGGTATCCTTCGACAATGTTAATACATGTACCAGATGGGCATAAGAATCACTGAAGTTTCCTTCAATAAGTGCACGTTTGCCCAATGCTATACTCCAGTATCGTTCATACTGTTTGTAACCGATCTGTCGGGCAAGTCGCAGGGCACGATCTATTAATTGCGCTCCCTCAATTTCATTGCCAGAGGCGATGAGTGCTTCACCGAGTTGTCCAACAAAGGCACTGCTGAGTTCGATATCGCCAGTCATGTTGAGCTTGGGCAGCGCCTCGCGCAGCAGGTGCGTTGCATAGCTGGCATTGGCATCGTGCAAATAAGTGCCCGCCAGCAGACCGAGCGCTCGACCTTCTGCACCAACTGCGTTAGTGGATCGTGCGGTCTCTAGTGCTTCTTCATAAAGCGATTGGGCTTTTTCCCACTTTCCCTGGGCCTGAGCCAGTCTTCCCTGGGTACTTAAGAGATATGCTATCTGGGTTTTCTGGTCAATTTCACGTGCGTTCTGGTACGTTTTTTGGAGGAGTTGGTCAGCCTCATTCCACGCTTTCTGTTGAATATACACCTCAGCCTGATTGAGAGCGATAACCGCAATTGCTGTAGAGTTGGGTGCAGTATGCGCCAGGTTCATCGCCGACTGTAAAGCTTCTAACGCACGCGGATAGTCTTCCGCACGTTTGGCGCGCTGCCCGGTTTCGAGCGCCTCACGCAGCGCATCACTTTCCGGTGCGGGGTGATGTCCAGGGTTTTTGTTGATCTGTTGTCTAATTTGATTGAGAAATTTCATGCAGTAAGGATACTCGGTATGATGCAATTCTACCTATTTTAACGGCATATACGGACTTTAGTGACGATTTCGTCTGTATTAACCAAATGGGACAAAAAAGCAGGTGGGTCAAAACCCGCCTGCTTTTCTACTGCACCTTCAAATTGCCGACTTATCTATGGATAAAATCCCCGTGTCGTCAGCGCGTCTCCAACACGTTTGATCGCCGTCATCTGGGCGGCAGTTCTCATGTCCACGCCATATTCCTCAACAGTATGTATGGTTGCATCATAACCCCGAATAAGGATGCGTTCTAACTGCCTGAAGACTTCTTCAACATCCCAGAAGAATGCTTGTAGACCCTGTACCCATTCAAAATAGGATACGATTACGCCGCCCGCGTTTGCCAGAATATCCGGTACAAGGAATATACCCCGGTCATTGAGAATGTCGTCGGCTTCGGTAGTCGTTGGCCCGTTGGCACCCTCAACAATCATATGTGCCTGAATGTGCGGTGCATTATGCTCGGTAATTTGTCCTTCCATCGCCGCCGGTATCAAAACATCGCAGGGCAAGGTGATGAGTTCCGCGTTGGTGATGGTATCTGCACCCTTAAAGCCTGAGAGTGTGTGATTTACAGCAAAATATTGTTTCAAAGCTGGGATATCTAGACCCTTCTCGTTGTAAATGCCACCATCGACGTCACTGACGCCAACCACTTTAAAGCCCATATCGTAGGCATGAGCAGCAGCGTTAGAACCGACATTCCCGAAACCTTGTACTGCGACTTTGACATCACCACTGATACCACGACGTTTGAGTGCTTCCATCATGCAGATAATAACACCACGTCCCGTAGCTTCTGTGCGTCCCTGACTACCGCCAATGTTGATCGGCTTGCCGGTGACAATAGCTGGAACGGAATATCCAACCGTCATACTATAAGTATCCATGATCCACGCCATTTCTTGTGGGCCAGTTCCCATGTCTGGAGCGGGGATGTCTGCATGTGGGCTAATCAGGGGAATGAGTTCGGAGGCATACCGGCGGGTGAGGGCTTCCCTTTCGTGGAGGCTGAGGCTTTTAGGATCAACCAGTACCCCTCCTTTTGCGCCCCCATATGGGATGTTGACAAGGGCACACTTCCATGTCATCCACATTGCCAGCGCTCGTACTTCATCCAGTGTCACGTTCAGACTGTAGCGGATGCCACCCTTAGACGGTCCCATGATGGTACTGTGATGAACACGATAGCCAGTAAACATCTCGACATGCCCGTTATCCCGTCGCACAGGAAAATTCACGGTGAATTCCCGACGAGGCCAACGCATATATTCGACCACATTGTCGTCGATGTCGAGCCGACTCACTGCTCGTTCATATTGAGCAAGTGCGGTTTGGTATGCACTCTGAATTTCAATATCCTTATGGACTTGATGAAGAGAAACTACCATTTTCCAAGAACTCCTCTACCAGACACCGAATGCGCTGGTTGTTTTGGATGAAAATTACCTACATTGTATGTTCAGTATAACTATGAATCAGGCCAAAATAAAGTAAATGTTTCATGAATTTATGCAAATAGACGATAAAAATGGCTTTTTGACTGTGCTAGTTGCATAAGTTGCGTTCTGAGCCGATTCTCGGAACAAAATCACGTATTTATCACGCTCAGGGCACCGAACATGCCTTAATATTCGGTAAACACCAACCCTCTGTTCGAAATATGACGGGTAGTTGCCATTTAATTACTTGCCCATGTTTAATAATGGCGTACAATGAGGTCAAGATGTTTCCATTTTTGTAGTAAAGATCAGCTTAGTTGCACAAACCTTGTTCAAGGAGGGGTGACGCATGTTCCGTAAATTGCAAATTGTTCTGTTTTGTGCGCTTGTCTTGGCATTGTTGGTCGCGCCAACGGCTGCCCAGGATTCATCAGAAAATGTTATCGCTGCAGGACTAAATTCACCGCGTGGTATCGCATATGATGCTGATGGCAATCTTTATGTGACAGAGGCTGGTGCGGGTGGAGATACGGTTCTTCTGTTACAGGAAGATGCCCAAATTACGGCGGGACTCACAGGACAGGTATTGAAAATCGAGCCTGATGGAACTACGTCAGTGGCTATTCCTGCTCTTACCAGCGTTTCCAATCCAGCCGAAGGGGGTGCTTCTCTGGGTGCCTATCGAGCTATCCCGACAGACGATTCGATTTGGGTAGTCCTTTCAGATGCCCAAAACCTGACCGTTTTTAGTGATGCGGTTATGGAAATCGACAAAAGCAGTTTGCGGGTTAAGCATTATATTGATTTGCATAGTTATGAGGTCGAAAACAATCCTGATGGTAGGGACGAAGTATACAGTAATCCCTCTGATGTTGGGATTGCGCAGGACGGCACTATTTATATTGTTGATACCGGAGCGAACACGCTATACACTTGGTCTGAGGCTGATGGTTTATCAGTCGTTCACTCGTGGAATAACACTGTGCCCACCTCTATAGATTTTGGCCCGGATGGTAGCATCTATATAGGATTTTTGGGTGAGGCGCTTGCGCCTGGTGCGGGCAAGGTTGAACACTGGTCGGCGGATGGCAAGACGCTCCTTGAAAGCTTCGGCGGCTTAACGACTGTAACGGATGTCTTGGTAACGGACGATGGTAGTCTATATGCCGTTCAACTGGTTACTGAATTTACTGATGAAGGTTTGAACCCGAATTCGGGTAATGTGGTTAAAATCACCAGTGATGGTGCTACGCCCATTGCTGAAGGATTACTGGCTCCATTCGGCTTGGCACAAGCCCCGGATGGGAATTTTGCTGTCAGCATTGGCTCGGCGTTTTCACCTCCCGGTGCTGGCGGTGTGATTCGTATCCCGATGGGTGGATGATCGCCGCATTGTAAGGTAAATCAACAGGTTTTGAACGAAAAGGCTTGTCGTCATGGCAAGCCTTTTTCATTAACTCAGCGATAACTCATGCGGTTTCCGGCTGGCTCAGATAAGATCGTAAGAACTGGCCGGTATAGCTTTCTTCGATGTTCGTCACATCTTCGGGCGTTCCTACTGCGATGACTTCACCGCCCTTATCGCCGCCCTCCGGCCCCAGGTCGATTAACCAGTCGGCCACCTTAATGATGTCCAGATTATGCTCTATAACCAACACGGTGTTCCCATTATCGACCAGTTGTTGCAACACACTGATGAGTCGTTTCACGTCTGCTGCGTGCAGTCCCGTCGAGGGTTCATCCAGAATATAAAGCGTTTGTCCCGTCGCCCGTTTGCTGAGTTCCCGGCTGAGTTTAATACGCTGTGCTTCTCCGCCGCTGAGGGTGGTGGCCGGTTGCCCCAGGCGGATATAACCCAGTCCAACCGCACCCAGCGTTTCCAACTTGTTATAGATAGAGGGAATGTTTGCGAAGAAATCCAGCGCCTCGGTCACGGTCATATTCAACACTTCGGCGATGTTCTTGCCTTTGTACTTTACCTGAAGTGTCTCGCGGTTGTAGCGTGCGCCGTGACAGACGTCACACGGGACATAAATGTCCGGCAAAAATTGCATCTCGATCTTAAGCTGTCCCTGTCCCTCGCAGTTCTCACAGCGCCCGCCTTTTACATTGAAGCTGAAGCGCCCTGGTGAGTAGCCACGAATCTTGCTCTCTGGCAGTTCCGCAAAGAGGGAGCGAATCTGGTCGAACATCTTGGTGTAGGTGCTGGGGTTACTGCGTGGTGTGCGCCCGATGGGACTCTGGTCAATGTTAATGATTTTGTCGACGTGTTCAATGCCCTCAATTGATCCATGTGTGCCGGGACGTTCCTTACTGCCGTTAATGACCTGTGCCAGCTTGTTATAGAGGATGTCCACCATCAGCGAGCTCTTGCCGCTGCCGCTGACACCCGTAATACACACCAGTTCCCCCAGTGGAATGTCCACGTCGATATTCTTGAGGTTGTTTTCCTGCGCGCCGCGAACGGTGATGAAGTTCCCATTGCCCGGTCTGCGTTCGTCGGGCACATCAATCTTCAGCCGACCAGACAGATATGCTCCAGTCAGGCTGTCTTCTACTTCCATTACTTCTTCCGGCGTGCCCTCAGCGATTATTCTGCCACCATATTCGCCTGCACCCGGACCCAGGTCGATCAACCAGTCGGCAGAACGCATGGTTTCCTCGTCGTGTTCGACTACCAGGAGAGTATTGCCCAGGTCGCGCATCCCAAAGAGGGTTTGGATGAGTTTAGCATTGTCACGCTGATGTAGACCGATAGACGGTTCGTCCAGTACATACAGAACACCTGTTAAGCGGCTGCCGATCTGTGTTGCTAGACGAATGCGCTGGGCCTCACCACCTGAGAGTGATCCGGATGCTCGGCCTAGTGTGAGGTAATTCAGCCCAACATTGTTCAGGAAGCCAACTCGTGATTCAATCTCTTTAAGGATTTGATAGGCGATTTGTTGTTCGCGTGGATTCAATCGCGGTTGTGTGCCGTTGATGCCACGCAGCAACTCAACCCAATGGAGCAGTTCGGAGATCGGCAGCAGAGTGACATCATAGATGGAGGCTGAGGCTACTGTGACCGCCAGCGCCTCTGGTCGCAGCCGACGCCCCTGGCAGGTTTGACAGGGAACTTTCGACATAAACTGCTCGAAAAACTCGCGCATCATGTCGGAATTGGTTTCCCGGTAGCGGCGCGCGAGGTTGTTGACAATACCTTCAAACGAAGTGGTATAGTCACGCGAGTCGCCACGTGAATTGGTGTAGCGCATCCGCACCTTGCGCCCGTCTGTACCGTACATGACGATATTTTTATGTTCCGGCTTCAGGTTTTTCCAGGGCGTGTTCATCGAGAAGCCATAAGCTTCTGATATGCCGCGCATGATATTTGATCCCCAACTGGACTCGTCCTGGAAGTTCCAGCCATTGCCGTTCACTGCCCCCTGAGTCAAGCTCAAATCTGGGTTCGGCACAATCAGTTCCGGGTCGAATTCCAGCTTGAAGCCCAACCCCTGACATTCGGGACATGCGCCCTTCGGCGTGTTAAAACTGAAGGTGCGTGGTTCGATCTCTGGCAGGCTGCCATGTCCATTGACACATGCCAGATTCTCACTGTATAAGATGTCTGTGGGTTCGGTTTCGCTCAGGTTATTGATGATAACCACGCCGTCACCAATTTCCAGAGCAGTCTCAATCGCTTCGTTCAGACGACTTTCGGCGCTTCGGGCTTCATCGGATTCATTATCTTCATAATGCCGAATAATGAGCCGGTCTATGACCACTTCAATGTTGTGAATGACATAGCGATCCAGAGTGATGTCGTCACTTAGTTCGTAGAGTTCACCATCCACGCGGGCACGGACAAAGCCAGCCTTGCGGATGTCGTCGAATACCTTCTCATGTGTACCTTTGCGCCCTTTGATGATCGGTGCAAGTACCTGGATACGTGTGCCATCCGGCATTCCCTTCACGGCGTCCACGATTTGCTGCGCGCTCTGTGCAACGACTTCTGCACCGCAGACCGGACAGTGGGGGATACCGATGCGCGCATACAGGAGGCGGAGATAGTCGTAAATTTCTGTCACCGTGCCCACCGTTGAACGGGGATTCTGGCTGACCCCTTTTTGGTCTATCGAAACGGCTGGGCTGAGACCTTCAATCTGGTCAACATCCGGTTTTTCCATCTGACCGAGGAACTGGCGTGCATAGGCGCTGAGGCTTTCGACATAACGTCGCTGGCCCTCCGCGAAGATGGTGTCAAACGCCAATGAGGACTTGCCTGAACCTGACAGACCTGTTATGACGACCAATTTGTTACGAGGAATATCGACATCAATATTCTTCAGGTTATGCTCGCGCGCACCGCGAACCACAATTTTGTCCTGAAGTTCATGCGTACCGCCTATAACTTAGCCGGGCAGAGTGAGGGGTAAGTACAAACGTTCTATTATAGACACAGATGAGCTAAATCACAAGGGCTAGAGTATCAACAAGTCGTAAAGAATGCCTTGTGATAGGATTAGAAATTCTTTAGTTGCGCCAGGATTTGATTGTCTTATGTTGAAAAAGTACAAACTATGTCTCTCTTTTCCTGCTGACAAGCAACATGCCCTTACAATGCGGGCAATCAGTGTGTAGTCAAGGTAGACAACGGCATGACCATACTCAAAAATTATCACCATTTCGATGGGCGGCACTGGGAAACTGGCCCGATCCGCAATATTCTGGCATACCAGGGCTTACCCGCGCCGCATTCCGGAAAGCCGATCAGCGAGGCTCTATTGTTGGGGGTCAGTGGGGGTATCACATTTGGCTACTTCACCTTTGAGTATAAAGGATATAACCCTCACATTGCTCTGCTCACCCGCAATACCTTCGATCCGATGGACTCTATTTTTGAACGGCTGGGGATTGGGCGAGAAGTGCTGCAAACCAGTAAACCGGACATCGCGCTCGAAAATCTGGTGAGCGTATTGGAAAGCGGTCATCCCGCGTTGGTATGGGTGGATCGTTTCACATTACCCTATAGTCTGCTGCCACATGACGAACGAAATTGGATGGTTGTTCCAATTATTGTGTATGGGGTTGAGGGCGATTCGGTTTACATTGCTGATCGCTCCAATAAACCCTTCATCATCACATTGGATGAATTGAATGCAGCACGCAGCCGAATTAAAGTTTACAAAAATCGAGTCGCGGCACTGGATGCCCCAAATTTGGACAAGTTGGGGGCAGCAGTTCAAAAAGGTATCTGGCAGTGCATCAGCCTATACACCGATGCACCACCGAAGGGAAAACGCGAAAACTTTGGATTTGCTGCGATGGATCATCTGGCTAATTTACTGACTAACACACGCAACAAACAAAGTTGGGAACGTTTCTTCCCGCGTGGGAGCCGTCTGTACGCGGCGCTGGCAGGGGATGTTGTGCAACCGGGTTTGTTCGAATGGATTTGCACATGGAGCGTGGGCGGTGGGGCAGAACGCGGACTGTATGCCGACTTCCTGGATGAAGCCGCGTTGATTCTGAATAAGCCGGATGTGAAGTCCGTTGCAGTACAATTCCGTTCATCTGCCGAAGCGTGGTGTGATTTTGCTAACGCAATTCTGCCGGATACTGCGCCACTACTGAAAGAAACGCGCGACCTGAAATTGCGTAAGAAAGAACTTTATGTAGAAGGTGGCGGCGAGGCGGCAGATGACATTCGGTCAGTGAATGTCCGATTGAATGAAATCAAGGGCATAGTCGCCGACGATTTTCCCTTGAGTCAGAACGAGGTCGTTACTCTGCGCGAGGAAATGCACGATAAATTAATTCAAATCCGTGACATCGAACGGGAAGCAGTAGATAACTTGCGGGCGGCAATCGGCTGATTGAAAGCATCTCGAATTCCCTTAAGTTTCTTAGCCTCGGATTGCCTCTGGGGTTGCGATTTTATAGTGCTACACATCCCGCTAGGTTTTGACAGCTTTTCCCTGTTATAGTACCCGGCATATCTTATGAAAATCATTACAGGGGACTACATATGCAGGATGTCGCAGTGATTGGTATTGGGCAAACACCGATTGGGGAGTTATGGGATATAAGCTTGAGGGAACTGGCTGCTCAGGCGGTTCACAGTGCGGTGACAGATGCCGGTATTGAACGTCCGGATGCACTGTTTGTATCCAATATGCTCGCCCCTCGATTGAGTGACCAGGCACATCTTGGTGCACTGGTAGCGGATTACGCTGGATGGCGGGGTATTGAGGCGACAACTGTTGAGGCTGCCTGTGCGTCGGGTGGCATGGCGTTCCAAGCGGCGGTGCGTGCGGTAGCCAGTGGAATGGTGGGGGTTGTGGCGGTGTGCGGGGTCGAAAAGATGACCGATTCGACTACCAGTGCGATCACCTCAGCATTGGCTACTGCGGCGGACGCTGATTATGAAGGGGCACATGGAGCGTCGTTTGTCGCGCTGAATGCTCTCATCATGCGGCGCTATATGCATGAGTACAAGGTTCCACATTCTGCTTTTGCGCCATTCAGCATTAATGCACACCAAAATGCGGTCAACAACCCAAATGCCATGTTCCGCAAGTCTATCTCAGAGCAGACCTACAACCGCGCTCCGATGATCTCTGACCCGATCAATTTGTATGATAGTTCGCCTATTTGCGACGGAGCAGCCGCTATTATCGTCTGCCCGTTTGAAATGGCACGCGACCTGACTGATAAGCCCTTGATTCGTGTTCGAGCCAGCGCGACGGCTACAGACTGCCTGGGGTTGGCTGACCGCCGCAATCTGGTGGAATTGGCGGCTGGTCGCCAAAGCGCGCAGAAAGCCTATACACAGGCTGGAATTCAAGCCAGCGATATTGATGTGTTTGAAGTTCACGATGCCTTCACCATCATGGCCGCACTCTGCCTGGAGGGGGCGGGTTTTGCCGAACCGGGGCAGGGAACACAGGTGGCGCTGGATGGCGACATCACTATCGGTGGACGGATACCAATCAGCACGATGGGCGGTCTCAAAGGACGGGGGCATCCGGTGGGCGCGACAGGAGTGTATGAACTCGTTGACCTTATTACCCAATTACGCGGCGAGGGGGGCGAAAATCAAGTCAAGGATGCAGCGTTGGGTATGACCCAGAATATCGGTGGGACAGGCGCGACCATCGTTACCCATATCTTGGAGCGTATTGCCTGACGAAGCAAAAACGGGTGGGACAATATCCACCCGTTTTCATAATCGCTGATCGTTTGATTATGGTGTTGGCGTAAAGTTCGGATCGTAGGTTGCATAAGGTGTGGGCGTGGCGTTCTGGAAAATTGCCGTTCCAGTAGCGTTCATATCCGCCTGAGTTTCGGATACCAGTACATCACCAAAACCGCGCACAATGGATACCCAACTGCGGCCCGGTTTGAGCATGATCGGTTCGTTATTGCCGAAAATCAACTGAAGCGCCGAACCTGGATCACGGTTCTGACGACGCCAGTAACCCTGATAATAGACCCCATCACGGAACACGTAAGCTCGCCCTTGATCCCAGAGGGCTATTTCTAGAGAGGCGGTTTTACTCTCCGGCTCGAATAAGTCTGGTCGATCATTATGAGGTACTTCAATGATAATCAGATTATCCGCCCAAAGCTGCTGTCCGTCAGCGATGTCGATGTGCGGTACACCATCCGTCCAGCGGGTATAACGGCCAGTGTCGGGGTTGTACTGCCAGCGTGCATCTATCTGTCCGTACCAGTCGATGAAAATATCATTAGCAGGCAAACCACCAGCGTCAGGTTGGTCAGCAAAAGCGAAACCACGCGCCTTGTAACCCGTGTTGACATTGCGCCGGGTTGCTAAGTCCCAAAGTTTGGTCGTGTCCAGAAACAGGGTGTGTTCGAAGGGCAGCCCCTCACGTGGGAAGCGGCAGAATCCAGCGTCGGCGCAATTGTCGCCCTTTAACGGAGAAAATGTCTGGTATACAAAGTCTGAATGTAAGATCATCTGCTGGATTGGGTCACTCGTTCCAGAGTAGGCCAGCAGAGCGTTATACATGGGCACAAGCTCCAGATCAATCAACCGGGCGCTGCGTACGGAACCGACATGGGTGGGCGCATTGTTACGGAAGATGGCGGCAAACCGCGTCACGCCGCCCTCGGTTTCGTATTCGTACACCAGATCGGCCTGATTAATGCCACTTTGAGGTCGCACGATGGGCGGATAATTCGATATTTTGACGATCAGGTTGCGGCGCGCTTTAGCTTCTTCACTCGGATATGGCTGCCCGGTGAGGGGATTCACGTCATCAGGATAGGAGAACGGTCCGTTCGGTGTTGGCGTCAGGGATGGTGTATCCGACGGTGTGAAAGTGGCTGTCGGTGTATTGGTTGGTGTATCCGTAGGCATGAATGTTGGAGTGGGTGATAGGGTTGCGCTGGGTGTCGCCGTCGGTCCAGCGGGTGTGTTGGTCGCAAATGAAAATTCTGTCGGTGCAGGTGTATTCGTCCCCGGCAGCGTAACCTGTAGGGCTGATTCTTCGCCCTGCGCAGCCGCTGGCAGGGCAACCACCATGACTGCCAATAGGAGTGTGGGGAGCAAAAACCGGGGTAATGGACGCATGGACAATAACCTCTGATCGTTTCTGGCAATTACGGGGGTGGAGTATACGCTTTGAGTCCAACCTTGCACAGGGGCTATTCACAGAAATCCGGCTGTCATGTATCATTCGTAGGTGAAGCGTAGTCAACCAGGACAACTCTCGTCTATATCACCATCCTGTAGGCTTATGGATGATTGAATGAATTGATTGTTTGTTGGGAGTGAGTTATGTCAAGTCGCCGTCTGTTATTTTCGCTTGCGCATCCTGATGACGAGAGTTTTGGCTCAGGAGGCACAATTGCCCGCTACGTTGCCGAAGGAGTGGACGTTTATTATATCTGCGCGACCAATGGTGATATGGGCACAGTTGCGCCAGAAATGCTTAATGGCTACAACTCGATACCGGAGTTACGGTTGGCGGAACTGGATAAAGCCGCCGAGGTATTGGGTTTCAAGAAAGTATTTAAGTTTGGCTACAAAGACAGCGGCATGATGAATTCAGAGAGTTCCAATGACCCCAGTTGTCTATGGCAAGCGCCACGCGAGGAAGTCACTCGTCGGGTAGTGGAAGTCATTCGGGACGTGAAACCACAGGTCGTTGTGACTTTCAATAAATATGGTGGTTATGGTCATCCCGACCACATTGCCATCCAACGCGCTACCACTGATGCCTTCACATTGGCAGGCGATCCAAACTACGATACCGGCCAACCACCATATAAACCGCAAAAGCTGTATTACACCAGTATTGCCGTGCGTATGCTGCGCTTGATGCTGCCATATATGCGGCTGCGTGGCATTGATCCTCGACGGGTTGGGAAGAATAATGACATTGATTTTGTGGCGATACTGGAGAATGTCGAACCCGCCCATACGCGCGTGAATGTAAGTGATTATCTGGATACCTGGGATCGTGCGCGCGACTGTCACGCCAGTCAACTTGGCGGTGGCCCACCTCGTATCCGTTTTTTCCGCAAGGCACTATCTGGCAATCAGGGTTTTACCCGTGTATATCCGATTCCAGAGCGGAATCGGGTAGATGAACACGATCTCTTTGCTGGTGTCGAGTTGGATTAGCCGCATGACTGACGAGGATGCCGCCTACCGTGTAGATCGCCTGATGGATGCCATAGACTTGCTCAAGGAAGATCGTCGTCGGGATGCCGTTCACATCTTGAGGGAACTCATCCGTGAGGACAACAACTTTGAAGATGCCTGGTTGTGGATGAGTGTGGCCGTTGATTCACTCGATCAGAGTTCGATCTGTCTGGATAATGTTCTGCGAGTGAATCCCCGCAATGCGGAAGCGGCTAGCGCCTTGCAGCACATTCGTGGGCCAGAAATGTTGATGGAGAAACATCGAGGCCATATTCGCCTATGGCGCGACCTGTCATTGGCAGGGATGTGGCTACTGGTGTTTATTCTGTTATATGCGATGTTATTTGCATTTATGTCCAGTTAACCCAATCACATAACAATTCCCCCCGGTCACGGCAGTGTCAAAGGTGCATAGCGTTTTGCGACAACTGCCTGTCCTGCTTGTGCCTGAATCCAGGAGATAAATTTCAGGTAATCACCCTCCGGTTGGACTAACCCCATCACGTACATAGTTGCGCGTAGCGGATACACATTGTCTGATACGTTTTTTAGAGTTGGTGCAACATTGTCAATAGACAATGCCCGGACACGATTATCAATGTAACTCATGGAAATGTACCCAATGGCTTCTGGTATCTGGGAAACACTTTCGATCATCGCGCTGCTGGACGGGGCTATCTGTGCTGACTGGGTGGTTTGGCGCGCACCAATCAACAAATCCTCAAATTCGGCCCGTGTGCCTGACCCATCTTCCCGACTGATAACTGTGATATTGGCTTCATCACCTCCCACTTCGTTCCAGTTTGAAACATGACCCAGATAAATACCCCGTAGCTGTGCGGTGGTTATATTCGTCAGGTTGTTTTGTGGATGGACAATCACCGCGATCCCATCTTGACCAATCGGCCAGGCTAGCACCGGATTATCAGGCACATCGTTCGGCAGATGATTGGTTAGGACATAAGCCGTCTCGCCTGTCATCAGCTTGTCGAGCATTGCCTCATAATTGCCAGTCGTTGTTTCAAAAGCATAGTCGGGATAAATCTGGCTGTATTGCGCGGTAAGATCATGAAGCAGGGGAATCATGGGGGTGGTTGCATAAAAGCGAAGGATAATTGTGTTGGTGGTGGGAGTCGTAGCGGGAACGACGGTTGTGCTGCAACTCGCCAGAGCAAAAGCCATAATCGCCAGGGTCCGCTTTGTCTGCCTCATTGATCGACTAATTCCCTTGTTCCTGACAACCATCAGTGAATATTGGGTATGTACACTGAAACCTACACCGTTGTATTTGGGATGACAATGGGCGACAGGTGAGACAGAAGATAGTGTTCAAAAGTGTGACATCCTGTTGGTGTCAGACGGGTTGTAAATACATTTGCAAAAATTGTTCGGAATAGTCATCAAGATGCCCCACCAATATTGCATCCCGAATTGTCCTCACATGGTCAATGAGAAAATGAATATTATGGACACTGAGCAAATAAGCTCCCAGGATTTCATCAGCCTTGATAAGATGACGAATATAGGCTCGGCTAAAGTGCTGACAGCAGTAACAGCTACAACCTTCCTCCACCGGCTTTTTGTCTGTTGCATGGACGAGATTACGCATGTTGACACGGCCATTTTTGGTCATGGCTGATCCATGACGGGCGAGGCGGGTAGGAATCACGCAGTCAAATATATCCACACCACATTGAATTGCCTTGACAAGATCATCTGGCTCTCCCACACCCATCAAGTAGCGCGGCTTATCGTTCGGCAGCATCGGGGCAGTGAAGTCGAGAGTGTGATACATCTCGGTTTTTGTTTCGCCTACCGCGAGACCCCCGATTGCGTAGCCAGGAAAATCCATCTGCGTTAAAATGTGCGCGGACTGTTCACGTAGGTCTTCAAAGATGCCACCCTGTAATATTCCGAAGAGTGCTTGTGTACTGTCGCCAGGGTGGGCTTCCCGGCATCTTACTGCCCAGGCGTTAGTGCGAGCAACTGCCTGTTCGACTACCAGACGATCTGTTGGCGTGGGACACTGGTCGAAGGCCATGATGATGTCTGCACCCAGGTTTTCCTGAATTTGCATTGAGTGTTCGGGTGTGAGGCGGTGCTTGCTGCCGTCCAGGTGGCTCCGAAATGTCACCCCCTGGTCGTCAATCCGGTTGATTTCTGCTAGGCTAAATACCTGGAATTCCACCGGAGTTGGTCAGTATTGGCCCCGGCCATGCCATGAAGGTATGGAGGCCGCCAAGATCCCGGATCAATTCGTCGCCAGGGCGCAGATTAAGGTGATAGGTATTCGCTAGAATGAGCGATGCCCCAATTTCCTGTAAGTCGCGCGGTGGCACAGCTTTCACTGTCGCCTGTGTCCCAACTGGCGCGAACACTGGGGTTGGGATTGGGCCATGTGGTGTGTGGAGAATGCCCGCCCGTGCGCGGCCTTGTGTTTTCAACAACTCAAAATGGAATGGCATGTATATGAATGTTCTCAATTGAAACCCGTGCTATTATAACATAACAAGAATTTATTACGGCGGTTGCGATGTAAGATAGCGTTATCTTCGTGCCATGCCCCAAACGGCGAACACATATCCATAAGGAATTGCCGATGATTAGCCTGTACGACATACTCGAATCCTCCAACGGGCAGTTGTTTGGCGAACCAGCAGCGCATATTTTTACTGGTTTTTGTTTTGATGCGCACAGTGCTGCCGAAGCACAGTTATTTGTGACTCTGAAAACAGATCGTGGTGATACCCACCAATATATTCGCGAAGCAGTCGATAAAGGTGTGTTAGGTGTTTTGTGTACGAACCCACCGGAATTTGATACTACGGGCATTTCGGTCATTATCGTAAAAGATACTGAAATGGCATTGATGGCATGGGTGCGCTTTGTGCTGAACAAAATCAGTACCCAGGTCGTTTGTGTGGGTGGAACATCGGGTAAGTCGTTGGCAGTTGAAGCGATCAGCCGTGTTTTAGGAACGCAATATTCAGTACATCATAGTATTGATGTGGATGGTTTTCTGGGTCTACCGCGCGCTCTGGCGGGTTTGTCGCCGGAACACCAATTCGCTGTTCTAGAGCTAGCTATCACCCATCCTGGTGAAATGTCCGAAATGGTCGAGTTTGTTGGGCCGGATGTAGCAGTCGTTACCCATATCAGTCAGGCCCACATGGATGCATTTGCCAGCATGGATGAGATTCTGGCGGAACATCACCTCCTTTTAGATCGGTTGCCTAATGCTGGTTTAGTTGTCCTGAACTCGGATGATGACTATGTGCGTATGCTGACGGGGGCGTCTCATGCGCGTCTGCTGACGGTAGGTATGGAACGCTTCGGTGCGGATTTGATGGCTTACAATGTGGTGGTGGGTCTGAGCAAGACGGGTTACGATCTGCGCTACGGAAGCGAACGTTACCTGGGTCGTTGGACGCCCTGGCTCGGTAAGCATCAATTGTATGCTGTACTGGCTGCATTAGCAGTAGGAATTCATTATGGTGTGCCGTTAGATGAGGCCATCCATGCATTAACAGAGATGCCCTATTTGCCTGGACGGATGAACCCCCTGAACGGCATAAACCACTCCTTATTAATTGATGATACCTATGATTCGACTCCTCAATCTAATCTGGCCGCCCTGAATTGGTTTCAGGCCGTGAACGAGGAGCGTGCCGAAGACAATCGCCACCGGCTTTTTTTTATTATGGGGGACATGGATAAACTTGGCGATTACAGCCAGATTGGACACCGCCAGGTAGGGCAGCGTGCTGCAGAAGTTGCAGACGTCATTATTACCGAAGGGACAGATTCGGCACTCGTAGGACGCGCGGCGCTGGATCGTGGTAGACAACGCAATAGCGTCTTTATGACGTATAGTGTTCAGGATGCGGTTGCCGTGCTGCGTGACAATTTTGTGTTGTCTACAAACGATACTGTTATTGTTACCGGAGTCCGTCCGCCAGAATGGAACTGGTTGTTCAAGCACTTCTTCGAGACGAGATTGACAAGACTCTGCTGCCCCGACAGGATTTTGAGTGGGACACGGCTGCGCTGGTGCAATCTACACATCCAAGCTGGGTTGAGGTTGATCTGGAAGCGATTGCATCCAATGTTCGTGCGCTGAAGAAGTTCATTGGTGTTCAGGTAGCGATGATGGCTGTGGTGAAATCAGATGCCTATGGGCATGGCGCGGTTTCGGTCAGCCGAACGGCGCTGCTCAATGGAGCCGAATATTTGGCTGTCGGATCAATGTATGAGGCGTTGGAACTCACCGAAGCAGGAATTGATGCACCTATTCTGGTGCTGAACTATACACCGGTCAGCGCTGTACGTCAGGCGATTCGCCAGCATATTACACTCACTGTATATGATCTCGATCTCGCGCGTGCTTATGATCGTGCAGCGCGGGAGCTAGGGGGTAAACTTTCAGTTCATGTGAAGGTCGATACCGGAATGGGGCGCTTGGGCATCCTTGCATCGGATGCTTTACCATTTTTCCGCCACATATTTACATTGAACTATCTGGAAATTGAAGGTGTTTATACTCACTTTGCATCGGCGGACGATTCCCCCGAATATACGGCCTATCAAGTGAAAGCCTTTAAGGATATTTTAAAGCCATTACGAGCATCAGGATTTAACTTCGCTTATATCCACGCCGCTAATTCTGCCGGAACGCTCACCTCAGAGGAAAATCATTTCAACATGGTTCGCGTTGGCCTAGCAATGTACGGCCTTGCGCCGTCAAGGACGCTGGCTTTGCCGCCGGAATGCCGTCCAGCGTTGGCCTGGAAAACGGTGATCGCCCAGGTGAAAACACTGCCTCCGAATTCGCCAGTCGGCTATGGCCGGACGTATCTGACCCATGAAGAAGAACGTATTGCTATCATTCCTGTGGGTTATGCCGACGGTTTCCGGCGTGCGCCAGAAAATTGGGGTGAGGTGCTGGTACATGGGCAGCGTGCACCGTTGGTAGGTCGTATCAGTATGGAAAAATCGGCTATCAATGTGACACATATCCCGGATGTGTCGATTGGCGACGAGGTTGTGTTAATCGGCCAACAAGGTGATGACGAGATTACAGTTGATGAAGTCGCTGATCGCCTCGGTACGATTAGCTATGAAGTTCTTACGACCATCTCGCCCCGTGCTCCGCGTCATTAGCCGGACGTGCTTAGGTATCTAATCGGGTGCGAATATCATCAGCAATAACATCAGGTGTTATACCGTAAACATATAATGCCACTAACTGCCCCTCTTTATTAACCAGATAAGTGTTCGAGTTGTGGATGACTAAATAATCATCGCTCGAACCATCGGTGTTGGCAGTTTTCTCGAAATAGAGATCATAATCCACCCCAATCTTTTTCAAGGTGTCTTCGTCTCCCGTCATACCGATGAAGCTCTTGTCAAAGCGTCCCAGGTAATCCTTGATTACATTGGGTGTATCGCGCGTGCCATCCACACTGATAAACACGAAGTTAACTTGATCTGCCTGATCCCCTAAGGCTTTTTTAATTTGCTTGTAATTCAGCAGGGTATCAGGACACACATCGGGGCAGTGGGTATAGCCAAACAAAATGAGTGCCATTTTGCCACGCAGACTGCTCAGGCTGATGGCCTGGTTGTTCTGATCCGTCAATGTGAAATCGGGTAGTTCGCGGGCTGGCTCAACAGGCTCAATCCCGGTATATGCATCACCCTGAACGACCGCTGCCCCTGAATTGGCGGTGGGCTGTCCCGTAGGTCGAGTGGCGAGAAAAAATAATACGATTGCTGCACCAAGAACTCCTACAAGGATTGTAGCAATCATCACCATTCGCGTGTTCGTATTCGGTATCTGGTTTGTTGATTGATCGGCCATGATGAAGCACTCCTTACATTAAATACAAATCCTGGGTCCCACTTATTGCAAATCAAACTCGTAATTTCAATCATCAGTACGAGTATGTGAACGTTTATCTGAGACTCCATAGCTATTGTACAACCTTCCTTCAGCATTTCTATCCAACTATAGTGGTGTGATTTGAATTTCCCTCACTTATGCTATACTCCCCCTGGTTTTGTGAACTTCGGAGCAATGTCCTATGAGAAATTTTGAACTGCTGGACAAATTCACCGCCGACGCTGATTCTGGGGTCGTTAGCCTGTCTTCCCAAAGGGATATTCCTGGCAATCCCGTTGTGGCATTGCGGCGGGAGGGGGGATATATCGCGCTTTCTGCCAGTTATGGCCCATTGGAAATCGCTCTACGCCCACGTTTTCTGGAATTGGCGCGGGTGTTGGCACGTTTGCAACCAGTAGAAGGGCTGCAAACCACTCGTCAAGTGGGAACTGGGCAGGCCTATCTCGCGCTTGGGCTGCGCCCTGATGGGGTGTTACTCATGCGTGCGACTCTTGTAGCTGATGCCACTGGTCATCTTGGCTTCAATCTATCTCTCAGTGATGAGGTTCGCAAATCGCTTTTTGAATGGCTTCCTGTGGAACATGACGGTTAATCTGGTAGTGAATTTTCGCCGATTTATTTGCGTGTAGGTTTAGTTACCATATTGCCAATCCTCCTCCTTCAGGCTACAATCTTTCGATAATCATATAGCAGCCTGTTGAGAGAGTTCCCAGAAATGGGACGCCGAAGGGGCAAGTTTCCTGGTGTGCTGGCCGGAATACGAAACTCTCAGGTTCAAGGATCATCAGGTGGAAAACTCTGAATGTAATCGTTACTAACAGAGCGCACAGTGTCTTTCGCGTCCGTGCGCTCTTTTTGTTGCATAATCATCGAAGAAAGTGGTTGTAAAAGGGCGTTTTTGCGCGCTCGTGCTCGAATATTAGATAAGAAACCGAAATTGTCTCAGGAGAATCCAATGTCTGTTTTGAAGACCCCATCCGAATTAAAGTACACCAAGAATGATGAATGGCTTCGAATTCGAAGGGGATACCGCGACAGTCGGTATCACGGATTATGCCCAGGAACAGCTCAACGACATTGTTTACGTCGAATTCCCAGACGTTGGGGCCGTACTGGACACGGGCACAGCATTTGGTGTGGTCGAGTTCGGTCAAGGCTGCCTCGGATATATATATGCCTGTAGGCGGAACAGTAACCGAGACTAACAGTAAGTTAGAAGATGAGCCAGAACTCATCAATACTGATCCTTATGGGGCAGGTTGGTTGATCCGATTCACCATCAAAGATGCGGCTGAACTTGATAAATTGATGGATGCTTCTGCTTACACTTCTTACTGCGAAACACGCTAAACAACTATTCATTGATCCATTTTGTACGCTTAGGGATAAGGCACGCCCTGTCCCTCGTTGAAGGTAAACTCGATGTCCTATATCCCGCATACCGATCTTGAAACGCAGCAGATGTTGTCTGCTGTCGGTGTCACCACAATTGAAGACCTGTTTGAAGCTGTACCGTCTACCCACCGTTTTCCCAAGCTGGATTTGCCGAAACCGATGAGTGAGATGGAAGTAATGGCCGAGTTACAAGCCCTGGCCGAAGCGGACGAACATGCTGGAGATTTCGCGTTGTTTCGAGGGGCAGGCGCATACTATCACTTCGTTCCCTCTGCGGTCAATCACATCCTGCTACGTGGGGAGTTTTACACGGCTTATACTCCTTACCAACCAGAAGTCAGTCAGGGTACGCTCCAGGTAATTTTTGAGTATCAGAGCATGATGTGTGCGCTGACCGGCATGGACGCAGCCAACGCTAGCCATTACGATGGCGCGACCAGTCTTGCCGAAGCGGTCACGGTAGCGATGGAGGTCGGGCGGGGCAAACGAAAGAAAGTCATCCTCAGCCCTGCCATCAATCCCCAGTACCGAGAAGTGGTGCGCACCTACCATCAGGGGAGGGACGTGAAGTTCGTAGGTGACAAGGGAACTGCCGACATCTCCGATTTGATTGACATGCTGGATGACGGCACAGCGCTGTTGGCGGTTGCCTACCCGAACTTCTTCGGTCAGATTGATGATTTTTCCAAACTGGCAGAGAAAGTACACGAAGCTGGGGCGCTGTTGGTGATGGTGATTAACCCGATTGCACTTGGCCTGTTCAAGCCGCCGGGTGAACTGGGTGCAGACATTGTGGTGGGTGAGGGACAGCCATTGGGTATCCCACTCAGCTTCGGTGGGCCATACCTGGGATTCTTCGGCTGTCGTACCGAATACGTTCGTAAGATCGCCGGACGCATCATCGGAGAAACAGTTGATGCAGAAGGACGCCGCGCTTATGTGATGACCCTGCGGCCACGTGAACAGGACATTCGCCGAGAGAAGGCGACCAGCAATATCTGCACTAATCAGGGATTGATGTCGCTGGCGGCCTGTGTGTACCTGTCGTTGATGGGCAAATACGGCATGAAACGGGTGGCAGAATTGTGTTTCCATAAGGCGCATTACGCGGCACGACAAATTGATTCGATTACCGGGTATAAGGTGGACATGAGCAAACCGTTTTTCCACGAGTTTGTAGTGAAATGCCCGCGCCCGGTGGCGGAGATCAACAATGTGTTGATTGAGAATGGAATCGTCGGCGGGATCGACCTAGGGGCAGATTATCCACACCTGAAAGATCATATGCTGGTGTGTGTGACCGAAACGAATGCCAAAGAAGAAATTGACGCGCTGGTAGATGGTTTAAAGGAAGCCGCGAAATGACCGAACCCCTTATCTATGACCTGAGTTCTCCGGGGCGCAAGGGCGTACTTTTGCCCGATCTGGATGTGCCGGAGAGTGAACTTCCCAAAAACCTGCTGCGTGATGATCTGGACTTGCCGGAAGTGAGCGAGTTGCAGGTAATCCGGCATTTCGTCAACCTGAGCCAGTTGAATTATGCCATCGACAAAGGGTTTTATCCGTTGGGGTCGTGTACGATGAAGTACAACCCTAAGATTAATGAGGATACGGCGCGGTTACCCGGTTTCGCTCAACTGCATCCGCTGAATGAGGGGGATGGGTCGCAGGGCGCGCTGGCGTTGATGTACCAGTTGCAGAACTGGCTGGCGGAAATTAGCGGTTTCAAGGGCGTTAGTCTGTCCCCGGCGGCTGGGGCCCAGGGCGAGTTCGCTGGAATCCTGATGATTCGCAAGTATCACCTCGAACGCGGCGACACGAAGCGCACGAAAATCCTTATTCCGAATAGCGCACACGGCACGAACCCGGCCACCGTAACGATGGCTGGATTTACGGCAGTAGAGTTGCCTGCTGATGAGCGGGGCAGTGTTGATCTGGAAGCATTGCAGGCTGCTTGCGATGATACTGTGGCCGGGATGATGATTACCGTCCCGAATACGCTCGGCCTGTTCGAGAGCAAAATTCTGGATGTTATTAAGGCGGTTCATGATTGCGGCGGATTGATGTATATGGACGGCGCGAATATGAATGCGTTGATGGGTGTGGTGAAACCGGGTGAACTCGGATTCGACGTGATGCACTATAACCTCCATAAAACATTCTCAACACCGCATGGCGGTGGTGGCCCCGGCAGTGGCCCGGTGGGTGTCGGTGAAAAACTCCTAGCCTATCTTCCCGGCCCAATCGTGCAGATTGTGGAAGAAGCTGATGATGAAAACGACGCTCCTCTGTATGGACTGGTGATGCCGGAGAAATCCATCGGGCGACTGAAGGCATTCCAGGGGAACTTCGGGATGCACGTCCGCGCGTATACTTATATCCGAATTCATGGCGACCAGGGGATCAAGGACATCACGCGATATGCAGTATTAAATGCTAATTACATCCGCGTGAAGCTGGCCGACAGCTATAAAGTGCCCTACAACCGCATTTGCGCGCATGAGTTTGTGTTGGAAGGACACTTTGAGGATGTAGACAATATCCATGCGCTGGACATCTCCAAGCGATTGATTGATTACGGTATTCATCCACCGACCAATTACTTCCCATTGATCGTGCCGGAAGCGTTGATGATCGAGCCGACGGAGACCGAGGACAAGGCTACTCTGGATGAGTTCATCGACGTGATGAAGAAGATAGCAACTGAAGCCCATGATGACCCTGAACTGCTGCGAACCGCGCCGCACAAAGCGCCAGTTTCCCGGTTGGACGAGGTGCGTGCAGCCAAGCAACTGGTGTTATGCTGTCGGCCTATCCCCGAATTTGAAGTGTAGTTCCGATTTAACTTTGCCATTCAGAGACGTGCATTCACACGTCTCTTTTTTACCAATCTCCGGCGTAACGCGCGGTGTAAGGCTCGAATTCGGTTGCCCCATAAGCCCATTTCAACTCATTAATCTGGCGGACATGGAGCAGATCATGGGCTGTCCAGGCGACCATCAAATCGCCCGCGCGGATGCTGCCCCATGACGCTGTATAGGTGGACTCCCAATCAGGGTCGTTTAAACCTGTCAGCCATGCCAGCGAGTTGGCACGTTCGGCGCGGAAGTTGCTCACTGATTCCGCCAAATCGCGCGTGTTATAGTCACGGGCTGTCACCCAACCCACCGGGTCAATCGGCGGCGGGTCGCCGAGCGCACCCGTCAGCACATGCCGGACGCGGGTGCGAAAATCGTCACGTTCCTCATCGTATAGGTGGTTGATGACTTCCAGTATCGACCAGCTATCGGGATTCGGTTTCCAACGCGCCTGAGGTGATTCGATGCCGGAAACAAGTACCTCAATGGCACGGGCATTGCGTTCGAGTTCGTTCATGCAGTAGTTGATGTCCATCAGCACCGTCCTTTTATGATTGACTTGATGATAACGATCATAATGAAAATTGTGAACTCTCTATCATGTTTATCAGATCGCGCAGAAAACACGGCGGGTTAGTGCGGTGAAGGTGGGTTTTGCAAAAAAGATACCTGGGTACTGCGCCAGTACAAAACTCACGGCGGGAATAAGTGATGTTACCGCAAAAGGGGCGAGATGGGAGGCAAATTCTGCAATTGCATAGGTCGGAAGTGTGCAGATCGTGCAGAGTTGCCTGAGTACCCAATCGAGAAAACAGGAGATAAAAACGAGAAGGATAATCGGGCAATGAGTTCTCGAATTTCTCTGTGCACCATGCTAAGTCATTCCATTCAGACAGGGCAAGCCTCGTCCCTACGATGTCGATATAGTCAGGGTGGTGGTGGTCTAATGGTAAGTGGCGGAACATTGTGACTCTTACCCCATCCCCCGACCCCGCAATCGAGGAAGGGGAGCAAAAACTCGTGAAGAGATTATCACTCACTTTGCAACCACTGTCATGGTCATTATAGCACGGATGTTTTTATAAGTGGTGAACATTTGTGTACACATTTGTTCTGATTTTGAGGGGGAAAAGTGCAATTTTCCGTATTATGGAGCTAATTGTTTTCGTCGAGGCGACGGAGAACGTCGATCACCAGCTTTTCTTCAGGGCGGTGGCCTTTGCGGGTTTTTGAGGGTCGGAGACTTTGCAAGGTTTCGGCGAGTGCACCATCCAAATAGGCTTCCAAAACTAAAGGATGAACATAATACTTGCGGCAGACGGCAGGCGTGTTGCCAAGCTGTTCAGCCACCTGCTTGACGGTGGCAGTTACGTTCCGTTTGGCTTGTTTGAAGGTTCCACAGGGTTCACAATCCTGAAAGGCGAGAATTGCCAGCATTGTGCCGCCCCAAGTGCGGAAATCCTTTGCAGTGAAATCCTGCCCAGTGATGTCGCGCAGGTAATTGTTGACGTCGGTGGAGGTGATGGGGTGATGTTCGCCGTCGTCATCCATATACTGGAAAAGCTCGTAGCCGGGGACATCCTTACACTGCTGGACAATGCGTGCCAGCCGTTTGTCTTTCAGGTCAACTTCATGTTCCTTACCGCTTTTGCCGCGATAGTGAAAGCGAAGGGACGCACCTGTGACCTGTACGTGCTTATCACGCATAGTGGTCAAGCCATAGGATTTATTATCACGGGCGTATTCTGGGTTGCCAATACGAATGCGGGTGGTATCCAGCAGTTCGATTACTGTCGCCAGCACCTTTACACGTGGGAGTCCGGGTAACTTCAAATCGCCTTCGATGTGCTCCCGAAGGGCGGGAAGGGATTCGCCAAAAGCGATCATGCGGCTAAATTTGAGCAGGTTACGGCGATTTGTCCAACGTTCATGGTAGCGATACTGCTTGCGGCCTTTGGCGTCGCGCCCGGTGGCCTGGATGTGACCATTTCGGTAGGGTGAAATCCAGACGTCCTTCCACGCGGGGGGAATTTTAAGCGAGTCAATGCGTTCCAGTTCGTCCTCATCGGTGACAGGTTCGCCGGATGAGTGGATATAGTTGAATCCTTTACCGACCCGGTGACGGGCGATGCCAGGGTCGGAGTCGGATACATAGCGCAAATGCGCGGCTCTGGCAGCCTCGCGGGATTCGGTGATTTTTTCTGTAACTGTTGGCATATTTCTTGTTCTAAAAATAAGTGAGTGGTTGACAAGTAAGTGACGAGACGCTGCCTGTTTACCCCATCCCCCAACTCCTTCCCCGTAAACGAGGAAGGGGAGCAAAGAGATTGGCGGATTTACCACTTACTATGTAGCCACTACCATTCAATGGGGTGCTGGCTGCACCCCTGTAAAAATCGTCGTTAATCCGCTTCCACGTATTGACTGGCGTTGCTGTTCCGCATCACTGACCAAGCGAGATCTGTCTGATCGTCATCCGTATTCACGATCAACAGCTTACCATTCTTGCGGAGGGCATTGGCATAGAACCGGGCTTCGTCATCATCCAGATCAAGGTCTAACGTTTCCGTCAGGTATTGAGCGTCAATGCGGTCATCGGCCAATCCACCGAACCCTGCCGCAAATGGCAAAAGCCCACTCATGCTGGCGGATTGCATTTCAACGCCGCTACCTGCTGTTGTACCTGGCGCAACTGCTCCTGCCGGAACGGTATGCCCTCCATCCCAGGCGCGATCAACCACACGTACATCGTTAATCCCTCGATCATATAGTCGATTTAGTGCCACTTCCAAGTCTGTGCCATTGTCAAATACACCGATTACGGTTGTCATACTTTGCTCCTCACACTACGACTATGCATTATCAGTTAATCAAGCCCGTGTAAGGGACAGATAGGATTTGGATAAAATTTGTCTAAATTCGAGCCGATTCATTGTGGGGGCAAGACAAGGGATTATCGAGTAAAATGGCGAATATTCTTCTCGTTCTGATGGATTAGCTACAATATATGCCGACCACTCATCTGGTACTGCCACATGGTCGCCGCCGCCGCACCCGCTGGATGCGAACCCTGCGGGCACTTTATCGTGATACACAGGCGCTCTGGCGAGAATTTCGTGTGCCGATTGGCGTTTTTCTGCTGGTAACTCTTGGCGGTGGCTGGCTGTATGGCGAACTGTATTATCTTGCCAGAGGGGACTACATTCAGCTTTATGATCGCCCGTATCTGATGCTGGAACTCATGATTTTGCAGCCTCCCGGTGATATACCGCCAGAACCGGAACTGGTGATTTTCTGGTACGTGCTGCCGCCGCTGGCGATCTACATTATCGGGCGCGGTGCGGTGGATTTCGTGCGCCTATTTTTCAATCGAAGTGAACGGCGAAATGCCTGGGAGGAAGCGGTGGCTTCGACCTTTCGAGATCATGTGATTATCCTGGGGGTGGGGCATGTGGGCTTGCGTGTTGCTCGGACGCTGGTGGGAATGGGCTTTGAGGTGGTCGGAATAGACAGTAACCTCAAACAAGAAGTGGACAACGAACTCAGCATCCTGGGTGTGCCGGTGATAGTGGCTGACGGACGTATCCCGGCGGTGTTGGAGCAGGCGGGGCTGAAGTATGCCCAGGCGTTTATTGCCTGTACGTCCAGTGACCATATCAATCTGGAAGTTGTTATGCGCGCCCGTGATCTGAACCCGGATGTTCGAATTGTCGCCCGAATGTGGGACGATCAGTTCAGCGGTCAGATGCAGCGGTTTATGGGTGTGCAGGCGGTTCACAGCGCATCCGATCTGGCCGCACCTGCCTTTGCCGGGTCAGCCGTTGGTATCGAAATTACCCAAACACTGCACATTGATGGGATCGACTATAGCATGATTCGTTTTCAGGTCGAAAGCGGCTCATTCCTTGATGGTGGCCTAATCGGGCAACTACAGCATGATTATGATATGGATATTGTACTGCACGGGCGGAATGGTCAAGTTGAAGTTCAGCCGGATAACAAAATGGCTGTTCAGGGCGGTGATATGTTAGTGCTGTTTGCCCGCCATGACCGGGTGATCGACATCGTGGAACGCAATCGCAGTCGCAGTGGCATATAACGGCAAAATGTCCTTTACAAAATAGAACTTTTGTGCTAAAATTCCTGCTGAAGTGACTTGGATAGCAGGATAAAAAGCCATGCAACATCCGGCAAAGACCTATGAAGAAACCTATCAAAGGCTGTTTCAAATCCAGCCGCCCTCATCCATCCATTTTGGTGAAAGTTCAGCGGATATCATTCGTCCTGCACGCGGGTTTGTAGATGGATTTGACCTGACGATGCAAACGCAGGTGGGCTGTCCGGCAGGATGTTTGTTCTGTTATGTGCCTTCGGGGCGGATGTTGACTCCCAGTGCAGTACGTGGTGAAAGTGGGGAACGCTGGGGTTTTGAAGTGCGCCCGAAGCGCGATGTGCTGGCGACATTTGAAGAACATCTCGAACATGGCGAACTGGGTGGAAAGACCATTTATTGGAGCGGTGTCACCGACCCTTACGCCACGCCTGCTGCCCAAACACGCGGTTTGTGGGACATTCTGTGTCAGGCGCAATCGCATCTGCGCCCGCGTCGAATCATCGTACAAACTCGCTTTCGGCCAGATCGAGATGTGGCGCGTATAGCGGAGTATGAACGCTCAACCGAGACGCTGGATGGTGGTCCGGCGGTGGTGGTCAGTTACAGCATTGGTACAGACCGGGATGATCTGATCCGCTCCTGGGAACGGGCAACACCCCTATTCGAAGCCCGAATGAACACAATCGCAACACTGCGAAATGCGGGAATATGGGTTGTGCCCACCCTCAGCCCATTTGGATTATGGAATGATCTGCCGGGTACGCTGGAGCAATTCCGTGCCTGGGACATTCCGTATGTAACAGCACTTTTCTTCAAACGAGAGACGAATTCTGCTAATACACCCTGGCATTTTCTGTCGTATCTGGAACGCGACTATCCAATGCTGCTCGATCCGGATTGGCAGAAAATTCAGACGAGACTGATGCAGGTGGTGTATGGACGAGAGCGAGTGTTGTTCGGCAAGACCGCTTTCGCCTCGCTGGCTGCACCCCAATATATTGTCAATATGGAACTGACTATTCCGTAAAAATTTTGAGGAGGGATTCCGGAAACGAGGACGGCTGTCCGCTATAGACCCCCTCATCCGGCAATGACCCCGTATAAGCTGGAATTGAACCCTAACATCATCCAGAATCATTGACCTGGACCTCTCCAATTTTCACCAGATTATCAGTCGAGCCCGGTACCGTCAGACGGTCCATAGTGGCGTTGTTATACACTCCAACATAAAGTGTATAGATACCGTCTTGTTTGGGCATTTCGAGGGATTTTGTGTCTTCCAGCAGGTAGTTGGTAGGCAGTGATGAAGTGAGCAGATGACCATTCTTTGGAGGGTTGTCTACCTGAGCGACCAACTGCCCAGAAGGGGCGAAGGCATAAATTCCGATGGAATACGAGCAGCAAATAGGTATTGAGGTCGTTTGCCAGCCCAATGTGATAGGGATGGTTTGGCTTGGCTTGGCGGTTGAGGGAAAATTCCAACTTTTCAAGGTGAGAACATCCCCAAGCGGGATGCCGAACTCTTTCTGTGGCAGGGTTTCAAAACGTCCACTGCCGACCATGATGGCTGGTTAAGTCAGGCGGACGTATGTTGGATTGCCATCTAACCCGGCGGCAGGGAGGAGGGCTTCCGCATCTCGTTCAGGGTAGACAAAAAGCAATAGTTCACCAGTAACATTCACCAAGCCATCGAAACGTTTATAGGTCAGGCCGACATGTTCAACATAGATGGTATCTGTATTCCACGCGCTGGTTGGGTGATCGGGGTAGGCGACCAGGCCGATGGGATAGTCGAAGCCAAGAACGCGCTGCCCGTCTACATAATCGGCCAGTGAGAAACTGTAATCTATAGTCGCTGGCTTGAGCAATTTCCAGTACAGAGAAACGACATAAGGGTAAAAGGGCTGGATGATACCTGCTCGACTATATTGTTCCTGAACCTGCCAACCTACGAATTCGAGGGTATTGTCGTAAACAATATTTGTGGCGTGGGCTGAGGGGGGTAGGTCGGGGACTGTCAGAGAGTGGGGAAGCTGCTGTACCGCCCAATCTGAAAACAATAGAACCAACGCGATCATCACGGCAGGAAATACCCATTTGAGGATTTCGCCCCCTAGCGATTGGTGATCTGCTAGTTGCCGCCATATTTTGGGTATTTGTTCCCAAACATAGACAATGCCGTAGGCCGCCGCCGGGATCATCACGACAACAACCGGGGTTCGCAGCCGAGCTTCAATCCAAACAATCAAGCCGCTAACCATGATTGTCAGGAATATCAGCCCCAATAACCATACTGCCGCCTGATGTTGTTTAAGACCTGCCCATATGCCGAGCAGAAAAAGTACCAGCAGGAGAGTGAAATTGAGTGGGTTGAGCGCTAATGCGGGTGAGATATTTTCGCCGGAAATGACATAGTTCAGATTATTTCCGGGTTCACTGGATGAGAGATAGAGGCCGATTTTGTGAAGTTGAAGTTCGATAAACCGCCCTGGCACGAGCAAAATGTCTTGCAGGAGATAATGGAGATAATCGACATCGGTTGTTTGGCTGGCCTGCCTGCCACCATAGGTCCCATCAGCATCCCGATTGTTGCCTCGATAGGTTTCTGTTGCGCCAACAGGAGTGATTAAATAATCCGCGCCGCCAGCCCGATTGTGAAGAACGACTGGTAGGATCACTAACAAAGCGACAATGGCTGCCAAAGTAACCTGAAACAGAGTCCGCCACTTTCGCACTTTCCAGAGAAGCCACAACCCCATCACCGGTGCGATGATGGCAAGTTCCCGGCGCATCAGAATGATTACACCAATGCTCAATCCGAAGATAACCGCACCCGTCCAATTGCGAGGCTGACGCCACAGCCACAACACACCAAACAGCGCGGTGGTGACGAGGATAGTGGACTGCGAAGTAATCACAAAATCGGTATCGTAGAAAGCGGCTACCGGATAGAGCGCCAGCAATATGCCGGACAAATAACTTACCCATTTTCTACCAAAGGCAAGTCGCGCTGCCGCGACCATTAGACCGCAGTTGAGGGCAGCGAGGGCAGCTACCGCAATCCGTAATGCGCCAAGATTATCGGTGCGCATGAGCTTCGATATTGCGATCATGAAGTAAAATGGGACGGGCTGATAGAAAAATGTTTTCGGCGGGAAAGCGCCAACTAAATCTGCCTTAATCGCGCCGTAGTATGTCCGTTGATCGCTACCTTGTGGAAGTGGATCGAAGGCACTGACACCATTGGGTGCAGTGGCGCGATCTACAATAATGATCGTCCGGTAGCTGAAGGCAAGCAAAACGATCAGCAAGCCGATCAACCAGTCTCGCCGTGTGAACCGCAGATGGGTCTCTGCGGTTATGCTAATGGCTTCCACTTCCAACTCAGTTTTTCTTTGCCTTCGGGAAGCGGCTCAAAACCGTCGCCGGTTCGGGTGTCGGGAACTTGTCGCCCAAATGAAGGTCGCCCGGTGCTTTCCCAGCTTTGGCGCGGGCGCTCCCAGCGAAGATACTGATGGGTGTTCCCTCCACCGTAAAGTCCTGCTCAAGATAGGCCTGTCCGAGTTGATAACCATCGCTGTCGATGCTGCAACTGGTGACAACACCGATTACCTTTCCCTTTTTATCCAGTACAGGATCGCCCTGGTGCGGTGGACGCGCGCCCTTGTTGTCCATACGGAAACGTGTAACTTCTTCCATGCGTTCCCGCTCATGTTGGATATAGGCCACCTTGCCGACAAAAAACGGTTTCCAGAGTTTGACATAATTGCTGAATCCTGCGTCCGCTGGATTTAGATTGAGCGGCCCACCCAATTCGTGTCCGTACAGGGGTAAACCGGCTTCTATTCGCAGGCTGTCGCGGGCGGCGAGTCCACAGGGTACAGCGCCCAACTCGCACAGGTCTTTGAATAGCGACGGGGCTTTGTCGGGGTGGACAAACAACTCGTAGGCGGTGCGTTCACCCGTGTAACCCGTACGAGAGACGATCAGGTCATAGCCGCCAAGAGTGACCTGAGTTACACCTGCCCAGGGGAGTTTGCTCACTTTAGCTTTATCAGCGTCCGAACCGCTCAGCGAAAGGAGAACGTCTTTACTGGTTTTGCCCTGTAAAGCGATGTCCACGCGCTGTTCAGTACCACTGGTTGGGTTGCGCAGGTCGCGCAGGGAGTAACGATATTCAGCAGCAATTCGCCGTCCTGTCGGCGGGCGATTTCCGTGTTCGCCATCGCCAAAATTGACCGTTCCGGCTTTAGGGTCAAGGGAATACTGACCTTTGGCAACGCCATTCACCCATGCCCAATTTTTGTCATTATTCGAGGCATTGACCACGACCATATAACGTTCATTATCTACACGGTAAATCATCAGATCGTCGAGTGGGATACCGTTAGTGTCGAGCAGATAGGTGTAATGTGATTCGCCAACAGCGAGTTTGTCGACCTCGTTGGTAGTCAGAACATCCAGGAAGGCCGCTGCGTCCGCGCCGGTCACATCCCACACGCCCATGTGGGTTACATCAAAGATACCTGCGCCATTACGGACAGCAAGATGTTCTTCCATGACCGATGTATACCAAACGGGCATGTCGTATCCGGCGAACTCAACCATCTTCGCGCCAAGTTCCTTATGAAGCGGGTTCAGGGTTGTCGTCAGCAAGCCGTTTTGTTTCGGTTCCTGCCACTCGAATGTTCGCAAGGGTTCGAGTGCAGGACCGGCATAATGTTGACCGTTCATGCCAATAAAATAGGGTTTAGCAGTGTAGCCAATCCCCTCACTCCAGTTGTCCTTGATGCTTACCCTGAAGATACTGGTGTCAGCATCGCCTAAAACCTGTACATCCACCGGCCCCGGCACTTTGGCATAGGGGTCAGTAGGGTCAAACAGAGCGAATCCATCCGAGAGAGCGCGTAACCACGCGGCCACACGGCCACCATTGTGTTCAACGTGCAGCCTGTAACTATCGGGGTTGCGTTCGACAATGCCACGAGTCATAGGCGAGCCGTCTTGTTCGAGCACCCATGTCGCCGCTTGTTCACCGGGATTGAGGGCGATGATGTCAGCGGTAAGGGCGGTTTGAAGGAAATTGGCAGCTTCGTCTCCAACGACTGAGAGGGTTGTCCAACCAGCCTTGTCGTTGTTCAGGTAATAAAAATGCGGATAGCCATCTGCGTGGGCATCGGTATCAATTCCCACACTGGCTACGAGGTCTCGTACAGCTAGTTTGGCAGATTGCAAGACATCAAAATCGACCTTGGCGCGAGGTTCGGGACGCCGTTTGCCGCTATAGCTGAAGGGTACACAAGCATAGAGCAGGTCAGCTATGATGTCAGCCAGACGATCAACCTCGGCTTCCTTAAAACCTCGTTGGGTAATCCAGGGTGTTCCGAGTCGCACACCAGATGCGCGGAAGGCGCTGGCATCGCCAGGGATAGTGTTGCGGTTGACGACAATTCCTGCCAGGTCGAGGATTCGGGCAGCCATGTCGCCACTGAGGGGGGTTCCATCCTCACCAACAATGGTTTTGCAATCGATCAACAATAGATGGGTATCTGTACCTTCATGAGGGATGCGGAGGCCACGTTCGGCCAGTCTATGTGCCAAGCGGGAAGCATTTTTTACGGTCTGGTGCTGTAAATCACGGAATTGCTCGCTACGTGCCAGCCGGAGTGCCACCGCCAATGCCGCGATGCTGTTGATGTGTGGGCCGCCCTGCTCACCGGGGAATACCGCCCGGTCAATCTTACTCGCAAGGGCTGATTTGTGGGTGATAATGACTGCACCACGCGGTCCGGCCAGGGTTTTGTGGGTTGTAAAGCTCACAACATCAGCTATTCCCACCGGAGTGGGGTAGTCACCTGCAATAACTAACCCAGCTACATGGGCAATGTCGGCCATGAGATAGGCACCAACCGAGTCCGCGATTTCGCGGAATTTGCTCCAGTCGGGCGCGTAGGGATAGCTGGTGTAACCCGCGATAATCATCTTTGGGTGATGTTCCTGGGCAAGCGCCATAATCTGATCGTAATCCAAGCGTTCGGTTTCGGGATTGACGCTGTAGCTGACGATGTTGTAATTGCGCCCGCTGCGGTTGACGGGACTACCATGTGTCAGATGCCCGCCGTGTAGTAAATCGAGTCCCATAACGGTGTCACCAACGTTCAATAGGGCGCTGTAGATGGCGTTGTTGGCGGGTGCTCCGGAGAGTGCCTGGACGTTGACAAAAAGCTGGTCGGGATTGTATGTCGACGTGGCGAATAACTCGGCAGCGCGGCGACGTGCCAGGGCTTCGACAATATCGGCATATTCTGTGCCTTTATAGTAGCGCTTATCGGCATAACGTCGGTATTCCGGCAGCCGCTCGTTGTAATCCAGAATCTCGGACTGGGTCATCGTTCGAGTCTCATCGAGCGGATAGCCCTCGGCATAAATGTTGTGGAATGCCGAGCTAAGTGCCTCCCGCACCGCTTGCGGGATTGTGCTTTCTGACGGAATCAGAATTAAATATTGCGCTTGTCGCGCAGTCTCATGCTGGATGAGTTTGGCTACATCGGGGTCAAGCTCTTCCAATTCTCCACGAAACAAAAAATCTTGATTGGGCATTGGGCACACCTTTTCACAAAGGGGAATTAGTGGCCGGATTGTAGCACGCAGGTAAGCATATTCCTATTGACAAATTGGGTTGCAGCAAAGCCTCAAAAGTAATTCTCTGAAGCAGGTTGTTAGAAATATACGACAGATCGCATTTTGAAACTCCCATCCTGATATACGTGATACTGGATTAAGGACTGACTGGTACTTACTTCCCAATTAAGCCTATCTTTAGGACTATCTGGCTAGGCGATGGGATTGTTTTCTGAAAAAGGTAAAGGTACTGTGGATTTGGCAATAGCCAACTTAACGTTTCAGCTATGAAGAGGGTTGTAATCACTATGAAGGATAATAATCTATTGATAAAAGAGAGACATAGCCGCAGAGCGATATACTCGCGGCGGATACTATTTCTGTTTGCTGTAGCGACATTAATTGTGATGTCATTTTCTTTCCGTTCGTACCGTGCCCTAGCGCAGGGGTCATCTTCTGGCCTCGGTGTTGGACGTGGGGACGGATTGGAAGTCGGGATTAATCTGACAGCCTTTAATCAGTTAAAAGCCGATGTTGCGGCAGGATTGTATGATCGTCCCTGTACGGCGGCTGAACATGATCCTACGAAGTGGCACACGCTGGTCAATGTTCAGGCGAAATGCCATTATGACCACATGCATGGCGATGACCCGAATTATGTCAACGATATTTTCGGCGAACCGGGGGCATGGTTTGGGAATCCTGGACAATCCATCTCATATCCCTGGCAAACCTTTAAGGCACAAACTGCGCTAGAACCTAATACTCAATATGTTGCAAATGGTCAGATGGAAAATGACATGAAGCACGAAGGGTATTTGTGGGTGGTGCGACGTGACCAGCAGTGCCCAAGTGGCGCATGTATCACCGATTTCCGCCTGGAGACACATGCCATATTCGGCGCAGTTGGGATGCCGACCCGATATCATTCGTTCAGTCTGGAGGCACGTTTATGCAACAATGGTAATGATCCATCGAGCTGCGGTATTGTACGGTATGGTGGCTGGGTTGATACCGGACGCTTGTTCACCACTGCGCCGAATGAACTGCGCTGCGATCATGGCGTGAACGAAATTTACATACCTCTCTCTGCTGATACGCTGTATTTTCCAATTGATCGCCCTGATAGCCGCGATGAAGTTCGTTGCCACCCCAATATTGTCAATCTTCCAACCTATCCCAGTTCAAGGCCACTGGCAGAATGGTGGGCACATGGTGGTGGCGAAACCCGCTTCCAACTTCGTGTCTATGACCCCATTAGTAATCTTGACCCATCTGACCCCTCACACTGGCAATTCTTCTGTTCGCCCACGGATATGAACTGCCATTACGATGCATCCATTATTTCAGCGTTTATTGGATACACACTGCATATTCATGAATTTGTGGGCAATGGTGTTCGCGTCGACTCGAATGGCGATGGTCGGACGGATTACCGGGGTTATTTCAACCGTTGGGGTGGGCCAGCGTCGGGCTGCACATCGAGCTCCCTGGACTGTATCCCATACCAGTATGACAATGTGCCGCTGAATTTCAGCAACAATAAAGAGGCACGGTATGCTCAGACCGTGTGCGAGAACTGTGCTCGTGTGGATTATGATATTTCGCCGCCAGGGCAGCGCTGGATCACCTGGTTCTACCGATATGCTGATGTGATGCCAACGCCTATGCCTCCTACAGATGTACCACCAACATTGGAGCCAACACTGGAACCCACATTGCCTCCGGCTACCGATGTTCCGACTTCAACGCCAACTACAATTCCTGATCCGACCACGCCAACGCTGCGGGTTGATCTGAGTACCACCAGCGCAAATGTGGGAGAACGGGTTGAAGTATCCCTGAATCTGTTCAATGTCTCCAATTTGTACGGATTGCAGGTTCAGTGTACAACCAACCCGAATGTACTGGTTGGCGCAGACCGGATGGATGGCGACGGATTCAGTAGTGCCACCAGCTTCTTCGTAGACAATGGTTTCCAGGTGGATACTGGTTCGTGGATGGTTGCGGCCAGCCGGTTACAACCCAGCGAACCCATTTCTGGTAATGTGACGGCATTCAAGTTAGGATACATGGTTCAGAGTGCAGACGTAAGTGGTGTGGATTGTACTGTGCTGGCAGTCAATTCAAATGGACAGCAACTCCCATTGGATGTGATGAATGCGGCGTTCGATGGCAGTCCGTCTGAGCCGACAGCAGTAGAGTCGCCTCCGGTTGAGTCAACCAATACCCCGACACCACCGACTGAAACGCCAATTCCGCCCACTGAGACACCCATACCGCCAACGGAAACACCGATTCCGACAGCTACAATGGCGACACCAGAAGTAACCGCAGAAGGAATTGAATCAGGTGTGATTTCGGGGACTGTTCAGTATCAGAATCATCCGACACAGGCTGGTATTACTGTACAACTTCTCAGCGACTCGATGACCCCTGTTTCGCTGGTGACTAACGACAACGGTTTGTTTAGCTTCACCGATGTGCCATTGGGTGTGTATATGCTCGAAGCATCCGCGCCCGGTCATCTGACTGTCAACATAGTGGTTTCTGTGGATGGTGGCGGACAAACGGTTGATGTGGGTGTTATCACGCTGCCAGCGGGTGACACCGATAACAGCGGTATGATTGACATAAGCGACGCGGGGTTGATTGGCGCGAACTTTGGTGTGAGCGCGCCTCCAGCGCCAGCAGAAGCCGACCTGAACATGGATGCTACTGTTGATGTACGCGATCTAGTACTTGTAGGCGGTAACTTTGGTAAAATCGGACCCGTTACTATGCCTTAGCCCCCACCGAATGAATTTCGAAAGTATCCGGGCACATATATGTGCCCGGATACTCGGATGTGAAGCGTAAAAGTGACCAGTGTACTATGGCGAAGATAGGCAGATATGTCTACATTATGCGAACACACATGGCAGAAGCATCAGAACCTTTCGTGAAAGGGGTAATTGCGTCATGAAACGCAACCGAATCATCGTAATCGTCACTCTATTTGCAGCATCGGTATTGTGGGCGGCTCTCGCAACTTCTGTTGCTGGGGCGCAAGATGCAAACCCAAGTTTCTGGCTGTCGTACGATACGGCTACTGCTCATGCAGGGCAGGAATTTACGGTGACTGTGAATGTTGCCAGTGCAGTCAATGTGTACGGCGGCAGTTTTCAATTGTTGTATGATACCCAGGCGTTCGAAGTGGTTCTGGTTGATTCAAAAGCTATCTCACCCGGCCCATTCTTTGAAAACGGTCCAAGTTTTGCCCTCAAGAACTCTGTGGATGCCGATGCAGGAACAGTGGATTATGCTCTTACCCTGACTCAACCCGCGCAGCCAGTGTCCGGTGACGGGGTATTAGGCACCATTACCTTTCGCGCACTGAAGGATACCCCTATCACCATCACTCCGGTATCGGCTGAACTTGTTTCTCCTGTATTTACGCAGGTTGATGGTCGTCTAATCGCGCAAAAGATTAACCAGGTGGATGCAGCCATCACCGATACTGTGATTGCTGGTGTTTCGGTTTCTGAGATAGAAAATTCTATTGTGGAAGATTCATCCCCGGATGCAGCCGCAGCTTCGGTATCTATGTCAATAGCGGGACAGCAACCAGTAGTGGACAGTCCAGCGATTAGTTCGGCGTCAGTAGGTAGTATCCAAGCACCTGTGCTCACCGAAGAACATCGATCTGTTCCTAGCAATAAGATGCTACTAGTCGCTGCGTTGTTCTTTGTTGGTGGTCTGTTGTTGCTGACCGTCAGCGTGGGAATGTATTCCAAGATGAGGGTCGGGTTTAGTCTGTCGAGTGATCGTCACATGGAGCGAATGTAATGAAACGTTTTCCCGGCTATCTGGTCATCGCACTACTCGGTCTAATGTTTATCTCGGCTGGGTTGATAACGATGTTTGCAGATAACGGAGATATAGTACCTCCGAGTGACGCCGCCGTTGTGCAGCCATCGCCGACCCTCACCGAGACTCCGACAATGCTGCCGACGGTTTATGTACCGCCAACAGTGGCGATTATGCCTACTCAAGTTGTGGTGGCACAGCCTCCGGCAGAATCTGTTCCGGCAGTTGTAGATGTGCAACCATCGCCGACAACTGTTCCACCGACGGCGATTGTAGAGGTGCAGCCTTTGCCAACGGTTGTTCCGCCAACGGACATTCCAGTTATTGAGCCGACGGTTGATACACAAGCGATCGCAGCTGCACCGACAGTAGACGTTCCGATTGACTCAGGAGCACAGAGCCTGCCGACGGTGGAAGCGCCCTTAGAGGGGGCACAGCAGCCCGAACAGACAGTAGAAGTCCCAGCGGAAGTGACTCCTGAATTGAGTGTAGAAGCAACAGAAATCCCACCACTTGAGCTTCTTGGGAATGGCGATGTTCAAGCGAGTGGAGAATTGGCAGCAGCCGCAAGTGTTAACCAGCCAACGCCTGTCACTAATCCCAACAGCGCTCAGGTCGTTCCGACAGATAACACCCCAATTGATGTACCTGAGCCAACAGCAGAATTACCGACTGTGGAGGTTGTGGTACCAACAAATGAACCTGTGACGATACCGACGAGTGACCCAGGTATCAATACGCCACTTGAACCGACTATAGACCCGGCGCTTTTGCCAACTGCTGATACAAGTAGTATGCCCGAAGCTACAGAGGCGATATCCGCCGCGCCTGTTCCGGCGACTGTATCGGGTGTCGTGACATATGCAAATTTGGTAGATCAGAGCGGTATTGTAGTGACACTCATATTACCAGATGGTACAAGTTTGCAGTCTGTGACCGATGCAACCGGGGCGTTCTTCTTCAGCGACCTCTTAGCGGGGAATTACCAGATTGATGCCAGGGCAGATGGGTATTTATCTCGGCATCTAGATTTTAGCCTCACTGAGGGACAAGTTTTCGCCGTGCCACCCACCATTTTACTCAATGGTGATACGAACCTAGACGATTCTATTGACCTGAGTGATGCGGCGCTCATCGCGTCCAATTTTGATGGTCCGGCCACTGTGCCTGCGGCAGATGTCAATCATGACGGTTGGATTGACGTGAAAGACCTGACTCTGGTCGGGGCAGACTTTGGGCAATCGGGTCCTATGCCCTGGCAATAATTAGCCTCTCGGAACAACAAGGCAATACAATACCTCCAATCAGCCCTCACACAGAGGGCTTTTTCGTCGTTAGGATAAAAGTATCGGGGGACATGTGGATTTATTCACGATGAAAAGGTGTTGAATGTTTTTGACAAGGCTTTAACGCCGCCTTAAAATTGACAAGTTAACTGACATCAATCAAGGAGTGGATTGATTTTTCGTAACGTGCTATCGCCCCGGCTGATAGCTCATCTAAAGGAGATTATTTATGAAAGAGTATGCGACTGATAAGTTAAGGAATATTGCCCTGGTGGGTCACCAGAGCGCCGGTAAAACAACCCTGGTAGAAGCCCTGCTCTACAATACCGGCGCGACTAAGCCGCCTTGGCAGGGTCGAAGAGAAAAATACTGTTTCGGATTGGGATGAGGACGAAAAAGAACGTGGCCTGTCCTTTTCCACCTCGCTGATCCCTCTGGAATTTCAAGACCACAAAATAAATATGCTGGATACACCAGGGATGACCGATTTTCAGGGCGAAGTCAAAAATGCAATTCGTGTTGTCGATTTGGTGGTGGTGGTGGTGGATGCGGTTTCGGGTGTTGAGGTGGGTACGGAGTTGGCATGGGAGTATGCCCAGGTTTACCAGCAGCCGATCATCGTCACTATTAACAAGATGGATCGAGAGAATGCCGATTACAATCGCACCCTGGAAAATCTGAAGCAGAGCTTCCCAGATTACAAATTTATTCCGGTGATGCTGCCTATCGGTGCGGAAGCGAACTTCAAAGGCGTCATTAACCTACTGACGATGAAGGCCTACTATGAATCCGGAAAAGATCGTTCCGATATGCCAGCCGATATGCAAGCAGAAGCCGACGCTGCCCGTACAGTCCTGGTCGAAGCGGCTGCGGAAGCGGATGACGCACTGATTGAAAAATATTTTAACGACGGAACGCTGACAAATGAAGAAATCCGGGATGGAATGCGCAAAGCCGCCCGCGATGCTTATTTGAAAACTGTTCCCGTATTTGTGACCTCTGGGGCGGCCAATGTCGGCACTGTGCCCTTGATGGAGGCGCTGGTTGTTTATGTTGGGCCACCATCCCAGCGCCGCGTGCAAATAATCAATTCGGCAGGGGAGAAGGAATTCCTGACTGCGCCCCAGTCTGACGATGGTCCGTTAGCAGCCTACGTATTTAAGACTACTACGGATCGTTTTGTTGGTACCCTCAATTATTTCCGTATCTTCTCCGGCTCGATTGAGACGGGACATAATTATTATAATGCGACCCATGAAGTGGAGGAAAAGTTCAATTCGTTGATGGTAATGCGCGGTAAAGAACAAATCTCCATCACGACACTGCATGCCGGGGATATTGGTGTGGTGGCTAAACTCGCCAATACCAAGACAGGTGACAGCTTCAGCAGTAAAACTAATGCACTCCAAGTTACCAAGCCAGAATTTCCCAGACCCCCTATATGCTGTTGCCGTTTTGCCCCGCACCCAGGCCGACAGCGCCAAGATGGGCACGATCCTCACGAGCTTGAGCTCAGCCGACCCGACACTTCGGTGGCGACAAGACCCAGATGTGAAACAGACCATTCTTGAGGGTATGGGTGAGGCACATGTGAATCTGGCGATCAGCCGAGCGGAAAAACTTGGCGTCGGCATGGACACCGAAATACCCAAAGTACCCTACAAAGAAACTGTTACTCGCACGCAATCCGATTACTACCGCCATAAGAAACAGACGGGCGGAGCGGGGCAGTTCGCGGAAGTTCATCTCCGCCTTGAACCCAACCCCGGCAATGGCTTCCAGTACGAGACCAAAATCGTCGGCGGTGTCAATTTCTCAGAGTTTTCTACCCTCAATTGAAAAAGGCATCAACTCCGTGTTGGGCGAAGGAGTGGTGGCCGGTTATCCGGTGGTGGATGTGAAGGCGGTTGTATTCGATGGAAAAGAACATCCGGTAGACTCCAAAGATATTGCGTTCCAGATTGCCGGACGTGAGGTGTTTAAGAAGGTGTTCCAAGATGCCGGACCAGTGTTGCTTGAGCCGATTATGGATGTGAAAATCACGGTTCCAGAAGCTATGATGGGCGACATCATGAGTGATCTAAATACCCGTCGTGGGCGAGTTCAGGGAATGGACACCGAGGGGAATAAGAGCGTGGTTACGGCACAAGTACCATACGCAGAGATGATGCGATATGGTAACGATTTGCGGTCAATGACAGGCGCGCGCGGCATCTATACCATGAAATTCAATCACTACGAACAAGTGCCAGCCCACCTGGCACAGAATATCATCAACGCACATAAGACTGAGGAAACCGCCTGACGAATCGACAGCCGATAGATTAATTCATCATAAAAAACGGGACAATTCATATCACTTGAATCGTCCCGTTTTAATTCATTCGCTAGATGTTCCTAGCCTAACTTTCGTGAGTTCTCGCCTTCTGGCTGGGGAACAACTTCCGACTCCACACCAGCAAGTTCATCTTGATCCTGCGCCTGGGATCGCCCAACAATTTCCAGAACGCGCGAACCATCGACAATCTCATTGTTAAGCAATTCGTTGGCAAGAACGTCCAGCTTATCGCGGTTGTCGGTCAGAATTTGTACCGCGCTGCGGTGTGCCTCTTCGACCATGCGGCGCACCTCGGCGTCGATGCGAGAGGCGGTTTCCTCACTGTAGTTACGCCCCTGTGAAAGAGAGTAACCCAGGAATGGCTGCCGATCATGCTCACCGAAGTTCAACGGCCCGAATTCATCACTCATACCGAATTCAGACACCATGCGACGAGCCATTTCGGTCACACGCTGGAGGTCATTGGCCGCGCCAGTGGTTATTTCACCAATGGCGACCTCTTCCGCCGCGCGTCCGCCGAGTAAAACCAGCATCCGCGCCTCCAGATAATCTTTTGAGTAATTGCGGCGGTCATCTTCCGGCAGGGAAGCAGTGACACCAAGCGCCTGTCCACGCGGCACGATGGTCACTTTAAATACGGGGTCTGCGCCGGGTGTGATTGCGCCAATAATGGCATGTCCGGCTTCGTGAAAAGCAACAACCTTGCGTTCCTGCTCGTTGGATAACGGAGGGCTTTCTGTACCCAACACAATCCGGTCAAAGGCATCCAGGAAGTCACGCTGATTGACCCGTTTAGAATTTCGCCTTGCGGCGGTCAAAGCTGCCTCGTTTGCCAGATTCGCCAGGTCTGCACCAGAAAAGCCCATCGTGGCTTTCGACAGCGCTTCGAGATCGACATCTTCGCCCAGCGGCTTTCCCCGCGTATGAATTTTGAGGATACTGAACCGTCCAGCTCTGTCTGCCAACCCAACTGTCACCTGTCGGTCAAAACGTCCGGGGCGGAGAAGCGCCGGATCGAGTACGTCAGGCCGATTGGTAGCCGCCATGACGATCACACTCTCATTTTGGTCGAAACCATCCATCTCCGAAAGCATCTGATTGAGGGTTTGTTCACGCTCGTCATGGCCGCCCCCCAAACCCGCCCCACGCTGGCGACCTACCGCGTCGATTTCGTCAATGAACACGATGCTAGGGGAAGCATCCTTGGCGCGGCGGAACAAGTCACGCACGCGGGACGCGCCGACACCGACGAACATCTCCACAAACTCTGAGGCAGCGATGCTGAAAAAGGCGACATTGGCCTCGCCAGCCACTGCCCGCGCGAGCAGTGTTTTACCCGTCCCAGGAGGGCCAATGAGCAGTACACCACGCGGTATGCGTGCGCCGAGGGCAATGTATTTGTCTGGTTCCTTGAGGAAGTCGACGATTTCTACCAGTTCGGCTTTGGGCGCATCTTGCCCGGCGACATCGGCAAAGGTCACATTCGGGCGTTCTACTGTGTATTCGCGCGCTTGCGTCTTACCAAAGCCAAAGACATTGCCCATTTGTCCCTGTTGGCGTCTGGCCGACCACAAGAAAAAGCCGAGGAGGAGAATGATTGGCCCGAAGTTGAACAGGAACAAAAGGATTGGTGATGTCTCAACCGTCTGGGCAATTATGGTGACATTATTATCCCGAAGTGCTTGAACCAACTGCGGGTCTGGAACGCTGTCTGTCAGCAGGGTGGTTGTAAAACTGGTTGATCGGCGCTGGGTCACACCCTGGGATAGTTCTGGTGAACCCGAAGGTGGATAGGTGACGGAACTCTTAAAAGCACCCTGTACCTGATTGTCCTGGAAAAGGACTTCGGAAACATTGCCCGCTTCCACCTGATCGTAGAAAAACGAATAGGGTACTGAAATGGGCTGCTCACTGCCGCCCAAACTGACCATATCCTGCAAGCGAAAGAACGTCCAACCCAAGAGGACGATCCACAGCACCGGCCATACCCAACGGGGAATTTTAAACTGCGGTCCGGACGGTTGATTACCCGGTTGTTGTTCCGGTTGTTTATTCGGCGGTTGCACCTTATTGCCTCACATTTCCTTAAAGCGCCCCTTATTATACGTTCTGGTATATTTTAGGGACGTTAGAAGCTAATGAACAATTTTACCTGAGTTTACGGGTCTTCGCCCCTACCAGAATGGGGAGTTTTTAAATCAGGGCGAGAGCAACATGATTTACGAAATCTGTTCGCTAACCATGATATACTTTACCCACACATCATAAACTATGTCGCCCATGAAAGCCCTTCAACGAATTAAGCCGAAGTTTTCATTATGGATTGTTCTGGGCGGTTGTTTCGCTGTAGTGATTTCTATCATCGTGGTGATTAGATCGCACATTATCCGGCGACCTGTGCCTGAATCACAATCGCTCCCAGACCTCGAAATCTCCCGTTACTCCATCAATTCAACAATTCATGCCAGTCCATTCGCCCGAAGGCTCTGGCTGGTTTTTCCTTTGACCTTTATCTCTATTACTTTGATGGTCTGGAGCGCCAATTACTTTCGTCCGTTTTATCTGGCTGGCATTCCCACTGGATTTATATTGATGTTGATTGGCGGCCTGATGCTCCTTTTGGGTCTGTCTGCTGGTGCGGTTCCGGCTCGTTGGCCGCAATGGACATCCCATCGTTCTATGGCGATACGATCCCGGATAGAACTGGCTTCTGCAATACCAATTGTGGCAGGTCTCCTTGTGCTGACATGGCTGATACTGGCAGACGTCAACACGTCCGAACTGCGGCTTTCGTATCATTTCCAGTTTGTTCTTCTGGGCAGCGGAATTGTACTACTGACCTGGGGGCTGGCTGGGCTGCGGTTGCGGAAGGTATGGCATCGGATCGTCCAATGGGTCATGACTCTTGACAGGCATCAGGAATGGATACCGATTGCCCTGATAACCGGGCTGGCCTTTGTGCTGCAAATATGGATGTTGGGGCAGGCAGTTCATACATTTGTCGATGAATTCCATGATGTACAGGCGGTGATTGACCTGTGGCAGCGAAGTGACATCAACATTCTGACACCCTACAGCGGTTTCGCAGCATTTCCCTGGGTCTATCCCTATCTTGCGGCGGGGTCTGTAGCAGTGTTTGGTCCGACTCTGAGCGGTTTGCGCTTCGTTAGCGTGATCTGTGGGACACTGACTGTACCAGCATTGTATATGCTGGCGAAACATCTTTTTGACAGATGGACAGCTTTGATAGCCGCCTTGCTTTTAGCGACTTTTCCACCGTTTATCCACTTAAACCGATTGGCACTGATTAACGTGGTTGATCCGTTTGTGGGAACACTGATGCTGGCATTATTCGCGCGGGGTCTACAAACGAAACGGCGCACAGATTTTGTGCTTTCTGGCGCGTGCCTGGGTTTGACTCAATACTTTTATGAAGGTGGCAAGCTGCTGTACCCAACACTCCTCAGTTTGTGGGTCGTCGTTCTGCTACATATTCGGACAAAAGCAGTTATCCATTCGTAACATGTTATTTACCTTTGTAACCGGAATTCTGATCGCTGCACCCCTGTATATTGTGCTTGCGTCCTGGGGCTTCGCCTTTACTCCTCGTATGGATCAAGTGGCGGATCGGCAACTGAATTGGACGAGTATCATTTCGCTGACAGATGGTGGGGCAGCACTGAAGCATTATTTCAATGACAATCTGCTGCCACCTATACTGCATATCATTCAACGAACCGATACCAGCCGGTTGTATTATGGCGGTGAGACTCCGTTGATCCTGGGTTTTATGCTGCCCACGTTTTTCCTGGGTGTATTTCATGCAGTGTGGCGGTGGCGTGTGGCAGGCAGCCTGGTATTGCTGTGGGTGGTGTTGGTCATCGCTGGCAACAGCCTCCTGAGTCCGATTGAAAACACCTTCTCGGTGCGTTATATGGTGGTTTTTCCAGCATTGGCGCTGTTGATGGCGATGGGCATCCGCTTTACGATTCCTGTTTTATTGGGGCGGTCACAACTGGACAGCCGATTTTCCTGGCGGTCTGTATATGGCGGGCTGATGCTGACTGTAGCGGGATTGCTGGCTCTGTTGCAGGTGATCTACTATTTCCGCGATCACCTGCCGTTCTACAATGAGCAAATCAGACCGCCGGGAGACTATATTGACGTGTTCTTTCGGGCACGTGCGCTGCCCGCCGACACACCCATCTTTATCATCACTGACAATGGGGTGTATTTGCCACATTATGATTTGCTGGGAAAATTCTGGGATTTTCACCCACATATTACTGTGCTAGCTCCATCCGATCTGGCAGGTGATGATCTGAGAGCCTTTGCGCCCGGAGAATATGCTTTCTTCATTGATCCTGACGATCAAGAAACGCTGCGTTCATTAACTGCTTACTTCGCAAGTGTGGAAGGGCCATTGTGGAGTCCGTATGATGTGCCGTCCGATAAACAGTATGTTGAATACGTGGTTCACATTCCTAAGCCTCCGTGATGTCATTCCCGCTTGCACCGCCTCAAAGCCTGGTATAAGCTGTAATGAGGTTTCTGAAGGATGCACCCAATGAGCGACGATCCAAAAGACAATTTCATTGAACCGGATGATGCGACACTGCCTTCCGTACCAAAGTCAATCAACCCGCCTGACCTGGCCGATCTTGAACCGGCGGGGCGGGAGGGAGTTGTGCGTACAGCGTCCAAACTGGCGTCATCAACCAGCGCGCCCTGGTTATTGCAGCAGTTCTTTAATGACCAGATTGACCTGAGCACCGAACTGCACAATCGCTTTCCGTCCCTGCCAATGATGTCGGTGATTTGTTTTCGCAATGTGGATTCCAAAAATCCGCGCGGGGTTGCTACGCTGTCGAGCGCAGATGGGTCGGCTTCGGCAGTGATTGACGTAGACTCTGCCAGCGGGGGAGTGCATCTGTCGTTTACATATGGGTCGATGCTGTCCCTACACTTCCGTATGGATGGATTGAGTGGGATGGATCGCGCCCGATGGCTGGAATTGATGCGGCGTGAGGCAGGTGGGGTGGCTTTCCTATGGGGGCAGGCACGATGGGAAAAGGATTATGTCATCTGCGTCACACGGCACAAATTTGCCAGCCTATATGCTTTCTCACACAATGGATTTGAGGCGGCTGTCCTGATGACGCCCGATGTCACCAAGCAGTTACTCGACTGGCTGGAAAAATTCTGGCGTGCCGATTCTTCCGGTGATGATGCTCCAAAGCTGCTGACATGGTGAGTCCTCACTCACTTTTGAATGTCTAACCCCGTACCGCCAACATTCCGCTATACTCCAAAAACTACCAACTAAACTGAGGATTGCTCATGAATCGCCTGCAATACGAAACCAGCCCATACTTGCGACAACACGCTGAAAATCCGGTGGACTGGTATCCCTGGGGCGAAGAGGCGCTGGAACGGGCGAAGGCGGAGGATAAGCCGATTTTGTTGAGCGTGGGATACAGCGCATGCCACTGGTGTCATGTGATGGCGCACGAGAGTTTTGAACACGAGCCGACGGCGCAGATGATGAACGATTTGTTCGTGAACATCAAAGTAGACCGGGAAGAACGCCCAGATGTGGACGACATCTATATGCAGGCTGTACAGGCGCTTTCGGGTCAGGGGGGATGGCCGATGACGGTATTCCTGACCCCGGAAGGGAAACCGTTTTATGGTGGGACGTACTTCCCGCGTGAGCCGCGACATGGGATGCCTGCGTTCCGGCAGGTATTGAGCGGGGTGGCGGAAGCGTATCAGAACCAGCGCGAACAGGTGGAAGATGCGGCGTCGAATCTGTCCGAGGCTCTCAACCGTGAATTGATGGGTATTGGTGGGAGTGAGTTGGCCTTGAATGCCGATTTGCTGGATGCAGCCTACAAGAAGATCGGGGCGGGGTTTGACCGGATGTATGGCGGATTTGGTGGCGCGCCGAAGTTCCCGCAGCCGATGAATTTGGAATACCTGTTACGCGCTTATGCCCGGACGGGCGACCCGGCAGCACTGGAACAGGTGACATTCACATTGGGCAAGATGGCGCGAGGCGGAATTTATGACCAGATTGGGGGCGGTTTCCACCGTTACAGTGTAGACGCGATCTGGCTCGTGCCACACTTCGAGAAGATGCTGTATGACAACGCACAACTGTCACGGGTCTACCTGCATACGTGGCAGATTACCGGAGATGTATTCTATAAAACCATCGCGGTAGAGGTCTACGATTACATCCTGCGGGAGATGACCGCGCCGGAGGGGGCATTCTACAGCACGACGGATGCCGATAGCGAGGGGGAGGAAGGCAAGTTTTTCGTGTGGGACAAAGCAGAACTGGAAGCTCTGTTGGGTGAGGATGTCCTGACCGCGATTGAATACTGGGGGGTGAGCGGGCGTGGAAACTTCGAGGGGCAGAATATCCTGAATGTACCGAATGATGACGCGGTGGTGGCGGAACGGTTAGGTATCCCGGAAGAAGAACTGCATAAACGACTGGGGCGCATTAAGGACAAGTTGTATGCCACGCGAACACACCGAGTCCATCCGAGTTTGGATGACAAGATTCTGACGGCCTGGAATGGGATGATGCTGGCAAGTTTAGCGGAGGCGGCGCGGGTTTTAGACCGGGAGGATTACCGTGAGGGAGCTATCCGTAATGCCGAGTTTTTGTTAAGGGAGATGGTTGCGCCGGATGGACGGTTATACCGGACACATAAGGATGGAACGAGCAAGATCAACGGCTACCTGGAAGATTATGCTAACCTGATTGATGGCCTGCTGGAGTTGTACCAGACAACATTCGAGGAACGATGGTTCGTGGAAGCGCGGAGGCTGGCTGACCATGTGCTGGAACATTTCGGCGCGGAGGATGGCGGTTTCTTTGATACCAGCGATGACCACGAGGCGTTGATCGCGCGGCCACGTAACATGCAGGACAATGCCACGCCATCGGGGAATGCGATGATGGCAAGACAACTCATCCGGCTGGCGGCGTATACAGGCGAAGCACAATATGAGGAAGCCGCACGACGAACCCTAGCATTGCTGGCCGAGGCGATGCGACAGTATCCGCAGGCGTTTGGGGAAGCGTTGAGCGCGACGGATATGCTGGTGGCTGGGCTAGCTGAAGTGGCTATTGTCGGGTCGACGGATGCACCAGAAACAAAAGCCCTGGTGGATGAAGTCCAGAAACCGTATCGCCCGAATGTGATTACGGCGCTTGCTCCTGAAGATGTGCCGGGAGAGACGACGATTCCATTATTGAATTACCGGACTCAACGGAAAGGCGAGCCGACGGTGTATGTGTGCCGACATTTTGTGTGCGCGTATCCGGTGACGGATGCAGAGGCGGTGCATGACCTGCTATCCAACAAAGACTTAAACTGAGAACGTTGATAAAAGCGAGAAAAATTGTCGCTGAAATGAACGGCGGGAACACGGGGGTTGTCGCGCCAATGCGAAATTGTGACGGTGGGAGGCCGGGAAAGATGCGCCGGAATGACACTCGTGCGGCGACAACGGGCGAGTTAACTGCCGCACTGACAATGTTGTGTCGTTACAGCGGGAACACGGGAGCGAGTTGCTGCAAGGAATAAAGAAAAGACTCAACGCAAAGATGCAAAGAGGGCGAAGGCGCAAAGGGGTAAGATCAAAAAAGCGTAACATCAAAACTCCATGACACATGGACACAACCATAGCGTAGCACAAAAGTTCGTGCTTGTGGTACACATTTGTGTACACATTTGTGTCGATTTTGGGGGGAAAAATGGCGTTTTCGTTGTCAGCTACCTGTTTCCAGTTGCCAGAAAAAGATGAAAACCAGGGATGAGGTACGAAGAACGTCAAAGATGCGGAGAGAAGTAGTCAGTTGTCAGAACAAGAGAAGATTAAAAACGTAACATTGTGGTGCGAAAATCGACAGCGAATTTGGTACAACCAACTTTTCAAATGGCCTCAAAAGCGGGCATGATTGAATTTTTATGAGTAATCCACAGACGCCACAGGAATACTTCCGGCTGGTGATGCTGACGGTGGTGGGACAGGCGTTCGCAGCGGCAGGGTACGAATTGGACGAGAAGCCTGTGCAGTGGGCGGGGGGATTGTTCCGTTTCACTAAGCAGTTGGATGATGGGTTATGGGGCTTCATCGAATTTCAACTGCTGGCATACGTCGATACGATGTGGGCAGCGCGGATGCCATCGCGGTTTAAGATCATACTGACTCGCAGTGACAAGCCACTGCCCAGCGCGTCCAGCGACCACCCAAAATTTGCGCGGCGAGATTTGAGCAGGCTGGTGGTGGAGGATTTCGGGGTAGCGATTTTGCCGTCGGCTGACCACTGGTGGACGTTCGGCAATACGGATGAACTAGGAAAGGCACTGGCAGAGGCCGGACACCTGATTATTGGTTATGGGATGCCCTGGTTATCCGGCGACCTGATACCACCGTCGGCTTAACGTTGGGTAAAGGTTATTGACACCGGGCAGCAGTCTCGCCATAATGCGGCGCATGAACATTTATAAAATTCCCCTGATAAAGGTCCTGATTGTCGCCCTGTTTCTCAGCCTGACAGCGTGTAACCTGTCTGAGCCGCAAGCCGTAATTTACGTCACGGCGACACCGGAACTGGCAACGGCTGGCCCGACACCTATCCCGCCGACAGCCACCGTCGAACCGCAGATCGCCATGCAACTGGCAGACCGCTATCTGGTGAACGGCTATTACGAAAATGCGGTGGCCGCCTACCAGAGTGTGCTTTCCGGCGGCGCTCCCGCCAATCTAGCGGCATCGGCATGGTTTGATATGGGACGGGCGGCGCTGCGAGAAGGATTATTCGCAGACGCGGCGAATGCGATGAGCAACTTCATCGGGCAATACAGCGATGATGGACGGATCGCACAAGCCTTTTTCCTGCGGGGCGATGCGTATTCAGGACTATCTGAGTGGGCGGACGCACTGGCTGATTATCAGAAGTATCTGGAACTGCGCCCCGGCAGAATTGACAGCTATGTTTACGAGCGGATCGGAGACGCCCAACTGGCGCTGGGACAGGCGAATGAGTTGCTCACCAGTTACACAACCGCTGCCGATGCCGGACGCAGCCTTGTGCCCGAACTGGCGCTGCGGGAGAAAGCCGCGCAGGTGTATCTGAACCAGGGAGAAACTGGTCAGGCATTGGAACAATATAATGCCATTCTGGAGGTAGCCCAGAACGCACCCTACCGCGCATCTATCGAATACGCGGCAGCACAGGCAGTCATCAACGGTGGCGATCAAGCTGATGGGCTGACACGGATGCAATCCATTTTTGAGACGTATCCAGGGACACCGGAAGCCTATAAAGCGATGCAAACGCTGCTGGCAGCCGACCAGAACGTTGACGATTTCGCACGCGGCAAAGTCAGTTACAATTTCGGTGATTACGAGGACGCTATTGATGCGTTTAATAACTACTCCACCGAATACGCATTGGCAGACATCCCGGCGGAATTGTATCTCTTGCTAGGACGGGCATACCGTGAGATTGGCAATTCATCGGCGGCGGACACGGCTTTCCAGACCATCATTGAACAACATCCATCCGACCCCCTGTTCGGGGAGGCACTGCTGGAGCAGGGACGGACGAAGTTCATGGCGGGGGATATTGACGGAGCGATCACACAGTATCTCAAGATTGGGGATGAATACAACTATCTGCCGGAAGCGCCCGAAGCATTGTGGCGGGCAGGATACCTGTACGACACCAACGATAATCCGACACAGGCGCGAGCCGTTTTCGAGCGATTGGCGGATGCTTACCCGGACACCGAGCAGGCCAGCAGCGGTTTGTTCCTGGCGGCTTCGGCAGCCTATAACCTGGGTGATCCCACCGGGGCAGAACGATTGTATGCACGACTGGCAACCACGACCACCGGGGACGACCAAGCCGCCGCATATTTGTGGGTGGGGCGACTGGCATCAGACCGGGGCGACTCCAAAACGGCAACTGAGGCACTCCAACTGGCTGCTAGCTCGTCGCCGGACAGTTATTTCGCCGCCCGCGCACAGGATATTCTGGCCGGACGGGATACCTTCGCGCGCCCGGTGACATACCAGTTTAACTTTGATGATGCTGCACAACTGGCAGACGCAGAAGACTGGCTGCGAACGACATTTAACATCACACAAGAGGGGGCACTATGGCCGTTATCCGCCCCTCTCCAAAATGACGTGGGACTCATTCGTGGGAATGAATTATGGTCAGTGGGAGCGAATGCGGAGGCAGAAGTCGAGTTCCAGGATGTGATCGATGCCAACAAGGATAATCCCCTGCTATCGTACCAACTGGCGATTTTCCTGCGTGGGATTGGAGCGTATTCGCCATCGGTCTATGCCGGGGCGAATGTGATTATCGCCGCCAACACCGCAACTCTGGCCGTACCGCCGTATCTATCGCGGCTGCGGTATCCTGACTATTATCTGGATGTGGTGCAGGACATCGCCGGACGATACAACATTGATCCGCTACTGGTATTCTCGCTCATTCGATACGAGAGTTTATTCGATACGTATGCGACGGCGGCGGCGGGCGAAAAGGGTCTGACACAGGTGATCCCCTCGACAGCCGAATACATTGCCCAACAGTTGAACTGGCCGAATTACCAACACAGCGAATTGTTCCGTCCCTACGTGGGAATTGAATTCGGCGCGTATTACCTGTCGGAACAGTTGGAACTATTCGATGGTAATGTCCAGGCGGCACTGGCAGGTTACAACGCGGGGCCGGGGCGCGCCAGTCAATGGTTAGACCTGTCCGGCGGCGAGCCTGACCAATTCATGACTGCCATCACGATTGACAGCACACGAACCTATGTGCAGCGTATTTATGGCTTCTACAGCATCTATCGGGCGCTTTATGGTGGGAGTTCGTGAAGAAGGGTTGGGATGATAGGGGCTTAGTCCATCAAGAGCGCACCGGAGGAAGTGCGCTCTATCTTTTCCACTGGGAAAAGGGGCAGTGATTAAACTTCTGTGCCGTTCTGACCGAGCATGTTGCGAACTTTTGCAACCAGATCGTGATGGAGAATGGGTTTGGGCAGGTAGTCGTTCGCGCCTGCTTCAATACCCCGCATAATGCTCTCGGCATCGCCGCGCGCGGAGAGGATCAAGATGGGGGTCACACCTGTATCAGTGCGATCCCGTATCACACGGCAGAGTTCGATACCATCCATACCTGGCATCATCACGTCCAAGATAATCATATCTGGTGTGTTCTGGTCGAGGACGCTGAGTGCCGACTTCGCATCTTTGGCCTTCAGCACGCCGAAACCGCCACGTTCAAGCATGATTCCAATCAGAGTGAGGGCCCCGATCTCATCATCGACGACCAGAATATGCTTCTTCATGCAAACCTCCGAAGGGTAAGTGTTTGTTCGCCAGGCATAAGTCTCATATCAGTCATAACTTGCTTAATCATTAAGATAGAATTGACATTTTTAACTGAATTTATTTTAACACGATTACAACAGCGCGCAATACAGGATTCCTGAAATTCATCAATCTTACGGTTTCGTACACATCCTAAAGATGGCACAAACCCAATTTTAACCTATGCACACCTTTCAAGACACTTACAGAGACTATTGTATCTTGTGAATCCGAGTGCAAGCGTAAAGAAGTGTAATAAAATTACCAACCTTTATGGGTCAACCAAGATTGATTCTAACATGTGTTTCACAGGAGAACAAGCGACCACCAAACTTTGGGGGTGTTTATGTGCCCAAGCCTGTTATGTTATGATTGATTGTTATTTGATTCGCAACATTTATGCCTGTTTTACGTATAAATCGTAGATTGATAGCATAAGGCAGTAAGGAGGAAACCGGATGCAATCCGAAACAGCTATCCAGGTCGAGGGAATATCCAAGAATTATGGCAACTTCCGGGCTGTAGACAACCTCAGCTTCGAGGTGAAGCGGGGGGAGATATTCGCTATGCTAGGCCCGAACGGTTCTGGCAAAACCACGACCATGCGTATGATTCTGGACATTTTGAAACCCGATACGGGGCGGATCGCGGTGTTGGGGAAGCCGTTGGATGATGCAACGAAAGATCGAATTGGCTATCTGCCGGAAGAACGCGGGCTATATCGGAATGTTCAACTGATCGAGATGATGGTGTATCTGGCGACGCTTAAGGGTTTGTCCCATCAGGAGGCTCACAAGCGCAGTGTGGCGATGCTGGATCGACTGGAACTGTCCGAATTTGCGAAAAAGAAGGTCAGCGAGTTGAGCAAAGGTATGCAGCAAAAAGTTCAGTTCGCGGTGACAGTGCTGCACGACCCGGAACTCATCATTGTTGATGAACCCTTTTCTGGCCTTGACCCGGTGAATACATTGGCGCTGAAAGACCTGGTGATGGAGTTCCGGGATAAAGGTGGCACAGTGGTGATGAGTACGCATCAGATGTGGCAGGTGGAAGAAATGTGTGAGCGGCTGCTGATGATTCACAAGGGCGAACAGAAATTGTACGGCAGTGTAGACGAGATTCGCCAGCAATACGCCTTGAACGCCATCGTGGTGGAAGGCAAGGGGGACTGGAATAAGCTGCCGGGTGTCGAGCGGGTGGAGATGAGCGAGAATGGTCAGAAACATGCCTTGCTGTACCTCAAGCCGGGAACAACATCGACACAGGTGTTAGCGTCGATTGCGGCTGCGCCGGATATAAGGATCGAACGGTTTGAACTGGCTGTGCCGAGCCTGAATGACATCTTCATTCGGGTAGTGGAAGGACAGCCAGCATGAAAAAGGTATGGACGGTTGCACGACGTGAGTATCTCTATAACCTGAAACGCCGATCTTTCCTGTTTGCCGTTTTTGGCGTGCCGATTTTCACATTTGTGATGTGGTTTATCATTTTCGCTCTGGTTGCCAACAATGAAGAAGATATTTCCCAGGTCGGCAAAGTGGGTTATGTCGATCAGGTGGGTGTATTGAGTGATGCGATATATCCTGAGCCGGATACCGATCTGTTTGTTCCATACGAGTCACAAGATGCGGCACGAACGGCGCTGGATGCCAAGACGATTGGGGCGTATTTCGTCGTGCCGGAGGATTATATGACCACCGGGGCGATTGAAGTGTACAGCTATTCCGGGATACCGGATGCACTGAAGTCCAGTGTTGAGAATCTGTTGGCAACTAATCTGAGCCGGGGACTGTCGTCGGATGTGCCGCTTGAGCGCATCCGCAACCCTGTCGATTTGACGATTCAGGTGGCGGACAGTGGGCGTTCGCTGACGGACGCGAATATCCCTGTGTTGATTTTCATCCCCTTGATTTTCGCGTTCGTGTTTCTGATGTCATCCAGTGTGACCAGCGGCTTCCTGATGAACGGGGTAGTCGAAGAAAAGACTAACCGGATCATGGAAATTCTGATGACCAGCGTCACACCCTTGCAACTGCTCCTGGGGAAAATCATGGGTTTGGGCGCACTCGGTCTGACCCAACTGGTAGTATGGGGTGTGGCCGGATTCGCGCTCATCCGCCTGGGACAGGGTGTTCCAGCACTGGCGGGTATCGCGTTCCCTACCGACCTGATGATATTGTTCCTGGTGTATTTCCTGTTGAGTTACTTTCTATTCGCCAGCCTGATGGCGGGATTGGGTGCGGTAGCGACTTCTGAGCAAGAAAGCCGCCAGTATTCCGGGATATTCTCCCTGATCTGGGTTATCCCATTTTTCTTCATTACGACGCTGATTAGTGAGCCGAACAGTTCGCTGGCGATTGCGCTGACTCTGATTCCGTTCACTGCGCCGATGACAGTGTTACTGAGGTCAGGTTTTGGAGTTGTACCAACGTGGCAGCTCCTCGCCAGCCTGGGCATTCTACTGGTATCGGGGATAGTGGTTGTGTGGGCATCGGCGCGGGTGTTCCGATGGGGGCTGCTGATGTATGGCAAACGTGTCAGCCCGCGCGAATTATGGCGTGTGATCCGCAATTCACCTCCAGCAGGAATGGTAGAGTCACGGACAGCGAAGGGGGGTGCTGCATGAGCAGCCACATCTGGCAAGTCTTCACTTACGAGCTTCGACGCAATGCGCGGCGAAAAGGATTCCTATTCACGACCTTTGGGCTGCCGCTCATTGGATTTGCCCTAGTGTTCGGAATCCGGTTTATCAGTGACATCAACGCGCGAAATGCAGCCGAGAATCCGCAGCCCACTCCTGTCGTGCAGAATGAGGAACAAAAACCGTCGGGCTATGTTGATCTGACGGGGCAGTTTGCTGATGCGGGTGAGTTAAGTGATCGCCTGATTTATTATCCCGATGAAACGGTGGCGCGAGCGGCAATGGATGCGGGTGATGTGGATGGGTATTACATCATCCAAGCGGATTATCTTGAAACAGGTGATATTACCCACGTTATTCCTCGGTTTTCGATCAATCAGGTGGACAGCGACCTTATCCGGCAGCTTGTCCTCAAAAAGCTGGCTGTGAACGTAAATCCTGATTTATTTAGCCGACTTGTGAGTCCGGTGACAAATCAACATGTCATTAACTTGCAGCGGGACGCCAGCGGGCAGACTGAGTCGAACTTTGGTACGGATTTCGCAGTGGTATATATCTTCGCTATTGCGCTGATGTTAAGTGTGTTCATGACCAACGGTTATCTGATGCAGACGGTGATCGAGGAAAAGGAAACACGGCTCATCGAAATCCTGATTTCGTCCATGCGCCCGACACAACTGCTCGCTGGAAAAATTCTGGCGCTCGGCCTCATGGGTCTGATTCAGATTGTGGTGTGGATTGGGGCGTTGTTCTTACTCGGTAAGCTGGTGGCAGGTGACCCAAGCTCACCGCTGGCAGCATTGGCGACAGTCTCGCTTGATCCCGGTGAAATTGTGGTGCTGCTGTTGTACTTTGTGTTTGGCTACCTGTTCTTCGCAGCCGCATACGGCATGGTTGGCGCGCTATCAAACTCAATGCAGGAAGGGCCACAGTACGCCGTCTTCTTCACCTTGCCAGCCGCTATCCCCTTCTATTTTCTGGCGCTGTTCATCAGTTCGCCGGATGCGGCACTACCAACCATCCTCAGCCTTATACCCATTACTGCGCCATTGTCGATGGTGATGCGGGTGACGCTGACGACTGTGCCATTGTGGCAAATCGCGGTCAGCTTAGCATTATTGATGGTGGTGGATGTCTTTATGATCTGGGCAGCGGGGCGGATGTTCCGGGTGCAGATTTTGCTGGCCGGACAATTGCCAAAACTGCGGGATATTCCGCGATTGCTGCGAGGTTAAAACCATCGTCGAAGTGAATTAGTGCAAAGTAGGGCGGGCCGACACACAGGTCGGCCCCTACGAATATGGGAATTTGAATAAGTCTCCCGGTAAGGTCTAGATTGATGCCCAGGTAATCAGGCCAGGGAGGAATGAGGTGCGCAAATATGGGTGATAGGGCAGCACACGCACCGACAATCCCCGCTCCCCACTGGTATTATAAGTAACCCGCGTTGTAAAGCGATGGACCCCACTGCCTTTTTTATCGTCGGGACTCATGTCGATAGCTTCACCATCCTGTAGATCGCCGCGTGTATTAAGATCGCCAAAATATAGCTGCACACGCACGTCTTCCGGCGTGAGCTGTCCGAGGTCAATCAAAGCCGAAATTTCGATTTCTGTGCCCACCTTGACCTGCTGTTGTGGAATCTCTACACTGCGGATTTGCACCCCCGGCCAAACGTGTTCAAGATTTTCGCGCCAAGCGGCATAAGCCAGACCGCTTTTGAGTTTGGATTCCATCATGTGCTGGCTAATTTGATAATTGGGTACGTAATATAACTCTGTGTACTCCTGTACCATGCGGTAGGTGTTGAAATAGGGGGCAAGGGTACGCATTGAATTTTTCACCCGGCCAATCCACTCACGGGGTAGGCCGTCTCGTCCCCGACTGTAGAACAATGGCACAATGTCCTGTTCCAGAATATTGTAGATGGCTTCGCTTTCAATGTAATTCTGCGTTTCCCATTCATTTTCGGGATATTCCTCGCCCTTGCCAATTGCCCAACCGACTTCCGGCTGATAACCTTCTGCCCACCAACCATCCAGGATGCTGCAATTCAGTCCACCGTTGTAGATGACCTTCATGCCACTCGTACCACTGGCTTCTTTGGGGCGTTGGGGTGTGTTTAGCCACACGTCAACCCCCTGCACCAGATGGCGGGCGATGTTCATGTCATAATTTTCGAGGAATACCACCGAGTGGCGGAGTTCCACATCGCGCGTGGCATTCACAATCTGCCTGATGAGTTCCTTACCGCCGGTATCATGGGGATGGGCTTTACCTGCAAAAATGATCTGGATAGGGTAATCAGGATTATTGAGGATACTTTTGAGCCGGTCAAGATCACGGAACAGGAGGGTTGCCCGCTTATAAGTGGCAAATCGGCGGGCGAAACCGATAGTGAGCGCGTCAGGATTCAGAACTTCGTCGGCAGCTTCTACGGCGCTCTGTGATGCTCCGCGATTTTCCAATTGGCGGCGCAGACGCTGCCGGGTGAAGGCCACCAATCGTTCGCGGCGGCGTTCGTGGGTGCGCCAGAGTTCGGCATCGGGGACGGATTCGATTTCCCCCCAAACTTCTGGCCTGGATTCCTCGGTACGCCATGCAGGATCGAGGTAACGATCCAGCAGTGTACCCATCTCCCGGCTGATCCAGGTTTGTACATGAATGCCGTTGGTGACGGACTTAATCGGGATTTCATCCTCCGGGACGTTGGGATAGACCCACTGCCACAGCCTACGCGAGACTTTGCCATGCAGCCGAGCAACGCCATTTGCCCCGGCTGACAGGTTCAATGCTAATACGGCCATCGAGAATAGCTCATAGGTACCCATATTCTCGCGCCCCAGATCGAGGAATTGTTCACGGGTGAGACCCAGGGTTTTATAATAGTCGGTGAAATGTTCGTCGATCAGGTCGAAGCCGAAGCGTTCCAACCCGGCGGGAACAGGGGTATGGGTGGTGAAAATATTCCCGGCGGCGGCGATCTCCTGTGCCTGACGAAACGTCAGGTTGTCCTCGATCATTAGCTGGTGAATACGTTCCAGCGCCAGAAAGGCCGAATGGCCTTCATTCATATGGCAGATGTTGGGACGCAGTTTGAGCGCATCGAGGAGCCTGATTCCGCCGATTCCCATCAGAATTTCCTGGCGAATGCGCGTCCGCCGATCACCGCCGTACAAGCGATCCGTCAGATTTCGATCTTCTTCACGCGGATTTTCAGGGATATTTGAATCCAACAGGAAAAGGGGTACACGCCCGATCTGCGCTTTCCAGATCATGGCGTACAATTCACGCCCCGGCATGGGCACGCTAATCTTGAGGGGGGTTCCATCCGGGTTGCGCTGGAGCGTGACCGGCAGGTTGGAATAATCGTTGATGGGATAGAGTTCCTGCTGATAACCGTCGGCATTCAAATACTGCTGGAAGTAGCCTTCCTGATATAACAGGCCAACACCCACTAACGGCAATCCCAGGTCGCTGGCGCTTTTCAGATGGTCGCCACTGAGCACACCCAAGCCACCAGAGTAATTTTGCAGACATTCGGTAATGCCAAATTCCATTGAGAAATAGGCAATCACTGGCTTATTTTTGCTGCCAAAATGGGTATCGTACCAGGTATTTTTGGCGCTCATGTACTGGTCGAACAACTCACAGACGTTATGGAGATTTGCCATAAAGGCCGGGTCGTCGCAAGCGGCTTCCAGGCGCTCCTGGGAGATTTGCCCCAGCATCGAAATTGGATTGTGTCCTGTATTCTCCCACAGGTCACGATCCAGGCGGCGGAACAGGGCAATCGTTTCGTGATCCCATGCCCAGCGCAAGTTATAAGCAAGTTCCTGCAATCGGCGAAGTGGTTCGGGTAAGTTGGGCACGACATTAATTCGTGCAACAGGTTTTATCATTCGATCTCCTGAGGGTTGTTCAAAATGTGTGCGTTATTCACAATTTATGGTCGGGCGTCCTGCCAGCGCAAGCATAGCAGGATTCAGCTTAAACACGCAACCTGAAGAAAAGCTAAAAAACTCATGTGTTTTATATTCGGACTATACCTTTTGGGCGTACAATCACAATGCTAGAATTTATTGTAAACTGAAGATAGCGAGATGGAGGCAATCAAAATGGAGAACGGAAACATGCTGAAGAAGCAATTCCTTAAGAGTAAATCGGTCTGCAAAGTAACTTTTACGCTGCCAGAAGCAGTGAAAGCCGAAACCGCTTATCTGGTGGGGGATTTCAACAATTGGGATGAAAAAGCTACCCCCATGAAACCGTTGAAGAATGGTCATTTCACAGTAACGATGGAACTGGGTAATGGGCGAGAATATCAGTTTCGCTACCTGGTCAATGGCACAGAATGGCACAATGATTGGCATGCCGATAAATATGTACCGAATCCATTTAGTGGGGATAATTCGGTTGTTACAACCTAATCTGCACTCGGCAGCATGGAAGCAAACAGAACCCGGTTCATCGCCGGGTTTTGTTTTTATGCGAGGGTCAAATCGTATTCTTTGATAACATCGTGGAGCATGTCCCCACCTGTTATCGGGGTGGAAGTGGAGGTTACGACGGCCAAATCTGATGAGAGGCGGTCACTGAGGTCGTGTCCAGTGGCCTCCTGCACCATTGAGAGGGCTGTGGCGGCACAGGCTATGGCATAACGGGGCTGCGTGCCGTCCAGACGATTGTCGGTAAAGGTGTAACTATTGTACATGCGTTGGGTGAGGCGCTGTGCCTGAAGCAGCACTTTGAGGACATCACGGTCACTGGATTTGATGGGGGAAATTTTTTCGGTGATAAAGTCGTCGGGGGTCAATCCGGCGAACAGAGCCGGAATGTAGTCGTTCCGTAATTCCCAGGGGTCTACCCTATAATTCTTCAATACATCTTCGTAGACGCGATCAATGTCGCTGGCGGCATTGTCCAGCGCACGGCGGAGAGCCCCTTTCCAGGTGGTGTCTATCTGTCGGTCAGCATAGCCGGTTGCCCAATGGGTCAGACCACGATGATCGCCCCAACTGCTGCGTTCCTCGATGGCTATGGAGCGGATGGGTTTGTTTTTCACGAAATAGCGATCCAGGGTTGTTAACTCGAAACCCGCCTGTGCTGCTTCGTGAGTGACAAGCCAGTGCAAAAATTGTTCCTCACCGGCATAATGATGACCGAATGTCTCCCCGGCTGTCGCCAACAGCAAGAGCGCGGCCAGCCGTTTTGCGGGCAGGCGAAAGCACGTTCCGGGCCCAACTGCCTGCACCACCGAGATTGTGGATGTTGAACGATAGCTCGATCGAGAGCGCATCATCGCGTACAAAGACGGCGATTCGCTTGCCTTCCGGCAGTTCCACCCAATACGGTCCTGCACCGCCCCCGCTTGGAAGGCCATGTACCTGTTTGGCAGTCAACAGTGTGTACTGGATTCCGGCTTCGGCCAGAAGGGTGAGACTTTCGAGGTCTACAGCAACTTCCGGCAACCAGAAGCCGAGCGGTTTGCGGCCAAAATGATGCTCAAAAGTGGCAATTCCCCAAATGATTTGTGTGCGTTTGTCGCGTTTACGTGCCAGGGGCAGGATGATGTGATTGTAGGCGGTTGCCAGCGCGTTCCCGGCAGGGTCATATTTTTCGAAGGCCTGCCTGTCGCTGTCTACAATCCTGGCATAGGTTTCAGGGGCTTTTCGTTCCAACCATTTCATCAGACCTTCACTGAAGCTGAAGCTGATGTAGTTGAAATTGCCGATGTCCGCATTCGGTTTATAGGACGTTTCGTTGATGCGTTCGTTCCAGTTGCGATAGGGCGCGGCTTCGGGTTCGTCGCCAATGGTGTAATCAAGGGGATTTCCACGTGGCGGTTGGCTAAAGTGACCGTATACACATAACGCGCTGCGCTCAATCTTCGTCACGATATACTCCCATAAATAGCAACCGCCATGCCTAAGCGTATTATCCGGTATTGTATGGATTATTTCTTAGGATTGTATCCAAGATAAGTGCCATTCGGCATCGTTTTATTGGCAAATTGGGAAAAATCTTCCAGGCGTAAATCCGTACCCAACACCGACCCCGCGCCAACGGTATATCCAGCCGGGACATGGGTGTTTTTGCCGATGCAGGTGATGGCAAGATCGCCGACTTCCTGCATTTTGCCGACACGGGCGTTATGGCCGATGACCACGATTTTGTCCAGGATGCAGCGTTCGACAACAGCGCCAGCTTCGATATAGGTGTCGGTCAGGATGATCAACTCGCGGACAACCGCATTGGGGCCGACATATACACCGGGCGAGAGAACTGAATTTTCGACTACAGCGCCTTCGGAAATGACTGAGCCATCCGTAATCATGCTGTTGCGAACGGTTGCGCCGGTCTGAATATGAACGGGTGGACGTTCTTCGCTGAGGGTGTGGATAACCCAGGTGCGGTCATTCAGGTTGAGTGAAGGCGGTGAACCGATTAAATCCATGTGGGCTTCCCAGTAGGCATCAATCGTCCCGACATCAATCCAATAGCCGCCATAGGGATAAGCAAAAACACGCATATTTTCGGCCAACATCCGAGGGAGGATGTCCCGGCCAAAATCGTGATTGGAACTTTTGCGCTTGAGGTCATCCTGAAGCGCCTGTTCCAGCACCGCATAACTGAAGATGTAAACGCCCATGCTGGCGAGGTTGCCGGGTGGGTTGGGCGGTTTCTCCACGAACTCACGGACGCGGTAATCGTCATCTACGTCGATGATGCCGTAGCGGCTGGCCTCATCCATCGGTACGCGGATAGTGCAGACGGTTGCATCAGCTTTCTTGTCGCGGTGAAATTGCAGAAGGACATCGTAGTCCATTTCGTAAATGTGGTCGCCAGAGAGGATGAGGACATAATCCGGGCGTCCGCGCCGGACAAAACTCAGATTTTGCGTTACTGCATCGGCTGTACCCGCATACCAATCGGTATCGCTCCGGCCTTTATAGGGCTGAAGGATTTGTACGCCACCTGTGAAGGAACGGTCTAAATCCCAGGGACGCCCACGCCCGATGTGGTCATTCAGGCTGTGGGGGCGATATTGGGTCAATATCAGTACGTCGAATATGTTGGAGTTCACACAATTACTGAGGGTAAAATCAATAATGCGATATTTTCCGGCAAATGGCACGGCTGGTTTGGCGCGTTTGGCGGTGAGTGTTGCCAGGCGAGTCCCTTCGCCTCCGGCCAGAATAACAGCTTTGAGTTTCATAAATCTGTGTCCCCCTTCCGTTTGAGAACTGCTTTGCTATAAAGTTCGATATATTCGGATGCACTTTTGTCCCAGCTAAAATCGCGCCCCATCGCGCGTTTTTGCATTCGCTTCCAGGCGTCCTATTTGTGGTGGTAGGTATCAATTGCCCACCGAAGGGTGTGGAGGACGGCATCGTACTCTTCCCAATTGAAAACAAAGCCAGTGCCATGTTCCGCAGGGCCATTATCATAATTTTCAACGGTGTCGGCCAGTCCGCCGGTTTCGCGTACCAATGGCAGCGCACCGTAGCGCATAGCGATCATTTGACCAATGCCACAGGGTTCATAGTGACTGGGCATCAGAAAGATGTCACATCCAGCATAAATGTGTTGCGCAAGAGCAGCGTTATAACCCTGGAAAACTTTCGCCCGCCAGGAGAAATCTTCGCCCAAACGCCAGAACTCGTAGTCCAATTCCGGTTCGCCCGAACCGAGAACGATTAGCTGTACATCTGTGCCGACCAACAGACGGCGTAGGGCGGGCAGGGCGAGGTCGAAGCCTTTCTGCCAAACCAAACGGCTGACGATCCCCACTATGGGAACATCGGCGCGGACTTCGAGGCCGGATTCGGTCTGAAGCTGCGCTTTGTTGGGTGGACGTTTTTCAGTGAAGTTTTCAGAGTTGTAGTTGGACACCAATTTGGGGTCGGTTTCTGGATTCCAGAGTTCCATGTCGATGCCATTGAGAATGCCATAGAGGTCATCAATGCGGGTTCGCACCAGCCCATCCAGTCCATGCCGGATGATGGAAGGATACTGAATTTCGATGGCATAACGCGGGCTGACAGTGGTTACGATGTCGGAATAGGCAATCGAAATTGCCAGCATGTTATCAGTCAAATTCTGGTAGAGCAGATCGGGCTGGTGACGACCCGGAATTCCCAGTTCCCAGAGCCAGCCACCGACATGATCCCCCTGATAGCCGATGTTGTGGATGCTCAACAGGGAGCCGACATCCTTCCAAGCGGGAGGATTGCCTGGTTTCAGAGCGATTGTCGGACAATAAGAAGGGAATGAGGCCAGTATGCCAGTCGTTGACATGCCATACGTCGGGAAACCAATCATAGCGGACGAGGAGTTCCCAGGCGACAGCGAGAGCAGCCTGATTGAAGAATAGGAAACGTGGTACATCATTATCCGGGTTGGTGTACACCTCGGCTTCATCCCCAAAGAACGGCCAGCCTTTGACAAAATAGAAGGGCACACCGTCTGATTGGGCGGTAAATACACCTATATCGGTTGTTCCGGTGGGACGAGTTAATTGAAATTGAAAATAAGGTGTGATCTGGTATTGGTCGGCGTCGATGAACCCATAGTAGGGCATAATGACGCGGGCGTCGGTTCCCTGACGGCGTAGCGCCCCTGGCAGCGACCCCACTACGTCTGCCAGCCCACCAACTTTTGCAAATGGGGCGGCTTCAGCACTTGCAAAAAGAACTTTCATCAGTGTTTTCCAAACCAGCGGTAGTCCATGTCCGGAAACACCTTATCGAGTTCCCAAGTGTCACGCGCAAATTCGGGGTCGGGTGTGCCTCGCTCAAGCCCGTCGGCCAATTTGTTAAATCGCTCGACATGCTGGCTAAAACGACGGATGGAATATTCGCGTGCTTGCCCGGTTGTAACCAGGAAAGGCCAGTCGGAACTTTCCAGCAAGAGGAGTTCGCGCGCTGCCTGATTGAGTACCGCCCGTTCATCATCTGTCGGATTGGGGAAGCGGGCGACTAAACTTTCCATGCGGTCCTCGGACTCATGAATTGGGTCCCACATCCAATGGGTATCCGGGTTATCCCAGGTGAAGTGACTACCGGCGCTGCCCCAAGAGCTTTCGGGGATGTGCAGCACTTCTGTCGGCGGGTGCTGGCTGAGATATTGACTGGCGGTGGTCAGCTCTACATCGGGATCGTTCGCCAGATGGCGCAGTACCTTACCAATCCAACTAATCCCCTCGAACCACCAATGTCCGAATAATTCGGTATCGTAGTTTGAAGAAATCAGGCCGAAGTTCCCGGTTTCATCATGATATTTTCGCAACAGGTCATCGACTAAATGGGCGAAGTTTTCGGCGTGTTCGTCCACCTTCGCCGCAGCCCATTCAGGGTAATAATAATCCTTGAAGCCGAGGTCAACACCTGGGCCACTCACGCGCCAGTACTGTAATCCGCTTGTCCCGGCTTTCTTATGGAATTCACGGTAATCCGGGTCGCCAGGATAACCGATTTCGGCGCTCCATACCTGCATCCCGGTGCGATTGTTGCGCCCGATGACCGCTACGCCGGAATGTTCGCTGCTGTCCGGTCCGGCAACGGTGTCGCTGACATAATAGGCTTCATAGGTTGTTGCGGGGCGTTCGGGAGTGGTGGTGGTCGCCGCACTGGGGATGACATAGCGGCGCTTAATGACCCCATAGGGTCCCAGGACATCGCCAGCCGCTACACCAACAGGCTGACCGCCGGTGATGGTGTGGGTTTCGCTAAAGAACAGCTTGAGATTATTTTCCGCCAGAAAGGTTTCCAGGCCGGGGCGCTTCTTCCCATCTTCCGTAATATAGGCCGGACGATAGGCGCATTCCGGCAACCAGATGGCATTGGGTGCGCGGCCAAACATACGCTCATAGCTGCTGATGCCTGTTTTGATCTGTCCGTTAATCGAGCTATCGCGGCTGAGAAGAGGCAAATAGCCGTGTGTGGCGGCACTGGTGATAATTTCGAGATACCCGTCATCCTGTAAGCGACGGAATGCCCCGATGATGTCCCGATTGAAGCGCACATCAAAAGCATATTTGATGCCCTCGAACCAGCTTTTGTACCATTCAGCCAGTCGGCGTAGATGGTCGTCCGCAGTATCAGATGTTCCAAAATAACCGATGTCGTTGATGGCTGCCTGGATTTTATCGTCGAGGTACTGGTCAAAATGATCCTTCACATCGAGATCGGCTAACTGCTCTGCCAACACGGGGGTAATGCCAATGGTCAGGCGAAAGTCAACACTATCTTCTTTTAAATCATAAAGTGTTTGTAACAAGAGGACATAAGTTTCGCTGGCCGCCTCGTGCAGCCATTCTTCACCATGCGGCCAACGCCCTGCTAACCGGGCATAGGGCAGGTGACTATGTAAGACAAAGGTGAAAGCTCCTAACGCACCCACGAAATTCTCCTGGAGTATTGTAATAAACGATTAATCCGAGGAGATTGTAACGACGAGTCGCAGGTGGGCGCAAATTGACGCTTCTGAAAGGTCGAAGATGTGTTGAATGTAACTGGTGGGGCAGTAACATCGGCGTGTTGCTCATTCAGCTTTGAATAGGCAACACAATGGTGAACACACTGCCATGCCCCGGTTCGCTTCGGACGCTTAGGTAGCCGCCGTGTGATTCGGTGACTGTGCGGGCAACGAACAATCCCTGCCCCAGACCACGCGGATCGAGCAATTTGCCACTGCTGGTTCGGGGTTCACCCCGGTAGAAGCGGTCAAAGATGTGCGGCAGGTCTTTGGGCGCTATGCCAACCCCAGTATCGACTACCTGGATGGTGGCGTGTTCTTCATCGGCGAGACTGGCCGTGACGATAATGTGTCCGCCGGATTCAGTATATCGGATGCTGTTTTGCAGCAGGTGGCCGATAGCCCAGCGTAGGCGCTGATCGTCACCTGTAATTTGCAGGCGTTCGGTGTCCCGTACCATCACTGCAACATCCAACTGCGAACGACGAATTTCGGGTGTCATGCCATTGACGACATTCCATAGTAAGCCTTCCAGGTTGATCGGGTCGTTACGAACACTGAAGGCGGTTTCACTCATCTCAGCGATGTCCAGCAGTTCAACAATCATACGATCCAGAATATCGACATTGCGACTGAGGGTTTCCAGAAAGCGATGGTTCGGGGGATGGTCAGTTGGCTGCCCCATGATGACATCGCTCATACCCTTGATGACTGCCATTGGTGTACGGAGTTCGTGTGAAATGGCGGTGACGAATTGGTCTTTGAGACGATCTGAAAGCGCATCGCGGGTGACATCGCGGAGGACAATCATGGTGCCCTGGCGATTTCCCTGACTGTCCGCAACTGCCGCTACCTGTGCGCCGACGATCAGGTTATTAATCTGAATGCGAGTGGGTTCGCCCAGTGGCGCGAGTTCTGACTCGACATTATTGATGTCTCGATAGGCATTAAACAGACTGCCCAATTCACTCGCCCAAAAGTCCTTGCGACTGCCAATCAATTTACGGGCGGCGGCATTTACCATGACAATGCGGCCTTCCATATCCTGCATGATAACGCCTTCGTCAATTGAGGCGAGGATGCCGTTCAATCGCTCGATTTCCAGATTGCGCCGTTTAATCGCCCGTTGCAACTGACGATTTCGTTCGCCCGCTTTGTTCGCACGTTGAATTTGGGTTTGTTTTCCGGAACGGTAACGCAGGCTGTTATACAAGCGACTGAAGAGTTTCTCAGAGGATGTGCCCAGACTATTGACACGGCTGAGACTGCCGCTTATTTCCTGTGGGTTATTGGTCATAAAAAGTGCATCCCGGTGGTTAAGTCAATATATATACCAGTATACATGTAATCTAAATTCTGCCACCCAGCCGAAATTGTTGTTTGCTTAATTGGCGCAGCAAAACTATAGTTATATTATAGGGATACGGTTAGAGCGCACCGAGGGCAATTCAGAAGGAGCAAACCTTGTCGACCTGGATGGTAGTCGAAGACGAGCCAGATATTTATGAAGTCTTGCTGGCTATGTTTGAAATGTGGGGTATTGAAGGTGTCGCCTTTGTGGATGGCGAAGAAGCTGCTGCCTGGATTGAAGATGTTAACGCGGGACGCTTCCAGGGCGAACTGCCGGAACTGGCTTTGTTAGATATTCGTTTGCCTGGCAAAATCAGTGGGCCAGAAGTTGGCGGTCTTTTGCGGAAGAGTCCAATCCTGGGGCAGGTTGCTATTGTACTGAGTACCGCGTACCGGCTGAACGCTGAAGAAGAAAAGAAAGTGATTAAGCTGGCGGATGCGGATAAGCTCATGTATAAACCCCTGCCGCGTTTCACAGAACTCCAACAAGTGTTGGAAGATGTGATTGCTAAACGTCGAGCGAAAGCACCTACTGGTAATCAGGCGAACCGCCCTCAACCCAAATCAGGATGATGTTATGGAAAATGTTGCGCCGTCGCGCGCTTTGAACCGTCGTTCTACACAGCTTTTGCAAATGGGTTTCGTGGTTGTGGCTGTGGGCTTTTTCCTCGCAATTCTTGGTCTGGTACTGGGCACTATTCAACTGGTCGGAAAAACCACCGATCTCTATCCACTGTATATTCTTTTGAGCAATATTCTGTTCGGCGCTGGTGTCATTATCGGGCTGATTGGAATTGCAATCGCCATTCGGGCGGTAACACGCCGCCGTGAAAATGATCTCGCTCAAATAACCGGGCAGTTCCTGGAACAATTCCTCGATGGTCGATACAGCTTCATTCGTAATATCAATCGCTCTGGACTGGGCTATATAGATGCAGTGCTAATAGGCCCACCGGGTGCATTGGTTTTCCGTATCCTGGACAATGAAGGTTCATTTGCGAACGAATCCTCAAACTGGTTGACTCATAATCGGCAGGGTGATTGGGTTCCGTTCCGAATCAGCCCTACTCGGCAGGCTGTGGATGATATACAACACTTGCGGCAGTATCTGTCGCGGCATAACCTGGGGGATGTGCCTGTGTTCGGTGTGATTGTGTTTACACCGGATGAGTCGCGTGCGCAGATTGCGGAGAAATCCCCGGTTGTGCCAATCAGCCATCTGGACAGTCTGTACGAAAATTTGCGCCGAGATTATTTGTCACGGGAGGATCGTATTCCCCAGCAGGCCGTCACGGCGTTGCGTGGCCTACTATTAGAAGCCTGAACCCATGCCAACTGAACTCCTGCTTGCGCCTGTAGGGGCGGGCAAGACAGATCGCGCACTGGCCGTCCTGGTCGAGATGCTGCGCCATGACCCTTTTGCCAAAGTCTGGGTGCTGCTGCCTACCCGCCGCCAGGAAGACGCCTTTCGCCAACGCCTGATTGATTATGACCCAGGGCGGCAGATTTATTTCAACGTCGAATTCTTCAATTTTTATAGCCTATACGCCCGATTGCTAGACATGGCCGGACAACCGCAGCGTGAACTGGACAATTCCGCACGTCTGCGTCTGCTGCGCGGGATTCTGGTCGGATTATTGCAAGATGGCGAACTGGAATTGTATGAGCGGATTGCTGACAAGCCGGGATTCATCGAAGTTGTGGCCGATTTTATCTATGAATTGAAGCAGAATGTGATATTCCCTGAAGACTTCGGGATGCAAGCGCACAGCGCCAAAGACCGGGATTTGTCTATTATTTATGCGGCCTATCAGGATACCTTGCAGAAATATGGACTGGTAGACCGGGAAGGCGAAGGCTGGCTGGCGCTGGAACTGGTGGCGAGTGATGCCTATCAACATCTGGCGAGGGATGTTGCGCTGCTGGTGGTGGATGGATTCGACCAGTTTAATACACTGCAATTGCAACTGTTGGCGCTACTAGCAAGTCGAGTAGAGCGGACTCTGGTGACACTGGCGCGGGTGGTCGGGCGGGAGCGAACGGTTGGCAGGCGATTTGAAGAAGCGCGCGAAAAGTTGCTCGCCATGCACGACTCGTTCGGCGTGCCGGTGGCGGAAATCACGATTGCTGCGTTCGATAAGGAAACTCGCCTGCCCGCCCTGCGCTATCTAGCCGAAAACAGCTTTTTACCCCCCGGTAACCCACGTCCATCGGACGGCTGCCTGAGCCTGATCGAAGCGCCTGACCCGGCACAGGAAGCAGCGGCGGTATTGCGGCGGGTGAAGCGACTGCTGCTCACCAGCGATTGCGCACCCGATGACATCATGATTGCCGTGCGGGATTGGCCGCGTTATGCCACACACTTTGCCACATATGGAAATACCTACAAAATCCCCCTCTCGCTTCATTATGGCGAGCCAGTAACCGAGAATCCGGCGGTGATTGCACTGCTGAATTTGCTGGAACTGCGTGATCGGAACTTCCGGCGTCGTGATTTGCTGGATGCACTGCGTTCGCCCTATTTTGAAATCGTGGGATTTGGTGACGAACAGGTTGATTTGCTGGAAAAAGTAAGCCAGTCGCAATTGGTCATCGGCGGACGGGCCGAGTGGCTGGCGGCAATCGAGGCGGCTACAAAACAGCAGCCTGATGATGAACTTGAACAAGTGGTGCTCGGCATAGATGTTGCCGGGCGATTAAACCAAGCCATGACAACCTTTTTTGATGCGGTGACTCCGCCAACAGCCGGAAGCATTGGGCAGTTTGTCGGGTGGATCGAAGGGTTAATTGGCTCGGACAAGCCCGACCCGGATGAAGAAGTAAATCCTTCAGGGGAGAACGGTTATTCCCTGCGTATGTTCGATCAAGTCCGGGATGTCGGGACACCGGATGCGGTGGTGTCGCGCGATCTGTCGGCGATGCAGACGTTCAAGGGGGTGCTGCGAAACCTGCTGGCGGCTCAAAACCTGTTTGTATCGTTAAAAATGAGTGCGGCTGTTACCCAGGATTGGGGTAGTTTCCTGGCTGATCTGAAACTGGGGTTGAGTTCGGTGACTGTTGACCGGGATACGAATCGGGCGGGCAAGGTGCTGGTGACGACGGTTACGGATGCACGGGGATTGCCACACAAACATCTTTTCATTCCTGGTTTGTCTGAAGGGATTTTCCCCACGCCGACTACACCTAATGAACTCTACCTGGATAGCGAACGGGTGGCGCTGATAGAACGGGGTATCACACTGGAAACCAGCGCCGAACGAGCCGCCGACGAGGGGTTATTTTACGAACTCGTCAATCAAGCCTGTGAAACGCTGACACTCTCCCGGCCAACGGTACAGAACGGGGCGTTATGGCCGGAAAGCCACCTGTGGCGGGCAGTGAGCGATTTGTTCAGCGATTCGCAGGCTATCATCGAGGCGAATCGGGTGAAACTGGGCAGGGTCGTTCGTGCCGAGGATGTGGCAACGATTGAAGAAGCGGCGTTGGCTGCTGCCGATGCTGTGAGCCAGTTCGATAATGATGATTCAAATCTCACACCGGCGCTGAAGGTCTATAGCTGGCTGGTGAACAATCGAATGACGTTGTGGAATCATGTTCGGCTAGGACGAGAGATCGAGATGGGGCGGATGGGCAGAGGGACATTTGACCAATATTCCGGGCAACTGCATGATCCACGTTTGATCGAATGGGCGGCGGAACAGTTGGGTGCGCGGCGGGTATGGAGCGCCAGCCAGTTTAATGATTATGGTATGTGTGGCTTCCGCTTTTTTGCTAAACGACTGCTGAAACTGGAAGCGCTGGAAGAACCGGAAGATGGCATGGACGCCGCCCAACGTGGCACGATTAACCATGCAATTCTGGAAGAAACCTATGGGCGGTTTAGCAAGTTAAATACCCCTATTGATGCAGAACATGCTGAAGCTGTGGTGATGATTTTGCATCAGGTGGCGGATGAGGTGCTGCATGATGCGCCGACGATAGTGGGTTTCCGTGCGTCCGCAGTCTGGGAGCAGGAGAAGGTTATACTAGTTCGCAAACTGGAAAAGCTGGTGCGTCTGGATTTTTCCGACCAGAGTCCACTGTCCAAACACTTCGGTGCGGAACCCCGGCAGCCTTATCGCCTCGAAAGCCCATTCAACGCAGATGGGCAGAATGCAATCACGATTGACCTGAAGACAGGTTTAGACCCGATACAGGTGACAGGTTATATTGACCGAATGGACAGGCAGGGGAATCGGGTGATTGTGGTGGATTACAAAACCGGCAGCCACAAAATCCCGACGAAAGATATGGAAGCTGGGCGCAATTTCCAGATGATGTTGTATCTGCTGGCGGCGGAACAGATTCTTGCCCATGACTCTGCGAATGATCGCCCAACTGAGGTAGCAGGTGGGATGTTCTGGCATTTGCAAAACCGCGAGAGCAGCGGTGAGTTTAAGTGGGATGATGAAGGGGACAGAGCTGCCATCGAGTCCGCCGCCGATCACCTGACCGAACAAATCCGGCGCGGGCGGGCGGGCCAGTTCGGCGTGCAGCCGGGTAAGGGGGGGCATGGGGCATGTTCCCACTTCTGTGAGTTCAATGAATTATGCCGCGTGAGCAGCATCAACCGTTCAAAAACCCATTCATAAGCCATGAAGCCATTCGACGAACAAAAAGCTGCTATCTACACCCACGATAAAAACCTGATTGTGATCGCCGGGGCAGGGTCGGGCAAGACGTATGTGCTGGTCAACCGTTATCTGGCACTGTTAGACGCTAATCCCGATTGGCCGTTGAATGCGCTGGTCGCTATCACCTTTACGCGCAAGGCTGCACAGGAAATGCGAGATCGGGTACGGCGGGAACTGGAAATCCGCCTGCAAGCCGCCGGGGACAACATCACACGCGACGGGTGGGCGGGACGCATCGCAGGAATGGACAGCGCCCGAATCGACACGATTTACGGGTTATGCACCGACATCCTGCGCGCCAATGCTGCCGAAGCGGAGATTGACCCACGTTTTGAGGTGCTAGATGAAGTCGAGGCGGCGCGGCTGCTGGAGGATGTGGTTGATGATGTGCTACGGGCGATTGTGGCAGAAGGCGATAAAGCCGCTCAACTGCTGACCGAGTATGATGTCAGCACAGTGCGCGATGGACTGGTGCGACTGATTTATGCTGAATGGCCGGAACTGCCGCGTGACCCGTATGCCGAATGGGAACGGTGGGCGGGGGAATATCTGTCGGCACTGGTTCGGGATGATGAATATCGAGGGGCAGCGGACTGGAATCCCGGCGGTGGTTGGCCGCAAGATGACAGGCTGATGGGGGTATGGAGCGATTGTTGGGACGCCCTGCGAACACTTGATGAGGGTGGCAACCTATTCGCCTGTCTGGATGCGCTAGGGACACTGAAAACGACGATTCGATTGAATGTGGGTTCGGCAGTGAATTGGGGTGGCAAGGATGTGCTGGCAGAAGCTAAAGATGCCCTGAAGTACTTGCGTGAGGCGGCGACCACCGCACTCAATGAGATTGGCGACCCAATCATCGAGCGTAAGGTTGGCGATCTGCTGCCCCTGTGGGAACGCCTGCTGCATCGGGCGCAGGCCGCGTACCGAGTGGCGAAAGATCGGGAACGTTTGCTAGATTTTGATGACCTGGAACGGCTGACGCGCAATCTGCTGTATCGACATCCATCCGTGGGGGAACGATACCGACAGAATGAATTCAAGCACATTCTGGTGGATGAATTTCAGGATACCAACGCGGCACAGTGGGACATCGTGCGGGCACTGGCCGAACCAACCCAACCGGGCAGCCTGTTCGTAGTGGGCGATGCCAAGCAGTCAATTTATCAGTTTCGGGGCGCGGATGTGAGCGTATTCGAGCAGGTTCGGAAGATGATTATCAATGCTGGCGGTGGTGATGTGCCACTGGTGCAGTCGTTCCGTACCCATCAACGGCTGGTTCAGGGCTTCAATCACCTGTTCAGCAGTATTCTGTCGAAAGACCCGACCAGCCCGGTAGCCGACTATGAAATTGAACTCGGCAAACCGATGACTGCCTACCGCGAACAAGCCCCCAGCGAACATCCGGCGCTGGAACTGCTGCTGATTGACAGGGGCGCGGTGGATGGCGATGACCGCGCCGAACAATGCCGACGCTGGGAGGCTTATGAGATTGCAGCGCGGCTACGGCATATTGTCGAGGTTGAACGGAGGCTGGTGTACGACAGGAACGAGGATACACATCGTCCCATCAGTTATGGTGATGTGGCGCTGCTGTTCCAGTCGATGTCGAATGTGAATGTGTACGAGGATGTATTTAAAGCGGCAGGACTGCCGTTCGTGACGGTGGCAGGGCGTGGATATTACAGCCGTCAGGAAGTGTGGGATTTGCTGAACCTGCTGACGGCACTGCATAACCCCGCCGATGATTTACGAGTGGCGTCGGCGCTTCGTTCACCCTTATTCACCCTGAGCGATGATGCGCTGCTGGCACTGCGGCTGTGTCGTGACGAAAACGGCAAGCGGCTGTCGTTGTGGGAAGCGCTGAGCAAACCGATGGGTGTGCCAGATGGTGAAGTGGAATTAGTCAACTTCGCGCATGAATGCCTGACAAACCTGCACGGTTTGGCGGGGCGCGTCACCATGTCCGAACTGCTGCGAGAGGCTTTGGCACGAACCGGGTATCTGGCGACTCTCACCAGTTTGCCGGATGGAGCGCGGCGGCGGGGGAATGTCGAAAAATTGTTGGATAAAGCCCAGACGAGTGGGCAAGTCACGCTGGGCGCGTTCTCGCAATACCTGCGAGATTTGAGCGCGCGGGAAGTGCGCGAGGGCGAAGCACTGGTGGATGTGAGTGATGCTGTCACGCTGATGACCGTACATGCCAGCAAGGGGTTGGAATACTCGCTGGTAGTGTTGGTCGATTCATCTTGGGAGCGCGGTTGGCGGGGGAGTCCGGCGGTGATGTCCAGCCCGGAATATGGGCTGACATGTAAGGTGTATGATGCTGAACAGGATAAAGCTATTGGATCGTATGCCCATAAGCAAGCAGAGAAGTTTCAAAGCCTGCGCGAGGAAGCCGAACGGAAGCGGCTGTTGTACGTGGCGGCGACACGGGCGGCGGATTACTTGCTCATCAGTGGTCAAATCGTGTTCAGCAAAACTAATGGTTGGAAAGCAAGTGGTTGGCTTGGATTGATATGGGATGCGCTGTCCTTAAGTGATTTTTTGCCGAATACTGGCATTCATATAATAGATCATCCGGCTTGTGGACAAATCAGCGTGATTGTGCCGGAAAATCCGCCGGAGGATGCGGCGTTTACTTCAAGGACAGATGAGCGCACCGGATGGGATCGGCCAGAGGTGCGGAATGGTCAGCCGATCATAAGCGATGCGGAAATGCCAACGCTACTGAATTCGATACCATTTCGGTCAAACGACATCGCCCGTCACCTGAATGCGACGCAGATTACCGATCTGGGCGGAGTGGATTACGACGATACCTATCGAGATCGCTTCCGCCGGAGCATTTTGCACGCCGCGCCGACCCCGATCAAAGATGTGGGCGTGGGGCGGACAGCCGTGTCATCACAAGTAATCGGTAAAATGGTGCATGACGCGCTGCGCTGGTGGCGATTCCCAACTGAGGGTGATGACCTGAGGAATGTGTTACAAAGTTATGCCTGGGAGTACGGCATCATTGATGAGGAGCAGGAGCGAGAAGCAGTTGAACGGGCGCGCGATCTTTTGTATCGAACCATGCAAAGTGATGCTTATCGCTGGATACAAGGGGCGGAAATGGCGGGGCGGCGGGTATACCGGGAATTACCCTTCATCTTCAAGAATGAGGAGCGAGTGATACATGGCATACTGGATGTCCTGTTTCAGTGGGGCGAAAATACGTGGGCGATTATGGATTATAAGACCAGCTATGTTCCCGACTATCAACAAGGACAGACACACGCCCTGCGCGAACACGCTAAACGCTACCATCTGCAAGTGGGTGCATATGCGGCGGCGGTACGAGGACAGTTGGACGGAATCACGCCGGACGTGTATATTCATTACATCCGTTACGCCGAAACGATCCAGGTGTATGCGGGTGAGTGGGAAGTCGCACTCGGTAAAATTGAACATACCATCGGTAATGTGTTGGACGAGTCGGATTGGGTGTAATTGTGATGCAACGATTTGCCGGACAACTTCCTGATTGGGCACGGGCGGATCACCCGCTGTTGCGTTATGAATTAGGGCGGGTCGCGCAAATCCCCGGGCGCAGACAATATCTACGAGCGGGTGGGTTCATCGCGGGACTGGTGATCCTGTTCTGGATGGGATATTTGGTCGCCACCAATTTTCTCCAAAATCCAGCCGGACAGAATTTTACTGAGAGCCTGATCGCTATTGTATTCTGGCCGACTCTGGCACTACAAATTATCTTACAAATCGCCGCACTGACCTTGACGGTGAATACCGTCAGTGAACATAAACGGCGACAGACCTGGGATAATTTGCGGGCAACTGAAGGTGGCGCTGCACTGGCTTTCCGCACACAATGGGCATCTGTGTTTTACCGCTTGCGTCCCCTACTAGCGGTGGTGATAGGCGTCCGCGTAATCCTGATTGTGGGGATTCTTTATGATTTGACGGCCTTCCAGGGACAGTATATTGACCTGCTGATTAACGGAGTCGTACCGGAAATCTCCCCGATTGTTGCCGCGCTGCTCCTGGCTTTTCTCATGACCGCCAGTCTGCTACTCCCGTTTATTTCGGTTGGTCTGGATGCCGCCGTTGGGCTGTTCATGTCTGTGACTTTCCAGCAGCGAATGTATAGCGTGATGACTCAGATTATTGTGCTGATCTTCCGAATCGGGCTGACGATTTTGCTGGTGGCGGGCGCGACTCAATTCATGCGGGGCAATCTGCAAACGAATGACGGCGGTGCGTGGGCGCTGATGGGCGGATTTGCATCGTTGGGCGATTGGGGATTGTCGTTCCTACATCTGGGATTTTATAGCGAAGTTTGGGCTACCATCCCCTATGCGATATTTCTGGGTGCGGCACTGCTTATCTACACTATGGGGCAGTCTATATTGACCGAGGCGATCCTCAGTGTAGCGATCCGACAAGCTGAACGGAAAGGTTAATGGCCTTAGCGCAGCAGCAACACTGTTGTCTAATTGCACATTCAGACCTTTGAACGAGTACAGCAGATTTCTTTCCCATATAATAGTGCCATTAAATGTTGAACCAACTCCAAAGAAGTGTGAATGATGAACCGAAAGATATTTGTGTTATTCATGGGCATCAGCCTGATGCTGATTCAACCTCTTGGGCGGGTACTCGGTCAAGACGAATCTCTGTCTATACCTGCCAGTGAACAAGACCCAACTGTTCTCATCAAGTGGATGCAACTGCTGTATGACCGTGTAGAAGCCGAATCGGTGTCCGCTCCGGGCGCATCTCGCCTGTATGCCTATGCAGGTGTGACGGCCTACCAGTCGGTGCTGCCGGGTATTCCGGGCGGAATTTCGATGAGCGGGCAGTTGCTCGAATTGCAGGATATGCCTCAACCAGACTTTGACCTGGTTTATGATTGGTCGTCTTCGGCCAATGGTGCTTTATCCACCGTGATGGCAGGTTTATTCCCCAATGATTCTGCTGAAACACAGCGCGCTGTCCAAACGCTACGACAAAGCCAGATTCAGGTGCGGGAACGTGAGGCCGATTCAGAAATCGTCGAGCGCTCGGTGGCCTATGGTGATGAAGTGGGCGCAGCCATTTTGGATTGGGTGGCAACCGACAATTACGCCGATGTTCACGAACGTGGATTATCGTATGAACCCGTTACTGGTGACGACTCCTACTGGGTGTATACCGGCGAGGGAATGAAAGCCGTTGAACCCTATTGGGGAGAAATTCGCACATTTGCATTATATGATGCCGATGCATGTGCCCAGAACCATAATATGCCATTCAGCCCTGACTCCAATTCTGCGTTTTATGCACAGGCTATGGAAGTCAAAACCACCGGGGATAATCTGACACCGGAGCAGAAGGACATTGCACGTTTCTGGGTTGATACACCGGGACAGACAGGCACACCTGCCGGACACTGGACACTGATTGAAAGTCAGGTTATAGGTACTCTGGGTTTGAAGTTAGATCGCGCTTCTATGATGTACGGGCTGGTTGGGATCGCAATGGGTGATGCTTTCATCTCCGCCTGGTCGACCAAATATCAGGTCAACTTGCTGCGGCCAGTCACCTACATCAACCAATACATTGATCCAACCTGGAGACCGTTTATTGCTTCGCCGGGATTTCCTGAATATCCGTCGGGTCATTCAGTGGTGTCGAGCGCAGCAGCAGAAGTTTTGACGGGCATGTTCAACACGGTTGCATTTACCGACAGTTCAGTGCGGCAGCACGGGATGCAACCCCGTTCATTTACTTCTTTTCAGGCAGCAGCCAGCGAAGCCGCCATTTCCCGCTTATACGGTGGCATCCATTTCCGCGAGGCCATCGAGAACGGGCTGCGTCAGGGACAGTGCATCGGCCAGAATGTATTGAACTATATTCTGCTGCGTTCCATTCCACAGGGAGAATGAATTATCGTGAATTAGCAGGGGAGTTCGGTGGAACGTGGTCAGCTGTGTAGAGAGCTTTTTGCGAAATGATGTACATGGCGGTGGCTGCGTTGGTTGCCAGGGGAATATTATGTACGTTACAGATACGTAGCAAACCCTGAATGTCTGGGTCATGTGGATTGGCTGTCAGGGGGTCAACGAAAAAAAATACAGCTTCAATCTCGCCTACCGCAACCTGGGCAGCAATTTGGGCGTCACCACCATAGGGGCCGGATAACATCAGCTTTATGTCCAGTCCACATTTATCGTGGAGGAGTTGTCCAGTTGTACCTGTAGCCACCAGATGGTAGCGCTGTAAAACATCTTTGTATTGCATCGCAAAGGCGAGGATGTCGGCTTTTTTACCGTCATGGGCGATGAGTGCCAATGTTTTATATTGTTCGGCCATATTTCCCCTGTAATTATCCTTCACGAGCAGCCAGCAGTTGACCTGAACACAAGTGTAGCGCTAATGGCAAAAATGTAGCCAACCGAACCGAATGCAATCGTCGGACAAATTACCTTGTCCAGGGGATTAGATGTGGCAGGGGAATATTCAAGCCAACGGGCTGTTGGATACGCTTAAATCGTTCGTTGAGACGGATGGCTTCACTGTAATGATCCTCAAGCTCCGCCATGACTGTGCTCCAGGGATGATTCTTGGCGTAACGGCGGGCATTCTGCGACAACCATCGACGGAGGGATGGATTATCGCGCAGGCGGCGGGCAACAGCAGCGAACGCATGAGGATCATCGACACACAGGTAGCCTGTCTCACCCTCTTTGACCAGATCGGTAATGCCGCCCTGATTGATGACCACCGCTGGTAGACCAGATGCCATCGCTTCCTGCACCACCTGCCCGAAGGTTTCGGCCCCGCCAGTGAACATAAATACATCGGCACTGGCATAGGCATGAGCCAATCGTTGCCATACAGGTAGCCCGTAAAGTAGCGTGTCGGTTCCGGCGAACAGGGATTGCAATTCATCCCGCAGCGCTCCATCTCCGATGATAGTCAGGGCTATGCCGGGGGTATGCGCGACCTCAAGCAGCAGGTCTACTCGTTTTTCGTTCGCCAATCTGCCAACATAGACACAGATCATTGATGATGGGTCGCGCCCATGTAGCAACCATTCACGCCACTCTCGGCTGCGATGTTTTGGGTTGAATTTGTATCCGTTTACACCGCGCCCCCATCGACGGAGACGGCGATAGCCCCAGCTTTGGAGCTGGCGCAGGGTGTAGCGGGAAGGGACGAGAGTCAGATGGCAGCCATTATGGATATAGCGCAACCAGTCGCGGGTGGGCTGTTCCATGAACGGAACACCATAATGGCGGGTGTAGGACGGCAAGTCGGTCTGGTAGTTAGCGATCACGGGCAAGTTACGCCGCCTGCCTGCCAGCATTCCGCTTACGGAGAGTAATGCTGGGCTGAACAGATGAATCACATCCGGCTGGAAGTCGTCAAGATAGTCCCCACAACAGTTGTAGGTAATGCCACACGGGTTTCTGGCGCGGCAGGAATACCCAGTGAGGGCAGGGGAATTATTTGACTTGGACCAATGGCTCGCGGCGCGGTGTCGGGCGCGAACACCAATACTTCGCGTCCGGTATCCTGTAGGTAACGCAGCGTCAGAAATGCGGTTTTAGAGACGCCATCAACTTTCGGCAGAAACGCCTCCGCAAAGATCGCAACGCGGCATACTGGCGCAAGATTCAGAAGCGAAACTGGCGGGTCGGATGCAAACTCGTCCCCAAAAACCATTTCACTTTTCTGTGAATTGAACTCGGTGAAAGCCTCAAGTAAGCGGTGATCGGCCACCGTGAACCCTCCACAACCGTTTGATCTTCCATTAATGCGAGCCGGAAGTCTCTGGCTGTACGACCTGGAAATTGCGTGATGCCACAGCCGATAGTGCTTAGGGTGTGTGCGTCACTGTTGCCCACTAGCGGCAACGGTAATACTACACAAATGTCGGGCGATCAGATTACTGCCCGGTGTAAATGACCCTGCGTTATACACTTCTACTGCGTCAATACCCCATTGTAATAACACTTCCGGGTGACGGTAGTAGCGCAGTAGATTGCGACCAGCAATCATTATTTCTCCCGGATGGGCCAGAATAGCTATCCCACCCTGTTGGTGGATGGCGGCTGCCGTTTCCTGAACGGACAGCCCCTTTTGGTATAGGTGTATTAACCCACAGCGCCAGAATGTGACCTTCTAAAGCGGTCACTTCTACACCAGGGATAATGTCAAAATTGTAATGCTCACGTTGGCTATATGCCCACAGGCTTGCATCCAGCACATCATGGTCGGTGATGGCAATTACATCTAATTTGGCGCAGGTCTGAATATAGTCCAAAACCTGTTGGGTAGATGCCAGTCCATCACTGGCTGAAGTATGCATGTGGACATCGGCTCGTCCAGTACGCTGCGTTGTATCGAGCATAATTATTCCTCCCATTAAACCTGTCTTATCTAAGAAAATCGTATGCGGTAAAGAATAAGGCAATGCTAAGGGGGGAATAAGTGATGGTGATGGATTCTGAAGCAGGATGTGCAATGCGGCGACGGTCAGCAACGACGATAGATTGCAGTAAAATGCACTCATGCACCGCTTGCAACAAATTCTGCAACCTAATATCGTGTTCGTTCTGCTGCTGGTTGTGATGATGGTCGCAGTGGGCGGCGCGGTTTATGTTGCCAACCAACTGGCCGCAGACCGGGATGGTATGCAGGTTGTCCATACACCGATTGCTGTAACATCTATCGTCTACAGCACACCATCTGCGCCACTCCCCCCACTTGACCCGGCGATCATCCCCTACCTGAATTATGGGCAGCCAGAGTATGGGGTCGTACCGCTGAGTGCTTATAATCCGAATGTGCCACCAGTGGGTGCGTATCTTCCCCGTACCGGGAATAGTCAGTTTGAACTGCCGCCGACACCGATGCCAACCGTTGTGTCGCCCCCAACACCTGTACCTTATCCAACATCTCCGCCCCTACCGACGGCCATCCTGACACCGACTCTCGATCTGGTTGCGACAGTGAAAGCCTTTGATGCATCTCTGCCGGTTCCGTCGTTTTACACGTCCTGCCCGCCATCCGGCCTGCCTGTAGATGGGCTGCTCACTCAGCAGTTCCATGCCTACCACAGTGGAATCGATTTAGGCATTCCGTTGGGTACGCCGGTATTCGCCACTCAAAGCGCGATTGTGACCTGGGCAGATTGGAATGTTTACGGGTACGGGAATCTGGTTATTCTCCAAAGTGACCGTTACATCACTTACTATGCCCATTTGACCTCGGTCAATGTATTGGTAGGTGAGTACGTGCAGAAAGGGGCAATTATCGGTTTTAGTGGCAGCACGGGCAACAGCAGTGGGCCGCATGTTCACTATGAAACGCGCATTGACGATGTGCCAGTTGATCCACTGACATTCGAGGCGCGAGGATTGGGGACGTGCTAGGACTATATGCGGGATGCCTTCATCGTTGGGCTGAGTATAATGAAATAGATACGAGTGGGATGAATATCCGTTTTCAGTGTGTGATTAACTCCTTGACCGAGGAATTTGGAGCAGGTTTATGACGGCTTCCGCGCAACAGTCCAGAACCCTATTTGTGTCTTTGCGCTGGCGGTTTCTACTGCCGGTATTTATTGTTCTGCTGGTGGCGGCCATGATTGGTGCGTATTTGCTAGGGGACAACCTCAAGGGAACAATGGAAATTCCCCAATTGAACCTTCTCTTAGAGAGCAGTCGGGTGGTTTCTGAAAATGTGGCGAGTGTGTATGAACATGATCGTTCCGAGGCGGAGCGGATTGCATTCACACGCGGCGTACCTGAGATGATTACATCTGCCCAGACAGGTGATTTACAACCTATTCTAGAATCCGCTGCCCGGTTGGGCGAACTGGATAGTGTCATCGTAACGGATGTCAGCCGGAGAGAACTATTGGGCTTGCTGGCTGGCAGTGACGAGTCCGACGATTATTCCGTCAGCACTGGAACAGACCTGAGCGATAACCCCATTGTGCAGGACGTATTTGATGGGGGATATGTCGGCGCAACCGGGCTGGTACGGACGCCGAACGGCTTGATACTGTATACTGGCGTACCCGTCCGCCTGGAAGCACAGACCATCGGCGTCGTGATAGTCGGAAGGCAGGTGGAAGCCCTGCTTGAGGAACTGGGGTCAGGTGGAGTCGCTGCCCTGGCAATTTATGGAGAGGATGGCGCACTGCTCCAGACAACACTGGATGGGCAGACAAATACCATGCGCTCTCTGCAACTCCCATCGGATGTATTTCAACAGTCTTTAACATCCGCCGGACAAAATGTCACTGTACAAAATATGCAAATTGGCGGCGCGGCCTATCAGGCGGCCTATTTACCTTTCCAGTATGGGCCAAATATCCTGGGTGTATTTGGCATATTTGTGCCTGACAGCATCCCTTTCCTGTCTGAGGTTGGGCGACAATTGACCAGCCTGGTACTGGCGGTCATTGCTGGTGTCGTAATTATTGGGGTGTTCCTGGCAATCAACACCCTGGTGATTGGCCGCACGAACCGGATAACACAGGTTGCTCAATCGTTGGCTGAAGGTAATTCGTTTGCCAGAACCGGGATGAAGGCGGGTGACGAGATTGGTGTGATGGGGCAGGCGCTCGACCTGTATGCCGATTATGCCCAGAACCGACAGGATGCCTTGCGGGTGACGCTGCGGCGTCAGCGGCGCGAAGCAGAACACCTGATGGCAGTGCTAGAGTCAATGCCTGATGGGATTGTTGTACAAGACCTGGATGGACGAGTGCTGTTGATGAACGAGCGGGCAAAGCACTTGCTCGGTTCGCAGCGAGTGTTTCGTAGTACGGGGCTGGGCGACCTGACGGCTATCGTCACCGATACATTGGGGGCGGCATTAGCTCCAGGACTATATTCGTTAGGTGATCCACTGCATCTCGAACTCGATGGTAGGATGTTAAGCGCTCAGGCGGCGGCAGTGGTCGATTTGTCTAGTCAGCGTGTGGGTACGGTAATTGTCTTGCGGGACATTACCGATATAGTGCGGCGCGAACGGGCACACGAAGCGCTTGTTAAACGGGTTGAACAGGAAATCGAAAGACCCTTGAATGATATTGCCCGTGCCGGAATGCGTCAGCAACCGATGAGTCAACTGGCACGAGAATTGTCGCGCCATGCTTTCGCGCTGCAAAAACTTGTGGTTGAGATGCGAGAATTGCAAACTCCTGATGCTCCTGCTATCCGCGAGGGGTATCGTCCCCTGCATCTGGAAACTTTGGTATGGACGATTGCTAACGAGTGGCGGCAGGTGGCGACGGCCAGCAATCTAACCCTGGACGTCCTGATTGAATATAAAGGAATCTATGTGCTGGGTGATGAACGACGGCTGCGGTGGGCAATTGGCAACATCCTGGACAATGCCGTGAAATACACGCCTCCGGGTGGCAAGATGACCCTGGAAATTCAGGGTGAGAGTGATGGTAAGGCGAACCTGCGGGTGCGAGACAATGGGGTCGGCATCATGCCGGACGACCTGCCTAACGTATTTACGCGGTTTTATCGTGGGACACCGACGACAGAAGGTGGGCGCATCGTTCGTGCGCCAGGGACAGGGCAGGGCTTGAGTGCCGCCAAACAGACCATTGAGGCTCATGGAGGCATGATCGCTATTAAGAGCAAACCGGGTGTGGGGACGGCGGTTTATTTCACCCTTCCAGTGACTGCATCTGTCAGTATGGAACTTCCACATTTGAAGATGGATATGGAGGGGGAAACCGTGCGGCTCAACCTGGATGACGACGAGCTTTAGCGACTTGTCACTCTCCAGATTCAATTTATTATTATGTTGCGCCCTAAGGCTTCGTCAACATCACGTTCTACCAGATGATTGACTCATTTGGTTAAGCATATCTTTTGCCAATTGACCAATACGTCCGTTTGGGTCTAACGTTGCTGCTTTTTGAAAATAAGTTTTTGCCTTACCTTCTTCAGAACAAACTAAAGCCGTTTCCCCTGCCAGCCGATGAAGTTCGGCATAAATAGGAACATAATTTGGGTCGGATATCTTGAAGGCTTGCTTCAGCGTCGATTTGGCTTGATCTATCATTCCTGTTTTTGCTTCAGCCCATGCACGTGTAGCAAGACGAACGCTTTTTGACGCCTTTTTGCCTATAGTCAATTGAGGCGGTTTTAGTTCAAATCCAAATTGGGCCAATTCGAGTGCGCGCTCTGGATACAAATTTTGCTGAAGATACCATCCGGCAAGTGTGTCATAGGTCGAAGCGAATTCAGGATGCATGTGAATAGTGATTTCAAGTATAGCCAGAGCTTCTTCATATCGTTTCTGCAACGTTAGTTCAGCCGCAAGATTGTTCAGGGCAAGAGCCTGATAATATTTGAGTTTTAGCGTTTGGGCGACAAACTGACGATGGACTCGTTCACTATCGAGCGTTCGGCCATTAAAGAGATAACATAACCCTTCTATGTTTAGGACAGAGACATCGTTATGCATCCACTTATTCACAACATTTGCACGCCTTACAGTTTCGTCATAATCTGCGCGAAATAATGGACGACGCAGCCAAATCCCTACAATCATTAAAATTTCAATTGGCGTCAATATCAGAGTTAAGGCTATAGAGGATTTATCTCGAAAATTATGGCTATTGCCAACCAAAATATCACCCAGATAAGGGTTAATAAAGTCGTCGGGGACGTCCAATTTTGGGTTGCTGGTGGAAGGTCGAGTGCTGCAAGTTTCAGCAGATAGGGTTCAATACGTTTTTGATGGCGCGACACTCCAAAGTAAACTGCCAACAAACCGCAGATAATAAGCACAATGGGCGCTAGATTAAGCCAAGATACCATGAACGAGCAGTTAGAACAGGAACTTGTGCTGGAACCTGTGGAGGTACTGGGTATGTTAATGACAAATAGAGTTATGATCGTCAGAATACCCGCTATTACACCAAAGATAAGTCTAAGCTGGAATTTAGTTTTGTGTTGTACTCTGATCTCTGACTTCAAAGCACGTAAGTCGAGTGAGTCAAGCAATTAAATCTCCTTGCCACGCTTGAACGCATTCTTTCAGTTTAAAGGCAATTTAGGAAAATTAGCTACCTAAACAATGAAATTTGCCGAAAAGAAAAAGCGGTATCCAGAGTGGCAATACCGCTTTCTTTAACATGAAGGAATGGACTGGGCAGGTTGCTTTTAGCCCTTCAACGTGAATAGGTAGGCAATCAAATCCTGAATGTCCTGCTCACTCAGTACCTTCGCCCAGTTCTGGGGCATCAGACCATCGGGATAACCCTCAACCACATAGGCGCTGGGATCAACAATGGATTGATGGATGTATTCTTCCGCACTTTCGCCGGGGACGAGGGTTCCTGCGATCTCGGAGATATTGAGCAGCCCTGGCCCGATGAGGCGTTCTTCGGTGTCGGTGTGATGGCAGGTTGCGCAGGCGAAGCTGGTCTCAGCATAAAAGGTATTGAAGATTTCCTCGCCATGTGCAGCATCGCCCTCGACGGATGCACCAGCAGCCCCTGCTTCAGTCGGTACTTCTGTCGGCGGTACGGGTGTGGCGGTTGGGGGTTCAGTAGTTGGTGTGATTGTGGCCGTCGGTGGGATGGATGTGTTTGTCGGTGCGACGGTTGGAGTATCGGTTGGCAGGGCGGTATTGGTCGCGGTTGGCGCGATAGATGTTTCATAGTCGGACGTAACCACCAATGCCGCTTGTGTTCCCTGGGCTTGTTCCGACCAGACCGGGGTAGCAACCGTTCCACAGGCCGCAATCAGCAGCATGAATACAATGGGTGATAGGCGTAGGAATCGCTTCATAACCGAACCTCTCCGGATGGATTGTGAGGATTTTAACAAGTGAAGCGAGTATAGCACACGCATCCGATGGTAGCAATGCGACGTAAGACGGATATTGCTCTCATCTGAATGATTGATTTGAGAACTAATTACCCGGCATGTGGCACTAAAAGCCGGTGGTTTCCGGCCTGCGATAATGGATGATTCGCTGCAAGGCTTTTAACTCATACGGCCAGTCATAATATTCCATGCGGTAGCGCCAACTGCTCAACATCTGCAACCAGTGTTTCCATTGTCCTTGCAAACGAATATCGGTGACAGTGGGATAATAGGCATTGATGACCGATTCGAAGTTGCGGACGCGGCGGCGGGTGGTGTCCTTAAACCAGGGGGTGCTGGGGTCACGCCGCATGGAGAACTTTGCCCATTCCGGGCTGGCCCATGCTTCCAGTGTGTCCGGGAAGCGGAAGCCAAGTCTGGTCGCCTCATCCAGCAAGATGCTGCCTTCCTGGGGTACGGGGGTATAAATATACAGGACGAGTTCCGTCGCCGGGTTAATCCGCTTAATTTTGCGGATAAACTGGATCGTGTTTTCGATGTCTTCGGCGGGGTCGGGTGGGTTGCCGAGTACAAATGACAGTTCCGGCACGATGCCATAATGTTTCATGCGTTCAACCAGAGCGAGTGTCATATTGGTACTGGCTTTACCACCCTTGTTCATGCGCTTGAGGGTTTCGTCGCTGCCGCTCTCCGCGCCCATAAACACCATTTTCAGGCCGGAACGCTGCATTTTCTCCCAGGTATCGTCACTGTAGCTCATCAGGGTATCCACACGTCCTAGCCCCCACCAGCGGATGTCCTTGCCAGTGATACGCTCGGAGAATTCTGCTGTGCGCTCCTGCTTAACGAAAAAATCCATGTCATGAAATTCCAGACCGTTGATGTGCCAGTTGTCGTGCATAAAGGTAACGATATTGGCTACTCGTTCGGCGCTCTCTGGCAGCCATCGTTTATTGCTCAAGGCGACCACCGCACAAAAGTTGCAGCTAAAAGGGCAACCGAACGACGTGTTGTGGTTTAGCACGCGCGTGCCTAGATAGCTACGACCCACATAGCGAGAGACATCAATTTTGTCATAGGGAAACCAGGGCAGGTTATCCATCGGTACATACGGCGCACGCGGATTGATGCAAATCTCGCCATTCTTCTTGTAACCCAGGCTGGGAATGTCGTTAATGTTCCCACCGTAATGCACAGCATCCACAAATTGGCGGAAGGGTGCTTCCCCTTGTCCTTGAATGGTGTAATCCACAAAGTCGCTTTTGAGTATCACTTCGGAATGTTGGGTAGGGAAGTATCCACCCCAGAGAATGATGAGATTGGGTAGGGCGGTTTTCACCCCCTGGCAGACTGGTACAGCCTGGCGAAGCTGCGGCCCTGGCATACAGGTGACAGCCAGTAATTTTGCTTTCGTTGCTGTTGCGCGTTCGATGATGTGGGTCGCCGGGTCATCTATCAGATTGCCATCAATAAACTCAACATCGTAATCATCCTGAATGACGGCGGCAACCGCCAGTAAAGAAAGTGGGAGACGCTGCTTATTTTTCGACGTGCTGACTGGATTGTAAAATAAAACGGTGTGCCGCATACATTCCCTCACCCATAAAACCCTGTTCAAGTGTGCCAGTTCTATAGTTAGTACGCAAATAGCTCTATGGTTGGATTGTGATAATAACACCCCTCACATTCGATTGGACTATGAGCTTACACGTAGGATTTGATTCAGGGGTATAGGGATGCTATGAGCGCGAAATCATGATCTAGTGGGAAGCTAATACGTTAATACTAACAGGTATGACCGTTGATCCGATTGGAAACATTCTCGACTGCGTTACAATGGGAGCTATGACAGCTTTAACCCCAATTGTCCTGAACACAGATTGGCGCAGTTACCCGCCGGAAGAAATTGATCCGGTATACGGCGCATCGCAACTGGACGAATCCTCCTGGGATATTATATCTACTTTATCAGACTGGCCTCGTCACCTGCTGGGACACAACGGGACTGTCCATTTGCGACGTAAATTTGATTTAGAACCCATCGGTGATGTATGTCTGCGATTCATGTTACGTCTCGAAGCAGCACCGGATGGTACAGCCGTCTATGTCAATGGCTGGCATGCTGGAACAATTCAACAGGGGCAACCGCTAACCAGTGATGTGACCGATTATGTGATGTTGGAGGGTAATGTGCTGCTGCTGAACGTGACTGAGCCGGGGCGCTTTGGCGAAGTACAGTTGCGGCGTGTGCCGTGTGACCAGCCTTACGCCCCACATTGACGCTTGCCCACCGTTTCCGATACAATAACCCCTGTCGAATGTGAAGAATTGGTAGTTAAGCAATGAAATATCACGTCCATAACTTTGGATGTCAGATGAACGAGGCCGATGCCCAACGGCTCGCGTCCGAGTTAGAGCGTATGGGGCATCGGGCGACTCAGAATGTCGAAGAAGCCGACATTTTGGTGGTCAACACCTGTGTGGTGCGCCAGCAGGCTGAAGATAAGGCATTCGGGAAGTTAACCGAATACCACAACCTGAAGAAGCAGCAACCGGACAAAATTATCGGCGTGATGGGCTGTCTGGTGGGGGTGCAGGATGCGCTCAAACTGCGTCAACGTGTGCCGTATGTCGATGTGTTTATGGCTCCCAGCAATCCGCAGCCGATGGTGGAATTCCTGCATGGCCGGATGACCGAGGTCGAAGTGCTGGAACTGGAAGCCGAGGCGCGACAGCAGCGCGATGCCATTCAGGATGGCGACATCATCCTTCCGGCGCACGAAAATGGCAGCCTGATTTCTGCTCATGTGCCAGTCGTTTATGGTTGTTCGCATAGCTGCTCGTTCTGCATTATTCCCCGGCGGCGCGGTGTCGAACGCAGTCGCAGTGTTGGTGAGATTGTGGCGCATGTTCGCAGTCTGGGTTTGCAGGGGGTGAAGGAAATTACATTGCTCGGTCAGATTGTAGATCGTTATGGCAAGGATATTCCCGATGGCCCGGATTTGGCTGATTTGCTGCGCGTGGTACATGATGTTGCCGAAGATATCGGTATCGAGCGCATCCGCTTCCTGACCAGCCATCCCAATTGGATGACCGACAAACTGCTGGATACGGTGGCCGAACTTCCGCGACTGATGCCGCATATCGAAGTCCCTGTGCAGGCCGGGGACGATGAGGTGCTACGAAACATGAAGCGTGGTTATACGGTTGAACAGTATCGCAAGCTAGTCGCCAATATCCGCGCCCGTATTCCCGAATGTGGCGATCAATACCGATATTATCGTCGGTTTTCCCGGTGAGACAGATGAACAGTTCCAGCACACCTATGACTTGTTGGCAGAATTGAAGCTGGACAAAGTTCATCTGGCGCGTTATTCGCCGCGTCCCCATACCGTCAGCGCCCGTACCATGCCCGATGATGTGTCGGAAGAAGAAAAGCGCCGCCGTTTCGCGATGATTGATGATATGCAGGCGGAAGTGTTGGCAGAAATCAATGGGCGGGAACTTGGGCAAGACGGTACAGGTGCTGGTTGAAGAGTGAGCATAAAGGTAAGTGGCGGGGACGCACTCCCCAGAACAAGCTGGTGTTTTTCGAGGATATGGCAGACTGGAAGGGTAAGTTGCAGATGTTGAGATTGCGTGGACTGGCCCCTGGAGTATGCAAGGGCGGCTGCCGCAGTCTGATCGAAATGCTATGCCGGTGATCATCTCACGACAAACGACAATGCTCGCCAACCCAACGTTGCGTTACAATAACGGTTGGAACAAATTCATATCCTGACGTATACTGGAACGATGCACGATCTGGGTTGCTGGTTCGTGGGAATCCATTAACTGCGGTTGGTTTTTCTCACCGAATGGAGGAGCGGGCAAAATGCCACCTGAGAAAAGCGGATATTACTACCCGAACAAATTCGCTCGTATCTTCCTCGACGCGATGGAAGAGGTCATGGGCAAGAACGGTCTCAACGCCGTTCTGCATCTGGCCGAGTTGGACAATCTGATCGGCAATTATCCGCCGGATAATCTGGATAAAGTCTTTGACTTCGCCGACTTCACGGCGCTTGTGTGTGGCGCTGGAAGAAATGTACGGGCCGCGCGGTGGACGTGGTTTGGCGCTGCGGGTCGGGCGGACGTTGTTCGCGGATGCGTTGCGCGGGTTCGGTGCGTTGGCGGGTGTGGGTGATCTGGCCTTCAAGGTGCTGCCGCTGAGCGCCAAGTTGAAGGTCGGTGTGCCAGCGATGGCGAACATCTTCAGCCAGTTCAGCGATCAGGTATCGAATGTGTGTGAAGAAGGCGATGACCGCATCATCTACACGCTGGAACGCTGCCCGATGTGCTGGGGACGCAAGACCGACAAAGCGGTGTGTTATGTGGGCAAGGGCTTGCTGCAAGAAGGATTGCGCTGGGTATCCGGTGGCCGCGAGTTCAAGGTCGATCTGGGCGACTGCATCGCCAAAGGTGATCCGATCGGCAAGTACATCATCTACAAAGAACCGATTGAGTAACATCCCCCTTTTGTTATATTGAGATAAGATGAGCCTCTTATGAGGCTTATTTTATTGGACTTTAGCCTGATCTTTCTCCTGCCCGTGTTGCCACAGGCTACCCCTGATGATAGAATGCCCCTTATGCGACACATGCTAAACACCTTGACCATCTAAGGAATATAAATGACATGCGCGTAAAGCACCTATTCTGGCTTGTGGTTATATTGGCGCTGAGTTCCTGTAATCTCAGCCGCACGCCGCCAGCCCCCGAATCAATCCCGACAAATATCCCAAATGGCAGCCCGGTGGCGACCATCACTGCCCCAGAGGATGGCGATGAGGTTGTGGTTGATACGCAGATGTTTGTAACCGGCAGAGCGACGGACCCGGTTGGCATTACGCGGGTGCAATTGCTGGCAAATGGGCAGATTGTAAAAACCGTTTCCTCGGAATCTCCGGCGGGGCAGAATACCTTTGACGTGCTGCTGGATTACACTCCACACACCATCGGATCGGTTGATCTACAACTAATTGCTTATCGCGGTGCACTCGCCAGTGATCCGGCGGACATCACTATTAATGTTCGCAGCAATCAGGCACAGGTGACGGCGACTATTCAGCAAATTCCAAATGTGCCGGTGATTGACCCGAATGACCCCACCTGCCGCGCCCTCACCAATGCTGGTCTGAATGTTCGAACAGGTCCTAGCACGGTTTACGACAAAATCACTACCCTGGCTGCCGGGACGGTTGTGCCGATTATCGGACGTATCTCGACCAATGAATGGTGGCAAATTCGTTATGGCACAACTACAGGTTGGGTCAGCGCAGCCTACACCTCCGTGTATGGTATTTGCACGGGAGTTCCGACTGTAACTGCCCCGCCCACACCGACCTCTAACGCCCCTACGGCCATTCCGCCAACCTGGACACCGCAGGCCACCTTTACGCCTAAGCCAACCAATACGCCGGGTGTGCCCGATCTGGTTATTACCAGTATTGCCGGGAACACCAGTATCACGCTGCCAGATGATGCCAATCAAACTTACTCGGTCACGATCACTAATACTGGAAGTGGCCCAAGTGGATCGTTCGAGAATACCTTTACCGGCCCGGATGGTGCGACGGTTGACCTGGGGGCGGTTTCCGGCCTAGATGCTGGTCAGAGTATTGTTTTGACCGTGACGGTTGCTTATACGACCACTGGTAATTTCACACTGTCGGCAAAGGCAGACAGCGCGAATCAGGTGACTGAAGTGAGTGAAGTCAATAACAGCGCGAGTCTGTCTGTCGTTGTCTCCTAAATTACAGCGTCGCTCGGCAGGGATAAGTAAGCGCGCCCCTGCCGAGCCGCATTTTATCGGTTATATCTCCCCTCAAATTGACTCTATTTGCAGACAGCTATAGAATTTTTATCATGGCAATACGTGTTCTAATCATCAATCGACAGCTTGTATTTGCTGTCACCCTCAAACAAGCCCTGGAACAAACAGGTACGTTTGATGTTCATCCCTTCACAACGGCGGATGCAGCGTTCGATTTTCTGCGCGATCACCCTCAGGATGTAGCGCTGGTGGACTTCACACTGCCTGGACGGTCCGGCGCGAAGATCATTCAGCAGTTACGGGGCATCCAACCCGATCTGGCTGTGATTATCAGCCCGCGCCAGCCAGATGCGGATGCATTGATGAAGGCACTGCGACTTCAAGGCATGATCGACATGCCATATGGTGCGCGAGATGTTATTCCGTTGATTGAACGGGCGGTGGAACAGGCACAACTGTCACCGCCGGGAGAAGGCGAACCCGCACCGCTTTCCAGTGAACCGCCTGCCCCAAAGACCCGCATTTTGGGTGAAGAAGTGCCTCCTGAACCACAAGGGCAGCTTACAACCAGAAACCTGGGCGAGGAAGAAAATCAGGTACGTCAGCAGTTCGGTACAACGCACCTATTAGATGAATCTAAAGGTCCCCCAGATGATGCTCCAGCACAAACCCGTAATCTGGGAGAACCATCCGGGGCTGGAAGTCAAACGCGCAATTTTGGAAACGAGGATGATGGAATTCCTGGTGGCCCTTATCCAGATGAGATTCGAGGCTTCGACGAAGATAGTGCGCCCCAGATTAAGCCTGTCCGACGGAACGAGGGACAGACACATGAGTTAGGTGATGTCTCACCAATCAGGCCAATTGGGAAGACCGGGCAAACACGCCGATTTGATGATGTTGACCAAAATCCGCCTGCCGAACCTATGCCGCCCCCGTCCACAGGAACTCGTGACCTGGGTGGTAGCCCGATGGATAATTTGTTTTATGACGAGAGCGGCTCCGATCAGGCGATGCCTCGGCGTCCCTCGACCATGCCGGAAGTATCCAGCCTCGAAAGTGTTTTGCAGAGCTTTGGATTTGATCCGCCAGTTGGCGAGGAGGATACGCCAGCAGTACCACTGAGTGACTCCGATGCACTACGACAATTTCTGGCTACATCCGAACAAGGTGCAGGCGGAGCAGAGCATTTTGATGATGTACTCGGTGCGATAGACCCCAATGAAGTGGATGTCGCTCGGCGAGAGGAAAGTCCATTTGAGGACTTGGTCAAGTCGATGCGTCGTAACACTGAACCACACCAACCATTGCCCAACCGCCAGTCAAATTTGATGGATTTTACCCTGACGACGGGTATGGATGCTGTTTTGAGGGAGATTGAGAAGAGCAAAACCGGCCCTGTCATAGAACCACCGCCGCTCCCCGATATTATGCCCGAAGAACCGAGTATTCCACAGCCGGAGGCGAAGGGTCTGTTTGAACGGTTGGCAGAAGAAGAGCCACCACACCCAACCTTCGAGGAAAGCGGAACGGTTGGCGACTTGATGCTTGGTGTGAGCGACGTCGGCTTCCAGAACGTTTTGTCGTTGTTGCGGGGTGATGAGGTGGACAGCGACGAGGCTGCGCCACCACGACCTGCACGTCGCCCGCAAAAACGTGATCCCTATACCGCGTTTTTTGGTCCTTCCATTGATTCACCTACGCCTAGCGTACCAGATGAAATCGATCAAGAGCGTCCTGTCCCCTCAAGCAATCGCCCCGACACCTATAGTTTCGAGGATTTTGAGGGTGAGGATGAATCTGACGAGGCAACAGTAGCACAGGTCATTTTGCAAACCGCATTGGAGGATGCCGATCTACCGGATGGATTTTCGCTCAATCAACTGCTGACTGATATAGAAAATCGATTGACTTTGCACAAGTTGTCCGTCCGGCCATTACCATCCTGGAATATGGACACAGGTGTTTTTCGCCCGGTGAGCGAAGCAGATATTCGTGAACCGGATTTTCTGCCGGAAGAGCTGCCTCCCGGCGAACGGGTATCGTTGGATGAATCACTGGAGTTCGATGAGCCGGAAAGCTACACCGGACGCACAACCCGCGCGTCCATGAGTAATCAGATTACCCATGCGACAGCGCCAGAGGATGAGGATACCCTGTTTGATGCCCGTATTCTGGAAGATACCGCATCATCTAGGGCGGTGTCCCCGGTTGAAGAAATCAATCTGGTCGAAGAAGAATTTGTTGAGGCAGGTTCGATGTCTCAAGAGCCGGAACTCGCAGTTAGCGGGGACGAAGGTGATTCCGGCGAAGTTGTGGTTGAGACCTCCCCCTGGACTATTGAAGATCAACCAGCCGAGGTTGAAACACCGGGGGATGAGGAACAGGAGTATCGAGAGCCAGAGATGGAAGAAGGCATGTCCTTCCTTGCGCCACTGCTAAAGAATGCACCAACGGACGAGGTTCCAGATGTTCTGCCGACAGAGGATGAGTGGGACATCCAGATCGAGCCTGAAGCTGATGAAGCAGCAGAACTGGCTGAAACTTTTAGTGCTGACGTTGATTGGACTCTGGAGTCCGGTGCAGAGGAGCTTTGGGGAATCCCGGATGACTTAGAAGCCGAATCTCCCGACGCCGAAGATACTGGCGAAGAATGGGTGTTGGAAACCGGGGCAGCCGAACTCTGGGGTGTTCCAGATGAATCCGAAGCGGCTGATGCAATAGAACAACCGGAATTAACCCAGGCGAACTGGGATTTACAGGCCGAAGAAGAGGAATGGGACATCCAGATTGGTTCGACTGATGGGGAGGAAATTCAGGAGCAGGGAGAGTTCCCGGCGGACGAGGATTGGGCGTTAGCTTCGGAGGCCGACAACGCCTGGGAACTCGAAACTGAAAATCAATATGATGAACCCGTTCCGGTTGAGTTTCCGAGTGACGAATGGGAACTTCCATCTGAATCTGCTGAACCGGGTGGGATTCCGGAAGACCCATACATCGCTCAACTCGCCCTGAATCTAACACAGTTCTCGTTGGAGTCCAGTTCGGAAGGCTCGATCCTGACCCGTAATGGTGAGATTGTGGCTTACGCTGGACACTTGTCCGACGAAGATACATTGGAGCTGCGCGACGTCATCAACAATGATTGGGACGCAAACCCGGACGGTGCGCGGATTCGCTTCATCACCTTGCCCAGTAGCGGCAAGGATTATATGCTGTACTCAATTCGTACCGATGCCGACCTGACACTCTCGATGATTTTTGCCGGTACAACACCGTTGCGTGTCATTCGTCAACAGGGGCATCGTCTAGCTGCCGCACTAGAGTCAATTCCTGATGTGGTGGCCGAGCAGATGCCGTTTGTGGAGACTGAGGTTTCTGAGTCAGATGCCATTGTGCCTATCGAATCTCGTGCTGAAGAGGCTGTCCGCAACCCACATTCTTACATCTGGCTGTTGAATGACCCCGAATCTCAACTGACAGACGCGATGGCACAGGCGATGATTGCCGGTTTAACGACACAGCTCAGTGAGCGTGGCTGGAAAATCCATGATCTGCAAATCCACGAGGATTTTGTGTATCTGTACGGAGATATTCCTGGCGAGTCTCCATCACACGAGATCATACGCGACCTGAAGCGCCGTTCTTCTGAAATCGCTCACGCCCAAAACCTGAATATCACTCCGCAAATGTTGTGGGCAGACGCCTATTACGTCCTGACTCCGGGGCGTGACCTTCATATTGAAGAGATTCAGGAATTCATTAACTTCCAACGCATGGCGTAATATTCCCGGAAAGTATCCTCAAAGCCTATCATCCGCGATGGGCTTTTTTGTACATCACGCGGTATAATTAGCCCAAATGTTCCGTATCGTATAGTGTTAGGTGTGCTTCATGGCTTCACGTCCCCGGTTTTATGTCATCGACGGTTATGCTCTGGCCTATCGCCAGTTTTTCGCACTGCCGCTAGCCAGCTTTAGCACCCGTGCTGGAGAGCCAACCAACGCGGTCTATGGTTTTGCGCGTACGCTGCTGGACATTTTGCAAAAGGATAAGCCGGATTATATTGCCGTCAGCTTTGATGAGGGGTTAAGTGGACGCGAACAACTCTACAGCGAATATAAGGGCACACGCGAGAAGATGCCGGGTGAACTACGCACGCAGATCGAGCGCATCATCCAATTGGTTGAAGCCTTCAATATGCCGGTGCTGGCGAAGAAAGGGATATGAGGCGGATGACGTGATTGGGTCAGTAGTGGGGCAGGCCGAAGCACAGGGCGCAGACATCCGCGTGGTCACAGGAGATCGGGATATATTGCAACTGCTGTCTGAACATGTCACCGTTCAGATTCCACGCCGTAACGAGGCGGATGTGGTGTATGATGTGGCGATGTTCATGGAAGAATACGGTCTTGAACCCTGGCAGTTGGTGGACTGGAAAGGATTGGTGGGCGACACCTCCGATAATATTCCTGGTGTGCGCGGCATCGGCAGCAAAACAGCCACGAAACTCCTGCAAGAATACAGCACCGTTGAAAATGTCTACGAACACATTGACGAAATTAAAGGTGCGAATCAGCAAAAGCTGATTGATGGACGGGAGTCTGCTTTTCTGAGTAAGCGGCTGGCGACTATCCAGCGCGATGTGCCGGTGACTCTCGACCTGAAAGACTGTGTATCGCACGATTATGATGCCCGTAAGGTAGATGAGTTGTTTGGCCTGCTGGAATTCCGAGGATTGCGTGATCGACTCCCGAAAGCATCGGAACAGTTGTCTCTGTTTGATATGGGTCCCGTTCCGGTTTCAGCCTCCGTAGCAATTTCCACCGAACCAGTTGCCAAAACGGTTGTTGTGAACGATCAGGCTGCACTGGATACCCTGGTACTCACACTGAATGCCGCTGAGTCCCTCACCTTTGATGTGGAAACAACCAGTGTTGACCAGATGGCGGCGGTTCTGGTGGGTATCGCCCTGGCGGTGGATGGCGAAACGGGCTTTTACATTCCGGTAGGGCATGAGGTCGGTCAGCAGTTGCCACTCAAAACGGTGATTGATGCCATTCGTCCGGCGCTCACGAATCCTGACATACCCAAGAACGCTCACAATGCGGCTTACGATTTGGTGGTCTTGCAGCGTTACGGGGTGGATGTGAAGCCTATCATGTTCGATACGATGGTGGCCGAATGGCTGCGTACCCCGGACAGTCGTTTCCTGGGTTTGAAGAATCTTGCCCGACAGGAACTCGGCGTTCACATGACCGAGATCAATGAATTGATCGGTAGCGGCAAGAAGCAGATCACGATGGACAAGGTATCGGTGGATGATGCCGCACCGTATGCAGGTGCGGATGCGGCCATAACCCATCGTCTTGTAGACCTACTGCGCCCCCAGTTGCGCGAACTGGAACTCGTTGAATTGTTCAATACACTGGAGATGCCCCTTATCCCGGTGATTGCAGCAATGGAACGGGCCGGTGTGGTGTTGGATACACAGTTTCTGGTCGAATTGAGCGAACGGATGGCTGGACAGATTGCCAGTCTGGAACAGTCGATTTACCTGTCCAGTGGGTACGGACAATTCAATATCAATAGTCCTAAACAGTTGAATGATGTGTTGTTCGGTAAACTGGCGCTGTCAGTAGAGGGCTTGCGTAAAACTACACACGGTTATTCCACCGACGCTGCCGTATTGGACAGTCTGCGTGGTCAACATCCTGTTGTGGATTACATTTTGGAATACCGGGAACTCACCAAGCTCAAGGGAACCTATGTTGATGCGCTGCCTGCCCTGATTAATCCTCAGACCGGGCGGGTTCATACCAGTTATAACCAGACGGGTACAAGTACCGGACGCATCAGCAGCAGCAATCCCAACCTGCAAAATATCCCGATTCGCACAGAAATTGGGCGCGAAGTTCGGAAGGCATTTGTCGCACCAGATGGTATGAAATTACTGGCATGTGATTACAGTCAGGTAGAACTGCGAATTCTGGCGCATGTCAGTGGCGATAAAACACTGTTGGAAGCCTTCGCAGCGGGGCTGGACATTCATGCCGCGACAGCCGCCGCTGTGTATGGCATCCCGCTCGATCAGGTGACGAAAGAGCAGCGCAGTTTTGCCAAGCGGGTGAACTTTGGCCTGATTTATGGTATGGGCGCGTACCGCCTCGCGCGCGACAGCGACCTGACTCTGGCAGAAGCTCGTGAGTTCATTCGCACTTACTTTGAACGACTGCCCGGTGTGGAGGCTTACCTGGAAGGCTCGAAACAACAGGCGCGCCTCGGTCCTGTGCGCACCCTGTTCGGCAGGCGTCGGGAGTTCCCGGTACTGCGAACAGCCAACCAGCGCAGTAACAAACAGGATATTCAAGCGGCGGAACGGGTGGCAATCAATATGCCGATTCAGGGTACAGCCGCCGACATCATGAAGCGGGCGATGATCGACGTATACCATGAACTTAACCGCCGCAAGCTGGATGCGCATGTGATCCTGCAAGTGCATGACGAGTTGGTGTTGGAAGTGCCGGAGGGTGAAATCGCGGAAGTGCGCGATCTGGTGGTCAACAAAATGGAATCTGCCTACGAATTAGATGCGCCGCTGCGTGCAAACGCCCAGGTGGGTCATAACTGGCGCGACATGGAAATCATTTAGTTGTGTTCGTTTAAGATCGACGCAATGCGATAGGCAAATTCGAGATAAGTGCGTACCAATGGGTGTCCAAATTGCCCAATTGACCAGGCCACTAACCAGGCATCCTGGTCGGATGGTTTAATGAGGTTGATGTCCATATAGGTTTTTGCTTTGTCGATTGCCCTGCCAATCGAATAACTTTGCTGAATTGAATAACCTTCCTGATGATAGACCATGGGGGGTAGGGATTGGAGTGTCCGGTAGGTTTCAATCCGAAATTGATCCGCCTCCTGGTTGCCATGCAGGTTACAGCGGAGTTTAGCGATTGTTGCTCCCAGTTGTGCTGCCCAGATATACATCGTCCTTAAATCGCTCGATTCGCCGGTCAAGGTGCTCATCATTCGATGCAGAATGGTAGGCTCCCAGCGGTACTGTCGAGCGATACAATCCAAAATATCCCGGCAGTCGCCCATAATTGCGTCCAATACCTGGTTGGTGGAGTGACAGATTCCGATATAGTAACCTTCGAATCCCGTGCCGGTTATGAAGAATGGGTTACGGTTTTTGCGGACGATTTCCCAGGCGAGGAAGGCGGATTCATAACGGCGGCTGTATGGCAGCCAATCGTCGAATTTTACATTATTCAATTTTAACCAACAGGTGATGGTGTCGGAAAAAGGAGCGATATTGCGAATGCAAACACCGCCCCCTTTCAATTGTGGTATCATGATGACTTATTCAAACCTCACTCTAAGCCTACATCGAGTGGGGTAGATTTTCAATGTACTCTGTAACCCTATAAAGGGATGTTTGTCGCTAAACATCCTTGCATGATATTGGCTCTACAACACCTCGTTTAATACATTTCCTCAATATTCTATCTATGCTATACTGCCTATAGAGAAAACTTCGCGTTTTGCACACACTCAAAGATAAATACAGACATGAAAGACTTCATCACGCTCTCGGATTGGTCAACCAAAGAATTGTGGTATCTGATTGATCTCGCAAAACATTTGAAATTTGAATGGGTATCGGGTGGTAATAAACCAGTCCTAAACGGCAAAATCCTGGCGATGGTTTTCCAGAAACCGTCTCTCAGGACGCGCATGTCGTTTGAGATTGCTATGAAGCAGCTCGGCGGCGATGCCATTTATACAGGCCCAGAAGAAGTCGGCCTGGGTAAGCGTGAAAGTATCGCTGATGTGGCACGGGTGTTATCGACTTATACACAGGGAATTATGGCACGGGTCTTTGACCATGCTCATGTTGAAGAAATGGCAAAATGGGCAAGTGTGCCGGTCATTAACGGACTGAGTGATGCTCAACATCCTTGTCAGGCGATGGGCGACTTTTTAACCATTTACGAACATTACGGCCACCTGGAAAAATTGAAGTTGGCCTATATTGGGGATGGTAACAATATGGCGGCCTCGCTGCTGTTAGGCGCGGCCCACTTTGGCCTGGAGTTCCGGATTGCCAGTCCAGAGGGTTACGCATTGTCGGAACAGGCTATCAAAGAGGCTACCCCAATTGCAGAGCGGAATGGTGGTCACATCGCCCTCTATGACGATCCAAATAGGGCGGTTGAGGGTGTAAATATCATCTATACGGATGCCTGGGTGAGTATGGGGCAGGAGGACGAAACAGCCGTTCGCCTGAAGACCATGCAGCCATATCAGGTGAACGAACAATTGGTGAAGCGCGCCGACAAATATGCGATTGTGATGCACTGCCTTCCTGCCCATCGTGGTCAGGAGATTACAGACGATGTGGCCGACGGGTCGCATTCGGTTATCTTTCCGCAGGCGGAGAACCGCTTGCACATGCAGAAGGCGATTCTCGTCAAACTAATGGCTTAAGAGGAAAATAACTTATGCCCGGAGATCGTGAAGCATACGAACAGGCGATGAATGCGGGTCATAACGCAGCCTGGGATAAAGAATGGCCTGCGGCGATTGCGGCTTATGGTCAGGCAGTTCAATTACTTCCAGAGGATGCGGAAGCACATATTCACCTGGGGCTGGCATTGTTGGAAGTTGGGCGGCTGGATGATGCACTCAAGGTCTACACTCGTGCCCATCAACTTTCGCCTAACGATCCGATTCCGCTCGAAAAAAGTGCTGATGTCCTGGAAAAGGTTGGTCGTCTGAAGGAGGCCGCCCAACAATATGTGAGTGTGGCCGAAGTGTATCTGGCGCAGCGCGATCTGGACAAAGCCATTTACAACTGGGTTCGTGCGACAAATTTGACGCCTGGGTTAGTGGGTGTCCATGCCAAGTTAGCGCAGGCTTATGAACGATTGGGCGATAGGGCAAATTCAATTCTTGAATATCTGATGCTGGCCTACGAGTTCCAGAAATCTGGTGATAACGACAAGGCGATGAAGGCGGCGCAGCGAGCGCTGAAGATGGATGGCAAGAACGCGCAGGCGTTAAACGCTCTGCGTGCCATTGAAACCGGGGTAGAGGTTTCCCGACCAACCCACGACGGTGGTGGGAAACAGCCAACCAAAGGTGCTACCGGACCGTTGGGACGCGAACCGGCTAAAGTTTCTACCTCCACTGGTAGGTTGTCGGCAGTGAAAGCGCAGGTTGCTGAGGCAGATCCACTTGGGCCAATGGGCGAGGCTATGACCGAGGCGTTGGGGGCACTTGCAAGTTTCGTGATTGAAGGTGGTCGGCTAGATGAAGCCGGTGGTGATGCTCTACAAGGGATGGAGCTTCAGCGGCAGGGATTGAACGACGAAGCCATTGCCGCTTATCTGCGTGCCGAACCACGTCTGAATCATCCAGCGTTGAAAATGAATCTTGGCGGATTGTTAGTACTTGCCGAGCGTTCCGACGAAGCGGTCAAGCATCTGGGCGAGGCGGCCTTGCATCCTCAACTGGCGGCAGGCGCATTCCACGCGCTTGGCAAGGCGTATTACGACCTCGGCAAACATAAACAGGCATTGCGTTACCTGATTCAAAGCTTGCAGGCTGTCGATACGGCTCTGGCAGTAGACAGCGAAGACATCGGCGAACTGACGGCCTTGTACGAGCAGTTGCTTTCCGCCCTGGAAAATCGTTCCAATGAAGCCCTCTCCACTATCAACGCCCGGTTCATAAACCTCTTAGGTGGTAAAGACTGGAAGCAGCGGATTGGTGAGACGCGCCGCCAATTGGAAGATACCATCCGCGATCAGGGCGAAGAAGGTGTGGTCGATATTCTGGTCGCCAGCCAGGGTACGGAACTCACCGAATCGGTTTCGCTTATCGACAAATATATGCGGCAGGGATTATTTATCCTGGCAATTGACGAAGCGCATCGGGCGGTAGAGTTTGCACCGTTTTACCTGCCGGTTCACGTTCGTATGGCCGAGATTATGATGCGTGAAGGGCGTGTGCGTCAGGCGATCAATAAGTACAACATCATCGCCAAGACCTATCTTGTACGCGGCGAGAATGATCGCGCAGCTTCCATTCTCAGTGAAGTGCTGGAAATGGCTCCTCTCGATATCTCTGTCCGCGAAAGCCTGATTGAGTTATTGGAGAGCGAAGAACGCTGGGATGAAGCGCTTGACCAGTATATTGACCTGGCAGATACCCATCATCAACTTGGTAACTTTGATATGTCGCGTGACATTTTTAATTCAGCGGAGAAGATGGCAAACAAGGTCGGTGCATCGCCGGAACGGGTAGTTCGCATCAAACATAGAGTCGCTGACATTGACCAGATGCGTCTGGACATGCGTAAAGCGCAGAAAACATATGAGGAAATCATCGCCCTTGCGCCGACGGACGAACGCGCGCACCGGATGCTTATCGACATTCACTACCGCCAGAACAATCAGGTCGAGGCGATTCAAAAGCTGGATATGCTCCTGAGCATCTTCGCAAAAGGAAAACAGGTCAACAAAATCACGCAACTTCTTGAGGAACTGGTGACGATGTATCCCAACGATACAGGCTTGCGCTCACGGTTGGCGGCTATTTATCGTCAATTGAGCCGGAAAGAGGATGCGATCAAGCAACTGGACGCGCTCGGCGAATTACAGCTTGAGGCGGGGCAGCATCAGGACGCGATCAATACCATTCGTCAAATTGTCTCGATGAATCCTGATGGTATTGAAGACTATCGACGTCTTTTGTCCCAGTTAGGTGGCTAAAAATTGGAACTCATCTGGGCGCTGGACAACCTGACACTTAAAGCCCTCCTCGATATTTTCTTGGTGGCGTTGGTGTTTTTCGGCGCGAGTTTCTTCTTTCGCGGCACACAGGCGATTGCGCTTTTACGCGGTCTGCTGCTGGTGTTGGTCAGTATGCTGGTGGTTTCTAGTGTTCTGAACCTGTTAGCACTTCGCTGGTTGTTGGAAAACACAATCCTGGTTTTGGGTATTGCCATCCCCGTCATTTTTCAGCCGGAATTGCGGCGAGCGTTGGAGCAGTTGGGGCGCGCCGGAATGCTGCTGAACCGACAGACACCGGATAGTTTGCGCGACCATATTATTGATGAGGTGTGTCAGGCGGCGGAAAAATTATCAGAACGTCGGCATGGCGCATTGATCGTCCTACAACGTCACAGCAATTTGCAGGAGTACATCCGCACAGGGATTACACTTGACAGCGATGTGACCTCGCAATTATTCCTGACAATCTTCTGGCCGAAGACCGAACTCCACGACGGTGCTGCTATTGTCGACGCCAATGGTCGTGTGGCGGCGGCGGCCTGTGTGCTGCCATTGACGGCCAGCCGCAATATGCCAGACCCCAAGCTCGGCACACGGCACCGGGCAGCACTGGGTATCAGCGAAGTCAGTGACGCCGTGTGTGTTCTGGTTTCCGAAGAAACTGGAAAAATCGCTATCACCAATGGTGGGCGTATGATTCCCCGTCTGGACGCTAAACGACTGCGCACAATTCTTTATGCCTTCTATGGCGAGGAAAAAGGGCAGTCCGATTCGCCTCTAGGGCAGTTGCGTGATCTCGCTGGCAGACTGGGTTCTTTGCGAAGTGGGCGGAAGCAAGCCTGATGCAGACGCCGTCGCGCTCCAATCGCGCACTCTTGGATAACTTAATATGGTTTGCGGGATCACTGGTACTCGCTTTTTTTGTTTGGGTGATTGCCACTATCCAGTCGAATCCCATCCAGCAGGCGCGTTTTCCGGGGCGTATTGATGTGCGTATGACACCCGACACGGGTTTGTTGATTACCAGTCCACCAGCCGCCAGCCGTACAACCAGTGTGGTCATACGTGCGCCGCGCTCTACCTATGATTTGTTGAGCGCCGATGAGATCGAGGTGTGGGCAGATTTAAGCAATCTGGGGCCAGGTGAACATACTGTCGAACTCCAGGCGGAGGTCGCTCGTTCGCAGGCTACGGTGGTGGATATGTCCCCCAGTGTGATTCGAATCACACTGGAAGAATCCGCCCAGCGGCAGATTCCTTTACGCGCAGTTGTGGCAAGTGAGCCACCTGCCGGGTACGCGCGCGAAGCCCCGGTGTTTGATGTCGATCTCAATCAGGTGTTGGTCAGTGGCCCCGCCAGTAAAGTCAACGAAGTGGTTGCGGCACAGGTGTCTCTCGACTTATCGCAGCAGCGTAATCCCTATAGTGCGGACGCTCGCCTGATTCCGGTTGATGCCGACGGACACACCGTTGATGGGGTGACTCTCGATCCCCAGGTTGTACATATCACCGTGCCTATCCGTCGGCGGGACGATGTGCGCGAGGTTACAGTCAGACCGCAGTTGACGGGCACTCTGCCGGATGGTTATGTGCTGAACAGCCTCAGCTATGATCCTACAGCCATCCTCGTCAGTGGTTCGACCTCTCAACTGGAAAATCTGCCCGATACCTTGTCTACCGAGCCGATTGACCTCTCCAACCGAACCACCAGTTTTGAAGTCTCGGTTCCGGTTGTGCTGCCGGATAGCAATCTGTTAGTCTTATCTGGTCAGAACATCACTGTTTCCATCGAAATCACTGCTCTGACAGCCAGTCGCCAATTTGACAATGTGCCGGTAGAAGTTTTGGGAGTGCCAGAAGGTTATAGTGTGCATCTGGCCCCCGATGCTGTGACCGTCCTGTTGACTGGGCCACAACCACAACTAGACCCGCTAGCCTCCGGGGATGTTCGTGTATCGCTCGATCTCAATGGTCTGTTGGATGGCAATTACACTCTGACACCGACGGTTTCTGTCAGCCAGGGACAGTTCGCCGCATCCAACATTTCCGTCCTTCCGGCTGATATTGATGTTGAGATTGTTCCAGAACCCACTGTAACGGCTGAAGTCACCACTGACCCTGGACGTTGAACCTTCGCTTTGGTTTTCCCATCTGATAAAATCGAAGGGAACAAAACGATAAATGAGAAAATGTTGCTGGATGGGTTCAAAGCCACGCAGTAGAGAGGCATTGTAATTATGGCGCGCAAACCTTTGGTTGCGCTGGTTGGTAGGCCGAACGTCGGTAAAAGTACCCTGTTTAACCGTTTGGTCGGGGAGCGTATGGCAGTGACGGATTCGATTCCGGGTACGACGCGAGACCGCATTCAATCAGAATCCTTTTGGCGGGGAATAGATTTTAACGTCATCGATACCGGCGGTATCGAGGTATATCAGCCGAAAGGCTCACGGGATACATCCCCATTGGCAGAAGGCAGTGCTGAATTTGTGCCTCAAATTAAGGCACAGGCATTGCAGGCTGTACAGGAAGCAGATGTCATTGTGATGCTGGTGGATGCCACGCATGGGATCACCGCTGCCGATGAGGAAATTGCAGAAATTCTGCGGCGGACACACAAGCCGATACTCGTTGCCGCCAACAAGGTTGACAACCCCAGCCGCAAGGACGATGCGATAGAATTTTATAACCTGGGATTGGGTGAGGTCTACCCAATCAGTGCCTATCACAGTATCGGTGTTGGTGACTTTCTGGATGGTGTGGTCGAGGCATTTCACACATTACCCGAAGACCTGGGCGAAGAAGACGATGAGGACATTTTACGCATTTCCATCATCGGACGCCCGAATGTAGGCAAGAGTAGTTTGCTCAACCTGCTGATAGGCGAGGAACGGGCGATTGTTAGCCCTGTAGCCGGGACGACTCGTGACGCGATTGACACAGAAATTATGTGGCATGGAGAAACGATCAAAATTGTCGATACGGCTGGTATTCGCAAGCGTGGCAAAATCGAGCCGGGGGTCGAGAAGTTCAGTGTTTTGCGTACCATGCGCGCCCTGGAACGCTCGGATGTGGCACTGTTGCTGATTGACGCTGAAGACGGTATCACCGAGCAGGATCAGCATATCGCAGGTTACATCAACGAGGCCTTTCGCAGTGTAGTGTTGGTGGTCAACAAATGGGACGCAATTGAAAAAAACGAGTCCACCATAAACCGTTTCACAGACGATATTCGCGCCAAGTTTGATTTTCTGCCAGAGCCGCCGATTATCTACATCAGCGCGCTCACCGGCCAACGCATTCATCAGGTGTTGGAGACAGCACATCGTGTTTGGCAGTCTCGATTCCAGCGCATTTCTACGGCAGAACTCAATCGCCTATTGCGCGAAGCTCTCCAAAAACACCCACCGCCAACACGCGGCACGAAACGGCTGAAGATTTATTTCATGTCACAAGTATCGGTGAATCCGCCAGTTTTCCTGTTCCATGTGAATGATACCCGGCTGGTGCATTTTACCTACAAACGCTTCCTGGAAAATCAGATTCGTGCTGAGTACCCATTTGAAGGTACACCCATTCGTCTCAGTTTCCGCCCGCGTGATGGTATGTTGGATAGCAAGAAATAGGGGGTACTTTACTGGCCGAGCAGTATCCGTGTCGCATTCCGATAGTACACCTTTTCCAGCACATCGTCGGGTAAGTACAACCCGTAGATGTGCCATCGTCCCTGCCTGGGGATTTGTGAAACGCCATAGTTGAAATATTCGTCGTCTGTCTCTAAAAATCGGTAGTATAGTCGGTAGGTTTCAACATTTGGCCCGGCGTCTGTACCGAAGAGGATGCGCTCGGCATATTGTATGAAGAATCGTCGCGCACTATAAGGCTGTCGTCCGAGTTCAGAGATTCGCGCACTGAAATCGACGTAGAAATTCGGGCAGCGATCCAGTAGCGCCCCGACCCAGGCCAGATTCTCTGCGTAGCAGCCAACATGCGCGCCGATAAATGTCGTTGCCGGATGGTTAACGATCAGGTTTGCTAATCCGTTGAGGATGGACATGAAGCTGGGGAAGGGCGGGCTGGGGAACTGCCAGTCCGGGTGTGCATGGAGCTCCTCCCACCGTTCGTTGGTTTGGTCGAGAGGATCAAAAAACGCCACCGGGTCGGCTACATAAATCATCACTGGCAGTCCCAATTCACCCGCAGTTGACCATAGGGGATCAAGTCTCCGGTCATCTACCACCACCAAACTCCCATGCTGGTCACGCACTTGTAAGCCAAACGGTTTCCAGATTTTTAAGCCTTGTGCGCCTCTCGCAGCTTGTTGTCGTAATTGTTTAGCCGCCCACTCACCAAACTGATCGCCATGTTCCGGCCACGCCGACCAGTCCACACCGCCGAACATGATAAAGCGCTCCGGTGCTGCCGTCTTAAACTTGTCTAAATGTTCGTGCAGGATGTTTTCGCCCCAACCGCCATCCAAATCAACGTAGACTTGCACACTGGCTTCGTCCAATGTATCCAGTAATTCTGAGACTGGTCGCTTGTCCCAACCACCGCCAAATTCGCCCAGGTGATTATGCGCGTCAATCACCGGGAAGCGCGGTTTATCAATGTGTGTGGTTTTGACAACCAACCGGGGTATAGGCTGAAACTCATTCAGCTTCATGTCAGCGTTAGACACGAGGGAGTCCATGTCAGAATACCTTGAATGCTGAGGATCACCGGATATGAATGGGTGCAGAAGATTTAGCGCGGTTTTAGCCCGACCAATTCGTAAGCATAAGCCTGCTTTTTGCGCCCGCGTATTTTAATTTCGCCAAGAGGCTGCGCTTCCACCAGATCGCCCAATCGCTTGATGATTTCTTCTTCGACCCATATTTTGCCTGGAGGGGCGAGTTCTTGCAGGCGTTTGGTCGTGTTGACTACATCGCCGATAGCCGTGTAATTCAGTGCCCGATCTGTGCCGATATACCCGACTACTGCCTCGCCTACATGCACACCAATGCTGTAAGACAGATTATCGCCACGTCTCGCCCGCATTTCCTCGCCTGCTTTGAGCAGCGCCAATGCTGCATCTGTAGCCCGGTGTACATGGTCTTCGTGTGGGTTTGGGGCATTGAAGATCGCCATCAGGCCGTCACCGAAGAATTTGTCCAGTGTACCATCCCAGGCCAGGATGATTTCGGCGGCCAGGCTGAGATAGTCATTAAGCATCTCAACCACCTTCTCCGGTGGCGCGTTTTCGCTCCAGGCGGTGTAACCGCGAATGTCTGCAAACAATACGCTGATTTCCTGGCGCGTCCCGCCGAGCTTCAAGTCGCCCGGATTAGCGAGGACACGGTCAACCACCGACGGGGGAACAAATCGCTCGAATGTCCCACGTAATTCCTGTTGTTCCTGATCTTTGGACTGCTGGAGAGCCTCGAAGTTTCGGGCATTTTCGATAGCTATAGTGGCATAGTCGGTGAGGGTGCTCAACAGAGCGCTGTCATGTTTGGTGAATATAGTCGACTCTTCGGACAGGTTGCTAACGCCCAGGATACCCACGATCTGGTTGCGGAAGGTCATGGGGGCGTAGGCAGCTGAACGCAGCTTTCCGGGGTTATTTCCAAGTTGTTCTGGCGTAAATGCCACTGGCTTACCATGTTTCATCGCCTGAACGGCATACGGGTCGTTTACTTCAAAGTCGGCGGAACGGGCACGCCCGTTGTTCAATCGTCTTTGTGCGCGGCACAATAGGCGGTCACTTTGGACTAAGTAGATGTATGCTTCCTCTGCCTGTGTGATCTGTGCTGCTGCATCCACAATCCGAGGCAGCAGTTCGTTCATGTTCATGAGTTCGGTGACGCTCTTACCTACACTGTACAGCACATTCATTTCCTGAATGCGACGCTGCAAGTCGCGGTTGGCCGAAATCACGCGCTCGGTCAGTGCTTCCTTTTCCTTACGCAGTCGCACCTCGGTCAGGCTGTGCTCAATTGCCTCCAGCATTTCTTCGACAGTATACGGTTTCTTCACGTAGTCTCGCACACCTAATCGGTAGACCTCAATGGCGATTTCTTCCGATCCATGAAAAGTCATTAGAACAACGGGGATATCCGCGCGTGCTTCCGTCAGTGCTTTGAGAACTTCAATACCGTTCATACGGGGCATCTGCAAGTCGAGCAGAATTAAATCTGGACGCGCAGCCATCGCAATATCAAACCCCTCTTTGCCATCTCGCGCTTCTAACGCCTCGTAGCCGTTGGGTGATAAGATATATTCGATTAAGAACTCGCGGTTTTCTTTTCCGTCGTCTACAACAAGGATTCGTTCGCCAGCCAAACCACGCCTCATTTATTTCGATACATTTACTAAACCTATAGTATAAGTCTAACCGACGATTTGTGTATATCCCCCAAAGTGTAAATCCGATTAGAAAAAGAATACCTTGCTACAACCAGCATTGCCCCACTTGCCCAACAGGTTTATAATTCTCAACAATCTGGGATCAGGGTAGCTGTTAAAATTACCCAAATGCACCACAAGAGAGCGTTTCCTTGCAAGAAGTCCTAATAACTCAATCCATGCCTCCCCGTCCGGTGCTGCATCGGCGGACTTTCATTCGTGAAACGGTAGAAACTCTCATTCTCATTGCGGCTATTTATGCCCTGGTAAATTTAGCCAGTGTGCGTTTCATTGTCGAAGGGCCGAGTATGCAACCGACGTTCTTCACTGGACAGGTGTTAGTCGTCAGTCGGGTGAATTATCTGCTTGGCAATCCCCAGCGTGGCGACATTGCGGTTTTTAACCCACCTGGCGGTGCGCCTGATGACCCGCCCTATATTAAGCGAGTGATTGGTTTGCCCGGTGAAACGGTGGAGATTAAAGACACAAACGTCTTTATAAACGGTGTTCAGCTTCAAGAGCCGTACATCAATGAGGTCTGCCGCCCAGATCGGTGTCCAAATCGAACCTGGGAATTGGGCTCGAATGAATATTTTATGATGGGGGATAACCGCAACCACAGCAGTGACTCGCGCGTATTTTCTACAATGGTGACACGGGATCGCATTATTGGTGAAGCGATGATCCGCTACTGGCCGCCAGAGAATTGGGGATTTGTCAACCAAACTCGTTATCCTCAGGGGGTAAATCCATAACGATATTCACCTGTAAGGTGGACAATCCTATCGTATAATTACAGTGATCTGATACGATCTATTGAACCAGGAGGTGTATATGTCCGACGAAGCGTTTCTTTGCCCCTGCTGCCAGATTGGATATTGCCAGCCGGGAACGGGCACTTACCTCCGCATGGTTGGGGATAAACTGGCAAGTGTGCCAGATATGCCAGCCTGGACGTGTGATGTGTGTAACTATCAGGAGTTTGATCGGGAAGAAGTGATGCGCTTGGAGATGCTCCTAGGGCAGCCTGACGAACCAGGTGCGGATTCGCAGCGTATCAACGCTAAATTGCCGACCCTTGATACAACGGATGCCCTTTCACCCCGGAGAGCGAAACCGTGAGCGTAGACCTTCGTAGTTATGTTTTTCTGGATAGCCTCCAGCCGCAACATGCGGCCTTCCTGGGGACGGTTGCACGCGGTTTTTTGCCGCTTCCTAATGATGCCTCATTGTGGATTGAGATTTCCCCAGGCATCGAAATTAACCGGATTACCGATGTAGCTCTGAAAGCCACCAGCGTTCGTCCAGGGATGCAGATTGTGGAGCGGTTATACGGCCTGTTGGAAGTCCACTCTAGCAGTCAGGCCGAAACTCGTGCGGCGGGTGCTGCCATTCTGGAGGCGCTTGGTGTTCAGGAAGATGATCGCCTGAAACCGCGTGTAGTTTCCAGTCAAATCATCCGCAACATTGATGCTCACCAGACGCAATTGATTAATCGTTTGCGGCACGGTCACATGATTCTTGCTGGACAAACTCTGTACGTGCTGGAAGTGGAACCAGCAGGTTATGCGGCGCTGGCGGCCAATGAGGCCGAAAAGGCTGCCCATATCAACATCCTGGAAGTTCAGGCGTTCGGCAGCTTTGGTCGTGTTTACCTGGGTGGCGAGGAGCAGGATATCATGGCCGGGTACGGCGCGGCACTGGCCTCGATTGAGGGTGTGGCGGGGCGCGAAAATCCTAGCGGGCGTAAGGAGTAGGGTAGCCCTGTTGGTTGCCCTGGTCAACAATGTTCATTGCTGAAATTATCGGGACGGTCATCACATCGCAAAAAACTGATAATATGGACGGTCTGCCCCTGCGGATCGTCCGTAAAATTGCCACCAACGCCGAGCAAATCGATAGTTATGCCGTAGCTGTCGATGTGATTGGTGTCAGCGAAGGGGAGTATGTGTTAGTTTCATCTGGCAGTTCTGCTCGACAAACCCATCTGACAGACGCGCGCCCCTGCGATTCGATCATCTTCGCCATCGTCGATACCTGGCAAACAGAGAACATCGTTCGATATACAAAAGATGTTCTCTAGGAAACTTTCTGACTTTCCCCGATAATCATAGAGAACATGAATTCCGGCACAACATCTGACCTATCGGTTGGTATTGTGTTGTGTAGGTTCAGGCGTTAAACTCATCTCCCATTTTGAACACCGTGTATCAGCACGCGACTGACCTCTGGCCGGGTGAATTCTTCCGGCAGCAGTTCCCCACGTCCCAATTTTTCTCGCACCTGGGTGCCGCTAAGGAACACATGCTCACTACTGTCATGAGGGCAGGTCTTGGAACTCACGACCCCGCCGCAAGATTTACAGTAGAAGGTGTGCTCAAAGAACAGTGGTGTAATCCCGATTGCATCAGGCGTGAACTCGTCAAATATCAGTTGGGCATCATATGTGCCGTAGTATTTACCGACACCGGCATGGTCTCGCCCTACGATAAAATGGGTACAACCGTAATTCTTGCGCGCGATGGCATGGAAAATAGCCTCGCGTGGCCCGGCATAACGCATCGCAGCTGGGAACACGCCCAACAGAACCCGCGAGGCTGGATAATACGATTGCAGAATGGTTTCGTAACTTTCAACTCGCACCGCCGCTGGGATGTCATCCGACTTGGTTTCACCCACCAGGGGATGCAGGAGTAAGCCATCGACAATTTCTAGGGCGGTTTTCTGAATGTACTCATGTGCACGGTGAATCGGATTGCGTGTTTGAAAGCCAACAATTCGTCGCCAACCACGTTCGGCGAAAATCTGCCGCGTTTGTTCAGGTGTAAATCGCAGGGCACCGAATTCGTTGGTTGCTCGTTCAGGCAATTGAATGACATCTACACTCCCGCCCAATAGTATGTCACCCTGCCGGTACAATCGCGCAACACCCGGATGTGCTTCTTCAGTTGTCCGATATACATTTTTTGCCTCGGTCTGCTTGTCGTAACCGTATTTTTCGCTCACGTTCAGAATGGCGAGGATGTGTTCTCCAGTTTCATGCTGTTCGACCAGCGCAACTTCCTGCCCCGGATTCGATTCTCTCGGCTTGCTCTACCGAAACCGCCAATGTGACCGGGATCGTCCAGGGTAGGCCATTTGCCAACCGCATACTCTGCACAACCGACTGGTAATCCGCCTGTCCCATATATCCAGTTAGGGGGCTGAGGCCGCCTGTAGCAATCATTTCCAGATCAGCCAGGTTCAAATCACTCAGGACGATTTTTTCAAGTGTTGTCGCCCGTTCGGCAGCATCAGCATGAGCTTCTTTAGGTACTATTCGATTAATCAGTGTACCGCCATGAGGTAGGATGGCCGTCCATGTATTGGCTATACTCGGCTTTGAGCCATTTAGGTTTACCTGTACAACCGTTGACCCTGGAATCAGCGCATGTGTTTCCAGATATGAGATGATTTTCTGGACACTTTCTTCGGGAGTTTCCTGGTCAGTTTCGGCGACGATTTCTGCATTCTCTGGGATTTCATAGGGATCATCTATTCCCGTAAAGCCCTTAATCTCTCCGGCCAATGCTTTGGCATATAGGCCCTTCACGTCCCGTTCGGCACAGACTTCAAGTGGCGCACTTACGAAAACTTCGATGAAATTAGTCGCCTGTTCGCGTACCTTCTGCCGTGCCTCACGGTAGGGCGAGATGAACGATGCAATTACCCCCACGCCGTTTCGGGATAGCAACTTGGCGACGAAAGTGACACGTTCAATATTTTTGTCGCGGTCTTCCTTACTAAAGCCCAAATCGCGGGTCAGTCCCTCGCGGACGGTATCGCCATCTAGCCTTTCAATATGAACGCCCCGTGTCTTCAATTCACGTTCTAGCGCGACGCCGATAGTTGTTTTCCCAGCACCAGATAGGCCAGTCAACCAAATAGTAAAGCCAGGTTGGTAGTTTGTCACGATTTATCAGTCTCCTTGTGTTCAGTTGATGGTCTTGAAATGAATGCCACATTCGGTTTTATCGTGCTTTGCCCACCGTCCGGCACGCTTGTCAGCGGCTTCAGGGGAAACGGAATGTGTGCATGGGTAGCAACCAATGCTTGGATAATGCTGGTCGTGGAGAAGATTATAGGGTAGGTTGTTTGTCTTGATATACGTCCAGATCATGCTCTCTGTCCAAGTGGCGAAGGGAGATAATTTTACCACTTCCTTGTCTGTATCCCATGTGATGATCGAGGTAGCCTGTCGTCGTGCAGATTGGTCGCGCCTTAGCCCTGTTATCCAGGCCGAGTAGCCACCTAACGCCGCTTTCAATGGCACAATCTTGCGCAGGTTGCAGCATAGGTCAGGGTCACGCTCCCACAATTCTGCTCCATGTGTTTCCGCCTGCTGCTGGACGGTTTGTTCGGGGCGTACCTGGATCAAGTTCAGGTGCAGCCGTTTTTCTAGTTCATCAATCAGTGTGTATGTTTCGGGGAACAATAAACCAGTATCCAGTGTGAGTACAGGTGTGTTGGGTGCAATCTCGCTCAACATGTGCAATGCCACGATTCCGGTGGGCTGGAAACTGGTGACAACCGCCAGCTTATCGACATAGGTCTCGGTTGCCCACCGCAGGATGTCAAAAGGGTAGGCCGTTTCCAATGCAGAATTCAGTTCGCTCAGGTCAGTTTCCAATACAGACAATTTTCCTCGCAACCTATTCCTCATAAATCCCGGATGGCATGGGGCTATGTTCGCCGCATACAATGGTATAAATAAAATCGGTAACGTGTCTTAAATGATGATACGACATCAACAGACTGCACGAGTTCCATGATTCGATATGCTATGATTTCGCCCTTGCAGCAACAAAAACCCGGCTTACAGACCGGGTTCAATATGTATAAACTGAATAGATACTAATTTAACAAAAGTGACTGTAATCCCTCATAGAGTTCCAAAACCCAAACAAAAAAACATTTTTGTGGATTGGTTTAAACATCTCGCCTATTGCATCTCACGTGTAGACATTATAGTGCTTCGATTATTTTGTCAAGCAAATCCAAATCCCCAGAATAATCAAATGTGTCTTATCCGTTACTGAACCACTGCCTGCTGCCAACTTTGTTCAGTTCTACCACCCTGCACATCACCCTAGTGCGGGCGATAGAGGTGTTAGCTTGCTATTAAAAAGCAGGATGTCACTCAGCGATGGTTAAATGACAAATCAGCAGATTACCCAGATTGTGTTCTACGAAATACTAGAAGGTGATAGAGGAGCTATACAACATCTCCCCCATTCTACGTTTGAGAACTAAAAATGGCGGGGAGCGAAAACACCCATCCGCTAGACTGATTGATCGGGCAAAGCCTCAGCAGTTAATGGCAAGTTAACCACAACTTGCGTTCCCTTACCGACGACTGAACTTAATTCAAGCGCGCCGCCGTGCATCCGAATGATTTTCTCTGATAATGGTAAGCCTAACCCTAAACCCTGCTGCTCCTGTCGCTCCCGATCAATTTGACGAAATGCCTGTTTGGCACTTTCGAGCTGGTCGGATGAAATCCCTGGCCCCTGGTCGGTAATACTAATCCATACGCGCCCATCTGCCTCCCATTGAGAAACGGCAATGTCGCCGTTTGAAGGAGAAAAATTTAGTGCATTGGTGACAAGTTCGGCTAAAGCGTGCTTCAAAGCGTCAATATGACACAGCACAGCAGCATCACGATCACGCTCTGCAAACCGAATGTAGGCATCCCGATTGCGATAGGCAAACCCACGCGCCGTATTAATGGCAGCCGTCATTACTTCCCACAGCCCAATCACCATGCCACGCTCTTGAATATCGGCCTCATTAAGCACATCCAGATCAATCTGGGCGGTGAACACCAACTGCTCCACTACATGGCGAAGACGCTGACTACCTAGACGTAGTGTATGGAGCATTTCCTGTAACTCGCCCGGTGAAAGCTGACCAACCTGGCGCAGCATCAATTCCTGACCCGTGATTAAGGAAACCAGTGGGGTACGCAGTTCGTGAGTAATCATGTGGGTCAGTTTGACACGAGCATCATCCAATGCTCGATTGCCAGCATCCACCATCGTCGAGTGTCTATCTAACCGACTTCGTACTGCCGCCAACAGTTCCGCATGGGTAAATGGCTTGGTCAGATAGTCATCCGCGCCAAGCTCCATGCCATGTCGCATAAACGAGCGATCCGCCCTGGCGGTTAAAAAAATGAAGGGTGTAGCCGAAATAGCTGGTTGTTGGCGGATTGCAAGGAGCAATTGGTAGCCATCCATATTGGGCATGGCGACATCACAGATAACCAGATCAGGGTGCTGCTCCGACGCAGTCTGCATACCCTGAACACCATCTTCTGCCTCAAGAACCTGAAATGCTTCGAGTTCGAGGAATTGGCAGATATTTTCACGGATGGATTGTTCGTCTTCTACAACAAGTATAGTTGCCATTATGGTGACTTTTCCCCCTCGGTAATTGGTAAGTTGAGGGTAAAGGTTGTGCCTTTACCCACCTCGCTGGTATAGGATATTGTACCGTTGTGAGCTTCCACTGCCTGCTTGACAATTGCCAGACCCAGGCCAGTGCCTGGTATTGCCCCGACATTCTTTGCCCGATGAAACACCTCAAAGAGGCGTGGTTGATCTTCTTCAGGAATGCCGATTCCCTCATCCCGAATATAGAGCACTAACTGCTTGTTCCCACAGAAGGCGTTGAAATAGATATTACTACCTGCTGGAGAATACTTGATGGCATTTGAAAGCAGATTCATGATTGCCTGCCGCATGAGTTTTTCGTCCAACATCAATGAACAGTTCCGGGTGACGGAAAAATGAACCTGGTGGGATGGTGCAATCTGGCGGATTTCCGACACAATTTCATTAGCAAATTGGCCCATATTGACGAGGGACGGATTAAGTGTCAGTCCCACATTGTCGGCCTTGCTCAGGGTGAGGATATCATCCAGCAAACCTGTCAGCCGCTTCACCTGCGTCTGTATTTTATCCAGGTGTTCAGTTTTACGTGCCTCAGACAGGCGGTCACCATAGTGTATGAGCAGATCACTTGAGGATTGAACGGTAGCCAGTGGGGTGCGGAATTCATGAGAAGCCATCGATACAAAGCGCGACTTTAGCTCACTAAGCTCTTTCTCCTGTTCTAGTGAGCGACGGAGATTTTCCTCGATTTGTTTGCGCCCGGTAATGTCGCGCATACTGCAAATCAGACGCACCTCATCCGAATCTTGAATAGTGAGTGCAAGTGCTAGGTCTGTAATAAAGATCGTTCCATCGCCGTGCCGAGCAGATAGTTCGATGCGTTCCGATTGTTGTGACTCGATTACTTTTTTCATCTTTTCTGACAGTGCATCAATCTGATCGGATTGAAACAATAAAGTCAGGGGTTTTGCATATACTTCGTCTGACGTATAACCAAATAATGTAGAAAAGGCTGGATTGGCCTGACGAATAATTGCGCGCTCATCAACCAGTATAATGGCATCGCTGCTATTGCTTAAAATAGCCTCGACCCGCTCTTTCGCCCGACTTAATTCAGCCGTGCGCTTGGCAACGCGCCACTCCAATTCGCCTGTGTAGCGATTTACTTCTTCATAAAGTTGCATATTCTCAATAGCCCCCGCCACCCGTTCGGCAAAGGCCGTGAGAATACGAAGATCGCGCTGACTGAAGGCATTTTTTTTGACACTCTGCAAATCCAGAACCCCGGTCACTCCATTTGCGGTATACAGGGGTATAACCAATTCTGACTTGGTGTCGGGATTGTTGGCAACATAACGGGAATCCGCATTTACATCTGGCGCATAGATGAGCTTACCCGTGCGAAGAACTTCTGGAACCAGACCGCTGCCATCTACCTGTAACTGTGCCAGCGGTTCGACATGATAAGTGCCAGAGCGTGCCAAGCGAACCACACGGTTTTCCTGTTTGTCGATTACCATCAGGCCACAGTCTGCCTGACCAAATTCCTGAATCACTGCCTGTACCACCTGGTAGCCGAGATTTAGCAAGCTATCGGCCTTAAATAAATAGGATGTCGCATTATATAGGGCGGTGAGTTCCGAGGCATTGGTGCGAATGGTTTCATATAATTGCGCGTTCTCGAGCGCAATGGCTGCCTGAGTAGCAATAGTGGATAAGAAATGAAGATCCACATTCTCAAAAGCATTCGACTCATCGTGTTGGAAGTTCATAACAGCAGAGGCTTTATTGCCGGTTATGAGTGGAACATACAGAATACAGGTTGGCTGCGAATTCAGCGGCAATTAGTACCGTTTTGTCCTCCGCATGCAACCGGGCGTCAGGAACTTTGAGGTTAATGATTTCGAGCTTCCTGTGTGCGAATGATCTCACTGATGGGGTTCTCTCCCAACGGCATTGGCTGAAACTGTGTTGGATCGGTTTCCACATTATTCATCACTGAGAACTGCACCCGAAACATTTGTAATTCTTGGTCGAATACAGTCACACTAAAGTATGGAACATGCAAAAGCTTTTGAGCTACTTCTCGATATAGTACCCGGCAGACCTCGTCAACATCCAGGGTGGCCGCCAAGATTTGCCCAATCTCATGAAGGACAATCAGCTCGTGGTTTCGGCGTTCTAGCTGTAGATTGAGTTGACGGGTATAGGTTTCTGTCACCAATCGTTCACTAACATCCGTAAAGGCGATGACAACTCGAGTGTGACCCTGAACATAAAACCGCGTCACGCGAATGGAGTATGCATTTGTGGACGGTGCTGAAGAAAAATATTCCATTGCAAACAGTTCTTCATCACCATGCATGACGGCACGAATTCCGGCTGCAAACGATTTGGCCTGCGACTCTTCCTACATCCTGAACCGAGTCCCATGCCGAAAGGTAGTTGTCCCCTTCGCCCATATCGGTTTTCAACAGCGAATTAGTCGCCCTCGATTCTCTCCACGCCTTATTTACGGCGACAATGATTCCGTTTTCATCGAGAATGGCAACATCGGCAGCCAGCGCATCAACAACAGCATGAGAAAACTGCTCCGATTCTCGAAGCACTTCCTCCACGCGCTTGCGATCAGTGATGTCTTGCAACATAGTCAAGACATATTGGTCATCACCTATGGATAACAATTCCAGAGACACCAGAACATCTCGCAATTCGCCGGAGTGGACACGACACTTCATTTCCAGGTTATGCATGTCCTGTCCATTTGAAAGGAAGTGAGCGAGATTATTCTGGTGGTCAATGCCCGTCCAAAGATTTCAATTCGCGGTTCGAATGCCCAATTACCTGTTGTCGTCGATAGCCTGTTAACGATAAAAAGCGGTCATTAACATCCACAAACCGATCATCGACAAGGGTACTTATGCAGGATGCCATCGGATTGGCGTTAAAGACCCTGACAAAGCGCTCCTCAGCCTGAGACTCAAACTGCCGTCGGTAATGGCGTTCCCGTGCGGCAGTGACTTCGCGCTCGATAGCAGGAATCAACAGCCCGGTTCGTCCCTTCATAAAAAAGTCGTCAGCACCTGCCTTCATCGCCTCTACCGCTACATCCTCTCCAACTGTATCTGATATAAGAATTGTCGGGATGTCAAGCTGTTGTTCGCGAAGCAGCCTGATAGCATCAATCCCGCTGAAGTGAGGCAAGCTATAGTCGGATAATACAATATCCCATGACTTGGCACTGAGGGCAAAGGACATTGCGTCCCTGGTTTCAATTCTCTCGAAAAAAACATCATATCCATCGCTTTGTAGGTCATGAACAAGCAAGAGCGCGTCATCTTCCGAGTCCTCGATGATGAGGATATTCAACTTGTTGTCACTCATAATTTGGTTTCATTACATCTACAACCTACTCGAAATCGCAAAACCCTTGAATACGGTTACACCAGACAAACGTACATATTTTGCTGTTGTCTCCGATTCATTTCATTGTCGCATAACACATGGGTAAACAAAAAACACTGGGAGCGCAAACGACTTAATCTGGGATATGGCACCATTGCAATGGAGGAAACTGCAAAATCGTCGTCCCTTCCCATGCGGCACTCCATCGAGTTTAAAGCGCATATATGCAATTATCTCACACATTTCTTTATTTTTAGTGTTGTGATTTGCTAGAGCTCTTTACAAATTTCATATTTTGAGTCGCTCATCGTTATCAAACAAACGTGGAATTTTGATGCGTTGTGGAGTATGGTGGGCAGGTAGAAATTGCACAATTTAGCATTAGAAGAAGGTCTTTAGGAGCGTTTCAGCATTGAAACTGGGTTCACATTTACAGGAAAACGGGGACTGCACTTTTTATGTTTGGGCACCCCATGTACAAAATATTGAATTGTGCCTGATTGACCATGAACAACGTTATTGGCCTATGATGGCCGAAGGTAATGGTTATTATTATCTCCGGCTGCCCAACATTCAACCTGGCAATCGTTATTTATATCGGCTTGATGGAGAGGGCAAATACCCCGACCCTTCTTCGCGCTTTCAGCCGGAAAGTGTTCACGGTGCATCCCAGGTTATTGACACCTCTTTTGTGTGGTCTGATCGGGCATGGAAAAACCCACCTTTAAAAGATCAAGTCTTTTACGAACTCCATGTGGGGACTTTTACCCAGGAAGGAACGTTCGATGCAATCATCCCATACCTGGATGCCCTTAAAGACCTGGGCATTACCAATCTTGAACTCATGCCCATTGCGCAATTCCCTGGCGGGCGAAATTGGGGTTACGACGGCGTTCAGTTATATGCTGTGCAAAATACGTATGGCGGCCCAGATGGGTTGAAACGGCTGGTCAATGCATGTCACCAACATGGTATAGCGGTGACGCTGGATGTGGTGTACAACCATCTCGGCCCAGAAGGAAATTATCTGGGGAAGTATGGGCCATATTTTACACATCGGTATCAATCTCCCTGGGGGGAAAGTTTGAATCTGGATGGGCCACACAGCGATGAAGTTCGGCGCTTCCTGATCGAAAATGCGATTTACTGGCTGGAAGATTTCCATATTGACGCTTTTCGGTTGGATGCGACCCACGCTCTGCTGGATTTTTCGGCCATACCCTTTATTCGCCAATTGGTCGGTACGGTTCACCAATGGGCGGCTGACAACCAAAAGAATATCCATTTGATCGCTGAGAATGATCGCAGCGATGTACGGCTGGTGCGCCCACCAGAATTCGGCGGGGTTGGGCTAGACGCTCAATGGCTGGATGACCTGCATCACTGCGTCCATCACTTGCTGACAGGGGAACAAGAGGGGTACTACGCGGACTACTATGATTTTCAACAATTGGTGAAGGCGCTGGATGAAGGATTTGTTTATTCCGGCGAGTATTCACCTGTCCGAAGGCGGCGACACGGCACATCATCTCGCGGTGTTCCCGGAGATCGGTTCGTCGTCTCGATGCAAAATCACGATCAGATTGGAAACCGGATGTTAGGTGAGCGGCTCACCGCACTCACAGATTTTGAAGGATTAAAACTGGCTGCCGGGATCAATATTCTGTCGAAGTATGTGCCGATGCTGTTTATGGGCGAGGAATATGCCGAAACTGCGCCATTCCTGTACTTCATTAGTCATTCGGATGCAAATCTCATTGAAGCAACACGAATGGGGCGCAAGGCGGAATTCGCATCTTTCACCTGGAAAGGAGAGCCCCCTGATCCGATGGACGAAGAGACATTTGAGCGGTGCAAACTTCATCACGACCTGTATAACCAGGACAGTCACCGAACCTTACATGAATTCTACAAAACCCTGTTACATATAAGGAAAACGATTCCGGCATTAAACAACCCTATCAGTGAGGATACGTCGGTATGGGGAGATAACCTAAGGCGCGTACTATTCATGCAGCGGAAGGGCGGTGACAGCGAGGTGTTCATGATCTTCAATATGCATACGGAACAAACAGCAACCCTTATTCCACCTTTCCCCACTGGTGAATGGAGCAAACTGCTAGCATCGACGGATAAACAGTGGCGTGCATCCACAGCAGCGCCGGAGATTGAGCAAAAAAAGGGCGCGCCTGAATGGGTTTTGCCACCAAAATCATTTATCCTGTTTACGAAACGTGAACCATAGGAGTCATCATTTGGATACTTTCGTCCCCGGTCTAGAAGTCGACACCATACTACAGTCTATCCTGAGCCAACGCCGCATTCCCGGCGCGGTCTACCGCCTCCAATTCAACCCGGATTTCCAGTATACCGATGCTGACAGCCTCATCCCCTATTTGCACGATTTGGGAATCACGGATGTTTATTCCTCCCCCTTGTTCAAACCCCGCCAGGGCAGTACACATGGATATGATGTGACTGATTACAATCAACTGAATCCGGCACTGGGCACAGTGGAAACATTCGAGACGTTCGATTGACCATCTACATAAAAATGATATGGGGCTGCTGCTGGACATTGTTCCCAACCACATGGGAATCGGGCCAGATAATGTATGGTGGATGGACGTCCTGAAACATGGGCCAGCCTCCCCATATGCCGAATATTTCGATATTGACTGGCGTTCTCCAAAGCGCGAACTTGAAAATCAGGTACTGTTGCCGGTATTGGCCGATCATTACGGGAAAGTTCTGGAGAGCGGCGGATTTCGATTGGCATACGAGGGGGATGAATTCTGGCTGTATTATGGCAGCTTTAGAATGCCGATTGCCATTGGTACCTGTGCCAGCGTTGTGCGTTTTTGCTACCAGTTATTGATCGAACAAATACCAGCAACTCATGATGCAGCACTGGAGTTACAAAGTTTGATTACGGCGTTGCGCCATCTACCGTCATACACTGACCTCGCGCCGGAAAGTGTTGACGAACGGCTGCGGGAGCAGATCGTCATTCGGCGACGCTTGAGCGTGTTGCATCAAAACTATGCAGAGGTACGACAAGCCCTGGATGAAACGATTGCCCTCTTTAACGGGACGCCGGATGAGGCGGAAAGTTATGATCTGCTCGATGACCTAATCGCCCAGCAACCCTACCGACTCGCCTACTGGCGCGTAGCTGGCGATGAAATTAATTATCGGCGATTCTTCGATATTAATGACATGGCGGCTATTCGCCCGGAACAGTCCCATGTTTTTGAGGCAGTACACGGACTGGCGATGAAATTGCTGCAAGACGGAAAAATCAACGGGCTGCGGGTTGACCACCCGGACGGATTGTGGGATCCACCAGCATACTTCCTGCAATTGCAGGAAAGTTATGTGCAGGCACGGGCAGCGGCACTCTCTACCAGCAAGTCAGTACAGGATGCGGTTGGAGGAACATTTGTGAGCCGTTTTGTCCAGGGTAATCGGATGCCAGAACAACGGCCTTTATATGTGGTGGTAGAAAAAATTCTGTCCGAAATCGAACCCCTGCCAGAGGATTGGGCGGTGGATGGAACCACAGGCTACGATTTTATGATCGCGGTGAATGGCATCTTCGTGAATCGGGATCACGTCCACGCCTTCGATAAACTGTATAGCAACTTTGTCGGACAGCAGTTTGACTTCCGCGAATTAATCTATCAAACCAAGAAGCTCATCATGCGGTACTCGTTGGCGAGCGAGATTAATTCCCGCAGCCAACGGCTGGCGCAAATTGTGGAACGCAATCGACGGCTGCGCGGGTTCACGCTCAATGGACTGACCTTCGCGCTGACCGAGATGATCGCCTGTATGTCCATTTATCGGACGTACATCACGCGCTTAGGCATGGTGTCCGAGCGTGACCAGCATTACATTGAGGCAGCGATCCAGCAGGCCAAGCAGCGCAACCCGCGCACGCCTGCACATGTATTTGATTTCGTCCGGGATACGCTGCTACTTAAGAATATCTATGAATTTGAGGAAGAGCATCGTGCTGATCTGATCGAATTTGTGATGCAGTTCCAGCAGATTACTGGCCCAGTGATGGCGAAAAGTGTGGAAGATACTGTCTTCTATATCTATAACCGGCTGGTATCGCTCAATGAAGTGGGTGGCAACCCGGAGCAATTCGGTATCGGTGTAGATGACTTTCACAGGCATAACGACTGGCACCAGGAACACTGGCCGCATACGTTGATTGCCCTATCCACACACGATACCAAACGCAGCGAGGATGTTCGAGCGCGAATCAACGTGCTGTCGGAAATCCCGGAAGAATGGGAGGCGGCAATCTGGCGGTGGAGCGAAATGAATGCCGACGCAAAAACTGAGGTGGATGGTTCCGCTGCCCCTGATCGAAATGATGAGTATCTGATTTATCAGACACTCATCGGAACATGGCCGATGAAATCCGACACTTGGGACCTATATGTTGAACGCATCGCCAGTTATATGCATAAGGCAATCCATGAGGCTAAGGTGCATACCAGTTGGACAAACACCTATGAGCCATACAGCAGGGCGGTGGACAATTTCGTGCGGCGTATCCTGGAGCATGTACCATTCGTCAGTGACATGGCTCTGTTCCAGGAACGAACGAGCTATTACGGACATTTTAATTCACTGGCACAAACACTACTCAAGATTACCTCGCCGGGTGTGTCGGATACATATCAGGGTACGGAATTATGGGATTTCAGCCTAGTTGATCCCGACAATCGGCGACCTGTGGATTATGATCGGCGGCGTGTTCTATTGTCGGAATTAAGAAAGACCGCCAAGAATGACCGAAATCGTCTGATACAAGAGCTCCTAGAAAATGCTTGGGATGGCCTGATTAAGCTATATACGATGATGGAGGCACTCAACTTCCGTCGGGAATACAGTGATCTGTTCACCGAGGGCGACTACATCCCATTAGAAGCTGTGGGCGAAAAGGCGCGGCATGTATGTGGGTTCATGCGGGCACACGAGCAGAAGCGTATTATCGCGGTTGTACCAGTGCTGGTGGTAGCGCTTACAGAGGGGCAGCAACGCCTGCCATTAACGGGTGACGTATGGAAAAGTACCCACCTGCTATTGCCCGACACCACATCTGGGCAACAGTATCGGAACGTATTTACCGGGCAGATGTTACATTCGAGGGATGAGAAGGGACAGGTATCGCTGCCGCTGGGCGCAATCTTCAGTCAGTTCCCGGTGGCGCTCCTGGAAGAGATTTGAGGTCGTATAGCGTCATACAGTTTTGCAATTGTGTCATAAGTGCCGCCGGAGTGAATGGCGGGAATCCGGAGCATTGTCGCTGATGTGACAATTGTGCATGGCGGCAACTCACCAATGTGCCGCCGAAAAGGCATGAGTGCGGCGGGAACACGAGAAGAAAGTGCCACTACGTTATTCTCATTGTCTATACGGCGAGAAGTACGGAAACAACCGCCGCACATGGAAAATCGTTCTGAAAAATTATCACCCATAACAAGTGGCGGGGAATATCCACTCGATCCCGCCGTGACTAATCCATACAACATTATAGACAGGATAGCACAAATTTTCCGGTTTGTGGTACACATTTGTGTCGATTTTGAGAGAAGATTTGGGCTCGTTCTCCGTTTACCAAATTTCTATCGAAACATTCTCACTTCTTCTCATTCGCCACTATAGAGTAAGGGCATCGGCAAGGTAACGTTTGGCAAGCGCCCTCATCACCATGTTCTAGCATGATTACCGTCCAGTCAGCGTGATACTGAAGCTACCCTCATCCGTTTCGCTGAATGCATCAACGATCAAAACGTAATTTCCGGTGGCTGGTAAGGTGATGTTCGTGAGCGCGGGTTGCAGACGACCCCCAGAGTCGTCATCCTGTGCAACGAGATTGCCCTGGTCATCCCGCAAAGTCAGATTGGTGTCGAAGTCGCTGGTCACACTGGCTGAAATCTGGTCGCCTGCCTGTCCACTAAATGTAAACGCTACCCGTTCACCCGGATTTAAACGTCCAGTCAGGGTTTCTCCGTAACTAATTGCTGAAGTTTGCGCGAATTCCGACTCACCCTTCGTCAGACTCAACGTGTAAGTACCTAGGCTGTCTGGGGAGTAGCCTCTTATAATGATCCGGTACTCATCAGTCGTGGGCAGGGTGAAGAACTCAATCAGGGGGTTAAAGCTCCCGCCACTGTCGTCGTCGGTAATCAGGATGTTGCCCTGGGCATCCTCAAGGGTCAGATTGCTATCAAACTCGGCCTGCACGCCTACAGTAATGATGTCGCCCTGTGTTCCTTTGAAAGTGTACTCGGCTTCCTGATTACGGTCTAGGTAGGCAGTGATTGTCTGATAGTAATCAATAACCGTGTTGTCGCCGCTCAAGGGGTTGTAGGCACCTTGAACCAGAACTCAGTCGATAGTTACCCTGGGCGCTGGCCGCATACCCACGCAGGACAAGCTGGTAGTCACCATTGCGGGGTAAGGTGAACGAGTCGATCAACGGGTTCTGGTTGCCGCCACTGTCATCATCTTCAATCAAGGCGAGATTATCCGTTCCATATAGTTGCAGGATGCTGTCAAAGTCTGCGTTCACTGCGATGCTAACCACATCCCCAGCCACGCCGGTAAAAGTGTAGGTGGCAAACTGGTTGCGTCCCAGAAATCCTGATACTGTTTCGCCGTATGAAATTGAGGTATTGGCGGCTGTCGGGCTGGCCGTCGGCACGATGGGCACGCTGCTGGTGGCCGTTGGTGTCGGCGTTTCACTTGGCAACGGCGTAGCTGTCGGTGTACTGGTTGGGGTTCGAGTGGGTGTATTGGTCGGGGTATCAGTCGGTGTGTTGGTTGGAGTATTGGTGATGGTGGCTGTCGGCGTATTGGTTGGTGTGTCGGTGGGCGCAAGTGCAATCGGCACAACATTCACATCCCCAGCAACGTCCACCAGTGATGCTGACGATGCTATCCAACCCAGCGACCCATCTGGCAGAATGATTTGATACCAGGCTCCATCGTCGCTGATGCCCACGATGTCCAGGCTTGTTTCAGCTTCCAGCGTATCCGCAGCCGGATATTGCGCTCCAGGTCCAGTGCGCGCTGTGATGCTCCGGCGAGCGACAGCAATCGGTGTCGCTGGCGTAGGTGAGCTGGTTACTGTTGGCGTGTTGGTGGGTGTATTCGTGGAAATTTGTGTCGCTGTGGGCGCGTTGCTCGTGGCGATGGCATTCGCAGTAGCCAGGGCATCACTCGTGGCCTGTTCATCCACTGCTGCCTGTGCAATCCCCGTTTCCTGTGCGTTCTGCGTGTTGACGACCTCCAACCCTGCCGCAGCGGTTGCGGTGTTTGCCTGTGCCAACACTGCCACCGCTGTTGCTGTTTCGTCAGTTGCTTGTTGGGAAGATTGATTGGCTACCGTCAGCGCCAACACACCCAATATCACTACAATTACTACCCCTATAACCCAGGTGAGGGGGCTTTGGTAGATCGGCTTGCGGCTCACCATCGGTTCGGTTTCTGCCATTGGCGCAGGTGTCAATCCACCGCTTGGAGCCACTGTTGCTCCTTCCAGGGCAGGGGATGGTTTTGAGGTCATACTGGAGGTATCAACCTGCGGAGGGGCGATGGTTTTACGTTCAACCCGAAAGGTAAAAAACTGACTCGGTTGGCCTTCCGAACCTCGAATGGCCGAGTTAAATGACTGTGAGAAAGCGGTTATCGTTGGGAAGCGATCATTCGGCTCTTTGGCTAATGCCCGCTCGATCACATCCGACACGACCTCAGGAATATCCAGACGGATATTCTGGGGTGGGGTGGGCATTTCATTCAGATGTTTGGTCATCAGACCATAGGGTGTGGGCGCTTCAAACGGCATCTTGCCGGTCAGCATCTCGTAAAGCATGACCGCCAATGCATATTGGTCGGTAGCCTGAGAAGGGGTCTCACCGCGCCACTGTTCAGGTGACATGTGAGTTGGCGTGCCCATGACCATTCCGTCTGCGGTGAGCGATGTAGCATCCTTAAGGACTTTTGCGATGCCAAAATCTACCAGGTAAGAGGTTCCGTGATTATCGAACATGACATTGTTCGATTTGATGTCCCGGTGGATAACATTTTTGCTGTGAGCATAATCCAATGCGGATGCGAGCTGGTCAAGTAAATCCGCAACTTCCCCCAGGGAGACTTTAGCCCCTTTACGCTGCTTGAGGCGTTCCGCCAGCGATCCTCCTGTCAGCAGACGCATCGCTACAAATGTAATATCGTTGAACGTGCCGTAATCATAAACTGGCACAATATGCGGGTGTTCGAGGGATGCGGCAGTTTTTGCTTCTCGATTGAAACGCTCAATATATTCTGGATCAGTCGTCAAGTTGAGGGTCAGCACCTTGAAGGCGACTTCGCGTTCCAAACTGCGCTGGTAGGCGCGATACACCGCTCCCATGCCGCCTGTTCCATATAACGCCCGCAATTCATACTGGCCGATGGTTTGACCCGTAAGATTCTGAGCACTCATACTTACGAATTACCTCTTTGGTGGAATTTGTTCTGCAATATAGTGTAACCTAAGGGGTTTTCTGCGCAACTACTGTAGACGTTTCAAAATTTGTAGTCGGTTTGGGTTTCATTATAGTACCGATGAATTCGATGCAAACTTTTGTAATATTTGTAAAATAGATAATGGCATATCGCATATTGTCAATATATGGGGGTGACTATCGTGCTGTACAGGGGGAAATTTTCCCAATTCTCGTTCCTACTGCTTATTTTGGGATTGATAGCGGTTCTTGTCGTAAATATTCCACAGCCTGTTTCTTCACAAGATACATTTATTGAAGATGCGGTTCGACAATCCAGTATTTCCTGTGGGGCAATTGATCGTAATGAAGCCTGCCTGGGTAATCAACAAGCCTCAGCGACATTTCAGGAAGATGCTGCTAACGCAAGTTTTAAGAAACCCGGTGATATAGCAGGCATTGCAGGCTTGCAGTCGATTACCACTGCCGGATTGGATACAGCCGATCAAACCTGGGGTGTTGCCTACCTCCGTCCCGGTGCGGGGCTTCCTGAGGCAGACGGTTCGGCGATGACACTTGTACTTATGGGTGATTCGACCCTTACCAGCGCGGTATCCGGGGCGGATTTGACAGTTTGCACTGGCAAAAATCTAAACAGCAGCCCACTCAACATTTCCACTGCACCAGGGTTGGATAAGCCGCTTCTCGGCGTACTTGCACCTTTACAGATTGTGACAGTAAATGGTCAGGATGCCAGCCAACAATGGCTGCGTGTGGTTATTAATGGAAAATTGGGTTGGGTGGCGATGTCCGAGGTCGCCATTGACTGTGAGGCCAGTAAGCTCGCGGTTGCCGATGAAACTGATCTGAGTCCCCTCTATACACAGCCTATGCAGGCATTCACACTCCAGACCAGTACGGACAATACGCCCGAAGCTCCCAATGGCCTGTTCATTCAGTCACCTTTAGGAGAAACAGCTCGACTGCTGGTAAACGGTGTGCAGATTGATGTTTCAGGTTCAGGTTTCCTGACAGCGGTACAGGACGATGCCTTGAGTGTTTCTGGTTTGCAAGGCCGGGTTACTCTAACTGCATCGAACACATCCGTAACAGTTTTACCCGGCTCAATGAGTGCAGTTCCGCTCACCGATTTGTTGGCAAGTGATGCACCAACAGACCCCCAATCGTCTAAAGATGTTAATCTGCCTGCTCTGCTCAATGGCTTGGTTTTCGGCCAACCCTATAATGGTCCAGATTCCACAGTCACAGGGCTGGCAGTTCCAACTACGAATGTCGCTTTGAGTGAAGACGGATTGTTTCGGTTTGATTTAAGTTTTACTGGCGATGCGGCAGTTTGCCAAGCGGGGGCTGAAAAGCCGTTTCTGGATGTGGTGTTCGCCCTGGATACATCCGATGCAATGGCCGGGGCAACGTTGGATACAGCCACAGCAGGGGTGAGCAATTTCATTCAGCACCTTGATCCCGGCACTGATCTGGTGTCAACAGTAGCATTTAATGGACAGGCAACTCCTCTCAGCCCTCTTGGCGCGGATTTCGGACGTGCGATCAACAGCTTAAGCGACCTGAAAACACAGAACGCGCGGGCAATTGACATCGGCTTGGGGGCTGCCTTTAGCCAACTGAAGGCGGGGCGTGCGGGCACAGCCGCCCAGGTTATCATCCTGATTACTGGCGGTGACAGCGATGCAACCTTAGCCCAAAAGGTTGCGGATGAAATTAAAAATAATGGTGTTCGGCTGATTACCATCGGGGTCGGTGATGATGCCAATCCCGAATTGCTTGCCAGCCTTGCTACCAGCGAGAGCGATGCTTTGATCGCTCAAAACCCAATTCAACTGCGTGATCTTTTGGATACCGCTTGGCTCAGTCTGACTCACGAGGTCGCTGCACGCGATCTGACAGTGACCTATCAGGTGAACGAAGATCAATTTGAACCAGTTAATGATTTGATGAGTCTGTCGGGCGGTAAAGCAAAACGCAACACCATTGAATGGCGTGTTCCTGTGATATGGGATACCCAAACACTCACATTCCCGGTTGCTGTTCGCCCAACAAGTATCGGTGACACCTCTATCGGCACGGCATCGGTATCTTATCTGGCCTGTGCTGATGGTAATCAGCGGATTGAGTTGGGGGAGATTGCTGCGCCATTTGTGGGAGTAAACAGTGCCGGAAATGGTGGGCCGCTGTCCGGTGTATTGAGCGCGGGTGAAACCGCTAATGGAGCGGTTCGGGCATTTGGGCAGCAAGCCTGGGCGCTGGATGTTGCAGGTGGGCAGACGATTTCTGTCACAACTGAAACCACTCAGGATGCCCTCAAGGCTGTTCTGGTTGGCGCTTCTGGCGCGGCAATTCAGCCGCTATACACCCTTGAAAATATCGATGGCAGTCAACGTGACCAGAGTGTATTTTTTGTCCCTGAAGGAAACGCAAGCTGGCTTTACCTTCAGAGCGATACTGCCACTGTTGCCGGAGCTTACTCGGTCACTGTCGAGGCGGGGGCAGTTCAGGCTGCTGAAGCATCACTTGTGCCGGATTCAGCCTCTATTCAGGATGAACAGAGTCAGGGGGAAGGGCGCATCTACGAAGTCCCAGGTGCAGACGGTGATCGTCTCACCTTCCGTTATACAGCCAATGGTAATGCGCCGGATGCCGATCCCATAACTGTATTTGGATTGGATGGACAGGCGGCGGATGTTCTGGCGACTAACTATGACGTGAGAGCCAATCAGTGGGTGAGTTTGGTAATGTTGAAGGGCGCTGGCCCGTATCGCGCGATGGTGCGAAGTACCGGAACATACGGACTTGGTGTGGAACTGGGCGATACTTTAACTAACGCTCGCGGCAACATCAACGTCGGTGAAACACGCGATACAGATGCGAAAAATGATGCTTCGGCTATCTTCACCTATACCCTGAATGTGCCGCAGGCGGAGGAAATCAGTGTGGTTCTGGGCGGCTCTGCCACCCAATCCACAATACGCGATGTAGATAACCGCGTGGTTGCTCTGGTTGACCGTCTGGCCGTGAACGAATTCAAAGTAGACTTTTATCATCTGGACGCGGGATCATATACCCTGTATTTGCCCGCAGCGGGGACATTCCGTATTTCAGTGGCCGAGGGGGATGTATCGCAGTCGTTGAAGGGTACGGTGCGACCCGGTCAGACGCGACAGGGTTCACTCGGCAGAAACGAGAGTCTGGCTGTTTACAGCATTGTCGAGGGTTCTGGTAAGCCTCTGGTCGCAGGGGATTTAGTCACCGTCACGTTGGACGCTGAAGAAGTTGATAAAAATAATGTGTATGTAGAAAGTTCGGACGGGGTGCGTTCGGCGTTAACCGTCGAACCCATCACCGATGTCGTAAATCGTACTACCAAACGGTTGGTCAGCGTTCATCAACTCCAAGGGGTTGGACCGTACCGGATCATTGTAACCGGGTTGCAGAGTTACATCGTGCATCTCGACCTGGGTGATCTACTGAACAATGACAAGGGCAGCCTGGTACTTGGACAAACTGTGCGTGACAGCAGCCGCGCGCCACAATACCTGATTTACACTATCTCACCCGAACTTGGCAAGGGATTGGTGGAGGGTGATATCGTCACGGTTTCTTTCCTAAATCAGGCTGACACTGATAAGCCGTTTTTCATTCCATTCGTTGAGGATGGTAAGAAAAATTCGATTGGCACACAGGTGAGTTATCGGAGTGGTCGCCAGTTTGTTGGGGTGTATCAGTTGGCCGGGTCTGCACCCTATCGGCTGATTATTCCTAACATAGGGTCTTATGTCCTTAGCGTGAATATCGGCAATCGGCTGGAATTGGATCAGGGCGAGTTGGTTGTTGGCGAATTGGCGCGCGGTGCATCGACTGGCCCACAGGTTGTTCATTACACCTTGAATGCCGACGAAGCCCAGATTTTAACGGTCAAACTCAGCATTACCAGTCGCGGTTCATTCTCTAGTGTGACGATTACTGATGCTGATGGGGAAGCCGTCAAACCCAAGCGAGAACTGTACGATGGTGGCTTCATTCGCGTATATGACTTGTCTGGAAACAGCCCCTACAGGGTAACGTTCCAGATGGATGGCTCCTATGAGCTGTCGGCTGATCCAGGTGATAAGCTCACTCTGGATAAAGGCAATTTCTTTATTGGCGATGCCGAAACTGATGAGGTGAAGGCGGAACTGGGTCTCCAGGTTGTTACCTACAAGCTCGATATTCAGGCCGGTCAGACGATCACCGTCCAGTTGAACAGTGACCGCAATTACTACAATTTCAGGTTGACTGCTCCCGATGGCACGCAGATAAACCCGGTACAGGACTTTACATTCCGCGATAGCCAACGTGTGATTAATCGCAAGGATGTTTTCAGCGTTACGGGATGCTGGTACGTATGAACTAAGCTTCCTGATGGCACGGCGCTATACGCTCCGGGTCACTGATGGCGATCAAATGACAGTGGCGAAGGGTAATGTATTTTTCGATGTTCAAGAAACGGATGAGTTACCGTTAGACAAGTTTTTCGCCACCTATACCATCCATAGTCAGGAAGGGCACATGCTCAGTGTTGAATATACACCGGGCAGGCGAGCTTCTTTGGACGATTATGCATTGGTTGACGCTAATGGAAACCTGCTTTATCCGATCACAACCATTAGCCGGAATGGTTACGAGATTTTTCTGTACCAGTTGGCGGGGGATGCTCCTTATACATTGACGATGCAGCCAACTGGCCCATATCAATTGATGTTTAGTGAGAGTGATTTGCTCCATATTGATAAGGGGGTTTTACCCTACGGACAGGAGATTGAGGATTCCCCGGTTCCGGCGGACGCTGCACGTAATGCACCAAAACCGCCACGAAGAATGATTTATTCAGTCGAAGGACAATCCGGTGATGAAGTAACTGTCGTCCTTGACATCCGAAATGTGGTTGGCTACGAAGGACTATTGTACAGTGATAGTTTGTCGCTTCTTACAACAGGCTACAACTCGCGTTCACGAACCTACGGGTTATCGTATCGCCTGACGGGTGATGGGCCATACCAACTGTATTTTGATGCAACCGACAAATACACCATTTCCCTTTTCCAGGGTGATTTGTTAACCACTCAGTTAGGGGTACTGCCTTATGCTGAGGAGGTCGATGGAAAGCTGGACAGCCCATCTGTGAGGGCAGTATATACGGTAGATGGTCAGCCTGGGGACATCATCAGTTTACAACTGGAAGGCACGTCGGAACCAGTATTTACTGCGGCTGGCGATCAGTTTGTCCCACTTCTGGATCAGGGAGGAACAAATCGTGCCACTGTGTATGTCTACAGGTTGGAAGGGCAAGCGCCTTATACGTTGAAGTTCTTCCCGAATAATCGCTATAAAGTTCTGTTGAGTCAGGGCAATGTCTTAATCGCAGAACAGGGAGAATTGCCGATCAACTCCGCGTCGGATCTCTCAAATCCCGACTTTAAGCCAGTCGTGGTATCTGGGCGATTGACTGCTCCCGCGCGATATGCCGATTTTACATTCGGTGGCGGAGCAGGGGATTTGGTTACGCTGCGGCTCAAAGCTCGCACCAGCACACTGAACCCATTAATTTGGGACAGTCAGGGGGGATTTATCGAACCGCAGACGACTGTTTTTGAACGGGATTCCATTCTGGCGGTATATCAACTCAGTGGGGAAGGGCCATATCGGTTGTCATTTGATGCGCCTAACCAGTTCGATGTCGAACTGGATGCGGGCGACACCCTGCACTATGATGCTGGACTGATCCCCACTGGCATCCTCGAAGACCCCTATGAGAATGAACTACCGGACACAGCGCGAATCGCAGTTCATGATTTGGATGTAGCCCCTGGCCAACTTATAACTTTTCAGATAGAGAATGGCAGGAATGTAGTCCCTGTTCAAGTGTTTGATGGCAACAGTAAACTGCTTGAGCCTGAATTTGAGGATTTCCAGGGTGGCAAGGACAATGTATTTGTCTACATCCTCTCTGGGGTCGCACCCTATACCGCCGTGTTTCCAGTGGATGGAAAATACACTGCCTCTGTAGCTACTGTGAACCTGCTGCGTGTGGATAGGGGCATAATCCCCTTTGATACACCTGTTGAGGACGAGCTTGTCCAACCTGGACGGGTAGTCACATATCTGGTGGACGGCAAGCGCGACCAGATTGTGAGTGTTCAACTTCAAGCCGCGAATCGCCCGGTGGATGGCGAGTTCCGCGATGCCAATGGCCGTTTATGGCTTCCCGACCAACAGGTGACGGTCAGTAACTCGCTCTTCAATGTCTATCATCTGGGTGGTCCCGGCCCGTATGACATTACATTCGGTAGCACCGGCAAGTATGCCATTACAGTGACCGACGGCAATGTGCTTCGTACTGAATTAGGAAGCGTACCCTTCGGTGAAAAAGTCACGAATACTCTTACCGCACCTGCTCAGACAGCGGTTTACACCGTAGACGGATCACCGGGCGATACCGTAAGCGTGGCGCTGCAAGTAGCTGGTCGAGCAGGGGAAAGTGAACTCTATAATGGCGACGGACAGCTTCTGCTACCATTGGGAGTGGTTCAAAAGAATAATGTCGCTTACGCAGTCTATACGCTTGCTGGAATAGGACCATACCAACTGGAGTTTAATGCGCCGCGTCAATACAACTTAACCGTTTCATCGGGCAATGTGCTGCGAGTCGACTTGGGCGCAGTGACGCTGAATGAGAAGATTGCTCAAACACTTTCTGCTCCCGCTCTAATTGGTATCTATTCGGTTGATGCCCAGGCCGGTGAGTTCCTTAGTGTTCAAGTGCAGGTGGGTGGTAAACCTGCGGCAAGTATGCTATATGATGCCGATGGACAGTTACTCGAACCTGATGCGAAAATCGACAAACTGAACTCAACTTTTACCGTGTATACGCTTTCCGGGTCAGCGCCTTACCGATTAGAATTTGTCGCTGATCGACAATACAACCTGACTGTCAGTAATGGAAATGTGTTGCGGGCCGACCAGGGCGTAATTCGCTTTGGGAATACTGCCACAACCACTCTTCGGGAACCGGCTGAAGCGGCGATTTACACCATAGATGCACAGCCAGGACAGACCATCAGCTTGCAACTTCAAGATTCTGGTAGGCCGACAGATAGTGAACTACGGGACGCCGATGGTAATCTGATTATTCCCTGGCGGCAGGTCAAGACGACCAGTGCCGCATTCAGTGTTTATACGCTGACCGGCTCACCCCCATACAAGATAACGTTCATCCCCAATGGACGCTACAGCTTGACTTTGCAGGAAGACAATTTCTTCCGTGCAGAGTTGGGGGTCATTCCGTTCGGCCAGAAGGTGAGTAATCGGCTTCCTGTGCCAGCACAAACTGCAGTGTATACCATTAATACCGAAGCGGATCAAGTGATTAGTGCGCAAATTGTAAATCGGGCAGGGCGAGAGTTCGTTGAGGCTAAACTGGTCAACGCCGACGGAGAAGTAATCGAACCGCAAACAGAAGTGTTTGATGGAACGAATATCTCGACCAGCGTCTACATACTCACTGGCCCAGCACCATATACATTCGAATTTGATGTGACAGGGAATTACGACATCACTTTTAGTCGAGGAGATATAACCGATCCGAACTTTGAGTCGGTTGGGCCACAGGCTGTACCTCAATCGCCTCAGAATCGGTAGATAGGGTATCATGAACTCCTGTATAGTCCGCACCAATTTAAGAGTGCGGACTATACAGCTTGGTATAAAGACACTGATTATTGATCTTAATGAATCTATTAGCTTATGCCTTAACGATAGTATGCATTATCTGTCTTTTTTCCTGGCAACCAGACCTATTTCAATTGAATGTGAAAAAGTTAGAAAAACATTTGATTTTCATTTGATTTTCATTTGATTAAAAGTTATAATTATATCAATGGTGAAATATCTATCCCTCGCCAAACACTATTTTTGCTGGAGATGTGTTCCAAATGGGTGAGCGCTCGCATGTATTTCTAAGTTACCGGAGTGCAGAACTTGATTTTGCGCTGAGGTTAGGGGTCGACCTAAAAAATGCAGGCGTAAACCTTTGGATGGATCGTCTAGATGTACAACCTGGTGATGACTGGAAACGAACGCTACAAGCGGCGCTCACGGATAGCGCTGCAATCATCCCCGTTTTAAGCCCCGCCTATGTCGCTTCAGAGTATTGTCGTCATGAACTTACTCGTATGCACCACATGGGGCGGCTCATTGTTCCTGTAGTATTACATCCGGTAGTAGATACGGAATGGTTACTGGAAATTGAGCAAGAGCCGTACATTGATTTTTCTCTGTCCAGAGACTCCCTATTTTATCAAAATCAGCTAGGGAAGCTCATTGAGGTGCTGAAGGCGAATATTCCAAACCAAATCCAATTGCCACCCGAACCGGAAATCCAATATGTTAATAAATTAATGGGTGAAATTGAATCGAATAAGGGATTAATCAGTCGTTTTGAGGCCTCCCCCACATTTGAAGACTCGCATGAAAAATTAGAATTTCGGCCACAACCGATTATGGGGCAAACCTGGTTCCTTCATGGACGATATTCGCTAGAAAGCAATTCCTTCCAGAAGGAACAATCCATATCGCTTAACGGCATTTATGATGCTGTTGATAATTATCCTCGCTTTGCGCTCATCGGCCCACCTGGTATTGGGAAAACCTTAACAATACAATCTCTTGTTCTTGACGCCATCCGACAATATCGCACTGCACCTTTGGCAGCACCGTTACCCCTGTTCATTGATCTTCATCAGTGGGTTGAAGCCACGAATCCAATACAGATGATTTCGTTCGCGCTGGCCGATGGCAGGTGATCCCATTGAGTTGATGACAAAAGGACGGGTATCCCTCTATATGGATGGTCTGAATGAAATGATGCACCATCCGCAGGCAGATACAAAGTTTAAAATGCTGCGCGAATGGCTGAATAGCCAATATGCGCCTCAGCATGTCATTATTGCTTGCCGAGCCGAAGCCTATGAACAAGGACTCCAGCTTGATTTTCCCGTGATTCGGGCACTTGATTTGGATGGCACTTATATTCAACGCTTTGTCGAATATTATCTCGATGAGGATGAGGCCAAATATCTGCTATCTCATATGATGAATTCGGCAACACAAAGCGCTCAATCAGCAGCTCTTTTATACGGGATGTCCCGCAATCTTTTCCTGTTGAGCGCCCTGGTTCTGATGTACAAAATCTCCCCCGATAGGGAGATTGTCTATAGTGCTGGCCCGCTCCTGAAAAAGTTGGTCAGAGCGCTGTGGGATAGCCAGTATCGACAATTCGCCTCTGATGAATCCTCTTTTGAAGAAGTTGAAGCGGTTCTGATAGACCTTGCTTTTACGATGGTCGATAACGACCTATTAACGCATGTTCCGCAAGACAAAGCCATTGAATATGTTGGAAGCCAGTCCCACTTGATTGCAGCAGTCGAGGCGAACTTATTGGAAATGGATTGCGGTGAATTGCGTTTCCCGCACGAAATGTTGAGGAATTATTTCGCAGCGTTGGGGCTTCAGTACATAGGACTACCGACTCGGCTCACGAGACCGGAATTTGACTCTACCTTTCAACGTCTGCCGAAGAAATGGGATCCAATAATCACCATGCTGGTGGGTGTTGTTCAACATCCTGATTCGGTGATTTTGAACATTGCTGAGGTAGATCCCTATCTTGCTTTGCAATGTATCTTTTGCGGTGTACACCTGGAAGAGCGTACCTATAAGATGGTTGTCAAGCAGCAACTGGACATGATGAAGACGGAAGGCGATTATCGCGTAGCAGTTGCCCAGATTCTGATAGGTGCTGATGATTATAAGGCAACTCTTATCTTGCTTGAGGTCTTGCGAGATGGGGATTGGTCAGTCCGGCAGGCTGCGAGAACTACTTGGAGAAAAATCGAAATCGAACCTCTGGAGTTGGTCATAGAGGTTCTGGATAGCCTTGAAGATGCTAATCGTGAAGAAACCCTGGCTGCACTCTGTCTTATTGGCACGGACGTAGTTCCCACGCTGATAGATTTATTACATGAAAAACATTGGCATACTCGGCAGGGTGCGGCATGGGCATTGGGCGAGTTGAAAGAGAGAGCAGCGGTACCTTTTCTGATGGAGACACTGGATGATTCCGATCATGCAGTCAGTGCCGAAGCAGCACATTCGCTTGGACGGTTAAAGGATGATGTAGCCATTCCAAGCCTGATACGTGCTCTGGCACACGCTCACTGGCGAGTCAGCCGGGCTGCTTCACGATCTTTGTCTTATATAGGTGAAACAGCAGTTCAAGACCTTATTGAAGTGTTGAAGAATTGAACCAGCCCAACAGGCCAACGAGTTCGGGCAATCGAGTCTCTGGCACTCATCAAACACCCTGATGCGTCGATGGCTGTCCTAAAAATGACTCGCAGTCGAAATGTTGAGGAACGGTACACCGCAGTAAAAGCACTGAAGAATCATATGTCACAGGCAGCCGTGAAGCGCCTGGTGGAGTGTCTCGCGGACGAGGCAAAACCACGTTGGAGCACCCAACGAATATGTGACTTGGCTGCGTCGATTTTAGAATCTTCAGGTACATCAGAAACTGCCGCTATTGTCCAAAAATGGCGGCAGACGACAGATGCGGACCTCTCGAATTGGCGTGAATGAGCCGAGCGGAAAAAGAGTCAAGGAGCGTCTCCGTCGTGTTATGCAGACGTCTTCTGGCACAGACGTAGGAACCTCACCGCCACATGACGTAAACGATGAGGATTGGATTGTTCGCCGGGATGCTGTAGTTGCTATTGCAGGAGAAGAAGCTGATCTTGCTGTTCCCCGGTTGATTAGCGCGTTGACCAGTGATGAGGATAGTCAGGTTCGCACTGCTGCAATCAGGTCGCTGGCTAACTTCAAAGATGATGAAAGAGTATTGCCCGCACTACTCCAGGCTCTTTATGACGAAGGTGATCTGGTTTGTGATAGCGCTAAGGACACCATTAAGCAGATCGGGCAACCACCAATCCCCGGTTTGCTTGGAGCAATTCGAAGTACAAATCTTAATGTTCGTGCAGCAGCTATTGACATAGCGGGTGCGATTGGTGCAGAGGATGCGGTACCAGACCTGATCGAAGCATTAGCTGACATTCGGACACTTTGGTTGTCCGATCAACAGATATGCGATATTGCCGCCAGCGCGCTAGAAGCGATAGGTAATCCACAGGCACTAGAGGCTGCGGATCAGTGGCACAAAACACATGACAGTCCGCTCCGGCAGTCTATACCGGGTCCGGGAACTGTTGATAAGTCACGCGATATTCTCAGTGAGTTATTGGAAGGATTGCACGATGAAGATTGGGCCGTGCGTCAGGAGGCTGCAAAATCTTTGCGTGACTACGCTCAGTTCTCTCGTGGGATACCCGACTCACTGTTTATACAACCTTTAACGGAAGCACTCAGCGATCCCGATTGGATCGTTCGGTGGGCAGCTACGGAAGCGCTGGCTTGGATTCGGGATTCTGCGCCAGTGGCAGCCCTCGCCGTCCTGGTTGATGATTCGAATTGGATGGTACGGTCTGCCGCGATCCGTGCGCTGATCGAAATCGGTGATACAACAGGTGTTGATAGCATAATACGCGGGTTGACCGATAACAACGCTATGGTACGAGAAGCAGCCGCAGAAGCACTTGGCACATTGGGCGACCCACGAGCTATTGATGGTTTAGTGGGGGTATTAGCCGATCAGGAGCAGTTAGTACGTTGGGCTGCGATCAAATCGCTAGGCACACTGCGCGATCCTGTAGCAATTGAACCTTTATGTGTACAACTTTATGACAGCGATACGATAAGCCGGTGGTATGTTGCGGATGCTTTATTCAAGATAGCTCATCCGGGTGCTATTCCTGCTCTAGTCTCATTATTGGAAGACGTAGGCAGACCACATTGGGAAGACAAAAGTGTGTCTGATGTGGCCGTAAATGCGTTGAAGGCCATAAACACGCCAGAAGCGTACTCGGCGCTGGAAGAATGGCAAAAGGGTCTGGCAGTTCAGTGATGGTTGAATTGCCAGCTACCCCTGTTGGGGGGAGGTAGAAATATTATGCGTCTCTTTGTGAGTTACGCCCGCGTCGACAAGCCCTCTTGTATTCAAGTTGTAGATACCCTGGATGTACATGAAACCTGGTACGATCAACGGTTATATGCAGGCCAGGATTGGTGGAAGGAAATTCTGCGCCGGTTGGACTGGTGCGAGGGCTTCATCTATCTCTTATCGCCAAACTCAGTGAATTCGGAAGTCTGTCGAAAGGAATATGAACTTGCAAAGAGCCTGGGACGCCACATTTTCCCCGCCCTCGTTCGTGAAAACACGCCTATCCCCGAAGCCCTCGCCGGTGTCCATTATGTCGATTTGTCGGCGGGTATCGACTCGGAGGGTGTTAAGATGCTGCTCAATTCGATCTATATTGCTGAACGCCGACAGATGCAAAATAATCGGTCTGTTGCCTCTATATCAGAAGACGAGATTAAGCAGCCCGTCGTTAATCCAGCCACAGTCATTAAGGCGGCTGCCACCGCGATGGAAAACGGGCAGTACGATCAGGTTGTTTTCCTGTTGAAACAAGCAAAGGCCAATGGCTATGAATCCCGGTATATCAATATTGATGCCATCCTCCATGAGGCCGAAGCCGCTTTGGAACGCCAGAGTTATTTGCTGGAGGCCGAACGGGAATATCGACCAATTCTCGAATTGGTCAAGCATAAATATACCCGCCGCGTAGGCTTGGAGGCTTTCGAGGCATTTCGCCGTGATTTCCCTGACTACGATCCAGAGAATCTGGCACGGTACTGTGAGCCACCGCCACAGCCTGTCATGCTTCTGCCCTCATCTGTGGATGACCCAGATGAGTATCATGAATATGTACCTTCTATACTTCCACTATTGGAATGGTGTAGTATCCCGGCGGGTACAGTGGATATTGTCTATGCGAGTGGCAATGGTCAGCAAACTGTGATGGAAGTTAAAGTCTCTCCATTTCGGATGGCCCGTTATCCAGTTACGAATGCTCAATACCAGGCATTTATTGATACTGAAGGTGGTTATTCCAACCCTGGCTGGTGGCGGTTCTCGCCGGAAGCTTTTAATTGGCGAATGAAGAATCCACAAAGTATACAATCACAATTTAAAGGAGATGAGCGGCCGCGTGAAATGGTTTCGTGGTATGATGTCCTCGCGTTCAGTAATTGGTTGAGTTCATGCTTAGGTGTTAGAATATCCTTGCCGACAGTAGCTCAATGGCAGCGCGCTATGCAGGGAAATGACCGACGAAATTATCCCTGGGGGAATAGTTTTGAGAAGAATCTTTGCAATACCGCTGAGAGTGATATCAAAATGACCACTCAGGTTACCCGGTATTTCGAGGCCGCCAGTCCATTTGGTGTAGTCGATATGATCGGGAATGTATGGGAGTGGTGTATTGACACACGCCCCGATGTGAATAATTCGTGGAATATTGCTGATCGTCAGAAACGGGTAATTCGCGGTGGCTCGTACATGAGTTCACAGCAGCGCGTTGATCCTTATTGTTATTATGACCTTGATCCACAAGCTTATCATGCTTCAATAGGCTTCCGAATCGTTCAGAATTACTAACGCCCCGATGTGCATCGGAAAGTTGCACAGAGTAGATATGTGAGAGGCATTGATGGCAACCTGGATGATTGTTGAAGATGAATTTGATTTTTATGAAGTTGTTTTGGCAATTTACGATACGTTAGGTGTAAAAGGGTTGCCATTTACGACGGGCGAAGATGCCATACGGTGGATTGACGATATTGACCAGGACAATGTGGTTACTGAATTGCCTTCCCTCGCGCTGATTGATATTCGTCTGCCGGGTCAGGTCAATGGCATAGAAATCAGTCGTCGATTGCGGCAGAGTCCACGTCTGCGACACATGGCCGTCATAATTATGACTGCTTACCGGCTATCTGCTCGGCAGGAACAGGCCGTTTTCGAGATGTCACGTTGTGATAGACTGTTATATAAGCCTATTCCGGCTTTAGAAGAATTTCGCCAAATCTTACACGAAACCTTAAGAGAACGGTTTGCAAAGAATAGATACTCTAAACGCAGATAAGTAAATACTTGTTGCCATAAGCCAACATCCTAAGCTGCCGGGATGCATTTCCTTCCTTCAGAACTATGTGATATTCAATGTTGGTATGTCATACACGGTAACGCGGCGTCATTATTGGGACTTGCGCCTTGACGATGTCCGGTCATATTGGTACACTTCTTCGGGTAAGGCCCCATCGTCTAGCGGCCTAGGATGTCACCCTTTCAAGGTGAAGACACGGGTTCGAACCCCGTTGGGGCTATGTTTGTATTCTCTGCTTTAGAAGACGCTGTACAAGGTATCCTTGCCATTCTGTACAGCGATTTTCGTTTAGATACCAAGTCTTGTGATGAGATTATTCGGAAACGATGGGCTGCGGGCGAACGTCAATCTGATCTTGCACGAGAGTATGGTATTTCGCCTCAGACGGTGTTTCAAATTATCCATTTTCACTGAGGTGAGCATAAGCCTCACCTCCACCCGGCTAGGCTACCCCTGGACTAACGAAACGTTTTATAAAGTGGGTGACAATCCTTTTAGTGAAGCTAAAAGTCGCCCTGTTGCCCATCCGACCACTCCGCAAATAATCAAATAACCGTATATTTATGTCACAAAAAGTGAAATCCTATCGCCTCCTGTTACGAAAGGTGACATATCGCGCTTTATGAGATGGCCGGAAAGGTGATTGTCAAGGATCGGCGGAATACTAAACAAACATTCTAATCAACCCTTCTCAAATCAGATTTAACCTCATAATATAAGTTTTAACTTCACTAATAAACTAAGATTAAAGACGGGCAGTGCCAGAGAGTCAAAAACGAAATCGGCACATTCGCGTTTCAGGGTTGCCCAGAAACTTTCCATCGGGGCGTTGTCCAAACAATTCCCCGTGCGACTCATGCTAACCGTGATGGGGTAAGCGCTCAATAGAGTTCGATAATCGTCACAGGTATATTGGCTACCCCGGTCAGAATGATGGATGAGCGGATGCATCGGTTGACGTTGGGTGAGCGCCATCTGCAAAGCCAGTTCAGTCAATTCGGAGCGCAGGTGGTGTGCCATGCTCAATCCAACGATTTGGCGTGTGTACAAGTCCATAACCCCGGCCACATAAAGGTAGCCTTCATGAGTGGGAATATAAGTGATGTCGGTCAACCAGACGGCATCGGGTTGGGAGGTGTCAAAGTGTTGCTGAAGCAGATTCGGTTCAAAGCGGTGACTGGGATTCGATTGGGTGGTGTGCGGCTGCCGTTTGCGTACCCCCTTGCCGCGTAAGCCCAATTGCCGCATGACCCTGGCAACGCGATTGTGACCCACGACCTCGCCCTGGTCTTGCAGTTCAGCATGGATGCGCGGCGCACCATAAATCCCGCGAAACCGCTGCCAGATCGCCTGAATGCGCTCGCCTAAACCCTGGTTGGCTTGCTCCCGTTCGCTCGGTGGGCGATTGAGCCAGGCGTAGTAGCCGCTTTCTGAAACATGGAGTACCTCCACACACGGCTGATCGGAAACTTATCCTCACAGGCGGCAACAGCAGGGTATTTCATTGCCGCACATCCTTCGAGAAAATCTGCACTGTTTTTTTTAGAATATCCCGTTCCTGACGGATGATTTCTAGCTCGCGCTTTGTGTGTCGCAACTCCGCTTTCAACTGTTCGACCTCACTCCGTTCAAGTCCATCCGTCACCTCATTCACCTGATAACGCTTTTTCCACTGGCGCAACAGGTTATGGCTCAATCCCAATTCCTGCTCGATTGCCCCCACTGACTTCCCGCTGGTTTCTTGTAGCCGAATTGCATCCCGCTTGAACTCTTCGCTGTACTGATTTCTCGATGCCATTTTGATTGCTCCTTGTTCTTTTTTAGTTTAACCAAGGAGACAACTTTTGACTCTATTTTATCGGGGTAATGCCACTCCAGCGAATTGAACAGTCAGGCTTATTTAACCACTCTCTTTAACTTTGACACCGTGAGTTAATAGCAAATAGGCATCTTCAAGGGAAGGGTTTACGATAAGGGAGTCCGCGAAAGCAGGTTTGCCAATTACCCTCAATCGTGTCTCTACTCCAGATGAGAACACACGGCTGATATGTAGAGAGGTGGTTAACTGTGGGAGACTGTCCGAGGAGACAGTCAATTCATACACCTGCCCGGCAGCAATCGCGCGTAATTCATCCGGCGTACCACAAAATAATACCCGTCCAGTATGCAGGACGATTACTGTCTGAGCGATGTGTGCCGCTTGCTCCGGGATATGTGTGCTGAAAATCACCAATGAGTCATTTTGGGCCAAAAGACGAAAAATCCGTTCCTCTTCGGTTACATCCAATCCTCTTGTGAGTTCATCCAGAAGCAGTAGGCATGGCGAACCCAAAAACGCCTGCGCGATGCTCACTCGCCGTATCTGACCCGAAGAAAGATTTCGTATGGGTTGGTCGGCGACAGTCTGTAGTTGAAACTTTGCCAAAATGGATTCAACCTGTCCTCCCCGCAGACGAGCCAGATAATGCAGGAAACTACGGGTTGTGAGACTATCGAGTAGTTCCAGGTCTTGTGGCAAGTAGCCAATCTGAGTGCGCAGTTGGCGTTCATGTTGTCGATACGACCACACACCAAACGAGATATCACCCAAATCCGGCTTGAGCAGCGTAGCAAGAATACGAAGCAGGGTGGATTTGCCCGACCCATTCGCGCCCAACAAGGCGACGACCCCACCCGATAAGGTGAGGTCAACATTGTTCAGCGCGACCTGTGATCCGTAAGTTTTATGCAAATGGCGAACGATCAGGGCCATTTCACAACCCACTGACTAGATTTGTAAAGCAATACGAGTCCACCAATCAAAGCAACCAATGCCAACAGGAGCAGGCTGTTGGATGTGCCAATGTGCCTGAGCAGACCGCTGGTCGTCAGCGGGTCAAAGCGGGTGTTTAGCACAACATCACGCCACCCCAGAGCAATCATTGTCGCCCACGCTACCATCGGTGCGATGATGCCCGTAATCGTGTTCCATCGGACTGAGCAGAACAGCGCCATCCCAGTCAAACCAATCATCGGGCCAAACCAGATGAGCAGCAGCCGCCACAGAACCACTTGTGAACCTTGAATCCATACCACTACAAGCAACAGCAATACCAGTGCAACATTCAATACCAGAATAAGTGCCAGACGGGCATACAGGAGTTCAAGTGGGTGTATCCGGCTCAGGCGTTCCAATTCCCAAAGTGTGCGAGTACCGGGACGAAAGATATATGCCACTCCTGCCACAGCAATCAAGGGCGATGTCAAAACCAAAAGGATGGTTGCCATCCCGCTGCCGTCTCCAACACCAATGAGTAACCCGATGAGAGTAAGGAGCGCAGTTGACCACCAGAAGGACGCTCCGAGCAATTCGGTTTGCATCCCGGCTAACTGCAACCACTCTCGAAAGCCTCTGCGCTCTGGAACAAACTCTGGTTCGGTTAGACGACGCAGCGCGACCAATGGCGTGAGGGCTGCCAGCAATTGGGCATCGTCCGGTTCACGGACATCATACTGAGAAAGCCTTTCGTACAACGGGTTCATGTCGCCTAATTCAGCCCGTTGTTGGGGTGTCAAATCATCATCGATCATAAACGACCTCCGTTACGGATAAAAAACCTTTCAAGGCTTTCAGTGCATGGAATAAGCGGCTCTTTACGGTTCCAAGCGGTATATCCAATATGTCCGCAATTTCCTCTAGTTTCAGGTCATGATAAAACCGGAGGATTAAAACTGCCCGGTGGTCGGGGGTGATTTTCGCCAATGCCGCAATCACATCATCACGCTCATCGGTGAGAACGTCCAAATCACCCGTTATACTTTCCCCATCGTTCTGGAAATCGGTATCGTGTTCATAGCGATACGGAGCAGACTTCAAATGATCCCGTGCCAGATTACTGGCGATGGTATAAACCCAGGGCTTAAAACGAGCCGGTGGGCTACCTTGATAGGTGAGCAATCGCGTAAATGTGTCCTGAGTCAGGTCTTCGGCTAAGGTCTGGTCGCCGGTAAAACGGTAGAGGAATTTATAGATCGAGTTGTGATAGCGTGTAACCAATTCCACCAGGGCGGCTTCATCACCTGCCATCACTTGCTGATACAGTCGTTCATCATCCAGCATGTTTCCTCCGCCAGCTTGTGTAGGCACTGTTAGCGGTGAGACAAATTGTACTCAAAAGGATAAGCAGCCAACGGTTTAAATCGTAATCGACTCCTTCCAATGGTATAGAAGCCCGAAAGAGAAAGGCAACTCCGGTATACTGTCCTAGCGTCCAGTATTCGAGCAACCAGTAACCGACCACAACTGTGGCTGAAATCCAGTAATTGCCACTGACATTGTTAATCAGGAGTGCCAGTCCCATCAAATAGATGGCAGGGGGCAGCGCGGGTAGCAACACCTGGTCAAGCGCATAGTCCCCTCCATAAGCGAATCGGAAGAGAATGGCAGCAAGGGAAGCCATCGCCAGTATAAGAACCAAGCCACCTATTGAACGCATCAACGGCATTCGCCAAGAGGCTTCGGGATAGCTGCGGCGGAGTTCGTCAAAGCCCTCCTCTCGTTCAATAGTCATCAGATGTGAAGCCAGCAGACCAGCCGATAGTGGAAGGACAAGCTCAAAGGCCGCCGCGATTTGAGCCGGGTCAGGTCGTTCTGCTCGACTGAGCCAAATCAGGCATCCGAGCAATATATACCCTGGTAGAATCAGCGCAGGCAGTAGTGTGGCCATACCAAAAGCGATACGAGCCTCATAATAAAAGACGGTTCTACTGAGCATGTGCAGTATCCTCAATCCAGGCCTGGACAGCTTCGGCTGGCAGGGTGTTCAACATCTCCGCTTCAGCTTGTACTTTGTGAATGAGATTGATGACTGCGGTTTCGCCATCATTGACGTATACATCATAGAGCAGATATGTGATAGGATACTGCTCTTCAATCGTTTGGGAAGAATAGGTTCGCAGCCCCATATTACCTTGTGGAATGCCATCAGTGAGTATCACTTTCATTTGATTCGGGTCGCCATTTGCCAGGTAATGCGCCCACAGGAAATAGCCGATGTTCACCACGTATCCATTGCTTCTCCCATTTACGTATTCGCCCACATTAAAGAGACTGTTAATCATCGCTTGACCAGCAAAGAGGTATTCGTTATAGGGATTGTTTGGAAATGCCGACAGGTAGAAAGGATCAACGGCGACAACGAGACGACCAGCCATCGCCGGAGTTGCGGTCTGAAAGAAGTCGCTACCAAACCCCGAATCGAGTGCAAAAACAGTCAGGCTTTCGACATCTGGAAAGAATCGCTGCAAATACGCCAGAGCAGGCTGAAAATGGTCGATGACCAAGGGGCGCACCTTTTCCATCAGCGGCGCAACCGTAACCAGGGTAATGTCGCCCAGTCCCTCTGTCACCAATTCAGGCGCACCAATCAACTGCGTCCAGGTGGTGGATGACGAAGCAAATGTATTTTCATCTACCACTGGCAAATTGGACGCGAAATGGAGGTCGCCAGGATGTTCGATATGCAGGATGAACGACATCGGTTGAGCAGACAGGCAGTCGGGGGTACTGCGTTCAACCTCACTATCAAAATAGCTAGTGCGCCCGACAACGATTCGCCCAGGGATAGGATACCAGGCTACTTCGCAGGGTAGGTTCACCCCACCGGGACGGATGAAACTCATTGCATCCCGCAATCTTCCCTGTGTGAATGAGCCGTCGTAGTACCAGAGCGCACCTTGATAATCCAGATCGAAGGCCATGCGTTCGCCCGGTAAAAGCGCCTGAGGTAAGGCGAGAGAGACAAAATCGCCATCACGCTCATAAGGTACACTGGATTCGGTAATCTCAAGCTGATTATTCAGTGAAAAGCTGAGTTTCGAGAGTGCTTCATCACCCTGATTGACAACTTCCATCTGTAGGTGGAATCGTGGGTTGGAGGCATCGCTCAAGTCCAGAGTTATATCATAGGCAGCAACCGCATATGGCATTTCATCAGGCAGTGCAATTTCCTGCGCATGGGCTTGTACAAACTGTGCCTGCCGTTCGTCCTGGTCATTGGCTTCTACGACGACCAGCGAGTAGCCACGTCCAGCCAGCAGCATAATGCCAAACGCGACAACCGCAAGCGTGACAATAGGCCAGGCATGATGATAGAAGCGGCGTAAGTGATCGCGCCAGATAATCAGGCAGATGGTCAAAGTCAGCAGCGCCAGATAGAAGAGATCATAGAATAGCGGTAAGTGACCGAGCGCCAATCGTCCCCAAACTAAAGAATAATTGAGATTAATCCATCCCTGAGCAGTGAACGCTAATAATAGGGAGATGGGAAATGCCTCAACATTGAGGGCGGCGGGGACAATGGCGCTGCCTAACCAGATGACTGCAAATAAGGGATACATCCAGCGTTTGATTCCGACTGAGACGTGTAACAGCCAAATGAGCGCTGAAATGAGCGCAAACAGGCTAAGCGTCTCAAGCAGAAAGATGGGTAAGGCTCGTAAGAAGCCATCCAATGGGCCAGTCACCAGCGCGATGCCCATCGGGACAATCAGAAATCCGCCCATCGCCGTGACGACAGCGAACCAGCGTCCTAAAATAATTTCCGCTCCCGTTGGATACGCTGCTTCCAGCCGATCAAAGCGATTTCGAGTCGTGCGGGAGGCACTTAATCCTGTAAACAACATGGCTGCCAATGTAACCAGCGGGATCACCCCCAGGCTCAGGCTGAAGAGCAGCCATGATGCTGATTGATAGCTCATATTGGCATAACTGGAAATGACAAATATTGCCCATCCCAACTGGAGCAGCAGATAACCCCAGTGGAGGCAAATGAGCCGGAGTTCCAGACGATAAGCCGCGCCGGAGCAGCGGAGAGTCGCGCTACGCATGATCTACCTCCTGGAACTCGGTGTAGTTTGCCATGACCGCCATGTATCCCTCTTCAAGTCCCGGCTCAATCAAGTTAGCATGGTTAGAGGGACTTTCCGGCGAAATCACTCGAACCTGTAACCTGCCACCTGCGGGGCGGCTGGCAATCACGCGATATCGTATTTCAAAATCATCAAATTCGGGGGGTGCTATCTCGACTTCCCATACTTTCCCCTGCGCCCGCGCGATAAGTTCGTCAGGTGTTCCATTAAAGACGAGTTTACCCTGGCTCAGCACGGCGACTGCGCTGCAACTTGCCTCAATGTCGGCCACGATATGCGTCGACAGAATGACCGTTCGCTGCCCAGAGATACGGGCTAGTAAGTTACGAAAACGGATACGTTCTTCGGGATCTAATCCGGCAGTTGGCTCATCCACCACAAGCAATTCAGGATCACCCAGGAGTGCCTGAGCAATACCGAGCCGCTGTCTCATACCGCCCGAATAGCCGCCGACGCGCCGTTTTGCATCTTTAGTGAGATTCACCTGCTCCAGAAGTGTGCTGACCTGATGTTGGCGCTCAGTACGGGATAATCCTTTCATTGTGCCGATGTAGTCTAGGAGTTCATAAGCATTCAGACTTTTATAAAATCCGAAATCCTGCGGAATGTAGCCGAGGTGCTGGCGCACAAAGCCGGGATTGTGCATGACATCCGCGCTGCCAACAGTGACTTGCCCGGATGTGAGAGGCAATAAGGTTGTGATAATCTTCATAAGCGTGGTTTTGCCAGCGCCATTTGGCCCAAGCAGTCCAAACATGCCCTTCCCAATCTGAAGTGAAACGTGATCGAGTGCCCGGAATTTGCCGAAATCTTTGTCCAGATTCGAGATGTGTACGTCCATCGAGTTCTCCATTTTTGAGATATTCTCTATTTATGAGACGACCTAGAGACGCAAAAGGTTTAAAACCGATGGATGTATAGTTTTACTGTGGATGGTTATGAGTTGAATAGTTTTACAGCAAATGGCAGGATGGAAACGCAAATCAACGAATGACCTAAAATATCCCTGGAATATGTAAATTTCTGAAAATCGGTTAATGTGTCAGTTGTCTGAGGCGAGTAAAAAATTCCCAAGCAAAATGTCACGGGTTCGAGTCCCGTTACCCGCTCAAGCGAAAAAAACACGCCTGGAAAAGGCGTGTTTTTGGTTCGGGGTGTATTTGGCTCTCTCTCGTGGCCGATGTATTCCTCACCTAAAGCGTAATCATGGCGAGTGAAGCAGCACAAATGCCCAATCAGATTTACTCAATGGGCACTTTGGTTTTTTTATCTGGTTACTTGCCGTCAATTTTTGCTCCTTCAATCAACTTAACGACGTCATCAAGTGTGGCATTGAACAGGCGTCGATAACCTTCGATCATCTCGGTGACCGCGGTCTCGCCATGTTCACGCAGGCCTACGGGCAATACAGCCATAAAAGCCTTACCAAATTCCTGCACAGCTTTCTTCTCATGTTCGACAAATTCATCGAACGGTGTGGGTTCAGCCGGGGCTTCCGCCATCGACCCTTCTAACAGTGTTGAACGCTTTGCCATGATAGTCTCCTTGTCTATACTTCTGGCACCCTCTCACTTGTCCACGGGACGTGCTGCGCACACCGAACCAGTTCACCAGCAGAGCGGGTATGCGGCAGCAGCCGAAGCAGCGCCCCTTTCTTCAACTTCAACCGACCATTTGTCAGCATTACCAGCGGCGCTCCTTTGCCACCGAGTACATCCATCCAGGTAGAATAGGCCCCCTGAATAACAAATACGGCTTCACGCATTGCCTGCTGCACTGAGATTGCGCGCGCCGAACGGCACACGCCCCGGTACAGATCGAACCAGACTGCTGTAGCGGTTTCAAAACCATGCTTAGGCGCAGCTTCCATCACAAATGCGAGCGATCCGGCAGTCCAATTCAACGAGACACTACGATACTCCTCACTGTGGTTAATCTCTTCTTGTAGGGCTTTCGCCCAGCCCTCAGAAAACAAAACATGAGTTTTGCGAGCGAAGATCGTTGCAGGTTGCTCCAAAGGATCAGTGATTGGCGCTATTGAGCTAGTCTCTGGCGCAGGTGCCGAGGGCCAAGCGGCAGCACCTTTTGGGTTTACCCCGTTACTCGCAGATGCAACCCGATTTTCTACGACAACAATCTGTTGTGGTTTCCTTTCAGGCATACCACGCGCCAGATCGTAATACGCATCCTTGAGATAGCGTTCCAGGCTGTTCGCATCCTTGATGATAGCTTGATCGGTAATCAAGGTGATTGAAATCCGTCCGTTATAACTCACTATCACACACGCCAGCCCCATAGATGGATTCAGCGGGAAATATCCGTAAACATGCTTCAGTTCGTGCCCCAGCAGATAAACCGGAACTGGCATGGCAGCAACATTAGTACACCAGGTATGCGCCAGCAGCGAGAATGCTGTGGGAGCGAGATTCCAAACCGGCAAATGAGTGACAGCAGGTAGCAGTGAGGGTAGAGTAAGTATTAAGTCCATTGAATAAGCCAGCGACGACTTTTTCATGACCTTGGAGAAGCGAGTTGTCGCTTTTAGATGGTCGATTGGATCGGAAATGTGAAATGGAATATCGACCGGGAGAACCGAAATCCGGTTGCCGTATTCTCCTTTTTCCACTTCATCTCGCATGTTAACAGGAACAAGTGCTCTTAGGAAAGGTTGATCCGTCCCGCCCCTAGCAGCCGTATAAGATTTTATAGCTTTCGTGAGCAGCGCCAGCATCACGTCATTTACAGATGCTCCACACTGGGCGCGGATAGCGTGGACTTCATCGAGCGGAAATTCAGCCCAGACGATGCTTTGAAGTCCGCTATTCTTGCCATTTATCGGGAGTTTTTTGATCGGTCTCAGATTATCATTAAGCAAGTGTGCTGCTGCCAGAAACATCTTGAGTCGTTTCTCACGATCAGTCAGTACCTTACCCATGCGAAGAGTTTCTTGTCCCAACTTTCGCAGCAAATTGAATTGGTGCGAAACATCACGTGTCAATGAATCGATTGTTAGCTGGATTGGCTGTGGTAGCGGTAAAGGATCGAATAAAGGTTTATATTCCTTGAAAATCTGATTAGAAGGATGATCCTTGCTAACGCTCATCAAGAAGGTGAACAACTCAACTGCTGTCAGACCATCCACCATACAGTGATGGACCTTGAAGAACACCGCGGTTTGTTCGTTTAGTCCTTCAATAAGGTGGATTTCCCAAAGAGGTCTATTTCGATTGAGCGTCTGTGAAAGTAGTTCGCCAGTCAGCTTCCGGAGTTCGACTTCTGTCCCTGGCGGATCAACACGGGCACGCTTCACATGATGGCCAATGTAGAAATCTGGATCGGGAATCCACGTGGGCTGGCCGAGGTTGAATGGCGCTTGGATCACACGCTCACGGTAGCGAGGTATCTGATGTAAGCAGGAATCAACGTGGTCTACCAGTTCATCAAAATCAATCGTTCCCTCAAAGATCGTCAGCGCACCGATATTCATCGGCGTTTCGGGACGTTCAACGTAATAAAACGCACTGTCTACCGGCCCTAGAATGTCCGAATATCCGCGCATGATTATTCCCCGTTCACCTCCGCCAACGCCTTAATCGCCGCACGCTCGCCACACGCTACCATTTGCTTTTGGACTTCTGGGCGGAACGAGAACTCTGGTGCAAGGAAAAACGCTTCATCGTCAGGAGAAGGTTCGATCCAGATGACGTGTTTCTCTGGATACTCTACTGCGTAAATATCGCGCCAACTTGTAATTCTTTCATACAAAGCGATATGCAGCGCCTGCTTGACGATGTTAAACCAGCCCATGTCGTGGATGCTACCATTGGTGAGATATAGGGGATGGTAAGTGTGCGAAACAATTACTCGATCTGCCAGAGCCAGGCCGATGTCCATTGAGAGCGTTTGGCGTATTTCGCCGTCAATATAATACTCATTTTTAATTTTTACAGGTTCGAACATTCCAGGGAGGCTGATTGAAGCTCTTAACGCTCGGTGAATGGGTACGTCGGTTATAAAATGATTGTAGTCATCATCAAATTGATACACGCCGTTAAAGACTGCCCGTTCATGGCTGTCGAGGCTGGTAGCTGTTACGTACAGGTCAATAAGAGCCTCTCTGAAATCATTAGAGGGCAGTAGTGATCTGAAGAGTTGCTCTAGTTCGCTTGCTGTGAAGAAACTGGGAGCATGGCGTTGACTGAGAATCAGCCGATCTAGGAACTCCGCCACAATATCCTGTTTGCATTGAAATGGCAGCGATAACATGAACTCCAAGCTAGCAATCGCGGTGTACAAACTTTGCAGCGCGATATGATGTACTTTTGGTTTAAACATCATCGTTGAAGTCAGGGTTTTGACAACAGTGTCAAAACGCGGAACGTAAACCGAGTTCTGGTAGAGCGAAGCGATGAGACTGTCTACACTCACCCCGGACGCGATAACTGCTCCAGCAATAGCTCCAGCACTCGTCCCAACAATTGAGGTTATATCTTGAAGATTTAAAACCTTGAGGACACCGATGTGGAAATAAAAAGCCTTAGAGGCGCCTCCACTGAGTACGAGGGCCGTACCAGGCTTCTTGTGCAATAAAGGCAACTCGCGGCGCATATAAAACTCTATTTCGACAAAGAAATACTTTTATCCCTCTCAATTTTAAATCAATTTGCCACAAGGCGTTGAGGAACAGATGTCATTTGAGATTGTGACATTATTCACAGTCTCCATAATTACGAGAAGGATGATAATGCAGAAAAGATAACTTATATTTTTGAGGTGGCAGTCAATATGTTAACTTCAGGATTAAATCGTGAAGCACTTCTCATGCCTGAAATTCAACCTTACCCAACTTACGTTGCTCTGACCGCCGAACCCCACAACATCTTTCTGACTGGTGCAACTGGTTTTGTTGCTGCCCACCTACTGGCAGAATTGCTTGAACAAACTGGCGCAAACATCCATATCCTGGTGCGGGCAGGTGACTATCGGCAGGGATTGGCACGAATACGTAGGAACTTGAGCTACTATCTTTTGTGGCGAGGAGGCTATGAGAAGCGTGTTATCCCTGTGCCAGGCGATCTCAAATATCCGCTACTGGGTCTCTCACCAGTAGAATTTGTAAATTTGGCGCGCAGCATTGATGTTGTCTACCATGTTGGGAGCAAGTTGAGCTACATGGCTCCTTATGAATATCTCAAGGCGGCCAACGTCGGAGGAACACGCGAAACGCTCCGTTTAGCTACGTTAAGTAAAGCAAAGCCTTACCACTTTGTGTCGTCCCTCGGCATTTTGATGAATTACAAAGTACCCGTTGGCGGTATGGAAAGTGATCCGCTGGACGCTGAGAAATGCCCTGAAGTTGGCTATTTCCAGTCCAAGTATGTAGCAGAACGGATCGTTCGTATTGCTCGATCTCGCGGTATCCCAGTCGTGATCTACCGTATTGGCCTGATTGTGGGAAATAGCCAGAATGGATGCTCAAATGAAGACGATCTTGTAGCGCGTATTCTGATTGGGAGTATCCAAGCAGGTTACGGGCCAAATACCAAGAACACGATGGATATGACTCCTGTAGATTATGTTGCAAAAGCTATTGCGTATCTCTCCTTCCAACAAGCGTCACTTGGTAAAGTATTCCATCTGCTTAATCCAAAACCGATCACCTGGAATGACATTTCTAATTCAGTGATTGCCGCTGGTTATACTGTGAAAAAGTTGCCTTTTGATAAATGGGTTGAAGCTATGGAACGGTGTGACGGCTCAAGCACAAACCCATTATTACCGTTACTTCCATTTTTTCACCTCGACTTCGCCGCCCGGATGTTTGGCGTAAGCAACACGGCCTATTATGCGCTAGGTACACAAGCGACCCTCCACGCGCTTGAAGGCTCAGGTATCTATTGTCCACCTGTCGATCAAACGCTAGTCGGAACTTACTTACAACGTTTTGTCGATACAGGGCGTTTGAGACCTTCACAATTGCTAACAGCAGTTGGATAAGCAATTCAGATTGGAATTTGGATGAAAAGACTCTGCTTAATCATTCCTTTTTTATTAGCAGCCCTTTTCTACCAGGGTCGCCGTCGTATATTCGCCTGGAAATTGGGGCTGCCACGACCATACTACCGAGTGCTCGTCGAACGCTCGATATTGATTGCAACGCCTGACGGGGTTAATCTAGCTTCCGATCATTATCACCCCATTACAAGTCAAGAGAACCCGACTATCTTAATTCGTAGCCCATATGGGCGCGGCAGAAAGTCAGGAATATTTGGCTGGTTAACGGAATTCTGCGCTTGGCGTTTCGCAGAACAGGGATACGAGGTCATTGTACAGGATACGCGAGGACGGTTCGACTCGGAGGGCCAGTTTGAGCCATTTTTCCACGAGCGCCAGGATGGGCAAGCGACCTTCAACTGGTTGGCTGAACAGCCCTGGTTCAATGGACGCGTGGGCATGTGGGGATCAAGCTATCTTGGCATAGTCCAATGGGTGGTTGCCGATCATTCTTTTGTGAAGGCATTGATGCCTGGCATTACAGCCTCCAATCTTTATGACGTTGTTTTCCCCGATGGTGCGCTTGATCTTGGATTAATCATGCGCTGGATGTCGCTGCTGCGCAGCCAACACGAACGACGCCATTCCATCCTCCAAGCCGGACTTCTACTGGAAGTTGAACATGATGTTCGGCCAGCCTTCGATCATTTACCAGTCACTGAAGCCGACCAGGTGATGCGTAACGGTTCAGTTGACTATTTTGGCCGTTGGATGGATGCAGCGCTCCACAATCCATCTTTTCCTCGTCAACTCCATTCTGTCGATCACCGTCAAGTACATGCGCCAGTTCACTTGATTAGCGGGTGGTATGATTTTTTCTTACGCGGGTTGCTAGATGATTACGCCCGGCTTAAATCCGCTGGGCAAACACCATACCTTACCGTTGGCCCCTGGACGCATTTCAGTCACCTGTTTTTAATGCCCATCATGCTCAGACCTGGGATTGAGTGGTTTAACGCGCATTTGAAAGCGGAAAGGAAGCATCTCCGCACCGAGCCAGTGCGGCTGTACATAATGGGCGCGAACGAATGGCGCGATTATCCGGACTTCCCTCCTCCCTCTCAACCTTTACATTACTATTTAGGAGGGGGAAAGCAGTTATTACCTGAACCATCGGCTTCAATCCCCAGCCAATATCGCTATGACCCAGTGCACCCTACCCCAATTGTCGGCGGAGCACAATTCTATTTCAGGGCGGGGGCGCGGGATAATAGTCAACTAGAACGCCGTAAAGATGTGCTGACCTTCACAAGCGATCCACTCGACCATTCAATTGAGATTATTGGAAATGCAGTTGTCGAATTATATGTGCAATCGTCATCTGAATTCACCGACTTTTATGCCCGATTATGCGATGTGTTTCCCAACGGGCGCTCAATTAATATCTGTGATGGACTGCTGAGGTTTAAACCGAGAATAGGCGAACGGCAGCCAGATGGCACTATTCGTATAGAGATTGACCTATGGTCAACCGCCTATCGTTTTTTGTCGGGTCATTGTATCCGTCTACTAATATCCAGTTGCGCCCACCCACGTTGGGCGCGTCACACGAACACCGCGAACCCCCTCACCGATAAAATGATTCAAATCGCCACGCAATATGTGTACCACGATATAGAGCATCCATCGGCATTAACCTTGCCTCACGTGGAGCTATAGTGTTGAATTGCTAACTAAGCTAAAGTAACAAGTGGAATTATGTTTCAATAACAGATGAGCGGTTTTTCCCAAGCAAATTGTCACGGGTTCGAGTACGCAGTTATATAGAAGGTTACGAACACAAGGCAGCCTATGTTTCTAGTGAGGGCTTCTTATCCACGAACTCGGACAAAAACCCATACTCTATTAACCAAACCAATCTTTGTTGATTCAGAAACTCAACTGCGTTCACACTTTGTCAAATCGTTAAGTCCGTGACCAGCGACGAACGATTTGATGGACACGTTGAACGGAAATGCCAAAAGACAATGCAATTTCTTGGAGTGTCAGGCCAGCTCGATATTTCGCTATGATAAGATCATTTCGTTCTGATTTGGGGAGTCTCTATTCAGTCAAAGGTGTTTCAGGAAGTGGGATACCTTTGTAGAGCAATTCAGCAATCCGGTGAGTTGCACAAACTAATCGGTATACAGACATGCGTCCGAACCCCGTTGGGGCTAAAAATATGAACTAATAACAAAGTGATGTTGTTATGTCCGCCTATAGCCTGTTGCTATACGATCACATAAATATGGCACTTTGTTATCGCTATTTCACTTAGACAGAATCAAGCGGTATCCTACGCCTGGTTCAGTGACAATGATCTCTGGCAGGGCAGGATTTTCTTCAATCTTCTGGCGGAGCTGCGCGAAATAAACCCGCAGGTAATGGATCTCTTGAACATATTCCGGTCCCCACACAGCACGTAAGATTTGCTGGTGGGTCAGCACTTTACCCGCATGTTGAATCAACAGACGCAGCAAGCCATATTCCGTCGGTGAGAGTTTGACCGGATCACCGTTGACGGTAACGAGACGACGAGTCAGATCAACCTGAAGTCTGCCACTGGTGAAGATCGCTTCCTGCTGCTGCGGCTGGGCATGACGCTGTGCCGTGCGAATGCGTGCCATCAACTCCTCAAGGCTGAAGGGTTTGGTCAGATAATCATCAGCACCCGCATCCAGTGCAGCCACCTTATCGTGGTCGCTGTCCCGTACCGAGAGAATAATCACAGGTGTTTGAGTCCATTCCCGCAGGCGCTTTAGTACTTCCAGTCCATCCATGTCGGGTAATCCCATATCCAGGATGACCAAATCAGGACGTATCTGCGCAGTTTTGATGATCGCATCCTGTCCAGTGGCGGTCTCGTGGATATGGTAGCCGTTGGCTTCCAGACTGATTCGTAAAAAGCGACGGATTTGCAGCTCATCATCTACAATCAGTACCTGTGCTTTGGAGGTTGTCGCTTCAGCCATAATGCGCTTCCTGCACCGGCGGCGGTGATCCGTTGAGCGGTAAACGTATGGTGAGCCTTGCCCCGCCTTCAGCCAGATTCTCAGCAGTCAAACGCCCACCATGCGCTTCAACTAATCCTCGACTGATGGACAACCCCAGTCCTGTGCCGCCCGATGCCGTTCCAGGTAAACGATAAAACTTATCAAAAATCCGCTCAATCAAGTCAGCGGGTATGCCCGTTCCTTTATCACTAACCGTTATTTCCACATTTTTCGCATGGACGCGTGCTGCAATCGTAATCGCAGTCCCGTCCGGTGTGTACGTACAGGCGTTGTCCAGCAAATTGACGATGACCTGTTCCATCAGCACAAAATCAATCTGAATTAGCGGCAGATCAGATTCGGTCTGGATGCGGATAGGATGTCTGCTTGCACACTCATCAAGCTGTTTGACAGCCACACCGATCAAATCATTCAGATCGCACCACTCACGCTTAAGCTGCAATCGTCCGCTTTCCAGCCGCGACATATCCAGCAGATTTTCCACTAAACGATTTAAGCGATCTGCCGAACTCTGAATGTCTCTGGTCAATTCTGCCCGCGCCTTTTCACTTGCACCAGCCACCGAATCAGCAAGACTGCTGGCGGCTCCTTTGATGGTTGCGATAGGCGTGCGTAACTCGTGCGAAATCGAGTTCAACAGAGTGGTATATAACCGCTCGGACTCACGCAGCATGGCAGTTTGTTCTGCTGCTTCATCGAGCATTTCACGCTCAATGGCGAGCGCAATCTGGCTGATGAACGTGGTCAGCAGCACTTCCTGATCGAAAGAAAGTCGTTCATCTCTTCTGGGACGAATGCCAATCACGCCGACAGTACGAGTTGGCGTTTGTAAGGGATGGTATTGAGCTAATGCCTGTGACAGCGTTTCGGTAAAGCGTCCGGCTAATTTACCGCGCTCGTAAACCCACTGCGCCACACTGAACTCTTTGTCACTGAGAGACAGCGTACTGGAAGGATGAGGCTGGCGCAGAAGTTGATTCTCGTGTCCCAAAATGACTACAACGGTGGCATCAAACACCGCGCCAATCTGCGTGACAGCCGTATTTAGAACGTCATCCATGTTGACTGCTGTTGCCGTTTCATGCGCCAGTATATACAATGCAGATGTACGCTCCGCATTGTAGCGGGTCTGTCGTTCCTGCGCCCGGATACGAGCTGTTAAATTGCCAGTGAATATTGCAATCGCAAAATACAGGATGAACAGGATGACATCCTGCAAGTGGGTGATCGTAAACGTCAGACGGGGATCGATAAACAGAAAATTCCAGGATACCGCACTAATTGCGGCTGCCAGCAGCGCGGGGCCACGTCCCAGATAAGCCGCAATCAGCAGGACAACCAGCAGTTCGGTTAGTCCGACAGCCTGATATCCCAGCCAGGGAAAAGCGTTTAACAACAGCAGATCCAGCGCAGTGATACCTGCCACCGCGAACAACGCCACCAGATACTGACGGCGCTGCGAATGCGATTCGAAGGTTGGGAAAGGTCGCCATACACTGCGTTCGGAAACACTTTCATCTCCCGTAACCACGTAAACATCAATATCACCGCTGCTGCGAATCATCTTATCGACCAATGAACCTCCACGCAGGGCAGTTTGCAGCGGCGTATGCTGGGGTTTTCCGATGACAATTTGTGTGACGTTGCGCTGATGAGCGACCCGAAGCAGCGTATCAGCAATATCATCGCCCCGAACCGTAACGATTTCTCCGCCCAGACTGCGTGCCAGCGCGATATTGTTTGCCAATCGCTCTTTTACTTCTGCGGTTAACACCGCTGACGTTTCAATGTAGACTGCCAGCCAGGATGCCTCAAGATTGTATGCCATCCGTCTCGTCCAGCGGATCAGACGTTCCGAAAATGGACTGGGTCCCACTGCAACCATCAGCCGCTCACCGGATTTCCAGGGACCGGCAATCTGCTTGAGCTGCATGTAATCCTGGAGCTTGTGGTCAACATGCTCCGCTGTGAGCCGCAGCGCCATTTCACGCAGGGCGGTCAGATTGCCCACGCGGAAGAAGTTGTTGGCAGCGGTTTCAACTCGCTCTGGTGTGTAGACCTTGCCCTCAGTCAGCCGTTTACGCAAATCGGCTGGCGAAAGGTCAATCAGTTCAATTTCATCTGCCAGATCAAGCAGTGAATCGGGTACCGTTTCGTGGATGGTAATGCCTGTGATCTGGCGCACCGCATCGGCACGGCTCTCGAAATGCTGAACATTCACCGTTGTCCAGACATTCGAGCCTGCTTCAAGCAGCTCTATGATATCCTGATAGCGTTTGAGGTGTCTTGAGTTAGGCGCATTGGTGTGTGCCAATTCGTCTACCAGCACGACCTCCGGTTTGCGTGTCAGGATGGCATCCGTATCCATTTCTTCCAGGACTGCACCACGATACTCGACAGCACGACGCGGAATAACCTCCAACCCCTCAAGCAGAGCGTCGGTTTCGACACGGCGGTGGGTTTCCACATAGCCCACCACGATGTCCACGCCTTCTGCTTTTTGCTGGCGGGCGTTATCCAGTATGGCGTAAGTTTTGCCTACACCTGCCGCCATGCCCAAGAATATCTTCAGTTTACCGCGTCCCTGCCGTGACTCGTCTTTTTGAATCGCTTTCAGCAGTGCGTCGGGATCGGTTCGGTAATCGTCCATGAAATTATTGTAATCCATCCAGTGCCAGGTTGAGCAGCAGCACATTGACACGCGGCTGACCTAAAAACCCTAACTGCGGCTGTTCGACATACTGTTCGACCAGATTGGCAACAATCTCACGTTCCAGTCCACGTGCTTCTGCCACACGATCAATCTGTAACCGCGCCGCTTCGGGGCTGATATGGGGGTCTAAACCGCTGCCCGACGCAAACAGCATCTCGACAGGTACAGTCACGCCATCCGGGACATTGTTAGCTGCGCGAAATGCTTGCTCTCGCAAGACGACATTTTCCGCTAATGTCGCATTCGTGCTGCCGTAGTTGGTCGCGCCCGACGAAACAAGCTCATCCAGAGATGCTCCCTCCATGTAGCTCACTGCCGAGGGACGCGACCAGAAATAGTGCGGGTCATCCATCGTCTGTCCAATAAGAGTTGAGCCGACAATCTGATTATCTGCGGTAATCAGGCTGCCGTTTGCCTGCACAGGGAAAAGCATCTGCGCGATCAATGTCACCAATAGGGGATAAATTACCCCGGTAATTAACGTCAGGCTGATGAACATCATCAATGCCGGACGAAGCTCTTTCAGACGCATACTTATGCTTCCTCTCTGTCAATATCATTCGCCAGATAACGTTCATTAGGATGCTGCTGCATCCACACTCGATCCGAGTCATACCATTCCGGTAAATCATCTGTATCAGGATTCATCCTGGAATCAGGTTGGGATTGCAGGTTGATGGCGGGTTGCAGCATCACCACAAACACACCGCCCATCGCCACACCGACCCAGAGCAGTTGAAGTAGAAAATGAATATCCTGCGGTACGGGCAATCTGGCTTCCAGCAGCAGTGCGGCTGTCGCTGTGATGCCGACCATCACGAGACCGATGTGTGCCGATAGAAGTAAACGTTTCATGATGTTCTTCTCACGCTAAACCGAGTGCGGTCACGATCACATCAATGAGTTTGATACCGATGAAGGGCACGATTAATCCGCCCAGCCCATAAATCAACAGATTGCGCTGCAAAACTGCCCCCGCTCCCATCGGTTTGTAAGTCACTCCCCGCAGCGCCAGCGGAATCAGGGCAACGATAATCAGGGCATTGAAAATGATCGCGCTCAGAATGGCGCTTTGCGGTGACGATAATCCCATGATGTTGAGCGCCGCCAGCGGACCCGGTTCGCCCGGCGCTGCTGCGTACAGGGAGGCGAATAACGCCGGGAGAATGGCAAAATACTTGGCAACATCGTTAGCGATGCTGAAGGTGGTCAATGCGCCCCGTGTCATCAAAAGCTGCTTGCCAATCTCAACGATCTCGATGAGTTTAGTGGGGTCGCTGTCCAGATCAACCATGTTACCAGCTTCGCGTGCCGCCTGTGTCCCCGTATTCATCGCTACCCCGACATCCGACTGTGCCAGAGCAGGCGCATCATTCGTGCCATCGCCCGTCATCGCTACCAGATGCCCATTCGCCTGTTCTTCACGGATACGCTTCAGTTTGTCCTCAGGTGTTGCCTGTGCCATGAAATCATCCACGCCAGCTTCAGCAGCAATCGCAGCGGCAGTCAGCGGGTTATCGCCGGTAATCATTACGGTACGGATGCCCATTGCTCGAAGCTGCGAAAAGCGCTGGTGAATGCCGCCTTTGACAATATCCTTGAGTTCAATCACACCTAAAACCTGTGCGTCCTCCGCCACGACCAGCGGTGTACCGCCCTTTTGGGCAATACCGTCCACCGCCTCCCGCACATCCAGCGGATACTGTCCGCCCAGCGCCTCAACACAGGCAGCTACCGCATCGGCGGCTCCCTTACGGATTTGGCGGGGCGGGCGACCATCCAGCGCCGGAAAATCCACACCGCTCATGCGTGTCTGAGCAGTGAAAGGAACGAATTCAGCGTTCAACTCACTCAGTTCACGCCCCCGCAGTCCAAATCTCTCCTTTGCCAGCACGACGATACTGCGTCCTTCCGGGGTTTCATCTGCCAGTGAAGAAAGTTGTGCGGCATCCGCCAGCCTTTCCAGTTCAACCCCCTGTGCGTGAATGAACGCAGTTGCCATGCGGTTGCCCAGAGTGATCGTGCCAGTCTTGTCCAGCAGCAGCACATCCACATCGCCTGCGGCTTCAACAGCACGTCCACTGGTCGCCAGTACATTGCGTTGAATCATCCGATCCATCCCGCTGATGCCGATGGCGCTCAACAAACCGCCAATCGTCGTCGGAATCAGACAGACCAGCAGGGCGATCAGCACCGGAACGGTTGCTGTTGTTTGGCTAATGCCCGACTCGGCTTCGCTGTAAGCGGCAAAGGCACGTAGCGTGACCACCGCCAGCAGAAAGATGATGGTCAACCCGGAGAGCAAGATCGTGAGCGCGATTTCATTGGGTGTTTTCTGGCGTTTCGCACCTTCCACCAGCGCGATCATGCGATCCAGGAAGGTGCTGCCCTGTTCTGAGGTGATGCGGATTACAATCCGGTCACTCAGGACACGAGTTCCTCCTGTCACCGCGCTGCGATCCCCACCACTCTCGCGGATGACAGGCGCGGATTCGCCTGTGATGGCACTTTCATCTACACTGGAAATACCTTCAATCACCTCTCCATCGCCGGGAATCTGATCCCCGGCTTCGCATACCACCAGATCGCCTTTCTTTAACTGGGTGGCGATCACCTTTTCTTCTTTGCCGTTAAGCAAACGGCGAGCAGTCATCTGGGTGCGTGTTTTCCGCAGTGCATCTGCCTGGGCTTTACCACGTCCTTCTGCCATCGCTTCGGCAAAGTTGGCAAACACCACCGTGAACCACAGCCACAGGGTAATTTGCAGGTTAAAACTGAGTTCGGCGTTATTCCCACTGATGACATCACGGATCAACAGCAGTGTCGTGAGCAGTGCGCCCACAGCGACCACGAACATCACCGGATTTTTGACCTGCTGACGCGGGTCGAGTTTGCGGATCGCGTCCAGTACAGCGCGGCGCACAATAGCGCGTTCAAAAAGTGGTCTGGCTTGCATCGTCAATTCCTCGCTAGAATGTGCGTCCGGCATTCATCAAGAACTGTTCAACTACAGGACCCAGCGACAGCGCCGGGAAAAATGTCAACGCACCCACGATCAAAATCACGGCGATCAAAAGTCCGGCGAATAATGGACTGTCCGTCGGGAAAGTGCCGGGTGAGGGTGGCGCAATACGCTTACCCACCATACTTCCGGCAATTGCCAGCGCAGGTAAAATCACTCCAAAGCGCCCGACCCACATTGCCAGTCCAATCAGCATGTTGTAGAACGGCGTATTCGCATTCAGTCCGGCGAAGGCACTGCCGTTGTTGCCTGCGCCAGATGAAAACGCATACAGAATCTCCGTTAAGCCATGTGGTCCGCTGTTGGCACGACTGGATAATCCGGCATCAGTGATACTTGCCAGAGCAGAGAACAGCAGGATGCACGCGGATGGCAGCAGGACAGCGATAATTGCCAGTTTGATCTCCCGTGCTTCAATCTTCTTGCCGAGATACTCCGGCGTGCGTCCCACCATCAGCCCGGCGATGAACACCGTCAGAATGACGAAGATCAACATGCCGTATAAACCCGCGCCAACACCGCCGAAAATCACCTCACCGAGCATGATATTGAGCAGCGCAATGCCGCCCGCCAGTGGTGAAAAACTACTGTGCATGGCATTCACCGAGCCATTCGAGGCGGCAGTGGTCGCCGCACCCCACAGGATGCTGTTGGCGATGCCAAAACGTGTTTCCTTACCTTCCATTACTCCCGTCACACCATATGCCGGGTTGGTACTGTATTCGCTGACAAGCATCGCCGTAAACCCAACCAGCAGCAGGAGCAGCATCGCCATGAAGATCACCCAACCCTGCCGTTTATTGCCCACCATGACCCCATAGGTGTAGGTCAGTGCCGCCGGGATGAGCAAAATCGAGAGCATCTGCAAGAAGTTGCTCAGGGGTGTCGGATTCTCATACGGATGGGTGCTGTTGGTATTGAAAAAACCGCCGCCATTGGTGCCAAGCTGCTTGATGGCAATCTGGGAGGCTGCTGGTCCCTGCGGAATCACCTGGGTGTCACCAGAAAGGGTGGTTGCCTCAACATAACCGTTGACGTTCTGTATCACACCCTGACTGACCAGGAGCAGCGCCAAGACAAGACACAGAGGCAGGAAAACATACAGCACACAGCGCACCAAATCTGTCCAGAAGTTGCCAATGGTCGCAGCGGATTTCCGCGCCAAGCCGCGTGTTAGGGCAACCACGACTACTACACCCGTAGCAGCACTGACGAAATTCTGGACGTTTAAGCCGATCATCTGCGTCAGGTAACTCATGGTTGTTTCACCGCCATACGCCTGCCAGTTGGTATTGGTCATAAAGCTCGTTGCGGTGTTAAATGCCAGCAACGGCTCAACACTGCCCAGATGCGCCGGATTGAGCGGTAGGATACCCTGTGTGAGTTGCAGGATAAACAGCACCAAAAATCCCAATAGATTGAACGCCAACAGCGCCAGAGCATATTGTTTCCAGTGCTGTTCTTCAGTGGGATTGACACCTGAGACACGATAAATGACCCCCTCAACCGGGCATAGTACAGGCGTGAGCAGCGTTCGTTCACCGCTGAACACTTTCGCCATGTAGCCACCCAGCAGGGGTACACAGGCGATCAGCACCCCAAAATAGACAATGATTTGCAGCAGTTCCAGCGCACTCATACGCTAAAACCTTTCCGGGTAAACCAACGAATACACAAGGTAAATTAACAGCAGGAGCGCGATCACCCCTGCAACCAGAAGTTCCCAGTTCATATCACGATCTCCACTTCCATTCAGATTTATTGTTGCAGTAAGGGCATTAAAGCGGGGTCAGAGTGTCGGCAAAAGACATCAAAAAAGTATCAAGATTGCAGTGTGGGACAATCTAATTTATGTGTCCGGGACTGCAAACGTGACTGAGAGATGACGACCAGGTGCTGACCGCTGAAGCGGAAATTTAGTGAACTCCAATGCTCACGTAGTCGGAGTAGGCTTAACGATCTGAAATAACCGCCGCGGTGAAACTCCGTACTCACGCGCAAGCTCACTAATTCGTTCTCCCTGAGTGTAGCGTTGTCTGGTTTGTTGGTTGCGCTCTGAGGTTGTGAGTGTCGGAGAAAGTTCGCATTCCTGGTAAACAACATATAGGAAAAGTTGCTTTGCACGAATTATGCCGCACGCACTAACTGCTTCATCCGGTAAATAGTTCAATTAAACAGTCGCCGCCATTGGTAAGGATGGCGGTGAGCGTTCCAGTAGTGAGTGTCTAGCGCAATGGCCTGAGTAATCTGGTCAGCGCTGGCGAAACAACGACCCTTCAAGGCTAAGGAACGCAAAGTTTTCCACCAGGGTTCGATCAGGTTCAACCAGGGCGGATAGGTGGTCTGAAAGAGAAAGATTACACGCGGATGCGCCAATGCCCACAACAACACATCGAGGGTTTTGTGGGTTGAGAGATTATCCGCAATGAGGATGAGTTGGCCTTGAGTCCAGGTGGTGACAATCTGATTGAGAAAAGCGCCGAAGTTGGCGCTGGTGTGACCATCGGCACACCAAGTCAAGGCTTGATCAGTACCTGGTTCAAAAGCGCCAACGTCCAGACCTTCCCTCGACGTCCATAGTCGGCTTCAATCGTGGGGCGTTGACCATACCAGCGGGCTGCCAAGTAGGTTCTGGGGGCTGTCGGTCCCGTCTCGTCCACACAAAGGACATGGGTATCCGCTGGCGGCTGGCGATATAAACTCACAATCGCCCCCTTTTCTCCACAAACTGCGGATCAAGGCTTCGGTGAAATAGGTCTTTTCCTATTACCATTTCAAGCCTTCTTGGGTCAGCACATCCGCCAACTGGCTGCGTGAAATGGGGATACTCAAGGCTGTATTCACATATTCCACTAACCGATCCAACGTCCAATGACCGAAAGCCAGTTCCAACTGATCAGGCTTGGTCTTGGCCGTGAGCACCACCTGCCCACGCTGCCGTTCGTCATAGATCATGGGGCGACCCGAACGGGGCGCATCCTCAGGAAATTCAGACCGCGTGTATTGAACTGCTGCAACTGGTAATACACCGTGGTGACGTGACAACCCACTTGCTCGGCGGTTACGGCGGGGCGCTGTCCGGCCAGCCAACCCAGGATGATTTGGGCGCGTTCCACCTGGCGTTGGGCTGCTGTTCGTGACCGGCTTAGTCGCTCCAACTCCCGCTTCTCATTCTCGCTCACTGACCCCAGCCTGACTGTTTTGGGCATGACCTTTCCTCGTTTTTGCCCATCATACCTCTTTCTCCGGCTATTTACCGGATCAAGCACTTAGTGAAGTCTCCTTGTTCAGGAACTCAGACAGAAGTCAATACCTTAGTGACCAAACTTCAATCTTGGTTAAGTCAGAAGCTCCACCAGGTTTACGCTTCGCCAAATCGTTGAGTCCTTGACCAACGATGAATTATTTGATGAACTCGTTGTGTAGAAATGCCGAATGACATTGCAATGTCTTGGAGTTTCATACCTTCTTTGTAGTTGGCTATGATGAGATCATTTCGTTCTGATTTGGGGAGTCTCTGCTCAGTCAAAGGTGTTTCAGGAAGTGGAATACCTTTGTAGAGCAATTCAGCAAGCCGGTGAGTAGCACGAACTAATCGGTATACAGACATGCGTCCGAAGCCCGTTGGGGCTACAGGATAATCATTGTAATCTGAGATGTAATGTTCTTCTACAGTCCCATCCATAAGAATATGAACTGATTCGCCCAGGTCTTTAGTTGGAAATCTACGATCCTTCTGTTTCCTCAAATTATAGGTAATGTAGTCAAATAGATGGTGGCTCAGGAGCCAATATCGCGCTATTAACTCCGGTGCAGGTCTGTGCATTTATCCTTATCAGCTACAACAACCCCGGTACATACTCCCCAAAGTCTCTCTTTTGCGTCACTTGGATTCCGATGCATAGTATATTTTCACATCGATGTAGGGTCGATCCAGCGGCTCTTCCACTTATTCTATCTGAATCCATAATCTATACGAAAATGCAGTCTTGATATAACTAATAGGCAGGCAACTGAATAAGATTGACAATGACTTGTTGAACTTTGACCAATTCAACTGGGTTTAGGATTTTCTGCAGTACATGTAACACGGCAGTATTGCCATTTTCGATGACAATTGCGGCTTCAGATAGGTGAAGGAGCGCAGGATGATGGTCGGATTCCAATGGCACAACGGTCAGATTGGCGAACTCGCTGGGAAGATTTTCTTCTGTCCAGACAGTAGCGTCAATCACACCTGCGTGAAACAGCTTGAGCGCCTGACTGTAGTCGATATTGACAAACTTAACGCGGTGTCCTCGGCAGACGGCATGGACGACACGGGCATGATCTGCCGATTTGACGTCAATGCCGACCCGCATTCCATCCTGTAATGAAACGACGTGCGGATTGTTCAGCAGGAGGACATGTTTGGACGTATAGGTGTTTTGCCCTAACAGGAAAACGGTTTGCAGATCAAAGCCATTCACCTCGGCGGTTTCGGCGGCGAAGTGGGACACTAGGGCGAAGTCGATGGCGCGGGAGGAAAGGCGCTGTAAACGGTTGGTTGAACCACGCATAAAGCGCAAATCCAGGTTAATAGGCTGCTGGTTGAATTGGGAACGCACACCGGTTGCAAGTCCTTCCAGGCGGAGTGTATACGGAAGAGGCATCGCACCTATCAGCGGACGGCGCACGGCCAGCGACCATAGCAGGGGGTAATCCAGCATCTCTACGAATGTACCGAGGCGGCCACGCCCTTCAAGTTGAACTGCATGAATGTCGCGCAGATAATTCAGGCCAGAGTGAATCGTGCCCGCGCTGGCGTCGAGTTCGTCGGCATAATCCTGTACCCGACGGATCGAGTCGCCGGGCAGACTAGTCAGGAGTTCTCTGGCAAGAACGGTAATGACCTGACCTTGCTTGGATAGAAGATGGAAAGAATATCCTTGATCCATATCGCTTTCGACCAATATCATTACCCCACAATTCAATTCAAGTCGCAGTACACCACGCGGCTCGGTTCCCTATTCACGATTGTTGCCTCTGCCAACCGATCACGCAAGTAACCAGTGTAGTGGCTCATCTGCCGTGCTGCTGCCAATAATATCAATGCTCCCATTAGGTTGCCGGGAGATTGGTTGGGCGGCGCCGTTGACCATAAGGGTCTTGAACCCCAGTGCTGTCCCGTTCGGCAAACGCAGATTGATCTTCCAGTCGCCACCCACCACGGGTTTATACCAGCCCTCATATCCTGACTCTGATTTTATCAGGCCGACCAGAGGTGACTCAAATCGGTAGGTTTCCAGCGGCAGGGTCGGATACAGAGTCATACCGTCGCGGGTGAATTCCGCACCGATCAATTTGGCGGCGCTGTAGAGCGGCCAAGCGTGCGGGTGCATGTTCATGACCGGGAAGTCCGTCCAGTTCATCTGACGCCAGTTGATCTTCATATCGGCGTTTTTGTTCACAATGCGTTCGTCAAACTGGGTTTGACCGGGATAACGAGAGAGCGCAGAGTTGTAGGCGTCTGGGCCGCTCCAGATGCCATACCATACGTCTGGATAGGCTTCGGCGTGCTGTGCCAGACTGTTCTTCTTCCATTCATCCCAGGCCATGTCGCCGTCGATGAGTGCCAGCGCCCAGATGAGCGTACCGTTGATAGACGGCCAGACGCCACCATTGGTAAGTATACCGGGGCTGTGACGCATGGCGGCGACACCTTTACTGTGCAGCATCGCACCGATAGCCGATGGTTTGCGTACCAATTCGTCCATGCTGGATAATAACTCTTGCTGCTGGTCCAGTGTGGCCGCGCCACCGATGATCGCCCAGGGCTGCGGCTCCAGCCACATCTGGTCGTCACCCAACCAACCGATTTCAGGTGTGAACCATGCACGGCGGAACCAGCGCCCAGCCCACTGCAAACGCACAGCCTCGCGCTGTCCAGCAGCAAAAGCACGGGCTTCGACGGCCAGTTCATGGTCATCAGTTGTGTCGAGCATAGTCGCATAGATGTCTAGCACATAAATGGACATGGCAGCATTGAGAACGCTCTCGGCAACCAGACGCACCTCATCTTCTTTTTCCGGCGGAGCATGACCGAGCACTGCGCTGTCGTTCCAGTCACCGTTGGAGAGGCGCAGTAAACCATGTTGACCTGTGCCGGTATCGTCGACCAATTGGCGGAAACAGCTTTTCAATCCGTCGCGAACCGTGACTTTCCCAGCGTTGTTGCCGTAGATGGGATAGGTGGGGATAATTTCATCAAGAAGGGATTTATCACGCGTCGCCAGCACGTATTCACTCGCCAACCAGAGTAGCCACATCTGCTGGTCGCTAGGGCGGTAGGGGGCAGGCATGACCATGCCGCTGCCGACAATCGCCCAGGGCAGTTCGCCGTCTGGTTGGATTTCCTTGAGGGTATAGCGGATGGTTTCGGCTACAAATTCCGGTTGGCTGAACAGGAAGGGCATTGCGTGTTGCAGTGGGTCACGGGCTGCACCCTGAAAGCCCATCAAATACTGGTAGACATGTCCCTGTGAGAGAACATGCTCCTGAAAGAAACTGTCGTAGGTAGTATTGCCTCGCAGATAGTAATTGTGCCAGATGAGTTCGCGCTCCACCCAGGGTTCACCCTCAACAATCAGGCGCACACCATCGGCTCTCCACTGTGCGCTCGATTTCCCCAATAAGTCGGAGGGATTCTGGTGGTATTTGTCGAGTAGGGTGGTCAGTTCAAAGCCTTCGGGCAGATAGCCATAAGTAAAATACAGGGTCACACTCTGGCCGGGTTGGAGATAAACATCACGCTCCAACAGAAGGGCACTGGCTGTTCCCATCGTATCGATCTGATTGTTTAGCTGGGTGTTCAAACCAGCCGGATTCTGTACACCGCCAGCCCCGAAGAAGGCCGCGCCATCGGTGGCGAGTCCGTCTGCTGGGGCATCCAGGGAGACAAGGAAGCTGGGCGGCGGGTTCAAATCTTCCATGCTGGCTTCGGGTACAGGTTCTTTGACCGCGCCACGAAAGAAATTCTGCTCGATCAGGCGATTCTGGTAGGCGGTCCACAGGGCTTCTTCGGATTCGGTTCGTCCGAGAAATTTCTTGGTTTCCACTAGCCCGTCGTTATTGCCGACACGCAGGAAATAATGCTCAAAACGTTGCCCGAAGTCACGCCGAAGATGCACAGCCTTGCTGGCGTCCCCTTGTAGACTGGCCTCGGCGTAGGAGCGATAGGAAAACTGGTAGGGCTGGCATCCCCAATACTCAATCCAACGAACGTCACGTGGGGCAGTGGAACGGTTGGTAATGGTGACCTGCGAGATTAACAGGGGATCGTCGCCAAACGGCGCAAAGATCATCTGATCGACGGTATACACATCGTCCCTGACCATCTTACGCAGATAACCGACACCAAAAACACGCTCAAAATTTTCTGTATTTCCCGTAAAGAATGTATTTAAGGAACGCTGTCCGTCTGTAAGATAGCCGATACCGCCAGCGTACTGGTGTGCCTGGGGGTCGTAGTCGTTCAGGTATTTGGGCGAACCCTCGTCCTGGCGCACCTGTATATAGCCATAATTGGAGGCGACACCGACAAGGCGATCATTGCCGACCTGATGGCTGTGGTCGGTAGGGGAACGCCATGCCCTTAAAACGGGGGTGATGGCTTTGGGGTCGTCTAGCTGGTTACAGGTGTAACGGTAAGCAGGCAATCCGAATTCATCCTCAATCCATTCACCGAAATATCCAGAGCCGTAAGATTTTTTTCCGGGAGATATTGTCACAACTGTCCTCCGACCTTAGATAAGGAGAAAAAGGCTGGTAAAATTTTAATACAACAAAATGAATATTTCAACAAAATAACGCGATCATCCGGGAATATAGGTTGTTTTTATTTGACATACAGGTTATTTAAGCTAAAATTTTGAAAATATAAAGTGAGTTGTGAAGTTCGTGCATCGTTATGGACGTTTACAAAACGAATATCGAGGATATATCGGAGACAGATGTGCTGGTTATTGGCAGTGGGTCAGCGGGCGCAACAGCAGCCATCGCGGCGGCACAGGCCAGGACATCAGTGACCCTTATCGAGCGATATGGGTTCATGGGCGGCACCAGCACCCAGGTGTTGGACACATTCTACGGATTTTTCACGCCGGGGTCACAGTCCCGCAAGGTGATCGGTGGCATCCCCGACATGGTGGTGAGCGGTCTACTGGAACGCGGTATGGCGATTTATCGTCCGAACACATATGGCGCGGGTCAGGGGATTACTTATGACCCGGAAGCGTTGAAAGTGGTCTGGGAAAGGCTGGCACAAAAGGCCGGAGTGAATTTGCTGTTTCACACAACGGTAGTCGATGCGTTGATCGAAGGGAAACGAGTCACGGGTGTGGTAGCAGTGAGTAAGGGCGGCTTCAGAATTATACGTGCGCGGGTGGTGATTGATGCGTCCGGGGATGCAGATGTTGCGGCGGCGGCGGGTGTGCCGTTTGAAGGGATTGGGAACGGCGGCCCACTGCAACCAGGGACAACCACTTTCCGCCTGATTAATGTGGATGTGGAACGCGCGAAGCAAGTGAAAAAGCAACAGTTACATAGCCTTATGCAGTCGGCTATCGATAGTGGCCGATACGACCTTCCCCGCCACGAAGGAAGTGTCCACATTACCCCATTGGATGGGGTGATGGCGACCAATATGACGCGCGTGAACCGGGTAGATCCCAGCAATACGCACGATCTGACCGAGGCGGAGATCGAAGGCCGACGCCAAACGGACGAGTATTTTCGTTTCCTGAAGGAGTGTGTACCCGGTTACGAAAAAGCTGAATTGATTTCGACCAGTGTACAAATTGGGATTCGGGAGAGTTGGCGAATCTATGGTGAGTATCGACTGACACGAGAGGATGTAGTGAACGCTCGCAAGTTTGATGATGTAATCGCCCGATGTGGCGCGCCGATTGAAGACCACGATGCCGGGGGCGAAACACGGTGGGAATACCTGCCGGATGGCGAAACTTATGATATTCCGTATCGCTGTCTGCTGCCAAAAGATGTTGAAGGGCTACTGGTGGCCGGACGGTGTTTGTCCGCAGACCATGACGCCCATGCATCGGTACGCAGTATGGGGCAATGTATGGCGATGGGGCAGGCGGCGGGCGTCGCGGCGTCGCTAGCGGCGGCTGGAGGTCGGACACCGCACACAATTTCGACTGCCGAATTGCAAGAACACTTGAGAGCGTTCGGTGCATTGATTTAATACATCAGAAGGAAATAGCCATGCGATTGAAGTTGATGCGCCATTTATGGGGAATCGATAGCCTGCCGGAAGTGATATTCCCAAAAATCCGGGACGAGGGTTTTGAGGGCATCGAATGGGTTATACCAGAAAGGGCGGATGCATTCGGTGTATTACTGAAGACGTACGGAATGGATTTTATCGCTCTGATTCTGACCAGGGGTGACAGTGTAGATGACCACATCGAGTTGTTGAAATCAGGACTGGAACGGGCACGTCCACTCGAACCGATTCAAGTGACGTGTCATGGTGGCAAGGATAGTTGGAGTAGGATTCAACGAGAACAGTTTTTTGAAAAAGCCCTCGAACTTGAACAACAAAACGATATTGCTATCGGCTATGAGACACATCGGGGGCGTATCTTGTTCAATCCCTGGACGACATTCGATTTACTTAACTTGTTTCCCGAAATTAAGTTGTGCTGCGATTTCAGTCATTGGGTGTGTGTATGTGAACGGCTGATTGATAACGAAATGGAGATTATCCAGCGGTGTGCTGAACGCTGTATCCATATGCATGCGCGGGTTGGGTATCCGGAAGGGCCGCAGGTGGCAGACCCGCGCGCCCCTGAATCCCAGATGTATCTGGAAGCTCACGAACACTGGTGGGACATAATCTGGGACTCACAGGCGACGCGGGGCATGGAAGTCAGTACGCTCACACCGGAATATGGCCCGCCCCCTTATTTGCAAATCCTGCCGTATACTGCCGCACCCGTTGCCAACCTGTGGGAGATATGTCGATGGCAGGCGGAGCGGGAGGCAGATCGATTCTCGCAGCGACAGGACAAAGGATAGATTTTTATGGCGCTTATTCGCACAGTACGGGGTGATGTTCCCGCAGAGAATCTCAGGAATCTGTTATGCGCACGAACATGTTCTGGGTAAACCACCTGACCCGAATGAAGATGAAGACTTCTTTTTGACCAGCGAATCGGCTGCGATACAGGAACTCGGTTATTTTCATCAGGCGGGTGGTCAGGCACTGGTGGAGATGTCGCCCTCGGATTATGGACGCAAGCCGGATGGGTTACGGCGAGTATCGAAAGCCACCGGTGTACACATCATCTGCGTAACCGGGCATCATAAGGAAAAGTTCTCTGGTCGCTGGGCGGCGGAAGCATCGGTGGAGGATATGGCGGCGGAGTTCACCCGCGACGTTCAAATCGGGATTGGCGACACCGGTGTCAAAGCCGGACTGATAAAGTCGGCATCCAGCCTGAATCAGATCACATCCGGCGAACGAAAAGTATTCCTGGCTGCGGCGCTGGCGCATTTGGAGACGGGTGCGGCGATTACGACCCACACTGAAGCGGGAACGATGGCGCTGGAACAGGTTGAACTGCTAGGTCAGCAAGGCGTGACGCCAAATCGCGTGATTGTGGGTCATGTAGACCGTCGCCTGGAATGGGATTTTCTGCTGGCGCTGGCACAGACTGGTGTCTATATGATTTTTGACCAGATTAGCAAAGAGAAATATTACCCTGATCGCCTGCGGGTGGAATTGATTATCCGTCTGGTCGAAGCAGGATACGGCGAACAACTGCTGTTGTCCGGCGACATGGCCCGGCGTTCGTACTGGCCGAGTTATGGGGTGGGCGGTGGACCGGGACTTACCTATATTCTGTGGCGTTTCGTTCCCTGGTTGAAACAGGAAGGTTTGCCGCAGGCGGCGATTGACGACCTGCTGATTCACAACCCGGCGCGGGCGCTAGCATTCGGTTAGGGACGCCGACCAATGTCTGCCCGTACCAATAATACTGGACAGGTTGCGGTATGCATAACTTTTTCGGCAACACTGCCGTAGACCAGCCTGGGCAAGCCTGTACGCCCATGTGTGCACATGACAATTAGATCAACGGCTTCCCGCTGCATATAGCCGACAATTGACTCAGCCGCCTGCCCAATTTCCACCACAACGCGCACTCGAATCCCCTGCGCCTCCAGCGAATGGGCGATCTGATTAAGCGACTGTTCGGCCTCATCCAACAGACGACCTTGCTGATTGTCCCGACCTGCCGCGCTGTGTTGTATCTCGCCAAGATCGACAAATCCAGCGCCGAGACTTGCTACTTCCAAATCATCACTGATCTCAGGAACAACACGAAACAAAATAAGTTGTGATCCCAGTGAAGATGCCAGGAATCGCGCATGGGGAAGTACCTGGGCGCTTACATCCGAGCCATCTAACGTTGCCAGTATGGTTTGATACTTGGGTACAGCCATTATTGTCAAGCTCCTCCGCATCGTATAACCGGGAAAGATCCAATCTAGAATGTCAGGATGAACAGGTGTTGAAAAAAAACAGGGAATCGCGCAGATGCTCCGACCAGTACGACCAGAAGTGTCCGCCATCAAACTCCCGATAGATATGGGGAACGGCATGTGCTTCCAACTGCTGATGAAGCTCCCGGTTGCCGTTCAGCAGGGGGTCGTTGAGGCCGCAATCAAAACGAACTGGTGGCAGCAGGTCGCGGTTTTCCAGCAACCAGTATAGGACGGACTCGTGTTCACCTTCGAGTTGATAGGTGGACATGTCCTGTTTGGCGAAACGCGCCATCTGGTCGAAATGAGTGAGGGAGGAATGCCCGGAAATACCCGCGAAACGGTGCGGATACTTTGCCCCTAGTCGCAGTGCCCCATAACCGCCCATCGACAAACCACTTATGTATACATTGGAGCGTTCGCTCAACTGTGGTAGGCACTCGACCACACAGTCGATTACATCCTCAACAATCCATTTTTCGCAATCAGCATGTTGGTGCGGGACATAACCGCTGCCATCGCCCCACAAGCCATCTGAGGGCATAGCCAGAATAACGGGTTTGATGTCACGGGACTAAATCATGCTTAAGGCGGTTCGGTGTGCACCGCCTTTGTGTGTCCAATCCCAATGACTGCCGTAGACACCGTGCAACAGGATAATCAGATTGAGATTGGTTGCGTTTTCTTGGCTGGGTGGCACAAACAGGGTCACATCCCCCCTGCCACGCAGGGCAGGGCTTTTGAAGGTGAGATAACGCAGGTTGTTAGTTTCGTAGTTCGGGTCAGACAGGGCGACGGTGGCAAAGCGTGACATATTAGGACTCCATGACCAGGACACCTTTGGCATTAATGCCCCGATGCATGTCCTCGAAAGCTTGCCCCAACTGTTCTAAAGGATAAGTGCGTGTGACCATCTCGTCCAGCAGCAAATCACCCTTTTGATACAGGTTAAACAGGATGGGGAAATCTATGTCGGGACGGCATTCCCCGTAGAGTGGATTGATATAGGTTTTGTTCCACTCGAACAGGTTCATGTCGATGGAGATTTCCTGCTCGATGCCGCTGGCCTGTACCGCGATACCGCCGTTACGCGCCATCGCCAGCGGAGCCGCGCCAAGTTCGGGAACGGCGGTACACTCGAAAGCGTAATCTGCGCCACGCCCGTCGGTGAACCCCTTCACCTGTGCGGCAGCTGCCAGCAAACCACGATCAGCGGGGTCGGCCTGTACGGTGTGAGTCGCGCCGAAGCGGGTCGCCATCGCCAATCGTTCCGGGTTGATGTCTATGGCGATGATTTTGTCCGCACCGGAGATACGCGCCCCCTGAATCACGTTTAGCCCGACACCACCTGTTCCAATGACGGCGACACTGCTCCCGGGAGTCACTTTGGCGGAATTGACGACAGAGCCGTATCCGGTCATTACGCCGCAGCCGACGATAGCAGCAGAAGGGAAGGGTATATCGACCTCGATTTTGTTGATAGATTCCTTACGGACAATCGCCAGAGTCGCCATCGTACCCAGGCGGAAGGAGCGGGGGATTGGCTGCCCATTCAAGCGAACCCGTTCATCCGGCACAACGGCACGATGCTCACAAATACTGGTATTTCCACGTAGACATTGAAAGCATATTCCACAGGGACTCGCCCAATTGAGTAACACACGATCACCGTGCGCGAGGTGGTTGATGTTCGCGCCAACGGCTTTCACGACACCCGCGCCTTCATGCCCCAGGATACGCGGGACACCCCGGCTCATCGAGTCATAATCGGTGTGGCAAACTCCAGCGGCTTTGATTTCGACCAGCACTTCATCGGCCTGGGGAGGATCAATCTCAATCGTCTCGATGCTGAAGTTGCCGCGCGCATCGGTAATGGCTGCTCGTGCGAACATCAAATCATCCTCATGGGCAGCCATAAACTATCAGCAAATAGTTCACCCGCTTGTAACCTTTTCAAACGGTTTCCAGTTACCATAATCTTTCATGGCGGTTGGCTTTCCGAGCGCGGTCTGAACAAACTCCGGCCACCAATTGACCTGTTCGCCCCGGTCAAGATATTTCCCCACTGTTTCCTGGAAAGCCAGCAGCTCGGTTCTGCCGTAGGTCAAAATGTCTTCCATCTTCATATCCAGCTTGGGTACGAGCCATCTGCGCCCGATCTGCGCATGCAGCACTTCATCCGCCCAATCGTAATCCTGGAATACCGATGCCAGCGGATCATGGGCATCGAGCGCAACTTCCCACTCAGCCCGTTTGCCCACTTTACGATCCATCAAACTCTGCTCGATGACGTACAAGGCCGTATGTGCCTGAATAGGCGTCAGGTCAAGATTGAGTCGTAAGGAGAAACCGGGATGTAGGGCAATCTGCTGCTTCCAGTCAATTCCGTGTTTCTCAAAGTAGATCGATCCCATCATAGCATGGCGGGCTTCGTCCCATAGTTGGCGGCCCATCTCCACATAATATTCCCAGGGTTCGCTCTCAGCCTCTGCGATCATCCGCGCCATTGCTTCGGGCACATCAATTTCCAGCGTGCGCTTGCACATCAACGCCAGCGTGCGTTCATCTGCGGGGACATCGTTGCTCCTGGCGACCTCATGACAGGGGAAGATGAAGTTCCAGCGACGGGCGAAACGCTCGTCACGCTGCGGGGTAAAGTCCGGTTGGTATTTGCCGTTTGCGCGCAACTCTGGCAAGGTTTCCGGTATATCATCGATACCCATAATGCCACCCGCCGCCTCAAGATAAGCGTTCAGATGTGCCGTCCAGCCGTCGGCGCGGGCTTTGGCTTCCGGGGTTTCGGTCAGCGCGGCGATGGCGGCCTGACGCCCAACTGCAGGGTTTCTTCCTCGTCGGCGATTATCATCTTCAACATGCGGCGTGTGGGATAGTCGATGATCGGATTCGTGAATTCATAGTGCTCCTGATAGGACTTGAGCAGCGCGGTTTTTAGCACACCGTACAGGCCGACGACTTTTTCAAGCGTATCTTTAGCGTGAAGCAATTCGTTAAAAAATGCGTCCAATGACACGCTGGGACTCACATCCATATTGGGTGGGGGGTTACGCATCTCGCTGACACGTGTCCGAATTGACCGGGCGTGATCGGCGTCCAGGTAGAGGTGTAGACTTAATGCCTCCTTCACTTCCCATTCAGGGGTGGGATTCAGCCAGTACAGACCGGCTTCCATTGCCCGCTTTTCGATCCAGGCGTAACGCACAAAGCGATCAACATTCTCGCGCACGTTGTAACCCACTTGGGCAGCTTCTTCGTAGGTGCATAGTCCGGCCAGAGGTGGGATTGTCATATCATTCACTCCAAATTTTCTAGCTGTGCATATCTAAACTGGCATTGGACATGGAGGTGATGATCTTGCCACGCTCCTGAAGTTCCTTGACTTGTGTCCAGATGTCCTGATTCATGTCATCGAGAAGTTTTTCCATTTCCACGTTGCGGGGGAATTCACCCGAAACCTCAATGCGGCGTTGGTCGCCTTCATCCACCCATACCCCACAGTAGCCGCCGGTTTCGTTGGCTTCAACATCAATCATTGTGCCGTCAAAGCGATAGAGTGGGCGGTCAACCTGAGACACTTTTTCGGCGTTGACGGTTACATAATGGCAGGCCAGAGACACGCGGAAGCGGTTTTTGCTTACATTCGGCAGACTGCCATGTACCAGTTGTCCGGCAAAAAACAGCACATCGCCCGGCTGCATCGGCGATACTCTCTATATCAATATCATCCGGGATAGGTACGGTTGTGGCTACGTTGCTCGTACTGTGGTCGGATTCGACCAGGCACAACAGTGGGATTTTGTGTGTCCCGGGCACAACCTGCATACAGCCATTTTCTTCATCGCTGGGTTCGAGTGCAATCCAAGCGGCAATACAGGTTCCTGGCTTGACCCGCAGGTAATACTGATCCTGATGCAAGGCCGTACCGCGCCCGCCCGGTGGTTTGTAATACACCATTGTTTGCGCGCCGAGGATGTCCTGACCGAGCAAGGCTGTCATATATTCGTGCAGGCGAGCATCCAGCATCCATCGGCGGGTGAGATCATCCCAACGTTCGGCATGGTACATACGTGGATACTGGGCAAGCGGATCATTCTCAACCTGCGTTGCCGATACAAAATCGCCGGGGTACGAGCCTGCCCGACGTAGTTTGAGAACATGCTCTCGATATTGATCGACTTCGTCTTGCGAGAATAAGCCTGGAACCATCGCATAGCCCAGCTCTTCAAATTGCTGAATGATGGATTGGTCGATCACGATAGAAATCTCCTGTCGCTCGTCAGTTCGGTCAATTCTGGCTCATCGCCACACGAATTTTTTCGGCTTCTTCACGCATCATCTTATTCCGTTCGCGGATGTAATTGGCATATTCCGGGTTGCCGGGTTCGATTTTCATCTCAATACGCTGCTGGTCATTTTCATCGACCCATACACCACACTGCCCACCGTCTTCACTCGCGCCGAATTCTTCTACAATCGTGCCGTCAAACCGCAGTACCGGATGGTCATATTGGGTAACTTTTTCGGCGGCTCCCTCAACATAATGGCAGGTCAGTACACGGCGGAAACGGTCTGATGTGACATTCGGCCCGCTACCGTGAATGACCTGACCGTTAAAGAACAGTACGTCACCCGCATCCATCACAATTGGCTTGGCCTTCATACCTTCGGCCAGGGGTACGGTGACGGGGGTGATACTCTTAGTGACGTCGGCTTCAATTACACACAAGGTTGGCAATTTGTGGCTGCCAGGGACGATCTCCAAACAACCATTGGATTCGTCCACTGGGTCGAGAGCCGTCCAGGCCGCCATACAGGTTCCGGGCTGCACACGCAGGTAATACTGATCCTGGTGGAGTGCTTGCCCACGCGCACCGGGTGGTTTGAAATAGACCATCGACTGACAGGCGAGAGGCTCTGCCCCCAGTAGAGCGGTCAGATGCTGGCGCACACGATCATCCAGCATATAGGCGCGGGCGGCCATGTCCCAACGGTGTGGATGGTGCATCACCGGATATTTTTTCAGGGGATCATTTTCTTTCGGATCAACCCCTACAACATCACCGGGATAGGAATGGCCTTCACGCAGGTGCATGAAATGCTCACGCAGTTCCTCGACCTCGGATTTGGAAAATACACCTCTGGCGACATAATAGCCGTCTTCCTGATAGGTTCGTAGGGCCTCACTGCTGATTACCATAAAATCCTCCACTTTTAACTGCAAATTGAATCAGATTGGAGTTTCTTAACCACAGTTTCGATTCATTTTTCGATGGGACAGATTTATCCTTTCATTCCGGACATGGTGGTACTCTGGACGAAATAACGCTGCAAAATAATCACCACAATAATGATCGGGATAACGGCCATCGACGCGCCAGCAATTTCCATGTTACGCGATGTGCCGCCATAACCCTGTAGTGAGAGCACCATCAGATTTAAGGTCCACTTGGAGCGATCACTTAGTGTAATGAGCGGCCACAGCAGGTCATTCCATTGCTGTAAGAAAATGAATGCGCCTAATGTCGCCATCGCCGGACGCACGAGCGGCAGCACGATCCGATAATAAATGGTGAATTCTGATGCCCCGTCAATCCGAGCGGCATCCAGTATTTCGTCTGGTAAATCGAGCGTGAATTGGCGCATCATGAAGATTCCAAAGGCACTGACCAGCGCCGGGAACATGACACCCGCCAATGAATTGTTGATTTTGAGCTTCTGTGTCATCCAGAACCAGGGGATGATGTTGATGAAGATAGGGATGGTCATGGTTGCAAGAACAATGCCAAATAACAGGTTACTACCCTTAAAACGATACTTGGCAAAACCAAACCCTGCCAGAGAACTAGTGAACAGAACGGTGAATGTGACACCACCAGCAATAATAGTTGTATTGATATACGGTTGGAGTCCGTTAATACGCTGGAAGGCAAGGATGTAGTTCTGCCACTGAGGAATATCGGGCAGCAGTTTAGCTGGGATTGCCACCAATTCCTTATCGGTCATGAGCGCCATCGACAGCATGTAAAAATAAGGGAAGGCGATAACCAGCACCACCACCAGCAAAACAATATACAGAATCACCAGACGGATGTCCGAGAATAATTTGTAACGATCTCTAACACCAAACATAAACTACTGCCTTTGCCTTAATATGCGAAGCTGAAAGACAGCCAGAAACATGATAATGGTAAACAGGATGAAGGCCATCGCCGACCCCTGTCCGGCCCTCCCGTTGACGAACACAGTGCGATACATGTGTAATACAACTGTATTGGTTGAATTGGCCGGGCCTCCGCCCGTACTGGCCCAGACTAGATCAAACACTTGTAATCCGTAAATCGTACTGATAACCACCACAAAGCTTATGACCGGTCTGAGTTGGGGCAGAATGATATGCCACAAGAGTTGAATCCCATTCGCTCCATCAACCCTGGCGGCATCCAGCAGTTCCTCGGAAATGCCTTGTAGAGCCGCTAGAAAAATGATGGCATAGTAGCCAACATACTGGTAGATCGCCATGATGATGATCGCCACTAATGCCGACGAGGGATTGTTCAACCAACCGATCCCTGGAATACCAACGACGCCCAAAAGGGCATTTATGATGCCAAAATCTTTGTGATAGAGTGCCTGCCACAGCTTTGCCAGTACAGCAGGCGAGGTGGCAATTGGTAAAAACAGGGCAATCCGCCACAGCTTGAGTCCCCGGAGGCGTTTGTTGCTCATCAACAAGGCCAGCCCCAACCCCAGCACCACATTAGAGATGACACGTGCCACAGCATAAATGACCGAATTGCCAAGTGCTGGCCCAAAATTGGTGTCAATGTTCAGGATGTAATCATAGTTGCGGAAGTTGATGAATTGGGCGGTACTCAAATCCGAGAGGGGGTCCCATTTTTGCAGGCTGAGCCAAAAATTGAATGCAATTGGTAGTATCATGACGACGAACAAAAACCCAACTGCCGGAAGGACAAACAGAAATCCGATCAGACTTTTCCGTCGAGCTAAGGGCGAGGCTGAGGCTTTTTGGACTCGGTTGTTTGGTAGAACGAGCGCAGACGATGTTGCACTCACATTGTCTTTCGGGATTTCTCTAGCCATACCGTTTCCTTGTACAGAAAATTGGAATTGAAGGAATCTGTTACTGCCGATTCCTTCAATTCGTGGTGATATATGTGCGGTTGGTCTAGGGCGCCAGGAGCAGTGCATCTGCCTGAGTGGCGGCATCGTCTAGCGCTTGCTGGGCAGTTTTATTTCCGAACCAGGCGTTTTCCATCTCAGTGATTAGGATATTGATAATTTCCTCATAGGCTGGCACAGGGGTTGGCGCTTTGGCATAGTCCAGAGCAGCAATAAATTCTGGGAACATATCGGTGCTGAAGTCATCTTGCATAGCTGCCAAATCAGACCGCCGTGGTGGGATAATCGATGCCTGACGGAAATAGAAATCTGATGATGGAGCGGGAGTTCCCTCTTCGGGCGGTTGAGTATACCAACGTACGAAGTCCCAGGCGGCATCCTGATTATTTGAGCGGCTGTTCACTGACGCGAACCAGCTATAGGCAACCGAACCGGAGTCGAATCCTTCGCCATGTGGAACAGGTGCAGCGGCGTAGTTTTCCGGATCATTATATGTTACCAGATAGGAACGCACCCAATTCGGAAGGATAGTGATTGCCACACGGTCACTATACCAGTCTACCGCTTCCAGTTCGGGATTGAAGTAGCCTGCATTAACCATATCGACCTGCATCTGAAGGATTTCGACACCCGCTTCACTATTGAAGGCAGCGTGCCCGGTCTCCGGATCAAATAGTTCGCCACCATTGGAATATAGCAGGGCAACAAATGGCAGATAATTCCAGTTCAGGCTGCCGACCCATTGGGAATAGCCATACTGAGTAACATTTCCATCGGCATCTTTTAGGGTAAGTTTCGCTGCATATTCTTTCAACTCATCCAGAGTCTCCGGTGGTCGATCATATCCAGCATCCGCCAACATTTGTTTGTTGTAGATCATGACCGTCGGTACGGAATCGAGCGGCACTCCCCAGAGTTGGTCGTCCCAGGTTACTGCCTGAACCGCGCCTGGTGTGTAATTGTCGGTAACATCCTGGGCGACATCATCCGGCGCAGGCGTCGGAATACTATTTTCCACCAGATTGCCGAGCCACCATGATGGCAGTAGATAAATATCGGGCGGGGTATCTGCCAGGCGATCCGTAGCGACACGAGCTTGCAGATCGGCAAAATCGGTGGATTGCTGGGTGACATGGACACCAGGATGGGATTCGTTGTAGGTTGCCAGCAGATCATCAAACCAAGTGTGCCATTCCTCACGAGTGAGATGGTTTGATACCACTAACTCCACTGGTGCATCCTGAGAAAAGACCGGAGTGGCAAAGCAACAAATCAACGCCACCATCAAGAAAAGGGTAGTAATACGGTTGAACGGAACAGGAAATAACTTATTGAACTTCATTTATTTTCTCCTAACTTGTCTTATTGACAAAAAATAGATTATGATTTGTGCGCTGGTTGTGTTTAATGGAATTATTCAAATTTTTGAAAGTTTATACCGAAACACCGCATGATGTCAATTAAAATACGTTGAAACAGGACAGTCGAATGTGAAAATAACAATAGCATCACTCAAATCAATTGATTTTTTGAAAATTATATCTGCGCATTTTGATTTGCCTGCCAATATTGTTATTAGTTGGTCAACCGGAAATTTGAGAATAAAGTCAATCTAGTGTACACTTAGTCCAATTATCCGTATGTCCGGACATTTACGAGACATTATAACAAGAAAGCTTTGGCTGTCAAATAGGCCATCAGGAGCATCGTCATGAGCGATAAGAAGCAAGCGAAAGCGGCTGATCTGCCTATAACACCCGTAGATTCGACCAGTCCAGTCCCCTTATATCATCAAGTCGAAGCGGATTTGCGGCAGCTCATTCAGGTCGGTGCGCTAACTCCAGAGGATATTCTTCCGCCTGAATTAGAATTATCGACAATTTATGGTGTAGGTCGGCATACGATGCGGGCGGCTTTGTCTCGACTTGCCGCCGATAACCTTATTGTTCGAAAGGCGGGTCTGGGAACATTTATTGTTCCCCAACATGATCGTAAACAATTCTATTTAGATCGCAGCTTCACCCGTCAAATGGCGGAAATGGGTTTGAAAGCGCACTCAAAAATCCTCGAGATCGCTACGGGCACCATTAATGCTATGTCGCCACGTTCTCTTCAACAAAAACTGGGTGCAGACTCTCTCTGGCTAGTTCGTTTGCGATTGGGTAATGACGAACCGGTTGGGTTACAGTACACAACGATTATTACTGAAAATTGCCCTGGATTAGATCGCATTGATTTCAACGACCAATCTCTCTACAGCGTTTTATCCACCGAATATGAACTGATGATTACCGAGATCACCCACGCAGTAAACGCCGTCTTGGCAGATACTATCCACGCCGATTTGCTTCGGGTGTCCGAAGGTGATCCCCTGCTGCTTGTGAAAACCAACTGCTACCTGAACGAACATGAAATAATCGAATACACTGTCAGCTACTATCGCACAGACAAATACGAATACAGTACGACCCACACATTCGAGCAATAGACCGGCAAGTACCTTGATGACTGAAATTGCATTGTCACCCACTCATTGAAGGAAAAATTCATGGGAGCAGCTTCCACATATCTGACCGCAGCCAAAGGCATTTTGGAACGAATCTGTGACACCCAGATGTCAGCCATTGAAAGCGCCGCAGAAATATGCACGGCTTCGATTGCTGGGGATGGCCTGGTTCACATGTTTGCCACCGGGCATTCACGGATGTTTGTAGAGGAAATGTATCCCCGTCACGGCAGTTTTCCTGGTTTCCACCCGATTGTTGAATTATCCTTGACATACCATACGCAGGTTGTGGGGGCGAATGGACAGCGGCAGGCCATGTTCATCGAACATGTCGAAGGTTTAGCCGCCGTTATTCTTCGGAATTTTGTATTGCGCCCGCCCGATAGTTTCCTGATTTTTTCCAATAGTGGGGTCAATGAAGTTATAGTCGATATGGCGCTGGAGGTGCAAAAGCTCAACTTACCAGTCATCGCGGTAGTGTCTCAAGCGCATTGTGAAGTCTCTCCCTCGAAACACAGTTCGGGAAAAAAATTGATTGATGTTGCCGACGTAGTGATTGACACTTGCACACCGCCCGGAGATGCAATGGTTCGCATTGAAGGTTTGGATGACCCGGTTGGGCCGGGTTCAACCATCGGCGCAGCTGCCGTCACCAACGCCCTGAAATCGGTTGTTGCCGAAAAGTTGACGGCGCTAGGTAAACCCCCACTAGTGTTGACGAGTAGCTATTTCATCGGCTCAGAAGCCTCCCAACAGCGTTTTGATGACTCGTATGATGACTACCGGGCGCGCGTCCGCCGGGTTTACGGCGACTAGCGCGGATGCAAACCCGTCGTGTCCCCACCATGTATTTTTTCGGTGTGACAACCGGAAAATCTTCCAGCCGACGAATGTTTCCGCTATGGGCCGATATTCTAGGATTGGATGGAGCGCAACTGGTTGGTGTTGACCTGCCTATAAATGCCCCGGCAGACAATTATCGCCGCGCAGTAGAACAGATTAAGTGTGATCCGCTCTCGTTGGGGGCATTAGTTACCACCCACAAAATCAATGTGTTGAACGCGGCGAACGACCAGTTTGATATACTGACCGACGATGCGCAACTTTGTAGTGAAGTGTCCTGCATTTACAAATGGGAAGGGCAGCTAGTCGGTCATGCTGTCGATCCAACCACATCAGCACTCTCCATGCAGCAATTCATCCAGCCTGGTTACTGGGCACAAACCGGGGCGGATGTCCTGTGCCTGGGAGCAGGTGGCTCGGCAGTTGCTATTACTACCCATTTCGCTCTCCGCGCTGCGCCAGAAGATCGCCCTCGGCGCATGGTGGTTGTCAACCGCAGTCAGGGGAAGCTGGACAATTTGCAGACGCTCGTCAGTCGGTTGCCACCCTCTGGTATTCATTTTGAATTTGTTTGCAACGCGGAACCAACAATGAACGACAGCCTGATGATTGAGCTATCACCCGGATCAATGGTGATTAATGCAACGGGTATGGGGAAGGATACTCCTGGTTCACCCATCACCGATTGGGGACAGTTTCCGCTCAATGGCATTGCCTGGGAACTTAACTATCGTGGGGAACTGGATTTCTTGCATCAGGCCAAAGCGCAAGTTGGGGCACGTAATCTGACGATTGAAGACGGTTGGTATTACTTCCTGATGGGATGGTCGCATATCGTTAGCATCGTTTTTGACGTAGAGATTACGGACTCACAATTTGGCCGTCTCGCTCAGGCCGCTGAGTTGATTCGGGCATAATAATTACTATTTGAGGGTGGTTTCATGTTCGTAGTGATTGGGACAACCACAGTTGATCTTTTCGTTTCTGGTATTGAGAAGATGCCGCGCTTCGACGGTGATGAATTCACGACCAGCAGCCTCGCCTTCTGCAATCATCCGCTCAGAACGTCTTTAGGTGGCAATGGCGCAAACAGTGCTTACGTCTTGGCAACCCTGGGTATGCCGACAGCCCTGTGCAGTGCTACGGGGGTTAATCCACTCGGAGATATTACAACCGGCTGGTTGGAGGACAGGGGGGTAGACTTGCAGGGTTTCATTCGTACCGAAGATGGAACGGCCACCACCACCATAATTATGGATGATAACCACAATCGCATCTCCTATTATTATCAAGGCATCTTCCCCACCTATGGCCTCGAAGACATTCCCACTGACCTGCTGCAGCGCGCTGATGCGCTACTAATTACCGGCTGTACCATCCTGGGCGGATTGCGATCAGCCGGATTTGCATCCCTGCTCAAAACTGCCCGCCAGAGCGGCACAACGACCTATATGGATATCGGCCCTGCTGTTGGCGACCCCATCAAATTGCAGGAGCTTGTGCCCTTCCTGTCGAGCGTAGATTATCTGCTGACTAATGCCAATGAACTATCAGTCTGTACTAGTAAGATGGACATCGAGGCAGGGGCGGCAGATTTACTGGCGGCAGGCGCAAACAGCGTTGTGGTGAAATGTGGGAAGGATGGGGCGCGGATTTTCCAGCAGCACAGCCAAATTTATGTCCAGGGATTCTCCGTACCCACCCATTTGACCGTCGGCGCAGGGGATTTATTCAATGCCGGGTTTATGGTAGGTATACAGCAAGGGATGCACCCCGTCGAGGCGGCACGCTTTGGCAATGTTGTCGCCGCATTAGTCGTGCAATCCGGCCAGGGCATACTCGGTGCACCAAATATGGACGAGGTGAAATCCCTATTGCAGCAAGTCTGAGCTAAATTGTCCCGGTCAATTCCCGGCGCACAATTTTTGTGCCTTCAACCATTGATTTGAGCTTCGCCCGTGCCGCCCAGCGCGCCGTCTGACTGAAGCCACAGTCGGGTGTGACGGTCAGCTTCTCAGCATCAACAAACTGCAATGCTCTGCGGATGCGTGAGGCGACATCATCTGGGGTTTCCACAAAATAGTTCTTGACATCCACCAGTCCAGCAGCCAGCTCCTTATCGCTGGGGAATTCCTGCCACAATTCCAGTTCCACCAGCTCCCGGTTAGCAAATTCCAGTGCGAATTGCTGCGTGTGCATATCCAGAATGTGCGGGAATAGCGGGCGATAGGTGCGACGCGCAACCGGACGCCCGACAAAATTGCCGAAGCACAGGTGAATACCAATTTTCGCGTCCACACCTTCCACTGTTTGATTGAAAAGCCTGACGAATTCCTGTGGCCCATCAGAATGTACCGCATACGATGGTTCGTCAAGTTGGATGAATTCTGCTCCGGCTGCGGCAACTGCTTTGAGTTCCCGGTTGATAATCTTCGCTAGCGCATAGGCAATCTCCAGGCGGTCTTTGTACACCGCACCTGGTCTGAGCCGCCCAGCCAAAGTGAACGGGCCGGGACAGGGCACTTTAATAGGTCGTGTTGTTCGGGTGCGTACATAATTGAATTCATCAACCAATCCCAATCCATCGGGCGCGGTGACAGGTTCGAGGACTTCATAACTCTCTCGCTGGTCATGCCCGACATTCCCGACCTTCCGCGCGGGCGGTACCTCTTTCAGTCCGGTCATGTGACTGTAAAATTCTGCGGTGAAAAAACCGATCCGTCGCATTTCCCCATCGGTGACAATATCGATGCCTGCATCTTCCTGATCGCGCAGCGCCAGGTCTACAGCATCATTCTGCGTTTCCTGCCAATCCTGTGGGCCATATTCACCCCGATGTGCGGCTTCGAGTGCCGTATGCAACCACCCCGGCCATGCATAGGAACCAATGACACTGGTGGGTAAAATGGATGTCATGCGACGATTCTCCTGGTTCAATGTATGCAATTTATCTGAATGCTACAACATATAGTTGCGAATGTTCGGACATTTTAGCATAATCCAGAAAGGTTGCAAAACAGCCCCTTGCAGAATCTATCGAGTAGATAAGGTGTAGGAATGTATCTCGGCACGATGGTTACCGCCCATGCGCGTTATCGCCCCTATAAATATGGCGTGGTTTTTGACAATCATCGCCTGAATTGGAAAGAATTTAATGCCCGTGTCAATCGACTGGCGAACGCTTTGACTGAATTGGGCATAGGGAAAGGCGAAAAAATTGCCACCCTGCTTCCCAACAGCCTGGAACTGATTGATACCTACTGGGCAGTCGCCAAAACCGGCATGGTGATTGTGCCTCTGAGTCCCATGCTGCGCGGCAAAGGTTTGACCACACTATTGAAGGACTCGGATTCAGTCGCGGTCATCACCACCAAGTCGATGGTCGAATTCCTTGATCCCCTGAAGGTGAATGTCCCCAATATCCGTCACTGGATTTCGATTGATTTGCCCGATATGGCAGGATATTTGGATTATCAGCCGCTGGTCGCAGCCGCGTCTACTAACGAACCGCCCGATAACCATGTCTGCGAGGATGATTTGTACAACATCATGTACAGCAGTGGAACGACTGGCCTGCCCAAGGGTATCATGCATTCTCATCGTGTCCGGGGATACTACTGCTTGGGTCATACTGCCGCCTACCGCATCACGCCGGAAAGTGTCATCCTGCACACCGGTTCACTGGTCTTTAATGGCGCGTTCCTCACTTTTGCCCCAGCCTTTTATCAAGGCTCGACTTACATCTTGCATCCTCATTTCGACGTTGAACACTTGGTTGACACGGTTGAACAGGAAAAAGTCACCCATATTGTAATGGTGCCATCGCAAATTGTCGCCATGCTCCATTCGCCTGCATTCAATCCTGACCGAATGCGTTCGCTGGAAATGATTCTGACGGTTGGCGCACCCCTACACCTGGAACACAAACAGCAGCTAAACCGCAAATTGCCGGGAATTTTCTACGAGCTGTATGGCCTCACCGAAGGATTTTCCACAGTGCTGGACAAGACCATGTACGCTTCTAAGCCGGGATCGGTGGGCGTGCCGATGCCACTCTCCGAAATCAAAATTGTCGATGCCAATGGGGATGAGCTGCCGCTCGGTCAGGTGGGAGAAATTGTCGGGCGCGACCCGATGCAAATGACGGGCTACTACAAACGTCCCGATCTCACTGAGCAGGCGATTCGGGATGGCTGGTTGTACAGCGGCGACCTGGGATACCTGGATGAAGACGGATTCCTGTATTTGGTGGACCGCAAAAAGGACATGATTATCACGGGTGGCGTCAACGTTTATCCGCACGATATTGAAGAAGTAATCGTGCAGCATCCGAATGTGGTGGAAGCCGCCGTGTTTGGCATCCCGGATGACAAATGGGGAGAAACGCCTGTTGCCGCCGTCATCCTCAAAGATAAAGCCAGTACCCCTCCAGAAACTCTATGTGAATGGGTCAACGAACGCGTGGAAGCTCGGTATCAAAAGGTAAGCCGTGTCATTATCTATGATGAGTTTCCGCGCAGCGTGGCCGGAAAAACCCTGAAGCGGCTCATGCGTAATGAATTCTGGCAGGCACAGGGCACGAGCATTTGATATGGGCACTTCGATGATTGAACCCCATCAGAGCGGCGCGGTACTGCTCGACGATATTCAGATGGCCCAACCAGCATATGGTGAGATAGCGATCTGGTGGTTGGGGCAGAGCGGCTACGCTATCAAAACCGCCAACCATCTGCTTTACATAGACCTGTATTTGTCGGAACACTTAACAGACAAATACGCGAATACCGAGAAGCCGCACATCCGCATGACCCGTTCGCCGATTCGCGGGGACGAGATCACCAACGCGAAATGGGTATTTGCCAGTCACAAACATTCCGATCATCTGGACCCTGGAACCATCTCAGCCTTATTGAACGCATCTCCCGACGCTTGTTTAGTGCTGCCATTTGCCCTGGTAGACCATGCTGTTTCGTTAGGAGTAAATCGAAACCGCATTGTGGGCACACGTGGCGATGAGACATTTAACTTGGACTCTATGACCGTACACAGCTTGCCATCCTCGCACCCCAATCTAGACTATTCTGAGGGAGAGGGTTATCCATACCAGGGCTTTGTGGTGGAGATGGATGGTCTCACGCTGTATCATAGTGGGGATACGGTGATCTATGACAGTCTAGCGGAAAGGCTGAAACGATTCGATCTGGATATTGTTTTTCTACCAATCAATGGCACAGATTCCCGCCGGACGGCGCTTAAAGTCCCACCCAACATGAATGCTCAGGATGCCGTCGAACTCGCGCAAATTGTGGACGCACGGCTGCTGATTCCGCATCACTATGATATGTTCACCTTTAACACAGTGGATGTCCGCGAATTTGCCGCACTGGCGTCGAATGCTCAACTCCCGTTTGCTATTCTGAATGTTGGGCAGAGATTCGTCTGGCGAAAATTCCCAAGCGCTGAGATATTTAGCTAACCATCACCGTTATTCTTTCTCTCGCTCTGGTGTTTACAGTAATCGCGCCGCTCGTAAATGCTCAGGATACCGCCGCCTGTGCTGGGCCATTCACCATTGGTGTCTCGAACAGCTTTGTCGGTAGCGAATGGCGCACCCAGATGATCCAGAATTTTGAAGATACGGTGGCCGAGTTTAATGCCGCTGGGACGCAGCTTAATCTTTTGGTTGAGAGCGCCGACACCGATGTTCCCGGCCAGCAGCAGCAAATCCAGAATCTGGTGAATGCAGGTGTTAATGCTATCATCATCGACACCGGTGACCAGAGTGGTCTGAACCTGGACCTGGAAGACGCAGTTTCACAGGGAATCGTGGTGATTGCGATTGACCAGGAAATTGGCGCACAAGGCGTCTACAATGTTGTCATTGACCAGACTGAATGGGCGCGGATCAGCGCACGCTGCTGGTTCATGAACTTGGCGGTGCAGGCGATATCGTATCGATGGAACGTTTGTCGGTCATCCGGCCAACGAAGCCCGTATGTCGGGCGCTCTGGAAGTGTTTGACCAGTATCCCGACATTCATATCGTTGGTCGTGAGAGCGGTGGTTGAGATCAGGCGACTGGACAGCAGGTCATGAGCGAGTGTGCCGAATATTGACGGTGTGTGGCCGGAGGATAGTATGGCTTTTGGTGTACTGTCGGCAGTGCGCACGGCCAATCCTGATAAATGGTCGGTTGTGATCGGTGAAGCACGTTCCGGCTATTTGCAACTTTGAAACGAAGTGCTGGCTGACCATCCTTATTTTCGGTCTATCGGTGTCGTGAACCCACCGGGCGTCGCCTCGGACGGTGCGCGGGTAGCAATGGAAATGCTGTGCGGTGGTACAGTGACACAAGCAAATTGGCTGGCCCATTCGGCAATTCGCTGTATGTGCCGATTCCCTACGTCGTGACGACTGAAGACTTCAGCAGTTACTTCCAGCAGTTCGGTGGCTTCCCGGCCAGCTACAGCCTTGATGGTTTCATCACAAAATAATCTCTTTGAACTAGGGGCGATCAACAATAACTTGCGTACCCTGTTGCCGTTGATGGTGGTGGCGTCGATTTATCGGTTGGCGCGATTCTCACCTTTCGGCTGACAGGTGGAGATCATAATTTAATTGGCCTCGCGTTGAGTGCGGGTTTGATAATTGGCATTCTCAACGGTCTTGGTATGGCCCTTCTTCGCATTCCGCCTCTGGTGATGACATTGGGTTTAACGGGCGTCGTGCAGGGTACTATTTTGACACTCACTCAGGGCGAAATGATCGGTGCGACTCCTCCCGCCATGCGCCAGTGGATTGCTGCCCCTGCTTTTTGGCATTCCCCGTGTGATATTTAACTGGTTGCTGTTGGGGCTGGGTATGTGGCTACTGCTGGAAAGGACCACCTATGGCAAGCAGTTGTTCGCTATCGGTGTAAACCGAACGGCGGTCCGTTTTTCGGGTGTGCGCGTCCAGTTAGTCGTGGTTGTAACGTATATGCTCAGTGGATTATTGGCCGGGTTTGGTGGCTTTACTTTGCTCGGATTCGCCCAGACGGTCTTTCTACAGCTGGGTAGCAATTATCTGTTTCCAGCAATTGCAGCAGTCGTGGTCGGTGGGACAGTTTTGGTGAGCGGTAAGGGTAGTTATTGGGGCACCATGTCCGGCGCGCTCGTGCTGACGTTGATCGATAGCCTGTTGCGTGCGGCTAACCTTGAACAAGCCTACCAGTTAATTGTCTTTGGTGTTTTGCTGCGCATTCTAATAGTCATTAATGGCCGCCAACGGAAGCTGAGACAATGATGGTTGCAATGGCTGTACAGATAGATGGTATCTTAATGGAAGTGCCAAAATATCCTACGATTTATATCCGCAAAGCGTGGATATGCGGTTCGTAAGCGGTTGGCCTCTATTTGTTCCGGTTTTTAGGACATAGTGTCCAAATGGTATTTCGGGTGTCAATGGTTGCCCCTAATCTGGAATGCTCCCAGGAAGGATTTTTTGCATGGACAAAATACGAGTTGGCGTGATTGGCAGTGGCTTCATTGCCAACATTCACGTTGATGGATTAAAACATGCTCATGATGCCGAAGTTGTTGCGGTTGTCTCCAAAACACCCGGAAAAGCGCGCAAGTTTGCCGACGAACGTGGCATTCCCGATGCTTATGAAGATTACCACGAACTTTTGAAGCGTGACGATATTCAGGCGTTGACAATTGGCGCACCCAACTACCTACACGAAGAGCTGGTTACGGCTGCGGCTCAGGCGGGCAAGCATATCATGTGCGAGAAGCCATTTGCTCGTAACATTCTGGAAGCCAAAAATATGCTCGCTGCCGTTAAGTCTGCTGGGGTGAAATTGGTTTATGGCGAAATGTTGTGTTTTGCGCCCAAGTATGTTCGTGCCAAACGGTTGGTTGATGAAGGCGCGCTCGGCAAAGTCTTTTTGGTCAAACAGAGTGAGGAACACGATGGACCGCATTCGCCCTGGTTTTGGGACGTGAATCGGTCTGGTGGTGGTGTCCTGCTGGACATGGGCTGTCATAGTATAGAGTTTGCGCGCTGGATTCTGGATCGTCCGGCAGTCAAAAGTGTGCAGGCGACGATGGGTACATTTGTTCATAAAGACCGAACGCAGGGCGAGGATCACTGTATCTGTGTCATCGAATTTGAGAATGATACGCTGGCCGTAGCCGAGAATAGTTGGGGCAAAACGGGTGGCATTGACGACCACTGCGAAATCTATGGCACAGAAGGCAATACCCGCGCCGATTTGATTTATGGCAACGCATTGCTGACGCATAGCAAAGTCGGTTACGGCTACGCTGTCGAAAAAGCCGACACGACAACGGGCTGGACGTTCACAGGTTTTCAGGAAGAATGGAATTACGGTTTCCCCCAGGAAATGCAGCACTTTGTTAATGTAGTCAAAGGTATTGAGCAGCCTGTGGAAACAGGCGAAGATGGTCTAGAGGTGCTGAAAATTATTCACGCAGCCTACCAGTCGGCGGGTGAGGGGCAGCGTATCAACTGGCCTTACGAGCCACCGGAGGTTGAAAAACCGATTGATCTCTGGCTGAACTCTTGAATCTTTCGGGCTTAGCGACTGAGCGCCTAATTCCGTATGACACGGGGGTATGGCATCCAAAATCGGCGCTCCGTGGATGAACTAATTTCTCCAAACGAATAACGAATTTGAATGATATCTATGCGACCTGGACCTGATATAGGAGCTTGTTTTCAGACCCTTGACCCCATTTAAATAATGGAGATAGGGATATTGCTATCGCTGGTCTGTGCCCACACTTTGCCCACCGACCTGGTATAACCCAATTGATACATTACCGACATACCAAATGTTACCCTCTACTATCTTATCTATTCCAGTGCAGTGCGCGATGTCCATATAGCGGAAGTGAGCTATTTTGCTCGGATGTTTCCAACACTGCTGTTTTGGGTCACATCAGTCATTGTGGTAGTTACTGTCTAGGCTGGCCCATCATTGGTACAACACACCAATCCTTCAACTCTATGTACATCATCATGATCTGCCCCCGTTGACCGCTCTGGTGCGAATTTCGTGCTGCTCAAGGTTTATAGCAAACACGAATGCGCAATAAATCAAGATTGGCGCGTCCATACATCTGGCGTTTGAGCAGTTTCAGGCGGTGAACCTGCCCTTCAGTTTGGCCATTGCTCCAGTCAGTCGAAAGAGCGGCTCGAACAGCCTCGTAATCTTGCATGAGTGATTGGGCAAAAAGCTGACAGGCCTGAATGTTACTTGCTTCACAAGACTGTAGCCATGAATCGAATGCTTGGGCATTGCGTTGGCGGATCATCCCTCCGAAGTCCTGAACCAGCGTGTAGAGCTGCTGCAATACAGGGATGCTCATTAGAACCCCAAGCAGGTAGATATCGTCATCTGTCAAGGATTCGGGTTGTGCGGTCAGCAAGCGTAAGCAGAGGTCCCGTCCGGGAAGACGACCGGTTGGAAATGCCTCCGTTTTGCGGGCTCGTTGTTTGTTGAAACCTGTGACCCACTTACTGACCTGGCTAAAGCTTCCCATGTATCCCTGCTCAACAAGATCTTGCCACAGTTGCCTGGCGGTGACTTTGGGTGTTTCCATCTGGGCATTGAGATAATCCAAATAGGGGTCCAGTTGGCTGAACCGTGAGATTGCCTGGCGCTCAGGAAATTCAGTCGCGTTGTAAAGCGCCCGAACCGTCCCGCGGCTAAGACCCAGAAGGCGCGCGATTCGGCGTTGGCTGTACCCTTTGTGCTTTAGATACTGGACCCGACCATATCGTTTCTGATGTTGCTCACGATTAAGCCGTTTTTGTGTCTCATCCCCTGATGCTCGAGGAAGCGGTAGTTTGTGAGCGGCTGATGTGGGTTCTGAGGCACGAACTTGGTTCCATTCATCACGCAACGCACGTTGCGCCATCTCTGTGAGGTTTTTCAACAAATGCCACCGATCTGCAACTTGACAGGCTTGCGGCGCACCCGATGTGATGCCATTCGCATGCTCTGTTGAGCGGTCGCGCGTCACAATCTCAACCGTTGGATGCTGCTGAAGCCAGCGTGCAACTGTCTCCGCTTCGCGATCTGGCAGCAGATCAATGACACGATGATCTTCCAGGTCCACCAGGATGGTCCCGTAGGTTTGCCTACGCTTTTTTGCCCAGTCATCCACACCCAGAATACGCACTGATTGGGTAATGGTGGTACGAACACGGCGAAGCAACCGCAAGATACTGTGGCGCGATATGGGTATTTGTAGTTTGTGTGCCAGTCGGCAACCAGATCGCCCGCCAACAACTTGCCCCACATGCCAAATGATGTCTGCTAAACGCTTGGTGTGCCGCGAGTAGCGCTCCGTTAGCTGCGGGGGTACTGCGGCAAATGTAAGGCGTTCGCAGTCATCCTGCTGACACCGGAACCGTTTGACACGGACGCGAAGCTGGACAGCAAATTCACCAAGCGGCAGATCCAGCAACTGTCGCTCATAGTAGCTGTGGATGCGCTGCGTTTCCGTACCACATGACGGGCAGCACCCATATCTTGATTGACTCTCGACACATATATGAACACCGCTGCTCGTGTGCTGCACCGATGTCACGATACATCCCGGTATTTTCAGCTGATACTCCGCCACTGCTTGATCCTCTCCTTGGGGCTAAAGCAGTCCATTGTGTCGTAACAGCACGAAATTCGCACCAGAGCCAGTTTTTGGGGGGATAGATCAATCAAACTCCTATTTTGTCCGAAAGCATATATGGCTCGACCTCCGGATTGTCTGGGAACATATAAGGGAACTGTCAAAGTCTGTGAGGTTTTTCTGATTACAAGAAATTCAAAAGTTATCGAGTGAATTTGCATACAAAAATGTAAACAGCTCCTAATCAAAGGCGAATTGGGCATTCTTAAGGAAATGTAATATTATCCGCGCATGTATTATGAGAACATGCTAAATACTATGCAAGGTGAGTGCAAGGAAGTTTCGTTAAATTTGTGTCAGAGATGAAAATTTCTTTCTATGCACCTGCTTATTACTTGATGGTGATATTGAGAAGTTTCTGGTAATTATCGTAGCCGTTTGTCTGGGGATAAAACCTGTCAATGAAACATCACACTCGTTATTACACTTTCGTCCTTTCGGTATTGATCACTTTGAGTTTTATGACGTGGAGTAATATTACTCCCGCGGCAGCGCAATCAGGGAATCCGCCAATCCTGGTGGTGGTGAATGATTCTGCGGCCAACAAATATGGTCGTTACCTGGGTGAAATTCTTCGAGCGGAAGGCTTGAACAGCTTTGATGTGGTGAACTTAGCCAGCTTGACAGCACCTCAAATCGCTCAATATCAGGTCGCGGTTCTGGCCGAAACACCACTCACCAGCGGGCAGGCCAGTTTGTTCTCGAATTATGTATCGGGTGGTGGTTATCTGATCGCCATGCGTCCGGATGCCCAAATAAAGGGTCTGTTTGGGTTGAACACCCCCTCAGGCACCCAGACCGATGGCTATTTGAAGATGAGCGGCACGGGTCCCAGTCAGGGTCTGAGTACGGTGACGTTGCAGATTCATGGCACGAGTGATCGCTACAGCACGGTTGTGGGAGCCATCGTTCAGGCACAAATGTACAGTAATGCCACCACATCAACACCCTATCCGGCTGTGGTGACGAGCAGCAGTGGGCACGGCACGGCTTTCATGTACGATCTGGCACGAAATATCGCCTACATGCGGCAAGGGAATCCTGCCAATGCCAATGTGGATACTGATGGAGACCATGTTTCGCGAACCATAGATCTGTTTCAGGGGGCAGGAGGTAGTGCTCCCTGGGTGGATCTGGACAAAGTGCCGGTTCCACAGGCAGATGAACAGCAGCGGTTGTTGGCGCGTCTGGTTGAACAAGCCATTCAGGTCACACAACCCATGCCCCAGTTGTGGTATTTCCCTGGTACCGCCAAGACGATGTTGATCCCAACCGGGGATGCTCATGCCAACCCGTACGAGTATTTCCAAACCGTAATCAACGATGTGAATACTCACAACGGCAAAATCACGGTTTATTTGACTGCCTGGGGTGGGTTGTCGGTGAATGATAGCGATCTGATTGGCTGGAGCGCTCAGGGAAACAGCTTCGGACTGCATCCGTATGGCACGATCCAGCCGACCACTTATGCCAATTTACAGGATGGCTACGTCGGCACACAAGGATGGTTTGAGAGTCGGTACACGGTTCCACAGTCGCGTACAGTTCGCAATCATCAGGTAACGTGGGTGGGTTGGACCGATGCGGCGGATATTGAAGTGGCATTCGGTATGGGGATGGATGCCAATTTCTATGCCTGGGGACCCTGGCTGCAGAAGACGGATGGGAGTTGGGCACATGGTTATGTGACCGGCAGTGGACAGCCGATGAAGTTCATTCGAGCGGATGGGACGATCCTGCCGCTGTACCAGCAAGTCACCTCGATCATTGACGAACAGCTATTCCCGATAGCTGGTGGGTTTGAAGGTTTGCATATTCCCCAGGCACTGGCAGTCAGTCAGAACCTGATGGATGCCAGTCTGGCGGGGAACTATGCAGCCTTGATGACGCAATTCCACATGGATTACGATTCGTGGACAGAAGTCGAAGGCTGGGTAACCGGGACACTGGATTATGCGGTATCTAAAGGCATACCGATCTGGAATGCCGATCAATGGTTAACCTTCACCGAGACGCGACATGACGCCAATTATTCCAACATCGCCTGGAACAGTGGGACAAAAACATTGTCCTTCAATCTGAGTGCGGCCAATGCATCGGGGATGAGCCTGTCCAATATCCTGCCGCTGACCTACACCGGCAGCGGGTTGAGTAGTGTGAATGTGGATGGGTCTCCGGCATCCTACACCATCCAGACCATCAAGGGAGTTCAGGTTGCGTTCATCACGGTATCGGCTGGCAACCACAGTATAACAGCTGTTTATCAAGGGTCGTCAGTTACACCAACCTTTACCCCTACTCCATCGTTCACACCTACCGCGACCGACCTACCGACCACTACTCCGGTCGCGACCACTACACCGCCGCCGACGGTAACAGGATGTTTCGTGGATGACACGTTTGCGCAGTTCAGCGGTGGCACAGTAACTAACACTTTCGTGAGCGAGAGCAGTGGTGGACAGCTCATCTTGAACCCAACACTGGGAACCACCTTTAACGGTACTTCACTCCCAACAGGATGGGTGGATGGCGGTGCGTGGTCTGCTGGCGGAGCAACGTCGGTTTCCAATAGTAATCTCATCACCAATCGTTCGCGTGCCGGTACGAGCCAATCGTTCCCCGTCGGTAGTTCGGTAGAATTTGCAGCTACTATCCAGCCCGCTGCATGGCAGCATCTGGGGTGGGCGGGTGATTTGGACTTCGGCTCAACCTATGCCATGTTCAGCACTAATAACACAACAGATACTCTATATGTTCGAACAAGTGATGGCACTATAACGGCCATTCCAGGAAACTGGCTCGGCACGCCACATCGTTATCGTATCGATCATACTGCCACCAACTTTGTCTTCTCGATTGATGGTTCAGTCGTGGCGACTATTAACACTGCCATCAATAGCCCGATGCAGCTGATCGCAAGTGAAAACTCGGGCGTGAACTTTGCCGTGGATTGGGCACTAGTTACACCCTACGTGAGTGTTGGCAACTTTACATCACGAATATACAATGCCGGTACGACAGTGAACTGGGGAAACGTCACTTGGGCAGCAAGCGGAGCAACAATTAATATCAGTGCTCGTACTGGCAATACTGCTACTCCAGACGGAACATGGTCAGCTTTCAAAGCGCTGGCTGGTTCAGGCGCAAATCTTAATCTGACAGGTCGTTACATTCAGTATCAGGCCAGTCTCTCGACGAGCAATACTTCTCAGACACCAATTCTTGATGCGATTGGCTTTGCCTGTACAGCTACGGGCGGTAATCAGCCTCCAGTAGTCGTTGCCAGCCAAGCCAGTGTGACAGTGAATGAAGCTCAAACCGCAACCAATACAGGTACAGTTTCTGATCCAGAGGGCAATTCGATCACCCTCTCAGCTTCTGTTGGAACGGTGACGTACAACAGTGGCGCTGGAACATGGTCATGGAGCTTTGGGACAACCGATGGTCCGGCGCAGTCAGGCACAGTCACAATTACAGCGACAGATAATCTCAATGCATCTTCACTAGCCAGCTTCACGCTGACCGTTAACAATCTACCGCCGACGGCGAGCCTTAGTAATACAAGCGGAACCATTACAGCAGGTCAATCTGCCAGCCTGACCTTTAGCAGTCAGTCTGATGTCAGTCCAGTAGATACCAGTGCTGGCTTCCTATATTCTTACGACTGTACGAACAGCGGCACTTTCCTGATAAGCAACAGTACATCCCCAACATTTAACTGCCCCTATCCATCGGCGGGCACCTTCACTGCTCGGGGACAAATTGCCGACAAGGATGGTGGCGCTAACACCTATACTGTTCAGGTGGTGGTTCAGCCCGGTTCAGGGGCTACTTCGACCCCAACTAACACACCTGTGCCAGGAAGTTTCCCGACTACTGCACTCCTCGATAACTTTAACCGTACAACGATGGGAACCGGTTGGTCAGGATCATCGGGCGGTTATGTGCTGGATAGTAACCAACTAGTCGTGAGTAGTGGCGGTGACATCTATTGGAACAGCACACTCTTTGGCACAGATCAAGAAATATATGTGACTCTGAGTAGCATCGTCCAAACAAGCAGCGAGATCGACCTGATTCTGAAGTCTCAAAGCAATGGCTCATACCTCAGTGGTTTAATCGAAGTATGGTATAGTCCATCGAATCATGTGATACAGGTCTATACATTCACTTCTAATCAAGGTTGGGTCCAACGGGGAGCAGACATCCCGGTGACATTCGTTGCTGGTGATCGCTTTGGTGCGCGCGCACGCAGCAATGGCACTGTAGAGGTGTATCGTAATAGCGCTTTGTTGGGGACACGCGACATAACAGCATGGCCGCTCTACGCCGACACGGGCTACATTGGTATGTGGTTCGATACTGCTAGTAGTATGCGGTTGGATGACTTCGGCGGTGGTACAATGGGAACAGCGCCGATCAACACACCGACGGCGACACCAACCGATACACCGACTTTTACACCCACCTTTACACCAACGACAACGCCGACAAATACGCCGACCCTGACACCAACCGATACGCCGACTTTTACACCCACCTTTACACCAACGACAACGCCGACAAATACGCCTGTCCCGGTGGTAGGGTGCTTTGTGGATGATACCCTCGCGGATTTCTCGCTTGGCACAAGCAGTGGCACGTTTGCCAGCGAACTCAATGGCGGGCGAGTGATCCTTGCGCCAATTGTCGGTGAGAACTTTGACGGATCTAGCTTATCTTCGGCATGGTCAGCCAGCGAATGGACGTCTGGATCAGGTGGAACGGCGATTGTCTCAGTTGGCTTACTGACTGTTGATGGTGCACGTGCAGGTACAAATGCAACCTATGCCGCTGGTGTCTCACTAGAGACTTCAGCAACCTTTGGTGCCGCACCCTGGCAGCATATCGGCTGGGTTGGGGACTTTGATTTTAATCAGACTTGGGCGATTTTCAGCACATTTGACACCACCAACTCGTTGTATGCGCGAACCAGTGATGGCGTCAATACACTGATCCCTGGGAATTGGATTGGTACACAACATGTATTCCGTATTGATCGGACAGCAACACAGGCTATCTTCTCGATTGATGGAACTCAGGTTGCTGCCCATAGTTTCACTTTTGGCGATGAGATGCGACCACTTATCAGCGATAGTAGCGTTGATGGCATTCCGGTAATGTTGAATTGGCTGCATGTGACACCCTATACGGCATCAGGCACGTTTACCTCGCGTGTGTATGACGCGGGTACAGCGAAGCAATGGGATACGGCTACCTATACGATTTCCGGTGCGACTGTTGCCATTAGCGTCCGTACAGGCAACACAGCCTCACCCGATGGAACATGGTCTGCATTCACGCCTGTCCCGGCGTCGGGCAGCTCAGTCGGTTTGAGCGGACGTTACATTCAATATCAGGCATCACTGTCGACGGGTAATACCTCGCAGACGCCAGCATTGGAAGCAATTGCTTTCGCCTGCTCCGATGTTACCAACCAACCCCCAACAGTGACCGTAAATCAGGGTGCTGTAACGGTGAGTGAGGGTCAGGTCGCCACCAACAGCGGCACTAAGAGTGATCCAAATGGTGATCCGGTGGGCTTGACAGCATCCGTAGGTACGATAGTTGACAATGGAAATGGTACCTGGTCATGGAGTTACGCGACCACCGATGGTCCTGGACAGAGCGCCATAGTAACCATTTTTGTGACCGAATCCGGTAGTCCTAGTGGGCAAATAACCTTCAGCCTGACGGTTAACAACGTACCACCGACGACCACATTCACCAATACCAGCGGCAATATTAATGCCGGACAAAATGCAACTCTGACTTTTAGTGGAATGTCAGATGCCAGCGCAGTCGATGCCGGAGTGGGTTTCACCTATTCGTATGATTGTACTAATGACGGCAGTTTTGAATTAACGGGCAGTACATCAGTAACTTTCAACTGCCCATACCCAAGCAGTGGCACTTTCACCGCGCGTGGACGCATCGCAGATAAGGACGGTGGCTTCGCTGACTATACGGCTGGAATCACGGTTGCGGCGCTTCCCAACACGCCGACGAATACGCCAACCTTCACACCAACCTTTACGCCGACCAACACGCCGACCTTCACACCGACCCCAACGGCAACCGATGTACCGCCAGCCTCCGGTGAGATAACCGTCCAGGTCAATGGGTCAAGTGATGATGTCAACGAAGTCAACAGTAGCTTGACGACCAACGGTGGTACGATCTGGTTGGGTAATGGTGGCTCCAATACTACCAGTTACCTGGGTCTGCGCTTCAACAATATCGCTGTCCCGCAGGGTGCTACCATCACTTCCGCACAACTCGAATTCTACTCGTCACAGGGACAGTGGATCGGTCTGCAACTCGAAATCGCAGGTGAAGCGGCTGACAATGCAGCAACCTTCAGCACAGGTGCTCTGCCTTCGGCACGGAGCTTGACTGGTGCGCGTATCACTCACCAATCCGACAACAACTGGAATGCCAATACCTGGTATCAGTTACAGGATGTTGCCGCTGTGGTTCAGGAGATCGTCAATCGTGGTGGTTGGCAGTCCAACAACAGTCTGGCACTCATTCTGCGGGGGACAGGGACGGGAACCTGGGCACGAAAGTTCGCCTCTGCCTTTGATGGCAGCTCCGCCTTCGCGCCTCGTCTGGTTATTGCTTACTCTGGTGGCGGAACACAGCCAGTCAATACGCCGACGCCGATACCTACCAATACACCGATTGGGCCGACCAACACACCGACGAATACGCCAACCTTCACACCAACCTTTACGCCGACCAACACGCCGACCTTCACACCGACCCCAACGGCAACCGATGTACCGCCAGCCTCCGGTGAGATAACCGTCCAGGTCAATGGGTCAAGTGATGATGTCAACGAAGTCAACAGTAGCTTGACGACCAACGGTGGTACGATCTGGTTGGGTAATGGTGGCTCCAATACTACCAGTTACCTGGGTCTGCGCTTCAACAATATCGCTGTCCCGCAGGGTGCTACCATCACTTCCGCACAACTCGAATTCTACTCGTCACAGGGACAGTGGATCGGTCTGCAACTCGAAATCGCAGGTGAAGCGGCTGACAATGCAGCAACCTTCAGCACAGGTGCTCTGCCTTCGGCACGGAGCTTGACTGGTGCGCGTATCACTCACCAATCCGACAACAACTGGAATGCCAATACCTGGTATCAGTTACAGGATGTTGCCGCTGTGGTTCAGGAGATCGTCAATCGTGGTGGTTGGCAGTCCAACAACAGTCTGGCACTCATTCTGCGGGGGACAGGGACGGGAACCTGGGCACGAAAGTTCGCCTCTGCCTTTGATGGCAGCTCCGCCTTCGCGCCTCGTCTGGTTATTGCTTACTCTGGTGGCGTAAGTGCACAATCGTTGTTCATACAGGGCGCTCCTCCTGGTGAAGAAGTAGCACCGGCAGCGCTGCCGACAATCAACGACGTTCCAGTTGTCATACCCACTGACGTTCCGACTGAAGTGCCGCCAACAGCTACGCTGTCGCCAACTGACGTACCACCAACTGCTACACTGGTGCCAACTGAAGTGCCACCAACAGCTACGCTGTCGCCAACTGACGTACCACCAACTGCCACACTGGTGCCAACTATGACCGAAACGCTGGCACCGCCTACAGCGGCCTTTACAGCCACACCGACTAGCGGTACTGCGCCAATGACCGTACAGTTCACAGATCAGTCAACGGGAACCATTGCAGGGTATGCGTGGGCATTTGGGGATGGTGGCACAAGTACTGATTCCAATCCGACGTATACGTTTGCCTCATCAGGTACCTATAACGTAGTACTGACGATCAGTGGCCCTGGTGGCGTGGCAACAGCGCAGACAGTGATTGTGGTCAGCTAATTGAAAAGTCGCTAATCGCCGAAATACAGTCACCGTTATGAGCCATCCCAGACTTTTCTTGTGAAAAGAAAGGTAAGGGGATGGCTCATGTTTCATTAGCCCGTATCAAGTGGCAAACCAACCCTATAAATACAGCAGCTTATGATTTCTCGCAAAAGCATGAATGAGCATGTTAGGCATTTGTTAGTTTGCGGTTCTTACGATGAATGTTGCCAAAGATTACGCTTCTTAATTCGGATTGTAATGAGGCAATATCAAAATAGAGTAATTTGCACAGAATTCTGATGAGTGATATGTGTTCTAAAACATGGTTTTAAGTATTTCGATGTTGTGTTTAGTATCAAAGCAGTGATTTACCTTGCTTCATGAATATTCTGGCGGTTTTTGAGAATGCGATCAACATGGATAAGGATTCCATTATCCATGTGGTCACTGAGCAAGTTTCGCCTAAGGTCGGCGGCGAAGTAGAATACTCCATTTAAAATCGGGTAAGTATTTTGGGCTAAATGCCATTGAACTTATATCTGGGTTTAATCCAACATCCGACAACTGTTGATTGTGGAGTATGATGCGCCCCAGGAACAGATTAAACAAGCCATAAACGATCTACCAAAACTTACTTTGGATGGTAGTCGTTTATTGCCAGTTCTGTGTATCACTATTATTTTCAACAGGCGATGCCCAGTGGGTCTGGAACATTATCAACTGTATAAATCGGCTACCAGTTCCCGCACAATCTCTCTCACCCGTGCCTCGATAGCGTCATTGCGCCGATTTTGATCGCTAGGGATAACTCCACATGCCTGATAGAATCGTTCCGCATCTCCGGGTCGGGCATACCCCAACTTTTCTCGGATTGCAATCAGCTTTTCCACTTGTTCGGGAGCAATGGCGCGCTGCGCTCCGCCAAGTTGTTGTACGGCATACAGAATTTTGGCGGCATGTTCAAGGCTTTCCAACCGCAGATAAGCCTCCCACACACTTTGAGCCACTGTGAGCGAACCATGATATGCCAGCATAATCGCATCATGTTCCTGAATCAGACGGTGAATGGCATCACGATTGTCGGTACTTGAAGGTGTGGCATACGGTGTTGTAGGGATGATCCCTAATGTCACCACCATTTCTGGAATCAGACACTGTCCAAAATCATATCCAGCGATGGTAAGAGCAACTGCTGTCGGCGGATGGGCATGTACCACACCATTGACATCTTCTCGCTGTCGGTAACATTCCAGGTGCATAGTGATTTCGGAAGTTGGGCGCAGGTGCGCGTTAGCCGGTGTCGGATTGTCAACACGTTCCCCATCGAGATTGACGATAATGAGTTGGTCGGGAGTCATAAATCCCTTTGCCAATCCGCTGGGAGTTGACAGAAACCGTTCCGAGTCCAGCCGCGCGCTAATGTTTCCACTTGCGCCATCAATATATTGTCCTCGGTGCATCAATTGCCCAATTTGGCAAATTTGTTCGCGGAGTTCTGTCTCCGTTTGTCTGTTATACTTATACATTTGGACGTACCCCGCCAAACAGGGCTAACTCGAATATTTTGAGATAACAATCAACATGTGCAAATCCAATTTCGCGTAGCCATTGACACTGTTTTTCGAGCGGGGCGAGGATATTTGCCTCCTTATGAGGTCGTTCATGATAATCGCGTGCGACATCTTCACGCGGTTGGTTAGTGCCTTTGCGCTCGTTATATGCTATCACTGCGTCGATAAACATGTCATCAAAAACCTGCTCAACCCAATCAGACACTGGCGCGACATGTTCAAGATTGAGGAATATCCCACCAGGTTTGAGCAAATGATAGATTTCCTGATAAATCTCTCGTTTCCGTCTGTCAGGCTGATGATGGATTGAGAACCCGGACACAATACCATCGAATGGTGCATGAGAGTTTATAGCCTCAACCCATTCTGGTACACCATAATCCTGCACAACAAATGTCAGGTTTTTGCCTTCATTACCCACTTTTCGCTGAGCCTCATCAATCATCGGTTCGGAAAAATCCAGCAGTACGCCCTGCGCATCGGGAAACTGCGTCAAGATAGCTCGACCAAGAATTCCATCCCCACATCCCAGGTCAAGGAAATTCTCTAGGGTCGGGCAGGTGGTCTTGAGCATGCGCAGCATCACATCAATTTGTTCAGTCGCCAGGGGGATCGCTCCGCGCATCCCGTCCAGAAATTCTTTGCTGACTTTCGCCGACTTCCAGACCATATCATTTCGTTGCATATAAAACTCTCTGGGCATTTGTTGTATGAACTATCAACCAGGTTCTCTATCCCAACCCAACTGAGCGCCAAAACGGGTATTCGAGTAGATGATGGTTGCCATTTCAGGATGTAGTTGAGGAATCACCACTTGTCGAACTATTTGTCCGGCTTGAAGTGCCCCCTCGGCAATATCCAATGCCGCTTCCACATTCGAGACAATGCCGCTGAATAGCACAATACCCTTACCGCCGAGGCCATCAGCCAGTCGGATTTCTACCAGGTTCACCTGTGCCCCCTTTATTCCTTTGTCAGCAGCGTGAATAGCAGAAGGAACTGTCCAGGTCTCCACAATTCCTAAGGCATCATCCCTTTTGAGGGAACGTCCACCTGCCAATGCCCGCACGACATCAGGATGTACACCCGGCAGAAAGATATGGTCGCTCAACACATCCGGCGCGGCTTCTTTTCCCGCCTTTAATGCTTCTTCGACTTCGGCTACAGGGCCGCCTATCAATACCAGAAAACGTCCGGGTTGCACCGTCCCGGCACGAATCAAATCCAGGCTCGCCCGTTTTACCATCGCGTCGCCCGCTAGCACACCAGCCGCGATGCTACTGAATTCCAATAGTGCTAGTGCTGGGTCAATCACCAGTGGTTTGGGGGAGGGAGATTGTGGTGAATCGGTCATAAATTTTTGCAGCCAACGGTATCGTTAATGAGTTGATTGTACCGAATTTTATGGCAGGGAGGTAAATGGTTGTGCGATGCAGACTGTTAGGAAGTCGCATCACACAATACGGAAACTGTCTTTGAGTGTGCAGCGCCGCAAACGGCTGAAACTGCGGCAGGTTGTCATGCCTTCCCCCGTTGGACTGGCAATGGTGAAGGAGGTAAACCCTTCGCCTCCCCAACCAAGTCCCGCTAGGCAGGATGCATTTTTCACGAAAATCGAGCAGTCCATTGCCCGCGCCATCCGGCTCAGATGGTCAATGTTTTTGCTGTGCATCACTGCCGTGTGCCGGAATCCATGTTCGGACTCAACCGCCAGATCAATTGCGGAGTATACATCGGGCATGGGTACAACCGGCATGATCGGCATCATCTGCTCCGACCATACCAGTTGATGTTCTGGCTCAACCACTGCCACAATCTGCCGTACCTCGTCACCGACGTTGATGCCAATCTCTTTGAGCAGCACATTGGCATTTTGGCCGATAAATGCCTTGTTCATGACTCCTGGTTTACCGGGCCCCCGGTCTTCATCGAAAATTGACTTCATAAGCCGCTTTAACTGCCAGGACGTTATCAGATATCCACCATGCCGTGTCATCGAATCGACAAGATCGTTCAGAACCAACTCCACCACAATGCAGGTTTTTTCAGTTGTACACACCAGATTGTTGTCGAAGCTGCCGCCCCTCACCACGTCACGTCCAGCCTGCTCAATATCCGCAGTATCATCGACCACCACTGGCGGATTGCCCGGACCAGCACAAACTGCCCGCTTGCCGCTCTTCATCGCTTGTCGTACAACCCCGATGCCGCCGGTCACAGCGAGTAACCGAACCTTTTTATGCACCATGAGCGCCTGAGCAGACTCAATCGTCGGCTCAACCACACAGGTGAGAAGATTTGGTGGTCCCCCCGCGTTCTGGATTGCCTGATTCAACAGTTGGATGGTATAGGCACTGCATTGCTTTGCGCCGGGGTGTGCATTGAATACCACTGCATTCCCTGCGCTGACCATGCTGATGCTGTTGTTGATGATCGTACTTGTCGGGTTCGTGGTGGGTGTAATCGAGGCAATGACTCCATACGGGGCGTATTCCGTCAGCGTAAGTCCATCATCTCCCGTCCATACATTCGGTTCAAGATACTCTGGCCCAGGTGTTTTGTTCGCTGTGAGTAGATTTTTTTGCGTTTTATCTTCCGCGCGTCCCATGCCGGTTTCGTCATGGGCAAACTGTGCCAGTACACTTGCATGTTCACGGGCTGTAGCGCGCATCGCAGCGATCATCTGCTTGCGCACATCCAGGGGCATTTCTCGCAACTGTTCGTATGCGTTGGTTGCTGCATCTACCGCGCTATCGGGGTCATGAAACATGCCATCACCTGTGCCCACTATCGGGCGTGGAGGTGGTGGTGCGCCCCGGCTGGTATCCGATGTGCTGTTGGAGCTTCCAAGCTCATGTATCACGTTCTGGATAATGTTGCTAATTTGAGAGTCATTCAAAGGTTGAGAATCAGCCATTGTTCAATTCGCTTTATAATTGATCGTCCTTGAGAGCCGGTAACGTCAGTGTGAAGGTCGTTTGGCTGGTAGCTTGATCACTGGCACCCTTAAAACTCCCCTGGTGCGCCAATGCTACATGATACGCGAATGGTAGTCCAAGTCCCACACTGGTTCGGCTGCCAGCCAGTCGTTTTTCCCATTGAGGCGCTCGCTCAGTGAGATGTTCCTCAAATTCCGAGAAAATCGCTCTGCCGTTATCGGTGAATGTGATTTCAATATTGTCGTCGATGCGTTTTGCTTTAATCGTTAGGGTATCATCTCGGACGGTGAACTTGATTGTATTATCGACTAATGTACTGAATACCCGGCGCATAAGTTCCTGGTCGATGTTTGCCATCAGGGGTACATCGGGTAAATCAACCACCAAATTGATCTGCTTCATCGTGATGGCATAGTCTTCAAGCTCCAACATCTCTCGTATGACATCAGAAATGTTGGTTAGTTGCCTCTCAAGTTCGTATGTGTTGGTTTCCAACCGCGCCAGGTCGAGCATGTCACTAATCATGTTATGCTCACGGTTTGCTGCCGCCAATGCCCCTCGTATCATGGGCAAAGTATCCGCCATTGCCTCATCATCTTCATACAAACTGATGAGCACTTCCATTGCACTAATGATGAGGGATACCGGGCTTTTTAAGTCATGCCCCAACAGCCAGGCTGTACCGACAATATCATCCACCGTATTTCCTAATAACAATCCCGTTGCCGGGGGTAAATTCGACATTTTAACCTTCACTTTCAAACCATCAGAGAAACCACTTGGATTGTGAAGCGGCTAAAACACCGAACCCTCTGTACGAACGAAATGGGGAAGGTGGTTGGGTGTCTGAAAGTATTTTATGTTGATGATTTCTAGTCGAGCTACAAACCTGTTCAAAATCACTAACTTTTTGATTCCAGCACTTCATATACCATAACCAACTCTTTGCGTCCTTTGACAAATTGGTTTCCTATGGGATTAGCTGTCACGCTGTCTTGGATTTGACTATAAGTCGCTTGACTGATAAGTATCTGGCCGTGTTCACCCAGTCCCTGTAGCCGTGACGCCAGATTAACCGTATCACCTACTGCCGTGAACTCCATTAATTGTTGTGTCCCCACGTTACCAACAACCGCCAGACCAGTATGGATACCGAAGTTCATTTTCATCCGATACTCAACATCAAATTGTTGATAAAAATCGCCCAATGCGGCTCGGATAGTTAATGCTGTTTTAACCGCGCGCAGGGCATGATCGGGTTGAACCAGTGGGGTATTATACAAGGCCATAACACCATCACCGATGAATTTGTCCACCGTACCTGCATGGCTTTGTACCATGCTGACGACGAGTGCATGATACTGATTCAGGATGGCTAACAGCATCTCTGGCGGCGTATTTTCGGACAAGCCCGTGAATTCTTCGAGGTCGCTGAATAGTACAGTAACTTCTTGCAATTGACCGCCGAGTTTCACCTGTGTTGGGTCTTGCAGCAGCTTTTCGACAACGGATGGGGCGACGAATCGCTCGAACGTCTGTCGAATCATCTCTTTGGTCTGCCGTAGGTTATCGGCCTCTGCTTTGGTGCGGAGTCGCGCATCAATGCGGGCGGCCAATTCACGCGGGCTAAATGGTTTCGCCAGGTAGTCATCCGCCCCCAGACCCAGTCCGGTGACACGATTGTCAATATCTGCTAGAGCAGTCAGCATCAAAATTGGAATCTGTGAAAGTTTTTCATCTGCCTTGAGGAGTGCCAGCACCTCAAATCCGCTCATACCCGGCATGTTGACATCCAGAATGATGAGATCGGGTGTTTGACTTTGTGCCATAGCCAACGCGGTTGGACCATCTACTGCCAGAACCGGCTGGTAGCCGAGACTTTCAAGTATATCTTTGACCAGTTGGCGGCTGTTCGGGTTATCTTCTGCGACAAGAACTTTCACAGTGTTCTCTTTCAGGCCAACAATTTTGTAAGTTTGACAGTCAACAAACTGAGATCGACGGGTTTGGGGATATAATCATCGCAGCCAGAGGCCAACGCGCGCTCTCTGTCTCCAACCATCGCGTGGGCAGATAGTGCAATAATTGGGATTGAGTGCAGTTCCGGCTTGGACTTGATCTGTCGGACAGCAGTCCATCCGTCCATAATCGGTAACGACAAATCCATCAGGATTAAATCAGGTTTTTCCCGTAACGCCATCTCTAGGCCAATCTCGCCGTCTGTTGCTTGGAGTACCATGTACTCCAATGACTCCAGCACGTCAGTGATTAGCGTCATATTATCGCGGTTATCCTCTACCACCAGTATGCGCCCATTCGGCATACAAATAGGCTCCCGTTACATTTTTCATCATGATAACACTAATCTGACAATCGGCCTACTTGCCTATAGTCATTCGATTATAACATTCTTTGCTGGCTTGCACTGCGACAAGAGTCGTAAGATTGCCCTGGAAACAATGCGCACAGGTATGTATGGCAGTTGAGAGTTGAGTAGCATATCCAGGCCAACGATGGGGTGTTCTCAGCCAGAATGTACCGTCAGAATTTCTTGGTTGATAGTATCACTTGGTTCGTTGCATGTTCCAGTGGTCGTATGTACAATGACAGCCTATCAATCGTAAAGGAAATACGCTGTTGTAAGGATAGAATACGATAGGGTCTTATCGAACCAGCGAAGGTTTATGCTGGTTCGTTTTTTGCCGCAAGTTAATCATTAATAAGTGAGGTTTTATGGCACTACCAATTGGTTTACAACTGTACACGCTCCGCGAGTTGTTAGAGCATGATTTTATCGGCATCACGACCCAGGTGGCGAAATTGGGTTACATAGGTGTCGAAACGGCAACTATTCCGGGCACAACCCCACAGGATGCAGCAAAAATTTTTCGGGATGTGGGGCTAACCATCATCGGCGCGCATATCCCGCTGCCGCTTGGCGATAAAAAGAACGAGGTTCTGGAGACAATGAGCATATACGGCACAAAGCGTCTGGTTTGTCCGTTTATGCCCAGGGAACGTTGGCAATCCACAGATAGTATTAAGGCAGTCTGCGAAGAACTCAACCAGGCGAATGAGGTTGCCCGCGAAAATGGTCTTACCCTTATCTATCACAACCATTCCTGGGAATACAAGCTGGTTGACGGTAAACCTGCTTATAAAATTATGTTGGATCACCTTGCGCCATCTATCCAACTCGAAATTGATACCTATTGGGTACAGGTTGGCGGCCAGAACCCAACTGCTGTTGTTAAGGAATTAGGTTCGCGTGCGCCATTATTGCATATTAAGGATGGTCCAGCGGAAAACACCGAACAACCCATGACCGCTGTGGGCGATGGTGTGATGGATTGGCACTCAATTATTGGGGCAGGGGAATCCACTGCCGAGTGGCTCATTGTCGAATTGGATAGATGTGCGACAGATATGATGGAAGCCGTCAAACGCAGTTATCAATATCTTATTGGAGAGGGGTTCGCTCATGGTCGAGAAGGTTAAAGTAGGGCTGATTGGCGTCGGCAACATCAGTCCAGCCTACATCAATGGTACTCGCATGTTCGATATTATTGATCTGGTCGCATGTGCCGATTTAGATGTAGAACGTGCGCAGGCGCGGGCACGAGAATTTAATATCCCGAAGGGTTGCTCCGTAAATGAATTACTTGACGACCCGAACATAGAAATTGTAGTTAATTTGACCGTGCCGCAGGTACATGCGATGGTCAACATGGAAGTGATTTCGGCTGGGAAGAATGTCCATGCAGAGAAACCATTCGGACTCAGCCGGGACGAAGGCCAGCCTGTGTTGGAAGCCGCGAAGGTGAAGAACGTTCTCGTCGGTTGTGCGCCCGATACTTTTTTGGGTGGCGGCCTCCAAACTTGTCGCAAGCTGATTGACGATGGGGTGATCGGGACTCCTGTATCGGCAGTGGCCTATCTGGCTGGTCATGGCCCGGAGTCGTGGCATCCTAACCCGTCATTTTATTATCAGCCTGGTGGCGGCCCAATGTTCGACATGGGGCCATATTATCTGACAGCATTAGTGAACCTGCTTGGCCCCGTAAAACGTGTGACTGCCTCTGCACGAGCCTCTTTCCCTGAACGTATTGCCACCAGCAAGGCATTATATGGCACAAAAATACCCGTTGAAGTCCCGACTCATGTCGCCGGGGTAATGGATTTCGAGTCCGGCGTCATTGGCAATATCATAATGAGCTTTGACACTTGGGCACACCATTTGCCACGTATCGAAATATATGGCTCAGAAGGATCGCTGAGTGTTCCCGATCCCAATACGTTCGGTGGTCCGGTGAGCATTAATCGGAATGATGGGGCGGGTTGGGTGGATGTTCCCTTGACACATGGTTATACCGATAACAGTCGTGGTATCGCGGTGGCGGATATGGCATATGCATTACGAAGTGGACGCCCACATCGTGCTAGTGGCGAGTTGGCCTATCACGTCCTCGATTTGATGCAGAGTTTCCATGATGCATCGGACGCTGGTCATCATATTGAAATTCAGAGCACCTGCGCTCGCCCTGCCGCGCTGCCGCTTGGCCTTAAACATGGTACGCTGGATGCGTAGACGATAGCTGCCCGGAGTTCGACATAGAAAGGGGCAGTATAGACTTCGATTTCTGAAAACTTTCTGAATTTACCCAATCTAAAGGGCTGGATGTTGAATTAAGGATTAGGATTAATTTAATTCTTTGTCCATACTTTGTGATTGGGATGTGTACAAATGAACTGGAAGCACCGCGACAGCCTGCTGATACTTGTCATCGCTGCTTTAACATTCGGCGCAATATTTTCTGAGAATGTCCAGTCGAATCCGTTGATTGTAGGTTTGGCCTGTGTAGCGATCCTATTTTTGTGGGTTAGCCTCACTGTTGCGCATTCTCTGTCCGAGGATGATTCCCCGCAGACCGAATCGCCAATTTGGGTTCCTGGCGAAGATTATCAGACTGACACCCAACCCATTTATGTAGAAAATGTGATATAGATACTTGAGTCACAATAAATCATGATGAACACCTAATTAGGGGTGTTCACCTGATTCCCCATAGGACGACCATCCCCATCATCAGTCCGATGAAGGTCACAATCGTCATTCCAATACCAACTTTAGAGAAATCGGTAAATGTGTATCCTCCCGGCCCCATCATCAGGATATTCACTGCATGGGAGATCGGTGTAAGGAAGGCGGTGGAGCAGGCAATCGCTACCGCTACTGCTACCGCTTGCGGGTTGATGCCCACTTCAACGGCGGTTGTTACCGCAATGGGGCCAACAATTAAAGATGTGACCTGTCCACCGATTAACTGAGTAATCACCACCGTCAGCAAAAATATTCCGGCGACCAACGTGAGGTGTCCGAATGGTAGCAAGTCACTGATGAGGGTGGTTCCAATTCGTTCCGCCAACCCGGTTTTCACCAGTGCGATACTGATGGGCAGCATCCCTGCGATCAAAAACACCACCCGCCACTCAATCGCCCGATAGGCTTCGTCCATGCTGATGCATCCGGTCAATACCATTGCTACCGCGCCTCCCAGCATGACCTCCGGCAATGCGATATTTCCGAAAACAGACAAAAAGAGTACAACTGTGGTAATCAGTAGCGCCCATCTGACCTTTTCAGGTCGTGGTGGTTGATGAACATGGCTGCTTTGCAGTACGATGAAGTCGGGTTCCCTCGAAAGATTATTGATCTTGGATGTCGGACCGACCATCAACAATGCGTCCCCAACTTCAAGTGGAGTAGTTCCCACATCAGTGCGGAAGCTGCGTCCTTCTCGCCAGAGTGCCACGCTCGTCAGGCCATATTTGTTTCGAAACCGCAGTTCTTTGAGCGTATGCCCGATTACACCGGAATGCGGTGGGACGACTACTTCGGTCAAATCTACCGAGAAATCTTGATCCACCCGCTGCCCATTCTCACGTCCTACCAGGACACCCCAGTCCACCAGGCGATCTACACGGTCTCGCCGCCCAAGTAAAAGTAGATAGTCGTTTGCCTGAATCACTTCAGTAGGCGATGGGGCGAGTATGGCGCTGTTTCCGCGCCAAAGAGCGATAATGGTGATACCCAGTTCCTCTCCGATATGGCTGTGACTGATTGGTGTGTTAACCAGCCTTGAACCCGGCGGTACACGCACCTCCCATAAGCGTTCTTCCAGATGATATGCCTCGTATAGACTGCGCGAGAGTGCTCGTGGGCTAACATTTTGACCAACCGACTCTCGATCTGGCAACAAGCGCCGCCCAATGAGCGCCATATAACCCAGACCAAGCAGTACAATAAAACCGCCCGTTGGTAAGAAGTCGCGCATTCCAAGTCCCTGCAACTGCTGATCTTGTAGAATGCCGCTCACGACGATATTAGCAGTGGTGAAGTAAGTTGCCATTCCGCCCAATAGTGTGCCAAATGCCAGCGGCATCAATAATTTAGACAGCTTGACATCCGAATCCCGGCCTACTTGTATGGCCGCTGGGAGCAGCACCGCTGCCGCCGCCACATTATTCATCATAAGGGAGAGCAGTGACCCGGCGCTCATGAAGACCAGTAACAGCCGAACTTCCGAACCCCTGCCGATAGCTCGCAGGCGGTTTGCCAGCCATTGGACAATGCCGGTATTTTCCAGTCCTTGTGAAATGATGAAAAGACCGATGAGCGTAATTACTGCCGAGCGGCTGAATCCAGAGAGCGCTTCCTCAGTCGTAATCAGTCCTGTGAGCGCCAACGTAAGCATGACCAGGATTGCTACGACGTCCACACGAACGCGGTTGGATAGGATAAGCCCTAGCGCGCCCAGGACGATGATAAGGAGAATAATTTCCTGCGATGTAAGCATGAATTGAAATTTGCAATAATGGATGTCTGCCGGATTGTATCATTTTGACAGGAATCATCAACCCACGCTCTAAAATACAGAACCTGATGACCATTCAAATTCGATTATTGCCCAATTAATGAGATATAATTTACGTATCTTAATGCTACTCAGACTGCGCATTCTTTTATACCGAATATAATACAAATAGGAGGATTTTACTTCCATCAAACGCGCTGGTGAGTATGACCTATCGTATGTACTTCATTTCACATTGATTTAGCATGGATTCCGACAAAATTTGAAAAGATTTATTGCAAAGTCAGGGGCGTAAATTGGTCTCGATGGGCACTCCGCTGCATGTCTTACTCGTTGAAGATTTGGATGATGATGCTGAACTGGTACTTCGTCACCTTCGACGCGGTGGATATGACGTAATCCACACCCGTGTGGAAACGGCTGAAGCGATGAATAAAGCTTTGGATGAACAGACATGGGATATTGTGGTTTCCGATTATTCCATGCCTCAGTTCAGCGCACCACATGCTTTGGCGTGTTTTAAAGGAGCATGCGCTTGATCTGCCATTTATTATTGTTTCAGGGACTATTGGTGAGGATACGGCGGTGTCTGCCTTGTTGGCAGGTGCCCACGATTTCCTTTTAAAAGGTCATCTGGCGCGTTTGGTTCCGGCAATCGAGCGCGAACTCCGCGAGGCACAGGGACGGCAGCGCCAGAGGGACGCTGAGGTAAAATTACATGAAAGCGAAGAACGCTTTCGTTTAATCACTGAGAATGCGCAGGACCTTATCTCGTTGATTGATACTAGATGGACATTATATATATGCGAGTCCTTCGTTTGAATCGATTCTCGGTTATTCCACTGCCGATATGTTGACCATGCGCGTTTCGGACTTAATCCATCCGGACGATCAGCTTGAGAATGCCGATGCCCACCACAAATTAACGGAATATCGCGTCCGCAAAACCAATGGTTCGTGGATATGGATTGAGTCGGTGAGTTATCCAATCACGCTTGATAACACTCAGTTGGTTGTTGTTACAGGGAGGGATATAACCGAGCGTAAGCAGTCCCAGGAGCAAATGCGTCGTTACAATCAGCGCCTCAGTACCCTTCATGCCATTGACCGGGGAATTCTCATGGCGCAGTCTCCGGCGACATTATGTCAACATACGTTGGAACTTCTCGCGTCACAAATGCCAATTCGGAATGCCAGCATTACCTCGTTTGATGCCAATACCCAGCGAAGAGACTGAACTGGCTTCCTATAACCGCGATGGGGACGATTGGTCAGTGGATCCAAGTTCTTCATTGGAGAATTTCCCCCCGCACGATATGGATGCTCTGCGAGCCGGTGGAATGCTTACGCTGCAAGATATTGGAGATTTACCCGGCAGGCCAATGGGTGCAGAGAACACACCTCAGGACAGATTATATCCGGTCATTGGAATTCCTCTGCTCGTTCAGGAGAACCTGATTGGTTCGTTGCACCTTCGCGCGGATAATTTGTCCGGCGGATTTACACAGGAACACGTTCAAATAGCGCGTGAAATAGCCGATCAGTTGGCAATCGCTCTCCAGCAGACACATCTGCATGAAAAGATTCAACGCCATGCTGAGGAGCTTGAACAGCATGTGGCCGAACGCACTGCCGAACTCCTGGCGACGAAAGAGCGCGTCGAGACAATTCTGAATAACAGCAGCGATGCGATTGTGTTTTTGACGTTTGATGGTGTTATGCAGCAGGTCAATCCAGCTTTTAACGAGTTGTTTGGGTATCAGATTGACGAAATATATGGGCACTCTTTGATTAAACTTGCCAGCCGCGAGGATGCCGAATTAGTTTTAGATGTTCTGAAGATTACGGTGAATACGAGTCAGACCAGCCGATTAGACTTTGTAGGTACTCGCAAAGACGGGTCTTCCTTTGATGCAGATATGGCACTTGCACCCATTCGGCAGGAGGAGAAGGTGCAGGGGCTGGTGTGTAGTGTGCGGGATATTACGGAGCGTAAGCAGGCGGAAACAGAACTTCGATTGGCACTTGATCAGGAAAAGGAACTTAACGAACTGAAATCGCGTTTTTCCTCGATGGTGTCCCATGAATTCCGAACGCCGCTAACCGTAATTCGTTCTTCGACAGATTTGTTGCAGCGTTATGCGGATCGCATGGATGCGGATAAGCGACAGGAACATTTCGGTCAGATTCAGTCACAAATCGAACAACTGGTTAATATGTTGAATGAGGTTCTTGCTCTAGGCCGAGCCGAAAATGTTGATGTTGCCGCCAGCGCAGAATTATTGAATTTGGTTGCGTTTTGTTCCGGCATAAATATCCGAAATGCAATTGACAACTTCGGTGCATCAGATCGAATTTACAACTCAGGGTCAACCACGTCCTATTCGGATTGACGAGAAACTGATGCGCCAAATGGTCACAAATTTACTCTCTAATGCGCTTAAGTATTCGCCGGACGGTGGTATCGTGAACTTCGACCTCATATATGAAGATCGAACAAGTCATAATGAGTATCAAAGACCAGGGGATTGGCATTCCTGATGCCGATCAGAAGCACTTGTTCGAGGGTTTTCACAGGGCAAGTAATGTAGGGAACATTTCGGGTACGGGACTTGGACTGCCAATTGTCAAACGCGCGGTTGATGCACACGGTGGCACAATCCATGTCGATAGTAAAGTTGGCGTTGGTACGACCTTCACTATCACTATTCCGTGCTAAGGTTGGAGGAGCAGGCCGGTGACAAATATTCTGATTATTGAAGACGACGCCTCAATCCGCGAAAACATCGTTGAAATGTTGAACTATGAAGGGATTGCAACTATCCAGGCGGAAAATGGCTTGGTCGGTCTCCAACTTGCCAGGAAGTATTTGCCCGATCTCATTATCTGTGATGTCATGATGCCAGAAATGGACGGTTATGGTGTGCTCCATGAACTCCAGAGCGGACCCTAATACAGCGCTGATACCATTCGTATTTTTGACCGCCCTCTCCGATAGACCCCAGGTTCGGTATGGTATGGAACTCGGCGCAGACGATTATCTGACGAAGCCATTCACCCCGGACGAATTGATCGGCACGCTTCGCACCCGGCTCGCCAAACACGCTTACGCAATGGATCAGTATCAGCGTTTGAGTTCCGGCATCGCCTGATTTACGGAGATTCTGGTAGCCCCAAACGATCTATAGGTTCGCAGTCACTTACCGGAACAACCATCAAAGGTTATCAAATCTGGGAGAAGATAGGCGAGGGTGGGGCAGGCACCGTTTATAAAGCATCCCAACCGGCTCTAGGTCGGGAAGTTGCCATTAAAGTGTTACGGCAAAAGTATGCCAACAATACCGAATTTATCCATCGTTTCCAGACAGAGGCGGAGCTGGTCGCACACTTGGAACATCCGCATGTCATACCCCTATATGATTATTGGTACGATGAGCAGGGGGTTTTTATCGTCATGCGATGGCTGCGGGGTGGTAGTTTGCATCAGTCACTTGAACGCGATGGTCCCTGGGATTTATCGCGGACAGCTATTCTGCTCGATCAGGTTGCGAGCGCGCTCTCGGTTGCCCACAGTATTGGCATTATCCATCGTGATTTAAAGCCCGATAATATCCTGCTGGACGAACGTGGCAATACTTATCTGACGGACTTCGGTCTGGCGAAAAATCTTTTATCGGGCGTTCTCGCCTCAACGCCCGAATCAGACATGAACACCATTTTAGAGACTCAGGAAGCGTTTTTCACGGAACAACTGACCAGTACGCTCTATATTACTGACTCCCAACACATGGCTGGGACACCCGCTTATCTTTCTCCCGAACAAATACGCTTCGAGTCCCTGTCACCGCAAACCGATATTTACAGCCTCGGTATTACCCTCTATGAAATGTTGATCGGGAAACTCCCTTTTACAGGCACTATTGGCGAAGTTGTTAACAGTCATATGCGTGAACCACTACCACTGGTTAGCGAAATACGCCCCGACTTACCCAGACGGGTTGATGAGGTAATTCAGCGAGCAACCGCTAAGGATTGGCAAGAGCGATATTCGGATACATTGGCTCTGGCAACAGATTTTCGTCATGCTTGTGAGAAAATGGGCTGAACCCGCAGCAGCACAAGGCGGAGTTTGTTGTCAGCGGTAAGGCGGTTGATTAAGTACCAGCCAATACATTCCCAATTGCTGAACCGCTTGCATAAATTGGTTGAAATCCACAGGTTTGCGAATGTAACTGTTGGCTCCCAGAGCATAACTATTGACCAAATCTTCCTGTTCTTTTGAAGATGTCAGGACAACCACTGGCAGTATTCGAGTGCGTTCATCGCTACGGATACGTTCCAGGACTTCCAGCCCGTCGATCTTTGGTAGTTTCAAATCCAAAAGAATTAAATTAGGCAAATCTTCCGGGTCTCGGTCAGAATATTGACCTGTTGCAAACAGATAATCGAGTGCTTCAACCCCATCACGAGCAACTGCTATATCATTAGTCAGATTACTTTTCTTGAAGGCGCGGAGTGTTAGTGCCTCGTCATCCGGGTTATCCTCTACCAATAAAATGACTGTCGGTATGCTCATTTTGATGTCTCCTGATGATTTGTATCTAATCTGATATTGCGCAATCAGTGGTTACTTTGTTTATAGCGATAACTGATCGGTGTCATAAGGTAAAATAGAATGTAGCGCCCTCGTTCAAAGTAGATTCTGCCCAGATATGCCCACCGTGACGATTGATAACTCTCTGGACAGTAGCCAATCCAATGCCGTTGCCGGGGAACTCGTCGGTACTGTGCAGGCGTTGGAAAACACCAAACAACTTGTGAGCGTAGGTCATGTCGAAACCGACCCCGTTGTCTCGCACAAAATAGGTACAGGTACCATCATGCTCGGTGGTGCCGAACATAACCTTTGGTTTTGGCTGTTTCCCTGTATATTTCCAGGCATTGTTGAGGAGATTACTTAACGCCGCCCGCAGTAACTTTTCATCGCCGGTCACAACAAGCCCATCTTCAGCTTCAAATTCCACCTGACACCCCGGATATTGCTCTCGTAATTCTGCTGCGATCTCACGCACCAGACCACTGAGGTCAACTGATTCGTGGCGCATCTCATTCCGTGTTAAGCGAGATAAATCGAGTAAATCATCAATGAGTTGTCCCATGCGCTGGCTGCCTGCACGAATACGAGCCAGATATTTCTTGCCCTCGTCTTCGATTACGTCACCATAGTCTTCCTCCAACGCTTGGCTGAATCCATCCAAAGCGCGTAAAGGTGCGCGTAAATCATGGGATACCGAGTAACTGAAGGCTTCGAGTTCTTTGTTTGTTGCTTGAAGTTGGATAGTACGCTCGTTGACCCTTTTTTCGAGTTCTTCATTCATGCTTTGAAGTGCTTTTTCTGCTTCTTTGCGCTCGGTAATGTCGAGAGAGAGGATGAAGATACCTTCAGGAACGGGTTGAATACTGAATTCGAACCATGCTTGGCGACTATCTCCATAAGTAAATTCAAATTCCTGCATTTTGGGAATACGTTCTTTCATACACTGTTGCATCGCGGCAAACATCTCTGATGTTTCAATGCCAGGGTATTTTTCCATAACGGTGTGACCGATCAATTCTTCTCTTGTCATTCGCCCGTATCGGGTAGCAGCATCGTTGACATATAGATAATTCCAGTCAAATCCAATAATCTGACAGCCTTCCATCATGTTGTCGAGCGTAAGTTGGTAACGGCCTTCGCTTTCTTGAAGTGCTTTCTCCGCTTTCTTTTGCTCGGTGATGTCTTCGACGATAAGAACTAAGTGTTGCGATTCCTCTGTGGATTCCTGCACAAGCGACGTTGTCACGTTAACCCAAACGATGTCGCCCATTTTATGGAAATAACGTTTCTCAATGGAATAGTTGGAAATTTCCTGAGCAACCAGGTTGTTGATGTTGTCATAATCTGCCTTGATGTCATCTGGATGTGTGATTTGTTCACGGGTCAGTTGAAGTAGTTCGTCGGCGGAGTAACCGACAATATCACAGAAACGCTGGTTGATTTGTAGGAATTTCCCTTTGATCGACATTTCCACTATCCCCACAGCAGCTTGCTCAAAGATACTGCGGAAGCGTACCTCGCTTTGGCTGAGTTCTTTTGTACGCTCTAATACCATCTTCTCCAAATCTTCGGAATAGCTCCGAAGCTGTTCCACCAGCGATATGTTTTCTAAGAACATCGCACTCTGTCTGACCAGGAGGGTTATTAAATTGAGATCGTCGTCAATGAACAATGAATTGTATTTTAGGAAAACCAGCAGCAGTCCCCAGGTGCGTTCGCTTGTAACAATGGGGACGACCAACAGAGTATCTGCACCAACCGATTTTAGCAATTCATGGTCAAGTACACTGCTTTGTCGAGTGGCGCGGAGAAAGCCGGGCGTGCCGCTTTGATAGGTCTGTCTGATAATTCCGCCATCGTTCAGCAATTCTGGCATATCATCCCCAACTTGAAACCGCACCATCCACTTCTGGTCTGTGTCATCTCTTTGTGCGATTCCGCTGGCGACGCCTCCTACGGCTCGATTAGCTGTGTGGCATAATTCCGTCATGCTTTCCGTGATATTGAATTGTTCGCCGGATGATTTGCTGCTAATCCGCGCCAGATAGTCACTTAATTCCCCGAATTGCCATGCACGCCGGAGCCATCGAGGTGGAGCAAAGCCGACATAGAAGGTGATCGCCGATGCAACCAGAGCCACCAACACCAACTCTGTTATTCCCTTTAAGGCAGGGATACTCGCTAATCCGGCGATCAACAGGGTTAAGGCGAATAGGCCGGAACCGGCAGCGCCGAAACTGAGCCTCTGGCGCGACACACCTGTGGTTCTCTGTGCCCCTCTGACGAAAGCAATCATGGCATAACCATCAATGCCCACAAAGTAAGCGATAACCGCTATTGCCACGATGGGCGGTGCTGGAGTGGGCGCAACGAAGATAGCGATCCACGATAAGATCATTCCAACGATTGCTACCCTCAAGATGGTTTGAGGAGTGGTGGGGTCCAAATACTGTACAAGTCGTAACAGCAGGTACGGTTCTGCGATAAGTGCCATTGAACTGACCACCGTTACCCATTGCGCGGTGGGTTGCTTACTGATGAGTCCCACAACCTGAACCAGAAAGGGTAGTCCAAGTGAACCGAACATGAGTGCAACATCGCGGCGGACTCCATCCCGATGGCGAAGATAATCCACAATAGTTACAACGCTCAATAAAACGAAAAATAACTCGGTAAGTAATGTTAAAAGTTCATCTGCGTTCATGGATTAACTCCACGTTAGCCAATATAGGACTCTCGTATATCGATCGCGTGTACTGCTGGAAATACCTTTGATCTCTGTATTCCCTGGATCAGAGTCACACAGAAGATGTCTGTCAGTATAATTTAAGATCGGTTAGCTTAATGCAGGCTATTGAGCCTTGATCGGGTTACAAATAACAGTTAATACTTACAATCGCCAATAAATAGTATATACCCGAAGTATCTGCTCATGCTTAAGGGTCAAAATTCGCCAACAATCCTGGCAAATCGTACAAGCTTCGGGACAAACTGGTTCGTGAGTAGTCGGACGAATTGACAGGTTTCAGCCTTCCCACTATGATGTGGTTTGCGCCGCAAAACCCTGTAAAGGTGCATCAAAATGATCGAATTATTCAAAGTTTTCATCCTGGGAATTGTCGAAGGTATCTCGGAGTTCTTGCCAATATCTTCCACTGGGCATCTAATCGTGGCATCCGCTTTGATAGGTTTTGCCGCTGATCGGCCTGAATTCCGTAATACTTTCGACATCTTCATTCAGTTTGGCGCGGTGGTCGCTGTAATTCTTTACTATGCTCGTGACCTGTGGCATCAATCCCGAATGGTTGCCACCGACGCGGGTGTCCGCCGTTTTTGGCTGGCTATCATCATCGCCTTCATCCCTGCCGCTGCCATAGGGTTTTTGTTTAGTGATAAAATCAAAGAACTGCTGTTCAATCCAACCGTCGTAGCAATTTCGCTAATCGTGGGCGGCCTCATTTTTTTATTTGTCGAGCGTTCAGGAATTGCCCAGAGGGCGACAACCGCCGCTATCGAGGACGTTACACCCCGGCAGGCATTACTCATCGGCATTGCGCAAATCACAGCCCTTATTCCCGGCGTGTCTCGCTCTGGCTCATCAATTGTGGGTGGGTTAGTGGGCGGATTGAATCGCTATACTGCGACCCAATTTTCTTTCTATCTGGCGATTCCAACCCTCGGTATTGCCACTCTTTACGATCTTTTCAAGAGTTTGGGCGACCTGCGTTCCGATGATTTACTCTACTTGGGATTGGGCGCGCTCATTTCTGGGATCGTTGCCTGGATTGCTATTGGATGGTTATTGCGCTATGTCGCCCGCAATAACTTCGTCGGATTTGGCTATTATCGAATCCTTGCAGGGGTAATAATTCTCCTGTTGGTTGTTGCTGGATACGTCTAGAACTCAAGGTTGTTTCCAAATAATTGGATGTACAATTAAAAAAGTTCTGCGCTTTTGATGAGGCGGTGATCTTAGCGCGCATATTGCACAAGCGCTACGAAGATGTCCAGAGCGTTATTAATATCGGACCAATGGGATCGGTGGTCGAGGCCATTTTCCGAATGCCAGAAGTGACTGTTTCACAACAATCCTTGGTGCTGGTAGTAACTCGCCGGACGGAATTATATCGGGTATTAGCACATGCCCTGGAGGATTCCGCCTATCGGCTTGATTATGTTGCTGGCACAGATGAAATCTGCAAGAGATCACGTGCCGAGTTTCCAGATGCAGTGATTTTGGACAGCGAATTGGGTTTTTCTGCCTTTGACGACATTCGATCATATGCTGGTGACCAAACTCCAATACTTGGTATTGTCGATTCCCTGGATTCCTCACTGGTGGACTCGGTGTTCTCGCATGGGGCACACGATGTTATCTCACTACCCATTCACGATTCGACACTGTTGCGCCGTGTCGGGGAACTTGATTCAATCTGGGTCAAACACGGTGCAGAATCATCAGGTAGATAGTGTTTTGTTGGATACCCTTGAACTCTTTCAGGTACTGTTTACAAACTCGCCAGATGCAATATTTATCCTGGATACCGAACACATGTTCATTGTGGATTGTAACGATGCGGCTTGTGTGATGAACGGTTACAAGCGGGAAGAACTCATTGGGAAACCGATAAGCATATTGAACCTCCAGGAAGATGTCCGGTTGGATAAAGTTGCTCTGCGAACTGAGGGGCAGTTGCAATACGAAATCGAACATGTGCGCAAGGACGGTACAGCTTTCCCTGTCGAAGTATCCACCTGTCTGATTAATGTAGCCGGAAAAGAACTCATTTTGGGCATGGATCGGGACATCACCGCCCGTAAGCAGGCGGAGGAAGCCTTAAGTGCCAGTGAAGAACGCTATCGACTCTTGACACAGTACACGACAGATATGATTACACGCCATACCGTCGATGGTCGGGTCTTATTCGCTTCTCCCGCCTGCGAGTCGTTACTCGGTTATAGGCCAGAGGAACTTGTTGGAACATCGGCTTATCATTATGTTCATCCCCTGGAACGCACCCAACTCATCGAGCGCCATCAGTCGCTGCCACAAGACCAGGATACTTATACAGATATCTGTCGCCTGTGTGCCAAAGATGGACACTACATCTGGTTCGAGATTACCAGCTCGGAGGATTCGTAATCCAGAGACGGGGCTGGTTGAGGATATTGTTTGTGCCTCACGCGACATTTCAGATCGTAAAGCTGTTGAAGATACTGCCCAGGAACAACACACGTTAGCCGATGCTCTTAGCGACGCCGCTTCTTTGCTCAAACGCTCACTCAAAACCGATGAGACACTCAGCGGCATTCTGGAACAGGCGGCGCGTGTTGTCCCCTATGACTCGGCCAGTATAGGTTTAATTGATGGAGATGTTGTTCGGGTGGTTGGCTGTCGTGGTTTTGCGGAGCGTGGCCTCGAAGAAATGGCGCTGTCTACCATCTTCAGAATTAGTGAGCGGCCCGATTTTTACGATCCACTGATCGAGAAAAAGCAACCGCTCATTATCGAGGATGTGCATGAATATCCCAATTGGGTCACCCCCCCAGGAACAGAATGGATTCATGGTAATCTCAGTGTTCCGGTAATTGTTCAGGATAAGGTGATTGGGCTTTTTCATCTTGATAGTTCTGAACCGGGGGCGTTCACGCGCGAACAGGCGCGTCACCTTCAGATGTTTGCCGACCAGGTTGCCATCGCTATCCAAAGTGCCCAGCTTTACGATGAACTTCGCGCTTTATATCACGCCACATCCTTCTTATTCGCGTCTTTTGATGCCGACGATCTGGTTGATCTTGCCAATCAAATAACACAGGTTGTAGTGCAGGAATTTGGCAAAGTTGATTGTGGCCTTGTTCTTCTGGAACCCGAAACTGGACAAATCCCTTTGCTCGTTCGAGCGGGGGAATATCGCATACAAACCAATGTGCCGATCCACCGAGACGGTCCGGGGCTGATTGCCGCGTCTTTACGAACATCCGCATCCATATATGCGCCACACGTCAGTCAGGATGCTAGGTATCTCAATGCCGATGATCGCACACAATCCGAGCTTGTGATTCCCTTAATGGTTGGTGGAACGGTCATCGGTGCGCTCGACCTGCAAAGTCCGATGGCAGACGCTTTTACCGAGCAGGATCAACGTATTTTGCGTGCGTATGCAGATCGCGCGGCGGTTGCCATTCAGAATCTTCAATATTCTCACGAACTGGAACTCCGCGTGGTTGAGCGAACCACTGAACTCCGTCGTACCAAAGAGCATGTGGAGGCGATCCTCAATAACAGTAGCGATGCCATTATTGTTACCAACATCAATGGCACGATCTATCAGGTCAATCCTGCCTTTAGTACCTTGTTTGGTTATCCAGCACAGGAGAGCTTGGACAAGCCTTTGATGGATTTGGTGACCGAAGATGATCGAAAACTGCTTGGTATCGCTCTCAACTCCGCCATAATGGATAGTCGGCCAGGACGTATCGAAATCGCCCTCTGTCGAAAAGATAATGTGCGGTTTGACGCCGATGTAGTTATTTCTCCAATCCTGGAAAATGACCAGCATAGCCTCGGTGTTGTCTGTACCGTCCGTGACATCACCGAACGCAAACACATGGAGATGGAACTCCGCAAGGCATTGGAACAGGAACGCGAGTTAAGCGAACTGAAAACCCGTTTTGTGTCGATGGCTTCACACGAATTTCGGACGCCCCTCACGATGATTATGACTGCTAGTGAATTACTGCAAAATTATCATGAGCGGATGACGGATGAGCAGCGAGTTCGAACGCTTAAAGCGTATCCAGACGGAAGTCCAAAATATGGCACGCCTGATAGATGACGTTTTAACCGTCAGTAAATCCCCACAGGTAGCGTCGCTGGAATTCGATCCCCAGCCACTAAATCTTGTGGAGTTCTGTAATGCGGCGATAGCTGAAGTGCGGGATGCTGCCCAGGTTGACCAACGGTTTGAACTCACCGTAAACGGAGCTTACGCCGACGTGGCTTTGGATCGTAAATATCTAAGAGATATTTTGTATAATTTACTATCGAATGCTGTGAAGTATTCTCAGCCTTATACTATAATCAAACTAAAGTTGATTTGTGAGCGCTATCAAACACAAATCATAATTGAAGATCAAGGGATAGGAATTCCAGATGTAGATCAAAAACGCCTCTTCGACGCATTTCATCGCGGGGGCAACGTTGGTAATGTTTCTGGTACGGGATTGGGTTTAACCATAGCCAAGCAAGCCGTTGATTTACATGGCGGCATAATTTCGTTTGAAAGTCAGGTTGGAGTAGGCACCACCTTCAAGGTGACAATTCCCACGACATTAGTTGAGGATGGTAATTATGACCACGAAGATATTAGTCATTGAGGACGCACACGCCCTTCGAAAAGACATTCTGGAAATGCTCAGTTTCGAGGGGTACGAAGTACGTGGCGCGGAAAATGGTTTGGTCGGTGTTCACATGGCTCTGGAGTATCACCCCGACCTCATTATTTGCGACATCATGATGCCCGAACTGGATGGCTATGGTGTCCTGGCTGAACTACAGAAGAGTACGTCTCATGCAACTACGCCCTTTATTTTCCTCACTGCTCGCACCGACAAGGGCGATGTCCGGCAGGGTATGGAATTAGGCGCGAACGATTATCTGACGAAGCCATTTACGGCTACCGAGTTAATTAAGACTGTTCAGGCACAGTTGAAGAAACGTGAAAAGATCGCTGAATTTAGCGAACAGAAGTTGGACGACCTGCGCGAGAATATTATTCTCGCCTTGCCCCACGAATTACGCACGCCCCTGACTGGCATTTTGGGTTTTTCCGATATTCTTGCGTTGGATTGTTACAATATGGAGCCAGAAAAGATTGCTGAAATGGCGCAGTATATTCACAGTGCTGCCCAGCGGCTCTATCGTCTGACTGAGAATTATTTGGTGTATGCTCAACTTGAGGTGATGTTGACCGATCCCGAACGGATTAACTCCATGAGACGCTACACAACTGAAGACCCGCGCGCCGTCATTGAGAATGAAGTGATTCAGAAGGCTCAGGAATCTCAACGCGAAACCGATCTGATTCTTAAGGTGGAAAATCAGGTGACGGTCAGTATTCTGGAAGACAACCTCAAAAAGTTGGTCGAAGAGCTGGTAGACAATGCCTTTAAGTTCTCCCGACCCGGCACACCTGTGGAAGTGACATCAATGGTTAAGGGCGAGGAATATATCCTCTCATTTGTCGATCACGGGCGCGGCATCCCGCCGGAAAACCTCAGAGATATTGGAGCCTACAGGCAGTTCGAGCGTAAATGGTACGAACAACAGGGTTCTGGATTTGGCTTGATAATCGTCAAGCGTTTGACGCAACTTCATGGTGGCGAAATTGATATTGAGAGTCTGCCAGAACAACAGACGAAGGTGACAGTTCGGTTGCCCATTCAACGAGAAGGTGCGTCCGAGATTAGGGATCCACTGATCGCCCAGTAATCGTCAGGCAGCGCCTATAGCTTGCCCAGAAACGTGGGCGATGGTAGACTGACAGGATATTTGATCTAAGATGGATTTGCCGCGTTTCCAGGGGAGCGCGCCTGCCATGCCTGTCGATAGAGGAGGCTCACGTTCATGCACAAATATGGGTATCGATGGCTCATGGGCTGTATGGCAATCCTGTTACTGGCGTCCGGTTGTTTTCAGGCAGCAGGAACTGGGCCAGATAGTTTGTCGGTTGCCGAGAATACGAATCCAACCTGGACACCGTCGCCCTTTCCCACTTCGGAGCCGGTAATTGTGACGCAGCCTGTGGTGGTAACTGCCACAGAAAATCCCTTTGCGGAACAACCTACTCCCAACCCATTTGATAATCAGAGTGCGGCTGTCGGTCAGGTGCCAGAGATCGCTACCCAGGACATATTTGGTGCTCAGGCAATTGATCCAATCTACGTCACGGCTACCTATATTGTCCAGCGTGCTACCGAAACCCAGGCTTACTTTATGACGTTAACGGCAGGTATCCCGTTTGCAACTGAAACGCCAACCCTGAACCCCTTTGAGCCAACCGCAACCCCCACCTTTAATACAGGTAATGGTTGCTCCTATACAGTGGTTGTTGGCGACAATCTATTCCGTATCGCCCTTCGCTATAATGTAACCCTCGACCAACTTGTCCAGGCAAACGGCATTACCAATCCCAATCTCATTGTCGTTGGTAATGTTTTGCAGATTCCGGGCTGCGGCTCAACCACACCCCCCGTAGACAACACAGGTGGAACGGGTACAGCCGGTTCGGGCACAACCTATACAGTCAAGCAGGGTGACACCTTGTTTACCATTTCGTTGCAGTTCGGTGTTCCAGTGACTTCTATCGCCGCCGCGAATAACATTACCGACATCAACCTGATCCACATCAACGATCAACTCGTTATTCCTCCCGCTTAATGTGAGTGGGCGGTTGTTTGAACCGCCCCTTATTTTCTGGTGTTATGGTGACAGAGAATTCAGTGCTTTCCACACAGCATGTCTTTCAGGGCAGGTTGCTGCAATTGGATATTCAGAGCGTCCGTCTGCCCGATGGCAGCAACTTCGACTTTGAACTCATACATCACCCTGGCGGGGCAGGGGTAGTTGCCATTGACGACGATGGCAATGTGCTCCTCGTACGCCAGTATCGCGTCGGCGCTGCTCAACCCCTCTGGGAGCTTCCGGCAGGCGTACTCAATCCTGATGAATCCCCTGAAATCCTGCGCAATCCGCGAATTGCAGGAAGAAACAGGTTATAAACCTGGGAATATTCAATACCTGGGTGAATTTTTCGCCGCCCCCGGTTACTCGGATGAACACATGTATCTATTTCTGGCAACAGATTTGATCGAATCCCGTTTGCCCGGTGATGAGGGCGAATTTTTGGAAGTAGGCCGCGTTCCGTTAAGTGATGCATTGGCGATGCTCGATAGTGGTGAGATTGTGGAAGCCAAGACAATCATTGGTCTGCTACGGGCTGCCTCCCGTCCCGATCTCCTGTTCTGATGGCTCTATCACCCTTGTCTCTGCCTACTCGGTAATGCTATAATGCCACCCTATTCAAGCAGAACTGATCTGCGCCCGACGGCGCATTTTATTCGGAAGGATGCCCCATGAATGAGTTAATGGCCTCACTGGTCGCCGAAGATCGCGGCCACCCAGAAATCGCCTCCGGCGATACCGTGAAAGTACACGTTCGTATTGTCGAAGGTGATCGTGAGCGTACCCAGATTTTCCAGGGTGTTGTCATCCGCGTGCGCGGTGGCGGTAACGATGCCAACTTCACAGTTCGCCGAATCGCCAGTCATGGCGTCGGTGTCGAGCGTACTTTTTTGCTGAAAAGCCCGCGCGTCGAAAAGATCGAAGTCATGCGTAGCGCGAAGGTGCGTCGTGCCCAGCTATACTACCTGCGTGATCTGCGTGGTAAGGCTGCCCGCCTGAAGGAAAAGAGGCGCTAATTCGTGCCACCCCTTATTGGGATTACCACATCCAGCTATAAATCACCGACCACCGGCTGGGATTTTAATCTGGCGTATGTGGGTTCGGTTCATGCGATTGCCGACGCTGGTGGCTTGCCGGTTTTGATTCCACTGGATGTCTCCGACGATGTGTTACGCGCCACCTACGAACGTCTGGATGGTATCCTGCTTCCCGGCGGCGGCGATGTTGATCCGGTTCTGTATAATGCCGCCAAACATCCCAAAACGGGAAAGCCGGATGATCCGCGTGACTATGTGGAACTGAAAGTGGCGCGTTGGGCGCTGGCAGATGACCTGCCTATGATGGGCATTTGTCGGGGGCATCAGGTACTGGGTGTTGCACTCGGCGGCACACTGGTGCAGGACATTCCCTCGCTCATTCATACCGACTTGAATCACGATACACCCAATGATGTCCCTCGTGGCAATCATGCGCACATCGTAGAGATTGATCCGATGAGTCGTTTGGCAAACATCCTGGGTGCGACTTAGGTTGATGTAAACAGTCTGCATCATCAATCGGTGGAAGCTGCCCCTCCCGGTGCGTGTGTCACGGCCTATGCGCCCGATGGCGTGGTCGAGGCGCTCGAATTGCCGGACAAACGTTTTGTGCTCAGTGTTCAATGGCATCCAGAAGATATGTATCAGGATGATGAGGCCATGAAGCGTCTGTTTACTGCCTTTATCGAGGCTGCTGATAATGGACGGTCTGCCCACTAAGATCGGCGTTCTGGACTCCGGTATCGGCGGTCTGTCCGTCCTCCGCGAAATCCACCGCCTTCTGCCGCATCACCCGACCATTTACGTCGCTGACCAGTTTCATTTGCCCTATGGGTCGCGCCCGACACCGGAAGTTCGGGCGTTTGTTTTTTCCATCGTTGACTTTTTGATCGTTCAAGGTGCGGCAGTCATCGTGCTTGCCTGCAATACAGCCAGTGCTGCGGCGTTGCTCCCATTACGCCAGGCCTTTCCACATATCCCCTTCGTCGGCATGGAACCCGCCGTCAAACCCGCCGCCGAGGCCACCCAATCGGGTGTGATTGGTGTCCTCAGCACCGACACCACTGCCAACGGCTCACTCTATCATCGTGTGCTCGACCAGTATGCCCGTGATGTTCGGGTAATTACCCAGGTCGCGCCCGGTCTGGTCACGGTTGCCGAGTCGAATACACAGGATACCCCGGAGGGTAGGGCAATAATCGAAACTTATATCCAACCGCTGCTTGAAGCCGGTGCAGATTACATCGTCCTCGCCTGTACGCATTTTCCCTTTTTGATTCCCGCCATACAGGAAATCGTAGGTGCTGATGTTTATTTGGTAGACCCCAGCCCCGCCGTTGCCCGACAGGTTGCCCGTGTATGGCCGAAGGAATTAACCCTACAATCCGCGCCGAAGCAGTATTTCACCACTGCTGACCCCGCCCACTTCAAATCTATGCTCAAATCGCTGATTGATGTCGATGCAGAAATCCAGGCTCTACACTGGACGAACAGCACCTTAGCTCATTCCAGCTTGTAGCTAAACGGGAATAATCCCACTGTCGCTAGCTTGAAGTGCTGACGCGCAATCGGTATCCCGATAATCGTGATGGCATAAATCAGTCCGCCTACAAAATGCGCCAGCGCGATTTCCCAGCCGAATAGAATCAGCCACACGATATTGAAGAATGTCGCCACCATGCCTTTTCCCCTGGGCGTCGGTTTTACTTCTTTCCCGAACGGGGATAAAACCGCCCGACCCAGTGCGAACAGCTTCAGTCCGAACGGTATCCCGATAATCGTCAGGCAAAACACAATCCCGCCGATGAAGTACACAATCGAAATCAGCAATCCGCCCAGAATGAGCCAGATGATATTCCCTGCAACTGTCATGGATGAACCCTCAATATGAATAGACCCCCGTAGTTTATGCAACAAATATAAAACTCACGTAGAATTCTCCGTCTTTAGTCTGATTTCGCTTGACATCCCTCGATTTCAGTCCTATTCTATCAATGAATGAATATTCATTCAGTACGAATGTCAGCAGAAAAACACATGGACTCACGATGACCAAACCCAATGATCCTGTACAGGAACAACTGATCGCTGCTCGCCGCAACCAGATTCTCGATGCCGCCACCACCGTCTTTGCGGCCAAAGGTTTTCACCGCGCCACTATCCGCGATGTCGCCCACGAGGCGGGCGTGGCCGACGGCACAATCTACAACTATTTCAAAGACAAGACCGATCTCATTATCGGCCTGATGGATCGCCTTAATGAAACCGAGGAACGTTCCGGTCAGTTTCAGGAAGGGATGGATGCCGACCTCCGCACCTTCTTTGTAACCTACATGCGCCACCGCATTGATGTGCTTTGGCCGAACATTGAGGTATTTCAGGCCATTCTGCCAGAACTGGTCGCCAATCCACAGCTTCGGGAAATCTACTTCAATCAGGTTGTAGCGCCCACAACACAGCTTGGCGAACAGTTCCTTACGGCCATGATAGATGCCGGGAAAATCAATACGGTTGATGTGTCCCTCACTATCCGTACCATCGCTGGGTCATTTCTGGGACTCCTGCTGATGCAGGTTTTGGGGGACGACTATATTAAAGACAATTGGGAGCGTTTGCCCGATGTCCTGGCAGACCTTCTGTTTGACGGGTTAAACCCGAAGGAATAACAGCATGATTGAGGTAAATAATCTGTCTTTTACCTATCCCGGCGGGGTAGCACAGGCACTCAAATGCATCAGCTTTAACATCGGGCAGGGGGAAATTGTTGGTTTTCTTGGCCCAAGTGGTGCGGGCAAAAGTACGACTCAGAAAATCCTGATCGGTCTGCTCAAGGACTATTCAGGTGAAGTCCGTGTCTTTGACTGCGATCTAAAATCTTGGGGTTCGGATTATTACGAGCGAGTGGGTGTCTCCTTCGAGCTACCTAACCATTATCAGAAATTGACTGCCCTCGAAAACTTGAACTATTTTCGTTCGCTATATGCGGGCGACACCGAAGACCCACGCGCCCTCTTGGAAAGCGTTGGCCTTGCAGGGGATGGCGATAAGCGCGTCTCCCAGTTCTCAAAGGGCATGTTGAATCGGCTGAATGTTGCCCGTTCGCTGTTGCATAGGCCGGAACTGCTCTTTCTGGACGAGCCAACCTCTGGCCTCGACCCGGTGAATGCCCGTCTCATTACCGACCTCATCCACAGCAAACGCCAGTCCGGCACTACCGTTTTCCTCACCACTCACAACATGGGGGTGGCCGACGAACTCTGTGATCGCGTGGCTTTTATTGTCGATGGTGAAATCGGGCTGATCGACACCCCGCGAAATCTCAAGTTGCAGCACGGTAAGCGTCTGGTGCGTGTGGAATATGGTGTGAATAGCGGCAGTGGAGCAGGGGAATATCCGTTGGATGGTCTTGCAGACAATCCAGCGTTTATGGATATTCTCCATCGCCCGGACATTCAGACCATCCACACCCAGGAGACAACCCTGGAAAATATCTTCATCACCGTTACCGGGAGGAGTTTAGCATGACGCGCCTGCTCTCGACCTTCCGCTGTGATGTGACCATCCAGTTCCGCAGTGGTTTTTACTATGCCAGTGCATTTTTTGTCGTCGTTTGGGCGGCATTGTTGAGCCTGCCGGAGAAAGGTGCAGTGGATTTCGGTCTGCTGATTCCGGCTTTTATGCTCCTCAATCTCGCAGTAATGGCCTTCTATTTCATGGGTGCGTTGGTGCTGCTGGAAAAAAGCCAGGGCACGCTTGCAGGGCTGGTGGTCACGCCGCTTCGTAAGGAAGAATACCTCCTGTCCAAGATTGGTTCGTTGGCGCTCATGGGACTCATCGAAAATCTTGTCCTGACCGCGCTCGTCAACGGGCTGGACTTCAACCTGCCACTGTTTGTAGTGGGGCTTCTCCTGCTGGCAGCATTTTGTGTATTGCTTGGTTTTATCGCCATTGCCCGCTACGACTCCATCAATGAATTTCTGCTGCCCTCGGTGGTGATGGTATCAGCCCTCATGCTGCCGCTGATCGACTATCTAGGACTGTGGCACAGCCCATTGTTTTATCTGCATCCGGCCTACCCGCCCCTGTTGTTAATGCGCGCCGCCTTTGGTTCGGGGGATATGTGGCAGTTGCTTTATGGTCTGATGGGTTCTCTGTTTTGGGCGATGATGGCCTTTGTACTGGCGAAGCGTATGTTTAATCATTTTATCGTCCGTTCGGTGGGAGTCTAACATGAATGCAGTCAGGATTTTTAAATCCCTTGCTCCGGTGGATTACAGGAATATCCGGCGCGATTTGTTGTTACTCTGGATTCCCATTCTGCCAATTGCGGTTGCGCTGTTGATGCGTGTCGGAGTCCCTCGTTTGGCGGAATTTCTCTCGGCGCAATTCGCCTTTGACCTGACGAGCTATTACCCGTTCCTCATGAGCACCTTTATGCTCCTGATGCCCGGTACAATCGGCCTGATTATTGGTTTCTTGCTGTTGGACGAACGCGACGACCACATTTTGACCGCGCTGCTGGTAACACCCATGCCCATCAACGGTTACTTGCTGTATCGGCTTGGACTTCCCGTGCTGCTCAGTATGGTCATCACACTCATTGCCTACCCTCTGGTCGGACTGGTGACAATACCGCTGGTCGATCTTCTGGCGGTCAGCCTGCTAGGTGCGTTTAGCACCCCCATTATCGCTCTTTTGTTAGCGACCCTGGCCGAGAATAAGGTGTCTGGTTTCGCGGTATTGAAGTTTATAAACACCGTCCAGCTTTTGCCTTCGGTGGCCTATTTTGTCCATTCCGATTGGCAGCTTTTAGCCGGGATCATTCCATCCTACTGGCCGCTAAAAGTGTTCTGGTTGGCTGCTGCCGGTCAGCCCTATGCTATTTATCTGGTGGTCGGTCTAGGGGTTAATCTGCTGGCGCTTGGCTTGTTGCTCCGCCGTTTTAATCGTGTTGTCCACCGCTAATCACTATAGAATATGGGGCGAAGGGACAAAGGTTGTGGAGATCGTAACTTTTTACCCCTTATTCCTTGAGTTTGGGGGAGAAAAGTGGGGGCGAAACGGCTTAAATGGGAATGAAGATGTGGCTGGTGAACTAAGGCTACTGAGGTAGAATCCTTCTCATAGCGACAAGTCATGTCTTGCTAGCTATCCCCACTGGCATCAAGTTAAGGTTGACTGACCTTAATGGTTCTGAGATATACATGTTTTTCCTCCCCTGAATACGGCTGAGGAGGCGACACTTTTTATTCTTGTGGCAATGATGTCTCTAATGGTCTTGTCTTTCTCCCCCTCTCCGGGCGTAGCCCCGCGAAGCGGTATTCGGGGAGGGGGTTGGGGGGAGGGGTTGAGCGCAGCGAACCGCCCCTGACGGCCCCCTACAGTTACACATGTCGCCTCCTCAGTCTGAATACGGGGGAGGTGGTGAGCATAGCGAACCGGAAGGGGTCAACACATTACAAACACCATCTTAACTTGATGTGCATGATGTCTTGCCAGCTATCCCTTTTCTGCGCCTACAATCTCGAAGGGCACAACCCGCGTAGCATCCTTCGGTGGACTGATCGGCAGCAGCACGTAGAACGTCGTGCCGGGGAAGTTTTCCATGCTGTGTCCGGCGCTTTCCGCCCAGATGCGTCCCCCATGTCCCTCAATCACGCCGCGAGCAATCGTCAGCCCCAGTCCCGGTCCAGCCCCCAGAAACTTGTAGGTTCCAGTGGAATGAAGACCCGGATCATACGCCCGGTAAAATTTTTCAAAGATCAGTTCGATGTTTTCTCTGGCAATGCCAACCCCCGTGTCCGCAATCGAAATCAGAATTTGCTCTTTGCCGTCGCCATTTTCTGCCGGTTGCATCCCCGCTGTAATTTCGATCCGCCCGCCGTCCGGCGTGAACTTGATCGCATTCAGCACAATGTTGCGGAATGCCTGCACCAGCCGTTGCATATCCGCTTCGATCATCGGCAGACCGCGCAGACCTCGCGCCGATAGGGTTAGTTTGCGTTGTTTAATCGCGTCCGTCAGCGGCTCAATCGCCATCCGCACCACACTTTCTGGCGAGGTTTGGTTGAACCGCAAGTCCATCGCATTAACGTCTAACTGGCTTACATCCAGCATGGCGGAGATCAATTCCTCCATCCGTTCGGTAGCTTTCCGCAGGTTTGTCACCATGCCTTTGGTCTGATCTGGATCGAGTATTCCCTGATCGTTCAGCGCGTCGATGATGTCCGTATAACCCCGCATCTGCGCCAGTGGAGTACGCAGTTCATGGCTGGCAATCGTCACAAAATCGGTCTTGACCGAATCCAGCCGTTCCATCTGTCGATTGGCTTCTTCCAACCCCTCATTCAGATTGGTCATGGTGTTGTTCAGATGGCGCAGGTCAGCCACCAACCGAGCGTTACGCAGCGCCACGCCCGTCTGGTGTGCCAGTGTGGTTAGCAGTTCTAGGTCGCGCGGATAAAATGGTGCATCATTGAGTTTCGGACCACACGCCAGGATTCCAATCAACGTATTTTCGACGATCACTGGCGCGAAGGCGCTCATGTTCAGCCCGTTGAAAAACACCCGTTCGCTCTCGGTGATGCCCTTATATTTAGGACTGAACTCCATGTCGAATTGCGATAGCGGTGCTTTATCCCCGGCCAGTCGTTGGTAGATTGGGCTGTTATGGGAAATATTCCCCCGCTTGTCCTTAACGTCGCTGAACCCGCCGCCGATCATGACCAGTAGTTCCAGCTTATCGTCATCCGTATCATTCACCAGGATCATGCCGGAACGCCGCACTTTCAGCAACTCATTCAGCGTTTCGGTGGCGACCTTGATGAGTTGGTCAAGCTCAAATGCTTTGGAAACCTGCTGGCTGTATTTGCGGGTTGCCGCCGTCGGGTCGGTATATCTCCCCTGGAAGATACGGTTGACCGCCCATTAAATCACGTACCGAATCGGTACGAAAACCAGCGATACCGCCAGCGCCAGCAGCGCCATGACCAGGGTGCCTTCAAGATCGTCTTGGAGGGCGTAACTGCGGGATAAATACAGCGCAACGAACACGACCAGCGCCGTAGCCGTGACGATTAGCGCCGTTCGAACCGCTAGATTCGCGCCGTTCCGAATGTCAAACACTCGGTACGACACTTCCGCGTACAGTGCCCCGATCACGCCGATCAATAATGCCAGCATCCCCAGAATGCTCAAAGTGAATGTGCCGCTGACCGACAGTACAATTCCCAGCAGAATCACGGCGATGTCGATAATCCAGAACAATGCCCGGTTAGCAACCTCTGGCAGAATGGCTGCGTAAAAAGCGTGGAAGCCAATGCCGAGGAGTAGCGCAGTCATGATCGCCAGTCCACCGAGCGTCGCTAGGCTGAACGGATTGGGCGGGTTGAACGCTGTAATGAGCCAGTCAGGTTGCCCCACCAGCACCGCCTCACTGCTTAAGGCACTACCAATCAGCCCGACCAGCCACAGGATACCGATCACCAGCCAAAGTCGCAGCGTTCGGTTGGACGCGCTCCGACGCATGTCCACAATCACCAGCGCCCCGAACGACACCAGTAGCGCTCCCAGAACCAGGGTGATTCCAAAATCGCGTCCCAGCTTATCCAGAACTTGCGTGGTATCGGGCAGGAAACTGATTCCGTTGACCAGTAGTGATAACAAAATAGTGAGCGATAGCCACAATCGTCCGGTTCGCACTTGTTCACGGCGGATTTGTACGTAGACGAACAGCACTATGTGTATAATCACGCTGATGAGGATCACCGCGCTGAAGAGTGAGTCCATAAGTAACGCAGCCTTATAAGGTGAAGATAATGCATTCAAATCAATGAATGCGCCTGATAATCTTCCTCCATCGAGAACATCACTTCAAAATGTAATAAGTACCCTTTTTGGATCCAACCTTGAGTAATATCCCTTGTTCGACCATATCCGCCAGGTCGAGCCGCAGCGTCTCTGCCGATACCCCTGCGCACAGAGAACGATACTCCCGGTTAGTGATGGATCCATGATCGCGGATGTATTGGAGCGCCCGTGCCTGACGGTGGTTCGTGTTTCGCGCCCATTCCGGTGCTTTTTGCCGTTCGCGCTCGTTGAACAATGTCACCGCGAAACTATATGGGCGGGCATCAAAGTACGGTGGTTTGTGTCCGGCCTGTTGCATCACTTCCATCATCCGGTCAATGCCCAGACCTAATTCTTCAATATAGCCCCATTGAAACAAACCGTTGACCACGCGCGGGTTGCGGCTGAAGTGTTCATCCACAATGTTTTCAACTGTGATGAATCCCGGTAATCCCCCCGGCGAGATGACTTCCAGCCGGTCAGAATACATGCGAATTTCGATTCGCCGTCCCTTTAATCGGTAATCACGGTGGCAGATGGCGTTGACAATCGCCTCGCGGACGGCGAATTGTGGATACTCGTAGGTTTCCTCGCGTTCCAATCCCTTGACCACCGCGCTCACGGCCATCTCGCTCCAGATCAGATTCCACGCATTTTCGATCAGTCGGGGCAGGGGGCCGGTGAGTTCTTCCCGCCGGGAATATCCTGCCAGCCCATTTTCCCCGCGTGGGGTTTTGCCCACGAACTTGGCAAACACCACACTGCTCTGTGGAATCCAGCGCTGCGGATATTCGCTGAAAAGCAGGATTCCACTGACGGTAGCATTACCCTCGTTGTCTACCGCCCCGATCTCTTTCAGCAGGTCGGCGATTTTTCCGTTGTAAGGTCGCTTGGTTCGTTCTGCGCGTTTGCCCAGGTATTCGACGATCATCTTGTTGCTGAAGTCGTCCATCGTCGCGCCCGGAACGGATTCGGATTCGAAATCACCCGTGTTTTTGGCGCTTGCCAGCTTCAGGATTTCTTGCCCGCCCAGAGGTCGGTTTTTTGCCCCGCTTCGGATCAGGACGCGCCCGTCAGTCATCGCATGCAGTTCGATGCTCCGGGGCACGCGCAGCGAATACACCGTCCCTTTCTCGGTTTCGACTTCTTCCCAGTTGCCGACCACGATAGGCGGGTTGCACGCATCATCTGCGTCCTTCAACGCCTTTTCCAGTGACTTGCTGTCAATGGCTTTTGGCGCGGTTTCACCATCTTCGCGTAAACCGAAGATGATGGTTCCCCCTTCCGTGTTGGCGAACGCGACCAGCGTTTCCGCGATGCCTTCTGCGTCAGCCTTTTCGAGGAACGCCAACCGGGGACCTGGTGCTGATTTGGTCAGGTCTGAATTTACCATAAGCCTATTATGAATTCTCGGCACACTGCCTGCACGCTATTCTAATCATTTTAACATAGATTAATACTTACAACAGAGAACTTAAGCATGAGTTGGATATGAGTTCTAACCAGCATACCCCACCCGCTTGGCCGTATGGGGTTTGTGTCGATCATTGTCTGCCCATCGGCTTGGTAGTATACTCATTTTTATGGGAGCAAAACGCCTCTTGAATCTGGTTAGTGATCGTTTGCATACCCTCCCTCTGGTCGTCCTCTACCTGACCGACGGTTGCAATAGCCGCTGCGTGACCTGTGACATCTGGCGCAATCCGCGCCGCAATATGTCTATGGAATTGGTTGCCGAAATCGCCGCTGCGTGCGCTGAATTAGGTGTTCGCTGGGTGTTGCTCAGTGGTGGCGAAGCCATGCAGCATCCCCATTGGCCGGAAATCGCTCGTATATTCCGCGACCAGGGAATATACGTCATGCTCTTGACCAACGGCCTCCTGGTGCGTAAACAGGTGGATGAAGTCGCTGCCAGTGTTGACGAACTGATTGTCAGTCTGGATGGAGGGACACCCGCCACCTATCACGCCATTCGCGGTGTCGATGCTTTTGATCTGGTGTTGGATGGCATCCGCGCCGCCCGTGAGTTGAATGTACCTGTCGCCGTTCGCACCACCGTTCAACGGGCGAATTACCGCGAAATCCCGCAAATCATTGAGGTTTCAAAGGCTGCCGGGGTCAACCGAATCAGCTTTCTCACGGTAGATGTGAGCAGCGAATTTGCTTTCGGCCCACGCTTGCAGCCTGTAGAAGTGGAAGCCGTAGGGACGAGACTTGCCTCTTCCGCGAATACCCAATCGTCCTTCAGCGTAGACACAACTATCCCCCTCCACACCACGCCTGCCACCGCCCTGATGCCGGATGATATTCCCGAACTCGCTCGTGTTCTGGACGAAGTGGAATCCCGTTTTGCCGACGATTTTGCTGATGGCCTGATGGCCGAATCGCCAGCCAAGCTCCGCCGTATGATGACGTACTTCCGCGCCATCAATGGTGACACCACATTTTCCCGCCCGCGTTGTAACTCGCCCCATATGTCAACCGTCATCGAGGTGGATGGAACCTTGCGCCCCTGTTATTTTTTACCCGCCTATGGAAAGTTGAATGGGGACAAATTGACTGATGCCATCAACACCTCTTCGGCACAGGCGCTCCGCCGTGCTTATCGGCTTGGGCAGCGCCCGGAGTGTGAGTCTTGTGTCTGCCCGTTGTATAAAGGGCCGCGTGCCCTGATGCGGATGTAAAATCATGGGCAACCAGTTGATAATGTTGCTAGTGTTCATGGTGACGCTCTTTGGATTAGGCCGTAGTATGCTCATTCTACTTGGCTTGTATAAAGAGCCTATCCTCCATAGTTTTGAACAGTACGGCCCGCGCGAACGCCTGCCGATGCCTTTAATGACTCTCCTGATATGGGCAGGCGCGTTTATTGTCACCTTCGGCGTCTGGACGGCGGCCACCTTTGGTCTTGCTTTTCCGCTGACCGGACTCGGCGCGTTTTTTGTGGTGGTCGGCGTGGCCGGACACTACTATTACGACACTGTGCAGCCCTGGTACTATCGTGTCATCCCCTATCCCCACTGGCATCATAACTTGCTGGCGCGCACAGATCGTTATGAACGCCGCCGCATCGCTTATATGTGGTTGCACTTGCCGTTCCGCCTGCGTCTCACCTACGGCAGCAGCGACGCCGCCTTCACCACCTGGGTCGATTTTGTCATCATGGGCATGACCCGCGACGAAGAAACCGACATCTACAATGAAGCCTTCTACACCGGGCGCTAGGATGCTAGTGTGTTGCATCCCGTAGGGACGAGGCTTGCCTTGTCCGATACCAAAAACCCGGAGAGTTGAACCGCCGCCGCAATCCATTTTCCTAACTGAAGGATACGTGATGTGTGAAGTAGAATTTTTATGCACTTGCTCGTCGTTTACTGGGCAGGGGGATAGGGGTATATGAATCTGCTCCGTCGTTTTCTCCCCCTCTCCGTGAACGGGGACGAACGTCCCCTGGGAGAAGTGGGGGCAGGGGGGAGGGGTTCACCTTCCACCCTCCCCAGCCTCGACGCCTATTCCCGATGGGCAGCCACTTATCCTCCCCACGCCCACAATGCCCTTATGGAAGCCGAAGAATCCGCTATGTCTTCGCTGTTTCCTGCATACACCGCCCAGGTGGTTCTTGATCTCGCTTGCGGTACGGGACGTTATGGCTTGTTGGCCGGGGAGGGCGGGGCGGAAACGGTTATTGGACTGGACAATAGTCCCGCCATGCTCCGCGCCAATCCGCTGTCTCACCGCGCCCTTGCGACGACGGAATCTATTCCCTTGCCATCAGCCTCCATCGACATTATCCTCTGCGGCCTTGCCCTCGGTCATCTCCCACGCCTTGCCCCTTCACTCTCCGAAATCAGCCGAGTCCTCAAGCCCGGTGGCTGTGCCCTCGTCAGCGACTTTCACCCCTTCATCTTCCTCAATGGCGCGCGCCGCACCTTCACTGCCCCTGATGGCCGCACCTATGCCGTCGAACACTACCCCCATCTCTACAGCGACTATCACCGCGCCGCTCTCAACTCTGGCCTTGTCATCAACTCCATTCTCGAACCCCGCCTCGACAACGCGCCCATTGTCATCGTCTACCGCTTTCAGAAACCCGGCAATCTATAGAAGTCGCCTGATATTTTTGGAAACGGATAGCCGAAAAATCACAAAACTGCCCGATTCTCCCCTCAAAAACGACACAAATGTGTACACATTTGTTTACCTTTTATACAAACATCCGTGCTATACTGACTGTGTAAATTCGTAAGGATGGCGGTCCTGTCCGAATCGAAGGGAATTTCGGACGATCAGAGAAATTCGGAGAATCATTTCCCGATTATCTTTCTCGTTTTTCTCTCCTGTTTTCTCAATTCGAGTACGTTGGCAATCTGCACATTTCGCACCTGTGCATTTGCAGAATTTGCAGCATGTTGTGCAGTTTGCGGGAGAAATTTCAAAGTTGAATGCGTGAAATTGACGAAAATAACGAAATTTCCGAACGAACGGGCAATATTGCCTTTTCTGACGCTGAAGACTCTGCTGTCGGTTTCGCCCTATATGCCAATGCAGAAACCGAGCGTGTTTGTTTCCGCACACCCCCCTCCCTGTGCAGAAACCAGCCGTGTTTACTGCGCGATGGCTGAAAGCGTTATTGATAAAAAGGTCTCGATTATTTTTCTTATCATACTCATCATGTCGAACCAATCTCCCTCAACGACGAGTGATGGATTTGAGAAATTTGAGCATTACACAATCAACTTGCACACGCATGAACCAGGGAAATGGGTATGAGGCTCGGTATAGGACTGGTGAATGAAGTCGAAATCCGCCGCCAATCACACGGGGAACTTCGGCGGCAGCAGGGGACAACAGCCACCGCTAATGATGGCCTGCTTTACTCGGCTGGCTTATCTTCCGTTTCACTATCGCTGGGAAGTTTCTTTTTCCCTTGAGGTTGTTTGATGAGGAAGTATCCACCCACCAGTGCTGCCATTAGCGCCGGAGGCACGCACAGCGCAATCACCACCCGCGTTAGTGCATCCGCACCGGCATTGGTCAGCACGACATACAGCACCAGGAACAGGATGATGCCGCCAACCGCCATACCGATTCCGGCAATACTCGCTTTCGACAGGCTTTCCTTATTGACTGGATTGTTTGGGTTACTCATCAATTACATTTCCTCCATGCCTCACATTATATGCATGGTGGTCAAATCCCATAGCCCGAAAATATCGAGGTTGAGGTGACTCTCAGGGAATTAACTGGCGCGTTGAACCGATTCCTGAACCAGATGGCTCTCGACAGCCTCGTTCTTCAGGAACTCCATCAGTTTACGAATATTGCGTTGGTCGCGCGTAAGATTGCGATACGGAGTAAAAGCCTCTTGGGTCATCCCGTGTTCTTTCAGGGTAATATCCGCATCCGTCACGGGTTGCATAGGCTGTGTGGCTTCCCGGATAACTTGAGTTGGCTGCGTAACGTCGAGCGATTCCGCCAGAATCGCCAATTCTCGCTGTGCCCGGTCATCGCGGGATCGCCGCAGAACGGAGATAATCCCGATTAAAACAAACAGCGTCGCCACGAAGGTAAAGGCGACGGTGGTTATCAGCGTGATTTGTGTTCCCGCCATTTATTACACATCCAGCCTAATTATTCTTACAATTGTAAAGGCCGAAACGCGAATCACAATTGGACTAAGGTCATAAACAGGTTGCATTTGTGTTAGTGACGTGGTGATAGGGTTACGGATGTGGGTGGGGCTTGGCAGCAGCAAGCCCCAGGGATTCAAAAGTTATTTCGGTAGAGCTTTCTGGATTTTCGCCCAATCATCTCGCAGGGTGACCGTACGATTGAAAACTAGCTTGCTGTCTGTCGAATCGGGATCAACACCGAAATAGCCGAGCCGCTCGAATTGGAAGCGCGCTCCTGCTTCTGCAGTCGCCAAACTCGGTTCAATGTAGCATGGACTTAGTATCTCTAGGGAGTTCGGATTGACGAAATCGAGGAAAGTTTCCCCTTCGCTCTCTTCATTCGGGTTGGGGCGATCAAACAGGTGGTTATACACCCGAACTTCTGCTTCCAATGCGTGTTCTGCCGAAACCCAGTGTAGGGTGGCTTTCACCTTGCGCCCGTCAGGCGAATCACCGCCCCGTGTCGCCGGGTCATAGGTGCAGTGGACTTCAACGATCTCGCCCTTTTCATCCTTCACCACTTCCACGCACGTGATGAAATAGGCATATCGCAAACGTACTTCGCGCCCCGGTGCGAGCCGGTAGAACTTGTTTGGAGGGTCTTCCATGAAATCGTCTTGCTCGATATACAGCACCCGCGAAAATGGGACTTTCCGGGTGCCCGCGCTTGCGTCTTCGGGGTTGTTCACCGCCTCGAATTCTTCGACCTGTCCTTCTGGATAGTTGTCGATCACCACCCGTAACGGTTTCAACACACCCATTACGCGGGGAGCGCGCTTGTTTAAGTCCTGCCGGACACAATATTCCAGCATGGCGATGTCTGCCATACTGTTGCTCTTAGCAATTCCGATCATGTCACAGAACATGCGGATCGCTTCTGGTGTATAACCGCGCCTGCGCATCCCGGCGATGGTCGGCATACGTGGATCGTCCCACCCGTGCACGTACCCGTCCTGCACCAACTGGATGAGTTTCCGTTTGCTCAATACGGTGTAATTTACATTCAGTCGGGCGAACTCAATCTGTCGTGGATGATAAATACCCAGTTGATCCAGAAACCAGTCATATAGGGGGCGATGATCTTCATATTCCAGTGAACATAGGGAGTGGGTGATACCCTCAATCGAGTCCGACTGTCCGTGTGCCCAGTCGTACATCGGGTAAATACGCCACTTATCCCCTGTGCGATGATGCGTGGCGTGGCGGATACGATACATCACCGGGTCACGCAAGTTCAGGTTAGGGGAGGTCATGTCGATTTTCGCACGCAGAACGCATTCCCCTTCCTTGAAATCACCTTTTTTCATCTGTTCAAACAGTGTCAGATTTTCTTCAACGGAGCGGTCACGGTAAGGACTGTCCTTGCCGGGTTCAGTCAAGGTTCCCCGATATTCGCGGATTTCGTCTGCGCTCAGGTGATCGACATAAGCCTTGCCATCCTTAATCAGTTTGACCGCCCAGTCGTAAAGCTGGTCGAAATAGTCGGAGGCAAAGAACAGCCGATCTTCCCAATCTGCACCCAACCAGTGCGCATCGTACAGGATACCGTCTACGTACTCCTGCTCCTCTTTGGTTGGGTTGGTGTCGTCAAAGCGCAGGTTCAGTTTGCCACCATAAGCCGCTGCAATCGACGCATTCAGCAAAATCGCTTTGGCATGGCCGATATGCAAGTAACCATTGGGTTCCGGTGGGAAGCGCGTATGAACCCGCCCGCCGAATCGCCCGGACTGGATGTCCTCGTCCACCAGTTCGGTGATGAAGTTGGAGCGCGATACACCCTCTGTTTCTGGCTCGGCATCGACGTTTGTTTTGACTTCCGGTTCGTTACTTGGCATAGTGTTTGCTCTTGCTCGATCATAAATAAAAAACCCGTAGCAAGGGTTACTACGGGGATTACTGGGGGACCTGGATTCGAACCAAGATTAACAGGGCCAGAACCTGCCGTTCTGCCGTTGAACTATCCCCCAATGGTAAGCGGTAGGGTTAAACCCCAACCGCCCGCATTCTATCATGCTCATCCGGCCTTTTCAAGACCAGAACCCAGGCTGATTGCCGCTGATCGAATGCGTTCCAAAGAAACATCTTTGCCCAGGATTTCCAGTGTCTCGAACAGCGGTGTTGCCACTTGTTGGGCGGTAACAGCCACCCGCAGGGTGCCAAAAACCTGATTGGGCTTCAACCCCATTTCGATCACCAGCGCTCGCATGGCGGTTTCCTGTGTCTCGTGGGAGAAGTCATCCAGACTCGACAACACAATATAGCTTCGTTCCAGTACTTCACGAGTGCTGGTTGTATCCATGTGTTTCTGGATGAGCGCCTCTGTCGGAGGGGGCATGAATTTTTTCTCGAAGAAGAAGCCAGCCAGTGGCACGATCTCCGCCAGGGTTTTCAATCGCGTTTGTACCAGTGGTGTGATCTTGAGCAGTACATCTGGGTCTGGTTTCAGACCGGCTCTTTCCAGAAAGGGTTTCAGACGTTTTGCCAGTTCTTTGACAGGTAGCTCGCGGATATACTCACCGTTTAACCACTTCAGCTTGTCAATCGGGAACGCGCTGTTGGCTGCATTAATTCCACTTAAATCGAAGCGTTCGATGGCCTCTTCAACCGTGAACTTCTCACGCTCATCGCCGAAGTTCCACCCGATATTGGTCAGGAAATTGATGACTGCCTCTGGCAGGTATCCGGCTTCCATATAATCATGTACCATCACCGGAATAATATTGCCCTGATCGTCTCTTGGCGGCTTACGCTTGCTGATCTTCCCTTTGCCGTTCGGATTGAGTAGGACGGGCAGGTGAGCGTATTGTGGCATCTCCCACCCAAACGCTTTCCATAGTTGGACATGGAGTGGAAATGAGGATAGCCACTCGTTTGCCCGCATCACATGGCTGATTTTCATCAGATGATCGTCCACCACATGCGCCAGATGATAGGTCGGATAACCGTCGGACTTCAGAATAACCATGTCTTGCAGCGTATCGTTGTCGAAGATCACTTCACCCCGAATGAAATCGTGTGTAACGGTTTGCCCATCCAATGGCATCTTGAATCGAATGACTGGAATTAATCCCTGGGCTTCGTATTCGGCCTGCTGTTCTGGGGTCAGATTTCGGCAGTGGCGATCATAACCCGATGGTTCTTTACGAGCTTCTTTTTCGCGGTTTACCTGCTGCAATCTCTCTGGAGTGCAGTAGCATTTGTAGGCTTTGCCATTCTCGACCAGCCAGTTTGCCCACTCCTGATAATGCTCCAGCCGTTCCGACTGCATGTACGGCCCATACGGTCCGCCCACTTCTGGCCCTTCGTCCCATTGCAAACCTGCCCAGCGTAGCGCCTCAGTCAGTGTGTCCAGAGCTGTGGGATCAAACCGTTTCTGATCGGTATCTTCGATGCGAAGGACGAACTGGCCGTTGGTATGTCGAGCATACAGCCAGTTGAATAGTGCGGTTCGCAGACCGCCGATGTGCAGTGAGCCGGTTGGGCTGGGTGCGAACCGGACACGTGCAGGGTTGGATGAGGCATTGGTCACGGAGGACTCCTCAGACATAGAGCTTAGATTACTGGCAGGTGTTCTACCAGGGCGGGAAATACGGATAGGTATCTTACATCAGGTTTTAAGATATTTATAGGGCGTAAGCTGTTGATAAGCCACTGTGGGTCAAGAGGGCTCGTTGTTTAAACTCTTCGTCGGCGCATAATCACACTCTCTGCCAGCCCAATTCCCGCTAACATGGACAGCAGCGATGTCCCGCCCGAACTGATAAAAGGCAGGGTGAGTCCTGTGACGGGCAAGATGCTCAGATTCATCCCGATAGAAACAACCGTCTGGAAGAAAATAATCGCCGCTACACCATAACAGATCAGGCTGCCTAATGGATCGGACGCCATGCGTGCTCCTTGCAGTATTCGGAGGATAACCACCGTAATGAGTCCCATCACTGCTAGGCCACCCACCAGCCCAAATTCTTCAGCGATCACACTGAAAATGAAGTCTGTGTGGCGCACACGCAGGAAGCGTAATTGACTCTGGCTGCCGTTAGCATATCCCTTGCCGACCAACCCGCCAGAACCTATCGCCACCCGCGCCTGCAAAATATTGTAGAAAGCGTCCGGATCACTTTCAGGATTGATAAATGTTGTAATGCGCGACTTCTGATAGTCCTGCATCTGTGACCAAATAACCGGCGCTGCCAGCATGAGAATCAGGACAAATAATCCGATGTGTTTGAGCCGCAGCCCTGCCGCCCAAATCATTGCAAACCAGATAACCATGAACACGATGGTCGTACCCAGATTCGGCTGGATGAAAATCAGCGCCATTGGAACAGAAATGTGTATCAGGGACATAAGAACTGCCCCCAGACTATCCAGCTTGTGGTACTGCTGGCTCAGGTGATAACCCAGTGTGATAATAATGAGGATTTTACCGATTTCCGACGGTTGGATGCGTATACCGATATTAATCCAACGCTGTGAACCAGCATCGCCCTCCACGCCGAGAAATCGCACCAGAATGAGCAGCACTACCATGATGAGATAGAGCCATAGATGCATCCCACCGAGCAGTCGGTAGTCAATAGCTGCCAGGGCGAACAGCAAAACGATGCCAATTACAGCGTATTGAATTTGGTCAGGGACACGACTGATAAGGTCAGGGTCTATCGCGCCGAGGGTGGCGCTGCGAATCATGAGAACGCCGAAGATAATTAGAAGGAGAACTGTTCCGAAGAGATAATAATCGAATTGACGCCAAAGGTATCCTGCACGACCCATGCTAAACCGACGATTCCAATAAAACGACAAGGGGATGCATTATAGCCAGATCGTGGTTGGAAAGAAAGGCTATGCATCGTCTGGGTCGCTTTGTAAGTCGGGATTTTCCGATGATTGCCCCAATCGTCTGCTGGCCTCATCATTCTCCAGATTTTGTAGAAATGGGATTTCTGCCACGATGAAGCTGTCTCGATCTCGCTGCTGGAGGGCAATATCCACATTTTCGCTGTCCACTGGAACATACTTGGAAATCACCGCCAGAATTTCCGCCTTCATCGCCTGAAGTTGCTCTGGCGGCAGGTTAATGCGGTCATGCACCAGGACAAATTGCAGCCGTTGTTTGGCCGTGTTACTGCTGCCTTTAGCAGAAGATCGTCCGAGCATCCGGTCAAGAAATCCAGACATAGGTCTAACCTTTTCACTCACCGCCGCTAAACAGCCGCGTAAGTTTCTGAATGAAGCCGCTGCCCTCGTTCAACTGCATAAAGGGCACGTCCTCCCCACATAAGCGCCTTGCGATATTACGGAAGGCGACACCTGCGCGGGAGCTTTCATTTAAAGTAACCGGAATACCATTATTGGATGCCGGTATCACATGCTCGTCTTCTGGTACGATGCCAATGATCTTAATTGCCAGGATGTCGGTCACATCATCGGCAGATAACATTTCACCTTTTCGGATCATCTCTGGCTTAACACGGTTGAGAATCAATTTGCCAGGACCCTTGTTATTCGCTTCCAGAAGGCCAATGATACGGTCTGCATCACGTACAGCCGATACTTCCGGGTTTGTGATGATAAGCACTTCATCGGCTGGTGCGACAGCATTTCGGAAGCCACGCTCAATCCCCGCAGGGGAGTCGACTATGATAAAATCAAATTCGGGACGCAGTTTGTCAGTAATCTGGATCATATCTGCTGGGCTAACTGCCGTTTTGTCCCGCGTTTGTGCCGCCGGGATTAAGAACAGATCGGGAAATTGCTTATGCTTAATCATTGCCTGTCGCAGGCTGCATCGCCCCTCGACAATATCGACCAGATCATAAACAATTCGGTTTTCCAGCCCCATGACAATATCCAGATTGCGTAACCCTACATCAGCATCAATCACTACCGTCTTTTTGCCCAGCCGTGCCAAAGCAATGCCCAGGTTCGCCGTCGTAGTGGTTTTGCCGACACCACCTTTCCCCGATGTAATGGTAATGACTTTGGCTCCCTTTGCCCCCATCAAAAGTTCCTTTCTTAGTATTGCCAGGCTTCGACGATGATATGCTCATCTCGAATAGAAGCCATTTCTGGTCTCGGTTTTCGCCGTTTATCTGGCGGTGAGATCGTAATGTAACTAGCGATGCGGAGTTGGGTTGGCGTCATATCCAGCGCACAAACGACAGCGTCTTCGTCCCCATCTGCACCAGCATGCACGTTGCCGCGCAGTTTGCCCCACACAATGATGTCGCCCGATGCCACAATTTCTGCCCCAGGATTAACATCACCCAACACAATGACATGCCCATCACTGCGCACAATACGCCCGGAACGCAACGTTCGCCTAATCATGACACCTGGCGTTCCGTCTTCCTCCGGGTTGACCTCAGTACCTTCTGTGTCGTCTCGCCCAGGAATTGCGTTGCCTGTGCTGGTTTTTAAATCGAGAGATTGTGCTGCATCAACAGTTGTATCGCTGTCACTCAGTACAGCCCAAAGCGTTAACCCACGTCTTTCAAGAAGAGCTTTCAGAGAAGTGAGTTCATGTCTGGGTACTGGTCGCTCACCCACATCAACGATAATGCGTGCACCTGCGAAAAAAGCACTCTGAGCATCTATGCGCGAAGCCAGATCGGATGTAACTTGTCCCCATTCTTCCGTTGGGTTGAATGTGATTAACAATCCATCTTTAATGCCCTTGATGGCAACGGTCTGTTCCTGCATGTAGATTGCCTGTTCAGTTGTGCCCCTGACTGGATATTGGAGCAGGTTACCTGGAATGATATTCCAATATCAATTGTGGTAATTGAACCATTCTATGGTAATAACTATACCCACTTTTTGTACACGCGCTACACTGCGCCTGCAACCCGTAGGAGCATTATAAATGGCAGAAGGAGGAAGGCAGCTGGAACTACCCACCGTGCAATTGCCTCTGGTGTATGTATAGCCTTTTGCACCCATTGACCGAAAGTGTAGACCGCATAGGTCATCCAGATCACCTGAATCATCAGAAGCGGCAGCAATAGAACTTGACCATCACCTCCGAAATAAACCAATCCGAAAACTGCGTAAGAAGCATAAGCGACCAGTGTCACTACGCCCAGTGGTGGGTACCAACGTGCTAACCGGGACAGACCCAATACAGCAAGCACCAGACCACCCAGGGTAAACTGTCGAATGATGAGATTGAATAATTCCAACCAACGAGTGGCTTCCCGCCAGCCATCAGCGATCATAAAGGGGACACGAATACCGAACGCTTCAGCTTGTGCGGCAGGGTATGTCCACCAGGTTGAATTCAGATATTGGATAGCAATTCCTCGTAACCCGATCACGATCACAATTGCCACAATAACCCAATACCATCGTGGAATTCGTGTTCTGGAAAGGATTAAACCCAGAATGACCGCTGGAGCATTCAGAATCAAAAGAGAGTCATTCAACACGCCGAGGGTGAGGGTAATCAATAGCCCCCAGATGTGATAGGGTTTGAGCGGCGCTGGGACAGACTCTTCAGGGCGTGGGTTGGCCGTGAACAGGGCGTCAATCAACAAGTAAATAAGAGAAATGTTCAGGAAGGTGGTCAGCCGCAAACTACGGGATGTGCCGACAAGCTCCCAGAACAACACCGCAAAGATGATAAGTCCAGCCGCTAATCCTGCTCCAGGATGCTTGGCAAGCCAGATGAATCCGATTAATACCAGACCGGCAATAATAATCAGCGCCACAATCAATGTCACCATTAATGGTTGTCCGCCGCCAGTTTGCGACCAGAATGCTGGACTGAAGGCCAATGCCAGCCCTCCTGCGAAGGCTACCGTCCCCCCAAATCGTTGGAGAGTTAGCGCCATTACCAGGATAGTTCCCGCTAACGCTAGAGCACGGATGAGCGGTGTAGCTCCAATGGCGACAAAGGCTAGTCCAGCCACGGCCGCACATGCGACGGGAGCTAGCCAATAATTGAACGTTTGCATGGGTGCATTGGTGAGACGGCTAACAAAGCGCATGGGTTACGGGTTCCACTTCTATTTGTTCCTGCGGTCTCACCGCTTAATTTCCGGGCGTGGGTGCAAGCGGTGGTGCGGTTGGCTGCACGGTTGGTAGTACCGTTCCCAATCCTGGTGGGGGTGGCAAACCTTCACGCTCATTCTTTAGACGGAAATAGGCTTCCAACACCTCAGTCACCATTGGCAGAGCAACCAGAGAACCCTCTTGCCCGTTATATACAAATCCGGCGATGATGATTTCCGGGTTTTCGTAGGGCGCATATCCGACGAACCAGGCATGAGCAGGCCAGTTCCCTGGTACACATAGACCAAGTGGGCGGGCAATATTATCACAATACTCGGCAGTTCCGGTTTTACCGGCTACATGTACATAGGGTAAATTAGCACCTTCCGCTGTGCCTACTGTAACGGCATCTCTTGTACCTTCTCGGATAACTTGCAAATTAGCTGTGCTGACAAAGGCGGGCTGGTAGTTTGCGTCGAAGCGCAGGGGATCACAGACGCTGCCATTAAATGTGTAATTGGGGGGTATATAGACGCTGTATGTGCGGGTATCTGTGACAAATTGATCGGGATTCACGTCCACCGTATTCCGATAGGCATCTGGATTACAGCGTACCGCGTTATAGTATCCGTTCGGTGCATCTGTTTCACAGGTACACGCGAGGCTGTTTGGCCCTTTCATTATCATATCTTCGACAAGGTTGAGCCGTATCGTATCGGTGTTGCTCATGTTATCAATATTCACATTTCGCAGCACATGTGGGGTAAAAGGCTGCAAAACGTTTCCTTCGGCATCCAGGTAACTGTCAATAATTGTTGGTTGGTAGAGTGTGCCGCCGTTGGCGACGGTTGCTGCCATGCTGACGAGCTGTAGAGGGGTGATGTTGACGAATCCCTGACCAAGTGCCGCATTGTAAGTGTCGCCCGTAGACCAATTCTCGCCGTAGAGGATACGCTTCCAGGTGGGGTCGGGCATACGCCCTTGATTCTCACCGGGCAATTCAACACCCAATTCCGACCCGATGCCATACGCAGTTGCATAGCGGAATAAATCATTAATCCCCAATCCACCGGGACGCAACGCCGCCGCCGACACATTTGGGTTGCCGCCACCCACCTGATAGAAATAAACATTGCAGCTTTGGGCGATAGCTCTTGTCATCCATACTTCGCCATGTCCATCGCGTTTCCAGCACACAAACGTCTGGGACGCGGCGGGATCGTTGGGTGCATATTTATTTTCGACAACAAAACTGCCGGGATCGAATAAGGACTGGTTGGGCGAAATTACGCCTTCCTGTAGTACACCGGAAGCTGTCACGAGCTTCCAGACAGAACCGGGTGGATACAGGGAACGGATAGCATTATTGACCAGCGGCTTAAGGGGGTCAGCCGCTACATCCAGATAGTATTGTACGTCGATGGCGCGGGCAAACCGACTGTTGTCATATCCTGGATAACTGACCATCGCTAGAATTTGTCCATTCTGCGGATTCATAGCGATGATGACACCCTGTTGGCTGACAATGCGGTTCGACTGGGCATTTAGCAGGGTAATCTCTTTTTTGAGTGCATCTTCTGCCGCTTGTTGCAGGTCGGTGTCAATTGTAAGCCGGATATTCTGACCTGGAATGGGATCAACTTGCTGTAGAGGACTACCGATCTGTTCGCCTGCGACGTCCACTTCACGTACCTGCGTACCACGCTGTCCTGCCAGCGTAGACTCCAGGAAATATTCGATTCCATCTACACCGACACGATCATAAGCCGGGTTGTATCCCTGAGCAATCAGTTTTTCTGCTTCTTCGGGCGAAATGGGAGCCATATAGCCGATGATATGGGATGTCAGTTCTCCGGTTGGGTATTCTCGGACGGAAATCGGATCAACGGCAACACCGGGTAAAGTGATCGTCTCTTCTTTAATCTGTAGGGCAACATGAAAATCAACATCCTGGGCGATGACTACCGGGCGGAATGGGGCAATACCTTCCCCTTCTGCGACCAGTTCTTCAATGCTCCGAAGATTCGTGCCGGAGGCCAATGCACTCGCCCGCGTGGGCGGCACTTTGACCAACGCTGAAAGTCGATTGTAGATGTCGAATTTTGCGTCCGTGTCATCTGGGAGTGCGGCTGGAATAACTGTCACATTATAAGCGGGGACGTTGATGGCTAAGGGCTGACCATTTCGGTCAAATATGACGCCGCGCTGCGCTGGAAGCGGTACTTCACTGAGGCGATTTTCGTCGGCAGCCTGTTGATATTGTTGCCCATTCAATATCTGAAGATCATACATGCGTATACCGAAAATTAAAAAGACTGCGAACATTACTGCCTGAAAAAATGTGAGCCGCCAGCCTTGAAATGGTAACAAGCGACGATTCATAAGGTGCTCCTTCCGTTCCTGCCATACTGACAGGGGGTAGGGGTTTCGTTGTGCTCCACTCCTACCAAACTTACAATAATCCCAAAACTATCGAAAAATCCGCCGATCCTGTGCAACGCGCGTTTGAATCCGGCGAACCAACCAGTAAATCGGAAATATCGACACCAGATTATAGACGATTGTGGGTGGGATGACATAGGCGATCTCGCGCACAATCGCTGTAACGCCCAAAGTGCCGATACCTGCGGGCTGGAAACCCGTGACGAAAAGGATGATAAATACAGTGGTTAGTTGAAAGACCGTGCCCAGCAAGACGATCCAGATAATGGACAAAAAACCAACCCGATAAATCTGTTGACGAACCAGGTAAATCCCAAAAACAACCAGTACCATCCCCACAACCGATGTACCGAGTGCGTTGATGGACAGCAAATCCTTCAGGATTCCTCCAGCAAATGCCCAGATGATGGCCTCATCCAGGCTGCTGTTGAGCGCCCAGGCCACCACCAGTAGAAATACCAGATCAGGTCGGCCACCCAGGAGGCTGAATTGGGGAACGATGGTGACCTGCAAGATGGCTGCTAGGGCCAGGATGGGCACGCTAAGAAAACCGCCCATAAATTACGGACCGCTCTGTGACGAGTTTTCAAAAACCGACAGGTCAACTGGCTGGAAGTTCGTTACGACCAGCACGATTTCCAGGGTGTCGAAGTTATTTAAGCTGCGAACAACAGCCTGTTGGTAGAGTTCGAATTCGGATCGCTGTACACTGGTGACTTGCCCAACGACAATGTCGGGCGGTAAGTTGCCCCCTAACCCGGATGTGATGACCAGATCACCTTCCTGTACACTTTCGTTTAGCGGGATGAGCGTCATCCGCAAATCTCCAGAAAGCTCACCACTCACGCTGCCTTCCGCTCGTGTCGTTTGTAATCGCCCGCTGATCGAGCTGGATGGATCCGTAAGCAGCAGGACTTGAGATGCGTTTGCAGTAACCTTGTATATTCGCCCCACCAACCCTTGTTTTGTCACCACAGGCATTCCAACTGCGATACCATCGCGTACGCCCCGGTCTATCACAATCGTTCGCAAAAAGCTGTTGGGGTCGGCATTCGCAATAACGTTGGCCGTCACAAATTCCTCATTCTGGGTTGTTGATGTGTAATCCAACAAGTCTGCGAGGCGCTGATAGTCACTGGCAATTTCGCGCAGGTCTACCAGTTCGCTCTGGAACTGCACCAGGGCTTCTTCCAGGTCAGCGTTCCGTTTTTGGAGGGTTTCAATGTCTGCCAGATTGCCAACACTGCCGGACAGCGCAAATGTAATTCGATTGAATACCCCCGAAACAAAATTTAGTGGAACAGAAGCTATCCCCTCCACCGATCTGAATACCCCAAGCTGGCTGCCGAGGATGAGGCCAGCAGCGATGATAAGACATACAACGAGAAAAACTTTCCGGTTTGAACGCCAATTTCGCACAATTTTTCCCTTACAGTAATTGTCATGTTATGGGGAAAATCCAGCCGTGATTCGACTGATTCGTCTGGAATTATAACAGGGTCTAGGTGGAAATCGTCAACGTTAAGCGCATTTCAGGGGTGAATCAGCGATTAAACACTTGCAATTGTGGATTTTCTAGTGGTGTGTACTGCCGCGTTCAAGACCGACCAGCAGGCGGCGGAGGTTGTTGTAATCTTCTAATACCCGGCCAGCCCCACGTGCTACGCATGTCATGGCATCGTCGGCCAGCCATGTACGGATGTTTACCTCGTCGGCCAGTCGTTCGGTCAACTGTTTCAACTGGCTGGTTCCGCCCGCGAGACAGATACCACTTTCCATCAAGTCGGCGATGAGTTCCGGTGGGGTGTCGTCCAGCGCGTCTTTGACCGTATCCACGATGATATCGACTGAACCGGAAATTGCTTCGCGGATTTCGATAGAACTGACTTCGACGGATGCAGGCAAACCCGTGACCAGATTTCGCCCTTTTACCACCATCGTCCGTTCCTGGGGAAGGGGATAAGCTGAACCAATCTCAATCTTCACTTTTTCAGCAGTTGGTTCTCCAATGAGAAGATTGTGTTTCGTTCGCATGTACTGCACGATGTCCTCGTCCATCTCATCCCCGGCGACGCGGATTGATCGGCTGATGACAATGCCGCCCAACGAGAAAATGGCGACCTCGGTTGTACCGCCACCGATGTCGATAATCATACTGCCGCGTGTTTCCTGTACAGGCAATCCGGCACCAATCGCGGCGGCCACAGGTTCTTCAATCAGGTATGCTTCGCGCGCCCCGGCACTGATTGCGGCATCAAAAACTGCTCGTTTTTCGACCTCCGTTACACCACTGGGGATACCAACTACAACACGCGGTCTTGGGATCGGAACCCAGGTCTGTTCGTGTGCTTTGCTTATCAGGTGATGAAGCATAGCTTCGGTGACTTCAAACTCGCTGATGACGCCATCACGCAGCGGGCGAACGACCAGAATATCCTTTGGGTTTTTGCTCCACATTTCTTTCGCGCGCGCCCCGACTTCAATGGGACGGCGGGTTTTCTTTTCCAGTGCGACAAAAGAAGGTTCGTTAATGACAATACCCTTGCCGCGAACGCAGACAAGCGTATTGGCTGTACCCAAATCTATGCCGATGTCCAGAGAAAATAGACCAAGTATGGCATCAAGTGGACTGAACAAGTCGGTCTCCTAACGGAAGATAACAGCGCGCGGCATTATAACACGCCCCTATGTGTTTACAAAGATGGGAGGAACGTGCAAGAATGAGTTGCTATGGTTGTAATTCTCGGCATATAGAGGTGGGTAGTGTTCGAATCAATCCGCCGGAATATTCAAAAATCTCGCCTGATTCTACCGGGAAGCAAGCTGGTTGTGGCTGTGTCTGGTGGAGCGGATTCCCTGGCGATGCTGCATGTTTTGTACGCGCTCCAATCGTCCCTGGGGTGCGGGCTGCACGTCGCCACACTCGATCATGGACTGCGGGGAGAGGCAGGGGTTGCTGATGCTCAGTTTGTCGTCCAATTGGCTGCATCGTGGGGGCTACCTGTGACGGCGGGGCAAGTGGATGTAAAAGCCCTGGCTTCTCGGCAGAAGATGAGCGTCGAGGCGGCTGCCCGACTCGCTCGCTACGATTTTCTGGCAGACGTGGCTCATCAGGTTGGGGCAGGTCAAGTTGCGGTTGCGCATCATTTGGGCGACCAGGCGGAAACGGTGCTGATGCACCTGATTCGTGGTTCCGGCAGGGGTGGGTTGGCTGGTATGGCAATGATGTCCCCCATGCCTGGACACGTAGAATTGGACTTGATTCGCCCTATGCTGTGGGTTACACGCGCCGAAATCGAGTCCTATTGTCGGGAGCAAAGCCTATCGCCGCGCGAGGACGCGACCAACGCCGATACAACATTTCTGCGAAATTATATCCGTTGGGAGACACTGCCTCATCTGGCGGCAATCAATCCAAGTATCGAAACCGTGTTGGGGCAACTGGCCGATATTACACAGGTTGAAGATGACTATTTGGACGAACAATTGCGACAATGGTTATCGAGCGAACATGTGTCCATTGGAAAAGAACGTGTTGCCTTCAGCCGGACAGCGTTTCATGAATTGCACCCGGCGCTCGCTCGACGACTGGTGAATTGGGCAGCGAGGAAGATTTCACCGGATGTTGATAGCCTGGGATATTCGCATATCGTCGAGGCTGTTGATGTTGCCCTTCAGGGTGGACAGGGCGCGATTGCACTCCTGACAAATGGCGTTCGACTGCGCGTGGATTATGGACTATTGGTTGTAGAGAATCAGGATTCCCCCCTCCCAATCGGAGATCAACCGCTCGTACCGGAGCAGGAGGTTATTGTCCTGAATATTCCGGGTGAAACTCGGCTACCGGGTGGGAATTGGACTTTGGTTTCTTCATTTGAAGCGGAGCCATTTACTTTAGAACCAGCAGAGGAGTTCGCTGTAGCACGGCTGGCGATCCCTGTAGGGAATTCGATCAGCCTGCGAGGGCGGCGGGATGGAGATCGTTTTAGACCGCTCGGATTGGATGGACATACGCAAAAAGTGAATCGTTGGATGATCAACCGTAAAGTGCCGCGCCACCTACGTGGGGCTATTCCATTATTATGTGTAGACGATGACATTGCCGCTATTTATGTGAATTCGGAGTGGTTCATTGGCGGCAAGTATAGAGTTGTGCCAACAAGTGACCGCATTATTTATTTTATTTTCAAGAAAAGTTTATGAAAACTGCCCAAAAAATGAGACGCAAGTATTTCTGTAAGAGGTATTTTAGGTTGCGCATTTAGATCAACACCGTTATGCTTAAGAAAAGATAAGGGAACCGTAAATAGTATTCAGGTGCGACGCATATGGATCTCAATAATGATACTGCCCATGTTCTGGTCGTTGATGACGAAGGAGCAATCCGCTACTCCGTCAGCAAAACGCTTCAGCGCATCGGATATGAAGTCGATGAGGCGTCCAGTGGTGAAGAAGCGCTTGACATGATTGGTCGGCGTGAATATGAAGTCATTTTGACGGACATCCGTATGCCGGGTTTAACCGGGGTTGATCTGCTCAAACGGATTAAAGATATTTCGCCGGACGCGATTGTTATCCTGATGACCGGATATGCCAGTCTGGGTACGGCAGTCGAAAGCCTGCGCCTGGGCGCACACGATTACCTGATTAAACCGAGTTCCAGCCAGGACATTCGGCAGAGTGTGGCGCGTGGGGTGGAGCGTGCCCGTAATCTGCGCCGTCGTCGGGCGCTGCTGGATGCTATTCGCAGCAATGTATTTGAACTGACTCGCGCGGATGTTGAGGCGATCAATTCGGTTTACGAGGATGACGATCAATCGCCATTGGAACAGCGATTTGATACGACTGCCACCGTCGATACCATGAACGCCAATATGACCCTCGGCCCACTGACGATTTATCCGGGTCGTTACCAGATTTCGGTGGGCGACCAGCCAATTGACCTGACTCCCACCGAGTTCGATCTGCTGCTGTATCTGGCGGCGCACCGGGGGCGGGTAGTGTCGTGCCACGAATTGGTACGCGAGGTACGCGGCTATGCGGTGGATGAAGCCGAAGCCCGCGAGGTGATTCGCCCACATGTGAGCAACCTGCGGCGCAAGCTGAAGCAGACTGGTAAAGACGCCGACCTGATCGTGAATGTGCGTGGCATTGGCTATCGCCTGAGCGAAACGGGTCAGTGACGTTCAGCAGGAAAAAGATTTAACGCAGAGACTCAGAGGCACAGAGCAACAGAGGAATTAAACAAAAGCTCTGTATCTTTGTAATCCTGTTTCTGTCACTCGCATTATTCTCATTCCCCACCTTTGCTCAAAACAACCTGCTGGACTCGCTTTCGCTGGAACAGAAAGTGGCGCAACTATTCATCGTCAACCTGTTCGGCGCACAGATGACCGAGGCCGGACAGGATTTCCTGGCACGTTGGCAGCCGGGTGGTGTGGTGCTGATTGGCGAGAACATCGGGACACCTGATGCCGTAAGCCGCCTGACCAACAGTTTTCAACAGACCATTACTGATGCAGGTGGACTGCCGCTGTTGGTAGCAGTCGATGAAGAACCCGGCCCAATCTCACATCTCAAAGATGGCTTTACCCAGTTCCCAACCCCGACACTCATCACGGCGACAGGCGACCCCCAGATGGCTTATGCGGTAGGCGAGGCGACCGGTGACGAACTGCGGGCGGTGGGCGTGAATATGAATTTGTCCCCGATTGCCGATCTGGAAACCAACCCGGACAACCCGATCATCAAGCGGCGCTCGTTCGGCAGCGACCCGGCGATGGTCAGCCCGATGGTCGCGGGTTACGTGCAGGGATTGCAGGCGGCGGGCGTGCTGGCGACAGCCAAACATTTCCCCGGTCACGGAGACAGCCGCACCGACTCGCACACCAGCCTGCCAGTGATCGACCTGAGCCGGGAACGACTGGAAAGTGTCGAACTCGCGCCATTCCGGGCGGCGATAGACGCGGGGGTATCGGTCATTATGGTGGCGCACATCTGGTATCCGGCACTCGAACCGGAAACCGATCTACCCGCTTCTTTATCCCACAACATCATCACCGGCCTGCTGCGGGGCGAGATGGGTTACGATGGCCTGATCGTGACCGACGCGCTGGATATGGATTCGATTGATACCGTCTATAGCTATCCCGATGCGGTGGTGAAGGCGATACAGGCCGGGGTTGATCTGGTGATTTCGGCGCACATCAGCGAGAGCGCACAGGAACAGGCGATACAGGCGGTGGTGGATGCGGTACAGGATGGCACCATCCCCGAAGCACGGATTGACGAGTCCGTCCGGCGAATTCTGGCGGCGAAGGAACGCTTCGGCCTGCTGGATTGGACACCGATTGACCCAACAACTGCCTCCACCAATATTGATCTGGATGGACATGCCGCGCTGATTGATGAATTGTTTCGCGCGGGCGTAACTGTTGCGCATGATCCGAACGAACTGATTCCGTTAGCGACTGACCTGAGCGTTGCGCTGGTTTATCCAGCCACACGGATACAGATCGCCAACGAGTGCGGATTGTATCGTTCGGACATCCGCTGGGTGGGTGTGTCCGATGCGCCATCCGATGAAGAAATCGGGTGGGCGAAGGACGCGGCGGCGCGGGTGGACACGGTGGTCGTTTTCACCCAAAACGCCGATGAAAGCCCCCGACAAGCCGCGCTGGTGAACGCCCTGCCACTAGAGAAAACGGTTGACGTGGCGCTGTGGTCGCCGTATGACATCACCGCTTTTCCGGGCATTGCGGCTTATATGGTGACGTACAGTCCGGCGCGGGCGGCTGTCCCCGCAGCCTGCGGAATCCTGTTCGGCGCAATTTCGGCGAATGGCAGGTTAGCTGTCACATTACCGTGAAGCCACCAGACTTCACCATCTGCGTGAATATGGTTTCGTCCAGCCGCAGACCGAAACCGGGTGTATTTGGAATGTGTACTCGACCATCCATAACGGTATAAGCCGAAGTATCTATTCCAGAGACGTCAAGGTGATCCCACTCGACGTAGGCGAAGTTTTGCAGGGCAGCGGCCAGATGACCGCTGGCGTAGTTGCCGAACGCACAGGCGTAATTATGCGGCGCAGACTTCACGCCCCAAGAGTTTAGCTGTCGCCCGGTGCCGAGCCAATTGCTCAGGCCATGATCGCGGAAACTGTACTGTACAACATCAACTACACCCTCCTGCGCCCAATTCAAAAGTTGCGGGGATGCTTGCCCCTCACCGTCAGCAATCAAGACAGCGAGGTTCTGTTCCTTCATCCAGAGATGTAGATGGTCGTATAGCTCGCGGTCTTCGTAAAACGGTTCTTCCAGCCAGTAGATATTGCAATCCGCCGTTTCAGTCAGAACCCATTTCGCCAGATTGACATTGTAGCCATTATTGGCATCAATCATCAGGGGGCAATCCGCGCCAACTGCCGATTGAACGGCATGGATAACGGCACTGTCTCGCTGAGTGCCTTCGATCAGCGGCATGTGCATCGCGCCACGCCCAATTTTGATTTTGAAGGCACGATGGCCGCGTTCGTATCCCTGCCGCGCTTCACTGGCGATCAGTTGGGCGGCCTCGTGGTCGTTCGCCAGATGCATGTCATCGAAATACAGAGAAGTATCGTAACAGGGGACAGTGAACGGCTCGGTGATTGGATGATCCCCGGCCAGAATTTGATACACTGGCTTATCTGCCCGTTGTCCTATCACATCCCACAAGGGAAATTCGATTGGTCGCGCCAAAGGGGAAAATCCCGTTTCGAGTGAGGTGAGCGAGTCTAACTGCAATCCGATAAGGGCATTGGCCTGATTGTGCTTCAGGCGGCTATAGCCGAATCCGGTTGAACCATCCTCGAATGACAATCGGACAACAGGTTCACGAACGTGACTACCTTTTTCGGGGAGACGCGCATTTCGCCCGATGGGTCGCGGGCGCTCCCCAGCCAGATCAGCCGACTCAATCCGTGTGAGACGGGGATTGTCCATTGCTGGCTCACACCGCCGTCATGATGCGGTTGAGGCGCGGCAGATATTCGGTGTCGCCCATCGGATCGTAGCCGGGGCGCAGGTGACGGTTGATGTAGTGGGTGGTCAAATCCGGTTTGGTGGTGGGCAGCCCTTTATCCAGTTCCCATTGGGCTTCGGCCAGCAGCAGGGTAGCCTGTCCAACATACGCCAGATGATCGAGCAGGCGGCGGGCGTGTGCCTGGGCATATACGTCGCCGCCGGAAGCCAACCGCCCCAACAATGATTTGGCTGTTTCCAGCCCTTCGCGCACAACCGCTACATCTTCAGCCAGTGACGGATGGCTCACACTGTTTAAGTGCGTCTCCATCGCGCGGAAAAAGGGTTGGTGGATACCATAGCGGGAGATGTCCCGCATGACTTGCAGCGACAGGACATTGTGCGTGCCTTCCCAACTTTCCAATACAACCATATCGCGGTAGAGGCGAGGCAGCAGACTGAAGGATTCAATCGCGCCGTTGCCGCCCAGGACTTCAATGGCTCGGTGAACCATCTCCGTCCCGCGAATGCTGGTGATGTATTTGTTGACATTGACAAACAGGCGGAAAACGGCGGCTTCATCGTCGGTGGCCGCGCCAGTGTCGATCTGGTCGAGCAGGTGGGCGATGTAGAAACAGGAAGCGACGCTGGCGGTTGTTTCGCTGGACAGATCGGCAACGGCTTCCTGCACCAGTGGATAGCTGGCGATGGTGTTGCCGAAGGCTTCGCGGTGGCAGGCATACGTCCCGGCCTCGATAGCGGAACGGCGAATGATTCCGGCACAGGCAACTGCGTTCATCAGGCGGGATGTATTCAGCACCAGTTCGACCACATTTTTGAAACCCCGGTCTACCGGGCCGACGGGATAGGCTACCGCGTCACGGAAGTCGAGTTCGGCGCTGGCGAGCGCCCGTGTGCCGAGTTTATCCTTCAGGCGGCGGATGTAGAAGCCATTGGTCGTTCCATCATCCAGGCGGCGGGGGACAAGGAATAAACCCAAGCCGCGCGTACCATCGGGCGCAGCCTGCGGGCGGGCGGTCATCAAAAACTGATCGGCGTTGACGTTGGAGCAGAACCATTTTTCGCCGTTGATGCGCCATGTTCCATCGCCGTTGTCGGTGGCGGTGATGACATTCGCGCCGACGTCGCTGCCACCCTGAACCTCGGTGAGGAACTGCGCGCCGTGCTGCATGTGGGCGAAATCCGGGTTGAGCAAGGGGGGCAGGAATTTGTCGCGCACGGCGGGGTCGGCGGCCATTTGCAGGGCGCGGATGAGGCCGGAGGTACAGGCCAGCGAACACATTTGTCCGGCTTCGCCATTATGGTTGAGCAGATAATACAGCCCCATCTGGTGAACGATATTGCCGGGTTCGGCCTGCATCGCCATAATGCCAGAACCCCACATAATGCCGCCGACAAGCTGATGATTGGGGTGAAACTCTACTTCCTCGACCCGTTCACCGATACCTGACCAACGCTGAAGTCGAGGATGATTGCCAATGCGGTCTTCGACCTTCGCGGCTTCGTCAATGGTGGTGGCAGTTTGTTCGCCCAGGTGATTCAGGCCGGAGGAGGCTTTCGCATAGGCATCCTCTCCCATATAACGCCGGAGGACATACTGAAGGTTGGCATCTGCCGCAAAGAAATTTTTGGGTTTACTGTCTTCCCAATCGCGGAGGGAAGCGCGGGCGCGGGTGGCATTATTCATGAGGATTACCTCCAGATCGCTTCAAACTTATTTTTGGGATACCTTATTTCATATAGTGTAACAGAAAAATCAGGGTCAAAGGGCGAAATGGGCGGCAGAGTTTTCAGAGTCCGAAGGGCAATTTTGGGCGACTCTCAATCTTCTCAACAGGCAATTCCATTCTGAGGGAGAAATGATCGGTATGATGATAATGATAAGAAAATAACCGAGAACTTTTTATCAATAACGCTGCCCAGTTATGTCATGAAATCGGCGCAGTAAACACGGCTGGTTACTGCGGGGGCGAGGGGTTTTGTTGAAAAGATACTCGGATACTGCGCTGGTGGCTGGCGCTGGCGCAAATGTCGTCATTTCCATCAATTTCGCAGGTTCGATTCTGAAATTTCTCCCGTAGCCTGCACAACATGCTGCAAATTCTGCAATTGCACGGGTGCGAAATGTGCAGATTGCCAGCGTACTCGAATTGAGAAAACAGGAGAGAAAAACGAGAAAGATAATCGGGAAATGATTCTCGAATTTCTCTGATTGCCCCAAATTCGCTCCGATGCGGACAGGGCAGCCGCTCCTTACGAATCCACACAGTCAGTATAGCACAGATGTTTGTATAAAAGGTAAACATTTGTGTACACATTTGTTTCGATTTTGAGGGGAAAAATGGGGATTTAGATGCCCGTTTCCAGAAAAGATTAAAAGCGTAACACAAAGGCTCAAAGGCACGAGGGCACAGAGAGAAAGGTACGAAAGGAGAGTGGTTTGCGGTTACATGCCGCCCTGGGTGTTGAACATGAAAGCCAGGAAGTTTTCGCGCTCGTAGGCGTCCATCGGGCGGGGGCGGGCGAGATCGTCGATGATGCCAGTGAAGAGATCAACCGTGAGCAAGCGCCCCTCATAGATGAATAGTTCGTCCATAAAGAAGCGCATGTTACCCCAGAAGGGCTGGTCAAAAAACAGATTGCCCAGACCATAATGAATGAAGGCTTCCTCCCCCCGACGCGAGTTGTAGAACTCGAAAGTCTGGGGTTTGTGTGCCTGCGTGCCAATGACCACGTCTGCACCCAGATCGGCAAAGGTGCGAAAGTCAATTTGCTGCTGGGCTGTCGGGCGGTAATCTTCTACTTCGAGGTACTGAACCGTCAAAATGAGCAGATCGCTTTGTTGGGCGAGTTCGGGCAAAACCACCCGCAGCCAGTTCAGATCACAGGGAGCCGCGCCGGGAGAGGTTTCGGTGGCAAGGGCATAATAGGGTCCGACAGCGTTACAAGCCAGCATGATGATGGTGCTGCCGTTGTGCTGCAAGATCAGGGGTTGGCGGGCGGCTTCCAGATTCGCGCCGCCGCCAACGGTACGAATACCCTGCTGGCCGTACCAGTCGAGGGTGTTTAAATAGGCGGTTGTGCCGTAGTCGTTATTGTGATTGCCGGTGAGCTCGACAATATCCAGGCCGATGTCGGTGAGCAGGTCGAAATGCTCCTGTTTGGAACAAAATCCACCCAAGAGCGGGTCAACACCGGGCAGGGGACAGCCGGGGCTGAAGGATACCTCGTTGCTGGTGTGGAAGTAATCGGCGTGGTCAACATAGGGTTTGATGGCCTCGCCCGCCCAGGCCGTTCCATGTTCATCGAGGGCGGTCAGGGTATTGCGAGTCAGGGCGGTGACACCAGAGAGCAGGAGGCGGGTGAGACGATCCGGGTAAAAGTTGGGCTGGTCACTGGTAAAGGCGAAGGGGTAGGCGGCCAAATCACCATCAAGCGGGTGCTGGTCGTTAATGTGCAGGATACGATAGCGCGGAGTCAGTTTGTCGAACGGCAGCAGGGTATATAAGGAACGATCTGCCCACAGAATATTGAACAGGGCATCATCGGGAACAATACGGATTTCCGGCGCAAGGGTCACACCAACACCAAGCAGGGCGATGGCCGTCGATTCGTTCACAACCAACTTTGCATCGGGTTGGCCGACGCGCACATTCCATATCTGTGTGTCCGGCAGGGTGGTTTGCAGGCTGGGGAAGGCGACGGCGGGAACGATCAGGTAATAAGAAGCACCTTCGGCAGCAGGCAGGGGTGTTGGGGAAACCACCGGAGGGGTGTTGGTGACAAAAACATTCGGTGTTGAGTTGGGCTGCCCCAACCAGCCCTGACCATAAAAATTCAGGTATTCGGCCACATGCTGTTTCCAGTTGTCGTTATTATGCTGCCCGCCTGTGTTTAGCTGGTATTGGTGCGGAAGGCCACGTTCAGTCAGATGGGCATGCATCAAGTCCAGTCCCGGTGCGGCATAATCGTCCGTCCCACGATCCAGCCAGATATGCAGGTTTTCGATGTCCGGGGCGTTGAGCGCCAGGTCGAGCGGATTGTAATCGTCGGGGGCATTGTTGGGGTCGAAGAAGGCGCTGTGCCCACCTACCGAGTTGAACAGGTCGGGGTGACGGAAGGCGATCTCGAATGCCCAGAAGCCGCCGCGCGAGATTCCGCCAATGGCGCGGTGTCCATCCAGACGATAGGTTGATTCCACCAGCGGCATGAGTTCTTTCAGGAATACATTTTCCCAGGATACCGTATCAAACTGATTTTCATTGGCAATCCACTCGCCAAAGGGCATTACCACGATCATGGGTGGGAGCGTGCCGCTGACGATGCCGTCGTCCAGAGCTGTTTGGATACCCAGGCGACCCCACTGGCCGTCGTCCTCGTTTGAACCGTGCATTAAGTAGACAACAGGGTAGCTTGAGGTTGATGTTTCATAGCAGGGAGGGGTGTAGACTGAATAGTACATGTTGGTCTGGGCGATCTGGCTGCGATAATCCCCACGCTGGATTGTCCCCGTTGTTTCGCCACAGGTTGGGATGGCCTGAACGTGGGTATTGATGCCACAGGCTATCGACAGGGTTGCTACGATGGTGGTTAATAACAATTTCGATGCGCTCGACCTTTTGAACATAGCCTGCAACTGCCTCGATCCCGGCGAGGTGGTCATTGTACTGCCCGGATGGTGGGCTGGCTAGAGGGGCTGGCTCCCAGTTTAAGGAAGAATGCGCCCGTTGACGTGTGTTTCGGTGTTGTCCCATAAGCTATTTCGGGTACACTTAGAAATGTATCCGCAAACCATCTCAGGAAAAGTTGTATATGGGAACGCTAAACCCCGATTTACTCTCGAAAGACCTCGATGCCGTGATGAATGACGCGGTAGCGTTAAAAGATGAATATCGCAAGCCGGTATTGATGCCCGAATTGATTTTGCTGGCGCTGCTGCGGCAGCCTGATACGGCGGCTGCACGCCTGCTGGAAATCTTCAAAAACAGCCGGGGTGTGGATATGGAGAAGCTAGACCGGCAGGTGCATCTGGCGATAGAAGGACGGGGCGACCAGAACGGCAATCTGGATTTCACAGCGAAGGGCAATCGGGGTGTGCCGCTTTCCAAGCAAACGATCATCCTGATTGACGATGCGCTCAGCCTTGCCAATTCGCAGGATGAAGTGCGGATCGACACCGATCATGTTTTGCAGGTTATGGCCGAAGCCGTCGATGAGTACCAGCGGCCTGCTGCGGCAGCATGGTATCACACCCAAAGCGATTCAGATATTGGTGTCGGATAACAGCCAGATCATGCGGCGGACGGACGGCACGACACAGAATGTGGTACAGGAAGCCAAAACAGGTAAGCTGCGGGCGGTATATTTCCGCGAAGACCTGCTGCGCGAGATGATAAACATCCTGTCACAATCGGTCAGCCGCCACATTATCCTGCTTGGACCGGATGGGGTCGGCAAGCGCACATTGGCCTACAGTCTGGCGTTGCTGATGTCGGAGGGCAAAGGCCCGGCTGGGACTTAACAATCTGGTGCAGATTGATGAAACAGCCCTGCTGGACAATGATCAGAAAGCGGTGCGTGCCGGACTGAGCCAAGCGGCGGGTGGAATCCTGTTCATCCCACATCTGCACCGATTCTTCGGCGGGCCGATCAAGGCGGAATTTACCAAAGCCGCGCCATTGATTCAGAAGGCTTTTTTGGCGGATGATCCAGTGATTATCGGCACAACTACTGAACAGGAGTATAACCAGCGCCTTGCCCCGGTCAGCGCGATTTCCGAAAACAGCCAGCTCATCCGTGTGCCAGAACCGTCGCTGGATGAAACCATTGAGATATTGAAGATTCTCAAACCGCATCTGGAAGCCGATTATAAATTGACCATCACCGACGATGCGCTGTCGTTGGCAGCACGGCTTGCCAAGCGGTATCTGAGTGTGACGCCGCTGCCGCGCAGTGCCGAACAATTGATTCATCGTACAGCGGCAATGGTCAGCATGAGCCAGCAGACTCAACTAGCGTTCAAGAATGACCGCCAGAAAGATGACACGTTGGATGCGGAAGATGTGACGCTCACCGCCAGCCAGATGACCGGAATTCCGGTGAATAAACTGGGTGAGGACGAACGACTGCGCTATGCCAGCATGGTTGAACATCTCAAGGAGCGTTTGATTGGGCAGGATGAGGCGGTGTTGGCGGTCAGCCGCGCGATCAAAACCGCGCGAGTTGGGCTGAAAGATGCCAAGCGACCTATTGGTGCATTCCTGTTCCTGGGGCCAACGGGTGTGGGTAAAACCGAACTGGCGAAGGCGCTGGCGGAGTTCATGTTCGGCAGCGAGGATGCCATGCTGCCATTGGATATGAGCGAGTTTAAGGATGAGGCCAGCCTGAACCGACTGATCGGTTCGCCAAGCGGTTATGTGGACAGCGAGGCGGGCGGTCAACTTACCGAACGGGTGCGGCAACAGCCGTATATCATCGTACTGTTCGATGAAGTAGAAAAAGCGCATCCGCGCATCATGGATATTCTGCTGCAAGTGATCGAGGAAGGCCGCCTGACGGATGGACGCGGCAATGTGACCCACTTCAGCGAAACGGTGGTGATCCTGACGAGCAATTTGGGTTCACAGGAGTTGGCTGTGCCGGTCATCACGGACGAAATCCGCGATGAAGCGATGGAAGAAGTGCGGACATGGTTCCGCCCGGAATTCCTGAACCGGCTGGATGAAGTGATTATGTTTAATGCGCTGTCGAACGAAGACCTGGGCGCGATCCTCAAATTGCAACTGAAAAGCGAAACCAAGATGGCCGAAGAACGCGGCCTGAATCTGGAATTCACCGATGCGGCGCAGGAATGGATGCTGGCGCAGAACGACGAGCCAGAATACGGCGCGCGTCCGCTGAAGCGCATCATCCGGCGTTATGTGCGAGAACCCCTGGCGGATTTTCTGCTGAAGGTGAATCCTCCCGCCGGAACGGTGGTCAAGGTGGATGCTCCCAACGGCGGCGACCTGAAGTTTGTCGCCCTGATGGATGGTAAAGAAGTGACCGTCGAGAGTTAGATGGAGGTGCAGCATGGCTGACGCGCCCCTCGAAAAAACTGCTATCACCCTGGATGATCTAATGAGCCTGGGTTCGGACGCGCGGGTTGAGGTTATTGACGGGGAGATTGTCGAAATGTCGCCATCCGGAACACTGCATCATGTAGTCGTCAGTAACATCACACACGCCTTAGAAGTTTATGTTCGTGAACGTGACACAGGTTCAGTATTTCCCGATGGCCTGATTTACCTGATGGGCGAGCCGAAAAAACATCTCAGGGATTTGTTTGTGCCAGATGTGTCGTTTGTGCGAAATGAGGATGTGCCGGATGGGTGGGATATAAGCAAACCTTTCCCCGCCGCCCCGACCTTATCGGTTGAAGTTGTGTCGCCAGATGATGATGCTGACGATCTGTTAAAAAAGGTGCGAAAGTATCTGGCGAAAGGCACATTAGAGGTTTGGGTGGTCTATCCAGACAGCCGAGAGCTTCACCAGTATCGCCAAACCGATGCCGAATATGTTCGGGTGTACAAGGCGTCTGAACAGTTGGACGCGGAGGCATTGTTCCCCGATCTCGCTCTGGCGATGGACGTGATTTTCAAGCTGCCCAAATGGGCAAAGCGTGAATCCGAATGATACGTTTCTTGCTCATGATTTTCGGCCTGTTCTCTGGCCTATTGGGAATCCTCATTGTTTTGCCGGATAAGAACGAGAAATTGCGCCCGATACAAATTGGCGTGAACGAATGGTCGTGGATTCCGGGCATTCTGGGATTAGTGGCTCTCCTGGGTGGGCTGATGACCAGACCGCGCGCGTGGACAGCAGTTCTTACGGGCGCAACCGGCGCAGCACTGGCGGCTATTCCCTTGATGCAATACGAAGCGGCGGCGAAGGATATGTCGAGTGCCATGCGCGCAGGGTTGGGGGAAAATTTTGAGACGGAAATTCCACCAGCAGTTCGTACCCGGCTTGCTGACTCGACCTGGATGTTCGGGAGACGTGAACAGAATGCCGAGGCGCGACTGTGGCGAGATGTGACTTATGCCGAACGTGACAGCCGGACGCTGAAGCTGGATGTTTACCAACCGATGACTGAACCTGCCGTTGGCGATCATTTTCCAGCAATCGTTATGATACACGGCGGCGGTTGGCGGCATGGGGACAAGGGCGAGGCGTATTTCACACCTCATCACCGTTATTATGCCCATCAGGGATATGTGGTATTCGATATTCAGTATCGCCTGTCCGACGAAGCAGTGTGGCCTGCGCCATACGAGGACGTGCTTGAGGGTATCCGTTGGGTGAAGGAACACGCGAAGGCGTATCGGGTGGATGCAAATCGGATTGCCTTGTTCGGGCGATCTTCCGGGGCACACCTAGCCTTGATGGCCGGATACTGTCCCGCAGACGATACAGGTGTGCAAGCCGTCGTATCCGTCTATGCGCCGATTGAACTGCGGTTGCCAGATTTATCACCCGAATCGGCCATTGTCGGGCTGATGGGTGGGACGTATGAAGCCATGCCAACAGTCTATGCGAGTGCTACCCCCCTGAATTTCGTTCGGGACGGTCTGCCGCCGACGCTGCTGGTCGAAGGTGGTATGGATACGATTACACCCTATTTTCATGGCGACAAACTGGTTAATGCATTGTCGCTCACCGACACGCGGTTTGTGCTGCTTCGGAGTCCCTGGTCGCGGCATGGGTTTGATGCCGTGCCAATGGGTTTAGGGGAACAGTTGGTGCAGTATCATCTGGATCGATTCCTGGCCTGGACGCTTTATCGAGAGTAGGCAAAATGACCGAAACTATTCCATCGCGCCCGCTTCCCAAACGTCCAACGTACGGGTTGCTGGCATGGGAAGCGACCATCGGTTACATTAGCAACCAATACAGTTTGGATGCGATGCTGACGATCTATGCTTATGCCGCGCTGGACAGTATTGCCTGGGGAGCGACGGCGACCTGGGGACAGAACGGTGAGAATGTACGTGATCTGCCGACTCTGCCCGCCGCATTACGCGATCTGTGGAAGCAGGTGAGCCGGAATCATGTGATCTTTGAACAACGCGAAGCCATCATTAAACGTCCGGCCAATTATGACGACAACGAATGGATTGATACCGACACCCAAATTATCCTCGAACGAGTGCTTCAGGTGATACGTTCGGTGTATGGGAGTGACTGGCGTTTGGTATGGGTATACCAGCCGGTAGAGACACCGGAGATTCGGTTCCTGGCACGGTTGATCGCCCAGGAGTTGAAAGTCCAGGTGACCGGGCAGGGGGCAAGCCTGCGCGATGCCTGCCGCGATCTGTACCGTAATGCAACCCACCATTTTGTTGCTGGCAACGGAAAGAGTTTGGACGACATTCTGTAGTCGTTTCCTCAAACGCAGGTCGAAGATTACAGACGTATCATCAAAAAGATTAGCGCGCATTTTGAGAAATAAACTACTGGCGACACAAAGGAGACACTTATGACCCAGGTTGACACCTCGATTTTCCGAAAATATGACGTGCGTGGCACGGTGAATGGTGACAATGCCCAGATTACACCAACCCTGGCACGGCTGGTCGGTAGAGCACTGGGAACCTATATGCCGAAGACGTTCGGGACAGAGCGTATGTTCGTAGGCTGCGACAACCGTCCCTCGTCACCGGGGATCAAAGCGGCACTGATCGAGGGGGTTGCCTCGGCTGGCCTGAATGTAACCGACATCGGCGCAGTGCTGACTCCCACCGTCTATTTTGCATCCGCCAGCTATGGTAAAAATGGCGCAGGGGTGATGATTACTGGCAGCCATCTGGATACCCGCTACAACGGAATCAAGATGGCCTACGGCGCGCTGGCGATGGCTGACGAGCAAATTCAAACCCTGCTGAAAATCATTCAGGATGATTCGTTTGCGACTGGCAATGGCGACATAACCCAAGACCCGGAAATGATCTACAAGCACATGGCGACGATTGAGGGGAAAGTGAAAATATCCCGCCCCCTCACGGTGGTGCTGGATGCGGGTAATGGCCTGAGCGGGACGTTTGTGCCGCCTGTGCTGGAAAAGCTGGGTATTAAGGTAGACTGCCTGTACTGCGAATCCGACGGCACATACCCCAATCACCTGCCAAACCCGGAAGACCCGGAGATGACGGTTGACCTGGAAGCCAAAGTAGTGGAATTGGGTGCTGATCTGGGCTTGGCGTTTGATGGCGACGCGGATCGCTGCGGATTTATTGACGATCACGGCCACCACATCGCGGCAGATCGTTTGCTGGCGCTGCTGGCGCGGGATGTACTGAAGCGGCATCCCGGCGCACCGATTGTCTACGACGTGAAAGCATCCCAGGCGCTCCCTGACGAAATCAAAAAATATGGTGGCGTGCCCGTGATGTGGAAGACCGGGCACAGCCTGATGAAACTGAAGATGAGCGAGATTGGTTCACCGCTTGGCGGCGAGGTGAGCGGCCATCTGTTTTTCGGTGATGATTATTTCGGCTTTGATGATGCACCGCTGATCGCGCTGAAGACGTTGGAAATTATCGCGGCGTCGGGTAAGACGATTTCGCAGTTGTTCGAGGATGTTCCCAAGCTGGTCGCTACACCGGAGATCATTTTGTCCGCGCCGGATGCAGTGAAGTTTAAGATCATCCAGGACATCACCGACGCGCTGGCAAAGGATTACGAAGTGTTCACGCTGGACGGCGTGCGGGCGAAGTTCGAGAATGGTTGGGGGTTAGTGCGTGCCAGTAACACGCAGCCTGCCATCACCCTGCGCTTTGAAGCCTACACCCGCCCGCAGGTCGTGGAGTATATGAACCGCTTTAAGGCGCTGCTCGACCAACACCCGGAGGTTGATACGGGCAAATTTGTCGAGCAGATTCAAGCCTTAAGCGGCTAGGTATCGGGTATAATTTGCAGGCAAGAGCATGACTGTATAAGTCATGCTCTTTTTATAACGCCTATTCGAGGAAATAGACCGATGTTAATACGCACTTTAAGATTCTATCCACGTCGAATGTTTACGGCAGTTCTATTGAGTCTGATCGTGCTGGTGATTGTCCCACCTGTGGCTGTGGGACAGGATGAGGCCGAGCCTGCGCCTGTTTCGTGGCCGAGTCAGTATTACGCGCCCTATACCAACGCGGGGAATTATCCACTGTTCTTTTTCTGGAAACTGGCCGAAACCGATGGCCTGCGCTTCTTCACGCTGTCGTTCGTGCTGGATAACGGGAATTGCCAAGCGGCTTGGAGTGGCTCTGCCCCCATCAATAAACTGTATTTAATGGACGATCTGACAAAATTACGGGCGATGGGCGGCGATGTGATTGTATCTTTCGGTGGGGCCGCCGGTACAGAATTGGCAGAAGCCTGCCCTGATGTGGATAGTCTAGCCGCACAGTACCAGTCGGTGGTGGACACCCTGGGCGTGACCCATCTCGATTTTGACATCGAAGGCGCGTCTCTGGGCGATGTCGAAGCCAATGATCGGCGGTCTGAGGCGCTGGCGCGGTTGCAATCGACTGCGGCAGAGGCGGGGAAAGCGATCAGCATCTCTTTTACCCTGCCAGTGCTAACCAGCGGCCTGACGGATGCGGGTGTCGCCTTACTGCAATCGGCCATCGACCATGATGTTGATGTGGATGTCGTAAATATCATGACGATGGATTTCGAGAAATCCGCAGCCGGAGACAAGATGGGTGAGAACACTATTCAGGCTGCTAACAACCTGTTTGACCAACTGAAGCTGTTGTACCCAACCCGAACCGATGATGCGTTATGGAACATGATCGGCCTAACGCCAATGATTGGGGTGAATGACCTGTCTGAGCAGATTTTTACGCTGGATGATGCCCAGGCGGTTACGGCGTTTGCTCAGGAACAGAACATCCAGCGCATTGCCATCTGGTCGTTAGAGCGGGATAAAGCCTGCGAGTTTGAAACCCGTACTGCAACCAGCAATTGCAGCAGTGTGACACAAGACCCACTCGGTTTCTCGACCACTTTTAACCAGCTCACCGTACAGGCTGTTCCTTGAGTCTGGAGTCCACTCATAGACGCCTGTGGTGGAACTATCTGTCGGAGGCGATATTCGTCCCGGTGACGCTGGCCGGATTGGTGCTGGTGTTGATGCTGCCGGTTCTGCGCCCTCCAACCGGGAATGAAGTGCTGAACGGGCATGATCTCGTTAACCAGCAGTATCCCCTGTATTCATTCATCTTCGACAGCGTGCGAAATGGAAATGGTTTGCCGCTGTGGAATCCGTACCAGTTCGGCGGGCAAAGTATCCCCGGCAATCCTCAATCGACTATTTTCTATGCCCCCGCCTGGATTATGGCGCTGACGGATGTGCCACACGGCGTCGGCTGGTTGGTGATTTTGCACCTGTGGCTGGGGGGATGTGGCATGGCCGCCTTTGTCGGGCAGTTGGGTGCGTCACGGGTGGGCGCGTTAGTCGGCGGGATTGTTTACACCTTTTCCGGCGTGATTGCCGCTCACCTGAATGCCGGACATTTGAATTATCTGATGTGTGCCGCGTGGCTGCCCTGGATGGCAGCAGGCTATTTGTGGAGCATAGGGCGAACAAACTGGTTCATTCGTGCGCTGGCTGGTGGAGCGGCGGTGGGTATGTGCATCCTGGCCGGACACCCACCCATGTTGTACTTCGGGTTGTTGTGGCTGGCGGTGATGTTCCTGTACGTGGTGTTTGGGACGAAGCAGACGACTTTTTTCCAGGCATTCCGTCCGCTCGTGGTCATGCTTGCTGTAGGCGGCTTGCTCGGCGCGGTACTGCTGCTGCCTGTGGCCGAGTTTACAACTCGTTCAACGCGGGTCGATGGTGGGCTGGGGTTCAGCAACAGTTATGCCATGCCACCCGAACAACTCGTCACGCTGGTTATTCCCAACCTGTTTGGTGAGCCGAATCGAGGTTACTGGGGTGTGCCGTTCTACGAAGAACTGACCGCTTATATGGGGATATTGCCGCTGGTCGCGCTGTTCCTGATCCGGCGGCGGGCGGTGGTGGCGCTGCTGACCGGATTTGTGGTGGTTGGCGTGATCGTCAGTCTGGGCATAAACGGCGGATTATTCACGGTTCTGCATTATCTGCTGCCGGGGTACAACCTTTTCCGCGTGCCATCACGGGCGCTGTATTTTGTGGTGGTGGGTGGCGCGGGATTAGCGGCGCTGCTGGTGACGGATTTGCAGACGGTAGACCGCGCTGAATGGGTGAATCGCCTGCTTCCTATGACTACATTAATGCTGATTGTTGCTGTAGTGCTGTGTTTGATAGGCGCACTGGCATTGTCGAACCAAATTACAGTATCCAGCAACTCGGAGATTATTGATAGGCAGGTGTCACAGGCAGCCAATATGACTCTGTTAACCGGAATAACAATCGCCGGGACATGGTTGGCGCTGCGGTTATGGGCATTCGCAAGGATAAGTGTGAAGTGGGCGCTGGTTGTCACGCTGGCTGTGCTGCTGCTTGATCTGTGGCGGGTATCTGCACCATTAGTCACTGTGGCGGCGGTGGATGTGCCGGAGATGTGGCAGGCGATGAGCCGCGCAGTCCCGGCCAGCCCAGACTTCCGCGTGATGACCGTGCCCAACCAGATCGTGTGGCAGGCGGGGGCGACCTACACAAAACATCTGAATGCCAGTGGTTACGACCCACTGGTGAGCGATGATTATCAACGCCTGCTGGACGCCAGCGGCTATAACCCGACCTCACCTATCGCACGGCTGCTAGGAGTACGGTATCTCATCAGCGACCAACCGTATGAATATTCAGGACTGCCGGGGTTGGAGTCGCTTGTCTCGAAAATAGAGGACGACGGTTGGTTCATTTACGAGATTGCCGACCCACTGCCGCGCGCTTTCGTAACTTCCGAGGTTGCGGTGATGGATGATGAAGCTGGGCGGAATGGGCTTGCATCTGGGGAAATTAACCCGCTTACCACTGCTGTTGTCGATGCTCCAATGGATTGTGAGAGGGGAAGCGGTGTTTCGTCGGCACAGATTACGAGCTATTTGCCCAATACGGTAGCACTATCGGCACAAACTGAATCGGGCGGTCTACTGGTACTGACCGACAGCTACGACCCGAACTGGACAGTGACAGTGGATGGACAATCTGCCGAGCTACTGCGGGTGGATACGGCACTGCGGGGTGTATGCCTGCCCGCCGGAAAACATAGTGTTACGTTTGGGTTTCAGCCGCGTATGTTTTACATCGGCGTGGTGATCTCGGCAATGGCATGGCTGATACTTGGCGGTGCGGGTGTTTTTGTGTTAATTCGCCGGATGCGTTCCGAGTGATGATGTGGGAGTGAATATGGCCGATCATTTCCAGACGATTTATGCCCAACATGCCGACCTGTATGATGCTTTGGTCGCCCGTGAGGATTATCAGGGTAATATCCTGGAAAAGTTGCAACAAATTCGTTCACTTGAAGGATTGGATGTGGTCGAGTTCGGGGCGGGCACGGGCAGATTGACTCTGCTGCTTGTGCCGCTCGTCGGGTCTATGCGTGCGTTCGACGGATCGGCGCACATGCTAGATGTGAACACCCGCAAGTTGCAATCGTCTGGACTGAATAATTGGGAAACGGGGGTAGCGGATAACCGCGCTCTGCCTGTCGAGGATGGAAGTGCCGATCTGGCAATCGAGGGGTGGAGCTTCGGGCATCTGTGCGGCTGGTATCCCGATAGCTGGCGGGTGGAAATCGGCAAGTGCCTGATCGAGATGCGGCAACTCCTACGCCCTGGCGGGACAGCCATCCTCTTGGAGACGCTCGGAACAGGCCGTGAGACACCCTGGCCGCCGACCCCCGCGCTGGCCGAGTATTATGATTGGCTGGAAAATGAACACGGCTTCTCTGCGAACTGGATACGCACCGATTATCAGTTCGAGTCATTAGCGGAGGCGGAACGCTTAAGCGGTTTTTTCTTCGGGGATGACATGGCCGAGCAGGTGGCGAAAAATCGGTGGGTGATTATGCCGGAGTGTACGGGTGTGTGGTGGTTGACGGTTTGAGACGCCTATAAATCGGCGTACAATTCCCGAAATTGATATAGGGTATGTTAAATCGTATAGCGTTTATGAACCGTCTCATAAGCAGATTGACCGAGAGTTAACAGCCGATTCTGATCGTTTAGCAAGTCAGCGATTGCTTCCGCGAGTGCTGCATCATCACCCACCGGAACAACAATACCTATTGAGGGTTCGTCCGACAGCAGGCCAACGGCTGTACCCACCGTCGGGACTCCACAAGCGGCGGCTTCGAGCGTGACCATGCCTAAGCCCTCATGGCGCGAGGACAGCACATTCAGCGCTGCGCGTCCGTAGTGTGCGGGTAAATCCAGATGATGAACCGCACCGAGGAAGTTCACCCGATGGTCGATGCCGAGTTCCGCTGCCAACACTTCCAGACGCGCCCGTTCCGACCCTTCACCCAATATATCCAGAGTCACCTGTTCACCTAACCGTGCCATTGCCTGAAGCAGGGTCGCCTGATCTTTCACGCCCACCAGCGAGGCGACATAAATCAGTTTATGCGCTGTCGATTGGGATTTCAGGGCTGGTGGATGGAAAGTGTTCGTATCCACACCAAGCGAGATCGTGTGAATTTTTGTATCTGGCACGCGATAATTCGTGGCTGCGATCAGGTTGCGCGTGTAGGAACAGGCAGCGATTACGGCATCCGCGCCGCGTAGGGCTCGCCCAACTATCCATCGGCTAAATGCACCCCTCTGTAAACCGTATTCAATGTCATCCAACCGCGCCAGTTCACCCCCGGCGATGGATACCACCACCGGCACATTGAGCCATTTACCCGCCCAGGTTGCAATCAACCCGGTTTCGTCCGCCCACATGGCATGGAACACATCGAATGGTTTTTCCCGGTGCAGGCGGCGGAGCGTCCACAGCGCATCCCACCACAGGGCTAATCTTCGCAGGCCTCGTACCTGTCCAACACCCAGGGAATAGACCGTCGCGCCCTGAACAGTGTAACGATCCCGGCGGTGGGGATAGCGCAGCGCCAGGACGCGCACATCGTCACCCTTCGCCATCTCACGGACAAGGTTCATCTGCACCGGGATCGCCCAATCATTTTCGTCGCTGCTGAAACCGGGCAGCAGAATACCGATGTTCATCCACCCACCCGATACAAGCTGTAATTGCCGAAATTGCCGAGTCGGACGAGGCCGCGTACATCTCGCAGCCAGTGATAGTCGAACTGCGGGTCGCGCCCTGTCCACTGATTTTCGATATTCCAGACGTTCAACAGCAGATAATCATCCTGCCCGTGAGTCCATTTGGCGGCCAGGGTTTCCGGTGTCTCGTAGTACAGTTCGTAGACATTGAGGGAAGTGTAATGCTGGAGTGTGAGTGTCAGGCCGAAGGTGTACAGGGTCGCGCCTTCGGGGACATGTTGGGCTGTCAAGGCGGCGGTGTCTTTGTCCCGCTGCTGGTTGTCGATAAACACATTGATTGTATCTCGCCCGGTTGCCAACATGGTTGATAAGCCGATGGTTGCCACCCCAACCCACGCGGCGTACCCAATCTTTCGGGGTAATCGGTAACTTAACCCGTTCGCGGCGACTTCTAGCCCGAAGCCGATGGTAATAGCGACGGCGGGAAAAACAATTAGCGGAAAGCGGATGTTCTGGTAGGGGATGCCGATCAGAAACACATAGGGCAGCAGTCCCCAACCCAGCAGCAGAGTTAGCTGACTGTAGCGCCGCTCCAAAAACAGATAAAACAGGCCGAGCAGCAGGAAGGGCGTGAAAATCGGCGCGAGATAATAGGCGTCGTAAAATGGTTGGGCATAGTAGGCGGCATTGGTGGTTGGATACTCAAAATGACCATCTACATTATCGAACGTTTGACGGAGGGCATTGGCGGGCGACCATCCCTCCACCCAGGCGTGATTGAGGACAGGGTAGGGGTTGGTGCGGCTGTAGGCCAACTGTGGGATAAAGACTATCAGAGCGACCAGAATTGGGGAAACCACATCGCGCCAGTGTATCCGCCCATGCCACGTTATTAACAGGGTCAATCCCCAGGGGATAATCAGCACCAGGTACAACCAGCGGGTGATGATCGCCAGCGCCAGCGTGAGGCTGGCAAGGGGCAGCGACAGTTTATCGGGCTGCCCTGTCTGGAAATGATTGATATATCGCCAAAGCAAGACCGCGCTGACCGTCCCCCAGAACAGCGCCGGGATGTCCGCCATGATGACAAGACTGGACTGTACCGCCTGTCCACAAACCGCCATCAGGAGTCCGGCGGTGAGGGCTGCCCATCGCCCGCCGCCCATCTGCCGGACGAGTAGATAAACGAGTGGGGCGAGTGCCACGCCTAATATAATATTCAGCAGTTGTCCGACCTGTGGCGCTGTGCCGAAGATTGCCCCGGAAATCCCTACCAGTGCTGGATAGCCGAGCGGCCAGAAAAAGGGCGGAAGGCTGTGTCCGTCTGCTATTGCACTCCGCAGTTCCGCCGCGAAGTCGTAATAGGCATACGGGTCTTGACCGTATAGGCCATCAAATCCGGCAGGGGCAATCAGGGCGAGGCGCAGGATGATCCCGCCGACGAACAGCAGGAGCAGCAGTATTAAATCGAGGCGATGGGTTGAGTGGATAGTAGGATGGTCAGGCATGACGCCGCACCGTCAGTCCCGGCAGCCACAGTAAAATCATCGCCAGCGCTTCCGCCACCAGTACCGCGCCTGCTGCACCCGCCGCGCCGAATCGCGGAATCAGCCACAAACTGATGCCGATTTGCACAATCAGCGTGATAGCCGTGATGAGATTGGTCAAGCCTTCGCGTCCTCGCGCATACCAGTACAATGTCCATCCCCCACGCAGCAAACCGGGCAGCAAGCTCCACATGGCAATTTGCAGGACAGGCACAGCCGGGGTGAATGCCGCGCCATAGGTAATCGAGATAATACCACTCGCCAGAACTGTGAACACCAAGCCCATGAACAGCCCGAATCCGCCGAGTCCGAGCAGCACGCGGCGGAAGGTGTGTTGAAGCACTTCCGGTTGAACGGTCAGGGCGGCTAGCGCCGGGAACAAGCGCACCAAACAGGGCGTTGGGGATCATGCGGGCGGCTTCCACAAAACGAGTTGCCGCCGCATAGTAGCCGACCTGAATGGTGGGCGCGAGTTGTTCCAACAGAATTGTCCCGGCGCGGGTTTGCAGCGCCGCCAGCACTGCCGCCAGCGCGAACGGCCATGCACGCCGCAAGAGGGCTTTTACCTGTAAAGCCGGAACATTTTTCGATGCCGATGGCCTCCGAAATCGAAAGTGATAGATCGCCCATGCTGCCGCCAACTGCCCTGCCGAGGTCAGGGTATTGACTGCCAGCGCCAGCAATACCCCGCCACCTGTGAGAAACACTATGGCCGTCAGCGTCACTTGAATCACCAGCATCCCCAGATTGAGCGGGGGAATCGGCCACATGATTTGATGAGCGCGGAAAACAGCCGTGAATGCGCCGAAAAAGGGCAGAATCAGAATCAGCGGGGCGGATATTCTTAAACCTGCGACAATCGCCGGGTCGCTGCTCAATAGTGGCGCGACGAGGAAAAGCAGCAGGGTCAATGTGCCGCCCAACCACAGGCGCGGAATGGTGGTGGCGTGTAAATAGGCTTCGGCAGTGTCGGGGTTTTGGGCGACGTCTCGTGTGATGAGTGTGCTAAGGCCGAATTCTGCCGCCAGCGATAGGGGGAATACCCAGGCCAGCGCCGCCGCGTATACCCCTAAACCATCACCGCCCAATGCTCGCCCGATCAGCACCGACAGCAGGAAGGATAAAATCGCGCTCCCAACATTGCTGGTTAACAGGGTGAGTGTGTTGCGGGAGAGGCGGGAGGTCATAAGTGACGGTTCAACGATGCTAAGGAATAAAATCTTCTGGAGCTTTCCCAAGCGGGATCAATCGGGACACCTTCAAATTCATCGGCAATACTTGATGAAATGGCCCAGTGCCGTTCGCATAGTGAAATGTATCCTCAAAACGTCCCGGCCCATGTCCTGTAACGCTTAGAGACACTACCGTCATATTTGCCTCTGGGTCGATTTCGATGACCATTATGTTGATGAGCAACCAGAATTGGTCTTCGTTTATGTAGAGTAAATCAACTACTCTTTCTCTCGAAAGGTTATGCCGACGGGGATTACCTGCGCCCACCATCTCAATTGTGAACTGTCGGGGAATTTCAATCTTAAACGCTTTCTCAGCGTTTTGTGCTGCATTTTCCAGAGCAGTACTCAGGATTTGACCATATTCGTCTTTGCTAACCATAGTCACTCTGTTTCAATTGCTGAATACGAAACTTCCCGTTATCATACCCCACCATGACACGTCTAGGCATACTCGGCGGCGGGCAGCTCGCGCAGATGCTCACCCAGGCCGCCATCTCACTCGGTATCGAAACCGCCATCTTTGAACGTTCTCCCGACAGTCCGGCGTCGCGGCTGACACAGCATCAGGTCGTCGGCCAGTGGGACGATGAAGCCGCTTTGAACACCTTCGCCGCCATGTGCGATCTGGTCACGCTGGAGAACGAATTCGTGGATGCGGATGTGCTGCGCCGCCTGGAAGCGATGGGACTGCCGGTTTATCCCACATCGGACACCTTAGGGGCAATTCAGGATAAGCTGCTGCAAAAACAGGCGATGGAGGCTGCCGGACTGTCGCTGCCTCCTTTCCGCGCGGTTAACTCGCCGGATGATGTCTTGGATGCGGCGAACGACTATGGTTATCCACTGGTACTCAAAACCCGGCGCGATGGTTATGATGGTTATGGCAACGCGACACTCCACCGCTTGGAAGACATCTATCCCGCCTGGGAACGGCTATCGCGGGGCGGGCGGGAATTGTACCTTGAGGCGTTTGTGCCTTTCACCCACGAACTGGCGGTGATGGTCGTGCGCGGTCACAAGGGGGATATGCAGGTGTATCCGGTGGTCGAAACCGTCCAGCAGAATCACATCTGCCATATTGTGCGCGCCCCTGCCGAGATCAGCCCGGAGATCGCTGCGGAAGCCAGCGCACTGGCACGAAAAGCGGTGGAGGCAGTGAAAGGCGTCGGCGTATTCGGGGTAGAGTTGTTCCTGCTGGCGGATGGACAGGTGCTTTACAACGAGATCGCGCCCCGCCCGCACAATTCCGGCCATTACACCATCGAAGGCTGCGCGACCTCACAGTTTGAGAATCACCTGCGGGCGGTGATCGGCTGGCCATTGGGAGCGACCTATCTACGTGCCCCGGCGGTGGTGATGGTCAATATCCTGGGGGAACGGAATGGCACGGCTCGGATTCATGGCATCAAAGCCGCCCTGACCATCCCCGGCGCGGCACTGCACCTGTATGGCAAGCGGCAGGTGCGCGTCGGGCGTAAAATGGGGCATATTACTGTGCTGGCGGAGCGGGTCGAAGAAGCCGAGACGCTGGCACGCCGCGCGGCAAATCTGGTTGATCTATAGCCATACTTCAGGGAGTTCACATGACGCTGGTTGGGATTGTCATGGGCAGCGACAGCGATATGCCGACCATGCAGGGGGCAATTGAGGTCTGCCGCATTTTTGACGTGGCACATGAAGTCCGCATCCTGTCGGCGCATCGCACCCCAATTGAGATGGCCGATTACGCGACTTCGGCGCACGAGCGCGGCCTGAAGGTGATTATCGCCGGGGCGGGCGGGGCGGCACATCTGCCCGGTATGGTGGCGGCCTATACTCCTCTGCCAGTGATCGGCGTGCCGGTGCAGAGCCACGCCCTCAACGGGCTGGATTCGCTGCTGTCCATCGTGCAGATGCCATCCGGTGTTCCAGTGGCGACGGTGGCGATTGGTGGGGCGAAGAATGGCGGACTGCTAGCGGTGCAAATCCTGGCGGCCTTCGACCCGACCCTGCAAGAGCGACTCATCGCTTACAAAACGCAAATGGCCGAACAGGTGCGTGAGAAGGATAAGGCGCTAGGGGAAACCAATCTCTAGCTCGCTTCATATTCGCTCAAACTCAATCCAGTAATGATCGGCGAATAAGGCCAGTTGACGGTATTTGGTGAACCGTGCATCTAATCGCATCAGCCGCTTCATCAGGCGGGGACGCTTTTCAATCGCGCCGAACACATCACTCGGCGGTAGGAACAACCCAACTCCCTGAACATGCACCCGCCGGAAATGCGGTGCAAAATCCCGCGTCAGCCGCCGGATGGTTGGGTAGGTGATGCTGATCGGCGTGGTGGTGTCGTCCGGCTGAAAGGTGGTATTCTGTCGCCAGCGCCGCGTCCCCGTCCACCAATCGCCGTGTAAACTATGCCACAGGGGTTCCCACAGGCACATGGAACTCATCACGCCCAGACCGACAATTCCCCCCGGTTTCATCCGCACCGCCAGCCACGCCGCTATGCCGCGCCAGTCATCCAGACAGTTCATCGCGCCGAAATTCGAGAACGCGCCGTCAAATGAAGTAGCTGATAGTTGCTGGTCATTCGTCGATAGTTCTCGTAAATCCAGATGCGAACAGCTTATCAGGTGATTGTCGGCAGCTTTTGCCCGCACTATGTGCAGCATCCGTTCGCTGGCATCGGTAGCGGTGACGTGAACGCCGCGTTCGGCCAGATATAAGGCATCCTCACCTGTGCCGCAGCCGAGTTCCAGCACATGGTCGCCCTCGCGAAAATAGAGGTCGAGCCGCGCGTGAATTTCCGCCCGTAGAAATCGCCCGATGGGGCTGTTGGTAAATGTGTCGTCGTAGGTCGGCGCGAGGGAATCAAATGCCCCGGACTGGCTCATGCACCCGGTATCCCTGAGTCTCGGTTTGGCTCTTCGTCAGTTCCATGCCCAACCGCCCGATTTTGGCGTTCGCCAGCAGCTTGAGCCGCCGCTTGAGGGGAACATCGCCATGCTTACTGGCCTTACTCAGCGCCACCTCGCTCACCATCCAGCGGGTGGCGAAGCTGTAAAACCGCCGCGAGTAGCGTCCGGCGACGGTCAGATCGCGGTCACTGCGGTCTGTCCAGGTTTTATCCGCCAGAATCCGGCTCTCGACCTCAGTGTAATAATGCGTACCTTTGATCGGGTAGGCGACGGTGGTCAGGAACAGGTCGGGGTTGGAGATTTTCAGATGTTCGACGGTTTCCTCCAAGTCCTGAATGGTTTCGCCCTCATAACCGAGCATGATGAACATGCCGGTTTCGATGCCATAGTGTTGCAGCAGGTGGGTTTTTGCCTGCACGTCCTTCACCTGCACCTTGCGATCCATCGCGTCCAACACGCGCTGCGACCCGCTCTCCGAACCATTCCATACCCGGAACGCGCCCATCTCAGCCAGCGTTTTGACCACATCCTCATTCAGTCGATCCGCCCGCGAAATGCACTCGAACGGGATACGGACGCCGCGCTTTTTGAGTTCCTCGGCATAGTTGAAGAACCAGCGATAGTTGATGGTGAATACATCGTCGGCGTACCAGATCAGGTCAGGGTTGTAGCGTTCCTTGATCCACAGCAGTTCGTCAGCGGCATCCTCTGGCGTCCGGCGGCGGTGCGTGTTGCCATAGACCGAATGGCTGCACCAGCGGCAGGTATACGGGCAGCCGCGCGCCTGAATCACCGATACCGAACTTTGCCCGTGATGGTCTTTCCACACGCGCATGTACTGGGGAATGTCAATCGCTTCCCGATCCGGCCAGGGGTTGGCGCTCAGGTCGGGGATGAAGGCGCGTGGCGCGGTTTCGACCACCTTTCCGTCGGCGTTGAGAAAGGCAATTCCCTCAATCGTTTCCAGTTGATTCAGGCCATGTTGGGCGAGATGCGGCAGCAGAGCCTCTAGCGTCAGTTCGCCCTCGCCTTTGACGATGATGTCCGCGCCGTGTTGCAGATAATCCTCGGCATAATAGGGCGGTTCTGGCCCGCCCAGGATGACCGTCGCCCCGTGTTGCTTGCAGATATGTGCCATCTCCAGCACATTGCGCTTGGTCATCATGTTGGTGTAGATGCCGACGACGGATGGGTGTTCTGTAGCGATTAACTCCTGAAACGCGGCCATCGAACTAAAGGTCGAGTCGAACACGCCCACATCGAAACCCTGTCTTTTCAGATACGCCGAGATGTACAGGATACCCAGCGGCGGGTAGGGTTTCATCACTTTCAGTTCGTGCGGGTCTTCATACAAAAAATAGCCGTGTGCCAGGAGGATGTCCATGCAATTGCCCTTACAGTAAATCTACAAATTCGTCTACAGTTAATCCGGCCTGCCGGATAATCGCTCTGAGCGTGCCCCTGTCCAATTCCTTATGATCTGGAACAGTCACTCTGGCGAAAGGATCATTTCGACGCAGGCTTATATGACTGCCCTTCTGCCGTATCGTATAAAACCCTGCTTTTTGAAGGGCTTTTACACATTCTAGGCCGGAGATAACCGGTAATTTCATGCCTCAACGTAAGCCACGCGAATTTGTGAGTCTTCGGGAATGACTTCTCCATTGGCCTGGGCGTCCTCTATCCAGAGTTCAATCGCTTCTTTGATGTTCTCAATTGCCTCGTCCTCGGTTTTTCCCTGGCTGATGCAGCCGGGTAAACTTGGACATTCTACAACCCAATATCCATCTTCACCGGGATACATAATGACCTGTCTCATTTAACCTCCACCGACTTTTCAGTTACTACGGCAAAGTCTGCCCTTGAGTCCGCGCCTGCACATATCTCAGTACCGTTTGATAGGCCTGGTCATCGAACTGCTGCTGGACGACGTAACCTTTGCCCTCGATGAACACGGTCACTGTCCCGGCATTTTGTACGGCGAAACTGCTGGCCGCGTCCAGATTGATAATGGCCGATTGGTACATCAGAAATCCACTGGACATTTCGATATTCGGTTTGCTGACCTTCAGCCAATTTGCCATGATGGTTAACTCCCACACGATAGAATGTCATTGATAAAGGCTGTATTGTACTCTAGCGGTTGGTTGATTGCTTGACCGTTATTCGCTGAAGGCCACGTTTGGCAGCCGGGTCGGTTCGTGCGGCAGCTTCGCCAGCGCGTCCAGTTTTGCCACCGCGCTCGGCAGCGTCAGCCGGTGATAAATCATGGCGGCGGTGCGCTTGAGATGGTTGGGGCGCAAATTGACCGGGTTTCGCAGCAGGGCTGCGAATTTCGCCCCAGGTTTTGCGAGAGCGATAGTCCTTATGCACAACCGTGTGAAGCTGGCGGTAAAAGTCGGTGGCGAATGGGCCTTTGTACAGCATGGCGAGGTCGGCGCTGTCCAGCCAGTTGACACGTTCGCCCAAGTTCGTGTTTCACAGTTTCGTAAAACGGTGTTCCCGGCAGGGGATAACTGACGCTGATGCCGATGTCGTCCGGCATCAGGTCGCGCACCATTTTCAGGGTGAGTTCAATGTCCTCGCGGGTTTCGCCGGGATAACCGAATTGCAGGAAGAAGGCGACTTTCACCCCATGCGCGTGAAGCTGGCGCGTGGCTTCGTAAATCTGCTCGACCTGTGTGCCTTTGTCCATCGCGTCCAGAATTTTCTGCGAACCGCTTTCCGCGCCGACCCATACAATTTTCGCGCCCGCCCGTGCCAGCGCCGGGATGGTTTTGCCGCGCAGCAGCAGATCGACCCGGTTCAGGCTCTTGAAGGGAATATGCACGCCGCGCGCGTCCAGTAGATCGGCAAATTCCTCGATCCACCGATCCTGAATGCCCATGATGTCGTCCATGAACCAGATGTGATCGGGCTGGAAATGTTCTTGCAGCCACGCCATTTCCTCGACCACATTGGCGGCGCTCCGCACATTGTATTTTTGCCCCCAGATCGGTTTGGCGCACCAGTTGCAGTGGAACGGGCAGCCGCGCGTTGTGACCAGATTCATGGAGTAGTAACCGTGATGCTCCATCCACACGTTGCGGTATTTGTCCCGGTCAACCAAATCCCAGGCCGGGAAGGGCAGGGTGTCCAGATTGCGAATGACCGGGCGCGGCGGCGTTTTGATGACCTGACCATCCCGCAGATAGGCAAGGCTCTGGATGGTGTACAGGTCAGTTGTCATCTTTGCGTCCCCTCTCTATCGTTATGGAGAGGGGCGTTGGGGGTGAGGTTGAGATAATCCACCAACTCGGCCAGGGTTTCTTCGCCTTCGCCCAGCAGCACAAAATCCGCCCCATGTGCCAGATATTGCTCGGCATGGTCGGTCATATCCGCCCCGGCGACGATCACGATGCAGCCCGCCGCCTTCGCCATGTCGATCATCTCAAAGGCGGCCGCCCGCATCCGCAGCAGGCTCATTTTGCTCAGGTAATTAAAATTGTCCTCGAATAGTACCGCATATTTGGGCTGAACTTGTTGAAGTGCCGTCGCGCCATTCATCGGTGCTTTCGGCCAGCATCGCGTCGAACAGCGCCACCGAATAACCCCGTTCGCGCATGTAGCTGGCGGCGTACAGCGTCCCCAATGGTGGATAGGGCTGCATCGCCTCCCACAGCTTGGGGTCGAAGCGCAGGTAATAGGATTGCCCAAACAAAATATCGGTCATCACTGCTCCTGAATGGGTTATTGGTTGTTCGTGGTTGGTTTTCTGAATAACCAAACATGAATTAGCAGCAACTAACAACAAACCACTGTTCACCATAGCCTGAACCCGCGCGCTGGCATATCCACTTCTAGTCCCGGTTCGCGCAGCTTACATTGAGTTATACGACGTGCCAGGTCGATTTGGATGGACTTGGGTCTGCCGTCCAGCGTCGCCGGAACGGTTTCCACATGCGTAAACTTCGCCATCACCTCCGGGTCGCCAATTTGTGGCAGGCCATCCTTCACCACGAGGGCGAGGTCGGCGCGGCGGGACGTGACAAAGTTGTACTTCGTCATTGCCGCTGGTTGTAATAGCCACAAAATCGGCGAAATCAGCCTGTACCTATCGCGCCATTTTGTTTTAAATCAAGTGCTTTTCGAGCATACCGCGTGACAGCTTGAATATACCCACGTATTCGGGCTAATGGGAATACTTTCATATGCAAACCGCGATTTCATCTAGTAAGTCACCGCGACCAGTTAGTCGGGAATCGCTACCAATCATGGCGGATGCGAGCATGGCGGGAATTCGGACATAGATTAAATGGTCAAGCAGAAACAAATTTGTTGAAGGGCATAAAATAATCTTGATACCATTTCCGATGTGACCATCAATTGTTGTATAGAAGTCAATCGCATCTTCGTATTGAAGCCCCACCCCATGCACAATTACAGTGTTCTTGCCAACACAACCTAATGCCTTCAGTCGTTTATATTCCCCCGCCGTAACATCGTCCGTGCCTTCGGCCAGATGGATAAACCAGGGGGTGTCATAGGGTGTTTCACGGTAAGAGCGTACGATTTCCTCATCGGTGCTGAAGTGCAGCGAATGTGCCCAACCATACTTTTTTAAGACCCGCACCGGGAAGTCCTTGCGCCACAGTTCCTTGTGCGGTGGATTGTGATGGCAACAGTCGTCGCCCCGCACAGCAGATTTTTCAGCCCGCCAATGAACAAGCGATCCCACAAGGGATATGCCCGCAGCGACTTATACGGTTCGGTATCCAGCCGCGCGTTCATGTCCTCGCCCCATTGGTGGGCATTGTCGTATTTCTCGCGGAATTTGCTGCGGGGATAGTGGTTCAGTTCCAGATGATCGTGGGCGTTTATCAGGCCGGGGAAAATGGTGTAACCGTCCAGATCAACCGTCAGCGCGCCGTTGCCGGGTTTATCCAGAATCACATCGCTGGTATACAAATCGCGCTGGTCGGCATAGCTACCATTCCAAACGTGTGCGCCTCGAATGTGTAACGGTTGAACCATTGATACTCCCGCCGACGAACTGATCTGCCCATTATAGACCGGGTGATGGGAGCAGACCAGATTAGCACAGGGGAGTAGGGGCAGACCTATGTGTCTGCCCTGCACAGTTGTGTTATGCGGGTGGCAGCCATGCCCGAACGCTGAAGGTGGCTTCTGCCGGGATGGGTTCGTCCGGGTCAGCGTACTTTTCGCGGACAGCCGTCTCCAGTGCCGCCAGCCCACGCGCCCATTCCTCGTCGCTGAATTTCCACAAGGCCGACCAGATACGCCGCCGGACATGATCCAAAAAAGTATTGGGGGAGGCACTGTAGGAATAGGAATGGACGCGCGTATCCGCGACGGGTCGCCAGCCTGCTTCTTCGAGGACGGCGGGATTTTTCGTCTGCTTACTGGTGTTGATAGCCTTTTTTGTGTCTTCGGCAGCAACCACCGCGTTCCAGGTATCCCACAGCTCGTAACGTGGATCGGTTTCCTCGTTGTAGCCGTTGATAAGCTGCCCGCCGGGGCGCAGTATCCGTGCCAATTCGGTCAGGGCATCCCCTCGGTTGGGAATCAGATGCAGAACGTGGACGATGACAACCGCATCAAAGGTGGCGTCGGGGAATGGGAGGCGTGTGGCATCGCCATTGACGATATAGACAGGTTCAGTCGTTCGTTTGGCTTGCAGTCGGTGCAGCATTGGGCGGGACAGGTCAACGCCGTAAATTCCCTTCACATGCGCCGATAGCGGCAGGGCAATCCGTCCCGTGCCGATGCCAATTTCCAGGATTCGACTGGCGGAGGTGAGTCCGCCAGCCTCGGCCATCAATGCGGCAACCGATTTCTCCTCGCCCGTTGGGAAGCCGCGCGTCTCGTCATAGTAATCGACTGCCCGATCAAATGGGATGGATTTTGCCATATTCTATCCCTCGTTTGCATCCTGGTACACACGGATGTAGTCGATTTTCATGGTCTGCGGGAAGGTAGTGGTTTCGTCCGGGTATCCCGGCCATAAGCCACCCACCGCCACATTCACAATGATGAAGAAATCGTGGTCGAATACCCACTTCCGCGAACCTACATCATCAGTTGTGACCGTGTTGTACAGTGTGTCGTCCACATACCATCGGACTGCATCGGAATCCCACTCTACAGCAAAGACATGAAAATCATCGCACAGTGGGGCATCCAGCATGAGCGAATTGCCGATGCCATTTCCGCCAGAATAACCCGGCCCGTGTACCGTTCCATATACCGTATTGGGTTCCTTGCCGATATTCTCCATAATGTCAATTTCGCCGGAGGTCGGCCAGCCAACCTGATTGATATTCGTGCCCAGCATCCAGAAGGCAGGCCAGATACCCTGTCCATACGGAATTTTCAGCCGCGCTTCGACCCGCCCATAGGTGAATTCCACTTTACCCTGGGTGGTGCAGCGTGCCGAAGTGTACGTGCATTCGCCGTACCAGCATCGGCCTGTATCGGGTGCTGCCTCGCTGGCGGTGATGACCAGATTGCTTTCGCCATCGTGGGACACATTCTCTGGTAGGGGGGTGTAGTATTCCCACTCTTTGTTGCCCCAGCCACTTCCGCCAACTTCACAAACCCAATTATCGGGGTTAGGGGATGTACCCGCTTCACCATCGAACTCGTCCGACCAGATGAGTTGCCAATTATGCTCAATCGGTTCTGTCACCATTTCGGGTTGCTCCGTCGCTTCGGCCATTGCAACTTCTTGTTCGAGATAGTCATCCGTCACCAGCATCACCTTGTCCAGATAGGCCACCTGTGCCCCGACACCCGCCGGGAAGATAAAGGCATAACCGGAAACTTGTTCCAGGGTCAGGCCATCGTTGGGCGCACCCGATGGTTGAAAGTCGGTGCGGCGTTTGAAGTCGCTGAAAGGCAGGGTGAATTGTTTCCAGCCAGTGTAATCATCCTCAATCCGGTCATAAAATCGTTCGGCGGTATCAAAGGTCGAATCGGGCGCTTGATTTTCCAGCAGGTCAATCTGGATGGTCGCGCCGGTATTGTTCCCATACAGCCAGAAGCGGAGGGCGTCGTACCCTAACCAGTTCTGAGTGATCCAATCAACCCCATTGGTGAAAGCGTGGGTGAATCCACCCCATCCCGTAATATCGTAACTGATGGTCAATACCGTATTGGCGGTTTCCTGATCGGGCAGGATGATAGGCGAGTAAGGCATTACCTGGGTAGCTGATAGGGTGACATTTCCCTCCACGTCGCCCCAGACGACCAGCCCAACTCCGTTACCGTTACCATCTTCTATGAATGGGATACCCTTCTCAAAATCATCCACCATATGCGCGCCGGAAGCATCCTGGGCGACAACACGAAATACAAACATGCTCGATAACACAATCAATAACAACAATTTCTTCATGAATTTTCCTTAGCAGAGGTCGCCAGTCACCTCCTTAGACGTGACCGGGGCGGCGATAAATAAACAGTAAGTGATACAAAGGTAGGCTGGATACACCAGCATCAATCATAAGTCGCATTCAGGGTGGGCGCGTTCCGGTTCACGACATCCTCGCCCAACTTATCCACCAGTTTTTTGCGTAATTTCGGGGTTTCTTCCGCCCATTTATCCTTCAATTGCTCTTTGCTGGCTCTTCGACTGTCCCCCGCGAGTGTCAGGATGCCGCGCGCGATGGCCGGGGCGGTGGTAATAATCCGCTTGACATTACTATCCCCGCAGGCAGGACAGGGTGGGGCGTCATCGTCGAACCCATGCCGTGCCTGGAAGGGTTCGCCACAGGCTTCACAGCGATAATCATAGAGCGGCATAATGTTTTGCTCCTTTTTGTCACCATCTAATTATAAACCATGAAAATCGGTTGTATCATACAGTTGGTCATTAACGGTTTTTTCGACACGAATGGGTATAATATGGGATAAGGTTTTGGAAAGGGTGGCGTGCCATGCAAGACGAAAAAACGGAAAAGGATTCGCCGGTGGATCCCGATTCGCTTGGGCCAACAGACACATTCATTATCAGTAACCGTCAAACACTCCGCCGCCTTTTAAAGGAACAGAAATCCGACGATTTAACCCCTGACCGCGAAATTATTCTGTTGGTGCGCGGCATGACCGAGCGCCTGATTATGACTGACGACCTGTCCGTCATCCTGGGACGGTCTGATCTGACAACTGGCTATAGGCCGGATGTTGACCTGATGCCCTATGGCGCACAGGGTCGTGGTGTTTCTCGTTCCCATGTTCGCCTGCATGTGAAAGATAGCGACCTGTATGTGACAGACCTCGGCAGTTCCAATGGTACGTTTGTCGGCGGCCAACGGCTTGCACCCGACGAGCCACACCAGCTTCACCGGGGCGATAATTTGATGTTAGGCTCGCTCTCGATTCAGGTCGTTTTTTAGCCCCGGCGAGACTTATTCCAGGCGAATTCGCGGGTTGAGTAGGGCGTACATGACATCTGCCACCAGATTCGCCAGCGCGAAAAAGAAAATAGTTACCATGACGATGGCTTGCAGTAGAAAAATATTTTTCTGCTTGACGGCCTCTACCAGCATCGCCCCCAGCCCCGGATAGTTGTACACATTTTCGATAATCACCAGACCCCCGATAAGCCAGCCAAAGCTGATGGCAATGACCGTGATGGTTGGCAGCAGCGCATTTCGCAGCACATGTTTGAAGATCACCACACGTCGCGGCAGTCCCTTGAGAACTGCCGTGCGCACATAGGGCTTTTTCAGTTCGTCGATGACCCCCGCTCTCGTCAAACGCGAAATGTAACCCAGCAGCACAAAAGTCGCCGTAAGCGCCGGTAGGATGAGTTGCCGAATCCAGTCGGCTACCGTGTTATCCGGCACAACCGATGTTGCCGGGAGTCCCAATCCTTTTATGCCCAGCGCCACGCCGTTAATTAATATCAGCGCTGTCACGAACTCTGGCAATCCGACTACCGACAGGGACGCTATCGAAATCAGGCTGTCAATCCAGGTATTTTCGCGCAGGGCGGCAATCACGCCGAGGAGTACCGACAGCGGCACACTGATGAGCAGGGTCATTAGCGCCAGTCGCATCGAGTTTCCCAGTCGCTCCAGCACCAGCGGGCGCACAGGCTGCCCGCCGCCTGTCAGTGACCGTCCCCAGTCGCCCCGCACGAAACCCGCCAGCCAGTTCACGTATTGCTCTGGAGCAGGAGCATTCAGACCGTATTCTTCGCGCAGGCGTTCCAGTTGTGCCTGTGATGCATCTCGTCCCAGAATGAGCCGCGCAATGTCTCCGGGGATGATCTGTGTTAGCCCGAAGATGAAGATCGAAGTCAGCAGCAGGGTGACAATCAGCAGTAGGGAACGTCTGAAGATGTAGCGAACCATCTATCGCTCCTCGGTGAGTGTGGATAGGGGTTTGGATTCGCTGCTCTGAAGCGCAATCAGTTCCTCAACCGGAATGTGGCAGCGGATACGATGACCGTCCCCGGCATCCCGCCAGGGGGGTTCCTGTTCTTCGCAGATTGCCCCGACTTTGCGTGGGCATCGTGTATGAAACCGGCAGCCGGATGGGATGTGTGCCGCGCTGGGTACATCACCGTCCAGCCGGATATGCCCCTGTTTCACAGCCGGATCGGGTGTTGGGATGGCCGACAGCAATGCTTCGGTATACGGGTGAGACGGGAAACTATAGACCTGTGTGTTGTCCCCTTCTTCTACAATTTGTCCGAGATACATCACCGCCAGCCAATCCGCCAGATAGCTCACCGCCCGTAGATCATGTGAGATGAATAGATATGATGCGCCTTGTGTCGCCCGCAGGTCTTTGAGCAAGTTGAGAACCACCGCCTGCACCGACACGTCCAGCGATGAGGTGGGTTCGTCCGCCACGATCAGCGCCGGACTGGCTGCGAACGCGCGGGCAATCGCCACTCGTTGTTTTTCTCCGCCGCTCAGTTCGGTAGGATACCGGCTGGCGTACTCAGCAGTCAGACGCACCAATTCCAGCAGTTGCACCACGCGCGCGTCGATTTCTTCATTGCTCAACGGTTTGCTGGTTAGTCGGCGGATGGTACGTGCCAACGCGCCGCCCACCGTTTGATATGGATTTAAGGTATCGTTGGGATTCTGGAATATCATCTGTAGTTCGCGCAGGGCATTATGTGGGCGTCGACCAAGTGGATTGGGGATCATGACCTCCAGCAGCGTTATTTCACCTTCATCACTGGTTTCCAGCCCGACGATGCAGCGTGCCAGCGTGGTTTTTCCGCTGCCGCTTTCGCCCACCAGCCCTAATGTGGAACGTGCCCGCACGCGCAGCGATACATCATCTACCGCATGTACCACATCTGCCTCTTTCCGGGTGAGCCGCCCCCACAGGGATTGTTTGCCAAAGCGTTTGCTCAGGTCTTTGCCGCTCATTACATATTCCCGTTCATTGGGCGGCGCTCCGGTGGCAGCTTTTCCTTCCGACGCGAATATGACCTTCAGTTCGCCATTGGCGATCTCCTGCCAGCGATGGCACTTGACCATCCTGCCGGGTGCAATCGATTCCAACGGGGGTTTGTCGGTATGACACACGGCTAGGGCTACCGGACAGCGCGGCGCGAAAACACAGGCTGACGGACGTTCGCGCAGGGAAGGCGCAACCCCCTGAATAGTGGGCAACCGGGTTTCCACGCCAGAGATAGCGTGCGGAATACTTTCCAACAGGCCAATGGTGTAGGGATGAATGGACAGGTGATAAAGTTCCTCCGCTGGCGCGTCTGCCATGACCTCGCCTGCATACAGCACCGTTACCCGTTCGCACATTTGGGCAATCACACCCAGGTCGTGCGACACATACAGCGCCGCCGCGTTATTGTCACGAATGAGTTCGCGGAACAGGTCAAGAATGACCGCCTGTGTGGTCACATCCAGGGCAGTGGTAGGTTCGTCCAGCACCAGCAGCCGGGGCTGTGTGCTGAGTGCCATTGCGATTGTCACACGCTGCTGCATCCCACCGCTGAGTTGGTGCGGATAGCGGTGTGCGACAGCCTCCGGGTCGGCAATTTTTACTTTGGTCAGCATCTCGACAGCCGCTTGCCATGCTTCCCGTCCCGATAGTCCCCGGTGCAGGCGAGTTACCTCGGAAATCTGGTCGCCGATGGTATAGGCCGGGTTCAGCGAGGCTAATGGGTCTTGTGGGACGAGGCTCAGGTGTCGTCCCCATATCTCTCGCATCTCGGAGTCCGATTTCGTCACCAGACTTTCACCATCAAGCAGTATGTCGCCGGACGTAATGCGGGCGTTCTTCGCCATGTAGCGCATCAATGCCATCGCCAGTGTCGATTTTCCGCTGCCGCTTTCGCCCACCAGCCCATGTATTTCGAGCGGGTTAATCACCAGCGAGACATCGCGGATAGCGTTCACCCATGTATTGCCCAAAGCGTAGTCAATACACAGATTTTTAACTTCAATGACGGGTGTGCTATTTGTCAATTCCGTCCCCCAGCCCTGAACAAAGTATAAAAGCTGTAAATGTTTGTTGTAGTACCCTTTTCCCTATTGACACCAACTCCAAATACCATTAACTTGAATATTAAGGTTGACGCACCTTATCAATTCATATGCTGTCAACAACTTGTTAATCTATAGGGAGAACTTATCATGTTGTACTTACCTCGTGAAGAAGGTCAGGGTTTGGTTGAATACGCGCTCATTCTGGTTCTGGTCGCCGTCGTCGTGATTGTGATCCTGGCGCTGCTTGGCCCGGCCATCGGTAACATCTTCTCGAATCTGGTCAGCAACCTGTAATTCGGAAGTTTTATCAACATCGGGGCGACTACTCAAGTCGCCTCTTTTTTTGCCTCTTTTCTGCCCGCCCCATGCGCTTGTCCTAATTGCCACCTTCATACCGGAAGATTCGGCGCAGCCCATCTGCCAGCAGATTAACGCCGATGACCAGCACGGCAATCGCACCTGCTGGATACCACAATGCCCAGGGTGTCAGCGCATAACTGTTGCGCGCCTCGTTGACCATGCGCCCCCAATCGGGCGATGGAGGAGGTACACCCAGACCTAGAAAGCCGAGCGACGCGGTTAAAAAAATCGCATACGAAAATCGCAGCGCGCCCTCTACAGCCAGCGCGGGCATCACACTGGGCAGGATTTCCCGGAACAAAATATAGACAGTCGACTCCCCACGCAGCCGCGCTGCTTCGATGAATCCTGCGCCTCGGACTCCCAGCATGGCGCTGCGAATCACCCGTGCCACAATCGGAACGTACAGCACCACGATCACCAGGATGATACCGATAGGAGATGGGCCAATCGTGCCCAACATTGCCAGTGCCAGCAGCATGGATGGAATCGCCAGAAGGCTATCCAGCGCGCGGGAGACGATTTCGTCTATCCAGCCCCCATAGTACCCCAGGGACAATCCCAGGCACGTCCCCAGAAACACGGCGATCAGTGTGGCGATTCCCGGTATGCCGATCACGTCTCGCGCACCCCACAAAATCCGGCTGAACACATCCCGTCCCAGGCTGTCTGTGCCAAATAAATGGGCGGCGGACGGTGCTTGTCGGGCAGCATCGGCGATGATGGCGCTGTACTTGTAGGGGGCGATATTCGGCCCGAACACAGCCAGGAATAGGAAGACCACCACAATGATGCTTCCCAACAGTGCAAGGGGATGGCGGGTCAATTGGCGGGATGCATTCAGCACCCGAACACGCATATTTTGCAGCGCTGATGGTCGAGGTGTTACTTGCGGTTGGGTTTCGATGCTTGTCATAAAGGTTCAAGGGATGGGACGATGCTATGCGATGCACCGCCCCATCCAATTACCGGATTATGAACTGAGAGATACGCCGCGCAGATCGGTCAGGCCGGGGAAATTCGGCATGTCCAATCCCTGGACGCTGCTGCTGGTCGCGCCGAAGATGGAGGCGAAGAACGGCACGATAATTGGGCCGCGCTCGGCAAAAATCTCCGAAATCTGGTGATAAATCTGCGCGCGTGCGTCAATATCGTCTGTTGTACCTGCCTGGGCAACCAGTTGGTCGATCTCAGGATCAGACCACCGAAACTCATTCCACACGCCACCCGTGATATACGCCTGAACCAGATAACCCTGCGGCGTATCCTGGTCACTCCAGGGGGTGATGCCCAGGGTTGCCGTCAGCCAGTTGTTGGCGAAGGCGTCGTTGTAATAATCGCCTTCGCTCACTGCCTGAATTTCAATACGGATACAGGCAGGTTCCCATTGTTCCTTGAGGGCGGGGGCGAGCAGCGTGTCATAACCGAGGGCTGTCGGCACGTACAAATCCAGGTCGAGACCATCGGGATAACCGGCCTGTGACAGCAGGCTACATGCCATTTCCGGGTCATATCCGGGATTCTGGATTTGATCGTCATAGAAAATCCCAAAGCCGGGGCCAATCGGGTCATTATTCCCCACGACGCCCAATCCCTGGTTCACGATCTGATTGAGTTGGTCGCGGTCTGTCGCATACTTAAACGCCTGCTGAACCATCGGGTTATCGCCTGGAGCTTCATCGGCACGCAGCCGGATGACCGGGTGCTGGTTGGTGGCCTTCTGCATAATGCTGATGGTGTCGTCGCCTTGCAGGGTAGCGACCAGATCATTGGGGATTTTATAAACGTAGTCCACCTGTCCGCCGCGCAGTGCGTTTACCTGGGTGGCCGGGTCGTCGATGAACACGAATTGGACGCTATCCAGCAGCGGTTGGCCGTCTTTCCAGTAATTCTCATTTTTCGTCAATGTGGCTGTGCCAGCCGCTGCGTCATAATCCGTCAGCACGAATGGGCCGGTGCCGTTGAAGTTGACATAGGGATTGTCCCCATCCGCGATCACGTTCGGGGTTTCGGTCCCATCCTTTAAAATGAGCGCGAAACGGTTGGAGACACCGTTCAGGAAGCTCACATTGGCTTCGGGCAGGGTGAAGACAACTGTGCTGTCGTCCGGTGCGCTCACCTCGAAGTCACCCAGGATGCTCAGGGCTGCTGATTCGAGTTCCTTCAATCGGTTGAAGGTAAACACCACATCTGCCGAGGTGAACGGCGACCCATCGTGGAAGGTCACGCCCTGCGCCAGATTGAAGGTGTAGGTCAGTCCGTCGTCGCTGACTTCCCAGTCCGTCGCCAGATTGGGCGCGATGGTTTTGTCCGGCAGGGTTTCCACCAGATAATCATAAATGCTGCGATTAAACAATACTTCCGAATCATTCGATCCCTGTGCCGGGTCGAGAACCTGTGGAGTAACAACGGCGATACGCAGGACATTGCTATCCTGGGCATGGGCAGCGAATATCCCACCGACCAGCGCTAATAACAATAGTGAGAGAACAGCAACACGCCAGCGTTGTATGTTCCGGTACATATACCAACCTCCTCAGTCGTAAATTTCAGAGTAAACAAGTAAAGGTAGAGATGAATAGTCTGTGGAAAGAAGCAAACGTTACAGGGCAGGTGAATCGACTCTGCAACCCGACAGAAAGACAGAAACAACATTCCCTAGTTTATCCAGAATCGAACATTTGTCCATACACTTGACTAATTGTCACGCAATTCTTAATGCTTCGTGGAGGTAAACTTGAGGTCGAAGCGTGACATGCCTGTTTTATACGAATTGTTATACGCTGTTTGTGTTGTGTTTGGATTGGAGTTCCAGTAAAACCGCGTCTGCCGCCACTTGCTGTCCGACTTCATAATGCACCGCCGTGACTTCGCCATCATACGGCGCTTTGATGCGGTGTTCCATCTTCATGGCTTCCAAAATCAACAGAACATCGCCCGCCACCACCTGTTGGCCGGGTTTCACGTTCACCGCGCGGATTTGCCCCGGCATCGGCGCATGGAGAGAGCCTTCCGCTTGGCTGGCAGCTTTGCCTTCCGGCAGGGGTGAAACCCACTTCAGGGTGGTGCTGTAGCCGTTCATGCCGACCCACCACACGTCATCCTGCCCTTCAACCACAGTAACAGTCTGTCGGTGTCCATCAACTGACAGCGATAAATCGCCATCTTCGATTGACCACACCTGTACGGAATAGGACTGTTCGCCAACTTGTGCCGCGTATTGATTCTCGCCAGTCGGAGTCAGAAGAACTCCATATTCTTTATGCCCATGCTTGAACTTCGCTTGCATCGGACGATACGGATTATTCCGCCAATGACTTCCTATCGCTGTGCTGTTCACCCTCTCCGTGAACGAGGAGGGGGTTAGGGGGAGGGGTAAAAGTTTTACAATCCCTGCCGCGATCAGTCCAGCAGTCGGCAATTCACCCTCATCAACCAGCAGTTCGGGATGGTCAGCGATAAACCCGGTGTGGATGTCACCGGCTACATGGTCGGGATGCGTCAGTAGACGGCGTAGGAAGGCGATGTTGTTCTTGACGCCCAGCAGTTGCATCTGCCCTAATGCATGATCCAGCCGCCGGATTGCGCCGTTCCGGTGTTCACCGTAAGCGATGATTTTTGCCAGCATTGGGTCGTAATACACGCCGACTTCATCGCCCGTTCGCACGCCAGAGTCGACTCGCACTTCTGTTGGTTCACGCCACCGCAGGATTTTTCCCGTAGCGGGCAGGAAGTCATTGGCCGGGTCTTCAGCGTAGATGCGAACCTCAATCGCGTGTCCCGCCGGGTATACATCCATGTCGGGCAGGGGATACCCTTCGGCCACCATAATCTGCCAGCGCACCAGATCAAACCCGGTGGTTTCTTCGGTGATCGGGTGTTCCACCTGTAGGCGGGTGTTCATTTCCATGAAATAGAAGTTGCCGTCACCGTCCACCAGGAATTCCACTGTCCCGGCGCTGGTGTAACCCAACTGCGTGCCGATGCTGGCGGCGGTTTTGAACATTTCTGCCCGCAGATTGGGTGTCAGCGCGGTGGACGGGGTTTCCTCGATAATCTTCTGGTGGCGGCGCTGGATCGTGCATTCCCGTTCGCCCACCGCGATCACATTGCCCAACTGGTCGCCAAAAATCTGTACCTCGATGTGGCGCGGGTTGTGGATGGCACGTTCCAGTATCAGCGTATCGTCGCCGAAGGCTTGTTTCGCTTCCCGCCGTGCGGCTTGCAGGGCGTCCGGCAGGTCATGGGGGCTGTCCACCAGTCGCATTCCCTTGCCGCCGCCGCCCGCAGATGCTTTGACCATGATGGGATAGCCGACTTTTTCGGCTTCGGCGATTAGTTTTTCATCCGACTGATCCTCGCCGTTGTAGCCCGGTACGACGGGGATGCCCTTGAGCAGCAGTTTCGCGCCGCGTTTGCTGCCCATCGCTTGGATGGCGCTCGGCGGCGGGCCGATGAAGATCAACCTGGCGTCAATACATGCCTGTGCGAAGGTGGCGTTTTCGGCCAGAAAACCATAACCGGGGTGGATGGCTTCCGCGCCCGTTCGTTTAGCCGCCTCAATAATTTTCTCGATATTCAGGTAACTCTCGCCTGCCGGACTCGCCCCCAGGTGAACCGCCTCATCTGCCATTTCGACATGCAGGCCCCGCGAATCCGCATCCGAATACACCGCGACGGCCAATATGCCCATCTCCCGGCAGGTCCGGATAATCCGGCAGGCCACTTCCCCCCGGTTGGCGATCAATATTTTGCGAATCATGGGCATAAAAAGACCCTTGTGTCGTAAATCTATTGGTTTATTTTTCTGACCATCGCGGTTTGCGTTTTTGAGCGAAGGCCATCATGCCTTCCTGACCGTCATCGCTGCGTCGTAATTCAGCTAACAGATTTGCCCGGTATTCGACAGTTGCTTCCGGTGGCTGATTGTTGACCGTGAACATCAGCCGTTTGCAGGCTGCCAGCGCGTTCGGGCTGCATTGGCGGATATTCTCCAGAATCGCATCCACCCGCGCATCCAATTCTTCCGGCGGGCAGACTTCATGCACAATGCCATATTCCCGCGCTGCTGTACCGTCCAACCGCCTGCTGGTGAGCATCAATTCCCGCGCCCGCGTCAGCCCGATTCGCTCGATCACATAGGGCGAAATCAGCGCCGGGACGATGCCCAACCGCACTTCTGGCATACCCATCGTCGCCGTACTGCTGGCTATCGCGATGTCCGACACGCACACCAGCCCGAAGCCGCCGCCCATCGCCGCGCCTTCCACTTTGGCGACAACCACCTGCGGCGCATGGTTGACCAGCCGCAGCAGTTTGTCCAGCGCTGTCGTGTCGTCCATCGCGTCCGCATCACCACTTTGGAACGCAGCCGCCAGTTCCTTTATATCACCGCCCGCGCAAAACGTGCCACCCGCCCCGGACAGCACCACCGCCCGAACCTCTCGATTCTCGCGCAGTTCCTCGAAAGCCGCGATCAAATCCAGCACCATCTGGCCGTTCATCGCATTTTTCACCTCTGGCCGGTTCAAGGTGACTTCCGCGAAGGGCGGGGTGATGTTGAGCATCAGGGTTTGAAAGTTGGTTAGGGGCATGGTTGACCTTAAGTATTTTCTTTCCAAATTGGAATATCGAACTCGAACACCAGACGATGGTCAGCAATGTAAGTTTGCAGCGTACTGCCATGTCGTTGAAGAATTAGTGATGCAAAGGAGATTGGACTACTTTTCCAGCCATATAACCTTTCAGGAATCAAAGTTTCTGGTTCATAGTGCCGAAATGTTCTGTATATCTTAAAATTCACGTGTTCCTGTTGAGTAACTTCGGTGATCTCCAGATCGGCATCTGATAGATAGGAAGTGGTAGCTCCATCAGTGAGCAAGATGCTAACAGCGCGGGGCAAAATACCATTACTTTTGAGTGATGGTAGATCATCTGCAACGCTAAGGTTAAATGTTACCTCTGGATCATATTGGGGTATTTCTCTTAGGACCTCCTCAACAATTGAGCTGATCGAGAATTTTTGCCAAAAGACATTGGATTCTCGATATGTCTCATATACCCATCCACTGAAGTTCCACCATGCAGCCATTGCCCGATGCGAAGAACGAAATGTTGTTTTGACGAAATTTTGGCGCTGTTCGAGCGTATATTCATTTGATTTGTGGCTAACAGCTAGCAATTCGCTATACCCGGAGACTGTTGAAAGGGGCATCAAACCTTCATTTCGCCACGCGGCAATGTTTTCAATTAAGTCACCAATAGCGTAGTTGAGAACTTCTTCAACATCATCGATGGTCAGGTCGGGGTAATCGTCCAGCACATCTGATGATGGACGCTCATAAACCACCTTCTTGACGATTTCCGAGACAGAGATCCCTGTATCCCGGATATACGCCTGTCCTTTCTCAATCCGAATGCGCTCGAACTTCCGCACAACATGCCTCTTTACACTCAATCCCCATTGGACGAATTCTATGTCCTTTTGCTGATCGCTGACGACTGATAGCTATTTGCTATCCACCCTCCGCCACATACGGCGCTTCTCGTCCAATCGCGCCCACAAAACTTGGCAGATCGTTATGCCCAAGCATCTGCCGGATCGCCTGCGACTCGCCCAGGTGATACCAGTAATGGTACAGCATCCGGTTCAGCATCGTGCCAACCGACTCACCATGCGGTTTGCCGTTCACGATCATGAAGGTGGTCAGTGTATCCGTTGTCAGCGATTGCAGATAGGGTTCAGCCGCCTCGATCACCGTGTTCCATGCCGCCCACATATCGGCTAGGGCAGGGGTACTCTGCGGCGCACCATTGGCCGTCAGTTCATTCAACTCCGGTACAAGAAGCTGTCCCTGTGCCCGTGTCAGCCAATATAGCTGCTCCTGCCATGCCAGATGCCCGATAATCCAGCTTATGCAGTTCATCGTGCCGAAGTGCTGCTGCGCCTCAGCGTCGGTTACGGACTCCAATCCGCGCTTGAACTCGCTGCGGGTGAAGTGCAGTTGCAGAACCAGTGGATGTGTCATGTTTATCCTCTTTACCAGAAGTGCGAGTCGATCTTGTGTTCTATTTTACTCATCCCACTGCATATACAAAAGCGCCCCGGCCAGCGACTTGCCGAGTCCATCAATTCGCAGCGAACGGGTTGCCCCGCCATCCAGCCCATCATACAGTACAAAATTCAGCGCCTCGATGTTATCCAGTTCATAGCGCACCACCTTGCCCTTCACCAGTTCGCCAAAATGCGCTTTGACCCGTTCCGCCGTCAACCGAGCTTTGATTTCCTGATACGCATCCGGCGAACGCGCGATCACGCTCACATTAGCGATATTCCCCTTGTCTCCCGCCCGTCCATACGCCAGATCATACAATCGCTTCACCCTCACACCTCCCAATACTCGACCACCGCCTGCACCTTGTCCCGCCCGATGAGCGTCGGCCACAAGCCGATCACCACACGCGGTTCGCCGCCAACGGTACTCCCGCTCACGCTCATCCCGGCTGGCCCGCTTAGGCCAGTGGTCATGATCTGCCGCACTGCATTTTTCAGCGTATCCTGATCCGCCGCCGTGAACATCACCCGCACCATCACCTCAATCGGATCATCGGGCAGGGGCGCAATCGACCCGTACAGGCTGTTGATGCCGGGATAGTCATATTCGACTCGCTCAATTCCCGGCAGTTTGTCGAAGATCACACCCAGCATGGTTTTTAACTGCTCGACCTTGTTCCACGCTTCCGGCCAGCCCACTGTGAATATCAACTCACGCATATAGCCTTCCAGCCGCCCTGCGTTCAGTTTCAGCGTTTCCGGCTTCGGTTTTCCGGTCACGCCCGTTACCCGCACCCGATCTTGCCCTGAGCGTTCTAGCCGCAATGTGGTGAAATCTGCTGTCACATCCGGCGTCAGGTAATTAGCTGGGTCGTGGACTTCATACAATAGCTGCTCCTTCACCGTCTCCACCGACACAATTCCCGGCATATCGGGTGTCTTGGTCACGATGAAACTGCCATCGTCCTCAACATGGGCAATCGGATAGCCCAGATAGGGCAGTCCCGCCGCGTCAATCTCGTGAATCAGCGCAAGACTGTTGCCGCCCACCACCTGTCCAGTGCATTCCAGCAGATGTCCACACACAATCCCCGCCGCCAGCCTGTCCCAATCGTCCCACGCCCATCCATAGTGGGCGACCAGCGCCGCCATGTACAAACACGGGTCGGCCACCCGCCCGGTAATCACGATGTCTGCCCCGTTCAGCAGCGCCTCGACAATCGGCTGTGCGCCCAGATACACATTGGCGGTGACGAAATTCTGGTTCTGGGAATCGGCTAATTTTTCCCCGGTTTCCAGATGCTGCAGTTCCTCACCCGCCGCTTGCAGGTCGCCCAACCGCGCCAGCACATCATCCCCGCTGACCGCCGCCACTTTCAGCCCGGCCAGCCCCATCCCGGCTGCCGTCTCGCGCATCATCTCCGCCGCTGCGCCCGGATTCAACCCCCCGCCGTTGCTGATGAGCGGAATCTTCCGCTTATACGCTTCCGGCAGAATCTTCTGCGCGATAATCCGCAGGTCGAAGGTATAGCCCCGCTTGGGATTCGCCAGCTTGTCCTTCTGCAAAATCGCCAGCGTCAGTTCCGACAGTGCCTCGAAGCACACCACATCCACATGCCCGCCGACGATCATCGGCAGTGCTTTGGTCACATCATCGCCATAAAACCCCTGTGCCGATCCAATTCGATAAACCATTTGGATAAAAACCTCTATTCGTGTTCGACAGGAATTGCCTCGATCACATCTAATGTGACGTTGGTGCCGCCCCGCAGTGTATTTTGAATTTCCGCCACCGTATCCGTATGCTGCATCAGCTCTTGGATAGTCCCTTCATCCGCTTCGGCTTCCACAGTCGCCTTGTAGCTGATATTTTCCGTACGGCTTCCGGCTGTCTCCCCAAACGCGCCGCTCACTTCCACCTGAACCCGCCGCACTTTGATTCCCCGCTTGGACGCTTCCCGATACAGGTCATTGCAATAACAGGTCGCCAGCGCCAGAAACAGCAGTTCGCCCCCGTTCGCGCTCGACCCCATCCCCGTCGTTTTCGGCGGAATCTCGATGACCTGCGAATTGCCGTTCGTTGTCACCGTCACCTGATGATCGCCCTCGCTGTTCCGCACCTCTGCGCTAATCTGAATCATCTATCGTTCCTCTGTTACTCTGAACTCTGCTTCTCTGCGTTGCGTTTTTAATCTTTTCCCTCTGCATCTTTGCTCCTTAGCGCCTTTGCGTTGAGTCTTTTATTCTTTCTTCCCTCGCTTGGGCATCATGCCTTCCAACTTGGCGATGATGCCCATCATCACCTCGTCCGCCCCCCCACCGATGGATAGCAGCCGCGCGTCGCGGAAGTAGCGGCTGATTCGCGTTTCGTCCATGTACCCCATGCCGCCGTAGAATTGCAGGCACGTATCCGCCACCTCGCGCGCCAGCCTACCCGCCTTCAGCTTACACATCGACGCGATGCGTGTAACCTCTGTCGGATCAACTTCCGCTTCCATCATGCCCGCGCAGTAATAATTCAACTGTCGCAGCGCCTCGATCTCCGTCAGCAGTTCCACCAGCTTGAACTGAATCCACTGGTTATGAAGCAGCGGTTGCCCGAAAGTCTCCCGTTCGGAGCAGTATTTCATCGTCTCGCGCACCGCCATCTCCATGCCGCTGGTAGACAGAATCGACCCCACCAGCCGTTCGGTCTGGAACTGCTCCATTTGCAAATAGAAGCCCATGCCCTCCGCGCCGATCAGGTTGCTCTGTGGCACACGCGCATTCTCGAACGACAGCACCGCCGTGTCGCTGGAAAGGTTGCCCATCTTCTTCAACTTGCGGCTCACGCTGAACCCCGGCGTATCCGTCGGCACGATAATCAGTGACATACCCTTATAGCCAACCCCCGGCGATGTCCGCGCCAGCAGGCACACCCAATCCGCCTGTGTCCCGTTGGTGATGAACATCTTCGCCCCGTTGATGACGAATTCATCCCCATCTGGTTCGGCGCGGGTGATGATTCCCGCCACGTCGCTGCCCGCCCCCGGTTCGGTCACGGCGATACAGCCCACCATATCGCCGCGTATCGCCGGGGCGAGATACTTTTGCTTCAGTTCATGGCTGCCATACTTCGCCAGGGCAGGGGTACACATATCCGTATGCACCAGTGATGCCCATTGGCACACCCGCGCACTGGCATCGCCCCAGTTCTTCGCACAGCACCACCGTAAACCATATATCCGCGTTCGCCCCGCCGTACTGTTCGTCGTAATTTAGCCCCAGGAAGCCCAGGTTGCCCATTTTCTTCAGCACCTCATGGGCAGGCCAGATTCCCGCTTCTTCCCACTCATCACAATGCGGATTTAACTCCTTCTCTACGAACGCCCGCACACTCTTGCGGAACATCTCGTGTTCCTCGGTGAACGGGTTATGCCGGTATGCCGCCGTTGTCGCTTGTGTACTCGTGACCATGTTAAATTACCTCAATAGCTTTATTCACTATGGCTTAAAGAATTGCGTCATCGCTATGTTTCTCGAATGACTGTTGAATTAAGAACATCACATATTCTACGGAGTTACCGGGCGCGAACCCGATTTCAACTTCTCCATTTCCCCATCGCCCCAAACCACTAACATTGCGGCATAGTCCTCTAGGATCATCGACTTCATCGAAGAACATATTCAATGAAAGGCGTAGACGACTTCTTTGGGGAACAATATCGACAAAGTTTGTAGTGGTTTTATAGGCAATATATTGCCTCTTGAATTCTTCTCGTATCGAGGGATCAAGGTTGAGTATTCGAACCCTTAAGAATTCGAATAGGTTGAGGATTTCACCGTCGAGATACTCGTAATCCGCAAGGGATGTCTCGTTATCCTCGATATCAACCCTTTGATACTTCTGTAGCGTTTCATCAGATAAGACAGGGATCGGCCATATTTTGATAGCTAAATCCCATAACACCAGAGCACGGTCCTCTATTTCTCTTGCCCCCCAGGAATTCAAGTTGGCTAGGCTACGATTGAGGCGAATGGGGCTATCTCTAAAGCCTCCTTCCATATCGCGTTTTATCTGAAATGATCTGTCGCTGAGTTCCGGGTTATATCCAGTAAGAGTTAAGTTGCCAATACTGTGTAAATAGCGGGATTGTATCTCTTTCCAGTTTTCGCCAAGTTCACTTTGCCATTCCCATGATAAATTAGGGTTTTGAGGGAGAATGTGTTCAATGGTATATCCTTCTACAGCCACTTTTTCTTTGCGTCCATGATTTTCCAGTTTTCTCAACATGTACAGACGACTTCGGAAGTTGTAAACGTCTTTGCTGACAAACTCACTCCAAAACTCATCATCTCCAGGAAATCTACGGTAGGAATTTTTTGTTAGAAACGCTACCTGTACACTCTCAAGGTAGTTATCTTTTTCAATCTGCCGTGAAAGAGTGGCAAATGTCTTGTTTAACGAGTTTGTGGGAATGCCACAGATAACTCGGCGGAAAACATAGCTCTCTATCAGCTTTAGAATTTGAATAAAATCAGAGCGATCAAGTATGCCATTTAGGAAATCATCATAAACCTCTATCAAAAACGGATTAGCAACCTCAACTTTTAGCTCTTTAATGTCCCCCAATACTTCTCGAATCTCTGGGTCATGTTCTTTGAGAAAAGCTATGTTCACAAAGCATTTGGAGTATCTGAATATATCAGCGACTATCTCCCGTATATCTATTTCGTTTGTTCGTCTGCCGTAGGCATAATTCTTAAACACCGCATAAACTTCATTAATGTTAGGAATGACGCCGGAGTTTTTTATGGTCAAATAGTCCCTCATGAAGCGATCAAATTGCGTAGAATATTCTGTTTGCCCGAAACTTTGTTCCATTGGAAACCAGTATCCATCGTATATTTCCAATTGCTCACTATGTTCCAGACCTATAAGGATATAATTTCGGATGAGGTCTGCTTGTGATAAGTCCAGCCCAGTTGAGTTCATGCTTTCAAATATTAATTGCGGGCTATCGTAATTTCGATCTAGAGAAATATCGACGATTACCAATTTGCCAATGCCTTCGAATAACGCATCAAGGCTTAAGGAACTCCTTTGAATTTGATCTTCGAAGAACTTGTAGTTCTCAACGATTCTTGATGAGACTGCCTCAGGCGGTTCAAGATTTTCAATAAGACGTATATACGTGGCTTTATCATTTTGAGTGAGGATCAATTTATGTCTCAGGTCATTTTCTTCCTCTATGTTTAGCAAATAATAATTGTTGATTCTTCGTTGTGTGATTTCTGTGTCTGAATTGTTTGTGTTGAGTGCTTTGCCTAATGCAGATAACAGCAGCGATAACGTTGTTAGGCGTTGTTGACCATCTATCACCAACATTTGTGGTACTGATGTAACTTGGTAAATGCCTCGCTCGATATAAACAATTGAGCCAACAAAATGAGCCGGTATCGATGGGTCTTGAGCAACATGTAGAACATCATTCCACAGTTGGTCACATTGCTTCCGTGACCAACTGTAAGTGCGTTGATATATTGGGATGATGAATTGTTTTGGGCCGCGTAAGAATTCGAGGAAGTTTGCTTCTTTTGCTTTCATGGGGTTATTCCTTTAGTCTTGGAGATGGATATCTTAGTATCTCATCAAACTCTTTTGTGAACAATCAACCACAATTCACAAAACTCCCCGATTCTTCCCTCAAAAACGAAACAAATGTGTACACAAATGTTTACCTATTTGCCATCGAAATGCTGTAGAATCAGGTCATTGCTGGTGATATTGGGAGTTTGTTTTGACCCAATTGACACAAAATGACTCTGTGATTTTGACGACTTTGACGCCATTTGTGCCACATCCTCCCGCATTTGCGGCGGTACGCCACCCCATCGCCATATCGGAGTGTACTTGTGGCGGAAATCGAGGTGTTCTCTGCCAACCCCTTCAGAGGTTTAAGAGTGCTGCCATAGCCGGGGGTTTTGAACCCTCGGCGGCATCCCATCGCCTCAATTCCGATACCCACGCGGTTTTCCAGGAAACCACCCCCCTCGTCCGCTATCCAGCCGAGCTTGCCGGAATCCTTGTGAGAATATGGAGAAAAAATTCCGATTCTTTTTATCGTTTTTATCTCCTGTTTTCTCTGTTCCCCCTCAAATCGGAGGTGTATCCATGAGAAACTTGAGAACCAACCAGAATTTTATCGGAATCCAACATCAGATATTCCGATAACGGCGGCGGCGGCAAATCCGATGGGCGGCAGGGGCGGGTATTCCCCTCACACTCGCCGCCATTCCTGCCGTTTCTGCCGCCACTTCGCCCTTCGACTCACACCTTCTTTTCGTACTCTGTACTATGAACTTTGTACTTCTGTACTCTTGCCTCACCTCGGCCTCCGCATCCCTCGCTCGGACAGGATGCCCACCACCACCAGCACCACCGCCCCGCCACAGCACACCAGCAGCGCTGCCTGCCCAATCCGTGAACTAAAGAAGGCATACAACCCGATGACCACGAACGCCACAATAATCAGCCAGAAAATCGTCCTCGACGTCAACGAAATGTTCTTGAGGTTATTCATATCTTTTCTCTGCGCCTTTGCTTCTTTGCAACTTTGCGTTGAAGTCTTTTTTACTACATACGGAAAACTCCGTACTTCGGTGCGCCCTCGCTCACCCAATCCCGGTTGTAGCTCATCGACAATCCCACCGTCAGCGCCATCCGTGTATCGCGTGGGTCAATCAACCCGTCATCCCACAACCGCGCCGTCGCGTAATACGGGTCGCTTTCTTCCTCGAACTTGTACCGCACCATGTACTTCATCTGCTCGATCTGCTGCATATCCGGTTCATCGCCCTTACGCCGCGCCGCTTCCTCCTGGATGATGCCCATCACCCCGGCGGCCTGTTCCGCGCCCATCACCGCCACCCGGCTCGTCGGCCACGCCAGTAGCAATCGTGGATCATAAGCCCGCCCGCACATTGCGTAGTATCCCGCCCCGTACCCTCCGCCGATGATGACGCTGAATTGGGGAACAGTGCTGTTGGCTACCGCGTTAATCATCTTCGCGCCGTGTTTGATGATGCCGCCTTCTTCGTACTGTCGTCCCACCATGAACCCGGTGATGTTTTGCAGGTAGAGTAGGGGTGTCCGCGATTGATTACACAATTGGATGAAGGTTGCTGCTTTATTGGCGCTCTCGGAGAACAAAATGCCGTTGTTCGCCACCACGCCCACCGGGAATCCGTTGATATGCGCGTGTCCACAAACCAGTGTCGAGCCGTAATCCGGTTTGTATTCCATCAGCCGTGAGCCATCAACAATGCGCGCCAGCACTTCCCGCATATCCATCGGCTGCCGGATGGTGTCGATAGGCACGATGCCCAGCAATTCATCGGCGTCATACAGAGGGGGTTCAGGGGTTTGTAATTCGGCACGAATGGTTTTCTGCCAGTTCAGTCGCCCCACGATCTCCCGCCCGATTCGGATCGCATCCGCATCGTTTTCGGCCACGTAATCCGCCAGCCCGGACAGCCGCGCGTGCATGTCCGTACCGCCCAGTGCTTCTTCGCCTACTTCTTCGCCCGTCGCCATCTTGACCAGTGGTGGCCCACCCAGGAAAGCCAGTGCTTGATTACGCACGAATATGGTGTAGTCGCTCAACCCCGGAATATATGCGCCGCCCGCCGTGCTGTTGCCGAACACCAGCGAAATCTGTGGGATGCCCATCGCGCTCATCCGCGCCTGATTGCAGAATCCGCGCCCACCGGGAACAAAGATTTCCGCCTGATGGGGCAGGTTCGCCCCGCCCGATTCCACCAGATAGATGCAGGGTAGTCGGTTCTCCTGTGCAATTTCCTGGGCACGCAGCATCTTGTCCAGTGAAATCGGGTAAACTGTGCCGCCCTTGACCGTCGCCTCGTGCGCGCCGATCATGCACTCGACGCCGTTCACCACGCCGATACCATTGACCGACCCCGCGCCGGGGCTTTCGTCGTTATACACGCCCCACGCTGCCAATGGACTCAGTTCGAGGAAGGGTGTATTGGGATCGAGTAACAGTTCTACTCGTTCGCGTGGGAGCAGTTTGCCCGCTTCCAGGTGGCGCTTGACGGCACGTTCGCTGCCTCCTTGCCGCACCTTCGCCTGTCGCTCGGCCAGTGTTTCCACGAGTTTACGGTTGTGTTCGTAATTCTGGCGAAACTCGTCGCTTTGGGGATTTACTTGAGTCTGGATAAGGGGCATATTGAATGTATCGCAATAATTTATTGAATGACGGTTAGATTGTTTATACCATCGCCGGGAAGGGTTGCCAACCAGTGAGGGTTGATTTCGGGCGGCTTGAACAAGTGAAACCCGTGTAAATTCGTATATTAAGTCAATGTAAGAATTGTGAAATCGGGATAAAAAACACTGCAAAATAACAAAACCTTATGGTAAGTTTATGTATAGGGGTGGTGACAGAGTGATTTTCCATCCTGTCTACACCTACTACTTGGAAGTCGAGAATTGTTCGGCACGGACGTCTATTGACCGCCACCTAACTTCCCAATTTCATTCCTTGCGGATGTGGTTTGTGAACACATTGCAATCTGTGATGTGAAATGGTCGTTTGGCTGGTTGTCAGTTGGTTGAGTTATCGACGTGCCCATGAAAGAAGGGGTATCCATGAATGTCCGCCGCATGATTGTTGGGGAACCGCTTCCCACACATGAAGCCATCCATCAGCAACTCAGTAAACTGAAGGCGCTTGCCGTTTTTTCGTCAGACGCGCTTTCGTCCAGCACTTACGCCACCGAAGCGATACTGCTGGTACTCATTGCTGCCGGAACAGGCGCTCTGGGTGTATCCTGGTGGATTTCTCTGGGAATTGCCGCGTTGATGATTATTGTGGCATTTTCCTATTTTCAGACCATCCACGCCTATCCCAATGGGGGTGGGGCGTATATTGTGTCGAAGGACAATCTTGGTGTGCTGCCCGGTCTGACGGCTGCCGCAGCCCTGCTCATAGACTATGTTCTGACCGTCGCTGTAAGTGTCTCGGCAGGTACTGCTGCACTGACCTCTGCCTTCCCTGAACTCTCCCCGTACCGTGTTGAATTTGCTCTGGTGATCGTTGTATTCATCACCGTCATCAATATGCGCGGTGTTAAGGAAAGTGGCACATTTTTCTCCATCCCTACCTACGCCTTTGTGGTCGGTATGTTGTTGCTGATTGTGCTTGGCGTGATTCGGGTTATTACCGGAACCGTTGTCCCGATTGAGCCGCCGCCGCCCGATGTCCTGAATTCCGAAATCACAGCGGTTGGGGGTCTCTCGCTTTTTCTGGTATTGCGTGCTTTCGCAGCCGGTTGTACCGCGCTTACGGGTATTGAGGCAATTTCCAACGGTATTCCAGCCTTTAAAGTGCCGGAGAGCAAGAATGCTGGTCAAACGTTGATTTCAATGGTGATTTTGCTGTGTACCATGTTTGTTGGATTGACGTTTCTGGCGAACCAGTATCAGGTCATCGCCGTGCCACATTCGAATGTGACGGTCTTATCGGAAATCGCACGGGCAGTATTTGGTGACAACAGTGTCATGTTTTACTACCTGCAATTCTCTACCTTGTTCATCCTGTCACTCGCGGCCAATACATCATACGCGGACTTCCCTCGTCTAGCATCACTGATCGCCCGTGACCGTTTTCTACCGCACCAGTTGACCAATCTCGGTGATCGCCTCGTATTCAGCAATGGCATCTTCCTGCTGTCAATTCTGGCGAGCGTACTGATTGTGATCTTTGGAGCGCAAGAACATAATCTGCTGCCGCTATATGCAGTGGGTGTGTTCGTAAGTTTTACACTGTCACAGTCCGGTATGGTGGTTCACTGGATGAAGTTGCGTCACAACCCAGGCTTCAAGGCAAACGGGAGTTGGCGTTTCAAAATTGGAATGAACGCCTTTGGTGCGGTCTGCACCTTCGTTGTCATGCTCATCCTGATGGTGACGAAATTCGTTGAAGGTGCATGGCTGGTTATTCTTGCAATTCCGTTGCTGATAGTTTTGTTCTTCCGCATTCACAAGCATTATGGGCATGTAGCCGCTTCCCTAACGTTGGATGGGCTTAAACCAGGCCCAATCTCAGATCGTTATAACGAGTTCTCAGATCGTAATCATACCCGCCTCGTGGTGCTGATGAACAGTTTGAATCGGTGTTCACTTCAGGCTTTGGAATATGCTCTGCGGTTGTCCGACAATGTGCGTGTGTGTACTATCGAGGTTGACCCGATGTCGATAGAGCGGCTTCAGGAACGTTGGAAAGAATGGCAGATTAAAGTGCCTCTGGACATTGTTCAGTCACCCTACCGCGAAATTGGTCAACCGCTCATAAAATACCTGCATAATCTCGATGAGGAGAGCATTGAGAGAATTCCAACGGTGGTGGTTTTGCCGGAATTTGTGGTACTGAGTTGGTGGGAGCGTCTGCTGCATAATCAATCAAGCAACGTCATCCGCGCTGCCCTGTACCGGGATCAGATTGCGCGCGGGCGAGGGCGTCCTGTCATCAATGTGCCGTATCGTATTGGTGATACTTTGTACGAGCCGATTGCCGTCGATATGAAGAAGCAGCAAAATCGCCAAAACGGCGTCTCGAACGAGGCAATCCCGTTAGAAGCGGATGGGCAACCGACGACACCGGAGAAAAAATAGGACTCTGATTCGTCAGGTAGGAATCAATCGAGATAACGGGCAGCCTTCACGATGAAGACTGTCCGTTTTGTTTAGCAATCGGTATAGTCAAATAAAATGTTGAGCCTTCACCCAAACGGCTTTCAATGCCAATCTGGCCGCCGTGTGCATCGACCAGACTTTTGACGATTGCCAGCCCAAGACCTGTTCCCTCAATGCTGTCGGTTTCGGGGCGACGAACCCGGTAAAAACGGTCAAAAATGTGTATCTGGTCTTCCGGGCTGATGCCGAGACCATTGTCCTGAATGGCAATCCGCAACATGTCGCCGCGCGGTTCTGCCAGCACCTTGACCCAACCTTCAGGTGGTGTGTATTTGACCGCGTTCCCCATAAGGTTGATAAGGATTTGGCGCAGGCGCGAAGCGTCGGCCATGACCATAGGTACACTGTCCGTTACCTCATTGATGAGGGACATATCCTTGTTCAGAACAGCAGGCCGCAGGGCATCACTGCAATCTTGAATAATGTTGCCCACGTTTACTGGTTCAACTTCAAGTTTGATTCCCGATTCGATTTTGGTGAGGTCAAGTAGATCGTCTATGAGCTGGCGCATATTTTGAACTGCACGTCGGATCATCTGAATGTGGTTGAGTCCCTGTGGTGCAACCGCCTGTTGCATCATCAGAAGTTCAACATATCCGTTCATGACGCCCAAAGGTTGCTTCAGATCGTGGGAAACCGTTCCAATGAGATCGCTTTTCAGTTTATCCATTTCTTTGAACGGGGTAATGTCGTGCATGATGGCGATGCAACCGATACCTTCATGAACCCGCATGTTGACGTGAAAGGTGCGTTCATCAGGCATCACAACTTCCTGGGTCACGCTCTCATTGGTTGATTTGGCGCGGCGGTATGCATCCAATAGAATTTCATTTTCGAATGTGTCAAAAATCGAGCGCCCGACGTAATTTTCGTGAGGATATAGCCGCATCGCAGCCAATGCTGACTGGTTAATAAGCATCACCCGGTCATCCATGCCGACGACTACAACGATGTCGGCAGTGTTGCTCAGGATATGGGACAGCTTTTCACGCTCCCGAATAGCTTCTTCATACAGCCGCGCATTGTCAATTGCTACCCCGGCACGGGTGGCTAACTTGGCGACAAAGTCCAGGTGATTATCTGTGAAGCCGTTGAGTTTCTTGCTTTCCAGCGTGATAACAGCGATCACCCGATCTTCCCGCATCACTGGCACAGATAGTTGCGAACGAGTATTGGTTGCAATGCGGACGAAATCCGCATCAACCGCCACATCCGGCACGACCTCGGCATAGCCAGAACGTGCCACTCGTTGGGTAATGCCTCCGCCACCTTCTGTCCGAATGATGGCGACCTGTTCCGGGGTTATGTCGTAGCCATAATCCACCATTGCCCGAAGTTCATCGGTTTCCTGATCGTAGAATGCTAACGAAGCAGTCTGCGCGTTGGTGAACCGCAGCGCCCAATCCAGTGTCATCTCAAATACATGGGTCAGGTCAATGGTGTCGTTGAGTTCGCGGTCAATCTGGCGCAGGATATACATTTCGCGCATATTGTCCGCGAGTTCCACCACCGTTTTTTGATGCTGGCGGGCATTATTGAGAGCGATAGCAGCACTTTCGCTAATCGACTCCAAAAACTCACACTGGGCTTCGGTCACTGGGGTATTGGCGTTGGTCGGATTGTCAATGACGATGACACCGACCAATTGATTTTCAACCATCAACGGGCTGCTGTAACAGTGCTGTGTCTCAAGGGTTTCCAACAACCATTGGTAAGATGGGTGGTTGGTTTCAGTGATGGGTTGGATGAGAACAGGTTCACCTTTGAGCCAATGGGAGATGAGTGAATCTTCCTCGTTCGGGTATAGGGAAACGGTCAGATTTTCGAGTGCCGTTTGTTTACTTTGGTCGGCCAAGCGATAATTTGTCGCGCCAAATTTCAGGCTCGTTTCATGGTTATCCGGTAGCAATACAATGGCTCGTTCGCAGCCGACAAACTGGATAATCGCCGTTGTAAGTTCTCCCATAAACGAGTCGAAATCAAGTGTGATACCGAGCTGTAACGCGATATGATTCACTGCCTTGAGTCGGCCTACTTCGGCTCTCAAGTCAAGTAACTCTGCCTGGGTTGCATCTATATTTTCAGTCATCGTTTTGACTATATCGATTCGGTAGTCAGAAAATCCACCTAAATTTGCCCCTCAATCATATTATAACCCTGATCCTTTCGATACGCATAGCAAATATTAATTCATGAACAAATTTTATCGTGGTAACATACTTCTTGAGGATGTGACACACCGTTTGCTTATGCTTCCTACCCGGTCTATAATGCCTGTACTATCTCTTCCGTATGAGAGGTCGCGCAATGGACTTTAAAGATGCTTCCGCCCGGTTTAAACAAAAAGCGCAATCGGCTGATGCGGAAAGTGCTGAAGCAAAACCACATGATTTTGCGGAGTCTTACCGTATTCGTGCCAAAATGATTGGCGTGCTGCTGCGGGATGCGCGGATAAATGCTGAGCGAAGCATTGAAGACTGCGCCTATCTACTCCGAGTATCTCCGGAAGACATGCAAGCCTGGGAATTTGGAGATGCTGTTCCCAGCCTGCCACAACTCGAACTCCTGGCATATTATCTTGGCGTTCCTGTCAGTCACTTCTGGGGAATAGATACGCTGGAAGCCAGAACGGGACGGCATGTGGATATTCAACAGGAGTATCTTGCCTTGCGTAACCGTATGGTTGGCGCGCTGCTCCATCAGTCACGCGAGGACGCGGGTCTGAGCCGTGAGCAACTGAGCGAAGCCAGCGCCGTTCCGGTTGACCAGATTGTTCGTTACGAGTTGGGCGAGGATGCATTACCAATGCACCAACTGACCGTTATGGCGAGTGCTGTACGCAAAAATGTCAGCTACTTCCTGGAAAGCAGCGGTCATGTGGGTGAGTGGTTAGCTATTCGTGAGGAATGGAAACATTTCACCGATTTGCCGGAAGAAGTGCGCCAGTTCGCGGCGAACCCGCTCAACATTGGCTTCATCCATATTGCCAAATTGTTGAGCGAAATGCCTACTGATAAGCTGCGACAAGTCGGCGAGAGCGTCCTGAATATCACCATGTAACGCCGGTTACTCGATAGGAGAGAACGATGAGTACAGCCCAGGAATTTCAAGACCAGGGAGTGAAGCTGTTTCAACAGAAGGATTATGAAGCGGCAGCCAGGGTATTTCGGCAGGCTTTGGATGCCTATGAAGCAGAAGATAAAAAAGATATGGTGGCCGAGATGCAAACGAATATCGGCCTGGTTCACCGTGCTCTGGGCGAACACCAGCAGGCACTAGACACGATGCAAGCCGCTTTAGCGATCTTTCAGGAACTGAACGATCCAGTACGTGCAGCGAAAGTCCTGGGCAACTATGGGCGGGGTTTATGCTGCTCTCGATGATAAAGAACAGGCTTATAACTGCTACCGTCAGGCTGCCGATGTTTTTGAGGAGCAGGGTGAGAAGAAATTGTATGGCGAAACGCTGATTGCTATGGGCGACCTGCAGGTAAAAGGCGGGAAGCTCATGATGGGCGCGGCTACTTACGAAGCAGGTCTGGAACAGCTCGACGAACTTTCGGCCAGCCAGAAGGTGATAAAAGGTTTACTGGGCATCCGCAACAAGCTGGTTGGTGGCGGGAAGAGTTAAGCGCGCAACCTACCCTGAAGTCTGTGTGAATGCCTGAAATCCCTCCTATATACAATACCAAACGAATAGCGATTTTTCTGACGCTGGTTACTTTGTTAGCCAGCGTTTATATGTTTACCTATAGTGGGCGCATCGAAAGCAGCGATACCCTCGGTCTGTTTGATGCGACCAGTAGTTTAGTCCAGTATGGTGATGGATTGCTCGACAGTTCGGCCTGGTACACTTACCCCCCACCATCTGCTAGCGGTCAGTATCCTCTTGTTTGGACAAACAGCGAACCGTTGCAGCCCATCCTGGCGATGCCATTGTTCTGGGTCGCCTATCACCTGCCGGGTGTTGGTTTGGTTCACGCCGTCTGGTTATTTAACATTCTGGTCTGCTCGGTGGCGGGTGGAGTATTTTATCTATATGCCCTTGTACTCGGTTATGGTGAGTTGACGGCTGTGCTGGGGGCGCTGCTGCTGGGGCTGTGTACAATTATCTGGCCATATAGCAAAACATTTTTCCGCGAACCTCTGGCACTTCTGATGATTTTGCTGGCGGCACTATTTATCGAATGTTGGCGGCTGCGAGGTTATCGTTCATGGGTATTGCTTTTCGCTGCACTCCTATCTCTAGCCGGTGGGTATTTCAGTAAGGAGGCAGTCGTATTTGCTGTTCCCGCGCTGCTGGTGATTGCTGCGCCGGAGTTTCGGGTGTCATCATGGGTACGACGAGTTTTTGTGGTCGGTGGAGCGGCCATCACAAGTGTATTTATCGTCGTTTCCATTTTCCCGACGCTATTTGACCTCACATCCGTCTATACGCTGATTGCCAATGTGTCGGGATTGTCGCTGGACACTGTTCAAAGGCTTCATACGGCTTTACATTCCTACCTACTGAGTGTTGGCGGAAGTGTGTGGGCAACATCGCCAATCCTGCTGCTGGCTGTACCGGGTTTATGGTTGCTGTATCGGCGCGGAGCATATCGTTATCTGGTTGTCGTTTTACTGATGTTGTTCACCTTTTCGGTTGGTTATGCTGTCTTACGTGGGGTTTATTGGTTTGGTGGTCTGTCATGGCCGCCGCGCTTTCTTATCCCGGCTGTTCCCATTTTAGCCGTCGGTATCCTGCCCGCCCTGGAACGAATTGTGAGCAAACCGGCGCGCCGATGGCTGCTTGTTTTACTGGCAATTCTGGTGCTGTACAGCATATGGGTACAATTGAGCGGAATACTGCTCCCCTGGTCGGTATATGGACAGTTGCTCCCGCCGGAGGCAGGCAGTCTGGGGGAATGGGGTGGGGGGTTAAACCAGATAGAATACCTTCGCTGGGTGCTGCTTCCATCTCAATGGTCACAACAACCGCTTGATCTGGCCTGGGTGCGGGTGAATGTACCGCTGTGGCCGGTGATGTTCGGGACACTGACTGTTGTATCGGGTCTGATCCTGGTCATAGTGTTGACACCCATACAAAAAATCAGACGATTTCGGCCAGGTATGGCTAGCGGTCTTCTGATTGCTTTCTTGCTGTTCACATGGTTAGGATTGCGGGGAATTTATCCCGATCCCTATTACCTGGGTGATCGCCCTGCGCTGCACGATATGGTATCCACGCATCGCATCAATCGGACAGCCAGGGGATGTACTGCTGCTCGATAATACACATTATTCACCGTTTATGATGAATTACGCCAAGTTCGATTATCCACGCATAATTACGCTGTCCGACCAACCGGGTGAACAACCCAGCCCAGAACAGGCTGCGCTGGTCACATCAGAAAACCCGGACAACCTACTGTTACCGATTACCTCGCCGCTCATCTTCAATCTGGCCGCCACCCGCAGCCACCTCTGGTTGCTGGCCGATTCTGGCCCCTGGCTGCCCTGGAGGGTGCGGCCTGTAGAACGATTTATGGCACAACATTTTTATCCAATACAGGAACTTTCAAGCAATCCGCCCGACCCGGAAATTCGGTTGGTTGAATACAGCACCGTCGATGCGCCTGACCCGCTCAGCTTTGAAGGGCCGGAACAATTGACTGACCTCACATATGACAACCGCATTCGCTTGTTTGGATTTACACTGCCGATGGGGACAACCTACCGCCCTGGTGATGCGCTACCGATTTCCTTGTACTGGCTGCCTGACACCAACATCCATCAAAACTATACAGTAGCCTGGTTTATCGTCAACGACTGATTACAGCCGGGTAGTGCAGGGCACAGATACGCAACCCTATTGGGGCTTCTCGCCCACGAACACATGGAAGGCGAATGTGCCAGTGTGGGATAATCGGGCGATGCAACTGCCAACTGATTTGCAACCCGGCGACTATCAATTATGGGTGAGACTGTACCAATCGGATTCACCGGATGTCTTGCTACCTGTTACTGGAAGCAGTATACAGGACGATAATACCGGAATTCTGCCGCGTTCGTATTGACATCACTCCCTAATCATCAGTAGTATTCACTTCACTGTGTCCAAACAGTAGAACTGAGAGCAGTATGGTTTCCCTATCAATTGTCATTCCAGTTTATAACGGGGCACTTAGCCTGCGTCAGCTCACTGAAGAATTGACCGAGATACTCCCAACGTTAGCGGATGATTACGAAATCATTTTTGTTGAAGATGATGGCAAAGATAATAGTTGGGATGTTTTGCGGGAGACTGGTCGGTGAGTTCCCCAACGTCCGCGCTTTCAAGCACATGCGAAATTACGGCCAGCACAATGCGCTATTGTGCGGTGTTCGTGAGGCGCGTTACGAAATTATTGTAACAATGGACGATGATTTGCAGCATCCGCCGTCAGAGCTTCCCAAACTGTCTGGACAAACTGCAAGAAGGGATATGATGTCGTTTATGGAACACCCCAGCATGAACAACATGGCTTTATGCGTGATTTAGCCTCGCAGATTACCAAGCTCGCTTTGCAGGGCGCAATGGGAGTCGATGTGGCGCGTAATGTCAGTGCCTTTCGTATGTTCCGTACTCATCTGCGGGAGGCATTTGCTGGATATGAAAGCCCGATGGTCAATATGGATGTGTTACTGACATGGGGAACAACACGATTTGCTGCTGTTCAAGTACATCACGTACCACGACAATACGGCGAGTCCAATTACACAATGCGGAAGTTAATCGTTCATGCCTTGAACATGATGACTGGCTTCAGTACCCTGCCACTTCAACTTGCCAGTTTGATTGGATTTGCTCTGACCGTGTTCGGTATTATTATCCTGTTGTATGTTTTCGGCAGACTGCTGTTTGAGTCCAGCATACCAGGGTTTCCCTTCTTAGCATCCATCATCGCCATCTTCTCCGGCGCGCAGCTATTTCGCAATCGGTATTATCGGTGAGTATCTGGCTCGGATGCATATACGGATTATGGGAAGACCCGCGAGTGTTGTGCGCGAAAAGCTGGAATCGGCCTCTGATAAGGAAACTCCAACGTGAGTCCGACACAATTAACATTGGGCTTGTCGTCGATAGATGAAGAGCGTTTTGGTATCCGAAGTGCGCGCGCGTCGGGCCTTACGGTGGAGGCTCTCCCCGGTGTCATTGAATTTTGCCAGCAGAATGATGTGAAGTTTCTGGTCGCGCGGTGTCCAGTCCATGAACTCCCAGCCGCGCAGGCGATGGAAGGGAACGGATTCATACTGATGGACACATTTGTTGTATTTCGCCCGACAGTTGATGAATGTATCACTTCCACCTATTGGGGACATGTTGCAAATCCGGTCTGCCCACAGTCATGAAGCACAGGAAATAGGCAATCTAGCTGCCCAGGTTTTCCAGAATTATGGGGGGCATTATCATGCCGACCCACGCCTGGATCGGCAGCGCATGTGACGATGTTTATGCATCCTGGGCCTATCGCTCGTGCATTTCGCGCGAGGTTGCCGACGAAGTGCTGGTTGCCGAGCTTCAGGGCAAGGCAGTGGGTTTTATCACCCTGAAGATGCGCAGCCAGCAAGAGGGCGAAGCTCCATTGTACGGTGTTGATCCTTCGATGCAGGGTCAGGGCATTGGACGCGATCTGATGATTGAAGCGATGCACTGGTTTGCGTCAAGGGGTGTCAAAACGATGATTATGTCGACACAGATCACTAACTTGTCCTCACAAAAAGTTTGGTTGCGGCTGGGGTTCGAACCGATCCCGGCAGAATATACCTTCCACAAATGGTTTGATTAATTTCCGCCGAGAACAATAGAGTGTTTTACCCCATCGGTCATTACGGGATTACGCAGAATCTCTGGCTTGTATTCTACGCTGATCCAGGTGATATACAATCCGAGCAACAGGGCGATTCCGGCCAGGGGCATGACCAGCCTTGTGCGCCATGTTCCAGATAGTTGTTCCCAGAGATGGGCAGTCCAACTGCCCGCCAAAACTGCCAGAGGGGGCAGGAACAGGAGCACGAAGCGGGGATCATAGCTGGCGAACAGCCACCAGAAACTAAAAAATGGAATTGTCCAGAGCAGGAGCAGGAATGATTTCTCTGACTCGGATGGGCGGCGGAATAATGCAATGACCGCCTGTAAAACAGCGATGAGGATGATCCAACCCGTCAGGACGAAGTTTTCAGGCTGTGTGATGAAAATAAACGCGGCGGCGAGTGTATGTTGGGCTTGATTGATCCAGGCAGTAGGTGGAACGATCAGACCAGCTTCTACTATATTCCGAATATACCAGGGCGCGGCGACCAGGGCACAGGAGACAAGTGTTAGGAGGATATGAATCAACCGAATTCTGCGACGAATATAAACGAACATTAACCAGACACTGAGAAACAGCACCCCCAGTAACGCTGCATTTTTTGTCCAGGCTGCCAATCCCATTGTTATTCCGGCCAAAAGTGCATCGACCCATCGCCCATCCCGCCAAAGCCGCCAAGCGAAGATGGCCGATAATGTGTAAAGAAACGCCATTGGCAGATCGACATATCCCGATGATGCCCATCGGGTAAATGTCGGTGCAAGCGCCAGCAGTAGTGCGGCTAACCACCCGGCTCGTTCTCCATACAGCATCCGACCAAACACGAAGGTGGCAGGGAGACAGGCGAGGGCAAAAAGCGTGCTTATGGTCTTTGCCAGATATTCATTCACCCACCCGGAAGCCAGGTAGGCATAAGTATAAGCGAGTGGAATTTGTGTTGGGTAGGCCTGATAAAAAGCATCATCGCGTCCAGCGAAGGGGACAAGTGTGCCGGTTTCAGCCATCAACAGTCCGTAGCGATGATAGATACCCAGCGTATCATCTTTATGAAACGGCCAGTAGGCCGCATTGAAAAGAATTGCGGCGCTGATGATGACCAGCATAGGAAGGGCAAAGCGCCGTAATAGCTGTGTGTTTTCATCTGAATGAACAGGTACTTCCACCAGGAGTAGGGTGTCGCAACCAGAAGATAAATGCCAGGGAACATGAGCGCAAAGTAGGGGAGGGTAATCGTCCAAAGCGCGAAACGGAATACCTAATACACTTTCCCAGAACATAATCAGGGTCAGTATGCCTATGCTGAAAGCAAGCGCGAACAGCAGCGTGAGCAAGCGACCCTCATCCTGCCTGCCGCGTCCAAGCAACCAGGCTGACCAGGGATAGGCCGCCGAGATCACCACGCCGACCAGCAACCAGCCAAATACAATTTCCATATTAGACCGCGTTGGGGAGAGGCTGGCCGCTCACGCCTGCAATGAGATTTTCGGCGGCCATAAGTGCCATCTGGTCGCGCGTCCACTGGCTGGCACTGCCGATATGCGGGACAACAAGCGCGTTGGGCAGCGACAGGATGGGATCATCCATCGGGAGAGGTTCGGGGTCAGTGACGTCTAAGCCTGCGCCGCCAATCACGCCATTTTTGAGAGCGTGATATAACGCTTTCTGATCGACAATGCCGCCGCGTGCCGTGTTGACCAGTATGGCTGTTGGTTTCATTTTTGCTAATGTGTCCGCATTAATGAGATGCTGAGTGTTTTCATTCAGGGGGACGTGGAGTGAAACATAATCGGACTCGTGCAGGAGGGTATCGAGATCAACCAGCCGGACATTTATTCTGGCGGCATTTTCTGGGGGTGTGCGTGGACTGTAAGCAATGATTCGCATATCGAAACCTGCCGCGCGTCGGGCGACTGCTTTGCCAATGCGTCCCAGGCCGATGATGCCCAGGGTTGCGCCGTTCAAATCTCCACCGAGCAAGGTTTTAGGCTGCCAGGTTTGCCAATTCCCATCGCGGATATATTGAACCCCTTCCAACAGGCGGCGGGCGGAAGCCAACAGCAAGGCAAAAGCCAAATCAGCCGTTGCCTCGGTCAGGACACCGGGGGTATTACCCACCAGAATTCCACGTTTCTTGGCGGCTGCAATGTCGATGTTATCGTAGCCAACGGCCATCTGGCTAATGACCTTCAATTGACTTCCGGCAGCGTCCATCAGTTTCCCGTCAATATGATCTGTCAGCATACACAGGATGCCATCAACGCCTTTCACCCGTTCGAGCAAGGTGTCATAAGGCGGGGACATGTCTTCAGGCCAGATGTCGGCGTCACAGGCTTGTTGGATACGCTTCAAGCCAGCGTCGGGAATGATGCGACTGACAAATACACGGGCACTCATGAGATATGACGACCTCCATCATGGTGGCGAAGATGAAGCAATGCTGATTGTAACTTGAGATCAATATTTCGCTATGGGTTCCGATTCCCACTGCGGATAACCCATTGTCATAGAAGTCTGTTAGAACTTCTATCGGGTAACTCTCAGGCTGTAAAATGGATTTGAATGTCAGACATAAATCCACCCAAATTGGCTTTACATGGGCTTTGTGGCCTATGATACCATAAGGACTGTTTGTTCATTTTACAGAATACATTCGAGATTTTGCATGTCGTCTGAATTTGTTGCGCGAATCACTTTTAAGACCAATCATTCCAGCCCGTTCCGATTTATCATATCCCACATTTTTCGACATCCCCTGGTCGGAATATTGATGATAATCGGCGCATTCAGCAATGCAGCGCTAGCGTCGGCAGTTCCCTACTTTATCGGTCAGGCATTCAATCTCGTTATTGCTGGGAGTGCTATTGAAGCGATTGTTCCTATCGTAGCTGCGGTGGTTGCTTCTCAACTCCTGCGCGGCGCACTCCAACTGATGCGTAATTTTTCGTCCGAAATCTTTGCCCAACGAATTGAGCGGGATGTGCGCGATGAGTTGTATGCGAGTTTGCTGGGCAAAAGCATGACGTTCCACGACATGCAACCAGTAGGCGAAATCATGGCGCGAGTGATGAATGACGTCCGTGAAATGAACCTGATGATGAATCCTGGCCTGAATTTGCTGATTGGGTCAAGTTTCTTCTTGCTGATGCCACCTTTGGTTGCGCCCACGCTCTATCCGGCTCTTATCCTCGCGCCCGGAATTTTTCTGATACTCTATCTCATCCTTCAGTTTCGTTTCATCCGAACACTTCATCCCATCGCCCAGGAAGTTCGGGCAAGTTTCGGGCAAATGAACGCTGCCCTGGCTGAGACGATTGATGGCCTGCAAGTTGTGAAGGGTGCAGCCAAAGAAGGCGATGAAATCAAGGCTTTTAACAAGCGAGCCGATACCGTTCGTGACTATTTCGTGGCACAGGGGTATATCGAGGCGCGCTATCTGCCTTTCCTGCTGCTTGGTTTAACGCATGTTGGCGGATTTCTACACGCGATTTACCTGTATCAGTTGGGGTTAATCGATACCGGCACGATTGTTGCCTTTATGGGGTTGTTATTCCAGTTCCAGTTCCCGGTATTCTCGTCGCTGCGATCTCTTTCCCAAATCGCGTTAGGATTTGCTGGTGCGAGTCGCATTCTGGACATCATCAATACCGAAACCGATCTGGATCAAAATGAGACAGGACATATCGCACCCATCAAGGGTTCGATCACTTTCAAGAATGTCACGTTTGGGTATACCGAAGGTGAACCGCTGCTCCATGATGTTTCATTTGAAGTGTATTCGGGAAAGACGGTTGCAATCGTCGGCCAAACGGGATCGGGTAAAAGTACCGTCACCAAGTTAATCAACCGGATTTATGATGTAGATGCCGGACAGGTGTTGATTGATGGTGTGGATGTGCGCGACTGGAATTTGGCGTCGCTGCGTTCACAAATCAGCATCATTGAACAGGATATTTTTCTGTTCAGTCGTTCAATCGCTGACAATATCCGGTTCGGAAATCAGGATGCGACTGAGGAAGAAGTTGAAGAAGTTGCCAAGAAAGTTCAGGCACACGAATTTATTGCGAGCTTTCCGCAGGGTTACGAAACTGAGGTCGGCCAGCGAGGCGTGACATTGAGCGGCGGGCAGCGCCAGCGAATTGCTATTGCTCGCGCTTTCCTGACAAATCCACCCATCTTAATTTTAGACGACAGCACCAGCGCGATAGACAGTGCCACTGAAGATCGTATTCAGCAGGCAATCTGGGCTGCTTCAAAAGGGCGAACCACCATCCTGATTACCCATCGCCTGTCGCAAATCCGTTGGGCAGACCATATCGTGGTCATGAGAAAAGGGCGGGTTGTTGCCCAGGGCAAACATGAACAACTGCTGGCTACTTCAGATGCCTACCGGCGGATTTTCGCGCGGTATGAGATGCCAGAGAAAAACAGTCCGCAACAAATATTGGATTCGTAGACTGCAATTAAACGAGTTACATCTTTTCGATTGCAAGGGAAGTTTGAATGAGTTTTTTCCAATCCATTGACCAGGAAGCCTATGATCGGCAGTACGACGATTCGTATCTGCTGAAGCGGATTGCCAGCTATTTCCGACCTCATAAACGGGCGGTGCTGACGATTTGTGGGACACTGGTGGTCTTTTCGATTACGGGCGCGCTTTTACCTATCCTGGTTTCCACCGGAGTCGATGCACTTGAAAATGACCGGGGCGGCAACATCCTGGAGCTGATTATTGGCGCTTTGTTCGTCACCGCCATCGTCGATTACCTGATGAACTGGTACCGGCGTCGGCTGATTTCCCGCGTGGTTGGGGACAGTATCAGCCAGATGCGGAAGGATGCTTTCGCGGCGGCCATCAACCGTGATATGGCGTTTTATGATGAGAACAAATCGGGCAAGGTGGTCAGCCGTATCACCAGTGACACACAGGATTTTGCTAACATCATCATCATTTTTAGCGACATCTTCACCCAGTTTGTGGAAATCCTGATTCTGTTTGTGGTTGTGCTCAATCGTTCCTGGCAGTTGACGGTACTACTGGTTTTGTGGATACCGATTTGGGTGGGTTTACGCTTCTTTTCCGGCGGCTGGCAAGACGTGTGGGTCGGCAAGGTTCGCGGGCGATGGCAGCAGTGAATGATAATATTCAGGAGAGTGTGGCTGGCATCACGGTTGCCAAGAACTTCCGGCGCGAGGCGATGATTTATGATGAGTTCGTAGCGGTCAACACACAATCGTATAACATCAACCTGCGGCGTGGTTTCGTACTGGCGTTGGTCTTCCCGGTTTTGAACGCTCTGTCGGGATTTGGAACAGGTTCGCTGGTGTACTTCGGCGCGGAGGCAGTCATCGGCGGGGCGATCAATGTTGGGTCATGGTATCTGTTCATCCAAAGCCTGGATCGCTTCTGGTTTCCACTGATTAATATGGCAGGGTTCTGGAGTCAGTTCCAACAGGGATTGAGCGCGGCGGAGCGCATTTTCTCCCTGATTGACGCGGATAACACGATTATTCAGAAAAGTGAACTGCCAGCCCCAAAGCTAGAGGGGCATATTGAATTCAAGGACGTTGTTCTGGAATACAAACCGGGTGTGCGAGTTCTCGATCATTTTAATCTCAATATCAAGTCGGGCGAGAGTATCGCGTTCGTGGGGCATACTGGCGCGGGCAAAAGCTCGATTGCCAAGCTAATCGCCCGTTTTTATGAGTTCCAAAGTGGTGAAATCCTGATAGATGGGCACGATATTCGCACGTTTGACCTGGAATCATACCGCGCCCAGTTGGGGATTGTATCCCAGCAACCATTCCTATTTAGCGGAACCATAGCGGATAACATTCGATATAGTAAGCCGCAGGCGAGTGATGCGGAGGTGAAAGAGATTGCCTACAGCATCGGTGATGGGGAGTGGCTGGAGTCGATGCCAGATGGCCTGAATACGGATGTCGGAGAGCGCGGCGCTCACCTGAGTATGGGGCAGCGCCAGTTGGTGAGCCTGCTGCGAGTGTTATTGCAACGTCCAGCGATATTTGTACTGGATGAAGCTACAGCCAGCATTGACCCATTTACGGAAGCACAAATTCAAGAAGCACTGGATTTGATCTTGCAGCGTTCGACCTCTATTCTTATTGCCCACCGCTTGAGTACGGTGCGCAGCGCGGATCGGATCATCGTATTACGCGAGGGCAGTATCATCGAGGAAGGCAATCACGAGTCGTTGATGGAGCAGGGTGGACACTACGCCGAATTGTATAACACCTACTTCCGTCACCAATCGCTGGATTACATCGAGAACTCGCGCGATTTACTCCTCAAAGAACAGGTAGTCAGGGAGTAAGCACGCATCCCCGGTGGGCGGGACATTATCTCGCCCTCTTCCCCCTACACTATTCCCGTTTGAACATGGGATAAGCAATCGCGGTCATCACCAGCGAAAAACAGACTAGAAATCCAATATCGAGTGCCATCGGATATAAGCCAATTCCAATGGAGATATGACGCATGGCGTCTACCCCGTAACTCAGGGGATTGACGACTGCCAGCCCTCTAATCCATTCCGGCGCATTGTTGATGGGGTAGATTGCCCCGCTGAGGAAATACATTGGCATGACCACGAAGTTGGAGATTGTGCCGAAGCCCTCGAACGATGTCATTCGGCTGGCGATGACTACGCCGAGTACGGTGAGGGCAAAACCGACGATAAACATCACAGCGATTAGGGCAATGATCTGCCCAACGGGTATCCAAAGCCCAATGAGGGGGGCAAACAGCATGGTGATGATGCCCTGAAGTGTGGCCTGGGTTGCACCGCCTAGTGATTTGCCGATTACTACCGACAGACGGGGAACAGGCGCAGCCAGCACCTCTTTCAGAAAGCCAAATTCACGATCCCAGATGATGCTGGTGGCGGATTGGAGAGAGGAGAAGATTAATGTCAGTCCGATAACACCTGGGAAAATATACTGTGTATAGTCCACCGTACCACCGAGACTCTGACTGCTGATAGCGGGTTTGAGGCTCGAACCCAGGATGAGCAACCAGAGTACAGGGCGGGCAATACCACCCCACAGGCGGCTGCGCTCGCGCCAGAACTTCTTGATGTCTCGAAGCCAGATGCCATAGATAGCTTCGGGCGCTATTTCGTGCTTGAGGCGCTGTAGACCCACACGAGACGATCCCGGTGAGGTTGACACGATTGTCCCCTGTGTGGTTATTTCCTGGGAAGTCATGTTGTTTGCTCCTTGATTAGATTCTCCCCCGACGACGTAGATTTAAGCGCGAATTCGTCCTTCTCACCTTCTTCATCCCGAATTTTGCGCCCGGTCAGTTTGATGAACACATCTTCCAGCGAGGTGCGGCGGATTTGCAACGTTTCGACCCCTAACTGGTCACGCGGGATTTCGGTCAACAGACGGGGTACAAAATGCTCTGCGTCGGGAATACGTATGACCAAGTGTTGATCGTGAACGGATACGGGAATGTTGTAGGTGGTTTCGATCACCTGGCGGGCGCGATCAGGATTGCTGGAAAGAATGTCTACCTGATCTTCACCAATGAGGTCTTTAAGTCCTTCCGGCGTGTCGAGCGCGATGATTTCACCATGTTCAATTACGGCGATGCGATCACAATTTTCGGCTTCATCCATGTAGTGGGTCGTCATGAAGATGGTGGTATCGTGCTGCTGGCGTAAATCCCGTACATACTGCCAGATGTAGTTGCGTGTCTGGGGGTCGAGGCCAACGGTTGGCTCGTCCAGAATCAGCAGACGGGGTTCATGCAGAAGGCCACGCGCGATTTCCAGACGACGGCGCATTCCACCAGAGAAGGTTTTCACCAGCCGGTCTTTGACGCCGGTGAGATCCATCAGATTGAGGACATCCTTGATACGTCCGGCACGCTCTGAGCGGGGGATATGGTACATGATGCAGTGGAAATCCAAGTTTTCCTGGGCAGTCAGGCCACTATCGAGTGTATTGTCCTGAAAGACGATGCCGATGGCAGATCGAACGTCGTCGGCGTCCTCGATGACATCATGTCCATCGACAGTGATGTGTCCGGCAGTGGGAGCCAACAGGGTGCAGATCATCTTGATCGTCGTGGACTTGCCCGCACCATTTGGTCCCAGAAAGCCGAAAATTTCGTGGTGGTTGACCTCAAAACTGATGTTATTGACGGCGGTGAAGTCGCCAAATTTTCGGGTGATATTCTGAACCTGAACGATGGGCAAGCTGGCGGGAAGGGGTTCGGTCAAGCTGCGGTCTTCAACAGTCATCATTGGTGGGTGCTCCTGAGTCTGACATGATTACACGCTGTAAGGCGGCTAATGCCTCCCGGACAGTCTGTAATTCGGCATCAGTTAATTGTTCCAAGTAATGGTTCAACTGGTGTAGCATGCGTGCCTGGGCACGTTCGTAATTTGCTCGCCCCTCATCCGTGAGCTGCAAGATGTACTGGCGGCGATCTGACGGGTCGGGAGTGCGGGTGATCCAACCGCGCTCGACAAACGACTGTACCAGTTCACCGGCTGATTGCAGGCTAACCCGACGCATTTTGGCGAGGGCGGTGACGGTCATGGGCTGTTCATTCAGGTAGGCGAGTACGCGGAACTGCGACAGCGTGGCGAATTCATCCACCTCCTGACGAAGTTCCGAAGCCATCATCCGGTTGAACTGGGGGAGGACAGTCATCAACTGGTGGGACGTGTTTTCTATATCGCTGGAGGATGGCATGATTTTTGACTATCTTTCTAAGGATACCTGATAATCAGGATACCTTACATAATTTTCCGAGCTTTGTTCAGCGGAGTCAACTGCCTGTTGGACTGGTATGGTCAGTCAGTCCATTGATGTTGATAAAAATGAGAATTTTGCGACAGATTTTGCACACTTGCCACCGTTGTGAACGGCGGGAAGGCAGCGACGTGTCACCGAAGTGCGATTATTGGGTGTCGGGAAGCAGGGGGACTGTCGCTTCTATGACAGAGATGCGGCGGGAGTGAGGGAAGGAACTGCCGCGAGAAAGAGCATTGCCGTTTCGGCGGGAAGCAGGTGTTTGGCGCTGTATAAGCAGTTCACTAGAGGCATCACGCATAGCAGCAGAGGTTCAGAAAAACAGAGAGACGAAAGCATGTGATAGCTCCGAAATCTACTGACACAGAGATATGGTCGTGGTAGACAAGTAAGTGACGAGATGCTGCCTGTTTACCCCATCCCCCAACCCCTTCCCCGTAAACGAGGAAAGAGAGCAAAGACGATTGGCGGATTCATCACTTACCATCTAGCCACTGCCAGAGATATTATAGCACAAAAGTTCTAGTTTGTGGTAAACATTTGTGTCGATTTTGAGGGGAGAATTAGCGAGTTTTAGATTTCGGCATCGTGACAATGACCTTTTTGGGGCAGTAGATAGATAGGTCGCGCGATACCATTTCGCTCGGCATGGGGGATGCGGGATTAGCCTTGTTGCCGTGTTCTATTTTTCGAGTTCAACAGCCAGCGCGACGGCTTCCGCTCCGCCGAGGCAGAGGGCGGCGAGACCACGCCTGAGGCCGCGATCCTGAAGCGCATGAATGAGTGTGACCAGCACACGCGCGCCAGATGCGCCGAGCGGATGGCCGAGGGCAATCGCACCGCCGTTGATGTTTATTTTCTCCAATGGGATGTCTTGACCTTCGCGCTTGAGACCTTTCATATCGGCTAAGACCTGGGAGGCGAAAGCCTCATTAAACTCGAACAGGTCAACATCGTCCACCGTCCAACCGGCTTTCGCCAGCGCAATCGGGACGGCCTTGACCGGGGCATAGAAAATCCAGGCGGGTTCAACCGCCGCCTGTCCGTAGCCAACAATTCGAGCGATGGGTTGGTGATCGTGGTCTTCAGCATATTCCCGGCTGGCGACAACCAGCGCAGCCGCACCGTCGTTCATGCCGGGGGCGTTGCCTGCTGTAACCGCGCCAGCCTTCTCGAAGGCAGGTGGAAGTTTTGACAGGGTTTCGAGCGTGGTTTCGCGGCGGATGGGTTCGTCGCGGTCAATGACAGTATCGCCCTTTCGCCCTTTGACCGTAATCGGGGCGATTTCGGCCTTAAACTTGCCAGCATCGGTAGCCTGGGCGGCAAGCTGGTGACTGCGGAGGGCGAATTCGTCCATCTCCTGACGAGTGACTTCGAGCTGGCGGCCAATGAACTCGGCAGCGTTGCCCATACCCCAATCGCAGAGCGAACACCAAAGGCCATCGGACTGCAAGGAGTCGCGCAGTTGAACGTGGCCGTATTTGTGCCCCTGACGCATATTGTCGTTCAGGAAGGGCGCGTTGCTCATGCTCTCGACGCCACCAGCCACAAATAAATCCCCATCCCCGGCACGAATGGCGCTGGATGCCAGCATGATGGCTTTGAGACCACTGCCGCAGACTTTGTTGACCGCAACACCGCCGACACTATCGGGAATACCCGCGCCAATGCTGATCTGGCGGGGGAGGGCCTGCCCAACCCCGGCGCTGACGACATTACCGAGGATGACCTCGTTTAAATCCCCGGCGTTGATGCCGCTCCGGTCTACGGCGGCTTTCACAGCTACCTGACCGAGTTGAGCAGCGGTCAAAGAGGATAGCGCACCCAGGAATTTGCCCTGAGGCGTACGGGCGGCGGATAGAATGACCGCCTCGCGTAGTTGTTTGTCGTTGGTCATGATTCCTCAGTTGAATAGAGTTGATTCCAGATTGATTTCAGTTCCCGATAGCTGTTTTCCAGCGAGTCGGGAATGACACGGGTGCTGCCGATGACAGTCATAAAGTTTGCATCGCCCGGCCAGCGCGGGACAATGTGAAAGTGATAATGCTCGGCTATGCCTGCCCCGGCAGCCTGTCCCAGATTCGCACCCAGGTTGAAGGCTGGTGGGTCATAGGCCCTACGTAGTACAGCCAATGCACGATTGACAGTCAACATCAGGTCGGTCAATACCTCGGTGGGAAGAACTTCCTGCGTGTTGACGTGTTCGTAGGGGATGACCATCAGGTGGCCGTTGTTGTAGGGATAAATGTTGAGTGTGACAAAAACATGTTCTGAACGGGCAATGATCTGGTCGTGATCGTCAATGGAGGCGGCAAGTTGACAAAATACGCAGCCCTCGGCTGGTTTCTTCTCGCCGCGAATGTAGGCCATACGCCAGGGTGTCCATAGATGATCCATTGGTTATTTCTGTATCCAGTACAACATTCCGGTATAAGAAGGGTCGATTTCAAAACCGTAGTGATGATAGAAATCTTCATGGCCTTCGGTGGCAAATAAACCAACGAAGGCTCTGTCCGGCGCATTGGATTTCACGTAAAGCATCAGACGATCCACGATAAGCCTGCCGATGCCTCGACCTCTATGTTCCGGTACGACAGATACATCCTGAAGATAGTAGAACATCGCGCCATCGCCGACAATCCGCCCCATGCCGACGATTTCATCCCCAAAACAGACTACCACATGAAAGATGGCATTACGTAAGGCGGTTTCGGCAACGTCGAAATTCGTCAGGTCTTGCCAGCCGACAGCATAGGTCATACGCCGATATTCTTCCAGCGTTGGGGCACGTTCAATGATGTGATAGTCGTTGGGCATCGTTCGCCTGATTTCAAGCCGATGTTCACATTATAGAGAGGCCAAACGGTGGAAACAAGTCAGGATGAGTCCATCCTGGCATGTTACAATGCACAACAGAGAAGGGGCAAACACAATGAGTCTTACAGCCGAAAGCGTCATCAAGAAACTTGCACCCCGCCCGGTGCGATTTTTTGAGCAGGTTGAGAGTACCAATGATCTGGCTTTGGCATGGCTGCGGGAAGGGGCAGTGAGCGGCTCGGTGGTTGTCGCGGACGAACAGGTGCGCGGGCGGGGACGGATGGGACGGACGTGGTACACACCGCCAGGAACGGCACTGATTGTATCTGTGATTTTGCACCCGCAGGCGGAATATATGGGACGGATTATCATGCTGGGCGCGCTGGCAATCAGCGATTTGTTGGATGGACTTCAGGGAAAGACCACACCGGGAAGCAGATGGGACATCGGGATCAAGTGGCCGAATGATGTGCAATTGAACGGACTTAAAGTGTGTGGGGTACTATCGGAGGCAGTGTGGGATGGTGACATACTGCGGGGCGTGGTGCTGGGCATGGGAATCAACGTGCGGATTGATTTCATAGGGACTGATCTGGCAGAATCGGCCATCAGCATCGAACCAACGTTGGGTAGGTCTGTGGAACGATTGACCCTGCTAGCAGACTTACTGGCACATATTGACCGTTGGTATGGACGACTCGGAGATGAAATACTGTTTGATAGCTGGAAAAGCCGCCTGAATATGATCGGTAAAGATGTAACGGTGGAGCAGGGCACGATTAAAGGTTTGGCGGAAGCTGTGGATGTTAGCGGCGCGCTGCTGGTTCGGGATGCGAAGGGTATCCTACAGCGTGTGGTGGCTGGGGATATAACGTTAGGGAGTTAAGCCTTATGGGCATACGATTGGATTGGGAAATTGAGGCGGAGCAGGCGCGTATCCAACGGGCGGGGGAAGACCCAGAAATCGCACGCCGACGCCGGACTGCGCGGGTGCGCCTGTTGTTATTCATCCTGATAGTGGTTGCTCTACTGGCCGGAGTAGCCGGGGTGATTTCATGGCGGTTGCAGGAAGTGGATGCACAAATCACCCAACTGCTGCGGAATACGGTGGATGCCGAGGTTGCCGCCCTGCGAATTGGCGACGAAAGCGCCTTCCTGACAACACAGCGCAGTGCATCGGATGAATGGACACAGGAACAAACACAGGTTTTCGAGGATTACCAGCAGCGAAAGTTAACACAAAACATCCAACTGACCGGTTTGATTAGCGACATGACGATTGACGACATGCGGGCGAGGGTGAATGTGCAGGAGATCATCGACGGTGTGCCGTATACGCGGGTGTGGTTCTACTGGCGGTACGATGATGGCTGGCGGCACGTTCCGCCGGACTACACCTTCTGGGGTGATGTGGAAACGTATCAGGGGCAGGGCGTGAACGTGCGCTACCAGACCGTTGATGAAGCTGTGGCAACTGAGATTGGCACCCGGACCGAGGCATGGTTGCAGGAAACCTGTGGTGCGGTTTCATGTGAAGGGCTGCCAGAAATCAGTGTCGAAGTGCTGCCTGTAGATGGACTCCAGGTGTCGTGGTCGGCGAATAATCCCTGGTTGTTACAAGTGCCATCACCATATATGAGTCGGGCACGCTCCGACATGCCGTTCGATGTGGCATTGCAGGCCAGTGTTGGCAATCTATTGGCGGAGCGGCTGGTAACAGCAACTTCTACCAGTGATGTACCTGTATACCCATCGGATGCTTCGTATTTGCGGCAGGCGGTCATCGCATGGCTCGCCGGGAAATATACACAACTGGGCAGCAGCGCCTACGTGATTGACAGTTTGGCACAGAATTACGGTAAAGAGGCGGTAGGTCGTCTGGTGCAATTGATGCAGCCGAGTGCGGATGCGCGGATTCTGGCGCAAGCGGTGGGAGTTGCATCCCTTGACCAGATGAATCTGGATTGGCGGGACTTCCTGACATGGCGGTTAGGTACAGAAGATGATTTGATCCGCAACCGGGATGAAGATAACTTCCTGAGTTTGTACGACACACGGGATGTTAATGTGCTTAATCAGGCATCACTGCGATTTGGAAATATTCCGCCGGACGTGCGGAAATCGGTCATTTCGGTGACACAAGAATTTGGCGGGGATGGTCTGCCCATTTTGCGGGCTGTGGTACAGGTCGGAGAGGGGGAGGCGGCCATACAAGCGGAAGTGTTGTTCCGGCTGGTGGATGGCGTATGGCGGCGGGCAAATTGACAGCATGGCTGATCTCGGCTATTCTGGACTCATCATCGAAAAACAGGTTGTTAACGGGGTGTTTGCCCGTGATAAGAGGTGCATAAATCATGCTGGATGAACTGCGTCGGGACGATAACGAGTTTTTTGACTTTGACGACGATGTTGACAACGAAATTGTGCTGAAAGAGGATGTTGAGGAAAAAGTTCAACGCCTGTTCCTGGGCATGACGGCTGTCGAGCGGATGTTCCTGTCGATCTTCCTGTTCATGAATGTGTGTGTGCTTGGGCTGGCGCTGCTGCTGGCGACCAAGCGTATCGCATTTTGACCGATGATATTGTCCCATTTATTCCCTCGCTTGAGACACTTTCTGGCACTGCCACTGCTATGGTGGGCGCTGTGCCTGTTTGATTTAGCCGACAACTGACCGATACAACAGCATAGATTTTCCGGGGAACGGCGTGCGTGCGCTGCTCCCCGTTTGTGTTTGCTATTGTGAGAACCAGAAAGGATTGTGATCTGTGGAGCAATTTGATTTGAAAGTGCAGACCTCGAACGGTGCGCTTGATTTAAGTGATTTCGAGCCAACATCTGACCTGTCACAAGCAGAAACCTTGCCTGCGCGGTGGTATACCGAGCCGCGATTTCTGGAACTGGAAACGGAGCGAATTTTCTACAAGACATGGCAGCCTGTCGGGCGGGTGGAAAATGTGCTGCGCCCCGGTGATTTTTTCACCTGTGAGGTGGTGGGGCAGCCAATCGTGGTGACGCGCGGACTGGATGACCAACTGCGCGCCTATTACAACGTGTGTATGCACCGGGCGGGGCCAGTGGCTGCCGGACAAGGCAACCGTAAAAGCCTACAATGTAAGTATCATGGCTGGACGTATGGGCTGGATGGCAAGCTGATGAATGCGCCGGAATTTGAAGGGCGTACAAGACTGGAACAAGGGGGATATTTGCCTGAAAACCGTCAAAGTCGAGGCATGGGGTCCCTGGGTATTCGTCAATCTTGACCCGGAAGCTGAAGTCGATGGATTCAGATGTATGGGACGATTCATGATGAGATCTCGAGCAAAGGGTTTAACATCGACCAGATGAGCCTGATCGAGCGGCGGGATTACCTGATTGACTGTAACTGGAAGGTGTATGTTGACAATTATCTGGAAGGGTATCACCTGCCAATCGCGCATCCGGGTTTGTTCCGCGAATTGGATTATGACCAGTATGAGGTTGAGACATTCCGCGTATTACTCCAAACAATATGCACCGATTCGCCCGGTCAAAGAGGGCGAAGTGCGTGACCGGCGGTATGTGCGAACAGACGCGGAAGCCGAGGCGTTGTACTACTGGATTTTCCCAAATGTGATGCTGAATGTGTATCTGGATAACACGTCGATCAACATCATTATCCCTGTTGGGCACGATAAGACGCTGACGATATTTGAGTGGTACTTTCAGCAGCCGGGAACAGGAGAAGGTTGGAACAGTATGCAGGAGATCATCGCCTTCAGCGACCAGATTCAGCAAGAGGACATCGAGATTTGCGAAACCGTCCAGAAGGGGTTGCAGTCGAAAGCGTATGACCAGGGGCGATTCTCCGTCAAGCGCGAGAACGGGGTACATCACTTCCAGTCACTGATCCATGAATTTTTGACGCCAGTACAGAATCGAGGGGCTTATCTAGCGACAAGCGCCCGCTATAGTGAAAGTTATTAATCCCGGTTTGAGGGTGAGGGTTTCGGCGGCGGCGGACTCGACCTGTTCGCGTGTCCAGAGCATGGGGTGATACTGAATATTCCGCCACTGGTCGATCATGTCAGCTATAGTGTGGGCTGTAGGGATGACCGCTTTCGCCAGTGGTATTGCTGGTCAGACTTTGGGATAGATCGCTCAGGTCGGCAATGAAGCGCATTGAGGGAAGCGAACCCACATCAAATCCACCTGATGCTGCACTCCAACTGGTGGCATTGACGATGCCCGTGCCACCGGACACGGCAAATGGGCCGCGATTAACGATGTTTTCGATGAGGTCGATGCCGCTTGCGCCGAGGGGATTGCTGACCCAGGTGGCCGTGTGCAGGTTGCCCCATGCCCAATTGGAGCGGTCATCGCCGTGATCGGTCACAATCTGGTCATAGGCTTCTTTGAACGCACGAATGAGGATGTCATCACGGGTTTCGGTTACATCCGGCGTGTTGATGTCATCCCACCAGGCATTGTCGGGTTCGGCGGCAAGCTGCGGGGTTGCCCACAGGCTTTGTCCGCCACCCCCGGCCTGGGTGACATCGCCAAGCTGGTCGTCATACAAATCGGTCATGAGATGAGTCCAGAAATAGGCATATAGACCGGCCTGCTGACTGTCCATCGTGAACTGATAGTCCCAACCATTCAGCATCCAGTCGCGGGCATCGTTGTATTTGGCATCACCAAAATCGAGATCGGTCAAATAGGGCGACATTTCCTCAGCCGAAGTCATTTTGTCGTCACCCTGGATGGCCTGGATGGTTTGAGCCGAATGGGGAGTCGATCGCCTGAATCAATGCTTCAATACGCTGGGCGCGATACCCATAATCCCATTCCTGGCTGATGAAATAGTTGGCGTTTTCGCCAAACTGGTCTGCCAGTTTATCGCGCAGTTGATCATAATATTCGAGCGGGACAACGGCCTGATTGGCAGTGGCGATGTAACCACGCTCCGGGTTCAGGACACGGGGAAGGTCATCAAAGGGGATGTAACCTAGCCAATCGTATTTGTCGGTTGTGCCATCAACGGGCAGCAGACCCGTATGGCCTTCTGCGCGGATGGGGATGTTACCGGGGGTCTGATAGCCAATATTGCCATCGACATCGGCGTAAATCATGTTTTGGGCGGGTACATCGAAGTAACGAGCAGCTGCGCGGAATTCATCCCAATTTTGGGCGCGATTTATCATGGCAACCGATTTGAGGATCGTGCTGGGTTCAATCAGTGCTGTCCAATGGTAAGCTACCGGGTCGTCATTGTTATAACCGCCGACTTCGCCGGTTTGATCGTCTACCTGATAGTCGTTGATGATCGGGCCGAAGCGGGTTTCGCGGATGTTGAGGGTGATAGGGGCTTCGCCGTCGCCAAAGTTGATGACTTCCTCGCGGACGGTCATATCCACCCATTCGCCGTTAAATTCATATTGCAGTTCGTTGTCCGGATTGACCTTGATGCGATACAGGTCTTGTGTGTCTGGGCCGACATTGGTGAAACCCCAGGCGATGCGGTCATTGTGTCCGATGACGATGCCGGGTGTAGCGGGCAGGGCGAAACCAGCAACATTGTAAGGACAGGCATCGCTTACGGGCTGACAATGAAGGGCGATTTCGTACCAGATGGAGGGCATCTGAATGCCGAGATGGGGGTCGTTGGCTAACAGTGGCTTGCCGCTCTCGGTCAGATCGCCACTGATGACCCAATTGTTACTGCCAATACCATCGCCCTGACCGAAGGCAGAGGCGATGCTGCTGGCGAGAAAATCGCGGGCGAATGAGGCGTCAATGCCTGTTATTCCAGCAGTATCATTTGAAGCGGAGGCGCTGGCGTCGGTGATGGGCAGGTCTTCGGGATGAACGATGGTGGGCTTTTCACCAAACGGCCAGGGACGCATCCACTCATCGGTCATTTCCTGTCCGAGCTTGTCGTATAGCTCGGAACGTATGAGTTCGTCCGACCAGTTTCCACTGAGATCATCGGCCATGACTTTCGCCCATACAAGCGAGTCAATCGGTGTCCAGGGTTCGACGGTAATGTCGACTCCGGTAACACCGAGCAGATTATATTCGAGGGCGAGTTGCGCTTTTGTCACGATTGAGGATGTAGGCGTTCACGCCATCAGTGAATGCCTGAAGGATGGCTTTTTCTTCTTGGTCGGAGCGGCGAAATCGCGCTGGGCGGCTTCGTACCAGCCAAATTTTCGGATAAATATGTCGTTATTCAGCACGACTGGTGTTTTTCCCGTCAATTCCTCGATGCGACCCGCGCCGATGTGACGGGCGAATTCCATCTGCCACCAACGATCCTGCGCCTGGGTGTAACCCTGGGCGAAAAACAGATCGTGGGTATTGCTGGCGTAAATGTGCGGGATACCCCAATTGTCACGGATGATCTGGACGGTATCCTGCAAACCAGAGCCACCTGCCGCCTGAGCGCTGGTGTTGGACGTTAGGACGATTTCCCCGGTGTGTTGGGGGAGGGGGCCATGAGTCCATTTGTTAAAGATGACCACACCGCCGAGGACGATAACGGCGATGACGATCACTACCACAAGCAGGACGTATCGTAAAATTCTCATATTAACTCCAAAAAAGATTAATCTAACGCAAGTTTAATTTGTAGGCGGAAGTTGTACCGCAAATGGTAGTCCGTTGCCAGATACCAGTGGCTAACCGTTCAGGGCATCGAGTTCTGATTGGATTTGTTCGACGTAGCGGGCGGCGTCAACGGCGTGGTCGCCATTGGGCGCGAGTTCGAGGTAGTGCTGAAAGTCGGCCAGGGATTCGGGACGGAGTTCCTGTCCGGTTTGCAGGATGGAATCGTAGAGGATGCCGCGAAAATAGTAGGCGTCGGCATAGGTGGGGTCGAGTTCGATAGCGTGGTTGTAGTCGTCCAGAACACTGTCCCATTCATAGAGGTAAAGGTACATCTGGCCGCGCAGGGTATAGAGTTCGGGGTTGTCAGGGTCGAGTTTGATGGCGGCGTTCAGGTCAGCAATCGCGTCATCATAGCGGGCGGCGAGGGCGTAGAGTTGGGCGCGTTTGGAAAGAATTGCTACTTTACTCCAAGCCATTTCATCTGCCATCGCAACCAAATCACTTATGACGTCAAATGCCTGTTCGTAGTTGTCTAGTTGGGTGTACGTCCAAGCAAGATTGATAGCTGCTTGTCTATATGGGGAAAAATCGGGATGTCCGATGTTGCTTCTGTGAAATATTCCGCCGCTAACTCAAAATCATTATTTTGTAGCGCACATTCGCCTTTAAAAAAAGCGAGTAAGGATGCTCGATAGTAGTCGACCAACGGTTTGTCCTGAATGCTCGTCGTATACAGTTCTGCTGGTTCACAGTGACCGTTGATATACAGGTACAGAGCCGTCGTCAAGTTTGCTTCTATATCTGGTGGCGCTGTGAACCCCATACCCCCTATTTGTTCCAAAATAGGTGAGATTGTACTCATGGGTGAATTGCGAATTGTAACAAACACATATTGACCGATGATGATGCGATTTCCATCATATTCTGCTCTGAAGTCTATATTTATGTCGGCAGGTGGTTGCCCATCCTTATAACCTGTTATAACTAACTCAAGGTTCTCTTCAGAAAAATTTCTCGTAAGTGCTTCAAAGTACAGATTAAGGTGAGCTTCTGGTACGTTATCGTTTGTGTACGTCACATGGAGACTTGTTGCCTGAGAATCACTTTGGGCATCGACCCTATTCGATGCAAACAGACTGAGTATCGTAATTGTGCCCCAAATCAGGTATTTCCACAGTGGAATTTGTTTTTGCCGAATTCATAATTCCTCAACCGAGTCTTGATTTCTGCATTATAACTCAATGAAAAGTGTGAAGTTATCCCAATATGTTTGGGATAACTCTATTAGTATTTGGGATACATAACAGGTTCCATACTCGCATGAAACCGAAATTTGATGTATAATGATTTATGGAAATAGAACCTTTAGCGAGTTCTATGTTGTTGTTCCCATATTAAGTTTCAACGTTCAACACACACCCTACTGGGCATGGCATCGCCATGCCCGAACGTTGTATAGCGTAAATTATGACCAGGTTGCTACTACCTGAAATTGTGGAGAGAAGTCACGGATGGACATGGAAATCGGCCAGATTCGCCCGGTCAATATCAATGAGGAGATGCGCGGGAGCTACCTGGATTATGCCATGAGCGTGATCGTGGCGCGGGCTTTGCCGGATGCCCGTGATGGGTTGAAGCCAGTACACCGCCGCATATTGTTTTCCATGTACGACATGGGAATGCGTTCGAATTCAGCCTATAAGAAAAGCGCTCGTATCGTCGGTGATGTGCTGGGTAAGTATCATCCGCATGGCGACAGCGCGGTATACGACGCGATGGCGCGTATGGCGCAGGATTTCTCGCTGCGGTATCCGTTGGTGGATGGGCAGGGTAATTTCGGTAGTGTAGATGGTGATAGTCCGGCGGCCATGCGGTACACCGAGGCTCGACTGGCGAAAATGGCTGAAGAACTGCTCACCGATCTGAATATGGATACGGTGGATTGGGTTGACAATTATGATGGCACGACGCAAGAGCCATCGGTGCTGCCCGCGCGGCTGCCGAACCTGCTGCTGAACGGGACAAGCGGTATTGCTGTGGGCATGGCGACCAGTATCCCGCCCCACAATCTGCGCGAATTGACATCCGCGATCACCTACATCATTGACCGATATGACCAGATTGAAGACATCACTGTGGATGAACTGATGGAGTTCGTTCATGGGCCAGATTTCCCGACAGGGGCACAGATTGTCGTCACTGACGAGTTGAAAGAAGCCTACGCCACCGGCAAGGGGCGGGTGGTGATGCGGGCGAAGGCGGATGTAGAAGAACTACGTGGTGATCGGATGGCGCTGGTTTTCTCGTCCATTCCGTATCAGGTGAATAAAACGCTGGTAATCGAGCGCATTGTCGAACTGGTACGTTCGGGACGATTGCAGCACATCCATGATCTGCGAGACGAGTCGGATCGTAATGGGATGCGGCTGGTGGTGGAATTGAAGTACGGTGCGCAGCCCCTGACGGTTCTGAATCAACTTTATAAATACACACAATTGCAGACCACGTTCAGCATCCAAATGCTGGCGTTGGTAAACGGCGAACCACGCACACTTGGCCTGAAGCGCGCGCTGCAAATTTACATTGACCACCGTTATGAAGTGATTGTGCGGCGCTCACAGTATGAGTTGAATAAAGCTCAGGCACGGGCACACATTCTGGAAGGTTTGCTCAAAGCCCTGTCCAGCCTGGATGCGATCATCCAGACGATTCGTGCGTCGGATGACACGGACGATGCGCGTAACCAACTGATGAGCCGATTCGACCTGAGCGAGGAACAGTCAAACGCAATCCTGGAAATGCAACTCCGCAGACTGGCCGCGCTAGAACGGCAGAAAATCCAGAACGAGTATAACGAGGTTATGGCGCGGATTGCCTATCTGGAAGACCTTTTAGCGTCACCCGCAAAAATCCTGGGGTTGATCCGGGAAGATGTCGGCCAATTGGCAGCCGATTATGGTGATGAGCGTAATACGGAAATCCTGTATGGCGTAACCACTGACTTCGATGAGGCTGATCTGGTACGGGAAGAAGAAGTGGTGGTATCGCTCACCAGTCGGGGTTACGTCAAGCGCGTTCCGGCCAGCGCCTACCGGGCGCAGCGGCGGGGTGGTAAGGGCGTCACAGGTATGCAAATGCGCGAAGAAGATGCGCTAGTGGACATCTTCGCCTGCAACAGCCTGGATTATCTCCTGTTTTTCAGTGATAAGGGTAAAGTGTATGCCGAGCGGGCATTCCACATCCCTGAAACCGGACGAGCGAACAAAGGCACACTCATCCATACCGTGTTGAATCTTGAGCCGGATGAGTATGTTACGGCGGTGCTGCCCGTCTCATCGTTCGAAGACCAGAGCGGCCACTTTACCATGCTGACGAAGAAAGGTCGCATCAAGCGGGTGGCAGTAGAAGAATTCGCCGCCGTGCGCCCCAGTGGTTTGATCGCAATGGGATTAGAACCGGATGATTATCTGGGTTGGGTGAAATATTCCGATGGCGATCAGGATATTATCATCGCCACCGAGCAAGGGCAGAGCATCCGCTTCCACGAGTCGGATGTACGGGTGATGGGACGACCTGCGGGGGGTGTTCGTGCTATCCGATTTGACGATCCACTTGATTTGATCGCAGGAATGGATGTGGTGGATGATGAACAGCACACCCACATGCTGATAGTCACCCGGAACGGTTATGGCAAACGAACCCTGTTGAGTGATTATCGTGCCCAGGGACGATATGGGCTGGGTGTGCGGACATTGGCGCGGAATGAAAAAACCGGGCCGATTGTGGCGATGCGATGCATCAACGAGGATGATGACATCATGTTTATCACCAAGTTCGGGGTGGTGCTGCGGACAAACCTGGACGAAATCCGTGAAACGGGACGCAGTACTCAGGGTGTGATGTTGATGAATTTGCAGGATGAAGATGAGGTTGTTGGGATTGCTATCATGACCCGCTTACCAGACCCAATCGAAAGCAATGGAACCAGCGAGGAAAGTATCCCTTAAACTGAAATTGACTTGTTAAGACAAGGGGCGTTCATTAGAATGCCTCTTTTGTTTGTCCGAGTAGAATGCTCAAACAAAAAGGGCGAACCCATTCGGTTCACCCTGTGATGACTTTGTAGCATCAAGGAGTGGACTAGTCTTCCTCGTCTTCTTCCTTACCCTTGCGGATGATTTCCACCTCACCAGGAGCCGACTCTGCTCCACCTTCTTCCAATTCTTCCCCTTCTTCAGAGCGCGCAGCCGACGTCTGGCTGATACGAGCGATCATTTCGTCGGGGTCATTGATGATGCTTATTTCCGAAGCCAGATTTAGATCACGGACATGAACTGCGTCCCCGACGTCATTCAGACCCGAAAGATCAATTTCGATCTCGCTCAATAAGTTGCTTGGCAGCGTTTCAATGGTTAGCACAGTCGGCCCAGTGATGAGAATACCCTTGCGAGTTGCTACCGCCGGGGATTCGTTCACAAAATGAATGGGTACGTCAATGCGAATCTTTTCGGTGAGATCGACCACAAAGAAATCGACATGAAGGATGTCGCCACGCAGCACATCACGCTGGACTTCACGGGCGAGAACCGTCTGAATCGAACCATCTATGTTGATGTCGATGAGATTTGTACCGCCCGCTTTCATCAATGCGACCTGCAAAGGGCGATAGTGAATTTGCAGATTCATTGGCTCCACTTTTGGCCCATATACCGCGACAGGAACCAGACCTTCCCGGCGAAGCTGGCTCACTTTCTTGCCGACAATGGTGCGCGCCTCGGCTTCCAGAACATAATTTTCGGCCACAATCGGACTCCTCACTAAGCTGCCCACGACAGCTAATTATGTCAGCGAAATAACATCATTCTTGCGTTGGGATGTAAACAAGTCTGGATTTGACCAAGTTCGACTACAAAACCCATGATTTTAAACGGCTCATTTTCTTACATTAGGTAGCGCATTGTAATGGTGTGAAGGGGGTTTCGTCAATAGTGTTTGCTACCTGCAAACATTTAGACCGGAAGAAAGCGGCATTCCTGCCGTCGAAAAGGATTAATTCCCAAATCTAAGGGAATCTGATCCTAAGAATACCTGGGGGCGCAAATGCGATACTTTAGTCTTATAAGATCAATTGATTGATAACTGAAATGCGGTTATTCTCTGGTATACTTTATGGGGAGAATCGTTCCTCAATATTGGTAGAAACCAAAATAATAATGCAAGTGCTGTGCCCACTTATGATTATTGATTACATTGCGGAGAAGGGCGGTTAGTTCATGCCAACAGCGCTGGTTGTCGAAGATGATCGAGCGACACAGGTTTTGCTGCACCGAGTGCTGGAATCACTTCATTTGCAGGTGGCAAGTGCCACAAGTATGCATGAAGCCGTGAACCTTGCCCGTGAATTAGAACCCAACTTGATTTTAATGGATATTAAACTGCCCGGTTCGGATGGAGATGGCTGGACTGCGGCCAGTATCATCAAGAATGACGCAAACCTCAACCATATTCCTATTATCCTCATTACTGCTGATGGTTTAAACAGCCAGGAACTAGCAGCCGTACAGAATCATTTTGATGCTTATTTCCGAAAGCCATTTGAAGTTCGCAAGCTAGTGGACTGTATCAAAACATATCTCGTTTAGGCTTCCCAAGAGCACAATATCTGTATATGAAAACACCCCTCAATTGTCTGAAGGGTGTTTGTTATATCCCGGTTCTGACGCGACTACTTACCCATTTCTGCGGCAACATGAACTGGAGTAGGGGCGACGTCATTTTCTGTGTCTCGCCAATTGACGGTTGGCGCAATCAGCTTTGGATTCACCCGATCCCGGTATTCAAGCGATGCATTAATCATGCGCTCGATTTCGGCATCGTTTAGTAGATGTGGTTCCAAACCTAAATCAAGCAGTTTGGTGTGTACCACCTTAAAGTAATGCTGTTCGGATTCTACACGGGGATTCGGATAATTATTGAGTTCTACATTCAATCCCATCCGTGAACCGACACGCTGGACTTGTTCGGCGAGATCGTTGATCGAGAACAATTCCGTAATCTGGTTGAAAACGCGGTATTCACCTGCTGATGGCGAAGACTCGATAGCTAATTCGATACAACGCATCGTATCTTTGATGTTGATGTATCCGCGCGTTTGACCACCTCGTCCGTAGACTGTTAAGGGATAACCGACTGCGGCCTGGACGCAAAAGCGGTTCAAGGCAGTGCCATAGACCTGATCGTAGTCAAAGCGGGTGGCGAGATCGGAATCCATCGCCGTTTCGTAAGTGTCCAGGCCATAAACAATACCCTGATTGAGGTCAGTGGAACGCAGCCCCCAAATCTTGCAGCAGAACATAATGTTATGCGAGTCATGTACCTTGCTGAGGTGGTAAAACGAACCGGGCTGCTTGGGGAAGGGGAGGACATCGGTACGCCCATTATGTTGAATTTCGATAAAACCTTCTTCAATATCAATGTTCGGCGTGCCATATTCACCCATTGTACCGAGCTTGACCAGATGGCACGACGGAGCGAAATCCTTGATGGCATAAAGCACATTCAATGTACCGATCACATTGTTATGTTGTGTGTATACTGCGTGTTCGCGGTCAATCATGGAGTAGGGCGCGGCACGCTGTTCGGCAAAGTGAACCAATGCCTCTGGCTGGAACTCCTGAATAGCATGGGATAAAGATTCGTAGTCGGTTGTATCACCATGATAGCTGGTGATGTTTTTCCCCGTAATCTGTTCCCATCGTTCTATGCGGCGATGCGGTGTCTGAATTGGAATCAGGCTATCAAAGCCATGCTTCAGGTCAAATTGCCTTCTCGCCAGATTGTCAAATACGGCAACTTCGTGACCCTTCTGCGATAAATAGATCGCCTGCGGCCACCCCAGATACCCATCTCCACCTAAAATTAGAATACGCACTTGGTTAGCTCCTTGTTTTTCTACACAGTACTCATAACAATGTTGATACGAGTAAGATGCGCGTTGTTAAATACCTTTAATGGATTTAGCAGTCATTTGAGTAAGAATTTAATGCTCTTTTTTGAATCGCCGCGCGTACCAATTCTTCAACCGTAGACTCTAACGCGGGGATACCGCCCAATGTTAATCCAAGTTCCTCAATCCGGCGACAAACCATTACATTTTTCAAAGGTGGTGTTGGGTGGGCAGAAAGTGCTGCCGGACGCCCCAAATACTGACGAGCAAGACGGACAATATCCTGATGGGAGGCATAAATATCACTCAAATGAATGGTATCGTTTGGTACGGCGGGGTAAGTCAGTAATTCGGCTATCACCCTGGCTACGTCGTCCCCATGTACTTCAGTGCCACCTCCGACAGATTCTACGGTTTCATCATCCAGAACTGCGTTGATGATAGCCCACCACTTTGAATGTTCAATTGGGTAAGTTACACCATACACTCCAGTGGCACGAATTGCACAGGTTTTGATGCCGTCCACCTGAGCGAAACTTTTCAGGAAAGCCTCAATGGCAACTTTGTACGCTCCATAATGTGTATCTGGCGACGTCGGGTGGTTTTCGTCCAATTCGCGCCCCGGCTCGGTTTTCGAAAATACCGCGCGACTTGATAGAAAGATAAACCGCTCCACGCCTGCATTGCGCGCGGCTAATAACAGCCGAAGTGACCCATTGACATTTGTATCCAGCCAACCGGCCAGGTTCGCGCCTTCGCCACCGCGATAGTGACTGGGCACATGTTCATAGGCCAGATGGATAATGGTATCACAACCTTTTACCAGGCTAACTAGCGCATCGTCCGCAAGCAGATTTCCAAAAACCCATTCAATTTGTGCCTGAAAGCCATTTTTGTCCGACTCTGGACGAGCCAGGGCGCGAATTTGCATTCCACGCCGCTGCAATTCAGCAATCACAAATCTACCGACATATCCAGTTGCTCCGGTTACAGCGATGACCCTGCTCATGAATAGCGCGTTTTTTCCTCATCCTGAACATTGAGGCTTATATTACCCAGATGGTCAACAACCTCATGCGCGCCCGCCTCTCGCAGAACTTGTTGATCGAGCGAATGGGCGAACCCGATCACACGGCCAATCCCGCAGGCACGGGCATCCGCGACACCAGCGGCGCTATCCTCGACCACAATGCATAGATCGGGGGTGATTCCGAAAATTTCTGCCGCATGAGAGTGTAACTTGCGATCTGTCACCGGGTCAACAACATCTTCATCCCCTAATACCACATCAAAAAGGGCGGGCATCCCGACAAGATCAAGCGTTTTGAGCAAACGAAGTCGTTTTGACCGGGACGCAATGGCAACATACCAGCCCTCGGAATGTGCCTGCCGTATGAGTTCGACGCTACCCGGCATCGGCGTAAGCCGCTCTATACAAAGGGAGTAGAACAGGTCGGTCTTACGAGCGAGTAATTCCTGTCTCAAGTCGGGGGTGATTTTGATAGTCTGATTGGCACTCGATAACCACAGTTGATAAATCTGTTCGAGTGTCAGGCCGACTAGCTGTGTATAACTGCCGCCAATGCGTATACCGAGCTGTTGATCGAACGTTGCGTTCCAGCTTTCAAAGTGGAGCGGTTCGGTATCTACCAGAACGCCATCAAAATCCAGGATGAGCGCGCGCCGATCAGACATTTTGCCCTCCTGACTTTGGAAGGGCAGAGGGTAGGGTTCCGTGTTCCAGTACATGCCACCATGTGTCAATGACCGGGGCAAGCAGATCGCGTTTCGGGTGATTTTCCTCCCAGGGTTTTTCATACTGGTAATGGATCACTCGAATACGATCCCAGTCCCACAATTGAGGCAAGTTGAACCACACATATTGTAGGGTGTTGTATATATATGGAAGGCCGTGCCAGTCTGGGAAAAACGATTCCAGAAAGGTCTGATCGGTTCGTTTCCAGAAGACACCCGGTTGGTCAAGACACCCTACCATATGGGCGAATGTTTTCTGGTTGGGTTTAGCGACGAACACACCACTGTTTAAACGATGAAAGTCCGATAGGGTTTCGTAGACATTGGGTGCGGCGACAAATTCGGGGAAATCAAACAGTCTATCAATATTATAAATCACCAGCGTGTCCGCGTCCAGAAAAACAACCGTTTCATGATCTTCAAGTTCCCACAGGCGGAGTTTTAAGAAGTTTCGCAGAGGGTCGTGGAACTGCGGCTTGTTCCCTTTTGTGAATGGGGCTTGAGCGTGTTGTGCTTCCCTCGAATGTCGTGCGCGAAATCCTTCTGACAACGGCAAGGGTTGAACGGGTATGATCTGGCACCCAGTTGAGTCCAAAGCGCTTAGATCACTCAGGTCATCTGCGACGAGAACCGTTAACGGCCACTGTGCTTGACACATCTGCAAAGATCGGGCTAAGGCACGCGCACCGAGCATGTAGTCGGAATTGGTTACAAGGGTTACATAACTATTCACATAATCTCCGGTTGGGATAAAATCCAAGCAAAATCTACCTGAAAATCTCCCGAAGATCAAGAGAAATGAGATCACCTGCCTGCAACTAACACGCTGCAATAAAAAGAGCGTTTATACAGGATTTTTTGAAGCTTTTAGGGATTACTGCTCAGAGGTTTCTGTAATGCTGTGCGATGCTCGTATTACTTCCTTTCGTACTCGATACTCGAATAGGGCATAGATTAAGAGCGCAGCCCCAGCAACCAGCAGGAAAGAGAATGCTAACGGAAATGCGGTTTTGAAGCCTAAGCCCAGTATCAGACTTACCAGAACAACTGGTACTATACCCCCGATCCCCGCAGCGCCAATGAAGTGAAAGACCTGTGCCCATTGTCCTCCCTGGACTGCATCTTCCACATTCGATCTTCGGGCAATAAAAAATCCGAACACGAATGCACATAACATCCCAATGAGAAGTGCCAGGAGGGTTCTATCCATCATGTATGCCTCAAAAGAGGGTGTAGATCAATGGCCCTGCGCCAGTCGCAGTGCCCAGAACGATCAGAACGGCTACGACAATGAGAGCAACAATCATCGGAATGAGCCAATACAGTTTTCGCATCCACAAGAATTGTAGGAGTTCGCCCAGGATTCCCATTCGAGCAAAAAAATCGCGCATGAGTATTTCCCTATCGTCCCGACTTCCTTACAAGGAATGTGTTTAGAACAAGGAGGTCAATATCACTTTTATTAAATGTATTCCAAGCATCCTGCGGCGAGGAAACAATTGGCTCACCGCGCAGATTAAAAGAAGTATTCAACAAAACAGGAACGCCGGTTGCCTGCCCAAATCGTTCGATCAAGCCGTAATAGCGCGGGTTGGTTTCCCGATCAATCGTTTGCAGACGGCCTGTGCCCCGGTGCGACACTGCCGCAATTTTATCCTGCTTGTCCTGGTCGAATAGGGCTAACCATGAGCATGTAGCGGGGCGCTTCGTGTTTCTCGACATCGGGATAATCAAAGTAGTCGGGCGCACACTCGCGCAGGATGACCGGCGCAAATGGCCGGAATGGTTCTCGGAATTTGATCCTGGTGTTGACGATTTCTTTCATTTCAGCAGTGCGTGGATCGGCCAGGATGCTCCGGTTGCCTAGAGCGCGTGGCCCCCACTCAAAACGTCCCTGAAAGAAGCCGACGACTTTTTGCTGGATGATTGCTTCTGTCACGATGTCTAACAGCAACTCTTCTCTAGAGTCAAAAGATTCATACTTGATCCCGTGATTATCCAGGAAGTCGCGCGTTTCTGCTTCGCTGTACCCCTGCCCCCAATACGCATGCGGCATCACCCATTGACGTTGTTTCCCCAGAACAATGTGGTACGCCCACAGGGCAGCCCCAAGCGCTCCACCATCATCCCCGGCTGCGGGTTGAATGTAGATTTCGTCAAATGGCGTTTCCTGCAAAAGACGGTAATTAGCCGTTGTGTTAAGAGCCACACCGCCCGCCAAAACGAGTTTATTCAAGCGCGTTTTTTGATGCAGATAGCGCCCCATAGCAATCAATGTATCTTCTAATACGCGCTGAATGCTGGCTGCGAGATCAGCATAATATTGATTACGCTCACAGGTTGCTGCTTCGGTTTTGGCTCTTGTTGGATTAGTGGCCTGGGTAAAGAAGTCGTCACCTGGCTGGCGTGGCTCTCCAAAGAGTTCTAGAAAGCGGCGATTGTATGTATGTTGGGTCGAATAATGAAAGCTGAAATAATCCATTTTGAGTCGGAAGCTACCGTCCGCCGGGTTTAGATCAAATACACGCATGATTTTATCGACATAACGAGGCTGTCCATAGGCGGCCATACCCATGACCTTGTATTCGCCGTCGTTCACCTGGAATCCCAGGAAGGCGGTAAAGGCGGAGTAAAGCAGTCCCAATGAATGTGGAAATCGCTGCTCCTGAAACAATAGAATGCTGTTGTTTTGCTGTTCTGTCTCACCCTGCCAAATACTGGTCGCCTTACCCAATGTGGTTGTTGTCCATTCTCCTACACCATCCACTGTCATAACGGCTGCTTCTTTGAATGGACTGGCGAAGAAGGCGCTGGCGGCATAACTCATGTGATGATCGCAAAAGAGTACACGGTTATATTTAACTCCTACCCCCTTTTGAATGATGTTCTTGATCCACAGTTTTTCTTGTAGCCAGGTGAGCATGGATTCGCGCCATAGACCGGCAGATCGCGGAAAGGTGGAGAGAGTTGAGAGGAGAATACGTTCAAACTTGACCAGAGGCTTTTCGTAAAAGACTACATAATCCAGATCACTGCCTGTAATACCCGCTTGATTCAGGCAGAAGGCAATTGCCTTTTCGGGGAAACGGTTGTCGTGTTTTTTTCGCGTAAATCGTTCTTCCATTGCAGCGGCAATGAGCGAACCATCCTGGATCAGGGCGGCGGCTGAATCGTGGTAAAAGCAGGAGATGCCAAGAATGTACATTAATTAGCCCTGCCGACGGGCGGAGTCCAGATTTTCGGGCGTTGCTGGTCGATCTAGCCAGGTGGGTTTTGTGCCAGTTGTTTTGATTGCCAATAAGTCGCCAGTCAATCGGGAAATAACCCCAAATGGCATGAGAATAGTGAAGTAAAAGATTGTCGCAATCAGTCGTCCCTGAACGTCCCCTATGATTGAGCCAATAATCTGGAAGCGATCCCATGCTAGTTGTAAGATTGCCCTCATGTTGTTGTTCCTTAAAGCTCTCTGGTACATAAATAACAGTATAGGTCTATGAGCGCGTATCTGCATCGTGGAATTGCTTCATGAAAGGCGTTTGTTTTATGCCCAATGCAATCACCCCAAATACTACTCGCTTCCCGCATTACCAATGACATAGGATTTTCCATTAGACTGCCGGTGGTCAGTGGGAATGGGTCGGCAGCGGGTGAAATGAGTGATGGAAGATGTGCCATCACTCACGAATCCCTATTTAGTCAAGTATCGACTACCCAAACGCCGTGCCCAGCACCTAGACGAAGCACAGAATTGTTGAGAGAATTGGGATTCAAGGAGGTGCAGGATGAAAGCAGCCAGTTTTAGACAGATGTTGAGTTCTGAGGCAGGTTATGTGGTACTGGATACGGAGACCACTGGCCTGAATGATGGTGAGATTTGCCAGATTGCGGTGGTTTCATCTGCCGGAGAGGTGCTGCTCGACACTCTGGTAAAAACGGTTAGAGGAATTCCATATGGATCAACCCGCATTCATGGGATTACCAATGAAATGGTACAGGATGCGCCACGTTGGGCTGAAATCAGTCCCAGCCTGGTAAACATCCTGAAAGGTCAGAATGTGGTGGTTTACAACGCCGTCTATGACCGTAAGATGATGCACCGGAGTGCCGAACACGCGGGATTACCCAAAACGGATTGGAAGCAATTCAGCACCTGGTGGTGTGCGATGGAAGCCTTTGCCGAAGTGTACGGTGAATGGAACAGCTATCGACGAAATTATCGGTGGCAGAGTTTGACCACAGCTTGCCGCTACTACGGGATACCAATTTCCAATGCCCACAGTGCGCTGGGTGATGTGCTGATGACCTTGCAACTGTGCCGAAAGATGATGGAATAGGCAGGATAGAAGGTTCAAACACCAATACCATTTGCCCGCCATTATCTAGCTACCTCGGTAGGGGAGGTGATCGCGCTTGATTTTGCAGTATATCTTGCCGATGTGAACATCACGGCTCCCCTCTATACCATTTTCACCGCTCAGGAAGTGGCCACCGCGCACGAGAAATATAGTCCGATTAACCAGGGGATGGAGAAAATGGATAGGGAGAAAAAATGAGCAAGAAGATGCCCCAAATTTTGGGGCATCTTCTTTATTTCAAGCGGGTAACGGGACTCGAACCCGTGACATTTTGCTTGGGAATTTTCATGCCTACCTGGAGCCACCGCACTGACCGCTTGTTCGGTAGTGTTGCGCCACACTTTTGGGGACAAGGGGATTAAAAACCTGAATGACATTTTGCATGAAAAGACTGATGATAATTGACCGGTAATTGCGAACTGAAAAAGTCAGTATCCCATCTGGGAACGAATTCGATAGGGAACAAAAATCCTGGCGATAAGGTGGCACATCTGGTAATGAGTGAATCAACCTTACCCCCAAAATTCGCTTTACATCCAAGAATGAAGTAGAATAAATCATAATGTCTCCTGTCACGATAAACTATCAAATCCTTTGACAATAAGAGAACTCGTTGCCCACTTGGGAAACGCACTCAACCCATTCGCCTCATACGCGAACAGCGTTTAACCTCAATTATCGATAACAAAGTGACTCTATCATGGTACAGGTAGTGAAGGCGGCAGGGTCAATCACACTGTGGTATCAGGGTATTGAGTTGCAACTCCAAATCGAGGCGACCAATTTGGGCGATGCCTGGCCCGGTTCAAACAGAACTAATGGAATCTAGATGGAACAATTTGAATATGGAAATTAACACAACTCATTCAGCGATCAACCGCATTGGCTTCGTTGGAAATTATCTGCCCCGCCAATGTGGCATCGCTACTTTCACTACTGACTTATGTGAAGCGATGGCCTCCGAATTCAGTGACAACCACCTGTATAGCCTTGCCCGTTAACGATGTTGAGGCGGGTTATACCTATCCGCCCCGCGTTCGATTTGAACTGAAAGAGAAGGATATTGACTCCTATCGCCGCGCCGCCGATTTCCTCAATATCAATAATGTAGACCTTGTTTGCCTGCAACATGAATATGGGATTTACGGCGGGGTGGCGGGCAGCCATATCCTGGCTCTTTTACGCGAATTGCGGATGCCGGTTGTCACAACCTTCCACACCATTCTGAAAGACCCTGACCCAACTCAGCGACGGGTGTTGCAGGAAGTTGCAGCTTTATCTGATCGAGTGGTGGTGATGAGTGAGCGCGGCGTAGAATTTTTGCAAGAGGTCTATGGGGTTGCATCGGAAAAAATTGACCTCATCCCGCACGGTATTCCCGATGTGCCGTTTGTAGACCCAAGCTTTCACAAAGACCTATTTGGCGTCGAGGGAAAAATGGTCTTACTCAGCTTTGGCTTGCTCTCCGCCAACAAAGGGATCGAAGATGTTATTGCTGCGCTGCCGAGTATCATAGCCCAGTATCCGAATGTGGTCTATCTGATTGTCGGCGCAACCCATCCCAATGTCCTGCGGCATGAAGGCGAAACCTACCGCTTGTCTCTGCAATGGCTGGCACGCGACAAAGGCGTGGAAGGCCATGTAATTTTCTACAATCGCTTTGTCAGTTTGGAAGAACTGATCGAGTTCATCAGCGCAACAGATATTTATATCACACCCTATCTCAATGCAGCCCAAATCACCTCTGGCACACTGGCCTATACAGTGGGCGCGGGCAAAGCCGTCATTTCGACCCCCTACTGGTATGCACAAGAGATGCTGGCTGAAGAACGAGGGGCGCTGGTTCCGTTCCATGATCCGGCAGCGTTGGCTGAGCAAGTGATTGATCTGTTGGGTAACGAATCCAAACGCCATGCCATGCGCAAACGGGCATATTTGTTCGGGCGGGAGATGATTTGGTCACAAGTAGCACAGCGCTACATGGAGAGTTTTGAACGCGCCCGTGCAGAACGTCGGAATTTCACCTCTACCGGCTTCGCGGTCAAACCACTAGATCAGCGTCCTGGCGAACTGCCCCCTCTCAAACTCGATCATCTGCACTATATGACGGATGATACCGGGATTTTGCAACATGCTGGTTTCACCGTGCCGAATTATCGAGAAGGCTACACCATTGACGATAACGCCCGCGCACTGATTGTCAGCACGCTTCTTGGAAGAATTAGGCACGCGACAGGAGGCATCGGAACTGGCTTCGCGTTATCTGGCATTCGTCTGGTATGCCTTCAATACGGAGACTGGACGCTTTCGTAATTTCATGGATTACCAGCGTCACTGGCTTGAAGACAGCGGATCGGATGACAGTCATGGCCGAACACTCTGGGCATTGGGCACGGTGTTGGGTCGGTCTAACAACCACCCCATCCAGAGTATGGCAGGATCCGTGTTCGAGCGAGCTTTACCCGCCATTCTCAATACGACCAGCCCACGAGCCTGGGCATTCGCCGTCATTGGCATCCACGAGTATCTGCGACGGTTTTCCGGTGATCGCATGGTAAATCAGATTCGGAATGAATTAGCCGAGCGTTTGTTAACCATTTATCAAAAGAGCCGCTCGGATAAATGGCTTTGGTATGAAGAATCGCTGACCTACTGTAATGCCGTATTACCCCAGGCCATGCTCATGTGCGGCCAATGGATACCCAATACCGCTATGACTGAAGCTGGGCTTGAGTCACTCAAATGGCTGGCTGACCTGCAGCGTGCGGACACGCCAGGGGGACATTTTGTTCCCATTGGCTCGAACGGCTTTTATGAACGGCACGGTGAGCGTGCCCGTTTCGATCAGCAGCCAGTCGAAGCGCAAACGATGGTCTCCGCTTGCCTGGAAGCTTACCGAAGTACGGGAGATGAGTATTGGCGTAAAGAAGCCCGGCGCGCCTTCGAGTGGTTTCTGGGACGCAACGACCTGAACCTCCCGGTCTACGATCCGACGACGGGTGGTTGCCGCGATGGCCTTCACCCTGACCGCCCTAACGAGAATCAGGGAGCGGAGTCTACATTAGCTTTCCTCCAGGCGTGGTTAGAACTGCGTCTGGCTGAGAATACACTTTTATCTATGGAGACAAAATCTCAATGAGTCATCATTATCCTGAACTTTTTCACCGTCATAAACTGAATCCGATTTTGACGGCTGCCGATTGGCCGTATCCGGTACATAGTGTGTTTAACCCCGCTGCTGCTCTGCTTGCGGATGGCACAACCCTGCTTCTATGCCGGGTTGAGGATCGGCGTGGTCATTCCCACCTATGTGCAGCCCGCTCGGTGAATGGTGTGGATAACTGGCAGATAGACCCACAGCCCACCCTTATGCCTGATCCCGATCACTTCCCGGAAGAAATGTGGGGGATTGAAGACGCGCGTATCACGTATGTCCCCGAATTAAGCAAATATGCCGTTGTCTATACTGCTTTTTCGACTAGTGGCCCAGGTGTGGCACTAGCGCTCACCGAAGATTTTCATCAATTTGAGCGTTACGGCATCATTATGTCGCCGGAAGATAAAGATGCAGCACTGCTGCCACACCGCATTGGCAATTCCTGGGCATTAGTTCATCGTCCAGTCAGCGGCCCCCGCGCACACATGTGGATATCATATTCCCCCGACCTGCGCCACTGGGGCAGCCACAAGCTGATGCTGGAAGCCCGTCGAGGTGCGTGGTGGGATGCTAACAAAATTGGTCTGTCGCCACCCCCTCTTGAAACTCCACAGGGATGGTTGGTGATATATCATGGCGTGCGGCAGACGGCGGCGGGCTCACTATATCGGCTGGGACTGGCACTCTTTGATTTGAACACTCCCGAGACCTGTCTGAAACGGGGCGATGAGTGGATTTTTGGTCCAGAAGAAACCTATGAACAGGTCGGTGATGTGGGTTACGTCACCTTTCCCTGTGGCTACACTATTGGAAACGATGGCGATACCATCCACATGTATTATGGCGCGGCGGATTCGAGTATTTGTCTCGCCACCGGCAGTATTCGTGAGCTTCTGGGCTGGCTGGAGCAGCATGGATAAGGAATCACAGTTTTGAATCTGCAGTGATACCACATAACAACACGGATGTCTGGCGGCTTGCTAACCGCAAACTACTCTCTGCACACATGGAATTTTCCTGATAAATGAGTGTTCCAAATAATAACGCCCCTCATTGGGGCGTTGTTTCTTCTTAGCGGGTAACGGGACTCGAACCCGTGACATTTTGCTTGGGAAGCAAACGCTCTACCAACTGAGCTACACCCGCGAACTGCGTAAATTATAGGTGTGCCAACGGATGATGTCAAGATTGCAGGAAGTTTGGGGAGTAGGGAAAGATGAGGATGTACGGGATGAGGAGGCGACCTTGCAAGCGCTGCTGGATTGCCCTAGATAGGCATTGGAAAAGTGGCTTGCATAACTGTCTTCAACAACATGACAGTATGCAAGTCACTCTCTAAGATTCAAGCTCAACCCCTATCCCGATGGGGACTCAGTGGTTTCCGGAGTTGTCAGTACGGTATTATCGTCAGTCACTTCGGGCAACACCTGCCCATCATCAATGGCATCTGTGACTTCTGGCGTCAGCTCATCAGTATTTTCGGGTGAAATGACGGCCTGCCCATTCCCTACGGAAATGTCTGGGAGACGGAAGGGCGCGAACTGCAAGATGCGCCCTGATCCGGCGTCTATCACAATGACATTCCCCTGACTATCAACAGCAATTCCGCCGACGCTGGCGAATTGAGTACTGTCTTGTGTTTCCCGGCTGAGTTGACCGAACGAACCAACACACTCTCCGGTGGTGTCATAGACCAGCACGCGACCTGCATCGGGATCGGTTACGTACAGCAGATTACGGGTCGAATCGACTGCGATATAGGGGCGATTGCCGAGATCGTCTACCCATCCACGCACTTTGAAGTTATTCACTGGTTGCCCATCGGCATTCGGGAAGAGATTTGCCGGACTACCATCCAAAGTAAATACTGAAACCCGCCGATTCCAGGTATCTGCCACATATAACAAACCCTGCGGACTAATCACCAAACCCGCCGGTTCATCTAACTGCCCATTGCCACCACCACCTGTACCAATATCTCGCAGCCATTGACCATCTTGTGAGTAGACACGAATACGTTTATTACCCGTGTCGGCAACGTAAACTTGTTCGCTGCTATCCACCGCGATTGCGCGCGGTCCCCAGAAGGCATCATACGGCACAGCCGGCGCGCCAATACCCAACTCTCCGCGTTCTCCCCAACTGGTCACATAATCGCCAGAAGGTGTAAATACCTGGACACGGTAATTCCAGGTGTCGGCTACATAAATCTTGCCGCTTGGGCCGATTGCTATTCCATTCGGACGTTCAAACTGTCCGGGAGCAGCACCCTCTTCACCGAAGCTAAAGGCAAATGTGCCATCGGGATTGAAAACTGAGATGCGGTGATTAAATTCTTCCGCCACGTAAATTTTGCCATCTGACGCAATCGCCACCTGGCGCGGATAACTCAGTTCACCCTGCGCCACACCAGATGTTCCGAATACGGTTTGTGCGGCTATCGGCGTCCAATTTTGGGTACAGAGATTTACTTCGGTAACACTAGAAGTAGAGGCGCTACCATCACCAACCCCCATGTCCCAAATTTCGGCAGCCAGGTCTTTGCGAACGAAGACATACATTTTGTCGGCTACCGGCCATTCGGTTATTTTGAAGCTCCTGCCAACCGCCTCGCCATATTTTGTATAATCACGATCCCACCAAATGTCCCACAGCCCAGCGCGAACCTGGGCAGCCTGGACGTCCTCCGACGATAAATCAAACAGATTCACGAACTCGTTGGGCAGTCAGATTGAAATAATCCTGCATCGGCCACCACAGCCGAATATAGTCGAAGCGATAGTAGCGATCTTCCAGCATCCCTTCCACCGAGGCACGATTTTCATCCCCAACGATGACTACCGCCGCATCCTCCATCTGACGCGGACTTGGATTTTCGCCCAAAAATACCGCGTTGGGGAAATTGCGGAAGTACCACGCGCCCGGCCAGGAGATTTTGAAATCATAGGCAAACTTCAAATCCATGCCGCCAGTGATTCGCTTGCTCCATTCCTCCAGTTGTTGTTCAACCCGCTTGTTGGCGGGCGCACCATGCGCGTACACCAGAAATTCCGTTGGCTCATCATAATTGATAAAAGCGGCCATCCATGCCGAGCGAAATGTAAGAAAGGCAAGACCCAAAAAGGCGGCAACACCGATCATGTGACGCAGATGTATCCAGCCAGTGAACTTAACCACCTTGTAAATCGCGTAGATTAGGATACCCGCGATCACAATGCCACCAAACCACTGGAAGGTGCGGGTTAACTGCTCTTGCTCCAAACCGCCCGGACCAGGACCGAAAAACAAGGGGCGGATTACCTGCGCCAGCGCAACAAGCAAAACCGGCAGTAAAATCAGGAGTAGCCAACCCCGATGCCAGAACTTTTGAACATCGAGTTTCTCTACAATTCCACCAAAATACCAGGCCGCCAGGAAAATCAGAGGCGTGGTTAAGTGGGTACTGAGCCAGGGCATCTTTTCACCTGCGAGTGTAAAAAAGATCAGATTGAAGATTGCCCACCAGGAGATAAAAAGGAGAATGGGAACGCCTCTGATCCGTTCAACTTCAGAAACTTTACGCGCAGACCCAATTGAACTGCCCAAATCGAGGGGCTGATCTGGATCGGACTCTAGCAACGAAGCGGGCTGCTCAAACTCATCAATGGATTCGGGAAGATCATGGGTCTGGATGGCATATCTCGACAGGATACGATCACGACCGAATGCCCAGAACCCGGTCATGCCAACCAACATGGCTAACACACTGCCGATAATCGGCAGAAATTCGTAAAACGGCATGGTGAGGAGGAGGTAATAATACTGCGGCTGGTTGCCACGCCGAACAGCCTGCTGTTCCAGCCAGTAGCCCAGGCTGCCGATCATACCCGTTCCCACGCCCTGAATATTGGTGAAGACGGTGGTGAAGAAGAACACAAACAGGATGTAGAAAATGGCGGCGCAGATCAGCCAGCGCTTCCAGTTCCAGATTAGTCCGGCAACAATGCTCACCGCCAATGCCGGGATAACGGGATAGGCGGATAGGAGTACCTGCAACCAGTAGCTGTTGAGATCAACAGTGATAAATGGAATGGCCGATTGCACCGCAGCCGCAATTTGTGGCATCGACATGGGACTCGCGCCCATTGCTTTCATGATAATCGGAGTCAACCAGGGAAGCACAAACGTGCCCAGGATAATCAAGATGTCCAGTTCAGCAAAACGGTGGAGGGTACGCCACCATCCCAATGCCCAGGACACGAGTAGAACCACAATGATGATGGTTGCTGCCCCAAATTCAATATAAAGGGGGGTGGGGTTGTAAACGGATGCGGCGACTACCGTCCCATCCTCACCGGGCGCTGCGGGTGCTGATGCCTGGGTTGCATCCTGGCTTGGAACATGAGATCGTTCCTCAAAAACAATGAAGACTGAACAAACGATGACGACTAGAACCAGCATCAAGGATACGTCCAGCCAGGGGATACGCGACACATTCCGCCGGAATGCCCAAATCAACGTGCCCACCGAAACCGTCAATATGGCAACCAAAACTGCCAGTGTCCACTTGAACAAACTGGCAAATTCCAGAGTTCCAGGGCCATTCGCCAGAGTCGTTTCGAGAGGAACGATAGACAGCACAACATACATTGCGAGTGCGGCTATGCCACCAAGCAGGACACTGATTGACAGGAAATACATCAAACTCTTACCCGGCAGCTTGAAGAAATACTGCGCCATACGTACCAGCCAGTACAGCGTAAGAAAGCTACCGAAAATGGCGATATACATGAATGAGACTTCTTTGGTCGCCATACTGGCGAGCATGGCGGCGGCAAAAATGTACAACCATCGGGCTTTTCGCCGCAGGTGCGTTGGCCCATTCAGGTACATAAAAGTGCAGTACACCATGATGAGCGTGAAGAAAATTGACGGAGTGTCTTCACGGATGTAGCGATTGTAGTAGAGGATAAAGGGAGAAATGAGGAACATGACCGAGGCCAAAAGGGAACCCCATCGCCCGATCCATCGGCGGAACAGGATGGGGAACATCACCATCAGGACACCCAACGCCGCCGGGTAGATACGCGCGGTAAAGTCGTTATCGCCAAACAGGAAATAATTGAGTGCGGTCATGTGAAACAGAATCGGCCCATGCATGAGCGGTGTGTGCTGGAAAATACCGCTGGTGAATAAATCCCATGAGAACTTGACATGCAAGCTCTCGTCATGGCTCATCACCCGATCTCCCAGAAGGTAAAAGCGGGTAAAAATCGCCAGAACCAGGATAATCATGTACAGCAATGTTTCCCAATTTAAGGGGAAAACCTTCGCCAACCACCGATTTACGGGATTGTTGGATGCCGGGGGCGTAACACTTGAATAAGTCGTCGTCATGAATGGCCTCTAATTCACGGAGTATTGACCACATCCTGCACGGAAGGACCAGCAGTGCGCTGTGATGCTTCCGGGGTGACCTGGCTTTCGTCGGTCAAAAATGCAACGGTGGTTTCGGTTATAGTCGAAGCAGTCGTGTTCGGCGTCATGTGAACAACCAGTGGAGCAGGTTGGGTCGGGGGCATCTCCAGTGGAAGATTCTGGTTGCCGAGTGTCAAGGGAGCAAGAATTGCCAGCATCAGCCCCAGCATCGCCAGACCATATCGCACATCAAGGCGCGGCACTGGCGACTTGCCTGCTTCCATATTAGTTTGAATCTCCACCCATACACGGGTGAAATCTGGCTGATCCGTTCCCCCTATGAGCCGCACTTCGCGGGATAGTTGTTGTTTTAATTCAAGCTCCCGTCGATAGTGAGAATAGCAGACCGAGCAATGATCCAGATGTCGGGAGATACGCCGCCTCATCAAAGGTGTTCCATCGCCATGTACAAATGCAATCAGATGCGTTTGGCATTCTCCGCAGGAGATATTTAATACTGATTTCATCCGACCTCAATCCCAATCAACGCATCCAACAGATGGTGTTTTTCTGGTTCTAACAACCCATGCAGGCGCTCGTGCGCCAAGCGAACACGACTTTCAGCCGTCTTTTGTGGGCAACCGATCACCTCGGCCATTTCACGGTAAGTCAAACCATGACCGTAGCGTAATATCACGGCCTCTCGCAAGTTGGGGGTCAAGGCGGTTAATGCCTTTTCGATCTCGACTTTGAGCGCACGAGCTGTAAATTGAGCCTCTGGTGTTTCGGAGTTGGGCGCGGGGAGTTCGTGGGGTAACAGCGCCGACAAATCCATCCAGGGCAGCCGCTTGCGCCGGTATAAGTTTCTACACCGACTGAGCGCTATGGTATACAGCCAGGTTTTAAATGATGCTCGTGAGGAATCATAGCGACGCAGGTTTTTGAAAGCATAGACAAACGCTTCCTGCATCACATCCTCGGCATCCTGCCAATTCATGAGCAGGCCATAACATAAGCGATAGATGGTGGACGCACATTCTTCATAGAGCTGCGCGAATGCCGTCTGATCTCCGCCCAGACAGCGCGCGATGACTCTGCTGATTTCTTCTGCCATCATCAAACTTTCGTACCTGTTCCGGCCTATTCGGGATTCCGATTGTTTATACACCAAATTGGTGTCGAATTCCTTAACCCACGCCCTGACTCGTGCTGGCAGGCACACCATCATAGATGTCCTGCCGCAACCAGAGCACCATCGTATTCGATTCGGTTCCACTAATGCGGTTGTGCCCTGCGATCCACCAGGACAATAAACCTGACAGTTGGATTGTGCCGGGACTCCAAGTTTCGCTGATGTGGAACGTCTGACCGACATAGCTTCCACCCAAATCCGGCGGCTCATTATACATGGGCAGTAAAGCAATTTCCTGCGCCTGGGCATCATGCACATCGGTGATGAAGCGTGTGGTGACATAATCGCGCAGTACCCAGGCGATCACTCCATCCTGTGGCGCAAGGGCAACGATAGGTATTTGTGGATAACCTCTGCTTTCGCGCCGGGCGATTTCATTCAAGGTTTGCCGCAGCAACATGGTTTCACTACTGACTGCATCTCGATTCCACAATTCAACTGGATTCTCGGCAGTCACGACTGAGGCACGCCAACCACTCCCCAGGCTCGTAACCAGCCCGAATGCTAACAGCGCAATCGCCGCGCCCTGTGTCGTAATTTCAATCCCCCACAGGCTGGCAGCCAGGAAGAAACCAATAATCATCGACATAACTGAAATCAGTACCAATACCAGACTACCTGAATTCACCTTATCAAACTGGAATGTGCCTTCTGGCATGTTCACCAGCGCGCGGCCAAGTGCCTGAGTGTGAATGGCAAACATGGCAAGCAGGAAAACACCGCACAGGGTAATCACCCACCTGCTCCAGGGGGGCACGCCCCACCACACGGGACGCTCGGCACGCATAAAGAGACCAGCAATCACGGATGAGGCTAATCCTGCCATCGGAACAACTAACCATAACGACTGTGCTGCGCCCGCGCCAGCGTATATTAGGGAACCCACAAGGCCGAAAATCAGCCATCCTGTAAAGAATCGCTCAACAAAGGTGAAACTATCGCGTCGAACCAGCCATACAATAGCCGCAATTGCAAAGACTACCAGGACAGGCTCGTAAAATAGGGTGATAAGAAGGGGAAAGAATGGAAGTACATCAGGAAGGGGAGTCGTCAGCCCGCTCATTCCTTCACCCAGGAGATTGCTTACGGCGTTTAACCCCGCTGGATACAACATGAACAATGTTCCGACAATGAAAACCGTCAACGCAGCCACAAGCAGGCTGTTCAACCAGGGTAACGTCCGTAAACCAGTACGCAGTGTTGAGTAGCGGTCATCCAACGATTCATCTTCGGCTTCGGCTAGATTTCGACGCGATGCCCAGATTGTGAGCACACCCGCCCCAAGCAGAATGAGCACAAAAACAAATCCGGTGGGATCGGTCAGTAAAACGGTGCTTACCGCCAGTGTTAGTGCCAGCACTCCATAATGTCCCCGTGAGGTCAGGTAGTATCGCCAGAATGCCCACAATGCCAGAACCCCAACAAGGGTTGTCCAGATCATCGGGCTATCGGTACGCGAGGCGATCAATAACACAGGAGAAAACACCAACAACAGGCTAAAAATGAACGTCCGCCCACGACCAAGCCATGATCGGAACAGAAGGGGAGTCAACACCAGTACCAAGCTGCCTAGTATCGTCCCGATCCGAGCGCTGAATTCAGATGCCCCCAATGTGGTGAATGACAGACTGTGAAGCAAAAACAAGAGTGGGCTTTGCGACAGAATCGCACTCCCGGGAGCATGGGGATATACGACGCGCCATGCTGCCAGTGCTTCTTGTGCCTGTGAATTGGTCATCGAAATCACATCCACCTGTGCAAGTCGAAGTACAACTGCCAGCAGAAGTAGCGCCGCATAGGCAACAAATTCGATTGACAGATTCAGGTTCACCCCCTCTTGGGCGACCTGTTCTTCCTGAACGAGTGATTGAGTTACTTCCATTTATCAACCTTCATGATTGCTCATAACCGCTATCGTGCGGCCACTTCCAGGGCGTTATCCGTCACTCGATAAAACACACTGTCTCCGCTCTGGCATACAGGTTCAAGATTTTCCTGAAACTTTTCTTCTCCAGCACTGCCATAAGCGATGCGTTCACTCGTGCCATAGAAGATATAGTTGATCCCATACTTCTGTATAATGGGCACAATGACATCCCAACGCAGATCGGTGTACAACTGCTTGAGATCGTCGGGTCGTGTTCCGGTCACAAGATCATAAGTCGGGCCGCGCCATTGACGTTCGTGATTCTCCCATCCGAGAATGGTGGGGACACCAGTCACACCAGACACACGGCCAGATGTGTATGATATGTTATAGGCAGGGCCGTTTGCTTCGGCGACTACCAGGCCATCTGTGTCTACCTGCGCTTCCCAACACAATATGGAAGCATAGTCGTTTGCCGCGACGAGTGTGGAACCGCCATCCAATGTCAATCCGCTATCTTCGGTTCGTGCTGTGGCGAAATACTTGACCTCATTGAACATTCGTTCCGGAATACCTAGCAGTGGGTAAAGTAATCCTGCTCCAATCCCGACAAATGCGATAGCGGCAAATGCTCCTCGAAACAGCCGCCTTCGGGATTCCAGGCGATTGTCCCCTAGAACCGCGAAGACCGCGTAGGCGCTGGATAAACTGAAGACCACCCACGCCTGATAATAGAACTTGAAGATGGTATTGATACGAGTGCCGAAATTGTCGCGCAGGTAGAAGAATTCTGGAACGAGCGTCAATAGGATGCCAATCCCGGCCAGCAGCAGGGCAAATGCTGTACCAGATGGATAATCGATTATGACGCGGTCTTCACGCGTTACGGGTTCTTCTGCGGATAATAGTTCGGGTTCAATCCGACGTGGGAATAACCTGCCGACGACCAACACCACCCCCGCCAGCAGCACAATCGTGGTCAGCAGACCTTCTAAACGGCGTTGGAGTATTAAGGAGATCACATTATCCAATCCACCGTATGGCGCGGCGAATTGAAGCACCACCGCATTCAGTTCAGGAATACGCATCGCCAGCAAAACAAACAGCAGCAGGATAAATACCAGGGCTGCCAAAAGCGCTCCGGCTACCTGCAAACCGAGTTTCCAGTTCATGCGGCGGCCTGCGCGCCACGCCTCGTTTGCCAGAAAAAACGACAGTATCAGCACGAACGGCCCGAACATGATGAAATACTGCTGGAAGTAGGTGGGTGAAATGACATTCGGCAAGATACCGGATGCTTGTGAACGGAAACTGACCAGGAAGGGTAGATAAAAAATGACGGCCAAAACGACAAGCGTTGCACCAAGCCAAATCAGTCCCCAGAGGTCAGACAGCGCCAGCCGTCCCTGCCCGCGTATCAGCCGCCGCAAACCGTCCGCGCCGACCATCACCATTAACCCGGTCAGGATGTCCCAGGTATTCAGAAATATAAGCGCACCAACACACAGTCCATAGAAAATAATCTCAGCACGAGTAGGATTCCGCTTGGTTAGCAGCAAGTTGAGTGCCAAACCAAGCGACAAAACCACAAATGGCAGCGCCATGACATGGGGATGATTATCCGACAGCAAAAAGCTGAATTGTGGGAATTCGTCAATGGGTTGTGCGGCAGACGATACAGAGCCATCGAGATTGAAATCATTGAGGATGCGACTGGCACGAAACCACCACCAACTGCCCCAGTCTTCCGGATTCACCGAACCGGGTGATAACGTAACCGGCTGATCGTCTGGAATCCCCGCGTCACGGGCAGACTGACGCTCTGGATAGACATCCATTTTCTGTGTACCCGTAAAGCTCAAATAGGATTCCGGCGCAATGCGGGCTTCAAATGGTATTTCGACCAGCGCGACCTGAAAATTGCCCATGAGTACCACCATAACCGTTGCCAGCAGTCCGGTCAAGATAGCTGGACGGGGTGAATGTGTGGCATTGGGTGGTTCTGTGTCGTTGACCGTGCGTGAGCGAGCCAGATTGTAGACCACACCAAAGGCTGTGAGTCCAGTGAGCGAGAACAATAAGGCGATCAGCACGTTGAAACCGACAGTGCTGGTAATTCCGCTGAGCATGGAGAGGGTCGCAGCAATGAGATAGCCGAAATAGTAGTAGCTGATGGCGTAGCCCGATAACCAGCCATCGTTGGGGGGGAAACTGGGACTATGAAGGATGCTACTAATGAACATCAAATCCATTGGCTTTTCAGTACCCGTCAGCGCGTTCTGATAAGCACGGAAAATAGTCCAACCCAGGAAAAGCACCGCAAACAATACTTCCCCGGTGATTATCGCCCCTCGGTTGTCCCGCCACCATGCCCGCCAATCAACTCCCTCGCCGCGAAAGTAGATTGCGAGACCAACACCCAACACAATCAGCCAAACCAATAGCACACTGCCAGAATCATTTTGCAGGAAGCCCAGACTGCCCAACAGCCAGTACAGCCAACCGACCACCAGTAGCCCAGCAGCCCGCGCCAGTGTATAGCCGCGATCCGGTAAACCGGATAACAGCCTCGCACACAGCGGAAACACGGCGACCCCAGCCAACGTGACCAGCATCCACCAACTGAGTACAATCCAGCCCTCGCGGGCAAGCCACTCAAATACCACCTAGAGCATCCTCTGTCAATTCAAAATTGGCGTTTTTGATGACCTTATACACCGTTGCCGCACCCTGCTGGTACACCACTTCCAACAAGCCCTGACCGGCCATCCGGTCAAATTTTGCCAGCGCATCCGCCGGATAGTAAGCCCGTTCCAGATTTGACACGATGATGTAACTTACATCGTAATGCTGGAGTATACCCCAGGCTGTATCAATATCCAGCGTAGTATAAAAGGCATTTACATTGGCTTCTCGCTGTTGTACCAGACGTGGCAGTGGGTCAAAGGTACGCTGCTGTCGTTGATGAAAATTCCAACCCAGAACTGATGGCAGACCTGTATAGATCGACACTCGTCCGCCCCAGTGATATTCGCTGGGCAAACTGCGACCTTCCATAATTATGGGTGTGCCCTGAACATTCTCCTGTAACCAGCGAATCATGTTGTAATCATCATCCAGCGAGAAGTAACCCAGTTCAGGGTTATTGGCCGTGACTGTTGGGTCGCCATCACCGTACATGGAATACTGCATATAGGTCATGCCATCGAGTGTAAAAGGTGTATTAATCCCCATGCGATCCAGTGCCCGCCCGCGACTCGCCATAATTGGGTATAGTCCCGCCACGCCCACTAATAACCCGGCGATGCCATACCACACCGTCCGCAAACTGAAATGCCACCGTGATGAACTCTGAATTAACCAGGCGATTGCCGTTCCACCTACCACACTGAATAGCAACCATGCTTGAATATAGAATTTAAACAGGGTGTTTTGCCGGCCAATATCGCCTTCCAACACGATATATTCTACGCCGAGAGTCAGAGCAACAGCCAACCCGGCCAGCGCCAGGATAAAGCGCATTTCACGGGATTGTCCGGTGCGGAAAAACAAGATGGCAATCCATACCAGGAACGGCACCGCAATAATAGTGACCGGATAATTGGCTATCGACAACACCAATGCCCCGCCAAGAATGACCAGCACGACAATGAACGAGGCCAATAAGATTGCACCCTTACCGCGCAGCGAACGCAGATAAGTGTTCCGCATCCACCGGGCAGTATCCCAAACCAACAGCGATAGGATGAAGAACAGAAATAGGCCATGAATGGTCATGTACGTCCAGATGGGAGATCGGACGTCCGTGTAGGGCAAAGCGCGATTGTAGACCGCTGCATACCAGGTGGTATATGGCAGTACCACCAGCGCACTCAAGACGAAAAAACCGCCAATCCGGGCAACAAAGGTGATGACAGCATCTCGATTGAGTCGTTTTGTCCCCAACCACCAGGCGAAGGCAAGTCCCAGAATGCTCAGGAGCATGAAGGTGATCCAGTCCCAGGTGTTGGTGGCGCGCAGCATCCCTACCACCAGTGCCCCCAGGAATAGTGCGAGAAATGCCCCAAATCGTCGCCGCGTGTCCTTACCCGCCAGCAGCACTTCGTTCAGCACAAATCCCATCACCACAAACAACATCGGCATCGAAATCATGTGTGCATGAAGATCGCCGTACAGGAAGGTAAAGAACGGCATCTCCGCGATCCCACCACCAGCACTGACAGGCGCTTCCATCACGATGCGGGTCGGTGCCCAGTACCAGCGATTCGGCGCGAGATCAAGGGGTTCACCATTCAACACACGGCTTAAACCTCTCAATGCACTCAATATGGGTGAAGCCAACTCGTCCTGTGCCTCCTGGGCGATCTTAGTGGCCTCGTCCGCATCTGGCGATGCGCCATCATGTCCCTGTGAATATTGAGCCGTCAGATAACTTTCCGCCGAACTGGAATTCTGGTAGAAACCAGTCTTCAATAATCCTTCCACAATGAATACGCGTGGTGTGTCCAGATTGCCCAGTACAACTGCCAGCATCAACGCCGCAATACCCGCGACCCAGGGATTACCTGCCCGTCGTATACGCGACACTTCCGCCTTTGACCAGAACGGACGCTCGGAGGATACAACCTCTTGCGTCGGATGAAATCTCAAGGTTGACGCTTTCAGATACTCTCATCTGCCACAGGTGGTATGGAAGTGTGATGCTTGCCAGGAGCAGGATTCGGCTTCCAGGCACTCACCACATTGAAAGCCACCGAGAATGCGCCAATACCCGTTACAGCAAACAATGTCGGGACGATCAGGTTATAGGCAATCGACGGAATCATACCTAGCAGTAAAACTGGCGCGCCGACTGTCACATAACCGTAGTAGTAATAATTGATGTATCCCCCCGCATACCAGGGGTCAAGTGGCGGAAACACGGTGCTGCGCAGCACCGCATTGAAATAGGCGAAGTCCATCGGTTTTTCGCCACCCAGTGCCGGATGCCAGAGATCGGGATTGCTGAGGCGAATCATCAGGAAAAACACAAACGCCAACAGTGTAATGGCCTCAATCCACATCAGCCGCCCAAAATGCTCTCGCAAGTAGGCCAGCAGTTCGCCACGCCGCCGGACAGCCACCCAGATTCCTAAGACCGCCACCAGCAACAGGGAAGCCAGCACCCCCCCGCCCGTCCAGACAGGAATTCGCGCGCTGCTCAATACCCAGGGTATCCAGCCAATCAGCAGCAAACCCGCAATCTTGGCGAAACCGTATCCTCGGTCTGCAAGGCCAGGGAAGGCGGTAAACAACAACGGCCAAACCGCCCATCCAAAAATCATGATCGTCAGCCACCAGACCAGAATCGTGATTATCGGTTGGGTATTGATCGGACTATCGACAAAAAAGCGGTCTGACCATGTGCCATTGTCATACTGAAGTTGGCGCTGCTCCGGGGTGAGTTGCAACCCCGTTGGAATGGGGTCGGCTGGCACAGAATACAGCGGCACAACACCCACCAGGGCGGGGTCATTAAAAGAGTTATAGACAACATCGGCCTTATTAAGCGGCACGCTGTTGAGAATACGAGCCGTATTGTCGGATGAATAGGCGTCGGTCTTGTGGAAAATATAAACGACGGGATGGTCATAAACGTGGAAGGCTTCTTCTGCCTCGAATTCGTTCAGCCATTTGGGCGCATCATAGGTCGGCAGATATTGGTCAGATACTTTAAGTGGACCCAGTTCAAACGTTTGCTGGAAGGTTTTGACCAGTTCAAAACCCAGTTCGCCGTTGAAAAGGGTGTCGTAATAGCGCATGGTCATCGGCCAGCGATAGGGAATGCGGGATTGCAAATCGTAGCGACGGTTGGTGCCGATAATCACATAATCGGAATTATCGAGGACATTTTGAAACCAATCGCGTTTATAGGTTTCATCTTCCCACGAAACTTGGAGTTTGTAGCCATTGATGAGACCAGACCATAAGTCCTGACCGTTACATGTACTAGCAGTGAACATCCCTGGCGGCTGGGTCATCGGCCAGAGTGACACCCTGCTGGCAGGGCACACACCTTCGGCGGAACGGGTTCATCCCAATCCCCTTCCCAGGCAAATACCGCGCCGCTGCTGATAACCGGGCCATCAATTACTTCTAGCGAAAAGGCGTAGGTCTCACCCTTCTTAACAGTGACTGGCGGATCCAGGTCAATGTCATAGGCATTACCCATGATATTCTGGTCACGCTTCAAATCCGCCGTCAGCGTCGCTTCACTTAACACCATATTGGTCGTGCCAGAAGGTGTGATCTTAAAATGCAATGTTTCCGTGCCAGGATCATCCAACGGGTCACCCAGATGGGGTGAATGAATCCGCGTGATCGTGCCATCAGCGGGCGCAATAAAGCTGGTTAAGAACAACTGCCCATCATTAAAACGCGACGCCTGTTCATCGAGCGGTGTTGTGTCGCTATAAGCAGGTGAATTGAAGACTGCGATGTTGATTAACGGTGTGTCCGGGTCTGCTCCTTCAACTTTCATCGAGAAATCGCCGGACACATTTTCCTGAATCCAATAACTGGCGGCTTCCGGGGTGAAAAGGTGGCGGTATATATTGGTAAACATCACCGCCCACAACCCGGTAAATCCGACGACAAACACGAACAGCGCCCAGGCGGTCAATTTCCGCCACGCAACTCCGCTGCGATTCGCGCGGCGGAACAATTCCACCAGTCCCCATGCCGCAAACAAGGCGAAGATCGGGTACATGGGCAGATAGTAGCGCATGGTCATCACCCACAGGTTGCCTAACCATGCGAAATAGATCAGTATCCAGACAAACGGCAGCAAACTTCGGAGCGCCCCGGCTCGACCACGAATAAGCCGCCAGCCTGACCAGAGCCACGTCGCCCCATCCTGCCAGCGCCAGCCCAATCCCCATTCCCCAAACACTCATGTTGATGAACGGGAATACGTAAGCTGTCCGTCCGACCCATTGCCAGTTCGGAGGCGACTCGGCATAACCACTTACAAGATGCTGCGCCTGACTCAAATCATCTAACCAGCGCGGATTGAGCGACAACCCGAAAAATCCAGGGCCGAGAAAGGCATAAGGATTGAAGATGCGAAACGTCAAAATCGTCAAGCCCGCCAGCCAGCACCAGCCCGGTCATGTGCGATGTAACCAACCGACCTCGCTCATTCCAGGCTAAATGTCTGTCCAGCGCAGGCAGCATCCGCAATCCAGCGGCCAGCAGCAGCAGAATGACTACCGGGGCGGTATTGATGCGGCTTGCCAATGCCATGCCAAAGAAAAGGCCGAACAGCAAATATGACCACAATTTACCTTCCAGCTGCACCTTCACCGCGCACCAGATGGTGAGCACGACGAACAGATTGCTCATCGCGTCTACCGTCCAGAAATGCGATTGCTGAATCGAAAAGACTGTGGCTGCATACAAAGCCGCCGCCAGCAGCCCAATCCACTTGTCGTATAAGGCAATGCCGATGAAGAATACAGTCAGGATCACGCCCATCTCGGCCAACGCGGACAACGCGCGCCCGACCAGATGAATGCCAATGTAGTTGGCGTAGCTGCTATCACCCGTGATTTGAGCGGTCAAATCTCCTGTCCAGCGCACCAGGAAGGTTGGGAGTGTGCCGTAGACCATCAGGCCGTTGCCAGTGTTGTGCGGATTCATGGGTGAACATTGGGCATCGAAAAATCCACCGCGTCCCCCGTGTCCGGGTAACGCTCCAGGCAGAGTGAATACTGGCCTTGCAAATCAGAGCCGGTGAAACTCAACGCACCGCCCATGTTCGCTACCACCCCCGACAAAAAACGCTCGTCGGGGTGAAAGCGCACAAAGTCATCCCAGTTTTGTCCAACAAAGCGGAAATAACCGCCCACAATCATGACGAACACCAGCAGAATGCCCACCAGAACGTCGCTTCGTGTTAATCCCAAACTGCGGGTTCTGGGGCTTGCTGGGTTACTGGTTACGATTTCCAACCGTGTACCTATCCTAATCCTGTGTGGTGAAGCGTATTGACGCTAACCCAAATTGATACACTGCATCAAGCGACTTTCCTCACCCGGTAGTGAGGGTTCGTATGAAGAAATTAATCAGGCCATCGTTTCCAAGTGCTGGAACTCGATAAATCATGAAGTCATCTTCTGGTTGATAACTGTGAATAAGCTGAGAATAACCCCCAGGGAACCAATCTTTAAGCTGTTCTTCAGTATCTACGTCCTGAAGGGAATAGAAAAACAAAAGGTCTTTGTCAGGATCAAGTAGATAGGCATCCTTGCGTTCCGATGCATCGTAGAGGAACAGTGGCACTTGATCCCGGCTGATAATACCGTTCGGCCAGTCCAGCAGTCCGGCTTCAATCCCCACTGCACGGTGATCCCACCAGTAAGGATAAGCGATCATAAAGGCGTTACCATAACTGCCACCACTTTCGGTGAAACCTTTGAGTACCTTTCCCGCGTCACTGTATGGCAGCGACGAACCCGCATAATAATAGCTGTATTCGCCAAAGTACACACTCTGGTTCGCATTGTAGGCACTCAGTACCACGATCACCGACAGGCCGCCCGCGATAATCACACCACGCCGGGGCGCAATTCGCAGAATTTGGGCACAAATCAAGGCTAATGGAAATGCGGCAAATAAATAGGCTTCTGGCAATGTCCCACTTGTACGAGTCGCGCTCGGATTTTCTACGGGATAAGCAATCGACAGGGCGGAAGGAAGCAGCATAATAAACAGCATCACTGGCATCAGCCAATCAACCACCTCTCGACGCCGCACCATGCGCACCAGCCACGCCCCTAAACCGAGGATGAACAATGTCCCGGTGAAAACGTCCATTGCGGGTCGGTTAGGGGCGGCATTAATCCAGGCGACATCACCCTTCCAGTTATACATCAGAAGTGCATTACGGATATTGTCAGTCAGTACAGGCCAATTCGCCTTAAATGCCTGTAGGCGTTCATCCAATGTCGCCGAACGCGCGACGACGTTGCCTTCTGCATCCACTGTTTGAATCAAATCATCGCCCAGAAGACGTCCAGATGTGCGCCGCCAGAAATCGTTCGGGTACTGGAGTGAAAAGGTCAACAATGGAACAAATATGACCAGTGCGATAATGGATAATACCGCCAGATGAAAGCTGTATCGCCAGAATCCCCACTCGCCACGCCGCCCAAATCGTGTCTTAATACCCTGAAACACGATTGCCATCACGACCCCGACGACGATTACCACCGGCAGCATCCGTACCGCCTGATAGGCGTACAGCCCGAAGCCGAGTACCAATCCCACTTTGATGTAGTCGCCCCGGCGGTTATAGCGCAGGGCGCGGGCGAAATAGATGACCAGCAGACCCGTAAACGATACCGTCAGGACAATACGCAGGCCCAGGCGGCTAAGAGAGGTATGCCAGTAACTTGCCGCCACCAGTGCGGCCAACAGCAGTCCGACCAAATTGCCGAGCTTCCTGTTTTCAGCACCAATGATTTCGCGCCCCATCCACCAAAGTAAAACGATGCTGATAAGTCCTTCAGCCACCGTAAGCAACTTCAGAGTCAGAAAGTCCAGCGGCATCCCGAACACACCCTTCATGAGGGCGAGTACATAGAACTGGATGGCTTCCCGTCCACCGTTGTTTGGAAAGAAGACCTGCGGATTTCCATCCAGGATTCGTTGGGAATCGAGTATCTTTTCAACATGATCGCTGGTCATCTCTGGCGGTGCAGAAGGCAGTTGGTAGAGGCGAAAATAAGCACCGAACAAAACAATTACCAGAAGTGTCCAGAATGTCCAATTCCGGTGAATGCGGATGCGTTTCACACCCCTCCGTAAAGCCCCAATACCCCAGCCTGCTGGTGCAAAAGCCATCACCCACAGGCCAATACTGATAATCCAGGCAAAAACACCGGGTAGTGTGAACTTATTATTGATATTCAGCACCCCTGCCAGAATGCTGGTCAATAAGCCCCCGCAGGCCAAACTGAATCGCATCCACCACAATAATGCTGCACCTGACGTATGGGCAGTTTCATCACTCTCTGTAAAATGTTCACTCGTGGAAAAAGGTGATTCGGGAGGTGAGGGGTTGCTCTGGCGGCGTTTCCACCAATCCACCAGGGACGGCCAGTATCCAAATATATCACCAGCAATCCATACCAAAAATGCAACCAGTAAATAGGGTGCGCCAACATCCAGACCATAGATTTCGGTGCGTTCGGCGGCAAGGATGCCGCTGCCGTATAACCCAAGTACAACTGCTACCAGACGTATTCCAAGTTGGAGTGCCTCGCGCTGCCGAATACCAATGTCCTGAGCAGATAGGGTGCTATCTGGGGCGGTGTCTCCAATGACTCTGGAAAATCCACCCCATACACGCTTACCAACATGCAGTGGCAGCCCATCATCGACCTGTGCATCTCGAATCAGTGGAGAAGAAGGTGTTGTATTGTCGGTGGCACTCAAAAAGAAGCGCAGTAAATTCCAGGTTTGCCCCGGTGCATGAAGGAATTGTCTGACCAGTTCCGTCACTGTTATGTCTTCCAGATCGCGTGCGGCAACAGACTCTTCCAGGGAACGATCCACGTCGGTGGTTTCCGACATTGAATCGCTGTCAGATTCCGATGCTTGTGCCGAGCCTTCAAGTGGCGATAAATCGTGCTCGGATGAGGAGTATTCGGATTCGTGTTGCTCGTCAAATGATTCTGGCGGTATGGTCATAAAATCACTCTTATCTGCAAAAAGTTCAGTCGAAACCCATCCAATATACCGGATTTACGGGTATTTGCACCGGATACAGGTTAAGTCTTTCGTGCTTTTAGACACAAATTCACTGTCGAACGTCCCGGCGGTTCGCTCATGACATTTGGGCGATCAAAATAATTGAGCACTTTTAGCCCCAAATTGATCGGATTCAAAAGGCTGCCCCTATTTTTGTCAAATGTTGTCCGGTCAGCCGCGTTCGCCATTGCCTCTGGCAGCGCACCCGACTCCAGAAGCGGCTTGCCAAGTCCATAGACCAGATTGTGGATGAAGGGAAAACTATAATGAGTGAAAGCCCGTTCTTCCTCCACTTGAAATCCGGCAGCCAACACACTGGAACGAAGACCTTCAGCCGTGTATAAGCGCACATGGTTCGCCCATAGTCCCGCTAATGGCCCTTTGCCGATATGTGTTTTAAACATAGTTTCCAATGTTTTATTGATTGGATCCCACAGGAAGGGATAATTCGCATTGGGTACTGTAATTGCCACCACGCCATCGGGCTTCAATACCCGATACACCTCGCGCAGGCCATCAACGTCCCGGTCTATATGTTCCAGAATCTCCGAGAGAATAACCGCATCAAAGGTATTGTCCGGGTATGGCAGCGTATAAATATTGGCATTGTTCAACATGACGCCGGATAAGTGTCCAATATTTTGCTGGGCTTTTTTGATAACAGGCCAATCCAATTCCAGGCCAACTAATTTGCAGTGACTCACATACCGGAACATATTCAGATAAAATCCGCGTCCACAGGCGCAATCCAGGATCAGATCATCATCCTTAGGATCAACCCATTCAAAAATCGTTTTCACGCGCTTTTTAAAGGCCATGTCCGCCTCATTGCGCGTCATATGTTCAATCGTGGTTAGGTCTACCATCAATGCCCTATTGTGAAGGTTCTGGTGCTGCGAAATTGTGATCTACGTCACCCATCACCTGGATGCGTACTTCCGAAAAATAGCTTCGTAGCTGTTCACCGTTTCTTCAAACGAGAAGCAGGAACTCAATGTATTCTCGTGGATGTATATACTGTTCATGATTGTTCAGAACCTCCACAATCGCCTCACCAATTGACTGCCAATCCCCAACCGTCGCCAAGCGCCCCATCCGGGTCAATTGAACTGGCACGCGACCACCGGGAGTATCGGTCATCACAACCGGCGTACCGCTCAACATGGCTTCGACCTGCACCAGCGCGAAACACTCTGAGTCACTGGTTAGCGCTAAAACGTCACAGGCGGCGTAGAAATCGGCCATATATTGCGTATCCTCTTTCAGCCCCAGAAAGATCAATTGGTCTTTATACTGCTGTACCAAATCCTGATGCCGTTCCCAGGTATTTTCGTAGGGAATGTCATATTCGCCGCAAAACACGATCCGGGCTTTCGGATACGTCTGGTTAACAATCTCCAGCGCCCGAATCAGCAAATCGGGGCGCTTTTCTTCCACAAATCGCCCGGAGAATCCGATCACTGGCCCACCTTCGTTAGACCACTCTTCACGAAGTTCTTGTGCGTGTTGCAGGTTCGGCGGTGGCATGAGAATAGGCGGGAATATCGGTGTGACCTTTTCCATAAATGGTTTCAGATAATAGGAGTGAATGGCATAATCCTGGCTGTAAGCAATCAGTCGAGCCGCCCGCTTTGCCATAAACTTATACATTGAAAACATCAACCCGCTGATAAAACGGTTAACAATACCTTTCGGCAAAATAAGATCGCCGTGATGGGTTACGACCACCTTGCGCCCGGCAGCGCTTGCCAGGACACTGGTCAAAGCAGTCTCCAACATGGGTGTACTGATCCACACAACATCATGTTTCAGCATAAGCCCGAACGCTGCCCAGGGATAGGCGGGCATTATCATGCCTCGGCTGATCGGAATAGGTGGCACCCACAGCCGAACTACTCGAACGCCATTGTGCATCTGAGCATCGCGTGGCAACGACTGTTTGTAACGGGCAGTAAGCACTGTGACTTCATGTCCCCGACGCGCCAATTCTTCCGCAACATGTTGGACATGAATTGTCAGTCCGGTACGGTGGGGAACGTAATAGAGCAGGCAGATGAGGATTTTCAGGCGATCCTTACCCCGCTCAGTTACGCCGTCACCGTCACTGTTATTCGTTGAAATGGGGTGAGAATCGTTATATTTCTGTTGAACCGGCATCCTGGATAACCATTTGTGAGTGTCGCATCTCCTGGACGTGCTGAGATAATTGTCCTACCGAGATACCTTCCCGAATTAGTCCTAAGAAACCCATAACCGCATAAAGTCCTAAATTCACCCCGTGAACGACCAGGGCAAAGGCTGCTGCCGTACCGCTTGGCTCTCCATATCCTACTGCGCCGAGTGCCAGTAGGATCGACAATTCATATGGGCCGAGATTACCCGGTACCGCCGGTAAAGCGATTGCCAGGGAAGAGGTGGCGATAAAAAGGCAGGTCGCCACCCAACTTGCCTGGGCAAAGAACGCCAACATCAGTATATACCCCGCAGCCACCGAAAATCCCCAACTGACGCCTGTCCACCACAATGCGGCCAGCAACGCGCCGGGATGGGTGAGGGGCATCAAACCATCCAAAAATTGATCGAGCCAGCTCGACAAGCGTCCAATGGATAAAGGATATATTTTCCCCAGAACGGCTTCTAAGAGTCGGTGTGCCAATCTCCGCTGGCGGGATAGTATCACTAACGTCAGAAAGCCGATTACAGCTATCGGCAAAATAAATGTGGCTGTCGCACGAAGCTCATCAGGGAGTGGCCCACCCGCCAATGCCAAACCGAGCAGGATCATCACTGCCAGTAAATCCAGTAAGCGTTCGACGATAATCGTACTGGTAGTTTTGAGCGGCGGTACAGGCGGTTCATGTCGAGTTGCAAGATACACCCGCGCCAATTCACCGATTCGCAAGGGAAGCACACCATTTGCCAGATAGGCAACATTGATGATATTGAATGCACGATCTAAAGGTAATCCGCCGTTGAGGAGTATCCGCCATCGCAGCGCTCGCGTGACCAATCCCAAGAATAAAAAGAGAACTGCGGGAAGGAGGTAGACATAATGAGCTTGTGCGAATGCATCAATCAGCGCATGCAGGTCTATCTGGGAGACAACAAAATAGATTGTCAGGATGCTTACGATTACCCCTAACAATCCGAATCGCCATCGTTTCAACTATAAATCCTTCATTGGGTGTAATGCTCAATTATTATGGAGATGCGACATCAGCCCATTGTAACCCAAAATAACACTCTAACATTTCACCTTGCAATTGAGAAGAGGCGTTTTTATGCCGTTGGGAATCTCCCACGAGGGCTAAATATTGCGGATATGCATGCTCCATCAAGTGAGATTTAGATTTACCATGTCCGCGAAGATTGCTACTAGGCGAAGAGTCTTGTCAAAGGTTACGGCGCGTGATACAATAATCCCTGTCGGAGAGAAAAAGTGGGTAAATCCCACTTTTGTCTTTTTTATGAATTGTTGTTGTTTTCGCCGTGCTCAAATGACCCCATTTGAGCATTTTGTTGTATCATTAAGAGAACAAATCCAACTCAGGAGAATCCCGTTCGGGAGTAAGAGCCAGGTTATGAGAAGCGAGTTTGAAGTCGCCTTCAATGAAATCACTGAATTACGTTCACTACCCCGCGAGGTGGTGCTGGAAGCGCTGGAAATGGCGCTGATCTCAGCCTACCGCCGCGACGCAGGCGCAAGTAGTGCCCAACGGGTTGAAGTGAACATTGACCCGAACAATGGGCGGGCGCGCATTTTTGTTGAAAAAGAAGTGGTTGAACTCGGTGGAAAGCCCCTATACCGAAGTTGATCTGGAAAAAGCCCGTTATTATGATCCTGACTGTAACCTGGGGGATATGGTCATGGTTCAGGTGGAAGGTACGACCAAAAAATTCGGACGTATCGCCGCGCAGACCGCCAAGCAGGTTATCCTCCAAAAAATCCGGGAAGCAGAGCGAAATTCGCTATATGATGAATACGTTGACCGTGAAGGCGATTTGATTACCGGCACAGTACAGAGTGTTAATTCCAGTATGATTACCCTGAGCCTGGGGCGGGCAGAAGCGATTTTGCCCCGCAATCAGCAAATTCCCGGTGAACGCTACAAGCCGCATGACAAGTTACGGGCCTACTTGCTGGAAGTAAAGAAAAGTAATCGGGGCCCCCAAATTGTAGTCAGCCGTAGCCATCGAAATATGCTGCGCCGCTTACTGGAATACGAAGTTCCCGAAATCTTCAATGGTCAGGTTGAAATTAAGAATATCGCCCGTGAGGCAGGTTATCGCTCGAAGGTGGCCGTTGCTGCACTCCAGGAGGGGATCGACCCGGTAGGGGCGTGCGTTGGGATGCGCGGTATTCGTATCCAGAACATTGTCAAAGAGCTTCACGAAGAAAAAATCGACGTTATCGAATGGAACGCAGATCAGCACCGCTTCATTGAAAAAGCCCTCAGTCCAGCGCGGGTGAGTGGTGTCTATCTGGAAGAGGATCCTGATGCTGGACGCACGGCAGTCGTCATCGTGCCAGATGACCAGCTTTCGTTAGCAATTGGCCGCGAAGGTCAGAACGCGCGTTTGGCGGCCAAGCTCACTGGCTGGCGGATTGATATCAAGAGTGTGACGGAGGCAGTTCAGGACGCATTGAATGACCTGGACAATCCAACTCTGGCGGATTTGACGACAACTCAGGCTGATCTGATTGAAGACGTGCGGCGCATCTTGGATAAGAAGGTGAATAACCGCGCCATTATGCCTGAAGAATTCACGACATTGGGGCGTTTCGCTGATATTGTGGAGCAGCGCTTGGTTGCCAGACGTGAAGCCGCACGGGAAGCGCGCCTTGCTGAAATCAACGCTGTCAAGTCAACCCTGCCGCCACAGGCCTTCAAACAACCTATCGCTGCTCTTGATTTGCCTGAGGACATCGTTGAAGCATTGTCGCCACTGGAAAATGTGGGCGAGATTATGTGGCGTTTCCTGATTGATGAGGATCGCCTGCGTACTGTGTTGGCAGATTTGCCGAGCGACTCACTCGAAAAAGTTCAGGTTGCTCTCGATCAATTTGTTATGCCGGAAGAAGTTGAAGATGAGGAAGTCGCAGCAGACGAGCTAGTGGAAGCGATTGCTGAAGAACCCGAAGTTGTTGTGCCTGCTGAATCTGAAACTAGCGGGGAGGATGTCGTACCAGCCGCCTTCGGTGACATACCGGAACCGATTGTGAGCGTTCCGCCGATTGATCGTGGACAGCCTGCACGAAAGCCCGTCGTCCGTAAAGAAGTCGAGCCGGTCTTTGAAGATGAGACCGAGGAAGAAGATATTGACGCCCTGCTGGTCGGCGGCAAGTCGGGTAAGAAGGAGAAGAAGAAAAAGAAGAAGGAACGTCAGCAGCGCCGCCAGCTCATTTTCGATGAGGAAATTGGGCAGGTTATTGCCAAGCGCCGCCGTAAAGGTGGCCGAGAGCAGGGCTGGGAAGACGAGGAATAGGTGTGGCAATGAGCCAGCTTCACGGAGGACGTCCGAAACATGTACCCATGCGTACCTGTGTAGTCTGCCGCGAAACAGCGAATAAGCGCGCACTCATCCGGGTTGTGCGTACTGAAAATGGCGTTCTTATTGATCCCAGCGGTAAGCTCAATGGCCGAGGCGCATATTTATGTGATCGCCCCAATTGTTGGGAACGAGCCGTGAAAACGGATATATTAAGCAAAGCGCTACGGACATCAATTACTAAAGAAGATCGTGAACGATTACAACAAGCTCAACCGCAACCATGACGGGCATAAACCATAATGGCAACGGGTTATTGTTCACTGCAATTACACACACGGCGATAGGCTAGATCACAGGGGTGCGAATTCCTTTCTGGCTTGCCGCTCTATGAACGGAGGTCAGAAAGTTATGGCACAAGAAAGACAGATCGTACTCCTGCCGGATTATTTAACGGTACGCGAGTTAGCGGAACAAATCGGGGCTAGCCCCATCGAGGTCATGAAGCGGCTTATTGCCAATGGCATCATGGCTTCGATCAATCAACAGGTCGACTACGATACCGCCGCGATTGTAGTCGGGGAAATGGGCTTCGATGCCCAATCTGCCAGCGCGGCGGCTGCCCAGGAAGAAAAGCAAAAGGCTGCGGAAGCCCAGACCTGGCGGCAGAAATATACGGTTGAAAAGCCGGAAAACCTCAAGCCACGCCCCCCAATCGTCACCATTCTGGGTCATGTCGATCACGGTAAAACCACGCTGCTGGATGCTATCCGCAAAGCGCATGTGGCTGAAGGTGAAGCAGGTGGTATCACCCAGCATATCGGTGCCTATCGTGTTACCCATAATGGACGCCAGATTACCTTCCTCGATACCCCCGGTCACGAAGCCTTCACGGCTATGCGCGCGCGTGGGGCACAAGGGGCGGATATTGCAGTCTTGGTGGTGGCCGCTGACGACGGTGTAATGCCAACGACCCGCGAGGCGTTGAATCATGCCCGTGCGGCTAATGTGCCGATTGTGGTTGCCATCACTAAGGTTGACAAGCGGAACGCGAACATTGAAAACGTCAAACAGGAACTGGTCGAAATTGGCCTGACCCCGGACGAATGGGATGGCGATACACTGGTGGTTCCGGTGTCTGGTATTAGCGGAGCAGGTATCGAGGATTTGCTCGAAGCCATTTTGCTGGTGGCCGATGATAACGATATTGTCGCCAACCCGGAAGCCGAACCATCGGGAATTGTGCTGGAAGCTGAGATTAGCCCCAGTCGCGGCACACTGGCAACCCTTCTGGTATTGAACGGTACACTACGGCGCGGAGATGTGGTCATTGCCGGGGAAGCCTATGGGCGTATCAAGGCCATGTATGACGAAAAAGGCAAAACCCTCGATGAGGCTGGCCCATCAGTGCCTATCCGAATTCTCGGACTGAGCGAAGCGCCGCAGCCAGGTGATACCTTTGAAAAGGTGAAAACCGACAAAATTGCGCGCCTGATGGCCGAGGAGCGAAAAGAGGGTAGTGCTGCCCTCCGTATCCAACCTGAACGGGGTGCATTCACTCTGGAAGAGGTCTTCGCACAATTCTCTGCCGGACAGACCAAAGAACTGAATCTGATTATCAAAGCAGATGTTCAGGGTACGCTTCAGCCAATCATCAACTCGCTGAAGAGTGTGGCGGAAAAGAATGCCGAGGGAATTGGTATACGTATTCTTGCTGCCGACATCGGCAACATCACCGAGAATGATGTCATGCTTGCCAGCGCGTCCGATGCAATCATTATCGGTTTCACAGTTGATGTTGATAATGCTGCGCGTCGTTCTGCGGACTCGAAAGGCGTTGAAATCCGCCAGTACAATATCATCTATAAGCTGCTGGAAGACATCGAGCTAGCCCTCAATGGTATGCTTGAGCCTGTCTATGCTGATAAGACTATCGGAACAGCGGAAGTCCGCCAGTTATTCAAACTCAAGGTGGGCACGATTGCGGGTAGTTCTGTCCGTGAGGGTGAAGTCCGCCGCAACGCCCGTGCCCGTGTGAAACGGGGTGGCAAAGTGCTGGCCGAAAATTTGACGGTTGGTTCACTCAAGCGTGAAAAGGATGATGTGCGTGAAGTACGTTCCGGCTTCGAGTGTGGTATCGGCTTGAATGGTTTTAATGACTTCCAGGTAGGGGACATCATCGAGTTTTATGTATCCGAGCGCGTGAATTAGCCTCGGTATATGTGAAGCATCAGCCAAATCAACTGCGTATAGGTAGTAGAAATATGGTGCTGCTTATATCAAGGTGTAGCGGTTGTACAGCCAGGTTTACCCCAAAAGGAGGTTATGATGTCGATAAAACAAGATCGAATGGCGGAGCATATCCAGTCCATTCTGAGTACCCTGCTCCTGCGCGAAGTGGCTGACCCTCGGCTTAAGAACATCACCGTGACTGAGGTTAAGCTGGATGCCGAACTCATGTACGCGAATATTTATATCAATGCGCTCGGTGACGAAAGTCGTCGGGACGATGTGATGGCTGGCTTGGAGCGCGCCAAAGGTTTCCTTCGGCGAGAGGTCGCCAAACGCATACGAGTGCGCTCGGCCCCGGAATTGGTATTCCACTGGGATGTCACCCTGGAGCGGGGGGAGCGGATCAACCGCATCTTATCCTCGTTGGACATTCCGGCGGAAGATAACAAAGTGATCGAAGTAACTGAGGGCGAGGATGACGAATAATTCTCTACAGTGGTTTGAAGCAACCGAGGCGGTCAAACAGGCCGCCTCGGTTTTGTTGGTTACACATGTGAATCCCGATGGAGATGCCATTGGCTCACTCTTGGGATTGGCCTTAGCCCTCTGGGAGCAGGGTAAAAAGGTGGCGGCTGCTGTGGATGGCGGCGTACCGGATTTCCTAAAATTCGTGCCGGGTACGGATACAGTAAAGTCAAAACTCAAGCATGGCAAGTGGGATTTAATGGTGTCATTGGACTCCAGTGATGAGGAAAGAACCGGTGTTGCAGGGGTGTTTGGCCGCGCGCGTTCGCTAAAGGTTATTAACCTGGATCATCACCCCACCAACACCCTGTTTGGCGATATTTTCCTGGTTATGCCCAATGCGGTATCGGCCACTGAGGTTGTCTATCGTTGGCTGGGTTACATGGAGCATCCGATTTCGCAGCCGGTTGCCACTGCGCTCTTAACCGGCTTGGTTACCGATACGCTCGGTTTTCGCACCAGCAATGTGAATGCGGACACATTGGGTATTGCACAAGGACTGATGGCGGCGGGTGCTTCATTAAGTGAAATCACCTTCCGTTCGCTTTCCAGCACACCCTATAAGACAATTGAGCTGTGGAAGCAGGCATTTCAATCCATCCAGTTGAATAATGCGGTTGTCTCCGCAGTGGTGACACAGGAAGACATCAAGGCCGCCAAACTGGATGACATGACCGATGGTGGGTTGGTGAGTTTGCTGATTACGGTCAATGAAGCCATGATCGCAGTTGTGTTTAAGGAATTGGAAGATAGCCGTGTAGAGTTGAGCTTCCGTAGTAAACCGGGCTTTGATGTGGCTACAGTGGCGTTTAGCCTGGGAGGTGGTGGTCATCGACAAGCATCCGGCGCGACGATTGCCAAATCACTGGCGGCGGCACAGGAACGTGTGATGCCGCTCCTATACGCTGCCATTGAACAGGGCGCACTGGCGATCACCTGAGTGGTTGTCTACCCTCCTAAATCAGCCGCGCCTCTGGAAAAAAATAATCTTTCCTATCTTGGAATTGCATCCAGGGTCGAGACTGCTGAAAAATTATTTTATATTGGAGTGATCGTTTTGTCAGATATGCTGGGTTTTCTGAATATTAATAAACCGGGCGGCATGACCAGCCATGATGTAGTCGCCAGGGCGCGTCGGGCATTGAACATTAAAAAAATCGGCCATGCCGGGACGCTTGATCCGCTGGCGACGGGCGTCCTGGTATTGTGCTTGGGTGGGGCGACTCGTCTCAGTGAATACGTGATGCAGTCCACCAAACGTTATCGTGCTCGGATACACCTGGGCGTAACCACCGATACCTACGATGCTGAAGGGAAAATCCAATCATCAACTGACGCAGGTTTTATCACACAGGTTGATGTAGAGTCAGTTCTGCAAAATTTCTGTGGGGATATTCAGCAAACCCCTCCCATGTACAGCGCCATCAAACAGGGTGGGCGTAAACTCTATGAATTAGCGCGTGCAGGTGAAACGGTTGAACGCCCCGCGCGGAACGTGCGCATTGACGCGCTAAATTTGTCAAACTGGCAATCCCCAGAATTCGATCTGGAGGTAACGTGTAGTGCGGGGACATACATCCGCAGTCTCGCCCACGACCTGGGGGAAGTGCTTGGTATTGGGGCACATCTGTCATCCTTGTGTCGGCTCGCCAGTGGTACGTTTACCCTTGATAGTGCAGTCTCACTGGACGATCTTTTGGCTGATCCGAATTGGCAGGATTATCTGATTGCTCCGGCAGATGCGCTGGCGCACTGGCCGAGCTTATATTTGAATGCCGATGAAATCGAACATATTCAACATGGCCGTGCGGTTGCCTGTGATGAAGTGCCACCAGGACAGGTATTTGCTTACGGGACGGATGGTCGCCTGATTGCAGTTGTAACAGTCGAAGATGGATTGATATTCCCACATAAGGTATTCTCTTAGGAGCGGTGGAATAAGAACTCTGCGCTCCACTACAGACGGATTGAACACACGATGAGGCAGCACATTTACAATCTGGCGAATGCCCACTTGAATGAGCGTTCGATAGTCACTATCGGCGTATTTGACGGTGTACATCGGGGTCATCAACATCTTATCCGCCGTTTGGTGGAGCAGGCGCGCACAACTGGGCGATTGGCTGTCGTCTTGACCTTTTTTCCACATCCAGACGTCGTTTTGCGCGGCCTGAAGGGGAGATATTATCTGACTACTGCCGATGAGAAAGCCGAACTGCTTCTGAACATGGGCGTAAACTGTGTTATCACCCACCCATTTAACGATGAGGTGCGTCAGGTTCGTGCGGCAGATTTTGTCGATCAACTGGCAGAATCCCTGCGAATGCAGGAATTATGGGTGGGGTCTGATTTTGCGATGGGCTACAAGCGCGAGGGGAACGTACCTTTCCTGCGAGAGCAAGGGGAACAGAAGGGCTTTTCTGTTCACGAGATAGACCTGCTTGTTAACGGTGGCGACACCATCAGCAGCACCGCGATCCGTGAGGCATTGCAGGCCGGTCATGTGGAACAGGCTGCCGATTGGTTGGGGCGTGCCTATTCTGTAGCCGGGAAAGTTGTCGATGGCAAAAAGCGGGGGCGTCAAATTGGCTTTCCAACGGCCAATATCGATGTTTGGGATGAACAGGTACTGCCAGCCAATGGCGTCTATGCTGGTTGGGCATGGTTAGGGGAAGAGCGCTTTATGGCTGCCACCAATGTGGGTGTAGTTCCCCATTTCGAGGGAGATAATAAAGTCACGGTTGAGCCATATCTCCTCGATTTTGACCGCGATATATATGGACAACAGCTTGAGGTTAATTTCAAGACACGTCTGCGCCCCGAAGCCAGATTTAGCAGCCTTCAGGAGCTTATCGACCAGATTGGCCGCGATGTGGATGATACCCGCGCTTATTTGACCGCTCTGGAGAATTAGTCGTTCTTCGGTACACGGTAGCCCAACCGTCGCATCAGGTTTTCATCTTCGCGCCAATTCTTTAGCGCCTTGACATGCAAGTCAAGGTATATCTGTGTACCCAGGCTGTCTGCGAGTTCGGTTCGCGCTTCCGACCCGATTTTCTTAATCATCGCCCCACCTTTGCCCACGATAATACCTTTTTGCGATTCTCTCTCTACATAAATAATCGCATTGATATACGTCATGGTTTCCGAACGTTCTTTGAACTCGGTCACTTCGACGGCGACAGAGTAGGGAATTTCCTTTTCCGTATTCAGGATGATTTTTTCGCGGATGACTTCGGCAGCGATGAAGCGCATGTTGACTTCGCTTACCTGGTCGGCGGGATAATAGCGTGGGCCAGGTGGCAGACCTTCCATCAGGTAAGTAACCAATTCTTTGATCCCTATACCTTCCAGAGCGCTCACCATAATCGCAGCTTCGTTATCAACCAGGTTGCTGTACAGGATGAGGTGTGCCTCCCGCGTCGCATCGTTTACCAGATCAATTTTATTCAATGCCAGAATAACGGGTGTATCGCCCCGCAGCCGGTTGATCGTTTCTGCAATATATCTGTCGGCATCTTGCGGTTCTACTGAAATATCCAGCACCCATAGAATTAAATCCGCGTCGCGGACGGCTTCTTCAGCCACACCCACCATGAATTCGCCCAATTTGTGATGCGGTTTGTGCAACCCCGGCGTATCCATGAACAGAATCTGCCCGCCATCTTCGGTATAGATACCGAGTTGCTGCTGGCGTGTCGTTTGCGGCTTCGGTGTCACTATAGCGATTTTTTGTCCCAGGATGCCGTTAATTAACGTGGATTTTCCGACATTTGGGCGACCAACGACTGCGATCAGGCCAGAACGGTGATCCTCTGGCTGGGAATCGTCAAATACAGAATCCAGATCACTCATAAAATTGCTTGCCACTCAGTAAGGGTTGAAAAACGCGGTAAAAATTCCATCAAGCGCGGCGGCAGTTCAGCATTATCAGGAGCGATGATTGCCGCCGGTTTGGCGATAGGTTGGGTCGCGGTTGCGTCAGGATAAACCAGCACTTCAGGGGGAATACTGATGTCCAGGGCTTTGATGACGATCATCTCGTCTGTGCCATCATTTCGGTAGCCCAGAACTTCCGAGCGGGGATACAGATTGCTCCCCTCAGTCAAAAAATGCCAGGCTTCTTCGCCGATCAGAAAATCACCGTAATCCAGCACCACTAATCCCGGTACGACAGACAGTTGTGGCTTGCCCAAATAGCGCAAACCATACCGGATGACGAAACTACCCTGCGTGAGGAGCGTTGCCCCAGGTGAGATTTCTAACGCGAGTGCCTGTTGATCTCCCAATTGCAGTATGTATCCAGAGAATACATCGCCCACCGGGTCACGTTCGGGGATAGGTTTCCCTGGCACAACTCGTCAGTGTCCTGCTGTTTGGTGTTCAGGTTCGCTGTGTTCAGCCAGTTCGGTATGATCGTGATGAGGTTCAGCTTCCATCGGGATACTGATGTTGTCGAAGTGCTTCTGCGGCTGGGTAATTGCGAACCAGGACCCCGCCCCCAGAATGAAGACGATTGCGCCTCCGACCAGGAGAAGCCCGATGACCGTGCTGTCGGCAGCCTCTCCCTGAACCACCCCAAATCCCAATGCCAAAATCATCATAATAACGCCCAAACCCGCCACGAGCGAGACGCCAAGTACAATTGGGCTGTGGTTGTAGCTAATTTTTTCGGAAACCTTCACCTTTGGTAGCTCCTTGCAATGCTATGGTGGATATAGATAGGGATGTTGACCGACGTTACCTGTATATATTTAACAAATTGATTGCAATGCTTTCAACACTGTTTGAATATACTCATTGTGCCGCTAGAACGCAGGCAAGTCAACCCTGCCGATAGCGATCGAACCTCAGGTATGATGAAACGGATTTTGTGGTTCGTGCGACATGACAGGTGACGGAACGGATGAACGGAGAATACAATTTGACTATCGAACGGGTCTTGATTGTGCGTCATGGGCAGACGGACTGGAATGTCCAGGGTAGGTGGCAGGGCTTTGAACCTGTCCCGTTGAATACGGAGGGGCAAATGCAGGCCAGAAAGCTGGCGGAATCTTTGCGAGGTCGACCCATTCATACCATCATCACCAGTGACTTGCCCAGAGCCTTTCAAACCGCAGCGGCAATAGGTACCGTAATTGGAGTCATGCCCCGTACCGACCAACGGTTGCGAGAATTTAATCTAGGCATTTTCCAGGGACATACACGCGACGAGATGATCGCAAAATTCCCGGATGAGTGGCGTGCTTTTGAGGCGGATTACTGGGATTATCTGATCCCAAACGGTGAGTCGCGGCGTGCTATGCAAGAACGGGTCTATAAGGCTTGGGAGAGCGCCTTGCTCACCGCTGTCGGGCCGGAGGTGGTGATCGTCTCGCATGGTGGTGCAATTCGGATGCTGTTGCTCAAATTGTTTGCCGACATCGCCGCCGACCTTGACGCAGCGCATCTCAACAATACCTCGGTGACGACCATCGATAAAGATGATTATAGATGGCGTTTGACTGAGGTCGCCTCTGTCCAGCATCTTGCTTCCGAAGGGGTTGAAAGCACGACGGATACTTTGTGATAAAAATCACATATGGCGGTGGAATATGTCACTCACTTCGGTTCCTGAAACTGCCTTAGAATGACATTGTTAAATAACTATCACATTGGAAGTATTGACAGGAGATAGATCCAACTATGGTACAGCAATCAAGCGAGATGACGATCAACAGTAATTATGGTCTGGAAAATCATGGTCTGCGCGACCTCGGAAGTGTCTATTGGAACATGTCCACACCAGCACTCTATGAACTGGCGATCCGCAATCGTGAAGCGATGTTAGCTCATCTAGGGCCGTTAGTTGCCCGAACCGGCACGCATACCGGGCGTTCGCCCAACGATAAATTTGTCGTTAAGGATAGCGACACTGAGGAAAACGTTTGGTGGGGCAAGGTCAATCGTCCCTTCGACCCCGACGATTTTGACCACCTATTGACACAGCTTCAGGCCTATTTCCGCTATCGTAATGTGTATGTCCAGGATTGTTATGGTGGTGCGGATCCTCAATATCGGCTTCCCGTCCGAATTATCACGGAGCAGGCTTGGCACAGCTTGTTTGCTCATACCATGTTCATTCGCCCGAAACCGGAAGAATTGGACACCTTTGTGCCGGAGTTCACGGTCATTCAAGCACCATTGTTTCATGCCTCTCCCGAAGTTGACCACACACTCTCATCGACCTTCATTCTCATCAACTTTGCTCGTAAACTGGTATTGATTGGTGGCACGGAATATGCAGGTGAGATCAAGAAATCAGTCTTCAGCGTTTTGAATTATCTCCTGCCACATCGGGGCGTCCTCTCCATGCATTGCTCGGCGAACTATGGCAAAGATAAGGATGATGCCGCCATATTCTTCGGCCTGTCCGGTACTGGCAAAACGACCCTCAGTGCCGACCCGAACCGCACCCTTATTGGTGATGATGAACATGGGTGGAGTGATGACGGAATCTTCAATTTTGAGGGCGGCTGCTATGCTAAAGTGATTCGTCTTAGCCATGAAGGTGAACCCGAAATCTACGAGAAAACCCGCCGCTTCGGCACGGTTCTGGAAAATGTTGTAATGGACATCCAGACGCGCCGTCTCGACTTGGATGACGAAACATTCACCGAAAACACCCGCGCGGCCTATTCAATTGAAACCGTCTCGAATGCCGATGTTTCCGGTATGTGTGGTCATCCGAAGAACGTCATTTTCCTTACAGCAGATGCTTTTGGCGTATTGCCGCCGGTTGCCAAACTAACACCCGAACAGGCTATGTATCATTTCATTAGTGGTTACACCGCCAAAGTCGCCGGAACAGAGCGCGGTGTCACCGAGCCAACGGCTACCTTTAGTGCCTGCTTTGGTGCGCCTTTCCTGCCCCTGCATCCAATCGAATACGCTACTCTGCTGCGGGATAAGCTACACAAGCATGGTTCTCAGGTGTGGTTGGTAAATACGGGTTGGACAGGTGGACCGCATGGGGTTGGCAAGCGTATGAGCTTGGCGCATACCCGTGCCATCTTGGATGCTATTTTCGATGGTAGCTTAACTGATGTAGAAACCTGGCAGGACCCGGTATTTGGCTTGTGTGTGCCGAAATCCGTGCCCAATGTTCCGTCCGAAGTATTGAATCCACGTAACACCTGGGCTGACAAAGCTGCCTACGACGCAAAGGCTGCTGACCTCGCTCGGCGCTTTGTCGAGAACTTCAAGCAATTTGCCGATCAGGCCGGACCAGAAGTGTTGTCTGCCGGACCGAAGGCGTAAAATCTACCGAGTATCAGAGGGTGTGAGAGGAGTTCATGCCCTCTGATACTCGGTGAGAGATTGTGAATTTTGACAACCATCATCTCGGTGATGGTCTCCGTTTGTGTTATACTCCCCACACTTTATTTTCAATTGTCATGGAGAAAAGAAGATGGCTCGCAGTAAGGTGACGATTGTTGGCGCGGGTAATGTTGGTGCAACCTGCGCTCATTGGATTGTTACAAAGCACCTGGCCGATGTGGTGCTGGTAGATATTGTAGAAGGCGTCCCACAGGGCAAAGCGCTGGATTTGTCCGAAGCCGCTCCGGTCATGGGTTATGATCTGAACATCATTGGGTCAACAACCTATGAAGCCAGTGCTAACTCGGATGTCGTCGTAATTACCGCCGGTGTGCCTCGCAAGAAGGACCCGGTGACAGGTCAGTATCCTAGCCGCGATGAGCTGGTGAAGACTAACCAGAAGATTGTCGGTGAGGTGGCGCGGGAAGTCGCAAAATATTCACCGAATGCGGTGATAATTGTGGTTTCAAATCCGCTCGATGCCATGTGTCATGTGGTATTGAACGAAACGGGATTCCCGTCCCAACGTGTAATCGGGCAGGCGGGTTCATTGGATACCGCTCGGTATAAGACCTTTTTAGCAATGGAGCTTGGTGTCAGTGTAAATGACGTTCATGGTATCGTATTGGGTGGGCATGGTGATACAATGGTGCCCTTGCCGCGTCATACATCGGTAGCCGGTATTCCGGTACGGGAACTTATTGCTGAAGACAAACTTCAGGAAATCATCAAGCGTACCCGAGGAGGCGGCGGTGAAATTGTGGGTTTGCTAGGGGTAAGCGCTTGGTATGCTCCGGCAGCCGCCACTATCGAAATGGTCGAAGCAGTGCTGCGAGATGAAAAACGAGTGATTCCTTCGGCAGTTTTGCTCAATGGTGAATACGGCTATAAGGACCTCTATATCGGTGTTCCGGCAGTCCTGGGTGCTAAGGGTGTTGAACGGATCATCGAGATGCAACTCAACGATGAAGAGAAGTCGATGTTAGAAGTCAGTGCCACAGCCGTGCGCTCTGTTGTGAATATTTTAGGTTACTGAGTTTTAATCGACCTATTGCGGCAAACAGGTAGCCGGTTGTCATATTTGGTCCATATGTGAGGAGCGTAGATGTCCCAACGGGTAGTCGATCTAGATACCGGCGTGGCGATGGTTGTAACCGATTTGCACGGTTCATGGGATGCTTACCATCGTCTGCGTGATGTTTTCCTCGCCAAGCAAGCCAAAGGCGAGGTGGATTATCTCGTATTGTGTGGGGACTTGATTCATAGCGAAGGTCTTGAAGAAACTGATTCCAGTCTGGATATAATTCTCGATGTGATGTCCTTGCAAGCCGAACTGGGTAAGCAAAAGATCATCATGCTGTTGGGAAATCACGAACTGCCTCACATATATGGGCTGACACTTGCAAAGGGTACGGTGGAATATACGCCTCGGTTTGAGGCATCGTTAACTCGCTTGGATCAGCGTTATAAAGCTCCGCACAATCGAAAGTCAGTGATTGACTTTCTGGCGTCGTTGCCGTTCTTCGTTCGTACCAAAGCAGGTGTCTTGCTGACTCACGCTGGAGCTTCGTCTGACGTAGCATCGGCTAAACACGCCGAGCGCCTGTTTAATTTGGATCATTCTGAGTTGATTAAGATAGCCGATGGCGAGTTGAAGAAGTTCGACATTGCCAGCTTGCAGCGAGGTTATTCTCACTTCACAGGTGTATCTTATGAAGAACAGGCCAAGCGTTATTTGGCCGTCACAGGTACGGAAGACCCTCGCTATAATGAGTTACTTCGTGTCCTATTTCTGAGTGGACAGAACACCGAATTCGATCTGATGTGGAATACACTATTCTCGCAGAATGAACTCGATGTGGGTGAAACCAGCTATCAACGCACGGTGAAAAACTTCCTGAGTTATATCTCCGAGGCAAGTCCTAACGAGCAGCGTGTATTGGTGGCCGGGCACATCAGCGTCAAAGATGGTTACGCCGAGGTTGGTAAGCAGCAGCTTCGCCTTGCCAGCTATACCCATGCTTTTCCCAAGCGCTCTGCCCGGTATCTCATCCTGAAGTGCGCTGAACCTGTAAAAGCCTCTAACGACCTCATCCCATCCCTGCAATTTGTGTTTGAAAACGATCAGGAAGTCGTTAGCCTAACTCCCGTGAAATCCGCCTGACCTCGAACGAACGCTTCAACTGGCATTGCCTTGCGTCCGGCGAGTTGGATCTTTCCCAGTAGAAACAGACCATCTCCCGTGCCAACAGCAATGCCATCCGATGTTCTCACAACGAACCCCGGTTCTGTTTGACCTTCGCGTACTGCTCCGCCATGAATTTTGAGTTGTTGTCCATTCCAGTAGGTATATGTTCCCGGCCAGGGTGTAAATGCTCTCACCAATCGTTCGATAGCGGTTGCATCTTGATTCCAGTCAATATTGCCCTCATCCTTTGCGATCTGTGGCGCGTATGTGACTGCGCCTTCATCCTGATCCTGCGGTTGAATGTCGCCAGAGAAGTATCCCGGCAGGGTATCAATCAGTAATTCCGCGCCCAGAACCGACAATTTATCATGCAGCGATTGTCCGGTTTCGTCAGCAGCTAATGCAACGGCTCCCTGCGTCAGGATGGGTCCAGTATCTAGCCCTGCGTCCATCTTCATAATGGTTATCCCACTCTCGACATCACCCGCCCGGATACACGCTTGAATCGGGGCAGCACCTCGCCACCGGGGCAGTAGCGACGCATGGACATTAATCGAACCGAAACGAGGGATGTCGAGTACCGTCTGTGGCAGGATTTGCCCGAATGCCGCGACAACATAGGCGTCTGGTTGCGGCCATTGTTTCAGATGTTCAACGGCCTCCGCACGTCGTAGTTTCTCTGGTTGGAATACCGGAATCCCCGCGTCCAGCGCTATCGTTTTTATAGGAGAGGGTCGCAGTTGCCGGTTGCGTCCCGCCGGACGATCAGGCTGCGTGACAACCCCTGTCACATCATGGTGCTGGATAAGCGCTTGTAGGATGGGTACTGAAAAGTCTGGTGTGCCCATAAAAACAATCTGAGCCATGAGCAAGTTCCTTCGGTGAGCGGTTGTGTACGCTAGAACAAAATGTTAATATCGGCCAACGAAGTGCGGGGTAAATATCCTTCTGGACTCCACTTTGATTTTGGAAATAGAGTTGTAGTATTCTAAACGGCGGATTGGGTTGTGTCTATGTCGTTGCCAAAATATTGGATGGTTGCTGCTCCGGCATCGCCTGAGGTCTTGCAAAGGTTTCGCAGTATGGGGCCAGTCCTGGCGCAAGTCCTCTACAACCGGGGTTTTGCCGATCCAGAAGAAGCACGTCAATTCCTGTCTTGCGCCGATGTATCCGAAACACCATTTTGTAGATCAGATATTGACAAAGCCATTGGTCGTATTCGTCAGGCCATCAAGAAGGGCGAACTCATCATTATCTATGGTGACTTCGACGCTGATGGCGTGACCTCAACTGCGCTCCTTATGCAGACTTTTACCGCTCTGGGAGCAAACGTCCGCCCTTATATTCCCCATCGGGTTGACGAAGGTTATGGTCTCAATAGCCTTGCCTTACAAAAACTTGCTCGAGCTGGGGCAAAACTTATCATTACAGTGGATTGTGGGATTCGCTCTGTAGAAGATGTGGAAGTTGGCAAGGTAGCAGGGCTGGACATCATCATCACCGACCATCATTCCATCGGCCCGGAAGTTCCCAAAGCCTATGCGGTCATCAATCCCAAACTTGAAATGGACGAGACTCACCCGGACTATATGTTGGCTGGGGTGGGGGTGGCCTATCGGCTTGCCGAAAAATTGCTGATGGTCTCTAACGCGAATGACCGTGTTAAGCCGCGTATTTCTCCCGAAGACCTGCTTGATCTGGTCGCCATAGGGACGGTAGCCGATCTAGCGCCCCTTAACCGAACCTCTAATCGAATACTGGTGCAGCGTGGTCTGGAGATGATTAACACCACCAACCGGCCCGGTCTCCGCGCACTCATGGAAGTGTCCGGTCTCAAGGCTGGAGCGATCACAGCCATGAATATCGGCTATACACTCGGCCCACGCATTAACGCTGCGGGACGGTTAGAAAGTGCTATGATCGCTTATCATCTTCTATCCTCCCCGGATTTAGATGAGGTGGTGGCGTTGGCACAGCAGCTTCAATCACTCAATAGTCAGCGCCAGGAGTTAACCCGCGCGGCTCAGGAACTCATTCGGGAACGGATTGAATCTCAGGAACGGGATGTACCACTCATCTTTGCCTCAGATCGAGATTTCCGTCCGGGAATCGTTGGTCTTGTCGCCGGACGGCTGACCGAAGAATATTTCCGCCCAACAGTCGTCATGGAGGAGGGCGATACCGAAAGTCGTGCCTCTTGTCGCAGTATTCCACAATTTGACATTACGCATGCCCTCGATCAATGTGCTGACCTGCTGGTGCGGCACGGTGGTCATGCCCAGGCCGCCGGGTTCACGGTATTGAATCAAAATGTGGCTGCTCTGAAGCATCGTCTGATGGACTTGGCGCACGAACAGTTGGCCGGACAAGAACTCCGTCCCACGCTGGAAATTGACACGGAGGCGGATATTCATCATTTATCAGAAGCGATGGTGCATGAATTGGCCGCCCTTGAGCCAACAGGTTTCATGAATGCTACTCCCACCTTGATGTCTGCCAATGTTCGTGTGCTAGAAACCCGGACGGTGGGTAGGGACAACAATCATCTGAAGCTGAAAATTGCCCGCGCCGGACAGCCGCCGCTGGATGCCATTGGTTTTGGTCTGGGTAGCTGGGCAGGGGAGATGCCGGATCGCATCGACGTCGCCTACCAATTGGAAATCAATGAGTGGAACGGCTATCGCAATTTGCAACTGAATTTACAGGATATTCGTCCGGCGAGTAATTGATGAAATATTCCTTTTTGCTGTTGTGTTTCCTCCTGCTGCCAGGATTTTCACCAGCCGCTCAGACCAGCGATTCGCAGAACATCTTCGGTGTTGTCGAAGGTTTCTGGCTGCCGGATGATGTCTGCGAATTGCATCCAGGTTGGGAACGCATCATTTTTGACTGGTCACAGCACCAACCGGATGGTCCCGACGACTGGTATACGCTCAATGTTGATGATCGTTGGTTGGCCGCCGCCCGCGATTGTGACCGGGAAGTGGTCGCTATTTTTAAACACACTCCCGCCTGGGCGACGGATGGAACGCCTGGGCCGGGTGTCCCCAAAGGGCTGTATCTGCCAGTAGACGACCCTGGCAATTACTGGGCGCGCTTTGTGCGCAAGAGCGCCGAGTATTATGCACCGCGCGGGGTAACTCGTTTTATTATTTGGAATGAACCGGACATTACCCGCGACACCTATGGTTTTGAGTTTGAAGGTACGTTGGACGACTATTTTCAGATGCTCAAGGTGGCTTATCTTGCACTCAAAGAAGGCAACCCCGACGCAGAAATTCTTCTCGCCGGGACGACCTACTGGCATGATGTCAACGCTGGACGCAGACTGTATGTGGATCAGCTGCTGGAGCGCATCATGGCCGACCCGGACGCCGCAGTCAACCACTATTACTTTGACGTGTTGAGTTTGCATATTTATTTCCGTGCGGAAACGGTCTATGATATTGTTCGTGCCATGCGCGACCTGCTGGACAAATACGGGCTGACAGACAAGCGCATCTGGATCAACGAAACCAATGCGGGGCCAACCGACGATCCTTTGTGGCCGGTGGTACGTCCACAGTATCAGATTAACTTGGCGCAGCAGTCAGCTTTTCTGGTACAGGCTTCGGCGCTAGGCTTGGCAGCTGGTGCGGAACGGATTGCGGTTTATAAATTCTATGATTGGAACTTGCCTCCGGGTGCGGAGACATTTGGATTAATCCGTGCGGATGGTTCGCGCCGTCCGGCCTTCGATACCTGGGCGATGGTCATTAAGAACTTGAATGGTGTCGATCAGGCAACTCGTGCGAAGTCCGACAGTGTGGATGTTGTCAGACTCCACTACATGGATGGGCATCAGATGGTAATTGCCTGGGCGACCACCGCCGAGCCAACTCGTATTGAAGTGGACTCGGCCAGTCAGGAAGCCGCTTTGCTCGATCAGTACGGCAACGAGATACAGATATTGCCCGAAAATGGAGTTTACAGGCTCCCACTAGGGGGAGCGCGTTGCGATAAGGCCGACGGCTGCGCGGTAGGTGGCGACGTGTCGTTATTGGTGCTACCGTCGGGCGAATTGACGATACAGGAAATCAAATCAGGACAACCAACTTCGTTGGTGTTTGAATAGGAGATCACAATGTCAGAGAACGGACACACAGCCCCTTCGGTCAACGGTAATGGTACTGCCGCGAGTGTTAAACCGAAGGGCGAAATCAAATTCTCATATGGTGGGCAGGCGGTCATTGAAGGGGTTATGATGCGAGGTGCGCATTCCGCCGCCATCGCCGTCCGCGATCCCAAAGGGCAAATCGTGGTACACGAACAGCCGTTGAGTGCTACCCTTTATCGGGGTCGCATTGCCAGGACGCCCTTTGTGCGCGGCATTGTTGGCCTATGGGATGCGCTTGGCCTGGGGACACGCGCGCTTATGTGGGCTGCTGATATTGCGATTGCCGAAGATGACGAAGAAGAGTCACAGGTGAATTTTAACGGCCCAATTGGTTGGGCGACAATTGCCTTTTCCCTCATTTTGGGCATCGGCTTATTCTTCTTGCTCCCGACAACCGCGGCTACCGGACTGGCGCGCCTGCTGGGTCTGAGCCACGATGGGGTAGCGCCCATTGGCCTCAATGCCTTCTTGATTAATCTGATTGAAGGTGCGGTTCAGTTGAGTATTCTGGTGGGCTACATCTGGGCAATTGGCCGCATCCCCGATGTCAAACGTCTGTTTGGTTATCATGGCGCGGAGCATAAAACCATTAATGCCTATGAGGCGGGTGCGGAATTAATCCCGGAAGTGGTTACAAACTACCCGATTGAGCATCCTCGCTGTGGAACGGCTTTCCTGCTGACGGTAGTATTCGTGAGTGTGTTTATCTTCTCGCTTCTGGGACGTCCACCGTTTATCTTCCTGATCCTCTCTCGCATCATCCTCATCCCGGTTATCGCGGGGGTAGCTTACGAAATCCTGCGCTGGACAGCCCGTAACATCAACAATCCCATCGTTGCCCTCATCATCAAACCCAATCTTGCGCTGCAACACCTGACCACCCGGCAGCCGGAACTGCATATGATCGAAGTGGCGATTGTCGCTTTCAATCATGTTCTTGCTTCAGAAGGTTTGTTGGAGCGTGAGGAACTCGTCATTCCCGAACCGCGTCCCGATGCGGTTTCACCCACATTAGCAGGTGTCAAAGGCGAAGCTCCGGCGGGTTAGATGTCCATAACGGTCCCTGTACGCAACACAGGGACTATTGCTTTCCGAATTTAGTAGGTACTACTCGCCCGCCATCCGCTTCAATTCATAGAGCTTGGTCAGGGCTTCCAGTGGACTCAGATGGTCAACGTCCAGCTTTCGCAGCGCGGCTATGGCTGGATTCTCTGGTTCATTGAACAGTCGCATCTGTCCCGCATCCTCTCTCGCCTGTTGTTTAGGTGAAACGGGTGTCGGAGTTGCAACTGGCAGCTTGAAATCGCTTCCCTGCTCCTCCAGGTTTTGTAGCAGTTCATGCGCGCGTTCGACCACCGGGCGCGGCATCCCCGCCAGTTGTGCCACATGAACCCCATAGCTCTGATCTGCGCCACCTGGAACGACCTTGTGCAGAAAAACAATCTGTTCACCTTGTTCGCTCACCGCCATACTGTAGTTCCGCGCGCGCGGCAGGATATTTGGCAGTTCGGTCAATTCATGATAGTGGGTGGCGAACAGTGTCCGGCAGTTCAGACGCGGGTTGTTGTGAATGTATTCCACTACCGCCCGCGCAATTGCCATCCCGTCGTAGGTTGATGTGCCCCGCCCGACCTCATCCAGAATGAGCAGGCTGCGCCGGGTACTGCCGGATAGTAACCGCGCCGTTTCGATCATTTCCACCATGAAAGTGCTGTGTCCGGCATGAATTTCATCCTGAGCGCCGATCCGCGCAAAGATACGGTCAACACAGCCGATAGTCGCCTCATCCGCCGGGACGAAGCTGCCGATTTGCGCCATAAGGGTGATGATAGCCACTTGCCGGATGTAGGTCGATTTCCCGGCCATATTCGGCCCGGTAATAATGTGCAACCGCGACATACTGTCGAAATGGGTGTCATTCGGGATATAGCGAGTTCCGCCTTCCAGCATTCTCTCGACTACTGGATGCCGTCCATCCTTGATGATGAGCAGATCATCGTCGGTCAGGGTAGGGCGGATATAAGCCTCACGCACGGCCACATCTGCCAGGGACAGAAAGGCATCCAGGTGAGCGATTGCCCGCGCGGTTTGGAGAAGTCGTGGCGCGGCCTGGGCAATCTCCCGGCACAGGCTCTCATACAACCGTCGCTCGACAGCCAGAATTTCTTCTTCTGCGTTCAGCACCAATGTCTCGTACTCTTTGAGTTCCGGGGTGATATAGCGTTCCGCATTGACCAGTGTTTGCTTGCGGATGTAATCGGCTGGCACTTTGTTGGAGTTGGCGTTGCTGATCTCGATGTAATAACCGAACACCTTATTGAATCCCACCTTGATGCTGGCGATTCCGGTGCGTCGCCGCTCTTGAGGTTCGAGGTTGGCAATCCAGTCCCGTGCAGCCTGAGTTGCATTCAGAATATCATCCAATTCCTGGGCATAACCAGGTCGTATGGTTCCGATTGTATTTAATACGGCGGGTGGATCGTCGGTCAGTGCCCGTGTGGTGAGGTCAACCACGTCATCACAGGTGTGCATCGTCTTGATGAGTGCTGCCAGTGCCGGAATGGGTTCGATTAATCCCTGAATTTGCGGGATGAGTCCCAGACTGTCTCGTAATCCCAGCAGGTCACGGGGTCCAGCTTTACCAACCAGCAGGCGGTTCGTTAAACGTTCTAGATCGGCAATGCCCTTCAATGCAACACGTATCTCTTCCCGAAGACTTTCATCACTGGTAAGTGCTTCTACGGCATCCAATCGTGCATTCAGTCGGCTGATGTCCAGCAGCGGTTGGTTGATCCAGGTTCGCAGCAGTCGCGCCCCCATCGCCGTGACTGTCCGGTCTAAAATACCTAGCAGACTGCCCTCGACCTTCCGGCTGCGGATGGTTTCTGTTAATTCCAGATTACGCCGGGTGAAAGGGTCGAGCACCATAAATGTAGCGGTAGAATAGGCGCGGATAACCGTTAATTGTGCTAGACTGCCACGTTGCGTATCCCGGATATAGTGGAACACACCGCCCGCTGCACACACCGCCGATGGCATCTCGCCCAGCCCGAATCCATCCAAAGAACGAACCCGGAAGTGTTGGGTCAAAACTTGCTCTGCATTGCCTTTTTCAAATCGCCAATCCGCTACTGGGGTCAGGTAAATCCCCTGTGGCAGCGATACCCCCCGTTCAACCCAGCTTTCCGGCATAATAACTTCGCGGGGGTTCAGCCGTGCCAGTTCTTCTAATACCAGTACACCCGCATTTTCGCCCTCAAGCTGTGTCGCCGCAAATTCTCCTGTTGAAATATCGACATACGCTATCCCGGCGCGTGTCCATTCTCCGGACTCCGCATTACCCATCGGCAAGATGCCCATCAGGTAATTCGCCTGATCTTCCACTAATAATTCTGGCTCGATGATTGTGCCGGGGGTGATGACTCGTGTGACCTCACGCTCCACGATACCTTTGCCATCCGGTTCGCTCATCTGCTCGCACACGGCCACATGGTAGCCTTTTTCAATCAGTCGGGCGATGTAACTTTCGAGTGCGTGATGGGGTACACCTGCCATCGGCACACGCTCTTCTTTGCTGACGGGTCGCCCGGTTAGAACCAGGTCGAGTTCTCGCGCGGCAACAGCGGCATCATCATCAAAAGTTTCGTAGAAGTCACCCAGGCGGAAAAACAGGATACAATCTGGATACTCTTTTTTGATGTCCAGGTATTGTTTACGCAGAGGCGTAACACGTGGCATTCGGCTTATCCCCAGAATTGATAATTAGGATAAATGTTCGGTATTTAGGTATATTTTAACAGTGGCGGCCTCTGCCTACAACCGGCATAATTATGGCATTTAGTGTTCATGGCAGGGTTTTAGGGTCTTCCCGTATATAACCTAACCAAGCGAAAAGGGATTTTATGCCTGAAGCAGTTATTGGAGTGGACTTGGGTGGCACGCGCGTCCGTGCGGCACGCCTCAGTCACCACCTTGAAATTCTTGTTCGGCAGGAAACGCTGACCGACGATGAACGTGGCTTAGATGCCACCTTAAATACGATTAAAGACATGATTCGCGCTGTATTACCAGGTGATGGCGCTAAGGTCGCCGGGATCGGCATATCTGCGCCTGGACCGCTAAATCCCGCTAGCGGGGTTGTCGTTGCGCCGCCGAACCTAAAGGGTTGGCACAATGTCCCTCTCGGCGATATTTTGCACGATGAGTTTAATGTGCCGGTATACGTTGGCAATGATGCCAATGTTGCTGGGTTGGCCGAAACGGTGCGCGGCGCGGCGCGTGGGTTTCGTCATGTCATCTTCACCACCATCAGTACTGGCATTGGCAGTGGCATAATTTGCGATGGTAAGATGCTGTTGGGTACTGCTGGCCTCGCTGCCGAAGCGGGTCATATCATTATACTTGCTGGTGCGCAACCCAGCACACTGGAAAAAGAGGCGGCTGGCCCTGCATTGGCACGCAAGGCTAGGGCGCGGATTGAGAACGGGGAAAAGTCGGCCATCACCGATTTGGTGAAAGGTAATCTGGATCGAGTGGATGGCGCTGTTGTCGGGCAGGCGGCTCTTACGGGTGATGCTCTCGCGGTAGACATTGTTCGCACAGCCGGACGGATGGTCGGCCTGGGGATGGTGAGCCTGCTCCATCTTTTTAACCCCGAAATCCTGGTATTTGGCGGTGGTGTCACGAATATTGGCGAACTGCTGTTTGACCCTATGCGTGAGGCCATCGAAACCTATTGCATTGACCGCGCCTATTGGGAAGACCTTCGTATCGAAAAGGCTGCCCTGGGAGAGAATGTCAGCGTCATTGGGGCTGCGTCTCTGGTTATCACAAAAGGTGGTGTGGTCGATGTTGCTGATGTTGTTACCCGCTTGGATACTTCATCTGCCTCTTGAACAGCTAATCATGGGAACAATCCAGACGAATTGTGCCCCGTTATGCTCAGGTTGCCAGTGTCCTAATGCGGCACTGTCTCGCGCGCAATAAATTTCTGTAAGAAAGTCAATAGAAATCTCTGCGTATCTCTTGCTCCTAATTTCGATTATGCTAAAATTCTTGTATGTCTATGCTGATGCTCCCTGACTTTCGTGTTCGTCAACGGGATTTTCTGCTCGAAATCTCCCGTGCAATGACTGCCCAACTCGACGTAGGCGAGGTTTTGCGTCTGGTTCTCAATGCATCGGTTGTAATGCTTGGCGGTCAGGTTGGTCTGGTCGCACTGCGCGATGTCAATGGCCTGTATACCATCCGCGCGACCATCGGCGTGGAGTCAGTTCGCTTGTCAGAAGTAAATCGCCAGCTTCATGAGTTGGTCGTTGGCGCGGGGACTGGCCTCGATGAAGACTCCCTGAACGCTAAAATCAATGAGATGGCACAGACATTGGATCGGAATCTCCGCCAATCTTTGTTTTTGCCGTTGGTCATCGGTGGCGAAGCTGTTGGTCTGTTGATCGTTTTCCGATCCTCGCTGGTACACGCCTCCGAGAATGATTTCCAGGTACTCCAAAGTTTTGCCGATCAGGCAGCCATTGCGGTTCATAATGCCCAGCTTTATGCCCGCATCGACCACGAACGTAAACGGTTGAGCGCCATCTTGGAGAACAGTGCCGACGGAGTCATGATTCTGGACGGTAGTCTCCATATCCTCGGTTTTAACCGCGCCCTGGAGCGGATGACAGGCTGGTCATCCCAGGAAGCACTTGGACGCTATCAGGATGAAGTGATTACCTGGAAACGTGCGGAAAACCACGATTTGAAAGCTGCCATAGATGACGGTTGGCCGTTCCGTATGCCAGCAGATGCCCCGCTCGAAACACTCTATGTCGAGGGCGATTTGATGCGTCACGATGGCATGACTCTGGGTATTGCTATCACCTATGCCCCCTTGCTCACTTCAGATCGTCAGCTCACCAACATCATTGCCAATGTGCGCGACATCACCAATTTCCGCCGCGCTCAGGAAATGCAAAGTATGTTCATTTCGATGGTATCGCATGAGCTTAAAACGCCGGTAGCACTCATCAAAGGTTATGCCGGGACGCTGCGGCGCGACGACGCAAATTGGGATTCCGATGTCGTTCGCAACAGCTTGGAAGTGATTGAAGATGAGGCGGATCGTTTGACAGAACTGATTGAAAACCTGCTGGCCGCCAGTAAACTGCAAGCCCAACAGATGCAGGTAGACCTCGAAGATACGCATCTCGACAAACTTGCAGCCCAGGTGATCGAACGTTTTTCCACGTCATCCGCGACCCATCATTTTGAACTCGCTTTCCCACCGGACTTCCCCATAGTGCGGGCAGATGAAGTCCGTATCCGCCAGGTGTTGGATAACCTCGTAAGTAATGCCATTAAATATTCCCCGAACGGTGGCACCATTACAGTGGGGGGGGAAGCCAAGTCCGATCGTGTGACCATCTATGTGCGCGACGAAGGGGTCGGCATTACTGAGCAGGACCAGGAACACATTTTTGATCGGTTTTTCCGTGTGGATGGTGCGCTCAGCCGCTCAACAGAAGGCACAGGTTTAGGACTCTATCTGGCAAAGGCCGTTATCGAAGCGCATGGTGGTAGTATCCATGTGACCAGTAAGCCCGGTGTCGGGTCTACATTTTATTTCACTATTCCCTTATAATCAGCTCATTACGTCTTAACTCCCCCGCGATCCAGTTTAATGGAGATGTATATTCCTATGCCAAAAGTAGCCCAAACGACTATTCAGTGTGCTCAGTGCGGCCAACCAGTGCGCGCGACGGTGCATAGTTTAATTGACGCTTCTCAAGATCCTGGCGCAAAGACTGCGCTACTCAGTGGGCGTTTGAATGTGGCGGTGTGCCCGAATTGTGGCGCGCCCAATACCATGTTAACGCCCGTGTTATATCATGACCCCGATAAGGAACTGCTCATTTCGTATGTGCCGATGGAACTCGGCCTCCCGAAAGATGCTCAGGAGAGAGCCATTGGCGATCTGATGCGGGAATTGACCAGTCAACTTCCTCAAGGATCATTTAAAGCCTATCTGTTGCAGCCTCGTCAGGCGCTCACCATGCAGGGCTTGATCGACCAGGTGTTGGCGGCAGATGGCGTAACACCCGAAATGATGGAACAGCAGCGTGAGCGTGTCCGCTTGGTTGAGGACTTTCTGAAAGCCTCGCCTTCCGATTTGCCAGCTTTAATCCAACAGTATGATGACCAGATTGACGGACAGTTTTTCCAGACCATAACGCTGATTACCCAGCAGTTACTTCAGGAAGGGCAGGGCGTTGTTGCCCAACGACTTGTGGAAATTCAGAGTCAGGTAGCGCAACAATCATCATTTGGTCAGCAGATGCTTGAACAAAGTCGTGTCCAGGAAGAAGTGGTACGTGAAGTGGCCGAGGAAGTTAACGACCTCGGTGAGGAAGCCGACAGGAGCGATTTCCTGAATTTGGCACTCGGCTACGCCGACGATGAACAACGGTTGCAGGCGTTGGTAGGTCTGGTTCGCCCCGTTTTCGACTACCAGTTTTTCCAGGAATTGACAGTAGAAATCAGCAAAGCGCCTGCCGCTGATCGTGACCGTCTGGAAACCTTCCGCGAAAACCTCTTGCAACTCACCGCTTTGGTCGATCAGCAGGCACAGTTGGCCGTTCAGGAGGCTGCTGGACTTTTGCAGGAAATCCTCAACAGCCCGAATCCGGACGGGCTCATCGAAGAGAATATCGCACTCATCGACTACACCTTCATGCAGGTACTTTCCGCCAACGTTCAGGAGTCCGAGCGACGGGGCGACTTAAATGCCAGTGCTCGTCTGAAGGACATCTATAATCGTGTTGTCTCGATACTTCAGGCCAACATGCCTCCAGAATTGCGCTTCGTCAATGATCTCCTGTCCGCGCCGTCGGATGATGCTGCCCGCGAACTAGTCGAGCAGCACGCCGGGGAATACGGCGGTGGTCTATTGGTAGCGATTGATGCGATAGAAGAGCAGCTTGCCGCTCAGGGCAACCCGACATTGTTAGAACGATTGGCCTTCGTTCGCGGCCTGACGACCCAGGTTCTCGGTTAATGACCCATTCCAACCAGAGGTGGCCCGATGCTGCCTCTGGTTTTTGACTCGATCTTTCTACTGTATTCTTTCTCAACGATTTCCCTACGCAGTAATAAAGTACGCTGTACCCTGGTAGTTGTATTTGGTAGAATGACGCCTTCGCACCGAAGTTGGCTTGCAGTGCACCTGCGCTGGAAGTCTTTTGTCAGGAATGAGATAAAGAGGTAAGGAATGCGAAAATTATCTGTCCGTATGGGCATCCTGTTCGTATTGATTTTGATGACGTTTACCTTGTTAGTACAGGTGAGCGTGCCGGTTCTGGCACAAGGCGTTGGCCCAACGCCCACGCCGAACGATCCTATCTGGCGGGCATTTTCTGCCGTCCGAGATGCGATTGAGGAAGAACGCTCCGTCGATCTAACCATCGTCCGGTCTTATGAATGGGAACAGAGTGATTGGCAGCCCGGTGGCATTGATAGTTGTCGTACCCTCGACGATCCCAATAGCGCCCGTCAGATTTACTTTGGTTGGACTTTCACACTCACCAGTGTACGTGGCGAAGTCTTCCAGGGACGCATCAGCTTTGATTTGAAGGTTGTGGTGGTTTGCGATCAGGTCGTGACCGATCAAGCGCCTGCTGCTGGTGCGACAGTAGACCCCAATCTGCCCACACCCATTCCTGGTGCTGCCGCTACGGGCAGTTTCGAACTTGGTGGTCAGGCGTTGGATATGAATCTCAATACGTTTGGCCTGATGAACCGAGCCGGGATGAAATGGGTGAAACAACAGGTTCGCTATAACCTGGGCGATGATCCCAGCAAGGCCGCAGGTCAGATCAATGTGGCCCATGCCAACGGTTTCAAAGTGCTGTTGAGTGTTCTCGGTTCACGGGATCAATTGAGCAGTAATTTCGATAGTTACATTGGTTCCTTTGCCTCATTTGCGGCGGGTGTCGCCAGTCTCGGTGCAGATGCGCTTGAAGTTTGGAATGAGGCCAATATTGATAGGGAGTGGCCTGCCGGTCAGATAAACGGTGGCAATTACACTCGCCTTTTAGCTGCTGCCTACAATGCCATAAAGTCCAGTAACCCCAACACCATTGTCATCAGTGCCGCTCCTGCACCGACAGGTTACTTCGGCGCGGCGGGTTGTACCGACAATGGTTGCAACGATGACGTCTTCATGTCACAGATGGCACAGGCCGGTGCAGCGCAATATCTCGATTGTGTCGGGTTGCATTACAACGAAGGGGTGATTCCGCCCTCACAGTCCAGTGGCGATCCGCGTGGCAGTTATCCAACCTATTATTTCGGTTCCATGCTCAGTCGGGGATATTCACCATTTGGCGGCAAGCCGGTGTGCTTCACTGAATTGGGTTATCTAAGTCCCGACGGCTATCCGACACCGCTTCCTGCCAACTTCGCTTGGGGGCAGAATACCACCGCCCAGGAACAAGCCACCTGGCTGGCTGAGGCTGCAACCCTGGCTGCCCAGAGTGGTAAAGTTCGGCTGATGGTCGTTTTTAACGTCGACTACGCCTTCTATACAGCCGACGACCCGCAGGGTGGTTATGCCATCTTCCGTCCCGGTGGTTCATGTCCCGCCTGTGACACACTTGGCGCGGTCATGAAGGGTTAACCTCTACACTACCTAAAAATAACCAGCCTTGCTCAAACGCGATATTTGGGCAAGGCTGGTTGCTATTCTCTTACAGTCTGATCTGCGTTTCTATCCCCCGGTCAATTCGATCAATGCCCCGTGTGTCCGCGCCATATCCAGATACCCAATCTTGCTGGATTGCTCAGTCTGCAAATTGAGCATGTAAGGCACTGTCCCGCGTTCCAGTAGATACTGTGCCATTGTCGTATCGGCATTTGCGGGTGCTACCGCATCAATCGTGAACCTGTCGAGTGTATAAGTCGCTGTCGTAAAACTTTCCTGTGTCGGTTCGGTGTCCAGGATAGCACGATACAGTGTGATACCTTCGATCATGTTGAATACCGCCACACTGATCCCCTGAACTCCTGTAACCCCATTCGGTTGTTTCGTCTTGTCGGGATCATCTGCCACCCGTAGATTGCGTGCGTGTATCGTCCTCGATAAAGAAGGGTGTCATAGTCCCTTCAATCATCGCACTGCGCCACCGCAGTTCCTTTCCATCCGGGCGTGCGCGTCCACCCGCCGGACGCATTTGCACATTGAGTCCACGATTCTGCATATCGCGCACGTCCGATTTCAGATCGTTTGAAAGGAGTGCATAGCCGCCAAAACCCTCGCCGTTCTGGAACATAGGTAAGAATCCATTTTGATCGCTTGGGTCGATAGACTGGAGTAGGGTAGGGTCGGTGGGCGCAAGCAGTTCCAGATAGGTTCCATCCCGGAAAACAATTAAGGCGTTATGGGTTTTGCCATCTGCGTGCTTCCCGCCGTAAAACACGTTAAATCCTAATGCCCGGTAATCCTCAGTCCCTTTTTCCAGATCATTCACCAGGATCACAGCATGGTCGAATCGTAAATGTGTTGTCATAGGGTTCGCCTCTGATTGATCGTGAAGATTGGACGTCTACAATACGGTATTGGAGGGGATTTTTCCAGAGCAGGAACTCAGTCCTCTGGCACGGTCATCGGCGTTTCGGTTTCTAATTGGTGTTCCTGAAGGCGCTCGTAGTACCGTTGCAGTACCGGGTGTCCATGATCGTTAAAATGTCCTTTAACATGGCTGGCATCCAATTGGGCAGAAGAATGCGGCTTTTGCAAGTCAGATGAAAAGCGTCGGAGCTTGCGCCGATATTCCCATTGTTCAATCCAATCGCCCAGATTGCCCCCTAACAGCAGTTCAGCCGCGTGTTTCAAAAACTCCCATAATCCCCTGGGAACGTATTCGGCTTCGGTATAATATGGAGTGTTTGCATTCGGCAGATAATCGGCAACCCAGCCATTAGCTGTCCGAAATCGCTTGTATACATCGTCACCATACAGCGGAATCATCTGTGAGACTTCATGCGCCATAAAAATATCTTGTTTTGTTTGCTCCAGCGTGTTTTCTGCTAGCACGTAATTTGGGCATACTTCAATGCCGCCCAGTCTCACCAGCCGCACCAGCAGAATCGAGAATGCCCGCGTGATCCATACCCGGTGGCGTGCTGTCACCAGAATGTAATCCAGGTCATCATCGTCTTCTGCAGCGTTGCGAACAGCCAGCGCACCCGTTATCGCCACCATGCGTACAAAAGGGAGTCTCGCCAGCCATCGCCCGTACTTCAATGCAAGCGGCCAAAGCATTTCAGACGTTGCTTCGCGCCTTTTGCGGTTGGAAACAATCTCGTGCCGTCCGCCGTAGACCACATAACCGTCCATAACCTCCACCAGCGAACCAAGAGTGACGGAACAGTCCAGCGTTTCAGCGATTAATTCATAGTGGAGGGGTTCAGGATGGATAAGAAAATGATGGATTTCGGGCGCGGTTAGGGGGAAGTCAAAAACATCAGCATACAATACCGTTCGTAAGATTGCCGCCTCAACCGAATTCATACCAATAAGCCTCTTTCATTCTGGTTTTTGGGTTGCTACCAATATCCTGCGACAGATTAAATTCTTAAACCGTCTTCACTATCCCGATGGTCGTTATGCCGTACAGGTTAGCTAATTTCCCTCCCATTGCCACAACCATGTGCCCGAATAGGTGCAGGACGTGCTGATCGGTTCAAAGTTCACAACCGCGTCGCCCACTGCGCCATCCTGCGCCGGGTTATCAACCATGCCGCTGTACTGTCCATCTATGTAGTAATACAGGATGTTGCCGACTGCGATCACCAGTAAATGATGCGTGTCGTTTGTGAGTTGCGCCTTCTCACCGAATATTCCGGGTTGGAACGCATCGCCCTCTCGCCGGGACACACCGTAACCGCCGGATTGGTCAATGTACGCAACCGTATAATTCCCGTCGTCTATAGCCCGCACCACGAACCCACAGCCCGTAACACCCGCAGATTGCGCCTGCCAGGTGACTGTTGCCCCCATCACAAAGTTCTGAAAAGTAACTCCGCGTCCCAACAAAAATTGTTCCACACCGGGATGCCGGGACTCGACAAAGCTCTCATTAACCGTCAGCGCCATCTCGCCTGCGGCGGGAATCAAACCGCGTCGCTGGAGTTCCTGCACCATATCCGCCGGGGTACTGACAATAAGTTGCTGAGGTATCATTCGCTGATTATTGATTTCTGATGGGATTGTGACGATGAGATTGTCAAAGGCCGCATTAGCGTGGGCGCTGAGGTTGTCGGGTGTCCCCACCAATAGACCCAGGCCACCGGACTCTGGTAAGGTCGTATCGGTTAGATGTCCAAATCCTTGCCCATCATAGAAGAAATCGAAGCCGCTTCCGTTGACCAGTATGCCCAGAGTAAAGGTGGCTTGTTCAGCAATGATGGCAGGGTGGGGTGTCCAATCCCGGATGATATGTTCCCCATCCGGTTGATGAAGGCTAAACCGCCACTGACCATTGCTGTTTATGGCTAGGAGATAATAATTTTCCGCGTCTTGCCGCGCTGTGAGGCCGGTTATCCACCCATTTCCACTGGAAACATTCACGTCAACTTGTGCATAGTACGTTTCTGGCAGGGTATTGTTCGCTGGTATAGCAACGTCCGATAGCAACCGTCCTTCAACCGTCATAGACAGCTTGCCTTCTGTATTGTCCAGTTGACCCGCGTCACCAACCACTGTCCAATTGAAATCGCCGTTGAAATTCTCGTTTTGTTCCACCTGCGAGAAACCGGGTAACATCGTCAGGCTATAGTCTCCGGTGGTCTGACCTACACCGGACACGGTGACAGTATAAGTTCCTGTGCGCGGGATTGTGATCGCTTCTAGCAGTGCGTCTTGCTCATCTGGATAGTTGGCGTCGTCGTTTCCAATCAGCGTCATGCCTGCGTTGTTACTGATTGTGAAAGCCGGGTCGAGATCGCCTGATGTTGCTTTGACACTAAAGGACAGTGCTTCCCCGCTGGCGGCTTGAAATGTCCAGCTTTGTTGCTCACCCGCTGCGATTTGTCCATCCATAGGGGAGTCGAGTTCGATGGTGGGCGACTGTGCGACTGCTGGTACTGTCGCCAGTAAAATGCTGCTGCCGACGAGACTGTATCGAATAATGTGTTTCAGGGCATCCACTGTGAAAATTGTCCGTTCAATCGTGCTAGAAATTGCTCAAAATCGGGCAGTGACATCTCCACCCCGATTTCCCATCGGTAACTCTCGGCCAGTCGCAGACGCCGTTGCTCACCTGCAAAACGCAGGCTGTCACGCCGGGGGTCTTTTTTCTTCGCATCCTTTTCGCTAACGAGATCAGCTAGTCGGGTGGTCTTGTTCAGGTTTTCGGCATCATCTGGGGATGCGAAGGCGTACACTGGCAAAAAATTGTCGTCTTGCTCTAATGCGCACGCCACGACGTACCATCCTTTGGGCACTCGGCTGCGCCGCTTGGTTTGGAAACGCCACAATAGCACACTCACCGGCTCGTTGCCTCGGATTTCGTTCTGCAAGTTGCCACGCTTTACCAATCGCACGCCTTTGTCATCAATCTCCACTGTACGTCCACTCGGCCAGCGTTTTTGCAGCACTATTTCAGCCGCGCGCGCGCCTAAACCCGCCAGCACCAACGCCCCAATCAAGGCGATCAGGTTTAATCCTTCACTGACGAGAATACTGTTGAGAATCGCAAAGCACACAATCCACGCGGCAAAGAAGATGACCACGATACTGAACCGCAGCGCGCCATGTTCACTGTCTACAGGGATGACCAGTTGGGGCGTATTGACTGCTGTGTCGGACATAGAATTACTGCCGTTCTGCCACAAAAATCACGCGCGGGGCATGGGATACCCCCGGCTCATAAATTTCCAGGTTGGTTGTAAGCAGAGAATGGATGTTGAACCCTCTGCGCTGCAACAGCGAGGCAACTGCCTGTACCGGGAAAGCCCGCTGGATACGTTTTGCTTCCGCCCGCTTCCACGACTCACCTTCGCGCTGAAAAATCAAATATTGCCGCGTATGCATCTGGCGTTCGTAATCGTATTCATTACTTCCAAACACTGTCAGATTCCCAGTATCGTCATAGATCATACCGTCGCCGCGTACACCATCCTCGGTTAACCCCTGGACGGTGCTCATGTCGAACATAAACAATTTCCCCTGTTCCAGGATTCCGGCCACATTTCCGAAAACCGCTTCCAGGTCGCGCAGGCTGTTGAGTTCGTTGATGAGGTTCAGTCCCAGCACCATCTCCCCAACACCAATCGTATTATCCATCTCTCGGATGTCTACTTCCTGCCATCGGATATTCGCGCCGGAATCATCCAATTTGCTCCGTGCGATTTGTAGCATCTCTGGTGAATTATCGACCCCCATCAGGGTATAAGGATATTGCGCCAGGTATTCCAGACTCGCGCCCGTTCCACAGCCTAAAACAGTGATGCGTCGCCCCAGCCAGTCGATGTGCTGGGCATAATCAATCAATAGCGACGTAATATTCCGTGCAAAATCCGCCATCCCGATCTGATCGTAAATGGGGGCTAAAACTGCATAATCTCCGGGCACGACCCTTTATCCTCACAATCATCAGGAAGCCTGTAACCACCTCGTTAGCGTAGCACAAACTACTGGAATCGGCTAGGAGGATCGTGGAGGGTCTCATCAACCCCCCATGATGCTATCGCAAATTGTTGTCGGAATGGATTTTACTGTCGTTCAACCGGCATCCGGTATCCCTGGCTGGGAACGGTCACAATATATGTGGGATGGCGCGGATTTTGTTCGATCTTCTGGCGTAGTCGGGAAATGTTCACCCGCAGGATTGAATAGTCTTCATATTCCTCGCCCCACACACCATGCAGCAGTTCATCATGGGTCACAAGCTGTCCCGCATTCCGCATGAGTGCCAGCAGAATTCCGTATTCAATAGGGGTGAGGTGTTTCCGTTGGCCGCGTACTGTAACCTGTCGTCGTGGAATATCCAGTTCGAGTTGCCGGACAGTCAGTTTGGTTTCAGGTTGTGGAGTCCAATCAATTCGCCGCAGGAGGGCGTTCACGCGGGCAACCAGTTCTTCTGGCGAAAATGGTTTCGCCATATAATCGTCCGCCCCTGCCTCCAGGGCGACGACTTTGTCACGTTCGCGGTTGTATCCACTCAGGATAATCATAGGCATGAAGGAGTGGTTGCGGACTTGCTTCAATACCTCTAACCCGTCAATGTCGGGTAGTCCGATATCGAGCAGGACGAGATCGGGTGCGGTACTGGCGATCTCGCTCAGAGCGATCTCACCCGTATCAACCGCAACCGCCTTATAACCCGCCTCATTCAATAAAGTACAAACGACTTCGGCGGTGTCTTCATCATCCTCAACAATCAGAATCTGCCGGTTGGCGTCCTGCAGCATCACCATGGCGTTTATCCCGTTTGCCTATAATAACTAACGGTTTTCAAACCGTCATATAACGATTATGAAAGATACTATATCCTATTTTAATGTGTTCGCGCAATAGTCTAATACATAAACAGGACTTAAGGACGATAAATAAGCTCATTCACCGCGCTCGGTGTGGCATTTCTGGGTTGCCAGGATTGAAATGTTTGAGCATCACCAGCGGTTCGCACGAACTCAGGTTAGTGATTTCAACCCCATCCACTGCCGCCTGCTGGGTCACAAAAAACTCATCCTCGGTCATTTCCCCGAACCGAATCAAGGATGGTGCGGAAAGATTGTGTTTGCCAAATCTTCCGTACCCCTGTGTACAGATTGTGCCATACGCCGCCGCATCTCGCAGCGTCACCGTTCGCCCCGGATAGACGGTGAGTTCCTTCGCGCTGAAATAGTCGCCGCCATACACAATCCACTTTTCCTGATACCCTTCTGTTGCTATCCTCTCAGTATTCATTACTGACTGTGGCGACATAAAGCGATGTTCTCGGAATTCAGGATCGACATTTGCTTCCCAGTCCAGCATCCCGATTAAATAGTCATAGTCATACCATTTGTCTTGGGGCACATCTTTCACCAGCATCGCCCGGTCAACCACTTGGTAATCCGCAATCAGCGATTGCCACATGGAGAATACATCGCTTGCCCGTTGCGGTTCATACGTACACAGGCTGCCTGGTGCGTGCAAAACTCCCGGTGGAACATCCCACGCATCTCCCGGAATCAGGCGATACGCTTTTGACAGTCCCAGAATGCCATTATCACCTTCATTCCACCGTTTTAAACAATCAATAACCCGATCTTTGGTTGTGCCCGGTTCAATCCCAAAAAAGGTGTACGGAAGCGTATCCAGGGCAAAGTTGTACTGTCGCGGAAAATAATAGGCTTCCGGCTTCCCTAACTGCCCTACGTGGGCGGCATACTCATCGTTTTGGTGTACGTGGTGGGGCAGGGGATACATGTTGTCGAAGAACTTGCTGTACATGACCCAACCGCCGTATGTGTCTATTGCTGTTTGACCCAGCAATTCCTCTCCAATTAATCCCATCGCATCCCGCAGTGTGACTTTCTGCCCATCCACATAGATGTAGCTCAAACCTTCATCATCCGTCGTCAGTGGGCCATTATCCGCCTTTGTAGTGGATGAAAACCACCGTTCGTCAATCCCACCGCGATTTGCCCCCAGCGCATACAAATCTCGCGTGTCCAACCGTAGCCGTCGCCCCGGAACGCAAAAGGAGCGCGGAACCCATGTCGGCATCAGTCGCACAATTCCGTCACCCTGTTCAAGCGCCTGCTCTGTTAGATGCCGTACCTCTAAATCATTCACGAATAAATCATCCTTATTCAAGAAAATTTTCACGCAGACATAATATCGACAAGGCTGGCTTGTCCGTTTACGCGAAGGTGAAAACGTAGGAAGAAATCTAATTGCATGAATGATAACACGTTCGCCGGAAAACAAAACAACCGCCCCTCGACGGTTGTAAAGATGTAATTGTGGGCCGTACAGGACTCGAACCTGTAACATCTGCAATGTAAATGCAGTGCTCTGCCAATTGAGCTAACAGCCCATCAACCATAGTTTACATGAGCCATTCAGGTTTTTCAATGCCTGTATATTCCTGAATTGCACCGAATATATGTTGCACATATTCGGTGCTGCTGATGAGGAGAGAACACACGCCATAGATCAATATTCGACCCTTTTGCTGGCTGCTTCTCGGTTGATTATTGATGATGTTTTTCAACAGGGAAGTCGGCTGAAGGCTGAGTGCATCTAACCAATACTGTTCAATCTCTTGAACGCTAATTCCATTATTAGAATAACAGTTTATATATAGTCTGATGCGTGATTCTTCAACCGTAAGACTCTCTCTCAGGAACTTGGCAAAGAATTTTAACATATCCACATCCGAGTTAATTAATGCCAGCGAATTCTTGTTTTTTCTCCCCTCTGCCCAATACAACATACACCCTGCCAGGTGCAAAGAATCAGCTTCCCTGGCCTTAACTCGGCCTTCTTCCTGATAACGTCGGCGCAGTTCTCGGAACTTGCGTGCATTGGTCGCACCGCCTTCAACCTGCGCCCGGTAAGCATAATGCTGCTGTTCAAGGACTACTTTCTGTTCCGGTGTCAATTCAATATCGCGCACCCACACGCTCACAGAACTTTTGGCGACGCCTAACCGTCGGCAGATTTCGTTGATTGAAAGCCCCTCTTCTCGCCGCAATCGTCGTGCAGCTTCACGCTGTTCCGGTTTCATACGCGAACCTCCTATGGATACCTATAGTGTACCATGATTGAGGTTCGGAATATGAACTATAATCTCGGAGGCGTGACCCCCACTTGCCGCTGATACTTGCCCTTCTTGTCGGCGTAGGATATCTCGCATTCCTCGTCCGCCTCGAAGAATATTACCTGCGAGATTCCTTCATTCGCATATACCTTCGCTGGCAGGGGAGTTGTGTTACTGATCTCCAATGTCACGTAGCCTTCCCATTCTGGCTCAAAAGGTGTTACGTTCACGATCAATCCTGTTCTCGCATACGTACTTTTTCCCAGGCAGATCGTCAGCACCTTGCGCGGAATGCGGAAATATTCCACTGATCTTGCCAGCGCGAACGAGTTAGGTGGGATAATGCACACATCCCCCTTAAAGTCCACGAACGACTGTGGTGAAAAATCCTTCGGGTCAACCACCGCGCTGTATACATTCGTGAACACTTTAAACTCGTCCGCCACCCGCATATCATAGCCATAACTCGATACGCCATAGCTAATCACACCATCGCGCATCTGTTTCTCAACAAATGGCTCAATCATGCCTTGTTCCAGCGACATCTTCCGTATCCAATGGTCAGGTTTCAACCCCATCTATGCCTCCCTCTTACCCTAACTTCGCAAATCTGCTGTACGGTATTTTTCCCGCCGTTAGTATTGTGATTTTCTATCGACTATTGACCATCGACAGAAAACTGCCGATTTTTCCCCTCAAAAACGAAACAAATGTGTACACAAATGTTCACCCCATAACCGAACTTCTGTGCTATCCTGCTATTGGCAACAGGCTACATCGACAGGATGTGCGATGTGCCATTCTAGTAGGGACAAGGCTTGCCTTGTCCGAATCAGATCATTCTAAGTGATCTGTTTAGATATTGAGGACAGTAATGAAATGACAAACCTGATAAAAATGCCCTGTTTCTCATGTTTATCATTATCATCACACCCATCATTTTTCCCTCAAAAATGGTTCTCCCCATTGAGAAAGTTCCGAATGGTCAATATTGCCCTTCAAGAACTCTGCCGCACACTCTGCACATTTCCCGGTTGTGCATTTGCAGAATTTGCTGCACTTTCCCCTCAAGTCGCTTGCACAATCTGCAAAAGACTGGTTATTGATGAGCGGCAGCCAACATTTTGTCAAAGCGGCAGTCGTCTCCCGTATTCCCGCCGTTTTTTCGTTCATTCGGTGGCGGTTCTCGGTTCTACCGCCGTCACAAATTGGCATTTCGGCGATTGGTTCTTGGCTTCCCGCCATTCATTGCGGTGACAAATTTGGCAATAGTGTCTATTTTGCTGGTTCTGTGACTCACATCCGTTCCGGTGCGGTCATGCCCATCAAGATCAGCGCCCGTTTGAACACCACCTGCGCCGCCCGATAAAATCGCAGTCGCGCTTTCGCCAGTTCAGGAGGAACATCGCCATGTAATGCCCGCACTTCATCATAAATCGGATGGAACACACTCGCCAGATCGTAGGCGTAAAACGCGATTTTGTGCGGTTCAAGCCCGCGTGCGGATGCTTCAATGATCTCGCCCAGTTCCAGCGCCTTGCGGATGAATCGTTGTTCCGCTTCTCCCAGCAGGCTCACATCCGCGCCCTCATCGCTCAACCCGCGCGCCTCCGCCTCCCGGAAGATTCCCACGCATCGCACATAGGCATTCTGGATGTAATACACCGGGTTTTCGTTGCTCTGTTTCACCGCCAGATCGAGGTCGAAGTTCAGATGACTATCCGGGCTGCGTGCCAGTAACATATACCGCACCACATCCGGGCTGGTCTGGTCAATCAGATCGTCCAGCGTGTCGTAATTGCCGCGTCGTGTACTCATGCGGACTTCCTGCCCATCGCGGATCATCTTCACCAGTTGCACGATGATGACGTTGATGATTGAGGGATCATAGCCCAGTGCTTTCACCCCGTACTGTACAACCTTGTACTGCGCTCCATGATCGGCTCCTAGGATGTTCACCAACAGATCGAAACCCCGCTCGATCTTGTTGATGTGATAGGCGATGTCCGGCAGAGTATATGTGGGATTGCCATCACTTTTCAGTAGAACCCGGTCTTTCGAATCGCCTAAAGATGTACTCCGAAACCAGGTTGCGATGCCTTTTCCACCTTTTTCTTCGTCCGGTTCGCCCGGTTTCTGCTCACCGGGATTTTCTGGTTTTTCCGCTCGGTAAACATATCCGTTCGCGTCCAACTGCTTCAGCGTTTTCTCTACCGAGCCGTCTTCATATAGGCTGTTTTCGTTGAAGTACACATCATGCCGGATGCCCACTCGTTCCAGGGTCGCCCGAATTTGCTCAAACATCTGCTGTTCGGCATATTCCTTGAAGACCTGCCAGTCTTCATCGACTAGCGCGCCACCTTTCTCCTGAATCAGGTCTTGCGCGAAGTCTTTCAGGTACTCACCCTGATAGAAGGTCTGGTCATCCTCTGCTGGAATTTCGACGGGTACATTCAGTGCCTCCAGATACCGGATTCGCAGGCTGTTGCCCAGGTTCATCATCTGGACGCCTGCGTTGTTGAAGTAATATTCCCGCTCGACCTCGTAACCTGCCGCTTCCAGAACCCGCGCGATGGTGTCGCCCACCATCGCCCCTCGGCTTCGTCCCACATGTAATGGGCCGGTGGGGTTGGCGCTCACGAACTCGACCTGCGCTCGCTTTCCTGTGCCGATGTCCAGTTGGAACAGATTTTCACCTTCCGCGATGATCGTCTCGACCTGCTGCTTTAGCCAATTCTCGCTTAACCGAAAGTTGATGAACCCCGGTTTGACCACCTCAACTGTTCCCACGAAATCCGCCGGAGGAAGATGCTTGGCGATGGTTCTGGCAAGGTCGAACGGATTGCGTCCGGTGGGTTTCGCCAGTTGCATGGCGATTGCGCAGGCGTAATCACCCTGTTGGGGATTTTTCGGTGGCCGCACTTCGATAGCTCGGGATGTCGAAATCGGGTAGTTCCCCGGCTGTCTGAGCGCTTTGGATAGCCTGTTTGACCAGTCGGGCATGTTCGTGAGGCAGGAGTTTCAAGATCGCGTGTCCTTCAAGTGGTTTACTCGTTGAGGAGGTCATCAATCCTCCCCTGAACGGTCACGCGCATTGTATCAAATTTGAGAGGGTTAGCAAGGAGGTGTCATGAATACAGAGGGAACAACTCAATCACGCCATCATCACCAATCCCCGCTTCCCCCCTACACCCTTCGCACATCCACACCTTTTCCTGTCGTGTCATCGTGTGGTCAAGACATCGCGGACAGCGCAAAATTTCATTCAGTGGTTTGGCATTGGACGGAAGCGACTTGCCGGATTTCCTCCCCCATACCTTCCGATAATCCACCTGCCAGACCTGGGCTTTTGCGTTCTCAACTCCCATTCTGTTCAGGATGGTTTGAATTTCACTTGCTGTCCATGTTTTCCCTGGCATCAGTTTGGTGTTTTGACGCTGTGTGGTCAACAGAATTCCACCGGGACGCAGGACACGGACAATTTCCCCCAGCACTGACTTTGGGATTACTCATAAATTCCAGTGCTTCCAGGCATGTCACCACATCAAAGGTGTTATCTGCGAAGGGTAACTTTTCTGCCGGACACCAGATGAAATCGACCAGTTCGTCGTAGGGGTAAATATTTTTGGTGGCATGATGGAGCATTCGTCGGCTCAAATCCGTGCCGACTATTCGTCCCTTGAATCCCCCATGACGCACCAGCGCCAGCGGGAGTCGACCCGTTCCAGTAGCCACGTCCAAAACCAGTGGCGCGCGGTTGGGTGCGATAGCCTCCATAATCGGTTGTGCCAGGAAGATGTGTTCGTATTCGCGCTGGTAATTTTTGATTCCGTCGTAACGGTTTGCGTACAGATCATATAGCCAAATCACCACCCGCCGTCCCAGGTAAACACCTTCGGTAGCGATGAACAGCCACCAGACCAGAATCCCGGCTCCGGCGATCAGCATTCCCAGAAGAGCCAGTTCGAGGATTTTGCTCACTTCAGCCAGCCTTTTTTCCGTAGCCAGGGAGCACAGTTTTCCACACCTGTACGTAGGTCAACTTTGGGTTGCCATCCCAACCGTTCCCGCGCTTTTGTCGTCTTGAAGGTCACATGTGCCTGTGTCATCTGGAGCATATTCGGGAGTTCTTTGAGCTGGCTGTTTGGTTTTGCGATGGCTCCCGCTAGTCCCACAAACGGTTTGAGTAGGGCAGGTGGGATACTGAGCCAACGCTGATGTCCAGTCAATTTTGCATATTCGCTCAGGAACTCCCGCCAGGTTGGGGATGGGTCTGGTGTACAGTTGAAGGCTTCACCCACCGCATCAGGATGTTCAGCCACCACTAGCATCAGGTCAACCACATCATCAACATAAATTGGGAAAGTATAACCATCTCCCTTGCCGACGAATGGGGTAGGGCGCATCCGGGCAACCTGGAACAACTTCCCCGTCCACATGCCGGAGCGAGGCCCATAAATCATGCCGGGACGGATGATGCTGTAGGGTAGCCGGTGTTCCGCCGCGATTTCACGTAATACCCCTTCGGCCTCCGCTTTGGTGACGTTGTATGGGTCTTCGCCAGGGTTCAGCGCGGTGTCCTCAGTTACGTCACCATTGACACCATATCCATAAACCGCCACTGTGCTGACGTGTACCAGCCGTTTAACGCCCGCTCCGGCTGTAGCCTGGGCGACGTTTCGTGCCCCGATAGTATTCACCGATCGCTGGTGTGTGATTGAGCCGCCTGTGGACGCCGCGACGTGAAAAACGATCTCACATCCGCGCACAACCTCATGCATTCGCTCGGCGTCGCTGATGTCTCCTTGTGTGAATTCCACACCGGATAGATTCTGGAGGGCTCCGGCTCGCTCAGGTCTCCGTGCAACGACTCGGACTTGTACCCCTTCATCAGACAGCCGTTTAACCAGTGCGCTCCCCAGAAAGCCTGTCCCGCCCGTAACCAATATCTTTTTGCCTGTTAACGCCATGAAACTGCCCGTGACATTTAACCCGATTCCTGTGTGAGACTATGTAAACTGGCTAACTTTCGCACTTGCGGCCATTTCCACATCACCCAGATCACGACCACAATCGTTCCGATGCCACCGCCGATTACCGCAATAACAGGGTTAAAGATTGACGCCACAACACCAGACTCGAACGCGCCGAGTTCATTAGATGCGCCTACAAAAACGGAGTTGACCGCAGAAACTCGCCCGCGCATTTCATCAGGTGTCATACTCAGTAGCAGGGTACTGCGCACAACAACACTGATGTTGTCAAGACTGCCGAGGAGTGCCAACATCACTAGAGAAAGCACGAACGAGCGAGAGATGCCAAAAATGATGGTTGCAATCCCAAATCCAATGACCGCCCACAACAACGCTATTCCAGCCCGTTTGATTGGTGGAAGATGCGTGAGCGCGATAACCATAACCAGCGCCCCAACCGATGGTGCGGTTCGCAGCCACCCCAGACCCTCTGGCCCAACATTCAAAATATCTTTTGCGAAGATGGGCAGAAGCGCCACCGCTCCCCCAAATAGTACCGCAAATAGATCGAGCGTAATGGTCGCCAGGATGATCTTCGTATTCCAGATGAATCTGAAACCCCTTGCCAGCGATTCCAGTGAAGCGCCTTCAGTCGATTGGGCGATATGTCGCCCCCGAATTTGTGTGGCTAAAAATCCAAAAATCAGTGCCGCCACTGCATCCAGGACGAATACTTCGGTGGCGCTGTGAAAGATGCCAATCAACAGTCCGCCGATGGCTGGGCCAAGCACTGCCGCCAGTTGCCATGCGCTGCTGCTCCAGGTTGCTGCGCTGGCGAATATTTCCGGTGGGATCGTTTGGGGCAAGAGTGTCGCGGTTGCTGGGCCATTAAAAGCCCGCGCCGTTCCGATCAACAGCAAACAGCCATAAACCAGAACCAGCGAACCCTCTGATGCGGACAGCACCGCTAGCCCGACTGAGCACAGAGACAGCAAAACCTGAGTAATAACCACGATGCGACGTCGGTTGAAGCGGTCTGCAATGTGCCCGGAAACCAGTACCAACAGGATGATGGGCAGGATTTGTACCAACCCGACCAGCCCCAGCGCGAATGCGTCTCCGGTTCGTTCGTAAAGTTCCCAACCGATGGCGACACTCACCATTTGCTCACCCATTGAAGCGATCAATCGTCCCAGGGTCAATAGCCGGAAATCACGGTATCGCAACGCCGCATACGGGTCGTGTCGGATGGCTTCTGCAGGTAGTTGAGTTGTTTCAGCAAGTGGTTCTTCTTGCTGGATTTCCGAGGTCATATAATGCTGTCACTTCTGCCATTGAGGGCGTATCACGCGGGAAAGCATCGTTCAGTGTAGCACACACTCATGAGTTCATTATGCGTGCCAATCCCATTTATGCGATGGTTCTTAGCCCTCGTTTACTGCCTCTAATACGTCCTCTCGAAACTGCATGGTGTAGAGCTTGGCGTACAGTCCATCTTGCCCCATCAATTCCTCATGAGTGCCGAGTTCGATGATTTTTCCCTTGTCCAATACAGCGATTCGGTGCGCTATTTTGATGGTACTCAATCGGTGGGCAATAATTACAGTTGTCCTGTTCTGCATCAGTCGTGCCAGGGCTTCCTGTACCAGATATTCACTTTCACTGTCCAGGCTGGATGTGGCCTCATCCAACAGCAGAATACGTGGGTCTTTTAGAATCGCACGGGCGATTGCCACACGCTGGCGTTGGCCGCCACTTAGTCGAATACCCCGTTCGCCCACAATCGTTTCGTATTGGTCGGGCAGGTCTTGGATGAACTCGTGGGCATTAGCAGCTTTTGCCGCTTCGATAATTTCGCCCTCACTCGCATCCAACCGTCCATAACGGATATTTTCACGAATTGTCCCACCGAATAACAGGGTTTCCTGTGGCACAATTCCGATCTGCTGCCGTAAACTCGCCTGAGTAACCTGTTGCAAATTCTCGCCGTCAATGCAGATTTGTCCGCTGGCCGGGTCATAAAACCGAGGAATCAGGTTGAAAATTGTGCTTTTTCCCGCACCACTGGGTCCAACCAACGCCAGAATCTCGCCGGGAGCGATGTCTAGTTGAATGTGATGTAGCACTTCCTGGCGCGCTTCATAGCTAAAGTTCACATCATCAAATGTAATGCGCCCGGTTACTCGGTCTAGGCGCTTGGCATCGGCGACGTCTGTCACATCTGGTTGCGTATCCAGAATTTGAAATATACGTTTGGTTGCTCCAAGAGCTTCCTGAAAGGATGCGTATAGATTTACCAGCGAAGCCAGCGCCCCGGCGACAGTCAGACCGTAAATCAGAAAGCCAATGAGCTGACCCCCGGTTAAGCGACCATCAATGACCTCTCGCCCCCCGAACCACAGAATCATTGCCAGTGAGCCAAACCCCAGGAATGCCACCAATGGGCCAAACAATGACCGAATCCGCAATAAACGAACCGCCGCCGCGAAGGCACGGGCGATAGCGCTTTCGTATCGTTCGATCTCATAACCCTCGCGAACGAAACTTTTTACTTCGCGGATGTTTTGGAGCACCTCTTCAGTGACTACCGTTGCCCCGGCCAGTTCGTCCTGAATCTGAGTGCTGGTACGCCGTAACCATATCCCAAACACCGCGCCCAACCCGACCAGGATCGGGGTCAGTAGCAGTATAAATAGCGTGAGCCGCCAGTTCAGAATGAGCATGACGATGATAGCGCCCACCATGCTAAGTGTTTGCTGGAGCAGCACATTGACATTGTTTGTCAACACCGTCCGCATAATAGTCACATCATTTGTCAGCCGTGAAACCAGTTCGCCTACCCGGCGGGAAGCGAAAAAGCCGAGCGACAGACTTTGCAAATGACGATAAAGTTGTTCACGGATGTCAACCACCAGCCGCTCACCGATATAGTTCAGATTATAGTTTTCGATCAGTGAGGTGATTGAACGGAGGAAAAAGACAAACAACAATGCAATTGTGATTTGGTTAAGCAGTTCCATGTTCTGCTGCTGCAAAACCGAATCTACCACACTGCTGATGACTGCCGGAAAAACCAGGCTGAGAGCCGCGCTGCTAATCAATGCCACAATTGCCAGCGCCATTCGTAACTTGTATGGGGAAAGATAGCCGATCAGCCGCTTCCAGTTCACCGGAATATCGGGTATTTCCTCATCGGGGTCTTTTACACTAACACGTCGTCTACGACCAAACATGGGGAATGATCTTTCTCTACTTGTGAGGGAATACACAAATCAAATGATATGTCGATTTCGTCAACATTTCACTAAATTGGTTTTACGAATGGAGCGATAAAAGGTTGCGAGTTGTTTAGGTTGATCCAGCGATACTGATGACGACGCCCTGGTGGTCGATAGGGAGAATCCACGATTTTGCTTTGACGCCGCTGTTCTCGAAGGCGATTTCCATTGCTTCAGCGATCTGATGATGGTTGCTGTCACTGAATGCTAAGATGGCGGGTCCATCACCACAGAGGCTCACTGCACCTGCGCCTGCGCGCCGAGCCATCTCAATCACATGATCGTAGCCGGTGATATGCGGTTTGAGAACCGGTAGTTGCAATCGGTCATCGAGCACCTGCCTAATTAATTCGAGGTCGCCCGTTCGCAACCCATCAACCAATAGAGGTAGGCGACTCAGGTTAAAAAGTGCGTCGTTGAGCGCCACGCGATCCGGTTTCACCCGATTCGCATTGGCCGCATAATTTTCGAGTTGTGGTACCACCACCACCACCGTAAAATTGTCGATAGGGAGTGACCGATGTACTGGCGTTTCAGAGTCCACGATACTTGCCGTGAGCCCACCCAGAATGGTTGCTACTGTCTGATAGGGGTACTGGCTCATTTGCGCGGCGATGTTGAGGATTTCCTTCCTGCCATAAACTGTGCCGAGTAGATTGTTCGCGCCAATTATCCCAGCAACCCAGAAGGCCGCTTCTGCTCCTAAGCCTGTATCCAGAGGAATGTTATTGCTAATTTTGACGGTTAATCCTAACGCAGCCCGTTCTTGCATTTGGAAAACTCGCATGAATGCCAGAACCACTGGATGTCGCAGGCCGATCCCATAACGCCCCGCGCCCTCGCCTGAGGTTTCGATAAGCAGGTTTTCGTCGTTAGTCTTGCTGATCTCGATGGTGGTGTATAAGCCAAGCGCCATCCCCAAACCACCGAGTCCCGGCCCTAGATTGGTCACTGTCGCTGGTAGGGTAATTTTGACTTTGTACATGAGAGCATGATCCCATCGTTGATTCGGGCAGGGCTGTCGCTGGCTATGATTGTATCGCTGGCAGTACAAATGTGAATGTGCTGCCGACCCCCAGATTGCTTGATGCCCAGATTGCGCCACCATGACGGTTAATGATGGTGCGCGTAATCGTCAATCCCAGCCCACCACCAGGAGTATCACGCACCCGCTCATCTCTTGAACGGTAGAGGCGATCAAAAATTAATTCTAACTCGTCATCCGATATTCCAATTCCCTGATCTGCGATGCTCACATAAACTTCCTGTGCATCTCCCCAGGCATGGATAACAACACTTTGTTCCGGTAGCGAATACAAAACCGCATTTTGAAGGAGGTTGTAGATGGCAAGTCGTACCCGGTCAGCATCGCCCATCACATTGGGTAGGGGGTCTTGTACGGAGATAGCAATGGTCACTTTTCGGCCCAGGGCTACATGCTCAAGGTCATTCACGACCTGACGAATAACCCGATTGAGTTCAATCGGGCGATGAGCCAGGGGCATCCCGGCTTCAATCCACGCCAGGTCTACCAGCGATTCGACCACATCATACAATTTAGATGCCGTTTGGCGGATTTGCGTCATGAACCGCTCTTGCTGAGGATTCAATTCCCCAAACTTTTCGACCAGTTCCGCAAATCCGCTCAGGGCAGATATCGGATTACGTAAGTCGTGTGCCATCGTGGTTATCAATGCTTCCCTACGCGATTTAAGGTCTTGCTTTTCGGTAACATCTTGCAACAGAACGATGCGTTTTCCATTTTCAAGCGTCGAAGCGATACCTACCGCCAACCGTCGTTTTGGTAGACGCACCTCTAACATTTGGTCACCGCTACGAGTGAACAAATTAAGGATGGTGGGTTGCTGGCGAAAAACGTCCTCTACAGATTGACCGATTAAATCTTCAATGGTTAAGCCCAGGATAGCAGGGGCAGCCGGATTTGCTCCCTCTATAATCATCTGATCGTCTGCGACCAGAATGCCATCCGACGTGCTGTGAAAAATGAACCCATACGCTTGCGCCGCAGACCAATCTGACATGATTTGTTCCTTTGCGTGCGTAGCAATATTAGTCAATCTCTGGTTCCAGGTCGTCATAGTGAGCTGGTGTGGGGGGTGACACAGGTGTAATTACTGGATTTGGATCGGCGACTTCATGCCAGGAATTGTCCACATTCGATTTCAGGTCGGTTTGATAGCCTGATGGAAACTCAATATGGGTTGCTTCATCCGTCCGCTGCACCGTCACACCATGTTGATGAATGGTTATGGGTTTTTCCCAGGCGAATTTGCCGCCTACCCAAACCTTCGCACTGTTGACAATTCGGACGCCAATCAGGCGCATCAGTAGGTGAAGTGGCACGAGCCCGCCGGTATGACCAGCTTCGCCAAGTCCTATGGGTGCATCGCTATGATAAAATTCACTAAAAGATTTCTGTCCCTTGAGGACAGTTGTTTGTGTGTTGAGCAGATGCTTTAACAATGCATAGGCTGATTGTGTCGCCCCATGCTCAATCAGACCTTCGCCAATAAGCGTCAACCAGAACGGCCAGACACCGCCGCTTCCATTGGCATTTGATGGGTCAAAGTTGGGGTCTGCGGCAGAACACATGGTAACGCCACTTGCCCGCCAGAATTTATTGGGGTCGAGCAGGAGTTCAGATAGGGCAGTTGCATGTTCAGGTGCAATTTCTGGCAACCATAAAGGCAGTATAGCGTTTATATCCAATCGGCTGGTGTCTACCGTATCGACGTCAACCCGATAAACTCGACTGAGTCCATCAAATGTAATTTTGTCGATCTGCGAAAATATTTTTCGACTGGTATATACACCGCGCCCGTGACTCCATAAAAATTGATCGAACCCAACTTCTTCGCTAATATCCGAGCCATTCTGATCGAAGCCCGCCAGTTCCATTGTGAATTGTGGAGTGAGATCGATCCCTCCCGAAACCTTTACAATCAGCCGGTTTGCTGGCTGGATTTTTTCTGCCAGAATCAGATCATCTCCACTACGACCATCATGTACAATACTGACGCCTTCAGTAGTGGTATGGGTGTCACGATCTCTATATGCATAGCGGTTCAGATCAGAATTCCACAGATTTTCTAAATGTTGCCGCAAATCGGCAATCTGCCCATCCAGACGGTCTGTTGCCGATTCGGCCCTTAAAAAGTAGGCGATTTCTCGCAAACTCATTGCTTCGGACAGGAGATAGGTCGCTAAATCGGGCATCTCCGCCAGCCGAATATCCGCCCCCTGTCCCCAACCTTGCCAGGTAGCAAAGGTGGGGGTGAATACATAACCTGTCTGATTCTCGCTCCGCCATTCACGCAATCCATCGCCGTCGTTGTCCAAATCCGGTTGTAACCAGCGTTCAAAAAACTTGAGCAGGCCGGGAAATACATCCCGTAGAAATTCCGCATCCTCAGTATATTGAAATATACCCCAGGTCATACGGGCCAGGATAGGCAGGCACAAAATCCCCTGTTTCTGTCCTGCGAGGCCGGGTTTCCAATCAATCCAACCATCCGATTGTTGGACTGCTAAGTAGTTTCTGATGACACCTTCTGCAAATGACGGATTGGATGATGCGATTGCCAAAGTAAGTAGATAAGCCTGTATCGGGGACTGACCACCCCAGGCACGGTCACGGGTATTCACCTCATGCGGGTTAAATCCTCGGTTAGGCTGGCGCATAGATACAAACGATGTATAGGGCAAACTGGACGTAGGTCTCAGGAAACACTGCATAAGTTGTTGGTACGCAAAAGCAATTGTCGCATCCCAATCTGAGTTTCCCGTTTCGATAACGGGGATAGTTTGTGATGCGTCACTGATCTGCTGGAACGCTTGTTCCCAATCCTGCTGAAGCCACTTATTTCCTAATGCAATGGATTCCCTGATGTCTGGTAACGCTGTATGTACCCACCGAAAGACTACTTTTTTTCGCCCATCAATGGTGACGCTTTGCCCGATTTTGCCCCCTCCGGCATCAGAATTTGGTACCGAGTCCGCGTTATCCAAAGTAATAATCGGGGATAGATTTCCCACCTGTCCGAGGCTCAATACACTGGAACCGCTTGGTGTTGTTAAGCGTGTTGTTTTTTGCTCTTTACCACCAATTCCGACGAATCCCAACAGATCGAGCCGAATATCAGTGGGGGTTGTGTGGGCATTGGCTACCGTGAGTTGTGCGCCAACCGCATGAGATTCCATTACCCAAAATTCGGCCTGAAGTGCCAGTTGTGGGGTCAATGTTGCCTGTAAACGTATATAACCGGGGGCGAAAGCGGTGATATATGGCTGCTTGGCATAGGCCTGTGTTTGATAAATCGCCCGCCCATCGTGCAGCCACATGGGTACGATACTCGCAAGCCCCGCGCGCCCGCCATAGCGTGTTTGTAAGGCCAGGGCAGGTGATTTTCCTGACCCTAGATTGATTTCCCAGATTTGGTCGTCGGTGTAATCAGTCTGGCTGAAGCGGGCATCGGCTGCAATCTGTAGGGAAAATGGGCTTGTTGCATCAAGTTGCCATCTCCGAAAGTTGGTCATTGCATTTTCCCCACATAACTCTCAGTCATGACAATTTCTTCCAGGTTCCATCCGCCTCATTGAACTGGAATTTTTCTTGATACAAACTGAAAAGAATATGGTATCCTGCCCCAGGAACATACTGGTTTTGTGCATTAACCGTTCCTCCAGGATGATACTCATAATTGCTGACGTAGCCAAATTCGGGTGTTACACCCCATCCGAGCGCATCATGAATCGACTGATTTTCACGCCACAGTTTGCCGAAGCCGCGCATGGGCTGATATTTTCCATCTGGAACCGTTAGGTTTGGATCAGATTCTGGCTCACCATCCAGGAATGTGTCTTCATAGATTGTCCACGGCCCACTGCCAGAGCCATCATCAATCATTACCCAAATTTGACTGCGGGGTTGAATCCAGAACATGCGCCCATGTTCAAACACTTGTTCGGCAACCTGAATTTGGCTCAATGCTACGGTAGGAAATGGGTCAATCGTGGCCGTAGCTTGGGGCGTTGCAGTTTCCTGGACAATCGTGGGTTCGTCAGCAGCCTGTTGAACTTCTGCTGTACTGGTGGCTGTTATTGTTGCGTTGGGGTCGGGAGTGTCTGTCAGCGTGGCTGTGACCACAAGGACAATCTGTGTTGGTGGGGGTCCCTGACAGGCTGCTACAAAAAGACACAACATCAGGGCGAGGCTAGATAGTACACGGTAGGGCATCATCATCTCCTACAACATCAACGCTTGCTGCTGAATTCTCTTGCCAACGGGCAATATCGCAACTTTCTGATTGTATCAGACGTCACCTTGCTACGCAAGACTCCGTAGCTTGATAGGAGAACTATCAACGGATTAATGGGAACTCTTGTGGTAAAATTGCTAGTGTTTAAAATCCTTCATGAGCCAAAATGTATGTGAAGGTAAAATTGGACTGACTATGAAACTGCGATATTTGCTTTTCGGCCTGGTTTTCGGGCTGATTTATATGTGGTGGCGAGCTGAGGAAAGGCATCAGGCGATTCAAGCGCCAACCCCGATTCCGACTGAAATCTCCAGTGCATGATACTGCACATCCTAAAACCAAAGATTCGTTGACTGAAATCGAAGGCATTGGCCCAACATACGAACAGGCTCTTAATCTATTGGGCATCACAACCTTTGAGCAACTGGCTGCTCAAGACGCCTATACACTTGCATCACGCATGTCTTCTAGAGTGACTGCAAAACGCATTTTACGCGAGCGCTGGATTGAACAGGCCAAAACGCAGGTTCGAAAATAATCGGAAATATGGTGTCAGGGAGTCAGGTTAGCTGGTAGACACACTGGAGATAGAGATTGACAGTAGGAGTTTTGCCGAAATCTATAACTCTGAATAAGGTGGATAGATTTTTGGAAATTGTATGGAGTGATGAGCAGGTTTGTCAGTATCCATTGTCTGAACTTCGTGAAGCATGTCCTTGTGTGGAGTGCCGGGGCGGGCATGCAATGATGGGACGCGAACATGACCCTGAAAATATATTGGTACTGAAGCCCAAACGCTCCTATATGGTGAGCTCATTGGATTTGGTTGGCAATTACGCTTTGCAACCGACCTGGGATGATGGACATCATACCGGGATTTATACCTGGGATTATTTGCGTCGTTTATGTCCAACGGCAGAAGGCTGAGGCATGTTAGATCATTTTAGATCAATGGGGTTGTTTTCACTAGCAGAACTGAACTATCTGCGTTTGGAGGCAATGAATTTATTTGAGCGTTGCCTGACAGAAGGGAATCCCAATTCTTTGATGGCTTTTATTGAACAACAAATCGTTCAGGAGCCACCCCGACTGGATTTGTTGAATGATGTGGCTGAAGATTTGCATCAGCGGCTCCTGGCTCTTCGTGAGTATCATTTTGATGTGCGGGATCGAGTGCTGCGAACCCTGCGTAATGATTTCCAGGTTGATCTGAGCATTGTTGCCCCCTCAAATGCTCTTGATGAATATCATCTTCTCAACCTGGATAACGTCGTGGATGTGATGCACCGGCAAAACCCTCGACTTGACCTGGGTGAGCAACAGCTATTGAGAAGTGTCTTGGAAGCGTCGCTAGAAATGGCTTCTCAACTCTATAGTGATGTAGGGATGACGGAAGTCTTGTTTGATTATGTGCTTGATTGGGTGAATGGATTAAGTGCTAAAGCCGCACAGCGTTTCTGGTTCCAGGATTGGGAAGACCCCCCACAGTCGATCATCCACTAAGTGTAAGACGATCAATAAAAGACCTCCAAGTTGGTCTTTAAATACATAGATGTTGTGATCGGTCACATTAACCAATAAAAAATGAGCATATTGCACAAATATGCAACCATAATTGCACAATTTTTGTTATTATGAGGTTCTGCCTACAAAAATTTCTTGTCTAAGAAGGAGTAACTAGCTATCATCAAGTGTGAAGCCTGCAGACAATTTGCAGGAATATGTGAAAAAATAATCGATTAAGTCTATGAAAGGATAGTACTTGTATGAAACGTAGTAAATTTCTGTTGATGATGATGGTCGTTTTAATTGTGTTGGGTACTGTCGCTACTGCTCTCGCACAAGACATGATGGATCCGGTTAATCTGGTCATTTGGAGCCAGGACGGTGACGACAATAATGCTGTTCTTGCAGCACAGTTCGACGTCTGGGCAGCAAAATATGCCCCTGGATCGACACTTGAAATCGTCCAAAAGGAAACAGAAACACTTCGCACTGATGTTCTCGCCGCAGGCCTAGCGGGCTCCGGATTTCCCGATATGATGCTTGGCCCGAACGATCATGTAGGTGTCTACGTAGATGCCGGTCTGATTCAGCCGCTCGATGATCTGTTTGACATGAGCGTGTATACCAATGCTGCTGGTGGCCAGATTGCTGGTGTCTCTTATGGTCTTCCCGGTGAATAACGGTAACCACTTGATGTTGATGTACAACAAGCAGTATGTTGAAACTCCACCGGATACCTGGGAAGAACTGGTCGCTACAGCGAAACAGGTTGAAGCAGATAATCCAGACGTTCAGGGATTTGCTTACAACGAGAATGAGACCTTCTGGTTCCTGCCATTTGTTGCTGGATTTGGCGGGAGCGTTTATGATGCCGATGGTAACATGGTGCTGGATTCGCAGCCCTGGGTTGATGCTTACCAGTTCGTCCAGGATTTGAAGTTCAAGGACGAGGTCGTTCCAGCCGAATGCGATTATGACTGCGCCAATGGCCTGTTCCAGGAAGGTAGCGTCGCTATGATCCTGAATGGCGACTGGACTGTCAGTGACTATCTGGACACAGAGAAGTCTCCTGCTCTTGGGCCCGACAATCTGGGCCTGGCTCCCTGGCCGAAGTTACCGAATGGCGAACGTCCGAAACCCTTTACAGGCGGTAAATTCGTCACTATTCCCGTTACTGTGGAAGGTGCGAAATCTGGACGCGGTTGTATCCTTCCTGACCTGGCTGTCTACTGATCCAGAGGCGATTCAAGCCTACACCTTAGGCACTGGTCGTCTACCCGCTATAGCCGGTATCGAAATTGACGATCCGATATTGGCAGAATCCGCAGCCGCTTTGGAAACTGGTATCGGAATGCCGCCGGATGCATCGCTGCGCTGCATGTGGGACAGTGTGAAACCACAGCTAGAAGGAGTTATGAGCAATAGCATGACTCCGGAAGATGCGGCGAGTGAAGCTGAGATTTCGGCAGAAATTTGTCTGGAAAGCTAACTCGCTGCTAGCAATCTAAAAATATTGAATAGAGGTGGAGCCTATGCGCTCCACCTCATTTTTTAGGAGATCAATATGGAACTTAGTGGTTTAACAGCGGAGCGTATTGTAAATACCATTGGGTTGGTTGTTCCCCTGTTGCTGGCGATCATCGTTTTTACGCTGGTGTTTCAATTTGGTTTATATAAGTTGCTTGCAGGCGTTTTGAAGACCCGACATGCTCTCCCATATACACTGCTCGCACCTGCTGCTATCGCTATTGTGCTGTTTCTGATCTACCCCCTCATTTTTAATGTCCTAATTGCGTTTTCAGATTTACAGCGTAATACCTTTCCCTGTTATAGTTCTGTGTCTACGGGATCGTGTGAACTTGACCATTTGTATGGTCTCGATTATGGGTTGGACAATTTTACGAACGTGTTCTTTCGTGTCCGTGATGGGGAAATTCTCGGATGGGGTAGGTTGCTCAGAACAGCGGACTCGACCTTTCCTGTGCTATTAGGACGCACGGCAATCTGGACGGGGGTTAATGTCATCTTTCATTTTCTTGGGGGGTTGGCATTGGCACTCATAATGAATCAGAAAGTACGCTTCAAAAACATTTACAGATCAATTATTGTTCTACCGTGGGCGATTCCTGGGATTATCGTGTGCTCTTACCTGGAAACAGGAATTCCATGCCCAGTACGGTTTCGTGAATGAGATTATCACCTCACTTGGCGGACAGGCAATCAGTTGGCTGGATGAGCCAACTGCCGCTCTCGCCGCAGTAATTTTTGTCAATATATGGCTGGGCATTCCGTTTTACATGATTATGCTGCTTGGAGGTTTACAAAGTATCTCGGCGGAATTCTACGAAGCCGCACAAATGGACGGGGCAAATGCTTGGCAACGATTTAGATCCATTACGATACCCCTGATAAAGCCGATCCTCATTCCCGCGATTACATTGGATGTAATCTGGACATTTAATAAAGCCGACTTGATCTTTGTGATGACTGGCGGTGGCCCATCCGAAAGTACGAATATTCTGGTGACGGCGCTGTATAATGCCGCTTTTGGGCCTGCGGCGACTGCCCGATATGGGTTTGCTGCTGCATTTTCGATCATCGTATTCCTTATCCTGTTTATCTTTGCGGTTGTCTGGATTGTGACCAGTGGTGGTTTGAAGGAGATATACGACCGATGAGTACCTCAGCGAATACAGTATCTACGTCCAAACGATCCCGAATCCAGAATTGGTGGACTGAGTGGGGTTCAACCTCGTCAAATCCTGGCTGGAATCATTATTACTGTGGGCATCGTCCTGATGCTAGCCGACAACCTAAATCTTGGATGGGCAATTATAGGAATATGGGTTGGTTTACTGGTCTGGAAACCTTACCATGCAATTCTAATCTTCTACTCCATCATTTCGGTTTATCCCGTATTACGCGTAATGAGTATTTCACTCCGCCCAAGTGCGAATTTGCTTTCACGCTCATTAGACCTCATCCCGCCAGGAGCGACTTTCGAGAGTTATGTAGCGATCTTTCGAGATGAAAATTTCCTGCTATGGCTCTGGAACACCATGGCGATCACAATCACTGTGTCGATTATTGGTGTGGCCGTAGCGGCTACGGGGGCGTATGCGTTTAGCCGATGGCGTTTCCCAGGACGTCGCCCAGCGCTTATTTTCCTGTTGACCACCCAGATGATCCCAGGAGTAATGCTGCTCATCCCAATATTTATTATTGTTGCTCAGCTTCGATTGACGAACAATATTGCAGGATTGATGCTGGCGTATGTCACTACAGCCGTTCCCTTTAGTATATGGATATTAAAAGGATATTACGATACGATCCCGCCGGATTTGGAAGAAGCTGCTATGGTTGATGGCTGTAATCGAATGGAATCTTTCTGGCGGATTATTTTGCCATTATCTACTCCAGCACTGTCGATTGTCTTCTTATTTAATTTTCTGGGAGCGTGGTCGGAATTCCTGGTAGCGAAGGTGATACTTCAAGATCCCAATGTATGGACGTGGCCGCTTGGTTTTAACGATCTGATCGGTACCTTCAATACGGATTGGGGTAAATATGCCGCTGGTTCTATTATAGTGACCATCCCCATACTAATTCTATTTACGTGGCAGTCAAAGTATTTGATCTCCGGGCTGACACTTGGAGGCGTCAAAGGTTAGTTCAGGTCAATATTCCCCTCTCTACGGCATCATATAGAGAGGGGATTTTCTTTGGGGCCATGTCTTCAGAATTCTTCTATAGCTACTTAAGGCACTTATCCACCGTAATTCACTGAAGTGAGTTCGTCGAGGATGGGCGTACCGGCAACTTTACACTTGTCCACTTCGACAATATACGGGTCCCGATCTGTTTCCATCGGCGCATCCGGGTTGAAATAGTTGTAAACAGTTCGTGATATTTCCGTGATAAGCGGGAATGACTCCGAAAAATCTAGCCAGGTAGGATTGTGAAGTGCCACCACAAGTACGTAATCTCCTCCAGGGCTGAAGACGATTCCAGCGTTGCCATGTGTGTCCGCAGTCCAGCCATGCTTATGTGCGACCCGCGTATCTTCTGGTACCCCCGCACTCATTAAAAGAGGCTGGCCGAGATTGTTGTCGCTCATGACATCCAGCATTTGTCGACATTCGCCAGCCGTAAAGTCTCCCGGCAGCGATTCCATTAAAGGGCCATTTGCATGATAGGCACATTGATAAATGCCACTAAGTAACCAGCCCAGATCATCCACTGTCATCTGGTTGGAATAATCCGGTTCTGCACGTACCTGGTCGACGCCCGTTATAGGGGCACGTACAGGTTCCGGGGTGGCATTTGGATCAACGAGAAATGGCGCAACAATAAATGTATTACCCAGCCCGACACTCTCCATGAAGGCTGTAACGACCTGTGCGCCCTGATATGGATCACCATTGCCGATATAACTCAGGAGGGCGTTGGATGCACTGTTCTCGCTGCACACCATCATATTAGCGATATTCACTGCAACGTCCAGCGATGGTGGTACGTCGAGTTGGCTGTATAGGTCGGACAAAATTGCGATTTTATTCAGGCTCATTCCGCTGAATGCAATATTGTTCCCAAATGTGATCGCTTCACCAGTCTGTAAATTCATGAGAAATAGTGCCCCTATACGGCTGGTTTCCGGTTCGAAATTGGCGTCCAGCATCATCGTCCAGAGTTGATCTCCAAGACCCTGGAATTGAGGGCTTATGGCAACCGGCGTCGATTGGAATAGGTTGCTAGCCTGCACTGCCGCCGGAGTTGCAGTCAAAGTAGGAAGATCAAAGGTTGTTTGGCTGATTGCCGGGACACTATAAATGTCTCCCTGAATTTCAAGCAAGTCAATTGCGACCCAACCCAATCCATTCGGTGCATCGGGATACATGATTTGTACCCAGGGAAGTTGCGTGTGGCGGGCTGTAATTTCGTACACGTCGCCTTCATGTCCTACACCAATGCGAGGATATTCAATCCCTGGGCCGTAACGGATGTTGATTTCGCCAGTCACTAAGCCGGTAACGCCTGTAGAAGGGGATGGGGTAGTATCCGTGTTGATAACAGTTGGCACGGCAATGCCTTGTAGTTGAAAGGTGGCTGTTGGTGGACTGGATACTTCCACTGTCAGCGTTGGGGCTGGCGTGCTACCGACAACAACTGATGTATATGACACGGTATTAATGTCGCCATAGATATTCACTATGTCTATAAAGACCCATCCAATAGGTTCTTGAGTCGATGGATCTCCCAGAAGTAACCAGGGATAGTATTCGCTTCGTCCAATAACTGGATAACGGGTACCTGAGGTGATTTCACCTACCAATGCCGCATTTACATCGGTAGTAGCACGTAAATTGGCCTTTATCTGAGCTTCGGCGGTCACAGTTGCTTGTTGGCCGACAACTAATGCGGGATATGTACATGTGATGATGACTATACAGCAGACAGTGAAGTAAGATTTTAGGAGCTTTGTCATATACCTTATGGTCTCAACCGATTGTCAAGCGTCCGCGCGATTATAACATGGCATAGTTCCCTCCAAATGAGGTAGTTCATGAGAATCCTGATATTGACAGCTACCATTTATTTGCTAGAATGCTGTCTACTCCATGTACGCCGAAGTGGCGGAATTGGCAGACGCGCTACGTTCAGGGCGTAGTTCTCTCACGGGAGTGTGGGTTCGACTCCCACCTTCGGCACAAAAACCCGGCAGGATTGTCGGGTTTTTTATTTGGGTTGATTCGGCTATGATATGAAAGGGGAAGCTGAGTTTAGTGATCGAGTGAAATGCAAATAGTATGATGGAAACTGAAAAAGGGAAACATTCCGAACGCAAAAAGACAGGACAACTTTCCGGTTTACAAATCATGTTTGCGGCTATTCTTGCCCTGGGTCTAATTCTGGGGATTAACTTTACAACATTGGTTGCGTCTGGTCAGCCCCTACAAGAACTTTATCAACAAGTTAGCAGTGAAATCACTCAGCTTAAGCAAGAACAGGCGAGTCTCACACAGGAGCGGGATTACGCCCGCAGTGATGCGTATGTCGCTCGATGGGCACGCGAAGAAGGGAAGATGATACTGCCTGGGGAAGTGTTGGTTATTCCTGTGCCTTCCAACGACAGTGAGGCGGCAACGCCCGTTCCATCGGAGCCGCCCGTTTCGATTGAAACCCGTCCGCCAGAACCGCAACCCTGGCAGTTGTGGTGGTCACTGTTTTTTGACAGCCCGCCGCCGAAGTTCTAGCTTTGACTAAGATGTGAGGAGACTGTGCTCCAGCCAAAGCTGTTACAGTCGCCTGCGAAAGGTTTTCACCGACTGTAAAGGCTTGATTCGGAATTGCCAGGGGGACCTTGACAAAGCCGATGCCGAGTTTTTCATCGAATGGCGTAATGACACTGCTCGTTAATGTGCCTACCTGTTTTCCCTCAAAATATAGATTTGCAGGTGCTTCTACCCAGTCTGAAAGCTGAAGTGTGACTATCGTTTTGGCGAGGCGATTGCGACTTTCCATACGGGCGATGATTTCCTGACCCGTGTAGCAACCTTTTGTAAAACTGACCTCATCCCAGAATCCAGCTTCCAGGGGAATATAATCTGGACTGAGTTCTTGTCCAACTCCGGGTTGACCAGCGCGTATCCGCAGCGCGTTAAATGTCAGTGATCCGGCTGGCACACCTCTCATATCCACCACTTTTTCGACGACTGACGACCAGACCTGTTCGGCATCTGCAAGCGGCGCTACGATCATCCAGTGACTTCCGCTGAGGGACTTTCGACGCGCCAGAAACACTGGCACGCTCCCGATTTGGGTTTCTATGCCCTGAAAAGGTTGTGGAATCAACGTTCCCGATAAAAAGCTATTGATTACAGCGTCCGCTTCGGGGCCGTGCAGGGCGAATTGTTGGGTGACTGGCGTGAGATTGCTAAAAGCTACCTCGTCATTAAAGAACACCTGGCGCTGGAGAAACTGGCGGAGTGGTTCGCCTCGTCCCGGTTCAGCGACGATGAGTGCTGTTTCACCCCGGTCATAGATTTCGATGCGATCCAGGATTCGTCCATTGTTGTTGGTAAAGATGGTCGGGCGACCATCCCCTATTTTCATGTTTGCCAAATCGTTGGTTGAAATGCGTTGGATGAGATCAATTCGGTCACGACCTGTTGCCTGGAGACGCCCTTCATGAGAACGATCCATGAGAACTACGCTCTCGATTGCAGCTCTGTATTCGGCTAGTTGGTCGCCAAAGTGCAGGGGGATACCATCTGGCGCGAATATTGCCCCGAAATTGACCTGAACATCATGCAGGCTCATGGTAGGACTCGATTGTTTGATTGGGATAGTCCCCGGACAGTGTTTCTTGTATGACCATGTTTATTGCGCCTGGTAAATTGGCATGTTGATATTGAATGTATTTCCAGTTCTGGGGCGGGTTGAATCGGTTCGGAATGCGGTAGACAAACATAAATGAAATCTGTTGATAGTGTTCTTGAACGGTTAATTGAATCCCAGATGGAACAATAAATGATTCATCGGATGTTAATTGATCGCCACTTGCATGAAATTGTGCCGGAACCGCCGTGATTTTGAGCGTTTCGCTTAATGCACGGTAGGCAGCCTCATGCGGAAATTCACCATGCGTAAGCCGCGCGGTTGGGAAATGTGGTTCAGACGCATTGTAGAGCACTTTGTCTTCGTATAAGGCGATGACCGATGCCGCGTAAATGAATTTGTGGCGAGGGAGGTTGTTATTAGCACGTAAGTTTAGAAGTGCCCGGTGGCTGCGCTCGGCTAAAATGATAGCAAACAGTGTCTCGCTCGCCTTGTCGATATTGTCGTTAAGAATCAGATAGTCGCACAATCCAGCATATTGCATTTCCATATCGACCCGGCGCAATCGTTTTTCGATCTCCGCCTCGGTTTCACCGCGCGTCTGCATCCGGCGTTTTAATACATCTATGGAAGGCGGTTGTATGAAAATCAGCACCGCATTGTCTGGATAGATTGACCGCAAATAGGTTGCCCCCAACACGTCAATATCTGCGATCAAATCTTGCTGTTGATTGATGGCTGTTTCAACGGTTTCCTTTGGCATTCCGTACCACTCGCCATGTACAATCTGCCATTCCAGGAGGGTGTTATCATCGACCATTTGCTGGAATTCATCTCGGTTCACAAATAAGTGTTCTCGCCCAGGCTGTTCACTCGGACGGATTGGGCGTGTGGTGGCGGTGGGGAGCTGTCGTAGGTCATCCAGGCGATTGAGGACCGTGTTCATCATTGCGTTTTTTCCCACACCGGGCGGGCCAACCAGAGCAAATAACAATCCTAATCGTCTCTGTGAAGCCATGAAACCTCTCAATGTGCAATCAACAGATTATTCTTCTGCCTAGTTTAACAAATTGCGGCTCGACTATCTATACAAAATCCAAAGAAAAAGGGCGGGCAACTCAATTGCCCGCCCAAGTGGCTTTAGAACGAGGGGAGGGGTATAAGATACTTGCTTATACCCCAAGAAACATACCGTTAATTATTGACCTGAATTTCGGTAATCCACCAGCCATCGCGGACACTGCTGGATGTATTCAACCGGAAGCGTAATCCGATGTGACGGTTCGCGTAGGCTCGCAGGTCATGACTGCGAAGCTGCCAATCGCCATTCGCTGGCAGCCAGGACGACCAACCGTTGATGGTCGGATTACACTGCGCTCCACCGCCTGGGCAGTTATTCGAGAAGTTGGAATTTGTCCAGCTAAAGCCGCCATCAATCGAGACTTCTGCTTGGGCTGATGTGCTGTTGCCAAGTTCGTAGTAGGTGTAATATTGCAAGCGCGGTCTCCATAGAGATGGTGCAACACCAGGATTGTCCAGGTCCAATAACCCGTTCAAGATCAGCGATGAGTTGCCATAGGCTACCGATGGGACAGCGGGGATGTCGTCGGTAGCGCCAGGTTTTGGACTATCACTGAATGAGAAGTTATTGTTACCAACCTGTAGGATGATGACCGCACCACCTGTTGCTTCGAACCACTCCATCTGCAGATCGTAATCCCCAGCAGCCAATGTAACTGTTGCAAAGTTGGTTGTGCGCCCATGATATGACCAGTTGTTGATGATGTTCCAGCCTGCGGGCGCACCTGCTCCTATATACTTCAGCCGCACACCATCGTCGCTGGTGGTGATGAAGGTATACTCGCCTGCCAGCACACTAATATGCCTGAACCAGCGCGCGAAATAATCGTCATCCCAAGTCGATCCGGCTGAACCAGGCTGCGCACCAGCCGGTCTGCTACTTGAGCCATAATCATGGTTTATGTTACTCAGCGTGTCGCCCAGGAAGCGGGTATCATCATCTCTCCAGTTGGCAGCTCGTGCTGCCAACCAGGCATCAGTGCCCGCTTTTGTGGCGGTAATGGAGTTCAAAAACTGATCGACATTGCTGGTGGAACACGATATTCTGTTGCCACCGCCAGAAGGTATTGTGACCTTTACTTGACCTGATGGCGGTCCACTGAAATCGGTCATCCACTTGATGCAATCGAAGTAGTAGGCGTACCAGGGGTCGGTGCCCATAGATGCGGGACCACCACCAGCCCCACGCCACAGATCAGGCGCAAGCCCCCAAGTACCTTCGGTTATCCAGTTTGACGTGTTTTGAGCAGCGTCGAAGAATGTTAGGCCGATGAGTCGCGGTTGGCGATATTGAACAGCAACGTCGTCCAGCCACCAGCCTTCACGCAGATTATTGGATGTATTATAGGTATCCAATACAAAACGAATACGCAGTCGTTTCCCTTCATTGGTCGTTGTTGAGGGATCATCGGCAAACCGACTTAGATCAATTTGTTCACGTATCCATGTATCGACCCGCTTGTATTCACCCACTTGCCATACGGTTTCCCATGACGATAAGACTGACGAGCCGTAAGATGTGGAAGTTCCATATCCGTAGATATAGTTGTATCCCTGCCTGGTGCGACTCGAATCCTCGACGGCAATCTGTACCGAGATGGCATCACTTTGTCCGATATTGTAATGATCCCAAAAGTACAGGGTGGGTTGGTCGGCTTTCGTTGCTCCTCGAAGGTCGATAATCTCGTCCATTTCGAGAACTGAGTACTGCTTATCAGCATAGTTGGTACCCTGAGTGGCGTGATCGTGGAGAGAATTTAGTCCAGCATGCTGATCCCAATCAACGGCAGTCCATTCACCGCCCGTCTGCCATCTCTCCCACCATTCAGGTGGATTGTCAATATCATCGGCATACCGGGTTCCGTTGCCCATACCTGCTGGAGCGGTCTGTCCAGGTGGGGTAGCAACATTGGTGGACGGACTCCACAACTTGTACGACTGTTCCGAATAGTCCTTCAGATTGACATTGTCAATATACACGCCGTCACTCTTACCACTGCCTGTACGAGTATCCAGGCGAATACGGAAGTAGAAGTCATCGTCGTATGGATTGTTATTGGATGTGAGTGCCGTCCATGACTGGCCCGTGAGCTGCTCGATTGCCGCCCGCATATTGATTTCAACACGTTCCCAGGCCACATTGAAACGGGTGTTGGCTGTGAAGTCGTAACGCCATACGGGTGTCCACACGACTTCCGATGTTGCGGGAATGGCTCCGGCGGCAGCCCGCGACGGACGGTAGAGATCGACAGTAATGGAGTGATTACCTCCCATAAAGCGGGTGTGCCAGAAGCTTAAGATAGGTTCAGTCGCTTTGCCTGAAGGCCCACCGTTACAGTCCTTGTTGCCGCCGAACATGGTGAGGTTTTCGGGTGTGTCATTGTTGAAGTCAAATAGTCTGCGCGTTTCCATCGCGGATTCCTGGCCGGTAATGTAGTTGCCAGCCGGACTATCCGTGAACGAACGAGAACTGCCAAATGCACCCGTTGGAGCTACTCCCCATTGTCCAGTCATGAGCCACTGGGAAATTCCATTCTCAGCGTCATCGCAGAAAGGATAACTACCATAACGCTGCACCCCTTCGCGGTCAATGACGATACTATCAATCCACCAGCCGCCCTTGCTGGTATTATTCTTGTCAACCTTGAAGGCAAAACGAAGTCGGAAGGGTGAAGTATTCCAGTCTTGAATGGTACTGAGTGGGACACTTATCTGATCCATCACCTGACTTTGGGTTGAACTAGTTGCACTCGCCAGGACTTTGAGGGTTTGCCAGTTGTCCGGTACGTTATCTCTTGCGTCTCGTGTCCACTGGATTTCAATGGACTCACCGAGGTCAAGATCGTAGGCCTGATAGAAGGTGAGCTGCGGTACACCATCATCGCCCTCAAAATCGGGAACACCTCCGCTGCCGTCATCATTGTATGGCACGCTGATTGTCCCATTGAACTCAATTGAGTGGATGCGATAGTCAGATGCCCCCGTGCCCTGTTCAGGCCCGAAGCGCACATATTGACCACCAGATGTAGCGCTTGAGTCCCAACTCAACGGCGAATTATCTGCTGTATTGTTGGCTGCCAGCGACCAACGACCACTGGTGATAAAATCGGCCTTCTGGCTTTCTGTATCCATAGACCAATAGCTGTCGCAGGAGTCAATGCTGCCGGTACACACGCCAAATGTACGAGTGCTGGGGTCTTTAACCTCAATGTCATCGAGGTAGAAACGTCGGATACCGGAACTGTTATCACTTTGGATGGTGAAACGGTAGGTGATTTTCTTACTAGGCACGTCTGGAATCGGGACCGTTAGTTTTGTCCAGGCATAATTCCGGGTGCTGTTGCCTGTGTGTAATACGGTCCCGGTTCCCCAAACTGGCCCACCCGTACCATCGGCATTATAGGGTTGGTACTCTGCCACATATACGGTCACTGTGGTGCCCGCACGGAAATCCCACACATCCCAGAAAGACATTTCCGGGGCGGTCAGGCTTGAAACATCTACATAGCCTCTGAGTTCCAGGCTGCAGCGCATGTTGGGTGGGAAGCCATTGCCAGATAGCGCGCTTTCTTCCCACGCCCAGGCAACGGTGTTGGGTTGGCTGCCATTCACCTGCGCCCATTGACAGTTGGCTGCACCGGAAGGCATTGCACTATCATCGAGGACGTTGCCCCGATAGTTGGACATATTCACGTAGATACCGGCTGTGCCGTTAGCAGCGTAGTATTCGACGGTCAACCAATGGTCTCCGGGAGTAAGGGTGACTGAACCATTCAGTGGAGTATCGCTGAAAGATCGCCCCGACCAGTCATTGATGATGATTTGCCCGCCAGATTCGCTACAAGCATGGGTGGCTGGTTTGTCCACACATACCCGTACACCGTCGTCGGAGATTACGGACATCTGTACGGTTAGTGGGTCTGGACCCTCTACATAAACGTGACGTGTCCAACGGATAGAGAAGTTGTCGGTGTTCCAGCCTTGAAGTGGACTACCGTTGCCCCAATCGAAACCGATGTTAAATCGGTAGTCAATGTTCAGTTCGCCGTTATAGCGTTTGGCTGTCGAGGGAGGCGTCAAATCACGGTTCGGGAAATACTCACCATACCAATCGTCTCCGCCGAGCCAAACAGAACTATCTACACGCCACCAGTCTGGATGGTCGATAGGATCATCAAAGGGAGCGGTGTGCGCTATATCTTGCGGAGTTGGTGAGATGGTTACCGTCGGTGTATAAGATGGCGTCACCGTTGGCGTAATCGGTGTTGGCGTCGGAGATGGCCCTGGAGTATCTGAAGGGCGGGGTGGTTTCGGTGGATTGGGTGGGAAGTCGCGTTCATCGACGCCGCGTGTTGCAACGGCAGTCACGGTTTCCCAGAAGGCAGTCGGGCCACCGCGATTATATAAATCTGCGACGGGCGTACCTTCCTGACCTATTAGATTATAGACAGTATTACTAAATACGTTGCCTAAAGCTGGACCTGTAGCGATCAATGCTGCTGCCAGCGCAACTGCGACCAGCACCAGAATTAGCGCGTACTCAACCAGCGCCTGACCGGATTCGCCCCGTCGCCAGAGGGGGTTGCGAGTTTTTCCATTTTGAGCCATAGCGTTGTCCTTCATCCAATCACAAATCTTGATCGGTGGTTTCAAGATGCTGTTTGGAAAGAGTCCTTCCCTGAGTCTATGTTAACCGACTATTCGGAAATCGCAGTTTAATTTTTGTCGGTGAGTTGTTCAAATGCATTGACAATTAATCAATTATCGCGCTGATCTTTATTACTCGTTGATGGATGATGGTTATGGTATGCTTGCGTGACATTATCTTCAATAGCATATTAGGACTGGAATAAGGATGACCGCAACCATTATTGATGGAAAAGTCGTGGCAGAGCGGATGCAGGCGGAAATCGCAAAAGAGGCAGCCCATTTTCAGGAGCAAATGGGTTATCCACCGGGTTTGGGTGTGGTGCTGGTGGGGGATAACCCGGCCTCGCAGATGTATGTGCGCATGAAACGTAGAGCCTGCGAGAAGGTGGGCATGAATTCCGTCGGCCACATTTTGCCTGTGGAAAGCACCCAGGAAGAGGTCGAGGCGGCTGTACGATCCCTGAATGACGATCCCAAGATTCACGGGATTCTCGTGCAACTGCCGATGCCGAAGCAGATTGACGAGGAACAGGTTTTGCGCTTAGTCAGTCTGGAAAAGGATGTGGACGGGTTTCATCCAATCAATGTAGGACTGCTGGCACAGAAGGGACGCGAACCGTTTTTTACCCCGGCAACACCGACGGGCTGTATGGTTCTCCTCAAAGAAGCGGGCGCAAAACTGGAAGGCGCGAATGCAGTCGTCATCGGGCGGAGCAACATTGTGGGACTGCCGGTTGCCCTGATGTTGATGAAGGCCAATGCTACGGTTACGGTCTGTCACAGCCGGACGCGGGATGTGGCCGACATTGTGCGACGGGCGGATGTGGTGATCGCGGCGATTGGTCAGCCAGAGTATGTAAAAGGCGACTGGCTGAAACCGGGCGTAATCGTGATTGACGTGGGAACGAACAAGGTTGATGACCCGACCAGTGAAAAGGGATACAAATATCTGGGTGACGTCGAGTTCGATTCGGCGGTACAGGTGGCCGGGGCAATCACCAAAGTTCCAGGTGGCGTTGGGCCAATGACAATCACCATGCTACTGGATAATACGTTGAAGGCGGCGCGACGACTGGCCGGTCTGTAAATTCATCCTGAAAAGTGGTGTAAAAAGTTAAATCCAAGCTCAATTTCGGCTTCAATAGACGGATAACAACAGGTGGGTCGGTTTAGGAGTTGGGCAATGAGACAGGCGGATCAATCCTCCAGTGGGTTACTGTTGGCATATTTGCAGGCACTCGGCGATGAAACCGATGTCGGTTTTCTGCGAGAGAGCCTGCGGGTCACGCTCCAACTGGTGATGGAGATGGAAGTGAGCGCGATCCTTGAGGCCAGCCCATACGAGCGAAACGACCAGCGTCGGGCATATCGCAACGGCTACCGGGAGCGAGTATGGGACTCTCCGCTAGGTGAAATCCAACTGAGGATACCCAAGCTGCGGAAGGGTACGTATTACCCCGATTTTATCGAACTCGTTGGCCGAGGCCGGGGAAACACTGCTGACATTGATACAGGATGCTTTCCTGGACGGCGTGAATCAACGTCATGTTGAGGAAACGCTGAGGCAGTTGGGCGTAACGGCATCTCACCAGAGCCAGTTGGCCGAATTGTGCCAGCAGTTGGACGACATGGTGTATGCGTTCCGTGAGCGCCCTTTGCGTAAACATTATTCCTCCATGCTGATTGACGTTCTGAACTTACAACTACCGGGACGATCCCACCCGTATGATGTGGCGGTGGCGGTTGGGACGCTGCACGACGGGCGACAAGAGGTGTTGGGTTTTGAAGTAACCCCGTATGCCGAGGGTAGGGTGTTCTGGGCGGAGTTCTTCGAGCATCTGGCGGAGCGAGGGCTACAGGATGTGGAAAAACTCATGAGTGAAGCCTACAGCGGACTAAAAGCTGGTTTACGCGAGGCGATGCCGGGAACGGAGTGGCAACCCCGGCGCGAGTACGCTGGCGCGGCCTCGGAAAGATTCGTGTCGGCAGTTACACCCCAGGTATGGGTGGATACCCGTATGCCGGGTGGCAGCAAGATTACGTCCAGCCTGTACGACGGGTGGAGCGATACCATACCCATCTGGGGACGTATCAACCTGCCGGATGAACTGGATACCGATTTCGTGATGCGACTGGTGGGGGTCATGCTTATCAACCTGCAAGGTGTTTGGGAAACCGATCAGGCGCTAGCCATTAGCGGATAAATCCTCTTATCTATTCAAGTTAGCTGATTGCTCAGGATGAGGCCATGTGCCTCATCCACAGGGTTTGGATTCGTTATTTACAGAAGGGACAAGATCATGATTGTAGGCAACGTGATTCCGATGGTGGTGGAGAAAGATGGTCATGCGGAACGGGCATACGACATTTATTCGCTGCTGTTGAAGGGGCGAATCATCATTATGGGTTCGCAGGTGAATGAGCAGAGCGCCAACCTGGTTATTGCCCAACTACTGTACCTGAACCGGGAAGACCCACAAACCCCGTTACAGATGTACATCAGTTCGCCGGGGGGCGAGGTGTATGCCGGGTTGGGCATCTACGACACGATGCAGCAGATCGCCGCGCCAGTTAGTACCGTGGCGGTGGGGCGAACAGCCAGTTTCGGCACGGTGCTGTTGACCGCCGGACAGAGCGGAATGCGTCATGCTTTACCAACGGCGACCATCCACATGCACCAACCGCTGGGTGGGGCGCAAGGGCAGGTGAGCGACATGATGATCCAGGTGAACGAATATGTGCGGCTCAAGGAAGAAGTCAACTCCATTTTCGTGAAGCATACCGGGCAAGATCGGGCTGTGATTGAACGGGATACTGACCGCGACTTCTTTTTGACGGCGGCCCAGGCGGTGGAATACGGGTTGATCGACAGTGTGCTGACCGTCCGCAAGGAGAATGGGCATAATGGAAACGGTCATGAAGATCAAAATCCGAGTTAGGATGCGGATTCGTATTCACATCCATTTGACCCCCTGAGAATAATTCATCAGCGACGGCGGCATAGACGCCTGCTGTCGCTGATTTTCCCCTGAGCGATGGCGGCGTTTCACCTCCGTAAACTCCAATCTGCACAAAATGCTGCAAATGCACAGGCGCAAAGTGTGCAGCATGTGCAGATTGATTCCGTCTGCGTCCTGCAACCCGTTTCGGGCGGCACAGAGAAAATGGGAGATAAAGACGATAAAGAGAAGCGGATAACTTTTCTCTAATTTGTCTTTGACCCGACCCTGGGTGCAAAATCGGCGCAGCATACACGGTTGGTTACTGCGGGGGTGAGGGGTTTTGTTGAAAAGATGCCCGGTTACTGCGTTTGGGCAGAGTCTTCGGTGTCGCAAAAGGCAATTTTGACTCTGATGATAAGGGGAAATGTCGTCAAAGTCGTCATTGTCACTGTGTCAGTCGAGTCAATTGTGAAGATGCAGCCACCGAGAAAGTAGAAAGATGGCAAGTTAAGTATAGAACAAAAGTTCTGAAAAGTCAAGTGGTTTGTTTGGAATTCCGCAGCGTGGTATACAGGAGAGCAGAGATGGGGGTACGGGGAACTGGATATATCAATTAGCAATCGCTAGATGACCCCTTCCGGTTGGCTACGCTCACCACCCTCCACTCAGGGGACATTCGTCCCCGTTCGTGCGCCGCCAGCAAGGGAGGAAAACCTAAGCATTCTGGTCGGTAACAAACCATCACTTGATATATAAGGGAGCAGCTATGGGGTCGGGAATTATCCGAACGGTTAAGGGGGATGTGGCAGTTGAATCGCTGGGCGTGATGCTGCCGCATGAGCATTTATTCGTGGATTTACGCGGGCCAACTGCACCGAATTATGCGGTGGCTGACCCGGAGGCGGTGGTGCGAGTGGTGAAGCCACATCTGGAAGCGGCACAGGCTGCCGGTGTAACCGCGATGACCGAATGCGCGCCGGTTGGGGTGGGGCGGAACGTGGCGGTGCTGCGGCGGCTGGCAGGGGCGACAGACATACACATCATCGCGCCTACGGGGATTTACAAAGAAGGGCTTATTCCAGAGGCGTTGATTGACCTGAAGGAGGAAGCCTTAGCTGAAATATGGATTCGGGAATTAACAGAAGGAATGGAAGGGACAGACAGCCGCGCCGGGTTCATCAAGGTGGCGATGAGCGATGATGGGCCGCGAGCCATTGAGGCGCGAAATCTGCGTGCCGCCGCGCTGGCTAGCCGACAGACCGGGGCGGTGGTTGCCAGCCACACGATTGGCGGGGCTGCCGCGCGAGGCGAGATGGATATTCTGGAAGCGGCGGGACACGATTTGCGACGGTTCATCTGGGTACACGCGCATACTGAACCGGATACGGCCATCCACATTGAGGCGGCGAAGCGGGGCGCATGGCTGGAATTCGACGCGATTGGAGCGGTGAACTGGCATCCACAGGACAAGCTGCTGGACGCTGTGGTGGCGGTGATTGACGCGGGGTACAGCGATCAAATTTTGCTTTCACACGACGCAGGGTGGTATGACCCGGCGACAACGGATGGTAATCCGCCAGAAGGCTACCGAGGGTATAGGGCACTGTTCGAGCAATTTATTCCGGCGCTGAAGGGGCGGGGCGTGGATGAGACGGTGATTCGACAGATGACGGTTGAGAATCCGGCGCGGGCGTTGGGGATTGTCACCGTGTAATTTCATGGCATGAGGTTCAAAACCTCATGCTAACGAAAATTGTAAACCTCTAAAGAGGTTGACTGTTTCATCTCGAATTTAATGAAAGTGGTTTTTCAAGGATGCAGTCCTTTGAAAATCTAGCATAATGAAGATTTAAGAAGCATGTGTTAGGTGCTAGGGGAATACAGAGATGCCATTCTGGCGCTGTTATTACCATATTGTGTGGGCGACAAAAGGGCGTGAATCGGCGATTACTTCGACTGTGGAAAAGGTTGTATTCCGCGCCGTTGAATCGAAATCTCGTGAAATAGGAAGTTCGGTACTGGCGATCAATGCAATGGTTGACCATGTTCACTTTGCCGTATCTATACCACCGACATTGAGCATTGCCGATTGGACAAAGCATGTCAAAGGGGTATCCTCGCGCGAAGTAAACGAGAGTCTCGCGGATACGCAAACTCAGTTTCGGTGGCAAAGGGGGTATGGCGCTTTGACCGTTGGGGAGCGCGGATTGGCGTTGGTCGTGGATTATGTTCAGCGTCAGAAGGAACACCACGCGAATGGGACGGTATATGTGGCACTGGAGGATATAGGCGAATAGTGCCGCCTGGGGTTCAAAACCCCAAGCTAGTCCAGAAAGACTAAAAACCTCTAAAAAGGTTAAAAATGGTTGTTTTAATGTTAACTAAATTGCGCTAGCTGTCGGTTCAAAACTTTAAGCCGATAGCGGAGGATAAATGGCGACAATTCTAGCGAAAAATATTCAAACGCTGGTCACGATGGACGAGGGGCGGCGGGAGATACGGGGCGGGGCGGTGTTCGCGCGGGATGGGGTGATCGAGGCAGTGGGTAGCCTGGATGAAATGCCCGCACAAACGGCAGATGTGGTACTGGATTTGTCCAAGCATGTGGTTTTGCCGGGGTTGGTGAATACGCATCATCATATGTTCCAGAGTTTGACGCGGGTACTGGCGCAGGATGACGAATTGTTCGGCTGGCTGCGGACATTGTACCCAATCTGGAGTCGGTTGACGGGCGAGATGGTTTATGTGTCGGCCAAGCTGGCGATGGCGGAATTGATGCTGTCCGGCTGTACCACCAGCAGCGATCACCTGTATCTTTACCCGAATGATGTGCAGCTTGATGATGAAATCCGGGCGGCGCGGGAGATCGGGATACGGTTTCATGCAGCGCGGGGGTCGATGAGTGTGGGGGAGAGCAAGGGGGGATTACCGCCGGATTCGATTGTTGAGGATGAGGCGGTCATTTTGCGGGATACACGGCGGGTAATCGAGGATTATCACGATGCAGAACGATATGCGATGCTGCGGGTGGCGGTCGCGCCGTGTTCGCCGTTCAGTGTGAGCCGGGATTTGATGCGCGAGTCGGCGGCGTTGGCGCGGAGTTATGGGGTGAGTTTACATACACATCTGGCAGAAAATGACAATGATGTGGCGTACAGCCTGGAAACCTTTGGCTATCGTCCGGGGGATTATGCGCAGGATGTGGGCTGGGTGGGGGATGATGTGTGGCACGCGCACTGCGTCAAGCTGGATGCCAATGAAATCGGGTTGTTCGCGCGGACAGGGACGGGGGTATGTCACTGTCCCAGCAGTAACATGCGGTTGGGGTCAGGAATCGCGCCAGTTCGACAAATGCTGGATGCGCAGGTGAAAGTCGGTTTAGGGGTGGACGGGTCGGCGTCGAATGACAGTGGGCATGTGCTGAATGAAGCGCGTCAGGCGATGCTATTGCAACGGGTGAACGGCAACCCGGCAGCGTTATCGGCAAGGGAAACGTTGGAGATGGCAACAAGGGGCGGGGCGGCGGTGCTGGGGCGGGACGATATCGGCGCGATTGCGCCGGGGATGGCGGCGGATTTTGTCGCGTTCCGGCTGGACGATGTGGCATTCGCAGGGGCACAGCATGATCCGGCGGCAGCGCTGGTTTTGTGCGGGTCGCCGCGTGTGAATGTGTCGGTAATCAACGGGCGCGTGGTGGTACAGGATGGGCAGTTGTTGACTGATGACCTGCCGATACTGGTCGAGCGACATAACCGACTGTCACGGCAGTTGATTCATGGGGATTAGATCGCATATACACGGTAACGATAGGAGCAGACAATGACACTGGTTGACCGACTGGCCGCCGCACGAGGGGAATCTCCCGCAAGTCTGGTTTTAAGGAATGCACAACTCGTCAATGTATGGACGGGCGAAATTTACCAGACGGACATCATCGTTCAGGATGGGCGGATTGTGGCGCTGGGTGGACGATATGCAGCCGAGGAAGAAATCGACCTGGGTGGACGGTATGTGTGTCCGGGATTTATTGACGCCCATGTGCATATCGAAAGCAGCCTGTGTACGCCACCGGAATTCTCGCGGGCGGTGCTGGTACATGGGGTAACGACGGTTGTCACCGATCCGCACGAGATCGCCAATGTGCTGGGACTGGAGGGAATCCGGTTCATGCTGGAACGGGCGAAACATGGGGCGCTGAATATGTTCGTGATGGCGTCTAGCTGTGTCCCGGCGACCCACATGGAAACCAGTGGGGCGCGGTTGGAGGCCGAAGACCTTGAACCGCTGTTGAGCCACGATTGGGTGCTGGGGTTGGCGGAAGTGATGAATTATCCCGGTGTGGTGAATGGCGATGAGGGGATGATCGATAAGCTGGAAATGTTCCATGAGAAGGTGCTGGACGGGCATTGTCCGGGTTTAACCGGCAAGGAACTGAATGCGTATGTCGCCACCGGAATCGGCAGCGAACATGAATGCACTACGGTTGATGAGGCGCTCGAAAAAATCCGGCTAGGGCTGACGATCTTCATCCGAGAGGGGACAACGACACGGAATCTGCGCCCCCTGCTGCCTCTGGTGACGCGGGAAAATCACACCCACATTTGCTTTTGCACGGATGACCGGCAACCGGGAAGCCTGATGGACGAGGGGTCGATTGATTTCATGGTGCGGACGGCGATTGCCGAGGGGATTGACCCGGTAATGGCGATCCGCATGGGGACGCTGAATACGGCGCAATACTTCCGGCTGCACGATCATGGGGTGATCGCGCCGGGAAAATGGGCGGATATGGTGGTGTTCTCCGACCTGAAGGATTTACGCCCAGAGATGGTTTTCCGGGGCGGGAAACTGGTGGCGCGAGATGGGCAGATCGTCGGCGACAAAGCACCGCTGCGTCCGATTGACCTGCGCGGGTCGATGAATGTGCGGCTGGAGTCGCTGGATTTCAGTATCCCGGCGCGGGGCAACCGCATCCGGGTGATCGGCGGGTTGGGCGACCAGGTTGTAACCGGACACCATATCGAGGATGCCAAGATTGTGGATGGGCAAGCGGTGGCAGACACCGAGCGGGACATCCTGAAAATGGCGGTGGTGGAACGTCACCGGGCAAGTGGCAACATCGGCAAGGGGTTCATCAAGGGATTTGGACTGAAACGAGGGGCAATTGCCGGGACGGTGGCGCACGATCATCATAATGTGGTGGTGATTGGCGCGGATGATGCCAGCATGGAACGGGCAGTACACGCGCTGGTCGAGATGGGCGGTGGATTGGTGGCGGTAGATGGTGAGACGGTGCTAGGGCGGCTGTCGCTGCCGGTAGCAGGGCTGATGAGTGAAGCACCCCTGGAACAGGTGCGACGAGAGTATGATGCGCTGATCGACCACGCACAGGCGATGGGCAGCACCATGCCCGACCCGTTCATGGCGATGAGTTTCATGGCGCTAGAGGTAATCCCAAAGTTGAAATTGACAGATGTCGGGCTGGTGGATGTGCTGCAATTTGAGGTTGTCGATCTATTCGCATAGTCAAAATGGATACCGACCTCGTGCAAAACACCAAAAAAAGGCTCCACTTCTTAAATCCAACCCTCGTTTCGGCTGGAATAGGTTTGATCGCAGCATTCATTCTGTTCAAGCCGATTGTGACATTCCTGGTATATCAGCAGGTTGACTATGCCGATCACCTTTCCTATCTACACGAGGTCATGGATGGACGCGCAGTAGGGCAGATGGTGACAATGTTCCCACACTTCATGTACCACCTGCTGGTTTATGGCACATTCAAGGTGTTCAGCGTGGTAACTATCCCCCAAGCCGGACTAGCGGTTTCGGTGGGCGCGTACATGCTCGGTACGCTAGCGGTTTACTGGTTCCTGATTCGGATGTTGGGGCGACCCACACGGTATCTAACCGGATTGATGTATGCAGGGCTGGCGCTGGCACTCATGTCAGTGATGCCGATTGACATCTTCACACCCGAAAACCTGTTTGTGGGTTACATCGGGATCAGCGCGTTTCACAACCCAACTATTATCCTGCTGAAGCCATTTGCAGTTATCGCACTCTGGTGTGCGGTAACTGTATTTTCACCAGACAAGGGGCACAAGCGGAATGTACCTATTTGGGTATGCGGGCTGGTGACGGTGCTGTGTATCATGGCGAAACCCAGTTATATGATCGCCCTGCTGCCCGCACTGGTCATGTTCATCGCCTATCAGACTGTGCGGCGACGCAAGGTTGATTGGATGCTGCTGCTATGGGGGATTGCCATACCCGCATATTTGACGCTGGCGCTGCAACTCATCCTGTTCCAAGACAGTCGGGGATTTCTGTTCGCACCGCTGGCGGTGATTTATAGCTGGACACGCATTAACATCGACGCGCCGAACGGCATCGCACTCAAGTTTCTGCTATCGATTCTGTTCCCGCTGCTGGTGTATGCCCTTTATTTCAAGACAGCCATCAAAAGTCTGTATCTCAATCTGGCATGGCTAACGTTCGGGTTCGGGGCGGCATATATGTATCTGCTGGCCGAAGGCGGTGAACGGCTGTCCCACGCGAATTTTACGTGGAGCGCGATCAGTGCGTTGTTCATCCTGTTCGTTGCATCAACGGTGTTCCTGATACAGCAGGTCAGGGGGGAACGTCGCTGGAGCTACCAACGGCTGCGGTTGGCAGTTTGCAGCGCTGTCTTCGGACTGCATCTGGTGAGCGGGATTTACTGGTATTATATCCACCTAACCGCTATTTCGATGGGCGATATAATTGGCAGCAAATGGTAAGATCAGACAAATTTTCACACGAAAGCGAAGCGTATGATTGAGCAAGCAATAATTGACACTATTCAATCCCGTGTGGCAGCACAGCGCGAGGACATCATCACCTTTTTGAAGGAACTGTGCGCTATCCCCAGCTATGACAGCCAGATTCGGGCAGTGGGGGAACGAGCAGAAGCCGAGATGCGAAAACTCGGATTTGACGAAGTTTGGTGGGACAAAATGGGCAACGTGGTCGGCAGGATCGGAGACGGAGCGACCAAGCTGCTGTATGACAGCCACATCGACACAGTAGGCATCGGCGCAATTGAAGAATGGCAGTGGAATCCGTTCACAGGCAAAGTCGAGGACGGCGTGTTCTTCGCGCGCGGGGCGTGTGACGAAAAGGGCAGCACACCGGGCATGATTTATGGGCTGGCGCTGGCAAAGGAACTCGGCCTGCTGGACGGAATCACCGGCTATTACTTCGGCAATATGGAAGAATGGTGTGATGGTATCGCGCCGCACGCGCTGGTCGAGGCGGAAGGATTAAAACCGGACTTTGTGGTGATCGGTGAACCGACAAAAATGCAAGTGTATCGGGGGCACAAGGGGCGGGTCGAGATGAAGGTGTTAGCGCGGGGTAAGAGTGCCCACGCCGCCAGCAACTTCTTGGGCGATAACGCGATCTACAAGATGCTGCCGATTATCGACGCCATCAGCAAAATCGAACCGGAACTGGGCGACGATCCGTTCCTGGGACATGGGCGGATTACGGTGACGGATATGCATGTGCAGACGCCGAGTATCAATGCCGTACCCAACGAGGCATTCATCTATATTGACCGCCGGGTGACATTCGGAGAAGAACCGCAGGCGGAATTGGAGCGCATCAAGGGACTGATCGGTGATCGGAGTGATATTGAGGCGTCCATCCTGTTCTATGACGATGCCAGCTACACGGGGTTTGTGTTCCCGGTAGACAAGATTTATCCAGCGTGGGCGCTGCCGGAAGATAACTCCTATGTGCAGGCCGGAGTGAAAGCGGGCGAACTGCTGTGGGGCGGCAGGATGCCCACCGGGAAGTGGGACTTCTCCACCAACGGAACCTATTGGATGGGCAAAGCGGGTATCCCCAGCATCGGATTCGGGCCGGGAGATGAAATCCACGCGCATACCGTCCTCGACCAGGTATCACTGGATGATGTTGTTCGAGCGACGGAATGGTATGCGCTGCTGCCGGGATTGTTGAAATAAGGATTTGCGACTCGTGATTCGACGGGCATGGCGGCGCTATGCTCCTACATGGCTGGGGGGATGGATGATCTTCGACTGGATTGAGGATGGGGTGCTGGCGGCCTGCCCACTCCCTGCTACCGATGGTGATTTACGCTCCTTATATGACCAGGGGATTCGGGCGATTGTCACGCTGACGGAACGCCCACTGGATGGACAACGCTGGGTTACGGCGAAAGGTCTGGATGAACTGGACATCAGACTGCTGCACATGCCGATTGATGACTTCTTCGCACCGACACGAGAACAGGCCGAAGATGTGATCGCCTTTATTGACGAGATGGAGGCGGAGGGGAGGCCGGTGCTGGTTCACTGCCTTGCAGGGCAGGGGAGAACGGGGTCGATCCTCCACGCCTACTATCTCGCCAAAGGTTACGGCCTGCCGGATGCGAAATATCAAGTGTCCCTGCGCCGCCCAATCTGCGACTTCAATGGACTTTCTGACGATCAAAAGCGATTCATTGAGGAATTCGCTCAAGGACGAACCATCCACATATGATTTACGTCATGCGACATGGACAGAGCACGGTTAATGTCGAACGCCGCCTGTCATGCAAGCAATACGCGGGTGATTTGACGGTGTTAGGAAGTGAACAGGCGGAACAGGCAGGACGATGGTTGGCGGACAAGGGCATCAGCCGAATCCTGTGCAGCCCATTCCACCGCGCCGAACAGACGGCCACGATCATCGGCAAGCTATTGAATATCACCCCGGTGACGGATGTTGATTTGTGCGAGATGAACTGTGGTGATTTGCATGGGCGGACGGATGAGGAGGCGTGGGAATTTTTCTTTTCGATTTATACCCGCTGGAAACAGGGCGATTGGGAGGCACAATACCCCGGCGGAGAAACATTTCGGCAAGGGTATGACCGCTACCTGAGATGTTTGAGCGGCGTTCGCGCGGACGAGAATGCGCTGTTGGTGACACATGGCGGTATCACATCCAGCATCCTGCCGTATCTGTGCGTGAACGCGGCGGCGCTGCAACGGGTGGACGACCTGGATCACACCGGGTTTGTGATCCTCGAACCTTACGACACCATCGGGCGATACATCTGTCGGGCGTGGAATCTGGTTGAACATCTTGAAGCGGGATGAACCCGTGCAGTAAGATTGTGGCTTTGTAACGAACAGCGGGGGTTTACTGGAAACCCTCGCATAACAGATTATGCACTAGGGAAGGAAATTCATTATGCAGACGGATTTGAGAGGCCGTGACCTCATCACGACACAGGAATGGACGCGAGATGAAATTGATACCCTGCTGGATGTGGCATGGGATTTAAAACGCAAGCGGGCAGTGGGTGAACCTCATGCTTACCTGCGCGATAAGGTGCTGGCGATGCTGTTTTTCTTCACCAGCACACGGACACGCGCCAGCTTCGAGGCGGGGATGGCGCAGTTGGGCGGTCACGCGCAGTTTATCGACAGCGAAACGACGCAAATTTCACACGGCGACACGGCCAAAGAGATCGGCGAAATTCTGGGACGGTATAACGATGGCCTCGCCATCCGGCAGTGTGACTGGAACTTCGGCAACAAATATATCCGCGAAGTGGCGGCGGCCAGCCGTGTGCCGGTGCTGAATATGCAGTGTGATGTGTATCACCCGTTCCAAATTCTGGCCGATCTGATGACAATTCAGGAGAAGGTGGGGCGCGACCTGCGCGGCAAGACGATTGATGTGAGTTATGCGTATGCGTCCAGCTATCAGAAGCCGCTATCCGTGCCGCAGAGTTTGATTCTGTTGATGACACGCTACGGGATGAATGTGCGGCTGGTGCATCCGCCGGAGTTCGCGCTGATGCCGGACATCGTGCAGCAGGCGAAGGACAACACCAAACAGAGCGGCGGGTCATTCGAGATGATGGACGACTTCGACGCGGGGTTCAAAGACGCGGACGTGATTTATGCCAAGAGTTGGGGCTGCTGGATGACCACCGAGGACAAAGACGAGTCGTCCAAGATTGGCAAGAAATATACCGACTGGATTACGGACGAACGGCGTATGGCGATGGCGAAGGAACACTCGATTTATATGCACTGCCTCCCGGCTGACCGCAATATTGAAGTGACGGATGGGGTGATCGAAGGGTCGCAGAGCGTGGTGTATGATGAGGCGGAGAACCGTCTGCATGTGCAGAAGGCGGCGATGGCGCTGACGATGCGGTGAGAGCAAACCCCTATCCCCCCAGCCCCCTTTCCCCATTGCGCTGGAGAAAGGGGGAGTCAGGCGGGGTCGGTGGGTGGCTGTATAATGGGGGTGGAGGTTGATGATGTTTAAGGCGCAAATTGAAATCCCTCAAGACGAGATTGAGGCGTTCTGCCGGAAGTATCCCATACGCAGATTGTCGCTGTTTGGCTCGGTACTGCGTGAGGATTTTCGCCCCAATAGTGATGTGGACGTGTTGGTGGAGTTCGAGCCGGGGGCGAAAGTGACGTATCTCGACCTGGGCACAATGGAGATGGAACTCAGCAGCATATGGGGCGCAACGTCGATTTGCGTGAGCCAGAAGAACTCAGCCGTTATTTCCGCCAACAAGTCCTTGAGACAGCGCTACCTCTTTATGGATAGAAGTGATGAGAACTATTTGCGCGATATGCTGGCGTATGCTCGTGATGCCTTACAATTCGTAGAAGGCGAAAGGCGTGAGTCTTTGGATGAGGATTTGCTTCTGGCACGCGCACTCATTTACACCACTGGCATTATTGGCGAAGCCGCATCCAATGTAAGCCGCGAATTTCAAGATGACCATCCTCAAATTCTCTGGCCTCAGATCATCGGAATGCGTAATCGCTTGTTTCATGGTTACGGTGAAGTGAATTATGATCGCTTGTGGACGACGGTTCGGGTGGCTATACCAGAATTAATCGTTGAGCTTGAAAAGCTGATTCCAAACAAGACTGAGAATTAATCTTATGCCACAGAAACTAGCGGTGGTTGCCATTGGGGGCAATTCACTAATTCTTGACCCCAAAAACCCGGATGTGCCGCACCAATGGACGGCGGTTCATGAAACCTGCAAGCACATCGCACAGATGATCGCTGAAGGGTGGAATGTGGTCGTCACACATGGGAATGGGCCACAGGTGGGTTACATTCTGCGGCGGGCGGAACTGGCTTCGCGCGAGGTGCATACTGTGCCGCTGGATTTGATCGTGGCGGATACTCAGGGTTCGATTGGCTACATGCTGCAACAGGAACTGGATAATGCGCTGCGGCGGCTGGGGATCAACCGGACGATTCTGACGGTGGTGAGTCAGGTGCGGGTTGACCCGAATGATCCCGCTTTCCAGAAGCCAAGCAAACCTATCGGCGGGTTTATGTCCGAAGAAGAAGCGCGGCAATTTGAGCGCGAGGGCTGGACAGTGGTCGAAGATGCGGGGCGCGGGTGGCGACGGGTGGTGGCATCGCCCAAGCCACTGGCGTATCAGGAGATTAATGCGATTCGGGCACTGATTATGAGCGAGTACATCGTGATTGCAGGGGGTGGCGGCGGAATCCCGGTGGTGCGGGATGCCAATGGGGATTTGCACGGCACATTCGCGGTGATCGACAAAGACCGCGCCAGCAGTTTGCTGGCACAGATTTTGCGGGCTGACCTGTTCATGATCTCGACAGGGGTGGAGCAGGTGGCGTTGAATTTCAACAAACCCGATCAGCGGGTACTCGACCAGATGACTCTGTCGGAAGCGCAGCAGTATATGCAAGAAGGACACTTCGCGCCGGGGAGTATGCTGCCGAAGATCGAAGCGGCGGTGGAGTTCGTGCAGATGGGCGGGCCTCAGGCGGTGATTACCGATCCGCCGAATCTGGCACGGGCGCTGCGGGGCGAAACCGGCACACGCATTCTGCCAGGATAACCAGTTCACCACTGAGGCACGAGGACACAGAGAAAAATGTATAACCATGCGCCGGAAGGGTATGCGTGCCACTTCTGCCGGATCATCAATGGACTGGATAATGAAGGGTGGAACTGCCAGTCGGATGTGTTCTGGCGGACGGAACATATCACGGCGCTGGTCAATACGCGCTGGTGGGTGAATACGCCGGGACATGTGCTGGTACTCCCCAATCGTCACATTGAGAACATCTATGACCTGACGCCGGATATTGCGGTGCATGTGCATGAGGCGGCGCGGCAGGTGGCGATTGCGTTCAAGAAGTGTATGGGTGTGACGGGACATCGACGCGGCAGCATAACGAGCCTGCCGGGTATCAGGAAGTGTTTCATTATCACCTGCACGTGTTTCCCCGGTATCACGGTGATGAACTCTACGAGCGCAACGCTGAACACCGTTTGACGACCCGTGAGGAACGACTGCCGTATGCGGAGAAGCTGCGGGCATATTTTGAGGAATGGAAACATGACAACTGTAGATGTTGATGAAGTTCGCCATATCGTCAAGCGGATATTGGCTACCTATCCCATAGAAGAAAGCTGGCCTAGCAATATCATTGATCGAGTATTTAAGGGGATCGAAGACTTAGATGTCGACAAGCGATTATACAAACATCTCATCGGCAAAAATGAGGAGTATAAGAGTATTGTCAATCCATTAATTGGCAAACTCGTAAAAGAAATGACTGGGTTGGAAACAATACAAGAGAGTGTCCCGGCCACACTGAGCAATCTCATTGAGAGCTACACTGAGTTAGGCTGAACCAAATGGCTGAAATAAAGGAATTGCGGTGTCCGGTGTGTGGGCGGACATACGCACCGGATGCGGTGCAGTATACCTGCCCATACTGTGGTGAGGTCGGGACGCTGGAAGTGTTATACGACTACGGGGCACTTCGAGCGCAACTGGACAGGGATGCGCTGCGTAAACAGGATGAACGGAGCATGTGGCGTTATCGGGAACTGCTGCCATTAACACCAGAGTCGATTGTGCCGCCGTTACGAGTTGGGGAGACGCCGCTGTATGATGCGCGCGTGTCGCCAGTGAATTGGGAATACAACAGGTTTGGCTGAAGGATGACGGACAAAATCCCACTGGCTCGTTTAAAGACCGGGCAAGCGCGATGGTGGTCGCCCGCGCGATGGACATGGGGCTTACCACTGTCAGTACGGCCAGCACGGGGAATGCGGCGGCGGCGCTGGCAGGTGTCGGGGCGTCGGTAGGGATGAACACGATTATCTTTGTCCCGGCGACTGCACCAGAAGCAAAGATTGCTCAACTACTGGTTTATGGGGCGACGGTACTGCTGGTCGAAGATACCTATGATGTGGCATTCGACCTGTGTTACGAGATGTGCAAGCAGGAAGGCTGGTACTGCCGCAATACAGCCCTAAATCCCTATACCACCGAGGGTAAAAAGACTGTATCGTATGAGATAGCCGAAGCACTCGGATTGGGATGTGCCGGATGTGGTGATGGTCAGCGTGGGGGATGGCAACATCATCGCCGGAGTATATAAGGGCTTTTATGATTTACAGCAATTGGGTTGGATAGAGCGGATTCCGCGCCTGATTGGTGTACAAGCAGAAGGAAGTGCGGCGCTGTACCATGCATGGAAAGATGGCATCGACGCCCGCGACATGCAGCCGATTGATGCCCAAACGGTGGCCGACAGTATTTCTGCCGGACTGCCGCGTGACCGGGCGAAGGCGACTGCGGGCTGTTCTGAAATCGCAAGGGGCGTTTGTTACTGTATCTGATGAGGAAATTATCGGGGCGATTCCACAGTTGGCACAGAATGACAGGTGTGTTCGCCGAACCGGCAGCGGCGGCAGTTTACGCAGGAGCGCAAGCGTGCTGTACAATCGGGATTAATCCAAAAAGACGAGACTGTTTTACTGATTGTGACTGGTAACGGCTTGAAAGATATTAAACGTGCCCAACAATCGGTTGCACAGGGCTTGCGGGTGCAGCCGACAATCGAATCGATCCGACAAGCACTAGGCATTTGAGTGAGGACGAATGGGTGACAGACCACGATATTCGATTATAGCGCCAATTTACAACGAAGAAGGCAATATTCAGATATTATATGACCGTATCTGCCAGGTAATGGACTCCACCGGCGAAACCTGGGAACTCATCACTATTAATGATGGCAGTCGGGATCGCTCGGCGGAGTTAATTCAAACACTGGCAGCGAGTAGACTCGCGGGTGAAGATGGTGAACTTCGCGCGGAACTTTGGTCATCAAATCGCTGTCACTGCCGGGTTAAATAATGCTTCGGGTGAGGCGATTATTGTGATTGACGCCGACCTGCAAGACCCGCCGGAATTGATTCTGGAGATGATCGAACGGTGGAAGGCCGGGTATGAGGTGGTGTATGCTGTTCGGGAAGAGCGCAAAGGCGAAAGTTGGTTCAAGTTGTTCACGGCCAAGATGTTTTACCGGACTGATTAACCGCCTGACAGAGGTCAATATCCCGGTGGATACAGGCGATTTCCGGCTGATGGATCGAAAAGGTCGTGGCTGCGCTGAATTCGATGCCAGAACATAACCGATTTATTCGTGGGTTAACCAGTTGGATTGGGTTTAAGCAGATCGGGTATAACCTACGTCCGGGAGGCGCGGTATTCGGGTGAAACCAAATATCCCCTGAAGAAGATGGTGAAGTTCGCAATGGATGCGATCACGGGATTCTCGTATTTTCCGCTGCAAATCATGATCTATGTCAGCTTTGTGCTGGGTGTACTGGCAGTGCTGGGCATTCCGATCATTGCCATTTTGCGAGTGGTGGTCGGTGATCAGTTTCTTTGGCGGTCAGGCGACAACGATTGTGTTGCTCTTACTGCTCAGTTCGTTTCAGTTGTTTTTCCTGTTTGTGATGGGGCAATACGTCGCCCGAATATATGATGAGGTGCGTGGACGGCCTCTGTATATTGTGGCATCCAAAACTAAGTCTGGATCATGTTGAGAAAGTTGTCGAGCAGGCTGCTCCCGAACCAGAACCCGAAGTATAAGGGGATTCGAGATGGCGCAAGAGAACCGTGATGCGATTCATAGGTGCAACAGTACCGGAAACTGGTGCTGGTTTATGAAGCGCTGGATGAAGAAATCGACCAGCTTGATTATGGCAAATGGTGGCGCTACTGAGAAAATGTCGAACTGAAGGCTTTGACGCGCTACCGCGATCTGGCGCGGCGGCGAGATGATGTGCAAAACGAAATGCGCGCGCTGGAACATGAATTAGAGATTGATGACGAAGATACAACCATTATGTGATTTTCAGGGGAGCGGCTGTTCGTTTCCCATGTAACAGCGTTGGAGTTTATACTTGATTACCGGCCCAACCTTTGAAGAAATGCTGCATCCGCAACACGATTGCGCCTGATATTCGGGAAAAGGCGCTGGAGATGCGTCGATGCTGATCCCCTTGACCCGATTAATCTATTTAATATCACCTGGCGCGATGGTAATAACCACATCTATCACGTGGTGCTGCCGAAAGAATTGACAGGCGTTGACGCAAATATTGTTGTCATTTATGGCAAGGAATTTCCGTCTGGAAGCCATAAAGTCGGCGCGGCGTATTCGGTGCTTCTTGAAAAGGAATTGTTTGGCGAAGTTGACCCTTCCAAAAATGTCGCTGGTGTGGCCGTCCACCGGGAATTATGGTATCGGCGGGGCATGGGTTGGCTGCCGCATGGGCTGTGAAAGCCTGGTGGTGCTGCCCGCTGGAATGAGCCAGGAACGGTTTGACCTCATTCACAGCTACGGCGCTGAGATCATCCGTACACCGGGCTCGGAGAGCAACGTCAAGGAAATCTATGACGAAACTCACCGCTGACGCGCCAGTGACCCGAATATCCGCATCCTGAATCAATTTGAGGTGATGGGAAATTATCGTTTTCACTACCATGTGACCGGCAACACGCATTGTCGAACTGGCGGATGAATTGGCAGCGCGAGGGATTGGCAGCGGGTAAAATTTCGGCCTATGTGTCGGCGATGGGCAGCGCAGGAACTATCGCTGCCGGAGATCGACTGAAGCAGGTGTGGCCGGATCATAAAATTGTTGGACTCGAACCGATTCAGTGCCCGACTCTGTTCAATAATGGCTATGGCGTGCATGATATTCAGGGTATTGGCGACAAACATGTGACCTGGATTCATAATGTGATGAATATGGATGCACTGATGTGCATTGACGATATTGAATGCAAGAAGGGGTTGCAGGTGTTCGCTGAGGAAGCTGGACGCGAAACGCTCATCAACCGATATGGCATTGATCGAGTGGTGATCGAGCAATTCGGGTCGCTGTTTGGCATCAGCGGCATCTGCAATATTCTGGGCGCGATCAAAACCGCGAAATATTATCATATGGGCAAAGATGATGTGATTGTGACGGTTGCGACGGACGCGCATGGATCGCTATCATTCGGTCATGGCGGATATGGCCGAGCAATATGGGCGGTTGGATGAGGCAGCAGCGGTTGGGCGCGTGGAGAGTATCTTCAAAGGGATGCGTACCGATTGGATTATGGCCGGAACCCCAGATGCGCGTGAACGCTGGCATAACCTGAAATATTACACCTGGGTGGAACAGCAGGGCAAAACAGTGGAGGAACTGGATGCCCAGCGCGACCCAGCATGGTGGAAGCTCACCAGGAAATGGTGCAGGACATTGACCCACGATTGTTGGCACATCGTCAAGAAGCGAATGTGATTCCGTAACACTCTTCGTCATTAATGGAAAACCACAAAATATCTCCCCAAATCTAATGAAAATGTTGTTAGCAGGTGCTATTATTATACCTGCTAGCAAATCTTGTCCCTGGTGGAGATTAAGGCCATGTTCCCTGAAGACCGGGTGTTGGTCGGGGTAATCAATCGCAAGCGCGATTTATATTATGCACAGACCGAAAATTGGTATCGAATTCCACAAAGACGAATGCAGCGTGGCGTAAATGCAGAATATATTGCATTTTTCCTGAGCAGGGCGTTTAAAGAACAAAATGGCGCTATCCACTTCTTTGCCAGGTGCGGGCCTGGAACTGGTTCGTCGAAAGGATTTGCTGCCCAAAGAAGCGAATCATCCACGCGCCGAAGAGGTGTATTACAAGGTTCAGATTGGCGAACTGATGGAAAAAGTGCCACCAGTGCTGAACCCCACCCGTCGCAGCGTCAGCTTTATGTACACGACCTGGGATCGATTCGTCCACGCGAAGCAGATCAGTGATCTGTACAGCCAGGACGATTATTTTGTAGACCGAATTTATCATGCGCTGCGGGATACAGGGTATTCCTTCGGATCGTACATGGGGCGCAGAATATCCGGGTGTCGCGCCTCAGTTGCGTATTCTGTGCGAAAAAGGTATGTTCACCGCCTCGACAGAGCAGGGTGATGGCCTGTTTTATCTGAATGACGGACAAGAAGAAGACGAAATTCTAAAGGCTATCAAAGCTGAAATTGCTCGACATGGGGGGCCAGTATTCATCGGCATCCCCATGGAAGGCGAATAGCTGCACGTCCAAGATGTTCCCTGCTGAATTTACAACGCGACATTTCAGGATTATTTATGCTGATTACCAATGCCACGCTGGTGACGTGGGGTGAACCCAACCGGATTTTGGCCGATCATGCGTTATATATACACAACGGTGTGATTGCCGAAATTGGGCGAACGCGCGAATTAGCGGCGCTGCATCCCCAGGGTGAGCGGCTTGACGCACGGGGTCAGTTGGTCATGCCGGGGAATATCTGCGCGCACACCCATTTTTATGGCGCTTACGCACGCGGGATGGCGATTCCTGGTGACCGCCCGGCTAACTTTCCGCAAATTCTGGAACGGCTGTGGTGGCCTCTGGATAAGGCGCTGGATAAAGAGGCGGTGCGGATGAGTGCGCTGGTTTCGCTGGTGGATGCTGTTAAACACGGCACAACGACGCTGATTGACCACCACGCCAGCCCAAATTTCATCGACGGCAGCCTGGATGTGATCGCCGATGTGGTGGATTGGGCAGGGTTGCGAGCGGTGTTGTGTTACGAGGTGACAGACCGGGATGGCGAGGAAAAGATGCACGCGGGAATCGCGGAGAATGTGCGGTTCATGCGCATCGGGTGTTCATCCACTCATCGCCGGGACATTCGGCCTGCATGCCAGTTTGACTCTGAACGACAATGCTCTGCGTGCCTGTGCCGATGCCCGACCGCCCGGACGCGGGATTTCATATCCATGTGGCGGAACATGAAGTCGATGAGGAAGACAGCCTGCGAAAAAGTGAGCAAGCGAGTGGTTCACCGCCTAAATGAATATGGCATATGGGGCGATAAGACCATCGCGGCACACTGCGTCCATATTGACGAGGGTGAACGAGATGTTTTGGAGGATACCAGAACATGGGTTACGCACCAGCCGCGCTCCAATATGAACAATGCGTGTTGGGGCGATGGCGTTTGACGAGATGATGGCGCGTGGGATGCGGATATGCATCGGCAATGACGGTTTTAGCAACAATATGTGGGCGGATTGGAAGGCGGCTTACCTGCTGCATAAGGTCGCCAACCGCGATCCACGTAAGGCCAATGGCGCGGATGTGGTACAGGCGGGGACGTATAATAATGCGCGCCTAGCGGAGCGATTTTTCCCCGACACACGCTTGGGTGAATTGAGTGTGGGAGCGGCGGCGGACATTATTTTTGTGGACTATCACCCCTTCACGCCGCTGACTGATGGCAATTTGCCCTGGCATATCCTGTTCGGTTTCGAGTTGTCGATGGTGACGACCACAATTGTAGCCGGGAATGTGTTGATGCGTGACCGAAAGCTGCTCACGCTGGATGAGGCGGCAATCGCTGAAGAGGCACTGGCACTCGCGCCGAAAGTGTGGGAGCAGTACACGGCCAATGTAAATCGGGTTATTGGGTAGGGCAGAACAGCCCTATATTGCCAACGAAGGACTTATTCATGACTGAAGATCAAGGTACATTATTGACGATTGCTGTTCTGGGCGGAACAGGAAAAGAAGGCTCAGGGCTGGCGATGCGATGGGCGACAAAGGGCTATAAGGTGATTATTGGGTCGCGGGACGCGGAACGGGCGGCTTCTCGCGCGGCGGAGATGAACACCGAACTGGGTGGTGATTACCTGACAGGTATGGCGAACGAGCTTGCAGCTACCCAGGCGCATCTGGTGGTTTTAAGCGTGCCGTACAGCGCGCATCAGGCGACACTGGAATCGGTGAAAGAACAAGTCGCGCGGTAAGGTGCTAGTTGACCTGACCGTACCTCTGCAACCGCCAAAGGTGCGTACTGTACATTTACCAGATGGTCATGTCAGCGGCACTTGAAGCGCAGGCGTTGCTGGGGAATTCGGTGAAGGTCGTATCTGCTTTTCATCATCTCAGTCATGAACAGATCACTAATACGCAACAACAGATTGACTGTGATGTATTGGTCTGTGGCAACGATGCGGATGCAAAAGCTACGGTTTTGAAGCTGGTCGAGGGGATTGGTACGCGCGGCATTGATGCGGGTTTACTGCAAAATTCCATTGCGGTGGAGGCTCTCACGTCTGTACTGTTGTTTATCAATAAGAAGTATGGTATCAAACATTCGGGCATTCGCATCACCGGGATTGGCTAATGTGAGTACGCAAATCCCCTCATTTACAGTAACGGCACTGCCTGGCATCCCGCTTATCCAATCGGGCGATGATCTGGCACAAATTGCCCTGGACGGACTGGTACAGGCGGGACTCCATCTGCAAGCTGGCGATACCCTGGTTGTGACTTCCAAAATTGTTTCAAAGTCTGAGGGACGGTTGTTCGATCTGAAAACCATTAGCCCCAGTGAGGAAGCCGATGCCTTAGCCCGTGAAACCAACAAAGACCCCCGGATTGTCGAACTGGTTCTACGTGAAAGTCGTATGGTTTCGCGCAAGGCGTTCAATGTGCTGGTGGTGCAGCACCGCCTGGGATTTGTCAGCGCCAATGCTGGCATTGACCAATCCAACGTTGGCAGCGAGGACCATGTTTTGCTGCTGCCCCTCGACCCGGATGCCTCGGCAGAAGCTATCCGCCGAAAGCTGCACGAAGCGACAGGCGCAGATGTGGGAATCGTCATCAGCGATTCGCACGGCAGGCCGTTTCGGATGGGCAATGTCGGCGTGGCGATTGGCGTAGCGGGAATGCCGGCGCTGCTCGATTTGCGAGGGAAGCCGGATTTGTTCGGGCGGGAACTGCGCGCCAGTATTCAGGGTTACGCGGATATGGTGGCATCGACGGCGAATTTGTTGAGCGGGGAGGCCGATGAAGGTCGCCCAATCGTCCATTTGAGAGGGTTGAGTTTCCCACCGATGGAGGGTAAGGCGAGCGAGCTAAACCGCCCGCCGGAGCAGGATTTGTATCGGTAGAAAGAGCAAATGTGGAACAAATGTTTCGTCATCAACATGAAGTTTCGATTACAATGTACTGGGGTGGTGAACAAGAAGATTGTTTAAGCTGAACCTTATGACAGTCGCATTTCAGTTGAATTAAGGTGACTGCAAGGGAGGTTGTGCAATAAGTGAGCATAGTTGTTGCAGTACACCTCCTCCGGTGCAGATAACCGCCGAGGTTATTGCGGACGCTCCGCAGAAAACAGGTGAAGTTGTTGCAAAACGAGCAAGTTGTGAAATCCCCGATTATCGAAAGTTTATTGTCGCGTCGTTCGATTCGACGCTACCGACCCGAACCCGTGCCGCGCGCGGTGATAGAAACACTTCTGACAGCGGCGATCTGGTCGCCTTCCGCGCACAACCGTCAACCCTGGCGGTTTGCAGTGATTGAAGTCGGAGCAAGAGAAGGTGCGGTTGGCAGGCGCGATGGGGGCACGACTACGGCATGATCTGGAAGCTGATGGTGTGCCGGAAGCGATGATTGAGGCGGATAGCATCGCGTTCGTACAGCCGGATTACGACTGCACCCGTATTGATTGCCCTTTGCCTATCAATGGTCGATATGGATGTATACAGCGACGAACGACGCAATTTGAACGAATATCTGATGGCTGTGCAGAGTACGGCGATGGCGGGGCAAAATATCCTGCTGGCGGCGCATGATGCCGGGTTAGGTGGGTGCTGGATGTGCGCGCCCTTGTTCTGTCCAGAGGTTGTTCGGGATGCCCTGGATTTACCGGAGGATTGGCAACCGCAAGCACTTTTGACGATTGGCTACCCGGCGGAATCTCGTGACAAGACCCGCCGATCACTGGAAACGAGCGTCGTATGGCGATGAATGTTGTCCTCCTGGTAGGGGGTGTGGGCGGGGCGAAGCTGGCCTATGGACTGGCACAGGTCTTGCCGCCCGAAGAATTGACGATTATTGTGAATACTGGCGATGATTTCTGGTGGCATGGTCTGCGAGTATGTCCCGATTTGGACACGATCATGTATACCCTGTCCGATCTGGTCGACAAAACCAACGGATGGGGAATTGCCGGGGATACGCGGAATATGCTGACAGCCATGAAACGTTATGGCGAAGCTGGCTGGTTCGGTGTGGGCGATCAAGACCTGGCGACACACATTTTGCGAACCCAGGCATTACGTGATGGACAAGGGTTGACCGAGATTACCGGGCGGCTGACAAAAAACCTGGGTATTTCTCAGCGAGTTTTGCCGATGACGGATTCGCCGGTTGCGACTATGGTTAATACAGTCGAACATGGTGAAATTGAATTCCAAACCTATTTTGTACGGTATGGATGGCAGCCAACAGTGACATCCATACGGTTAGCAGGAATCGAGGATGCACAGGTCACCGACGCTGTGCGAAGTGCGATGGAGAAGGCGGATATTTTGCTGATTGGCCCATCGAATCCCTGGTTATCCATCGACCCGATCCTGGCTGTTCCGGGAATGCGCGAGTTGGTCACTATCGCGGTCAATCCCGCGCGTGGCGGTCAGCCCGATTGTTGATGGTAAAGCCCTCAAGGGGCCAGCCGATAAACTTATGGTAGAATTGGGTTATGAAGCCTCCGCACAGTCTGTTGTCCAATACTATGGCGAATTGATTAATGGTTTTGTCTATGACGTGGCAGATGCCGGTCTGGACATTGCGCTGCCGCATGTGAAGAATTGTGAAACGATCATGAAAACTGATGCTGAAAAGATTATTTTGGCGCAAAATGTGATAGATTGGATAGAAGGCTGGGCGTCGGCCTCGGTTTAAACGGTTCAAGAAGGGAGGTCGAGCAGAATCGGTCAGCAACTGACCTTCGCGCGAATATTATGAGTGTCTGGGCAATTATTCCCGTCAAACCTCTGAACCGATCCAAAAGCAGGTTATCGGAGGTTTTGACAACTGAACAACGCAAGCACTTGGCCGAAGAGATGTTCCGGCATGTGTTGAGTGTTGTTCGCACCGTTCCACAAGTGCTGGGCACACTGGTTATCAGCCGGGATGGTCGAGCGCTGTCTATCGCCCGCGAATACGGGGCACATACCATTCAAGAAAGCGGCCAACCGGAACTCAATACTGCATTAATGCGGGCAACCCAGGTGGTCGCTCGTTGGAAAGGGCAGGCAATTTTAATCCTCCCAGCGGATTTACCCCTGGTTGCCGCCGAGGATGTGGCAGGTATCGTGTCGATGGGTCAGAAAGATCAGTCGATTGTGATAGCCACCGATTTCGATGAAGATGGTACGAATGCATTGTTTATCCGTCCACCGGGTTTAATCCCATATGCATACGGTGTCGGCAGTTATCATCGCCATATCGAGCTGGCGCGACAGGCTGGCGCGGATGTGAAGCTCTATCACTCCGAACGCCTATCACTGGACATTGATGTACCGTCTGATTTACAATCCTACCACCAATTAGCGGGAGGGTACGAACCCCAGTAGGGATGGGTCTGTTACGCCCCTACTGTACACACGAGGGGGCATTCGTGGCAGATCGAGTAGCACTTTATTTGCAGGACGCGCATTCACTCCAGGATGCGATTAAATACGTTCAATACGCGGAGGCGAGAGGCTTTGAGGCCGTTTGGCAGGCAGAAAGCCGTCTCGTCCGCGATGCAATTGTTCCGATGGCAGCTTTTGCCGCAACCACCACCCGCATTAAAATTGGCTCCGGCGTTATCAACAACTGGACACGTAATCCGGCGGTTATCGCAGCAACGTATCTTACGCTGGATGATCTCGCGCCAGATCGAATCATCTGCGGTATTGGTGCGTGGTGGGACCCTCTGGCAAGAAAAGTCGGAATCAACCGCACCAAACCCTTGCTGGCGATGCGGGAAGTGGTGACGGTGGTGCGGGATTTGCTGGCGCGCAAACGGGTGACGTTTCACGGTGAATTTGTTCATCTCGATGATATTGAGCTGGACGTGGTGCATGGGCGAAAAGAACCGCGCAATGTGCCGATTTACATCGGCGCGACTGGCCCGAAGATGATGACGATGACGGGCGAAATTGCCGATGGGGCGGTGCTCAATTACCTGGTTTCCCCGCAGTACAATGATGGCGCGCTGGCACAGCTTGAGGAAGGCGCTAGAGTGGCTGGCCGCTCCCTGGACGATATTGACCGCCCGCAGTTGGTGGTGTGTTCAGTGGATAGTGATCGCAAAAAGGCGTTGGATGGAGCGCGCAAGCTGGTGACACAGTATCTCGGCCAGCAGCCACACATTATGAAAGCCAGCGGTGTGAAACAGGAACTGCTGGATGAAATCGCCCAGGTGCTGACATGGCCTGCGACTGAAGAACAGATCGAACAAGCCATGCGGCTCGTTCCCGACGATGTAGTGCAGATGATTACCGCTTCCGGTACACCTAAAGAGGTGAAGGCGAAAGTGCGAGAGTACATTGCCTCCGGCGCGACCTGCCCGATTTTGTATCCACTGGGCGATGACGTGCGGCTGATGATTGATACCTTTGCAGATGGGTATTCCAACTGATGCGGTCATAGGCAACCCGTGAGCAACACGGTAGAATGTGACCATGACTAAGAAAGTATTATCGAGCGTCTCGCGCAGGCGCTCGCTTCGTGTCTGGACACTATTTTGCGTCCTCGCGGGACTGATATTCCTGGCATACACATTCACCAGTCTCGCAGGCGGGCGAGGTGAGTTGGTGATGCCTCTGGACGATGTGTATATTCACTTCCAGTATGCACGACAGATGGCCGCCGGACAGCCCTACGTTTATAACCCCGGACTTCCCCCAACCTCAGGTGCAACCAGCTTTTTATACCCCTATATTCTGGCAGTTGGCTATTTGGTCGGTTTTCAGGGACTCAACCTCGGATTATGGGCGATGCTGGTGGGCATGGTTGCGCTGGTTCTATCGACGTGGTTGGTCTATCGGCTTATCCTGCGTTTTGATGCGCCGGAATGGTTAGCTGTGTTGATAGCGGTTCTATTCGCTGTGAGTGGGCCGGTGTCGTGGCATTTCATGAGCGGTATGGAAACCGGATTGGTAGTGCTGTTCACGTTGGCGACGCTGTATTTTCTCATTCAGTCCATATCGCTACGAGGGGAACTTCAGATCGAATTCGCGGGGCGGTTGTGGCGGCAACACTGCTGGCACTGATCCGACCAGAAGGGGGAATCCTGGCGGCTTTGGCGATGGGGGCGCTGTGGGTACTCAGACGAAAGTCAGGTATTCGTGCGAACTTACCGCTGGTTATTCCTCTACTCGCCATTGGCGTTCAACCGTTTGTTAATCTGTTGTTGACTGGTTCGGCGGTGGCGTCGGGGAATGCAGCTAAGTCTATTTTCGGGACTGTGCCGTTTTACTGGGATGAGGTGATGCGGCGGATTCTGGAAAACTGGGGACGAATGTGGGGAGAGTTCCTGACCGGAATCAGCCCGCGCGAAGGATTATACATCGCGCCGTTGTATGCTGCTGGTAGCCATCATGGGGTTGGTTTGGCTACGGCGTGAGCGGACATACCGGATTTTAGGAGTGATGCTCATTGGATGGATGGTGTTCGGAACACTAGCAATCTCCACGCTTGATACGGCTTTCTGGCACTTCAAACGCTATCAGATGCCGTTCATCGCGCTGTTGTTTCCATTGGCGGGGTGGGAGATCGCGGAAATTCTGAACGTCACCCCCGATACGATGCAGAGAGGGAAGCATTTAGTTGCTTACCTGCTTGTAGGGGGCAGTATTATTGTGTCTCTGTGGACAGGGGCGCAATTTCTCCAACACTATCTGTTGAATGTGGATTATGTCTATCTACAGCCGCTACAGATGGCGAGATGGTTGCAGGCGAATACACCGCCGGATGCGGTGGTAGCAGTGCATGATACCGGCATGATGCGATACATGGGCGGGCGGACGACGATTGATATGGTGGGGTTGACGACACCGGGCGCGGCGGATTACTGGCGGAACGGGCCGGGGTCGGTGGCGGAGTTTTTGATGCAGAAGAAGCCGGATTACATCGCGTCGTATGGATACGGACATGGATATGGGTTGGGGATGCTGGCGGATACGGATTTATATGGTGAGCCGCTGGCGAGTTTCCCAGTGACACTTGATCCCAATTACAATGTGGCGCTGGCGGCGGATTTTCAGGGGATTTATAAGCCGGATTGGGAGGTGATCGATCTAACTGGCACGGCAAATTATATCAGACGATTATTGGATTTATTTAATGAAATTGATGCATCAGCGTGAATTAGTAGATCAGTTAATGTGGCAAATTTGAATCTGAGCATGATGCATAATTATCGATGGGCAAATAGTGGATCAGATTCAGGTTTTCCTACAGAAGTTCATCAAATTGATTATGTCGACTGTTTGAATATAAATGGCTGCTGCTTGTCCGGTGGTGGATGGGGGACGGCGAATTAATGGCGAAGAAAATTTCACACTTGACCCTCCATCAAAACCAAATGAACGGATGTCCATTCTTGATAACACGGTTACATCCTAAGATGCTGGAACATTTGATGTATATGCAAGGGGATTAGTATGTCGCAACCCGATGGATACCTGAATATACCAGGCCAATGGATTGATAGTTCCACGCATTCTGAATCCTGACTAGTGTTATGACACAAGATACCTTGACCATTCATATTGTTCCTCATATCGAAAATGGTATACGCACCCTATTACCATATCGTTCTGGCAAGGTGCTATGATCCATTCTGATCCCGAAATATCGGTTGAGCACAACCGAAACGTTTCAGATTGGTGCCATTATCGCAAGTATTCAGATGGGGCGATTGTGTTGGCGTCTGCACAAGATTGAGTATCAGGCGGGGACACGCGGAACTGCCAGAGTTAATTTTGATTGGATATACGGATGGGATGCGCGAAGGAGATTATAAGGTTTTCGTGCATGTGTTGGATGGGAATGACCAGATTGTGGCGCAGGCAGATACTTATCCAGGGAATGGGACTCTGCCGCCGGGGAACTGGCTGCCGGGCGTATTGCACGACAGGATTGTGGTAGACTTAGGGAAACTCCGCCGGGGCATTATCGGGTGGCGATGGGACTGTATAACCCTTATACACTGGAACGATTGCAGCCAGAGGGCGGAGATGGATCGGGACGATTTTTATCGGAGACGTGGAGATTCAGTAATGGGGGAAGACAGGGCGGTCTACGAGGCGCTGTTAACGGCACAGGCGGCGGGGGAAGTGGTCGCACTGGCGACGGTTGTCGATGTGCAGGGGTCTGTGCCACGCCATGCAGGCAGCAAAATGCTGGTTCGTGCCGGATGGCTCCATCCTGGGCACAGTCGGCGGCGGCGCTATGGAATCGCGGGTTGTCCAGGAGGCTTTGGACGCCATCAATGATGGTCAGTCACGGATGCTGAGTTATACCCTCAATGATGTGGCGTCAGGTGATGCGGGTGTGTGCGGCGGGACAGCGCAGATATTTGTCGAGCCGATTGGAACCACACCAACGCTGTTGGTGATTGGTATTGGGCATGTGGGCAAGGCATTGGCTGAATTGGGCAAATGGGCAGGATACCGCGTGGTCATTTCTGATGATCGAGAAGCCTATTGCAATCCAGAATATTTACCGGGAATGGCCGACTATGTTGTCTGTAAACCGGGGCAGATTGTCCAGCATACGCGAATCGACAATAGAACCTATGTGGCGGCAGTCACACGCGGGCTACCAGTGGATATTGACCTGATTCCAGCGTTGCTGGAGACGGAGGCGGCTTATATTGGACTAATTGGAAGCCGCCGCCGCTGGGCGTTGACGGCTAACCAACTTAAAGCGGAACGTGGATTGACTGATGAGCAACTTGACCGGATATACGCGCCCATTGGTTTAGAATTGAATGCTGAGACTCCACAGGAGATTGCGGTAAGTATCCTGGCGCAGATTATTATGCTGCGGCGGGGTGGCGATGGGCAACTGATGAAACAGCAGATGACAACGGCGGAGAGAGATTAAAGAAATGGTTCGATTGATGGAAGCCGCCTGCTGGTTATAAACTGAGAATTAAAGACTTTCAGGGTTTTATAGTGAAAATACTTTGTGTTAGCGATACCGTCATGGGGCAGATGGAGAGTGCGGTCAACCTGCGGCGGCATTACAGCGATGTTGAACTGCTGATTAGCTGTGGTGATATGCCCGCCGTTTATCTGGAATTCATCACCTCTGTCCTCAATGTGCCACTTTTTTACGTGCGCGGCAATCATGATGAACGTTACAAGGATTCTCCGCCTGGTGGCGAAAATCTGCACGGGCGGCTTATTGAACATAAAGGGCTAACATTCTACGGACTGGAAGGGTCAATGCGCTATAACAGAAGTCCAATCCAATATACTGAGGGAGAGATGTCCCGCATGGTTTTGTCGGCTGGATTACGGCTGGGTTATCGACGCCACCGCTATGGTTTCGGTGTCGATTTTTTTGTCACTCACTCACCCGTGCGTGGGATTCATGACGCGGACGATAAACCTCACCAGGGATTTAGCGCGTTCACGAAATTTCTGGACTGGTATCGGCCACGCTATATGATTCATGGTCACGTTCATACCTATGACCGCCGAACGGTCACGCGGACGCAGTATTTGGATACCTGTATCATCAACATTAACCCGGTGACGGTATTGGATGTTGAACCGATAACAGCCGGTGAAACGGATTAAATGGATGAGCAAATCGCTGGATGATCTTGTGATTCAATTTCAGAGCGATGATCCCCAAGATCGGCTGCTGGCCGTCGTAACCATCGGACGTGAACGGCTGTACAGCGGCATCCCCTATGTTGAAGCTGCACTGAATGATCCCAATGGTGAAGTTCGCGCGATGGCGATGTGGTCGCTTGATCTTTTAGGAAGTCCGGCTACGATTCCGGTTTTGCTGCGCGCGCTACACGATTCGTCATTCGACGTGCGTTCAAATGCTGGTTGGGCACTGGTGCATATTGCCCGCCGTATCATTCCCTTACTGGTATTACCCAACCTGATTGATATTTTGCGTGATGATGATGAGAACGAGAACGCCCGACAAATGGCGTATCTGGTTTTGTCACGGATTGGCGGAGAAAAGGCGGAAGCGGCCATTCACCAGTACTGGCATAATAGATGAGTGATGTCGGTCATTTCGTTGAGTGTTTCAGCACAAGAATGCTAAACTGGTAATCTGAATATTCAGAAGCGCATAATCTGTTTGGATTGTGCAATCCGCCGATGGATCTTAAATGAAGGTTGTAGTTATCCATGTGGAGCCATTATTACTCCGTAACATCAATAAATGAAGCAGTAGAACTGTTGGCGCAATACCGCGAACGTGCGCGCATCATGGCCGGTGGTACAGACATGTTGATCGAACTAGAGCGTGGTCAGCGCCCTGGCGTTGATGTATTGATTGACATCACACGCATACCGGGGTTCGATCAAATTACACTCAACACTGGTGTTTCGATTTCGCTTGGCGCATTAGTGACCCACAACCAGGTTGTTGCCAGCCCACTTATTATCGAGCGTGGGCTACCTCTGGCACAAGCCTCTTGGGAAGTGGGTGCGCCGCAAATCCGCAACCGGGCAACTGTAGCGGGAAACGTCATCACGGGTTCACCTGCGAATGACACTATCACACCCCTGATGGCAATGGGCGGCACTGTCACTTTGACATCGGTGGAAGGTGAACGAGTTGTTTCTCTAGGAGATTTTTATACCGGACTGCGCCGGACGGTGATGCGCCCCGATGAGATGTTGACGGCAATCACTTTTTCAGCAATGAAGCAGGATAAGCAGCAAGATGAACGTGGGATTTTCCTCAAACTTGGATTGCGACGGGCACAGGCCATTTCGGTTGTGAATGCAGCCGTTGTATTGGGGTTTGATGGCGACACGGTACAGCATGCAGCGATTACCCTCGGTTGCGTTGCGCCAACGGTTATTCGTGTGCGACAAGTTGAAGAATGGCTTTGTGGAAAGCGATTGACGCCAGATGTTATCGCGGAAGCAGCACGATTGGCAGCAGCAACACCTAAACCGATTGACGACATTCGCAGCACGGCGGAATATCGAACGGAGATGGTGCGAGTGTTGGTGTCGCGGGCATTGCGGGCACTGGCGGCAGGTGAAGAACGCGCCAATTGGCCGTCTCAACCAGCGATGTTGTGGGGAGCAAATGAAGCGCGGGTCACATACAGCTTTCCGTCGGTTGTGGAGCATCGCGACGCAGAACCCATCGAAACGACCATTAATGGGCAACGGATGAAAATTGCAACCGGGCAGCATAAAACCCTGCTACGGTTTTTACGTGAGGACGCGCATCTTCCGGGCACAAAAGAAGGATGCGCGGAAGGTGAATGTGGCGCATGTACCGTGTTTCTGGATGGCGCGGCGGTCATGTCGTGTATGGTGGCCGCACCGCGCGCGCATGGGGCGGAAATCGTCACAGTAGAGGGGTTGGCGCAGAACGGTCATTTACATCCCATACAGGAAGCGTTCGTCGAATGCGGGGCTGTACAGTGTGGGTATTGCACACCGGGTTTCTTGATGGCGGGCGCGAAACTGTTGGAAGAACATCCACAGCCAACTCATGAACAGGTTCAACAGAGTATCACCGGAAATTTATGTCGGTGTACAGGGTATTATCAGATTGTCCATGCCTTTTTAGAAGCCAGCCAAAAGCGGTTGGCAGAAGGAGCCGGTCATGCAGCAACCCAAGAAAAGGTCTAAAACCCAATCGTATTGGCCGGTCATCGGCTTGCTGCTGCTGCTCTCGTGCGCGGCAATTGCATACGTCGTTGGGGAACCACTCTTTACCTGGTTCAAAACCAGCCACGTTATCAAGGGCTTTCCGCCAAGCGGGGTTCCTGCCAGCAATCTTCAATGGCTGCTGCGGGGTATTGTTTTTGTTGTGCTGGGATTATTTGCATCACTGGTGGTCGCTGCTGCTGCACCAAAGAAGAAAAGTGTTGTGACTGAAAAGCAGATGACTAAGCAGCGCGAAGAAATGGTACGTGAGAAAAAAGCGCGGAAACTTCGCCAGCAGAAAATGAATAAAATGAACAAGGGACGTTGACAGCGATGGATCGTACTGTTCCCAAGACTGGCAGCGAAGAAATTCAGTTATATATGCGCACCTATTACTCGTTGCTGCGTTCCAGCCATCCGATTCAGATTGAGACGCTGGAAGAAAGTCACATGGCAATGGAGTCGTCGCTGCATGTGGGCGCAAGGTCACTCGAACCAGACATTTCCGCACTGGTTTATGGCAGCCTACGTCTGCCAGAATGCATGGTTGATGTTCGGCTGGTATTGATCGGTCAAATTGAGCGGTCATTTATTGAGGCAGGATACACAGATATACATAGTTGGAGACGGGTCTATGCTCCTGGTCGTCGCCGGAGATTGCTGTATGACGGTAAGGAGACACTAGCCGCATTCATTGCCAGCCGTTCAGACATTGATGATCTTGTGCCCGTTTTGACGGCTTACCAGATTGAATGGAACAAGCTGCATGTTCTCTTGCAGAATGAGGAACTGATCCGTTTTCTGGATCAACAACTTCATCAAGATAACGATCTCTCCGACAGTGAAATCACGATGTTGGCACAAGCATTGTCCGTCACCCCAGATGATTTGAAGCGCCTGTATCGTAGTATGGGGTGAACGATTTATCGAGACTCTCCAAAAGATTGCACTGTCTCGCAAGCAGATTGCACTGCAAATGTTATCTGGTTCGCTGGCGGATTATCGTCGGGCGACGGCCTTCTGGTGGCAGGAACTTGAAGAGCAGTTGCAGGGAGAAATTAATCTCGGCAGCCGTCCGGTATATGTGGTGTCCAGCAACACGCATTCGCTGGCAAATCTCATCACCGGGTTTGCCCGCCGTGAAGAGCGCAATCTGGTCGAATATATCGGGAAATTTAATCAGGCCGATTTATTCAGGCAGTATCAATCCATTCGTGCCAGCAATGGTCTGAAAAGCCTGGATAATTTCCTGTACTATGTGCTGAAAAAATATTTAGCAGATCAGGATGGGTCGGCGCGGGAAATGCTGGCCGCCGACGAACGGGCGATTGGCCTGTACCGTATCCCCAGCAAACATGGTTTTGATGTCGAAGCGCAGGTGATCGACATCAGTAAACTGCGGCCTGACTGGCTCGACAGCCGCCTACGGGATCGGGTAGATATCCCGGCATTGACTCATCAGTGATGCGGTGATTTTAAACCTGGATTATCCACTTGGTCTGGCGGGTTATGAGCTGCTTAACCGTATCACAGAACAAGTTGGACACCTGATGGGTGTCTATGTTATGGGCAAAGCTGCAACATTAAATGGGCGGATTGGTGATGTGTTGATCTCGAATGTTATCCATGACGAACATTCGCAGAATACTTACCTGTTCCAGAATTGTTTCTCAGCCCAGGATATTGCGCCCTATCTGACTTATGGAACGGTGCTGGATAATCAGAAAGCCATCAGCGCGCTAGGCACATTCCTACAAAATCCGCATTACATGAGTGTTTTTTATCACGAAGGCTACACCGTAATCGAGATGGAAGGTGGCCCGTTTCTGTCGGCTGTATACGAGGCATACCGTCCGAAACTGCATCCCAACAATGAGGTCGTGAATCTGTATAACGTCCCCTTTGACGTGGGATTTCTGCACTACGCTTCGGATACACCAATGAGTAAAGGCCATAATCTGGGTGCAGGCAGCTTAAGTTATGCCGGAGTAGACCCGACTTATGCAACGGCCATCGCTATTCTGCGCCGAATTTTTGCACAAGAATCGCGGCGGATGAACGAAAAAATCATCTCAAACGGTGTCATTGTAGAATCATAGTCAGGACGGATTGAACGTGTCGCAGGAAAAAACATTGGCCCTCGGCCACAGCATCAAACGGATTGATGCAGCCGGAAAAGTTACCGGGGAAACGCCTTATCCCGGTGACATTGACCTTGATGGTCAGTTATGGATGAAAATTCGATATAGTGATCGTGCCCACGCGCGTGTCGTAGCAATTGATAGCAGCGCTGCTGAAGCCCTGCCCGGTGTGGTGCGGATCTTTACGGCCAAAGATGTGCCGCAGAATGAATATGGGCTGGTGTATAAAGATCAACCAGTGATGTGTGGTCCGGGGAGCAAAAGTGTTGTCGAAGCGGACATTGTGCGCTGCTACGCTGACTACGTGGCGGTGGTTGTTGCCGAAACTGAGGCGATTGCAGCACAGGCAGCCCGGTTGGTTGATGTGACCTACGAAGATTTGCCCGCAATATTTGATCCGGTGACTTCCATGCAGTCCGGTGCGACGCAAATCCATGACCATTATGAAAACAATATTCTGTGCCACTTCCGCATCCGTAAGGGTGAGATGGCGACAGGGTGGGCGAAGGCGGATGTAATCGTAGAGGGCGAGTATCACACCGGATACCAGGAACACGCCTATTTGCAACCGGAGGCCGGACTCAGTTATATCGACGAAGAAGGTCGGGTCACGGTGATCGTTGCCGGACAGTGGGTACATGAAGATCAGGAACAGATCGCCCATGCACTGGCATTACCAGAGGAGCAGGTGCGGGTGATTTATCCGGCTATCGGCGGTGCATTCGGCGGGCGCGAGGACATGTCCGTCCAGATTGTCCTGGCATTGGCGACACACCATTTGCGCCGTCCGATCAAAATCCAATGGAGTCGTGAGGAGTCTATCCAGTACCATCATAAACGCCACCCAATCAGCATTCGAGCCAAGTGGGGCGCGACACGGGAAGGAAAGGTGGTAGCTGCTGAAGCCACCATCATTGGCGATGCCGGACCCTACAACTACACCAGCACAAAAGTAATGGGTAATGCCAATCTGTGCGCCACCGGGCCATACGAAATCCCGAATATCCATTTGGATACCTATGGGGTGATTACGAACAACATCCCTACAGGGGCGTTCCGGGGATTTGGCGGGCCACAGGGGGCACTTGCTGCTGAAGGGCAAATGAATAAACTGGCCGAAAAGCTGGGTATTGATCCGGTGGAAATCCGCGCGCGGAATGTCTTTCAGGAAGGCAGCATCCTGAGCGTGGGAACGCCTCTGCCGAAAGGGGTTTCTATCCCGCAAGTGGTAGAAGCTGCGGCGCGAGAAAGCTACTGGACAAAAAACGGAACGTGGCAACGCTCACATGTTGAACAACCGAGCAACCGGGCGCTACGCAGAGGCATCGGTTTTGCTGCCGGGTTCAAGAACATCGGGTTTAGTTTCGGGTTCCCAGAGCAAAATTGGGCAACGATTGAGTTGCATGGCAAGAGTGAGATTGAGCAGGTTGTCGTCCGGCAGGCGGGGGCAGATGTGGGGCAGGGGTCGCATACCGCATTTATGCAGATGGCGGCGGAAGCGGTAGGGGTACCCTTTGAGAAGGTGCGGCTGGTATCGCATGACACAGCGCAAACCAACACCTCTGGCAGCGCGTCAGCATCGCGGTTGACCTTCATGGCCGGAAATGCCATTCGTGGAGCGGCGACGAAAGCACTGGAGCTTTGGAAAAATGAGGAGCGGCCAGCAATCGGCACGTTTCAATATCGTCCACCTAAAACGACGCCATTTGACCCCGATACTGGTAGGAGCGAACCCAATTTCGCCTACGGATATGTCGCACAAGCGGTTGAAGTTGAGGTCGATGTTGAGACGGGGCAGATTCATGTGCTGAAAGTTGTCTCTGCCAATGATGTTGGCAAGGCAGTTAACCCGATGCTGGTACAAGGCCAGATTGAGGGGGCGGTTGTCCAGGCAGAGGGCTACGCGATACTGGAAAATCTGGTATCTGTTGAAGGACGTATTCGCAATCCCTACCTGTCCACCTATCTGATTCCCACGATTCTGGATATTCCTACCGAGGTGAAATCGGTTATTCTGGAATATCCCGACCCAATTGGACCCTGGGGTGCGCGCGGCATGGCAGAAATGCCCTACTTACCGTTCGCGGCAGCCATTGTTGCGGCAGTTCATGACGCGACAGGCGTTTGGATTGACAGTATTCCGCTTACACCGGAACGGGTTGTGGCGGCGCTACGAGCACATGGGATCGGTGTTCTGTGACGGACGTCCCTATAAATATCAGCCACGCAGTAGATTATTAGAAATGACAAACATCGTCCCTCAGATTCTGGCAAATCTGCTACAATCATCACATGAATCTTCAACAAGCGTTTGAAATTTCTCCGGGTGATGTTGTCGCCTTTGTCGGGGCAGGCGGCAAAACCTCTACGCTGATCGCGTTAGGGCACGAACTGGCTGGGTCTGGGCTGCGTGTGCTGGCTACCACGATGAGCCGAGTCAGTGTCGATCAGCTTGATTTGATGCCATATGCGACCACGCTGGATCATGGTAGTAAACATCTGTCAATGGCGCTGGGTGATAACCGATTCGTGTTCCTGTATGGCGATATTCGCTCCAGCGAGGTCTACGGACTACCCTTCAATTGTATTCCCCGCCTGCTGGACTCAGTCGATTCTGACGTTATCCTGATTGAAGCAGATGGCGCAGCGGGACTTCCGATGAAAGCGCCAAAATCGCACGAACCCATGATCCCACCGGAAACGACATTGGTCGTACCGATTGCGTCATTGTCCGTTCTGGGACAGCCGTTGGATGACGAACACGTATATAATGCCGAGGCTATTGATGACCGATATGGATTTGGTATTGGCAACCGCATCAAGTCTCCCTGGGTAGCACAAGTCCTACGGGATGAGGAATTAGGACTGCGGGGTGTGCCGGACAAAGCGCGCGTGATCGCTTTTCTCAACCAAACGCTCCCACATGGTTACCTGCGTGCCCGTGCCCGTTTGATCGCACAGTTTATTTTACGCTCGAAGCGGGTACAAGGTGTGGCACTGGGTTCTGTGCGAAGCGCAGACCCAATCTACGAAGTGCAGCGACATGTCGGCGCGGTGGTTCTGGCTGGGGGATTATCGACGCGGATGGGGCAGCCGAAAGTGCTGATGCCCTGGTCGAATGGTCGAACCATCTTGCAGCAAATCCTGGAGCAATTGTTATTGGCGAGGATGCCACAGGTCACGGTTGTCACAGGTTATCGTGCCGGGGAAGTGCGACGACAGGCAACCCGCGCAGGTGCCGAGGTGGCTCATAACGCCGATTATAAGCTGGGTGAAATGTTGTCGTCGCTCAAGGTTGGCTTGTCGTCCATGCCATCCCACATCTCGGCGGCGTTCATCGTGTTAGGCGACCAACCCCGTATTCAGGCGCGGGTCGTAAGCCAGATGATGACGGCATACGCGGAAGGGGTCAAAGATTTTGTCGTACCAAGTTACCAAATGCGGCGCGGCCACCCTATTCTGATTGATCGCCGCTATTGGCCTGAAATCATGGCACTCCCAGAAAATGGGTCGTTGCGTGATCTTTTAGATCGTTACCAAAATCGTATTGCCTATGTGAATGTTGATACTGATAGTGTTTTACGGGATGTCGATACACCCGATGAATATCGGGAAGAACGACGGCGCGCGGGACTGGAGGAATAAGTTCATCCATCAGTGAAATAATCATTCTTCCGTCTCAAAATAACCATGACGTAGGGACACAGGGCGTTTGGTGACGCTGCCATGTGCCGTCACTCGTAGTTCGTCGGAATGTTCCATTGGTGTCACGACAATCAACACCTCATTTTCACCCAATTCATAACTCCCCGATGGCGCATACATGTATTGCCCATTCGCAAGCCGGATACCAATCACACCGGCTCGAAACAGGCGATCCAGAAGGAGTGACTCGATTGTTCGACCAATCCAGGGTGAGTCATGCTGCATATACAATTCAGTCGTTTCGATACCGGCAGCATAATTGAATACTACATACTGGACGAAATCACTCACCGCTGGACGAGTGGTCGCCAGGAGGACGAACTGAGCCGCAACCTGAAATGGGCCGACCACACGATCTGCACCGGCGCGCTGCAACTTAGGAATCATCTCCGCGTTTTGTGCTGTGGCGGTGATGAGAAGGCGTTTGCTCAATGCTCTGCAATTGAGCACAGCCAGGACGCTGACCGCATTGTCTTCCATCGCCACCATAATCGCCAGCGCGCGGTCAACACCCGCCTTACGAAGCACGGATTCCTGGGCGGGATTGCCATGTATCACACGGAATCCCCGGTCCAGTAAGTCCTGTGTATAGACTTCATCATCACTAATCAAGACAAAGGGACGTTCGGGATTCAGTCGATTAATGGCGTTGCGTGCCACCCGATCTGTGCCGCAGACGATGAAGTGACCACTCATTTGAGCGACAACCCCCTCCGCTTCTTCCAGACTATATATACGCGAAGGTTTCTGGTTTATCATTACGGGAAGGGAGAGCCGCTGCCAGGTCGCCATACGTGGTTTGGAAGATATACCTCCATGCGCCGCCTCTTGAATTGTGCTGATTTGTCGGGCAGGGGCAACAGCAATAATGATCTCATTTTCCTTCAGAATATAGTCTTCATTAGGGGCGTATAGATAATCGCCGCTGTCTAACCGCAGCCCTATGACCGCCGCGCCAAATGACTCGCGCAAGTTCAGTTTGCCAATACGAGTTCCAATCCAGGGTAAATCATCGCGCAAATCGACCTGGGTGGTTTGCAGGTCGTTATGCTGGCTGAATAAGATGCTGTTAAAGAATTCATTTACCGCCGGACGCAAGGTAGCGTTATTCAAGAATTGTCCAGCGACCTCGTAAGGAGCTATGACTCCATTTGCGCCAACTCGTATCATTTTGGGTGCGAGCTGCTCATCCTGTGTGGCCGCCGTAATTTCCAGGTGGTGGGTTCAGGCTGCGGGCCGTTAATACCGTAAGCAGTGCCTCAGTATCGTTATCCAATAAAACCATCATCGCCTGGGCTCGTTCGATACCGGCTTGCTTCAGGATGTCGTCTGCACTGGGATCCCCTTCAATCACCAATAAATTGTTGTCACGCAAGTGGTTGGCAAACGATGGGCTGGGTGTCACAACTACCACCACATCGAGCAATGTCTGACTGCGATGAATCAGTTGGACAAAAAACAAGAACATGGCGCGGAGCATGTGACGGAGGCGGGGAAAGTGTCCATGTGCGTCATCACCGAAGATACGATCCAGAAATCTGTCTACCGGCCTGTAAATCTGCTCACGCTGATAGGATGTCCGCCAGCGTGCAGCGTCCAGCAGATATTTGATGGTGTTATTGACTAACTCGCCAGCACCGCAAATGATGTAATGGTGTTGGAGTCCGTCGATAAACCGTTGGGTACGCCGTCGCCCCCGCATATCGCGGATGGCTGGGCTGACAATGAAGGTTGCCATCGCCTGGATGCCGTAGGCAACTGCGCCGAGGCCGAACAAGATTAGGAGGACGGTAAACAGCCGTCCGCCGGGGGTTATAGCGACGATATCCCCATAGCCAATCGTAGCCAGTGTAATTACGGTTAACCAGACCGCATCCAGGAGAGATAGTTTTTCCAGAGCCATGAAGCCGATAACGCCAGTTGGGATAATCACTGCCAAAACGGCTATGGCAATACGAAGCTGCCTTTGAGCATCTTGAAATGAATCCATAATCTCCTGTTATTCTCGCGGGATCACTGACTATTCTGTAAGGACATTGGCAGGCTCAAGAATTATAGTATGTTACAGAAACCGAGGCGAATTTTTGGTTTGTGGGAATAGGGGAGCTACCCAGGTATAAGCCAGGGAATCAGTTTTTCTGAAACCATTTTAGTAAGCGGAGAACAACACTGCGCTTTTCTTCAGCATCCTGATTGTATTCGCGCTGCAATTGAATTGTGAGATATTCCAACTCGTTCACGCGCATCCGCGCGCCGTTGACAATTACCCAACCGTCCCCCAACGCTCGAAGATCGTTCGGACGACGATTATATAACTTTTGATAGGCATCGGCGTAATGCATCATCACTTTTTCAGGGCTAACAACATCCATAGTGCCTCCTCATCACACGGTGGGCGTAACAGCAGGTCACAGTCATCGGTACGGAGTTCAGACATATTACAACAAATTCATATTTTAGCAAATTTCGAGAAATTTACTCAATTCATTCCTGAATTTTTCGTGAAATCGGGGTGATTTTTCTACAAGATGACCAGCGCGTTATAATATCCGAGCGTACCTGGAGGTTGATGTATGGCATATTCTCGTATCGACTATGAAAGCGCGATCAATGTTATTCGCGGCAAAACAAATCTATCGCCAGAGATTGGTCTGGTGCTGGGGTCTGGGTTGGGGGGATTGGCTGATGCCCTGACGGATGCTGTTCACATCCCATATTCTGCGATACCGGGCTGGCCGCAGTCCACCGTACATGGACATCAAGGACAACTGGTCGTGGGATACCTGGAAGGCAAGCCGGTTGTGGCGCAGCAGGGACGGGCACATTATTATGAAGGCTACAGCCTCCAACAGGTGACATTTCCCATTCGTGTCATGCATTTTATGGGCGTAAAAACGGTTATCCTGACAAACGCGGCAGGTGGGTTAAATCCTGCATACCGGACGGGCGATTTAATGCTGTTGAACGATCACATTAATTTTGTGGGTATGACAGGAAACAATCCATTAATGGGGCCGAATGATGACTCAATTGGGCCGCGATTCTTGGGAATGGCTCATACCTATGATAAGGCTCTGCGACAAATTGCGCGGCGGGTAGCCGATGAAAATGATATTGTACTCCGGGAAGGGGTATATATCTGTTTGTCCGGGCCAACCTTTGAAACGCCTGCTGAAGTTCGTATGCTGCGGACGCTGGGGGCGGATGCTGTTGGTATGTCTACTGTCCATGAAGTGCTGGTCGCCCGTCACGCCGGGATGCGCGTGATGGCCTGTTCGGGAATTACTAACGAAGCGATTGACTCGTCTGATGCGGACATGGAAACCAATCACGAGGAGGTATTGGACGCTGGAAAAGTCCTCGTACCCAAGCTGACAACTATACTGCGAGGCGTTCTGCGCACGCTATGACAACGCTCGTATTTTTAATTGAGCAGATTGCCGTTGGTCTATATATTCTGGTCGGCGTTGGGATGCTGATCGTATTCCGCTGGTGGATAGGTCTGCGGCGGGAACTTAGGGCGACTCAGTTTGAACTTGAACGAGATATTTACCGCTACCGGATAGCAAATGCATTCACGCTCTTTATTATTCTGGCAGAGTTGGGTTTGGTGGTGCTGGGCGTTCAGCAGGTTGTTGCGCCGACGATTCGCCATTCTTCAGACATAACGGTGTCGATTAATCAGGTTGTTGAAGATGGATTTGCGCCGTCGCCGACACCCGCTCCAGTGCAATTCGGGAACTCGCCGATTGATGCGAGTGGGGTGCAAATCGGTGAGCAGGATATTGTGCAGGTGGTGGCAACTCCAACCCTGACTCCGACCCCCGTTGGAACAATTCTGCCAAATCCGCCGCCAATTTCCGGTTGCGATACGCCTAATGCAACCCTGCAAGTTCCGGCAAATGGGATGCTGGTATTTGAGCCAATGACCATCATCGGAACAGCCTATACCGATAATTTTGCCTTCTACCGCTTTGAACTCAAAGGGCCACCCAATATCCCACCAACCTATGGTAACTTCGCTCCCATTCGGGATTACGATCAACCTGTTTCCACCCTGGGCGTGCTGGGGCAGTTCGTGCCAGCTTTTTATGAGCCAGGTGAATACCAGTTCCGGGTGACTGTGTTTGACATTAATAACACCCTCCGAGCGGCCTGCACTGTAAATATCACCATCAGCGAACCCATTCCAACCCCTACACCGTTACAACAGTGACCCCAATGACCATACTGCCTACACTGGGTTTTGTTGGGACAGGTAAAGTTGGCTATACCCTGGCGCGTCTATGGTATAGCAAAGGTTATACGGTGCGCGCCGTTCATAGTCGAAAGATGGCTGATTCAAATGCCCTGGCGGCGATGGTGGCAGCTATGGCTGTAGAATCGGGAGCAGATGTAATCCAGGCGGCTGATATAACTTTTCTGACCGTGCCCGACGACGCGATTAACGGTGTGGTTTCGGATATTACCCTGACGGCAATGGAAACGAATAAAGCGGTTGTCCATACATCCGGAGCCTTGAATCTAACAGGATTATCACCCCTGATGAAGTGGGGTGTTATGACCGGGGGGTTACACCCGATTTTCCCATTTGCTAAAGGTGAATCAGCGATTACCGGACTTCCGGGAGCGGTATTTGGCGTCGAAACAGACTCGGAAGTGTTATATCAATGGATGGAAGCGTTAGTTCGTTCAGTTGACGGGCACATTCTGACAATCCCAGAAGGTGGGAGGGCGCTGTATCACAGTGCATTCGTTTTTGCCAGTAATTATGTGGTCACACTGTACTCGATAGCCGAAGGTCTGCTTTTAGAATTGGGCGCAGAACGCAAGATCGTCGATCAGGCATTAGACATGTTGCTCACTGGAACAGTCGAAAACCTGCGCCGACAAGGTATACCAGAGGCACTGACGGGGCCGCTGGTTCGGAGGGATATGCAGACGATAACATCACATGTGCAAGCCCTTGAGGTAGAGGATAAGGACTTGGCCGAAGTTTACAAACAGCTAGGCCGTTTATCGCTGCCCATGTTAGCCGCCCGAAACATAGACACGTCATTTATTGAACGATTATTAAACAGGGAAAATCATGCGTCTGACAATCCGTGATATTCAGAAAATGAAAACCAATGGCGAACGTATTGCCATGCTGACTGCCTATGATGCCACGAGTGCGTATCTGGGCGAGGTAGTAGGCGCCCCGATGCTGCTGGTAGGGGACTCGCTGGGTATGGTTGTCCAGGGGCACGACTTAACTATCCCGGTTACGTTGGATCATATTATTTATCATGCTCAAATCGTTGTACGCGCGACATCGCACACGTTGGTGGTTGGCGATTTACCATTCATGTCGTACAAAACCAGTGTCGAACAGGCTATGGACAGCGCCGCGCGGTTAATGCGGGAGGCATTGGTTGGCGCGGTTAAACTGGAGGGTGGGGCGTATATTGCGCCGACTATTGACCGTCTGGTACAGTCGGGTATTCCTGTGATGGCTCATATTGGACTTACCCCGCAGAGTGTCAACCAGTTCGGTGGATTTCGGGTGCAAGGCAAGGATAAGGATACTGCCGAGCGATTGATGGATGATGCCCAAGCGGTACAGGATGCGGGCGCGTTCGCGGTAGTCTTAGAACTCGTGCCCGCGCCGTTAGCACAGGAAATTACCGCACATTTGAAAATCCCTACAATTGGTATCGGCGCAGGGCCATATTGTAGTGGTCAGGTGCAAGTATTCCATGATTTGCTTGGGCTGTTTCCATCATTTGGGCCACGCCACGCGAAGAAATACGCCGATGTCGGGCACATTATCCAGCTTGCTCTGGCTGAATACGTTCAGGAAGTGCAATCCGGTCAATTCCCAACCACTGAGAACAGTTCGGCGATGAAGGATGAAGTTTTGACTGAAATCCGTGAACATTGGCGCTAGGACACGTGCGCACTGACCAAGACATTAAGACATAACTGCCATGCAAGTTGTTGATTCCATTGTTGATTTGCGAACTGCCCGGACATTATTGACCGGAAGGGTTGGACTTGTCCCAACCATGGGCGCTTTGCACGAGGGACACCTGTCGTTGGTGCGGGAAGCACAGGCCGATAATGATGCGGTCATCGTGACTATTTTCGTTAATCCAACACAGTTTGCGCCCGATGAGGATTTGTCCAAATATCCCCGCGATTTGCCGCATGATATGGAGATGCTACGCACAGAAGGCGTTGATCTGATCTTCACACCAACACCAGAGCTCATGTATCCACCGGGATTCCAAACGTGGGTTGAAGTTGCGAAGGTTTCTCAGGGTTTGGAAGGCGCACGTCGCCCAGAACATTTTCGCGGTGTCGCTACCATTGTCAGTAAATTATTTCACCTTACACTGCCCGACAAGGCTTATTTTGGACAAAAAGATGCGCAGCAGGTTGTTGTCATCAAACAGATGGTGCGTGACTTGAATTTCCCTCTGAAAATTGCTGTGTGTCCAACGAGTCGTGAACCAGATGGATTGGCGATGAGTTCGCGCAATGCCTATCTTTCATCAGAACAAAGGGAGCATGCTACTCATCTTTACCAATCATTGCAAACGGCGGCTGAGGCGTATGAAACCGGGGAACGACAGCCGAGGGAATTGCGGATGGTGGTTGAGACTCTGCTGGCAGGAGAATCTCTAGCCAAACTGGATTATGTGTCGGTGGCGGATGCCACTACGCTGACCGAGCAACAAGAACCGACGGATGCACCGCTGCTGCTATCGCTGGCTGCCAAGTTTGGGAATACACACCTGCTCGACAATATGCTCCTGCCCGCCGACCTCAACACCCGTGAAGGGCTGACGAATGTCCTCGGTGGCGGGGATTTCTTATCGAATATTTAGCAACTTCTCGAAACATTTCTTACGTGTCTACGTAAAAATTATGTAGAATGCTCGTTAGGAATGAGTTGCGCAGGATCGCTCAACTGTATGGCGATTTTGCCGGGAGATAATGGAACATGAGTTTTGGATATGGGTTCTATCTTGACCCATTGTATCTTGGAATCATGCTGGTCACTCTGGTTATTTCGCTTGGGGCGCAGGCACTGGTTTCTTCGGCCTTCAGTCGATGGTCGAAGGTTCGTAACAGTGCTGGTTTGACCGGCGTGCAGGTCGCGGAACGCCTGATGCGCGATGCTGGTCTACAGGGTGTTGGTATGGAAGGCACACCCGGCCAGCATACAGATCACTTTGACCCAACGACTAATGTCGTTCGTCTATCGCAGGATGTCGCAACTGTACCATCGGTTGCCTCGATGGCCGTAATCGCCCACGAACTGGGTCATGCTCAACAATATCAGGAACGATCAATCCTGATCGCCATGCGGAGTTTCCTTGTTCCAGCCATGCGTTTTAGCCCGATGGTGTCCTATGGCCTGATCTTGATGGGGTTTTTCTTGAACGTGCTTGGGTTGATTTCAGCTTGGCATTCTGTTTTATGCGGTTGTGGTGGGTTTCATGATTTTGACCCTTCCAGTCGAGTTCGATGCCAGCCGTCGCGGACTGAAGCTATTGAGTGAGTCTGGATTGATGGCGGTGGATGAGGATCGGGAAGGGGCGCGGTCTGTATTGACGGCTGCCGCGCTGACCTATGTGGCTGCGGCTGTGACCGCAATACTCAATCTGCTGTACTATATCAGCCTGATGAACCGCCGTCGCTAAGTGAATATGCAGGTCGCCGGGGGAGACAAAGGAATGCTTCCCCCGGCGGATCATATCGTGGTGTTCCTCATATCCACCTCAATGATGATTGTCCCGTTAATTTACATGGGGTGGATTATTCGAGCCTGTCAATTTTGTTCCGCAATCGCCGGATGCGTCCACGTTTTGGGCGAAAACGATCAAAGAAATCGTCTATTTCACGGACAATTCGGCGGCTTTGTGCGCGTAAGCGTACCCAGAAATAGCTCACCTGACGTCGCTGTTTCTTAAGAACACCGGGATTCCCCTCAACGGGCTTTGTGCCAGTCCATTCGACCACCATTGCTGCCCATGTCAGGCCACCGCCAAAACCGACAAAAACCAGTTTGTCGCCTTCGTGAACCCGTTCCTGGTCAATTGCTTCACATAAGGCAATTGGGATAGACGCGGCTGAGGTATTACCAAAACGATCCAGGTTGCTCATGAATAGTTCCGGCTCAATCTTCATCGAACGCGCGGCAGCATGGATAATCCGAAGATTGGCCTGATGGGGAATGATAAGGGATATATCACTAAGGTTCAGTTCGGCCTTTTCCAACGCTTGCTCAATACTTTCCCCAATAACCCGCGTGGCAAATTTGAAAACCTCGCCACCGTTCATGTGCATTTTATGCATTTTGTGGCCGTTGGTGGAGAAATCCGGGTTCTTCAAATCCTCGCTGCCGACAGTTGGGATGCCAAGCATATCGCTGCCAGAACCATCTGAACGCAGGACTGCCGACAGCACACCACCGTAAACATCGCTGGCCTTAGTACCACCGCACCCGCACCATCTCCAAACAAAACACACGTTCCGCGATCCTGCCAATCCAACACGCGGCTCATGGTTTCCGCGCCGATGACCAGTGCTGTCTGGATGCTGCCTGAACGAATGGCCTGAGAAGCCATATCGACACCGTACACAAAGCCGGAACAGGCTGCACTCAGGTCAAATGCGCCCGCCTTATTCGCTCCCAGCCAGTTTTGAATCAAGCTGGCGGTACTGGGGAAAATGTTCTCAGGTGTTGAGGTCGCGACGACAATCAGGTCAATATCAGTGGGGAGGATGTCTGCGACTTCGATAGCCCTTTGCGCTGCTTTAAGTCCCAGGCTGGCAGTCGATTCCCGTTCGCCAGCAATGTGGCGCTGGACGATTCCAGTGCGTGTGCGAATCCATTCGTCAGTGGTCTCGACAATGGCTTCCAGATCGTGGTTCGTGAGTATCGTCTCTGGAACGGCCATGCCCCAACCCACGATATGGGCATGGATTCCCCTGCCATTTGGGATGGGAAACCGTCCGTTTTTAGCTGTGACCATTTTGTCGATACTTACCAAACAGAATTACCGCGTTGTGCCCACCGAAGCCGAAGGAATTACTCATGACGACATCAATATTGCGGCTTACGCCTACCAGAGGCGTGTAGTTTAAGTCACACTCCGGGTCCTGGTTTTCCAGATTGACAGTTGGTGGAACAAAGTTGTTGCGAATCGCCATGATGCTGAATACCGCTTCAACTGCGCCTGCTGCACCCATGAGATGTCCCGTTACGGATTTGGTCGAACTGATGGGGATTTCGTAGGCCTGTTCACCCAGTGCTTTCTTAATGGCGACAGTTTCACTTTTATCGTTCAGTGGGGTACTTGTGCCGTGTGCATTGATATAGTCAATATCCTCGATGCCTAAGCTCGGCATTTTCCAGCGCCAGTTCAATGGCTTTCGCTGCGCCTTCGCCCGTTTCCAGCGGAGCGGTGACGTGATAGGCATCTGATGTATGTCCATAACCCAGGATTTCGGCATAGATTTTCGCGCCACGCGCCAGGGCGTGTTCCAGGTCTTCCAGCATGAGGAGTGCCGCACCCTCGGCGACAACAAAGCCATCGCGATCAAGGTCAAACGGGCGAGAAGCCTTTTCCGGCGCATCATTGCGGCGCGATATGGCGGTCATATTGTTGAAACTGGCAATTGCAATATCGACTAAGCCAGCTTCAGAACTCCCGGCCAATGCAGCCTTTACCTGACCCCGCCGGATCATCTCCGTTGCTTCGCCGATGCAGTTATTCCCCGTCGCACAGGCGGTTGAGATGGCAAAATTCGGGCCACGCAAGCCGAACTTCATCGACACTTTAGCCGATGGGCTGTCCGGCAGCATCATCGGAACCATTAAAGGGCTGACGGACTTTGCGCCTTTTTCCAGAAAGGATTTTACTCCCTCAAAGATCGAACCAATGCCGCCGATACCGCTGCCCATCACACAGCCCACATCGTAGCGGTTTTCGTCGGTAATAATCAACCCACTGTCATCCATAGCCTGCTGGGCTGCGACCAATCCAAGCTGTGTGACACGATCTGTCCGGCGTGCTTCGCGGCGACCCAAGCAATTCATTGGGGTCAAAGTTCCTCACTTCACCACCAAAATGATTTTCCAGATGAGAGGTGTCAAAGCGTTGAATCGTGCGGATCCCAGTATTACCCGCAGCCGCATTTGCCCATGCTTCTTCAATATTGTTTCCCGTTGGGCAAATAATGCCCATCCCAGTTACGACTACTCGCCGTCGTTCCACAATCTGCCTCCAACCGACAGGCGCGCAAATGCACCTTAACCCTTGTATTTACATTCAAAAACAGTCACATTATATCTCTTTAAAGAACCCCTCACAGGCCCGATGGTTACAGGTTTGCGGGATTTCAACTGGATAGGTCGGATGTTATAATGCGCCGTGTTGGAGGGAATCATGATTTTAGTGACCGGGGCGACGGGTTTTATTGGGCGACATCTCGTTGCAGCGCTTGATGGCAGATGGGCAGGCATGTTCGATGCCTGCTGTCCGAAGATATGCTTCCGCATGTTCCCTGGTCTGATTCACCGGAAATCATCGTTGGAAATTTGCTGGACGAAGAGACGGTTTTTAAGGCTGTCACCGGGGTACATACCATCATTCACCTGCGAAGCGCACAGTGGTGGGGACGTCCACGCGATCTGGAACGGGTTGAGCTGGTTGGCACGAGAAACTTGATCGCTGCTGCACGTGCTGCGCGTGTGGGACGGATTATCACCGTCAGCCAACTGGGAGCATCGTCATCATCTGCCTATACACTTATGCGGATTAAGGGTATGGCTGAAGAGCTTATTCGTTCCAGTGGTTTGGCATATACCATTATCCGTTCCGGGATGGTGTTTGGTGAGGATGATGCGTTTATCAACCATATTGCGATGATGCTGCGGTCATCGCCATTTGTATTTTTGATGCCGGGGCGTGGTGAAGTTGTTGTGCATCCTATTTACATTGATGATTTGGTCGAGGCCATCGTACGCAGCTTGGAAGCGATTGATACTGTTGATACTTCGATGGATATCGGTGGGCCGGAATATATTACGCTGGAAGACCTTATTCGCACCGTGATGCGAGTGTCGAACAGTTATCGAATCATACTGCCTGTTCCACCGTATGTCGTGCGTTGGCTTACGGCTTTTTACAGCCGGATTTTCCCACGTGCGTTGATTACGCCTCAGTGGCTTGATATTCTGGCGACCAACCGCACTGCACCCCTGGGTAATACTTACAATTATTTCGGTGTCCATCCCCGGCGATTAGAGGATACACTTTTGACTTACATGCCGGAGAAGCGCTATTGGTGGCCGATGGTGCGGTATACCCTGCGTCGCCGCCCGAAAGGCTTTTAATTTACGTGATCGAGTTCATTCAGTATCAAGCCACTCAAAACCCTGCCTGAGATGCGAGCAGCCGTTGAATTACAGAAAACCTATTGGGGCGACGATATTGAATCGGTAGTGCCTGCCCACATGCTGTTTTCAATAGCGACGTTTCGGCGGACACGTTTTGTCCGCATGGGATGGGGAACAGATGGTCGGTGTGTTAATCGGCTTTCTGGGGACAAATGCTGAGGAAACAGAGCGTCCGGCAATGGCGAATTTACAGATGGTGTCGAAACGCATGGTGGTGCTGCCGGAATATCGTGGACAGGGTATCGGCTACAATTTGAAAGTGGTGCAGCGCGACCTGAGCATTCGTCAGGGTATCCGGTTAGTGACATGGACATTTGATCCGCTGCATGTCGTTAAATGCACATCTGAACATTCGCAAGTTGGGGGCGATTAGCGAACGTTACCTGGAAAATTATTATGGGACGGATGAGGGGCAGGGCTGACGCTTCTGGGCACATCTGACCGTTTACAAGCTGACTGGTGGGTGACTAATCGACGGATTGAGGAACGCCTAACTGGCACACGCCGCGATCTTAATCTGCAACACTACCTGGATGCAAATACACCTATATTAAATGCTACCACGATGCGATACACATGGCACACCCTGGCCCGCTGAACGGGTAATTGTGCCAACAGGTTTATTGGCGCTGCTAGAGATTCCAGTGAATTACACAGCTATGGTGAATAGTGATCCTGTTTTGGCTCGTGCGTGGCGCTTGCATACCCGCGATCTCTTTAAACGGTTGATGAGTATGGGATATGCTGTGACCGATTTCCTGCATGAACCCTATCAATCCCATGACCGGGCATACTATCTACTCAGTCACACCGGGACTCAATTTGAACAGGTGGACTTCAGCCGTAACTAGGCTTCGACGACAAGAGGATCAACCATGCAGTCAATTACAGTCAAGGCCATTCAACTTTATCCAATCGCGATGACGCTGGTGGAGCGACTGCGAACCAGCTTTGGCGAGGAACCCTATAAAGTCGCCATCCTGGTTGAACTTCAGACGGATGAGGGGATTACCGGATGGGGTGAATGTTCGGCGGAGATTAATCCGGGCTACAGCTATGAAACGGTTGGCACTGCGCTGCATGTGCTGAGCGAATTTCTTGTCCCGGCAGTATTGGGCAAAAAACTGGAAAGTGCGACTGATGTGCCAGAACTTCTGAGTGAGGTGCGGGGACATCCGCTCGCCAAACATGCTCTGGAAGCGGCTGTGTGGGATGCGTTGGCAAAGGCAAATGACCAATCGCTGGCGGAGGCGTTTGCTTTCCATTTGCCGCCCAACCATCAACCGAAAGGTTATGCGAATGTTGGCGTAAGCATTGGCATTCAACCGAGCATCGACGCAACACTGCAAATTATCGAGAAGCGTTTGGGGCAGGGTTATGGGCGCATCAAGCTGAAGATCAGACCCGGTTGGGATGTCGAACTGGCACGCGGGGTACGGGCGGTCTATCCCGATATTGTGATGATGCTGGATGCCAACAGCGCCTACACGCTTGCTGATGCTGCCCATCTGAAACAACTGGATGCATTCAATCTGCTGATGCTGGAACAGCCACTCGGCTACAGATGATATTTACCAACATAGCAAACTCCAGCCCCAATTAAAAACCCCGATTTGCCTGGATGAGAGTATTCATTCCGCCGATGATTTGCGGCTGGCGCTGGAATTGGGGGCGTGCCGAATTCTCAATCTGAAGCCTGCACGGGTAGGGGGATATACCGAAAGCCTTGAAATCTATAGAGTATGTGTTGAGAACCAACTCCCGTTGTGGATTGGCGGTTTATTAGAAACCGGGGTGGGGCGGGCGGCGAATTTGGCGTTTGCGTCGCTGCCGGGTGTCACGCTGCCCTGCGATATTTCGGCGACAGATCGGTATTACAATCCGGATATTACCGAACCGCCGTTTGTACTGGGAGCGAACAGCACTATCCACACGCCAACCGGAGCTGGGATTGGTGTTGAAGTGGAGCGCGAACGGGTTGAACAGGCTGCGGCACGGTGGACGAAAGAACCACCTTATAAATATTCTGTTTAGAAGGCAATGTGCTGAGACAATTTTGAAGGGGGAAAATAATGTTATTAGAGAATATGACCGTTTCGTTCATCGGCAGCGGTGTCATGGGCGAGGCGATGATGAAGGGACTGCTCAGTAAAAAATTGATTTCGCCAGAGCAAATTATTGCTTCGGATGTTCACGAGTCGCGGGTGCGGGAACTGGCCGAGCGTTATGGGGTGCGGCCCACCACCAGTAATGTCGAGGCGGCGGAAGCGGCAGATATTCTGGTTCTGTCCATCAAGCCCCAGGTTCTTTCTCATGTCATGCCGGAAATGCGGAGGGTATCGCATTCCACCAAGCTCATCCTGAGCATTATTGCGGGAGCGACCATTCAGTCGATTACGGACGGTTTTGCAAATCCCAGCGTAGTTCGTTCGATGCCCAATACGCCCGCACAAATTGGGCAGGGCATCAGCGTTTGGACGGCGACGCCGGAAGTGCCAGCCGAGCAGCGACAACAAGCTGAGGCATTACTTGGTGCGCTTGGGTGAATACATTTATGTTGATGACGAACGTTATCTCGATATGGCAACGGCTTTGAGCGGGTCTGGCCCAGCGTACATATTCATGTTCATGGAGGCGCTGATTGATGCAGGTGTCCACATGGGTTTTTCGCGCCGCGATGCCGAGCGATTGGTGCTTCAAACCATGCGCGGTTCGGTAGAGTATGCAGAAGCCTCTGGACTGCATCCGGCACAACTTCGCAATCAAGTGACGAGTCCCGGCGGCACATCGGCGGAAGCGATTTATTATCTAGAGAAGGGTGGACTGCGCACCGTTATTTCGCGGGCAGTGTGGGCGGCTTATGAACGTTCAGTTGCGCTTGGCGGGGGGAAGCCGACCCACAATCCTGACAAATTGGAGGGAAAACCGTAGATCGGCTTTGCCGGTATCATGATAGATTGATTATTTCCCGATGTTGATATTGCACAATCAAGTTCAATTTCGTTTGTGAAAAAGTGGACAGATGGTTTTCTATCAGTTAAAATATCATCGGGCACGTGCGTAAATTGCCCATCTCATACCTATAACGGTTCAATCCAGCGAAAATCGCTGTTCGTAACAAAATCATCTATCAGCAAGACAAGGTTTCCAGGAGGCCTCAATGGCGGACATCTCCACCGATATTTTTAAGTCTTTCCTTGACCAGATTGAGGGATATACCCCAACGATTGAATCAGTTGAGGTAGGTCGTGTTCAGGAAGTGGGTGATGGTATCGCCCGTGTATCTGGACTTGAAAACATCCGGTTTAGCGAACTGGTGCGTTTTGAGAACGGAACGCCGGGTATCGCCTTTAACCTGGAAAAAGGTAATGTCGGTATCATCATCATGGGTGAGTACGACACCATTCAGGAAGGCGATGAAGTACGCCCTCTGGGTCGTATCGCTTCCGTTCCTGTTGGCATGGGTATGGTTGGCCGCGTTGTGGATGCACTCGGTACTCCGATTGACGGCAAAGGAGCGATTGCAGCAACCGAATACTACAACATTGAACGTATTGCCCCAGGCGTTATCGAGCGTAAGAATGTAGGTCGTCCGGTGCAGACCGGTCTGGTCGCTATTGACTGCGATGACCCCGATTGGTCGTGGACAGCGGCAGCTCATCATCGGTGATCGACAGACAGGTAAGACCGCAATTGCTATCGACACCATTATTAACCAGAAGGGCAAAGGACTGTACTGCATCTACGTCGCTATTGGCAAACGTCGTGGCGAAGTCGCGCGTTTGGTCGCTCTGCTGGAAGAATATGGCGCGATGGAATATACCACCGTCGTGGTGGCATCGGCTTCTGACTCGGCAGCTATGAACTATATCGCGCCATACGCGGGTTGTGCCATTGGCGAATGGTTCATGGAAAATGGCAAGGATGCGCTGGTGGTTTACGATGATCTGTCCAAGCACGCCTGGGCGTATCGCCAGGTATCGCTGCTGATGCGCCGCCCACCGGGACGTGAAGCCTATCCGGGTGACGTTTTCTATCTCCACAGTCGTTTGCTGGAACGCGCAGCACAGTTGAGCGATGCACGTGGTGGTGGTAGTTTGACGGCCTTGCCTGTCATCGAAACGCTGCTTGGCGACGTGTCGGCCTACGTGCCAACCAACGTAATTTCGATTACAGACGGTCAGATTTATCTGGTTCCCGAATCTATTTTATGCGGGTCAGCGTCCGGCGATTAACGTCGGTATCAGCGTCAGCCGCGTGGGTGGTGATGCCCAGACGAAGGCGATGAAGAAAGTGGCCGGCGGTTTGCGCCTTGATCTGGCGCAGTTCCGTTCACTGGCAGCTTTCGCGCAGTTCGGTTCTGACCTGGATAAATCGACCCAGCAGCAGTTGGATCGTGGTTTACGCCTGACCGAACTGTTGAAGCAGTCGCAATATCAACCGCTATCGCTCAGCGATCAGGTTGCCTTGATTTATGCCGGTACACGAGGTTATCTGGACAATGTGGCGGTGGATCGTGTTAAAGAATGGCAGACCGGATTCCTGCGTGCTTACAATACACAGTTTGCTGATACGGCCAATGGAATTGCCGAATCGCAGGCGCTGTCTGACGAGCTGGAGGCGGGACTGAAGAACGCGCTGACCACATTCAATGCGAGCTGGAGCTAGAGGCATTTTGCGTAGGGGCATGAGCAATCATTTCTCTACCCATAAGGAGGTTACAAAATGGCATCAGCACGCGAAATTCAAAAACGTATTCGTAGTGTAAAAAATATCTCCCAGATCACACGGGCACTTGAAGCGGTTTCGGCTTCGCGGGTTCGGAAGGCGCAAGCGCGAGTGCTGGCAAGCCGCGCATTCTCAGAGAAAGCCTGGGAAATCCTGTTGAATGTGCAGAGTGCAGCCAGTGGTGGGACAAGTTTGCACCCTCTACTGACCTCCCGCGAGGAAGTTAAAGAGGTGATGATTGTTCTAATCACCTCAGATCGTGGTTTGGCGGGTGCGTTCAATTCCAACATCATCCGTGTGGCACAGCGTTTTAGTCAACGTCTGGGCAAGCCAGTGCGTTATGTTACTGTTGGGCGGAAAGGGCGTGATTCGCTCATTCGGGCGCGGGCAAATGTGGTGGCGGAGTTCAGCGATTTACCCTCTAACCCGACTATTGCGACCATCTCCCCGATTGCCCAACTCGCCATCAACGAGTTTCTGAGCGGGGAAGTCGATCAGGTGTTTATCGCCTATACCGATTTCATCAATACCCTGACACAGCGACCTGTAGTTCTGGGTTGGCTGCCGCTTATTCCATACTCGACAGAAGATCGGGTGATGGCGGAGATGGTGAAGGATGTGCCGCAGGTCACTGCCGGGGCGGCAGATTATGAATATGAGCCGAGCGCAACCGCCATCATCGACGAAATTGTGCCACGTTTTACCGAGCTTCAGCTTTATCAAGCCTTGCTCGAAAGTCAGGCAAGTGAACATTCAGCGCGTATGGTGGCGATGCGGAATGCATCGGACAACGCAGGGCAGTTGATTGACGATCTGACTCTGGTGTACAACAAGGCACGCCAGACAGCAATCACGGCGGAAATCCTGGATATCGTGGGTGGCGCGAACGCTTTGCAATCGTCGATAGACAAATTGGGCGAGGAAGTGTTGGCGTCGTACCGTGATGCTCAGCATTCAGAATCTTTGCAGGGCGCGAAACGGCAATCCAAAACGGCAGCGGTCAACAAGGGCGATGGCCGCAAAGCTGCTCCAGTAGCTGAAGCAATTGCCGAGGCTGATGACTTGACACAGATTGAAGGCATCGGCAAAAAAATGGCATCCGCACTGAATCAAGCGGGTATTCTAACGTTTGCCCAATTGTCGCAGGCAAGTGAGGATGATCTTCGAGGGGCAGTGGAAGCTGCCGGGATGCGGCTTGCACCCAGTATCCCGACCTGGGCGAAACAGGCTGGATATGCGGCTAATGAAGACTGGGATGGATTGCAGAAGTACCAAGACAGACTGACTGGTGGCCGGGAAGTATAGGTCTTCCTGCCCACGATCAAAATAAGAGGAGACGAAAAAGATATGGCTGAAATTCAAGGTCGCGTGACCCAGGTGTTGGGCGCGGTGGTCGATGCGGAGTTTCCAGAAGGTGAACTGCCGGATATTTTCGATGCAATCCGCGTGCCGCGCGACAACCAGGAAGACCTGATTCTGGAAGTCCAAACCCTATTAGGCGAAAACGAAGTCCGAACAGTGGCTATGGATACCACCGATGGACTGCCGCGTGGAGTTCCAGCATTTGCTACTGGCGCGCCGATTTCTGTACCTGTTGGTGAAGCATCGCTGGGTCGTGTTTTTAATGTTCTTGGGCGTCCGATTGATGGTAAAGAGGTTGTTCCGGCGAATACACCCCATCGCCAGATTCATGCGTCTGCACCATCATTTGAGGAACAGACGACCAAGATCGAAGTTTTTGAAACCGGCATGAAAGTTATTGATCTGGTTGCGCCCATGACGAAAGGTGGCAAGACTGGCATTTTCGGTGGCGCAGGTGTTGGCAAAACTGTCACGATTCAGGAGTTGATTAACTCGATTGCTACCCAGCATGCCGGATTGTCTGTTTTCGCTGGTGTGGGTGAGCGTACCCGTGAAGGCACGGCGCTTTATCATGAGATGCAAGAAGCCGGTGTCCTGGAGAAATTGGCGATGGTTTTCGGCCAGATGAACGAGCCGCCGGGTGTGCGCCTGCGTGTGGCGCTTTCGGGACTGACAATGGCCGAATACTTCCGCGATGAAGGTAAGGATGTGCTGTTGTTTATCGACAACATCTTCCGTTATTCGCTAGCTGGATCGGAAGTATCGGCGCTGCTTGGACGTATGCCGTCGGCAGTGGGGTATCAGCCAACGCTGGCAGACGAGATGGGGCAATTGCAGGAACGTATCACATCAACCACAAAGGGTTCAATCACTTCTATGCAGGCTGTTTATGTACCTGCGGATGATTATTCTGACCCTGCACCAGTAGCGGTGTTTACGCACTTGGATGGTACGATTGCGCTGGAACGCTCAATCGCTGCCCGCGCTATTTTTCCGGCGGTTGATCCGCTGGCGAGTACCAGCAAGATTCTTGATCCCCTCATCATTGGGGAAGAGCATTATCGAACCGCTCGTGAGGTTCAGCAAGTTCTTCAGCGGTATAAGGATTTGCAGGACATTATCGCCATTCTTGGTATTGATGAATTGTCCGACGACGATAAACTGCTGGTGGCGCGCGCCCGTAAGATTGAATTGTTCTTGAGTCAGCCATTCTTCGTGGCGACTCAGTTTACGGGTCGTGAGGGGCGCTATGTAAAAGTGAAGGATACAGTACGCGGCTTCCGTATGATTTTGGAAGGCGAACTTGACCATATTCCTGAGCAGCTTTTTTATATGGCTGGACCAATCGAGGATGTGCTGGAACGCTACGACGAAGCGCAAAAGGCAAGTTAGCCAGTTAGGAGGCGAATGATGCCAATTCATGTTGAAGTCGTAACACAGGAAAAGATGGTCTTTGAAGAACCAGAAGCCGACATTGTAGTGATTCCCGCTTCGGAAGGCGAGATGGGGGTGCTGCCACATCACGCGCCGGTGCTAACGACACTGAGCTTTGGCGAATTGGTGATTCGGAAGGGCAGCGCCGAGGAACGCTTTGTGATTTATGGCGGCGTGGTGGATGTGCGCCCGGATAAGGTGATTGTTCTGGCTGACCTGGCCGAGTCATCGTTTGAGTTGGACGAACAGAAGATAGAAGCTGCAAGACAACGCGCCCAGGAGATGATGGCGGAAGGTGTGCCGGAAGCCGTTAATCGGGCGGCTGCACTGGAATTGCGTCGGGCGGAACTTGCCCTCCGAGTACGGAATAAGCTCAGGACGCGCACCCCAGTCTTGCGAATCATAGACGTATCCGATGAAGACATCTAACACCATTCGTTGAACGAATTACTCAACGCCCGGTCTACGGTTTCAGTCCGGGCGTTGCTATTTGTCACCCCCCCGGTGTATAAATAGGCTGATTTTGTAGGGACACGATCCATCGTGTCCCTATGTATGTTGTACTGATAAAGTGAGCGAAGCATGGGACCTTTCACAAAAAATCTGGGTGTTGATCTGGGGACGGTGAACGTCCTCATTTACGATAACGGCCAGATTGTGTTACAAGAACCGTCATTGGTGGCATTGACCACTGAGGATGAACGGATTGTCGAAATCGGGCAGCCCGCGCGCGAGATGTTGGGGAAAGTAGACGACGAGGATATTCAGGTTATTCGTCCCTTACGTGACGGTGTGATCGCGGATTACGAAGTCACCGAAGCCATGCTTCGTCACTTTTTCGAAAAGGTTGCGGGACGAATTCGGTTGTTTAAACCAACCGTTATGATCTCTGTACCGTATGGCGTAACCAGCGTTGAAAAGCGTGCGGTGCATGAAGCGGCATTGGCGGCAGGCGCGCGAGAGGCCTATTTGATCTGGGAGCCTCTGGCGGCGGCGATTGGTGCTGGACTGCCTGTTGGTACCCCGGCTGGTGATATGGTGGTTAATATTGGCGGCGGCATTACCGAGGCGGCGGTGTTAACCATGAATAACATTGTCCGAGCGGAAAGTGGGCGTGTTGGCGGTCTGCGACAGGATGACGCTATCATCAGCTATGTGCGCCGGAAATATAATCTGAGTATTGGACAGCCTACTGCCGAGTCTGTCAAGATTTAAGTTGGTGCCGCCGTAGACACAGGTGAGTTAATGACGATGGAAATTCAGGGGCGGGATAATGTGAGCGGGTTGCCGCGTACAGTCTCAATCAATACGGGTGAGGTGGTCGAATCTTTGGCGGAACCGCTATCCATTATCGCCGGTGTGGTTAAGTCGGTACTGGGTACAACCCCACCTGAACTGGCATCGGACATTATTGACCGGGGTATTGTTTTGACGGGCGGTGGAGCGCTTCTGCGAGGGATGGATCAATTCCTTACACGCGAGACGGGCGTGCCCGTTTACCGTGCAGACAACGCCATGATTGCTGTAGCAGTCGGAGCGGGGAGGGCGCTGGAAGACCCCGCCATCCTGCGGCGCGTCGCACAGGTTTAGGGTAAGTAGTAGGTCATACGCTGCATGTGCAACACTGGGTCAATATATTGCACATGTACGTCCGGGGGTACATTCAAGTTTATCGGCGCATAATTTAGAATCGCGCGAACACCAGCCTCGATCAGTTTATTCGCCACTTCCTGCGCTTTCTCGGCGGGCACTGCGATCATCGCAATTCGGATGCCTCGCTCCCGGATCACAGATTCCAATTGCTCGGTGGGTTGAATAACAAAATTACCCAGTTTCTTGCCTACTTTGTCGTGGGCATTGTCGAAAACATGGGCGATACGAAAGCCACGATCTCCAAACCCCTTATAATGTGCCAGCGCGCTTCCCAGATCGCCAGCACCCACCAGAACGACCTCCCATTCACGATTGACTTTTAGTACCTGCCGGAGTTGTTCAATCAGATAGGAAATTTGGTAGCCAGTCCCCTGTTTTCCAAAGCCCCCAAAATGTGACAAGTCTTTCCGAATTTGAGCGGAACTAATACCGAGTCGCTGGCCCAATTCGTGGGATGATGTAACTTCTCGCCCTTCTTGATGCAAGCGCGATAATGCTCGAAGGTAGATCGGCAAGCGTCCGATGACGATATCAGGGATATTGGAAGGCATAGAGGGCACGACTCCTACACCGGGATCGTTTGTGAAAGTTAACGCATTCAATACTACCACCTTCGCCGTGTTCACGCTAGATTCGCTTCGAAATATAAAATAAGTTGTACTGTGATTGTGAAAACCTATAAATCAGTCGAATCCGTTCTCAACCCAGACGGATTTCCGGCAGCCACACCATGTTTTCAGGAGTGGTTCAGATAACTAAATGTGTGTATTACAACATTTATCCGACAAGACGAGATGGATCGTTAAACCCGATGACACCTTGCGTTATCAATAGGTCTATGGTTGTCATCAAGTCACATCGGTGCTAGGATAGTGTTAGGTAAAATGTACAAAGTTGCCAACTTTCGATTGCGTTTGCTTTGAGGTGGCTATGGCGGATGTTAAGTCTGTCACAAATGGGGCACACCACTCCCATGATAAAAATTTAGAAGCTGTCCAAGAAAGTATGCTCGATGGATTGGGGCAGTTGGCGTCCTACTTTGGATTTAGTAAAGTGATGGGGCAGCTTTATGGCGCACTGCTCATGAGCGCTGAACCCCTAAGCCTCGATGACCTGGTTGAACTGCTCGACATCTCGAAGGCCAGTGTTAGCATGAACTTGCGTACATTGGAGCATATGGGCATGGTGCGGCAGGTATGGGTGCGTGGTGGTGGCGGACGGCGGAAATTTTATGAGGCGGAAACCGACTTTTGGCAAATCATATCAAACATCTTGAGTGGTCGAGAGATGCGGGATGTTGACCGTGCCTTGACGGTCATGGATGTAAATGTGGAGCGCTTATCCAAAACCATGTCGCAGATGAGTGACGAAGACAAGAAATTAGCTGAACTCTATCTGGAACGTATGGCACAGATGCAGGGTCTATTCCGTTTTGCGCAAACGATTATTACAAGTATTTTGTCAAGAGTTGGCGATCTCGATCTGGATAGTATCTCGCGGATTGAAATCGAGTAAAATCCGATTGCCTCACCGCGCCCATAGGCGTGAACTAGCCCTTGTGAGGGGCGTATGCCTGCAATATAATGGTCACTCTACGGGGAAGTGGCGGAATTGGCATACGCGCATGACTTAGGATCATGTGGTTCACACCTTGCGGGTTCGAGTCCCGCCTTCCCCATCCGGTCACGAGGCGCATTATGCGCCTTCACTTTTATGTTTGGCTGTCGCACAACCTAGAGTTTGGCGACCCTCTTAGAGTGTTATAATTCATGATGTGCTAGAGGCTTCCTCTGCAAGGATGTAGTATTCTTGAACATTCAAACTGAACGACTTGAAAATCATACTGCGCGTTTCACCGTTGAACTTGATGCAACCCGTTTGGAGCAGGCCAAACAGGCCGCCGCCAAAAAACTCGCCAAACGTGTGAATATTCCCGGTTTTCGCAAAGGCAAAGTGCCGTACAAAATCCTCGTCAATTATGTGGGCGAAGGGGCAATTCTTGAGGATGCAGTTGAAATCCTGGGTAATGATATATATAAAGAAGCCCTAGACGAATCTGGCATCGAACCCTATGGGCCGGGAGAACTGGAAGACTTTAAGGTTGAGCCACAGCCTGTATTTACGTTTATTGTGCCCATGCAACCGACGGTTGATCTGGACGATTACCGATCAACACGGTTGGAATGGACACAGCCGGAAGTTACTGACGAAGATGTTAATCGTTCCATGCGGCTGCTCCAAGAGCAAGAAGCTGTGGTTGAGGACAGTCAACAACCAGTGGCGTTGGGCAACCGAGTTACGCTAGAAATGTACGCGGCCACAATCGACGATGATGCCGAGGAGACCGATGCCGCCAAAGTTGAAGAAGATCATGATAATGAGCATGACCACGATCATGAACATGAGGGGGAAGATCACCATCACGATCATGGTTTGGGCGGGAACGAATTCCTTCACGAACATAGTGCAGTTCTGATTCTGAGTGAGGATAATGAGGAACCTGCCCCTGGTTTCCGTCAAGCTTTGGTCGGTGCGCAACTCGGCGAAGTACGCGAGTTCGAGATAACATATCCCGATGATGCCGAGGAATGGGGTGAGGAACTGGCCGGTAAGCAGGCTAAGTTTAAGGTTACAGTCAATAAGATTGAAACCATGACGCTGCCCGAATTGACGGATGATTTCGCCGCCCGCGTCACTGAAAAAGAAGAGAAACCCCTGACGCTCCTCGAACTTCGGATGCGGATGCGTGAAAATCTCCAGACCAGTTTGGAACAGCGAGTCCAGCAAGAATACGGTGGACGTGCGGTTGATGAAATGGTTGAGAAAGCGACCATTGCCTTCCCAGAAGCTCTAATTGATGACCAGATTGAACGTTATCTCGAACGCCTGGATCGGGATTTGCGCCAACAGGGGTTAACCCTGGATGACTATATGCGGATCACCACCAAGACCAAAGATGACCTGAAAGCCGATTACCATGATGTGGCGCTTAAGAATGTGAAGCGTTCGTTGGTATTGAGGGAGATTCGGGAAGCGGAAAACCTAGATGTCAGCGAGTCCCAGGTTGATGAACAGATTAATAACATGCTCACACAATTTGGCGATCAGGCAGAAAGTTTGCGCTCGATGCTGGATACGCCAGCGATGCGAGAAAATGTAAGAAATGATTTGCTTGAACAGTCCGTACTAGATCGTGTGGTGGCAATTGCAAGGGGCGAAGGAGTACCTGACCCGACTGTTACCGTCACAGTATCAGGTGATGAAACTACCTCAACAACCTCAGATGAGGTTTCAGAAGAAGGAGAAACGGCCTAATTATGAATAATGTCTACAATGTGATCCCAATGGTCATCGAGCAGGGTAGTCGGGGTGAACGCGCCTACGACATTTATTCCCTGCTGTTGCGGGATCGTATCGTTCTACTGGGAACGCCGATCAACGACCAAGTTGCAAACTTGATTGTTGCCCAACTGCTCTATTTGCAGCGCGAAGACCCTGATCGCCAGATCAATATGTATATCAATTCACCTGGTGGTGTGGTTTATGCCGGATTGGCGATTTATGATGCCATGCAGCAAATCTCTGCGCCGGTCAGCACTGTCGCTATCGGATTGACGGCCAGCTTTGGCACAGTCTTATTGACGGCTGGGGAACATGCGATGCGATATGCGTTGCCGAACGCGACAATCCATATGCACCAACCGCTCGGTGGGGCGCAGGGGCAGGCTTCGGACATCGTGATCCAGGCGAATGAAATTATGCGTCTGAAAGACCGAATTAATGACATCTTCGTCAAGCACACTGGTCAGGAGCGTGAAATCCTGGAGCGTGACACAGACCGGGATATTTACTTTAGCGCTGCACAAGCAGTAGAATATGGATTAATCGATTCCGTGCTGGGTGGTGCGAATGCAAAGGGGGAAAACGGCAAGTGAGTTATCTACCAGGTAACCAACGTTGTTCGTTCTGTGGGCGCAGTCCGCTAGAAGTAGAGAATCTGCTTCTGTTAGCCGGACCTGATGGCATATTTATTTGCAATCAGTGTGTGGAACGCTGCCAATCAAAATTGATGGAAGCGAACCTGTTAGGTGCGTACCACTTACCCAACGAAGGTTTCCAGATTGAGCGTTTACTTTCCCCACGCGAAATCATGACTCATCTGGATGAGTACGTGGTAGGGCAGGAGCAAGCCAAGCGTGCTTTGAGTGTCGCGGTGTATAACCATTACAAGCGTATCCAGGCGGAGAAAACATCCGACGAAGTGGAGTTGGAAAAAAGCAATATCCTGATCGTGGGACCAACAGGAAGTGGTAAAACTCTACTTGCCCAGACATTGGCTCGTATATTGGATGTGCCTTTTTGTATTGCCGATGCCACCGCTCTGACCGAGGCGGGTTATGTAGGTGAGGATGTGGAAAATATTCTCCTGCGATTAATCCAGGCAGCGGACGGCGACATCACGCGCGCTGAAAAGGGCATTATCTATCTTGATGAGATTGATAAGATCGCACGAAAGTCAAATGATAACCCATCAATCACCCGTGACGTATCGGGAGAGGGTGTTCAACAGGCACTCCTGAAGATTATTGAAGGTACTCAGGCAAACGTTCCGCCTCAGGGTGGACGTAAGCATCCGCATCAGGAATTCCTCCAGATTGATACGACTAATATCCTCTTCATCTGTGGCGGCACTTTCGCCGGGATTGAAGAGCGGATTGGCAAACGCATCGGTACTTTGGGGGCGTTGGGGTTCCACGCAAGTGGTAAACACCTGGAGATGGATACGGCGGCATTGCTGCGCGAAGTAAGCCCCGAAGACTTGATGTCGTTCGGCCTCATCCCCGAATTTGTTGGCCGTTTGCCAGTTCTGGTGAATGTCGATCCACTGACACGCGATGCATTAATGAAGATCATGGTCGAACCCAAAAATGCATTGACTCGTCAGTACCAACATCTGCTGAATCTGGATGATGTGGAACTTGTGTTTGAAGAGGCAGCGTTGGGTGCGGCGGCTGATTTGGCAATGAATCGAGGTACTGGCGCACGCGGTTTACGGTCAATTATCGAGAGCCGGTTATTGGACGTAATGTTTGAAATCCCTGGCCGCGATGACATCCGTCGAGTTGTTATTGATGCCGAAGTGATTGATGGCAAACGCCGTCCCCACATCTTTGATGGTGATGGGAAAGAATTGCACTGGTCTGACGATGGCCGATTGTACCCGGCTGCATAATCGGCGACAAAAATGATTGGAATAAGGGGCGAAAAGCCCCTTATTTGTTTGTGTTTACGCCAGTTCGGGAACTAAAACTTCCGCACGGCCCCCCACGAGTTCCTTGAATTGGCGAACGTTGACCTCAGTAGTGGTTGACCAATTGCAAGGGATAACCCAACGAGGTCGCATTTGCCTGACCACCTCGGCGGCTTCTTCTGTCGTGAGTGTGTCGTTGCCGTCGATTGGCAAAATGGCAACATCTGGACGAATACTATCCATCTCTGGAATTATTCCCGTGTCACCAGCATAGTAAATATCATAATAGTTAATGGATATGACAAACCCCAGGCCGCCATCGGATTGTGGATGTTGTAGGCTTCCTGAGGAATAAGCGGGGACTGCATTGATACTGGCGCGGTCAAGTGTGATGCTCTGCCAGGGTCGCAGTATCTCACAATTATTCACTTCTTTCGCAACGAGTTGATTCCCAATCACGCGCGTTTCCGGGCCACGCAACTTATCAATATCTGCCAATGAACAAACGTCATAGTGATCGTGACTTACTAGAATCACATCGGCATGAAATGTGTGTCGGGCAACACGCCAGGGGTTGATGTAAATAAGGGGTGGGCCTGGAATAAAGAAACCACCATGACCAAGCCATTGAATCCGATCTAAGATATAGTATGTCAAGCGACGATGTTCCCCAATAGCCAATCGTTGATAGATCATATTGAGAATAGCGCAAGTGCCAACATAATCAAGGGTAATCGTATGATTGTTTTATGAATTAAGGTCATCCGATTAGTTCCAGCATCATTCGCTTTTTGTGTTGGTAACAGTTGAATGCTGCTTGTGCCGTTTGAGTACTGTACTATATAATTTATTGGAGTTGCCGAAATAATCCTTTCCATTGTTCGAGTACGAGACAACCCTTTAGGTGGATCAGTAGATACTGTCTGTCGAGAGGGTTCAAACGCAAGAGGTTTTCATGACTGACCAACCCAAACCTATTCAGATTAAGAAACTTGCTGGACAATTTGCTTCACAGCCGATACCTGCCTCGCAGCCAATCTGGAATCCACCGGCAATTTCCAGCCTGGAGGATACAGGACTAAATTTGCTGAACGTAGCGGATTTAGTGCTCAAAGTGCTTTACCTGGGCGGTGTTCTGGCAGGACATGACATATCGGAGATTGTGAAACTGCCATTCACGGGAGTGATTGATTCAATCCTGGATTTTCTCAAGCGAGAAAAGTATGTCGAGGTACGTGGAGCCGGTGGCTTCGGCGAGGCGTCATATCAATATGTCATTTCCGCGAAAGGCTCGGAGAAAGCGCGAGAAGCACTAGATCGTTCGCAATATGCGGGGGCTGCACCCGTCACACTTGCGCAATATGTCAACTCCCTCAGAATGCAAAATCGGGAGCGATTAATTGTTCATGAAGCAGAACTACGGCAAGTTTTAGATCATTTGGTAATTTCTGAAGAAATGCTTGGAAGAATCGGTCCGGCAATCAACTCTGGTCGTTCAATTTTCCTTTATGGGCCACCCGGAAACGGTAAGACTACTGTTGCGGAAGTTATTGGACGACTTATTCTGGGTGATGATATGTGGGTTCCGTTTGCAATTGATGTGGACGGTCAGGTCATCCGGGTGTTTGATGACGTAAACCACGAACTTTCAGAAAAGAGCGGCGTCAAGCAAAGCACAGGTGTTATTACCGACCCGCGTTGGGTGCGCATAAAGCGTCCGATGATTATGGTTGGTGGTGAGCTTACGCTGGCTGGGCTTGATCTGGTCTATGATGACACCAATAAATTCTATGAGGCTCCATTTCAGGTAAAAGCTAATGGGGGCATGTTCCTGATTGACGACTTTGGCCGCCAACAGGTACGCCCACGCGACCTGCTCAATCGCTGGATTGTGCCTCTGGAAAAAGGTACTGATTTCCTGACATTACACACAGGTAGAAAGATCGAGATACCATTTTTCGTGCTTATTGTATTCTCAACCAACCTGGATCCACGCGAATTGGTGGACGATGCGTTCCTGCGCCGGATTCGGCACAAAATCCATATCTCTGATCCCAGCTATGAAGAATTCCGTGAAATCTTCCGACGAGTGTGTGACAGTAGGCGCATCAAGTATGACGAGCATGTGTTGGCATATCTGCTGAAAGAGTGGTACATCAATCATGATCGTCCACTGCGTGCAGTCCATCCCCGTGATCTGGTCAATCAGATTATCGATATTGCGACTTATTTGAACCAGCCGCCTGCTTTGACGAAAGAGTTGATTGATCGTGCTGCCAGTGCCTATTTCGTCAAACTCTGAGGTTATTTGTGGATATGTGACCCCCTACATCGACTACTAATGCAGGTAGGGGGCTTGATTGTGTTAACTCAATGAGTAAAGTTTACAGTGGGTCCGCAGTTCCGCGCCATTTTGTATTCATTATGTCTGACGGTGCGTTTGTTGTTCAGTGGGATGAGAACCGTGTTCAGGACATTTTGACGGGTCACTATCGCACTTTTGAATACAATGATTTTGGTCACGCGATTGCGGACTACGAGTTAAACCAACTTAAGTCTGCCGGACGAGTTGAGCACTACAACCGTAATTATGTATGGTTGTATTCGTTGCCCGAACCCAATCGTTTCCAGGCTGAACTCAAAACCGAAGAACGAACTTCAGATCATATACGTGCTTATTATCTAAATACCTTGCTGCCCACAGCACAGCTTGAAAATGTTCGCACATTGCTAAAAAAGATGAAGTTGGGCGATGGTTTTTCCGCCAATATTCGCGCTGGAACAGTGGTGATTGCTGGGCGGGAGGGCACACCGTTTTTGCATTTTAAAGAGGCTGAAGATGTTCAAAGGCGACTCATGAGTAGTGCTAAGGAACAGTTTAAAGACTCTGCTGTGGCATTTGTAGAGTTGCGCCAAAGTGATGAGGCAGTTGAACAGGACGTTAAGCAACCTGAAGAGAATATTGATCTGATGACAATTATCGCTAGTCAGAGCGATACATCCGTTACAGAAGGTAAACATGTCGTAATACTAATGTCCGATGAGAATGAGCAGGCGGCGATTTACGAACTTTGCCTCGAAATGAAGATGAAAGTGGATACTGCCGCAACTGGATGGGCTGCGGTTACGATTTTGGAAGACAGTCATGTTGATCTGCTAATTATGGATTTGGAACTCCCGGATTTGCACGCCTGGGAAATGATAAGCAAATTGAAGGAGATTGTTCCATTACGTGGCTTGCCAATTATCATCATTGCCGATTATTCTGCCAATAACCAGACATCACTCGCTTTTACTGTGGCTCAGGTCGATGTATTCCTAACTCGTCCAATTAGCAGAGCACGTCTACGCCAAAATATTTGGATGACTCTCAAAGATCGAGAGGAACGTAAAAATTCTGGCGCATAGTTATTGGCTCCATCTACCGTAATGAGCATAAATTAATCTTGGTTTCACAGTATATTGACAGGGTACAATCTCTGCCTACATTCAATTTGTCGCATGCTCACTAGCTGAGTGTGCATAATCGAACGTAGGCAAATATATGATCTTCTTAACTGGCGGCACCGGATTTTTAGGTCGTCACCTCGTTCCTGTATTATGTCGTGCAGGGCATGATATTCGGGTGCTTACTCGCTACCCCGGACAGAATTCCTGGCTGAAACAATATCCACGAGTTGAAGTTGTCGCTGGCGATCTGTTGGATAGCGAAGCAGTTTATAAAGGAATGCAAGGCTGCCAATATGTCATTCATGCTGGTGGAATGTTCCGCTTCTGGGGAGACGCAAAAGCCTTTGAAGCTACAAACTTATTGGGTACAGAGCATATTCTGGCTGCTGCAGTTCATAATGATATTGAACGTTTGGTTCACATCTCCACCATTGCGGTAATTGGACAGCCCGACCCCCAGCACATTATTGATGAAACTTCTCCTGCGCACCCGGTAGATGCCTACCAACGGAGCAAGTGGGAGGCCGAAAAAGCAACCATGCGCTATCTACAGAGTTATCAACTTCCGGTTGTGGTTGTGCGACCTGGTGCGTATTACGGCCCGCTGGGGCACTATGCTTTTAATCGCCTGTTTTTTCGTGACCCAATGCGCGGCATTATCATGCAGATTAATGGGGGGCGGTACATCATTTTCCCGGCATTTATCAGTGATGTCGCCCAGGGGGTTGTGAAAGCCCTGGAGATTGGGAAAGTTGGCGAAGTCTACAATATATGTGGGGATTGGATTTCTCACAAGGATGCATTTGACATCATTTGCCGCGAGGCTGGCTTGCACTGGCCTCGCTTACCCATCCCCGGCTGGTTGGGTCTCAATACCGCCCGCGTTTTAGAGGTTCTCTCGACCATTACACGAACGGAACCTTTCTGGCCGCTTAATTTGCGATCTTATGTGTATAATGATTGGCGCGTATCCAGTGATAAGGCGCGGCATGAACTCGGTTTTGTGCCCACAGATTTCGCTGAGGGTGCGCGCAAAACGATAGCCTGGTATAAAGCTGGTCAGCCGGATATGCTGCTGGAATTAGAATGCTGAAAAGGACAATCATCGGTTGGGGTGGGGTTTATTTCGTCGCTCAAAAATCGGTGTGGTTGATAGTGTGACACTATGTTAGATGAAGTAAAAATCTACGTGCGAAGCGGGGATGGTGGTGACGGAATCATCGCCTTCTTACGAGAGAAATTCAGGCCGCGCGGCGGGCCAGCAGGTGGTGACGGTGGGCACGGTGGCGATGTGGTGTTAAAGGTAAACCCCAAACTCAACACGCTCGCACCATTTGAGCGCCGAATCCACTTTAAGGCTAATCCGGGCGGACGCGGCGGCGCTAAGAATATGACTGGTGAAAGCGCAGATGCGCTTGAGGTAGAGGTTCCTCCGGGAACTGTGGTCAAGGATTCTGAGACCGGCGCGATTATCGCTGATCTTGTACATCCCAATGACCGTATTATCGTTGCACAAGGTGGGCGTGGCGGACGTGGCAATGCGCGATTTGCCAATGCATCCAATCAAGCCCCACGCCTTGCGGAAAGGGGTGAGCCAGGTGAAGAACGCTGGCTGATTCTTGAATTGAAGTTGATTGCCGATGTAGGGTTAGTCGGTGTACCAAATGCAGGAAAATCAACCCTGCTGTCGGTCATTAGCAATGCTAGACCGAAAATTGCAGATTACCCATTTACCACGCTTGAGCCGAATCTGGGTGTCGTCCGGTACGCTGAACGTGATCTGGTCGTCGCTGACATCCCTGGTTTGATTGAGGGTGCGCACATGGGCATCGGTTTGGGGCACTCATTTCTCCGTCATATACAGCGAACACGGGTGTTGATTCATCTGGTGAATGGCGCGAGTGATAATCCTCTGGCAGATTTTAGCCAGATTAACAGCGAATTGGCATTATTTGATGAGCGTTTAGCTGAAAAACCCCAGATTGTGGTATTTACCAAGATGGATTTGCCGGAAGCCCAAGCACGTTGGCCGGAAGTGGAGAAGGAATTGAAGGCGCGAGGCATTCGCCCAATGCACATCTCGGCGGCAACCCAGGAGAATGTTGGTGCGTTAATCCAGCGCCTTTTCCGTGTGGTTGATGAACTGCCAAAGGAAGTTGCTGCTATCCCCTCTGAAGAAGTTCCTTTGTACGAAATGCCAGCGGCTGAGGTCGTGTTTAACATCACACGTGAATCCGATGGCGGTTTCCGAGTTACGGGCACGAAGATCGAACGCGCTGCTGCAATGACCTATTGGGATGAAGATGCTGCCATCCTGCGATTCCAGAATATTCTGGAGACGCTGGGCATTTCGGCGGCACTGGAAGATGCCGGGGTAAAAGTGGGCGACACTGTTTACATTGGCGACTACGAACTGGAGTGGTCTGAGTAGTGGCTGGCAGACAAATTGGAATTCTGGGTGGCACATTTGACCCGCCGCATATTGGACATCTTGTATTGGCCGAATACGCGGCCCAAGCACTTGGCCTGGAAAAGGTGTTGTTTGTCCCCGCTGCTGACCCACCACATAAGCGCAATGAAGACAAAACCCCAATTGAACACCGACTGGCGATGCTCCAACAAGCCATTGCGGGGAATGGTCGCTTTCACATTTCGCGGGTGGATATGGATCGCCCAGGGCCTCATTATTCAGTAGATATGGTGCGCTTGATCGCCGCTCAACACTCGGATGCGGAATTGTATTTCGTCATGGGTGGGGACTCGCTGCACGATCTCCCTAAATGGTATCACCCTCGTGAGTTCATCAAATCCTGTAAACTGGCGGTGATGCGCCGCCCGGACGAACCCGTTCACCCGGAAATGCACGAAGATGTATTACCCGGTCTGTCGGAGCGCGTTGTGATGATTGATGCGCCGCTCATTGGGGTATCGTCAACCATGCTGGCTCAGAGAGTGATGGCAGGTAGGAGCATACGCTATCTTGTGCCGGATCGGGTATTAACCTACATCGAAGCCCACCAGCTTTATCTTTCCAGTGGGACAACGGTTGATTAGGTCGCCGTGAAATGAAATGTTGAGTCAGTAGAATTTGGAATTAATGGTATGAAACGAGTTGTTAACATAATTGGTTTGGTGATGTTGGTTGTCGGTGGGCTTACCCTCTCGACCTCGGCACAGGATTCGGGATTAGAGCAAGGTGTACCAACGCTTGTGCCCCCGACGCTCGTCCCCACACTGGATGCAGGAGTCACTGATGCTCTCCTATCCGAATCGACTGTGGGGCGTGTGCTTCGGGATGGCGAGGTTCGTGTTGGATTGTTGTACAACGATCCACCCTTTGGTGAACTGAATGTACTTGGGGATGTATCCGGCTTTGATGCGGATTTAGCAAAGAGCATGGCGGAAGCATGGGGAGTAACATTCGAGCCAGTGCAGGTCACGAGGCAGACGGCGATTGCTGCTGTCAAAGATGGGACAGTGGATATGCTTATTGCCGCTCAGGTGCATAGCCGGGAACTGGACTCGGAAGTCGAGTTTAGCCAAACCTACTATCCAAACAGTCAGTCGATATTAGTGCGCCAGGACGACGGGGCCACGACCCCAGTGGATATGGCGAACCGAGTGATTGGTGTGGTGATGGGGACACCCAGTGAGCGAGTGGTTGCGGAATGGGTATCTCGAACGAATAACCTGGTGACTGTTCAGCAATTTGTCACCCTGGATCAGGGATATGTGGCGCTCCTCAACAACGGGATTGACGGTCTTGTGGGTGATCGGGTTGAACTGCGGCAATTAATTCCTCAACCGGGAATGGGAAAGATTTTGGAGGCGGGCATCGCCCCGGAACCGTATGGGATTGTATTTCGTCGTCAGGATGTGAATTGGCGAAATCTCATCAACCGGACTCTACAATATCTGGTACATAATGGCCGCATGGATGAAATCCAGAAGGCGTCTTTCCCAGGGACGAATTATCCCGTCGGGTTGATTCCTGTTTGGAGTGGGGTTGGTGAGGATGCCCCAAAGCCCGACCAGTTCGGGCAGGATATACCTTATCCATCCCAATACGCAGTACCACGCATCCAGGCAGCCGGGGTTATCCGCGTGGCCGGGTTGGCCGATTTGCCTCCCGACGCGCCCGAAAGTGATCGTCGTTTGGATACTTTAAATCGAGCACTGGTGGATGCCCTTGCTGCACGTTGGGGCTGGCGTGTGGAATATATTCCTGATAGCGCGCAGAATGCAGCGGACTTCGTAGCAAACGGTACAGCCGATCTGGCTGTAGGAGTGACTTTGGACTGGTCATTGATAGATCGGGTGGATTTGACGACACCGTATCTGCTGCACGGACAGCGTTTGATGGTTGAAAAGAATAGTGATCTTGAAACGTTCAATGATTTGCGTGGAAAATGGGTTGGGATTTTTGCCAGTGAGCCAGGTATTGCCGATCAGGTGAATGCGTTGGCTGATAGTGTGAAGTCACCAGTTCGGATTTTCACAATTGGGCGCGATCAGGACGCTGCATCATACATGCTGGTTGAAGACAACGCCGATGTCGTATTTGGAGATAGTCTGAAGCTGATTCCGCAGCTTGAAGCCAATCCCGATACCTTGAGCCTGACCACACGCGGCGACGCAACTGACCCCTGGTACAGCAGGACATACGTCGGGGTGGCCGTACCGCGTAATGATCTCGATTTTAAGCTGCTGGTTGAATATACACTCCAAGAATTGGCGCGTGATGGTACATTAGCATCGTTGCTTGCGCCAGTCATGTTACCGGAAGATATACCATCATTTGACATCTGGCCGGGGTCATCGACATATGTGGGCATTGTCCTTGACCAAGTGAACACATTGGGAGGGTAGTCCGGTTTCTTATTTATTGCAATTCTGCCCAATACTCGCTAGCGCGACACCAACCAAAATGGTCGCACTACCGATGATCTGTAGCAGACCGGGAATTTCCCCAAATACCGGGATAGCAACGAGCGCGCTCAAAATGGGTTCTAGCTGTGTGGTAATCCCCACAAAGGTTGCTGAAACATACTTGAGTGCGTAGTTGAATGACGAGTGCCCAACCAACTGCGGCAATAGGGCTACTGCGACCAACCACACATAACTTTGTGCCGGAAACCCGGTTGTCGGAACGTGGCCGACGATGACCACTATCAACAGGATGATTGCGGCGCAGCTATACACCAACCAGATATAAGGTAGTAGATTTAAACGAGCGCGAAGGTTGCGTCCAATGACCAGATAAATGGCTACGCAAACAGCGCCTGTGAGTGCCAGGAGACTGCCGAGCACTGGTTTTTCGCCTGCACCAAAGCCATTTCCTGAAGAAGCTAATGTGGCGATAATACTGCCTAAGACACTCATCAACAGTCCAATCAGCACGAGCTGCCCCAGCCGGGTTCTCAGAAAGACTGACTCCAGAATGGCAGTCCATAATGGGCTGGTGGTGACGAGTGCGACTCCAATAAGCACACTGGTATACTCCAGAGAGAGAATCCAAGTGGCGAAGTGAACGGCAAGAAAAATCCTGAAATAAGGATGAGTATTCCATCGCGCCGGTTGAGTTCTCGAAAATCGGGCATATGTTTGCGCAGTGCGAGCGGCGTCAGAATTGCGGCTGCAATGGTTAGTCGCGCCGCAGCAATAAACAACGAAGGCACACCATCTGCCTGGGCGAGGCGAATAAATATCGCGGCCAGAGAGACGGCTGCCACCCCTGAAATCATTGCGAAGTATGCTCGAAGTGGAGCACGGGATTGTGACACGGAGATGCTCGAAGTTTCGGCCATGTGTTGTGCGTATTCTTTTCATTTGACCGCGAATAAACGGTATTCTAATGATTGATTTACATTTTTGCGATGTCCATCTTGCAAGCATTCTATATGATGGAGAATGTTGTAGAGCATTCGGACGAAATCATGATATTGTTTCGTGAGAGACATAAACTGCAATAGGGACTGTACGAAAGGCCAGTTTTGCCTCGGCTGCTTCGACACTTCGTTGGGGCTGCGCTACAATAACCTCGTAACCGGGTTCAATACCCAATTCGTCAAGTTCAACCTGTTCATATCGAAGGAGAATTAATATGGCTTTTGAATTACCTCCTCTCCCATATCCGGCGAACGCCTTAGAGCCGAATATTGATGCGCGCACTATGGAAATTCACCACGATAAACATCATAACGGTTACGTAACCAATCTGAATAAGGCATTGGAAGGCCACGCCGATCTTCAGGGAAAGTCCCTGGAACAACTGTTGGCTTCGTTGGATAGCGTGCCGGAAGCGATTCGTACTGCTGTTCGGAATAACGGCGGCGGTCATGCCAATCACTCGCTGTTCTGGCAAATTATGGGGCCGAATAAGGGTGGTGCGCCGTCTGGTGAACTGGCGAGTGCTATCAACAGCGCATTTGGCAGTTTCGATTCATTTAAGGAAAAGTTTGCGGCTGCTGCGGCGGGTCGATTTGGATCGGGCTGGGCATGGCTGATTGTTGAACCCGGCGGTGGCCTCAGTATCAGCTCTACTCCCAACCAGGATACCCCCTTGATGGAAAGCAAGACTCCCGTCCTCGGCCTGGATGTATGGGAACATGCTTACTATTTGAATTACCAGAATCGCCGCCCGGATTACATTGCTGCCTTCTGGAATGTTGTCAATTGGGATGAGGTTGCCAAGCGTTACGCCGCTGCGAAAAAGTAACTCATCACCAACAATGAGTTGTGCGGGTCACGTAGCGTCTTCGGTGATATGGCTACGTCGCCTGAGCTGTGAAAAGGCGCTACAATGGGTAGCGTCTTTTATTTGCGTATTAAATTCGCTTGTGTATGGTTGACACTACGCATAAGCTTGAGAATGTGCGGTTTGATTCGCACAAGGAGTTTCCTAAAAATGTCCGAGTTTCGTATCGAAAAAGATTCTTTAGGGTCGGTCAATGTTCCTTCAAATGCCTATTATGGTGCGCAAACTCAGCGTGCGGTTGACAATTTCCCGATCAGTGGATTGAAACCCTATCCGGCGTTCGTGTGGTCGATGGCACTCATTAAGCGTGCTGCCGCCGAAGTTCATCTTGACCTGGGTATGATGGATGAGGACATGGCGAAAGCAATTATGCAAGCCAGCTGATGAAGTCCTTGAGGGTAAGCACAGCGATCAATTTGTGGTTGACCCATTCCAAGCTGGTGCTGGAACAAGTCATAATATGAACATCAATGAAGTCATTGCTAATCGCGCCAATGAAATTCTGGGCTACAAATTGGATGATGCCAACAAACCCGTCAGCCCTAACGATCATGTCAATATGGCGCAGAGCACCAATGACACCATTCCAACGGCGATCCGCCTGGGTGCATTGCAGCGGTTAGACGAATTAACGGATACGCTGCAATCTCTGGTCTATGCTTTTCGCGCGAAGGCTGCGGAATGGGATGGCATTGTCAAGAGTGGTCGTACACATTTACAGGATGCTGTACCCCTACGTTTGGGGCAGGAAGTTGGAGCTTGGGCGAAGGCAGTGGAACGAGATGTCGATAAAATCAAACAAGCTGCGGAGGGGCTGCGGCGCCTGGGTATTGGTGGTACGGCCAACGGCACTGGCCTGAATGCCCATCCTGAATATCATCATCGTATGGTGCATTAAGTTGAGCCAACTCAGTGGCTTAAAGCTATATGAGTCGGACGATCTGTTCGAGTCGATGCAGTCCATGCAAGACCCGGTCTTTTTCTCTGGAGCACTTGCGCACGACTGCCCAGGACTTGATACGCATTGCCAATGACATTCGACTGCTGTCTAGTGGGCCAACTACTGGATTGGCGGAGATTACCCTGCCCGCAGTGCAACCAGGGTCGTCGATTATGCCCGGTAAAGTGAATCCTGTTATGGCGGAGATGCTCGATATGGCGATGTTCCACATCATGGGCAACGACTTTACCATTACATTGGCAGGGCAGGCCGGTCAGCTTGAACTCAATGTGATGATGCCCATCATCGCCCATAATTTATTTGAGGAAATGCATGTGATGATCGGTGCGGTGCGGGCATTTACCGAGAAAGCGGTTGTTGGCATTGTCGCCAATCGTGAAAAGGCTGAAGGGTGGTTGTCGAAAAATCCAATTCTGGTGACAGCTTTGAACCCAATTATCGGCTATCTCAAGGGGGCCGAAGTCGCCAAGAAAGCATTAGCGGAGAATCGCGGCATCAAAGAAATTGTGGTCGAGCTTGGCTATATGTCCGAAGCTGAAGCTGCCGCCGCCCTCGATACTTATTCCATGACCGAAGGCGGTATTCGTCAGGGTGCAAGCGGGGCGGCTAACTGCTCGTTCACTAAACCACCCGACTGGATTTCTGTGAGATAGGGTATCGGCAACAAGCCTGAAATTGGCGAAATTTGGTTGAGCATCCTGTACAGATCGAGTATACTTGCGAACTATACTGCTCATCCAGTTGTCTTTATTTTGCTTATTTACGATCATCCAAGGCGTAAAGCTAACCTGTGGCGAACCGAAGACTAGGGAAATACGAAATTACCGAACGCCTGGGGCGTGGTGGCATGGCGGAAGTCTATCGCGGCTACCATGCAAGTCTTGATCGCTATGTTGCGATCAAGGTTCTACATGCGTTTTTGGCGGATGATCCGGAATTCAAAACTCGGTTTGAGCGTGAAGCTCAGAATGTCGCCAAACTCAAGCATCAGAACATCGTTCAGGTCTACGATTTTGAGTATGATGAGCCGAGCGACAGTTACTACATGGTTATGGAGTTGGTGGATGGGCCAACCCTAAAAGAACGTCTGACGGGGCTGTCTGAACATGGCAAACTCTTGCCTTTGCCAGAGTCTTTGCGCATCATCCGAGAGGCTGCGGGTGCGTTGGCTTATGCCCACAGTCGCAGCATGATTCACCGCGATGTAAAGCCAGCGAACCTGATGCTCGATCATGATAATCGGGTCGTTTTGACAGATTTTGGTATTGCCAAAATTGTGACCGGCGCGCAATTCACCGCCAGTGGCGGCATGGTTGGCACTCCGGCCTACATGGCTCCTGAGCAAGGCCTGGGTGAAGCGGGGGACGAGCGATCTGACCTGTATTCATTAGGCGTGATTCTGTATCAACTGGTGACAGGTCAACTGCCCTATGATGCAGAAACGCCGCTGGCGACCATTCTCAAGCACCTCAACGCCCCAATTCCATCGGTTAGTAAGTTGAACCCGGAACTGCCGCCATGCCGTCGATCAACTCATTTTCAAAGCTATTGCCAAAGAGCCTCAGGATCGTTATCAAAATGCCAATGAGATGATCGAAGACCTGGAGCGATTTGAGCGCGGTGAAGCAATTGAACCAGCTATAACGACAGGGACAACATTCCTTCAAACGGGCAATTCCGCAACTGTAGAAGTACCGCGCTACAGAGAGCCAGATGTGGTAGATGATGGTGGCGAACGAATACCACCTTCCAGACGATTTCCCTGGTGGGGATGGGGCGGTATTGTTGCTGGGCTGGCGGCCAGTATTTTTCTCATTGGGCAGGCTATCGGCGTTTTTGCTCCTATATCGACTAGCACTGCTACACCAACACAAGACAATGCGGTGATTGCTTCAGCAGCAACAGAAACCGCACTAGAGGCAGATTCGACGGCAGAAATCGTAGTGCCTACTTCTACGCAGACGCCTTCAGAAACTCCTACTCCGACGAATTCACCTACTCCAACGAATACGCTGACACCTACAATCACGCGCACTCCAACATCAACTTCGACCCCATCACTGACACCTTCAGCTACCCCCGCCACACCTATCGCTGTGCCGAGACGTGGAATTGTCATGCGGATTGGGCCAGATTTTCGGTTTCCTTCAAGAGGAAATCTGAATCTTGGTGACGAGTTAGGAATAGTGGGTATTAGTCAGGATCAACTGTGGTTTTATGTCATTAATCCCAATGGCTTATCCGGCTGGGTGGATGCATCGCAGCTCAATATTTATGGAAATGTGACAGGAGTGCCAGTTGTTCCTTCACCAACGAATACACCATCGTTTACCCCGTCTCCTACGGTCACACCAACCATTACCAAAACGCCGACGCCGACACGCACCCCTACTCAGACACTGACGCCAACCATTACCCTCACACCAACGGCTAACGCGACTGAAACGCTCCTGGCTTTAACTCGAACAGCGGTTGCAGCGACTCAGACGACGGAAGCCTGTGTGTTCGATTATCAAATCGTGTCGCAAGACCCTGAAGATGGCGGTTTCTGGCTGGTGAACACGGATTATGAGCGGATTATCACACTGTTCAATAGTGGCACCTGCGCATGGGAACCAAACACTTACCTTCGCTGGGTATCTGGTGAGGACTTCAACACGAGCACAATTTTCGTTGACAAGGCGGTAGGTGTCGGCGAAACTTATGAACTCCATTTTGTCGGCAAGACGCCTTCGCGCGGCGGTATGAAGACGGGCACATGGCAGTTACGGACGCCGGGGGGTCTTTCAATTGGTGATCCAATAGAAATTTCTATACAGGTATATGGATAGAAGGTCGTTGATGGAGCGCGCACAAGCCTGGTTGATTGTCACTGAATATACACAAAGTGAATCCTTGCTGCGGCACATGTTGGCCGTTGAAGTCGCCATGCGAGCTTATGCGATCCACTTTGGCGACGACCCAGATGTATGGGGAATTACCGGATTGCTCCACGATTTCGATTACGAGAAGTATCCTGATGTAGCCGTTGAAGGTCATCCGGTCATTGGCTCTAAAATTTTACGAGAGCGGGGTGTTCCAGAAGACATCATCAGGGCAATTCTTGGACATGCTGAGGAAATTACGGGTGTCAAACCGGAGACCGATATGGAGAAAACACTTGTCGCTGTCGATGAATTGACAGGCTTTTTGATCGCGGTGGCTCTCGTGCGTCCCTCAAAAAGTATTTTGGATGTTGAACTGAAGTCAGTCAAAAAGAAGTGGAAAGATAAACAATTCGCTGCACCAGTAAACCGACAGGAGATTGAACATGCGGCGGGCGAGTTGGGCGTTTCGCTGGACGAACACATTCAGATCGTGCTAGATGCCATGAAAAGTGAGGCTCAAGTCTTGGGGTTGGATTAGCCCAACAATCTATAGAGATACCGATTGGGGCGCACGAGTGAAATGCGCCCCTTTTGATTCTAAACTTATGCCTGCACGTGGACGGGTGTACCTACATCAACAAAATTGTTGAAAAACCATTCCGCTTCTGGGGTTGGCATATTGACACAGCCATGACTCATCGGCTGGCCGAAATTATTGTGCCAGTAGGTTCCGTGAAGCGCGTATCCCTGGTAGAAATACATGACATAGGGTACATCCGGCAGGTAATAACCTGGCCCAACCATCGTTTGCGCGGTGTATTTGACATATACATTATAGTCACCCAATACGGTTGGTGTACCAGGCAGTCCAGTGGATACACGGAGAGAACGCACCAGCACACCATCCTGGTAGGCATACATCATCTGGTCACTGAGATCTACCACAATCTGGCGGCCTTCGAAAATGGTTGGTGGGGGCGCATAGACGGCAGGCGCACTAATAATCCCCAGATCAGACGTGCCGTTCGCTGCGGGGATCGTTAACACCTGACCGGCATAGATGTGGTTTGGGTCGGCCAGGTTGTTGGCCTGGGCAATAGTTGTCCAATTGACTCCGAAGCGTCGAGCAATCTCGGCCAGGTGATCGCCTGCCTGAACGGTATAGGTTGTTTCTGCGGACAGAGTAGGGCCATTTGTCGCAGGCTCAGGGGGTGCAGACTCAATTGGCGCGTCCACGCTTACTTCTGCCGCTGGAGATGCAGCGGGATCGCCGGAAGGAATATTTGCCCATACTGTCAGTTGGTCGCCCCGATGGATCAGGTTCGGATTGGCGATGTTATTAATCTGAACGATTTGCTCCACCGTCATCCCGTATAGATTGGCGATACTTTGTAGTGATTTACCCGGCGCGACGGTATGCACAATAGGTGTGCCACCGACCAGTGGATTTTCGACTACCGATGGAGTTGTGTCGAAATTTGGGATTATCAATTGTTGCCCAGCAAAAATTCTGGAAGGGTCGATAATGCCATTTGCTTCTGCCAGAGCTTGGGTGCTTAGGCCAAAATGCAACGCGATTCGATAAAGATTGTCGCCCGGTTGCACTGTATAGGTGTTATCTTGGGCGAGAGTGGGTATAGCGATCCATAGGAACAGGCATACAAGTACGACCATCTTTGAGATCGGGTTGCGCGGCATCGCCGGAATCTCCTTTATTGAGCGTGTGGATGATATTAAATTACACGATTATTGTGTTGTGGTCAATTTCCGTATCCTAACCTGGATTGTGACAGATGGAATTGCCGCAGATGCTGATTGCCAGTACAATGAGCAGCGTTGGAGCTCATAAATAAGCATTTAGGGATGAAACTTATAGATGCTGATACGTGCGTATCGGTTGAGTGATAAATTCGGCCTCGTGGCGCTAAAAAGCAGCACGGCGGTTGCGGATTGGACGTTGGCAGGGATTAATGTAATCACCGGCACAGCGCGAAGCGGTCTTGGTGGCATCTTCACGTTGATACTCGGTGTGTTGCGCGTCATATTCGGAATATTGCGCCGAATAGGTCTGTTACTGTGGGCGATACTCCGCAGCATACTCGGATTTTTCGGCGGGATCGCGCTGTTTTTCATCGGGCTTATGCGACGTTCCTCCGGTCAAGCTGCCCGTGTTGCAGGGACGAATATGGCACGGCGGGCTGCGCGTGCGGAGATGGACGTGGGATTGGCCGAAGATCCCTTGCGTGTCCAAAATCGCGTCCTCAGCGGGGTAACGGTTCTGCTTCTGGCTATTTTGGTCGGCGTTGTACTCTGGGCGACAAATCCAGCGCGTACAGGCGGCTCGAATCTGCCAGAGCTGAATAACACCAGTATTAGTTTTATCCCTTCCACCGAACAAGTTGAGCCGACCTCATCCATCTTGCTGAATACACCTGTCCCCACCGCTACGCAACTCCCATCCGTTTTAGAAGCGCGCGGCAGTATTGCCTATACCGTGCATGAACGTGGTCAGGATGACATTTGGGTGGTTGGAATCGGCAGTCGGACTCCGATTCGGTTGACCAATAGCCCAGCAGATGATCGTGACCCGGCCTGGTCGCCGGACGGCACCAAACTAGCTTACGCTTCTCGGCAGGATGGAAACTGGGAAATCTACATTTACGATCTGTTGACCAGTCAGACCACGCGGATGACCTATGATCTTTCTTTTCAGGGTGCGCCATCATGGAGTCCCGATGGTCAATGGTTGGTATATGAGAGCTATCAGGGTAACAACTTAGATATTTACGTTGTTCCGGTGGACGGATCTCAACCAGCGAAGCGCATTACTGAAAATCCTGCCCCGGACTTTTCACCCGCCTGGTCGCCGGATGGTCGTCGAATTGCATTTGTGTCCTGGCGTGATGGCAATCAGGATATCTATGTTTTCTCGCTCGATAATCCGACTGATGCTGCTTCAGTGAATGTCACCAATACGCCGGATCGCCAGGAAGATTACCCAAGCTGGAGTCCTGATGGACGAATGTTGGCGTTCAGCGCGCTCGACCAGGGACTAAATAAAGTTTTCGTCAAACCGGCCAACGAACCACAAACGACTGCTCAGGTGCTTGAACAGGGACGGCAACCCACCTGGTCGCCAGATGGTGGGAGTTTGCTGTTTGCCGTCGATTCGCTGGAAGGAACCCAGTTGGTGGCCGGACCGTTTACTAATAATGGTGTTTCGACACTGGTGATTGGTGTCCAGCAATCCGCCTCCAGCCCAGCCTGGACAGGGACGCCGATGCCCGCCGCTCTGGTCAATTCCGGCGGTCTTGGCTTAGGAGTATCACAACCACTTTATGTTGAACAGGAGACGTTGGGGCCAGATGGATTATGGCGACTGCAACCCCTGCCAGATGTGGCTGCGCCCAGTGCCTACCTCAGCAACCGGGTAGATGATTCGTTTAACGCGCTTCGCCGCAGGATATTGGATGACACTGGCTGGGATTTCCTGGGCAAGTTGGAGGATGCCTTCTGGTTACTCGAACGTCCCATTCAGCCAGGAGAGGAGCGCCGAAACTGGTTAATGACCGGGCGGGCATTCGCAGTAGACCGCAACCTAAATCTGGGCTTTCCGTCCCGCATCGAGATGGTACGTGAAGATATTGGTGTTCAGACCTACTGGCGCTTATATGTACGAGTGGATGACAGCGCACAGTCTGGACAGTTAGGTGAGCCCCTGCGCCGGATGCCCTGGGATATGTTGAGTCGCAATTCGGGTGATGTGCAAGCGTATGATCAGGGTGGCAGATTGAAAACAACCGTTCCGGAGGGCTATTTCATCGACTTCACGCAATTAGCGGCAGACTATGGTTGGGAACGGGTGCCTGCTGGTAATGATTGGCGTGCCAATTTTAATTCAGTGAATTATTGGATATTCCGCAAAACAGACGGTCTGACGTGGTACGATGCTATGCGTGAGCAATATACAGAAGGGCAGCTTGTGAATTACGCGCCAACCGTTACACCTGACACATCGGCAACGCAGCAGCCATAGGCCAAGTGTATGATGCACCGCACCAGCAGTATCCCAACTCTTTTCCTGATCGTTATTGCATTGGGAGGATTCGGTTTCCTGGTATGGATGAACGCTCAACCAACTCCGGCGCTCAAGACCATTATCCCGACAGAGGTCATTCCCACTGATGACCCAAACGCCTGGGAGAAAATCCTTCGTGAAGGTTTTGGCAGTAATAGCACCCCTTTACCGACCATTGCACTGCCGACTGCGCCTTATGCTGCGCCGACACTGCCACAATCCGGCGACACTAATCTTGTTCCATTAGGGCCAGAGCAAGTCAGCAGCGATTTGCGCCCAACCCTAAACTCTATAGTAACCCCTACGAGATTGCCACCAACACCCGTGCCAGTTTCTACCAACATCTCCGTAACTGAACAAATTGTCACACGCTCCCCTGCCAATTGGCAGCCGCCCCCGCTTGTGCCGCCAATTTCGCGGGACCCGCTGGGGCGTGACCATTACTGGTTCGCGCCGACCTGTAGACTCAAATGCTACTAACTTCGCCTTATTTTCATATCTTTTTGGTACAGATGGCCCGCAGCAGGATGATCCCTGGCGCGTCCATCATGGAATCGATATGCCAAATCCTATTGGTCAGACCGTTCGTGCGGCAGGTTCCGGTACAGTTATCTGGGCTGCTGACGGATTACGCACCGAGGGTGCAACCTTTCAGAGTTCACCGAGCTATGGAAATGTAGTGGTTATCCAGCACGATTTTGGTTATCGTGGGCAGCCGTTGTATACCCTATATGCCCATCTCTCAGCAGTATTAGTGACAGCAGGGGACTATGTGAACATGGGGGATGCGATTGGTCTGGTCGGCAATACGGGCGGGTGAGCGGGCCCCATGTGCATTTTGAAGTCCGGCTAGACCAAAATATATACGGAGATACCTATAATCCACTGCTGTGGATGGTTTCTTATGTCGATACAGGGGTGATCGCCGGACGGGTCACTGGACCTCGCGGCAATGAATTGCAGGATCAAACCGTGACGATTATTGACCGTCGCACCGGGTTGGTCGTGCAGTCTGCCACGACATACGTTTACCTAGACAATGGCTCTGACGTGAAGGCAGACCCGTTGTGGGGAGAGAATTTTGCGATGGGTGATATTCCGGTTGGTCGTTACGAAGTTGTTTCCAACATTGACGGACAGCGCGTATCCAAGATCGTGGATGTGTCGGAAGGCATGACGACCTTTGTCGAACTTTCACCCCTGACACCTGCTACACCACAACCGGGGGATGTATCACCCGCCCCCTAACGTGGGGCAAACGTTGGCTGTGCGGCATAGCATAACCTTACAGAATTAGCTACACTTGCGCGGCCTAGTCGGTTTATTGGTTTTGAACAGAATGGAGGTTCAATGTCCTCTCAATTACTGAAAAAGAGCGTATTGTATGTCGGAGTAACTCTACTGCTGACATTGGTGGTTTCGTGGACGTTTGCCCAGAATAGTGAGCGTGTCTTGATCCCTGGAACACCTGTTACCGGGACTCTGGATACAGTTAACCCTATTCAGGTTTACAGCTATCACGGTGACTCCGGATAAAATGTTGATTTGGAACTCACTACCGATGCTAGTCAAACGCTCGATTTAGTTGTGACCGATTTGGCAGGAGTGCGCCTTGAATCAAGTGAGGGTGAAGCAGGTATTAGTGTATCCTTACCTGATGATGGCTTGATTTATATCACGGTAGTTGCGCCAGAAGGTGTGACCGATGCTGGCATTTCATTTGAACTGACACTATCGACAACTTCGGTTGTTCCAGTAGCCTTTATACCGCCGGGTGAACTTCTTACTGCCACCGGGTTGCAGATTTCGCTTACCTGGCAGTCTACAGCGAATCTCGACCTGGAAGTCCGCGATCCGGTAGGGGGAAGTCTGCGTTTTGCGACCCCAACCGTTGACAGCGGCGGCCAGTTTGGTGTGAACGTCAACAGTGTGTGTAATACCCTGACTGCCAATGCTCCAACCGAACAGGCAGCGTGGCCTGCGGGAGTTGTGCCTACTGGCAGTTACGAAATTCTCATCTATTATCAGCCGTTGACAGATTGTCCAACTTCCGAACCAGCGACCTTCACCATCAATGCGGTGGTGGATGGTGAAGTTGTATCACCATTTGAAGGGACTTTGCTGCCCAATCAGGTTTATATTGCTAGCTTCCGGGTAAATGCGGATGGAACGGTAGAGCCGGGTGATAGTGGTCTACGGGTTGATCCACCATCCCTCGAAGGTGTCCTCCTGACGAATGCTATACCTCTAACAATTAATACTCCGGTGGATGGGGTTATCGTCAGAGAACAACCCTATCAGATTTACACATTTGATGCCCAGGCAAATGATGTGGTTTCGCTCAGTATGGATTCTCAGTCGCCCGGTAGTCTGGATACCTTGTTACTTGTACTTGACCCCAATGGCAATATTGTTGCAACCAATGATGATGCCGATCAGGGAATTACAAACTCGCTCATTCCCAATTTGTCGCTGGTGCTGGGTGGAGAGTATACCGTTATTGCAACCCGCTATGGTATGGATGTTGGTGGTACGGAAGGTGTTTACACATTGAGTTTGACGGGCGCGGTGGATTTATCAGCTACCTCATCAACTACGCTTCCGAACCTGCCTGATTTACCCAACGGCTCGGTAGAGGTGAGCCTGCAATGGTCAACCGCAGCCGATTTGCAACTTTTGGTGCGTGACCCTCAAGGTGCATCCGTTTACGATGATGAGCCTACTAGTCCGAGTGGAGGGCAGTTAGCCGCCCAGGGCAATGTCAATTGCCGCGCCTCGGATGGCAGCCCAGTATCCTATATCTACTGGCCGGAAGGACGTCTGCCACCTGCTGGCCCCTACGAAATCGAAGTTCAGTTTCAAAATCAGTGCAATGATACACGATCAGTCGTCTTTAATCTGAATGTTGTTGCCAATGGGCAGGTTGTGCTGTCGAAATCCGAGCAGAATTCTGCCCGGTGAACGATTTGTGACCAGCTATTCTATTGATGTGAATGGGCAGATTACATCTGGGGAGGGCGGAATTGCTGGTACGGTACAACGTCCTGACTCCAGTTCACTTGATTATCAATCGCAGCTTGAAGCTGCACGTGCTATTACCAGTGATGAAGTGGTCAACGGCAGTATCCGCCTGAACAAAAAGTTTGACGTCTACGTTTTCGACGGGCAGGCCGGGGACGTTGTAACCATTGGTTTGCAAGCTCGCAATGGAACACTGGACCCCGTTCTTTACTTGCTTGATGCGGCTGGTACGCAGCTTGCCGAGAATGATGATGCTGGTACGGATACGACAGATGCTCTCATCAGTGAGTTCACCTTGCCAGAAGACGGGCGATACATTATCATTGCAACGCATTTCGGGGCGCGCTACGGCGTGACATCTGGCGACTATTCCTTAACTTTGCGGTTGAATTAGGCCGGAAACCCATTTAGAATAAAGGGGTGAGCTTCTTGGTTCACCCCTAAGATCATATTGGCAGCCCGTTACAATTGAACAGGACAGGACAATGAAGTTTCGTTTTTTTCTACCAGTCAGCCTTGTACTGGTGTTTGTTGTGGCTGCCTGTGTGCCACCACTTAACCTGCGCAACGATAAATTTCTCCATGACAATAGCTTAATAGTTAGCAGCGAGACTTGTGGCGCACCATGTTGGAATAATATCACCCCTGGAGAGACCTCATGGGATGATGCACTGACGATTATCGAAGACGCAGGCAAGTATGAGCAGCCCCAGACGCAGAATGCGGATGATGGTCCTGCGATTGGTGCGTTGTGGAAGGAAAACGGGGGTGACGATTGCTGTCAGATGGTGACGGAGGATGGTAAGACCGTTAGCCTGATTTTGCTTCAACTTGCACCCGATAACACGCTGGGCGACGTCATTGATGTGCAGGGTGAACCAGCCTATGCTATCGGGACGCCGGGTAACGAAGATCAAGCTATAGTGAATTTATTCTACCCTGATAAATCGCTCATTGTGATTGTTTTCGTTGCGGGAGCAGATGCCGGACAATTGTCCGCGTCGAGTGAAATCATTGGTGCCTATTACCTGACACCAGAACGTATGGATTTACTCCTAAAAACCAGCAGTTTATATGCCTGGAAGGGATACGAGCCATTTAGTGCGTATGCTCCGGATGTAGCAAATGCTGATTATGCAATTACCCCCAGCGTTACACTGACACCGACTCCAGGACAATAATACGGTACAAATCGACAGCAAATGTCGTTATGATGGTATTTAAGAAAGGTATGAAGGGCAAGGCAAGGTATGAGTGAAGAAGTGAATGCAAATCCGCCCAAATCGTTGGGTGAACTGACGGCAAAAATGGAATTGCGCGGCACAGTGAAGCGCATTGAATTGTACGGCGCTTTTGTAGACATTGGCGTCGGTCAGGATGCCTTGCTTCATATTTCGCAGTTGGGTCAACCCAACGTCCGAAATGTTGAAGACGTTGTGAAGGTCGGGGATGAAGTGGCTGTCTACGTGCTCAAGGTCGATCCCGCTGCAGGCCGTGTCGCGCTGTCCCTGGTAAAGCCCCCGGATGTAACCTGGGACGATCTACGCGAAGGTGTCGTTGTGACGGGCACAGTCGTGCGGATCGAGAGTTTCGGCGCGTTTGTGGACATTGGTGCAGAGCGTCCGGCCATGATTTATGTGTCGGAGTTATCAGATGGTTACGTTAGCTCTGCTGGTGATATTGTGAAGGTCGGACAGGTCGTCCAGGCACGTATCATCAAGGTTGATCGTAAAGGGCGTAAGATTGATCTCAGTATGAAGTCTGCCGCAGAGCCGGTTGCCGAGATTATAGATGATGAGGCGGAAGAATTGAGTGTTCCGACTGCTATGGAACTCGCACTTCGCCAAGCAATGGAAGGAAAAGAGGAAGGGCGTGAACGCCGTCAGAAGCGGGAACGCGACCTCAAGGAAAAGCGCCGCCATGAGCAAGACGAAATCATTGCACGGACACTACGCGATCATTCAAGCTAACGTAAAGCCAGGATGATTTACTCAAAAAGGCAGATCCACCTGATCCGCCTTTTTGATTTCCCACTCAGGCGCTCATACTGCGGCGCAGACGCAGACTCGAAATAATGAACAAAATAGTCATGGTGGTTTCGTGACCTAAACACCAGGGACACAGCGCTTTCAGCACAAAGAATTGCAGGTAGACCAGGTAGACCGAATATAAAAACGCAAACAGTGTGATGCCAAATACGAGTATGGCGCTATATTCTTGAAGGAATGCAGATCGTTTTTCGACTAAAAGTATGGCAAACAGAATGATATAGGTGGCGAAGCCAAACCACGCAATTGGGATGCCCGCAATTCTGGAATAAATGCTGTTCTGTACCACCTCACAGTTAAATACATCGCTGTTCGCTACGCAGATCATTGGTACTTCGGTCAGCTTCACATAGCTGAGATAGCCAGATATAAAAAGACCTATGATGACCAACGCAAGCGATACAATACGCAGCGTGTCCCGTGACGACTCGCCCGTGTCTAATGATTGAGCAGTTTCAACAGTTGACATGATTTTCCTCGATATACTGGTGAAAAACAAATATCTTATGCTTTCCAATCGTGCATATTAGCTCTTACAAAACGCCACTACAGCACTTCGCGCAATAAACGTACTTGGAATTCGCTCCCCGCGTTGGCTTTGGTGATATCCTCTGGAACAATCAGCAAGCCGTCTGCGAGTAACATGGAACTCAGCGCACCGGAACTCTGCGTCCCAGTCAGGTGGGCAACATAGCGCCCATTATCCCGGAAGACTCGGACACGCAAATAGCTGCGTCTTCCATCTGAACGGATGTCTTCGGCCAGAACGGCAGTTATCGTCCGGCTGGTATCAGGTTGCCCTCCCAATTTCAACAGGGCAGGGCGTACAAATATGTCGAACGTGACCATTGCTGACACCGGATTGCCTGGAAGTCCGAAAAATGGCACACCACCCACTTGGCCGTATGCGAGTGGTTTGCCCGGACGTAAGTTAATGCGCCAGAAATCGACTTTACCCATTTCATCGATAACCGTTCGCACTATATCGAATGCACCGACAGACACACCCGCCGAACTGATAATCAAGTCGGGCTTCTGATCCAGGGCTAACTGAAAGCAGCGTCGAACATCGTCCAATGTGTCATGCGCTGTAGGTATTCGTATCGGAACACCCCCGTAGGTTGCGACTAAAGCAGCCAGCGCATAACTGTTGCTATCACGAATTTTCCCACGCGCTATTGGCTGGTCAATGTCGATCAGTTCGTCACCCGATGATACGATGGCGACGCGAGGTTGTCGGATGATTGGGAACGGTTGCCCAACCCAGGGCAGCCAGAACACCGATTTCCGCTGCCCGAATCAGCGTTCCAGTGGTTAACACCTTTTGCCCTTTGGAGATGTCCTCTCCCGCTGGCCGAACATAGTCGCCGGATTTCAGGCTTCGGTAGATTGCAACATATTCGGGGACTTTCTCGTTGTCTCCAGACTTCCAATTACTGTCGGTGTCCTCAACCGGAATGATCGTGTCCGCCCCGTCTGGAAGTAATGCCCCGGTCATGATACGTGCTGCTTCAGTGGATACAAGTTGCCCTTGAGGCGGTATTCCTGCCGGAATATCCATGCTTACCCGAAGTTGTATCGGTGCGCTACGGGTTGCATTGGTGGTATCTGCTGCCTGAACAGCATAACCATCCATACTCGAATTGGCAAAAGGGGGGAGATCGACGTCAGCAATAATATCGCTTGCTAGAACGCGCCCTAAAGCATCCGGTAGGTTTACCGTCTCGTTTGGGAGTGTTGGTAATCCCGCCAATATTTTCTCTCGTGCGACATCAACATTGAGTAATCCGGTCATTGGCATGTCTCTTGAGCTTAGGCTGATGATATGAATTATAACGAGTTGGTGTTCGACAGTGCATGCAATTCTTCCTGCATGTGTCGTATAAAGTAACATAGATTGCTGTGTGCAGCCGCATTTTCTAAGAGGCTTCTTAAGATTCCATCAGATTAGGGGGTTTCGCGGCGTCTAGTGAATAAGGCAAGCCCATGTGTTGCAATAAGCATTGTGAGAGACACCAAAACATATCAAAATCTGGTACTTTCGCCTATAATGCAGTTGAAACTTGAGGACTGTCGATTAAAGCGATTTTAATGTGTAGTTGCCAGGATTAACGCGATGCAGCAGCTCGCAGCAATGAATCTTCAATCACTTCTGAATTACTTCCCCGATTTAACACCGAATGACCGCTTGCTCATCGAACGTGCGTATGCCAAAGCCGAGGCCGCTCATACCGGGCAATTTCGTAAATCAGGCGAACCCTATTTTACTCATTGTGTAGCGGTAGCCCACATTCTGGCCGAAATGAAATTGGATGCAGAGGCCATCGCCGCCGCCTTGATGCACGATCTGGTTGAAGATACCGACCTATCGGTTGATGAGATTCGTGCTGAATTTGGCAATAACGTCGCCACCATTGTAGATGGTGTCAGTAAGTTGAAGAATTTGCCATTGAAGGTGGATTCCAACAAACGAGGTCGGGCAGCAGACCGGGAGCTCGAATATTTCCGCAAGATGTTATTGGCTATGGGGGATGATGTTCGAGTTGTGTTGGTGAAGCTTGCAGATCGGCTTCATAACATGCGGACGCTGGGTTATATGTCTGAGGAGAAACAGCGTCAGAAGGCTCAGGAAACAGTAGACATATTTGCGCCGCTCGCCAATCGTCTTGGTATCTGGCAAATTAAGTGGGAACTTGAGGATTTGAGCTTCCGTTATTTAGAGCCGGAAGCTTATAAGTCAATTGCCAAAAACCTCGACGAACGTCGAGCTGATCGTGAAGCCTACATGGGCAACGTCATTAAAACGCTCAGAGAAGCTCTGGTCGTGAATGGGCTGACCGATGTGACGATCAGCGGGCGTCCAAAGCATATCTACAGCATCAATAAAAAAATGGAACGCAAGAAGGTTCCGTTGTCACAGATTTACGATGTGCGCGCGGTGCGGGTGATCGTCAAAGATGTTATTCAGTGTTATCAGGTGCTCGGTATCGTGCATAATCTGTGGCGTCCTATCCCTGGCGAGTTCGACGATTACATTGCCGCCCCGAAGGACAATTTTTACCGCAGCTTGCATACTGCTGTTGTCGATAATCGTGGTAAGACGGTGGAAGTACAAATCCGTACCTGGCAGATGCATGAAGATGCGGAATACGGTATTGCCGCGCATTGGCGTTACAAAGAGGGTAATAAACAGATACGGGATGAGGTATTCGAACAGCGTTTGAACTATCTGCGCCGGTTGATGGAATTTGGCCCCGATATGGAGGACGCTCAAACCTTTGTGGATACCATGAAGGCCGAAGTCTTCCAGGATCGCGTATATGTATTTACACCGAAGGGCGATATTGTTGATCTGCCGATTGGTGCAACACCGATTGACTTTGCTTATCATATTCATACTGATGTCGGCCATCGTTGTCGCGGTGCAAAGATACATGGTCGGTTGGTAAATCTAAGCTACACACTGCAAACTGGCGACCAGATCGAGATTCTGACTTCCAAACGCGGTGGGCCAAGCCTGGATTGGTTAAACCCTGACCTGGGTTATGCAAAAACGCAGCGTGCCAGGGAAAAAATACGTGCCTGGTTTCGTAAACTTGATCGTGAAAAGCATATTGTTGCCGGACGCGAAGTGATTGAACATGAGTTGAAGAAACTCGGCTTGGATCACACCTCGTATGAGTTTGTAGCGCAGCTATTCAGTTACGATAAGCTGGATGACTTCCTGGCGGCTGTTGGCGCAGGTGATATTAATGCTGCTCAGATTGCTAACAAGGTGCTGGAAAATGAGCGCAATGGCGAGCCACAAAAATCGATTCTGGAGCAGATGGCTGAAGACTCGTCCAGCCCAACGCCCTCCCAAGTGCAAGTGGATACTAATGGGATTAATGTTATGGGCATGGGCGGAATGCTCGTGTCACTGGCAGGTTGCTGCAATCCAATGTACGGCGACGAAATCGTGGGGTATGTTACACGTGGGCGGGGCGTTACTGTCCATCGCCGTGACTGTGTCAACATCCACTCGCATAGTGAGCCTGAGCGATTAGTCGAGGTGGCATGGGGACATTTGTCAACTGAGCAAAAATACGCCGTTCCGTTGGAAATCGTTGCCTATGATCGCGATGGACTACTGCGCGATATTAGCACCATCATTGCCGATGAAAAGGTGAATATGTCGAAGGTCGGTGTAACAACACGGCAAAATATTGCTACTATCCAGGTTACAATGGAAATCTGCAATGTCCAGCAATTGACTCGTATCCTTTCCAAGATGGAGCGAATTCAAAATGTAATTGAGGCACGGCGGCGTAGCATGGTTTAGTTGTGACTGACAGTTACAGTATTGTAATGATTTCCCCTCCTTAACCGAAAATTATGGAGTTAAGCGCTGGAATGTGGCTTAATTCGTTATGTTTTCGTTTGCAAGATAATAATCGTTGACTTATAATATGAAAGTTATAACCTAATAATCTTTGTGGTTGAGATTTAAGTTTATTCATTTCCCTAGTAGGCGTGGGGCAGCCAGATTGGTCTCCATATGTCGAGTATAGTAGATGAGGTTGCAGCCCAGCAGCTTCATGATGTGGCGGACGATGTTCGTTTCATCATTGCGCATCCACGATATGTACAACAATACAGAATATTAGGTCATCTACTCTGGCACGATGACGTTCTTTACTTACGGTTTGAAGGCAGCCGTCTGAATTACAACCAGTTGTACGAGCAACTTCAGATCATGACTCCAAACCGGGTTGACGCACCAGCTCTTGAAAATGTCCGATATCTTATTCTCGATGAATGTGATCGCGCATTTCCACCGGACTTGACTGTTTTTTTGAGTGAAATTGTGGGGCAGGTGGGTGGGGGACGCATTATCATTTTAGCCCGCACAGTGCCGGACTTTGTTTTTACGAACCCCGAACTCCGCGAACAGAGTTGTTTTATTCCAACTGATACCGCTCTCATGTTTACTGATTATTCGCATCTTGATAATGGTCAAATATTATTAGAAGTAGAAGCATTAGGTAGCGGTCGGGTTTCTCTCAATGGTCGCCCCATCGACAACTGGGACGGAACTCTTCCGCGCGCGTTGTTCTTTTACCTAGTGGATCGCGGTATGAGTTGCCGCAATGAGATTTTTGAAACCTTTTGGCCCAGCCTCAGTGTTCGGGAAGCGACCAACGTTTTCCACGTTACAAAGCGGAAAATAAGCGAGGTGTTGGGTTTCGATCTCACCAAGTACTGGTCGGGCTTCTATCACATTTCCCCAGACATCCAACTTCGCTACGATGTCGAGATTTTCTCCCAACATGTGATGGACAGTGCGGTTGCTTCCGATGAAAGAGCGCTGGATTTGTTATCGAGTGCCATTGCACTTTACAAAAACGATTTCCTGACCTCTATCCCTATGTCCTGGTCAGAAAAACGTCGAGAACAACTTTTCTCCACCTATGGCGATGGCCTTGCTCTTCTCGCGCGGGTTATGGAAGGGTATACGAATAACGAAGAAGCACTTGGCTTATATTTACGGGCTTCGGTGACTAATCCTCAACGAGAAGACATCGCGCGTAACATCATGCGACTGTACGCTGAAAAACACATGTACAACGACGCGGAGGCAATTTACAAACAGTTGGTGTCCGCACTTGAAACGAACCTGGTAGGAGTGAGTCCCTCCAAAGAAACACAAGAACTGATCGGACGAATTCGATCAGAAACAACTATACTGAAATAACCTCGACTGAGTTTTTTCAAATTACAGCAGAGATAGGGCAGACGAATTAGGTCTCCCTATTCCTGTTCCATGTCTGGTATTGCAAGTTGTGGTTGATAGTTGATGACAGCATGGACTTTTTCATTTGACCTAAGATTTAGAATAAAATCACCCCCTTGTCTACCGCGCGGAACTTGCACTGCACGTCCCAACCGCATATAGAGTGGTTTGTTCTTGTCTGTCAAGACGATGATATTGTCGTCAATGCGTCCAATGGTGGACGCGGCCAATTTGTCAGCCCCTTTTGGTAGTCGCATCGCAATCACACCACTGCCTGCACGTCCCTGGGAAGGATAATCACTGACCGGTGATATTTTCGCAATCCCGTCGTCTGTAATTGTCCAGACATATTGATTTTCGACTGCAACCATTGCGCCAATCACACGATCTGTCTGTCCAGCGAGTTTGATGCCGCGCATACCCCCCGCTGGAAGTCCAGTTGGGCGGACATCGTTTTCATTAAAACGGATGGCCTGTGCCTGTGCGGTGACCAGAATGATCTCATTCTCCCCTGTGGTGTACATTACCCAGCCCAGTTTATCGCCTTTTTCGACATCCATCACTGTGAAGGTGTTTGCGCTCATACCGGGAATGTCTTCCAGTCGCAGGCGTTTGACTTCTGCGGCTTCGGTCACCAGGAAGAGATACCCTTGTTCAGCATTGGCAGGGATGCTAACAACTGCTGTAATCTCTGCTGTGCTAGGGAGAGAGCATAGACTAGTAAAATGTGTTCCCTCCGATGGTTCATGAGTCTGGGGCATCTGGTGAACTGGGATGGTGGCGCATTGTCCATCGGCTGCGAACAGGTAAACAATTTGAGCAGTATTACTATCGAGAATGAATCGGGGAGGTTCTTTAACGTCAGCAGTTACCTTTGGCGGTGCATACTCAAACGTCTGTCCCAATTTGCCATCCACTGTCAATGTTACCCAGGTGTTCTCGGAGGGCATGAGTAGTGCACCTGGCGCGGCTTCGGCGGCAGTACCGTCTGCAATGATAGTACGGCGGCGATCACCATAAGCCTGTTTGATAAGACTCATTTCTTCGATGATGACCTCCCGCATTTTTTGGGGACTGCCGAGCAGTCCTTCGAGATACTTGATGAGATTGACCCTTTCCTTGTACTCATCTTCAATCTTTTTGCGTTCCAGGGCGGCCAGTCGACGCAACTGCATGTCCAAAATGGCTTGTGCTTGAGTGTCATCAATTCCCAGTAATTTACAGAGGTTTGTTCGGGCTGTTTCTACTGTCTGTGATTTACGGATCGTAGCAATTACCTGATCCAACTTGTCCAGTGCTTTGAGCAGACCCTCCAATATATGGGCACGCTCGCGGGCACGTGAAAGGTCATATTCACTTCTTCGACGGATGACTTCCAAACGGTGATCGAGATAGACTTTCAGACACTGCTTTAAACTGAGTAATCGCGGCTCATTGTCTACCAGCGCCAGCATGATAATGCCGAAGGTATCCTGGAGAGGCGTGAGTTTGAATAGATTGGTGAGTATAGATTCTGGCTCTGCACCTCTCTGAAGCTCAATGACGAGCCGTAACCCCTGGCGATCTGACTCATCACGCATATCTGCCAGCCCTTCGATCTTGCCATCTCGTGCCAGGTTGGCAACCCGTTCAATCAATGCCGACTTGTTGGTCTGATAAGGGAGTTCGCTGATAATGATGCGCGATTTGCCACGTCCCATATCTTCGATATGGACTTTCGCTCGAATAGTAATCTTGCCGCGCCCAGTCGCATAGGCTGAAACCAACGTGTCTTCACCATTGTCCAGTCCATCAATATGCCTGTAGACTAACCCGCCTGTCGGGAAATCTGGCCCCTTAACGAACTGCATCAGTTCTTCAACGCCAACATCTTCCAATTTTGACCAGTTATTCAGCATATAGGTCAAAGCATCGCATATTTCGTTCAGATTATGCGGCGGTATATTGGTCGACATCCCTACGGCGATGCCAGAAGAGCCATTAATCAGCAAATTGGGAATACTGCATGGTAAGACTGTCGGTTCGTTTAGGCTGCCGTCAAAATTTTCGACGAAATCAACCGTGTTTTTGCCAATATCAACCAGTAATTCTTCGCCAATTTGAGCCATACGTGCTTCGGTATAACGCATGGCCGCCGCACCGTCGCCATCAATACTGCCAAAATTACCTTGACCGTCCACCAGCTCGTAACGCATGGAAAAATTTTGTGCGAGGCGCACCATCGATTCGTATACAGCAGCATCTCCATGTGGATGGTACTTGCCTAATACTTCACCGACGATACGGGCACTTTTTTTATGGGGGCTATCGGCGCGAATACCCATATCGTACATTGCATAGAGTATGCGCCGATGCACCGGCTTGAGGCCATCTCGTGCATCGGGTAATGCCCGTGCTACAATGACGCTCATCGCATAATCCAGGTAAGCGTCTCGCATTTCCTGACCGATGTTCACCTGGCGAACGGAGCCATTTGCCATATTTTCCTCAATCGATTGAGCCATACGTGTCTCGTGTGAAGTCCTATTCTAGGGGGTGAAAATTGTCCTGTCAAATGGATTGAACTTATGTTCTATTTTAGCACAAAAATGCTAGACCGCCTAGATTGGAAAGATGACATCCGTTAACTTAGCTGGTTTATCCCCTACGCTTCTGTGATTCTGAGCGAATTCTCATAGCCGGACGATGCGCGTTATGGTAGTATGCACGCTATGAGAATTCGAAACTATACCCAACACCTGATTTTCCTACTTGCCTGCGGCGTAATTATTGCGGCGTGTCAGCCACAACCCACAATTCTGGTCTATGTGACCCCGACACCAGACACCGCGCAGACCAGTACGGCTGTGCCATCCCTGGAGGCAAGCTCAACATTTCTTGATGTTACTTCTTCCGTTGAGCCAATTTTACCTACAATAACGGCAACTGAAGCGGTTAGTTCCCAGTCTGGTGGATCAACAGCCACTTTTGAGGGTTCAGTTATTCAACCTGGATACACCTTGCCACCAACCTCGACGCCTCGCCCGACTGTTACGCTCCAAGCCTCCGAAACACCTTTGCCGGGTATTACACCCGCCACAGAGACAATTCCTCCTGTAACCACACCGCCACCAATCGGCCCGGTACCTACCGTTCTGCCGAATCTGAATGCCAGCGAAATGGGTATCCAGCTTGATCCGACATTGAGTCAGGATGATTGGAATCAGGCGATTTCTGATATTCAACGCCTGGGTGTGAAATGGTTAAAAGTACAAGTTGCCTGGAGCTTTCTCGAACCGCAAAAGGGGCAGATCAGTGAGGATTTCCGGCGGCTCGAAATTTACCTTGAAACCGCGAATAATGCTGGTCTCGACATACTCGTTAGTATTGCCAAAGCTCCGGCCTGGGCACGTTCAAATCAAACGGAGGATGGGCCACCAGATAATCCGACAGATTTGGCGGATTTTATCCTTCTTTTTCTGGGAGAGGTAGGGAAGGGCATTGATGCTGTTGAGATTTGGAACGAGCCGAATCTGCAACGGGAATGGCAAGGACAGCCGCTCACCGGGCAGTCTTACATGCAATACTTCGTGCCTGCTTACAATGCGGTACAGCAATATATACAAGCCGCAAAAAACGATCCTGTTGAACCGCGCACTGTGCCTCTATATGTCATCACTGCTGGGTTGGCACCCACTGAGGGTGAAGGTGCTGCGGATGATCGCGCCTATTTGCAGCAAATGTACAGCGCAGGTTTAGCCCAATATCAAGATGTCGCTGTGGGTACACATCCGTATGGATGGGGAAATCCACCGGACGCCACCTGCTGTAGCACACGGGGTTGGGATGATAACCGGCGATTTTTCTTTCGAGACACTGTGGATGATTACCGCCAGATCATGATGAACAGTGGTGCAAGTAACAGCAAGATGTGGATTACGGAAGTTGGTTGGGCGACCTGGGCTGGTTTACCAGGAGCTGCGCCTGAACCCTGGATGGATTTCACTGATGAATGTCAGCAGGGGAATTATCTGGTTCGAGCGTTCCAGATAAGCCAGCAGCTTGATTATATGGGGCCGATGTTTGTCTGGAATTTGAACTTTGCTATTTTGAATGGGATGGTGGAAAATCGGGATGAACGCGCGGCTTATAGCCTAATCGTTCCACTGAGTCCACGCGAACGTGCTGCTTATTGGATGTTGTACGACGCAATTCGCCCAGATGTCCCTCAACTACCGTCGTACTCAAGATGCCCAGGGTCAGGATAAGTGGTTTGAGGTGATGATTTCAATTAAAAAGGGCCTGTCGCATATAACGAACAGACCCTTTCGATTACTTCACTGGCAGAACGAACACTAAGCGTTCAGATTTATCTCTTCCATGCCGTCAGAGTCGTCCAGACTTTCAATGTCCATGTCCAACGCGCCCTGTGCTTCCAATGTGATATTGGGAGCGACCAGTTCGCGATCCTGGTAGGTATGGAAGCCTGTACCGGCGGGGATCAGCTTGCCGATGATGACGTTCTCTTTCAAGCCGTACAGATTGTCAACTTTGCCCTCGATGGCCGCACCCGCCAACACCTTGATCGTGTGCTGGAAGCTGGAGGCCGACAGGAAACTTTCCGTGCTGAGGGCGGATTTGGTGATGCCCAGCAACACTGGCGCACCCGCTGCTGGTTCTTTGCTTTCTTGTAGCAGATGTTCATTGATGTTCAGCAACTTCAGACGGTCAATCAATTCTCCGGGTAAGAGTGGGCTATCACCGCTCTTCGTGATCTGCACTTTGGACAGCATCTTACGAATGATGATCTCAAAATGCTTGTCGGCAATGTTCACACCCTGGTTACGATAGACCTTTTGTACCTCAGTGAGTAGGTAATTCTGTGTCGCCTCTGCGCCAAGAATTCTCAGAATACGATGGGGATTCTTTGAACCCTCTGTTAGCTGCTGACCGGCATATACTTCAGCTCCATCGAACACTTCCGGTACGAGACGAGCATTGGACGGAATATCATATTCGACTTCCTGACGACGCTCGTAGCGGATGTAGACCGTATGGCCTTCCAGATGAATGAGACCGTTCATTTTGGCAACAATGCGATCTTCACCGCCAACTTCCTGCGCAATCACATCACCTTCTTTGACTGCTTGTTCATCTTCCACCAGCAGATCCCAACCTACAGGGATTTCGTGCTGCTCATTGAAGACTTCGCTGTCAATTACTGTGGCAATTCGCACGCCTTCACGCTTGCTCAAACGAACGATACCAGCAATGTCGGTGATGACAGCCTCGCCTTTTGGTTTCTTTCGGGCTTCAAAGAGTTCTTCCACGCGAGGTAGACCACTGGTGATGTCGCCACTCGCTTGGGCAGTACCACCTGTATGGAAGGTTCGCAGTGTCAACTGTGTACCTGGCTCACCGATGGATTGTGCGGCGACGATACCCACTGCTGCGCCAATTTCCACCATGTCGCCACGTCCGAGGTCACGCCCATAGCAGAGGGCGCAAATGCCATGAATTAGAGCACATGTCATTGGGCTGCGAACGTGAACGGCGGGTAAGGTGCTGGTTTGCAGCTTTTCGGCCACTTCTTCATCAATCATGCCATTGCGGGCAACAATCAATTCGCCAGTTTCCGGGTCGTAGGTATCGCTGGCGGCACAGCGGCCAACAATTCGCTCGTATATAGTTTGTCCAGCGATGTCATCTGCTCGGCGTATCCACATACCCGCTTCTGTACCACAGTCGATGCGGTTTACAATCACATCCTGGGCGACATCTACCAATCGACGGGTGAGATAACCAGCATCAGCAGTACGGAGTGCCGTATCCGCTAAACCTTTACGTGCACCATGCGTAGAAATGAAGTATTCCAGTGCGGTTAGACCCTCACGGAAATGGCTGCGGATTGGCAGATCAATGATACGACCCGATGGATCGGCCATCAGGCCACGCATACCTGCTAGCTGGGTGATTGGGCCAAATCCACCTTTGGTCGAACCAGAAAGCGCCATGATGGCGATTGGGCCGTAAGGATCAAGCGCGCCCTTTATCAGGTCTTGCAGCCGATCCTTCGCACGATTCCACTCATCAATCGTAATCTGGTAACGTTCTTCTTCAGTCAACAGCCCGCGACGGAAGTCGCGCTCTGCACGATCTACGACATCTTCGGCCTCGGATAGGATGTCTTTCCGTTCATCCGGTACTGTCAAGTCAGCAACGGCAATCGTCGTGCCGGAGACAGTAGCGTAGTGGAAGCCCAGATTCTTAATGGCATCCACAACATCTGTCGTTCGGTCTCCACCAATTCGCTGATAACAACGCGCAACCAGGTCTTGAAGCTCCTTCTTACCCATCGTTTTCTGCTCGAAACGCATTTCGTCGGGAAGAATCCGGTTGAACAGCGCACGGCCAATAGTGGTCGGTTCGGGTTCAGCTTGTGGACTGCTATTATCATAGAAGTTCCCCAAAAGGATCGGGGTGTGTAGACCAACCATGCCGAGATTGTAGAGATACTCAACCTCGTCCATATCAACAACCAGTTGACGTTCATGCAGATTGCTAATTTCCAGAGTGGTGTCGAGACCACTCTTTTTCATGATTTTTCGCATTTCGTAGGCATTAGCCAACATGCAATCAACTTCACCCTCTAAGACAGCTCTGATGGTGCGGTCAATCGCCTTTTCCACAACCTTTTTACGCCCGGTCTCATCTGTTTCCACCACATCGTGGAACATCACTATTCCAGGGATATTGTGGGTTTGGGCGTAATAATAACCATTCGAACGGAAGGCGACACCAACACGATTGTTTGCCTCGTTGAGTGACGCAATCGAACGGAATTGTTCTGCACGCTTTTTCAGAGCCACGATTTCTACAGTTGGATCCATGGTCAGATAATAGTTACCGAGTACCATATCCTTCGACGGACCAACAACGGGCTGACCATCCGCTGGTTTCAGCAGATTTTTCGTACTGAGCATAAGTGAGCGGGCTTCTTCCACCGCTTTCTCACTGAGAGGCACATGCACGGCCATCTGATCTCCATCGAAGTCGGCGTTAAATGCCGAGCAGACGAGCGGGTGAATCTGGATGGCCTTACCTTCAACTAACTGTGGCTCAAATGCCTGAATACCCAGACGATGAAGGGTAGGGGCACGGTTTAGAAGGACGGGGCGTTCTTTGATGACTTCTTCAAGAACTTCCCATACTTCCGGTTTTTCGCGCTCGATAATTCGCTTCGCGCCCTTCACATTGCTGGCGTAGTTGTAACGCACGAGCCGGCTAATAACGAATGGGCGATAGAGTTCTAGTGCCATTGTCTTGGGCAGTCCGCACTGATGCAGCTTCAACTTTGGACCAATGACAATGACGGAACGACCAGAATAGTCCACGCGCTTACCAAGCAGATTGCGGCGGAAGCGTCCCTTCTTACCTTTGAGCATATCGCTCAGAGATTTCAGTTCGCGACGGCCACGACGACTGAGTGCCTTACCGCGCTGGCTATTGTCGATCAGGCTATCAACCGCTTCTTGCAACATGCGCTTCTCATTACGAACGATCACGTCCGGCGCACCCAGTTCGAGCAAGTGCTTAAGCCGATTGTTTCGGTTGATTACACGGCGATACAGATCGTTTAAATCGCTGGTAGCGAAGCGGCCACCATCAAGCTGCACCATTGGACGCAGATCCGGGGGGATGACTGGCAATACCGTCATAATCATCCATTCAGGACGGTTATCGCTCTTCCTCAGACTTTCGACAACACGCAGCCGCCGGGTAGCCTTCTTTTTCCGCTGCTTGGAGCGAGTTGTACGGACTTCGTGCCAGAGTTCAACGGCCAGTTTTTCCAAATCCATCGTTTTGAGGATTTCGTAGAATGCTTCTGCACCCATATCCGCATGGAAAACTTGCCCGTAGCGGCTCTTGAGTTCGCGGTAGCGGGTTTCTGGCAGGAATTGCAGCACTTTCAAATCTGTCAACTCTTGACGAGCTTTTTCCGCCGCCTGACGGAACTGTGTCATGCGGGTGTCGAGTTCGGATCGCTGCTCATCAATGGTGGTAGCGGCATCTGCCGAAACCGAGTCGGCCTCACGGTCAAGTCGATCTAGCTCTAGCTGCCGCATCTCTTCAATTTCGGCTTGTAGATCGCTCAAGTAGCTGTTTACTGCGGCCTGGATACGGGCTATATTGTCATTTGTGACCTGTTCGTCTTTCGCAACGATGACACTGTTGGCACTCTCAAAATCAATGTCGGCGGGAGCTGTTTGCCCCATAAGCGATTCAACGCGATTCTGAATTGTTTGTGCTTGCCGCATTGCCTCATCGCTCAGGCGACCCAGCTCATTGTCAAAGTGTTCATTGATGGCTTGTGCCCGTCCCTCGAACTCCCCAAGAGCGACATCGCGCTCGCCCCGAATAACATCCATCTGCTCTTCAATATCGCCTCCGAGGAGGATTTCCTTCTGGGAAAGCTCTTTTTCGATGCGCGAGAGGGCCTTCTGCCGCGCTTCCTCATCTACATTTGTGATGACGTACTGGGCAAAATACAAAACACGGTCTAAGTTGCGACGACTGATGTCCAACAATAAGCCGAGGTAACTGGGTACGCGGCGCGTATACCACACATGCGCTACCGGTGCTGCCAATTCGATGTGTCCCATGCGTTCACGGCGTACTGATGCGCGGGTAACTTCGACACCGCACTTATCGCAAATGATGCCACGATAACGTACGTTCTTATATTTTCCGCAGTAGCACTGCCAATCCTTGGTAGGACCAAAGATGGCTTCGCAAAATAGACCATCCTTTTCTGGACGCAGACGACGATAGTTAATCGTCTCTGGTTTGGTGACTTCGCCATAAGACCATGAACGAATATGTTCAGGCGAGGCCAGACTGATGCGCAGTGCGCTGAAATCTTTTGCTTCCAAGGACTTTACTCCTCTGCGCTAACCCGATAGGGGAATTTAGTTAAGGTATTGCATTGCTGATGTTCGAAAAGAGCGATTTAATAGTGGAGTCAATCAAAGACCCAACAAATACAAAACAGCGAATGGAAATTTCTTCCACCGCTCTTTGTTATTTGGTGAGTGTTAATGTGACCATTTGTAAAGGGGGATTATACTTACCCACAGACGCTTTGTCAAGCTGGAAATGACATTTAATAATGGGAGACAATGTATCGAATGCTACAGCGTAGGAACATCGTAACGCCAGTTATGTTAAGTGTCAAGCTTTGTGATAACGCCATATGTTAAGAGACGGTTGTGACGACCCGTCTCTTCTAGGATGAATGCAAATTGAGCACTTCAACTTTTGTACGGAGATAGGCATCCATGAAATCGTTTAACCGTCCATCCAGCACTGCACCTGTATTACCGGTTTCATATCCGGTGCGATGGTCTTTGACCATTTGATAAGGATGCAGCACATAAGAGCGAATTTGGTTGCCCCAACCGGCTTCTACGTTTTCACCTTTCAACTCAGCTAACTGCTGCTCCTGTTTCCTGCGTTCCATTTCAAACAACCGGGCTTTTAGAATTTGGAGCGCGCGTTCACGGTTTTGCATCTGACTACGCTGATTCTGGCATTGGACAACAATACCTGTAGGAAGGTGAGTAATTCGAACGGCGGTATCATTCTTCTGTACATGTTGACCGCCCGCGCCACCAGCGCGATACGTTTCTATTTTGAGGTCTTTTTCATTGATTTCGATATCAATTTGGCCTTGAATATCCGGCCAAAGTTCCACCTTCGCAAACGAGGTGTGGCGGCGGTTGGCGGCATCAAATGGGCTGAGGCGCACAAGACGGTGGACACCCTGCTCACTTTGCAAATAGCCGTAAGCATATTCGCCACGTATGCTCATCATTACGCTCTTGACCCCTGCTTCTTCACCCTCGCTGCGTTCGATAATTTCCACCTTGTAACCGTTTTGTTCAGCCCAACGAATATACATTCGCTCTAACATCTGTGCCCAATCCTGAGAGTCGGTTCCACCAGCTCCCGCATGGATGGCCAAAATGGCATCTTCAAAGTCATACGGGCCAGAGAGCAATGCTTGTAAGGCGAGACGATCTACTGTTATTGACAGTGCATCAATCTCGGTGGTCAATTCTGATTCCAGGCTTTCGTCGTCCAATTGCGCTAGTTCGAGCGCATCATTGATGCGATTGGCAACTGACTGCCAGCGATCCACCTCTTCTTTTAGGCGGGACATCTCTTGCATTCGTTTCTGTGCTGCTTCAGGATCATTCCAGAAGTCTGTAGCTTCTGCCTCAGTCTGAATTTCGACAACCCGTCGATTTTTTCCAGGTATATCGAGGCGCGCCATCAGCCCATCAATACGATCTTGCATGGGTTTCAACAGGCTGACTAATTGTTCCATCTGCTTTTACGAAATCCTCCTAAGTCTACATGCAGAGCTTTACTCTACACATTCTCATCAAATAAGCTGTTGACAAAATTTTCCGGTGTGAAGAAGACGAGATCGTTCATACCTTCTCCCAAACCAATATAGTGCACTGGCAAACCGAGTTCATTGAATATGGCAAATACCATGCCACCTTTAGCAGTACCATCTAGCTTGGTAACGATGACCCCGGTAACGTCAACCATTTCCTGAAACTTTTTCGCTTGTTGAAGTGCATTTTGGCCTGTTGTGCCATCCAATACCAGCCACACTTCATGAGGGGCATCGGGCACAACTTTGGCGGAAATCGCCTTGATTTTGGCGAGTTCCTCCATCAAATTATAGTTGGTGTGCAGACGGCCCGCAGTATCAATCAACAATATTTCCACGCCGCGTGCCTTGGCTGCTGAAACCGCATCAAATACTACTGCCGCAGGGTCAGAACCGGGTTTGTTGGCGATGACGGGTATATTGACACGCTCTCCCCAGGTTTTCAGTTGTTCGATGGCGGCGGCACGAAAGGTGTCACCAGCGGCCATCATAACCTTACGGCCATTCGTACTCAAGCGATAGGCTAGTTTAGCGATGGAGGTCGTTTTACCTGAACCATTGACGCCAACAATCAGGATGATTGATAATGGTCGTCCGCTGATGTTGGGCGGTGGCGGCGTTTTTAACAATGAAGCCAGAGACTCCTTCAACGCTTCATTTAACTGATTGGTTCGAGTAATGCCCTCACGCCGCGTACGGGCTTTTAAATCTTCAAGTACACGCTGTGTCGTTGGTAAGCCGAGGTCGGCTTGAATCAGTAACGCTTCGACCTCATCCCAGGTATCGTCGTCGATTTCCGTATTACCCAGCATCTGCGAAATACGTCCGAAAAAGGACTGCCGAGTTTTTGACAAACCGCTACGGAACATAGTCAAGGGGGTTATCTCTCCTATAAGTATCTATATCCGTTGCCATTCACCCTCTCGTTATGTGATCTGGCGAGCGGCAGCAGTTACTTGTTCATAATCGCTAAAAGTATACATGAGCATAGGCTATAATTAAAGGTGAGAGGATAGGGCTTCAAATGGATGAACGATTGACTCACCTGGATGAACATGGCAATGCAAAGATGGTTGATGTGGGGGCAAAGCCAGACACAGAGCGCATTGCTATCGCTGAGGGAACAGTGTACATGCGGACTGAAACACTGCACCTTATCCGTGAAGGTGCACTAAAAAAGGGAGATGTACTCACGGTAGCGCGATTGGCTGGAATTATGGGGGCAAAGAGAACCTCCGAACTCATTCCATTGTGTCATCCTATTCCTCTGTCTCACATTGACGTGGAATTGGAACTGGATGATGATGCGCAGGCTGTTCGGATTAGGGCAACAGCGCGTACAATAGGTAAAACGGGTGTTGAGATGGAGGCATTGACTGCTGTCACCACCGCTGCCCTAACAGTATATGATATGGCAAAGGCGGTAGACCGAGGAATGCGTCTAAGTGATATTCGACTGCTCGAAAAACGAGGCGGTCAACACGGTGATTACAAGGCGGAATGAGTCTTATGCAGGTTCACATTTTATTGTTTGCAAATCTTAAAGATTTGGCGGGGCGCAACAAGCTGGATTTGACCCTATCGGAGATTGCAACGGTGGCAGATGTTAAATCGGCTCTGATTGCGTTGTATCCACAGATGGAAGCTCATATACAATCCGCCATAAGCGCTGTAAATGAAGAATATGCTTTTTCAAGTGATCCTGTGGAGGCTGGTGATGAGATAGCATTGTTTCCGCCAGTCAGCGGCGGAAGCAATAATTATCCGGAGATATTCCGGCTGGCGACGGAGCCGATAGATACTGATGAACTCATTGCGACCATCACTATTCCAGCAACTGGCGCAGTGTGTGTGTTTAGCGGAATGGTGCGTGGTGAAACGGAACAGGCACAAGAAATTGTTCAGACTCAGCATCTTGAATATGAAGCCTATGAACCGATGGCGATTGCCAAGATGCAACAGGTTGCGGACGAAATTCGTCACCAGTGGCCGTTAGTACAAGGTATTGCGATTGTCCAACGAATTGGGAGGTTGGAAGTTGGTCAGAATACCATTCTGATTGCTTGTTCATCAGGGCATCGCGATCAAGGGTGTTTTGAGGCTGCCCGCTATGGAATTGATCGGCTGAAGGAAATCGTGCCGGTGTGGAAAAAAGAGACTCGCCCAGGGGGTGAATCTTGGGTGGAAGGTCATTATTTGCCAACATCAGATGACCGCCAACACGAGAAGTAGCCATACTGGAAATTGCCGTATTGCAATGAATACAAACATCACACAATCTGAGTGAATTGAAACACTTGCGCGCAGGTTGAATTTATCATTTATTTTACGGAAGCCAAACATCTATTGGCGATTAAGGGAGAATTTGCATGACCAGACGAGTAGTCGTCACCGGCCTGGGGATGATAAGCCCGATGGGACATACAGTAGAAGAAACCTGGGAATCAATCAAAGCTGGTATCAGTGGTATTGGACTGATTACCCACTTCGATACGTCGAATTATATGGTTAAGATTGCGGCTGAAGTCAAGGATTGGGATCCAACCTCTGTTATGCCCGCAAAAGAGGTTCGCCGCCGAGATCGTTACCAGCATTTTATTGTTGCAGCGGCAAAAGAAGCGGTCAGTCACAGTGGGTTTGAGGTAAAAGATGGAGAACGGACTCGTTCCAGTGTGATTGTGGGTTCTGCGGTAGGTGGTGTCGAAAGTTATTTTAGAGAGGCAAACTTACTGTTTGAAACTGGCGATCCACGAAAAATTACGCCCTTCGGCATCCCTATGCTTATGGTAAATGGTGGAAGTGATCTTGTAAGCATCGAATATAGTGCGATGGGGCCGTCATATGTACCTGTCTCTGCTTGTGCTACGGGCGCAGATTGTATAGGACACGCTTTTGATTTAATCCGGTGGGGGCGGCTTGACCAAGCCTTAGCAGGAGGGGGAGAAGCACCCATTATCGCAATCGGCATCGCCGCATTTGATCGGGTTGGCGCATGTTCACAACTCAATGATGACCCAGTTCATGCCTCACGCCCATTTGACAAGAATCGCACCGGGCTGGTTTTTGGTGAGGGCGCGGGTGTATTGGTGTTGGAAGAACTCGAACATGCTAAAGTGCGTGGTGCGGACATTTTGGCTGAAATCGTGGGTTATGGGACCACTTCTGACGCATTTCATGTTACGGCACCTGATCCAGAAGCAGTAGGGGCAATCGCGGCAATTCGCCAAGCTCTGGACGATGCCCAACTCGATGTGAATGCCATTCAGTATATTAATGCGCATGGGACGGCAACGGCGTTGAATGATGTGATGGAAACAAAAGCTATAAAATGTGTTTTCGGAGAACATGCCTATCATGTACCGATGAGTTCGACTAAGAGTATGACCGGACACGGTATGGGTGCGACAGCAGCGATGGAAGCCGCTTTCTCTGTCCTGGCAATCCGCGATCAGGTTGCCCCACCGACTATTAACCTAACCGAACCTGATCCAGAATGTGATCTCGATTATGTGCCAAACGAAGCGCGTTCAATGCCAATTAACTGTGTGATGAGCAATTCGTTTGGGTTTGGTGGACACAATGTTTCGCTCATATTCAAGCGATTTGATGGGTAATGTGGATGTAATGGAATATAACGAACTTCAAGAACAGATTGGAATTCGATTCTCTGATGAGGATCTCCTGGAACAGGCTTTGACCCATCGTTCTTATGTAAATGAACATGGGGAAGATGTCATACCTGATAATGAACGTCTGGAATTTTTAGGTGATGCAGTATTGGATTTTCTCGTTGGGGATATGCTCTATCAACGCTTTCCCCAAATGCCAGAAGGCGACCTAACCCGTTTACGAGCTGCGCTGGTACGAACTGAATCGCTAGCAGAACTCGCTGCGAATATTGGCCTGGGACAGTGCTTGAGAATGGGCAAGGGCGAGGAAGCAAGTGGTGGACGTGAACGGCTGACCAATTTGTGTGCAACATTTGAGGCTGTTGTAGGAGCGCTATACCTTGATAAGGACTTGGATGCAGTTCGAGTCTTTGTAATGCCGCGCCTTGATGTCTTGCTGGAACAGATTCTTGCAGAGGCTCGCGACAAAGATGCCCGAAGTCGCTTGCAGGAATGGAGTCAGGCCGAGCATAGCCTGACACCTGCTTATCGCACCGTCTCTGCTACTGGGCCAGATCACCAAAAAGAGTTTCTGGTAGCAGTGATGCTTGGTGAAAAAGAGGTTGCTCAGGGCATTGGACGCAGCAAACAATCCGCCGCCCAAGCCGCTGCGCGTGAGGCGCTTCGTAAGCTGGAAACGGGCGAGTTGATCCTCTGATTATTGTCCCTGTCGAGTGATTTCCACGCCGACTACTGCCATCCTGTGATCGGATGCAGTGCTGTCGATCACATTTGCTCCAAATGCATTTAACGAACGCAACCAAAGGTAATCCAGCCGGGTACGTGGATAATTGGTTCGTTGGAATGTGGCCGATAACGCAATTGGCAGACCGGCGAATGGGTCGGTGAAACTGGCAGCACGTATCTGATCGGCTAGTGGAGAACTGGGTATGTTATTAAAAGTGCCACCAAACACGGTTCTCCCCAAATTGCCATCTGGATGTTGCGCACTCATGATGGCAAAAATCTCGTTTAACTGTCGCTGCTGATCCTGTTCCTGTTCCTCAATTGTGCTTCCATTGCCGGTTTCCAGTAAGAAGCCCAACCAGGTGTTATAAAGCGTTATCACACCCTCGTCAGGGCGAATTTGCACTCGCTGGAGACCCGTTTGATTGCTGGCACTTGTTAGAAGATCGCCATCGTCGTATACAATCTCGATGTTGGAAAGTACGGCCAGACCTTGGAGTCCCTCATTGGTGGGGAAAAAACGGGTGTCCATACCTAAACGACGCGCCAGCCATAATGGCTCATCTACGCCGAAGCTGGTTAAGCGCCCAGTCTCAACCTGCTGTAGTAAAACAGCATTTGCACCACTTTGTTGAATGGTTCGGGCAATGGCTTCCAGGTCGAAGTCATAAAACTCGTTAAAGCCGCCATGAAGATTGAATGTCCCGATGCGGATAATGTCCTGATTGCGCACCCCAACTATTTGTGGTGGACGCACGGTGTAAGCTACCCCGATACTCGTCCCGATGACTAGTAGCAACCCGATCACTGATGTGAAGGAAGTCCCACCTGCCCAGGGAATGCGGCGCTGGGTTTGCACCATTGGTAGGGCAGCCAGAATAGCGCTTACGAGCAAGATACCCAACCCCATGCCCCTGAAACCGCGTAAGAATGGCGGGATAATGTCGTTGAGAAAAGCCAGTTCGGGAGCCAGATTACGCACATAAGCGTATTCATACGTAAAATTATCTGCTGCAATCAGTAACAGAAACAGCAGCATACCAACGAGCAGCCACAAGCCGCCAAAATTGCGTTCTTGTGCCGCCTGTGGACGAACAATCCACCACCACATCATACTGACGGAGAATTGTGCTGCGACCAGGGCGATACCAGCCAAGAGTCCTTGAAAACGAGTCCCAAACACAACCAGGAGGGCTACAATGAGCAGCCATATCCACCCACGAACGCTTCCGTCAAAGAGGCCTATAAAGCTCCGAGCCTGTCGGCGTACCCAGGGAATTATTGGCAGTAGGGTTGCAAGTACCACGAATGGCGCAAAGATGGTGTAATCAACACCGGCGCGTCCAGCGACGGCATTGGGAAGTGCAAGTAGAGAGAGTTCCAGAAATAATAGACCAGCAAGGCCAACAGCGCCCCAGAACGGCAGCATACCGTGCTCAGTGGCTACAGACGGATTATCCGAATAAATTGAAAGTCGCTGCCTGAGAGTGGTTATGAAGGCCAGGGCGATAACTGCAACCGACAGAATAATCTGCATATTCAAGTAAGACGGCGACCACGATGGGTCAAGTGTATTTCCCGCAGCACGAAATATCTGGTCGATACTGAAGCCAAAAATGAACATATATGGGATCATGCCAGGACGGTGACGCACAATCATGGTCAGATAGAGGAGGCCACCACCGACAACCATAGCAGATGCCGTCGTGGGGGTGACAACCGTGTTAGTGAGCATCAGGGCGCGCCCAACCCCCGCTAGAACGACCCCGGCAAACATAAGCCATTTTATGCGCCCAAAAACCAGGGTCAATAGGGGAAGAGCGAACATATAGATGATGAAACTGATTTCGTTTTGTACAGCGGTTGCGTCCACGATACCAGCTATATTGGTCGGAATATTGGTGGGGTCAAGGCCGAGGACAATAGATGCACCGCCGATACGGCTGTAAACCATGCCAATCAGAAAACGTAGGGCACTCACTAAAAAAACGCCCATAAGAGCAGCTTCAACTATATATAAATGCTGTAACTGTAGGCGCAAGCGGCTACGCATAAATACTCCAGTGGTGCATGTATGAGGGCGAGACGGTCTTTAAATCCATTGAAAATAATCTGCTATTCTGAAAAAGTGTACATCAGCGATATAATCCCGCAAATTTTTGTGGGAGGAGTGTGTTATGGAACCGGTAGACACCATTTTGATACATGGTATGGTTGTCACTATGAACCAGCAATTTACTATTATACCCGATGGAGCAATCGCCATTTTGGGTACAGATATTGTGGCGGTGGGCACAAGTGCAGAGATTGCTGAAGAATACGAAAGTGAAAACACTATATCTTGCGACGGACAATATATTCTACCGGGCTTGGTGAACGCACATACACATGTACCAATGACCTTGCTTCGAGGCTTGGCGGACGATTTGCGCTTGGATGTGTGGCTGATGGGATATGTCATGCCCACCGAACGGGAATTCGTGACGCCAGAATTTTGTCGTCTGGGAACCGGGTTGGCATGTGCGGAGATGATTCGCAGTGGAATCACAGCATTTGCAGATATGTATTATTTTGAGGCGGATGTAGCGGTAGCAACGGCTGCCGCTGGGTTACGTGGGGTACTTGGGCAATCTATACTTAAATTTCCAACACCGGATGCTGAGTCATATGAGGCCAGTCTGGATTATGCAAAGCGGTTCATTGAGGAGTGGAAAGGACATCCACTGATTACCCCGGCAGTCGCTCCTCACGCACCATATTCCACAACGCAAGATATACTGCGGGATTGTGCTGAATTGGCGGTGAAGTACGACGTTCCGGTTTTGATCCATATTGCTGAAACCAAGCTGGAGGTGGATGACAGCACGGAATTATACGGTCAAACGGTTATACCCTGGGTGAAAGATGCTGGACTATTAGACGCAAAAGTGCTGGCAGCGCACTGCGTTCATATCGATACCTCTGAGATGCGTATCTTACGAGAGTATCATTCAACGGTCGCACATTGTCCAACCAGCAACTTGAAACTCGCTTCGGGCATTGCGCCGGTCACTGAGATGTTAGAGCAGGGGTTAGTGGTAGGTATCGGTACGGATGGTACAGCCAGTAACAATGATCTGGATATGTTTGAGGAAGTGCGATTGGCAGCTATTCTGGCAAAGACTGATGCCAATGACCCAACTGCACTGCCCGCGAAACAGGCACTACTCATGGCGACTCGGAAAGGGGCAGAAGCACTGTTCATGAGTGATATCACAGGCAGCCTCGAAGTCGGAAAGCTGGCCGATGTGATTACAATTGATGCAAACCCCGTTCATAATATGCCGCAATTCCACCGTGACCCGAACGCAGTGTATTCGCGCATAGTTTATGCCAGTAAGAGCAGCGACGTTCGACATGTAATTTGCAATGGGCAATGGTTGATGCGAGACCGCCAGTTATTAACTATCGAGGAGAATCACCTACTAAAGGAAGCCGGGGACTATGCATTGAAAGTAGATGCCTTCCTTGCCGAGCAGCAGAAAGACATTTTGAGTAAGCTATTGGTGATTGGTGGATTAGAGCGGAGCGAAAGCTTTGAAGTACAGGTCAAGGCAATTTTACGCGATCAATCAGTGGTCGGCCAGCTTCTCGACCACCCGGATGTTCGGATTTTACGAACGGTTCACTATCGCCAGTATGATACATATTTCCTATTTGATGATCCATCGAAGGGGCGTGTTCGTTATCGAGAAGATGATACGATTGACGACATGGGTGAGGTACAGTCCGTTCGCAGCCGCCTAACTTTTACCACACCGACTAAAGAACGCGATTTCCATTCAGCCGTACTGCTTTCGCACTCTCGATTTATCTCAACAGCAGATCGCCCACTTCGATTCTATAGAGAATACTTCCGACCTGATGAAGAACGGGAACTTCAAAAAGATCGTCGACGATGGCACATTCACTATCAAGGTGTTCTGTTTTACGTCAATGTGGATCGAGTACTCAAACCAGAGCTTGAGCATACTTTCATCGAAATAAAGAGCCGCACATGGTCGGCTTCTGACGCGGAAAACAAGGCGGATCGCATTCGGGAAATGATGAGTGTACTGGGCATTGAAGCGTCTGATATTGTTCGGGACGATTACCTCGAACTTGAAGTCTCTCCCTAATCAACTGTAGATTTGCTATGAACGACGCCGCCTGGATGGGCGACGATATGATGAACGTGGCCGAAAATCGCTCCGGCGATCAAACCGCTTGTCATAGCAGTCGGCACATATGCCATATGGATAACGTAGGGGCAGCGGCGCACCACATTTTGAGCAGCGCCTTGCCATATCGAGTTTATGTTGCAAAGCGACGTCGATTCTCATTGACCACTGGGTTCGGCGGATGCGAACCTCATGTTCATCCGGGCCGGATTTGCTGAATTCCCGGCGACTCGCTAACCAAAGGTAAATATCGGCACGCGAAACACAGGATTCGATGTTTTCCAGGTCAACACTTGTGTTGATTTTCTGTGGTGCGTCGGGTGGCATACCCATCGGCTGGTCACTTAGGATTGCGTGCGCACATTCCAGCCAGAAGTCACGGGTGCTCTGGCGAGTAGGGGCATTTACCAGACGCAGCGCTGCTGCTAAACCTAACTGCTCCACCTGTTCATCGGTTAACATTCTCGCCAGTTCAATTCGCTCAGTCATATCGGCAGTTTGAATCGCGTCGCGCAGCGAGTTCGGGTATGGATTGAAGCGATGCCCATTGCGCCAGTTTGTCCCCCAAACTACCCGGCAGCATTTCCAGGTCTTCCACAGACGGGGCGACTCGTGCGTGAGTTAGAAAAATGGGCGGGGTAAAATATAACTGCCGAATGAGCTTCAAATCCTGTTTATTCGTCGCACCAATTTCACCTGCTTTGGATAGACCATAGCGTCCGGCTCGCCCGCCAATTTGCTGAACCTCTCCTGGAGTTAAGTAGCGCACATTCTTACCATCGAATTTCTCCAACTCAAAGAAGCAGACATAATCGGCGGGTAAGTTTAGTCCCATGCCTACTGCGTCGGTTGCGATGCAAATCTCAGTGTCGCCATTGGCGAAATCGATCTGCTTGTTTACGGCGTACCTCTGGGGGAAGGCTGCCGTACACAACAGAAACTCGTCGCTTCATCTTCTCTAATTCTGCTTTGAGTTGAAGCACCATCTGACGGGAGAAGGCCACTAAAATGGTTCGTTGCGGCAGTTCGCTGATAGGCCAATGTTCTTCGGCAATTTGAATCGGGGCGAGACGTTCGTGTTCGATAATATTGACGGGGATTAATGCGGCATCGGCAAGCTGCTGAATCAAGCCTCTGGCGGTATGCGGCCCGATAACATGGATAACGGGCGCAAGGGCTTCCATCATTGCCCGTGTCCATGCCCAACCTCGATCCGGGTCAGCTAATAATTGTGCTTCGTCGATGACTACACATTCGCCACTTCGCATGGGATCGAACATTTCAACGGTTGCGGCAGTAATGGTTGCACCATCAACCGGAATATACTCCTCGCCCGTTAACAGATTACAACGCACACCACGCTGATTCAGGCGATCAAAAATCTCATAGGCCAACAACCGGAGAGGCGCGAGATACCAACCGCTTCGAGCCTGTGATAGCGCGTCGAGTGCTTCATGGGTTTTACCGCTATTGGGTGGACCAATGTGAAGATAAATCTGTTGGTCAATTCGGCCAGCGTGTCGCCAGGTGGGAAAAGCTGCAACAAGCCGTGCACGGAGGTCGTCGCGGTGTTTTTGTTCCAGCCGATACTCTTCAGCCTCTCTTTGATTTTGCTCTTCGCGGGCTGCGTCCCGTATGGCTCGTCGCTCTGCGAGTTTTTCCTTGCGTATGCGATAGAACTCAGTCAGGGTGTCTGGAAGATTCCATCTACCGCGTATTTCACTCCAATGTGGTTCAACTCGATTAATGCCTGCACGTTGTAAACGCCGTCGGACGGTAGAATAACTAACACCCGCCACAACCGAAATATCGCGGGAATTCAACACCTGATAGCCCATGATTTTTTCGCCGTATTCGGCGTCAGCCACCGCCTGCTCTACTGCCTGAGCTGGAAGACGCCGCACACCTTCGGGATCAGTAAAAGACGGGATTTGTTTATCCAATATGGCATGTTCCAATGTCCGCTCACGAACGCCGAGCCGTTTGGCAGCGTTTTTGACTGTATATGAGCGCGCGATTATCTGTGTGCGGATTGACTTGCCATCGTGAGCATTGGGTCGGATTAAATCGCCTGCTTCAGGAAGTAGTACTGCCCACTTTTTATCCTCAATCGCTTGAGCATCTTCAATCTCGCGTTTCAAATGATCCAGCGCCGATTGCTCGGCTTCCAGTGGATTGGCTTCGGACAATCGAATCCAATAGGAGGGAGTCCCATTATCCAAGTGAATATTGAAGCGGACAAAATTTTCATCTTCCAAGATGTTACTAAGAATCTCACTGCCAAATTGCGAACGAAGGGCAGTTTGCGACGCCGTACAGCCTGGTTGTAGTTCCAGATGGCGGACTAATTCCTGACGGAATGGAATTAAATTCTGCCGTCGTACAACTTCCTGCATGGTCGAAATTCCCAGACATAACGGATCGTAAACAAACTCACCTATTTGGCTTAACGTTCTATCGTCGAGCAAATTCTGAATCGTTTGACTTTTTCGTCGGGAGTCGGCCAAGTCTGAGGTTTTTGCGTAACCGTTTGATTTCTCTAAAGTGGATAGAATTTCCTGCACATAAGTATCTCCCTCATTGTGCAAGTGTTCAGTCCGAGCCTCAATCTGTTCAGCTATCGGACGGATGATAAAATAACCATTCGCCGTCATTTCGGGGAGTGCGGGACGACACCAGTTCCGTTTATCTCTTACCTCCTGGGGAGTCAGCCGCGCTGCATCATACCATGACTCACCTTCCCGTCGAACGGTATTACTCATTAATGTGGGAACGGATCGTCTAGAGATTCTTAAGCGTTGTGAAAGGGCGTTTTGGTGGATAAATCCTTCGGGTATCCGCGCAAGAATATTCTGGATGAGTTCAGGTGTGGGGATCAGTTTTTGCATCGGTGGGTGTATATCTGCATTTGCCTATAAGCCCATATTATGGTGAATAATCAAAATTTTATGGTTTAAACCTGTCTGGTTGGAAAGTGAGTGTAGCAAAATAGTCCTCAATCATTTCTTCACGGCGGATAAGCTCTACTGAGCCATCTTGTCGTAGCAGGAGTTCTTTTGGGCGCAATCTGCCATTATAGTTGAAACCCATTGAGTAACCATGTGCGCCCGTATCGTGAATGATGAGCAAATCCCCAACTTCAGCTTCCGGTAAGGCACGCTGTACCGCGAATTTATCATTGTTTTCGCATAGTGATCCTACCACGTCAACGATGAATTCACCACTGCGGTGGGTTTTGCCAAGTACATCAATGTGATGATACGCTCCATACATACCTGGACGCATCAGAGCCGACATGTTGGCATCAACACCAACATAGTCACGATAGGTATATTTGTGGTTAATGACCCGTGTAATCAAAATTCCATGTGGTCCAGTCACAAAACGACCACTTTCCATATACAATCTAGGCATATAGCCGTTCCGCGCTCCAAAATCCCGGAACTGGGACAGTATAGCTGCTGCCATTTCAGCCAGATTCAGAGGACGTTCATCTGGTTTGTAGGGAATGCCAAGTCCGCCACCCATATTGATGAATTCGAAGGTGATGCCAAGTGCGATTGTCAACCACTCAATTAAGCTGAACAGCATGGTAACAGTCTCAAGCATATAGTGATAGTCGCGCTCGTTTGAGACCAACATCGTATGGATTCCAAACCTTTGAACCCCGAGATCGCGCGCCGTTCGATAAGCATCGAATAATTGCTCATGACTTACACCAAACTTAGAGTCTACTGGATTGCCAATGATGCTGTTGCCGGTGCGGCGACTTCCAGGATTGTAGCGAAAGCAGAGTAGGTCGGGCAGGACATTTAATTTCGCAATGAGCGAAATATCATCCAGATTAAGGATACATCCACCCAATTCCGATGCGGCACTAAATTCTTCTGGAGTGGTATTGTTGGAAGTGAACATAATTTGCGTAGGCTCTGCACCCACGCGGCGAGCCAGCATTAACTCAGCAATAGAACTACAATCGAAGCCAAAGTCCATATCGTGAATAATGCTCAGTATGTGGGGATTTGGCAGGGCTTTGACGGCAAAGTATTCACAGAAGCCGGGGATTCCCGAAAATGCGTTTTTTAACCGAGTACAGGTGTCTCGAATTCCAGCCTCATCATACAGATGAAAAGGTGTGTCATAATGGTCAGCTATTGTGCCCAAAAGCGGTAAAACCCGGTTTTTGAATTGCTGTGACATTGGCATGAGAGAGACATCATCCGCAGTAGATGGCGTGTACCTGTAAAGCCTATGTTAAGGCGTTTAACTACACCCAACAATTCGCAAATCAATACCCGAAACTGATAACAAACCAGCACCCACAAACTTTCAGCCACTTACTCAACAACTGTAAACTTGTAAATAGTTGTGGTCTGATAGGTGTCGCCGGGGTTTAACACTGTTGACGGGAAATTCGGTTGATTGGGTGAGTCTGGATAATGCTGTGTCTCCAAACAAAATGCATCACTCTGGCGGTAAACTTTCCCGCCTGTGCCAACCAGTGTTCCATCAATGAAATTGCCGGTGTAGAATTGTATTCCTGGTTCCGTTGTCCAAACTTCCAGCCCACGCCCTGATGATAGTTCATGCACTTGCGCTGCCAATTCCAACACTGCGTCACTGGAGCAATTCAAGACAAAGGTGTGATCGTATCCCCGACCTAAGACTATCTGCTTATGACCCGAACGAATCTCGTCACCGATTCGTTTCGGTTCGTGGAAGTCGAAGGGTGTATCGGCTACTGACATGAATTCGCCTGTAGGGATTAGCTTGTCATTCACAGGGATAAACCGATCCGCATTAATTTGTATGATGTGATCGTAAATCGCACCCGAGCCCTCACCCACCAGGTTAAAATAGCTGTGATTGGTGAGATTGACGACAGTGACCTTATCCGTCGTGGCAGTATAATCAATACGGATTGCGTTGTCGTTAGTTAACGTGTAAAGCACTTTTACTGACAGATTACCTGGATACCCTTCTTCACCATCGGGACTCAGGTAGCTCAGTTCCAAACCGACCTCATCTCGTTCGATGGGTTTGGCTATCCAGACTGCCTTGTCAAATCCCTTGTTTCCACCGTGCAGAGAATTCGTGCCATCATTGGCGATCAGGTTGTAGATTTCCCCGTTTAGTGAGAAGGTTGCGTTCGCAATGCGGTTACCGTACCGTCCAATAAGCGCACCGAAATAGGTGCTACTGGCTTCGTAATCACTTAAATTGTCGAACCCCAGGGCGACATTTTCCAATTTGGCATTCCTGTCTGGAACACGTATCGAAGTAATGATACCCCCGTAGGTGATAATTTTAACTTCCATGCCGTTGGTATTGGTCAATGTGTATTCATCAACAAGTTTGCCATCGGCAGTTGTTCCACAGGAAGTTTTTGAAATAGAAGTATTACCAAGCATGGGGTCTTCAATACCTTTGATATAGAGTGTGTCTAGTTGCAATGTTAGATTTCGGATGGATTATCCATGCGAAAGCCGTGTCCTCGAACAGTAACGATATATTGCCAGTCAGCATCAATTTCGGCCAATCGGTCACGCAAGCGACGAACCAGCGCATCAATGGCTTGTTCGCTGACTCCCTCCCCAACTGCTTCCGGCCATACGGTTTCGATCACATTGTCACGAGTGCATATTCGTCCGGCATTGACATAGAGCAACTCAAGTAGACGATATTGCGGGAGACTAAGGGGTGGATCCAGTTCATCACCCTTGATGAAAACTCGTCGTGCTTCAGGGTCAAGGCGTAGACGCCCACTGAGAAATGCGGGCGGATCGGCTGCGAGCGGACTGGTTGCGCCGGATCCAATGAATCGAACTCGAACGGCGAGGGCAACATGTATTTCGTCGCCATCACTGAGTTCGCGTACACCTTTCAACTGCTGGCCGTTTACCCAAGTGCCATTCTTGCTGTCTAAATCCTCAACAAAATAAAGTTCACCTTGTTTATAAATCCGAATGTGCTGACGAGAAACCTGACGTTCACCCAATACAATATCACAATCGTCATCACGTCCCAACACTATATCATCTTTTGACACCGGCCATTGTTGGGCGGGTTGATTCTCATCCTGGATGATAAGAATGGGTTGTTCTGCATCTGGTTTCGACATAAATTTACTTGCTCCAAAGACGCAAACAGCCGAGGCACATATTCATAATAATAGCATAAGGGTTAGCCGCCAGCGAATGGGATGAGTACAGAATCGGATTCGGCAATACCAACCCACAAACCCTGGTTGGAAAAAATTGGGGTAGCTTGCGAGTTTGCAGATTGCATAACGCCCGCCGAGGTGTTGCGATAGTAGGCCTTCACGGTTGCATTTCCAGTACTAATACTAGAATCTGGATACTGGTTGGCGGCAAATTCGATTCGATGGACACAACTCTGGCGTGGCCCCAGCAGTCGTATATCTTGTTCCGGATAGGGGGTGTTGCCCTGACCGAGTGAGCCTGATGGTACGGCAGTATTGGAGTTAAAAACAACTCCGAGGCCACTCGTTACACCGTCGTCCCCCAGACGTACTTGATTCGGATTATAGTAGATTGCTACAGTACCGACAGAATCATTCGTGATGACAATTGTAATCACAAGTTTTTCTTCAGCCGTACGTGGAAGCGCACTGGCTCGAACCCGTAGACTAATGGGATTTTCGGAAATACGCCCAATCAGGGATTGATGTGCGGCACGATCTTCTCCCGTTCGTAACCAGTCACAGGGAATGCTTTCGTCCGCACTAGGTAGAATTGATGAAATGATACGGGGCAGCATGGTTGGCCCAGCAAAGACAGCTAGCAGCACCAACAAAAAGATACCGACCAAAGCATTCGTATTGGCGGAGCGACGAAACATCCGTTAATCCTGTTTGTATATCCATCGAGATGTTGACTCGACGAGTTGAGTTTTGTTCATCGTGTCTCTATTGTGCCACAAAATGCCGGAATCGTGTCCTCGAAACCAGGTATACTGCCGTCGGATGAAATCGTGGGTGGCGTGTTTGGCATCCGCTATTGCATTGGAGAGTGGGAGGCCATCAAGCCAATGGGCGACTAACTGCGCGTATCCCAAACCACTCATTGAAGGAAGTTGTCGCTGGTAACCTCTGTCCAGTAATGTGCGAACTTCATCCAAAAAGCCATTTTCCATCATCCCGTCAACCCGTTTATCGGCACGTTGATAAAGAAGCTCACGATCCAGGGTTAGACCAACCATTTTGATCCGGTAGGGCGGGGGGTGTTTTACCTGGAGTTCGCTGATCGGCTTGCCAGTTTCAAGGCAGACTTCCAAAGCACGGACGACGCGGCGAATGTTACGGTGGTCGATATTTGCCGCAGCTATCGGGTCGTACTGATGTAATCGCTGGTGAAGTGCCTCAGAGCCGTGTTCGCCTGCAAATGTTTCCAGGTCTGAACGGAGTGATAAGTTGGGGGGAACTTCCGGTATTGACCAACCTTCGACAACGGCTGTGATGTACTGTCCTGTTCCACCAACCAGAAGCGGAATACGGCCCCGATGAAGTGTTTCGTCTATCGCAGCATAGGCCAACTTCTGAAACTGTGCCAATGACAAATTGTCGTCCGGATTGACGACATCAATGAGGTGATGTGGAATGGCTGATTGCTGCTCAAGAGTGGGTTTGGCTGTACCTACATCCATATACCGATAAACTTGACGACTGTCTGCACTGATAATCTCTCCATCGAGAGCGTTCGCCATTTCAATCGACAGGTCTGTTTTTCCTACGGCAGTTGGACCCAAAATCACAATTAGCGGCGAAACATTACCAGTCAAGCGCATCCTCAATATGGTGAATGATAGGTGATCCTTCGGGCGGTACAGCTATAGCAATAACATCTACACGCCAGTTAGTGATTTCTGACTCGCCCAGGGATAAGTAATATTGTGCGAGAGCTGTGAGTTTTTCTCGCTTACGTGTATTGATACTTTCGAAAGCTGTTTCTGGAGTGCTACTATGGCGAGTTCGCACCTCTACAAATACCAGAGTGTCATTCTGATGAGCGATAATGTCGATCTCTCCATGTTGGCAACGCCAATTCACGCCGGAAATGGTATATCCCTGGCGTACAAGATAGTCGGCGGCTAACTTTTCTCCATGCTGACCAAAGGACTTGGTATGATCTGTCGCCATATGTGTCGGGTTGGATTAATCGAAACCGATGAATGGGCTTTAAACTCGCTGCGGCGGAAAGGTATCACGGTAATGATTTAGGGCACTTAAAATGGCATCTTTGGCTTCTTTCGCCCCAACCCAACCCCCTGTTTCTACTACTGCACCCTGCAACTGTTTATAGGTCAGAAAAAAGTGCTCTACCGCCTTCGGAAAATGTTTGGGTAGGTCGCCCAAATCATTATATTCCTCGTAGAGGGGGTCGGTGGCGGGGACAGCCAGGATTTTGTCATCATGGTCGCCTCTGTCAAGCATTTTCAGCATGGCAACCGGGCGCGCCTCAATCACACAACCGGGGAAGGTGGGTTCTTCCATCATCACCAGTACATCTAATGGGTCGCCATCGTCATAGTATGATTGGGGGATGAAGCCATAATCACCGGGGTAATGGAGCGGACTATAGAGCACGCGATCCAGCTTAATTACCCCGGCACTTTTGCTGTATTCATATTTATTGCGGCTGCCTTTGGGTACTTCAACGACTGCGTAGATTACTTCGGGTGCGTTTGGGCCAGGGGATAGGTTGTGCCAGAGATGAATCATAATGCTCCTAAGAGGATATAAATGTCACACACGTCAATTTTCATTATAGTGGAAAAGTCGTTTAGTGGGATAGGTAATATAGAAAACCCCTACATTCTATATGTAGGGGTTGTTTTAATTGTTGTACTGATTGTTCAAGCAGGGATTTTCGTTAGTCCCCGGCGACTTTTGCTACGGTTTCCACCATTTGCTGGCTTTCAGGGTCGGTACGCTTACTACGCAGGATTGCCCATGCTACCACTGCCAGTAGGGCAAACATTACGATAACGATGGGCAAGCGACCCTCGGTATTTCCGGCAGCCGTAACAACCAGAGGTGCTACCAGAAGGGCGACTAGATTGACCACCTTAATCATCGGATTAAGGGCGGGGCCAGCCGTATCCTTAAAGGGGTCGCCTACTGTGTCACCGACGACTGCTGCTTTGTGTGGGTCGGACTTCTTGCCACCGAAGTTGCCATCTTCAATGAACTTCTTCGCATTGTCCCAGGCACCACCCGCATTGCTCATAAACACGGCCATTAACTGGCCGGTTAGTATGATGCCCGCCAGGAACCCCCCAAGCGCCGGAGCACCTAGCAGGAAACCGACGATGATAGGGGTGAGAACAGCGATGACTCCGATTGGAAGGAGTTCGCGCTGGGCAGCGCGGGTCGATACATCAACACATTCGGCATAGTCCGGTGTCTTCGTGCCTTCCATAATGCCGGGAATGCGCAACTGGCGGCGAACGACGCCGATCATTTGGAATGCCGCGCGGTTCACCGAACGGATGAGGAGGCTACTGAATAAGAAGATCAAGCCGCCACCAATCAGGAAGCCAATGAATACAATCGGTTCGGCAATATTGATGCCAGTACCAAATAGGGTCCGGTTCAGAGGGACACCCAGACCAAGCTGTACCACACGGGTGTCGGTCAGGAAGGAACCGAAGAGTGATACGGCTGCGATCACCGCTGAACCAATCGCTACGCCTTTGGTGATAGCTTTGGTGGTATTGCCAACGGCATCCAGGGAGTTCAGTGTTTCGCCACCGATGCCGTCGCTCTCACCAGCCAGTTCCGCCACGCCCTGAGCATTATCTGAAATGGGGCCAAACGCATCCATTGACACATTGTTTCCAGTGAGGGTCAACATGCCAATACCCGTCATTGCCACGCCGTAGAGTACGGCAGTAAATGTATCAACGACCTGATTGCCACTCGCGTCGGTAATTGGGAACAGGCCAAAGATTGCTACACTCGCCAGAATTGAACCAGCAATAACCAACACTGCCCATGTGCTGCTTTCCATTCCTGCCGACAGGCCGCTAAGGATAGTGGTCGCGGGGCCGGTTTGTGTATTTCGGGCGATATCCTGTACTGGCTCGTGCTCAATGTCTGTAAAGTAGGCGGTTACTTTGTCGATGATGACAGCCAATATAACGCCGATAATCACGGCTGCTAACGGCTGCCAGAGAATATTGCCGCCATTGATGCTGGCTTCGTGCATATAAGCTGCGGTGAAAAGACCAAATAGCACAATACTGATGACTGCTGCACTGTAAAAGCCGCGTGTGATGGCGCTAAGTGCATCCTTGCCGGAAGTTGATTTGACGAGATAGGTGCTGATGATTGAACTGAGCACACCGATGCCGCGTACGACCAGAGGGAATACAATCCAAATCGGACTCCGGGTTACGGTTGCTAATGCCAGACCGAGGATCAAACCAGAGACAATGGTCACTTCGTAACTTTCGAAAATGTCGGCTGCCATACCAGCGCAGTCGCCCACATTGTCACCCACAAGGTCGGCAATTACGGCTGCGTTGCGGGGATCATCTTCCGGTAGGTCGGCTTCAACCTTACCCACCAAATCAGCACCCACATCCGCCGCTTTGGTGAAGATACCTCCACCGACACGCATGAATAATGCTAGGAGTGTGCCGCCAAACCCAAAGCCTAATAGGGCATCTGGTGAGGCGATGCCGAATATAATGAAAATAATTGTGCCTCCGAACAGTCCCAGGCCGTCGGTTAACATGCCCGTGATTGTCCCAGACCGATAGGCAATTCGTAGGGCTTGACTGTAACCGCGCTTCTCATCAACTGCGGCAGCGGCGACACGAACATTACCCTGTACGGCCATGTTCATGCCGACAAATCCAACTGTTGCCGAAAATACAGCACCCATTAGAAAAGCGCCAGCGCGCCCCAGGGCAATATTGGTTCGTGCGGCTTCACATTGAGCTGCACCCTGCTGCACGATGGCGGCTTCCTCTTCGTAGACTACAGCGTTTTCTTGCAGGAGTGTGAGTTCACTAACAGAGAGGTCTGGATTTGCAGCAGCAACAGTCGCACGAATATCATCCGCACGAACGGCTACTGTCTGCCGGGCTGCATCAGCGACCTCAGGACAAAAGTGTTGAATGGCGTATGGGGTTGGGTTTACTACATAAACACTGAAGAATAGTACGACCACCAGGACGGCGATCAGGACAGCGATGATGCGCAGTTGCGAGCGCAGATAGGCGTTCGCACCTGTTCGGATAAACCCCCAGACCTCCTGCATCTTGGCTGAACCTTTGCTTTCGGACAAAATCTGGCGCGCCAAAAAGACTGCATAGAGCAACCCGGCAATGGCAATACCCAGAACTATCAAGATGACTGTGTTTTCGGTTGCGTTCAATTCGCGCATTGTGAAAAGTCTCCATGACGTAAAACTTTAATGAAAAAATGAACTGAAATTTGTACAGATGTGACGAACGTTGTACCCCCTTCAAACTATACACTACAGAGTTGGCTACAGTGTATCTCAAAAATCCAATTAGCTATAGAGCAGAATTCCTGTATAAACCATGTATAATGGCAGACCCAGCCGTATGTAATCATCTTGCTCGCCTTCGAGTCGGCATTCCAATCTATGGTGACGAGGAAAATTTAAGAATACGGGGATACCTTGAATGATTTGGCTTGTGTGTAAGCCAAATTGGGCAGTCGATACACGGTTTATATTTGGAACACATCATAAGGAGAATTGATGGACTACAGCATCGAAAAACCGTCACGTATAGTTCAGGTATTTGCTACACCTAAATATCTGCTCTCAATGATTCTGGTGGTGGCGATTGTTATCATTCTGGTGGCTGCGGCTGCTGGTGAAGGGTCTGGTGCCAAGTTCCTCATCGGGAGCTCGATTGGTATTAGCGTCCTGGCTGCAATTATCGGTATTGGTTTCGCTCTTTATACACGCACGTGGATACTCCGGCAGGACGCCGGTAATGAGATCATGGGGAAAATCGCCAGCGCGATTCAGAAGGGAGCCCGTGCGTTCCTCATGACCGAATATCGGTACATTGGTATGCTGGTGGCGTTGGTGACCATTGTCTTATTGGTGCTTAGTGTGGTTCCCGGTTCAGGGATGAGTCCCTGGACGGCAGTAGCATTTGTTTGTGGCGCGGGGGCGTCTACCCTAGCCGGATACATTGGGATGAATGTGGCGGTGCGGGCGAATGTGCGTACCACAAGTGCTGCCTCAAAAAGCCTAAATCAGGGGTTACGGGTGGCGTTTGCTAGCGGTACTGTTATGGGCACGATGGTGGTTTCCCTGGCGCTACTGGGTGTGAGTATTCTGTACTATATCCTCACCAATCTGGTGTATCCGGCAGGACCCGACCCTATAGTCAATGCAGCAAACGCACGGGCAGCAGCCAGCGCATTAGCGGGATTTGGTTTTGGGGGTACATCCATTGCCATTTTCGCCCGCGTTGGTGGTGGTATTTTTACTAAAGCAGCCGATGTGGGGGCTGATCTGGTGGGCAAGACAGAGGCGAACATCCCTGAAGACGATCCACGCAATCCGGCTGTGATCGCGGATAATGTCGGCGACAATGTGGGTGATGTGGCCGGGATGGGGTCTGATTTGTTCGAGAGCTACGCGAGTTCGATCATCGCAGCTATTGCGATTGCTTCTCTCGGAACGGTTGGCATCGCGGCTGACAAAGCAGCCGAGGCGCAGGCGTTCCCGATTTTAGTGGCAGCATTTGGCCTACTGATCGGTATGGGCTGCACCTTCCTGGTACGGACAAAAGAAAATGCCAGCCAGGAAAACCTGCTGGGCAGCCTGCGATTGGGCGTATACAGCGCCAGTATCCTGGTGAGTGTCGCAGTGGTCGTGTTGGGTATTTTGCTGGGATTAGGCGGCGGTGTGATTGTTGCAACCCTGAGCGGGTTGTTTGCAGGGGTAGCGATTGGTTATGCAACCGAATATTTTACCTCCGACATTTATAAACCGACCAGAGACCTAGCGGAAAGCTCGGTTAGCGGCCCAGCGATTGTGATTATTCGCGGGTTGGCTGTGGGAATGGAAAGTACGGCTGCACCGGTACTCATCGTTGTGCTGGCGACACTGGTTGCCTTCGGCGCTGCGGGCTTATATGGGGTAGCAGTGGCGGCGGTTGGGATGCTGGCGACGCTGGGTATTACACTGGCGACTGATGCATACGGCCCGGTGGCAGATAACGCAGGTGGTATTGCAGAGATGGCCGGGTTGGAAGAGACCGTTCGTGAACGTACTGACGCACTGGACAGCCTGGGCAATACGACAGCGGCCACCGGAAAGGGGTTTGCTATCGGCAGTGCTGTGATGACCGCACTGGCGCTGATTTCGGCATTTGTGACCGCAACCGGAATGGATCCAAATGTGAGCCTGCTTGACCCGCACCTACCAACAGGGTTGATGATTGGCGCGATGCTGCCGTTCATCTTCAGTTCCCTGACGATGCTGGCAGTAGGGAAGGCGGCGCAGGAAATCGTGACTGAGGTGCGGCGTCAGTTCAAAGAAATCCCTGGACTGATGGAAGGCAAGGTTGACCCGGATTACGAAGCATGTGTACAGATCAGTACAGCCAGCGCGATTCGCCAGATGATTTTGCCGGGAGTGATCGCGGTTGCTGTACCCGTCATTATCGCCATTCTGGTGGTCATCGGGCGGACAAATGGCCTGAGCAAGTTTGTGGACGTCTATACCCTGGTTGGTGTGCTGCTGGGTTCGTTGATCTCGGCGTTTACGCTGGCAGTGATGATGTCGAACGCAGGCGGCGCATGGGACAATGCAAAGAAGTATATCGAACGCGGCAACCTGGGCGGCAAGAAATCCGACGCACACAAGGCGACAGTCGTGGGCGATACGGTGGGCGATCCGTTCAAAGATACGTCGGGTCCGGCGTTGAACATCCTGCTGAAGCTGCTGGCGATTGTGGCACTCGTGATTGCACCGCTGCTGGCATCGGGCAGCCTCTAAAATCTCCAATCTTATGATGTCAGGGCGGCCTGGTAGAAATATCCGGGCCGCTTTTTAGTATCCAAGTTCAGCGTGCAAAGGACAAAGTGCGGAAAAGGGACGAGTGAACGGGAAAGAACAGAGTTCACCATCCAACGCATAGGTACAAGGGGCGGATTGAGTATGCGGCGGCAGACGTGGTGGGAATGGCGGCGAGTGTGAGGGGGATAGCCGCTCCTGCCGCCCATTGGATTTGCCGCCGCCGTTATCGGAATATCTGATGTTGGATTCCGATAAAAATTCTGACCGATTCTCAAGTTTCTCATTCATGCGCCTCCAGTTTGAGGGGGAACAGAGAGAACAGGAGATAAAAACGATAAAAAAAATCGGAAATTTTTTCTACATATTCTCACAAGGATTCCAGCAAGCTCGGCTGGACAGCGGACGAGGGGGGTGGTTTCCTGGAAGACCGCGTGGGTATCGGAATTAAGGCCGATGGGATGCCGCCGAGAGTTCAAAACCCCTAAAGGGGTTGGCAGAGAACTCCGCGATTTCTGCCACAAGCACACTCCGACATGGTGATGGAGGGGCGTACCGCCGCAAATGCGGGAGGATGTGGCACAACTGTCGTCAAAGTCGTCAAAATCGCAGCGTCATTTTGTGTCAATCGGGTCAAAACAAACTCCCGCCATCACCAACGATGACCTGATTCTACAGCATTTTGATGGCGAATAGGTAAACATTTGTGTACACATTTGTTTCGATTTTGAGGGGGAAAATGGCGTTTTCGCTGCCAGCTACCAGAAAAAGATGAAAACAAGGGATGAGGTACGAGGTATGAGAAAAACAGCGGACAAGGCTTGCCTCGTGCCCACAAGCAGGGCAGGGGATAAGCGCCAAAGATTATTGAAACCATTTGTGTTAGGCTGCAAAAACAGCGGGTAAACGCGATACACTCACCTTTTCAAACGGTTTCGTTGAGAAAAATGTGGCTCTCAGATTATGGGGTGTGGGTATCGAGATCGCCCGAAATGCCAGGGCAGATTTTAAGGAGACAAACAACCTGACTGGAAATAAAACACGCCCTGGGTAGGGCATGCCAATGGTTTACGACAGAGATGTCAGGCGCGGGGGAGTACCTTGCGGAATTTGTAGCCGTAGACGATCACCCCGCGTTCACCCTCGGTAGTGAGCTTGCGCGTGACCATCTCGACACGATCCCCAATAGCAACCTGCTCGCCTTCATCCAGATCGGTCAACTGCGCCGTTACGATGGGGCCTTCATCGAGCTTGATGAGTGCCAATGTATAGGGCGCCTGCTCGTCGAAATTTTCCGGTGTTTCCTGGAGGGTGGTGAAGCTATAGACTTCACCCGTCCCGGCGAATGTGAACTGCTCCCGCAGTTCGACTTCTCGTTTCGCTGTGCTCATCAATGCACAATCCTAACTGGCGACCTTGAGGCTTACCTTGTGGCTGGTCTGGGTGTCGCGGACGTCGATATGGTGGTCTTCATTGACTGCCTGTGGACGCGCCTGAAGGCTAACTTCGCCATTGGCATAGCGTACACCCTGTAAACGATACCGTTGTGAGTTCAAGCGCCAGTGTCGTGAGATTTGCATTCGGTAATACTCCTGATTAGACAAAGATTGTGTAATAATGCACAAACTCGATGACTGAATGATAGCTGATTCGAGCTATCAAAACCTATCAGCACACGCCTGATAGCTATCAGAGCCTCTCAAATACGGGCATGTAAGGGAAGAAAATAGAGAAGCATTAGGAAATTAGGCAATTTAAGGTCACGATTTGATTTTGTCGATAGCGATGAGGCTTCATAGAAATTGGGTCATTTCATAACTTGGTTCTGCTATTCACGCTGGGACGACTGTGTGTCGTCCCCTACGAAAGCAATTCTGTCGGTGATCAAACTTGCAAGATGTGGGTGATGGCGGTGCTGCCGAGGCCACCCAGATTTTGAATCAGGGCGGTTTTTGCATTGGGGACCTGATTTGCACCCGCCGCGCCGCGCAATTGGAGCACTGCTTCGACAGCCTGATAAATACCCGTCGCACCCGCAGGATTGCCACGCGCTTTGAGGCCGCCAAAGGTACTGATGGGTAGTGAACCGTTGAGGCCGATAATTGAATCGGATGCCATCTTCCAGCCCTCACCTCGCGCCGCAAAGCCTGCTGCCTCTAAGGAAAGGGCGCTTAGGACAGTGTAAGCGTCGTGAAGTTCAAACAGATTGACATCAGCAGGTGCGATACCAGCCTGGGCATAAGCCTTCTGTGTTGAGAGGCTAACCGCATTCAGATGAAGCATGTCGGGGCGGTCTTGCAAGGCGAGGGTGTCTGTCGCCGCCGAACTTGCCGCGATTCGTACTGGTTGTGGAACCATATCGCCAGCGCGGTCCATACTGGTGAGAATGATGGCCGCCGCACCATCGGCATCGGGCGCACTGTCAAAGAGACTGACGGGATCGGATACCATCGGCGCATTGGCGAAACGTCCCGGCTTGATGGCGTTACGAAACATGGCATATTGACTGCGGCCACCATTGGCATGGGCGTTGATGCTGAACCCTTCAAAGGCGTTCAAATCCAGGCCATATTCGTACATATAACGGCGCATGAGTAGGGCGGCGAGGGCGGTGATGGTTGTGCCATGCGCAGCCTCGAAATCGGCATCCAGGCTCACATTCCGCGCTTGAATATGGGCGCTGCCGACAGTATCAGTGGATTTTTCCACACCAACGACGAGGGCAGTATCCACCGCGCCGGAGGCAACAGCTAAATAACCAGTTCGTCAAGGCTGCCGCCCCAGATGCATCGGCGGCTTCAACCGCGTAAGCCTCGACGCCAGAGAGACCAGCGTAATCGGCCACAAGCGCACCGAGATGTAGCTGGCTGCTGTAAGTTGACTCCATAGGCGTTGCCAACATAGAGGGCATCCACCGCCGATAGGCCAGCGTCTTTCAAAGCGGCCAGCGATGGCGTCTGCAGCCAGCATCCGCAAACTGGTTTCCCAATGTTCGCCAACAGGAATCTGGCCGATTCCAATGATTGCTACATCACGCATGTTTCTATTCCTTCAGTTTGCCACGATAACGGCAGTAGGTCGCATAGTCAATTTCGGTACGGCGGTTAATATAATCGCGGGTGCTAGGGGCGCGATTTTTCACATCATTAATTTTGTCGGTGACAAGGATGTCAAAAGCGTCTGACCCCGCGCCACTGCCATAGCTGACCATCAAAATCCGATCACCTGATTTGGCGATATCTAGCGTGGCGGTGAGGCCGAGCATACATGAGCCGGAGTAGACATTTCCGATTTCACCCGCCAGAAGGCCATGTTTGATCTGCTCCGGTTTGAAACCCAGCATTTCCGCCGCGCGGCTGGGAAATTTGACATTGGGCTGATGGAAGACGGCATAGGTGTAGTCCTCAGCGGTTGTGCCCATCATGTCCATGATCGCCTGAGCAGCGGACAGGGTATGATTGAAATAAGCGGGTTCACCCGTAAAACGATCCCCATGCGAGGGGTAGGATTCACCGGAACGCCGCCAGAAATCGGGGGTATCGGTGACAAAACTATAGCTACCCTGATAGACAGCGCAAGATTCTTCAGCCAAGCCGATGAGAAAGGCCGCGCCGCCGGAAGCCGCCGTATATTCGAGGGCATCACCGGGGCGACCCTGGGCCGTATCCATGCCGATACTGAGAGTGTACGCACCCATACCACTGCCGACGATGCCGATGGACGCCTGAACCGCTTCCGTCCCGGCTTTGCAGGCAAATTCCCAATCGGCGGCCTGAATATTGGGGGACGCGCCGATGCTCTCGGCAACAATGGTGCTGGTGGGTTTGACGGCATAGGGGTGGCTTTCGCTGCCGACCCAAACGGCACGAATCAACTGCGGGTCAATGGCGGCGCGGGCGATGGCATTGCGGGCGGCTTCGACGGACATGGTGGTCACGTCTTCGTCCAGTCCAGCGACGGCTTTCTCGGTAATCGGGCTGCCGCCAAGATTCTTCGTCCAGACGCGGGCGACTTCCTTACCGGGAAGGCGATAGCGGGGGACATACGCGCCATAGCCGACGATACCGACCTGACGATCCGGTTTCATGAGATTCGATTGGAGGGGGTGTAATCCGTTTTGGTTCAATGCCATTCTTAATTCCTCTGTAATTCACTAACCAACTCTTTTGCGCGTTCGAGGCGGATGTTGTTTTCGGCAATCATGGTCTGGACGATACGGGCGACCATCTCCCCGGAAGCTCCGGCTGCGACGGCCAACTGTCGGGCGTGCATCCGCATGTGACCATGCTGGATACCTTCGGTTGCCAGCGCGCGCATGGCGGCCAAATTCTGTGCCATACCGACGGCGGCAATGATTTCCGCGAGATGTCGGGCGGACTGAATGCCGAGAATACGTAAGCGCGATTCCGGCGGCAGGGTGGACGCGAGTTGCGCCGCCGACGATGCCAACCGCCATCGGCAGTTCGATTGAACCACGCAGGTTGCCGTCTTCATCCCCCCACCAATGTGTAAGGCTGGTATATTGACCGTCACGGGCGGCGTAGGCATGTGCGCCCGACTTCGATGGCACGCCAGTCGTTGCCTGTGGCGATGACTACGGCGTCGATGCCGTTCATGATGCCTTTGTTGTGAGTGGTGGCGCGGTAGGGGTCAACTTCGGCAAAAACACCCGCCTCGACAATAGCGCGAACCGCATCTTCGCCGCGCAGGTTGCCAGTTTGAAGTTCGGTGGCAGGGATCATTCCTTCAGCACGGGCTTTACGCTGGTCGGACAGGTTACTGAGGATGCGGAGATTCACACGCCCCCCGGTCAACTGTTCGATGAATGGGGCGAGGTGTTCAACGGCAGTATTGACTGCATTTGCGCCCATCGCGTCGCGGGTGTCGTAGAGCAGGTGGACGATCAGCATCGGGCCGATGGGGGAGTCCAAAAGCGGGCGTACCTGAATGTCGCGCGCGCCGCCACCATGTTTGACAATGCTACCGCCAACTTTATCGGCCTCGGCGAGGAGCAATGCTTTCTGCGACCTGACCGCGCCAGCCGCCGCATAGACATCGGGGATATCGAGTACCTGAATTTGACCGATCATGACGGGTTCGTCGCTGGAGGTGACAAATCCACCGCCTTCGCGGAACATTTTGGCGGCGTTGCTGACAGCAGCTACTACCGAAGGTTCTTCTATAACCATCGGAATCAGGTAGTCCTGACCGTTAATCAGGAAGTTGGTGGCGATACCGAGGGGCAGGGCATAGATGCCGATGGCGTTCTCGATCATGTTGTCGGCAGCGGCAGCATTGAGGCCACTAAAGCCGAGTAAAGTAGCTTGCTCCTCTGGAGTCAGGTTCGCCCACTGAGCGACAACAGCGGCGCGTTCGGCTAATGTGCGTTTATAGAAACCCGGTATGCGGGAGGTGTGCTGGTTATTCATGCGGCCTACTGTAGCAGCGGGTGACTGTCAAAATCTATCAAGATGGTGAAATTGCTCACAAAGTCTATCAGAACTGGGCAAGGATGGAAGTCAATTGATCGGGTAAAATATGGTTTGGATCGTTCATTTACAGGGTACATCTGGAAGTTTGTGAAAAACGTAAAGAAATTTGTAATCTTGATGCTACTGGTGCTGCTCACCGGCAGCGTTTACCATACGATGTCACAAGATGTACAATCCGCAGGGCGTGACGTTGAAGCGACCTGGGATGGTACGCTGCGGCGGATTCGCGTACCGATCCTGATGTATCACTATGTTAGTGACCTGCCAGCCGACGCCGACGCGGTACGGGCTGATTTGACCGTCGCACCCAATATGTTCCGGGCACATGTACGGTATCTGTCAGAGCAGGGCTACAACACGATTTCGCTGTATCAATTAGATAATGCGTTGGAGCACGGAAGTCCGCTACCGCCAAAGCCTGTTGTGCTGACATTCGATGATGGATATATCGACCATTACACTCATGTGTTCCCGACTCTTCAGGAATTTGGGATGACTGGTACATTCTTCATCATCACGGGATTGGTGGACGATGGCGTGCCGGGTTATATGAACTGGGATCAAATCAATGAGATGGCAGCGGCAGGCATGGATATGGAGTCGCACACGAAAACGCACCAGGACTTACGGAACCGGGATTACGATTTTCTGATTTATGAATTTCTGGGCAGTATAGAAAGCCTGTCGGCGCATACTGGCGAGACACCGCACATGTTTGCTTACCCGGTAGGACATTACGACGACCTGACATTACAGGTGCTTGGACAGACGCAAATCTGGCGGGCAGTCACTACCGAAAATGGTGCATACCAGACAACTGACAATCGTCTCGAAATGCCGCGTATTCGCGTTCATGGTGATACGGGGGTGACTGGTCTTGCGTGGCTGTTGGAGACCTATTAGCGGGTACAGGGTAAAAGCCAATGGGCGAGAAATCTCTCGCCCACCATTCAACCTTCGTTGCAAGGGTCAGTTAGTCGGGCAGAATTTTCGTGCCCATGAATTTGTCAAGCCATGTTACCAGTATCAGGGCGATTGGAACCATCGTGACCAGGAAATAAATTGTCCCGAACTCCTGAATGGTTATTCCGGCGGCGGTGTGGTTGATAATAGGAAATCCCACCACGATCAGCAGATAGGTTATCACGAAGCCCAGAATAAAGGACACTCCCCAGACAACCAGACGACGAACAAAGAGTGAGGACATACTTTCATCTCCTACTGCAAACCAATGTCTTTACGAGTTATATTGTAACCTTTACGATGCGAGTTCGGCAAGAGGCGTTAATGATCGCTGTGGCAGGGTTGATTGCGAAACATTCAAAACATTGTTAAAGTTCTGAAACTGTATGGACTGGCATAACGTATGGTGTTATGGAGTGTTATTCTATAGGGTAGAGTTGGTATTTGACGATGCTCATCCAAAGCGATTTCAATTGGGGGACTAAGGGGGCCAGTAGTGGCTGATTTATTCGATAAAATACATCACGATGAAACTATCGCACGGGCGAAAGAAGCCGCTGAGATTGGGATGTATCCCTATTTCCGTGCCTTGAGCGACTCCGAAGGTGTGACAGCTACCTTCGAGGGCAAAGAAGTGGTCATGCTGGGTTCAAACAATTACCTGGGACTTACCACTGACCCGCGAGTCCGTGAGGCGGCAATAGAGGCAATCAGACGTTACGGAACGAGCGTAACGGGTTCGCGTTTTCTGAACGGGACACTGGAACTGCACCTTGAACTGGAAAGGCGGCTGGCGAAATTCGTCGGTAAAGAAGCCGCCGTCGTGTTCTCGACAGGATACCAGAGTAACGTCGGCGCGATTAGCTCAGTGGTGCATCGGGGCGATTACGTCATCGTCGATAAAGACGATCATGCCAGTATTGTTGATGGCTGCACGATGTCGCAGGGGGAGATGAAACGTTTCCGCCACAACAGTGTGGATAGTCTGGATAGCGTCTTGAGCAGGCTTCCAGAAGATGCTGGAAAACTGGTGGTTGTTGACGGCGTATACAGCATGGGCGGCGACATCGCACCCGTGAAGGAAATTGTGGAGATTTGCCAGAAGTATGGCGCGCGGATTATGGTCGATGACGCACACGGCATCGGTGTCACCGGAGCAGGCCGGGGAACAGCAGCACACTTTGGGCTGACGGATCAAGTTGACCTGATTATGGGTACATTCAGCAAGAGCTTCGCGTCGATTGGCGGGTTTATCGCCGGAGATGCGGACGTGATCTATTACATCCAGCACAAAGCACGCCCACTGATTTTCTCGGCGGCGCTGCCCGCGCCCAATTCAGCGGCGGTACTGGCGGCACTGGATATTATTGAAACCGAACCTGAGCATGTTGAAAATCTATGGGATAATGCGGAATACATGCGCAAGGGCTTTAAAGAGATGGGATATAACACCGGCAACAGCAATACCCCTATTATCCCTGTAGTCACCGGGCCAGATTTCATCACCGGGCTGGCATGGGGCGCATTGATTGAGGAAGGTGTATATACCAACCCGGTTGTGCCCCCTGCAACTCCCCCGAACGGCGGTATCCTGCGGACCAGCTATACAGCTACTCACAAGAAGGAACATCTTGATAAGGCGCTACATGCGTTCAAGGTGGTTGGCGAACGGTTAGACCTGATCCCGGCGAAACCAGAGCCCGCCTAGATAAGTTCATCCGAACGGGGTGGAGTCATCCCCAAAAATGTAACAAGAAGTGATAAGGGCGTTCAATTGAACGCCCTTATTTTGTCCAGTTGTAGTGTTACGTGGGATTATGATTCGGTCTTCCCGCGCCCGAACAAACGCCCAATCGAGTCGTGCAGCGGCGCGAGCAGACTGTACATGACCGGCACAACAATCAGTGTTAAGAGCGTGCTGCTAACCAGACCACCAATCACCACCGTTCCGAGTTCCGAGGCGATGATTGCACCTTTGGATAGGCCAATCGCCAGGGGGAGCAGGGCGAAAATTGTCGCTATAGCTGTCATCAAGATGGGACGCAGACGGCGACCACCCGCCTCGATCAGCGCATCATAGAGTGACATCCCACGTTCCTGGCGATTGGACTGAACCCGATCAATCAGCACAACCGCATTGGTTACGACAATACCGATCAACATGAGCAGTCCAATCATCGCGGAGATGCCAAGCACCCGGTCTGTCAAGGTCAACAAGACCGCCGCACCTACAGGCGCTACAACCACACTGAGGATGATGGCGAACCAGAAGACGATGGAACGGAAGGTCAAAATCAGAATCAAGATGACCAACACCAGCGCGATCAACATGGCGATGCCCAAACTCTGGAAGCCCTGACTCTGGAGTTCACTCTGGAAGCCCTGGCTGACACTCACCGTAGCCGGAATGTCCGGCAAATCCTTGATGGTGGTCATAGCCTGTTGTGACACGCCGAGCGTGTTGCTGGTTTCTAATTCGGCGCTGAAGCTGACGGCTGATTCCTGATTGATGCGGATATAGGTTTTGGGTGCGTCGCTTGATGTCCCAACGGCAGCCAGATCGCTAGTGGCATTGGTGATGCCGGGGATGGTGTTGAGTGTGTCGATCACCTTCTGGTTGACAGCAGCCAGGTCTTCATCGGGGCCGGACAGAACCAGTTCAAAACCGCCGAAGCCCTGATCGCTGAGTGAGGCAGCCGATACAGTCACATTGTCCTCACCGAAGATCGATTCGGCCTGCGAACGGATTTGACTCGCAAGCGTGTCGAGTTGATCCTGAGATTCAACCCCAACGGTGATGTTGGCGATGTTTTCTGATACGCCACTGCCCGCACCGATCAACGATTCCAAACTCTGCCCACCACTGCCGATGACCGTCTGCACCTTGCTAATTTGATCCGACGAGAAGGTGGATTGCAGCCAGTTTTCCATGTCCACTACTTTGGCATTGGTATCCACAATCTTCGTTCCAGCGGGAAGGTTCACGCTGACGCTGATCTGTGGTTCGCCCAGGCTTGGTAGGAAAGAAGTCGGGCGATTGGCGAAAAGTGCCCCGCCAAAGCCGAGACTCAGAAGGGCAACGATGAGGACAGTCGCCTTTGTTCCACGACTTCTCAGCGCCCATTTCAATGAAGGAAGATAGATCCGTTCAAAGATGCCGTGATGTTCCTCTTCGCTTACTTCACTGGCGGAAACAAACAGGTAGGTCATGACCGGGACAACCGTGATGGCAACCACAAAGGAGGACAACAAGGCATAGGTCACAGCGAGGCCGAAGGGCAGGAAGAATTCGCTGATGATGCCACCCGTCAAGCCGAGCGGGAGGAATACAACCACAGTGATGACGGTTGCAGAGAAGATGGCAACGCATACATCGCGCGTCCCGCTAATCACTGCTGCCCGTTTATCCCCACCCTCACTAATCTGGCGGGAGATGTTTTCTAACACCACAATCGAGTCGTCTACGACGCGACCAATGGCAACCGTCAGACCGGAAAGGGTCATGATGTTAATCGTCAGACTGGCAGGGAATAGTCGGAGGATGAACGCCAGAATGGGAGATGATTCCGCCGATGGTGCAAGCAGTTGGTGGACGTTGGGGGCAAGCCAGTTCATCAGCGCGAGGGTCATCAGTATGGATAAGGGAATGCTGATACTGACGACCAGGGTGCTGCGCCAAGCCGGATAGGGCAGACCACCCGGCCAGAGCATGATGGCAAGCCCGGCTGCTGCGCCTAAGAACAAGAGCGCCTTTACGAGCACGTCGGTTTGTGCGAAAGCAGCCCCAATATCACCGCCAGCCGCATCGAGGTTGGACAGTACAATCGCGCCTAACAAGGCGAGGAATATGACGATGAGCAAACCGCCAACCAGACGGCGACCTGAACGCATCCATGCGCCAGTGCTGAGGAATGCCAGGATGACTACCACCGCGAAGATACCGCCGAGGCCGCCTTCACGGGCAACACCACTAATTGATTCCTCAATAAAGCTAGCCTGTTCAAAACCCACATCCACGCGAATGGATGGGTTACGGGCTTCGATGTCCCGCAGCAGGTCTTCTGCCGTGTGGAAGGCTTCTACCGTATTCGAGCCACTGCTCTTGTAGACTGTGAGCAGCAAGCTGGCGTTCCCGTTTGTTCGGGTGACAGAAGCTGTCGGCTTGAAGGGTGTGCCACCGGAAGCGGCTCGCTCCTGAACATCGGCTGGCAGAGAAGCCAGAATGTCCGCAGGTAGAAGTTGGAGTGCCTCGAAGCGCAAATCCGTCAGGATGGTCGGGTCTTTTTCCACCATATAATCGAAGGCTTCCGGGGACAGGTTGCCAAACAAATTCGGGGCGAAGGAAGCCCCCTGTGCACTGTCGAAGAAGCTGTTCAGGAAGTTGCTGGTGCTGGGGAAAAAGCGCGAGAAGTCATCGGCTGTATCCAATTCGACACCCATAAAGTTGCCGATGACGCCCCAATCTGAATTCAGAGCGGGGGCGTTCGGGTCAGCGGCAGGGACATCGGTGCTGTAGAGCGATGCGAGTGCTGCTGCTGCCGATTCCTGCTCTCCGCTGGCTATGGCGGCAACCGTAGTCGCCGTTGATTCATCCAGTCCATCGGTGACATCTGCCGGGAGCATTGCAAGAACAGCAGGTGACAGCTTGACCAGAACATCCGAGTCGAGGTTCTGGAAGAAATCGGGTTCCTGCAACGAGAGATAACGCACTGTTGCCGGTGTAAGGCTGTCGAACAGGCGCACTTCGTATCCAGCGAATTCCGTCGGTACGGAATCGTTAATGGTGTTTAAGACTGTAGAGGCCTTGCCATCTCCAATGGCGATGAGGTCTGCGGCTGTTTTCAGAGGTTGGTCGCTGAATTGTGGCTGACCTGCAAGAGTATCCCATACACTGGCAAGCGGGGGCGCAACTTGTGGCAAGGATAATACATCGTCTGAGAAATACTCGAATAGATCACTTTGTAGAGTGGATAAGAAACTCGGATCGTGTTGAATGATGAATTCGACTGCTTCCGGGCTGAGATCACCAACGATTTCCTGAACATTGATGCCCGCCAGCAAGTTTTTAAATATGGCAGGGGTTTCAGGAGGCAGGGTAGTCTGGGTCAAGGTTGTCTGATGAGTAGCCAGTGTGTTAAAAACACCGGCAGGGTCAAGTGAAGTTGCTCCGCCAAATTGGGCGGCGACCAACGGATTTAATTTGATCTTGAACAGATCATCGGCTGTATCCAATTGGCCGAGGATAAGGGCTACACTGCGGAACGCGGTGGGTAATGCCGGGCCTTCCGGGATGTCCTGATTCGAGGTTTCGGCTATGGGAGCGGGTGTCTCGACAGGCGTATTTTCACCAGCGACATTCTCTGTTGCAGGTGCTGCAACGGTATCGGTTGGATTTTCTGTAGGCGCGACAGTGCTGGAAATGCTGAAACTGGCTAGCGGAATGTCGTCAAAGCTGAAGCTAATCAACTGCGGCGGGGAAATTCGCCAAGCCGATGGGAGGTCCGTTGGGGGTGGGGCAGAATCCTCACCTGTGATGCTCTGGGCAAGTGCCTTCGCCGCTAATTCATCACGGGTGAAGCCGTCCAGCCCAGCGATGTAATCATCGGGCAGAGCAGCGAATACTTCAGGCGACATAGCTGCCAATTGTTCGGGCTTAAAATACTGGGCCATTGACGGGTCAATCGCCAACATCTGGGTAATATCTTCGGGTGTCAGATCATTGGTTTGACCGAGTGAACCTACAATGTGCCCGGTGTCCAGAAAGTCATTAAATACCGCCGCCAAATTGCGGGTGAGGGTTGACATCTCTGCGAGATCGGTGGCATCACTGAAATGATCTGCCTGCCAGCTCTCCGGTAAATCAGGGGCGGATTCTGGAATTTGCACCGTTGATTCTGCCAGTGATGCGACAGTATTTTCATCGAGCGCGCCCAGATTTCCAGCTTTGACAGCAACGACCTGCCAAACTTCTGGAGCCAATTGATACAGGAGGCTCTTGGGTGCGGCTGATCTCAGAGTCCGAAACAGGTGCGCCCGCTGCTTCTTCACCAGGGAGCGCCTGACCGCCACTCACGGAAACATCGGCGACTACATCGAGCGCCTCTAGCTGTGGCACAATTTCCTGGTCAATTAACTGCTGAAGCGCACCTTTATTTGTTTCAGTGGTGGCCTGCCTGGTCGCTAAATATGACAGAACTGACCGTACGGTGTCGTCCGAAAATAAATCCCAGACTTCTGGGGACAACTGGAATAGAAAATTCTGATTGTGTTCTGCTAAATAAATGAGAACATCCGGTGTCATGTCAGACAGGAGCGATTTTGCAAATTCCTGGGGACTTTGCCCCTCTCCGGGCACAATCTGCCGGGAAGGAAACCAAACACTATCAAGTGCAGTCCGGATATTTGATTCAATACGTTCCTGATTTTGACCGTAATCGTTGCTGGCAATGATGACACTACCGAATGCACCGGTTGTAGTCGACTCCAGGTTCACAATTTCATCAACGCCAGTGAGCGCGGACTCCAGGCGTTTGGTGACAACATTCAACACCTGATCGCTGGTCAGGCCGGAGACCTGGGATAGGATGACGGTCTGGGGCAGGGATATGGACGGCAAAAGCTCCTGCTTCAGCTGAGTAACCGCAACCACACCGAGTACCGAAGCCAGTATTATCGCAGCGAAGGTGACAAGACGGAAACGCAGCGATAACCGGGTGATTGAGGTGAAGAATGACTTCATACGCACACTCCTGACAGTATGAGAAGATAGGTCTGGGAAACTGGTGATAATTTAGAGAGAATTGATGTCGTTGACGCAGGAAAGGCGTTCGAATGAACGCCCACTTCAAGTAATATTATGTGCCTTTTTTCACGATCTATGTGAAATTCTATACGATGTGTCTATTAAAATCAAGTACACGCCTATTATACGTACCAAAAGAAAATTTGTTGCTTAAGGGTTATAAGCATCAATGTTAACTTGGCTTATTCCCATACAAAACGAAAGAATGCTATTCCAGATTCGATACTTCAAGCAGGTTTCCATCGGGATCGCGGAAATAGACTGAGTTGATGATGCCACGCGCACCTGTACGTTGAACCGGGCCTTCAACAATGGGGATTTTCTGTGCCTGTAGATGGGCAACAACTATCTCAAGCGGGGTAGGGGTAAGAAAACAGAGATCGGTTGAGCCGGGGGTGGGATGCGCCGCCTTTGGTTCAAATTCCTTTCCGAGTTGATGCAAGTTGATTTTCTGATTTCCAAAAGCCAGCGCCTTACGTTTGTCCCCGAAAGAGACGACACGCATTCCGAGAACCCGACTATAAAATTCGCAGGTCGAGTCAATGTCCATGACTGTCAAAACGAGTTGATCGAGACTTTCAATGGAGACAGGCTGTTGTGGCGACATGCTCTGTTGATACCTGCGCGTAAATTAACAAGCGTGAGCCAGCACGAGCACCCTGGTGGAGGATGGCAAAGCTGCTGAAGTGATGGTGGTTTCGTAGTCGCAAACAAAGTCAACCTGCTCAGTCGGGAAATAGTTGAGGAATGATTCAATCCAGAGTTCATTGCGGGGCTTGAAGCGCAAGGTTTGGAAGTGCATTGGCACAACAAGTTTGGGCTGCGCATAGTCAATAAATGTTTTCAGATCGTCAAGTTCAATGGTGGGATGCCCGCCCGTGAGCGCCAGCAGCACATCTACATTTTTGAAGTAGTCAAGTTGCTCCTGACTTAAGGGATTCCCCATATCACCCATGTGCCCAATACTGATACCGTCTACGGTAAAGCGATACATCGCATTCTGGTCGGGGTTATGATGACGATGATTCAGGGCTTCCATCGCATGAATCGCGCCGATAGTTACATCACGAACACGGCGTTCTCCACCATTCTGGGCGAGTTCCAGCGCATTAACAACAACAGGTGAACCGGGAATCAAATCCGCCCGACAGTGGAATGTGTCATTACCAGACGAAATGAGGACAATATCTGCTTCATTCGTGACGGGCATATAACCAGCCGTTTCGGGTGTATACGGATCCGTCACAATCCTCAAACCCTCATCGCTGGTGATCTGAAAACTGGCATGACCATACCATTTGAGTTTCATTCTGTACCTCCCAATACGGTTTCACTCTAATGATCATTATGCCCAGAGACCCACAACCCATCCACACCCCAATTATAGCGCGGTATATCCGCACCACTTGACACAAAATATTGAGGGATGTATGCTGATGTAAACGTTTACAGAAAGCGCTTACAGCACCGGATGACAGACTATACACGGGCAACGATTGCAGATGTTGCACAGCAAGCGGGGGTTTCAATTGCAACTGTCAGCCGTGTTATGAACGGGACAGGACAGGTGTCGGAAGCAACGGCTGAACGGGTACGTCATGCAATCCTCGAACTCAACTTCACACCACATGCTGCCGCGCGGGGACTGGCAAGTCGCAGGACTAATACCATTGGATTGATTTTGCGCGAAATCAGTGGCGATTTTTTCCAACCGATGCTGCGAGGGATTGAAGCCGGAGTACGTGAATATGGATATGATCTGCTCATCCATTGTACGCACCGTCATACCAGCGCAAATGAAACACATCATTATCCTTTGAGTGAGCATAATTCGGACGGAATGATTGTATTCACCGATAGTCTCGACGAGTCCGAAATTATCCGGCTGCACCGGGCACATTTCCCACTGGTACTGCTGCACCGTTCATCCCCACCGGGTTTCAATATTCCATGTGTGACGGTTGAGAATAAAGCCGGGGCGCGAAAGTTGGTGGATTATCTGATTGAAGAGCGCGGCTACCGTAGAATTGCCTTTCTGGCAGGGCCAGAGGACGAGGAAGACTCGTATTGGCGCGAGGTCGGTTATCGTGAATCGCTGGAATCGCATGGAATCTCTTTTGACCCGACGTTGGTGGGATTGGGAGGTTTCAACGAACATCAAGCGAGAAGCACCGTCCAGAAGTGGATAGAACAAGGGCTGCAAATGGACGCTATATTCAGCGGCGATGACGACTCCGCTATCGGAGTCCTTGACGCTTTAGGACAAGCGGGGATACGTGTACCAGAGGATATTGGGGTGGTGGGGTTTGACGATATTCCACTTGCCCGACACCTGACACCGCCACTGACAACCGTGCGTGCTCCAACCGAAACTGCCGCGCAGGAAGCCGTGAATCAACTGATCAATCTTATTCGAACCGGGGAAGCAAGATCCCTGGTGTTACTGCCTACCGAATTAGTAATCCGCCGCTCGTGCGGATGTTGTTAAAGGATGGATGAATTATGAAGGTTACTGTTATTGGCGGCGGCTCGTCGTATACGCCGGAACTTATCAATGGTTTTCTGGAACGCGCCCATGAATTCCCCATTAGCGAATTATGGCTTATGGATGTGTTACCCGAACGTTTGGAAATTGTCGGCAAATTTGCTCAACGGATGGTTGAGGCGGCGGGCGCACCGTTCACTGTTCACCTGACCACCGATCAACGGGAAGCGGTGAAAGGCGCAAATTATGTCCTTACCCAATTACGAGTTGGCTGGATGGCAGCACGCCGCGAAGATGAATATTTGGGGTTGCGACATGGGCTGATAGGACAGGAGACCACAGGTGTCGGCGGCATGGCGAAAGCCTTGCGAACCATCCCTGTTATCCTGAAGATCGCTGCGGATATGCGCGAACTCGCACCGGATGCTCTGCTCGTCAATTTCACCAATCCGGCAGGGTTAAATACCGAGGCGCTGTCTCGATATGCACCCGATGTACAGGCTGTCGGCGTCTGCAACGTACCGATTACGACCAAAATGCGAATGCTGAAAGACCTGGGTATTGATGCAAAACCGGCTGAGGCTCATCTGGATACTCTGGGGTTGAATCACCTGACATGGCATCGTGGTTTCACAGTGGATGGTGAGGACTTGTGGCCGCAGATTATTGAGGGATTCATCAGCCACCTTCGATCCGACCCGCATCCTGACTGGGATGTCAATACCATCGAATCACTACGGATGATCCCCAATTACTATCTGCAATATTTTTACTATACTGAAAAACAACTCGCCAAACAGACGAAGTGGCCGCCGTCACGGGCTGAAGAAGTGATGCAGATTGAAGACGAATTGTTCAGACAATACGCCGAGCCGGAACGGACTGTGCCGCCGGAAGGCTTGATGAAACGCGGCGGAGCCTATTATTCGACATTGGCGACCCAACTGCTTAATACCCATTACAATGACCTGGGCGAAACCCACGAAGTCAACGTACCTCATCGAGGCGCTGTGCCCGGATGGCCGGAAGACTGGGTGCTGGAGATTCCATGTCGGGTGGATGCCAGTGGAATTCATCCACTGTCGACTGAGCCACTACCACTGGCGTGTTTTGGACTGGTTGCCCAGGTGAAATCGTATGAATTGTTAACCGTAGAAGCTGCCGTACATGGTGATCGAGATGCAGCTTATCAAGCACTGCTCACACATCCCCTGGGGCCATCAGCGGACAAGGTGGAAGCTGTACTGGATGATCTACTGGAGACCAACAAGAAGTATTTACCACAATTTTTCAACCCTGCATAAATCGGATGTCAGAATTTTGACAGGTTGTCTCTGGCAACTATTAAATCATAAGAGGTCAACAAATAATCATGCGTCCCAATCCCGTACTACGAAAACTCGGACTAACCGATCATGACCGGGTGGTTATCCTCCACATGGACGATGTGGGAAGCTCCCAAGCGGCGAATGCTGCTTATGCTGATCTGATTGATTTTGGTTTGATGTCATCAGCGGCAGTTATGGTTCCATGCCCCTGGTTCCCACAGGCAGCAGCTTTCTGTCGAACCCATGCACAAGTTGATATGGGTGTTCACCTGACGCTGACGAGCGAATGGAATGAGTACCGCTGGGGGCCGATTTCTACATGCGACACGAAAACCGGATTGATTGACGAAGAAGGATACTTTTACCGTCGGGTCGCCCCGGTACAAGACAAGGCTGACCCGGATGCTGTGTATCAGGAACTCAAGGCACAAGTCGAACGGGCGCTGAGTGCCGGGGTGGATGCAACCCACATGGACAGCCACATGGGGACTCTGGCACATCCCCGGTTCATCCCGATTTATGCCCGATTGGCGCTGGAATACCAATTGCCACCTACTATCCTGCTGCGGGGTGATGAGGAAAGTTTTGGGAGGATGGGAATTGACGCGCATCCCGGACTTCAGACGGTGAATGAATTGGAAGAACAGGGCGTCCCTTTAATTGATAACGTCGCGGGGATGCCGCTTGATAAACCGGAAGACCGACTGGAAACTGCTAAACAGCTTTTCGCGGGACTGCCATCCGGAATTACTCATTTATTTTTCCATGCTTGCCACGACACCCCAGAACTCCGCGCGACGATGCCAGATTGGCCGAATCGGGTGGGGGATTATGAGGTGTTCCAGAGCGAAGCATTACGACAATTTATCCATGACCAGGGGATTCATATTATTGGCAATCGAGTCCTGAGAGATTTAATGCGAGAGTCGGTATGACGTATTTCCTGGGAGTCGATATTGGTGGATCGAAAAGCCATGCGATTATTGCCGACGAGCAGGGATATGTTCTGGGTGTGGGGCAGGGTGGGCCAGGGAACCATGAGGGGGTTGGGTTTGACGGCTTCAGGGAAACATTGTCTGAAGTAGTCGATCAAGCCTGCAAGAGTGGCGGACTCCAACGGGGCCAAATTGATGCGGTAGGGCTGGGAATTGCTGGATACGATTGGCCGTCTGATTACGAACCCCACCAGAAGGTGATTGATTCAATGAATTTGAATGCTCCCTATGAATTCGTGAATGATGCGGTGATCGGATTGATCGCCGGAGCCAGCGCGGGATGGGGTGTTAGTGTGGTAGCGGGTACGGGTAATAACTGTCGGGGACGCGATCAGCAAGGGCGCGAAGGACGGGTCGCAGGTGTTGGTTCGTGGACAGCGGAACACGGTGGTGGGTTCGACCTGACCCGTAAGGCGGTGCAAGCTGTCTGGCTGGCGTGGACAAAGCGTGGCCCCGAAACCCGGATGACCGAAAAGTTTCTGGCCTATCTTGGCGCTGGCAATCCATTGGAGATGATCGAAGGATTATCGCGCGGGCGTTATCACCTGAGTGCTCAACAGGCGATGTTAGTATTTGAGACGGCCAATGAAGGGGATGCTATCGCCCAAGATGTGATCCGGTGGATGGGGCGAGAATTGGGTGATTTGGCCGTTGGTGTGATCCGACAGCTAAAATTCGAGACACTGGAATTTGAGGTGGTACTAACAGGTAGTCTGTATAAGGGCAGCCCACTCATTGCAGCGGCAATGCGCGACGTAATCCATGCTGTTGCTCCCGGCGCTCGGCTGGTATACCTGAATTCTCCGCCAGTAGTTGGCGGTGTTCTGCTGGCGATGCAGCAGGTGGGGTTGGATTTTCAAAGTATCCGTGCAGCACTTGTCGATCATGTAAAACGCGAACTCCAATGGGAAGACAGCATTTTTGCGGATGATTAGCGCATCAGCCAATGGTTCGTAATGTCCCTCTTTTTACTTGCCCAATGCGGCTCTATAATTGAGGCACTTCAATTTTCCTCCTGGAGAAACACAACATGATTGACCGTAAATTGCGGGCGGGCATCATCGGCCTGGGTGTAGGACAAGCCCACGCTAAAGGCTACCTGAGCAGCCCGGATGCGGAGTTGGTTGCTGTATGCGATTCGAATGAAGCTCGGCTCAATGAGTGGGCAGCTACCTGGAATGTACAGCGCCGATACACCGATTATACTCAGATGCTGCAAGAAGGTGAGTTGGATGTTGTGAGCATTTGCCTGCCGAATTCGCTGCACGCATCCAGTTCGATTGCTGCCCTCAATGCGGGCGTTCATGTGTTGTGCGAGAAGCCGATGGCATCGAGTGTAGTTGAAGCCGATGAAATGCTGGCGGCTGCGACGCGAAATGGCAAGCGTTTGATGGTTGCCTACAATTTCCGATACCGCCCTGACAGTGCATGGATGCAACGGATGGTGGTCGCTGGGAAGTTAGGCACAATCTATCACGCCGATGTGTCCTGGCGGCGTGAAACGGGTATCCCCGGATGGGGATGGTTCGGCAGCCAGCAGATGTCTGGAGGGGGCGCGTTGTTTGACCTGGGCGTTCATGTCCTTGATCTTGCCCTATGGCTGATGAATTTCCCCGGTGTGCGAACGGTGACGGGAGACACAAGAATGCTGTTTGGCCCGCGACAGTTGAAAACCTGGCATCGGAATGGCGTACCGAGCTTCGATGGCAGTTTTGATGTCGAAGATGGAGGCACAGGCTTTATCCGACTAGACAACGGGGCAAATATCATCCTGAATGCGACCTGGGCAGAACATCAAAATCCACAGGAGGATGCTGTTCGGGTTGAGCTACAAGGAACTGATGGAACGGCTATCTTACACATTCGCAATTACAAGAATGATGATACGCTGCGTTTTTATACTGAGATTGAGGGTGAGCCAGTCACTGTTGTGCCCAGCGTCCGATTTGGTGCACCCCAGGGTCACGAGGGTTTAATTCACGATCTGATGGACAGCTTGAGGCGTGAAGTCCCGCCAGCTACCGATGGCAGGCAGGGACGAGAGGCGGTTGCAATTCTTGAAGCACTGTACCAATCTGCTGCCAATGGACACGAAATCCAACTCCAAGACACTCCAGTGAAGACTACCCAATTAGGCGCATAACTCCCCGGCTATTCCATGAAGATGGCTTGCACTGGATATAGTGGACGTATCCAGATTGCAAGTTATAGTGTTTATGTGACAAATTGGACTTAATGTTAAACCAGCATTAATGAAGTAAGATAAAAAACACCGAATTTGATCGAATCTTCTCTAGATTTGAATCCAAAACTTCACAATTGAGGAGTTTGTTTTGCAAGCGGATGTTTCAATCCCCGACATTGAACAGCCGAAGGCCAATATGCGTTGGCTGATGGGTTTTATCGGTCTTCACTGGCGCGCAGCCACTGCGTCACTGCTATGCGGGGGACTCGCGGGGGTCACGGCTTCTGCCGAGCCGTATTTGATCGGCGAAATTGTCGATGCGATAAACAGGGGTGCCGCGCTTGATGAACTGGTGCGGTATGCCTGGGTACTGATTGGGCTGGCGGTCATTACGGTGACTGGCTTCTTAGGACAGCGGTTTTTTAGCGGTCAGGTTGCCTATAACGTCAATTTTGATATTCGGCGTACTTTGTTCGAAAATTTACTGACTCTAGACCAGGGATTCTTTCAGCGTTATGCAACCGGGGATTTAATCTCCCGTATGTACAGCGATCTGGACATGATCTGGCGTCTACTGGTCATCGCCTTCACTCGCGGGGGAAGCGCCATCGTCTCGGTGATTGTGGCGTTTGTGCTGCTGGCAACCATCAATTTGCCCCTCACAATCGCCGTATTTGTTGTGCTGAGTATATCGACCACTATTCAAATGCGAGCGGGAGCTGTGCTTGTGCCTGTATTTGAGAAGGTGCAAGACCAGATGGGGGTCTTGTCCGCTCATGTGCAAGATTCTGTAAGTGGTATTCAAACCATTAAGACATTTGGACGTGAGGCAGGTGCAGCCCAGAAATACCACGAAGAAAATATGGAATATCGGCGTCGATGGCTATTTTTCAAGCGGCGCAACGAGCCGGTTGGAATGCTGCCGAACATGATTAGCGAACTGACAACCGCGATTGTGGTTCTGTCCGGCGGATTACTGACCATTCAAGGGGCGATGACACTGGGAAATTTTGTGCAGTTTCTCGTGTTCCTGGGCATGATTAGCAATGTGCTGCTTCAGATCGGAACAACCTACCAACGCCTTCAGCAGACACGGGGCGCATTGACCCGACTGACACCTCTGCTGCAAACCGCACAAATTCGTAATGGAATCGCAGCCAAGCCTCTCCCTGCGCCGCGTGGTGAGATTGTGTTTGACAATGTGGGCGTGCAAGTTGAAGGAACGTGGCTACTGAGGAATATTTCGCTTCGAATTCCGGCTGGCAGAGTTATCGCGCTGGTTGGGCCAACGGGCTGCGGCAAATCGCTGCTGGTCAGTCTGTTGGCGCGAGTGCTAGACCCAACAGAAGGTTGTGTACTGATTGACGGCGTTGATATTCGCAATCTGGAACTGGACGATTTGCGAGAGGCAATTGCATACGTTCCCCAATCAACTTTCTTGTTCAGCCAACCTGTACATGCTAACGTTCGCATGGGAAAACTTGACATTTCCGACGAAGAATTGCACCAGGCCATCCACATTTCCCGTGTGAGCAATGATTTGCAGCAACTACCTTATGGTCTGGAGACGATGGTGGGGGAAAAGGGGGTCATGCTCTCTGGCGGACAGAAACAACGCGTGGCTATCGCACGGGCAATTGTCCGCGATCCGGCAATTCTGGTACTGGATGATGCATTATCAAGTGTTGATACACGGACAGCGGCAGATATTCTTGCCGATTTACGTCAAGTGCTGCGCAGTCGCACAAGCGTGGTTATTGCCCACCGTATTGCAACGGTCAAGAATGCGGATCACATCGTCGTGATGTCAGAAGGACACATGGTAGAGCAGGGCACACATACATCGCTGGTAGAACAAGGCGGAGTGTATGCTGGTATGGTAGAGCGCGAGCTTCTTCAATCCGAGGATCAGTAGAATGTCGAAGGAACAGACTAACGGTCAACGACCCCAAAAGCCGACAGATGACTTACGTGATGTGAGCACTCCGGTTGAATCTACTGGGAAGCTTCAAAGCGAGGCCGATCTCAATACCGAAAAATTCTCTGATCGTTATTTAGTTTCGATGTTGTGGCGGTTTGTTCGTCCATACTGGCGAGAGTTGATTTTGGTATTCCTGATGTTGATCGGCGTTACGGCGTTGTCCCTGCTGCCACCGTATCTCGTACAACGGGCAGTTGATGGGCCGATTACGGAGGGCAATCTCAACGGATTGATTCCCTATGGAATCATCTACTTCCTGTCCGTTCTGGCACTATTTGGACTGCGTTTCGGCCATACTTATCTTATCCAGACTGTAGGGCAAAATGCGCTGGTCGGCCTGCGACAGGCGATGTTCGAGCACATCCTCAAACAGGATATGCGCTTTTTTAATACCACACCCGTCGGACAAATTGTGTCGCGGCTATCCAACGATATTGAAGCTCTGACCGAACTGCTGTCTACCAGTATCGTGATTGTAATCAGCAATCTGGTGACAGTAGTGGGTATTGTCGTGGTGATGTTCGTAATTAACTGGCGATTAGCCCTGTTGGGGTTGGCCGTGCTGCCCCCTATGACTATTTCCACTGTCTATTTTCGCTGGAAAATTCGATCTGCATCCAACCGATACCATAAAATTGTTGGGGAATATCTTGCCTTTATTAATGAGCAATTTGGCGGGATGCTGGTTGTACAACTTTTTGGGCGGCAGGACATTAGCCGACGAGAGTTTGATGGTATCAACCAACAATATCGTGATGTCCATAGGCGAATCCGCGATCTTTACACGATTCATTCTTCGATTTTGCAGATGCTCATGACGATAGGCTTGGCGCTGGTGTTATACGGCGGTGGACAGGGCGTACTGGCAAACTGGGCGACCCTGGGAATGCTGATTTCCTTCATCCAATATACGCGCCGGAGTTTTGAGCCAATACTGGCGCTGTCCGAACAATTTGCTCAAATTCAGACCGCACTGTCGGCAGGGGAACGTATTGCACGGATGCTGCGGGTTGAGCCAAAAATTCTTGATCCTGAACATCCGTCTAAAATAGATCAATTTCGAGGAGGAAATCACTCTCGACCACGTGAATTTCGGTTACGAGCCGAATAATCCAGTTTTGCGAGACCTCAGTCTACAGATTGATCCAGGACAGCGGGTTGCGGTAGTAGGTGCAACCGGCGCTGGCAAAACGTCATTGGCTGGGTTACTGGCGCGATTTTATGATGTAAACGAGGGGCATGTCCGAATTGATGGCGTGGATGTGCGCGATTTGAACCGAGCCGATTTACGCAAATATGTTTCGGTTGTCCCACAGAGTCCATATTGTTTTAATGGTAGTATTGCTGACAATCTTCGGTTGTTTGACGAAACAGTGACGCACGAGCAAATGGTTGATGCTGCACGGGTGGCGAGTGCCCACCGATTTATTGAACGACTTCCCGGTGGCTACGATTATCCCTTGCTGCCCGGTGGGGCAAATCTTTCGCAGGGGCAACGACAACTTCTTGCCCTGGCACGGGCACTCATCCACAACCCGAACAGCATCCTAGTGCTGGACGAGTCCACGAGTAACATCGACACTGAAACCGAAGTGTTGATTCAGGAAGGTCTGGAACGGGTATTACGAAATCGCACCAGCCTGACGATTGCGCACCGACTTAGTACAGTGCGCGGGGCAGATCGTATACTGGTTATGCAGAAAGGGCGCATCGTAGAGGATGGCACTCATGATGAGCTTTTGCGCCTAGATGGTGTGTATGCCCAGTTATATCAACGGCAATTTGAAGAAATCAATCCAAGTCAGACTCAATTGCATCGCTACCAGGTTTAACCTTTCATCAGTACCAACTTTCCCGGTTGTGCTAAACTAATTTGCACAAAATTCACAAGTTTTTTATCAGTTTATAGCGGTGACTTTACAAATTTCGGAGTCAACGGCTATAAATTGCTGTATAATGGTGATTAAGATGGATTGGAGTATCACCGGAGGTATTTCACAGGTTTTGATGCGTGAAATATTTGCTAGATTATTTGAGTTGGACGAACTAGAAGTTTTTAGGGTATAATAAATTTTAAGCATAGGTGCTATTTGTCGTCAAGGGCGTAATCGGGTTAACACTGACCACCTGAGTTATTTGAGGTTGGGAGTTATGTGGCATTCACGGGTTATTATTTGGTCGTTTTTATCACTGGTGTTTTTCACACCCATTTTCGCCTCAACTGCATCTTCGCCCGCAAATTCCTCTCCAGAATATGACCAATGTACGCAATTGGTTAAAGCTGCTCTGGAGACAACGGATCAAGTGTGCGATGCCACCGGGCGTAATTATGCCTGCTATGGACATGATAATTTAAGTGCTGAAGCTAACCCCGGATTCGGCCCATTCCACTTCAACCAAGCCGGTGACACGGTCAATGTGGCTTATCTAAACAGTTTACGCCTTAGTCCCATGAATATAGAGGCAGGTACATGGGGGGTCGCCTTACTTGAATTGCAGGCTGATATCCCAGATGACAAACCTCAAAATGTGTCTTTGCTGCTCTTCGGTGACGTCCAGGTACGGAATTTGGTGCAAGAACCTATCTTGATGGATGCCGTCGTAGATGCTTTAGGTAACGCAAATGTGCGTAAAGACCCTGACAATACATCCTTTGTAATGGGAACTCTGCCTCCTGGAGCAGTGGTTACTGCGCGTGGGCGTTCCGAAGACAACGATTGGGTGTATATTGATTTACCCGACGAAGAAGGTCAGCGGGGATGGGTATCCCGATCCTTACTATCCTTGGCGAACGATTATGATACGTTAAATATTGTTGACCCGTATTTTACACAATATGGACCGATGCAGGCCTTCTATTTGAAAACCGGGCCGCATCAGACTAATTGTGCTGAAGCACCGAACGATGGTCTATTGGTTCAAACTCCTGAGGGCATTGCCGAGGTTCGGTTATGGATTAATGAAGTAAAAATACGCCTGGGTTCGACGGCATATATTCAGGCAGAACCCGGTAATCTCATGACCATTAATACCCTGGAGGGAGCTGCTCATGTTGAGGCGTTAGGTGTCGAGCAGGTCGCTGTTGCGGGAACCGGCGTGACTGTACAGTTGAATGCTGATTCAGGTGCCGCCGCCCCACCGAGTAAACCTAAGGCATACCAAGCCCAGGATATTGAAAATGTGCCCACAGGGAATTTGGATCGTCAAATTGTTCCAGTGGTGACGGCTACATTTGAACCACCAACAGCCGTTCCACCGACTGCAACCAACACGCCTGTAACGGTTAATACAGTACCCTCGACGGCTGAAGTGACGGTTGAGGTTACAGCACCATTGACCGCAACTATGACGCGGACTCCTGTACCAACCGCACCAGTATCAACAGCCACCCAAATTCCTGCGGCTACAAGTACAGTCGTTGCTACGGCAACGAGCGCAGTGCCCGCGACTAACACACCGATACCGACTAATCCTCCGCCAACATCTGTTCCGCCGACAGCAACACCTATTCCACCGACGGTAACGCCTGTTCCGCCAACGGCACCACCGCCCACTATTGCCGTGCCAACATCTGTTCCGCCGACAGCAACACCTATTCCACCGACGGTAACGCCTGTTCCGCCAACGGCACCACCGCCCACTATTGCCGTGCCAACATCTATTCCGCCGACAGGAGCCGCATCAACTCAAGGAGCCGCAGCCACCAGCAGGAGCAGCCGGAGTTAACCCGACGTCTACGGACAGTAATCCAAGTCCGCCTCCGGCTACTTCTCCACCAGCAACATCACCTCCGGAAACGACCCCATAATAAATATTAACGGGCGTGCCATCGTAAGCACGCCCTTTTGTATTTGATATTGTTTCTCGACTAACAGGTATTGTGATACGGAGTATCCTGGAAGAAGCGATCCCATTCGGCAGATGTCAGATTGCGATTAACAATTTCGCAAGCCAGACTCTTCCATGATTCAAGGCTGGTGTCCCAGAGTCTTATCGTCGGTATCGTGTGCCCCGGTTGCGACAGTTTGTCCATCTGGACTAAAGGCAACAGCGTTGATCCAACTCGTATGCCCTGTGAAGGCATTTCCAATGCGTTCTCCACGACTCATGTCCCACAAATAGAGCAAACGATCATAACCAGTGGACGCCAAAGTTTGCCCATCGGGACTGAAGGCAAGTCCTGTGACCCAGTCCAGAATGTCCTGTCAGCGGTTGACCGATCGGTTCACCAGTGTTCACATCCCACAGTCGGATGGTCTCATCATGTCCACCGGATGCGAGTCGTTGTCCATCCGGGCTAAAAGCGACGCTCGTTACCGAGTCTTTGTGTCCCACAAGTGGGTCATATAGTGGCTGCCGATTGGCAACGTCCCAGACAATGATTGTATAGTCATCACTGCCAGATGCCAGCAATTTTCCGTCGGGACTAAAAGCGAGGGATAACACGCCGGCTGTATGCCCAACCAGCGGCTCACCCTGCAATTGGCCTGAAGTGACATCCCAAAAATAAATTTTGCCATCATCACTGCCAGATGCCAGCAATTTTCCGTCGGGGCTAAAAGCGAGGGCGACCCAATCACTCCGTTCAGGAATATTCATGACCTTAATGGCATCTAGAGTCTATATTCCACAAATGAATGGTTTGGTCGGCGCTGCCAGAGGCTACTGTTTGACCATCTGGACTAAAGGCAACACTGCTGACATAGCGCAGATGACTGTCGTCCGTATCCTTAATTTCGTCTGTGTCCAGATTCCACACACGTACTGTATTGTCAGCATCGTTGTTACTTAAGTTTCCTCCGCCAGAGACGAGCAGTGTACCATCCGGACTAAAGGTCAGACTTAATACGTCATCGCTATGACCTATCAAGGTGCGGGACAATGGTTGTGTATTGTCTATATTCCAAAGAATGACATTTCCATCTGCCCCGGCTGAAGCGATAACATTATGCCCAGGGATGAACGATATACTCCATACCTCACTGCTGTGAGCCTGTAGTGGTTGACCGATTGCATCACCACTTCTGGCATCCCACAGACGAATTGTTCCATCCTGACTACCTGTTGCAAAGTAACGACCATCCGGGCTGAAAGTCAAGCTGCGGACGTAATTTTCATGCCCTGTCTGCACCACATTCAGTTGTTCTCCGGTGGCGGTATCCCAGAAGGTCACATTGTCATCTGCACCCGTTGAGGCTAGTAAACCAGTGGTTGCACTAAATGTCAGACTCAGAACCCAGTTTGGTGCCTCTAGAGGATCCCCAATGGGTTGTTCGGTTGCAACGTTCCAGAGCCGAATCGTACTGTCACCACTGCCAGAAGCCAATATTTTGCCATCGGGACTGAAAGCAAGGCTGAACACAATGTCCTGGTGGCCTGTTAACGGTTGACCCTGCATGTCATGCAACTCAACATCCCACAGAATGATCGTCGTGTCCGCACCGGCTGAGGCCAGTGTTTTGCCATCTGGACTAAATGCGACACTCCAAACCGCGCCCGAATGTCCAGACAAAGGATCACCAATGGGCTGACCTGTATCTGCATCCCACAACCTCACCGTGTTATCCGCGCTGGCCGATGCAATCAGGTGTCCATCTGGACTGAAGGCGACACTATTTACCAAACCGGTATGACCTGTAAGTGGCTCACCGATGGGTTGCCCCGTGGTTACATCCCATCTATAAATGGTGTTGTCGACGCCCCCCGCGATTAACATATTCCCATCTGGACTAACAGCGATAGATCGGATGGCACCAATAGCGCCCTGCAAATATTTTTGGATATGTGGCTGTGATTGGAGAACAGTGAGCAGGCTGTTTCGCCCTTCAAACGTATCTGCTGCACGTAACGACTCCAAGCTGAGTAGCAGCGCCAAATCAGTCTGATTGACATTGGTTAATGCTGTTACCGCCAACTCGCGGGAACGCGAAATATTGGCCTGGGTGTCTGCCCGGTTTCGTTCGATTTCGGCGGTTTGCTGGCGATCTAGAGCGAATAAGGCTAGAGCGAGAGCTATGAGGGAAAATATGACCAATCCGGTAATAAACAGGCGGACACGATTCGCTGCTCGCTTGCGGGCGGCAATGCTGGCCTCCAGATAATCGATTTCCTCTGATCTAAGTGATAATGTTTTTGCCGACAGAATGTTTTCAAATTGTGACAGTCGTGCGCCAGAGGCCAGAAAGCTGGGGTCGCGCCCGGTATTCAGCCATTCGCCGGTAGCAGCCCCCAGGCGTTGATATAATCGCAGCTCGTCGCGGTTGGTGTCTAGCCAGTTATGCAGGCGCTCCCAAACCCGGATGAGCGCTTCATGTGCTATTTCAATGGTTGGAGCGCGAGTCTGAGGTTCATAGTCCGCAGTAAGCAACCGCTGCCTGAGAAACTTATCCAGTACATCACGCGCAACCTGCTTGTTATCAGGAATCCCGTTTATAAACTCGGCCTGCAAGATTCGCCGTTTGGTGTCTTCTGTACTATCACCCAGCGAGACCAGACGCAGAAACATTTGACGAGCAACTTCCTGGCTAACCACATCCAGTTGGTCGTATAGTTCATCGGCCTTCCGTGCCAAAGCGCCTAATACACCACCACTCTCCTGATATGCTGCCTGTGTCAGGTTATAACCTTCACGGCGTTCGAATAATTCAGTCAACGCAAATTGGAGAAGGGGGAGACTTCCATGCTGCTGGCTAACATCGGACACGATGGCCGACACCAAACCCGGTTCAAAACGCATACCAATACGATCAGCCGGGCCGACAATTGCCTGTTCCATTTCTGTAGAGGTAAGCGGCAGGATAATTTCGGTACGTTTACGGATGAGGTTGCCAAATTCAGGATAGAGCAGGGGGCGGTCATAAAAATCCGCTCGGAGGGTAACGACAATCCTAATCCGACTTTGAGGATGGTTGGTGGCCGCGATCAGACTATTGAGAAACAGGGCGCGTTCGGTTTCGTCCTGAACGAGTGTAAAAATTTCTTCAAATTGGTCAATTAATAAGAATAGGTCCCCATCGTCGGGCGGAAGCAATCTATTGACTAGCTCTATCAGGCCGGTGTCACTTCCCTTCAATTCGTCAAGTAACGATTTGGGCGCTTGTATGGCGACACGCAGCAGCGCTGATTCCAATTCGACAAATGGCTGTGAACCGGGTGTCATCTGAGCGAAGAACCAATCACTGGAGTCCGGGACGATGCCATGCTTCAGAGATGGCATCAGCCCAGCCCGAACTGCACTGGATTTACCACTGCCACTCGGACCAATCACCGCGAGGAAGCGATTTCCTGTTTCACTATCTTTAAGTCGATTTGCTAATTGGTCAATGAGCGCCTTGCGTCCAAAAAAGTCGTGAGCATCAGCTTCCTGAAAGGCACGTAGACCTTTGTACGGGTTTTCAGGCTCCAGAGGCAAATCAACCGGCAACGTTTGTCCTATAGAAGATAGGGTCATTCGAGGACTGGTGGGAGCAACCGTGTTTCGAGTAATTATATTTGGTCCACCATCTGGCTGGATGATTCGATGAAGGTCGGCAGCCAGACTCATAGCATCAGGATACCGTTCTTCTGGTCTTTTGGACGTTGCTCTCCAGATGACTAAATTCAGACCATGCGGCAAATCTGAACGGACAGTTTGAAGAGGGGGAAGCGGTTCACTTAAATGGCGGCGTATGACAGTGGTGGTGCTTGGGTCGAGGAAAGGTGTTCGGCCAGTCAACATCATGTAAATTACGACACCCAGGCTGTAAATGTCCGTTTGGGCGGATACGGGTTGTCCCGTGACTTGTTCAGGCGAGATATAAGCCGGAGACCCAAAACGATCTTCTTCAGTATTTGTTGGTTCGGCCACCAGATTTTTCGCTATGCCGAAGTCTGCGAGATATGCGTTATTCTCTTCATCCAGCAGTACATTGGCGGGTTTGAGATCGCGGTGGATAATCCCAGATCGGTGGGCGGCGGTGAGGGCAGAAGCTAGCTGTTCGACCAAGTGGACAGTGGACTCAACTGCCCATGCCCCGTTTTTGTCGATGGAATCCTGTAAACTCCCACCCCGTAGCCAACGCATGACTAAACAAGCCGTATCTGGTTCGCGCCAATAATCATAGAGTGGAACAATATGGAGATGTTCGAGCTTGGCGATAAATTGTGCTTCGGTCTCAAAGCGCCTGACGAAATTGGGGTGGTTCGCATATTCGGGGAGAATGATCTTGATGGCTACATCGCGCTCGACGAGTGGTTGGTAGGCCCTGTAAACTGCACCAAAGCCACCGCGTCCGATAATCTGTTTTAATTCGTAGCCTTTGAGAATTTGACCGCTTTGATCTTTAAACTCCTCTGTCATGTTCCTGCCCATCAACAGTGTCCAACACGCTCGATGTGAGGATGGTAATCAGGGGAAGTAATTTCTCAACGTAATCTTTCTTCTCAGCATCCGTCCGACTGGGTGCAAGGTCATTGACAAATTTTAGAGCCATCGTTGACGGTTCAGTTTTTTCATCAACGGCAACTGTATCAACACTGGTGTTGGATTTCTCGCCACTGCCATTGGTGTTTTGTGCTTTCGTAGAGTCAGCCAGTGTTTTTGTTATTGGGATCGGTTGGAGACTTGACGAGACTGGAGGTTTCTTTTTAAGAAGTCTTATCGCTTCCTGCACACCACTTAACTTGATGTTTATCCAGGCGGAATCGGGTTGGAATTCAAGGGAACGGATGCCCACTTTCAAGGGTTTACGCTCTACAAGTTCATCGCAGATTTCTTGAATGCGAGCAATGGCATCTAAGTAGGGCGTTATATGATTCGACAAATCTTCGACTGTAAGCTGGTTTTTGGTATTCGGCGCAACTTCTTTTTGCAGAATCAGTTCGACCATCGTTTCTGTATCTGGCCGTGCCCCATCAAAATGGATATATAGGACTAGCTGTCCTAATCGAATCAAGTCCCCGGATTTTATGGGATACATTTGATGTGGAACAAGTTTGACATCATTTAGCCAAGTTCCATTAGTACTGTCCAAATCTTGTAAGAGGTATGATTCATCTGGTCGAGTGATGACGGCGTGTTGACGTGATACTCCGAGGAGGCTGGCGTTATAGGGGGTCAGGTCAACTGTAGGAAGCATTTCTCCAGGGCTGAAACGCCCTAAGATGACCTTGCCACCGCCCTTAACCAGTATGGGCTGCTCCTGGCTTGGGATAGTAAAAACAATGATGTTGTTGTACAGCTTGGTCAGTTGGATGACGTGGTCAGGATGCTTGACCGGGGCAGGTTGCTGCGAAATTGGCTCTGTGGTGCGAGAGGGTAGAAGGTTAACCAGTGGCGTACCACAGTAAGCGCAGACCGTTGCTTGATCAAGATTCTCTTTGTGACAGGCTGGGCAAGTTCTGACCATATCCGTTATTGTGCCTTCTAAAAACATGCGTTAATTCCATGATACATCAGCCCTTGATTTGAGGCTAGAGGGTCGTGGAATCAGGACTGCATATGCTCTGGTTTTACCATTGACACACATATAGGGGAATGCTATACTTTTGCCTGTTGATTAGGGGGCGTGGTGTAGCGGCCTAACATATTGCCCTGTCAAGGCAAAGATCGCGGGTTCAAATCCCGTCGCTCCCGATTACGTACAATAATATCCCTATCTATATCATTTTCGCACAGGCTCACTGATATTTCGGTGGGCTTTTCGCTTTCTAGCCCAAGTGTGATGTGATAATTCGGGCGAAGTGATAAAGCCAGGTGTAGACAGTATTGCTACGTCACCAGTACGGCCTGTGCAACCTGTTCTGGTGATTGTCCCAAATGCAGCAGGCGCATGGCAATGGCTGCTGTCGCACTTCTGGATGCGGCGAACTGTTAATGGCTTGCTCCAGTTCGCCAAGTTGTTCTTCATTGAGGGTAAAGTTTAGTCGTTTGCTCATGCCCCATTTTATCCTGATGTTGGACGACTTTCGACCTCTGGCTTAGCCGCCAATGCTTCTTTGGTTCTTTGAGTGATAAGATCACGTTCAATTTCTGCCGCCATTGAAAATGCCATAGCAACAATCTTGGATTGGATTGAGCTATCTAAACGCCAGTTGCCCTTGACAGCGTAGATGTTTATGTCTTTCTGAAATGCTATGGGGAGAATTTCCATACATTCCAGCATGGAACGGCCTAACCGGGACAATGCACTCACGATGAGGTTGTCATCAGATTGAATCTGGTCTATGATTTCCGAAATTTTCCGCTTCCGCCACGCGACTCGACCTGAAATCGTTTCTTCAACCCACGGCACCTGCCCAAGATTTTTCTCGTTGACCAGTCTGAGAATATCGAATTTGTTCTTCTCAATGTCCTGGTCTGTGGTTGAGACTCGCAGATAGGCAACGGTTTGCGGTATTGGCATGGTTTCGTTGAAACGGAACAGCAAGACAGCAAAGCGAATATATAAACTGGGCAGTCTTCGCGGCTATGCCGCCTGGAGATTACGCGACATATCCAAAGTTTTTGCGATGATTATGTTGCTATCAGATGTTGAGAAGTTGATGGATAACTGATCGCTACGGTCTGTAATTTATCTTGCCTCCCAAATGATTTCCCCGTTTAGTATGCGGTGGATCTGCTCAGAGAAACGTTCCATATCCAGTGGTTTGGCGATAAAGCCTGAGAAGCCGAGCTTTTTCGTCCGGTTAATCTCCGTTGTGTGTACCGTACAGGCCACAATCGGAACTTGCGGGTTAAGGTAGTGTCTCAGGACTTCCACGACCTCATAGCCATCCCGCTTTGGCATTTCCAAGTCAAGCAAAACAATATCAATTCTCTTCAATTCTTTCAAAGTATTTTCGAGCACAAATGTATCTGTAATTGCAGTATAGGAAATGTTTTCGCGATCGAGCAGACGCTCCATAATATAAACATTATAAGCATCATCGTCGATAATCAAGGCGTGACTGTAATCCATAGCTCCTTCTCCCGACAACAACTAATAAGTAAACAGAAGTTACTTCGTGTTCCAGATTTGATCTCCGCTTAAGATGCGATCCAGTATAGCCGGAAACACATCGTAGTTAATCGGTTTAGCGATCGCACCATCAAATCCGGCTTCGCGTAGGCGGCGGACTTCTTCGTTCATCACACTCGCGGTGAGCGCAATTACTGGCGTAGCATAATAATCCTTGTTGCGGCGAATCAGCTTCAACATCTCAAAACCATCCAGAGGCTCCATGTGAATATCCAGGAAGATGATATCGGGCTTCTGCGTTAGTCTTTTAAGATCCTCCTCAAAGTGTGAACTGGTCTCTAACATTGTTAAATCACGGTAGCCTAGTCCACGTATCAACAATGTCCTCATCACTTCGCGACTCAGTTCATCATTCTCAATATACAGGAAAATCGGCTCTGTCATGTAATATTCTTCTTATCTACTGGCTAGATTGTTGGCACCAAAGGCGTTTTCAAGGGGAGAGCAACGTAAAAAGTCGCTCCCTTTCCAAGTGAACTTTCTACCCATACACGACCACAATGTGCTTCCGCCAACCGTCGAGAAATAGGTAAACCCAGTCCTGTTCCTTCCCCTTTACTAAGACCACCTTTTGTCTGCCGAAATGCTTCAAAGATCAGTGCATGGTTTTCTGGTGCGATACCTGGCCCTGAGTCGGTAATGGAAATGACAATTTCACCATCTTTTACACCCGTCTGAACTTGAATCAGTCCCTTTTCGGTGAACTTACACGCATTGGAAAGCAAATTCAAAATAATTTGCTGTATCCTCTGCTCATCACCGGTCAGCGTGGGTAAATTCGGCTCAGTCTGGCAAAGGATGGTAATGGGCTTTCCCGGCAGCAAACTCTGCGCTGTTTCAACTGCTGAAGCAACAATCTCGTCAACCTTTACATTGGCCTCTACAAATAACTCAAGTGAACCAGATTCAATCTTCGATATGTCCAATACATCGTTGATGAGATTCAGTAGGTGTTTGCTGCGAGCTTCGACTTTGGAGAGAATGTCCTTTTGTTCCTCATTTACTGTGCCGTACATACCTAATCCCACAAATTTAGTCAGATTGATGATGGCGTTGAGCGGCGTTCTTAGTTCGTGAGATACACTCGCCAGAAACATGGACTTCACCTGATTGGCCCGTTCGGCGTGCTCCCGCGCAGTTTGCAAGCTGACTTCACGCTGTTCAACAGCGATTGCCATTGTGTTGAATGCCGCTGCCAACTGCCCAACCTCGTCAGCCGTACTCGCAAGGGCACGTTCATTATATTGTCCACTGGTCATCACCCCAGCAATGATTCTGAGTTTATTCAACGGACTGATTACAGTTCGATAAATGTTCACATAAAGGGTCGCCAGAGCGAATACTGTCAGAGCGACAAACACGATGATGGTATTAAGCAAGGTACTGTTCTGAAATGAGTAGATTTCTTCCAACTCCACTAGAATCATAATCACGGCGGGAGAGTCTCCCTCTTCAGACAGAACGGGCGTATAGGCAACTGTGTGCGGAACACCCTGATTCCCTAGAACCAGGCCTTCCTGGACAATCGTGTGTCCTCTATGAGCCTCTTCAACGGAGTTGGGGTTAAGCGGAATACCATTTGCAAGAATATTCGTTATTGTCTGGTCTTTGTCGGATCGGACAATCACGTTACCATTGTAAATCAGTCCTAATTGGATATTTTGCCGACCAAAGATTAAACTCTCGAGAAATTCGCGGCTGATATGACGGCTCATTTGAATAGCGCCCAATCGGTTGCCCGTACTACTCACAACGGGTGCCGCCACAGCAATGCTCACCTCTACGACCCCTGCATTTTTAGCAACTAACAGTACGGTGGTTGTGTTGCCGTCGAGGGCGCGCCGCAAAAGTGCGTCCTTCTGGTTCGTATCTTCGTCATTACGGGTATCGGTCAGTCGTCTTCCATCGCCATCGACGACGGCTATGTCGTCCAGCCCCAGCGACGCATTGGCGGTGTTGATAATCTCAGTCGTGTCGGCTGCTGAACGCCGACCGACCGCCTGAAAAAAGTTGACGCTTGTTACCATAAAATTGGTATCAACTAGCAGTTCTTTTTCGATCTCTGCCAGCCGATTCTGGATGATGTTCACTTCCTCGACAACTCGCTCACCTCCAATTTCCTCGGTCAAATTGCGGGTATTGAGGATCAGGAGATAGACGACGCCTACCAACATGACAACCAACACCATAAAAACCAGAATATTTAATTTGACAGCAAGATTTGAATTTTTTAGCAACGGCTTATTGACTCGTCTTCTTATGCACAAATCTCATTTGCTTGACGACCTGGAACAGGTTCTTGCCACTGCCAAACAGCTTTTGCAGGGCAAAAAATATGAGAGAACGCCAATAATAATCTTTGTCCACCAACTATTGATTGTTCCATCGAAGTTGACGTAAGACTGAATGACTCCCTGAATCATAATGCCAATGAATGTCCTAGCTACATAACCCACGCCGCCTGTTCAGAGTTCTGCCGCCCTGAACGTATACATCGCGCCCGAATCGTGTGAAGTGGGCGACAAGATTCGCCGTCAGCTATAGGTGTGGTGTGACGCGAAGGCAGCAAGGTGAATTAGCCGAACCCCCACTATATGAGCAACACATAATTCAACTTTTGCGCCTTGAACTTAGCATCTCTTGAACTTTGGGGCTGGATAAGAGCTTTTGCAGTGCGACGAAGACGAATAGCAAGAAGCCAATTAAAATCCTGGTCCACCAACTGTTCAAACTGCCGTCGAAAGTGATGTATGTTCGAATGACTCCATTGATAAGGATACCGATAAACGTGCCGGCGACATAACCTACACCACCCGTAAGTAGGGTGCCGCCAATGACGACTGCGGCAATAGCATCCAACTCCACTCCAACGGTTGCCAATGGATAGCCAGATGAGGTATAAAGAGAATAGACCACCCCGGCGAGCGCCGCCAGAAAGCCGCTCAGCGCGTAGACACCAATCGTGGTGCGAGCGATAGGTACACCCAGTAACAAGGCTGCGTTCGGGTCCCCTCCCATAGCGTAAACATTACGCCCAAATTCTGTATAATGGGCAATGAAAATACCCCCCCCAAGCACGAGCAGAAAGAGGATAGCAAGAAAGGACAGTCTTCCACCACTGGGCAGCTTGATGGCAATGGTATATACCTGATTGTAAAAAGGATTTGAGATTCCAATAGATTGAGTCGTGAGTAAAAATATCGTCCCGCGGGCTAAGAATAGGCCTGCTAATGTGATGATAAATGGGGGAATCTTGAAGAAATAGATCATTGCACCCATCGCAGCACCAAAGACTGTTCCGATGGCTAATGCCATCGCAAACACAATCAAGGGATGAACCTGAGTATTCTGCAGCATTAGTGCGATGAATACTCCAATGAAGGCAATGACCGACCCCACGGACAGATCGATCCCACCTGAAAGGATCACAAAGGTCATGCCAACCGCCACAATACCCAGGAAAGCGTTGTCATAAAGTGCATTGGCCAACACAACGGTTGACCCGAAGGCTGGAAAGCGCGCCCAACCGACCATATATAACAGAATAAATACGGCAAGGGTTGCTCCAAGGGTAAGAAAACGTGATCTCATGAGGTTCTCCGAAATCGGCGTCCGACGGATCTGCGGAAGCTCTCCGATTGAATGAATAGGATAATCAAGACGACAATAGCTTTTATAGTCAGATTGAATTCCGGCTGAACACCACTGGTGAGAATCCCTGTATTCATAGCTTGAATGATTAGAACCCCGAGTGCGCTCATGCCCAGGTAAAACCGCCCTCCATCAAGGGATGCTCCACCTATGACAACCGCCAGGATTGCGTCTAATTCAGAGTACAAACCCGCATTGTTAGTATCTGCGCCCTTGATATTTGCCGTGACAATGAGTCCTGCGATTGCAGCACAGACGCCGCAAATCACGTACGCATACAATTTGATGAGACGCGCATTGATTCCAACATAGTAACTGGCTTTGCTATTTGCCCCTACGGATTCAATCATCATCCCCAGAGCAGTTCGCCGTACCAGCACATAAACAAGAATGAGTGCCGCCAGAGCGATGTATATTGCAGACGGCAGCCCCAAAATATAGCCTACACCGAGAAATGCGAGTCCTTGATTCTGAAACGTTGCAATCGTTGCACCTGTTATCATTTGGGCGATGCCTCGTCCGGCGACCATCAAAATCAGTGTAGCCACGATCGGTTGAATCTCCAGGAAGGCGACGAGGAAACCGTTCCATAGGCCACACAGCGCGCCAGCCCCAATACTGATTAAAAAAACCAGCGGGAGAGGAATCGGGGATACCTCTCCCTTTCCAACCATCGTAGCCGCGATTGCCCCGCAAATTGCAATGACCGCACCCACCGACAAATCAATACCTTTTGTGGCAATGACCAGAGACATCCCTATTGCTAGAAGCACAAGGGGGGCGGCATTCTTAAGAATATCGATCAAACTTCCGTAGAAATGATCCCCGTTCTGGGGATCAACCACGACACGGATATTGAAAAAGCTATTCGATGCCAAGCTGTCGGCGAACATGATCAACAAGAGAGTCACCAAAGGCCAAAGTATACGCCGGTTATTCCGCATCCAACTTGGCAGAACACGGCTTGCGACAACCTTAGTTGTGGATGGGGAAGGTTCTTTGGTGATCATTATCTCTCCGCAATAGCTTTCATAATCGAATTTTGGCTAATTTCACCCCGTTGAAGTTCAGTCACTTTTTTGCGATCACGCAACACCACCACGCGGTCACTGTAATCAACCACCTCTGCAAGTTCCGAAGAAATGACCAGTAGAGGCATACCCTTTCTGCACAGGTCCTTAACAATGCCGATAATTTCGGCGTGCGCACCAACGTCGATGCCGCGTGTGGGTTCATCTAAAATCAGAAATTCCGGTTCCGAAACCAGCCAACGGGCTAAAATCACCTTCTGCTGGTTGCCACCAGAAAGCTCCTTGACTAATTTTTGAGAGTCCGGAGTAGCGATGTGCAGCGCTTTAATCATTTCATTGGCCAACTCTTCTTGTTTCTTCTGTGGCAGGTACCTGAACACGCCGCGCTTGGCTTGTAGGGCTAGGATGATATTTTCTCGAACGGTCAGTTCGCCAATGATGCCTTCAGCTTTGCGATCTTCGGGGCAAAGCCCGAAACCGTGGATGATAGCAGTATGTGGGGAATTGAAAGTTACGTTGGTTCCCCTGACGGAAATTTGCCCTTTGTCACTATGTATAATTCCGAAAATAAGTTGCGCAGTTTCTGTTCGCCCTGAGCCGAGCAATCCAGCCAGGCCAACGATTTCACCCTTTCGGATTTCGAAATCCAAAGGCTCTATCACACCTGTTTTACCCAGTCCATCCACACGCAAAAAAACGTCCTGGGGAGCACGTTCTTCTACATTTGCTGGTGCCAATTCTTCGAGCAATTCCCTGCCGAGCATTTCAGTAACCAGTTGCATCCTCGGCAGTTCTTTGGCCAGGTGTTCACCGACTTTGATACCATTACGGAGGACAGTGATTCGGTCGGAGATTTCGTACACCTGATCGAGGAAGTGGGTAATCAACAAAATGCCGATGCCCGTTTCTTTAAGGGAACGGATCACGGCGAAAAGCGATTTAGCCTCGCTGGCATCCAGGCTGGAGGTTGGTTCATCGAGAATAAGGACTTTGGCAGAAAGGTCAACGCCACGAGCGATTGCTGCGATTTGTTGAACCGCTACCGAATAGGAACCGAGTGGCCGTGATGGATCAATATGAATGTCATAAGTTTCAAGCAGCTTTTGGGTTTTTCGAATGGCTGCTCTCGTGTCGATGATTCCCCAACGTTTGGGCTGTCTGCCTAGAAAGACGTTCTCGGCTACAGACAACGTTGGGACAAGATTTACTTCCTGGTAGACCGCGCTGATACCCAGAGCTTGTGCATCGCGCGGACTTCTCGGTTCGATCTCTTTCCCTTGTAGCGAAATGCTCCCAGTATCTTTTTGATAGACACCGGTAATGATCTTGACTAGCGTGGATTTACCCGCACCGTTTTCCCCAAGCAACGCATGAACTTCACCTGGATACATTGTGAAGTCGACCGATGAAAGTGCGGGTACACCAGGGAATGCCTTGTTCACATTGCGGATCTCTAAGAGGGGGGTCCCATTAGTGGCGCTCATGATGGCTATTTACTCATTCATAAAATGTAAAAACCAATATCCATTTGTGGCAAAATGCCGAAGTCGAGGTTGGATTCGACCGGGAAATTTTCAAAGCATATTTAACAGTAGAGTATACAACTGTGGGGCACTCCATGCTACAGTGCCCCACGGCTTACAATATGGTGTTAACTGCCGGCACTACATGCGGCGTATTTTTCCGCAGCTGTGTCGGGGAAGTTCATCGGGCTGGGCATTACGATCCACTTCGGTTGGTCGTTTCCAGCGAGGGCGTCACGGACAGCCTGGTAGGCAAGCGGGCCCAGGTCAGGGAGCAGCGTTACGTTGGCGCTCATATCGCCATCGGCCATGGCCTTGAAAGCATCACATACGCCGTCGACAGAGATGGTCAAGATGCCGCCTGGTCCGGTCTTGATACCGGCAGCCTTCAGCGCGACGAGGGCGCCCAACAGCATGTCGTCGTTGTGGCTCCAAATAGCGCAAACATCTTCGAGATTATTTAGAGACTTGATGAGAGCTTCCATTGCCTTTTGACCACCATCGCGGGTGAAGTCACCGTTCTGGCTAGCAACGATCTTCATCGTGGGGAAAAGGTTGAGTTCGTCAGCAAAGCCCGCGGCACGGTCAAGGGCGGCACTGGAACCAGTGGTACCCTGAAGTTCCACGACATTGCAGCCACTAGCCCATTGTGTCCCAGCAGAAGCCGCTGCCAGCCATGCTCCGGCGAGGCGACCTTCGTGATTGAAGTCAGCTGCAACTCTGGTGACGTATAGGGAGTCATCAGCGACGTCCACATTACGGTCTACCAAAATAACGGGGATACCGGCGTCCTTAGCTTCCTGTAGAACGGCATCCCAACCAGTTTCAACGATGGGGGCGAGCAGGATAGCATCAACTCCCTGGGCGATGAATGAACGAAGCGCGGCGATCTGAACTTCCTGCTTTTGCTGACCATCACTGAACTTCAGATCGATGCCTTCTTTTTCTGCTTCTGCCTTCATAGAGTTGGTAAAGGCTGTGCGCCAGCCGCTCTCAGAACCAGTCTGCGCGAACCCAATCGTCAAATGATCCTGCGCCTGGCTGACTAGAATGCCGAAGGACAGAGACAAAACTGCAATTGCTACGACGAACAGCAACCTTACTTTTAGTGTACGCATTTAATTAATCTCCTTATGATCTTAGATTGGAATATTAATGTACTGACGACCAGATGTTGTATTCTCTCGTATAGTGACTTCCTTTCGTTCACCCTATATAATCTACGCTCATCACATGTAGCCGTGACGTCCGTATTCTATGAGGTATTGACATACGTAAAAATAAGGGAGTGTTTATTGAGAATAGCAGGCTGCGGTCGGAGTTGTAGCCCAAGCGAAACTGATCCGAACATGGCAGGATGCGATGATTGAAAAAGAAGTGTGGGTATGTGGTGGTCAAAAAAGATTTTATGTGGCTCATGTTTTAAAGTATTTATTGCAGCTGCATTGCCTGTCTGTGATCGATCACACATGACATAATTTAAAACCGTTTGGTAAAACGGTTCAGTCGGGTTCTTTATTTTATATGACCGCTTAATTAGTCTGGCTCGTGTTTTAAAGTATTTATTGCAGCTGCATTGCCTGTCTGTGATCGATCACACATGACAAATTTAAAACCGTTCGGTAAAATAGCTTAGTCGAACTTTAATTTATGTGACCGTTCACAGAACTGTAGCGTGATTTTCGCAATGTGTCAAGGTTTTTGACAAAATACTGATTTATGGTGAAGATGGGGCAGTGCTGTCGCGCACAATTAGCTTGGGACGGATCACTTTTTGCTCAATCATTGTTTGAGGGTCATCCATCAACTGCATGAGATACTCAAATCCGAGCGTTCCAAGTTGAATGTAATCGTGGCTGACAGTCGTTAAGGGTGGTGTAAAATAAGGGGCTTCCTGGATATCGTCAAAGCCAACCACCGACACATTATGCGGCACTGATAATCCCGCCTGGTGCAGAGCACGATAAGCTCCGAGAGCCATACTGTCATTCGCTGCGATTACGGCAGAAAACATGTGCCTCTGTTCAAGTAGCCGGCGAGTGGCCTGATAACCACCGGGTGTGGTCCAGTTGCCCTCTATATGTGTTGCTAGCTCAATGCCGTGCTTCTCCAATGTCTCGATGCAAGCCTGATGACGTAACTGGCCGCTGTACCAGTTCATAGGCCCGCTAATTTCGCAGAAACGCGTATGCCCCAACTCAATCAGATGTTCGATGATCTTTTGAGTTCCATAATGATCATCAAGACTTATTGAAGGTAAGTGCGGTGAAGGCTGCGAATCAATGTATACAACCGGTATGTCATCGCAAACGGCTTTGATTTGCTCGGCGTTTAGCCCGTGTGCCGGGATAATCATGATAACTCCGTCCACACTCCAATCTTTAACATGTTGGAGCGCCTGGGTAACTTGCTCTTCGGTTTCAGTGACATTCACCAGAATTACGTCGAAACCACTCGTTTTTGCCGCCATTTCGACGTTCAGTGCAATCTGAACTGGGCCGTGAAACCAACTTCCATACAAAACAATCGCGATAGTCTTGGATAATCTCGCTCTTAGTTTGGTCGCAGCTTTCATGGGGCGGTAACCCAAGACGTCAATGGCGTTCTGAACCCTCTGACGAGCGTCCTTCGAGACATAGGGATGCTGATTGATAACGCGGGACACCGTTTGATAAGAGACACCAGCCATCTCAGCAACGTCTGACATTTTGGGCCGTGGTTTCTTAGAATTAGAGTTCATTATAAATGATGCTTTTGTCGTTGATTACTCGAATGTAGGGTGCAATAACTTGACATATATTAGTTGGGAGCTACTGGCGTCAATGACGTATCGCGATGTCGGCGCGCATATTCCGCCGCGGCTGTATCCGGGAAATAAATGCCTCCCGTAACGGGTATCCACTTCGGTATTGTCTCGCCTCGGAAGTAAGCTTCCAGTGCGTCAAATGCTGGTCCTCCCATGTTCGGGTTGAGTTCAATTGTGGCGTTCGCGTCACCATTCATCATCGCCAGGAAAATGTCGGGAATCGCATCCACCGACACGATCAGAATGTCCTTTCCGGGCTTGAGGCCAGTTTCCTTGATTGCTTCTATAGCGCCAATCGCCATATCATCGTTATGCGACCAAACTGCACAGATTTCGTGCGGATTTTCAGAGTTCAGAATACCCTCCATCACTTTCTTGCCATTCTCTCGCATAAAATCACCTGACTGGGAAACAATAATATGCATATCGGGAAATAGGGCAATTACATCATTAAAGCCAATCTGACGGTCGCGCGCTGCGCTGGAACCGATTGTACCTTCCAATTCCACGATATTACATATACCAGCTGTCTTTTGTGCTAACCAGGCTGCTGCGAGGCGTCCTTCATGAACAAAATCGGACGATACCCGAGTGAGATACAATGACTCGTCGGCTGTGACGTTGCGATCGATAATGACGACAGGTATTCCGGCAGCTTGCGCTTCTTTTAGAACCTGATCCCATCCAGTTTCGATAACTGGCGCGATGATAATTGCGTCAACGTGCTGGGCTATAAAAGTACGAACAGCCGCAAACTGATTCTCCTGGTTGTTTTCCGCATCCGAAAACGAAAGTTTGATGCCTCGTTTTTGTGCTTCCGCAAGTATGCTCTCGGTAAATGCAATGCGCCACTCACTTTCTGTTCCAACCTGAGAAAAACCAATCGTCCGATTCTCTAGTCCGCCGCTCTCAGCAAAAGCTGTCAAAGTCAAAATTGTCAGCATAATTTCAAGGAAGATAAAGCCTACATAAAAGCGAACTTTAAGTTGGTTCATAAGTCTTTTGAAAAGCTCCCTAAATAATCCTCCAAATAATACCGCCAAGATCGAAATAAATCCCGTTTCATGCGAAAAGTATCATCTCATTTGTATATTGGAACCATTGATGCTCACTGCATAACGTTTTGCATTTATTCCACTACAGGCTGAAATTAGAAATGGGGTCGGCAGCGTCGATTAACTCGTCATATTCTGTAACGCGCAAGACCCAATCTCAGAATCAAGTTACCGATGTTTTTCAGGATAGAGTTCTTTTGCAATAAAGTCTTCAATCCATCGAAAGCTCAATGTGTACAACTATGTTCTTGTTTCACGCAATAAAACAGGTTTCCCCTTGAGTCTTAATGTTCAATTAAAATAATTAATTCAACCAGTTTGTCGGCTTACACTATGCACAAGTCCTATCGACCCCGATTATGCTTACTCTCGGATTTATCATTATCCGTTTGTAATTCGCGACTTTCATTGGTTATTTGTATTAAGACCATAGCGACAAGTTTCGCCCAGAGAACTTGTGTGTTGTTGCATTATTCGCGACTATGAGTATCGCTTCCTTGTTGTTGGTAATCTTAATCTACTTACTTGGGTGAGCGATATGTCTAAAGGTTTACGCATCGTAGCAAAGCGGACGATCCTATTGTGTTTCTTTGTAGTTCTGGTCATTGCAGTCATCCCATCGGTCAGTGCCCAGGATACTGAACCCATTAAGGTTGGTGTTCTGCATTCTTTGAGTGGCACGATGTCAATCAGCGAAACCACCGTTCGAGATTCGACTTTGATGGCAATTGACGAAATCAATGCGGCTGGCGGTGTGTTGGGACGCCAAATTGTACCCATTGTGGAAGACGGTGCAAGCGATTGGCCGACCTTCGCCGAGAAGGCACGCAAGCTGTTATTAGAAGATGGTGTATCTGTAATTTTTGGTGATTGGACGAGTGCCAGTCGTAAGGCAATGCTGCCGGTGGTCGAAGAGAATGATGGTCTGCTATTCTACCCTGTACAGTACGAAGGTTTAGAAGAGTCTCCCACCTGTACGACTTCAGAGCCTATGAGACACACAATGCGGTAAAGTTAAGAGATACTTTCCCCATCTGAAACCGATCAAATGGAGGATAAATCAGATGGTCAAAGATGAGAAGGTCTCAGCCGAGCAGGTCGTGCGGGATATTCGCCGGGAAACGCGCCGTAAGTACAGCGCGGAGGAGAAAATCCGTATCGTGCTGGAAGGGTTGCGGGGCGAGGACAGCATCGCCGAATTATGTCGCCGTGAAGGTATCAATCCGAACATGTATTACAAGTGGAGCAAGGAATTCCTGGAAGCGGGCAAGGCGCGGCTAACGGGCGACACCAAACGGGAAGCCAGCAGCAGCGAGGTAGATGGGCTGCGCCAGGAAAATGACCAGCTCAAGCAGGTGGTGGCCGAACTGCTGCTGAAGAACCGGGTGTTGAAAAAAAGTGCGCTGGGCAGGGAGACGAGCGCATGGGAAGATTAACGCGCACCTCGGCGAGCGAGAAGTACGAGATCATCCGGCTGGTGGAAGACTCGGCTCTGCCCGTCAAGCAAACGCTGGCGGCAATAGGTATACCCCGCAGCACCTTCTACCGCTGGTATGAGCAGTATCAGCGCGACGGGATAGAGGGGTTACAGGATCAATCCAGCCAACCACGCCAGTTTTGGAACCGAATTCCTGAGACCGTGCGAGACCAGGTGGTGCAAATTGCGCTGGCACGCCCGGAGCTGTCGCCGCGTGAGCTGGCCTGGCACATCACCGACACCGAAGGCTATTTCATCTCCGAGTCGAGCGTGTATCGCATCCTCAAGGCGTTTGACCTCATTACCAGCCCGGCCTTCGTGTTGGTCAAGGCAGCCGACAGGTTCCAACATCCGACCCAACGGCGTCAATGAATTATGGCAAACCGATTTCAGTCAGTTCAAAGTGGTTGGTTGGGGCTACTACTATCTCTCAACGGTGCTGGACGATTTCTCCCGGTACATCATCGCCTGGAAACTCACCACTGGCATGAGCCATACCGATGTCGAAGACACGCTTGACCTCGCCATCGCCGCCACAGGCGTCCAGCAGGTCGCCGTCCAGCATCGTCCCCGTTTGCTGAGCGATAACGGCTCGGCTTACATCTCGGGCGATTTGGCTGATTACCTGGCGCAGCATGGTATTCAGCATACGCACGGTGCGCCTTACCATCCACAGACCCAGGGCAAAATCGAACGGTATCACCGTTCCATTAAGAACGTGATTTGCCTGGAACATCACTATTTCCCCTGGCAGTTGGAGCAGGCCATTGCCGCCTTCGTCGAACACTACAACCAGCAGCGGTATCATGAGGCATTAGGGAATATCACGCCGGCAGACATGTTTTTCGGTCGCGCAGCACAGGTCGAAGATGCCCGTGCCGCCGTTAAGCGGCGACTCTGGCCGCGCCGACCCAGCATTTGCTGGCGCAGTCGTCAGTCTGAAGTTGTTGGGTATAATTGGGGTTCTGTGTCTCTTAGCCAAACCCCTCTTGTGTCCCATTTGTTTTGACGACGTACAGTCTTGGCATAATGAATGTCTGCTGTTTTGAATAAAACCAACGAATGCCCCGTATTGAAACACGGGTTTATTGAAAGTGGTGATCCGCCCCGCTACGAATGATATGGAGGGGCATCATGATTTGACAGATTCTAATTCAATATTGTGTGGACATCATAGAGCAGCTTGCAGACAATTTCACGGGAGAGATATCTCCAAAATTATCATTACCCTACCTTCGGCTAAAAGATACTCAGAGCAACTTGGTATTCGCCTCCCCCGGTGTGAAGATTTCCTCATTTTCGGGTTGCTATTGCGCCTAGTGTCAGGGTAGTAGCGCTTCACACAATTACCAATCTACATCATAAAGTGTGCTCCACAATTACTTGCTTTACACTGTGACGGCGTCAATTGCGATCAGTTGACAAGCCAATATAGTCGCAATATAATACCGATGTGCTGTGGAAACGTTTCCATGAAAGAAATTTATTGAACTATATCGGGAATTTTCATGCCTCACCCAACCATTAGAGACGTTGCGAAGAAGGCTGGCGTTGGAATCGGAACAGTCTCTCGTGTGTTAAATAATAGTCCAAAAGTGACACCCGATACCCGCAAACTGGTATTGGAAGCCATCTCTGATCTTGGCTTTAGACCCAACAGTGTCGCTCGACAACTTCCCCGCAGGACAAGGCTCCACAACCTAGGCGTCATCACACAACCATTTGTTCAATACCCCTCGTTCGCTGAACGTCTACGCGGAGTTCAACTTGCTCTCAGTGAATTAGAAAGCAATTACGAATTAGTGTTGTATAGCGTAAGTTCGCTGCCACACTATGAGGAGCGTCTGACAGCCATCGCACAAGCTCGTGCCATCGAAGGTCTGATTATTGTAGACCTTGATCTATTTGATGGGCAGAAACAGATGCTCTATGATGCCAATATGCCCTTTGTAGGGATTAATCAATTTCAAGGTCGTGATTGGCCTTGCATTGGGACGGATAATGTTGAAGGTGGTTTTCTAGCGACAAATTATCTATTGGATGTGGGGCATCGAAAAATTGCTTATGTCGGTGACGATTTTGTCAACTCCTTCGAGTTCAGTACTAGTCAGGAACGGTTCGCAGGATTCTGCCGTGCAATGGAGGTACAGCGCATATCAGTCCCTGACGAATACGTACGGCTGGGATTTCACGATTACGACATAGCAAAATTATCGGCAATGGAACTGTACTCGCTGCCGAGCCCCCCCACAGGTATTTTTGCAATGAGTGACATGCAAGCTCTAGCATGTATCGCAGCCGCACATGATGCGGGACTACGAGTGCCGGATGATGTGTCAGTCATTGGTTACGATGATTTAGAAATCAGCTACCATGTCGGACTAACCACCGTCCGGCAACACTTGGAGTTGAGCGGGCGCACCGGGCTAGAACACCTGCTACGCCTGCTCAATGGGGAAGATAGTCCCCATACTCCCTTACCACCCCTTGAGGTGATCCCACGACAGACAACCCGTTCATTGCTGTGAGGAGGTTGTTCGCCGTATATCACACCCGGTAATAGCTTAGAGAGAGGAATTATTATAGCGCGAAATAACTAGCAATTCACCATCATATCAGTTTATCGAATAAACATACTTTTAGAGGAGTATAAAACCATGAAGCGTTTCGGCTTAGTGGCAGTATTTTTGTTATTGGTTGCGGTCTTTGTTACCCCTACATTAGCACAGAGTCCAACCGAAATTAGCCTATTTTTCCACAGCGGACAGGGCAGCGAACGCGATGCTCTGGATCAAATTCTATCTTCATTTAATGATTCTCAGTCAGACTATGTGGCGGTAGCCACTGAGTTGCCGGAGGGCAGCTATACCGATGCAGTAAATGCGGCTGCCCTGGCGGGCAATCTGCCTTGCCTGTTGGACTTCGATGGACCAACTTTGTACAGCTTCGCCTATAAAGGATACATGATTCCCATTGATGACTATGTAAGTGACGATATGAAGGCCGACATTCTACCGTCGATCATAGATCAAGGTATGTATAACGGTCACCTTTATAGCCTGGGCGTGTTTGACAGCGGCCTGGCAATCTGGGCGAACAAATCTTATCTGGAGCAGGCTGATGTGCGTATTCCTACTTCCACCGAAGATGCGTGGACACTGGATGAATTTAACTCAGCTTTAGATGCATTGAGCAAGATTGATGGCGTGGAATACGCCCTGGATCTGAAAATGAATTATGGGCTGGGTGAATGGTTCACCTATGGTTTTTCACCAATCGTGCAGAGTTTTGGCGGCGACCTGATTGACCGCTCGGACTATCAGACTGCTGAAGGAGCGTTAAATGGTGACGCTGCGGTAGCGGCCATGACATGGTTCCAAAGCCTGTTTACCGACGGTTACACCACTGCTACTCCAGCAGATGATAATCTGTTCCCGGATGGAAAAGCTGCTTTGAGTTTTGTTGGTCACTGGGAATACAATCGCTATGCTGAAGCCCTCGGTGATGATCTGGTACTGGTCCCTATGCCGAAGTTTGGCGACAAGGCCGTGACAGGCATGGGTTCCTGGAACTGGGGTATCACCAGCAGTTGCGCCGCACCGGATGGCGCATGGGCATTGCTTGACTTCATGATGTCGCCAGAACAAATGGTTGTCATGACTGATGCCAATGGGGCAGTCCCCAGCCGCATTAGCGTGCTAGATGCGGATGACCGTTATGCGATGGGTGGTCCCCTACACGTCTATGTCGAACAACTTCAGGGCGGTGTTGCAGTGCCGCGCCCGCAAACACCAGCTTACCCGGTTATTACTGCCGAGTTTGCAAAGGCGGTTGACGAAATTTCGAAGGGCGGAGATGTGCAAACTGCGTTGGATGCAGCCGTAGACGCAATCGACGCCAATATTGAGGAAAATGGCGGCTATCAAGCTGCATCGTAAAACTCTCCAGGGGCACATCAATTGATGTGCCCCTCTTCCTGTCGAATAAATTTATTAGGAGAACAGCTATGGCTGCTGCGATTATGACAGGCCGAGTGAGTAATTATAAATCCCGTGAACGCCTGCTTGCTTACGGTATGATGGCTCCTGCTGCGGTATTACTTGTTACTTTTCTGATTGTCCCATTTTTAATGGCATTTGGTCTAAGCCTTACCAATCAACCGCTTGTACCGGCTGTCGAGATGGTAACCAATCCTGATACAGGCGAAACGACCCAGCAGCAGAAGCCTGCGGATTTTATCGGTGTCCAAAATTACCAGGACCTGCTTCGACTCCAGATATTCACTCTTGATCCCTTGCGCGACGATCAGACGGGTGAAGTTGTGCGGGACGAAAACGGCAATATCCAATATGAGCGCGCGCGTACCTACCTGCGCCCCGAACGGTTAGAAGAACTTGTGCAATTCGATCTCGCTGGAAATCATTACTTGATTGGAGCGGGCGACGCTTCATTTTACCGATCTCTGTTAAACATCTTTGAATTTGTTATTATCGTTGTGCCCTTGCAGACGAGTATGGCTCTCGCTCTGGCGATTCTGGTAAATCAAAAGATCGCTGGCGCAAATGCATTCCGGACTATTTACTTTAGTCCAGTTGTGACCGCGATGGCAATCGTGGCAGTGATCTGGTTTTTCCTCTACAACCCAAGTGAAGGTTTGATTAACAACTTCCTAAACATCTTCAGGGTTGGGCCAATTGATTGGCTGGGAAATCCACAGTCGGCCATGGTCGCAATTATCATCATGTCAATCTGGCAAGGCGTCGGTTTTCAGATGGTCATCTACCTCGCTGGATTGCAAGAAATCCCTGAAGACCTCTATGAAGCAGCTTCGATTGATGGAGCTTCGAGAGTACAGCAATTCCGTTTTATTACTCTCCCCAGTTTACGTAATACAACCTTGTTTGTCACGATAAGTACTACCATTTTGGCATTCAAGTTGTTCGTTCAAGTCGATGTGATGACTTTCGGACGGGGTGGCCCCGAAAACTCTACCATTACTCCTATTCTGCATATGGTGAACGAGGGATTCCGAAGTGCCCAACGGGTTGGTTATGCAGCGTCGATTGCTGTAGTCTTCGTGATTATTGTCTTGGTCATATCACTTTTGCAGCGCCACTTCTTATCCTACGGAGAAAGTTAAGATGGCAACAAATGTGCAATCAATATCCAATGAAGCTCACATCCTGGAAAGGCAAGCGAGAAGGCGGAAACTCGTTCGTAATATCTTTACCTATGGAATAATGATCCTCATGGCGTTGTTTTTTCTGTTCCCAATAGTGGTCATGGTTACATCGTCTGTTAAACCAGATGATGTCATTACAACTGACATGAGAAGCCTTAATGCATTTGTTCCTCGTGAATTTACCTTATCCAATTTTTCTTGCCCCGACTATCAGCAGGACAACAGCGCCTGTTCGCCGCGACCAGGTGCTAATCCGGGTCTGTTTGAACAACTCCCATTCTGGAAGATATTTTTCAACACAGTGTTTGTAACAAGTTGTATTGTCGCAGGTGGGTTGTTTGTGAATAGTATGGCAGCCTTTGCATTAGCACGGCTCAACTGGCCCGGGCGGCGAGTGGTGATCACCATCGTGATTGCCCTTATTATCATCCCATTCGAGTCGATTGCGGTGCCATTGTTACTGCTTGTGCGTGATTTACCCTGGTTTGGTGGTATTGGCTGGCTCAATACTTATCATGTGCAGATTTTCCCATTTATCGCTGATGCCTTCTCGATTTTTCTGTTCTACCAATTTTTTATCAATATTCCAAAAGACTTTGATGAAGCGGCCAGGGTAGATGGCGCAAGCGGTTTCACCATCTATTCGCGTATTATTGTGCCACTATCCCGTCCGGTATTTGCGACCGTAGCAATATTGCAATTCCTGGCTTACTGGGGTGCCTATTTATGGCCTTTGATGGCGACTGCATCGGCAGGCTTTGACATTCAACCCCTGCCAGTCGCTATGCAGGTGTTCTTTGGGCAGTCACCGCGCCAGTGGGGAGATATTATGGCATTCGCTTCACTGGCAACCGTGCCAGTACTCATTGTATTTCTGATGTTCCAAAAATGGTTTGTGCAGAGCGTCGCAGCAAGTGGGGTAAAAGGATGACATTGCGGGTAAGGGATAAGTGGGTTTGGGACTTCTGGTTTGCACGGGATGGGGATCAATTTCATATCTTTTATTTACAGGCAGATCGGGTATTGGGTGATGAACAATTGCGCCACTGGAATGTTTCTATAGGACATGCTGTTTCGGATGATTTGCAAAATTGGCAGATTCTGCCGGATGCACTTCATCCTGGGAGTTCAACGAGCCAGAATGAGCCGTTTGATAGTTATACGACCTGGACTGGTAGCATCATCCAACATAATAACTTGTGGTACATGTTTTATACCGGGGGGAAACGTTCAGAGAAGGGATTGGTACAGAGAGTAGGTCTAGCAACCTCAACAGACTTGATCCACTGGACAAAACATCCAGATAATCCTCTCATAAGCGCTGATTCGCGTTGGTATGAGACGCTCGACCTGGACTTGTGGCACGATCAGGCGTGGCGCGACCCATTCATATTCCAGCACCCACAAACCGGCCACTTTTATGCATTTATCACTGCTCGTGTAAAAGATGGGCCAGGAGATGGACGCGGGGTCATCGGTCAAGCACGATCAAACGATTTGATACATTGGGAAGTATTGCCTCCCGTTACGGAACCCGGTGAATTTGGGCACATGGAAGTGCCGCAGGTAGCGTATTTGGATGGACATTACTATCTGCTATTTTGCGTGAGTTCTGAGCAATATTCTGCCATGCGCAAAGCGCGTGTTGGGGGACAATTACAAACCGGAACCCATTATTTGATTGCGGATAACCCGTTAGGTCCTTATCGTTACTTAACAGATCAATTTCTGGCAGGGGATGCAGTTGGCAGCCTGTATTCCGGCAAACTTATACAAGATGCTTCGGGTAAATGCCAATTCATGGCATTCCGTAATTTTGCGTCCAATGGGGAATTCGTAGGCGAGATCACGGACCCAATACCGATCACGATCAATCCAGATGGGAAATTGCAATTATCTGGTGGGTAGATTGGGACTCCCCACGAATATTCCTTGAATACGTTGTAGGATCAAAGACTGAGTGGTTGTGAAGTGAGCCAAGAACAACCGCTTATGCGTAGCTGATATTCTGATCGCTATGAAATCCAAATGTCTGCTTAACTTCAATCCTCCAACCGGGGCAGGCAAAGGGCTAGCACTTGTGTTTACAGAGAATTGAGTCTGAGATAATGGTGCATATCTCAATTATTGGATTCCCCACAAAATTTGTTCATCGGATTTGTGCGCAGGTAATGCCCTATTTTGGACTATTTCCTCCCTTACACCGTGATGAAATCAACAGTCAGATGCCAGGTCTCTAATAAAAGCTTTAAATCACACATTCTCTTAACAACCGGCACTCATATCGTGTTACATTCTGGAATTGAGTTCGCCAAGAATTTCGTAGTTGCGATAGAATGGTAGCAAGTTTCAAAAGGAAAGTGCGCAAATGAGTCAGGTCATTTCTTCACCAAGCCTAATTGGCAAGCGTTATCAACTGGGCGAACTGTTGGGGCAGGGCGGTATGGGGGCTGTCTATCGTGCTGTGGATCGTTTGACCGGGCAGATGGTTGCTCTCAAAAGGGTCATTTCCTTAACCGAAGCACAATCTCAACAATCGAGGAGCGATAGCATCAGTTTTCGGTTAGCTTTAACACGTGAATTTAAAGTGCTCGCATCCCTCCGCCATCCGAATATTATTAGTGTCTTGGATTATGGTTTTGATGACGAGCGGCAACCATACATTACTATGGAACTGCTGGATGAAGCGCAAACTGTGCTGACCGTTGCGACAGAACAAACCCTTCAGCAGCAAATCCACCTGTTGATTGAACTCTTGCAGGCACTCGCTTATTTGCATCGCCGGGAAATCCTGCATCGTGATCTCAAACCCAGTAATGTTCTTGTTACACCCGACGGATACTTGAAGGTGCTCGATTTTGGGCTGGCTGCTGAGTCGGAGCAGGCAAAAGATATGGCGGGGACTCTGGCCTATATGGCCCCCGAAGTGATGCAGGGTCAACAAGCCACTTCCGGGGTTGATCTTTATGCAGTCGGCGTGATGGCCTATGAGATTTTCACCGGACGACATCCTTTTAATACCGATAATATGCAGAAACTAGTGTGGGATGTGTTAAACAGCGCCCCTGATCTGCAATCCCTGGTTGATCGGACAACGAATGTTTCGGCAGCGGATTCACAGCAACCAACAACACAGGATGGCAATACTAATGTGGTCGGCGATAACTTCAAGACCATGATTGGAAGCGTCGCGGACAACGACTATGAGCAAAATGAAAAAAATATAGACGACGATACGATAACCCTTCTCCCGGATGACATTCGGACAGATAATTCTCCGGATTTAGCGAAAACGTTGATACCGAGCGGAACATTCAACATTGCTGATGAATATGAGGAGGCATCTCTAGCGGCTATTGTGGGGAAATTACTGTCTAAATCGCCAGAGGTGCGCTACTCCAGAGCTTATGATGTAATTGTCGATCTAGCGAGTGCGTTGAATATTTCCGTGCCCCAGGAATCGGCAGCAGTACGAGAGAGTTTCTTGCAGGCGGCCACATTTGTCGGACGAGAGGTGGAACTCAAGCAGCTTGAAACTGCGCTTGAATCTGCCACTCAGGGGCAGGGGAGCGCCTGGTTAATCGCGGGAGAAAGCGGTGTTGGAAAATCGCGCCTGATTGAAGAATTGCGAATACGGGCACTTAGTCATGGTGTCATGGTGCTACGCGGTCAGGCTGTATCTGAAGGGGGACTATCCTATCAGTTGTGGCGCGAACCAGTTCGCCGACTTCTGCTCACTACCGATGTGAGCGACCTGGATGCCAGTATATTGAAGGAAATCGTTCCCGATATAGGTATGCTGTTGGAGCGGAACATAGCAGATGTAATTCCTTTGGAGGGTACTGCCGAACAACAACGGCTGCTTGGAACAATTATTAATCTGTTTGAACGTCAAAATCAGCCCGTTATGCTGATACTGGAAGATCTACATTGGTCAGGTGAAAGCCTGGATGTTCTAAGACTATTGAATGGAATGGTTGGCGACCTGCCATTACTAATTGTGGCTAATTATCGGCATGAGGATAGACCTGACCTGCCGAAAGAACTGCCGGAGATGGGAGTTCTGAGGCTGGAACGGCTTTCAGAAAATGATATATCCCAATTAAGTGCCTCGATGCTTGGTGAAGCAGGCCGCCAACCTGCCATTATAGAGCTTCTTCGTCGAGAAACTGAGGGGAATGTTTTCTTCCTTGTCGAGGTCGTTCGCGCTCTGGCCGAGGAAGCTGGTGGGTTGAGCAACATTGGACGTATGAGTTTGCCCCAGAATGTTCTGGCTGGGGGTGTCCAAAAGATCATACAACGGCGATTGGAACGTATCCCTGAGGACGGTAGATCATTGTTGCGGTTGGCTGCTATTCATGGCCGTGAGATTGACGTTGCGGTACTTGACCATGTAAAAGATGCTGCCGATTTGGATGAATGGTTAACGATCTGCGTCAATTATGCCGTCCTTGAAGTTCAGGATGGTCGTTATCGCTTCGCCCATGACAAACTGAGAGAAGCGGTTTTGGCATCTATTCCGACACGAGAACGCGCTGGATTGCATCGGCGGATTGCCGAAGCGATTGAGCATATTTATTCAGGCTCACCAGAGCAGGCTCCCATTCTTAGCCAACATTGGCGCGCGGCAGGAGATGATGCGAATGAATTCAGATGTGTTCAAATAGCCGGTGATTATGCCCTGCATGTGAGCGCACTGTCGGATGCAATCCGGCATTTTGAACGCGCGCTAGAATTGCTGTCCAGCATCGTTTCAGGTGCGTCTGACCAAAAGATGATTGAGGCAGATTTACGCACCAAATTAGGCGAGGCGTTACAGTATGCTGGGGACTATGACCGAGCGAATAAACAGATCACAAACGGACTTGACCTGTATCGTTCATTGGGTGACAAGTCAGGGGCAGCTCGCTCATTGAATCTCCGAGGCGACATCTACTGGCGTATCGGGAATTATGGGGGTGCGACGCAAGCCTGTGTGGAAAGCTTGGAACTATACCGTTCATTTGACGATAAACGTGGTATAGCGCGCGCTTTGAACCGATTAGGCATGGTTTCATTTGATCAGGGTGACTATATTAACGCGAATGAACAGATTCAGGAGGCACTTTATGTCGCAAACTCAAATGATGACCAGATAGCTCGCTCTATGAGTATGAATAATCTTGGATTGGTCGCGCTGCGTCAAGGTGATTATGAGAATGCGACCCGATATTTTGAGGAGAATCTGGCGATTAGCCGCGAGAGCGGCGAACGGTGGAAAGTTGCTAGCGCGCTGCACAATCTGGGCACATTAGCCGGGATTCAGGGAAATCTGACCGTTGCAAATGACTATTTTGAACAGGCACTCACAATGTGCAAAAGCATTGGAGATCGGCGTGGGGTTGCTTTAGCACTGGAAAACATCGGATTCGTCGCCCAGCTTCAGGGTGATTATGTCAAGGCAACCCGCTACCTGGAAGAGAGCTTGTTGATCGCACGTGTGATAGGGAACAGGCAGGGAAGTGCCAATACCTTGCTTAATCTAGGACATTTGGCAACCGCACAGGGCGATAAAGAGCGGGCCTCAGATTTTTACTATGATGCATTGCAGATCGCACACGAAATTGAAGCCTTGCCGGTTATGCTGGAAGTTCTATGCGGGCTTGCGCGGCTGGAATCCGATAAATCGACTGCACTCAGATGGTTAGGCGTCGTCTTGAGCCACCCGGCAACGTCTCAGGATACGCGGGATATGGTAGGGCAGGTATTGGAGGAGTTGCGAATTACCTACACTCCAGAAGAAATCGAGGCGGGAATAGACGATGGCAAAAACATGGAACTGGAAGCAGTGGTGGTCAAATTGTTGGAAGAATAAATTAACAATAAAGAATATCGGAATGATAGAAAACAAAAACGGCAGCCACTCGACTGCCGTTTTTGTTGATTGATGAAATTCATTCAGATTGAACAGAGCCTAGTGACCACCGACCTTGAATGATCTCGTTTCACTCCAGGGACTGATTATACCGGACGAGCAATCCGATACGGCAACGCGCCAGAAGTAAAGGCCATTTCGTAACAGGAACGTCCAATAGATGGGTGTACGCACCACGATGGCGCTCTGATTCGGGCTTGTGAAACTGGAACTGTCGTCAATTTGTACCAGATAGCAAGTGTTCGCGTCTAGTTCTTCGTAGACTGGTAGCCATGTTAGGGCAAAGGTGCGTGTAAGCAAATTTGCAGTATTGGGCGGCCAAAGAAGTTGCGGCGCGTGGGGTTGAACAATTATTATGTCGTCCACACCCTCAAACGATTTGCCACTGTAGGTCATTCCTTCGAGTGTGGCTTCGGTATCGGTGGCAGTCAATTGTAAGTCAGTTATGCGGAAGAAAAGGATTAAATCGCGTCGTCCATCGCGGTTAACATCCTTAAGTAAGGCGTCAGGGATGCCATGTATTTTGATAGCATCTGCACCCGCAAGAGTTACAGTTCGCGGATTGACTTTTGAAGCATCAAAGTTGTGGCTGCTCAAGATGGCGACGGTTAATTTGCCGTGTGATTGAAGATTAATCCAGTTGGGATCCAGGAATGGCTTAATGTCGATACTGACTTGGGTAACTTGAGGCACATCTGTGACTGTCCATGTGAATGTCCCCGTCAATATTCCCTGAGGAATACCATTATCCTTAACTGTAACCGTCACCATATAGGTCCCGGCAGTATCAAATCCCAGTGTTCCCGAAATAGATCCAGTCGAGCCAATCCCGATTCCCGCTGGGAGGCCTGTGGCGCTGTACGTGAGATTGTCATTGTCCGGATCGCTTGCTCCTACATTGAAGGAGATATTTGTGCCTTCGGGATCGCTGCGGTTAGCTAGAGGTGCTGCAAATATGGGCTTGCGATTAGGTGAACAGGCTAACGGGGCGAGATTCGTTTGACCAACCATCAGGTTGCCAAAAACACTCTGCCCGGAAGCGTTGAAGGCAATTGCAGTAAGTGGGGGATGAACACCATCGAATTTTAGACCGTTTGGTACTGTTGTGCACATGCCCACGAGCACGCTAGCAGCCGGGGCTGCAAATGACGTTCCAGCGGCAAAGCTGTTTGTGGACAAAGGATAGCCAACCCCAGGCGCAACGAAATCGGCATTCTGTGAAAATTGCCAGATGTGAGTATCTGGTGCATCTTCATTATCTACAGTTGCGCCGACAGCGATTGTTTCGGGCCAACTTGCAGGAGCTAATGGTGCGTCGCCGAGCCAGGGCTTCAAATTGCCGGAGGAAGCGACTGCTATTGCAGAGAAGTTTTGGTTCGGATCGGCACTATCGCTCAAATAGCCTCGAAGCAGAACCCTCAGACTCTGGAATTCATCGTTTTCTACGGTATCTGCCAGGTACTTATAATATGATGCTAATTGTTCCTGCGGGACGCCCAAGTTTTGTGTTAGGTACTGCCCCATGCCATAACCTTCGGGTTCGGCGCAGGGTGGTGTGGAGCTATTAGCGGTAACAGTAGTACCATTCAATGTCCAGGACAAATCATGACCATTAAATGTTACTTTGAAGACAGACTCGTGGAGTCCCGGCGCGAATGTCGTTACCTGACCTCGATCTTTGGGATCAGGAGTGAATATGTTGTCTTTGTGGATGCTTCCATGATGAAAATAAAAGGACGATTTTCCTGCAATGGCTTTTGCAGAAGAACCACTGGCGATACGTTCATCCCCACCATAATAGGAACTGCTGCTAGAAACCGGAATGTTCGCTCCTTGACCGTTCGGATTGTTATATCCAAAGCGGGCCTCATATGTGGTATCGCTGGTCTGTGCAACGCACTCCAGGATTGGGGTGATGGGCAAGGTCGCCGGAGTAGGGGGAGCACTGCACTGTGGTGAATAGCGATTGGCGGTTGCTACGCGCCAAATGTTATCTGGCCCTTTCAACTTCCAAGTCAGTGTCTCGGTTTTGGAGAAGGATACGGCAAAAACATATTTCTGCCTGCCTGGTTCGAAAAATGTGGGTTGACCGCGATTTATCGAATAGGAGTTATAGAACTTATTCTTATCGTTGCCGATTGGTAAAGTTATGGACTGTGCGTTTTCATTCTGATAACCGAAGAAAGCGGTATAGCTGGAATAATTATCCTTCACTATACATTCGAGTTCCGGTTCTACTGCGAGAGATGGTTGTGATTGGTTATTGGCTTCAACCGTGTTAATCGCGGTGTCAAAATGGAAGGCCGGTAGTTGGCTATTGGGCGGGGGAGCATCACAGGAGATGAGCCCAAAGCTCATATTCAAGATGAAGTGATGATATGAACCTTGAAGTTGCCCGATTTTTTCAACAATCTTATCTCGAATCATATCGGCTTCATAGACACCTGTGATGTCTAACTCGAAGCTGTCAATCTTCAATCCTGGGACTTGTGCTCGAAGCGCATTTAGCGAGTCGTGAACAACTTTCTCTACTAGAAAACCATGCGCATCGGGTGCATTGAATTCGTCAACGATGAGTATAGCCGTCGCGTTTGTATTGAAGCCAAGACGATCCAAAAAGAAGCCTAACCGATTGCTGACCCACGCCCCTGGTTCGATAGGATGATCTTTGATTTCCTGGGCAACTTCGAGTGGGTCAATGTCGATGCGTTGGCCGGAGACGGAGAAACCTTGCCCCGAAACCGAAAAGCCCTGACCGGAGACGGAGAAACCTTGCCCCGAAACCGAAAAGCCCTGACCGGAGACGGAGAAACCTTGCCCCGAAACCGAAAAGCCCTGACCACTAAGCAGGCTTGGCGTAATGGCGCAGGCTGTACTCGATGATTCCGCAGCACGTACTGGGATTATGGAGACAGATAAAATAAAAAGCAAGGAATAAGTAAGGTATGATAAATAATGTTTTTTCCACTTGAAGTTTGACATGGTTCCCCCTGGGAATAGCTGATTTTATCAATGCAAACGCTACACAACCTATATCTCCCTAAACGAGTTTTGCTAGAATACCATTCTGCAACTTGAAACCTAAATATAAACTAAATGTAATGTTCTAAAGTCTGATTTTGCGAAATTGGTAACATTTTGAAATATCCTTAACATTTCTATAACCTGGGATGCGCAGTATTATTGGGAAAACCCCGCAAAATACGTTACCATACTCAAACACTGGATTGAGCCTTCCGGTAAGCTCATTTCGGGTATTGTCATAGATATAACCGAGGAGAGAAAATGCGCACCAAACATATTGTAGCCCTTCTTATTTTCACGTTGCTCCTTACCTTAACTGCAGTCCCCTTTGTGGCAGCACAAGGGGACTTAGGGTCGGAGGCTAACCCGATACAGGTCTTTTTCGTTCCTTCAGTAGAGGCACAAACGATTACTACTGGTGGTGAAGTTATGGCGGCTGCACTCAAGGATGCTACGGGGCTGAATTTCACAGTTTCCGTTCCGACCTCGTATGCAGCAACCGTCGAGGCTATGTGTGCAGCGCCCGATAGTTCAATGGGCTTCATACCCGCTGCCGGTTATGTAATTGCAAGCAATCGCTGTGGTGTCCAGGTAGAGGCAGCAGCCGTCCGATTTGGCTGGAACGTGTATTGGTCAGCATATATTGTCCGCCGTGACAGCGACATTTATACTTACGGGGATTTGGCAGGCCGTAGCTGGGCATTCCCGGACAGCGGATCCACTTCCGGATTTATTGTTCCATCGGTTGAACTACAAGCTGCTGGAATTGAACCTGGTGAGCGCGTTGAAGCAGGCGGCCATAATCAGGTGGTACAGGCTGTATATGACGGTACAGCCGAATTTGGTACAACTTTCTATAGTCCGCCAATTGTCCCCGGTGCTGCTTGGCGCATGGGTGATCTGCCTGAGCCCTACGATCTGACGGTTGATGAATCACGCATTGGAGATGATGGCAATCTTTATGTTGGAGACATCCGCATTTTGGATGCACGGGCCAATATCCGTGATGTTGCGCCAGATGTTGTAGATCAAGTTCGTATTTTGCGCCTGAGCAGCCCAATCCCGAATGACACTCTGAGCTTTGGGCCAGACTTTCCTGAAGACCTAAAGCAGCAGATTATGGATGCTTTGTATGCATTCGCTCAAACGGATGGATGGGCACAGTCAATTGGCAACGCGGATTTCTACGGTTGGAGTGGGTTGGCCCCGATTGCTGATTCGGCTTACGATCCTGTGCGACTGCAATTCCAAATTCTTGGGCTTGACCGAGCAAGACATCTTTGGTGGCTAAGCTCGGCACCGTCTCTTAAGCGTGGTTTTGTTACGGGCAGGGGCTACCCTCTGCCCGTATTTCATAAATAGAGGGACTACATGCTCATCATCCAGAACCTCAGTAAAGTGTATGATAATGGCTTCCAGGCGCTGAATAATATCAACCTGGAAATCCCTGATGGGCAATTTGTTGCCATTATCGGATTGAGTGGTTCAGGCAAATCTACTCTTTTACGATGTATTAATCGCTTGATTGACCCAACCGAGGGTCATATTATCTGGAATGACATTGATATCACTGCCGCAGCCGACGACGAATTGCGCCAGATTCGACGGCGAATAGGCATGATTTTTCAGCAATTCAATCTCGTCAAGCGCTCAAGTGTGATGACCAATGTGGTATCAGGGCGGTTGGGTTACATCAACCCGATATTTAGCCTCATCAATTTTGTGCCGCCCGCCGAAAAAGAGCGTGCTATTGCCGCATTGAAGCGGGTAGGCCTTAGCGAAAAAACCTATAATCGGGCCAACGCCCTGAGCGGAGGGCAGCAGCAACGTGTGGGTATCGCGCGGGCGCTAATGCAGCAACCGGAATTGATGCTGGCGGATGAACCAGTCGCCAGCCTTGATCCTGCAACATCGCATTCCGTCATGAAGTATTTGGAACTGCTTAATAAAGAAGATGGCATTACCATCTTGTGTAGCCTTCATTTTCTCAGTCTTGCTCGAACGTACGCTGATCGAGTCATAGCACTAAAAGATGGACAAATAGCATTTGATGGTCTGCCGAAAGATATAGATGAAGACCGCTTCAAACACATTTATGGTGAAGATGCTGTCCAGGTCGAGATTCATTAGGAAAGCCCATGAATAAATTGTCTTCACGAACTGCGCTTCGACGTCTCCTCATCATCCTGGCATTTGCCATCGGGCTAATCATTTTTTCGTATGGTTGGTCAGTAACGCAAATCAATCTGGATCGCCCCCAGGAGCCTCTGCGCCAACAGAATGCTGGGAACGCGCTCCGTGAACTGCTTTCACCGAATGTGCTTGAGCAAGATTACGACTTTCAGGCAGCAACTACACCCGTTTTAATGGATTGCCCGGTGGATGGCTCACAACCGACTTTTGATACTTCTGAGTCATCTGCTCCTGCGGAAGGTGAACCACGCATAGTAGTGTCACCGACCTGTGCCAGCAGTAATGAATTTGTTACGGTGCAGGGATACGATTTCTTCCCAGATTCGCTGGCGCGTATTAACTGGATCGCTACCGATGGTCAACGCCGAGTACGGCAGGTCGTCGGTGTGGATGCCGACAATTTTATTACGAACGATGATGGCACATTTACAGTGCAGATTGAAGTACCGCGTATTCGTGGTACAGCAGGCGAAACCCATACGATTGAGGCGCAGGGAGCTTTCCCGACAGGGACTCCCCGTTTCACCGATACATCAGGGCTTGTACTGCAAAAGATGATCGAAACGGTATTCCTGGCGTTGATTGCGACATCACTGTCCATCCTGCCTGCCGCTGTTCTGAGTTTTTTCGCCGCCCACAATTTGATGCGTCCTGTGAAGATGTCATTGGGCAATCTTTTGGTCAGTTTTGCGCTCTTGCCAATAGGCTGGTTCTTGGGCACTTCATTGCTTGGTCACCTGGGCACACTTGGGGTAAATTTGGGTAAGGGAGCAGGCTTTAGCACCAGTGCGGCGAGCGTGGCAACCTTGTTCCTCTTTAGCACCGTGACGTCATCACGCATTCGACCATCGAATATCAATCTTACTGAGAACTCGTTTAAGGGCGGCGTTGAACAAACTTCTGTTTGGTCTGGTATTCATATTCGTCGTCGGATTGATTGGTGGACTGGGGATTCTTTTTGGACGACAGTTTAATGAAGGCATACCAGGTTATCTCTCCAATTTCATTGGATCTTTGGGCGAATTGATTGAGTTAATTATGCCCCTTATCACCGGGATTACGGGTGCATTTATTCTTTCGTCTATTGTCAGTTCATTCAGCAGTGACCTGTTGAAGAAACTTGATGTCACAGCGGCCCATGCTGTAGGCTGTATTTTAGGCGGCATTTGTGGGGCAATTTTGTTGGGATTAGCCGCGTCCATAGGGATGCAAGCCGCCTGGTTGGGATTGTTGACACCCATAATTGCAGCTATGTTGGGAGGGCCGATCCTGTCGATTTTATATGACCGCCTGATACCCGATGGATCAAAATCAGTTCGTCAACTGCTTGGCTGGATTGGTTCTATAGGAGTATTTATCCTTGTATACTCTGTTCTCAATGTTGGGCGTGCGCTTGTAGAAGGCACTTTGCCATCACAGATTCTGACTGTATCTGTTGCTGGTGTGACGATTTACACTTATCTGGCGCGCGCCTTGCTCCTTGGAGGAATATTAGGCGGTGTTGCTGGAGCACTAACGGGGACAAAAGCTACCTTCCCGCTTGGCGAGATTTTATATAGTACGACCCGAACGATTTTGAATGCTCTTCGTTCCATTGAGCCACTCATTATGGGTCTGGTATTCGTAATTTGGGTGGGTATCGGCCCATTTGCCGGAGTATTGGCGCTTACTTTGCATTCAATTGCTTCTCTGGGTAAGTTGTATTCGGAACAAATCGAGAATATTGATAGTGGGCCAATTGAGGCACTGGAAAGCACGGGAGCAAATCGGCTCCAAACAATTATGTATGCGGTTGTGCCTCAAATTATTCCACCATATATTGCCTTCACTTTATATCGATGGGATATCAACGTGCGAATGTCCACGATTATCGGTTTCGTTGGAGGTGGTGGTGTGGGTTTTCTGTTGCAGCAGCAGATAAATTTGCTCCGTTATCGAGATGCAGGGGTTGCCGTTCTGGCAATTGCGATTGTAGTTTCTATCTTGGACTATGCCAGTGCGACTATCCGTGAACGAGTAATGTAGCATATTGTTCAAGAAATCATTTTGATGGACAGAGGCCGATCCTAGAATTGGATAATCATTAACAACTGCCCCAGTCTAATCAAATCGGCTCTTTTGAGTTGGTGGGGTTGGTTTGGAATTAACTGTAGTTCGTTGATGAAAGTTCCATTTGTGCTATTCAGGTCTTCTAGTTTGTAAACATCTTCCTCAATGTGAATGGCAGCATGTGCGCGTGAAACACCCAATAGGTGGGCGTAGAAAATGCTTAGGTCAATGACTTTTTCGCCCGATTTAGCTTTCTCGCGACCCAGGATTGTTTTCCCCGGTTCTGAAATAATGATCGGTTGCTTTTCGCCGTTGATATAAAGTGCCAAACCACTTGGCACAGGTCATTCCCTATCCTGTGCATTGATTTGGACATTAATTATGTCTCGCACATCGGATGGAGGGATGAGTGTTGGAAGTCCGGCTGAGAGCGGTGCGCCGCATTGTTCGCATTGTTTCTTGTCTGGAGGATTCTGGTGCTTGCAAATCATGCAAAGTTTGGTGGCTATCATTGTCACTTATCTAAACTATTACCTTGAAGCGGAATAATGAACTGATGGTGGATGAGCTTAATGTTAAAAATATTAGCATGAACTTCTTAAATGTCTACAAAAATGGTTAAACTTTCATCCGAAAATTGTAAAATTTCGATTGTGCAGGTTGGTGTTGCATCATATTAGCTTTAATAACTAGCTATCACTGGCTATTTTCACCCTCTCTGCGTGACGTTTAATGCCTCTTGCATTCAGGCGACGGCAACTTCCTTGTCTCATCAGTAGAGGTAATTTCCCTCGCCGGAAGCAGCGCAGATTAGCATCCAAATCCTGTATTAGTAAAATAATAATAGGAACGCGCGCCAACCCTACCATCAGGATTGTCCCCCTATCCCGCTCACGTCATGGAATTTATATGAATATCATCCCCACTCAATTAATGTGTTTGCCCTAATTTTCATCCTAGGGTATATTCGCCCTCGGGCAGATGTAGCCTAAGTGTTTTTCTTTTCAAAAAGGAGGTGTAACGTAGCAGAAAACCCCATGTATTCCACCATATGAACCACATTTGTTAGCATGCTAGGAAATCAAGGAGTCACAAATGTTTGGTAAAATTACTCGTCTGGTTGCCGTCCTTATGTCGGCAGTATTTACGTTAAGCCTGCTTGCGATGCCTGTGCGCGCGCAAGATCCGATCCTCGTTGGTCTGTCCTTCTCGGACTTCGAAACTCCCCGCTGGGCGCAGGAAAACGACATCATGACAGCAGCCCTCGAGGCCAAGGGTTATGCAGTAGTGTCGCAACAGGCCAGCCACGATCCCAAGACTCAGAATGACCAAATTGCGAACATGGTTACTCAGGGCGCCAAGGCGATTATTATCGTCGCTCAGGACGCTGCTGCTGCTGCGACGGCAGTCGATGAGGCTGCCAAGGAAGGCGTCGTAGTGATCGCTTATGACCGTTTGATCGCCACGCCTAACATTTCGGCTTACATCACCTTCGGCCTCGAGAAGGTCGGTAATGGGCAGGCCGATGGCGTACTTAAGGCCTTGGGCTTCGATCCCATGAATCCCGGGCCCACCGACAAGTGGACGACAGATAACCCGGTCAAGCTCGTCAAACTCGAAGGCGACCCAGGCGATAACAATGCTCAGTTCTTCGAAGCAGGCCAGGATGAGACCCTCCAGCCGTTTGTGGACGCGGGACTTGTAACGGTCGTTGCCCGTCAGAATATCGCCAACTGGGATGAGACCAACGCTGTCACGGCTATGGAAAACATCCTTACCTCTCAGGACAATCAGGTTGATGCGGTCATCGCTGCCAACGACAATCTGGGACTGGGCGCCCTGCAAGCCCTCTCGGCTCAGAAGCTGTCCGTCCCGGTCTCCGGCCAGGATGCTACCGCTGCGGGCTGCAACAGCATCGCCAAAGGCCAATTGACCGTCACGATCCTGAAGGATTATCGTGTTATGGCTCCGCAGGCTGTTGACCTGGTTGATGAATTCCTCAACGGCGTGACAGATCCAGATCTGGAATCCTACAAACTGTCCGTCCTGACGGGGGACGACACCCTGGAGGGCGAGGTCATGGCTAAGTACCTGCCGGTTACCGAGGTTTCCATAGACAACCTGTATGAGGATGTCGTCGTGAGCGGCTTCCAGAGCTATGATGACGTCTATCAGGATATTCCTGATGCAGAAAAACCACCTCGTCCAGCTGAAATGACACCTGAGGCGACACCGTAAGATTGGTGAATGACGCTTATTGGCATCCCGGTTGGCAGAACCTGTCGGGGCTACCGATATAACTACGGCGAATTCTGAAAGAAGGGGCTTCCTGCCGAATAGTAACTTGCCAAACGCAGGGAGCCCTTGTGCCAATCAAGGACATACTACAGTTCATGAGCGATAACACGAATGATATCATTCTAGATATAAAAAACGTTACCAAACGCTTTTCCGGTGTGACGGCTCTAAACGACGCATCTTTTCAGATTCGCCGTGGCGAGATTTATGGCCTGTGTGGTGAAAACGGCGCGGGCAAATCTACCCTGATGAAGATCCTATGTGGAGTTTACCCCTTGGGGTCTTATGAAGGCAGCATCTTATACAATGGTCGTGAGTTACGGCTAGTGGGCAGTTCGATCCGGCAAGCGATCAAAGAAGGGATCGCGATTGTTTACCAGGAACTGACCCTGGTCGGTAACATGACTGTGGGTGAAAATATCTTCTTGGGAAAAGAGCCGGTGGAAAACGGTGTGATCAACTGGGATAAGCTCTATTCAGAGACCCAAAATATCCTGACAAAATACCGTTTGGAGATTCAGCCCCAGACACTTATCAAGCAGATGGGGGTTGGCAAACAGCAAATGACGGAAATTGCTAAGGCCCTTTCCGAAGATGCCAAAGTCTTGATTCTTGACGAGCCGACCAGTGCTCTCAGCGAGGCTGAGATCGACAAACTGATGGAAATATTGACCATACTCAAAGAACATGGCGTGACCTGCATTTATATCACGCACAAGATCGGTGAGTTTTTTAGGATCGCCGATTCGATCACCGTTATGCGTGATGGCAAAATCGTGACGACCAAGCCAACTCAAGAATTGAAGCTCGAACAGCTCGTTAGTCTGATGGTTGGGCGCGAAATGAAGGAACGCTTCCCACAAGGGAATCGGCATCCGGGCGACGTCATTTTTGAGGTGGAGAATCTCCACGCACTGCCACCTGAGCACACGGAGCGCGAAGTCCTCAAGGGTGTATCTTTTAACCTGCGTAAGGGTGAAATTCTGGGGATCGCAGGCTTGATGGGGTCGGGTCGCACCGAGCTGGTGATGACCTTGTTTGGTGAGTATGGCAAGATAACCCAAGGTACGATAAAGCTGGATGGACGACAATTGACAATCCATAATTCCCGCCAGGCGATGATGCAGGGCCTTGGCCTAGTGCCTGAAGATCGGAAACAGCACGGTCTTATTCTGATTCAAACCATTCTGAAGAATATCTCCCTGGCGAACCTAGATCAATTCTCTTCCTGGATGCGGATTGACGCCAACGCAGAACTCGAGGCCAGTACGCACTTTGCCAAGAGCCTGGCAATTAAGACGCCAACGCTCCACGCCACAGTCGACTCCCTCTCTGGAGGCAACCAACAAAAAGTGGTTATTTCCAAATGGTTGATGTCCAAACCCAAAGTACTGATTATGGATGACCCGACACGCGGCATCGATGTAGGTGCCAAATACGAAATCTATAAACTGATGAACGACTTGGCCGAGCAGGGCATTTCAATTATCATGATCTCGAGCGAGCTTGAAGAAATCCTGGGCATGAGTGACCGGATAATGGTCATGTGCGAAGGTCGTTCGGCGGGCACACTTGAAATCGCTGACGCTACTGAAGAAAAAATCATGGCCCTGGCCACTGGTATTGCAACTAGCAGTGCCAGCACTAACACTGAAGCCAATATGGCTGTGTCCAGCATCGCTTAGCTTACTGACTTTCGAAAAGGTAATTCATATGGCCTCGATTACAACGACTGCCCATAGTGAGACGCCCAGCCTAATCAAGCGTCTGGGTGCCAACCTCCAAACCTATGGACTCATTGGCGCCGTTATCCTCATATGGCTCTTCTTCGCTTTACAGACTAATGGCATTTTTCTTGGTGCCCGAAACATTTCGTTTCTGTTCCGGCAGATGAGTGTAACAGCCATTATGTCCGTCGGCATGGTTCTGGTCATCGTGACTGGTAACATCGACCTGTCTGTGGGACGACTGGCCGGTTTTGTGTCTGTTATTGTAGCAATGTGTCAGGCGCAATTGTGGCCGAAGCTCATTCCTCAGCTTTTCCCCGGCCAGGACCCGGTGAACTTTGTAGTTTTGACGACTATTTTATCGGTGTTGATAGGGTTAGTTGTAGGGGCCTTGTTTGGCGTTTACCAGGGATACATCATTGCCCAACTGCGAGTCTCAGCGTTTATCGTCACTCTAGGCGGTTTATGGGCGCTCCAGGGAGCAATCCTGATTGTGACGGGAGGACAGACCATCTCGGCCAAGCAGGACGTATTCCTGAGTATTGCCAACGGATACTTACCCACCTGGGCGGGGTCCGCTCTGGCGGCGGTGGTAACGGTCTTCTTGTTCGTCAGCATGGCTCTCAGCCGACGTAGAAAATTGAAGTATGGCTTTGAACTGCCTGCCCTTTACCTGGACGTACTCAAGACCGGGGTTTTTGCAGCGGTATTTATCCTCTATGTGCACATTGTTAATCAGTACAATGGTGTCCAATCGCCTGTTCTCATCCTCGCTTTCGTCGCGATGGTGGTCAACTACGTTACAAATAATACTCGTTTTGGTCGCTATGCCTACGCGATTGGCGGTAACCGCGAGGCGGCCCGGCTCTCCGGCGTCAACATTCGCAACAACCTGTTTGCGATATTCGTTCTGATGGGTTTCCTGTGCGGTGTAGCCGGGGTCGTTCTGGCCTCCTATGTAGGCGGCGGCACTCCTGCTGCTGGAACCGGTATGGAACTCGACGTTATCGCTGCGTGTATTTTGGGGGGGACTTCGACCCTCGGTGGCGAAGGAACAATCCTAGGAGCGCTGATAGGTGCCCTGATCATGGCAACCCTCACGAATGGTCTTCAGTTGATGAATATCCCCAATGAGTGGCAGTACGTGATCAAGGCTGGTGTCTTGATTTTGGCGGTCTATGCTGATGTCCGACTAAGGAGAAATCGCTAGTTCACGGACAAGATTAAGCTGACTGGTTGAAGTAGAATGAGGGAATGGAAAAACACCGCGCAATTCTCACCTACAAAGACTGGGGAAAACTGGTGTCTAACCTGGATCGCGGTGTTCGGGTGCTGGTCATGCTGGGTCTCCTCAGCTACACTGCCAACCGAACAAAGTTTGGCCGGTATGTCTATTCTGTTGGAGGTAACAAAGAGGCAGCGTGTCGTGCCGATATTCGGCTTGAACGTATCTCTGTCACGGCGCAGCCAGCGACAATCTGGTATGGCTTAACTTGACTCGGTTTGATTATCTGAAGGCATAGGACGAAAGTTTTATGCCTTTTTTGTTGATTGAGATACCCTGTTTATCACATTTGTACTGAAAATTTTTCGTCCGAGGAAGGCTGGATCATTGTATGCATGAAGGTCAGCGGCAACGAGCGAGTGAATTCTTCCATTTAAAAGGAGTTGAACGCGCGCTGTTTGCCCATCCGCATAGTGTTAAGTGGCTTACTGGATTTTCTGCACCCCTCCAGGCAGGGCAAAACCTCTTTGCTGGCGGGCCATCGCTGGTATGGTATGAGGCGGGACATTTCACCCTGATTGTTCTGGATGTGTATGCCTCGGATATGAGCAGCATCGGTCAAATGGGAGACTGCACCGTTGTTAATTATCAAGGATATACAGTCGAAAGACCCATTCAGTCATTTGATAACCTCTCCAGCGCCCTTCAAAATGTGATGGGTGACGCGGGTTTCTCAATGGATAAAGTTGGCCTCGAGGCTCGTTCTCTGCCAGCCCACCTGAAACAGACGGTTGACCAGATTGTAAGTCAGGATACCGAGATTATTTTTATTGACGACTGGCTGGTTCCACTTCGCATGATTAAGTCCACAGAAGAACTCCATATACTCCGCAAAAATTTCGCGCTGGTTGATCTGGGGCAGGGGATTGCCCGTCAAAACGCCCGCCCTGGCTCGCGTGAGATAGATGTGTGGACGGCGGTTCACAGTGCGATTGAGCAGGAGGTCGGGTGTCGCGTTCCGATGGGCAACGACTGTGTGGTCGGTTATCGGCAGAACAATATTGGTGGGTGGCCTCTTGATTATGAAATCCGACCATCTGATTCATTGATTGTGGATTTGAGTACCATCCACGATGGTTATTGGAGCGATAGCTGCGGGACGTATTTTGCGGGAGAACGCACACCTACCCAGATCAAACTGCATGGTATTGTGAAGGATGCGTTGGATTATGCGATTTCTCTGGTGAAACCAGGCGTGATGGCGAAGGATATAGACCAAAAGGTGCGCCAGTTTATTCGGGATGCGGGCTATGAACCCTATCCACACCATACAGGGCATGGGGTAGGGGTATCCGGTCATGAGGAACCTCGAATTGTGCCTTATAACGAAACGGTCTTGCAGGCGGGTATGGTCATCATGCTTGAACCGGGAATTTATGTGCCGGGTGAGACGGGGGTTCGTTTGGAAGACGGATTGTTAGTTACGGCGGATGGCGCGGAATTATTGACCACATTTGATAAAACGTAGAATTTTGTCACCGAAATGAACGGCGGGAAATATGTGAATTGCCACCGAATTAACAATTGATAGTGGCGACAGTTCCACAGACTGCTGCTGGAATAACACGAATGCGGCGAGAAGGCGGGAAGCAACCGCCACGTTGACAATAGTGACGCTGCCGTCATATTTTGCAAATATGGCGTGGCAGGGGTATTACAGCATATCTTCAAATTCCCCCATTTCACCTTTTCCACATGAACAAAACATCAATTACAGACGTAACGTGAATCGACGTCAATCTCTAACACACATATCATTATAGCACAAAAATTCTGATTTGTGGTGAACAAATGTTTCGTTTTTGGAACATGTCGAGATTTAGGGTTTTTAAGGGTTCACAAAGGGCAACAAAGTCGTGTAGAATGGTCGTTTGCAGCGCGCAACACTTGTAATCAGAACGTAAGTTCTGGTATAATCAGAGTTCATGCCTGACCCATCCTATAAGGAGATCGAATGGCGCAAAGAAGTGAGTTCACGGTAGCGGATGCGTATTCTTACAATCGCACCTCCCCACTCCGATGGATATTTTCGCATGTCCTACGGTACAAACGGTTGTTCCTTATAACCTGCGGCTTTTATACCGTCGCCTGGTTTTCATACTCATTTGCGCGGATGCTGATCGGGGCGGCGGCTGAAGAAATTATGAATCCGACCTCAGCCGATGGACTCGTAGGGATTGGTTTAGCTGTGCTGTTTATCCTGGTACTCGATAGTACCTCGGCGTTAGGCGGTAGTCTACTGGTCGAAACCATTGCCCAACGCCTGGAGCGTGACTCACGTCAAGAATTATACATCAGCCTCCTCGGCAAAAGTCAGACATTCCATGACCGGCAGCGCGTGGGCGACATCATGGCGCGGGCTACCGATGATATGAAGCAGATGAACGCCATGATTAATCCTGGCGTCCTGTTCATTGCGGAGACGATACTGGGTTTGTCTGTCCCACTCATCTGGATTGCGTCGGTACGGTTTGAACTTCTGCTCGTGCCAGTGGTGTTTATCGCATTCTATATTTTTACTGTGCGCAGTTATTCCGGGCGATTGAATCCGGTGGTGAACAGCCAGCGTCAATGGTTCGGCACGATGAATGCTGGTCTGGAAGAAACCATCTCCGGCATTGAAGTCGTGAAGGCAACTGCACGCGAAGACCTGGAACGGAAAAAGTTCCACACTAACGCGCGCAAGTACCGGGACTATTTTGCCAAGCAGGGGCAGGTGGAGGCAACTTATCTGCCGACGCTGTTTTATGCCTTCGCGCTCGGCTTCAGCTTCCTTCACGCTCTGTTATTGTATGGACAGGGTTTGCTGACAATTCCCCAAATCATCTCGGTAATGGCGTTGGTTTCGATTATGCGTTTTCCGATCTTCGTTTCAATCTTCTCGTTTTCGCTGGTGCAATTGGGTGTCGCCAGCGCTGGACGCATTCTGAATGTCATCAATGCTGAATCAGACATGGATGAGAATGCCGAGGGGCATCAAAATCCTATCGAGGGCGACATTGTATTCGAGAATGTGAGCTTCGGATATGAAGACGGAAGCGTACTGGATGCCATATCGTTCCACGTTAAACCGGGCGAGACAGTTGCTATTGTCGGGCAAACAGGTTCGGGAAAGAGTACGCTGACCGAACTTATCAACCGAACCTATGACGTGACGGACGGACGAATACTGATTGATGGGGTTGATGTGCGCGATTGGAATTTAACCGCGCTGCGCTCTCAAATCTCGAAAATTGAGCAGGACGTATTCTTATTCTCACGGACACTGGCACAGAATATCGCTTTTGGGAAACCGGACACATCGCAGGAGGAAATTGAACAAGCTGCCCGTGAAGCGCAAGCACACGACTTTATCATGTCCTTCAAGGAAGGCTATGAAACAGATGTCGGTGAACGGGGCGTGACGTTATCTGGCGGACAGCGCCAGCGTATCGCCTTAGCGCGAGCATTCCTGAGTGACCCGCGCATCCTGGTACTGGACGACTCTACCAGTGCGATTGACAGCGCCACCGAGGATGAAATTCAAAAGGCGATCAAACGGGCAAAGCTGGGGCGAACGACGCTGTTGATTACGCACCGCTTATCACAAATCCGGTGGGCAGATCACATCCTGCTGCTGGAAGGCGGACGCATTATCGCAAAGGGCACGCATGATGAACTGCTGCTCACATCGCCGCAATACCGGCGAATTTTCTCCCGATACGATATGGCTCTGCCACCTGTGCAGGCCGAGGCCGTCTGATAAAGCGACGCATTTACACAAGTCTTATAACGACCTTTAGCATAGGAGCAAACACCCTATGGGTTTTCTCATGGATGGTCTGGATGCCGAGGCGTATGACCGCCAGTATAGTGACCGTACATTGGTCAAACGCATTGTTGAATATTTTAAGCCACAGACGGGACGCATGGTGGCCGTATCGGTTGCGATTGTGCTGACCTCGCTGGTCAATACCGCGCTGCCAGTGTACATCTCGGACGGATTAGACCGTTTGCAAGTGGACAAATCTACGCAGACGCTCGTTTTTATCATCGGTATGGTCACAATCCTGGGGGTGCTGGCGTGGCTGTTTAATGCCGTGCGGCAATGGCTGTCGGCGTCCGCAATCGGCAATGTCACGCTGCAACTGCGTGAGGACGCTTTTGATGCCGTGTTGAAGCGCGATCTATCGTTTTATGACAGTTATCCGTCAGGAAAGATTGTGAGCCGCGTAACCTCCGATACACAGGCATTTTCTCAGGTGGTGACACTGGCAACCGACCTGATGAGCCAAATCCTGATGGTGGTACTGCTGATTGGATATTTGTTCAGCGTCAACGTGCAACTCACGCTGTTGACGCTGACATTATCACCCTTCATTGTGATTACGGCACTGGCGTTTCGCAGGATTGCGCGAGAAACAGTCACTCAATCGCGGCGGGTGAACGCAGTGGTAAGTTCACACATTCAGGAGACGATTAGCGGCATCGGGATTGCCAAGACGTTCCGGCAGGAGCAAACGATCTATGATGAGTTTCTGGACGTAAACGCCCAGTCTTATCGAGTAAATCTCCGAACAGGATATACATTCAGCAGTATCTTCCCAATCCTGAACCTGTTGGCAGGGATCGGCACGGCGGGGCTGGTGTACTTCGGTGGACGGAGTGCCCAGGCAGGAACACTGTCTACCGGGGAATGGTATCTATTTATTCAAGGGCTGGCGCTGTTCTGGTTTCCACTGACAAGCATCGCTTCCTTCTGGAGCCAGTTCCAGCTTGGTTTGGCGGCGGGTGAGCGGGTGTTCGCATTGATTGATGCTGAACCGAAGGTTGTGCAGAGCGACCATGCGACCCTGCCTGAGATTAAAGGCGAAATTCGATTTGAACATGTTGACTTTAGCTACAACGACGATGAACAAGTGCTCAAGGATTTCTCACTGACTATTCACGCAGGTGAGACGCTGGCACTGGTTGGGCACACCGGATCAGGAAAGTCGAGCATCGGCAAACTGATCGCGCGGTTCTATGAGTTCCAGGGTGGGCAAATCCTGATTGATGGACATGACATTCGCACACTTGACCTGAGCGATTACCATTCGCGGTTGGGTATTGTCACACAGTCGCCATTCCTGTTCGACGGAACGGTAATGGAGAACATCCGCTACGGTAAGGCGGATGCATCGGATGCAGATGTTGAGCGCGTGGCGAAGATGGTCGGTCAGGGTGACTGGCTGGATGTGCTGCCGAACGGACTCACAACGGAAGTTGGCGAACGTGGGGGTAGCTTATCAATGGGGCAACGGCAGTTGGTGACATTGGCGCGAGTGCTGCTACAAAACCCGTCGATCTTCATTCTGGACGAAGCGACAGCCAGTGTTGACCCTCTGACAGAGACGTTGATTCAGGAAGGGTTGGATGTGGTGTTGCAGGGACGGACGTCGATTGTGATCGCCCATCGCCTGTCTACGATCAAGAATGCTGACCGAATCATCGTACTGCGGCAGGGCGAAATCATCGAAGAAGGCAACCACGACTCGCTCCTGATGCAGGGTGGGCATTATGCAGAACTTTACAACACCTACTTCCGGCATCAGAGCCTCGAATATATCGAGAACGCACAAGCGATATAGTCGCTTCAGTGCGAGTAAGGGCGCGGGCAACCGCGCCCTTTCGATTCTACTAGAATTGTACGTAGATAAATTCGGCAGTCGAGCCAAGATGTATTAAACACAGGACAGCGAGCATTCCTAGAGTGGCGGCCAAAATCGGGTGGTTTATGGGCAGGATGTTGGAGGTTTCCACACGCCCAAACATGGTCAAAATCAGGGCGGTAAATGCGGTCAGTAGTGTTGCAGGTGAGTATTGTGCAATCAGTTGTGGGAGAGAGCCGATGCCATTTACGCCGAACATATTGCCCAACAGGTGAATTGCAGACTCTAGGTTCGGGCTGAGGAACAGCGCCCAACCAATTAATATGGTGAGGACGAGCAGGAGGTGGTTATCGAGGTTGATGCGCCGCCGCCGTGCCCAGGCGTATCCGTTCAGCAGCAGTCCGTGATACAAACCCCACAATACGAATCCCCATCCTGCGCCGTGCCACAGTCCAATCAAACCCATTGTGATCCAATTAGAGGCATACTGTGCAACTTCAGCCCGATTTGTGCCCCATCGACGGAGCAAACCCCGGCTGAGTGGAAAAAACAGGTACACGCGAAACCATGTTGACAGCGAAATATGCCAGCGTGTCCAGAAGTCGGCAGGAGTGGTCGCCAGATAGGGGTTATTGAAATTGGGAGGCAGTGTGACCCCCAGCAGAATGCCTACGCCAAGAACCATGTCGGTGTAGGCCGAGAAGTCGAAATAGAGTTGCAGGGCGTACATGCCGACTGACGTCCATGCCCAGAGGAAGCCAGAGCCAGCAGCATTGGACAGGAGGCCAGTTTGAAGGGACATGCTGAGGACGTCGGCTATGAGTATTTTCTTTGCCAGCCCAATAGTGATAAATGTCAGCCCGTCATAGACCTGATGAGAATTGATGTGGTCGGGTAGGGCGGCAAGCTGCTTGAGGGTGTCGTCGCCAATACTCAATGGCCCCGCGCTGATCTGCGGGAAGAAGGCAGAGTAGGTGATAAACAGAAGTGGATTGGTGACAGGTGGAAAGCGCCCTGCACGCACATCCAGCAGGTAGCCGATGTGCTTGAAGATGTAAAACGAGATACCGAGTGGGAGTGCAAGTGTGAGCAGAGGGACGAGTGAATTCAGGCCGATGCTGGATGCCATCGCATTGGCTGTATCTGCGCCGAAGTTCCAGTATTTGAAAAATGCTAATGCCAATAGGTTGAGGACGATGCCTAATAGCGTCCTACCCTGACGGGCGAGGAAATACGTTGTCAGTGATAAGCCGAGCAACAAGGGCAAAAAGAGGAGTCCGCCGAGCGAGTAGAACAGATAACTCATCATGCCCAGGAAGAGGAGTTTGTGACGGGTGTGCCAGTAGATTAAGAATGTAAGTGGTAGGAAGATCAGCAGGAAGCCATAACTGGTAATGACCATGTGGGCTAGGCATCCTGAGCGGCGTGATAAGCCTGTACAAGTGTGTCGGCGGCACGGTCGATGAGGCGGTTGCTGTTGGTTTCGGTCAGATGTTGGCTGTCGTAGTAGCCTGCCTCCGTATCCAGACCGTTTATCGAGACCAAGTTGGAAAAGTCAAGAAAGAACACTTGTGAATCTGCATCTGCAAGTTCGCTCAGATAATCGACAGTGGCAGCATGACAGGTCTGATATTGAGGATCATCCTGCATAACAGTTTCCATATATTGCGGATGCCAGGGACTCAAATAGAAAATAATATTGGTGTGATGGGCTTTCACGATAGTTAGCATTGCCCGCACATCTGCTGCCGAGTTCATGTCCACCTGTTCACAGCGTTCTGGTGGAATGCGGCCAATGTCCAGCAGAAGCGCCTGTTGAAATTGTGAGGCGGAAATTGGCGGGCGAACAGCAAATCCATTTGAGGTGAACTCCGGCCATTCGGCAGTGTGCCGACTGTAAATGACTTGATAACTGGCTGTATAGATTGACTCGGCAAATTGATGTAGGTCGAATAGCCCGGTCACACGCTTTTGAATGGTAAGAAGGGCGGTATCCTTCGACATAAAGGGAAGCCAGTCGAGCGGTGCGCGGGCAGCGATGTCTTCTGGTTGGCGGGGCATTCCTTCCTGAACTTCAATGAACAGCACCTTCGGGAATTCGACCATCTGGCGCGTTTGGATAAGGAAATCTTCGATACGCCCCCCCTCGATTGCCATATTGTAGGCAGTGAGTCCAGTCTTTTGTTGGATGTAAACGGGCGACAGGGTGAAGGCGCGTGACGACCCCATCACAACAATATCTGGGGTTTGTGCGAGCGTTTGATAACCATTGGTTTTCGATCCGCGCAGCAGGAGTTCATTGGGCGAGTAGACTGCGTTAATGTACATGCCTCGCGGATTTACCGTCAGGATTATTCCAGCCACAAGAATGACTGTTGCTATGCCGCCAGCGAACCAGAAGTATCCTAAATGGAGAGAGTTCTCGGAAGCCGGAGATGCGGGCTTACGGAAATTCTGAGCAATCACCACACTGACGATAAATAATAATGCTAGAAGTGCCAGAGTAGTGACAATTTCGGTAATGGCCGTACTTGCGTCCGGTAAATCGGCGGTGGCAACGGTGTCACTCACTATCAACAGATGGGTGAAAAACAGATAGAGCAGAACAGACAGAACGCATAGCACAAGAAATGGGTGGTTCGGCTGGCGGACTAGAATTAGCAATTGTTGCCGACGCAACGTTACCAGCACGAATGTGAGCAACAGTATAGCGAGGGCAAGTGGACTGGTGGAAAGTACCACTACAGGTAGTTCGTAGGTTTGCTGTGACCCGTCACGGAAGTGGACTTGCAGAGTAGGGTGGACATTTGTCAGGCAATTTTGAGTTTCACCATCGCCGATTTGTGGTTGGTCATTCAAAAATACCTGATCTATGCCCTCGACAGCCCATTGAACAACCACACAATCACGGGGGAAAAGAATACTCTCCCGATTTGATGCGAAGAAGACTGAAGCACCTGCTTGTGACGACTCCATCACAAGCGGTGTTGGAAAGAACAGTCGAAAGGCGAACGATAGTGTGAGCGCGACCAGCACCAATGCAAGCATAGCGGGTAGGGGGATGCTAATTAAGCTACTGGCCAGACGCATAGGGGTTAACGAATAACCCTTCGCCAGATCGCATCCAAAACCTGTAGGGCAGTCAGATTACGAACCGTGTATCCGTAACGCAAATTCTGTGCCGTGAAATCGGTGGCAGCACTGTAGTCGTCCGATGAACTGCCCGGTGGTTCGGACGGATGAATGCCATCACCCAGCCCGTTGTTGTCCAGGCCAGTCAGCGCAGCAGGGAAGTTCCAAAGCGGAATATCGGCATTATGGGCAATATCAGCAATAATCTGATTGAAGGTCGGTATGCTGTTCTCGTAGGCCTGCCGAATCGGAATCAAACTGAGCACCGGGATGATGCCACGATCAATCGTGATCTGGACGATACGGGAGAGATTATTGCGAAAGTCGTCCGGCGATAGAGAGGTAACATCGTTCGTACCGAGCATAATCAGGGCAATAGATGGTCGGACGAGACGATATTCGCATTCTAAGGGTGTTTCACCGGATTGACAGACCTGTGTCCAGGCGTTGTTGGGATCAAGGATTCCGGTGGTTGTGATGCCGTTATAGGCTGCCAACGATGGATTGGAGAAGGAATTGTTATTATCGCGCGCACTCTCCGCGCTGAAGAAATTCACGACTGATTGCAGGTTGCTGTAACCGTGCAGGTTGTATGTGCCCCATCCGATTGGAAAGAGAAAATAGGGCGAAGCCGTAATACTATCGCCCACTTTCGAAAACACATCGCGGCGGTTGCCGAGTTCCCGACCATGCTGGTAGATTTGGCGGGCTGTTTGCGTAATGCCGGAAATCACCGCTGTGTTGATGGTCGATGAGGGCGCTGAACCATCCGAGGAAACTGCTGCAACTGGTGGCGATAGGGTGAATGGGTCATCTACCCACACTGTTGGGAGAGCATTCAGCGCGTCGGCGGGCGCGGAGATTAGATCGCCAAAAATCCAGCCAATACGCCCATCAGTGGTGATGCCTCGAACCCAGAGATATTCGTAGGGTGCGCGACCATCAATGCGAAAGACCTCGCCTGCTTCCACATAGCCGAGTATTGCCCAATCCGTGCCTGGGCCATCGCGGAGTTTGGCGCGGGTGGTGACAATGACCTGCACTCCACCAGAATCCTGTTCCAACGGGTGGGCAGTGGTGATGATGAATGATGTCATTAAAATCAACAGAAGTTGTAACAGGATGAGCAGCCGTCGCATTATGCTTTCCTCCCTGCCAAAACCTGCCACAGGCTAGCAGAATCAGCCTGTTTTGTCAACCAAGCCGATAGGTCTGAATGTTGTGGTGATTCCCATTTGACACCCCGGATATTGCCGTGTAGAGTTCATTGCAATGCCGTCCTGCACAGTCGGAAATATATGATGTCAAACGATATGACCCAGGAACACCTTTCGACGAAATATATCCCCGCACCGATCAATGGCGATTTTGTTGGCAAACATATTCTTACGGTAGATCAGTTCGCGCGGAAAGACTTACAGATTCTTTTCGACGCCACCTTTTCCATCAAAAAACGGGTTCGACAGCGTGACCGGGGTTTGAGAGAAATTTGCGCAGGCAGTGTGATGGCTTCGCTGTTCTTCGAGGCCAGCACCCGCACGGATTTATCTTTCCAGGCGGCGATGCGACGGTTGGGCGGGGATGTGATTGGCGCGAGTAATGGGGTGCAGTTTTCGTCGGTTTATAAAGGCGAGGACCTGCCGGATACGGTGCGCGCCGCAGGCTGTTATGCCGATGTGATTGCGCTACGCCATCCGAAGGTTGGCTCATCGTTCGAGGCGGCTTATTACCTCGACAAGTTGAATGCTCGAATTGACAACCCTACCGTCATTGTCAGTGGTGGGGACGGAATTGGAGAGCATCCGACCCAAGCACTACTCGACCTGTTTACTATTCTTGACCAGAAGGGACGCATTGACCACCTGACGATCACGATGGTTGGTGATCTGCGACATGGGCGCACTGTGCATTCGCTGGCAAAACTGGTTGCACGTTACGGAGCCGAAGGAGTGAAGTTGTGTTTCGTTTCACCACCATCGCTGCGGATGCCGCCGACTATCCTCGAACTGCTGACCACGACAAACATCCAAACGTATGAAACAACTGATTTAATGGAAGTGTTGGCTGAAAGCGATGTCATTTACTGGACGCGCGTGCAGGAGGAACGCTTTCAGGAAAACCCGGCGGAATATGAGGCGATCAAGGATGATTTCATCATGACTCCGGCAATCATGATGGACGCCAAAGCTGATGCTATCCTGATGCACCCGCTCCCCCGCAAGCACGAGATGGGTACACGCGACGATCATGATGTGCTGGATGAAGACCCGCGTGCGGTGTACTTCGAACAGATGGAAAATGGGATGTTCGTGCGTATGGCGCTGCTGGCAAAGGTACTGCGTGGGGTGCATATTTAATGTCGCGGTTGGTGAAAATCTCCGGTATGGTCGACCCGCACACTCACCTGCGCGATCTGGAATGGTCACATAAGGCGACTTTTGCCAGTGAGACGGCGGCGGCGGTTGCCGGAGGATATTGGGCGGTGTTTGATATGCCGAATACACCGCCATCCACGATCAACCGCAAGGCACTCGATCAAAAACTCACTGCGATCAATCAGAGCGCGGTCTGTGATTGGGGGGTGTATTTCGGAGCATCACAGTCGGACAATACTTTAGAATACAAGGGTATTGTCAATGATGTGTGTGGCTTGAAAATATTCAATAACGCCACCACCGGAGATTTACTCATCAGTGACCAGCCGAGCCGCGACAAGCATTATGCAGCATGGCCGGAGTTCGAAGATTATCTCGGTTCATGCAGAAGAAGAAACGGTGTTGGACATCCTGACATTGGTGCGGAAGTATCACAAACGCACACACTTTTTGCACATCAGTACGGCACGAGAGATAGCCTATTTACGAACCGCAAAAGAAGAAGGATTGCCCATTACGATAGGGGTATGTCCGCATCATCTGTATCTGACTGAAGATGATATACCTCGATTGGGTGGGTTCGGCCTGATGAAGCCGACCTTGAAAACATCTTATGACCGGGATGCCGTGCGTGAGGCGGTGATTTCCGGGCTGGTAGACGTGATTGAGTCCGATCATGCGCCACATACACGGGAAGAAAAGGTTTCGGATACGCCACCTTATGGTGTTCCGGGATTGGAGACTACTTTACCATTGCTGCTGCTCATGGTAGTCGATGGTTCAATTTCACTGGAGCGCGCGGTTGAGTTGGTTGCTAACAATCCACGCCGAATATGGGGGCTGAACTGCCCGCCCGACACCTATGCCCTGGTAGACCTGGATACTTCCTATGTAGTGGACGGTACGAAATTGCTTTCCCGCTGCGGCTGGTCTCCGTTTGATGGGATGCTTGTACAGGGCAAAGTGATTGAAACCTGGATACGTGGGCAAAAGGTTTTCGATGGGGAACAGGTGTGTGTCAATCCTGGTTTTGGACATCATTTATTTAGTGGAGTGATGTGAACGGCTTCAGGCGACTTTTTCTGTTTTTTTATCGAATTGGGTATGAGCGAATTGCCGTCTGTATTATTTTCCGATATTCTGCTCAAGATATGCATATTCGCATAGTCAATATGATGCGATGGTTGGATAGGTCAGCCATTGTATGTGGAATACTCGGAATCATCCATCGTATTGCTTATATGGATGAGCCGCAATACGTTAGCGGAGTGGTTCTGAACAGTCCATTAATCCTCGCGGCAGGATTTGTAAAAGGTGACGGATTTACCCATGAAGAGGAAGCACTCGATGCGGTCAGGGTAGGGCAAAATATTATCCCGGGCTGGCGGTCAATGCCTCAACTGGTGGGATTAGTGGAGTTGGGGTCATTCACTCGATACCCACGAATGGGCAATACCGGCACAATCATGTGGCGAGATGAAACAACTCGATCCACACAAAACCGAGTTGGCCTAAAGAATCCAGGTGTTGTCGCTGCTGCGACTTTTCTCGCAAAACATAAAGATGCATTACCAAAGCAATACGGTATTAACCTTGCAGTCAGCCCGGGCATCAATGATCCCCAACAAAGCAAAACAGAAATTGTAGAGTCGATTGCGACCTTTCTTGACAAAGGTATTGTTCCAACATGGTTCACACTCAATTTAAGCTGTCCGAATACCGAGGATGACCCCAATAGCAACCAGACCGAATCACTTGCGTACGAGTTGTGCAGTGGAATAATCAACGTACTACGTGATCGAGATATTGACATTCCATTGTGGGTAAAGATTAGTCCAGATTTGAGTCCAGACCAGTATTGTATTCTAATGCGGGTGTTTGAAACTGTTGGGGTAGGGGCTGTGATTGCTACCAACACACTTGGTTTGCCCGAACCGGATAACCCGGAACGGATAGCTGGTGTCGGTGGTGGGCGACTGCACCAATACTCTGTTTCAACGGTGAATATTTTGATGCGTGAAAAAGAGACGCATGGTTATAAAGTCGATGTGATCGGTTGTGGCGGGGTATTTGATAAAGCGAGTTACTGCGCTTACCTACAGAATGGGGTGCAGGTGGTACAATACTGGTCTGCACTTGTTTTTCGTGGGCCGCTGGCTGCTGCAATCATCCGACAAGAGATGAATGATGGAACAAAACTTAGCGAGTAAAGTCGCCAGCACGCTCGTTGAGATCGACGCGGTTGGATTTGTGCCGGATGCGCCCATCCGTTTCAAATCTGGGATACTATCACCGATTTATATCGACAACCGCTGCCTACCTTTCTACCCGGCTGCATGGAGGATAGTGATTGAAGGTTTTCAAGAACTCGTTGAGAAAGCGCAATTACAATATGATGTGATTGCGGGAGTAGCTGTCGGCGGCGTGCCTCATAGCTCCGCATTGGCCTATTCATTAAAATCCCCATCCGTTTTTGTTCGCAAAGAGGCAAAGGGGCATGGTACACAGAAGTTGGTTGAGGGCGGCGATGTGATGGGGAAACATGTGCTCTTGATCGAGGACCTCGTAACCACTGGGGGAAGCAGCCTCACAGGCGTGAATGTTCTCCGAGATGTAGGAGCTATAGTAGACGATATGCTTGCCATCGTCAGTTATGGCTTTGATGAGGCAGTCGCGGCATTCAATAGCGCCAACGTCAGATTGCGTACCTTGACGAATTTTCGGACAATTGTTCGGGAAGCCGCACAGGTAGAGAAACTGACGACAGATGCGGTAATTATTATCAACGATTGGCTCGATGATCCACACGGTTGGGGAAAGCGACAGGGACATGAATGAGCGTTATTGATAAATATAATGCGCGGGCGGATGCGATTGATTCACTGTTATGTGTTGGACTGGATAGTGATTTTGGACAGTTACCTGAACAATTTCTAAGTGAGCCAGAGCCGCAATTCGCCTTCAATCGTTGGCTCATTGACCAGACTTATCCTTATGCTGTCGCTTACAAGGTGAATTCAGCATTTTATGAGGCATGTGGTTCACAGGGTTGGCATGAACTGAAGCTAACTTCTGACTATCTGCGTGAACAATGCCCGGACGTACTTACAATCTGTGATGCCAAGCGCGGCGATATAGGTAACACCAATGATGCCTATGTAACGGCCACATTCGATGAGCTGGGATTTGATGCCGTCACTCTTCACCCCTATCTTGGACATGAAGCGTTGCAACCCTTCCTGGCACGTGCAGATAAAGGCTCGATCATTTTGTGTCGAACATCAAATGCTGGTGCGGGAGATTTGCAAGACCTTGAAGTTGATGGTAAACCGTTATGGCAGATTGTCGCGGAGAAAGTTAGTAACGCGTGGAATGTAAACGGGAATTGTATGTTAGTTGTTGGCGCAACTTACCCGGATGAGCTGCGATGCATCCGTGAAATCAGCGGCGATATTCCTTTCCTCGTTCCAGGGATTGGTGTTCAGGGCGGGGACATCAATGATGTTGTTCATGCCGGTTTGGACAGTAATGGCAAGGGATTAATTATCAGCGCATCGCGTAGTGTCATCTTTGCTGATGACCCCGCCGCCTCTGCACAGTCATTACAGGAACAAATCAATCGGGCGCGATATTCCAACACCCATTAAGGGCAATCTACCCAACCCCTTCAATCAAGTCATTTCCTGACACGAATGCCCAACCCCTGTAGCGGAAACGCGCTCTTTGGCCGATAAAATCTCCAGTTGAATTTGTGCAAATCGACTAAATTTTGTTGACAAACCCAACATGAGCCGCTATTGTCTATCTAGTAACGCGCGTTAGTTACCTGTGTGGGAGGACATGACAAAGAAACGCCGAACACGAATGGAAGATGTCGCTAAGGCGGCTGGTGTCTCGCGGACGGCAGTTTCATTTGTTCTGAATAACATCCCTGATGCAAACATTCCTGAGTCAACTCGACAGCGCATCTTGCAGGCAGCCCGCGATCTTGATTACGTACCCAATGTTCAGGCGCTGAATCTGGCGACGGGTAAGACCTTGATGGTTGCACTGATTGTGCGGCAGACGTCCACACAAATGTCTGCTGATGCCTTTCTGGGTGAGTTTATGCGTGGTACAACGCGAGCCATCGAAGTTGAAAGCTATCATCTGCTGGTTCATGCTGTAGAGCCGGATGTGCCCAATAACACCACCTATGGCAGGTTAGTTCGTACGGGAAAGGTTGATGGATTGCTGATTACCTCACCGCTCGTGAATGACAAAGAAGTACAGTTGTTACACGATGAGGGAACGCCAATTGTGTTGAACGGCGCAGCCGATTTCAGCGATATTCCCAGCGTAGATGTTGACAACGTATATGGTGCGTACAGCGCGGTCAAATATATGATTGATCTGGGGCACCGTCGCATCGGACATATCAGCAATGCACCGTTTTCGTATACCTCAAGCCGAGATCGTTTGGAAGGGTATCAAAAAGCGCTGGCAGAGGCAGGCATCGAGTGTGATAACGATCTGGTGCATGTCGGAGCCTTTACAGATAGCAGTGGTTATGCGCCCATGCGGGCGATGCTGGATTTAGATGATCCCCCGACAGCGGTATTTATCGGTAGTGACATGGTTGCCCTGGGGGCAATTCAAGCGATTCGCACCTGTGGATTGACCATTCCTGAAGATATTTCCGTCATCGGATTTGATGATGTCGTAATCGGAAAATATCTGTACCCACCATTAACGACCGTGCATTTACCTGCCTATGACCTGGGGCAGCGCGCTGGGCAGATGATTCTCGCTAGTATTCGCGGCGAGTCCTTTCAACCACTCCGCGTATTGCTGCCTACTGAACTTGTGGTACGGCAATCGACCCGCAGTCTTAGTTAATAACATTTCGTTAAGAAAGGAGTGTTTCGCATATTCAATACATCGCAACCTATCACCATTCGTATCAAGTTTGTATCAAGTCAAAAAAGTTGGGAGACAAAATCATGAGTAAACGCTTTACCTTAGTTTTCTTAATCCTGGCAGTGGCCTTGCTCGGTGTTGTGCCGTTCGCCCACGCTCAGGATGAATCTAAAGTTGTTTCTTTTTTCACGACCTTCGGTGGTTCGGAACTGGATGCTTTAAATGTATCCCTGGATGAATTCACCAACCAGACAGGCATTCTGGTCACGGTAGAGAGCAACCGTCAATCAACCGAGGTACTACGTACCCGTGTTGCCGGTGGTAGCCCGCCAGATGTGGCGCTCGTGCCGCGTCCTGGTTTTATGGCCGAACTCGCAAATGCCGGTAGCCTTATCCCACTGGTGAATGCTGATGGTAGCGCCGGACTGATTGACCAATCGGTGTTGACCGACAATTATGGACAGGGCTTCATCGACCTGGGTAGCGTTGACGGAACGGTCTACGGTATCCTGGCAAAGGCGAATTCCAAGAGTACAATTTGGTACAAACCGGCTTCTTTTGCAGACCTGGGTGTGGAAGTGCCAACGACCTGGGACGACCTGCTTGCCATTCAGCAGGCTTATGTTGATGCGGGTAAGACACCCTGGAGCATCGGTGGTTCAGAAGGCTGGCCGCTCACTGACTGGTTTGAAAACATCTATGTTCGTATCGCCGGGCCAGAAATGTACCAGAAGTTGTTTGTGACCCACGAAGTTTCCTGGACAGACCCGACCGTCATGCAGGCGATGGATGCTTTCAAGCAAATCATTTCACCTGCGGACACGAATCTGGCAGGTGGTTCTGAAGGTACACTGTCTACCGACTTCATCACTGCTGCTAATCTGGTATTCCGCCCTGATGCAGCCGCTGAGATGTACTATGAAGGTGGTTTCATTGGCGGCATCGTCAGCAGTAACTTCCCCGACCTTGTGCCTGGTACAGACTTCAATGCGTTCCTATTCCCGGCTATCGACCCCATGTATGGTGCGCCGGTAGTTGGTGGTGGCGACCTGTTGGTTGCCTTCGCAGATCGTCCAGAAGTCGGCGAACTCGTCAAGTGGATGGCCGGAACAGAAGGCAATACCCTCTGGGCGGGCACTGGTGCGATTGTGTCCCCGAACAAGAATGTGGACCTGAGCGTGTATGATACGCTGGGCGCAATTGATGCCGGTCAGGTTGCGAACGCCAGCGCCTTCGTATTTGATGGCTCTGACCTTGCTCCAAGTGCCGTTGGTGGTGACGCCATGTTCGTCGCACTACAAGACTTTATCGCCAATCCAGATGATGTTCAGAACATCCTGCAAGGGCTTGAAGACGCTGCTGCTGCGGCTTACTAGGTATCGACCTCATAGGGGTGAGTGTATTGCCCCTATGAGAAGTCTCTTTTTATTCTGAATGCGATGGGGCGGATGTCTGATATCCGCCCCTCTTAACATCTAGACGATGCTTTTAGTAGCAGGGTCTCGTTGATGGGGACTCTGGCTCCTCAATGTGGGAGAGGGGAAAATTTATTATGAAAACTAATCCGCTCCTGGGCTGGGCATTCGCACTGCCTGCGATCTTTCTCATAGCACTTTTCCTGGTATATCCAACCGTTCGTACAGTCCAACTCAGTTTTGATACGGGACTGGGATTCACAACTACCAAGTATGTTGGTTTAGACAATTATGTCAATTTGTTCAAAGATCGGTTTTTCTTTGATGTTCGGGGATGGCCGCCAGGTGGTGCAGTGTTTAATACCATTCTCTGGTTGGTTCTCTTCACGCTTGGAACCGTTGGAATTGGATTGGCGGTGGCCGTTCTGGCAAATTCCGTCAGGTATGAGGTCATTATTAAGACAATTATTTTTGTCCCAATGGCGATCTCATTCACAGCCGCAGGGATTATATGGCGATTTGTATACAGTCCTGACCTCCACACCGGGATATTAAATGCGGTGCTGGTCGCGCTTAACCCATCCTTTGAACCTGTCGCCTGGTTGGGGCGAACAGATATAGTCAATGTAGCAATAATCGTCGCAGGTATCTGGTTGTGGACAGGTTTCTGTATGGTCGTTATTTCTGCTGCTCTAAAAGGGCTGCCAACCGAGGTTCTTGAAGCTGCCCATGTGGATGGCGCAAACGGCATTCAAACTTTCTTGCGCATTACGTTTCCGATGTTGTGGCCGACAATTGTCGTGGTTGGTACGACGATGATTATCAATGTTCTAAAGGCGTTCGACCTAGTATACATTATGACTCAGGGCGGCCCACGAGGAGCGAGCCGAATCATTGGTTTTACGATGTATTGGGAGACATTTAACAACGGTTTGCCCGGCAAGGGTAGCGCAGTAGCAGTGATTATGCTTGTCGTCGTATTCCCATTCGTCATTTTCAATATCCGGCGCTTCCGCCAGGAGGAACAGGGACGATGACCACCTTGGCGCAAACAAATACAAGATCATTTGCTTTACCACGCATTCGCCCCAATTCTAAGTGGTTGATTCATATCATTCTGCTTATCCTGGCGATAATCTGGCTGACACCATCAGTTGGATTGTTGATTACGTCATTTCGCCCGCCGGACGCGATTTCTTCATCTGGTTGGTGGACTGCTTTTTCGCCTGCGCGGTTCACTGTAGATAACTACATCCAGGTTCTTACCGCCCAGGGCATGGATAAGAGTTTTCTCAACAGCCTGATTATCACTGTGCCGGGCACATTTTTCCCGGTAATATTCGGCGCGATGGCCGCATACGCATTTGCCTGGGTGAAGTTCCCCTATCGAGATACCATTTTTCTGATCATCGTGGCATTGCTGGTCGTTCCAATTCAATCAACGCTGGTTCCGGTACTGCGATTGTTCAACACATTCGGTTTGACCGGATCGTATGTTGGGCTGTGGATAGCACACACGGCATACGGGCTACCATTTGCCATCTATCTTCTGCGAAACTTTTTCGCATCGCTCCCGCGTGAGTTATTTGAGTCTGCTAAAATTGATGGTGCGAATGATCTCACGGTATTCTTTCGGATCGTGATACCGTTATCCGTACCGGCGCTGGCTTCGCTGGCGATCTTTCAGTTCATGTGGGTCTGGAATGATCTATTGATTGCGCTGGTGTTCATGGCGAACCCGGATTTGCAACCTGTGACCGTTCGTATTCAGGCACTGCTGGGTACCTATGCAACGGAATGGCATATTATGAGTGCATCTGCTTTCATTTCCATGTCTATGCCGCTGCTGGTCTTTTTCGCCTTACAACGCTACTTTGTCACCGGGTTGACCGCAGGAGCAGTCAAGTCGTGATGACGCTTACGGAGGTCGACAGTATCGACTGATCGGACGATATTTCTCACATTATTCAGCCTGCCTGAGTTTCATTCGAGGCAGATGAATAATCTGCTCTGCAATCAATGAACACACCCCGATAGAGTTTACTGTGCTCCCTTATCATCCGATTGAGGAGGGAGCACAGGTAACGTTTGGGAGAAACACTCGCAGCCCAGCCCTCCAGCACGTACAATAATTTGCCCCCTTGCAATATCACGAAATGTCCGATTCCGATTTACAATAAGGTTGAGTAGTATTTATAGGATGGCTCATGTCCAGCGAACAACCGGCCAGACGTTCTACCATTCACGATGTGGCAAAAGCGGCGGGTGTTTCCTATCAAACCGTATCCCGCGTGATTAACAACAGTCCGAATGTGTCAGCCAAGACGCGCCTTCATGTGTTAAGTGTGATTCGTGAATTGAATTATCGCCCAAATCAGGCAGCCCAGGTTCTCAATACACAGCGATCCCATGTAATCGAAGTTGTTGCGCTGGATATTTCTACTGGCGCCCCGGCGATTGATACAATGGCCTATGTCGCACGTGATTTGGGCTACAAAATGATGATTTCGGTTATCTATGAAGATGATGTCGAAGTCACAGTGAACGATGCCTTGAGTCGGTCTGTCGATGGTTTCATTTTCATTTCGTCAACGAACCACGTCAGTTCTTTCGATTTCCAGGCTATGTGCAGAAATAAACCCTTTGTACGCATGATCGCGGAGTTGGGCGCGAATGTGCCATCGGTGGTTTACGATCAACGCGCTGGGATGAAAATGGCAACCCAGCATTTGATTGACCTGGGGCATAAACAAATCGCAGAAATCAGTGGCCCGCCGGAGAATTTAGACAGTGTTGCGCGCCATGCTGGCTTTATTAGCGCTCTGGAGGAGAACGGAATCAAACCCGGCCCCCGTGTTGTTGGACGATTTTCGATCCAGAGTGGATATGATGCAACTCAGCAACTTCTGAAAACCGATGCGTCCTTTACGGCGATTGTGGGTGCAAACGATGAGATGGCGTTTGGCGCTATATCGGCGTTACGCGAACACGGCCTCTGTGTACCGGATGACATCTCACTGGTTGGGTTCGATGATTATAACTTTGCGGCCTTTTCAACACCCCCACTAACCACCTTGAGGCAGGATTTTCGGCTGCTGGCGAAGATTGCCGCAGAATACATTGTCGAATTAATTGAGAATCCAGCCACTCCATTACAGCAGAAGGTGCTCATACCAGAATTTATCGTGCGCGACAGTACCCGGCGGATTGATTAGAGGTTCTCTTAAAGTAAAGAATGAGGACGAATCAAAGCGATTCGCCCTCATGAAATCCGTTAGCGAACGTCCTGCCAGGCCGTGTGAACCTCTTTCTGACCGGATCGAATAGCCAACAGCAGAGCATCCTGATCTACAGGAATTGAATAGATACGAATACCGGTTGCATTGTAAATCGCGTTGCAGATGGCGGGAGTGGTGTTAATGGACGGGATTTCACCGACACCCTTTGCACCATAAGGTCCTTCGGAGGCGCGATGTTCGACCAGATGTGAGATGATCTCCGGTGTATGTTTGATACTCGGCATCTTATAGCGAGCCAGCAGACGCGACCAGGGTACACCATCCTCGATGATAAATGACTCGGTGAGGCAGTTGCCCATCGCCATGATAATGCCGCCCTCGATTTGTCCCTGTAGCATCAGCGGGTTAATCGCGCGGCCAATATCGGTGCTGGATACAGCACTTTCAGGACGTGAACTTCCCCTGTATCCATGTCAATTTCGACCAGTGCAGCCTGTGTGGCATAGCTGAAGGCAAAATGCATATCGCCACCTGTGCCGAGTGGTTGGGTGGTCGGGGCGAGATACGATTGTGCGTACGCGAGGTGAGAGTCCGTTGGACTTCATCCAGCCGACCACCTTGCCGAGTGGAACGCTGTATCCGTTAGAGCGCAGCAGACCTTCTTCATAGTAGATTTTCTCCGGCGGCACATCCATCATTTCGGCGGCGGAGCGGGTGATGGCCTCTCGTAATGTCGATGCCGCCAACCGCGCCGCGTTGCCAGTCACGAAGGTCTGTCGTGAAGCTGTGGTTGGCCCACCGTTGGGCGTGAGATCGGTGTCGCATAGCAGCACTTTCACGTTGTTGTAAGCCAGATGCATTTCTTCGGCGGCGCACTGTGCAACGACATGGGCAATTCCCTGACCCATATCTGCCGCTGCCGTTCGCACTTCAATGGTGCCATCTTCAAATGCTTCGACTTCGGCCTCGGACTTGTCCGGCGCACCGCCACCCAGTCCCGTATTCTTATAGGCGCAGGCGATACCCCATGCATATGCTTTGTGCCCATCTCGCCATGTCCACTGGAAGCCAGAGCCATTATGATGGCTAACCATATCCTTGTGTACATCTTCAATGGTTTCGATTAGTCCAACGGATTCACGCAGCAGTTGACCAGTCGCGGTTGTCACGCCAACTTTCTGGGCATTCATCAAGCGGAATTCAATCGGATCAATGCCTAATTCCTCGGCCAGCAAATCCATATTCTGCTCGACCGCGAACGCCGATTGTGTCACCCCAAAGCCACGAAATGCGCCAGAAGGCACATTGTTGGTATACATGGCGAAACAGTCAATTTTGGCATTGGGGATGTCATACGGGCCAGTGGCATGGGTGGTGGCGCGCGTCATTACCTTGTCGGATAGGGAAGCATATGCACCACCATCTCCATAAAGTTCTGCCTGCACCGCGATGAGTTTGCCATCGCGTTTCGCGCCAGTTTTGATGCGGATAATGGTCGCATGACGCTTAGGATGGAAAATCAGTGATTCCTGACGCGTGTAGAGCATCTTCACTGGGCGATTTGTCGCTGTTGCCAGCATGGCAACATGAATTTGTCCGGCGATGTCTTCCTTGCCGCCGAAACCGCCGCCGATGAGTGTGCCAATCACACGGATACTCTCGTCCGGCATACCCATTGCCTGTGCAAGTTGGTCACGATCCTGATACGGAATTTGTGAACCGACATACACGGTCAGTTTTTTGTGATCGTCATCAAAACCAGCCGGAACACCAATGGCACATTCAGGTTCGAGGAAGGCGTGTTCAGTGGTTGGGGTGCGATATTCGCGCTCGACAATGACATCGGCTTCGGCGAAACCTTTTTCAATGTCCCCATGCCGCACTTTGATGTGCTTGAGCAAGTTGCCAGTCGGATGTTCAGGATGGAGAACCGGCGCTTCAGGCGTATGGGCATATTCCGGGTCAGCAACTACAGGCAGCGGCTCGTAGTCAACCTCGATCAGTGCAAGCGCTTCGTTTGCCAGTTCCTGAGTGTCGGCGGCCACAACTGCTACCGGATCACCCACATAGCGCACGACCTCACCAGCCAGAACCGGCCAGTCCCGATAGCACCAGACCATGAATGATTTTCGCCGGGGACATCTTCATGCGTCAGAACTGCGTGGACACCAGGCAAGGCTTTGGCTTTGTCGGTATTGATGCTCACGATGCGGGCATGGGGGTAGGGAGAACGCAGCGTCCGGGCGAATAACATGGTCGGGAAACTGTAGTCGTCCGTATATTTCGCCTCACCTGTGACCTTTTCTTGTACCTCAATGGGTGGTACTGATCGGCTGATGACACTCATCGGCTCATCAATTTCGGGGTCTTTGACGGGGAGTGGTGCTTCGCCACGTCGTTCGCAGGCTGCCGATTGTATGGCGCGCATAACACTAGTGTAGCCTGTGCAACGGCAGTAGGTATCCTTGAGAGCAATTTTGATGTCCGCTTCAGTGGGATCAGCATTTTCATCGAGTAGGGCGGTGGCAGTCATCATCAGCCCAGGTGTGCAAAATCCACACTGGACTGCTCCATGACGGATGAAATTGCGCTGAATTGGGTGGAGTTCGTCACCATCTGCCAGCCCTTCAACTGTGGTGACATTTCTACCTGCTGCTTTAAAGGCGGGATAAATGCACGAATCTACCGGCACACCGTCAACTAAAACGGTACAACTCCCACATTCGGCTTCTTCGCAGCCGATTTTGGTTCCAGTAAGTCCCAGATCATAGCGAAGGAATTCTGCCAATGTGCGGGACTCAGCCACATCTCTTTGATAACTTTTCTTGTTAATCGTGATTTCAAGTTGGCTCATGATAATTCCTCGTTAAACTCCTACGCCTTCGGGGATGGATTGGCCGGACTGCGCACGGCGCACGGCCAGCGACAGGGTTCGCTGCAATAGGACGCCGATCATTTCACGGCGATAATCGGCAGTTGCCCGATACTTACTGGTGCGTGGATGAAGAACTTGCTGTGCAAAGGACGCAACTTCCGCAATTGTATCATCATTCGCGGCTTTTCCCTGTATCGCTTCCTCAACCTCAGTAGCGCGGAATGGGGTAGGGGCAGCCGGGGCAATACAAATATGAGTAGACTCAAAAAATGAATGTGACTTCATCCAGTTGAATCCATACGGCGCAGCCCAAAACAGGAAGCGCGATCCCCTGTGGTCGCATGATTCGCTTGAAGGCAGTTGCTTCACCAGAAGTAGAGGAACGAAAACGAAACCGGAGGAGCAAGTCACGGGATGTATCCAGTAGTGATTTACCCGGCCCCAGAAACAGATTGACAACCGGAAGCCAGCCTCGTTTGCCATCCTGGATAATTTCTGCCTCAGCGTCCAGTGCGACCAACGATGTTGTGCCATCGCCTGCCGGTAAGGCATGAGCGACATTACCGCCCAAAGTTGCAACATTGCGTACCTGCGGCCCGCCGACTACGCCACAACTTTCCACCAGGCAGGTCGCTTTGTCGGCCATCAGGGGCGACTTTACGATCTGTGTGTGTGTTACGCCTGCGCCGATGGTGATAAAGTCACCATTAGATTTCAATTGTGGTAAGTTCGGGGATACGGGTGATGTCTACCAACGCCTCATGGGGAGGTTGTTCCTCGGCATGCATGTCTACCAGTAAGTCTGTGCCGCCTGCCATGACACGTGCCTGACCGGCGTATTCAGCTAACAGGCCAACAGCCTCATCAATACTTGTAGGTGTGTAATAATGATTCCAGAGTTTCATGGGTCTCTACCTTCATCTAATTTACAGGTAAGACCACGAGGCACTTTTCGGTGGGACTCGCTCCCAGCGCCGCTGTTGAGGACGACCTGTGGCTTTTCTATTGTACCGGAAGTTTGTCCGATTCTTCCACCATATTAGTGGATGCCCCGGCCATCATCGCGCCAAGCTGCTGAATATTCACTGCTTCACGCGGCATGATGTCTACAATTTTACCCTCATACATCACAGCGATACGGTCTGACAGTGCCAGGATTTCATCCAGGTCTTCCGAAATGAGCAGGATTGCTGTGCCTTTTGACCGTTCATCTAGCAGGCGGCGGTGGATATATTCGCTGGCACCGATGTCTACTCCTCGTGTGGGCTGTGCTGCGATCAGGACGCGGGGTTTCCGTGAAAGTTCGCGTGCCAACACCAATTTTTGAATATTACCGCCCGACAGGCTCTTAATCGACGTTTCGGTACTGGGGGTTTTGATCTCGTATGATTGGATAGCATCCCGGCAAGCCCTCGTAATCGCGCGGAAGTTCATCCACAATCCTCCGCGCGAAAAGGGTGGGTGACCGTGATTTTGGAGAACGAAGTTCTCAGCGACAGTGAATTCCTTAATCACTCCATCGACCATACGTTCCTCAGGGATGTAGGACAAGCCCAGTTTATTAACTACAATGGGCGAACGTCCGGTAATGTCCTGCCCATTCAGTTGAATTTTCCCGCTTGTGACTGGACGTAGCCCGGCAATGACCTGTGCAAGTTCGCTTTGACCATTGCCGGACACACCCGCAATGCCTACAATCTCGCCCGCATCAATAGAGAGGGACACGTCTCGCAGACCCAGATCTCCACGATCACTTTTGGCACTGATACCCCTCAGTGTCAGACGCTGATCGCCCTGAATTCATGGGCTGACGCTCGTATTCCAGAGTGACAGGTCTGCCGACCATCATCTCTGCTAATTTCAGTTTTGTGGCCTGCTTGGTGGGAATACTATCTACATAAACGCCGTCACGTAGTACAGTCACGCGCCCACTAATCGCCAATACTTCATGTAATTTGTGCGAGATAAATACCAGCGCATGACCTTCGGATGCCATGTTTCGGAGCACATGGAACAGCTCGTCAACTTCGCCCGGTGTCAGGACGGCTGTCGGTTCGTCCAGAACCAGCAGTGCCGCTCCTTTGTACAACGCCCGCACAATTTCGACTCTCTGCTGCTCACCGACTGCGAGCTGCCAGATGGGGGTTGATGGATTCACGCGAAGATTATAGCGCTCCGCCAGTTCGCGGATCCGTTGTGATACTACATCCAGGTCTAGCCGCAAGCCGCGTGAGGATTTCATTCCCAACGCGACATTTTCAGCAACTGTGAGCGAAGGAACGAGCATAAAGTGCTGGTGTACCATGCCAATGCCCTGGCGAATGGCATCATTGGGCGAATGGATTTCGACCTGCCGTCATCAATCAGAATGTGCCCTTCATCAGGTTGATACAGGCCGTAAAGCAATTTCATCAGCGTGCTTTTGCCAGCGCCGTTTTCACCGAGCAGAGCATGGATTTCACCCGACTTCACATCAAAATTGACATGATTGACGGCCAATACGCCGGGAAAGCGTTTGACAATATCCTGCATCTTCAGATGACTAATACGTTTGTGTCCGGTGGGTAGTGTGTCTGACATTCTATAGTTCTCGCGTGCGAATTGGGTGACGGAAATCGCAGTTCATATTTTCATGTTGGTGGGGCAGGTATCGCACTTGCCCCACCAAAAATCAAGTTACGGTGTTGCTTCTGCGGTGGGTTCTTCTGTCATCTCTGGGAGTATGGTGACTTCGCCACTGGTGACCAGTGCAATATACCCATCTATCTTATCCTGAAACGTGGTCATATCATCGCCTGACATGTTTTCAACATATTGGCCGGGTTCCATTGCCAGTCCACCATTTTCGAGCGTCAGGGTATAGGCCTCGCCGCCGAGCGTGCCACCTTTGATGGCTTCGATCATGTCTGTAAGAATGACGTCCCACTTGTAAACCTGGAACAGAACGCCCGCATCTCCTGCTAGTTCTGCTTGGCTGGATTGTGTCCCAAACCACAGCAATCCATCTTCTGTCGCCAGACCAATCGGGCCAACCACCATTTGGGCACTGCCGGTTAACACATCCGCGCCATCGTCAATCATGGCCTGGGCAGCCTGAGTGGCCTGCGATACATTGTCAAATGATCCGATGTAATTCACCGATGGCTCAATGGACGGATCAACATAGGCGACCCCAGCCTTAAATCCGTCAATGTAGGCTTTAGCGTCACCGACCTCAATTGGGCCAACGATGCCGATGTTTTTCGCCATGCTGAGTTCTGCCGCTAATGCTCCATTCACAAAACCACCTTCTTCTGCCGCCGCCGTGTAAGCGAACACATTATCGAGACCGAAGGTGTTCACATCCGTCCCCCAGGCGAACGAGGTTTCGGGGAATTCTGGTGCAAGTTCCTCGATGATCGCGCCGTATTGTGAACCGTGAGCGATAATGAGATCATAGTCACCGGAGGAAGCCCATTCGCGTAAGTCGGCAGCCGCGTCATCCACCAGGAATGTACCGTCCTTAAAGTCGAAGGTGAAATTGTCTTCACCCATGTCAGTTTGGATGGCGACCAATGCATCGTACATGCTCTGACTGAATGCCAGATCATTAGTGGCACTGGGAGCTACAACCGCAACTTTGAATGCATCATCTTGGGCGCTGACTGCTGGCAGTACACTCACCAAGAGCAGCGCTAAAATAAGAATGACGGTGAAACGACTTTTATTGTTCATATTGACCCCTCTTTGTTAAACGGTTAAATGTTATTCGCCTCTTTCAAACGGTTTGGTCAGCGCAGTAGGCTTTTCTGTCCGTTTGGAAGCAAAAACCAAAGCTATGATGGTGATGACATAAGGAGCCATCACCGCGAACTCCGAAGGAATATCAAGTCCGATTGTTTTGATCTGTAGTTGCAAGGAATTAACGAAGCTGAACAACAGCGCGCCTGCCATTACGCCCACAGGCCGCCACCCGCCAAAGTAAACCAGCGCCACTGCGATGAAGCCTATACCCGATGTCAGGTTCTGCTGGAAAACTTGTAGCAGGGCAATCGACAGTGATGCACCAGCCAACCCGGACATCATACCGCCAAACGTGACCGTAGCGTAGCGCACACGGGCGACATTCACCCCCATCGCATCGGCGGCCTCTGGGTTCTGACCAACTGCCCGAATCATGAGGCCGAGGGTGGTGTGATTGAGGATATACCAGGAGATAGGAACAAGGGCAAACGCTGCATACACCAGCAGGTTGTGACTGAAGAAGATTTGACCAATGCCCAAGAATTGAATGTCGGACAAGCCGGGAATGTGGATGCTGGGAAATCCCTAAATCGACTTGGGAGTACCAATTAGCTTTTGAAACAGGAGTTCGCTCATACCCAGGCCAAACAGGTAAATGCCAATGCCGCTTATGCCTTGTTCGGCTTTAAGCGTGACGCTGACAAAAGCTGTTAGTAGCCCTAACAGTAGACCAACCACAAGTGCTGTGATGACGCCGAGCAGCAAGTTGCCTGTGAGCAGTACGACATAATAAGAACAGAATGCCCCCATCAGCATGATACCCTCGACGCCCAGATTGAGGACGCCGCTGCGCTGGCCGAATGTTTCGCCAATAGCGGCGAAAAGGTAAGGAGTTGCCCAACGTAAGGTTGAAGCAAAAACACCGGCTGTAAAAATCTCAGAAATACCCACTCCGTTCATTGTGGTTGCCCTTCAAGTGATGAACTGGGTACAGTCGGTGATTTGGTTAGGTCGTGAGTGGTTGCCTCGGAGAGTGCTTGGCGGTGGGCGAGACGCTTCACGAATATCTGACTGCTCACCACAAAGACCACAATCAGGCCATTTACTGCTGTGATTAACGAAGCTGGAACGCCCAGATCGCGCTGTAACTTTTGTGCCCCGACGAGCAAACCACCGAATATTGCTGAAGCCGGTATAGCCCCAAGTGGGTTGAGGCCGCCGAACAAGGCAGCCACGATGCCATTGAATCCCGCCCCACCAGTAAACCCGGCAGGTGAACCATCTGTCTGGAGGCGATATTGCAGACCCAATACCTGGACAACACCCGCAAGTCCCGCAAATCCGCCTGCGAGAAACATCGACAATATCATTTGACGCCGGACACTGATTCCTGCATAACGGGCGGCGCGTTCATTCTGCCCAACTGCTCGGATGCGATAACCAATCGTCGTGTGCCAGAGTAGGAAGTAGACCATCGCAGCCAGCAGAATTGCCAGTACCAGGCCATAGTGCAGGCGGGTTCTGTCGAAAATGGTGTGATCGGCGAATAGACTGATAGACAGACGCGGTAGTTCTGCGGCTTCGACAATCCGCGCCGTTTTAGGGATATTGTTTGTGCCTGCGGCGGCAGGGTCGAGCAATGGGCCATTGAGCAGATAATTCATGAGTTGCACCGCCACCTGATTGAGCATAATGGTGCTAAGGATTTCGTTGACATCAAAATAGGCTTTTAGAAAACCCGCCAGGCCACCATAGAGCGCTCCCGCCAGAAACCCCCCAACCAGAGCGGCTATGATGATGACCAGACCGGGTGCTTCCGATAACCCCAGTGCGATAGCTGTACCGACCACAGCACCAGCAATCATCTGCCCCTCGCCACCGATATTGATGACGCCGCCGCGAAAGGCGATGCAAATCCCGATAGCCACCAACAAAATAGGAGTCGCTTTAACCAGCGTCTCAGCCAGTGAGTTCTCCGAACCAACTGCCCCTTGAAGCATGGATGAATAGGCTTGAAGCGGACTCGCGTTGAGTGCTAACAGCAGCACCGAGGCTGTAATGAGCGCCGCAATGACGGACAGAATGAGAGGGGATAGGTTTATTATGCGGTTGAGAAACTTCAATCCTGCGTGTTGAACGTATCGCGGACGGAGCATGGTATTCCTTGTAATGAGAGTAATTATAAGTGTACCGGGAAGTATGACATGTAAATCTAAAAAAGTGTACAAGCTGTGTAATGGAAGTTTGGTGAGAATCGACAAATTCGCTGGAATGACAAAGATCGGGGAAGTGGATATTCCGATCTAACCATTCGAACGACAATAGAGCATTATCGCTCGGAAGAACATGCTATACTGTGGACATGTGTACTTCCCTAACCCTGGATGGCGCAGGATGCAGATTGCCCGGAATTCTACCGACCAATATATGACCGTACTTCAGATACTAGATCGAGCGTTCAGAATCTATCGCGAAAATTTCCTTCAGTTTGCTGGGTTAACGGCTATCGTGACCGTACCCCTTTCGCTCATTACGCTCCTGTTGGATCAATCTTATTTGGGACAAATTCAGAATTTTGATTTCACGGCCAGCCAGACGAGTAGTTTTACGACTGGTTATTCGAACGCTGTCCTGCTGGCGGCGCTGGTTTCGATTGTTCTAGCGATTCTTCAAGCGGTATTTGTGAACGGAACCATTACTTATACCACCTTAGAAAACCATCTGGGGCGAAGGATTACGATTAGTGATTCTCTACGTGCGGCGCAAGGGCGTTTTGCCACACTGTTCGGTGCGCTGGTGTTGTTCTATCTGCTGGTACTTCTGTTGGCGGTTGTATCGGGTATCACACTCTTATGTCTGGTTGGAATCGCTGGATTTGCTTTCCTGGTTTATTTTGGGATTACCACCAGCACATTCTTGGTGCCGACGATTATGTTAGAGAATGTTGGTGGGACACTGGGTATGCTGCGCGCCTGGGGACTGGCAAAAGCGCGCTTCTGGTCTGTATTTGGCCTCCTGATTCTGATCTCTGTCCTCAGTTTCATTTTGACATTCGCCTTCACATTGTTGGAACAGTTGGTGACGGGGCAGGTGATTGCGTCTGCTTCTCTGCAATCTTCTGCGATTATTAGCAGCATCATCAACATGGTTATTGGCATCTTCATCGCACCGATTGCGCCGATTGCCTATACACTGATGTATTATGATACTCGTGTTCGTCTGGAAGCCCTCGATATTGCCCTACAGGCAACCGGGGATCCGAATGCACGCCCCTCGGATGTGCCCTCGCCTCCGGCCAGTGCCAGGGTCACTGGCAAGGATATTGTGAACATCCTCATTCTGGTGGGGGTAGCCGCGATCATTATTGTTGGTTTTGGGGCGAGCATGGGAGCACTTTTCAACACATTCTTCCCGAACATACCCCTTCAATAGTGAAGGGTGGCGATGTTTCATCTTAGCCCTTCTTATTTGCGGCGTGTGTTCATTATGATGATGATCGGCGTGTCATTGTGCGCCGCGAGTGTCTATGCTCAAACAACTGTAACCTCCGAGGGCCAGTTTTGGTCACTCATGACGCAGACTTACAATGCACTCTCGATTTCAGAACCGGATTATCTGGCCGAGTTAGCTACTGCCTGGGAACAAGTGAGTGCGGTGCAGCTTACGGATGGCACGATTTTGTCAGTCGATATGGCATGGCTGGTGGATGGATTGACCAATGGTGACGCCGCAGCCCTTCATGTATTACAAGACCGCGTGAAAGCGGTATTGGATTACCGGGCTTCCCAAATACCGATTTCCGGCACAGGCAATCCACTGGAAAAGCTCAATCAGGTGTTACAGGATGATCGTTTTCAATACCCGGATGTAACTCCTACGCCTATTCCTGAGCAAGATGCTTTCAACATCCCAGACATCCCCATGCCGGGAGTTGGCCTGAGCCAGATTTTGCTGATTGGGATAGGATTACTCCTGGTAGCAGGCCTATTTGTATATTTCCTGCGGGGTTTGAAGATACAGACTACCGCTATCAAAACTGCTGATGAACTGGATGATGTTCCCGAAACGGCTGCTGACGCCCGCGAACTGGCACAAACCTCTGAGCAGGTACAAGACTATCGCAACGCTGTTCGCTATTTGTACTTATCCAGTTTATTGACTCTGGACGAACAGGGATTGATTCACTTTGACCGGACACTGACAAACCGTGAACACTTGCAGCAGATTGCCAACCAGCCGCGATTGCTGGAAATGCTTCGCCCGGTTGTAAATACATTCGATAATGTGTGGTATGGATTTGCAGTGCTGGATGAGGTGCGGTATGAAGAATTCCGGCGGAATGTGGATCGGCTGCGGGAACTCGCCCAATGAACCAGATGACCGATAGACGCTGGTTAGTAGTTGCGTTGATTGGGGTCATCCTTGTGAGCATCATCGCGGTTGTGTTGGCTCCGCCTCCGCCTGCGCCGATGTTGAGTGTGCGAAGCGCTTTGCCAGATGGTGCGATGGCACTCAGTCTGTGGTTGGAACAGAGTGGTTATACGGTACGGCAGGTGCTATCCAATCCAATGAAGTTCGGGGATACTGACCTGCTGTTTGTGTTAAATCCCCTGGTGCTGTACACCAGCGACGAGGCACAACGCCTATATAGCTGGGTTGCACAAGGACACACATTGATTGTGTCAGGCAGCTATCCGTTCATTATCAACGATTTGTTGCAGGTGTTTGATTTATCGCTGCGCTATCCTTCCCTGCCCGTCGACGTATTGCAACCAGACGTTCCTACACTGATAGCTCCCGTTGTGCATAGTATTCATTCGGGCACGGCTTATGGGATTGGTACTGGTCGCAATAACGTGGTTGTGCATCTTTCTTACGGCGGAGCACCGCTATTGGTGTCGCTTCAGGTCGGAGCGGGACGGGTGTGGGTTGCTGGGATGCAATCGCCCTTCACCAATCGCGGCTTGAAAGACGATGGTAGCGCCGAAATGATTCTCAACATGATTGGAAGCGTGCCCGGTAACACCGTGATTGGCTTTGATGAGGCGCGTCATGGTTTTCAGGAACCCTCATCGAGTTTGTCAGGATGGCTGGTCAGCAGTCCGGCGGGGTGGGGGATTCTATTGGGGTTAGCATTGACAATGGTTTATATCACATTACATGGCAGGCGATTTGGGAGGGCTGTACCGATACCGGAAGAACGACTGCGTCGTGAACCCGTAGAATATATTCAGGCAATGGCGAATTTGTTCCGGCGTTCAGGCCAACGGGAGGTTATGCTACAGCATTACAGTGACCAACTACTACGACGGCTGTCGGAACGCTACGCACTCGACCCACGATTGAGCGATGCTGAATGGGTACATGCCATCGCAGCGCGGGATTCATCAGTTGATGAGGCAGCCATGCGGGACTTGCTGGCGCGCTTGAACCGAAATGAACCTGGCGAACAGGAGTTGCTGGAGACAGTCATTGAAGTAGACAGATGGTTAAGGAAAATCTCTTGATGAATTTAACCCAGGCAAATATTCAAGCCCTGATGAGTCTGTACCAACGTATTCGTGAACAGGCAGGTCAGGTACTGGTAGGGCAGGATGAAGCTGTTGAACTGCTGGTTGTGGCTCTGTTGGCGCGTGGGCATGTGCTGCTGGAAGGGGTTCCAGGAACAGCCAAGACACTAATGGCTAAGACATTGGCGCGACTGGTGCAGGCCGAGTATCGTCGGATTCAATTTACTCCTGATCTGATGCCGTCCGATGTTGTGGGTACAGTCGTGTTCGATATTCAGTCCGGTAGTTTTAACCTGAAGCGCGGGCCGATCTTTACACAAATTCTACTGGCAGATGAGATCAACCGCGCTCCTGCCAAGACCCAAGCGGCCTTACTGGAGGCAATGGAAGAACGGCAGGTGAGCATCGAGGGTGATACACAGTCGCTTTCTGATCCATTTATGGTTATCGCCACGCAAAACCCGGTGGAAATGGACGGTACGTATCCACTGCCCGAAGCGCAGCTTGATCGCTTTCTGTTCAAGATCAAAGTCGATTATTTGCCTCATGAACAGGAAGTTGAGGTTTACCGCCGTTATGATGGTGGTTTCGATGCCCACAATCTGGTCGCCACTGGTTTGTCGCCTGTCATCACTCCAGCACAACTGACCCAAATTCGCCAGATGATACAGGGCGTGCGTGTCGAAGAAGGTGTGTTGAACTATATCGCTATGATTACCGCCGCCACCCGAAACAGCCCCGATCTGGCGTTAGGAGCCAGTACACGCGCGGGCGTGGCGCTGCTGCTGGCAGCCAAGACTCTGGCTCCGTTGCGTGGGCGTGATTATGTCGCCCCGGATGATATTAAGGCGCTTGTTCCGCCTGTGCTCCGCCACCGTGTATATCTGCGCCCGGAAGCAGAGATCGAAGGTTTAGATGCGGATGCTGTGTTCCGTCGCCTGTTGGCGAAACTGGAAGTTCCCCGGTAATTGTGTTCACCTCACGTTTTTTTCTGATCGCACTTCTGTGTCCAGCACTGTTGATTCTCGCCGAATTCTGGCCGTTTCTGACACCCATAGGATTGATTTACGGATTTAGCATGATGGTGTTAGTGTGGCTGGATCGTCAGAGCGCCGGGACTATTGACCAGTTTCGGGTCAGCCGTGAGCACGATCAAAAGCTCTCGCTCGGTGTTCCCAACCGCATGGTGATTAGCGTGGAATCGCGGTCAGTTCGCCAGATAAAAGTTGCGGTGCGGGACGAACCACCGATTGATTTTGTTGGTGCGGATTCGGCTACCTTCTCAGTCACGCTGCAATCCCGCGAAGCGACTTCCATCGAATACAGTGTTCGACCACTGCATCGGGGTGATTATACCTTCGGCAACCTAAATCTCCGATGGGTCGGCCCACTAGGGTTTTACGTTCGGCAGGCGGTTGTGAGCGCATCCGAGAGGGTCAAGGTATACCCCAATCTGCACGAAATCCGTAAGTACGATTTGCTTACGCGGCGCGACCAGGTAGCCGAAATGGGGCTGCGTAATATGCGCCTCCGAGGAGAAGGCACAGCCTTCGAGAGCTTGCGGGATTACACACCCGATGATCCCTATCGCATTATCAACTGGAAAGCGACTGCCCGACGCGGAAAGCCGATCAGCACCGATTATGAGCCGGAGCGCAGCCAACGTATCATCATCATGCTGGATGTGGGACGCATGATGCGCAGTCCCATCCGGGTGGATGATCCCGGCGGCGTGTCATGGAATATGGCGAAGGTCGATTTTGTGCTGAACAGCGTACTTCTGTTCAGTTATGTTGCCACACTGAAGAGCGATCAGGTGGGATTGGTGGTATTTGCCGATCAGGTGGAGCAGTCTATCGCGCCGGGGACGGGACGAGCGCATTTTCAAAAACTACTGGAAGCCATGTATGCCCTTCAAAGTCAACCAGTGGAAGCCGATTATGGACGCGCACTGACATTTTTGAGTTCGCATCACAAAAAACGTGCGTTGGTGGTACTGTTCACGGACTTGAGTGGTTCGCGCGCGTCAGAAGCATTGATTCAACACCTGCCGCGCCTCGCCCCACGTCATCTACCAATGCTTGTTACCATCCGTGACCCGGCGCTTGACCAGGAATCCGGCCAGCGTCCAACGGATTCCAATGCGGTCTATCGACGTGCGGTGGCGGAAAAGTTAATTGACGAACGCCGCCTATTGCTAGAGCACCTATCACGGCACGGTGTCCTTACGTTGGACGTGGCTGCCGAGCACTTGACAATGGCAGTCGTTAACCGTTATTTGCAGTTGAAGGCAAAAATGTTGTTGTGATTAGTTGTCTGTGCCTGTCACTTCAAAGGCACGGGCAATGTACTCCAGAAATGTTTCGGCGCGATTAAGGGACACAACTTCGCCAGGGATGCCGATGCGATCCGCGATTTGTTTGGCGACGAGAATAGCGACATACTCCCGGTTCTGGAGCTGTTGGCGGCGCTGTAGATAGTTGACGACGGTTCGGCGGTCATCTTGATTTAAATTTGCAATCTGGATGTTCCCTGGAATGGGATCATAACGGGAAATGAACTCATACTTGACCTTGAAATCTTCCTGGATATTATGAAGATTTAGGCGAGGGCGTTCGTAAATTACAATGGTTTGAGCCGCCAGATCACCCAGGCGTTGAGTGCGACGGGTGGCGAACATTACCAGCAAGCCGATTCCATAAATCATCGGCAGGAAGTCGAACAGGCGCACCAGATTGCGGGTCAAAATGGCACTGGTTGATACCGGCATTCCATTGGTTTGCACGACCCGGATACCGATGCGGCGTTTGCCGGGTGTTTGTCCATTCCACAAGAACTCGAAAATCAAGTGATAGAATGAAATGATGAGAAATTGCACCAGAATAAAAACAGCTATGGCGAGTCCAGTGTCGCTTGGAGAGATAGTCGCAATTGCGCGCGAACCGAGACAAAAGAAAATCGCCATTATGGCGATGAGTAAGATGTAGTCGATGAGTGCTGCCATGCACCGGCTGCCGAACCCTGCAATCTCAGCCTCTAGCGGTACATTTTCGGGTGTGTCGATGAGCAGGTTGTTGTCAATCAAAATGATATTCCCATTGGATTGCGAACTATGCTGAGTGTAAACGATTTTATCAAACTTCGGGAAAAAGATTGGGAACGACTTCAACAGCTCATACGTAAGCGGCGGGGGCGTGAAACCTTATCTGCTTCCGAAGTGCAGGAATTGGGGATGTTGTACCGCGCCGTGACGTCTGATCTCGCATTAGCTCGACGTGATTATAAAGGCCAGAAAGTTGCCCAGTTTCTCAATCAACTGCTCACGCGAACCCATAATTTCATTTATCAGGAGGATGTAAATAATTGGCGGAGCTTGCCCCGCTATTTCACACGAACGCTTCCACGAACTTTCCGCCAAACGTGGTTGTTCACATTGACGGCTTTTCTGCTTTTTGCCATACCGGCTGTGGTGGGCTATCGACTGGCCTTTACCAACCCGGATGTGGCCGAGCCGCTTGACCTTGTCTATATACGCGAAACCTTGATTAACCAGCAAACCTGGACAGATATTCCATTGGAAGAGCGCCCCTATACGTCAGCATTCATCATGAGTAATAATATTCGGGTGGCGATTCTGGCATTTGGCGGCGGAGTGTTGTTCGGATTGTTCAGCGTGTACATGCTTGTGTCCAATGGATTGGTAATCGGCGCTGTCATGGGATTGGCTGCACACTATGGCATGGGTGCAACACTGCTCGAATTTGTAATTGGGCATGGTGTACTTGAACTCAGCATGATTTTTATAGCAGGTGGTGCCGGGTTACAATTGGGCTGGGCGCTTCTGAATCCTGGCCCCTACAATCGACGCGATTCCCTGGGGTTAGCGGCTCGTCGCGCGATTGTATTGATATTAGGGGTGATACCCGTCCTGGTGGTTGCCGGACTGATTGAGGGATTTATCTCTCCATCCGATGCGACGCTCGCGGAGAGTAGCGCGGTTGGCGTTACCACTGGCGTATTATTGTACGGCTATCTCCTTTTTGTAGGCAGGAAAAATACTGCACATGCGTCACAGAGTAGAGGATTATGATGTTATCTCTGGAAGAAAAAATTGGTCAGATGTGTATGGTCGGTTTTTATGGGTTGCAACCACCTGACTATATACTGGAGTGGTTGGCAGCGGGGCGGATAGGCGGCGTCATCTTGTTCAGCCGCAACATTGATACCCCCGAACAGGTCGCCAAACTGACTTATGCCTGTCACTCTGCGGCGCACCATCCAATACTAATTGGCATTGACCAGGAAGGCGGCACAGTTGCTAGGTTGCACGAGGGATTTACCCAGAGCCCCGGTGCAATGGCGCTTGGTGCGGCGGGGTCAGAAGATTTGGCTTATCGGATGTCAATGGTTTTGGCGACGGAGTTGCGGGCGCTTGGCATTAACTGGAATTATGCCCCGGTGGTCGATGTTACCCATGACATCAATAACCCGTCGGTGGGATGTCGTTCGTTAGGCACGGATAAGGACGCGGTGGGCCGCCTCGCTGCCGCCGAAGTGCGTGGCTTTCAGGATGGGGGGGTGGCGGCCTGTGCCAAACATTTCCCCGGTCTCGGTAATACGCCGGTAGATACTCATGAGGAACTGGCTGTTATCACCGACCCCGTTGATTACCTATGGGCGAATGACCTTGTGCCGTTTCGGGCGACTGTGACAGCAGGTGTGGCGTCCGTGATGGTCTGTCATGTAAAGTTCGCCGCACTCGACGACCACTACCCGTCCACACTGTCGCCTGCCATAACCACTGATTTGCTGCGAGGAGATGTAAGGTTCGAAGGTGTGTCATCCACCGATTGTATGGAAATGAACGCTATCACCAACCACTACGGAGCAGGGGAGTCGGCAGTGTTGGCGGCGCTAGCGGGTCAGGACTTGATTCTCTTTTCACACACACGCGAGTATCAGGAGGCCGTCTACGATAGTTTACTGACCGCCGTGAAATCAGGTCGTCTATCAATGGATCGGGTGGATGCGTCGGTTGAACGAATTCAGAAAATGAAAGAACAATTTGCTATCACGAAACCAGCGAACCTGGCTGTAATTCGCCATCCCGATCACTTAAGGATTGCAGAAGAAGCCGCCCGCGCTGGTGTTGTGATGTTAAAAGCCGAACCTGACATATTTCCATTGCGCTCCGGCGGTCAGGGTGTTGGCGTAATCGAGTTCGCCTCCTATCTGGAATCGCGTGTGGCGGAGCAGGGCGGGCAAACCGGTTTCGAGAACCTGCTGCGTCAACGCTTGCCCAATGTGCAAAGTATTTCATTACGCGCTGCTGAACCGAAAGCCGAGTCCCTCATGCGCGCCAGACAGTTGGCAGTTGACGCTGAAGTATTGGTTCTGGCGACCCGCAGCGCTCACCTTATTGCTGAGGAACTGGACATGGCACGAGAGTTCCTTTCGACGGCCAGGTATTCGGTTTTAGTGTGTCTGAGAAATCCTTACGATGCAGATGTGCTGTTGGGTGCGGGCACGATACTTTGTACCTGTGGCGACAGCACACCATCGGTTCACGCAGCAGTCGATGCCTTAACAGGTCTATTTGTGCCGACAGGGCATTTGCCTGTGCCTGTGAGTCTCAATATCTGATACTGGATTTCGTATAGTCAGGAAGAGGCTCCTATGTTAATACCTTATACAGAAGCCACAAACCAATTACCAAAGGACACGAGCAATCGACTAAAAACGTTAGTAAATAAGTATATAGGCATAAGCTTCCCTGCATTACAACTGGCCGTTTACCATCAAGGCAAACCTGCCATCGACGCTGCTTGGGGCTGGATTGACCCAGACAGCCAACAACACCCAACAACACCCAAATCCAGATTCGATTTAGCCTCTCTCACAAAGCTATTTGTATCGACGGCTTTTCTATCACTCATAAACGATAGCAGAGTAAGTTTGGACGAGCCAATCGTAAGTATTATCCCCGAATTCGGTACTCACAATCCTCGCCCAATCGATGGTGGACAAGACCCACATACTAAGGCACACTTGCTCACACCTGTAGCATTACAAGAGAAAACAGTTGATCCCACAATAATCACATTCCGCCACCTGATGACCCATACATCCGGTTTGTCCCCCTGGCGTGATGTATATCAGTCAGCAGGACCAGCACCAACGCCACCCAATATCCCCGACCCTATTCCGCGCGATAGTCGCTGGAAAAACGCATTACAGGCACTATGCAATTATGCTTTTGTCGACTTACCTGGGAATCAAATTCGCTATAGTGATCTGGGACTAATGTTGTTAGGGGAAGCAACCTCGCGGTTGCACGATACGCCAGGTCATCTTGAAGAAGCGGTTCAGACACAAGTATTATCAAAACTAGAATTAGAGACAACCCTCTTTAATCCGTTACAAAGTGGCCTCCATCAGGAGCGAACTGTACCCACAGAAATTGACCCGACTTGGCGGAAGCGGCGCTGTTGGGGTGAAGTACACGACGAGAATGCCTGCGGGGTAGGTGGAGTCGCCGGACACGCGGGCTTATTTTCTACCGCCCATGATGTTGCCACTTTCGGTCAGGCATGGCTGACAAACGACCCGCGTTTTAGTATTCCACCCGACATGATGGATGCAGCCAAGCAAGAACAGGTTATCATGGACATCGAAAGACGAGGACTAGGCTGGATGCTAAAATCCCGCGAAAACTCGTCTGCTGGAGATTCATTCCACGAGTTGAGTTTTGGGCATACAGGTTTTACCGGCACATGTCTGTGGATTGACCCAGAGCGACAGCTCGTTATTGCCTGCCTGACAAATGCCGTGTATCTTGGCCGGGAGCATATGAATGTTCATCCATTCCGGCGCGCAATAAACACTTTTTTCGCCGAAGAACTTGGTCACACATAAGCACTTAACAGTTATCCTGCTCTTTATTGAATGGATGCCTGAACTTATGAGTTATTGGATGGGTATTGATGGCGGCGGAAGCAATCTGCGGGTCGTAATCACGCAAGATGACCTGACTGTCATCGCGCAATCATCTGGTGAAACAGTTAATCCAAGCGTAGTGGGTCGAGACAGATCCAAACAACGCATTCGCAGTGCAGTTAAATCCGTTCTCGCTAATGCGAATATGAGTCCTGATGACCTGACTGGTATCGGCATAGGAATCGCGGGCGCTTCGGTGGTACATTCCGAAACATGGTTAACCGAGGTTGCTTCCTTTATAGCCCCCAACATACCGGCGACGTTCAGTTCTGACGTAGAAATTGCGTTGGTTGGCGCGCTTGGCGAGAGACAAGGTGTCCTCATTCTGTCTGGTACAGGCAGCGCCGCCTACGGAGTGAACCGGGCAGGGGCATCGCTTCAGGTTGGCGGCTGGGGGTATCTTATCGGTGATGAGGGAAGCAGTTACTGGATAGGCGAACGGGCATTACAGACCATTGCTCATATAAGTGATGGGCGGATGAGCAGTTCGCCAGAATTCGTGGGCGATGTTCTAAAGGCCCTGGATTTACAGGCCGAGGCCGACATACTCCGCTGGCTTTATCAATCTGCCCAGCCACGCAATCGAGAAATTGCTGCATTAGCGCCATTAGTTCTGAGCCATGCAACCAGCGGTGTGTACCCGGCAATACAGATTGTCGAGCAGGCAACCGAAGCCCTTGCTCTGCTAGGGTATACGGTCATGACACGGCTGGAAATCTCTGATCGGAAAATTGCCTTTGCAGGGGGTATCCTGGAAAACGATAACGTTCTGAGTCGCCAACTATGCGCCAATTTGGGATTATCCGACAGACCTGTCGCACTCTATCCTCCAGTAATTGGAGCGGTGCTGCTGGCACAATTGAAGTCGGGGATTCGCGCTTGTTAACCGAACAATCTAATCCACAATCGGAAAATATTGACCAGCTTTCCTCTGTGGATATTCTCCACATTATGAACGATGAAGATGCTGCTGTCATTAATGTTGTCCGCGCGGCGCTGCCGTCTATCGCGCGCGCTGTGGATCTAGTTGTCGCAGCATTGTCGGCTGGTGGACGATTGATCTATGTTGGTGCGGGAACGAGCGGACGGCTGGGTGTACTTGATGCAGTCGAATGCGTGCCGACTTTTGGTGTGCCACCTGGTTTGATCATCGGCATCATTGCGGGCGGCACAAATGCACTAACAAATGCCATTGAAGGTGCAGAAGACCATCTTGAAGATGGACAGCGGGATTTGGAAGCCATCAATCTCACGTCCTCAGACACAGTGGTTGGAATTGCCGCCAGTGGACACACGCCCTATGTGCTCGGCGCGATTCAATATGCCAGTCGAGTTGGCACAGAGACGGTTGGCATTGCCTGTAACCAACCGTCTCCATTGCTCGAAGTTGTAAATATTGCCATCGGTCTTCCGGTTGGGGCGGAAGTGATTGCGGGTTCAACCCGCCTCAAGGCCGGGACTGCGCAGAAAATGGTGTTGAATATGCTCAGCACAGCGGCGATGGTCAAATTGGGCAAGGTTTATGGCAACCAGATGGTCGATGTATTGATTACAAATGATAAACTCGCCCGACGCGCTGAACGAATTGTCTCTGAACTAGCCAATGTTCCACTGGATGAAGCAAAACAACTGCTTTTGCGTGCGAACAACAGTGTAAAAACTGCAATTGTCATGCATCTTAAGCAGATTACGCCCGAAGCAGCCGCTCGTTTGCTGAAGGAAGCAGGCGGAAACCTTCGAACGATCATCGGTTGACACCCGCAACCATCTGTTAATATACTCATTACTGTGCAAAGTTACGACAGTCGCGGCAGAATGATAGTTCAAACTTACCAACTCTTATGTGAAAAATTTAACGTTATAATTGCCGGGTGTTTTTGATGACGCCCAATTGGCAAGGATAGGTTGATGCCTTTACTGTTCGTAGTATTTGTCCCCGCCCTCACCGCATTGTTCCTCTGTATCTTGCCGAAGAATCGCCTCAGTTACTGGATTATCGCTGTCCCTCTGGTGATCTTCAGTTATCTTATCACCCAAATAGGATCATCATCTCCGTTGACTTATAGTCTGATCTGGGTTCCATCGGTAGGGGTCAATTTAGATTTCTGGATGGATGGCCTGGGGCTGCTATTCGCTCTCATCATAACTGGGGTAGGGACGCTGGTGCTGTTGTATGCCACCAGCTACTTTGACGAGGTGCGCGAATATATCCGCTTTAGCACCTACACATTGCTGTTTATGACCGCAATGTTGGGCATTGTTCTGAGCGCCAATTTGCTGCTGGTGTTTATCTTCTGGGAACTGACCAGTATCACGTCTTATCTGCTCATAGGATTTCACCATGAAGATGAGGAAGCCCGCGAAGGGGCACGAGCTGCATTACTGGTAACAGGTGGCGGCGGCCTAGCCTTGATGGCGGGTGTAATTCTCATCGGGAGCGTTGCGGGAACCTTCAACTTATCCGTTTTGCTTCAAGGTGGCGATGTGCTGCGGGATAGCCCCTTTTATACGCTCATCCTGATATTGGTTCTGGTAGGCGCATTTTCTAAGAGCGCACAGTGGCCTCTGCATTTCTGGTTGCCTGGTGCGATGGAAGCCCCAACCCCCGCCAGCGCCTATTTGCATTCCGCTACAATGGTCAAGGCTGGGATTTTCCTGCTGGCGCGCCTCAGCCCAATACTCAACGGGACTTCACTCTGGTTTTACGCCACGTTCATCATTGGTTCGATTACGTTTCTATATGCGGCGGTGATAGCGTTCCGACAGACGGACCTCAAAGCGATTTTGGCCTACAGCACTGTCAGTTGGTTAGGAATTCTGGTTGCATTGCAAGCTACGGGCAGCGTGGACGCCACAAAAGCACTAATTGTCGGTATTTTAGCTCATGCCCTCTACAAGGGTGCTTTGTTTCTGGGTGTTGGCAGTATTCAACATGGGACAGGGACGCGCAACATCACGCTCCTGGGGGGTCTAGGGCGGAAAATGCCTTTCACGACGGCGGGCGCGGTGATCGCCGCTTTGAGCATGGCGGGAATTCCACCGCTGTTAGGTTTCTTGGCGAAAGAGACGTTGAAAGTGGCTGCTTTGGACGAGACTCTTTCGCCTACACTTCGAAATGTCTTTCCGGCGGTTGCGGTAATAGGTTCGGCGCTGACAGTGGCAGTCGCGCTCCGAATCCTATGGGATACATTTTTTGCCAAACAGTCGCCGGATATTCCTCATCATCCGCATGAGGCTTCTCCGGCTATGTGGTTCGGCCCTCTTGCACTCGGCTCACTCACCATCATTTTGCCATTATTACTGGCACAAATGGTCGAACCGCTATTAAACGCGGCAGTGTCCGCCGTAACCGGAATGCACCAAGAAATACACCTTCATTTGTTTGAAGGTGTCACAACCCCCTTTTTACTGAGTATGACCGCCATTGCATTAGGTATCGGTTTATTTGCCATTCGTCGGAAAATCACCAGTTGGTTGCAGGCACGACCAGAGTTGAACCCCATCGCGGTCTATCGCTGGTTGTTCCTGCGGGCATTGCCTGATGGGGCACACCGCTTGACCGATTCACTTCAAAATGGCAGTCTCCGATTTTACATTATGCTGATAATGTCCAGTTTCGTTGCGCTTGCTCTCAGCACGATTATCCTCAGCCGCGCTTCGGTTTTGAATTCACAGGCTTTTTCCGATTTTGATTGGCAGTTTGGGATCATCTGTCTACTACTGGTAGTCGGGGCAGTAGCCGGGGCAGCGGCCACCACCCGACTGAGCGCGATCATTATTTTTGGTATTGAAGGTGCGTTAATTTCACTGGTTTTTGCATTGTACGGCGCGCCTGATCTTGCATTTACACAACTCATGATCGAAGTGGTTTCGCTGGTATTGTTTATTCTGGCCTTTCACTTTTTGCCTGATACGTTCAGTTTGCGACAACCGGGATTCCGCCGGATTCGGGATATTGTCGTCGCGGCGGCTGTAGGGATTACCGTTGCGCTGCTAGTTTTGGTCACAGATACGCAGGCTGTTGCGCCGTCTATCAGTTCATGGTATCTCGACAATTCCTATTTGCTGGGGCATGGGCATAACGTCGTCAATGTGATCCTGGTTGATTTTCGTGGTCTGGATACCCAGGGCGAAATTGTCGTGCTGGTCATCGCCGCGATGGGAGTCGCAGCCCTGCTGCGACTGAAGCCTTCTGACCAACCGCGTGGCAGGCACTTTCGCAGCAGCAATGCTAACCTGGATTCACCGGAAGAATCGGTAGGAGAGTAAACCATGACTGACTCTGTTTTCCTGCAATTTATCGCCAAACTGATGATGCCTGTATTGATTATGTTTTCCCTCTTCCTGTTACTGCGAGGCCACAACGAACCCGGTGGCGGATTCGTCGGTGGCCTCGTTGGGTCAGGTAGCATCGTATTGATGGTTATGGCCTATGGCCCAGATGAGGTTCGCAGGCGACTGCATATCGACTTCCTGCGTGCGATGCTCTACGGTATTTTCCTGGCCGTTATTGCTGGCGTAATTGGGCTCATCAGTGGCGGCGCGTTTTTACAATCCTCTTGGCGGGACGTAGTTATCCAATCCATAGGGCAGTTGGATTTTGGAACACCCATGCTTTTTGATATAGGAGTCTATATAGCCGTCTTCGGCGTCACGGTGAGCATTGTGATGAACATGGCCGAAGAGGGGGAGAGGGACATCAACTAATGTTACTGGTTGTTGCGATTACGGTTGGGGTCATATTTGCCTGTGCTGTTTATCTGATGTTGCGGCGCAGTCTGGTGCGTCTGGTCATCGGGCTGTCATTATTGACCTACGCGATTAACCTCCTTATCTTTTCCACCGGGGACTTGCGCCGTCGGGGAGCACCGATTATTGATGTGACACCGCGAGAACAAATGGCAGACCCACTTCCGCAAGCTCTCATTCTGACAGCCATTGTCATCAGTTTTGGTGTGCTTGCTTTTACACTTGCGCTGGGCTATCGGGCGAGTCAGGCCATCGGCACAGATCACCTCGATATGCTGACCACCACCGATCACGAGGAATGAAATGAACTTTTGGCTGTTTGCCCCCCTGGTCATACCCTTGCTGTGTGGTCTGTTGGCACTGGTGAAAAATCGCGCCGTTCGCCGCCGGACGGTGATACTGGGCTTGTTTGCAAATATGATTGTTGGGTTGCATCTGTTGAGTGCCACCTGGGACGGCGCGATTTTGGTATCACAGGCCGGTGGACATCCAGCACCATATGGTATTTCGATAGTGGTTGATTCACTGAGCGCGATAATGTTGGCGATAACGGGTGTAGTGAGTTTTGCAGTCGCTGCGTTCTCGCGTGTAACGGTTGATGCGCGACGGGAGCGTTTCGCCTATTATCCCTTATTGGCATTTCTGATTCTGGGTATTAACTTCGCCTTTTTGACTGGTGATCTATTTACGCTGTATGTTTCCTTCGAGGTTATGTTGATGGCCTCTTTTGTCCTCTTGACGCTTGGTGGCGAAAAAGCCCAACTAGAGGGGGGCATTAAGTATGTCACACTGAACCTGATAAGTTCGACCATCTTCCTCATTGCGGCGGGTTTGACCTACTCCGTCGCTGGAACACTGAATATGGCACATCTGTCCCAACGCTTGGCGGATTTGCCGAGTCCGGGGATTACAACCGTTTTGGCTGGACTGTTCTTGATTGCGTTTGGCATCAAAGCAGCTATCTTTCCGCTTTTCTTCTGGCTTCCCGCCTCCTATCACACCCCACCGATTGCCGTCACAGCGATGTTTGGCGGCCTACTGACAAAAGTGGGTATCTATACAATCTGGCGTGTACTCGTTTTCATTTTCCCCAATGATTTGCTCTACCTCCAACCACTTCTCATTTCCATTGCCGGGTTGACAATGATTGTTGGAGTTTTGGGTGCGGTTGCCCAAACAAATTTCCGGCGTTTGCTATCGTTTCATATCATCAGCCAAATCGGATATTTGCTAATGGGAACAGCTTTGCTCACCCCATTGGCGCTGACTGGCGCGATATTTTTTATGATTCATGTGATTCTTGCTAAAACAGTTCTGTTTTTCATTAGCGGAACTTCCTACGCTATTCACGGCACATATCACCTGAAGAAATTGGGCGGACTACGAAAAGCCTACCCCTTGCTTAGTCTGCTATTTTTGCTGGCGGCGTTGTCGCTGGCAGGACTCCCACCATTACCCGGTTTTTGGGCGAAACTTACCCTGATTCGGGCAGGTATGGAGTCGGGGCAATTCGGTATTGTACTCATCGCATTGATTGTCAGTTTGTTGACGCTATATTCGATGGTGAAAATCTGGAACGAAGCCTTCTGGAAAGATTTACCCAACGAGCCTACCTTACCGGCGCTAAAGAATATTCAACTCCGGGCGATGCTCCTCCCAACCGGCGCACTGGTCGCCTTGATCGTCATGTTGGGTGTTCTTGCCGAGCCCTTCTATCAATTGTCGCAGCGAGCAGCCGATAATCTCGTTAATCGCCCAGCTTATATTCAAAGTGTCCTGCATGGGGAGATTCCCTAATGACTTATTTTGTTATCAATCTTCTTTTGGCACTCCTATGGGCGTCTCTACAAGACTTCCGCCCCATAGACTTTTTAGGTGGTTTTATCCTAGGCTATGGAATTATTTGGATGTCGCGCGAGTGGTTAGGGTGGTCCGCTAGACGTTATGTATTGTGGGTGATTCGATTCGTCAGCTTTCTTATTTATTACATAGGCGAATTGGTTTTGTCCACCTATCAGGTCATCATCGCCTTGTTCCGAAATCAATCATCGCTTAAGCCCGGTATCGTCGCCTTTGATCTAACTGCCCAGACAGACCTTGAAATCGTCTTGCTCAACAATCTGTTGATTTTTACCCCAGGTACATTGGGGGTGGATTTGTCTCCGGATCGACGTGTTCTATATATTCATATTATTGACGTGCCCGACCCGGATGCTGCCTGTCAACGAATACGCGACGGCTTGGAACGTCGCTTACTGGAGGTGTTGCGATGACCACCGTTTTTTACATTGTTATTGCCGGTTTACTAATCTCACTCGTGCTGGTTACCTATCGTCTGCTGCGAGGCCCAACTATTCCTGACCGTGCGCTGGCGGGTGACATGATGGCAATCATCGTTGTCGCTCTGATCGGTGTTTATAGCATGATGAGCGATCAGCCCATTCTGCTGGATTTGATTATCGTGACAGCGATTGTTGGATTTATCAGTTTGGCCGTTGTAGGTGTTTATATCGAGCGCGCGGTTGCCGGAAAAGCACGCATTGAGCCAGGAGATTAATCAGGATGACCATCATGGAGATCGTGGTTTCCGTTTTTCTTCTCGTGGGGACAGCTATAATGCTGCTGAGTTCCCTGGGCATTGTCCGGTTTGGTGATGTGTTTTTACGAATGCACGCGGCTACAAAATCAGGCACGCTGGGCATCGGTTTTATCATGATTGCGGTAGCGCTGTTTTTCGGTGAATCCATTATCAACATCAAGCTGCTTGCGCTCACCGTTCTATATTTCTTTACCTCACCAATTGGCGCTCAGGTTTTGGCTCATGCCGCCCACCTTTCCAATGCGCCGATGGTGAAAGAGACTTGGGTTGATGACCTTGCGACCCAGCAGCACACCCGGGAAACCGAAAGTCAGACCGAATGAGCGCCTGTTCCTGGAGACGATTGCCCATAATTTTCTGTGATAGGATTATTGACCCAGATGCTCGATGAAATGCGCTAGCGTTGTCACAGCCAGCCTGTATTCCTCTAGGGGTAAATGTTCATTAGGCGTATGGTCGAGGTTGCTGTCTCCCGGCCCGTAGGCGATGATCGGGCACATCCAATGGGTGCCGACCACATTCATATCACTCGTTCCCGTTTTGAGCACGAACCCCGGTTGGCCGCCCTGGGCGCGGATCGCGGCCATCATGCCCCGCACCAGCGCGTTGTTGCGATTTCCTTGATAGGCCTGTTCCATGCTGTAAGTGCGCAGTTCCCCGCCCAATGGTGCGAAGCCCGTGATGAACTTGACCACCGTGTCGGGCGTCATTCGCGGTGGCAGTCGGAAGCCAATGGTCATACGCAAGATATCGCAAAAGTAATCGGACTCGGTGTTGATCGAACGCAGGCTGGGCATGACCTGCTCGAAATATCGATTAGTGCCTGCATTTTGCTCGTCTGACCATTCTTGAATCGCTTGCCAGAATTGTGCTCCCAATGCGCCAACGGTGGGTTCAGGGCGTGCTGTGTGAGCAATCGGCTGCGAAAGTGTGTAATCCACTAGCAGCCGCCCTTTGTAACCCAGTGTGATACGTTCCGCGCTGCTTGGCTCACCGATGATACATAAATCCGGGGATAGTTGATCTCGCACAAAACGCGCACCCTTGCTGGTAGCGGATTCTTCCTCTACCGCGCCAACCACCACCACCCGCCACCCTGATGGTATTTCTGCACCGGCTGCTGCTTCAGCAAATGCGCATAGTGGCCCTTTGGCATCCACGCTCCCGCGCCCATACAGCTTCCCATCTTCAACCCGCACCTTGATTTCTCCAGGAACGGTGTCTATATGTCCGAGCATTACCAGTGTGTGCGGTGCATTCGGTTCACCCCGTTCACCATAAGCGTTCCCAGCCTCATCTATATGCGCCTGGAAGCCTCTGTCTTTCATCCACTCCACCAGATATTCGACGGCGGGTTGTTCCTGTGTGGACGGGCTGTAGCGCCGCACCAATTCAATCAGCAAATCATCACTCATTCATCCTGCTCCAAATCGTTTTTGCAGCATCGGCACAAGACCGCCGGTATCAATGATGGCTTGTACCGATGGGGACAAACGGGGAAAAGTAAATGTTTTATCTGCCGCAATGATCTGTGCATTGGCTAAGTCAAGTTCAATCATGTCGCCCTTTTGCACATACTGCCGCAATTCAGCGCACACAATCGGAAGTACACCCTGATTGATACAGTTGCGGAAGAAAATACCACCGAACGAGCCGGCGATCACGGCGGTTACACCCACATATTTCAGGCAGGTGACGGCCTGCTCTCGGCTGCTGCCCATGCCCCAGTTGCGACCCGCCACGATCACATCTCCAGGTCGGACTGACCCCGCGAAGCCTGGGTCAAGGTCTTCCAGCGCGTGTGCGGCGATGTCCTCTTGTGTTTTCAACGTATACGTGTACTTGCCGGGGAAGATCACGTCGGTGTTAATGTTATCCCCGTAAACCCAAACGCGATGTTGTGTCATGCCAGGAACTCCCTGGGGTCGGTGATTGCACCACATATAGCGCTGGCAGCGACGACATATGGGCTGGCGAGATATATCGGTGCATCTGCTGTGCCCATCCGTCCTTTGAAGTTGCGGTTGGCGCTGCTGATGGTCGCCTCATTTGGCGCAGGTACACCCATGTGATTGCCCATGCATGGCCCGCAGCCTGGCGTGCAAATCGTTGCGCCCGCTTCCAAGAGGGTTGCTATCGCGCCGCTCCGTGTGGCGTCTAATAATACTTGTGAACTCGCGGGAATTACGACCAGCCTACAGCGCACTTTATGTCCGCGCAATACTTCTGCCGCCGCTTCAATATCTTCCAATCGACCATTGGTGCAGGTTCCGATGAATGCCTGTTGAATAGCTTGTCCTGCCGCGTCCGATAATGTCACCACATTGTCGGGCTGGTGGGGCAGGGCAATTTGCGGCTCAAGGGCACTCACATCCAGGTGATAGTCTTCGCTGTAAGTTGCATCGACGTCTGGATACAGTGGTGTATACGCTCTGGTTCGATGTGCTTCCAGGTAATCGAAAATTGCTTGGTCGGGTGGCAAATAAGCGTTCATCGCGCCGAACTCGGCCATCATATTCGGGATAACTGCCCGTTGGTCGAGGCTGAGGGACTCTAGCGCATCGCCCGTGAACTCAATCGAACGATACTGTCCGCCATCCACACCGTTATCGCCTATAATCCGCAGGCTGATGTCTTTGGCTGTTACACCGGGGGAGAGTTTTCCAGTTAGTGTTATCCGCATGGCTTCCGGCACACGCACCCATAATTCTCCTGTCGCCCATAGCGCTGCCATCTCCGTCCGTCCGACGCCCATACCGAATGCGCCCAGCCAGCCAAAGTGAGTGCTGTGACTGTCCGCACCCAGGATCGTTTCGCCGGGTAGTACCAGTGCTTCCTCGCTGATGACCTGATGGCAAATCCCGCGTCCAACCTCAAACCAGTGTTCGATGTTTTGTTGTTTCACCCATTCACGTATTTCTGCGTGGTTCTGCGCGTGCTGAGTGGTTGGGGCAGGGACAGCGTGATCGAGTGTGATGACAATCCGCTCTGGGAATCGAATGCCCGGTGCGCCCGTTTTCTCAAAGATTTGCCGGATAGCCGCCGAATTGTCATGGCTGAAGGTTACATCTGGCGTGACATCCAGAATATCCCCGGCACGGGCAGAGGGTACACCAGCCGCCCGTGCCAGGGCTTTCTCAACAAAGGTAAAACTACGCATAAGCAACACCCACGAGTGGGTCTCCTGTGGTGGCCGCCAGCGATGAGAACAGAAGTAATACTTCTCCACTGGCAGGTGAACGATATTCAGCCAATACATTGCCAAAATAATCCTTGATTACGCCGACGACTTGATCTTTTTGTACGTGCTCTCCAATTTTTACACTTGGATACCAGCAGCCCGTATGTTCAGCGCGTACCCAGGGCCAATTCTTGAAAACGCGCAGTGGCGGTGTCGGTTGTACATCTCCTGGCAAAATATCCAGATAGCGTGCAACATTACGACACCCATGCAGCAGGATTAGACTATTTTCCTCGTCCCACTGTCCCAATTGTCCCGCTTCCGCTAGAAGGGCAGGCATATCCATCGCTGCCGCCGCGCTGATGGTTGTTCCCGGCAAGTGTCCCGGTTGTACAAGACATTCAATGCCGAATATTGTTGCCAATTCATGCGCCTGCCTGTCCACATCTGCATTGCCGGAGTCGATATACCCAACAAATGGAATAAGTGCTTCGGGGATGTCACCACCATGTAAATCGACCCAAACATCAGCCAGTGATGCAACTTGATTCACCAACGCATAAGCCATTCTTTCGGACGTAGTTCCGGTTGCCTTGCCGGGGAAGTTTCGGTTGATATTTTTGCCATCTTCTGGGACGACGAAGGCCTGTCGTGCATGGAAGGCGTTCAGGCTCACAATCGGCACGACAATGATCTGCCCGGAGAGTTGTGCCGCATCAAGTTCACCCGCGAATCGGATGGCTGCATCAATGCATGGGTACTCGCCTCCGTGTACCCCGGCGGTAACGAGCAGTGTTTTGCCTGCCTTCGGACCATTCACGAGGGAAATCGGCATTCTCACGGACGTGTTGGGTACATCGAAAAACCCCTGAGCCTTTGTACCCGGCTCGGCGGTAATGTCACCAATCTGAAGTGTTTGAGTGCTGTCTGACAAGATAATTTCGCTCCTGTGGACTATAGATCAATGGGGATATTTTGCCCATACTAATCAATCACGTCCATATTGGTTATAAGTTGTGGTTCGGCGGCTTTCGTGAGCAGTGCGTCAATCTCCGACAAAGACAGCGATTGTGTATCTGCCAGTTGTTTGATGGTTTGCGTAATGTCCCGAAGGATACTGTCACTCAACGATAACCCCAGCGTTTCGGCACGATTCCGCACCGTGTTCCATCCGGTCAAACGATGTCCGATTGCGATTTCCCGCGACAAGCCGAAATCTTCCGGTCTCAATACTTCGTATGTGCTGGGGTCTGCCAATACAGCTTTAGCGTGAATGCCTGCCTTGTGGATGAATGCACTCGACCCGGTGATGTAATTGCTGAATGGGATGTCGATATTACAGATGGTAGCGATATACTGGTCGAGTTGTGGTAACAGCAACAAGTTGTATTTTTCAACATAAGCCCGGTCAAGGGTATATAACCGTGCGATCAGTCCCCCTAAGGGTGTGATGCCGTTCCGTTCCCCGATTCCCAGAATGGTTGTGTCGATGTGGGTAGCCCCGGCTTCCAGCGCCGCACAGGCGTTGGCAATCGCACATCCACTGTCATTGTGTCCATGAAACTCGACATCCAGTCCAGTCAGTCGGATCAGTTGATGTACCATCGAATACACCTGATTTGGGGTTGCCACGCCTACCGTATCCGCCACACCCAATCGGTTCACCATGCCCAGATCGGCCACTGCCAGATATACCCGCAGCAAATCGGCTTCCCGGCTGCGGAAGGTGTCCTCCGTGCTAAATCGCAGGATGATCTCCGGTTGCTGTTCTCGGATGAAACGCATCACTTCGCCAGCTAGGTCGATAATTTGGCGAATGTCCTTGCCGTGACTATGCTCCATCAGTTGTGGCGATGTCCCAATCACGATGTCCAGCCCATGCACACCCGTATCAAGTGCCCGCATGGCATCATCCCGATTGCATCGGATATGAGTTAAAATTCGAGCGTTCAATCCGGCATTCACCACTGCCCGGATATCTGCCTCGCTCTGCGGTGATGCACACGGCGAGGTCATCTCCAGCATCTCGACCCCAAAGTTATCCAGTAGTCCCGCAATTTCTAATTTCTGCTCCGTAGTGAAAGTCGCGGTACTGAACTGCTCACCTTCCCGTAAAGTGCTTTCAATGATGCTGTAATAGTTAAAAGGCATGGTCAAGAACCTCCTCAATGATGGCAGTTGTTTGCCACAATGCATCATCGCTGATGGTGAGTGGCGGCAGAAGCCGTAACACCGATGCTCCGGCAGGGAGCGCCAGCAGTCCGCGTGATTGCAGTTCGCGCAGGATAGGTGCGACTTTCCCCCGTAGTTCGATTCCAAACATGAATCCCCGTCCCCGCACTTCACGCACCGCTTTTTCAGGTAGTCGCGCCGCCAGGTGTTCTCGTACTTCGTTCCCCAATTTTCGTGTGCGTTCGATCAGGTCGGTAGTCTGCAAAACATCCAGCACCGCCAATCCTGCTGCACACGCCAACGGGTTTCCACCAAAGGTTGTCCCGTGTGAAGCTGGCGGTAATTCTCCAACCTGCTCGCCAATCAGGATTGCGCCCATCGGAATACCCCCGGCGATACTCTTGGCAAGGGTCATAATGTCGGGCTGTACACTTTCGTATTGGTGCGCGAACAGATAGCCGGTGCGCCCGAACCCGGTTTGTACCTCATCCAGTATCAATAGTGAACCATTGGCGTGACACAATTCCTGTGCCGCCCGCAAATATCCTTCTGCTGCCGGATGTACGCCACCTTCGCCCTGGACGACTTCCAGCACCACCGCCGCCGTGTTGTCATCCAGTGCATCACCTAAGCGATCAATATTGTTGTACGGAACATGAGTCACGTCAGACAGTAGTGGCAAGAATGGCTCTCGATAGACCTTCTCCCAGGTGGTACTGAGCGCCCCCATCGTTCGGCCATGAAAGCCCCGCATCGCCGCGATAATTCCAGTGCGCCCGGTTTTCAGTCGTGCGATTTTCAGCGCGCCTTCATTTGCCTCAGCGCCACTATTGCACAGGAACACCCTCGGCATTCCCGCCGCCTCGCACAATGCCGCCTGATAGCGCGCCCGTGCCGGGTTGTGAAACAATTCTGGGCAGCTAATCAATTTCGCTGCCTGCTGCTGAATTGCCGCCAGCACCGCCGGGTGTCCATGACCCAGATTGGCCGCGCCTTGTCCGCCTACACAGTCGATATAACGATTTCCCGCATCATCCCAAAGCCATGCTCCCTCGCCGCGCACGATTTGAATATCCCGTTTGAGATACGCGCCGCTGCTGTGGGCATCTTCTAATAAATTCAGATCAATCATGGTGTCGATCATAATCAGCATCCGCCCTATAAAACCGCTGACAGTGTGCAATGACCGTCAGCTACGATATGCGTTCCGCCGCCAGCCAATGCTGCGTCAATCGGTGCTTCAATCCGCGAATCCGCCAGTATCATCCGCCCGGCTTTAGCTTGCTGCGCGGCCAGTAATTTCTTTTTCATTCGTCCCATCGCCAACGATTCATAGCTTGATAAGTCTTGCAGGGTGAATGTTGCCACCAGTGAATTTGCATCATTCACATCGCGCAGCAGGCCGGGGACGTTGCTTAGGATAATGAGTGTGTCTGCGCCTAGTGCTGCCGTTACTTGGGCAGCAATCAGGTCGCCATCCACGTTCAATCGTTCAAAAGATTCGCCCATCGCAACAGGCGCAATCACAGGTGTTATTCCGGCATCGAGCAGTGTTTGTAGCAGTTCACGGTTAATTCCTGTGATCGTTCCGGTGTAATCATCCCGCACAATCACCTGTCGTCCATCCCGGATCGCACGGATCGCCGTTTTGCGCCGCGCATAAATCACATTCGGCCCTGCCAGCCCAACCACGTTGATGCCGAGTGCTGTCAATTCTGCTGTGATTTGCTGGTTGACCGAAGCTGCCGCCGCGCTGAAAATCTCAATCGTCCGCACGTCAGTATAACGGCTGGTATGACCGCCCGGTGTGACCAGCGTTTGTGCCGGATACCCAACATCTTCCGCCAGCCGGTTGGCCGCATCACTTGCGCCATGCACCAGTACCCACTGTTCACCCGCCCGGATTCGCTCGGCCAGATTGTGTAAAACGGCACTCTGATTGACACCAGCGCCACCGCCCAATTTCAAAATATTGATCGTCATGGATAAATCCCCCCAAACATCAGTCCAATGGTTTCTTCAAAGCCACACATTAAATTCATACACTGTACGGCGGAACCCGCCGCGCCTTTTCCTAGATTATCAATCGCGCAGATCAACACCGTTCGCCCGGTGTTAGGGTCATATTCCCAACCGACATCCGCATAATTTGTCCCCGCCAGCAAACGCGGTTCAGGATGTCGGTGAATCCCCGTTTTTTCGTGAACAATACGGACGAATGGCTTATCATTCCATGTCGTCCGGTAAGCGCTCCATATGTCCCGTTCTGGCAGGTTTTGGGGCAGGGTGACGTGAACTGCCGCCGACACCCCGCGCACCAACTCCACACTTGTGACGGATAGGCGCACATCAAATTGCCCACAGGCCGCCAATGCTTGTTTCACCTCGGCTTCATGGCGATGGCCCGTCAATTGGAATGGTCGCACCACGCCAACCCGCGCTGGATGATGACTGGAGTCGGTCGGGGATTTTCCCGCTTCGCTGCTGCCCACTTTGGCATCCACAATAATTGGCTGGTTATCCTGCAACAATCCCGCTTTGACCAACGCCCAAACCGCCAGTGTAGTCGCCGTCGCATTGCAACCCACGCCGCTGGCATATCGAGCTTCCCGCAGCGCCTCGCGGTGCAGTTCCGGTAGCCCATACACAAATTCCCCTAACCAGTCCGGCGCAGCATGTTCATGTCCATAAGTTGCCGCGTAGAGTTCAGCATCCCGCAGTCGGAAATCTGCACTCAGGTCGATAATGCGTTCGGCCAGTCCTGCAAATCGCTCAATTTGCTGTTGCGCCTCGCCATGTGGCAGCGCCAGAAACAGCACATCACACGATTCGAGCGCGCTTTGGCTGATGAATCGCAGTTGCGTTCGTCCACGTAGATGCGGATGCACCTGATGAGCAAATTTGCCGATATTGCTCTCGGAGGTCGCCTGCATCACTTCGATTTCCGGGTGATCGAGCAGCAGACGCAGCAGTTCGCCACCTGTGTATCCACTCCCGCCGACGATACCGACTCGTATCATGCCATCACCCCGGCGGAATGCAGCGCAAAACTCACGACTTCAGCCGCGATGTCCACGCCAGTAGGGGCGCTGCTGTTACGGAATTCCATCGTGTGGTTGACTTCATTCACCAGCAGCCCGCGTTCGGTATCTTCCAGCACATCCACCGCCACAATCCCGCCGCCGACAGCCTGCGCTGCCCGTTGGCACAAATCGTCTAGTTCTGGCGTGACCGGGCAGTTAGATGCTTTTCCGCCCCGTGCGGTATTGGTAATCCAGTGTGGCGAGTCCCGGTAAATGGCGCAGATCGTCCGGTTGCCAACCACGAATGCCCGGATGTCGCGTCCCGGTTTGCGGATATATTCCTGTGCATAATAAATATGGTGGTTGTAATCACCCAGCGTCTGCCGATGTTCAATGATCGCCTCTGCGCTTTCCTCATCGTTCACTTTCGCCAGCAAACGTCCCCACGAGCCGGTCACAGGTTTTAATACCGCCGGATAACCCACATCTTCAATTGCCTCGATAGCGCTGTTTGGATCGAACGCCACTCGGACAGTGGGTTGCGGGACTCCCGCTTGTGTCAGCGCAATCGTCGTTCGCAGTTTATCCGCGCAAGTTGACGCCGTTTGATAGCTGTTGATTGTGGTGATACCCCAGCTTCCCAGAATCGCCAGCATATACAACCCGCGCGATGTGCTCACACTGCGCTCGACAATCACATCATACTCGCCCCAGGGTATGCCGCTGGGTGCCAGTTGTTCCGCTCCCGCCGTAACGTCAACATTGATCGTGCTGTCTGCGATCACATCCGGTTCAATCCCGCGCGCCTGGAATGCGCCGATCAGCAATTTTTCTTCCAGGCGGATGTGCGTGACGATAACTCCTATCCGCATCATTCACCCCAGTCCTCTTGCACTTCCGGCGCGAGTTCCAGTTCCACCGGGTTCAAATTCATAATCTCCAATTCTGTGCCACAGTCGGGGCAGGGGATCAGTTCGTGTTGCATAGCGTTCGCCGGGATTTCGACAGTAACGCCACATTCAGGACAATTCGGTGCAGACATTTCCTTTTTCTCCTTCAGGTTAATCGTTGTGATGGATACAAACAAAAACCGCCGTCCAGTCGGTCTGGGCGGCGGCTCGGAACACCTTTTTCGGCGCAGCGCAGCTATCCAGACCTTTCGGTTGGCTTCTTGCTCTGCTTCTTCTTGCTGTCAAATGGATTAATGTCTATCATGGTTCTCTTCCCTTACAAACAAAAAACCCGCCGTCTGGGCAGGTTCGCTTTGTCTACGTTGTCGCGCAAGCAAAAGTCCCAGACATTAGTCAGGCTGGTTCTTCTTGGCCTTCTTGCTCAGGGACAACATAAACATGGTAAATACACCTCTTAAAACACGATCAATAGCATAAACCCATCCGCATAATACGATCAACATGCATTCTGCCCGAAATATCCTGTGCAATTTAGCCAGTATGGAGGTCGTGCGCAGCCTGCCACACCAACTTTGCGGTATAGTCACAGGAAACCTGTCATTGTCCAGAGGTTGCAAAGATGCTCAAACGTATTCCGATCTGGCTGTCTCTCTTGTGTTTAGTCTTGTTACTCATTCCAGTCTCGGTTATTGGTCAGGACTTGCCCAATCATCCCGAAATCCTGTGGGACGATTGGGGCGTGCCGCATATCTTCTCGCCCGATAATCAGGGTTTGTTCTATGCCTTTGGTTGGGCGCAGGCGCATAATCATGGCGATCTTATTCTAAAACTCTATGGACAGGCGCGTGGACGGGCGGCGGAATATTGGGGCGAATCCTTTCTCGATAGCGATAAGTTGGTACGTACACTCTCAATTCCACAGCAGGGCATTGACGGTTACAACAATTTATCACCGGAATTTAAGCAGTATCTCGATGCCTTCGTCGCAGGTTTTAATGATTTTGTTGAGGCCAACCCGGATGCCATTGGCGATCAATGGAAAGCTGCGATGCCGGTTACGCCTGCCGATGTGATAGCACATGGTGTCCGCGTTTTGCGCTATACCTTTGTTGCTGGGTCGGGTATCGACTACGCCATGAATTGGGGTGCGCCACCTTCACTTGATGGCTCGAATGGTTGGGCGATTGCACCCTCGCACTCCGCCAGCGGCAACGCCATGCTCGTTGCCAATCCACATCAACCCTGGTCGGACTTGGGTTTGTGGATAGAAGCGCAGCTTGTTTCGCCCGACGTGAACATTTACGGTGCGGCGTTGGTTGGCAGCCCCGTGTTGGGAATTGGCTTCAATCCCTATCTCGGCTGGACACATACGGTCAACACCCACGACGGCTGGGATTTGTATCAGTTACAATTGTCAGAGGACGGGAAATCTTATTTGTTTGATGGCGAAGAACGACCTCTTGAGGCGCGTCAGGAAACGATTCAGGTTTTGCATGATGATGGCTCACTGGAAGCGATACCGTTCACCATTCTCAGTTCGGTTCATGGCCCGGTTCTCTCGATAAAGGATGATGGTACGGCGCTGGCGCTGCGTGTTGTGGGCGAAAACTCGACAGAGGCGGCAGTAGAGTGGTGGGAGATGGGAAAAGCCCATAATCTGGCGGAATTTGAAGACGCGCTCCGTCCTTTGCGAATTCCCATGTTCACCGTCATCTATGCAGACCGCGATGGCAATATCATGCACCTGTTTAATGAGCAGGTTCCTGTGCGCTCCGAAGGGGATTGGGCATTCTGGAACAACACGACCCGTATTGACGAATCAAATCCGGCCATTATTCCCGGCGATTCTTCCAAATATGTCTGGACGCAGTACCACCCCTATGAAGACCTGCCGCGAGTTGTCAATCCCGACTCTGGTTGGGTGCAAAATGCCAACGAGCCACCCTGGACAGCCACTCTGCCACCGCCGCTTGACCCGGCGGATTATCCCGCCTACATGCTGCCACCACCCTACATCTGGCCGCGCCCACAGTCATCTATGCGGATGTTAATGGCGGACGAACTCGATTACTTTCGACGAATTAGTTCAATATAAGCAGGACACTTTTGTCGAACTGACCAATTGGTGTTTGGATGACCTGATCGCTTTAGCCGCTCAGTCCGATGATGAACTCGTCCAGCAGGCCGGTGACGTTCTGGCGAATTGGGATCGTCATGCTGATGCCGAGAGTGTTGGGACAGTGTTGTTTGCTGCCTGGGCGAATGATTATATAACCCCTCGTGCATTATCTGCCTTTGTTACACCCTGGAGCATAGATGACCCGTTGAATACACCGCGTGGCATAGCCGACCCGGATGCGGCGCTGCAATCTCTCCAGAAGGTTGCCAAACAACTGAACGCGCTGCGGGCATTGGGTGGCGGCATTGATGTGAAATATGGTGACGTGTTCCGTCTCCGTTATGGCGACTATGATCTGCCTGCCAACGGTGCCCCCGATCTTTTAGGAACATTTCGAGTCCTTACCTTCGTGCAGGATCGGGACTTGCGGTTTCGTCCCGTTCATGGCGATTCCTATATCGCTGTGGTCGAGTTTTCCGATCCTATCCATGCGAAGGTCTTGCTCAGTTACGGCAACTCATCTCAACCAGGTTCGCCACACATGGGCGATCAATTGGAACTGTTCGCCCGCAAGGAGCTGCGCGATGCTTGGTTAACCCGCCCGGACATTGAGGCTCATCTTGAGGATCGCACTGTATTTGACCGTTAATAAATCCCGGTAATTATCCCCTCATTGAACGTACAGAGGGACAACTCTCAAGGACGTACGTGTCGTCACGGTATAATCGCCAAACGATATGTGAAGTGTTAAATAGCAAATAGAACTTCTAATCTGATGGTATGCCCCAAAGTCGAATTGTGCCATCTTCACTAGCGGAAGCGAGAGCTAATCCATTCGGTGACCAATTTAAATCTGTGATTCTTTCCGTATGGCCTGTTAAGGTTGTTACTTTCTCCCACGGATTGGTGTCCCATATTTGTATAGTTCCATCTTCATTTCCAGAAGCTAAACATGACACCTGAGGAGACCAAGCTAAAGCGACTACATTTACCGGACTAGCATTTAACCTATGTAAAACTTGTCCTTTAGCCGTATCCCACACCAATATATTTTCTTTTTCAGTTGAAACTAAGAACTTATTATCTTGTGACCATGAAATGCTGAGCGGAGGCCATTGATCTTGGGCTGTGAAACTTGATACCAGATCACCTGTTGTTACATTCCAAACCTTTATCATATTGTCTCGACTGCCTGACGCTAAGCGTGTTCCATCCGGTGACCAAGCTAAACTAACCAAGCCAGCATTAGCTTCTAACACATAAAGTTCACGCCAATCGTCAACATTAAATATCCTTATCAGGTTATCCTGACCGCCAAAAGCTAAACGTGTTCCATCGGGTGACCACGAAATAGCGTAGATTTCTGATTGATTGTCAAAGACATTTAATACTTGGGGATGATCCTCGCCGACATTCCATAGCTTTAAATCGAAACTTCCAGTTGCTAAATTTTGCTGGTTAGGCGACCACTCTACATCCCACATAATATGAGAAGGAGAGTCAATTAGAGTAATCACATCATTTTGATTAATGTTCCAGATTTGAGCACCGCTTTCGTAACCAACTGCTAACCTTGTATTATCTGATGACCAGCTAGTGCTAAATACTTTTCCCCAATACCCGGTTACGTGAATGAGTTCTTGACCTTTGATAGCATCCCATATTCGGACACTGCCATCCTTACTTACTGAGATAAGCCGATATTCGGGCAACCAAGCGATACTGATTATCGTTCCTGTGTGTCCTATTAGTTCGCTAATTTCTTGATCGCTCGCAGTATTCCATATTCTGATGGTGGCAATATTGTCACCTGATGCCAAATAAACTCCATCTGGTGACCAGGCCAAACTTGATATTACGTTGGTTTCATGTTCACTTAATTTGAAAATTTGGTCACTTTCGAAATTCCATATCCATATTGGAGAGGAATTTAAATTTCCTATCGCAATATAGTTATTGTGAGGTGACCATGCTAGACTATTTACTCCACCTAGAGCATTACTCTCTAATGCGTCGATTTCTAGTCCCGTAGTAGTATCCCATATCTGTATACGTGATGAGTTGTTTGTTCCGGTTACGATTTGTCTACTATTTGATGACCAAGATAAATTTTGTACCCATCCAGTCGCATATTCTATTTCGCTTACCATTTGTATATTTGTAGCATCCCAAATCTGGATTTTGTGAAAACTACCTATAGCAAATAACATATTTTCTGCTGACGTTGCCACTCTTACGTTCCCGTCCTCGTGTGTATCAATTTGATGAATTAATTCGCGTTTGGCAATATCCCATAATTTAACCGTGCCATCGGAGTATCCCGCAACTACTTGCACGTTATCGGATAACCATCCAACATCTGTAACTGAACCGAGAGAAGAATCCGTTAACATATAAAGAGGTTTTAATGTCTCGGAGTTCAAATAACCATAGACCTATTCCCGTTGCTAGAGCTATTTTTGTTCCATTGGGGCTAACTGCGACTACGCGAGGTTCTCCATATCCCAATTTTTTGGGTTCAGCATTTTCACTAACTTCGGAAAAAACACTGCATTTGTCATTGGATTGGTCAATCGTAGCGCCAACATAATTAACTAAGGCTGTGAACAACGCCATTATGAGACAAACATTTTTAATGATCGTTTTGTTCATTATGCAGCTCCTGTGTAGTTTTATACTATTTGTAATTGTATAACTGAAGGGGATCATACCTTGGCGACACGTATGCCCCTACCTCAGTACGTGCAATGAGGCGGTAATCACCTAAATCCCTCCTCAGCCAACCGGATATTTTCGGTCTAGGCATACCGCATGTGCTGGACTACAATAACCCGTTCTGAACCTTTCGCCATGTCCATTTTGTTGTGTATTTGAACAATTACCCGATACTTGTTTGCCAGTTCTGCCATAGAAGGAGGTCAGTAGATGATTCTTGGCATGGATTTCGGCACTACGAATTCCGGCATGTCCGTCTACGATGGGGGAAGGCTTCGGTTCATTCCCATCGACCCGGCCAATCAAGCCGCCACCATCGCCCGTACCGCCCTTTACATCACCAATGATCGACAGGTCTACATCGGGCGGGACGCGATTGATACCTACTATAGCCAGAATCTCAATCGCCCTGTTAGTATCGAGCGTGTGCGGGTAGGGGAGATCACGCTCACGTTTGCGGAAATTGGCTCGTTCGTCCGCGATGTGTACATTGATAAAGATGTTCTCGCTCCCGGCAGGTTGTTCCTTTCCTTCAAAACAGCACTCTCGTCTCTGAACTACCCCGGTACGGTGGTGGGCTCTCACTTCTACTTCTTGGAGGACATCGTTGGGCTTTATCTGTATATCGCCAAACAGCGTGCCGAAGCCTTCCTCGGATGTGAAGTAAACCAGATTGTTCTGGGTCGTCCAGTTCGTTTCTCCTTCGATCCTCAGGATGACCAGCTTGCCCGTGAACGGCTGTTGAAAGCCGCTTTCCGCGCCGGATACGAAACCATATACCTGCAATATGAACCCATCGCCGCCGCTTATCACTATCAATCCACCATCACTGAACCAGAAAACGTGCTCATATTCGACTTCGGCGGTGGTACATTGGACATCAGCATCCTTCGCTTGAGTCCCACCGAAAACAAGGTTTTGGCGAATGGCGGTGTACCCATCGCCGGGGATGTATTCGACCAGAAGTTCGTTCGTGCCCGCCTTCCAAAGCATTTTGGGGAAGGCACATACTACCGCTCTGGTGGTAAGATGCTGCCCATGCCGGTTAGCTACTACGAAGCCTTTCTCAACTGGCAGGACATGCTTTTCCTTCAGCGCCCCGGCACGCTCGAAGCCATTGAGCAGATCGAGGGTACTGCCGAAAAACCCGGCCAGATTCGTGCCCTTCGTCATCTCATATCCAGCAGCTATGGCTTGAAGATGTACGATACGGTGGAAGCTGTCAAACGCCAGCTTTCATCGGCCAACCGCGCCGCCATTCGTCTGGAAGGCGACAACTTCGACATATACGAACCAGTCACCCGTACCGACTTTGAGCGTGTGATTCAACCGGAAGTCGATACTATAGACGCCTATCTCGACACCATGTTAGCCCAGGCAGAACTGTCGAATAATGACATTGATCGAGTTATCCGTACGGGCGGTTCATCCCAAATACCCGTCTTTATTGACCTTCTGGAACGGCGTTTCGGTGCGGAAAAAGTCGGCAGCATCGACACTTTCAACAGTGTCACCTCTGGGCTGGGCATTATTGCTCATGGCATCGAATCCGGTGAGATCGACGCCCAGGCTTTCCACAGCCGTGATTATCCGCTGGACGATCACCTGGATAATACTGCCCAGAATGGCATCCCGGCAGTCGATTTCGACACCATGCGCAAGTTTGTTGCTCTGGTCGAACCAACCAATCAAACTGACGCGGGTGTTGGCTTCGTCGGCCTTACTGACGAAAATCAGGTGATGGCAGTGGTGCATCCGCGTGCTGCTCTGCAACAGGATGTCGATTTAGGGGTACTGGGCTTGCCAACCGGGGACTACCACATATTGCTGAGTGCCTCTCCCGAAGACAGGCTGCTGTTGTCCACATCCGAGTATCGTTTCTTCACCAAAACCGTGAGTCAACTAGCTCGCCTGAGTGATGTTGGCCTCGACTTGGCTGATGCCGAGGGATTCCAGACCGATGTGTTTGGCGACGAATACCTTAGTGGCCTCACGAAATGGCCGATGTCAACTTCAGCCGATACAGGGATTTTACTTACATCCTCTGGCTATTTCCGCACCTTCAAGGCCGAACCCCTTGTCGCTCGCCTTGACCAATCCGTTCCCTACCAACCTGCGCGTCTCAAAGGTGATCCAGTTGCCCTTATTCTTGCCGCAGAATCCGACGAACTGCTGGTGTTCACAGCTTCAGGGCGTGCTGTCAGTGTCGAGGTAGCGGCGCTTGCTGGGCAAATCGAAGGCCGTGTATTAACGGTTCCTGCGCGCGATCATCTGTTGAGGGTATGGGCAGTAAGTTCACCTCGCTCCTTCCTGCTGGCTTTTGCCAATGGCGAAGTCAGCCTGCTCAACTCAGTCGATGTCCCCGTTTCGGCACTCAACACTCCAGGCGCAAAAATTGCCACTCATTCCAATCTCAAATCTGTCCTACCCTGGACGGAAGATGATCCCCTTTGGATGGTGACGACCCATCGCCTGATTCCCCTTGATGCTGTTGATCTTCTGCCTATAGATGACCAAACCTCTCATAAGCCGGTCAAACTTGCCAGAGGCGAGACACTGGTAGCATTATTAATTGCTCTATAGTTCCATCCGTTTGACAGCCCGCCGCTCCTTCAATACACTCTATCAGCACCACCGACCCATTTCTCGTGAGGGGGAAATAAAGAATACCTAATGCCGAAATACTTTGTAGGAATCGACGTCAGTACAACTGCTTCTAAAGCCTTGCTCATCGACGCTCAGGGGATCGTAATTGCCACCAAAAGTCATAGCCATGAACTCTCTACACCGCGTCCCTTGTGGTCAGAGCAGGACCCGGACAATTGGTGGGATGCGACCAGCAAGTCTTTGCGCGAAGTCATGCAAGGCATCTCGCCGGATGATGTAGCGGCAGTGGGTTTGACCGGCCAGATGCACGGTCTGACACTGCTCAACTCAGATAACAAGCCGGTTCGCCCCGCCATTCTGTGGAACGATGGGCGTTCTGCTCCCCAGTGTGCTGCCGTGACCGAGCAAATCGGCGCGAAGCGCTTATATCAACTCGTCGGCAGTATTCTCGTCCCCGGTTTTACGGCTCCAAAAGTGCTCTGGCTCAAACAGAATGAACCGGACAGCTACAGTCAGATCGCGCACATTCTCCTGCCCAAAGATTACATCCGTTATCGCCTAAGCGGGGCGTATGTCACCGATGTGGCCGATGGTTCTGGTTTTGGGGCGATGGACATCGGCGCGCGGAAGTGGTCGGATGAGATGTTGGATGCATTTGGCATCCGCCGCCAGTGGTTGCCCGAACTTTGTGAATCACAGGAAATTTCTGCCCATGTCAGTGAACAGGGCGCTGCCGGTACAGGTTTGAAAGTCGGAACGCCCATTGTCGGCGGCGCAGGCGACCAGCCCGCCACCGGGGTTGGCAATGGTATTGTCTCCTTTGGACAATGTAGTCTGTCAGTCGGTACATCCGGCGTGGCTTATGCCATCAACGACCACTACGAGCCGGAGCCGGATGGTCGCCTGCACACCTTCTGCGGCCCGATACCCGGCACATGGTTTCACATGGGTGTTATGCTCAGTGCCGCCGGGGGCATGCGCTGGTTGCACGATACATTGTGCGCCGATATGACCTATGACGAGATTAATCAGTATGCTGAGACGGTTCCTCGTGGATCGGAAGGTCTGCTGTTTGCGCCTTACCTCACGGGCGAACGACATCCGCACTACGATCCGCTGGCACGGGCTGCATTTGTTGGCTTGACGCTGCGGCATGGCCTCCCACACATGATTCGCTCGGTCATGGAAGGTGTCGCCTTCGGGATGCGCGATCAGCTTGAACTGCTGCGTTCCCTGGGTGTCAATCCGGCTGATGCTGTGGTGAGTGGAGGCGCGGTCAACAGCGCTGTATGGAGTCAGTTATTGACCGACATCATGGGTATTCCCTTGTACACCGTCAATACGACTGAAGGGGCAGCGTTCGGCGCGGCGATTCTGGGGACTGTAGGGGCAGGGGAATGGCCGGACGTGCCGACGGCCTGCGCCCATATGGTGAAAAAGGTGGACCAGATTGATCCGGTGGCGCAAGGCGTGGAAACTTATGAACGCCTATATCCCATTTTTAGTAAGTTATACGACGCGCTGGCGGATACATTTCCGGCATTGGCGCAGTTTGAATCTCGGTAGCTGTCTCAGGAACATCAGTTTCCGGCACGCTGTCTCGAAAGGTTTATCATGAAAACAGCTTATATTTATGGCGCACAGGATGTCCGCGTCGAACAATCCACCGATGCCGAACCCGGCCCAGGTGAAGTGCTTCTGGATGTAACCGCTGTCGGTATTTGCGGTAGCGACTTACATACTTATCTGCTCGGTAATGTTGGCGGCATAGGCATCGACAGCCCCCTTACCCTGGGGCATGAGGCTGCCGGGGTGGTGATTGCGGTTGGGGCAGGGGTGGAAGACCTCAAAGTTGGTCAACGAGTTGCTATTGACCCTGCCACACACTGCGGTCACTGCGAATGGTGTCTTGCAGGTCAGGTGCATCTGTGTGCCAATCTGCAATTCATGGGTTTATATCCCTATCATGGCGCTTTGCGGGAGCGAATGGTACATCCTGCTCGTTCGTGTGTCCCCGTTCCCGATGGCATTTCCGATATTGGCGCGGCCATGCTCGAACCATTGGGTATTGCGCTCCACGCCAGCCGCCTTGCCCAGATTCAGATTGGCGAAGATGTCCTGGTCATCGGCTGTGGCGGTATCGGCTTGCTCATCATACGGATGGCACGTTTAGCCGGGGCGCGCCATATTTTCGCTTCGGACAAACATCCCTGGCGTCGTGCTTTGGCCGCCACCTATGGCGCGGACGATATTTTGGATCCGGCGGACACGGACGTCGTGGCTCATATCCTTCATGCCACCAACAAGCGTGGCGTTGATATTGCCATCGAAGCAGCTTGGGTTGAAGGTACGGCTGACCAGTGTGTTGCCGCCGCTCGTCCGGGGGGACGTGTGGTGATAGTTGGCATTCCGGCAGATGATGAAATGCGCCTGAAGTTTTCAGTCGCCCGTCGCAAGGAATTGTCCCTCCAGGCTTCTCGACGTATGAAGCACACCTATCCAGCAGCAATCGCTCTGGCGACATCTGGACAGGTTGATCTCAATTCGCTGGCGAGCCACCGCTTTACACTCGACCAGACCGCCCAGGCATTCGACACCGCCGCCACCTATTCTGATGGGGTTGTTCGTTCGATGGTATTGCCAAATAAGCATTAAGTGTGAGCTGGCTTTAATGGGGGAGACTGATGATATGGAATATCGCATATTGGGTCGTACAGGCGTAAAAGTTTCTCGTTTGTGTTTTGGCACGATGACCTTTGGTTCACCTGCCGACGAAGCAGAATCGACGCGCATGTTTAATCGTTGCCGTGACGTCGGCATTAACTTCTTTGACTGTGCCAATGGGTACGCCGGGGGGCGCTCCGAGGAAATTCTCGGCGGCCTCATCGCCGATTGCCGCGACGATGTAGTCATTACTTCAAAGGTCGCTTTTCCGGTGGGGAAGGGTGTCAATGATGCTGGCCTCTCGCGCCGTCATATCCAGTCACAGGTGGAGTTCGAGCCTGAAGCGTCTCAAGACAGACCGCATCGACATTTATTTTGCTCACCGTTTTGATAATGACACCCCCATTGATGAAGTTCTCCGCGCGTTGGATGATCTGGTTCATCAGGGCAAAATCCTGTACCCCGCCGTCAGCAATTGGGCGGCTTGGCAGATCGCAAAGGCTCTCGGCATCTCAGCGCGAGAAGGGCTGGCACGCTTCGAGTGTATCCAGCCGATGTATAACCTTGTTAAGCGGCAGGCCGAGGTCGAAATTCTGCCACTCGCCCAATCCGAGAACATAGGCGTCATTCCTTACAGCCCGTTGGGTGGTGGCCTCCTGACGGGCAAATACGTGGGCGATCAGAAGCCATCTGAAGGTCGCATTGTGGAAAATCAGATGTACGCCGCGCGCTATGGCGATGAGTTATATCATCAGATTGCTGCGGACTTTGCCGCCTATGCACAAAAGAAGGGTTATCAACCTGTTACCCTGGCCGTTGCTTGGGTAATGTCTCATCCAGCCGTTACAGCACCGATTATTGGTGCGCGTAACCTGGAACAGCTTGAAGGTTCATTAGCCGCCCTTGAGATAGCCATGACTCCCGAATGGCGCGCAGAAATCTCCGCGCTTTCATACGAACCACCGCCCGCCCATGACCGTTCTGAAGAAGCCCGTTAACAACCCCTGACTCTTCATTTCCCTGAGCCGTTAGCAACTGTAACGGTTCAGGAATGTTTTGATGCCAATTTGTCGAAAAGTGGCAATTTTTCCCCTCAAAATCGAAACAAATGTGTACACAAATGTTTACCTTTTATGCAAACATTTGTGCTATACTGACCGTATCTACATCGTAGGGACAAGGCTTGCCTTAAGGTGGGGTAAGGATGATTCTGCACAATCCGCACCCACCGCACCTCCGCAATTGCAGAATTTGCAGCATGTTGTGCAGTTTACGGGAGAAATTTCAAAGTGAATCCGCGAAATCGAAGAAAATGACGAAATTTCCGAGCGAACGAACAATTCTCCCCAATGTGACTCTAACGCACTTTCGGTGGGCGGCCTCATCCCCGCCGTTGCTGTTGCGCTGGCGCAGTATCCGAGTATCTTTTCAACAAAACCCCCACCTGCCGCAGAAACCAGCCGTGTTTAAGGTGTCACCTGACATCGGGTGGCTCGCCTGATTGATAAAACTTTCTCATCTCCTTTTCTTATCATTTTATCATAGTGTTCACTTCTCCCTCAAATTGGAGCCTTGTCATGATAAATCTGAGAATTCCGCCATTTTCTTTACACCCCAATTTGTAACCACTTGCCAACAGAAAACCGTAGACAGGTTTTTCGCGGTAAAATTTAGAGCTTGCCTATTGTCCATACATAAGGGTGATTTTATGACAGATTATGTTCGACATTATCTGGATGGACTGTCTGATTTAATCAATGCGCTTGCTACCGAATCGGCAGTTTCTATTCAAAATGCTTCCCAGGCTGTGGCAAGTGCCGTCGAGCGCGGCGGAACATTTATCCTGTTTGGCAGTGGTCATTCAGGACTTATCGCTAAAGATGCTGCCTATCGGGCAGGCGGCCTTGCGCCTGTGTTGGCTATTGACGATATTGCCGATGGTGATATCGAACGAGTTGAAGGGGTTGCCAAGTATATTATCTCGCGCTATGAACTTCATCCCGCAAGTGTAATGGCAATTATTTCCAACTCCGGCATAAACCCTGTTCCGATTGAGATGGCGATGGTGGCGAAAGCGGGTGGCTTAACCGTAATTGCGATTACATCGGTGACTCATAGTCAATCATTTGCATCCCGGCACTCCAGTGGTAAGAAATTGTATGAGCTAGCCGATATTGTGATCGACACGCATGTCGTACCTGGGGATGCTTCGATTGAGTTACCCGCATTTTCCTATAAGGTCGGGGCGATGTCCACAGTAGCCGGTTCGGCGATTGTACAGGCGATCACGGTTGGGGCTTCTGCCCTGCTGGCGGATAAGGGTATTGACCCGCCAGTTTGGGTGAGTGCCAACGTGCCTGATGGCGATCAACACAACAATGATCTTCTACAACGGTATCGTCCATTTCTTGCCCGATACCAGATGGCAACCCTTCCGGCATTTTTGGGTGTAGGCCATAAATAGGGGCAGACATGTCGGATCAACTCGCAATCGGTGTGGATATTGGCGGAACGAAGATTGCTTTTGCGCTGGTGACTCGCGCCGGACATATATTGGCGACTCACCGTCTGCCAACTGTGCCCGAAGAAGGTGCTGAAGCGGTTTTTGACCGTGTTGCCCAGGGGATACAATATCTGCTAGGTCAGACTCGTCAGAAAGTGTTGGGTATCGGAATAGGCTGCCCAGGCTATATAAACCCCCTTACAGGTGTCGTTCATTATGCAGCTAATCTTGGTTGGCATGATGTTCCGCTTATGGCTGGCGTTCGGCGGCGTCTGAAGGTCGATCTGCCCATTTGGGTGCAAAAAGATGCTGACGCCGAAGCTCTCGGCGAGATGTATTTTGGCGCTGCACAAGGTTGTTCGGATTTCGTCTATCTCGCTTTGGGCACAGGACTTGGGGGTGGGGCGGTTATTGGCGGCCATCTGATACAGGGTAGCGATCATACTGCGATGGAGATTGGGCACATGCCTTTTAATCCTGGCGGACGCCTGTGTACCTGTGGGATGAAGGGATGCCCAGAGACCTATGTATCGGGCATTGGTGTCCTTGCGAGTGTACGTGAATACATGCCGTCCTATCCACAAAGTACATTGGCAGAAATTCCTGACTTGACGACAGGCGTTGTACTCGATGCTGCCCGCGCTGGCGATGGACTGGCACTGCGGGTAATGGATGAAACGGCTCATTGGCTGTGTTCAGTGATGATCTGTCTGGTTGGAATTCTCAATCCCACCCTATTTGTTATAGGGGGTGGCTTTGGTAATGCGGCTGTTGATCTTCTAATTCCCCCCGTCCGGCAAAAACTCCATTCGCGTACCACACTGGACATTTACAGCCATATCGAAATACGTGAATCTCAAGTGACTTCTAGTGCAGTCGGTGCTGCTTGTCAGGTTTGGTTTGGTCTGCAAGGCGCGCCATCTACAAACAGGAAAGTGATTTCATGAACCAGGCTCTACTCATTACCAATGCCCAAATCATTACACCGACTTCAGTATTTGAACGCGGGTGGTTGTTTTCGCAAGACAAGATTATTTGCGCGATAGGGTGGGGTGATGCACCGGCATATAATGACGCAGAACACATTGATGCCGCCGGGTTGACGCTGATCCCCGGCTTTATCGACGTGCATGTACATGGTGCTCTTGGACACGAAACGATGGATGCCGATCCAGACGGCCTGCGAGCAATGGCACGTTTTTACGCACAGCATGGGGTAACGGGATTTCTACCAACAACCTGGACATCTCCATCCCAACAAATCTTATCGGCTCTGGAAGTGGTCGCAGAGATTCAAGGCCCCCAGCCGGATGGCGCAACGATCTTAGGCGTTCATCTCGAAGGGCCGTATATCAGTGTCGAAAAGAAAGGTGCTCAACGTGAAGAAGATGTTCGGCGGGCAGGACATGACGAAGCGATGTCATACCTGGATGTGGGTGTCATTCGTCTGTTGGCACTTGCCCCGGAATATGACGAAAACAAATGGCTGATTCGAGAATGTGTTCAGCGGGGAATAACTGTCTCAGTCGCCCACACTACAGCTACTTATGACCAGATTGTCGAGGCTGTATCGCTCGGATTATCGCATTCGACGCATACTTATAATGCGATGACCGGGTTAAATCACCGTGAACCTGGCACATTAGGCGCAGTCATGACCCTCGAAAATGTCTATTGTGAGTTGATTGCCGATAATATTCATGTTCATCCGGCAGCCATGAATCTCCTTTACCGGGCAAAAGCCCCCGATCATTTGGTGCTAATCACCGACGCGATTCGCAGCGCTGGAATGCCCGATGGGGAATATCTCATTGATGACCGGGCTGTCGTCGTGAAAGATGGCGCTGTTCGCTTGCCCAATGGCACGTTGGCAGGTAGCACCTTAACACTAGATCGTGGTTTGCGTAATCTGATTGCCGCGACGGGACAACCGTTGGAAAAACTGTGGCAAGCCAGTAGTTTGAATGCTGCCCGGTCTATCCACATAGCAGATCATAAAGGTAGTCTTGAAGTTGGCAAAGACGCTGATATGGTGCTGGTTGATGACGCAATCAACGTACATCTAACAGTCGCCGAAGGACGTATTGTTCACCGCGCATAATGGGTGGAAATTAATTAATCTCCCTGCCACCAATCTTGACTAAAGGCATACCCCGATGTTTCGAGGCCCACTATACGGTTTGTCCGCCGCCACAATTTGGGGTGGCATGTATGTGGTATCGGATATTGTCCTGGAAATTATCCCACCCTTTACACTGCTGACCATCCGGCTGTTACTTGGGATTGCGGTTTTACTGCCAATTGTCTGGTGGCAGCGTCGTGGCTCGGCGCGCGAAGCACTCAACTGTCATGACCTCATTATGGTACTGGCTGTGGGGACATTGGGTTTCGGAGTTAGCGTTGGTGCTCAGTTTGTTGGCACAGATAAATCCACTGCCATAAACCGCTCTCTAGTGACCAGCGCCTCGCCTGCGTTCATCCTGTTGTTTTCTGCAATCGTCTTGCGCGAAAAGTTAACTTTCCAAAAGGTGCTGGCCGTCCTTCTGCCGACGGTAGGGGTATTTGTCATCGTTGATCTTACGAAGGTGGACTTTAGTTCGGCCACATTTCAGGGGAATGTTGCCCTGGCTGTTGCAGCCATAACCTGGGGACTCTACTCCGTCCTTATCCGGTGGATGAGTATCAGGTTGGATACGCTGGTCGAAACCTTATCGGCTTTTTGCGGTGGGCTTTTGTTAACCATACCATCGGCTGCTATAGAATTATCTACTCGCCCCATAGGAACATTGGATGCTGGCGTTTTTCTCGGCATTTTATATCTGGGTATCGTATCGACTGCCGGGGCGATGTGGCTGTGGAATCGGGCGTTTGCCCTGGTAGATGCATCGCGCGCGGCACTCTTCTTTTTTGCGCAGCCGTTGGTTGGGGCGGTGTTGAGTGTTCTGGTGTTGCACCAACAGGTGACAGCTAATCTATGGTTAGGTGGTTTTTGATTGCAATAGGTGTACTATTGTCGTTAAATCTCCAGAAATCACCTCAGTTGCTTGACAGTGTTCCCAGTGACGTCTCTTAAATAATTTCGTTACAGGTTGTAATTCTCGCACCACATGTTGCCGAGCATGGGTTCAAGCGGTTTTGGCAGCAATCCACAATATGAGAGCAACAGCCGATAGCGTGCGCGGGTCATCGCGGTGAAAATCTTGCGGCGTACGGCTGTCACCGAATCGGGATCATTTGGCAGCGGGAACGAGTCCTGCAAATGGGGAATCATAACAGCAGTGAATTCTAACCCTTTCATCTTTTCAAAGTGTTGCACGTAAACGCCCCGTTGTTTCCAATGTGCCCAATGTTGAATGTGCCAGCGGTTATGGCACAAAATGGCAATCTGATGAGGTGGTACTCCAGCATCTACAAATTCCTGTACCTTATCGTTCACGAACGTGATTTCTGCCTCACCCGTCTTGCAGGCAATCATCGCCGGTAAGGGGCCAGTGCCAAGTTCATAGGAGTTGAAATCAGGCTTGGGGCGTTCCTCGGTCATACGTAACGTTTCGTCGGCTTCGATCAGGCTGTGTGCCGCTTGGCTGATTTCGCGTGTAGATCGGAACGGGACGCGCAGCACTCGTGAGTGCCCAACCACCGATAGCCCTTTTTGCTGCCAGCTATAAGAGCAGAAAATGCTCTGTGCCGGGTCGTCACAAATAAAAAGGTTCCCACCTGGTTTGAGCAAAGCTCTAGTGACTTGTACCCACGACGGCGCAAAATCCTGCGCCTCGTCGATGAATATTGCATCATATCGCTCTTTCAGGGGATGATCGGTTAGCGCCTCCAATGCTGCGAACGACACATCATCCCAGTCATACCAGCTTTCGCCTGTATTGCGCCGTGCTTGTTGATAGGTTAGGTAGCGGTTAAATAGCCCATTAATGAGTTCGCGTTTTCGTCGTTCTAATCGTTGACCACGACCTGTTCGGTCTGCATCCAGGTATTCTTCGTCATCATATAGGCCAATCTCTTTCCGCCATGCCACTTCACTGGCAATAAAATCTGCTGGCAATCCCAAAGTCCTCAGAGTTTCGGATTCGTATTTTCTTAGCCAGATTTTACTTGACAGTGGGTCTTGCCACACGGCCTTCAGAATCGTTCGGCAAACCTTGTGAAAATTGAGCGTTTCCACGCGATTGTCAGGCAGATTAATTCGGCGTCGCAAATCGTCTGCAATATCCACGTTAAACGTCATGACCAGGAGTTTCGCATCTGGATGTTGTTCCGCGATATGACGAACACGCTGTACCAGCACCAGGGTTTTTCCGCTTCCTGCTACACCACGCACTAAGCGAATAGTAGCGTTTTCGGTGATCCCCATAGCCTCGGTGGATAATTCATCGTCCTCAAAAAGAAGCATTTGTTTGGGTAGTGTGGCCTGGAGCGGCTCGGTGATGAGATTGTATTGTGCGCGTGTCAGCGTACCCGCTACTCGCCCCTCATCGTCCTCAACAACCAGCGAAGGATTAATCAACTCACGGATAATGTCCAGAATGTCGAGTGACATCGGGTGCTCTAGCCGAAATTTCCACGGTAGATTCTCAATGGCCTGCTTCACTTGTGTGGTGCTGGTCAGCAGTTCGCTCCCAATTACTGTACCACGCGGCCAAATTCCCTTTCGTTCAAACTGCGCGATGACGCTCTGGCTGATGTGAGGTAAGGCTACCATACACTGCCAGGGGAAGCGTAGGCAGGTTTTTCCCTTATATTGCTCCCACAGTTCAGCCCGCTCCTCGAATCGACTTTTCAGATCATAAGCATACCCTTCGGCAATCCGCAATGGATTGTCGTGGATCATGGGTGTGCCATCAGACCGAATCGTTTGGATTGTCTCCTGATTGCCACTAACAACCTTGACCCAATCCTTAACTTCCAACACAATCACGCCCAGCAGTGCGCTGACAATAATGAAGTCCGGCTTGCTGCTCCTGCCATCCGCTTTTACGATCTGTGGTTCGTAATGAAAAAAAAACTGCTTTGGGGGGAGATCACGAAGCAGGTTACTAAGAAGTTTTTCCCCATAAGTGGGGCGGTGGATTGCACTTTGAAACATTATGCCCGTGTTTACAAACCGTTATAACTGGGTTTACAGCAAACAGTATAGCACAAATGTCTCTATCGGCTTAAGGATTTGGGAGTAAGCTAATTTGTGTTGCCCACATCGCTCAACGGCCATAAGGTGAGGGCGTCCATATCGAGTGAGTCAGTATGACCAGTATCTAGCCGCGCGTACCCTGTGGCAGCAATCATTGCTCCATTGTTTGTACACAAATGGACTGGCGGAAATCGTATGGGGAGGGCGCTCTGTTTGGTAAGCATTTGCCGCAATTGCTGATTTGCCGCCATGCCGCCCACAACAACGATTTCCCGGACATTGAATTTTTGGGCAGTTTGGGTAGTTTTTTTAGCAAGAATTTCACAGATTGCGGTCTGTAAACTGGCAGCTACATCATTGATCGAAATGTCTGCCCTCAATTGACGTTTGGTACCCGGTGGCTGCTTTTGTGCTGGATTGCTGACCGTTCCGACAGTAATTTCGTTCAGTACCGCCAGCTTAAGTGTGTTGAAGCTAAGGCTACTTTCGTCACCGCGAACATTTTTGGGAAAGTTGTATGCAGCAGCGTTGCCTACCTGGGCTGCCTGCTCCATAAGTGGCCCGGCAGGGTAGGTGAATCCTAGGATTTTGCCTACTTTCTCGATAGTTTCGCCTGCCGTATCGTCAACAGTGCCACCAATCCGTTCATAATCCCCATAACCCCTCATTAAAATAAACTCAGTAGCCCCACCGGAAACAATCAGTGCAAGAGCTGGAAATGTGATTTCCTGAAATGGTTGGGCGAACCGGAGTGAATAAATATGTCCTTCAAGATGATGGATTCCAAACAAGGGTTTCTCGATGCTCATTGCCAACCCTTTGGCAAAATTGACTCCGACTTCCAGGGCACTGCCTAATCCTGGTCCACGTGTGACACAGACCGCATCAATCTGGTCGTAGGTGATTCCTGCGTCCAGCACTGCCTGTTCGACGACTTTGCTGATATAGGTCAGATGGTCATAACTAAATTCTTGGAATTCGCTGGTTTTGGTTTGTGGTGAGATCTTCAAACGTAATGGATTAACGTCAGAGGCAACAGTTCTACCATCAATCACCACGCTCGCCAGAGTCTCGGTGCTGGTAGTGTCGATACCCAATGTGTACCGCATGATTATTTCACCTTCCTCGAATTTGTTCGACCAGAATTGAAATCGCTGAAAACGGAATGACCCCTTCGCGGATGAGCTGTATTCGATCATCTTCGATTTGGATTACCGTTGAAACACCACCCCCCACCGCTCCTGCATCCAGCACCATGTCGAATTTCTCGAATTCATCTCCAAGTTGTGTCTGGATCGTGTCGACATCATAACCATTTGGCATCCCTGATCGGTTGGCGCTGGTAGTTGTAATCGGAAATCCTGCGGCTTCCGCCAACGCACGGCAAACCAGTTGATCTGGAATACGCACGCCTAGGGTTGAACGGCCTGCTACAAGAAGGGGCGGGATTTTGGTGTCTGCTCGCTTTGGCAGCACAATCGTGAGCGCCCCAGGGAGAAATTGTGCCGCGATAGTTTCAGCCAATTCATTCACCTGTGCGTAGCCCGCCGCCTGCTTAAGATTATTCACGACTACGTGGATGGGTTTGCTATAATCCCGCCCTTTTATTTGGAACACGCGGTCAACAGCGTCCGCATTTAGGGCATCTACGCCAATGGCATAAGTGGTATCGGTCGGATATAGGATGACGCCGCCTCCTCGCATCACTTGAGCCGCTAGTGAAACGCTCTTGCTAAGATCATCCTGTTCGCCAATCCGTACGATGTCGGTCATTTGTATTGCACTTTCAACGCTCCAAGTGGAGCATTCGCATAGGCGTCGATCCGCAAATCAGATTGCATCCCATCTCGTAGCTTAAAATATCCCAAACCCGCAATCATCGCCCCATTATCGGTACATAAGGACATGCGTGGATAAAATACCGACAATCCACCATCCCGTTGCACTCGTTCTTCAAATGCCTGCCGCAATCCTTTGTTTGCAGCCACACCCCCACACACCGAAATCGTTTGCACTCCATATTCATCGGCTGCGCGACAGGTTTTTGTGACCATCACATCAACCGCTGCCTGCTGGAAACTTGCTGCTATGTCAGCAATGTTGAGTTCGTGGCCGTCATGTCGCAATTTTTCGATTTCCTTAATGACCGCAGTTTTGAGGCCACTAAAACTAAAGTCATAATTATCGCTGTTTAACATCGGGCGTGGGAAATGAAAGGCTGATGGATTGCCTTCTGCCGCCAGTTTATCAATCACTGGCCCACCGGGGAACCCCAGGTCAAGGAACTTGGCAATTTTATCGAATACTTCTCCCGCCGCATCGTCCATTGTTCGCCCAATCAGTTCATATTGGTTGATTGCATGGACGAGTAACAGCAGCGTGTGCCCGCCTGAGACAGTCAGACAGATATGTGGGAATGTCAATTTGTCCCCATGTTCAATCAGGTTGGAATAAATATGTCCCTCGATGTGATGAATGCCGACCAATGGAATACTCAAACTATACGCCAGGGACTTTGCGGCTGCCGCTCCCACTACAATCGAGCGCAGTAGGCCATGTCGCGTGGTGACAGCTATCGCATCCAGGTCTCGATAGGTGGTGTTAGCTTCGTGGAGCGCCCTTTCGATGATAACTCCAATAGCTTCAACATGTTTGCGGGCTGCAATTTCCGGCACAATTCCGCCGAATGCAGCATGATCCTTGATCTGTGACGAAATCACATTAGACCGGATGATTAATCCATCTTCCACAACTGCGGCACAGGTATCGTCGCAGGAACTTTCAATGCCTAGAATTTGCATCTTATGTCACACTTATCTTAAATTCTACCTCCGCTGAGGACGGTTGGATATATAACGGCTTTAGTTGCAGAATATCTTCTTCGCGATAAGTTAAATCACCTGCTGTTGCCAATTCACCGAGTAGGGATAAATAACGGCTGTCAAGTTGTGGTATGACAGATATGGTTTCCCATCCCTTGCGCAAGTGTCTCTCAAATAACTCGGTTGCATCTCCTGCGACAAGCAAGTTCTGAATTTCTCCGGGGAAACTCTCTACAACTGTGTCTACCTCGTCCCATTGATAGGGTGACACCCGTGTTTTGAATCCAGCGCGAATTTCGTACAATGCGCCATAGACTTTTCCATTTTGTGCAGCCATCACTGCATATATGTATGATGCATCGTTAGTGACTTGAAGGGTGGTTTCAACAATCAAATCTAGATTATTGATTGTGATTAAGGGGAGTTGATTGATTAGGCAGAGCGACTTGACCGTTGCCATTCCAATCCGTAAGCTCGACCACGCACCAGGGCCAACAATGGTCACAATTCCATCAATCGACGATAATTCAATCTGTGCATTGTCCAACAGAAGTTGGATGCTTGGAATGAGGTTGATGAGGCATGATTGCCGGTCAACATACCCGACACAATCTGCAAGTCTGTTGTCCACATAGACGCCAACCCAATTGTTACGTGTAGATGTGTCAATACACAGGATTTTCATAGATCGGAATTCCGGAGAATTTGATTGAGTAAACGTAAATGTTGATCGCCTTTAGCCGACAATCGCAGGTAGCGGTCATTCAACTCGTCTGGCGAATTTGCAGTGATCTGAATTGCCAAATAATGTTCGGGATACATGCCGGAATATTTCTCCAAACGGCTCGGCCATTCAATCAGGCAGACACCAGCCGCGCTGTAAAATTCCTGGATCATCAATAAATCATCGGTAGAAAGTGAGTCCAGCCGATATAAGTCGAGGTGATATACTGTCAATCGTCCAACATATTCGTGAACCAGATCATATGCTGGACTGTTGACATATTCATAATCGGGCACATCTAGCCCGTAAGCAATACCTTTTGCCAGCCAGGTTTTTCCAGCGCCAAGATTACCTGAGAGGGTGATGATGGTGTCGGGATGGCAGGCGGCACCAATCCGTTGACCTATTTGAAGTGTTTCTTCTGGTGAATGTGATTCGAGCATAAGCTCGGCTGGCCGTTCCGACATAAGAGACTCCGCGTTGGCGGGAAACCCACCATCGCCCAGCATTATAATCGAAATCTGTTGAAACTGGCAGGCTTAATCAGTCATGAGCAGACGGCTAGCGGTTAGGAACCTGACTTCTGTTCTTCAGCAATGTGTCGACTTCCGTGCGGGTGGGCATACTCGGTGCAGTTCCTTCTCGTGTAACCGACAGAGCTGCTGTAGCATTAGCAAAACCAATCGCTTGCTGAACACTCTGGCCTTCTGCCAAAGCTACAGCTAGTGCGCCGTTGAATGCATCTCCTGCGCCAGTCGTATCCACGACTTCTACCTGGTGTGTTGGGATTATGCCTGTATCTTCTAGTGTAACCCAGCGTGCGCCTTGCGCACCCAACGTAACAATCAAGGTTTGTTCGGCCCTGGTGAGAATTGTCCGAGCGCTATCCAGGTTGTTGGGATGATTGCCACCAGCGATAATTGTTAATTCCGATTCGTTAGGTGTAATGAGATCCGCCAACGCCATCATTTCATCTGGAACGCGAATCGCAGGTGCGGGATTAAAGATTGTACGAACGCCATGAGACTTTGCAAGTTGCAAAGCATAGTGCGCGGTTTCGATAGGAATTTCGAGTTGTGTTACCAGAACGTCGGCAGTGGTAATCATGTCCAGCGCTGCATCAATATCCTTTGGACATACTGCCATGTTCGCACCGGGAACAACCACGATTGCATTTTGCCCACATTCTTCTACCCAAATAGGGGCTACCCCGGTGGAATGTTCCAAATCGCGCACCACATAATTTGTGTTGATGCCTTCCATTTGCCACATATCTAGAGCGATTTCTGCGAATTGATCTCGCCCAAGTCGACCAATAAAAGTTACATCTGCGCCCAGGCGCGCTGCGGCAATTGCCTGGTTAGAACCTTTTCCACCCGGCCCAATAATAAAACGCTTGCCCATGAGTGTTTCACCGGGCTTGGGCAGGTGTTCCATATAAGCAGTGAGGTCTGCGTTAAAACTCCCGACAATCACGACTTTAGGAGGCATAAGGAGCAACGCCTTTGTAATGATTGGAATGCGATATGAACAATAATTATAGCTTGCCACTTCTAGCTTCGCAGTATAGTATTTAATCTAAAATGTCCCTCGAAACTAACGAATGGGGACATTGGCGGTTGATCCATGTACGTCAATCGGCGCAGCAGGTATCCAGCCAACGATTCCGTTATATCGTACCTGTACCCAGAAATCCCCACCATTTTGTCGTGTTCGTCCGAGTAAACTCATGGTGGCACTCTGTGGCATTTGCCCCAGAATAGTTGCCCTGCCACTGGGTCTGCGCCGGATGTCGATAATAGACATGGCACGCGCGGTTACACCCGTGTCGGGCGCATTGTCAAGTGTGTCAAAGATGCTTCCCTGGAATGGCACAGCCGGGAGATTTCCTGTTACTTCTAGGAAACGTCCCGATACCCATCCGGTGACATTATGGTCATCAACCACCAGATACCAGATATATTGTGGGCTTTCGTCATTGCTCTGTGCAAGGATGGTGAATGCTTTGCCAGGTCGGATTCCACCGACAAGTGTTGCTCCCAGGTATGGTCCGGTTCGCATTGCCAAGCCTTTTACTTCACTGCTGACAGTCCCGGTAGCTGCCACGACTGGAGTTGGTGTGTGTGCAAATGGGGTGGCTGTCCCCACAAAGCCGAGCGGTGTGGCTGTTGATACAGGTGTTCCAGAACCGATGCAATTGAGTGCATAGGAGACAGTGGGTTGGCTGGGAACATTGGTCTTAAATGTCAGTGTTGCTACTTCCAATCCAGCAATTGAGGGGATGCAACGGATGGTAACTGCCACTGTTTGGGCATTATTGGGTTGCACGGAGAAAGGTGGCGAATTGGAAGTTACGGCAAAATCGGCAGCGTTCGGGCCGCTAATCAGCACATTGCCCGATGGAAGCGTGACAGTCAAGATTGCTTTCCCAGGATTTGCCACCAGAAGATTGGTGGAAATGGCTGTGCCGATTTGTACTGTACCCACGTTGATTGTGCTTCCGGGTGCGGGTACAGAACCGTATGCGGGATTTCCGGGTATTGCGACGGTGCAGTTGACGGGGTAGTTAACCGGGCTGCCGGTGGCATTGTGGGTAACAGTGAGTGTGCCGGAATAGACGCCTGCCGTCGCGTTCAGACACCTTACCGTCAGCGTTTGCGATGTGCCCCCATCATTGATGGTAAAGGGTACTGTCGGCCCACTTACAGAGAGTGTTCCCGCCGAGCCACTGATCGAATAACTCACGGTTAACGGTCCACCACCTGTTTCTGAGATTGTAACTGTCGCCGTCCCTGCCACATTGGGCGCTGTGGAAATGGTAAGCGTTGCTCCCGGCGCAGGATTCGATCCATAACCCGGTGCTCCAGGGGGTGTTCCTGTACAAGCGAGAGGGTAGGTCGCTGGGCTGCCCGCTGCGTCATGGCTTACCGTAAGGGTTGCGCTCCGCGCTCCGGTTGCACCTGGAGTACAGGTGATAGAAACATGGAGATTGCCACCCGCAGCGATGTTCTGATTGTTGCCTGTATTGACAACAAAATCTGCTGCATTTGTTCCGCTGACCGCGAAGCTGGCGACGTTCATAGTTGCAGTGCCAGTGTTATTGATGATGAGTGCGTCGATGTTTGTTACGCTCGATCCAACGGTACTGCTGCCAAGATCAATAGGTTGTCCCGGAGCAGGTGTCGAGTCGTAAATCGGTACATTCACTGGTGTGCCAGTGCAGTTGACCGCGTAGATTGCGGGACTCCCTGCCGCATTATGATTGACGGTGAATGTGGTCGTTCGGAGACCTACCACACTGGGCGTACAGGTGATTGAAACATTGAGTGGAACACCCGGATAAACCGTTGTGTCACTTGTGTTGAGTTGGAAGTCTGCGGCGTCGCCTCCACTTAAGTCGAAAAATACATTGAGCGGCGCAGTTCCTGTATTGTTGATTACTACTGCATTTGCGTTCACTGAGGATGTATTTACAGTTACATTACCGAAGTCGATTGGCGTCCCAGACGCTGGTGACGCCGAGTAGATGGGTGTTCCAGTGGCAATTCCATCGCATTGTACGGTGTATGTGGCTGGGGTTCCAGCGGCGTTGTGATTGACGGTCAAGGTAGTGGACCGCATCCCGATAGCACTAGGCGTACAGGTCAGTGAAATACTTAAAATGCCACTCGTTGATATTGTCTGGGTTGTGGGGCTAGTATTAATGGTAAAGTCTCCCACATCCCCACCGCTGATACTGAAGTCAACATCAAGATTGGCGGTTCCATTATTGGTAATTGTTAGTGCAGTGGCATTTGTGGTTGGGCTACCGACTTGGCTTTGCCCAAGCGGAATAGATTGTCCCGACGCAGGTGTAGAGCCGTAAATAGGGGCAGTCCCCGTACAATTCAGGGTATAGGATGCTGGATTGGTGGTAGTGGGATCATTGTGGGTTACGCTGAGTGTTGCCACTCGTATACCAGCTGCACTTGGGGTACAGGAAACTGAGACTGGCAACGAGACTGTAGGGGTTACACTTTGATCTGGAGTAACCATGCTAAAATCGCTTGCATTAGTTCCACTTATATTAAAACTGAGATCAAGGTCTTCGCTGCCCACATTAGTGATTGTTATCGCGGTATTTGTAACGGTTGTACCCACATCCGTTGTGCCAATAATCGTTGTACCATTGATCGCTGGTGTTGAGCTGAACTGCGGTGCAGTCCCGGTACAGATGACCGGATAGGTCGACGGGGTACCCGTTGCGTTATAAACAACGCGCAGGGTAGTTGCCCGTTGTGCGGCTACAGTTGGTGTACAGGACAGAGATATATCGACGGAAGCGCCTCCCGTAATATCTTGCGGTCCTGGGGCAGAACCGAATTCGGACAGATCACCGCCGAGGAATCCGAAAGAAACGGACAAAGTGCCAGTTCCGGTGTTAGTAATCGTGAGGGCAGCGGCGTTTGTAATGGTGTTGCCGACAGATGTTGATCCCAAATCTATAGTACTGCTTACGGCTGGTATAGAGGAATAAACTGGGCCAGTTTGTGCCGCACTAGCCGTCGGCGTTGACCCCTGCATGCCTGGGAAACCCAATGTAGTAAGCAGAAAGAAGATTAAAAACAGTACCCATCGCTGGCGAGTACTGTCAATATGTGTCAACAGCCGAAGCATAATTTTCTCCTTGGATGCCTATGCTGTCTCCGAAGGGAGTGCCGTGACGCGCAATTGTGCTACCCTTAAGATCATCTGTCATTATAGGGTTATCTACAATGGTAGCGCAAACGCTGAAATACGAGATGCTAGAGTTTGTATACATATCTTGACACTTCAATGAATCCCTTGAGACGATTCTACATGCCAGCGCCTTCCTGATGGGACGGAACGCGCTGACCGTCTTGAGTTTTGGGTTGCTTCGCAGTCCGAACCCTTACAATCCTAGTCTGAACTGGGTACAATAAATCGGTTTTATCACCGGGGCACAATTCATGAATGACGATACAGTGGGAAATTTGAATGGGGAGGAAGATATTGCACTCCTCTCAGTATATGATGTTGGCTACCAATATGGGTCGCTGCGTGCGCTTAATGAAGTATCTTTTGAGGTTGAAGAGGGTGTGTTGGTAGCACTTGTTGGGCGCAATGGCGCAGGCAAGTCTACGCTCCTACGTTGTATTGCCGGTTGGACACAGCCAACAGATGGCGAAGTCCGTATCCTCGGCCAATCCATAAAACAGAATGAAAGGCTAATTCGTAAACATGTCGTACTCGTTCCGGATACCCCGCCGTTTTATGATGAACTTACTGCCTGGGAGCACCTCCAGTTTAATGCTCAGGCACATCGTCTCGATAATTGGGAAGATAAAGCTGAAGACTTACTAGATCGTTATGGGTTACTCTCGAATCGTGATGCATTCCCCTTCGCCTTTTCGCGCGGGATGCGCTACAAACTAGCCCTTTGTATGGGGCTTCTCATCGAGCCGAAAATCCTGCTCCTTGACGAACCACTTGGTCCACTTGATCCGGTATCGGCAGATGACCTGTGGCATGAGTTGAATGGTCACAGAGATGATGGGATGACGATCCTGCTCAGTAGTCACCAACTGCCACAAGAAGCCCACCCCGATCATTATTTCATAATGGAAAGTGGGGAGGTGATCGCTGAAGGTACGCCCAATTCATTGCGCGAGGCTTTCGATATTGACGGCTACCTCTCGCTAGATGCCTTGTTGCGTTCTGCGATTCGCGCCCGGAAAACGGCACATACCCATGCGTGATATTCCTTCTATACTCTGGTTACGCTGGCGGCAATTTCGTGATGGTGCAGTTTATTGGTTACGTGTGCTCGGTTATCAACCAAATGATAAATCCTTTTCACAGCGTATGTATGTCGTGTATCTGCTGGGGATTGGCTTTATCTGGGTGGGAGCCATGTGGACGTGGGCTTTTGATCAGGCCAATACATTAGGGAGTGTACTGACGCCGGACGCTTTAGCTGGACTGCTGACAGTGATTCCGGTGATCGGCCTTTTAGCACAGGTATGGGTATTGACGACGGCCTTACGCAGTACTCCGTTGAAACTCTCTTTTGCAGATATGGCCTATTTAGCTGGGTCGCCTATTTCGCCCACTGCGCCTGTCACTGTTGGTTTCGTCCGGCAGATATTGCTACGATTGATACTTATTGGGGCGGGTGTGGCGATCATTTCAGTAATGTTAATTCGCCCCATTGGCCCGCATCTGGGCACAGACGCTGTTGTCCGCGCCATGATAGGGATCATCCCATTTATCCTATTCACATGGGCATTGGGGTGGTTACTTGGGATTTTGCGACTGGTCTATCCAACCGTTGGGAGACTACCACTCTTGTGGGCCTTACCAGTATTATTGATTCCAGTGGCTTATATCTTGCCAGATATTGTGTTTTGGCCGGGACGAGCATTTCTACTTCAGGTGTATGGTTTGCTACCCGTCTGGGTACTCCCCTTCATTTTAGTAATGGCTGTGGTGCTTATAGGACTTCTCATTCGTTGGAGTGATCGTATCAACATGGTACAGGCATCCGACGAAAGCATTATTTACGCGCGTGTTCAGGCGCTTGGTTTGTTAGCGTGGCGACAGCCTAATTTGCAACTGCGGATACGGATGCAGACGGCTCAAGCTTCTCGTAAGCCCTGGTTTAAACTACCGAAGGCACAGGGCATGCGGATGCTTGTCACCCGTGCTGGCCTTTCGTATGTACGCCATCCCTTGATGCTGGTGATGAGTCTGATTTGGGGTGTGTTGATGACGCACCTGGCAGTTTGGATAATTGTCAATCAATTACCCGTTCAAGTTTGGATTGGTTGGCTCCTGCTCGCTAGCTTTGTTCCACCACAAGGACTATTACACGTCTTTCAGGTCGATCTTGAGGAGCGGTTTCTGAGGCAGTTTTTGCCTGTAGATGGTTTCCAGTTATTCTCCGCAGATGTAGTTCTGCCTCTGGTCTTCCTGGTTATTGGCGCATTGGCGGACTGGGGCTTACAAGGTTTCGATCCAGAGCTTACGATTCTGGGATTTATGGTGATACCCATCCTTGCGATAATGCTTGCACTCTGTGGTGCGGTTGCTTTGACCAATAAGCGTGTATTGCAGACTCGTTTGCTGGCGACCATTCTGAGCTTTGGTGCGGTTATCTTGGCAGGCATGGGTTTGGGGGCACCCCTAGCCGCATTTGGTGTCGCTGTCTTCGCGCTCTTAATTCTTGGTGGCATGGTTGCTGCTAATGCCTGACGCTGAATATTCGTATTGATTTGCCTACCTGGAAGATGATCTGATTCTGTATTCTACAACTTTGACGCTTATGCAGCAGTTATTGCCGATGCATTTCTTAAGACTGGACAATATCTTGCCGTCTGCACAATTTCCCTTAGTCTTTGGAACATGACACTGTAGCGAGGTATTTTAAGAATGGGCTATCTGATGCGCTTTATTTCCACCGATGAGCGACCCATTACTTTGGCTATGGTAGAAGTGGCTCTGAAGCAGGTCGATAAAGCTTATGCAATTACGAATGTTGAAATCAATGACATGGGTGACTTTCTTCATGGTGATGTGCGCTGTGCGGTCATCGAAATCAATCGCCCGGGTGATGACATATTCGACGATGACATTGAGGCATTCCAGCAAATGATGAGAGGAGACTCAATTGTTGAGCGGCGAATAATTGACGTCCTGGGGAATGCTAAGTCGATGATTGTTGTCGAGGCCTTTTGGGAAGGTTTGTCTGCTGAACCTGTGCTTGAAAAAATAGACCCTCTCTGGCATTGGCTTTTCGAAAATTATGCTGGCCTGTCTCAGGCAGATGGTGAAGGATTTTATGATCGTTCTGGGCTTATCTTGGAACGCAAATATACGCTTTGATCTCCTAGCAGGCGAGCCGGTTCGGTAGATCGCAAAACATATATTGTATGAGTTGTGTTCGCGCGTAGCGAGTAAGCAGGGGCGCGCTGTATAAGAAATCAGTCTGAGCTGTCGCATTGTGGCAGTTAAAGCAGTCGGTGATGTTTTCGTCAAAGTGTTCCCCGGTCTTATTTGCTGCGAACGAACCGAAATTCCACTGCCCAATTCGATTTTCGACAGCAAAATCTGAGATTGTCCAGTCATCACGCTTCTCAAGAACGTGTATCATCTCGAAGGGTTGACCAGCAAGATATTGACCATCACTGGATGTTAGATACTGCCCATCTGCATCTTGTTGCGCATAATACCCGTCAATAGCGATGATCGTGTGATCGGGCAGGGTGAAATTTCCAGTCGAGAGCGTATCAACTGCGTTTGGTGAAACATATAGATTCCGAACTGTTCCGTCAGGACGTTGGACTGTGGCATAGTGCAGGAAATTTGTTTGATAATCGGCCGGGAAGTTGTACGCTTGAGTATGGTGGTGGCTTGAGTGCTGGGGTAGGCGGGGATTGTATGACAGCGAACGATACCATAGCGAATCCAAACAAAATTAATGAAATATAAGCAAATTTACCATATAACCGCTGATGCAACCTTATCTTGGACATGATTTCATTCGACATGATGTGGTTGGCAGTGCTCAACTTAAAATGCGAAGGCCTAAATTAGTTTATATCATAATCATTACGCTAATGTAACGACTGATACCTAAAGGCTTAAGAGTTCGTGTAGTCATTATCAACAACATGCAATCAGGCAAGAAAATACCAGAACACCACTCACCCTATGTTATAATGAACCAGCTTTGAACAAACAAGCAACACCGAGGATTACCAAGTGGCTCAGCCATACAAAATCTGCCCAATCTGCAACTCACCAAACCACCAAAACTCAACAATATGCCAAAATTGTGGAACAACCCTCACAAAAACAAACAAAAACACACCAGAAAACAAAACACAAACACCCATAAGAGACCACAACCAAACTGAACCCGAAGCAGACCTACTGGAAAAAAACCTCCACTGGAAAAAAACAAGCTCCACTCTCACTGGATTTGCCATAATAGGACCAATCATCTGCATAAGCACACTCATACTACTTAACATCCAGCCCACAAACTCAGAACCACCCAACCAAAATACTCAACCACCAACCACCTCAATACCACAAGAGCAACTCTCAACCACCAACAATACCACACCCCAACCCACCACAAAACTCGCCACTGTAACACAAGGCCCACCAACAACATCTCCATCTCCGCTCCCGACAACCATCCCAACTCAAGGGCCATGCACCCAAGAGGTTCTACCGAATGATGACCTAATCTCAATCCTATTCCGATGTGGACACCGCGATCTTGAACCAATCATGAGTACAGTCATTGCCTTAAATAATCTAAAAGACGCAACGTACATCCAACAAGGACAAACAATAGAAGTCCCATGGCCAACGCCAACAACCGATCCAAACCTCACACCACCATCCGATAACAACAATGAACCCAATAACCAAACAACTGGTAACTCCACAACCATCTCCAGCGCAATGACACCTGGAGTCAAACTTATCCCAACCGAAACCCTACAGCCAGGGGTTACATGGCACACCATCCAAAAAGACGAAAACATCATCATGATCGCCGTCGAATATGGCGCAACCTTACGAATACTCTCCGAACTCAATCCCGAAGTAACATTCTCACAATGCGACTTTGGCCTCGGAACAGGAGGACCCAACTGCAATGTCCAAATCTTCGAGGGACAAAAAATAAGGGTGCCCGCTCCTACAGCCACACCAACCATCCAACCAACACCATCTGGCAGTGAAACCCCCACTCCAACTGCTACAGCTACATTCAATGCACCTACTATCCTGGGACCGAGTGATCGAGCATTTTTCGATACAAATACACTCGTAACCCTACGTTGGGTCACAACCGGGGCACTAGGAGCAGATGACATTTATCTAATCCTAGTCAAAGATACCACCAGTAATAAAACATATTCAGCAACCACACACGAGTTATCTTTTATCGTCCCCCAAGAATGGCAGGGACAAGACAACTCTCGTCATGAATACACCTGGAAAGTCAGCGTAATAAACACCAACTACCCTGACAAGCCATACTTCACAACTGAGGATCAACTATTTATCTGGCAGGGACGGGGAAATAGTTAATGCAAAAAAACACTCACACACTGACACTTGTACTGATAGCATGTCTACTATCCGCTTGCAACTTCAATCCCGCGCCACAGGGCGGCGCAACCCCAACAATTCAGGAAATTGCACCAACACACACCCCTGAAGCAAGTTACACGCCATCACAAACCCCTACAATTGCCATCCCACAGGTCGAATCATCTACACCCACCCCAACAGCAGCACCACCAACCGCAACCCCAACAGCCAGTGATACACCAGGGCCATTTCAACACATTATCCGCGAAGGTGATTCCCTGATCTCAATAGTACAGGAATACGGTTATACAGACTTTAGCATTACTCCTGGAAGCATCCTTAGTGAAATCGTGCGTATAAATGACAATGTTCCTAATGCCGACACTTTACCCAGCCCTGGATCAGTTATCCTTATCCCTCGACCCACCGCCACACCCACACCAGTTAACACAGAGGCCGCTATTGCTATGGAGGCCACAAATGCAGCCTCCGTTCCCAATGTACAATTCTCGGACGGTGTTATCATCACACAATATTTTGTTCAAGAAGGGGATACGATTATCAGTATTGCAGCAGAGAATAATCTCACATTAGAGCAGATTGCAGTCTTGAACCCCGATCTGGATTTCTTTACCTGCAACTTCGAAAATCCTAGCGGAGGAGAAGGCTGTAATGTACCCTTACAAATCGGCCAAGTGGTTAACCTTCCCGCACCCACACCCACACCTACGCTCTCTCCAACCCCCTCCGGTAATGAAACACCCACACCTACACCCACCTATATTGCACCCATGCTAATATATCCACCCGACGGCGCAGTTGCTCAACCGTTTGTCTTCACCTTACAGTGGGTTGGGGTTGGAGTTCCTTCAACCCGATGAAGTCTATCTCGTGCAAATTACTGATTTGACGGATGCTACCGCAGCACCATTTTACGATGTTACCAAAGACACCTCATATGTGCTTCCAGAGTCATTGATTCCAACTGATGGACAGACGCACACATTCAATTGGGCCATTAGCGTCGCCAAGCCCAACCTTCAAGGTGTCTACGGTACAATCAGCGACCAACCGGAAATTCGTTCTTTCCAATGGCAAAGTCGCTAAACTGAGGTAAAAGAATCAAAAAACAAATCTCTATGAACGACAACACACATACTTGGGGAGTACGAAGAGCGAGGATAGCGCTCAAATCAGCTCCAGCTATTTTGATGCCCATAACTACACTTCTTAGCAACCATCGCACTGGCACTTAACCTAACCTGCCAAATTCTCGTGCAAGCTGCTCACTTGTCATGTGAAGCATCGTTGGGCGACCATGCGGACAGGTATGTGGCGTCTGACACCGTTCCAACTGCCTGATAATGTCCTGCATCTCATCTACACTCAGGATTTGTCCAGCCTTGACCGCTGCCTGCTTACAAACTCGCGTGATAATTTTATCCTCAATCGACGCTTGTCCCGGCTGATTACCAGCTTCCAAATCTGCGATGATGCCACCTAGAACTTCAATGGGAGCTTCCTCGGCTAATAGAGCTGGTACACTACGAATGACAAATGTGTTTGGTCCAAACAATTCAAGCTCAAATCCAACTCCGCGTAACAACGTCAAATTATCCTCTACCAACTGTGCCTCAGGCGGTGGTAGATTAATGGTCTGAGCAGTCAAAGCATATTGCGACATCGTATCGTGTCTCGCGTGTTCTTCCATGAATTGCTCATACAGAATTCTCTCGTGAGCCGCGTGTTGGTCAATCAAATACATTCCTGATGGACCTTCCGCCACAATATAAGTGGCTCCAATCTGTCCCACGACTCTTAAAATGGGCAGGGTGCGCGGTTTGGCTGGTACACCCGCACCATACGGAATCGCGGTAGGGTCGGTTCCCTGATTTCCAAAAAAGTCTTGCCGCCGATGTTGTCCCGCCGTATCCAGATTCAGTTCAAAATTGAGTTGGGCTTCACGTGTGTTAGCCGCCCACCCAGGTAAATGTTCGAATTGGGCATTCAGGCCACCAAACCGACCACCACGCATCGCAGGAGTTTGTGCGAGGTCAACTACCGCTCGACGAACTGCTCGCTGAATTGCCGTAAACACCTTATCAGTATCACGGAAACGAACCTCCGCTTTTGTCGGATGTACATTGACATCCACATCCTGGGTTGGCATTCGAAGCAAGAGTATTGAAACTGGATAACGTCCCGTCATCAGAAATGTGTGGTACGCTTGTGTTACTGCGTACGACAAACGTGTATCGTGTATCCAGCGCCCATTAACAAATAGAGTAATGTGATTTCGGTCTGCACGATGCAGGCTAGGTACAGAAGTGTATCCGTAGGTCAAAATACCCGCATGAGTGTCTCCCTCAATTGATTCGCCCGATACTTCAACCATATTCTTAAAATTGTCTAACCCAAGCGTACTAACTAGGACATCAGCCAATTGTCCGCTTCCACTAGACCGGAAAATTTCTCTACCATCTTGCTCCAGAATGAAGCGGACATTCGGATAGGCCATTGCATAACGGGTCACAAACAGCGCGATCTGCTTCTTTTCAGTCGCTTCTTTCTTCAGAAATTTCAATCGGGCAGGGGTGTTATAAAACAGATTTTCCACAGTAATCACCGTTCCAACTGGTGAGCCGACAGTCTCATGGCGTATGATCTCGCCACCTTCAAACTGCATCAGCGTTCCTGTAGGAGAGTTCTGGATGTCGAGTAGTGACCATGAGCCGACTAACCGATGTAATGCTGGCGAGGGCTTCCCCACGAAATCCTAACGTTTCGATATAGGACAGATCATCTGTGGACTGCAATTTACTTGTAGCATGTCGATGAAATGCCAACGGCACTTCTTCTGGGAATATTCCAGTTCCATCATCACTCACCCGGATACGTCGACGGCCACCTCCGACGATTTCAACATGGATATGGCGCGCACCCGCATCAAGTGAGTTCTCAACCAACTCTTTAACAACAGAGGCCGGACGTTCAACCACTTCACCGGCTGCAATTTGTGCGACCACGACCTCAGGTAAAATGTGAATCGGCATCGTATATATACTCTCTAAACGAACATCGCCCCGTTTGAAACGGGGCGATTAACTATAACATATGTTCGATCATTTTGGGATAAACTAGTCAGATGATGTTATTAGATTGGGTCCGCTAAGAGGAATGCTCAGATAAAAAGTACTGCCTTCGCCTTCCTTACTCTCTACCCATGCATCCCCACCATGTCGTTGTGCTACGCTCCGCACTATAAAAAGTCCTAATCCACTACCTTTTATCTTCTTGTGCTCTTCGCGTGGAATTCGAACATGACGTTCAAAAAGGTGTTGCTGAGCGTCCGCACTAATCCCAAATCCCGTGTCACGAACTAAGATGACAACATCTTCATCAATCCTTTTAGCACCAACTTCTATCTTTCCCCCGTCCGGAGTGTATTTGATTGCATTATCAAACAAATTGATAGTTGCCCGCTCCAGCATATTGACATCAGCGTTGATAATAGGAACATCATCCCCAACCAAGACAGAGATTGAGAGTGCTTTTTCAGCTGGGACAAGGTGGTTATCCACAATCTTGCGAACCATCTCACTCAGATCACAAGGAGAGCGTTCTAGATCATAAAATCCTGTTTCGGGGTCATAGCGCCCGGCATCTTGGATATTATCAACTAGCGCAGTCATTTGTGTGATCCCAGCCAGAATTTTGCTGACAAAGTGTTTTTGCTTTTCGTTTAAGTCCCCAACTAGACCCAATTCCAACATGCTGGCGAAACCCTGCATAGATGTAAGCGGTGATCGCAAATCGTGCGAGACAATCCTCGTAAACTCGCTTTGGTTACGATTCAGTTTTTTGAATAGTGCCCGTGTTCTGATATTTATAGCGATAATCTTCAGACTAGCAATAAGCGAATCCAGAAGGGCAAATTCCTGATCGTTTAGTTCGTAAACATCAGAAAAGAAAAGCCATATTGAACCAATAGCAGGTTTTTGGTGATGAATGGGAGAAACAATCCAGTGTGGAGATGGCGATTGGATATCTTCGGGGAGAGACAGGTTTGTATGTATTCCGTCTTTAAGTTCAGAAACAAAGGATTTCAGTCGATCCAAGTGACTTTCCCAAGTTCCGCCCATGCCAACTGTTAAGACCATCTCTGGTTCATCAAAGAGGATGAACGTGGCCCCACTTGCCCCAGTCTCTTCCTGTGCAATGTTAAGTATTGCAAGGATCGATTCCTCGGTATCAGGACTTGCTGCGATTAAATGAATAACATCTTTTAAAATCGCTTGCTTACCCTGACCTTGTGTGACCTTCACCTGTGTCATGATGTTCACCTGCCTGGGGTGTTACGCGGCTTGTATACCGTTAGGCTTTCTCTGGATTATATTATTCTTAAGCATGTACAGCAAGTTAAGCCAAGAGTGTAGGGATTTGCTCGAGGTTTAATCGCCAATTTGGGTGCGTAACATACTTTTGATACGATCTGCAACCATGTCAATGGCGACCTTATTAAATCCACCTTCGGGAATAATAACATCAGCGTATCGTCGGCTGGGTTCTACAAACTGCAAGTGCATCGGGCGGACCGTCATAAGATATTGATGAATCACAGAATCTGTTGTTCGTCCCCGTTCGGCAATATCACGTTGTAATCGGCGGATGAATCGAATATCCGCATCAATATCCACATAAATCTTGATATCGAACAATTCACGAAGCATCAACTCGGAGAGGAGGAGGATACCTTCCACCAAAATAATGGGCTGCGGTTCAACCTGCCGTACTCCTTGCGTGCGTTGATGATTCGTAAAATCATATACAGGTATTTCAACACTTTTCCATTGCTGAAGCAATTTGATATGCTCAATCATAAGAGGAGTATCCAGAGCATCGGGGTGATCGAAGTTGCGTAAATTGGGCTGTGCAAATGGAATGTCATGAAGGTCTTTGTAGTAGGCATCATGCGGTATCAGAGCAATATGATGGCTTCCAACACGCTCTAGGATTGCATTTGCAATGGTTGTCTTCCCGGCGCCAGAACCTCCTACCACAGCGATAGTAACAGGGTGTTTGCGTTCATCCATGAGTAACATTTATCTCCAAAATCATCAAAAACAGAAAATGCCCACCAAGTCAACAGTTTGGCGGGCATTTCATAGCCACCTGTGAGAGTTGAACTCACAACCTAACGCTTACGAAGCGTTTGCTCTGCCAATTGAGCTAAGGTGGCACACACGCGGCATTATAGCAATTACAAGAATGCCGATCAAGACTTAACCAAATTCAATGGCGAAAATGGCGTGTGCCGGTAAACACCATTGCGACGTTCGCTTTGTTGGCTACTTCAATCACTTCTTTATCCCTTATAGAACCGCCCGGTTGGATTACCGCCGTTACACCTGCCTGGATTGCAACTTCAAGTCCATCAGCAAATGGGAAGAATGCATCTGATGCCATAACAGACCCCTTAGCTCGATCTCCTGCTTTGATTACGGCGAGTTGCGCAGAGTCTACACGGCTGGACAGTCCACCGCCAATCCCAATTGATGTCCCAGGAACCGCAAGAACGATGGCATTTGATTTTACATATTGAACACACTTCCAAGCGAATTGTAATGTGGTTAGCTCCTCGGATGTGGGTGGTCGTTCGGTAACGGGCTTGAAGATGGTTCCATCTGGATCACCCATATCCACGCCTTGAACCAGCAAACCGCCGTGAACGCTTCGAATATCAAAATCTTGGCCTGAATGTGGTTGTGGAATCTGAATCAATCGGCAGTTTTTTCGTTTACTCAGAAGTGCTGCTTGAGCAGTGGGTGAAAAAGAAGGTGCCGCTATTGCCTCAATAAAAAGTGTCCCCAGTGCTTCTACAAACCGATCATCTACCATTCGATTTGAGGCAATAACTCCGCCATAAGCCGATACCGGATCAGATGCGAGCGCCTGTGGGAATGCGTCCGCAACACTATTTCCAGAAGCAATGCCCGTGGGATTAAGATGTTTTACGATGACTATCGTTGGGTCAGTGAAAGCGCTCACCGCACGCCAAGCGGCATCTAGATCGAGTATATTGTTATAGGAGAGTTTTTTACCACCCAGAACCTTGCCACCCAACGGCCCAGTTTTTGTTATACGACTATAATAAGCTGCACTTTGGTGTGGATTTTCACCATAACGCAACGCTTCTACCTGTTGCATCCCCAATGACAGATGTTGAGGTAGGGTACTGCTGGTTAGACTTGGCACCATATCCTGAGAAAGAAAAGCATGGATAGCCGTATCATAATCGCGTGTCAGTGCAAAAGATTTGACCGCTAGCATACGTCGTGTTGCAAGATTGACCTCGCCGGATACTTTCAGTTCAGCGATAATCTTTGCATAATCATCAATATGGCATACTGGAACGACATAAAGAAAGTTCTTGGCTGCTGCGCGCAGCAGGGTTACTCCACCTATATCAATCTGCTCAATTGCATCCTGCAATGTGACATTCGGTTGCGCAACTGTCTCCCAAAACGGATAGAGATTACACACAACCATGTTAATCGGCGCGTATCCATACTCTCGTAAGGTAGCAGTATCTTCGGGGAAATCTCGAACCAAAATACCTGCGTGTATAGCAGGGTGTAATGTTTTGACTCTGCCACCAAGCATCTCTGGCAGACCCGTCACTTGCTCCACAGATATCACTGGAAGATCAGCAGATCGCAGAGCGACTTCTGTGCCGCCACTTGCAACTAAATCCCATCCCAAAGCAACCAATTCGGATGCAAAGGGAACCAAGTCCGTTTTATCATAGACACTCAATAGAACACGTGGCATATTTCCTCCAGAAGATACGATCTGTAAGAGAGAAAAGATGGAGAAAAATCTCCACTCTGAACATCCAAACAAGAACACTGTGAAGAAGCTATTGTGCGAAAATTGTGCAACAATCCAAAAAGTCGATACAATTATTTTTTACTGTGTTCAACCACGAGGAAATTTAGCCAAAATGAATAATAAGCTCATCGACATGCGAGATGTCAAAGCCAAACCACATCTGGCGCAATATGCCCCTGTTTGGCTGACTGATGAGAAAATCACACCAGAAGATGATTCTGTCTTATTCAACATCGTTTTTCAGCACAGTTTATACGGATGGGTCAATCGCCGATATTATTACGATGGGTTCAATGACGTTTTATACTATCGGGGACAGATAGCGATCCCCGAAAACGACGCACTTACCATCCAGGAACAGCAACCATATATTGAAACGCCGGTTGCCGACATTGTCAACTCTTATGGGGGCTAGCATCCGAGGTTGAGGATTTTACCACATCATCAAAAATATTGAGGAGTTGGTCGGCAATTGCCGACCAAGTGTATCGTTGTGCTAGCCCAGCGGCTGTCAGCCCCATTTGTTTGCGCTTCTCAGGATTTACGAGTAGAGCGGTAATATATTTGGAAAGCCGAAGAGAGTCCCGCGCTGGCACGAGAAAACCAGTCTCTTCATGCCGAACTAGATAAGCCAAGCCACCGACTTCAGTTGCAATGACAGGCGTACCACTTGCCATTGCTTCCAGAGCAACCATGCCAAAAAACTCGTAGTCTGAAGGCATAATGACACCCACTGAGGCAGCATAATAATCCGGCAGGAGCTCCTGATCCTTTGCTCCAAGAAATTTAACAATATTTCCCAGACCCATCGACAAACTTAATCGCTCCAATCTGGACAGCTCTCCTGTTGATGAATGTCCTGGTCTTCCGCCAATCACAGAAAATTGTAGATTTGCCAGCAAATCGGGGTTGTCCTGCCGTATCAGAGAAAGCGCCTCAAGAATGGTGTCCACCGCTTTAAGCGGTTCAATTCGGCCTACAAATAGCAGTAAGTTTGTATCTAGCGGTATACCCAAATTAGACTTGGCTTGGTTCATCGAAATCAATTTAAAGCGATCCAGATTTACACCTGGCGGGACAATATCAATTTTACGTCGATCTGCACGGTAAAGCCAAAGTAATTGAGCCTGTTCTGCAGGTGTTGCAGCGATGATGCGACTTGCCCATCGAGCAACGTAGTTTTCAGTAGTCACGCGCAAATCAGACGTTAGGGCAGGGGCATTCACCGGAGCAATACGATTTTTCATGTGCCCCAAAGTGTGAAACATCTGCACGAACGGGACTCCCCAAATTTCGCGCAGTTTGCTTGCTACCCAGCCACTCAACCAATAATGACTATAAATTAAATCGTATCTGAGACCATGCTTCATTGTGAAAGCAATCAGGCTGCTCGTATACTGTGACAAATAAGGGTAAATATCAAGAGGATCGAGAATTAACTTTGGCCCAGCAGCAATACGAATCACTCGGATATTAGCGCCTAAAGATATATCTATCTCACTCTCATCTTCTGAGGTTCTACGTGTGTAAATGTCGACCTGGATACCACGCCTGCCGAGTTCTTGAGCCAGTTCCCGAATATAGACATTCATCCCGCCCGTTTTGTCGCCCCCCAAAGGCTCAAGTGGGCTGGTATGAACCGACAACATTGCCAAACGATTTATGGGCATATTAAAACATCCACTTCCGGCTTATGATGCCTGTGCTCTAAGCATGAACACCCGGGTATCTTGAGCACCCATTCGATATTTGTATGTCTCATTGCCCCGCAAAAAATCAAAAACCGTATGACCGGTATCAATCGCATGCTCAATATTGTATGCTAACAACACAATACCAGGACTGAGATGTCCATATTGTTCAGGAAGCAAACCAGAGTTATATACAAGGATTCGACCATCATAATCGAAATTGAGATATGATGCCGCAGGGATACCGTTAATAGTCAAAAAGCTCAACTGAAGCCAATCATTTTCACGAGCAAGCGGGATAATTTTCTTCAAGAAATCAACATTTTGAGTATCCTGAAGAAAATCGGCCTTTTGCGATTGGCTTGAGGACATCAAATCTAAGAATCGTTCAAGCTCAACCTGAATATCATGTGCCTTCCCGACAATATACCATTAGAATCTGGTCTGTTGCCCCCTCGGCGCGCCTCAGTTTACGTCGTATCTCGTGGCGCTGCTTCTTATCCAGTATTTCCAGATATTGATCCCAAGTTGAGGGCAAGTTAATGATTGGACAAACCTCTTGAATTGTGAGTTGCACCTGAAAATCGCATTCTTCGAGCATGGCTGGTAGGAGCTGATAGGTGGGTGATGCTTCCGGCAAATTGCATAAATCAATCACATCGTACATGTGGCGATTCTCAGTCAAAAAAAATGCATAACATGATAATGCTGCCTGTATATTTTCTTTGTCAAGAATTATATCAAGATAGTCTGTGACCTCTACACATCCGATACTCCGCACCACACGTCCATAATTCGCATGTGTCTCAATGAACCAGGGTGCCAGTCCCACTAAACGATTATCATCATCACGGCACTCGACAATCCATAGTTCACCAGGATGATAAACATCCCACCATGCCGATTGCCATTCCCAAGTGCTGAAAACTCGATTAGCTGTGCTTCGCCTTACCAACTCGTTCCATTCCGGCTCTAATTCACTAAATATCTCCACATCATGATGGGCTTGCAGCTTCAAGAGTGTCTTTATCCTCAGTTGGTAAATAAGAATACAGGGACGAGAAAAATTATAGCAACTCAAGCGTTTGATTAACAATATATCCAATGGAACATAAAAGACCGCCCAACATCTTGGACGGCCTTTTGATGTAAATGCTTACGCTAACTCACCAAAGCTAGACTTGAGCAGCCTTCGCCAGTTTTTGTTCATAGGCGAATGATAGCTTGGTATCAATGTCGAAAAGATGCATGTTTTCCAGATTAAAAACAACCCCCATACGATGTCCAACACGGGCATGGGTACGCGGATCCATGCGAGAAATGAAGGTCGTTCCCTTATCTTCAAGGTACACAACCATCTCATTACCCATCTGCTCGACAACATCAACATTGGCCTCAACAGGCGCGGGGATGATACCTGGGGGTTGATAGTCAACATCATGAATATCTTCAGGGCGGATACCAAAAACAACTTTCTGCCCCACATGATCTTTATAAATATCGGCCTGGTCGGAAGGCACCGGAAGCTGGATAGTGCCAGTATCCACCATCATATTCCCACCTTCCTGCTTAATGGTTGCGTCAAAGAAATTCATTGACGGGCTGCCAATAAATCCAGCTACAAACAGATTGCGGGGATTATGGTAGAGGTTATAGGGGGTATCAATTTGCTGCAATTCGCCAGCACTGAGCACACAAATCCGCGAACCCATTGTCATAGCTTCAATTTGATCGTGGGTAACATAGATAAATGTTGTTCCCAGACGTTGATGAAGCTTGGTGATAAAAGAACGCGCCTCAACACGGAGTTTGGCATCCAAATTGGAAAGGGGTTCATCCATTAGAAAAACGGCTGGTTCACGGACAATGGCGCGACCAACGGCTACACGCTGCCGTTGACCACCTGAAAGTTGTCGTGGGCGGCGATCCAGAAGTTGCTCGATACCGAGGCTCTTTGCAGCCTCATGAACGCGCTGGTCGATAATCTGCTTAGGTGTCTTTCGGAGGCGAAGACCAAAAGCCATATTGTCATATACCGTCATATGCGGATAAAGCGCATAACTTTGAAACACCATTGCCACATCGCGGTCTTTTGGTGCAACATTATTAACAACTCGATCACCGATACGGATCTCTCCCTCGCTAATTTCCTCTAGTCCAGCGAGCATCCGCAGGCTTGTTGATTTGCCACATCCAGACGGACCAACGAAGACCAGGAATTCCTTGTCAGCGACTTCAATATCGAGATCACTGACAGCGGTGGTACCGCCCGGAAAACGTTTGTATATGTGATTAAATGTTACACTTGCCACTGTTTTCCTCCATTAGGGGATATATATGTGAGATAAAGTCTTTTTCAACAATTTGTTGAGTTTGCACAAAGTTTTTGCTTTATAGCATGATTCCCTTTCTCAATAGGATTATAATCGTAATTTTGGATTTTGCCAAAAATTGGTCACAGAATTTACAGAATTCGGTGTGCTCCTGGAAACATCTCTACTTGTTTTACCTCCACTGCGCTATGATACGTGATGTAATCCAATGATTGGAAATAGACAACTGTGGACATCAACGCTGAAGTAATCACCATCGGAACTGAAATTTTACTGGGCGAAATTACAGATACTAACTCGGTGTTCATCGCGCGCCTCCTCCGGGATATCGGTCTCAATTTATATTATATGTCATCTGTAGGTGACAACGAACGACGTATTGCTGATGTCATTCGGGTTGCTTTGTCAAGAGCACAAGTCGTTATTACCTGTGGTGGGTTAGGTCCTACTGTAGACGATATGACCAGACAATCCGTTGCATCAGCAACAGATCGCGATCTGATCTTCCACCAGGAACTGTTGGACAAGATTGCTGAACGATTTGGCACTTTTCGCATGCAAATGTCAGACAATAATCGCCGCCAAGCTTATCTTCCAGAAAATGCAATTGTGATCGAAAATCCCGTTGGTACCGCGCCATCGTTTATCGTAGAACATGCTGAGAGTGTCGTTATCAGCCTGCCGGGTGTCCCACGTGAAATGAAGTATCTTATGACAGAACAGGTTGTCCCATATCTTCGTGAACGATATGGATTAGGCACTGGGATTATTAAGGCGCGTGTGCTCCGTACAGCCGGTATTGGCGAGAGCACTTTGGACAATCAAATAGGTGTAGAGCTTCTTCAGCAAAGTAACCCAACTGTAGGTCTTGCTGCCCATAGTGGGCAAGTCGACGTACGCATCACTGCGAAGGCTAAAAGTGAAGCTGAAGCGGATGATATGATCGCAGAAGTTGAGGCTAAACTTCGTTCGCAGATTGACAGGTACATTTATGGCATTGATGACGAGAAGATTGAGGATGTTCTCATACAGTTGCTATTGGCTACCGATAGAAAACTCGCCATAAGCGAAACAGGCATCGGAAATCCGCTGAGGCAGAAAATTCAAGTTGCTCCACATGGCGATCGCATACTCGCAGGCTCAGAAACTTATCTGACGCCCGCAGATTTATGTCATGCCCTGTCGGCAGATGCAGAAAGCGGATTACGTGAATTGGCTGAGCATGCGGCACGAACGGTGTGTAAACAGAACAATACCAAAATCGGCATTGCGGTGGTTAGCCAACCCGGTATGGACGAACATCACAGCGATGATGAAAATGGCACGGCGATTGCCGTTTGTGTGAATGATAAAATACGTTCAAGGGTTTATGGATTCGGAGCACAATCCGAATTGGCTTCCGATTGGACGTATACCTGGTCATTGTCAATATTATGGCAAATGCTCCAGGAGAAACCAGATTAGACACAGGTTTGTGATGCGGTTAGATGCCTCACTCCTCATCCAAGCTCAACAGCGCCATAAAGGCCTCCTGTGGCAATTCGACTGCCCCAATCATTTTCATTCGCTTCTTACCTTTTTTCTGCTTTTCTAATAATTTTTTCTTACGGGTGATGTCACCACCATAACATTTTGCCAATACGTCTTTACGGAGAGCACTCACATTGGCACGTGACAGGATTCGCTTGCCAACAGCGGCCTGAATAGGGATCGTAAACAACTGTCGTGGGATGAGTTCTTTCAGCTTGCTGACCAACTTCTGTCCCTTGTGGTAAGCATCGTCACGGTGAACAATCATTGACAGCGCATCAACTGGCTCGTTATTTACGAGAATCTCCATTTTTACAAGATCACCTGTGCGATACTCCTCAAATTGATAATCCAGACTGGCATAACCGCGTGTGATGCTCTTGAGGCGATCAAAGAAGTCGATAATGACCTCAGATAAGGGAATCTCATAGTGCAGCATCACACGTGACGAATCGAGATATTCCGTTGTCACGTACTGGCCCCGTTTCTTAATGACTAAATCCATGACGGGGCCGATAAATTCCTGGGGCGTATAAATCTGTATCTTCATCCAGGGTTCACGAATTTCGGTAATCTGACTTTCGTCAGGCAACTGTGCCGGACTATCAATAAGAATAACTTCGCCATTTGTCTGTACAACTTCGTATTCCACACTGGGGGCAGTTGCCAAAATATCTAGATCATATTCCCTTTCCAAGCGTTCTTGGATAATTTCCATATGGAATAGACCTAGAAAACCTACACGGAAACCAAAATTCAATGCCTGCGACGTTTCTGGCTCATAGACTAGAGACGCATCGTTGAGCTGTAGCTTTTCAAAGGCGTCACGTAGCTCAGGGTAGTCATCATTATTTGTCGGATAAAAGCCAGCGAATACCATTGACTTTATTTTTTCGTAGCCGGGTAAGGCCTGCTCAACACCGCCATTCACAAGAGTGATAGTGTCACCCACACGGCACTCACGCACAGTCTTAAATCCCGTTGCCACATAACCAACTTCGCCAGCTTCTAACCCATCTATTATTTGCATACTGGGGTTAAACACACCTACTTCTACCGGCTCGAATTTTGCCCCAGTTGCCATCAGTCGGAGTGCGGATCGTTTGTCAAGTTTGCCATCGACAACTCGAACATACGCAACCACCCCTTTGTATAAATCATAATGTGAGTCGAAGACCAGAGCACGCAGAGGAGCGTCGGGATCGCCTTTGGGCGGCGGGACACGCTTGATAATGGCTTCCAACACATCCTGCACACCAATGCCTTGCTTGGCCGATATTAATATCGTCTCGTCTGCGGGTGTACCTAGCAGGTCTTGTAATTCTTTGGCAACCTCACTGGGGCGGGCGGATGGGAGATCAATCTTATTGATGACAGGGATAATTTCCAAATCCTGGTCAAGCGCCAGGTAAAGATTAGCGAGCGTTTGCGCTTCAATGCCCTGACTGGCATCAACTACTAGAACTGCACCCTCACAGGCCTGTAAAGCACGACTGACCTCATAACTAAAATCGACATGTCCTGGAGTATCAATCAGGTTGATCACATAATCTTCACCATCTTTCGCCCGATAATTCATACGAACGGCTGAGGCTTTGATAGTCACACCACGCTCACGCTCCAAATCCATGCTGTCAAGTAGCTGCTCATGCATATTGCGTTCAGTAACAGTGTTTGTCAGTTGTAATAGCCGATCTGCGAGTGTGCTTTTGCCATGGTCAATGTGGGCAATGATGGAAAAATTCCGGATAGTGTCCCGCTTCATACACATAATTTACCTGTTAGTTTTACATCCAATTCATTATACAGGTTGGGACCATGAGAACATAGAGTGCAGGAGACCTTAGCTCATAACCGATGAAACCAGGGTGTCAATGTCTAGGACTCCTCCAGATGTGTAGTGCCACCGGCACACCAGGCGAGGAATTCAATGTTGCCGGCTGGGCCTTTGAGGGGAGATATAGTTAATCCTTTAACGGTAAAACCAATTTGCTGTTCGAAAGCTAATATTTCGCACAACACGCGCCGATGAACCTCCGTGTCGCGCACGACACCGCCTTTACCCACATCATCCCTACCTGCCTCGAACTGTGGTTTGATGAGGGTCACAATGTCTGCCTGGGGGCATAACCATCCCTGAATGATTGGCAGTAAAATTTTAAGCGAGATAAATGAAGCATCAACCACAACAAGATCGACACATTCAGGCAGATTTTCCACATAGCGGGCGTTTGTACGTTCCATAACAATTACCCGTTCATCCCGGCGCAATTTGTAATCCAACTGTCCGTAACCAACATCAATGGCATAAACGCACTTCACAGCATTTTGTAGAAGGCAATCTGTAAAACCACCCGTGCTAGCACCGACATCAGCAGCTACCCGCCCCGCAACATCAAGATTGAAATCTTCGAGGGCACCTGCCAACTTCTCGCCGCCACGACTGACAAAACGCGGCTTGTTTTTAACGATAACCTCCGCTGTCGTTGACACAGCAGTTCCCGGCTTGCTTATCTCGATGTCCATCGACTAACACTTCGCCCGCCATAATCATGGCGCGCGCTTTTTCGCGGCTAGCTGCAAGACCTCGTTCCAAAATCAGAACATCAAGCCTGCATTTAGGTGTCATGAGTTCATTCAATCTCGCGTCAGGTAAATAGTCAAATTCAGCGGATTCTCGGTTTTGCTGGTCATCTCCAGGCCATCTGCATTCACGGGTAAATAACCTTCTGCGGCAATGATGGCGCTATATAAAACCGGATTTTCGTCAGTGCTAATCTCCAAGGGGCGGTCAACCTCGAAATAGCCATTTTGATCGGTCTTCGCTAAAGCATAAACCTGGTTTTGATCCCAAGCAGCTGTGAATTCATCAACTGAGTAATCTTTGCTTATCAACACAAAGGTTACGCCGGGAATACCTTTGCGGGTATTGGCGTCTAAAATCTGTCCCCGTAACTGAATACCACTCGCTTGAGCGAACCGATCTATAGGCAATTGACCAATTCCTACCTGAGCCTGTGTACTGGCAAGCAATACGTTGTTAAGTAGTAAGTCCACTTTGTAGCTTCCGTCAGGAATATTGTTTAATCCATCAAGACGAATCAGGAAACCTTCACCGCTCTCCGCATTTGTCCAGGGAACAGTCTGCTCATATAATACCTCATCGTCGACGGACCAACGTATTGTCCATTGCGTGTTGGTTGCAATTTGCTGCCAGTCAAATAACACGTAGAGACTCTTGGTGCCCGACGGGAAATTGCTGATCGGAGCACCGCTGAGTGCTTCTTGAGCGTCGTTCGCAGTGGTGAAATGAATAGTGCGGAATACTTCGGGAAATGCGCCTTGCTGTGCACCCGCAATCGTGAAATCAGATGTCGCAGCCAGACGACCTCCTATGTACAGTTCCAATCTGTAACTTCCGGGTGGCAATCCGCCATCAGAACGAATATTTGTTGTTGCATCACCGCTGACTCCGTCAACCCATGTATTAGTCTGTCTTGAGTTAGGTATTTCATGACCATCCAAATACCAGATAGTTGTCCACTCTTGACCATTTTCGAAATTGCGGTAGATAAATCGAGCGCTGGCAATATTGCCACCACTCGGTAATACAAACCCGTTTCCCAGAAGATTGTTACGCAAATCCAGGATCCCAAAAGCTATGTCGCTAAATGATGGGGCAGTCGTGGGGGATTCCCCGATCACTAATCGGGCGGTGCTGGCAGGGGTCGCTATACCGTCAGCGAAGAGAATGAACTCATAAACTCCATTCGGCCATGGGCGATCATTACTACCAATGTACCACATGCCATGCTCTCCGCCGCTCCATCGAACCGGGGCTAAACTGAAGTCGGAGTTTGGCTGACCATTCGTGGTTACTCGTAACTCATACACCGTTTCCGGAGTCATATTTTCATAATCAAAAAACAAATAGAGGCTGTTACTGCCAGCAGGCAAACTGCTAATCACTGATGTGGGCATTCCAGCCTCATTCACCGACGGAGAGAAAAAAAGTCGTTTGAAATTGGGGGCGCCCATGTCTATATCTTGTATCGTTGGAGACGAAATTAAATCTACCATCAGGCCAAGTGATGCCGCTCGAACAAGTGAGCGCGCAAAATTTGAGGGTCTAAGCGAATTTATAAATCCCCCAATTGCGATACAAATATCACTGCTATTCACTAGTCCGTCATTGTTTGTGTCTTGAACGTATAGACAACTCGCACTCGCCAATTCAGAGGTTACTGGAGCAGTCGTAGGAATTCCAATGAGCTCTCCCTGCTGGTTGTAAGCCCCACCACCGGACATCGTGCCTGGAATGACCGCACTTGTGCGGATCCATGATCTATCGCTTGTTGCCAGGCTGGATGGTTCGGCTACAAAGCCGTTGATCGTGCCTTTCGTCAGAGTTACTGCATCGTTTCCGAAACTCGGATATCCAGCCACCATAATCGTGTCATCTAAATTGACTGATCCAGAGTCGGCTAGTTCAACGAACGGTAGGGCAAGGCTTTGTGGTTCAATCAATCGTCCGTCAAGTTCACGGGTAATTCGAAGAAGTGCAATATCAAGGCCTGCATCCGCCTGAGCAATTTCAGCACGAAATTTTGGTACGGGAGGCTTATCTAACTGGATACTCATTGCAATAATCAATATTTCACCAGGACACACCTTACTCGAAAGCGTGTTGTGAGCATTTGTTAAAATGAGGCCATCTCGGCTAACAATTGTGCCGGACCCAATACACGTAATAAAGAGATTGTCGCCAACATTTTGCGCCTGCAATACAAAAACGGTTGCGCGTTCGATACGTTCTGTATCGAATATTCCCTGTTGAGCCTCAACATCCCTCAGGGAGAGTAGGCAAAGGGTCGAAAATAGAATAAGTAAAATAATGTAGGGGCGATTCATCTACTAAAATTCCAAACTGTCGATAAATCGCTCGAAAACGGGATAATTGTTTTGGAAATTGGTAGATGAACTTAGAAATGTAATAATAATCGCTTGTCCACGACGGATCGTTAAAACATCCTGCCCCTGTACCACAATAGGTATACCCGCTAAAAACGGCGCATTCTCGCTGGTTGCAAAAGTATAATTCATCGAAGCGGCTGTTGTCTCATCTGGCAAGATATATTCCACACCACTGGAAAGCACATTATAGGATGAAAGTGTTTGCGAACGATTTAAGGTAAGCGCATCAAAGATGTAACGAGCAGTAGTGTCTTGACTTACCGCCTCCACCGCTACTTGAATAGTTGTAGGATAGCCCAACTCAGAGATATTGCGAACTCGGAAAACATAACTGCCTTGAGTATCAATCAGCCAATTCTGTGGATACTCAGCCCGAATACCCACCTCAGTATTGGTATAGACTGTGGTAGCATTCAAGATACTGTCGCGCAGATTGATCCCAATGAAGAATGACCCCAAAGTAAAAATGAACACGAGGTAATGACTCCACCGCTGCCCTTGGCTTAATTCCACACCGACGTCTGACGTTTCAGTGAAAGTTGTGGACATAAACTTCAATCCTCTTCAGATGCTGCTTCGCGGGCTTGGCGCTCCGAGCTGTTGTATAAGAATGATAAAACCAGTGACATGACAATGAGCAAAGCCACAGAAAACCCAAGCCCGAAAAGAGGCTTGGGTGTACTCGCATCAAGTTCTAAACTTGCGTTGGTCAAACCAGCATGTATCGGGATGGCAATTCCTGTGATGATGGAAGCTACTGCTACGGTGATTGACAACAAAATGGGGGAGGGGGTTCCAAAACGAATCTCCGATAATCCATAGCCGATAATCAATCCTGTTACAACCTGAATTGCGAACGTATAAAAATAATGCAAAGCTGCAACATCCGGTGGCGGATTATTGGTGAGCGCAAATTGCAGATTGAGCACCGTCGCGTAGCCAATTCCATTGGCTGCACCATAAGCAACACCGTCCAACCTTATGCGAAAACATTGCGGCCACACGACGTAGCGTAGGGCTATGTATGTGAGAAATCCCTGGACAATACCGACTGTGAAGGTATAACCAATGATCCGGTTGACGGCATTCGCTAAAGGGAGCCAGCGATCCACCTGCAAAAAATCATTTATAACAGGGATTCCAACTGCATTTGCAAGAAGCGCACTCACGAGAGCGACAATTAAGAGTCGTTGGCGAGGTTGAAGCACAACCTGCTCTTGCCACCACGAAAAATATAGCCATAGACTGAAGGGTGTAAGCGCAAGGATGGTCGAAATTGCCGGGAATAGCGAGGTCGGGATCGACAGACCAACGTAGCTGGTTGCAAATAACAGACCAAATGTTATCGCAAACAATATTCCCCCTTCAAGTGCAATACTGCGCCATGGGCGATGGTATGGGTATATTTCCCCTTCTTGTTGTGGTGGAATAAGTAAACGCGGATTGAATGTTGTCACAATACTCTATATGCCCATCTTGTTTGCTGCGCTATACTGGCAAATCCTAGCGCACACTTTCTTAGCTGAAAAGGTTGAATATAAGTGCACAAAAATGTAATGCTCCGCATTCTGGTGTTGTTTACTGCGCTGGCAGCTTGTTCACAGACAGGTCTACCCGTATCAGGACCACCGAGCCATCAAATCATTTATGGCCTGACATTGCAGCAACTTAGCGGGATTGATCCTCACATAAATAGTTCGTCAGAGTTAGGCATTCCACTTCGTCAGGTCTATGACACACTTGTTTATCGTGACCCTGAAACCAAAGATTTTATAGCTGGTCTGGCAACTGAATGGGTAATTTCTGACGATGGTCTCATTTACACGTTTACTCTGCGGCAAGGTGTTAAATTCCATGACGGTACGCCCTTTAATGCCCAGGCGGTGGCAGCAAACTTGGATCGGATAACAAATCCAGATAACGCTTCACAGAAAGCCATCTTTATGCTCGGCCCATATCAGAAATATGAAATAATTGATGATTACACCATTCAACTTTTTTTGTCGGAGCCATATAGCCCATTACTTGATTCGTTATCCCAGGTGTATCTAGGAATTGCCAGCCCTAAAGCACTTAGCGAGTACTCATTGAGCCGTTATCAATTCCATCAAGTCGGAACTGGCCCCTTTCTTTTTGACGAATATGTACCTGGTGATCGGATTGTGCTAAAACGAAATCCCGATTATTGGGGTGGGCCATCATTTTATCAAGCAGTTACTGATAATTCGATAGACGAGATTGAGTTCCATTTTTTTAGTGATCCATCGACCCGTACTTTAGCAATAACGAACAACGAAGCCCAAATTATGGGTGAAATCTTGCCGATTGATGCGCGTGGACTCACAGGAAACAGTTCTGTGAAATTGTTCCCGGTCAATGTGCCAGGACAGCCTCTTCAATTTATCATGAATACGAAGCGATTCCCAACGGATAATTTACAGGTGCGTCAAGCCATTTTGTATGGCACAAATCGCAATACTATTATTGACGCAATTTTTCAGCGATTTTCTCCGGTTGCATGGGGGCCACTTTCTGCAAGTACGCTTTATTACGCACGTGACTTAAACGGAGCATATGCAAGCGATATTACGCAAGCACAAGCCCTATTGACCTCATCTGGATACAGTGATAGTAATCATGATGGCATAATGGATATTGGAGGAGTTAATTTGGAGGTAACAGTTATTGTGCCACCTTGGGGACTAATCCCAGAAGTCGCCCAGTTATTGCAAGATCAATGGCGCACCATCGGTATCAGTGCGAAACTTCAGCCTGTTCCTACACTCAGTGCGCTTCAAGAGCAGGTTAACTCGGGTGAATATAATTTAGTGGCGTTTTATAGCTTCGGTCTTGATCCATCTCTCTTAAACAATTATTTCACGTCGGGGGGAAACACTAACTGGACAGGATTTTCCAGTCAGAATCTGGACGACATCCTGAATGAAGCGTCTCGGGAGACTGATCCAGATATTCGGCAAAATCTTTATTCTCAGGCACAGCACATCATTATGGATCAAGCACTCATTCTTCCAATTCGCGATTATGTAAATCTCAACGCATCCCAATCCAACATTGAAAATTTGGTGTTTGACCCCTATGGCTGGTTTCCAATTCTGAATAATGTCACGCTCGCGGATACATAATGATTCGGGTCTTGCGACTCACCATTTCCCTCTTGGTGGTGATCTGGCTAGCAGCTACAATTGCCTTCGTTGCGTTACATGTGTTGCCCGGTGATGCTATTCAGGCACAGTTTGTTGGAAGTGAGGCAAACGCTGCCATGATTGAGCAGCGACGGGTAGCCCTGGGCCTGAGTGATCCTTTGTGGTTGCAGTATGTACGTTATATTGCTGACTTGATGAGGGGCAATTTAGGAGTCTCACTGGTTGACGGGCAATCCGTTACTGAGATGATTGCACGAGAGTTACCAGCAACTGCTGGCTTGGCCATTGGTGCAATCGCATTTGCATCCTTTTGGGGTATTACAATGGGTATTCTCGCTGCCCAGGGAACTCGCTCAATTTCCACATTTGCTGCACGGATTGCAATCAATTTATCTTTAAGCACACCGATTTACTGGACTGGGACGCTAACAATTTATATATTTTCATCCAAACTCGGCCTTGTGCCATCTACGGGAGCGGGTCGACTAAGTCAGCTTATTTTGCCGGTGGGTGTCCTCGGTTTTCATACAGCAGGAGCGATTGCTAGATTGGTAGGAACAAGTGTACAAGAGGTTGCATCAAGTGATTTTATAAGAACTGCACGTGCTAAAGGCTTACCTAAATCACTGGTAGTTCGCCGACACATTCTTCGGGTTGGATTACTGCCCGTTGTGACTATTATTTTTCTGCAAGCCGGGTTCCTTTTTAGTGGCACTGTAATTACAGAACAATTGTTTGTGCGCCCTGGTCTGGGACGGTTGTTGCTGGACAGGACGCTCCAACAGGATTATCCGGCAGTACAGGGCATTGTCATTCTGACAGCCACTATCTACACAGTTCTGAACACTTTTGGTGACTTTCTTTACTCCATTATTGATCCGCGTGTGGCACATGAATAATGCGTTGGCAATTACTGGTTTTAACAGCCATTGTGTTGATTTGTTTGTTTGCACCCATAATCACACCGCTCAATCCGATGGCGACTGATGCCATTCACCAATTTCAATCACCTGATCGAAATCACATTTTGGGAACTGACTTATTGGGGCGTGATGTTTTCAGCCGCCTCCTTTACGGTGGTCAAAGAAGTCTGCTGATAGCTTTCCTTGCGTCGAGTTTGGCAATAGGTTTGGGGGCAACAATGGGTATTGTAGCAGGCATGTCCAACGTCTGGATCGATCACCTCCTGGCAATATTGATGAATGCATTGCTTGCATTCCCCAGTTTGTTGTTCGCGCTGATGATATTGACTCTCGTGGGGGGTAGGGGTGAAGGGCTTATACTGGCAACTGGATTTGCGCAAATTGTCCCCTTCGCACGGATTACACGATCTGTCGTATTGAGTGTTCAGTCAATGGGATATGTGGAAGCCGCCTATGCCTCCGGTGCATCAAAATTATATGTAATCCTGCATTCAACCTTGCCAAATATTTATCCCACATTGCTGACCTATGCGGGAGTGACATTTAGCTACTGTTTATTAAACAGTGCAGCACTGAGTTTTCTGGGGCTAGGGGGCCAACCCGGTATTCCCGATTGGGGTGTGATGCTCGCCGAAGGGCGAATGACGTTTCGTGATGCTCCCTGGACAGCTCTGGCACCGGGACTAGCCGTCACAACAATCATTTGGACAATCAATGGTTTGACAGGGTATAAGGTCGGTGCGAGTCAACCCAAGTAGTGATTGCAATTAACTTCGCCGAATCAGTGTGCCAGGATTAGCCTGTCCTAAAAGCACTTCACGCAGCAAATTGTCCCGCTTACCGTTGAAAATGCGAATGGTGAGTTGTGGTACAACCTCGCTGAGAGCTAACATATCAGACACCTTTGTTTCCATCCCTCCTGTGACATCTACACCTGCGGAAGCACCAAAATGTTTTTTCAGGGTAGGGTAGTTCCTGGCGTTGATTTCAGGTATGACACCCCCATCTGGCGCAAGCACACCTTCGACCTCGCCTAACAACAATATAGAACTCACGGGGAGATGACGCGCCAGGTGGAAAAATACTTTTTCGGTTGAAATGATGGTACCCCCCCTTACATTGTCAAAAGTGACATCACCATAAATGAGGGGGATTAAACCACAATCAAGTGCGTTGCGGATTGGCACTATCGCCATATCAACCAATTGACCATCGTGACTCAACGCTGATGCAGACGGTTGCATACGTATTATTGGCAAGCCAATTCGATGGAAAACACTTGCAACAAGATAATTCAGTTCCGCTGCAACTGTCGCAACATGGGCAAAAGCCCGCCATGCTTCGGCTGAGCTTACACCTCCTAAGGTATCATGTTCGGCAGCCGCAAAATGCCCAAAAGAACCGCTACCGTGTCCAACGAGAACTCCAATGTCAGAGTTCGCATTCAAGGCTGCGAATATCTCTTGCCCCAGCCGAGTAACAATACCTTCCCTAAAACTTCCCTCCGCCTTTTTGTCGGTGATTAATGATCCCCCCAGTTTTATGAATATAAGCACTTCTAATCATCTCCTCAAGAGAGAACAGTCTGAAATACTCGAACAGCTCCGGTGCGCAGCAGTGCCGCCTCGACCTGCGTGCGACTCTCTGGCGTGATAAGCGCAATCATATTACCACCACGTCCCCCACCAGATAATTTTGCGCCCAGCGCGCCTGCATCCAGAGCCGCTTGAACGAGTTTATCTAATTCGGGCGAAGAAACAGTCAATTCTTGGAGATATTGATGGTTTTGATTCATCACAAGTCCAAGTTCAGTGTAATTTGCTGTTTCTAATGCAATTCGAGCGCGTCTAACCAGATCGCCAACAGATTGGAATAAAGATTCCCATCGCCCAATATCCGTTTGATATAAAGTAGCAACATCATTTACTGCTACTCTTGTCAGCGCTGCGATACCGGTATCAGCCACCAGAAAAGAAAACTCCCCCTGGATTTGCAGCAAATTGATTCCCTGTCCGCGCACGAAATAAATCGGCTGCTCGTAAACAATAACAGTATTGTCAATGCCACTTGGAGTACCATGATGAATTTTCTCGACTTGAAATACTAAATCGTTGAGTTCATCTGGCTCAAATTTGTATCCAACTGCGGAAGATATAGCTCGTGCGATAACCGTTGAAATGGCCGCGCCACTCCCAAGACCACTTGCAATCGGAATATCGGATTGAATGATGATATCTATGTTTGGTGGCGAGATATGAAGATATTCAAGAATTAGGCGAAGCGCAATCTCTAGCGCCTCATTTGAAACTTCTGTATTCAAATCAACAGGCAAGACTCGATTGAGATCCTTCGCAATGATATTTAACCCTGATCCACCTGAAGTCGCCCTCACTTCGGCATACGCACGTAAACTTAAAATTGGGACGGCTATAGCTGGCTGACCATACACGACGACATGTTCACCTAGTAGAATGATCTTTGCTGGGGCACTAATTTTAGTCATGTCAATATCTTGGGTGCAACGTATAGAACAAAAATGAAACTTAAGCCCCAGAGAAATATGGCAAGCTGTAAAGGTCGATCTTGTAAAACCACCTCGTCAGGGGCGCTGCCCTCACCACGCGCGTAAATTAAAAACATGTAACGGAACAGACCGTACATTACAAAAGGGACGGTGATAAGCGCCAGATTGTTACCTGCCAATAATACCGATGGCGCTTCAATGATATATAAAATGTATGCGATCAACACACTTGTCGTAACTGTCCGAAGCATTTCATCTAGCAGGGGAAGATTGTATTGCTTAAAAATCGGGCGTACTGTTGTTGCATCATCAGCCATCATTACCAATTCCTGTCGCCGCTTGCTAATAGCTAGAAACAGAGCAAGTAAAGCGGTTACGGTATAAAGCCAGGGGGAAAACCTTGCGACACTGATGACAACAACACCAGCAGCTACCCGTAGAACATAGCTGGCTGTTAGCGTCATGACATCTATGAGTACAATGTGTTTTAATTTGAAGGAGTATAAAATATTCAGCGCGATATAGATAAGCAGGATGACGGCAAAATACGGACTGTAAAGCCAAGCAATACCTACCGCGAAAATTGGGAAAAGGGTGGCAGCGGCAATGGCGATAGGGATTGACAACTGTCCAGATGGAAGGGGACGAAACCGTTTCTTTGGGTGCTGCTTGTCCCGTTCTATATCCACTAAATCGTTTATAATATAGATGGAGCTAGCTGCCACACAAAGCAAAATAAAACTAATAGTTACTCGAATGAAGGAGTCTAGGATAAAAAGCTGACCATCAAACACTAATCCAGCATATATAATCACATTTTTCGTCCATTGTTTTGGACGCATTGTTCGCAGCAACCCTTTAAGTGTCTGCAATGTGAACCCCCACTATGCGCAACGTGGATAAACGCATGGCATTATAGCATAGCCCCTATCCCAAACAATGTGACCGAGACTCGAACTTATCAACCTCACTGCTGACAGGAAAATTCTAACATGGCTCATATAAGTAAACAGGCGACAGCCAGTGCGAATTCCAATATCGCTTTCATCAAATACTGGGGCAATAGTGATGATTCCTTACGTCTTCCAGTAAATAGTTCGCTCAGTATGAATCTGGACAATGTGTTTACCGAAACATCTGTTATGTGGGATGGCACATTAACCAATGACGTTCTGATACTGAATGGCTTAGAGACAAAAGGAAGCCCACTGGAAAGGGTGTCATCACATTTAGATTTTATCCGTCGTCGGACAGGGGTAGGCGCTTTCGCCAAGGTCGAATCTTCCAATAACTTTCCAATGGGAGCTGGGATCGCATCTTCTGCCTCCTCATTTGCGGCATTGACAGTAGCGTCGGTGGCCGCCTCGGAAGTAGAAATTACGGAACGCGAATTGACAACTATTGCTCGTCTTGGCTCAGGTTCAGCGGCCAGGTCGATCCCGGATGGGTTTGTCGAGTGGCATAGGGGTTCGTCCCATGAAGAGTCATTTGCTGAAAGCATAGCACCAGCGGATTACTGGGATTTGGTGGATGTTATCGCAATAGTGAGTAGTGAGCACAAAACGGTAGGCTCAACTCAAGGGCATCCTTCAGCCAAAACAAGTGACCTTCAAAATGCGCGCGTCGCAGGAGCAGAAAAGCGATTGGCTCTCTGCAAGGAAGCGATCCTCGCCCACGATTTTAAGACGTTCTCTGAAGTCGTCCAATATGATAGTAATTTGATGCACGCGGTGATGATGACCAGTCGGCCACCCCTCTTTTATTGGAAACCGGGAACATTAACGGTGATGGAACACATTCGGCTTTGGCGAGCAGAAGGACTTGACGTATGCTACACACTGGATGCTGGCCCCAACGTACATTGTATTTGCCTTAGAGATTGTGCCAAAATTGTAAGCGATAGATTGAAAAGCCTATCTGATATTCAAGATATAGTTCTAGCAAATGTGGGGTCAGGCGCAGTAATTCTTACTCAGGGTGTGAGCAATTCATGAGGATGGCGTTGGGCGGCTTGATTGACCGCTTCATCCGCCCGTATAATCCATGTAAGATTATTTCACACATCGACTGGATAAGTTGAGCTTTGAGTTTAAGGAATAAGTGATGTCGAATCTTCTGATGGATAATAACCCTTTGTCTGCCATCCTGGCCTTTTTTGTCATGTTGATCCCCTTAATTTTGATCCATGAGTTGGGTCACTTTCTGGCTGCGAAGGCAGTGGGCATATCTATTCTCGAATTTGCTATTGGTTTTCCTCCCCGAATCACTAAGTTATTCACTTGGGGAGAAACGGATTTTACTCTGAACTGGATACCCCTAGGTGGGTATGTGCGTCCGCTTGGTGAAGATATGATACGCCCGTTGGTTGAGGAAGCCGTCGAGAAAGATCGTGAGGAACTAAGAATACGGCATCAATCAGCCCCATCTCTGATGGAGGGGGATGAAAGAAACTCGACAGTATCCTTAAAAGCGGTAAATGATGCTAAACCGTTGGCTCGAATATTCTTTATGGCAGCGGGCGCATTTGCGAATTTCATTCTGGCATTCTTATTATTCGCTGTCATCGCCCTAACTGGTATACCACAACTTGCCGGGGGCAGCGTGTTTATAGTAGCAGTAGATCCATCTTCGCCAATGGCGGAAGCGGGGTTGCAAGCCAATGATTTTATCCTGGAAATAAACGGTCAAAACTTTGCCGATAGTCAGGAGTTTTGGCAAAAAATTCTGGAAGCAAAAGGGAATGATGTGCGGCTTACCATCCAACATGGTAACAACCCTGAAAAGATCGACACTATTGTTCCAACTGCCTCCATTTCAGGGACATCAAATATCCAAAACTACACCCAGATTACAGGTGTTGTATCGGGAGCACCCGGCGATCAAGCCGGTCTGAAACCCGGTGATGTGGTTATCGCTTTTAACGGCCAATCAATCAACGGTATAAGTGGTTTCCAGCAACAAACTCAGAAACATACTGGGGAACAAATCTCACTGACAGTCTTGCGCGACGGCAAAACATTCGATGTCGATTTAATGCCTCGTGCAAATCCCCCAGAGGGGCAGGGGGCAATTGGTATCGTCATCACGCCTTACTACCAGGACTTAACCACTGGATTAACATATCAAGAAGGTTTTGCCCAAGAAACGTTAGTTTCACTGCCATTAGGCCAAGCAGGTGAATATGGATTAAATCGAATCGCCTCTGTCATCAGCTTAACTGTGCAACTGCCCGCGCAACTTGTCAGTGGCGCACTTACGCCAGAAGAAGCACGTCCGGTAAGCATAGTTGGAATGAGCCAGATTGGCGGCGAAATGATTCAGCAGAGCATACAACAGGGAAGGGCTGCCCCCATACTCGATTTCATCGCCGTAATCAGTGTTGCTCTGGGGTTCTTCAATCTTTTGCCTATACCTGCATTAGATGGTGGTCGAATACTGTTTGTGTTGATAGAAATTGTGCGTGGTCGACCTATTTCTCCGGAAAGAGAAGGACTTGTACATTTAGTCGGTTTAGCGCTTTTATTGTCGCTATCAGTTCTGGTAATCCTAAACGATGTAATCAATCCAATAACAAACGTGCTGCGATAGGTCAGGAAAGGGGAATCTGTGAGCGAGCAAGATGTGGAACAACTCAAAGAGGGGATACTGAATGAAAAGCCCAGTCTGGATGAAACCATTAAAGCGCTAAAGGCCAATGATTGGGGTGTTCCTTCGCGTACACTCATTTATGGGCTTTCAAATTTGACAGCAATCGATATTGCAGCAATAGAAAGCACTTGGTCTGCTTTGGATGCAACTGCACGTCAGAGTTTACTGACCGGGCTAGTTGAAGTAAGTGAGTTGAACGTTGATATTAATTATCAAGGACTTGGCTTTTGGGAGCTTGACGATGACAGCGCCGATGTCCGCACAGCGGCTATCGAGTTGCTCTGGGAAGACGAAACGAAGAACTCTCATGGAACGGCTGATTGATATGGCACAGTGGGATGAGTCTCCCCTTGTCCGCGCTACGGCAGTTAGTGCATTAGGGCGCTATGTTCTTTTGGGGGAATATGGTGATTTACCTGAGGAGCAGGCGTCACGGTTACAGGATGTCATAATCGGTATTCTCACAAATTTGGATGAAGATGAGGATGTGCGCCGACGTGCATTAGAATCGATTTCCAATTCCAGCCATGAGATTGTGCCGGAGGTCATACAGGAAGGCTATGACAGCTCAAATCCCAAGATGAAAGCCAGTGCGATCTTTGCGATGGGAAAATCCTGCGATCCTATTTGGGGAGAAGTGATACTGCGTGAAGTTAGTAGCAGTGACCCGGAGCTGAGGTACGAAGCTGCTAAATCAGCTGGTGAACTGGAATTGGATGATGCGGTCCCCAGCCTAGTAAGGCTGGCATTGGATGACGAGCGTGACATTAAGGAAGTCGCAATCTGGTCATTAGGAGAAATTGGTGGCCGAGAAGCAAGGAGAGTTCTAAGCGCCCTTGCCCAGGACGCCGAAGAGGATGGCGATGAGAGTTTGCTCGAAGCTATTGAGGATGCAATTGGAAATGCAACCCCGGTAGGAGATGACCTCGAATTAGACGACCCAGCTTAGGAAAGATAAAAAGTGCCCGGTTTTAGTACCGGGCACTTTTTTATTGGCTGAACATGGTTTGGAGTTTCATTGCCATGCCCATATCCCCTTCAATTTTGATTTTGCCACTCATAAAGGCCTGCATCGCATTGATTTTGCCGCTCGAAACAGCGAACCAATCATCTGCCGCAGCTTTTAGAGTCATTTTGGGGTTGTCAGCCTGACCCTGTCCAGCCTCACATTTGCCGTCAGCTATGCGAAGCCAGTATAGGCCACCATTATCACCACTCAAATTGAATTGAATGGTCGCATTGATTCCTTCGGCTTTTGATGGAATCAGCCTGTCCGCCATTACGGGGAAAATCTGAGCGACTTCCTGACTCGTTGCCATTTTATATTCCACTCCCTGTTCAAGGAACTTTCACGGTTAACACGATTAAATAGGTGAACGACCCATTTTATCATCAAATCATGTCGCCTAGTATACAATGTTACCCGCTCTTACCTCAAGTTTTTGTAGGGAACATGCTATAATACCGACCTTCCTAAGTGGTTGCATTGATATTGTTAGCCATCGGGGTTTTGTTTGGTTTGATTATTCAAAAACAATTGATACTTCTTTCTCTGCCGTTATTAGTGATTGCCGCCTGTGTACGAAACCAACCACAAATAGTTGTTATTACCTCTACCCCTGATATGATCGGCGCGGTAGATAGTGCGCCTCTTATCCAAACCAGCACCAGCGTGTCTCCGACGGCGATATCGTCGGAGACGACCCCCATCAATATTCCAACAGTTGAATTGCAATCGAATACAAATAATCAGGAAGGCTTGCAGTATGTTGTCCAACCCGGTGATACATTATCCGCTATTGCAGCCGCCAATGGCATCAGTCTTGAAATTCTATTATCTATTAATGATATTCCAGATCCCAACACCCTTGCAGTAGGACAAGTTATCAATTTGCCGGAGGCACCACATGAGACGACGAGCAGTTTCAATATCCTGCCTGATAGCCGATTGGTTCGTGGACCAGGTAGCAGCAGCTTTGATGTAGGAGCTTTCATTCGCCAACAACCGGGCTATATTCAAACGGTAACCGATACAGTTGATGATGAAACGGTTAATGCGACCCAAATCGTCCAGCGGGTAGCGATTGAATACAGTGTTGACCCTCGTTTGCTATTGGCGTTGTTGGAATATCGTTCCGGGTGGCTTACACATTCCGATCTCGATGATACTTTAATAAATTACCCGATGGAACTTCAACCTTCTCCAGCAGGTTTTGATCGCAGCGGCCTTTACAAGCAATTGTCCTGGACGGCTAACCAGCTCAATTTGGGCTATTACGGTTGGAAAGATCGAGACTGGAAAACATTAGAATTTCAAGATGGCACCCGCCTCTTGTATGATCCAAATCTTAATGCTGCAACCGTAGGTATCCAGTATTTTCTCAGCCAAAATGTGACATATATGTCATGGCTTCCTCAGGTTGAGGTCGATGGTTTTTATCGCACCTATTACACTTATTTTGGTGATCCGTTTGCCAATGCGCCCGATCCAATAGTACCACCGGGCATAGCTCAGCCGATCCTGACATTACCATTTTCATCTGGCGAAACATGGTTTTATACGGGTGGGCCTCATGGCGGGTGGGGTAGCGGAAGTGCTTGGGCAGCAATCGACTTCGCGCCACCGGATGAGCGTAGCGATGATAGCCCTCCTTGTTACACATCTGACTATTGGGCAACTGCTGTTGCACCAGGCATGATTGCACGCAGCAGCGGTGGAGCGGTTATTCTCGACCTGGATATGGATGGGGATGAGTTGACAGGCTGGACCATTCTGTATTTACATATTGCGACTGAGGGGAGGGTAGCCCCCGGAACGATTGTACAGCCTGGGGATCGAATAGGTCATCCTTCTTGTGAGGGAGGAGTTTCTAATGGTACACACATGCACATAGCGCGCCGTTACAATGGAGAATGGATACCAGCGACCTGTGACCAATGTCGGACTGGCCTTGAAACACCCTCATTTGATTTGGGCGGATGGACTGTCGTCGGATTAATTGGGCAAGAATATCAAGGATACCTTGTGAGAGGAAGCGAGGAACGTACAGCCGAACAGGGACGTCTAACACCTATTAATCGTGTGAGCTGGTGAGTGTGGTACAATTCGCTGGTTTTGTTAAAGAATAAGGCTAAATTTGGCAAGAATGTCGCGTAAAATTGTCGTCATAATCGTTCTTGTAGTGCTAATTTCTGTATTGATGATAAAGAGTATGCACGCCGATGAATTACAGCAGGTCTTAGTTAGCGCAACACCCGCTTCAGTGGTTTTGCCTAGCCCACTACCTCTTTTAACTCAGGCAGCTTCAACATCAACCGCAACTCGCACACCAACCGCACCCGGTCCTGCTTTACTTCAAGCTCTCAACGAAGCTAATGTGCGAGCTGAGCCAGACCCCAACTCCGAGCGCTTGGGTACAATCCGCCCAGGTGATTCATATCCTGTGATTGGCAAATACTTTCGCTGGTATCAGTTTCAATATGATCAATCGCCGAGTGGAACAGGTTGGGTATTTGAAGACTTGGTTGAGATTATCGGTGATGAAAGTGTAATTATTGATTTAAATGAACAGGCAATCCCGACGACAGATAATACTGCTGCCGCCTCAACCTCGACTATGGAAGCAATTACCCAGACACCCGGTGGAATACTTACAGCTACAGCCAATGCTTTGATTATTGCGCTTCCTGTTGAGGGTGTGCAGGGGGAAGAAATAGTTAGTCCTGTAGGTTCCCAGGATTCGTCCGCAGTTTTACCGACGTTTACCTACCCACCTGAGATCGCCCTTAGCCCGCCTGAAAATGCTTATCACTCAGGCGAGAATGTGGATGCAACGGTTACAGTAACTCCTGAAAATGGTGCGATTTTGGTCAGTGACTATCTTCCGCCAATTGTGCCGATTTTGCTTCTTATGTCGTTTGGAATATTGGGGTTAGTGATTACCTCACGTCGGTAACTCTGGTGAGAATGCAAACAAAAAGCCAGATCGCGCGATCTGGCTTTTTGTTATGAGTTCACAAAGAATTAATGGCTACAGCTTCCGCACCCACTTGAACTATCAGCTTCAGCACTATCGGCGGTGTGGAATGAATGCCCGCATCCACAGGTTGAAACCGCATTCGGATTTTCGATCCGGAAGCCACCACCCATCAGACTGTCAACATAATCAATGACCGCGCCTTGCAGATACATCAGGCTTGTAGGATCAATAACCAAGCTAACACCATCCACTGCCACAACTTTATCGAATTCGCGTGGGGATTCTTCAAAAGCCATGCCATATTGCATTCCTGAACAACCGCCCCCAGATACAAACACTCGCAATGAGTGATTTGGAATTTCGCGCTGTTCCAGTAAATTGCGAATGACCTCAACAGCCGTCGGCGTCACCGACAAAACGGGTGCAATTCCGACGTCTGTTTGAATATTGTCCTGTTCAATAACGGCCATGAGTTAAACTCCTCTAAGTTCATTCCCAGAATTAGGATAATTGTATCACACTGATAAAAAGGCGTCAATTAAGTAGATGTTCATCTGAAAAACATGTGGTACTTAACTTAATTTCCGCTGATTGGGCCGGGAATCATGTACGCACAACTTTTATCACCAGATGATATACGTTCCATGAGCCGAGGGACAACACCCAGTAGGGAAGCCACAAGGTGCATATCCATATCGCACAATGCCTTACTCGATTCCGCTACATGATGATATGGACAGTTAGTTGTTCGCAGCACGAAAAAACCGTCTGGATGAGATTCCCATTGTGCATCATACCCATGATCGTTCAGATAACTGACCACCATATCAAGTCGCTCTGGCAAAGTGCCTGTGGTGATATGTGCATCAACAGCCATGCACTGGGCGACGCCCTCAAGGATAACATTAACCTCTTTTGGCGGTAGGCGACTGCTTAACTGTTCAAGTAAACGAACTGTGAGGGGTTGATAATTGTTTGGGAATATTTCTTTCGCGCGTTCAGTTAAGGTATAGATATGCTGTGGGCGACCTGGAACATTGCGATGGAGGATTTCCGGGGTTGTTATTAGATGCTCCTCCTGTAAACGAGCCAAGTGATGGCGAACTGTGACAGATGTAATATCGCCTCGGCGCGCCCGCAGATCAGTCACAATTTCATCGACTGTCGCTTGGCCGCGTTCCTTTAGTATATTGAGGATGTGTTGTCGGGTATCCTGCATCCAGTTACCCTCACGAATATTTCAAATGACCATCTGAAAAAGTCTAACATTTATGCTACACAAATGTCAAACCTGATTGACGTTCTATCGTGCGTATGCTACTATATTCCCCGCGTGGAGACCTGTTCCACGCTTTATATTTTGCCGAAGTGGATTCAATTCGTGAATAATAGAATTGCATTTCAAGGAATACACGGTGCCTATTCCGAGCAGGCTATTCGCCAGCATTTCGGAGATAAGGTGGATGTAGTTCCATGCCCATCCTTAAGTGATCTTTTTGAGGCGATTCAATCAGGTAAAGCGACTCATGGTGTGCTGCCCATCGAGAATGCATTGGCCGGGGCAGTGAGCCAAGCTTATGAATTGCTTATGGACTCAGATTTGCGTATCCAAGCAGACATTATCTTGCACGTTCACCATGCGTTATTGGTTGTTCCTGGCGAAAAATTAGAAAATATTGAGTTTGTGCGCTCCCATCCCCAGGCGCTTGCACAATGTGAGCATTTTTTAAGACGCAATGGATTAAAAGCTACTCCCTGGTATGATACGGCTGGTGCTGCTTACGATTTAGCGTCTAATCCAGCACCGCACACTGCTGCTATTGCTAGTGTGTTAGCCGCTGAGTTATATGATCTGTCAACCCTGGCAACCGAGATTGAAGATGTGGCCTTCAATTTCACGCGGTTTTTTGTTCTTGGGTATGATGACCCGCCGCGTGGGGAGTACAATAAAACATCGTTGGTCTTTGCGACACGCCATCGTCCTTCCGCTCTTTATGATTGCCTGGGGGAATTTGCAACTCGTGGCCTCAATTTGACGAAGATTGAATCACGGCCACGTCGCAATCGCCCCTGGGAACCAGTGTTCTATTTAGATTTCGAAGGCCATTGGCAAGATACAGTTTGCCAGGAAGCACTCGCACGACTATTGCAGAAGGCATCGTTTGTGAAAATGTTAGGCTCATATCCTGCCGTGAAGGCAGAGCAAGACTCAGTTGGGTTATAAACTTTAGAAGGAAATTCATGGAGAAGCTCAACGTTGCAGTATTAGGGGCTACAGGGGCAGTAGGACAGCGTTTCATGCAATTGCTTGAAAATCATCCCTGGTTTCAGGTAGCAGAAGTAATAGGTTCTAGCCGAAGCGCAGGTCAACCTTACGGCGAAATCACCAATTGGGTTCTAGATGGTGCCCCACCCAAATCAACTTCGGGTTTGACGGTTAAAGGACTGGATGATGATTTTGATTCCCCTCTAGTTTTTTCGGCGCTGCCCAAAGAGGCTGCCGAAAGTCGTGAATTTGAGTTAGCCGCATCCGGGCACATCGTTTGTACGAACGCATCGGCTAATCGTATGATTGATGATGTGCCTTTATTGTTGCCTGAGGCAAATGCTGATCATGTAGCATTGGTTGACATTCAACGCCAGCAACGCGGTTGGGACACGGGTGCGTTGGTCGCAAACTCGAACTGTACAGCTATGCCGCTGGTCATGGCACTCGCACCGTTACGCCGTTTCGGAATTGAAAAGATACACGTCGTGAGTGCCCAAGCGGTCAGTGGGGCAGGGTATCCTGGAGTGGCTTCTCTCGACATACTCGATAATATGATCCCGTATGTTAGCGGTGACGAACAGAAACTTGAAACCGAAACACTACGGATGCTGGGTGCCTTAAATGGAAACAAAATCGATTGGCTTAACGCAATAATCGGGGCTTCATGCAATAGAGTACCCGTCACTGATGGGCATCTTATAAACGTTTCGGTTGCTCTCGCTGCAAATCCTGGTCTGGACGAAGTTATCAATGCGTGGGAAACTTTCCGTGGCCCAGACCCTGTATCACATTTGCCTAGTGCGCCCAGCAGACCAGTATATTACCTACCCCAAATTGATCGGCCACAAACGCGCCGGGATCGAAATGCTGGCAATGGCATGTCAACTTCCATAGGTCGATTACGGGAGTGCCCATTATTGGGCTACAAATTCGTTGCCCTTTCCCATAACACTATTCGGGGCGCAGCCGGATGTAGCATCTTGAACGCCGAATTATTGGCGGCCAAAGGTTATCTCGGCAATTTTCAACCCAACGTGAATGCGCTTATTGGGTCACTATAATAAGTCAATTGCACCAATGAAGTAGGCTCGTTCGACCCGAAGATTTCTTGGGACGTTGATTTCCCCAGATGCTGGAGCAGGTCCATGAAAGTTTTTATCGCCGGAATCGATGGATATCTCGGATGGCCTCTGGCTCAGTATTTGGCTGCGCGAGGGCATCAGATTGCCGGTATGGATCAATTCCTGCGCCGACAGTGGGTTGAAGAGGTTGGCGGTCATAGTGCCATCCCTATTTACAGCATCGAGGAACGGTTACAAAGTTTCCATGATAAATACCATCAGTCGATTCTTTTTCATGAAGGTAATATGCTGGATTATGCCTTTTTAAGGAAATTCCTAACTGAGTTTCAACCCGATGCCATTGTTCATTTTGCTGAGATGCCATCAGCACCTTACTCGATGATCGATCCGGCACATGCAGCCTTCACGCAGCAAAATAATGTAATTGGCAGCTTAAATCTGCTCTGGGCGATCAAAGAAGCCTGTCCAGATGCGCATCTCATTAAGCTGGGAACAATGGGCGAGTATGGCACACCTAACATTGATATACCCGAAGGATTTTTCGAGGTTGAGTTTCGAGGAAGAAAAGACTATCTACCGTTTCCACGTCAGGCTGGAAGTTTTTATCATTGGAGTAAGGTTTACGACTCTCAACAATACGATGTTCGCCTGCAAGATTTGGGGGTTGCGTGCTACAGATATCATGCAGGGCGTTGTATTTGGTACACAAATTGAGCGAGATGGGCAATGATTTACGGCTACAGAGTTGACTCGACTTCGATCAGTGTTTCGGTACAGTCATAAATCGCTTCTGCTGCCAAGCTGTAATTGGTCATCCGTTGACTTTATATGGCGCTGGTGGTCAGACAAGGGGATTCTTACCCCTTCGAGACTCGATGCAATGTCTGACAATTGCCATCGAGAATCCGGCACAGGCAGGGCAATATCGGGTTTTTAACCAATTTGAAGAATGCTATAGCGTTGAAGAACTCGCCTGTCTGGTGCAAGAAGTCGGCGTTGATTTAGGTATAAAGGTAGACATCCAACATTTCGAGAATCCTCGTTCAGAACCAGAGAGACATTATTTTAATCCCGATCGTAATCACCTTATCAATTTGGGCTATAAACCGACTCGCGATGTAAAAGGTGAAATCCGGCTTATGTTGCATGACCTTGAACGATGTCGGGAACGGATTCTGCAAAAACGCGATAGCTTAGTGCCAGATATTCGATGGGATGGGTTGTCCCATCGTTCTGAAGATCGATAAGTAAATATGTGCGTTCAATCCTAACTATTGAGTTAGTGGAACCTTGAGATTATGCACGGGACTTTTTGTAAGAAAAGTGATTCAATTTTGGGAATTGAACAACCTCACTTCAGAGCAGCGTTCAACTATTATGCGTAGGTCTGAGGCAGACATACGCCACCTGCTTCCGCTAGCTCAGGAAGTAATCGACCGGGTGAAGACTGAGGGCGATTTTGCTGTTGTCGATTACGCTCGACGATTTGATGCACCAGACTTTAATGCAGGCCTATTTCGCGTACAACCGGAAGATTTTGCAATCGCCCGCAAATCCCTCGATCAGAATATCATTGACGCAATTCAGCAAGCTCACGACAATATTCGCCGCTTCCATGAAGAGCAATTGCCGGAACCTATGTGGTTTATGGAAATTCAGCCAGGGATCATGGCCGGAGAGCGCGTAACGCCAGTTGCCAGCGTAGGCTTATATGTACCCAGAGGAAAAGGAGCGTTTCCATCAGTAATGCTCATGCTTGCGATACCGGCAATAGTTGCGGGAGTGCCACAAATCGTCGTAGTTACGCCACCTGCTAGCAATGGAAAGCCCGATGCTGCATCGCTCGTTGCCGCCGAAATATGTGGTGTCAAAAATGTGTATGCAGTCGGAGGGATGCAGGCAATAGCCGCTCTAGCCTTTGGGACTGAGGCGATTCCGAAAGTATCAAAAGTTATTGGACCTGGAAGTAGTTATGTATCTGCCGCGAAGCGCCTATTATTCGGCACTGTGGATGTGGGTGTACCGGCTGGACCTAGCGAATCAATTATCTTAGCTGATGAGAGCATTGATCCTCGGCTTGCTGCACTTGATTTGCTGGTTGAAGCAGAGCACGGCCCAGAGTCAGCGGCAATTTTAGTTACGCACAGCCGTGAGATTGCCGAAGCTGCCCTTGAGATTCTCCCTACCTTTATAGCGGAACTCCCGGAATGGCGTCAACAGTTCATTAGCAACGTACTCGCCAATTACGGTGGTGTGATGCTGACCAGTGAATTACAGCAATCAATCGACTTTGTCAATGATTATGCGCCGGAGCACCTGGAAATATTGACTGCGGATCCATTTATCGTACTAAATAAGATACGGAACGCGGGAGAAATCCTTCTTGGTGCGCTGACACCAATCCCAACAGCCAATTATTGCTTGGGATTGAATGCCATCCTTCCGACTGGTGGCTTTGCAAAATCCTTCTCTTCAGTCAGTGTTCACGATTTTCTGAAGCGGAGTGGTGTTGGGTATCTTTCTCGCGAAGGTTATCAAAAGTTGCAAGGTATTACAGCAACCCTGGCTGATTACGAAGATTTTCCGGCTCATGCATTGGCAATTCGGAAACGAAACGAAATTCTGGGTATATGACCCATAATCTGCTCCAAAACATACAGCAATTGCAGTTCGACAACCGTCAGGAAGCAGAGAATCTGCTCAGGGATTTTATTGCTGATACTTTTCAGATCAATGTCGCTATCGTCGAACTCCGCCCACTGGCGATATCACTAAACTCCTTTAACGGGTTTTTGACTCTCGCTGATGGCACTCGATTGTTCTTCAAAACTCATACCGAAACCGATAATATTATTAATGAATATTATAATGCCGCCCAATTAGCAGAAGCTGGATATCCGATCATAAAGCCGCTCATGAGTTCTACTCAGGCCGGAAAGCAGCTTCTGGTCTATGAGGTGATAAAGTCTCCGTCGGTGTTTGATCTTGCGTGGGAAATCGAACAGGGAAATAATCAGAATGTTCAAGCGTTGACCCTCGCCCAAAACCAGGCAGATGCCCAACTATTAGACATTTATCTCAAGACGCTCGATTTCCAATCCACAGACGAAGCCACAAAATCCCCTATTCACCAATTATTTTATCATCGTTTGATCGGTGGCCGGCTTGAACGGTTTTATGATGCCAACACGGCAATTTCTTTGCCTGGACACCAGTATCGTATGGGAGACGTGCGGAACATGCGCTGGCGCATTAATGGGCAAAAGTATCAAGACTCTCTTAACATACTCATTCAACGGGCGAGCAATTTACTCAAGCCTTCCCAAAATGGCTTGTCGATAATTGGGCATGGCGATGCCCACAACGGAAATGTTTTTTTTCGTGCAGATAACAACCCACCATCACTACTTTATTTTGATCCCGCTTTTGCTGGTCGCCATAATCCGTTGCTCGATTTGGCAAAACCACTCTTTCACAATGTGTTTGCAATGTGGATGTACTATCCACAGATCAAGGCAGAGGAAACCACCATAACGATGCATCAATATGATGAATATTGGTCAGTTGAATATGATTACGAATTACCCTCGATCCGCGAAATGTTCTTGGAAAGCAAAGTGGAGCGAGTATTAATACCGATTCTAAAAGAGCTTCGAGTTCGCGGCCAATTACGCCTAGATTGGCAAAGTTTTTTGAAATCCGCATTATTCTGTTGCCCATTCCTAACGATGAATCTAGCGGACAATACCAAGTTTCCTCCCAAAATCAGCTTACTAGGATTGTCAATGGCTATCGAAATGGGCGCGGAAAGCGCTGGAAAGCGCAGTTTAATTGACCGGGTGTTGGATCAAGTCACAGAGGAAGTTAACTGATTCTACATTAAATTTTCGAGCAACTTTCTATATGTTGCCAATTCTTTTAAGAATACGTAACGAACAGGCGTCACTATTACCTGAGTTCCACCAATATTGCGTAGATGCTCGGCTGCTGTAATCAGGTTCTTGCTAGTAATAATGATGGTTGTGGTATACCACAACCCGTTTCCGTCACGAGTTCCATTGCTACTGTAAATTGGTGAGATTGTTGGTCCCTGAAGGCCTCTTGTTACTGGATTTGATGCAACTTTGTCAGCTATATCTTCTGCACTTTGTCCCTGTATATTGGCAACAACTTGATAGTAACCTCTTCCATTTAGCGCACCATCAATATATTCCAGTAAAATGCGAGTGCTTTCGAGCATATTAGGATTACTCTTTAGTGCGGGGCGATTGCCGATAAGGCACGCTTGAGAATCCAATATCATACCATCCTCAATCATCTTGAGATGATTTTCCCGGAGCGTTGTCCCTGTTTGTGTAAGGTCAATAATGATATCGGCGTAGCCTAAGGTGGGAGCTGCTTCGATTGCGCCTTCAGCTTTGACCAGTGTAAAGTGATGCAGCCCACGATTGTGCAAAAATTGCCGCGCCAAAGTCATATATTTGGTGGCAATTCTTAGATTGCGGCGTTTGTGTTCACGAAAGTCGAGGGAAACATCAAGCAAATCGGCCATATTTTCGACATCTATCCAGGTTTCAGGAATGGCAACAACGAGGCTGCAATGTCCATATCCCAATTGATCGTGAATGACAATTAGATTATCATGTGGATGTTCCCGAACAACGTCTAAACCTGTAATGCCGAGTTGTGCTGTCCCATCTGTGACTTTGTACAAAACATCGGTCACACGCTGAAAGAGTACATTTACGGAGGGAATTGCCGGCAAAACGCCGGTATATTGCCTCTGGTTAGGTTTGTCAACTCGAAGGCCGCAATCTCGCAGAAAACTTAAGGTGGGATCGGCGATTGCGCCTTTACTAGGTAAAGCAAGCGTAAAAGACAATTTTAACTCCTGTCGCGTAGGTTTTTCTTCAAGTCAGATGCTAAGGTATCTAGTTGTTTAATCCCAAAGGTTTGACCTCTGTAACTTATGGTCTCATCCTCGTTTAGACTCAGACTATCATCAATCGACGGTTCCAATCGCCTCGGCAGCATCTGTACTGCAATGGATTTTTCGCGTAGGGCTTCAGCCCAGCGTGTTCCGGCAGCCGACTGGTGCCATCAGTGTTAAGCCACATAGTTACGGATAAAGGCTTGGCCTCTGAAGTATCAGGTAACATGGAGATAATTTCATCTGCGTAGTAAGCAAACCCAACTGCCGGTGCGTCTTGGTGTCCACCGATAAGGCGCGTTAACCCATCGTATCGTCCACCGCCGCCAAGATGACCGCCGTCCCTGGCACGCAGCTCAAATACTATTCCACTATAGTAATCCCACGAGCGAGCCAGATCAGGTTGTATAAGAATCTGCTCTTTAGATATACCATAGAATTCGAGAAGATTCGTTATTTGTATCCAAATAGAGAGCAAATAATGTGTTTGGCTATCTTCGGGGGAAATCACATTATAGATTTCTTTAAATGCTTCTGTGGGATGGAGGTTGATCTTGGTCAGCCTATCGAGTAATTCGATAGCAGAAACAATATCATCTCTGGCAACGAACCGTCTCCGCTTGTGCAGTAGACGCCGTGTAATATCTTGTTGGGTACGTCCTCCCATAGTACCTGTGTTTTGGTACCTTGTATCGAACATCTTATCAAGTACATCTCTGGTGTTGGCTTCATCAAGCGTTGATATATTATCTAATGTCTGTCTGCCCAAGTCACCAAATAATAACTTGTCCATTTGTTCCATCACAAACGTTTTCCCCAGGTCGGGCGACTTGAGTGAAGACAAATAGCCAAGAAGAAAGTGTTCTGTACTGGCATCGAGATGAAATCTTGCCAGCAATTGTCGGATTAAGCCCGTATGCCCTAAGATGAGTCGCCAATCATGAATTCCTGCTTGACTCAATCCATTTGCTGCCATCCCGATGACCTCTGCGTCTCCAACAATATCCTTCATGCCGATTAGTTCCGCACCGATGCTAAAGTGCTGGTGATTCCCATTGGGGATATTTGGATCGTCCTCGAACACAAAGCCATTAAATTGCCAGCGTGCTATCGACTGCCGTCGCGCGTATTCTGACATGTAGTGATAGGTAGCAGAAACAGTAAATTCTGGGCGTAACGCTAGTTGGTGGCCGTGTCGCTCAAATGTAAATAATTTGTTGACAACCTGATCTCCCGCCTTAATCAGGAACATGTCTGCCGCTTCGATGATTGGTAATTCCATTGCATCATAGCCATATAGATACATATGGTCACTCATGCATTGGCTAAGTTTTCTTATTTGCCAACTGCTGTAATTTTTGTGTTGTAGTTCGGTTTCTTGCACCAAAATATCTCCATCTGAATGTATCGCAATGGACACAATGATAGCTTCCGGTTGTAGTAGTAGCAATGAAATATTTCCGGCAAGGGCAACTTCCGGCAAATAATCTTGTTCAATATGCGCGAGATAACTTGCTGGCGGCATTATGCAACTCGTTTTATACTACTGTAACAAGCTCTTTCAGCGCATTTTGAAGTTTCATTTTATACTGGTCGTGTGATACTTCTTTTCAGAGGGTTGTCATGGAGCGACCTGCCGGGGCTCCAACAGATCCATACAGGAGATAAACAATGAAAATTCGGTCAAAATTACTTCCCGTAATACTCCTTGTCTCGGTTTCTTTGGGGATGTTGGTGGGGGCGCAAACCGCCACAGCGGCTCCCATACAACAGGCTCAGTTCGTCGCACCACGCCTAGTAGTGAATTCGAGCTTTCTTAATGTGCGAAGTGGCCCTGGAATTCAGTACAGCGTTCTAATTACGGTAGTGGGCGGTACCGAACTTCCGGTTCTTGCCCAGGCATCAGATAAAGTATGGTTCCAGGTGTCTACCGTAGTGGGTGTCGGCTGGGTAAATGTTCAATACACCGTTCCTCGTGGGAGTTTCGAGAATGTTCCCGTGATTCTTCTGTCAGACATTCAATCCTCAGTTAGTGTACCCACAACACTGGGCTTGTCTGGACAGGGCGGCGGTGGTGCACCCTCATCGTCTACAGCGCCAGCCACCGGTGGTAGTATACGAGTTGACCTTGGAGATGGAATTACGATAGTAGTTGTTCCTGGCGAACGTTATCGGGCTGTAATCAATGTAGAAGCAGTTAATTTGCGTACTCAACCGGCTGATTCAGCAACCTCGTTGGGGACGTTGTACCGCGATGATCGTTTGGATTACCCGATTCTAGGCAATGCGGCTGACAATCTTGGGGTGGGTTGGATTGCCATCGAATCAGCCCAACTCGGTATCGGTTGGATCGAAGCACCGAAGGTCATTTTCCGTTTGTCGAGAGCCTCCGGTACTGTAATGGTGGTTACTGGTAACGCAGTTGCAATGACCGATTCTCCTGGTGGTGGCGGTGGCAATTTGCCCATTTTGTCACAAGGACAAGAAGCCTTTCTAGTAGGAATTGGCGGTGGTGGCAACTTTGTGCAGGTGCAGCTAGGAGACGGAACCACGGGATGGGTCCCATTCTCAAGCGTCCAAACCCGTACTCAAACGCCATCAGATTTGGTTGATTTTAATCAACTTCCTGCTGTTTCCAACCCGGGTGCAAATTCCGATCTTGGACAGGGCGGTGGCGGGGTTCCAAATCAGGTTCCTGCGGCATTCTCACTTGATACGCCACACGTAGTAATTAATACAAGTTTTCTCAACATCCGAAGTGGCCCTGGAGCGCAATACACAATCGTAACTACGGTGTCCGGTGGAACGGAGCTTGCGGTGCTCGGTGTAGCGACAGATCACGTCTGGTTCTTAGTCCAGGGAACTTTCGGGCGGGGCTGGGTGAACAGCGAGTTTGCCGTGTTTCGTGGCAGTATTAGTGCCGTGCCCATCATCCATGATGCGGGTGTAATTGGCACACTTGCTAATCCAATTGCGACGATTTCGTCATCCATAACGCTGTATGCAGCACCGGGAACGAATTTCGGAGCCATTGGCACTCTGAATGGGCCGATTGAGGTTGCGGTGGTTGCACGAACGGCAGATTCTACCTGGTTGCAGCTTAACACTTCATTGGGATATGGATGGGTATTGGCTTCGCAAGTAATTGTCAGGGGGGATGCCAGCTTAATCCCTGTTGTGGGTTGAGCGTATTATAATCTGTAACCACTTGGCTATTGTGATACTGTACCTCACGTAATATCATTGGGGTACAGTACACTTTAGATTTATCTCCAAATAGGCAGATGTACCTATGCGAATAGTTTATGTTGAAGACAATGTAGCAAACGTTGCTCTGTTAGAGCGCATATGCAACATGGGTAAAGATGTTCTCATAACCTATTATGACGCGGATACTGCCTTATCAGAAATTCAGTCCGGTTTCAGTGATCTGATTGTAATCGATCTACACTTAGGCAATTATAGTATAAGCGGGCTTGAATTGGCGCGTATGTTACGCGGCAAAGGTGTTATGGAGCCAATTATTGCTATTACTTCCTATGACACATTGTATGCGGATCAGTACGAGGCTGCCGGTTGTAACGAATATGTTAAAAAGCCGGTGTCTGTACGAACAATGTTGAGTTTGATCGATCACTATCGTCCTGCTTAAGTGGAGTTTGTGAGTTGGCACAGATCTACGCCCTGCATTTACCATTGAGTGCAGGGCGTTTTAAATACTTTTTGGAGAGCAGCTTATGCAAGGTTTAGCAGAGAAACTGATTGGCCCCCGGCGTAAATCCTCTGGATTAGTGTCCTATTCTGCAATTACAGGGCAGGCAACTGGACAATTGCTGCAGGGATACGATGATTCTTCCAGACTACGTATAGGTATGTGGCCTATCATAAATCAAACTATGCCAGAAGTATCAATGGGTATAGCGACTCTATTGAGCTTCCTCCTGGAAAGATGGCCTTCAATCCAAATTTATCGTTTGTTTGTTCGCACAGATGTAAATTCAGATGCTGGGGAATGGAGCATCAATCAATCCCAGTTTGATGTTGACGATTGGCAGCTTGATGAGCTTGATGAGAACGTTGCGATCTGGGGTTCCTTGGAGATACTGGATGATCGCTACGTTCTTAATGTCCACATTGAGGACGATTTGGCCGTAGATTTGGATGATCTATATACAGAAACAATTGAGGCCAATGAATTATCTGGTATTATCGCTCGTTTGCCGAATCTGGCCTCAATGATAGCCAAGAATTTGAATGCGGGCGAGTTAAGCCCAATAATTGACTCTTATGAGCCAGGAAATTGGGATTCTCGGGCGTTGGAAAAGGCTTTAAAATCTGTTTTTCGCTGGGAACTCAATATTTTATTGACTCTTCTGGGGCATCCATGGACTCCTAACCAGCAAATCGATGATTACAAAGAATTGATGAGTTACACCAAATCATTGGGCCATCTAGGTAAATGGGTCGAAGCTAATATTGCGGCCCGCCTTATCCTGCCAATCTATTTTCCTCTTGGAGAAGCCTTTGCCACGTATATTGGTGAACATGCGATTGAGTTAGAGTTGCATTCCACTTATTCATCGGTACTTTCTGTTGCGTTGTACCAAGCAGGCCATAAGCTGAGAGCATTTGATTTACTCGAGGAGACAATCGTAGCGTTTCCGCAAAATGTAGTGTCCCACTTGGCGCTTGCGCATCTTTTTATGCAAATCAACGAGATGGGGTCGGCGCTCGACACTTATCAGCGTGCCATTGAGGCAAATATAGTGTCAGCCGATTTGTACCTGAAGTATGCTGAGTTATTAGTGTTACTTGATGCGGGAAACGTTGCGCTGAAGGTGGGTGCAGGTCGAACCTCAGCATCTGGTCGATCGTATATCGAAGATTATATCTTGATTGACGAAAGCATTACTGAGCATCAACTTACTTGGGAGGCAGTCGAGTTATATCAGGCGGCTCTGCAAATTCAACCCGATGATATACTGACATTATCTTATTTACTGATGCAGTTAGCAGATTTGCAATCCCCGTCATTTTGGACATATTTCCCTCAGTTAGTGGAGCTCGACCTCAACGGCGAAGCAGTTCGAGATGTCATAAATACATTATACAACTTTGATGATTTAAACCCGGCCATTTTAATCCTTATGGATGCCGTAAAGGAGCATCCTAACAATATGAAAACGCGACTAAATCTTGCAGCGGCGTTTCTGCTTGTGGATAGAGCTGATGAGGCGCGACAAGAGATTGAGTTAGTTCGAAGTCAGTCTAGTGATGCACGACTCAATTTAGATGCGGATCGCTTGATGCTCTCGGTAGATGACACGGATTTTGAACAGCGACTAGGTGACATAACTGAGCAGATAGATGCAGGTAATGAACCCGACCTTGATGATGTGGAATTTCTGGAGAATGCACTCGAAAACGCACCCCAATTTTCTGAAGCATATATATTGCTTGCAGATGCATACCTTGCTTGGGATGAAGTCAGTGATGCTCTGAATGTGCTACTTGATGGTCAAAAGCATCTTCCAGACGATCCAGAAATAGGGGCGTCATTGGCACGGGTTTTGTGGCAATCGGGGGAATTTCAACTTGCACTGGACTATTTGAATAAAACACTCGCAAAGAATCCTGTTCATGTGCCTTCGCTAGCACTAGCCGGACGTCTCTTGTTTGAAGATGGTCAGGAAGATGCGGCTCGTAGCATCTTGTTGCGTGCAGAGGCAATCGATCCTCAGCATCCCGCACTAAGGGGAGCGAAAGCATACATCGCCAACAGCTTAAATATGTAAGGTCGCTAGTCCAGCAAGGTAGTAGAGACTCGGCCACTGGATAGTTCTCCAACTTCATCGCAAAATTTATGGACAACATCCTCTGGAACGAGCGCAATGATTTTTACTGTGGCCGCAAATATATTCTCTTCTATTGCCCCATGATAATCCGCCAGAAGACGTTTCAGTGTTTCATAAAAAGGGTAGGGGGAGTCAATTCTAAGTGTTTTTTGGGAAATCTTATATGCTGTTGGCAGAGTCACTAAATTTTCGCGGGCAGCACCACTATATGCACGCACCAATCCGCCTGTGCCGAGTTTGGTTCCTCCAAAGTAACGCGATACTACTACCAGAATATCTCCGACGTCGCTGCCCCGTATGACAGCTAGGATAGGGGGGCCAGCTGTACCTGAGGGCTCTCCCGCATCGGTCATACCTTCCATCACGGTGTTTCCAAAGCCTACGCGGAAAGCATATACATGATGTGACGCATCCGGCATCTCTGTGCGCGTTTGACTGAGTGCGTCCTTGACTTCTGTTTGGGTTGTGACCTTACTAGTTGTACACACAAATTTAGAATTGGATACATGCGTGATAGTGCGATGTACACCTATCGGTTGTTTATATTGCATATTGATCTGTGATTGCTTAATCTCCCTCTCCAGGATTACTCAGTACATATGAGTAAAAAATGGGAGGTTCGATGGTTAGACGGTTGTCCTGTATTCGTAGCAATTTCTTCTGTTGAAGCAAAGCGAAATTCTGTTGAGCATTGAAGTCACTCGAATCTACGTTCGGTTTAGGACGAGCCAACTCACGAAGTAGGTTCTGTTCGCCAGCACTTAGGCTAGTCCAAATAGTTCGGCATTCCATCCTAACAGCCCTCTTTGCGGCCAAATTTTGCACTATTTGATCACTCATAGTCATAATTTTATTAGAATCTAGCTGCCCAAAAGAGTCTAGAGAGCGAAATGCGGCGCGCATTAGCCCTGCATAAGACCCAGTTGACCAGAGCAAGAAATCGGTTGTGTAGGTATCGTAATTCTTGTTGTTACGCCGCATGAGGTCTTGCAGCATGTTACGTGCATCGGACTCATTGTATGGGCCGACAAACAGCACATTGTCTGTAAAAAGTTCGAGAAATGGTTCAATGTCCAGCGCATTGATCTGTAGGCGATTGGCAACGTCTGGTAATGGAGAGCGTGTAAACGTTAAATACGACAACTGGCGCTTATTGACATCCCGTAATCCGCGTAAGGTTAGGAAAAATTTGACGGGTAATTGTCGCAGCATTTCTTCAAATTCATCAAACATAAAGACAACTTGAATGCCACGTTTCATAAAAATCTCTAACCCGAGTTCAAAATAGCGCAAACCCATGTAAGCATAAAGTGGATTTGTGCCATCCTGAAGTGCCTGATACGTTTCGTAAAATACACGCGCGTCATCGGCATCCAGCACATTGAAAGGATAGAATGCAAGGAATAGACGGTGCATCATCAGTTCGTAGCCGGCCCAGCAGCGAATTTGCTCCGCGTCGGCGGTACCTTCGGGCAGGGGACCTAACATGCTAGGATCAATTATGATAGCTTTGAACACTTTTCCTTCGGCAACATCTTTCATATAAAATGATTGAACAGTAGACTCGGCCAAATGCTGAAGTAGATTTGATTTACCAACACTGCCAACCCCCACCAGGGAACACGAGTTTGATGCACGCCATCGCTCCATTACATAACCAACCTCTTGCTGGCGGAATTCCATCGGTTGAACACGCACACGAGATGTAGACATAATCGGATTAGCCCTTATGTGCCCAGAAAACAAGCGTTCTAACAAAATGTTTGCGAAGTATAACCCGTACGCACTTTAGAGATGTATAATCATCGCTCAGTTTTCCGTTGTGGGCAAGGAGAGAATATACGTGGACAAGCCATATCGATACTTTGATCTGATTATGGCACTCTTTGTTACGGTGCTTTTACTCAGTAACTTGTTGAGCAGCGCTAAAATTATTGATTTAGGGATTAATATTGGCGGACTCAACCTCGCCACCGATGCTGGAACTTTAGTGTTTCCAATATCCTACATCTTTGGAGACATCCTCACGGAGGTCTATGGGTATAAACGGTCACGGCGAGTGATATGGGTGGGGTTTTTTGCAACCGCACTCATGGGATTGTTCGTATGGCTCGCGGGTATTCTACCGGGCGAATCAACATGGCAAATGCAGGTCGGACAATCTACCTACGATCAAATCCTCGGTGGAATCAGTGGTCTGATTGTGGCGAGTTTAGCAGCTTATTGGGCTGGAGAGTTCTCAAACAGCTATGTATTAGCCAAAATGAAAATCGCGACTAAGGGACGCTGGTTATGGACGCGGACTATAGGCAGCACGCTCGTCGGGGAATTCGTGGATACAGCAATATTTTTTGTTGTTGCCACGGTCTTAGGTGTCTTTCCGAGTGGATTGTTTGTCACTCTGGTTGTCACTAACTATATCTTAAAAGTTGGGATTGAAGTCGTATTCACTCCTGTGACGTGGTGGATTGTGAATTGGCTAAAGGCTAATGAACAGGAAGACTATTATGATTATGGCACACACTTTAACCCTTTCCGCCTTGAGCAGTGACATGGCATATTTACTCCGTGATAAGGCTTCTTATCACGAGTAAATAGTTGGCTAATTGTTTTGGTGGTTCTCAAATTCAACACATATATTCTTGCATGGATAATAAGCAACAAAAGACTGCTTCATGCTCAAGGGGTGCCGATATAGGCGTAATTACTGAAACTAAAAAACCACTATTTAAGATCGCAACAACATGTGTGCCCCATAGGAGACTCGAACTCCTGTTTTAGCCTTGAGAGGGCTACGTCCTAGGCCACTAGACGAATGGGGCGAATACATGGATTTTAACAGGAAAATCTATATGGGGTCAAGATTGGCTTTTTATTCGCAATAACCCAATCTTTTCCTTCACATCACTAAGTGTCTTTTCTGCTACTTCGCTTGCCCTCTCAGCACCCTGCGCAAGGATAGAGTCTAAATAACCAGGCTCACTCACCATCTGCGAATATCGCTCCTGGAGTGGTTTCAGGCGTTCATTCACCTGCTCGACAACGGCTTTTTTGAGGTCACCATATCCCTTACCAGCAAAAAAGTCCTCAAGCTGGTCGCGGGCTTGATTTGTCAGGGCTTGATAAATATTCAGCAAATTGTTGACACCTGCACGCTCCGGATTGTTACTGAATTTAATGTCGTCATAGGAGTCTGTTACAGCGCGCATAATAATTTTCTTTACCCGACTTGGTTGATCAAGTAAATAAACTGCGTGATAATCAGATGCCTCGCTCTTACTCATTTTTGCGGTGGGGTCATCTAGACCCATAATGCGCGCGCCCTCTTTAGGAATCATGGCCTCAGGCACAACAAATGTTTCGCCATAAAGGTGATTAATGCGTTGAGCTAAATCACGAGTAAATTCGAGATGCTGGCGCTGATCATCTCCAACAGGTACGGCATGAGCCTGGTAAAGGAGAATGTCTGATGCCATCAACGTTGGGTAGTTAAGCAGACCCGCGCTGATCGAATCTTGATTTTGCTTAGCAGATTTATCTTTAAATTGCGTCATCCGGTTGAGCCAACCGACTGGGGTATGACAGGTCAAAATCCAGGCAAGTTCGGCATGTGCGGGCACATGCGACTGTACAAATATAGTAACTTTTTCAGGATCAAGCCCCGACGCTAAATAAAGGGCAGCAACTTCGCGAGTTTTAGCTCGAAGTTGAGATGGATCTTGCGGAACAGTAATGGCGTGCAGATCAACCACACAAAAATAACATTCGTAAGCATCCTGTTCAAGCACCCATTGTCTTAATGCGCCCAGATAATTTCCAATTGTTAAATTGCCAGATGGTTGAATGCCTGAGAGTACTCGTTTCCTGGAAGATAAAGTCATGCCTCACCCTGCTTTAAAGAATCTGCGATGAATAACGCGCCCAGAGGGACTCGAACCCCCGACCGCCGGTTCCGAAGACCGATGCTCTATCCACTGAGCTATGGGCGCAGAGATCTGTTATTGTAACGTACTTAGTCCGCTCTGTGCAATGTGTAAAACATGAAGATTGTGTCGCGTGGTTGCTAGCCCAACGCGATCATGGAGCAGGATTTGAGAACGTTCGGCATCTGTTAACAGAGTCTCTGCATCTTCAAATTGTTCCATTCTCAACAGCAAGGCACCGAGGTTTGTCTGTGCACGCGATAACCCAAAAATATCGTTTTGCTGTTCCAATTTCACTACTGCCAACAAAAGCTGCTCGTGAGCGAGATCAAGCTTGTTTTGCTGCTCATATCCCTGCCCGAGAATCGTGCGAATCCGTCCCTCAACACTGGCAATATGGTCGTCCATCTCTAAAGCATGATGGGCAACCGCTCGGCTTTTCTCCACCTCTCCCATTAGCAGATATATGTCGCTGCTCAAAACTTGACCGTGAAGCGTGTTCGGCATTTTAGACAATAACGGTTCTACGGCTTGTTGTTCTTTGAGGTCAACCAAAACCTGCGCATGTTCAACGGTTATTGCGGACAACAGTTCCGTTTCATTTTGACGTAGTGCAATACGTTCTGCCCGCGCCAACAAGAGTCTTTCCCGTTGATATTCCCCTTGATAACGAAAGATGATAGCTAACTCAAGCAACGCGCGTGCCTGGCACTTGAATTGCCCATTTTGCCCGCATCGAAATACTACCTCCTCAAATATCTCATGAGACAGACGCCATTCACCCAGATTCCGCAAACAGATGGCATAACTAATACGAATCTCGGAATCATAAAGTGCCCCAGCATCGAAATATGTATCAAGTAAAAGGCGCCAAACCGACCATCGCTGCCTCCGAATCCCCTCTTTATGCCATTGTAGAATCCATTCAACCTGAAGCTCTTGGGGAATGCGAATCCACCGGCTCAAAAGAATGTTCTCCACAATCAGAAGTCCAAGTTGATGAGAATTGACAGCAACTACTTCAGTATCGATGATGCGCTTAACGGATATCTCCGTTTCATATAGCTTCGCAATGTAGGTCTGAGCGGAGTTTGTAATGCGAAACGCCACATATCCTGTGCGCTCATCCGTAACCGACGCAATAATGTGGGATTGAATCAGCTTATCAAGTGCCTCTTGAGAAATTCGTGGTGCAAAAATACGCAACATATCTTCAAATCGATAATCTTCGGCTGGCAGCAATGCTAACAAACACCAGCCCTTCCGTGCGTCAGTATCTAATGACAGGAAAGTGTTTTCGTAAAGGGCTGTTAAATCGGCGCTAGACTGTGTGCTAACTTGACCCTGGTGTGTGTGAAAATAGGCAACCGCGAGAAAAATGGCGAGGGGATTGCCACCAGCCATCTGCCATATTGCACGTTCATAGTTCTTTATCGAACTTTCACTCAGCAGATAATCAGTTTGATTAAGGATTCTCCGAATAAGCAATAATGAGTCCTCTTCGGTTAATTCTGACAAAGTAAGCGTTAAGGTGTTCGGAATTGACCACCTGCTCGGGCTAGTAACAAAAACTATCGCTGCGCTAAGGAATTGCAGTAGTTCGGCAAGATCATCAGCATTATCGCCAAGATTGAAATCATCTAGAACAATGGCTGTGCGATATGATAAAAGAAACTCTCCCAATGAAATCTGCCCACCATCGGGTAGCAACCGCTCAGACAAGTAATGTTTAACATAGCTGACTGTTAGCGCATTCTTCATCCAAATTACATGCTGCACTTGACCAGCGTCAATCAACTCTCGTAAAACCGCTTCAACCAATAAGGATTTGCCAATGCCACTTACCCCTGAGACGTGAACATGGGCCAATTTCGAACTTGCCAAGTATTGACCGATATATTCTCGCTCCCCTACCCGATTGACCATAGGAACTAATCCCAATGAGGGTAATTCTGTGTAAAGTCTTTGTTTGCGATTTTGTATTCGTAAGCCCCATTCCAATTCAATCAAACGATCCGTTAAATGTTTTATAGCATAACGTTGGTAACGTCGTAGCGTTCGGCCATCAATAGCAATGAGGTCACAGAACTCAAGCCAGGTAAAACTGTGATTAACGCAAACATAATGGTAGTACAACCAACTCCATCCCGTAAGTTCTGCCGACTGGCGTTTGGCATCTTCAACGATTGCATTTGCAGCCATATCTCTAGTGAATGTTAGTTGTGGTAATTCAGAATCAATCGAATGACGAAATCGGGTATATTCCGTAGTGATCATTGACGTAAGAATATAGCCAAGAGCAAACTCTCGATTTCGAGAGAATGTCGGCAAATCGGGGTTTGAGAGAAAATCATCCACTATCAATAGTGCCAGGAGAGAATGGGGCTTCTCTGTTGAGGCGTATATTAAGGCGTCGAGCGCATCGCGGACAGCCCCCTGACTGATAAAGGGTTTTACATTACCATTCTGCATCAGGAAATGTGTTTATACCCGCATTCTTGTTAATTCGCTTATACATTTGAAAGCCGGTAAAGGGATGCCCCAGGATCCCATCATGTATTGCCCATGATCGCCCCCGAATGGTTTTCCACGAATCCGGCTGTCTAAAAATCTGATCTTTTAATAGCTTTTGGCGAAGGATTCCCCCAGGATGAAATTCACTATCAATTCGCAGCATTTCTTGATAGCCATGCAAATAGCTAAATCCATAGCGCTCAAATACAACCGCATTATGATAAGCAAGTGGCTCAATCAAAAACAAATCGTGTCCCATATTCTGGACAAATTCCTCAAAAAGTGGAACAGCTTGTTTGAAGGAACGCAGGCCACGACGCACTTGCCCTGGAGCCAAACCTGCTTTCATGGCAGCCTCTTCTGCTGCCAGATTGCGGCCAGTTGTCCCGAGATGTGTGGGGTTTCCTTGCTCATCAATATCAATATTAAATCGTGGCGCATCTGGATCGTTAACTACAACGAGAAGGACAAGGAGCTGGTGGTTAAATGTATCTGCCATATTGAGATACAGCATCGGATCAATATCACTTGCATATCGCTTCACTGATATTTCCAACGCTCTACTACCAGCAGGGCATCGAAAATGTGCTACCGGCTGACCATCAATCGTCAAAGTGTTGTGATCCATACCGTAAACAGTAAATAACCACTCCGGTAACAGCGCCTTATAAATAGTTCGCTTTTGTTCTTCAGGTAAACCATTTATCTCACGGATTGAATTGGGCAACATCGGAAACTAAAAATCCTCTTTGAGGGCACGGCGAATCTCTCGGTCAGAGTCGCGTTTAGCAATGGCTGCCCGTTTATCGTAAAGCTTTTTACCTTTCGCTAGAGCAATCTCCACTTTTGCTAAACCTCGATCGAGATAGATCATTGTCGGGATAATTGTGTATCCACGCTCTCTACTTTGATCAATGATCTGGGCGATTTCCTTTTTATGTAGGAGTAGCTTTCGCGGTCGCGTGGGATCGTGATGACTAAATGTACTGGCCTGTTCATAAGGGGAGATATGCACCCCAATTAGCCACAATTCTCCGTAACGCTCTTGGACGAATCCTTCTCTCAAATTGATATTGTGTTGCCGGATTGATTTTATCTCGGAGCCTTGCAAAACAATACCAGCCTGGTAGGTTCGTTCCAGATGATAATCGTGCTGCGCCTTCCGATTTTTCGTAATGACTTTAATATCTGACTTAGCCATCTAAGAATCCTGTGCGTCGTGAAACATATTTCCCAATTGGCGAACGGCTTCTCCTAGTTCAACGTCACGTCCATTTGAATCGGGGATCATAGGGATTGTGGGCTCTAAGCCTGTACCGTCTATTTGGTTGTGGGCGGGTGTGAACCATTCGGCGGCCGTTATGTGCAATGATGAATCGTCGGACAATCGGTAAATTTGCTGCACCGTGCCCTTCCCAAATGTGGTTTGCCCGACCAGAATACCACGATCTCTATCCCGGATAGCTCCAGCCACTAATTCCGCTGCGCTTGCAGTGCCGTGATTAACAAGAACAACTAATGGCAAATCCAGCGCAAGTCCTCCAGGTTCTGCGGAAAGGCTTCGCTCCTCATCATTACTTTTCTCATAAACAACAACACCCCCATCAAGGAATTCGCCGGCTACAGTGACAGACTCCTTCAGCAATCCCCCATTATTGTCGCGCAGATCAAGGATCAATCCCCTTATGTGTTTCTGAATTAGAGCTCCCAGGGCTGTCTGGAGTTCCTCGGGTGTACGGCTGGTAAAAAGAGTAATCTGGATATACCCTATCTCTGGATTATCATCCAATATTCTCCATACAACCGACGGAACATTAATAACCTGAAATGGCACGAATACGGTGAGATCAGTCAAGCCAGCTTGCTGTTGTCGAGTAATTGTAATCTCAACGCCATTATCATCCTTGACCTCTCCACGAAGCATCTGATCAACTGCATCAAGCTGAGAGTTCGAGTCTATCGGCAGACTATTAATTGAGATGAGTATGTCACCGTCCTCGATACCGGCTGCCGCTGCAGGCCCATCCGGAAATGGATACAATACAAGAGTGCCAGGCTCAGATCGCTTGACCTGAACACCGATTCCTCCGTAGGTTCCAGCTAAGACATCGGATTCACTCTGAGCAACAGGTGGTTCAATAAAAAAAGTGTAGTGGTCGTTCAGGGTTCCCAGTACCCCACGAATCGCCCCATATTCCCGTGCTGTAGCGTCAGGTTGCTGGCGTAAATAATGCTGGTCGAGTAGTGTCTGTACTTCACCCAATAATGGGTAGCCATCAGACTGTGCAGAAGCACTGGCGGTTGGTAAAGCGATCAGCCCTCTAAAGAGAAATCCCGCTGCAAAAACAACTACGATTCCAAATCCAATCAATGCACCAATCACAATTGATTGCTTGTAACGACCAGCGTTTTGAGAGAATTCTTGCATTCTAACCCATTTACATGTTTTACTATCTAGTGATTAAATTGTAACATTGTGCTGGAAATGCTGATAGGGTACATCATTATCCACTATGCTGTCAGCTTGTATTACTGAGGACACAACATGTCCGAACTAACAGACTCAGTTTCGCCGATTGTCTTAGTTGCAGATGACGAAGTACATACGACCATCATGCTGACTCGCATTTTTGAGCGTGAAGGTTATCAGGTGGTCAGTGCAAACGATGGCATAGAAGCTCTGGAAATGGCTCAGAAGCTCATCCCAGACCTCATACTGCTTGATATACAGATGCCACGTATGGATGGTTTCGATGTCCTACGTGCATTGCGCGACAATCTCGCAACCGCATCAATTCCAACAATTATAGTAACAGCTAAGGCGCGTCAGCCTACCGATGTGGCTCATGGCCTAAGCCTCGGTGCAGATGATTTTATCCATAAACCATTTGATCCGCGCGAGTTGCTGGCACGAGCTCAAAGCAAAATACGCGCGCGCCAGTTAGAGGAGGCACTGCAAAGACGGACACAGGAGCTTGAAGCATTGTTGCGAGTCGGAGAGGAATTGAATCAACATGTTGAAGTCAACGATTTGCTGCAACTCGTTCCCTACCTTGCACTGGATTTATTGCCGGGAGATGCTGCTGCGATTTATCAATTTGATGACAACGGCAGCATACAAAATTATCATGTAGAAGCCAAGAATGACGCGCCAGGTGTCAATCAACTAAATCACGAGAACATTTTACAGCTTTTCTTGAAAGCCGATGAAGCACTTGCGTGGCCTACATATGGTGTTGCCCTGACTGAGGTTTTTACAAGTGGAATGGCAGTTCCGTTACGTCACGGAGACAATTTACTCGGCATGTTAATGCTTATGGCAAACAACATAAAGTACGACAATATTCATCTTCGCCTCTTTGCTGGCATTGGACGTCAAGCCGCCCTGACGCTGCGAAATGCTCAGTTATATGAAATCCAAGCCAACTATGCGCTCCACTTAGAAGATATGGTGGAAGCACAAACAGCCGAACTGCACTCAGCGCAGCAACTTCTGATTAGGGCAGAAAAATTGGCGTCAATTGGGCACCTGGCAGCCAGCATTGCCCACGAAATCAACAATCCGTTGCAGCCAATCCGAATTAATCTGGAAGATATGTTGGAAGATATTCAAAACAATACGCCTATTGATATACGGGCCGTGCAAAGTACGCAGGAGAGCGTTGAGCGCATCCGCCGAATTGTGAGCCAATTACTGGAATTCGCAGGTCACCGTAGTCCATCCTCGGACGAATTGCAACTACTAGATGTGAGCCAGATCGTTGACGGGGTTACGAATCTCAATCATAAGTTTTTCGAAAAAGAGGGGATGAAAATCGATACTCATCTTACCCCTGCCCTGTCAATATATGGCAATAAAGATCAACTTGAGCAGGTTTTTATGAACTTAACACTGAATGCCAAATCTGCAATGACCTCTGGTGGTGTACTTGAGATCAGTTCATGGAACGAGAAGGATGAAATTGTCATCCGATTTACTGATACCGGTTGTGGTATCCCTGAGGATAAGATCAACAAGATATTTGATCCATTCTTTTCCACCAAACCGAGCGGCACAGGCTTAGGACTGTTTGTCAGTTATGGGATAATACAGGGGCATCATGGAACAATTGAGGTACATAGCGTAGTAAATCGCGGCTCAACTTTCACCATTCGATTACCCATGCAGAAGGATAATTCAAATATAAAACTTGAAGAAAATAGAAAATAGTTGAAAGTTGACAAATATCACTCGACTGATATCCAGCGGGATTGAAATTCCTCCTCTGTCAGACTTCCATTTGCATAATCAGTGAAATCGCTTGCCTTTGTGACAAGGGTCAGCAATGTGTTATTCGCTGCACAATCAATCATTTGAACACCCACAGCATCTTCGTCCATTAGAAAACTGTTTACGTCTTGGCTGATAATAGCCATCGCTTGTTTGACAGTTGCACGAAGCGTCGGGCCAGGTTCGGTGCATAGGCGCACAACGATTGTGTTCCCCAATTGCGTTACTTCAGAAAAAATGGCATCATCCGGCATCTGGAAAGTAGACAATGACTGGCGAAGTGTGTCGAAACGTTCGTCACCCACACCAACATTCATTGACGATTCTGTTTGTTGCGGATTGACCTCAATTGTCGGAGAAACATCTATTATGTTTGGGCTTTCGGTTGGAAATTCAACTTCCTGGACAATCGTAGTTGGAGTATTCTGTTGTTGCGATTGACCAGGAGGGCTGAGTATCACAACTGCAGCAATAATCAGGAATAGGATGAGGCCAGCCGCTAACAAAAAGGCCGGTCGTCGCCAGAAAGGAACTCTTTCGTCTTCACCATCGAAAGCGTCCCAATCTTCACCCTCAAGTTCCGGACTCGACATATCAGGCAATGTGGCCGGGGCTGGTGGTAGTGTGCCTAGATTATTCTCATCTTCGAAATCAATGTTTCGACCTGATGCCTGTGCCTCTAGGGTTTCAAGAAGTTCCGCAGCATCGGGATATCCTGGGTCAAGGCGAAGCACGTTATTGAGTGCTAGTCTTGCTGTGTCAGGATCGGTGACCGCATGAGCATAAAGCCACCAGGCATCAGCATTATCCTGCTCATTATCCAGAATGGTCTTAAGTGCGGACCGCGCCTCATCCAACTGCGCCGCTTCAATCATCTCATATGCCTGCGATAGCGACTGTCCTGTCTCGGTCTTCATGAGGCTCTCCTGGATAGAGCAAAACTGGTTTCAATAATTAATTGGCAGTTTACACGCAACTGTAGTGCTGTGCAAGCAACCCTTACAGAAAGCAAAAACCCACTATGATAGTGGGTTTACAATGTCCCGGAGAGGACTTGAACCTCCACCCCGTAAAGGACACGGCCCTCAACCGTGCGCGTATACCAATTCCGCCACCGGGACTTGAACCGAAATTTTATTATACCCTCCCCCTATCCGGTGTCAATTCCCGATGTCTTTCTTCATCTACAGCAGTTTGCGTTCTGTGTCCACCAGGTTCTGGATGAATGTATCTCTTTCTGCTATCCTACCGTGCGTTATATGTCTTTGCATTCCATAAGGGGTTACCGATGCGGATTGTCGTAGATGCTATGGGGAGCGATAATAGCCCAATACCTGATATTGCAGGGGCTGTCCTAGCAGCAAAGGAATTTGGTGACACAATAATTTTAGCGGGTCAGCAAGATCAGATTAAGAAACAGTTAAACACACAGAATGTATCTAATCTGAAGCTAGAAGTCATTCACGCAGACGACATCATAGAAATGACAGACAAGCCAGGCGTAGTTGGTAGGGAAAAACCTCGATCATCAATGCATATTGGGATGGAGCTCGTCAAAAATGGCGAGGCGGATGCATTTGTCACAGCAGGCAATACAGGCGCGGCCCTAGCAATTGCAACTCTTTTTGTCCTTCATCGTATTCAGGGCATCAAACGACCAGCGCTTGGCTCGCTCATACGGGTTGCCGACAATAAAACAGTGATAATGTTGGATATTGGTGCAAATGCTGATGCAAAACCCGATTGGCTTTTACAGTTCGCATTGATGGGAAAGATTTACGCACAAAATGCAATTGGACTTGCGCAACCTCGTATTGCCCTGCTCTCAAATGGCGAAGAAGCAGGTAAGGGTAATCAGTTAGTTACAGAAGCAGGCGCATTACTAGGCAAATCGGCGCTCAATTTTGTGGGCAATATCGAGCCTAAAGATATGCTCCGAGGTCGAGCAGATGTGATTGTAACCGATGGATTTGTTGGCAACATCGCAATAAAATCAATTGAAGCAATGGGGAATGAACTGGTGAAATTGATTCGTAGCGAGCTTAAACGGGACGCAATTTCGATTGCGGGTGCGGCACTGGCAAGTCGTGCCTTTAAACGTGTGAGCAAACAAATAGACCCGTTTGAAGTGGGCGGCGCGCCTCTTTTAGGAGTTAATGGTGTTGTCATTATAGGTCATGGGCGATCAAACGCCGTCGCCATAAAAAATGCCATTCGTCAGGCACGTTTGGCGGTGGCGGGTGGGGTGGTTCAGGCCATCCAAGAGGGTCTGAAAGACATTTCAGCCGGTTAGTGCCAAATGAAGCTCAGCAAGGTACAAATCGAGGAGAGGTAGACATGGAATTGTTACGCAATGGTCGTCCCAGAGTGGTGATTACGGGGCTAGGCGCAGTTACAGCACTTGGTTCGGCCAAAACATTATGGGAAAGTCTAAAAGCCGGACGATCCGGAATTCGCCGAATTGAAACCATCCCAATTGAACATGTATCAGTACAAATTGGGGGTGAGGTGCGCAATTTTGACCCCACAGAATATATTGATCGTAAGGAAGCGCGTCGGATGGGACGTGCATCTCATTTTGCTGTAGCAGCTGCAAAGATGGCTATAGATGATGCGGGTTTATCCGCAGATAAAATCGAGGAAGAGGGAAACCGCGTTGGGGTTGTAATAGGTTCGTCTCTGGGAGCCCATGAGATGGCAGAGCAAAGTACCTTCAAGTATAAAACAACCGGATACACTAAACCCAACCCTCTATCATTGATCAACTCTCTTCCGAATATGCCCGCCCACTACGTCAGTCGTTTCTTTCGGGCGCTTGGCCCACTCAATGCCCCTTCTACAGCCTGTGCTGCTGGGACGCAATCTGTTGGGGAGGCGAGTGAACTAATTCGTAATGGTCGATCAGACATGGTGATAACTGGTGGTGTGGAGGCGGTACTTCAGGATTATGCCATTGCCGGTTTTGACGCGATGCAGGCTCTGGCAAACGAGTATAATGACAATCCAGAAGCAGCCAGTCGCCCCTTCGACGCTAATCGGTCTGGGTTTGTATTCAGTGAGGGATGCGGTATCGTCGTCATCGAAAGTCTTGCTCATGCATTGAAGCGTGGCGCGAGGATTTATGCCGAAGTACTTGGACACGCTTCATCGTCTGATGCATATCATATCGCTGCTCTTGACCCAGAAGCTGGTGGGGCTATCCGGTCAATGACATGGGCGCTTGAAGATGCACACGTCAATCTTGGTGATATTCAATATATCAATGCACACGGTACGTCGACGAAGGCAAATGATGCAATGGAAACCCTTGCTATAAAACGGGTCTTCGGTGAATTAGCTTACAATCTCCCAATAAGTTCCACGAAGAGTATGCTAGGACATGCTCTTGCTGGCTCTGGGGCAATTGAAATCATTGCCTGTGCCATGAGTCTTATCGAGCAAGTAGTTCATCCAACAATCAACTACGAGACACCAGATCCTGAATGTGACCTCGACTATGTGCCCAATACCGCCCGCGATATGAAGGGGCTCAAATACATCTTATCGAATAGCTTCGGCTTGGGGGGACAGAATGCGTCGATTGTGCTAGCGAGCATTTAGTCCCAGACATGGCACCAATGAAAACGCGCGAGTAACTCGCGCGTTTTTTATTTCCCATGCGGTATAATGAGAAATGCCGATGTTATAGATCAGTATTGGAACCTGGATGAAAGAGTCACTAAGTAATATTGACAAGTTGATGGCGGCTGGTGACATCAAAAAGGCTGAAATTCTAATTGCAAAACTCCTACGCACTCAACGATTTTCGGCAAACGAATTATTAAAATCCCAACTACTCCTCCAGCGTGCTCGTGTTCGCCTTTTATCTGCTCGGCCCGATGATGCTCTAGACGATCTTCTGGTCGTGCGTCCCATATTACCTGAAGAATTCAAAGAGGTAGCCCTGGAATTACTTGGGGATTGTTACTTCGCTCGATTTGAATTGGCAAGTGTTGGCTTTGCAGATCGTAACGACACTACCCTTGCTAAACAATTCTATGAAGAGATGATTGAAACCCATCCACGCTACAAGAACCTGGGATGGATATACTATCAGATGGGTCGAGTTTTGGTGACTGCATCACAAACCAATGAGGCAATGAAATGTTTTCAACAGGCACTTATCATGCCAAGCCATGTAAGCGTTCTCACTGCTTATTGTTATGAACGCCTAGCCTTTATTGCTTTTTACGAACAGCGCGACCTCGACAATGCACTTGCATTCTTAAATCGGGCAATTGATACTTACCCGGCAACGTCAGATCGAAAATGGTTGGCACAAACACACATTTTGCGCAGCCGGGTTTTAAAAGGAATGGGCGATTATCAAAGTGCGCTTAATGCAGCACAGACAGCACTCTCAACCCTTTCTGCCAATAATGGCGAAAACAAATCAATTCTGTCCGAGGCATTACTTACGTATAGCGGAATTGTTGGCTGAGATGGAAGGCCACGATAAAGATGTTATCAGCACCCTTCAGCAGTTTGTCCAAAATACTCGTAAACCATTGGGAATAGATGTCACCTGGTCGCGCATTAATGAAATGTTAGGCAATGCATACTTCAATCTGAGTCAATATGAAAATGCTGTAGAAGCCTATAATTCAGCACTCCAATTCAATCCAGATCATCCCTGGGAAGTATCTTTGTATTATCGAATTGCTCGTAGCAATTATCATCAACATGCTTATACAGAAACAATTGCCGCCATTCAGAAAATGTTATCCGTTGCTCGAACTGACGAACAAGCCATAAATGATTATCATGTATATGATATTCTGGGGAATGCGCAATTTGCACTGGGCAAATATGAACAGGCTGTTGAGGCTTATCGAACTGCGCTTCAAATGGCACCGATAGATAGTATTCAAAAGATCAAATCCTACTATGATTTGGCTCGTGCGCGTATATAAACTCGATGACGAAAGACTGGGGATAAATGTTTGAGGAAGTGACTATCATTGGTGGTGGCCTCGCTGGTTCTGAGGCTGCTTGGCAGCTTGCAAAACGTGGTTTTCACGTAAATCTGTTTGAGATGCGCCCTACCAGAACGACTGGTGCGCACGTTTCAAATCGGCTGGCAGAATTAGTTTGTAGTAATTCTATGGGATCAAAGTTGCCGGATCGCGCATCCGGTTTGTTACAGGCTGAACTTAAAATGCTCGGATCACTGCTGCTTGATTGTGCACAGAAAACTGCTGTCCCGGCGGGTAGTGCTTTGGCCGTTGATCGTGAAGCATTTGCAGAAGTTGTGACGGATCTCATCGTGGGTCATCCAGGTATTGATCTCATTCGTGAAGAGGTTCATACTATTCCAGACGGGGCAACAATTATCGCTACGGGTCCATTGACAGCAAAAGCGCTTGCGCGTGATATTGCACAGGTGACTGGCGAGGAATATTTCTATTTCTATGATGCAATAGCACCGATTGTCACGATAGACAGTATAGATATGTCAGTGGCGTTTCGCGGCAGCCGGTATCAACGCGGTGATGATGAGGCGGGCGACTATATCAACTGCCCGATGGATGAGAGTCAATATATTCGGTTCGTAACTGCTTTGCGCTCTGCACCATCGACGGAATTGCGGGATTTTGAACGTGATGACCCCAATTTTTTTGAGGGTTGCCTACCGATTGAACAGTTAGCGAGTCGGGGCGAGAATACTCTGGCCTATGGCCCAATGCGCCCCGTTGGTTTGCGGAACCCCCGAACAGGCAAAAGACCCTATGCTGTTGTGCAACTACGCAAGGATAACTTAGCGGGTAGTCTTTACAATATTGTGGGGTTTCAGACCAACATTCGATGGGGGGAACAAGAGAAGGTGTTGAGGCTTATCCCTGGCCTTGAGAACGCCGAATTTGCCCGTATGGGGCAAATGCATCGGAATACATTTTTGAACTCCCCTACCCTGCTACATCCGACGATGCGTCTGCGTACCCGCCCTGATTTGTTCTTTGCCGGACAAATTACGGGTGTCGAAGGCTACGTAGGCAATATTGCTACGGGGCTTGTGGCAGCAATCAACCTGGCATATCAATTGTGGGGTAAACCGCAGTGGGTCTTGCCACCAACGAGCATGTTGGGCGCACTCTGTAATTATATCACTCACGCAGAACCCGAACACTTTCAACCCATGAAGGCGAACTTCGGTATTTTGCCAGAATTGCCAACAGTAGTAAAAAATAAGCGGGAGCGTTATCAACACTATGCTGAACGAGCGCTTAAGGCTTTGAACGGATTCATTGCGGAAACGGGAGATAGCGTATTGGTCGAAAATGCTGCCAATTACATGATTGCAGAAATGGAAGAATAGCGGCTGCAATGACTGACTTAGGGCAATGGATTGAAGCCAATCTGGACTCGCTAATAACTGCTGCTGTGACGCATCTTTCCCAAGATGATAGATTAAAGTCACAGGTGACGGACTCTGTAGAGGCCTTTTTTGATGGCCTTTTGCGAACCACCGCCACCAATAGCTTAACACCTATTAATACAATCCTGATTGATTGGGTGGAAGCCCGCAGTGCCCCTACCGATTCAGAGCTTACCAGCCTTGTTCCTGTTTTAGCAAATCTGAAGCAGGTTACATGGGGACAAATTCTGGAATTATGTCCGCCGAATGATGCGATATATTTGCTAACGGAAGTTGACGGCATTTTTACTGAGGCAATGATATATCTTGCTAATCTGGAAGGTGATGCACTTCTTGAGGACATGCGTCATCAGCTTCATAAAGCCCAGGCACATGTCAAACGGCTGGATCAGAGCAAATCCAATTTCATCGCTGTTGCAGCGCATGAGTTGCGTACTCCTTTAACATTAGTCGAGGGTTATTCGGATATGTTGTCGAGCGCACTTCCGAAATCTGAAAATGCCCAGGTAGCGGTTCTCCTTGAAGGCATTGATAGCGGTACGAAGCGGTTGCGCGAAATTATCGGTGATTTGATTGACGTTTCACTGCTGGATTTGAAACTGATGGAATTGCATTTTCAACCTGTGTGGCTACAGCAGGTTCTAAATGCTGTCGAGCGAAACCTTAGCAAATATCTCGAAGAACGAAACCTGGAACTAATGATAGACCATCAGTCGATACCGATTCAACCAACGTATGCTGATCCAGATCGTTTGCTACAGGTCTTTCAAAAAGTCCTGATGAACGCGGTAAAATATACACCTGACGGCGGACAAATTTATGTTCGTGGTCGCGAACTACCCGGCTTTACTGATATTATGGTAACCGATCATGGGATAGGTATCTCACCGACCAATCTTCCCCATATTTTTGACACCTTTTCGGCGCTTGGTGATGCGTCTCTGCATTCGAGTGGCAAAACAAAATTCAAGGGTGGTGGGCCTGGTCTAGGTCTGCCGATTGCAAAGGGTATCATTGAAGCTCATGGTGGCACCATATGGGCGGAAAGTGAGGGTTATAGTGAACAGACTTATCCTGGAAGCACATTTCACATGATGATTCCTATGCATCAAGGGTCACCGGAAGATAATTTAGAACAGTATTAGGCAAACCAACTTTAGCGAACTTTACGAAACTATGTTAGGCTACGCGACATGCCACATATAGCGGAACGGCTGAATAATTTACCCCCCTATGTTTTTGCAGTGACCGGTCAGCGCATCCAGCAAATGCGCTCAGGTGGACTGGATGTAATTAGTCTGGATATTGGTAGTCCTGATCTACCTCCTCCACAGCCGGTTATTGATGAGCTTGCACGTTCAGCAAATAATCCACACAATCATGGTTATACGGGTTATAGAGGAATCCCCGCATTTCGTAAGGCAGTTGCTGACTATTACCGGGACCGCTTTGGCGTAATTCTGGATCCCGAACGAGAGGTTTTACCTTTACTTGGCAGCAAAGAAGGTATCATTAACTTGAGTTTGGCCTATCTGGATCGAGGAGACATAGCCCTAGTGCCGGACATTGCTTATCCGTCATATGCGATGGGGGCGCGCTTGGCTGGCGCAGATATTAGTTGGTTACCACTGTCCGCTGAAAACTATTATCGAGTTGATATAAGTTCCGTTTCTAAAGAAATGGCAAATCGCGCGAAACTGCTTTGGGTAAATTATCCTAATAATCCTACAGGAGCAGTAGTAGACTTGGAATATTATGATACGATAGTCGATTTCTGCTTAGAACATGACATCGTGTTGGGTTCTGATAACCCATATGTGGATGTGACCTATGATGGCTACATAGCACCCAGTGTATTACAGTCCCCTCACGCAAGAGACTGCTGTGTCGAGTTCATGTCTTTTTCCAAAACCTATAATATGGGTGGTTGGCGTCTTGGTGCTGCAGTCGGAAATTCAGAAGCGTTGAAGATTTTGCTTCAAGTCAAGAGTAATGTAGACAGTGGACACTTTTATCCAATTTATGAAGCGGGTGTTGTTGCCATAGAGGAAACATCTCGATCTTGGATTGATAAACGCAATCGGGTCTATCAGGGGCGGCGAGACCGTATTCTTGAGAAATTACCTGCAATTGGTCTTGAAGCGTCTAAATCAGCGGGATCGCTATATGTCTGGGCCCACGTAATGGAGTGTGACGGCACAATTTACGCCCATGATGCTTTGGAACAAGCGCTGGTATCAATTACACCAGGGTCAACTTATGGTTCGGGTGGAGAACAATACGTTCGCATCAGTCTGGGGATTCCGGATGATCGGTTGGATGTTGCGCTAGAACGCTTGCAAACTTGGTATTCCTCTCGTATAGCTCAACAACTATGACACTTCAGATTCTGAACTCGGAAAAAGAAAGAGCCTTCTTAGTAGCAGCAGAGGTTCGCAGCACCTATCCCCTGCTCAGTCTGGAAGATTCCCTAGATGAACTTCAGCTACTTGCGGATACGGCTGGAATGCAGGTTGTTGGTCGAGCGACTCAGAACATGCATAAAATTGATCCAAACACGTACATTGGTTCTGGTAAAGTTGAAGAAATTCGAGACGCATTGGCAAAAACAGAGGCGCAGGTAGTCGTATTTGATGACGAATTGTCGCCCAGACACCAGCGGGTGCTGGAAAAGCAATTTGGGGATCAGGTAAAAGTTCTGGATCGCTCTGCCCTTATCCTGGATATATTCGCGCAACACGCTCATACACGTGAAGGAACGCTCCAGGTGGAGTTGGCACAGTATGAATATCGATTGCCTCGATTAACTCGTCAGTGGACTCACCTGGCTCGGCAGACTGGCGGTGGTTCTGCGCGTGGTGGTACAGGTGGCGTCGGTCTGCGTGGCCCTGGTGAAACACAGCTTGAGGTGGATCGTCGAGAGATAGGACGCAAAATAACCAGATTAAAAGATGATTTGGAGCATGTTCGGCAGCAGCGTAGTCAGTATCGTTTACAGCGCCATCGTGCGGGTATTCCGATTGTCGCTTTGGTAGGATATACAAATGCCGGTAAATCCACGCTGTTGAAGGCACTAACGGGTGATGAGGTTTATGTTGCCGATCAGTTATTTGCAACCTTGGACCCACTCTCTCGTCGCGTAGAATTACCATCCAATCGCCATATGGTTGTTACAGATACGGTAGGGTTTATCCAAAAGCTGCCGACCACATTGATCGCCGCTTTTAGGGCAACACTAGAAGAAGTTAGTGAGGCGGATCTTTTACTCCATGTAGTCGATATATCACATCCTCAAGTGTTACAGCATATCGAAGTCGTCGAGGACACCCTCGCTGAAATTGACGTTCCGCCAATTCCACGTGTTCTCGTATGGAACAAGATTGATAAGTGGCATGAGCCAACCTTACCCAGATGGAGTGATACGAGTGGTCAGTATTCAGCATCGGTGGAACTATCTGCTATGACCGGGACGGGAGTTGATAAACTGCTCGAATCGATGGAAGATGTTCTTGCAACTCACTTACACAAAGTAACGTTGTTGTTACCATATCAGCGTGGCGACTTGGTTTCGATGCTCTTTGAAATGGCGAATGTCGAAAAGCAAGAACATACTGAAGCTGGTGTTTTAATAACAGTCCAAATCTCCAGCCCCTTGTATGAGCGTTATAAACAATATCAGATATCTAAGTGATGGGTGTAATTTGATGTTTCGAGGTATAGATCGCTCACCTACATTAGCTCGGTTCATTGCATTTATATCTGAGTTTATGGCGAAGCGGCGTGGATTGCCAGTAGTGATTGGCATTTTATTTGTTCTGATTAGTTTTGTGATAGAACTTCTGAATTTCTATATCCAATCAGTTGCTTTTGATCTGATTGGAACGGTGCTTCTTTACGCTGGTATTTTGACTGCGTTGATCGGTCTCCTGTTATCCGAGCCACTTGGTAAATAATGTCTAATTGGCAGTATCGCCTGCTTGAACAAATATCGGAGTTGGAAAAAGTTGTTGACCTGGAGATCACTGTTTGGCAGCTTGATCCAAAAGATTCTGTTCCGGCAAGTATTATGCACGCTATGGTTACGTCTGGTGGTTTAGTAATTGGTGCTTACTGATAGGCTTCATCTAGTAGGAATGGCGCTAGCATTTTCTGCTCGGAAAGCCGGGAAATGGATTCTATGGTCGCATATGGCGGGCGTGCATCCCGATTATCAAGGGAAAGGAATTGGTTTTGGTCTTAAAGCAATTCCAGCGCGGATTGGGCACTAGAATCATGATTATAGTATGTTAGCTTGGACATTTGATCCCCTTCAGGCCGGAAATGCCAACTTTAATCTTCACCGTTTGGGGGCTGGTTCAGATTTGTATCATGAGAATTTCTATGGTCAGATGATGGATGGGATTAACGTGGGATTGCCCTCGGATCGGCTTGAAGTGACATGGAATCTGCAGAAATACCCGGGTAAAGAGACTGTCGTCTGGTAAAAAATTGTTGAAAAAATGCTGGATGCTCCATTTTTGTTGAAAATGGATAAGGATTGGCATCCAGTGGTTGATCTCACTTTTGAGGAAGAGTCAAAATCGCTACTGTGTGGAAATTCCACCGGATATTAACGCTATAAAACGAAGTAATAGTGATATGGCGCTGTCTTGGCGTCTTGCGTTGCGTGACGTTCTTCAGATGAGTTTTGGACACGGCTATTCTGTAGTTGATTTTATTGTGTCGCAAGGGCACTATTTTTATGTACTGGCTGCTTCTGTGCCCTGGTTCTTGTATGTTGTTGAGTGCAGTGATGCTTCATTATATACGGGTATTACCCCGGACGTGAATCGCCGAGTGAAACTTCACAATTTGGGGAGTGGAGCGGCTTATACGGCTGTTCGTCGTCCCGTGAAATTAGTTGGTCTTTGGCTGTTTCAGAATCGGCAAGCCGCTCTAAAGGCGGAGTATGCATTCAAGCAGCAGTCGAGACAGGCCAAGCTGGGCGTTTTAGCTTCGCGTTCTGCGTATTTGGGATCGCCTTTCATTTTAGAAGACTAGTTTTGGTTAGCTCGAGTTGGTTGTTGTAGTCTCATTGGGTGTTAGGTCTACCCAATAGATGTCGGGGCTGAACATGGTGTGAACATATAGCCGCATGTCGGGGGTGATGGTGAGGCCAGCTAGTGGCGCTGCAAGTTCAGTGTAGAGGACAATCTCTACTTGTTCACTGGTGCATCCCCCAGTTGCGATGCAGATGTCCGGGTCTATTCGTCCGACAACTCCACGAGTTCCGAGGGCATAGCTGAAATATAGGTATCCATCTTGGGCTAATACAAGGTTGGTTGTGTTTTGTAATCCGGTTATGAGAGATTGTTGGTCAGAGGCCGTTGAGTTGATAGGCTCGTCTTGATTAAGTATCTTTGTTCTATCAAACCATTCGATGGCGCGTCGGGCGCTGCCGGTGTTGGCGATATAAAGATGTAGTTCATCAGCCTCTATTCCAGAGGGTGATCTTAGGTTTGTGATGATGTTGGTGGTTGTTCCGTCTTTGGCGACTGTTGTTACAGTGTTGCTGTTTAGGTTGGTTATTGCGAAAGTGTTGTCGTCTAGTGGTGTGATTCCCCAAGGTCCTTGTAGATTTGAAGTGATGATCTGTGTGACTCCTCGGTTGATGTGTACGAGGGTGTTACTTTGGAAATCGGGTATCCATAGGTGGGTTTCGTTATTTTCGTTGATTGCGTATAGGTCATTTGCGTTTCGGATGCCGTAAATGTATTGGGTTGTAGCTCCTGTTTCAGTGTTGATTTCGTAGAGTGTCCAGTCACCGCTGCAGACTGTGTATATTTTGTTGTCTAGCCATGTGAGTCCGTTTGGTCTTTGGATGTTTCCGGTTAGTATGGTGAGGTTGTTTTGTGTTTTTGGCATGGTAAGTTGTAGTGGTATTTGCGTGTTGTTTGGTTCTGGGCTTGATATTGTTGTTGGTGTTTTGGGTGGGGGGGATGTTGGTGTTATCGTCTGAGCGGTAGTTAGGGTTAGTGGGAGGGCATTTGTGCAGATGATGGTAATGATGGTGAGAAGGATGTGTGGTTGTTTGTGGAGTTTTAATGGCATTGTTGCTTGTTTCCAATGACTATACGAATTATCCTGCGTCTATGATTGCTGGTACGCTCAAATAGAATGTGGTTCCTGCTCCAACTTGGCTGGTTAGCCAGATTTTTCCTTGATGACTTTCGACAATAGCCTTTACAAGGCTTAATCCTAATCCGGACCCACTGATATGTTCAGCTCCTACCTGCCCTTTTTGCCCTCCGCGTAGGAACCGTTCAAAGATTTGAGGTTGAAGTGCTTCTGGTATACCAATACCTGTATCTTTGATTTTAAAGAGTACATTTCCCTCATCTTGTGTAGCTTGGATAGTTATGTGTCCACCTTGGGGTGTAAATTTGATTGCATTCTCAACAATGTTAATAAGGGCTCGCTCAAATTGCTTGGGTTCGGCCCAAAAACTGGGGATATTATGCTCAATGGAAGTCTCTAGTGCAACACACTGGTCTTTGGCGATGTGACCAAGTTCTTCAGTTACATGCGTAATCAAATCATCTGCTGAACATTGTTCTTTCTGTAACATGCCAGTTTTTACTCGTTCAAGGTCAAGAATCCCGTTGATAATTCGGTTCATCCGTAACAATTGTCTTTCTATAGTTTTTAGAGATTCTTGTACTTCGTGGTTAGTGTTCCCTGCGAGATCATCGCTTAATAATTCGAGGTTTGACATTGCAGCCTGAAGAGGGTTTTTAAGATCGTGGCTGGTCATACGTACCATCTCGCTCTTCAAACGATCTAGTTCTTTAAGTTGGGTGACATCGTTGAGAATGGCAACCCACCCTGCTGCATGGGGTCTACCTAATTGTGCAAGGTGGCATAGATAGACTTTTTGCTGGATAGCTACCTCATAAATGTACGTGCGGTTATGGTGGAGTGCCCGCATAACTTTCCGGTGATTGTCTGGTAGGAAATCAAATGGGATAGAAATAATGGACGAGTTTTCGTCATCTTGGTCGTTAGGCATGAGGAGTTCTTTTGCTGCGGGATTGGCGAAAATGAGGTGGAAGGAGCGATCAACTGCGATGACGGGATTTTCTGTGCTGGTTAAAACAGCTTCTAGTTGACTTCTGGATGCTTCCACTTGAGCTGTTAGTTTCTGTTGTTCGAGGAATAAATGACTATGCGCAATCGCTACTGCTGCTTGCGCTGCTAGTAGTTCCAAAAGGCCGACATCTGTCATCTGGAATAATCGTCCCTGCTTGCCCGCGATGACCATTAACACACCTAGTACATCAGCCCCATAGATTAGTGGTACAGAAATAACAGAACCGAATGTCTCTTGCGCAAGTGGTAAATCTGTATCTCCCTTCCAATCACGGCTGTAATTCTCAAGGTAGATTGTTCGGTGGGTATCCGCAACGGCCCCCGCAACACCCTGCCCTATTGGTACGCGAACATGAACAAACTGATGTGGCAGATTGTGAACAGTGGCAAGCTCCAAATCATGTCCGCGATTAAGGAAGATACCAGAGCCGTCTGCATCCAACCATCCCGCCGCCTGTGTGGCAATTTGGTGAAGTACCGTATCCAATGCAATCTGACTGGTAATTGCAAGGCTTACTTTGTGAACAGCTTCAACTTGAGAAATACGTTCGGACAGGGGTGTGATAATTTCCTGGCGCAAGATTGCGAAGCTAGTAACCAACATAGACAATGAACTAATGTTGATTGACAATGAAACTACGCCCAACTCCGGGTTGAGAAAGCCGAGGCTTTGACCGACAACAAATAGTGATAATCCAACCCTCAACGTGACAGATTTAAACTTCCGTTGGTAACGCCAGACTAAGTAGATTGTTATCCCATCGAATGTGAGATAAAAGACAGCGGCAAGGGGCTGAAATCGATACTTGTAGAATCCATCCCCCAACGCCTCAAAGGACATCGGGGAGTTACTAAGGATTAGAAAAATTTGATAGATTAGTACAATAAACAGACTCAAGAAAGCAAGTGTACGAAATCGTCGGCTGTGCACGCCCACAAGTATTGCTGTCAGCGCATAAACGCCAATACTCGAGCCTGTAAAACCCAATTCCATGATGCTCAATGAAATTGAGATAAATGGGGAATGCGGGTCAACCAGTGTAAACGCTAGTGTCAAAAGGGAACCAATGTTCCATAAGGTCACGAGAAAAAGTAGCAGTCCAAAAAACTGATTAAGTTCCTTCCGAATATCCTGCCACAGTACAATCAGCAAAAAGCCCAACGCCAATGCAATCGTCAAGCCATTAAATAGCAGCGTAATTGTGTTTGCGAGCGACATATCACTGAGGCTTAGCGGCTATTGGGGGCTGTTTCTCAAAACGATAGCCAATACGATGTTCAGTCAGGATATAGACGGGATTAGCAGGATCAGGCTCGACCTTGCGGCGAAGTTGGCTGATATATACGCGCGGATAATAAACATCATCCATGTATTCACGACCCCATACCTGCTCTAGGAGATCACGTTGATTCACAACCCGACCCGCGTTCTCCATCAAGACAGCAAGTAATTTAAACTCTGTTGGAGTCAAATGAATCTTTCGCCCATTTACATGCACATGTCGACGATGCACATCAATACTCAGATATCCATCATTGTAGCTCTGATCGGTTTCACTCGATACAATTTGGGATCGCCGAATCAGGGCATTTACACGAGCAACAAATTCATTGAGACGAACCGGCTTAATGAGATACTCGTCGGCTCCTGCATTGAGTCCCTCAATAACATCTTCTTCTGTAACAGCCTGCGCCGAAAGCATCATGATCGGTGTATCTGCAACTTCCCGAATCCGTCGGCAGACTGTCAGTCCGTCCATGCCACCTGGCATCACAATATCCAGTATTACCACATCGGGATGTTCCGCGTGAAATGTGCGAAGTCCTTCTAAGCCATCACTGCATAAAACAATCTCGAATCCTTCACGATGCAACTTGCGGCCAAGAGCATCCCGAATGGCCTGTTCATCATCAACAATTAAAGCCTTCATCAAAGTTCCTCACGTTTTCGAACATGTTGGGAACCAAATCGTCAAAATCAGTGTAGCATCGGTTTGACCCAGCCACAAGTAAACTTTAGACAGTCGGCTTCACGTCAGGTTCAAGCCTACAATATCAGTTATAATCGGAGTCAGTCGCAATTTGACTTAACAGTATGAGAAAGGGACTTTTATGGCGCACCTACCCAGATTTAGAGGTCTATTGTCACTATTTTTACTGACATTTCTGACCCTCGTAGTGAGTGCTTGTAACCTTACGAGTGCGCCAGAACAGCAGCTACAATTAACAGAAGTGCTCACCAACACTCCCCTACCCACTCGTACTGAAATCCCAACCAGTGGCCTTCCCACCACGTTTCCAATCGGCACTCCGGTAATTCCCACCGCACAGGCCGGGCAGCTACCTCCAACGTCCGTAGCACTTCCCCCAGTCTCATTCTTTCCAACGAGTACTCCCCTTCCCATCAGTATTGTGATTTTATCGCCCATTCCAGGCAATGTGGTCGCCGGGAATATACAGGTGTTGGGGGCAGCTATTCATCCACAGTTCCTACAATACCAATTGGAATATGGCCCTGATCCCAATCCAGGCAATTTATGGTACCCTGCCAGCGGCATTGTCCAAACACCTGTATTAAACGGCATTCTAGGGACTTGGAATACAACAGTTGTTCAGGATAGCATATACCAGCTAAGACTTCGTGTGACACTTCGAGATGGGAGTAATCTCGCCACTATTGTGAATAACATTCGTGTCCAGAATCAGGCTCCCACCCCAATTCCATCTAACACACCCACGATCCCTCGTCCAATTGCAGCTTTTACCCAGGATCGTGCCAGCGGTCAAGCGCCCCTTGTTGTTCACTTCTTGAATCAATCGAGCGGCAGTATTACAAGCTATAGTTGGACGTTTGGTGATGGCGGCAGTAGCCCCGATGCCAGCCCGACATATACTTTCCGCAACCCTGGTGTTTACAATGTTACATTATTTGTAACCGGCCCAGGCGGAACGTCCAACGTGTCTCGGCAGATCAACGTTCAAAGCGCAAATCCGCCTGTTGCAGGCTTTACTCAGGATAAAACCTCCGGTCCATCGCCTTTAACAATCCAATTCACCAATCAATCCACAGGCGCAATTACAGCTTATAGCTGGACGTTTGGTGATGGCGGGACCAGTACCGATCAAAGTCCAAATCATGAGTTCGATGCTGTCGGCACCTACAATGTCATACTATCTGTGACTGGCACTGGAGGCACATCAAGCGTCACGCGCAAAATCACCGTTGAAGACCCTGTTGTGCCCGCGCCGGATGCCATATTTGCATCCGACAAATCGTCGGGAAATGCTCCCCTAACAGTACAATTCGTAAACCAGTCAACAGGTCAGGTCACAAGTTATACCTGGGACTTTGGAGATGGTGAAACAAGTGTAGACACTAATCCAACGCATAATTATGTTGATGCGGGCACATACACCGTTACCCTAACTGCAATCGGACCCGGGGGACAAGATACCGCCCAGTCCACTATTACTGTAGCACAACCACCTGACGCACCAACCGCTTCCTTTACCCAGGACAAAACATCGGGTGATATTCCGCTAATTGTTCAATTCACCAACCAATCGACTGGGGCAATCACAGCCTATGCATGGGACTTCGGTGATGGTTCAACCAGTACCGATGCCAGTCCTTCCCATACCTTTGTCACTTCAGGCACTTACACTGTCGGTTTAACTGTCTCTGGCCCAGGCGGAAGCAACTTAACTGAGACAACGATTACGGCTACCGAACCGATTGCCGCACCCCAGGCGGGTTTTACCCAGGATTATGATATGGGCATCGCCCCATTGACAGTACAATTCACCACTCAATCAGCGGGCGAAAGTCTCACTTACGCCTGGGATTTTGGCGACGGCAATACCAGTACCGATGCCAGTCCGTCCCATACATTTGCATCGGCGGGAAGTTATACCATAGCCCTGACAGTTTCAAATGTAAGCGGCACAGACACTGCACAACACACAATAACTGTAAGTGAACCGCCTATAGCTCCGGTGGCCGCTTTCACCCCCAGCACTACCGCTGGCGATGCTCCCCTGTCCGTCACCTTCGACAGTTCGACTTCTTCTGGTGACATCACCGCTTACGCCTGGGACTTCGGGGATGGCAATACCAGTACCGATGCCAGTCCGTCCCATACCTTCACCGACCCTGGCTCCTACACTGTCACCCTCACCGTCTCCGGCGCAGGTGGCACCAGCGCTCCCGTCTCAGCTACCATCTCCGTCAATGCGCCTCCCGTCCCGGCTCCGGTGGCCGCTTTCACCCCCAGCACTACCGCTGGCGATGCTCCCCTGTCCGTCACCTTCGACAGTTCGACTTCTTCTGGTGACATCACCGCTTACACCTGGGATTTCGGGGATGGCTCAACCAGTACCGATGCCAGTCCTTCCCATACCTTCACCGACCCTGGCTCCTACACTGTCACCCTCACCGTCTCTGGCGCAGGTGGCACCAGCGCTCCCGTCTCAGCTACCATCTCCGTCAATGCGCCTCCCGTCCCGGCTCCGGTGGCCGCTTTCACCCCCAGCACTACCGCTGGCGATGCTCCCCTGTCCGTCACCTTCGACAGTTCGACTTCTTCTGGTGACATCACCGCCTACACCTGGGACTTCGGTGATGGCTCAACCAGTACCGATGCCAGTCCTTCCCATACCTTCACCGACCCTGGCTCCTACACTGTCACCCTCACCGTCTCTGGCGCAGGTGGCACCAGCGCTCCCGTCTCAGCTACCATCTCCGTCAATGCGCCTCCCGTCCCGGCTCCGGTGGCCGCTTTCACCCCCAGCACTACCGCTGGCGATGCTCCCCTGTCCGTCACCTTCGACAGTTCGACTTCTTCTGGTGACATCACCGCTTACACCTGGGATTTCGGTGATGGCTCAACCAGTACCGATGCCAGTCCTTCCCATACCTTCACCGACCCTGGCTCCTACACTGTCACCCTCACCGTCTCCGGCGCAGGTGGCACCAGCGCTCCCGTCTCAGCTACCATCTCCGTCAATGCGCCTCCCGTCCCGGCTCCGGTGGCCGCTTTCACCCCCAGCACTACCGCTGGCGATGCTCCCCTGTCCGTCACCTTCGACAGTTCGACTTCTTCTGGTGACATCACCGCTTACACCTGGGATTTCGGTGATGGCTCAACCAGTACCGATGCCAGTCCTTCCCATACCTTCACCGACCCTGGCTCCTACACTGTCACCCTCACCGTCTCCGGCGCAGGTGGCACCAGCGCTCCCGTCTCGGCTACCATCTCCGTCAATGCGCCTCCCGTCCCGGCTCCGGTGGCCGCTTTCACCCCCAGCACTACCGCTGGCGATGCTCCCCTGTCCGTCACCTTCGACAGTTCGACTTCTTCTGGTGACATCACCGCTTACACCTGGGATTTCGGTGATGGCTCAACCAGTACCGATGCCAGTCCTTCCCATACCTTCACCGACCCTGGCTCCTACACTGTCACCCTCACCGTCTCCGGCGCAGGTGGCACCAGCGCTCCCGTCTCGGCTACCATCTCCGTCAACACAGTCGCCGTAGCGCCCCCGCCAATCAGTCGTCCAATACTGTTTGTCTCAGACCGTGATGGCAACAGTGAGGTGTATTTATTGGGGATGGACGGCAGCGTTACGAATTTGACTAATAACCCGTCGAATGACAATTTGCCAGTCTGGTCGCCAAATGGCTCACAGATCGCTTTCGTATCTGATCGTGAGGGAGATAATGACATCTTAATCATGAATGCTGATGGCTCGAACGCCGTCAATCTCACGCCCACCAACCCGTCGAATGACAATTCGCCAGTCTGGTCGCCAAATGGCTCACAGATCGCTTTCGTATCTGATCGCGACGGTAGTCCCGACATCTTTGTTATGAACGCCGACGGCTCGAACCCGGTGAACCTCACTTCCGGCAGTGCCGCCAACGATACCGCGCCAGTCTGGTCGCCAAATGGCTCACAGATCACCTTTGTCTCTGATCGCGACGGTAGTCCCGACATCTTTGTTATGAATGCCGACGGCTCGAACCCGGTGAACCTCACTTCCGGCAGCGCCGCCAACGATTCTGCACCTGCCTGGTCGCCAAATGGCTCACAGATCGCTTTCGTATCTGATCGTGACGGTAGCCCCGACATCTTTGTTATGAATGCCGATGGCTCGAACCCGGTGAACCTCACTTCCGGCAGTACCGCCAACGATTCTGCACCTGCCTGGTCGCCGGATAGTTCACAGATCGCTTTCGTCTCTAATCGTGATGGGAATAGTCAGCTCTACCTGCTAACATTGGCCGACCCAACTAATGTGGTCAATATCTCTCAAAATGGGTTCAATGACTCTATGCCACACTGGCAACCCTAATGATTAGATTTTATTTTGGGCTTAACTCATCTGAGTTAAGCCCAACAACTCTGGGCAACATGAAAAACTGATCGACCCAATTTGTACGGCTCGTTACATCAGGATTATTGGATATGTCTCGAAAACTTATCTTAGTGTTGGTAAGTATTATCTTTCTTGTATCATGTCGTACCCAACATGAAACTCCCCAAATTCGGGTTTCTTTGGTTGCGGATGGCCGAGAGCGAACTTTTGCCTACCCCTCCTCCGTCACTGTTGATGAATTCCTGCGTGATCCTGATGTGGGTATTGAACTTTCCGAGCTTGATCGCGTCGAACCCTCCAAATTTACGCAAATCACAGATGGAATGCGGGTAACAGTTGTTCGTGTAACAGAAGATACCGACTGCCAACAATCCGAAATCCCCTATAAACAGACGACGATTTCAAACGAGGCTCTCAGCTCCGGTGAGCAGCAAGTGAGTCAGGCAGGAAAGAATGGAATTCTCGAAACTTGCTATCGAATCACATATGATGACGGAATTGAATCTGATCGGGTCAAAATTAATGAGACAACAATCCTCGCCCCGCAGGATGAAATTATTTCCGTTGGCCCCACTGGAGAAGTTGAGCCAGTACCAATACTAGGTACATTGGCATATATGAATAACGGAAATGCCTGGGTTATACGCGGCAGCAGCACAGCCAAACGCCTTCTGACAACCAGCAGTGATTTGGATGATCGCGGTAGCATTTTCGGTCTATCCCCCGATGGGAAACAACTGCTCTTTGCTCGCAAGACAAATCCTGTAGAAGGAGAAAACTCATTCAATCAGCTATGGCTCATTCCTGATGTAACCCAGGACTTCAGAACCAGTTAGTCTCATTCCCGGAGATGTACTGTATGCGGATTGGGTTCCAGGATTGGACAATACAATTAGCTATTCTACCGGTGAAGCGACAGATGCAGCACCAGGTTGGAAGGCACACAATGACCTTTACCGGATGCGTATCGATCCCGCAACGGGTGGCTCACTAAATTTGGACCAAATCGTCGAGCCTTCACTGGGGGGTGGCCTATATGGATGGTGGGGCACACGGTTTCAATGGTCGCCGGATGGGCAACAACTCGCTTGGGTGCGCAGCGACTCGTTTGGTCTGGTTGATCTCGAAACTGGGGAATTCAATCCGCCGCTGCTGAACTATGCCGTACTCCGTCCGGTAGGGGATTGGTCATGGAGAGCCACCGCATCATGGTCACCTGATGGTTCCCTAATTGCAACCACCATCCATGATGTTCCCCTCGGCAGCGAACTTCCCGAAAACAGCCCATCCTTTGGTATTGCGATAGCCGAAACCACTGGTGAATTCAGTGCTGAAGTTGTAAAAAATAGTGGTATCTGGTCAGCACCACAATATTCCCCTTTCTTGTCAGACTCTGGCAGTGAGTTCCCCAAAGGTTATTTGGCCTACCTCCGCTCCAGAGACCCCTTCAACAGCATAAATGGAGAATATGATCTCGTAGTTGCAGATCGCGATGGCAGTAATGAAAGAGTGATCTTTCCAAAATCGGGGCAACCTGGTCTTACTGCACAACAATCAATTTTTAAGAATCAAGAATTTGCCTGGAGTCCCGATGGTCGCCAGATTGCATTTGTTTATCAGGGGAACCTGTGGGTAATAGACGTTGAATTTGAGGTTTCTCACCAACTCACTCTTGATGGCGGTGCCTCCAATCCTGTCTGGACACGATGAATGAAACGACAGTATGTGATATTGGCGGTGACTCTAGCCGCGCTATTGGGCAGTTTGGTCACAGTTTATGCTACTATACAGGAACGTGATTTTCAGCTTCGTGGATATGTTGATGCTTCGCAGGATGCAGACCTTCCATTTCGTGTCCCTCGTTTAGGTGTCAACGCCGAACTTACTCAATACACTCCGGCTAACCTCCAGCAACAGTTGAATCGCATGGATGCAGCTCACATAACCTGGGTGCGTCAAGTATTTGCCTGGGATCAAATCGAACCTCAACCCGGACAATATGAATGGTCAAAATGGGACGCAATCGTAGATGCAGTAGACCAACATCCTAATTTACACTTGGTTGCAGTATTAATGGATACGCCCGCGTGGGGGCGAGATTCACACGCCCTGCAATCACGGACATCGCCTCCTTTCGACCCCAAGCAGTTCGCGGATTTCGCTGGGGCATTCGCAACGCGATATGGTGAAACTATCGACTATTATCAAGTCTGGGATGAGCCAAATCTGACCGAAACCTGGGGCGGACTGGAACCTCGCCCTGTTGACTACCTGGCACTTTTACAAGAAACCTACCCAGCTATTCATAGCTCGGATCATCAGGCAGTTGTCATTGCTGGGGCATTGGCCCCTACAACAGAAACGGGACCCAAGAATATTAGCGATATGCTCTACCTTCACGACCTCTATACTCTTGGAGCAAAACCTTATATGGATGCCATCGGTGCAAAACCCTATGGCTTCAGCACATCGCCCGAAGACCGTATAGTGGACGCGAACACATTGAACTTTTCGCGCATCATTGCCCTGCGTGAGGAAATGGTGCGAAACCAGGATGCCAGTAAGTCCATCTGGGCAATGAATTGGGGCTGGAATAGTCTTCCACAAAATTGGAGTGGACGCCCTTCCATTTGGGGAAGTGTATCAGCCAGTGAACAAGTTGCTTTTACCCTTTCCGCCCTTGACCGGGCAGAGCGGGAGTGGCCGTGGCTCGGTGCCATGATCCTGGAACATTGGCAACCGGATGTGCCACTGGATGACCCAATGTGGGGCTTTGCGCTTGTCGATCATGACAATACCCCCACCCCACTCTATAACGCATTCGTTAACCACCCACAACCGGCGGTAGCAGAAAATGGTCTATATTCTGCTGTCAATCCCTACACACAATACAGTGGCGTATGGACATTCGGAAACATGGGAGCAGATATTGGCTGGGTACAAGACAGCCAATTCGACTTCAAGTTTGCCGGTAAATCTGTATCCCTTCTCTTGCGCCAAGACGATTATGTCGCCTATCTCTATCCCACAATTGATGGAAACCCTGCAAACGCGACACCACATGACACATCCGGCAATGCATACATTGTCCTGACCAGTGGCAGTTTATCCCCAGAGGTGCATCTTGTCCCCGTCGGGAGAAATCTCTCCAACGGTCTTCACACATTGCATGGGGTGGCAGATCGAGGTTGGGATCGTTGGGCGATTGCAGGGTATGGGGTCAGTTCAGGTGATCTAGCAGCACCTTTCGTCCGTCAATTATTAATCGCTTGGGTTGTCGTCGGTGTGTCAACGGTCAGTACACTTGTGGCCTTTCGGCAAATCGACTGGAAACTTAGGCCAAGACTGCTCGACGTATTTAATGAACGCCTCACTCAAGCTGCTCAATTGTTTCTCAGCGCCTTCACCTCGGTAGCCCTATTAATCGGTATGCTGCTGACCTTTGGGGACAATACACCACACATTTTGCGTCGAGAGGCGGTACAACTTGGTCTGGCAGTATTATCCGCAGGAATAATTTATTTAGAACCGGGATTTATTCTCACCATCGTCAGCGCCATGATACTCTTAATTCTTATATATAACCAACTGGATATTGGTCTGACGCTCACAATATTCTGGGCACCATTCTTTTTATTTCCCATCGAACTTTATCGGTTTGCCTTTCCTATGTCAGAAATCCTGATTCTGATGACCTTCTTCGCCTGGACAATTCGGATCCTAGGCGTAGTGGGAAGATGGCGACAGGCTAGATCATCCCAATTTCCAGCCACATCACTTTTATCTCTAAAGTCATTGAATATAATTGATTATACGGTGATCGCTTGGGTGATCCTGGGAATTCTATCATTGCTATGGGCGGAATATCGTCCTGAGGCGATGACAAAACTCCGAGTAATGATATTTGAACCGGCGGCCTTCTACTTAATCTTTCGCACGATAGTCCATGATCGAAAGACAGTACTGAGAATTGTCGGCGCCTTCCTGCTGTCGGGCTGTGCAGTCGCTGCAATAGGCTTGTCGCAGTTTGTTCAGGGTGATTCCATCATCACTGCCGAAGATGGCGCACGCCGGTTGGCAAGTGTGTACGGATCCCCAAACAATGTCGGTTTGTTTTTGGGGCGATGTATTCCATTTGCGCTAGCTTTTCTCGTCATGCCAATCAAACAAAGGTACAGAACTCTTTCCTTTTTTATATTGGGCATATTGGGCGTTGCGGTACTCTTGAGCCAGAGCGTGGGCGCAATTTTCATCGGAGTTCCTGCTTCCATCATTGTGGTTCTGATCTTAGCGTTGGGCAAACGCGCGCGCTTCATCGTGTTGGCATTCGCTATCTTAGCGTTGGTGGCATTTCTATTTTCACTACAGTCGGAGCGATTTGCCAGAGTCTTGGAATTCGATAGTGGCACGAATTTCTATCGTATTCGTGTGTGGCAGAGCGCCATGAACATGATCGCAGATCACCCAATTACAGGACTCGGCCTGGATCAATTCCTTTACGCCTTTCGCGGTCAATACATCATGCCGGATGCTTGGCAGGAACCCAATCTCTCGCATCCACATAACTTAATTTTGGACTTTTGGGTCAATCTGGGAATTCTGGGAGTGGCGGTGCTCCTCTCGCTGTTATTTGGTTTTTGGAACCAGGTCAAACACATACTTCCCGCAGCCCGCCAGCAAGACCCCATTCTTCTAGCAATATTGATTGGGGCAATCGGTAGCATGGTTAATCTAATCTCACATGGCATGATTGATAACAGTGTATTTGTGCAGGACTTGTGTTACATTTTTGTGATGCTCTTAGCACTTCCATTAACGTTGTCGAACATAGGAGCTATTGACGAACCATCCGTATAATGGTGTAATGTAGTCCAATAGGGAATGGGAGTGGCTGCGCCATGAAAGTGAAGGTGAATAAAATCACCATCCAGATTGTTCACGACGATCTACTTTCCCAATCCGTGTCTGGCCTCGTTAATGCGACGGACCCCAATTTGAATGTCCCCCCTGCTCTAGCAGAAAAAACTGGCACTACGGTACCCGAAGCGTGTAAACTTATAGGCTGGTGTGATATTGGTTCGGCGGTTGTCACGAGCGCAGGTAACATGGAAGTCGGGAAGATTATTCATGCCGTTGGGCCGCGCTGGGGCGAGGGTAGTGAGCGTGGCAAATTAGCCAATGTTACATTGGCATGTTTACGTCTGGCCGAAGAAAATCGTTTAAAGTCGATCGCCATCCCAGCAATATCAACGGGCATTCTTGGGTACCCCGTTGAGAATTGTGCCAAAACGATGTTGACTCAGATTGTGGACTTTACGTTTGACAATCCTCGGTATTTACGCACAGTAATTGTATGCCTCGACAATGCAGCAGCGTACCATATTTTCTGCACAGAATTCGATGAGCAAATCCAAAGCCTCAAGGAAGACGGCGAAGGCGAGGTAACTGTTTAGAACCATATCATTACCTCAAGCGAAGTTTGTGGTAAACTGTCCAAAGTTTTTCACAAATGATAAAAGAGGTGTGATTTGCGTGTTCTCATAACAGGTGGTGCAGGTTTTCTTGGATCACATCTTTGTGATCGCTTCCTGGCCGAAGGTCATTCAGTCATCGCTATGGACAATCTAATTACCGGCAACACGCGGAATATTGCTCATCTTGCCGGTAATCAACACTTTTCTTTCATTCATCAAGATGTCACCAATTACATCTACTTAAAAGACCCTCTCGATGCAATTTTGCATTTCGCGTCACCAGCCAGCCCAATTGATTATCTGAAGTTGCCTATCCAAACTCTAAAAGTTGGCGCGCTTGGAACACATAATGCGCTTGGTTTGGCTTTAGCGAAAAACGCACGCTTTCTATTGGCTTCGACCTCAGAAATCTATGGAGACCCGCTCGAACATCCACAAAAAGAAACCTACGTCGGCAATGTCGATACGATCGGGCCACGTGGTGTCTACGATGAGGCCAAGCGTTACGCTGAGGCACTAACAATGGCTTACCATCGCTTCCACAAGGTAGAAACCCGCATCGTGCGCATCTTTAATACCTATGGCCCACGAATGCGCCTAGCAGATGGTCGCGTCGTACCCAACTTTATTGCCCAAGCATTGCGCGATGAACCCCTAACTGTATATGGAGACGGGTCACAAACTCGCAGCTTTCAATATTGCAGTGACCTCATAGAAGGTATTTATCGCCTTTTAGCTTCGGACTTCAGCGATCCGGTCAACATCGGCAACCCCGATGAAATGACAATTCTCGAATTCGCGAATACGGTCAACGAAATCACGGGTAACAAGGCGGGTATCGTGTTTAGAGATGAGCGGATCAAGGGCGATCCACAAACTCGCCAACCAGACATTACTCGCGCCCGTAACATCTTAAATTGGGAACCCAGGGTCAAACTTCAACAAGGTTTGGAACAGACCATTGCTTACTTCCGCGAGGTCGTGTGATCGGAACATTCACTCAGGTATGGCAATATGACGCACTGAGACGGAATTTATCGGCCATTGTTTGGTTCATATTAGCTGGTGCAGTTGGCCTGCTCGTAGGCACCCAGCCACTTGGAATCACTTTACTCATCCTTGCCGCTAGCCTCTTCCTCCTGTTGGCCGCGATCACACCACTCGCAGGAATCACCATCCTGATGCTTCTTGCGCCCATGCGTACGCTTATTGCAACCGAGGCAACTATCCAGTTGCCGATAGACATCGGCCAATTAGCCCTGGCTGGCTTACTGATATCTTGGACAATGTATCGTATTGCACGAGGTGAGCGTCTATTTCAGGGGTTCTGGACTCCCTTCACGACAGTTATCACTATTTACGTCATAATCACAGGTCTTACGGTCTTTGCTGCAACATCAGTAGCCGCTTGGCTAGACGATTGGCTCAAGTGGGTACAAATCCTGATTCTAATTGTTGTGGTGAAAAATATAGCTTCTGGGCAGCGTTGGCGATGGCTGGTATTTGCGCTAGTCGCTGGGGGTTTTGCCAACGCTCTGATAGGAATCTACGAATTCTTTGGTGGAAGTGGCGCATTACATCTGGTTATCGATGATAAATTTTTTCGTGCGTTTGGCACATTCGGCCAACCTAATCCATTCGGTGGTTTTATGGGGTTAATACTCCCGCTAGCCTTCATGGCCTTCACTGGATACTCCATCCGTGCCTGGAAGAGGTGGCATCTCGATCATTATGTTTCCGCGTTGGATTTACTGGCAGTAACCTTTTATGGAGTAGCATCAGCCACGATGCTCGGTGCCATCGGCATGTCCTGGAGCCGAGGTGCTTGGCTTGGCTTGGGTGGGGCAATAGTTGTGATGGTCTTTGCCCTACCTCGCAATGCGCTGCGTGGGTTATTGGCACTCATTTTTCTAATCGGGGTATTCGGTGTCCTCTGGCTCACAGGCACTTTGCCAAGGTCAGTGATTGACCGGCTGAATAGCTCGACCCAGGAATTCTTTGCTTTTGAGGATGTTCGAGGAGTGGATATAACGTCGGAAAATTATGCAGTGGCCGAACGTTTGGCACACTGGCAAGCCGCTCTTAACATGATAGAAAGTCATCCCTGGCTAGGAATCGGCCTGGGCAATTATGAGATTGTCTATCCACAATATCGCCTCATAAATTGGCCGGAACCCCTGGGTCACGCTCACAATTATTACCTGAATATCTTCGCTGAAGCTGGTTTTATTGGATTTTTAGGATATATCAAGGTATGGCTTGTCATAATCGCCCTGACATGGAAAATACGAAACCATCCTGATATACTCGCACGCCTTATTGGGATTGGTCTTCTTGGAACATGGGCATACTTATCAATCCACAATTTTTTTGATAATCTTTATGTAAATAATCTATTTCTGCATCTAGGCTTAATGCTAGGTATTGTTGCAGTGCTGGTCAGTCAAATTCATACGTCGAAGAGGTTAGAAATAGAATGAGTCAACTAGGAACTGTTGAGAGTCCATCACGGGCAATCCGGACACCACTCGATGGTTTAATCTTAGCAATCGCGGCTCGATTTCGGGACTAAATCAAAGGAAGTCGAACGCTTTCTGAAATTTGCGATTGTGGGTGTTATTGGTACGATGGTGGATTTTGGCACCGTTATTGTCCTACAAGCAACGGTGTTACCCCCTACCAATGCTTCAGGTGAACCAATCCTGGCAAATGTGGCAATTGCGACCACAATTTCTTTTATTATCGCTGTTATCAGTAATTTCACGTTCAATCGGTTCTGGACATATCCGGACTCGCGCTCACACTCAATACGTCGGCAATTGGCGCAATTTACTTTCATCAACTTTATTGGCTGGTTCGCACGCACCATCTGGATAACAACTGCATTCCACGCACTGGGCGGTTTTTTCATGCCAATCCTGCTCCCAATCATCCACCTGATGCGCTCAACCTATATTCCTTCATATGCTGCCGAAGGGAAACTAGGAACGCTTGTTGCGCAACTCATTGGGGTGATTGTTATTATGTTCTGGAACTTTTTTGCGAACCGTTTTTGGACATATAACGACGTAGAATCATAAGCAGACAATGGTTTCGCTCTAGCCTTGCCTATCATTGGATTAGACTATACGCCTGCTTATGAGCAGGGTGGCGGTATTGGGCGTTACGTGCGAGAGCTTATTGATGCACTCGCCGTCCAGGATGAATCTACCCTATATCGCCTGTTCGTTGCAGGTGTCGTCCCTTTGAAACTTCCTTCCCCGCCAGGAAGTAATTTTGCTTGGAAGACAACTCGGATTTCACCGAAATGGTTGGCACGTTGTTGGCACCGGCTGAATTTGCCTCTGCCGGTAGAGGCTTTTACTGGTAGGTTAGATTTATATCATGCTACTGATTTTGTTCTCCCCCCTACTCTCCCCAGAACGCGAACTTTACTAACAGTCCATGATTTGTCCTTCGTTCGTGTACCGGAAACAGCCGACCCTGGTTTGAAAACTTACTTAGACTGTGTGGTTCCATTGTCTGCAAAGCGGGCTGACCATATTTTGGCGGATTTCACAGTCTACTAAGAATGATCTTGTGGAGTTATATGGTTTATCCGAGGCAAAGATAACAGTATTATTGAGCGGAGTGGATTTTCGGTTTCGTCGCCCTCCTCAAAATGAAGTCCTCACAATGACTATGCGAACAAAATACGGTATTGACGAGACCCCCTACATATTCTCAATCGGCACAGTTCAGCCGCGTAAGAATTATGGCCGTTTGATTCAAGCACTCGCACGTATCCGAGCATCAGGATTCGATATCCAATTAGTAATTGCGGGTGGGCGAGGATGGCTCGAAGACTCAATCTACGACACTATCCATCAAGAAAAGATGCAGGATCATGTTCATTTTATTGGCTTTGTTGATGAAGATGATCTACCGAGTTTGTATCATGGCGCATTATGCCTTGCATTTCCATCCCTATACGAAGGTTTTGGCCTGCCCATCCTCGAATCAATGGCCTGTGGAACACCTGTCATAACCTCCAATATATCTTCCTTACCTGAAGTTGCCGGGGATGCCGCAACTATCATTAACCCGTATGATGTGGAGGAATTAGCCCATTCAATTGGGCAATTGATCCAAAATCAGAATTTGCGGGAAACACTCATCAAGCGTGGTTACGAGCGGGCGGGCGAGTTCACCTGGGAAAATTCCGCTCGACAACTGCGCCAAATCTACCATAATATGCTAACCTGAGCACCCTCCCCCACCTTAAATCCCATCCCCAAAGCTACCAATTGTGGCTATAATAATTCATGAAGAATGTAAACTTGAATCTTTTCGAGGTTACTGATGTCTAAAAAATTCGCAATCCATTCTGACAAACCCTTTTTTATTTTCGATACTCGTGGCGATTGGCGCGCTACCACTCTCCAGGGCTACATCTTTGATACACGAGGCGAATACATCGGCTTTATTCGCGGCGAAGATCACGATGTCTACACAGCCATTGGCGAATGGATCGGCAACTTAATCTCAGATGGTCGTATCGTTCGCGGGCGAAATTATGAACGCCGCCCCCTCGTAAAAGACATGCCACCCAAACCGGCAAAGCCCACTAATCTCCCTGCACGTGCACACCTGCCCCCGATGTTTGCTGAATTAGGCTACAACAAAGTAGATGTGCTAGAATGGGATGAGGAAGTCTTTAAACGAGTTTCGGATATGTTATCCGATATGGACTAACGAGATGCTATGGAACAACCCATCAAGACAATCGCGGATTTACGATTTACGCTAAGTGCCTTGATGGGCCCACAGGACGCAAACGCCCAGGGAAATGTTCACGGCGGCGTCATCATGAAAATGGTTGATGAAGCAGGCGCATTGGTTGCCATGCGCCATGCACGCACCCCTGTAGTTACGGTTGCAATCGACTCCATGACATTTGTCGAACCCATATTTGTTGGAAATCTTGTTTTGTGTAATGCCGAACTGACCTACGTCGGGAACACATCTATGGAAGTACGTGTCGAGGTTGTCACGGAAAACCCCCTGCTGGGCACATCCCAAGTGACAAATATCGCCTATTTAGTTTACGTGGCGCTCGATCCCAATGGTCAACCCACACGTGTGCCGCCGCTCACATATGAAACGCCTATAGAACGTGCGCGTGCCGACCAGGCCAAAACGCGACAGACCCTTCGCAAAAAACAACGCATCTAGGAGAAATCATGAGTGATCTACTGCCCCAATTTGGCGGTCTAGAAGATTTAACTCTGCTCAAATTACTCAATCAGTCCGGCGCGCGTGCAGTCCTTACAGAAGAAGCCGTGGACCTGGGTCTTGCGGAACATCTTCCATTTCCCTTTCTTGCAATTGTTGGTCAGCTTGAAATGCGGATCGCCCTCATGCTGGCGGTCATTAACCCGGCAATCGGAGGCGTTCTGCTTATTGGCCCACGTGGGATTGGAAAAACAACTGCTGTCCGCAGCCTGTCGGGCATCCTGCCAGACATAGAGATAAGCGACTGTGACGAGGGAGCACTCCCTGAAGATTTAGCCCATCCTGATGCAAAGACTCTCTATCCAGACTGCTATGACAAATATCACGCTGGTCATTCAATTTCGCATTATGAACCCGTGAAGTTGGTTGAACTGCCCTTAAACGCCCGTTTAGAAGATGTGGTGGGTGGTATCAACGAACGAGTTGCAATCCAGCAGCAGCGTGTCCGATTGGAGAGAGGTATCCTCGCCCGTGCCGACAACAATTTACTCTATGTAGATGAAGTTAATTTACTGGACGATGAAATAGTAGATGCCATTCTCGATGCTGCTGCTCAGGGCAGTTACACAGTTCGGCGCGGCGCGATGTCCGGCACATATCGCTCCCGTTTCGTCTTAATCGGATCAATGAATCCCGAAGAAGGTCGCCTCCGCCCGCAAATTCTAGATCGTTTTGGCCTACGGGTAAATGTGCGTGGACTGACGTCGAAGGATGAGCGTCTGGAAGTCTATAATAGAGTACGAGCCTATCGCCATAACCCATCGCAATTCATTCACCAGTGGGGGATGGGGACTAGCGCCGCGCGTGAGGAAATAATACTGGCACGTGAACTTCTAAAAGAAACGATACTCGCGCCAGATGCGCTTGATCTGGGACTTGCCCTGATTCAGGAATTGGACATTGATTCGCACCGTGCCGAATACACAATGTTCGAGGCAGCTCGCGCTTATGCGGCCTCTGATGGGCGTGATGTGGCAACCACCTCTGATATTCGTTCCGTCGCACCGATGGCGCTCCGCCAGCGTCGTAGCCAATTCATGGTTAGTTTTTTTGAAAGTCAGATGGAAGAAGATGAACAAATCCGCCAGCGGATTGATGCGCTTATAGGGTAAGCCTCAGTGGTCACATCGCACCGCCACCAAATACTATTGATTGTGCTAATCCTATGCGCTCTATTGGGCTATTGTCTCCCCTGGTTGGCAAATCCCGGTATTAGCCTCAGTCTGAACGCCTACGATCTCGCCGAATGGACCAGCCTGCATCCACTAGTTCGTGATGCCAGCATTCCTTTTATGACGACATTATTGTTGCGCTTACCCTTAGTGTGTCTGGGATTATTGATCGCGTTAGGAACTTTTCATACTCGGCCTGTGATGCGTCTCACGCTGATGCTGATAATTGCTATCGCACTCCTTCCGCCGCTGGAATATTTCACCCAGGCCACCAGCGACCCTAACTACCGACAGCAATTTGTCTTGGCGCTAATTACCGGATTAATTGGAATTATTCTGCTGTCCTCGGAGCTATTACACATAAAAAGAGCCATATTCATCGTGTCGGGGCTGATTGGATGTTTAGCCAGTTTCATTGGCTTGATACAGGCGGACGGGCTGATGCAAGGGTTTGGACTGGCAACGCAAATCGGATTTGGGGGATTTGTTTCCATATTTGCGTTCGGAGGTATTCTGCTAACAACACCCTTCATCTTCAAAAGCAAACAAGGTGGTGCGTTTCCACCACACACCACCTTGCAAGACCAACGAACTGGAGCAGATATGAGGGTCTAGCCACCCGTCATATTCGTATCGATGTACGAAATCGCCTCCCCTACAGTCGTGATCTTCTGAGCATCCTCATCGGTGATTTCACCACCGAATTCTTCTTCAAAAGCCATGATAAGTTCAACCAGATCGAGCGAATCGGCTTCCAGGTCTTCCCGGAAACGCGCAGGTGGTACGACCCGGTCTGCTTCCACGCCCAGCAGGTCTATGACGATATTTTTAACACGTTCTTCGGTTGATGCCATTTCTACCTCCCAATGTATGGGGACACTGTGATTATCGAGATAAGAGAGCCACATTATACCGATAATGTTGCGAGTCGCCAGTGTGGTGTTATTGACACAGACAAACCCCATCAGGTAGCATAGGCTCTTTCCGCAATAAGGAACACCGGACAATGAGTAAAGTCACGGATACACCCACTACTGAGACGCGCAAGGCGGATCACATCCGGATCAATCTGGACAAAAATGTCCAATTTCCCCGCCTAACAACCGGCCTTGAACATTATCGGTTTATGCATCAGGCACTTCCCGAACTAAACCTGTCAGAAATAGATACACAATTAAACCTGTTTGGTAAAACACTGTCTGCTCCCATCATCATATCATCAATGACTGGTGGCACGGACATGGCGTATCGGATCAATCAAAATCTCGCTCAGGCTGCTCAAACCCATAAGATTGCTATGGGGTTGGGATCGCAGCGCGCGGCTATAGAAATTCCACAACTCGCTTACAGCTATCAGGTTCGCAACGTTGCGCCGGACATTCTGCTCTTTGCCAATGTCGGTGCAGTACAATTGAACTACAAATATGGGCCAACTGAGTGCCAGCAGGCAGTAGACATGATCGAGGCTGATGCCCTTATTTTACACTTTAACGTATTACAGGAAGCGGTGCAGCCCGAAGGCGATACTAATTTTGCTGGTCTATTGGCAAAGGTGGAGATGGTTTGCAAAACACTTCACGTTCCAGTAATCGCCAAAGAAGTGGGTTGGGGATTCTCCGAACAAAATGCGCGTGATTTAGCAAATGCGGGTGTTGCAGCAATTGATGTGGCCGGTTCCGGTGGCACATCCTGGAGCGAGGTGGAATTCCATCGAGCACCCAATGAGTTCCATGCGCGGGTCGCGGCAAGTTTTGCTGATTGGGGAATTGCCACCGCCGATGCTATCCAATATGCCGTAAAGGGCGCGCCAGAACTCAAAATCATAGCCAGTGGCGGGCTGCGCGATGGTATCGACATCGCTAAATGTATAGCATTGGGAGCAGTTGCCGGGGGACTTGCAGGCCCGTTCCTCAAAGCCGCAGATCAATCGGTGGAGGCTGTAGATCAAACCATTCGGGAACTTTCCGCACAGTTTCGCATTGCCATGATGTGTAGTGGTGCGCAGAACATCGTCGATCTGAGTCAAACTCCTTTGCTGAAAGTGTAGGCTGTCGTGCTATCAGAACAATATACCAAAAATTTCCTTTCCAGCCTCGATAACACTATGCATGGGATTGTAAACACAATTCCAAATGAAACGCCAGACTTTGGCCTCATGCTCCGATATGCTCTCGGTTGGGTAGATCAGAATGATCGCCCATACAACGGATCAACAGGTAAGCGTATCCGTCCGATGTTGTTGCTACTGTGTACAATCGCCGCCGGTGGAGATTGGCACATTGCCCTACCCGCAGCCGCCGCTGTGGAACTCCTACATAACTTCTCGCTGATACACGATGATATTCAGGACGACAGCCCAACCCGACATGGTCGTCCAACGGTTTGGAAGGTATGGGGGCGTAGCAATGCCATTAACGCGGGTGATGCCCTGTTTACACTCTCCTATTCTGCCCTGGAAAACCTCTCGGAATCAGGGGTGTTACCAATCACAATCCTTAAGGTCTGGGGCATCTTCAACCAAACATCTCTTGAACTTACACGCGGGCAACATCTTGACATGCGCTTTGAGAATCAATCCGTTGTCAAGGTCGAAGATTACTTATCCATGATTTAGGGCAAGTCTGCGGCTTTAATTGCTGGTTCCGCCCAGATTGGCGCGCTCATCGGATCAGCAAGTGACGAATTAGCCACGCATTACGCCAATTTTGGCCTCAATCTGGGCACAGCATTTCAAATCAGGGACGATATTCTCGGCATTTGGGGCAACCCAGCAGTAACCGGCAAATCTGCGGCCACGGATATCACCTCACGGAAAAAATCGCTGCCTGTTCTCTATGGTCTCAAACATAGCTCAGAACTTGCGGATGTCTATCAGCGGGATCCATTTTCGGAAGATGATGTGGTTGCGGCTGTCCGCGCACTAGATGCGATCGGTGCACGGGAATATACCCAGGGCGTGGAAACTCAATACTATCAACAGGCAATGGCATCGCTCGAAACAGCGCATCCGCACGGTGGCGCGGCGGATGGTCTGGTAGATTTAGTGAACACACTTTTTCAACGCCAATATTAGATCGTCAAGGTGTTCTAGACCAATTCGCGAAAAATCATATTGCTCAATAGTCTCCCATCTTGGGTGAGCCGCACCACTTCGTCGTCAACATAGAGCAACCCGTTACCTACAAATCGTTTGATTAGGTGCTCATGAATAGTAAGTAAATCTACGCCGAATCGTTGCTGGAAAGTGCCGCGCTGAATTCCTTCTTTTGTCAAACGCAGTCCCATTAACAATGTCTCAGCAATTTCCGTCTCGCGGTCTACAATACTCAATTGATCAGTTGCCGGTGTCCGAGGGAAAACAAACGGTTGAATGTTTGTTTCCATTGCCCGAATATAACGGCGCGGTGACAATATTGTTGCATACCGCACTCCGTCGGCATATCCATGTGCACCAGGTCCAAACCCAGGATAAGGTAGATTACGCCAATATTGCAGGTTGTGTCGGCATTCGTAACCCGACTTGGACCAGTTACTGATTTCGTACTGTTCATATCCCGCGCCCGCCAGCATATCCGTTGCTAGATCATACATATCTGCGGCGAGGTCGTCGTCGGGAACGGGCAGCCGCCCGCGCGCAACCCAACTATACATCGCAGTTCCCTCTTCTAAACCCAATGCATACAGGGAAACATGTTCGGGCTGCAACGCGATCATCTGCTGTAAGCTAGCATCCCAGCTTTGTAAAGTCTGGTGCGGGAATCCATAGATAAGATCAAGATTCAGATTATCGAATCCACCCTGGCGTGCCGCCGAAACTGCTCGCACAACAGCATCGTTGTCATGCCGCCGTCCAAACAAGACCAATTCATTATTATCCGACGATTGCATTCCAATACTCAGGCGGTTGATTCCTAACTGTCGCAAAGCGCCCATGTAATCTCGATGAATATCACTAGGATTAGATTCCATGGAAATTTCTACATCTGGCAACACTTCAAAATGAGCGTATATTGTAGTAAGGAGTCGTTTGATCTGCTCTGGTGTCAGCAGGCTGGGCGTACCACCGCCAACGTATATCGTTCCGACGGGTTGATCTGGTTTGCTTAGTCCGGCGATCTCAATTTCCCGACAAAGGGCATCTGTAAATGGCTCGATTAATGATTCGAGATGAATGTACGTATTAAAAGCGCAATAGGTACATTTTATGCCACAGAAAGGAATGTGTAGGTACAAAGATAAAGGTGAATCAGGAGCAAACATGTCAAAGCCGCAATTAACTTAAGGTTCGAGTGATTGCGGTATTGTTGCAACTTTAATATAATAATTCAAGGTCAATCCATTCACCGCATTCAGTTATCATAGGATTTATAGAATTATGCCCGAAACGACTCAGTTTGCCGGAATGGGCGGTGACGGTTCTACCGATAGCTCCCTTCAGGCCAATACCGTATTGCAACGACGCTATAAAATTCTTGGCGTCTTGGGCGGCGGTGGCATGGGGACAGTTTATCAGGCACGCGACTTAAACTTCCCGGACGTGCGAAAGTTGGTTGCGGTTAAAGAGATGCTTAATCCGACCACCGACCCAGCGCTTCACAGTTCCACATTAAAGACGTTTCAGCGCGAAGCGAATATCCTCGCAACGCTGAATCATCCGGCAATTCCCAAGATTTTTGATTTCTTCGATCAGAATGATCGTGTTTATCTCGTGATGGAATACATCAATGGAAGCGACCTTGAGAGCTTGCTCTCCAAAACAAAGGTGCTCCCAATTGACAAGATTATTGAATGGTCAATTGATCTGTGTGATGTAGTCGATTATCTCCACACTCAACCAAAACCAATCGTGTTCCGCGATTTGAAGCCATCGAATATCATGATTGATAGTTTTGGCAAAATTCGGTTGATCGACTTCGGTATTGCGAAGATATTCGACAGTGGTGTGAAAAAACACACTATGATTGGCACAGAAGGTTACTGTGCCCCGGAACAATACAAAGGTGATGTCACTACCCTGAGTGACATTTATAGCTTGGGTGCCACCCTTCACCACGTTTTGACACGCAAAGACCCTCGACTTGAACCACCATTTAGTTTTTCAGAGCGCCCAATTCAAGACTTAAATCCCGAAGCGCCTGAACGTCTGGCCTCAGTTGTGGAAAAGGCACTTGAGTTCGAGCCATCCAAACGATTTCAGACCTCCGCCGAAATGAAAGAAGCACTTATGTCGCTTCGCTTTCAACCCCTGATAAGCGTTGCACCAAGCGGTGGAACCAGTGCCGAGTTAGCTGGGACGAATTTCTTTGATGGCATGGAAGCAGCGGGAGCTGTCGAGCCGAAGTGGAAATTTCCAACTGAAGACGAAATTCGTTGTAGCCCGACTGCTTATAAAGAACTCGCCTTTGTTGGCTCTTACGACACCAACGTATGGGCTGTAAACGTAGAAACAGGCGCGTTCGTCTGGAAATATCCAACACATGGAGGTATTGCTTCATCACCAATAATAGATGAAGGAAATCGGTTGGTCATGTTTGGCTCAGAGGACAATTCTTTTTATGCGCTGGATTATCGAAATGGTCGTATCAGTTGGTCATATGCCACTCAGGATAAGATACGTGGCACTGCCCATGTTGCCCCGGATGTAGACGCCGTATTCTTTGGCAGTGATGATGGACATCTCTACGCACTCGGAGCACCCAATGGGCGATTTTTGTGGAAATATCAGTTGGGGCAGGCGGTACGAAGTCGGCCTTTTGTCACCAACGAAGTGGTTATTGTGGGTTCTGGCTCAGGCGAAGTCTTTGGCCTCGGTCTGGATGGTAAACGGAAATGGAGTCTGCGCACTCGCCGCGCAGTGACTTCTTCTCCGTATGTTGATCTCGAAGAAGGTATGTGTTATATAGGGTCAGACGATCATTTTGTCTATGCGATTGATGCCAGCAGTGGATATACCTCGTGGCGTTTCCGTACCGGCGGCCCCGTCATTTCAACACCTGTAGGTATGGATGACCTTGTATATTTTGGCTCGGTTGATGGCATCATGTACGCAGTGAATGCTGAAAACTCCAGGGAGAAGTGGAAATTCACTCTTGAAAAACCGATTATCTCCTCTCCAGTCGTGCATCAGGGCAGTCTCTACTTTGGGGGTACGGATGAATACTTTTACTGCCTGGATGCTTTGTCCGGTAAAGAACGCTGGAAATTTAAGGCTGGCGGCCCGATAACATCGACTGCGTGTGTCGCAAATAATGTTATCCTCTTTGGGTCACTCGACAAGACGCTGTATGCTCTACCGTTGGTTAGTTAACTTGACAACACCATTCGCACTCGAAATTGGAGTCTAAATTATGGATATGTTTCGCCGCCTGTTTAGTCAAACGACCTCAAAAGCAGACGAGGATACGCTTGACGAGTCTTTTAATGTGGAAGAAACAGCCATATCGGCTCCCGATGGAGTTGAAACTGCACCGGTTTCCGAATTACCCGAAACCGAATCTGATTTGCAGCTTGCAGACGGTGCTACTCGTCCACTACCACCGGAAACGGTGATTGCCTCCAGTAATGAACATCTGATGTTCGGGCAAGCCACAGATGTAGGTATGGTTCGCACCAACAATCAGGATGCCGTTTTCTCTTTCCTATCTACCAGCCGCAGTTCCGATCAGCGGCCAGATTTCGGCTTATTCATCATAGCCGATGGTATGGGCGGCCACCACGATGGTGAGAAAGCTTCCGCCATCACTGCACATCTGGTTACCTCGTATATCACTAATCATGTTTACTTACCAATATTGAATGGCGAAGATGATGTTGATCGTGTCCCAATTACAGAATCCATGATTGCGGCTGTTCAGAAAGCCAACGCAGACGTCATAGTCAAGGTTCCCGATGGGGGAACAACGTTGACCGCAGTCGCCGTGATTGGTGACTTGGCCTACATCGTCCATGTCGGCGATACGCGCGTTTACCTCATCACCAAAGATGGTATAGAGCAAATTACCCGCGACCATTCGCTCGTACAGCGCCTCATCGAATTGGGGCAGCTTACACCAGATGAAGCCGCCGTGCATCCCCAGAAAAATGTGCTTTATCGCGCGCTCGGACAGAGTGAAAACCTGGAGGTAGATGCGCTCACTCGTCGTCTGCCGCCGAACTCAAGACTGATGCTTTGCAGTGATGGGTTATGGAACATGATCTCAGACAGTGAAATTACTGACATCGCTATGAAACATTCCAACCCACAAGAGGCGTGTGATAAGCTGGTTGCACTGGCGAATACACATGGTGGGACGGATAACATTACCGCAATTATGCTTCAAGTTCCTACCAGCTAGAGACACTCTGGGCGGTTATAGTAAAATTATGGCACCAAATATTGACCCTTATATTACGTTAGGTATCGCCAAGGATGCATCCCAGGAAGAAATTAAGTCTGCCTATCGTAGGGTTGCTCGTCGGTTACACCCCGATGTAAATCAGAATAATCCCGGCGCGGCGGCGCAATTCCAGGATATCACATCGGCCTATGAATTGTTGACCGATGATGAACGCAAGCGTCTCTACGATAATCAATTTGCCCGACAGTCATCATCCAGTGAAACATTTAACTTTAGCCTGCGGGTAACGCCCAGCAAACGTGCCATTGTACCCTTATCAGAACCCCAGGTAATGTATCTGCTGGCCGAAATCTTGCCCGATCCCCGTGCGCGAGATCAAGATCAGAAGCGTGAATCCCGCTTGAATCTCACGCTTGTTCTCGATCATAGCAATTCTATGAACGGCACACGCCTCGACAAGGTAAAGGTTGCTGCCCACCAAATTATCGACCAAATGTCGGAACAAGATATTCTCTCAATCGTGGGCTTCAATGATCGGGCGGAAGTTATCATTGCAGCAACGCCCGTTGACAACAAAAATGGACTTAAAGCCAAAGTCAGCATGATGAGTGCATCGGGCGGAACAGAGATTTATAAGGGATTGTTGGCTGGTGTGGAACAAAACCGCCGTTATCTTGGCCCGAAGCTAGTCAATCATGTTATTCTGTTGACGGATGGCAACACCTTTGGCGATCACGATCAATGCATTGAATTAGCGCACAAAGCCTCCGAACAGGGTATCAGCATTAGTGCGATGGGGCTTGGGCAGGAATGGAACGATGAATTTCTTGATGAACTCGCTTCTACAACAGGTGGGACATCTTCCTACATAAACTCGGCTAGCGCAGTTGTGCGCTTCTTAAACGATCATGTTCGCAATCTATCGAATGCGTTTGCCGAACGAGTTCGTATTTCCGTCGCGCCTGACCCGGATGTAAGGCTAGAGTCCGCCTTCAAGTTAGCACCCCATCCACAGCCATTAGCGATTGCGGATGGATACATTCAAATGGGTAGCCTGCAAGCCAATCGGTTGATTTCGGTATTATTACAGTTTCAGATGCCCGCCAACATGGAGTTGGGTTTCCGCTCAATCGCCCGTCTTATAGCGGCTGGGGACATCCTGGTAAATCAGCAGCAGCACTTTCAAGCAATGAGCGATATCTCGCTCGAAATTACGGACGAGGCCCCACCCGAAGACCCCCCCGTTGCAATCCTCGACGCTCTTGGTAAACTGACACTTTACAGAATGCAGGAGCGGGCGCAGGAAGCATTGGCAAGCGGCGACATTCACGAGGCCACCCGTAGGTTAGAAAACTTGGCGACACGTTTACTCGCCATTGGCGAAGAGGACTTGGCACATCAGGCCCGCGCAGAGGCACGGCGTGTCGCCCATACCAGTAACTTATCCGACAAAGGTCGTAAAACCCTGAAATACCAAACTCGCTACCTCTTACTGGGCGCATCCAGCGAGGAAGTATCGCAATGATTAAATGTCCGTATTGTGGCACCCCGAACCGCGAAGGGGTGATGTTTTGCGAAGAATGTGGTCAACCATTAAATGCGAACGTCCCCAGTAGTGTTCTGCCCACTCGCCAGTTGGAGCAGTCTTCGAACAGTCTTGCCGCAAAAGCAACTTGGGGAACCGCTCGTTTCGGGCAGGATGCCTCGATTATAATTCATATCCGTGACGCTACCGAGCCGATTGTGCTTCAGCCCAATAAGAAGACGATTTTAGGCCGTTCGGATGTGGGTAGCCCACAAAAACCGGACTTCGACCTGACACCCTTTGGCGCACTCGAAAAAGGTGTGTCTCGTATGCACGCTGCAATTAATCGGAGCGATGATACCCTGACATTGGTTGACATGGGAAGCGCCAATGGAACACACCTCAATGGTCAACGGCTTGTGCCAGAACAGCCGCGCATTCTTCGTGATGGAGACGAAATTCGGCTTGGTAAGCTCGTCGCCCATATATATTTCAAGTAGGTGTCTCAACCCATAGACAGCATAATCTGAAACTAACGACCTGTTATGTTCCAATACGAGGATTTGTATGATTACTTTACTCTTACACATTTCTAACTCTGAACCCGTTAAGATTGATGTGGAAGATTTACCGCACCCCTCCGACATGATGATCCTCGGGCGTAATCCCCGTGATCGCAAAGATAAGGAAGTCGATTGGCTGGACGAAGGGGTAACGACGGTAATGTTTCCCTGGTCGCGTATTAACTTTATTCAAATAATGCCCGACCCCGACGCACAGTCAGAGTTCCCACAACTCTGGCGTAATGACTAACGAATCGACTGACTGTAGGAAGGTTATGACGACAAAACTTCCCAAATCTAATCAACGAGATGGCAAAAGAATATTGGTTGTGGATGATGAACCTCGCATGATTGGGTTCATCCGAATGAACTTGGAGCTAGAGGGACATCAGGTTCTAGAAGCGCATAATGGTCTGGAAGCACTGGAAGCCATTCGGACAAAATTACCTGATATTGTTCTCTTGGATATTATGATGCCAGAACTGGATGGCTATGAAACGCTCCGGATGCTGCGCGAATTTTCTAGTATCCCCGTAATCATGCTTACAGCAAAGGGCGAAGAAAATGATCGGGTTTATGGCCTCGAACTAGGCGCAGATGATTACATTACGAAGCCCTTTGGCCCGCGTGAACTCTCCAGTCGTATAAAGGCAGTGCTACGGCGTGCCAATATGCCCGCGAGTTCTCCAGAACATGCGGTGCTGAAAATTGATGATCGCCTGAGTATCGACTTCAATCGCCGCGAGGCGATTGTAAACGGCAAGCATATCAAGCTCCGTCCCACCGAATACCGTTTGCTCTATCATCTGATCGAAAATGCGGGTTGGACGGTTCCGCACGATCAGCTACTGGCAAAAGTCTGGGGTTACGAATATCGTGACGAAGCACACTATGTCCGCCTCTACGTGAATTACTTGCGTGAAAAAATCGAAGAAGACCCCGCCAACCCCAAGTATATCCTTACCGAAAGGGGCGTCGGTTATCGCTTCTTCGACTACAAACGCCAACCAGAAAAATAGATGGTCCGCAGCGCACAGGTAACAAGTCTGTGCGCTGTCCTCTACTCTCCTAATCATCTTGCGAGAGGATCACTTTCAACGTACAATTATGAATATATAAACTGCTGTGAATCCCTCAGGGAGGGTGTCGTGTCCGCCTTTAAGATTGTCGTAACCGGCCCTTTTAACTCTGGCAAGACCGAGTTCATCAAAACAATCTCGGATATTCCGGTTGTATCGACTGAGAAGAGAATCACGACGGAAGATAAGGGGATCAAGGCTGAAACGACAGTGGCTATGGATTATGGTCGTGTACTGCTGGATGGCGATACGCTCTATTTATATGGTACGCCCGGACAAACTCGTTTTGACTTCATGTGGGAGATATTGTCTGGGGAGATGAATGGCTTTATCGTATTGGTAGATAGCACAGATACTCCCTCTTTCCCGGATGCCGTTGAACTCATTGATTTATTTTCCGGTTTTGAGAACGTCCCGCATCTGGTGGTTGCCAATAAGACTGATCTGAGCGGTGCGGCAAAATTGGCGGAGGTTCGCCGCCTAACCCAAGTTGGCAATGATATAACAGTCATGCCATGTGTCGCTCTGCAAAAATCGAGCGTGCGCCAGGTGCTTCTGCAAATGGTTGAACTCCTCAAAAAGCAGAGTCCCCAACCCTAGCCATCTAAAATTGCCCCCAGCATCAGCTAGGCATAAAACCCAATAACATTTTTATTCTTATATCCATCATACGGTATGTTTAGACTTTTTTTACATACCTCCGATAGACTCTACTAGGTAATCAACCGCAACAGACAATAGAGGCATAAGCAAATGAGTAAAATAGTTGGTATTGATCTTGGAACAACCAACTCGGTTGTCGCAGTCTTGGAAGGCGGCGAACCGATTGTAATCACAAATTCTGAAGGCAATCGCACAACTCCATCAGTTGTCGCTTTCGCAAAAAACAATGAGCGATTGGTCGGGCAAACGGCAAAACGTCAGGCAGTTGTTAATCCGGAGAATACAATCTTCTCGATTAAGCGACTTCATGGGTAAAGCGGCTGAGGAAGCTCGGAGCGAGGAACAGCGCCTCCCCTATCAGGTCGTGAGCGGCCCGGCAGGTGACGCGCAGGTGAAAATTCCGGCGACAGGCAAAACTTATACTCCTCAGGAAATCAGCGCGATGATCCTAGCAAAGTTAAAGAAAGATGCTGAAGCCTACTTGGGAGAAACTGTGACGAAGGCCGTCATCACAGTCCCTGCATATTTCAATGACAGTCAGCGGCAGGCGACCAAAGATGCTGGTAAGATTGCTGGTCTGGAAGTCCTTCGCATCATCAACGAGCCAACGGCAGCAGCCTTTGCGTATGGTCTGGACAAGAAAGAGTCGGAAACGATTGTGGTCTTTGATCTCGGTGGCGGTACATTTGATGTATCTGTACTCGAAGTAGGCGATGGAGTGATTGAGGTAAAATCCACCAGCGGCGATACCCACCTGGGTGGTGATGACTGGGATCAGGTGATCGTTGATTGGATTTCCGACGAATTTAAGCGTGAACAGGGTATTGATCTGCGTGCTGATCGTCAGGCATTGCAACGCCTGAAGGAAGCTGCTGAGAAGGCGAAGATTGAACTGTCCAGCACCGTACAGACAGACATCAACCTCCCCTTCATTACTGCCGATGCAGGTGGCCCAAAGCACCTAAATATGAACCTGACACGTGCTAAATTCGAACAGTTGAGCACCGATTTAATGAAGCGGCTGCACGCGCCTGTTACGCCAGGCGTTGGACGATGCTGGATTGTCCAAAAATCAGATTGATGAAGTTGTACTGGTCGGTGGCGCAACTCGTATGCCGATGGTTCAGGAACTCGTTCAATCCATGCTCGGCAAAACACCAAACAAGAGTGTCAATCCAGACGAAGTTGTTGCAATCGGGGCCGCGCTGCAAGCCGGTGTACTGGCAGGCGAAGTCAAAGACGTTCTGTTGCTCGATGTGACACCATTGAGCCTCGGTGTCGAGACAATGGGCGGTGTCATGACCAAACTGATTGAGCGGAACACCACTATCCCGGTGCAGAAGAGTGAGATATTCTCGACAGCCGCAGACAGTCAATCCGCAGTGGATATTCATATCCTCCAGGGTGAACGGCCAATGGCTGCCGACAACATGACCCTCGGCCATTTTCGCCTGGAAGGCATACCTGCCGCCCCACGTGGTGTACCACAGGTTGAAGTTACGTTCGATATTGACGCCAATGGCATTCTAAACGTGACCGCAACCGACAAAGCGACTGGCAAGGCTCAAAAAGTGACAGTCACCGCGTCAACGAACTTAAAGGCCGAAGAGGTCGATAATTTAGTCAAAACAGCACAGGAACATCAGGCCGAAGATGAACGGCGGCGCGCCCTGGCGCAAGCTCGTAACGAGGCGGACACCCTGATTTATCAGGCTGAAAAGGCGTTGAATGAATTGGGCGACAAAGTCCCATCCACTGATCGCGCAACCATTCAGAGTCAGGTCGATGAATTGAAGGCTGCGGTGGCAACTGATGACACGCACCGAATCACTACAGCCAGCCAGTCCCTTCAGAATGCCACTTACGCCCTCTCCCAGCAAATGTACGCGGGCAACAATCCCGAAAATGGTGGCACAACTGGCGCACAACCAGAACCTGGTGATGATGTAGTTGAAGGTGACTTCACGACAATCTAAAAGTCTTCACCGATTGGATGTGGGTGAGATAAGCCAAAACAAAAAGGCGTTGGGCAAATCCAGCGCTTTTTTGTTTTTTCAGTCCATCTCAGTCTCACCGACTCGAAGTTTGGGCCTCCGGGCTGTGTTCTTCCCGAAGCTCAATGTACTGGGCTGCAAACGTCTGTAACATGGCGTCTTTTTCCTCGTCCGGCAGCCAACTCGCACGGATTGCGTTCCGCGAAATCACTTCCAGTTCTTCGAGCGAAAAATCATTGTGTTCAATCAGCGCCAGATACTCATCCACCAGTGTCATTTGATAGAAAGTTGGCTTGCTGGAATGTATCGCCAGAAGGATGCCATCATCAAATATCTGTCGCAGGGGATACCGACTGTAGCTCTCAACCTGTCCCAGACACAAACCATGCCCCAGGCTGACATTGAGGGGGAGTTGGCGCTCCAAAAGTAAGTCAATGACATCCGGTGCGTCAGCCGTTCCCCACCCGCTTTCAATTCGGTTGGGTTCAAGCTGCTGAATAGCTTCGAGGATGCCCTCCGCGCCGGACTGATCGCCCGCCTGAACAACATACATCAGCCCTTTTTTTTGTGCAGTTTTGAACGGGCGCTCAAATTGCCCTAGCGGCTGGGCATCTTCTCGTCCACTTAATCCAACTCCTACGATACCATTCTTCCTTGCGGATGCACTGGTTGCCCAGCGGATGATATCATCCGCTTTCCGGGGCTGATCGCGCGGGACGTCAAGAATCCACCCCATCCTTACCTGCCACCCGCGTTCACTGCGGCTTCGTCCATCATTAATACCTGTCAGAAACTGCTCGAATGTAATACCGATATTTTCCATGTAGAGGATTGGGTTCACATGGACTTCTGCATATTGCACATTTTGTTTAGCCAGTCCAACACCCAACTCATAAACCACACGTGACAAATCGTCGGGATGTTGTAGCCACTGACTGAGCGATTGACCGAGTTCATCCAGATGTTGGTAATCGGGATTGTCCATCAATTTGACTAATTCATTGTATGGCTTCGCATTATCAGGAATATCATTTTGTTCGGCAATTGTCAGCAGTGTTTCTTTGCGCATCGCCCCCTCAAGGTGGATGTCCAACTCCACCTTTGGCATCGCCTGTATGTAACTTTCAAGAGACATTAGGATTTATCCTTCGATTCTGATACGTCGGGGGCTTCCGCCTCATATCCGTTGACTTTGGCGCTGGCGGTTGTCGCAAGCTGTTTGGAGTTCCGATGCGCCAATGAAGCCTTTACGAATCCACTAAACAACGGGTGCGGCAGGTTCGGGCGACTCAGGAATTCGGGGTGGAATTGGCTCCCCACCATGAATGGATGATCTTTCACTTCGGCAATTTCAACCAGTTGTCCATCAGGACTCATGCCGCTAAAAACCATCCCATGCTTCTCAAAACTCGCTCGATAAAGGTTATTAAATTCAAAACGGTGGCGATGGCGTTCCTGCACTTCGGGGATTCCGCCATAGGCCCCCGCAGCTACCGTTTCGGCCAGTAATTCGCAAGGGTACAAACCCAACCGCATTGTACCACCCAATTCAGTGATTCCCCGTTGCTCTAACATCAAGTCAATCACAGCATGTTCGCTCTGTTCAAACTCAGAGCTGTTCGCATTCTCCAGGTCCATGACATTCCGGGCAAACTCGATACACATCGCCTGCATCCCCAAACACAATCCCAGGTAAGGGATGTTGTGTTCACGTGCATATCGGGCTGCCAGGATTTTACCTTCCACACCTCTATAGCCAAAGCCACCTGGTACGACAATGCCGTCAACTTCGGCAACCTTGTCCCATGCTTTTTCTTTTTCCAGATCACCGGAATAAATCCAACTGATCTCCAGACTGCAATCCGCCGCCGCCGCTGCGTGGAAAAGGGCTTCCTTGACACTCATATAAGCGTCATGCAGTTCTATGTATTTGCCAACTACGCCGACATGGAGTCGTTTTTTCGTGGAGCGCATCTTCTTAATCATCGCCCGCCAGTCGTCCAGCGCCGGTTGCGATGCTTCCAGCCCCAACTGTTCAACCAAATAATCGCCTAATCCCGCATCCTCCAACCGAAGGGGAACATCGTAGAGTAAATCCGTCGTCACTAAAGGAATCACGGCCTCTTCGTCCACATCACAGAATAGCGCGATCTTATCGGTCACATCCTTGCTGACGGGATAATCAGTGCGCGCGATAATGACCTGCGCTTGAATCCCGATTCCTCTCAAATCGCGGACGCTGTGCTGCGTGGGTTTAGTTTTCAATTCATCGGTTGCGCCAATATACGGCAAAAACGTGACATGAACGCATAATGAATCATTTCGAGCCATGCTGTTCCGTAGTTGTCGGATAGCCTCTAGGAATGGCTGACTTTCGATGTCACCCACCGTCCCGCCAACCTCAACGATCACAACGTCAGCATTGCCCTCTTTGCCCACAAGAGCAATACGGCGCTTGATTTCATTAGTAATGTGTGGAACGACCTGGATTGTGCCACCCAGATAATCACCACGCCGTTCCTTATCGATAACGTAGCTGTAGACTTGTCCTGCGGTCACATTGCAGGTGCGATTCAGGTTTTCATCAATAAATCGCTCGTAATGTCCCAAATCCAGGTCGGTTTCCGCGCCATCCGCAGTAACAAAAACTTCCCCATGTTGATATGGACTCATCGTGCCAGGGTCAACATTCAAGTATGGATCGAGCTTCTGGATAGCGACCTTTAGTCCTCGCGCCTTCAAAATGCGCCCAATAGCGGCGGCTGTTACGCCCTTACCCACCGAGCTAACAACCCCGCCCGTACAGAAGATATACTTTGGTTTAGGCATATAGGACTCTCGCGTCACTCAATGGATACAAAAAATAGCGGCGGGGAAAACACTAAAATTTCCCCGCCGTCTCAAAACTCTACAGCAAAGTTGGGGGATTGGCTAGACCAATTTTTCCAGGTCGTCTGCGGTTCGGCGCATATCCAGGAAAATCAAACCGAGTTTCGCACCCTCACGAACCAGGGTGGTCAACACGGCTTCATCCCCTACCGACATGAGGATAACATATCCGTCTTGACCCTTGACGTATACTTGATCGAGACCGCCACGCCCTAGTTCCGCCGAGATACGTTCACCGAGCGACTGCATTGCTGCCGACATTGCCGAAACACGATCTTCTTCAACACCCGCCGGTAAGGATGACGCCATGATGAGCCCATCGACGCTGACCACCGCAGACGCCTCAATTTCTGGCGTAGTGGACTGAAGATCACGCAGGCGGTCAACCATCAATTCGGTTCGTGATTTCGCCATAATCGTACTCCTCTAAGAAGCCCGGTAAACGCGCCGGGTAGAAGCCAGTCCTGAGAAAGGTTTATTGCGCATATTTTTCAATTCACCAATGGATTGTACTACGCTTTTTTTGAAAAGTTAGTTATAAAGTGTTTATTGTTCCCGAATTCAGCATGGTGATTGGTGAGGTACGCTACCCCTGTCAATAGCCACTATTATACTCGACACTGTACAAACACGGCAAGCCATCCTTCCAGCAACATCCGTCGCCCTGTTTGAAAACATCCAGTCTATTCAGGTAGTGAACTTTAGCTATACTGAAGTAGAATGGTCGGAGGTTTATCACCCGGCACATCCGACCATGAACATGGATAATACTTAGTCAAATTTTCCAGTAGTAGAAGCAGGAATTTATGCCCGACTATCCGCAAGATACCCGTCAGTCCCCCCGTACACCGGCCAACCAGCAGCAAATTTCTCTGGCACAAAGCGTCGCCGAACGGATTGCCCAAAGTGTCAGCCAGGTCATCATCGGCAAGCGTAATGAGGTTCGTCTTACAGTCCTGGGCTTGCTCAGTCGTGGGCACATTCTGATTGAAGATATTCCAGGCGTGGGCAAAACCATGTTGGCAAAAGCGCTGGCGCGTACGGTGGGCTGCACTTTCAGCCGCATCCAGTTCACGCCCGACATGCTCCCGTCGGACGTAACTGGTGTATCGCTTTTTAATCAAAAAACACGCGAGTTTGAATTTCGGGCTGGCCCGATAATGGCACAGGTTATCCTTGCAGACGAGATCAACCGTGCGACACCCAAAACTCAGGCAGCACTGTTAGAGGCGATGGAAGAGAAACAGGTCACGGTGGATGGTATCACCTACCCGTTAGAAGAGCCGTTTATCATTCTAGCCACTCAGAATCCTATTGAATATGAAGGGACTTTTCCGCTGCCCGAAGCCCAGCTTGATCGCTTTATGATACGCATCCAGTTAGGTTATCCTAGCCCTGCCGAAGAGCTTACTGTCCTTTCAGCCCAGCAGTACGATCACCCAATCAACAACATGCAGCAGGTCGTGAGTGTTCAGGAATTACTGGCTGCACAACAGGCCATCCGTGAAATTTACGTTGCCGACGAAATCAAACGCTATATCATCGACCTGGCAAATGCTACTCGCCAGCACTCAGATGTGTATTTAGGTAGCAGTCCGCGTGGTTCGCTTGCCCTGTTCCGCACCTCACAGGCGCGTGCAGCGATGGCAGGCCGCGATTATGTAATCCCTGATGATGTGAAAGCCCTCGCCGAAGTCACGCTTGCCCATCGCATCATCGTTGGCCCCGCTGCCCGTATCAAAGACATCTCGTCGCGCACAATTGTCCAGGATGTACTTGCCACAACGCCGGTTCCCGGCGCATCGGTGCGTTAATCCATGCCTAACCGCCGCAACGTTGTCTATGTTCTCCTGATTCTATGTCTACTGGGCGGACTGTTCACCGGGCGATCATTTTTCTTCAATCTCGCCTATGTACTCGGTGGCTTAATGTTCCTCTCGCTGCTGTGGTCGTGGCTGTCAGTACGGTGGATTACGATTGCTCGTAAAACCCGCGCCCGTCGCGCCCAGGTTGGTCGAAGTTTGGACGAAGTGTTCATCATCCGTAACCGCAGTTGGTTGCCAAAACTATGGCTCGAAATCCGTGACCATTCGACCCTTCCCGGCCATCGTGCCGGTCATGTCGTCCCTGCATTAGCTGGGCGCGGGAGTTATCGCTGGTATGTCGAAACCCCTTGCCTGGTTAGAGGAGAATTCCAGCTTGGCCCGATGACCGTCATCAGTGGCGATCCATTCGGCTTCTTCCTGTCGCCTCGTCGCATTGATGCGGTTTCGCGGGTCATTGTATTCCCAGCCACAGTTCCCATCACCCAGGTGCAGTTGCCTATTGGGCAAATTTCTGGCGGTGACGCCCAGCGTCAGCGTGCCCACTTTATAACCACCAACGCCGCCGGTGTGCGCGACTATGCGCCGGGTGATAGCTTTAACCGCATCCACTGGGCATCAACTGCACGCAAAGATCGGCTGATTGTGAAAGAGTTCGACATCGACCCACTGGTTGACATCTGGCTTTTTGTGGATTTTTCGGCCACCTCGCTTGTGGAAGACCCGATGCTCCAGCGTCTGGGTCGCACTGGCCCGGTCATCCCCACCAGCCAGGATATTCCACCCTCGACAGAAGAATACGCAGTGGTTATCGCCGCATCCCTAGCCAATTATTTTATTAACTCGGAACGGGCGCTCGGTTTCGCCGCTTATACCCCCTCGCGTGAGATATTTCAGCCGGAACATGGTCAGCGTCAGCTCAATCACATCTTGCAAACATTGGCCGTCGCCCGCAGCTTCTCGAAGTACACCTTGGGGCATATGCTCACCCTGGAAACACCCTATTTCACACGCGGTACAACCCTCATCATCATTACATCTTCTCTTGACCCCGCTTGGGTGACAGAAGCGCAAATTCTTTCCCGGCGAGGCATTCGTCCCATGTGTATTCTGATTGATCCCTCCACCTTTGGCGGATCATTCTCGGCGGCAGAGACCAGGGATTTACTCCGCTTGGCGAAAATTCCAACCGTAAATGTTCGCAAAAACGATGATCTAAGCGCCGCATTAGCACAACGGCCAATGTAGGAAAACGTCATGTCCAATTCCTTTGATGCAATTGTTTTGGGTGCGGGTGCGATGGGGAGCGCAGCAGCCTTCCAGTTGGCGAAGCGCGGCCAGCGTGTTCTGCTGTTGGAACAGTTTGAAATTGACCACCAGAAGGGCAGTTCCTACGGTCATTCTCGCATTATTCGCTACGCTTATGAGCATCCAGCCTATACACGCCTAATGCGATCTGCCTACCCGGCATGGAGCGCAATAGAGGCCGAGGCAGATGAAACCCTCTACACAAACACGGGTGGTCTCGATTTTGGCCGTCCCAATCACTCATCCTTACGGAGCATTTTGCATACCCTTGAAGCAGAAGCTGTTCCACACGAAATCTGGACACCTGCCGAGGCCGAGAAGCATTATCCCCAATTTCGTTTTGACCATGATATGCTGATTATTTACCAACCGGACGCGGGAATCCTATCCGCCTCAAAGTGTGTCCGCGCCCATATTCGTTTGGCGGAGCAGTACGGCGCAGTGGTTCGCGCCAATACCCCCATAACTGAGATAACACCTCAGTCAGCCAGTGTCACGGTCAAAACCGCGTCGGATACCTACACTGCCGCGCGCATCGTCATTGCTGCCGGTTCATGGGCAAAATCGGTTCTATCGAATCTGGGGATTGATGTTCCACTGACGCCCCTGCGCTGTCACGAACTGTATTTCAACACCGACGCCCCTGCTGATTACGAACCATCCCGTTTTCCCACCTTTATCGCCCATATGCTCGACATTTACGAACACTCGCCCTACGGCATCGCCAGTAACGAAGGTTCAGGGCTAAAGGTCGGCCTGCATGGTGGTCAACCCGTGTCTGACCCATCAGAGATTAACTACACCCCCGATGAATCAGCTTCCAAAACAGTACTGACCTTCGCCGAGCGTCACTTACCGGGGGTTCAATCCTTGCGGTCTGCACGAATTTGCCTCTACACCATGACCCCAGACGGACATTTCCTGATCGACAAACACCCTGAATATCCACATATCGTTTTCGGAGCAGGTTACTCCGGGCATGGTTTCAAATTTAGTGCCTTGATGGGCAGCATTTTGGCTGACCTTGCGCTAAGTGGCAAAACTGAACATGACATCAGCCTCTTCGGACTTTCCCGCTTCCAGCAGATCGCATCATGACCGACAACCCGGCACTATCTACCAATCGTTATCTTTACCTTGCCGTATTCACGAGTGGAATGACAACTCTCGCAGTCGAATTGTCCGCTTCGCGTTTGTTGGGCAATGTTTTCGGCACAAGTAACATCGTTTGGGCAAACGTAATTGGCCTCATTCTGCTTTATTTAACAGTGGGCTATTTCATCGGTGGTCGTTGGGCAGATCGCGCTCCCCATTTCACCACTTTTTACCGCATTTTGTTGTGGGGCGGCTTTTTGAGCGCACTCATACCCCTGGTCGCGCGTCCGGTACTGACTACAGCCGCTACTGCCGTCGCCGGGGCGCAGGCCGCGCTTGCGCTGGGTTCATTTTTCTCCGTTCTGATTCTCTTCTCGATACCCGTGACCCTACTCGGATGTGTATCACCCTTTGCCATCCGCCTCGCTGTCACCAACATTGCCGATGCAGGCAAAATTTCCGGGCGAATTTACGGGATCAGCACACTTGGCAGTTTGGTCGGTACATTTGTTCCCACCCTGTTTCTAATACCCGAACTTGGCACAATCCGCACATTTTTGTGCTTCGCTGGAATTCTCTACATCATCGCACTGGTCGGTCTCTGGCGGCGTCGGGGAATATCCGCACTCCGCTGGTTGTGGATGCCATTAATCATTGCTGTCCTCACCGCCCTCGTCCTTAATGGCCCGCTTCGTGCCCCTTTTGCAGGTGCGACCCTGCTCTTCGAAGATGAAAGTGCCTACAACTACATTCAGGTGCAGCAGGATCAGGCCGGGAATCGTTACCTCTACCTCAATGAAGGCCAGGGAATACATAGTCAATGGAGTCCGAACACCGTTGCCGACAACCATCGAACCTGGAGTTTCTTTTTAACAGCACCTTACTTCAACCCACCACCTTATTTCCCTGCCGAAGTCAAATCGTTGGCAATCATTGGCCTCGCCGCCGGGACAATTGCCCGCCAGTATACCTATGTCTACGGCGACATCCCGATTGATGGCATCGAAATCGACCCCGGCATCATTGAAGCCGGGGCACGTTATTTCGATATGAATGCCACTTCGATGCCTAATCTGACGGTTTATGCTCAGGATGGCCGCTACATGCTCAACCAACTCAACAAGCAGTATTCCGTTATAGCTGTCGATGCCTACCGTCCGCCCTATATCCCCTGGCATTTAACCACCGTAGAATTCTTTCAGGAAGTTCGTCAACACTTGACGGACGACGGTGTGATTGCTATCAACGTGGGTCGTACACCTACTGATCGCCGCCTTGTAGATGCCATGACCAGTACGCTCTCACAGGTATTCCCCGCCGTCCACGCGATGGATGTCCCCTATTCCTTTAACACCATCCTGGTCGGGACTGTCCAGTCAACCGATTCGACTAATCTTGCTCAAAACTTATCCACCCTGCCAGCATCATCCAATCCACTTTTGGCGGATGCACTCACCTGGGGCGTCGCCCAACTGGTTCCGACAGGAACATCCGATCTCGTTTTCACCGATGACCGCGCGCCGGTAGAAACACTCGTAGATTCGCTCGTCATCAACTTTCTGCTCTCAGACGGAACCCAGCAGCTATCTGGTGGCAATTAATATCATGGCCTCAACAGCACAACCACATCAGACTAATCGCCTTATCACAATACTTGCCGCGCACCTATATGATTCTTGCCCTGCCCTTCTTGCTGGCGCTCATCAGCATCCGTCTGGTTATGACACCTTTCTTTCTACAGATTGAATACAATCTTCCTGGCTTCCCGGAAGACTATTACGGTTTTACTCGTGAAGATCGACTTGACTATGCCCCCTCCGCCCTTGAGTATTTGCTCAACGGCGCTGATATTGATTTCCTGGGCGATCTCCACTTTCCCGATGGCTCATCCATGTACAATGTCCGCGAACTCCATCACATGCGTGATGTGAAATCGGTCACTCAATATGCCTATCTTCTAGCGGTAATAGGAGGTGTGATTTTTATCGTTGCGATGCTGTATTTATATGTCGCATAACCAACAGATACTCCGCCATGCACTCTGGAGCTGGGGCATTTCTCACGTTCGGAATCATCGCTGCCATCATCATGATCGCCATATTGAATTGGGATTTTTTTTTCACCGGATTTCACACACTCTTTTTTAGCTAGTGGAACCTGGCGCTTTGAATACTCCGACACACTCATTCGCCTTTTTCCAGAACAATTCTGGTTCGATGCTGCTCTGGTCATCGGCGGGTTGACCATCTTCGGCGCGAGCTTAACATTGGTCTTGACGTGGCTGTGGAACAGAAAAGCCATTAATCACGCCTGGACAATGTAGATTGACTTTGACATCCCATGATGGGAATGTTAATCTCTAAAATTGGGTATTAGCGAAACGAATAAACGAATGTCCAGGCTCCAAAATTTGCCGAAATGGCTCACACTTGGGATCGGCGTTAAGCGCTGGCTTCTATTACTCATCCTCGGCATCATTTTTCTGTCCGGCTCTTTTGCATACACGATGCTGGTTGTGATTGGTATACGACTGATTCCACAATCTCCGGCATTCATCGAATGGCTCTTGGCACTATCATTGTTGGTTTTGGGATTGACGGTAATAGGTCTATCACTACTTAAACTGTCACGAAATATTCTGGCTCCCTATCGAGTACATCAGCAGGGACGTTTAATCGATGTGGTTTATACCCACAGCAAGCGACAGAAAGGGATAAAAGTTGTTGCTATTGGCGGCGGCACAGGGCTTCCTTCGGTGCTGCGCGGAATGAAACAGTTCACCAGCAATATCACTGCCGTTGTAACCGTTGCCGATGATGGTGGCAGTTCCGGGCGTTTGCGCCGTGAACTTGGTGTACTTCCCCCGGTGACTTACGCAATAATATCGCAGCCCTTGCCGATGACGAAAGTCTGATGACCCATCTGTTTCAATATCGCTTCGACGCTGGCGATCTAGGCGGTCACGCCTTTGGTAATCTTTTTATCAGTGCACTCGCAGGTGTTACAGGCAGCATCGAAACAGCGCTGATCGAAACCGAACGTGTCCTAAACATTCAAGGCCGCGTCCTACCCGCCACATTAGAAGATGTGAATCTGGTGGCTTCGGTGCAACTGATACGCCGAGACCGCACAGTTACGGTACATGGCGAATCGGACATAACCAAATCCGGGGGTCGAATTGAACAAATGAGTCTTGAACCCGCCAGATGTTCGGGCATATTCCGAAAGTATGCAAGCAATTCTGGAAGCTGACCTAATCGTACTCGGCCCCGGCAGCCTGTTCACCAGCATTTTACCGAATCTGCTTGTGAAAGGTATAGCCGAAGCATTGCGGGCGACCAGTGCCTACAAGATTTATGTCTGCAATGTCGCCACCCAACTCGGTGAAACCGACTCATTTACCGTTGCCGATCATGTTCTCGCGTTGGAACAGGCATATCGGGCGGGGCATGTTCCAACTGGTACTTAGCGAACAATACCTATCCCACCTTAAACGCCGGGAGTAACACCCGCTATGTGCAGCCTGTGCCGGAATTTCACGAAATATTGCAGCGTTATGAGGTTCGCTATACAGACCTGACTGATTCACAGCATCCCTGGCGTCATGATCCGCAAAAATTAGGGGATGCGCTGCTCAGGTTAAGCGATGCCGAGCGGATTGGTAATACAAAAATGGATTTAACCGAAGCTTAATTCCCAAATAAACGTTCTTTTTATGGTAGTTTGTTTAATTCAGGGAAGTTTCCCATACTCATCATAAGGAGAGTATCATGGCAATTCGTGTTGGTATTAACGGCTTCGGGCGTATTGGCCGTCAGGTGCTTCGTGCCATTCGTGAGTATTATCCGAATGACATTGATGTGGTCGCTTTCAACGATCTCGGCGATCTCCACACAATGGCACATCTTTTCCGCTACGACTCAAACTATGGTCGCTATCGGTGGCAAAGTCGAAATCAAAGACGATGCCTTTATTGTCGATGGTGACGAAATCAAGGCGTTGGCGGAAAAAGACCCGGCTGCACTCCCCTGGGGTAGCCTCGGTGTGGACATCGTTATCGAAAGCACCGGGCGTTTCACCGATAAGGACTCGGCCTCAAAACACATTACTGCCGGTGCGAAAAAAGTCATTATTTCTGCGCCAGCCAAGAATGAAGACATCACCATCTGCCTGGGTGTGAACGAAGAACAATACGATCCGGCCAAGCACAACATCATTTCCAATGCTTCTTGTACCACCAACTGCCTCGCTCCGGCGGCAAAGGTCGTCAACGACAAATTTGGCATTGTGCGCGGCCTCATGACCACCATCCACAGTTACACCAACGACCAGCAAATCCTTGACCTGCCCCATAAGGACTTGCGCCGCGCCCGCGCTGCCGCCCTTAACATCATCCCCACCACCACTGGCGCTGCCAAAGCAGTTGCCCTGGTCATCCCGGATTTGAAAGGGAAATTTGATGGTATGGCGGTCCGTGTCCCAACTCCCACTGTTTCACTGGTAGATTTTGTAGCAGAACTCAACAAGTCCACCACAAAGGACGACTTAATCGCCGCATTTGAAACGGCGGCAGGGGGTCGTATGAAGGGAATTCTGGGAGTTTCACACGAGCCATTGGTGTCGATGGACTTCAAGGGAGACAGCCGCTCCAGCATCGTTGATGCGGAATCCTGCCAGGTGTTGGGTGGCAATTTCGTAAAAGTCGTTTCATGGTACGACAACGAATGGGGTTATTCCTGCCGCGTCGCAGACCTCACCAAATTGATCGGTGGTAAACTTTAATCGGGTCTAAATACCTCTGCTAAGGAGCGCAGCACTAACTAAAGAGGTTGTGCTCCTACGCTAGCATTGTCAGGGCTGTATAGCCCACCATATCGACAGATAAGAGCATATAACTCTCCACGTCGATATACATGGAGATAGTACTATGAATAAGATGACTGTCCGCGATATTGATCTGAGCGGCAAACGTGTATTGGTTCGCGTGGATTTTAATGTCCCGCTGGATGGCAGCACCATCACCGATGACACCCGTATCCGTGCGGCTGTCCCCACCTTGAAATATATTCTCGACCAGCACCCGAAGGCGCTTATCCTGATGTCCCATCTGGGTCGCCCCAAAGCTGGCCCGGAACCTAAATTTTCACTTGCCCCAGTTGCCCCTGCCCTGGCCGCCCTTCTTGGCAAGGATGTTCAATTTGCGACAGACTGTGTTGGCCCGATTGCCGAAGAAGCCGTTGCCAAGTTACCCGAAGGTGGCGTGCTCTTACTGGAAAATACACGCTTCCATAAAGGCGAAGAGAAGAATGATCTCGAACTGGCACAACAATTAGCGAAATTGGGTGATGTGTTCGTCAATGATGCCTTTGGGTCTGCCCATCGCGCCCATGCCTCGACAGAAGGTGTCGCCCGTTACTTACCCGCAGTCTCCGGCCTGCTGATGGAAAAGGAAATCGACTATCTTGCGACCACTCTGGAAAATCCCAAGCGGCCTTTTATTGCCATCCTCGGCGGCGCGAAGGTATCCGACAAAATCGCTGTCATCGAGTCGCTTGCTCGGCAAGGTCGATTATCTGTTGATTGGCGGCGGCATGGCGAACACATTCTTTAAGGCGCAGGGATACGAACTTGGTAAGTCTCTGGTCGAAGATGATGCACTGGACACCGCCAAAACCTTGCTTGAAAAAAGCAGTAACAAGCTCGTTCTACCCATAGATGCCGTGATCGGTGATGCTTTCGACAACAATGCCAACACCCGTACCATTGATGTCAAAGGGGGTGTCCCTGATGGGTGGAGCATCTACGACATTGGCCCAAAAACCATTGAGGACTTTAAATTGAAGCTCAATGGTGCAAAAACCATTGTCTGGAATGGCCCGATGGGCGTTTTTGAGATGTCCAACTTTGCCAAAGGGACAAACGCCATTGCCCAAATCCTGGCGGACGAAACCGGATAAGGGTGCTGTAACGATCATTGGCGGTGGCGACTCGGCGGCGGCGGTGGAACAATCTGGCCTCGCAGATCGTATCACTCATATATCAACTGGTGGTGGCGCAAGTCTGGAAATGCTGGAGGGCAAAGCAATTGCCCGGTGTCGTCGCCCTGAAAGACAAGGAGTAACCCGGCATGAGACAACCGATCATCGCTGGAAACTGGAAAATGTATAAAACAGTCACGGAGGCGGTGGATTTCGTCCGCGAACTTGCCCCTCTTCTGGCTGGCTTCGGTTCTGTCGAACGAGTGGTATGCCCGCCGTTTGTCGCATTGGCGGGTGTTTCCGATGCCCTCGTAGATACTGGCATTCTGGTCGGCGCACAGAGTATGCATTGGGAAGCTCAGGGTGCTTTCACCTCGCAAATCTCACCAACCATGCTCCAGGGATTGGTGGATTACGTCATCATCGGCCACTCGGAATGCCGCGCCTATCTTAATGAAACCGATGAAACCGTCAACAAGAAAGTGAAATCTGCCCTCGCCTATGGCCTCAAGCCCATCATTGCCGTTGGCGAAAGCCTTGCACAGAACGAGGCGGGCGAAACCACCGCTTTTGTCAGTGGACAGGTACGCGCCGCGCTGACTGGAGTCGATGCCGTCAATATGTCGAACATTGTCCTCGCTTACGAACCGATCTGGGCGATTGGCACGGGCAAAAATGCCAGTGGTGAGGTCGCCAACCAAATTATCGGTGGTACGATTCGTGAAACGTTAGTTGACTTGTATGGAAACGACATTGCTCAGACCGTTCGTATTCAGTACGGCGGCAGCGTTAAGCCGGACAACATGGCTGAATACATGTCCCAACCGGACATTGACGGCGCATTGGTCGGCGGCGCTTCCTTGAAGGTGATTGATTTTGTGAAGTTGGTTGAGGCTGCTGCAAAGGCGAAAGGTATCTGAGTCTGACTGGTCTGGAACCGCTTGTACCCTGGTTGGTAGTAGCTGGTTTGCTGTATGTCCTACGAAGGCTTGAGCGCTGGCTTCACCAGCATATTTTTAAGGTGGGGTGGCTGGTCACAAAAAAGTACCAGACCACCACCATCTTGTATTACGCCTTCTTTCTACCCGGTATTTTCCTGCACGAACTGGTTTTGTGGACGGTTGCTGGTTTCCTGAATGTTCGCGCAGACCGCGCCATATCTTGGCCGGAAAAACAGGAAATTGGTGAACTGAAACTCAATTTTGTCAAACTCTCAAAAAATGTTGATCCGATCCGCCTCGCCATCATCAGCACCACACCGCTGATCGTTGGCCTCGTTGCTGTCGCTCTCATTGCCAATAACATTCTCGACTTCCGCGCCTTTCTGGATACCTTGAGTACTGGTTATCTAGAAGATGTTGCCACCGCCGTCGGCCAGCTTGTGAGTGCTCCCGACTTCTGGTTGTGGATATATCTCACTCTGACCATCAGCAACACCATGTTCCCGGACGCTGCGAATTTACGGGGTTGGCGCATTATTCTCGGTATCATTGTAGTGATTGGTGTCTTACTTTTTTTCGTCGGAGCGGGCAGTGAGGTACTCGCTCTCACCCTCGTCCCAGTGACAACCGCACTCAATGCCCTTTCCAGTACACTTGGCATCATCATCATCATCAATCTGGTGATGGTCGCCGTCCTCGGTACGATTGAATCCATTATCGAACGTCTAACCGGCGACAGTGCCACCTTCAAAAATGGCAAGATGATTACCATGAGCCGCGAGGAAATGCTCCAGCAACGCCAGCAGGCATTGACATCCGCCCGCACGAAAAAGCCCGCGCCTGCCGCCGCTCCTGCTGGCCCCCCATCCATTTATGCCTTAGCCCTGCCTATACCGGGTTCACCCGGCAAAGAACCTGTCACACGCGGCGGCGAGAATATTCTCATCTCACCATCTCCCGCGCCCGGTCTAAGTGCATCCTCACCGCCATCCGTCACACGGAACGAACCGTCGGTTATCCCTGGCACATCATCTACGTCTGATAGACCTGCAATACCCGCTGCTAGCCGCCCCGCCGCTTCCCCCTTCGCGTCACAGGGTAGACCGGCTTCTCCTACCATGACATCGCCACAGGGCAGACCATCGCTTCCTTCTTCGACATCAGCGCCGCCCTCGGATATTCTGGATGACTGGACGATGAATTTGATGATGACGGAGAGGATTTCGAAGACGAGGATGATCTGCCTTATGACGATGACTTTCCAAAATGAGTCCGTTCCAATACCACAAACCCGATAATGACTAGTACAAACATAACCCCTAGCGACACGAACTTAAATAGTTGACTCTCAGTAATCAACGTCAACACTCCAAAAAACGCGCAAAACAGATAATACATCAGTGCGATCCGCCGTTGATTGAACCCCATATCCACCAGCCGGAAGTGAATATGCCCCCGATCTCCCTCAAACGGACTTTTCCCCAGCCGAAGACGGTTCACCACCTGCCAGAACACATCAATCAATGGCAAACCCATCACCAACAGGATGGCCGCCATTTTCGCCCCGCCGATGATGCTGAGTGTCCCCAACAAATAGCCCAGGTACACTGCCCCACCGCCCATGAATATCCGTGCTGGATAAAAGTTGTACAGCACAAATGCAAGCGAACATCCCATCAGCGCCAGAGGTCAGCAGGCTCACACTCGTCTGCGGCGGGTCAACTCGGAATGCGCTGTTGATAAACAACATGGCTCCCGCGATGAATGCCACGCCTCCAGCCAGCCCATCCACCCCGTCCAGCCAGTTAACAGTATTCATCATCCCGACCAGCCAGAAGAAACTCAGCGTGACCGTCACAATGAACGGCCAGGGTTCAGTCTGGTGTCCGCTGAGGGGATTATTCAGGGTTTCGATGAAAATCTGGAAAGCAATAGCAATCGCCGCCGCCAGAAATTGTCCGATAAATTGTGGGAACGAACTAAAGTGATAAATGTCATCCAGCAGCCCAACAATGAAGATCACCGTCCCGCCCAGCAGCAAGTCCCGCCAGCCGCACAACCTCATACGGGTCTAAACGCGCCACAGGCAGCAATTGAGCCAGCAGCACGGTAATCGTGAACGACAAGATACAAACCAACCCGCCCAACTTGGAAACACGTTGTTATGTCGCCTTCGCTCTGCCGCCGCCCGCCTGGAATCGCGACAATTCCATAGCGTTTGCCCAGCCGTCCCAGCATCGGAAGCAGCGCCAGCCCAATCCCCATCGACAGCAGAAACACCAGGACAAAAGCGATCCAGTCACTCAAGATGATCGTACCTGTCTATGTCCCAAACTGGCGATCACCCGCATCACCCAACCCCGGCACAATAAAACCAATATCATTCAGTTGCTCGTCAATCGCCGCAACATAAATCGGCACATCAGGGTGCGCCGTCAGTCAATCGTTCCACACCTTCTGGCGCGGCGATCAATCCCAGATACTTGATGTGGCGCACACCCCACCGTTTCAGAATATCCACCGTCGCCACAGCCGACCCGCCTGTCGCCAGCATCGGATCGAGCACCAGACACAATTGCACCGTCGGTTCGGTCGGCAGTCGGTTGTAGTATTCAACCGGACGCAGCGTCTTTTCATCCCGATACAAGCCAATATGCCACACCTGCACATTCGGCAGCAGTTCCATCACCCCCTCAACCAACCCCAATCCCGCCCGCAAAATCGGGACAAGTCCAATCGCAATCTTCGGTCTTATAACCATCTGCTTCCCCCATCGGCGTCATCACCTTTTTGGGAGATAGTTTCAAATCCTGCGTCGCCTCATAGCACAGCAGCAGCGCCAATTCCCGCACCAATTCACGGAATGCCCGATGATCGGTACTCTCATCTCGTAAGGCCGTCAATTTATGTAGAACCAACGGATGCTGGGAAACATGCACCTGCGACATCTTTGTAAGTCCTCCCTTCCTAGTAGACAAACGGCGTTTATTGTACGCGTTGCCTCGTCAGCACTGTCAAAGACCACCGTTGCACCGCATCCCTGCTCCCGGTTACAATAGAACAGATTATTCAATTATTGGAGCAGCTATGAATGTCCGATGACGAACGGATGGTTGGTGGAAGCCGCCGCCGTGATGATCGCGAAAATATTGCCCTGCGCCCCAAATTCCTGCGTGACATTGTCGGGCAGGATACCGTCCGCGAAAATCTGAAAATCCTGATCGATGCGGCCAAAGGTCGGCGGAGAACCAATTGACCACGTTCTGTTTTACGGCCCACCCGGTCTTGGCAAAACCTCTCTTGCCCATGTCATCGCCAACGAGATGGAAGTCAATATTCGCGTTACCTCTGGCCCATCTATCGAACGTGCCGGTGATCTGGCCGCCATTTTGACCATCTCAAGCAAAATGACATTTTGTTCATTGACGAAGTTCATCGCCTGGGTCGTGCCGTTGAAGAAGTTCTTTATCCCGCGATGGAAGACTTTGTACTCGATATTGTCATCGGCAAAGGCCCCGCCGCCAAGAATGTCCGCCTCAACTTGCCCCGTTTTACAGTCATCGGCGCGACCACCCGCCTGGCACTGCTGGCTGCCCCCCTGCGAGATCGTTTCGGGGCGCAGTTCCGCCTCGACTTTTATGATCATGAAGCAATGGCACATATCATCAATCGCGCCGCCGCCATGCTCAAAGTCGAAATTAGTCCCGAAGGCACAACCGAAATCGCCCGTCGTTCGCGCGGGACACCTCGTATCGCCCTGCGCCTCTTGCGTCGTGTTCGTGACTATGCGCAAGTCCGCGCCGATGGCATCATCACTGGCCCTGTTGCGGGTGAGGCGTTAGCCTTGCTCAATATCGATTATCTCGGCCTTGATGATGTTGATCGCCGGATTTTGTCTTTCATCATCGAGAAATACGGGGGTGGCCCGGTGGGTCTGGAAACCATCGCTGCCGCCATCAGTGAAGATAGCGCCACCATTATGGATGTCTGTGAACCCTATTTGTTGCAACTTGGTTTCCTCGCTCGTACGCCGCGTGGCCGTGTCGCTACGCTTGGTGCCTACGAACATATGGGTATTGCCCCACCTGAAAACTACTCCGATCAACCGCCTCTGTTTTAATCTCAGACTAGTTGTCCGTTATCCTATATCAAAGTAAGCGATTATCGTGGAGGCTGGAATGGATTTACAGTCAATTGGCCGGTGCTCTTAATTATCGGCATCGTCGTCGCCGTTATCGGTGGCCTGCTATTATTGTTTGGTGGATTGCCATTCTTCAAGAATCTCGGTAGTTTACCCGGCGACATTCGTATACAGGGCAGGGTTTCACCTGCTTCGTCCCCATTGTCAGTATGATTCTCATCAGTGTTGTGCTGACCATCGTTCTAAACATTATTGTACGGTTTATCAACAAATGAACGTATCCGATTTCGACTACGACCTTCCCGAATCCTTTATCGCCCAGACGCCGATTGAACCGCGTGATTCCTCGAAACTCATGCTTCTCAACCGCCAATCCGGTGAAATTCAGCATCGAGTGTTCCACGACATTCTTGACTAAATAAACCCCGGTGACGTGCTGGTGATGAATACAACTCGCGTCATTCCAGCGCGTTTACATGCCGTGAAAGCTGATACCGGGGGCAAAATCGAACTGCTCCTGTTACGCCAGTTGGATGACACCCGTTGGCATGTCCTCGCTGGGGGAACAAGTCAATCCCGGTCTCCAATTGAGTTTCCCCAATACCTCCGTCACAGCTCGAAGTAATCGAGCTTCTTGAGGGTTCAGAGCGTATCATCCAATTTAGTCAGCCTGTAAATGCTCTGCTCACCGAACTTGGAGAAACACCCCTACCGCCCTATATACATCACCCGACTTGGCGATCCCGAACGCTATCAAACCATCTACAACCGTCAGGAAGGCTCTGCCGCCGCGCCAACCGCAGGCTTGCATTTCACGCCGGAACTATTGTTTGCTTTGAAGGACAAGGGTGTCCATCTGGCCTACTGTATCCTTCACATCGGTCTGGACACGTTCCAGCCTGTTCATGTCGAACAGGTCGAAGACCATCACATCCATACTGAACGAGCCGCGCTTTCGGCTGCCGACGCCCGCATCATCAACGATGCCAAACTGGCTGGGGGTCGCATCATCGCCGTTGGCACAACCAGCGCCCGCACCCTCGAAACCGCCGCCATTCTCAGTGCAGGGGGTGAACCCTCACGCGCGATGGAACTCGGCGATCTCTGCCCGTGGCGTCCGGTCATCGCCTTTGAGCGCGACACTGATCTTTTTATCTACCCCGGTTATCACTGGCGAGCTGTCGATGCCCTGATCACCAATTTTCACTTACCCAAATCCACCTTGCTGATGATGATTAGCGCCTTTGCCGGGCGCGAAACATGTTCTCAACGCCTACGAAATCGCCAAACAACATCACTATCGCTTCTTCTCGTTCGGCGATGCCATGTTCATTTCCTGACAACATTCCCTTCTAAGCTGCATCCACCTGTCATTCTGCTTTTTTCACGATTCTCCCCTCAAAATCGAATCAAATGTGCACACATTTGTGTACCTATTTTACAAACTTTTGTGCTACCCTGGTCACGTAAGTGCGATATTGCTCCCCATTTTCGCATGGGAGGAAGGCGACGGGATACCTGAACCTGTCGCGCTACTGTCAGGAGAAGGACGATAAGTCTTTTCTGCACATTCTGCACAAATCGGCTCTGTGCATTTGCAGAATTTGTCGCATTTTTCGCAGATTACGGGAGAATTTTAAAAACCGCTATGGAGAAATGTAGCCATCTGTTGGGTTCGCGCATAAGGTTACTCCAACGTCTCTGAGAATTTGAACAACGGCCACATCAATTCCGCAACCGCGCGCTTTTCCAGAAAAACATCCCTTGTCCGCCAAACTACGCGAAGGAATTGGAACGACAGTACCTAGCGTATTCGCATTTTGCCCCATGTCGTTATATCACGGTTGGCTCGTGAGGCGGTTCGACCACACGCGCCGCCGCCGATTACAGGGGAAACTTTAGCGACAGCAGCCTGTTTGCCATCGCCGCCAATGAGCAGAATTGTCAACCAATGTCTCGCTCTACGGCGTGCAATTCCAGCCCACCATTTCCCCGTTGACGTTGGCAACTCAACTGCTATAATACGTGGATTGCTTCCCACGAAGTAGTCTATTTATTAGTCTTTCACGGCCAATTTTCCCCGCGAGATGTGTTCGCTATGAACAGGGGCACAGCGGCGGTGGCAAGTGAAGATTGGAGATTAGCAATGTATGCCATAATTCGTGCTGGTGGACACCAGTACCGCGCAGAGGTCGGCGCACAGATCGACGTCGAAAAACTCCCCTACAATGTCGATGACAGTTTCGATATTACCGATGTTCTATTAGTCGGTGATGATGACAAAACAGTCATCGGTCAGCCACTTGTCGAGGGTGCATCGGTTAAAGTAACGGTGGTCGAGCAGTTCCGGGGCGAGAAAATTCGTGTTTTCCGCTACCGTCAGCGCACCAACTACCGCCGTACTACTGGTCATCGCCAGTATCTTACTCGCCTGCGCGTTGACGCCATTAACGTCTAAACATTAATTCAGGAGATTTATTCCCAATGGCACACAAAAAAGGTGGCGGCTCCAGCCGTAACGGACGTGATAGCAACTCGCAGCGCCTCGGTGTTAAATGCTTCGGCGGTCAATTAGTTATCCCCGGCAACATCATTGTTCGCCAGCGTGGGACACACTTCCACCCCGGTGAAAATGTCGGCATCGGCAAAGATCACACCATTTTCTCTAAGATCGAGGGCTTGGTTGTGTTTGAGCGGATGCGTGGCCGCGATGGACAGAAGCAAATCAGTGTCTATCCAGAAGGCGCTGTGCCCACGAAGAGCGGAGTATCCGCCAATGCTCCTACAGCCGTAGTAGAAGCCCCCGCAGCAAAGGCTCCGGTTGTTAAGAAACCAACTGCATCAAAGGCCGCCGCTAAACCAACGAAGGAAAAAGCTGCCTCTGCCTCAACCCAGCCGAAAGACAAGCTAACCACCATTGAAGGCGTCGGCCCCAAGACTCAGGCCGCCTTGAATGCTTCAGGCATCTTCACCTTTGCTCAGGTTGCCGCTATGTCTGCCGACGAACTCAATCAGATTGTCAAAGTCGAACACGGTGTTCAAATTGTAGGCGACGCCGCGACTTGGCCGAAGCAAGCCAAGTTCCTCGCCGACGGTGATGCAGAAGGCTTAAAGGCCTATCAGGACACCCTCGTCGGTGGGCGCGAACCGAGCGAGTAACATTTACCCTTCCACTTGAGAAGCGCGTTACGCCACTCCTACGCGAGCCGTGACGCTAAAGAGGAAAATCATGAAAGAATCAATTCACCCCACATGGTATCCAGAGGCGACAGTTGTCTGTGCCTGTGGCAATACCTGGATAACCGGCGCAACCGTTCCGGAAATCCGCACCGATATTTGCTCGGCCTGCCATCCGTTCTATACCGGCGAACAGCGCATCGTGGACACCGAGGGTCAGGTTGACCGCTTCATGAAGCGTTTGCAGGTACGAGACTCTCGTCGCGCCGAAGAAGAAGCCCGGGCTGCGGCGCTCACATCCCCCTATGCCCCACTCAGCGAATTTGACCTCAGCAAGCGGTATCTGACTATTCTTTCTGAGAATGGCATTAATGTTGTTGGCGATTTCCTGAGTAAATTGGAACAGGGTGGCGACGAAGCCATTCTTGAAATTCCCGGTGTTGGCCGCAAAGTTCTCACCGATGTCAAGAAAATGCTGCGCGCTCGCGGCTATGAATTGCCATCCGCCACCGTTTCCGATTAACACAATTTGCAGGGACTCTCCACAAGGCAGGCATATCGCCACAGATGTGTCTGCCTTTCTTATTTACTGTCTGGGGGCAAACCATGATTCATCATACTGGACGTATCGAAGTCATTTGTGGCAGCATGTTCTGTGGAAAGTCAGAGGAGCTTATTCGGCGGGCGCGCCGCGCGATTATCGCCAAGCAGGAACTTCAGGTCTTTAAACCAGATATCGACAACCGCTACGGCATTGAGTATGTTACCAGTCATAGTGGACAAATCATTGAAGCCCATCCCATCGCCCACCCAAACCAAATTCTTGAACTCCTAGATGAATCAACCACAGTAATAGCTATTGATGAAGTCCAATTCTTTGATTCGAGCATCATTGCAGTTGTCGAGCAACTTGCCACACATGGTATTCGCGTCATTCTCGCAGGGCTGGATACTGATTTTCGTGCCGAGCCTTTCGGCTCTATGCCCCAATTGATGTCCATTGCTGAGGATGTGACCAAGCTCCATGCCATCTGTGTGGTATGTGGCGAAGAAGCCTGCCGGACACAACGATTAGTGAATGGAAAACCGGCTCGATATGATGACCCTATCATTTTGGTCGGTGCGCAGGAAGCCTATGAAGCGCGTTGCCGCAAACATCATGAGGTTCCGCACACATGAATTGCTAGCTTTTTTCCAAGTTTTCCATTAGAATTACTTTGCAACGCTAAGTAACGTGTTGTGAACGGTTTGTCTGAAGGAGAATTTAGGAGGAAATGACGGTATGAGTGTTACCAGCGCCAGCTTCTCACCTTCACCAGCAGTAATTGAAACGAGTAGGGTCAGTCATTGGTTACGTGATCGTCGCTGGGATTTAATTTATATGATACTCAGCGTACTGGTTGTACCGTTGCCCTACGTCTTTTATGTTTTAGGTGTCCAAATATTCAATATGGACCCAGATGTGAGCCGCAACATTGTTAATGGTTTCGTCGCGGTTGCGGTTGGCGGCCCGCACATGATGTCTACCATGCTGCGAACAGGTCTGGATACCGACTTCAAGAAGCGCTATCCCATGCTAATTCGCTCATCCATCATCATTCCAATTATCGTAGTCTCTCTAGCCTTTTTGAATTTGACCTTGCTCTTAACGGTATTCTTCTTTTGGGCCATGCTTCATGTGATGCATCAGGTCACTTACATTGTCGAGTTGTACAATCACAAAGAGCATAAATTCATTCGTCCAGGTAGCGCTGTGACACTACGCGCACGAGCAATCGACTATGCAGTCGTGCTAACCTGTCTATTCCCGATGGCAGCTTACAAGATCAGCCAAGGTGCATTTGAGATTGGCACAAATGATCTTACGCGGGTCATCCCAACATTTTTCCAACAATCGTGGTTTTTCGTTGCCGCGAGTACCGTGTTTTTTTCGGCACTGGCTGCTTATATGATAAAATCAGTTCGGGAATATCGTGCTGGCATCCTCAATTGGCCGAAAACCATTTTCATTAGCCTGACCGTTGTTGTATTCTTCCCACTTGCTGCTTTACCAAATCTCGGATACTGCCTTTCAGGGGGCAAATACCTGGCATTCGTTCCAGTATCTGGCAATCACCTTCTACATCATCAAAATCAAACAGCAGTACGGAAACCTTGATAAAACAGCGCCATTGGTTTCACGTTTCAGCAAAGGCAAAGACTCGCGTGGTCTATTTGCCCTGAGCACGATGATGTTAGTAGGTTCGGTTGTTGTCTTTATCATCGTCTATCTAGCTGCTCAGGTTATCATCCCTGACATCGATCCTAATCGCCATTTTGATACGGCCTACTACACGGCTATTTTATCGTTCTTGTGGATTCACTACTACCACGATCATTTCCTGTTCACCAACTTTGAGGCATTGGACGATTCATTCCAACATAGCTAAATCAGTCCATCTTGCGATTGGAACTATAATACAAAAAGGCGTCTCACGGCGTCTTTTTGTATCTGTTCTCTGTTTACCAGGGGCGACGAATCAGGGTTCGGTCAGACGGCTGAGGACGTCGGATGACCTCAATCCGCTGAAAATTATCGACGGTTAACTCTAGAAGCCCTGCCTCATAAAACCATAGTGGTGCGCCCTGGCGATCCACACGAACTTCTATTGGTTCTTCTTCGAAACCAACAATTTCTAACTTTATCACCTTATATAGCGGGGCGTACCGTCCTGCAATTCGGCGATTAATCGTCAACTGCCCTTCTTCCCACTCGCAGGTAACATAAACCCAGCGATAATCTCCATCCAGGTATTCAAACCCTTCACCGCGATCTTCATACTGAATAGTCTCAAAATTGCCTGGATATACGCGGTAAGTCAGATTATCTATACCCTGTTCCTGAATATAGGGGTGTTCAGCACATGTAGGGAGCACAATACCAGCCTTTACAAACAACGGCAACCGCTCCAATGGTGCCGCGACTTCAATCGTTTGTCCGCCTGTAAATAATTCATTCGTCCAGTAATCGAACCAATGACCAGCCGGTAAATAGACCGACCTGCGTACAGCTCCTGCTTCCAAAACGGGCGCAACCAATAATCCATCCCCTACCAGATAACTATCATCAATAGATCGAATAGATGGGTTATCCGGTTCAGCCATGAACACGGGTCGAATAACCGGCCAGCCATATTCCCGATATTGGGCAACGATAGAATATAAATAGGGCAAGAGCTTATAACGTAGCTCAATTGCGAGGCGGTTAACAATTTCATACGGCTGTCCAAACGACCAGGGTTCTTGTGAATGGGTTCCCAACGACGTATGTGAACGAAAAAATGGTAACAGACATGCTGCTTGCATCCAGCGCGTAAATAATTCACCATCACAATCACCATTAAAACCACCGACGTCTGGGCCAGTCATTGATGCGCCGGAAAGCCCCATATTCAGAGCCATGCTGATACTCAACCGCAAGTGATCCCAAGTGGACGCATTATCGCCTGTCCACGAAAATGCGTAACGCTGCCCTCCAGCATAACCGGATCGAATGAGGTTAAAGGGTCGTCGCCCTGGACGCAGTTTTTGCAGACCTTCCTCACTGGCGCGCCCCATTAACATGCCATAAAGATTATGATTTTGAAGATGATTACTCTGTACACCATCGGCCTTGTGAACAACATAGTCTGGGAGTGTTGTGGAACCATCCTGGGTAAAAACAGAAGGTTCACACATGTCGTTCCATATTCCATCAACCCCGGCGTCGATCAAAGGGGCTAATTGCTTACCCCACCAGGCTCGTGCTTCAGATTCTGTAAAATCCGGAAAACTGCAAAGTCCGGGCCACAGCACGCCTACCGCAGGTTCTCCACTTGGGTATGATAAATATACATTTTGCTCAATAAGGCTTCGATAAATGCTATCGTTTGGATCAACCTTGATCCCTGGATCAACGATGGCGACAACTTTGAATCCTTGCTTGTGCAGTTCATCAATCATCGTCTTAAAATGAGGGAAAGCTTCCTCATCCCAAGTGAAGGTCCGAAATTGGCTCATGTAATGTATGTCGAGATAGAGCACATCACCTGGAACACCTCGATCACGGAAATCTTTCGCCAGATTGAGCACAGCGTCTTGGGGATAATAACTAAACCGACACTGGTGATAACCCAAACTCCACAGAGGGGGCAAGGTTATTCGCCCTGTCAATTCTGTGTAACGAGCCAGGACTTGTTTTGCGTCGTTCCCAACAAATAGATAATATCGAAGTTCGCTGGCTTCTGATTCAAAACTGATTTCGTCAGATTTAGCGACTCCCAAATCCACTATGCCACGCGAAGGATTGTCCCAGAGCAATCCATAAGTACCTTGAGCGTGTACGCCCATATAAAACGGTATATTGTAATAGAGAGGATCAGAATTTCGCTGATAATCGGAGCAATCGGTATTCCATAATGACAATCGTTTTCCGCGTAATCCCAGGCTGAATGCGCGCTCCCCCAACCCAAAACAACTCTCATCAGGTTGCAATCGCATGGATAGACGTACCCGACCATCAGAACACCATTGCATCCCGATTTTGTCACTACACATCAACCGTCTGTCGGGCGTCCCCAGTCGAATTCGGAAATTCTGCTTGTCAACCAAGCAGGTCATTGCACTTGATCGAATTTCCAACGATGTTGCATTTTCAATAACGTCAAACGCAACCGGACTCCAATCATTCCTAACGATAGCATCTGAATTCGGTTCGGCGAACACACCATCTTGCGTCTTCAAGCGCACTCGCAAACAATCCGACGTGACCCATTGGAGCTCGACCCAACCATGCTGGCAGCGAACCTGTACACCATGTTCGTGCGATGTAATCGTCTCAATCGAGCCCAATGCCACCCAGGGGAAGAACCCTCGTTTTTTGACCTTAAATTGTCGGTCAAGCCGCTTCAATGTTCGTTCATAGGCCTTGATGTCATCTACAAGCCGCTTACCGCCCAAATCGGTAAAGAAACGATTATTTTCTTTCCGAGACATATATACAAAACCTTATGAAAACGATTGTTGAACCCATTGCATCGGATCAACTGGAACTCCGCCTACCCACATTTCCCAATGTAAGTGTGGTCCGGTCACGCGCCCAGTAGAGCCTATAGCGCCAATCACTTGTCCTGCTGTTACGAAATCACCCGTTTGCACATATTGTTCTGACTGGTGCCAATAACCTGTGAAAACTCCCCATCCGTGATCAATAATTGTCGCGTTACCACGAACATTTAAGGCGCCTGCAAATACAATATATCCAGATGCTGCCGCAAGAATTGGTGAGCCAGGTGCCCCACCAAAGTCTGTCCCACTGTGAAAATGGTCCAATGGCCCCCCATCATACGAACGCCGCAATCCAAACGGTGAGATAATTGGTGCGGCAGCAGGCAACCCCATAACACCATCCCAATAACGAGTTGGTGTGAAAATACTCATCACACCGGACACTAGATTTTGTTCGGAGGCTTCTAGATTCGGATCAAGCAAATTTGTGCGATCCGCAAGCAAGTTAACATTTTCACTCCCGTAATTCCCAGAAACAACTTGAATGTTCAGGGTCACATTGATTAGCTGGCCGGTAGCGTCAACCAGGGAGAGAGTAAACGGATAAACTCCCGCGTCGGTGAACATTGGTATACCAACCAGAATGGTATGAACCGTATCATCTTGCTCTGAGGCATCTGAGATGCTGCGATCCAGAAAGGTTCCCGATACAACCGTAGGAGCGACAGTTGTCAGGCGAACACGCCCAGTTTCGCCTTCAATAAAAACCAGAGGCAATACGTCTAAACTAGTCACATTTGGAGGCAAATCGAGAGCGAGTTGAGGCGATTCAACACCCGGTATTATCAATTGCTGTCCAGCATAAATGAGTGTTGGATCGGCAATATTGTTGGCACTGGCGAGATCACTCACGCTCAAGCCGTATTGAGTAGCAATCTTAAATAAGGTCTCGCCAGATTGTACGGTGTGTATCGCGGCTGGACCCGCCGATGGGTTAGCAGCACTGGGGGGTACATCGGTTGCTGTCGTCGCGACATCAGGGGAAAGATTCAACACCTGCCCTACATAAATTGTGTTCGGATCAGCAATGCCGTTTAGTGCCGCAAGTGCATCAACACTCATACTATACAGTTCGGCAATGCTCCGCAGCGTTTCACCCGGTTGCACCACATGAGATTGGGGGGAGACATCCGTATTAACACTAGCCCCCTGTATAGGAACCAGCAACCGTTGTCCAACCTGGATGTTACTTGGATCGGTAATTCCATTCAAGTTAGCCAATTCTTGAACCGTAAGCCCATAGCTCAGTGCAATCCGGTAAAGATTTTCACCTCGCTGTACAACATGAATAGTGACACTTGGTGCAGCTTGTTGGGCAACAACAGAAGCGGGTAACCAGAGTATACCCGCCACACAAACAAGGATTATAGCTCGGTGCATTATCGTGCTTCCTCGTCAAACCGTAAAACGTCGCCCACGCGAACCCGCTCCAGTAAACTGGGATTCGCCTCCACAAAATACTGGGCAGGAAGTCGGGGAGCATAAGCTGGTCGCCATTGTTTCGCCAAACACATGTCAACCACCTTGCCGGACTTATCTAACCATACAACTCCAATTCTGAAAAACATAAAAAACATGTGTATGGTCGTATTTGCCCTACTCTCAGAACCAGTGATAAATAGCAATCCCTCGTCTTCCGGCAAATGGGTGACAAGCTGCAAACCGCGAAATCGTGTCCAGAAATTATCACATAACTTCACGCTTCGAAGGACAACTTCGCCCGTTCGGACATCTCTCAAAATCCGATGCTTCGCACTCATGGAAGTACCAATACCTGTCCAACGTAAACGCGATTGGGGTCAGGAATACCATTGGTTTGCACAAGTACAGACAACGGTATACCAGATCGCAATGCAATACGGAAAAGCGTATCTCCTGGCTGTACAACATATGTCTTCTGCTGTATCGGTGGCGTAGATGGCACAATAACGGTGCCTCCTGTCGGGATTATCAATTGCTGCCCAATCCGAATGAGGTTCACGTTAGTGATGCCATTCAATTGAGCAATTGCTGATATTGAAGTGTTATAGCGGGCCGCGATACGGTAGAGTGTATCGCCAGCCTGTACAACATATACAATCGTGGTTGGTGGCGCAGGGATAGCAGTGGAAACAACAACAGGCGCAACCGGCGTTACAGTAGGTGTAGAGGTCGCTGGCGCTGATAACCGGACGGGTATCACTAGCGCCTGCCCCACCCGAATAAGAGCACTCTGGCTCAAACCATTAGCAGAGACAATCGCATCAACAGTGCTATCGTAAAGCGTCGCTAACTCTCCCACTGTATCACCAACTTGTACGGTATGGACAACACGACCTGGGAATTCCTGGGTTTCTGGAGTATCTTGTGTCGGAGTTGGCGACGGTGGCAGCGTAACCGTTGCTGAAGGACTCGGTGTATCCGTTGGCACACTTTCTTGCGCGGTTGGAACTATAGTATTCGATGGTTGAACAGTGGCAGTGGCAACACCGATATCGCCTGGGGTATTTGTGGGCGGAATCGCCGTGTTACTCGGTGCAACGGTCGGTATAAGAGTAGGAGTCGCGGTTGGCGGCTGTACGGTCAGTGTGGGAGTTGAAGTTGGAGGTGGATTCGAAGCACCTTCTACCACCAACGAGGCATCATCTACATAAATATTGTTGTTTTTGACAGGGGTGCTAACCGTCGAACGAACAAATACGGTTACAGCAGTACCTGACGAGGTGGCCGTGACTGTATATTGATTATATGCATCGTATGTAACAGTGGGTGCTGACCAGATAATATTTCCACTGTCCCCAGATGTACCGCCAGTTGGGTCGATACCAACCTGAACAACCACTCCCCCGTCAGCTTCACTTTTGTTAACATCGTCGAAAGAAGTTGACCAAACATAGATATAAGCGCTAAACCGCAGTTGCGCCCCCTGGGAGATTCCCGGACACTCGCTGATACAAACCGGCATCATGTGTTGCAAAAAACGACAAATACTGTTGTGCATCACTTCCGCTCCGAATCCTTGGAACCCCCAAGCCGCCAGAAACGTTAGAAGCTGGATAATATTCTGGATATACATTTTCAGAAGCCGACTGACCCCCTCCGATATACCAGGGCAACCATCCCTGAGCAACTTGTCGAGCGGGAGAAGCATCATTATAGGAAATGAAAGGAGCTTCAAAGCCAGGATTTACCAGCAGGTTTTGCTGTGCCCAAACAGGCTGATAAATACTGAGTAAAACAAAAAAGAACAACACAAAGAATATTTTAAGGTACGTGGCTGATCTTTTCATGCTGACTCCCACGAATAGGTTGGTGTCCGACTCATCGGCGAAATGAATAATTAAGAGTATATAGGTTTTCCGTCATTCCGGCCAAGTGTTTCGAACCAAACATCCACTAACAACAAAAAGAGCTTCACAACCGGATAGCGGTGGAAGCTCGACAAAGCGATGTCTCGACCATTACGAGTTGATAGTCATGAGTGTTTGGAAAGTACGGATTCGACACTTCTTAACAACTCAGCCGGACCAAATGGTTTGGTGATATAGCCATCCACTTTTGCGATATGCAAGCCAAGAACTTTGTCAATGCTCTGAGCGCGGGCGGTCACGACAATAACCGGAATGCTACTTGTGACTGGGTTCGCTTTCATTCGTTGATAAACTTCCCAACCATCCATATCGGGCATCATCAAATCGAGTAGAACTAATTCGGGTTGCAAATCTTCTACAGAATGCAATCCCTCCATGCCACTTGGGGCGCCGATGACCTCAAAGCCCTCCCGAGATAAAATCAGGCGGACGAGATCAATCATTTCGGGTTCATCTTCGATGCAAACAACCTTGATAGGCGCCATAGTGCCTCCGCCGTAGCTGCCGATCTGCATGACAAGCTGTTTCAGATTAAAGTCTACCATAATGCGTTTTGCTGTGTCTATCAATATCTTGTCCCAAAACGAATTGGTAGTTCAGCCCCAAAACAAAAGTTATACTAAGAGCGTTCAGTCACACAAGGCCACAGAGAGAATTTTGAAACTTCAAGAATATCAGTCAAATCTTCTGTTAGCTCAGTACGATGTACCCATTCCACAGCGGAAAATTTGCCTCGACACCACAAGAAGTTTATGAATTCGCCCAAGAGATGGGCACACCCATTGCAATTAAATCCCAAATTGAAAGCACTGAACCAAAAGGGGAGGAATTCATACAATATGCAAACAACCCCGATGATGCGCTTAATAAAGCTATCACGCTTTTGGGAAACCAGAAAATGGAGTGACACGATAGACAAAGTATGGGTTGAGGTTGTTCATGTTGCCACAGCGCGGATATATCTAGGCATTACCATTGACGAATTATATGGAACGGCGATCATGACAGCTTCCGTCACAGACGGGACAGAAGCTCATTTAACATTAGGCCTACTTGCCACCCCACCGATAGCTGAAGTCATTCATCCTTACTTAGGTCTACATGATTATCAGGGGCGAAACCTCGCCAGCAGCGTCAACCTTCCATACGAGCATTGGTCAACCTTCTCTACGATTGTGAGTAACTTTGCGAAATGTTTCCTGATGAGTGATGCCATCTTTGCAGAGATTAATCCACTCATCATTACCGCATGACCAGCAGTTGATCGCATTAGATGCCAAAATATACATTGACGATTATGCACTCTTTCGACATCCGGATTTAACACAATTAGCAGAAACGAATGGCGATATAAGTATTATCAATTCGCGTGTCACCGGATTGCATCACACTAAACTCGATGGTCAAATTGGATGTATAGCAAATGGCGCTGGCCTTGCGATGGCGGCTTTAGATGCTATACATCACTATGGCGGAGCGGAAATTAGACCGGCGAGTATTGTTGATATAGGAACCGAAACCAGAGAGGGCAATCTTCAAAAAGCTTTGGAAATGATTATTTCGCATCAACCGATTCAGACCCTATTGTTGAACCTGTTTGGAGTCATCACTCCATGCGATCAGATTGCGCGCATCCTTTTGCGTACCCTCCACAATGTACCCACACATGTATTTATCGTAATAAGGCTGGCAGGCCAACGGGCAGATGAGGGATTTGAAATTATCCAGTCAGCCCATATGCCAAATATTCAAGTTACAGCAGAAATTTCGGACGCTGCTCACAAGGCAGTAGAAGCGGTACGGGGAGATCAAATGTGGCAATCCTAGCCGATCAAAATACCCGGTTAATTGTACAGGGAATAACGGGTCGAGAAGGCAGTTTTTACACCAAACAGATGAGTGACTATGGCACTGCCGTTTTAGGAGGCGTAACACCCGGTAAAGGGGGCGAATGGGTACATGGCAAACCTGTTTTTGATTCGGTCAAAAAGGCTATGGATGCTACTGAAGCAAATGCCTCAATCATATTTGTGCCCGCGGCATCGGCGGCTGATGCCGTTTACGAAGCCATTGATGCAGGTATCAATCTCATTGTATGTATATCAGAAGGTATCCCCGTGCTAGATATGATCCGAATTCGCACCTATATAAAACACACAAACAGTCTGCTCATCGGACCAAATTGTCCTGGCCTCCTTATTCCTACTCAAACAAATATCGGCATCATACCTGGTTACGTTGCCCAACCCGGCAACATAGGGGTTGTGTCAAGAAGCGGAACATTAACCTATGATGTCGTTTATGCGCTCAGGCAGGCAGGGATAGGAACTTCCGCCTGTGTAGGTGTCGGAAATGATCCTGTTATTGGAACCGACTTTGTAGATATATTGCAATTGTTTGAGGAAGATGCCGAAACGGAGAAAGTCCTCCTTATCGGTGAAATTGGTGGGCGATATGAAATTGATGCGGCACGATACATCAAGGTTTCTATGACCAAGCCCGTTGTAGCTTATGTCGCAGGCCGGAATGCGTGTCCAGAGATCGCACCAGGCTATGTAGAGGGACTATTGGAAAAAACTGATAGCACTGTTGCGCAAAAAATAGAAGCTCTGATGGCAGCCGGAGTCCGTGTGGCTAACTCTCCAGAAGAGATACCCGCCTTGCTCCAAAATTGGGTGGAGTAGGGTCTAATTTCTCAAATAATCAGAACACAACAACATATTCAACTGCCGATTGAGGCAACCATCCCAAACGCCCATCTGGCAGCGCAAACTGCAGCCAATCATTTCTTTCATCCCAAACATGAAGTTCTGCCCCTGCGTGTAACTCAAATAATTCAAGATAGTCTTTGCCGGGGCCACTCATGACCTGCACATTGGCATCCACGATCACGCCTGATGGACGAAATGCCATGATGTATAATCGACCTCCCAGCAACCCCAACCCAATAACAAGACATAGCCCGGTCAACACTATTGAAATGCGGAGTTTTTGTCGCCACACGGGGCGGAAAATTACAGTTCCCAGTTCAACAAACCACAGCACCCAGATTACAGCGACAGCGACACTTAGCTCCATCACTGTTACCAGATTTATCGTAGATGCAGACAGGCCTTCCCCAAATCCAGTTTCCTCCCCTTGCAGATCAACTCTATCGGACAAAACCAATCCCAGGTTACGGTTTAAGTCCGTATCTCTGGGCCAGAATAGTTGAGCACGACGATAATTCAATAGCGCACGCCCAATATCGCCCAATTCATAGTAGGCATTCCCCAAGTTGAAGTAAAGGGCGGGATTATCTGTTCCGGTCAGGGCTTCTTCATATAGGGCGATTGCAGTTTGATAATCGCCTCTCGAATATGCAGCCTCGGCACGATTCGCGGTATCGGTCACAACGGTTTGAGTAAATGATGGTGACATGATAGAGACCAGAAAGACGGTCATAACAAGCCCAAGCCATCTCATGACTTTTCCCAATTCTGATCTACTACAACCAGCGCTGATTCCACTTTGTCAACAAACTCTGCGATATTGCCCCCATTAATCGGCGCATACTGTCCCTCATTGACCGATTTAAGACACTGATCAATCCGTTCCCTCAGCGAATCGGAGATACCAACCTGCGCGAGGCGAGAGAACAAATCTGTAGGATTTGTTTCAAGTCGGCCACTAAGCTTATCATCAAAATAGGTATAAATTGTCTTCTGAATAAATGGGTAAACAGTTTCTGAAGGTAGATTTCGAGCATGTTGCAATCGGTTTTGTGCTTCAGCCAATGCACGCAAATTTCGAACTTTGTTTCGATTACGGAGATGTCGCCTTCGCCATATTGCATAGCCTACAGATAAAAAAAACCCCAATGGAGGGAACAGCCAGAGTATCCAAAATCCCAGAGCGGGATATACATCGAAACGAGGCGTATCGAGCGATAACGGTTTAAGTTTCAAAACAGCTTCTACAGAATTGGGATAAGTGGTGGACTGAATACCAGAATTTGTGGGTGGCAGCGTTTCTATAGTCATAGGAGCTGTTGTGATCGAACGATAGGACAGCGTGCTTGGGTCGAAATAACTCCACGTGAGTGACGGCAAAGTTACCGATCCTATTTGATCAGGAAACAAAAGATATTCGTACACTTTTTTGCCACTGACATGCCCATTTACCCATTCGTAGCTATAAGTTGTCGGATTACCGTAGATTCGCCACTGCGCAGGTGCAGGTACCTGCGGGAGAGAGAGTTGTTCCACATCTCCCGTACCACTAACCGTCAATTGCAGGGTAATGGGTTCGCCTAGCGAGATAGATTGACGATCCAGAGCTGCCGACAATTCAAACTGGCCTACTGCCCCACCAAAGGTTTCAGGCATAGTACCCGGAAGTGGTTGCACATGTATCGCCAAGGATGGTGTAGAGATCGTCTCCTGACTACGATAGACAGTCTGTGGTAATACTACGAATGCCGGTTCAATGGTGATACTCCCGGCTCGTGTCGGATAGAGAGCAGTAGACAACTCACTGATTGTATACTGGCGGCCATTGATTGCCTGAACACTTCTTTTTACTTGCTCATTCGAAATCTGCCAAAATCCCTCAAAGTCAGGCGGTTTATAATCCGGGCTAGGCACATCAATCGCATCATAAAAACGAAAATGATAGGTGATTTGCTGACCAACGTAGGGTGTCTGATTATCCACAAAAACATCTGCATAATAATCTGGGGTTGCCACCGTATCCTGCGCTCTCGCAGAGACAGCACCAAGAAAAATTGCGCAGAGTAACCCTAATCGCCACAAAATTACCAGTCCTTGTCTTTCACAGGCGAGCCTGGTGTCGTCGTTCCTTCCATCTGGCGGCCAAGAGTAGATTGATTCTGCTGAACAGCATCGAGCAGGCTGCTCGCTTCTTCGACTGACATCGAATTGTTAGTATCGGAGTTATATGGGGTACTTGAAGGGTCACTTTCCGGGTCGCCAATTCCAAGTGTAGGCGTTGCAGTTTGTAGTGCCGAGCTTGACGTCGCATTAGCCGCGTCAGAGTCATCACCGGACGGCGGTGTGGGTATACCTGAATTGTCTGATTGCGGAACAGGTGTGTCTGTTGGCGGTATAAGCTGATCTAGAGCCAATTCAAGATTGTAGCGCGCATCATTATCATCTGGCGCTCGGAATAGAGTTTGCTTGTAGGCTTCAACTGCATCACCATAAAGTTGCATCTCGAAATACACATTACCAAGATCATAGTAGGCCTGTGCTGCCAACGAATTGTCCGAAGATTTAAGTGCTTGTTCTAACGCGGCACGCGCCTTAGCCAATTCACCCATCTTGACATATACGCTCGCAATATTCAAATATGGTTCGTGAAGGTCTGGGGCTACGACTTGTGCGGCTTGATATTCATTTACTGCTTCATTGTACGCACCCTGTTCATACGAATAAATCCCAGCATTATTCCGTTCAGCAGCATTCACGGCACATCCTGAAACTGCTCCTAAGATTAGGATGCAAATCCACTTCCGCTTAAACCACATCATTCGGGCTTTCGATGGAACTCAGTTATCATTATCTCTAGAGATAATGATATGAGTGCAAAAGCGAGAAAAATCCCAAATCGTTCGATCTCCCGACTCTCTTTGTAATCACTTAACCGTCCAGCAGGAACAGCACGAATCATCTGAATCAGGGAAGTGATTTCTACCCCCGATGATCCCACTCGCTGATACACTCCACCTGTTCGCGCGGCAATCGCTGTCAATGTGTCTTCGTCTAAAGTAGATAAAACGCGATTTCCTGAAGAGTTTGTTTCAAAACCGACCTCGCTACCTGTATCATCCCGAAAAGGTACTGGTGAACCTTCGGGCGTACCAAAGCCAAGCGTATAAATGACTATACCCTGTTGTCCCGCTATCTCAGCCGCTCCGGTTACATCACCATCGAAGTTTTCCCCATCACTGATTAAAACAATATACCGTTTGGAACTTAGCGTTTGGTGAAAACTTTCTATAGCCAAGCGTAACGCACTCTCTATATTTGTTCCCTGGTCACTGATAGCGTCACTACTGGCGGCTTGAATAAAGGTCGTGGCAGACAAATTATCTACGGTCAAGGGAAACTGTACAAATGCGCTTCCCGCAAAAAGGATCATCCCTAATTCATTTCCGGCCAGCCCAGTAAACAAGTCCTGAATAGCTAACTTGGCACGCGCTAAACGGCTTGGCGATATATCTTGTGCATTCATGCTCCGGCTGACATCCAAAATCACGAAGACTGATACCCCTTGTGCCTCTACTAGGGATACCTCCTCCCCCCACACAGGGCGCGCAAATGCAATAATCAGGAATATAGCGGTTGCTGTCCATAACAGCATTTTCAGAAAACGATACGTCGGGCTAATTGGCGATGATGACATTAGCAAAATCGGATTGCCAAGTTTTCCCAACTTGATGTGTCGCCTACGATCACGCCAGACAAAGAAAATCACCAATGGCAGCAGAATGACTAACAACAGAAGTGCGATAGGGTTAACAAATGTCATGGCTACGGAAGCCTTTGAAAAACTGTATATCTAAAAATGCGTTCTGCCAGCAGAGTCGCCAGGGCTAAAAACATAATCAACCCTGACTGTTCCTGCCATCTTACTAAAATCTGACGCTCAACTTCAGATCGCTCAAGTTGATTAATCTCATCATATATTTGCCGCAAATCGGATAGGTCTTCTGCACGGAAATATCGACCATCGGTAGCCTCGGCTATAGCCTGTAAGGTGAGTTCATCCAAATCACTCTCAATTAATCGCGTGTTTCCTTGAGTATCTATTGGAACAGGTACAAGTCCTTCCTTACCCATACCAATCGTATAAACCCGTATACCAAACGCCCCAACCGCTTGCGCTGCTGTGATCGGCCCAATGCCACCCGCGTTATTTGCACCATCTGTAAGGAGTATGATTATTTTGCTGGTCGCTGTGCTGGTTCGCAGCATATTTCCGGCAGATGCGATACCGAGACCTATCGCTGTGCCGTCGTCCAAGCCAAAATCGGTAGCAAGTTGAATGGCGTTTACCGAAGCGGTCAGTGTCTGGTAATCGAGCGTCGGCGGGATTTGCTGGAAAGAGTCTCGTGCGAAGATAACAAGGCCAATTCGATCAAACTCACGCTCACCAATAAAATTATTGATAACCGATTTTGCAGCTTCTAACCGATTTTGGGGCATAAAATCAAGAGCAGACATGCTGCCAGAAATATCTAGCGCCAATACAATGTCGATACCCTGCCCACGAATAATCTGCTGAGTTTGTCCTCCCTGTGGCCGTGCAAGTGCGATCACCAACATTACCCATGTGAATAGGCGCAAAACATCCGGTATACGACGAAATCGGACACGCCACCCTATAGGCAGTCCGTCCATTAACCGTACATCTGAATATCGAATAGCCGGTTCTCCGAGCAACCTACCCCTTCGAGAAGCCCAAATGGTCACACCAAATGGCATAAGAAGCAGCAAGAAGGCGATGGGATGTGCAAATCGAAATATCATTCCACTGCATCCACCTGATCCTGTTCAACTGCAACAACCCACCGTTGGGTTATATCCAACATCTTGGCAGCAGATTTCGACTGCGGCTGGAGGTCTGCAAATTTCACTAAATCTATCTGTTCAAAAAGATATAGCAACTCCCGTTGGCGGCGTTCTGAAATGTCTATGCGTTGGCGTAAACCCACTAACAACTCTTCAGTGGTCATTTCTTGCGCATGGATAAAAAATCGCGTCTGAACATAGCCACGCAACACATTGCCAGTGGCAAGATAAATCCTGGATGGCGTGTAATGTTCCCGACTCATCAGCCTAAGCTCATTTAAAATACTGCGAGCAGACGGATGAAGCCCGTCGATTTCAACGGGAACTAATCGAGATCGTTTCCATCGCTGCGACAGTTTCCACCCATATATTGCAGCGGCAGAAAGCCCCATCAAGATTGCCCCTATTAACCAGGGAGATATATATGGCATGGTTATGGGAGGTTTCAGGGGGCGTAATGTCAAATCATCAGGATTTAACACACTCTGCACTAAAACCTGGGCTGCCTGTATCAAAATTGTTTGGTCAGTATCTGATCCTGGGAGTTGATAGTCAAGAAAAATATCTGGCGTCTGATAATCACCCGGACGCCAGAGTAAAGCAGTAATGCTCTGCTGGTAAATATCAACCCCAGCGCTAGAGGTCATCATAACCTCACCAACATTTTGTACCACAAATGGCGACCACTCGGCAGGAAAGTCGGGTAAACGAATGGTTGTGTTAGCGGGAACACGAATTGTCAGCGAGAGTGAAATAGGTTCGCCGACAAGATAAGTGTTAGAGTTAGCTACCAGTTCAGCTTGAACAATATCTTGCGCCTGTACACAAACATTTGTAGCAACCAACAGAACTACCACACCCAAAAGCTTGTATCGCATCATTTTTGCAAACGTCGTAACCGTCCCTGAAAAAAGGCTCTCAAAACAGGAACATAATCAATCTGCGATTGGAGATCAATTCGATCAACATTAGCCTGAGCCAGTGCAGCATCTCGCAGGTCGTGATTTTGATCTACCTTGTGCTTAAATTGACGTGTCCAGCCTTTTATGCTGGTATCTACCCAACGCATCATTCCTGTTTCAGCATCCTGAAGTGCGACCAATCCGACATTTTGCCACTTCAGTTCCAGGGGATCGCTGAGAATAATTGCTATAACATCATGTCGAGACGCTGTGAGTGCCAATTCTTTGGCATAATCCTCGACATTTTCAAGAAAATCAGAAATCAGGAAGACAATTGCTCGACGCTTCTGCAAGCGATTTACCGTTTGCAACGCCAGCGCAATATTGGTGCCCTTATGTGAGGGCTTTGCTGCAAGTAAATCTCGGATCAAGCGCAAAACATGATTTTTCCCCTTTCGCGGGGGGACATATAACTCAATTTGATCGCTAAAAAGCAGCAAGCCAACTTTATCCTGATTGGCAATCGCCGTATAGGCAAGTACTGCACCCAACTCTGCTCCCAAATCCCGTTTCTGCCTGCTCATGCTACCAAATAAGCAGGATGCGCTCGTATCGAGGACAAGAATTACGGTAAGTTCACGCTCCTCAACATAATTTTTGACGAATGGTTGACCACCAGCACGGGCAGTCACATTCCAATCAATACTGCGAACATCATCGCCCGGTTGATATGGCCTTACAGCATCGAACTCAATGCCACGCCCTTTAAAGACTGAATGATAAGCTCCAGCCAGTGAATCATTCACCAATTTACGAGTATGGAGTTCGATACGACGAATACGGCGCAAAGTATCGGAAGTAATTATCACGGTACTTCGACCCGACTCAAGATTTGCTGTATCACTTGATTGGAAGTGATTTCTTCTGCTTCGGCCTCAAACGACAGTACAATACGATGCCGTAAAACATCCGGGGCGATTTGCTTGATGTCATCGGGGGTCACATAACCCCGACCTCGTAAAAAGGCGTGTGCTTTGGCGGCCTTGAGCAAAAATATAGTTGCGCGAGGCGAAACACCAAATTCAATTAACGATTGTAAATCCTTCATTCCGCTAGACAAGGGATCACGGGTCGCAAATACGATATTCAATACATAATCTTTTATTTTGTCGTCGACATAAATTCCGGTTACAACCTCGCGTGCTCGATAAAGCACATCAGCATTCGCAATCGGATTGGGTGGTTGCGGCAATTCGTTGGTCATTCTTTCCATGATCGTGCGCTCTTCGGCGCGTGTCGGATAATCAACAATCACTTTAAGCATGAATCGATCAAGTTGAGCTTCTGGTAGGGGGTAAGTACCTTCATGCTCAATCGGATTTTGTGTTGCCAATACCATAAATGGGTCTTGGAGCGGGTACGTTTGATCGCCAAGCGTTACCTGTCGCTCTTCCATTGCCTCAAGTAACGCCGATTGAACTTTCGCTGGGGCACGATTAATCTCATCAGCCAAAATGATGTTGCTGAAGATTGGACCCGGGTGAGAAGTGAATTTGCCGGTTTGAGGGTTATATATTTGTGTCCCAATGAGATCGGCTGGTAATAAATCTGGTGTAAATTGAATACGTTGGAATTTCGCGTTTATGGTTGCTGCGAGTGTCCTTACCGCCAATGTTTTCGCTAAACCGGGCACGCCTTCAATCAAAACATGTCCATTGGTGAGAAGAGCAATGAGCAGTCGATTGATCAAGCGATCCTGGCCGACAATAATACGTCCGGTTTCTGCCAATATCTCGTGAACAAAACTGGCCTCGCGCTTAATCCGTTCGTTAAGTTGTTGAACTGAATTCATGTTGTCCTACGATTATGGATACAAATGGCGCAATTGTACCGCAACATCAGTATGTCCGATTATGAGAATTCAGCAAAAAGAATCCTGCAACCTGCCGCATCTAGGATATTAAGACAGTTACCGATATAATTAAATTACTGTACATATTTCAGATAGCATTGAGCTTCGCACAATATACCTCTACCATCCCATTCAGAAGTATCGAAAGCAGATAATTGGAGGCCGGGCGTGAATAATCCCAAAACACGCAACATCATTATCTACGGGTTCATTGGCCTGATGTTGATTATCATTTTCCTGGGCATCAATGGTGGCAATCAGGATGCGAGTGTAATCAAATTTAGCGACCTAGTTACTGACATCCACAAGGGCGATGTTTCCAGTATTCAGGTTATTGGTGATCAACTTGTGATTACATTTAATGACAAAACTCAAGCGACCACCACTAAAGCATCAGAGTCTACAGCACAAGAACAGTTAACACAGTTCGGCGTTACAACTGACGAGATCAACCGCATTAGTTGGACTTTTGACACGCCGAGCAATTGGCCCGCTATCGGATTTAGTCTGCTTACCGCTTTCCTGCCTATCCTGCTCATCGGTGGTCTAATTTTCTTTATGATGCGGCAAAATCAGGGAAGCAACAACCAAGCAATGGCTTTTGGCAAAAGTCGAGCGCGAATGTTCAGCGGTGACCAACCCAGCGTCACCTTCGATGATGTCGCAGGAGCGGATGAAGCGAAGGAAGAGCTTGCCGAGGTTGTTGAATTCTTGAAAGAACCCGAAAAATTCATCCAGCTTGGGGCACGGATTCCAAAAGGTGTATTACTGGTCGGCAGACCCGGAACGGGCAAAACTCTGCTTGCCAAAGCTGTTGCTGGTGAAGCCGGAGTTCCGTTTTTTAGCATTTCAGGTTCGGAATTCGTCGAGATGTTCGTCGGCGTCGGCGCAAGCCGTGTACGTGATCTATTTAACCAAGCCAAACGGCACAGTCCCTGCATCATCTTCATAGACGAGATTGACGCTGTAGGTCGGCAACGTGGCGCTGGATTGGGCGGCAGCCACGATGAACGTGAACAAACGCTTAACCAAATTCTGGTGGAAATGGATGGCTTTGATACCGATACCAACGTTATCATGATCGCGGCTACCAACCGTCCCGACATCCTTGACCCGGCGTTGATGCGCCCCGGACGGTTTGATCGCCAAGTAATCCTCGACCATCCTGATGTGAGAGGTCGCGAAGCGATATTGAAAGTACACGTTAAAGGGAAACCCCTGGCAACGGATGTTGATCTCAAAACGTTAGCAAGGGTTACACCCGGTTTTGTGGGAGCAGATATTGAAAACATGGTCAACGAGGCGGCTATCCTGGCCGCTCGTAAGAATAAGAAGACCATCAATGACCATGATTTTCAGGAAGCCATCGAGCGAATCGTGCTAGGGCCAGAGCGAAAAAGCAGGGTCATCAACGAACACGAACGATGCATCACCGCTTATCATGAAGCCGGTCACGCTATTGTCGGGTATTTACTTCCAAACAGTGACCCCATTCGCAAGGTGACTATCATCCCACGCGGCATGAGTGGTGGATCAACTCTGTTCATGCCGGAAGACGTGAATTACGTAACCCGCTCCCGGATGAAAGATCAAATTGTTATGGCGTTGGCGGGGCGCGCTGCCGAGGAGATCGTGTTTAATGAAATTACGACAGGTGCAGCCAGCGATCTCGAACAGGTTTCGAAGATTACCCGTGCGATGGTGAAGCGCTTTGGCATGAGTGATAAACTAGGGCCGATGATGTTCGGGCAGAAGGAAGAAATGATCTTCCTGGGGCGAGAAATCTCCGAACAGCGAGATTACAGCGAAGCAGTCGCCGAAGAAATCGACCAGGAAGTTCGAGCGATTGTCACCTGGGCGTATGATGAAGCCCGGCGCGTGATTATGGAAAACCGAGACAAACTTGAATTAGTAGCCCAACGATTACTAGAGGTAGAAACCATTGACGCTGAGGAATTCCTGGCACTCTTTGGGGAAACCAATTCGGCAAAATCGGGCGATAATCCGATCTCTCCAGCAACAAGCAGTAAGGCACAGTCGGAAAACCCCAACCAAACTGATGATGGGAATGATCTTAAATCGCTAGGGACCGCTCCAAGTCCAGCATAAGACCTGTAAGCTACAAGCCGCTTGGTGGGTCAAGCGGCTTTCATTTTCAAGGGAATAATATACAGAAATTCATTGAAGTAGGATCTGCCCGACATGTGGTCATCAGCACCACCCCTCCAATACAAACCCCACAAGCAACGAGAAGTACCAGACATCCACACCATATTGCTGGCCCGCCCTGAATTAAGAGAGCAATCGTACTTAGGAAGGTGGTTAACGTCGTACCCACAATCTGCAAACCGAAAATGACCAGCAAGCCGACTACACATAAAAGAACACCACCGACTGCCAATATCAGGAGTGTGCCAGTATCAATATTTGGAAGAGTCATGGTTTTATTCTGTTCCTAATCGAAAAACGCCTTTAATTCAGGTGGAATTATATCAAGGTTGACAAGTTCCCTCATAGGTCGTCTCAATGTTCCAGTTATCTCCCGAACCAGGGCGCGTATAACAGTCGCAAAAGGTGGAATTATCGGCAGTGCCTTTCCATAGAATAAAACTGGCGTCTGTTTGAACGCAGAGCAAATCCCCATTGGTGTAAACAGTTGGCCGGGAGATGCCGACACCCTGCTGCTTGCTCTCATTTAGTAACCAAATTCGAAGAATTTGGCCGGGTGCATCACCCAACTGCATACTTATTTCCCCCTGCGATGCTAAGGCAAGGCAAAAGCAGGGAGTCAACAATATGGCGAACCATATCACGACCAGCATAATACAACCCAGACGGCGCAAGCGACTCCGGCGCGGTGGTAAGATTATTATTGGGTTTTGCGGCGGTTGTCGAGTTGAATTCGGTTGCAAATCGGGCACTCAATTACCTTTTCACTCTGCAAAACGCATTAGAATACAATCATCCTCATCGTAACTGACGTGGACAAACAGCGGTGGCTCATCCATTTTCATTTCCAGAATTCGGGGTAAAACCAAAGGCAAATCTTCTACAAGATCAAACTGGGTCACCCTGTTTCTCGGTATCCAGTGTAATGTTCCCTCGTCATTTGGTGTCACATCCCGGCTATCGCTGGTGGCTGTAAAAACAAAAAGTGCGATTCCGGTTGCCTCACCTGCATCAATGTTATAGACAGCTCGCAATAATAGATCACGAACCGTCAGCCCGGTTTCCTCAAGAATCTCACGTCTAGCGCTGGAAAGGGGGTCTTCGTCACGCTCGATATGCCCACCTACCCCGTTGTAGCGATTCGGGAACACCCGTTTGTGGGCAGCTCGGCGCATCAGGAGCACATCATCACCATTCAAGATAAAACTCAAGGTTCGAGGAATCGTTATCCAACGCCCATCTATAAAAGCCGCACCCTGTTCATTCGCCCCCATCATTTATTGATCCTCGATAAACACGTTCTAAATTTGTGCATTTTGAACCGAGATTCTTATAAAAATTGTCTGGGAATCGGGTTCATGATACTCTACTGATATTTTGTATTAGAAGGTCATCCATTTCATGTCTCCTAACCGATCTGATGCACCGTCGCCTGATCTGAGAATCGTCTTAACCGAGCGTTTGCACCCACACGAGGAACACGATTCACAGCGAGCCGTACCATTGATCGAGCGGCTACGACACGAATCAGTTGTCATCAATCCGCCAATTGTTGCACCCATGGGCAGCAGCCAGTTTGTCATTCTGGATGGCGCTAACCGATGTTATGCATTCTCAGAACTCAGTTATTCGCATATTCTAGTACAAGTTGCTCCCTATGAGAGCGGCTATGTTGACTTAAAAACCTGGCGTCACATCATTGGTGGATGGGACGCTGATAAGTTTATCCAATGTCTCAAGCAATTGCCCGACATCCAAATTATTGAAGGCACACATGCCGATGCAATTGCCCATATCTGGTTTAAGGATCAGCGAACCGTCGCTCTACTCGCACCCGTTAGCAATACTCATGAACGCAACGCGGCATTACGGGAAGTTGTCCGGATTTATCAGAGGAATGCAACGCTGCACAGAACAGCGCTGACTGAACCAGAGGATATATGGCCGTTACATCCCGATGGAATAGCGATTTTGGTCTTTCCGAGTTACCAACCGGCTGATATTATGACGGCAGCACGACTTCAGGCATTTTTTCCACCCGGAATCAGCCGACACATCATTCATGGGCGCGCGCTGCGGGTGAATTACCCACTCGCAACTTTGCGGGATGACTCTGTACGCCTGAGCGATAAGAATGAAGCACTCAAAATATGGTTACAACAGAAATTGGCGGATCGAAAAGTTCGTTATTATGCTGAAGCCACTTATCAGTTTGATGAATAACAGGGCTAAGGCGGAATGACAAAAACTGTTGAACAGGCGCTGGCCGAGACAATATTCTACAGTGACGGACAGGAATACGTGGTCGTTCACCTGCCTGTACGCGCCATCACAGCAGCAGCAGGGGTTCTTGCTGAAGTAGGCGAACCTTTTAGTGCAATCATCGTAGATAAGGATGAGGTTAGCCTGGTTGTTCCTGCCAAAGCGTGGGCAGACTTTTCCAACAGATTGCCAGGACATGTGGTGGCGGAAAATCTCTACCGGCTCATTACGATGGATGCAGAGCTTGATATGAGTCTGGTGGGCTTCATGGCACGGATAAGCGGCGCTTTGGCGGCGGTCAATGTTCCGATATTGCCGCTGGCAGCCTATACACGCGATCACCTGCTCGTGCCTGCACAGCAGTTTGAGGTTGCGATGGCCGCCCTCGAAAGGCTAAAATCAACGACTTAAGGTACAACTTCCGGTCATCTGGCGTATACTCAGCACATTATGGATATTCCACTTTTCCCAAGTAACCACATTCCACGACCCAGGAACGAAATTCATATCGAAACCCTCGATATCACCCCTTATCCAGATCGTTTTCGGGTTCACCTGCATATTGTCGTCACACCATTTCAAGAGCGCCCTAATCTGCTCATCGTCGTTCACAACCATCAAGATCAAATCGTGGGCGAATTGAATGTGATTGAAACGATGCATCACGATATGGAATTCACACTCCATATCCGCAATACCGATAATCCAGCAGGATTATATACACTGACCGCAGAAGTGTTTTATGAGACACGAAATCCACCACAGGATCGACGGATTGAAGCATTTGAGATTCCAGAGGCCGAATAATATGCCCCTCCTGCCCCCCATTCATTCCGAGATACCGACATGCTTTTGTGGCTAACTCCAGACCAAGCCCAGTCGATTGCCCAACATGCAAAAGGTTCTTACCCACTTGAAGCCTGTGGGTTGATTGCGGGACGTGGCAATCAGGCCGAGCGTATCGTTTCTATCCCGAATGTGGCAGATCATCCGCAACACCAGTTTCGCCTCGACAATCAGGCATTCCTACAGGCAATGTTTGAATTCGAGCGAACGGGATTGACCCTTATCGGCATTTACCATTCACATCCAAATGGCGATGCGATCCCATCGCAAACCGACATTCGGCAGGCAGCATACCCTGACACATACTATCTCATCGTTGGCCTAAAGAGCGGTGAACCGGCTATCGGAGTGTGGCAAATTCGGCGTCATGAGGTTAACCCAGTTGAACTCTACATCGGCCATCAACAACCTGAACCTGAAGAGGAAGTCCTGTCACAGGCACAAAAAGTCGCAATCATCCTGGCGACTGTCGCTGCTGTTTTGTTCGTGCTACTCTTATCGCTATCATTGTTACCACCCGCTCCAATCATCGTAACACCGTTACCCTGAAGGATATTTATGGTCATCCTCTATCTGGTCATTTTTCTTATTGGTCTGCTGGCAGGTGGCATCGTCAACGCACTGGCAGACGATTTACCGCTTCATCAACGGCCCCGCTTACCGCATTATGCGGATGGCATAAGACGTCCCGTTTCCGCATGGCTGGGCATTACCGCGTTTTTGTTGAAGCAACAAACCGGGCCATCCGGGGAAAAAATGAGCTGGCGCTACCCATTGGCGGAACTGGCGACGGCTATTGGCATGGTGATCGCATTGGCAGCGAAGGGGGGTAATCCGAATGTGGATAACCTTCAGCTTGTATTCTGGCTGACGTACATCGCTATTTTCGTATTGATTACCGTGATTGATCTGGAACACAAGTTGATTCTGTTCGCCGTCATCATTCCATCCTGTGTTCTGGCAGTGCTGGATGCCATCCTGACATCAGCCCAACAACAACCAGACCTACGCAATGCCCTATTCGGCGGTGCATTGGGCTTCGGCGTGTTTTTCCTGTTATATCTGGGAGGCTACGTCTACCTATATATTGTGAATGAAGCACAGGGTCGCAATATCTCTGAGGTAGCGTTCGGCTATGGAGATGTGATGCTGGCAACCCTGAGCGGCCTGATCCTGGGCTGGCAACCGTTGATCTTCGCCATGTTCATTACCGTATTTCTAGGAGCAGGCGGCGCACTATTGTGGATGATTTCCCGGCGGTTATCCGGCACAGGCTACAGCATGTTCACAGCACTGCCCTATGGGCCCTATATTGTGGCCGGGACGGTAATCATGCTGCTATTCAGTTCAGAAGTGCGTATGTTCCTGGTGGGTTACTGAGCTGCTACAGGCTGACGCTCGATAATTCCGCCGCCCAGCACGACATCCCCATCGTAGACGACTGCGCCCTGCCCCGGCGTGATGTCCCGCATTGGTTGATCGAAACGGACTGCTACCCGATTATCCGGCAAGGGTTCAATCCAAGCATCAGCAGGTTTGGCCTTATACCGAATTTTGACCTGGGCAGGGAATGGCACAGTGGGTATTTCACCACTCACCCAATTGACACGATGGGCGGTCAGATGCGACTTGCCGAGTTCATCGGCTGTGCCAACGATCAAGGTGTTTAATTGGGGGTTTAATCCAATCACGAACAGCGATTCCTGACTGTTCAGCCCCAAGCCCTTTCGCTGACCAATCGTGTAGTTTGCCAAACCATTGTGCTGACCCAAGACCTCACCATTTTTGCGGACAATCGGGCCGGAGGTCATCACATCGGGCGCATAATCGGACAGGAAGCGACGGTAATTGTTATCACCGATGAAACATAAATCCTGGCTATCTTTCTTGCTGGCCGTCGGCAGGCCAAAACGTTCCGCGATCTGACGAACCTCCGGCTTGGTGAATTCTCCTACCGGGAAAAGCGCATGAGCAAGCTGTTCCTGCCCAAGAACACTTAACACATAGCTCTGATCTTTGTGATCGTCCAAACCCTTCTTCAAAACAAAACGACCATGTGTGTCACACGCAACGCGCGCGTAGTGCCCAGTTGCCAAAAAATCGGCGTCCATCGCCAGCGCATTCTGTTGGAGGTAGTGAAAACGGATATGACGATTGCATTCCAGACACGGATTGGGGGTTACACCCTGGCGATGCTGGTCGATAAAAAACTCGACAATAGTGTTACGGAACACATCTTTGGTATCGAGCACGTAAAATGGGATACCCAACCGAGCAGCAATCCGGCGGGCATCGGCCATCTGGTCAGGGGTACAGCAGCGATTATGCATCCCACCTGGCATCGTTTCTTCCGACCACAGGCGCATCATCATACCCACTACATCGTAACCCTGCTCGACCAGCAAGGCAGCCGCAACAGAGCTATCTACTCCGCCACTCATGGCAACCACCACACGAATATCGGCGTTGTTAGTCACAATATCAGCTCTCGATTCAACTTACGTAACTTTTCCACGACTTCAACCAGGGTATCAACGGTATATTCGACATCTTCCGGTGTTGTCTGACGACCTACGGTTAGACGCAAACTACCCATTGCTTCTTTCGGCGTATAACCCATAGACAGCAATACTTCGGAGGGTTCGGGATTGCCCGTGTTGCAGGCCGAGCCACTACTGGCAGCGACACCACGCACATCCAGATTCATGATGAGCGCGTTACTTTCCACACCATCAATTACAAAGCTAGCATGGGAAGGCAATCGTTGGATAGGGTGTCCGGTCAAAAGTGCGCCTGAAACGCGATGCAAAAGGCCATCAATCAACTGGTCGCGCAGGGATGTGTAATGTTCAATGCGTTGGTCGAGTTCATCATAAGCCAACTGGAGAGCAGTTGCCAACCCTACAATAAAGGGCGTATTGTGCGTTCCGGCGCGGCGTCCACTTTCATGGCTGCCCCCGATTTGTGTAGGGGTCAACTCAATTCCATCCCTGACAAATAGTGCGCCAACACCTTTTGGGCCATAAAATTTGTGGGCAGAGAAACTCAGCAAATCGACCCCCAACTGCTTCACATCAAGCGGCAGCTGACCAGCAGCCTGAACCGCATCGGTATGAAACAGCGCATTATGCAGATGCGCTTCGGCAGGGAGTTGGGCTATGGGTTGGATCGTACCTACTTCGTTGTTGGCAGCCATGATGCTTGCCAAAATCGTATCCGGGCGACACGCATTGGCAAAATCGGTGGGGTCGATAAGCCCATAACGATCAACTGGCAAATTCGTACTCTCGAAACCCAGAACCTCCACCATCTGCTCAACCGTTTTGCCAACGGCGTGATGTTCTGTCGGGGTGGTGATGAGATGGCTGCCTCCAAGCCTTTGCCGAGCAGCTAACGCCGCACCGCGCAGGGCGAGGTTATCACCTTCTGAGCCGCCACCCGTGAAAATAATCTCGGAAGGTTGGCAATTCAAAATCCGGGCAACAGTTTCCCTGGCGGTTTCAACGGCTGCTTCAGCCCGGCGTCCGAAACTATGGGCGGATACCGGATTACCATAAACTTCGGTGAAATAGGGCAACATAGCATCGACAACTCTGCGGGTCTGTCGGAGTGGTAGCGGCATGATCGAGATAAACTGGACGATGTTGGGGCATGATTGATCCCCTTACTCCATAATACGTTCCGTATCAGCATTGTAGCGCAGCGACTGATGTCTGTCAGCGCCGGAATTCATGGTGATTAGACATGGCGTGTGCAGAATTTCGGGATATTATAGTGGCGATACCCATCCACGAAATATTTGCGAACCCTTTCTAGTTATTCAGTGTTCGTATATCGAACTGTTTAGGAGATAAGACATGTCGATCATAGAGAATGTCCACGCGCGCGAAGTTTTGGACTCGCGTGGCAACCCAACCGTTGAAGTCGAGGTACAACTCGTCGACGGTGCGTTTGGACGGGCGATTGTGCCCAGCGGCGCTTCTACAGGAGAATATGAAGCCCTCGAATTGCGGGATGGCGATAAACAACGCTATGAAGGCAAGGGGGTACTCAAAGCTGTAGAAATCGTGAATACTGTGATTGCGGATGCACTTGATGGGCAATATGCACTCAACCAAACCGCCATTGATGAACTACTCATCGGGCTGGATGGTACACCAACCAAGTCCAAGCTGGGGGCGAATGCTATTTTGGGCGCTTCGCTAGCCGTCGCGCGGGCGGGGGCTGACAGTGCTGACCTGCCCCTGTACGCCTATTTGGGGGGTGTCCATGCTCATGTGCTGCCCGTACCTATGATGAACATCATGAACGGCGGCAAGCACGCCACCAACAGCACCGACTTTCAGGAATTCATGATTATGCCAGTCGGGGCAACTTCGTTCCGGGAGGCGCTGCGGTGGTGTGTTGAAATCTATCATACTTTGAAGAACATCCTTCACAAGAAGGGACACAGCACGACTGTGGGCGACGAAGGCGGATTCGCACCCAGCCTCGGCTCGAACCAGGCTGCCCTAGACGTCATTATGGAGGCTATTCAGCAAGCAGGTTATACCCCTGGTGAGCAGATTCGGATTGCACTAGACCCAGCGGCATCCGAATTGTATCGTGACGATGGCAAGTATCACCTCGACATTGAAGGCCGGGTCTTGAGCGGTGAGGAAATGGTCGAATTCTGGGCAGACTGGACCAGCCGATACCCGATCATCTCGCTGGAAGACGGATTGTCGGAAAATGACTGGGCAAATTGGTCGAAACTGGTTGCGGCAATTGGAAACCGCGTACAAATTGTTGGTGATGACCTGCTGGTCACAAATGTCGAAAAAGTGGAACGCGCTATCCGAGAAAAATCATGCAACTCTTTGCTGTGCAAAGTCAACCAGATTGGAACACTGACCGAGGCGATGGCAGCCAGCGAACTCAGCCAACGACACGGGTGGACGGTTGTCACCAGCCATCGCAGCGGCGAAACAGAAGATACTACCATCGCCGACCTAGCCGTTGCGATGAATGCCGGACAGATTAAGACCGGCGCACCTGCACGGTCTGACCGAGTGGCAAAGTTCAACCAGCTCCTTCGGATCGAGGAAGAATTGGGCAGCGCGGCGGAGTATCCGGGTCTGAAAGCCTTTACGAACCTGAACCACTAATTGTATTCTTTGACGCCGGGACTTCAAAACTGTCCGTAGGTGGAGGGGCAGATGCGAGACGATCTGCCCCGACCCATTTACGCATAGACGTTATGATGAAAGGACATTCTCTTGGCTACAGAACGTAGTAGTAGCGACAAACGGACAAAAATTGTTGTGACCATCGGCCCGGCATCGCGCGACGAGGACACACTGCGCGAGATGATTCGCAGTGGGATGAATGTCGCCCGAATTAACTTTTCGCACGGCGACCATAAAATGCATGGTGAGACGATTGACCGTGTACGACAAATCGCGGACGAAGAAGGGGTGGTAGTCGCCATTCTGTGCGATATGCAGGGGCCAAAAATCCGTATCGGCAAGGTCGCCAATGAACCGTACATGATCGAGCCGGGGCAAAAAATCACTTTTACACTGGATGATGTTCCTGGTGAAAAAGGTCTTATTTCCCTGCCCCATCCAGAATTTATTCGAGATATTAAGCCGGGTATGCAACTGCTGTTGGATGACGGCAATTTGGAAATGGTTGTTTTATCTACCATCACGAATGGGCTGGTTTGCGAGGTCGTAGTCGGCGGGCCATTAAGTTCCCGCAAGGGTGTCACCGCGCCTACAGCGAAATTATCTCTGTCGGCCATCACCGACAAAGACCGGGAAGACATTGAGTTCTCGCTCAAGAGAAATACGGATTACCTGGCTATGTCGTTCGTGCGATCTGAGGAGGACATCCGCGAACTGCGCTGGTTGATCCGTCACCTGGGCGGCGAAGTGGCGGTGATTGCCAAGATCGAGAAGCAGCAGGCGCTTGAAAATATTGAAAGTATTATCGCTGTAACCGATGGCATCATGGTAGCACGCGGCGACCTGGGGGTCGAAACCCCGGCGGAAGAAGTCCCATTCCATCAAAAACGAATCATAAAATTGTGTAATGCTGTCGGCAAACCAGTCATCACAGCGACACAGATGCTCAATTCGATGGTGGACAACCCACGCCCTACCCGTGCAGAAGCGAGTGACGTATACAACGCGATTATCGACGGGACGGACGCGGTTATGCTGAGTAATGAAACCGCAGCCGGAAAATATCCGGTCACTGCCGTTCAGACGATGGCACGCATCGCGGTGATCGCGGAAAAGAGTATGCTGACGAACGGACTCGGAATCCGGCAAGTGTATAAGCCAAGTGCCGAGGGACGAGAAGCAATTTCCGACGCAATCAGCCAAGCGACCTGCCAGATCGCGGAGATGATTGGTTCCAAAGCAATCGTGACCTCGACACTTACCGGCTACACCACCCGGCGCGTGGCAAAAGAACGCCCGCGCACAACCATCCTGTGCGTTACACCCAGCGCGACGACCTATCGACGAATGGCACTGGTGTGGGGTGTTCAACCCCTGCTGATACCGGAGTTCCATACAATTGACGAAATGCTCCAAACTGTCGTGCGGGCAGCACAGGATGCAGGTCTGGTCAGTGTGGGTGACGGACTGGTCATCATCGCCGGTGTTCCTTTCGGGATTGGCGGGCAAACCAACTTCCTTAAAATCCATACAGTTGGCGAGGTAGCTGAGTTCTAGCGGCGCGAATCAGTCTGGACTGTAATTATGGCGGCAGACATGCTATTTGAGTGTTCCGCCATTTTTGATTCTCAATTCGTGCAAATTTCGCACAATTGTCGCTGTAGTGAACTGCGGGAGCGAGGGAGCAAGTCGCCCGATTGACAACGGTGATCGGCGGGGAGGCCGAGAGATGCCGCCCAAATATGCAAAATTCGGCGGGAAACTCGCTCAGGGCTGCCGCCTGGACACTATTTTCGTCGTTGCAGCGACCAGGCGGGAACGAGCCGCCAGAGGGATTTCGCGTGTCCAATCCCGGAGGGTGCGTTCGGGGATGCCCGTATAGCGGCTGGTGGCAGTGACATCGTACTTGAAGGATACAAGAATTTTAAGCACCAGAGCTTTGTGATCGGAGGCATATCGTCGGGACATGGGGAAAATCTCCAGTTGTTAGAAGTTACCAGATGGCAGCCAGCAGTCCAGTAAAAAGATTAAGTGCATACCGCAAAGACACAAAACACCCTGTAATCGTAGCACAGATGTTCGTAAAATTGGTACACAAATGTGTACACATTTGTTTCGTTTTTGAGGGGGGAAATCCCGATTTCAGATGCAGGAGTGGTCAGAAATCCAGATCAGGGCGGTGGTAAAACAGTGAGCGTTTCGGCAAGACAGCAGCATAAAGATCGACCCCGATCAGTCACCGCACCTGTAGATGAGGGTAAAGCAATTGGCAGCGTTTCTAACTGTCAATCAATCAGTATTCGTCACTATCTACAAATTCCAGCGTTTCGGCAGCCGGGGAAGAATTTGGCGGCGCGTAATTTGCTACCGGGGCTGGCCGCGATTCTTCGGGCATGGTGGCGGGTCGAACATGACGGACAGCCATTGGCTCTGCCCCCTGGGGAGTAGTGCAATAGGGGCAAAGCTGCCAGTTTAGTTCTAATAACTGATGACAATGGACACAGGGTTTCTTCAGGCGCGTGTGACAATGTGGACAAGCCTGCCAATGCTCATCAACGCGCTGACCACAGCCGGGGCATGTGGGTTTTTCCTCAATTTCCTGAAGCAAGGCCTCTTCTTCCAGCGAACGTTCGTAGGCTTCGCCCAATGTTTCGCGGGGGCGCAAGAGCAGGTAAATCAGCAAACCGGGAATCAGCAGGAAAGCGACCATCAGGGCAACACCAAGCTGACCCAGCGTGTCACGCGAACGGGCGCGCATGTCTCGATAGGCCCAAATCACCATCGCTAACCAAAAAGCGGCCACGATGATGACAGCATAGACTGTAACCAGAACTACAAGGTCTTCTGACAGCCCCAACCCCGACAATAAATCACCCATTAACTTACTCCAAAGCGGACTCCACTACTGTAACTGTCAGTATAACAACGGCTTGGTGCGCGCGCAAAATCACCGGGAAAGCACTGCTGGGCAACGGGGGATAACTTCTATATTATCCAGAATCGTCAGCCTCGATTCGTCGGGCAAATCGACTGTCCATAACATGGTACAATGCAGTCCATATCAAGCATCCCGGTAAAGAATTGAGCCGAAATGCAAAATCCGTCGCGCAAAGAGAGACTCTCCATCCACGATATGCCAGGGCAGGAGCGCCCGCGCGAACGATTGATTTCAATATGGTACACGCGCATTGTCTAATGCCGAACTACTGGCAATTATCTTACGAACCGGAACCGCAGGGGAAAATGTAGTGCGCCTAGCGGAACGCTTGTTAGCCCGTTACCAGGGATTACACGGCCTGTCGCAAGCATCACCAGAGGATTTGCAACAAACGCCCGGACTGGGGACAGCGAAAGCCGCCCAAATTCTGGCAGCCCTGGAGATTGGGAGACGGTCACTGGAACATACGGGGGATGAACGCCCGGTTATTAACACGGCGGCAGATGCCGCACGGCTGGTATTGGACATGGGGAATTTACAGCAGGAACAGGTTAGAATCATCCTGCTCGATAACACACGACGGCTCATCAGCATCCCAACGATTTACGTCGGCACAGTCAACATGTCGATTTTGCGTGTGTCGGAAATATTTCGGGAAGCTATCACGCGGAACAGCCCAGCCGTTATCCTGGTTCACAACCATCCATCGGGCGACCCATCACCTACCCCAGAGGATGTCGAACTGACACGGACTTTGATTGCGGCGGGGAAACTGCTGGATATTCAACTCCTCGATCACCTCATCGTCGGGCAAGCAAGATGGGTGTCCCTGAAAGAGATGGGACTGGCGTTTCGTCCCTAGCGAAAATTAATGGGGATGGTTTGGCCGATGGGAGTACCGTTTTTATCCAGAAGATCAATATTGTGAAAATTCGTGCCGTCGTAGGTGTACATGCCGACATTGACACCGGAAATCTGCCCTACCAACCCAACCTGTTCACCTGACAGACAGAAGCGGCGGACGACTGTATCACCTAGACGCCAGTAAACCCCGCGCCAAGACAAACCGTCGGCATTGGCAATCTCCGCACCATCAGCATTGAAAAAATGGATTGAGAATGTGTAATCCTGATCGGTAGGGGCGGTGATTGACCAGTAGAGATCGAGACAGGCATCACTGCCGGTTGACCAATTATAGCCGATCACTTTTACACCGTTGGCAAAACTCGACCTGTCTTCGGGTACATGAATACCATCGAACACGGGACTTCCTGCTGGCTGCTCTGCAACCTGATAACAACCTTCGAGGGGAGTGCGAAGAGGGAATTGACGAACTGCGGCATCGCCCGTACATTCGGACGACAATGCCAGGGCAGGATTGGCAGCATACACCTGGGTATTGGCATCTACAAAGCGGACATCGGGCACATCAATCAGGAGGAAATTCCAGACGGTAGTATCATCATTCGTGCCGACAAACTGGCCGTCCAGACGAGCGATCACCTGAGAAGGGTGTTCGGACAAAATCGCATCTCGTACCGGGAGCAGGTCTTCGAGGGGTGTTCCGAAACCACCGGGCGTATCGTTCAGGCGCAGGAAGTTGACCAGCGCAAGCCAGAGGACAATCTGTAAAATCAGGGTAACAGCCACTAATACCCCTACCCCGGCAAACAGGATACGGCGCGAGAGAAAGTGAGGACTCAGACGATGCCACAGATCGCCAAGTCCGACAGATAAGATGATGAAGGCGGCAGGCATCATCACAATCAGGTAATGCGGATAGGGTACTGTCCATGTGACGGAAAATAGCAGGATGGGTGTCAACATCCACAACAGCAATAAAGCGTCTATGCGCGCGTGGGACTCACGCCGCCAGATACGAATCAGCAACCAAACTGTAGACAATAACACTCCCCAAGCCAGCAGGCCGAACAGCGGGTAGGCGTCGGGAACACTTGCCAGATAGTCCTGAAATGCGTCCGGGCCAGCGAGAGAATGAATCTCCGTTCCGGCGATAGTCAAGGCGGCATACTGAAGCATCGTGCTATTCAGGGCAAGCGAACGGGATTCGCCGCCGGAATTCGATGCGGTGAGAGATGCCAACTCATCGACACTGGGAAGGTCGGCAGACAATATACCAAGCAGGAAAGGCACAAGTAGTAAGATAGCCGGAATAAGGCTGAGTGCAAAAGCGCGTGTCCAACGGCGGCGTCCTAGCCAAACCAGATAGGCAATGGGAACCATCAACACAAGGGCACTATAGTGAATCTGTGCAGTTATCGACAATAGAGGCAGGCACAGCCACTGTGCCCATCGTTTACCATCCACAAAAGCGATGAGACCCGTAAGGATGGTCAACAAGACAAATGGCGGGAGCAAGTCCTGTGCCCAAATTTTACGGGAGTAGATGATGCCCCAGGGACTCACCGCATATAGAAGCGCGGCCAAGAGCGCTACCCCCGCCCCATAATAACGACGTGCCATGAGATAGGTTAACAGAACCGCGACCACATTCAGCAGACCGACAAATTGGGTCGCAACAGTTGGGTCGCTGCTGAACAGATACGGGACAGCAAAAATGTAGACACTTATGGGTGGGTTGGGAATACCGACAGAAGATGAGATACCGAGCAACGGCAAAGAACGACCACGCGCAAAATCCAGCGCGAGATAAGACAAATTGGCTTCGTCACGTTTGAATTCGACCACACCGGACGAACTCAAACGGAGAAATGCAGCTAAAACAAGTATGGTGAGTAATGCAAGAATTTCGAGGCGTCCTAAACGCCCCTGCCCCCCATCAGTCAAGTCGGTCATTGTCCAGCGAGCAGCGCGACTTCGCCGACATAGACATCGTACTGATGTCCAGAGGCATAAAATTGCACATTCACTATTGAAACCGGGCGCTGGGCTTCGGGGAAAAATGTGAAATAGGACAGCCAATTGCCACTGTCATAAGTATACCAAGCCTTTTCGTTCACCCGTTCGTGTTCCTCAAAACAACTATCACATCGCTGGGGATAGTCGGGTTCGGGCGCGTAATAAAAGCCATGATACCAGCGATGCCCAAGACCAGCAGCATCGACATAATCGACCTGGAGCATCAACGGGCATTCGCTGCCTTCAAAACCACAGGCGGCCAACGATTGATAGCGAATGTTAAAAGAAGCCCGTAAAATCAGTGAATTCAGGCCAGTAATATCATAGCCGCCATTGGGAAACCATGTTCCACAGCGTGTTGCGCCATTGGTGGTCGCATCATTAGAACGAACGAGGCGCAGCACTGTTCGTCCATCCTGAACTTCCGCTGTATAGGCTCCCGGCGGATCATCGCCTGTGACCGTGCAAGCCCAATCCTTTGCCAAGCCTTGTGTGCTGTCCCCACGGGGCTGAGTGGGGAAAACATCTTCAAAGGTGCTATTGGCAAGTACGTTGACGTAGGCCGATGACAGGAGAACGTCCGAGGGCGAGTTAATGTCCCATACTGCCTGATTATCTACCGGAACAGCGTGACCTATATTGGAATTGGGGAGGGTAACAAAGATTTGCCCCTGACGATTGACCACTTTTGTCTGAGTATCGGACGCGCTTACGGAGTATTGTCCACTTGAGCCTATATCAATCAGCGCGCCCTTCTCAGTCGCCAGTGTCAGACGGAGGTCACGTTTCAAATCCCTGGCGACAAAAATATCCACATTGCCGGATAAATCCTGAAGCTCAATGCTATAGCTGCCGACAGTCCAATCGTACCGAGGGCGGACTGCGCGGCGCATGGTCACGTCGGTATTGCCGCGTAACGTCACGGAGGCAATCAAACGATTCGCATCTCCCTCATCCCGAAAGAACACCGTCGATTGTGTCTGGGAATCGGTGCTGAGTACGTCGCCGTTGGTGAGAGTCAAACTCTGGCGAACAGGACGCCCTGTAACGGTTATCGTGCCGCGCCCGACCTGGACATCCGTCTCCATAATCACGCTGGATTGAAAGAGAAAATAGTTGACGCCAACTGCCAAACCGAGGCAGATGAAGCAAAAAACAGCGAAAGCAAGCAACAAAACACCCCAAGCGAGACGATGAGGGTCAACCCGCGATGGGGACGTCGTTTGTGGAAGCGAGGTTACATCAGCCAACGAACAGCCCTTGATAACAGACAGCCGATTCAAACGCGGACATTATAGCACAGGCGGATTTGTCGACCAGCGCATCTCGACGCTCTGGTTCATCTCAGGTATAATTCATCATAAGTTTGAAGACAGAAAAAGAGTGGAGAAAGTCTATGTCCGGGCATAGTAAATGGTCAACTATTAAACGTAAGAAAGGCGCTGCGGATGCACAGCGCGGGAAAATCTTTACACGATTGGCGCGGGACATCATGATTGCCGCGCGGGAAGGCGGGGGTGACGAAAATTCCAACGCCAAGTTGAAGATCGCTGTCCTAAAGGCCAAAGGTAGCAACATGCCCAAAGATAATATCGAACGGGCAATCCTGCGCGGGACAGGCGGCGGTGATGGCGACAGCCTGGAAGAAATTACTTATGAAGGCTACGGGCCGGATGGTGTGGCTTATCTGGTGGATGTCCTGACAGACAATAAGAACCGGGCGCTGGCAGACGTGAAGCGGGTGTTTAACCGGGCAGGAGGCAGTCTGGCATCGGCTGGATCAGTAGCGTGGCAGTTTGACCAGAAGGGTTACATCGTACTGGCGGGAGACAACCTCGACTTTGACGAGGTATTCCTGACCGCAGCCGAGGCAGGGGCAGATGATGTGGTTGACGAGGATGGCAGTATAGCTGTTTATACCCCACGCGAAATGTTTGGAGCAGTTGAACAGGCGCTCACAGGGGCGGGGTATGAAGTTGAAGAGTCCGAACTGCGATGGGAAGCCAAGAACGAAACTGAAGTGGAAGTAGACAAGGCACTCCAGAATATGCGCCTGCACGATTCGTTGGAAGAATTGGATGATGTGCAATCTGTGGCATCCAACCTTTTGATTACGGATGATGTCATCGCCGCTTTCGAGACGGCTTAATGATTACACTGGGTATCGACCCCGGTACAGCGACAGTGGGCTACGGCGTGGTGGAAGAAGACCGCGATGGCACTCTACAAGCGATTGCATACGGGGTGATTACGACGCCGCCTTCCCTACCGATGCCGGAACGCCTGAAGATGATTTACGACGGGATCACAACACTGGCAGAAAAGTATCAGCCGGATCGGGCAGGGGTTGAAGAACTGTTCTTCGCCAAAAATGTGACAACCGCTATTACCGTTGCGCAAGGACGCGGTGTGATTCTGCTGGCGCTGACGAATGTGGGCATCCCGATTTGGGAATACAAACCCAACAATGTGAAGCAGTCGATTTCGGGTTATGGGGGCGCAAAAAAACCGCAGGTGCAGGAGATGGTTCGTATCCTGCTGGGATTGGAAAGTATCCCGCGCCCGGATGATGCGGCAGATGCACTTGCGATTGCGATCACCGACATACACAGTTCACGATATAACAGTCTGGCGGACTAAGCGACAAGGGATAACAGCGTGATAGCCAGTATACAGGGAAAAGTCGCCAGCACAGCACGCGATCATGTGGTCATTGTCACAGGCGGCATTGGGTACAAGGTGTTCGCGCCGTTTTCTACTTTGGAACGCATTGATGCATCCAGCGAAACGTTTCTGCATACTATACTGATTGTGCGGGAAGACTCGTTGACATTGTACGGCTTTGCCACCGTATCTGAGCGGGAAATCTTTGAAACGCTGCTGTCGATTAATGGTGTAGGGCCAAAGATGGCGCTGGCGGTGCTGAGTACCTTAAGCATCGACAGTTTACGAAATGCAGTCATCAGCGAACGCGCGGAAATCCTGGCGCGCGTGCCGGGAATTGGCAAAAAGACAGCCCAGCGCGTTTTATTGGAGCTTAAAGATAAACTCAACCTGGGATTGGACAGTGCGCCGATTTCGGTCTTCGAGGATGTGAACAGCGATGTGCTGGACGCCCTGGTAGCGCTTGGTTATAGTATTGTAGAGGCTCAAACGGCAATACAGGCTTTACCGAAAGATGCGCCGGAGGACATTGAAACACGAGTCCGGCTGGCGCTCCAATATTTTGCATAAACGGATTTGGTTATGACTTCTTCGCTTGACCAGTACCCGCAGCGTGATGGCCTTTACCGCGTCCTGCCGGAAGGGATTGCGGTACATAACCGTTATCAAGACCGGGTGGTGATGCTGGACGGATTGAGCAGCGAGATGTGGCTGCGGGCAGATGGGAAAACGTCACTACGAATGATTGCACGCGACATTGCCGGGTGTAGTGGACAACGGATTGACCTGCTGCTGCTGACGACGCCGATGCTGTTAACTGTGTTAAGCAGTGAGGGAGTCATGTACCAAGTGGACGAACCGACCACCCTGCCCTATCATCTGACTTTACCCCAGGAAGAACAAGACCTCGACCAAATGCGGGAAAGCATGGAGGCCGCAGGTTGGCTAGACGAATAAACAGCCCGTCTTCCGGCGGCATCCACTCCCAACAGGGACAATGGGGTGCAAGCCAATTTCCCCGCAACCGCTATGACAATGGAGAAACCAATTGAATAGTGAACTTATCGGCAAAAGCATCCCGGTGCTGGACAAGGGATTCGTGCAACTGGTTGATTTAATGCCGCATCCAGACATGGGTATCCCCGGCGATCTGGCGATTGTCAATGCGGCGCGGGTGAGCTTTTTGGGTGATAGCAAAGGCGACGACAAAGATAAAAAGTTGTTGTTTTACCTACTGCGAAATCAGCATACCAGCCCATTCGAGATGGTGGAATTTAAGTTCCGGGTGCGCGCGCCGCTGGTAACCTGGTGGCAGTGGGTTCGACATCGTACCTGGAACTTTAATGCTCAATCGGGACGTTACACCGAGTTCGACGAGAACGACTTTTACGTGCCGGACGTATGGCGAAAGCAATCCGCCAGCAACAAACAGGCCAGTGATGGACAAGTCGACACGCAAACGAATGACGATCTGCAAAAGAAACTGGTCGCACATTATGAACGGGGTTATCAGTTATACGAAGAAGCCTTAAGGGCAGGGGTTTCAAAAGAGATGGCGCGACTGTACCTGCCCGGATTTAGTGTGTATTACACCTGGGTCGCCAAAGTTGACGCCCATAATCTAATGCATTTTATTCGACTAAGAGCGGCTTCAGATGCTCAATATGAAATTCGCGTGTATGCAAAGGCGATTTACGAGGAGTTTTTCAAACCTGCGCTGCCCTGGACTGCCGAAGCATTTGAACAGTATATCCTAAAGAAAAGTGATGCATGAGGATAGGAACAGGGGATGGTTCCCCTGTTCCATTTGATACTGCTTATGCGGGCGGGAGAAGATCGCCACCACGCTCAAAACACATTTGCTGATTGAGGCCATCTTCGGGATAGACCTGCCATGCATAACGAAACGTACCATTAAACAGTTTGGGATCAAAGGTGTAGGTCGGGTCCAATGCGTAGTCGGTAAAGAGTTCATCGCCTGTTTCGCTGACCAAACGAACACGATAGCGGGCAGCCGTATCGACAGGAACCCAATAAACGGTCACGGGCGAACCTGGCGTGTAGGTCGTTGGACTGCGATCACGATCAATAGCGAAGACCCCGCAGACCACGAGGGTCGGTTTGACACTCTGGGCCTGAGCGGTAGCATCAATGGTGGGGGTGGCTGTTTCTGATGGAACCGGGGATACTGTCCAGGTCGGCGGCAAGGTGGGACGATCCAAGTCCAGTGGCGTTGCCGTTGGCGCTTCGGTTATATCGGAGGTAGGGGTCGGCACTTCCGTATCTTCCAGGGTGGGGATGAACGTAGGAAGAACCTGATTGGTTCCCGCATCACAACCAACCAGCATAACAATACCAACCATTACCAGCAGGCTCATTAACGATTTCTTCATGCAAACCTCGATTACATAGGCGCAGTTGCGGACGTCCACCCTATAGCTGCCAGAGCAATAATCAAGATCACGGCAGCCAATCCAACAATCATGAACCAAACAACTCCCCGACGAACGGGTGGTGTTTGACCGGCATTACCGATAATGAGCCACCAACCCATTATGTACATGATTATGCCAGCACCAGCCGATACTAACGACGGCAGAATGCGGGTTTCATCTGTATACATATAACTCAGATAGATGTAATCGACCAATGGACTGACCGCAAAGGTCACAGCCAGAGCAAAAAGCGCGTCCACGACGATCCGAGCCAAGCGTGGCAGATGCACAACCCATTTACCAACATCATACCAAAGTGGCCGATGAAACTCACTCAGACGGCTTTTTTCGATGGGAGGATGACTCATGAGTCCCCTACCCTTCTACCAAAGTGCATAAGATCATCCGAGGCCGGTTCAACATTCATCATAAAAGCCGAGGCACGCTCGAAATAGGTTAGCATCTCGGAGAGGGCTGGTTCGGCGATACCTACTTCTTCAATAGCGGCGAGCATGTGGGCTAACCAGTGGTCACGGGCAAGGCGATCTATAGGAAAGGGCGCATGACGCAGTCGCAAACGCGGATGTCCACGCTGCGATTGGTAGCGGGCAGGGCCGCCGAAAAATTGTGTCAAAAAAAGGAACTGCCAATGTTTGCCGGGTTCGAGGTCATCAGGGAACATGGGGCGGAGGACTTCATCCGCTTCAACTCTGGCGTAAAAAACATCAACCAACTTCTGGAAAGTCGGATCGCCGCCGACCATTTCATAAATTGACTGCGGGCTATCTGCCATGAAATTTGTGCCTGAATTCTAAGTTCACCCATACCATCTTACCACAGGCTGCAAAAGTCCGACTGGACAATTAGGCACGCAATAGTACAATCCTTCGGGCAAAAATAAACAAGACACGCCGTTTTAAGGAGCAACTTTATGATTGGATTACAGCGTCGAGCCGGGATTGTGATCCTGCTTGCGCTTCTAACGAGTGCAGGTGTTCTATCTGCACAAGACACAAGCGACATCACGGTGGTCGGTTCGGGTATTGTCGCACCGGCATTTGATGCCATAGTAGCTGCCAGCAGCGCCCCGATCACACTCCATACAGAGGTTACAGGCACGAGCGGCGGATTTGACCGTTTTTGCCAGGAACAAGCGGATGTAACGCTGGCAAACCGAACGATCAACACGGCTGAGAATAATGCATGTACAAGCAATAATGTTGGGTACATAGAGCAATTAATCGCCCACCAAGTCTTAGCGTTCATCGCAAAGTCTGACGCGACTTATACTCAATGCCTGACGACAGATCAACTGAACCTCATTTTCCCACCCAGCGCAACCGGACAAGTTACCAACTGGAATCAAGTGGATACAGCGGGTGGTGACATTCCTTTAACTGTGGTCGTGCCAGAAATTACTACACCAACCTACACAATACTGAATGATTTCATCCAGGGCGATGGCATACGAGGCGATGTCACAGTCGAAGCTGATGACGCCGCTACCATCGCGGCGGTGGCGGCTGATCCTCATGCGATTGGGGTTGTCAACTTCAACTCGGTAAGCGATACGAACGACCAAATCAGGCTGTTGGACATCAATTCCAACGATGCGGTTGGATGTACCGCGCCGTCTGCAAGCAATGTCGAGGCACGTTCATATACGTCAGCCGAATCGCTGTATGTGTATATCAATAAAGCGAGTCTGGACAAACCGGGACTGAAAGACGCGCTCCACTTTGTTAGTTCCGACCAGGCGAGTCCAACGCTGACCGGATTGGGATTGACTGCCCCCAGCGCGACTGTGTACGCTACCAATAATGCGAGTCTGGAAGGTGAGGGTGAAACTGCTCCATTTAGCGCCGAGGCGACCTCGTATCAAATCTCGCCGGATGTGTCGGGGGCGGTTGCTGTAGCGGGTGCGGTCAGTGGACACGATTATCTGAGTACGCTGGCAACACAATTCCAGGGTGCTTATTCGGGAGTGACGGTTGATGTAAAAACAGAGGGTCAACCTGCCGGGGTACGGAAATTGTGCAACGGAGAAATCGACATCGCGGTGATTGACCAGCCGCTCACGGATGAAGAAACACAAAACTGCGAGGCCAATAATATTTCGACACTGCCCATTCCATTGGGCACTCAGGCAGTGGTTCTGGTAGCGAATGCGAACAGTGCGTACCTGATGTGCCTGACATCCGAGCAGTTGGCTACCGCATGGGGTGCCCCTTCGTGGCAAAGTATCACCAACTGGAATCAGGTTGACAGTAGTTTCCCTGACCAGAATATGACCCTGTTCCAACCGACACTCGGCGACACCTTTGCAGATATTCTACTGGCTGACGCATCAGGCAAACCCCTCCTAACGAGGGACGATACTGAGATTAACAATGATCCCCTGTACCGAGCAGCGGCCACAGCCAATGTTGAGGGCGGGCTAACCTTTATGAGTTGGACGGAGTACCAGAAAGTCCTGGCAAACAACCAGGAACGTATTCAACTGGTGGGCATCAACAGTGGTAGCGGCTGCGTAACACCGAGCGAGGAAACGATCATTGACGGCAGCTATCCACTCACCCGGTCAGCAACCCTGCTGGTCAATGAAGCGTCGCTGTACAAACCGCCGGTACAGTCGTTCCTGTGGTATCTGGCAACAGATGACAATTATCCATCATTCGAGCAGGCAGGGTTGATGGGCGTCAGCTTCGGCGACCTGCCCCCCCTACGCGAGACATTGCAAAAGACCTATCTCCAAGCTGAAGAAGGGGCTTTTGCACCGCCGCCTGAAGCCACATCGGAAGCAACGTCAGAGGCTACCAGCGAGGCGACCCCCGCAGGTTAGCCGAATCCGAGACAATTCGGGCGAATAAACAGATTCACGTTTGCCGCAGTGAACACCCCCGGAACCAATATTGGTCATCTGGGGGTGTTTATGTTTACGATGGGGATGTGCTATACTGCCAGCCCTATGAAGATTTCCCCTGGCTCAGAAACAGCCCTGGATCGGAGTTTATTTTATGCGAGGCGAACTCGTCGCTCTCGACCTGGAAACCACTGGTTTTGATCCCGTACAGGATGCCATTATTGAAGTCGGCATGGTACGGATGGTTGATGGCGAGATTGTTGAAGAAGCGGGCAAACTGGTCAATCCAGAGCGAAAAATCCCGGATGCAGTGGTTCAATTGACGGGTATACAGAATGATGATGTTTTAGGCCAACCTACCATCCAAACCGTCCTCCCATTGATACGAACCTTTGTGGGTAATGCACCCGTCATCGGCCACAATGTTGCATTTGATCTGGGATTCCTCAACGAACGCGGCATCCTACAAAATAATTTACGTATTGACACCTATGACCTCGCTTCTATACTGCTACCCCGCGCGCCCCGCTACAATTTAGGCAGTCTGTCACAACAAATCGAGGTTAACCTGGAAAATGCCCACCGAGCATTGGATGATGCCCGCGCTACCGGGCAACTTTACTGGCTCCTGTGGGAAAAACTGCTGACACTGCCGAGCGCGACGTTACAAGAAATTGTCGATCTGGCGCAGGGACTTACCTGGGATACTCGACAAGTTTTCGAGGCGGCGCTGCATGAAACCGGTGCGTCAGGCCAAGCGACGCCAATCAGCGAACGCGACTTGATTCGACGATTTGGTCAGGCGAAGGAGGAGAAATCACTTCGCGGGAATGACATCCACGAAGAACTGGATGTCGATGCCGTGCTAGGGTTCATGAGTCCTGAAGGGGCATTGGCGGCTTCACTGGCAGAATACGAACAACGTCCACAGCAGGCAGAGATGGCACAAGCAGTCACCGAGGCATTCGATCAATCGAAACATGTGATGATCGAGGCTGGAACAGGAACGGGCAAGTCAATTGCTTACTTGCTACCATCCATCCTTTGGGCAACCCAAAATCAAGAGCGGGTGGTGATTTCCACTAACACCATCAATCTACAAGATCAACTGATGTTGAAAGATATTCCAACGCTAGCAACCGCGCTGAACATCCCATTCAAAGCATCGGTACTCAAAGGGCGCGGGAATTATCTCTGTCCCCGGCGGTTAATGGTGATGGTACGCCGACGCCCTGGACATGTTGATGAGTTGCGGACGGTGGCAAAGGTACTCGTCTGGTTGCTGGAAAGCAACAGCGGCGACAAGGGCGAAATCAGCTTGCGCGGCCCCATAGAAAACAGCACATGGCAACGAATCAGCGCTGAGGATGAAAACTGTTCCTTAGATCGCTGCCGGACGGCAATGGCAGGTGCTTGCCCGTTCTACAAAGCGCGTAAAGCAGCGGAAGCGGCTCATCTGGTGGTGGTCAACCATGCGCTGCTGCTATCTGACGCCCTATCCGAAAATCGAATTCTTCCAGACTATCGTTATCTGGTGCTAGATGAGGCACATCACCTTGAGGAAGCGACGACGAATGGCCTGAGCTTCCGCATTGACGAAGCAGGACTCAACCGCCGATTGGCTGACCTGGGCGGGTTAAAACGAGGGTTACTGGGTGATTTACTCCAGAGTGTTCGAACCAATGTGCCGGAAAAAGATGTCAAACGACTAGAAACCTTCGTCAAAAACATCACCGAAGCCACAGGCGCAATGGAAGTCCATGTTCGAGTGCTATTTGACAGCCTTCGTGACTTTTTCACGAGTGTCACCGGCAACGGGCGCTCGACAGATTATGTATCACAGGTACGAATCACACCCCAACTACGCGGCAACCCAGGATTCTTGCAAACTCAAGCAGCCTGGGGAACGCTGCGAGAATTTTTCGACGTGCTGGCGGGGGCTATGGAGCGGTTAATCGAGGTCATGGCACGGCTGCACCAATATGATATTTCAGGCTATGATGACCTGACAAGCGGGGTTAGCGCCGTAGCGCATTATTTGGGTGAGGTGAATATCCAACTCACCGCGTTGACAGAAGCGCCTGATGACAACGCGATTTACTGGCTCAATGGGGGGCAGAATCTTGCCTATTTGTCGGTACACAGCGCACCACTGCACATTGGTGCAATGGCAGAAAAATATCTATGGCAGGCTAAAGACTCGGTGGTCATGACCAGTGCCACCCTGCAAACTAACAATACATTCGAGTATATACAAGAGCGGCTGGGAGCGATGGACATCCAGACAGTGGAAGTGGGGTCGCCATTTGACTATAAGAAATCAACACTGGTTTACATCCCCACCGATATGCCAGAACCGACTGATCGATTCCATTATCAACAAGCTCTGGAGCGCGGACTGATTGAACTGGCAGCGGCATTGGACGGACGAGTCATGGCACTATTCACCAGCTACACTCAGTTACGGCAAACCGCACAGGCCATCAGTCCAAGACTGGCATTAGGTAACATCAGAGTCTATGACCAGAGCGATGGGAGCAGCCGCCAGAGCTTGCTCGACGGGTTCAAATCCACCGAAAAAGCCGTACTACTGGGAACCAAGAGTTTTTGGGAAGGGGTAGATATCCCAGGCAATTCGTTGAGCGCACTGGTGATTACCCGCCTGCCCTTCGCAGTACCCACTGACCCAATCTTCGCGGCCAGATCAGAAACCTATAAAGACCCATTCAAGGAATTCGCTGTGCCCGACGCCATCCTACGTTTTCGGCAGGGGTTTGGACGACTCATCCGAACCCAAACTGATCGAGGAGTGGTTGCTATTTTTGACCGCCAAATCATCAGTAAAGGCTACGGTGCTCAGTTTCTTGCGTCGCTGCCGGAATGCCGTGTAGAAGAGGGGTCACTTGGGAACTTGCCAAGTGCGGCTAAAGCATGGGTTAATCAGGACTTAGTTGAAGGATAAAGGTAGTAATAGAACGCACGGAATCTCATCTCCCTCTAAAACAGTTGTGATAGACTTAAGAAATTCATGACGAGGTAGAACTAAACCGATGCGAACACCCGCAGGCAAAGAATGCCAACATTATCACGAGGATTTTCATCGAGGACGTAACATTCAAGAATGCCGCCTGAACAAAGAAAATCCAAACTCCCTGCGATGGCGTCCCAGCGATTGCAAGCAATGTCCCGTACCGGACATTCTGAACGCGAATGCCAGCCCAAATATGGAATTGATGCTGACTATCAAACCCCGTTTACTCGGAATCGGGCGGCAAATTGACGTAACTGCTTCATGCATCAAACATCATGTTGAAATTGAAGACCCATTTGTTGGCTGCCCGCAATGCAATGCTGAACGCCCAGGGCTGGATATTTTCTGGCAGGCGTTAGATCAGGATGATAATGATTAAGGCCGTTTTGCTTGACCTCGACAACACACTGCTGCGTAACCCAGACGCGGTATTTGCACCTCAATACCTGACACTGGCAGAAGCGTTCTTTGCAGACTACTGGAAAATGGATGGCCTCTCACAAGCGCTGCTCAAAATCGTGCGGCACACGGCTGGGGTGCGAGACATGCAGATGACCAACACGGAACTGGCGACTGCAATTATCAACGAGACAACTGGAAAGACACCTAGCGAAATCGAGGATGGTTTTAGTCGCTTTTATGTGACCACATATCCGCAACTACGGACATGTACGGAGGCGTTTGAGATCGCACCCGTGCTGGTCAAGAGCCTCCAGCAGCAAGGGGTGGCTGTCGTTATCGCCACCAATCCCATATACCCGGCTGAAGCCATTCGGCAACGATTGGGCTGGGCAGGCATTTCAGACAACTTCAAAGACTACGCTCTAGTGACCCATGCGGATAATATGCACTTCGTCAAACCCGACCCGGCATTTTATGCTGAAATCGTCGCACGAGTCGGCATTGAACCGGATGAAGCTATCATGGCCGGGGACAGCCTGCGGAATGATGTCCATCCTGCGCTCAAGGTCGGCCTACATGCCTATCATATCAACGATGAGACAGGCACTAGCAATACAATGACCGGAACGCTTGAACAATTCTATAGACTTGTACAAGAACCGGACTGGCTGAATTCGTTCCCGGCAGACCCGCTGAAACCCGCCATGATTGAGCCAGAGCTGCGGGGGAATGTGGGGGCGCTCTTCGGCATGTTGCAGGACGCGAAACCCCACTTCTGGACACAGCACCCCGACCCAGAAGAATGGTCGCCGATACAAGTTATCTGCCATTTACTGGAAAGCGAAGGCAGTGTCCAACGCCCACGATTAGAGCGCATCCGAGCAGAAGATAATCCGTTCATCGCAGCCCCGAAACAACCTCCTGGCCCGAAAGAGGCGGTTGTGTGTGAAGACGATGGCTGGGTTGCAGCCCGACGGTTCGCCGAGGAGCGCGTGAAAACAATTCAATGGCTCCGTGAGCTACGCCCGGAAGAATGGTCACGCCCAGCGCGACACAGCATCTTCGGCCCGACCAGCCTGCTTGAAATGGCACACTTCACCGCGCAACATGACCGACTCCACCTGAACCAGCTTTGCCGAACTCTGGGACAATGTGAATAGCCCTGTATTGTAGACATCCGACTAAATTATTTGTAAATAGATCAATATTGTCTACTTTTGTTCTGTGCTACTCTATGTTAATATTCCGGGCGGGAGAAGCATTGTTTTCAACGGGACAACACCTTCATGCAGCACGCAAACGGCGAGCGCCATGCCGTCATACTCTTTTTCGCAGGAAACAGCCCGAATTGGTTGCGTGACATCACCTCCTATCTTGGCAAACTGGACTATCAAATCTATGAGGCTAATAATGCTGATGATTTGTGGCATCTCGTAGATACTCATCCAATTGATGCACTCCTGGCCGCAAATCATCCAAAATCTCTAACGATTTTTAGAGCTGTGCGCAAAAAACTCAGCCCAGACCGGCAACCACTGCTTACTTTGATCTACGATCAAGCTCCGAATGACTTATCGGAAATACCGGCTGATATGGTTGGAACAGCGGCCAGCCCAAGTATCCTTGAACACCAACTCCGCACATCCATTGACATGCGCAGGGAACAGGTGAAACTCCGTCAGGTGAACCACGAGCTACAGAAAGAACTCCAGGCACAAAAACACAACACTAATGGGATTGAGTTACTGAAAAATGCAATTGTGTGGAATGTGGCGCACGAATTGCGAACTCCCCTGCTCCAGGTGAAATCCGCGATTGCGCTACTGGCCGAAGATGCGGGCGACATTGCTACGCTAATCGTGCTTGCGCAGCGGGCTACAACACGCCTGGAAACGCAAATTCAGAATATTACCCTGTTAAATGAACTGATTAATGAAAACCCGGAACGACGCAATTTCGAGGCCGTGCCTGTCAAAGAAATTGTGGATTCGGCTATCCTCAACCTGCGGCGCACATGGGAACACCGGGGAAATGTTGAGCGTATCTCGCAACGGATACCCAAGAATCTACCACCCGTATTCGGTGACAAACAGCGTCTGGTTATTGCGGTGCAACTATTGATTGATAATGCCCTTCGTTTCAGCCAGGGACGTGTGAAAGTATCGGCTGAACGAGTGGGCGATATGATTTGTATATCTGTCCGAGACAAAGGTATCGGTATTCCGCCAGAAAAAAAAGACGAGGTATTTGAACTGTTTGTTCAAGTGGACAATACATCTACACGCCGCTTTGCGGGAATGGGTGTTGGCCTAGCAATCGCCCAATTCATCCTAGAACCACATGGCTCTACTATAGAAGTTGAATCAGAAGTTGGTAAGGGAAGCACTTTCTCTTTTCTGTTGCCAATTGCTGCCCTCGACGAGGAAAACAGCCCCCCGGAAAGCTAGCCGAATCCATTTGTGCATTTCTTGACAAACAAATCCGCAACTTTTATACTTGGTCACAAATTAACCCCTGATTTATTCGGATTTTACCAATCCTAATTCATACATCACGAAAGAGTAAAAATGGTTGAACTCGTACGAAATTATATCGGCGGACAGTGGATTGAAGCCGATTCGGGCGAGGTTTTTGAAACGTTCAATCCGGCTACCGAGGCCTTAATCGCCCCGGTCAGCAAAAGCAGTGCCAAAGACGTCCAGTCTGCCGTACAAGCTGCCAAATCCGCCTATAAAAATTGGCGACTGACCCCCGCCCCACGTCGCGGCGAAATTCTGTTCCGAGTTGCCCAGTTACTGACCGAGCAGAAGGAAGAACTGGCACGATTGATGACCCAGGAAATGGGTAAAATCCTGGTGGAGACACGGGGAGACGTGCAAGAGGCTATTGATATGGCCTACTATATGGGGGGTGAAGGACGGCGGATGCAGGGCTATACCGCGCCCGTCGAGATGCCGAACAAATTTGGCATGGCGATTCGTGACTCGGCTGGGGTTGTTGGTTTGATTACGCCCTGGAATTTCCCGGTGGCTGTGCCAAGCTGGAAGATGCTGCCCGCGTTGATTGCAGGTAATACGGTTGTCTGGAAACCGGGCGAGGATACACCTGCCGTAAGCGCAGCATTTGTAAAAGTTTTCGAGGATGCTGGAATCCCGCCTGGCGTTTTGAATCTGGTCACAGGAGCAGGTGAAACCGGCGCAGCATTGGTGGCGAATCCCGATGTAAGAGTTATTTCATTCACTGGATCAACCGAAACGGGTTTGAAGGTGTATGCACAAGCGGCCAGTACGGGCAAAAAGGTCTGCCTGGAGATGGGCGGCAAAAATGCCATTATTGTGCTGGATGATGCCAATCTCGACCTGGCAGTTGAGGCGATTACCTGGAGCGCCTATGGCACTACCGGACAACGATGCACGGCAACCAGCCGCTTAATTGTGCAAAGTGGTATTAAACCCAAATTGATTGAAGCACTGGTCGAAAAAGCACGCGGATTAAGAGTTGGCGATGGTCTGGATGAAAATGTGGATGTCGGGCCATTGGTCAACCAGAAGGCGCGCGAAAAAGTCGAACGATACATTGAAATTGGGCAAAGCGAAGGCGCAAAGATCGCCATCGGCGGGAAACGCGCTGATGCCAGCACAAGGATACTTCTTTACGCCGACCTTATTCACCGATGTTCGCCGTGACATGCGAATTGCGCGTGAGGAAATATTCGGCCCGGTGCTATCGGCTATTGAAGTAAAAAGTTTTGAAGAAGCCGTTGAAGTCAATAACGAAGTCCAATATGGCCTATCGAGCAGCATTTTCACCGAGAATGTGAATGCTGCATTCCGAGCCATCCGCGACCTGACCACCGGAATCGTGTATATCAATCACGGAACTACGGGGGCAGAAATTCAATTTCCGTTTGGTGGGACACGGGGAACCGGCAACGGGATGCGCGAGGCGGGGCAAACTGCATTGGACTCGTTCACCGAATGGAAATCCGTGTATGTCGATTACAGCGGGCGGCTGCAACGGGCGCAGATCGACACGGAAGCTATTCTCAAAGAAACATGACCATTCCGTTTGACAGCGTATTTTTCGAAATCTAACTCAAATGGGGTAAGATAGATTGAATGTCCCAATCAGGCAAATTATACTGGGACGCTAGCTACGAGATTGTTTTGAGCCTGATAGACACCCATCCGGATGCAGATTTGGATGGGATGGGTCTACAGCAATTGTTTCAACTTATCGTCTCACTCCCAAATTTCGCGGATTACCCAGAACTCGCCAACGATGGGATATTGTCCGAAATTTTGAGAGAGTGGTATGAGGAGATCAAATCCTGATGGCAGAACTTGACCTGCGAGAATTACACACCACTGAATTCCCGATTCCAGACGAAATGCAGGGCAATGTGGCAATTACCAGCCTAAGCAAGATTTACAACTGGAGCCGCCGCTCATCCATGTGGCCGCTTTTGTTCGGGCTGGCGTGCTGTGCGATTGAGATGATCGCAACGGCGGCATCCCGTTATGATCTATCCCGCTTCGGGATGGAAGTCATGCGAGCCAGTCCACGTCAATCTGACCTGATGATCGTGTCCGGCACCGTAACCAAGAAAATGGTTGTGCCGATTGTGCGGTTATATAACCAGATGCCAGAGCCAAAGTATGTGCTGGCGATGGGTGCGTGTGCCAGCGGCGGCGGCCCATTCAAAGAAGGGTATAACGTAGTATCGGGTATTGATATGTACCTGCCAGTGGACGTGTATGTTCCCGGATGCCCACCTACCCCACAAGCACTGCTGTATGGCTTGATCTCTTTGCAAAAGAAGATTGATGGTCAATCACTCGCCAACCTGGATGATGTACCCTGGTACGGCGTCGGGCCAGACGAACCTACACCGGTGCCGATTCTCGGGCCAGACATTATTGACCCGCGCCAGATGGATTTAATTCGCCGCCAGGCCGAACTAGCGGCAGCCGGGAAGCCGTATGGTGTGCGCGAAATTCCAGAAAGTGCTCTGAAGAAGGAAGCGCCAAAACTGGCCGCAAAAGCAACGGCGTCTGCTCCCGCTAGTACCACAACCGCAGCCACAGACGATCCAGAAAAAGCGGCTCGATTAGCTAAACGAGATGCGGCGTTAGCACGCAAACGGGCTGAGGGTGGCGGTGAGGCCGCTCCAGCAGCCGTCGCAGAAGCTGCACCAGCAGGCACAGGCGGTAAGAAGAAATTTGACAAGCAGGCCATGCTGGAACAAATCCGCCAGCGCAAGGGGCAATAGGGAACCTATCATGACCGATTTTCCAATTATTGAAGCAACCAATATCGAGGCAGCAATTGCAGCCTTGAAGGAACAATTCCCTGATGCCATCCAGGATGATACGCGCCAGGGATATAGCGGCGTGATCGTCGATAAAAACCGATTGGTTGAGGTGGGAACGGCTATCCGCGACGAACTGGGGTTTGATTATCTGTCCAGCGCAACAGCAGTTGATTATCTGGGCATCGAAGACAGCATGGAGATGGTGTATCACGCTTACCGCACAAGCGGCGGCCCAGCACTGGTTTTCAAAGCACAAACCGCGCGTGACAATGCTGAAATCCCCTCGCTGATTGACGTGTGGCCGGGGGCTGATTTCCAGGAACGTGAAGCCTACGACCTGTATGGCATCAAGTTTCCTGGACATCCGAATCTACGCCGTATCCTGCTATGGGACGGCTTCGGCGGCCACCCGATGCGAAAGGATTGGCACGAAGCCTATTATGAAGAAGATCACAAGCCATTCGAGAGCCGCTGGCCGGGAGGCTGGGTACACCGCGCCGAAGAACTGAATATCTATGGCAAGAATGTTTCGTATCCGGCAGATTTTGATCTGTCCAAGCTGTCGGATACATCCGAAGAAACGCTCTACAACGACCTGGGTCTGGGAGTAAGCGTTCAGGAACTCGGCGGGACGGAGGATTTAAAGACAGACCGGCTGGTGGTCAACATGGGGCCGCACCACCCCAGCACACACGGCGTATTCCGCATGATTGTGACGCTGAACGGTGAAACGATTGAGTCGCTCGAACCTGTTATGGGCTACCTGCACCGTAATCACGAAAAAATCGGGGAACGCAACACATTCCTGCACAACATGCCGTTCACAGACCGGCTGGATTACATCAGCAGCATGAGCAACAACCTGGGGTATGCACTGGCTGTCGAACAACTGCTGGCGAACGGCGCACGTTACCAACCACCGACTTACCGGGCGGAAGTTATCCGCGTGCTGATGGTCGAGTTGACCCGTATCGTCAACCACTACTGGGCGATTGGGTTCCTGCTGAATGATCTGGGCGCGTTCTTCACCCCGGCACTCTATGCCATTGCTGAACGTGAGAAAATTCTGGATTTCTTTGAAGCGACAGCCGGAAGCCGGATGATGTGCAATTACATGCGGTTCGGCGGCGTTTTCAAAGATATTCCTGAGCAAATCCATAGTGTCGCAAACCTGCTCAATGATAAGGTACGCGACTTTAATACGATGGATTACCTGACGGAACTCATCAACGAGCGCCTACCCCATTCAATTGACGAACTCGACAAATTCCTGACGGACAGCGAAATTATCAAAACACGCACGATTGGCGTGGGTTATCTGCCGCCCGAAATGGCGGTTGCCTACAGTGCGGCTGGCCCGCTGCTGCGTGCGAGTGGCGTGCCATACGATGTGCGACGTGCTGACCCCTACAGCATCTATCCGGAACTCGATTTTGATGTGGCGGTGCGGTATAACGGCGACATTTATGACCGTTACCTGATTCGCCTGGATGAAATGCGGGAGAGTGTGCGTATTCTCAAGCAAATTCTGCCCCGACTGGAACGAACAAAGGGCGAGTCCGTATTCGCAGGAACGAAGCAACATACACCGCGTGTCCCATTGGGTGAAGCATACGGACATGTAGAAAATCCGAAGGGTGAACTGGGTTATTATGTTGTCTCGGCAGGAGACGAAAAAGGCCCGCAGAACCCCTGGCGGTATCACGTCCGCGCGCCAAGTTTCATCAACCTAACTGCATTAGGACCGATGTGCGTCGGCCACAAAGTCGCCGATGTGGTGGCAATACTGGGCAGCATCGACATTGTGTTGGGCGAGACAGACCGATAAATTCAATCAATAGGACGCACGGGGCTGCGTCCCCCATTGAAACAAGGAGATGCCATGTACGGCAGAGGCATTGCAAAAGGCCTGTGGGTCACATTCAGTCATTTTTTCGCCACGTATGTCGATGATATTCGGTATGCTGGGCGAAAATACCTGCGGCAAGAGAATTTTGAAGTGCGGCAGGGTTTGAAGACTCAAGGTGCTTTCACCGTTCAATATCCAGACGAAAAGATCGCCGTGCCGGAGCGCTTTCGATTCACACCATTTCTGATTATCGAAGATCAAGACCCTGCCCGTATGGGTGAGGATTGGTGTACAAGCTGCGGTATTTGCGCCAAAGTTTGTCCGCCGCAGTGCATTTGGATTGTACGCGGTACAAATCCCGAAACCGGGCGACCTGTTCCAGAACCAGATGCGTTTTTCATCGACATCGACATTTGCATGAACTGCGGTTTCTGTGCGGAGTTCTGCCCGTTCGACGCGATCAAGATGGATCATGACTACGAAATGGCAAGTTATGACCGCACGGCGTATCACATTCATGATAAGGCGAAGCTGTCCAAACCGTTGAGCTACTGGAAAACGATTGCCCCAACCACAGCACTGGAAGAAGCGAAAGAACGCGGTGGATGGGAACATTCCGACATCATCAAGCAGATGAAAAAAGCCGGACAAACAGCAGAGCCGCCAACGGTGGAGAACATGTTCCCAGAGGTCGTAACTTCTCCTGGCGAGGTTGAAGCGGCAGCACCGACTGAAGCAAATCCAATTGAAGCCGCGCGCGCTGCCAGGACAGAACCGGCAACTACTGCTGCCCCGGTGGAAAGGGCATCTGAAACCCAGGTGAAACCAGTGGCGGAGGGGGTTCCCCAAGTTCGGCAGGCGAGAAAAAGCCCAAATTCGATAAACAGGCGATGTTGGCGAAAATACGTGAGAAGAAAGCCAACAAATAATCGAACTACAATTAGGGGCAAATCTTCGCCCCTTTTGATTCAGTTCCTAGAGATACTGTGAGAACTTAACAACCATTCAAAATGTGACAAACGTCTCTGACGAATTTTTATGATAGCGGTTATACTTATTCCAGTTAGCTCGACAACTGGATTTTGAGGAGATGTAATGAGCGATCTACGCGAACAAATCATGGCGGCCTTGAGCACCGTGATTGAACCAGAACTCCACCGGGATATTGTCAGCCTGGATATGGTACGCGATTTGACCATTGAGGGTGATACAGTAACATTCACTCTCGTGTTGACGACACCCGCCTGCCCCCTTAAAGATGTCTTCGTTCGACTGTGCAATGAGGCAGTCATCGGACGTGTGCAAGGTATCAACAAACTCGACATGCGGTGGGATTCCCAAGTCCCGACAGATCGGAAGATATTTGGGCGATTGGATGTTCCAATGCGGAGTCTGATCGCCGTCGCCAGTGGTAAAGGTGGCGTAGGGAAAAGTACGGTTTCGACCAATCTGGCGGCTTCGCTGGCGGAAGCAGGCGCAAAAGTTGGTCTGATTGACGGGGACATCCTGAATCCAAATATCCCGACGATGACCGGACTGGGGCATGGTCGGCCAAAAGTGGTGGACGGGAAAATGATCCCGCTAGAAGCATACGGTATCAAAATTATGAGTACCGGCTTCCTGACCAGCCCGGATAAACCCATGATTTTGCGCGGGCCGATGCTGCATGGCGCGATTCGGCAATTGTTCACCGATGTTGAATGGGGCAAGCTAGACTACATGATCGTCGATCTGCCACCGGGGACAGGCGATGCCCCTCTATCACTGGCTCAGTCATTTCCCCTAACAGGTGTGGTTATCGTCACACAGCCGCAGGATGTAGCGGTAGCGGATGCGCTGCGAAGCATCGCCATGTTCGAGACTTTGAATGTATCCATTCTGGGTGTGGTCGAGAATATGGCGGGCGACTTCTTTGGCGAAGGCGGCGGCGAAAAGCTAGCCGAAGAGCGTAGCGTCCCGTTCCTGGGGCGCATTCCTCTTGAAGCAGAAGTGCGTAAAGGCGGCGATTATGGCCGTCCGGTGGTGATAACTCAGCCGGACTCACCGGCAGGCCAAGCGTTCAAGACACTGACTCAGAATGTGGCGGCACGAGTGAGTGTAGTGATGTTACAATCCAGCGATGTCATTCCATTGAATGTGATTGGGTAAACTAAACAGTATTGTTCACCTGAGGGCGCGATAATAATGCGCCCTTCACATTTAATCATCCATTCCCAAAACATGGATACTGTCACTGCTGCCAACGGGGTTGTAACGCCCAACCAGCAACCAGAACAACCAACTGAGAGCTAAACCGATAAAGAATCCAATTAGCGCCTCACGTTGCAATCCGGCTGTGTTGGCATACCAGGCAATCAGCAAAATCACCAAGAGCATACAAAACAGCACAATCCGTCTGCGTCTCGCCTCTGACCGTTGTATCAGGATGAAGATGATGGTGAAACTGAGCGCCAATAATATAAGCGACCCGATGTCCATAAACCTGTTTACGCCTCAACTAACGCTATACAGAACATGATTATAAGACTTTGATCCTATCCCTTCCAGGATTACTATCTCATACGATTTAGGGTATACTGTTCCAAGCAGAATCCATCCTTGCTATTCCAGGGATCATGTGAGGAGTTGCCAACATGATGAATATCAACGTTACGGCACGCGACAACGTCACGCTGATCGAGGTCAGTGGCCGGATTGACAGCATGAACGCTAACCAACTTGGCGATGCACTTTCCAACGAAATTGGAAATGGACACATCCAAATTGTGCTCGATCTCTCCAATGTGGAATATATGAGCAGCGCGGGATTACGAGAAATTGTATCAGCGTTGAAGAAGGTTCGTGGTACAGGTGACGTGCGTTTAGCGCAGCCTTCGCCGCGAGTCCGTGAGGTGCTTGAAATGGCAGGTTTGGACACCATCTTCCATATTTATTCCACGCAGGTTGAGGCCGTCGGTAGTTATTAGGTTGTATCCGGCAACGCAGCAGTAAACGGGGGCAAGTATGGCTGCTCACGAAAGCCGATACGAATTGGCCGGTGTACTCGAAGCAATACCGTCTGCCAGCGACTTTGTGGCTGAAGCGGCACTGGCTGCCGGACTCGATGAGCGAGATGCCTATCACTGCCAACTGGCGGTAGATGAGGCCTGTACCAACATTATCGAACATGGTAATCCGTCAAATGGGACAAACGGTTCCATTCAGATTATCTGTCGCAATGATGGAACACACTTCATAATCACCATTTTGGATAACAACATGGCCTTCAATCCGCTAGAGCGTGGCGACCCCGACCCGTCGGCATCGTTAGAGCAACGCAAGGTCGGCGGGTGGGGCATATACTTCATCAAGAAATTAATGGATGATGTATCGTATACGCGCAATGGTAACCACAATCAACTTACTATGCGTAAACGCATCAATCAGGCTAGGTCGTAAGTATCTTACCTACCCTTACTGCCCCACTTCTGGCGTAACCTCTGTAGATGGTTGATTTTTCCAGGCGTTGATGTCATCGAGATTTACCTGTCCTTCCGGCGGGAGGAAATTACCTTGACATTCCTGGGCGGTGGGCGGTAAGTCGGTTCGAGGTGCAACCAGTGGGTCTTCCGGGCTGAAGTAATTCCAGGCGGCACGGGAAACATCCTCAATCAAAGGCCAAAGTTTGGTGTAATCCTGGAAATCGGTCTGTTCCCACAAATAAACCGCGATAACGTAGTCACGACCATTGGGCGGGTAGACAATTCCCGCGTCGCCGCTCATATCATTTACCCAACCATTTTTGTGGGAAATACGGACACCCGGCGGAATACCGCCCTGCAACAAACGAAGCAAATCGTTGGCACTCATCAGTTCCAACATCTGGCGACATTCATTCTGAGTGTACTCGCCATCCGGGTAGGCGGCCATTAAGCCAGAGCCGGAATTGGCGCAATCATAAATCATACTGAACAGTGTACCCATATCTTCAGCCGTTGTTTGATTGTACGGGTCGGGATTGGCGCTGAAATCCGGGTTGGGAGCAGTGCGTGGGGCGGGAATAGAACCCAACTGCTGCCCTTCAATTCCCAAGTACAAAGGGGCTGTGATATAGGTATTCCGCGCACCAACATATTCAGCATTTTGGGTTACATCGCCTATACCAGCGAAGATATCCCCAGGATTATCTGGAATGCGTTCGCCAATGATCTGCATCATCAAATTGGAGGAGGCATTGTTACTGCATAACAGGGAATTTGCCATCAACCAGGCTTCTTCCTGGGGAACCGCAAACCACAAACGCCGGAAGTAATCAGCCAGGATCGCTACTTTTATGGTGCTAGCCGCCGAAAAAGCAACATCACTGAGCAAATTCACTTCTTCGCCCGTTTTCAAGTCCATGATGAATATAGAGGCAATGGTCGTCTGTCCATCATAAATGAAACCCTGTGAATCCAGGTGGGCAACAATCAGGTCGCGCAGGGTGTCGATATTGCCAACATTAACACTGGAGGTTATGACAGGGAGAATGACAGACCGATTGAGCGGGTCACGCAGGGCAGTTTCTACCAACGGGACAGCATTCGCCAAATCGAGTTGATACCCTGACGAACCGGCACGAATCGTTAATGTTTGGAGATCATATCCCGCCGAACCCGATGGACGATCATACCGCGAGGCTACATCCCTCAAAAACTGTTCTAATAGACTGCGTTGGTAGTCTGCTGTCAGTGGTATGCCAATGGATTGAATGGACTGACGCCCCATCAAATAATCTACAAACCGTGTCCATGTACCCCCCCGAACATCACCCTCCGCCCGCGCTGATGCGACCATCGCATCGGCATTGGGGCGAAAGCCCACAACAGCCGGTTCTAACAGAATGGGACTTCCTGCATAATACAGAACGACTGGCTCACTATAGGCGGCTTCAATTCGGGTAGCTGCTTCGCGTGGGGACAGCCCGCCAACAACTACGCCACCCACTGATACATCGGCAGGCAGAAGTCCCTGGCCTTCGCTATAGCGAAGCAGATTCCAAACAAACAGGCCAATCGCTGTCAGTATCATCAACACAGAGATGATCTGGACTACGGGCAGCCTGCGTCGGCGACGTTTTGTTCCTAATCCGGTTACTGACATAGTGATTTGCTACTATAGAATACGCTTCTGATTCTCGGATGCGACCATGATGGCTTGATAGTGGAAGTCATGTAGGTGGGGTAATTCGGCCAGATCGTACCAGCCATAATCCAATAGTTCGCGGCTGAGTTTCCCGATGGCGCCAACTGAAGAGCAAAGATAAGCAAAATCCAAATGATTGCCAAAATCGCGTTTAACCAGCAGAACTGGCCCAACGTGAATATCCAACGCCAGTTCTTCTTTCAATTCACGCTGAACAGCCTGGGCTGGGTCTTCACCTCGATCTATCCAACCACCGGGTAAACCCCAGGGAACATAGGGGTGAAAGACATGCTCGACCAGAAGTACACGTCCCTGTTCATCAAAAATGACACCAACCACACCCGCAGAAAACTTGGCCTGCCACAAACGCCAAACTCTGCGTCCAACGGCGATTGTCCAGGGTGCTTTGCGGACAACTGCCGCAACATGCTGCATCAAATGAACTGCCCTGCTCCCTGGATCGGCTGCCAACATAAGTCTTGTACTACCGGGCACAGTGTATCTAAAAGCAGAAACAGCGTCAACCAACATCCGCAGTTGCTAAGGTTTGTTTAATTTAACGCAATAGAAGAGTACTTTGGTTGGATTATGTTATACTTAACCTTGTATGAATTGTACGACTCCGAGCAGGATTTTACACCTTGTTCAAGACACCTCTTGATTTCTTAAATCTGTTCGTGCACCCGCCTGGAGACCTGCTGTATTTTATTGCGATCATCGCAATCAGTCAGGCCAGCCTTTTCATGGCGTTGTCGGAGCGGTGGCGGCAACCTTTGTACCGCGACGCGAGACGATATACGACGGCTTCGCTGGGGATTGTTGCAGCCTGGGTACTATTGATGATCGGGGCGTTGTATACCGTTGTGGCGGAACAAGATGCAGCCAGCATCCTCCCACCATTGGAACGTGCCGCAAGCGTGATTGCCATTTTGCTGATTTTGTGGACTTTCCTAACATCTGACCACGAACGATGGGGACGCCTGCCAAATATTATTGTGTTGGTGTTGATGGTCATCGTTATCGGCGGCTATGTCCTCACCGGCGTCCAGTGGGCGGGAATGTCGGCTGAACAAGATTTTAATCTCAGTGTGTACGGACTGGCATGGACTGTAATCCCCACTGTACTATCGGCGCTGGGGATTGTGCTGGTTGTGGCATACTTCCGATGGATAACTGATGCCCCGCTCAAGCTGGTGTTCTTCGTCATCCTGCTCATTGGATATGGCGGCACTTTATTTCAAATTGCACGGGGTACTCTGATTGGGGATTATGCGGGGCCAACTCGGCTAGCGTTTTTGGCTGCACTGCCAATTTTACCCGCGATAATCTATCGAATGGTCATCAGCCATTTGCAGGGCGAGGTCGCATTTGGCAGTATCCCACCATCCGACATATCTCCCCTGCCAAGTGAAACTCCAGCCACCAACGAAGAAAAACCTCAACTAGCAGAAGAGCAACCTCTATTACCCGTTGGCGTCGCACCGAACTTTTCACCCATGCAGCGCGACTTTATTCAACTACTGAAGACACTCGGCTTAATACTAGAGCAAGCGACCCCTGCAAACATCCCAGAACGGATTGTCAATGCTGGCCTGGAAATGCTGAAGGCGGATGTTGGGGCGGTCTTGACCCTACAGGACGCGAATTATGCGGACATCGCCGCCGCTTACGATAAAGCCATGGAACGGCGGATTTCCGGCATGACATTGAACCTCGACAACCAACCCACTCTGGTAAACACAATTGAGAGACGATTGCAGCGGCCACTCTATACAGACCGCAATGTCGATGAATTACGAGATTTATATAACCGTCTGGACATTGAGCAGATTGGCCCAACTTATTTTCAGCCACTGATGAGTGGCAAGGAATTGGTTGCCGTTCTATTGATTGGGATGCCATATAGCAACCGTGAATTGGAGGAAAGTGAGCGCGAATTACTGAAAGGTATCGGGATTATTGCGGGAAACCTGTTGGCACTCAGCCTCGCAGCCCGTGACGCACGACTAAAAGCAGAGGAACGTGCTATCCAAGCCCTGGTTCAGGGGATTCCCCTAGAAAATGTCAACGATGATGCAGTGCTGACCGCGCACCAGGAGGTGCAGGCCAGTTTACAACTCTCACGCGAACAAATCGCTCAACTGAACCAACAAGTCACCCAACTGAAGATCGAACTCGACTATGAGCGAAATCGAGTTGCATCGGCAATTGGAGATACCCAAGAAGGTTTATCGGTTTCCCAGCGCATTCTGGCGCTCAACGACGAGCAGCAGCGACTTCGGGACGAGCGAGAGCAGTTAGCCAATCGCCTGCAAGAGGCAGAAACTGCATTGGCAGGAGCCGTTGGGGGGAGTGACGATTCTGTACTGAAAACAATGATCGACATGCTGCAACGGGAGAAGGAAGAACTCGCCATTCAGCGCGATAATCTCCAAGAACAACTTGGCGAACTTCGAGGGGCACAAACTGGGTCGCCGCCCCAGATGACGGATGTGCTGGAGCGGATGAGCCAGGAAAAAGCCCGCATGGAAGTTGAGCGCGGGCAATTGCAAAATAAGTTAGGTGATATTGAGGGGCAGCTTAAAGCGTTAGGAATCGACAACGGCCCGGCTGGTATCGCGCAACTCATTAGCCAACTCACCGAGCAACGGGCAACGCTACAGGCGAAATTAGAAAATCTGACTCTGGAACGCGATGCCCTGCTGAACGAACGAACTAAATTTGAGGAAGCTATCCAGCAGGAAAAAGAACGTGAAGCCCGATTAATGGCCTTGCAAAATGAAATTAAGCACCTGGCATCTGACCGGGAGGCAATCACAAAACAGCGCGATCAACTGCGGGCTGAACGTGACGAGTTATTCGCCAAGCAGGAAGCCATCAAACAGCACCGCGCCCGATTACTGGCCGAAACATCAGGTTATCAACTTGAGTTGGCGGAAGCACATCAGGAGCAAGCGCGATTACGTTTAGAACTCCAAAAGGTAGCCGACGAACGCAGTGATCTCATCAGCCAGCAAGACCGGCTGAATGCGGAGAGGCAGTCGCTCGAAACTGAGCGGGATTTGCTGCTGGCGCGAAGCGACGGCAACCGGGAACGCTTGCAGCAGTTAGGAACAGACGGTGTGGGATCGCTGACCAAGATGATCGAGGAAGTTACCGAACAACGCAACCAGCTTGAACGCGAACTGAACGAAACACGTACTAAGCTGGCTTCGGTTCAGAACCAACTCGAGCTTATCCAAGTGCGTGCAAACGCCCAATCTGAGGGAGGGCAACGGAGTGCGGCACAGAATTATCAATCCGAGTTACTGCTGGGCATGGTGCAGGAGTTACGGACGCCGCTTACCTCCATCGTTGGATACGTTGACTTGTTAATGGATGAGAGCGCCGGAATCCTGGGCGAAATGCAGCATAAATTCTTACAGCGCGTGGCAAGTAATGTGACCCGACTTACGTTCATGTTGGACGACTTAACCCGTGTTACGGCACTAGATAATACTGCTGTCCATCTCATGCCTGAACTTGTGGATGTGGTTGAGTTAGTCGAAGATGCAATCAGCAACTCCACCCATCACTTCCGTGAAAAGGGATTGACCGTTAATCTGAACTTAGAAGATGATGTGCCTTTGATACGCGCAGACCGAGATGCCATCAGCCAAATTATCACCGAGCTGCTCACCAATGCTTATCTGGCATCCCCACCCGAAAGCCCTCTCTTTATTTCAGCCAACCGAAAGCGTGTTCCGATTTCCGAATCACAGGGCACGGACAGCTTGCTCATCTCGGTTGAGGATCGTGGCGGCGGCATCGCTTCAGAGGATATTGCACGAGTTTTCACGCGCAAATATAAAGCTGAAAATCCTCTGGTGGAGGGTCTAGGCGACACGGGAGTTGGCCTGTCGATTGCGAAGACCCTGGCCGAAGCACACGGCGGCAGTTTGTGGATGGAAACCATAGAAGGTGTCGGCAGTATCTTCCACTTCGCCCTACCCATTGAAACCGAATTAGAGCCAGAGGGTACGTAATGCGCCGCGACCTCGGTAATGAAGTCATCGTAGCCATCGCCGCAGTCGGCATTCTGGCTTTCGCTATCACGTTCGCTATCATTCTCTCTCTTTCCAGCCCTTCAAATGAAACCGGGACGGCGACACCCATGAGTAGTATGGTGGACGAAGTCCACCAGCACCGTCTCTGTCGCTCTTGCCTCAGTGACAGTCGAGTTAAATGCCACATATACTATTACGCCTAGTGCGACAGAAACACCGATCCCGTCAACCGAAACTGCGACTACGACCTCAACCCGACAAGCCATCGCTCGGACGGCGACTTTACCAGCAACTGTACAACCATCTCCCTTACCACCTACCCATACTCCGTTGGCAAGCATCACTCCGGAAAACCTGAGCAGCGCAACACAGGTGATTTCGGTAACTGAAATTGTGACAACGCCAAAGCCGAGTCCAACCAAAAACAAGCCAACGCCGCAACCTACGGCAACAGCAACGCATACGCCATCGCCAACTGATAGTCCAACACCCACGTTGACGCGCACAGCAACGATGACGCCGACTGCCACATTAACCTACACGCCACGTCCGACGGAGACGTCCGGCATTCGCCCAACACCTACAGGGACGCTGACCCCGCCATCGCAACCGACAATCTACGGATGTGTAGCGCCTCAGAACTGGTTTGCTTATGTAGTACGGCAAGGAGACACACTATTCTCCATCGCGCAAATGGTGGGAAGCAGCGTCATGGAACTCCAAATCGCAAACTGCATTTCGGACATTAACAATATTTACGCGGGAAATACAGTGCTTGTACCACGCCAACCAGCCGTATCGCCAGCACAATCTAATCCAGTGCCGCCAGCAGGAGCAGCAGAAACACCCGTATATGCCCAGGGATGTACCGACCCCAATTCTGTCATCACCAATCTTTACGCCGGTCAGACTGCGAGTGGAACTTTCCCAGTGATGGGCACTGCTTCACTTCCAGACTTCGTGTACTACAAGATCGAGGTACGACCCGATTTCGCCACCGTATTCAATTTCTACAGTCGCTCGGAAACGCCGATCATCAATGGTCAGTTGGGGCAAATCGACCAAACAATTTTCGGCAAAGGATTATACTGGATACGATTAACCGTAATCGGAACCACCAGCGGAGCAACACCCTGTACGATCCCAGTCATCTTCCAATGACAGGTCAGCCGATCGTCTAACCGATCCCATACTTGCACAACCCGACGCTTTCCAAACGATTGCACATTTTCTATCGCACCGAATACGCCTATGGGTTACACTAACTCTGTTTTATTCTCTTTCAGATAGGTATTTGAATGGTCGAAAAGAAACCTTCCCGCTTGCGTCGAATCCTGGGTTTCGCAGTGTTTCGCATTGTGCCGCTGTTCGTCATCATCGGAATTCTGGGCTTTAGTTACGGAATTGTCCAGGCGGTTGCGCAGCGCATCGGGGAACAGGTCGAAGCTGGGCAGCGATCCTCGATATATGCAAGTACCGTTGCAGCCATTTTGCCAACGTTGGATACTGCCACACCCCAACCAACGAACACATCTACGGAAACGCAGACCGCTACGTTAACCGAGACGGCTTCGCCAACCACAACCCTCACAGCAACATTGACACCAACCAGTACACCAACGGCCAGCCCAAGCGCGACCCATACCGCGACTGCAACCGTCACAGCATCACCCACAGCTACCGAAACCGAGCAACCATTGGTGGTCGCACAGGCGTTTGTGACCAACACCCCTCGCGGGCTAGAGGTTACGATCCCGTCACTGAATACTATCCCTCCCAGTGCAACGCTGCCGCCGGCAGAAACCAATACCCCATCACCCACATTTACAGACACACCGCCACCTTCACCAACAGAAACACTGTTACCCCCCGCGACGGAAACCCCACGTCCATTACCTACGCTGCTTTTCCCTGCCGCGCCGGATGTGAATGCAGCCGCGCCAACTGCTATTCCAACCCAAGTTCCTATCATTGATCGGCATGGGTACGACATTGTGAATATCCTGCTGATGGGCGGAGATAGCGAAATCACAGGTGATGGAATCACGCGGACTGACACGATGATTATCGTTTCTATCAACCGGACTACAAATACTGTGGCAATGTTGAGCCTGCCACGAGATTTGTATGTGTACATACCGGGCTGGACAATGCAGCGCCTAAACCTGGCGTATACACATGGCGAACAAATTGGCTGGCAACCCGACGGCGGATGGGGATTGCTACGACAAACCATTTTCTACAATCTGGGAATCAACGTACATTATTTTGCGCTCATCAACCTGAGCGGCTTCAAGCAAATTATCGACACTATGGGCGGAATTGATGTGGCAGTAGACTGTGCTATACAGGATTTACCACTCATTGAAGCACCCCCACCACCAGAGGCGTATAAAGTTGAGAGTGACGGCACTTACGTTCTGCCTGTGGGCTATTATCATATGGATGGAGGTAGTGCATTGTGGTACGCGCGGTCACGGGACAGCAGTTCTGACTTTGACCGAGGACGCCGGCAACAACAGATTCTCCGAGCCATTTGGCGAACAGCGCGGAATCAGGGAGAAATCACCCAATTGCCTGATCTCTGGTCGCAATTGACCCAGGTTGTCGACACAAATATCCCCTTTGAAGATATGCTCGGACTACTGCCTCTAGGACTCAGTCTTGATCCGGGGCGCATCGACCATTTCTACATGCAACGGCTGTATCACACCACCCCCTGGCAACCGCCAGATGGTTCTAATGTCCAACTCCCGAATTACGATCCGATCCGACAACTGCTGGAAGATTTCTACCAACCCCCAACGGAAAGTCAAATCGCAGTTCAGGGCGAGAGTATTCTGGTTTACAATGGATCAAGCCATGCGGATTGGGACCGTGTGGCAGCAGAGCGGCTGGCCTGGGATAGTTATGACGGCATCGCGGCGGGTGTTGCTGACAAAACCGATTATGTCGATACAATCCTGATTGACCATACTGGGGAGACGAAGGGCAGTAATGTCGGTGACATCGCCAAAATCCTAAATGTAAAACCGGAAAATATCATCTCTGAACCAGACCCGAACCGCGAGGCGGACTACGAGGTAATCCTGGGTAACAATTACAGTTCTTGTACGTTTACGGGCATCCTGCCTGTGGCAGATGTTGGCAGCTAATCAGGGGGCTATGAAGACTATGGGGCGTGCATCGAATAAGATGTTCATTCTGGTATTTCCACTGGTGCTGGCGGCCTGTGCATTAGGAGAAGTATCCGATTCCACTCCTCTACCATCCATCACCCTCGCCCCGCCACCAGCTATTAATCTCCAGGGCAGTTGCGACGACACGAAGAATTTAGAAAATTGGCTACAGGTCACATCGCAACTCACGGCCAGCTTTCAAACAAACATGAATGAGGCAGCAACCAAGTCCAGGAACGAGGTTTATGATGATGTTCTGGACCTGGCGGCCTTACGCGACTCGGCGTTTGCAGTAGTCACACCAGATTGTGCCCAGGAGGCAGAACTCACTTTGAGCGACGCAATGGGGCAAGCTGTCAGCGCATTTCAAGCCTTTGCGAATGGCGATGCGCCTGATCTTGGCACAACCATCGTTGATGTTAACAACCGACTCGACCAGGTTATTTCCGAACAAACCAGCTTACTGAGCCGGATGAACAGCCAGTTCCAGCAACAATTACAGGCAACCAGTGTCCCCTAAGCAGGCGGAAACAAAAGGATTTGTCTACAAAATCAAAATGAAAGAGCCTCCCACAACTGGTTGTGAGAGGCTCGATATGGTCGGGGCGACGGGACTCGAACCCATGACCTCTTGCACCCCATGCAAGCGCGCTACCAGGCTGCGCCACGCCCCGACAATGTTCCAAGTATAGCCAAGCGAGCCGAGAGCCGCAAGACCGAGTTAAATACAGAATTTGTCAGGAGTTTGTGTAAAGTCCCTGTCGGTGGTTGCTTCCAAAGGCCGAGACTTCTATACTTACCTTAAATGGCTCTCCCAACATCAGGACACAAACAAGGTTCGAATGCTTATGTGCCCAAAGTGTCAGGGAAGCCCTGGTGAGCTATGGTTGAGATACATAAAAACCCAGATCTATCTTATTGATCTCATCAGCGAATGACAACAATACATATTATTGCTTGAAGCGACACAGTCCGCTTCGAATGTTATGAGGGGAGCGCGTGTTATGTCCGAGGAACTTAACCATTCGTACGGTCTATCGAGCCATATATTCGTCAGCCGGAAAGCCAGTGGCGAATCAATTGTCATGGGGGGAATGGCCGAAGATTTGTCACGGTGGACACATGTACTTTCCAAACGGGCGGCACAAATGTTGTGGTTTCACCTGTCCGAACTCCTGTATCCCGAAAAGGCGGGACTCATCGCAGGCATGATTACAACCACGCCCATACGAAGCACTGATATGCCAACGATTACCACACACATGACCGTTGACAAACTTGATGATGGCAAGTATGAGATCGAAGGTTGGATTGATGACCAGTCCTGGGAAGTTCTGCTCAACGAGCAAGAAGCGAATCACTTCTGGACAGCACTTGACATCGCATTGAACCCAGCAGGTCAGCAAGAGCCGCCTCGCAAATCAATCAACGGTCAGTAAAGAACTCGCTTTTGTATACATATACCTTCCAGACAAACAGCGACAAACTGGCATTTTGCTCAGAACTACAAAGTGTACTACCCTATTCTGCATACGTGCGGTTTGACATCGTAATGACAGGGAGACGCGATTAATGACTACATTTCCGGCAGCCGTACCCAAACCGTCTTCAGCGGGAAGTGGGCAGATGGCAATTGCGAAAACAAAATCTGCCTATGTGAATCTGCGAAATGGGCCAGGGACAAATTACCGGGACATTGGCAACATCCGAAATAATACTGTGTTGGTTCATTATCCAGCGTCACAGACGAGTGATGGGTGGGAGTGGATCGAGCAATACGGACTGAGTGGATGGGTTGCTACCAGTGTAATCAGTTTCCAGGGTATTGCCGCACCTGCGCCCATTCCGCCGCAGCAAGCCACGCCATATGATGGGAAGGTCGCCGTATGGCATTGGAAAGGTGATTCGCTAGCGGAAAACACAATCGCAGATGTCGCTAAGAACATAAAAGCTGTCGCACCGTATGTAAAGGCTTTGTTCGTCAAGACGAGTGATGCTACCGCGCGAGATGGCGCTCAATGGCAGGGCTTCTGGGATACGAAACGCGCTCTGGCAATCGACGGGCCACAAAGTATTGACGCCTGGGTATCGACCTTAAATCAATATGGGATCGAATTCCATGCCTGGTGTGTGCCAAAAGGCAGCCATCTGGAAGCGGAAACCAATATCATTATCCAGGTTTGCAACCGCGCAGGTGTAAAGTCCCTGATTCTGGATGTTGAGCCTTATGATGGCTTTTGGGAAGGTGGCAAAGACCAGATTCGTCCATATATGACCCGGATACGACGGGGTATCCCTGGTTCATTCCACATCGGGTTGGCAGTAGACCCCCGAAGTGGTCACTACGACTCCATTTATCCACAAGAGTGGTTTCCATTCGTCAACAGTGTGCATCCTCAGGATTATTGGGCGACATTCCGCCGAACGCCTGAAGATACGCTTGAGGAGACTTACAGAGTGTGGGGCAGCTATGGAAAACCCATTATACCGGTACTTCAAGGGGACGCAATCCCAACCGATATGACAGCGGCGGCTACCCTGGCAACCCAGCAGTACCGATCTACAGGGGTGAGCTGGTGGCGACTGGGGGTTATCACATCCACTGGCTGGAAAGCGATTAATCAGCCTGTCGTACCTGGCACCGCGCCTGACAATAATCCAACAACACCGCCGAGCGGAACCGAACAGGTGGTCAGACCAACCGATACAACCTTCACAAAAGGCACTTACACGGGAAAGAATGAGTTCCAGGACTTCCAGGGCACATGGGGTTGGACAACCTATTATAAAAACACCGAACCCCAGACGAGCAAAGTCTGGGCACGATGGACTCCATTTATTCAACAGTCAGGTAAGTATGAGGTTGCCACATTTGTTCCAGCACGTCACGGCACTACGCGAAATGCCCGATTCAAGATCAACGGTGTAAAGGGTGCAAGCAGCGAGATTGTCGTCAACGTTGACCAATCACGTTACAGCAATCAATGGGTTGTTCTGGGTGTTTACGACCTGGAAAAAGGAACCGCCGGGGCAGGAACAGTTTTCCTGAATGATTTGACGGGTGAAAGTAACCTGGAAATTGCTTTCGACGCACTCCGCTGGACTCAAATTATTAATATTCCCCCTGCACCACCGACGACTGGTAATCAGGCAGATGGATTTGATGTTCCGATTGGTACCGACGCGGAACGCCGATCTACTACCGTATGGCCGGGGCAGTGGCTGGACGCCAGCCCATACGCTAAGTTGTATTTTGTGGGCACACCATCGGAAGCCTACCATACCGGCGCGGACCTCAATCTTCCGCGTGACGCGGATGCTCACACACCTGTCTACGCGGCAGCAAGTGGGGTTGTCACATTTGCAAGTCGGCTACCAACCTGGGGCAACGTGATTGTCATCAAACATGATCCACTCGTCACCGACGGAAAGGTCTATTACACACGATACGGTCACAGCGAGAATCTGCTGGTCAAAGTTGGGGATCGCGTTAGACGTGGGCAGCAACTTTCCAGTGTTGGTAATGCATTCGGCGTATATGCCTATCACCTGCACTTTGACGTTAGTCCGACGACTATCCTGGAGAGCCAACCGCAACATTGGCCGGGGAAAGATCTAAACAACTTACTCGCCAATTATGTTGATCCCAGGCAATTCGTCATTGCACATCGTCCGAGGTAGCTAAATAAAACGGGGGCGAGGCAGCAAACCTCGTCCCCGTTCTGAATTCCAAGCAAATCTGGGATTAGAACAAACCCCAATCGTCAGCCGCGCCCTCTTCCATCATACTGGGATCCCACATCTCCAACCCCATTTCAATGGTAGTTGGACGGCGTGCATAATTTTGTGCTGTCCGGCGGGTTTGCTCTAGCAGTTGAGGAGCATAGGGGCAGAACGGTGTGGTCATAATCATTAGTAGATGAGCGCGGTCTTCCAACAACTCAACATCACGGATGAGTCCAAGCTCGATCACATTCATGCCAATTTCGGGGTCAACAACTTCACGCAGGGCATCCCGCAATCCTTCTTCAGTTACCTGTGTCTGTTCCGTCATGATTGGTTCCTTAAATTTCACTCAGTACAGGGATTTAACGACATGGTAGCACAACCAAAATCGAGTGTCAATTTTTGTCATGCCGATCTGAAAAATCCCGTTACTGAGGTTAACGGGGGTTAAGTTTTTCTTCTGGAAGTGCAATTTAAAGGGTAACTAGAGTTTTTCAGATGTTAATCATAAATATTGACACAGCCCCCTCAGACTGCTATACTTGGCATGATTTTGAACCTTTGGGTACAAAGGAAATTTAACAGACATTAAACCTGTAGGAGGAAGTCGCCGGAATGGGCGCTGCACTGGAAATTCGCAACTTACACGTCTCTGTAGAAGATAAACCCATTCTTCGCGGAGTGAATCTGACGGTTAAACAAGGTGAAGTTCACGCCTTGATGGGGCCAAATGGATCAGGCAAAAGCACACTGTCCAATGTTATTCTGGGGCATCCGGCATACGACGTCACTGCTGGACAAGTTATTTTTGATGGCGAAGACTTACTGGAACTCGATCCAGATGAGCGCAGCCGCGCGGGATTGTTCCTTGCCTTTCAGTATCCGGTGGCTATCCCCGGTGTGACACTGGCGAACTTCCTACGACAGGCAATTAATGCTCGTTTGAAGGCAAAAGACCCGGATAGCAAAGGCATTCCCATCCCAGAATTTCGGCGATTGCTGCGTTCCAAGATGGATTATTTGCAGATGGATCACAGTTTCGCCGGACGCTATTTGAACGAAGGATTTAGCGGTGGTGAGAAAAAACGCGCCGAAATATTGCAAATGGCTGTGCTAGAACCCCGCATCGCCATCCTTGACGAAACGGATTCAGGACTGGATATTGATGCACTGCGTATCGTAGCAGAAGGTGTGAACAAATTACGCGGGCCAGAACTGGGTGTTCTGGTCATCACCCACTACCAACGCATCCTCAATTACATCGCCCCGGAATATGTCCATGTGATGTTTGAGGGTAAAATCGTAGAAAGCGGCGGGCCAGAACTTGCGTTACACCTGGAAGAAGCGGGATACGACTGGATTCGTGAAAAGTACAGCCCGGCCTAGCAGATGGAAATAGAGGAGTAAATCATGGTAGATCTCATCCCTAGCGAAAAGCAGTTTACCGAGGCTGAGGCCGCGCTTAAAGATGTAGGCAACTCGTATGAGGAAACCTTTGGATTTCACGATGACGATGTGAAATACGCCTTTAAGAGCGGAAAAGGTCTGACTCGTGAACTGGTTCAACAGATCAGTGAGATGAAACACGAACCGGACTGGATGACACAGTTACGGTTAAAGGCATACGACATTTTTATCAGCAAACCAATGCCCCAATGGGGTGGCGGCGGAAAGCTGAACGACATCGACTTCGACGACATCTATTACTACGTCCGCGCCACCGACGAACGAGGAAAGACCTGGGAAGAAGTACCACCGGAGATTAAGGATACTTTTGATCGTCTGGGTATCCCGGAAGCGGAGCAAAAGTATCTGCAAGGTGTGAGCGCACAGTACGACTCCGAGTCGGTATATCACAATATCCGCAAAGACCTGGAAGACAAAGGTGTGATCTTCCTGGATATGGATAGTGCCCTAGCCCAACATCCTGATCTGGTCAAAGAATATTTTGGGACGGTTATCCCGGCATCGGACAACAAGTTCGCCGCCCTGAATAGCGCTGTATGGTCGGGTGGATCATTCATCTATGTACCACCGGGCGTTCATGTGGAAATGCCCCTCCAGGCGTACTTCCGCATTAATACCCGGAATATGGGACAATTCGAGCGGACGCTCATCATTGTTGATGAAGGGTCTTACGTGCATTATGTTGAAGGCTGCACCGCGCCGACCTATAGTTCCGACAGCCTGCATAGTGCGGTGGTCGAGATCATCGTCAAAGAAGGTGGACGCTGCCGATATACCACCATTCAAAACTGGTCAACGAATGTGTATAACCTAGTGACTAAACGCGCAGTTGCCGAGAAAAATGCCACCATGGAGTGGGTCGATGGCAACCTGGGCAGCAAGTTGACCATGAAATATCCTGCCGTCATCTTGAAGGGTGAAGGCGCTCATGGCGAAGTCCTGTCGATTGCGTTTGCGGGTAAGGGGCAACATCAGGATGCGGGCGCGAAGATCACCCACCTTGCCGCCAACACCACCAGCCAGATTATTAGCAAGTCGATCAGTAAAGATGGTGGCCGTGCCAGCTATCGCGGTCTGCTCAAGATTGTCGAAGGCGCTGACAATGTAAAAAGTAACGTGGTTTGCGACGCGCTACTGCTGGATGATCGCAGTCGCTCGGACACCTACCCATCCATCGAGGTTGATGCAAAGAACGTCACGATGGGACATGAGGCATCGGTCAGCAAGGTCGGTGAAGACCAGTTATTCTACCTGATGAGCCGAGGGCTAAACGCGGACGAAGCCAATGCAATGGTGGTCAACGGCTTCATCGAACCGCTTGTGAAAGAACTTCCAATGGAATATGCGCTGGAACTGAATCGCCTGATTCAAATCCAGCTTGAAGGCACGGTTGGGTAATCTCAACCAGTAGGGGTAGCGTGTTCCACCCTACCCTTACATCTCGACATCACACCTAAGAGAACTGAACCGCAAGGAGGGTAACGAACTGTGGTTGCTGCTAGAACCCGCCGCCGCTCAAATGCGCCTGCCGCACCGAGTTATACTGAAGCTGATGTGCGCGCATTGAGTGCCGCGAACCAGGAACCTCAATGGCTGTTAGAGAGCCGATTGGTCGCCTGGGAACTCTATGAAGATATGCCGATGCCAACGCTCAATGACGAGGATTGGCGTCGAACTGATTACCGACACATCCGTTGGGATGAGGCCGACAAAATCCTTGTCCCGAATGGCGCAACATTGGAAACTGTACCTGCCGCAAATCGTGAGCCACTGATCGGTGAACGTCAGGGAGGATTACTGGTATTTGTGGACGACAAGATTGTCCACTACGAACTCTCAGACGAACTCAAGCAACAGGGTGTTATTTTTACCGATCTGCTGACGGCCTGTAAGGAACATGAAGACCTGGTACGCGCAAATTTAATGACCAAAGCTGTCGTACCCAGCGAAGGTAAATTCGCCGCCCTTCATGCCGCATTGTGGACGCATGGTGTATTCCTGCACGTCCCGCCCGGTAAGGCAATCGAACTACCTCTGCATGTGATTATGTATAACAGTCATCCAGGGGCAAGCCTGGGACATGTGTTAGTCGTGTTAGAGGAAAATTCCCAGGCAACTATTCTGGTCGATTATTCATCGGCGGAAGCCGATACCCAATCAGCTTACATCGGCGCAACGGAACTTCTGGTCGGTGATGCCGCAAATCTGCAATATGTGGGCTTGCAAGATTGGAATCGGGAAACCTACGAATTCAGCTATCAACGTGCGCGTATCGGCCAGGACTCAAACCTGGACTGGATTCAAGGTACGATGGGTGGACGTCTGGTGAAAGCCTACATGGAACTCGAACTGGACGGCAAAGGCGCGAACGGGCGTATGTCCGGCTTTTTCTTCGCGGACGGTCAACAGCTTTTTGACCATGACACCCAACAAAACCACAATGCGCCGCTCACTGTATCCGATCTGCTATTCAAGGGCGCGGCCAAAGACGAGGCGCGCACCGTGTGGCAAGGCATGATTAAATCTCTGCCCAAAATGCAGAAAATAGACGGGTATCAGGCCAGCCGGAATTTGGTATTGAGCGAGGACGCTCGTATGGATGGTATCCCTGGTCTGGAAATAGAGGCAGACGATGTGAAGTGTTCACACGCCGCGACATTTGGTTCACTGGAAGAAGAGCCGATTTTCTACCTGATGAGCCGGGGCATTCCACGCCCAGATGCCGAACTGATGGTGATTGATGGTTTTTTCGATGAACTTCTGCATCGCATTCCATTTGAACGGGTGCGTGATCGTTTGAAGGCGGCAATGGAAGATAAGATTGTCGGAAACACCAATCTGCGCGCGTAGAGCTAAAAATTAGCTCTATTGATGGATTCTAAAGGGCGCGCCAATAACTGAGTGCGCCCTTTTTGTGCCAGGGGATATGAATGACAAATAGCGATAAGAAACTCCTGCCGGAAAGCATTCGGGCAGATTTCCCAATCCTGCACCAGGAGCATCATCCCGGCGTACCGCTGGTATACCTGGACAATGCTGCATCCAGCCAAAAACCGCTCAGGGTGATCGAAGGAGTAGACGATTATTATCGTCGATATAATGCCAATGTGCATCGTGGTATACACAAACTGAGTGAAGCAGCTACCGAAGCCTACGAAGGGGCGCGGGTGAAAGTCAAACATTTCATCAATGCCGCCAGTAAGCGCGAAATCATTTATACGCGGGGCACGACGGAAAGTATCAACCTCGTCGCACAAACATGGGGACGCGCGAACCTGGGAGCAGGCGATGTGGTCATCTCCACTGTGATGGAACATCACTCCAATATTGTACCCTGGCAACTATTAGCCGCCGAAAAGGGCTTCACCATCCGGTATATTCCGGTTCTCGAAGACGGCACTCTGGATATGGAAACATTCGCGAACTTCCTGCGCGACGAGCCAGTGAAGTTAGTTACCGTCATGCATGTATCCAATGTCCTGGGCACCATTAACCCTATCGAGGAGATTATACGACAGGCACATGCTGCCGGGGCATTGGTATTAGTGGATGGGGCGCAGAGCGTTCCACACATGCCGATTGATGTCCAGGCACTAGACGCCGATTTCTTTGCTTTCAGTGGGCACAAGATGGTCGGACCAACAGGCATCGGCGTCCTCTACGGGAAACGTCACCTATTAGAAGCTATGCCCCCCTGGATGGGCGGTGGAGATATGATCTCGCGTGTACAACTGGAAGGTAGTACATGGAATGATCTGCCGTATAAGTTTGAGGCTGGCACCCCTGCGATTGCACAGGCTATTGGACTGGGGTATGCAGTAGATTACCTGTCAGAAGTCGGCATGGATAAAATCCATGCACATGAACAGGCAATGACCGAGTATGCGCTGGAAAGACTGGCGGAAGTGCCCGAACTCACCGTATATGGCCCCTCAGATGCATCGCGGAAAGGCGCAGTTGCCGCATTTAAATTTGGCGATATCCATGCTCATGATGTCGCTCAAATCCTGGATGCGGAGGGGATCGCTGTCCGTGCGGGACACCACTGTGCGATGCCACTACACGATTGTCTGGGCGCAGGAGCAACGGCAAGAGCCAGTTTTTATTTGTATAATACCCCGTCAGAAGTTGACCTGTTAATTGAAGCGTTGTATAAAGCGAAAAAAGCGTTTTCGCGCGCGTGAGGATAGAACTATGTACGATATGTATCGTGAAGTTATTCTTGACCATGCTCAGAATCCCCGCCACCCAGGGATTTTGGATCCGGCAGATGTTGACCACGAAGAACTGAATCCCCTGTGTGGTGATCGTCTGCGGTTGACGCTACGGATTGACGAGAATAAGCGCATCACTGATGTGGCGTGGGATGGCGAAGGCTGTGCAATCAGCCAAGCAACGGCGTCTATGCTTAGTGAAGAAATCCTGGGCAAGACGCTGGACGAGGTGAGCCATATCACTAAGGACGACATTTTTGAGTTGGTCGGAATACCACTCACCATCAACCGAGTCAAATGCGCGCTGCTGTCCCTTAAGACACTGATAATCGGTACGGTTGGCCTCACTGAATGGCAAACCATAGAGGACAAAGATGAGGAATAACGTGGCTGAATTTGTCTCTGTCGCTACCACTGAAGAAATTCCCCCAGGTGAGCGTTTAGTTGTCGAGATGGGACGAAGTTGGGTCGCCATTTTCAACGTTGACGGCCAATACTATGCCATAGAGGATGTGTGTACTCACGATGACGGCCCATTGGCCGAAGGGGAACTGAACGGTCTGGTCATTGAGTGTCCACGTCATGGCGCATGTTTCGACATTACAAATGGCAAAGTGCTTTCTCCCCCCGCCCTGGTTGACGTGCCAAGTTACGATGTTCAGGTTGAGGGTAACAATATCCAAATCGCACGGCGCTAGACATTATTTTCGGTAGTGATGTAACATTAGACCTGTCCTCACAGGTCTTTTCATTGAATGGACATAGATACCCTTATGTCAACACTCCCCGAGCAGCGGCTAGACAAAATTTACCGGGGGCGAACGCTGGTGTTTGGACACCGAGGTGCAAACGCCTATGCCCCAATGAATACACTTCCCTCGTTCGAATTAGCTGTGAAACAAGGCGCAGATGGGGTTGAACTGGATGTGCAGTTGTCGAAAGATGGGCAATTGATCGTGCTGCACGATTTTACGGTTGACTACAGCACCGACGGACATGGATATGCACGCGATATGACGCTGGCACAACTACGTGAACTGGATGCGGGGATAAAATTCAGCGAGGAATTCCGAGGGACACAAATTCCAATATTGGGCGAGGTGTTTGAAGCGATTGGCGACAAATTGTATGTCAATGTTGAGATCAAATCCGAGACTGAAGGAACCGACGGGGTTGAGCAGAAAACGGTAGACTGTATCGCACAGTATAGTATGGAAGCGCGAGTGATTATATCGTCATTCAACCCGCTCGCCTTGCGGCGGTTTCGTGCAATTATGCCTGATGTGCCAATTGGTTATCTATACGCCCCAAATGAACAACCCCTAGCTGAGATTATGGAAAGTCTGCCCCACGAAGCACAACATCCACATCACAGCATGATTGATACAAATTATGTGATATGGGCACACAAACACAGCTACCGGGTGAATACCTGGACGGTCAATGACCCAGAACGAGCGGTTGAGCTTCAGGCATTCGGTGTCGATGCTATCATCACCGACAAACCAGATGTTATCCGCGAGGCGCTACTTGGTTAAGCTGTGGTGGAAACTGGTTCGCTTCGGTTTCCGTTTGCTCTACAACGAATTAGCATTCACCTATGATTGGGTGAGTTATGTTGTTTCGCTCGGCGCGTGGCGCTGCTGGGGTCGCGCAGCACTCAAACATCTCCAGGTTCAACCGGGTGAACGGATTCTAGAATTGGCACATGGGACAGGTAATTTGCAACTCGATTTGCATGAGGCAGGGTATCACACCATCGGCTATGACCTATCGCCATACATGGGGCAAATTGCTAAAAAGAAGTTAAGCAAAGCAGGTTATTCCCCAGAATTGGCGCGGGGCAAAGCACAACAACTGCCTTTTCCCAGCAACACTTTTGCGGCTGTCGTAAGTACCTTCCCCACCGATTTTATCATTGCGGATGCCACATTGCGGGAAGTACATCGAACACTCGAACCCGGCGGCCAGTTTATTATCGTGCCGAACGGTATTCTGACAGGTGGTGGGATATCGGAAGCGGGACTCGAATGGCTGTACCGCATTACCGGGCAGAGGGACGAAAAAGACTTGAGCCTGAGCACCTTTTTTGAGTCATACGGCTTTGATGCTCAAATGAAAACAGAGGTGTGTCCACACAGCATTGCTCAGGTGGTCGTTGCGCGGAAGAAGGGCTAGATTTCACTTTTGGGGTATGCTATAATCTCGCCTAACTTTTATGGTGACTATAGCTCAGTTGGCAGAGCGCCTGGTTGTGGCCTAGGAGGTCGTGGGTTCAAGCCCCACTAGTCACCCACAAATGCCCTTCTATGGGCGTTTTTATTTATTGAGGCAAACGCAATTTTACACGCTTCTGCCGCAAGATCAGGCGCAACCCGGTACGAACGGGTAGGATTTTGACGGACAGTTCCTTCTGAACAGGAGTGCCCTGGTCAACCTCGGATACAGCTTGCATTTCCTGTGTTTCACTCGGTTTTGGCAAGCCGAATATGTCAAACACACTTCGCTCTGTTGTGCCGGCGGTCTCTGATTCAGAGTTAGCCGGCTGTAACTCTAGTGGTGTTTCTTGCGGCGGATGGGTCACAGGTACTTCAATTTGTTCCAGAGGGCTTTCGGACTCAACGGCTGCAATTGCAGGCTGTTCAGGGAGTACCATCGGGGGGGTTGCCGCCTCCTCCGACATATCCACTTCATCGACAACTGGATACTCCCCCACCTTGGAAGAAGGTATCGCAAATCGTGCGAGAACGACTTCATCATTCTCCGCCTTAGAATTCATCTGAGCCACTTCTAGAGGGACATCGGCATTAGACTGTGGCAGGGGGGTGTCCATGACTTCATCTGGTTGCAAGTGTGACAAAAATGATGGCTCATCCTGAACCTCCACCACATCCGGTTCAACGGCTGGGTGGGGACGGGTATCATCGTCGGCAAGTTCAGGTTCAACCAACACTGGAGACTCCGATGGTAAATCAGTTGGTTCATCGACCACCGCCGACGGGTGGCGTGGTTTGTATTGTGACCGTGCCTCGTAGTCGGGAGCCTCTCGAACTAATGATTTAGCGTGATGGCCTCCGTCATCAGCGATTTGACTCAATATTCGCCACAGCGTCTTTAGGCTGTCAACCATTACATTTTCAAGCTGGCGCTTATGTAAAACCGCGTTCCGTACGCCACCCAATAGTCCATCCATCTCATAAGTGAACGTCCACTGAATGACTGTTCCTTCGGCTATCTCTTGTAGTCGTATACGCCCTTTATTCTCTCGGTAAGATGCACCATCTACAAGCGTATATTCGTAGCCCAAGCCCTCGTACCAGGCTGTAACCTCAATGACAAATTCATGACCTTTTGGATTCGAATAGCGCCATCGAGTTCCCGCACCATCCTGGCGTGAACTTAACAGCGCAATACTCTGGCAATCCACCTGCCAGGTTGGATTTTTATCCAGACTGCTGATATATTCCCAAATCAGTTCTGGCGATTTGGGCACCAGAATACGATGATCTATGATATTCATCAGAAATTATTGTCAGTGATGATTTAAATTTAACTTCATGTTACACTGTTTGTCGGGTGAATTCTACCATAGTTGTGGATAGAGCAAAACACAATCATTAAGGAACGCGGTTCTTGCCAAGCCCCGATGCAACACTTGGTTTCATTCTGGCTACCCTTTTTGGAGCCACTTTTCACCTCATTATGGGGGGCGATGCGCGGCGGCTGGCTCTATTTTTGCTAGCAGGTTGGGTGGGCTTTGGCCTGGGACATGTTCTGGGAACTATCCTGGGAATCAGCATCCTGAACATCGGGACCCTGCGGGTCGTGAGCGCCTCATTCGGCGCGATTGTTGCACTGGTTGTAGCTCACTTTTTGACTTCTAAACGTCCTAATAAACGCGCGATACGATAAAGAGATACTATGTCAGAGCAGGTTCATCAGCAAGAAACCGTAACACCTGAAACGCAAAATACAAAACAAAATTCGTGGACCATTCAACGGATTGTCATCGTTTCTTCGGCTGTACTCGGTGGATTGATTGTCCTATTATTTGCCATTGGGCTATTGTTCGCCCTTTTCAGCAACGTAGACGCCACTGCAACCCGAATCCAAATCATCCGTGATGTATTTGTCATTGTTATGTCACTAGAGTTCATACTCATTGTTGGCGCTTTGGCTATACTCGTATTGCAGATTGCGCGACTGGTGAATTTACTGCAAGCCGAAGTCAAGCCGGTTCTAGAAAATGCCCAGGAAGCCGTAAATACTGCAAAAGGCACAACCGAATTCGTGAGTAATAATGTCACACAGCCGGTTGTAAAGGTTGGTGCGTTCCTGGCGGGTGCCCGTATTTTTGTACGCGATGTTGGTGGAATCCGTCGTGCAATCCGTCCAAATGGAGAGGTCAAGCAAATTGAGCCCGAATAAACCAACGAATGGTTCGCTCGATAATGGACTACTGCTTTGGGGCTTCACTATTGGAATCATTGTTGGTTGTATCGCCACATTATTTAAAGCCCCCAAAAGCAGCACTATTCGGCAACAATTGACGGAAACGAGCGAGGGATTGCGACACAAACTCGAAACCGTCGTTCCTCCTGACCCTATTGAGGTAAGCCTAGCCGAGGGCAAGGAAGCTGCGCGTCGGCGTCAATCCGAACTGGGTTTACGAAACAATTGAATTGGGAGACTCGATCATAGCCAACGCCCCTGGTATCGCGGCAATCACGTCACCTGCTATCACGCTGCGAGTGTTTTCCTGGGATGCAGCGGCAAGTGTCCCAGCAAGTCCATGTACATAACCCCCTACCATAGCTGCATCATAAGACGATAGTCCCTGTGCCAAGAGTCCGGTGATTATGCCTGCCAGCACATCACCCGTTCCGGCTGTTGACAAGGCATCCGTTTTAAAGGGCAGCACAGCTACACGGCCATCGGGCGCAGCAATCAAGGTATGCGCTCCCTTGAGAACCAATATCACGTTCCATTCCGACGCCTTAGCCGCAGCAATCTTCCACCGATCCGCCAAAATGTCGCGCGTCTCCATTCTGGCTAGCCGTCCCATTTCACCAGGATGTGGCGTAATGATCGTTCCACCTGGCAACAGTTTCCACCAGTCATCCAGTTCACTGAGTAAATTCAGCCCGTCAGCATCAATCAGCAGAGGCGGTAGAGCGACGGCGGCTGTATCTGCATCCGTTGATACAACATCTCTGGCTGCCGAGAAGCCGATTGGTCGCTTCGTAGCCCCAGGCGTTGACTTATCCGATATTTTCAGTAGATTGACCAACATTTCACGAGTCGTTTGTTCCCGTCCCCAACCCGGCCCAAGCAACATCGCATCGTAATTCACCAGTTCTTTCTGGAGGAGTTGAACCGCGCCGGAGGAAATCACCCCCATATCATGCGGGAGAAGCAGCCAAGTCATTTCCAGAAGCTGGGCGCTGAGAACCGCTACTACGGGCGGTGGGGCAGCAACAGTTACCAGCCCTACCCCAATCCTGTACCCAGCCTGAGACGAAAGTCCAGCCGCGCCGGTATAATTCGTCGAACCTGCGACAATAAGCGCTTTGCCATATGTACCTTTGTTCGCGTCTAAAGTTCGTTTTGGCAACAATTCACGAACTGTCAGGCTATCTACCACCGCGAAAGATTCGTCTTTAAGTGCCGGGAGATCGTGTGGTATGCCAATGGTTGCAATACTCAACTGCCCCACCGATGCTGCTCCCGGAAACTCGAACAGACCCGGTTTGGCTGCAATAAAGGTTATCGTCTCGTCGGCAGTGAGTGTATTTGGGTCAATCTCGCCTGTGTCACAGTTCAATCCACTCGGACAGTCTACCGCAACAACATGCGGACGGAACCCACTCGCCCCCTGGGGAGGGACAGATGGGGTTATCGTAACTCCTTCAGGATGTTCTGGTTGTTGTTGATCGTTAAGCGCCTGCGAAATGTTACGCAGGATTTTGGCAACATTGGGTCGGAGGGGTAATTGCAAGCCAATACCAAACAATGCATCCACCACCACATCAGCGCTTGCCACCATATTCCGCAAAACTCTAAAGTCCCGATCCTCTTCAGCATATGCAATGAACAACCCGGCGTCCTGCACGGCCTTAAAATTTGCGTCAGTGTCATCGCGCGGTTTTAACAAATAGAAACGTACCTGTACTACACTTTCTTCAGCGATTACCCGTCCGGCAACCAAACCATCTCCACCGTTGTTACCTGGCCCAATGAGAATGGTCACTCGCGCGTCTTGCCTACCTGCGAGCTTGTCCAATACGCTACGGGCAACGGCTTTCCCTGCATTTTGCATCATACTGTCGTAAGACAGCCCTGCCGCGTCCGCTGCCGTTTCGATCTGACGCATGGTCTCTACAGAAACTACTTTTAGCATCATTAAGACTCCTCCGTAATTCGCTATCGGGCAATTCGCAAATTATATCGGCGGTCAGTAGAAACAAAAAAGACGTACCAAGACGTCCTTTTGTTTAACAGCTATATATCAGTTTACGAAGTCAATCAACGATCACGGTCCACAACCTGGTAGGCAAGATCGACCAACATATCTTTCGCCGGAGAATTCTGTAGAACATCCAGGCTGGCAATAGCAAGTTGGGCAAACTGATGCGCCTGCTCACGGGCTTCTTCAATAGCATCACCAGTCAGGAGCTTTTGCTTAATGATTTGCATCGGATCGGGCAACTCATCAACAGCTTCGGCAACTGCGACGTTGTTGCTGCCATTTCCATTTTTGTAGGTTGCTGCGAATCCCCTGCCTTGATTGAGATCAATACCGGCAGTTTTGCCAAGTTGGGTGGTATCTGCTGTCAAGTCCAGTACATCATCGACAATTTGGAATGCAAGTCCGAGGTGATAGCCATACTGAGCCATTGCATTGACAACTTCATCTGCCGCGTCCGTCAGCTTTGCTCCTAAAATGGCTGCGGCCTTAAAGAGAGCTGCTGTTTTGAGGGAGATAATGCGATAATAGACCTCTCGCGTGAAATTGTTATCTTTCACCGCGCTCGCCTGAAGTGTCTCGCCTTCGACCAGTGCCACTGTAGCTTCCGCCAGAACAACATTTAAATCCTGGTATGGGGCCATCAACTCATACACTTTGGTAAAAAGGAAATCTCCGGTGAGTAAGGCAAATGTGCGCCCCCAGATCGAATTCACTGAAGGGCGTCCGCGACGAACTATGCCATGATCGTTAATGTCATCATGCACAACACTGGCTGTATGAACAAGTTCCACAGCAGCAGCCACTGGTGCAGCATGATTTACATCCGCCCCGCCCAGCGCAATGTAGGTTAGCATGAGTAACTGTGGGCGAACGCGCTTGCCCCCCGCTTCTAAAATATGGTGGCTGGCATCGTGCAAGGTGGTCACATCACTTTCAACCACTGCGAACATGATGTTTTCAACCTGTTGCATAGCTTCATGGATAGCCATCAAAAAATCCTGCCTTAAAACACGACGCCATTAGGTTCATTTGTTACTTTCAGAACAAACTAAATTTATTATACAGAAAAGGAACTAGGAGTGTCAATCAAAGATCGCGCACTTTTACGCCATATGTAAATGCAATTTCATCGGGCGATTGCTCCCTGCGCAGATACCTGAGTCACCCGCGAGACATTGTCGATTCCGAATGTCAGATAAGCAGCGTGTAACGCCTCTGAAACCGAAGCAGCAACCATTTTATCATCACAGATTGCACACAAAGTTGGACCCGCCCCACTTATGACCAAGCCCCATGCACCAGTTTGTTTAGCCACATTGCGCATTTCCACAAGATTAGGCATCAGATGTATCCGCGCAGGTTCAATAATATTGTCCTGCTCCATCGCCTCGGCAAGTGCTTGAACATCTTGCCGATAGAGTGCGTCAATCAGGCTGGCAACCGCCGCCGTTTGCGCCACCATCGACTTGAATGGTACTGCTGCTGGCAGTACCGAACGCGCCAAAGCCGTTGGAACCGCTACATTCGGCGTAACCAGTGCCAGATACAACGAATCTGGTATTGGCAACTGGCGAATATCTTCCGCCAATGTGCCCGTAATCAGCGTAATGCCACCAAACAGAGAAGGTGCAACATTGTCCGCGTGACGACCACTTACCGCAGCTTCTCCATCCAAACAGGCAGATAACAGCTCATTGCGAGTTAAGGGTTCACCAAACAATTTATTCACTGCAACTGCGGCGGCCACCGCGCTGGCCGCGCTGCTACCCATACCGCTTGCAAGCGACAGGTTTTTCTGGATTGTAATCTCAACACCAGACCGGGCATCTAATCGAGTCAAAACACTGTTAGCGGCCACACAAGCTGTATTTTTCAGAGGGTCATATGGGAGTTTGCCACCATCACCCTGAATTTTCACAATGACAGCGCCCGGTTGGTCACGATGTTCAACCCGCACGATGTCCCCTGGTTCGCAAAGCGCAAGTCCCAGAATATCAAAGCCAACACCCATATTAGCAACCGTAGCGGGAGCAAATGCTTCAGCACTGGTATTCATCATGAGAACTTGTTATCCTTAAACATGCATTTCGATTCTTCATGAGTTCTAAAAACATGCCGAGTATATTAAAATGCATCAAATGTGGTCAGGAATACTCTACTGACCAAATTATTTACGTTTGTGAATCCTGTGGCGGCCTGCTCGATGTATGCCACGATTTGAAGAGCTTACGCAAAAAGGTGAGCCGTGAGCTGTTTGATAAACGCCTGGGAACACTCGACATGCCTTATCGCAGCGGTGTATGGCGTTACAAGGAACTCGTATATCCAGATGTTGATGACAAATTCATTGTCAGCCGTCCGGAAGGCAACACGAACCTGTACTATACCGCAAAATTGGCGGAATGGGTTGGCATAGACCATCTTTATTTGAAGCACGAGGGCGAAAACCCAACTGGCTCCTTTAAAGATCGAGGAATGACAGGTGGACTAACCCAAGCGCGTGTACTCGGCGTCAATCGAGTTGCGTGCGCATCAACGGGTAATACTTCAGCATCACTGGCAGCTTATGCAGCCTTCGCTGGCATGGAAGGTATCGTATTCTTCCAAAACAAACAAATCGCGCTTGGAAAATTGGCGCAGGCGGTAGCGTATGGGGCAACCTGTGTGCAAGTGAATGCGGATTTTGACCGAAATCTGGCTTTGGTTCGTGAGGTCGCAGAGCGTCTGGGCATTTATGTTCTCAATTCAGTCAATCCTTTCCGATTAGAAGGCCAAAAAACCATCCTGATTGAGACCATCCAGCAACTTGGCTGGAGAGCACCGGACTGGATTGTCTGCCCCGGTGGCAACCTCGGCAATAGTTCTGCATTTGGTAAGGCGCTGCACGAATTGTATGAACTAGACCTGATAGATCGAATTCCGCGCGTGGCTATTATCCAGGCCGAAGGCGCAAATCCGCTGTATCGCGGGTTTCAAAAGGGTTTCCAGGAACAGGAAGTTGTTCACGCCGAGACAATCGCAACAGCGATTAAGATTGGTAATCCTGTGAATTACGCAAAAGCAATCCGTACACTAGAATGGACAAATGGCGTGGTTGAGCAAGTGTCTGACCAGGAAATCATGGACGCAAAAGCCCTGATTGACCGGCAAGGCATAGGATGCGAACCCGCATCTGCCTGCTCGGTGGCTGGTCTAAAAAAGTTGGTCGCGAAGGGGAGTGATTAAGCCAAATGAAACCGTAGTTGGCATCCTGACGGGGCACATTCTTAAAGACCCAGAAGCCACTATGGATTATCATAGCAACTCACTGGAAGGGATTGAATCACGTTACCCCAATCATCTCCACCAGTCAGAGCCAACCGTTGAGTCGCTGAGTCGCATTCTGGACGCACACGAACCAAGCCATGCGTGATCCCAGCTTCGGGACACCCATTGGTGTTCCCCTAGCAATTTCACAGTGCGGCAAGCGCCTGTTCAAGGTCATTGAGAATATCATCTGTATCCTCAATGCCAACGGCGAAGCGCACCAGATTATCTTTGATGCCTAATGCGAGGCGTTCTTCAGTCGATTTTTCGTAATAGCTCATCAGTGCAGGTTGTTCAATGAGACTTTCAACACCACCCAAACTCGGTGCGATATACGGTATTTTTAGACCGTCGATAAACTGACTGGTGGTTTTTAAATCACCGGCAACCTCGAAACTCACTACACCGCCATAGCCACTCATCTGTTGGTTAGCGATCAAATAATCGGGATGCGATTCTAACCCTGGATACCAGACACGTTCGATACGCGGATGCGATTCCAGAAAACGCGCAACTGCGCAGGCGGTGCGATTTTGCTGTTCAACGCGAACACCCAGAGTCTTAATGCCACGATCTAGAAGATAAGCATTCTGCGGATCGACAATACCCCCTAAGACACCGCGTGCATCCCGCAGCGCTTTAATACGATCTGCGCGACCCACGACAACCCCGGCCAACAAATCGTTGTGCCCAGACAAATATTTAGTCGCACTGTGAACTACAAAGTCAATGCCCCACTCTAACGGACGCTGGTTGATGGGAGTGGCAAAGGTGCTGTCGATCAATGTAAGGGCACGATATTTCTTCCCCAATTCGCCGAGGCGTTCCAGATCGGCAACCCGAAGATAAGGATTGGTAGGGCTTTCGGAAATGATAAATCGAGTTTTCTTGGGGATGATTGCGGCTTCCATCGCCTCATAGTCGCCCATTGGAACAACAGTGGTTTCAATGTCCAGGCGTTTGAGAAAAGTCAGACAAAACTGGCGTGTACGGCGATAACAATCATCTGTCATGACAATATGCGCACCTGACGAGAGAACTGATAACAGTAAAGATGTAACCGCAGCCATGCCGGAAGCATATAGAACAGCATCTTCGCCAGAGTCGAGCGCGGCTAACTTTCGCTCGACAGCAGCCACTGTTGGGTTTCCATAGCGACCATATTCCTCACGATCATCGCCATCGCCCCAGGTTTTGCGCTCCATAAAGTCGATCAATTCCTGGGTGTCGCCAAAAGTGTAGGTGGCGGTCTGAACAATAGGGGTGTTCAGAGAATTAAATGCCTTACGTCGTTGTGTGCCACCATGTACAGACCGAGTGCTGCCGCCTTGCACTGTTGTATTATCCGATTGACCTTCTACCAAATTCTCAATTCCTTTGTCGATATCGTGCAGTTTCACCCCATCATCTCCTTGTGAGTCTCCCCAAACAAAAACCCGGTACTCGTCTGCATTCCAAGTCCGGGTGAGATTTCCAACAAAAAAGACTTCGGCTTGAAGTCTTCTGAGTTAAACTGGCTAATTAGCCAGATATTTCCTCTCATCTGTCAGCATTTTGCCGACGGACTTGGCACCTTCCCAATAATTTGGGGGTTGCCGCGGTGTCTTAGGGCCGTTCCCTCAACCGCTCTTCATAAGAGTATTCAGATTATTCAGTTGTTAATGTCAAACTACAATGCCAAAGATGACACTGGGAATTAGCGTAACAGAAAATTAGCAAAATGGCAAGAGAGTCGGGGTTTTCACAAAAAATCCATACGAGCGGCTTGGGTAAACGTTTAATCAGAGTATAATGAGAAGTCACAGTCCGTTCTCGGAGGAGAGATTTCACGGTTGAGCCTGAGGTTATCAATAACAGTGATGAGCGGCGTTGAGGACGGTCTTCAACTAAATTACAGCTCCGAAAATGGCGATGGTCAATTGAGTGATGATGGGAAGTGGCTCATCAGCATCGGACGACGCGAAGACAGTGATATCTGCCTTCGCAACGACACCTATGTATCTCGCCTCCATGCATATCTTTACTGGCAAGCTGAACGTTGGTGGCTTCAAGACCTAGACAGCACCAACGGCACATTTCTGGAACATTCTGAAACAGATGCGCAGGTCAAGGGCGCAATTCCCATTGATCCCAGCACCCTATTTCGTATCGGTCATACCTGGATGCGTATAGACCCGATTGAGTAAGTCCATGCCTTCTATATTGCTACGTGATATCCTCATTAGTGCACGCCAAGAAGCTGTGCAAATGGGGCATTATTATCTGGGCGTGGAACACCTGTTTATTGCACTGCTACAGGTTCAAGGTGGCCTCGCTAGCAGTATTCTTGAGCAGTATGGACTTCCAGCCGACTACGTGATTGACATCCTGCGCCGGAAAACAGACCGGGGGGCAACGCAAGTGCTGTGGGTTGGCATCCCCTATACACCGCGAACAGAAATTGTGCTCAATATTGCTAACGATCTTGCACTGGAAAACAACAGTCCAGAGGCCAGTGAACGTGACTTGTTATGCGCCATATTATATGAAGGCGAGAGCCTGCCAGCGCGCATCCTTCAGTCCATGCAAATTGACATTCATGCCTTAGCAGAAACGGCTCGAACACATACTCTCACCAGAGAGCCACAACCACCGGACATTCTCGTTATCTTTGGTGATGCTTTCGAGCATACCGACAATATTGAACGGGAACAATTATTCATCCTCCGACGGATGTTTGCGTCCCACAGCCGGATTCGGATTGAACGGCGTCTAACTGGATTTCGGGACGCTTTGATTCTGGTTGTGACCCCGATTCATGCAGACAACCGAGAGGATGCATCGGTGGTGGTCAAAATTGACCAGACGGATGTGATTCTCGATGAAGTTCAACGCTATGAAGCTCATGTCAAACATACGCTGCCCCTCCAAACAGCCCGTCTGGAAGATATTCCCACCGCGCCCGATTCGTCCCAATTAGCAGGAATTAAATATACTCTGGTCACAAACGACGATGCAATCCCAATGGATTTACGAAATCTCGTCCGAGAGCAAGGAGTAAATGGTGTCGGGCGGCTCATCCAGCAAGGGCTTTATGCACAATTTGGCAAAACTTGGTGGCAGCAACGTCGGCCATTCCGGTTTCAGGTCTGGAAAGAGTATGACTGGCTGCTTCCGCCAATCCTAACGCTTGAAATGCTGCCAGAAGCACAAGATTTCGGACAATGCTCATCTCGTTCGCATTCCATTCAACCGAGCCAAACTGAAACGACAACTCCATGAAATTCAATTTGGAGACATCATCGTTCTTGAGAACTTTATGGTACAACGTTTTGACCATGCCAATAATGTCCTCAAATTGGCAATTGGATTTGGAAGCGAGGCCGATAAACGTGCGTACAAAGTCGATGTCAAAGGCATCAACCTGTCAAAAAACACGTACTATCGTGGGCAGGTAATTGAGCGCATTATCGGCAAGGTATGGAAAACCCGGCATGATGTGCTACTTGATGCAGGGCGCGCCCTTGAACCGGATTTCGATCTTCGGAGTCAAACAATTTCTGTTGGTGAGCAGCAAATACCCAATCCATTGATGTTCTATGAGGACTTGTTGGATCGCCATGTAAACGGTTCACTCAGTAAAGTGCATGGTGATTTACACCTCGGCAACATTTTGGTCGGACCGAACAACAGTACATGGCTAATCGACTTCGCGCACACCCGCGACGGACACGCACTATTTGACTGGGCAAGCCTGGAAGTCAGTGTTTTGGGCGACGGTGTTATGAATGCTGTCGGTAACGAATGGGATACCGTCCGAAAGGTTGCCAGCTACCTAGCGGCGCTAGATGCCCGAACCATCGCCCCCTCGGTAAGTTCCGAGGTTTTTGCCGGGATGGCATCCGTTACAGTTATCCGCGAGATCGCGCGCGACTGTCTGACCACCAAAGACAATTGGCAGGAATATTACGTTGCCCTGGCACTATGCGCACTCCGAGCAACGACCTGGACAACTTTAACACTTGGGGGTCGCCGACTGATGTTTCTGCTGGCAGGCCTGTCAATGCTGGAGTTAACTCGTAGATCGGTCATCACAGCCCAGGAAACACCATCTCCAGATGCGGCGGATCGAACCGATCAACTGCCCGATGTCGTATCAACGCACGATTTCGATACCCTCAATCCCGCGTCCGGTGGAGAGGTAAATCCAGCCAATCCCCCCCCACGCCCTCTGTTACAACATCTGGCAGCAACCCGACAGCTCGAAGAACCTGTTGATGCGTCTCCTGATGAACCAACAGTGATTCCCCATGAAAGTGACCAAGATAGCAGTTCAGATGCGCTCTAGGATGGCCTGAGCAAATTCCATCGTGCTGACAAACTCTCCACCGCCAGAGGAAATGTCTGCTGTACGCGCTCCGGATGCCAGCACATCCTCGACAGCTTTCTCCACCGCTTGCGCTTCAGACTCCAATCCCAGACTATAACGCAATAGCAGCGCAGAGCTAAGAATTGTGCCTGTTGGATTGGCCTTACCCTGCCCTGCTATATCCGGTGCAGAGCCGTGAATCGGCTCGTATAAGCCGAATTGATCTGCTCCCAGTGAAGCCGATGGTAACATTCCGAGAGACCCAGCCAGAATAGATGCCTCGTCGGTCAGAATATCGCCAAACATATTACCGGCAACCAAAACATCAAAACTGGATGGACGAGACATCAGATACATGGTGCAAGCATCGACTAAGACATGATCCAACTCCACGTCAGTATAGTCTTCATGTACTTTGACAACTGTACGACGCCACAGCCGCATGGATGCCATCACATTCGCCTTATCTACTGAAGTGAGTTTTTTGCGACGCCCCTGTGCTGCGCGAAACGCCACATTCGCAACGCGCTCTACTTCCGGAACGGAATAGATTTCAGTGTCATAAGCTGTATCGCCATCCCCCTGCTCCTGACGCGGGCCAAAATAGATGCCGCCAGTCAACTCACGCACAAATAGCATATCCACCCCTTCCAGCAATTCAGGACGAAGCGGAACATGATGCGCGAGAGCGGGGTAGGTTTTCACCGGACGCAAATTGGCAAAAAGATCGAAATGCTTACGGATTTTCAAAAGTCCCTGCTCGGGACGCACCGAGGCTGTTGGGTCGGACCATTTTGGCCCACCCACTGCACCCAACAAAATCGCATCCGATTGTTCACAATCACGGATGGTTTCGTCAGGGAGGGGATTACCCGTTTTGTCAATGGCAATTCCGCCCATCAGGGCTTCATTAAATACAAAATCATGACCGTATTTGCTGCCAATCTTCGAGAGAACAGCGACGGCCTGTGATGTAACTTCCGGGCCAATACCGTCACCCGGCAAGAACGCAAATGGTTGCTTTCATACACAATCTCCCATAAAAACGGGCTGACAATGTTTGTTCAGCCCGTCACTAATCTCTATTCTGCTAAACTTTGCTATAAATGCTCTAAATCCGCGACAGTTCGCTCATTTTGAACATTCCCGGTATTGAGGGTTTCCTTCGGTTCGAACAACAGAACATGTACTTCTTCCTGGGCAACCGGCATATGTTCAACCCCATGCGGAATGACGAGAAACTCGCCAGCTTCCAGCCAGATGTCCTGGTCGCGCAGTTTAATGAGCAAGTGACCTTTTACGACGAGAAAGAGTTCATCCTCAACGTCATGGTGATGCCAAACAAATTCCCCCTGCAATTTTACGAGTTTGACATGCATATCATTGACTTCACCAACAATTTTAGGACTCCAGTAATCGTGAAAACGACCCAATTTTTCCGCCAGATTCACTTTCTCAATAGCCATGTTACTCGTCCCCTTCCCCGCCTGTCGAACAGGTCATTTCGCGGAAACCTGGGCGGACTCGTTCGTGTGTTCATAATCCGCAAGGCACAGACCATACTCAACACTGTCTACCAATGCCAACCAACTCGCCTGGATAATATTCGTCCCCGCGCCGATGGTACTCCACCTCCGCGAACCATTCTGTGTGTCAATCAATACGCGCGTCAAAGCAGCCGTACCATTGTTGCCATCCGGTATACGAACCTTATAATCGGCCAACTGGAAATCGGTCAATTGAGGGTAGCGAGGTAACAGAGCTTTGCGCAATGCCAGATCGAGGGCATTCACAGGTCCATTGCCATCGGCGGCTGTATGAACAATATCGCCGTCAATGTCGAGTTTAACCATCGCCTGCGACAAAGCATGTCCCTGACGTTCACTGACGAGTACAGTGAAATCAATGAGCGTGAACAGAGGCTTATATCCCGGTTTGGCGCGATGTAAACGAATGGCTACAGAAGCTTCCGCGCCTTCAAACACAAACCCCTGATGTTCCAGGTGTCTTAATTTCCTGTAAGACAGATAGGGCTTCTTCACGAGACACATCCAGACCGAATTCTTCGGCCTTACTCAAGAGATTACCCTGCCCTGAGAGATCAGAAACGAGGATACGCATCTCGTTCCCAACCAATGTGGGGTCGATGTGCTGGTAGCTATCGGCATTGCGGCGGATGGCGGCCACATGAATTCCGCCCTTGTGAGCGAAGGCGCTCTTGCCAACATAGGCGAGATGATTGTCCGGGGCAAGATTGGCAATTTCGGCTACCGTACGCGAAAGAGTGGTTAGTGTTCGCAGATTGCTGGCCTCCGGCAGACATTGATAGCCCATCTTGAGTTCAAGGTCAGGGATGATGCTGCAAAGATTGGCATTACCGCAGCGTTCACCATAACCATTGATTGTGCCCTGAACATGTACTGCGCCCACCTGTACGGCAGCCAGCGTATTGGCAACAGCCAATTCGCCATCGTTGTGTGTGTGAATGCCAAGCGGTGTATTCGGAAATGCCTGCTGCACTGCATCGACATATTGCGCGATTTCCCAGGGGAGCGTTCCGCCATTGGTGTCACACAAAACAACAGCATCCGCACCCCCTTCGATGGCTGCTTCGATGGTATCCAGCGCATATTCCATGTCGAGTTTGATACCATCGAAGAAATGTTCGGCATCGTAGATGACTTCTTTACCCAGACCTTTCAGATAGGCCATACTTTCGCGGATCATACGCAGATTTTCTTCGGGTGTGGTTTGCAGGACATCAGTTACATGCAGCATTGACGTTTTGCCGACCACCGTTACAACTGGCGTCTGAGCATCAACCAGCGCAATGATATTCGGGTCTGTCGCCGGATCGCTATTCTTGCGACAGGTCGAACCGAAAGCGGCAATTCTTGCGTGCTGCAAATCAATAGATTGCACAGCCTCAAAATAAGCGGCATCCTTTGGATTCGATCCCGGCCAGCCACCTTCGATATAGGCAACACCCAGGTTGTCCAGCAGGCGTGTCACTTTTAGCTTGTCGGCCAGCGAGAGGGATATGCCCTCCCGCTGTGTCCCGTCGCGGAGTGTTGTGTCATAGATGGCGACGTTCATGGGACAATCTCCTTCTTGTTATCCAGCGACGGTTTGAACGCGCGCTGGATTTGAACCTTCAAAGGCCTGGATGTACTCATCCAGACCGAGCAAGAAACCAAGCTGATCAACACCATTGAGCAGGCAATAACGCGAAAAGTTGTCGATTGGGAACGGCACTGCACGACCATCCGGCAGCGTCAGCGTTTGGGTTTCCAGGTCAACAGTAACTTCTACCGACGGGTCTTCTTCGGACAAGCTAATCAATTGATTGTGTGTTTCCTCGTCCACAACAATCGGCAGCAGACCATTCTTGAGGGAGTTTCCCTTGAAGATGTCGGCAAAATAGGTACTGACAACGGCCTGAAAGCCTGCACCGATCAGTGCCCAGGGGGCATGTTCGCGGGAACTACCGCAGCCAAAGTTATGACCGCCAATGAGCACCTTCGCGCCCTGATATTCTGACTTGTTAAGTGCGAAGTCGGGTTTGGGCGAACCGTCGGCGTTGTAACGCCAGTCAGAGAAACAGGCAGCACCCAGCCCGTGCTTGTCGGTTACTTTCAGGTAACGTGCTGGTATGATTTGATCGGTATCAATGTCATTGATCGGCAACGCCACAGTACGCCCAGAAAATTTCTTGATTGGTTCCATCAGCTCACCATCTCTCTGGGATCGGTGATGACCCCATTCACAGCCGTCGCTACTGCGGTTAGAGGACTTGCAAGGAAGGTGCGTCCACCTTTACCCTGCCGTCCTTCAAAATTACGATTGCTGGTACTGACCGCATACTGACCGGGCTGCAACTGGTCGCCATTCATGGCAATACACATCGAACATCCGGCTTCACGCCACTCTGCGCCCGCAGCCCTAAACACTTCATGCAATCCCTCGGCTTCCGCCTGAACTTTCACCTGATGCGAACCAGGAACAACCATCATGCGGACACTGGAGGCAACTTTACGATCCTTGATGAGACGAGCGGCTTCGCGCAGATCAGAAATACGAGAATTGGTGCAGCTACCGACAAATACCACATCCACAGGTTTACCGAGCAACTTTTGCCCCGGCTGCAAGTCCATATACTTGAGTGCCTTGTCGAGTGCCATTTTCTGGCTGACATCAGTCAACTTGTCTGGGTCGGGAACATTTGCCCCAATCGGCATCCCCATACCCGGATTTGTACCGTAAGTAATCATCGGTGTGAGTTCATCAGCGTCGAGAATAACCTGATTGTCAAAGGTCGCGCCATCATCCGATGGTAGTGTGCGCCATGCCGCCACAGCCTGATCCCAAGCCTCATCCTTCGGGGCATAGGGGCGTCCCGCAACATATTCAAAGGTCGTATCATCCGGCGCAACCATTCCCGCACGCGCGCCGCCTTCAATCGACATATTGCAGATGGTCATGCGACCTTCCATACCGAGTCCACGAATGGCCTCGCCCATGTACTCAAACACATAACCTGTACCACCACCAATGCCAATCTGTGCGATAACAGCCAGAATTATGTCTTTGGCGGTAACAGCCGGGGTGAAGACGACCGTTGACCCGAACGGCCATTGTCTTCGGCTGGTTTTGCAGCAAACACTGACTCGCCAGTACATGCGCGACTTCGCTCGTGCCAATTCCAAAAGCTAAAGCGCCAAATGCCCCGTGTGTGCTGGTGTGGCTGTCGCCGCAGACAATGGTCATACCGGGTTGGGTCAGTCCTTGCTCCGGGCCGATGACATGAACAATGCCCTGGTTGGACGTGCCAAGATCGTAGAGTGGGATGCCAAAGTCAGCACAGTTTTTCCGCATGACATCCAGTTGGGCAGCAGCCATTGTATCGGTCACAGGAATAATTCCTTGAGCGTTACGCGGTGTAGTCGGCGTGCTGTGATCCATCGTCGCCATTGTGCGATCTGGACGGCGAACCTCTAGGCCACGCTCACGGAGGAGAGAAAATGCCTGTGGAGATGTGACCTCGTGAACGAGATGCAGGTCAATGTAGAGTACCGCCGGGGTATCCGGCGATTGCGGACGTACCAAATGGTTATCCCACACTTTCTCGAACAAGGTTCGAGGTTTTTGATTTGATGGTTGGTTGTTCATAGCTTTCCTAAATTGTTCTGTCTAATCCTAAACTGGAGCCTTACACTATCTCTGATTAATCGAGCGCTATTATGCTAGTCGCCAGCACTTCTCACCCCTACCGTCGCAACTTCGCCTTCGGGCTTGTGTCCAGCCTGCCCCATTACCACAATCATACGATTGAGCGCGGCCAGATAGGCTTTTACACTGGCGACAATGATGTCATCGTCTGCACCATAACCACCAAACGAACGTTTGTCATCCAGTGAAGGGGCAATACGTACTGTCACTTCACCGAGGGCATCAATGCCTTCGGTCACACTATGAACGCTGTACTCGATGAGTGTGTTGGGCGCTTTAACAATTTCGTCAATGGCTTTGTAGCTGGCATCAACTGGCCCTGTGCCGACGGCTGCATGGATGAATTCCTGACCATCAACATTGTTCATCTTGACTGTCGCAGTGGGCAACCCCATTGTGCCGCATGTGACCTGAATATCCACCAGGCTGAAAAGTTCTTCCGGCCCGTGAAATTCATCGGCAATCAGGGCTTCCAAGTCAGCGTCGGTGACGGTCTTCTTCGCGTCTGCCAAATCCTTGAAACGCGCAAAAACCTGATTGAGGGCGTCGCCTTCGATGTTGTAACCCAATTCGCCCAATCGAGCCTTCAGGGCGTGACGACCACTGTGCTTTCCGAGTACCAAACGACTCTGAGTCAAACCAATGCTGTCGGGTGTCATAATCTCGTAGGTACTGGAGTTCTTCAACACACCATCCTGATGAATACCCGCTTCATGAGCAAAAGCATTCGCGCCGACTACCGCCTTATTGGCCTGAACATGCATTCCAGTGTAATTGCTCACCAGACGGCTGGTTTTCATGATTTCGCGGGTGTTAATGTTGGTGCGCAGGTTGTAATATTGGGGACGCGTATGAATCGCCATAACGACTTCTTCCAGACTGGTGTTCCCGGCACGTTCACCGATACCATTGATAGTGACTTCAACCTGCCGTGCGCCTGCCATCACACCGGCCAACGTATTGGCGGTTGCCAGACCCAGATCATTATGACAATGTACCGACCAGATAACCCCACTCCCTGGTCCAGCACCGGGCGTTTCGGCAATCAGGTTGGCGATTTTCTCGCCCCATTCGTCGGGGGTTACATAACCGACTGTATCCGGGATATTCAGGGTCGTTGCGCCACATTCCACCGCCAACGCACATACCTGAACCAGGAATTCCATGTCTGTCCGGCCAGCATCCATCGGGCTGAATTCCACATCTTCGCACAGGCTGCGTGCCAGCGTAACCGATTTACGAATGGCCTCCAAAGCTTGTTCACGGGTGATACCTGTCTGATACTTCAAGTGAATATCGGATATTCCGAGAAAGGTATGGATACGCGGTTTAGCAGCATCTTTTACGCCTTCCCAACAAGTGAGAATGTCTCCCTCGACGGCGCGTGCCAGCCCGGTGATGACCGGGCCATCGGCTGTACCAACTTCACGGGCAATTCGCTGTACAGCCGCCAGATCATCAGGTGAAGCAGCAGGAAAACCAGCCTCGATAATGTCTACACCCAGGCGGGCAAGCTGGCGAGCAATTTCTAATTTTTCGGCACTGCTTAAGGTCGCGCCGGGGCTTTGTTCACCATCGCGCAGGGTAGTATCAAAAATTCGGACTACGTTTTCGTCATGTGTAGTAGACATTTGGGAGTGATCCTTTCTATAGTCGTCTAAATGGTCAATGAGCGTAAGATCAGCAAGGCCATCTTCAGGCATCAGACCACCCCCTTTCCAACTACACCGGATTCGTCATCCATATCATTCACTCCTCATCGAGACTGGTTGTTGCTCGAACCGATATTCATCCACATCATATAGCGGCTTATATCCGATGTTCTGGTAGATGTGGTTGGATGTCGGGTTGCTCAAATCTGTATGTAAGGTACAGAATTTGCGGCCAGCGTCCAACATTTCCTGACTCAGTGCTGCAACACACGCGCTGGCGTAACCCCGCCCACGAAATTCCGGCGGGGTATAGACCGGGCCAATACGGATACCGTTGGGCGTAGGGCCACCATATCCAGCAAACGAAACGGGTTTGCCATTATCAATCCACAAACGCAGACCACGTAATGATGGATCGCTGGTCAGGCGAATATTCACCTGTCTTTGGGCATCTTCATAGGACATTTTCTCAAGTGCTTCCGCCGAAAATGCCATAAACCAGTCGATGAGCAGTTCACTATCTGCCTGCGAGGGAAAGCGATATTCACCGCCTACCCCTTTGACAGGGCGCACCTGATCCAGCCGATATAGGCACTCCTGCATATTCAGGCGAGAGGGCTGTCCAGCAACGGCTTTGCCAAATTTGAGCAAATTCTGCGCTAAGGCGCTTTGGACCAACCACACCGTGCAACTCGGCGTACAGGTCGTGGACATCATCGGCAAACAGATTTAGCGCCTCACCCACATCTGTCTGGGAGAGGATCAGGTTGTAAGGTGGCGTACGCATTGCAACCGCAACCACTTGTCTATCATGCTCGACACAGGCCAGATAGGGCGGATACTGGTAAGTATCGGTCTTCATCAGCGTCGTCAAAATGCCGAGAATAAGGCAATGTTCCGCCTCATGTGTCACCAAAAACGACAGCACATGTGTATGAAATTCGACAGGGTCGTTAAAGCGCCGGAGTTGCACTAGATTCCTCGTTCTACGAATTATCCTGCTTAATGCGTTTAGCATGCAGGAATGGCATCATGTCACGTAAATCAGCACCTACCTGTTCGAGCAGCAGGGTCTGTTCCTTGTCGCGGCGCGGCTTGAAGTTGGGACGGCCATTCTTATTTTCGGCAATCCATTCACGGGCAAAAGAACCATCCTGAATGCGGTGCAAAACGCCATCCAGTTCTTCCTTGACCATGCCCTCAATCTGATCGCCAACGACATAACCACCATATTCGGCGGTGTCGCTGACGCTATACCACATATAGGACAGACCGCCCTGATAGAGCAAGTCCACAATCAACTTCAGTTCGTGCATACACTCAAAATAGGCGATTTCCGGCTGGTAGCCCGCCTTTACCAGGGTTTCAAAGGCTGCACGGATTAAGGCAGTCACACCGCCGCAGAGAATAACCTGCTCACCAAAGAGGTCGGTTTCGGTTTCTTCCTTGAAGGTGGTTTCAATCACACCCGCACGGGTGCAGCCTATAGCGCGGGCATACGCCAGCCCTAGCTGCTTGGCCTGTCCGGTTGCATCCTGCCAAACAGCCAGCAGACCGGGTGTTCCACCGCCTTCGGTGTAGACCTCGCGGACACGATGGCCGGGCGCTTTGGGGGCCACCATCGTCACATCAACATTCGATGGTGGCTTGATTTCGCCAAAGTGAATATTGAACCCATGCGCGAACATCAACATGCTGCTGGGTTTTAAGTTGGAACCGATGGACTCGGCGTAAACCTGTGCCTGCTTAGTATCCGGCACAAGTACCATCACGATGTCGGCCTGTTTGGTCGCATCGGCAACCGAAAACACCTTGAGACCATCTGCCTCGGCTTTGGCACGGCTTTTGCTGCCCTCATGCAGACCAACAATCACCTTTGCGCCGCTATCTTTGGCATTCAGCGCATGAGCGTGCCCCTGACTGCCGTAACCAATAATCGCAATGGTCTTGCCATTGAGCAGCGCCAAATCTGCGTCCTTGTCGTAGTAAAGTGTAGCCATTGAAAAATCTTTTCTCCATTGTGTAAAAGTGGGCAAATGCCCTGCTTCATCAGTAGATATGTATTAAGCCGGTTCGATTTTGCGTCCTATAAGGAATGCGCCGGGTATCGTGAACGTGTAATCATCTTGCACGCTCATTGCCGCCCGCACCTCGCTTGGAGCGCCATCAAACAGCGCTTTAATCATGTTGATATTGGGTTGTGGGGTAGCGATACGCGCCACCCACGCATCAAAATCTAGGGGCAAATCCCATTTGAATATAACCTCGGCATCAAATCCGGCATCGCGCAGCATGTTCGACCATTGGACAACCGAATGGTCACGTACATGCGAGGGGTCCCGCAGGAGTTCAATTGTCTGCAAGAAAGTATCCAGGACTGGGGCCGTTTCTGCCACGATGTCGCTCAAAATGAAACGACCATCGGGTACGAGAACCCGGTGAAATTCCTGCAATGCCGACACCGGATGCGGCCAATGATGGGCACTGTAACGCGATACAACCAGATCAAAACTTGAATCATCAAAGGGCAAATCCTCAACATCGCCCTGCCGGGTTACAACATTTGTAATTCCACGTTCCGACGCCAGCCGATCCACCTGCCCCAACATAGAAGGCGTGAGATCATAGGCGACCACTTCTAAAGCGGTAGATGCAAAGGCTAACGCTGTGTGTCCCGCACCGCAACCCGCATCCAATATCCGCTCACCCCCCCCCAACCCGGCAGCAACAACCATGCGGGTCAAGTCCTCGCCAGCGGCATGAACCCTGCTGGTGCTGTAATTGAAGGCTACCTCACCGAATTGGCGCTGGACTGACGTCTTTACATCGACCATCGTATTCCCTAAACCCCGTAGACCTGATAGCCGTTGCTGGTAGCAGCAGGACTGTTAAATACTGGTTCATAGTCTTCTGCATCCAGGATACGAACACCACGCCCCATTGCCACCACACCTGTACGCACCATTTCAACAATACCTATCGGTTCAAGTTCCTGAATCATGGCCTCGACAATATCCTCTTGAGCCGTGATTTCCAGTATGGCGACCTTCGGGCCAATATCAACGATGCGTGCCGGATAACGTTCACAAATCATGGTCACAGCGTTACGTGAAGTTGCATCATCCGTGCGCACCTTTACCAGCGCCAAGTCACGGCTGACATGAGGCTCTTCTGAAACGACTTTGACATCAATCACATTCACCAATTTGAAGAGATTGGATGCAATCCGTTTTCCACTACCTTTCGCCTCATCCACCACTATGGTCATACGGGAAATGAGGGGGTTGTGCGTGCGCCCAACTGTCAGGCTGTCCACATTGAAATTGCGACGGCGCAGCAGACTCACTACGCGGTTCAAAACACCAGGCTTATTCTCAACTAAGGCGACCAGCGTTCGTTTATTGTTCTCTGTCATGATTGTTGCACCTCTCCGGGCTTCGGCCTCCGCAACATGTTATCCAGGTCGGCGCCCGATGGAACCATTGGATAAACCACTTCTTCCTTCTCAATTACGTACTCGATCAAGACCGGGCCATCCTGGCGTCGTGCAAATTCTACCGACTCCTCAATTTGATCGCGGCTCGTCACACGCATGGCAGGGATGCCATAGGCTTCAGCCAATTTCACAAAATCCGGGCTAAACATGGGCGTCGCCTGATAACGCTCCTCATAGAAGAATTCCTGCCATTGGCGCACCATACCGAGAAAAGCATTGTTCAGAATGGCAATATTGACTTTGATATTCTCCTGCTTGGCAGTCGCCAGTTCACACAGGGTCATCTGAAACCCGCCGTCTCCCACAACCGCCCAGACTTCCTCGTCCGGTCTACCAAATTTTGCGCCGATGGCCGCCGGGAAGCCAAAACCCATCGTGCCCAGACCGCCACTGGTTAACAGGGTCGCGGGTCGTTGATGGGGATAATACTGTGCTTCAAGCATCTGATGCTGACCAACATCACTCACCGTTATTGCTTCCCCCCCTGTATATTTCCACAGATCGTTAATCACCTGCGCCCCAAGCAGAGAATTAGTCACAGTACCCTGGCGAATGATGTCGCGTTCATCCCCGTCTTCCTGCCAATCCCGAATACGAGCAATCCATTCCACATGCTGTTGAGACTCCAGTTGCGGGAGCATTTGGGTCAAAACAGTACGCAGATCACCAGCAATACCGATATCGACATTCACGTTCTTATTGATTTCTGAGGGGTCGATGTCCACATGAATCTTGCGCGAATTCGGCGAATAGGTCTTCAAATTTCCGGTCACACGGTCATCGAAACGCATTCCCAATGCAATTAACAAGTCCGCTTCCTGAATGGCAAAGTTACAGGCAGCCGCCCCATGCATCCCCATCATGCCAATCGTCAAGGGGTGGGACTCCGGTATCGCGCCCTTACCAAGTAAGGTGAGCGTTACGGGAATTTGCGCCCGTTCGACAAGTTCACGTAGTTCCTGGGTCGCACCAGACATCAAGATGCCGTGTCCAGCCAAAATGACCGGTTTTTTGGCCTGACGAATCAGGTCAAGCGCATCGGAGATTTGTTCATCGGATGCGCGGTTGGGTGGCCGATAGCCCGGCAGTCGAATTTCGCCTTCGGGATACACAAACTCGATTTTCTCGTTCTGCACATCTTTCGGGATGTCGATCAGAACCGGGCCGGGACGTCCTGTCCGGGCGATGTGAAACGCCTCGCGGATGGTGTAGGCAAGTTCATTGACATCGGTCACAAGGTAATTGTGCTTGGTGACAGGCAGTGTAATACCTGTGATGTCACATTCCTGGAAAGCATCCGAGCCGATTGCGCCACGTGTGACCTGCCCGGTAATACAAACAATCGGTGATGAATCCATCATGGCGGTTGCGATACCTGTCACCAGGTTGGTCGCGCCGGGGCCACTGGTAGCAATTGCTACCCCAACCCGACCTGTTGCGCGGGCATAACCATCCGCCATGTGGGAAGCACCCTGCTCATGGCGAACGAGTACATGACGAATCTGGGGATACCTCGTCATCGCATCATAAGTGGGTAAAATCGCACCACCAGGATAGCCAAAGATTACGTCAACACCTTCTCGCAAGAGACATTCCATTACAATTTCTGCGCCGCTGAGTAACATGTTCATCCTCTCTTTAGCGAATTTTGGATAGACGCAACTACGTCTATACCAAACTAGTCACCGCTCGCTGGTTCAGACTGACGAACGAGCGTTAACCAGTTATGACGATCCGGGATTTGACCGGAGGTAATACCAAAGAATTCATCCTGAACGGCCTTCGTAATCGGGCCGCGAGTTCCCGCACCTACCGAAATACGATCAACAGAACGAATTGGAGTAATTTCGGCGGCAGTACCCGTAAAAAATATTTCGTCCGCGATATACAACATGTCACGGGCGATGGCCTCAAAACGAACCTCTACGCCTAAATCTTTTAGGAGGGTCAAAACGGTATCGCGGGTGATACCCTGAAGGATAGACGAGCCAATACCAGGGGTAAAAACTACGCCATCCTGAATGACAAAGATGTTTTCGCCCGCACCTTCACTCACGTAACCGTTGTAATCGAGCGCGATGCCTTCGTTAAAGCCGTTGTCATGAGCTTCCATACTGATAAATTGGCTATTTACATATTGTCCACCAATTTTGGCGAGTGACGCGAAGGTATCCGGAGCGATGCGTCGCCATGAACTCACCTGTACATCAACACCCTGCTCAATCGCCTCCTGACCGAGATAACGACCCCATTCCATCGTGAGGAGGATCACCTCAGTGGGATTCTGCCGACCTTCCACACCGAGTTTGCCCGCACCACGAAAGACAAGTGGGCGGATGTAACAGGACTCATGCCCATTACGGCGGACAATTTCCAAAGTAGCTTCATTAATTTCATCAGGTGTAAAGGGGACATCAATACGGGCGATTTTGCTGGAGTTCATCAAGCGACGTGTATGTGCGTCCAGACGAAAAACCGCCGGACCACGATCGGTTGCATAGGCACGAACCCCCTCAAATACACTTGATCCATAATGAAGCGCGTGGGCGGTGACGTGGACAGTTGCGTCTTCCCAGGGAATAAAGTCACCGTTTCTCCAAATCCATTCAGATGCCATTGTTTTTTCTCCTATACCAGAAAAGCAAACGCGCTTTCCTGATTTAATATCCACGATTGTAGATGCTGGAAAGCGCGTCGTGAGTGGGAGCCTGAGTTTCGTTATCACAGGGACGTTCAGGCATGGTTGGCTGAGCCGCAAACTCCGCTGGATGACTAGTTTCGGACGGATCGGTTTCAGTCCAAGCGCTGGCCGACCAGTCCGAGTGATTCGTGTGCTGATGCTGTTGATGTGGTGTCATTTCCCCGTGCTCCTCGCCAAATGCGATTATATCCCTAAAACAAAAAGCCCCCGGCTTGGGGGCTTCTATTTACACATCTTATGGTTTCAGTCACCGCCCAAGCCGTTATACCTCGTCAATAAGGACGAGTACAATAATGCTAATGACGATACTGCTAAGGTTGGTGCGGGTGTTCATTGTGATACCATGCACATAAATGATTGTTACATAGGGTAGCGAGGTTCGACAAAGATGTCAACCCCTCGCGTAAAATTCATGAGTCCATTTACGAAATTCGTTTAAGTTCACCGTAAGTCGTTGTACAGTCTGCACACTACCCTTTTTCTTGCCCCATTAGCCAATCCTGTGCAGCCCGAATTTGAGCGATCACGGCATCAGGAGCAGGGCCACCAATTGCCTTGCGCCGAGCAACCGAGGCGGCAAAATCAAATACATCGGTCACATCAGCCTCAAACAGATTAGACAAACCCTGCAAGGTATCCAGTGAGAGTTTGGACAGCGGGAGATTTTGCTGTGCAGCGGCTTGAACCACACCACCTACGATGTGATGTGCCTGACGGAATGGAAGCCCTTTGTGAACAAGGTACTCGGCCAAGTCAGTTGCCAACAAATCATCGGTGAGGGCGGCACGCATCCGATCCGGGTTGAGTTTCAGGGTACGGATGATGGCGATAACAACAGGCAACAGGCCCCTGACGGTATCAAAGGCATCGAATACGGCTTCCTTATCTTCCTGCAAATCCTTATTGTAGGTACTCGGTAATCCTTTAAGGGTGACTAAGAGGCCAGTCAAGTCGCCGATTAGGCGGCCTGCCTTGCCGCGCGCGAGTTCCATTGGGTCAGGATTACGCTTCTGTGGCATGATGCTTGAGCCGGTGCTATAGCGATCATTGAGGGTGATGTACCCAAACTGCGGATTGCTGTAGATAATGATGTCCTCGGCAAGACGGCTCAGGTGTGTTCCTGCAAGCGCCAGAACGAAAAGACTTTCGGCAGCGAAATCGCGGTCACTGACCCCATCCAAGCTGTTTTGAGTGACGGAGTGAAAGCCGAGTTCGGCAGCGAGTTTCTCACGATCAACCGGAAATGGTGTGCCCGCCAGCGCCCCTGAACCCAATGGGGAGACGGCCATGCGGTGACAAGCGTCGGCTAAACGATCCCGATCACGGGAGAGCATCCAGAAAAAGCTCATCAGCCAATGGGCGGCGGTGATAGGCTGCGCAGGCTGCATGTGGGTATAACCGGGCATGAGGGTATGAAGATGGTTCTCGGCCTGTTCGATCAATGCGCCCTGTAGGGTAGCAAACAAATCATCAATCTTTGCGAGTTCATCCAACACCCATAGACGGAAATCGGTTGCAACCTGATCGTTGCGGCTGCGCCCGGTGTGAAGTTTTCCACCTACTGCACCAACGAGTTCAGTAAGACGGCGCTCTACAGCGGTATGGATGTCCTCATCGGCAAGTTGAAGTTCAAATGTACCTGCTTCAAATTCGGCGCGGACTTTTTCCAGGCCATCAATGATGCTTTGGGCTTCATCATCTGTGATGACCCCTGCCCCAGCAATGGCGCGGGCATAGGCGATGCTGCCCGTTATGTCCTGAGCATACATGCGGCGATCAAAGCTAATGCTATCCTGAAGGGCGCGCATATCATCATCGGTAGGTTCGGAAAATCGCCCACCCCAAAGTTTCATATTCAATCCCTTTGCGTCCTGCATCCTGTCAGTGTGAAAAATCTTGACAGGTTATGGTCGCTCTACCTGGTGTAATCGGAGACATCGTAGCGTGTTTTACCATCTCGCTGGATGCTGGCAAGAGCATCAATTTTCACCGGGAGGCCGAAGAGGGTAATGAAACCCACAGCATCCTGCTGATTGTAGACATCTTCTTCGCCAAAAGAGGCATAATCGTGATGGTAGAGTGTATAGTCACTCTTACGGCCTGCAACGATCATATTACCTTTATAGAGTTTGAGGCGAACCACACCTGTGACGGTTTGCTGGGTCGAGTCCACAAAAGCATCCAGCGACTCGCGCAGACGAGTGTACCAAAGGCCGTTGTAAACCAGTTCGGCATATTTATGGGCGATGACATCCTTATATTGAAGGGTCTGCTTATCGAGGCAAATGCTCTCCAATAATTGATGGGCGCGATGCAGTATCGTCCCGGCGGGGGTTTCGTAGACACCATGACTCTTCATGCCGACAAGACGATTTTCCACGATGTCGGCACGGCCTATGCCGTTTGCACCCCCAATTTTGTTCAGGTGGATGAACAATTCAACTGGTGGAAGTTTCTCACCATTCAAACTCACGGGATTGCCATTTTCAAAGCCGATTTCGATATAGGTCGGCTGGTCGGGGGCGTTCTCCGGGCTGGTGGACATCTGGTACATGACTTCTTCGGGCTCGTTCCAGGGGTCTTCGAGCAGACCGCCCTCGTGACTGAGATGAAACAGGTTGCGATCACGACTGTAAATAGATTTGGTAGTGGCTGTCACCGGGACGTTGAATTCTTCAGCGTAGGCCAGTGCATCTTCGCGGCTACGGATGTCCCACTCGCGCCAGGGAGCAATCACCTTGAGTTTGGGGTTGAGCGCCATAGCGGTGACTTCAAAGCGCACCTGATCGTTCCCCTTACCGGTTGCACCATGCGCGATGGCGTCTGCACCCTCGGCCTCGGCTACCGCGACAAGATGACGGGCGATGAGGGGACGGGCGAAAGATGTGCCGAGCAGATATTCGCGCTCGTAGACTGCCCCAGCACGGAGGGTTGGAAAGACAAAATCACGGAGGAATTCTTCGCGTAGGTCGGCCACATAGAGCTTGCTTGCACCGGACTTGATAGCCTTCTCTTCGAGGCCGGACAATTCCTCGCCCTGCCCCAGATCCGCAGTGAAGCAAATGACTTCACAATTGAAGTAGTTGTTTTTGAGCCAGGGGACAATCACGGATGTATCCAGACCCCCACTGTAGGCCAGGACGACTTTTTTCACCTGAGGTCGCATGGATCGACACTTTCTATAGACAATGACTAGAGGAAAGACCCAATAGTATTCGATAGGCGGAAGGTTGTCGAGTCAAAATTGAGACCATCGTTCACACACCGAGCCATATAATTCCGGCGAGGGCGGCGGCAAAAATCCGGCAGATGGCGGCACAAATGAGGGAGACTTCCGCCTGTGCCGCCAACACCTTTCTGCCGCCGCCGCCGTTTGGGGAACATTCCGAGAGCAGCGCATCCACAAAAAGCGGAAAAGGAAGTTGTTTCCAATACATCGAATTACCTGTACTCAATGGCGGCTATAAGAGGCCGTTTCAGTAGTTTAAGGGAGCCGTTCGCTTGGCTCCAACCCCTCCCCCACTCGGACAAAGCTTACCTTGTCCCTACGAAGGATACCCTTCATGCTGGCAGCGGTTCATCCATCCGGCATCTTCTTATGACCCCTACCGCATTAAGGTAATGGTTATATGGCAAGTGGTAGTGTTATGGTTTCATAATAGGGGCAAGACATGTTTTGCCCCTATGAACACGTTACCCGATTTATTCGTTTTTCGTAGTACCACTTACTTTGCAACCACTACCCACATTACTATAGCACAAATGTTTGTATAAAGGGTGAACATTTGTGTCGTTTTTGAGGGGAAAAGTGGGCAGTTTACCGTTATTTGTCGGGCGGGATTAGAATGGAGAGGTGACAGGTCGCTGTCGAAAGTCGATCAGGCGGCAGTCACCGCAGTTGTAACGGATTAGCATCTAAAAAGACAGAATCGACATATGGATAAGCCATTATGAACGCTTCGAGAGTTCATCCGAGCATGTCGCAACCTCAACCTGAAGAACACAAACGACTAGATGCCACCAACCACCGGGAAGCCGACTGGAAAAATTGGGGGCCATACGTCAGCGAACGGGCATGGGGAACGGTGCGTGAAGATTACAGCGCCAATGGGGACGCATGGAATTATTTCACTCATGACCAGGCACGCAGCCGCGCCTACCGATGGAATGAAGATGGGCTGGGCGGCGATCTGTAACCGATTCCAGAATGTTTGCCTGGGGGTCGCGCTATGGAATGAACACGATCCGATACTGAAAGAGCGATTCTTCGGGCTGACGGGGCCAGAAGGTAATCACGGCGAGGATGTGAAGGAATATTATTTTTACCTGGACAACACACCCACCCATTCTTATATGAAGATGCTGTACAAATATCCTCAAGTTGAATTCCCGTACAAACAGTTGGTGGATGAAAGCAGGCGGCGGGGGCAACTCGACCCGGAATTTGAGCTGATGGACGCGATCCCACAGGCATTCGCGGAAAATCGGTACTTCGATGTGATGATTGAATATGCGAAAGCCGACCAGGAGGACATCCTGTGCCGAATCACAGCAATCAACCGAGGGAGTGAAGCCGCGCCGATCCACATTTTGCCACACATCTGGTACCGGAATACGTGGTCATGGGGCAACAACAGCGAGCGCCCCGGATTACACCGAGCCAGCGATGGCTGCATCGAGGTCAACGAACGACACATAGGGCAACGATGGTATTGGGTGCGGGCGGACGGGCAGACACCAGACCTGCTGTTCACCGAAAACGATACCAATACCCAAAAACTGTTCAACTGGCCGAATACCAGTCCCTACGTGAAAGATGGCATCCATGCGACGGTGGTCAACGGCCAGAGCGACTGCGTTAATCCGGCGCTGCGAGGCACCAAAGCCGCCGCCCATTTTCATCAGTCGATTGAACCGGGCGCGTCAATAGTCGTTGAGGTGCGATTTAGCGATGTCCAGCTACAGAAACCGTTCGAGCAGTTCGAGGAAATTTTCAAACAACGGATTACCGAGGCGGATGATTATTATGCAGCGGTACAACGCACCAACCTGAGCGAAGATGAACGTGACGTTCAGCGTCAGGCTTTTGCCGGATTACTGTGGAGCAAGCAGTTTTATCACTACAGTGTCGAATTGTGGCTGGACGGCGACCCTGCCCTACCTCCGCCACCCGCAAGCCGATATTATGGGCGAAATTCTGACTGGTGGCATTTGTATAATCTCGATGTGATTTCTATGCCGGACAAGTGGGAATATCCCTGGTATGCGGCGTGGGACTTAGCGTTCCACTGCATTCCTTTGGCGATGATCGACCCTGAGTGGGCAAAGCGGCAACTGATTTTGATGCTGCGCGAGTGGTATATGCACCCCAACGGGCAAATCCCGGCATACGAGTGGTCGTTCAGTGATGTGAACCCGCCGGTACATGCGTGGGCGGCATGGCGAGTATATAAGATTGCGCGAAATGCCACCGGGTTTGCGGATACCATTTTTCTGGAGCGCGTGTTCCAGAAATTGCTACTCAATTTTACCTGGTGGGTCAACCGAAAAGACCCGGAAGGATATAACGTCTTCGAGGGTGGCTTCCTGGGACTGGACAATATCGGCATTTTTGACCGGAGCAAACCCTTACCGGGCGGTGGGCATATCAAACAGGTGGATGGAACCGCGTGGATGGGTATGTACTGCCTGAATATGCTGGCGATTTCGCTGGAACTGGCGCGCACGAAACCCGCTTACGAGGATGTGGCAACCAAGTTCTTCGAGCATTTCATTTATATTGCGGATGCTATGCATCACCTGGGCGAAGATGGTTTTGGGATGTGGGACGAGGGCGACGGTTTCTATTACGACCTGCTCCAAACCGCCGATCATCATATTGTTCCACTCAAAACGCGCTCGTGTGTCGGATTAACCCCGCTGTTTGCGGTAGAAACGCTCGAACCGGATTTGCTGGAAAAGCTGCCGCACTTCAGACAACGGATGGAGTGGTTCATCAAATATCGACCTCATCTGGTGGAGCGTATCGCCTCGATCACCCAGCCCGGAGATAGTGGACGACTGTTACTGTCGATCATCAATCAGGAACAGTTGACCCGCATCCTGCGTTGTATGCTCGATCCAGCCGAATTCTTATCCGACTACGGGTTAAGAAGCCTTTCCAAATACCACGCAGACCATCCGTATTCATTCAACCTTGATGGAGAAGCCTACGAACTGCATTATGAACCTGCGGAGTCCAGCACGGGATTATTCGGGGGTAATTCCAACTGGCGCGGACCTGTGTGGTTCCCTGAGAATTTTCTGATCGTTGAATCCCTGCAAAAATATCATCATTACTATGGAGATGATTTCAAAGTGGCATTTCCGTCAAATTCTGACCAAGCCTTGACGTTGAATGATGTGGCGGCAGAATTATCGAAGCGGATGGAATTGATCTTTATAAAAGATGAACATGGGCGGAGAGCCGTCTTCGGCGGAAACGAAATATTCCAGACGGGTGCTAACTGGCGGGATCACATCCCCTTTTACGAATATTTTCACGGGGACAACGGGGCTGGCCTGGGAGCAAGTCATCAAACCGGGTGGACAGCGTTGATCGCAAAATTGATTCAACAGTCTCCAGTCGAATAGTTTTTGAACAGTGGTCATAACGACAGGCAGCCGATATAGTTAAGCTGCTACTCGCCATCATTTTTAAGCCGGAGATAAGACCATGCAGATCATGGGCATTGATATAGGTGGTTCGGGCATCAAGGGCGCTCCTGTAGACATCACTACCGGAGAAATGCTTCAGGAGCGGCATCGCATCCCTACCCCGCAACCGTCCAAACCCGAAGCTGTAGCAGATGTGATTGCCGAGATTGTGAGACACTTCACATGGGAAGGGCCAATCGGCTGCACGTTTCCAGCCATTATCAAACAGGGCGTGGCGTATAGTGCCGCGAATGTCGATGACGCATGGATTGGGACCAATGGAGAAGCCCTCATCCAGGAGCGAACAGGTCTGCCGGTGGTGTTGGTTAACGATGCCGATGCGGCGGGTATTGCGGAAATGGAATTCGGGGCTGGACGCGGGCACATGGGCGTGGTGATGATGCTGACACTTGGAACCGGCATTGGGAGCGCGCTGTTTGTGAATGGCATCCTTGTACCGAATACTGAATTGGGACACCTGGAAGTGCGCGGTAAAGACGCCGAAAACCGCGCTTCGGATCGCATTCGGGAAGAAAAAGACCTGAGCTGGGAAAAGTGGGCCGACAGACTGGACGAGGTGCTTGGACGGATTGAGTTCCTATTTTCCCCCGATCTGATTATTATCGGCGGTGGTGTAAGCAAAAAACATGAGAAATTTCTGCCGTTACTCCATACCCGCAGCACAATTGTACCCGCACAACTTTTGAATGATGCGGGAATCGTCGGGGCGGCGCTGGCAGCTCGGAGCCTGATTTAAGGCATGACAACCATCAATTTTAAACAACAGGCGGCAGAATATGCGGTACGATCTGTCGAGTCCGGCATGATCGTGGGATTGGGACACGGCAGTACAGCCATCTGGGCGGTGCGGAAAATCGGCCAATTGATACAAACCGGCGTACTCCAGAATGTGCTGGCTGTGCCTTGTTCGAGTGTGGTCGAAACAGAGGCACACGAATACGGCATTCCATTGACCACACTGGAAGAACATCCGCAGATTGATCTCACTATTGACGGCGCGGACGAGGTTGATCCGCAACTGGAACTCATCAAGGGCGGCGGCGGCGCGCTGATGCGGGAAAAGATCGTGGCTCAGGCCAGCGCGCGAGAAATCATCGTCGTGGACAACTCAAAACTTGTGCCGATGCTGGGAACACACTGGGCTGTTCCTGTCGAAGTCATCCCGTTCGGATATGGCTCACAGGCAGCATATCTCAACTCTCTGGGGGCAACGGTGATCGTACGCAAAACCGAGGATGGGAGTCCGTTTAAAACTGACCAGGGCAATCTGATCCTGGATTGCAACTTCGGCCAGATTAAGAATCCAGCGGAACTGGGCGCACAAATCAAACAAAGAACGGGTATCGTGGAACACGGATTATTCATCCGGCTGGCAACCGAGGTTGTGGTTGCCGGGAAAAATGGCATCCGCGAGATTAAACGACCATAACTTCTTACATACAGCCACTACAATCAACACAAGAAAGGATTCGGACATGCAATTCGCAATGATTGGCCTGGGACGGATGGGCGGAAATATGGTGCAACGTCTGCTCAAAGGCGGACATGAGGTGGTGGTATTCAACCGCAGCCCACAGCCGGTTGAAGAAGCGGCCAAAGCGGGCGCAATCCCGTCGACCTCAATAGAAGACCTGGTAAGCAAGCTCTCCCCCCGACGGGCGGTATGGGTGATGGTTCCTGCGGGTGATGTCACCGAGAACATGATTAACAAGGTGGCCGATTTACTGTCGCCAGGGGACATTATCATCGACGGTGGAAACAGTAATTATAAGGACTCGATGCGGCGAGGGGCGGCTCTGGCAGCGCGGGGACTACACTTTGTTGATGTGGGAACCAGCGGTGGTGTCTGGGGGCTGGCAGAAGGTTACAGCATGATGGTTGGCGGGCCGGACGAGGCCATTGACCATATCCGTCCTCTGCTGGAAACACTCGCTCCCGCGCCAGATCAGGGTTGGGGACACGTTGGGCCAACCGGGTCGGGACACTTCGTCAAGATGGTGCATAACGGAATCGAATACGGCATGATGCAAGCGTATGCCGAGGGCTTCGAGATCATGAAGGCCAAGCCAGATTTTGACCTGGATTTACACCAAATCGCGGAGTTATGGCGATTCGGCAGTGTGGTGCGTTCGTGGCTGCTCGACCTGACAGCGATTGCCCTGAAGGACGACCAGGAGTTGAGCGGAATCAAGGACTGGGTGGCGGACTCTGGTGAAGGACGCTGGACGGTGTTCGAGGCCATTGACCAGGATGTGCCCGCGCCGGTCATCACACTGGCGCTGATGATGCGATTCGTCAGCCGCCAAGAGACCAGTTATGCCGCTAAACTGTTGGCCGCAATGCGCAACCAATTCGGTGGACATGCAATCAAGAAAGCGTGAGAATTATGGCTGAGAGCGACCAGGGAAATTCGACCACATTTGTTATCTTTGGCGCATCCGGCGACCTTACCAGCCGGAAATTGATCCCAGCATTGTATAACCTGTATCATAAAAACCGACTGCCGAAAACATTCAACATCGTAGGCGTCTCGCGCACGAAATACAGTCACGAGGATTTCCGAAAGGAAGTCGAAAATGGTGTGAAGGAATTCTCCAAAGAGTCGTTTGATAATGGGCAGTGGGGGAAGTTTGCAGAACACATCTGGTATGTCCCGGCAGATGCGTCCAAACCCGAAGAACTGAAACAGGTCGATACGTTTCTGCACGAACACGAAATGGGGAACTGCAACCGATTATATTATCTGTCGGTTGCCCCCAGTTTGTACGGCACAATTGTGAGCAACCTGGGAGAGCTTTCAATGTGCGAAGAAAACGGCGGCTGGCGACGAGTCATCATCGAAAAACCGTTCGGGTCGGATTTAGCATCAGCACGCGCGCTGAATAAACTGGTTCACCAGTCGTTCGATGAAAGCCAAATCTACCGAATTGACCACTACCTGGGCAAAGAGACCGCTCAAAATATCCTGTTCTTCCGGTTCGCCAACACCATCTTCGAGCCAATCTGGAATCGAAATTACGTGGACAACGTCCAGGTAACGGTGGCGGAGGCGGTGGACGTGGGACATCGAGCGGCGTATTATGACCACGCGGGTGTGCTGCGGGACATGTTCCAGAACCATATTTTGCAACTGGTGGCACTGATGGCGATGGAACCGCCTGTATCAGTCAACGCAACCGAGCTACGCAACGAAAAGGTAAAGGTCATTCGGGCTATCCGGCGTATCCCCTTAAGTGACGCCGTGCGGGCGCAGTACGAGGGCTATTGCGAAACGGAAGGGGTCGCGGCAAATTCGCAAACACCCACCTATGCGGCGCTGAAATTGTATATCGACAACTGGCGGTGGCAGGGTGTGCCGTTTTATCTACGTTCCGGCAAGGCATTGAAAACCAAAACGAGCCAGATAAGAGTGCGCTTTCGCCGCCCGCCCCTGCTAATGTTCAATATGGATAAAGATGATGGATATACGCCGAATGTGCTAACCATTGTCATCCAACCGGACGAAGGAATTCACCTGAGTTTTGAAGCGAAGATGCCGGACTCGAACGAAACGCGCTCGGTTAACATGGACTTCCAATACAGCACAGCGTTTGGAGAACTAGCGATACCAGAAGCGTATGAGCGACTGCTGCTGGACGCCCTGAATGGCGATCCGTCACTGTTCACACGTAATGACGAGATCGAAGCATTGTGGGATGTAGTTGACCCAATCCTGAAGGGTTGGAATACACCGAATGCGCCGCCTGTCGCCATCTATCCGGTGGGCAGTTGGGGGCCGCAGGAAGCTGTAGACCTATTGGCGCGGGATGGGCATGTCTGGCGGTTAGGACGTAACGATGAAGATGGATAACGTTCAAATCTTAAGTGATCTGAAGCAACTGGCGGAAGCAGCAGCCGAACAAATCGTCAGGCTTGCAGGCGAGGCGAATACAGATCGTGGGCGGTTCAACATAGCGCTTTCCGGCGGGTCAACCCCGAAGGGACTATACGAACTGCTGGCAACTGAACCCTACTCAGAGAGGGTTGATTGGACAAAGGTGTACGTGTTCTGGGGCGACGAACGATGTGTGCCACCCAATCATGTTGATAGCTGCTACCGGATGGCACGGGAGAAGCTACTCGACCATGTGCCCATTCCAGCCGAGAATATTCACCGGATGCAAGGGGAAATACGCCCGGATGAAGCTGCCGTCAGGTATGAGGACACCTTGCGAAACTTCTTCGGCAACGATTCCCTATACCCGCGATTCGATCTGATCCTGCTGGGGATGGGTGATGATGGACATACCGCATCGCTGTTCCCAGGCACAAACGCGGTTTTAGAAGAGAAACGATGGGTGATTGAAAATTATGTGCCCGCCAAACAGATGTGGCGAATTACCCTAACCAAGACGGCCATTAACGCCGCAGCAAATGTTAGTTTTCTGGTTTCAGGAAGTGGTAAAGCCCAACGCCTACAACAGGTTATTCAGGGCGATTACAATCAGGATTTACTGCCAGCCCAACTCATCCAACCACAAAATGGGACACTCACCTGGTTCGTAGATCAAGACGCTGCTTCAAAATTGACATCATAAAAGTTTAAAATCATGATGCCCTTTCGGCAACGACGACCAAACGCTGGGTGTAGGTTTGAGTGTCAGCGTCATACGAGCCGATTTTGCAGGTAATGAGCGTGATGCGTTCATCCTGCGTGGGCATCACAACATCCATATCGTTTATCCCAACCGTAAAAACGTCAGTTACGGTGTAATATCTATCCCCTCCCCCATCGAACACATCCAATTCCTGACCGATTTGCACATCATCCAAATGCGCGAAAATGCCGGGTGTGCCATCTGGCATGATTGAGTGTCCGGCCAAAACGATGTTGCCTGGCGAATCAAACCAGGCGGTGGCCTGTAAATGCCCGACACCCGTATCCCAGGGGTCAATGGCCCATGATGCCCCTGATAGGGGATATTCCGAAATGGACGAGGAGATGTCAAGCAATTCGATGGTGATTGCAGGCTGGTTCGACGCGCCTACTGTCTGCATCCCAACAGCAAGCACGAAGATCAGAATCACAAAAACAGTCACATAGTGAAACAGTTTCGAGAACACAGGCTCACTCCAGGGTGGATTGTTTTATAGTTGGAAATGTGAATTTACGTTTGTCACAAATCAACTATAGAATAATTATAGAGTGAGAAGTGTTAATGTTTAGGATTGTCTGGCGAGCGAATACGAAGGTTATGTGTGGGAACGACGAAGTATGGCCGGACTAACCCCATGTTCATGCACGAGTAATTGAGCAGCGCGGACGATTTCTTCCGTAATCTGGTCTTCTGACCAATCGAGAACCGGCGCAAGGATTTCGGCCAATTCTGCCAGCAGATCACCCGTTACCTCTCCCAACATCGCCAGGAGAGAACGGCGCAGAATCAAATCATCCAAATGTACAATTTTCTCGTTCAGTGCCAAGAACTCAATTTCCCGGCATGTGTAAGACGGATGATGATGGAGTGATGTATCTTCACCACGATCCATATACTCCATAACGGCTTGGGCATAGGTACCATATCGTTTCAACAATATATGGACGTGTTCCGGTGACAACCCCATTCTGGCGGCCAGAGCCACAACCCATTCTACCTGTGCGGTTTCGGTAAGGGGATAATCATGCCCGCCGCCAATGGGCAGGTTTTTTGTATCGGCTTTACGATTCAAATCCAGGCGCGACAAGACCTGATCTGTCACCTGTTCGGCAAAGGCGCGGAAAGTCGTCCACTTCCCTCCCACCAGCGAGAACACCGGGAACGAGAGATTATCATCCGGTTCGAGGATATGAATACTATGATCGCGGCTAATTTGTCCGGTGGTGGACGTATGGCTGCTGGGCAGAGGGCGAACGCCGGAGAAGTGAAAGACAATCTGGGAGCGATTTAGATCAATATGAGGGAAAACGATACGCACAGCGGCCAGAATGTAGTCAATTTCCTCATCGGTGCAGCGAACATCATCAGGATTATCCACTCGTATATCGGTTGTGCCCATAAGGACTTTATCCAACAGAGGGAAAAACAGGGTGATGCGGCCATCTTTGTTCTCAAAAAACATTTCGTTACCCTGCATAAGGGCATGAAGTTCGGGATGGTCAACCACCAGATGCGAACCCTTCGTGCCACCGATGAAATCGGTTGACTGGTTCAGCGTTTGATTGGCAATATCCACCCAGGGACCCGCCGCGTTAATCACCAGACGCGGTTTGACGGTAAACGTCTCGCCAGAGAGTTGATCGTGGAGCGTCACCGCATCACCACTACCCCGCTGCAATGAAACATAATTCAGTGCTTTGGCATGTGACGAAGCCGCTTCCGTATCCAAGACCATTTCAACACAGATACGCTCTGGATATGGCATCCAGGCATCGTAATACTGCGCCGTGCAAACAATATCGTGATTTAGCTGTGGACGCAGGTTGAGTGATTCCTCTCGTGAAATCAGTCGATGGGTCGGCATCACACGGCTTTCGCGGGTAAACCAGTCATACAGCATCAGACCGATTTTGATAACAAACGCACCCCGCTCACCGGGTTTGTCACGCAAGCGCAGGAATTTGAGTGGCGCATTGAGGAAACCGGAAAACCAACTAAAAATAGGAATGGTGGTGGGCAGTGGATGGGCATAATGTGGCGCGTTCCGCAACATTCTATCGCGTTCATGCAGGGCTTCCCGCACGAGTTGAAACTCAGCATTTTCGAGGTAGCGCAGCCCACCATGCAACATGTGGGATGAGGCAGCACTCGCACCTGAGCAGAAATCACCCTTGTCGACCAACAGAACATCGACGCCTTGAAGCGCCAGGTCGCGGAATGTGCCAACGCCATTGACACCACCCCCAACAATTAAAACCGAGACCGCCGGATGGTGGCGGAATGACTCTATGACTTGTGTGCGAGACATAATTTCACGCTCTTTCTATACGGCTCAACAATGCGCCGTTTACTGCTCCCAAGCCCTGGCACGCTCTACCGCTCGTTTCCATCCATTATAGAGTGACTCGCGTTGGTCAACGGACATGGAGGGTTCAAAAGTTTTCTCGACCTTCCATTTGTCGGCAATTTCGATTTGAGATGTCCAGTAGTTAACCGCCAATCCTGCCAGATAAGCCGCACCTAGCGCAGTGGTTTCTGTGACCTGGGGACGTTGTACTGGTACATTGAGAATGTCTGCCTGGAACTGCATCAGGAAATCGTTGCGAACCATGCCGCCATCCACCCGAATGGTGGGTAGCGACAGACCGGCATCAGCGCGCATGGCTTCCAGCACATCACGGGTTTGATAGGCGATGCTCTCCAATGTGGCACGGACGACCTGAGCACGACCTGAGCCGCGTGTCAAACCGAGGATTGTGCCGCGTGCATATTGATCCCAATAAGGCGCGCCCAGGCCGACAAAAGCAGGGACAACATAAACCCCATCCGTACCATCAATACTGGTAGCGACAGCCTCGGACTCAGCAGCATCGGCCACCAATTTCATCTCATCACGCAGCCATTGAACCGCCGCCCCGGCGATAAAGATACTGCCTTCCAGGGCATACTGCATGGGATTTTCACCCACCGTCCAGGCGACAGTGGTGAGGAGTTTATGGTTAGAGGCAACAGCTTTTTTACCAGTGTTCATGAGCATGAAGCAGCCCGTGCCGTAGGTGTTTTTCACCAGACCGGGTACAAAACAAGCCTGACCAAAAGTGGCGGCCTGCTGGTCGCCCGCCATGCCCGCAATCGGAATTGGTTTGCCGAACAAGGCGGGTTCGGTTTCTCCATAAACCATACTGGACGGAACAACCTGTGGCAGGAGCGAATGGGGAATATTCAGACGCTTGAGGACGGTGGTTGACCACCAGTGTTTGTGGATGTCGTAGAGCATGGTGCGGCTGGCGTTGCTGACATCGGCGATATGCAGGCGGCCAGCCGTCAAACGCCAAACGAGAAAACTGTCTATCGTACCAAAAGCGAGTTTGCCATCTTCAGCGCGTTGGCGAACACCGGGAACGTTGTCGAGAATCCAAGCCACTTTTGTGCCAGAAAAATAAGCATCCGTTACCAAGCCGGTTTTGTCTACAATGGTTTTATCGAAGCCCTCGGCCTTGAGCTGGTCGCAGAACGCTGCAGTACGGCGATCCTGCCAAACAATGGCGTTGTAGACGGGTTCGCCGGTTTCACGATCCCAGATGACAGTGGTTTCGCGCTGGTTGGTGATACCGATAGCGGCTATGTCGTCGGGGGACAGGTTTTGGGATGCCAGGGCATCCTGGGCAACCTTCAGTTGAGTCTGCCAGATGGTATTGGGGTCGTGTTCCACCCAGCCCGGTTGGGGGTAGATTTGCTGAAATTCCCCCTGGGCAGCCGCCACAATATGTCCGTCATGATCGAAGACGATGGCTCTGGAGGAAGTTGTACCCTGATCGAGCGCGAGGATATATTTTGACATGTGCGACTATCCTTCAAATCATATTCGCAATAAGTGCCTCATATTAGAACACAGGTCGATTAAGGGACAAAATCCCCGCAGTGCAAGGGAGTGGCGAAGATTTTGCTTGCCCGTAACCGCACCTATAGGCTAGAACAGGCCAATGACATTGCCATCGTCATCAAGGTCAACATTTTCGGCGGCGGGCGACTTGGGCAGACCGGGCATGGTACGCATCTCGCCACACAGCGGATAGATAAACCCTGCACCAACCGAGGCACGCACTTCCCGTACAGGCAACCGGAAGCCCGTAGGCGCTCCCTTCACCGCTGGATCGGCTGTGAAGCTGAGATGGGTTTTTGCCATACAAATCGGTAAATCGCCAAAACCATTTTTCTCAAAGGTTTCAATCTGTTTAGCGGCTTCTGGTGTGTAATCAACCCCATCGGCGCGGTAGATTTCTGTCGCAATCGCCTCGATTTTGCGCTTGATCGGCCAGTCCACCGGATAAAGAAACTGGAAATCGTTGGGCTGGTCGCAGGCGGTAACGACCATTTCGGCCAGTTCCGCCGCGCCCGCACCACCATCGGCAAAATGGCGCGCTACCGAGACACCAACCGCACCCGCGTCGCCCGCGATCTGACGAACCACGTCGATTTCAGCCTCGGTATCAGTGTCGAATACATTGATGGCAACCACCGGATTGACGCCAAACTTCCGCATATTTTCCAGATGGCGCACCATATTGGCCGCGCCAAGTTCCACATCAGCACTATTTTCGGATGTCAGGGCGGGATCAAGGGGTTTGCCAGCGACGATTTTATACTTACCCGTGTGTGCCTTGAGAGCGCGAATGGTCACAACCAAGACAGCGGCATTGGGACGCAAACCGGATGCGCGACATTTAATGTCGAAAAACTTCTCCGCACCAATGTCCGCACCGAAACCCGATTCGGTCAGGACATAATCGGCACACTTGATCGCGATTTGATCGGCCAGAACGGATGAATTGCCATGCGCGATATTGGCGAATGGGCCACAATGGACAAAGGCCGGGGTGTTTTCGAGAGTTTGCATGAGATTTGGCTTGATGGCGTCCCGGAGGAGGACAGAGGCCGCACCCGCCGCGTTCAATTCTTCTGCCGTGATGGGTTTCTTATCCTGATCGTAGGCAACGACCATACGACCAATGCGGGCGCGGAGATCTTCCAGCGACGTGGTAAGCGCCAGTATCGCCATAATTTCTGAGGCAACGGTAATATCAAAACCCGTTTGGCGGGGAACGCCATCGGCCTTCGCCCCTAAACCGACGATTACGTTCCGCAAAGCGCGATCATTGAGGTCGAGGACACGCCGCCAAACAATGTTGTGTTCATCGAGATTGAGCGCATTGCCGTGATACAGATGATTGTCGATCATGGCGGCGATTAAATTATGTGCGGCAGTGATGGCGTGAATGTCGCCCGTGAGGTGGAGGTTGAAGTTCTCCATCGGTACAACCTGGCTGTAGCCGCCACCTGCTGCCCCACCCTTGATACCAAAAGTGGGACCCTGGGATGGTTGGCGAATAGTGATGGCCGCGCGTTTGCCGATGTGCTTCATGGCCTGCCCCAAGCCCACAAGGGTGGTTGACTTGCCTTCACCCAGCGGTGTTGGGGTAATGGCGGTGACATCCACATATTTGCCATTTGGCCGGTCTGACAGACGATCCAGCACCCCCAGGTCAATCTTGGCAATGTACTTGCCATAATGTTCGAGGTCGGTATCGGGATCGAGTCCCAGTTGTTCGGCTATCTGGTTGATGTGGAGCAGGTGAGCATTCTGAGCGATTTCGAGATCGGAGGGCATCGTATGAGCGGCAACCACGTTGTTTCCTATTCGATTTAGACGAGCGATATAGATTCAGTGTAATCAAGAAACCAACGGCGTAGGTAGTGCCGAATGGCACGGCAACTGTCTGTCATTTCTCGCCATCCAATAACGCGGCCATCATACCGCGAACGGAGCCAATTTCATCCTGATTGATGGTATGCCCCATATTCGGATACAGACGCTCCGTCACTTCACCACCGAGCGTCTGAAGCACTTCGGCGGTAAGATCGACGCGCTCCTTCGGGATATGAAAGTCCACATCACTGCAACCCAGGAAAACTGGTGTGCCATCCAACGAACCGAGATAGTCGCGGGGTGTGCCATCCGGGCCGATGAGACCCCCGCTCAGGACAGCGAGACCGCCATAACGACGTGCATTGCGGGCGACAAATTCCGACGAGAGACATGCGCCCTGCGAAAAGCCGAGCAGCATTATTTTGTCCGAAGGGATGCCGGATTGATTGACTTTTGTGAGCAAGTCGGCAATCAACGCCAGTGCTGCTGTCAGATAGGGTTCGTTGGAGGCAAGTGGCTGAAGAAAACTGTAGGGATACCAGGTGTTATTGGCCGCCTGGGGCGCGAGATAAGCAAATCCCGGTTGGTCGATTTCGGGCACGAGGGAGAGAATACTTTCGGCAGTTGCGCCGCGCCCGTGAATCAATATCATGGCTGCTTTAGCTTCAGACAGTGGTGTACCATAAGTCAAAACAGGCTGTCGATCATACGGATTTGAAGCAACCATCTATCCCTCCTGTAGTACAGGCCATTTTGGAACATTCAGTGGGTTCAGAGTGTTTTCAACCGCAGCACGGTCTTTGTCCAACCAGGGTGGCAACCTGAGTGATTTGCCGAGGTCGGACAGCGATTCATCAACTGTAAAACCGGGGCCAAGCGTCGCCAGTTCGACAATATGGCCGTCAGGGTCATCGGTATAGATGCTCTTGAAGTAGACCCGATCCAGAATCTGGGATACACGATAACCCGCCTCTAATAACTTGACGCGCCATTCGGCCTGCTCGGTTTCATCAGCAACCGCCAGAGCAAAATGATGAGTCTGCCCTGCCCCCATCTGACTATACCCAGTTTTCGCAGGGTCGCGCTCAAAGTAGGTAATTAATGTGCCGGGAGAACCCTCATCCACTCCCCAATACCAGTGAGCCGAATTGGGATCGTCAAAGTTGGAAGTCATCTTTACACGATGCATGCCAAGCAGGCCACTATAAAAATCATCAATCCGGTGAATATCCGAGCCGATGGCAGAGATATGATGCATCCCGCGTGAAAGCGCCATGTCGGGTGTAATCGCCGTAACGGGTTCGGGTGCAGTAAGCGCCTGAATGCGGGCTTCGTCACGGTTGTTGACCAGCATATCCGGCGGTGGTTGGCGATATTCTGTCCCAATCTTGGCGGGTGCTTCATCGCGTGTCCACCCTGGGCCAATAGTAGCGATTTCAAGAATTGTGCCATCGGGATCGCGAAAATAGATCGAGGTGAAGTAATGGCGGTCATACGGCCCATCAACTTTGATGTTGTGATCGGTCAACCAGCGTTTCCACTTGAGCAACTTTTCATAATCCGCGACCTGAAGGGCATAGTGATGTGTACCGCCGATACCGGGATGGCCTTTACGCGCGCCGCGCCACTCAAAGAAGGTGATGGCTGTACCGGGTCGCCCCAGTTGGTCGCCAAAATAGAGATGATAACTGTCGGGGTCATCGAAATTGACAGTTTGCTTGACCAAACGCTGCCCTAGAACGTGGGTATAGAAATCAACGGTGCGCTGTGCGTCGGCGCAGACGAGGGTAATATGGTGCAACCCTAGAACCTTCATCATTGTCTCCCATTATTTATTGATGGCAATGAATATAGAAGGACTCACAAACCTCGTTATAATCGTGTCGTCATGCATAAGCCTCTACCATTGGCAGACAGAACCATGAACTTTAATCTTACTTCAGAAAGGGAAGTTTAATGCCTAAAGTGACATTTATGGGCGCTGGAAGCACCGTTTTTGCGTATGAAATTATCACCGATTTGCTCAGTACCCCAGGACTGGAAACTGGCGTGTTCGGGCTGGTGGATATTGACGCAGAACGGTTGGAGCTGGCGCATCAGATTTGCGAAAAGGTCGTCAGTTTAAGTGGATGCAAGTGGACAGTGGAAGCCTCCACTAAACGGCGGGAGATTCTGCCGGGGACAGATTACCTCATCAACACGATTGAAGTGGCCGGACTCGCCAATGTTCGACACGACTTCGACATCCCAATGAAATATGGGGTTAACCAGTGCATCGGCGATACGATTGGTCCCGGCGGAATCTTCAAAGCACTGCGTACTGTTCCAGCATGGTTAGATATTCTGGATGATACCGAGGAACTCGCGCCGAACGCCTTTGTACTGAATTACACCAACCCGATGTCAATCATGTGCCTAGCGGGCACACAATATTCGTCCCTGCCGATGGTTGGATTGTGCCACTCAGTCCAGGGAACCTCCAAGCAACTGGCACATTATATGGATATTCCCTACGAAGACATGTGCTTCCGGTGCGCGGGTATCAATCATCTGGCATGGTTCACGGAATTAACCCGCGATGGGCAAGACCTGTATCCCCTGCTGCGCGAGAAGGCTAAGGACACGGCAATTTACGAGCAAGACCCGGTACGGTTTGAAATGATGCTGCAATTCGGCGCGTTCGTGACGGAAAGCAGCGGGCATTTTTCGGAATATCTGCCTTATTTCCGCAAGCGGCCTGACCTGATCGAGAAATACACGCGCGCGGGATACCTGGGCGAAACCGGATTCTATGCCAACAATTGGCCGACGTGGCGGGCGAGATCGTCGGAGCGCATCGGTAAGATGCTGGCGGGTGAGGAAGAAATCACGATCAAACGTGGTCACGAATATGGCTCGTATATCATTGAGGCGATTGAATTCAACAAACCCACAGTGATTTATGGAAACGTGCCCAACACAGGATTGATTGACAATTTGCCACAAGACGGATTGGTGGAAGTGGCCTGCCTGATTGACCAAAACGGTCTGCAACCCACTCACTTTGGTTCACTGCCGACACAATTGGCCGCATTAGATGCAGCGCATATGGCCGTTCATGAATTGGTGACAAGCGCCATTCTTGAGGAAGATCGAGAGGCGGCTGTCCATGCGCTAATGCTCGATCCTCTGACCGCAGCAGTGTGTTCGCCAGCCGAAGCGCGGCAGATGTTCGACGAAATGGCAAAGATCGAAAGCGACTATCTACCAGAATGGGTATAGAAACGGTGGTTGGGTGTAAGCACTTTAGAAGGAAATTGTCGCCAGTGCAGCGCTGATACCCCCAAAGACAATTAACATTTGTGCGGGACCATACAACAGCCAAACGACATCACCAATAGAGCGAAAATGCAGATGATTAAATAACTGCGCTGCCAACAGTAGATCACTGAGTAAAAAGAGTGCTGCCCCGATTGCCAGCGGGACATAAATCGGCGACTGAAGCGCGACACCAGTCGCCAACCCGGCTGTGGATGACAATAGCAGTGCGTAGGGTAAGGCAGCGTAGTGCAGAGGTGTTCGTTCACCCTGTCGAAACACGACTATGTACCAACCTATTAGCCCGATTAACCACCAAACAATCAACGCGCTCCAACGCAGATTAGATGTGTCAAGTCCGCCGTTATCGAGTTTCAATAGAGCGAGAATGTAGGCGATATGTCCCAAGCCAAAAGAAGCGATGCCACCCATTACGAAATCTTTTAGAGGTAGTAATTGAGCCATGAACAAATCACCTACAAAGCCTAAAGTCATGCCTATTGCGACAAGTAATATAAATTGGATGGTCGGGGAGTTCAGCAGAAATAACGTACCGCTCCAGGCGGCAACAACCAGAGCGAACGAGGATGCCATACGTGCCCACCGGGGAGTGCGATGAGACTCATCGGCATTCAATTTTCCAAATATGAAGCCGCCAAATAACAGCATCCCCCACAAAACAAGGAGTCCCGTGAGCCACAACTGCTGCATACCATTGCCGAGCTGGATAAACATATGATGTCTCCTGTAACGACCCATATAACGGGAGAAATTAACCGATTAAATAGTTCTTGTAGAATGCAATAGCAAATTTGGCAAGCAGAAACAACTGTATTACAATCTCGACGCAAATTTGAACAATTCAGCGGCGAAGTTGTTATATAGAGGTGACAATGAAACACAAGCCAAAAATTGTTCTCATCGATAATGGTTCTTAATTTACTTTGAAGGAGCGCATTTTATGAAATCCCTGCTACGTGTGTTACCGTTAGTAGCACTCATTCTGGCACTCGGCGGTGCGGTCATTCCCGCAGCCGGACAGGATATGATGTCACTAACCGCCGATAATTGCGATTATGGCGGCAACATCAAGTCGATTGAAGCGGTGGATGCCATGACCGTGAAGATCACCCTCTGCAATCCCGACCCGGCGATTCCGGCTAAGGTCGCCTTCACGGCGATGGGCATTCATCCGTCCGAACAACTTGAAGCGGCGAATCTGGATGATCTGCTCGGCAACCCGATTGGAACTGGCCCCTACAAGTTGGATCATTGGAACAAAACTGAGGAAATGGTGCTAACCGCCAATGAAAATTACTGGGGAACCCCGGCAATTGAGCCAACCGTCATCCTGAAGCAGAGTACGGAAGCCGCTGCACGGCTGGTCGAACTTCAGGCCGGTACAGCCGACGGTATTGCTTATGTTGCTCCTGGCGATTTTGCCACCGTCGAAAATGACCCGACTCTGGCATCCTATCCAATCCCGCCAACCAACATTTTCTATCTGGGCATCAACAACACGATGGCTCCGTTTGACAATGTGATGGTGCGCCAAGCGATTGCTCATGGTATCAACAAACAACGGTTGGTCGACAATTTCTATCCGCCGGGATCAACTACCGCCAGCCAGTTCATGCCACCGAGCATCTTTGGATATACCGCCGACTCGATGAGCGATGATTATGATCTCGATCTAGCGAAGCAGTTGATGGCAGACTCGGGCGTAACACTGCCGATTGAGACCACCATCAGCTACCGTGACGTCGTACGTGGTTACCTGCCACTACCCGGTGTCGTTGCGCAGGATTTGCAAGCGCAATTGGCTGAAATTGGCATCAATGCCACTATCAATGTGATGGAATCGGGTGCATTCCTAGACGCCGCCCAGAAGGGCGAACTGCCGCTGACTATGTTGGGTTGGGGCGCAGACTACCCAGATGCAACCAACTTCCTCGATTATCACTTCAACAACCCAAGCCAGAAGCAGTTTGGTGACCAAGACCCGGTACTGGTTGACCTGCTGTCGCAAGCCGCCCAGCTTTCCGACCCGGCAGCTCGTTTGGACCTGTACAAACAAGCCAACGATGAAATTGCAACCTTCGTTCCGATGGTTCCGATTGCCAATGGCGGCTCGGCAGACGTTTATCAGGCACGCATCCAAAATGCCTACGTAACAGGCTTCTCGGCCACACAGTTCGCAGTGCTGGATGACCCGGATGATGACAACATCATCTATATCGGCGCAGGCGAACCGATCAGCCTGTACTGCAATGACGAGAGTCGACGGTGAAACCTTCCGCGCATGTGAACAAATCACTCAGTCGCTGCTTGGATATGCTACCGACGGCAGTGTCGTTCCGGCGCTGGCATCAGATTACTCTGGCAATGCAGACGCAACCGAGTGGACATTCACTCTACGTGACGGCGTGACATTCTCTGATGGTTCTGCTCTGGATGCAAATGACGTGGTGGCTTCCTTCATTGCAATGTGGGATGCTTCCAGCCCGATGCATATTGGCCGTACCGGCGACTTCACCTACTGGGGTGCGTTCTTCGGCAGCCCGCTGAATGCGCCGACAGAATAAGTTTCGTAGTCGATAAGTTGTATTGTTCGGCAGGGGCGGGTCAAAATATACCCGCCCCTCCTTCTATCTCAGATTAGTCTGGTAAGCCTTTTATGAGCACTTTCATTTTACGCCGCCTTGTCCTTGCTGTTCCGGTATTACTTGGTATCCTCGCTGTGACCTTCGCCCTGGCGAGATTGATCCCCGGCGATCCATGCCGAGCCATGCTGGGAGAAAAGGCATCGCAGACAACCTGCGACGCTTTCATAATACGTTACGGATTAAACAAGCCCATCCCTGAACAGTTCGCCATCTACGTTAATGATATCATTCATGGCAACCTGGGCGACTCGCTACGCTTTGGAGAGCCGATTACAACCCTATTGAGCGAACGCCTGCCCGTCACTGTTGAACTTGCAACAATGGCTCTGATTTTTGCCGTCATTGTCGGTGTCCCACTCGGAATTATCTCGGCTTATCGGTATAACTCCGCTGTTGACGTTGGAACGATGATTGGGGCGAATGTGGGTGTCTCCATGCCCGTATTCTGGTTGGGGCTGATGCTGGCTTATTTTTTCGGCGTATTACTCAAAGATACGCCATTTGCCCTACCTCCATCGGGACGTCTGACTCCAGGAGCTAATTATCCAGCCTTTTACGAAGTGTGGGGCATCGCCAATGGTGATACTGCGACAGGGCTAATGGTTTTCATCTCTCGTTTAAATGTCGTGAATGCGATTTTGACTCTCAATGGTAAGCTACTTCTGGATGCCTTACAGCATTTGATCTTGCCTGCGGCGGCTGTTGGGACGATACCACTGGCAATTATCGCCCGAATGACTCGTTCGAGCGTGCTGGAAACCCTGGGGCAAGATTATGTGCGAACGGCGCGAGCGAAGGGGTTAAGCGAATTTGTTGTCGTCACACGGCACGCCGTCCGAAATGCTCTGCTGCCAGTTGTGACTATCATCGGCTTAAATTTCGGCGGGTTGGTCGCCGGTGCTGTGTTGACTGAAACAATTTTTGGATTTTCTGGGATCGGCAAGACGCTGTTTGATGGAATCACTTCGCGCGATTATGCCTTGGTACAGGCTGTTACATTGGTCACTGCCGTCGCTTTCGTAGCGATAAACCTGCTGGTCGATGTGCTCTACGGTTATCTTGACCCCCGCATCCGACTGAGTTAGGAAGAAATGGATACCCAAATGGAACGTGCCCAACCCAGTATCAGCCTCAAAAGCGAAGAAGGCAGCTTCAAATCCCGTTCGATACCTTTGGGGAAAGCCATCGCTATCTGCGCCTTTCTGACCATCACCTTTCGGGTGCTGGTTTTTGGAATCATGTCGCTGCTGAATTTAATCCCACAGCTTCAAATCCTGACCGATCTCTTTACGACAATCAACAATCTCAATTACCTGGTCGCTGTTCCAGCAGCAGTTGGACTATACGTGTGGGCGACCAATGGCGAACAAGAAAGTATTCTTATCGAGACAGTGGGTAATCTACTGCGGAACCGTTCCGCAATTGTGGGAGCTATTATCATTGGCGCGCTCATTTTGATTGCCGATTTCGCACCGATTATTGCGCCGTATGATCCGATTTTATCCATGATCGGGTTACCGGGAGAAACCGGCAGACTACCGACCAAAGCCCCTTGTATCGCCTTATTTGGGTGTACAGAACCCCAACATATCTTAGGACTTGATCTGAATGCCCGTGATCTTTTCAGTCGTATAGTATATGGTTCGCGGACGTCGCTCACTGTGGGAATTGCGAGTGTCAGCTTCGCTATCGTCATCGGGACTGTTCTGGGGCTGACCGCCGGATATGCTGGGGGCTGGGGTGATAACGCGATCATGCGGTCAATGGATGTGCTTTTAGCCTTTCCGTCTCTGCTGCTAGCGATTGCTATTGTCACGATCAAGGGTCCCGGCTTGAATAACGCATTGCTGGCGATCGCTATTGTCTCGATTCCGGTTTATGCGCGATTGACCCGTGCGAGTGTTCTTACAGTCAAAGAACTCGAATTTATTACAGCGGAACGTGCATTAGGTGCGCCACCACTTCGCATTCTTTTTCAGCAGATTTTGCCGAATGTATTAACACCTCTTATCGTCCAGGGCACGCTTGGGGTTGGCGGTGCAGTACTGGAAGCGGCAGGACTTTCATTTCTGGGACTGGGCGCGCAACCACCGACGGCTGAATGGGGTCAAATGCTTAGTGAAGCCAGGAATTACGTCTTCACTGCACCCCATCTGGTATTCTTCCCCGGTTTCGCCATCATGCTGACGGTGTTGGGATTTAATCTACTGGGTGATGGACTGCGAGATGCGCTTGACCCACGCCTGAATCGGAACTAAGGCAATAGAATGTGGGACGATACAGTCTAGTCTCTACTTTTCTTTCACCAATTTCATAACCTCATCAAATAAAAGACTGTTGGTGGCAATACTTTCACCCGCATAAATTGTTGGGTTTCCTTGCCAATCTGTGAATGTACCGCCAGCCTCCTCCAAGATGAGTTGCAAAGGGCCGCAGTCCCAAACCGCCATCCAGGGATCGAGCATGATTTCGGCGCGTCCGGTAGCGACCAGAGAGTAGCCGTAAGCGTCGCCCCAGGTGCGTTGGAAATAGGTTGATTCGATGAGCTTCTGCCATCCATTACCTCTGTCTTGATTCTCAAAGTTGTTCAATTCACTGGTGAGAATGACTGCATCTTTGAGACTTTGGACTGTCGAAACATGGGCACGGCGACCATTCCAGTAGCAACCACCGCCCTGAGTTGCATATAAGGTTTCGTTGAGTGCTGGGAAATGGGCTACACCGACCAGAGGCCGCTTTCCGTCGGTAAGGGCAATAAGTACAGCGTAAAGAGGAACACCCTGAACAAATGACTTTGTGCCGTCGATGGGGTCTATCGTCCAAACATACCCTGATGTGGATTTCTCCTCGCCAAATTCCTCGCCAATGATGCCGTGATTCGGCCAATGGTTATGAATTAACTCTCGCAACTTCTGTTCTGCCTGTCTATCGGCAATGGTCACAGGCGAGTTGTCGGATTTGCGATCCGGTTGGATACCCGTCTGAAAGTAACTCAGGGTGATTCGACCTGCTTGCCAAGCGGCATCCAGGGCAAATTCGAGGAATGTTTGTAGCGGTGGATTTTCCACGTTTGCAGCTCCAATAGTGGTCTTTGATTGGATGATACCGATTCTTGAGGATTGGGTACAATTGCCCATATATTGAATAAGTGTTTGTATGACTATAGGAAATTCCATGAAAATACAAGCTGCCCTGCTGTACGAGGCGCACCAATCGTTCCAGGTTGAAGAAGTCACTTTAGACGAACCGAAGGCAGGCGAAGTGCTGGTAAAGATTGCCGCAAGCGGCGTATGTCATAGTGATTATCATTTAGTCTCTGGCGCGACACAGCACCCGATGCCAGTTGTACCGGGGCATGAAGGCGCTGGCATCGTGCAGGCAATAGGCGAAGGTGTTACGCGCGTTCAACCGGGCGATCATATTGTGTTGAACTGGGCACCAGACTGTGGGCACTGCTTTTACTGCCTGCGCGGTAAACCCAATCTGTGCGAAACTTATGTTAAACCGATCTGGGCGGGAACGATGCTGGACAACACAACCCGGCTGCACCGGAATGGACAGACTGTTTATCATTTCTCTGGATTAGCCACATTCGCGGAGTATGCAGTTGTTCCACAGGAGAGTTGTGTCCCAATCCGAAAGGATGTGCCCCTTACAGTAGCCGCGTTGGTGGGATGCGCTGTAGCAACAGGCGTAGGTGCGGCCATGTATACGGCAGAAGTACGGCCTGGAGATAGTGTGGTGGTATTCGGGTGTGGGGGTGTGGGACTTAATATCCTGCAAGGGGCGATGCTGTGCGGGGCACAAACTATCATTGCCGTGGATACCAATCCGGCCAAGATGACCATCGCCCGACAGTTCGGGGCTAGCCATACCCTGCTATCGGACGACAATACACTGAAGGCCGTCCGCAATTTGACAAATGGGCGGGGCGCGGAACATGCGTTTGAAGCGGTTGGCGTCCCTGCGTTACAAGAAATGGCACTGAAGGCTATTCGTCCGGGTGGGACACTCACTCTGGCCGGACTGTCGCCTATGGGAACGGGAACCAACCTGCCAGGGGCAATCATCACACGACAGGAAAAGGTTATCAAAGGCAGTTACTATGGCACGATCAATGCCAGTCGGGATTTTCCACTGCTGCTCGACCTATACATGGCAGGAAAGCTGAAACTGGATGAGTTGGTTTCGCAACAATACTCACTGGACGAGATCAATGAAGCCTACGATGCCATGTTGAGCGGCGGCGTCGCGCGCGGTGTAGTGGTATTTCAATAGCCATTGGGCTTATTCACCTTTAAAGTGCGGCGGACGCTTTTCTAGGAATGACATCACACCCTCGGTATGGTCGGCTGTTTTGGCCGCCAGGTCTTGAAGTTCGGCCTCTTTATCCAGGGCATCCTGGAGTGTGCTGGTCGCGGCGTAGTCGAGTGCCTGTTTGATAAAACCGATGGCTTTGGTGGGAGCGGTGGAAAATTCCGCAGCCAATTTATGAACCGTATCCATCAGATCGTCGGCAGGTACAACGTCATTGACGATTCCCCATTCCAATGCTTCCTGGGCATTCACTCGCCTCCCGGTGAGCATCATGTCTAACGCACGGGTCATACCAATCGCACGAGGTAACATCCAAGTTGAGCCACTATCCGGTACAAGCCCAATCTTGACAAATGCCTGTATGAAAGTGGCGTGGTCGGCGGCAACACGATAATCGCAGGCTAGCGCCAAGCTCATACCTGCACCGGCAGCCACCCCGTTGATGGCAGCAACAATGGGTTTGGGAAAGGCGCGCATTCCCAATATCAAAGGATCGTAGTGGGCATGAAGATGCTGACTATATGAAAAATCGTCACTCCCCGCCCCGTGCTCCACTGCCGATCCCAAATCCTGACCGGGGCAGAAACCGCGCCCTGCTCCAGTCAAAATGACCGCCCGCACCGATGTATCGGATTCGGCCTGCCGCAAGGCAAAACTCAGTTCATCCAACATCGTATCGGTAAAGGCATTCAGCTTATCGGGACGATTGAGGGTCAGTGTGAGCACAGCATCGGATACTTCATAAAGAATCAATTCGTAAGGCATTTTTGAGTCCTGGTTTAGAGATTATCCAACGGGTTACTGCAAAGTATTATAGTAAGAATTGGTGCTTTTTGTCTTGATAGACCTTCCAGAATCCCTATCCCCTCTGCTGGCTGTAAGAATACGACAAAAATCCGTAAATCCCTATAACATCCTGCCTTTGGAATCTCGCGCTAAATGAGTACCATTAGAACTGTTTGCAGAGATAGATACTCAGTCAGGAGAGACTATGAAACGTATCGCCGTTCTCACCAGTGGGGGCGATGCTCCCGGCATGAATGCCGCAATCCGGGCAGTGACACGTACCGCCCTGGCAAAGGGCTGGGAGGTATTCGGGGTCGAACATGGATATGAGGGATTGATGGACGGCAGGTTCCGGCCACTGGGAGCGCGAGACGTCGGGGGAATCATCCAACTTGGTGGGACGATACTCGGCAGTGCCCGCGCCCCGGAATTCAAAACGGAATCTGGACGTAAAAAAGCGCTACGGGAACTGAATGAAGAACAAATCACAGGGTTAGTCGTCATTGGCGGCAACGGGTCGCAAACCGGCGCTCACGCGCTATGGGAGTTGGGCTTCCCTGTCGTGGGATGTGCGTCTACTATCGACAATGATCTGTCCGGCGCAGAAATCACGATTGGTGTAGACACGGCGTTGAATATCGCGCTAGAGGCCATTGATCAACTCAAAACAACAGCCTCCTCACACAACCGCGCATTTTTGGTGGAAGTGATGGGGCGCAATTGCGGCTATCTGGCACTGATGAGCGGAATCGCCGGGGGTGCAGAAGCTATCGTACTACCGGAAGTACCGACATCCCCGGAGGAATTAGCGGCAACATTGGGTGCTGCCTACGAACGCGGTAAGGCTCATGCCATTGTGGTGGTGGCTGAAGGGGCAGAATACAACGCGGAGAAGCTGGTCGATTACTTCAAGGAACATCGAGCGTCACTAGGGTTCGGGCTTCGAGCCATTACTCTGGGGCACGTTCAACGCGGTGGCGCTCCGGGTGCATTTGACCGCCTGCTGGCAACCCGTTCCGGCGCAGCAGCGACGCACTGCCTTGCAGACGGACAGACAGGTGTGATGGTGGGGTTGAACAAGGGGGAAATTACCGCAACACCACTCACAGAGGTCATCGCCAATAAGAAGCAGATTGACGTCAACCTGCTCCAGCTAGCAAAGGAACTTGACCAATAGGAAACGTAAGAACCCTATTTGAGCCATAACTACCCCCTATAAACCTATGGCAGCCTATGATAAAATACAATCATAGGGGCGTGAAATAGTTTCGATGCGGAGTCCGGGATGGCTAGTAGCGCGAAGGCGTATTGCAAAACGTGAAAACCATCTGTGAACGGTTTCGCAGACAGCCGTGCAATTCGGCTCACGTCCACAACACCAAGAATCAGGGACACAATACAGTAGTTGTGTCCCTGATTTTATTCCGCAGAACCCAAGCGAATAATCGTCGTGCTATAGGCAGGCAACTCTGGCAAGGGGGTATAGGCGCTGAAACCGCCGTTGTCGTTCACTTCCGGCATGTTCGGATCGCCCTGCCCTAATAAGAGAGCAGCCGAGGGATTGAGACCTAAGTCGCTACTCTCGACTGATAAGGCATAGTCGGTGACTGGTTCATCCAACAGGTTGATGATGACCAACAAGTTTTCGTCTGGACTCTGGCGAAGGAAACTGTAGACATTTTCCGAATTCACTATTTACCAAAGTGAAATCGCCGAGGCGCAGCGCGGGATGGTCGTTCCGCAAATGCACCAGAATACGATAATGACTAAAGAGCGAGTTGGGGTCGGATTGCTCGGCTGCAAGATTGTATTCATCCTCATTAGATTTACATCCCTTTCCCAACATAAAGGGAGCCTCGCGGTGGGTGTCGTCCCATTGGAAGGGTATCCGCAGACATTCATCCGGTGTTGAGCCAATCATGCCGATTTCCTCCCCGTAATACAGGAAGGGAACACCGGGTTGTGTGAGTAACAAGCTGGCCGCGACTTTGGCTCGATCCGGGCTGCGCAGCAAATTCATCACACGCTGCTGATCGTGATTGGTCAGGAAAGCAGCGTATTGCCCCGGCGGATATAGGTTGAGAACCTCCTGCTGGACGTCAGAAACCTTCACAGCCTTACGATACTGGATAGCCTGTAACATGGCGCTTGCTAAACTAAATTCAAAAACAGTATCGACTCGGCTGGGTGCGTACTCAGCCAGTATCGAACTATCGCTGCCGGACACTTCACCTACAGTAAAGGCATCGGGCTTAACCGACTCAACATGGTCATTCCACTGACCGAGCCATTGCAGGGTTTCAGGTGTATCTTCCTGAATCTGCCCCTCCTCGATCAAATGTTTGACCGCATCAAGCCGGAAACCATCAACTCCCATATCGTTCAGCCAGAAATCGGTAATGCCATATAAAGCCGCGGTGACGTCTGGATTATTCAAGTTGAGGTCGGGCTGCCCCTCCCAAAACACGCCATAGAAGAAACGGTTGCCGTTTTTGTGCCAGACCGATTCGCCCCAGGGGCCAGAGTAACCGGGATTTTTGTCCGACCAGATGTACCAAGAATCGTGGGTTGAACCGGGTGTTTGAGCGTCAATAAACCAGGGGTGTTCGCTAGATGTATGATTCAGCACCATGTCGATGATGACCGCAATGCCGCGTTTATGTGCCTCCGCGACAAGGCGTTTAAAGTCGTCATTCGTGCCAAAGTCAGTTTCAATCTGCTCGTAGTCGGTGATGTCGTAACCATGATAGCTGGTTGACTGCATCACGGGCATAAGCCAAAGACCAGTAACCCCTAGATCGGTATCAGTATTTGGATCACCATCGTTCAGATAGTCGAGTTTGCTGATGAGGCCGGGGAGGTCGCCGTTGCCATCGCCATCACTATCCTGAAAAGCCCGGACGAAAACCTCGTAAAAAACGCGGTTGTTCCACCAGGGAAGCCCATCAGTTGTCGCGGTGTCCTGGGCAACCGGGGAGGCGACGACAGGCGCGATCAATAAGGCGGCCAAAATTACGATCAGTAAACCTAAGAGACGTTCGTTTCATATTTAAATTCACCTATTTTGCAAACAAGGCGGCTCTCACACTATTCGGAGGATATGCCACCGATCTCTGGAATCATGGCGCGATGTCGGGTCACTAATGCACTTAAGATGATATAACAACAAGTCTACATCGGAATCGGTGTTGTGCTTGCCGAGGACAAAACGCATCTGCCCCATCAGTCTATCGGGGTCAACACCCATCGCCAGCAGTACGTGGCTCGGTTCTTGCTGACCGGAAGTGCAAGCACTACCACCACTCGCGCCAATACCAACCTCATTCAAGTCCAGAAGGATAGAGTCACCGTTTAGACCGCGCATGGCAAAACTGGCGTGACCAGGGAGGCGTTCAGTCGGATGGCCGGTCAGTTCGGCTTCGGGGATGGTTGAAAGTACCTGTTTAATGAGTTTGTCGCGCAATGGCACGAGACGAACAACCGTTTCCGCGCGTTCGGCTTCCGCCAAACGCAGGGCTTCGGCCAAACCAACAATCAACGGAATCGGCTCTGTGCCGCCACGACGGTGATTTTGCTGTCCACCGCCGACAATTTCCGGCATGAGGGGCAAAGCACGGCGCACATAGAGCGCACCGATGCCCTTCGGGCCATAAAATTTGTGTCCAGAGATACTGAGCAAATCCACATTCAGGGATTTAACATCCAGGGACAGCAAACCCGGTGCTTGCACGGCATCGGTGTGGAATGGAATGCGGCGTTTTTTGAGTTCTGCGCCGATTTGCGCTATGGGGTTCACTGTACCTACTTCGTTGTTGGCGTAGATGATGCTCACCAAGACCGTATCATCCCGCAGCGCGGCCACAACAGCCTCTGGCGAAACACGGCCATATTGGTCAACCGGCAGGAAGGTTACATCAAAACCCTTTTCGGCCAGTTCTTTGACCACATCGAGAATCGCGTGATGTTCGACAGCCGTCGTGATAATATGATTGCCACGTCCACGCGCACGCATCCCCTGAGCTATACCTCGTAGGGCGAGGTTGTCACTTTCCGTGCCGCCACTGGTGAAAATGATCTCCGTCGGATCACAATTTAGCACTCCGGCGACTGTTGCCCTGGCACTTTCCAGCGCCACTTTGGCCGCTTTGCCCGCCATGTGCAAACTGGATGCATTACCAAAAACAGTTGTCCAATAGGGCATCATTGCATCGACTACACGGGGATCGGTAGGTGTGGTGGCGCTGTTATCCAGATAGGTAAATTCGTGTGCCATGCTGCACCTCGTAAGACTAACGGCTTAGGCGGCTGGCGGACATTTCGGTCAGCACAGGATCGGGCGGGGAATCGGCACGGTAGTGCGCTCCTCGACTGACCTGATTATGCTGCGCAGAAAAGGTGACAATCCGTGCCACCTGGACTGCATTGCGCAACCCGATTAAGGGATCGTTCAGCCGTTGGCTGCGGTAAAATTCCTCAATTTCGTGCCAGAGGTGGCGTAGTTCACGTTCGGCGCGGGCAAGGCGTTCCGCCGTTCGAATCAGGCCAACATAATGCCACATCACATTTTTGATGGTGGTCATATCCACCTCAATCAGAGCGGGGTCAGGTTCTCTCTCGCCCCGATAGACCCATCCGGGAACGCGCGCTGTATCCACTGGATCGAGGGGATTGTTTAGAATATGGCGTGCAGCACGATCTCCCCAGACCAATCCTTCTAGCAGACTGGTACTGGCAAGGCGGTTCGCGCCGTGTAAGCCAGTGCAACTGACCTCGCCAACAGCATACAGGCCATCCAAAGATGTTTGTCCCCAATCATCAACGAGGACACCGCCACAGAAATAATGTGCTGCCGGGACAACCGGAATCAAATCGGTTGTCGCGTCGATCCCGTAACGGGCACAATTCTCGACCATCTGAGGGAAATGGTGGCGAATAAATTCCGGTGAGCGTGAATGAGCAATATCCAGATAAACATGCTCATAGCCGTGTTCAAGCATTTCCATGTGGATTGCACGGGCGACAACATCACGGGGAGCAAGGTCTTTCCATTCCGGTGAATAGCGTTCCATAAATGGGTCACCGTCTGGAGTTAACAACACCGCACCTTCGCCACGAACGGCCTCACTAATCAGCAAATTCGGCGCACCACGAACACTCAAACTGGTGGGGTGAAACTGGATATACTCGGCGTTGATGACGCGCGCACCCGCCCGCCAAGCCATTGCCAAGCCATCCCCACGCGCCCCACGCGGATTGCTGGTATTGCGGAAAATCTGCCCAATGCCGCCTGTCGCCAAAACGGTCTGCCCGGCCAGCACACGAATGACAACCGAGGTGTCCCGATTGAGGACATATGCCCCATGACAGGTAATTGGGTCATAGGCAGCCAGAGGGTCAATAGCGTGATGGGGAAATGTAATCAGGTCAACGGCAGTATGATTGGGCAACAGGGTGACATTCGGGCGGGTTGCAAGTGTCGCCAACATGCCATCTACAATGGCTGCGCCTGTTTTGTCGCCCACATGGACGATCCGGCGGCGACTGTGCGCGCCTTCCAGTCCATAAACCAGTTCACCCTGCTCATTCTTATCGAACTGTACGCCACAGCGTTCCATCAACACCGAACGCACGAGTTCAGGCCCTTCCTCGGCCAGCACACGGGCAGCATGGGGCGAACTTAACCCTGCCCCGGCATCCAGAATGTCATGAACGAGCAGATCAGGCGAGTCGTCCAGGCTGCGGGTGACAATGCCCCCCTGTGCCCAACTGGAATTGTTATCTGCCGGATCAGGCGCGCGGGATATGATGGTGACATGATGTTTCAGCTCATCGCTCAGGCGCAGCGCCGTCGCAGCCCCGGCGATACCACAGCCAATAATCAGTGTATCGGTGCGGATGTCATCCATCTCCAGCTACCTGGGAATCGCTAACATACGATCCAGGGCAAGACGTGCGTTAGCCTGAATATCGGCGGGAACCGTGATCTGATTGATGACACGGCCCTCTATAAGATTTTCCAAGACGTTCGCCAGATCAAGTGGACTGATGCGGTACATAGTGCTGCACAAACATGAGAATGGGGAGAGGAGTTCAACCATCTTGTCGGTATGCTGATGCTTCAAACGATTCACCAGATGATTTTCCGTGCCGACAGCCCATTTTGTACCGGGTGCGGCTGCCTCAATTTTTTTGATGATGTAGGAGGTTGAACCCGCGTAATCGGCTTTATCAACCACTTCCATCATACATTCCGGGTGGACAATCACATTCACATCGGGGTGATGCTTACGCCACAGATCAACGTGCTCCGGGCGAAACTGCTGGTGAACGCTGCAATGCCCGCGCCAAAGAATAATCCGCGCATTACGGATTTCGTCGTCGGTGAGGCCGCCATAGGGTTTGAAGGGATTCCATGTGACCATCTGGTCTAACGGAATACCCATCTCTTTACCTGTGTTGCGGCCTAGATGCTGGTCGGGGAAAAAGAACACCTTCTGACGCGCCGCAAATGCCCATTCCAGCACACCACGCGCATTGGAGGATGTACACACTGCCCCACCATGCTCACCAACAAAAGCCTTGAGGTCGGCAGCACTGTTCATGTAGGTGATGGGCATGATGTGCTCCGCTGGGTCATCCATCAACACATCTTCCAGTTCCGCCCAGGCCGTGAGCACCTGCTGTAAGTTCGCCATATCGGCCATACTGCACCCGGCTTCCATATTCGGCAGAATCACCACCTGATCGGGGCGTCCCAGGATGACGGCGCTCTCTGCCATAAAATGTACACCGGCAAATATAATGTATTTGGCGGCAACATTTGCGCCTTCTTTGCTCAGTTGATAGCTATCACCCTGAAGGTCGGCAAACTGCACCACCTCATCACGCTGGTAGTGATGTCCCAAGATCACCACTTGATCGCCCAACTTTGCACGCGCATCGGTTATACGTTCAATCGCAGCCGCTTCCTGCTGCACCAACGTTTCATCCCCAGCTATTTCGACTGGCAGTACCATGTCAACCATAATCCTGTTCCTTCCTTCACCCTACAGGCGAACGACCCGCATAGACACATCCAGCGCGGCAACAGAATGTGTTAACGCACCGACACTGATGAAATCAACCCCAGTGGACGCTACTGCAGCAACCCTTTCCAGATTCATATTGCCGGATGCTTCCAGCGGTACCAATCCGCCCACAATCTCTACTGCCTGACGCATTTGGTCAATGTTCATGTTGTCGAGGAGAACACGATCTACATTTAATGGCAGCACTTCCCACAGTTCATCGAGGTTTTCGACCTCAACTTCAACTGCCAGCCCTTGCGCACCGGGATAAGAGCGGACTGCTTCCACTGCCGCCGTAATACTTCCAGCACTGTCAATATGGTTATCTTTAATTAACACCATATCATACAACCCCATGCGATGATTGTGGCCGCCGCCCATACTCACAGCATATTTTTCCAGAGTGCGCCAACCGGGAGTTGTCTTGCGTGTATCCAGTATAACGGCTTTTGTTCCAGCGACAGCCCCCACAAATCGGGCGGTTAGGGTGGCAATACCGCTCAAACGTCCCAGAAAATTTAGTGCTGTTCGCTCCCCTGTCAGGATTGACTGCGCCGAACCCGTAATTTCACAGACAACATCTCTAACAGACACTTTTTGCCCATCCTGAACATGAAATTCTAAGGACAGGGCAGAATCGACCTGTTCATAAACTGCCTGAACCAGGAGCAACCCCGCTATGACACCGGGTTCTTTGGCTGTGATGCTGGCACAAATGCGAGTTGCAGGTGGAATGGTGGCAAGCGAGGTTACATCTCCACGTTCAGCTACATCCTCGTGGAGCGCCATTTCAATTAGCGCATTGGTGGCGGTGTCGATCATCAAATTATTATTGACCTTACGCCTTAACCCAACATGAAAATGATGTCATAAAGCTGCGAGATTGGTCACAGAATTCAATTTGTCTATGTTCTTGCAGCATAGATGCTTTATCTAACAGCTTTCATTACGTGATTGTTTCGAGCGGATGTGGATGCTGTCCAAACTTGACTGGCGTTATCGCGGTAGGCGCTGTCCAACGAACGGCATTGTAAATCACGCGCTGCACTTCTGGTTGGTAGTAGGTGGGGTGTGTCTCATGGCCGGGGCGAAAATAGAATATCTTGCCCAACCCACGTTGATAGCAGCAACCACTCCGAAAAACCTCACCCCCCTGAAACCAACTCATCAATACCAGTGTGTCGGGCGCGGGAATATCGAACCGTTCGCCGTACATTTCTTCGTGCGGAATTTCAAAGTATTCGCCCAATCCCTCGGCAATTGGATGTCCGGGTTCGACCACCCAAATACGTTCACGCTCTTTGGCCTCACGCCACTTCAAGTCACAACTTGTACCCATCAGACGCTTGAATATCTTGGAGAAATGTCCCGAATGCAATACAACCAATCCCATGCCTTCCAGAACGCGCTGATATACGCGGTCAACTATACGATCTTCTACGCGATCATGCGCCATGTGTCCCCACCAGGTCAGTACATCGGTTTCCGCCAGCACTGATTCGGAAAGCCCATGTTCCGGGTCATCCAGGGTGGCTGTGCGAACATTCAGTCCATTTTCGCGCAACGACTTAGCAATCACCGTATGAATGCCTTCTGGATATACCTTACGGACTTCTTCATGCGTTCGTTCGTGAACACCTTCATTCCATACCGTCACACGCAACGGTTCGGTCATTATCGTTTGCTCCTAAGTGGGTCAATATAAATACAAATAGAAATGAACACTTATGACACTCTACCCATTTTGCGTCACATTACCGCACCGTCGCAAACTTAAGCGACAGAGGTCTTGTTTCTTGAAGGTTGGGAAGAGGGAATGGGTTGACACACTCCTTCTAGAGCGCCGCCAACTATTGTAGCGCAGATCGCTAATCTGAGGGTTATAACCACAAAACAGAACCCAAAAGCAGGGCAATGTGTAATATATGCAGATTATCCAGGAATAAGTATTTATGATCGAGCTACAGGCTCTAACGATGAATAAGGCAGCTTATGCAACTCGTGGAGGCGGTCAACTTATCTCGACCAAGTTTCACGCACCAACTCCGCGCCGTAAACATGTTTCCCGCCCAGCCCTAATCGCACATTTGGAAGAACTCACCAGCCGCAAACTCACGTTGCTATGCGCTCCCGCAGGCTTTGGCAAGACTACCCTATTGAGTGAGTGGGCGAGCGCAACAGAAATACAAACGGCATGGCTCGATCTGGAAGAACAGGATAATCAAGTCGAGCGTTTCTGGATTTATGTTATTACAGCCCTTCAGAACGTTCTGGAGGAGGTTGGAGAAACCGCGTTGAACTTGCTCCTGGCGCGAGATTATCCATCCATTGAAGCAGTCATGACGAGCTTAATCAATGACATCGCTCTCTTACCCAACCATTTCGCTCTCGTCCTGGACGATTATCATCTGATTCATGAGCCGGACATTCACGCTGCGGTATCGTTTTTACTCGATCATCTTCCGCCACAACTCCATCTGCTCATTGGAAGCAGGGCAATCCCGCCCGCTCTCGGTGGCTCGGCTTCGAGGATTAGGACAGGTAACGGAACTTTATGCGAACGATTTGCGTTTTACTTTGGAAGAAATCGAGATACTGTTCAACCAGTTGAACAATTTCGGTCTGCCATTCGACACCCTAAAAGAATTGGAAGCACAAACTGAAGGCTGGATCACAGGTCTGCAACTGCTGGCATTAAGCCTTCCGACAAATACTCTGCACACCATCGTTTCCATCAATGGAAGTCACCGACACATTGCAGATTACTTTTTTGAAGAAGTGTTTGAAAAGCAAAACCCGGAGATGCAGTCCTTTTTGATGGCAACATCTATCGTGAGTCAATTTAACGCCGCGCTGTGTGATGCTGTTACAACCAGGAACAATAGTCAAGTCCTCATCGACACATTAGAGCACGAAAACACATTTATCGTCCCCCTGGATGAAATGCGCCACGAGTACCGCTACCACAGGCTTTTCGGAGATTTCTTACGAACGCGCGTAGAGGCAGGCGATGAGAATGTCCTCAAACAATTACACCGCCGAGCCGCCGAGTATTATACGAATAATGGTCACATGTCGGGAGCCATCAATCACGCGCTGGCGGCACGAGAATACCAACAGGCAGCCCAGTTGGCTGAACAAAACGCTGAGATGATGTGGATGAGCGGCCAGATCACTACCTTACGGGATTGGCTGGAAGCACTGCCCGAAGACCTTCTGCGTTCCAGGCCGCGCCTATGTCTATTTCATGCATGGACACTGTTCTTTTCGGAAAACGAGTTATTTGCAGCGCAATCGCGCGTCCAAGATGCGGAACACTGTCTTTCGGCGGCAGACTCCCCTATTTCGGAATCCGAAGCCCAGACAATAGGCGGCATGATTACGACCTTGCAGGCCGCGTTCGGGGTGCGGTATGAAGACACTCTGGAAGCTATCCAGAAATCCCAAAAAGCCCTGGAGGAACTTCCCGAAAGCAGCATGAATTGGCGCAGTGCAGCCATTCTGAGTCTGGGGGTGGCCTATGCCGCAGCCGGGGAGATGGATGCTGCACATCAAGCACTGGCTGAAACGGGTCGATTGAGCCGGATTTCCGGCCATCATTTGAATGATGTCATCACAACCTATAATCAGGGGCGGACACACGTTCAGCAAGGCAACCTCCAACAGGCAGCAGTACTCTTCCGGCAAGCGATTGGACTAGCTGAACAATACAACCTGCAACTGCCTATCGCAGGCACCGCCCGAATTGGGCTGGGGCACCTGCTTTATGAGTGGAATAACTTAACCAGCGCGAACGGTAGCTTGCTCGAAGGCATAGAATTGTGCAAAACACTAGGCAATGTGGAAGCGCCGGTTCGAGCCTACATTTGCCTAGCGCACATCCGACGGGCAGAACGCGACGGCGATGGCGCAATCGAATATGTTCAGAGGGCAGAATACCTTGCACGCCGCGCGAATCAGATCAGTTTCGTGGAATGGATTCATGCCTATCAGGCACGGCTACAACTCATGCAGGGAAATCTGGAAGCAGCCGCGCACTGGGCAGAACGGAGTACCCTTCACCTCGATGCACCCACCTCATACCTTCAAGAAAACGAATTGTTAAACCTCCTACGTATCTGGATTGCGACAGATAGAAGCACGGAAACACAAAACATGCTGTCCCCCCTACTCCATGATGCCGAAACAATGGGACGCGGAAAAAGCGTGATTGAAATGCTCATCCTTCAAGCAATGGCTTTTGACAACTTGGGAGATATGGAATCTGCCATTGCCAGCCTCAAACGAGCACTTACCCTGGCGGAACCGGGGGGCTACGTGCGACTGTTCGCGGACGAAGGCAAACCCATGTCGTTACTGCTGCGCCATGCGGCCTCACGCGGAATTTCACCGCATTATGTCAGCCGTCTACTGAGTGCATTCGATGAGAATACCCACTCGCTACTGTCTACCAGTCAACCATTGATTGACCCATTGAGCGAACGGGAACTCGAAGTGCTGTCACTGGTTACACAGGGGTTATCCAATCACGAGATCGCCAAAGAATTATTTGTAGCGATCAGTACCGTTAAGACTCATGTCAAAAGCATTTACCGCAAGCTCAATGTGAGCAATCGGTTTGAGGCAATTGAGCGGGTACGCGACCTATCGCTGTTTGGGGCAGATGATAAGGCTAATTCTTCCGCGAAACCAGAAGGTTAACATATCGCACAATTGTTCCCCCCGCAATCATCCCAAAGAGGGAGGTTACCCGTGTCGATATTTGATAAAGTAGGTACGCTTTATTCCTTCGATGTCCTCTGCCGGTGACACACCATCGGCAGAGGAGATTTTTTATTCTGCTCAGTATGAGGTTTCCATATCAAAGAAACCAGCCTCTTTAGCACGGTGCAGACACCAGCGATATATGAAAACAGATGCAACGACAAACAACAGGGTCATCACGGCCAGAATGCCCATCAATTGAAGATTGGAAAAACCAGCGAATGTCGGGAATTTGGCGGCATTCGCACCCAACAACGCCCGCCGCGCCAGTTCCAACCAGTAGGTCACGGGGAAAATCAGGCCGAGGGGACGCAACCATGCGGGCAGAACTTCCAACGGGAAGATTGCCCCCGTGAAAAGATATAGTGCACCGGCAATCGCTTCCCCAATCTGAAAAAAATGCCGCGCCATCATCATCGACAACGCGCCGACAACTAACCCCAGAGTCGCTAACGAAATCACACCTAAAAAGGTACTGAGAAGGAAAACAGGCCAGTCAATGGCTGACATCGAAATGGGCAAGTGGAAAAGAATCAAACCCAAACCAATCGTAATGACCACTGATACCAGACCGATCAACAGACGCGCAACACCGCGCCCCATCAGATAGAAATAACCATCCATTGGTGTGGTATAAAGCTGCCGAGCAGTACGATATTGTTCACGATCATTGATGACCGCCCAACTCACGCCGCTAATGATTTGCCCGACGAGAATATACAGCGCATTTCCCAGGTAGATATAGGCAAACAGGGGTTCCCCGGTTGCGCCGTCCGTGATGACACTGTACATCACGACCAGGATGAAAACACTCGCCAGAGGTCGAGCAATTGAGTATCCAGCAAACAGCAAGGGGTCTGCCCAATTGGATTCGATCTGCCAACCTAACCAAGCCGAGACAATAAATGTTCGCAGGGCATTGCTGCGACGTATCAAGGGTAGTTCAATCAGTCGTTCTGCAACCATGATGTCAGTCCTTTCTAGCGGCGACGCTCGATTAAACGCCCCTCACGCCGACCAATTTCTTCCAGCTTCGCTAGCATCCAGCCAGCAGCCGCTATGAACACGATGGAGAGGATAATGAGAATGCCCAACTCTACATTGACCGATAAGAAGCCGAGGGTTGGATCACCCATAAACAGCAATTGACGCATGGCATCGAGGCCAAGTGTCAGGGGGATAATTGAGGCAACGGCGGCGACAGCAAATCCCAACGATTTGACTGGAAAATAGAAACCTGAAACCAGGAAAATCGGTTCCTGAAGCAAATTTGATATTTGCCACGCTTCCCGACCCGCAGCGAGGAAGATGGACGAGAACATCATGCCCAGGCCATACAGGGCGGCCATCGTAACAACGAATATGAGCACCAGTACCACAAAACTGCCTGTCTGATAGACAACATCGAACAGCAGGGACGATACCACAAGGATAACCGTCGCGCGGGTGGCGGTCATAACGATGCCGCCGACAGCCATGCCCAACAAAATTGCCATGAGCGGCCCAGGACACAACACATAGAGTTCCAGATTGCCCGCATCCTTATCCCAGTAAAGCTGACTTGCCATTGACCAGAGAACATTCAGCCAGAAGGCGGTCATCGCACCACCGACAACCACAAAGCCGATAAACTCCTCCGGCGCGTTCAACGCCTTATAGACAAATACATAGGCAACAACACTCATCAGGGGAAGAATGGTTTCGAAGAACAGCCAGCTTTTCTCACGGGCTGCGCCAATCATACGGGGATACGCACGCGCCCACATGGTATACCAGAACAGACGGAGGCCAGTCGCTTTTTGCACGCGCGCCATCTCACTCATGATGACCATTCTCCTTGTGGGACGTATCTTCGTCGAGACGGCGACCCACCAGATCGGTAAATACATCTTCCAAAGTCGGTTCACGCTTTTCCAGAGAAATCAGGCTCGACCCTCGCCCGGTGAGATGGGTCAGGACACCTGTCAGAACATCTTCCTGTGCGAGAATCAAGTTCAGTTCTGTCTGCCCATCCTGTTCAGCTACTGTCACCTGACGGACACCCGGTATATTTTCCAACAAAGACTCTCGATTGGGCTTCGGGCCGAGCGGCGAGATTTTCAGGTTGAAAATGGCATCGCGCTGGAGTCGGTGCTTGAGATTTTCCGGTTTATCGCAGGCCAACACTTTGCCCCGATCCACGATTGCCAGTTGGTCACACAATTCATCTGCTTCGGCCATATAGTGGGTGGTCAACAAAATAGTGCGCTCAGGATAATCGGTCATCCACTGGCGAACAAATGAACGCACTTCACGGGCGGCGGTCACATCGAGGCCAAGAGTCGGCTCATCCAGAAAAACCATGTCTGGGTCACTGATAAAACCGCGAACAAAGTTCATCTTCTGCCGCAAGCCAGTTGAGAGATCGGAAATTTTGGTACGCTTCCGGTCATAGATACCCACAATTTTCAGCAAATTGTCGATACGTTCGTGGGCGACACTGGTTTCCAGGCCGTAAAATCGGGCGAACATCCACAGATTTTCTTCAACTGTTAAGAGGCCATAACCACTGGTTTCGCCGCCACTCACCATGCTGATTCGCCGCCGAATCTCCTGAATATCGCGGGTGACATCCAGCCCTTCCACGCGGGCGATGCCACTGGTCGGTAGCAAGAGGGTTGACATTATTTTGATAAGGGTGGTTTTCCCCGCTCCGTTAGGGCCTAATAACCCGAACACCTGTCCACGCTGGACTTCCAGGTTTATGTTGTCCAGCGCAACCAGTTCTTTAGCGTCACCCTTGCGTTTTGGGCCGCGTATTTTGTAAATCCGTCTCAATTCCTTCGCCTCAATGGCTAAAGGTGTATCCATAACGATCATCCTCCTTGATGATGCCAGGGCATCGCACAATTGTACTACTCATCCAGTTAACCCGCTAACACGGGTAATTTGAATTGGGGGTCATAGTGTGTCAGAAAGGATTATAGACGATCAAATGAGGATTATGGAGAGGGAATTTATAGATGGGGCAGGTTAGCTGCCCCATCAATTGAAGCTAGTTGGCGGTGGAGTGCATCAGCCAGATATAACCATCTTCGAGGCTGGGTTCAATCGGCGTCGCCTTATAAGCAGAGCCAGGATCACCGAGGACACGATACTGTACACCATCCTGCATCTGAAGGGTTGATACTACCGATAGGCCGCCATTGGGTCGTTCATTGGGCGTGGTAATAGTCCACACATGCCCACGCGCACGGGCGATCAACTCGTTGGGTGCGCCCCGGAACAGCACCTTGCCCTTATTAATCACCGCCAGATCATTACAGGAATGACTGATGTCTTCGACGATGTGGGTGGAAAGAATCACTGTACAACGGCTCGCCATGTCTGATAACAGGTTACGAAATCGTACCCGCTCTTCAGGGTCAAGGCCAACGGTGGGTTCATCGACGATCACGAGTTTTGGTGTACCCAACAGTGCTTGAGCGACACCGACACGCCGCTTCATGCCGCCGCTATAAGTCTTTAATCTGCGATCTGCAACATCGGACAGGCGCACTTCCTCCAGTAACTCGGAAATTTGACGTTTACGGAAGGCGCTATCCGAAACACCTTTCAGGATGGCGATGTAATCCAGAAACTCGCGCCCGGTCAGGTTGGGGTATAAGCCAAGCTCCTGCGGCAAATAACCAAGCGATGCTTTCGCGCCCTGCTTGCCGTGCAAAGTGCCCATATCATGACCGAAAACATGCACCGTCCCGGTGCTCGGACGCAGCAACCCGGCCAGAATACGCATGAGCGATGTCTTACCTGCACCGTTTGGTCCAACCAGACCAAACATCCCGCCACCTATTTCAAGATCAATCCCGGCAAGTGCCTGCACTTTACCTGGATACATTTTCGTCAAATTCTCGATCTCAATCATGCTTTCTATCTCCTGATTTCACATACACCTATTACGACCTTCCCGGACGATTCGTTCACGCGCGTCCCCCACGCACCCGCATCCAACCCCAGGTCAGCATCCAAACCGCTACAATCCCAACGATGCTCCAACCGACAAATGACCAGGAGAATGACAGGCCATTGACAGGTGCAGCGTCGAGAGCATTTGAACCCAGGGGGAAAATTGATATGCGTAGGAGCGCATCCTGAAGACGAACCGCAAGAGGCGAAAGCGCATAGACGATGAAATAAATCGGCAAAGAAAGGAAACCCACCAGCAATGCGCGGCGGCGGTTGGGCTGTCCGGCAGCCAATAAGATACTGGTGCCAGAAGCGAATAAACCCATCACCAGAAATCCACCAAGCCACATATTCGTCCACTCCCCCACATCGAGCGCACCAAACACGACGGTACTGACGACGCCTGTGACAACGCCGCTGATACTGATTGCAAGCAGGAGCGAGACCCAAACTGCCAACACTTTTCCTAAAAGGTAGGTGCTGCCACTCAGCGGAAGCGCGTCCAGCAAGTCTCGAACACCATATTGCCGATCATAAGGAATGGTTTCCGAAACATATAATGGCAAACCGAATAACAGGAGTGGCAGTAAAGCCGCCGTCGCAAAAACAGCAACATCCATAATGATAATGGGACGTGTCGCGTCCGACGCCGCGCCAAGCGCCTGCTGACTCAAAGAGTCCGGGGCTGTATTCAGTGGGATAATTGCCAATGGTGCGAGAATGAGCAATATCAGAATCATTTTGAGATTGCCCCGGCGCCACTGAATCCGCATTTCATACTGTGCAATTGCCAGCAATTGACTGACAAATGAGATATTCTTATTCATGCTCTATACCCTATCATCCTGATACCGCATCCAGGCGGATACCACTAATCCGACAATAATCAACTCCCCAATCCCGGCGAGAATCGTTAGCAGAACGGCTTCGGGTGTGGTTGTCATGGAGGGAGACACGGACTCGATGCCAATGTTCTGGCGAGAATTGAATAGGTAATAACTGAGGATTGCGCCGCGCATCGGGCTGATAATTCCCAGGAAATCATCCCCCTGCATCGAACCACCGAACACAGCAATCGCCACCACTACAAAGAGAACGGCAACCACAATTGCCCGACGACGGTTCGGCTGTCCGGCGCTGATCAATACACCGAGGCCACTGTTGAGAATGGCTATCCAGGCGACCCCCACCACCCACATCTGGATATAGGTCACTACATCGTATGAACCGCCGAGAAACCACCAGCCAATGGCTGTAATCACCATAACGGCGAACATTCCGGCCAGAACCGCCACCCATGTACCCAACAGCTTGCCGAGGATATATACACCCCGCGATAAGGGCATACTGTCCAGGGTATCGCGCACACCATACTGACGATCCAGAGGAATGGTATCGGCGACCATGACCGGCAAAATCACTGCCAAGCTGACCCCTATTGGTGCCCAGGTGGAGAAGATAATGGTCGCGGAAATGGCGCGGCGGGTTACTTCCGGGTCGAGACCGCTTGACTCCTGAAGCGCGCTACTCAACACAAGCATCTCGAACAGAATCATGACGGCGATTGCCAGGGTCACAACTACCAACGCCCGACGCCGCCAATGCATCCGAAATTCGTAGCGCATCATGCCGCCCAACTGGGATAACTGCATGGCATTCATTGAGCACTCCTGAACAAGCGTTTCGATTTCCCCCTACCAAACAATACCTGTTCTTCATCGCGCAGATTCCAGAGCGTGAGCAGCAGCAATCCGATACCGACTGCCGCTACCATCAACCGATTAAACCAGTAGTCGCTTTGGCTCGTTTGCCCTGGCTGGAGGTAAGCATGGATCACCCACAGGTATGGTTGGACAATACTTAACGGCCAGAACGTCGGCTGACCGGGCAACAACAGACCTCCCATGAAACTGAGGATAAACCACAATACCCCTATGATAGCGACGCTAAAAGCTGGTTGGCGGGAACGAATGGTTATGTACACACCTACGCCGCAAAAGAATAGTGATGGTGGCAGCCAACGCGCGATAGCAACCATCACATCCTGTTCGCCTATCATGGGTAAGATGATAGCAGTGGCGGCAGCCGCAATCCCGAATTGTACAGTCAGAATGACACTCAGTCGTTCCAGCGCCAACCACTTGATCGGACGTGGGCAAGCCAGCAATGTTTCGAGCGCGGGTTCATCATCCGGCGAGAGGGCAAAGGCCGCCTGAAACCCAATCACCAACGGAATTACAGCCTCTATCGCCCGACCAGCTCGCGCAATTGGGAATGGGTTCAGCGGGTCATCCTTGCCCAACATCAGGAGGATAATTCCGGCAATACTGCCGAAAATTCCTATCCATCCCATCAAACGCAGGCTCATACGCCAAGCAAGAGGCGGAATACGGCGAATTGATCCTGTAAGAAGTTGAGCGTGATTGGGATGCTCAACAGTTGTCTGAGTCATTGTGTCTCCTTCGAGTTAATTCGTGCCCGATCCGATACGGTCTTCCCGTCCAACAATCCACAACGCCATCCATATCAGCAGCCCTGAAATGACCAGCAAGAACCCACGATATTGCGGGGAATTCAGTCCATGCAGTACCAGTAATTGCATCAGAGGACTATTGTCGGGAAATGTTTGCATCCAGACGTGCAATCCCCACACCATCAGGCCAAAAACAGAGCCGATAAGCGCATCCCCTAACACGACACTCAGCAGGAAAGACGTTGCAGACAGGAATGCCATCGGCACGAGCCAGGACAATACCAACGGCCAGAGGAGCACATCCGCATGAAAAAGTGAGAGGGTAACACTGCCAACAAGCCCCAGAACGAGATCAAAGCCAAACACGAGTGTCAAACGGGTCAACAGAAGTAATCTGGCAGAGGCCGCAGTCGTATTTTCAATTTCCAGCATTTGCTCGACGTCATTGTCGTAGAGGAAGGCAACCCCTACTGCCGCAACGAGAGGGGCAAAAATTGCAATGGGAGACAAACCGCTGGGCGCATTATCCATCAATGTCACCAGCGTACCAAGTACCATCACCAACGCTGACGCCGCCCAAATTTCCCGCCGAACAACACGCAATTGCGCCTGTACCAGCAGCAGCGGCCACCAGTCTCGAATTAGCTGTCGCACACCCCGCGATGCAGCTACAGTAGGTTGTGGCAGTTCTGTCAGCAGGTGTTTCACCAGCAAGGCTGTCCCGTTTGGGTCGGCCTGGGGAGCGCGCCATTGCTTCAAACGTTCAACTGTTTCCAGCAGCGCCTCAGCTTCATGTGGCGAGTCAGTGTCTTCAAGAAGCATGGCGCGAAACTGGTCACTTTGCATGTTGGGTCCAGTCAGTTCAAATTCGTCGTTTTCATTCATCATCAGGCTTCCTGTTCCAATAACATCTCGCGCAGCCGCCCCAAACCCAAGCTCAAGCGGGACTTCACCGTCCCTACCGGCACATCCAGAATTTCTGCAATCTCGGCCAGGGACAATTCCTGAAAGTAGCGGAGAATGACCGCTTCTCGCTGGTGTTCGGGCAAACGCCGCATCGCTAATATCACCTGCTGGGTTTCATCGCCAAACAGCACAACATCTTCTGGCCCATCGTCCAAATAACGGAGATACTCAACCGAGTCGTCGGGCATAGACTGGGTGTGGCGTATCTCAGCACGTTTATAATGGTCACGTACCAGATTAGTGGCGATCGTGTACAGCCAGGGTTTGAAGGGACGTGGATACTGGTACTGGTCAATGGAACGCAATAACCGGAGCAATGTTTCCTGCACCATGTCTTCCGCCAGTGAGCGATCCCCCCCGGTCATACGATACAGGAAACCAAGCAACGGGCTGTGATGACGTTCCACCAGCGCAGATAAATCTCCCCTGTTCCCCTGCTGAATACCCAGCATCAGGTTTTCGTCCGGCAGCAAGTGTCCCTCCATGTGTGCCCGCTGAAGCCTGATACGAGGTTGGCATTAAAAGGTTCATCTGGCAATCGGATTTGCGTTATAATCTGCCAAATTCAGTTTACCCATTCCAACCACTTACTCGATTAGGGGATGAGCCGTGACCGACAAACAACCGATCACTGTCGAAGACTTATACAAAATGGTTTCTGTAGAAGACCCACGCATCAGCCCGGACGGGCGATGGATTGCCTACATCCAGGTGAATGTCGATAAAATGGATAATGGTTATAAACGCAATCTGTGGCTCGTATCTACTGATGGTAACGAGCCTATTCAGATCACACGGAGCGGCAAGGATTCGCAGCCTCGATGGAGTCCCGACGGCACAACCCTGGCGTTTACCTCCGGGCGCGATGATAAACCTCAGATTTATCTACTGCGGATTGTTGAGCCGGGGGGTGAACCTCGCAGCCTCACCAGCCTGCCCAACGGTGCTAGCAGCCCGGAATGGTCGCCAGATGGCAAAACCATCGCTTTCCTGGGCGGAATGAATGCCGAAGAACGGGCGAAAGAAGATGGTGGTGAAGAAGAAGACGCTCCTATCGACAAACTGGATGCAAAACACCGTAAAGAACGCCACGAACAGGACGAAACCAAACGGTGGGACCCGCGCATCATTGAGCGCATCCCCTACCGCACCGGAACGAGCTTCATCAGCGATCACTTTGAACAGATTTATGTTATGTCAACGATAGAAGGTTTGGAGAAAGATGAGGCCAAACCACGCCGCCTGACGAATGAAGATGTGGATCATGAACCGCCGCAATGGACACCGGATGGGCAATATGTATTGACCGCACGCACGATTGACGCCGAGCGGGATGAGCCCTGGCTGTGGAGCGGCCTGTACCGGATTCGGGTTGAAGATGGGAAACACGAACAATTGACTGATGAGTCCTTTGCTAGTTTTAGCCCAATCTCCTCCCCTGACGGAAACTGGATTGCGTACATTCGATTACCCCGTGAAAACATCCACGAACGGTTAGCGCGGCTGACGGTGATGCCTACCGATGGAGGTGACTCGCGTGACCTCAACCTGGAATTCAATCGTTCGGTTGGCGATTTCAAGTGGATTCCGAACAGCAGTGGCATACTACTCACCGGATTAAGTGAGGGAAACACCGAGATTTATTCGGTATCGCTCGGTGACGGTGAAATCGAAAAGGTCGTTGCAGGCCGTATAGAGATATTGCAACTTGATGTTGACGACGACGCGGGTATTGCTTACACGGCATGTACGCCGATGAGTCCACCGGAATTATTCTGGCAGGATTCGAGCGTCGACAAATCCGCCCAAATGACTCATATCAATCAGAAATTTCTTGAAGGTGTCATCGTGCAGGAAGTCCATGAAATGCGGTGGACAGCGCCGAGCGGGACAGAGATTCAGGGTTGGTACATCCTTCCAGTGGGATATGAAGAAGGCAAGACTTACCCACTGGCATTTAACATTCATGGTGGGCCACATGCGATGTGGGGGGCGAGTACAAAATCCATGTGGCACGAATGGCAGTTCCATGCGGCACACGGCTATGTTGTATTTTATGCCAACCCACGCGGGTCGGACGGGTACGGTGAAGCATTCCAGATGGCGCTCCACGCAGCCTGGGGAGATGTGGCGTATGAAGATTTGATGTCTGGAATTGACGTGCTGCTTGAACGCGGGTTTGTCGATCAAACGCGGATGGGCGTAACCGGAGGGTCATACGGCGGATATATGACGGGTTGGATTGTCGGCCATACGGAACGCTTCGCAGCAGCGGCGGCTCAACGCGGTGTTTATAACCTACTCGGCTTCCCCGGTACTACCGACATTCCGACGTTCATATCTGGACAATTTGATGTTGAACCCTGGGAAGACCCGATGTTTTTGTGGAAACATTCACCCGTGGCCTACGCTGACAAGGTTAAGACACCCCTGCTGCTCATCCACAGCGAGAATGACTACCGCGTACCAATTGCAGAGGCAGAACAGCTTTTCGCCTATGTGCGGCTAAGTGGCGGTACAGTGAAACTCGTTCGTTTCCCACGCGACGGGCACGAGTTGTCGCGCAGTGGCGAACCAGAACATCGTGTTAGCCGATTGAACTACATCATCGACTGGTTTGACAAATACTGTATGCCTGTTAAATAGTCGAGAATGGATCTTCGGGGCAGAACGGGTTTCTGTCCCGGAGACTGACAATCCCTTAAACGAGATCGAATCCAAACAGGTGGCGGGAACAAACCATACGCACAGATCGTCTGCTGGCATCCATGAGATGCGGGTATACGGCGAATTCATTGTATCGTCCAAAATACCATAACATGCACAATCTGATCCCGGTAAATGGGGGTAGGAAAATGTTATACTCACCCTGAGACCGTCAAAGCAGCATAAGGAGCGATGTGATGGCAGCAAGTGGGATGTTAGAAAAAGCCCAAGATTTGAGCGAGACAATTGTTTCCTGGCGTCGGGACATTCACATGCACCCGGAACTCAGTTTCCAAGAGATTCGCACTGCACGTCTGGTCGCGAACAGCCTGCGGGAGTTGGGGCTGGAAGTCGCTACTGGAGTAGGCAAAACGGGTGTTGTGGCACGAATTGGAGAAGGCCGTCCGGCGATTGGCATCCGCGCCGATATGGATGCGTTACCCATTCAGGAGTCCAATGATGTCTCCTATGCCTCGCAGACGCCGGGTGTGATGCATGCCTGTGGTCACGATGCCCATACCGCTATTCTGCTGGGTGTCGCGCGAATCCTGAGCGGCATGGAAGACCGCCCACCCGGCGAAATCCGCCTGCTATTCCAGCCGTCTGAAGAAGACGAAGATGATGATTACAAAAGTGGCGCCGTACGGATGATCGAAGATGGCGCACTGGAAGACCTGGACGCCGTGATTGCGCTGCACGTCTCCAGTGGGATGCCAACCGGACAAATCCGCATCGCTACCGGCTTTAACTCGGCAGCCGTTGATTCATTTACCGCCACCATTGTCGGTGAAGGGGGGCATGGCGCATACCCACACCAAACCGTTGACCCAATCTTCATCCTGGCGCAAGTCATCAATGCCATTCATGGAGTACGCGCACGGCGAATCAATCCAGTAAGACCCTCGGTGATCTCGATTGGTGCGGTTCATGCAGGCGCAGCCAACAACGTGATCCCAGGTGAGGTTCAGATGAATGGGACTATCCGCAGCTATGATGATGAAACCCGGCAGCAACTCTGGGTTGAACTGGAACGCGCATTTGGCGTAGCGCGTGCGCTGGGCGGAGACTATAAGCTGGAAATCATCAAAGGTTATCCGGCACAATATAACGACCCCGAAGTCGCGGCACTCATACGGGGAATCGGCACAGAATTGCTGGGCGAGGATGGCCTTTATCCAGAAGAACCAGGCATGGGCGCGGAGGACTTCAGCTATATGTCCCAAAAAGCGCCAGGAGCAATGTTCAATCTGGGGGCGAAATTTGATGACGTCAAACGCCCGCATCACAGTGCGAACTTTGATCTGGACGAGTCGGCCTTCCCTATCGGCGCGGCCATCCTGGCGGAAGCTGCCTGCCGACTGTTGAAATTGAAAGCCGATTAGGGACAAAGGGGGATGCATTCCTCTATATTCCCAATCTGGCTCACATCATTCGCACCTATTGGTCGTCGTCATGCACAAAATCAAGGGAAGGGGTTGGGCTGATAGCCGTCCAACCACCGTCCACAATCAATGTCTGCCCTGTAATTTGGGCGGCGTTCGGCGAAAGCAGAAACAGAGATGCATGGGCAATATCCTCTGGCGTAATCACATGCCCTGTGGGAAGCAAGCGTCCCCAGGAGGTCTCGTAGTTTGGATCGTCCTCCAGGTTACGGGGTGTGATGGTTGCACCGGGGGCGATGCAGTTCACCGTAATGTGATGGGGCGATAGTTCGATCACCAGGTTGCGCGCCAGCATTTCCAACGCAGCCTTTGACATGCCATAGACGGATAGATAGCGGATGGCCTGATGTCCGGTGACGGATGACATAAACAGGATACGCCCGCCCTGTCCCTGCTCTCTCATCTGGCGGGCAGCCGCCTGCGCGAGAAAATATGACCCACGCAGATTAACCGACAAAACCCGATCAAAGTTTTCCGGCTCATAATCAAAGAAGCCTGCCCAGAGAGTCAATCCGGCATTTGCTACAGCAATGTCCAATCGTCCAAATGTCTCGACAGCGGTTTTCACCAAACCTCGCACCGTTGTAACATCGGCAATATCGCCGCCCACACCCCGGCAAGTACCACCATCAGCGGCGATAGAATGTGCTGCTTTGTCCGCCAGATCGGCATCAAGATCGTTCAGCAAAACTGAAGCCCCTTCGCTGACCAGTTGACGGGCAATCTCGTAACCGATGCCTACACCTGCCCCGGTTACGATGGCAACCTGATTAACAAATCGTTTTTCAACCATGTTCAATTGCTCCTTGAGGGTTGTAGGGGTTATTATATCGACTGAGCGAACTTGTCCAAAGAAGGCAGCCCATACATGCAAGATAAACCCAAGACACCTAATTTAGCGCAAATCCTGGGAACGGACTCTTTCAGGAATATCCGAACCAGTGGTATTCCTAAAGAGGGGAAACTCCCCTTGACCGAAGACATGTTATTGAATGCACCCAGCGGCAATCTGTTTGGGTTAACGCAGAATGTTGCAATGGGGTGGCATCCTGAAGAAGTCAACCACGATCAATATTTGATCGTGAGCACACATGGCGGGCTGCGGGCAGAAGACGGCAGTCCTGTCGCGCTCGGCTACCATACCGGACACTGGGAGGTCAATTTGCTGGTACGGGAAGCGGCGGAAACCCTGCGTGACCAGGGCGGCATCCCTTTCGCGGCGTACTGCACCGACCCCTGTGATGGGCGCTCACAGGGTACGGACGGCATGATGGACAGCCTGCCCTATCGTAACGATGCAGCAATCGTCATGCGTCGATTAATTCGATCACTACCCACCCGCGATGGTGTCATTGGTGTCGGAACCTGCGATAAGGGACTACCCGCCGTGATGATCGCGCTGGCGGGAGTGCAACAATTTACCTGGAATCGTCATCCCCGGCGGTGTCACCCTACCCGCCGAGGACTCGGAAGATGCCGGGATGATTCAAACGATTGGGGCACGTTTCGCGCAGGGTGTGATCGACCTGGATTATGCGGCGACAATGGGCTGTAGAGCCTGTGGGTCGAGCGGTGGGGGCTGCCAATTCCTGGGCACAGCGGCCACTTCGCAAGTGGTAGCAGAAGCCTTTGGATTAACACTGCCGCACAGCGCCTTAAGCCCATCCGGTGAACCCATTTGGCTGGACATGGCGCACCGATCTGCGTTGGCGCTCCTTCGCCTGAAAGAACAGAGGATTCTGCTTTCGTCTATTCTCACTGCCGCATCGCTGGAAAACGCCATGCTAGTACATGCCGCGTTTGGTGGATCAACCAATCTCCTACTGCACATTCCGGCAATCGCTTACGCCGCCGGATTGACGCCTCCGAGCGTTCAGGATTGGCATCGCATCAACCAGAGCACGCCGCGATTGGTGGATGCCCTACCCAATGGGCCGCGTAACCACACCACCGTTCAAGTTTTCATGGCGGGCGGTGTGCCGGAGGCCATGCTGCACCTGCGGAATATGGGACTGCTCAATCTGGACGTGATGACCGCAGCCGGTGAAAAACTGGGCACACTGCTGGAATGGTGGGAAGGCAGCGAACGACGACAGGAAGTCCGGCGGCAACTGAGGGAATCTGGCGTTGACCCGAATAAAGTCGTCATGGACGCGGACACCGCCCGCAGTGAGGGACTTTCCAGCACCGTCATTTTCCCGACAGGCAACATTGCCCCACAGGGTTCGGTGATTAAGGCCACGTCGATTGATCCTTCCAAGATTGACGAAAATCAGATTTACCGACATCGGGGGCCAGCACGGGTGTTTACCTCCGAGCGGGCAGCCATCCGAGCGGTCAAGGGGCAAAGTGACCATCCGGTCAAACCGGGTGATGTGGTGGTACTCATCGGAATCGGGCCGATGGGAACAGGCATGGTTGAAACCGCACAAATTACTTCGGCGCTGAAGTATCTGGAGTGGGGCAAACATGTCGCCCTGCTGACCGATGGACGATTTTCTGGTCTGTCTACCGGCGCATGTATCGGACATGTCGGGCCGGAGGCACTGGCAGGCGGTGCTATCGGCAAAGTACGAGATGGGGACATCATCGAAATCCTTCTAGACCGCAAAACATTGGAAGGCAGTATCGATGTCGTCGGAACCAGGGAGGGCGATCTCACGGCTCATGAAGCAGAATCCCTGCTGAAATCACGCCCGCCCCACCCTGATCTGAGTACACATCCCAACCTGCCGGACGACACACGATTGTGGGCTGCCTTACAGGCGGCCAGCGGCGGGACATGGGGTGGATGCATCTATGATGTTGACCGTATCACTCAACTGCTGAAAGCCGGACAGGAAGCTGAACAGCGCGGGCTGTTTCAAGGGAATCCCTAAGACACTGTACTGTGATTGACGCTCCCGCGTGAAATCGGTACACTCATCGCCAAAATGATTTTTAGTGAATGGGAGATTATTCATGCCAGCGACAACTACCGTGCAGGAGCAGCTTGCCCGTGATGTGACACCAGAGTTGTACGAAAAAATACGCCGCCTGTGGATTAGCCATTCGATTGCCGAGGACAACCGCAACTTACAAGGGCTGATTGATACCCTGTCGGAAAACTGCGTGTACGAAATTATCCCAACCGGACAGCGGTGGGAGGGACACGACGGCGCACGGAATTTCTACCTCTCTTTCCTGGGCGCGTTCCCGGATGTCAAGTTCAATATGACCGAGATTGTGATCGGGCCGCAAGGGGTGTTCGAGGTAACTACTTTGACCGGAACCCATGAGGGTGTCTGGGGCGGCCTTGAACCCACTGGCAACAAAGTTCACCTCCAGGTGATTATTCAATTTCCCTGGAATCCTACGGCGGAAAAATTCGACGGTGAAAAGATTTATTTTGATCGTAATGCCCTCAACCAGCAGACAACCTAATTGGCAAATCCTGATAGAGGGCGGACAATCCGCCCTTTATATACCGATGTATCTTCAGAATCATTTGTGCAGTTCGATCCCTTACGTTCATTTGGGCGAAATCCTCTCCCACCACCCCCTACTCATAACACAATCGGAGATCAACCATGTATACACTCGGCGGCGAACTTGTCGCGCGCACTTTGGCGGCACAGGGCGTTTCCACGATTTACACCCTTTGCGGCGGTCATGTCGTTCAAATATATGATGGCTGCGTCAATCATGGTATCGCCGTCATCGACACACGCCATGAACAGGCAGCAGCCCACGCCGCCGATGCTCATGCCCGACTGACACGGAATATCGGCGTGGCGGTGGTGACGGCGGGTCCCGGTGTGACCGATGCAGTCACCGGAATCGCCAATGCGTATGAGGCGAGGAGTCCGGTCATTTTGATCGGGGGAGCCGCACCGCTACGGACGAAGGGCATGGGCGCACTCCAAGAAATGCCCCAGACTGGCATGTTCAAAGACTTCACTAAAGCCAGCTTCACCATCGACAAGACCGAAGATATTCCAAAGCGGATGGCAGAAGCGTTCCAGACCGCCCTGAGTGGACGACCCGGCCCAGTATTCATTGAACTGCCATTTGACGTGATCTTCAATGCGGTTGAACCGCCAGAAATTGCCCCTCGAGTGAATATTGAACCCATCCCACCCAAACTCAGTGATGTGGCGCGGATGTTTGAACTGCTGCGGGGGGCGCAGAAACCGATCATGGTTGCCGGGACGCAGGTCTATTGGGACGAAGCCCACGAGGCGCTGCGCGAACTCACCGAGCAGACCGGGAATCCCGGTGTTTACCAACGGCGCGGGACGCGGCACGCTGCCAATGAACCATCCCAACTGTTTCAAGTCGGCACGCGGGGCGGCATTGCGGGAGGCGGATGTGGTGGTGTTGATCGGGACTCCGTTGGACTTCCGGCTGAAGTTCGGCCAGGAGGGGTGGAATCCTGACGCGAAGATCATCCAGGTGGAGAACGACAGCTCATGAACTTAACCACAACCGACAGGCCGAGGTAGCGATGGTCGCGAACGCGCGGCTGGTGCTGGAAGCCCTGGCCGAAGGGCTGCAAGGGCATCCGGTATGACGAGTGGTTACAGCACATCCGCGAGAAAGAAGACCAGAAAAACAGCGAACTGGAAACCTGGACACAATCGGACGACATACCCGTAAACCACTTCCGATTTGGCGCGGAGATCAACGAGTTCATTGACGAAAATACCATCGTGATCGGCGATGGCGGCGACATCATCAGCGCGAGTGCCAAAGTCATCGACGTAACCCTACCCGGACAATGGCTCGATCCCGGCCCGTTAGGATGTCTGGGGGTGGGGATACCGTTCGCGCTGGCGGCCAAACATCTTTATCCAGAGAAGAAAGTGCTGGTCATCAACGGCGACGGCTCATTCGGGCTGAACGGGTTCGAGTTCGACACGGCGCTGCGGTTCAACCTGCCGATTGTGAGCATCGTCGGCAATGACGCGGGATGGGGGCAAATCCGCAGCCCACAGGCAAAAATGCTGAATATTGACCGCCCCACTGCTACTTCCCTCGCGCCAACACGCTACGACAAGATTGTGGAGGCGATGGGCGGATATGGCGAACAGGTCGACAAATCCAGCCGACATCCCGGCGGCGCTGGAACGGGCTTTCGCCAGCGGCAAACCAGCCTGCATCAATGTCCCGATAGACCGGGACGGGATGGTGAAATCCGGGGCGAGTATGCCGTACATCGTATAGAGAGAAATTCGGTCAACAGCAACCTCCCATCTGAGGGAAAAGTGATCGAGATGATAATAATGATAAGAAAAATAGTCGAGAACTTTTTATCATAAGCAGCCTCAATTAATTTCTCGACAGCCGCCGCAGTAAACACGGCTGGTTTCTGCGCGGGGAGGGGTGCGCGCGGAAACAACCACGCTCGTTTTCTGCGTTGGCATACGCGCACTCGATTTGTGCCACATACATACTCAGCTATGGCACAAATGGCGACACAAGCGGCAATGTCACACAGTCATTTTGTGTCATCCGGGTTATTCGCCTCCGCAAACACCAACTACGACCTCATTCTACAGGATTTCGGTGGCGAATTGGTAAACATTTGTGTACACATTTGTGTCGTTTTTGAGGGGAAAAATCGGTAGTTTCGTGAATTAGTGATCCGCAGTCAGTCTTCGTCGTCGCGGACGTGTTGGTCAATAATTTGATCGAGCATGGATTCCTGAACGCCATTACAGACGATGTGTTCCGGGTAAATGATGAGGTTTGGACCCGCGCCGCACATGTCGAGGCAGTTGGCGATTTCCAGTTTGATGGGTTTGGGGTACTGGTCGCCATTGAGTTCGTCAACCAGCACTTCAAGGCGCTTATAGAGAATATCCGCCCGACGCCCCATATTGCAATACTGTCCCCGGCACAGGACGATCCGCTTTCGCCGGGGGGTGGGTGAATCAGTCATGACTAAAAAGCCGCGACCAAACCATCTTTACGAGGGTCTGCTCCGCCAAAGAGGACACCGGAGTCGGCATCGCGGCGGATGATTTGTCCATCCCCGAATATACCCCGTCCGCGACCCGACACCGGACGAACCGTATGACCTAACTCGGCCAAGCGCGCCATCGTGGACACAGGGATGCCTTCTTCGAGGGCGAGGACACTATCGCCACGCCCGGTTTCCAGACAGAAGCGAGGACGGTTGAGGGCTTCCTGCGGATTCAGGTCATCATCGACCATCGCATTCATCACCTGAAAATGCCCCTGGGGCTGCATAAAGCCGCCCATGACACCAAAACTCGCCCACAATTCGCCGTCCCTGACCGCCATGCCGGGGATAATGGTATGATAGGGACGCTTGCCACCCACCAGCGCATTGGGATGATCGGGGTCGAGGCTGAAACCCGCGCCACGATTTTGCAGAAAGAAACCAGCTTCGTTCGCCACAATTCCCGAACCCCAACCGTGATACAGGCTGTTGATGAAGGAGCAGGCGTTACCATCGCCATCGACAACGCTCAGGTAGACCGTACTCGAACCGGGCAAGGGCGCACCATAGGACGGGGGCTGCATGGCGCTATTCTTCGAGATGAGCGCACGACGCTCTTCGGCGTATTTCTTGCTTAAAAGTCCCTCAACCGGAACACGCTCCATGATTGGATCGGCAATATAGTGGCGGGCGTCGGCAAAGGCCAGCCGCATCGATTCGACCATGAGATGCAGACGTTCGGGTGAGTCCCAGGGCATGTCGGCCAAGTCCCAACCAGAGGCGATATTCATGGCAATGAGCGCAGCCAATCCCTGCCCGTTGGGTGGATGCTCGTAGACCGTCAGGCCACGATAGTCAGTTGAGATGGGGTCGCCCCAGGTGGAGGTGTGTTTCTTGAGGTCATCATGAGTCATGACACCACCAAGTAATCGAACCGCGGAGACAATGGCATCGGCAATTTCGCCCGTGTAAAAGGCCTCCGGGCCACCTTCGGCAACGGCCTGAAATGTGCGTGCCAAACCAGGGAGCTTGACCACCTGCCCAACCTTGGGCGCGCTACCACGCGGCAGGTAGTCCCCGGTATAGGATTTCGTGCGGAGGAAATCTTCGGAGTTCGCCCAGGCCGCCCCAAAAACAGGGTGAACGGGATACCCCTTGCTAGCATAATAAATCGGCTCGGCCAGGACATCCTTGAGTGTCATCGTGCCGTGTCGTTGCAAAAGATCAAACCATCCGGCAGCTGCACCGGGAACTGTGACCGCGTGGGGACTGCGCAGCGGGATTTCGGTCAATCCCTGGGCGCGAAGATCATCGAGTTTGAGAGCAGCGGGGGCACGCCCACTGCCGTTGAGCGCCGTCACCTGTTTGGTGGTCGCGTCGAAAAAGAGGGCGAAACAATCGCCACCAATTCCGGTGGAGGCGGGTTCGGTCACGTTCAGCATGGCGGCGGTAGCGATGGCCGCATCAGCAGCGTTCCCGCCCTGACGGAGCATATTCAGCCCTGCCTGGGCAGCCAGTGGATTGCTGGCGGCGACCATTCCACGACGGGCAACGACCATCGAACGGCGGGAGTGAAAATCAAAGGACATCATTTTCATGACAAGAAACCTTTTTAACACCAACAAACAATTCTGTTGGTTTCCAATCTGGGAGAAATTGTACCGTATTCGGCATGACCATCCATCGCCAATCAAAAAGAGGAGATGTGAGTAGCTCGCCCAGGGAGTGGAAAGATAAGGTGCCAATTCCTTGACCCCTCCCTATCCCTCCCCGAATTCGGGGAGGGAACGAGGCTGGTTGAGTCCATTATATCGGCTTGAAATTAATAAAGGGGATGAGAAGTAATTTATTCTTCGAACATTTATGTCAGAACGCGAGTCAGGCGTTCAGTTCTCGCCGAGGTAGAGTTTGCGTACCATGTCATTGTTCATGAGGGCATTGGCTTTGTCTGTTAACTGAACGACACCGCTCTGCAATACGTAGCCCTGATCGGCGATTTCCAGCGCCATACGGGCGTTCTGCTCAACCAGCAAAATGGTCGTACCCTGCTCGTTGATACTCCTGATGATCTCAAAAATTTCCTCGACGAGAATCGGCGCTAACCCCATTGAAGGTTCGTCCAGAAGCAAAATACGAGGGCGTGCCATGAGGGCGCGGCCAATCGCCAGCATTTGCTGTTCACCGCCGGAGAGCGTACCGCCTAGCTGCCACTGGCGTTCCTTGAGGCGCGGGAGACGCTCGAAAACATATTCCATATCCTTCGCAATCCCCGCACGATCATTGCGGGTAAACGCGCCCATTTCCAGGTTTTCGCGCACGGTCAGGCGGGTAAAAATCTTGCGGCCTTCCGGGGATTGAATGACACCGCGCACCACAATTTCGTGGGCGGGCACGCGGGTTATGTCCTGACCTTCCAGAATGACATTGCCTTCAGAGGCGGGGGTCAGGCCGCTTATAGTATTGAGGGTAGTCGTCTTACCCGCACCGTTCGCACCAATGAGCGTGACAATCTGCCCGTCATCTACCGTGACCGAGATACCCTTGAGGGCATGAATGTTGCCGTAGTAGGTGTGAATCTCATTGACTTCGAGCAGGCTCATCATACGGACTCCCATTTGCGGACTTCGGCAGGTTTATCGGAAATGTGGGTTGTGCCGAGGTAGGCTTCAATCACTTTCGGATCGCGCTGGACTTCTTCGGGCGCGCCTTCGGCAATCTTCTCGCCGTAATCCATTACACTCACCTGATCGGAAACATTCATCACCAGTTTCATGTCATGTTCAATCAAGAAAATCGTCAGGCCGCGCTCGTCCCGCAAGCGACGAATAAAGTGCATCATCGCACCGGTTTCGTTGGGGTTCATGCCCGCAGTTGGCTCGTCCAGAAGCAAGAGTGCGGGGTCGGAGGCCAACGCGCGGCCAATTTCGAGCCGCCGCTGCAATCCATAAGGCAGGTTTTCGGCCAACCAATCCCCCTGCCCGGACAGGCCAACAAATTCCAGCAGGTCGAGCGCCTTCGCCAGCGCGTCAGATTCTTCCCTGCGAGTTAAACCAATGCCGAGTACCGAACCCACCGGGTTGGCCTTGAGGCGGGGGTGCATCCCGACGAGGATATTTTCCAGAGCAGTCATACCCGCAAAGAGACGTATATTCTGATAGGTGCGGGTAATTCCCCGGCGGGTGATCTGGTCGGGACGCAAGCCCCGAATCGATTTTCCCTGAAAGATAATGCTGCCATCGTCGGGCACATAGAAGCCAGTCACACAATTGAAGAAAGTGGTCTTTCCCGCACCGTTCGGGCCAATCAGGCTGGCAATCGCGCCGCGCGGAATTTGCAAATCGACACGTCTTACGGCTGTCAGACCGCCGAAACGTTTGATTACCGATTGAGCATCCAGCAGAATATCCTTCATATCAGGCCTCCCTCTTCGCGAGAACTTCGGCAGCCTTTTCGGACAGGCGGCGAACGGGCGGCGGAATCAAACCCTCTGGTCGCAAAATCATGGTCACGACCAGCAGGATTCCGAATGCCAACAGCCGGTAATCCTGTAATTCCCGCAGCACTTCTGGCAGGCCGATCAGCACCAACGCACCAACCACCACACCGGGTATCGAACCGAGACCGCCGATGATAATCAAACTCAGAACGTTAATGGACACAGCCAATGTAAAACTGTTGGGGAAAATGCCCTGCAACCACGAGCCGAACAATGCCCCTCCCATACCGGCAAAGGCCGCACCCACCGCAAACGCCAACAATTTTGTGCGGGTCAGGTTGATTCCCATCGCCTGGGCGACATCCTCGTCGGTTCGCATGGCTCGCCAAGCGCGTCCCAAGCGGGTGTTGGCTAAACGAACAGCAATAAAAGCCGCTACCAGCACGGCAACCAGAATGACGTAATAGATATTGAGCGCACTACCCAGGCTAATCTGCCAGTCAGGGTTGATCGAGGTCAGATTAATCACCGGACTAGGAATTTTGGGAATACCCTGTGCTGCGCCAAGCAGGGGTTTAAACAGATTGGATAAGGCGATCAAACGGATGATTTCGCCAAAGCCGAGGGTCACAATCGCAAGATAGTCGCCACGTAATCGTAATACTGGTATCCCTAGCAATATCCCCGCAAGTGCAGCGACCAAAACCGCAAACGGCCATGCTTCCCAGAAGGTCATCACACCTGTACATAAGGTCGGAACATCTGCTTGAGTCAATGCCTGGGGTGCAATGCCGCCGCAGGTCAGCAAACTGGGCGTGGTCAAGATGCCGACTGTATAGGCTCCGATGGCAAAAAATGCCACGTAGCCGAGGTCGAGCAAACCGGCATAACCCACCACCACATTCAAGCCAATGCCCATGATGACATACAATCCAACCAGATCGAGGATGCTGGTGATGTATTGTCCGAGAAAGGCGGGTGCGGCCAACATGACCAATAAGCCAACAGCCATGCCAAGCTGTTGGGTCGAACGCTGCTGCCCACGCTTGAGATCGGCAAAGCGGGCAGCGGACTGCTGGTTAACCAGAGGGATATACCAGAACATCAGCACGAGCACGACAAATATCAGCAGTGCTGCCAGATAGGTCATTGAATCCTGCCAGTTCAGGACACCGAGGATGAGCAATGAACCAATCATGTAAACCGCACCACCATGTACCGACGGCGCGGCGCGTGTGACCAATGCGCCGAATGCACCAACCACCGCAAAGATGAGAATTAACGACCCGATACCGCTGGTGGAGAATGCACCCAATACGCGGGGCATTGCGCCCGTACCACGTAGAATACCACCCGTTTCCAGTCCCCCTGCCCCGGCGACGATTCCAAGCAGTAATCCGGCAACCGCGCCAACTGCCGCACCTGTAAGCAACCGAACCAGGATGGTCTGGGCAGGCATCCGCAAACTGACCAGATAAGCCAGTCCAAATACAATCGCAAGTGCGAGGGCATCCGGCAGAGTGATGACCGTCTTGACCTGGCTATTCAACAGACCGATAACCGCTGTGATGGTAAGACTCAGAACAATCACTCGCACCGGCCTGGAAGGTAAGACGTGCAGCCATCCACCCACCAATCCACAGAGAGCACTCACGAGGATGAGCAGGATGATGCCGGGAACTAATTCCTGGCCGAAGGTCAATATCGGGCCAATCGGGTCGGTTTTCAGATCAGGGAAAATGAATGTCAGGTCGATGTTGGCCTCAATGACGACCAGGGCGGATAAGGCAATCCCGACCACCAGACTACCGACTACGCCATTCAACAGCAGTGGAGCAAGCTGCTTCTGGCGTATGAAGCTACTCGCCAGAAAACCTGTAGCAATCAGAATCACGGTCAGGAGAGCATAACTCAGGCTCACCTGTTTAGAAACAACGGTCAAGCTCTGGAACTTGCCAAACATGGCCGTCAATGCCACAACGATGGTTACAGCGGAGGCATAAAGTCCGTAGCGAAGTGTTTGTTTGTAGATCATGGTCAGGCCTTCTTCTCGGACAGCACTTCGCCGAACACACCACTTGGCCGAAAGATCAGCACGAGAACGAGCAGCCCAAACACGATTACATCCTCTAGCTGTGAAGGGATACCCAGGAGCGATGGCCCAACCGAACTCGGTGACACCCAGGAATAAACCTCCGAACATCGCGCCGGGAATGTTGCCTATCCCGCCAATGACGGCGGCGGTGAAGGCTTTCAGACCAGGGATGAACCCCATGAATGGTTGTACCTGGGAATTGTAGAGCGCAAAAAGAACGCCTGCCGCACCAGCCAGGGCAGCGCCAAGCACGAAGGTCGTCACGATCACACGATCTACATTAATGCCCATCAGCGCGGCGGTTTTCTTGTCCTCGGCCACTGCGCGCATGGCCTTGCCGATTTTGGTGCGCTGGACGATGAACCATAATATGCCCATAAAAATCAGCGCGAGAAAAAAGACGACAAAGAATATCGGCTGAATTTGCAAATCCAGACCCATAAAGTTGATCCGGTAACGCCCACTTATCAGGTCTAGCCCCCGGCAAATCTGCGCACCGTTGACATCGCTGCATTCCAAATCTTTAAAAATCCCCGGCAGCACGTAAAAATGAACGGTGGGATAGACACGGGTGGCCGACCCGAATAAGCGCAGGAAAAGCTGCTGCAGGGTGATAGACGCGCCGATAGCTGTAATGAGGGGTACTAATCGGGGTGCATTACGCAAGGGACGGTAAGCGAGCCGTTCGAGAATCACCGCAACAATGACGGAAGCTACTACACCCACAAACAACGTAATCAACAGCGCCAGAAAGGTTTGCTCGACCAACAACCCTGATCTATCCATCGCGTTGATGGCAAAAAAGCCGATATATGCACCGGACATAAATACTTCGCCATGCGCAAAGTTAATCATTGTCAGGATGCCATAGACGAGGGTATATCCCAACGCGATGAGCGCGTAAACACTGCCCTGCGCCAACCCGAATATCATCTGGCGAACAAAACGCTCTATGGTAAATTCGCCAGAGAGCAAGTTGCTGAGTGCAACATAGGCCAGGAATATTATGAAAATCGTTCCAAACAGCAGGAGTGGATTACGGAAAATCCGTCTTATGATTCGGGTGAAAGATCGAGTCTGTTCGGGGGGAACTGACGCGAGGCGCGGTGTATCAGACGCCATAAATGCGCTCCTTAGGACGACAAATCAATTTCCCACGCAGGGTGGCAAAATAAAAAAGACCCTATATCAATAACTATTTTTCATCGAACAAATAGTTGCAGAGGCGGGAAAAACCCACCTCTGCGATCATGCGATTATATAATGTGCTAAGACTAACTGCTAGGGGGTTGCCTCGGCCATCATTTCTGTATCAATGGTGATGGTTCCGTCTGCGCTTGGTTTACCCACCGCAACCTGAACTTCTGAACCATCCGCCTGATACTGAATAATACCGATGTCTGCCGCCGAGCATTCGCCCGTGCCATCGCAGTTCAAATCCCCGCTCAAGCCCGTGAAGCCCTGGATAGAACGAACATAATCCGCCAGCGCAGCACGATCAATCACCAGACCGCCATTGTCGTCAAGTGTACCGACTGCTTCAATGGCATCGAGCAGCATGTTGGTTGCATCGTAGGCGTTCACCTGGAACGGACCCGTCGGATCCAAACCATATTTTTCCTTGTAGCGGGCGATCAGATCATCGACGGCTGCCTGATCGGCTACAGTGGGGATAGCAGAAGAAGCATAAACGCCATCCACTGCATCGGCGGCCAGGGTCGGGAACTCACCACCCTTGATACCGTCCGCGCCCATGAAGATAACATCTTCCAGACCAGCATCGGCACGCTGCTGCGCCAAACGAGCGCCTTCGGCTGCGAAACCGCCAAAGTAGATCAATTCGGGATCAGCCGCCGCAATATCTTCGAGCAGGCTGCGGAAGTCGGTATCGCCTACGTTTACCGCGTCAGCCGCCACAACTTCGCCACCGAGTTCTTCAAAACGGTTGGTCAGTTCTGTTACCAGACCTTCGCCATAAGCACTACCATCGTGGAGGGTGGCAATCTTTGTCACACCCAGATTGTCGTAGATGAACTGGGCAGCAACCTTACCCTGGAAACCGTCCGACACCACCGAGCGGTTAAAGCTAGTGAAGTCCTGTTGGGTCAGATTAGCAGCCGTGCAGCTTGGGCTAATCGAGGTATAACCGGCTTCATCAAGAATCGGAGCGGCAGCAGTACAAGCACTGGAGCACATTGGCCCCACAATACCGACCACACTGGGATCGGATACAAACAGATTGGCAACCGCCTGACCACCCTCTGCCGAACACAGGTCATCCTGGACATCCAGTGTGACCGGGAAATCCTGACCGCCGACTGTGACAGTGGGGCGATCTTCGAGCGCCAGTTCCGCACCACGCTGAATATCTTCCCCAAACGGGGCGAGACCTTCACCACTCAAAGCAGCGGCAAGACCAATCACTACTTCACCGTCGGAAGAAACCGTAACCGACGGCATATCATCCTGGGCGACCACTGGAAAAGCCAGTGTACCTAACAACAGGAGACAGAGAACCATAATGAGCTTACGTGACATTGAAACCCTCCTTGGAAACGAAACTAATTTTAAGGCTGTACCTCAGCGTCAGCCATGAGGCGATTAGTATACTCAGTTGACTTATGCTCGTCAAAACAATATGACCAACTTTTTGCCATAAATCTGTGTTTTATTGCATATATTTCACATCATGCGCTATCATTTCACGCCATCATCGCCCATGCTCCACTAGCCCTTCTCAGAGGAACCATGAAACCACTACCTGTACGAAAAATCACCACCTTCCTATTGATCTTCTCGTTTACCCTTTCAATGGTGGTTGCCAGGGCACAAGATGCCGAACCAACAACGCTGCGAATCGGGACAACCTACATTATTGACACCATCAACCCGGCCAATGGTTTTTATGGTTACAGTATCCGTCCCCTGTGGCAGGATACGCTGATTACCTGGGCAGGCGGTTCGGACTTCGAGCCGGGATTAGCCGAAAGCTGGAGCGTGTCTGACGATGGATTGGTGTGGACATTCAAAATCCGCGAAGGCGTGACGTACAGTGACGGCGCACCGCTGACGGCCACCGAAATCGCGTGGAGCTTGAACTGGGTGATTGACAACGAAGTTCCGTCGCTGATTGGCTACATGGAGCATATCGACTCTGTCGAAGCGCTCGACCCAACCACCCTACAAATTACGCTGGCCGATCCGGTGTCAGATATGATTAGTTCGAAATTGCTGTTTGTGTGGATTGTCGCGCCGCAGGTGTGGCAGAACGTGAGCGCGGACGAAATCAGCGATTACGCCGAGAATGACGCGGTACTCGGCTCTGGCCCGTATATGCTGACAGATTTTCAGGATGGGGAATACATGATTATGGATGCCAACCCAAATTACTGGGGTGGCAAGCCGCCGGTAGACCGCATCATCTACCAGGAATACGCTACCGACGATGCACTGGTGCAAGCGCTCCTGGCAGGGGAAATTGATTTGATTACGGATACGCCCTACTCTGGTGCACAAACCCTCCAAGACGCTGATAATGTTGAAGTTCAGGTCGCAGATGACTTTACCCTAGAGGAGCTTATCGTCAATTCCAGCCCGGAAGGGACTCAACCCGCCAGCCTGAATGATCCGGCAGTGCGGTTAGCAATCGCCCATGCGGTGGACAAGCAGCAGATCATCACGATTGGCTACCTGGGCTACGCGACACAAGCCACGACATTCCTATCCCCGGCCTATGGGGATTTCCACAACAGCTCGATTGAAGACATCCCGTTCGATCTGGACGAAGCCAACCGCATTCTGGATGAAGCAGGATACAAGGACACGGATGGCGACGGCGTACGCGAGTACAGCGATGGCACGCCACTGGCGTATCGTTTATATGCGCCAGAAAGCGAGGCGCTTTACGTTCGTGTGCTGGAAATTATCTCCAACGACCTGGCACAAATCGGCATTTCGGCCCCACCGGAAATTTTATCCGACGACAGCCTGATCGCCCTGCAACCGGATTATGACTACGATCATGATCTACTGGGGATGGGGACTTGACCCTGATCCGAGCTTCGCTGTTAGCATCTTCACCTGTGACGAAACTGTCGATGGCGGCTGGAGCGACAGCGGCTATTGCAATGCGGATTATGATGCTCTGTATGAGGCACAGGGCACGGCTGTCGATCATGAAGCAGCGCAAGCAAATCCTGTGGGAAGCACAGCAGAAAATTTCTGATGATCTTCCGTACATTTCAGTCGCGCACCCGAATAACATCAGCGCCTTCCGCAGTGATCGCTTCACTTTTAGCCCTGATCTGGCCGCCCAACCGATTAAGTGGGCGCTGTTCAATGGCTTCAGCGTCAATTCGTGAGCCTGTGGAAACCGTTCGGAACAAAATTCAGGGGTACAGATATCAGTTCTGTACCCCTCCTCTCCGATCCGACTGCCAACTAATCCGGCGGAGGCGATATAGTGCTGCGGTTTGATTATCTGGCGCGGAAAGTCTTGTTTGCAGTCATCACCCTGGCGGTGGTGATTGTTTTTAATTTCTTTCTGTTCCGCATTTTACCCGGCGACCCAGTCAAGCTGTTGTTCCGCAATCCACGACTGACACGGGAAATTCAGGAACAGATTCGGGTACAGTTCGGCCTGGACAAACCGATCTGGCTGGATACTGACCGACTGGCAGCAGGTGACATCGGCGGGGCGCTGGACACCCAATTCACTGCCTATGTCCGCAGTTTGTTCCAGGGCAACCTGGGCGTTTCATTCGCCAATAGGCAGGAGGTCAGCGAACTACTGTCCGAACGGGTCGGGCGAACGGTGCTGCTGGTTTTCACAGGCGAATCGCTGGCAATCGTGATCGGGATCGTCATTGGCCTAGCGGCGGCGTGGCGGCGCGGCACGTCGGTTGACAACATTGCATTGATTCTCGGCCTGCTCACCTGGGCGCTGCCAACATTTTTCCTGGGCATCATTTTGCTGATTTTCGCGCGCGGAGTCCTGCCAACGGGCGGCATGGTCACACCCGGATTTGCTCAAGAGGGAACACCTGAATACTGGGGCGACGTGCTACGTCATCTGCTCTTGCCGACGATTACGCTGGCAATCGGCAGTGTTAGCGGTTACATGCTGATTATGCGCAGCAGCGTGGTCGAGGTACTGGCGGAAGATTATATTCTGACGGCAAAAGCGAAGGGTTTGAGCAACTTCCGTATCCTGCGCGATCATGCGCTGAAAAATGCGATGCTGCCGATGGTGACGATTATCGCACTGAATCTGGGTTATGTGGTCGGCGGGGCAATCCAGGTGGAAACGGTGTTCTCGTGGCCGGGGATTGGCCGCCTGATTTACGATTCGGTTTCCAAGCAGGATTATCCAGTGCTGCAAGGTGCGTTTTTGTTGCTGGCGGTGAGTGTTATCCTGGCAAACTTCCTGACTGACATCCTATACTCGGTCCTTGATCCGCGTGTGAAAGTGAGCTAGGGAATGACACCCCTCCAACAGTTCATTCGTAAACCAGCGGGACTCATCGGCAGTCTGATGTTGGGAATTGTGGTGTTCGCGGCTGTGTTCGCACCCTGGATTGCACCGTATGATCCATACCAGCGTATCCAAGTAGAAGCTTCCGACATCCTCGCACCGCCGGATGCACAACATCTCCTTGGACGCGACGACGCCGGGAAAGATGTGTGGAGTCAATTGATCTACGGGGCGCGGGTCTCGCTGATCGTCGGGTTCACGGCTTCGCTCGGTTCGATGATTATCGGGACGGCGGTTGGTCTGACAGCCGGATATTACGGCAAATGGATTGATAACCTGCTGATGCGACTGGTGGATTTTTTGCTGGTCATCCCTGACCTGCCATTAATGCTGGTGATTATCGCTGTGTGGGGGCGCGGGCTGTGGAAGATTATCCTGGTGATTATGCTGCTGGGCTGGACGTACACAGCGCGATTGGTACGTTCGCAAACCCTGTCGATCAAGGAACGGCAGTTCATTACACGCGCACGGGCGATTGGCGCAAGTAACCCACGCATCATCCTGCGCCATATTCTGCCACAGGTGATGCCATTGATTCTGGCTCAGGCGGTGCTGGATATTTCAGCATCTATTCTGGCAGAATCGTCGCTAAGTTTTCTCGGTTTGGGCGATCCCACACTGATTAGCTGGGGTAATATGCTTAACTTCGCTTTCGAGCGGGCGATCAGCCGAGGGGCATGGTGGTTTTTGCTGCCGCCGGGGTTCGCCATCCTGTGGGTGAGCTTATCACTGATTCTGATCGGCAACAGTTTAGAGGAAATTGTGAACCCCCGCGTGAAATCGCATCACCTGTTTAATGCACGGCGAATGGTGTCGCTGGTGATGCCATTACCACCACCGCTTGAACCTGCCCCGACCCCCGAACCGGCGAGGGATGAAATATGACGGTTGCACTCGACATCCAAAATCTGTCTATTGACTACCTGACTGACACAGGCGAGTCGCTGCACGCGGTTGAAAATGTCAGCTTTCAGGTACAAGAGGGGCGTTCGCTGGCGCTGGTGGGCGAATCCGGCTGTGGCAAAACAACCACGATGCTCGGCACTGCTGCGGCTACTGCCAGAAGAAGGGCGCATCACTTCCGGCAAAATGCTGTACCGGGATGTTGACCTGCTACAACTGTCGGAAGAACAGATGAGACAGTACCGGTGGAATCACATCGCCCTGGTATTTCAGGGGGCGATGAATGCGCTCAATCCGGTGCGTAAGGTAGGCGACCAGATCGCCGAAGCGATCACCAACCACCAGTTATTCGGTAAAAAAGACGCCCAACGACGAGTTGGCGAACTGATGGAACTGGTGGGGATCAGCCCAGACCGCGCGAAACAATATCCACATCAATTCAGCGGGGGAATGCGGCAACGGGCGATGATCGCGATGGCGCTGGCCTGTAACCCCGAAGTGTTGATCGCAGACGAGCCAACCACCGCGCTGGATGTGATGATACAGGCGCAAATTCTGGAACTGCTGGAACGGTTGCAGCGCGACCTGGGATTATCGGTCATTCTAGTGACACATGATCTGGGCGTGGTAGCGGAATTGTGTGACGATGTGCTAGTGATGTATGGGGGAAAAGTGGCCGAATATGGCAGTGTCGATACGATATTCAATGAGCCGAAGCACCCATATACACGGCGGCTGTTAGACGCATTCCCGGACGTCGACATGCCAAGCAGCGCCCTGGCGTCCATCCCCGGCCACCCCCCACCGCTGAACCATCTGCCGCCGGGGTGTCGATTCGAGCCGCGCTGCTACCGTCGCACCGATATTTGCGCGGTGGAAATGCCGCCCCTAGTCGAACACGAAGCGGGGCATCTGGCCGCCTGTCACCATCCAGAGGAGGGGACACTTGGCAACTGATACCATCCTCGATGTTGAGCATTTACGAAAACTGTACCCGGTTTCGCGGGGTGTGATGGAGCGGGTGCGCTCCGAACCACCGCGATTTGTACATGCGATTGATGGTGTGAGCTTCAGGATGCAGCGCGGAGAAATCCTGGGGCTGGTGGGTGAATCCGGCTCCGGCAAAACCACCACCGCCATGAGCGTGCTGGGATTGATTGAACCTACTGAGGGAAAAATCGAGTTCAACGGCAAAGCACTACCGCCACTCTCCAACCGCCGTGCGCAGCTTGAACTGCGGCGTAATATGCAGATGATTTTCCAAGACCCGTATGAAGCACTTAATCCGCGTCAGACGGTTTATCAAATCCTGACTGAGCCGCTGGAAGTCCACCATATTACTACTAACAAAGCCGATAAATTAGAACGGGTGAAAGCTGCCCTCTCCACTGCCGGGTTGAAACCGCCGGAGAACTATATCCACCGTTATCCTGAAGATTTGTCAGGCGGTCAGCGGCAGCGGGTAGTGATTGCCGGGGCGTTGATACTCAATCCGCAGATGGTGGTAGCGGATGAGCCAGTGTCGATGCTGGATGTGTCGATACGGGCAGAAATCCTGAACCTGCTGCGGGGGCTACGAGACGAACACGGCATCAGCATCCTGTACATCACCCATGATCTGGCGACAGCTGGTTATTTTACGGATCGAATCGCGGTGATGTATCTGGGACGAATTGTTGAAATCGGGAGCACAACCGAAGTGCTAAAAAATCCACAGCATCCTTATACGCGCGCCCTGCTGTCCGTCGTTCCAGTCGCCAACCCGCGCCGCCGCCGGAAACGCGAAATCCTACAAGGCGAAATTCCGAATCCGATTAATTTACCGTCAGGCTGTCGGTTTCACCCACGCTGCCCGGTAGCGCTCGACAAGTGCCGAGAAATTGACCCCGCATTGTATCCTGCTGGCGAAGGTCACGAAGCGGCCTGTATATTGGTGAACGACGCCATTCCAACACATAACCGGAGTAAATGATGACACCCGAAGACTATCTGGAGGCGCTGCTGGCATTGCCCAAGCTGTACAGTGAGCGCGTGTCGCCGGACTGCAAGTGGGTCGCGTGGACGTGGCACGGCGTTGGCGAAGCGATGGAAGTGTTCGCCGCACCCACTGATGGCTCATCCGCACCGATACAACTGACGGATACACCTGAAATTTCGTTTATGGTTTCGTGGACGCCGGACAGCGAAGCGGTACTGGTTGCCCAGGATACAGGCGGCGACGAACGTTATCAACTGTTTCAGGTGAGCATCGCCCAACCGAAGGTCATGCATCCGCTGACCGAGCCATCGCCCCCTTACTTCCTGCGGGGCGGAGAACTGCATCCGAATGGGCAATATGTGGTTTATGGGGCAAATTATGATGCCGACAGCGGAGCCGAAATCGAACAGACGATTGTCTACCGGCATGATCTGGAAACCGATGAGCGAGTCGCCATCGCCCGCCCCGCCAAAGGAGGTTCAAGCCGCCCTCACCTGAATCGACAGGGTACACACATCCTGTACAGCCGCAAAGACCTGAATCCATCCGGCACTCAATTGTGGATGGTAGATATTGATGGAAAGTATGATCGGGAAATCGTGAATGTGGGCGCAGACAAAAAGGCACAGGGCAAGTGGCTGCCGGATGGCAAGCGTGTCCTGGTGCAAGCGGAGACGGAAACCCATAATCGGGTGGGGTTGTGGCAAGATGGGAAACCCATTCGTTGGGTGATTGATGATCCGGCGCGGAATATTGAAGATGCCTATGTACCCTTCGGCAGCGATCAGGCGGTGATTGTCGAATCACAGGATGCAAGGGTGAAAATCACTTTACTGAATGTTGATACCGGGGCGGAAACGTCACTACCGGATATAGCCGGAAACCTCATTCCACTCGCGCCATTGGGCGGGGGTGCATGGGTGGGGAAATATTACAGCGCCCAGCAGGTCACAGACCTTGTTCGGTTTAGCCTAGTGGATTTCAAGTCCAAATCATTTATCAGCCTGACACGGATACAGGAACGTACACCCCTGACGCGGGATGATCTGGCGGCGACGGAATCATTCCACTGGACATCGGTTGATGGCATGACGATTCAGGGATGGCTCTACCGGGCAAGTGGCAAGGCAAAAGGCACGATTGTGTGCGTACATGGCGGCCCAACCTGGCACAGTCAAGATGAACTGGATGACCAGATTCAGTTTTTTGTGTCGCAGGGTTTCAATGTCCTTGACCCGAACTACCGGGGCAGCACTGGTTTCAATCTGGCCTATCGGGAGGCGATCAAGGTCGATGGTTGGGGTGGCCGTGAGCAGGATGATATTCGTACCGGCATCGAAGCGTTAATTGCTGCCGGGATTGCCGAACGCGGCAAGGTGGGCATGACAGGGACATCATACGGCGGGTATTCGTCGTGGTGCGGTATTACGCGGTTTCCACTGGAGGTTCTAGCGGCATCCGCGCCGATCTGCGGCATGACCGATCTGGTGATTGACTACCAGACCACACGCCCCGACCTACGCCCCTACAGCGAGGAGATGTTGGGCGGCAGACCAGACCAAGTGCCGGAGCGATACCACGAACGTTCACCGATTCACTTTGTGTCAAATATCAAAGGACGGCTGATGATTGTGCAGGGGTTACGCGACCCGAATGTGACCCCGGAAAATGTGAGAGCAGTCAAAACCGCGTTGGATGAGGCCGGGGTGGAATACGAAACACTGGTTTTCGAGGATGAAGGACACGGCATTGACCGCCCGGAAAACCAGAAAGTGCTTTACCGACAGTTGGCAGAATTCTTTACGGGGGCGTTTGAAGGTCAGGCATAACCGGACTGATAGTAGCCGAAGGTTGCTCACGGACAATAAAAATCAGCAAAAACAGGGCGACCAGAATTGTGATGGCAGCGACGATAGCATTAGCTGGCAGGCCGGACATAAACAGGGGTGGCCCGATCAGTGAGCCGATCACGCGTCCAACAGAAAAGGCAGCGACATTGACGGCCATGAGTGTTGCGCGGGCGCTGGGTATGAGTTCGGTCATCAGCGGAATGGTTGCCACAAGGGTGAACTCATACGAGAGGTAGAACAGGAATAAGCCAAGCAACGCCCCTTCGATAGTCTGCCCAAGTATGGGCAGCAGCAAACATGCACCGGCAAAGAATGCCAATCCGCCGCCTACGGCACGACGTTTACCCAATTTATCGACAAATGCAGCCACCAGCCCTTCCCCACCCAGTTCAGCGACGCCAATGACCGCCGAGGCCGCCCCCAAAGCCACAACTTGAAGGCCAAATGAATTTTCCATCCAAAGACCATAGACGATATTGATCGACTCGTTGCTGGCGTTGATGAGGATACTAATCGCCAGCCCTGCCAATGCGGGAGGATAGGCCAATATGGTTCGCACACCCTTAGACAGCGATGGACGTGAGCCAGCATGAGGGGTATCCGACGGCAACATCCGCCACAGCAACCAGATCAATCCTACGCCAACCAACGCCAACCAGGGAAAGGGGGCATTCCAACGTTCATGTGGCAGGAAACCATTCAACAGGGGAACATCCAGGTGGAAGGCGTTTGACCAGGGAAAGGGAGCGCCCCAGCCATAACGGGCGATCAGCCAACCGACGATGGGAATACCCAACAAAAACGCGCCTGACCAGCCGAATTCGCCAACCGCAATCGCCAACCCGCGCCGATCATAGGAAACACGATCCCCGACATAAGCGTACATGGCGGGATCAAAAACGATTTTGCTCGCCCCCACTAATACAAGCGAAATCACCAGAGCAGGATAAGTGGGCGAGATAACCACCAGCCCGACGCCTAGCGTGAACACAGCCACACCGAACAGCATGGCAATTTTCCGTCCACGAATGTCCCCTATTGAACCCAGAAACGGACTGAACAAGCCCAGTGACGCGCGCAGCGTGATCGCCAGCGTAATCGAACTCGATGCTAACACCCAACCCACGCGATATGGCCGGAAGGAAGGGATAGATCATGCGGAAAGCCGTGTTCAGGGCGGTGCGAGTAGCTGCAAAAGCCAGTACCTGATAACGAAGGCGAGTAGCCACAGAATAATCACTTTTCGGGATAAAAATAGGCCGTCATTATAACTCAAGTCGTTGAATCAGTAGATTCAGTGGCGTCAACTGAAAAAACATCTCGAAGGCGGATTTCGAGGATTTGATCGGGCGTAAAGGCGTCAAGCTGAAGATACCAGCGCGCTGCCTCAATCAATGCGGCCTGGGGAATCAAGCCGATGAGTTCGGAGTGGTGAACAGCGACACCATAGCGGGCGGCTTCCCGGCGAATGAGTTCTACGGCCTGATGAATTGGTGTGCCCGTGAAATCGGTCAGATTCATGGAAACCTGGGCACGGCCATTCACCAGCAGCCCCAATGCCTTGACATAACGCAGGCCACCGGATGAGTGCCGCACGGCCTCCGCGATGTGTTGGGCGATGCTCACATCATCGGTGGTGAGATAAACGTTGTAGGCGATGAGCGGATTCCGCGCGCCGATAACGGTTGCACCAGCGGTTCCCAATCGGGAGGGGCCAAAATCTGGGGCATAAAACGGGTCGGTCAAAATGGCTGTTTTCAAGGCTTCGTAACCACCCCGGCGGATATTTTCCAAATTGGCCCGTTCGGGTCGGGTGGCGGCGGCTTCGTACAGGTAGACAGGGATGCCAAGTTCTCGCCCTACCCGCTCGCCTACTCGCTGTGCCAGTTCAACACATTCCTCTAATGTAGACCCAGCTAACGGCACGAACGGCACAACATCTGTCGCGCCAATACGAGGGTGTTGTCCAGTGTGCTCATCCAGATTTATGCTTTCAGCGGCGATGGCGATGGCGGCAAAAGCAGCCTCGACAACTGCTTCCGGAGAACCTGCGAAGGTTATGACTGAACGGTTGTGATCGACATCGCTGGAGCGATCCAGAAGGTAAACACCCGGCAACTGATTTGACTGCCGTAACAATGGCATCCACCACGTCCATGCGGCGACCTTCGGAAAAGTTCGGAATACACTCAACCAGTTTTTCGGTCATATGCCTATCCAGACCATACAAAATGCCGCAGATGATTGTACACCTGCGGCATCGATTTTGTGAGTTCTGTTTCGTGGACGAAGCCTAATCTCCGCTCGTCTCCAGGGCGGGTTTTACCTGCCCGTTTGAACTGGCGGTATCGCCCTCTTCTTCCTCGCGGCGGAACTGGCTCATATACAGGTCGTAGTACGCGCCCTGTTTTGCCAGCAGGTCGTTGTGCTTGCCGCGTTCGACAATTTCACCACCATGAGTACCAACACCTGATCGGCATTGCGAATGGTGCTGAGGCGGTGAGCGATAACAAAACTGGTGCGGCCTTCCAGCAGTTTCTCAAACGCCTTCTGAATCAGTCGTTCGGTACGGGTATCGACGCTGGATGTCGCTTCGTCGAGAATGAGGATGCGCGGCTCCATGAGCGCGACACGGGCAATAGCGATCAACTGGCGCTGTCCCTGGCTCAGGCCACTACCACGTTCACCCAGGATGGTCTGATAACCCTGTGGCAGACGTTCGATGAACGAGTCGGCAGCAACAAGTTTGGCGGCAGCAATCACTTCCTCATCGGTTGCCTCCAGACGCCCATAACGGATGTTGTTCATGACCGTATCGGAGAACAGGAAGGTATCCTGCAAGACGATACCGATTTGACTGCGGAGGCTGGCGGCTGTCACATCACGGACATCAACATCATCAATCTTTACCGACCCATCGGTCACATCATAGAAACCGAGGGATCAGGTTGATGATGGTTGTCTTGCCCGCGCCCGTCGGCCCAACAATGGCAATGGTTTGGCCGGGTTCGGCAGTCAAGTCTATGCCGCGCAGGACAGGTACATCTTTCTCGTATTCCGCCTTCACGCCGTTGAACTCCACCTTACCCTGGATAGGGGCATAGTCGATTGCATCCGGCTTGTCCACAATTTCCGGCTCGACTTCGAGCAGGCCGAAGATACGCTCACCACCGGCAATCGCGCTCTGGATATTCGCCCACAGCACAGCGATTTGCTGGATGGGCTGATTAAAGTTCTGCACATAGCCGAGGAAGGCAAAGACCGTACCGAGCGAAATGATGCTGCGTTCCCAGCAGGGGTTCATTCCGCAGTACGGATAAGTCCGCCGACCACCACCACGATACCCAGCGCCACATAACCCAGCGCTTCCAAAACCGGGTTCAAGGCGCTGGTGAAGGTGGCCGCACGGATGTTGGCATCACGGTTGGCGGCATTCGTCCGTCTGAAGTTGTCGATATTTTCATCTTCGCGATTAAACGCCTGAACTTCACGCACACCAGCGATACTCTCCTGCAAGTCGGCATTTACACTGCCCATTTCCTGGCGGCTGCGGCGGAATGCTTTACGCGCCTGACCAGAGAAATAGACGGTGGCAATAATCATGAAGGGAACAATGGCGAGGCTCAACAATGCATAGGGCACATTCGTCTGCAGCATTTTGACCATGACCCAGACAATCAGCAGTGCCCCACTCAATACATTCACCAAACCAAAACTGATGACCTGCTGAATGGTATCGGCGTCATTGGTGAAGCGGCTCATCACATTCCCGGTTTCATTTTCTGCAAAGTAGCCCAGCGACAGACGATTGATATGCCGGAATACATCTATACGGATTTTCGTCAGCGCGTGCTGCCCTGCCCAGGTCATGGTGTAGAACATGACACCCCGCAGTACAGAACCGAGAACGAACAGCCCTGCTAACAAACCGACCAGACTGACAAGACCGCTAATCTTGGCATCATGCGCTTCCTGATCGGATAACTGGCTGAAGTCCGTCTGGTTGATCCAGCAATTCGCAGTGGATTGCAGATCGGCTGCGGCAGCCGTCCCACCGGGGGCTGAAGCCGCCAGCGACGCAAATGGATTTTCCTCGAAGAGGTAACAATCCACAGCCTGCCCAATCAGTTCCGGGCCGATCACCTGTGTATAGGTGACGATGAACATCAGCATGACCACGATAATCAGCGCGAACCACCGCTGCCGAAAGTATTTCCAAAATCCCAGGAGCGTCGCGCTGATGTTTTTCGGCTTACTCTGCTCGCGCTCCATAATACGGCGTCCGCCGTCGAGTCCTCCCATCATAGAATTTTACTTTGCCTCCTGTACCACGTCCGCTTCGTCAACTTCGGCATCACCGACCAGTTGCGAATGGTAAATTTCTGCGTAGATGGCGCTTTGCTCCATCAATTCTTCGTGTTTGCCACGCGCCACAATCTGTCCTTTATCCATCACCAGAATTTGATCGGCGTTGAGCACTGTGCTGATTCGTTGGGCGATTACAAAACTGGTTCGTCCTTCCATCAGGCTGTCCAAAGCCTTCTGGATACGATACTCTGTCACCAGGTCAACACTACTGGTCGAGTCATCCAGAATAAGAATGCGCGGATCGAGCAGCAGCGCGCGCGCAATGGCGATACGTTGTTTCTGACCGCCTGACAGGGTTGTACCACGTTCACCCACCGGGGTATCGTAACCTTCTGGAAAACCCATGATGAAGTCGTGGGCGGCGGCGGCCTGCGCGGCATTGATGATGTCTTCCTAGTGCGCATCCGGGCGACCAAACGAGATATTGTCCCGAATGCTGCCACTAAACAGATTGGTTTCTTGCAGGACGATACCAATTTGCGAACGCAGGCTGTCCAGTGTCACATCCCGTACATCATGACCATCAATCAAAATCGCCCCTTCACTCACATCATAGAAACGCGGGATGAGGTTGATGATGGTGGTTTTGCCACTGCCCGTCGCACCCAGGAGGGCGATCGTTTGCCCGGATTGTGCTTCGAAGCGTCACATCTTTCAAGACCGGGTCGCCGCTGCCAAAGTAGCGGAAGGTCACATCATTGAATTCAACATGACCCTGAATCTGTGGTAAGGTGGCCGCATCCGGCTTATCACTGACATCACTTTTCGCATCCAGAATTTCGAAGATACGAGTTGCGGAAGCACCCGCCTGCGCCATCAGGGATATGATGAAGCCGAGCTGACCGAGCGGGAAGAAAATGTAGATCAGATACAGGCTGAACTTCTGATACTCGCCTAACGCCAGCGTGCCATTGATGATTTGCTGTCCGCCGAAATACAGGATACCCGCCTGCCCCAACTGCACGATCAGGAAGATGACCGGGAACAGGAAGGCAAAGGTGCGGCTCACTTCGAGATTTTGCTTGAGAAAATCCATCGCCGAAGCATCAAACCGTTTTTGCTCGTATGGTTCGCGCACGAACGCCTTGACCACCTTCAAACCGGCCAAGCTCTCTTGCAGGATGGTGTTCATGGCACTGAGTTTGATCTGCACCTTCACAAACAACGGCTGGGCGACCTTGCCGAAAATCATAAACATGATTAAAGCAATTGGCAGGAGCGGCAGGATCACGAGGGTAAGCTGCCAGTTGGTCGCAAACAGAATAATCAGTGTTATGATGAGCAGCAAAAATGCCTGGGCTGTGAGTACAAGACCTTGCGCAATAAACAACCGCAACTTTTCCACGTCATCGGTGGCGCGAATCATCAACTGGCCGGTCTGGTTCTGGTCATGGTAGCTGAAGGACAGGCGCTGAATTTTCGCAAAGATTTCATTACGGAAGTCGTAGGCCACCCCCTGCGACGTTCGTTCTGCCATGTAGGTCTGCAGGAACGAGAATACCCCACGCATAATGGCGAAGGCGACGATAAACAGAGCGGCATTAATGAGCAGCGATTCGGCATTGGCCTGATCGAGCTTCAATTGGTCGATGGTTGTGCCTAACCGGGTCACAGCAATGGCCTGAACAAAGGCTGGTGCGCTGAGAACCCCATTGGCAATCGTGCCGTTGGTCACGGCGTCGATCATGTTCTGCACCAGTTGCGGTACAGCTAATTGCGCGATGGTCGCAATGACCAGCGCCCCGTAGGCAATCAGCGTAGATGTTCGCTGCTTACCGAGATAGCGGATGGCTCGACCCAAACCACCATTGCTCGGCTGCTTTGTGCCACCGCGTCGGCGGCCACCCCTCTCCATTGATGCTTGTGCTTGCAACTTAATTGTCCCTTCTCTGTGACGAACACAATCGAACCATGCCAGCGTCGGCAAAAGGGCGCCGGGAGAATAATGATGACTAACTGCTTAATACGATTAACTTGGGATGTTTGTTTTATTTTCGTCCAAACGTGCAGCCAAAGCACGTTCGAGCAACTCGACAACCATGCGCTGTTCGGCCAAAGGTAGCGCGCTGAGTAAATCTGCCATACTCACGCAGCGCATTTTCTGCCCTTCGTCGAACATCTGGCGACCCCGATCACTGAGGCTTAAACGCATCAGACGGGCATCCGAGGGATCTGAATGGCGGGTAATAATTCCATAACGTTCCATCTCTCTCACAGAGGTCGAAATGGCTGCCGGGGTCAGTTGAAGGCGTTCTGCCAGGTCTTTCTGCGATATGCCCGACTCCCAATTCAACATACCGATCATCTGAAGTTGACTCAATCGCAGCCGTCCGGCCAGTTCATGTGGAACACGATGTTTTGCGTACTTGCCCATATACTCAAACACGCGCAGGAAACGCAAGGCAAGGTCTCGTGTCTCATCAAGATCATCTGGCATAATTGTGGTACTACTTCCCGTGTCTACCGGAATTTAGTTAATTAACTTAACTAATTGAGCATGATAAACTGATTCGATTGTTCTGTCAATACATCAATTTGGGAAGTAAGGTAAATTTTGGAAAGTAATTGAGAAACAGATTGTATGGTTGGTGTCACAACGTCAATCTAGCGGGTAACAGTCACTTTAGTCAGTCCACGCGGTTGGTCAATGTCATATCCCTTCACACCGGCCAGGTGCATGGCGAAAACCTGTCCTGGCACAACGGCAGCAATCGGCGACAACCATTCGGGCAGCCCAAATGGCAGACGCATGGATTTCAACCCCAGCGCACAGGCAGCTTCATCATTTGATACCACTATGCACTCAGCACCGCGCTCGTTCAGTTTATGCAACAAATCGACAAATCCGGGGTATGTTTTCCCGGCGGGCGCAACTACGATAACCGGAAAACCTGGGTTAATCACAGCTATTGGCCCATGTCGGAAGTCGGCTTCACTGTACTCCTGACCGACCACGTAACACAATTCTTTAATTTTCAGGCTGATCTCAAAGGCCGTGCAGTAGTTATACCCTCGCCCCAACGTGACCAGACGCTCCATATAACGATAGCGCTCCACCCAACCGGAAATACCGTCTGACAAATTGAGGGTGTCCCGCAGATAATCCGGTAATTTCGCCAACCCATCGCCGAGTTCGATTCCTTCATCCAGAGCAGAAACCAACATGGCTACAGCGGTCAACTGCGCAGTATACGTCTTGGTAGCCGCCACACTGCGCTCCTGCCCTGCCCCAAGATTTACGTGATAATCAGCGGCGGCGGCCATCGGAGAATCGGGGTCGTTAGTGATGGTGACTGTCAGCGCACCCTGATCGCGCGCGTCAGCCACTACCTGCCGGACATCATCGGATTGACCCGACTGCGAAATCCCAATCACCAGCGCACGCGAAAGATTAGGCGGCGCTTCATAAAGTGTATGAATGGAGGGCGTTGCCAGCGCCACCGACAAGCGGGCATGAATACCAAACAGATATTGTGCGTACCGTCCGGCGTTGTCCGACGTTCCGCGCGCGGCAATCATCACAAATGTGGGATTAAAAGCTCGTATGGCTGCGCCAATCTTCCGGGCGGTTTGTGCTTGGTCTGCTAATAATCGAGCAATCACATCTGGCTGTTCATGAATTTCTTGTTCCAGATAAGTCATTATTAGTCCTTTCAAGAAAAGAGCGCAGTGACGCCTGCGCCCTTGTTGCAGCAAACGATACACTTTTATGTACTCGGCGGTATTGCGGGTGAAGCGATAGGCGATAATAATCGGAATAAACGTCACCGTAATGACAAACAGCGCCGCCACATTCGTCACGGGTCGGTCACGCGGGCGTATTAGCTGGCTGAGAATCCAGATTGGGAGCGTTGATTGCTGCCCAGCCGTGAAGGTCGTCACGATCACTTCATCGAATGAGAGCGCAAAGGCCAGCATTCCCCCTGCCAGCAGCGCCGTCGCAATATTCGGGAGGATAATATACCGGAATGTCTGGAATGTCGACGCGCCGAGATCCATTGAGGCTTCGATTTGAGAAAATGCTGTCCGGCGCAGACGAGCAATCACATTGTTGTAAACGGTCACGATACAAAAGGTCGCATGACCAATCACAATCGTCCAGAAGCTAAAGCTAATGCCTGTCAGGCTGATGGCCGAGCGCAGGGCGATACCCGTCACTATACCGGGCAGCGCTATGGGTAAGATGACCAGCAAGGTGATGGCTTCCTTGCCGAAGAATTTGCTGCGATAACAGTGCTAGCGACAGGAGTGTACCGAGCGTGATCGCCAGCGCGGTGGACACCGCCGATACCCGCAGCGACAACCCCAGCGAATCCCAAAAGTCTGGACGATTAGGTTGGTAGGCGCAATTTTCCTCGGATACTAAATCACCGTTTTGCGTCGTGTCACACTGAATCGTGCCGCCGAGCAACTGTCCAAACCAATGGGTCGTCAGCGCAGGGGGTGGGAAACGGAACGATGCGTCCTCTGTTGTGAATGAGTATAGGAAAATAATCAGAATAGGAAAATGCAGGAACAGAATGGCGGCTCCAGCAGCGATTTTTAGACCGCGTGACGCGCCCCCATTCCTGTTTGTGTTAGAGCGCATCGAACGCCCCCAATCGCCTCGCAATCAGCAGATAAACGCCCATAATCGCCATCGGCACAATGGTCATGGCGGCTGCCAGCGGAATGTTGCCCGCCGTGCCTTGCTGCGAAACCACGAACTGCCCGATGAAGAAGCTGGAATTGCCGATTACTCCGGGGATGATGTAATCACCCAATGTCAGGGAAAAGGTGAAAATTGAACCAGCAACCACACCCGGAAATGCCAACGGCAAAATTACGTGACGAAAGGTGTAACCGGGCGTCGCTCCCAGATCAGCCGGATGCTTCAATCACGGATTTAGGGACACGTTCCAAGGCCGCATTGATCGGCAAAATCATATATGGCAGCCAGATGTAAACAAACACGATGAACATACCCAGAAACGAGAATGACAGCGATGGCCCGCCAATGGCCGGGATGGACAAGACACCATCCAGCAGCCACTTCAAGTCCCAGAAGATTAGCAAACCAGGTGATAATGCCCTCCTGCGCCAGGATGATTTTCCAGGTATAAACACGCACCAGATAACTCGACCAGAGTGGCAGCAGCACCGCCAGATACAGCAGCCCCTTCATGCGATAACTGGCATACCGCGCCATGTAATAGGCCAATGGGAATGCGATGGTAGCCGCCGCAACCGTGACACAAGCGGCCATGGTGACGGTTCGAAAAATAATGTCCGTATTGGAGGGGGTAAAAAGCTGTTGATAGGACTTCAGCCCGAACTGGCGAACAATCTGTCCGGTAAATCCATCGAGTGAGAAGAAACTCTGTGCCAGCAAGGCGGACAGTGAACCCACATAAAACACACCCAACCAGAGCATGGGCAGGAGCAATAGCAAAATCAGCGAAAGTCTAGGATGTTGGGAAAAGAAGATGGCTATACGCCGCAGCAATGAAGGTGAGCCAGATTCTATAGACCGCGTGGTGGTCGTGGTCATGGGGTTATTCCTTCGTGGTCAGCGGACGATTGTTGCGCCTGTCCCAAGCTAATTTCACCCGTTTGCCGCGCGTCGCCAGCGCATCCATCGAAGTCGCTTCCAGATTTTGTTGGACAACCGTGAGGTCGCTGCCTTCGTCCAATTCAACCAAATAACGGGTGTGCATTCCCAGGTAAATGACGTCTCGAATCGTGCCGTTTAGCGACACAGGCATCGCCGTTAATCTCTGCTTCCGCCGATGCGATGCTGATTTTTTCCGGGCGAATGGAAAACATTTCCGGCGACCCGTTAAGTGTTTCGGCGGTCTTCCCACTGATAATGTTGGAAGTGCCGACGAAATCCGGCCACGAAAGGCGTAGCTGGCCGTTCGTACACCTCCGCCGGAGTGCCAATCTGCTCAATTTTGCCCTGATTAAATACCGCCAAGCGATCACTCATCGTCAGGGCTTCTTCCTGATCGTGGGTGACAAAGATGAAGGTAATGCCTACCTGCTGCTGAATGCTTTTGAGTTCAATTTGCATCTGCTGGCGCAGCTTGAGGTCGAGCGCACCCAATGGTTCATCCAGGAGCAAAACACGCGGATGGTTGATAAGCGCCCGCGCCAGAGCAACACGCTGTCGCTGACCGCCGGAAAGCTGGGAAGGCTTGCGATCTTCCAAACCGGGTAGCCGTACCAATTCCAACATTTCGCCCATCCGGCGGGTGCGTTCGGCTTTCGGGACTTTCTTAATCATCAGGCCATAGGCGACATTTTGCCCGACATGTCATATGTGGAAACAAAGCATAATCCTGAAAAACCGTGTTCACATCGCGTTCATAGGGTGGCACACCGGCCATCTCGTCGCCATGCAATTGAATACTGCCAGACGGTCGGGTGCTCAAACCCGGCGATCAGGCGCAAACAGGTCGTTTTGCCCGAACCGGATGGGCCGAGCATGGAAAAAAATTCGCCATCATAAATTTCCAGATCAAGGTGGTCTACCGCTTTAACATCGCCGAAAAAGCGGGACACTTGTCGAAAACTGACGGCAACGGTTGGCGTTGTGGACTCATCCGCCATTATGCGTTCTTGACCATCACATGCTTGGTCACACGATAATCGGATACTGCTTCTGCCGATAGGTCTTTGCCGAAGCCGGACTGTTTAAAGCCACCGTGCGGTGTTTCTGAGGCCAAGGGAATGTGGTCATTCACCCACACCGTCCCAAATTCAAGCTGTGCCGATACCCGCATGGCACGACCAATATCATTCGTCCAGATGGAAGCCGCCAATCCATAAGTCACATCATTCGCCAGCCGTACGGCTTCTTCTTCATCACTGAAGGTACTGATAGTCAGCACGGGCCAAAAACTTCGTTTTGAATAATCTCGGCTTTCTGGTCAGCATCGACAATCACCGTTGGCTCAAAATAGTAACCGTTGCGAGTGATCCGCCGGGATGTCCCCGCCTGTCAGTACTTTTGCACCGGCTGCTTGCGCGCGCTCAACAAATCCCTGCACCCGTTCGCGCTGCACACTGGAGATGAGCGGCCCCATCTGCACACCATCGTCATAGGGCAGGCCGACTTTCACCGCCCGCATGGCCTCGACAATCGCTTCGGTTGCACTTTTGACCTTGCCCTGCTCCACATAAACACGGGTCGCAGCCGTGCAATCCTGGCCGGTATTGACTGTGCTGGTAAAAGCAGCAACACCAGCAACCGTCTCAAGATCAACATCATCAAACACCATAAATGGCGCTTTTCCACCGAGTTCCAGATGAACCCGCTTGAGGGTATCGGCGGCGGTTTTCATAATTTTTTTGCCTGTACCCGTAGACCCGGTGAGGCTGACCATACGTACATCAGGATGTTCCACCAATGCCTGTCCAGTGTCATTGCCGCCCGTGACTACATTCACTACCCCATCGGGGATACCAGCCTCAGCGATCAGTTCCGCCAACATCAGGGTGGTCAGCGGCGTGGTCGGCGCGGGTTTGAGAACAATGGTGCAGCCAGCCGCCAGCGCTGGGCCAATCTTCCAGACCGCCATCAGCAGGGGATAATTCCAGGGCGCAATTTGCCCGACTACCCCGACGGGTTCACGGCGGTAAATGGAGGTATAACCTTTCGCGTATTCGCCAGAAGTGTAACCATGTGTATCGCGGGCAGCCGCCGCGAAAAAGCGCAGGTTGTCCACAGCGAATGGCAAATCGCCACCCAGACTGACGAATTCATAAGGCTTACCGGTATTATCCGACTCAACTCTGGCAAATTCTTCTTTGCTGGGCATCCAGCAAATCGGCCAATTTCCAGATTGCCAGCGAACGTTCGCCGGGTGTGAGCTTTGACCAGCGGCCATCATAAAAAGCGGTATGCGCCGCTTTCACCGCCCGATCCACATCGGCACGGCTGGCATCCACCACCTGGGCAATTGTTTCGTTCGTGGCCGGATTTTCGATAGCCATCATTTTGCCGCCATCGGTATCCGACCAGCGACCATCAATCCACAATTTATGGGTCATCATTTGTCCTCGTAACAAGATCATTCCAGCAGGGGATTACCGCAAAGCACAGGGGCACACCTATTACCGATATGCCCCTGAACTCAAGTTTGATGTCTAACGTCCGCCGATCACCGCGATGTAGTTAGTCACCCATTCGTAATAGGGAATACAGCAATCACCACGGTCATCACCGCAGGCTGCAATCGGTGTCTTCCAGAAATTGATCTGATCGAAATTGTCCGCAGCCATTGGTTGCGCAGCCGGTGTCGGTCAGCAGTTCATTGCCCGTGCAGGCTGCCGGAACAGCGGGAACTGAACCGAACCATGCCGCTAAATCACCCTGCAATTTGGGGTCAAGTGAATGTTCCATCCACAGGTAGGCACAATTGGGATGCGGCGCGTCGACATGCATCATGGTGGTATCCGCCCAACCAGTTGCACCCTCTTCGGGGATAACACTGGCGATGGGTTGTTCAGCAAATTGCAATGCGTTCACCTGATACGGCCATGAACCAGAAGCAACGATGCCTTCATTGGTGAAATCGTCAATCTGAGCGGTTGCATCATGCCAGTAGCGGGCGACCAGTTCACGCTGTTGGCGCAGCAGATCAATCGCCGCATCAAACTGGTCACGGGTCAATTCGTAAACGTCAGTGATTCCCAGTTCAGGATTGTGCGCTTTCAGATACAGCGCGGCATCGGCGATATAAATCGGGCCATCATACGCCTGGACACGCCCCTTATTCGACTGTCCATCCGGCAGAGTCTGTTCTTCAAAGACTACACTCCAACTGGTCGGGCGGTTCGGGGAATACAGTCGGTGTTATACATCAACACATTCGCCCCCCACTGATAGGGAACACCATAATGCTCCGGCGTACCATCGCCATCCACATCGACGGTGTGCCAGGGAGCATTTTGCAGCCGTTCATCAACAGTATTCCAACTGGGAATCAGGTCGATATTGATGGGTTGAACACGTCCACCATAAACCAGGCGCAGGCTGGCGTCGCCGGAAGCAGTCACCAGGTCGAACACACCTTCATTCATCAAGGCGACCATCTCATCCGAGGTGGCGGCAACTTTCACATTGACCTTGCAGCCGGTATCGGCCTCAAAGTCCGTCACCCAATCATAGGCGGGGTCAGTTTCACCACGTTCGACATATCCCACCCAGGCAATAATATCGAGTTGTCCTTCGCCTGGGCCAATTTCGGTCATCATATCCTGGGCGGTGCTGACCGAAATACCTAATATGAACATTACCAGCAAACATAAACCTGCGGTTGCCCTTCTCATCATAATCTCCTAATTGTTCAATTGTTATTAAATCGTTTGCTATGGATTGGATGTGAAACTGCTCAATTATAACAACGCTTTAATAATGGCTCAACAAGTCTCCAACAGGTCAGTTAAGCGATTCCACGTTGATACGACCTCAGCGACTGGCCGCTCTGAAGATGTCAATTGTTTCCGCAACACCCTGCTCCAATGGCGTGTACGGCAGTGTTCCTAATACAGAAACCAACCTCGAATCATCAAATTCTTCAGGGAATGGGAGCGTGCTGGTCATCAAATGTGATTTTTGTGTCAGGTACAATCGCTTCAATAGCCGCCACAATTTCGCCCATTTGGGCAACGCTGCCATGTAAATTAAAAGCGTCTGCACCTTTGAAGGTCGCGCGGGCAGCCTGAATGAAAATACGGGCGGTATCATTAGCCAGTTGGTAACTGGAGCGTCCACCAAAGGGGATATGGTAGGGTTTATCGACATGCCGCCGCCAACATGGCTTTGGTCGGTGCCGAGGTTAATCCCTGGTCACGTCCAGGACCATACACCGTATACGGACGCAAGCCGATACTACTCATATCGTCATCCTGCCAGTAGATACGAGCCGTGCCCTCGTTGGCCTGCTTATACACCCCATAATGCGTTCGCGGCCTCTGTGGTGCGTCATGCGACAACATCTCTTCGGGATATTCTTCACTTGAACCATAAACGGCGATGCTGCTGGCATAGACCAAATGCTTGATACCTGCACGTTTGGCGGCTTCAAACATATTGACTGTTCCAACAACATTCACGCGCGCGCCAAGCGATGGGTCGGCCTTACAAAATGGCACTTGCAGTCCGGCGAGATGAATTATGTGGGTTGCACCGGTGTCTTTCACTGCCTGTTCAACGGCATTCAGATCGGTCACATCGCCGTTGATAATATTAATTTGTTCCAATTCGTCTTCCGACATTATCAGACGCAAACGATGCTGGCTGCCTCCCAAATCATAAATCACGGTTGGGATACCTTCGCGCACCAGGTTACGAACCACCCACGCACCAATACAGCCCAGCGCTCCCGTCACAAAAAACCGTTCCATCGTATCTCCTGAGATTCAGGTATATTGCACGGCTAGAGTTATCAGTTATGTACGAAATTTCAAACCTAATGATGGAGAACCCAGTCTACACTATCAGCCCAAAGCTGAAGATGTTAAACTAGGTTAACGCTCGTTTATGAATCCATTCGTCCGTTCATCAAATCCGAAATTACTGCATTTCAAGGCAATCGTTAGTCTGCTGGTTGGGTAGTTCATTTTGACTACCCCATCGCATTCATGATGGAGAAGTGCGCTTGAACGAATCCTTGTTTGTGTCGTCAGCAGCAATTCTAGCCCATAAATCCGGTTATCGCATTGAAGTCCAGGGTCGTGATAGTGACCAATCCCTCCAAACATCCATCGCACAAATGGGTATCCGAAATGTCGGTGACTGTCGGAAAATACATCTCTATTTTCTCGATGGTGATGTGACCGATGAACAAATCAGACAACTTAGTCAGGAAATCCTGGCAGACCCGGTAACGGAGACGTTTACGATAGGGATGACCGTTCCAATCAAACAAATAAGAGCGATACTCCAATCGCTGATGTGCAGCACACCATTGAAGTGACCCTCCTTCCCGGTGTAACCGACCCAGCAGCCGAGAACCTGATACGCGCGGCTCATTTAATGGGTGTCACCGGCGTTGGAACGCGCCGCAACCGGCCAGCGGTATGTGCTTGCCGGAGACATCAACACCGATGATCTTCATAAGCTGGCAACGGGGTTATTCTCTAATCCGGTCATCCAGCGTTACGCCATCGACCAACCGATCTCCCCGCCCTTTGTAACCGTCCGTGAAGATGATGATACAGTTGAAATCATTTCCGTGCGTTCAGCGGATAACGATGAACTCCTCCGAATCAGCGCCGAACGACGGCTGGCGCTCGATCTGGCCGAAATGCAAGCCATCCAGACTTATTATCGTGGTGAAGAACGCGAACCCAGCGATGTCGAATTGGAGATGCTGGCGCAGACGTGGAGTGAACACTGCGTCCATAAAACCTTCAAGGCGATCATTGATTACACCGACTCTGAAGGTCAACAAACCATAGACGGTTTGCTCAAAACCTACATTCGTGCGGCAACCGAGAAGGTCAACAAACCCTGGGTGCGCTCGGCATTTGTCGATAATGCCGGAATCATCGCCTTTGATGACCACTTTGATCTGGCGTTCAAAGTGGAAACCCACAACCATCCGTCCGCGCTTGAGCCTTTCGGCGGCGCAAATACGGGCGTCGGTGGTGTTGTGCGGGATGTATTAGGGGTCAGCGCGCGCCCCATCGCCAATACAGATATTCTGTGTTTTGGCCCACCCGATTTGCCAGAGGACGACTTACCAGAGGGCGTGCTGCACCCAAGCCGCATTGCCGATGGGGTGGTACACGGCGTAGAAGATTATGGGAACAAAATGGGTATCCCAACGGTCAACGGCGCGGTGCTGTACCATCCGGGTTACACTTCCAACCCCCTGGTGTTTTGCGGCTGCTTGGGACTGCTGCCACATGGTTCCCATCCCTCACAACCCCAACCGGGTGATTTGATTGTCGTCATCGGTGGGCGTACCGGGCGGGATGGTCTGCGCGGCGCAACTTTTTCCAGTATGGAGATGGATCAATCCACCGGGCAAATCGCCGGAAGTGCCGTGCAAATCGGGCATCCCATCCATGAAAAACAGGTACAGGAGGTGGTGCTCCGCGCCCGTGACGAGCGGTTGTATACCGCCATCACTGACTGCGGCGCAGGCGGACTTTCTTCAGCCGTTGGGGAAATGGCAGGCGGTATCGGGGGGCGGGTACAATTGGCCGATGTGCCCCTTAAATATCCCGGTTTGCGACCCTGGGAAATCTGGTTGAGCGAGGCGCAGGAACGCATGGTGTTGGCGATTTCACCAGAGAATTGGCCGCGATTCGAGGCTGTGTGCGAAGGACAGGATGTCGAGGCTGTGTGCATCGGCATATTTGAGGATACCAAGCGTCTGGAATTGTTGTATGGCGAGAAAGTCGTCGGGGACATATCGACGACTTTCCTACACGACGGCATCCCCCAGCGCCATCTGAAGGCGACCTGGACACCACCAGAAATAAACGCGGAACCACGATCAGAACGGCCTGACCTGCCCCAATCACTCCTCAAACTCCTCTCCCACCCAAACATCCGCAGCAAAGAAACTATCATCCGCCGATACGATCACGAAGTTCAAGCCGGGACAGCCGTCAAACCAATGGTCGGTATCGACAATCATGGTCCGGCAGATGCGGCGGTGATTGTGCCTCTCACCCTGAATCCGACTGCAAGGAAGGCCGTCGCCTTGAGCAACGGTATCTGCCCTCAATTTGGAGAGATTGACCCGTACCTGATGGCCTGGGCAGCGGTGGATGAAGCTATGCGGAATCTGGTGGCTGTCGGCGCAGACCCCGATCAGGTTGCTATTCTGGACAATTTCTGCTGGGGAAATCCAACATTGCCAGATCGTCTGGGATCGCTGGTGCGCAGTGCGCAGGGATGCTACGATGCGGCTGTTGCCTATGGCCTGCCGTTTATTTCCGGCAAGGACAGCCTGAACAACGAATATACTGGGGCAGATGGTCGCAAACACGCCATTCCCGGCACATTACTCATTTCGGCGATGGGCATTGTTCCCGATGTGACACAAACTGTCACAACCGATTTAAAAGCGTCGGATAATCTGCTGTATATCATCGGCGAAACCCGTGACGAAATGGGTGGAAGTCACTATAACCTGGTCAACGACCTGAGAGGTGGGAATGTTCCACAGCCGAATTCAAAGGCGATGGAAACCTACCGGACACTTCACAAAGCCATTCAGGACGGACTGGTTCAATCCTGCCACGACCTCAGCGAAGGGGGATTAGCCCTGGCGCTGGCCGAAATGTGCATAGGTGGGCGGTTGGGCGCACGAATTTCGGTGGATGGACTGGCGGTTTACATCGACCCTTCGGCAAACCCGGAAGTCGCACTTTATTCAGAATCCCTGACGCGCTTCGTGATTGAAGTCCGTCCTGAAGATGTTGATGCACTCGAATCACTGATGAGCAAAGTATTGTGCGTTCCATTAGGGATTGTTCAGGGCGATCACTTGCAGATCGAACAAACCGGAAGTTCCGAAGAAACCAGCAACGTTATTCTGACGATTGCTATCGACCAACTTGAGCAGGCATGGCGCGGCAGCGTTGGAACACAGGAACAACCAGCCGCATCGCTGCCACCGACCCTCAACCAGAGCACAAGTCAGTCGGATGGCAGCCACTCGCACCACCCCACCCCGTGTTCTCATCCTGCACGCGAACGGCACGAATCGAGATCGGGATGCTTATCTGGCCTGTGAACTGGCAGGTGGCTCACCGGAAATCGTCCACGTAAACCAGTTAATTTCCGGCGAACAAAAACTGCTGGATTATCACATGCTGGTTGTACCGGGCGGCTTCTCGTATGGCGATGATTTAGGCGCGGGAACGCTGTGGGCGTTGGACTTAGGACATCGTCTGGGTGATGATATACGCCAGTTTATCGCCGATGGGCGACCCACTATCGGCATCTGCAATGGCTTCCAGACTTTGGTCAAAGCAGGGTTGTTACCCGGCAACGATGACAGTACGCGGCAGGTCACTCTCACGTTTAACCAATCAGCCCATTTTGAGTGCCGGTGGGTTTATCTGCAACCCAATCCCAACAGTCCCTGCCTGTTCACTGAAGGACTTGACGAACCCATCTACTGCCCGGTGGCACACGGAGAGGGTCGTGTCGCTATTGATAATCAAGAAACACTCGACTCGCTATGGAATAGTGGTCTCGCCGCCCTGACTTACGCCGACGGAACGAGTCAGTTGGCGAACTATCCGGCCAACCCGAATGGTTCGATCTATAACATCGCCGGGATGTGCAACCCAGCCGGAAATGTCTTCGGCCTAATGCCGCATCCAGAAGATCATATCTTCCCCTGGCAGCATCCTCGATGGCGGCGTGGTGAACGCGGCCTGGATGGTTTGCGGCTGTTTAAGAATGGGGTGAAATATGCCTGAGTCATTCACACATGATACATTCCTGAGTCCATTTACATGGCGTTATGGCTCTGACGAAATGCGGCACATCTGGTCAGATGCGAACAAACGCCATTTGTGGCGGAGCATTTGGGTCGCGCTGGCGGAAGCACAGCAGGCAGCCGGGCTGGTCACGGCGGAACAGGTGGCTGATCTGCGGGCACATCAGGACGAAATCGACATCGAACGTGCCCATGAAATTGAAGAAGAAATCCAACATGACCTGATGGCCGAAGTCCGCACTTTTGCTGAACAGTGTGAGGTCGGCGGCGGTATCATCCACCTGGGCGCAACCAGTATGGATGTTGAGGACAACGCTGATGCGCTGCGGCTGTGTGAAAGCCTAGATGTGGTCTGCGAAAGCCTGCGCAAACTCCTGATGACGTTAGCGAACTTAATCGAACGCGAAGCCGACCATGTATGCATGGCCTTCACCCATCTGCAACCCGCCGAACCGACGACAGTAGGTTATCGGCTGGCAGGTTATGCACAGGATTTGTTAGCCGACTTCGAGGCTATTGAGCGACTGCGAGCAACCGTTCGCGGTAAGGGATTCAAAGGCGCGGTGGGCACATCAGCTTCTTATAGCGAACTGCTGGCGGACGCGATTGTCACCCCACGCGATCTTGAGGCGCGCGTGATGCGTTCGCTAGGACTCGATGCGTTCATCATTGCTACCCAAACCTATACTCGCCGCCAGGATTGGGAGGTGGTGAGCGCACTAGCCGGGTTAGCCTCATCCATTTATAAGATGGCCTTTGACATCCGTCTGTTGCAATCGCCACCCTTTGGCGAATGGGCGGAACCCTTTGGTCGGCAGCAGGTCGGTTCGTCGGCCATGCCCTTCAAGCGCAATCCCATCAATTCGGAAAATATTGACAGTCTCGCTCGCTACCTGGCTACCCTGCCCCGCGTCGCCTGGGATAATGCTGCTCATAATTTACTGGAACGCACACTGGACGATTCGGCCAACCGCCGAATCATGCTGCCAGAAGCCTTTTTGACAGCCGATGAAATCATCATGCGTGCCCAACGCATTTTGTCAGGATTGCGGATTGATGACTATGCGATAACACAAAATCTGGAAACCTATGGGGTATTCGCCGCGACGGAACGCCTGTTGATGGCAGCAGTCAACGCAGGGGGAAACCGTCAGGAATTACACGAGGTCATTCGGGAACACAGCCTGGCCGCATGGGAAGCGATGCGTACGGGGCAACCGAATCCCCTGGCAGATCGTCTGTGCGCCGATGCACGTATCACACGCCTCATCCCAACCGAGCAGGCGCATGAATTACTCAATGCAGAAACTTATGTTGGTGATGCACCCTCACGCGCGCGGCAGATGGCACATATTGTTCGTTCGGTAGTCGAGAGCGAAAGCGAGGAACTCACCCATGCTCACGCATGAAACCTTGATGAATGCCGTTCCCCTCGACAGTGTTGATTTAAACGGCTTCGGGGATAAACAATCTGGCAAGGTGCGGGATATTTATCATGCTGATGGTCAGCGTATTCTCATCACGACAGATCGGGTGTCGGCCTTTGACCGCATTCTGGGCACAATACCATTCAAAGGTCAGATACTCAATCAACTGAGCGCATGGTGGTTTGAACAGACTCAAGATATTGTAAATAATCATGTCATCGCCATCCCTGACCCCAACGTGACTATTGCCCACGAAGCGCAACCGCTGCCGGTAGAGGTGATTGTCCGGGGATATATCACCGGGGTAACAAAAACATCGCTGTGGATGATGTATGAGGCAGGTGAGCGAACACCTTATGGCATTTCCTTGCCCGATGGTCTGCACAAGAACGATGCCCTGCCGAAGCCGATCATTACACCGACCACCAAAGCTGAAACCGGGGCACACGACGAGCAGCTTACCCGACAGCAAATCATCGAACGCGGACTAATTGACGAGTCTCTTTGGACGGAGATCGAAACTGCGGCATTGGGACTATTTGCGCGAGGGCAGCAGCACGCGTCAGAAGCGGGTTTAATTCTGGTCGATACCAAGTATGAGTTTGGGTTGGTGAATGGTCATCTCACCTTGATTGATGAAGTGCATACCCCCGATTCCAGCCGCTACTGGACAGCGAAGTCTTATCAAACGGGGCGGAAACCCGAAAATTATGATAAAGAGTTTTTGCGGGAGTGGTTCGCCGCGCGTGGCTATCGGGGAGATGGCGACTCACCGAAAATGCCACCCGAATTTACGGCGCAGGTGGCCGCTCGTTATATTCGGGTTTACGAATGGCTGACCGGGGAAAATTTCCAGCCCAGAGAAACACCGACAGCCGAACGGATCACACGCAACCTGGCAGCATACCGCCCAATAAGTGAGGGAGAGAATCAGGGACAAAATGGGTGAACACATCTGGGACTCCATCGGACTTGAGGACGACCATCCACACGAAGAATGTGGCATCTTCGGGATTTATGCGCCAGGGAGGGATGTGGCGCGTATGGCCTTCTTTGGCCTCTATGCACTGCAACATCGCGGTCAGGAGAGCGCCGGGATTGCGACCAGCGATGGACATATGGCCTATATCCACAAAGACATGGGGCTGATCTCGCAGGTATTTAACGAGGACAACCTGCGCCCCCTCAAAGGGCATCTTGGCATCGGCCATAACCGTTATTCGACCACTGGATCATCCAATTATCGGAATGCTGCCCCTTATCTCATTGAGACGATCTATGGGCCATTGGGTGTGGCACATAACGGCAATCTGACCAACGCCCTGCACCTGCGCTACCAGTTGTTACAACGCGGGGTTGGTCTATCATCAACATCAGACAGCGAAGTTGTCACCCAGATTTTGGCCGCACCGCCGGAAGTATGGGGCATTCACCTGAATGGCAACGCGCAGGGACTTGACCGATGGGAAGCCCGCATCCGCGCGTTTATGCTGGCTGCCGAAGGGGCTTATTCACTGGCTCTACTCACCCGCGATGCTGTGTATGCCGTGCGTGATCCGAACGGACTGCGCCCATTGTGTCTGGGCAAGTTAGGCGATGATAGCTACATCGTCGCATCCGAGTCTAGTGCCCTTTCGACCATCGGGGCAGAATATCTGCGCGAAGTCGAACCTGGCGAGATTATCCGGCTCGACAAAGATGGCATGAAATCCACTGTTGGCCGCGAACCCGCCCAAAAAGCCCTGTGCAGCTTTGAGTATGTCTATTTCGCCCGCCCCGATTCGGTGCTGGAAGGGCAGAGTGTTCATAATGTCCGCCAGCGTATGGGGCAAGTTCTGGCACAGGAAGCCCCGGCGGATGCAGATATTGTCGTGCCCGTACCCGATTCGGCTATTCCTGCCGCGATAGGCTACAGTCTGGAATCCGGTCTGCCGTTCACAGAAGGACTGATAAAAAATCGTTACATCGGGCGCACTTTTATCCAGCCCGACGAGGGATTGCGAAAACTGGGCGTGCATCTGAAGTTTAATGCCCTGCCCGCCAATTTACGCGGTAAGCGGATTGTGTTGGTAGACGACTCGATTGTGCGCGGCAACACGGCTGGGCCGTTGGTACAACTCCTGCGTGATGGGGGTGCGGCGGAAGTTCACCTGCGGGTTTCATCGCCCCCGGTGCGTCATCCATGTTTCATGGGGGTGGACATGGCGACCTATAAGGAATTGATCGCCCACCAATTGGATACCGATGCCATTTGCCGACGCATTGGTGCGGACAGTCTCGCCTATCTGAGTCTGGAAGGTATGTCAAACGCGATAAATGACTCGTTGGGCAAGCAAGTTGGTCACTGCGCTGCCTGCTTCTCCGGCAACTATCCGGTGAAAATCCCGGAATGGCTGTTCGACGAAGATCGCAACAAGCTGATGTTCGAGGAGACGTGGGGCGGATGACTGCACTCAAGATACTGGTCGTCGGTTCTGGTGGGCGGGAACATGCCCTGGCCTGGGCGCTGGCACGTTCGCCACATGTCCGGCAGGTCTATGTCGCACCGGGTAACGCTGGAACAGAGTGGCCGGAAAATCTGAACCCCAGTAAATTTCAACCGCACGCACCCTCGCAGAATGTCGCTATCGCCGCTGATGACATTCCGGTGCTGCTCAAATTCGCCCAGGAGCAGGAGATTGACTTGACTATTGTCGGGCCAGAAGTGCCGCTTTCGATGGGGATTGTGGACACATTTCAACAAGCAGGTTTGTCGATCTTCGGCCCATCGCGCGCTGCCGCCGAACTGGAGTCCTCTAAAGCCTACTCCAAACAATTCATGAAGCAGCAGGATATTCCAACTGCCGAGTATGGCACATTCACCAATTTTGATGCTGCCCGACAGTTCATCCATGATTTTGGCAAACCCGTTGTGGTGAAGGCGGATGGGTTAGCGGCTGGCAAGGGAGTGATCGTTTGCGATGACGTCCAACAGGCGGAGGTCGCGCTGCGCCGAATTCTACTCGACCACGAATTTGGAACCTCAGGACAAACAGTGATTATCGAGGAAAGGCTGGAAGGTGAGGAGCTTTCCGTTCTGGCCTTCTGCGATGGGAAAACAGCCAGCATCATGCCCACCGCCCGCGATCACAAGCGGGCTTTTGATGGCGATGAAGGCCCAAACACAGGCGGTATGGGTGCATATTCCGACCCCAATACCGCGCTGAGTCCTCAAATTCTGGACAAAATACAAGATACGGTCTTCAAGCCAGTGTTAGCAGGTATGGCCGCCAGTGGAACGCCGTATGTTGGCGTACTTTATGCGGGTCTGATGCTGACCCCGAATGGTCATAAGGTACTGGAATTTAACTGCCGCTTCGGTGATCCCGAAACACAGGTGATTCTGCCACTGCTCGAAACCGATTTGATTGACATCGCCTATAGTTGCATCAATGGGCATGTCGCAGATGGCATTCGTTGGAATGAAGATGCTGCCTGTGCTACTGTCGTGCTTGCTTCACCGGGTTATCCTGGCAGCTATCCTAAAGGGCTGTCAATAACGGGGCTAGGCAATACACCGGAAGACGCGATTGTCTTTCATGCAGGGACAGCGAAAACAGACAGTCAGGTTGTTACCAATGGTGGGCGGGTATTGAACGTCACGGCGATGGGCGAAACCCTGGCCGATGCACTTGATACGGTCTATGCGACCATCGACGGTATTCACTTTGAAGGAATGCATTACCGCCAAGACATTGGGCGAACAGGAATCAAACATGGCGCAAAATGACACATACACTGCCGCCGGGGTGAATATCGCCGCCGGGATACACGCCACCGAACTCATGTCCGCAGCAGTTCGTTCAACTTATACAGGACAGGTATTGGCAGGTATCGGCGCGTTTGGCGGGTTATTCGACGCCAGTTTATTGAAGGACATGCAAGCCCCGGTGCTGGTCGCCTCTACTGACGGTGTAGGTACAAAAACCAAAGTTGCTGCCCATCTGAACCGTTGGGATACCATCGGGCAGGATTTGGTCAACCACTGTATCAACGACATCCTGGTACAGGGAGCGCGCCCGTTGTTTTTCCTGGATTATGTCGCTTCTTCCCACCTGAATCCAGAACAGATTGCAACAGTGGTGGGCGGTGTCGCAGCAGCCTGTAAGGAAGCCCGCTGTGCCCTACTCGGCGGCGAAACGGCGGAAATGCCAGGAGTTTACGAACCGGGCGAAATCGACCTTGCCGGAACGATCATCGGCGTGGTCGAGCGTGACCGGATTATAGACGGATCGCGCATTCAGCCGGGAGATGTAATCCTGGGACTTCTCATCCACTGGCCTGCACACCAACGGCTTTTCACTCGCCCGCCGAGTTCTAGGTGACATGGATTGGGAAACATCCTTACACAGACCTGAATGGGTCGATTGGGGATGCACTCCTACAAATTCATCGCTCCTACCTGAAGCCCATTCAACAACTGTGGGACGCGAATATAGATATTCACGGCCTCGCACACATTACGGGTGGCGGATTTCAGGACAACCTGCCGCGCGTCTTCCCGGCGGGCGTGAGTGCCATCATCCGGCGCGGAAGCTGGCCGGAACTCCCGATTTTTGATCTGATACAGCGCGAAGGCGAAATCTCCAAAGAGGAGATGTTTCATGTGTTTAACATGGGGCTGGGAATGCTGGTGATTGTATCGCCGGAACAGGCAGCTATCGCCTTGACCGAATTGGCGGGCGACATTTACCGCGTCGGTGAAATCATCGCAGGCAACGGCAGCGTCAGTGTGGAGGCAGAATGACGCCGCGTCTGATCGTATTCATTTCCGGCTCTGGGACAAATTTGCAGGCGATTATCGACGCCATCAACAACAACCAACTCCATGCCCAGATCGAGCTGGTGGTTTCAAATCGCAAGGCAGCCTATGGGCTTATTCGCGCAGAACAAGCGGGTATCCCAATATTATACTATCCCCTCAAACCCTACCTGGATGATGGACGCGGGCGGGGGGCGTATGACATTGATCTCGCCGAGCAAATCCGCCCCTGCCAACCTGATTTACTGGTTCTCGCCGGATGGCTGCATATTTTCAGCGCGCCATTTTTGGAACAGTTCCCGAAACAGGTCATCAATCTGCATCCGGCACTGCCGGGGATATTTCCCGGTAAGGATTCCATCCAACAAACTTTTGAGGCGTTTGAGCGCGGCGAAGTATCCTATGGTGGCTGTATGATTCATTACGTCGTGCCGGAATTGGATGCAGGGCCAACCATCGCCCAGTCTATCGTCCCAATCGAGCCGGAGGATACGCTCGGAACATTTGAAGCGCGGCTGCACGATGCCGAACACAAACTGATTGTGTCTTCAATTCAGCAAATTCTTGAGAGGCAATAGGCAAGGGGACGAATCGCGCTGATCGCCCATGTACTAAAGCCATTCTTTACAGTTGAGGCAGTTGAGAATTAACGAAGTCGCAGGCCTTTTGGGTAGCGTCTTCCACGCTCATGCCATTCTCAAAAATGTCAACCACAATATCGGTATTCACGGCGTCAATGATCTCGTCAAAGATCGTTACCCCTTGAGAATCATCTTTTGCATCTACAAATGCCTGGATATTGATGTCCGCCTGCCCGAACGAACCAATCCACTGCTGTTGCATACTCGGATTGGCAGGAGCGACTCCACCTGCATCGGCAAAGAACTGCTGTCCTTCATCACTTACCAAATACAGGATGAGATTTTCGGCCAATTCCGGGTTGGGCGTATTGGCCGCCGCCACATATCCCACCGAATGCAAAATAGAACGACTGCGTCCGGTGTTCGGGTTACGCGGAAGCTGGACAACATCCCAATTAAATGGCGCATCGGCAATGGCCTCCGGCAGTTTCCATGACCCTGCTGTGATGATGGCGACCCTGCCATCCAGCCAGGAGATGAAAGCATTATCTGCCGATGCTCCCCCCATATCTGCCACACCCGGCATATATCCGTTAACGTACAAATCCTTGAGAAAATCGAGCGCCTCAATACTGCGTGTTACCGTCAACGTACACTGTGTCCGACCCGCGCCTAAGACAGGCGGGATGCCGGTTGAGGCAATCCAGTTGGCATAGCCGGACTGATATTCTGCATAGACCGCCGCACCATACAGTCCCCTATCGGGATTGGTCAGCGCAGCAGCATCGGCGGCGAAGTCATCCCATGTCCAATCGGTTTGTGGGTAAGGTAGATTTGCAGCGTCAAACAAGTCTTTGTTGTAATAAATAGCGACGGTATCCCAATTGACGGGTCCGGCATACAAATCACTATTCGCGCCCAACCGATAGGTTTGGGTCATAGCGGGCTGCCAGATGGTTGTATCTATCCCTGCCTCGTCCCACATCGGTTGCAAATCGAGCAAGGAATCGTGGTTGGCAAAATACAGGAACCGATCCTGGGTCATATTGAATATGTCGGGCAGCGTGCCATCAATGGCATTCTGCCGCAATTGTGCCCAGTAATCTTCCCAGGGTAATATCTGAAGATCAACTTCCGCGCCGGGGCAGTAGTGAGCCTCCCAATCATCTATGGACTGGTTAATAATCTTCGCCCAGTTCGCGTCCCATACCCACAGGGTCAGCTTACCGGGTACTGCGCAGGTTTGGGGGGCAATCGTAACAACATCATCAGCTTTCGTTGCCGAGGAGGTTATTAGCAGGGCAAAGAGGGGGAGAAACAACCAAAGACGGACAGCACGCATAAGTTCCTCTATTGAGCGACGAAATTATCGGTTCGGCGTTAGGGTATTGGGGAAATTCGTGCAATTACTGAGTCGTTGCCACCGCCTCCTGACCATGTACCGAGGTTATTCGCGCCATTTTCGGTAGCACCGTTGCCATTACCGTTAGAGGTCGTAACTGGCGGTTTGCTATCGGTCGGTTCAGCATCCTTAATGGTTGTCTGACGCTTCAGATAGTTGACCTGGGATTTCGTCTCGTCCAGTGCCTCTTGCACCGGCTTAGTCACGGGTTCAAATGCCTTGTTGACCTGTTGGCTGATCTGCTGATTGAAATTCCGCCGAGTAGGAGGTTCTTTCGGTAGCTGAATATCGACTCCCGCCTCATCGAATTCCTTCTGGACATAGGCCATTGTCTCTGCCCACATCGCCCGTGCTTTGGCAGTATATTGCCCTAGAATATACGCCCAATGAATCATGCGTTTTGGTCCGGCGACAATCAGCATAATAATCAGAATCGCAAGGAACTCTGCGCCGCCAACACCCAAAATATCCATATCCGTACCCTTAACTTTTAATTTTTATGCCCCTATTGTATCGCCCCCGCTGCATTGTGCAATGTCACGATACAAGGATGCGGATTATGCCTCTGGCGTGTTCGCAGCCTTTTCAGAGGGAGCTGGTGCAGACTGTCACTCTCCTTCCATCCATCCGGGTTTTGCAGTCCTTTGCGGAAATTGGCAACGGCGCTGCCCAGTTCACCACCTACTTTAGCGACCCGCCCACCACCAAACAGAATCACCACAATGAGCAAAACGATAAGCAATTCGGCTGGCCCAATATCCATGATCTAATCTCCTTGACACCACTTGAGTGCTCAATAGTACACCCTCACTGAATTATAGTCCGCATTAGTATGCCTGAGTCGATTTCTACCCAAGTTCTCAGAAATTAACTGTCTTGGCAGCGTCACAGCGCCTGTTCAAGGATTGTTTGCATTTCCTCCGGGGTTAACTGGATTGGATTACCCTTCATGGAACTGGCCGCCGACGCCTTTTCGATCAGAACTGGGAAATCCGCCTCAGCCAATCCGTAGGCCGATAATGGAGCAATATGAAGTGCTGAGATAAGGTCTTTGAGGAACTGCACGCCCTCCTCCCCTGCCGCCTGTGCCTTGCCGGTCAGCAATTGTGCGACCTCATCATAACGATGTAGGGTGTCACTCTCCGGTTGACGCTGGCGCAAAGCAGCAATATTCACTTCGGTGACGAACGGCAGGAGTCGGGCGCATATCGCTCCATGTGGCGCATCGAACATTCCCCCAAAGGGTCCGGCAAATCCATGCACGGCACCCAATTTAGCATTGGACAGCGCCAGCCCACCGAACAGGCTGACCAATGACATAGCTTCACGCGCGTGAAAATCGTCACCGTTATCGTAGGCGTCTCGTAAAGATCGTGCCGCGCGGTGTATCCCTTCCCGGCATATCGCATCAGTCATGGGATTCGCCCGATTCGAGACAAACGGCTCGATGACTTGAGTTAATGCATCCAGTCCACTTGCCGCCGTGACATTCGGTGGTGTGCTACGTGTCAGGGTCGAATCCACCAGCGCCAGCCGTGCCAGCATGAGCGGGCTGCGCAGGCTCACCTTGACACGGTGTTCGTGCGACGCCAAAACGGCATTACTCGTGACTTCCGAGCCTGTGCCTGCTGTCGTCGGAATCGCAACAAACGGCGCGGATCGCCGCCGAATGGATTGTCCTTTACCGATCACCTCCAGATAATCCAGTGGATCGCCATCATTGGTCAGCAGAGCTGCGACTGCTTTGGCTGTGTCGATTACACTGCCGCCACCGAAGCCTATTACAAAATCGCTGCTTGCTTCTCGCGCCCGTGCCGTCCCCATTCGAATCTGTTGGACAGTCGGTTCACCTTCGATTTCAAAAAAAGCCTGTTCAACTTTATGGTCATCCAGGATGTCCAGTAATGGCCGCGCACGTTCCGGGTCTCGCCCGGTGACAACCAACGCGCGTTTGCCGAACTCCAAAAGATGATGTTCCAATTCGGCCAGCGTCCCTGCTCCGAAAATGATGTTTCGAACCGTCGCAAACGCGAATCGCATGGTATCACATCCAGGCAGAATTGTCGGGGAATAAGTTGTGATATTTCACCCCGATTCGCGGCTCGACGAACATATCCTGAACGGTTTCACGCCAGTTCAGGTAATGGGCAGTTTCTTTATGGTGGGCGGGCGCTTCCTCCGTACGGTAGATTTCAACCAGAACAAATCGTGACGGGTCATCATCCTGCTGAATCACATCGAAGCGGACGATACCTGGTTCCTGGATACTGTTTCGAGCATTTTCGAGAGAAGCGATCTTAAACGGCTCAATGTAATCTGCCTTTATGTGACAATTCACCAACACAACCAGCATCATTCTCTCCTTATAGGTAATAAGTAATAATCGAATCACGCACGATCCGGCAGAATCGCGTGCATTCTTTCACATTTTTCTTTAGTATAGTAATCGAGACTAAGCCAGGGGCAAAATATTTGCTATAATAGGGCTACGAAAGTAAAACCTTAACCTGGATAAAGGGTACAGGGTATGACTTCTTCGACTAAACGTATTGTTGCTTATCATATTTCGCGGCTTCAAGACAAAAACCCGGATGTTCGCCTGAAAGCCATCAGCGAATTGTCACATCTGGCCGACCAAGAAGCCCTGGACGCGCTGCGTGGTGTGTTCGAGAACGACAGTGACTCCAACGTTCGCAAAGCCGCGCAGGAAGCCGGACGCGCCGTTTTCCTCAAACTCAAGGAACAAGGGGCACAAAAATCGTAGGGGCGTGAACGATGTCATGCCCCCCTCACGTTTGCTGGCGGTTTAAGCTCTGGTTCTTAACCGCATAAACTCGCCAGCCGTTCGGCAATCTGCGCGGCGCTGGCTTGCAGGTCACTCAGTTTCATCCGCTCCCGTTCGACCACTTCCGGCCTGGCACGGCTCACAAACTGCTCGTTGGACAGCATATTCTGGGACTTCGCCATCTGTTCTTCCAGTTTCGCCTGTTCTTTACTCAGCCGATCACACTCCGCTTGAATGTCGATCAGACCGGCCAACGGTAGATAAACGGTTACATCACTCACCACCACCGACGCTGCTTCATCCGGTGCTGCCGTGCCTTCCGCCATAATTGTTACCTCTGCCACATTGCATAACCGCGCGAACAGATAGTTGTACTGCTCGATATTGGTTCGCTGCGAACCTGCTGCCACCCACGCAGAAATCCGTCGCGCCGGGTCAACGTTATATTCCGCCCGAACGTTGCGGATACCACGCACCAAATCCATCAATAGATTCATGTCCATTTCTGCCTGCTCATCCAGATAGGCGGCATTTACTTCCGGCCATTTCGCAATAATAAGGGCTTTTCCTTCATGCGGAATATGCTGCCAGATTTCTTCCGTCACGAACGGCATGAATGGATGCAGCAACCGCAAGCAGGTATCCAACACACTCACTAGTACCTGCCTCACTCGCTGCTTGGCGGTATCATCACCTTCGTACAGGGGATGTTTACTGATTTCAATAAACCAGTCTGCGAACTCGCCCCACAGAAAATCATAAATCTGTCGTCCAGCTTCGCCGTACTGGAAGATGTCAAACAGATTTTGAACACTGCCAATTAGACGGTTCAGTCGGCTCAGAATCCAGCGAGACGGCAAATCCAACTCGCTCACAGGTGGCAGTCCCAACGACAAATCACCATCCAGATTACTCGTGACAAAATTGGTCATCTGCCAGATTTTATTGACAAATTTCCAATTGGCCTCGATCCGGTCTTCATCCAGATTAATGTCGTTCCCCGGTGTTCCACTGGTCACCAGCGTAAACCGCAGTGGGTCTGCCCCATATTTGTCGATCAATTCCAGGGGATCAATGGTGTTACCTAATGTTTTGCTGATCTTGCGCCCAAATTTATCACGAATCAGACCGTGTAAATAGACCGTGCGGAACGGGGCATCGTCCGTGAACCACAACCCCATCATAATCATGCGCGCCACCCAGAAAAACAGGATGTCGTATCCGGTTTCCATATTGGTCGTTGGATAAAATCGTTTGTAATCCGGCGTTTCCTGCGGCCAACCGAGCGTACTGAACGGCCACAAACCGCTGCTGAACCAGGTATCCAGCACATCTTCTTCAGGTGTCCATCCATCACCTTTCGGTGGCTGTTTGCCGACATAGATTTCGCCCTTTGACCCATACCAGGCTGGGATACGATGTCCCCACCACAATTGGCGGCTGATACACCAATCTTCGATATTCTCCAGCCAATGGAAGTAGACCTTCTCGAAACGTTCGGGCACGATTTTGATACGTCCGTCGCGGACAGCCGCCAACGCCTTCTCTGCCAGGGGTTGAATCTTCAAGAACCACTGGGTACTAATCATCGGCTCGACCACTTCCCCACCCCGCTGGCTGCGTGGCACAACCATTGTGTGATCCTCAATCTTAATGGTCAGCCCCAGAGCGGTCATATCTGCCCACAACTTCTCGCGGCAGACGAAGCGATCCAGCCCTTCGTATGGTCCGGCCTCGGCATTCATAGTCGCATCTTTGTTCAGAACATTGATAAATTGCAAATTGTGATGCTGGCCGATCTCGTAGTCATTGAAGTCGTGGGCTGGAGTGATCTTCAGCGCACCTGTGCCAAACTCTCGATCAACATACTCATCAGCAATCACGGGAATTGGCCGATTGAGAATCGGTACATAAGCCGTTTTGCCGATCAGATGTTTGTAACGATTGTCTTCTGGATGCACGCAAACCGCCGTATCGCCCAGAATGGTTTCGGGGCGGGTGGTCGCTACCGGAATGAATTCATCATCGCCCACCGGGTAATTGAAGTAATACAGTTTGCCCTGTTCTTCCTCACGTTCCACTTCCAGATCGGAGACTGCCGTCTGCAATCCCGGACTCCAATTCACCAGTCGCGGGCCGCGATAAATTAGCCCTTGCTCGTAGAGTCGTACAAACACCTCTTGTACCGCGTTCGACAGGCCATCATCCAGCGTGAACCGTTCACGATCCCAATCGCAACTTGCTCCCAGACGTCGGTGCTGATTCTGGATCGTCCCACCATATTTTTCTTTCCACGCCCAGGTGCGCGCCAGGAATTCCTCGCGGCCAACCTCGGCTCGGCTCGTCCCCTCATCTCGCAGCATCCGTTCGACCATCAACTGCGTGGCAATTCCAGCATGATCTGTGCCCGGAACCCATAGCGCAGCCTTGCCGGACATACGCGCGTGGCGAATCATCAGGTCTTCCACCGCAGCCGTTAACGCGTGGCCGATATGCAAAGAGCCGGTCACATTTGGGGGTGGCATACTGATGACAAAGGGTTCAGCCTCTTTCGCGGCAACTTCCGGCTTGAACCAGCCGTTCTTCTCCCACCAGTCATAGATGCGACTCTCCGCCTCAGCGAATTCAAAGTTCTTAGCCATTGGTTTCGTTGTCATCGTTTCCCCATCTCCTTCCCTAGCTGCCTAATGGTCTGCGAGCAATCAGTACCCGTTCCCAACGATCCGGTTGGTCAATCACATCTTCAAATCCAACATCCAGCAGGACGACCTTTACTTCGTCAGTGGATAAAGGCCGGAACGTAACCTGTCGTTTGATCGTTTGGTAATCTGTGCCCTGCCCCTCCACAATGAACAAATTCTGTGTGGTGACAACGGGTGGGCCATCGCGCCAATCCCAAATATCGAACGAGATAAATTCGCCCCCGTCATCCCGATCATGGACGAATCCGGGCAGAAATCGCGGGCGATCTTCCATAAACGGGCCAAAGTCCCGCATTCCGATCACCAACGTTCCACCAGGGCGCAGCAGATCAAAAAATGTCAGCACTGCTGTTTCGATGTCATCATCGGTCAGCAAGTGTGGCAAGGCATTCCCTTTGCTCACCACTGCATCAAAAGGCCCGGTCACAGAATCGTGCAAATGCAGGAAATCTGCCTGCACAAACTCGATCTTATTAGCGACATCGTACAGGGCGGCGGTTTCTCGCGCCTTCGCCAACATGCCCCCACTTGGATCCGCTGCCACCACGTCAAAGCCGAGTTGAGCCATTGGCACAGCCTGAGTCCCCGGCCCACACGATGCATCCAGCACTCGCAGGACACCGCGATTGCGGAAAATCGAGCGTAAGCCTAATCCTTCCCGCTCAAGCTGTGTTTCCCAATCCCGATAAAACAGCGGATAGTATTCCACAATCGCATCATAGAAATCATTCGTATCAGTGCGTATCGCCATAACCTCGTCCTAACGCCTTCCAGTATTCCGCTCATTGGTGTAAGCCGGAAATGAAAAAACCCCTTCATCCCATATACAAGGACGAAAGGGTCACTTTCGCGGTACCACCTTGTTTCCCCGACACCTGTCGAGGCACTCAATAGCTATTACGGGCACACCCGTCCAGGCTTACTGAAATGTTCAGCCTGGCGACTCCTGGGCGACTTTCGACAAACTGCTGCGAGTGGGCTTCCAGCCAATGACCCACACTCTCTATCGCTGGGGAGTTTGTCTACTCCTCCCAATCACCGTCTTTACTCGGATGAATAAAGTTATCCACCCATAATTGGTTTTACGTATGAGCCGCAGTATAGCACGGTTCAAATTTCGTCGTCAATCCCAGTTTTAACCGGACTTTCACGATCATAAAAAGTCGTCTCAACTTGCACTCACTTTCCTATCATGCTATCCTTCTTAAAATAGTCTCACACATAATGAAACAGTAGAATTCAAATATGTCTGATAAAATCCTGATTGTGGATGATGACATTGACAGCCTGAAACTCATTGGCCTCATGTTGCAGCGTCACGGGTACGAAGTTGTCGCCGCGAATGCCGGGAATCAGGCGCTCTCAAAAGCCACCACCGAGCATCCCAACCTGATTATTCTGGATGTCATGATGCCGGACATGGATGGTTACGAAGTGTGCCGTCGGCTGCGTGCCAACCCTGACACCCGTACCATTCCAATTATCATGTTTACCGCAAAAACGCTGGTGGACGACAAGGTGGCCGGTTTTGAGGCAGGCGCGGATGATTACCTCACCAAGCCTACCCATCCAGCCGAACTCGCATCCCGTGTGAAGACTATCCTTGCGCGCAATACGACCCAGAAACGCCCCGATGCCAATAAGGGTGTAACCATTGGCATCATTGGCGCAAAAGGTGGGGTTGGTGCGACGACTATCGCTCTGAATCTAGCCGCTGCCTTCAATTTGGGCGGTGAGAACTCAATTGTCGCGGATTTTCGCCTGGGTTCTGGCAGTTTAGGTCTGCTGCTCGGCTTCGGGCAAGCACATGGCATGGCGAATATCCTGAGCAAACCTGTCAATGAAATTCGTCCGGCAATTATCGAGCCGGAACTCTCTATCCATCAGTCCGGCCTACGGGCACTCCTATCGTCGGCGCGTACCAAAGAAGCAGCACTCAGTTATCCCCTGGATGCAGCGCTTGCCGTCATTCGCAGTTTGCGCACAATGGGTCGTCCGGCCATTTTTGATCTCGGAAGCAGTCTGACAACGACAGTCAGCCGCCTCCAGCGCGAAATGGATCAAATTATCCTGGTAGTAGAGCCGAATCCAGTTGCATTAGCCATGTCACGCGAAATGCTATCCGATCTTCAACCGGGTGGCACATCATCTGGCCGTGTTCATATAGTGGTCGTCAACCGATCACAATCCAATGTCCAGACACCCTGGCATGAAATTGAACAAATGCTCGGCCAGGAACTTCGGGCGATTATTTCTGCCGCCCACGATCAATTATTCCAGACGGCGCGATCTGCTGTTCCAGTAGTGGTTGCCCAACCAAATGCGGTGATTTCAAGCCAGATCATGAAATTAGCTGAAGATTTGAACACGCGCATCCGGGTAGCTGGCGGCGAAATCCCGACTTAGTGCGTATATTTACTGTGATATGATGTTAGATGAACATGTCCATGATGCCGCACAGTTGCTTGCCAGGGCAAACTACGCGGTTGCATTTACTGGCGCTGGCATTAGCACACCATCAGGAATCCCCGATTTCCGCAGCCATCACACGGGGTTGTGGGAAAATATCGACCCGATGGCCGTCGCCAGCATCTATGGCTTTCGTCAAAATCCCCAGGCATTTTATGACTGGATTTACCCCCTCGCCAGCCTGATGGCGACTGCGCAGCCGAACCCCGCGCATCATGCTCTTGCCCAACTTGAGAAGCTTGGCCTTCTCAAAGCACTTATCACACAGAATATTGATGTACTACATACTCGTGCTGGCAGCCAGAATGTATATGAGCTTCATGGCAACCTGCGCGAGGCAACCTGCGTTCATTGTTTCACGGTATATCCCGGTGAGCCTATTCTGAAACAATTTCTGGCAGACCGAAAAGTTCCGCATTGTCCGAAGTGCGGCGGAGTCATCAAACCGAATGTGATTTTGTACGGGGAACAGCTTCCCATCCAGCAACTTCAGGGCGCTAAAGAAGCTGTCCGCAAATCCGATCTCGTGTTAATTGTCGGTTCATCCCTGGAAGTTGCACCCGCCAGCGATTTACCACTCCTCGCAGCTCGTAATGGCGCAAAGATTGTTATCATCAATATGGATCCCACATCGCTGGATAGAAAGGCCGAGGTCGTCATCCATGCAGATGCCGCCGAGATACTTCCTGAAATGATGCACCGCCTGGAGGCGACCCATGACGACAAACAACTTCCGTGAAGCCGCGATGCTGGCGCGTTACGAACAGTTGATGGCGATCAGCCAGCAGTTGAATTCTACACTCGACCTCGGTTCACTTTTGAAGAAAATCATTTCGGCGGCGAAAGAGTTGAGCGATAGCGAAGCCGCTTCAATCATGCTGACTGATCCGGCGACGGGTGATCTGCGTTTTGAAATCGCATCGAATATCCAGCCGCAGGACATGGAAGACATCATTATCCCCAAAGGAAGTGGAATCGCGGGCTGGGTCGCGCTGCATGGGGAACCTCGCGTAATTGATGATGTTAGTCAGGAACCCACCTGGAACAACCGTGTAGACGACACCATTGAGTTTCGTACTCGCAGCATTCTGGCTGTCCCTCTGAAAACCCACACCAAAATTATCGGTGTTCTGGAGGGAATCAATAAAGTCGGCGGGATGCGTTGGGATGAAAATGACATCAATACCCTGACCACTCTCGCCAGTCAAGCGGCTGTCGCCATCGAAAACGCTCGTCTCTTCCAGCAAAGCGACTTCATAGCCGAAATGGTTCACGAACTCCGCACCCCCCTCGCCGCGCTGAAGGCCAGCACGGTACTCCTGCTCCGTCCAGACTTGCCAGAAGCCCGGCGGGTTGACATTGTAAACACCATGCAGAGCGAGACAGATCGGCTCACACGACTGACCAGCGAATTTCTTGATCTCGCGCGGTTGGAATCCGGGCGTGTCCGTTTAGAAATGCAGCGATTTGACCTGAACAAATTGATTGTGGAAAGTGTCGAGGTCGTAATTCAGCAGGCCAACGACAAAAATGTGACTATCAGCGTGGACGGGGACAAATTCACCGCTAACGCAGATCGCGGCAAGGTTAAACAGGTATTGCTTAACCTGCTCACCAACGCCATCAAATACAACCGCGAAAATGGGACGATTTCCATCACCACTCACCAGGTCGCCGTGAACGACCAACCCTATGTGGAAGTGGCCGTCTCCGACACTGGCTATGGCATCTCGAAAGAACATCAGAAGCACATGTTCGAAAAGTTCTACCGCGTCTCGGATACCGCCGGATTCACACAAGGAACGGGTTTAGGTTTAGCCATTGCAAAGGGTATTATCGAAGCACATGGGGGTACAATCCGCTTGGATAGCGAACAGGGTGTTGGTTCCACCTTCGCCATCACTATCCCAATTGCCACCCGATAGATGAACATGCACGACATTCGGTACAAATCCGCGCATTGCATTGGCGGGCTAGTGGAAATTTATCTAAAAGTCGAGAAGAACTTTCATCACCCCCGACTGTTGTGCCTGTCCAACAGCGTCGATGGCTCGGTCAAATGGATACCGGGCGTCAATCAGTGATTTCACGTCAACCAATCCACCTGCCAGCAGTCTCAGGGCTGCATCAAATGGGCCACACCGCGACCCGACTACTCGGATTTCCCGAACCGCAACCTGTGTCATATCAACCTGCGGCATCCCATGATAGGTGCTCTTGAGCAAAATCGTGCCGCGCGACTCCACCAGATCGAGGGCGATACCGAACCCATCCGACGTTCCCGTACAATCCACAACCACCTGCGCCCTCTGTTTCGGCAGTTCTTCATAGGTCGCGTGAGCTATTCCCCAGGAGTCAAGCAATTGAGCCTGTCGTTCCCGCCGTACCACGCCGACCACATCTGCCCCGGTCAATTTGAGCACCTGGGCGACCAGTGCGCCTAATTTGCCCACACCGACGACAATCACTCGATCATGCGGCGAGACATGAATGGATTCAAGCGTTTGTAAGGCGGCTGCCAGAGGCTCGACAAACACGGCCTCATCATCGGCAATGGCATCTGGAACAGCATGTAAATTTGAGGCCGTTAATGCCAGATAATCAGCAAACGCGCCGGGATGTCCGTGTATACCAATGGCTTTGCGACTGCGGCATTGGCTCGGTATGCCCTTCTGGCAAAAATCACATTCCATACAGCCAACGTTGATCTCGCCCACCACCCGCTTGCCAACCCAATCCAGCGCGCCTTCCACAACCTCCGCCACGAACTCGTGCCCCAGGATGCCGGAAAACCCGTACATCCCGGCGGTCAGTTCAAGGTCAGTATTGCAGATTCCGGCGCGCCGGATTTCGAGTAAACACTGATCGTCTGTCAACTGCGGGACCGGAACATCATCCAACCGCAGCTCGCCATCAAAGACCAGCGCCCGCATCAATTACGCCTCTGCTTCAACCAGGCTGGAACGCCGCCCGAAGATAAATGGAAACTCGCGCTTCTCCCACGATACCAGCAATGGCACAGCGATGAAGATCGACGAATAGGAACCAGTCAACAACCCGCAGAAAAGGATGAACACAAATTGTTTGATGCTGGCACCGCCGAATAACAGGATGGCGATCATGACGAAGAACACACTGATCTGTGTCGTCAGCGAACGATGAATGGTCTCAAGGATGCTGCGATTGACAATCGTATCATACGGTTCACCCAGATATTTCGGGATATTTTCGCGGATACGATCATATAGCACGATGGTGTCCTGTACCGAGAAGCCGACCACCATCAAAGTGGCTGTCAGGAACAGTGCATCCACTTCCCATTTAAACAACAAACCGCCTAACGAAACCACCGCAGATACAATCAATACGTCGTGAATCATGGCAATAATCGCGCACACACCGTATCGAAACGCATCCGGGACACGGCGGAAAGACAGCACAATGAATCCGGTCACAACCATCGTCGCCACAACCACAGCTATAAATGCCGCCTGTGTCACTTCCTGACCTATTGTGGCCGACACTTGCTCAATTCGGATGTTGTTGCGATCAATGGGCGCAATCTGATTCAGCGCCTCAACGATATTCTGTGAGGTTGCCTGATCCTGATATGAACCTCGAATCGACCATCGGTTTTCGTCGGATGCACCCAACCGTTGGATCAATACACTTTCATCACCGAATTGCGAGAATACATCACGAATATTCGATTCCGTCGCGCCCGGTTCGGTGAACTTCACTTCGTAGATACTGCCGCCCTCAAAGTCAATGCTCAGGTGGAACAACTGGCCTGTGGTTGCCAGTGAATAGGCCACAACAATGATTCCAGGGATGATGACCGCCAACGACAGTAGGTAATACCAGCGCCGTTTTTGTACAATGCTATACATACTTTTTGTTCTCCTTGCCTTAGACGCCGACTAACCAGGTACGTTCAGCCAATTGGCGGCGCGTGATCGCCACCAGCAAATGCAGGAACATTCGCGTGACGATGACAGCCGTGAACAGGTTCAGCAACAAACCCAGGATCAGCGTGACAGCAAAACCACTCACGACACTTGCCCCAGGCGTTTGACCAAACAGGAACAGCACGATTGAGATCAAAATGGTTGAAAAATTCGAGTCCCGGATAGATGTCCAGGCACGGGTAAATCCTTCGTCAATCGCCGTATCCAGGTCACGCCCACGTCGGAGTTCTTCGCGCATACGCTCAAAAATCAGAATGTTACCGTCTACAGCCGTACCGATAGATATTAAGAAACCCACTATCGCTGGAAGTGTCAGTGTCACCGGAATGATCTTGAAGAAAGCTAAATTCAGCACGATGAACACCAGCAACGCGAGACTGGCAGCAATACCCGGTACACGGTAATTGATAATCATGAACAAGAAGATCACTACCACACCGATGACGCCTGCCCGAACACTCAGATTGACCGAGTCCTGTCCGAGTGTCGCACCTACGGTTTCCGTCGATTCTACCCGCAGTGGGATGGGCAGCGCGCCGGAGCGCAATTGCAGAGCCAGTTCTTTAGCTTCGGACTCTGTGAAATTGCCCGTGATGGTCCCACCAGTATCCAATTGACTCTGAATCGTCGGCGATGACAACACCACCCCGTCCAGCACAATCGCCAATGGTTGACCAACATGCGCGCCTGTGAACGGCCCGAACACCTGACCACCTTCCGTCGTCAGTTCAAATTGAATCACCCATCGTCCACTCTGATCGAGATGCGCGGCGGCAGCCTGCAAACCAGAGCCAGTCATGACAGTCTCAAATGGCTGTCCCGTTGTCGGATTGGGGATCGGGGCTTCTTGCAGTCGCATCGTTCAATTGGGCATTGGTCTCGCAGGGATTCGTTGTTCCAGAGGTCGCGGCGGGGGCTGCTGCTGCGGCACCAGCACCGGTTCCATCTGTCCCTGGTTGCGCCGTCGCCTCGGCAGTTGCTTCAGGGGTTACTTCGGCAGTTGCCTCCGCGCTCGGTGCCCCAGCGGCCTCGGATTGGGCACGCTGCTGGTCGATTAACACTTGCTGAGTGGTCAGAATTTTGCGCCCGTTAAGTTGTGAAGCCTGCGAACTTAAGCCACTAAAATCAACAAATTCCAGTAACGCGGTCTTTTGGATGGTGTTGATCGCCTGACATGTATCCGTCACACCGGGCAATTCCACCAGAATCCGGTCAGTTCCCTGAACCTGAACGGTGGCCTCACCCACACCCAATGCATTGACACGCTTTTCGACATTGTTGGCCGCCAACCGCAGGTCATCTACAGTAAAAGAACCGGGCGGCAGCTCGGCCTGGAGCAGCACTCGCAAACCACCAACCAGGTCTAAGCCGAGGACTTGACGAACATTCAGGCCAATATCGTCCTTGCAGTCGCCGTTAAAATCCAGGTGAATGCCCTCCTCCGGCTTAACCTTACCCGGCGTGCCATCGTAACAGGTATCGGATACATTCGTAATGATTGTGCCCGGAAGCGCCACCCATACGGCAAACCCCGCGAGGAGGATGACGAGGAGGAGCCAACGTGTAGGCCCTTTCATAAGTAAAACCTTTCTGTACAAAATTGAGGCGGAATTCTCCGCCTCGTAAATGAACTGGATTATTTCTACTCGCCCGGCGGCGTTTCCACTTGGGTGGCTTTTTGTGCAGCTTCCGCAAATGCCTCAGCATCATAGGCCTGTACCAATGCCGCCGTAATCAATCGCACCACAAGACCCTCAGCGATTTCAACGTGTGCAATACCCTTATCCCCTTCGATGTCCACCACGCGCCCGATCAATCCGCCATACGTCACGACTTCATCTCCGGCAGCCAACGTGCGGACATAGCGCTGCCGCTTGCTGAAATCACGCTGCTTTGGGAAAACCACCATCGCCCAGTATGCGCCCAATCCAAGCAGCAAAACCAACGCCAACAGAGCAAATTCTTGCATACATTACATTCCTGCGTCTGAAACCCGTGAAATTATAGCACCGTCATACAAACGGGCAACACTCAACTTTGCGCCGCTGGCTGAATCGTTACTTCTCCGGCCACCTGCTCCTGATACGGCCCACCCTGCGGCCCAACAGCAACCACCAGCGCATAATTCCCCGCCGCCAGTGTATCAGGCAGAACAAATCCATGCCATGTCGAAAAACTGCCACTCCAATTTTCGGTTTGATAATCCCCATCAAATCCTGGATTGGTCGCCTGATCGACAATCTTCACCGCAATATGCATCTTTGGCGGGAGTACGCCCTGAACCTGCCAATCCAGCCGGACACGGACTGCGCCACCGCCCGTTGTCAGTTCATTCGCGTCGGTTGCAAAGCCGGTCAGCCGGAATCCACCATAATCCAATTGAACTGTCTGTGAGGCCAGGGGTAAATCCGGCGTTACACGCTTGAAAATCGTCACCGGGCCGGATGCATAGCGCGGATCATCAAATTCGGCGGCAGGTTGGTAATTGGTATTGAACCAGGGATCATCCTGGATGACATAGTTGTATAACACAAGCCCTGCCCCTCGAAACCGCTGAAATACCAGATAATCCGGTGCATATCCCGCCAGCCAGGTATATAAATCGCCACGCCTAAGCGCTGCCGCCACATCCGGTTGCAGCAGTCCTAGATAATCGGTCATCCAACGGTTGGCATAAAACCCCACCTGCCCCACTTCCGCCACACCGATGGTTGCATCCGGCGGGGTGTTCGCGTCCAACCATTCCCCGGTTTCACGATAGGCCTGCCAATCCACAATCGGCAGCATCACGTCCACTGCCCCCCCACTTTGAATCATTTCAGTGATCCTGGTAAATGTTGTCACCTGGGCGAGAATGGGAAACGCAGCAATCGCAATTACCACATAATGACCAACACCTGCCATTCGGCTGCCAACCCGGTTATCCAGATAACGCAGTCCACTGGCCGCCAGCATGACCGCGCCAGGAACAAGCGGTGCATAGTACCACCGGTAGGGCGCAACCCCCAGCAAGATATATGCCACCAGATGCAGCGCGCCCCAGATGACCACCAATCCGGTAGACGCGGAAATATCTCCTGCCAGCCCAAAAATTATCAGCAGCGCGAACGAGATGTACAAAGGACTTTGCAACATCAAACTCCGCAGAATCAGCCGCAGTCCTTCCCAGTAGGTGATGTTGTATCCTAGCCCGGTGATTCCGAGTACAGCCTGGGCACTCTTGGCGCTTAATGTCACCGGGAAGGGTGAACCATAGGTCGTCCAGCCCCACAAAGCGAACACGGCTATGGGGACAGCCGCCATCAGGCTGTACTTCACCAGTGGCATCCAGGGTTGTCGCCGGGTATTCAAGTCGTTGATTATCATACCAATCGCCATCAGGCCGAGCAGCATCCCCGGAATCACGGCATCCGGGCGCGTCAAAACCGCCAGCCCGATTAGCAGTCCTGCCCACCCCCAACGCCCTATCTGAGACAGCCACATCGCCGCCAATACCAGCAATATCCATAACGGCGTTTCCATACCCAGCGCCAACCATAACGGACTGCTCAATACGTAGACCACACCCGCCCATGTCGCCAGGGTAATCGGCATCCTTCGCGCAGACAGGCGTGTTACGAATATTCCGCCCAGACCAATCGACAACACTCCGACCAACGAACCGAGCAGGTGGAAATCAGGTACAATCAGGCTCAAAGCGGCCAACAGCACCGCATACAATGGCGCGGTTGTGCTAAGGATTGAATCGCCCTGGTTGTAGACCAATCCCCAGCCCTGTGACAGGTTGCGGGCATAGCGGTAGGTGATAAAACTATCGTCTAGCCGGAAGTCGCGCATCACCAGCAGCCAGATCAAAATTGCGAGGGCAAAAAGTCCTACGATAACCGGCAGGAAACCATCAAAACGGCGATTTAGCTTGACCATATTGCACATTGTCCCTAAAATAGCGGGCGCATTATACACGAAAGTGTGGCACAGCGAACACGAGTTCCGAGGAACTGTGCGCTACCGGGTGAGGATAAAAACCATGATATTGACGCGAAAAAGAGTGTTACTAGCGATTACTTTGATACTGTTATTCAGTTTGGTGGGGATGCTCCTGGTGGATGCAGCCGACACCACTTTGAATAATAACTCTGGCGACACCAATGCCACCTTCTTCATTACTGGTGAACAAACGTTGGTTATCAACGGTTTTGATCTCACCCCCTTATCACTGACGTTACCAGCAACCATTGATTCGATAAGTATTGCCGTCGATACCGCCATACCGGGTGCTTCCGTGACCGCAGTTGTCTATCAAGACCCGAATGGCGGCTCTCCGGTGGACGCGACTCTCGCCGGACAAACTTCGGTGAACATCACCGGGCCGGGTGTTTTCACTGCCATTTTCCCCACACCCGTACAGATTACTGCGCCTGTCGTCTGGGTCGGCTTCTACCTGCCGGTAAATTTCCGCTTCCTGGCCGACCAATCTGGTAGCTCTGTGCTGACCTACTGGGGGTGGACATCGGGTGGCACATTTGACCTATCGAACCTATCATCAGCTTCCGTCCTCGGCCCGGCCAACGGTACTGCGCCTGTCAACCTCAATATGAGTGGCATCGCGCGTATCACTGCCCAGATTACCGGAGGAACAGCCGCCGCCGGAACACCGATAGTCACCTTGCAAGGCACACCGGGCGCAATCGCCCAGGTACAGTCTACCGCTAACGTTGATCTCAGCGTCTTACGGGTCTATCCTCCGGCCTGCGACACCCTGTACTGGGACAGCGCCGATGTTGGTGTCTCATATCGCGGCTCGATTGACGTGCGATGTACCGCTATTTGGCCGGGTTATGCACCTGCTGCACCGTTGGGATACGAGCGCAAACAACTGTATTACGACCTAACCTTTTATGATGACAACGGAAATTCGATGACGGGAGTCCTGCCCTTGCCCGTTACTCACTGTATCCAGGCAAACGCAGAAGATATTGATCGTGCGGTGGTTGCGCTGGCCTATGGTTCGCCGCGTGTGTTCGAGATTTTGCCGACTTTGCGGGTTGGCAACCTAATCTGTGCCGAAGTTTGGCGCAGTGGGGGTCTGTCATATCTTGTTCCCACGTCAACCTGATCGTTATCAGCAGGGCGGGGCAACTCGCCCTTTTATTTCCTCTCGATTAAAGAGAGGTCAACGCCGACTAGACATTACATCGAGCGTTGAGGATTGAGTAAGAGGATATATGCGGATCGAAACTAATGTGCGGCTGGCGCAACGCAACCGTCGCATCGCTCACTTTCTATTTTTCTTCAGCATGGCTGTATTGATCGGTGGTTTTATCATCGCCAATACTCAACTTAGCCAAACCCCATCCACCGCCGATAATGCGTCTCTCTTTCTGTCGCTTATTTTACCCTGGCTTGTACTGCCAATAGGCTTTATCAGCACCATCATTTCCGTGCGCATGACCAATCTGTGGATACGCAAACCTCGCCCGGAAGATGCCATTCGGGAAGGACTGAAAGGCGTCAGCAAGCGCAGTGTCTTTTACAGCTACTATCATTTCCCTGCCCGCCATGTTCTTATCGCACCGCAGGGTGTGTTCGCAATCGTGACCCGCTTCCAGGATGCCAGTTACCAGGTTAATGGAGACAAGTGGTATACAAAGGCTGGCCCAATGAACCGGCTGATGGGCTTCTTCCGCCGGGACGCCATTGGCAATCCCACTGAAGACGCCAATCGCGCCGCCGCCTATGTTCAATCGCTGATGGACAAAACGCCCTACACTGTAGAAGTTCAGCCCATGATTATCTTCGTTGATCCACGCGCCAAAGTGGAAATCGAAAACCCGACTGTACCCGTCCTATATGCTGATGACCGATTGAAACCCAACTTGCGGGATTATTTGCGCGACCTCGGCATAAAACAGGGTGAGCAGCCTGAAACAGGCAAGAAAAAAGGTGGTAAATCGAAAGCCCCCGAAAAAGTGTCGGCTGGTCTGGACACTGAAGCCCTTGCCGATGCCTTTGAAGATGCGACTCTCGCGGCACGTTAATGCGTGGTAAGTCAGCGACGCTGGCGCTCCTGCTGGTTCTCATACTGATTGGTTTCATCCTCCGCCTACATAATCTGGCATGGGTTCCGCTACGCGGCGATGAAGCCTTTAGCGTACAGTACTGGGCGCGCTACGATCTCACCCGTTCACTAACTGAAATCGCCACCATCGAACCCCATCCCCTACTCACCTATATCACCTTTCGCGCCTGGGCATTGCTGGCTGGGACGGGCGAATTTTCTATGCGCCTGCTGCCTGTCCTGATTAATCTGCTTGGAATTCCCGCGCTATACGCTTTGGGACGGCAACTTGGTGGGGCGAAATTGGGATTTCTTGCCGCCTTGCTCTGGACGCTCCACCCCTATGAAATCTGGTATGCCCAGGACGCGCGGAATTATGGCATCTGGGCGGGACTCAGCATCCTTGCCCTATGGCTGGGTTATCGCGCTTTGCAGCGAAACCGCCGTGCGGATTGGCTGCTCTATGCGGGGGCAGCGACTCTGGCCGCCAACATGTACTACGACGAACTGTTTTCCCTGGCCGCCTTCGCCTTATACATTCTCATCGTGCATTGGAAGGATTGGGGACGAATCCGTCACGCGGCCATCGCAATGTCAGTCCCGATCCTCACACCTGTACTTTCATTTTTACTGTTGCAGGGGTCACTCCTGAGCGGTGGTGGATATGGCGGCACAGCCACCAACTTCGATCTCGCGCGCTTCCCCCACTTGCTGATCGCTTTGAACATTGGCACAACACTGCCGGATGTCTGGACACCTTATCTCTGGGTGTTAATCGCCCTACTATTAGCCGTTGGCCTATTTCTTCTGTGGCGACACAACCGGAACCAAGCGATCTTCCTGGGCTTAATGGCTTTCGTACCATTGATGTTCCTGAGCATCGCATCGCTCAAATTCAAAATCTTCGCCCCGCAATACATCCTTTCAACTGTTCCCGCCTTCATCCTGATTATTGCCTCGCTGGTCGGGATACTATCCTTGAACGCGCGTATGGCAGCCATTCGAGCGCGTCGAAGTTTGTTTGTGCCTCAATCGCATTCCAGCAGGCTAAACAATAGAGTAATGGGGATACTGCCCGTGCTCTTGCTGGTCATTCTGGTTCTCAATTGACGCCTACACATTGCACAATTATTAATGACCCGGACCCGGCCTATCGCAAATCCGCCGATTGGCCTGCCGCCACTGCACTATCTCAGCCAGTACGTCACACCTGATGATCTGGTCATTCAGCTTTCCATCGACCCGGCTTTTGGCTATTACTATACGCCCCTGCTCTGGACATCGCCTTACCAAGCAAACCAACCCAACCCGATGACGAAATTATCGCCCGACTGGAAGAATTCACGACCAATCGGGAGGCGCCGTATGGTTGGTCGGGCAGCCCTATCCCGACTGGCCGAACCGGGATGTAGTTGAAACCTGGATGCTGGACAACTGGCAGTCTGTTCTGGACATTTCAGTGGATGGTTTGCATATCCACCAGTTCCGCCCCTGGAGAGTCGCACCTGATGAAATAGAAAACACCCGATTGGCGACCTTTGGTGACGTTGCTGGATCTAGTCGGAGCGCGGATATGTCCCGCCATCCTCCCCTGATGGCGATTTCACCGTCTGGCTTTACTGGCGGCAGAAGGAACATCACCAATGCCGCTGAAGGTATTCGCCCATCTGGAAGGCACAGTCAATCCGCGCCCAGGCAGTCCCCTCTGGACTCAGGATGACCATTTTCCGCAGGATGGCCGCGTCAGTACCACCAATTGGGAAATTGGAACTGGTCTACCGGGATGTGTATACCCTGCCCATGAACGCTGTTCCATCGGGCACATATAATCTTCGTGTCGGCCTCTATAACCCGGATACCGAACCAGCGCCTCCCTGTCGGACGACGGTGACAGCTATCTCCTGCAAACCATCACCATCCCATGAATCAATCGAGGCGGATTTTCCCCGCCCCAATCTTGAACACTCATTTTCCTCGTGGATCTATTTCATGCTGTCCAGACGTTCCTGCCACTTGTCACCAGACGGTTATAAACGTCTTCCGAAATCTCGCCTTTTGTCAGTTTCATATCCAGACTGTCCAGCATCGCCTGAATTTCTTCTTTTGTCTGCGGGTTATCGCTGGCCGGTGCGCTCGGCGGCTGCTCACCACCGCCCTTTTGCATCATATTCATCATCATCTGGTTCATCATCATCTGCTGCTGTTGGAGCTGCTGCTGTATAGCCGCCGCTTCCGGGTTCAGGGATGCGCCAAGCTGCTGCCCGACACCCAATCCAACACCCGCACCCGCCAGCGCCCCACCCATACCGGGGTTTTGTGCCGCTTGCTGGGCGATATTGAGCCGCTGCACACGCTCCCACATATCCAGGCTGACATAATTCCGCAGTTCGTCGGGGGTAGCATCCTTCGCCTGGAACGGATTGGCTTCAAATGCCTTGATTCGCAGCCCAAGCGCCTGGAACTTTTCATTTACTTTCGCCAGCATCGCGCCTTCCAGGTCGTCCAGCAGACGATTAGCATCCGGGACACTTTGCGCGCCGGAAGCCGCCAGCAGGGTCGCAATCTCGCCGAGACAGCATCGTTTGGATACGATCCCGAATATCATCCAGGGTGACAATTCGCTTGCCAACGCCATACTGCTTGACGAACATCATCGGTTCGTCGATACCGATGTCAATCACCCCATGCGTGATGAGCAGCACCGCGCCCATACCTTTGCCCGGTGTTTCCATCACAATCGGCGTACTCGTGCCCCAGCGTACCTGCGGCATGTCCTTCAGATTGACAAAATACAGGTCAGCCGTAAAGGGTGTGCGTCCGCTGGTCGCCAATCCAATCAGTCCCGCCAGGATCGGTAGATTGGCGGTAGATAGCGTGTGACGGCCAGAGCCAAGCACATCCAATGCCTGCCCACCGCGCACAAACACCGCCGCCTGACTTTCCCCCACAATCACCTGTGACCCCATCCGCCAATCGCCACTGCCATCCTGCGGTTCACGATAGGCGAATTCCTCGTCACCCACATTAGTGTGGTCGATTACATCAATTATGCGTGCCATGCTGGTTATGCTCCTTGTCAGTTAACTTAAATATGCAGGAATAGTGTCCGATTGCAATCAGATCGAGTTCAGTGCCCCACTAAACCGATTTACTCAAATTGGTAATCACATCATCGCGCAGCGAAAACGCCTCATTCGCTTCAATTGCCAGTTTGTCCAGCGCCGCAATCGCCTCGTCAATCCCTGTCTTGGACGAAACCGCTTCATCCAGTTTGTTTAATGCCTCGTCAAATTGATCGGCATATCGGATGAGCGCCTCATCAAAAGTATATAACAATTCCATCTGTTCCGGCCCAATCTTGACCGCCTCGAATGGCCCGGAATATCCCGGCGCGGCGGCTTTTCACCCGGTCATGGAAGGTTTGCAATTTCGTTTTGGCGCTGCTGGTCTTGCTCATGTAGGACAAACCGCCGTTATCCAGCAGTGTTTTCTCAATCTGTGCCAATCGGCTAATCCGTTTAGCCAGTTCACCGACAATGTGGTCACGTACCATCCGGTCAGCCGTTCGCCGCGCCTTTTTGTCCTGATAGCCCTCATAACCGGGAATACGGGCTGCCAGCCGTTGCAGGCTGCCCCGTTCGCTCATAATTTTGTCGTACAACTCGGACATTGAATGCCTCTTTTCATATCATACACGTTACTTTGATTCTAGCGTGTGTGAATTCCCTGGTATCCCCCAAAGATAGGTGTATACGACCGATATACAAATCGCTACGACAGGAAATATTCCGTCCCACAGTATTTGCATGTCACCACACCTTTGCCGACCAGCTCAATATCGCCGCCACAGTTTTTACACTTTTGCAGATCGCGTAACTGGCTGGCATCTTCGGAATACAAGCATACCCTTATCCCAGTTGATGTAGCCGCTGAACACCTGCAAGCCCACCAGTTGATGTACCATATTCTGGATAGACTCTACACTCACCTGCATTTCCATCGCCACATCCGGCACGCGCACCTGTCCACGACTTTTGATGATGTCCAGCAGTTGGCGCTGCTTCTGCATTTCGGACTCAAGAACCGCTTCCTTGCCGCCCTGCACATACATATAAATCCCAAATCCAGCCAGCAGCGCAACAGGGATAAAGGCAATGCCCGCCCCCACCATTGCGCCACCCGCGCTGATCTGTTCGCCCGATACCTGAAGCGCCAGCCACAATCCGGCAATCACCGCCACCCCAAACCCGACCACGATCAAAATGATTCCAACCAGTCGGCCAGTATTCATCAACTCCGTCTCCTTTGTTTATCCGAAACCCCGGCTGCCACCGCCGCTGCTGCCACCGCCACTGAAACCGCCGCCGCTCCAACTGTGTCCACCGCTGCTCCACCGGCCACTACTGCCGCTGCTTTGGGGTCGGCTGGTCATCGCGCGCGACGCCGAATTGAGCATATTGGTCAATCCATCGGAGATGATGCTCAAGACCGCCACCGATCTTCCCGGATACATCATCCAGTGACATGCCGCCGCCCGCCCGTGCCAGTCCACCGGGATTCACGCCGCCGATACCGGTCTGACTCAGGGGTGTGCCTGCGATATAACCTCTGCGGTATGGTCCACCCAGATAAACTGGATAGTACCAGGTCGGAATCGGCACGGTCTGTAACTGGCTGAACTTCCGCACCCACGAACGGTCAATCCCAAACGCGGTTGCATAAGCCAGGTAATCGTCAAAATGCTTGGACGCTTCCTCAACCCCACTGTACTTTTCCAGATTTCGCAGATATTCACGGAAGGCATTCCATTTCGCGGCCTGTTCCGCACCTAAACGGGTTTTAGCGGGCATGTGCCGCCCGACAATCATGGCCGCCAGCCCTACCACTGCCAGCGACATCGGTACGCACATGATCGCCCCACTGACGTTATCAACAGCCCCGAAGCCAATAAACAACAGCACAATGGCCGCTCCAAATATCAGCGTTCCCAACCCACCCCACATCGTCCGGGTGGTACTGGGCTTGGTAGTGAACAGTCCTTCTGTCACCAGAGCGTCATATAAATCATTCTGCAATTTCGGAATATACGTGTAGAAGTGATTGGTCAGCGAATCCATTGACCGTTCCATCTTGTCACCGGGGAATAGTGCGTTCATCATGTCTTGCTCGAACCGCCGCAAGCCAGTCAAACCCTTATCCGTCCGTTTAAACACAAACTTGCTGGTTTTACCGATGCCGAATAAACCCTCTTCCTGGTTCTCTTCCATCACCAGATAGCCGCGCCGCGCCAGATCAACAATCGTGGAAATTACATCGCGCAGGTCGGCCTGTTCATCCAGCAGTGTGCCCACAATAGCCGGGGGCAAATCCGACGGGGGTTCGCTCAGGTATTCCGGCACGGGACCAACCTTCGGATCGCGCCCCCGCGAATACCACAGGGCATATACTGCCAGCAGCCCACCAATCCCTACCAACAGCGACAGCGCGATCAATCCCAGATCAACCAGCGGCTTGGTCGTTTCATCATAGATGCGCTGGGTGTCGAAAGTCGCCTGCCAGCTTGCGACCCGCGCATTCGGATTGTGCGGATACTGTACCCGAAGCTCCAGATAATCATCACCGCTTAATCCCGAAGCATTGGCCGTAATGGTTGTACCCTGCACATCCACCTGTGCCGGTGCACCGTAAGTCTCAACCGGGTCTACGCCCTCGCGCGGAGCATAGCCGGATGGCATCTGTACCGTGATCGTGCTTTCACCAATCGGAAATCCGTAATGTTCGGATGGAATCGCCGTCCACCACAATTGGTCGCCGCCGTCATAAACTCGCAGCGCACCGACTACCGTATATTGCAGGTCAAATTGTGCCGAACCATCAGTGATTGGCGAGATAAAATAATAGGTAATGGACAGCCCATCGCTGCTGTTCTCAACACAATACGTACCGGGATTTTCCGAGCAGTTTGCCCGCAGGGCTTGCCCATTCTGATACACCTGCACGGCTTCAATGCGTTCCAGATTCGTTTGTGGAATGACCGCCGAACCAAATCGGAATGATCCCGAAAAACGAATGTCATACAACTCGGTTACATCGAACTGATTGCTGCCGGTATCAACATTGTTGATAGTGACATCCCATTTGTTCCAATAGACTGAACGAGATTGCGCTCCGACTGGCGCGGCACTAGCTGCTACGGCTACCAGTATCACACCCATCGCCGCGAGAAATTTTCGCATACGAAAGACACCTCCCGACAAAATAGTCCCACCGAATTATAGCACCGCCTGCGCTTCTTGGTGGCGTTGATCTCTCATTCAGTGTAAGATGCACAGGAATATTAAACCATTGCTATAGCTGCATAGCGGATGATATGTTTGAGAGGAGAAGGTGTATGCGACGGCCTCGGTTGGTAATCGGAATAATTAGCGTCTTATTATTTACACTATTTGTTAGCAATATGAGCCTTGCCCAGGAAGCCACCCAGGAGGCGACCCAAGAAGTCAACCCTGTCGTCCAACCCGCGACGATCACACCTGTACCCTACAATCACGGATACCTACTATACTGTCCGTCCCGGCGATAACCTCTTCCGCATCGCCTTGCGATTCGGCAAAACAACTGCCGAACTCGCCCAGGCCAACGGGATTACCAATCCGTCACTGATTTACACCGGGCAGCAAATTCGCATTCCCGGCGTTCCATCCGCCCCGCCAACGCCAGTTGTGCCCCCGCCGATTACGCCTCCCTTGCCGACCTCGGATTATGTCATCCAGCGCGGCGACACACTCTATAAAATCGCTGTTCGTTACAACACAACCGTGTCGCAGTTGATCGCGCTCAACAGTATTCCGAATCCCAATATCATCTATGTCGGACAGACCATCAAAGTGCCCAATCTGTTGCCTGGGGAGGGCGTTGCGGTTGAACCGACTGCCGTGATTGTTCCGACCACTGTCCCGACAAGTGAAGCGACTGCGGTTGAACCGATTAACCCGCCCATTCAGGGTGGCGGTGCAGTGACACCCGGTTACGGGTATGCGCGGGGCATCGAAGCCTTTATGGTCGATCAGGACGTCTCCACCCTCACCAGCATGATTTCCGACCTGGGCGTTACCTGGGTGAAACAGGAAATCCTGTGGCGTGATTTTGAGCCGGTGCAGGGGCAAATCGACTTCGGCACATTGGATGACATCGTGAAAAACCTGGTGGGTGCGAACCTGAATATTCTGTTTACTGTCTCGGCTGCGCCATCCTGGGCGCGCGTCAGCACCGACGAAAACGGCCCGCCCGATAACTTCGCTGATTACGGCACCTTCATCAGCGCACTGGCCTCACGGTATGCCGGGGAAGTAAAGGCTTACGAAATCTGGAATGAGCCCAACCTGCGCCGCGAGTGGAACAGCACCATCTACAACATCAGCGCCGCCAGTTATATCGACCTGCTGCGGGTGGGTTACAACGCCGTCAAAGCCGCCGACCCCAACGCGGTAGTGCTCAGTGCCGGACTCGCACCTACCGGATTCAATGACGGCGTGAATGCCATCAATGACCGCCTGTTCCTCAGTTCGCTGTATATGAGCGGTTTGGCAGATGTCAGCGATGCCATCGGCGCTCACCCGCTCGGTTGGGCGAATCCGCCGGATGCGGTCTGTTGCGAGGCTCCGGTAGGGGTGGAAACCCATTACCAGGACTCCAGCTTCTATTTCAAAGAAACCCTCAATGCCTACCGCGACATTATGGTTTCGAACAGCGATGGCAGCACGCCGATTTGGGTGACAAAATTCGGTTGGGGGACAAGCGAGGACACCGATCCTCCCTCAGAAACTAATGTTTTTGTCAGCTACACCAGTCTGGGTGAGCAGGCGATTTATGACCCACGAGGCTTCCAGGTCGGCGCAGAGTTAGGCTTTGTCGGCCCGATGTTCCTGGACAACCTGAACGGTTGTCAGGCGCAGTTGGGCAGCGCCGAGGCGTGCTACTACAGTCTCATCAGCCCAGCGGGTGCGCCACGTCCGGTCTATGCTGCTGTCCAGGAACTTGACACTGCGACTACGCCTCCCGTACCTGTTCCGGCCTTGCCGCCAGTTGAAGCCACTCAGGAAGCGACACTTGAGCCAGAGGGGATCGTCCCCACCGCCGAAGCTACTTTAGTTCCCCTGCCAATGGACACCCTGCCGACGGAAATGCCAGCTCCAGAGATCACACCAGAAACATCGGGATAAACCCGACTGTATATCCGCAAACGAACAAGGGGCTTTTTCGCCCCTTGTTTTTGTATACTTATCCATATCGCCTGTTGATTCTAAACTATGATCGCACGCCCAGGTAAAGTGTCGCCACCTGTTGAGCTTCTGCTGCCAAAGCATCTCGCAGGGCTTGAGGTTCAAGCACCTCGACCTCCGCTCCCCACGAACGAATCCAGGGCAGCATCTCCCGCCAGTCCGCCACCTGTACGCTCAGTGTACAGCGTTTATCTTCGAGTGTCTCAATCCGTTGCGACGAATGCCACACCCGCTCCCGAATAAGGGGCGTCATGTCGGTTGGGAAAGCGAGTACCACCTTTGTTTTCTCGTCACCATCCCCGCCCGTGATCCCCCAGGCACTTTCCAGATAGCGGCGTCGGTCAAAATGGGTTGGAATGGCATAGGTGCTGTCCGTCAGATTCACCCGCTTGATAGATTCCAGTTTGACCGCGCGAATTTTCTGGGTCATTTCGTCCAGACCAATCGCATACAAACCACCACTGGTCGTTGGCTCGATAAAATAGGTGGAGAACTCGCGCGCGTTGACGTCATTGTTAATCACCAGACTTCCCCACAGCCGGATCTTGCGCCGCTCAATCCAGGCGCGTGTCACCGTTTCCAATACCTGCACAAAATTCCGGTCTACCGGGTTGCCGCGCAGCAGTTCGACAATGTATAGCATGTGGGAATTCAGCGGCTCTGGCAGCGTGCCGCCAATTTTGGCGAGTGCGGAGACAACATGCGGATTCTGTTGTTCGGCATGGCGCGCCAGCATCCGGGCGGCCAAAAACAGCGCAACCGCTTCGTGGAAATTCAGCCGCACCGTCGCCAGATAATAATCACGATTGATGAAAAAGCGGCCATCCTGCTGCGAAATCGGGATACCCAGTTTTTCCATCGCCGCCAAATCGCGGTAAATGGTTCGGCGGTCAACACCGCAGGCACTCGCAATTTCGACAGCACGGAGTCCGGCGCTGTTGCGGAACAACATCCGTTCAATGGTTGTTAATCGTTGTGCGCGGTCAATAATTCGTGCGCCCATCCCACTGTCCTGCCATAGATCGAAACCGCTTATTCGAACATTCGATCATGTTGTACAGGTCAGTATAGCAGTTTTCAATTTCCGCGCTGTCAAAGGTATGGATAAATTTACGAATACACGCACAAAATTTATTCTTTTCATATAAAATTTATGTTAAGGGGTTTGAGTAGAAAGAGGTGTATGCGTCTCAGACGCGATGATGCCTGGAACAGGTGTCCAGGTTAGAGCCACCGTAGAAACAGCCTGTGGCATTTCAGTCGGTATGTCCGTTGGGGATGGCGTGGCCGTTGCTGGTTCTGCTTGTCTGAAGATACGCAAAGCCAGTTGGCTGTCCAAAGGCAGCAAATCGACGGACAACATTCCGTCCTCACCCACTCGCACCAGTTCTTCACCCATGACCGCCCCGGTTAACGGATTCCAGATTTCGACCCGGTAGCGTCCCGGTGGCATCTGCCCCAACTGGTAACGGAACAGAACAGGCTGGCGCTCCGTACCCGCCGCAACCTTATCCCAGGTATAATCCCGGTGTTGTATCCAGGCCAGCGCCACGCCTGCCATCGCATCCCGCAGGGTCAGCACTCGCGCGGGCACGAGCAGTTGCCCGACCTCCAGATACTCCAGTTCCAACCAGTCATCGCCCATATTGTCCAGAACAATCTCGTGACTGCCCGCCGACAGTGGCACGCGCGCCGATAGGTTGTGGCTGTCCGCGCTAAATGCCAGATCAATCGCCCTTTGTCCATCAACGGTCACAATCAGTCGCGCACCAGCCTGAGTGGAAACCCGCCGAATCCCGATCTCCAGATAACTCTGGACAGAGGCCGTCACATGATAGATTTCCGCCTGACTGAACTGAGTGTTATATGTCTGTCCATACAGATAACTCGACTGACTGCTCAGGTCAGGGAACACACCGTCGGGCGTGATGGTTCGCGGCACAACATCCGCAGGGCTGACCCCAAACTGGCGGTTAAAATGACTCACCCGCACAGGCTGATAGGCCGTCAGATCATCACTGACCAATCCCGCTTCGGCGGATTGCAAATTCAGGTTCGGCCAATCCACGCCGTTCGCAAAAGCTGCCAGTGGGGCGTAATAACGCTCCAACCCCTGTGGAATCACGTATGTGTCCCACCAATCGCTGGCCGCCCCGCCGCCTGCTCCGGCCATCACCGCCGCCCACAGGCTATTCTGAAAGTGAATCCCCTGCGGGTCTTCGGCTGTTGGCTCAAACCAGGGACTTAGTGAGTAGGCTGTGACCATAGTCGGCAGGGGATTGGCTTCCAGGTTCGCCCGCACCATATCGACTGCCAGTGTCGATTGGTCGCCAACCGTTTCGATAGGTCGCCGCTGGTAAAATTGTGCACTGGTGAAATCCAGCAGGGGGTTGGATGCCACATCTGGCCGGAAGTCAGCGCTGCCTGCTGTTATCAAATGGCGCTGCTGGTCGATCTGCTTCATGTAGCTGGCCGTATTCGTGAGCCAGTTGTCGGTTGTCTCCGGGTTGTAATCCCCGGTTCGGTCAATTTCGTCAATCAACTCCCAGGCAAACACATTTGGACTGTATCCCCAGCGTGCCACCATATATCGCAGCCGTCGCTGAAAAAGTTGCTGCGCCTGATCGTTATAGAAAAACACCGATGGCCCACCAATTGGGCCGCCGTAGGTCAGATTATAGGGATTGTTGTCCCAGTCGGCATTCATATCAGGCCGTGCGAATGTATCTGGCACATTAACCGGCGTCCCGGTATAAACTGCCAATGCCTGATGCCACAGCACCACCAGTTGCAAATACACACCGTATTCTGCCGCCATATCCAGAACAGCATCTAATCGAGCCGCTTCCACCTGAGCATTCCGGTAATCTCCAACCGGCGCAGTCCATTCCAATCCGATGAACCAGGGCACATCAATATACACCCGCGCATAATTCCCGCCCGATTCGCTCAACGATTTCAGCCAGTCACGGTACACATACAATCCGCCCACCGCATCCCACGACCACTTGATATTGTGTCCAATCGGGAAATAGGGTTCGCCGTTGTCAAATTGAAAATAGCGTTTGTTCGTCCCCACATGGATAAATCCGGGTTGGTCGGATGGTGTAACGGTAAACTTGCCCTCAATCAACGGAAGCATATTCACGCCGTCTCGCACTTGCAGATTGTACGACCAGTCCCCGACTTCTTGCGGTGTAAACCGCACCTGCCATATTGGGTCGCCCACTGGCTGCAAATCTTCAACTTTGCACGGTGTCTGACATTGGTCTTGGTAAGGTTGCATCCAGAACCCCGAAATCACCAACTGTTTGCCGGAGGGTGACTGAAAAATCCCCAATACTTCAATATCGTCGGAATCAAACGGGTTGGTGTACAAGGTTGCATCAACCGCCACCGGGAACGTCATCGGCACATATAACTCGCCATTCGTGGGCAGCGTTGGGGGTTGAGGAGCCTCCGCCGTAACATCTTGTGCGCGAATCGGGAAAATCCCAGCTAGAGCGATGAGTAAACTGAGAAGGATAATGCGACGAATTATGGATTGATGGATCATTCGGGTTCTGGGTAGTTTATAACCATGAGAGGATTTTGGAAGCAACATGCGCGGAAGTGTAACCCGCTTCCCAGTAATCGACAATCCATACCATCAGCGATTTCTCACAACGAAATGTAATGATTGTGGATTATGATAGGTCTATTCCAGCAGAAATCTATGCCATCGGAGTTCTTGCATGTCTTCTGACACCTTTCTCTCAAAGAAAATTGGTCGCTATCAAGTGCGGGAAAAGATTGGCGTGGGCGGCATGGCGCGCGTCTATAAAGCCTGGGATGCCAATCTGGATAGAACGGTAGCCATCAAAATCCTCCACGAGCATCTGGCCGACGACACAACTTTCAAAGAGCGATTTGAGCGGGAGGCGAAGTTTATTGCCAGCTTCAGTCACCCGAATATTGTCCAGGTTTTTGACTTCAACATCGTTAAAGAAAACGGGCAGGAAGTCTGCTACATGGTCATGCCCTTTATCCCCGGTAAATCCCTTAAAGAACTGCTGGAAGATTTGGTCGAAAAAGGCGAACGCCTGAGCCAGGAGCGCGTGCGTGACATTATCCTTGATGTGTGCGCCGCACTGAGCTATGCGCACGGGCGCGGGATGGTACATCGGGATGTAAAACCCGCCAACATTCTCTTTAACGAACACGGGCAGGCTGTCCTGAGCGATTTTGGCATCGCCCGTCTGGTAGAAGGCGCGAGTTTCACCCAGGAAGGCGCGACAGTGGGTACACCTACCTACCTCTCGCCCGAACAGGCAGCCGGAATGCCGGTGGATGGCCGTGCCGATCTGTACGCAGTTGGCATTATGCTCTACGAAATGCTTGCTGGGCAGCCGCCGTTTACTGCGGATAGCAACATCTCGCTTATCCTCAAACACATGAATGCTCCCGTCCCGCCTATTCATGAGTATCTGAAGGATGAAAACCCGGCCATTGAAATGATTATCTTCAAGGCGCTTGCCAAGAACCCTGATGACCGCTATCAAACTGCCCAGGAGCTGGCCGATGCAGTCGTGGATGTTTTTGGCGGCGAAGCGCCTGCTATGGGCAAGCCAGTCACGGCAACACTCAAAATTGGCGACTCGCTTCCGACCAGCGCCACATCGACCACTTCTCCCCTGCTGACTCTCGAAACCGAAAAGGTTGCGCTGGAAGAAAAATCTCGCGTCCCTCGTTCCTTGCTGCTGATCGGTGCGGCAGTCATCATTGCTCTGGTCGCTTTCCTGGTCATACAGGGCGCGAACAATCCCCAGTCACCGTCCGAACCATCCACTCCCGTCCATAGCATGACGGGCGATGAAAATACCTACTTCATCAGTTCATTCAACCCGGATGATCCGTACAATGCTGGCTGGCCTGTCGCCGATTCTTGGGTCAGTCCTGCGGGAGATCACCCCGGGCGGCTTTTACCATTTTCGCAATGGCCTTATGGGTTCTGCCATCACCACCATTCACCAGTCGGATGCCGCTTATAGTGACGCCACCATCACCTTCGAAGCGACCTTGAATGAAGAGAGTCCGGCAGCCAGTGGTTATGGCATCGTTTTTCGCTATGTGGATGACCGTAACTACAACGTATTCGCGGTAGACGGCATGGGACGCTTCAGTATTTGGGCGCTGCGAGATGCAGTGTGGACTGAACTTCGAGACGCTGGCGAAAACTGGACACTGGACGATGCCGTGAATCCGCGTGGAACGAAAAACACCCTCGAAATTGGCTTTTCAGGGCAGCACTTCGTCGGTTGGGTGAATAAATTTCAGGTGGTCGATCTTACTGTTGACGACCCGGTAACTGCTGGTGGAATCGGCATTTATCTGGCGACTACCAGTAGTGGACGGTGCCGACATTCTGGTAGACACCTATCAGGTCAGCAGCGACGTGACCTCGATGACTGGCTCATAATAACAGCCCGTCACAAGCCTGCTTCGTACAATTATCCACCCGCGAACCGCGATAGGTACACTTGTATCCACAATGGAATTAGGCACAGCACCGCGAAAAATGCCAGTACCGCCAGCGCAATCGTAACCACATCCAATGGTGGGGGTACATAATCTGGCCGGTCTAAGGGGCGGCTGCGGAACGCTTGGCTTGGCTGGCTCGACCCACCACTCCAGGGTTGCTGGGGCGACTGCGGTGGAAATGGCTGCTGGGATTGGTCAAAAGGTGATGGTACACCCTGTTGCGGGCGATTATACGGATTGGCTGGCGGCGCACTTGGCGCGACATTATAGCGTTGGGTCGGCGCGGCTGGTTGTCCCTGTGTGAACGGTAGGGGTGTGCCCGGATTCGGCTGCTGTGGCTGAACCGGCATAGACGACTGCCCCGGTTGTGGCGCGCGCGGCTGGCCCTGCGAATAGGGTAGCGGTGCATTCCCTTGTGATGGTTGTGCTGGTGGTGGCGGGGGTGTGGACTGGGGAGGAAATGCGGGAGCATTATTCATCGTCGGCTGCTGCCCACGATCCCGATAACTCTCCAAAACATGTCCCAATTGGTCTGCCGTTCGATACCGCGCGGCTGGTTCTTTACTCATCACTTTGAGGACAATCTGTGATAGCGTCTCTGGCACACTCGGATTAAACTCCGACACCAGCGGTACACGCTCCCGAATATGTGCCAATGCCAATTCCTGTTGATTGGTGCCCACATACGGCAGGCGTCCGGTGAGCATCTCGAAGATACACGATACCAATAGAGTACACGTCCGCTGCTGGCGTTGGGCGATCCCCACGAGCCTGTTCCGGTGCGAAATAATGTGGGCTTCCCCACACAACCGACACTTTTTCCCCCGGCTGTGTATCGCTCAAAGCCTGGGCAATACCGAAATCCGTCACTTTGACCACATCGCCGCGTGTTACCAGGATATTCTGCGGTTTCACATCGGCATGAACCAGTCCGGCGCGGTGGGCAAAACCAATTCCGGCACATATCTGGATAGCGATTTTCAGCGCCCGGTCAACGGGCAGTATACCATCCGTCTTGATGATCTTCTTTAAGTCTTGCCCATCAATGAACTCCATCACCATATAATGTGTTTGGCCTTCGTTGCCCACATCATACACGGTGACGATATTCGGGTGATTCAAATTGGCGACAGCCCTCGCCTCGTTGCGGAAGCGGGTCAGGAAGGCCGGGTCAGCGGTCAGGCTTGGGCGCAGAATTTTGATGGCGACAGTCCGCCCCAATTCGAGGTCAACCGCTTTGTAGATGACCGCCATACCGCCCGAACCCTGTTGGGCAACCAGCCGGTATCGGTTATTCAGGATGGTTTCGTTATTGTTCGCCATGCCACTATCTCAATCTTCCTTATCCTACCAAACCCAAATTGATCGCTTATCCAGCGTGAAAAGCAACCACATTTCAGCTGCCAATGTACTTTGAATTTGCCTCACGGTCGTGACCAACGGGTCAAACAACCGTCGGTATTCTAACACTGCCCCACGATCTGTCATAGTTGCAATATAATCCGCCACCACCCGCCGTCGATCACGGTCTTCGAAGCTGTGCCTGATATTCATCTGGCAGTTGGCGTGGCTCTTCGATATAACTGCATAAATACCTGTTCCATGAAACCGCTCGCCCGTTTTGCCATTCGTGCCACCCGGTAATGATAGTACATGTTGGCATAGAGGAAATCTTTCAAAGCGCGGTTTAGGGTATCCATTCGTTCACTATGCGCCACCACTTGGGCATCATGCCGCTGTACATCTTCCGGTGACTTCGGATCAAGTACCTCCAACCGCCGGGTCGATTTGGCCAGCACATCATCCACTTCCATGCCCACCAATTCGCGAATCAGCAGATGTCGGGTGATCTCATCCACCCGAAGCCCTTTCCAGCCTACCGCATCGCACAACTCTCGCCAGATTTCCAGACTGTTCAATTCCTCCGGCACAATCAATTCGGCCTGCAAACCATCATCCAGATCATGCGCATTGTACGCCAGTTCATCGGCCATATTCGCAATCTGTGCTTCGACGCTGGCGCGTGTGGTTTCGTCAAACTCGGTATATTGCGTGCTGTCGTACTCGCTCTCATGCTTGGCGATACCTTCCAGCGTTTCCAGCGTCAGGTTTAACCCCGGCCAGTCTGGATAGCGATGCTCCAATTTTGTCACCACCCGATAGCTTTGATGATTATGATTGAAGCCGCCCACCTCTGCCGTCAGTCGATTGAGGGTTCCTTCTCCGGCGTGTCCAAATGGGGGATGTCCCAAGTCATGCGCAAGACAGATCACCTCAACAAGATCTTCATTAACCGCCAATGCCCGCGCCAATGTCCGCCCGATTTGCGCGACTTCCAGCGTGTGCGTCAGCCGTGTTCGATAATAATCGCCCTCGTCATTCACGAATACCTGTGTCTTATATTCCAACCGCCGGAAAGCCGCTGAATGCACAATCCGGTCACGATCACGCTGAAAAGCCGTCCGGTACTTCGGCTCTGGGTCATGATACTGTCGCCCCCGGCTGTTCCGGCTGAGTAAGGCATACGGCGCGAGCGTATCCGCTTCAATTTGTTCTAATTGCTCTCGCGTCACGTACATCGCGCGCTCCTATCCGCTGGATGTGGGTTAACAGCAATATTGTATCCAGATATGCATTTGCGCGCTGTTAACGCTGGTGCCGCTTCGCCAACTCGGTGCTGACATCCTCCAGCGTAATATCCAACTGAGCCATCAAAACCAATGTATGATAAAACAGGTCGGACAATTCCCCGATCTGTTCCTGCCGCCCCTGTCCGAGGGCTGCTACCACCACTTCTGTCGCTTCCTCGCCCACCTTCTGGGCGATCTTGTTCACACCCATGTCGAACAGGCTGTTGGTATAACTGCCCTCTTTCGGGTTTCGCTTGCGATCTGCGATAATCGCTTCCAGTTCATAAATCATATCGGCCATCTGGCGCAGTCCTTGTGGTTAGAATCTTCTCACTTGACAAAATAGAACATTTATTCTAAAATGATCAGTGCGTTGGTTATTGGACGAGGTTTGTGTCATCCTTGAATATGCAGTTTCACCCAACACCTTTTATGCATTTTGACATGGATTGTGCAATTGCAGCGACAATTCGGCAAAATGTGCATATTATGCAATTTGCGACGCGGCAAACCTCTGAGTTCCCGCCGAAAAGATTCTCAATCCGGCGCTTGCTTCCCGGCTTGTCGCCGATAGGTCTGTGCGGCGGCAATCTGCATTATTCACCACTGTTCAATTCCTGAAAAAAGCATGACACCGATCCGGTATGGCAGGCTGGCCCTGCCGGATCGACCATCACCAGCAGCGTATCTCCATCACAGTCAGCATAGATTTCCCGCACTGTTTGGATGTTCCCGCTGGTTGCTCCCTTATGCCACAGTTCCTGTCGGCTGCGGCTCCAGAACACTGTCTCCCCGGTGTCAAGTGTCCGTTGCAGAGACTCCGCATTCATGTAGGCCATCATCAAAACCTGCTGGGTGGTCGCATCCTGAACAATAGCAGGCACGAGTCCCCGCTCATCCCACTTGATGATCTCCCCGATTTTGAGTTCGGAAAATTTATTGTCCATCGACTATCTCCCACCCGGTTGTCCGCACTGGAATCCATCGTTCCATCAAATAATCCTTCAGGTCGCTAATCCGCATTTCGTTGTAGTGGAACAAAGTCGCTGCCAGCGCCGCGTCCGCTTTCCCCTCGGTTAGCGCTTCATAGAAATGTTCCATCGTCCCTGCCCCGCCCGACGCAATCACCGGGATCGACACCGCCTCGGATACAGCCTGCGTCAGTTCAATGTTATACCCCACTTTCGTCCCATCCCTATCCATACTGGTCAGCAGAATTTCACCCGCGCCCCGATCTTCCACTTCTTTTGCCCAGGTAATCGCCTCTTTATCCGTCGGCACGCGCCCGCCATTGATGTGTACCACCCACTTTCCATCAATCCACTTGGGATCAATCGCCACCACCATACACTGGCTGCCGAACCCCCACGCCCCCTGATTAATCAAGTCCGGTGTCTTGACTGCCGAACTGTTGATGGATACTTTGTCCGCCCCGGCCAGCAGCGTCGCCCGAATATCCTCAATCGTGCGGATGCCCCCGCCCACGCAGAATGGGATGAAGATGCTGTCCGCCACATTTCGAACCATATCCAGCGTGGTATTCCGGTTTTCATGAGACGCTGTAATGTCCAGAAAAACCAGTTCGTCTGCACCTTCCCGGTCATACACCCTCGCCTGTTCCACCGGGTCGCCCGCATCCCGCAGGTCAACAAAATTCACACCCTTCACCACCCGCCCGTTGAGTACATCCAGACAGGGAATAATCCGTTTAGCTAGCATCCGCCCCTCCCGCAATCGCCAACGCCTCGCTCAACTTCACCTGTCCTGTGTACAAAGCCATACCGATCACCACCCCCGCGATTCCCCCCCTGTCGGTCAATCGCCTGATATCATCAATCGTCCCCACCCCGCCGGATGCGATCACCTGCAATCCAGTTTCCTCGCCCAACTTCGCCGTACCTTCGACATTCACCCCTTGCAGTAGCCCGTCTCGGCTCACATCTGTGTACAGGGCATGACGTACCCCTCGTGCCGCCATCTGCTTGCCCAATTCCACCGGAGTTATATCACTTTGGGTCTGCCAACCGTGTGTGGTGATCTTCCCATCACGCGCATCCAACCCCAGGCATATCCGTTCTGTGCCCCATCGTTCCAGCGCCTCAACCACGACTTCTGGTTGCTGAACGGCCACTGTCCCCAGCACTACCCGCATTGCACCTCGGTCAATCGCCCGCTCAATATCGCCCATCTGCCGCATCCCGCCCCCGAACTGCACCTGGACGCCTAGTTGGGCAACACCATCCAGAATACGTTCATTATCATTCGCGCTGGCAAATGTTCCATCCAGATTAACCATGTGAATCCACTGCGCCCCTTGCCCAATCCACTGTTTGGCAGTCTGAACCGGATCATCGCTGAACACCGTCTGCCGGTTCGGATCGCCTTCCTTCAACCGGACAACCTTACCCCCGCGCAAATCAATTGCTGGATAAACAATCACGCACTCATCTCCAGAAAATTCGTCAGAATTTGTAAGCCCGGTGCGTCTGGCTCTTTTCCGGGTGGAACTGAACCCCATAGATGTTATCGTGCTGGACAATCGCCGTCACCGGAATCCCATAATCTACAGTACCGACCATATCTTCTTGCCGAGCCGGAACACAGTAATAACTATGGACGAAATAGGCATAGCTGTCCGCGCTCCAACTTATCAACAAGACTTGAAGGACGATGAATTTCTAGATTATTCCAACCCATGTGTGGCACTTTCAGCCCCAGATCGTCTGGAAAGCGCGTTACAGTCCCCGGCAAAATACCGAGTCCTTCGTGGTCGCCCATCTCATCACTGCGACTCGAATAGAAACTGCATCCCCAGGCAGATTCCCAGGTAGGGTGTCCCGGCGAACACCGCATCCCGAATCGGTTGGACGAGGTTCTGCTCCCGCAGTTTTTGCATCCCTGCACCAAATGCCCCCACCCCCGGCAGAATAATTTTCTCCGCGCCTTTCAAATCGCGCGTATCCTGCACCACCCGGACACTCTCTACTTCAAGATGGTTCAGCGCGTGGAGGACGCTCCGCAAATTCCCTGCCCCGTAATCAATCACAGCCAGCATACTCCCCTCCTCTTAAAACAAAAACCCCGCTTGGTGCGGGGTTTTGATGAGTTGAATGAAACGTGACGGCTTCGATACTATCAGGCCAACACCAGGCGGTGGATATGAACGTTTAGATGATGGTGCTGGCACATATGCAATAGCCTCACTGAATGACTTTCGTCAGTATATCGACACAGCCAATGCTTGTCAACAGATTCGGAAACGTTACAATACAAGCGATAAAGTAAAGGGATGTTCATGAATCCGGCTATCGCTCTGCTCACCGATTTCGGCACAACCGATACTTATGTAGGCGTCATGAAAGGAGTTATGGCACGCATTTGCCCCGGTGTGCAGTTCATCGACCTCACCCACGAAATTTCACCACAAAATGTCACCCAGGCGGCTTTCGCCTTGCTTAAAAGTTATCGCCTATTTTGCACCGGGCACAGTTTTTCTGATTGTAGTAGACCCCGGTGTCGGCAGTCAGCGACGAGCCATCGCCGCCCATGCTGGAGGCTATACCTTTGTCGCTCCCGACAATGGTGTTCTGTCCCATGTGCTATCAGAATTGGGCACAGCGCAAATCGTTGATCTCACCAATCCGACTTATCAACTCTCACCCGTGAGCAACACCTTTCATGGCCGGGACATTTTCGCCCCTGCCGCAGCCCATCTCGCTGCTGGTGTTCCAATCAGCGATATGGGTGATTCTATCTCGAATCCCGTTCAATTTGCCCTGCCGAAATATACGGTAGAAACTGGACATATCACCGGGCAGGTTCTCTACACCGATCACTTCGGCAATATCATCACCAACATTGGCAAACTTCAATGGACGGACGGAAATCAGTTAACTTTAACCCGCGATAAAGAAGTCATGCTTGCTATATCCCCTCAACATGCACTGACAACCGTCAGCGGACAGACGCTTTCAACCATTCGGCGCTATTATGGCGAGGTCAACCCCGGCGAAACGCTGGTGATTGCCGACAGCAGTGGTTATCTCGAAATCTCAGTCAACGGGGGCAGTGCCGCCAATCGTCTCAATGTCGCACCAGGCGACAACCGTCACCGTACAGATAGGGAAATAATTCCATGCATCAATTTATTATCGAGGGCGGGCACCCCATCTCAGGCACAATCAAGGCAGGCGGAAACAAAAATGCGGCCATCAAGATGCTGCCTGCCTGCCTGCTCACCGACGAGCCTGTCATCCTGAACAACATGCCCAACATTGGTGATGTCGAAACCACGATTCAGATTTTGGAGCATCTTGGGGTAGATGTCACCTGGACAGATACAAACACGCTCCGCGTCCATGCCAAAGATGTTCGCTCCACCACGATTGACCCGAACATTAGCCCGGAAAATTCGCGCCAGCATTGTCTTTGCCGGACCGATGCTGGCGCGTTGTGGTCAGGTGAACCTGGCTGTCCCGGCGGGGATAGCATCGGCGAACGCCGCCTGGACACCCACGTATTTGCCCTCCAAAAGTTGGGCGCAACAGTAGAGTATCAAAATGACACCCTATTTATGCACACCACTGGCCTCAAGGTAGCAGATGTTTTGCTCACCGAAGCTAGCGTCACCGCTACCGAGAATGCGATAATCGCTTCGGTAACGGCGAAAGGTACAACCACCATCCATAACGCCGCCAGCGAACCACATATCCAAAACCTGTGTGACATGCTCACGAAAATGGGCGCACAAATTGATGGTGTCGGAACAAATCGCCTCATCATTCAGGGCGTCGATAAACTGCATGGCGGCAGAAGTCCGCGTCGGGGCTGATTACATGGAAGTTGGCAGTTTCATTAGCGCGGCTGTCATTACGGGTGGGGAATTACTGGTGCAGAATGCCGATCCACAGTTCCTCGACATGATTGCCCTGGCGTTTGAACAACTGGGTGTGGCCTGGCAAGTACGCGGTCAGGATGTGTTTGTGCCCGCCAGCCAATCCCTGACCATCGTCTCCGACCTCGGCAATCGCATCCCGACCATCAAAGCGCAACCCTGGCCTGCCTTCCCGCCCGACCTGATGAGTATTGCCCTGGTGGTCGCTACCCAAAGTGTTGGCGCAATGTTATTCCACGACTGGATGTACGAAAGCCGCTTTTTCTTCACCGATAAGCTGGTACGGATGGGGGCACGAATCACGCTCTGCGATCCTCATCGCGTCCTTGTCCAGGGACCAACGGCACTGCAAGGAGTATCCAATATCACCAGCCCGGACATTCGCGCGGGCATGGCGATGCTTCTGGCTGCGCTGGCTGCAAAGGGTGAAACCCGTATCTACAATGTTCAGCAAATTGACCGGGGTTACGAACGAGTAGAGGAAAAACTACGGTTGCTCGGTGCGCAAATTCAGCGCGTTGAGGGGGTTATTGTTTCACCCGACGAAACACCCATCACCGAAACAGCCGGTCATTAATTATGGAGTCAAAAATTACTGTGACACGATACGTTGGCTATCCTCTACAATCCATTGAGCAACCGCCAGAATATTTTCACCCACAAAACTTGCTTCGTGACCATATTCAGGGATGTACTTGGATGCCCAACCTGTTTGCACAAAACATGTCTTTGCACCAATAGCTTTTCCCGCACGTATATCGTCAATCGTATCCCCGACCACATAGGAATGTTGACAGTCGATGTCCCTGTCGTTTGCGGCCTGTAAATAAAGCATAGGCTGAGGTTTATGGCATGGGCAGTTTGTTTTATAGCTGTGAGGACACAAATATGGCCCCAATACAGTAGCGTCCTCGGCAAGTAAATCGCTCTGAAATGTTTTGAACCAGTCAAGAAAAGTAGATTTTGAATAAATCCCTTTTTCAATGCGTGACTGAACAGTGACGATTGGACAGAGAAAACCGGAGCGGTTGAGTAACCGTACCGCCTCGATACTCCCCGAAATCAGTTCATATTGTTCTGGTGATGTCACTTGAACCGGCATCACCAATGTCCCATTCAGGTCCAAGAAGGTGGCTTTATGACTCATGCCCGTCACAATAAGTAGTTTATCTGGACTGAATCAGAGCTGTGTAATCCCAAACCCGTATCGGTCTTATGTGTCTGACAGGTTATTTCCATTACCAGATATATAGGCAGCAGCAGATGAAGACACCTTCGAGCCGGTATCATACTCTAACATCAGCGATTGATAGCGTTCACGGTAAAGTTGTGCCCGTTCCCGTTCCAGGCTCCACAGCCGGTTTAGGCTGTCGGCCATCTGTGGGAACGTTGCCTCAACCTCACTCATGTGTTGAACAAACCGCTCAAATTCCTTATCGTGATTGCGCCAGACCTCATCGTTAGAGATCGTGAATTGTTTCCAGCGTTTCTGATCGTCGGCTGTCCAGTCATTCCATTCCTGCCGAAAGCGTTCTTCGCTCAGGCGCTGCATCTCGGCCACTTCATTGATGCGCCGTTCCAGTCGATCTCCGATGCGCTCGAAATCATCTACAATCTTCTTCATGTTTCGATAGGCTTCCGACCAGGTTTCAAACCGTTCGATGTTCCGCTGCATAATGCTATCTTGTTCACCGAATTGTTTTATCAGTTCAGCGATCTGTTGATCCCGCTGCTGGATGAGCAAAGTTTGCTGATCGACGAAGGCTTGAATTTGCTCTCGGCGTTCTCGATCCCCATTCTGCACTTCTTGTACCCGGCGCTCAATCCGTAGCGTCAGGTCCTCTAGAAGTGTTAGTTTGGGTCGCATGGTATCAATCTGCTTCTGAACTTCTGGCAATTCTGATTGAACCTCGGATATACGACGTGCGTCCTGTCGCCGCTGTTCTTCCAAAAAGGCAAGACGGCGATCAGGTTCTTCCAATTTCTTGTACAGATCATCAACCCGCTGTTGCAGGGTCGCCAGTGTATCCGACACACGTTCACGCTCAATTTGGTACGATGGAATCTCACTGGTTTGTCGTTCTAATTTTTCCGCCTTCTCCGTCAATTCCCGTACAGGCCGCAGCACACTTTCCCGTGCCAGTTCCGCGCGGCGATCCGCTTCGCGTTCTGCCGTCAACCGTTTTGCTTCCGCATTCTCAATCAACTGCATCATCTCTTTACGAATCTGGTCGATGAATTCACCTTCACGGCCCGCCGGGGCAACCTGGGTACGGATAACCGTCTGGTCAGATTCCACGCTGTTCAACCGTTTAGAAAGCGTCGCAATCGTATCCTGTTGTTGGGCTAAACGTTCTTCCATCGTGGCAATCGTTGCTTTATCACGCCGCCGCTCTTCATCCAGCCACTCAATCATCCGTGCGGCCTGGTTAATATCCATTGTCCCAAACCCTTAGGGCACAAACCCCACTATTCGCAAAGAACTTTGATGGCAGGCATTATAACACATGGCGCTTTCACCCAACCATTGGCGGTTGCCCGCTAGCCTGTTATCCTCAATGTTCATTTCTCAAAGAGTATGGAGGTTCATTTTGGCCCCTACGGATCGTTTTGTTGCGGAAACCACTTTCCATGTCCGCTATGCTGAAACCGATGCGATGGGCATCGTTCATCATGCCAGTTACATTGTTTACTTCGAGGAAGGTCGTTCCAGCTATGCGCGACAGAGAGGCAGCGATTATGCCTCCGTTGAGCGCAGTGGATATTATTTGACAGTAGCAGAAGTAAATGCCCGTTACCTGAAACCAGCCCAATACAGCCAGCGCCTGACGATACGATGTTGGATCGACGAAATGAAAAGTCGGGCACTCACCTTCGGTTATGAAATTGTTGATGCTGAAACAAGGGAAATTCTGGTAACGGGCTTCAGCAAACATATCTGCATCACCCACGATGGAAAAGTAACAAAATTACCGGAAACATGGCGGGTATGGACGGGTACGTAATAAGTTTGACACGGGCGTTCGCACAGCTATACTTAAGCACAATTAATTAAACATTCAATTCTTAGACAATTGCGATTCATGGAGAACTGTAAATGACTACTTATGCTGATCGTCCCTGGACAAAGCGTTACGATCCAGGTGTTCCAAAGACCCTTGAACCCTACCCTGACATCACGGTACAGAGTTTCTTACAGGAGGCTGTACAGAAACATCCTACCAGTGTCGCACTCATCAGCAGTGCCCATGTGCCCGTACTGGGAAGGCAGGCCAGCACTATCACCTATGCCGAGTTAGACAAATTGTCCGATACGTTGGCGTCTGGACTTGTCGATATGGGTTTAAAAAAGGGTGATCGTGTTGCCATTATTATGCCCAACATCGCCGCGTTCGTCATCAGTTACTATGCTATCCTCAAGGCCGGTGGCGTAGTCGCCGCTGCCAACCCCACTTACCCACCCGACAAAATGCAGTTCCAGATTAACGATTGTGATGCTGAAATCGTTCTGACAATGAGCCTATTCTACAACGCTTTCAAACAGATTCAGCCGCAGACGAAAGTCAAGACGGTCATTGTGACCAATGTCAAGGAATACTTGCCCCCGGTTGCCAGGTTTCTTTTTACTCTGGCGAAAGAGAAGAAAGAAGGACACCGAGTCGAAAACCTCGCTCCCGGTGATTATTGGTTGCAGGATGTTCTGACAAAGTATGCTGGGCAAAAACCGAACATAAATGTCCAACCCACTGATATGGCATTATTTCAATATACGGGTGGGACAACGGGGGTTGCAAAAGCAGTCATGGCAACGCACAAGGCGCTGGTTGCTAACACCTTACAAATGCGTGCCTGGTTGTTCGGCAATGATTCGTCGGGTGGAGACAAAGAGATATTTCTCGGCGCAATTCCGATGTTCCACGCATTTGGCATGGTGGCTGTGTTAAATTTCGCTGTCGGGATTGGCGCAAAAATTGCCCTCGTGCCCAACGCTCGTGATATTGGCGATCTGCTGGATAATATCAACAGTTTTAAACCAACCCTCTTTCAGGGCGTTCCGGCGCTATACAATGCCATCAATATTCATCCTGACGTCGTAGCAGGAAAAGTTGATCTAAAATCCATTCGCGCCTGTGTAAGTGGTTCCGCCCCACTTCCTCCGGCAACTAAACGCGAGTTTGAACGACTGAGTGGAGGCAAGCTGCTTGAGGGATTCGGCATGAGCGAAGTACCCACCGCATCACATTGCAATCCTATGCAAGGCGATAACCGCCCAGGTTCCATTGGCTTACCACTTCCCGATATGGATGTTGAGATTGTGAGCCTTGACGATGGTGTCACTGAAGTTCCATTCGGTGAGATCGGCGAAATCATTATGACCGGGCCACAGGTCATGTTGGGCTATCATGGGATGCCTACTGAAACAGCCAATACCCTGCGTGAAAAAGATGGCAAAAAATGGGTGTATAGTGGCGACATCGCCCGCATGGATGAAGACGGTTACTTTTATATCGTGGATCGTAAGAAGGATATGGCACTCATCGGCGGTTTCAATGTTTATCCCAACACAATCGAAAAGGTCATTTCCGATCATCCCGCCGTCCTTGAAGCAGGAGTGGCAGCCATACCTCATCCCGAAAAAGCCTGGACAGGAAGCCTTGAAAGCCTGGATCGTCCTCCAACCCGATCAGACTGTCACCGAGCAAGAACTGATTGCCTACTGCGAAAAACATCTTGCGCGCTACGAAGTGCCAACACGCATTGTGTTTGTAAAAGAGCTTCCAAAGACAGCCGTCGGTAAAACGCTACGCCGAGAACTGGTGCAGATGGAAATGGCCGAACAGGAGAAAGCGGCACAATAGCGATCATCTCATTTCAGACTACTCGCCCGGTTCTGTGAACACTGACCGGGCATTGGGTCAGCGGGGTATTGAATATGTCCGAAGTAAAAAGTGCTATTGAGCAAGTCATCGGCCACGAGTTTGAACCGATTGTCTTCAACTATACTGAACGGGATGTCTGTTTATACGCGCTCGGTGTCGGTGTACCAACTAATCCAACTGACCAGAATGAGTTGCAATTTGTTTATGAACTCAGCACAAAGGGATTTAAAGCACTTCCAACATTTGCAGTTCTCTATCCGGGCAAATTGATTGACGTGTTGATGAGTGGCAGAATCGGCATGATCGAGTTCAATCCAATGATGCTCGTACATGGGGAACAGTATCTCGAAATTCGGAAACCCGTGCCCTCCGCCGCACAAATCACCTGCTACCCAAAAGTCGCAAATGTTTACGACAAAGGCAGTGGGATGCTGCTCACCACCGAGACAATTTGCCGCGACGAATCAGGTGAAGATGTGGCTTTCAGTCGGTCATCCATGTTCATACGTGGGCTTGGCGGTTTCGGTGGCGAACGTGGTCCCTCCAGCGATGCAAATACCCCACCAGACCGACCACCCGATGCCGTACAAACCGAACACACACTACCCCAGCAAGCACTTATTTATCGTCTTTCCGGCGACATTAACCCCCTACACGCCGACCCCGACATGGCGGCAGTTGGTGGTTTTGAGAAACCTATTCTGCACGGACTATGCACTTTCGGCTTCGCGGGTCGTGCCGTTCTCAAGCACTTCGGCGACAATGATCCTGCTCGCTTCAAAAGTATCAAGGTTCGTTTCTCAAAACATGTATTTCCCGGCGAAACCCTGATTACCGAGATGTGGAAAGACACAGATACCAGAGTCGTTTTTCGCTGCAAAGTGGCGGAACGCGACGAAATCGTATTGAGTAACGCAGTGGTTGAATTAAATAGCTGAAATGTCTACCTATGACGACCTATGCCGAACGTCCCTGGACAAATAACTATGACCCCGACGTCCCCATATCGTTAGAACCTTATCCAGAGATTCCTCTGCATCAATTTCTGAGCGACTCGGCAAAAAAAGCCCCGGCGAGTATCGCACTCATTACCCCAGCTAAAGTTCCACTGCTTGGCTATCTATCCCAGAATGTCACCTACAATCAACTCGATCAATGGTCAGACGCGCTTGCAGTCGGTCTAATGGACATGGGAATCAAAAAAGGGGATCGCGTCGCACTGATTTTGCCGAACTGCGTTGCGATGGCGATCAGTTATTTTGGGGTACTCAAAGCGGGCGGTATTGTAGCCGCCACCAACCCAACCTATCCACCCGCCAAAATGCAGTTTCAAATCAATGACAGTGATGCCAAGATCGTCATCACCCTGAGCTTGTTTTACAACATGTTCAGGGGCATCCAGACATCAACTAAAGCCAAAACGGTCATTGTTACCAGCATTAAAGAATATCTGCCACCAGTCGCTAAACACCTATTTTCACTTACGAAAGAAAAAAAGGATGGTCACCATGTTGAATCATTAGCTTCAGGCGACTATTGGTTGCAAGATGTGCTGACCAAATACGCTGGTCATAAACCTAATGTGGACGTAGAGCCATCCGACATTGCCCTGCTGCAATATACAGGGGGTACGACTGGCATCTCAAAAGGGGCGATGCTCAGTCATCGGGCAATGGTCGCCAACATGCTGCAAATCAAAGCATGGACAAATTCGGTAGAAAAGGGCGCGTTTGGCGGCCTTCAGCGAGAAGATATGACCTACTTGGGCGCTATCCCAATGTTCCATTCGTATGGTTTGGTTGTCTTACTCAGTCAGGCCATCGCATCCGGCTCAAAGATCGTACTGATTCCAAACGCCCGTGACATTGACAACACAGTCGCCATAATCGACCATTATCGGCCAACGGTTTTCCTGGGTGTGCCAGCAATGTATAACGCGGTGGTGAATCATCCATCTGTCAAATCTGGGCAAGTTCGCATGGATTCGTTTCTGATTTCCTCAAGTGGCGCTGCCCCCCTACCTCCTGTCACAAAACGCGAATTTGAGGCCGCTGGCGCACGACGCTTGAACGAGGGCTACGGCATGAGCGAAACTGCAGCAGCAGCAATTTCCAACCCATTAGTTGGTAACAATCGTACTGGTTCGGTTGGGATGCCGCTACCTGATGTTGATGTCCGTGTTGTTAGTCTGGATGATGAAGTTACAGATGTTCCGGTTGGCGAAATCGGTGAAATCGTGATGGCTGGCCCAAACATAATGTCTGGGTATCATGGGATGCCTACCGAAACCACCAATACCCTGCGTGAAAAAGATGGAAAAACATGGCTGTACAGTGGCGATATTGGACGTATGGATGAAAACGGCTATTTCTACATCGTGGATCGCAAGAAAGATATGGCACTGATTGGCGGTTTTAATGTCTATCCCAACAATATCGAGAAGGTTATTAAAGAGCACCCCGCTGTTCTTGAGGTCGGTGTTGCAGCCATCCCCCATCCCGAAAGAAGTGGAGAAGAAGCGCTTAAAGCCTGGGTCGTCCTCCAACCAGATAAACATGTGACAGAGCAGGAACTTATCGACCATTGTTCAAAGTATCTGGCAGGGTATGAAGTGCCTCGCCGTTACACATTCATTCAGGAACTACCGAAGACGATGGTGGGTAAAACTCTGCGCCGAGAGTTGGTGCTTTTGGAGATGGAGGAGCGGGAGAAACAACTTCTAGGTTGAGCCTTCACTTTGCACAGAACCGCTCGGTTCAGGCAAATAGTATCCCCGATAAAAAGCTCTGGCCGGACCACGATTCATATACCAAATCACATATAGCATCACTAATACCTCGACAGTGAGTTGGCCGGTGGCTAAAGATTGCATCACACTATCCAGTGAACTGAAACCCGCTTGAATACCCTGGTCAGTCGCCGTTTGCAAAACAATGCTGAAGAGTTTTACTAACGTCAATCCAAACACAGCAACCACCAGTACAAATCCAATAATTGATGGTCGCCCCCGCCATGCTAAAATAGCAATCATCAGAAAGCCCAGACTCAGTGCGCCCTGTAAAATCAGGTTCGATTCTGGCACACCGAGGAAATCCCCACCCATTGCAATCGGGTTTGGTACTTCGTCTCCGAATTGAATATTCAGAAAATGCTGTCGAACCAACAAAATGGTGCCAATTTGCAGAAGAGGCAGCAAAGTATATAAGAATGTGCTGGCAACAATCGCCAGTGATACGCCAAACGGACGACCAGGTCGCTTCACGAGATTACCTTTCAATAGGTGCTCATTATTGAAGTCTATATTCGGGGCAATTCACTTGTGTAAGATAGGATACCGAGACATTAGCGTTATGTATTATTGGTGTGCTATACTCATTAGAATTGTTCATTTTTCTTAATACTCAGGATACATATTGCCATGCAATTACATGACTTGATTGAAGAGTCGTTCCAATCATTTGCAGAACAGGCTCCCCATGCGCGCGTTATTTTGCTTCACCCTCGCAGCCGTTATCGTTCGGTTCTAGTTGCGAAATTGTTGAACGCACCCAATTCAATTGTGTATTATTATGCTCTGGGACCTGACGATACTAACGTACAATCTTTCCTTACAGGTATCAGTCACGATCTCGCCAACCAGCATCCAACATTTGGTCGCCACATTAATATATTACCGCAAAAAACTGTGGGCGATCTCAATACAGTGTTGCACGCCTTTGTCCAGGACTTGGCCGAATTAAGCGATGAACCCTATTTTCTCGTCCTGGATGAATATGATCGCAGCGACAGCGCAGACGATATACAAATGTTTATTGAAAAACTTATAGGACGACTTCCTGAAAACTGCCGCCTCGTCATAAATAGTCGAACGCTTCCACGCCTTCCCTGGGTATCCTTGATCTCGCAACGATATGCCGTTCTGTTAGAAGATGACTTGTTAATTCGACACGATTTCTACGAGATTACCAATCAGGGTAAAACGAGCCTGGAGGTATTTGCATTAGGGCCAGGTTATGTTTTGATGGATGGCAACACAATTGACACCTGGGAAGGACATCTTCCCAGACTGCTCTTCTTTTTTGCTTTGGATCGACCCATCATTACCCGATCAGAAATCTGTCAGGCGTTCTGGCCCGAACTGGATACAGATCAAGCCGTCAATGTGTTCCATGTTACCAAACGTCGCCTGCATAAGGCACTGGATATGGACGTACTGGTTCATGAGGATGGTTATTATCGAATAAATTCCCAGCTCGCAATTCATTATGATGTCATGGATTTTGTGGGCGCACTCATGGATGGACGTGATCCAGAAAATCCAAATCGGATAGCTGCATGGCAAAAAGCGATTGATCTTTATCGTGGCCCATTCTTGCAAGGACATTCCGATCAATGGATTCTAGATCGACGCGAGGACTTCCGCGCCGGATACCTGGAAGCCCTGACGGAAATGGCCCATGTGCGTCTATCAGAAGAACGTTTGGAACATGCGTTAGGACTCTTTCAACGTGCGCTGGCAGAAGACTTCAGTCAGCAACACATTCACCGTGATGTGATGCAGCTCTATGCTAAAATGGGACGCCGAAGCGAAGCCGCTGCCCATTACCAGCGCCTGATTGAAGACCTCAAACGTGATGGGTTAGAACCATCTTCAGAAACTAAAGGCTTGTATCAAGAGATCATGTCCTGAAAAACAAATGCCCACCTCTAGTCATTTTGAGGTGGGCATTTATCTTAGGCGCCCTCGGAGGGATTCGAACCCCCGACCTACGGTTTAGCATCCAGCATCGTGTTTCCACAACCGCTCTAATTGAGTTTGCTGGCTGGACTGTGTCTTCGCCATCGCAGGCGGCAGGCGTACAGTCTCTACGCATCCCCTTGCCTGGGGTTTGCTCGGCGTTATCGAGGGTATCATCCCTGGCGACGTTCACCGATACAGCCCGCTCCACTTCTACTGTTCATCCGCAATTACGAGATCAAAAGGCCAAGATGCAAGCAAACCTCTTGATCTTCCAGCAGAAGGCTCCTATTCAAAGACCGCTGCTCTATCCCCTGAGCTACGAGGGCAATTAGGGGCATTGTAAAGCGGCGGTAAAAAGCTGTCAAGCACAACCTGGATGTTCATCAGCGAATACAAACTGATGTTCTACTCACCATTGTCGGAATACCCACAGTGCGGTATAATAAATGAAGAGAATCTGACCTTTTTAGGAAGAAAATCCCCTTCTGCTGAATTTGAGAAATCAAGGAGTCAACTTGGTGGATAGAACAACCACTCCCACGTATGATGAGAGTAGTATTCAAAAATTAAACCCAATGGAACACATCCGTCTACGACCTGGCATGTACGTGGGCGGCACGGACGCACGAGCTTTACACCATTTGATCTACGAGGTGGTTGATAACTCGATTGATGAGGCTCTCGCAGGACGTTGCGATCACATTCTTGTGACCCTGCTGGAAAATAATGCTGTGTCCGTAACTGATAACGGTGTTGGTATCCCTGTGGGCATTCACAAAAAAGAGGGGGTTTCAACGCTTCAACTGGTCATGACGGAAGTTGGCGCGGGGGGTAAATTTGATAATAGTGCTTACAAGGTGAGCGGTGGTTTGCACGGTGTCGGTGTTTCCGCCGTGAATGCTTTGTCCTCTGAACTGCGCGCAGAAGTGTTCCGCGATGGTTATCTCTGGGAACAGGTCTACAACGAAGGACGTCCCGCAACTGAAGTTGTTAAGGTGCGAAAATTGGAACCTGGGGAAGCAACTGGGACTCGCATCACCTTTGTGCCTGATTTTACCGTGCTGGAAGTAAACGATTTCAGTTATTCCACGCTGGCACAGCGCTTCCGTGAAATGGCCTTCGTCACGCGCCGGGTGACTATTACCCTACGTGATGAGCGCATCAACCCCATTCCCCGTGAAACGACTTTTTATTTTGAGGGCGGATTACATTCCTTCGTTCGCCATGTGAATCGGAATCGCAAAGCAATACATGATCCTGTATATGCTGAGCGAGATGTTGAAATCACACCTGATGGCAAAGAACCCTATACCATCGGAATTGAAGTTGCGTTTCAATATACCGATGCTTCCACAGTAACAGAACTGGCGTTCGCTAATACCATCAATACACCTGATGGCGGCTCACATTTAACCGGCTTACGTTCGGCCATTACCAGCGTCATCAATCGGTACGCTCGGAAATCCGGATTGCTGAAGGAAAAAGAGGCAAATTTCTCCGGCAGCGACACTTTGGAAGGTTTGACGGCAATTATCAGCGTCAAGCACCCTCACCCATCCTTTGAAAGCCAGACCAAAGTGAAACTTATTAATCCGGAAGTTCAGGGGGCAGTTTCACAGGTTGTCTCGGATGCATTCTATGAATTCCTGGAACTGAACCCGCGCGAGGCACGCCGCATTATTGATAAGTGTATGACCAGTATGCGCGCGCGTGAGGCAGCTCGCAAAGCCCGCGATTTGGTTCGTGGTGGCCCAAGTCTACTTGAAAGCAGCACATTACCCGGCAAACTGGCCGATTGCTCACAAAAGGGTGATGGAGCGGAAATCTATATTGTAGAAGGTGATTCCGCTGGTGGTAGCGCGAAACAGGGTCGTGACCGGCATTTCCAGGCAATTCTTCCGTTACGCGGCAAAATCCTGAATACCGAACGCGCCCGCATGGATAAAATCCTCGACAACAACGAAATCAAAGCGTTGATCTCTGCACTCGGCACAGGCATCAGCGAGGATTTCAAGGTTGAGAATCTGCGATATGGACGTGTCATCATCATGACCGATGCGGACGTAGATGGTAGCCATATTCGCACCCTACTGCTGACGTTCTTCTTCCGTCACATGCTCTCACTCATACAGGAAGGACATCTATTACATCGCCCAACCCCCATTTACCTCTTGAAAAAAGGTAAACAGGCTGATTATGTCTATGCAGAACCGGGGTTAAATGAAGCTGAAATTCTGGTCAGGGCGCTAAAGAAATATGATGATCCTGATAAAGTTGGGGTGCAGCGTTATAAAGGTCTTGGAGAGATGAATCCGGAACAACTATGGGAAACAACCATGGATCCGGCACAGCGCACGCTTCTACAAGTTACGATTGACGACGCTGCCGAGGCAGATCGCATTTTCGACATGTTGATGGGTAGCAGCGTTCCGCCACGCCGTCGCTTCATTCAGACACATGCCAAAAGTGTGCGTAATCTCGATATTTAGTCGTTGAAAATGCGGGAACATGGATTAGGAGAAGACCTCTCAAGTTGAGAGGTCTTTTTGGGGATCGTCAGAGTTCGCCAACCACCACCACCGTTCCAGTGGGTTGATTGCTGCCACTCTCTGGCTCATCGGTAATTCTTGCCCAGGTATATTCGTCAATTGGGTCGCTAACATGAAACAGTAGCGCACCCTTGCCATCTTCATCCACACGAAAAACACCCGCGCTCACACGCTCATCTCCATGTGTTAACCACAGTTGATACGTTTTCCCAACGGTCAGGTTGGGAAATCCCCGAACATATAACAACCCGATCTCGCTCTCAGCATTCCACATCAAAAACGCGGAGGCATCTGTGTCTTCCTGCGAAGGAGGCAATCGAACCCACCGGAGATCATTCGTGCCAGTTAAGACAAACGCATTATTACCTGTCGGGTTGATCTGTGCGGCCAGTTGATCGCGTTCCTGCGTGACATTGTTTACACGACCCAACCAATATACGTTGGTGAATATCAATGCGACCAATGCCGCAGCCGCGATAACCCACGCCCGATGCAGGAAACGGCGGCGCGGAGAGTGGACAGTAGCAACTGGCTCGGAGATTGCCGCCATCAGCCGATGTTCCAACGCCTCTGGAGGTTCAAGCTCCAGCGTACTGGCACGCATTTCATCCTGCAAATGCCGATAATCCGCCAATTGCGATGCTGCATCTGGGCATGATGCAAAGATTCGTCTCTACCAGCCGAGATTCGTCTGGATTCGTAAGCCCGAATGCGTATTCGGGGATCAGGCCTTAAATCGCTTCGCAGTCATTGCGCGAAGCAAGGGGATTACTAGAGCTCATATGTCCTGTTTACAACTCACGTTTTAAATAATTATACGTCCGTTTATATGTGACCAGATGTTTGATTGACGGATTCCAGCCACAATTCCCGAAGGCGCTGAATAGCCGTACGCAAACGTGTTTTTACTGTTCCAAGTGGAATTTGTGTTTCGTCTGCGATCTGGCTATAACTCATTCCCCGGAAAAAAGCGAGCTCAATTAAGAATGACTGTTCGTCAGAAAGTTGCGTGATTAACATTTTTAATACTGTGCCATCTTGCCATGGAATGTCCGTCTGGGTTGCAGAAATCATTTCTTCCATGTTCTCAATGGAATCAGGATGCAAAATGGGCTGGCGTCGTTCACGTCTAAAACAGTCAATTGCCGTATAGTGGGCTATAGTCAACAACCAGCTTTTAAGTCTACCCTTCTCAGGATCCCACTTTGTTCTTTGCTGCCAGATTTTCAAGAATGTGTCTTGTGTCACTTCTTCTGCCAGCGCCGAATTTTGCAGAATGCGGTAAGCAAGACTGTATACCGCTTTACCGTATGCCTGATAAAGCCCGTGAAAGGCCGATTGATCGCGGTTGGCAATCCGCCTCATCAATTGAATATCGTCGAATTCCGAGTTCATGGCTTTTCTCGCTCCGCACATCAGTCTAACAGGTTCCTATAGGAGATGTAAAGTCATGTGTGCGCAATCCAAATTACAGTGTCCTGACGATTGGCATATTAGAAAAGGCACCATCCCTTTTCTATCGTTGTTCAATGTCACAAGGAGATCATATGTTGAAGTTAAGAGGTTTAGTCATTCTGTTTTGCGTGCTGTTATTTACAATTCCGGTTCTTGCGCAGGACGAATACACCGTTAGCCTGGGCAGTTCGGACGACCTGGGCAGCTATCTTGTCGGTCCCAACGGCATGACACTATATGTTTTTACACCTGATCCTCTAAATACATCGGTCTGCAATGGGCGATGCGCCGAAAACTGGCCGCCGCTGACTGTCGACAGTGCTGACAGCCTGACCGCCGACGAAGGTATTCCGGGTCAACTTGGAACTACCGTTCGCGATGATGGCTCGACACAAGTCACTTATAATGGTCAACCGCTTTACTATTGGGCAAAAGACGTAAACCCAGGTGACACTACCGGAAATCGCGTTAATCGTGTGTGGTGGATCGTACCACCGGCCACTATTTCAGCGCTTCCCAACCCCGATTTTGGTTCGGTTCTGGTTGGCCCCAATGGTATGACCGTCTATGTATTCGATAATGATGAGATGGGTGTAAGCAACTGCTCCGGCGACTGCGCAACAAATTGGCCGCCCGTCACCGTCGACAGTGCTGATGCCGTCGTTCCAGGCGTTAATCTGCCCGGCGAATTCGGCACCACCCAGCGCGACGATGGCACACTTCAGGTTATCTATAATGGAATGCCGCTGTACAACTGGAAGAACGACGCGGCCATCGGTGACACTACCGGGGAAGGTCTTGGAGACAAGTGGCATACCGTTACACCCGAAACAGTCGCAATCGGACACACAGATGAACTCGGTGATTTTCTCGTCGCCGCTGACGGCAGAACCCTATATGCATTTGCAAATGATGCGATGAATGTGAGCAACTGCTCTGGAGACTGCGCGACAAATTGGCCGCCGCTGACAGTTGCCGAGAACCAGCGCCTTGTTGCGGGTTCTGGGACTATGGGTGAATTGGGCACTATTACACGCGATGACGATAGTCTTCAGTTAACCTACAACGGCATGCCGCTGTACCTCTGGAAAGACGATCAACTCCCTGGCGACACAGGTGGAAATGGCCTGGGCGGTAAATGGTCTGTAGTCGCCCCATAATTCCCCTGCTTCCTCGTTAAAGTCTATATTCGCACAAACAAGGGCATTTTAAACTCGTGCCCTTGTTTGGATATCAGGATTCTAACACACTCCACGATATAATCGGTACACAATTAAACTCAGACCAGGGGAGTCCGCGCAAGTGGGCTGAGAGGGTGCGTAATGCCGCATCGACCCTTAACCTGATCCGGATCATACCGGCGTAGGGAGTGCTAATGACTGGACAATATTCCCACCCCCTACAATCAATCGTAGAGGGTGTTTTATTTTAGGCTCCCAGGTTGATCTATCCACAAGTCCATTTATCATGAAGGGAGTTGACGATGAAGTTTCGACTGCTGACTTTCGCTGTATTGTTATTGGGGTTATCTCCAGCGCTGGCTCAGGGAGAACCAACAACATTGACGCTCGTCACCCACGATAGTTTCGCCGTGAGTGAAGATGTGCTGGCAAAATTTGAGGCAGATGCCAACATCAAAGTAGAAATCCTAAGAAGCGGTGATGCAGGAGCGATGGTCAATCAGGCAATCCTGACGAAGGACAATCCATTGGGGGACGTACTCTACGGCGTCGATAACACATTCTTGAGCAGGGCGCTCAATGCTGATATTTTTGTGCCCTATAAATCTCCAGCACTGAAGGATGTTCCCGATCAATTCAAGCTCGATCCACAAAATCGCGTTACCCCTGTTGACTATGGAGATGTGTGTCTGAACTACGATGCCAGTTACTTTGATGCGCACAATCTTGCTCTTCCACAGAATCTGGCCGATTTAACCGAGCCACAGTACAAGAGTCTGTTGACAGTTGAAAATCCGGCCACCTCGTCGCCAGGATTGGCATTTCTACTGGCGACAATTGAGGACTTCGGAACAACGGGCGATTATACCTACCTGGATTACTGGAAAGACTTGGTCAACAATGATGTCTACATATCCGATGATTGGTCGGATGCCTATTACGTCCAATTCAGTGGCAGTGCTGAAAGTGGAGGAACACGCCCATTAGTGGTCAGCTATGCCAGCAGCCCACCTGCTGAAGTCTATTTCATGGAGACACCGCCGGAAACCGCACCTACCGGGGCGATCACTGCTGACGGCACATGTTTTCGTCAAATTGAATTTGTCGGCATCCTCACAGGTACAGAGAAAATGGATGCCGCACAACAATTTGTGGATTTCATGCTGAGTCAGGAATTCCAAGAAGATATGCCCTTGCAGATGTTCGTGTTTCCGGTAAATCCAGCGGCGACTCTGCCAGAAGTGTTCACGCAATATGTCTCAATCCCAGAAAATCCTGTTTTGATGGATATGGATGAAATTGACGCTAATCGTGAGACCTGGATTCAGGCATGGACAGAAACCGTCCTTCGGTAAATAGTAGCTATCGGTTGTTACGGCACGGACTGGTGTTCGTGCCGTTAGTGTTCCTGTTTTTATTTTTCTTCTATCCCCTGCTGTCTATTTTCCGATTAAGCCTCGCGCCAGAGGGCCAGCTTAATCTCGCCAGCTTTGTGGAAATCGCTACATCCTCCTATTACCGTGATACCTTATGGTTCACACTCTGGCAGGCTGTCCTTTCCACATTCCTGACAATCGGATTGGCACTGCCGGGTGCATATGTATTTGCTCGTTATCAGTTTCCCGGCAAATCCATATTTCTTTCGCTGGCAACGTTGGCCTTTGTACTGCCTACCGTTGTGGTCGCTGCTGCGTTCACTGCTTTGATTGGCCCGCGGGGGATACTCAATACGACACTCATGGGCTGGCTGAACCTCAGTTCGCCGCCCATTATGCTTGACCGTTCTCTAACCATCATCCTCATCGCCCACATTTTTTACAACTACGCGCTGGCGCTGCGAATGATAAGCAGTTATTGGGCAAATCAGAATCCCTATATTGAGGAAGCTGCGCGTGTGCTCGGCGCGCATGGCTGGCGTTTGTGGTGGTACGTTCGATTGCCAATTCTGCGTCCAGCGATTACCGGGGCGGCTTTATTGGTGTTCATTTTCACCTTCACCAGTTTCGGTGTGGTGTTAATTCTCGGTGGACCACGTTTCGCCACGCTGGAAGTGGAAATCTATCGTCAGGCTGTGAATATATTTAATCTGCCTGTGGCTGCGGCATTATCACTCGTACAAATTACCTTTATGTTCATCACAATGGCCTTCTATACCCGGCTTCAACGACACGTCAGCCAGGAGACGGTCAGCGCCAAACTGGTCGCACAACGTCCCCGCAGTCGTCGCCAATGGCTGATGGTCGTAACCAACTTGACATTGATGACTATACTTCTGTTCGCTCCCCTCATGGCACTGGTACTTCGTTCCTTTACTGGAGCAGACGGCTTGACCACTCAGTATTACGCAGCAATTGACCCAAAACACACGAAATTCAATCCTGTTTGTTCCTCCATCAGAGTCGATAGGAAATTCCCTCGTCTTTGCGATCACCACGACCATCCTGTCGCTGTTTATGGGTGTAATTGTCGCATTTACCCTTTCCCGCCGGGATAGTCGCTTAACAACCTGGCTTGACCCATTGTTTATGCTCCCTTTGGCGACCAGCGCCGTAACGTTGGGATTCGGTTTTATCATCTCACTTGATAAGCCGCCCTTGAACCTGCGCACTTCCCCCTTGTTGATTCCATTAGCGCATACACTCGTCGCCATGCCTTTCATTGTGCGAAGTGTGCTGCCCGCTCTGCGAGGTATCAAACCCAGCATTCAGGAAGCTGCCCGTGTATTGGGCGCAACTCCCTGGCGTGTTTTGTGGCTAATTAACCTGCCAATTATCAGCCGAGGACTAATCGTAGGCGCAACCTTTGCTTTTACGGTCAGCATGGGGGAATTTGGCGCATCTATCTTCATTGCCAGACCGGATACCCCAACCATGCCGGTTGTGATTTACCGCTTATTGGGTCAACCGGGCGCGTTGAATTACGGTCAGGCGATGGCAATGAGCAGTTTACTCATGCTCGTATCTGGTATCGCCTTCCTGCTGATCGAAAAAATACGCTCGGCAGGTGTGGGGGAATTCTAGTGCTCGATATTCGTAATGTACGGGTCACATTCGGAGATGTAACCGTCCTTCATGGAATTGATCTAGCTGTTGAGCAGGGTGAGATTCTATGCCTACTAGGGCCAAGTGGGTGTGGCAAAACTACGCTGTTGCGCGTGATCGCTGGTCTGGAGATGCCACAGTCCGGGGATGTTCTGGCGGATGGAGAGTCGATTACCCAAATTCCGGTTCATAAGCGCGGTTTCGGCCTGATGTTTCAGGATTTTGCCCTCTTTCCACATCTGAACGTGGCACAAAATGTTGCCTTTGGTCTCAAAATGGGGGGTGAGAAGCTAACAGACCAAAATTCGCGTGTTCGTGATGTCCTGGAACTCGTCGGACTGAGTGGCTTGGGGGATCGTGATACCACCGAACTCTCTGGTGGAGAACGCCAGCGTGTCGCACTGGCACGCAGTCTTGCGCCTAATCCTCGTCTGCTCATGCTAGATGAACCGTTGGGCGCATTGGACGCGCTACTGCGGGAACGCCTGATTGCCGAACTGCGAGACATCATCAAGCGGATCGGTCTGACGGCGATTTATGTCACGCATGACCAGCATGAAGCATTTGTTATCGCTGATCGGATTGCGTTGATGAACGCTGGGCAAATTGAGCAAATCGGAACCCCACAGCAAGTTTATCAGAAACCAGTTTCTCCATTCGTTGCCCAGTTTCTGGGATTAAACAACCTCATTCCTATCCTTAATCAGGAAGATGGGATTGCCCATACTTCTCTAGGCAATTTTAAGATCAACCATAGAGCCGACATGCTGCTCTTACATCCAGAAGGGATTCAACTCGCCGCGCCAGAAACCCCCGACACATTTATGGGAATTGTTAGCACACGCACTTTTCTTGGCGACACCTATCGCATTGTCGTGCTTGCAGGTAACAACCAAGCCATTACCTTTAAACTACCCTCCCTAGCAACAGTTCTTCCGCAACCAGGGGAGAAGGTCGCTATCTCGGTTAGGCCAGAGAGCGTTATCCCTCTGATTTCGCCCTAATCCTGCTGCAAAAATGTGTCCAGGTAATCATCAAACCGTCCAGCATTACAGGCATCAACATACTGCATGAATTCGCTGCCCCCTACCGGATAATCTGGATAACAGCTTGTCGGCCATGCTCCTCGCGGCGCATGGACAATATATGTCGCGCCGGGAGATGGGATTAGCAAACCGTCTGTAGACTTTTCAACTCGGTCAACCATACGCTCAACCGTTACAATCACTATGTCCGCTAAATAAACCAACTCAACATCCACACCAATATTATTGTTGATTTTGACGTTGCCATAACGATCCCCTTCCAGCCCATGTAACACCGCAATGTCACACGCAATCGCCGGAAACGCCATCAATTCTTCACCGCTATAGGGGTCAATTATGGTTTTGACATCCGGGCGTAATCGGGGCAAATCCGTACCAATCCAGGCGCGTGAAGGCATAAATCCAACACCCGCCATACCTGCTCGAATACCCATCGCCAGACTGGCTTCTGTCTCCTCCACTATATGGATGGTGCCCTGTTGTGCAGCTTCGGTAAACATCGGTGCGAAACCGAACGATTCCAATCCAAAATAACAGGAGCGCACGGCACTCACGCACCCTGCCCCAACCAGCAAATCCGACTCGAAGCCTGCCGTAAAACATAGCAGCGTGAGGTCTTTAGGAGCGGGCACACGGCGGATTAATTCGCGGACGAAAGCTACCGGACGCCGATATAAAGTCATTCCGCCGAGGGCAATGGTCTGACCATCTTTGACCAGGGCGGCGGCATCCGGCATCGAAATCCAGTTATTCATGTCCATAAACTTTACGCAATTTCATTTGGCATCATTTTCCAGTTGTTCCCGCTCAGCCTTCTTCAACCCCTTCACAACCAGCCCATACGAGTGATCGACCATTTCCAGAATTTCATCATCTGGCACCGTTCCATCCAACAAGACCGTATTCCAGTGTTTTTTGTTCATATGATAAGCGCCTGTGACAGCAGGATAAGTCTGTCGCAATACCTCGGCCAGGATAGGATCACACTTGAGATTGAGGCGTGGTGAACCAGTCAAGGGTACCAACGCGAACATTTTACCCATAACACGAACGACATGCACATCGTCGCCGAAGGGAAAGTCGTAAGAGGTTCCCCGTTTGGAAAGTGCATAGGCACTAATTGATTCAACATCTATGCTCAGGGTTTACCTATCTCTCACCACAAATTCACATCTAACACAACGGAAACGATTATAATGTCATTACCGTTTTTGCGTTGGAGTAATGGATATGACTATGTTACACGCTGTTTGGCAGCGTTTTCGGGCGGCGAAAACCAGCTTTCTTATCGTGGCCGTATTTGTCGGCGGCTTCGCGTTGGGTAACCAACATCTGGTTGGACTCGCACAAAGTGACACGACCCCGCCTGCTGAAGTTGAACCAGATTTTGAACCGTTTTGGCAAGTCTACAACCTCATTCAATCTAATTATATTGATGATGTCCCCACCAATAAACTCGTAGACGGCGCAATCAAGGGTATGGTCGATTCGCTTGGCGACCAGTTCAGCGGTTACATGGATCCGTCAGTCTATGATCTGGTGAATGAGGAGCTTTCCGGGGAAATTACAGGAATTGGTGTCGTCATCGAAACGCTGGAAGATACTAAAGAAATCCGCGTCGTGAGTGTAATGGAAGGTACACCAGCCGAAACTGCCGGTATCAAGCCTGGAGACATCTTTGATAAAGTTGACGGTGTAGATGTCACCGGATTGAGCCAGTTAGAACTGGCTGGGAAAGTTCGTGGGGCGGAAGGCTCTCATGTCATCATCACGGTACGCCGGGGCGAAGACCTAATCGACTTTGATGTCGTGCGAGCCAAAATCACGATCCCAACCGTCGAATCACGTCTGCTGGACAACAACATCGGTTATATCAAACTTAACGATTTCGGCTCCCATGCTCGTGAACAACTCAACAAGGCATTCGACGACCTAGATGTTAGCCACCTAGACGGCCTCGTTTTTGATCTCCGGGGCAATCCGGGTGGATTGCTCTCCAGCGCGATTGATATCGCCAGCGCCTTCATTCAGGATGGTGTCATTCTCAAGGAAGACTTCGGCAACGGTACTGAGCAGGTGTATCAGGCAAATGGTAGCTTCGTTAATGGGTCAATCCCTCTCGCTGTTCTTGTTGACGGAAATAGTGCCAGCGCCTCTGAGTTAGTGGCTGGTGCGCTCCAGGATCGCGGACGTGCAACCATTATCGGTGAGACGACCTTCGGCAAGGGCACGGTTCAAACCTGGCAGGCATTGGTCAATGGCGGCGGCGTTCGCCTGACCATCGCGCGCTGGCTGACACCCGATGGTCACTGGATTCATGGAGAGGGTATTACACCAGACATTGTGGTGAACTGGACACCAGATGGAACTGACAATGAGGTTGATCCGCAGCTTCAGGCCGCCGAGGGGTTCCTGACGGACACAATAGCCCAGGCACAGCAACAGATTCAGCAATAGGCACCAAAGAGGGGCGCGCTGGATCGTGCCCCCACACTTTGCAATCGTTCTGGCACATGATATACTGCGTGAGCTTTTTTGAATGGATGGGAGTTCTGTAACATGCAGACCGCGTTACAAATTGTGTCGATTGTTATATCGGTTATTCTGATTATCCTGATCCTGCTTCAGGTTAAGGGTGGAGCACTCGGCAGCCTGTTGGGTGGTGATGCGGGCGGTGGTATTACTCGTACCCGACGTGGACTGGAAAAGACTCTATTCCAAATCACGATTGCCCTATCTATCGTCTTTTTGACCGTTTCAATTCTGTCTGTTGTTGCCTTCCAGAGTTAGCTGCCCCTTGTCTGCAATGCTGTTTGATGAGGTGTTTTGCGTGATTGCAAAACACCTTTTTGTGTCACGTCAGGCATAAGAGGGATTCCATGCTGCGCGGATTCCGGTGGCAACTGCTGGTTTTTATCATGGCACTTGGGTTGTTTGTTGTCGCCCTGGTGTCCCGTTCGGATACCCCAACCGAGCAACTTTCCGTAGATATGGGTGTGTCCGCCGTTCCCACTGAGCTGCTGGCTCAATCAACAAACACGCCGGAACCACAGCCTCAGGTGGCCGAAATTTCTCCACCTGTTACTACACAGACGGTTCCAACTTATCGGGAAGCGCTAATTGGAGCGGTTCACCGCTTGAACCCCCTGTTTGCCGATCTAAATCCGGTTGATCGGGACATCACATCCCTCATTTTCGAGGGACTTACGCGATCTGACGCCTATGGCGAACCCGTCCCGGCGCTGGCAAAGAGTTGGATTATATCGCCCGACGGATTGGAATATGTGATTCAGCTTCGTGACGATGTACTGTGGCAGGATGGAATACCATTTTCGGCTGCCGACGTCATATACACGTTTTCCCTGCTGCAATCAACAGATTTTCCTGGAGACCCACAACTTGGTGCATTCTGGCGTACGGTTGAACTTCAACAATTGAACGACCATCTGGTACGCTTCCGTCTCACCCAACCACTCGGCAGTTTCCTCGACAGATTACGCATTGGACTCTTACCAGAACACGCTCTACGCGGCACAACTGCCTCCCAAATCGGGTCACACCCCTTCAACCTGTCCCCGATTGGTACGGGACCCTATCAATTGGAAGCTCTTCGCGGGGTGGATGGCAATCAAATACAGGTGGTTGACCTGCGAGTTGCTCCTGTTTATCGGGCACGTCCAGAGGGTCAATCAGGATTTAATATTGACCGCATCAGTTTTCAGATGTTTGGCACTTTTGACGATGCACTGGCCGCACTCAATATGGGACAGGTGGATGCGCTGGCAGCCCGGAATCGAACCGAACGAGCTGCGCTGGTTAATACCGGCGCGAAAATTCATACAGCGATTGAACCCATATTAGGTGTATTGATTTTCAATTGGGCGAAGGACAGTACACCCTTCTTTCGGGAACAACGGGTACGTGTTGCCCTTCAAACGGGCTTGGATCGCAGCTCATTGATTGACCGCTATCTTTCGAATCAAGTTGTACTGGCAAACAGTCCCCTGATGCCAGGAGCATGGGCTTATGTTGCCGATCTCCCCTGGCCTACCCCTGATGTGAATGCTGCCCGCAAGCTCCTAGAAAACATTAATATTCCGGTTGTCACCCCAGAGGCAACCGAGGAAACCACAGCAGAACCATCATCAACCGCCAGCGGTCTGTTCAGTTTCAGTATTCTTGTACCAGACGAGCCTGCGTTAGTCAGCGTTGCTCAGGAAATCGCCGCTCAGTGGTCGCAACTCAACATCACTGTAACCGTCGAAGCTGTTGACCCGGCAAGCTATCAAGAACGGTTAGATGCCAGTGAATTCGACGCGGCATTGGTAGAATTATCGTTAGGGGACAGCGCAGACCCGGATGTCTATCAATTCTGGCATCAGGGGCAGTATCCAGATGGTAAAAACTATGGTGGTGAGGATGATCGTCTGATTGCCGAAGATTTGGAGCGCGCACGACGGGATTCGAGTGGTATCAACCGCACTATCTTTTACGAAGATTTCCAACGTGAGTTCGTCACGCGGGCAATTGCCATCCCACTTTATTACCCGCTCTATACCTATGCCACCTCACCACAGGTCACCGGGGTACAACTCGGATTTATTGGTTCCCCAACCAGCCGTTTCCAGACCATTCAGAACTGGACAATCCCCGCAGCAGGATAGGGTTCACGTTCCAAAATCAACCCAGCAGAATGACAATTATCCAGCAAACATCTGAGAAGAATCAGGATTGCTTTGCATTCAGCCGAGCTATCACTTGATCGGCAAGATCGAACAATATGCCTGCAACTGGCGACTCGGGCTCTGCCAGGGGCAACGGCGGGCCACCTCGCACCTGCCGAATCAAATCGGGGTGAAACGGAATTGTTGCGAGTATCGAGGATCCTCCATAAACAGATTGTTCGCTCACAGGGGCAGGATAGAGTTCGATCAATTCTCCGCAGCGAGGACAAATCACATGGGTCATATTTTCGACTACCCCAAGTACCGGGACGGATGTGGTTCTAAGGTAACTGAGCAAACGCCCGTTATCCATGTGAGCCAATTTCTCTCGCACGGCCACCAGCACGACCCCATCGACCAAGCCTGCATCAATGATCGTATGCAGGGGTTCGCCCGTCCCCGGCGGCATATCGACCAACAGTATATCCGCCCCACCCCAATCCACACGTCCCAATAATATTTCAACCATTGGGGAAACTTCCTGGGGTTGAGGATTTAACATTTGCTCGTCACCCACTAACAATGCCAGCGACATGACTTGAATCCCGTATCGGATGAAGGGCTTGATGGGGCGTGTATCGAGTGCATCGGGGCGAACGTAGACTGGCATCATGGCTTCAGGATTTGTACCCATCAACAGGTTACGTGATTGCCTGATACCAAGCAGTGCTGGAATATTTGGCCCGTGAATATCGGCATCGAAAATCCCTACCTTCAAACCACGCGCTGCCAGAGCAGCACCCAGGTTTACAGTCATAGTGGATTTACCAACACCGCCCTTAGCACTGACAATCATTAACCGATGGTTGACAGTACTGAACGCGCGACTCAGAAAATTCTTCACAAGGCATCTTCTTTCATCAGGATGTCACGCAGCAGGTCTTTTCGCGCACTTCCCCCAAGCATCTCTAGTTTACGAACCCCTAATGGGTCAATAACCTCCCGCAACAACTGGACTTCTTTTGGGCTGGGAGGAGGCGTCTGATGCACATTAGGCGCAATGGTTAATTCAAAACCCGTCTTTTTTTTGATTTGTTCGACGGAAACTCCGGGATGATAACTCACGAGGCGCATCCTACCCTCCGACCAATCGAACTGGCCGAGATCGCTAATCAGATATTGCACTCCCGCACCTCGCTTCCTGTACGATTCGTGCCCTAGACCACTCAGGTAATCTACCTCCCGGACAAATGTGACACGGGAATGGCGCGGCACATACAGATAAATGTGATTGAGGTAGGTAGTCACATCGGGGATACCACCAGTCCCTGGCAGACGCATTCGCGGCTTTTCGTAGTCATCGCCGAAGGCAACATTGTTAAAATTGCCAATCGGGTCAACTTGTGCAGGGCGAAAGAATTCTTTTGGATGATAAGTCGGGAGTAAATCTGCGGCACCAGCCACAAACCCAAAGTGGATTTGTGCCTTGCCCAACCATAAATCTTCCACCCGGCCAACACCCAACGGTGCCCAATCCTGACACAAACCCTGGCCGATAGCTGAAGTAAAGTGGACATTCGGGGCGTGGGTACATTTAGCCAATATGAAGCCAGCCATTACTAGCGGTGTGTTAATACCCTGTGCCAGCAGTTCTCCATCCATCACCTGCCGGGAAATACACACACTTATCAGTTCATCAATCGTGAAATCATCCATTGCAGCCGCTTTTAGTTAAAATTGGTGTCCAATACATGTTAGCAGACCATTCGACAATTTGCAGACGACTTTATCGTTAAAAACCACATTGCTTTTCACCTTATGGCAAACTATGTTAAAATGCCGTTATTGTCTCTCGACCATACACCGAATTCTTCGGCATTAGGAACAGGAGCTTCGGATGTCCTTCATCACAGTCTTAAAACAGGCTGACATCTTTTATGAGCTGACCAATACACAGCTCGAACTGGTCGCGTCGATTTGCACTGAGAAGACCTACGGCGAAGGTGAAAGCATATTCGAGGAAAATACTCCTGGCAACCAATTGTATGTCATTGCCAATGGAGAGGTTAGTATTCAGGTCAATCCTGGTGTGGTCGGGAAAGATCATAAGGGCGACGCTTTCACCATTGCAACCTTGCGCCGAGGACAATCGTTCGGGGAAGTTTCGTTGGTGGATGAGGGCTTACGTTCCGCCGGAGCACGTAGCGCTCAACCCGACACGAATCTGGTTGTTATCCCGCGCGACAAGCTGATGCTGTTGTGCGACACTTATCCCCAACTCGGCTATCGCCTCATGCGCAACCTAGCAGCCGACCTTGCAATGAAAATCCGCCACACCGATCTGACGGTGCGTGAACAGCTAACCTGGCAACCCCGCACATCAGAATGAAACTTTTGTCGAGGTGAGTCTAGCAAACCCTTGCTCGAATCATTACCGTCTTTTTTCTTTCGGCGCACAATCCAATCTGTGCGCCTTTCTTATGTGAGCCTTATGGACTTCATTATTCTCGTTTTTATCATCGCCATTCTTGTCGGGCTATCTAAAGGTGGCTTCGGCGGGCCAATGCCGGTAGTCTTAATCACGCCGTTACTCAGCCAGTTTATGCCAGCTTCTCAGGCGGTTGGGCTGGCACTCCCACTCCTCATTTTTGGTGACTTTATCGCCCTGAGCATGTATTGGCGCAAGTGGGATATACGGCAGATCAAACTGTTACTGCCAAGCGCGCTAATCGGCATCGCACTGGGCATCCTGGTTCTGTTCACTCTGGCAGAAAACGGCCAAGATTTACTCATGCAGCGTATTCTGGGAATCTTCACGATGATCGTTGTACTGTATAAGGTCATCAGTGAACGCCTGCGAACCGTCCACTACGAACCCCGCCGATGGCACAGCTATGTTGCTGGCGCAGCATCAGGCTTTGGTTCCGCATTAGCCAACGTTGGTTCACCACCATATACTGCTTACATGCTGCTCCAAGATGTATCCCCCACCAGTTTTATGGGGACGACAACGCTCTTCTTTTTTATTGTCAACATGATAAAGCTGCCCATCGTTTTGCTGAACAGTAATGTCCTAAATCTACACCTGCTCGCCAGTGTTGTTTGGGTCATTCCTGTCATCCCAGTGGCAACGTGGATAGGCAGGCGCTTTGTCTATCGTGTCAATCAGAAGGTTTTTGAACAATTCATGCTGGTGTTATTATTCCTCGTGAGTCTGTATCTGCTGTTAAAATGAGGAAAAGTTCCATGAAAGCCCAGGTCATCACCAAACCTGCGCCCCTCGATAGTCAGCCGCTCCATTTAACGGATGTCCCTCGCCCAACAGCACTGGCCGGAGAACTCCTGGTCAAAGTGCATGTTTGCGGCATCTGCCACACGGATTTGCACGTTGTCGAAGGCGAATTACCCGACCCAAATCTGCCACTGATTCCGGGGCATGAGGTTGTCGGGGAAATCATAGAGGCGGGGGCGGGAACCTCGCGCTTTCCGGTTGGGTCGCGGGTGGGCATACCCTGGCTGCATGAGGCCTGTGGAATCTGTGAATACTGCCTGCGGGGAGAGGAAAACCTGTGTCTGTATGGTCGTTTCACTGGATACACAGCACCGGGCGGATATGCCGAATACATAACCGTTCCTGAGGCGTTCGCAGTTTCGTTGCCCGATACTTTTTCTGATGTGGATGTCGCACCATTGCTATGTGCGGGAATTGTTGGTTATCGTTCACTCAGGCTTTCAGATTTACGGCCCGGTGAACGTCTCGGACTATTTGGATTTGGGGCAAGCGCATATATTTGTTTACAAGTGGCGCGTTACTGGAACTGTGAAGTCTACGTTTTCACACGGAACCCAGACCACCAACGCCGCGCACAGGAGTTGGGAGCAGTATGGGTTGGGCAGGCGCAGGACGAACCGCCAGAACAATTGGATCGTTCCATTATTTTCGCTCCAGCAGGTTGGATCATTCCGCTTGCACTGGGACATCTCCGCAAAGCGGGGACACTGTGCATCAATGCCATCCACATGAGTGCCATTCCCGAAATGCCCTATACACTATTGTGGGGTGAACGAACCATACGAAGTGTCGCCAATGCTACGCGACAGGATGCAGAGGAATTTCTGCCGCTTGCTGCCGAAATTCCAATCCATGTAGATACCGAATTATTTCCACTAGAGGAAGCCCCGACTGCTCTCAAAAAACTCAAGAACAGTCAGGTTGATGGGGCTGCGGTTTTACAGGTTGAATAGCTCAGGCTTTGGCAGTGAGCCGGACAAATTTACGTTTCCCAACCTGCAAAACTGCCGGTAACATATCCAGCGTGATGGTAGCGGAGGGGTCAGTTAGTGGCTGCTCGTTCAGCCGGATGCCGTTCTGCTGCATGAGACGTTTGGCCTCTCCGCCGCTACTAACGTAATTCAAGCGTCGAAGAATATCCACCACACGTTCCGGCTCATTTAACGGCTCTTCTGGCATGTCCTCTGGCAATCCACCATGACTGCGAAAGACTTCATCCCAATGTTTTTGTGCATCCTCGGCATCCTCAGGACTATGGAAGATAGAAACGATCTCCCGCGCAAGCCGCATTTTCACATCATTCGGGTGCAGTTTGCCGGATTCCAATCCAGCCTTCAGTTCCTCTAGCTGCAAGGGCGTCCAACCAAGAACCAGTTTGTGGTAGATAAGGAGCACTTTGTCCGGTAGGCTCATCACTTTGCCATACATGTCGGACGGCTCGGACAAAATCGGGATGTGATTTCCCAAACTCTTGCTCATCTTGATTTCGCCATCTGTCCCCGGCAGACTTTCGCCCATAATGATGGCAACTTGTGGGCGCTGTCCCATCGCTTCCTGCAATTTCCGTCCTGCAACAAGAATGTTAAACAACTGATCCTGCCCACCAACCTGGACATCAGTCTCCTGGGCAACAGCATCATACCCTTGCATCAGGCCGTAAAACATCTCATGTAAATAAATCGGCTCTCCGGCATCCACCCGTTTTTTGAAATTCTCTCGTACCAAAAATTGTTGAACGGTAAAATTACTTGCCAATCGGATGATGTCTGCAAAGTCGAGTGTAGCCAGCCATTCATCATTAAAACGCACCCGCGTCAAATCACGATCCAGAATTTTAAAGGCTTGTTCAGCATAAGTGCGAGCATTTTCCTGCACCTGCTCACGAGTCAGTTGATCGCGGGCTTTGTCTTTATCAGAGGGATCACCTATCAGACTGGTGAAACTGCCGATGAGAAAGGTTACATCGTGCCCCAACTCCTGAAACTGGCGGAGTTTACGCATGGTAATCGTGTGACCTAAATGCAGGTCAGCCGTCCGGGGATCATAACCACAATAAACACGGAGTGGGCGTCCAGCCTTGTCTGCCTCGGTCAATCGTTGGCGTAATTCGCGGCTCATATTTTGTTTTGTTTGTGGGTCGCCATATTCTGTACCCAACATTAATATTTCAACCTGCTCGTCAATGGTTGGCGGCATCGTACATCCCTACCCTGTTCAATGTTTTATTAGTCAGAAAGTGCGGTGAGTATACCACAGCCTATTCCGGTGAATAATCCCGAACGCAGCGAAAACCAATGTTAAAATCCTGAATGGACGGACCAAGACGTCCCCGATTTGCAGCACGGCTGTAATATTCTGTGCCTTCATACCACGACGCACCCCGCATCACCCGCATACTGGTGGTATCGTCGGGATTTTCGCGGCCATCATCGGATGTATATGGATAGCGAAAACGGTCTTCATCGTAGATGGTACTTGTCCATTCCCACACATTGCCCGTCATGTCCATCGCGCCTATCCACGATACCCCCAGAGGACGACTGCCGACTTCTGCCGTTTGTCCATCGCCATTTTCCCGAAAGACGCCGTTATCCAGCACAAATGCATTCCCCCAGGGATAGTTCAAACTATCCGGCCCGCGTGCCGCATACTCCCACTCCACCTCGGTTGGCAGACGACCACCACGTACGTTGCAGAAATCGCGTGCTTCAAACCAACGAATGTTGACGCGGGGGCGATTTGCATCATTCCATGTACTCGGCAATTCGGCCTGTCCACCGAACCGATCAAATTGTTCATTAGTGACTTCAAAACGATCCATCCAGAACGGCTGTTGGATACACTGGGGATAGATAGGCCGTTCATCAGCATCGCCGTAATCGCTGCCCATGACGTAACAACCGACAGGGACAAACATCATATCCACACCGTCAAAAGTCGTTAGCTGGGGTGTCCACTGTCCATTGCGTGTGACAGGATGACGCGGGAATCCCAATGGGACACTCATATCAGGGGTTGGTGTAGGCGCGGGCTGCTCGGCAACTGCACAACTTGTCAGTAAAAGAACTATTAGCAAGATAACGATTCCAGGTCGTAAAGCGCGAGTGGTGCGGAGTTGATTCATTATTCTGCCTCAGAGCAATTATGTGCCTGAATTCATTATAGTGGCATCAGCCTGGGTGGGATATGGGGATTTAAGCAGGTCGTCACAAATTTCCAGCCATTGACCACCCTTGTTCAGACTCCCTCCAATGACTATAATCTCGATGATTAGGTACTCTAACTTTCAGGATAAGACACGCAATGAAAGCCATGACCAGCGCTGAAGCGCGCCAGGCATTTTTAGACTTTTTCGAAGAGATGGGACACAAACCAGTTCCTTCCTCCTCGCTCGTCCCAGCCAACGACCCCACGCTGTTATTCACCAACGCAGGCATGGTACAGTTCAAAGACGTTTTTCTGGGCATTGATAAACGAAACTACAAACGAGCGACCACTTCTCAGAAGTGTATGCGGGTTTCGGGCAAGCACAACGATCTTGAAAATGTTGGACCCTCGCCGCGCCATCATACTTTTTTTGAGATGCTCGGTAACTTCAGCTTTGGTGATTATTTCAAACGTGATGCCATTCGTTTCGCCTATACACTCCTCACACAGGTTTATGGACTCCCGGCAGATCGGTTAGCGTTCACGGTCTATCAGAACGACGATGAGGCTTATAACATCTGGGTCGAGGATATGGGAATTGACCCCAAGCGAGTGGCACGATTAGGGTCAAAAACCAACTTCTGGCAGATGGCGGAAACTGGCCCATGCGGCCCAACCAGTGAACTCCATTGGGATAAATACCCGGAACGCGGGGAAGATGGCATTCTCCAATCATTGGAAGATGAAGATGATCGATTCCTGGAACTGTGGAATCTGGTGTTCATGCAGTTCAATCGCACACAACCCGACCTCGACAATAGTGGGCAGTATGATGTTCCACTTCCAGCACCCGGTGTCGATACCGGCATGGGTCTGGAACGCATTCTGAGCGTCGTCAACAGTGTAAAGTCCAATTATGAAACCGATCTGTTCATGCCCATTATTGAGGCTACCCAAAAGCTGACTGGTGACACTGATGCAGAGCGCGATGCAAATATCGTGCCGTACCGTGTCATCGCGGATCATATACGGGCAGCAGTGTTCCTGATCGCGGATGGCGTTCTGCCTGGGGCTAAGGGACGTGACTCGGTTTGCCGGTTGGTCATCCGACGGGCAGCACGCTTTGGGGCAAAACTCGGTTTCAACCAACCGTTCCTCGGTCAAGTTGCTCAGACTGTTATCGACATTATGGGTGGACACTACACAGAACTTGTTGAACGAGCCGAGGCGATCAAGAAAACGATTACACAGGAAGAAATCCGCTTCCGCCGCACATTGGATCGAGGTTTAAACGAACTCGAATCCATGTTGGATGCACTCCCAACTGGCGGACAACTGAGCGGCGACCAGGCATTCTACCTGAAAGCAACGCTCGGTCTACCGATTCAGGTCATTAAGGATGTGGCGGAAGAACGCGGCTTCAGTGTGGATGACAGTGGTTTCGAGAGCGCCGAGAAAGAACACACTGCCATCAGTGGTGGCGGTCAGGCGATGGGTACAATCACCTCCAATGAGGCGTACCGATCTGTTTTGACTGAGTTGAAGGAGTCGGGCACACTTGGGACAGACGGCGTACTGTATAATCCCTATGGTTCGACGAGGGTGAATACATGGATTGCTGCCCTACTTCAAGATGGAAAACGGGTTGAGAGCGGCATGGTCGGCGAGAAAATCGAGGTGGTGCTGGTTGAAACACCCTTCTATGTCGAGGCAGGTGGTCAGGTCAGCGACACCGGGACAATCAGTGGCGAGGGTTGGATGATTGAGGTTGAGGATACCCGGCGACCCGTTGGCGGACTAATCGTTCACATTGGTGAAATTGTGGAGGGCACGCCTAGAGCAGGTGATGCGGCCTGCGCGGAAGTGGATGCGGCACGACGCGCCGACATTACACGCAACCACACGGGAACACATCTCCTTCAGGCGGCACTCCGTAACCGATTGGGAACGCATGTCCAGCAGCGTGGTTCGCTGGTCGCACCAGACCGTTTACGTTTCGATTTTGTTCACGATCAGAAGGTCAGCGATCATGACCTCGCTGATATAGAAAAACAGGTGAACGAGATCATTCTGGCGAATTATCCGGTTACGGCAGAAGAAAAGCCACTCGCTCAAGCTCGCAGCGAAGGTGCAATGGCACTGTTTGGTGAGAAATATGGGGATCGCGTTCGGACGATTACGGTTGCGCAGAATGGCAATCGCTTCAGTTACGAGTTGTGTGGTGGTGTACATGTGCGCGAAACGGCTGAAATCGGATCGTTTATCATCGTGAGCGAGGGTAGTGTGAGTGCAGGAATCCGGCGTGTCGAAGCATTGACCGGACGCGGTGCAATTGACTATGTTCAACAGCAGAGGAATACGTTAGGCGACATCGCTCAACACCTGACCACCACACCCGATCAAACGGTCAATCGGCTAGAGCATTTACAAACAGAATTGTCCGCCAGCAAGAAACAAATCGCGCAACTTCAGAGAGAGATCGCGCGAGAACACTTCACGGAAATGATGGATAACCTAGAAAACATTAACGGAGTGCCCACCTTGATTGGGCAGATGGATAATCTGTCGATGGATAACCTCCGGGAAGTCTCCGACTGGTTCCGCAACAAGGCAAAAAGTGGTGTCCTTGTCCTGGGCAGTATAGCGGAAGATCGCCCACAGGTTGATTGTTACGGTCAGTGATGATCTAACCCAAAAAGGACTGCACGCAGGCAATCTCATTAAAGAGATCGCAGCGGTCATTGGCGGTGGCGGCGGTGGTCGTCCCAATATGGCACAAGCCGGTGGCAAAGATGTTGAAAAACTGCCCGCAGCACTGGATACTGCCCGCCAACTGATTGCCGAGAAATATAAAGGCTAGGGATGGGTATGAGGGCAAGGCTTAATCCAACCCTCTCCAGACCGACGATTGACCACACCCAGACGCGATTGGATCAACCCGCATGTCGAATCGGCCAGAGTTTATCCAGTTAGAAACCAGTGACGATGCCGCGTCTGTGAGAGACAGATTGTCGTTTCTGCGCGGCCAGCGCGTACTGCTCATCTGGCCGGAAGACGGCACAATCCTGACACGGAAACTTGATCTGGTACTCGTGCAGCGCGAAGCCATGCGACGCTCAATCCGACTGGCGCTGGTTACGCACGATCCCCAAGTCATCCAGAACGCAACCGAACTGAATATCAGCACCTACGAAACCATAGGAGCCAGCGAACGTGGACGCTGGAGACGCGGGCGGTCAAAAGTATTTACCAGCCGTTATCAACGCCCACAGGATGAACCGATACCGGACGACCTAAAAGAAGTCGCCAGCCGCGTTTATGCCGAAGAAAGTGCGCTTCAGCGACGCTGGCGACGCATCCGCCTCGCTGGGGTCTTGATTGTTCTGTTGATTCTAGTCGGCGGCCTCACGTATGTCTTTCTGCCCAGTGCGACTATCACTCTCATGCCCGCACAGGGAATCGTATCCAGCCAGGTTGAACTCGTCGCTGATCCGGCAGCGACGACTGTGGATGTTGAAAACCGCATCATCCCAGCTACCAAGCTGAGTGTACAGGTTGAAGATACAGGAACGATTGAAACGACTGGATCGCAAGAACTCGGCGATGCACCTTCTACAGGTTCGGTTGTGTTCATCAATCAAACCGATCAACCCGTCACCATCCCCGTAGACACGGTAGTCATTACAAGTGCTGGCTTTCCCATCCAATTTCATACTACTCAGGAAGCAGCACTCTCAGGCGGGGTTGGGTTACAAGTTGAAGTGCCAATTGAAGCACTCCCGACCTCGGCGGGTGAAATCGGCAATGTGGATAGTGGTGTCATCAATACCATTGTGGGGTCGCTAGCGGATGTCATAACCGTTCGCAATCTTGCACCGACGTCAGGCGGAGCCAGTCAATCGCAACGTGCCGTCAGTGACGATGATCGTGACCGCCTGCTGGCAACAGTCCGACAGCAGCTTCAGTCACGGGCTTATGTGGAAATGGAACCACGACTGAGCGAAAGCCAGTTCATCATTCTGGAAACGGTACATATTGCGGAAGAACGTAATGATTGGATGACCTTCAGCGCGAATGTGGGCGATGTCACGGATACACTGTCGCTTACCATGCGAGTGGTGGTCGAAGCAACTGCTGTCGATGAACAGTTTGGGGAGCAGATCGCCTATGCCGAATTATCGCAGCAAGTACAACCGGGACAACTCATAAAGCCGGATACCGTGACCTATGAGCGCGGGGCAGTAGCCAGTATTGACCCGGTTACGGGAAAGGTTGTGTTTAGCATGACCGGCAACGGTCTGGTGACTTCTGACATTAACCTTGAGTCATTACATGAACAACTTGCCGGACGTTCAATGAACGACGCGATGGCCTTTCTCGTCAGTCAAGTACCGCTCCAACAGGGCACAACACCAGAGATCATGGTGTCACCAGATTGGTTCGGCAGCCTGCCGTTGATACCCATGCGCATAACGATCCAACTTCAGGATGCACCATCATGAAACTGTTGGGGGTCGATCATGGGCTTAAACGAATAGGGCTGGCAGTTAGTGATTCTTCCGGTATGATCGCGCGCGAGTTGACAATACTGCATCGAAAAACCAACCGTGAGGATTTTGAACAAATCAACCATATTACACAAGAACAACGGGTGTCAGGTATCGTGGTTGGAATGCCCGTGAACAGCGATGCGCTCCCCGGCGAATATACTCAGGGGGATACAGTTCGTCATTGGGTCGAGCGCTTTCGGGAAACCACCAAACTCCCGATTGTTCTGTGGGACGAACAACTCACCAGCCACGACGCACGGGAAATATCTATCCGTCAGGGTCGCAAAGCACGCGACCCCATTGACGACCTGGCAGCACGTATCATCCTCCAAACCTACCTTGATGCAGTTCACGATGGATTGGCCTCTTTACCACAAATAAGCCAACCAACCGACCATTCATAAGGAGGCATTCGTTTGGGACGTTCGGCGCGTATCGTGGTTATTTTGCTGCTGTTGTTAGGATTTGCAGCCATCGTGTGTACAGGAACAATATTCATCATTTCTGGTGGAAATCCGGTGGATTTTGCTCAGAAAACATTCGATTCGTATTGAGTTAGCCGGACGTGAAAATGATCTTAATCGCTCGATCAGTGACGACGCAACGCCAATTCGATTCACTGTTGAGCCGGGTGACACACCACGCCTGATTGCACAAAATCTGGTCAACGCCAATCTGATTGGTGATACCGATTTATTCATCAAATACGTGCGTCTGAACGACTATGATCGACAACTTGAGGCGGGTACTTATTTTCTGAATCAAACCCAAACACTGGCGGAAATTGCCTATGCGCTGACCGATTCTCGCAGCAGCCAATTCCCCTTTCGAATTCTGGAGGGATGGCGGATTGAGGAAGTTGCTGCCGCAATTGACGACAATCCTTATTTCGCATTTAGTGGTCAGGCTTTCCTCAATGTCGTGGGACAAAACGCACAGATTGACCCGTCATTTGCTGGACAAATTGGACTACCCAGTGGCGCATCGTTAGAGGGATTTCTTTACCCGGATACTTATCAACTCCCGGCAGAAGTCACTCCTATGATGTTAAGAGACATCCTGACAGAAACCTTCCTGAAAAATGTGGGGGTGCAATTGATTGAGGATGCAGCCACACAGGGACTTTCAGTTTACCAAGTGGTTACACTTGCTTCTATCGTCCAGCGCGAGGCAGTACACACGGACGAACAGCCACTCATCGCCAGTGTATACCGCAATCGACTGTCTATCGGACAACGGCTGGAGGCCGACCCAACGGTACAATACGGACTTGGATACCGGGATGGTACATGGTGGCCGCGCATCACTGCTGCTAACTACACTGATGTTTTTTCACCTTACAACACTTATCTCAATGATGGTTTACCGCCGGGACCAATCGCCAACCCAGGCATCACTGCCATCCAAGCTGTCGTTTATCCAGCCGAATCCGATTTTTACTACTTCCGGGCGGACTGTCGAGACGATGGATACCACACATTTGCCAGAACATTTCAGGAACATGTGGATAATGGCTGTTGAGCGTTTCCGGTCATTCCGAAATGGTGCATTCATGATAATGGTGTCCGGGGTGTTGATGCTAGCGTTCTCCAGCGCGTGTACCGGGCTAAATCACCCTCCTATCGTCCGCATCGCTTTACTTGCCCCTTTTGAAGGTCGCTACCGAGAAGTTGGCTACAATGCCTTTTACGCGGCCAGAATGGCATTCCAAGATGCCGCCCCAAACAACATCGAATTGCTGGTGGTAGATGACGGGGGATTGGCGGAACGCACTATTGACCGGGCAAAAGCACTGGATGATGACCCATTGGTGAAAGTTGTCATTGTCTTGGGATTGGCGGCCAGCAGTCCGCAAGTACAGGCGGCTGTCACAAACAAACCAATGCTCATCGTCGGGACATGGGATACTCAGCCCACCACCCCGCATTCTTTCATGCTGTCAAACCCAAACATCAACACTTTTCTAAAAGATTCCCACCAATTTCAAGATGTGGCACAGACTGCTTATGCAGCGGGTTCGATCATCGGTGGCGAAATCTTCGCATTGCAGCAGTTTCCGTTATTGCGGGACAATCTCCAAAACATCACTGTCATATCCAGCGGCGGGCTACCCGACACTTCGTTTGAAAAGCGCTATCAACAAAGTGCCGAATTTGCTCCGCATCCGGGATTACTGGCTACCCTGACGTATGATGCAACCCAAATCGCGCTGCAAGCTATCGCAGGGACAAACACCGATGTTAGCAATAATATTGCGTCCACAGATTATGAGGGTTTGAATGGACACATCGGTTTTGAAAACGGTTATTGGGTCAATGCGCCCGTTAATTGTTACGGTTACAGCGCCGACAAGCAGCTAATGCCCAAAGATTGTCCCATAAAATAGTGGCAAGCGTTCGACAGGTGTATCGCTGTAGGCAATGGCGTTGGACAGCCGCGCGCGGCAAGGGGCAAGTTTCGCCTCATCATTCGCGTAGATTTTTGCCAGCGGTGTCCCTTCTTCGACATAATCACCCACTTTAATGTCGAGCAAAAGACCTACCGCCAAATCCACCGGATCGCCCTTTCTCTCTCTACCTGCTCCCAATTCAGATGAGGCGATACCAATCTGGTCGGCTGCGATCTGGGAAATGTACCCATTACGATCCGCAGTATATTCCTCGACAATTTGTGCGTGGGGCAGGAGGTTAGGGTCATCCACCATCTTCAAATCGCCGCCCTGCGCGGCTACAAGCTGGCGGAACTTCGCCAGCGCTTTGCCTGTATCAAGATGTTCGGCTAGTTGTTGGCGCACCTCATCCTGATTCAGCCACTGCTTACCCTGCCCTGCCAGCCGCAACATGTAACCGGCGATCTCAAGGCAGTGTTCTCGTAAATCATCCGGGCCTTCACCATTCATACACTCAATCGCTTCTATAACTTCAAGGGCGTTGCCAACGGCGAGGCCAAGCGGTTGGTTCATATCCGAAATGACGGCGACCATATCACGTCCCACATCCAGTCCGATGTCCACCATCGTCTGAGCAAGAGCACGGGCATCATCCAGATTCGTCATAAATGCGCCGCGACCCAATTTGACATCCAGAACAATGCCATTCGCTCCGGCAGCAATTTTCTTGCTCATAATGCTACTGGCGATCAGCGGCAAACTCGGTACAGTGGCGGTTACATCACGCAGGGCATACAGTTTCCCATCGGCGGGAGCGAGATCGGCGGACTGTCCCGCGAGAACTATACCATTTTCGCGTGCCAGCTTTTGAAACTCCTCATTGGTCAGGTTCACGTTGTAACCAGCAATGGATTCCAACTTATCAAGCGTACCACCCGAAAAACCCAAGCCACGCCCACTCATCTTGGCAACAGGGACCCCGCAGGAAGCCACCAGTGGCAAAACAACCAGTGAGGTCTTGTCTCCCACGCCACCCGACGAATGTTTATCAACGGAGTAGCCGATAATACCCGACAGATCCAATACATCGCCGGAGTTCGCCATTGCTATTGTAAGATTGACAGTCTCCTCACGAGACATACCCTGTATACAAACGGCCATCAGGAATGCAGCCGCCTGATACTCTGGCAAATTACCCTTCGTATAAGCATCAATAAACCAAGTAATCTGCTCTTTTGAGAGAACAAGTCCATCTCTTTTTTTAGCGATGATATCTACTGCGCGCATCGTTCATGCTCCCACTTGTTCGAAAACACTTTCAACTCCCGACATCATTCTAACACTTCTGTCTTACTCGTATGGAATGGCCTTATTTCTCAGTTAACTCTCATTTGAGAATTGGGATAGAATAGGTTAAAAATTGCTGTACACCTCCAAACAGCAGAATGGTAAATTCATGACTACAAAAGCCCAAACATTTGCGGCAGGGAACAGTAAACAACGCAATCAGATAATGGTCATCGGTATCATTATCGTGGTAGCGGTCATCGCTGTCCTGGCTGTCATCCTGCTCTCCAATACCACCGCTGGTGGAACGACCCAGTTCGATGGTATTCCACAGTCCAGACTTGCCGACGGTGGGTTCGTCGTCGGTAATCCGGACGCGCCAGTCACCATTGTGGAGTTTGCCGATTATGGCTGTCCACACTGCCAGCAATATAAACCCACGATTGACCGTTTCATTGACGAATATGTCAAGACGGGAAAGGCCAAGTACGAGCTGCAAATCTTCCCAACCGCTGGCGGTCAACTAACCTATTTCATCGGGCAAATCGCGGTCTGTTTAGAAAATCAGCGGACGGGCGCGTTCTGGACAGCGGGAGAAATGTTCTATCAAAAAGCGATGCGTGGACTGTACAACGAAAATACCGCACGCGAAGTTACCCAAGAGATGGGACTCGATTACAGTACAGCACTAGAGTGCGCTCGTACTCAAAATCAGGTTCAAACGGATGTTGACCTGGGGCAAAGGTTAGGGGTTCAGGGTACACCAACCGTATTGGTTCGCTTCGGCAACAACGACCCGACCATCATCGGTGAACAATACACTGACCTGCAAGCAGCAGTCGAGATGGGCGGTTTGGTCCACTAATCGGTCTGCTATCTGTGAGAAGCCCGTCTGACATTATGTAGGCGGGCTTTTTGTTATGATGAAGAATCTCCAGAATTTGGCTATACTGGCGCATGTAGATCGCTTTAGCGAAAGTCGTGCGTTATGGATTACGATGGATTTGTCGAGCAGAGTAAGCCATTCGTCCAGTGGATGCTGGAATGGAAAACCAACCTCAAACCGTTGGCCTTATCCAGCATCACCCAAAATGAACCGCTATCAGTTGGAATAGCGTCAGTAGATGTTATTGAAGGCTTCTGCACCGTTGGCCCCCTGTCATCTCCGCGTGTCAACAACATCGTTCAGCCCATCACACAGTTGTTCCGTTTGGCCTGGGAGCATGGGATACGGGATATTGCGCTTCCACAGGACACTCATCCAGAAGACGCAGTTGAGTTCGGGCAGTATGGGCCACACTGCGTCAGGGGCACTATCGAGTCGGAGACGGTGACGGCATTCAAGGCGCTCCCATTTTTTGACCAACTCGCCATTCAGGAAAAGAATTCGATCAATGCAGGCGTTAATGGCGCGTTCGTCGAGTGGGTGAAAGCGCGTCCACAAATTCACAATTGGATTGTGGTCGGGGACTGCACGGATTTGTGTACCTACCAACTGGCGATGTATCTACGCACCTCATCCAATGAAAACCAGCACAAAGGCGTTCGTGTTATCCTGCCAGTGAACTGTGTGGACACTTATGATTTACCAGTAAACATGGCACACGAGATTGGAGCAACTCCACACGATGCAGAGTTCCTTCATCTGGTTTTTCTATACCACATGATGCTGAATGGCATCGAAATTGTAACCGAAATTACACCCTAGAGATAACGATGCGAACTGTCGAATGGCACAACAACTGTGTCCGCATGATTGACCAGAAGGCTATCCCCTGGGAACTGAAACAGGTGGATTTGCCAGATTACGAGGCGGTAGCCCATGCCATTACAGATATGACCGTGCGAGGCGCACCCGCTATCGGCGCGGCAGCCGCTTTCGGAATGGCGCTGGCGGCACAGCAAAGTAAAACACAATCCGTCGGTGAGCTACTCATTGATTTGCAGGAAGCCGCACAAATCCTAAAGGATGCCCGCCCAACCGCAGTCAATCTGGCATGGGCGGTTGACCAAATGTTAAACATCGCGTTGAGTGGGGAATTTAGTAACCCGGACGACCTGCGCGAAACACTGCTGAGTGAGGCACAACGCATCGCCGACGAAGATGTAGCCATTAACCAACGTATGGGTGGAAATGGGGCAGCACTCATCCAAAATGGCGATACCATTCTGCACCACTGCAATACCGGGGCGCTGGCGACGGTGGATTTTGGGACGGCGCTGGGGGTGGTGCGGGCAGCCTTCGAGCAGGGTAAACACATTCACGTTCTGCTGGATGAAACACGGCCACGCTTACAAGGCGCGAGGCTGAGTGCATGGGAGTTGGAACAACTGGGGGTGAGTTACGACATTATTCCCGACACAGCAGCGGGGTATTATATGCAGAAGGGCGAGATCAAGATTGTGCTGGTCGGCGCTGACCGGGTGGCCGGGAATGGCGACTTCGCCAATAAGATTGGGACATACCAAATCGCAGTGCTGGCAAAAGAAAATGGCATCCCCTTTTATACCGTCGCACCGACCTCGACCATTGACCTGTCGCTGGCAAGCGGCGCAGAAATCCCAATTGAGGAACGCGATAAGGCCGAAGTGTTATCCCCGTATGGCAACCCGATTGTTCCGTCCCACTTTCGGGCGCGAAATCCGGCTTTCGACGTGACACCACACCGCTATTTGTCGGGCATCGTCACGGAAAATGGTATCGCAAGACCCCCGTTCACTGACAGCCTGCGGCGCGTGGTAGCTGGTGAGACGGTTTAAGGGAATCCGCATCAATCGGAAGTTTCTGCTTCTAGTTCTCATCATCATATTTATCTGGGTTGGATGGCAATTTCTACCCCCTCCTAGCCTCAATGCGCCAAGTGATTACAGTCCACAAAGAGCTGTTTGGATGGGTGTTGACTGGGCGATGGAAAGCCACACAGACAGTGACGTTGAAGCCCTTGCCATAAACCTACAATCACACCACATCGACTATGCTTTTATATACGTGAGCTATCTCAAAGCGGACGACAGTTTTAACCCAACGTTTGACCATGCCAGAGATTTTGTTCAACAGTTTCGAGCGATAGCGCCAGAGATCAAATTATTAGCCTGGATTGGTATCCCAGTAAGTATCACCTCGCCGGATGGCAAGTTCATTCAGAACCGACTGAATGAGGCCCAAATACGGGAACAAATCGCTGAGTTTAGCGACAAGCTGGTAGCTAAATTCGGATTTGACGGCGTTCATATCGATGCTGAACCTGTAGCTGACAATGATTCTGGATTTATCTCCACACTTCAAGCGATGCGGCATCAAATGCCGGATGGAGCAATCCTTTCCCTAGCGGCACACGCTTTACATCCAACAGAGCAGGTTACAAACACTCCATTACCTAAAACCAACTATCAATGGTCTACAGACTATTTGAAACAGGTAGCCGAAAACAGTGACCAAATTGCGATGATGGCTTACGATTCCGGCCTATTTTTTCCGAGCGATTATCGAGCATGGATGGCCTATCAGATTCGAGCGAGTGCCGAGGCTGTCAGAGACATGAAGACACAGTTATTTATAGGCGTCCCGGCTTCGGAAGAATGGACACTTTCTCATAACATCACTACTGAATACGTTGCAAACGCATTATATGGCGTCCGATTGGGGCTTACTCAAACGGCAGATTATGAAGCGATTGCCGGAATTGCGATTTATCCCTACTGGGAAATTAGCGACGATGAGTGGATACTTCTAGACGGATTTCCATAATCCAGGCGTCTATTATCCAGAAAATTAAATAAAACTGAGAAAATTGTCGCCACAGTGAACGGCGGGAAGCCGGGAGCGTGTCACTGGCATGACAATTGTGCATGGCGGGCGCGAGGGAAAGAGCCACCGGAGTGACACAAAAATGGCGGGAACATGCCGCGCGGCTGCCGCTTTGACAGTGTATTGCCGTTTCGGCGCGAAGACGAGAATGAAGCGCCGTGAGATGCAAGCAATGAAACCCTCAATGCAAAGGCACGAAGAAGCAGAATCGGAATGGGGAAAGAATAAAAACATGACATCTAAACTCCTTTCCAATATAGGGATGAGACATCCCCACACTTCCATCCCAATCACTACAACCCTATTATAGCACAAAAGTTCTGATTTGCGGTGAACATTTGTCTCGATTTTTGAACGAATTTCGGGTCAATCGGTGTTGTCCCAAAAGGAGTCCGGCAGATTGAGGTCGTGGATGGGGCGTTCGCCAGTTGGCTTCAGGTCGCCATCCTCCATTTGCAATAGAGGGGTATAGGTTGGGTAATCGGGGCTGTGTTTAAACTGCCATTCGCCGATACTCCAGAGGTGTAAAGCAGCATTGCTGCGATTGAGCGTCACCACAAATGGCAATCGTTGGTAGAGAGCGTGTACCCGATCTTCTCCGCCCCCCACATCGGCACGACGGGCTAACATACCGAGGGCGCTGCTGAGGCGCTTGATGAATATGCCACCGCGAAACGACCAGATTTGGCGGGGAACATCGGTCAATTCCAGCAAAGGGGCGATGGTCTGGGGTTCATCGGAGCGCACTTCATCGAGCAAGATACAGGCCGGAGAGTCGGCCAAAGCATTTGCAATCTGCTCACCGAAGGAAATGCCCGGTTGATCCGCAACAGGCCACTTCACTACCAACTGCTTGGCACCCTCCGGCAAACGCAGTTCGCCTGCCCTTTCCACAGAAACCAATTGTTGTGATTGGGGAATCCAGTTCGCAATCAAACCCAATAAGGTAGTTTTGCCCAATTCAGGCTCACCGACTATCAACAGCCCATGAGGCGACTCGGCCAGTGGCTTTCAACAAATCGGCGACGGGTGGGGTCATGAAGGCGGATGCAATCAGATCATCGACGGATGGGAGGGTCGTGGGATGCACTCGAATGTCCGCGCTGAGTTGAAATGCGGCGGGAGGAAAGAGCAGGTTCAGGGCGACAGGCCGATCACCGACCCGCAACCCGGTTTCGATATAGGGTTGATCTTCACGGCTTTCCGCACCCGCATCTATCAAAAGACGATTGAGAACACGATGAAGATGCTCGTCGCTTTGGAAGATGGGACCTAACGAGGTTAATTCGCCATGCGCATAACGAACCGCCGATTGATCCGCACCCTCTATAGGAGATGGTCGTCACCCGCTCATCGAGAAACAGCAAATCCAATGGGCCATAGCCAAAAAGGTTGCTGTAGACACGGTTAATGATGTCGGCTTTTTCGGTCAGAGAAACCTGCGCTGATTCCACAGCTAAAATGTAATCGGTTGTCGCCAAAACCAGTTTCAGGCGTTTGGCCGGGGTATCGGCTTCGCGCAATTCGGGTAAATCGGCATCGTGTTCTTCGATAAAGGCAGATTCGATACGCTCCACCAGGGCGTTCAGGGAAATCCAACGCTGACCCAACTGACCGGGAAGTAAGTGTGGTTCGCGGCCTTTATCCGCATCGCGGCGCAACGGGCGGGGAGACCCATTCGTCGGAATATCATTGTCAGAATGATCGGACATGCTAATTCCTTCTCTTTGTAGGCCGCAACAGTGTCACAGTTGACCCAAATCCACTGACTTGAGATCGGGGTTGTCATCGGCTTTTCGACCCAATTTCGGCATTTCTATCCATTGGCCGGCTATCTGAACCCGTACCACGTCCATCGTAAAATCGGTGCCGGTATCCGAGTCGTTTCGGAGGAAGGTTGAGCCAACACCATATACATCCACTGGAACGTGATCCGACTCGAACTGAGCTATTTTTTCGTGGTTAAAACCACCACTCACTACAATTTTGACATTCCGGCAGTAGGATTTGGCCGCGTCAAGCATATCGGAAGGCACATTCCAGCCCTCCCAAGCCCTATCCAATGCCTCCCGCACAGCACGCACCAAAATCGGGTTAACGCCAGTTGGGTCATCGGGCTTGAGGGCTTTATCACGCATATTGCTGCTGGTATCCAGACGAACGCCAAATAACGTCCATCGTTTTTGCGCTTCGGGATCGTTGGCACGCAAGGCAGCCTGATAATGCGGCCAGAAGGCGTTGATGGTCGCCAACGAATCGGTCACGGAATCGTTGTTAAAGTCCACGAGGGCAACACGGGGAACCTCCACCGGAACATACTGGGCAAAAACAACCATCGCCTCGGCGGTATCGCCCAAGAAGGACGCAATCAGGGCATGGGGTACCGTACCACCGCCCGCTCCATCCCACCATGCGGCCTGAGCATCGGTGCTGACGGAGGGATTCAGGTTGTGTCCAGTGTCGTGATTAAAACGCTGTACGGCCAGCCAATAGGCATATCCGTCCAAAGCCTGAACATCGGGCACATCGAAGCGTGCGGGGAAAAACAAGACGAGTTTACCATTGGCGGCAGTTAACACATTATAGACATTGGTGGCGATCCGGCTGGCGCGAGTTAATACCCCCAACATAGTGGTTTCCAGAAGCGCAAATTCGCGGTATCTGCCCCGAATCTTGATGACTGGATCGACATCTTCCGTATCTCCAGCAAAGCGGGTAAAAACACCATCCTCGACGGCCTCGACATCCAAGTCGCGCCAAGTCTCAATAAATTGCTCACCCTCAAAATGCCCGGTGCAATAACGCAGCATCGCCAACGCCACATCCACACCCGCGACCAGCGCCCTCGGATTTCGGCGGTTAAATATCTGTGCCTCGACCACAATATCGCCAATGGGCAACCCACCAGCCAGCTCTTTTACCGATGCGCGCGGGCTGCTGCCCGAAAAATGATAGCCATGTGTGTGAGCCGCTTGCAGCACGGTTACAACATTTTCAAAGTATTTATCGCTGTAAATATCCGCGCCGCAAACCGTCAATATCCAGTTTCAGCAAAGCGAGGTGATAAGCGGCTGTGATTAAAAATAGTCATCGTCTATCCTAATGTTTAGCGTAAATTCTATTCTACAACGGTCTGACAGGCTGTGGTATACTCCTGCCCTGTTTTGCATAACACCCTGAACCATCATTAGAAGGTATAAATCTCTCAATGGATATTCTCGTCACTGGCTCAATTGCGTATGATTACTTAATGCGTTTTCCTGGCCGGTTCACCGACCATTTGATACAAGATCAACTTCATCAGGTCAGCCTGAGCTTCCTGGTGGACGAAATGACCAAACACTGGGGCGGGGTTGCAGCAAACATTGCCTACAGTATGGCGCTGCTGGGTTACAGCCCAAATTGGTGGGGACGGTTGGCCGGGACTTCGCAGATTATCGGGCGTGGCTGGAAGGCGTGGGGGTTGATACCAGCACGGTACGCCAGATTGACGAGGTATTTACGGCCTCGTTCTTCGTGAACACCGATCTGGATAATAACCAGATTGCATCCTTTTACGGCGGGGCAATGGCCTACGCGAAGGATTATTCGTTGGCGGACGTTTACGATGGCAAACCCGATCTGGTCATCATCTCCCCGAATGATCCACAGGCGATGATGAACATGGCTAAAGAATGCCGTGAACGCGAGCATCCGCTTTATTTATGACCCCAGCCAACAAGTGCCGCGTTTAAGCGGGGAAGAACTCTGGCGAGACATGCAGGGGGCTTATGCGATGGTCGTGAACGCCTATGAAGCCGAGATCATCTGCAAAAAGACCGAGCCAAACGCTGGACGATCTTCGGCAAGCTATCGAAATCCTGGTCATCACTCAAGGTGGGAATGGGTCACATATCTACTTGAATGGGGACAGAATAGAAATACCGATTTTCCCAACTGCCGTAAAAGACCCGACTGGCGGCGGCGATGCATTCCGCGCCGGGTTCATTCGTGGCATGATGGAAGGCTGGCCGATGAAACTGGCTGGAGAAGTCGGGGCTTTGTGCGCGACTTATGTCCTGGAGCAAGTTGGCACGCAGAACCATCGGTATACTCTGGAAGCATTCGTTGAACGTTTTCGCACCCAATTTGATGATGAAGGTCTGCTGGACAGCCTCTTGCAACCTACGACATCATAACCACGCGGACAAAGCAAGCAGCCAGACATATGCAACTGAAGCGTATAGTAATCGTCTACTAAGACCGGTTTTTCGCAGGCGACAATATACCTGCCCTATGCTAGAATTCGCTCACTTTACAGAAAGTCAATGACTGAGGAGTCGCAATGACTGTTGAACACGACGTAAAACATCTTGATCTCGCGCCAGGTGGCCGCTTCCGAATTGAATGGGCTGAACAAGAAATGCCCGTTCTGCGTGCCATCCGAGAGCGATTTGAAAAAGAGAAACCCTTGAAAGGCATCCGCATCTCGGCCTGCCTGCATGTCACCACTGAAACCGCCAACCTGATGCACACGCTTCAAGTCGGCGGCGCGGATGTGGTGCTGTGCGCGTCCAACCCCTTGTCCACACAGGATGATGTAGCGGCATCGCTGGTCGCCAACTACGAGATTCCGGTGTATGCCATCAAGGGCGAGGACAACGACACCTATTACGAACATATCAAGGCGGCACTCGACCACAAACCGCATATCACGATGGATGATGGGGCTGATCTGGTGAGTGTCATCCATAAAACTCGCCGCGAACTGCTGGATGAGATTATGGGTGGGACCGAAGAAACGACTACAGGTGTTATCCGGCTGCGGGCGATGGCAAAAGACGGGGCGCTGATGTTCCCAATCATTGCCGTCAACGACAGCGACACCAAGCACCTGTTCGACAACCGTTATGGAACCGGGCAAAGCACATTGGATGGCATTATCCGCGCCACCAACATTCTGCTGGCTGGGCGCACGATTGTGGTTGCCGGATACGGCTGGTGCAGCCGGGGTATCGCCAGCCGCGCTGATGGCATGGGTGCAAATGTTGTTGTGACGGAAGTTGATCCCATGCGTGCGCTGGAAGCGGTGATGGATGGCTACCGTGTCATGCCGATGAGCGAGGCAGCTGCTGTCGGTGACATCTTCATCACGGCGACTGGCGACAAACATGTCATCGACGAGCACCACTTCGACAAGATGAAGAACGGCGCAATCCTGGCGAATTCCGGTCACTTCAATGTCGAAATCAATATCCCCGCGCTGGAAAAGTTGAATGGTGGCAAAGCCGCGCATGGTGCGTCCATTCGTGGACGAATACAAAGTGAACGGGCGCTCGATTTATCTGCTGGGTGAAGGCCGGTTGATTAATCTGGCGGCCGCCGAAGGACATCCGGCGAGTGTTATGGATATGAGCTTTGCTAATCAGGCGTTGGGCGCTGAGTACATGGTTCAGAATGCCAAGAGCCTGACTCCGAGCGTGCTTACCATTCCACAGGATATTGACCAGGAAATTGCCCGACTCAAACTGGAAACTCTAGGGGTTAAAATCGACACTTTGACACCGGAGCAGGAAGAATATCTGAGCCAATGGCAAGAAGGAACCTAATTTCCTGGATCGGACAGACGAACTGCTGGTAAATCAGGCGTTCGTCTGTCATGATTTTCGGATTGGTACTTCAGCGCCGAAGCCTGCGGTATAACGGTTAGCGTTCGGCCAGAGGTTGACAGGAGCTGGCAACAAAAAAGGAGAGAGGGATATGAAAAAGTTTTACTGGCGCGCTGCGCTTGCCATGACAGTATTCGTCATGATGGCATTCGGCGCAGTGGGTGTATTCGCCCAGGGCAATGACGCGCTGATCCGTTTCGTTCACGCCATCCCCGGCGCATCCGCCATTGATGTGTATACGGATGGACAATTAACGATTAGTGGTCTGGAATATGGGACAGCATCCACTTACGTTCATGTTCCGGGGGGCGATCATCAATTGACCGTCACACAGAGCGGGTCAACCACCCCTCTGTGGGAGCAGACACTCAGCTCGGCAGCAGACTCGGCAACAACTCTGGTGGCTGCTTCCGCAGAGTCAGGCGAGCTTCCAGGTGTATGCTGATGACCTAAGTCCTCTACCACTGGGCAAGGCGCGCTTCACGGCAGTCAATGCCATCGCAGGCGGCCCGGATGTTGATTTAATCCTGTCCGATGGACGTCCGGTCATCCCTGGTGTGAGCGCCGGAACGCCTACAGGCACACTGGATGTCCCCGTATTCACCTATGACTTTGTGGTTGTACCGGCTGGTGGGGCGGCAGCAGATGCGCTAGTCACGCCCGATTCGCTGCCACTGGACACCGGAACATCGTATGTATTGTTGGTTTACGGGACAGCAGACAGCCCAGCTTCGTTGGTGCTGTCCGCGCCAACCGATGCCGAGGTCGAGAGCGGAATGGTACGGGTCGTACATGGTATTGCGGGCGCATCGCCAGTTGATGTGTATTTCAATGATACCCTAGCAATTCCGTCCCTCGATTTTGGTCAGTCCACAGAAGCCGTCGCTGTACCAGCAGGCGATTACACGATTACCGTTCGCGGGGCAGGAAGTGACGCCGATCTATTTACGGCAAACCTTACGGTTGAGGCTGGGCAGGCAGTGACCGTGGCAGCGCTTGGAACCAGTGATGCGGCCAACGCGCAGGTTATTGTGGACGATGTTACCGGGGTCAGCGCCCCCGAAGCACGACTGGCACTGGTGAACGGCATACCCGGTAATGTTACATTATCGGCAACACTGGTGGACGGCACAAGCCTGGGCGATGGGATCGCGTTCGGAGAAACAGGCGAGGCGGTAGACATCCCAGCAAGCAGCCAAGCAATCAACCTTTCCATGACCACCGATTCCGGCGAAAACAACGTCCAGATACCGGAGCAAGGCTTCTATGGCGGCGTTTATTACAATCTTGTGGCCGTCGAAAACAACGGCACTGTCCAATTGTTGGTTGGGCCAACCAGTCTTGCACAAGGTATCGCCAGTGCGCCTAATGCGGGGGAAATGACTATTGCGGCAGAGCCACCGACGGTTGAAGCCCCCATTTTGCCGACGCCAGCACCCGCCATTGCAGCCCAACCCACCGAAGTTCCACCGGCAGCACCCCAACCCACCGCAGCGCCCCCAGGGCCAACAGGCCGTGTATTCAACTTGAACCCGGATGCCAACCTGCAACTGCGCCAGTATCCCAATACCGGCGCGCTGTCTCTGGGAACCGTTCCGCCCGGAACCGTGCTCGTCGTTAATGGACGCGAGGGCGGAATCGAACCCATCCCATTCAGCGCAACGCCGAACGCACCGGAAGGTTATGAGTTTGTTGATCCAGCAACCCTGCTGGCTGATCCGACAAAAGACGATCTCGTGCCAGAAGCAACGTGGTTGTTCGTGACCTATAGTACGCCGGATGGCGGCGCTATCAACGCCTGGGCAAATGCTCTGTATGTTGATGTGCGCGACAAACGAGGTGATCGGATGCGACTGGCTGACCTGCCGCTTGTCGGCGGAAATACCCCAGGCGAGGCGGTTAATACAGCCGTCACCCCACCACCTGTACCCGTAGACCGGGTAGCGGTTACGGTATTCAACCTCGATCCCGGTGTGAACCTGAATATCCGCCGCTTACCGGAAACCACTGGCGAGGTACTTGCCCGCGTTCCGAATGGAACGGTTATGGAATTCCTGGGCATTAACGAAAATCGAGATTGGGTTTTTGTGAGCTATGCTCCGCCGGAAGGTGGGACAGTCACCGGATGGGTGGACGCTGGTTATGTACAATATTCACTCAACAGTCGCTCGGTTGATCTGGAAGAGATGGAAAGCCGTGACCTATTGACCATCACTTCCGAAGATGAGCGGGGAGCCATTACCGCAGGAGCGCCACAGGCGGCGATTCCAACCGTCAATCCGATCAAGGATGCCATTCTGGCCGAGGTGGTTCTTGACCCCGGCTCGAATCTCAACCTGCGCCGTAACCCGAACATCAACTCGGAAGTTTTAATCCAGTTACCCAGCGGAACACAGGTCATCGTGAATGGGCGCTCCGAAGACGGGCTGTGGCTGAATGTGACCTTTGAAGATCAAACTGGATGGATTGCAGCCCAAACGGATACTGCTGTGTTCGTACGTCTATCCCGAAATGGGACAGAGGTACAGTTGACCGATGTGCCCGTATACACAGGTGAAACGAACACAGGCTCCAGCGCAACCGCAACGCCAAACCAGGAGCTTGAGAACCTCCCGGCGGTAGTCACAGATGATGTGGTTGCCATGACTGGTTCACCGGGCGGCGATAATCAGGGTCTACCGATTCTGTCAAAGGGGCAAACCATCACCCGATTATTCACCGATGGCGTTTTCAGTTACATCGAACTCCCTGATGGAACACGGGGTTGGGTTCCTGCGGGTTCGATTGCCCTGAAATAACCTTCAATTCCAATGTTTCAATAACACAGAGGCGTTCAACTGAGCGCCTCTGCTCGTTTACAGGACTATTTGGGAATGTCGTTTTAGCAGCCCTGTCGTACAATGTTGGTGTACTCATTAGTGAAAGCGGTTGCCATGCGTTGCTTAGGCCGGTTCATCCTACCCCTATTGTTCCTACTGACAGCCTGCGGTCAGGGGATACCGCAGATCGTCCCAACTATCGAGGCATCACCGACGAGCAACCAACCCTCACCGACACCTCCAGCAACGGTTGTATCCAGCGCGGACATCGCCCAAATCACAGAGTCTAATGCTTCCACCTCTGGACAACAGGGAACGATACGAATCGTTAATGCCGCGATTGAAACGCCAGCGATCAACGCTATTTCTGGAATCGAGGCCATAGCGACGAATCTGGATTACACCCAAGCCTCTGAACCAACACCACTTAGTGCAGGAGAGCATGATCTCAAGATTGTTCCCAGTGGTTCAAAACCGGGTGATTCGCCTCTCTTTGAAACCACATTTATGGTCAAGGAAGGGGACTCAGTGGTGCTGGTGGTCGCCAAACAAGGCGATACATTCACTCTGCTAACCTTTCCCGAAGTGATCGAACCTCTGAACGAAAATGAGAGCATTATTACCATCCTGAATGCCGTTTCCGGCACATCAAGCGTGGCGGTACAGCAGAACAACACCGATCTGGTCGAGGCCATCCCGTTTGGCGAAATCCGAACCAGCGGCATTCTACCGAGCGGAGATACTTCTCTGACCCTACAGGCAGGCGAGCAATCACAGGCGTTCAACATCAACCTGCAAGAAAAACATCATTATTTCCTTATTCTGGCCGGAAACACGACCAGCATTTCGATAGCGAGCTTTTCCGATCAGACCCCAGGACGGGCTGAGGTACGGGCGATCAATGCGTCTGAGGCACTGCCAGCAGTTGATGTGTATGTGGATCAAACACTCATCGCAGAACGTGCCGAATTTGGCCGTCCGACATCTCGACAGACGATCAACGCCGGTCAGTATGCAGTCACCGTTTATGAAGCAGGTGGTGAACAAGCCGGTGCAGTCCCACTCGTCAGCGACACCATTGATATACCGGGTGGGCAAAACACCGCTTTGATTCTGCTGGGTTCAGGCAGCAACATCATGATTGTCCCTTACATTGAGGATTTGTCGCCGACCCCGGTTAACGAAACCCGCATAGCCTTCCTCAATACGGTGGAAGATGTTCCAACACTGCATCTGGAAACCACTGGGGGGCCACTGCCCGATGTACCAGACATGGGCTTCGGTCAACCGCCAACCCTCGCCAGATTAAGTCCAGATGTCTACACTTTCTATTTAACGCGAGTCGGCGGAAACGATCCGAACAAGACTGTCGAAAACGCGCAGAACATTCAACTGGAAGCTGGCATCGCTTACCTGTATCTGGTAACAGGCCGATTGGATGGGGAACCCATCATCATTAGCGAAAGAGTAGGCATCGACGAAAACCTGAGCAATACAGGGGATTCAACACAAGTCAGTAACGAGCCTGCCCTGCTCCGGTTCATCAACGCCATCGGAGACCAAACGCCCGTTGATTTCGTCGTCAATGACAACGTGGTTGGGAGTAATCGCGCCTACGGTCAAAGCAGCGCATTCGTGCCCATTTACCGGGAAGATGCAACAGTCAGTGTCAACCGAGCCGGGACAACCGATTTACTCCAACTGGTTGACACAACGTTGGCTAGCAGCACCAATTATACGATCATTGCCTATGGGCAAGACGCAACCCAGGTCAATCTGCTGGTTATTCCAGACACTGAACTCATCTTTGATGGTCGTTCACCGCACGTTCGGTTGATTAACTTGAGTTTGAATACCGACACCATCCTTGGGCTGGGGTTTTCACCACAAGCTCCCACACCCCAAGCGGAAGTGACAGCGGAAGCAACCGAAGACTTACGTCGCAGTCTCCCCGGCGGAGTCCAACGGGTAATCGAGAATATAGGGGGTGGCGATATATCTCCGGTCATTTTGATGCCAGAAGGTATCTTCGACCTATATGTCCTAGATTCGATTACCAATCAATCGGGGATAATCCTCACTGGCATTGATTTGAGTGCGGGTGAACACTATGACATCATTACCTACGAAGAACAGGATATAACCCGAATACAGGCATTCATCCTGCCATATCCAGCGCGTTCAGGCTAGCGCTGAACCATTGATCGGCTATAATCGAAACGCTCCGTCCGGGCGCGGGCGACGCGCCCCTACTTTGTGAGGAACCCACGTGCGTATTTTGATTACAGGTGTTGGAGGGTTTGTCGGCGGACACCTGTTGCAACACATTCTAGAAACCACACCGGAAGCAGAGGTTCATGGAACCATCCTACCGGGAACCCGACAGCCGAATAACCCCATGCTTCAGTGTCATGCGATTGATCTGAAACAGGCCGATATTGTCTACCAATTGATTCGGGCAGTCCGTCCAGATCACATTTATCATCTGGCCGCCCAAGCATCACCTAGAGCTTCTTTTGATGCTCCCTGGGAAACATTGGAAAACAACATCCTGTCACAACTTAACATCATCAAGGCCTGTATTTCCGCTGGAATCGCGCCCCGCATACTGATTATCAGTTCAGCAGAAATATATGGCCCGGTACAACCCGACCAACTGCCTATCACTGAAGATTCTCCATTACGACCCACCAGTCCGTATGGTGTGAGCAAGGTCGCTCAGGATATGCTCGGACTACAATATCATCTGAGCCACGACCTACCCATTATCCGCGTGCGGCCTTTTAACCATATCGGACCTGGACAAAGCCGGGGATTCGTGGCAATTGATTTCGCCATCCAAATCGCACAAATCGAGGTCGGCCAACAAGCGCCGATTATGGAAGTGGGCAATCTGAGCGCACAACGCGATTTCACTGATGTTCGAGACGTGGTGCGGGCATACGGGATGCTGCTGGACAAAGGACTACCGGGCGAAGTTTATAATGTGGCATCCAACCAGTCCTATAGTATTCAGATGCTTCTGGATACACTGCGGGGCTACAGTAACACAGCGATTGAGGTACATACCGACCCAGCGCGGATGCTACCTGTAGACGTGCCCATCATAAGAGGTGATTTCTCTCGTTTACAGCAAACAACGGGCTGGAAGCCGACTATTCCGTTTGAAAGAACCCTCCAGGACGTATTAAACGACTGCCGCCAGCGCGTAGAATAAACGCCGGACAAGCGCCCATGAGCAATTGAGCATTAGAAAACCGCCTGGTGTCACCCTGTATTTAGATTGAAAGACATTTGGAGAAAACACAATCAATGGCTAAACGCGCACTCGTTACCGGCATTACCGGACAGGACGGCTCGTACCTGGCAGAATTCCTGCTGCAAAAAGGATATGAGGTCTATGGCATTGTCCGGCGTACCAGTACACTCAATTTCGAGCGAATTCGGCATATTCAGGATCAGATCAACCTCATTTCTGGCGATATGCTGGATCAGACCAGTCTGACCCACACTGTCAGCGACATTCACCCCCAGGAAGTCTATAATCTGGCGGCACAGAGTTTTGTGCAAACCTCATGGAGCCAGCCGGTGTTTACGGGCGATGTCACCGCACTGGGCGTCACACGGATTCTGGATGCCATCCGCAGTGTTGACCCGGAAATTCGTTTTTATCAGGCTTCCAGCAGCGAGATGTTCGGCAAAGTTCAGGAAGTGCCACAACGGGAAAGCACGGCCTTTTACCCACGCAGTCCTTACGGGGTCGCCAAAGTATATGGTCACTGGATTACGATCAATTACCGCGAGAGTTATAACATGCACGCGACCAGCGGCATCCTGTTTAATCATGAAAGCCCCCGGCGCGGACTCGAATTTGTGACGCGCAAGGTGACATACCATGCGGCGAAAATCAAACTTGGACTGACGAATGAACTTCGCATCGGCAATCTGGACTCGCAGCGCGATTGGGGATTCGCGGGGGATTATGTGCAAGCGATGTGGCTGATGCTGCAACAGGATACACCGGACGACTATGTGATCGCTACGGGTGTCACCCATTCGATTGAAAAACTGCTCAATGTTGCATTTAGCGCGGTTGATTTGGACTGGAAGAATTATACGGTGCAAGATGAGCGTTACATGCGTCCGGCGGAAGTTGACCTACTGGTGGGGGACGCAAGCAAAGCGGGTCAAAAGCTGGGATGGGAGCCTCAGGTTACATTTGAGCAACTTATTCAGATGATGGTCGAATCCGACATCCAGTTATTGAAAGCCGAACACAACCTTTGAGTTTGATTGATACCCACTGCCACATTAATTTTGATAGCTATGATGAAGACCGGGATGAGATCATTATTCGGGCTGCCGATGCAGGTGTAACTCGGATTATCAATCCGGCAGTTGACATGGAAACCAGCCGGGATATTCTGCGACTGGTGGGGAAATATTCCGGTATGTATGGAGCGGTGGGTGTGCATCCAACCAGCACCGCCGATTTCAATTCAGCGTGGCTTGAAGAACTATCCACCCTTGCCAGTCACTCCAAAGTGGTGGCAATTGGAGAAATTGGCCTGGATTATCATTGGGACACCAGCCCGAAGGAAAAACAGTTCGAGGCACTTGAGGCACAACTCACCCTGGCTGCACGATTAGAACTACCGGTCATTATCCACAACCGGGAAGCGAGCGATGATGTAATCGCCATGCTGGAACGGTGGACAGCCGATTTGCCACCCTCGTTGAAAGATCGCCCAGGGGTACTGCATTCGTTCAGCGCACCAGAATCAACTGCCGAACGGGCGTTGAAGATCGGTTTCTACCTGGGATTCACGGGGCCAATCACCTACAAGAGTGCCGATGATCTGCGGCATGTGGCAGCCAGTGTACCGTTGGATCGAATGCTGGTGGAAACGGACGGGCCGTTCCTGACACCCACGCCACACCGGGGGAAACGCAACGAACCCGCCTATGTTAGGCTGATTGCGGAACGATTGGCTGCGCTCAAACAAGTTGATATTGAGGTCATCAGTCAGGCTACCACAGAGAATGCAGAACGGTTATTCAAGCTGCCGACATAAAAACAACCGGGACGCACATACAGCCATGTGTGTCCCGGTTGCAGAGTAAATCAATTACGAGGAACTAAACGCTCTCCGCCGCTGCGGGAAGAGTCTGATTTACCTGTTCGGTCAGTCGGTCACGGAAGGTCTGAATGAGTTCATCCGCCCGTTCCTGGGTGATACGACCATTTTCAACAGCCTGAGTGAAGCGTGTTGAAGCCTGTTCGACGGCGCTGTCGATGAAGGTGTCCACATCAACACCGTTATCGGTCAATATCTGTGCAAGGGTTGAACCTGAACGGAGTTGCTCCAGAATAGTCTGTTGTTCCAAACCTGTTTGGTCGGCGGCGAGACTCAAGACCGCGCGGTCAATTCGGAGACGCACCTGCTGTTGAAACGGGGCTGGAAAGTCCCCATTGACCGCAGATGTGTAAAAGTCCGTCAAATTCGCCAACAGCGCGTCAGCCTGTACCTGCCCCAAGCGGCCATCAGCAACCGCAGCATCGATCTGTTCAGTTGCCGCAGAGACAGCAGCACTCACTACCGCATCAACCTCACCACCATTGGCTGTGATGATGTCGGCCAGGGTTGACCCGGCTTGTATCTGATCCCGTATTTCTGAGGGTTGCAGACCTGTTAAGTCCGATACTGCCTGGATTAGAATACTGCCTGATGCACGTTGCACCGCACCACGATCCAAGCGATTTGGGAACAACTCACCGCTGATGCCGCGTGACACGACATCCTCCAAATTACTGAGCAGATGATCGGCTTGTGTCTGTGTCATCTTGCCATCGGCAACCGCCTGATTGATGTCATCGGTGAGCTTGCTCACAACGGAGGCAGTCACAGCATCCACGTCGCCACCATTGGCCGTGATAACTTCCCCCAGAGTCATGCCATCGCGCATTTGTGCCAGGACGTCGGCGGGTTCCAGGCCGATTTCATCTGCCACAATTTGAAATACCTGTTGAATGGGACGCATCGCTGATCCTATTATACCGCCACCGCCGAAACCACCTGGGCGACCAGAACCACCGAACATTCCGGGGCCATTAGGTCTACCAGGGCCACCAAACATTCCCTGACCCTGACCGCCCTGACCTGGCCCACCGGGATTACCAGGGCCGCCCGGATTATTTTGAGCGCCTACCACGCTTACCCCTAAAACCAGTATCCCGGCGACAGCCGCCAGGAGCATCAACTTTCGAGTATTCATGTTCAAACGTATCCTTTCATCGAATTCATCCTGCCACTATCATGGGTGCGAAGTGTTATCGAAGTGTTATCTGGAAGCCGATTTCCTGTAAATTCTGGTACAATACCGCCGTTTTTGGGCGTAAAGAGGCACAGCATTGATTGATCTCTCAATCATTATCATCAGTTGGAATGTGGCGGATTTGCTGGTCAACTGTCTGGACAGCATCCTGACAACGCCAACCAAACTACAAATTGAGATTCTGGTGATTGACTCCGCCAGCAGTGACCATTCTGTTGAAATCGTCAGGACAAATTATCCTCAGTGTAAAACTAGTGCCGGAGACTGAAAATCTGGGCTACACCAAGTGCAATAACATCGGCTTGAAGGCCGCGAAGGGTCGCTATTTACTGCTTCTCAATCCTGATACCAAAATTATCGACGATGCGCTGGAAACGATGGTTCAGTACATGGACGCTAACCCAGATGTAGGGATTGTCGGGCCACATACGCTGAACAGTGATGGCACAACGCAATCCACCCGACGACGATTCCCTACCTTAGCCATCGGTTTTTTTGAAAGCACCTGGCTGCAATCTTATGCCCCCAAATCGCTGCTTGATCATTATTATGCTCAGGATATAGCAGATACAAGCACGGCTGATGTCGATTGGGTACAGGGATCGGCATTGATGGCGCGCCGGGAAATATATGAGCAAATCGGCGGGTTGGATGAGGGATACATTATGTTTTCGGAGGAGGTCGATTGGTGTCACCGGGCAAAGGATGCGGGGTGGCGGGTTGTATACCTGGGCACAGCACACATCATTCATTACGGTGGTAAAAGTACCGAGCAGGTGGCGGCACGCAAATACATTTATTTCCAGGAAAGCCGCCTGCGCTACTTTCGGAAATATCATGGGTGGATAACGGCACAGGTGCTGCGCGTTTTTCTGCTACTGAATTATGTATGGCAACTGCTGTTGGAGAGTGGAAAAAGCCTACTCGGAAACCAGCGGGCGATGCGCCGAGAACGCATAGACGCTTACCTACAGGTTTTGCGCTCCGGGTTAAAGGTTCATTGATGCGAATCGGTGTGGTGACAGGCGAATATCCACCGATGCAGGGTGGCATCGGCGCATACAGTTCGATACTGGCGAAAGAACTCACTCAGCAGGGCAATAATGTTTATGTATTGAGCGGTACGGGCGCAGGAACGGATAACGAGGCTATCGTTACCGATACAGTTCAATCGTGGGGAGCAAGCAGCCTGAGGGCAATCCGAAATTGGTCAGTCGAGCAGCGATTGGACATTATCAACCTGCAATTTCAAACCGCCGCTTTTGGCATGTCCCCCTGGATACATTTTTTGCCGGAAGTTGTCGGAAAAATACCACTTGTGACGACCTTCCATGATCTCCGTTACCCCTATCTGTTTCCCAAAGCCGGACGACTACGAGATTGGATTGTGCGGCGGTTGGCAAGCAGATCGAACGGCGTTATCGTGACCAATCAGGAGGATCAACAGCGTTTAGCGCAATTATCAAATGTTACTTTGATCCCGATTGGCAGTAACATTCTGAAGGTGCTACCCCCAGACTTTGACGCTCATGAATGGCGTCAACAGGCAGGCGCAAAAGACGACGATTTCGTGCTCACCTATTTCGGCCTGTATAACCGCAGCAAGGGTTTAGATATACTGCTACAGGCTACAGCCAATTTGCGTCAGAGCAATATCCCTCTACGGTTGATTATGATTGGTGGCGCAGGCACAAGCGACCCGACGAATACAGTCTATGCGGAAGAAATCAAGCGAACAATTGAACAACTCGGCCTACAAGACCATGTTTTTCAGACTGGCTTTGTGGATGAGGGCGCGGTTGGGGCATATCTAAGCGCCAGTGACGCAATTGTACTTCCGTTCCTGGATGGCGCATCGTACCGGCGTGGAAGTCTGATGGCGGCCATTCACTATCAGAAACCGATTGTCACCACGACCCCACAGGTGACTGTCCCAGCGTTCAAAGACGGAAAAAATATGGTGATGGTAAAACCGGGGGATGTCGGCGCGCTGGCGGATGCAATCCGGCGGTTATGCGAATCGCCTGAGAATCGCACTCGGTTACAAGCGGGTGCAGCGAAGCTGGCGGAACTGTTCGATTGGCCGCAGATTGCGCAGGATACAATCGAGTATTTCCGCTGGGTAATCGAGGAGAGCGCCTGACGATGGTGCAAGATCGGCGCATCCTGTATTTGATTCTGGTGAGCTACAGCATCGTAGCGGTGATTTACAGCATCGTGACACCGATTTTCGAGGCATCGGACGAACTGTGGCATTATCCGATGGTGAAATATCTGGCGGATAACAGCCTTCAACTGCCGCCACAAGACCCTGCCAGTCCCGCCGCATGGCGGCAGGAAGGTAGTCAACCCCCGCTGTATTACATCATGAGTGCCATACTGACTGCGGGAATTGATACAACAGACATGGACTATATCCGGCGTATCAATCCACACGCCGACATCGGAGTTGTGCGCCCCGACGGAAACGCGAATATGATCGTGCATCGTCAGGAAGCAGAAGCATTCCCCTGGCATGGGACGGTGCTGGCAGTTCACCTCATTCGCTTTCTGTCCATCGCACTTGGTCTGGGAACGGTGCTGGTCACTTATCAACTGGCACGAGAAATATTCCCAGACTGGCCGCTGATTGCCCTGGGGGCAACAGCGTTCAACGCATTCTTGCCGATGTTCCTGTTCATCAGCGCATCAGTCAATAACGACAACCTATCCAATCTGCTCGGCAATCTGCTCACACTGGTAATCGTGCGATTGTTGAAGGTCAAACCTGCGGAAACAACCACCTACCCCGGTTGGCGAACCTATGTCCTACTTGGAATAGTGGCTGGGGCTGGATTACTGGCAAAGCTCAATATCGGCTTCCTGATTCCACTGGTTGGGCTGGCGTTGCTGGTCGTCAGTATTCGCCTGCGAAACTGGCGGCCAATCGTTATCGGTGGTGTGGTTTCCGGTGGATTGACTGTCGTCATTGCCGGATGGTGGTATCTCCGCAACCAGCAAGCTTTACGGCGACCCCACCGGGCTGAATATGTTCCTGAACATGGTGGGGCGCCGGACGGTATATGCCAACCTGCCCCAATTGTGGAGCGAACGCAACAGCTTCACTCAGGCATACTGGGGATTCTTCGGCGGGGTGAATGTGCCCCTACCCGAAGTGGTTTACCTGATTTTTAACATCATTGGCGGGGTGGGACTCCTGGGCGCGGTAGCGTTCATCCTCCGGCGATTTGTACGGCGCGAGTGGACAGTCAACCAATGGCTACCTGCCCTCGTCACCATTGTGTGGCCGATTATCACATTCATCTCCTATTTGCGATGGACAGCAGAGACGCCTGCTTCACAAGGAAGATTGGTGTTCGGGGCGTTATCGTCGATTTCGATGTGGATGGCGGTTGGACTGGTATGGTGGCTGCCGAAACATATACGACCCATTTTCATGACCGGGACGGCGGGATATTTCGCGGTGGTGGCGGCGCTCACCCCATTTCTGGTAATTGCACCCATGTATACACTACCGAGCGAAAGCGTAATCTCCGAATCCGGCGCGGTGGTCGGGACATTTGAGCAACCGAGAGACGAATCCGGCGCGATTACTCTGGCCGAGGCAAGCGTGCTCGATAAGCAAGTTTCGCCGGAGGGGTATGTAACTGTATCTGCTCTCTGGCGAGTGGACAGTCCACTCAGCGCAGATTGGAGCATTTTCGTTCATCTGGTAACGCCGGATGGAGTGATTATCGGCCAACGGGACATTTATCCCGGTGGGGGGTTACTGGCAACATCGGATTTAGAACAGGGTCGAAGTTGGCTGGATACGATTGACGTATGGATTCCAGCAACAGCCTACGCCCCGATGACACTCGATGTTGAAATCGGCTGGTACGATTTACAAACAGGTGAACGGATGAGACTGGCAGATGGCGCAGAAATACTCACGATTGGACAGGTTGAACTCCTACCGCGTCCAGATTATATTGGGTGTTCCGAACCCGATACGAGTGAACTTCGATAACCAGATTGAACTGGTGGGTTATGAAATGACGCGATCTCAGTCCGGCGGCGGGAGATACGATAGAATTGACGTTGTACTGGCGCGGGCTGCACCCGATAGAGGATGATTACAAGGTGTTTGCCAATATTCTTGATCCGAAGACGCTCACCAAATATGCAGCTTCGGATGGGATGCCTGCCAACTGGAATGCGCCCACATCTACCTGGAAGCCGGGAGAAATCATCAAGGATACTCACACGCTGACATGTTGATCCGAATGCGCCGCCCGGAATCTATGAAACGGAAATCGGACTGTATTTGCAGGCAGACGACGGCTCACTCCCGCGCCTGCGGATTGTGACACCGGATGGTGGCATGGCAGATAATTATCTGAATCTGAGCCGGGTTCGCATCCTCCCGGTGGGCAGACAATTGATGAAAACACGCCGATTATTGACGCCCGACATCACGGCCATATTGATTCTGTTGGCGCTGTGGCTGTTGTTTTTCTGGCGGCTGTTCACGCCGATAGAGGCCGATCAGGCATCGCTCAAACAAGGGGATTTTTCGGGTCAGTTTGTCGCGTTTGGGGCGTATCAGTATCAGCGATTGACGGCAGGTGAAGTGCCTCTTTGGGACCCGTATAACAACGGTGGTTTGCCGTTTATCGCTGATACTCAGGCGGCAGTGTTTTATCCGCCCCGGCTGCTAACGATCGGTCTGAGCAAGTTGGCGGGCGGCTGGACATATCACGCGCTCGAACTGGAAATGACGTTCCATGTGCTGGCTTGCACATTGATGATGTATGCGCTGGTGAGGCGATTGACTCTCAAGCGCGAGGGCAGCGAATTGGGCGCATTTGTGGCGGCGGTTATCGCGGGCTACGGGGGATTTATCACCTCCTACCCGCCCTTGCAACTGGCACTGCTGGAGGCGGCGATCTGGCTACCCTCGGCCATCCTGGGTATCCACGAGGCCACGCGAAACGAACGAATCAAATGGGCATGGCTGGTTCTGGCGGGCTTCGCGCTCGGTTTATCGTGGATGGCGGGGCATCCACAAACAAGCTGGTTCCTAACCTATTTGCTGATTGCCTATTTCGCTTATCGCGCCTATCAGAGACGTTATTCATGGCGAGGATTCCTCGGCGGAACCCTTTTGTTTGGAGCAATTGCGGGGGGGATGGCGGCGGTACAACTGTTGCCCGGTTTGGAATACCTAGCACGCACGAGCCGGACAGGGTTCGGATTCGATGAAAAGGGAAATGGGTTTCCGTTCCGGGATGTGATTCAATTCCTGTTCCCCGGCATTGTCAGCCTATGGTCGCCGCTATATGTCGGGATCGCAGGACTGGTGCTGGCGGGTATCGCAGTGTTCTGGCGTGTTCCCGATGCACTGTTCTGGGGTGTGGTGGCGGTTGGCGGGTTTACTGCTTAGTTTTGGCGCAAACAGCCCCATTTTCGCCCTGTTGTATAACACACTGCCGGGGATGCGATATTTCCGGGGACAGGAGCGGGCGGCGTTTCTGGTTGCCAACAGTTTAGCGATTCTGGCGGGGATGGGGATTATCCATCTGAGAACGTGGAAAGCCGATCTATGGCCGACAGCAACCCACAACCTTCGGCGTGCGTTAATCGGCCTGTTCGCCCTGTGTGCAGTGGTGTGCCTGCTGGTATTCACACAATGGCTGAACAACCGCGATTTATTGAATGGCACGATGAGCACTGTCGTCTTCAGTACCGTAATGGCGATTATGACGGTAGCAATCGTCCTGCTCATCTCTCGTCATTCCGGGACGCGATTATATGCTTTGCTGTTGGCGGGACTGCTGGTGTTTGAATTGTTCACCGTGAACATGGATACTGACAGTAACTACGATCACATACCCCCAGAGCAGCAACTTTCGATGACTCCTCCAGCCATTGGTCGCTGAGGTAAAGGTTGACACTGATATGCCCTACCGAGTGGATGGCTATCGGGGACTATATGACAACTATGGCAGTCTGTATGATGTCATGGACATTCGCGGCATCAGTCCCCTATTTCTGGACAGCACTCATGCGATTATCCAGAGCGATCTGATAAATCCACTTGCATGGGAACTGTTCGCGGTGAAATATGTATTTACCGATTGGGACTCGTTACCTGTGCCCAGTGAAATCATCGGAAACGGTCAAGACCGTTACGGCGCGGTCAATCTGCACCGGCTCCGTGATCCACGTCCGTTCGCTATGATGATTTATGATACGGTCACTGCGGACAGTGACGAATCTGCCAGGGCGATGATGGCCGACATTGCTTTTAACCCACGCCGGACAATAATCCTAAACCGTGACGTAGAAATCACCGATGGCGATACATCGGTGTCAACGGCCAAAGTGATGCATTTTGCGCCTGAGCAATTTACGATTGAAGTTGACACTTCTCAACAAGGTGTGCTATCCGTCGCCAACCCGGATTATCCTGGCTGGCTGGCAACCATTGATGGACAATCCGCCGATATTTTGCGGGCGTATGGAGCACTACAGGCGGTATCGTACCCCCAGGTAAACACACTATCGCGTTCACGTTCGACCCCATCAGCTATCGCGCCGGAGCCATCATCAGCCTGTTCACCTGGGGAGCTTTGGGTATACTGAGTGCCGTTTTGCTGACTCGCAGGTTACGACATGCAAGAGACTAACGCGCTACAGAACTGGGTAAGCGGTCTTGATCGACGCGCTTATGGCGTATTGATTGGGGTTCTCATTGGCCTGATTGGAGGCGGCATCGGCTTATTGATGGCCGCTGCTGGCCCGATTATCACATTTGGAGCTGGTGTTCGGCCTACTGGCGGGACTTTATATCCTATCAAATGTCTCGGCAGCGCTTTATGGCGTCATATTTATCACGATGCTGCTGCCTTTCGGCACACTGCCATTTAAGATCGGGCTGACACCTACGTTTCTGGATTTGGCTCTGGGCGCATTTATTATGGTGTACCTGTTCCAGTGGATGACCGGGCGGCGACAGGGATTACAATTTACCCCGGTGCATGCACTGGTCGTGATCTACATGGTTTGGCTGATTCTGGCATTCGTACTGGGAATGCGCTATGCCATGCCAACATCAACCAATCTGCGTCAGTTCGCCGAAACCCTGCTCAGTATCAGCCTGGTGTTCATTCTCGTTGACCTCGTGCGCGATACCCAAACCCTCCGACGGCTGGTATTGGTGGTCATGGTGGTTGTTGGTATTCAGGCTGTGATGGCCCTTATTCTATATATCATGCCTGACGATGTGGCCGAGCGAACGCTCGTCCGATTGGCGCGGATTGGTTATCCGAATGGCGGGGTTATTCGTTACGTTGAGGACAATCCCGACCTAGCCGAACGTGCCATTGGCACATGGGTTGACCCGAACGCGCTGGGTGGCATCCTGGCGGTTTCTGCTGCTTTAATTGCCCCACAACTTTTCGCGCGAAGGCCAATTGTACGATTTCGTTGGTTGACACTGGCTATCCTGGGCGTGATTGTGATCGCGCTTATCCTGACATTTTCGCGCGCTTCGATGCTGGCATTCGCCATCGGTGTGGGATTTATCGCCCTATTCAAAGGCTACCGACGATTTCTTCCGATGATAATCCTGGGTGCATGTGCGCTACTGCTGCTGCCCCAAACGCAGGAATATATTCAACGTTTCGTGGAAGCCTTTACCGCATCTGACCTGGCAACACAGATGCGCCTGGGTGAATACAGCGATTCTTTCTCGCTGATACGCCAATATCCGATTTTCGGTGTCGGATTTACTGGCACACCTGAAATCAGCTTATATACGGATGTCGCCAGTATGTATCTCATTATGGCGAACCAAATCGGACTGGTCGGTGTAGGAATTTTCGCGCTGGTGATCGGTGGCGTGTTCATCTATGGCTGGCGGGCGCATCAAATTGCCTATCTCGACCCTGAGCTTGAATCGATACATCTGGGATACCACGCGGCGCTTTTGACCGCATTACTCAACGCCACAGCAGATTTATACTTTTTTCGCCTGGATTTCCACGCGGAGATCACAACTTTCTGGCTCACGGTGGCACTGGCATTGGCGGCTTCTCGTATTGCCCTCGAATCCACCGTTGCCAAATCAGATTGACTCAGGTAGTATTCTGCCTAGCATTTAGCCCTGACACACCGTTCAGGGCGCTTTCCGCCCCATCCGGCGCGCTCGTGTCGAGATGGAGCAATCCCAGGGAAAGGAGCAAATCAATATCCCTATGAGACACACATACGAGCTCACTTTTATTGTCCGCGTTGACCCCAATGAAGAGGTCATGAACAATACCGTCGGCCAAGTCCAGTCTTGGGTTGAGGCAGACGAATTGGGTCAGGTCACAAAAATTGATCGGTGGGGACGACGGAAACTGGCCTACGAGATCGACAAGCAGCGTGATGGCTATTATGTCCTGATGAATGCCGAGATTGATCCCCAGAATCTGCCGGAACTGGAACGTAACCTGAAATTGTCGCCCGATGTCTTGCGTTACCTCCTGATTCGTCCTGGCAATTAGTCTCGAACATGCTCTAACAAATAATATTTTTTAGGAGTGAGCAGGATGGGACGTGGACTGAATAAAGTAATGATTATCGGCCTGGTGGGTAGAGACCCGGAGATGCGTTATACGCCCAGTGGACGTCCGGTCACGAGCTTCAGCGTTGCAACCAGCCGAAGCTGGACTTCTGCTGAAGGCGAACGACGCGAAGAAACAGAATGGTTTAACGTGGTCGCCTGGGGAAATCTAGCCGAAATCTGTAAATCACATCTCACCAAGAGTCAGCAGGTATACATCGAAGGCCGCTTACAAACACGCGGCTGGGAAGATGAAACCGGCAAGAAACACTTTCGTACTGAGTTGGTCGCCAACGAAATGATCTTGTTGGGAGACCGCCGCCGGGACGGTCACAGTATTGATGTCGATTTTTCCGACAGCAATGGTGACGACGGCGATTACGCATTTTAGAACAAGCAGGAGAATACTGTGGCAAACGATAACGAAAAATTCCGCAAACGTCCTAAGGACGACATCGTGGACGATGACAGCCTGGATGACGCGGATGTTGATAACGATGAAGGTGATAGCGTAGGTGCCAGCTACGAGCCGCGTCGCAGTCGTCCACGAGATGACGGTGATCGAGACGAGCCGCGCCAGGGACGCTTCCAGAGGCAGCGTATGGGACGAGGCCGACACACCCAATACTGCCCAGATGGTAAGTGCTTCGATTACAAGGATTTTGAAACCCTGAAGCGCTACATCAACGAAACCGGCAAAATCAAGCCACGACGTCAAACTGGGAACTGCGCGCGCTGCCAGCGTGAACTTGCGCGGGAGATTAAGCGTGCTCGTCACCTCGCTTTGATGCCGTTCATCATCTCATCTGACTAATTCGCTGTTCCGGCCATGAAAGTGTTATTGTATTGTTTCACGGCAGAGAGCAACGCATAGGGCATGATACCATGCCCTATTTCATGTTTGAGGAGCGAAGATTTTTATGAGTAAACGGGAACAAACATCAGGGCTTCCAAAAGAAGGGTCCCGAAAGCCAGCCACAACACCACCCGGCGCACCAAAAAGACGCCAGAGCCGCCGTGAGGAGTACCATTCACGTGCCGAGCGCGAGGCGGAAATTCAAAGGTATGTGATTCTGGGCACGATTATCGCCGTCGTGGCAGTAATTGTTATCGTGGCAGCAGCCCTCATCAACGAGCAGGTTATTATCCCCAATCAAGTGGTTGCGACAGTAGAGGGTCATAACATCAGTGTATCTGAATTCCAGAAGCGTGTACGGCTAGAGCGCGTACTCCGCATTCAACGGCTCACAAACTTCATTAACACCTATCGAAGTTTCGGGTTCCCGGACGATCAGATCGCTCAACAACTTACCCAACAAGACCCTTTTAAAACATGGTATAACGAACTTCAAATCCCAGACCAGATGGGTTTAACCGTTGTCAACGATATGGTTGAAGATCAACTGATCCGAGATGCGGCGGCTGAAAAAGGTGTTACTGTTACGCAGGACGAGATAAACGATCAGATCAATCAATTTTTCGGATATGATCCGACTGCGATTGCGGCGGCTGAGTCCACAGCCGAGGTAACGGCTACGGTGGAGCCAACGCTCACACCAACACCGTTTGTCTCACCAACGCCAGCGCCAACATCGACGATTACCCCAACGCCAGAATTCACGCTGACGCCAACCGCTACAGCCGTAGCTACCTTACCACCACAGCCAACTCTGAGCAGTACGGAACAAGCAGATCAATTCCAAACGAGTAAGGCCGACTTCTACACTCAGCTCCGTACCGATACCGGCATGAGTGACAGCGAAATAGACGCATATTTTGAACAACTGGCGCTGCGACAAGCGCTGCGTGACAGTGTAACAACAGACATCACCGAAACAGGAACGTTCGTCGATGCGCGTCATATACTGGTAGCAACAGAAGAGGAAGCACAGGATATTCTCGCTGCCCTCGAAGCTGGTGAATCCTTCGCCGATCTTGCTAAGACTGCCTCTACCGATACGGGTTCGGGAGCAAAGGGTGGTGAGCTGGATTGGGGGCCAATTGCCCAATATGTGAAACCCTTTGCAGACGCTGTGAAGGACGCGGAAATCGGCGCGATTATCGGGCCAGTGCAGTCTGAATTTGGATACCACATTATCCAGGTACGGGCGCGCGAAGAGCGGGAATTGACCAGCGACCAGTTAAACCAGGCTAAAGAAAGTGAATTCTCATCCTGGTTGGACGACTTGAAAACCGCGAAACAAGATGTGACACAAGTGAACTCGATTTGGGCAGATCACGTCCCCAGTGATCCTGTCTCACCATTCAGCTAACCGTAAACGACTGTAATACCACAGGGGCGGGTGAATACCTGCCCCTTGTCGAACGACTTCCCTACTGTACTGAAAACGTCATTGTCGCTGACAGGTAAGCAAGCTATAATGCCGCGCATGAACGATCAACACATCGCGCGGCTTGAAGCCCGACTTGAACATCTGGTTGAAGGGACATTTAACCAGTTATTTGGGAAGAAAATCCGCGCCCAGGATATCGCGGTACAACTTGCCCGTGCAATGGAAGACGGCGCGATTCAAGGAAAATCTGACGATCCACGTCCTACCGCCCCCGACCACTACACAATTTATCTCAATACTGCTGTATACAGCCAACTCGTCCAGAACCATCCGACCCTGAGTTACCACCTCAGCGAACATCTCCTGGAACTGGCAACCGAATCGGGTTATCGGATGACAGTCACGCCAGTGGTCGATATACAAGGTGATAACCAACTTGCGGTTGGATCGCTGGTGGTAGAAGCAAATCATCACCACAAGAAACACAATACCACCGCCGTGATGCAACGGGTAGATGTTCCCGTTACACAAGCTGCGCCCCTCAATCCACAACTACTCATGCATGGGAAGATCGCTATCCCACTGAATCTCGAATTGATTAACATTGGGCGTAACCGGGACAATCATATCGTAATTGACGATCCATCCGTTTCGCGCCATCATTTACAGTTACGGTTGCGGTTTGGGCATTATGTGATGTTTGATACCCAAAGTCATGGCGGTACAACAGTGAATGATGTCCACATGAAGGAACATATTCTACAGACGGGCGATGTGATCTGTATTGGGCGAACCCGGCTGGTTTATCTGGAAGACAGTGCCATCGGTGATACCCAAACAGGTGACCAAGATTCATTCGAGCCTGACCAAGCAGAGTAAATATCAACGTGCCTGTTGACGTCATCTTGCTGTTCCTTCGGCTGATTTCCGCTTTGCTCCTGATTGGGCTATTGCTGGCATTGTTTATCGCTATCTGGCGTGACTTTCGCAGTGCAGCTTCCGATGTTGAAGCTGGAAAGCGTAGCTATGGATATTTACTCGTTCTGCAAGAGATTGATGGGCATTTGATGACAACTGGCGAGAAATTTCCGTTGCTCCCGCTCACAAGCCTGGGGCGATCACCGACAAATACCGTTCTCATCAATGACACCTTCGCAAGTGGTGAACATGCCTTAATTGCCATGCGTAACGGACAGTGGTGGCTGGAAGACCGTAAGAGCCGGAATGGAACGCTTCTCAATGACGTTCCAGTTACAGAACCGATTATTATCACATTTGGCGACATTATCACTATTGGTCAGATCAAATTTCGGGTGGAATTGGAGCAATAGACATGGATTTGGGACTCCGAGGCGCACGGGTGCTGGTGACAGGCGCCAGTCGAGGATTGGGGGCAGCCACAGCACGACAGTTTAGTCTCGAAGGTGCAAGAGTCGTCATTAGCAGCCGGAACCTGCAATCTTTGCAAGACACCGCTTCGAACATCGTTTCCGAAACCGGGAACTCGGTTTTCACTCATGCTGCTGACGTGTCCGAGGACGAGGCTGTCAAACGGCTGGTGCGAAATACGGTGGAGAGCCTGGGCGGGCTGGACATTCTGGTTACCAATGCCGGAGGGCCGCCCGCAGGACAGTTTGACGATTTTGACCTATCCATATGGGAAAGTGCCATTCGGTTGAATTTCCTGAGTGCTGTGAACCTGATTCATGCCGCCCTACCCCATCTCCGTCAATCTTCGCGCGCTGCAATCCTGACGATAACTTCGGTGTCTGCCAAGCAGCCCGTCGATAATCTAACGCTATCAAATTCCATCCGTCCGGCAGTAATTGGGCTGACAAAAACCCTGTCACAGGAACTTGGGCCGGAAGGCATTCGGGTCAACAGCATTTTGCCGGGTACAACAGATACAGAACGCATTGTTGAGCTAATGGATTCCAGATCAAAGAAAAATGGCTTGACGGTTGAAGAGGAATATGATCGGGCTGCACAGGCGATACCCCTGCGGCGCATCGGCAAGCCAGGGGAATTTGCCAATGCAGCAGTATTTTTATGTTCACCAGCCGCCAGTTTTATTACCGGCATTTCGCTTCCTGTGGATGGCGGCAGCATTCAGGCAACGATGTAGGCAGGCACTTTATTTTTAGCAGAATCAGATTGGGAGACTGACAACACATGGTCGAACAGGTTCATATCGGTGTTATTGGCGGATCAGGTCTGTATAAAATGCCAGAAATTACCGATAAGGAAACACATGTCATCCCGACACCATTTGGACACCCAAGCGGGGATATTGTTGTTGGCACACTTAGAGGGAAACGGGTTGCGTTCCTTCCCCGGCATGGTATGGGACATATTCATAGCCCCACATCGGTTCCCTATCGTGCCAATATTTATGCGCTGAAAAGTATTGGTGTGAAATATATCATTGGGGTTAATGCCTGTGGCTCTCTACGTGAAGATTATGCTCCAGGGCATATTGTGATCCCTGACCAGTTGTTTGACTATACGAATAGTCGGGAGCGCAGTTTCTTTGGAGATGGTTTGGTCGCGCATGTTTCGGTTGCCGACCCATTCTGCAACGAATTAAGTGATGAGCTTTACAAGGCAGTCATTCGCGTGGGGGGGACGGTGCATCGCGGGGGCACGTTCCTGATCGAAGAAGGTCCCCGCTTTGCCACACGCGGAGAGAGCCAGGTCTTCCGCAAATGGGGATGCAGTCTGATCGGCATGACCACCGCGCCGGAAGCCTTTCTAGCACGGGAAGCGGAAATCGCCTATGCCACAATGGCACACGTCACCGACTACGATGTATGGCACGTCAGTGAAGAACCTGTGACGGTAGAAATGGTGGTTGCGACCATGCGGCGCAATGTGGAAATCGCTCAACTAGCCATTGCCTCAGCCATCGAGCATCTGGAGGAAGAATCGATATGTTCCTGCCACACGTCGCTGGATAATGCGATTATGACCGATCCAACTGCCATTCCACAGGCAACTCTTGAACATCTCAAGCCGATTGTTGGCCGTGTTTTGCAGGCGTAATGGTGGCAACCCACATCGCATCCCTGGACAATTCTACAACCGCACCTGGAAACCGAAATCTTGAGCGGCTATTGCTTGGCATTACAGCAAGTTTTCTATTTGCTAACTTCCTAGCACTAGATTTGCAGGCGGAGAGGGTACAACTCACAACCTGGATTCATTGGGGTGTATGGCTTGCCTGTGCATGGGTCGGCAACCTGCTCCTAAACCGATACCTGCCTGAACGAGACTTCCTTGTATTCCCTGTGACTATGTTTCTAGCTGGTTGGGGATTACTCATCATTCAACGTCTCGCACCAAACTTCGCCAACCGACAAGCGATCTGGCTCATCGTTTCTCTGGCGGCGATGCTGCTGGTGGCTATTCTACCTGGGCCGCTGCGGTGGCTGCGAAATTACCGTTACGTGTTTTTATCCGCCGGTTTACTGCTGCTGGCTGCCACGATTTTCCTGGGGCGCAATCCATCCGACCCGCTCGCACAGACCAACGCGCCACAGTTGTGGCTAGGGTTTGGCAGCATTTACTTTCAGCCTTCAGAAGCGCTCAAAATTATCCTGGTGGCCTTTTTAGCCAGCTATCTGGCAGAAATTTACCCGATCATGCGAGCTGAAGGATTGGAGACAAGTGGGCGAATTACACTGTCCCCACGCATTTTGGGTCCGATTCTATTGATGTGGGGTATCTCGGTATTGATTCTGATATGGCAGCGTGACCTGGGAACGGCCATCCTGTTCTTTGTCATATTTCTGGTGCTGCTGTATGTTGCCAGTGGTTATTATCTGATTTTGTTGAGTGGGGCAATTCTGATTGTACTAGCTGCACTGGTGGCCTATCGGCTATTTGACGTGGTGCAGTTACGAATCGACATCTGGTTAAATCCCTGGCCGGAAGCAACCGGGCGCGCTTTCCAAATCGTCCAAAGCTTGCTGGCATTTGCAGCCGGGGGAACATTTGGGCAGGGTATCGGTCAGGGTTCGCCCATTTATATTCCAGTTGTGCATTCGGATTTTGTACTGTCCGCGCTGGCGGAGGAATGGGGACTGCTGGGCGTTGTGGCCGTTCTGGCATGTTTCGCTATACTGGTCACACGAGGGCTACGGTGCGCTATGCGCCAGGGAAGACGTCCCTTCCAGGCATTATTGTGTGTTGGATTAAGCACACTTATCATGATACAAAGTCTGCTTATCATGGCCGGGGTACTGAAACTGCTGCCCTTGACCGGAATAACGCTGCCGTTTCTGAGTTATGGAGGAAGTTCGTTACTCGCCAGTTTTATCATAGTTGGCCTGCTCATCCGTCTATCCAGCCTCGACACTGACGATGCAATTTTCCCGCGAAATTAACCGCTTATTGAATGTCGCACTGGTGGCGTTCATGATTGTGGGGCTATCTGCCGCCTATTGGGCTATCAACGGGGCGGACACCATCCTACAACGGCAGGATAATCCGCGACTGGTCGAATCGGAGTTCAGGATTCGGCGCGGCAGCATCTTTGACCGCAATGGAGAGGTGCTGGTTGAATCCACAGCGGGGGAGAACTCGGCTGTAAGCCGCCACTATCTCCATCCAGAAACTTACGGCGCACTTGGCTACTTCAGTGAACGGTATGGTGTAGGTGGGATGGAAGCTGGTTATGATGCCATTCTGCGAGGCGACGATCTTGTTCACGATTGGAATTCATACCTTTCAGCCGACCTGCTGCATCGTCCCCAAGTGGGATCAGACATTCGCCTGACCTTCGACCTTGAAGTTCAGCAAGCATTAGCAAATGCGATGGCGGGCCAAAGCGGAGCGGCTATCGTACTGGCCGTTCCAAGCGGCCAAGTGCTGGCGATGGTGAGCCTGCCGGACTACGATCCGAACACGCTGGACGAAGACTGGGAATCACTGATCGCAGCGCCAGGGCAGCCCTTCTTCAACCGGGTGTTACAGGGTCAATACCAACCCGGCGGCGTGTTACAAACGGCTCTCATGGCCGCCGGTATTTTGGGCGAACAACCGCTTGATATGCCCATCCAAGACGCAACGCGCCCGGTGGAAATCGCGAATACGACCTTGCAGTGTACGGTCATTCTACCAACCCAAGCGCTGACTATCCGTGAAGCCTATGCTTTTGGCTGCCCAAATCCATTTGAAAAAATGAGTGAAGATATGGGCATCGAAACCATTCAAGCGATATTCAACAGCTTTCAACTCAATCACCAACCCACCTTGCCGGGATATGTTCTGCAATCGGACGCAATCCCCTCGACTACACAACCGACCTTCAGCCTCAACACGGACAATTGGCTAGAGAATGTTCTGGGGCAAGGCTCTTTAACGGTTACACCGCTCGAAATGGCGCTCATCGCGGGCGCGATTGTGAATGATGGCAACGCCCCACAACCTTACACGCTACTCAATATCCGCCGCCCGTACAGCGACACCTGGGTGGAAGCTGATGGACGACACTCAACTATCCCGATGATGACAGCCAATACAGCAAGACAGTTACAAGACCTGATGCGTTTTACAGTGGCAAATGGGGCAGCACAAAATGCGGGACGGCCCGACATCGACATTGGCGGACACGCAGCACTGGCCTACTCTGGCAGCGAGTCTCTGTCATGGTTCGTCGGGTTCACAACCCTGAGCAGCAGACAAGGTATTGCTATCGCGGTTGTCCTGGAAAATACTGCCGACCCCGGTCTAGCTGCGGACATTGGCGGCACAGCCCTGGAAGCAGCACACAATCGTTCTCAAGATTCTGATAAACACCGTCCACAACAAGAACTCATCCGCCTTCCCACATTCGAGAGCGCAGCCCCAGTTTCTTTGACCACTTGGCCGCTTTACTATTTAGATGGACAAAAGAGGGACTGAGCCGTTTTACGTAACCCGCACCCTTGAGGGATTCAAGAAAATCGCCTGCCCCTTCAAAGGGCTGCATCCGAACCACCGCCCGACCATATTCTACAAAACTGTGTGCATCCGACCCGGCGGTTCCTGCTAAACCATGTGCCTGGGCAAAAACTTCGGCACGATCATTATCACTGCTAAACAGGCAACGGGCGTTAAATATCTCAACAGCGTCAATCTGGTCAACGATGGTTAAGAGATCGGCTTCCTGCCATGCGCCTTTACGCAAACGGTCAAATGGATGTGAAATACTGATGACTGCGCCTTGATCGCGCAGCCTCTCGATGGTTTCAACCGGAGACAAACCTGCCGGGATGGATTCCTTCACAAAATAGGCCAGGATTTCGCCCTTTGTTGTCATGATTTCCTCGCCAACGATCACCAAGTCGGGGGCAATTTGCTGCATTGCCAGCGCACCGTCGGCAGTGTTGTGATCGGTAATGGCAATTCGATCAACGCCACGCTTCTGGCATAACCGGGCGATAGACTCAAAGGGCATCAGGCAGTCCTTTGACCAAAGGGTGTGACTGTGTAAATCGACATGCCATAGTTGGTTCATGTGTGGATTCTTTCTATACCGAACTACCATAATCTGGGCGCGACTTCTATCGAGCGGCTGTGTTTATGGGTGTCCAGGGTATGCTATAATGCTGGCGCGTTGGGCAATCGTCGTGAAACCGTATGCTTATGCCCGCGCATTTATGTCAAACTTGACGACAATAGGACAGATTCTGTAGTATACGCTCCGTTTTTCAGATAACAAGATAGGCTACTGGGGTTCATTGTAAGTGATAAAGATTTACTCGGTTTATGGGTGATGGAGTTAGTGGTATGGCTAATCAAGAACACGCAAATTATGTACGAGAACCAGAAGGTGTTGTTCCACCACCCCGTTTTTTGTTGTGGCTGGTTGTTGGACTCTTCCTGCTGATTGTGGTCGGCGGTATCGGCGTGGTGCTGTTTATGAACAATCGACCAGCACTTGTCACGCTATTCGATCTTGGGGTTAAGCTGGTTGTCGTTGTAACCATCGCTATTGTAATCGGATTAGTTGTACTGCGGACACGACTTCCTCGACGTGTTTTTCTAGCGGCTATAATTGTATTGCTGGCCGCATGGTTAGTGGGTGGTACAGCCTTTATTGTGGTGTATAGAAATACCCTCGCACCTGGGCAGCGAGAAGCGACCAAAGTGATTCTGCCGTTTATGAAGCTATTCGACCCGCCCCTACCACCGCCAGATACTTCCTTACCAACGCCAAATCCAGATGCCGAGGGTGGCATATCACCGATGGATTTGCTGAATGCGCCGCTCGGCATCGAGACACCTGTCCCGACTACTGTCCTCCCAGCAGCCATTCAAGTCGAGGCGAGTGCAACCCCCTCGCCCACGCCACAAGCAACCCTGACGCCTACAAACACACCGTCTGAATCCACAGAAGCACCCGAATTTGCGGATGCAAGCAGTCAGAGTCAAAGTGTGTCTGCAAATCCCCAATCGGCGCTGCCGGGTGCGGCGCGGTTATACGGATTTACAGTTGTGAAACAGACATGGAACAACTGTGGTCCGGCAAATATCACTATGGCACTCAGCTATTACGGTTGGACACAAGGGCAGGAAGTGGCTCAGGCATACCTACGCCCGGACAAAGAAGACAAAAATGTCAGCCCCAACGAAATTGTGTCCTTCGTCAATGAAGAAACCGGCGTCCGGGCACTCACACGTATTGGCGGGACTATGGACCTGCTCAAGGGACTTCCTGGCGAACAATTTCCCGGTTCTGATTGAGACAGGGTATATGTACGAGGGTTCAAGCTGGCTGGGTCACTATCAAACGGTGGTCGGCTATGATGATTCGCAGGGGCAATTTTACATCTACGACAGCTATCTGGGCGCTGGTGACGGGGGCGCGGGATTGCCCAAAACGTACAGCGAATTCGACAAAGATTGGGAAAACTTTAACCGAACCTTCATCGTGGTCTATAAACAGGAAGATGAGGATACTGTCCGCAACCTGCTCGGTGATTGGGGTGATGTGAAGTGGACAGAAGACCATGCCGCCGAAGTCGCCCAAACAGAGGCGCGTAACAATCCCCAGAACAGTTTCGCCTGGTACAACCTGGGATCATCGCTGACACGGTTGGGACGTTATGAAGAAGCGGCTTCGGCCTTCGATCAGGCACGGCGGATTGGCACGCTGCCCTGGCGCATTACCCTGTACCAGTTCGGCCCATTTGAAGCCTATTATAATATCGGGCGATACGATGATGTGATGGCGCTGGTCAACTCTAACCTGAACAACGGTGGGAGCTATATCGAAGAAACCTATTATTGGCAGGGTCGTGTGTTAGAGGCACAAGGCAACCAGGCGCAGGCAGCCGAGTCCTTCCGGCGGGCATTACAACACAACCCCCGCTTCGTGGCGGCACAAGATGCGCTGAACGCCCTGCCCGCGTAAAGCGCCCCTCATTTATGTCAACGTCATCTACTGAAACCCGCAACCGCCAAATCGCCCGGTCAACCCTGACGGTCATGGTGGCTTTCGCGGTAGCAAAAGCAATCAGTCTGGTTCAGACGGTCATCATCGCCAATGTGTTCGGTGTTGGGCAGGAATGGGACTCGTTCGTTACAGCCAACAGCATCCCCGACCTCATTTTTACGCTGATCGCAGGCGGCGCGCTGGCTCATGCCTTCATCCCTATTTTCACCAGTTTTCTGGCGCGTGATGACCTAAGTGGTGCGTGGCGCACGACCAGCCATGTCATCAATACCATTTTCAGCGTGACACTGGTGCTGAGTATCCTGGTATTTGTGTTCGCTCCCTGGCTGGTTGCAAACGTGGTTGCTCCGGGGTTTGATGAGGTCGGTCAGCAGCAGACGGTTGAACTGATGCGGATTTTGCTCGTCAGCACGCTCATCTTTTCGGTGAGCGGCATCAGTATGGGTATCCTGCAAAGTTTCAATCACTTTTTGCTCCCGGCTCTCGCACCCATCATGTTTGACCTGGGTATCCTGTTCGGCGCGGGGTTCTTGATAAAACCATTCGGTGTACATGGCATCGCCTATGGCGCAGTCCTGGGAGCGGCCATGCACTTCGGGATTCAAGTTCCGGGTTTGATTCGATTTCGAGCACGCTGGCAAGCAGGGTTTGGGTTCAATGACCCGGTTCTGTGGCAGGTTATCCGATTGATGCTGCCGCGAGTAGCCGGACTGGGCGTATTCAGCCTGAACTTTTTGGTCATGAACAACATCGCTTCGCGGTTGGGCACAGGTTCGGTGAGCGCATTGAATTGGGGCTGGCGGCTGATGCAAATCCCCGAAACACTCATCGGTACGGCAATGGGAACGGTCATTTTCCCGACGCTGGCGGCTCTGAGCGAATTGGGCGATGAAAGTGGAAAACGCGAGGCAATGTCCGGCGCGCTGCGGTTCATCTTAATCGCTACTATCCCCTCGGCTGTCGGCCTTATCGTACTAGGAAGGCCGCTCATCAGTCTGTTGGAACGAGGGGCATTCGACGCATCAGCGTCGGCGTTGGTGTACAGTACGCTGCGGTTTTTCGCGCTGGGATTGGTTGTTCATTCGTCCCTGGAGATTGTCGCTCGCAGCTTTTACGCAGACAAAAATACACTGACACCCTTGTGGGCAGCATTGGGTGGCGCAACCATTAATCTAGTCCTGTCGTACAGTTTGAGCGGCGTCGTGCTGGTGGAAAGCCGACCATACTACAATCTCCTGGCCGGACAGTTCCCCCAGTTAGGGCTACATTCAGCAACAGGCAATGTCGGTGGATTGGCGCTGGCGAATTCCCTGGGCACAGCCTTTGAAGTTCTCAGTCTCCTATGGCTGCTACGCCGACGATGGCATGGGGCGAATGAGAGCGCGCTTGGCCGCACTATTCTGAAAACGCTGGCAGCCAGTCTGGTGATGGCTGCGGGCATGGTTGTAATTGATGTCGTGTGGGCGGGCACAGGACTGGCAGATCGCGGGATTGTGTTCACGATTATTCAGCTTGCCCTGGAAGGCGGCGTTGGGTTAATCCTGTTCCTGGGAACCGCGACCCTGCTGAAAATGAGTGAGTTGCAAAGTTTAATTCGACTATTCCTGCGCCGAGCATCACTGGTGGAATTACCGATATGAGCATTGACATCCGTATCCTGACTCTTGGCATGGCTGTGACACACTGTTATATCGTGGCGGACACAGAAACCAACGAGGCGCTGGTTATTGACCCGGTGGATGAAGCCCGATTGATCGCCCAGACAGCCGAAGATGCTGGATGGACAATCAAACTCATCCTGGCAACTCATGCCCACTTTGACCATATCCTCGCCAGCAAGGAACTGAAGGAAATTAGCGGCGCGCCATTTTACATCCACGAGGAATCCGTTCCCTTACTGAACACACTAGCCCAACAGGGTGTGATGTTCACCGGGAAGCCGTTCCCGGAGGCCGCTACTCCAGACCGATTACTCACCACCGAGCCTGAAACACTTGAACTCGGCGCAATTCGATTAGAAACCCTGTTTACGCCGGGACATGCACCGGGGCACATCAGCTTTTATATGCCGGACGGCGGCATTGTGTTCAGCGGCGACTGCCTGTTCTCCGGGAGCATCGGGCGAACGGATTTGCCGGGTGGCGATTATGATGTGTTGATGCAGTCTATTTTTGATAAACTGCTGCCTCTGGGCGATGAAACGCGGGTACTGGCGGGACACATGGAGCTGACGACGATTGGTAAGGAGCGGGTAACTAACCCCTTCTTACTTGAATACGCAGAACACAAAGGCATCACCCTTTAAATGCACATTCTGATGATTTTTCTGGATGGGATTGGTCTGGGAGAGGACGATCCCAATGTTAATCCATTTGCCAGTGCCAAGATGCCGACGCTGACCGCCCTGACCAATGGACATCGCTGGCTGAAGGAAACTGGCCGACAGGAAAGCGAACGAGCGATTTTCATCCCAACCGACCCACGATTGGGCGTCCCCGGCAGGCCACAGAGCGCCACCGGACAAGCTGCTATCCTGACGGGGCGTAACATTCCGCAACTGATCGGGGAGCATTATGGCCCGAAACCCAATCCGCCTGTGCGCGAAATCCTGGCAGAGGATAATTTCTTCAAACAGGTGGTGGCGCATGGCTTAACGGGGGCGCTGATCGAAGCCTATCCGCCACGTTTTCATCAGGCCGTGAACCGGGGAAAAATCCTGCGTTCCAGCTACCAACAGGCAGTTCATGAAGCTGGATTACCGCTGTTCACCGAAAAGGAGATTTACAGCGGCGACGCATTGGCGGTTGACTGGATTGGCGAAGGTTGGCGCAGCGAACTCGGCTATACGGATACCCCAATTTATACCCCCCGTGAAGCCGGGATTCGTATGGTGGAAATCTCACGGCAGTATGACTTCGCCTTTTTCTCTCACTGGTTAACAGACTTAATCGGCCACCGAGGGCCAGTCGAAGAAGGTGTAAAGGTGCTGGAATTGTTTGACAGCGTGATGGCGGGCGCATTGGAAGCCTGGGACGACAGCGAAGGTTTGATGATCGTCACCAGCGATCACGGCAATCTGGAAAATATCAGCATCCGAAACCATACTGAGAATGACGTGCCAACGCTCATCATCGGCAAGGAAAAAACAGCCTTTGCCGAAGGGTTAAACGATCTCACGGATTTTGTACCCCGAATGGCAAATCTTCTGTTCCGGTCATAATAGTGGTTCTGTCCGATTGGACAATGGCATGTGCGTCCCCTAAACCGTATACTTATTCCCTATTTCATGGCTATTGAAGCGATTGAGAGATTGGATGACGGTTGATACAAATGCACTCCGTAATACGATGCGTAAATGGGCCAGCGCGATTACGGTTGTGACCAGCATTTCCGGCGACCAACGTGCCGGGGTTACTGCCAGTTCATTTACATCGGTGGCGCTTGAACCACCGACGGTACTGATATGCCTGCAAGATTACATCAAGACCTATCATCTGATTCAGGAATCGGGTGTTTTTGCGGTGTCGATTTTAAAGTCCTATCAAGCACATCTGTCGGCACAATTCGCGGGATTTGTTCCCTTGCCGGAAGGCGAAGACCGATTCTACGGCGTGGAAATCATGACGGAGGTGACAGGCGCACCGATCCTAAAGGACTCATTGGCATGGATGGAATGCCGCCTGAACGCCATTTATCCTGTGGGCACTACGGGAATTATCGTTGGCGAAGTGGTCGCCACAGGCCAAAGCCCGGACGGTGATCCCCTGGTGTATCACAATCGAGGCTATTACGACATCACACTTCAGCCCAAATAGTCCGGCGGCAAACCGCCTGCTGCCGCCGAAATGACCGAAAAAGAGAGAAAAACAAGAAAGAGAATCGAGGAAATTTTCCCGAATTTATCATTTCACCGATAGAGTACAGACATTATTGGTTCAAACGTACTCATACCACTATTTACCAGCATCATTTTAGAATAAATGTTCTATTTTGTCAAGTGGTTTCTTACCTTGACTGTGGCGAGACAGTCATCTACAATTTCTCGTGCCGTAGGATGGGAGCAGGGCATTTATGTTTGAAAACCTGAGCGAGCGCCTTCAAGGGATTTTTGATAATCTTGGGCGCGTTGGCAAGTTAACGGAAAAAGACGTTGACGCGGCCATGCGCGAGGTTCGGCTTGCCCTGCTGGAAGCGGACGTGGCGCTGCCTGTCGTCAAGGATTTCATCAAACGGGTGAAAGAACGGGCGCTGGGCGCAGAAGTTGCCAAAAGCCTGAAACCCGGCCAGATGGTCGTCAAGATCGTCCACGAAGAACTGATCGAAACGCTGGGCGAACCGGGACGATTGAACTTCTCTGGCAGTACAAAACCGCATGTGATTATGCTGGTGGGTTTGCAGGGTTCGGGTAAAACAACCACTGCGGCGAAACTGGCGGTGTACCTGCGAAAAGATGGCCGCGATCCATTTATGATCGCTGCGGATACCTATCGACCAGCTGCCGTCGACCAGTTAGTCACACTCGCCAAACAGGTCAACGTGCCGTATTACGAAGAAGGCACAGGCTCACGTCCGGCGGACATCTGTGTTCACGGATTGAAAGCGGCGAAAGACGCCGGGGCAGCAGTTGCCATCCTGGATACGGCAGGTCGTTTGCAGATTGACGACACGCTGATGACCGAACTGGAAGAGATCAAGAAGCGCACCAATCCAGCGGAAATTTTGCTGGTAGCGGACTCGATGACCGGCCAGGAAGCGGTCAACATCGCCAAAGGATTTAATGATCGTGTTGGAATCACCGGCCTGATTCTGACAAAAGTGGACGGCGATGCACGCGGCGGCGCGGCCATCTCGATGCGCGAAGTCACGCATGTACCGATCAAATTCCTGGGTACAGGCGAAAAGATCGACGGATTCGAGGTCTTTCACCCAGATCGCCTAGCCTCCCGCATCCTGGGCATGGGTGATGTCCTCAGCCTGATCGAAAAGGCTGAAGAAGCCTTCGATGAAGCCGAAGCCATGAAGCTGCAAAAGAAACTGATGGAAAATCAGTTCACATTGCAAGACTTCCTGGAACAGCTTCAAAAAATCCGCAAGATGGGGCCGATCAGCCAGCTTATGGGCATGATTCCGGGTATGGATCGGATGAAAGGTCAGATCAACGAGGAAGATGCCGAAAAACGGATGAAGCGAGTCGAGGCGATCATCAATTCGATGACCGCAAAGGAACGCAATAATCCCAAAATTTTGAATGCCAGCCGCCGCCGCCGGATCGCAACCGGAAGCGGTGTTGAAGTCCGAGATGTGAATGAAGTTCTGAAGCAATTTCGTGACATGCAAACCTTGATGGGGCAACTGCGGAACGGGCGTATGCCCAATATCCCCGGTCTCCCCAGAATGCGCTAGGGCAATCCCGTCCTACCGTAACTGGCAGAAGTTCGAGCAATTAGCCAGTGGCTCTCCGTCACATATGATGATGCATGGGAGCGCAATATTAGGAGAATAACATGGTTCGTATTCGTCTTCGCCGGGTTGGATTGAAAAAGCAGCCCAGCTACCGTATCGTCGTCGTTGACCAGCGCACCGCGCGTAACGGCGGTTTCATTGAAATCATCGGCAATCATAATCCACGCACCCAACCCGCAACGGACGTTGTGGATGAAGCGCGCGCCCTGTACTGGATGAGTGTCGGCGCGCAGCCGAGTGCGGCAGTGGTGTATATCCTCAAGCGCACGGGAACAATGGACCGTTTCGAGCGCCTGCGGAAGGGTGAAACCATCGAGGCATTGGTGGAAGAAGCTCTGGCAGCGAAGGCCGCCGCCACACCCATCAGCCCGAAAACCAGCTATCCCGCCCCTGGCACTGGCGAATCCAAGCAGAAAGCAGCCGAGGCAGCAACTATGGCCGAAGTTGAGGATGATGTCGCCGTAGCAGATGCCGTGTCGGAAGTTGAAGCAGAAGTCGAGGCCAAACCTGAAGCGGAAACCCCGGCTGAAGATGATGCTGGAGAAGAAACAGAAGCATAGTCGAAATTTATGGGGAATATGGCATACTCAAACTGTATTCCCCATCACAAAAACAAAAGGGTTGTTTTTATGGAAGAACTGATCGAATATATTGCAAAAAGTCTGGTGGATGATCCCACTCAGGTAAAAGTGAATCGGCGTACTACCGGCTCGACCATCGTGCTGGAACTCCATGTGGCGCAAGAGGACACGGGGCGGGTGATTGGCAAAGGTGGTCATGTGGCGAATGCGATGCGTTCGCTGCTGCGGGTGGCTGAAAATCACAAATCAAAACGAGTGATATTAAAAATCCTCTAGGATGTCCACAACGCCTAACCCGTCCGATACCGACGCACCTTCCTACCTTTTGCTCGGTGAAATCCTGCGCCCACACGGTGTCGCTGGAGAGATGCGGATGCGCGTCCTCACGGCATATCCCGAACGACTATCCGACAAAAAAACGCTCTATCTAGCAGAATTCGCCCGATTCCGAGGATGTGGTTGAATACGGCCTGCAAAGTGTACGAATGCATCAGGGGTACGCGCTCATCAAGCTGAAAGGCGTTGAAAGCCGAGACGAGGCCGATAAATTCCGCGAACTGTTCGTTATGGTCTCGATGGAAGATGCAATCCCCCTGGAAGAAGGCGAATTATACCTGTACCAATTCATTGGCCTGAAGGTTCAGACAGAAGACGGGCATCTGTTGGGGGAAATCGTTGACATCATCGAAACCGGCGCGAATGATGTGTATGTGGTAGACAGCGCCGACTACGGCGAGGTATTAATCCCCGATACTGAGGAAGTTATCCTCGAAATAGACATCGACGCGGGCATGGTCGTCGTGCGTCTGCCTGAAGGTTTGCTCCCCAATTCGTGACAGTTGACCACTGTTGAGACTAAACCCCCGCTTGACAATGCAAACAATCGCTTGTTATGCTGATTTAAGCAGGGTTTGACTAGCAATAATCCATTGAGGCATGGTGCGCGATCCCAAGTACTGGCTCGGCTTCAGTTTAGTACCGGAAATTGGTCCCAAACGGCTGGCGCATCTGCTTACCCGATTTGGCGCACTTGAGAACGCCTGGACAGCCAGTGAGCGGCAACTGCTGCAAGCAGGATTAGAGAAACAGCCCACCACCAACCTACTCCATATCCGCAAACAGATTGATCTGGAAGCGGAACTGGCGAAAATTGAACGGGTGGGCGCACGACTCATTACGCTAGCGGATGACGATTACCCCACTTCCCTCAAAAAACTGCCAGATGCGCCCACAATTTTATATCTTCGGGGAACACTGGCAGCCGAGGATGAAAACGCGCTGGCTATTGTCGGAACGCGACGAGCCAGTCCATACGGACGAGACGCAGCTTACCAACTGTCGAAGCAGTTGGCCGCCCAGGGCATTACGGTCATAAGCGGCCTCGCACACGGGGTTGACACTGCTGCCCACAAGGGGGCGTTGGATGGAAATGGACGAACGATTGCGGTATTGGGGTGTGGCGTAGATGTGATTTACCCCAACGACCAGCGTAAACTAGCGCAGCAGATTATGGAATGCGGCGCATTGGTTAGCGAGTTCCCTATTGGAATGCACCCGGAAGGCCGTAATTTTCCGAGACGCAACCGCGTCATTAGTGGATTATCGCTTGGCGTGTTGGTGGTAGAAGCGCCGGAGAAGAGCGGCGCGATGATTACTGCCTCCATGGCAGCCGACCAGGGACGAGAGGTTTTCGCCCTGCCAGGAAACATCTTCAACCCCATGAGCACCGGGACAAACCGACTCATCCAGGATGGGGCAAAACTTGTGATGTCGGTTGACGACATCCTCGACGAGTTGAAAATCGTCCGTACGGTAGTCGAGACAAAAGCCGCCACAGAGCGAATTGCCCCGGCCAATAAGGTCGAAGCGGAACTGCTGGAACATCTGGGGGCAGACCCAGTGCATATTGATGATCTCGTATTGTTATGCGGCCTACCTGTCGCAATTATCAGCAGCACATTGACCATTCTCGAATTGAAGGGACTTGCGCGAACCGTTGGTCACATGCAATATTGCTTGGTACAACCGAATTAATCTATTTTCGTAGAGGGAAACTCGTGGAGCACTATTACGCAATGATTATGGCCGGTGGCGGTGGCACTCGCTTGTGGCCGATGAGCCGCCAAGATATGCCCAAACAACTGTTACCACTGGTTGAAGATACCTCCATGTTCAAAACCAGCGTTATCCGGCTTGCGCCCCTATTTACGCCAGATCGTATTTATGTTGTGACCGGGCGAAAGTATGTGAATATCCTGCGGGACCATGCACCCGAAATCCCGCCAGAAAATTTCATTGTGGAACCCTATGGGCTGGACAGCGGTCCAGCGGCGGCATTCGGCATCACCGTCATTCACAAGCGCGACCCGGAGGCAGTCATCGCTATTTTGACCGCCGACCATCACATTACCCGGACAGATGTGTTCCGTGATGTGCTGGGAGCCGCTTATGAAGTAGCACAGAAGGGATATATTGCAACGTTAGGAATTTCGCCCTCCTACCCCGCTACCGGATTCGGTTACATCCGGCAGGGAGATGAGTTACTGGAACTGAACGGGTTCACCTGTTACGAATCGAAAGGGTTTACTGAAAAACCGAATGCTGTAACTGCTACTGCATTTCTTGCATCCGGCGAATATAGTTGGAATTCTGGAATGTTTATCTGGAAAGCAGCGCAAGCACTGGATGAATTCAAGCGACAACAACCAGAAATGTACGGCCAATTTATGGAACTGGCGACTGCCGTCGACACACCACAGTTTGAGGCACACCTGGATGATATATGGGGAAAAGTGAAAAAGATTTCACTGGATTATGCGGTTATGGAAGCGGCGGAAAACATGGTCGTCATCCCGATTGACATCGGATGGAATGATGTGGGAAGTTGGGCATCATTGTACGAAGTGCTTAAATTGGATAAGTTCGGCAATGCCTTTAAAGGACGCCAACCGGATCAGGTTATTCTGGACACAAAGAACACACTGGTGTACAGTGACAAACTAACAGTGACAATTGGCGTAGAAGATATTATCGTGATTGAAACACCGGATGCGCTGTTGATCTGCCATAAAGATCGAGCGCAGGATGTGAAAGAAGTGGTCAATCACCTGCTTACGACCAAGAACTACAAGTATTTGTAGATAAGTGAAGCAACAACATCATAGAAACTGTAACGGAATGGAATTAAGGATCAGGGATGAGTGAAGCGATTGAAGCATATTGTGTGAAGTGCAAGACCAAGCGGCAGATGGGAAATCCAGAGGCCGTTTACACCCAAAATGGGACACCGGGCACACGGGGGACATGCCCGGTTTGTGGAACAACATTATTTCGGATGGGGGCAACGCAAGCTCATGAAGGGCTGCCAAAACCGGAACGCACAGCACCCATCAAGCGGACAAAAAGCAAAGCAAAAGCCACAACACGAAAGAAGGTTAGTGCCAAAACCACCCCGAAGAAAAAGACGGGTGGCAAAATCGGCAAGCTGGTGATTGTCGAGTCACCTGCCAAAGCCCGCAGCGTCGGCAACTTTCTAGGCAGTGGCTACACGGTGAAAGCATCCAAAGGGCATGTCCGTGACCTGCTGGTTACACAACTATCGGTAGATGTGAAAAATGACTTCGAGCCAAAGTATCGCGTTCCGAATGATAAGCGGGATACGGTCAGCGAGCTTAAGTCGGCAGTAGACCATGCCACAGATATTTATCTGGCAACTGACCCGGATCGTGAAGGCGAAGCCATCGCGTGGCATTTAATCGCGGCGACGGATTTGGAACACAAGCCCGTACAGCGAGTCGTGTTCCACGAAATCACTAAACCAGCGATTCATGAGGCTTTCGCACACCCACGCGATTTGGATATGAACCTGGTGAATGCCCAACAAGCACGGCGAATTCTTGACCGGCTGGTTGGTTATAACATCACCGAACTGCTGTGGGAAAAGGTGCGGAATCAGTTATCCGCCGGACGGGTACAAAGCATTGCTGTGCGGCTGGTGGTTGACCGAGAACGCGAGATTGAGGTGTTCGTACCCACAGAATACTGGACGCTCGACGCGGAATTGCAGAAGGAAAGCAAAAATGGCGCGGATGCCAACAAACCCTTCCTGGCCCGCTTGATTAAGATCAATGGTGAGGATGTGGTGTTTGGCGAAGAGGGAGATGTCCGTCCCCACCTCGACATTCTGGAGAAAAGTCAGTTCGCAGTCACGGACGTGAAGCATGGCACACGGCAGCGCAGACCGTCTGCCCCATTCACGACCAGCACCTTACAGCAGGAAGCGTCGCGCCGTCTGGGGTTCAATGCACGACGGACAATGAGTGTCGCACAGCAGCTGTATGAAGGTATAGATGTTGGTAAAGGTGGTTCGGTTGGGTTGATTACCTACATGCGTACCGACAGCACCCAGGTCTCTACTCAGGCACAGGCGGAGGCGCGGGAATACATCCACAACCGCTTTGGGTCGAAGTTCCACCCACACCAGCCACCGCAGTATCAAACCAAAACGAAGGGCGCACAAGAAGCTCACGAGGCTATTCGCCCAACCAGTGTTCTACGAACACCCGACGAAATCAAACACGCCCTTTCCCGCGATCAGTTCCGACTGTATCAGTTGATCTGGGAACGGTTTGTCGCCAGTCAGATGGCGAATGCGATTTACAAGACACTACGGGTCGACATCGCGGCTGGCCTGAGCAGCCAAGACATGCCCTATATCTTCCGTGTTTCCGGCAGCACCATTCAGTTCATGGGCTTTCTGGCGCTGTATGAGGATGCCCGCGATGAAGACCTCCAACCGGATGAGGATGAAGGCCGTATCTTGCCGGACTTATCTGTCGGTGAGATTTTGGACCTTATCCGTTTGCTACCGGAACAACATTTCACCCAACCACCGCCGCGCTATACTGAGGCCAGTCTGGTGCGAACGCTGGAAGAGTACGGCATTGGCCGCCCCAGCACGTATGCGCCAACAGTTGCCACGATACAGGATCGGGAGTACATCGAGAAACAAGATAAACGCCTGATCCCAACGGAAACCGGCAAAATCGTCAATGATCTGCTGGTGGAGTTCTTCCCCGATGTGCTGGATTACCAATTCACCGCCCGTATGGAGGATGAACTGGACAGCATTGCGGAAGGCGAACTGGAATGGCGACCTATGTTGCAGGAGTTTTACAGTCCATTTGAGCAGCGGATGGAAATCGCCCGCGAACAGATGCCGCAGGTGAGGCAGGAAGAACTGGTGGGACGCGACTGTCCAGAATCCGGTCATCCACTGGTCATCCGCTATGGGCGCTTTGGAAAGTTCATCGGCTGCTCGAATTACCCAGAGTGCCGGTATACCGAACCCTGGCTGGAACGAACGGGAATCGCGTGCCCGGTATGTGGCAAAGTGCATGGGGGCGAGATCATCGTGCGCCGCAGCAAAAAGGGGCGGATATTTTATGGCTGCTCTCGCTATCCAGAATGTGATTTCACCAGTTGGAAACGACCACTCCCGCAGCCATGCCCGAACTGCGGTGGTCTGCTGGTGGAGATGAATAAGAACCGCGCACAGTGTACGGTTTGCGAGAATTCGTACCGGATGGAAGAACTACCGGACGTCACGACAGTTGAACCGGCGTGACACCTGTAGAGGGCTCTCGAACCTGCATTTTTGCGCTGGCTAAAATTCCTGTACAATAATCATGTTGCACGCGCAGTTGGGTTGCTACTGAACATGAAAGGCATCAAAGGATGATCGGGAAAGTCCGTGATACGATTACCGGCTTATGGCCGGTCATAAAAACCTACATTCCGGCCAGAAGCCTGGTTATTGGTGTGGCGGTGGCATTTCTGATCGGATTGATCTGGTCGTATGCCCTCGATCCCGTCACGTTTTATAATGCCGACCCACAAACGCTGGGACAAGGTTGGCAGGATGAGTGGGTTCGCCTCATCAATGACCGCTATACCCTGAACACATTGAATTCCGAACCGAGCGCGGAATTCAACCAGAGTATTGTCAACCTGTTGGAAGCTGTTGATAACCCGGTTGAAATTGTTCAGCGACTTGGGCTGAACCAACTGACTGATCTGGCACAACAAGCCCAGGCAAGCGCCGTCCGAACACCCGAAACCCCAGGCATTTTTGGACAAATCCGCCCCTTCATCATCGGGACTATTGTCGTCGTCCTGGTACTGGTCGTGGGTTCGCTCCTGGTCGGCTTCTACATCAACCCGATGGTTATTGAACCTATCCGCAAGCGAATTCGGGGTTCACAGGGCAAGGATGTAGCAGGCGTCGGCAAAATCCATGACATCCAGGCAGCACGAGTGCTGCGCGATCAACTGGCAAAAGATGCAGCGGCAGCCCCGGCCAGCAATTTAGGGCCTCCTGTCGCCCGCCATGTCTCCATCTACACCCCTGGGCGGGCGTACGACAACTCATTCAGCATTGAAGATGCGTCGAAGGGGGATGAATTCCTCGGCGAGTGCGGTGCAACTATTTCGGAGACCATTGGTGTCGGCGATCCTGAAAAGGTTAGCGCGGTGGAAGTCTGGTTGTTCGACAAAGAGGATTTCGTTCGGACTCTCACGACTGTTTTTGTATCGGAACATGCCTACAACGACCCGGCGACCCGATCCAAACTTGAACCCAAAGGCGAACTGGTGATCGCGCAACCGGGGGCCATCGCGTCATTAGAAACGAATACGCTGCGGCTGCAAGCGCGCATCGTGGATATGGCTTATGGCACGGGCCCCCTGCCACCAAACAGCTATTTCGACAAGCTGACCATCGAAATTCAGGCATGGCGCAAGGATGCATCCAGTGTTCCAGCGGCCACCCCCGCTCCTGTCGGAGCAGCGGCTTCAGTATCCGCCTACACAGCACCACCGGCAGCCCCTGCGCCGACCTATGCGCCGCCACCTGCGCCGAGCTATACGCCACAGCCAATGACCAATCCGCCGCCACAGTCACCATTTTCAGTGCCACCGGCATCGTCGCCCGCGCCAACCTATGGTGGGGGCAGCCCGCTGCGGCCACCAGCGCAACAACCGCCGCCTGCCCCACCCCCGGAAACACCTGACGATGATCCATTTGGTGGTACAGGGGATTTTACACCTGTCAGTTAGTTGACTATCCATAAATCAAAAACGCCCTTGTACGAAGGGCGTTTTTCATATCTGTATCCGTCCGGCTGCTACAGCCCTTTACTGAATGCGCTTAATTTTGAACGTCACTTCACCACCCGGTGTTTTGACGCGGACTTTATCACCCTTCTTGTGTCCCAGCAGCGCCGCACCGATTGGGCTTTCGTGCGAAATCTTGCCCTCACGAGGGTTCGCCTCGGCCTGTCCAACGATAATATAGGTCTCATCATCATCACCACCATCTTCAACAATGGTTACTTCCGAACCCAGACGAACCACGTCAGTTCCGCCCTGATTGGTAATCACGACAGATGAACGAAGGATATTTTCCAGATATTGTATACGACCCTCTAAAAATGCCTGCTGTTCCTTAGCATCATGATAGTCTGCATTTTCTTTCAAATCCCCTTCGGCAACCGCATCCTTCAGTTTTCGCGCGAGTTCGGGACGACGTACATTAAGCAGTTGTTCGAGTTCGCGTTCGAGTTCCTCTTTCCCTTCAGCGGTGAGATATGATTGTTCGGCCATGTTCTATCCTATTCTGAATACGAAGCATTTTATCATTATAAGGGCTATTCATATGGAATTAAACTAAAGTTGGACGAGTTCGCGCCGTTGGCTCGCCAATGCCAGGACATTCTGGCGATGCAACTGCTCAACAGTACCATTGAGCAAAATCCGGCTTTTTCCGCAGCTTTCAACCGTGATGGAATCGAGGGCTTTTTCGGGTGCATCACTGAGCAAAGCGTCATCTACCGCCTGCCGCAACTTGTGGAGATATTCGACATCTGAGGCAATTTTTTCTTCCACTTCGCCGCGCAAAATGACTTCACCATGCCCCTGAATGACATTCTCATAATTCCCGTCCCGCAGGCTGTGTAAGGAATTAAGGAAGTCATCATAGCTGCCATCAACGAAATAGGGGATGGGCATCAAAATATCGGCGGCAAACAACACGCGGTCATCCTTCACCAAACAGACGATGGAATCCGGACTGTGACCCGGAGTCGCCCACAATTGTAATGTCTTATTGCCGACATGCAAATTCATCGGCCCACCGTCAAAAACAATGTCGGGCAAAACAAGATCAACTTCACGCATTTCTGCCGATGTCAGTTTCGCGCGTTCCAAGCTTTCGCGCCCACGCTTGTCCAACAGTTCCCGACACCGGGCATGAGCTACAACCCGTGCCCCTGGGAAAAAGCAGGTGCCGGTGGTGTGATCGGCGTGAAAATGTGTGTTAATGACATAGCGAACAGTTGTACCCAGACGCATCTCCACAAATCGCTTGATCTGGAGCGTTTCCTCCGGGTACACCAACGTGTCTATAACTACCGCACCTTCGGACGTCACCACTACCCCAGCCGTCACCTGGGCATAAATATCACTCGTGAAGACGTAAATGTCATCGGCGACGCGCTCTCGCTGCATAATAATTCCGTCGCTGTCTTATGGTCTCAGTAGACACTCAAACGAGAAAAATATGGATGGTCAGTATAGTCAGATAGGGCACGAAAATCAAGGCAGCGAGTCAGGCAGCAGAATAAGAGAAAAGTACGGGAGCCGTAGACCTTCCGTTGATTGTCCTACGGTATCAATTGACTGTAGAATGAATTTGTATGACTTCATTTATTAATCTGTTACGGAGAAGCTCATGAAAAGACAGCGCATTATTTTGTTTATCCTGTTAGGCGCTATGCTCTCATTGGCAATGCATATTACTCAGGCGCAAAACGGGCCGGTGTTTCGTATCGGTGTGCTCGACGATGAGCGCGGGGCAATCAGCGATGGCGCACGGCTGGCCGTTGCAGAAATTAACCAGGCTGGCGGTGTGCGCGGCGCAGACGGGACATTCTTCCAGTTGGAACTCATCATCGAACCCGTATCCAACGGCACGACGCTTTCCAACGCCGTGAACAGTCTCAACCAGTCGAGCGTAATCGCCGTGCTGGGGCCGCAATCGAGCGATATAGTCCTAAACAATCTGACAGGTCTGCAATCCCTCAATATTCCGGTGCTCACCCCGGCAACGGGCGACACACTCTTGACCTCCGATAGCTCACGCCAACTCTTTCGTTCACGGGCAGCGGAGGTGCTGCAAGGACGGGCACTGGCGAATTACCTGGTGAACGATCTCCAGTTGCAGAGTATTGCGGCGGTGCAACTCGATGTGAACATTAATACGTCTGCCGCGCTCATCGGGTTTTCGACAGCAGCGTCGGCGCTAGGGCGTGCGCCGCAGCCCGTGCTGCAAGCTCAGAGTAACCAGGATTTGCCACAGATCGTTAATCAACTGACGATTAGCAATCCAGAGATCGTTGTTACCTATGGAGTACCGGCCAGCGCAGCGCAGTTTTATACCAGCCTGCTAAACGCTGGCTATCGAGGATACTTCGCCTACAATCAAGCAAGCGACCCGGCTTTCCAGAGTGCGATCCCAGCGGCGCAGCTTGGAGGAATCATTTCGACGACCACCTGGCCGTTCGCCGCAAGCGATCATGCAAGCACTGCGTTTCGAGACAACTTCATCACTCTATACGGTGCAATTCCCGGCCCGGTGGAAGCCGCCAGTTACGACTCGGTTTATTTGCTGTCGCAGGCCATCGGTCTGCCGGGTGACTTACAAAACAATCTGACACAATTACACGATGTACGCGGGGTGCAGGGCATCCTCGATCCAGCAGGTCTTAGCCGAGGCGAGACCAGCGAGAATGTATCTGTAATACGGTTAAATGCTTATGGTGGCATAGACATCCTGGGGCGCTATCAGGGGCCGCAACGTATTACGGACGATGAACTGGATGGCCCACTCCCAACACCAACACTCGCTGCAACAGCCACGCCACAGGGCGTCGTCGCCACGATTACACGAACCATCCAGAATGTACGTGAGGGGCCGGGGACGTTGTACCCCATCATCGGCCAACTTGAGGAAGGAACCCAGGTTCAGGTCATTGGCGCGAACAACGACTTCTCGTGGATTGTGATTTCCTTCCGGGGCGCTCAGGGATGGCTTTCAAGACCTATTTTGGACATCTTTGGCGACCTGAATACTCTACCAATCATCACACCGCCGCCAACACCGACGCCTGCACCCACTACGACGCCACCGCCACAACCAGACATCGTGATTGATGCTGCCTCGGGCGCACCCGCTCCGTTCATCGCCAACCAGCAGTTTACGGTCAGCGTCACGGTACGGAATGCGGGCGGTGGGCCAGCCGGACAATTCGCTGTCGCAGCCACCTTCCCGCCGAACAATGTGTTCGCGTCAGCCATTATACCGGGGCTGGCAGCCGGACAGAGTACGCTGGTGAACCTGACCGGAACTTTCACCAATACCGGATTTTACTCGGTGGTGATCGTCAGCGACCTGAACAATGAAGTGCCGGAAGGCAACGAGACCAACAACACCTTCACTTATTCGTATGGAATCAATCACGCCATTCTGCGACAGGGATCACAAGCGCTTAACCCTGGCGATACGATTGACCTGGAAGGCAATGCCATTCAAGGAGATGCGAACTGGGACGGAAGCTCACTGAATGCCATCTTTGGGGCGAAGATCGCGGTCATCCCGAATGTTACGGTGAGCACGATGCACTATGACCTGATTGACCCGGCCATCGTCAACCAAACCAGCATCGGCAGTGCCAGCCTAGCGGCGGGGACCATTGTCGGAATCATTACAGCAGATGGCAACCGGGCATTCATGCGGATTGACAGCCTGAGTAGCCAATTAGCTGTGACATTTGTGGTCTATCAGAACTAGGGACATTTCCAATGAGGGGCGTGTCCTGGTGGAGCGCCCCTACGGTTTCAATTGAATATCGACCCAGGCGGTATGATTCGCGTAGATATACACGATTTTCTGGAAACGAATCCGACCATTATCGCTCACCGTCACTTCGTAGTAATCTGCTGGTAAGTCGCCGAGAACAAAATTCTCACCGAAAACCGGGTCAGGATTCACCGAGTTATCGGCATACGAGAAGATATAGCGGGTTAATTTCGCAGATTTCACCTGAATGGGTGCATTATATAGCGGCGTACCATTTTCATCGGTCACACGGCCTGCCAACGTCCCGTAACCCTGATAGGGATATATCCACAATTCGGGGTTGCGGGTCGCGCCGAAGCTATAAGCATCACCGACACGCACTTCGAAGTGGAGGTGCGGCCCAAGCGCCACACCACTATCACCTACCATCCCGATCTGATCGCCCACTTTGACCGCCTGCCCTGGCTGCACGTCTACCCTCTGCATGTGACCGTAAAGCGAAAAAACGGGCTGACCGGATGCATCGGTAAACGGGTGCTGGATCACAACAACATTACCATAATAAACATTCTGCGGGCCGAACATGGTGGTTAAATCATCGCCTGCAAACAGCACGACGCCATCGGCGGCAGCAATAATAGGCGTACCGCGCGGGTTTTCCATATCCACACCATGATGTACCTGCAAGCTACCCCCGGCAGTGCTGCCATAGGGATAGGTGCGCGCTACCCAATTGACGCCCCCATCTGCAATAGGCCGACGGAAACGATAATGATCGGCAATCTGGCTGGCCGGATCGGGCGGCGGGGGTGTCCAGGTCGGCGCGGGAGTATTATTTGGATCATCGGCTGGATTGGTGGGTGTGGCTGATGCAATAGGGACAGATGTTAGTGTTTGGGTCGGCGTCAGCGTGTCGGTTGGCGTAAGGGTCAAAGTGGGGATTAGGGTTGGCGTAGGCGTTTCTGTCGGTGTAGGTGTCACCGTTGGGGGCAAGGTCGGCGTGCGGCTGGCAACCGGATTGGCTGTCGGCACAGCCGTCATGACCTGCGCCACTGTCGTCGGTTTTGTCCCACTCGATACGGGAACGGTGGCTGCAAAAGGAGTCACGGGCGATGATGGCTGGCAAGCAGCTATCATCGCTACAATCAGCAGAAAAGTAAGTTTACGAAGCATCATTATCACTCAGCTTAACGATTCAATCACGGTCTTCATCATCGGTGAAGGTGGGCGGATTTACCGGTGGGCGTGTCTCCGGTGGTCGGTCATCCGATACCTGCGGCTGTCGGGCAATCTCAACCAATGTGGCATCGTCAATCTCGCGGCCATTATAGTGACGGTACAAGGCCGAATTCTCCATCGGGTCTACCGCATAACGCCAACGGCGAGGGCCAACCTCGCGCAATACGGAACGACACTGGCTACACCGCACCGTGCGGCGTGGTCGGGGAATACCCAACAGACGATTCGTCCGATTTTCGACGGTCAGTTCTCCACGATCACAGGCCGGACAGCGATGAATAACAAAACCGTTCTTATAACGTTCGGCAGCGGCTGTACCGTTTAAATAGAGGGCGATATAAGCCACCACAATCAGCAGGATTATCCCACCAACAACGGCTTCTGTCGGGATTCCCCCACCGGATGGCACAGTCGTCTCCGGCGTCAATGGGACAGATGTGCCGACAACCTGTGCGGGCGCGACAACTGTCTCCGACGGGGTGGCAGTCGATGTGGCCGTTGAGGGCAAAGGGGTCGGCGTATCCGTTGGGACAATCGTCGGCAGCGATGGGCCAGAGTCGATTGGCAGCCCCGAAATATCCCCTGTGACCGTCACCAAATCCGCAAACACCCATCCTTCCCCATCTCCATAACGCACTTTATACCAATCACCGGCAGGGCTACGAGCAAGCAGTTCCGCCGTCTGACCCGCAGCAATCGCACCGATTGGCGGGTCAAATTCCAAACCCGGCCCAAGTCGAACATTCACCTCCTGATTGAAGGTCGCTAGAGGCTGTCCGGGAGTGGGTGTGAGGCTGGAAATCGATGTCGGTGGAATTGGCGTGTTGGTGGGCGGCGATATCGTATCCGTCACCGGAATTGATGTGTTGGTGGGAACAAAGGTATCCGTCGGTGTAGCAGTCGGCGCAACCGTTGATGTAGGCGTTTGAGTTGCAATCGGTAGCGGTGTATCGGTGGCAACAACAGCCAATGCAGCTGCCGTATCGGTTGGCAGTGCAGTGGGAATTAAGGTTGGGGTATCGGTAACTGTATTCGTCGGCAAAGGCGTACCGGTCACGGTATCCGTTGGCGTAGGGGTCGGCGTCAGGGTATAGGTCGATGTGGAACTTGGCGTGATGGTCGGCGTATCTGTTGCCGTCGGGCTAGGCGTCACTGTTGGCGTAGACGTCGATGTCGGGGTATCTGTCGGCGTTGGTGTCGATGTTGGCGTATCGGTGGGTGTGAAGGTTGGCGACGGTGTCAAATTATCGACTGACAGCACCGGCAGGCTGTCCAAGTCGTCAACCCAATGAACCAGATTTCTGGCAATCCAACCGAAGCTATCACCGAAACAAATCATAATCCAGGTGGTATCCGCATTGCGCCCCACTGGTTCAACGATGTCCCCATTGGTTAAATAACCCAATCGCAAGAATGTACGTCCAGGGCCAGCGCGGACATAGCCGCTGGGTGCATCCACAATTTGCACCCAATTGCCGACAGGGGTTTCGGTTGGCAGGAATATAATGGTTTGTTCCGGGGTCGAGGTTTCGGGAGCACCCGGCGATGGTGTGAGATTGGTTTCGATCATTACCGGTAGGGCGTCGATGTCCTCGACCCAGACAGCCAGATCACGCCGCACCCAACCGAAACCGCTATGATAGATGATGAGCACCCAATCTCCATCCAGGTTGCGGCTGACCGCGCGAACCACCTCCCCCAACACCAACTGCCCTACTGGCGGGTATTGACGACCTGGGCCGCCGCGCACATAGATGTCCGCCCCAACGACAACACTATAGGGAGGTATCGGGGTAGGTTCTGGTGTCGGGGTGGTTTGCGCCGCGATCAGAACGAGGGACATTGCCAGAAGGCAAAGTGCGGATAAGAGGCGTTTCAACTCATCACCTTAACGACTATCACACAAGCGGCCAATGGTAACATGCCGTATTTGTTCTACCAAGTGCTCACCTAGCCCTCACCCATCGCGTCGGCAATGGTAAACGTCATTTCGGGTTCAATGGTCGTGCCGTTGGCATACAGTCTAACCGTCCAACCACCCGGCGAAAAGGTGACTGTCTGTGGGTCAATGTAAAACCAGATGCAGAAATCGTTAACATCATTCGACACGTTAAAACTTTCCTGCCACACGGTTTGACCTTGAAAAAACCATTCGACGCGCATTTGAGTCCCTGCGGCAAGTGTCTGAGCGCGGGTGGTTGCATAAATACGCGGGGAGTCGGTTGTAAATTGAGTCTGTGAATCACCCGCACAACCATCCGAGTCCCGCACAAAGCTGGCTGTATGGGTATCCACAAACTGCTGGCCTGCGGGCGCAGGTGTGCCTACATCGCCACTGATAACCCCTGCACGGGTGGGCGTAAGCGGCACAATGGCGCGCGCCGTGAGCATCATTTGTTGGGTTATGTTACTGCCCTGCGCAATCGAGGTTTCCGCCGCGACAGCCGTCCTACTCAATGTCGTACCTTCAGCACGGGCGGTTTCCTGAATAGTGGTGGCTTCGACCACATAACCCGCATTCTGTGCGCGAAGTGTGGCCGGAGTATCAGGGCGATTAAACACCTGACAGGCTCCAATCATTGTAGCTAGCACAACCCAGCGAATTCGCTTCACAAGTCACTCCTCCGATGGCATTATAGCTTCAAAATACTCCTGGAACAGCCCTGCAAATCGTACTATCCGGCTTATGGGACGTAAAATATGTTCGCGTGCTACAATAAATTTTATGCAGTCGTTTCCTTCTCTCAAAAAGGTTAATGCGGAATGCGTTTGAGCCGACTGGCTTTCATCTTACTGGCAATTTATTTTGTTTTTATCGGCGGAAGCGCATATTACGACCTCATTTTTCCAATTCGACTTTTCCATCACCTCCTGGTAACAATCTTACTGGCAGTCTGGTTGATTGGCCGCATCCGGCGCGGGGCTGGTTTTCCAAAAACGCCCTTGAATCTCCCGATACTCGGCGCGGTAATCGTGTGGATCGTTACGGCAGCGGCCAGTATCGACCCCCGGATGGCCTTTGAAAACCTGTGGTTTCCTCTCACCCATGTCGTGCTATTTTTTGTGCTGGTCGATCTTTTCCAACGGCGGCGAGGGCGGCTGGTCATGGAGACAACATTCATGATCGGTGCGCTGGTCATGGTGGTAACGGGCCTGGAACTGGCCTCATGGTATTTTGGACTGGGCATTATCCCAAATACACAAATCGGGTGGATCAGCGTCATCGGCCCCGGCGCGTGGCTACCACTTGAGCCTTTGCGGGTGTCGCTGGCGATGAATATCAGCACCCTTCTGGCCGGATTCGTTGCACCACTCGTCATATTAGCCGGGGCATGGGCACTCAGCGCACGACGCAATTATCGGGTTGTGTTGTGGCTGTTGGCGGGCGGTCTGCTGCTGGTACTCATCCTGACCTTCTCGCGCGGTGGACTGCTGTCCATCCTGACGGCAGTTGGCCTATTCGGTTTTCTGCGGTTGCTGCAAATGCCGCGCGTGGATAGGCGTTTTCCCGTGCGGGCGCTGGCTGGTGTCCTGGTATTCATCGGGGTAGCGGCTGTCTCGTTCTATACAATTCTCTCGATCACCCAAACGCGGAGCGTGAATACAGGTGACGTCGGGCGATTGGATATGTGGCAGAGTGCAGCGGAGATGACAGGTGATCGACTGTTAACAGGGGTTGGGCCGGGATTGTTCGGACGGGCTTTTCGCACCTACCGCGATCCGACTATCGCCCAGGATAAACTGGCATCGGCACATAACGCCTATTTGAATACCACCGCCGAAACAGGACTGCCAGGTATTGTCGTGAGCCTATGGCTGGCCGCAACATTCGGGTTGGCGTGGTATCGAAACTGGCGAACGGAAAAATCGGCAGGGCAAAAACTCCGACTGGAAGCGGCACTTGCGGCGCTGCTCGGATTGGCCGTTCACAGTCTGGTAGATGTGTTCACGATTACGCCGATTGTTCTGCTTATACTAGTATTGGTCGCCTACTGCGTGACTGGACGTGAAAACGGTGCTGGGTCAATCCACATAGAAAAACGGCGGTATCGGATAATTGCGCCTATCGTTGCACTATTCATCACTATCGGCTATGGCGTATGGCTGTTTCACCTCGATCGAGCGCAATCGCGCTATATGAACAGTTTCGGAGATGCTGACAACGCGCTAACCAACGCACAGGAGGCTGTTGATCTCGACCCATCGCTGAACCTATACCCCCTGCAAGTCACCTTTCTTACCGGTCAGGAAGCCCTACGGAGCACAAATCCGGATTGGGAGCAGGCGGCTCAGTCTTACGAACATTCCCTGGAACTCGAACCCACCTGGGACACCGGCTGGATCAATCTGGCGGCGATCAAACTCCGGCAGGGCGATAACCAAGCCGCGTTGGACTATCTGGATCATGCTCGACAAATCAAGGTCACTAATCTGGCAAGTTTACAGTGGGCAGTCCTGGCGGAAAAGATGAATGCCGCGTCTGAAAACACCATCATTGATGCTTATCTGACAGCAATCAAGTCCACAGTTGTCTTACCGCTTTCCGATTTCTGGTGGGCAACAGATTTGCGCCGTGCAGCTATTGAGCAATTCCTGACCGATTCTCCAATAGATGAACAGTATCGCATATTGGCTGTTCATGACCCTGAGCGGGCGAGGACACTGGTTTCCCCTACCCCATCTACCGCCGCAGAATGGTGGGTTGCGGGTGAGTACGCCCTGAGTGCGAAAAATGATCGTGAGCAAGCAATCTCCGATTTCAGCGAGGCTATCCAACACGCAGTAACCAACGGCGATTATTATGCGTCGCGGGCACGGGCTGAACGAGAAAGTGATCCCGAAGCTGCACAACGCGACCTGAATATTGCCACGTTGCTCGGAACATTATCAGAATATCCAAACGCCATCCGGGCGGAGATGGCGGCCACACCAGACGAAGCAAATCAACTGCGTGCGAATGCTCTGCCACCGAAAGGCGTGCGGGAGGAATTCGCGGCAGTGCTCTACGGGCGTCCGGCACAATTCGACGTTTTCCCCGAAATGCGGGGTGTCGGCCCCGGCAGAACGGTCATGCAGCCCTGGTATGCGATTGCGGACTTTCGAGTAGCGAATGGCGATATGGAAGGCGCAGTACGTGCCTACCGCGCAATTCTAGATTATGCGCCGGATGAGCAAGAGGCACAGGAAAAGCTAGACCAGCTTACAGCAGGCGGGATTTGACCGTCAGCGGAGGGCTTGTTATTGACCTGAAAATCTGCTAGGATACACACAGTTTGCCCCCGTAGCTCAGTGGATAGAGCGCAGCCCTCCGGAGGCTGAAGCACAGGTTCGAGTCCTGTCGGGGGCATATGAATGTCCTTCGTTTCCTGTCTCATAGAGTGTTCCCCATAACATAACGAACTGTATGTTCCCCCTATAGGCGACAAGTTATTATTCTTTCCGTGCCAGATCACATACTGTTTCATTTCAGTGTGCCAGCAAGCAGCCAACGATATTTATCCTAAAAAGACATATCGGCAATTGGAAACACGGCAGAAGACCCAAGACAGTAAATGAGCAATCATCAGAATTATGTATGTTTTGTCGAGCGTTTACGTAAATCATACGTTCGCGTTTCATGCTAATCATCAATTAATAGTCACTCACTGAGTTCTGTTAATCGGTTTTTCCAGTAAGGATAATTTATTGCATCGTTCAACGAACGAAGTGATTTACTGTCTTTCCGCGCCAAAACCTCATCAATGATGTCCAATGAGTAGTATTAGCGCAGGGTTCGGGGAGAAGAGCGACTGACCCTAAACGATTTATTTACGCCTTGCTTGTTATCGCAAAAAATGAATTTCACAATTCCAAACGCTTCTCAGGAGTAACAGTCCAAAACGTAACGAAAAGAGCATCATCTTATGCGAAAGATCACTTATCCCGTCATTTGTTTTTTGTTCTGCTGTCTCATAGCAGGATGCTCTGGATCACCCAATTTCCTACAATCCGCCTCACCTGTTTCTGAAGCCGAAGCTAACCTATATCAAATCTTACTAGGCGTGTCGGCAATTGTTTTTATTATTGTCGAAGGATTATTAATCTACAATATCACTCACCACAGCAAGAAATCCTATCAACAAGATGTAGCCCCACAGCATTATCGTCAGTACACAATCGAAGCACTCTACACGGGCATACCCGCTGTAGTGGTGATTGTGGTGTTCATACTCATGGCGCGCACGATGCAGAGTGTGGCTGCCCCCGCCCCACAGGCAGGCGATTTGAATGTGGAAGTGGTCGGTCACCGCTGGTGGTGGGAATTTGACTATCCTGACCTGAATATCAAGACTGCTAACGAACTCCATATTCCTGTGAACACGACAGTCCAGGTTGATCTGAACTCCGCTGATGTGATTCACAGTTTCTATGTGCCTCAACTGAGCGGCAAGACTGATGTGATCCCAGGCATAACAAACCACACATGGCTGAGTGGTGACACGCTTGGTCAATTTCATGGACAGTGTGCCGAATATTGCGGGTTAAATCACGCCAACATGCGGTTCACTGTATTTGTTGAAACTCAAGCGGATTTCGATACCTGGGTCGCAAACCAGCAACAGTCTCCGCCCGAACCGCAAACTGACCAGCAGCAAGCAGGCTATAACATCATTGTTAACGGTATGTGCGCGATGTGCCATGATTTGGGCGACAATGGACCAGGTAATGCAACCGCACCAGACCTTACCCATCTGATGTCGAGGGAGCGCTTTGCGGGCGATGTCTTTGACCTTGACCAGGATAATTTACGCCGATGGCTCGAAGATACTCAGGCGATGAAACCGGGCAATGATATGGATCACAAATTCACATCCGCACAGATAGATGCATTGATGGCTTATTTGATAACGCTCCAATAGGGGGAATTTTCGATGGCAACCAACATTTCTTCAGTAACGCAACCCCTAGAGATGAATGGTATTCTCGGCTGGTTGACGACAACCGATCATAAGCGCATCGGCATCCTCTATATGGTTTCCGCCATAGTGCTTTTTCTCATCGGGGGAATTTTAGCATTATTTATGAGATTACAACTGGCGCAACCGGACGGTACCGTGCTGAGTAATGCCGCTTACGACCAATTATTCACAATGCATGGCACAACTATGATCTTTCTAGTGGTGATGCCCCTTTCGGTAGGACTGGGAAACTTCCTCGTGCCACTGATGATAGGCGCACGCGACATGGCTTTTCCGAAATTGAACGCACTGGGTTACTGGTTATTTCTGTTCGCCGCAGTGTTCTTATACAGCAGTTTCGTTTTTGGTGGCGCTCCCGATAAAGGTTGGTTCAGCTATGCGCCGTTAACTGAACTGCCATTTTCATCCACAAATGGCATGACTTTCTGGGCATTAGCCATCATTATGCTTGGGATTTCCTCCACAGTAAGTTCGATCAATTTCATTGTGACAGTGGCTCAAATGCGCGCCCCAGGTATGACACTGAGTCGCGTCCCGGTGTTTGTATGGATGATGATTGTGATGTCATTCCTTGCAGTATTCGCATTTCCCTCGGTTGCTATTGCCGCAGTCCTCCTGTTATTTGACCGAGTAATAGGAACGCATTTCTTTATTCCTGGTCAAGGTGGCAATGCACTTCTCTGGCAGCATTTGTTCTGGTTCTTTGGACACCCTGAGGTCTATATCCTAATATTGCCTGCCTTCGGTATCGTCTCGGAGATAGTGCCGGTTTTTTCGGGAAAGCGACTGTTTAGCTACAAGACCGTCATCCTGTCTGGGGTGGTGATTGGTGTACTTGGCTTTACCGTATGGGCACATCACATGTTTGCGACGGGGATGCCTACAATCGCACTGGCGATCTTTTCGGCTGACAGCTTCCTCATCGCCATACCTACTGGTGTTAAGATATTTGCCTGGCTGGGAACAATGTGGCACGGTCAATTACGTTTCAAAACACCCATGCTATTCGCTATCGGCTTAATCTCACTGTTTACCATCGGTGGCTTGAGTGGCGTTCATATGGCGACGATTCCGGTGGACTGGCAGCTTACCGATACATACTATGTTGTGGCACATATCCACTATGTATTATTCGGTGGGGCAATCTTCGGCTCATTTGCCGGACTGTACTACTGGTTCCCTAAAATCACAGGGCGGTTATTGGATGAAAGGCTTGGGCGGTGGCATTTTTGGCTCATGTTCATCGGCATGAACATGGTCTTCTTCCCGATGCATATTCTCGGAATACTTGGAATGCCACGCCGCGTTTATACCTATGGCGCTGATCTTGGATGGAGCGGATGGAATCTGCTTATGACAGTTGGAGCATTTATCGTTGCGCTGTCAATCTTGATCTTCCTGATTAATTTCTTCCAAACCATGCGTAGACCCGCCGACGCACCTACGGACCCCTGGGACGCTTTCACTCTGGAATGGCTGACGACTTCACCGCCGCCATCCTACAATTTCGAGGAAATCCCAACTGTCGCTAGTCCCCGTCCGCTCTGGGATATGAAAAAACCACAGGTTGCCGACGCCGGACAAAAGGAGCATTGAACATGCAAGTTGCTCAATCAAAAACGGGTAGTATGGCACAAAGCACGATACTTCTCGTCCTAAGCGCAGAGACGGTATTGTTTGGAACACTGGTCATGAGCTACTTGTACCTGCGAACCAGCGAATCGAGCACCCCATTCACCCACTTTAGCTCGATTGACGTCATTATTGCTAGCGTCAACACGTTGCTTTTACTGACGAGTGCCATTTTCGCGTGGGGAGCGGCCAAAGCCATCTCCGAAGGACAAGTTAAATGGTTGAAGGCCAATCTGCTTGTAACCCTGACACTCGGCACCTTGTTTGTGATTGGGCAAATCCTGGAATTTAATCATTCCGGCATAAGAATCGAAGTTTCAGTTTTTGGTGCAGCAGTCTTTGCATTGATTACTTTTCATGCACTGCATGTCCTCGCTGGCATCACTTTACTCGCAATGAACTTTGCGCGCACACGACTTGGAGACTTCAGTGCTCATCGACATATTGCCATCACTGTAGGCACATGGTTCTGGTATTACGTTGTGGCAGTGTGGATCGTCCTGTTCATCATACTATATGTGGTATAGCCGGATGCCTATACTTGCGTGGGATTTCGAGCCAAGCATTATTGTAGGCTTTGCAGCTTGGTTAGTGGTGTATACGCTTGCCGTTGGGCCTTTTCGTCGACGCCTCGGTTTGGGTCCGCGTGTGCCCCTCCTCCGGCAGATAGCTTTTCATCTTGGAACCATTTGTGCACTGGTCGCCTTGGTCAGTCCACTTGACACCCTAGCGGACAACTGGCTCTTTAGCGCGCATATGGCACAGCATATGCTCCTGACATTCGCAGCACCGCCGCTGTGGCTGATTGGTACTCCCGGATGGTTAATCAAACGAGTGTTCCCAGCAGGCCTAGTGGACGTCGTCACACATCCCATAATCGCCTTCGCGATCTTCAACAGCGTAATGTGGGCGTGGCACATTCCTGCTGCTTATGATGCCGCACTGATGCATCCGATGTTACATATCGTTGAGCATTTAACTTTTATGGCATCGGCGGTGATCGGCTGGTCACCAGTGCTCGGCCCCCAGCCTTCAGAACAAATGAGCGCCCCCCTCAAAATTGCTTACCTGATTCCATCTTTATTTTCCTGCACGGCTTTGGCGGCACTGATTACATTATCATCCACGCAACTGTATCCATTTTATGGCAATGCCTCCCTGCAATGGGGTCTTATGCCACTGACCGATCAGCAAATCGGCGGACTTACGATGTGGCTACCAGGGGACATGATTTATGGCTTCTTAATTGTATTTACAGTCAATAACTGGCTCAACCAAACCCATACAGAATTACAGGGAGTACACCAGTGAACGATCATTTATTAACCCCAAAGTCCAGCTTCTGGCCCGTTCTCCTGGCGATGGCGATCTTGTTGATCGCGGTGGGCGTGGTTTCAAATTACGGAGTCAGCGCGTTCGGCCTGCTGCTGCTCTTTGCCGCGATTATCGGTTGGACGTGGGAAAATCGCGCTGAAGGAGAGGAGGAAATGGATGAGTGAAGTTAGAGTTGAACCCACTCATATAGCACCTAGCCACAGCAAAGATAAACTCGCCGTGTGGTTCTTTCTCGGCGGTGAAGTGACGCTTTTCAGCACACTGATACTGACTTATGCGGTTATTCGCATCACCTACCCTACCGATTATGCGAGTTTCAGATCACATTTAAGTATTCCGCTGATAGGCGTTAACACCTTTATCCTTATCCTGAGCAGCTACTTTGTCGTGCGGGTGCTGGAAGCAGTCAAACATGGTCATCTACGTGGAATGTTGATGAATTTGCTGGTCGTGCTGGCACTTGGAGCGTTGTTCATCGGCGGTCAGGCTTATGAATGGTCTACGCTTTTCGGTGAAGGCATTAAGCTGGACAGCACGTTTGGAGCACCTTTTTTCATCATCACCGGAATTCATGGATTGCATGTCCTCGTCGGATTGGCATGGGCGTGTATCGTTCTGTTCTATGGTCTCGATGATAGTTACGATAGCCGCCATTATCGCGGCATAGAAATTTTTGGTTTGTACTGGCATTTTGTGGACATCGTATGGATCGTGCTATTTAGTCTGATTTATTTGTTATAAGGACATTGCGACATGAGTACACAAACAGTTGAAGAACGAACAACGCCGCAATACTGGATTGTCTTTGCTGTATTGGCGATTTTCACGGCATTGGAGGCGGGCACAGCTTATCTGCCGACACTTCCGTTAGGAGTCAAGGTTGGCATTCTAGTCTTTCTGGCGGTTGTCAAGATTGCACTCGTACTCCTCTATTTCATGCATCTGAAGTTCGACAGTCGCATCTTTGCGCTGCCGTTTGCACTGGGCGTAGTCCTGGTAATTCCGCTATTCCTGATTGTCGGATTGACTATGAATCAGGCATCTATCACTGCCAGCGCCGAAGCCGCTGCGGTCAATACGACAGGGCAGATCATTGACGTAAGTGAAGTATCATTCAACATTCATATGTCCCAAACAACTGCGCAGGCGGGGCCAATCACCTTTCACGTCGTCAACGGTGCGGATGATATGTTACATGAGTTCCTTGTGATTAAGACCGACTTACCCGCCGGTGAACTTCCGACGACGATGATGGGACGGGTTGCGGAAGAGGCAGTGACGATTGTCACCGCAGCCGAAGACATTCCACCGTCACAGAGCAGAAACCTCAGTGTTAATCTGGCGGCAGGCCACTATGTCATGATCTGCAATCTTCCAGGTCACTACTTACAAGGAATGCGGGTAGATTTTACAGTCGTCGGTAATAATGTTGGTACACCATCAACCCCCGAAGCACCCGCACAAGCAGAATCTACATCAGAAGCGACTAGCGAAGCTTCTACCTAGATGAACTCTGAGGCAATAGATTAAGTCACCAGCCAGGACAAAAAAGCGACCCAATCGCCAACTCATAGATTGTGCCAGTTTTGTGTAAGGTTCTGAGCTATATAGTTTGGCTACTAGGAATACATCCCCTTTATATTCGGATGTACAAATCACCCTTGAAGTACTGTGGGGACATGGACATACAAAACGTTCTCGGAAACACCATGCAACTATTACTAAACTCAGTGAAGAGCGGCTAAAGCCCGATAGCCTATGTTCGCCCTGCCCTGTGTTGTGCAGCCGTCGAATACCCTATGGTAAGGAAATGCAGCGATTGTGACAAACCCGCAGTGGCGTGCGATGGTATCCTATCCTTCCTTATCCACGATTGAGGTGATTAGCAATTTTCAGTTTACGTTAATGAAGCAAGATGTTTGAGAACCGACTCGTCAAGCTCATGGGCAATCCCATAGGGTAGGTTGTGTTTGAATGAATAATCGGGCAACGTCCGCAAGGTTTCAACTATGGCCGTCTGGGGTATGTTCGTCAGGGGAATCTGACAGTCCATCAACGCCCGTTTCAGCGGTTCTACATCCTGCCCCTGTAGACCTGCAATCAGCACAATTCCAGGACCTACCAGATCACCGTGTGGCAGCCCTTTACCCATAACATTCTCAACCGAATAAGCAAAATAATGTTCACTACCTTCTTCAGGTCTTGAATGTCCGATCTGATTACATAACTGCACTTCCATCCCCAAACAGTCGAGCAACTGTTTCAAGCCCTGCGGATCGCCTTGCCCCGCAGCTTCAGCACAATCCAGCGATCCATTGAGGATACCCTGGGCAATCTCGTCAACATAGGGGATGTACGCCATGTTTGCTGGATTGTTGTTACATTCATGCGCGTATCGCCAATCCCATAAACCTGTGGCAATTGAAAGCACATCGCAGATACCCGCCGCTCGTACCGGCTTTGGAGCAGCCGCCAGCACATCAAAGTCAATGATGAGCTGGTCGGGCGGTTTGGTTTCAATGTAATAGACACAACCCTCACGCCGCACACCGGATGCCCAGGTCAGAAAGGCATCTACTGAGAGTACGGTTGGTAGGCAGACCAGCGGCAACTGGCGCTGTGCAGCCATGTATTTTGCAACATCAACGGCCATCCCGCCGCCAACCGCGTATACAACCTCGCCTTGCAGCGATGGGGTTTGCGCCGCCCATGTGTCTTCGTCGGCAACCTGCGCGTCATAACGCCAGACCACATTCAAGCTAAGTTTATCTTTGACTGCCTCCCAGGCAGGTGCGCTGGTGACGAGGGCTACATCCCTGGTTTCCTCAATAGCCTCAAAGGGAAGATATTCGATTTTAGGTAACATCCAGACACGTTTCATGCAGTTTTATCCTCAGTTATCACCGCGCCCACAACGGCAACTGTGCATCGAGAGCAGATAACTCGTCGGCTGAAATGGGACGGATTTCAGTATCATGCAGATGTGTATCACGGTTCTCAACAATCAAAAACTTCACGTCTTGGGTGGCAATCACGTTATGCCAGACTGCACGCGGGACATTACAGATTTGGCCGCGCGTCAGTTCAACAACTTGTAGAGAGCGATCGTCGGTGCGCGTAAACAACACCGCCTGCCCCTGTAACAGCACAAACACCTCATCCGTCTGGTTATGCCGTTCAATTTCGGTGAGATTCTGATGGGCAAACAAAGGCTCCCAATTCAGAAGCGCAACCTGCCAGCCGTCACTGAATAACAGGGGTTGATAGCCAACCCCATCCCATTCATATCGCTCTAGAGTATCAGGCATGTTGGACGACTTCCTCTGCATGGCGCTGAATTTTACGAATCGCCCCGGCAATTTCGTGCATATCCTGTTCATCACCCAGGAGGATATTTTGTGGCAGCCAGCCCAATTTCCAGGCCGCTTTCATGGTATTGGGGAAAGTATGGTTCAAAAAGGCATGTTCCTCGGTGGACTGCTGCCCATGCAGCCGCTTCCGGTACTCGCCCGTTTTAAATACGTCCATATCATGCAGAGGGGGATAACTTGCCTGATCTGGAATACCTTCAGCGTTGAGCGCCTGTAAGAACTTCTTGGTCGGAAGGCCAGCAAATGCCGAGGCATCATAGCCAAAGAGATAACCATAGTGCCCGTTACGAGTACAGTGTGAGTCAAGTTTTTGCGGGGTAACACCTTCAATATTGCTCAGGAGATCGTCCAGTAACAAACTGTTCTGGTGGCGCAGCAGGGTTTGTTCATCCAGCCGGGTGAGTTGCACACCCAGAATCGCACCCTGCCATTCGCTGAGGCGGTAATTCGAGCCGTAAACATAGTGACTGTAGAACCATTCTCCCGGCATCCGTCCACAATCGTGAATTGAACGCGCCATGCGTTCGACATTTGCGTCGTCGGTGATGATAATACCACCTTCGCCCGCAGTCATCGTCTTACTGGCCTGGAAACTAAACGTCCCGGCTGTGCCTATCGCACCGACTTTACGGCCATTCCATTCACTCCCGTGTGCATGAGCGCTGTCTTCTACCAGAGCAAGGTTGTGCTTATGGCATATCTCCAGCAGGCGATCTAAATTCGCTGGATGCCCGCCCATGTGAACCGCAATCACCGCTTTTGTGTTCGGCGTTATGGCAGCTTCCACACAATCGGGATCAATACAGAAAGTGTCCGGGGTAACATCGACCAGAACCGGCAGCGCGCCACAAAATAAGACCGCGCTGGCTGTGGCGATGAAGGTAAAATCGGGGACAATGACCTCGTCTCCCGGCCCAACCCCCAGCGCCGCCAGCGTTACTTCAATGGCAGCCGTGCCATTGGTGACTGCAATTCCGTACTGGGCGTCATGGAATTGAGCAAAAGCCTGTTCAAATTCCAGAGTTTTTGTGCCCGGTGTGCGCCACCAAACTCGGCTGTGCAGCACTTCTTGCAGCGCCTCTTCCTCACGTTCATCATACTGCGGCCATTGCGGGAACGCCTTCGACTTTGCTTTCTGCCCGCCCAGTAACGCCAATTCAGACATGCTTATCCTCCCGATTGAAATCAGGCTAAGAGGGTTTACGAACCTGATAGTAATCAACTGTCTTGTACAAAACGCTGGCAATCGTTCCTATAACGGCAGCTTTATATCCCAGGCGGGATACGACGAGCTGCGGCGCAATAGGAATCGCGCCTTCGATACGCTTGAGGAGTGGCTCGATCAGGACATCAGCGGCATTTGCCACCCCGCCTCCGACGACGATGATTTCCGGGTCGAGGATCACACTGATGCCTGCGATGGCTATCGCCAGATAGTCAATGGTTTCCGCCGTGACTGTTTGCGCCCATGCTTCACCCCGGCGCGTAGCCTCAAAAACGGTTTCGGCAGTGAGTTCCTGCAATTCTTGTGGAGAACGTTTTCCGGCCAGTTGTTGGCGCGCGCGTTCAGCAATGCCAGTGCCGGAGGCAATGCTCTCCAATGCCCCGAACCCGTCATAGCGTTTGCCTAAATGTTCGCGTCCTGGCAGGAAGTAACCGACCTCGCCCGATGCCATGTGAGTGCCTCGGTATAATGAACCATCAATAATGATGCCCGTACCGATGCCTGTGCCAATTGCAATCAACACCATATTTTGTACGGGGTTATCTAGGCCAAACCAGTGTTCGCCTAGCACAGCCAGATTGACATCGTTTTCGACAACAATCGGTAGTTGGAAATCGTCAACCAGACGGGCTTTTAGCGGAAAATCCCACCAGTTGAGGCCGGGTGCCCAGGTGACAGTTCCGTCCGGCAGGGTGATACCGGGAGCACCAATACCAATGCCACGTATGCGCCAATTATTATCTCTGGCATAGCAGACGAGGTCTTCAATCAGATCGACAAGATGCCGGTAACTGTCTTCCCCGGTGGTTGCATGATGTTCCAGGGTTTGTTCATATAGGATGCTGCCGCCAAGATTCGACACCGCCCCATACATCTTCGTGCCCCCCAAATCAACCCCAATGACGACATATCCATCCTCATTAAAGCTCAATAAAGATCGTCGTCTGCCTCTGCCAGTGCCCGATTCTGTGTCGCCATTCTGAAGCACCAAATCCTCGTCCATGAGTTCATCGACAATGCGCATGACGGTTGGCAGACTGACCTGAAGCCGTTCCCCAATCTCTGTACGCGAAATCGGACTTTCGCGTCGAATGAGTTCCAGAATGGCAGCCAGATTAATTTGCCGCATCCCAGAAACATTTATAGTGCGTGAAAAAGGCAAGATTTATCTCCCATTAATCGCAGGTCAAGTGGCTTCTTTTAGCCCTATGTCTCTTGCTGCAAAAATTCCTCTCGGAGCATACGCTTGAGTGTCTTTCCAGCGACGCTCCGGGGGAAGTCGTCGCACAGGATCACCGCCGCCACTCGCTGATATGCAGCATCAACATGTTCATTGATCCATTCTCGCAGGGTTTCGGCGCTCACGGACTGGTTATCATGCAGAATAACCGCCGCAAGGGGTGTTTCGCCCCAACGCTCATGCGGAACGCCAAACACCGCCGCTTCCCTCACCGCTGGATGTTTGACGATAATTTCCTCAATATCGCGCGGATAGACGTTTACACCACCCGAAATAATCATGTCCTTCTTGCGGTCTACCAGATAGAGATAGCCATCTTCATCGACATATCCCAGATCGCCGGTAAATAACCACCCGTCGGACTTTAATACCTGCTGCGTCAGGTCAGGACGTTTATAATAACCAGCCATCGTTTTTGGCCCGCGCCCCACTACTTCGCCCACCTGTCCCGGTGAAAGCGTATTACCTTGCTCATCACAGATTTTGAGTTGATGCATTGGCGGAGGGACGCCCACCGAATTCGGTTTGGAGGCATACATGGTTTTGTCGAGAATGGTCGAAAAGCCCTCGGTCAGACCATAGAGTTCGTAAAAGACACCGGGTAGAAGTCGGTTGAGTTTTTCCTTATGTTCAAGGTGCAGCGGTGCTCCTACAGTGCAGATCATCTCCAGGGATTTGAGCTTCTGGGCATCGAAACGGCTGGAATTGAGCAGCGCGATAATCTGCGATGGAACCATCACAATATGGGTGACTTTTTCGGTGGCGATAGTGTCGATCAGCGTATCTACGTCGAAATGCGACATAAGAACATAGGTCGCCCCCTGAAAGAACGTGGGCATGAGGGTCAAAAAACTGCCGTTAAACGCCAACGACCCGGCATGACAGATGATACTTTCGGGTGTGATACGGAATGAGGTGGCGAATGTCAGGCAGTAGATTGACCGGACGAAATGAGTATGGATAATGCCTTTGGGCGAACCTGTTGTGCCACTGCTATAGATGATATTGTACAGGTCATCCGGTTCTATCGGGACTTCTGGTGTGGGCTTCGGGCTGGACTGGCTCATCAGATGGTGGTAATCAGTATATAGATTATCGTTATGGTCCAGTCCAACAACTATGTATCGGTCAGGCGAAATCAATGGAAGTTTCGCCCGAAGCGGCATCAGATGATCGAGCAAATCTTGTGTTCCGAAAATCGCAACAGTATCGAAATCATTCAGCAGCGTGACCAGTGCCTGACCGCGCAACATCGTGCTTAACGGCACGACCACCAGCCCAATTTGTGCGGCTGCCCAGTAAATATCCAGCACTTCAAGGCAATTTGGCAGTAAAGTGGCGACTTTATCGCCTTTTTGGAGTCCGATGTCCAGCAATGCCTGTCCGAGCCGATTTACACGTTCATAGAACTGCCCATAGGTGAGGCGATTCTCGCCAAACACAATAGCCGTGTTGGATGATCGGTAGCGGGCATGATGCTGAATAAGATTGTTAATCGTCAACAAAATATTTCTCAAAAGAATGAACACGGATGCTTTAACTCATGTGATGTTTCAAAATAGGTAGTGTGGCTTCGACGACGCGATCCTGTAGATGCTTGCTTAACCCTACTCGCTTCGCCCAGGCGACTTCATACCCACCCTCATCAAAGGCATTTCTTGGTGGTAGGTAGGCAAAGCTGCCGTTAGCATAGCTTACCAGCCAGGGGAATTGATAGCCCATCTGCTGTGCTCGCTTGCGGAACTCTACCGCCGTTTCGCTGAACACTTCACCCGGCTCGGTCATGAAAACGGCTTGACCAATTCCAACCATCATCACTTCCAACGGGATAGAGCCATCCGACGTTTCCGGCATCAGGCTGCGGTACTCTGGTGTTAATCCTTCGGCAGGCGGTTCGTCTGCGCCTGCTGCTCCGTTGACCGTAGTGCGCTCCACCCACAGGGGTAATTCAGTAGATGTTTGAATGGTTCGCCACACACGCAATACCTCGGCGTTGTAGGCCAGTGCAAGCGTTTCGCATTCCAGAAATGTGCCGCCGCCGCGATCTTCGATGTTCCAGTTACTGGGGTCAGCTCGATGATACCCCCCGTAAAAGCCGGTTAAGTCGCCAATCGTGCCGACAGGATGGGCAGCAGCCAAACGCTGCCGAACAGTTTCCGTCAGGGGATTAACATCGCCTGCCCCGCCCTGAACGAACATAGCTGAACAGCCAAGCTGTGCTTCCAGGTGACGGCTGGAGTATCCCGGCCAATCGCCAGAAATGAGATAATTGTCGTATCCCATCACGACTGCATGACAGGCAAAATTGCTCAATACCGCCAATGGTTTGCCATCCAGCGTGTCCACCCGCAGCACGCCAACTGATGGATCAGTCGGACGGTTTAACCAGCGGCGGTTGATGTTGTAACCGAACAACTGGCCGAAACCGAAACCAGCCTGTGCCGGTTGTCGCGCTTCGTAGGCGGCTACTATAGCATCTGCAATCAAGCCCGACAGCGGCATCTCCCATTCGTCGGCAACATGCGGCCCTGCCCCGGCATGGGTATGAGTGCAGGCGACCAGGATGTTCTCCGGCGCAAGATCACAACGTTTGGACACATTTTCGCGTATGTCCGCGACGATACCCGTCCACAACCACAGCAGTTCTACGGCACACAGGGCAATAACGGTTTCACCGTTGTCGAGTACCAGCGCACGGGCGTGCAGGTCGTCGTGTACGCCCTTTGATCCTTCAGGCCGGTTAAAATAACCGACCAGTTGGCATCCAATTTTCGGTGTCACAATGCTGACACCCACACCTGCTTTTAATGTAGCCATCACTGCACTTACCCCTTTAAGCCGGAAAGCGCGATTCCGCGAATAAAATGACGCTGCAACAGGAAGAACACTATCAACATCGGAATAGCCACCAGGGTGGACGCCGCCATCATCAGGTGATACTGTGTGCCATGAACCGTCTGGAATTGTGTCAACCCGACGGCAAGCGTCCGATACTGGTCATTGGTGGTGGTTAATACTAACGGCCACAACAAGCTGTTCCAGTTATCCAGGAAAATAAATACGGCTAACGCTGCCAGAGGCCCAGTAGACATAGGTAGAACGATACGGAAATAAGTACCCAGTTCGCCTGCGCCATCAATGCGCGCTGCATCAAAGAGTTCATCGGGCAGGGTTGTAATGTACTGGCGCATGAGAAAGATGCCAAACGCGCTCATCATACCGGGGATAATTAGAGCGTTGTAGACGTTCGCACCTCGCAGCCAGCCAAGATCGCGCACCAGTACAAACAGCGGCACCATCACCACATGAAACGGTATCATCATCGTCGCCAGGATGAACAGGAAGGCAGCATTTTTGAATGGGAACTGGTACTTGGCGAAACCATAACCTGCCAAACTACAGAAAAACAGATTCAGAACCGTTGATGCCACACTCACCCAGATACTATTGATGAAGTATCGGCCAAACGGGGCTGTGTTCCAGGCATCCACATAATTCTGCCAGCGCATCTCCCAGGGTATCCATTGTATGGGGACTTCAAACAGGCAATTCGGATTCTTTAGTGAACTCGTCACCATCCAGATGAGTGGGATGCAGATGATAAGCGCCCCTAAGCCCAATACAACATGAAAGAAGATTGTGCGGGCGATCCGCGTGCGGCGTGGTACTCCGCTGACAGCATGAGAACTACCTCCAGAAACGAATTCACCTACGTTTTGTGTTTGTGTACTCATGAATCGTATCGCCGCCGCATTAAATAGAGCTGTATAAATGTCAACGTAATCAATAACGCGAACAGTACCATCGAAATGGCGGCTGCCCGCCCCATATTCTGATTTGGAAAGGCTTCTTCATAAATCAAATAGCCCAGAACATTGGTCGAGTCGTTGGGGCCACCGCGTGTAATCAGGAATTGATAAACAAAACTCTGAAATCCGTTTAGGAGCGTAATGATAACCACAAATATGGTCGTTGGACTCAGAAGCGGCCAGGTAATAAACCGGAAGACCTGAAGGCGACTGCCGCCGTCAACCCTCGCCGCATCATAATATTCCTGTGGGATGTTCTGTAATCCGGTGATGAAAATAATCATGTAATAACCAAACACCCGCCAGATCGCCACAATGATTATGGCTATCGGCGCGATGCTGGAACTGGTGAGCCAAGCAATACGCACGCCACCATCGAACGGCGCAAGTAACGAATTGATTGCCCCTTGTGGATGGTAAAGCAATCGCCAGACAATCGAAATCACTGTTTCCGAAAGGACAATCGGGACAAAGTAGAGCGTCCGATAAATGCCCCGCCCCTTAAATTCCTGTGTAAAGATGAGCGCCAGCGAGAGCGCCAAAATCCACATCGGGATAGCATATCCGGCGACATACTCAAATGTATTCAAAAGCGCCTTATTAAAGCGCGATCCTTCCCTGAAGATGAATTCGTAGTTTGCCAATCCCACATCTTTGGGCGCGCTTAACAGATTCCAATCTGTCAAACTGATTCGTGCGGCGCTGATGACCGGATAGTAGGCAAAAATCAGGAAAAATATGATTGCGGGGACAACAAACGCGATGCCCCATATACTGCGTCTTCGATAGATATTCATGGATGTACTATACCAACTAGGGAGATGGAGACAGGGTTATTTCCTGCCTCCATCTCGATTGTTACTCGTTTTCCAGTAGTGTATTCAGCTCATCGTTGGCGGTGTCCAGAGACGCCTGCACATCAGCGCCTTCCAGCAGAACCCGCTCCAACGCCCGATCAAGAATTCCTGGTAGTTCGCCAAAATTCTTCAGCGCCGGGAGCGATGGGCTGCCCGCCATATCCAGAATAAACATTGAGGCGAACGAACTATCCATCAACTCCTGATTTTCAGTGAGTGATAGACGTGGCTGCAAAAGCAGGGCTTCCGAGAAATAACGTTCGGGTTGGTTTGTCAGGGCGGCGGCCAGTTTCCACGAGGCTTCCTGTACTTCCGGTGACGCTTGGCTGTTTACATGCAACCCGTAAGCGTAGAGCGCGCTGCCGCTGTCATTCACCAGCCCGGTTTCCCAGCGTGGAAATGGCGCGGTTACGACATCATCCACCATATCCGGGTTATTTTCCTGGATAATGGAGGACATGTACCAGGGGCCAGAAATCACCATTGCGACAGTCCCTTCGTAGAACCCGATGGACGATGGTGTCAACGATGGGCCGCCGAATTCTGCCGCATAATCACGGACGAACGAATAGGTTTTCACCCAGGCATCGGTATTGACTGTGCCTTCGGTGTGGTCGTCACTGAGAACCGTCCCACCGAGTTGATAGGCCATGCCGGTGTAGGTGATTCCGCCACCCACAATTTCGTCTGGAAGGGGATACGCGAAGTCAAACGCCCGTTGAATGATGTTGCCACTGTCGTCGCGCTTGGTCAGCAACGGGGCAATTTTCATGATGTCTTCCCATGTCTTGGGGGCATCTTCCACCGGGTCTAGTCCGGCCTCTTTAAACAGTTGACCGTTGATAAACAAACCATAGTTGCCGAGTTCGGTTGGGAGGGCATAAAGCTGACCATCCTGCCCTATCATTGTTTCCAGAACACCCGGCAGGTAGCTGTCGATGATTTCCTGCTGGGATGCAAAGCCTGCCGCAGCAGCGTCTACCGGCATGACAGCACCGGACGGAATCAGGTCAGGAACCAGGAATGTCAGCACATTGAATAAATCCGGGCCTTCGCCGCTTGCCAGTGCGGTCAGCAGTTGCGGGACATACTGGAAGTCATCTCCCGGCCCAATTGTGTATTCTACGGTGATACCGGGATTAGCCGCTTCAAAGTCTGCGATAATTTCACGATCAATGGCTTCGCGCGGCGGGTAATCATGCGACCAGAATTTGATGACGATGGAGATCTTGTGCGCTGGCGACTGAAATCCCCAATACCAGCGACAAGAGTACGAGCATGAGGAAGTACTTTACCTGTGCCTGGTGTTTCATGTCATTTCCCCTTCGAACTAGACATGCCTACGATAGGGCACAGTCCATACTTTTATGGTTTGAACTGTGCCTTAACATTTACTGATTGTTAACCCGTAAACAGTGCCGTTATTTCGTCATTCGCAATCGCCAGGGAATCAGCGGGGTCCATGCCTTCCAACAGCGTGCGCTCCATCGAACGGTTCAGAATACCGGGGAGTTCGCCACCATTTGTAATCACGGGTATCCAGGGATTGCCCTTCATATCGGCGATGAACGGTGCGGCGAACGAACTGGACATGAGTTCTTCATTTTCGACAATTTCGGTGCGGGGCTGCAACAGCAGTGCCTCCGTCAGGTAACGCTCCGGTTGGCTGGATAGCGCTGCGGCCACCTTCCAGGAGGCTTCCTGTACTTCCGGCGATGTGTTTGCATTGACGTACAGACCGTATCCATAGATGTAGCTGCCCGCATCATTGACATTCCCCTCACGCCAGCGTGGGAATGGGGCAACCTGAATATAAGGTGCAAGGTCGGGGTTTTTGCCTTCAATTTCCTGGGGCATATACCACGCGCCGGAAATAACCATGCCAACAGTGCCTGCCACGAAATCGGCGGCAACCGGAGTCAGCGCTGGGCCACCAAACTGGCTGGCATAATCGCGCATGAAGGTCAGTGTCCTAACCCAACCGTCGGTGGTCAGTCCACCACCCGTCATGTCTTCGTTAAAGTAGCTGCCGCCTAGCTGGTAGGCCATAGCCCCATAAATCAGCCGGGGTGACATCAAGGCATCCGGGCCAGGATATGAAAAGTCGAACGCTCGTTGAATGATGTTGCCGCTGTCATCCCGTTTGGTCAGTTTCGGAGCGAGGTCCATGATGTCTTCCCAGGTTTTGGGGGCATCTGCTACTGGGTCAAGTCCGGCTTCCTCAAACAACTTCCCGTTGATGAATAAGGAATAGTTGCCGATCTCTGTAGGGACGGCATACAGCGTACCATCATCACCACGAAAACCATCAAGTGTGCCGTCGAGGTAAGAGGCTTCTAGAGCTTCAATTAAGTCATAGCCGAACGCCGCCGGATCAACCGGGGCAACCGCGCCGGAAGACACCAAATCGGCGACACTACGAGTCAAGATGTTGAAAACATCCGGGCCTTCTCCGGCTGCCATAGCGGTGAGCAGTTGATCGCGGTATAAGTCGTCGTCACCTGGGCCAATGGTGTATTCAACCTTGATGCCCGGATTGGCGGCTTCGAATTGAGCGATGATGTCACGATCAATTGCTTCTCTGGGTGGGTAATCGTGTGACCACAATTTCACCACGATTGGCTCTTGGGCATGAACCACAAAAGTCGAGAGAAGTAATCCTAAGATCACAAGAACAAGAGGACGAGCGGTTTTCTGCATATGTGCTTCTCCTATAAATACTTTAGCTATTTGGATATAAACCAGGGGCGATTGTGCATCGGTATGGCTTCTGTACCGGGCAATGGCAGGCTTTCGCTCTGGAAAAATTCTTCCATACCGCCAAAACGATCTACCCGATAGACCTCTGCATATTCCATGCCGAACTGCTCACCCCATTTTCGGGCACGTGCCCGAACCCAAACCGATAACATATCGTGCAGATTGCCCGTCTCAATCGCTTCGTCCAGCAAGGGTATACGACGTCCCCATGTGTTTGCCTGGAGCTTTAGCTGATTGAGCGTATTCCGCATCATTTCGACATGTGCAGCCAGCGCATCAATGCGTTGGTCGATCACATTGCCAATGTCAATAGCACAATTGATTGCGGGAAGCTGTCGGGCAAAATACCACCGTTCGCAGACTGAATGCGGCTGCAAACCTTGTTCTAAGTGTTCAGGATGATGTTTATCGAAAGTCGCCGTCCAGTATGCTTCTTCGACGGCTTGTGACGTAACCACATGGTCGAGATTCGGTTCATACTGCGCGTAGGGATCAAATGACATCACCGCGTAAGGACGGTACTGCCGAAAGAGGCGAATGAACTTTTCGCGGATTTCTACGCGGGATACATCGCCGAGGCAGTCGGTCACATACCCAAGTTCGACGATCTCGTCCACGCCTATGATATGGGCTGCGGTTTTCATTTGTTCAGTGTTGGTGCGAATGGTGTCTTCATAACTGAGGCCGACAGAGTCGGTACGGTCATCGGTCACACGCACCATAACCACCCGCCACCCCTCCTGGGCAAACTTGATGACCTGCCCACCGCAGAAAGCGGCAGCATCATCGGCATGAGGACAAATAACGAGTACGGTACGTTGCATCAACAGTGGCTTTTAAATAGTTACTTTCTGTAAGTAAGTTAATCCCGATTATAGCAACATGACGAAATATTGCAAATTGGTTCATCTGAGACTTGGACTTATAAGCTGATTTCCGTCGAGATTCCCCGGTGAGAATAATCGACGGTCAAAATCTCGATGAGCAAACAAATGCCGCTAAAAATTGAGGACGAAAATAAGATTACACTTCGATACAGGTTGTGTGAATCAATGATGCGGTTGTTTCACATAACGTGATCCTCAATGGCACCCAGAGTACGAAGCATTAACTTTTGTGCCTCGGCAACCTTAGTAAACACAATGCTTATTGTGTCTACTAGACCCGCATTCTTCCCTCCAAACGACCCTCTTTCGACCTATCCCGTGTTGCTTGCCGCACTCATAGTAGACATATTTGTGCTATTATGTCTATATCAATTTGCTCACAAATTGGATATCACCTCATGGAATTTGTTGAACCCATCCGAGATCGTAAGAAACTCGCCCAGATCAAAAACCAATTGCGTGGCGAACGCCGCTACCGCGACCTGCTCCTGTTCGTCGTTGGCATCAACACCGCCTTGCGGGTCTCCGACCTGCTTAAACTCCAGATCAGCGACTTCGTGGATACCGATGGCAACATCCGCTCCACTTCTGGATCAGGGAGGAGAAACGCAACAAACGCCATGAAGTCACCATCAACGAAAGCATCCGTGACACCCTGACTGAGTACCTGGCCGCCTACCCTACCATCACCAGCCACCCCGATCACTATCTGTTCTTCAACACCCGATCTGGCGACTTCAACGAACCCATCAAACGGGGACAAGCCTGGAAGTTGATTGCGGCCATCTGCACAGGAGGTCGGCCTGCGAGGGAAACTACGGCACACACAGTCTGCGCAAGACCTGGGGCTTATCATGCCCGGATGAATGGCGTGGAGTTGGCGCTCATCATGCACAAGCTCAACCACAACAGCTTCGCCTATACCAAACGCTATATCGGCATCACCGACGACGAACTGGCCGATGTCGCCCGAAAGTTGAACTTATAACGTGATTCAAAACGTTGTTTTTAAGTTATTGAAGGAATTCCTTCCAGTCCTGAAATGACCAAATCGGTATAGGTTCCCCAAAATCAACGTTACAATAAATGCGTTGAATGACTGTGCTGATAAACTACGAGAAATCTGCCCATCACTTACAGACGTAAGCCCCATCGGTATTGACCGCCGGGGTCGGGATACGAATCTCGGTCAGAATTTCATTATGCTTCAAAGTATTTTCAAATAGGCCGGTGAAAAAGCTGTCAATCGGAATCGTGCGCGTCCCTTGTGGCCCGGTGGCGACAATCTGCGCATTGTAGGCCAGCATCACCGCCGGATGATCGTTGGCCGGGTCCGAATGGGCCAGATTACCGCCGACAGTCGCCATATTGCGTACAATAGGGTCGGCAATCACTTTGGCCGCATCTGCCAGTATGTGATATTGCCGATGCACCACGTCTGAGGCTTCCAGTGCCAACTCGCGGGGCATCGCGCCGATAGCCTAGAACATCATAGGCATAGCGACCCATTCCTGCTATCCACTGGACGCCATCAATGGAAAAACTAAAGAAATTTGGAGCTGGATCACGCAAGGTCATATCCTGGGCTGCGGAGACGCCATTTATGAGGGGTTTGTCGAACCTTGTCTTGGCATAATCGCGCACCGCAAGCCCTTCATTACCCGACAATGGGCCGAAAACAAAATCCATGCCATCGTAGTCGAGTAGTTTCTGTGCGGCTTCTACAGCCGAGTCGGGTATTGCGCTGGAGCTTTCCTTCGACACTACAATGCGCCTGTCGGCAACCTATCCCCCAAATTCCGAGATCGCCAGTTCTACACCCCGAATAGCCTCCTGCCCCATTCCAGCAAGTGGGTCAACTAGCGTGGCAATGACTCCAATACGTATCGTGTCACCTGCCATGGTTTCACCCCATCTCGCCACAGATGAATTCACTATATGGCAAGTTCTATAAGTCTGCAATGTTAATTGTTAGATTGATGGTCGCATCATCAGGAAGGTTTTTTGCGCAGATGAGATCAAGCGATGACCATGATTTGTCATTCCTAACCATTGGAGATGGAAAACTTAAACCGGGGGACATCCGTACTGAGGCTGGCAGACGATTATTGCGTGACGCAGGCGATACGGAAACCGATAGAGTGATAGCGGTAGCCCGGTTTTAACTTGCAGTAGAAGCCGCTGCGGGCACGTTCATATTTTGCGGTATAACAGCCGCCGTACACAGCATAATTTGCCTCTGAAGTGGAGCTTAGATTTTCCGCTGCGAGACGGATCTTATTGCCACACCATTCCCATGTGTTGCCAGCCATGTCATAGACACCAAATGGACTCGCGCCCCCTGGATATTTGTCGACAGGGGTAATTTTCTTTTGGCCGCCTTCCAGGGTGTTGCAACGGGATTTATCGAAACGGTTTCCCCAGGGATATTGAAATTGATTATCGCCCTGTGCTGTACGCAACCACTGTTGTTGGGTAGGCAGCACGGTTTCGACCCCGGTTTTGATACGCAGCCACTCACAAAATGCCGTCGCCTCATACCAGGAAATATTAGTGCGGGGACAATCGGGTCCCTCGCTGCTAAATTCCTGGGGGTTGGGATGGTCTCGATGCCACGTACTGGCTTCAGTGGAAAATTCCCAAGAAGTATCGCATTTGTATCCATCTGGCGCGTCGATAAACATCTGGAACTGCTGGTTTGTGATAGGGTACTTGCTCATACGGAAGGCATCAAGCTGATAGAAAATCTTCTTCTTGTTGCGCTCCATGCAAATCTCGCCCGCAGGAATATCACACCACTCGATGGCAGGCACTTCATCTTCAACAAATATTGACGCAAGGTCTTCGGGATCATAGTCAGGAAAACACTTACGAAACTTCCGAAAAGCCTGGCAGCCCAGTTTGAAAGTGGATTGCCGCTTCATCAGGATGGCGATTGGACGATATTCCCTTTCAGCTTCGCGCAAGTATGCCTGTTGTTCCAGTGCAGCTTCCGCCGCTTGAAGAACGACCTGAAGGTCAACAAAGCGAGACTCATAACCATTATCCTGAGCCTGTTTCAACAAAAACACGGCACGATCATATTCACCCAGGTCCAGGGCTTCTGCTGCCCGGTCAACGAAAGTAATAGGGTCTACAGATGGCGCACGAACCACTTCATCCGGGAGTTCGGGAGGTAGTACGCGCCGTCTGATATCGCGTTCGCGCTCTGCAACTTGAATAGCGCTGAGAAGATGCTTAACCGCGTCTGCGTCAAGCCCCTTGCTCAAGTCAGCATATTGAATGGACTGCATGGAAACAGGAATCGGCGCAGTAGAATGAATGAGTACGGGAAAGATATGCTTGCCGAGTTTTTCAGCAATCGCCATTTCTTTCCGGCAATATTCCAATTCTGTGGACTCAGGGGAAATGAGATAAACAATGCCTTCACATAACGCCAGTTGTCGCAGGATTTCGTCCCACCAATTCTGTCCAGCATAAAGCCGGTGGTCGTACCACACTTTATGAACGTCGAGAATATCGACGATCTGTTGACAGTAGGGCTTGTCTACCCGTGCATAACTGATAAAGAGTCGCATATGAAAAGATTGATATCTTATTAATGGACATTAACACAGATTACAACATTTTTGATAAAGAAACAAAAAGATATACCTTATTTTATGGATTTCCCCTGAATATTTTGTAACAGTTTGTTGCAATAGCTGTTAGGAGATGAAAAAAGACGATCATAGGAAAAAGTTTTAGTTTGTATTAATTGGCAAACTCTGCCAATTATGGAAATTTTATGTCGTCCAGACTATTCAATACTTACAATGCGAAAGCCAATCGTATTATAACGATACTGTGCGTTCAACTTATACAAAAATGTATTACGGGCACGCTCTGATGTTCCAACAAATGACCCACCATGCACCACATAATTAATATCCCCGGACGTATTCAGTAAACTTCCGGTCTGCGGACGCGGGAAGGCTTTGGTCGAACACCATTCCCACACATTGCCCGCCATATCGTGTACATCGAACGGACTTGCCCCGGTTATATACTTGGTCACTGGCGTAATATCCCCGTTACTGGACTCCTTCGTATTACATCGGCTTTTATCGAAGCGATTTCCCCAGGGATAGGTATACTGCTGGTCGCCCCGTGCCGCGCGCAACCACTGCTGCTCTGACGGTAACCGAATTTTCAGACCCATTCTCTGACCCAACCACAAACAGTAAGCCACTGCCTCATACCAGCAGACATTGATGCGGGGATAGTCGTCCTCTTTATGTTTGACGTCGAGGGGTTGCAAATGGGCTTTATGCCATGCCAGTGCATCCGGCGCGAAATTCCACCAGGGATCACATTCGTAACCATCGGGGTCATCCAAAAATGCTTTGAATTGTGCATTCGTCACCGGGTATTTACTGATGCGGTATGGTTCCACATAGTAAATCACTCGCTTGCGTGGCTCCCGTTGAATCTCAACTTCCCCTCCTGGAATGTCACACCAGGTAAAAGCGGGTGCAGTCGCGCCAATACATTTTTTGGCGAGGTTGTCGGGATCATAATCGGGAAAGTGCTTACGAAAGGCAACAAATGCATCACAACCCAGTTTGAAGGTCGCCTTTCGCTTGACAAGTGCGACAATCGGACGATACTCCCGTTCAGCTTCGCGCAAGTACGCCTGATGCTCCAGCGCGGATTCGGCCTCGTGCAGAACGGCGTTAATATCCACAAATTTTGAGTCGTAGCCAATTTCTCGTGCGCGTTTAAGCAGAAACACTGCCTTATCAAAGTCACCTGCGTCAAGCGCCGCCGCAGCCTCGTCGATCACTTTTACCGGGTCGCTTCCGGGTGGCGTAACGGCATCGGGTGGCACTGTCGTAAGCGAGGTTGCGGGCTGCTTCATTTTCTGGCGCTCGGCCACATAGATCGCATTGAGCAAAAGTTTGACACCTTTAGCATCAAGACCGTTGCTCAAATCCGCATATTGAATATTACGTATTGTTTCTGGGATAATGGTGCTTCGGTGAATCAGAACCGGGAAAATATGTTTTCCCAGCTTTTCTGCGATTGCCAGTTCTTTGCGGCAATATTCAGAACTCACAGAATCTGGTGAGAGTAAATAGACCAGACCATCAGACCAGGATAAACGGCCTAAAATCTCCTCCCACCATTTTTGTCCGGCGTGTAGACGGTGGTCGTACCAGACATCATGGATGTCGAGTATATCAACAATTTGTTGACAATATGGTTTATCTACTCGCGCGTAACTAATAAACAACCGCATAATACACAACCACTAAGTTAGAATTTCGTTTGATTCTAGTATATGACTAAAGTCCTGTTTCATTACTTAAGGTTACGTAAGGTGGAAAATATTAACTATCTTTAAATTATTATTAAGTTAATTAATTATAACCACATCCATTTGCTTTTGAACAAAACTTCGAGCATGATTCTGCAATGTGGCGTTGGCTTGATAAACTCATCCGATTTTTATCCCACTATTGGCAGTGGCTGCTGCGTGCCTATCTCCTGTGTGCCATCCTGGGGACACTGGCCCCCGCCCCACCCCGCGCACCATTGGAAGCACCACAAACTGTAGATACTGTTAAACCACAGGTTTGTGTTCATACACGGCTGATTGACGAAGTATTTGAATGGAAAATCCAACGTTCGCTCCAGATGGTGCGTGAAATGGGCGCGGATACCATCGTGGAGTTTTTCCCCTGGGCATACGCGGAACCGGAACAGGGACAATACAACTGGTCTTCGTTTGACCGGATCGTCAAACACGCCCGTAACCAGGGATTGCACATTATCGCCCGTATGGGGCTTGTACCCGTTTGGGCACGTAAAGAGATAGACGAACACAGCACTACCTTGAACTATTTACCGGATGACTCATTTGATGAATTTGGAGACTTTGTAGCAACTTTCGCCGCGCGCTATGCGGGAGTTATTGACCAGATCATCGTATGGAACGAGCCAAACCTGACATTCGAGTGGGGCTATCGTCCGGTTGACCCGGCAGGCTATGTGCGGCTGTTGCAGGCAGTCTATGATAAAGCCCACGCTGCTAATCCAAATGTCACCATCCTGGCGGCTCCACTCGCCCCTACCCTCGAACCACCAGGCAGTTCCAATGGTCTGGATGACTTACTATATCTGGAGGCTGTGTATCAGGCGGGTGGTGCAGCCTACTTTGATGCACTGGCGATGCACACTTACGGATTTACCCAACCGCCGGAATCCCGCCCCGCGCCAGATGACCTGAACTTCCGACGAGCGGAACTGCTGCATGATATCATGTTACAGTATGATAAATCCGACAAACCCGTTTTTATCACAGAAAGCGGCTGGAATGACAATCCACGCTGGACAAAAGCTGTGAGTCCTTCGCTCCGCATCTCGTATACAATTGATGCCTTCAAATGGGCAGAAGACTCACTGGCCCTGGTTACAGAAATTATGTGTTTGGGCACTACGGTATCCTGTCTCCACCCATAATTATCCAGACAACTTCACCCTGATTACGCCGGACTTCGAACCAAAACCGATCTACTATGCTATCCAGGCCTACGCACGTGGGTGGCAAACGGACAATCAATTATGGCTGCCCGCCCCTGGCGAATAGTTTTTCTTGCGGCGGCATCAGCGCTGGTCATCTGGATATGGGTGCTGGTCGGCGCAGCCTTCACCCTTCGATGGACATCTGTAGAACGGCCAGGGACTCCTCTTAAAGAATTGTTTCCGTATGGTGAAATGCGGATTGGGGTGGATGCCAGCTATCCACCGTTTGCTGTTGCAACTGCTGATGACCTGTTTGGACTGGATATTGACCTGGGGCGCGCACTGGGCGAACGGTTGGGTATCCCGGTTCGCTTTATCAACATGGGCTTTGATGGGTTATATGACTCCCTTCGTGCCGATCAGGTCGATGTGGTGATCTCCGCGCTACTGGTCGATCCATCCCGAACCGGAGATGTACTCTATACCGACCCGTACTTCAACGCCGGGTTAGTCCTTGTGAGTGATGCGGGTTCAAATCTTAATGCGATGACGAATATGAGTGGTCACGCATTGGCTTATGAATTTGGCTCTGAGGCAGACATCGTGGCGCGGACGTGGCTGCGGCGTATCCCCGTGTTTGATACCCATCCATACGAACTGCCGAAATATGCGCTAGATGCGGCACGGCTCAATCAGGCGGATGCCGCTCTGGTCGATGCAGTCAGTGCCCGCCTGTACTTGCGAGAGCATCCAGACTGGAAGGTTCAAATGCATTACATCACTGATTCATGGTATGCGGCGGCAGTGCGGATTGACCGGGGACAAACCTGGGAGGCTATCAACCACGCCCTGCAATCCCTGATAGCCGATGGTAGCCTGCAAGTTATTCTCAATCGCTGGTTATGAATGCCCACCCTCAGCATTCATGCCATTGAGAATCTCATCCGACAAATGACGATAGGCCATGCCCCCAGGACTATCCGGGGCATAATCCACCACTGTTTTACCTTTATGAGGTGCGTCCGCTATATTGACATCGTAAGGAATTACCGTCTGGAAAAGCTGTCCTGGCAGGAGCGCCTGAAGTTCTATCAGCGTGGCCTGTGCATAAACCGCATTTGTATCGTAAAAGGTGGGCAGTAAACCGCGCAGCCGAAGCGTCGGATTGCCCATCGTGGTGCGAATACGGTTGATAACATCCAGCATCGCCCGAACAGCAGGAATGGCGGTGTGATTGCATTGCGCCGGAATGACGACTTCATCCCCGGCCAGCAACCCGGCCACCGTGAGAACATTCAGTCCTGGTGCAGTATCGACCAGTATATAATCAAAATTCAACTGGCTTCCCTGAAGCGCAATCCTCATCCGGTCAAGCGGCAGCCCTTCCTGAACAATCTTGATAGCCGCCGTTGCCAAATCCACACTTCCGGGGACGAGAGCAAGGCTGGAACTGATCGGTTTGAGGACACGAGCCAACGCCATATCCGGGTACATGAGCAAAGAATAACTGCTGCGTTCGACTCGATAGGGGTCAACACTTAAGAAAGTAGTCAGGCTGGCTTGAGGGTCAAGATCAATCAACAGGACGCGGCGCTGTTTTTGTATCAGTGCCATCGCCAGATTCAGAACGGTAGTGGTCTTGCCAACACCGCCTTTTTGGTTTGCTACTACGAGAATGCGTGTCAATGAGAACCACCCGATTTTATTCAATAGTAACATTAATGATGATTATAACGTACAAAGCCTGGAATGTTCACTCTCAAACCGCTATACTGTCCACACTATGCACATTGGCATCGATACCCGTCTCACTCAGTACCGCACAGGCGGTATCAGCACCTATATGCGCCGACTGGTAAACGCGCTGGAAGCCCTGGACACAGAGAATGACTACACTGTGTTTCACAGCCGTAAGGCGATAAACAGGGTGACACAACGTTTTCAAAATGCAGCACTATGGACACCGCCGCACCACCGATTGGAACGATACACCCTGTCCGTCGAACTGGCCCGCTTTGGTCTGGACGTGTTCCATAGTCCAGACTTCATCCCCCCATTACGAGGCGCACGGAAACACGTCATTACCGTGCATGACCTGACATTCATGCATTATCCACAATATCTCACAGCCGACAGCCGCCTGTATTACAACAATCAAATCCAAGTAGCCGTGACACATGCAGACCATATCCTGGCAGACAGTCAGGCGACCAAAACTGATCTGGTCGACATGCTAGGCGTTCCCACGCAGAAAATCACTATCCACACGCTGGGCGTGGATGATCGAATTCAAGCCGCTCCCGGCACATAGTCTTCCCCAAACCATACGGGAAATGGGACTACCAAAGAACTATATTCTGTTCGTGGGAACATTTGAACCGCGCAAGAATATCCTCGGCTTATTACATGCATATCGGATACTGCTTAACCGCATGAACGATACCCCCCCTTTACTGCTGGTCGGCAATCGGGGTTGGCTGTTTGAGGAGACGATGAGCCAGGTTGAAGATTTGAATCTGGGTGAAAAATTGATCTGGCGAGAAGATGTGCGGGACGATCAACTTCCGGTAGTTTATAATGGGGCTTCTGTGTTGGTCATGCCGTCATTTTATGAGGGTTTTGGATTTCCTGCCCTGGAAGCGATGGCCTGCGGAACTGTACCAGTGGTCAGCAATCGCTCATCCCTACCAGAAGTCGTTGGCGATGTAGGGTTACAGATCAACCCGGACGACCCAGAAGCACTGGCGTCTGCTATCGAACGTGTCCTTACAGACACAAGCTGGCGCGAAAATATGCAAGTGTTGGGTATCGAACGTGCAAAAACCTTTACGTGGCAAAAGACAGCGATGACTGTACGCTCGGTGTATGAGGCCGTATGCAAATATTGATGGTGACTGCCAGCCTACCCTACCCCCCACATCAGGGAGGCGCACTACGCAGTTATGGAATCCTGCATGGATTACATAAAGCTGGGCACAAAATCACACTGCTAAGTTTCCATGACGAGGCAGGCAGTATGCCTGTCGAATCCACTCCGCTGGTCAATTACTGTGTCAGAATAGAAACTGTCCCTACCCCACGCCGCAGTAAAGTTGACCGACTGCGCGACCTCTTTTTATCGACCCATCCCGACATCGCACGACGATTGTACTGTGACGAATTCCTTGCCTGCCTACAGCAGCTTATTATGGAAATCCACTTTGATCTGATTCAATTCGAGGGGATTGAAATCTCACCATATCTTCCGCTGCTTCGACAGAACGGCACTCTGGCAAAATTATGCTACGATGCATTCAATGCCGAGGCTGCTTTGCAAGAAGTTATTTTCCAGGTAGATCGGGGTGATGTCACACGCTGGCCTGCTGCGCTGTACTCCTTTATTCAGTCCAAACGAATAGCACAATTCGAGCGAGAATTATGTGCGACAGCAGATTGTGTCATTGCGGTATCCGCCGAAGACGCGGCCATTTTGAGCGAGTACCGCGCCGACGGGCATGTACCCGTTGTAACAAATGGAATATTTGTTGAGGATTACAAAAGCCCCAGTGAACAGTTGGATTTGGATGACCGAACGTTAGTTTTTACCGGCAAGATGGATTACCGCCCGAATGTCGATGCGATGGTATGGTTCACAGAGAATGTGCTGCCCCTGGTTCAGCAGCGTATACCGGATACTCGGCTGTACATTGTCGGACAAAAACCACATACCCGGCTGGAGAAACTTCGACATAAGAATAATGTGGAAATTACGGGTTGGGTACAGGAAGTTCAGCCATTTTTGCGCGGCGCAGGTGTTTACGTTGCTCCGCTGCGGATGGGCAGTGGTACGCGGCTAAAAATTTTGGAGGCGATGGCATCTGGCTGTGCTGTAGTTGCGACCCAGATTGCACTCAGTGGTATGCGCCCGGACGCCAATCAAGCGATGATTGTGCGTGACGATGCTGAAGGTATGGCGCGGGAAATCATTACCCTATTGGAAAATCCCGTTCGTCGCCAGGAATTAGGGAACAAAGCCCAGGCCTACGTAAAACACTATTATGATTGGTCGGTATTGATCCCCGAACTGCTCAAAATCTACCGGGATTTCGGCCTTGAATAGAGATGCCCTGGTTTTACGCAACCGGATGATGACCGAAGCATTTCACCGGACACCTTTCAAACATCATGTTCGGCGAGCTGATGTTGGAGACGGTTGCGCGAGTTCCCATCCCAACCCATAAACCCAAAACATCAACGGAACGTATTTTGCTCATTCGTCCCGATCATCTGGGTGATATGCTGCTCACTACCCCGGCGATCCACTCGCTGCGTGCGGCCACACCAAACGCCGAAATTCATATGTTGGTTGGCCCCTGGTCGGCGGATGTCATTGCAAACTACCCCGAAGTCGATCTCGTATTGACGCTGCCCTTCCCTGGCTTCAGTCGAACACCCAAAATCGGGCTGCGTTCACCATATCAACTGGCAATCCAATCGGCGAGATTCTTAAGGCGTATCGGATATGACAGCGCTGTTATCTTGCGACCCGATCACTGGTGGGGGGCGATGGTGACAAAATTTGCGGGGATACCGAACGAATTGGCTATGATGTAAACCAGGTCAATCCATTTTTAACCCACGGCCATCGAACACCAGCACCAACATGCTGTTCTCCAGAATTTACGCCTGATGGAACATTGGACAGGTAAATTAGCCGCGGAAGAGGCCGTATACACTTTCCCGATTGACCCATTCGAAAAGGCATATGTGAATGGATATCTGGAAGAATGGGGAATTGACGCCTGAAGAACCAATTATTTGTATCCACCCCGGTACGGGCACATGGGTCAAACATTGGCAGGAAAAACAGTGGGCAGTTGTTGCCGATACGCTGTCAGGTCAACTGGATGCGAGGATCGTTTTCACCGGAGGCGATCACGAATTGCCACTCATCAGTCGGATCACGAGTGCAATGGATGAGAAAGCCTGCATCATGGCTGGGGATACCCGCATCGGGCAACTTGGTGCGTTATATCAACGCAGGCTGGTTGTCGTTGGGCCGGATAGTGGGCCATTACATCTGGCCGCAGCCGTTGGGACACCCACCGTCTCACTATTCGGTGCGGCTGACCCGGTTGAATTTGCCCCCTGGGGACAACCTAACAAACACATTGTCCTAACAACCGACATTGGCTGTCGGCCATGCCGGGTTCTGGACTGGGGCAGCGACAAACCAGAATTCCACCCCTGTGTACGAGAAATCAGTGTGGCACGGGTATTGAGAGTCCAGCACGCCGCGCTGTTCAGTATGACAACTAATCCGGAATGACAATTTTGTCCAATCCGGGTTCCGGGGGAGGAAATTTGGGTTTCATATCTTCAAGGGTATTTACAATTGTCCTGGCAATATACAGATCACGATACCATTTGTGATTAGCGGGAACGACATGCCAGGGTGCATATACAGTATTGCACCGATTGATGGCTACCTCATAGGCATCCATATAGGCATCCCACTGCTCCCGCACGGGTAAATCCCCTGTGGAAAATTTCCAGTTTTTGTTGGGAGTATCCAACCGCGCTTGCAGCCGTTCTTTCTGTTCCTGTTTACTAATGTGCAAATAAAACTTGAGGATGCGAGTGCCACTATCGGCTAACAATTTCTCAAAATTATTGATGTGGTCATAGCGTTTTTCCAACAAATTCTTGGGCACGAGCTTATTGACGCGAACCACCAGTACATCTTCATAGTGACTGCGGTTGAATATACCGATGTAACCCTTCGGCGGTACACAGATGTGTACACGCCATAGGAAATCCTGTGACAGTTCGCCGGGTGTGGGGGCTTTGAAGGACGAAACCCGCACTCCCTGAGGATTGATACCTTCAAACACCTTCTTGATCGCCCCGTCTTTGCCGCCGGTATCCATCGCCTGTAGCACAATCAACAGGGATTGTTTGCCTTCCGCGTACAACCGTTCCTGAAGGTCCTGCATCTTTCCCTGAAGTTGAACGATCTCGGCTTTAGCATCCTCCTTGTCGTACTGACCATAATAATCTGGATCATAGTCATGCAAGTTGATTTTCTCGCCTGGTTTGGGGGAAAAGTGATACTGCGACATCATGTGACTCCTTCGTCTCAGGTCGTCTCAAGTTCGGATTCACTGACCGGCGCAACCGTGAGCGTCTCCTCATTTCGATAGGTCACCATACCTGTACCTGCGCCTTTGATCTTCTTCACATACATACACCGCGTCACATCAACCAGCACTTTGCCTTCACCCCGTTTGGCGCTGTAATAGGCGGCCAAACTCGCGCCTTGTTCAATTACCGATTTGGGGACAACACGACCATCAAACTTGATGACAACATGCGCGCCGGGGACATCGCGGGCGTGCAACCACAAGTCCTGTCCACCCCCCTTCCCAAATGTAACCTGTTCGTTCTGGCGGCTGTTCCGGCCAACCCAGATGACAAAATTATCCTGGGTCACAATCTTGATTGGAGCACTGCCACCCCCGCCCATACGTCTGGTGGTTTTACCCCGCCAGTATCCCTTCGACTGTAGCGCCTGCTGCACTTCATCAATTTCCGGCCAACTTGGGGCAAATTCCAGATCGGTTTCCAACTGCTGGATATAGGCCAATTCATTTTTTGTCTGCCTGACTAAACCAGGCACATCGCCCAATGCGCGTTTGGCTTTATCGTAGCGGACAAAATAGGCCTGAGCATTTTCCAGGGGTGTGAGCATCGGGTCGAGCTTAATGACCAATTCCGGTTGGTCGGGGTCATACTGTGCTTTCAGTTCTGTCTGACCTTTGCCCAGAGTGTATTGGTAAGCCAGAAGAAGTTCCCCACTTTGGCGCAAAATTTCGCGTTCCGATTCGTCCGTGAGTGAGCGTTCGAGGGACGCTAATTTAGCGCGCAATTTCGCCATTGCCTCCACTATAGCTGCTTTGACCGGAATTTTGGCGGCGCGATAAGCGTCCTCGCCCACAGGCGCGCCATAATAAGCAGCAATCGCCTCGCTGATGGACTCAACACGATGCCATCCAGCCATACTCTCAATCGGGTAGAGGCTGTATGCCTCAACTCCTTCATCACTTTCGACAATCCCTGGCCGCCAATCCCGTTTCCCCAGGGGCGTCACGAGTAGTTTCATCTGTTCAAACAGGCTTTCCGGGTTTGCATCCACAGCACGTTGATTGGTCTCTTCCCCTTCACGGAAAATGACCTCACGCGCCAGTAAAGGGCTGACACCCAGCAATCGAGACGACAACACCTGCTGCGTCTTTCGCTTGGGGTCGTCATTTTGTTCGAACAGACCGCGCATGTCGTCAAGTGTCAGGGTGAGTGGATCGCGCTTACCAGTCTGTGGAGGTGGCAACTTATATTCATGAGCGGGCAGGCTCAGGCGATAGCGGTTTTCATCCGGCCCGACCCGACGCATACAATCCAGAATGATGCCATTTTGCACCAAAAGCAGATTGCTTCTTCGTTCCATCGGCTCAATATAAATACTCACATCCCCTTCCGCCGCCTTGCACATCAATCTGCATAATGCGTTCCCAGGGCGGTTGGCTAACATGTGTAATGACTCCGCCTTCTACAAATCGCCGGAACAATAATCCAATCTGAGTTGGTTTGACCAATCCCCGTCGCAGTTTTTCGTTTATCAGATGAATACGCGGCGTTTGAGTGTCAGCGCTCATGTACAAATAACGGCGCTGATGGTCAGCATAAATTTCCAAGCCGATGCCGGTTTGATCGACATCCAACACATCCTGAACACGTCCGCCGACCAATGAATCCATAAATTCATCAACCAGCGCAGAGATGGTAAAAGCATCCAGATACATAGCAGCTTAACTCGTAATTGGATAACAGGGACAAATGATGTCTCGATTGAATTATAACGCGAGGGAATTACAATGGACTAGTGCGCGTCCGGCGTGAGCAAGTAGGCAATAATGTCACCAAGTTCACGATCAGATAACCGATCACGAAAATTCTGAGGCATAACGGTGTTGTAGCCTGCGACCACAAAGGCCGCCGGATGGACAATCAACTCATAGATATAGGCGGCAGCGGTCAATGGAGGACGCCGGGTTGCAGCCCGCTCGGCCACATCGACAAAGGGCGGGGCGCTGTTGTTCGCCACTGCCAAACGATGACAGGCAACACATTCATACTGTTCAATCAAACTCGCGCCATTGGCGGGGTCTGCATCTTGCAGTAGGGTTGTCACTTGTTCGACATAGGTGTCAGCGGTGATTTCGCTGGTCGCTTCCGGAACAATCGTTTCTGCCTGAGTCGATGAGACAAATTCAGCCAGAAACAATAGCGTCACAATTGCAAGCAGCGCCAGCACGAGGAATACCGGCCAGCGCGCCATTGAACTTTGGGAGGGACGCGACATTACACCAACCGGTCAATCATCATCGCGAGGAATAAAAATGCCAGATAGGCCGTAGAGTACTTGTACATGCGGCGGGCTGCCGCGCCGTCCGCTCGCCGGATGAGCAGCACCGACATGCGAATAAGCCCGACACCCAACACAGCAGCGGCAATCAGGTACAGTATCCCCAAAGATCGAAACAACACCGGCAGCATGGTAATGATAAAAAGTTGGATTGAATACAGGAGAATTTGTGTGCGGGTGGCCGCTTCCCCGTGTGCCACTGGCATCATCGGCACTTTGGCGAGGGTGTAATCTTTGTTCACCAGCAGCGCCAATGCCCAACTGTGCGGGGGTGTCCAGTAGAAAACGATAAAAAACAGAGTAAACGCCTCAATAGAAAGCGTCCCGGTCACAGCAGCCCATCCAACCAGAACGGGAACTGCCCCCGCTCCCCCACCAATCAAAATATTGACCACTGTATTGCGTTTGAGAATGATCGTGTACAGAATCACGTAGTAAATGCCGCCGAAGAATGCCAGAAATGCGGCTAACCAGTTCACCCAAATCCCCAGGATTAACACCGACCAGGTGAGCAAACCCATGCCAAATAACAGCGCATTCACTGGCGCAACTCGTCCTGAAGGAATTGGACGGCGAGAGGTACGCGCCATCATAGCGTCCATATCCCGGTCAATGTACTGGTTAATAGCACTCGCCCCAGCCGCCGCGAACGCGCCGCCTATCAAGGTCGGAATGAGTACCGACAACTGCGGGATACCATTGGCTGCAATCACCATCGCCGTTACGGTAGTGAACAACAACAGCAAAACGATCCGCAGCTTGGCGAGTTCCAGATAGGTGCGGAGGAGAGTCCCTAGATTGAATGAATTAGGATGGATTGAGTGTTCCATGTGTTCCGATAACTTCTTTAGTCACTTCGCGGCTGTTCAGCCACTCACTTACACATAATACAACCAGCAGTCCCCAGGTAGTTCCCGCCAGTCCAACATGAACTGCACCCCAGAATGGTGCTGCACCACTCATCACAAACATCGCGCCCACCCCAGCCTGCGCTATATAGGCGACCAGAGATAGACCGGTGAGTAAACGGATACGGCTATCCTGGCGATTTTGATACGCCTGCCATACGAGCAGCAGTAGGCTTACACCCAACGCGAGTACCGCAAAACGATGAAACATATGGATGGTCGCCAACTGCCCCTGCGGGAAAGGTGAGATTTGCCCATTGCACAACGGCCAATCAGTACAGGCTAATGTTGCACCACTACCCCGCACCAGCGCCCCAGTAAGAATGATAACAAACGACAAAATCGCCGTAAGATATGCAAGCGTTGTCACATGGTCACGGTGATAATGCACAGTGGGTCGATATGATGAAATCACCGCCGCCACCAACAATGAGGCAAACAACAACATTGCTGTGCCCAAATGCAAGGTGACGAAGGTGGGTGGCAAATCCATCAGCACAACCACTGCCCCTAATGCACTTTGCACCGCAAACAGGAGCGCCGCGACAATTGTGACGGCAAGTACCGTACGGCCTTGTTTGCGATAAGTACGGATTGCGACCACCAGCGTAATTACACCAAATACCCCGATTAAAAGGGCAAAAAGCCGGTGCAGCCACTCTATCCAGGCAGTCAGGTTATCCAAAGGCGGGATAATCCGACCATTGCACAACGGCCAGTGATTGCCACACCCCAAACCAGAGTCGGTTACACGCACTACTGCGCCAAATACAATAAGCCCCAAAGTCAGTAAAGCCGTGATAAGCGCCAAGCTTATAAACCAACGGGGGCGCTCCGCCTGTTTATCTATGATTACCATACAATCTCGACTGTCAAAACTACGCAAGAATGAGACTCAACCCACAGGAAACAACCCATCCGCTACAACTCACAAATAGCAGATCAAGTACTTTCAACCCCGGTTTGGCGTGCCTCCACCGTAGCGGGACTGGATTCGTTTGCACTGCGTGGTACACTCTTTTTAGCGCGACGCACCTGCCAATCAAGAAACCACATTAGCACCGTGATACCGATTGCCATCGGAATCAATCCGGGTGGGAAGGGGCTGAATAGAATGAACATGATAATCAGTAATAATTGTTCCGCCTTCCAATTCGTCATCTGCGCTGGATCACCGTCTGGGTTGGCGGTTTGCTGGATGGCCGGAAGATTGACCTTGCCGTTATTACGGGCAAGCTGCTGTGTCAACCCACCACCAATAATGAGCAGCAAAACTAATACAATAAGAATGATGAGTCTTCTCACTTCATGCCTCCATTGAGGGGTCTGGGTCGCTTGATTGTACTATTTCTCACAACCTGCCGCAAGCTAACAATCATGGATTATCGTTCGTCACTGGCCGAATCGACATCACCATCGCTGTCGTCGTTACTTTCCTGCAAATTATCATCTACACTATCCGACGCTTCACTGGAGAGGTCTGCCTGCCTCGATAAGAACGCTTCTGGAAATTCACCAAGCGCCTGGGGCATTTCGCCGACCTCGTCATCGCCTTCACCGGAAGCAGCTCTCAGAGGCAGAGAGAAATGGAATGTCGTCCCTTTGTCTGGCCGACTCTCAAACCAGATGCGTCCACCGTGTTTCTGCACAATCGCCTGTGTGATGGCTAATCCCAGACCGCTTCCCTCAATTTTGAGTTCTACACCGCGCAGCGACCGGAAAAACCGTTCAAAAACACGATCCTGCTCTTCCTCAGAAATCCCGATGCCCGTATCCTGCACACTCACTACTACAGAATCATGGTCATAGGCGGCTTTAATCGTGACCTTCCCATCCTGGCGATTGTACTTGATGGCATTGCTTATCAGATTGTCGAGCACCTGCCCCAGGCGACGCTCATCGGCTACGATGGGGGTGATACGCGAATCAACCTTCGTCTTAACTTTTATCCCTCTTTGAGCAGCGACTTCCCGCAGCAAATCGACAGCATCGTCAATCAAATCGCCAAGCACGACCTCACTTAGCTCTAAGGGTGCATCAGCCTCCACCCAGGACATATCCAGCAAGCGGGAAACCAGATGCTCCAACCGCTGTAAACCGGCCAGCGCACGGGTGGCGAAATGCTCTTGACGCTCGTTCAAAGGGCCAAGCTGCATCACCATATCCACGCAACCGCGTACAGAGTTTATCGGGGATTTCAGGTCGTGAGCGACTGTATTGAGCCACTCTGTATTTGGATCACGAAATGATACCATGCGCCAATCTAGCTCCTAGGAACAAAGTAGGCCGGGAATAATATCCAAAGCGTAGGCCAGTCGCGTCCCATGCCAGGTGAGCAGGGAACCATCTACCAGGGAAATTTGCCCATGACGCGCTGCCGGAACATCCAGACCTGCGAACAGGGCAACATGCTCCTGGGTAAACGCAAATGGTTCACTCGGCAATAAAATCATATCGGGTTGTGCGGCCTCCACCTCCTCCATTGTAACACGAGGATAGCGCTTGTCGCGTCCAATAATTGCTGGATCATTTTCGGGCAGGGATTCCCCCTGGCCGAGGTCAGCTTTCAACGGATATTGGCGATCACGATCTGCAAACACATTGACCGCACCGCAGACCCGCAGCAGATCGTGCGCATAGGTATCAGCATTAAACGTCATTAGGGGGTCAAGCCAGATTGGAACAAATACCCGACAAGGGTTGTCTTCCAGTTTACGTTCACTGATACGCCAAATCCAATCCATCGTTTGTTCCATCAGGCGCACACGCGGAACCATCACTGGTTCATCGAAAATGTGCATGATGTTCCATAACAGGTTAAACGCATCCGCAACAGTGTGGGGAAACGTGACCCATACCGGAATACCAGCGGCCTCCAGTGCCAGTACATCTTCTTTGCGATTTTCTTCCTGGTTGGCAATTACCAGATCAGGCGCGAGTTCGATGATACGCTTCACATCGGGGTTCTTAGTTCCGCCGATACGTGGCAGTCCGGCAACACCCTCTCTCGGGTAAATGCAATAATCGGTGATAGCAACTAAACGATCTCCCAAACTCAGATCAAACAGCGATTCGGTGACACTGGGAACCAGCGACACCACCCGTCGCGGCGGTTGTGTTACTGGTGCTTCCATCTGGTAGGTATACGTTTTATCATCCATATCCGCACTGTCCCTCTCGACACACGCTCGTTTACCTGACCATCAAACATAAACAAGTTGTTCGCGTTCTGGCCCAACGCTGACAGTACGCACACGTGTATCACACAATTCAGCAATTCGTTGGACATACCGTGCAGCAGCTTCCGGAAGATCATTCACATGTCGAATGCCGCTAATGTCTTTGTTCCAACCGGGAAAGGTCTCGTAAATCGGCTCGGCGCGATCCAACTCCGCGATTGTACTGGGCGGGAAATCAACTTGTTTGCCATCAATCCGGTAAGCAACAGCTATTTTGAGTTCATCAAAGCCACTGAGCACATCCATCTTAGTCAATAATAGTTCGGTGAAGCCGTTCACCTGGGCAGCATAACGCAGCACTACCACATCCAGCCAACCGCAGCGACGTGGACGCCCGGTGGTCGTGCCATATTCATCCCAGTGATTTTCACCCGTACCGCGCAGCCGATTTGCCAGTTCGCCTTCTAGCTCCGTCGGCATCGGGCCACTCCCAACACGGGTGCTGAAGGCTTTCGCCACCCCGACTACCCGATCCACATGACATGGGCCAATGCCCAGGCCGATAAGTGCGCCGCCTGATGTCGGTGAGGAACTGGTCACAAATGGATAATCTCCATGATCGACATCCAGCATTGTACCCTGCGCGCCTTCACACAGAACCCGTGCGCCTAATTTGAGGCGGGCATTCAAATACACAGATGTGTCCTGCAAGTAAGGGGTCAACTGCTCCGCCGCATCCAGATAATCGACAGCCGCTTTTTGGGGATCAATCGGTTCAAGTCCGGCGGCAGTTAACTCTCGGTTCGCACGTTCCACTGCCTGATACAACAAATCGGCAAAATCCTCGACATTCACCATCTGCCCGGTGCGAATCCCCTGTCGCGCGGTCTTGTCGAGGTAAGCGGGGCCAATGCCCCTTAAGGTTGTGCCAATAGCCTGGTCGCCGAGGGCAAATTCGGAAGCCTTATCGAGCGCGATATGTGCCGGACTAATGATATGGGCTTTGGTACTGATGATGAGGCGTTCCGGCGAAATATCCACGCCCATCGCCTTCAACTCGTTCATTTCCTTCAGCAAATTCACCGGATTAATGACCATACCGTTGCCAAGAACACAGGTGACATGCTGGTGTAAAATGCCGGACGGGACAAGATGCAGCTTAAATACATGACTGCCGACCACCACTGTATGTCCGGCATTATCCCCACCAGCATAGCGGGCAACCACATCTGCCTCTGCCGCCAGCCAATCCGCCGCACGGCCCTTGCCTTCGTCGCCCCACTGCGCCCCAATCAAAATCGTTGCAGGCACTTTTTCCCCTTTTTGTTAAATATCTGAACCCCGAATCATGTCGCCCGAAATGATGTGAAAATGCAGATGTTTCGAGTCCTGATAGTCACCCATATTGGTCACAACCCGGCACGCACCTCGTTCAGAAACCACTTCGGACGCAATCTGCCTGATTATACCGAACAATTCCAATATGAGGGCATGTTCATTTGGATCAAGTGTAATCAGGGACTCGATGTGATATTTGGGAATGACGACGATATGTAGTGGATAGAAAGGGCGAGTGTGATAGAAGGCAAGTACCAGCTCTGTTTCTGTCACCTTCTGAACCAGGGTATGCCCACTGAGGACTTCATCGCAGTAAAAATCATCTGTCATGAGGCATGATAATCGCGGCCAAGTACAATCGTGACCTGACGCTGCCCCCAGGTTTCGATCTCGCCATCCGGCCCAAGCGCCAGCGCAGAATCGCTTCCAATGCCAATTGCAAGAGCCGATGGTTGTGTCTTTAACGCCGCCTGAGCATCGTCCGACTCTGATACACTGGTAATCCCTGGGACAATGAGCGCGCCTTCGACCCATTCCAATCCGGCCACTAAGCCACCGGCGGTCAGCACCCATGCCCCAAACAGCATTACCCCATCCCCTTCCACCAGAATAACCGCGCCATTCTGAAATGCTGCCTGGATTCCATCGACGGCTGCACCGAGCAGACCAGCGTGCAAGGCTTCCAGGTTCGCGCCCTGTTCGATCACTACCACGCCTGCATCCGCCAATTTGGAATGGATGGTCTGGTCATCTTCAGACAAAACATCAATTAGATAACCCGGCGGCGCACCCAGGTCTTCCATATCGGTCAGAGCACGCTCACCAAGCGGATTCTGTCCGCCTAGAGAGACATACGCCACACCACCATCAGCAGCAGTACGCCATAAAGCCTGTGCTCGCACCTCGCTTAACTCATCTCCACCGCCGGACAGCACCAGCCAGCCGCGTCCATCCAGCCAGCGCAGAACATTACTGCGCGCCATAGGCCTTACTCCGGTAATACATAATCCGCTATGGCCGCAGACAGAAGTGTCACCCCTAGCGGCAATGCGTTCTCGTCAAAATCAAATCTGGGATGATGATGACCGTAATAGACATCGCTGTTCGGTACTGCCGCCCCCAGAAAGAAATACATACCCGGAATATCAGCCATAAATAGGCCAACGTCTTCCGAACCCATTGTGCGTTCAGTTGCATTCAGGCCATCGTCACCCACATATTGCTGAAATAAACCACGCATCCGGCTTGCCACCTCTGGATGATTCATAACAGGCAGCACATTGTGTTCGATTTGTAGGTCGGCGGTGCAGCCCATCGCCCGACTCATGCCATCGGCAATTTCAGTCATGCGTTGCTCAACCTTGTTGCGGGTTTCCAGATTGAATGTCCGCACCGTACCCCACATCTCGACATCCTGCGGGATAATGTTGAAGGCTGTACCCGCCTGTATTCGCGTCACCGAAACCACCGCCCCATCCAGCGGATTCACATTGCGGCTCACAATAGACTGGAAAGCGGTAACTATTTGCGCAGCACAAACCACCGGATCAATCGTATTATCCGGCGAAGCGGCATGCCCGCCCTTACCGACAATTTTGAGCGTGAAGGTGGATGAACCCGCCATCACCGGGCCATCGGCTACACCGAGCGTTCCAAACGGCATACTGTTCCACAGATGTAAACCCAAACTCACATCCGGGCGGTGGATCGCGCAGCACACCATCAGCAATCATCGCTTTTGCACCAGCTACTATTTCCTCGGCGGGCTGGAACACAAACTTGACCCGTCCAGCCATCTGGTCACGGTGCTGTGATAATAGTTTCGCCACACCCAAGGCAATCGTCGTATGACCGTCATGGCCGCAAGCGTGCATCTTACCGGGTGTCATCGAGGCATAATTGAAGGTGTTCTCCTCAATAATAGGCAGTGCATCCATATCTGCTCGAACCAGAACCGTCGGGCCATCCTGATCTCCCTCAAGTATGGCGACCACTCCGGTTTTGCCGACTCCGGTTTGTACTTCCAAACCCAGCCGGGAAAGTTCCTGAGCAACGATACCAGCGGTGCGAACTTCCTCAAAGGCCAATTCTGGGTGCTGGTGAAGATCACGGCGGCGCGACACCAGTTCATCGCGCATCGCATCAGCCTGTTGTTTGAAATTTATGTTGGGCATAGTTGTTCCGTCTACCGTTGAAATGTAATTACGCGAAATTGATCCATGTAGCGGGGTGCTTCTTCTGGGGATTCCGGGTCTTTATTGGAGCGCAGCCGTTCCGCCATTGCGTTCATATCAGCAATCTGGCTCTTATGCTCATGGAGCGCCAGGATTTTTGTCTCAATGTAATGGGTGACATCGACCTTCGTGTTCGGCGACGACGTACCGGACAGATAGAGTTGATACACCTTATGGGTTGAAAGTCCCTCGTCACGTTCCAACTCAATAAAATTGAGACGATCTCGCGCAGTCGGATATACCGCATCGAGCGTGGCCTCACCGATGGCTCGGTGATCGGGATGGTTGACCCCACCGTTTCCCCACCAGAATACAGTGGGGTCAAGCGTTACCACTACGTCCGGCTGTTTAATTCGGATCAGCCGGGTAATATCCCGCCGCAGTTCCAGATTGGGCTGCAATTCGCCATCGGGATAATGCAGAAAAATCACTTCCTTCACGCCCAGCGCAGTCGCAGCCGCCTGTTCTTCCCCTTCGCGGATTTGTGCGAGGCGTTCAGACGTCATTTCCGGGTCGGCGCTGCCCTTATCCCCACTGGTCGCCAGTACAAAAATGATATGCGCCCCTTCATCTGCCCAGCGCGCGAACGTTGCACCACAAAAGAATTCCGGGTCATCCGGGTGAGCAAATACACCCATGATGACCCGCCGTGTTGATTCTTGTATCTGCCATGTATTTCTCCAATGCCGTTCCGACAAGGATAAAGTTATTCAATGAGGCGCTATTATTCGCTGTTGTTATCCGGGTTATCCTGAACCTTGCCCGGTTTCGCGCCGCAGTCACAAGGTTCGTCTTCGTTATGTTTGCTACAAGGCTCCTGAGCCTTCTTTTGCAGCGCTTCCCATTCTTCCAGCGGAATCAGGTCATCCCGCAAGATCAGATGGCGAGCATCATCCACGATCACGGTTACAGCATCTTGGAGAGGATGTACGTCGATGACCTTACCCTCACCAAACGGCGTACCGATACGCTTATTGCGCTTGGGTAACTGGCGGCGTGCTTCAACATACTGCTCATATTCGTAAACCAGGCAGCAGCGCAGGCGTCCGCACATCCCGGTAATTTCGGAGGGATTAAGTGAAATTCCCTGTGCTTTCGCCATTTTGATCGAAATCGGACTGAAGTCGGTCAGAAAGGTGCTGCAACACCGACTTTCGCCACATGCCCCGAACCCGCCGAGCAATTTGGCAACATCACGGGGGCCGACCTGCCGCATTTCCACCTGCGCCGGGAACATCCGGTTGAGGTCACCAGCCAGCCGATTGGTATTGATTTTGTCTTCTGCGGTAAACATGAAGGTGAGCGTGCTGCCGTCATAATTGTATTGGGCAGCCACAAACTTCACTTCTTCAAAACCCCCAAGCTGCTTGGCTTTTTGTATACACTTTTCCAGTGCCTCGTCCTGTTGAGACTCCCAATGCTGCTTCAACACCAGGTCGCGCGGCGTGGCCGGACGCATGATGGGTTTGTAATCCCGCGAATCATCTTCTACCAGAGCGAAACTGACGATTTGCCCCATTTGTCTTCCACGCGCCGTCTCAACGATTACATAATCGCCGGAAACGAGGGTCGAATACTCGCTGTAGTCGAAATGATACAATTTGCCAACACGATTAAATCGGATACCAGCAACGTTATGTCGCTGATCGATTTGAATGTCACTCATGAGATATGGATACCTTTTTATAGATTACACTCAGCCACCTTAATGATAAGGCATAGCACTTGATTCTGGCAAAATATTGACATACATTCCACAAAATGCTAGTCTCAACAAGCCGCAAAATGCGTAATGGACAGTTTATGCTGGACATGAACGGAAGAGAATTCTTGCGTTATTGCTTTGTGTTTTGTCTAGAGGGTAAATCATGACTACCCTGGTAATGAAATTCGGCGGCTCTTCTGTTGGTACAACCACCGCCCTTATGCAAGTGCTAAGTATCGTTCTCCACGAACGTGAAAACTGGGATCGACTCATTTTGGTTGTCTCGGCGCTGGAAGGTGTCACCGATGCGCTCATCGAGGCCGCACATCTGGCACAACTCGGCAATCAACGCGGCTATCGGCGTATTGTCGCCAATTTACGAATGCGACATCTGGCGTTAATCGAGGAGCTGCCCCTCGGCACAACTGAGCGTACTGCCCTGCAAGCCGACATTGATCGGCTGTTGTTTGACATGCTCGACATCTACCAGTCCATGACACAAGCCTCCGCCGATACCCCCGTACCCGATAAAGTCGATATGACCATTGGTGTGGGCGAACGGTTAGCATCTCGCATTATTGCAGCCCTACTACGCCAAAATGACCTTCGCAGCGTAGCTATAGATGCTAACAATCTCATCATTACGGACAACGCCTTTGGCAATGCTATGCCAAACATTGACCTGACGCGCGAACTGGTCATGACCAATTTGCTGCCAATGTTAGATCGAAAAATCATTCCGGTAGTGACTGGATTCATCGGTGCGACATCGAAAGGCAAAATGACCACGATGGGGCGCGGCGGCAGTGATTTGACCGCCTCGGTATTGGGTGTTTGCACCAAAGCTGATGAAGTGTGGATTTGGACGGCTGTAGACGGGATGATGTCAACTGATCCGCGTGAGGTCCCCGACGCTCGTGTGATCCCCTTACTGTCGTACCAGGAGGTAGCCGAGTTAGCCTACTTCGGCGCACGAATTCTGCACGCCCGCATGGTCGCCCCACTCAGCCAGGAGAAAATACCGCTTCGCATCAAGAATGTATACAAGCCGCAGCAGGCAGGTACATTAATCCAGCAAACTAACCAGTCGAATCCACGACTGCTCAAAGCAGTAACATCAATTGCTGGGCTTGGTCTATCGGCAGAACGGAGTGGGCCTTTATCACCCATCTCGATACTGGTCGATCAAACGCTGTTTGCGACGACCCACAGCCATGCCGATGTGATGATCTCGTCACAATCCTCGACACGAAGTTTTGTGTGTTTCCTCATTCCGACCAGCGCCGGACCAGATGCCATTCACTCGGCGCGCGCAGCCCTAGAAGACAATCTGAGCGAAAACCCGGAAAGTGCCCAGTGGGTGGTATCTCCCGTCAGCATCATTACTGTGATTAGTGAACGCCTTGATGAGTGGCCGGAATTGAGCGCAGCCATCCTGTCAGCACTGGGCAAAACCCGTATTCTGGCAATTGCTCAGGGGCCATCGCATTGCACCGTGTCTGTCGTTGTCGAACCGCAGGATGCCGAAGACGCCCTGCTGCTGATCCACCAGCTGGTGATTAGTAGCGGCTGATGTAACGTTCCAATTCCCAGGGCGTCACCTGCCGGTTATATTCATCATTCTCCTGGTGTTTGGCAGCCACGTAGCGATCACTAATGTATGCACCCAGCGCGGATAGAATGACTTCATCCTGATTGAGAGCATCCAACGCTTCACCGAGCGATGTTGGCAGTACTTCAAGCTGGCGCAGCCGACCACGATCTTGCCGCAGCAAGGTTTCTTCCAACGCATCTGGCAATGGCATCTGCTGACGAACCCCATCTAAACCAGCCATCAACATCACCGCGCTGGCAAGGTAGGGGTTAGCACTGGGGTCTGGGCAACGCAGTTCCAGGCGTGTATGCGACTCGGTTCCAGGTGTGATATGTGGAACGCGAATGAGTGCCCCCCGGTTGATATGCGCCCAGGTGACGTAGACCGGCGCTTCAAAACTCGTCCCCAGGCGTTTATAGGAATTCACCAGAGGGGCGAGAACCGCGCACATTGCCCGCGCATGACACAGTTGTCCCGCCAGAAAAAACTTGGCCGTTTGCGACAAACCATATTCATCGCCCGATTCAATGAACACGTTATCATCGGTTTCCAGATCGTGCAGGCTTTGATGAGTATGCATTCCCGAACCGGGCAAGTTCATATCTGGACGCGGCATAAAAGTACAGTGCAAGTCTGCACGATGCGCCACTGCCTTGAGCGCCATACGTGCCGTAAGCACCTTATCAGCCGAGGCCAAAGCCCTATCGTATTGAAAATCAATCTCGTGCTGTCCAGAACCATTTTCATGATGAGTTGAATCAACCTGAATACCTAATGCGTTCAGGGTTGCCAGCATCTTCCGTGTCACCGTTCGAGAAACATCGGTAGATAGGTCAAAGTAGCTGGTTTGGTCAACGGGTGTCAGCGGCAGGCAACTTTTATCTTCATGCGTGCGAAACAGGAAAAATTCCAGCTCCATCCCTGTTTTATAGGTGAATCCCATCTCTTCGGCCTGCTTGAGCGCCTTGATGAGCGTATTGCGTGGATCACCGATAAATGGGTCGCCATTCAAAGTATGAACGCTGCAAATCAGGCGTGCAGTTCGTTCGCCACTATCCTCCCAGGGCAAGACGGTAAAGGTATCCAGGTCAGGAATCAGCACCATATCGCTTTCCGCAACCCTGGCGAAACCTTCAATGGACGAACCGTCAAAATGAGAACCATGTTGAATCACATCCGGCAGTTCGCCGCTAGGCACGGTCACACTCTTGACTACACCAGTAATGTCGGTAAACCACAGATCAACGAATTGCACATGCTGTTCATCCATAGCGGCAAGGACAGTCTCTTGAGTCATCATGATTCCATACACCTCAGATTATTGTGCATTCCACCGCAGACAGATGGAGCATGGATAATTGAACACCATGCCCCTTTACGATGTGGCTCGGTTGAGTATACCGAATCACGACAGACTTCACATAGCGAGGAGTTTGCCAAATATTACGGATAAAACTTGTTCAGGGGTGACAACTATTCCGGCTGCTCTAATACACCCAGATGTCCCAACAAAGCGTCAATGCCGAGGAGGTAACTGCGCCAACCAAATCCAGAAATCTGTCCCACACACACAGGGGCAAGTAACGATTGATGCCGGAACTCCTCCCGTGCATGAACGTTGGACAAATGGACTTCGACCACAGGCAGCGCCACCGCGCTGATTGCATCCCGCAGAGCTACGGAAGTGTGTGTGTACGCGCCGGGGTTAAATACCACTCCGTCCGCCCAATTTCGTGCCACGTGCAGTATGTCTATGAGCGCGCCTTCGTGATTGGATTGTTCCGCCCGTAAATCGGCCTTGTGCCAGCGGGCACGCTGAACAGCCCAGTTATTCACTTGCTCCAATGTAACGCTGCCATACACCTCTGGTTCACGTGTACCGAGCAAATTCAAGTTGGGGCCGTGCAGCAGCAGGATTTGTTTGGTCATGGTTTCACCTCGTCCAGCGGCACTTCGCATTCCGAGCACAACGCGACATTGACTGCATAGGAAAGTCCGCATTGAGGACATTGACGCCGCGATGTGCCAATCGCAGACCGCACAGTATTCAGCGCGATGTCTCGCTCCAAACCCTCTGTTACCAGATCGCGCAGCACGTATTCTACAGGCTGCCCACCCTCCAAATCCGATTTGACGGAATTGAGCATGGTCGCGAGGTCGCGCTTCGGAAGTGGAGCTTTAACCTTTAACACATCCGACTGAAAGGTTGTGTGGCAGGTTTGGCACTCCACAAATTCTCCCAGATCGCCCATCGGAATGACCGGGACAAAATACAGGGTGAAATAGTTTTTCCCCTTCTTCAGTTCATACTGACGGGTCGTGCCACATTTTGGGCAATAAAATGTCCCGCTGCCAATGGTTTTCATTCGAGGCCGAGAGCCAAAAATTATCATCGTTTTTGCCTACTGTAGTCCCATCAGTACGTTAATCACGGTTTCCTTCGGCACATCGTCAATCATGACTGGCTGGCACATACCGCGCAATAACACAAATCGGATGCGCCCACTCTGGCGCTTTTTGTCCGTAGCCATCGCCGAATAAATAGATTCCGCATCTAATCCATTCAAACGGTGCGGCAGTCCAACCTTCATAATAATGGCTTCCACCCGCTCCGGCAAATCCGCGTCGCACAAATTCAACGCATACGATAAACGCGCCGCCGCGATCTGCCCAAAACCTACTGCCTCGCCATGTGCCCAACGGTAGCCACTCACCTGCTCAATCGCATGGGCGAAGGTATGTCCCAGGTTCAGATGAGCGCGGATATTCTTTTCATAGGGGTCTTGTTGAACGACATCCACCTTAACCTGTACCGCCCGCCGGACAAGCTCAGCGGCACGTTCCGGTTTCCATAGGGCTGAGTTGAGTAATCCCTCGTCGGCTAACAGGCCGTGTTTAATAACCTCTCCCATGCCACAGCGCCACTCGCTCTCTGGAAGGGTTTTGAGCACATCTGGGTCGATTAACACCTTAACCGGTTGTTTAAATGCGCCAGCCAGATTTTTACCCTGTGGCAGATCAATGCCAACCTTGCCGCCCACGCTCGAATCCACCATTGATAGCAACGTTGTGGGAATCTGTACCAGCCGAACACCACGCATGTAAGTTGCCGCCGCGAAGCCCGCCGTATCACCCACCACGCCGCCGCCAAGCGCGATCACTGTTCCAGACCGATCAAGTCCAGCATCCATCAGGTTGGTATATATCTGCGCCAGTGTATCAATACTTTTGTACTGTTCACCATCGGGCATGGTGATGAGTGTTGCGTTGGGAAGACGCCTAGCTAATGCCTCACCGTGAAATCGGGCGACGGTGGGGTTAGTGATGATGGCAACTTTGCGATTCAGTTGAAAATCATCAAGGAGGGAATTGATATTTTGGAGCAATCCAGCTTCAATCAGGATGTCATAGTCACCGCCGGGGGCGCTTACACGGATTCGGTCTGCTGCCATAAGGCTACAATTTCTCCCGCCACTTCATCCGGCTGCTTGTTGCTGGTATCAATCTGATTGGGAATCGCCTCATAGGCAGGCCGCCGCGTTTCCAGCAGCGTCCGCCAATCGCCCTGTAATAATGGGCGCTCAGTCATGTCTGCCCCCAACCGTTTGGCAATGGCTTCAGGCGAAGCGGTGAGACAGATTACCAGACCCGGAAGCCAGCATCACCTCGCGGTTGCTCTCATCCACCAACATTCCTCCACCCGTCGCCACCACTAACCCTTGCTGGGCAGCCAGGAAACGGCACAAGCGGCGTTCGATATGACGAAAGTTCGCTTCGCCATCCTGTTTGAAGATGTCCGCGATTTTTCGACCTGTACGCCGGGTGATTTCTTCATCAGTGTCGATAAATGGTCGATTCACTTTTTCGGCGACCAGCCGCCCGACAACGGTTTTGCCTGTCCCCATAAAGCCGGTAATCACGATATTCTGATGATTAGTCATAACCAAATCGCCATTCCACATTATCCATCGGAAGGTCTTGTAACCTCGCGCGACGCAGAGTATCGAAGCGCGGGCGCATTTCGTCCAAACTATCGCCGCCGATTTTTTCAAGCAGCGCATCCAACAATACCAGCGCCATCATCGCTTCGCCAATGGGTATGGCACGGGGAAGCGCGCAAAAGTCGCTGCGTTCGTAGGTGGTCGATTTCGGCCTGTCCGGTTGCCAGATTAACCGAATCGCATTGCCTTCAGAATGGTCGAAATCGGTTTCATCGCCACCCGCGCCACAATCGGTTCGCCAGTGGTGATACCGCCTTCCAACCCACCTGCCCGGTTTGTCCGCCGCAGCAAGTTCGCCTGTTCCATCTCGCAGCAAAATTTCATCATGCACCTGCGAGCCGCGTTTACCCGCATTGTCAAAGGCTTCGCCAATTTCCGCACCTTTCATGGCGTGGATGCTGACCATCGCCGCCACAATCCGCCCATCCAATCGCCTGATCATGGGTAACATGCGACCCTAATCCCGGTGGGACATGGAGCGCGAAAATTTCCATAATGCCGCCGAGCGTATCCTTATCCACCTTGACCTGATGGATTTCCTCGTGCATGGCTTCCACATATTCAGGATTCGGGCAGCGCACATCATTTTCTTCCGCCAGCCGGAAACGTTCTTCGTAGGACAAATTCGGGTCAATGTCGGCTTTTATGCTTCCAATCTGTGTCACATAGCCACCGATGACAATCCCAAATTCCGACAGCAGTTTCTTGCAGATTGCGCCAACGGCCACCCGCATGGTGGTTTCACGCGCGCTGGCACGTTCCAATGCGACCCGCAAATCCCGATAGCCATATTTGATCGCGCCCGTCAGGTCAGCATGACCGGGGCGCGGCGTGGTCATCGGGGCGATGTCTTTTTCTTTCCAGTTCTTGAAATCCCGGTTTTCGACCAGCAGGGCAATCGGCGCACCGGTTGTGATCCCGTTCATCACACCAGCGGTGATGCGAACCTGATCGCGCTCGATGCTCATGCGCCCGCCCGCGCCATATCCCTGCTGACGGCGGGCTAAATCGGGGTTTATGTCCTCTGCCGTGAGGGGCAGTCCGGCAGGGATGCCTTCCAGAATGCCCGTCAGCATCGGCCCATGTGATTCCCCTGCTGTGAGAAAACGTATCATATTTAGCTTAACTCGATCTCCATAGTCTGTTGGAAGCTCCGAAAGCCCAGATATTCATAAAACTCAATTGCGTGGCTGTTAAAAGTCCATACATTCAATGTGACCCGGTTGATGCCCCTTGATGCCGCCAGTTCAAACACACTCTGGATGAGCTGCTTACCGTAACCCTTTCCCTGATGTTCAGGATTGATAGAGATAGCGTCAATCACAATATAAGATCGCGGTGGATTGTATGGATTTTCTGGTCCGATGAGCAATCACCGCCACGATATAACCTATAGGCACATCGTCCACGCTGGCGATGTAGACACGATTATCCGGTTCGGCCAGCACATCATGATACCAACTGACAATCGCATCATCCACGACTGGCTGCTTGAACAGGTCTGGACGGTGTTCGGCATGTTGCTGTTGGATTGGCTGGTTTAACGTCGGCCAGCAGCCTTGCATCACCTATAGTCGCCTGTCGGATTTCCATCAGGGTGACGCCTTTGGCTCTAGGGCTTTTGTGCGGCCTCGAACATCACCTCAACCGGCGCTTCCTGCCCCGTCCAGATGGTGAAGGCCGCCGCGCCCTGCCGGACAAGCATACCCAATCCGCCGATGGCTTGTCCACCACTCGCTTCTGCCTGCCGCATGAAAGCTGTCACCTGTGGACGATAGATCATATCGTACACAGTTACCCCTTTCGGAAACGGCACACCCCCAATCCAGGGCGACTCATCGACATTCGGCCACAGACCAACCGAAGTGCAGTTGACAATCAGTGACGCATTCATTTCGGCGGCTTCATCAAGCGTTCGGACGGTGGTATTCCGAATTCCAGCCGAAATTTCCAGATCGGCCAGCATCACCTGCGCCTTCTGCGGTGTGCGATTGACAACAATCACATGCGCCCCTTCCAGAGCCAATCCATAGACTGCCGCCCGTGCCGCGCCGCCCGCGCCCAAGACAATAATCCTCGCCCTAGATAGTGCAACACCATGCGCCTTGAGATCATCAACCAGCCCCTGAGCATCGGTGTTTGTACCTAAATTGCTGCGGAAGTCGATGGTGTTCACCGCGCCAATCGCCCGCGCTCGTTCGTCTGGCAGCACATACGGCATGACTGCCTGTTTGAGCGGCACAGTCACGTTCACGCCGAAGATAGCCGCCTTCGTCGCGCAGCGTTCGCAACCCCTGTCGCACAATGTCTGGCGGAATGGCGCGAGTTCATAGCTCCAATCCAGCCCAAGCGCGCGGAAAGCTGCGTTGTGCATAGCCGGGCTGATGCTGTGCGTCACCGGCCAACCGATGACACCGACTTTAGTCGTCATGTCGGGTTCAGTTCCTTCACAACGAAATATCCGCACCCAAACCCACTAAGGTCTCCGCAAAACCAGGGAACGAGTTCACCTCGCACAGCGCGCATCCAGCACCGTCGTTTCGCCATCCGCAACTAATCCGGCTACGGCCAAACTCATCGCGACACGGTGATCGTCATGACCTTCCACTGTCGCGCCGTTAAGTTTTGTGGACCGCGAATGATGAAGCCATCGGGTGTTTCGGTGATTTGTGCGCCCAATTTCGATAACTCTGCCGCCATCACCGAGATACGATCAGTCTCTTTGACCCGGAGTTCCTGTGCATCGCGGACGACGGTTTCTCCTTCGGCGGCCAGTGCAGCGACCATCAGAATCGGGAACTCGTCGATCATCTCGACCACAACACTCCCACCGATTTCCGTCCCTTTCAGTTGGCTGTGGCGGATACGAATTTCACCGACTGGCTCCCCTGCTTCCAATCCAGTTTCAGTGACGGTGATGTCCCCACCCATCGCTTGAAGCACTTCCAGCAGCCCGGTTCGGGTCGGATTCAGATTAACCCCGGTCAAGGTGATGTCGCTGTCGGGCACAATCAATCCGGCAACAATCAGAAATGCTGCTGAAGAAGCATCCCCCGGCACAGTCAAATCCATCGGGCGCAAATCGCCGTTAGGAGTCAGCACAATCGTATCGCCCTCCGTCGCAATATCCACGCCCATCGCGCTCAACATACGTTCGGTATGATCGCGTGCCGGACCGGGTTGTACTACCGCTGTCGCGCCGGACGAAAACAGACCCGCTAGCAGAATCGCGCTTTTCACCTGCGCGCTGGCAACTGGCATTTCGTATTTGATGCCATGTAAATCTGCTGGTTTAATGGTCAGGGGTGCACGATTATCGACTGCGGTGATATTCGCGCCCATCATCTGTAATGGGGTGAAAATGCGCTTCATCGGTCGGCGGCGGAGCTGCTCCGTGCCATCCAGCACACTCTCGAACGGCTGCCCACACATAATTCCGCGATAGCAAGCGAATACCTGTCCCTGCATTGACCAGATTCAGCGGCGCATTCGGTGGCTGGAATGTGCCACCATGAATGGTTAGTTCGTTTTTGCTGTGCCGATCAACCTGAACACCCAAGTCCCTGAATACTGGCAAGCGACGCTTCGGTATCCCCCGCTGCCAGCCAACCGCGAACCTGAGTCACACCATCGGCCAGCGCACCGAACATCACCGCCCGGTGTGAAATCGACTTATCCCCTGGAACGGTGGTACTGCCCGATAGAGTGCTGCCCGAATTGACAACGAAACAATCTTTTGCGGTCATTTTTTGTACCCATTTTCATATTTTTGTATCCAATTGATGCGCGCTTCCCGCGCGGGTTTCAGGAAATCGGCCACCTGCTGGTCGTCTTCTGAAATCAATTTGGCTTCCAGCATCGCCAACTGCACCCGGAACAGTGCCAGCAGAGTCGCTACCGCCTGGGTATTGGTGCTGAGGATGTCGCCCATCATCTGTACATCCTGCCCCGCCAGCCGTGACATATCGCGGAAGCCACCCGCCGCCAGTTCCCAAACCGTTGGGTCAACCTCGCCCTCCTTTGCCACCGTCGCCACCAGCGCCGAACTGAGCAAATAGGGTAAGTGGCTGATGGCCGCTACCAGACGATCATGACGGTGGGCTTCCATCTCGAATGGTACAGCGCCCAACGCCTCAATCAGAGATAAAGCACGCAGTCGGGTCAGCAGGAGTGGTCCGGCGAGTCGGACACAGGACAAATGGCCGCCCTTTGAATAGCGTTGGGTCGCTGGCTTCCACCCCGCTCATTTCTTTTCCGGTCATGGGATGCCCACCTACCGCCTGTATGCCGATGGGCAAATCGGCCATCGCCGCGCAAATGTCCTGCTTTCGTGCTGCCCATGTCGATCAGCAGCGTATTCGAGCGCAGGTACGACCCTATCCGGCGGCTTAACATCGCCACAATCGCCTGTACAGGCGCAGCCAGAATAACGACATCGGCATCATTAACCCCTTCTTTAAGGTCATCCGTCGCCACATCAACGATTTTATTTGCGAGTGCATATTCGCCGTGTCTCAGCATTCAGATCAACGCCAGTGATTGTTTCCGCACAGCCCCGCAGCGCCAGCGCCAGTGACCCGCCCATCAATCCCAATCCGACTACCGCCAGATGGCGGCAGGTAAAGCCACCGCTTGCCATAATTTATGCCGTCCGTCCCACTGCTTCAGCCACCCGCCGCACCTGCTCCATCATCGACTTGAACCGATCAGGTTTCAAGCTCTGGCGACCATCAGATATGGCCTTATCCGGCTCTGGATGCACTTCCACGATCAGGCCATCCGCTCCTGCCGCAACTGCGCTCCGGGCAATGGGTTCGACATATTCCCATAACCCAACTGCATGACTGGGATCAGCCACAACAGGCAAGTGGGTCAGCGCCTTCAATACCGGAATAGCGTTCACATCGAATGTATTGCGGGTCGCTCTCTCGAAGGTACGGATGCCGCGTTCGCAGATCATCACGCGGTTATTGCCATGCGACAGGATGTATTCAGCCGACATCAGCAAATCTTCAACTGTACTGCTCATGCCGCGCTTAAGTAAAATCGTATGCTGGCTTTCACCCACCACATTCAGCAAGCTGAAGTTCTGCATATTTCGCGCACCGATTTGCAGTACATCGGCATATTGGCAAACCATTGGCACTTGTGCCGTATCCATCACTTCGGTGACAATCGGCAGCCCCGTCACATCACGCGCTTCGGCCAACCACTCCAGTGCCTTCTCACCGTGCCCCTGGAAGCTGTAGGGTGATGTGCGCGGTTTGAATGCTCCCCCTCGCAAGGCCGTTGCTCCGGCCTCTTTCACCGCGCAGGCGACTTCAATAATCTGCTCCCGGCTTTCAACGGAACATGGCCCCGCAATCACCAGAACCTTATTGCCACCCATTTGCGAACCATTAAGCGGCACATGAGTATCATTTGGGTGGAAATGGCGGCTGGCGAGTTTGTATGGGGCAGAAATCCGCACCACCTTTTCCACACCTTCCATTGTGCTGTAGTTCTCTTCGCGCAGGGGTGTTGGGCTTTCCCCGACCACTCCAATAATGGTGCGCTGCTCCCCTTCCGACAGATGCGCGTCATATCCATCGCTTTTCACGCGGGCGATTACATCCGAAATCTCTTTCGCACTCGCCTTGATTTTCATTACAACGATCATGATTGTTCCTCATTATTTAAAACTAATTTGTTGTCCGGATATAAATCGGGACGCAGTGCCATCGCGCCATGCATATAAACATGTTGTATTTCGTCCAAACTTTTGACGGTGTTCCAGTGGATGAGAATGCGGATGCACATCGGTATCCCATTGGGTACATCCATCTCCTGGCAGCCCATCAACGCCGTCCGGTGCCAACCCAGATCGCGCGCGGCCTTTGCCGGATAGGCGGCAGTCAAATCAGGCGTTGTGGTAAAAATCACGCTGGCAACATCATCTTCCTCGATCCCATTCGTATTAATCACATCTTGCAACAATTCACGAGTCGCCCGCCATATGGCATCTCCGGTATTTTCGTTGACGGTGGTCGCCCCCCGAACACCCAGACATTTCATAAGCCCCTCCTGAAACGCAATAAAAAAGGCGCGGAGCGGATGCTCTGCGCCTCAAGTTCCTATTCTTCAGTCTCGGTCTAACGAACCGACTCTAACCCAACACGCAACGCTCCACCCGCTTCTATGTGGCTCTTAAAGTAAAAGTAATAATAGCGGAACGAAAGGTTCAATTGGTTAGATAACATCAGATTTTCCGAGTTTTCACTATCTGGCGCAGAGCGTAACACGCTTCAGGGTTGGCTGTCAACTGGAAATGATGATTTTGACACTCCTGTCTCAAAGACCGTCTACCTTATACAACGAAATTGGTATGCTCTATCCAAAAGTCTCATCGGTTACTTCCGCCCAAAGTCGTGTACACAATCCACCTGTGGCTGGACGCTGCTCTTTTGGATTGGCTGTTTAATGACAGCATCAAATACAGAGGAGTAACGAACATGAAACAGAAACTTGCAAAGGCTTTTCACTACGGGAGCTGGCTGCTGCTCACCAGCCTGGTACTTCAGTTCTTTTTCGCGGGTGTGATGCTGTTTGGTGTCGCACGTCTGGGTTCAACACCACATATTGTCATGGCGCTGTTTATTCACGGCCTGTCGTTCGCGCTGTTCGTGGCAGCCATTGTCGGGAAGTTAGGTCGTCCTGCCATCATTGCATCTGGCGCATTCTTTGTTCTGATGTTCGTCCAGGGGGGATTAATCCATATGGGCAGTATATCGCCGGTGTTCATGGCCTTGCACCCGGCTAATGGGACACTGCTGTTGTATGTCGCCTATCGTATGGCACACCTGCAACCACAGGTTCAGGAATCGCCCAAAATCCAACAAGAGATTTCACAGCAGATCGCCAAAGCAGCCGCGTAATTACCCTCGAACAAACCTCAATTCAGCGCGGGTGGGATGCACAAACATCTATCCGCGCTATTTTTCATCCAGTGCCCTGCGCAAACTTGCACACAAATCCCGCACTGCTGCCACACCATCTTTTCCTGCTCGCACCAATGCACTACCCACGATGAATCCATCCACCAACCCATTCATACTTCGTGCGTGATCTGGCGTACTGATGCCAAAACCCATCACCAGGGGTTTATCCGCCAGCGCCCGAACGCGCCCCATAAAAATGGTTAAATCCGGCGGCAGTTCCAGCCGCACGCCAGTTACACCCGTCAGCGATACCACGTAAATAAAGCCCGTAGCCCGCTGTGTCACCAGCTTGATACGCTCGGCGTTGCTGGTTGGCGCGAGGAAAAATACCAGCGCCAGCCCCTCCCGCGCACATAGGGCGGCCAGTTCTTCTCCCTCCTCCGGTGGTAAATCCGGAACAATCAGCCCATCTGCTCCGGCATTTTTGACATCCACCACGAAGGCTTCCAATCCGTAGGTTAGTATGGGATTGAGATACCCCATCAGCAGCATCGGTTGTGTCACCCCACGTTCCCGCAGTGTCCGAACCGCTTCAATACACTTCTTGACGGTTATACCGTTTTCCAGTGCAATCTGGGTCGCCGCCTGAACCACCGGCCCATCTGCCAGCGGATCACTGAATGGGACGCCAATTTCGAAGCCATCCACACCCGTTTCCGCCATCGCGGTAATGGCATCCAGCGAATCGTCATAATTGGGGTAGCCGATTGGAAAATAGGGCAAAAATGCCGCGCGATTTTGTTCCTTCGCCCGCTGGAATATTGCTGCAATCGCATCCACACCCGTCAGTACATCAGTCGTCATGATGATATTATCCTTTTCCACTCGCAGCACTTCGCCGCTCACAAACCGTTCTCCATCGAATAGAAGTCGTGCCCCTTCACAGTAATCACAGAACTCGCCCCAACTGCTGAAATTAACATCCGGCAGACAACCGATGACCTGGGACTCCACAATAAAGCCGTGTGACACCACCAATGCCGAGCCACCTTCCGGCAATTGACCCACAATCTGACACATCATATCGGCTTGAGCCTGCGCATATCGCGCTGCCGCCCCACCGCGCCGGACAACTTCAGCAATAGTGGCAAATCCGGCATCCCAGGCCACTTCTGATTCAACCCCATCGGCGATCATACACAAAACGTCAAGTTGTTCATCAACCGCAAACCCCATCGCAATGGCAGTTTCAAAGGCGCGAGGCAATGTACTGGTGACAACATAATCAAACGAGCCGATCTTCTCCCCGACCCGCCGCGCAAGATCAACACCTGCCTGCGAGAGATGCTGACCCGGTTTTACGCGCATCGTGTGCCGTCGTAGTTCGAGTGTACGCATCGGTCACCTTTCCTTTAACTCGCGCTGCAAAGCGTCCAATCCGGTTTCAATCACCTCAACCGTCGCACCCACTCGGTATGCCCAATGCTGCACATCGGCATCATATCCCACCGCCATCACCGACTGCCGTTCCCGATCAGCCGCATGGTCTTGATACTGGTCGGGGATTTCCCAGTCCAGTCCATCTACCAGCAGGCTTTTGAGTTCAAACCCACCGCGATATGCCAGCACCGGCCATTCGGAATCCGCACCGAATGGCCTCCCCGGTTGGCTGTTCGCCAGAATGAATCCAGCAGCCGCACGGCTGAATCCCTTTGAGCCAGAACCGATGTCGAATTCGCTCCCCAGGAGATGCGAAAAGACATCGTTTATCACCTTCTCGACTTGAATCATCACCTGTGGATGAGTTGCCCAGGCCGAGGCGGTACGCCCGATCACCAAACAATCGACTTCCTGCACACATTTCACCGTTTGCAGCCATTCTTCTGATCGGGTTTCGACCCATCGAATCAAGCGGTCTAAATCGCAGTAGTGGATGTAATCCGCGCCTGTCGTGTGAGCAGCTTGTAAGACCGCATAGCGCCCATTCGACCAGTTCTCGTTTACAAAAATCTGCATGTCACTAAATGACTCTAGCTGTTCAATTTCTTGGGCTTTCGCAGTCGGTGGCAGCGAAATAATCATGCGTGAGTAAATCGCCTGAATCTGTGGATACAACCGCTCCAGGCGTCCAATCTCGCCGCGCGGGTTGAAGGTCGCCGCTAACGCAACTGTCATTGGTTATCTCCAATTAATTTTTCGAGTGTCGCCACCTGATCGCCTGCCTTCGGATGTGGGCCGATTTCGATCACTTTGTAACCCAATTTCTCATAAAAGGTGATATTTTGGGGGAGCTGCATCCGTACCACGACCCGGATGCTTAACAACGCTTGTCCGACAATAACGCCTTCAATAAATCGCATCAGCGCCAACCCGACACCCTTACCACGACATTCTGGGATAACGGCAACACGACCTACATACACGTAATCGACTTCGTAGCGAAACCGCGCTGACCCAACAGCCGTTTGTCCATCCCAGGCTAGCGCAGCACCGCCCAATCTCATGCCCTCCTCCACATCAACAACCGTCTCTCTATTCGCCCCAGATGGTGGGTTGAGTACACCGATATATTCGGCAAACGCCGCCTGCATAACCTTGTGGACAAGCGGCGCTTCTTCAATCGTTGCCAAGCGAATACTCAGGTTCATGACAGGATGGTTTCTCGCTGTGCAAAAAAGTCTCTAAACAGGGATTCAAAGCCAAAGGCAATCGGGAGTTGATCCAGGTCACTCTCGCTAAAGTAACCAGCCGCCTGCCCTTCATTTAAGGCGATACCCGCCACATCTCGATCAATCCGACCCACATACACATACTGCTCAACCACGATCTGCCCATTCCGTTGCAGGTGATCGAATGTTTTCCACAATTTAAGCGGCAGTTCCAGTTCGATTTCTTCCAGCAGTTCGCGCTGGATAGCTCCGTCCGGGCTTTCACCCGCTTCAATCGCGCCGCCAAAGGTCGTCCAACAGTTGGCGAATGGCAGCTCCGGTTTATCGTCGCGCAGTTGCAGCAGGATTTGTCCCTGCCGGTTCATCAAAATCGCGCCGACAGACCGAACGCGAACAGGTTCAGTCATTCAGATGCAGTTCCCGCATGACCGTATCCAGGTCTTTATCGCCCCGCCCGGACAGATTGACCAGAATAATCGAGTCCTTCGGCATGGTGGGCGCGCGTTTAATAACTTCCGCCACCGCATGAGAACTCTCCAAAGCCGGGATGATGCCTTCTAACTCACATAAGGTTTGGAAGGCTTCCAGCGCCTCGTCATCAGTTGCCAGCGTGTAAAATGCCCGCTCGTTCTGGCGCAGGTAAGCGTGTTCTGGTCCAACCGATGCGTAATCCAATCCGGCGGAGACGCTGTGTGTGTTCATAATCTGCCCATCAGCGTCCTGAAGCACAAACGAGCGTGTGCCGTGTAAAACACCAAGTCGTCCCTTGCCGGGGTCAGCAAATCGCGCGGCGTGTTCGCCGCTGGCTATGCCATGTCCCCCGGCCTCGACACCGATCAAATCGACATTCTCGTCGTCACGAAAGCCGTGAAACAAACCAATGGCGTTGCTGCCACCCCCTACACAGGCGATGCAGGTATCCGGCAGCCTGCCAACCTGCTCCAACATCTGCTCCCGCGCTTCCGTTCCAATGACGCTCTGGAAGTCGCGCACCATCATCGGGTACGGGTGCGGCCCAAGTGCTGAACCCAGCAGGTAAAAAGTGCCGTTGACGTTTGTCACCCAATCGCGGATGGCTTCGTTGATAGCATCCTTGAGGGTTTTGCTGCCACTCTCCACTGGAATGACTTCCGCACCCAGCAGTTTCATGCGGAACACATTCGGCTTCTGGCGGGCAATGTCCACACTTCCCATATACACATGACATTCCAGACCGAGCAGTGCCGACGAGGTGGCGCTGGCGACCCCATGCTGCCCCGCGCCCGTCTCCGCTACGATGCGTTTTTTGCCCATCCGCTGCGCCAGGAGCGCCTGCCCAAGCGCGTTATTGATTTTGTGTGCCCCGGTGTGTGCTAAATCCTCACGCTTCAAATAGATGCGCGCCCCACCCAAGTGTTCGGTCAGCCTGCCTGCGTAGGTAATGGGGGTTGGGCGACCTGTATAATTTCGCTGCAAATCGGCCAGCCGTGCCTGAAATTCGGGATCGGCCATCGCTTCCTGATAGGCAACCGTGAGTTCATCCAGTGCCCCTATCAGCGTCTCCGGTACATACCGCCCGCCGAAATCACCGAAATATCCCCGTTCATCTGGGACATCCGTGTGGCCTACTTTAATGTATTCCGAGTCGATCATTTGCTTTTAACTTTCCACTCTATTGATTACTTGCCCACAACCTGACTACGCCGTTCCATGAACACAACATCCCGCCACACACCGTTCATCTGGCCGATGCGCTCCCGAATGCCCAACTCACGGAATCCACAGGCTTTATGGAGGCTCAGGCTGGTGACATTTTCAGGGAAAATACCCGTCTGAATCGTCCAGATACCCGCTTTTTCCGATTCGGCTATCACAGCGTTCAACAGCACCTTGCCGACGCCCTGTCCACGCGCCGATTCACCAATATAGACACTTTCTTCAGCAACTCCGGCATATACACACCGGCTGGACACTGGCGACAATGCCGTCCAACCGATCACAACTCCATTCGATCTGGCAACCAGGCGGCAGTCTGCCCGATGTTTGGCATCCCACTCCGCCCATTCCGGGGCAGATGTCTCGAAGGTAGCATTCCCGGTAGCAATCCCTTCCAGGTAGATTGCTTTCACGCTTGCCCAATCTTCAGCTTGCATGGGTTCAATTATGAAATCCATGAGTTCCCTCATATCCTCAAGTGTTTTTCACCATTCAAGGCGCGCTGTGCTAATATCAGCATCTTGTAAAAATAGGAGTCAATCGTCGGTATAAAATCATCGGCAGAGAGCGAAATTATGCCGGACTTCAAATCCTGTCGCTCGCGCTTCAATCCTGTGGCGATCACCGGAAAACATGGCTAATCCATCCTCAATCGACAAGGCAACCAACCCGTCCAATTCCTCAACTTGATAGGAATAGGTGTTGATGTCCTGGTTGTAAATCAGCAAAAACACGTCCGCGAATTGATGGTCAATCAAACTCTGGTAGCGAATCATGCCAACCCGAATACCGAGTGGAATCAGGTCATCGAAATCAACCTCGATCCCAAGTTCTTCTCGAACCTCCCGAATACCATCGCGGATGGTTTCTCCTGCCTGATAATGTCCGGCAGCCGCAATATCCAGATAATTGGGAAAAGTATCTTTATCTGGGCCACGCCGCTGTAACACCATATAGTCGCAGCCATCAGTATCCCGATAAGCTACCCAACAGTGAAAAACCCGATGCCAGTCGCCATCACGGTGAACCGCATCCCGTTCCTTTGTGCCGATTTTATTCAACTGGTCGTCGTAGATGTCAAGTATCTCGGTCACATCGCGCCCTTCGCTGCCCGGATGAAGGCCGACACCCGCGTGTGATCTTTAATTCCAGGTTGTCCTTCAGGCTCGACCCCGCTGGCGACATCCACGCCCCAGGGCTGAATAGCCTGCACCCGTTCGGCCACATTCTCCGGTGTCAATCCCCCGGCCAGCATCAGGCGCGGGACTTCCGCTTTGACGGCCAGAGCGATTTGCACACTGGTCTGTTCGCCCGTTCCACCGTATAAACGTGGATGGTAGGCATCCAGTAGTAAGGAAGGCAGGCGTTCGTTGGCCGGAAACTGTGGACGGAAATAATTCAAATCTTCCATCGCCTGCATCATATTCATCGGGTGAATGGATTTGAATGCAATCCCACGTAACTCCGCCAGCATATCGTCGGACTCGTCACCGCTCAATTGTGCGCCATCTAATCCAACCTTACGGGTAATGGCCGAAATCAGACCGACCACCTCATTGACAAATAATCCGATCAACACCGGGCAGGCCGCACCCAACTGAGCGCGCAGGCTATCACAAATCGGTTGAGCGGCTTCCGGGCTGATATAACGGGGACTTTTCTTATAAAAGTTAAAGCCCAACATATCTGCTCCGGCCTCGGACGCTGCCAGCGCATCGTCAAAAGTTGTCAGGCCGCAAATCTTGACACTCGTCATACTCATCCTCGCCGTTGACTGCTGAATGCTTTCACTGTCGATGCCATATTATCAGCCCTCACCAGCGATTCGCCAACCAATACGGCGTGTGCGCCATACTCGCCCATCCGTCGAACGTCATCGGCACTGCGGATAGCACTTTCCGCCACCAATGTCACATCTGATGGCACAAGTTTTGCCAGCCGCGCCGTGACTCCCAGGTCTTCATGGAAGGTTTTGAGATCGCGGTTATTGATGCCAATCACCATCGCTCGCGCCATTAATGCCCTTTCCATCTCGGCTTCGTTATGGACTTCCACCAGCGCTGTCATGCCCAACTCGTATGTCAGGTTTTGCAGGTCATCAAGTTGAGAATCATCCAGGGTTGCGACAATCAACAAGACAGCATCCGCGCCTGCCGCCCGCGCTTCATAAATTTGATAGGGATCAATGGTGAAGTCCTTGCGTAACACCGGAATGTTCACCGCCGCCCGTATCAACCGTAGATAATCCAGATGCCCCTGGAAAAATTTCTCATCGGTCAGGATTGAGATGGCGGCTGCGCCGTTGTCCATATACGTCTTAGCAATCGCAACCGGGTCAAAATTTTCGATGAGTACACCCTTACTGGGTGACGCTTTTTTGACTTCAGCGACGAGTGCGACAGTCCCTCGGCGGAGTGCGCCTGCGAAATCACGCGCAGGCGGCGCGAGGTGGGCATCACGCTCCATCTGTTCCAGCGAAACAGTTTTATGGCGGACTTCCTCGACCTTCTGCGCCAGAATTTTGTCCAGAATGGTATCTGTTTTTACAAAAGCGCCTGTCATCAGCGTTCCCTTTACGATCCCTGCAATCTAGTTGGCGCTGGGTGCGAACTGTTGACTATACGCAATCAGCGCATCCAGTTTGGCGAGGGCTGCGCCACTATCGATGACCTCACCAGCGCGATTGATCCCCTGCTGCAAATCATCGACAACACCCGCCGCCAGCAAGGCCGCGCCAGCGTTCAGCACCACGACGTCGCGCTTGGCATCTTGCAGTTCGCCGGACAGGATATTACGCAGAATGAGCGCGTTGGTCGGCGCATCATCGCCCAGCAGATCGGCAATTGTCGCGCCGGGGAAACCGTAATCGCGCGGGTCAAATTCATACGTCCTCACCGCGCCGTTCTGGTAATGACTGACATGGTTTGGCCCGGTGGTGGTCAGTTCATCCAGATTGCCATATCCGCTCACAACCATTGCAGACTTTGCACCTAGTTGACCGAGGACGTGGGCGACCATATCGGTCAGGTCAGAAGCGAAAATACCCATCAATTGGCGCTGCGCACCTGCCGGGTTGGTCAGCGGCCCTAATATATTGAAGATAGTTCTCACACCCATCTGGCGACGAGGGCCGATAGCATACTTCATGGCTGGATGCAGTTTGACAGCAAATAGGAAGCCAATGCCCACGTCATCCACACACTGCCCAACTTGTTCCGGTGTTAACTCCAGATTCACGCCCAATTCACCCAACACATCGGCGCTGCCACACTTGCTGCTGGCGGCTTTGTTGCCATGCTTGGCGACAGGAACACCCGCCCCGGCAGCCACAAAGGCCACCGTTGTGCTGATATTGAATGTCCCGGACTTGTCGCCACCTGTGCCGCAGGTATCCAGCAGTTCGCCATTGTATTTGGTGGGGACACGATGCGCGTTGGTACGCATTGCCCGCGCGCTGCCAGTGATCTCGTCAGGTGTTTCACCCTTCATGCGCAGCGCCATCAGGTAAGCGCCAATCTGTGCTTCTGTCGCACCGCCGGTCATAATCTGGTTCATGACCGCTTCAGCTTCTTCATCCTGAAGATGACCAAACCGGCTGAGTAAATCAATTGCTTTTTGAATGTCCATTTTCTATCCTACTGGTACTCCGATTTCCATTTCGAGGAAATTTTGCAAAATCCGCATTCCATATTTGGTGAGAATGCTTTCCGGGTGGAACTGCACGCCGTATACCGGGAACTGCTTGTGTCGCAGTCCCATAATCTCGCCCTGATCGGTGAAGGCGATGACAGCCAAACTGTCGGGTAAACTTAATTCTTCCACAATCAGGCTGTGATAACGGGTAGCTTCAAATGGACTGGGCACACCAGCAAACAAGGGGTCTTCCTTATGGTAGACCATGCTGGTCTTGCCATGCATCAAGCGCCCAGCACGGGTGACGACCCCGCCATAAACCTGCCCGATACACTGATGCCCCAAACATACTCCCAATATGGGGGTCGTTTCACCCATATAACGCAGCACATCCTGGGATATGCCGCTGTCGTCGGGTGTTCCCGGTCCCGGCGAGATGACAATTCGGCTGGGGTTCATGGCATGAATGTCGTTCAGGGTAGCCTGATCGTTGCGTACCACACACAGTTCCGCACCCAATTCACCCATTTCCTGCACGAGGTTGTAGGTAAAACTGTCGTAATTGTCGATCACAAGTATCATTGCACATCCTCCAACTCTGGCGATTGTTGTGTTTCCAATCCATCAAGATGCATGACGTCATCAGCCGCGACAAGCCCCCATGTCCCATCATCTTTGAGCGCGATGGTCGTCACCGATGTATTGCTGACCGCCACTTCCTTAGTCGAATTACCGGGAATGATTTCGTCCAACAGGGAATGAATGGCGGTGGTGTGTGAAATAACCCCGATTGTGCTGCTTTTGTCCTGTTTGAGGAAGTCGTTAAACGCCTCAACCATGCGCTGGCATACATCCTTGCGTGACTCCCCACCTGGAACACGATAATTTTCAGCATCGGTCAGGAGCTTTTCATATTCATCGGGAAACCACGAACGCATTTCGTCTATCGTCAATCCCTGCCACTCGCCGATATTGCGTTCCCGCAGCCGCTTGTCCGGGATGGGCGCAAAACCAAGTTTGTCGGACAGCAGTTGCGCGGTTTCCAGCGCCCGCCTCAGATCACTGGTATACAATGCGCCCATACCGATATGCCGAATATAGTTGGCAAGCTGCTGTGTCTGCCTGCGGCCAAGCTCATTCAGGGGTGCGGCGACCCACCCTTGCCACCGAACTAATCGGTTCCAGTCTGTCTCACCGGGTCGTATAAAAATCACTCGCTTGACGGTCACAATTTCCTCCTGAGCAGTTCGTTGGTAGGCCAACGAGGACTGCCTGTTTACATGAACCCACGCTCCGCATATTGTAACGCGACGGCTACCCCACGCGCCTTATTGATACATTCCTCGTGTTCGCGTGTCGGGTCGCTATCCGCCACAATGCCTGCCCCGGCCTGAATATAGGCCGTGTTACCCTGCATGAGTACAGAACGGATGGTGATGCAAGTGTCCATTGAACCATCAAAGCTGAAGTAACCCACTGCACCGCCGTATGTGCCCCGTCGTGTCCCTTCCAATTCCTCAATGATTTCCATCGCCCGTACTTTGGGCGCACCGCTCAATGTGCCTGCCGGGAAAGTCGCCCGTAATAGATCAAAAGCATCCATCCCCGGCTTCAACTTGCCCTCTACCTGACTGACAATGTGCATGACATGGGAATAGCGCTCGATATACATCATGTCCGAGACGTGAACCGTGCCATAATCCGATACCCGCCCCAGGTCGTTACGCCCCAGGTCAACCAGCATGACATGTTCGGCGCGTTCTTTCGGGTCGGCCAGCAGCTCGGTTTCCAGTGCTTTATCTTCGGCATCGTTCGCTCCCCGGCGACGTGTCCCGGCGATGGGGCGTACAGTGGCAATACCCTCTTCCAGCCGAACCATCATCTCCGGCGATGCACCAATCAGGCTGAAGTCATCGCTGAAGTGCAGCAAAAACATGTAGGGTGAGGGATTCAGCATTCGCAAAGCGCGATAAACCGCCAGAGGATGGGCAGTGGTTTTGCGGCTGAAGCGCTGCGACAGCACGATCTGGAAAGCATCCCCGGCGGCGATGTACTCCTTACCGTCCCGCACCATCTGCTCATAACGTTCCTGGGTCATATTCGAGCGCAGGTCGGTGTCTATCGGAGCAATCGACTCAGGGATGGGTGGCAGCGGTTCATGCAGCGCGGCCACAATCTGGTCAATCCGTTGGACAGCATCCTCATAGGCGGCATCTGGGTCGCCGGTGTTGTGGGCGTTCGCCAGCACGATGAGCTGGTGCTTGGCATGATCAAAGATCACCAGGGTATCCGGCAGCAGGAAAGCAGCATCCGGTACATTCAAGTCCTTGCTGGCCGTATCCGGCAAACGCTCGAAATAGCGCACTACATCATAACTCAGGTAGCCTACCGCCCCGCCAACAAAACGCGGCAGACCATCAAGCTGTACGGGTTTCACCCGCTCAAATTCGTGCTTGATGGCATGTAGCGGGTCTTCGCCCGGAGCCAGTGGGCGCGTGTCAGTTTCACCGTGTACGGTTCGTATGACCTGATTATTCTGGACAGTAATAGTTCCTTTGGGATTCACGCCGAGGAAGGAATAACGCCCGATGTGTTCGCCACCCTCAACACTTTCCAGCAGAAACGAAGTCGCGCCCATCTGAGCCAATTTCAGATAGACCGAAACCGGGGTTTCAAGGTCGGCCAGCAGCGTCCGATACACCGGGACGAGATCGCCCTGCTGGAACAGGCGAACCATGTCTTCGCGGTGGGGTAATAGATTGTCGTGAACTTGTGTGGAACTTGGAGATACAGCCATCGTCACGTCTCCGATTACTTAACCAAATAAAAACCCCATCTCCAGTCAAGGACGAGAAGGGGTTCCCGTGGTGCCACCTTGGTTAAGCCGGTATACGAAACGGCTTCACTCTTTCAGGTACAGGTTTATAACCGATACCCTGCGCTGCGATAACGGGGCGCTCCCGGCTTGGGCTACTGGAAAACTCGTTCGCCCGCGCAACTCCCTGGCCCATTCCACACTGGCGTATGTACCGCCTTCACACCCACTGGCGGCTCTCTGAACACCGTTCCTGTGTGTACTCTTCCAGATCAACATTTTTGTAGATATGCAATTTTGCAATAGGGTAACGACATTTTCAACGTCTGTCAAGCATCTTGGCGATCTCTCTTGAGACGTTTACAATACATACACCGTCCACTTTCTCTGAAAAGGTTGTCACCATGCGGTTAAAACGTGTGATTGTCTTGTGTGTATGTGCCCTTGCCCTCTCCTCATTCGGCACATCGACTGCTGCCTTGCAACCCGAATCGACTGCTGACATCCTTTCGCAGCTTGGCGGTTATCCCTGTCCAGACAGCGATTTCACCTGTATCAAATTGACCGTACCGCTGGATCATTTCGGGAACTCCGGGGGCAAAACGATTGATGTCGTTTTCGGCGTGCTGCCCGCGACAGGCGAACGCAAAGGCATGTTTGTAACCGCAACCGGCGGGCCGGGGACATCCGGGTTGGCCTCGGCAAATTCGTATACGGCATCTTTTGACCCGTCCATCCCTGAACACTTCGACATCGTATTTTTTGACCAGCGAGGCGCGCACCAATCCGGCGGCATCCAATGCCCCAATGCAGCCGTAGCCTATTACCAATCGGACGCTGAAGCGGATACACCCGAACAGGAAGCCAACCTGATTAAGTCCGCGAAAACCTTCTCCGAAGAGTGTCTTGCCGAGATGGACATCTCCCCTGACCAACTGACGTATTACGGTACACATCAGGCGGTTGAGGATTTGGACGCTTTTCGACAGGCGATAGGCGATGAGAAAATCTGGTTGTATGGCGAAAGTTATGGCACACAGTACGCCCAGGAATATGCTGCCGCCCATCCCGATCATCTGGCCGGGTTGATACTGGATGGTACGGTTGATCTGACCCTATCCGGCACAGACTTTTTGAAAGAACAGGCGCAGGCGTTTGACGATGTGTTCGTCGCCACCATGAAGGCCTGCACTGACGACGAGAGCTGTAGCGCCGATGTGGAGGACGGGGATGCACTGGCGGTTTATGACGATATTGCTGCGGAACTGATCGCCTCGCCAATAACATTCAAGTTTCCGCTTCCCTCCGGCGGAACGGCAAAACGTTCGCTCACGCTGGCGGATTTGCAGGTTGCCGCCTCTGGATTTGTCTACTCCGAATCATCGCGCATGATATTGCAGCGTGGGATCGCGGCGGCTTCGCACGGCGATCTGGTGCCGATGGCGCGCATGGTTTACAACGAACTCGGCCTCGATCCCGAAACACTGGAAGCCATACCCGACCCCACCTATTCCGACGCCCTGTACTACGCCGTCGAATGCAACGACTACAATTACTTTAGTGGAACCCCCGAACAACGGGCTGAAGCCTACATCCGCGCCGGGGATGAAACTGACCAGTCCAATCCGCGTTTCGGTTCGATTTTCTATGGCGACCTGCCCTGTGTGTTCTGGCCGGGACAACCTGAAGTCGAACGCCCTGCTCCGCTGACAGCCGAAGGCGTTCCAACGCTGGTGTTAGGGGCAACCACCGACCCGGCAACACCTGTTCAAAACGGGAAGCGCGTGTTTAAGAATCTGGCTGATGGGTATCTAGTGACGATGCAGGGCGGCGCGCACGTCATTTTTGGCCGGGGAGACGCCTGCCCCGACGATCTGGTGACGGCATTTCTGGTGGACGACCAGATGCCCGACCAGCGAGAAACGTCGTGCGACGGAGTGGTGGCTTCAACCTACTGGCCGAACGCGCCAGCCGACGCCTCAGACTTTGGTGATACGTTGGAAGCGATGGACTCCGCCTACACCGAGATATATTACCTGCCCGAATATTACTACTGGGATCAAACGAGTACCTTGTCCGTCGGGTGCGATGCCGGTGGCACAATATCGTTTGAGCCAACTGATTCCGGTTCAAGCATGACGCTGAATGCCTGTGCCTTTACCAACGGATTTGTCATGACTGGAACGGGTGTGGACAACTATTATGACGATGGATCAGCCCAATTGATGGTGACTGTGACGGGGCAGGCAGAGGGACATTTAACCTATCTCTATGACAGCGATGGTAACATCAGTGTCACGGGCGATTATGCAGGTAGTCCTGTCAAATTATCCGGGTAGTGCTGCGCAAATCATTGTTATGGAGGAGGATTCTGTGCCATCCTCCTCCTATTTTATGAACCGGATATTTGCTATAATCTGCACAAAAGTTCTAAAATCACTTACCTGGAGTAACCTCCTGTGACCCTAACCAACCGCGAAATAGCCGATGTATTTGATACAGTGGCCGATATGCTACAAATTAAGGGCGAGAACATACACCGCGTCCTCGCCTATCGCAACGCAGGACTCTCCATCCGCGAACTCGCCCGCGACATCAACGTGGTGGCAGCCGAGGGCGGGCTGGAAGATATTCCGTTCATCGGCGCGACATTGGCCGAGAAAATTCAGGAACTGCTGGACACTGGCAAGCTGGAATTCTATGAACGGCTGGCGAAAGAAATCCCGCCCGGTGTGGTGGACATCCTGCGAATTAACGGCGTCGGACCCAAAAAGGCGGTGCTGTTCTGGAAGGAACTCGGCATCACCGATGTGGCGGCGTTGGAAACCGCCGCGCGTGGCGGAAAGCTGCGCGATCTGGCAAGCATGGGCGCAAAAAGTGAACAGAAAATCATTGAGGGCATCGAATCGCTGGCGCGGCAGACCGGGCGAACCCCGCTGGGGGTGGCGCTCCCGGCGGCACAGGCGATTCTGGATTATGTGATGACCCTGCCCGGTGCGATGGAAGGCGCAATCGCGGGCAGCATCCGGCGCGGCAGACCGACAATTGGGGATGTCGATTTGCTGGTCGCCAGCGATAACGCCCCGCCGATCATGGAAGCCTTCACCCACATGGAGTCCGTCGCGCGGATTCTGGGTCAGGGGCCGACCAAAAGCTCGATTGAACTGCATAACGGCTTGCAAGTTGACCTGCGCGTGCTGGAAAAGGCACGGTGGGGAACGGCGCTCAATTACTTCACGGGCAGTCAGGCGCACAACATTCGGATGCGAGAACTGGCGCTGGAAAAACGCTACAGCCTGAACGAACACGCCTTCAGTCCAGTGGATGACAAAAACAACATCATCGAGGATGCGCCCAAAATCCTGTGTGCCACCGAGGAAGAGGTTTATGCCACCGTCGGCCTGCCCTGGATACCGCCCGAAATCCGCGAAAACACGGGCGAGTTCGAGGCGGCGATGGCGGGCAAACTGCCCAATTTGATTACGCTGGATGATATTCACGCCGACCTGCACATGCACACCGTTTGGAGCGATGGCAAGCTGACCGCCCGCGAGATGGCTGAAGAAGCCCGGAAACGGGGACGGAAGTACATCGTCATCACCGACCACTCACATAGCCTGGGAATCGCCAACGGTCTGTCGGTTGAACGGCTAATGGCACAGCATGAAGAAATCCGCGCGGTGGATGCCGAGATGGGTTCGGACTTCCGTGTGTTTCACGGGACGGAGATGGACATCAACGCCGATGGCAGTCTGGACTTCCCTGACGAGGTATTGGCGAAGTTGGATTTTGTAATCGCGTCCCTGCACGTCAGCCTGCGCCAACCCCGTGAGCAAATTACGCAGCGCCTGTTAAACGCCATCCGCAACCCGCATGTTGACCTGATCGGCCACCCGCGCGCGCAGTACATCCCAGACCGCGAACCGGCTGATCTGGATATGGACGCGGTATTCGAGGCGGCGCGTCAAAGTGGAATCGCGCTGGAAATCAATGCCAACCCGCGACGGCTCGATCTGGAAGGCCAGTACGCCCGCCGCGCGGTGGAACTCGGTATACCCCTGTCGATCAACACCGATGCCCACAACGCTGACCACATGGATTTGATGAGTTACGGCGTATTGACAGCGCGGCGCGGCTGGGTGGAAGCGAAATCGGTATTAAACACATGGCCGGTGGAACGCTTCATCGAGTGGACGCAAAGCCGGGGAAAATGACCGATGCCTGAAACACCCAAGCTGCCGGATGACAGCCCGGAAACGCAACCTTCTCCACCTCACCTTCCACCGGAATTGCCGGACGAGGATTACACCCGTGTGCAGGGGGAACACTCGCGCACTAAAGGGATGCCTCCAACGGAGTTACCGCCACAACCGTCAGAGGAAATTCCACGTCGGCAGGAGGTCACACCCGCCCGCCGCGCCGTACCGCCTCCGCCCTCACGGCCTGCGCCACGTAAGCAACCTATCACAGCGAATGACGACTGGCTGCCGGAGAAACCTAAACGCGGTCAACCCAAACCACCTCCAGCCAGAGGCGCGTTGTACCTGCCGGTGTGGTCGGTATTGCTGACCCTGTTTCTGGTGTGTGGGGCGGTGTCGTGTGTGGTGCTGGGGGTGGTCAGCCTGGGTGGACGGATGGCTCCAACCCTCGCGCCACAATTTGTAGTCATCACGGCGGTCTTGCCGACCAACACAGCCTTCGTACCCGACAGCCTGATCGCCAGCCCGGTTCCAAATCAACTGGTGCAAACCGGGACAGTCCCGGCTTTCTCGCTGGCGGGGCCAACCCTGCCCCCGGTAGAGATTTCGCCCACGCCAGAAAACATCGGGGTTGGTAAAACCATTACGGTGGACTCACCCGATTCCGGGCTGAATGTGCGTTCCGGGGCGGGCATCCAGAATGACCGATTATTCGTGGCGCAGGATGGCGAAACCTTCATGGTGGTGGATGGGCCGACCCAGGCGGATGGTCTGACATGGTGGAAAATCCAGAATCCGACTGACCCGACCCAAAGCGGTTGGGCAGCGGCAGCCTACCTGCAACTCGTTCCGGCATCTCCATAGAGAGCGTTCACCAGCAGATCGACAAGGAGAGATGGTTTAATGTCCATTGACTTCGCGGCGCGCGCGGCGGAACTGCGCGAACAACTGAATTTCCACATTTACCGATATAACGTACTTGGCAGCCCGATCATTACCGATGGTGAATATGACCTGCTCTACCAGGAACTGCAACAGATCGAGGCGGAGCATCCCGAACTGATTACACCCGATTCACCGACCCAGCGGGCGGGCAGCGATCTGTCCGAAGATTTCCCCAAAATCCAGCATCCCGCGCCGATTCTGAGTCTTATCCAACGCCTTCAGCGCCGAGGATTTAATCGCCTGGGAGGAACGCAATCTGCGGCTGCTCCCGGCAGGACGCAAAGCTGGATTACACACTCGAACCCAAGCTGGATGGGCTGACCATCGTCATCACCTACGAAAATGGCTATCTGACGCAGGCGGCCACGCGCGGCAACGGTGAAGTGGGCGATGATGTCACCGCCAATGTGCGAACCATCCGCAATATCCCACTTCGTATCCCAGTCGACCCGGACGGGCCGAAGCCACCGGAAAAACTGGTGGTGCGCGGCGAGGTCATGTTCCTCAAGAAGGATTTCATCGCCCTCAACAAACGGCAGGCTGAAGCGGAACTTCCCCTGTATGTGAACGCACGAAATACCGCCTCTGGCACACTCAAGCAGAAGGATTCACGCATCACAGCGTCGCGTCCCTTGACCTGCTTATGTGTATGCGATCGTAGCAGTCTGTGGGATAAACGGTGGGATAAACAGTGGGATATTTTGAATGCTTTGCGGGATTTCGGCTTCCAGATCGCCCCTCATTCCGAACATTATCCCACATTATCCGACATTATCCAGCAATTACCCACATGGGAATCCCGCAAAAACCAACTTGACTTCGAAATCGACGGCGTGGTCCTTAAGGTGAATGACCTGCGGGTGGCCGACGAGTTGGGAATTGTGGGAAAAGACCCACGCGGCGCGATTGCCTACAAATTCCCTGCCGAGGAAATGACCACCAAACTGATCGGGGTGACGGCCAACATCGGGCGAACGGGCAAGGTCACACCGACTGCACAGCTTGAACCCGTGTTCCTGGGCGGGGTGACGGTGGTGAGCGCCAGCCTGCACAACTACGACCAGATCGCCAAGCTGGATATTCGGCTGGGCGATACGGTGATCGTCAAACGTTCCGGCGAGGTTATCCCGTATGTGATCGGGCCGGTGATCGGCGCGCGGGATGGGAGCGAAACGCCGATATTACCCCCTGAAACACTGCCCCAGTCTGTGACACGCCCATCGTGCAACCGGAAGGTATGGTCGATTACTTCTGCCCGAATCCGTTCTGCCCGGAGCGCATCTTCCGCAGTATCGAGTTCTTCGTGTCGCGCGGGGCAATGGACATCGAAGGCATGGGGCCGCAGACGGTCAAAACACTGATCGACAAAGGGATTCATCGAGGACGAAGGCGATATTTTTTACCTGCAACGTGAACCCCTGCTGGAATTGGAAGGGTTCGCGGACAAGAAGGTGGACAACCTGTTGGAGTCGATTGAAGCGGCCAAACACCGTCCACTGGCGCAACTGTTGGGCGCGCTGGGTATCGACGGCGTGGGCGGGGTGACGGCGGAACTGCTGGCAGACCGTTTCGGCTCGATTGAGGCAGTCTGATGAGCGCCGATGTCGAGGCGATTGACGATGTGGAAGGCATCGGGCCGATTCTGGCGAGAAAATGTGGTCGATTGGTTCGCAGATGAGCATCACCGGCAGGTGTTGGATAAGATGCGGGCGGCAGGTGTGAATATGCAGGCCGAGGCGAAGGTGAAAGCCGGGAGCGCGCTGGAAGGGCTGACCTTCGTGCTGACCGGGACTTTACCCACATTATCCCGCGATCAGGCGGCGGAGTTGATCGAGGCGCACGGCGGGAAGGTGACCAGCAGCGTGAGCAAAAAGACCAGACTTCGTGCTGATGGGCGAGTCGCCGGGGAGCAAGGCAGACAAAGCGCGTCAGCTTGGTGTCCCGATCATCAGCGAGTACGATCTGAACCAGTTGATCGCGGGTCAGACACCGGAAAATGAGTGATAAAACCGACGATAAATCTGAGAAAATCGAGAATTTTGTCGCCGGAGTGAACGGCGGGAAACACGGGGCTAACCACCGAGTTGACACTTCTACATGGCGGGAAGCCGGAAGATTGTCGCCAGTGTGACACAAAAACGGCGGGAACACCCTGCGCGGCTGCCGCTTTGACAGACCTTGCCGTTTCGGTGGAAACACGGAAGTGATCCGTCGAACACGCGGGAAATACAGAGAAAAACAAAACACAACCAAGTAGGTCATCACTCAGGGGACATTCGTCCCCATTCGGATGAAGGCTCGAAGGCGCAAGGGGTAGAAAAATCCGCACAACATGCCGCAAATTCTGCAATTGCACAGGTCGGTCGTGTGCAGATTGTGCGATACTCATGTACTACCCCTCCACACTGAACAACCATACAAGGACAGTGTGGTGGTCAAATGGTACGTGTTGGAACATTGTTTCTTTTACCCCATCCCCTTCCCGCAAGCGAGGAAGGGGAGCAAAGACTTGATGAGTGATTATCACGTACTTTGCAACCACTATCAAGAATAGTGTAGCACATAAGTTCTATATTTTGGTGAACATTTGTGTACACATTTGTTTCGTTTTTGAGGGGGAAAATGGGTAGTTTTCAGTTGCCAGCTACCAGTTGCCAGTTTCCAGAAAGGACTAAAAACACACCATCACAGTGATGGTGTGTCAGAAAGTGAGTTGAGACATGACGATGGGCAGCGGGACGGTCATTATCAAAAAAGGGCGGGAGAAGCCGATTATCCAACAGCATCCCTGGATATTTTCGGGGGCAATTGAGCGCCTTGAAGGGAATCCCACACCGGGCGACATTGTGACGGTGAAATCCCACAATGGGCGGTTTCTTGGCGCGGGGATACTGGAATCCCAAGTCGCAGATTCAGGTGCGAATTCTGACATGGCAGGACGAGCCGATTGACGAGGACTGGTGGCGGCGGATGCTGCAACGGGCGATTGATGGGCGGCATTACTACAATGACTATCGCAGCCGCACCACTTATGACGAGGGATACCGGGTCATCAATGCGGAAAATGACTATATCCCCGGCCTGATCGTGGATCGCTATGTGGACTGGCTGGTGCTGCAAGCCCTGACGCTGCATATCAACCAGCAGAAAAGCCAAATCGCCCGGTTAACTGCCGAGATATTTGCCGAGATGGGAATTCCCGTAAAAGGCATTTACGAACGCAGCGATGTCGATGTCCGGCATAAAGAGGGGTTACAGGAAGTTACGGGGAATTTATGGGGCGAAGAACCGCCGCAAACTATTCAGTTGGGTGTCGAGGCACTCATTTATCTTGTTGACGTCCGCAACGGCCATAAAACAGGCACTTATCTCGACCAGAAGCGGAATCATGCAATATTGGCCGAACTGTTTGACACCGCTTATGAATATGACTCCACAACAAGCCTGCTCAATTTATTCAGTTACACCGGGCGCTTCGGGCTGGCATCTGCCGGACATGTGACTAATGTGGATGCTTCGCACGAAGCACTGGAACTCGCTGAGAGAAACTATAAACTCTGCAACTTTCCAACAGAAGAAGCCGAGTTCATCCAGGCCGATGTGTTTGACTACCTGCGCGATCAGGTGGCAGAAGGCAATCAATGGGATGTGGTGATACTCGATCCGCCCAAGTTCGCCCAGAATGCTCGGCAGGTGGAAGGCGCGGCGCGGGGCTACAAGGACATCAACCTAAACGCCTTCAAGTGCGTCAAACCGGGTGGCTATCTGATGACCTTCTCGTGTTCCGGGGCGATCAGCGCGGATTTGTTCCAGAAGATTGTGTTCGGGGCGCTGGCGGATAGTGGCCGGCAGGCGCAAATCCTGAAGCATCTGGGGCCGGGGGACGACCATCCGGTGGCGCTGACTTTCCCGGAGGGGGCGTACCTAAAGGGGCTGCTGCTCCGGGTGTATTAAAGACTCAACGCAAAGATGCAAAGGGGCAAAGACGCAGAGAGGGAAAAGATTTCAGGCGCGGGATTCTTCGCGCTGCTGAAGTTCGATCAGGCGGTTGATTTTGGCGCGAGTTTCGACCCAGCTAATCGGGCTGAGGCCGAGCTTTTCGCGGATAAATTCTTCGTCCAGTTCGGCGCGGGTGTCGCGGACAGCACATGTCCAGCGCAGCATCTCGAAGGAAATTTTGGTCGGGAGTCCGGCGGCATCGCCAATGTCCGACAGGATATATTCCAGATTACGGGCGGTACAGTTAAAAATGCGCTCCGGCGGGGCATACTGGCTGATGTAATAATCCAGCAGCTTGAGCCAGTCGGGGTCGAGGTCAATGCGACGTTCCTTCCACTGGTTGCGAACCTTGTGGCGAATCGTCAACACTGGCTGGCGGGGATTGGAACGGTCAATATCCGACAATTTGATTTCTACGGCTTCGCTCTTTTTGATGCCGGTGTCCAGAATCAGGCGGAATAACATCTCCGGGCGGCTGTCCAGTTCGTCGCCGCGCTTCATCCCGCGCGAGGCCAATAGCGCGGCACGCGCCTCATCGGGCGAGAGGACTGTCGCCAGCGGCGCGGGGCCGGAACGCTGCAAAACAGGTTTGGCCGGGTCGGGATTGATCGCGCCGATGGTATCCAGCCACTTAAAAAACACCTTGAGGGTGGTGACACGGCGGGCATAGGATTTGCGACTGCACGGCACACCGCGTCCATTTTCCAGCCAATAGAGAAAGTCATTCAGGTTGGTGGTGGTATACGCGCCCACCGGGGTGTCGTCACCTGTATGCTCGGCCAGCAGTTGCAGGTCGGAGGTGAAAGCATTGACGGTGTGGGACGATTTGCCTTCCTTGAGCAGATGCTTCTGAAACAGAGGGATGCAGTAGCGCAGTTCGGTATACTGGTTTATATCTTCCGGCTTTTCCGGCTGTAGCAGCGGCAGTTGGCGAACGTCGGACATCACAACACCTGACTCTTAACCCAAGCGCGACTCAAACGAAGCGTAAACAAAATTAGAACATTTGTCAAGTTTTTTCGCCTGGGTGTGGGTTACAGACCACTAGAAACCCCGGTACTTTTCATCCGTTCCGTCAAAGCGGAATCGGCGTTCGGTGGCAACCTGCAACGCCATATCGCTCAGTTCCTTGTAGATCGGCTCTTCGGCCAGTTTGGCCTTACGCATCACTTCGATCAGGTCTTTGGCAAGCTGCTCGATGCGATTGAGTTGTTTGTTGTCTACCGTTTCCAGATTCATATCCATTCACTTTCATTTCTCCAGATGGGTTATTCATTCCCATCCGATTCGGGTAAAGCAGATACCGCCTCCGGGCGAAATACACCGAAGGCAGTGCTGTCGAAATTGAGCGTGGTCGTGGGGAAGGCAACGCTCAGGCCATGCTGCTTGAGCAGGCGCATCAGCTTGAGGTTGATGTCGGCTTTGATAGCCTGCATGTCCTCCCAGATAACCGTTTCGGCAAGGCAGAGTATCATGATGTCGAGTGAACTCGCGCCAAATTCAACAAATTCCACCATCTTACCAGTCTTTGCAACCTGCTCATGGACATCCAACATGGCATGAATGTCAGCAATGATAGCACGCATCTGGTCATCAGTCGTGTCGTAGGTCAGGCCCAAGACGATCTTGATCTGGCGGTGCTTGAGGCGCGACCAGTTGGTAATCATGCTGTTGACAGCCGTCTGGTTGGGGATAATCACCAGCGAACGATCTCGCTTGCGTAAGCGGGTGCTGCGAAAAGTGATGTCCTCGATGAAGCCCTCTACATCATCGATCTGAATGTAGTGGTTCACCTTAAAAGGCGAGTCGGTGATTATCACAAAATAGCCTATCAGGTTGGCGAGGGCGTCCTGGGCTGCCAGCGCCACCGCCAAACCGCCAATCCCCAGTCCGGCCACCAGCCCCGCCAGGTCGAAACCCCACTGGCTCAAGACGATAATGAACACCACCAGGATGATGATCGCGCGGCCAAGCTGTCGGCCAAAACGCATGACGGTATGATCTAACATCGCCAGGGATTTCGCACGTTCCAGCGAATTGGCCATGACGTCGGTCAGGCGATAGAATGTCCAGAAGATGGCGACGGCGGTCAGCGAGGCGACAAGCTGCGTCTCGGCTGTGTGGAGTGCGGGCGGAAGCTGGACAATCAACAGGATAACCTGCAAACCGATGATGGTAATCAACAATCGCAGCGGCGGCGTGATGGCGGCGACAATCGCCTCGTCACGGGCGGTATCCTGGCGGCGAACGGCATTCACCAGGCGCCAGATCAGGTGGATAATCCGTCGGGCGAAATAGGGCGCGATACGGCGAAAGAACAGCGTGAGGATCGTCACCAGGAGAACCACCAACACTGTCGCCAGTTGGTTTTGCAGTTCGGGGGGCAAATTCATTCAGTCAGCGAACCTAACAGTCAATAATGATTCGCTGATTATAACTCAGAATTATCTGATGCCGGTTGAATGCCGCCGGCGCGTCCATTCCGGGATGCTGTAGACTTCGCGTTCAAGCCGTTCTGCATCGGCAACTTCAGGGTCGGTCAGTTGACCGGGCAGCCATTGGATGTCAAAGGTTTCAGCAAAACCGAGGTTGATGGCCTGCCCCACCGTCGTCCATGAAATTTCTGTGCCAAGTGCTTCGAGCAAGGTGATGGCATGGGCACGTACCTGAACTTTTGCCGCCTCCCGTTCGGGTTCACTGGCATACACCAGCGCATCACATATCCGTCCCAGATCGCCGGACAGGGGCAGCGTACCATGCTGCAAAATGCCGCCGCGCCGCCGGAGTTGGGCGCTGCCGATCAGTTTGCGACCATTCACCGTCATTTCGTAATGAGAAGGGGTTTCAAAACAAACCGCTCCACCTACAGGATGCCGTTCGGCACGGGCATCGGCAAGTGGAGTCAGGCCGAGATGTATTAACCCGGCGGTCAATCCGGCACTGATGCGGCGGTAACTGTCGATCACACTCCCGGCGGCCAGGGGATGATCGGCTGGCAGAACGAGGCTGTAGGTCAGTTCATCGGTGTGCAAAATCGCCCTGCCCCCGGTTGGACGCCGCACAACATCCCACCCGCGCGATGCCACCCGGTCAAAGTCCACATCGGATATGCGCTGCCCATAACCGAGTGAGAGACAGGCTGGGGTCCAGGCGTACAGGCGCAGGGTCGGCAGGGAGTACCCCTGAGATACTGCCTGTAAAATCGCCTCATCCACCGCCATATTACGCGCACCAGCAGTCGGGTGATCGTTGATTAAGCGCCATTGACGCATATTGTGACCCGCCCTATACTGTTGTTTGTGTGCTTATATTTCATAATTTGTAGAACCATAACGGCAAAACCAATCTATGCAATCCGACTGGAAGCCAGACGAGCAGAAAACCGTCACCAACAATCGCCCGGTTTATGAAGTGCAGCCGGATGATGGTCAGACGGTCACACACCTTCCCCCGGTATCGAGCCCCGCCCCACAAAATGGATACCACCCGAACCCGCGAACGACGGTTAATACACCGCGCGTTAACCCTGTACCGGGCTATTATAACGACGCCCTACGTCCCCCGCCGCCTGCCAATGACCGCGAGTCGGCTGCGCGGGAACGGATGCGCCGCCGCCGGGTGAAAAATCGGCGTGCCGGGGGTGAGTGGGCATGGGTGGTCATCGCACTGACGCTGTTGGGTGTGGTGATGCTGGTGAGCATGAGCGTGTTTGTGCTGCTGCGCGCCTCGCAACAGACACAGGAAGTCATTCCGACAGCCGCCGCCGTACTGCCAACCCCGGTGGATGCCCGTACCGATTTCACCAATCAGGGCAACACGCAGGTGATGACCCTCAGTGATGGGCGCAGTATCCAACTCATCCCCTGGGATGGCAATTCGCGCTTCACCATACTGGTGGTCGGCCTTGACCGCCGCCCGAATGAAACCGGCCTCGCCTACCGCACCGACACCATGATGCTGGTCAGCATCGACCCGGTTACACATACGATGGGCGTCCTCAGCATCCCGCGCGATTTGTACGTGGATGTGCCCGGTTACAGCGAACCGCAGCGGGTGAATTCGCCAATGGTGCTGGGTGAACTGCGCCAACCGGGTTTTGGGCCGCAGTTGATGATGCAAACGGTGCAGTACAACCTGGGGATGCACGTCAACGATTATCTGGCGGTGGACTTCAACACCTTCATCACGGTGGTGGATTCGATTGGCGGGGTGGATATTGACGTACCCTACACCATCAACGACCCACAATATCCGAATATGTATTACGGCTACGATCCGTTCTTCCTGCGCGCCGGATTCCAACATCTGGACGGCGCAACAGCACTGAAATACGCCCGGACACGTCACGGGGACAACGATTTCCAGCGTGCGCAACGACAGCAGGCGGTTCTGTATGCCATCCGCGATAAAATCCTGAATCTGGATATGCTGCCGCAGCTTATCATGCAAGCACCGACCCTGTGGAATCAACTCAGCACCGGGATCAGCACCGGCTTGCAGTTCGATCAGATTATCCAACTGGCGCTGTACCTGAAAAACATCCCCAGCGAGAATATCAAGACGGGCGTGATCGACGACCAATACACCATCGCCTACACCACCTCACAGGGCGCATCGGTACTCGTGCCAAATCGGGAACGAATTGGGCCGCTGCTGGTACAGGTCTTCGGCGCGAATTACTCCCAATAATTCGTTTCACCAACCGAATGAGAATCAAAACAGCGCATCCGGTGGGGTGCGCTGTTTGTTGGCAAGGTTCCCGCCATGCCGTGTGCCACGATGTTTTTGAACCTGCTTTCGCAGGTGGGTCGTCTAACTAATGCCTCAGTCTTGGCCGAAGCCTATCACTTTAACACTAGACAGTGATGCCCTTCAGTTGGGTGTTGGCTCAAAACGCATTGCGCCATCACGGGCACGGCAGGTTGAAATCTGTTATACCAGACGGCCTATACAGTGTAAAGACCAAGTTTGTTAAGGCAAATTAACTTATCCTAACTGGACTCTACCTGAATGATACGGAAAGGTATAATTCGCAGAGGTTCGAGCACAGTCATCGCCTTAAGGAGGGCATGAATGGACAATGACACACTACGCGCCAGTTTAGCAGAACTGGTGGGCACTTTCGTACTAGTCTTCGTCGGCGGATTTGCGGTTGCGTCCGGGCAAGGGGTCGTGGTTGCAGCACTGGCACACGGCCTGATTCTGGTCGGCATCGTGTACATGTACGGCCATATCTCCGGGGCGCACGTCAACCCGGCGGTCACGGCTGGCCTGCTGGTGGGCGGCAAGATCACGGTGTCGCGGGCAGTTTTTTACTGGCTCGCGCAGTTCGCAGGCGGCATCATCGCGGCGCTGCTGCTCAACATCATCGCGCCAGATTCGGCGGTGGATGGACAAACGGTGGGCAGCCTCACGGTGAACCTGCCCTGGAACGCGGCGCTGTTCGAGGCGGTGATGACCTTCTTCCTGGTCAGCACGGTTTATCAGGCGGCAGTCTATGGCAAGGCGGGCAATCTGGCAGGGGTGGCGATTGGCTTCACGCTGGCGGGGTCGATCTTGGCGGGTGGCACGTATACGGGCGCTTCGCTCAATCCATCGCGCACGCTGGGTCCGGCGCTGGTGGCAGGCGACCTGAGTTATCTGCTGCCCTATCTGGTGGGGATATTCGCGGGCGGCATTATCGCGGGACTGGTACATGCTTATGTGTTCCGCCCCGCGCCAGAAACCTCTGTACAACCGGATTATCCACTGACAGAAGCCGATCAGAAGTAAATTCACACACGGATACTAAAAGGGCGACCTGTGTATGGTCGCCCCTCATTCACCTTTATCCAGATAATGATGGCCTGAATTGATTTACGAGGGCGTGGCTTCGTCCTCTTCTTCCGGGACGATAGCGATATGTACTTCCTCAAGCTGTTTGGCGGTGGCATAAGACGGCGCATCGACCATGATGTCCGCCCCGGTCTGGGTCTTGGGGAAGGCGATCACTTCGCGGATGTTGGGCGCATCGGCAAACAGCATCACCAACCGATCAATCCCCCAGGCAATCCCCCCATGCGGCGGCACGCCATACTGGAAGGCTTCCAGCAGATGGCCGAACAGCTTGCGGGCGTGTTCCAAATCCTGCCCGATGAGTTTCAGAATGCGTTCCTGCAATTCCGGCTTATGGATTCGGATGCTGCCTCCAGCGACTTCGTAGCCATTGCAGGCCAGATCATACTGCTGGCCGCGCACCTTGCCGGGGTCGGTATCCAGCAGGGGCAAATCCTCGATCATCGGCGAGGTAAACAGGTGATGCGACGGATCCCAGCGTTCTTCGTCTTCGTTCCATTCCACCAGTGGGAAGTCAATCACCCACACAAACGCCAGAATGTTGGGGTCGGCCAGATTCATCTGTTCCGCCAGATAACGGCGCAGCAGGTCAACCGCTGCGTAGACGATCTTGCGGTGGTCGGATAGGAACAGCAGCAGATCGCCCGGTTGAGCGTCGGTCTGCTCGAACAGGGCAATTTTCTGATCGACGGTGAAGAATTTGCCAATTGGCCCTTTAACCTCATCGGCTTCGTTTTCCGGGATGGCAATCCAGGCCAAGCCCTTCGCCCCGGCAGATTTGGCGATGGTTTCCAGTTCGGCGGTCTGCTTGCGCAGCAGCGTGCCGCTGACCTTCGCGCCACCGGGCACACGTATCACCTTGACCGGCTTGCCATCGGCCACATTGCTGACGAACACCGCAAAACCGCTTTTTCCGGCAATTTCGCTGATGTCGATGGCTTCCAGCCCGTAACGCAGGTCGGGTTTGTCCGAGCCATAGGTTTCCATCGCCTCGGTGAAGGTCAGGCGTTTGAAGGGTTTAAACAGCAGCTTTTTGTCGCTGACCTTCTCGACCAAAGCGGTCATTAGCCCTTCATTCAGTTGGATCACATCTTCGCGCTCGACAAAACTCATCTCCATGTCAAGCTGGGTGAATTCTGGCTGGCGTTCGCCGCGCAGGTCTTCGTCACGGAAGCAGCGGGCAATCTGGAAATAACGCTCGTAGCCGGACACCATCAACAGTTGCTTGAACTGCTGTGGACTTTGGGCCAGCGCATAAAATTTCCCCGGCTGGTAGCGGCTGGGCACGAGGAACTCGCGCGCGCCCTCCGGCGTGGTTTTAAACAATATCGGCGTCTCGATTTCGACAAAACGCTGTTCGTCCAGATAGTCACGGATGAATTTGATGACCCGGTGGCGGGTGATGATGTTGTACTGCATATTGGGACGGCGCAGATCGAGGTAGCGGTACTCCATGCGGCGCACCTCCTCAATTTTTTCGTCCTTGTTGATGTAAAACGGCGGCGTTTTGGACGGATTCAGCAGCTTGATCTCGCTGGCAATTACTTCCACCTCGCCGGTTTCCAATTCGGGATTGACCGTACCTTCCGGGCGCAGATGCACCTTGCCGACGACCTGTAACACATACTCATTCCGCGCCTCGTCAGCAACCTTGTGGGCATCCGGCACACTTTCCTGGTCAACCACCACCTGGGTAATGCCCCACCGATCACGCAGGTCGATGAAGATCAACCCGCCCTGGTCACGGCGGCGATTCACCCATCCGGCCAGCGTCACCTGCTGTCCAGCGTGTTCGGGGCGCAATTCGCCGCAAGTATGAGTCTTCAACATGGTACGTGCTGCTCCTGAGGAAATGTGGTCAACGGGTTGGGAAGATCAGCCGGAGCGCCAGTAGAACGCTCCAATCTTCACTTGCTCAAGCGCAAAGGATAGCACGTTCCCAGGCAGAAACAAATGGTCATGTTGCGGGAATCCGGTTGTGGAAAGTGCAGCATACAGCAGACAATTGGCGTTTCTGTTTGTCAAGCGGGTATGAATATGCAACCCCCTTCGTCAAAGGTCACGAAGGGGGTGACAGGTGTTACTGCTGAACCGTAATGCTCTGGATAAACCCGCTCAAATCGGCAGGTGTAGGGGTGAATGTCCCGGCATCGGCGCTGTCGATGGCGGCGAAGGTATCCTGTAGATACCCGGCATAATTGGCGGCAAACGTATCCCAATCAAAATCCTGCGGAATGGGTGTCGTTTGCAGCAGTCCGGTTTCCACATAGATCGAAAACGACAGGTAATACTGCCCATCCGTCGTGATGCCCTGATAAGCGTACATCACCTGACCATCGAGAATCGGTTCGGCGGACTGACTGAAATAGGTGTAATAGTCAATCCCGTTGACGTTCTCGAAGTTCAGGGCGCGCGGCTGTGCCCGGAAAACCTGGGTCGCGTTTAGCTTCGGCAGAAATGGCAGCGACGGAATCCGGTAATCGGGACCCACATTGGCATACATGCTGAGGTCGCTCGTGTCCAATTGACGAAGTTGATTGACGACCTCCATATAGCTTGGTTCTCCATAGGCTTCCAGATCGGCAATCCGGTACACACGGAGTTCTCCGGTCAAATCCACATCAGGGCGCGCCGGGTCTGGTCGCAAAAACATGAAGCTGGTATGCGGCGCAATGTCAGCGAAATAAGGCGCGTCTACCTGATAGGGTGTCCCCGCATCGTAGGTTGGCAGCACCGCCCCAAATGAGTCCGGGGGATAGGTGAAGGTGATGCCGTTATAGCCGATTGCAGCGGTGGTAACCGGTGGGGACTGAGCCATCAGGCTTCCGCTCAGAATGGGTAACAATAGGCACAGGATAGTCAATCGCTTCAGCATGGTTTCTCTCCTTACACAAACGAGTTGTTTGTGACAAATATCACAATATATTATACGTTGATGCTGGTGTTTGAGTTTCGCAACTGGCGTTCAGAAACCTACTCGATTTGATGTGGAGAGGAGTGGTATCCAAAGAAAGGGACGACCCGGCAGGCCGTCCCGATTGAAAATACGATTTTGTGGATTTGAGATGCGGCTTAGGCGGCGTTGAGGAATCCGCTCGCCAACTGCCGGTCAACCCAACGGGCGACAAATGGATAGCGATAATCGCGGCGGTTGTAGGTTTGTACCATCGCAATCGTGCCGAATAATAGGACTGCAAAGGGCGTTACGGAGATCAACAGCGCCAACGCGATGCCGACGATTCCCCACAGCGGAACCAGTATAAAACCCACCAGCACGATCACTGCCACCAGCGCGATCACCAGCCCGACCAACCAGGCCGCCCCGCCGATAATGGCTAAGGTCAGCACGCCAACCGTGCCGATCAGTTGCAGGACAAAGGCTTGCAGGGCATGAAAGGCGACATAATCCGACTGTTTGCGATACAGGAAGTAGATGACCAGCGGAATGAAAATGCTCATCGGCACAATAAAGCCACCCGTGAGCAGGCCACCCAACAGGGTAATCCAGATGCTCCCGTGTGCGAGAGCTGCCCACAACCGTTCGTCGTCCGACACGCGCATGGTGCTGTAACTGCGCGGCGTATCCCTGACCGGACGTTCCGGTGAATAACGGGTTTCATATTCGCGCACGACTTCATCCTGGGAAGCCGACAAACGCGAAACGCGCGCTTCATCATCCGGCGGCGGTGGGGTTGTATTGGTCATGAATCCATCCTCGAACAGCATCGTGGAACACCTGTGATCCACCCATATAGTATACATATCCGTATACGCAGGCGCTAAAGAGAAGTTGCATCCACTTATGTTATAATCAGGCGCTATGTTCAGTAATCACTTCACCTTCACCAAGCGCGGCCTGGGTGTGCTGCTGCTCGTCGCCGGAATACTGGCTATTGTCGGGATTTTGGCGGTTGACGTATTGGACATTGGGCGCGAAGGCGGCATCGGGCCAGCACAGCGGATCGCGCTCGGCCTGGGGATTGCTACAGCCGTGTTTGGCCTGACGTTGATTCCGCTGGGGAACGACCCCGCCTAAATCATGACCGATCACCATACAACCGATTCACTGGATGCAACCATGCCCCCTGCCCCGGCTGCACAAAAACCGGGGATTTCGGGCGCTGCTGACGGTCAACCGCCTGCTGCTGGGTGCTGCCCTGCTCATCATGATCGGCTACTTCCTCATCTACAGCGTTTATGCCGTGAACCTGATGGAGTTCCCTTTCGACTACGACCAGGGGGAAGGCTTTGAACTGGTGGACACGGTGATGTTCAGCCAGGGACAATGGCCGTATCAGGATACCGAAACCTACCCATTTTATTCCAGCAACTATCCGCCCCTGTTTCACCTGATGGCTGCCCCGTTTGTGTGGTTGTTCGGCCCCGCTTACTGGTACGGGCGGCTGCTCGGCTACCTGGGCACGCTGGTGACAGCCGGGGCAATTGGCTATGCGGTTTACCGGGAGGGGCGCAACCGTTGGATAGCGATCCTGTCGGGACTGGCATTCCTGGCATCCAACACCATTTATCATATAGGCCCTCTGTTCCGCCAACACATGATGATGGTGATGTTCGAGACGCTGGCGGTGGTAGTGCTGGCGACTGTGAATGAGATCGAGGCTGCTGGCAAACGCCGACGGATGCTGGCACTTGGCCTGGGACTCATCATCGCTGCTGGCTATACGAAACAACTGGCCTATGCCACCGCCATCGCCGCCGGGGCATTTCTGTTCATCCGGCAGCCACGTCGGGCAGTGGTCTGGGGCATTGGCGCGGCTGTAGTCGGGGCGGGTATCTTCTGGGGCATCAATCAGGCGACTGCCGGGGAATGGTGGCTGCAAACCATCAGTGCCAACGTCAACCAGTTCATCCCCGACCAGACCGCCGGATTATTCCGGTTGTGGTTCGGCCTGCATGGATTTTTGATCGTGCCTGCCATTCTGTATGTGTTGTACGAGTTGTATTTCAACCGGATTTCAATCTATAGCCTGTGGTTCATCGCGGCAACGGCTAACAGCGTGTTGTCGGGTAAGTGGGGCGCGGGCGATAGTTACTTCGCCACCGCCATCGCCGCCATGTGCATCCTGAGCGGTCTGTTCGCCAGCCGAACCCTCAATCGGGATTGGACATTCTACGACAACATTCTCAACCGCCTGTTCATTCGCCCCTTCCGGCGATTCGCGCCTTTGCTGGCATCCGCCGGATGGGTCATTATTCCAGTGGTGTATATCGGCTATGGGCGGGCAGTGCTGCACCTGCCGACCCAGGGCGCAGTCTTTCAGCCATTAGCACAGGTCTTGGGTGTCGAAGGTAATGCTTTCAATGGGCAGTTTTACAACTCTGCCGGACGCATCGCCGGGGGCTATGCCGACATCGGCCACCTGACGACCCAGGCCGACATCGACGCGGGCTGGCGTATTGTACAGATGGTGCGGGACTCGGATAAACCCGTATTGAGCGAGGAAGCCGCCTTTAACCTGTTGGGCGGCAAGGATGTGGTGACGAACCCCACCCAACTGCTCAACCTCGCCAACAACGGTCTGTTCACGGGCACAAAGTTGATCGAAATGATCCAGAATCAGGAATTTGGGCTGATTGTTTTGAGGGCACAGTTCTATCCGGGGAAAATTCTGGAGGCCATCGGCGGCGCGTATGACCGGATGGAGACTGTGCCCATGAATGGCTTTGAGTATTTGATACTGCGGCCTAAACCGCGCCCTGAAGTTCAGTAGCCAAATACAAAAAGGGCGACCTGACTGGCCGCCCCTACTCATGTCATTCATCTCGCCGGATAGCTTAACTGGACAGCCCCGCGTCTGGCATTCCACTCACGGTTCAGGGTCGTCAACTGGGTGCGGCAGGTTTCGTTGCCGTTGACCAACGCGACCACATACCACGAGAACCGGCTGTGACCACCAATCGCGCCGAAGCTCACATCGCCCCGAACATTGGTAAATCCACCCGCCGTCGTGAAGGCCGCCACGCGCGCGCCACGATCATCCAGAATAATCACCTGATAGATGGCGATGCTGCTGATCGAAAATGGCGAATTCCAGTAGAAGGTTTCTGTACCGTCACGGAAGCCATCCAACGGCGAGGTCGCCTGGAAACCACCGCAGTCTACAGCCGGATACAATGGAGCGGCAATCACTGTCGAGGGTTGCGGCGGAAAAGTATCGGTCACGTAGGCAGGATAATCATTGGTGTAACCATAACCGCCGGAACTATCCGGGACGACATATACCGGCGCAGTCGGATTGGCAACCGAGGCTGGCCCACCAGCCACACCCACGCAGGGGATGTACAACCGCTGTCCCGCGTAAATCACACGGATGTCCGAAATACCGTTGACAGCCGCGATGTCATACATGCTCACACCATAGCGCAGGCCGATACGGAACAAATTCTGTCCCGGTGTGACTGTGTGATATACACCACACTCCGCAACCGCTGTGCCGGAGGAAAATACCAGGAAGCTGCTGCTCAAAATCACAAGTACAAGTAAGAATTGCAGGCGTTTACGAAGGTGCATAATCTTTTCTCCACAGTGCTTGCGAACGATCATTGATTTAACCATATCATATATTAATTTCCGGGCAAGCAACGTTAGATAAACCAAACCTTAGGACACAATTGTTTGATTATTTAAACCGTCCCTCGGCGAATGTATGAGATTACAAACTATCAAAATCGTTTGTTAGAGAATTCTAACGAAATCGTTGGGTAAACAGAGGGAAACAAACAGGGCTTATCGGGTGATAAGCCCTCTAAACCAGGGCTATGAAGAAGGATCGGCAGCGATGGACATGGCCTCAAGCGGCATCGGGTCGGATACCGTCGAATTTTCGGGCACATAATCCGGTAAGTCGGCTTCAATCCGGCGGATCAGCCGGGAGCGCATAGACCGCCAGGGTGAGGATGGTGGTCAAGCCACCGCCCAGCAGCAGTAACAGACCAATGCCCGCCCCAACATGATTTCCAACCAGCGGCGCAACCGTTTCCCAACCCGCTTTGCCAACCGCCGGTTCAAAGACATTGTCCGCCAGCGGCCCGACCAGTAGAAAAGCAACCGGCATCATCATCATGGACATCTGCCCCACCGCCGCGAAGACGCGCCCTTGTACATCGGGTGCAACCTTCGCCTGTAACATCGACATGGCAGCGGCATTGGCAAACGGCAGTGAGAACATCAGGAAAAACAGAGTCGCGGCCAACATCACCGGAGTTTGTGCCATACCCGCCAGCGCCAGGAAAAAGCTGCCGATGGCAATAGCAGGCATAATGGTATGGATGCGCGGGCGTGTCCCACCCCACACACTCATGATAATCCCCCCAACCAGTGCCCCCAGGTTAAACACACCCAGCACAACGCCCAGTGTGGCTTCGTCGCCCGTCCGCGCCAGGATATAGGGGGTATCCAAAGCCCCTACTCCTGAGATCAGGAAATTCACCAGTGCCGAATAGACCATCAACCAGAACAGCGTTTGCCGCTTCCACAGATAGCGGAACCCGTCGAACATTTCCTTCCAGATTGACCCGGCCATCGCTCGACCTTCTTCCGTTTGCTCCGGGCGTGGGATGCGAGACAGGAAAACCACCAGCACCGCCACCAGGAACGTGCCCAGGTCAATCACAATCGCGCCGACCACACCGACTGCCGCATACACCAGATCCGGCAATCGCCGGAGCGATGATACCTGCCACCGGGCCGGTAATTTGCTGGATGGCGTTGGCGCTGTCACGCTTGTCATCCGGCACGAGCATGGTAATGGATGCCTGGAAGGCTGGCCCCTGGAATACCCCAAAGACGGATTGTATGAAGGTGATGACATACAGATGCCACAGTTGGAAACCGCCAGATGAGAAACTAATCAGCAGCAGCACCGTCCCAACCGCCTGTCCCGTATCCGACAGCATCATCACGTAACGGCGATCCCACCGATCTGCCAGCGCCCCCGACACCCCCGCCGCCAGCACTTGCGGCACGATGAAGAAAAAGCTGACCAGCGCGAGGGGGGTCACGTCCCCCGTCTGGTTGTATATCCAGATGCTGATGGCAAGCCCACTAATCCGGCTGCCGATGAGCGAAAACACCTGGGTAATAATCAACGTGTAAAAGGTGCGCATGTTGTACTGCGTTTTCATAGGAGAGAATCCTTGTGAGAAGCAAGTTGTGTTACTCTCCTATACGTAGAGTTTGTAAAAGCTGTTCAGTTTTGGATAGAAACGGTGATTTGTCGATACAACAAAACCGCCCGGTGACATGGGCGGTTGGGATTAACCAAAGGGGTTGTGTGGGGTACGGCCTTTCTTAGTGAGCTTCGGCCCACTGTTCACCAGACCGATAGGCCGACGCTCCCGCAAAAAATCGTTACCAGTACGGATTTGCCGGAGCAGGCTGTCAATCGACTGCTGCAAAAATTCGAGCGTGACCTCGGTGCGGTGTTCGTGTGCGGCCAGCATCCGGGCGTGCAGCGCCGCCTCGCGCACGAACGCGCCCGGTTGGTCGATGAGCTGCGCCACCACCGTGACATGTTCGTCCCGCCACTGGTCGGCCATATAATGCCGCAGCATTTGTTCGGCATGGTCGTCATCCTGAATGGTCGGGATGACAAAGATGCGATCCAGCCGCCCCGGACGTTTGGCGATGCGTTCGTCAATCACTTCCGGGTAGTTGGTGGTCGCCAGCAGCAGCGCGCCCTCCGGGTTATTGGGCAACTCCACACCATCCAGCACATTCAACACCCGCGCCTTATCATCGCCCTGCAAATAGGCGTCCAGTTCTTCAACAATCAGCAGTACCGGATAACGGGCGGCGGTCACGGCTTGTAATGCGCGCTGGATTTTCTCGAACGACGCCCCATCCCGGTCTGAACCGGAGACATACACCACAATGCGCCCGTGTTTGATCGCCAGTTTCGCCATCGCCGCGCACAGCATGGTTTTGCCCGTACCGGGTACACCTGCCAGCAGCAGCTTGCGGAAGGGCGCGAGTTTCAGTTCCCGATAGATATGAACGCCTTTGGTAAAAAAAGCCTCCATATCATCCTTGAGATCAGCTTTGATCTCATCCGGCAGAATCACATCATCCCAATCGACAGTAGGGTCAAAAAAGGCGTCCGTCCCGCCGATAATATACACATCCCGGCGGCGGCGAATCCGGGGTCGAACCGCCCGCGCGCAGGCAAATTCAAAGGCTGCCCAGGTTTCCAGCTTGTCCGAGGGCACGATGGCAACTGCGGTTAAGTCCTGCACATCGTCATCAAAATACGAACTGGCGTAGATAACCTCGAAGGGGTCTTCGCCCTCTACCGAGAATTTAAACAGGTATGCCCCGGCTGTCGCCGTCAAGACCATTTTTTTGCCGCGCGAACCATAATCGCTGATCGGGACGATCACCGAGCAATCCAATGGTTCCAGCCCGTCGTAACGTGCCCTGCCCTTGAGTTTGCGGCCTGTCTTGATCTGGTTCTGGGCAATCATATTGCTGCACTCCGACGATGCCCAGATGGTCACGTACTCACGCCCCGGCCAGCGTTCATCCCAAACATCGCGTGCCCATTGAACCAGGCGTTCGTACTGCATAGGCAATTCCTTAATTCTCCTTCATGCTCAGGACAACCGTAAACTGTAGGTCGAATAGTCGGGGAACATACGAGGCTATCGAGCCTCCAGAGTGTAACATTTCGAGTACGATCATTATAAAAGCCTTTTCATAAAATCGGTAGGGTACTTGCGATAACGCTTATTTGCCGCCACAATTCAATCCGGCTTACCGGAACACATCCTTACAACCCTGACTGGAGTCATCATGACCAGTGTATATGTCACTCACTCGCGCTATATCGAACACAATCTACCAGGACACCCGGAACATGCCGGACGAATCCGCGCGATTTGGTCACAGATGGATAACACCGGGACGAGTGACCGCATGAAAAAGCTCGAACCGGAGGCGGCGTCCGAAGACATGCTGCTGGCCGTTCATACCCCGGACTATCTCAAACTTCTGGCGTGGATTGACGAAACCAAGCAATCCCGCGTGAACCTTGATCCCGACACCTATGCTGGCCCCACTGTCTATGAAATATCGCGCCTGTCCGCCGGAGGGGTCGTCCTGGCCGTAGACGAGGTGTTGGGTGGCTACGCCAGCAACGGACTGGCTGCCGTTCGCCCGCCGGGGCATCACGCCATGCCCGGTCACGGCATGGGTTTCTGTATCCTGGGTAATGTGCCCATCGCCGTCCGCCATGCACAAAAGACCTATGGCATCCAGCGCATCATGATTGTCGATTACGACGTGCATCATGGCAATGGTACAGAGGCCATGTTCTACGACGACAACAGCGTACTGTTCATCTCCACCCACCAGTCTCCATTTTATCCCGGCACAGGGGCGTTGACCGATACCGGACGGGGCGAGGGAGTCGGCTATACCCTCAACATGCCCCTATCCGCCGGACACGGTGACGCCAGTTATGCGGCACTCTATGAGCAAATCGTTTGGCCTGCGGCGGAACGCTTCAAGCCGGAACTCATTCTGGTGTCTGCCGGGTTCGACTCCCACTGGACAGACCCCATCGCTGGAATGCGTCTGAGCCTGACCGGATACGCTCATCTTACGCGGGAACTCATCCGCATGGCAGACCAATTATGTGGGGGAAAGATCGTGTTCGCGCTGGAAGGGGGCTACAACCTGGACGCGCTCAGTTACGGGGTGGAGAATATTGCTCATGCCCTGCTGGGAGACGAAACGGTTAACGACCCGCTGGGGCAGCCAAAAGATGGTCGATCAGAACCCGATGTTACACCGCTCATTCAGCAGCTCAAACAGATTCACGGGCTGTAACGTCTATTTGCTGAATCGCCGGATGACGGCCAGAATCAGCCAGATCAACACCGCCGCGCTCAATGCCAGTAACCACGCCCCGACCCCAACCGCCATGCCCACCGCCGCCGTTGCCCAGATGCTGGCGGCTGTCGTCAGGTGATGTGGCTGACCGGCATGGGTGATAATGGTTCCCGCGCCCAGAAATCCGATGCCCACTACCACCTGAGAGGCCACTCGGCTGGGATCGCCACCGGGGAAAGCCACCAGCGACAGTGACGTGAACAGGCATGCCCCCACCCCAACCAGCATGTGAGTCCGCAAACCTGCGGGTTCCTCCCGGTGTTCACGGTCTAAGCCGATCACCAGCGCCAGAAACGCGGCCAGCAGCAGTTGAAAAACAATTTGGGACTGTACAAAAAGAGACATATCAGCCTATAACATCCATATTTATCATCGCCTGCACAATCCACATTGTCCTTGACAGTTGTTCTCCACATCAAACCCCATAGAATGAACAAGTATATCTCACGATTCGCGTGTGAGTATCCCTCTGACTTTGACTTATAGGAGGAATAAATCAAATGGCTATGAGCACCCACGACCTCGCATTATTGTGCGAAGCGGCAGAGGCCGATGCCTGGGAAGCGATGTTTCTGGCAGCGCCATCGGATTTCACCCGGCAATATGGCGTGGCAGTTCAGCGCTTCGAGAGTGTAGTGGCACTGCGTTCCACTGGCATTGGTTTTATGCTGCTCAATCGGGTGATGGGTGTCGGCATTCAACAGCCCGCTACCGAGGCACTCTTAGACGAAATTATGGCTTATTATCACCTTGCCGGGGTGAAACAATTTGCTATCCAACTCTGCCCCTCTGCCCTGCCGGAAGATTTGCCCCTGTGGTTAGAGGCACGCGGTTTTACGCGCGGCGATAATTGGGCAAAATGTTATCGTCCGCCGACGCCCCCCGCCCCCGTTCCCACCGCCTTGCGGATAGAGGCCGTCCACCTGGATCAAAAAGAGCAGCTTGCTCAGGTCGTCGCCGCCGGATTTGGGATGCCTCTGTTCATAGGTCAATTTGTCACCGCGAATGTTGACCAACCCGATTGGCGATTTTATGTGGGTTACGACGGCGACAAACCCGTTGCCACAGGCGCATTACACGTCAAAAATGATGTCGGTTGGTTGGGCGCGGGGGCGACACTACCGAATTTTCGGGGGCGTGGTGGGCAAGGTGCGATCATGACACGGCGGATTCAGGATGGCATCGCCGCAGGATGTGAGTGGCTAACAACAGAAACAGGTGAAGACAGCCCGCAACAGCCCAATCCGTCTTATCACAATATGATCCGCACCGGATTTAAACTGGCTTATCTGCGAACGAATTATCTGTCACCCGCACAGTAACCCTAGATACAGCCTAGCGGCTTTTCTCAATGCCCTCGCGTAAGGTGGAAAGTTGGGACAGGTGCGCCCGCAGGGCTGAACTCTGGGCAGCATAACGCTGTGACAGCACTTCCAGGCGGCTGAACACCGGGGTAAGCACCTGATTGCCATATTGCGTCAGGCGGGTACGCTCCTTGCGGGTCAGGTCGTCCAGCGCTTCGTGGTAGGTTTTTTCCAGTGTATCAATCCGGTCATGCAGTTCGGTTTTAGCCTTATTGGTCGCGTTGCGGTAATAGCGATAGGTCAATACCCCGCCGACCACTGTCACGCCAACTGCCAACGGGGGCACAATCGGCGCGAGTGGCCCGATCAAGAGTGCGCTCTTGGTCGCCAGTTCCAGCACCACCACAATCAGGCCGCCAATGGTCACCACACTGCTGGCGGTAAAGCCTGTCAGGTTGGCAGCGAACATGGCCTGCATATCAGCGATCAGCTTTCCCGACGAATACGACTTCAATTCGGCTTCGGCTATTCTTATCGCATCTTCCAGCGCCGTCCGCTGTTCGGCGTACACACCCGCGTCCAGCCCGGAGAGTTCCTGCTCCATCAGGTCGCGCAGTTGGTTCAGTCGTTCGATTACGCTCCGCCAGTACACCCGGCTGTTGTCGATGACGGCGTTGATATACCCATTGGTCGCCTCGGTGATGTCCCGCAGGGAGCGCCCAATCACCACATCCTGAAATTCCGCCTGCAACGCTTCCCGGCTCGGCGCGCGCCTGAAAGGACGCACCGCCAGATTGGTGTCGATGAAGCTCATACCTCGCCCACGCATGGCCTCGAAAACCCGGTCAACTTCGGCGCGGGCTTCTTTCAACTGTGTATTGAGTCCAACCGACTGTTGTTCCAGTTCGCGTTGGACTTCCCGCACTTTGGTGGTATCCGCCGACACAAGATCGGCTTTCCCCTGTATCGAACGCTGATAATCCGTCACCATTCGTTCGGCCAGGTCAATCTGTGCCAGCAGTTTTTGTTTGGCGGGGGGCGCTTCGTTATAGACACCCCGCAGGTGTGCTTTCACCCCTTCGATGCCGCCGGGGTCGCCCACGACATGACCATTTTTGCCTGCCGCCAGCGCCTCTTTTGCCGACACCATGAACAACAGGGGTCGGATGTCCAGCAGTTCTTCCACCTGTCGCTCGATGAACCGACGCACTTCGGTCTGTTCTTTCGGTTGCAGCAGGTCAATCTGGTTGATGACCAGAATAATCTTCTTGCCGTAATTTTTGGCGAGTTCCAGGTACAACCGTTCCGTCTCGGCAAAAGCACGTTTGGCCGACACCACAAAAATTACCAGATCGCTGCGGTGCAGGAACGACTTGGCAGTCGTTTCGTGCTTCTGGAACACCGAGCCTGTCCCTGGGGTATCCACCAGCGCCACACCCGGCGCGCCCGTGTTGGGATGGGTCCATTCGCGGATGCCATCCTCACGCACGACGGGTTTACGATTCACGTCCTCACCATAACGGATGAGTTCAATGGCCTCCGTCGTCGGCGTGATACCGACTGGCAGTAGATTATCACCCAACAGCGCGTTGATAAACGACGACTTCCCGGCGTTGAACTCCCCGATGACCACCACCAGGAAGAACATATCGCGCAAATCCTGGGCAACATCCAGCAGGCGCTTGCGGTCTTCCTGAGCATTTTCGCCCATGTCCGCAAAAGTTGTGCCAATATCAGTCAGCAGGCGAATCTCCGATTCGCGTAAAGCCGCCAGTGTGCCTTCAAGCGTACTCAAATTCATTCGCTCCAATGTGACAAGGTAGGGGTGCCTGATGCCCCTACGAATTTCGAGTGTATTTAACCCAGCAGCCGCCGTTTGCCTAAAGTGGTCAGGTCTTTTTCAATCTTGACCATTTCCTGCTCGGCATCCTGCAATTCGCGCAGTTGATCGGTCTGGATTTCGGTTTGCGCCTCGACCAGCCGCGTCAGGGGTTGGATGGCATCGCCGCGCAACCGCATCCCGTAGGCCACCTGCTCGTCGGCGGCTTTGGACAGCGTTTCGATATAACGCCCCTGGAGTTTGAGCATCCGGTTGGTATAGGCCGTTTCCAGCACCCGCCCGCGCAAGGGCATGAACAACAATCCGAATAAACCCAGACCGAGCAGCACAATCAGCACAAACAGGGGTGTTGATGAATTCTCCGGCCACAGGCTGCTCCCCCCGGCCAGCAGAAAAACTCCGAACAAAATCAGCAGCACTTCCCACACCGCCAGAGTACAGCATCGAATTCCGCAGGATGCTGCCGATTCGCTCGGTTTCATCCACCCGCGCTTCATTCTCAATCGCTTCCAGCGCCGGACGAACATCCTGTAAAACACTACGGTCATACTGGAGCGGCGGTTGCACGTTACCGATCACTTTGCCGCGAATGGTCGCGGGCAGCGCATCAATCTCCCGACGCGCATATTTGACCAGATCGTCAATATCCTGCACATCCTTGCCTTCCAACCGGGGCGCGAGTTTATCGGTCACTTCCGGCAGTTCGTCAATCGGCTCCCACACCTTGCGCCGCTCGAAGGCTGTCCGGGCATAAGCCGTTTTTCCACGCCGAACGAGTCCGGCCAGCCCAACCAGTTCCAGCAGCCCACGCCACACCGAACGAAAGGCATTGCCGAAGCGGAAGGTGTCCTGAATCGCTTCGCTGCCGCGCATGGCCGCCGCACCAAATTTGTCGCTGATCTCGGCGTTGACGTCCCGGATGGTTTTTTCCTGATCGCGCTTCTGGGCGGCAAGCTGTCCTTCGACATTCCGCGAGATTCCCTGATACTGATCCAGCGCCGATTGGTTGGCGCGTACCGCCGACAGTGCCGCCTGACTGACATTCTGCGTGATTTGCAGAGGGGTTTGTAACTTCTGTCGCAGGCGGGCAACATCCCCCAACTGCTGGTCGATATATTCCTCAATTTTGTTCAGCCCACTGGCGTCCCATGCCGCCCGGTCTAGCTGTCCGCCGCTCCTGGCGGCTAATCCCTGCCTGGCCGATACCATCCAGATTTCCGGCTTGTAGCCCAATCTGGATTGGCTCTGTTCCAGCACATATTCTCGGACAGACTCGGCTTCCTCGGCGGTCAGCAAATCCACCTGATTAATCACTACGATGACTTTTTTGCCGTATTCTTTCAGAGTTTGCAGATATTCCAGGTTGCGGGCGGTCATCGCCTGGGTCGCCAGCATCACCAGCAGCACCACGTCGGCGCGGTGCAGGAACTTGCGCGTGGTTTCTTCATGTTTCTGGAAAATGGATTCCAGCCCAGGCGTGTCTACCAAACTCACTTTTTGCAGCAGCGGGGTCGGATAAAAAACCGTGTCTGCTTCGCCGCCGGAACTCATATTCTGGGCTTCTTCACCCCACCGTAAAATGCTGATGCGGTCTGTCGTCGGCACCGGGCCGATGGGCAGCACATCCGGCGTGCCCAACAGGGCGTTAATGATGCTGGACTTGCCGGAACTAAACGGGCCAACCAGCACCACCAGAAACGGATGATCGGCGTGGAATAATGCATCCCGCACCTGTGACAGCCGTTCTTCGTTCAGGTTATCCACCCTGGGCAGCACATCCAGCAAATGGGTAATCAGTTCATATTCCCGGCGGCGAATCGCCTCATAATCCGATGCCAGTTTGGTCTCAAGAGTTTCAGTCGCCAAAACGTTCTACCTGCCTTCTACGGCACACAAACCACTCAATTCTGTTATACTAACCGTGAAAGAGGACACCTCGCCCGTGCCTGACCACATCATATCATAAATACCTGACCATGCTAACGGACAACCCATTAAACGGGAGTTAGAAACGTATGTCAACCGATTTTCAGCGTGCGCTCATCCAGAAGGAACGTGAGCTTCAACTGGTGATGGCACTCGATCACGTCCGCGACACCCTGCACGACGACGAAGACCCCCAGGGCATGTTCGATGCCATCGCGGATTATCTGAACGGAGAATTCGAGGCGGAAGCCTGCGCCATTCTGCTGGTGGCGGAAACCAGCGACGATATTGAGAGCATTTCCGCCGTTGGTATGGAGGAAGATGTTGCTATCGACCTCTGCCGCCGCGCGATGGAAACGCCCGAAGTCCATAGTCTGGAAAATGCACCCTGGCCGTACACGGTTGGCGTGCAGATTTTTCTGGAGGACTTCCCGCTGGGTGGGTTGGTGATTGCCCGCACATCCCAACCCTTTCACGGTGAGGAAATCGTCCTGCTCTCGCTGGTGGAAAGCCAGCTAGACTCGGCGGTCATTCAGGCGCGGATGGTCTGGAAATTGATGCAGCGCAACCGGGAGCTGGAAGCCATCTACGAGATTGACCGCCTGCGGGATCGCACCTCGTCCGACACCGATCTGATTAGCGGTTTTACGGTGGTGCTGCTCAAACATTTCCAGGCGGAATTTTGCATGATTCTGCTCACGCAGGCGGACAGCGGCGAGATGCTGGTGCGCGGCATCATCGACAAATACAACCTGCCCGCTTCATTAATTGACAGCATTCGGGAACAGGCGCGCCAACTGACGATGGCACAGGTTATCGCCACATCGGATGACTTCCCCGAACTGAACCTGCTGGCCGCGCCGTTCATCGTGGCGGGCGCTCGATTGGGGGCGGTGGTCGTGGGCAACAAAGTGCCCTTTTCCGTCGGCGATCATCGTCTGCTGCACGCCATGATGACCCAGATGGACTCGGCGGTGGTTTTCAGCCGTCTTTTCCAGCAGCTCTCGCAGCGTACCAAAGAGTTAGAAATCGTCTACCGGATAGACCGCATCCGCGACCAGGAAAAGGACTTCGACTCGATGTTGAGCGCCGTGCTGGCCGAGTTGTGCGAAGCGGTGTCCAGCGAGATGGGTTACATCATGCTCTATCAGGAGGGGGACGAGGAAGAACTGGAACTCCGGTCATTTACCTCCGACGATCTGCTGTCGTCCCCGGCATATCTGGAAACCATTCAGACCTGCTCCCGCGAGGCACTTGCCACCGGAGACATGGTTTTTTCCAACGACCCCGTCGGCGGAATTCGCTCCCTGCTCGCCATGCCGCTCATTCTCAATGATCGCATCATCGGTGTATTCGGCGTGGTCAACAGCACCGCCGCGCGCGGCTTCGACAATGAAGACCGCCGTATCTTGACCGCCATCACCAGTCAGGTGGATACCGCCATTTTCGAGCGGCTGGAACAGCGCCGGATGCGTTCCCTGCTCACCCGCTCGGTAGACCCCAAAGTGGTGGAGCTGCTGCTGCAACGCACCAACGCCAGCATTCTGGCCGGTGAGCGGGTGATTCTCAGCGTCCTGTTCGCGGATTTGCGCGGTTCTACCGAGTGGGCGGAACGCACCCAACCGGAAGAACTGGTCGCCAGTCTCAACGCCTTCCTGGGGCAGATGACCGAGGTCATTTTTAAGTATGGTGGCACGCTGGACAAATTTGTGGGTGACGAGGTGATTGGCTTATTCGGCACTCCCCTCCCGATGGAAGACCACGCACCACGCGCCGCCCAGGCCGCCCTGGAAATGCAGCGGATTCACACAGAATTGCAGGAAACGTTCCGCAAGCAGGGACGTGAACTGCCGTCGATGGGTATTGGCGTCAGTTCCGGCGAGGCCATCGCCGGGGAATTCGGCCATCCTATTCGGACGGAATTCACTGCATTGGGGCGCATCATCAATCTGGGTTCCCGGTTGTGCAGCGCGGCCAAAGGCGGCCAGATACTCATCAGTCAGGCCACCTATCACCTGATCGAACCAGACGCCAGCGTCAACCAGCTAGAGCCGGTCATTCTGAAGGGCATCACCCATCAGACACCGATTTACGAGCTGATTTCCATCAAGAGTTAACCGATATGCTGAATGACTCCATCGCTTTCCGGGAAGGCACGCTCTACTGTGACGCTATCCCGGTTCCCGAAATTGTAGCTCATACGGGCACGCCGGTTTACATCTACAGTCTGCCGCGTGCGCTGACGAATCTCCGCCACATCCAATCGGCTTTCTCCGGCCTGGATACCCATATTCATTACAGCGCCAAAGCCAATGCCAACCTTGCCGTCCTGAATACGTTGATTACCGCTGGCGCAGGTATCGACGCTGTGAGTGCCGGGGAAATTCATAAAGCGCTGCTGGCAGGTGCAAAGGCCGAAGATATTGTCTTTGCCGGGGTTGGCAAGACACCCAATGAATTGGCTTATGCCCTGGAAAAAGGGGTCGGTTGGATCAATGTTGAAAACACCGCCGAACTACCCCTCATCGACACGATTGTCGGTCAGCTTCGTCGGCCTTCTGCGCGGGTCGCCCTCCGCCTGAATCCCGACGTGGCCGCTAATACCCATCATCATATTGCTACCGGGCATGGCAGCGCGAAATTCGGTCTGTCAGTGGGTACGGTGCGTAAGGTGCTGGCGGCACAATCCGAATTCCCCAACGCCAGCATCGAAGGCATCCACATCCATATCGGCAGCCAGCTACACGACACACAGGCGACCCGGCGCGCGTTGGAGATCGCCCTGGAACTCATCGCCCCTTATCCTCACATTCGCACCGTCAATATTGGTGGTGGTTTGCCCATTGCCTACAAACCGGATGAGGTCATTCCAACCTGGGAATCGTTTGCCGATACCCTGCGGCCACTGCTGGAAGGTTACACCGTTTTGCTCGAACCGGGGCGCTCGATTATCGCCGATGCCGGGATTCTGGTCGCCTCGGTGCTGTACCTCAAGCAGCAGGCGGGGCATAACATCATCATCACCGATGCCAGCATGGCCGAACTGATCCGTCCGGCGCTGTATCAGGCACATCATGAAATCGTGGCCGTCACCGCTGACCTGTCCGACAAAACCGAACGCACCAGTCAGGTTGTCGGGCCAGTGTGCGAAACCGCCGACATGCTTGGGGACAACATTCCCCTGCCCGGTCTAAATCCCGGCGATCTGGTGGCGGTGCTCACGACTGGCGCCTATGGCATGGTGATGGCGAGTAACTATAACCAGCGTCCCCGCCCCCCGGAGGTTGTTATCGAGCCGGATGGCGAAAACTGGCGTCTCGCCCGCCGCCGTGAAACCTGGGACGATCTGGTTCAATACGAAACCTGACCGATGAGCCTCTTACGCAAAAAGGGGTAAGCTGGTATAGCTCGACATAGTGATTATTAGCTGCTCGGCGAAGTGAAAGCGAGGTAATGAGTATGCTCAAAGGTAAGTCCATTAGCCTCCGCCCTATACGCGAAATCGACCTCGATCAACTCTATGCCTTTCACATCGACATCGACAATCGTGGCGACTTCTTCCCACGCCGCATTCTCTCGCATCCAACCTTCCAAAAACAATTCCAGGATACCGGCTTCTGGAGCAAGGACGAAGGCATGCTGCTGATCGTCTCCACTGACGACCACATACTCGGCCACATCGAATTCTTCAAAACCGTCAATTATCTGGATGAGTACGAACTCTCCTACCAGGTCTATTCCACCGAGCGTCGAGGCAAAGGCGTGGCGACGGAAGCCGTCGATTTGCTGGTACGCTACTTGTTCGAGACCAAGCGGATGAACAGGATCAGGCTGGTCATTCATCCCAGCAATGTCGCTTCTCTACGACTCGCAGAAAAATGTGGTTTTCGGCACGAAGGCACGGCGCGCGGCGCGTGGTATCACAAAGGGCGGCATCACGATGTTGAAATATATGCCCTTCTCCATGATGACGTTATTATCAGCTAGGCGTGGCGAGTTGGTTCGCTGATAATGCTCTCAATTGCCTCATTGCTCACCAGGAATCTTCGATTTCTGGTTTTGAATGAAAACGCGCACTCACACTACACAGGAGATGAATATGGCTTATAACGATACCCTACTGACCAACTCAATCCTCATCAATTACACCGAATACGGTGCTGGGGTTCCACTGGTACTGATACACGGCTTCCCTCTCGACCATACCATTTGGGATGCCCAGCTAGCGGACTTGAAAGAAGGCTACCGTGTCATTACGCCCGATCTGCGTGGACATGGGCGCAGTCCTGCCCCCGAAGGCGCGTACAGCATGGATTTATTGGCGAAGGATATTATTGCCTTGCTCAGTCGCCTCGGCGTATTTAAAGCGGTATGGGTCGGCCACTCGATGGGCGGTTACGTCACGATGGCGGCCTATCGCCTCGCCCCGGAACGCTTCATCGGCTTCGGTCTGATCGCCAGTAATTATCTGGCCGACAGCGATGAGGGTAAGGCCAAACGCATTGAGACAGCCGAAAAAGTCTCGAAACAGGGGGCAGAGGCGGCAGTAAACCCAAAATTATTCAAGGAAGCCACACCACCGGATTCCCCTATGGTGCAGCAAGCTGAACAAATTATGCGCCGCACACCCCCGGCAGGCATCATCGGTTCGTTGTTGGCGATGGCATCCCGCCCCGATTCCACAGCAACTTTGAAGTCCGTCCATGTCCCCTCACTGGTGATCGGTGGCAGCGGCGACCAGTTGTTTAAACCGGAGATTCCGCAGACGATGGCCGAACTGCTGCCCGACTCGACTTTAGTCATGGCCGATGCGGGTCACATGCCCATGCTGGAACAACCACAGGTCGTCACAAACGCCCTGGCGGACTTGATGGTGCGATCAAACCATCAGACATGACATTCATCAGGTTCATGGCGTGATTTTCTTCTGGTCTCGGCGTGGGTGTCGAAAGGCGACATACGATCAAAACCATCTGATGTTCAACGGCAGTAAAACATGAGAAAGGTTTTGGGAAATGGCACTGATCGACTTCTTGGCAAGTGGAACCGGGCGTGTAGTTCGCATCGTCGCGGGGTTAATCCTGGTCGCCCTGGGGCTGTTGGTTGTGAAAGATACGGGTGGAATTGTTCTGGCGGTTATCGGTTTGGTTCCACTGCTGGCAGGAATTTTTGACTTTTGTGTATTCGCCCCTCTGTTCGGTGCATCCTTCTGGGGTAAGACCATCCGGTCAAGTCATTAACCAATTTCGCAAATGATGCTATTTCACGAGGCGGCTCCCCAGCCGCTTCTTTAATCCCTCGCCCCCTAAAACAGCCACTCTGGTCGATCAAATCCCCCATACTCCTGTATCGCCCCGTAAATGTGCTGGACAAGATCAGTGCGATGCACACGAATACCACAAACACCATTTGTCAGTCGCTTCTTGCGAGATCTCACTGCCCTGCCTTGTATAACGTCTTTCCGCAGACATGACTGCGGCAAACACAACAAGTCTAGCCAGTATTTTTCGATTAGTTCGATCACTCCTGTGTCATGCGTATGACAATGAATTCGTAATGCTATTTCAGCATTTTGCACATCTAATTCATTCCGCAAAAAGCGCATGAAGAATATCCGATCATGTTGGGATCGGAATTTGCAAAGTAAATTCCATTTCGTGTTTTAGCCCCTTCGGCCCAATAAAGCATACACCCCGCCATATGTAAAGGCCGCATTTCTGTGCTCTTTCACGCCCCGCTGCCTGATAATCGAGGCGAAGTGTTTGCCAGTGCTTTCTCACGCATTCGACTCGTGCCCCTGCATTGAGTGCGCCATAAGTCGTATGATGAGTTTTTGAAGCCTTTGCTGTTGGACTGGAGTCAACTCTAACATCACGAACCCAAATACTAACCGAACTTTTGGCAAATACCCAGCCTTTCCCAATCTGATCAACACTTACATCCAGTTTTGCGCAAATTCGTCTAGCTTCTGCCCGTAATTCGCGTTTCATCATAAGAAACTCCGTCATACTTGTAGCAATTATAGTATACCAGATTAGCAAAACAGCAAACAAAAAAGCTCCCGTTTCCGAGAGCTTTTTCCGTTGGTGGTGATGGCTGGGATCGAACCAGCGAACCTTTCGATTATGAGTTGAACGCTCTAACCATCTGAGCTACATCACCTCAATATAGCGGGGACAGGACTCGAACCTGTGACCTCCGGGTTATGCATCCCACTTCGGCTTCCGCCGCCCCATATAAGGGTTCGTGGTCTGGACTATCTCTTCACCCTACGTTACCAACGTTTAGGTGCCTGCCATTTAGTCTCTACACCTTCCCTAATATCACTATTAGGGCTTGGCTCGGGATTACCCTACCACCGGCTTCCCCGAATTTGACAGGAGTTCACATATAAGTTTCCCTATATGCAGCCCATTGCAGAATAAACTCTTCTACTATGTGACAGTTTGGTAGATTACAATCATCTCTGTCACTCTGTTTATCCTGCGTGATTGAGCCCGACGAGCTACCACTGCTCTACCCCGCATCGTGTGAAGCATGTTATCACGCGGGAATCGGCAAGTCAATGGTCAGTTAAACCCCGGAATACAGGCACAATCGAGGCGTAAATTCTGTGCAAAACCTACCCTACAGGAGTCTCAGAAATCCTGCGCTCATTCAGGATTCTTACATCCCGCGCATATCCTATTTACGGACTTGAACTTTAGAAGGAATACCACTGTGGGCGACCTGTTACAACAAATCCTCCTCAGCGACATCGCCGTGATCGGGCTGATGGGGTTAGTCATTATCCTGATTACCGCCTGGGCGCGTAGCCTGGGTGAATGGGCGGGTTATATACTCGGCTGGTTGGTGGGCATCTTCTTCATTCTCATGCTGTTGACCCTGCTGCCACCCCCGATTCCGGCTGACCCCAACGTCCCGGCACAGCCGACCCAAATCACCTTTTGGGGACTGATAGTTCCGTCGTTTTTCGGATTGATAATCGGCTTCGGATTGTTGTTCTTTATTCGCCTGAGCGGCAGCAGCGACTCCCGCATCCGCCGTGCCTTGACCGTCGCCGCCCTGATGAGTTTTACGCTGGTAACGGGTTACCTCGTCTTGCGTTCCAGCATCCCGGATCGGATGGGGCTGGCCTTCTTCATTCTGGCCTTTGCCATCGGGGCGCTGATAAACTTCATCCTGACGCGCGGCCTCAACCGCAGCACCGTCACCAGAGCCTTATAAATATCGGCTGTTTTTGCAATCCGAATCGGGTGCAATTTCCCCATCATTTTTACCCGATTCGGTCTATCATCACGCCTCAATTTTCGTTATAATAACCAGTCCCATCCGAACTGACGTTCTGAAGGATAGCCACATGCCCCCCTTTGAACTTGTCTCCGAATTCCAACCCACAGGCGACCAACCAACCGCTATCGCTGGACTGGTCGAAGGTCTCGACCAGAACTTAAAACATCAGACATTACTCGGCGCGACAGGGACGGGCAAAACTTTCTCCGTCGCTCAGGTTGTCCAGCAGACCCAGCGCCCAACACTGGTGCTGGCGCATAACAAAACGCTGGCCGCCCAACTCTACTCGGAATTTAAGGAATTCTTCCCCAAGAACGCCGTCGAATACTTCGTCAGCTACTACGATTACTATCAGCCTGAAGCCTACGTTCCCCGCCACGACCTGTATGTCGAGAAGGAAACCGACATTAACGAGCAGATTGACCGTCTGCGCCTCGCCGCCACCGCCGCCCTGCTCTCTCGTAAAGATGTGCTGATCGTCGCCTCGGTATCCTGCATCTATGGTATCGGCAGCCCGCAGGCCTGGGGACGCTCCATCCTGGAGATGAAAGTCGGCGAGACTATCCGCCGCGATACCATCCTGCGCAAGCTGGTGCAGATACAGTACACCCGCAACGACATGGACTTGAAACGCGGTACATTCCGCGCGCGCGGCGATACGTTGGAAATCGCCCCGGCCTACGCCGAAATCGCCTATCGCGTCTTTCTGTTTGGCGACGAAATCGAGCGCATTACCGAGTTCGATTCGCTCACCGGGGAAATCCTGGCCGAGCATGATAGTGTAAAAATCTTCCCGGCCAAGCAGTTTGTGGCCGACGAGGAAAAGATGAAGCAGGCGCTCACCGACATCGAGAAGGAACTGGAAGAACGCATTATGTTCTTCAAGCGTGAAGGTAAATTCCTGGAAGCCCAGCGCATCGAGCAGCGCACCCGCTACGATCTGGAGATGATGCGCGAGGTCGGCTACTCGTCCGGCATCGAAAACTATTCGCGCCATCTTGACCAACGTCCGGCAGGCAGTCCTCCCTGGACACTGGTGGATTATTTCCCCGACGATTATCTGCTGGTGATCGACGAGAGTCACATGACCATCCCCCAAATCAGGGGTATGTATAATGGCGATCAGGCGCGTAAGATGACCCTGATCGACTATGGCTTCCGCCTGCCCAGCGCGCTGGATAACCGTCCCCTGAGCTTTTCAACGAATTTGAGACGCGCATGGGGCAGACCATCTACACCTCGGCCACACCGGGACCCTACGAGCGCGACATCAGTGAGAAGGTGGTGCAGCAGGTCATCCGCCCGACAGGTGTCCTCGACCCGGAGGTCAGCGTCCGGCCTGTCGAGGGACAGATCGACGACCTGTTGCAAGAGATCGCCAAGCGGGTGAAGAAGGGACAGCGCGCCCTCGTCACCACCCTGACCCAGCGCATGGCCGAGGAACTGGCCGGGTACATCAACGAAATGGGCATCCGGGCACAGTATCTCCATGCTGAGATTGAAACCATCGAGCGGATCGAAATCCTGCGCGACCTTCGATTAGGTGTCTACGATGTCCTGGTCGGCATCAACCTGCTGCGTGAAGGGATCGACCTGCCGGAAGTCTCGTTGGTCGCCATTCTAGACGCCGATAAAGAGGGTTTCCTGCGCTCCGAGCAGGCGCTCGTCCAGAACATCGGGCGGGCGGCGCGGCATGTCGAGGGACAGGTGATTATGTACGCCAACCACCAGACCAACTCCATGAAACGCGCCATTGACGAAACCAACCGCAGGCGCGCCATCCAGCACCAGCACAATCTTGACCACAACATCGAGCCGACCACCATCGTCAAGCAGGTGCGCGACTTGACGCAGCGTGTCAAGGCCATGATGGAGGAAGAACCGGAGGCCGCAGCCGTCGGTGATGGCCTCAGCTTGGCCGACATGCCGAAGGATGAACTATCCCGCCTGATAAAGGAACTGGAAAAAGAGATGAAGACGGCTGCCCAGGCGCTCGAATTCGAGAAAGCCGCCCTGCTCCGCGACCAGATCACCGAACTGCGCGGCGCACTTGTGGACAAAAGCGTCGAGTTGGTAGGGTAATCGAATTGTAGGGACAGGCGGCTGTCTGTCCCTTTCTAAAAGGTGTCTTAATGAGTGAAGTGAAAATAGACTATGATGCTCAGGTTGATGTGCTGAGGATTCGGTTTGCAGACACACCAATTGAAGAAAGCGATGAAGTTCAACCCGGCCTCATCGTCGATTACGATGAATGGGGTAACATCGTTGGCCTCGAAATTCTGGATGCCTCCGAGATTGTAAGAACCCGAAAGAACGGCTGCGTCGAAAACACCTTTAAGCCATTAACAACGCCCTCCTCCGCGACCAGATCACCGAACTGCGCGGCGAGCTCGTAGACAAAAGTGTCGAATTGGTGGGCTAAACCGACAATCTGATAATGATAAGGGCACGGTATACCTACCTATCTAGCACGCCCTGTTCAGTTTGCATATATCGCAGATACAGAACCCACAGATCAAGTAGATGGTGGACTAAAGACGACACGAAATCCAATACTGGGATCACGATAAGCAGAAGAGTAACTGTCGCGAGAGGTGACACGCGTGAAGTCCTGCACATCGAACGAGCCACCGCGCATCACACGGTCATTTCTCCCAGAAAGCTCATTAGTATCCTGACGTGCCTCAGTTAAGCACCACTCGAATACGTTACCCACCATATCGATCACCCCATACGGACTTGCGCCATTTGGGTACTGTGTAACAGGGGTAGGTTGCCCAATACCGCTTTCGACAGCATTGCACCTCCTTTTATCGAAATTATTGCCCCAGGGATAGGTACGGTTATCATCCCCCTGCGCGGCTCGTTGCCACTCCTGATCTGTCGGCAGCAAAAGGCGGAGGGGGGCAACATGCTGCGGGCCGATTGTGGCCGTTAACCACTGACAGAACGCGACCGCCTCAAACCATGCACACATTCGTTCGCGGCAAGATCATTGCCAAAAGAGGCTGTATCTTTGGGCACGGTATTAGCTTTGCGCCACTCTTGTGCCTCCGGCGAAAAATCCCACCAGGATGTATTCAAATAACCATCCTCATCATTTTCAAACACTACGTACTGTGCATTGGTGATCGGATATTTCGCTATCCAGAATCGTTTGACGTGGAATTTGCCGCCTTTGGATCCAGCATTATCACTCGCGTCCTCCAGCGTCACCCACCCTGCCGGGATTTCACACCACTCGAACGGAGGCGGCAGGATACCCGACAGGTCAGGCGGCTGAAACGATTGACTCTCCCTCTCCGTGAACAGGGGGGGGGGAGGGGTTGGGCTTCTTCCCGCATCCCTGGCGGCGTGAAAGCTCCCATCGCCTGTGCCGGTGCGCCACCCGGATTTGCTGGCGCAGACGGTATAGATTGCACACGAAAGGTCGCTATGTGCGCTAAACCACCCATAATTTGTGCAACAACCATGACGGTGAATCCGCTGGAAGCGTCAGCATACTGAAAACGGCTGATCTCCTTTGGAATAGCCTGTGTCTTCCGCAGCAGAACAGGAAGAACGGGTTTGCCCAATTCGACCGCGCGGGCAAACTCCCACTGACACCATTCCGAAACCACCGAGTCTGGAGTAAGGGCATAGACAAAACGCATCGCAGTCAGTAATTGCTTCCAGGAGTTTGGCTTTCCAATCCTGACCAGGGAGTAGCTTGTGATCGAACCAGGGGTCATGACCGCCTGCGCGGAAAATATCGACTAACTCGTTCACTTGAGCAACATCGCTATGGGCATAACTGATGAACAGCCGCATTGATTTCCCCCACACTGCCAAATATCCCGCTTCCGAGTATATCCCAACCGATCATTCCCTGCCTGCACTGCACGCCTTGTTCTCTCTGTGCCTTTGCTCCTTTGCAGTCTTTGCGTTAGGAATTTTCTTTTGCATTTTCTGGCAACTGGTAACTGGAAACTCCCGATTTTTCCCCTCAAAAACGAAACAAATGTGTACACAAATGTTTACCTATAGTAAGAACTTTTGTGCTATATTGAAATCAACGGTTATGAATGGAGGTTTACCAGTGGCGCGTCGTTACTCAAAATCGCACAAAGCCGAAACCCTGCAACGGCTGGACGAAAACGCCGGGGATGTCGCCCTCACCAGTCTGCAATCCGGTGTGCCGGAACGTACCCTGCGTGAATGGCGTCGATTACGGGCATTAAATTTGGCGGCGGCGGCAGAAACCGAATGGCGGCAGGCGCGGGAACAGCCGAGCCAGCCACCGCCGTCTGCCACCGATTCTGCCGCAAGTTTTGAAACGCTCAACGTCCTGCTCATGGATGAAGCCTTCAAGCTCGCCGGGTCGCTCGCCACAGGTTGGGACGACTCACCCACTCACCTGCGTATGATGGCGCTTGCCCATCTCATTGACCGCATCCTCAAGCTCAATGCCATCTTGCCGCACTCTGGGGGGGACAATAAAATCCGCATCGAGTTTGTGGACTATGATGGGCAAGTCTACGACAACCTGGAGTCGTTGACCGCCGCTAATCCTGACCCAGACGATTGGGAATATAACGGGGAATATGCCCAACAGGAGATATCCCCTTCCCACATCGCACCGACGGAGGACGATCTGGAAAGGGACACATGAAGCAACTCACTACACCACGAATTCGCCGTTCTTGTAAAACAGGTCGCCGTCTACGTGAATGGTGCTGTCGTTCCGCATGTCGCAGATCATGTCCCAATGCACCGCGCTCCGGTTTTTGCTGCCAGTTTCCGGGTAGCCCATGCCCACCGCCATGTGGATCGTCCCGCCGATCTTCTCGTCAAACAGGATATTGCCCGTGAACTGGTTGATACCGAAGTTCGTGCCAATCGCAAACTCGCCCAGGTATCGTGCCCCTGCGTCCGCGTTCAGTTGGGCTTGCAACAGGTCGTCGTTAGCCTCCGCCGATGCCGACACCACCTTGCCGTTCTCAAATTTCAGTTCGATGCCGGACACCGCCCTGCCCGCCACGATGCTCGGATAACTGAACCGAATCCACCCGTTGACCGACTCTTCCACCGGGCCGGTGAAAATTTCGCCGGAAGGCATATTTTTATGACCATCGCTGTTGATGAACGTCCGCCCTTCAATCGACAATTCGATGTCTGCGTTTGGTCCTTGCAGCTTGACCTGTTTCTTGCCCACCAGCCAATCGACCTTCTTCTGCTGCATCGCCGACAGTTTGCGCCACTCCCCCGCCGGGTCTTCGTGGTCAAGGAACATCGAGCCGAATACAAACTGCTCGTATTCTTCCAGACTCATGTTGGCTTCCTGCGCGCTGGACTCGGTGGGATACCACGTCCCCACCCACTCGAATTCCCCCGTCGCCGCCCGGTTCAAACGGGTATCCAGCCAGGTACGGGTCGCCGCGCCGCGCTTTTGCACCCGCTTCGAGTTGATGTTGGTCATCGCCCGTGTGTTGACGCTGCTCCCGATACGGATGTAGATGTCCGCCTTCTCAACATACAGGGACATACACGGGTCGAGCCACTCCAGTTGATCGTCGTTCGCTTCCCGCAGGAACGTGCGATCAATCGTCGCGTCGCTCATAAACAATGTCGGATACCCGCCGTACTTCAACACTTCCTTGTAAACTTCCCGCAGCGCCGGGAGCGTCGCCACATCCCCCAGGATGCCCACCCACATCCCCGGTTTCACCGCACAGGCGTAATCGACCAGCACATTCGCCAGCCGTTGTATATGAATATCAGCCATGTTCTATCCTTATGTTGAATCGGTTAAATAAGTTCCTGAACCTTCGCCAGGGCTTCTGCAAAATCAACTTCGTTCCCAATCACGGGTACATAATTGACCATCTGCACCACGTCATTCTGATCGACCACGAAACATGCCCGCTGACAGATTCGTAAATCGACCACATGCACCCCGTACGCCTGGGAGAACAACATATCCTTGTGATCGGACAGCGTGACCACTCGCTCAATGCCCTCCGCCCCGCACCAGCGCCGTTGCGCGTATGGGAGGTCAGCACTGATGGTTAATACCACCACATCCTCGCCAAAGTTCGAGGCTTCCTGATTAAAACGCCGCGTCTGTGTCGAGCATACCCGTGTATCCAGCGAGGGAACGATGCTCAAGACCTTGACCTTGCCTGTATAATCCGTCAGACTCTTGAATGTCCAATCATTTGCCGTGAGTTTAAAATCAGGGGCTTTGTCACCCACCTTCAACATATCCCCTTCAACCCGGAATTCATTCTTGCCTATCGCCATGCCAGGACGATTATCCATAAACCCTACTCCTTTAACATCCCATCAGGAGGGTGCAAAATCGTGCCCCCTCTTGTAACATACCTGTCAGAATGAGAATTGACCCTGAAGTCTATGCATTATAACAATCGTCAATCCCTTGTCGACAATCATCATAGGATGGACTTATGAATACCCGTTTTCGAGTACTGCTGATTTTGCTGGGTGCGCTGCTGGTCGCCGCCACCTTCACCTTTCCCCTGTGGCGTCCCCTGTTTGTGAATGTCGTCGTCAACGAGGGATTCCCTGGTCTCACCGACGAACAACAGGCCACCTTCCAGGCACTTCCCACCGACCAGCAGGCCGTGTTTCGCCAGATGATGTCCACAGCCGATGCGACAATGGTCGTCGGACTGGCGCAGGCTGCCATTCAACCGGATACCGTCGTGCCCACCGAAGAACAGGCTATGCCGCAGATGACCGACCCCAGCATCTTCGCTGATGGAACATTCACCGCCATAGATGCCGTTCACGCCGGGAGTGGAACAGCCACCCTCTACCAGCTACCGGACAACAGCCGTGTCCTGCGCTTTGAAAATTTTCGTGTGACCAATGGGCCGGACTTACATGTCATCATGACCCGCAATCCCGACCCACGCGACGCCTCGCAGGTCGGCGCAGATTATATTGACCTGGGTTCATTGAAGGGAAATGTTGGGAATCAGAACTACAGCGTTCCGTCCGAAGTGGATTTGAGCCAATATCTTGGGGTAGTGATTTATTGCGTGCCGTTTCAGGTGGTATTCAGTACCGCCGCCCTCACCTGAGCCTGGTGGAGGTCATACGCCACCGAAGCGCCAGATTCCGCCTACCATTGTGCCCATGACTTTCACATCCAGAATTTCGGAGGGGTGAATAGCGTATAGGTCAGCGTCGAGGACAACCAGATCGGCCAGATAACCCGGTGCGAGTATGCCCAGGCGATCTTCCCTCCCGGATGCATAAGCTGGGCCAACCGTAAAGCCTCGCAGGGCTTCATCAACCGTCAGGCGTGCGTCGGGATACCAACCGTCATCACCCGGAGAGCCATCTGCCCGTTGCCGCGTGACTGCCGCGTGGATGCCTTTGAGCGGGTCGAAGGTATCCACCGGGGAATCCGAGCCGAAGGCCACCACCGCGCCATAATCCAGTTGCAACCGGGGGTTGTATGCCCACTTCGAGCGTTCTCGCCCCCAGTAACGATCTGCCATATCCATGTCGGACGTCGCGTGGATGGGCTGCATCGAGGCGATAACCCCCATTTTTGCCAGTCGAGGCGCATCATCCGGGTGAATGATCTGCACATGTTCGATACGATGGCGACGTTGCGAGGGAAGCACGCCGCGCTCGGCTTCTTCAGCCCGCACCGCCTGATAGACATCCAGCACCTCATGAACCGCTCGATCCCCAATCGCGTGAATGGTTGATGGAAGTCCAGCCTCACTCGCTCGGCTCACCAGTTCAGCCATTTCTTCCTTGTCGATGGTCGAGATGCCGAAGTTATCCGGTTCACCTTCGTAGGGATCAATCATATAGGCCGTGCGCGGACCGAGCGCCCCATCGGAGAATATTTTCAACCCGCCGATGCGAATCCAGTCATCCCCGAAACCCCAGCGCAGACCCAACATCCAGCGCAGCCGGAAGCCATTGCCGATTGATATTTTTGACGACCCGCAAACCGAGTTCACCCTGTTCCCGTAGATATTGCAGAGCCGCCATGCATGACGGTTCATCAAAATCATGGATTCCCGTCAAACCGGATGCCAGCGCCAACTCCTGCGCGGTTTTCATCTGTCCAGCGATTTGTTCGATGGTCAGATGGGGGATTTGGTCGGCCACCAGCGACATAGCACTCTCGAAAAGAATGCCAGTTGGTTTGCCGGAGTCGTCCCGTTAAATCTGCCCGCCTTCCGGGTCGAGGGTATCCGCCGTGATGCCACAGCGTGCAAGCGCGACACTGTTCACCCAGGCCGCGTGACCGCTTTTAGCTGTCAGATAAACCGGATGATGGGGTGCAACATTGTCCAAATCGGCTGCAGACGGGAACGCTCGATCCGGCCACAGGTCTTGAAACCAACCCGAACCCCGCAGCCATTCGCCCGCCGGGGTCTTTCCTGCCCACTCTGCCACCCGTTCCACCGCAACCTCTTTGCTTGGAACAGCAAACACATCCACCGAATACAGACCGCGTGACGTCCATTCCCAGTGAATATGGGCATCGGTCAGGCCGGGAATGACCGTCATGCCATTCAGGTTATGACGGGCAGTATCAGAACCGGCCAACGGGAGAATGTCATCGTCCGAGCCGAGGGCGACAATCCGTCCTGCCGAGATCGCCAGCGCAGACGCACGAGGTTGTTCTTGATTGAGTGTGATGATATTGGCATTGTACAAAACGTGGTCAACGAAATTCATGTTCTGCCTTTTTAAACGCCTGTAGTATTTCGTCGGGTGTGGGCGTGCCATCCATCCCCACACGGGTGACGGATGTCGCAGCTAGCTGAACAGCTACACGCAGCGCAATGTCCATATTTCCATCGGACAGATATAAAGCTGCCAGCAAACTGGATGCAAATATATCGCCTGCGCCTGTCGGGTTGACAACTTCCACAGGTAAAGTCGAATAATCTATCGGTGTGCCATCGTGATAATACGTCCCACCATGTTCAGCGCGGGTGACAAATAGATGTTCCACCGATGAAGCAAACTTCGCCTCCAGTTCTGGAGCCTCGGCAATATCTTCCTCACTAAAAACCACGATGTTGATGTGTTCCAGGACATCGGGGTCGTACCAGGGTTTGAAGTGGACACGACCATCATCATCCCAGCGCCGCAGCCAACCCTGTAGCGTAAGCATGATGATCGAATTGGGGAATTGATACACAATCCGGGGGTCTACTTCGTCGGTTAAAGGAGCAAGATGCACCAAAGGGACAGGCAACCATTCGGGAGGCACATCATTCGCGCCGATGGACGCAGCCACACCCCGAATATATTGTATTCGACCTGTTGGTGTATAGATGTTTTCAAATGTGCTGGTTGTGGGGGCAGGCAAAATACTTTTATCGACCAGATAGGGAGTCAGTTGATTGAGCAACGGTTCGTTATACGCAGCGCTGGTTAATAAAGCCGTGCGTAAACCGAAGGCATGGACAACACGGGCAGCATACGATGCTGTGCCACCCAACATCCGCCCCTCTGACGTGAGATCGGCAGTGATATGACCGACCAGAAGGTAATCGGGCAGCATGCCAATTATTGTGGAACGATGGTGACTTTGCGCGAACTGCCCTCACCCACACTCTTGGTCTGAACGTCGGCACGTTTACGCAAAGCCAGGTGAACGATACGACGCTCATAGGGTGGCATCGGCTCCAACGTGACCGTGCGGTGTGTTCGAGTGGCCTGGTCGGCCATACGAAGCGCCAAGTCGTGCAGCATCTTGGAACGACGGGATTTGTATCCCGCCGCATCAACCACGATGTTGGCACGATGTTGGAGTTCACGACTGGCGATCAGCCGGGTGATATACTGCAAAGCGCCCAGCGTTTCCCCTTTGCGTCCAATCAGGGCACTCAAATCCGGGCCGGAAATATCTAACACCCAGGGGGAGCTATCCGCTTCATCTACCGGGCCAGCGCGCCGTACAATAACTTCAGCCTTCTCAATTGCCATTTTGTCCAATAGTTCGGTCAATACGGTCTTGCTGATGCGGGCATCTTCGTCGAGGTCTGCATCATCCAGAATTTCCCGCGTTTCGTACAATAGGGAGAGCGTATCGCTTTCCTGTTCGTCGCCGTCATCATAGGATTTAACATCCGACCTGGATGAAGTTATCGGCTCTGAGACTGAGGTCGTTTGAGCGGAGGTGCGAAAAAGTTTGAGACGTACCCGTGCAGGACGGGCACCAAGACCGAACATACCCCGGCTGGGTTCTTCCAATACTTCGACAATGACATCGCTCGGCGACACGCCCAGTTCCGCCAGCCCACTCGCAATCGCTTCCTCGACAGTTTCGCCAGACATTTCAATAGAGTGTTCTGAACTCATGGAATAATATCCTTACTATGAAATAGCAGCGGATAAGGGAAGCCCCACTATCCGCATTGTTCTATCAATAATTTAGGTGTTGCCTACAGATTGCCCGTGTGCTTGCGCCCAATACTTTACACCGTTTGGGTTGAGGAGGCGAAAAATAGCCGCTGTCGGACTACTTGGTCGCCTTCCTCGCCCTTGGCGCTTTGGTTTTCGCGCCGTTAGTGGTTGGCTTGGGAGCAGGACTTTTCTCCGGTATGACTTCAGCCTCATCAACCTTTTGCGACTTTTGTGCGCGTGGGGTCGCTTCGCTAGCTACCGCTTTCTTCTTCGGACGATCTAAACGTCCCGTACTCATGCCCGCTTCCAATTTTGATTTAGGCGGTGCAGCCACTACAGCAGCCGGTTTTGCTTGTCCAAAAGGCAATACACTGCGCCACTTGAAATCCTTCTGACGACTGTATTGAACAATGCTAATAACATTTGACGCCACAAAATAGATCGACAAACCAACCGAAAACGACAGTGAAAACATACCCATCATGATCGGCATGATGGTTGTCATTGATTGGGTCATGGCCTGCGTCTGATTCGGTTTTCCATCTTCAGATGGCTGCGGCGCGGCTGGCGTAATCATCTTCGATTGCAGGTAAGACGTCACCAACACCAAGACGGGCAGCGCCAGCGCGTAGACCGGATTGGCTGTCGGAGGCTGTGTCAGGTCAATGCCCATCACTACGTTGTTTAATGGGACGAGATGATCTAGGCCACCGATCAAAAAACGCCCCGATAGGTCGATCAATTGAAGCGGTGTGGCCGCCAGGGCGTGGTTAATCGCCTGATAGAGACCAATCCAGATGGGGAACTGAATGAGCATGGGAAGACAACCTCCAATTGGGTTCACCCCATGCTCTTTGTACAGGCGCATTTGCTCCTGAGCGAGTTTTTCCCGATCATTTTTGTGCTTCTCTTGCAGCTTCTTCAGTTCAGGCTGCAATTCCTGCATCGCCTTCGACGAACGTATCTGCTGACCCGTTAATGGATACGTCAACAAGCGGACAAGCACTGTGAAGACGATAATCGCCAATACCGCACTGTTGCCGAAAACAGAATACAGCAAGGTAATCACAGTGATAAACGGATTCAGAATCAAATCCCACATGGGTTAAAACTCCTCAAGGACATTTCATTCAACTGCGAGTGAGGTTCACTCTAGGAGAATGCATACGTCCACACATACTGTCCGCGTTCCAATGTATAGGCAACCAGCACATCACTGGTGGACAATGTACCAACAATAACATATGGCTCTGGAATATCCACAGTGGCGCTCGGTTCAACCAGCAATATGTCCGACAGAATTTCGGCATTCACTTCACGAACCAGTGGCTGCCCTTCTTTATCATTCGCAATCGTACCATCTTTGCGATTTAACCAGTAGAGCTTCTGGTCACGAGCGGCCACAATGACAAAATTATCGGTCACAAGTGGGCTTGGACGAATTGCGCGAGTGGCAACCTTGCTCTTCCAGATGACAGCCATATTGTTGTTCACATCAAGGGCATAAACATTACCAGCCAGGTCGGCATCGTATAAGATACCGTCCACAATGGTTGGTGTTGCCCACACCCAATCATCGGCCACGTATTGGTTGACGATCTGCCCATTAAGATCAATCTCGAAGATTTTTCGGGCGAAACTGCCGATAAACAGATGACCGTTTGCATAGGCTGGAGTGGAAGTAACCGCACCTTCAAGGTCAACTGTCCACTGAACATCACCAGTTTGCGCATTGGCCGCGTACAGATTATGGTCGAGCGAGGTGAAGTAAATTGAATCTCCCAGTTCCAGGGGTTTAGACCATACACCATGCTCGGTAGTGATCGTCCAGACAATCGAATAATTCTGACTATCCAGAGCGACCAAATTCTTGGCGCTGAGTCCCAGATACAGCAATTTGCCATCGGAACTGGGAACCAACTCCGACACACTATGTCCAGTTTGTTCTGCTATGGGTATCCCGCTGGTATTATCCGAACGGGCGGTGGCAAGGTCTATCTGATAGACATGTTGATTGTAGGCAGCCAATACAAGCGAGTCCGAGCCTTGTTTGATGGGCGTCGTAAAAAACTGATTGGATGAACTCGCCCGGAAATCCCAGGCTCTAGGATTTCCATCAGCATCCGGTGGTCGCGGCTGGCAATCCTGATTGAGCAAAATAACCGATTTGCCATCCGCCGGATTTACCATGACCACTCGATCATTGAAGGCGACCATAATGTTTGTGGTGGCACTATCGCCACATGATGAATCAATGAGACTAATCGCGGGCCAGCTCGTACCAAGCGGCGCAGGGCCGCATCCCGCCACCACTATAAGACATAAAATCGCAGCACCCCACAGGCGATGCCGCGTCAACCACTTCCTGACGTTCAATGATTTACTCCTCAAGATCAGGGACAGGGTCGTAACCACCCGCGTGGAACGGATGACAACGGGAAATCCGCTTCATACCGAGCCAACTGCCCCGAATAACGCCATAACGCTCAATGGCCTGGTAGGTATATACTGAACAGGTCGGCTCGTAGATACAGGCTGAAGGCAACATCGGTGAAAGAAATCGTTTGTAGAACCGGATCATTGCCAGTGCTAAAGTCTTCATGTGCCGTCACTCCCGCTTACCATTAAACCCGATTGTTGACACACCTCTTCCAGTATACGTTCAACGGTCTGAAAAGGTTGTCCAACGAGCGTATTCCGAGCGACCAAAACCAAATCGTAACCCACCCGCAAACGAGGATGGAGAAGACGCACTGCCTCTCGCAACAGACGTCGCACTCTATTTCGTGTTACCGCATTACCAATCTGCCTGGAAGTAATGAAACCGTAGCGATTATAGAGCAAACCATTGGGTATGATGCTCAAGCGCAGATGCTGGTTATGATAGGTACGACCTTCACGCCGAACGCGGGCGAAATCACGCTCATGGCGCAAGCGGAAACGCCGTTCCATATCCCTGGATTACGCTTTCCAGTTAACTTTCTTCACATGATTGGGGGTAACGGTTAGCACATGACGCCCGCGCTTGCGGCGCGCTGCCAGCACTTTACGCCCGTTCCGAGTTTGCATACGTTGACGAAAGCCATGAACACGTTTACGACGGCGAATTTTCGGTTGCCAAGTACGCTTGGTTGCCATCCGCTTTGTACCTCACTGGTTTGGTATAGGCGCATTATTTACACGCCTTAATAGGGCTAAAATTAACGAATAGAGGCTAAGTATATACTACGGGTATGCGGTGGTCAACCCGCGCTTGCAAGCACAAAGCAACGCAAAACATTGATCGCTGTGTGAGACGCAGACACCCAAAGCATTACAACTCCCTTGCAATCCGCCACCTATCTCCACTATAATGAGGGCTAACTGAGTATTTATTTATCCCAATGCGATTTCATCCTGATTTCCCCGCAAAACCACCTGGAGGCGTGTAACTGTGATGATTCCAACCCATCACTGGGCGCGCAACTTTGTCATTGAACAACGTGATATTGAGCATTTGACCGAACTGCTGCTGGAAAAAGAGATTCCCCTAAACAGTGAAGACCTTGCTCGCGCCCTCATCCAAGAACGACTTGATCAAGAATCTGCCGCGCTGCGTGAACGGTATAAAGACACCCGATTTTATAACCCATCTCACAATTACGAGGTTGGGCAACGAATCGTCTTTCCCGAATTCGATTATGAGACAGCCGTTGTAAAACATATTCGGCCTGGGAATAATCCCGACTACGATTTCTTCAATGTAATCGCAGTCGAATTCGACGATGATGATTTGAACAGCGATGACTTGTTCCGCGAGTTTGCCACCGAACTCCATACACCTCACGAGCTGAGTGAAAGCCAGGATGGTGACGGTGTACTCGGTATGACAGAACTCAGCGCCGATGACATCATGAATGCTGCCCATAATGAAATCATCCAGGAATTGGAAGATGGACTGAGTGCTTCGGACGACCTGATTTATATGGCTAAGAAGTGGTTCCCGAAAGAATTGATTCTGGAGGTGAACACCGGCCATCTCAATCTGGCTGAAGCTGTACTCGACATTGCGGGCGGCGGGCCAATGACCACAGTAGACATCCTGGGACAAATAGGCGGTCTTGGCAACGCGCCGATTGAACTTCAAGATTTCTCATTGAATTATGCCCTCAACGAGGACAGTCGGTTTGATGAGGTAGGGCCGACAGGTGAGGTATTGTGGTTCCTAACCCGGCTTGAACCACCAGAAGTTCAAGAGACACCAGCCATGCTGCGCTACACACCGATTGAGTATGATCGCAGCTTACTCACCTCGGAGATGCTGAAACTCGAAATCGAAATCGGTGATGAACTCTCCCCTTCCAAAACGCCCTCCCCCTCGCTTGACGAAACCCATTTAACCCTCATATATCCACACAGACGACTGGGAACTCTGCCGCTTAATGAGCGCATAGCAACCATCCTGCCCACCGCCCGACAGACACCACGAGTTTGGTTCACGTTTGTCGATGGACAGGATGGGGAAGAATTTCCCGCGTGGGTCGTCCGTGCAGAGCGGTATGTTTTTGGACTGGCGGCTTTTTACCGGAAACACAAGCTGCCAATAGGTGCTCAGGTGTCCATTCGCCGCAGCGATGAACCGGGCAAGGTGGTCATTGACTTTCCAGCCTACCGGCCACGAACAGAGTGGATTCGGCTGATTGTGCCCCAAAACGACCAGATTACTTTCGAAAACCAGAAACGGGCAATCGGCGCGGAATATGACGAACTGATGATTCTGGGAGCAGATGATCTAGCGGGCGTTGATACATTATTCCAAAATGCATCACAGAAAAAACTGAGCCTGACCGCCATTCTAAAAGTCATCATCCCGCCATTGGGTGGACTAACCCCTCAAGGTACTGTTCACGCAAAGACATTGTACAGTGCAGTCAATGTGCTGCGCCGCTGTCCACCTGGACCAATTTTTGCAACCCTGGTTGCCAATCCTGACTTTCAAAATGTGGGGGGAGATTACTGGAAACTGAGCGGAGATTAGCGCTTGTCTGAAGGTGGGCAGTATATCGCCCCACGCGACAGAACAGGCAGTTAGGAGAAACACATTTGATGACGAAACCCAGTTTCCTCGGCAAACCGACGCTGGACACAAAATTTCACATTGACTTTAGCTGGTGGGAGAAGAGTTCCGAAGACCTAAGAACGTACCTGTTGAGCCACCTGCTACCAGAACAAAGAGAGCGATTGAGTCAGAACACTGAAGACCAAACCGTCGATTATATCGACCCGGAAACCGGAGAAGTGCTACAGCTTGACGAACTCGGACTGGCTATCCAGATTGCAGCGGAAGACCCGAACTTTATCAATCCACAGACTTCACTGGTGGACAGCATTTTCCGCGTGTTCCTGGCAAATGGCAACCTGGCGCTGACACCGCGTGAGCTAGCGGAGCAAACCGGACGTCCAGCGTCTACCATTTTAAAAACCCTGAGCGGCGCACAGATTTACAAGGGTATCCGCCCACACAATACATAATCATTGACGCGGACGTTGATTTTCCTCATGCTGCAAATCACTGCACGGCCAGAAGATGCTAACTATGGAACACTATTTGGAAGGAAACGATGAGTTGAGTTATCAACACGGACAGCACCGGCAAACAGCGTAACCAATTGATGCGGACGGGGGCTGAAATCTTGCGCCGCTTGAGCCAGAAATCAGAAATTGATGCTGATGCAAAAGACATGCTAGCAATGCTGGTGTACTGTCTGCGAGAAATCGACGAGGGTATCGAACAGTCCGCGCAGGCCTGGGAGAAACGTGATTACTGGGTGAAAGCGGAGGAACTGCGACAGCGATGGGGTTGGCCGGGTGCCGTAGCCGATCAACTGCTCAGTATGATTTTAAAAGAGGACTGGAATCAACTGCCCACCCTGATGGTTAAACTGCTGCCGCGATTTGCCGACATCAAGATTACCAAACTAACCCGGAATGAATCCTTATGGAAAGGTTCTTATGAACGGTTAGTGCGAGAAAAGCCAGCCCAATAACATGTTATGATTTGTTGGCAGGAAAGGAGTGATCGTCCCAAAAATGGGACGTCTTTTATTTGCTCAACCGGACAGCCTTGCTTGCATCCTGGTGGACAGGGCAACAGGAGATTATAGCATCGTATATCGATGAAGCAGTTATTTAATCAAAGCGTTCGGACAACCAGGGTTGAAGTTTGGCGTAATTGGGGACAGCATTGCCAGCCGATGAGCCAACAATATAGTCACGATCAATAACCAACTGGTCGAAGCGTCCCAAGTTGAGCAGGACAGGCGGCGCGAGGCGGAGTATGTCCAACACCGTCAGATCGGTATCCACATAACGGTTGATGATATTAACCACTGAAGGCCAATGAGTGGGATTTGCCAACTTCGCCATGAGAGCCGATAGAACCTGCTGCTGGCGCTCGGCGCGGCGGTAGTCATCATCAGCATGACGGGTGCGGACATAGATAAGCGCGCGTTCCCCATCCATATATTGCAAGCCGGACTCGAAACGGATGGTTTTGACACCACCATCCTCTGTCGGATAGGCATCATCGACGATGGTTCGTTCCACGTCAATATTCAGCCCTCCTACTGCATCTATCAGTTCGACAAATGCCTGAAAATTGAGCCGCGCATAACGATCCAGGCGGATGCCAAAATTCTGAGTGATACTGGCCTCAAGGAGATCAACACCCCCACCCTCATGCTCCTGTTCGCCCAACACATTAATGGTGTTGATGCGCTGCGCGCCGTAACCAGGAACGTCGATAAATAGATCACGGGGAACAGAAAGCACACTGGTGCGTAAATGCGACGGGTCAATTCCCAGGAGCATGATGCTATCGGTGCGGGCAACATAACCCTCTCCGGGACGACTATCCAGACCGAGAATCATGATGTCCGTCTGAGGGGGTGGGAAAACAAGGTAAACGACGAGTGTTAGCCCACAGCAAAATATGGGAAATAATAGGGCAGCGAAAAAAACGATCACTGGATTAAATCGACATCCACGACGGAGCGAAACCGCAGGATTGGGGCGGGTGTCAGAGAGATTTGTCGGCGGTACATTCACGGTCATCAACCGAATACAATCCCTAAATCACGAGCCATACGTACCGCATCACCCTTCGGGTCAACAAATTTCATCTTAACTGCCTGTTCCAATGGAACGGCTTCCATCGCCAAGCCGCGCAAGGCCACCATATATCCCCACTTTTCTTCTGCGACCAGATGCACCGCAGCCGAACCAAAACGAGATGCTAACCAACGATCATGGGGGGTAGGTTGACCGCCACGCTGGAGATGGCCCAACACCATTACCCGGACTTCAGCACCAACACAATCGCCAAGCATCTCGGCAACCAGATAGCTGATGCCACCCAATCGCCCACCCCCTGACGAATCATTTTTGATGTGGAACTGCTGTACTCCACCTACCGGCGCAGCACCCTCGGCAATGACAACCAGGCTATAGTGCCGCCCGGACATCTGTATCTCACGAATCTTCTGGCAGATGACATCAATATCAAAGGGAATTTCGGGAATCAGGATGGCGTCTGCACCTCCTGCAACACCCGTATGAAGTGCTATCCATCCGGCGTCACGACCCATTACCTCAAGCACCATCACTCGATGGTGACTTTCAGCCGTTGTTTGCAGTTTATCCAGCGCCTCGGTAGCAGTGTTTATGGCGGTGTCAAAACCGAAGGTGGTATCGGTCTGTCCGAGGTCGTTATCAATGGTTTTGGGTACGCCAACAATGTGCGCACCCATACTCACTAACTTACGAGCGATGGACATTGTACCGTCTCCGCCCGCCACAATGAGTCCATCAAGCCCCAGGTCGGCCATGCGTTCCAGTGCTTCGTGGGAGACATCTTCATATTCAATCGTGCCGTCGGGACGGTGAACCGGATGCGCAAAGGGACTTCCCCGGTTGGCCGTGCCGAGGATTGTGCCTCCACGCGCCAACAAATCACGTACACTGCGTTCATCCAGAGGCATCACCGGCAAGCCATGATACAGGCCGTCAAAGCCCTCCAGTATGCCAACCACCTCCCAACCGTAGCAATTGGCAGCCGTCATGACAACCGAGCGAATGACCGCATTCAGGCCGGGTGCGTCACCGCCCCCTGTCAAAATCCCGATGCGTTTACTCATAACGCTTCCAGTCAGTACCACCCGGCGCGAGGGCAAACACTCCTCCGCGCGGATCGTTGATATAAATCACACCATCTCCAGCAATTTGTACACGGGCGTCATAGGGCGTTTCCCACTCAATTACTGCCCAACCTATGCGCTCTCGCACAATCGGCTGGTTACGCCAGAGCAGTCCGAAACCGCGCTTCGGCTGCCAGGTATAAGGCGGTGGACTATCATAAGCGGGATCGGTATCGGGCATACCGTCCTCAAACGCATCGTTAAAAACCTGCCAACGCGGATTGTTTGCACTATCGTATAACACATAAATGGCGTCCTGCTGCTGAATCCAGAGCATATACCCTTTCTGGAACTGCTCGAACGATCCGTCACTGACCAGCGGTGGATTCAGCGGGCAACTGGCGGGAGCAATCTGAGTAAAGAACCAGGGTGTGGAACATGTACCCGATTGGACACCAATGGCGGTTGGGATGGGCACAATACCATTGAACCCACCGGAAGATGCGGGCGAGGTCACAACATAGGGGCCGGGTGTAAAGGTCGGTGGAGGGATTGGCGTTCGCGTCGATGTGGCCTGCGGCGTTGGGGTAAGCGTTGGTGTTTTGCTCGGAGGCAAGGTGGGTGTAACCAGCACAAAGCCCGCCTCTAAAGTAGACACTTCCAATGGAGAAACCAGTTCCGAGGGCAAGGTGGAAGTCGAAACCGGAATCGCAATCAGGGATGGCGTTGGGCTGAGTACGCGCGTGGGAAACGGTGTGGTGGGGGCAAGCGTAACATCCTGAAGCAACTGCGGGCCAGAACCGGAACGTGGACCCTGTCCCGGATCACAAGCCGACACCAACACGATCATTATTAATAGAACAAGAAACGGGCGTTTGCCCATTATGAACCTCACACGACAGGGCTTTCAAAGTCGATTGTAGCTGTATTGTACCATGCCGCAATTGGCCGAAATACCCAAGTGTTGATATGCTTGTATGTTAACTACAGTAACCAGGGAGTTCAACATGGCGCGTCGTAAGTCTCAAACCGCCCACCGGAGTACAAGCCGTCGTAGCAGTAGCAGCACCCAGAGCTATACACGCGGCAAAAGTGAGGCGGAAGCTCGTGTGGAGCGACTGACCTGGTTCTTTCTGGTGGCCGTGTTTGCGGTGCTGCAAATTATTGAAACGACGGTTCCTAACTGGACTGTACCTGTCGCAGGGGCGATTATTCTGCTTGGATCAGGACTCTATCAATATTCACACGGCTGGAAAGTCAGCCCGGTGACATGGTTAGCAGGGGCGTTAATGGTTGGGCTGGCGTACATCAACTTTGAAGTAAACCCTGACAGAAATTACACGGGGTTAGCGCTGCTGGCGTTTGCCGGAGTGATTTTATATGGGTTAATCACTGGAGAAACATAGCCCCAGATGTGATTGATGAATACCCTTCTTGGGATCATACATAAGCCATGTCTATGTATGGAGTTGACAATTACGCAAAAATAGGCTATTTCAGTTTTAGACAATTTGCATAAACAGGTTAATTTGCTCAAATATGGCAGACGTGAATAACAGCATCACCGTTGAAGATGTGCGCAAGCTAGCATTGCCGTTGGGAACGCGAGTCGTGGCGGGCGATGGGCTGCTTAACCGACCTGTGTCGTGGGCGACGGTAATTTATCCCGACAGCAAAACTGCATCAAAGTCAATCCAAAGGGGGGAAATCGTTATGCTTTCCGCCCCGGAAAACAACGCGCCTCGTATGACCAGCGATGTGGATGTGGTGCGGTGGGCATCCGATATGCAGGCTTCAGCGGTCATCTTGAGCGAAAATGCATCACCGACAGCCGTAGCCGAAGCAAATGCATTCGGTATGCCGGTCATGATTTTACCGGGCGGCAGCCGGATTCGGATGGTAGAGAAGGCCGTCGTGAGCCTTCTGGTTGACCGGAAAGGCCAACTGGAGCGCCGGGCGACACAGATTTATAAACAATTGACACAGATTTCATCCCGCAATGAGGGGATGGCGGAACTGGTCAATGCAATGGCACGATTGACAAATAAGGGAGTTGTTGTGCAAGACAAACGACTCCGCATCATCGAAAGTGCTGTACAACCCCAGTTCATTGGAAATTGGGACGATGTTGAACAATTCCTCAAAAATATCTACAACCTACCGATTGAAATCCAAGATCGACATCGAGTGGTTGAAATCGAAAATCCCGTCCTGTTGCAATCGTTACCCACGCCCGGTTTGGCACGGTTTGTATCGCCAATCATCACGAAGAATATCGGACGCGGGTATCTGTCGATTATCGGGCGGGACACCGACCTGGATGATATTGACCTGCTGGTGGCGGAACATGGTGCGGCAGCCTGTGCGCTGGAAATGGCGAAAGCAAAAGCGATTTCCGATACCGAAAAGCGTCTACGCGGCACATTTCTTGACCGCCTGTTGATTGGTGATGTGAGCCAGCAAGAAGCTATCCGACAGGGCGAACGGTTTGAACACGATATGCTGCAGACCCATCTGGCTGTCGTACTGGCATGGCAGGGTGATAAATCCCCCTCTAACCGACGACTGGAAACGCTGGTGAATGGGGTAGTCGCCAGCCAACACGCCAGCGCATTGGTGTGGCAGCGCGAGCGAGAAAACGAACTGTTGGTCTTCCATGCCACCGACCCCAAAGACCCGGTGGAAGCCAGTATGAAATTAGCCAAATCCTTCACCGCCGAAGTACAGCGCCAATATTCCGGGGCACGGGTAGCCGTCGGATTGGGGCAAGCTGCACGAGACATCGCCTCGTGGCGTAATAGCTATCGGGATGCCGTTCAAGCTCTGGAGCTTGCCACCCGTTTACACACTGATACTCCGCTATACATTGGTGATCTGGGTGTTTACCAACTCATTTTGAGCCTATCTGACCGAGAAAAATTACTGGCGTTCTGTGACAAAACACTGGGAACGCTGGAAGAATACGATCACCGCCAGAATGCTGACCTCATCAAGACGCTGGAGGCGTTTTTCGCCTGTCACGGCAATCTGAGCCAAACGGCGGAAATGTTAATCGTCCATCGCAACACACTTCTATACCGGATGAACCGGATCAATGAAATTGCCCAAATTGATCTGAATCGCCCGGAAATCCGGCTCGCGCTGCACCTGGGACTCACCATTCGACGGTTGTTGGCGCTGAATTAACGGCCATATCACTTCGTTGCCTGGATACACTGACAGATCGCTCATACAGTATTTATGCAGACCGCCTAAGCTGAAGCGTATATTATTCATATACTTCGTCCCCAACGGCTAAATTTGAGACACAGAACGAGTGTATAGACATTCTGCCGAATCGCCTTCCCGTATGATTAAAAAAATTGCCCACATGGTCACGCTGTTAATCCCCTTGCACATACTTTTTTTACGGCACTTTATGACATGTGTGCAACATATACGAATATGGTTTCGTTGAAATCTGGTAGAATTTTTAGTTCCCCAACGATAAAGTGTATCCTGCCGGGTTTTCCGTTTGTGCGGAAACAGTAACCTGGGCCGAGTCAGCAGGAGTACACACGATGCAGTCAAAGAATCAACTGAGTAATTTCGACCTCCCGCAGTTGCACCCGATTGATGTACAAGAACGGGACGCCTGTGCCCTTATTTGCGCCGTCCGTAAAGGTGGCGAACCAACACATGGCAACGTCAAGCGTACCATTGAAGCTCTAACACGGATGGGACACCGCACCGGCTTTGTCGATGGTGAGGGTGATGGCGTGGGTATCATGACCGATATTCCCCGTCAGTTATGGATGAAGAAACTCGCCCGCGCCGGACTGCGCACCTCGATGGCAAGCAGCCGAAACTTCTGGGTGGCCCATGTGATGATTCCTGCGGTGGCGCGTGGGCGCAGTACCCACCTGATTGAGCAGATCAGTCAACGACTGACTGAAGCCGGGTTGGAGGTACTGGTTGAAGAACCGGGCGAGGTCAATCACCATATTCTGGGGCCAAATGCACAGAAGAACGAACCGACTTTCTGGCAGTTGGCCGGACTGAATGGCAGTGTCGCTTCTGACCAACTGGAACGAATTCTATTTCAGCTCCAATCGCAGTTGGAACAAGATTTGGGACTCCATTTCCCGTCGATGTCATCGTACAGTGTGGTCTATAAGGTTCAAGGCACAGTTGAACTGCTGCGGAAATACTATCCCGAACTGCGCGACCCGGATTATGCTTCGAGCGTAACACTCGGCCACGCGCGATACAGCACCAACACCAACCCTATCTTCGAGCGAGCACAACCATTTAATGTCATCGGGCATAACGGCGAGTTCAACACGATTTCACGCTTCCGCCTGGAAGCCGATATGCTGGGCATCTCGCTTGACCCGGACAACTCCAACTCGCAGGATGTTGATCGCGTTTTACGGGCATTGTGTATGGATTTCGGCCTCGATCTGATTGAGGCGATGGAATTTGTCTTTCCACCCCACAAACATGATCTCATTCAAAATTCGCCCGAAATCCACGACATGTATGAGCAAATCCGGCACACATTTGGGCCGTTTGCACAGGGTCCATCGGCGGTTGCAGGGCGGCTCGGCGATGAGTGTGTATTCAGTGTAGATGCACTGGGACTGCGACCATTGTGGTTTGGTGAGACAGAAAAAGAATACTTTGCCACATCCGAGCGCGGCGTTTACGCACTGGATACGATGTCCAGTGAACCGAAGCCCCTTGCTCCTGGCGAGAAAGTCGCCCTCAAAGTTTCACCGGGACACCCGATTGAAGTGCTGGATTATCCCGGCATCCAACGACATGTATTGAACCGCCACCGGGAACGGGGCGTTTTGTCCCCGCGACCACCTGCGGGAATCTGGTCACTCAGCAACCTGACCACCCCGCCGCCCACACCCCACACCAGTGATTCCAATGGGCATAGCAATGGACATCAACCCACACCCTCACCTGCCCCGGTTGCTCTTGCCGAAGCAGAGGTGGTCATCGAAAGCATGCCGGTACGTGTGACCAGTCCGCGTCCGTTGCCCTGGAATGAACGGCTTACACCAGTCAATACCAATACGATGGCCGCGATGGGCTGGGAACGGTATCACGTTAGTGTTCTGGAGTCGATTGCTGAAAATTACAAAGAACAAGTTGGCTCGTTGGGATGGGATGGGCCACTGGCGGCACTCAGCCAAACTCGTATCAATCTGGCAGATTACTTCAAAGAAACGGTAGCGGTTGTCACCAATCCAGCTATTGACCGGGAGCGGGAGCGGGCACAGTTTTCTACACGGATGCTGATCGGAGTGCGCCCAACCATTGAAAACGGGACGGATGGCGAACATATTCTGGTGCAGTTAGAAATCCCCCTGTTGTTAGGCGGATACGCGGAACTCGGTGAACTGGATGACCTACGAACGGTAGCCGACCAACATGGTACGATGACGCTTGAAGATTTGTTCGACCTGTTTGGCGAACGACTGACGGTGTTGTCGATGAGCGCAGCACTGGATGAAGGGATTCAAGAGGCGATTGACCGCCTGCAAAATGAAGCGGTAGTGGCCGTACGCGAAGGCAGCCAGTGTATTGTGCTGGATGATACCGAGGTTTACGATGGACAACGGTTGTGGCTTGACCCCCTGGTGCTGACATCTGCCATTGACCAAGCGCTACGACGATCCGGCGATCTGCCTAATTTACGGCGACAGGTCGGGATCGTGGTACGTTCGAGCGCATTACGAGACCTGCATGACCTGGCATTGTGTATCGCAATGGGCGCAAATGCGCTTGTCCCTTACGCACTGTACTCGGTATGCCTGGGGATTGCGCCACGTCCCCCCAAGCAACCCCTAACCCGCGAAGAGACCATTAAACAGTTAAGCGGAATGCTCAAAGCGTTAAAGAGCGGTCTAGAAAAGATTACCTCGACTATCGGCTGTCATGAACTGCGGGGCTATGGACATTCGTTTAGCTCCATCGGGCTGACACCAAGTGTCCACACCTATTTCGGCACACCGAATTATTTCGGGTCGGACGCACGCGGGTTGACCTGGGATGTCCTCAAAAGTGACGCCGAAGAACGGGCAGCGGAGTTTCGTGGCGAAACCACTGGCAAACTGGCGAATGCTGACCGCTTCTACCCGAAGATGTGGAAGAAGGCGGAGGACGTCGCACATGGTGAACTTTCTCTAGAAGAATATACGCATGAAGTCATGAATCTGGAGAACACCATTCCGATTGCGCTACGACACATCATGGGTCTGAAAACCAGCGAGCATGAAGTTGACCCTGATGAGGTAGACATCAGCATTGGCGAACATACGATGCCGGTAGTGATTGGCGCAATGTCATTCGGCTCACAAGGGGAATTGGCTTATAAAGCCTACGCCGAAGCAGCTTATCAACTGAACATCATCTGCGTGAACGGTGAAGGCGGCGAACTGGCGGACGTAATGGGACGTTATCCCCGCAACCGGGGCAACCAGATCGCGTCGGCACGGTTCGGCGTGAACATCGAGTTCCTGAACTCGTGTAATCTGCTGGAAATCAAGATCGGCCAGGGCGCGAAACCGGGCGAAGGCGGACAGCTACCGGGTTATAAAGTGACTGAACAGGTGGCAGCAGCACGACATACTACGCCAGGTGTTGACCTGATTTCACCCAGCAACAACCATGACCTGTATTCGATTGAAGACCTGGCACAACTTATTGACGAGTTAAAAACCGCCAATCCGAACGCACGGGTGTCGGTCAAAATCCCGGTTGTGCCGGGGGTGGGCGTGATCGCAGTCGGGGTGGCAAAAGCGGGCGCGGACATTATCAACATCACCGGCTATGAAGGTGGCACAGGTGCGGCGCGGGCACATGCCTTGCGGCACGTCGGCCTACCTGCTGAGATTGGTGTGTGGCTATCCCACCGGGCATTGTGCGAAAGCGGTCTGCGCGATGACGTGGAGTTGTGGTGCGACGGCGGCATGAAAAGCGGGCGCGACGTGGTAAAAATGCTGTGCCTGGGCGCGAACCGGGTGGGCTTCGGAACGCTAGCAATGGTGGCGGTTGGTTGTACCATCTGCCGGAAGTGCCAAGAAGGAACCTGTCATGTCGGTATCACCACACACATTAAGACGAAAGAGGAAGCCCTGCTGAAGGGCATCAAACACTTTGATCCGCGTGACTTCGATCTATCTGTCGAAGGCATTTGCAATGTGTTCCACATGCTGGGCGACGACATCCGAAAATGGACGGCGAAACTGGGCGTGACCCGGACGCAAGACCTGGTGGGACGCGCCGACCTGCTGGAACAGATTGCCATGCATGACCGCGTTGACCTGAGTCCGTTGATGCGGCGTGCTCCTTATAACCAGAAACGAACGCTACAACAGGGGGTCGGACGACGGTTAAATCGACCCCGTAACATCCTGAGCAAACAAATCACAGCGACGATTGCCGACAACGTGGGCAATGGCGAACATGAAGTCACCTATGACGACGAACAGGTAATGGCGATGGATCGGGCGCTGGGCACACATCTGGCAGGTGCTCTGAAGCGGGCAGATTTTGTGAATGCCGACCTGATTGACGCAGTTCACCTAAACTTTAGTAACTCGGCTATCCCCGGTAACGGACTGGCGGCATTCATCGACGCGCCACTGGATGTGCTGGTGGAAGGTGGGGCGCAAGACGGTGTGGCGAAGTGCGCTCGTGCCGGAACGGTGACGATCCTGAAAGGCCTGAACCACAACGGCCAACGACTTGATGGCTCGGTAGGCAAGAGTTTCGCCTACGGCGCACAGGGCGGACGGTTCATCGTACAAGGTAACGCCGACACCCGCGCCTGCATCCGGTTGAGTGGGTCGGACGTGATCTTTGGCGGTGAAGTGATCGAACCGCTACGAGACGAACTGGGTGGGCTGGCTGCACGAGCGAACATCAAGGGTTATGCCTGTGAATATATGACATCCGGGCGGGTGATTATCCTGGGCGATCCTGGTCCCTGGATGTGCGCAGGGATGAGCGGCGGCGTAATCTACCAGCGTATCCAGCCAGAAATGAACCTGACTGTGGATGCAATCCGGCGGCGCATCGCAGAAGGCGCGACAGTGGACATCTTCCCACTGGATGAAAAAGGTATCGAAGATGTACGCGAACTGCTCAACTCCTACATCCAAACGCTGGAGGTTAATAACCAACCAGAGGCCGTTCAACACCTGTACGGACTGCTGGGTCGGCCACAGGATTACTTTGTAAAGATTGCACCCCCGATCCGTAAGAATTAAAACATCTCCTGCCTTCCCTAACTCCCCTTTCTCCGTAACCATGAGGAAGGGGAGTTTTTAATTCGATGCTTTGGCACAAATTGCATGATTGTCGCTGCGCTGAACGGCGGGAACGAGGGAGTGGGGCGCAATAGTAAGCAATCGGTGCAGCGGGAAAGCCGAGAACTGCCGCCGAAATGTTCAAAATCCGGCGGGAAGGTCACTATGGGCTGCCGCTTTGACAGTGTTTTTGTCGTTACGGTGACAAGACAGCAGGGTGTCGCCATAATGACAAGACTTAACGCAAAACTGCAAAAGGGCAAAAACGCAGAGCGGATAAGGTCGAAGAGACGGAACATCAGGACTCCCAAATTTGCTAACATATATAGGGTGGTGGTCAAATGGTACGTGTTGGAACATTGTGACTCTTACCCCATCCCCTGCCGCCTTCCCCCGCAAGCGATTGAGGGGGAGCAAAAACTCGTGAAGGGATTGTCACTTACTTTGCAACCACTATCAAAGGCAGTGTAGCACAAAAGTTCTTACTTGTGGTGAACATTTGTGTACACATTTGTGTCGATTTTGAGGGGAAAAAAGGAGAGTTTAGTTACCAGCTACCAGAAAAAGATGAAAACAAGGGATGAGGTACGAGGGATGAGTCAAAGATGCGGAGAGAAGTTGTCAGTAGTCAGAACAAAAGGAGATTAAAAACGTATCACGAAGGCTCAAAGGCACAAGGACACAATGAGGAGGAAGCTGTTTGTAAAGTTCCAGGAGAGGTACGCCGTGCTCAACCCCTCCCCAACTCGCTCAGGGGACATTCGTGCCCGTAACCTCCGGTGGCTTTGCACGGAGTGCCCTCCTCGTCAACGGAGAGCGGGAGCAAAATCGACATTCCTGGGGTTCGAAAAGAGATAGGTGAATCTGATACAACCGATTTTTCAAATAGCTTTGAACTGAGCGGCACAACAGATGTATGAAAAGTTCAGGCAAGAGGTTAGATGATTTGAGAAGTCCCCTTCTCGCTTTCAAGGCGGGGGTAAAAGCAAATCTGATTCGATAGTCATATTCTTCAACTTAGCCTGATTATTTACTCAAAGCATACAGAAGATACGGTCCGGCCTCATCTTCCATTTCTTTTTCCAGGGACATGCCCATATTCTGGGCTACTTTTACAGACGCCAAATTGTCTGGATACATCATGCAAATCAGGCGCCAGTAGCCCAACTGCTCGAATCCGTATTGAAGGATGGCCTTAGCTACCTCCGTGCCCAAGCCCTGCCGCCAATATTCCTTCGCCAACAGGTAGGCCACTTCCACTTCATCCTGTCCGTCAATTGTCCAGGGGAGCAAACCGCAGCGACCAATGAATTGACCCGTTTCCTTATATATGGTTGCCCAAAGTCCCAACTGGGGATGGTCGGGATGCCCATTCAGAAACCATTCCAGTTCTTCCTTTGTATCTTCGTAGTTCAGCGTACCTTCAGGAAAGTAACGTCGAATCTCCGGGTCACTATAGAGGGCAAAGAGTTCATCAAGGTCGTCCATAACCAGCCGTCGAAGCATCAACCGCTCGGTTTCGAGAATTTTTACAGAGGCGTCAGTCATTATGATGGCCTTTACATTTAGCAGCAGAGAGGCCGGAACTTATGTTTCTGTTGCAAGCATAACGTCCGAGCGGATTTCGCACAAACCAAGCATTTAGAGATTCATGGTACACGAGCGAGACGATACACGAAACTGCCGGAGTTGGCGGTGTCAGGCGCTACTTTCGGGGTTTGGTGCGAGCGGGATTGTTACCCTCACATCCCAGGCTAAGTATGACAAATTAGACAGGAACGCCGGGTGTTAGAGTTGCCAGGACGCGCTGAATTTTTAGCGCGAGATGCAGAATCAGGCGGTTGTCGGCGTCATCCAGGTTCATTTCGGTCAGTTCAGCGATGCGTTCAAGGCGGTAAACGAGCGTGTTGCGGTGAACGTCCAAATCCTGAGCAGCTTTGGCGAGATTGCCATTAGCCTGAAAGAAGCCATTGAGGGTACGTATGAGGTCGCCCTGTTTACGCTCGTCATGCTCAACCAGTTGACCGAGCGTGTCTTCATAAAAGCGGCGCAAGCTGGTCGAGATTCCGTTCCTTGAGGGCAAGGAGGAGTTGAAACAGTTTGAGATCGCCGTAGAAAGTGGTCTGTTCCCGTTCACCGAGTTCGTTGGCGATGCTGACCGCATCTTTGGCCTCGCGATAGGCCTCACGGAGACTGGACAAGCCCAGCGCAGGGACGGCTAATGACCCGCACCAACCAAGCCACTAGGGTGAGCGAGTCGCCAACTGCTCGCGGACTTCTTCCACAATGCGGCGAACACGCGTAGTCTGGGTGAGATTTTCAAGGGGTATATGGCGACAATCACATCGACATACTGCCCTACCGCACCATTCATCTGCCTGCGGGTCATGTCATCCCGAACCAGTGAAATCAGCGATTCCAGTGGGAGCGGCGAACCGGCTTTGGTAGCGGCGCGAAAGACGGCAACCATATAACTGGTGGAGGTGTCAAATCCGGCCTGCTGTGCGCGGGTGGTGAGCAGGTCATCATCTGCGGGTGTGCCACTGAGCCACATTTGAACCCAATCACCACGCGCCTGCTCGACCGCAAAGGCAATGGCGCGATTTTTCGCCAATTCAATGGCGCAAACATCCGCGCCATAGGTCAGCACCATACGGTCAAAATCATCGAGCGGTTCTGTCTTATCCACGAGGGAGAGATAACCGGCCACCCGCTTTTCGACCTTGAGAACAGTTGTGTAACCGAGTGGGCTGGCGACAATCGAGCCTTCCAGTTCGGGCGCATCACGCTCCAACCAATTCTGAAACGCGCCATAGGGCAGACTTTGCAAGATTGCGCGCCCACCGCCACCCGTGCCTACGACGGGAGACATTGGGATAAACCTGTGCCATCAACACACCGGCATCATCATGAACGACGACGGGCTTGGCCGTCGCACGAGCGACAATTTGCAGGAGGCTGTTCAAGATCACGATTTTCGGCAGCGAGGCGGGTTAACTGGCGCTGGATTTCCATCGCGCGCTGGTTGAGTTGGGCGGTGTGATTCACGATGAGGGTATTGATCGCGCGTTCAATGTTGGTCAGGCTGGTGTCATCCGGCAAGGCAAGCAGGCTGACCTGACAATCGTTGGCGACGGCGATAGCCGCATCGGTCACATCATCGGCAGCAGGCAACGGCGCTCACACCAACCTGCGCGAGACTTTGTACAACTTCAGCTAGAGTCATACGGCTATTGTAACTTTGCAACACATCCATTGATACAAGCGCCAATTCACCGCCATAAATGTCGGGAAAGCAGGGGGTTGGGCACGAACCGTGACCGCCCAATTGATGGATGTATCAGGCGATCCCGGCAGCAAGAGTTGTGCCCAAGTGGTAGTGCAAACTGCAATAAAGCCTGTAAGTGTTGTAGTATTGTTGTCACTCATATCTATAAACCCTTCATTCATTCATTTGATTGTAATGTGCAGTATAATTACCAAACTACGATGAAGCGTATTTCAACAATGAATCACCAACATTCGTTTTGTCTATTATATCTAAAATACTCAGTCGAAACTGCTGACCAAAAAATCAAACAGGATAGGCATCTATTCGACACCTATCCTGCTGCTTCAATTAACTATGACATTTGCACAACTAAGCGATGAGCAGTGTGCTACTATGGCTAGACGGACTATCATCATTAGATTTGTACGCTTCACACCCAGCGACAGGGTTTCGCCATCGAAAGTGAAGTCTTCGGTATGGAAGAACCATCGTTCGGTTCATCGGCTTCCAGAGTATTGCTGAGTGTTTCGGTCTGGATGTAGTCGGCAAACTGCTTGATGGCTTTATTCAGGCGTTCGCTGGCAACATATCTGACCATGATTTTATCTTCGATGTTGAAGTCGGCATCCTTACGCAAGTGTCTGGACACGGCGCACGACTTCACGCGCCAGCCCTTCCATCAACAGTTCTTCGGTCAGGCGGGTATCAACAGCCGCCAGATAGCCAGATTCCTCGGCGATGGCAAAACCTTCGGCAGATTTTTGCTTGACTTCGACTTCTTCCGGCGTGACTTCAAAGGTCTGACCATCCACTTCAACCGTTACATTCTCACCGTTGAGTCAAGGCTTTGGCCCAGCGGGTGACATCATCCTGCGCGCCTTCGCGCAGAGCTTTCTGTACTACCGGGAAATCCTTACCGAACTTTTTACCCAAGGCGACTCGGCAGTGGATTGAGGACATAGGCGACGACATCCCCCGCCCCTTCCAAGAACCTTGACCTGACTTGACATTCAGTTCGCTCTGGATGATGCGGCGTGACAACTTACGAACGGCTTCCGCCTCTGCGGCTTCGCGAGTGGCGAACTGGGCGCTGGCAAGCGGCTGGCGAACACGCAGGTTGGCGTTCTCACGGGCGGCGCGTCCCAGGCTCACCAAACGTTCGGCAACCCGCATGTCACGGATTAAGTCCATGTTGATGAGGCAGGATCATATTCCGGCCATGTAGACAGATGAACACTGTCCGGCGCGGTTGAATCCACATCCCCGACCAGATCGCGATACAGCGACTCGCTCAGGAAAGGCATGGCGGGCGCGATCAATTTGCTGATCGTCACCAGACATTCATAGAGGGTGGCATACGCGCCAAATTTATCGTCGTCGTTCTCACTTTTCCAGAAGCGGCGGCGGCTGAGGCGAACATACCAGTTGCTCAGGCTTTCGACAAATGCCTGGATCGGACGGGTGGCATCGGTGACATTGTAGGTTTCATAGGCTTCGGTGACTTCTTTCACCAGCAGATGCAGTTCAGCCAGCACCCATTGATCGAGCAGATCACGCTGCCCCACCGGCGGCTGCTGGACTGGACGGCGTCCAGTTGTCGATGTTGGCGTAGGTCACGAAGAAGCTATAGGTGTTCCAGAGCGTACTCCAGAACTTATTGATGACCTCCCCCACCAAATCCACTGAGAAGCGACGGGGTTCACCGGGCGGGCTGGAGGTATAAAGATACCAGCGGAAGGCATCCGCGCCATGCTTGTTCAGCACTTCCCAGGGGTCAACGATGTTGCCCTTGCTCTTGGACATCTTCTGGCCATCGTCATCCAGAATATGACCGAGGCAGATGACATTTTTATAGGATACCTGCTCGAACAACATGGTGCTGATGGCATGCAGGCTGTAGAACCAACCGCGCGTCTGGTCAACGGCTTCGCAGATATAATCCGCCGGGAACTGCTGCTTGAACATTTCTGATTCTTATGCGGATAGCCCCACTGTGCCACGGGCATCGAACCACTGTCGAACCAACATCGATCAGTTCCGGCACACGGCGCATCGTGCCGCCCTGTGCCTTTGGGATTGGGGAAGGTGATTTCATCGACATAGGGACGATGCAAATCCAATTCGGACAAATCGCGGCCTGCAAGCTGACTGAGTTCTTCGCACACCGCCGACACACAACATCTCGCCGGTTTCGTCATCGACCCAGATGGGCAGCGGCGTACCCCAGAAGCGTTCACGTCCCAACGCCCAATCTTTCACATCTTCCAGCCAATTGCCAAAGCGACCATTCTTGATATGTTCGGGAACCCAATTGATGGTCTGATTCAGGGCGACCAGTTTGTCGCGATAGGCAGTGGCGCGGATGAACCAGGTTTCGCGGGCGAAATACATCAAGGGCGTGCCACAGCGCCAGCAAAATGGATAGCTGTGCAGGTGGCGTGCCTGCTTCGTACAGCAAGCCCACGTTCCTTCAGATCACGGGTGATTTCCGGATCGGCATCTTTAAACCACATACCCCGGAAGTTGGTCACAGCGTCGATGAATGTGCCATCGGCGGCAACTGTTCGGAGGATGGGCAGACCTATATTTTTCGCCAGTGGCGAGGTCGTCCGCACCAAAGGCAGGGGCGATATGAACGATGCCTGTACCATCTTCGGTGCTGACAAAATCACCCGCCACCACATAGGCATAGTCGTGATCAACGGGCAGGAAGGTATAGAGCGGGTTATAGTGCTGATTGAGCAGGTCTTTGCCCTTAAAGCGCTTGACAACCTTATACTGCTCGTGATTATGCAGGGCTTTTTCCACCAAGAGGCGGCAAGGATCAACTTTTCTGTCCCCTCACCATCATGCAGATGGGCCTTCGACCTGCACATAGTCGATGTTTTCACCGACAGCGAGGGCAACATTACCGGGAAGCGTCCAGGGAGTGGTCGTCCACACCAGGAAGTAAACACCGGGTTTGTCGCGCAAGGGAAAACGGACAAAGACGCTGGGGTCTTCGACATCTTCATAACCCTGAGCAACTTCATGGCTGCTGAGTGGCGTGCCGCAACGAGGGCAATAAGGAACAACCTTATAACCCTGATAGAGCAATTCCTTGTCCCAAAGCTGCTTCAGAATCCACCAGACGCTCTGGATATAATCGTTGCTGAAGGTGATGTAGGCATTGTCCAGATCTACCCAGAAACCAATGCGCTCGGTGAGCTTCTCCCAATCGGACAGATAACGCAGGACACTTGCACGGCATTTTTCGTTAAAAGCGGCAATGCCATATTCTTCAACTTCGTGCTTGTGCTTGAGGCCGAGTTCTTTTTCGACTTCGATTTCGACTGGCAGACCGTGTGTATCCCAGCCGCCGTACGCAGGCAGTAATAGCCACGCATCACCTTATAGCGTGGGAACATATCTTTGAAGGCGCGCGCCAGAACATGATGCGTTGCCGGGTTTGCCATTGGCTGTGGGCGGACCTTCGTAGAATACATAGTCGGGGCGCATTTTCGCGGCCTTCGATGGTGCGCTGCGAAACAGACTTCTCCCGCCAGAAATTAAGCTGGTCACGTTCCAGCTTTTGGATGTCAACTTTGGCGCTGACTGCCTTAAACATGGTCACTCCCATAGATATGTCTGATACGGATAGACAGAAATACAGACGAGATTAGCAACGGTCTATTCGCAGCAGACGGGCAATCAGCCGCAACGTGAGCCAAGTTTGTCTCACCATCGCGGTTACACCTCCCTGAATGATCGCTTCGTAAATTTGAGTTACAACGTCAATGTGAGTACAGACCTATTATGGCCTAGATCAAAGGTTTTCGGTAGGGAAAATTTGCGTATGACTCTGATGCTGTAAAAAGTGTGTGGCTTACGGTTCTGGAGTGCTATCCGCCTGTGGGGTCGATTCTGAGACGCCATCACCACCTGTCCAGAAAACGTCACGCACCAGACGGAACTCAGTGACAATATCCGGGTTATGGCTGACGGCAACAATGAGCTGCCAGCGCATGGAGAAAATGGATATTCGCGCCTGACCGACGCAGCGGGCGACATTCTGGCTGGCATTTTCCACACTGGGCGATGGTAGTCCGGTGTCCGGATTCTGATCGTCGCAAGTAGGCGCAATACGGCACACCGCGCCATTATCAATATAAAACTTCACTACATCACAGGCCGATTGAGTGGTGGTATACAGCCATTCGTCAACCCCGTGCGCGGAACTGGTGTGACTAACCAGGGTAACATCAGTAGGAAGCGGGGGCGCAGGTGGAAATACGATCACGTACAACACACCCAACACCTGTGTACCAATCACGAGCGCGAGAATGAGGGCAATCGCGCCAAGAACCAATAACCTAACTGGTATGGCGATATTGTCATCATCGGCCTGTTCTATGGAAGTATCCGGTTCCAACGTCGGGTCAGGACTGCCAGGTTTGCTCGTAGGCGACAACGGTTATCCCCTGTTTGTCACCTACTCCAGGCTGAATGACGACTGACGTAAATTGCGACAGGAAAAAACCAGACCGATCAAAAAAACAGGTGAATTGATAGGGCACTATGCCCGTCTGTCCCTGATCGTACTGAGGGCTGTTGCCTTCCGCCGGGAAACGTTTACAACTCTTAAATTCCGGCTCGGTGTCCGGGCCATAAAAACTATCCATCTGCGTCTGATAGTAGGCCATGACATCTTCCGGGGAAACATCCGGAATCTGATAAAACTCGGTACGAGAGATATTCGAACGCTGTATCTGACCCTGACTGATCGCACCGGGATAGGGCTGAACCTCCAACGGCACTTGATGAGATGCACGATCTACAAAGAAAAAGACAATCGCACCAACAATCAGCAAGAGGCCAATAACGGCGGCAAATGTGCCGATACGGATAACCGAGAGATTTCCATTTCGATCATACATAATGAATTAGCTCTCCTCCAAGAAGGTTTGCATGTGTTGAATATCATCGGTCAAAGATTGCCCATAGGGTGTGAGGTGATAACGCACGGCATTGTCCTCCCAATATGGCAGACCGAGCCGCACCCATTCGGGCGGTGGGGGTTGTGCTGCCCCCAAGCGATAGAGTAAATAATTGGTCATCAGCGCCCGATGTGGTTCCTGATCGAGTTCTGAAGCAACCTCTAACCATGAGCGCGCATCCTCCGGCAGCCCAGCACGATAATACGCCTCACCCAAGTCGAAATGAACGATGGAAGGCGCACCTGCATCAACAGCACGACGAAGGAACTCCAAAGCAGGTGTATACGAACCCTTTATGAGGAGTGTACGCCCAAAACCATATAGGGGAAAGTGGTCAAACGGTCTTAATTCTACAGCTTTTGTTAAGACTTCCTCACTTTTATCGAGCAATCCCTGCTGGCGATAGGTGTTACCGAGCAGGGTCAAAACCTGCACGTCCGGCTTGTCTTCGGTGAGCGCCAATTCGAGTACCTTGCTGGCGGATTCGAAATCCCCGGCAAGGTAAAGTCGCTGCGCCTGGGTAAAAGGCGTCACCATGCCGCGATTGGCCCACATAAAAATGAGCTGGACTACCAAAATCAGACCGATAAGCCCAACAAGAATCAGCGATTCTGAGCGCGATAGGGCCAAAAAGGAGCAACAGAAAGGCCGCGACCAACAGCACCAGGGCGATGAGCATGGCAATCTGCGCGGACTTCTCCCAAGCGCGGAAGGTACGGAGCAGATACGCGGTCAAACGTCCCATACTAGCCTATCCAAGTGTAGCCGCATCTGCTTCGGCCAGCGCAGCCTGAATTTCTGAAATTTCGCGGGATAATGCACCCCCATAAGCCGTTCCACCCAACGCATTCAGACCTGATTCCCAAGTATCCAATCCATCGCGGGCACTGACCATCTTCGCCATCGCACTCACAGCCTGTTTGGTATCCCCCTGCCCCTGAAATGCCTGAGCGAGGTGATAATAAACGCGGACGGCATACATAGCGGGCATGGCATGTTCGGCAGCTTTTTTGAAGGATTCCAGTGCCGCCTCAAATTCCCCAGCAAAACGCTGCACAAAGCCAAGTTCCGCCCAAATCACAGGTTGATCGGGTTCGAGTTCGGCAGCCTGAAGGAGCGCACCCGCCGCTTCATCGTAGGAAGCCTGCAAGCGATAACCATTGGCAAGCGTGATATACGAGCCGGGATCATCGGGAAAGAGGCGCACCGCGCGATCCGCTGTGGCCTGGGCTTTGCCCAACTGACCGGCATAGGCATACGCACTGGTGAGCAACATCAAAACCTCGGCAGTTTCCTTGCCTTCCTTGATGGAACGCTCCAACAGCGGAATGGCCTCACGAAAGCGAAAGGATTCAATCAGACGGTAGGCATCACCATAGCCTGATCCCTGTTCACGCGACTGGCGCGCCAGCATCCAACCCACCAGGAAAAACCAGACGGCAAACATGATCCCGCCCAGACACAAACCAGCGAGAGCAAACTGCATGGTCGGGGGATGTGCCTTCGACCAGCGCTTCGCGGGACGAGAATAATTCGACCAGCAGGCCAATGACAAAGACGAGGCCACCGATGAATGCCAGAAACAGGGTTATATAAAGGAGGAGCAGCCGTAAACGGGCATTCACGGTTATTAACCCTCCGCCAGATCAGCAAGTTCGAGTTTGCCGTTGACCAAATCCTGCGCGTCGGCTATGTCGTCACCGAGAACGGCGCGCAGGGTGTCGGCCTGTTTATCATCCAGAATAGTCTGCCACTCGTCCAACCCGGCTTTGAGGTGTTTCATGGCGGCGACCTGTTTGGTGGCGGCGTCCATTTGACCCAAACGACTGTAAGCGCGGGCAAGGTAGAGGTAAATCAAAACCCGATGGCGCGAATCCTTGACCTTGAGCGCCAATGCCCGATCCAAATGGTCAATGACCTCTGATGACAGGCCAAGACGGTCTTCGATCATGCCGAGGTTGTAAAATGTCACCCAATCTTTGGGCGAAAGCTGGTTGGCTTTCCGGGCGGCTTCCAGAGCTTCGGGGTATTCGCCGCGCTGCAAGTACACCTCGGCCAAGCCGTTATAGGCAACAGGCGAATTGGGAGCCAGTTCGGTCATTTTCTGATAATCGCGGAGGGCATTATTTAGTTTGCCCCATACGCGAAATACTTCGGCACGAAAGCGGTAGTGATTGGGTTCACGGGGTTCCATCTTCACAACACGATCCATGACCTGAATGGTTTTGGCGTATTCCAGTTTACGAAGATGTTTGACCGCATCACGATATTCCATCGGCATCCGGCTGCGCGTCAGGAACAAGGCAGCGACAATCCAGCCAAGCGACCCACCGAGCAAGACCGCCGCGTACTGGGGCACAATCACCAGACCGATGAAGATGGCGATGACGGCAGGAATCAGAACGGCAATCCAACGTCCCCGTTCTTCAGGGGATAAGCGTCCCAAGATGATAACCAGCGCGCCAACGATGAATACCAACGCCAACAGCGATTGAACCGGACGGACCCAATCGTACTGATTGACGACTGCATTCAAAATCAGGCTGGCGAGACCCGTGCCGGCAAATAGAAGAAAGAGTGAACGGAGACGGGCGGGGCCCAGAAACAGTTGAAAACGTTTAATCATTCAGCCAATTCCACGTAAATACGCTTGTTGATGCCGCCCTTGCTCTTGTAGTCAGTGATGCGGATATGGCCGACCTCGCGGGTATTGGCGACATGCGTGCCACCATCAGCCTGCAAGTCCAGACCGACGATCTCGACGGTGCGGACTTCTGGAATACCTTCGGGCAGGAGATTGATTTTCGTGCGAATCAGGTCGGGTATCTGGAATGCCTCGTCACGCGGGAGGATTTTTACACGGATGTCGCGGGCAGCCTCGACCTCGGCATTAATGCGAGACTCGATTTCGTCTACCAGTTCCCTCTGAAGCCGCTCGAACTCAAAATCCATACGACCCGCAAGCGGTTCCATATTGCCGCCAGTGACACTCGCGCCGTAATCGCGCCAAACGACGCCACAGAGAATGTGCATAGCGGTGTGGGTACGCATCAGCTTGTAACGGCGTTCCCAATCCAGCAGACCGCGCACAGATTCGCCAATAGCGGGCAAGTCTCCATCTACGATATGAACATTACCACGCGCGACTTTTGTGAGCGAATAGGTTTTGTCGCCAGCGATGATTTTACCGAGATCGTTGGGCTGGCCGCCGCCGCCGGGATAAAAAGCGGTGCGATCCAACAAGATTCCATTCTGGTCAGCATCAATACCGACCACCTGAGCGGTAAAATCCTTCAGGTAACTATCGGTATGATAGAGTAATTCTGTCATTCGGTTTCTCCTATGGTGGCGCGCATCCGAACCATGACGTCGCGCCCGCCGATAGAGCGCCAGAACGCCAGCGCATCCGGGTTGCGAGCAGAGACATGCCAATCGAAATGATTAACACCCATTTCCGCAAACCAGGCGACAAGCGCGTCCACCAACGCCCTGCCGATCCCCTGGCGACGATATTCGGCATCGACATAAATATCTGCCAGAAAACCACCGGGTTCCTGGGCAAAAACATCTGGAAGCAGATCGACAATCATGCCGAGGATATAACCGACAACTCGCCCGTCTTCCTCAGCAACCAGGGCGCAGGTGTTGTTGTCGTCCAGGTGTTGCAATAAACGTTTGGTATAGCGCCCTGCCCCATTGGGGGCAGCCCCCGGCAGCGCCAAATCGAGCTCCTGATGATATGCAACCAGCGATGTCCACAACTGCGCGATAGCCGGAGCATCCTCCGGCGTTACCAATCGGATCATACTTTCATCCACATTAGATCAACCCAATCTGTACCGCCCTGTGCCCGCCAGAACGCCTGCTCTACCGCGCTGCGATGTGGAACGTGGGCAATCAAAATGGTCAGGCCACGTTCGGCAAACCATTCCCGGAGCGCGGTGAGGAGCGCCTTGCCGATGCCACCAGCCTGTCCATGCAAATCTACTGCCATGTCGGTCACAACCCCAAATTGTTCCGGGGACAATCCAGGCGGGGATGATTCCACATGCCCGACAACATAACCGAGTATATGATCGCCTGACAGGGCGACCAACACGGTACAAGTATCATCCTTTAGCCAGTGTTCCAGCGCAAGTCCCCACTCCGCCGCGCCATCCGGCAAGAGGGCAAAACGGCGATCAAATTGCAGCACCATGACCGTTTTTTCGTGCCACAGATGCGTGAGTTGTGGAAGGTCGGCTGATGTGGCGGGGCGGATGGTAATCACGAGCGTAACATCTCACTTCAAACAGGCGATGAGGATAGCACTGAGGTTGGAGCAAAGCAAGCGCAAACGTGTACAATGTAGGCTATGGCGACAACGACCCAAGAGATACCCCTATACGACCTGCCCGACTGGATGCGGCAAGCTCAACGCGGCATCGACTGGGGGATGCTGCTGACCTTCCTATTCAGTCTGGTGATCGCGCTGTCGTTCATTCGGTTCAACGACCTGCCCCATACAAATTATAGTGAAAATTATGTTTATCGAACGGCGGCGTATGCTGTATCACTCCGCGAAGGGCGACTATATCCACGCTGGTCGCCAGATGCCCTGGGTGGATATGGCACGCCGATCCCGGAGTTTTATCCACCCGCCCCAGCGTACATCCCGGCGATGCTTCAAGTGCTACTGACCGATGACCCGGTACTGGCAGTACGGATTGTGTATGCGGCTGCGCTAGGTGCTGCCGGGGTGATGGTATATTTGTTTGTCGGGCGACGCGCGGGGGCGAGAGCGGGATTACTGGCAGGGGTACTCTATACTTACAGCCCTTACGTGGGGCTGACCGCGCCGTACATCCTGGGTGACTTGCCGACGGTCATGAGCTTCGCACTGATGCCGATGCTGCTGTGGAGCGTTGACCGCGCTTTACACCGCAGCTATGCGTCCGACGTGCTATTGATTGCCGTCGCAACGGGCGGCCTGTTTCTAACCGATGTGCCAGCAGCATTGGTCAGCACGCTTCTGGCAATGGTACTGGTGATGTGGCAATGGCGCAGCATCCGGCGCAGACGATGGCTGACGACCATCGGCGGTTATATCACCGGGTTGGGAACAGCGGGATTTTACTGGATACCTGCCCTACTGGAACAAGATGCTGTCCACTGGCGCGCGCCAATTATCCCAACCTCGTATACGTTAAGTCTCGGCTTGTTGTTGACGCCCCCACAACCACTTGACCTGGGGGCGCTGCTGCATACCCCGCAATTTTCACTCGGAAATCGAAATCGTGGTCTTCGGACTGGCGGGACTCATCACGATGATACGCTTCCGCCGAGGGATCGGATTTCAGGCATTATTTTTAGGGATAGGAATTGGAATCGCTGGCATCAGTCTGCTGTTTCGTCCGCATGAAGTCAGGCTGCTGGGGGCGATCACGCTATGCCTAGCTGTTGAAGGAAGTGTCGTGCTGGAATGGCGGCGACACCTGCCCAAACGGTGGCGGCGATTGTTTCTGCCCACTCTGTTAATCGTGGCATGGATTACGTCGGCAACCATCTGGCTACCGCCTGTAACAACCGAACCCTTCGGCAGCGCAGACAGCAGAACCCAGGTCGAGCACGAGCTACAGGGTTTTGGAGCCGCTGTCCTGCCACCTGATGAAGCTCTCCCGTCTACTTTACCGGACAATCTTCAAGCGAACCGATCTCTAGTCGACAGTTACCAATCGAATCGAATTAACAAAATCCCGTCAGCACAATTAGGCTCACAAATCCAAGCGGGGATTCTGGAACACGACAGTCACAATGACCGATTTCAGATTCAGTCCAGCGCACCATTTACCCTCAACATCCTGACCGCCTATTTCCCCGGATGGCGCGCGACTCTGTCGGGCAGACTCATTCCCCTGCGTCCCAACGCGGAAACCGGACTGATTCAAGTTGATGTACCACAGACACGAACCAGCGAACTGGTTGTGACGCTGGGCACAACGCCGATTCGACTGGGTGCTTGGATTATCACCGCAGCGTGCCTGTTGATGGTGGTCATCGTTACCTGGGGAAAATGGCGACGTCATCGAACCAGTTATGAGAATAGTGAACAGCTTCGCCATCCTGAAACCCGATTATTGTCGGTCTTGTTCGCCAGTTTCGCGGTCATCGTGCTGATCATCAATAACCCTTCATTTCCGTCTATCCTCCGCCCCAAGCCGGGTTATACCCTGCAAAACAGCCTGAGCGTACAGAGCCGAACCAATTCTGGGTTGAGCCTGCTGGCATTCCGGCTGGGCACTAATCAATATCAAGCTGGCGACAGCGTGCCTCTCACGCTTTACTGGCAGGCACAACAATTCCTGATCGAAAATTATCAGGCGCAGGTGTCTATCACCAATAATCAAACCCGCGCGGTATGGTCACAAAGCGATTATCATGACCCCGGCAATTACCCTACACGACGATGGCACACCGGATTATTCGTTACAGACACATACACTCTTCTCATTCCGCCGGACACGCCACCCGGTAATTACCAAATCAGGGTTGAGCTTTCCACATGCAACCCAGACTGCACATCCGGCGGTCATGTCACCTTCTTTAATATTGACGGGCAGATGATTGGGACAACTCTTATCCTGCCGACCCTGATGGTGGTGAGGGAGTAATTGCTTGTGTTTATTCATGCATCCTTGTAGAATTGGGCGGATTCAAGCATTTTTAAGGAGCACCCATTCTTATGTCAGTAGATGATTTAGCTGCCCAAGTGGGCACGGCATGGGGTCATCAACGCGACGGCGACCCCACGACGGCCATCCAGGAATTTGAAAAGATACTCAAACAGGACAGCAACAATATTGATGCCCTGTATGGATTGGGGTTGGCGCAGCGCGCCGCAGGACAAAAAGATGCCGCCATTCAATCGTTCCAGCGTTCGCTAGACCTGGTTCTGGAATATACAACAAAGCGCGAAGAAGAGGATGCCAAATCCACTAGCGCACGACGAACACCTAATACATCAGAAGATGATCGTTATATGATGCTCCGCCGGATGCTGCTGCAACGTATTGACGAGACAAAACCAGCAAGCTCAAGCTGACCGAGCATGAACAAACAAGAACGCCTGACACGCACCATTGCTGGCGAACCGACAGATCGAATTCCGGCGGCGCTTTGGCGGCATTGGCCGGGAGACGATCAACGGGCGGCTGACCTAGCACGTTCGGTCATTGACTACCAAAAAACTTATGACTGGGACTTCGTTAAAGTTACACCAGCGAGTAGTTTTTGTGTCAGTGACTATGGCGTTCAAGATACATGGGAAGGCAATGTCGAAGGTACACGGACAATCACCAAGCGGGTAATTCAACGGTCACTGGACTGGACAGAATTACGTCCTCTCGACCCCACGCGCGGGGCACTCGGAAAACAACTGGAGTGTTTGCGATTGATCGGGGAAGGATTGAAGGATGAGGACGCCCCGATCATCCAGACGATTTTCAGCCCTCTATCACAAGCAAAATATCTGGGCGGTAATGAACTGCTCATCCGCCACATGCGCACCAATCCAGACCGCTTACAGACTGCTTTGAACAGCCTCACGGAAAGTACACTGCGGTTTATCGAAGCGATTAAACGGTATCCGATTGTGGGCATTTTTTACGCCATGCAGCACGCCAGTTATGATGTCATGTCCGAGGAAGAATATCGACAATTTGGACTGCCGTATGATCGGAAAATTCTGGAAGCGCTCCCGGAAAAATGGTGGTTCAATATGCTGCACTTACACGGCGACGCGCCAATGTTTAAACTGGCCTGCCAACTACCCATACAGGCCATCAACTGGCATGACCAGGAAACTGAACCGGATTTAGTACAGGGAAAGTTGTTATTCGGCGGGGCAGTGAGCGGCGGGCTTTCCCGATGGCAACACGCTCATTTCGGCACACCGAACTCGGTGCGTGAACAGGCTAAAGAGGCGATCAAGGCGACCAATGGACGGCGGTTCATATTATCTACCGGATGTGTCACCATGATAACGACCCCCCTATCGAATATTCGCGCCGTCCGAGAAGTTGTCGATACTGTGGGTGCATGAGATGCCTATCCGAGTGATTTCGGGCATTGCCAAAGGGCGGCGGTTGAAGCTGGTTCCAGGTGACAGCACTCGCCCGGTCATGGATCGGGTGAAAGAGGCATTGTTTAACATTATTGGCAGAGACATCCTGGACGCGACGTTTCTGGATTTATTTGCTGGAACCGGGAGCGTGGGAATCGAAGCCTTGAGCAGGGGGGCGAAACAAGCAACGTTCGTCGATATTGAGCGCAACGCCATTGACACTATCAACAATAACCTGACGATGACCCGATTGGCTGATCGCGCTCGCGTACTACGAACAGATGTGTCCGGCCTGTTAAAAAAGCCAGCCATGCAGACATTCGATTTCATCTATATCGCACCGCCACAGTACAAAGGCATGTGGTACCAAACGCTGCGGGCATTAGACAAGAATCCAGACTGGATTCCAGAGGGAACCAGCGTTATCGTGCAGATTGATCCATCGGAGGAACAGCCCGTCAACCTGGAGCACCTGGAAAGCACCGACCAGCGACGTTATGGAAACACCTTATTATGGTTCTTCATCGCAAAGGAGAATCATGAAAGCAATACGGCACAGGAGACAGAAACGTGACCGAAACGAGCCAACTTGAAGCTATTGCAGGCGAACTCATCGAGACATTTCAGATCGACAACCCACCGATTCCAATTGAAATCATGCTGCAACGCCCCAAACCGGATATGTGGGATGAAGTGGATATTACCGAGTTATCGGTTGGATTCCTGAAAACCGGGGGGCACTTTTCGCCACGTATGTCGCTGGCAAGACTGCTCGCGCGGCATATTGTACAGAGCGACTGGGGGAAAGGGCGGAACTTGTATGACATCTTCAACAAGAGCGAAAACAGTGAGGAACTCATACGCGCTTTCGCACGTATGCTCATCATGCCACTCGGTATGGTCAAGGCATTAAGCGTGGGCGCACGAACACCCGTCACCATGAGTATGCATTTTGAAGTGCCAGAAGAAGATGCGCGGCTGCGACTGAAGGAACTCGCTAATCAGCTTTAAGTTGCCTGTCGAGATATTCCCTGGCAAGACTCAGGGCTTCATCGACTGTAGTGACTTCACCAGCGACCTGAGCCTCGCGGATGAGATCCAAGAGCTGGCCGACTACCGGGCCAGGGCGCAGATGGAAAGTTTCGATCAATTGATTGCCATCCACCAAAACAAGCGGCGCAATCAGGGTTTCGTAACGTTCATAGTAGGCTTCCAACAATATCCGTATGCAGTCTACGATGCCCAACCAAGTAACCTGCTTTATCTGCGTGTGGTATGTTGCCAGATAAACGGCCAGCGACAGCAGGCAGACATCCAAGCCTGCTTCCCCTAACTCACGCCAAAAGCGGTGAATGATACGTGGATTCAACTCCCCAATATCGAGCGGGAGTCGATAATATTGAACGATTTTGACCAAACGTTCGCGCTCGGTATTGCTGAGGCGGAGAGCGGACGCGCGCACGTCGGCAATATCTCCACTGGATGGTTCAGCCCCAACCCCCTCGCCGCCCACGTTATGCATCAGAGCAGCCAGCACCAACAGGGCGCGATGGGGACGCTCGTTCGGCCAGGTCACAGCAATATGTTCCTGCAACTGCGGGCGATAGCGATCTAACTGTATCGCCACCATACCCATTGTGAATGAAGCGGCAATATTGTCGGTACGAGTAAAGTCAATCAACGCCAGAATGTTGGAGAGACTGTCAACAACCCTCAATGTATAAGCCCAGCCGTCATCGCCCCGATTCGATGGCTGAAGACTGTGGAATCGCTCGACTTCCGGCAATACAAACTTCAACACACCCACCCTCTCCGCAATACGGCAAGCCGCAGCCGAACGCGGCAATGCTAATAACTTCAGAAATTCGTCTCGTACACGCTCGGCGGAGGCAGTGGTCAACTGGGGTGCTACCCGACGCACATCAGCCAGTGTGTCCGGTTCTATGCGCATTCCAAGCTGGACACTCTGACGAATGGCGCGCAGCGTGCGAATGGAATCCTGAGCAAGGGCATCCGGGGTGCAGCGCCGGAGTAATTTCGCCAATATGTCGCGTTCGCCACCTAATGGATCAATCAACCGCGACAAATCGGCGTGGAGGTCAACAGCCATCGCATTCATAGTGAAATCCCGATCCGTCAGATCCACCAGGAGGTCAGCGCCACGAAAGTGCGCCACATCGAACATCAGTCGACCTTCGGGCGTATCCACGAGCGCACGTCCCACATCGCGTTCCACATCGAGAGGGAAAAAATCACCGTTGTAGCGATTGGCGATTTTGCGCGCCAGACGCATGCCCCCACCCGATGTCGATAAATCAATATCTTTAAGCGGGCGATGGAGATAGGCATCCCGAACACCACCGCCAACGACATAAACTTCATCAGGAATGTCGGCCACAAGCTCCTGAAGATCAAGCAGAATGTCCGGCCAGAAAAACGGTCTTTCCGGCTGGCGGGGAGTCAAATCACTCATTCAAGGTATCCGGTCTGACCACCCCGATGAAGGGCAAGTTGCGGAATTTCTCATCCAGATCGAGGCCATAGCCAAACACAAATTTGTTCTCGATCTTGAAGCCCGTGTAATCCACCGGAATGTTTATGGTGCGCTTGGCGGGTTTGTCGAGCAGCGTACAGAGACGCAGACTGGCCGGACGACGCGCCTGCAAAACATCCATCACAAAACGCAGGGTGTGGCCGGTATCAACAATATCTTCGACAATCAGCAGATGCTTCCCGGTCACTTCTTCGGACAAGTCCATATCAATGCGAACATTTCCAGTGGATTCGCGAGCGCCGCGACCATAACTAGACACTGCCAGGAAATCAATTTCATGGGGGACGGTAATGTGCCGGGTCAAATCCACCAGAAACATTACACCACCTTTGAGGATGCAAAGGAGCATCAACTCTTTACAGTCCGCATAATCCGCCGAAATCTGCTGCCCCAATTCCGCCACACGCTGTTGAAGGGTGGTCTCGTCAATCAAAACTTCCTGAAGATATTTTTCATAGGCCTGATGCATGAGTAGTCCTTAAGGTGAGGAAAGGGCGATTGATTATAACATTAGAAATATCGGCTTCTCAAAGGGCAACACGGGAAAGCCTTCACGGGAATCCGGCAAGCGCCTATAATGTTTAGCGTAATTCACTGACGGATGGCGACAATACCCGTGTCATCAAAGACGGACGTTAAGGAAAATATTATGGTTTCACAAGCGGTTCATACGAACATCATTCTATCGCAGCCCCGCGAAGATGTGAGGCTCACCTTCCCGGAGGGGATTGTACTGGAAGGGGCGAAAGGCACGCTCATACAGACTTTTTTGACCGCTTACCTGGAGAACCAGGGGAATCCCGATAGTGCCCTATTGATGGGTGGTATTCTGGATGGACGCCTGCGAGAACTGGCTTATCCGGTGCTGCGGGATGGAACGCTCGAACCAGTCACCCTCCGGAGCAGTGATGGTGGGCGAATTTACCGCCGATCCCTGGTGATGCTGATGGCAACAGCAGCAGCGGAACTGTTTCCGGGGGCAAAGGTGAGCGTGCGCTATGCCATCCCGGAAGGGGGATTTTACTGCCGACTGCTGAAATCGTGAAGCACTTACACCCGATGAATTAAACCAGTTGGATGCACTCATGCGAGAGATCGTGGAGGCAGACGACTTGATTACCAAACGAGTCGCGCCACTGGAAGAAGCTGCGCAGTTATTTGCTTCCCGCGACGAAGATGATAAGGTGCGCCTGCTGGAGCAACGGACACGGAATGACCTGACCCTGTACGGTCTGCGCGGGCGAGAAGATTATTACTACGGATACATGCTGCCCTCCACCGGGTTTATGCGATATTTCCAACTCCTGGGTGTAGAGGGCGGGTTCATCCTGCAATATCCGCGTAAAGAGAGTCCCGCCGAACTGAACCAAATCAACGGATACAGCAAGTTAGGGGCTGTTTTTAAGCAAGCGGATGACTGGCTAGACCGGATGGATGTGGAAGACATCGGCCAACTCAACCGAATCGTGCGCGAAAACCGAGTCCACGAACTGATCCTGGTGGCAGAAGCATTGCACGAGCAGCAAGCGGCGCGTATCGCCGGGGAAATTCGGCGGCAGCATGTCGAAAAAGGGGTGCAGATCGTCCTGATCGCGGGACCATCATCTTCCGGGAAAACAACCTTCTCGAAACGACTGGCGATTCAATTATTTGCACATGGCTTGCGCCCATTCACACTGGAACTCGACAATTATTTCGTGAACCGCGAGCTTACCCCACGCGATGAAAATGGCGAGTACGATTTTGAGGCATTGGGGGCGATCAACCGGATGTTATTTAACGAACATCTGCTGAAGTTGGTGGCAGGTGATCCGGTTCGGCTACCGCGCTTCGATTTCCTGAATGGTCAAAGTGTAGCTGGGGTGAAGGCTCAACTGACGAATAACCAGATCATCGTGGTTGAAGGCATACACGGTTTGAATCCCGAACTTGTACCGGCTATCCCACCCGACAAGATTTACCGGGTGTACGTATCGGCATTGACGCAACTGAACACCGACAATCACAACCGCATTCCAACCACTGACGTCCGATTGCTGCGGCGAATCGTGCGGGACGCCCAACACCGAGGTTATAACGCAACCGAAACCATCAAACGCTGGCCGAGCGTGCGCAAGGGTGAGAAGAAAAACATCTTCCCTTATCAGGACAATGCCGATGCCATGTTCAACTCGGCGCTGGTATATGAACTAGCGGCACTACGTCCACTGGCCGAACCGCTACTGCTCCAGGTCGAACCAGCTACACCCCCGCATATTGAGGCAAATCGACTGCTGTCGTTCCTGCGCTGGGTACACCCCTTGTCCGACAAACAACAGGCCACAATTCCAGACACGTCATTGCTCAGAGAGTTCATCGGGGCATCCAGTTTACACGATTATCTGCCGGGAGAAATGCACCGAAATTCCGAGTAATTCCGGTCAGTTGTCCAAAGTCGTGATGATGCTAGAATGAATAGTGCGTTGCAGAAAGTCGGTCAGACAAAACAAACGTCATCCCTCCAAGAAAAATAGTACCTGCTTGCGTTTTAAGTTCGGAATCCGCTGAATTCGAGGGGAAATGCAGCATGGGATATAAGCTGGCAATTGATTTCGGCACGACTAACAGTGTTGTCGCCATCTGGAATGACGAAAAAGGCGCGCCAGATGTAATCACTTTACCGAACATCAGCACGAGTGAAACCCCAGAACTACCGAGCCTGATTCCGTCACTGGTCTATGTCCACGATGGGGAAAAAGGCCGTGTAACCCTCGGTCAATCCGTCCGAGAAAGCCACCTTGACCAGCAGCACGATAATCGACTGTTCCGCAATTTTAAACGCGGGATTGTATCTGCCCCTGCCCCGGAACCGCGCGAGATTGATGGCGCAACCTGGGCAGACCGGGACGTTGGGCGCAGTTTCATCCAGCAATTGATTGATGCACTGCCGTATGGCGACGCGGATATTGACCAACTGGTACTGACTGCACCCGTCGCCTCATTCGAGGGGTATTTGTCGTGGTTAAACGGTGTCGTCGAAAAAATCTCGCCGGAGAAAATCCGAGTGGTGGATGAATCCACCGCAGCGGCTCTGGGATATGCTGTCACCAAACCGGGCGGAGTGGTACTGGTTTTCGATTTTGGTGGGGGAACACTGGATTTATCGCTGGTGCAACTGCCGGAAAGCCGGGAAAAAACGGGCGGCATTCTGCGCCGGATTTTGAAAGGGAATACCAACCAACATTCGGCAAAGGTCATTGCCAAAGCTGGCCGGGTGATCGGTGGCAGTGATATTGACCAATGGCTGCTAACGGACATCCTGAAACGTGCTGGATTGACCAGCAAAGATTTGGGTAATCATTACGCTACCCTGCTGACCCGATGCGAACAGGCCAAGATCACTTTATCTACCGAGGAACAAACTAACATTTCTTTTGAAGTGGGTGGCACATCGCATAGCGTGACGGTAACACGGGCAGAACTTGAAGCCCTTCTCGAAGAAAACGGATTTTACAAGTCGCTGCGACGGGTGGTTGACAAAGTGATGCACGTCGCGCGGCAACGGGGCATCTTCAAAGAAGACATTCATTATGTTTTGATGGTTGGCGGCATATCGTTGATGCCTTCGGTTCAGCGCACGCTGGGACAATATTTCAGTGATATGGCGGTTCACGCCGATAAACCATTCACTTCGGTTGCGGAAGGGGCGCTGCAAGTGGCCGCCGGGTTTGGACTGGAAGATTACCTGATTCACAGCTATGGACTGCGACATCTTGATCCGACTACAGGCGAACATCAATATGATGAGATCGTGCCGATGGGCAGCCGGTATCCGACTGAAGAAGCCATCGAAGTTATTCTGGGCGCAGCGCACGAAGGACAAACCGAGGTCGAGTTTGTCGTCGGAGAGATTGACACCGACTCGCTGTCGATGATCGAGGTTCAGTACGAAAATGGGCAAGCGGTATTCGTGGCGCAAGCAAACAGCAATGAACAGCAAATCGTCCCATTGAACGAGAGTACAGTGCTGGATATGCTGGCTAAACTCGACCCGAACGGCGTCCCAGGTATTGACCGATTGAAAGCACAGTTCTTCATTGATGACCGCCGCCAACTGCGTGTGAAGGTGGTGGACTTGCAGACTAACAAAATGCTGGTCAACGATGCAGTGGTGGTCAGGCTGCGTTAAGGGGGAACGATGACAGGCAAGTCACACGTCACGGGGCGCGAACCCCAACTGGCGATGCGCACGGCAAAACAAGGACTGCGGCGACTTTCGCTGCGGCATCTGGCGACGATGCTGAATGTTCTACCGCCGGATGCTGTTTCGCTTGACGCGCTGCGAGAAATGCTGCACAACGATGAATTTTATGTGCGTTACAATGCGGCCAAGATGTTGGCACGCCGGGGTGATCGTGACGCGCGATTAATTATGCAAGAAGTCCTGAGCAATGGTGAACCGCGTTCACGAGCGACGGTTGCACGACATTTGTACGGGTTTTCATGGTTCGCTGGTGAGCCGCTCATCCGACAGGCGCTACAGGATGATGATGTACGGGTGCGGGAAGGCGCGATTTATGCGTTATGCGATTTGCGAGAGATGAATGCCTATCAACTGATGATCGAGGTACTCGAAAACGAACAGGATGATGTGAAAGCGGCGGCGGCGTGGGGGCTGCGGGACTGCCAAGATGCGGCGGCGGTGGCGGTGCTTAAAGAAGTGTTATCGGCTAACGACCCGGATGTGCGGGTGAAAGGACTGGAAGCACTGGGGGCGAATGATACGCCAGAAGCGATGCCTGTCGTGCGGAATGCGATGAACGACCCAGAGCCGGATGTGAAATATGCGGCTACACTGAGCCTGTTGGAACTGGCGGGCGAATCGTGGTTAGAGGAATTGTCGGGTGTAATCGGACGAACGAATGGGGAAACGCGGCGACAGGTGTTGCGGGGGTTCTTCCACGCGACTAATTATCTCAAGATTGACGTCGCTAAAGCCAAAGCTGCTGACTTGATGATTGACGCATTAGAAACCGCCCTACTGGATGATTCACCGGATGCACGCATGGCAGTAATCTGGCCGCTGGCGTGGATGCGACACGAGCGCACACCGGGAATCCTGCGGCGTTCATACCGATTGGAACAGGACAGTGCAGTGAAAGCGCAGATGATACGGATCGTGACCAGCCTGATGGCTGAAGATACCCAACCTGAGAATACACAGGTCGCCGAGGAAATTTTGCAAGACGCGCTGAATAGCAATGACGAGCAACTGAAAAAAGCAGCCAATGAGGTCGTACGAAACCGCAGCCAGATGGCGGGTGTATCCATCAGTGGGGCATAACATTAGGGGAGGATAAGCCGACCCAGGCAGCTTGTCTATAAGCGTTGACAATTGCTTGACGCTCGATAGGTTCAGCAGTAGGATGCGAATGCTTTATTGACTGAGTAAATCCAGCTAATATGATTGAAGTTCAAAACCTGACCAAACGCTATGGCAACTTCGTGGCCGTAGATGATATTTCATTTGAAGCACAAGCGGGTGAGATCGTCGGTCTGTTGGGGCCAAACGGGGCGGGCAAAACCACGACCATGCGAATCCTCACCGGATTCATGCCACCCAGCGAAGGCACGGCACGGATCGCCGGATTTGATGTCCTGACCGATTCAATGGAAGTTCGCAAGCGGGTGGGCTATTTGCCGGAGCGTGTGCCGATTTATCCAGACATGACGGTACAAGGATACGTTACCTTCTGGGCGAAACTACGGGGTGTGCGTAATCCGAGGTCACAGGTTTATCGTGTTTTGGAGCAAGTCCAGTTGGCAGAACGACGGAATACACTGGTTCGCAACCTGTCCAAAGGGATGCGACAGCGATTGGGACTGGCGCAGGCATTGGTACATGATCCGCAAGTGGTAATCCTCGACGAGCCGACGATAGGGATTGATCCACAGCAGGTCATTGAAGTACGAGAAAGCGTCCGGCAGTTAGGGGAAAAACATACGGTGCTGTTCAGCACACACATCCTGTCGGAAGCCGAGCAGGTTTGTGACCGAGTGCTCATCATCCACAAAGGTCGAATCGTTGCCCAGGGCGCACCCGAAAACCTACGGCAACAACTCCAGCCTGGTGCACATCTCTACGTAAACATCGGCAATGTTGACGAGCCAATTGCGCATGATATTCTGGGCAGCATTCATGGCGTCGAGACGGTTCAAGCGCAAGGCGACGGTTACACCATCCGGGCTGTACCAGGTCTGGACATCCGCCCGGATGTGTCCCACTCCATTGCCAGTGCAGGCTACCCCCTGTTGGAATTCCGTCCAGTGGCGATGACGCTGGAGGACATCTTCCTGGACATTGTTGGCAGGGAGGATGCAGAATGAGGGATGTATCGATTATCGTCCGGCGGGAAGTGGGACAATATTTTGCCTCCCCAGTGGCATATCTGATTGCGTTCGCCCTGCTGGTCACTACGGGACTCTTGTTTTACAGTGACCTCAACTATGCGATGACTGTGCGGCCACCCGACCCGGCAGTCATACCCAATTTCCTGTCATTTGCGCTCATATTCTTCGCACCACTGCTTACGATGCGGATGCTGGCCGAGGAAAGCCGCGAGGGAACACTCGAACTGCTGCTGACGGCTCCGGTATCGGATGGCGCTATTGTGCTGGGCAAGTTCATCGCGGCATGGCTGTTCTACTCGATACTGCTGCTTATCATGTTTTCGTACCAGTTGATTCTGGTCGCCATCACCCAGCCCGACCTGGGTTATGCAATTTGCGCCTACATCGGAATCTGGCTGTACGGGGGCGCTGCGCTGGCCGTCGGGCTCCTGTTTTCTGCTGTAACGGAAAACCAGATTGTGGCGGCATTCCTGAGCATCGGCGTACTGCTGTTCCTGTATCTGGCCGAACTAGCGGGTGATGTCGTTACCAATCTGGACATGGCAGCCGTCATTCGATCACTAACCTTACAAGGTCACTTCACGACATCCTTCGCATTCGGATTTGTTCGGGCAGAAGATGTGGCTTATTACGCGGGCATCATGGCAATTATGCTGTTCATCGCTATTCGGGTCATCGAGTCTCACAGGTGGCGCTAATGCGGAACGATACCGTCACTATCACCCGAAATCACATTGGTCAGTGGGCAAGTTACATCGGTGGCGCAGCGCTGTTGATCGGCGTTGTAGGATTGTTGTGGCAAGGTGGCATCACGCCCGTCATCGCCATCGCCCTCATCACGGCCATTATTGGAATCGCATTATGGGTGACGATGACGCCGGATGATTTCAAAAACTTCATCTCCGGGCGGCAGGTGCGGCACAGTACGACGGCAGTGTTCGCCACCCTGCTGCTCGTCGGCATTGTGGCCCTGACTTATGTTGTGCTGGCACGGGCAACACTCACACTGGACATGACCGAAAACCGGCGCTTCAGCCTGAGCAGCGAATCCATTGCGGTGCTGAACCGTGTGACCCGTCCAATCCGCATTACCGGATTTTATTCGTCGCGTGGACTGGCGCAGCGGGAAGTGGATGACCAATTCTTCCGACTGTATGAGACGGAAACCAATGGCCTTGTCAGCCGCGAGTACATTGACCCGAACGAACAACCAGCTATCGCGCAGAAGTTCGGCGCGGCAAACGAGGGAGATGTATTCCTATCGTATCTGAATCCCGATGGAAGCGTCGATTTCAGCACCCTGTCGCAAGTACCGCGCGGGTTAAGTCAAGAACGGGATATGAGTGAGGCAATCGCCCGACTGCTCGTCACCGGGACGCTGAAAGTCTACTTTGAGATCAGTCACGGGGAACTACAGATCGAGGACGGCACACAACAGGGCATTTCTGGGATCAATAACGGAATGCAGGAGAGCGGCCTGGTTACTGCCCCACTTGATCTGGCACAGTTGGCTGCCAACGGTGCCAGAGTGCCGGGAGATGCTTCGGCGGTTATCATGGCGCGCCCGACCACTGATTTGTCCAGCGCAGAAATTGCCGTGCTGGACGATTATCTGAAACGGGGCGGCGGGCTGTTTATCATGGCCGATGCGTTGTTTAATGAAGACGCATTCATGAAGCAGGATGGTGCATTCAACCAGTATCTATGGAATACATTTGGCCTGCGCGCACTTGATATGGTAGTGGTCGATCCTTCATCCAGCGGGCAGACGGCGCTGGATGTCATCAGCGCGGCTATCTTCCCGGACAACGAAATTGCTTCACGACTGAATGACCAAAATGCTCCAACCCTATTCAGCGTCGCGCGGGCGATAGACGTTAACGCTACGCCACCAGCCAATACCCCGAATGGGCGCGTTATCATGTCGTCACCAGACAGTTACGGCGAAACTAACCTGAAAGCCCTCAGCGAAACGAATACATTCAATTATGACGAGGGGCAGGATGTAAAAGGCCCACTGACAACTGTCGCCTGGGCAAATAACCAAGTGACGAATGCTAAAATACTGCTGGTGGGTGACAGTGATTTTGTGACCAACGGACTGATCCTAACAGGTGGTAACAGTCTACTGTTTACGGATGGGTTATCGTGGGTGAGTGGCTACGGGGAAAAAATCGACTTCGCGCCACAGGCATATAACACAGGGCTGCCACTCATGTTCGTAACCGGGCAAACACTGGACGTAATCGCCTTCGTCACGATTATTCTGATGCCGGGGATTGTACTAGTAGCCGGTGTAGCCGTGTGGATGAGGCGAATGCGCGCATGAATAGACGAATTTTGTTCATCCTACTGGCGGTATTTGCGGTACTGGTGATTATCGCGGTCATCCAAGCACAACCACGACCTATCGCAATCCAGTCACCGAATTCTACCGGAACGCCGGGAGCATCATTCCTGGGACGCGATTTGAATCTGACCGTGCTGGACATACAGGCCATTCGACTGCGCGACCCGGAAGGCGATAAAAACTTCCTCATCAGCCGGGGATCAGACGGAAATTGGACTGCACCAGGAAGTGAAGGAAGATTAGACATCGACGCGGCGTCTAGTATAGCGAAGACAGTGGTATTGATGGGGTATCAGCAGACGATTCCTGTAACTGATTCCACCGATCTCTCCGAATACGGATTTCATCCCAATGGGATATTATCCGTAGAAATCCTGAGAACCAATAATGAAGGCCATGTGATCGCGGTTGGAGGGTTAGCGCCTTCCGGTCTCGCGTACTATACGCTGGTGGATGAGCTGCCGCAGATGTATCTGATCGAACGTGGTGCAGTGGATTACCTGAAAGCCTATCTCACTCAGCCACCCTTAACTTGACAAGCGCACAGACCCGCGCTAATGTATCCAATTGGGTTGATCGCGGGGAACGTCTCGCTGCTCGTTGTTTAGGCCACGAAATCGCCAGCCCCTAGTTTGGCATCATAATCTGGCAACCCATAACTTCAAACATTAATTTACTAGAACCCTGTTACAATTATACGAATCGATAGCAGGGCTTGGTTAGATAACGTATGCTAATGGTAATGGCACAAGAAAAACGCGAGCACGTTCGTGCTCTACTGGTCAAAAAGGCCCAAGAGCAAGGGGTAGTTACTTACGACGACATACTGGCCGTACTGCCAGATGCCGAGCGTGATGTTGGCTTACTTGATGACATCATGGACAGTTTGGCGGAAATGGGTGTGGAAGTGGTTTCACAGGCTCATATGGATGCGCCGTCGGCTGACGATCTGATGGATCGTGACGGTCACGATACACTTCCAGACGATGAGGACGAGTACGCGCTGCTGGAGATAGACAACGACATCACTGAGGATATGGGCTATCAGCAGGCACTCGACACCGACGACGTGGTTGGTCTGTATCTGAAAGAAGCCGGACGTGTTCCGCTGTTAACAGCGGAAGAAGAAGTGTCGCTGGCAAAGCGCATGGAAGCTGGAGAGCTGGCAAAACAGCAGCTTGAAGAATATGGCGATGACATCCCAATGGACGATGCCTATACACTGCGGGAACTGATCTTGCGACGGCGAAGCGGCACAAGAACATCTGATGCGCGCGAATGCCCGTCTGGTGATTAGTGTCGCCAAGAAATATATTGGCACGGGGTGTCCCTTTCCTGGATTTGATTCAGGAAGGAAACATCGGTTTCATCCGGGCGACCAACAAGTTCGAATACCAACGTGGACATAAGTTCAGCACCTATGCGACATGGTGGATTCGGCAAGCGGTCAGCCGCGCAGTGGCCGACCAGGGGCGTACTATCCGTGTGCCGGTACATATGGGCGACCAGTTGAACCGGATGCGGCGCGTGCAATTGAATTTGATTCAGGAATTGGGACGCGAACCGTCGATTGATGAACTGGCGGTGGGTATGGAAACCACGCCAGATAAGATCGAAAACCTGTTGGAAATCGCCCGTCATCCGGTGAGCCTGGAAACGCCAATTGACGATGAAGGGGATTCGACCTTTGGCGATTTCGTAGAAGATGTAAGCAGCCCTGCCCCCACCGAAGAAGTCGCAACCCATTTGCTGCATGAGCAGTTCGATACCGCCCTCAACCGGCTTCCTCCGCGCGAGGCGCAAATCCTGAAGCTGCGTTACGGGTTGGAAGATGGTCGAGTGTATACACTGGAAGAAGTCGGACAGGCCATCGGCGTAACCCGCGAACGGGTGCGACAGCTTGAAGCACAGGCGTTGAACCGACTGCGCCAGTCGTCGGCGCATGTTATTCTGCGCGATTACCTGTACGAGGAGTAAACCTTGCCGACAAAAGGATCACGCGGGCCGTGGCTATGGCCGCTGGCACTAGCGGCCATTGGCGTCGTCCTGCTGCTCAACAACTTCCTTTTGCTGAGGGATTTCAATGCAACCGCACTGTGGCCGCTGCTGTTGGTGTGTTGCGGGGCGATCATCCTATTGCGAGGCGACTTCGCGCCAAATAACGATGGGCGAACCTTCGGAATCACACGCGGCAGCGTGGAAGCAGCCACACTGGAAATCAGCAGTGGCGAGATTGACGTTGCCGATTCGCGCACTCCAGCAAGAAGGTCGCCTCATTGCGGGTCAGTTCGCCAGCAATACTCGCCCCGCTCTACGGGTGGTCGATACCCATACTCATCTTAAAATGGATCGTGCCAGCACCCCCTGGCTGTCGTTTGCAGACTGGGAAATGGGGCTGGCACGCGACTTACCCTGGCAAATTTTAGTGAGTACCAGTGTCGGACAGGTAAACCTGGATTTATCAAACCTAATTCTCATGAAGCCGTCATCGGCACGGGATTGGGAGATATCCGGTTGGTGGTTCCAGGAGAGGCACTTGGCCGGGTACAAGTTCGCTCGGCTACAGGCAACATTCACATTATCACTCCGGTGGGCTACCGATCCCAAATCCATGTGCAAACGGGGCGAGTTTTCAAAGCTCACGTTGACGAACATCGCTATCAAGAAACTGAATCCGGGACATATCTGGCGTATGATGCAGACGACTCTGCCCCCCTGGTTGAGATATTTGTTAGCGGCACGTTCGGAGATGCTTATCTAACCTAACGAATTAGCTGGTATGCCGACTTCATTAGGATTTGTCATTCGGGACGGGGTTGAAGCAGACATCGCGCCCTGTCTCGCACTCGATCATATTACGAAACCGACTTCGTATGGCAAATGACTATCGACGAACGCCCCGGTCAATGGCAGACTCGATTTAACGAGCAGCATTTACCGCGCACACTCGATACCATGTCCACGCCTGACGAAGGGCGGCTGCGATTTGTCCTGCCGTCCCAGCAATGCTTCCTGGTGGCCGTCGCAAAAGAGGGTAATGAAATTCTCGGTTATCTGACGATGCGGAATGACCCAATTTACCAGACCGGATGGATACAAGATATTGCCGTATCCCTCCCCTACCGACGCCAACGTATAGGTATGCGATTGGTTAACATCGCACGTCAATGGGCACAAGAACACAACCTCACACAACTCACCGCCGAAAGTAATACACAGAATTACCCAGGCAATGTTTTTTTGCAGCAACTTGGGTTCAAATTCTGTGGTTATAGTGACCAATACTTCCCAAACCAGGATATTGCTATATTTTTCAGCCAATCCCTTCGGTAGTGGTGCGTATTGATGACGAATGAACTTATGACTTCGCTGCTCAATATCATCAATGAGACACTCACGGCAGCCATCGTGGTTGTTTCCGCTTCGATGCTGCTGTATAACCTCACCCGCAATTTACGCAATCGGGTGGCGCGAACTTCAGCCGCGTTACTGGCGTGCGTAACCCTGGTGTCCCTGTGCGACGTCTTCATTTCACTTAACCCCAGTGTGGGAACTCTGGATGCCACTGTACGATTGCAGTGGCTCGGCATCGCCTTCGTCCCGGCGGCAATGTTTCATCTGTCGGATGCTCTGCTGGCAACGACTGGCCTCCCTTCTCGCGGGCGGCGGCGGCGAGTCACTCGGCTGCTGTATCTTCTCAGCAGTGTTTTTGTGCTGACTGCCGCCTTCACCGATGTGCTGATTCGGCCTGTATTGGTGGGGAACCGCCTGGTAAATATCGTGGCGGGTCCACTCTTTCCGATCTATTTCGCGTATTTTCTGACCGGAACGGGTATCGCTTTCGTCAATGTTCAGCGCGCACGCCAACGCTGTCTGACGCGCGATACACGGCGGCGAATGGGGTATTTGCAGTTCGCCATGCTTACGCCAGCATTCGGGATATTCCCTTACTCCGTATTACTGGGTATCAGCGAAACCAGTTCTGTCGGAATGCTGCTGGTTGTCAATATTGCTAACTTTGTAATTGTGCTGATGCTGCTGTTTCTGTCGTATCCCCTATCCTTCTTTGGAACGCTGCTACCTGATCGCGTGGTCAAAACTGAATTGCTGCGCTTCACACTGCGCGGTCCGGCAACAGGTTTGCTGGCGCTGGCAATTATCAATTTCACCACACCTGCCGAACGGATTCTGGGTTTGCCGGGAAACAGTTTTATGACGTTAGCTGTGGTGGCAACTGTGTTGTTGTGGCAGTGGGGAGTCGCGCTCGCATTACCCTGGCTGGAAAAGCGTCTGATTTATTCCGGGGAGGATGATGCTCAACTGGCGAAACTGCAAGATTTGAGTGAGCGTCTGCTTACTCAGTCCGATCTACTGCAACTCCTGGATGCAATCCTGGCTTCAAGTTGCGATTATTTGCAGGTCAACACCGCCTTTGCAGCCTCAATGGTGGAGCATAAACCGGAGTTAATCACCGCCACCGGGCCAACACGTCCAAACCCCAAGTGGCTTGAAGAGGAAAACGGCTCTCTCGTTAAATTGCTGGAGAACAATGAAACCACCGAATCCCCTATTCAGAAATGGCATTCCTATTGGATTGTACCGTTGTACAGTAAACGTCTCATAACGGATATGGGGCAACTGGCGCTGATCGGTTTCATGGGAGTTCAAGCACGCGCCCCAGAGGTCGATTTATCGGATGATGAGTGGTTGACGTTTCGCGGTTTCATCCGCCGTGCTGCCGAGACGCTGGACGACATGACTCTTCAGAATGAAATTTATGCCTCGCTGGAAGGCCTGCTGCCACAAATCACCGTCACACGATCACGGGCAGCGGAAGTCGAATTCCGCCCTGGACGTGAGCAACGGTCTTTCACCAGTGACAATGGCATTCGAGATCGAGAGCAATTTATTGAACAAGTGCGGGCTGCTCTACGCCATTATTGGGGAGGGCCAGGGTTGACTAGCAGCCGTTTGTTGGAACTCCGTGTTGTTCGAGAAGCGCTGCACGAAAATGATGATAATCCGGCGAGAGCATTACGGGCTGTATTGCAAGTAGCCATTGATAAACAGAAACCCGAAGGCGAACGTCGTCTCACCAGCCCCGAATGGACACTCTACAACATTTTGGTTGAGCGTTTCATCGAGCGGCATAAAGTGCGCGATGTCGCCATCCGGCTGGCGTTGAGCGAACCTGACCTGTACCGGAAACAACGTATCGCCATTGACGTGGTGGCGGATACACTGATTGATATGGAAGGCGGTTAATCCCCGGCACTTATGCGCAGATTATTTTAGAAGAGAATTTTATTATGAATACTAAAGATTATGATAATTTTTAAAAGACGTGGTATAATTTTTTGTCTAGGGGTTGGGTGTATTTCTATCGTAAATAACCCACCTTTTGACGCCAAGTCAAATTATATTGTTTATAGTGTTATCAGAGGGAAGAGGATGTCTATTAATGCACAGCGGCAAGAATTATCCTCGCCGCAACCACTTGATGAGGGATATTGGTCATCATTACTTCAAGATGGGGAATATACAGAATCCGCACCTGCCGCAAATCCTGAAACCGAATCACAATCCTATACATTTTCCGACAGCGCCGACCTCTATATGGAAGACGCCTCAATTTCTACCAGCCAACATGATCCTATGGATGCTGACTGGAATGAAATTCAGCGCATCATGGATGAGGATGAGGTTGTCGAGTTGAGTGTGATTGGCTACAACCGAGGTGGGTTGTTGGTCGAGTGGCGCAGCCTGCATGGTTTCGTGCCTGCCAGTCAGTTGAGCGAGTTTCCTGTAACAGCCAGTGGAATCACCCGGCGCAATGCTTTAATGTCATGGGTTGGAAAACAACTCAAGCTACGAGTGATTGAGCTTAGTAATGAACAAAATCGACTTATTCTGTCGGAACGGGCAGCTCAAGTAGAAGCAGGAGAACGAGCCGACATTCTACGCCGATTGAAGCCAAATGATACGACCAGCGGCGTTATTACCAATTTGTGTGATTTTGGTGCATTTGTCGATCTCGGTGGTCTGGAGGGTTTAATCCACATCAGCGAATTGAGCTGGGGACGTGTCGGCCATCCGGCGGACATCCTCGAACGGGGACAGATCGTACAAGTTTACGTATTGGATATTGACCGTGAGGCCGGACGGATTGCACTCAGCTTAAAGCGGCTTCACCCTGATCCCTGGGCGACTGTGGGCGAACGCTACAAAATCGGCGAGACGGTAGAAGGCGTTATCACCAATGTGGTTGACTTTGGCGCATTCGCCTGTATCGAAGAGGGTCTGGAAGGACTTATTCATGTGTCGGAACTGGCAGAAGGACACTTCCTGCACCCACGCAATGTCGTCAATGAAGGGCAGCATGTGGTTGCGCGCGTCCTAAGCATTGACAGCCGAGCACGCCGACTGGGACTCAGCCTGCGATTAAGTGTGTAATACAATTGGGGAATTATTTACAAGGCCAGGAGATGTCGTCCTGGCCTTTTCTATTATGAGATTTATAGGCACAACGCACTAAAACCGACTATAATCAGCATGTGAGTTGAAGTCAACATAAGTCGAGGTTTGAGGATTAGTGGCCCAACAAAAACCCACCAGCCCGAAGTCAACTACCCGACACACTTCGGGTCAGAAAGACACCTCCCCAACATCTTCCCCAAAAACAAGTGAACGTTTCGAACGATACACCGTCAAACCAGAATTCTGGGACTCGATACTCGACAGTATCCCACCCTGGGGTGACGAAATTGCCGCGATTGTCTTGATCGTTTTCGGGATTGTGTCATTTTTGTCGCTGCTCAACATCTCGGCGGATGCAACGGTTTCTGCTGCCTGGTCAAATACCCTGAGAACGTTATTCGGATACGGCAGCGTGATTGTTTCCGGGGGAATTTTAGGGCTGGGAATCGTCATCCTATTACCGAAACTTGGCATTGTCGTGAAGTTCCCTACCCGGCGAATTCTGGCACTGGAAATTGGGTTTTTGTCGCTGCTCGCCCTACTGCATCTGGCATCCGGGGACAGCGAACTTCGGGCAGTGGCACGCGCCGGACAAGGTGGCGGTTATGTGGGTTGGGCACTAAGCAGCGCCGTGAGTGGTCTTTTTGGATCGCTGACAGCGGTTGCTTTCTATGGGCTGCTACTGCTCATCAGTGTGGCAGTGGTCATCGGTGTGCGACAAACTCATGTCCGAACCTGGATCAGCCAAGCCAGCCAACAGCTACGGAAATATGGCGAAAAGTATACACGAGTCCTTGAAGAACAACCCCAACGCGAAATACGACCACCAGCGATCATGTCTCATCCCGTGCAAACTGCCACCACCTCATTGCCCACATCAGGAAATGTGCCCAACAAACGGGCAACGGGCCAGATCATGCGAATCAGGCCCGACTTGGAGAATATTCCACCATCCCAACGTCTCGAACTTCTTCGGCAACGTTCACAACCAGAGGAAAATCTGGAACTGAGCCAACCTTCCCTGCTGACTCACGATAACCTATCGGCAAACTTCAACGCGATTGGTACTGTGATGGGCAAACGGTCAAAAGGCGCGGCACTAGAGGTCGAGCGGCCAGATGGCCGAATTAAACATTATTTACTGTCGCGGAGATGAAGGAAAACAAAAAGGTTGGCAAGCGGGACCCCAATTTGCCGCCACTGGAGATGATGGAAGACATCGAACTCAATATGCCGGATGAGGAAGAAATCAATAACAATGTGGTATTGATTGAAAATACCCTCTGGAATTTGAGATTGATGTTGATGTGGTGGATGTGAAGATTGGGCCAACTGTCACGCAATATGCGGTGCAGCCCTTCAAAGAAACCAACACCGACGAGGGTGAAACAGTCATCCAGCGAACGCGCGTGAGCAAGATCGCATCGCTCTCAAATGACCTGGCGCTGGCGCTGTCCGCGAAACGTCTGCGCCTGGAAACACCCGTTCCGGGTCACAGTTACGTGGGTATCGAAGTACCAAACCGAAATCCAAGTATTGTAGCGCTGCGAACGGTGTTCGAGAGCAAAACGACACAAGATCAACTCGCCAAAGCAAAATCGCCTCTATACGTTCCATTAGGGCGGGATGTGTCGGGTGCGCCGCTCGGCATTGACCTGGCTCAGTTGCCACATCTGTTGATTGCCGGAACAACGGGTTCGGGAAAATCGGTGTGTATCGCAGCCATCACAGCCGCGTTGGTGATGAACAATACGCCCGATAATGTCAAACTCGTCATGCTTGATCCGAAGATGGTGGAATTGAGCCGATTTAATGGCCTGCCCCACTTACTCGGCCCAGTCGAAACCGATCAGGAACGGATCATTGAGGTTCTGCGCTGGTGTACGCGCGAGATGGATCGACGCTATAAACTGTTGGAAGAATATGCAGCCCGTAATATCGAGGCGTTTAATGCGCGGTTAGGGCGGCGGCAACGCGACCAGTTTATGCCATACATCGTCATCCTGATTGACGAAATTGGTGATCTGATGCTCTCACGCCCTGACGAAACCGAAAAAACCATTACACGACTGGCACAGAAAGCGCGTGCAGCCGGGATGCACCTGGTCATTGCCACACAACGCCCTAGTGTGGATGTCATAACGGGCTTGATTAAAGCGAACTTCCCGTCACGAATCGCTTTCGCAGTGGCATCGGGCATCGACTCGCGTGTCATTCTGGATACGGTAGGGGCAGAAAATCTGCTTGGAAAAGGCGACATGTTGTATCTAGCGCCGGACGCCGCCGCACCACGCCGCGTACAGGGGTGCTACCTTTCGGACGAAGAGGTACGGAAATTGGTCGGCTACTGGAAAGATTGGGGCGACGAACAGGTCACAAAAGGCAAAATGCAGCGGGTGACAAATGGTCCCTGGGAACGTGGATTGACGCGGCGAGAACTACTGTCGGAAACGGATCCGATGCTAGAACAAGCGATTGAACTGGTCATTGCAGAGGGCGAGGCATCAGCATCGCTGATTCAACGGCGACTGGGTCTGGGGTATCCGCGCGCAGCACGCATTGTCGACCTACTCCATGAACTGGGCATCGTCGGCGAACAGGAGGCCGGAGGGCGCAGTCGTAAAGTGCTTATCAAACCGGGACAAGACCCGTTCAAAGAAATGCTAGATAAGAAGGTGAAGGGGTTATAAGCGGTTCATTGTTCACTCAAATCACCGTTTTATAAACGCTCGACAAGCAATCCAGAACCAATCCATGTGGCATGGCAATTTAATCAATTTGAAGTGAAACACACGAATGCTGGGGGAATATTGGGAGAGCGAGACACAGACCAGCACAGGCGTATATCACAAACCAACGCACTCGTTCGCGCCCTGGTTGAGCAAGAAACACTGGAGTACCCTTTCTGGACAGAAGGCTTTGTCACCCGATGCTATACGTCACATCTCGGTCATGTGTATTTTGACCTGACGGACGATGAGTACACGATCAGTTGTATGCTTAAAGGGATAGTACGCGAAAAGCTCGATTTCACTTTCAGCAATGGATTAGAAGTTGCCGTCTATGGAGCCCTTCGAGTTTATGAGAAAAAAGCTCAGGTTCAGATTGACGTCGAACAAGCGCGATTGATTGAGAAGCCACCCCTCACACTTAATCCCAGTGTTCAAGAAGCACTTGCAAAAAAGGGGTTATGGCCGAGGAAGAAACGCCCACTGCCGAAGATTATTCGCAGGATTGCCCTTATTACCAGTAAACAAAGTGATGCCCTGCATGATTTTGAAGACACCTATCGCCAAGAGAATGGCACAGCTTCGATAAAACTCTACGATGTGCGTTTGCAGGGTCAACAAGCGCCACAAAGTATTTCGGACGCCATCCGACGAGCGAATCGAGAAAATTTGGCGGACATCATTGTATTGAGCCGAGGCGGAGGCCGATCTGGAGAACTCTCGGTTTTTAATGATCTGTTGATCGCAGAAGCGATTTGCCGTTCTTCGATTCCCCTCCTCACCGGAATTGGTCACCAACGTGACGAGACACTAGCCGACCAATTGGCTGACGTCTCAACGATCACACCAACAGCAGCGGCGAGTACTCTGGCAAAACTGACGCAACCCACTCCACAACAGAGTCGCCAATCTGTTCCCTGGACACTCTACCTAGGTGGGGCAATTGCGGTTCTTCTGGCACTGATTCTGGTCGTTTTAATATTTAACCAGTAGTCATCTTCAAGCAACGGGTTCAATACACTCCGGCACATCTACGCCGGGGCGATTCACCATTTTCGACACCGGGTAAGCGGTAAGGTCGCCACCATCATAGGGCTTCATCAACTCCTGAAGAACAGGCGTTGGGTGTTCTTCCGACGACAACCAGAGCGGATAATCATCCTTATGGAGTATGACCGGCATCCGGTTGTGGATAGGCTTCATGAAGTCGTTGGCGTCTGTAGTCAAAATGGTGCAAGTGCGGATTTCGTCACCCATCGGGCTGTGCCAAACTTCCCACAGACCAGCCATTCCAAAAATAGGACGATCTTCCAAATGAATGAATAAAGGGACTTTGCCACTACCCTGCGCCTGCCACTCGAAAAATCCATCTGCCGGAATCAAGCAGCGCCGCCGCTTAAAGGCTGACCGGAATGCTGGCTTCTCCGCAGCACTTTCGGAACGGGCGTTAATCATCTTGCTACCGATAGAAATATCCTTTGACCAGGAAGGTATCAGCCCCCAGGTAAAAAAGGTAAGTTCATCGGGCGCTTCATTGGTGATAACCGCAACAGGTTGAGTTGGCGCAATGTTGTATCGTGGGGAGAGCGCAGCCGGAACATTGGAAAGATTAAATTCCGCCTGGATAGCCTCTGGAGTGGAAGTCAGAACAAATCGACCACACATAATCCACCTTCATTCTGTTGGAAGTGATTGCAAATCCATGCGGTTCTATGGCGCAAAAAGCATTTACCAGAACCGAAGTTCTATTTTATCACACTCGCAGCAAAAATGGCAGGTAATTATTCGGTACAGTTAGCGCTTTTTGGGCGGCCTGCCCATTTCGGCAATCTGGCGAACCATCGCTAGGGCGGCAAGTCCCAAACCCAGGATTTCGCCCGTACTGGCGCTGTTGGGTTTGCCACCGCTTCGGCCAGCTTCTTCTTCGGCAGCGCGGGTGTACATAAAAGCCGAAAGCAGGCCGAACAAAACCCCTACAGCCGCACCTAAGACATACGCCTGGGACTTCCAGCTAGTGGGTTGTTTATTCGTTGGAATCAGATTTGACATGTTTTCCCTCATTTTCCCCGGCATTCGATGATTTGGGGAGATCAAAAACACTCAATAGACGATCTAAAAAAGCAAATTTCACACTTACATTCGCCGTTTTGCGATTAATGGACTCGGTAATCTGATTGGTTCGCGCAACTACCGTCTCCGAAAGGTCTTCTAATTGACCCATAGGACCAGATGCAGCAGCGTGGACTTTGTTCATCCCTGCAATGGCGGCGATCAACCCTATCACAATGGGAAACAAACATATCACAGCCGGACACAGAAAGAGGACAGTACACAACCAATCTGAAATTAAAGAAACCTGCTCCGGCTTCGGGAGCAACAGAACCATCACTACCCCGACCAACACGAAGGCAACAACAGCAACCATTGGCAGAATGATGTAGCGGAGTGTTTGGCGGCGATGCGCGTCCCGGCCAGTGGATTTACCGGCAGCAACCTCGGAGGTCATGAATACTCCCGTCCGTTTATCCCAAAATGATTGTACCTCAGACTATTCGCCTATAAAAGGTAAACCACCGCTATGATACAATCACCCCTATATGATTCCCGATAACACACCGATCAAACAACGTCTATACATTACCTTCGGCAAGTTCGACGCGCTGGTGTACACCAGTAACCTGGACATTGCCAAATTGTGGGAGCGGGTCTTACGGCGCGCGAATTTACCAATCCTGTATTCTGCGGGATTCAATCCTCGCCCACGACTGGCACTCGCTTCCGCCCTCCCCCTGGGTATATCCAGTGAATGCGAACTGCTGGATGTTTCGCTCCGAGAGCGCGTGTCAACCGATGGATTAATCGAACAACTGATCTCGGTCAGCCCATCCGGCTTACGAGTCTATGCGATTACCGAAGTTCCAGTGAGAAGCCCAGCTTTACAAACACGGGTTCGCAGCAGTCAATATCGCATTCAGCTTGACGAAGATGTCACGCACGACTTGCTCATGGAACAAATCGGGATGATTATGGATAGTGATTCTCTGGAACATGAACGTGAACGGAAAGGCAAAACTGCCACCATTGACATTCGACCTCTTATCATTGATTTGCGACTTGACGATGAAGATCGACTTATCACCCATCTTGTGGTTGGAGACCAGGGCAATATGCGACCAGACGAACTCCTAAGCGCTATGAACCTAGATAAGCATCTGGTCAGTATCCATCGATTCGACCTGCGATTGGACGAGTCTGAATCCTAGTTCACAAGACATTTTCACAAAAACCAAACAAAACTAACCATAACCTTTATGAACATTGACCGGTAACTAAGTTAGATTGTCTGTAGGGATTATCCGCCGATGCTACAATACAATCACAATTTATCACGCCATCGTAAGTATTATTTTCGCACTCATTAAACTGTTCCATCCGCCTGTTCGACTTCGGAGGCCAGAATGAAACCCAACACCCGACGATTGATGATGTCCACTTTCAGCGCCATCGCAATCTTTGCTATGATCGTGAATCTCCTTCTGCCGATAGCCTATCTGGCTAACCCGGCGCTGGCGTTTGCCCAGGATGTCACCGATGAACCTACGGCGAGTACCGACACGCCAACACCCACCGCAACCACTCCTGCTACCGAGACGCCTGCTCCAACAACGCCGCCAACGGCTACAGTTGCGTCAACGGAGGAAGCCACTGTACCGCCAACGGCTACGGTTGCTTCCACAGAAGAACCCACTGCCCTCCCAACAGATGAGGCAACGGAAGAAGTCACAACAGAACCCATCAGCACTGAAGAAGCGACTGTCGAAGTCACAGCAGAGCCAACAGACGCGGTTACTCCAACATTAGCACCTACCGAAGCTGCTCCCACAATCCTGTTCCAGGATGATTTTGAGGACGGCAACACCGATGGATGGTTGCTCACATCAGGCTGGCAGATCATCAGCGAACCTGATAATCTGTTTTTGAGCACTGATGCTCCGAACGAAACCGCAACGATTAACACCGCTCCGCTAGCGGATTTTGCGCTTAACGCACGTATTCGCATTGCCTGGGGAAATAAAGCCAGCATCGTCTTCCGCGCGGGGACGGAAAACTACAGCCTGACACTCGACCTTGTTGACAACACAGTCACCCTGTATCGCGGCGCAGATGTCCTGGGGCAAGCCCCTGTGGACGTACCGGCAGCCGGGGATGATGGACAGATTCCGTTAGTATGGTATCCGGTTAGCATCATGGCGGCAGGCGGTTCGCTCACCGTCACAGTCGATGATGTGACCGTTGCAAGCACGATTGACCCGAATCCGCTACCCGGCGGCGCAATTATTTTCAGTACCGATGAAGCCAATACGGGCAGTGTCGCTATCGACGATGTGATCGTTACCGAGGTTGTTTCCACACCAGAGATGACGGAAACTGTCGAGCCAACGACTGCACCAGAAGTCACCGAGGTCGCAACTGAGGAGGCAACGCCAGAAACCACTTCTGAGCCAGAAGTGACTACTGAACCAAGCGGGCAGGTCTTACTAACTGCCGACTTCGAAAACGAACTCAATGGTTGGACAGTCAGCGACGGCGGAAGCATTGTTGCCGATGGCGACACCAATCATGCGCTTCTCCTGTCAGCCAATGCCAACCTACTCCCATCCGAAAACATTTACCTGGCTGACTTCCGACTGGAAGCTCACCTGAATATCGTGAGTGATGCAGCCGATGGAAGCCCAAGCGGCCTGAGCATCCCCTTCCGCACGCTGGATGGGAAGAGCTATGTGCTGTCGGTTGAAACTGAACAAACTGTCCTATATCGCAATGATGGTGAAGGGCTGGTAGCCCTGGCAAGTACGCCATCAGAACATGCCCTGAATACCTGGCACGCCCTGACATTGGATGCCAGCGGCGGCCATATGGTCGTTACCATTGACGATGTTATCGAAATTGACATCACAGAAGCCGACCCGCTCATGAGCGGCCAGATTGCGTTTGTCGCCAACAGCGCATCAAGCGTTATGCTGGACGACATCACTGTGACAGACTTCAGCGTGGCCGCAGAAGTTGTACCCACACCAGAGCCATTTGGCCTGAGCGAAGAAGCACGAGCCAAACTCCCGGCTGGTTTGTTGGAAGTGATTGACCTGTTCCTGAATGGTGACAATGAAGGCGCATTGGCGCAAGCACAAACCAACTTCCTGCCACTGGACGAAGAAGGCCACGTTTACGTGACTATCTGGGCAGCCGAGGGTGAAACCGGAGCGACGTTAGCAGACATCGTCACAACCGTCGGCGGCACATCGGACTACATTTATGACGACAGTGTTGAGGCACGCGTCCCCCTGGGCGGATTCCTGGCACTAGCGAATACACCCCAGATCGCAGCGATTACGCTGGCGAGTGAGGGCACATCCACCAGCCCCGGAGGAGCACCGGCAGCCGACGCGGCTGCTGCCCCGGCTGGCCCAGTGGTTGGCGAAGGTTTCGATGTCATTTCCGCCAATGACTGGCACCAAGTAAGCCCGACAGCACTGACCGGAACCGGTCAACATATCCTGGTCATCGACACGGGCTTTGTGGGTATAACCAGCTTGGCAAGTAGTGAGCGGAGCTGCGTCTCCAACGCTGGCAATGTCGGGACAGGCGATCATGGTGTCCAAGTCGTTCAGGTACTCTGCGATATCGCTCCAAAGAGCATTGTCACCATCGTTGCGGCCAGCACGGCCTCGCAAATCACTTCGGCCATCAACAGCCATGCCAGCACCAGCCAGGTGATGCTGATTACGATGGATCTGGGTGTCAATGTCAGTTCTGGTGATGGCACGGGTACAAATGCCAGCAGCGCCGTCTCCACCCTGTACACAACCCTACAGACACAACGAAATAACGGCAAACTCATCATAGTGAGTGCCGGAAATAACAACTGGTGGTATGAAGACCCGGATGATACGGGTTCGGACAAACTTGGCCGTTACTTCAGCATGACCTATAACAATGGTGGTGGCGGCACGATCAATATTCCAGTCCATGTAAAGGCGGGGGACATCATCCGTGTCGCCTGGAATGATTGGGACAAAACCGTTCACGCTGGTAATCGAGCAAACTTCGACATCGTGCTCGGCTCACGAACCATATATGATGCACCTACCGTACGTGGGGGAACGCTTGATCCCGGTGAATTTGGAACCGTTACAACCACCGACTGCCCAACTGGATTCTGTGACCTAACTCTCAAGATTGGTGGTACTTATTCGGCTACTCCTTCGCCAACAGGGGCATCATTCGGGTATACAGGCTCTATCTACTTCCAGGTGCAGATTTCCGGCGAAGGCTGGATGGACGGAACGACTGGATTTTCGGGCGCAACCCTGCAAACCAGCACCGGGAACATTGGCCGCCCCGCCGATTCACCCAATGTTTTGACCGTCGGCGCGGTATGCGCACGACCTGATTTGAACTTCCCAATCCTGCGTGACAGTTCTGTTGGCCCAGTTTTCGCAGCAGGCGGCACTGGCCCAGCATCCACACCGAGCACGCGGGTGGGTTTCAAACCTGATCTGGTTGGCCCATCGGATGTGTCGGTATCCGGCAACATCATCCCCGACCCCAGCCTGCCCTGGTGCGAAGATGGTGATGCAACTGGCTTCAGTGGCACGTCGGCATCGGCAGCCTATGTTGCGGCAATGGCAGCCCTTATTCAGCAAAACAGCAACGCCAATGTGAAACCAGACAGTGGTTGGAACGCAGATACGGTCATTAACTATTTGCAATCGCACAGCATTGATCTACCGCGTAATGACGCTTTGAAGGGTACGGTTGCAAACGGCTTCGATATGAAATATGGCGCAGGGCTGGCGGTTCTAGGCGACCCAGCGCCCGACGCACCCATTAACCCAGCCTCCCCTATTGATCCGTTTGTTGGGGACGGAACCTGTCCAGGCGGAATCCGCTATGTGCAACCTGGCAGCGTTGCGGCCAATAATACATTGTCGAGCCTGGGGTCTTTCGCTACCCCCTATATTCATGTGGCGGACGCGCTTGCCCATTCTCCAGACAATAGCTGTGTGTTCTTGCTTCCGGGTGAATATGTCACCGGCATTTTCGTGGACAGTAACAATCCTGGCGGCATAAAGCTGCGTTCCTATAAGAGCGCGTTCCCAACAGCCGCTGACAGTACTTTCTGGACAAACAATTCGCTAAGCGGCGGACAGGGCGGCATCGTCATCAACGAGAATTCCATGTCGGTCAACGGATTTGTGTTCAAACCATCCGATCCATCCGACCTGTGTACCACAAACCCGGCGCAAAATGTTCCGTTTTCGCGCCCGGTTGCGATCATTGTCAACAATTCCAACGGCGGCAATGTCATTACGGGTAACAGCTTCATCGGGTTCAAGTCCGGTGGGCCGCCAGAGGGGCAGACACCCTGTACGAATAACATCACCCTGGCGACAGCACCCGTGCGTATTGCCAACAGTGAGGGTGTAACGGTACAGAAGAACACCTTCATGAACAATGATGCGGACAACGGCGCGGCGCTCTATATCGTAAATTCTGGAGCCGTCAGTTCTGCCATCATCGTGCAGCAGAATCTGTTCAAAGGCAATCTGTTCTCGTCGCCGAGCATTGCATTGTTCCCAGCCACCGTCTTGCTAGAGAAGTCGAGAACGTATCTTTATAATAATCGTTTCGTCGAAAATCAGACTCGTTCAGTGATCCGAATCAATGATGGTTCAAATGCGAACAACACGAGCGACTTTAGTGGTCCACCGACCATCATGTTCGGCAATGCTTTCACACGAAATCAAAATACCGGGCCAGTGATTCATCTTGTCGTTGGTCGACATTTCCGCTTCGTCAACAACACAGTGGCCGGAAGTGAAGGTATCGCGGGTGGAGACTACTCAGCCATCATCGTACGCGGTGAAGGAAATGGTGTCGCATTCGGGAATCCAAGCGGAACCGGTGTTGGTGGTAACGGCCAGTTTGACATTCACAACAACGTTTTCTACGACAACAGTGCTGCGTCTCTGGTCAAAGACCAGGGCGGCCAATTCTTCTGCAACTCTAACAGCGGGGGCAGCGACAACGGCGCGCAAAACAACTGGGTTTTCAACAGCGGTTCGAGTTCCGGTGTGTGCCAAACACCGCTTTCAGGTTTCAACAACAATATCGGAAGCGAGGCGGAACTGACCGGACACAACCCATATGATCCATTCAGCCCCGACCCCGAAATCGCAGCAGCATCCGAATTTATCGGCCCAGAAATCGGTGGCGATGACCCGTATCAAATCAAGGGGATTAGTTTTGCGGTTGGCTACGCAGACCCGGCGTTGGTAAATGCATTCAATTCAGCACTAATCGGCGGTGGCAGCCTGGACGCAGTCGGCAATCCCCGTCTAAGCGGCGTGGATGGACTGGACATCGGCGCATATGAGTACAAGGCTGTCCAGGCAGTTGCGTTTAGTACAACAATCAATGAGGATTTTATCGACCCATCGGTTGATATTGACCCGAACACGGGCGGCATTCAACCATCATCTCTACCTGTTGTGAGTATTCCCCTGTCAGCAACGGGCGGTTTCGCACCCTATACGTTTGAGCTTGCCAGTAATCCCGCGAACTACAGCACGGACATCAACAACTACTGCGCCGGATTACCTGTACGGTTCGAACTCGGCCACCAACACAGCCTATTACTGTGCCCCACATAACTTCTATAATCAGGGGCTCGGATCAGAAGCGGCTGCCAGTTTCACATACGTCGTCCGAGACAACGCAGGCAATGTGAGCGACCCGGCAACTGTATCCCTGACGATCAATCCAGTTGCTGACACAGCACTCACTGATCCTATGGGGACGGACTCAACACCCTACACCATCGTCGGCGTGGTAAATAATCCACCTACAGAAATCCAGTTCCGACTGCGACCAACGGCGCGTTTCGGCAACTTCCGGTTGTCCGCGCCCGGTGATGCAACCCTGCTGCCCGTCAATGACGGTCAACCCGGTGCATTGCAAGCCGATTATCCGTACACCTACGTTAATGGGAGCATTACATTCCCGAACGACCAATATTCAGCCGGGGACAATCCCAACCTGTTTGGCAATAACCGAACAGAAAGTGAAAACTACATCGCCTCGAAGTTTAATTCGATTGGTGCAGATGGCTTACTCAAACTAACGCCGTTCGCCGGACAAACCGGATTCATGGATTTTCAATACATTGCCCGCGACGCAAATGGACATCAATCTGCTACCAAGAGCCGTGTCCGCCTGTTGATCGTCGGTGATTTGCCAGAAAGCGGCCTTCACGACGATACCAGTTTCACATGGGTACTATCGGGAGCGGGGATCACCGACCTCGGCACCTGGTCACCGATATTCAACGATGTGAGCATCAACAACACATTGCACTCGACGACGACGTTGAACGACACTGCTGAATTCTTATTCGACGGTGTGGGCTTCGCGCTGTATATGCAGGGCAGTAATGTAGGCGGCGCGTATGAAGTTCAGATTGAATATGCGGGCGAACCAAGAACACTCAATTGGCAACCCGTAACCGGTTCACCCGGCATCCTACAAGCGACGACAGGGACAGTTTCGTGTCGTACAACAGCGGCGGCTATAAAGACACAAACCTCGCAACTGTCTAATTACAATGCCTACAAATCATCCTACGTTGTGTCGTGCAACGGCTTCCTGGACGGCGAGGCAAATAAGGTCATCGTCATCAATAAGCAGGCATCCCGGAACGTCAGCATCGACGCGATAGGTATTTTACAGAACAGCACTCCCCTGCTCCCCGGTTTTCATGAGGTGACCGAAGCGCAACTGTTACCGGTACTCTACGGATACACGCCGGTGACACAATATGGCCCATCCGGACAACGTGCGGCTTATACTAGCAGCGCCAGCGATGACATCCGCTTCACCTTCCAGGGACGTGGATTCGCTATTGGTACAGCACTCCAACGCCAATATTATCTCCCAAAACCCGGTGATCCCTATGGCGTCCAATACAAAATATGTGTGGCTGATGTCACCGCCCCAGCCAACAAAGTGTGCCAGAAATTCGATAACGGTGTTGGCGCTACCACAGCCGTAAAGTGGAATGTATTCCGCTCCTTCTACGGTTTTGATGAAAGCAAAACGTATGAGGTCACACTTGATGTCACCAATGTGCCAATGTACTACAAGACCACACCACTGAAATTCTATATTGACTTAATCGTTATCTACGATTTAAACAATCAGCCAACCAGCACATTACCACTCGGAATCACTGAAGACGATGTTATCGGGCCAATCACGTTTGGCGGTGGGTTGCCAGATACATGGTTATTCAACAGCAACTATTCCCGTGCCTCGAACAAGAGTCTCACGAGTATTGTCACATCTGTACCAAAGGTTGGGCCATTCATCAGCTTCACGGTTCCCGCAGGGGCAGATACGATCAATTGGACTTAATATGGGACAGTAAATACCACCCAAGCATTAATATGCGTGGATCGCGCCTATTTGGCGGTTATGGGAAGCTCATCTGGTAACTGTATCATCATGAATACCCGCACAGGCACTTACCAACAAGTGCTGGCGAATGGCCTGGTTGCAGATGATCCCACGCCAATTACTGGCTCGGTGAACCCGCTGCTGATTTCACAAGAAATGTTCCGAACCCCCTGGGGCACAGGAACGCCGCACATCATTGAAATTTCCAGCCTAACGAACGAAGCCTTTAACCTGGATAAAGTCCAGGTCATCGATGCTGATGCACCACTTACAGTAGGCTACTACGAGGAGAACACACCGAATCTGCGATGGTACACGGAAGAACCACTACCATCCCAAACCTTTACACTGAAACCCATCGGAAATAGCGGCAACTTCACGGATGTAAAGAACAGGTATGTGTCGGGTGGAATGTACAAAGAATTGAACTCGGACTTAGATTCCACTCTTGCCGGAGATGACAAGCAAAACCTACGCGAGGGTATGTTCTTCCAATTCTTTGGGACTGGCTTCGGTGTCAACTTTATCCTGGATAACAAAGCTGATGCAGTCCGTTTCTGCTGGCAGAACGACGGTGGAACGCCTGCCACGCCGAGTGATGCTTTAATCGGCACTATTCTGAATACCGGCACCTGCCAGACGTACGATAACCAAAGTGTATATACACGCTATAAAGCTGAACGAACCATCGCCGGTTTGGTGCAGAGCAACTACAGCGTTGTTGTCCAGATGCTCGATGACCAGGGTGAGCCGACAGCCCATCCATACTATTACCTGCCGCTTAGAATGAAAATCGACGGGGTACGAGTTTACAATGACATTCCTACCAATATCCTCAGCGATACATCGGCACGGTATGAGACCAGTTATAATAACCAGGAAACTGATGGTCTCTTCGACTACATGGGGGCAGGTTGGCGCAGTTACACAGGTGCCTATGGTAGATTATATTCTGGCAGCAACTATGACAGAATCATCAACGTGATTGGCGCAGGTATAAGCTTCCGCACATTGAACGGCTCAAATGTTGTGATTTACCGAGATACACGCTCAAACATCAGCCCAATGGAGGTATGTGTGAACCGGAAGTCCCCGGTTGCACGACGCTGCACTATCATATACAACAATGGGCCGTATGGAGGGTATCAACAACCAATCACTGTGCCCCTTTTTGATCAGACCGAACATACCGTCACGATCACTACAGTGGATGCAGGCATCTTCAATCTTGATGCAATTGAGGTCAGGAACACACCCCTCGAACCCGGAATTTATGATGAGAATGCCACTGCGTTGGTCTACAGCACAACTACTGATGCAATGAAGCCCATCATCTCTCAATGGAAAGATACAACCTACAGTTTGCTCACCGACAAGGGTGGCATGGAAACCAGTACCCCTGGTGCAAATGTGACATTTGACTTTGAAGGTACCGGATTCTCCTTCATCACCTTATTTGACCGCCTTAGCGCGAATCAAGTGGACGTGAAAATCTGCCAGGGTGATTGCAATACAGGCAACGACGACTTCCTGTTCACGGGTGTGGATGCCATTAGCAATTATCAAGCCGCCACCCGATATGGATCATCTCACAGCTTTACAGGCCTGCCCCATGGGAACTACACCGTCACGATCACTGAAGCAGGAACAGGAACGTATCACAAGCTTGTGGTCGATGGGATACAGGTGTATGGCTTCCCCAGTGATGGAAGTTTCTACGATCCGGCCAAAAAGCTACAGCCTGGGTTCTATGACGACTCAACTGTTCTCGGGGATGGCTCGGCAATATTGACTTATGGCCCGGACAACGGTACATGGAACATGAAGTCAGGTGTCTACGCTCGTACATTCCTGGGACAGACAAATCATTACACGAACCGGTATGGTGGCACTGTAACCTTCGAAATGGACAATGCCAATGCATTCACGCTGTATCACACTAGTTCCAACACAACTGACGTGCGAGTTTGTGCGTTACTGGTTGGCACCTATACACGTAACTGCGAGACGACTTCACTTGTCGGCAAAAACAATACAACGTTTGCCAGTTCAACCCTGTTCCCATCCCTAGGCCACTACTATGTAAGCATTTCCAATATGGCTCACGGAAGGTATCTCTACATTGATGCCATCGGCGTACAGGACTCCACTAAGCTGACCGAAGGAATTTATGAAGAGCGCAACCCCGGCTTGACTTTTGGGGGCGGCCCTGGGACATGGAATGCGAACCCGGTAGTGGAATACTATGGCGCACTGGATAAGTCAGCCAGGACTACCCAAACAGGCACGCAAAGCGGGCAGACAATGACCTTTACATTCCAGGGTATTGGGTTCAGCATCATCATGGGAGAAAGTACACTCACCAGCAATGATTATTCATTGTGCGTGGATCAGCTACCAATCTCTAGTTGCGACACAATTGACGCAGCCGTCGCCGACCTCAAGCCCGATAATCTGACGTCAGCACGTCGCCCAGTCGCCCACACGTATGTGGGCTTTAATCCAGCGAATACATATACGGTCACGCTGACGAACAATGATGCCAGCAAGCAAATGTTCATTGATCGTGTGGACATTCTGGGCCCGCTGGACAGCAGCAACCAGATCAACGGAACCATCACCGGGAATGTGGAAAATACTGATCCTCGGATCGTTTACTTCCCATTCTTTACATTCGCCGAAAAGACAACCACATTGGCGTCGGACGGTAGCCAGAGCATCAGTTCCATCCAGGGCTCAATCGCCTACCTTGAATTCGATAATGTTCCAGCCACTGGAAAAACACTTGAATTCGTACGACAGACCTATCCCACTTTTGGCGATGTCGAGATTTGCTCTGCACCACTGAACACACTATCTACCGATGCGAATGCCTGTGCAGGCAATGTATTTGAGGATCCAACTTATCCTGATCCAAACCCGATCCTCAATAAAACGGCTCCATATGGCTATCAGAAGTCTCAAACCCTTCATATTGACGGAAACAATGATGATCGCTGGGTAATCTTACGCAACGCAGACAGCAAACAATCGCCTATCGATTTCATTCGCCCAATCGTACCGGGTGCCCCACTCACCCCCGGCACCTACGATGAGACACATCCAACATTACGCTGGTTCACGGAAAATAGTGGGGCATACACCTTACAACCTTCCGGTGACTTCGGGAACTTCACCAATCTCGCGTTGTCTGGAACGTTCGGGGGGACGGTAAGGGTTCTAAACGAAGATGCTGACCCAACAATCGTCAAGCCACCAGTCAATGACCACGAAAACCTGAACGAGGGCATGTTCTTCCAGTTCACAGGTACAGGTTTCGGTGTAGGTTTCGTCTTCGACAGGAAGGCCGACGCAGTGAAAATCTGCTGGCGAAACGACGGCGGCAGTCCGGCCACACCGAATAACGCCTTAATCGGTACAATTCTCTCTACTGGTATATGCCAGGTTTACGATAACCAGAGTTCATACACTCGCAAACAAGCGTATCGTACCATTCTGGGCTTACAGCAAAGCAACTATAGTGTTGTCGTCCAGATGCTGGCGGACGACGGTCAACCAGCACCACATTACTCCTCTTATACTCCCTTGACCATGCAGATTGACGCTGTCAAAGTGTATGCTGATGCATTGCCAACTCCAGTACTGAATGACCCGACAACACGGTATGAAACCAGCTATACCAACAGCACAACTGATCATTCTTTCCTGTACTATGGCACAGGTTGGCGTTCATACTCCGGTAACTATGCGCGGTATTCTTCGGGCATGAATTACGATGTCATCACCAGCGAAGCGGGTGCTGGCGTAACCTTCCGCACCAGTGGTGCAAATGCCATCATCCTGTACCGTAACATACGTGCTGGCTATACCCCCGTACAAGTCTGTGCACAGCGGACAACATCACCTTTCACGCGGTACCCATGCACAACGGTCACCAACAACTCAGGCTCCGGCTACGCTCAACCGACAGCGGTATATCTGAACAACGTCGGATACACTGGTGAACAAATCGTGAGCATCATCACTCTGGATGCAACCGCGTTTTATCTGGATGCAGTGGAGCTGATGGATACATCTGCGCCGCTCCTGCCCGGTGTATATGATAATTCACATCCAGGGCTTCTGTTCACCAACTCGGATGGATCGAATGCTGGTGGTTGGACAACCATTTACAGCAGCATTTATTCGGATAAAAGCGCGCAACAAACGACTGTATCTGATAATGGCACACCCGGCACAGGTGATCGGTTGAAGTTCACTTTCACCGGCACAGGCTTCGACATCAATATGCAAATTGATCGCTATGGGGGCGAGGCGCAAGTATGCTATACCAATACTGGCACTGATCCGTCGTTTACTTCGCCAAAATGCTTTGTGTACCAGAACGAGTTGAAAACCACAAACTACAAGGTCACACGAAGCGTTGCCGGTCTGCCATCCGCCACCTATGAAGTCCGTGTCCGCCATGTGGAAGATGGGTATAGCATCATCTACCCAGTTGATGGTCTACGTCCGGCTGTCTATGCTGCTTCACGACTGCGTATCGACTATGTGACGATCTTTGGCGACGCTGCACCCCCAGCGATCACAGAAGGCGGCCTATACAATGAAGATGCAACCAACGGTTCATCCCCGTATCTTCAACTCCTACCGGCTGATCGTTGGGGAACCTTCACTGGCACAGCTGCAAGAAACTTTAGCGATCAAAGCTATGTGGGGGTTATTGACCAGTATAAACGCCTCTCACGGCTTGATGGTGGGCCAGTGGCAGTCATGCGCGTACAGGTTCCGAGTGGCGGTGCAAGCGTTATTGTCTATACAGGAGCAGCCTACTACTACAATACAACTCAGCTACTAGTGTGTGCCAATAATGTGGATGCCCCGGCCCCTACCGGCCTGAACGGATCGAATGATATACAGCCAGGGACAAACTGCACAGTCATCACAACATTGAAAGTGGACAACCAGTTCACCCTAAATAGCAGTAATCTCGCGGTTTTGGGTAATGCAGGAACAGTCACATTGACCTTCCGAAGCCTGATACCTGGTCAATTCCGTATAGACGGCTTCCAGGTCATCCAGGGCAACGTATTGCCGCCAGGTATTTACGACGATGTGTTGTTCTCGGCAGGCGATCCTGTAACTGATCCAGCGGTCCTAATTGGGGTCAATAATGCTGGTGCAACCGGATTGTGGACTCTTGCCCCAAGCAGCGGCACTAAACTGTCCCGCGCCTATGGTGGTACACAGGCGCTCGCACAGAGCACGAATGCAACAGATGATGATCCAACACTGCGGTTCAAATTCGAGGGCACAGGTTTCTCGATCATCACAACAGCAGACTCGCGTGGTGCAGACTTCACCATCTGCTACGTAGCGATGGATGGTTTTGATGGCACGCTTGATGGGGTGAAAAATACACCCTCCAACGCCGACGAAACCTGCGATACGGTAACATCCGACACATACCCGGTGCCCCTCGCAGAATGGGCCAACCTGAACGACAACGATCTAAGGCCCTCGATTGGATACCAGTTTGGTTTCGCCTATACTGGGCTAGATGCTGACCCTGGCCCAGGAGCAGATAATAGCTATCTGGTAGAAGTACGACTTAACGATACATCCCTGACTACATTAGATCGATTGAAGATTGATGCCATTGCAGTCTTTAGTGATGTTGAATCAGGTAATCCCGCTCTGCCGTCCGGCACAAGTGGTCAAATCTATGACGACACCCAAGCGGGTATCCTGTATGAGCCAGCATCGGCCTGGAAGAGTTCGACGACTACCTATGGGCCACTATATGGACCATGGAATAAGACCGAGCATACAGCCACCAATGCGGGCGCACTGGTTCAACTGAACGTAAATGGTAATGGAATCATCCTTTACCAGACTGCAATCACCTACAGCCGCAGAATCCGGGTATGCCTGAAGACCAGCCTGGGCCAGGAATGCAATACCTTCTCGCAATACTCAGGTCGTTCGACGCACTTCGCTCCTATCGCATTCTATGGCTTCGGCACAGGCGATCATCAACTGGTCATTGAGAACCGCGACCACGGTCGCATCCTGAGCGTAGACGGGGTACGAGTCCTACCATAACAGGATAGGGATGGAGTAAACATTCCACCCCTATTTTCCATATACATTCTCTGGACTGACCCGCCTAATCTGCGGGTCAGTTGCGTTTTGTACCCACATGGTAAAATAGGCCGTATCATAGAATTAAAAAGATCACATCTCCAAGTGTTACTCTCGCTACAGGTGAATGTTTATGCATCCCGAACTTCAAATATCTGATGAAATTGCTGAGGCGCTGCTTCAGAAATACCCAATTGTCGCGCTGGAATCAACTCTTATCACACATGGGCTGCCATATCCGACCAATGTAGAAACCGCCCTAGCAATGGAAGCTGCCATCCGGGAAACAGGCTCGATCCCGGCGACAATCGCCATATTGAGGGGGAAAATTACTGTGGGAATCTCCCATGATGAGGTTGAGCGTCTAGCTGCTCTTCCATCTGGCAGCGTCCGAAAATGCAGCCGCCGGGATTTTGCCATTGCAGTCGGATTGAGAGAAGATGCAGCAACCACCGTCGCGGGAACAATGATCGTCGCTCATAAGGCAGGTATCAGGGTTTTCTCTACAGGGGGAATAGGCGGCGTCCACCGAGGCCACCCATTTGATGTCTCTGCCGATTTGATCGAGTTAGGGCGTACACCCGTAGCAGTAGTGTGTTCCGGGGCAAAATCAATCCTGGATTTGCCGCTAACACTGGAAGTCCTGGAGACACAAGGCGTTCCGGTGATTGGTCTGAACACTAACACATTACCTGCTTTTTACAGTCGAAGCAGTGGATTACCATTGGATGTCTGTGTAGAGTCCCCTGAAAAAGTCGCACAAATTATCGCGGCGGCCCACCGCTTGGAGATGACACATGGTATCTTGATTACCGTGCCCGTGCCAGAAGGCGAAGAACTTTCAGCGGAAATGGCCGAAATAGCAATCGACCAAGCAACCCGTGAGGCGGAAAACCAGAACGTTCATGGTAAAGCCCTCACACCTTTTGTCCTGGGACGGGTGGCTGAAATCACGGAGGGCGAATCGCGGCGGGCAAATGTTGCGCTGTTAGTCAATAATGCGCGCGTCGGCGGGCAAATTGCACAGGCATTGCAAACTTTCGACTAATGAACATCCCCAATCCTCCACCCATCACGCCCAAAATGGTTGGTATTGGAGCGGTTTTCATTGACGATATAGTCCGTTCAGATGGTCGCACCTATATGGGTCAACTGGGCGGGGGGGTCGTCCATGCGTTGATGGGTGCAGCGGTATGGGGCGAACGACCCGGTATATGTGCGGTTATCGGGCGCAACCTGCCAGAAGCGGCATTCGATAGATTGCAATACTACTTTGACATCAGTGGACTCATTAAACTTGATATACCACAAATTCGAGCATGGCAGCTATTTGAGGAAAACGGCCTGCGGCGGGAACTTTACCGGGTAACGGAGGTCGCTCCATTCATTACCGGGGCAAAGCCGGAACATTTTCCAGATCAATATATCAACAGTGAAGCATTTTACCTGCTTCAAAACTTCGATGGCTTACGGGCATGGTGCAGCCGACTGAACGGTATAGTCCTTTGGGAACCCTTACAGCAGATCATGATTCCCGGCAACCGGGAGCTTTTCGTTTCAGCGTTACGGGACTGTATGCCAAATATTGTTTCGCCGAATTTAGCAGAAGCCAGAGGTATATATGGTGAGCTGAACGCAGAGGACATACTCACCAGGCTGCTAGAGGATGGGGCACAAATCGCTGCCATACGGATGGGCGAACAAGGTTCACTAGTTGGCTGTCGAAAAACTGGAAAGCGATATCACATTCCAACCGTGAAGACGGTTCATTTAATTGACCAAACCGGAGCGGGCAATACTTACTGTGGCGCTTTATTATGGGGAATCCTACAAGGTAAAAGTCTGATGGAATCCGCAGCAGCCGGGGCAGTCGCTGCATCATTCTGTCTTGAGCAAGTCGGCACGCTGAACCCGGCTGAAGTCAATCCGAAGGAGCGCGACAAACGATATTTGCAGATCAAAAAAGATTTGGTTGATTAAAAATGATTCTATTGTTGCGTTCTATTTCCCTGCTTGGGCAGTCCCGTGAGCTATGCCACTCTGAGTATGACGGGTCACAATATGCAGCGTCAAATCGTCCAGTGTGCGGAAATTTCGCTGGCAATAGGGGCATGTGGTCTCGTTATGCTCTTGAGGGGGCGGATTTGGCTTCTGATCTTGTTGCTGCGACAATTTAGTTTCCTTGCGTGTGTGGTAAAAGGTTAATTTAATTATAATTGAGATAGTTAAACCAAAGCGTGATGATAACGTTAATTTCGTGAATTCACCAGCGATGCCCGTCGCTAATTAAGTGAGTGGCCTCTGACGCAGCCACTCCTGGACAGCTTCAATTAATTCATCGGCGTCCAGGTCACTTGAACTATCCAACAGAAAGGCAGTTTCTTCATAGGGATCAAAATCTTCCTGCCTGAGTTTGCTCAATGTACGCTCCAATTCTACCATTATCAGCATCAGAGGCGCAGTCCGTTCTACCATGACAACAATATAATACGAGGATGTGAGCATCGGAAACAGGAGAATGTGCCCTAATTCCGTAGATATTTGTACCATTTTTGTAACACCAACAGAGAACTCCGCAGATAATGTTTGGGCAAGCACCTCAAATGCCTGCAACATGGATGGTAAAAGATCATCATCGCTACTTATTGGACGAGAAGACCGCAGAAGTTGCCCTTGATTGTTCGCTACGAGAACCACATCTATGTAGCGGTTGCCCGCCAAACGGTCAAACCAGTTCATGGAGTTTTGATCTCCTCATTAAAGAACAACACTTAAAAATGGCTTACACTATCTAAATCTATCTCCACTCATTTCGTTGAGCCTACGCACATTCTATATCCCCAGCCTCACCGATGTTTACGGGTAAGCAAGAGATGAAGTAAAAAGTTGGGCTCGATGTGGTTCTAATCATGTCACACTAAATAATCATACTCTATTATTAGCACACAGATACTTAATTTTCGCCTGCGCGCCAGATGTCCAATCCCGTATCGCAACCAACTACCAATGTCGAACCGTCTTGGCTGAGACGAACCATATCCGGCTGGCGGTTACAGACACGATAATCTCCCAGAACAATTTTCTGGCCTGTATTAACCACCCAGGCAACAACATCGGGTTGAAGTCCCACATTCACCCCAATAATGACATCACCAACAGGATTCAGCAAGAGGAAAGGGATATACGTTCCAGCTAATGGTGCTATGATCCGATCTGTGCCGGTCTCAAAATCGAGTAGGTGCAGGGCTTCGAACTGTTGATCGACCCAGACAAAGTAGCGTCCATCGCGGTTCAACTGCCCTGCGCCCGGTGATTGGGCTAGCTGGGCTGTAGCGGTGACTTCTCCCGATTCCAAATCCCAACGCTTTAAGAGTCCATCCCGCGTAATGGTGATGGCGAAGGGTGGCTCTATACGTCCCACTCGAATGAAAGAGTCTCGGGTCATTCTCAGGGCCGGAAAGTAAATCGACATGGGTGTCGTAATCCAACGCTCCAGAATCAGCAGTCCATTCCTCCACGAAGGGTTTACGCATCGGATCGGAAGGCAGTAGTTCTACCCAGGTAGAAGCATCCGGGGAATTCCACACATGAAGCGGGGTGCCGGGAATATCGCAAATCGGTTCAGGTTGTTGCATGTCGTCAACAGGGTGATAGCCAATGTAACTGGTCTGACCCGTGATATAAGCGGCGACAAATATGGGATTTCCCATCTGAAAGCTGCCATCAATAAAGCCACCCGCGCGGCCATCATAGTCTTCGCAAGCTGAGGATGACGTTTTTACAAAACCTGATTGCACATCCCAAAGCACGATGTCATTATTTCGATTAATGGTCGCCAAGTAATTTGCATCTGGATTGATCGCAAACCAGCCGTTATCTACAATTCCGGCGGATTCTGGTAGGTCAGCAAAGTCAAGTTGAGACACTGACTGAAGTTGATGGATGTTAGCAGCGGTAATTGGCGGTGAACTATCTTCAGCCCAAACAGGTGCAAGGCAGAAAACACCGATCAAGATTCCGCATCCAAACAGTCGCAACCTCATCAAACCTACCCGTAGTTACACATCATCGTTATAATGCAAATCCGTATCAGCATAATTATGTCAGGAGTGCCGCTATGCACCCCAACCAGATTGAACACAAACTTCACCAGATACTCCTGAAGGTCGCCAAGCCAGGGCGGTATGTTGGCGGCGAATACAACAGTATCGTCAAGGATTGGGATAACACCGATTTCAAAGTTGCACTGGCCTTCCCTGACATCTACGATCTGGGCATGTCCAACCTGGGCATCATGATCCTGTACGAGCAAGTCAACAATCAACCCGATATGCTGGCCGAGCGGGTGTTTAGTCCCTGGATGGACATGGAAGAACAGATGCGGACGGAGGACATGCCGTTGTATTCATTGGAAAACAAACGTCCCGTCCGTGATTTCGACCTGATGGGAATCAGTTTACCTTACGAGCAGCTTTATTCCAACGTCCTGAATATGCTGGATTTGGCCGGGATGCCAATTCGCAGCGAAGACCGCGACGAAAGCTATCCGCTGGTCATCGCAGGCGGCCATGCTTGTTACAACCCCGAACCGATGGCAGATTTTATTGATGCCTTCGTGATTGGGGAGGGTGAGGAAATCATCGTCGAGGTAGCCGAACCTTGCAGGCTATGCGCGGCTCAACACGACTGGAACAACTGCGCGCAATCGCCCATATACAGGGAATGTACATACCGCGATTTTATGATGTGGTCTACAACGAGGATGGCACAATAGCATCGACCCTGCCGAATATGCCGGATGTACCTAAGCGCGTGCTCAAGCGGATTGTCCCGGTTCTGCCTAAACCGTTCACCAAATTCCTCGTGCCAAATATCGACACGGTACACAACCGCGCACCAATTGAGATCATGCGAGGCTGTACGCGGGGGTGCCGATTCTGTCACGCGGGCATGATTACGCGCCCGGTTCGGGAGCGACCTGTATCGGAAGTGATGGAAGCGATTGAGGAGATCATCACCAACACGGGGTTTGAGGAAATCAGCCTGTTGAGCCTGTCATCCTCAGATTATGTATATGTGCATGAATTGACGCAGGCGGTGCATGACAAGTATCAGGACTCCGGTCTTAGCCTGAGCCTGCCAAGCCTGCGGATTGAAAGCACCAGCGCTGATCTGCTGGACAGGTTGGGCGATACCCGGCGCGGTGGATTCACATTCGCGCCGGAAGCAGCTACCGAACGAATGCGGGACATCATCAACAAGTCTGTGCCGGATGAGCAGGTATTGGAAGCCGCACGAGCGGTATATTCGCGTGGCTGGCGAACAATCAAACTGTATTTCATGATCGGGCATCCTGAAGAAACCATAGAAGATGTTCAGGCTATTATTGACCTATGTAAAGCGGTTTTGCGTGAGGGACAAAAGCTACTAGGCGGCAAAGCCAATGTAAATGTCGGTGTTAGCACATTTATCCCCAAACCACACACGCCATTCCAGTGGGTTCCACAGGACACCCATGAGCAGGTATTGAAGAAACAACGCCTACTGAAAGATCAGATTCGCGGACACGGTTTGCACCTGCGCTGGAATCACATTGAGGACAGCGAGTTTGAGGGCATGATGAGCCGGGGTGATCGGCGACTGGGAAAGGTAATCCAGCGTGCATGGGAAATGGGCTGCAAGTTCGATGCATGGCAGGATGGACACAAACATGATTTGTGGCTTCAGGCATTTGAGGAAAATGGCCTGACACCCCAGTTTTATACGCACCGCGAACGAGGGTTGGATGAGGTTTTCCCCTGGGATCATATCGACGCGGCGGTACACAAAAAGTTCCTGAAGGATGACTACCTGATGAGCATCAAGCGGGAAACACGGGTGGACTGCCGGGATAAATGCTTCGCCTGTGGAATTTTGCCCAAATTCAAGGAAGAACGCTCACAGACGGAAGTCGATGGCATGGGAGTGCCCACCTGTCAAGCCCATCGGGGAACGCAAACGTGCCGGGGATAATGGTGAACGCATACCCAATGTGGCATTGACGCCCTGATGACCAACAATATATTCTTTCAGGGATGGGAGGGACTGACACGTACGGCAATAGTGGGAGTACTAGCCTATCTTGGTCTGGTAGTCCTTATTCGGATATCAGGCAAGCGAACATTATCCAAAATGAATGCATTCGACCTAATCGTAACGGTTGCATTAGGGTCTACATTGGCAACCGTTCTGCTGTCAAAAGATGTGGCATTAGCGGAAGGTATCTTTGCATTCGGGCTGTTGATCTTGCTTCAATTCAGTATTACGTGGTTGTCGGTACGAATAAAGTTTGTAAGGCGGATGGTCAAAAGCGAACCAACACTGCTGTTTCACAAAGGACAATTTCTGGAAGCACAAATGCGACGGCAGCGAGTCACCGAAGAAGAAGTGGATGCAGCGATTCGCGATCATGGGATCGCTTCAGTGAATGAAGTGGAAGCAGTGGTGTTGGAAACCGATGGTACTTTTACCGTTCTCACAGGCAAGGCAGACAGAACCCAATCCACGCTTCGGTCTGTCGCCAATTACCCCCCAGAATAATGTACTTAAGCAGAACAAAATGGCGGGTATAATGATCCGCGCTTTCGGAGAAATGAGGCATGATGCGGATTCGCGTTGAAGGCCGACAGCCACTCAACGGTATATATCAACCAGCGGGAAATACTAATGCGGCGATGGCTCTCCTGGGTGCAGCACTGCTGACCGATAAACCGATCAAGCTGGGTAATGTGCCGCACACGATTAATACGCAAGCCATGCTGGCGGTTGCCCAACAGCTTGGTGCAAACCTGGAATGGCACGATGAAGAAACAGTCACAATAACAGCCGAGCAGATATGGAAACGCATCCTCACGCAGGAGGATACCAACGGGCTGGTGGGCATGATGCTGTTCCTACCGTCCATGTTGGTACGACGGCAGCATATCCGCATCGAGTTCAACTTCCCCCTAAACCGAATCCGCACACACCTGGAAGCTCTGCGCGACCTGGGACAAGTCGTCATAACGACCAGCGGCGCGGTTGAATGCCAAGCCATGCCCTGGGATTCCAAAGAGATTATCCTGACACAGACAAGCGTCACGGCTACGGCGATTGTAATGATGCTGGCAGCGCGGTTGGGTAAAGAGACGATTGTCCATAACGCGGCCTGCGAGCCCCATGTCCAAGAACTGGCGAATTTGTTGTGCGAAATGGGAGCGCACATCGAGGGAATCGGCTCGAATGTGCTGCGGATCATCAGCCCGCCAGAATTGGATGGGGCGGAAGCGATCATTGGGGCGGATCATATCGAAGTCGCCAGCGTGGCAGCTATGAGCGCATTGTGTGGCGGGCGGATACAAATTGATGGCATCCGACGGAGCGATATGCCGATGATCGGCAAAACATACCGGCAGCTCGGTATTCAACTGGATATTGATGAAAACGTGATGTTCGTACCGAAGCATGAAGTCCTGATGCTATCTGACCGGGAGGAAGATACCGATCTCAGCATAGAGACCTCCCCCTGGCCGGGATTTCCATCTGACCTGGTGGCAATCGCCACGCTGATAACGACCCAAACGCGGGGAACGACACTCATCCACGAAAAATTGTTCAATAACCGTTTGTTGTTCGTGGATAAGCTAAAGTCGATGGGCGCGCAGATTGTGTTGTGCGATCCACACCGAGCAATTGTGGTCGGGTCGACACCATTGAGTGGCATCTACATGGATACGCCCGACGTGCGTGCCGGGTTAGGGATGTTGGGTGCAGCGCTGGCAGCCGAAGGCGAATCGGTGATTGATAATGCAGAAGTGATCGAACGGCAGTTCGCGGGCGTTTTCAAGAAGTTACAGGCGCTGGGCGCGCAAATTACAGTGGAATGATGGACAGTTACCAGTCGCCAGTTTCCAGTTTTCAGACTTCGACCCAAAAAACGATCCCAATTTCACAGATTGAGGTTATGGGCTTATCAATCAATCAGGCTGTTGCTGGTGAAGGGTTTCCTTTACTCATGTTACATGGGTGGGGAGCGAACATCGGTTTGGTGTGGCCGTTGGCGGAACGGATGGCTGCGATGGGTTATCGAGTCTATGCACCCGATATGCCTGGGTTTGGGGAGAGCGATAATCCTCCTGTGGGTTGGTCAGTACAGGATTATGTGAAATTTGTGCTGGCGTACATGGACGCTCATGGACTGGACAAGGTTTACCTGTTCGGGCATTCATTCGGGGGACGGTTGAGTTTGGTGCTGGGTGCGGAACATCCTGAACGCATCATCAAGATGGCACTGGCGGACAGCGCGGGGATACGCGGAAAATCGTCGATTACGGGACAAATTCGATTAAAGGGTTTCCGACTCGTCCAGAATGGACTACGAACCATTGGGATGGGCAAGCAAGCAGATGGCTTGCGGGAGTGGTATACGGAACGGTATGGCTCGGCAGATTATAAGGCAGCGAAAGGTGTGATGCGGGAGACATTCGTCAAGGTGGTGAATGAAGACCTGCTCCCCTACGCGGCGCGGGTGAAACCATCAACCCTGTTGTTCTGGGGCGACCAAGATACAGAAACCTCACTTTGGGAGGGTCAACTGCTGGAAAAAACCATCCCGGATGCGGGTCTGGTGGTGTGGGAAGGCGCGGGGCATTACAGCTATCTGGAACGGCTGGCGGACACGGCGCGAACGATAGATTACTTTTTTAAACAATCATAGTTACCAGTTAATACAAGGTGACTGAATTCAAGCAAGCGGAAATGACTTCATGGAATTTCTACTCCTTATCATTCTAATCGTCTGGTTTGTAGGGACGTGCTGGCGAGTGTACCGGCAGGCACGGTTCTACCAGATCGAAGAATACATGAGCCCCCGATACTTGCGATGGTGTCTAGCACGGCGGGAACGATGGCTTCCCAGACGACCTGCTCTGGCGTGGGTCGGTGGGATGGTGGTCGGATTTGTACTGGCAGAAGCACCGGGGAGCATCCTGCTTACGATCATCGGGGTCATCAGCGCGACCATCGGTAGCTGGCCTCCAAACGAAGGTGAGATTAAGAAGCCGTTCCGCCCTACTCCACGCGCGAAACGGTTACTCGGCGGGGCGTATTTCGTAGCGGGACTTATCTTCGTCATTCTGGCACTTATCCTCACCCGCGCAAACTGGCCGGAGATGGGGGTGGTACGATTCGGTGGATATTCGTTCGCAGGGTTACTCCTATTCCTGAGCGCGCCATTGTTCCTGGTAGCAGGGAATATCCTGATGACGCCGGTGGAGGCGGTGTTCCGCAGGCGGTTCATCGGGCGGGCGCGAAAGGCGCTGGACGAGGTGCATCCGACAGTGATCGGCATCACAGGCAGTTACGGCAAAACCAGCACCAAGACGTTCGTGGCACATCTGTTGAACGGGCGGTATCGAGCGTATCCAACCCCTAAAAGCTATAACACGCTGATGGGGGTGTGTCTGGCGATCAACAACGATCTGGCGGGCGACCACAGCATCGACTACTTCATCTGCGAAATGGGGGCGTATGTTCCCGGCGAAATTCAGGAAATCGCAGACCTGACTCACCCGACGATCAGTGTGGTAGTGGAGGTCGGGCCACAACACCTGGAACGGTTCGGGACGGTGGAAAATATCGCAACGGCGAAGTACGAGATCATCAAGGCGCTTCCGGCGGATGGATTGGGCGTGTTCAACTGGGACAACACGTATGTGCGGGAGATGTACGAACGGGGTTATCCACAGAACCGGATAGCGGTGAGCCGGGAAATCGACCCGAAGGATGTCCCAGCAGGCGGGCCGAGGCTGGTGGCGTCGGACGTGAGCGAGACACTGGACGGGCTGCACTTCACAGTGACGGATACAGAAACAGGCGAACAGGAACGGTTTGAGACAGCTTTGCTGGGCATCCACAATGTCACTAACGTGCTGCTGGCGGCAGCGATTGCGATCCATGAAGGCATGAACCTGCGCGATGTGGCGCGGCGGGCAAGGACGCTACAACCGGCAGAAAGCCGACTGGTGCGACAGACAACCCCACAGGGAATCACGATCATCAACGATGCCTACAGCGCGAATCCGGCGGGGATGGTGAGTTCCCTGCAAACGCTGTCCCTGCATCAGACCGGGCGACGACTGCTCATCACACCGGGGATGGTGGAATTGGGCGAGATGATGGAGGCGGAAAACCGACGACTGGGCGAGATGGCGGCGGGACATGCGACGGATGTCATCCTGGTGGGCGCAGGGCAGACCGAACCCGTGAAAGCGGGACTGCTGGGCGCGGGATTCCCGGTGGAGCGACTCCAAGTGGTGGAGACGCTGGCGGAATCGGTGGCGTGGTATCAGGCGAACTTGAAACCGGGGGATACGGTGCTGTTCCTGAATGACCTCCCAGACACTTATTCGTAAATGCAAAAGCGTAACACAGAGCAACAGAGGGTCAGAGAAACAGAGAGAGAATTGAGAAAATGTGCAAAATTGTCGCTGTAGTGAACGGCGGGAGTGCGCGAGGCTGGCGCGGGATTGACCTTTTGTGATGGCGAGAATGAGCGTGGTTCGCGCCACAGCGATCCAATAACGGCGGAAACGTGCCGGACGTCTGCCGCTTTGACAGTGAATTGTGGTTGCGGCGGAAACGGGTGAAGCTGGCGCTGCGCTCAACGTTCTGAGTGCCGCGTATTGCGTACAAGACAATAGAAAAGACTCAGAATAAGTACGCAATCGAAAGCGCAGAATGGCAAGAAACAGCGGGAATGGCAGCGACAATACGGGAAACTCCCGCCCCTGCCACCGATTGGTTTCTGCCGCCGCCGCCGCACCGGGCATTCCGGTATCATCGAGACGTGTCCGCGAAAGACTCAAAGGTATAGACACAAACGGATCGGACATGGGTCACAACACAGCCTCCAATAACCGATACAGTCATTGTACGGGATTTTGCGAGCGAATAGGTACACAAATGTGTACACATTTGTTTCGATTTTGAGGGGAAAAATGGGCAGTTTCCAGATTCCAGTTGCCCGTTACCAGAAAAAGAGAAGGCAAAACTTAACGCAAAGGTGCAGAGGGGGAGCAGATCAAAAGCGTAACGCAGAGATTCAGAGAGACAGAGCAACAGAGGGTAGAAGAGTTGAATTCGGGACGACACACAGGTCGTCCCCTACAAAATGCGTCATTTCGTGCGTGGGTTAAGGAATTGGGTTACATCAGCCTCAACGCTGAAATACAAATGGTTCGGGGCGGTCAGGACGGATGCAACGCTGATGGGTAAAATCTGACTGACAGCAGTGAATGTGTTTCTTACGAAGGATATGATATGAAAAAGATAGTTGTCACCGGGGGAAGTGGGAAAGCTGGCCGCGCGGTGGTGCGGGATTTAGTCGATCATGGGTACGAGGTGCTGAACGTGGATGTCGCGCCACCGAAGGAGTCTATTTCCCCATTCCTGCGGGCGGACATCACCAACCTGGGTGAGACGTATGAAGTGCTAGCCGGGGCAGAGGCGGTGGTGCATCTGGCGGCGATCCCCGCGCCAGGACGCGAGACGGAAGAAGTCACCTTCCGCACCAACATCACCAGCACCTATAACGTGTTCGCGGCGGCCATCGCGCTGGGGTTGCAGCGAATTGTATGGGCTTCAAGCGAGACGACATTGGGGCTCCCCTTTGACCGGGAAAAACCAGCGTATGCGCCTATTGATGAAGACCATCCGCTTTATCCCGAATCGAGCTATGCGCTGTCGAAGGTGCTGATGGAGGAAATGGCGCGGCAGATGAACCGATGGAGCGGGATACCGATTATCGGACTGCGATTCTCGAACATCATGGAACCGCATGACTACCAACGGTTTCCGGGGTTCTGGAAGGACGCAACACTGCGCAAGTGGAATTTGTGGGGGTATGTGGATGCGCGGGATGTGGCGCAAAGCTGCCGACTGGGATTGGAGGCGGATATTCAGGGCGCGGAAAATTTCATCATCGCGGCGGGGGATACGGTGATGAACCGGACGAACCGGGAATTGATGGCGGAAGTGTTCCCCGGCGTGCCATTGAGAGAGGATGTTGGGGATTTTGATACATTGTTGAGTGTGGACAAGGCGCGGAAGCTGCTGGGGTACGCGCCGCAATATTCGTGGCGGGCACAGGTGAGGGCGTAAATATTACTTACCCCTAACCCCCCGCCCCCTTCCCCCGCAAGCGATGGAAGGGGGAGAAAGACACGCCAATGGTGAACCAAACGCCTTCGTCAAAGTTTTAAACATTGATGCAATAGGTGTAATTGGACAGGGCAAGCCCTGTCCCTACGAAAGAGCGCACATCGCTCACACGCAAATATGGACATTAGTCAATCTGCCCTGCTGATTATTGGAACGGTGATGATGGTGGTGGCGCTGGTGGTGGCGTTCATCCCGATTCTGCCGGGGACGGTGATTGTGTGGCTGGCGGCGATGGCGTTCGGCATCCTCGACCAGTGGACACGATTCACGCCCCCCGCCGGGGTGGTGAGTACGGCGATTATGATCTTCAGCGTGACCAGCGATTTCTGGCTGCCGGTGCTGGGCATGAAAACGGGCGGGCTGACGTGCCTGGGGGCGGTTGGCAGCTTCGTCGGCGGGGTGATCGGCACATTCTTCATCCCCCTACCCATCTGTGGGACGCTGATCGGCGCGGTGGCCGGGGCGCTGCTGGCAGAACTGGTACACTTCCGTGACTTACGCAAGGCGTTCCAGGGGGGACAATCTGCCGCGAAGTTGTTCGCCATCGGATATGCGGTGGAGGTCATCAGCAGCATCGGCGTGTTTGTGGTGTACATCGTGAGCGTCAGTACGATGGGATAGCGGAGGAGCTTTCAGCCGTCAGCAATCAGCAAATAGCAATATCCTTTGACCCCGTCGCCAAAACCCATAACCCTGCGTGTAATCACCAAAATCGGGAAGTATTCATCGAATCGGATATGATGGTAACGGACAAGGCAAGCCTTGCCCCTACGATTCATGTTCGTGGGTGGGCGGGGGGATGGATGCGGCGTATAATTCGTGTCCAGTGGAAAATTACGCAGTATTTCGGGGGTGGATATGCGGGCAGTAGTGATCGGCGGCAGCGGCCACATCGGCACGTATCTTGTACCACGACTGGTTGAAGCCGGATACGAGGTCATCAACATCACACGGGGGCAACGCGAACCCTACCTGCCCCACGCGGCCTGGAAATCGGTACGACAGGTGGTGGCTGACCGGAAAACCGAGGACGAGGAAGGCATATTCGGCAAGCGAATACTCGGCCTGCTGCCGGATGTGGTGATTGATTTAATCTGCTTCACGCCGGAGAGTGCCAAGCTGCTGGTGAAAGCACTGACCGGACATGTTGACCACTTCCTGCACTGCGGGACAATCTGGGTATACGGTCACAGCACACAAGTCCCGGCCAGCGAAACTCAACCACGTCATCCGTTTGGGGAGTATGGCATCAACAAAGCAGCGATTGAAACCCTGCTGATGGATCAAGCGCGGCGGTTAGGCTTCCCGGCAACCGTGTTACATGCGGGGCACATCGTCGGGCCGGGGCATAATCCGCTCAATCCACAGGGGAATTTCAACCCAAAGGTATTTGACATGCTGGCGCGCGGCGAAGAATTGACGCTGCCGAATCTGGGACTGGAAACGGTACATCATGTCCACGCAGATGATGTGGCGCAGGGATTCATGAAGGCCATCGCCAACTGGAGTACGAGCATTGGGCAGAGTTTCCATGTGGTGAGTCCGGCAGCAATCACACTGCGGGGTTATGCTGAGGCGGTGGCGATGTGGTTCGGGCAGGAAGCCAACCTCAAACTGCTGTCGTGGGATGAATATGCGAAAACGGTGTCCGAAAAGGACGCGCAGGCAACATGGGAACACATTTCACGCAGTCCGAATGCCAGCATCGCCAAAGCACAACGCCTGCTGGATTACCAGCCGCGCTACACTTCCCTGCAAGCCGTCTATGAGGCGCTGACGTGGATGATCGAGCATCAAGTGGTGGATGTGCCCCCACTCGGACATTGACAAGTGTCCAATCTATGAGCATAGTAGCGGGGAATTGGACGAACTACGCGGGGAGGAAACCCCATGAGCGCAAAACGTAAAACGACTGTCGGCGTGATCTTCGGCGGGCGGAGTGTCGAACATGACGTGTCGATCATCACCGGCCACCAGGTCATGCGGGCATTTGACCCGGAACGGTACGAGGTTGTGCCGATTTATATTGACCGGGATGGCAAATGGTTTACCGGCGACCCACTGCTAGATTTGAAGAATTTCCAAAACGAGGTCGTCAGCCTGAAGGGTGTAGACAGCGCGATCATCTCACCCAGCATTCAACATCACGGATTGATTGTGAACCCGGTATCCGGGCGGCTGGAAAAGAGCGAAATCCGGCGGCTGGACGTGGTCTTCCCGGCGATACACGGTTCGCACGGTGAGGACGGGACGCTGCAAGGGCTGCTAGAACTGGCGGACATCGCTTACGTGGGCTGCGGGGTGCTGGCGTCGGCTATCGCCAACGATAAGATTATGAGCAAAATCCTGTTGAGCCAACAGGGAATTCCGGTAGCCGAAGGGGTATCCTTCAGTCGGAGTGAATGGCTGCAAGCACCGGACAAAGTGGTCAGCCACATCACCCACCAACTCCAGTACCCGATGTTCGTCAAACCAGCACGGTTGGGTTCCAGCATCGGAATCGCAAAAGTGACCGACGAAAAAATGTTGTATGCCCACATGGAAATCGCACTTGACCTCGACCAGTTCATCCTGGTTGAAGCAGGGGTTGAAGGGGCTACCGAAATTAACTGCGCAGTCATGGGGAACGGGGATAATATCCGCACATCGGTGCTGGAACAACCAATTTCACTCGAACAATTTCTGACCTACGAAGAAAAATACATGCGCGGCGGGGAAGGTATGAAAAGCGCGGAACGCATTATCCCCGCGCCCCTCAGCTCCGAACTGACCGAACACATTAAAGCAGTCGCTATCCAGGCGTTCCGGGCGATTGGTGGACGCGGCACAGCACGAATCGACTTCCTGATCAAGCCGGACGCGGGCGAAATATATCTCAACGAACTGAACACCATGCCGGGATCGCTGGCATTTTACCTGTGGCAGGAAGATGGGTTGTCCCCGCGCGAGGTCGTCCACCAATTGGTCGAACTGGCGCAAGAAGCACAGGCCGATAAACGCCTGAGTACCTATAATTATCAGACAAATCTGGTGGCACTGACGGCGGCACGGGGACTCAAGGGCGTCAAAGGTTCAAAAAGCCATACTGTAACCGAATCCAAACCAGAAAATTAGCGGGGATTGGCAGAGGCTACTACAATAAGAAAATGTGTCTATTCCTGGGGCGGGATTTAAACTCGCTTGTCCAAGCGCGCATGGGAGAAACGCAGTGACCTTACGCCTACGCAATCTACTGATCGTCGTGTCCATAATCGTCATGGTTTCTGCGTGCAGTGGGACACCTACGCCGACAGTGGTCGTGTTTGTGCCAACGGCAACCGAGGGCGCAAGAGTGCCCACCCGGATGCCAACCAATACGCCAATTCCAAGCACAAGTACCCCCACACCGACGTTGACACCCACCTTCGCTACGCCGGTTGTGCAGCCCATCCGCAGCATATCGGTTCGGGGCGGGCCAAGTTCCAGTTATCCGGTTATTGCGAATCTTGATCCCAGCCAACAGGTCGGGATTACGGGTGTCAGTGATGATGGCATCTGGTATCAGATATTGCTGCCGGACGGCACACTCGGATGGATTACCTCAACGTCGGCTATGGTGAATGCGTTCGGCGACCTAGCGAGTATTCCGGTTGCACTTGCACCAACAGACACGCCGACTTTTACACCCACCTTCACGCCCACCGATACGGACACACCGACAGCGACCCCCACCGATACGCCCACCGCGACATTTACCGTGACGGCGACAGCAACAGAGACGGATACGCCTACCCCACGCCCGACCTTCACGCTGATTCCATCGCCTACGGTTGGGCCGCCCAGCTACGTGGCAAATGCACTGACCGAGATCGGGATTGCTACCGACAGTGGGGTTATGGCCGAACAACGGAGCCAGTATGTGCTCGACCTGACCGGCGAGGACAATACCGTTAGCTGGTGGAATTTTGATGAGCAATATACCGATTTTGTCCTGGGCGCAACCTTCCAATGGGGACCGGGCGCAACTGAAGATTTCTGCGGATTTACGTTCCGGGAACAGGTTGACAACAACGACACGAATACACTGTACGCGATCCACTTGAGCCGCGATGGGTATCTGTGGTTTAACACACTGACCGACAGTGAATGGGGTGATGAGGTTGATGGGAACGCCGAGTTCATGAACCTGGGATCGAATGACACCAATGAAATTATTCTGGTGGCAGTGGGTGATACCTTCTCCATGTATGTAAATGGACATTATTCGGCACAATTCAAAGATGACACACTGGTTCAGGGTTTGCTGGGACTGATGGGCGGCACGTATGAAGCCAGCGACGCGACTAGCTGCACATTCACCAATGCGTTTGTTTTTGACCTGAACCCCGGTACTACTCCGAATCCAGCGCCAACACCCGTCATCACCACGCAGAGCGGCAGCCTGGGTTATGGGGATTCGGTGACAGGAACCATTGATGACAACACGCCGAGCGTGGCATACAGCTTTGAGGCTTCGGCGGGTGATGTGGTGAATATCCACATGTATGGCGAAACGGGTGATCTCGATCCACTGGTGATTGTACTGGACGCCAATGGGAATGAGGTCGGGCACAACGACGATGCTCCAGGACAGACGACACGAGACTCGGCCATTGAAGGGCTGACCATTCCGGCAGATGGAACCTATACCATCGTTGCTACACGGTATCAAGGTGATGTGGGTTTAACTAGCGGGGCTTTTACGCTGGAATTGACCAGTCAATAAGCGACGGAACAAGAAGGGGTAAGCAGTTAAAACTTGCCCCCAGGTCATTCTGCCACGAGAGGGTTGTCGTGCGGGATGAGGCTGGTTGTTAACGCCCGACCTGGCCTACGAAGCGATAACCAATGCCATACTCATTTTGAATATAGGTCGGTACTTTAGCATCCGGCTCGATCTTACGACGCAGATGTGAAACGTAGATGCGTGGATAGTGATTTTCTACCGTATATTCCTCACCCCACACCTGTTCAAGTAACTGCTGGAAGGTCATGACACGACCCGGATTCTTGATGAAGGTTGCCAGCAGCTTAAATTCGGTTGGCGTGAGGCGGATTTCTTCACCCGCAACGAACACATGGCGTTTTCCAAGATCGACAGTTAAATAGTCGTCGTTATAACCGCTGAGTTGACCTTTGCTGTCCACGTCCACCGGCCTCGCGCGGCGGAGGAGCGCCTTGACGCGGGCATGAAACTCGATGTTGCGCAACGGTTTGAGCATAAACTCGTCCGCACCGAGATTCAGCCCTTCGGCTATTTCCTCTTCAGAGACGGCATGGGCGGTCATCATTAAAATCGGCACATCGGATAATTCGCGGATACGCTGGCAAACGGTTATGCCATCCATCAAGGGTAAACCAACATCGAGAACTACCAAATCCGGCTTTAAATCGTGGAACAGACGAAGCCCTTCCAAACCATTGCTGGCAGTTGCCGCTTCATAACCATTACGCTGCAAGTCTAGCTGAAGCAGGCGAGACATTTCTTTATCATCTTCAACAATTAAAATACACGTTGCCATACTGAACCATTTTGGGTATGAAAGTATAAAAAAGTTGTAAACATTGTACCACGATATGGACTCCGGTCATACTCATGCTGGTCGTGCTGCCTGAGTGTCCCAGATATTCACAGGGGGGTCGTACCCCTGCGGGAAATATCCGACAAAAACCTTCCCGCCCACCTCATTTTGCGCATTGGGCGCGCCACGCGGTTGTGTTATGCTAGTCACGCTTTTGTGTATCAATAATCGAGATCATCGTGCCATATCAATCCAGCGGTGGCCGCCGAAACAACGTTCAAATAGGTGTCGGGCGCTCAGTATGGGCGGGAGCGCCTCCGCCCGCAATCCCCGAACGGACGCTCGATGGAATTCCCGGATGCCTAGCATGGGTGGCGCTGCTGCTGTCGATAGCCAGCGCGGTTGCATTCCCACGCACACTGGTGTTGATTGCAGCCCTACTCGGCTTTTATTCCGCCATCCGGTTCCTGCTAGCAGGCATCGCCAACGTGATGGGCTTGCGAAATATTCGACAGTGGGAAGCAACTCGCTGGCATGAGCAGTATTTACAGGATGCGACTCCGGACTCTCTGCCCTGGGAGGCCATCCACCACATCGTCATCGTACCCAATTACAAAGAACCAATTGAAATTCTGAGCCGGACGCTGGATCGACTGGCCGAACAATATGAGGCGAAAGAGCGGCTCACGATTGTGCTGGCGATGGAAGCCGGGGAAGAAGGCTGCGTTGAAAAGGCAGATCATCTACGAGAACACTATGCGCCATGTTTTGCGAACTTCTTTTATACGGTACATCCTCGCGGACTACCTGGGGAAATGCAGTGTAAATCCGCGAACCAAGCATGGGCAAGCCGATGGGTTAAACGGCAGTTGGTTGACGAAGGCGGATACAACATCGACCATCTGATGGTGACAACGATGGATGCCGATACCTTGTGGCACAAAGATTATCTCTATGCCCTGACCTATCTATTTGCCATCAACCCGGAACGATATATGCGATTCTGGCAAGCGCCAATCCGGTATCATACCAACATCTGGGACATCAACCCGCTGCTGCGTATCGTTAATGCTTACTCAACCGCGCTAGAATTGGCCTATCTAGCAGCACCCTGGTGGATACCGATGCCGATGTCGTCTTATTCCCTGAGCCTGAAGCTGCTGGATGCCAGCGGTTACTGGGATGGGGATGTGATTGCGGATGAATGGCACATGTTTATCAAGGCGTATTTCGCCCGTGATGGCGCGGTGATGCTAGATCGGGTGTTCCTGCCCTTTTCGGCAACTGCCGTCACCGGGGACAATTTGTGGCAGGCGATCAAAAATCGCTACCAGCAAACCCTGCGACATGCCTGGGGGAGCAAAGAAGTGGGCTTCATCATCGCCAAGATGCTGGAACATCCTGAAATCGAGTTTCAAACATCGTTCAAACTGCTCTTCCGGGTGGCGCATGATATTTTACTGGCGGGCGCAGGATGGGTTATCCTGACGGCGGGGGCACAACTCCCCTTCCTGTTCAACCCGCCATTGTTGGGACAAATCCTGAGCGAGGGATTGAGCAATCCGGCCTATGTACTGCTGCAAATCGCGTTTGTGCTGGTGTCTGTGCTGGGAATCGTGTTCTGGTATCAGGATGTGATCGCACGGCCACCACGTACCCGGCCACAGACAGTCTACGAACGGTTTTTGACGCTGCTCAGTTTTCCCTTGCTGCCGATTCTGACACTGATTTTCGTGGCAGTACCGACCATACAAGCCCAAACGCGGCTGATGGTGGGCATCCCGCTGCGATTTCAAGTGTCAAAAAAGATGTAAGTCATATCAATTCACATTGGGTCGTACAGGACAAGCCTTGTCCCCATGACTGGTTGTGGACAGCAGCTATCATCTACACTCTATAACCTCGAATATACTCACCGGAGGAAATCATCATGGCGAAGATCGGATATATTGGATTGGGCATTATGGGGGCGGCAATTGCGCGCAACCTGATGAAAGCGGGTCACGAACTGGTGGTACACAACCGCAGCCAGGAAATCGTGCAGCAGTTGGTGAGCGAAGGGGCAACAGCGGCTCATTCTCCCAAAGAAGTTGCCCAACAGGTGGAATTCGTGTTCACCAACCTGCCGGACTCGCCAGATGTCGAAAAAGTAGTACTCGGAAAAGATGGGATTATCGAAGGCGCGCACGAGGGGCTGATTTTCATCGACAACAGCACGATCAAACCGGAAACGGCGCGGATAATCGCGGAAAAGCTGGCGGCGGTTGGTGTGGCCGCGCTGGATGCTCCGGTGAGCGGTGGTGATGTGGGTGCGAAAAATGGCAGCCTGACGATCATGGTGGGCGGGCCACAAGCGGCTTTCGACAAAACGGCTCCACTGTTCAAGGCGATGGGCAAAGCCTGGGTGCTGGTGGGTGACAGCGGCGCGGGGCAGATCGCCAAAGTGTGCAACCAGATTATTGTGGGCGCACAGATGGCGGGACTGGCGGAAGCACTGATTACGGCGCAAAAGGCAGGGGTTGATCCAAGCCGGGTGGTGGATGCGATCAAGGGTGGCGCGGCACAGATGTGGACACTGGATGTCAAACCACCCCGTTTGTTCGCTGGCAACCGTCAGCCAGGATTTAAAGCCTATATGCAGCACAAAGACCTGGGCATCTGCCTGGATACTGGCAAAACCTATGGCATTCCGATGCCGCTGACGGCAGTGATTCAGCAGCTTTATACGACGATGCTGGAACATGGGGAACGGGAACTGGATAACAGCGCAGTCGTCAGTGTGTACGAAATGCTGGCAAATGTGAAGCTGGATGAACCCCTGAAATAAGCGTCTGAATGGCGAGGCGCTTATGCTATAATGCAGGCAACTGTTTGGTGAGAATAATTCATCCTATGGCTATGAATGCGCTTCGACAAATTGAGGAACTCCTGCCTTCAATGACGCCCGCTGAGAAAGCCCAGGTGCTACAGTGGGTTGTACGTGATTTAGGCGACTCTTTCCCTGGCGTTGATGCAACTCCAGGCGTATCGGGCGGTGAGCCTTGCATCGTGCGAACACGGATACCTGTGTGGGTGCTGGTGCAAGCGGGACACTTAGGAACCAGCGAAGCTGACATCCTACGGAGCTATCCAGCCTTACGTGCCGAAGATTTAGCTAACGCATGGGCATTTTATCGACTACACCGAGAAGAAATCGAGAACCAGATAGAAGATAACGAGGCCAGTTAGTGTGGTATGGCACGTCTGTACACTAATGAAAACTTTCCACTTCCAGTTGTCGAACAACTTAGGGAATTGGGACATGACACGTTAACCTCTTACGAAAGTGGCAATGCGGGGCAAGCCATCCCCGATGAAGATGTGTTGGCGTTTGCCGTCGCGGAAAAGCGCATATTATTCACACTCAATCGAAAACACTTTATCCGGTTACATCATGAGAAACCGGAACACTTCGGCATTATGGTATGTACTTTTGACCCCAATTTTGCTGCATTAGGGGATCGGATCAATCAGGCTATTGAAATCGAGGCCGAGGTTCAAGGAAAACTTAACCGAATCAATCGTCCACCCTAGATGATTGTTTTACACAAAAAGTAGAAATGGTACTGCCGTGAAAGAACGTGTACAGAAATTGATGGCGCAGGCGAATCTCGGTTCGCGGCGAGGATGTGAAGACATCATCCGACAGGGGCGGGTGCGGGTGAACGGCGCAGTGATTCATCTCGGCGATCAAGCCGATCCCCAAACGGATGTGATCGAGGTGGACGGTGAGAAACTCAGCTTCCCGGAAGGGCACACCTACATCGCCTACAATAAACCCAAAAATATCGTGAGCAGCAATGTTCGGTATCCAGGCGATGAACGGCGCACCGTGCGCGAGATGATCCCGGTAGAGGGACATTTGTTCACCATTGGGCGGCTGGACGCGGACAGCGAGGGGTTGATTATCCTGACGAATGATGGCGACCTGGCGAACCGGCTGTCACACCCACGCTATAACCACACTAAGACTTATAAAGTGGTGGTTTATGGTTTGCCGAGCGCCGAGACGATCCAGAAATGGCAAGAAGGTGTGTATTTGCAGGATGAGGAAGACGAAAAACCGCAGAAAACTGCTCCTTGTTATGTCAAGATCACGGATGGCGGCAAAGAAACCACGCTGCGAATCGTGATGACTGAGGGGAAGAAACGACAAATCCGGCGGGTGGCGTCGATGCTCGGCCATCCAGTAAAATCGCTGATGCGCACCCAGATTGGCAAATTGTCGCTGGGCACGCTGCGACCCGGTGAATGGCGCGAACTGTCGGCTGCTGACATTAAGGCACTTAAAACCCCGGCGGCAGAAATGCGGAGCAAGAAAGAAGTGACCCGAACACGCAAAGCACGGGCGATACAACCCAGTAAAACAGATGCTCCACGCGATAAACCACGCAAACCACAGACTCGGAGAAATATCAGGAAACGTTAACATGAGCCTATCCGCATCGGTGCAAGATTATGTCGAGCGTCAGCCGCGCCTGACATGGCGGCGGAATGCCCTACGCGCGTTCATTCGCACACTGGGCTTTATGGTGTTGTGGAAAGTCGATGTGACCGGGATGGAAAATGTGCCGGATGAAGGCCCGACCATCATCATGATGAACCATATCTCGGCACTCGATCCGGTTCTATGTATGGGCGCAGTCACAAACCGATTCGTGATTCCCATGACGAAGATCGAGAATACCCATAATCCCCTGTTCCGATTCATGGTGAACTGGTGGGGTTCGTATACGGTCAATCGGGCTGAGATTGATCGGAAGGCGCTGATTAACTCGATTGAACTGGTTAAACACGGGCAGATGATTTTGATCGCGCCGGAAGGCCATCGTCACCCGGAAGGACTGGCCGAGGCGAAGGACGGATTAGCGTACATTGCCACCAAAGCGAACGCAGTGATTATCCCAACAGCCATCTCCGGTGCGGTGGGTTGGAAAGAGAAGATGCTGCACCTGCAACGGCCAGAAATCAATGTGAATTTTGGGCGACCCTTCCGATTCAAGGTCGATCAAGCAGGGCGCATACCGCGCGATGCACTCACTGCCATGTCGCACGAAGCGATGTATCAACTGGCGCTGGCGGTCAAAGATGAAACGCGGCGAGGCTTTTACAGCGATGTGAGTAAGGCAACCACCGAGTACCTCGAATTCGTGTCCCCATGAAAGTGTTTGACGGTCACAACGACACATTGCTCCGGTTATACCAAAGCGAATCAGACAAAGAGTTAGCTTTCTTTCGGGAAAATGAAAGCGGACATATTGACCTGCCACGCGCCAAACGGGGAAAGTTAGCAGGTGGACTGTTCGCAATCTTCACTCCCCCACCGCCGAGTTCGCCAGAGCGCGACCCCTTCTATGGACTCACCTTCACCGAGGATGGATACGTTGTCTCTGAGCGAAGCCGGTTGGAACAAGGTTATGCACAGGGGTTAACTGATTCGGTGATTGATGTGGCGTATCGTCTGGAAAACCAGTCTGTGGGACAAGTCAAGATAGTGAAGTCCTTTGCGGAATTAGAGGCAGCCTTCGAGCAAGAAACATTCGCTATGGTTTTGCACATTGAAGGTGCTGAAGCGATTAAAGCCGATCTGAGCAATCTGGAGATGTACTACGACAAGGGGGTGCGGTCATTAGGGCTGGTGTGGAGCCGCCCGAATGTATTTGGAAATGGTGTGCCCTTCATGTTCCCACATTCGCCAGATACGGGAGAAGGATTAAGTGAAGCGGGTAAAGAACTGGTCAGGGCATGTAACGAAATGGGCATCCTGATTGATCTGGCGCACATCAACGAAAAAGGCTTCCGGGATGTGACAGAAGTGTCGAACGCGCCGCTGGTGGTCAGTCATGCAGATGTTTACGCGATTTGCCCTTCGACACGAAACCTGACCGATGAGCAGATTGATGCTGTAGGTCAATCGGGCGGCGTGATCGGCATCAACTTTGAGACATTGAATACGCATCCGCAATCGAGTATTGAGAAAGATGTGCCGCTCACACAAATTACCGATCACATTGACTACATTGTCAGCCGGATTGGGATAAACCATGTGGCATTCGGGTCAGATTTCGATGGGGCAGATATGCCAGATGGGATAAAGGATGCTGCCGGACTACCCAATCTCATCCATGCACTCCGAGATGGTGGGTATGACAATGAGGCAATTGAAAAGATCGCCCACAAAAACTGGTTTCGGGTTTTAGAAGCAAGCTGGAAGGAATGAATCCGGACAAGGCAAGCCTTGTCCCTACGAAAATGTGATTTGCGTGGGAAATATTTCACATATTGATAGGCGGTTGAAAGGTGTTATCATTACCTTATAGCAAAATAGCAGTTGGAGGTGATATAGCGAACCATATCGGGGGCATAGATAGCGCATGGCCCAGCATTGGCTGGGTGACGAGGTGACGGTTGCTTGCTGCGAAGCAGGCCTAATCCCCAACCGGGGAGAAAATCGACAGATCAGCGGATGCCGTCAGGGTGAAGTCCACCACCCTTTGTCTTTCCCCTCCGTACAACAGAAGCAAACCGCGAAAACCGATGGGTAACTATCGAGACAGGCGGGGAGCATGTGGAACGTTGAGCCAGTCTTTTATCAAGGCGTGGACTCAATGCAGACCGGCTACGCCTGCGCCGCATGGCCGGATGCGTTTTACCCAAGAACGCATTAAAAACGGAGGACTCCTATGTGTGGCATTGTTGGATATGTGGGTTCACAGGACGCAACCCCGATTATTGTCGATGGTCTGGGACGTTTAGAGTATCGCGGCTATGACTCGGCGGGGATTGCAGTCATTAAAGATGGCGCGATTGATCTGCGGCGGGACGTAGGCAAGCTGTCGAATCTGCGTGATCGGATCGCGGCCAATCCGATCAGCGGGCAGATCGGCATCGGTCATACACGCTGGGCAACACACGGCGCACCCGCCGAGCGCAACGCCCACCCTCACCTGAGCATGGATGGCGAATTTGTGGTGGTGCATAATGGCATTGTCGAAAATTACCTGGAACTGCGCGAAGAACTCATGGCGGAAGGCGTAGCATTCCGTTCCGACACCGATACCGAAGTGATTGTGCAGTTGATCGAACGATTCGCCCAGAACGGCGCGAATTACAACCTGACCGAGGCAACCCGAAAAGCTGTCGGGCTGCTGCGCGGGGCACACGCGATTGTGGTCATGAGCAAACATACGCCAGATGAATTGGTGGCAGTACGCATCGGCAATGCGGGTGGCGTGGCAATCGGCATCGGCGACGGCGAAAATTACATTGCGTCCGACATCCCGGCGATCATGGAATACACGCGGAAGATGGTATTCCTCGAAAGCCGACAGATGGCGACCATCCACGCAGACTCGTTCCAGATACAAACGCTGGATGGTACACAAGTTGACCCACAGATTCACGACATCCCCTACGACCCGGTGAGCGCGGCGAAGGGCGAATACAAACATTTTATGCAGAAGGAGATTTTTGAGCAGGCGCGCAGCCTGACCGATACTATCCGGGGACGGGTGGACTTCGAGAGCGGTGAAGTATTTATGCCCGATCTCCATCTGACGGCTGAACAGGCACAAGGGTTGGAACGGCTGGTGATTGTGGCCTGTGGTACAAGCTATTACAGCGCGCTGGTCGGCAAATTCTTCATCGAAAAACTCGCCCGGTTAATGGTTGAGGTGGATTATGGCAGCGAATACCGCTACCGCGACCCGATCCTGAATGCGCGCACAGCGGTGCTGGCGATCACACAGAGCGGTGAAACGGTGGATACGCTGGCGGCGATGGAAGAAGCGCGGGAAAAAGGCGCATTGCTATGGAGCATCGTCAATGCCATCGGCAGCCAAGCCATGCGGGTATCCGACGGAACCATCACCATGAATGCGGGGCCGGAGATCGGGGTGGCATCCACCAAAGCATTCACCGCCAGCATTGTTGACCAGTACCTACTGGCGCTGTATCTGGCACAACTGCGGGGGACGCTATCCAGCGAGGAACTGCGGTGCTACGCACAGGAGATTGGCCGCCTGCCCGACCTGGTGGGACGGGCACTGGAAGCTGATGAACAGGTTAGCGAACTGGCGGGACAGTTGTATCATTACACCGATTTCCTGTACCTGGGGCGCGGCATCAATTATCCCATCGCCCTCGAAGGCGCGCTCAAGCTCAAAGAAATCAGCTACATTCACGCGGAAGGGTATCCAGCAGGCGAGATGAAACATGGGCCAATCGCACTGATTGACGAAAAAATGCCGGTATTGACCATCGCGCTGCAAGATGCTCTGTACGAGAAAATGATTAGCCAGATCGAGCAGGCGAAAGCGCGTGGGGGAATCGTGATTGCTATCGCCAGCGAAGGGGACACCTTCATCGCTAACAAAGCCGATCATGTGCTGTATGTACCGGAAGCCCCAGCACTATTGAGTCCGGTTGTAGCGGTTATTCCTCTACAACTGCTGGCCTATCATATGGCTGTGTGGCGGGGTGCAGATGTCGACCAGCCGCGCAATCTGGCAAAAAGTGTCACTGTAGAATAACCGCAGTCTAAACACGGGCAAGGGAGTATGTCGTTCCCTTGCCCATGAACTATCAGGCAAATCCGGGAAAGAAATCGGTCTTGATATGGCTTTTCTGGACTCCCAGACGAGTTCAGGGCAGCCTCGAAACCTGTCACCATTGCATTTGGCCCAGACAGGTAGAAAACACAGTCATAATAATCGGGCACTTCCCCCTTTATCATCTGGGCGTTAATCCGCCCGACCTTGCCGCCCCACCCCGACGGAATCCGGCTTGCGCCGGTAATCGTATAGATGGTCTTGATGCCCAATTTGCGCTCGGCTTTGTCGAAAATGTCTTTGTAGACTATATCCTCGACGGACTTGACGGCATAGAACAAAACGAGCCGACGATGCTGATTGGTGTCGATGAGGTATTTCACCATGCTCCTGAAAGGTGTAATGCCAATACCACCCGCAATCAATACACACTTTTGGGTTCGATCTTCCGGCAGCACAAAATCCCCGGCAAGCTGCCCAGCGACAATTTCGGTATCCTGGTTCATCGACAACATAGATTGTTTATAGGAACTCGAATTGGGATAAAACTTCACCCCCAGGCGCAGATTCGTCTCTGTCGGCGACGAAGCCAGGGTGAAGTAGCGGCGGTTGCCGCGACTGTCTGGATTGTGGTGGCCTAACGTCCATTCCATGTACTGCCCTGGGACAAAGGGCAACTTGTGATTGGGAACAAAGATAAAGTCGTAGATGTCCGGGGCAAGCTGTATTTTCTCCTTCAAGCGGAGGACTAATTTCGCCTTTGGACTCACTGCGAAAGCGAACAGATTGCCCATGAGAATGGACAGTTCGGGCGTGAAATAAAATGATCCGATATGAAGCTGTGGCACAAACAAGAAGCCCACTATCATGCCGTAAATGAGCTGCAACTTTCGGGTCGGCGGAAGCGTAAGCGGCTCGGTCAAAATCACGAAGGCAAAAAACATCAGCGGCGTGTAAACCAGCGTGTTTTGCATCAAAGCGGGAAGGGCTTCACCCGCAACCAGACCAAAAACGATGGATGCGACCAGAGCGGTTATCAGAAAGCTCAACACCAGACCGAATTTCTGGGTTTTGCGAACAATCAGTAGGCCACCAATCAAAACGAACGGGAGCATGGGCATATCCGCAACCCACCAACTGGCCGTCTGATTGACGGTGAGCGCAGTGAGTGCCACTGCAAAGGCGGCAGGATTAAAGAGGTGCTTGCGATTGATGGCGATAATGTACTTTGAGGCCATTGCCCAGACCCCCGCCCAGATCAAAAACGTGAGGTCGGAAGCAGACACTATCGGCGTGATTATCAGCGCCAAAATGAGTGCAGAGATATAAACGGACTCGACATTGGGTGGCACACGAAATGTCCGGGCAAAAATGGTATTGGTTATCCAGCAGATTGTGATGAGAAAAGTGGTTGAGAACAGCAATGCCCAGGGGTCGTAAGGCAGGAGTCCGGCAAAGCTATAGACAATCGCCAGCCCCACAAGGAAAACCAGATAATACAGAATCAAACGGTACATGGTGATGCCGTTTAACAGGGTGTCAATGACGCTAAACATGGAGAACATACCTCTCAAATCCGCTGGTGAGGGTCGCTTGACCCGCTGAATCAATCATATAACCTTCAAATCCGTCCAGATTTTCGATAAAGTCAATGCCATCGCGCTGCATGGCGAAGGCAGCCGTCGCAAACCGATCTGCTTCATAAATATTCGGGCCAATCACCGTCAGGCTCACAATTTCGGTCAAGGGTCGGTGTCCCGCTTTCGGGTTATACACATGCTGCCCCCGGATATAAGTACCGGAGGTCGCCACACCGCAATCTGTCACCGAAAGTACCTTTACAATTTCATTCATGTTGAAGGGATTACGGATACCCACACGCCAATGGTCGCCCTGCTCGTTCTTCCCATAAACCTGGACATCGCCGCCCGCATCTATATAAACATTATGGAAACCCATGTGCCGCAACAACTGCGCGGCGTTAAAAATCGCCCAGCCCTTCACCAGACCAGAGGGGTCGTAGAAACCATTATGCTCAATGTCGAAGAAACCATCTGTCTCGGTTTTCGTCTGGGCGGCCAGTGAAAATATGAGTTTCATGTCGTCGCTAGCCCGCTCAAGGGTTGTCTCGCTAAAGTTGATGCGGGAGATTTCGCTGGTTTCCTTGTAGGTGCTAAATTTCTCATCGACATACTCGAAGTAGCTAAACACTCTATCCAGTTCCCCCGCCGTAACCGAGGCATCCAAGACTTCTACCGTGATCGGCATCCCCATCAAGATTTCTGGTTTCGTTCATGATTCTCGGATTTAGTTTCTCGCCTGATTGAGCGCGAATTGCAGCGATTCCCTAAACGCCTGACTGGTCAAGGTCGCACCCGAAATAATGTTTACGGATGCACTCTGCGCCTGAATGGCTTCCTGCGTCAGATAAGGCCCAGCAATGGTGCTAATGCGCAGTGAGGTGCGTCGATCACGCGGATAGTCGAGGAACTGAACATCTGTCACCTTGCCACCCTGAATCACTGCTTCTACCTGGACGTTCCCATAATAGGCATCGGCCACCGAACCGACGTAATTGCCATCGACATACATACCACTTGATGTCGGTGTCGGCGGAATGGGGGACGGAACTATCGCTGGTGGACGGCTGGCATTTTCAACAGGGGCAGTCGATAGTTTCTCCTGATTGCTTGATGGTGAAATGGATGTCACAGGTTGGGCAGGGGCAATAGTATCGGTGATGGGTGTTCCTACACTCATATCAATTGGACTGGTGGATCGCTCATGTATCGCATAAGCAACAAAGGTGAAAACAACAAAACCCGATAGTAGAAACTTTTTCAACGTATGGGTGACACCGAGAGATTGTGGTGGCTGCGATTTGTACATAACGATCTCCTTCATCAGGGATATTGGCACGAAGATTGTGGTCAGTGGATGCCGTGAAATATTTTCCATTCCGGTGTTTATTTACGTAAATTCACCTTAAACAAAAATTAAACCCAGATTAACTATCCCTGAAACTCACCTTAATTCAACTCATGTTCGTGCAATGACCTTATTGTCAAACATGGGTAAATTGAATTTTTCAAGACCCGCACATTCTACGGTGTCCCGAATCCGACAATGCTGGAAACTGTAGTCGGCTTTCTTATCCGTCGGATTGAGGGTGTGCATAGGCGTAACCAAGTGGCTGCGCCAACGGTAATCTTCACATTAATCAACCCAAATTCGTAAATATTTTAGCTTCTGGCAATGATAGTTGGGTTTAATCAACGAATGCGGCGTTAAAGTTGAGTACAATATTAGCTAGACGCTGGTAATGTATAATCTATTTAGGATAAGTTCGGGTATCCTACCTAATAGGATGGGGCTGTCCGGCGGTTCGTGAACGAGGGATAATCTAGATGTTGAAATCATTGATTCGATGGCAGGTCAGATGTGTGGTCATCCTGATCTTTTTAATGTTGGTGAATTCGGTTGTCATAGTGGCACAAGATGAGACCGAAACCCCTGTATTACCAACTGCCACTGAAACCCTGACCCCCCTGCCAAGCCCAACAGATGTACCAACGTCAACGCCGACTGAGGTTCCAACGGAGACAGCAACTCCGACGGAAACCGAGACACTCACGGCGACAGAGACCAGTGAACCTGTACTGGATACCGCTACAGCGACGGAGACCAGTGAACCTGCACTGGAGGATACCGCCACGCCGATCAGCACAGAAGAATCAACTGAGGAACCAGTGACGGCTACGGCGACCCTACCTGCCGAAACCGAGACGCCAGCAGCGACAGCACTCCCACCTGAACCACCGCTTAACCTGCTTGTACGGGAATTATTCGACAACAACGATATGTCTGCCTGGGCAAATCCAGGCAGTTGGATTCTGATCGCCAGCGAATCGGGTATGGCGCTTCAGGTCACAAACAGCGAAACCGCAATCCAACTCCAGAAGGGGCCATTTTATAACGCCGCTGCCCAAGCGCGTTTCCAAATATATGGAGGCAGTGCGGAGATAAGCCTGCGGCAATCATCCCCCGAAGTCAGTTACACGGCTTCACTGGATGCTTCGGGTACGGTGCAACTTTTACGGGCTGGAATCCCGGTGCAGACCGCTGTAATCGGCCTTGACCCGACTGCAACATGGCACAACCTTCGAATATCTGCAATTGATGATGTTGTACGGGTAGCAGTGAACAATGTTGAAGTCATTGTCTTCCAGGACAGCGCACCCTTGCCGCCCGGTTACGCAGCTTTGGGGGCGCAATTCAGCGACATGACCAGCGAAAGCGCGCCAACCAGCAACATTTTGCTGGCGGACGATTTCTTCCTGTGGGTTCCTGAAGCCGAAATGGTCAATTATCCTTCACCCACTCCATTATCGACCCTAGAGCCGCCAGCAACCGAGACACCTGTTCCTCCAACCGTCGAGCCAACTTTGACCGAAGTGCCAGTTGAACCGACGGCTACAGAGATCATCACCGAAACAACTGTTGAGCCAACAGCAACCGCCACCGAAACGCTGACTGAACCGGAATCTACAGAGGAGGCCGTCACCGAGACGCCTGTTGAACCAGAATCTACAGAGGCCGTCCTCGACACACCTGTGGAGGAAATTCAACTATCCGGGAAAGACCTTGAGGAAGCGCCAGCGCCCAGCGAGGCGCAACTGGCAGAGGCACAGGCGGCGGTCAACGATGACTTCCCCGGCCAAGTTTTCGCACCCGCGTCTGCTCCATTTGAACCCTTGGTGGTTTTGAGTGGCGATACAACAGAAGCCACGATGGAATCCAACGAACCGATTCCAAATTGCGGTCAGAATCTGGGGAAAAGTGTTTGGTTCTCGTTCACTGTTCCGGCAAATGTCCCAGCAAATACACAATTCACACTTTCCACCAGTGGCAGTGATTTTGATACAATCATCGGTGTGTACACGGGGAACGCAGTTAACGGTTTAACTAAAGTCAACTGCAACGACGATGCTACCACCAAAACATTTAGCTCTGAGCTGACGATGGTCATGACGGCGGGCACAACCTACGCCATCCAAATCGGCGGATTTAAGGGTCATTACGGTCTCTATCAGTTCCGGCTGCAACAGGCCGGTATCCCTGTTCCTTCCACGCCAATTCCGTCTCTGCCGACCAGTGGTGCCAACATAGCGGATACCACTCCTGACCTCATCTGGAAACCCGCTAACAATGCTTATTCCTACGAGGTTCAGCTTGACACCTCGTCGGCATTCACTAATCCGCTCGACTTCAGTGGCACGCTGGCAGGCAGTTTATGCACAGCGACTGACTGTACCATTACGGTGTCATCCACACTGGCGACTGGCAGATATTACTGGCATGTACGCGGCCTGAATGTTAACGGTGTGCCGGGTCGTTGGAGCGCGCTGCGGGTCGTAACTATCCGCACCACTGCTCCCAGCCTGCTGCTGCCTGCTGACAATCTGGTGCAGTCCAGCACCCGTCCGACCCTGTACTGGTATGCCTTTTCCACTGCCAAGAATTATCGTATCGTCCTGCGTCAGGACAATACCTGCGACACCGCTGACCCTGCCACCCTCTTCGACTTCCAGTCGACCACCACCTATCTGCGGCTGTCGCTGACCTCGGTGCTACTCGATCCCTTGCTTCAGGGCGATTGGCACTGGTGTGTGGCCGCTCAGGATCAGGCTGACAACTGGACACCCTACAGCCCAGCACGTACTTTCTCGGTCAACATCCTGTATTATCCAACCAATAATCTGACTACAACCGGCACCAAACCCACCTTCCGCTGGTTTGCGGTTCCCGGTACTAATGTGCGCTACCATCTGCAAGTCGCCGACAGCAGTGATTTCAGCAACATTCTGGTGGATGTCACCGATCTGTCCACCACCCGTTACACCCTGCCCGATCCCATCAGCAATCCGGATGGCGGTTATGGCGCCTTCTTCTGGCGTGTCCAGGTCAGCATGGATGGTGGTGGCTACCTGCCTGCCAATCCACCTGCTCGCATCCTTAGGATCAGCCCGACTGCGCCACCCGCGCCGCTGTCCACCGCACCGAAGTCTGGCACCACCCTGAGCCTGACGACACCTCCCTTCACCTGGAACGCGGTGCCAGTCACTACTGCCGGTGGTCCCTTCTCTTACGAACTCCAGGGGGATACCAGTCCAGCTTTCACCAGCCCACTCGACTTCAGCATGGCTCCCACTCAGGATCAACTGTCCTTCACTCCTGGCAGTCCCCTGGCTGTTGGCAGATACTACTGGCGTGTCCGTGCCATCAACAAGTTCGGTGTGCCGGGTCGTTGGAGCGCGCTGCGGGTCGTAACTATCCGCACCACTGCTCCCAGCCTGCGGCTGCCTGCTGACAATCTGGTGCAGTCCAGCACCCGTCCGACCCTGTACTGGTATGCCTTTTCCACCGCCAAGAATTATCACATCCTCCTGCGTCAGGACAATACCTGCGACCACCGCTGACCCGGCGCACCCTCTTCGACTTCCAGTCAACCACCACCTATCTGCGGCTGTCGCTGACCTCGGTGCTACCCGATCCCTTGCTTCAGGGCGATTGGCACTGGTGTGTGGCCGCTCAGGATCAGGCTGACAACTGGACACCCTACAGCCCAGCACGTACTTTCTCGGTCAACATCCTGTATTATCCAACCAATAATCTGACTACAACCGGCACCAAACCCACCTTCCGCTGGTTTGCGGTTCCCGGTACTAATGTGCGCTACCATCTGCAAGTCGCCGACAGCAGTGATTTCAGCAACATTCTGGTGGATGTCACCGATCTGTCCACCACCCGTTACACCCTGCCCGATCCCATCAGCAATCCGGATGGCGGTTATGGCGCCTTCTTCTGGCGTGTCCAGGTCAGCATGGATGGTGGCTGGCTACCTGCCTGCCAATCCACCTGCTCGCATCCTTAGGATCAGCCCGACTGCGCCACCCGCGCCGCTGTCCACCGCACCGAAGTCCGGCACCACCCTGAGCCTGACGACACCTACCTTCACCTGGAACGCGGTGCCAGTCACTACTGCCGGTGGTCCCTTCTCTTACGAACTCCAGGGGGATACCAGTCCAGCTTTCACCAGCCCACTCGACTTCAGCATGGCTCCCACTCAGGATCAACTGTCCTTCACTCCTGGCAGTCCCCTGGCTGTTGGCAGATACTACTGGCGTGTCCGTGCCATCAACAAGTTCGGTGTGCCGGGTCGTTGGAGCGCGCTGCGGGTCGTAACTATCCGCACCACTGCTCCCAGCCTACTGCTGCCTGCTGACAATCTGGTGCAGTCCAGCACCCGTCCGACCCTGTACTGGTATGCCTTTTCCACTGCCAAGAATTATCACATCGTCCTGCGTCAGGACAATACCTGCGACACCGCTGACCCTGCCACCCTCTTCGACTTCCAGTCGACCACCACCTATCTGCGGCTGTCGCTGACCTCGGTGCTACCCGATCCCTTGCTTCAGGGCGATTGGCACTGGTGTGTGGCCGCTCAGGATCAGGCTGACAACTGGACACCCTACAGCCCAGCACGTACTTTCTCGGTCAATATCCTGTCGTATCCCGGTGATAATCTGAGCCTCACATTGACAAAACCGACCTTTATCTGGCTGGCCGTCACCGGCGCGAAATACCGACTGCAAGTCGCCGACAACAGCGATTTCATCAATCCCCTGGTGGATGTGATCGATCTAACTACGAACCGTTACACCCTGCCCGACCCCATCAATAACGGAGATGGCGGTTATGGCACCTTCTTCTGGCGTGTCCAGGTCAGACTCCGGTAGCGGTTATCTGCCTGACGAACCACCCTATCGCACCCTTAGGATCAGCCCGACTGCGCCACCCGCACCAATCATTGCCGGTCCGCCAACGGGTTCCAGCAGCGCGGCTATGCCAACGCTGGACTGGAGCGACGTACCTGGCACAACGGCAGGTGATCCTTTTACCTGGGAAGTTACCATCGCTACTTCACCGAGATTCCTGGCAAGCACGATACAGATTGACCAATCGACAACCGGGTTAACTACCTCAGAATATCTGATTTCTCCGGCACTGCCAGAAGGCACATATTACTGGCGCGTGCGCGCAGTCAACAGATTTGGTGCTGCGGGACGATGGAGTGCGTATCGTCTATTCAAGATTGATACCACATCCACCAACTCGCCGGAACTGATGGTTCCTGCTAACAACTTGTCCACAATTGTCCGCAAACCGTATTTCACCTGGCGAGCACCGTCAGGAGCGGTGAAATACGAAATTCGCTATACCACAAACTTCGATCCGGCAACTTATAACCCCGCCGATGGCCTGACTTCATCCGGGACGGTTGTCGTCACTGATCTCAAAACAGCACGCTTCCTGCCCTCGTCACCGCTGCTCATCAGTTCCTATTACTGGCAAGTACGCGCATTCGATGCCGCAGGCAATCCATCGCCCTGGAGTGATGTACGGAAGTTCAAGATCAACTCGCTTGTCAATGATGCTCCGCAGCCACACCGCTTCGGCCCCAGCGATGACGTCGTACTGACATGGGCACCGATTAGCTGGACAACTAATCCCGCAGGGGGTTATTACGAGGTACAGGTTGACAACAACAGCAACTTCCTCAGTCCAGAATACCAGCGCACGAATGCCAGTAGCAACCGTGTCGAAGTGGCAGAGTATCTGACATACCGGGGTGTACTGGTCAGCATGACACTGCCGAATGGAACCTGGTACTGGCGAGTCAGAGCGTGCCCGGCCAGCGGAACTTGCGGAAGTTGGAGCACTACAGGAACGTTTACGGTTGAAAAGTAAGCACAGCTTTAGACTGTATAGGGGGCGAACCTCAACATTCGCCTCCTATTTAAAATTCTACTTTTAAGAAAAGCCCGACCAGGAGGCACTACTGAAGTCGTTTCACATAGGATACCAGCCGCATGACTAATCATCCTGGCCGCATGGCGAAAGTCATCGTGTTGTTGAGCGTATTGACCGGATGTCTGGTTGTGATCGGCTTATTCGCACAGGTTGACAGACCGGCAACCGAACCAGCACTGCCCACCCAAATGGTTCTTCCGACCCTGACACCAACCACCCTGGCAGTCATTGAGCAGGAGTCCGCGCGTCCGACGGCATCCGCAGCATCAGAATTGTCGTCCACAGCGCCTACAGCCCAGCCAACAGAAATCCGGGTGGCCGAGAGTACAGCAGCCCAACCCGTCCCGGTTGTTTTACAGCCAACTACGGTTCCTACCCTTCGACTCGAACATTATAGTCATTCCGCCAGTCATTCAACCCGCATCTAACCAACCAATTCCGAAGCGATTGACTGTTCAGTTTCAGCCAGGGACACCAGCCGATCAACAGGCAGCTTATATCCAGCAACTCGGTGGAACAGTTGTCCAGACCGTTCAGCAAATCAATATGGTCGTCCTGGACGTGCCGGACAATATCACTGCACAAATTGTTCCCCCATCACCCATCGTCCTTAACACCGAACCTGATTATTATGTCACCGCGCAGGTTGCCCCTCCGAACGATCCATTTTACAGCAGTCAATGGGCGCTGCCGGTCATGAATGTTCCTTCGGCGTGGCCGCTGCTGCCGAACGATACGCCAACTATCACGGTAGCCGTACTGGACAGTGGCATCTGCGCGAATAATTCTGAACTGGCTGGACGTATCATCGCAGGTTACGATTACGTCGAGAATGACACCGTTCCACAGGATGAGTATGGGCATGGCTGCGCAGTGTCGGGCGTGATCGCAGCCATTACCAATAACGGAATCGGCGTCGCGGGTGTCGCGCCCAATACTCAGATTATGCCGGTTCGGGTTTTGGATGCCACCGGACATGGTTCGTATACCAATGTGGCGGCAGGATTAGCGTATGCCGCCGATCACGGTGCGAAGATCATCAACCTGAGCCTAGCCGGAACTGTGCCTGCCGATTTTCTCCGGGACGCCGTTAATTATGCGGTTGCAAAAGGCGCATTAGTCATCGCAGCCGCAGGCAACAGTGATGGGGGACCGGTAAGGTATCCAGCAGCTTATCCTGCCGCCATCGCTGTGGGTTCGGTTGACTCCAATTTGCAGCCCAGCAGTTTTAGCGCGGTTGGGCCGGAGATTGATACCTGGGCACCAGGAAGCAACATAGAGGTCATCACATTAGGCGGTGGATACGGGAAGATCGATGGGACTTCGTTTGCAGCGCCGAATGTGGTGGGGGTTGCAGCCCTGAGCATGGCGCTCAATCTGCCCCTGGTGCTAAATGGCGGTATTATCTCGGTGGCACTTCCGAGCAATATCCCTCCACAGCTCGCACCCGCTAATAACGCAACTGTCAATACGAACGTCACTGGCTCATCTATCACAATGACCTGGAATACGACTGCTATTTTGGCAGCAGATCACTATGAGTTACAGCTTGCGCCACTGGATGATGACCTGAGCGGGGTGACGCCGATAGAAATTTCTGCCCCGAACAACAGTTATACGGCATGGCTGGAATTCGGCAGTTATCACTGGCGTGTCCGCTCGGTGAATATCGCCGATGCTGCGTCAGACTGGAGCGATATTCGGACATTTAGTATCGCCACTCCCGCTAAAGCCCCGCCGCTACTGAACATCTATACAACCGATACTCCAACTTTCACCTGGGCAGCCGTGAGTTGGGCAAGCAGTTATCGGGTCGAGATCAGTACCAGCTATGTGTTTACAGATTCTCTGGCATTCTCTCAGAGCGTGGATTCTACCGTTCATACCGTTACGTCCGGGTCACTCGAACAAGGACAGTATTACTGGCGCGTATGCGCAATAAGCGGTCAAACCACCTCATGCAGCGCGGCGGAGTCTTTCTTTGTCGATCTGTCGAGCAGCTAGGTGCGCAGGGTACATAACCGGCATTGCTATACTGGAATCCACCAGCCTAATTTTCTGGCAGACTGCACAAATGAACGCTCACTAAAATAGACCGCCTTGCACATTGACAGATGAGTTGCAGCGTGTCACAATCCCTACCATTCATAGCAGGTAGGGGAATCCCCAACATGCGTTTAGTTTTGCACATCAATGACACTTTCACTATGACAACACCCTGATGGGGCGCTTGTTTGTTTGTGCGTTGAGCGACACAGCACCCCATAACGGGGTGTTTTTATTTTGATCGTCTGGAATGGAGGCTACCGATTGGCTACACAAGTACCTATTCAAATTGACCTGGATAAACCGGAATTTGTCATTCCGGCGGAGAATCGCATCCCGATCAATCATTACCCAGCAGACATGCTCCCAATTCCGCCGTCGAGGATGTTTCTCATCCGTGACGCATTGAAGAAATACAAGGCTGTTGCCGGAGAAGATGCGCCAACCTATGACGCATCCCAGGGAGACGGCGGGGCAAGCCTGCCGGGTGTGCCCGTAGAAATTCTGGATCGCGCCCATGAACTGCAAGTTAAACAGGGCACTGCCTATAACCAGCCCTGGGGAACAGTTCAGTTCCGCAAAGCTGCCGCCGAAAATTATTGGCATCTGGACGCCAACACTGGATGGGGACCGGAAAATATCCTGTTTGTGCAAGGTGGGCGAGATGGTTTACAGAAAGCCTACAGCGCGATGGTTGCGTTGAATGGCGAGATTGGGGCTGCATTTGTGGTATCCCGTGTGCCCTGGATTAGCTACAATTGGGGTCCGTATGCAGTTGGATTGAATGTCCTGCTCGCGCCGGGTCATCCCGAACAGGGTTGGCGATATACCCCCGAAGCGATCAAAGCCAGCGCCGAATATGCTGCTCAAGATGGCCGGGACGTTGCTGGTCTGCTGATTACTTCGCCAGATAATCCAACCGGGCGCACCATTCCCCTGGATGAGCAAATTCTGCTGGCGCACACTGCATTGGAAAACGGCTATCCATTCGTCTTGTTTGACTGGATATATCACTGGGTAACAGATAATGGCCCATCGGACATCAATACTGTACTGAACGCTTTCTCACCAGAAGAGCGTGAACGGCTCATTTTCCTGGATGGCATCACCAAGAGCCTGGGCGCATCTAATATTCGGAGCGCACACCTGCTGGCGGGGAAAAAGGTGATTTCGTACATCACCAGCCAAGCATCTCACAGTGTTATCCCCAGCTTTTATGCGCAGGCGGTTGCGATTGCAGCCTACGAAATGGGTTTCGGAAAAGCGGCAGCCAGCATCATTGAGCCGACCAAACAAAGCCGCAAAGTGCTGCGTCAGAATTTAACCGCAGAAGGCGTGAATTTTATCATGGGTGACGGCTACTACGCTTTCATCGACTGCACACCTTATATTCAGGCAGGCGGTTTGAGCGACTCTGAAGAACTGATGACCTATCTGGGTGAGAAATATGGTGTGGCGGTAGTGGCGGGGGTTTATTTCTCGCAAGCCGGAGCGAATTGGATTCGTTTCTCGTATGCCTTGCCACCAGAGCGAACGGAGAAGGCTGCGATCCGTCTCTTCGAAGGGCTGAAGTCGCTGGGTTAAGTTCAGACTGAAGAACAGCGATACGCAAACAGGCACCCGATTTGGATGCCTGTTTGCATTAGGAGAAGAAGAGAGACAGGATGTTTGTGGGATTTAGCGCAGTTCCATCACAGCTTCAATGGTCGCCGGGGTGGTGCGGTTCAGGCTCAGGACTGCACCAGTCGGTGGTTTCACTTCCAGCGTGAAGGCGGTGTTGGCGTCCAGCGCTGCGTCGGTCAGGTCGACCTTGACTTCGGCCAGTTCGCCGTCTTCCAACAGGGCATCACCGTCATTCGCACCAATCCAGGTCACGTCCCAATCGACGTTGTTCAGGAATTGGGTGGCATCCCGGTAGCCAATAATTACTTTGCGATTGTCAGCATCCGAGGTCATATCAACCGGGTCGCCACCGGAAACCAGTGAGACCGTGAAGACCACATCGGTCACTTTGGCGGTTGCATCAGGATCTTCGGCAACGACTGCGCCTTTGATTGCCATTGAGGACTGCACGCCTTCCAGACCGGCGTAGATAGCCTGCTGACCTTTTTCAGTTGATGCCGAACCGGCTGACAGAATGGCGAAGGCGAACACCGAGGCTACCACGATGAAAGCGATCAGGATGATGGCCGTTTCGAGAGCAGTCTGACCACTCTCATCTTTGTTGAAACGATTTGCGAACATTTGTGGAAACTCCTTGTATGAATTTTTGTGCTCAATGAGCGTTGTTAACGTTACGATAATTAAGATAATAAAGCGAAAGTCGAAAATAAGAATTAAGGTTCACAACAATTTCATAAATTCATCAATTCTTCATCAGTTACCATTGTAAGATACGATATGTATTATTGATTCCCAGGGAAAACCCTCCCGGAAACCTTGTTGAAACACAAAGCTATGCATTGAGAAAGAGCAAATATTAACGTTGAGAATTCAGTGGAAACAGGCGCGAGATGGATGCGAAAGTTGCCAATTCGGTGATGCGTCAATGCAGTATTAGCGTTTAAAGATTATGGTTATTGTGATCGTCAAGGAAGGCTTGCGCTTGTGGAGACCCGTTTGAGAAAGCGGTTTAGGAAGAGGATAATATAGGGACGAAATATACTCGCCCCTACGTGTTTAGCGGCTCATTGTAACCAATGCACTTAAACTATCCACATTATTTATGGGCATACCCGATTTAGAACGATCTATGCGTTTCAGAAGCCCAGTCAGAACGTCTTTCGGCCCTAATTCGATAAATGTCTCTGCCCCATCAGCAATCATGGCCTGCACGGACTCTGTCCAGCGAACTGAATGAGTTAATTGCAAATCCAGTTCTTTGCGTATCATGTCTTTGTCAGTTAAAGGTGCTGCGTCCACATTACCATAAACTGGCATTTGTGGAGCTTCAAAATCCATTTCCAATAATACTTCCCGGAACGCAGCCGAGGCAGAAGCCATCAAGGGAGAATGGGCAGCAATGCTGACCGCCAATCTCAGCGCCCGTTTCGCCCCAGCCTCTTGAGCAAGCAGCCTCCCAACTTCAATTGTTGTTTCGTCACCCGAAATCACAATCTGACCTGGACAGTTGTCATTAGCAAGTACCAATACCCCCCCAGTCTGCTGGCTGGCACGGTCACAAACCTCACGCACCTGATCGGCATCCAGCCCTAACAGAGCGGCCATCGCACCGGGATTCAATACACCCGCCTCTTTCATCAGCTTTCCACGTTCGCGTACCAATTTCAATCCAGCCGCAAATGACATCGCATTGGCAGCCGCCAGAGCGGTAAACTCACCCAGACTGTGCCCAGCTACAAAGGCGGGCACGGCATCGGGCAACTCAGCTTGCAGCGCGCGTAAGGTTGCAATACCACATGTATACAAAGCGGGCTGGGTATTAAGGGTATCGTTTAGCGCATCCTCCGGCCCATTGAAGCATAGATCGCTCAAGCGAAAACCCAGCACTTCATCGGCCTCTGCAAAGGTCTGTCGTGCGGCGGGATAGACATCGGCCAGGTCCTTGCCCATACCTACGACTTGAGAACCCTGGCCGGGAAAAACAAAAGCGATTTTCTTCCAGTCCACCATGAATTATCTCCTTGCGAATGGGAATGGTTTCATCGGGATATTCTATCCAAGATCGAAATAAATGATGAAACACCCTAAAAAAGCAAAAGCCGCACTGTTTAGACAGTACGGCCTTTTCTTGACAATAAATCGCGTTAAATTACGATGATTTGACTTCAATCACCTGTTCGCCCTTGTATGAACCACAATTTGGGCAAACATGATGGGCAACATGGTACTCATTGCACGTCTCGCATCGCACGAGGTGATTTAAGGTGAGGGCGTCATGAGAACGGCGCTTATTCCGGCGCGTCTGGGAGTGTCGGCGTTTTGGTAGAGGACCCACGAGATTATTCTCCTCGTCTTCTTGCGTTGGTTTGCGAAGTGAGCCGATTATAAAGTCCAGCACCTAGCCCTGTCAAGGTTAGGTAAAAGCTGCAAACTACCGAAATCCTTCGATACTCACCCTGATTGCAAGGAGATTTTTAGCCATAGATGGCATAATGCGCAAGTTAGTTATCTCCCGCTTTTGACACTGCACAGAAATTCGCGTTGATCTTTCGGCGGATGCACTGTACTGTTGAATTATGAACTCATCACAATACGGATATAACCCCACATGAATGAAATCGAAAACACCCAGGAGTCCTCGTCGCGGAGTGCTGGCCGAACTATTGCACGAAATACAGCCGTTGGAGGCGTGGCACAAATCCTGTTGCGGGTTGTCAGTTTTTTGTTCCAGATTCTGGTGGTCAATACACTTGGCGGCGAAAATTATGGTCAGTACACTATCGTACTTGGCTGGGCAGGCTTATTTAGCGTCTTGGGTGACCTGGGTGTTACCTATTATTTCACACGAGAAATTGCGCGCGACCATGAAAAAACCGCACAGTATTTCTGGGATGTGGTTGTGCTGCGCGGAATCCTGGCATTGGTCGCTGCTGTCATAACAACCGGGGGCGCAATTGCCTATGGCTACTCTCGTGAGATTGTGATTGCTACCGCCCTATACACCGCAACTTATTTTCTCCAAGCATTTCTAGCACCTTTATTAAGTGTGATTAGTGGCAATGAGCGGGTCGATATCACCTCGTTATTTGAAGTGATCGGTCAGATCATTTTTATGGCAGCAGGTGCATTGTTCCTGTTTGCGGGGAAAGATTTCGTTTGGCTGGTTATTGCCGCCTTTTTTAACATGCCAGTTCTTATTTTCCTTTCCTTACGGGTTATACGTCGCAACCACTTTGGGCCACCACGTTTCCGAATTAATCCACAACTTTGGTGGTCACTTATTGTGAGTGGTTTGCCTTTTGGACTGATTCAACTATCGCTTTCATTCGCATTCCGAATTGACACAGTAATTTTGAGCACACATGTAACCGATGAGCAAGTTGGCTGGTATAACGCAGCCTACAATCTGACTCTTACGCTATTAACCTTATCGCGCACTTTTAATACTGCTATTCTCCCTACATTGGCAAGAGAACATTCTCATAATCCCGAATTAGTACGCTCGTGGTATTTTAGCTCCGTCCGAATGTTGCTATTCATCAGCCTACCCATTGCGGTTGGCGGTATGGTGATGGCTTACTCCATTGTCGAATTTCTGTACAAGCCAGAGTTAATCCCGGCGTTTGTTCCCCTAACAATCCTCGTATGGGATATACCTTTCGTAATGTATCATACATTCTGTGGCAATATCGCCCAATCAATCAAGCGAGAACGTAGTGCTGCGGTGGTGTACTTCACATTGGGAGTTGGGAATTTTATCTTAAACCTACTTTTAATTCCGCATTTTGGTATCATCGGATCAGCCTTTGCCACTGTAGTCACCGATATGGTTGGAGCACTCGAATATTATGTCCTGCTGCGTCATGAATTCGGACCGGGTTTAAAATTCTCCCGAATCCTGCGGTTGGGAATCGTCACTACCATCATGGGCATACTGGCCTATGTCCTCCAATCCTGGAATTTAGTGGTTGTGGTTTTCATCGCTGGCGGTTTCTACTTCACTGCCACATGGTTATCCGGTACATTTACAGTGGCGGAACGGCAACAGTTGGTAAAATTATTCCAGCATCTGTCGCGCGCAGTTATGCGTCGTTTCCAACTCAGTGCAGCATAAAATCGGAAACTGACAAGGAGATTCGTTGTGCGGATTTTGATTGCAGTTCATGGTTTCCCGCCCACCCATTCCGCCGGGGCAGAACGGCAAGCTGAACGTATGGCACAATGGTTCATAAATCATGGACATCATGTAGAGATATTTGCTATTAAGTCAGTGAGCGCGCCAAGACTAAAACTTGAAACCAGCGAACAAGACGGGTTATTGGTTCATCGTGTTTTCTATAATGTGAAGGCGAGTGATAACCCTTTCCGAAATCTGTACGACAATCCCGCTTTGGGCGATACACTGTACGATTTACTGGCGAGTCGTTCATTCGATTTAGTACACCTCATCAGTGGATACATGCTTGGGGGGCAGGTTATTCACGCTGCTCATAAATCTGGGCTTCCAGTGGCCGTTAGCCCAATGGAGTTTTGGTTCCTGTGCCCACAATTGAATTTAATTCAGCCAACCGGGGTATTGTGTTCAGGGCCGGAAAGCGATCAAAAGTGTATGCGCTGTCTCATGGAAGACAAACGGCGCTATCGCCGCCCAGCAGAGATCGCACCTGGCATAATGAATTTGTTCTGGTCAACAGCCGAGCACATGCCATTCACTCAGGCAACTACACAGGCTGTTGCACAACGACGAGTTTTTTTGCAAGACGCGCTTGATAGTGCCGATTTAGTGATCTGCAATTCACAATTCCTCATCCACAAATTCGAGCAATTTGGTTTTAATACGCAGAATTACCAATATATCCGACAAGGGCTAACAACGACGCTCAAACCACAAACTTCGGCTCAAAATACAAATTCACAAAAGGAACAACTGCGGTTGGGGTACATCGGACAAATTAAATATCACAAAGGTGTTGATTTGTTGGTTGATACTGTTATTCAACTACAAGATGCAGGCAAAGCGGTATCGCTGGATATATGGGGCAACGAGGCCGAAGCGCAAAATTACGCAACGACATTAAAAACTCGATCAGCGAATTATCCAAATATTCACTGGAATGGTTCATATGTCGGAGCCAAAGTGTGGGATGTCATCAGCAGTATTGATGTATTGGTTGTTCCGTCGCGCTGGTATGAAAACAGCCCAAATGTTATTTTAGAGGCATTTGAAATGAAACGCCCAGTAATTGTTACCAATCTGGGCGGCATGGCGGAACTGGTTGAATCCGAAGTTAGCGGACTTGTATTTGAACTTAACAACATTGACGATCTGCAACGGCAGATTGAACGCTTGTTAAGCGAACCCGACTTATTACCCCGCCTCAAAGCTGGAATTCCAGCAGTCAAACGACTTGACGATGAAATGCAAGAGTTAGTATTACACTACGAGCGTGTACTCACTCAATAGACGTCTCCCCTTCTATTTTGTATACTGTCACTCGTGCGCTCAAAACCGACCAGAAAGGTGGACAATGACAACACTCATCACCGGAGGAGCAGGTTTCATCGGCAGCCGCCTCGCTGACTATCTGCTCAGACACAACCAGGCGGTTGTCATCCTGGACAATTTTGATGACCTTTACGACCCAGCCATTAAACGCTCAAACATTGCTTCACTCAATGGCTCTCCTCCTGTGATTGAGGGCGACTTGCGTGATAAAGCCCTGGTTGAGCGATTATTTAATGAGTATGGCATCACGCGAGTTGCCCACCTGGGTGGGTTGGCAAATGTGCGCAAATCCATCGAACGCGGCGATATTTATGCTGACGTCAACACCACTGGAAGCGTGTCGTTGATGAACATTGCCCGACAGCACAATGTATCAGTATTTGTACAGGCGTCTACGTCATCGGTCTATGGGCAGACAACACGTATCCCATTTTCCGAAGCGGATGAGCCGGATTTCCCACTCGCACCTTATCCCGCCAGCAAACGTGCGGCAGAAATTTTCGGCCATAGCTATCATCACATATTTGGTCTCAATGTAACCGTTCTGCGTTTTTTCAATGTGTACGGGCCATTTGGTCGCCCGGATATGATGCCAATGAAAGCTATCGAAGCCATTCTCAATGGAGATGTCATTACCGTGTATGACGGCGGAAAACTCGAACGGGATTGGACATACATTGATGACATTGTAAGCGGAGTGGCATCTGCCCTGGAAAATCCTCTAGGTTACACGATTTTCAACATGGGATGTGGTTCTCCCATTCCATTAACCCAATTTATCCAGATTTATGAAGAACTAATCGGCAAAAAAGCCATTACTGAAGTCCGCACCCGCACCCGCAAGCGAACCCCGCATCACCTATTGTGATAACTCGCGCGCGATGGAACTGCTTGGTTTCAACCCCCAGGTTGGTATCGAAGAAGGGTTGGCACGCACCTGGAAATGGTATCAGGCGACCAAAATGCAATAGGATAATGGAGAGCTAAGAATACAATACCCCCTGAATTTATTCGCTCAGTTTTTTCTCCAATGCCGCAATTTCATCTTCAACATTCTTCAGTAGTTTCCGAGTCATTTCTAACCCGGATTGCTGTGTAAGCGGTTTCGCCTGAATTGCGGCTATTTTTTGGCGGAATAGTGATGCAGACGCATACAACTCACTGAGCTTCTGATTCGCTTCTGGTGTGGCATCCGGGAACGTGGGGAGAGATGTCAATAATGGGGCTGGTGGAACATCGGCCTCAGGTGTTTTCGTGGACACGGCCTTGTTAGGTGTTGACGTGGCAGACGCAGGTGACTTTGAAGTTGTATCTTTTTGCTGCCGCTTTTTCGCCTCAAGTATTTTAGAGGTTACGTTCATGGCGAACACCGCCATGCCACCGATTTGATCGTCGAAAGCACACGTACCCTCAACAATGAGGGCATCCTCCGGGTCAGAAACGGCCTCCTCCACCTTGCGCCACTGCTTGGCGGCGATGTACACAGTATAGATTGTTGGGGTTGCTGGTGGCGTCGGAACGCCTTTAGGAAGTGTTGCCGATTTTGATGCATGAGACATGGTGGTTATCACCAGGTCTTTGTGACTGCTATCAACCCGGCCAGGACGACCAATCAAGGTGATTTTCACAGTATTCAACACTCCTGTATCATCCAAAAGCGGCTTCAGAACTTCTACCCGTCTGTTCCAATCAAAAACTGGTCGGAGGGGTTCCGACGGCTTAGGCCGCACCTCTTTTTTACGAAAGTAACCGGGGAAAATACGTTTCGCTTTGTCAGGGGGCATTTTATGGCGAGCGACGTAAAAGTATACACCACCCGGCGTCCGCCGACGGGATTGGTCGGGCAGCATTAAACCACCCTCTGCCTCGATTGTCAGTGTTTCCTGGAGAATCGACTGAGCAAATTCCAAACCACAGTATTGAATGATTTCCTCGATTTGCCGACGAGGTTGATTATCCGTTTCATCAAGCGCCTGAGCAATCTGCGCTGCAACCGCCCGCCATTCGTCTTGGGACACCTGTTTCCTCACTGGTGATTCGGGATTGTATGAACAGAGATGAAATTATTGGATCACAAAATGGTCGAATTCGCCGCTTGCGGACTGCCAATCGACCTCAACCGACAACACCCGCGCGCCAAGCGGCCCCTGGTTCAAAAAAACCAGCAATTGATCCAACTGGTCGCGTGTTCCCTCCGCTTTCACCTCTACGGTTCCATCAGGCAAATTTCTCACCCAGCCCGTTATGCCGATTTCACCCGCACGTAAGGTCGTATAATAACGGAAACTCACGCCCTGCACACGTCCGTGTATGACAGCGTGTAACCTGCTAATATCCGGTGTCATTCCAACTGCCCTTGCCATCTTACACCAAGCAATTTTACCATAACGAACCCACTTAATCATATGCGCATGATACCAAAAGTGGGGGCAATATGAAACTTGGGGATAGAATCAATCCTCAGCATAGGATAGCATAATGTGACTCCATAGCGCCTCCTCGACATTACTATCACGTTTGACCCTTCACCGGAAATGACACACCACCTGAGAGCAGACGGTCTGGTCTAGCGTGCACTAATATTGCACTGCCATTGCACTGCTTCTGCACGGCTTGCACCCTTCTTGCACCCCCTCCACAGCTTCCAGATGATATGTTCATTATTATGTAAAATTTTGAGCTATTTTGGCTACTAATGATGATCCTCAGTAAGTATATATATATTTTAATTCAATAAGGAGGCTCACCGGATAGTATGTATTATATTTTTGCAAGACTTAATAACACTTTTGTTTCCTTCCGTCTTCAGCCACACAAACCAGCACATAACGGCCTAACAAGCCCGTTTCCTGACAGGAAAGGCATTGATTTGCATTCTGGGTTATGGGAAGCGAATTTTGTCACGTTCGGAAGATTTTTCACATCAAGGAGACATTCACATGGCTGAGAAGTCTACCCCGGATTACGCCCTGAGAATGGTCAATATCCAGAAGAATTTCGGACTGGTTAGCGCCCTCAAAAACATCAATTTAGATGTTGAAAGCAATGAGATCGTCGGGCTTATCGGAGATAACGGCGCAGGCAAATCGACGATGGTGAAGATCCTCACAGGAGTGTTTCGACCCACCAGCGGTAATCTCTACGTCGCCGGACATCAAGTCGATCTCCAGAATTATAACGTCAAGCGGGCACACGATTATGGTATAGAAACTGTCTACCAGGATAAGTCGCTAGGTGAGAAGCAGGTTCTATGGCGAAATCTGTTCATTGGACGCCAGATTACACGCCGGTTTGGCTTCATTGACGTAAAAAAGGAAAAGGAAATTGCTAACGAAATGATGATTAACACGATTGGATTTCGCGGCCGAGGAATAACGGTGGACTCCAAAGTGAGCAAACTTTCGGGCGGCGAACGTCAGGGGGTTGCCATTGGCCGAGCAATGCACTTTGAGGCAGAACTTATCATTTTGGACGAGCCAACGGTTGCTCTATCGCTGAAAGAAGTCCAGAAGGTGCTCAACTTCGTCCATCAGGTGAAAGAAGCAGGCAAAGCCTGTATCTACATTTCGCATGACCTCAAGGATGTATACGAAATTTCAGATCGATTCGTCATTATGGATCGCGGCGAAATCGTAGCGAGCATCAGCAAGAAAGATATTACCCTCATCGCGCTGAGTGAGTTCCTGCTGCAATATGCGCATGGTCTGAAAGACAAAAAGGAATCATGACACGATTACGTTCATTACTAGTCGGCGTCGGCAAGCTGGAAGGGATTCCGGTTGCTGCTGTTTTGGCCGTCCTGTATGCGGTGTTCATTTTTACAGCACCCCAGGTCTTCACCGGGGTAGCCATTTATGCATCGTTCCTGCAAACCGTGCCCAAGGTCCTGCTCTGCGGTCTGGGCCTAACCTTCATTATCACTGCTGGGGAGATTGATTTAAGTTTCCCAGCGGTGGTTGCCTTCTCCGGTTTCGTATTTGCATGGATATTCAAGAATTTCGACTCCCCCTTAGCGCCCTGGATTGGGCTGATTGCTGCAATCGGGGCTGGGGCACTGGTCGGGTTTGTCAATGGAATACTGGTCGCCAAAATCGGTGTTCCGTCCATCATGGCAACACTTGCCACCCAATTTTTCTGGTATGGCGTAACCGTTCTACTGGCTGGCGGCCTCAATTGGAGCATCAGCCCAATTCGCACCAACATTATGTACCAGATATTTGCGGGTCGGCTTTTTGGCGTGCTGCCTGCACAGGCACTCTGGGCATTGGGATTAACGATCTTTTTGTGGTTCATCCTGAATCGCCACACATTCGGCGAATCCATTATGTTCATCGGTGATAACCCGGATGTGGCGAGAGTGATGGGTATCAATGTCGAAGCGACCAAAATCAAGCTGTTCACCATGATGGGCGTCATGGCAGCATTCTCCGCGATTATCGTCACCATCGACATCGGCGTATTTTATCCAACACAAGGGCAAGGATTTCTGCTGCCCGCCCTGGCCGGGGTGTTCATTGGTGGCACGTCGATTGCCGGGGGACAGGGTTCTATCATCGGCACATTTTTTGGCGCTTATATCATCGGCTCACTTGAAGCTGGAGTGGTTGCCACTGGAATCAGCGGTTACTGGGTTCAGTTGGTAGAAGGGGTTGTCATGGCGGCATCTGTCACACTCAACATCGTCATAGAGGACGGACGCCTTAATGCATTTCGCAACCGAATCCGTCATTGGAGTGTACCTGCGCGTTCAAACACCACCGATGTGGTGTCGAAACGGGACGATATGGCGGTCAAATAGATCGCTAATCGTTCGACTCATTGTTCGTGAGGGAGAACCATTAGAAAAGGAGGAACACTATTCCAGATAAAAGCCGAGACAGGTCACATTTATCTTAAACAGATTGACTAGAAAAGGAGATAAGAATGAAGCGTTCTTTTAAATTACCAGCCCTTGTCATGATTCTTGCTTTGGCGTTGCTCACCGTACAGTTAGGGCTACTTCCGGCTGCTGCACAGGATCAACCCCAACTGACCGTCTACATGCAGATGGGCGGTACTCAGGGCGATCCTTCGACACTGGCGCGAACCAACGGCGCAGAAGCTGCCGCAGCAGCACTAGGCATTAACCTGATTGAGCAGTATTCCGGCTGGGACCCACAGACCATGCTTGACCAATTCAAGCAGGCGGTTGCGGCCCATCCAGACGGTATCGTCATCATGGGACATCCGGGAGAAGATGCCTTCACACCGCTGGTTGAAGACGCCGAAAGTCAGGGCATCATCATCACCAGTGGCAACAATCCACTCCCAACCCTTGAGGCAGAATACAAGAATAACGGATTTGGCTACGCCGGAGCAGACCTGTATGACGGTGGTCATCTCACTGGCGAGGCGATGGTCAAAGCCGGACTGCAAGCTGGCGATGAAGCGGTCATCTATGACATCTGGCACAATGAGGGACGCGCACTGAGTTCACAGGGTATGTATGATGCGCTCACGGAAGCCGGAGTGGTTGTAGACAAACTCGATGTTTCCAACGAAGTAGACGGTGATGCTTCATTGGGCATTCCTGTGCTCACGGGCTACATCGCTGCCCATCCCGATCTTAAAGCCATTGGAACCCAGCATGGTAATGTCACCGCCATCATTCCGAATGTTCTCCAATCGTCAGGGAAACAACCCGGTGACATCATCGTCGGTGGTATTGATCTTTCGCCCGCAACGGTGGAGGGTATTTCCAGCGGCTACATCAGCGTGAGTTTCGATCAGGAACTCTACCTGCAAGGTTGGCTGCCGGTACAACAAATCTTCATGACCAAGAACTACCTGATTCCAGGTCTTCATGTCAATACCGGCGTTGGCATTGTCACGCCTGACAATGTTGCCGATATTTCGGCTCTCATCGAACAGGGTGTACGCTAAGAGAGCATAGAGTCACTGCCCTGCCACTGACCGAGCATGATCTGGCGGCGGGTGCAGGACTCTACACCCGGTAAGTTGCGGGGTGTTGGTGGCAATACCAACACCCCATTTTTATTATGAACTCACATGTACCTGATGCGCTACTGGCGAGGCGTCATAACGCAGGTTTAGTTGAGGGCGCTGCACATAAAGAAAATCTACAATGAGATCGACAGCATGTTTGAGGTCATAAAAATATTGACGGCGGCTTAGTCCAAGATTCTGGCAAATTACTTCAACAGCCCATTGTTCAATAAACGTATGCTTTAACAACTGATAACGGCGTGCTGCGCGCAGGTCGGAAGTCGCGGACTGCGGCAAGATGTGTTCAATGGCATCGTACAAAATTTCCCGCAGCACGTCGCTTCTTGTCGTCAGATCATTGATTTGAAGCCAGTTGGCAAGCGCACAGTGATGTAAAAAGACATCATCGTTTAAATTGCGCAGACATTCACGAACCTGTTGTGTCAACCAACCACTTTCCAACAACCAGCGATCTTCAATGTCAGTCGCCATTTGCGTCGCCAGCAAGGCAACACTTTCCAATGCCTGTGGAGTAAAAGCGTTTATGATGGAACTTTGAACTTCGATCACACCGATTACTCGCTTGTTATGTTGGATAGGAACTGCTGCCGCAGCACGAGTAGAAGATTTCCACGACACAACAGAATCATCCTGCTCACGCTTAAGATCGTTATGGAAGATCGTTTTCGCGGCCGAGAATGAATTCAAGGTCAACAACCCATCGGGCGATGCTCGACTGTGAGGCTCGATCAGATTGTCGGACTCTCGGTCATGCAAATAAACGCGAATTTCGTCATAGTCAAAACGTGTCCGTATGGTGTTCATCAACTGATTGAGCGATTCGTCCAATGGCATAAATGGCTCAATCGTCGGTGGGGATAACCTTCGCACGGGAGTCGGCGTTGATTCCTGCAAACGCCGCCGCTGGACATCAATCAAAGCGGCGGTGATGATGAGCGCGCCTGTGATGGCTTCCTTCCAAAGCGGCGGAATACTGATAAGCACCAGACCATTACTGACCAGCGAAATCAATAACACGCCAGCCAACGTACCCCATACACCACCGGTACCTCCCTTCAAGCTGGTTCCACCGATGATGACGGCAGCAATCGACAACATTTCATAGTTCTCCCCACTATGAAATGTACCACCGGCTATCCGCGCCAGTAAAAACAACCCGGCCAATCCGCCAAGAAAACCGCTGATCGCATAGATGATTTGCAGGCTACGTTCCACATCAACGCCACTTAACCGAGTGACCGTCTCATTATTGCCTATAGCATAGGTATAGCGTCCAAGCCGGGTATTCCGTAACATAAACGCACCCAGGATGAACAATAATGCCATCACCAGCGCTGGTATGGGAATAATGCCAAACGCATTGTTCCATAACCAATCAAAATCATTGGTTCGCAGATTGATAGCCGAGCCGTTAGAAATTACCTGGGCAAGTCCGCGCAGCAAACTCAGTGAGCCGAAAGTGACAATAAACGGGGCAAGTTTAAAGCGCGTGATAAAAACGCCATGCAGCCAACCAATCCCGGTGGCAATAAACAGGCCAACAGCAGCAGCTATCCAGGGATTCACATGCCCCAGGCCATTACCCAGATTGGTCGTGGTCAGATAAGCGATAATCACTCCGGTGAGCGCCATCATTGAGCCGATGGATAAATCGACGCCGCCCGTCAGGATAACGAGTGTCTGCCCAATACTGACAATACCGACAGTCGCCATCGTGATTGCCAGAATTTGCAGGTTGCCAACAATCCCAAATTGCAGGGCTTTGGTGACAAAGATGAGCAACAGAATGGTCAGCGTAAAAACCACGATTAAATCGCGCGGGTGAATCTGAGCCGAGCGCAGTTCTCGTTTGTTTACGTTGAGATTTCGGCTATTCATTAGCCTCTCCCATTGCGTAATACAGCAGCGATTCCTCGGTGATTTGATTTCGTTCAAGTGACTGAATGAGATGACCCGAACGCATGACCAGTGCGCGGTCACATAATCCGACAATTTCTGTCAACTCCGAACTAATCACCAGGATGGCGCTGCCCTGGCTGGCAAGCTCACCTAGCAAACGATAAATCTCAATTTTTGTTCCAATATCAATACCCTTTGTGGGTTCATCAAAAATCAGAATACGCGGGTGTACCGCTAACCAACGAGAAAGGATAATTTTTTGTTGTGTCCCGCCGGAAAGATAGCGGGCTTTAGCCTCCGGATTAGGAATTTTGATTTGCAATTTTTCCATATAACGTTTAACCAACTGATGCTCTGCCTGCTGGCTGATGAGCGAGCCAGCCTTCCCCAGTTGGGTGAGTGTGATATTCTCCCGCGCGGTCATATCCAAAAGCATGGCCTGTTCCTGGCGATTTTCGGGTAACAGCCCAATGCCAGCCGCAACCGCATCACGCGGCGATTGGATGGAAACGGGTTTCCCATCAATGAAAATAACGCCACTGTCAGGTGTATCCAGACCGAAAATACTGCGTACCAGAGCGGTACGTCCCGAACCGACCAATCCGGCAAGTCCAACAATTTCACCCGCACGCAGTTCAAAGGACACATCTTCAAAAGTTGGATGGCGGGTTAATCCTTCTACCCGTAATACTTCAGCGCCGGGAAGGCCGGGGCTGCGTGTAACATTTCGGGTTAGGGTTTTGCCAAGCATCAACTGGATTAAATGGTTGGTGGTAACAGCCGCCGAGTTAATCGTCGCCATCCGGCGTCCATCCCGCAGCACGGTCACACGATCTGCAATTTCGAGTATCTCGGCGGAGCGATGGCTGATATAGATGACACCGATACCACTCACGGTCACACGCCGGATAATCTCAAACAGCGTCCTCACTTCACGATCCGAGAGAGCGGCGGTGGGTTCATCCATCAACAGCAGTTTGGGACGAACGTATAAAGTTTTTGCGAACCCAATCATTTGCTGCTCTGCCACACTCAGTTTGGAAACCTTTGCATCTGGATCGATTTTCATATCGAGCATTCGCAGTATTTCCTGCGTCTGACTGCGCATTTTCCGCCAGTCAATGAATGGCAAATACCGTTTTTGTGGCTCAGAACCCAGAAAAATATTTTCGGCGACGGTGGATTCAGTCAATAAATTAAATTCCTGATAAAGTGTGTGAATTCCGGCAAGTTTAAAGTCCTGGGAGAGTTGAAAAAAACTGGCTTGCCTTCAAAGTAAATGCTGCCGTCGTCGGGTTGATATACGCCACCGATGAGTTTAATGAGTGTGGATTTGCCCGCGCCGTTTTCGCCAACAAGAGCATGAACCTCACCCGCCTGAACACCAAAATCGACTTGATAAAGGGCTTGCACGCCAGGGAAAGATTTCGATACGCCGCGTACTTCCAAGAGTGTCATCGGTATTCATCCTGATAACCTCAATAGTCATCATTTTAACCAGATTATGTGATTCCTGTCTAATAGGCTGCCTTTCGCCGCCGCATGGTCGCCCGACAATATTGTGATAAATGACTAACATTGTGGGTTTATGGCACAGCCTGGAACGGTGCCCTATGGCGCTCCTGATGGCAGTCCATTATCCATCTCTGGCGAACCAGCAACCGGGGAAGTCCAGGTTTCACCAGCGACATAGGCGTCCAGATTGGATGCATCAACCACAACCGACGGAGTTAGAATAAATTGGGGGACTGCCTCACCATGAAATACTTTGTTCATGGTATCTATGACGGTCTGCCCCATGCGCATGGGGTCAACCCCCAGCGTGGCGGTGTATCGACCTTCCCGAATCAAATCCAGGGTGGGGCTGTTTCCATCAATCGAAAGCACAAAGAAATCTTTGTTGATCTGCAATCCCAATTGTTCGGCAGCCAATGCCGCCCCAATTCCCATTTCATCGCTGTTGCTATAGAACACGTCAATGTCGGGGGTACGCTGCAACGCGGCAGTGGCGACATTCGCGCCCATCTCACGATCCCATTCAGCAGTTTGCTCGCCAACCACCTCTACATCTGGGCACATGGACAATCCCGCGATGTAACCCTGCGTACGACGATGGGTATGAAAGCCTTCAATACCCAGCAAGATATAGACCTTGCCCTTCGCCTGTTCAGGGGTCGTGCCGTCCTTTTGCGCCAACACCTGACAGGTATATTCGCCAAGCTGCGCCGCGCCCTGCCACTGGTCGTAACCGATGTAAGCTGTCACATGCCCATCTGGGAGCGGAGTCAATGAGTTGTGTATGAAAACCAGGACATTCCGGGCATTGGCGGCTTTCACCACTGGGACAATTGCTTCGGCCTGCAGCGAGTTGATGCTGACCGCTTCAATGCCCATTTCCAAAAGCTGTTGAATGATGGTGATCTGACCATCAAAGTCACTTTCGCTGCTAGTCGTCTGTACCTCAACCTTCCAGCCCAAACTTGCCCCATCGGTTCTGGCAGCATCAGAAATTGCCACATGAAAAGGACTGGTCATGCCAGGGGGAACAATGGCGACATAGTGAAAGTTCCCGTTAGCGACGGCCTGCAGTACAGCAGTTTCGGGCGACGGAGCGGCCTGAGAGGCAATCAACCACACAAAAATGACCAGAATAGTTATGAGAATAATTGTGCTTGTCGATAAAATACGTAATTTGCGCTGCACCCCCGAGTCCTCCAAAAGTATTTTTTGTGGGATAGCAGAATTTTATCCCCTTCTTTAGGCGATAGACAACAACCGTCCTCCCCGAACAACATGTGAGACATTCATTCCGATTTCATCTCTGGATACTCGCCCTCGTTTTTCTTTACCCTTACAATAGTCACATGAATACATTTCGCAATCAGGAACAACCTGTGGTGGTCTAATGCTTGCAACCATTCATGCGTGCGCCCTCGTTGGCATTGAAGGTTCTATTGTTGACGTCGAAGTTGATTTCAATCCCCGCGCAGGCATCCCTGCATTTACGATTGTCGGCTTGCCGGACACGGCTGTTAAAGAGAGCCGGGAGCGCGTTCGGGCGGCTATCAAGAACAGCCATTTGAGTTTTCCGAACAAGGTTCAACCTGTACAGTTAATGGTGCCTCTGCCAATTCATGATCTCCTTGAGCCGTATCAGCGTTCTGCTGTTGCACATACTCCACATAGGTCAACCGTTGATTGATGCCACCCCCAATGCGTGGGACACGAGTTCCTTTACCAAACAGTTCCTTGATTCGGGACTGAATTTGTATCCAGCGTCGGTAGGGAAATTCTTGCATAATCTCTAACTGTGATGCTTGACGCTCTACCATTGCTCGAAGAATCGCAAGTTCTTCGTCGCGCCAGTAGGAACCACTTGCCTTCCCTTTTCTGCCCCCACTTGCGACATAGTCATTGTAGGTTTCATGCTTTCCAAGCCAGCTTGGGGTAAACCGTACCAGTCCTCGGTGTTTGCGTATTTCAGCGCTAATTTGACACCATTGCAGTGTAGGAAAAACCTCCGCAATGTCAAGTTGAGATGCCCCAGAATCAAGCAGGCTCAGTAGGCGTAGGACATGTTCATGAGTCCACCGTTCCCCATGCGGCTTATGCCAGAGGGAAATCTCATCCGAACTTCCATCTTTCCACCGCACTGTGAGCGTCATATCACCTGCGCGCGAGTAATCCGAGGCCTCAATACGTTGGATAAAGAGATTGAGAATATTCTTGCGTTCATCTTGGCTCATCCGATCCCACTCTAAAACCGCGTGTTCAAATAGGGCGTGTGCTTGTTCCAACGATACGTGCTTCTGGCGTTTGACATCCAGCGTAGCCAACTCTTTTTCCAGGCGTTGCTTCTCCTGTTCCATTCGGGTATAGCGCTGCTCAACCTCTTGAATTAAGGTAGGATGTGTCAAGGTTTTGAGGCTTATCACGAGGTTTTGCATTTCATCGCTGAGCGAGCCAAGCTGCAAGCGCTTCAATTTGCGCTCACGCTCCATGGCCTGCTGCGTCTCATCAATCGCCTGCTTCCAGGCACTGGTATCGAGTGTCGCCAGGAGTTTTTGCTTAAAGCAACCCACGACTGCCTCATCCACCCAGGCGCTGCGCCGCGCCCACAGGGTCACCGTTCCCTCGAGCTCTGGACGACGTTGTACATAGAGGTAACACCCTTCCCGCTTCGGATACATGTATCCTGCCCGATACCATTTGTGGTTTGTGCGGGTATAGATCAGGCCGGTGAGGAGCGGCGGCTCTGCACGGCGCGAGACCTCCCTAGGCTGACGAACATAGGGATAGGCGGGCTGATAGTTGTCGTTTTCTTCACCCGTCAACGTGTATGGAGACAGCATGTTAAAGACCGCAAAGAACGTGTCGAGATCAACGATCGGGGCATGGTTGTTCCAGCACTGCACAACTCCTTTGTAACACCAGTGTCCGACATAAACGGGATTGGTGAGAAGGCAAATGAAGTTTTGGCGTGTAAGAAAGCTCCCCTCGCCGCGATTGCGTAGGTGATAGACGGTTTTGAAACCGTCGGGTGGCGGAAGATTTGGATAGGGAAAACTCAGTCCCAAGTCTCGAATTTGGTACATCGTCCTGCGAATTGCGCCACCATTCTCTCGCAACAGTCGGAAGTACTCGCGTACGATTTGCGCGTATGGTTCAAAGGGTACGAACTTGCGCCAGTTGGGGTTGTCGTCTCCGGTAGGGAGTTGTTTTCGCATATCTACCATGTATCCTACCGGCATGTGTGCCCCGGCCCACTTGCCTTCCAACAACAAACGCCTACGGGCAGGTGCGAGCCGACCCAAAACGTAGCTGTTGAGATACTCGGCGGCCATGTCGCATTTGAAGCGAAACTGTCGGGCGTGGAATTCACCGTGTTGGGGATGGGCAAAATCGTAGGTAAAAAATGGGGTAATGACGCAAACTTGCGATTTGCGACAGGTATCAATGAAGATGTTGACTTGAATCTGGGTCATGTCCCGAAACAAGCGATCTTCATCCTGACAAGCAACCGCCGCGATTTTGTGATCCGCAATCAGCTCAAACAGGTAGCTCATACCCTTGCGTTCATCAATGCGCTTCGTGCCACTCACCCCTTCGTCATCATCAATCAAGATGATCTTCTCTTTCTCCCAACCGCGCCGTTCCAGTTCCTCCACCATGTCAATGGTTTGGATACTCGTAGAGATGTTACCTACTTGCGCGGTCGTGGATTGGCGATAGTACACGGCTATAGGTTCTTGCGTGAGTTGTTGCTCGGAGCGTAATGCTTTATGCCCGCCGTTATTCTCCCGGCGAAATGTGCGTTTCTTACTCATCTGCTACCTCCTCTACCGGTTCTCTACACTCTAGTGCGTGGGGATGCTGGCGCAGATACGCCTTCAGTGTAGGTCTTCAAACCAAATCGGACAGGAGAGGTCAGAAAATAAGGGAGACATCTCCAGTATTTTTACCCTGAATAGAGTCCAGCTTGCAAATACTGCTCACGGCGGTGTTGAAGGGTCTGTTGCTTAATCCTTTCTCGCTGGGTTGTCACCTGCGTATAGCGTCCAAAGAACATATCGGCTGGGGTCACGTTGTTCAGCGCTTCATGATAGCGCTGGTGGTTGTAGTAGCGCACGAAACTGGCAATGGCCTGTTCCAGTTCGGATGGCGAATAGTACAGGTCGAGTTTGACAAGCGACTTCATCGAGCGATGGTAGCGCTCGATCTTGCCCTGGGTCTGGGGATGGTAGGGTGCGCCGCGAATGTGATCCATCTGGTAGTGCTTGAGATACTTTTTCAGCGCATCGGAGACAAAAGCGGGGCCATTATCCGACAGCAGCCGGGGGCGATGGCGAACTTTGATGTGCTGGACACCTGTTTTTGCCACCGCAATGTTGAGGGTTTCCTCGACATCGGTGCTGCCCATGGTGGCAGCCAGTCTCCAGGCGAGGATGTAGCGCGAATAGTCGTCCAGCACGGTGCAGAGATAGTAATAGCCCCAATCGACGACCTTGAACTGGGTGAAGTCGGTCTGCCACAGTTCGTTGACCCGTTTGGTCGGTTGGTCGAATTGATCCTTGGCGCTCACGATCTGAAACACCGGACTGGTGACCAGATCATAGCCCTTCAGGATGCGATACACGCTCAATTCGCTGATGAAATAACCCTGGGTGTCGGTCAGATGCCAGGCTAACTGGCGCGGTGACAGCTCGGTTTTCTCCAGCGCCACATCCACCACCTGCTCACGCACACTGCCGGGAATGTGATTCCAGAACTGCTGTCGCTGGGGCTGCCGATCCGCCAGACCGTCGTAACCCGCCTCGGCATAGCGCCGATACCAGTCGTAGAAGGTACTGCGTGGCACCTCCAGTTCCGCCAGGGTTTGCTTGACCGGTAGGTCGGATGTCTCCACCAGACGGATAATCTCCATCTTCTCAGCCTGCGAATAACGCGTCATGCGTCCCACTCGTTCTCCAAACCGGTCAGACTTTTTTTCAGCACCCGGTTCTTCAGCGCTAACTCGGCCACCAACTGCTTGAGTTGGGCGTTCTCTTCCCGCAGCTCATCCACATCGTCACTGTTGGCTTGACGCTTCGTGTCGCCCGCTAAGCGTGACTTGCCCGCCTCCAGAAATTCTTTGCTCCATTTGTAGTAAAGGCTCTGCGCGATCCCTTCCCGGCGGCATACTTCAGCGATGGTTTCTTCCCCGCGCAAGCCTTCTAGCACGATGCGGATCTTCTCCTCCGCGCTATGCTGTCGTCGGGTCTGGCGACGGATGTCCTTCACGGTTACTTCGGCGGATACTTTCTTGCCCATTTGCTTTCTCCTTTATGGTCTCCAATGGGTGGAAAGTCTCCTTTATTTTAGCCTATCTCCGTGTCTGAGTGGGTCTGAAACGGAACACTGCCACTTGTAGATCAGGCTCGGCGTAATGTCTAAATCGCGCTCAATCTTGCTGACACTCCGCCCTCCCGCTTCCACCATTGCCAGCACTTCTTGTAGTTTCCCCTTTCCTGCTCCTTGCCTTCAGTCTAACGGACATTTCTGCTCCCCGCTAAACTGGGGTAAGACCATCGTTTTCGGCATTTCCGGGTCCAATAAAAATCGCCTAGCAATTCTGACCTTAAGTAATCAGATACTGGTCTCGACGTTCCATTTAACTACCACTTGTAGTAGAAAATTCGTGGGTGCGTTACAAACTACATCGGGTGGATGCCACTATACATCAGGCATACTTTACATTTGTCGGGTTTATTGTAACTATTTATATGTGGACGGTTCTTTCCACTTTTCTTTCGGACACCTAGCAAAGTGGTGCAACTTGGTGCTGGCTACCTGAGTGCGGCTTTTCCCTTTTCGAGCCAGCGAAAAAAGGAGAAGTCAAAGGACGTTCCATCACATATAAACGGGCTGCCAGAGCGGTAGTCCGTTTTCAAACATGCTACTAAACATCAATTAAGAGGCTGGGTCCGTTCTTCTCCGGCCACTGACCAGATTGGATGATTCAAAATCGTTTTTTGTGACAGGTGGGAATGGACTGCAAACCAAAACCGCCGCTTCCCTCCTACACTTTCGGTGGCTCCTTTGAGAACTCTCTAATCGCCGCTCACCACCGGTGACTGTGAGGACGCGCATACTCTTACTATGGAAGCGCTGCTCGTATCGCCCAGTTGCATAATAGGACGCATAGGCTAACACCTTTGTCTTAAAAACCCGGAGCGTTTCTGTGCCTCGATCCAGTTCCAAAAAGAAATGTGCGTACCCATTGGGTGTTTTGAGAATAAAGTAACTATCAGGAATGAGAGACACGAGATGTGTTCTACCCGATGGCGTACGAATGGGGACACGATCGTAGCTCGCCTTCAGTTCCGTTTCATTTACCCACTTGAGAAGTTCATATCCTGCCGCTTCTGCCGCTTTGGTGAAAGTAAGGCGTATATCATTGATCGCTAATGTGTGTTCCAAAAACTCCTGCTTAAGCTCCTTGCTGCTGGAATACCACACCAGATCATCAAGGTTATACTCCGTACGCAACAATTCTGCCCCCCTGCGATCAAGCACATAGAGGGTCGGGCTGTTCCATCCTCGTGTCGACAGGAATTTGCGTTCCAGAAATCCATGATCGTAGAGCCGTACCAAGACACGCTGCATGACACTGCGGCTACGGTCAAATAGTGTTTCAAGCTGATCCTGCCGCAGAACGCGATGGGTATAAATGGTGTAAATGATTGCCTTATCCCGCTCGGTCAGTCTCATGTTCGGGGGGTGGTTGACCCGGCGGTCAGAGCGCCTCCGTTTCGGTATCGTTGTATTCATCTCTTTGTCCCCTGAACTTTGGTGTTCATGATCTATTCGCATATTCCATGCCCATGCATTACGCTCGTGTAGCTCAAGTATACCGCCGCATAAGTCGTTGGTGATGAATACTTATGAGCAGGCGAGCAACTCTATGCGGTGACATTCTCTCGCAAATACATCGACACAATAACTGGACTGTCATGATTTCAAATTGTCGCACGCATAGGTATGTATCAGATGGATCACAGGCGATAAATATGTCGTCCACCTTCGCTGGCCCTTGAGAGATGATGGGGATGATACAAACATAGTATATACGATGCATCACCCCCTCTCCCGTCGGACAGAACTATTTGCCGATGTACGATGCCTCTTCTGAGATTGGGTCGTAGAGTTCTTCCGCTATCTCTTGGTTGTCCAGTTGCGCGTACCGCTTTTGCAGCCACGAAAGCACATCCGATTGACTCTTTGGTGTGTAGTATTGGATAGACAGTTGGCGAATGCGTTCTGCCCGTCGCTCAGCCTCTTCATGCGGTATGCGGGGCGGTGTCGCCATCAGACTGAATGCTGGTTGCTGCTGCCCCTGATAGCGCAGCCACACGGCGGCTTGAAACTTGTCCAAGTTCAACAAGTCCTCCGCACTAAAGTGTGGGCGGGTATAGTGAGCAAGCTCGCGTGCGTCGTCATCACCACCGGACTGGAAGGCAACTACCATGCCCACATTCCCTTTAACGGCATTCCATGTACTTCCTTGCAGTTGCTTCAAGTATTGATTTGCAAGGGTCAGCGAGAGATTGAACTTGCGAGCTTCCGAGAATAAAGTGTCCATCGTACTGGTCGTGAAGTGTTGCGTTTCATCCACATAGGCATAGACTGGCGAACCTTTGGCTGCCCCATGCATGATCGCGGCCTGCAGACAAGTCACGATCAATGAACCAATCAACTGTTGTTCCCGGCTAGGAATGCGCTCATCCGAGGTCTTGAGGGATACCAGAATTATCTTGCGCTGGCGGATGAGGGTGGCGAAGTCGAGTCCATCCGGATGACATAAAACTGTGCGGATCGCCTTATTGCGATAGAAGGTGCGGATCCGTCGGGTTACGGGGCCGCTTACCTGTCGCTGCTGGCTGTCTGACATCGCACCGAAGTCATTTCGCCAAAACTCTTGGGTGACATCATCTTCGACCTGTCGCAGTAAGTTGGTGCGGTAGCCCGCGTCAAGGAACAACCGATTGACATCCCAAAGCGTAGCCTCTGAATCACTCTGAAGTGCCAGTAATGCATTTTCCAGCGCATCGCTGGTTTGCGGCATGTCTTTTAGATCAGGATATAAGCCATACAGAACGTCCAATATCCGCCCGAGTCCCACATCGTCGTGTAACCCACGCATGGGATTAAGCGGGAGTGGATAGTCGGAATTTCCAAGATCAAGCAGTACCACATCGCGCTCGCGGTGCTCGGGAATACTGGTTCGCAGAACCTGATCTACCAACGTTCCATGGGGATCAATCACGATCACACCGTTGTGGCGCATAATGTCCTGATGGATCAATTGGTGCAGGAAGTTGCTCTTCCCTACTCCGGCTTTGCCAACCACTAAGCAGTGGGTGCGGCGGTCTTCATCGGGCAGATACACCGGTTCACTACGTCCAGCATACTGGTTTGTACCAATGCAAAGGCCGTTGCGTTTGCCTTTGAACACTTGCGGTAGTTCCACCTGTGCGGTCTTCGTCCAGGCAATCGTGGTCGCCTGAAACTCACGATGTGGTAGATGCCACAGTGCACCAATTTCTCGTGGTTCCAGGACTAGCCGCGTATCTCGGCGCTGCTTCTGGAGTGCCTTAGTCTGTTTCGATGGCAGTCCAAGCGTCAGGTATGTACCAAGTGCGCTGGTCAACAGGTCGGTTTCATCGTCACCCACATGAGCGACTTCGAGTTGTCCATTCCCTCCATACCATCGAATACCGTTGTACGAGGCTTCATCAAAGTGAATGGTCTGATTGTCGATAGAAAGCAGTATATCCAACCGCTCTGGATAGGGACTGTCAATCTGAATCATAACGCTGCACTGATACAGGGCGCGTTGCAACTTGTCCACAAATACTCTCTGATCCTCGGGGACATACCGGTCTACTTTCTGTGGGAACAGAAAACCGAGTAATGATCCATCGTACACATTGCGCTTAATCCGCTGGGTTCCTTCGGTATATGCATCTGGCAGCAATCCGGTGACAAACACGGTATAGATGATCTGCTCACCCGGTTGCAATCCGGTCATCGTTTGGGTGAGAGCAGCCAACGGATCAGCAGAAGGCTTGATACCCTCAACATGTTTGATGGGAGCAACAAACTCTGGCACTAGATAGCCATAGGGAATAAGCAGTCGATGAGTTACCCCGTCGTTCTGCCGACAGTCAACCAGCGTGTCAATGCGGATATTCGCCTCCGGGTAGGTTGCCTGTATCGCGGTTCGCATTCCTTCGGGCTCGCGCTCCAATAGGTCAATGATTTGCCATTCAACATAAGAAGCACGGGCCACGATACGAAAGAGGAGCGAGTTGTAGCCATACAGGAGTTGTTCGATGAGGTGAGAGGCGCGTTGCGCCTCCCACTCATTCCGTTTAGGAACGGTGATCGTATACACTAAAATCATGGCATCCGTCCTATTGCTGCCCGTCAGTATCAAACAAGTCCGCTTGAGCCGGATTGAGCTTGTTCTGACGACGGTTGAGTACCCACGCGGTAAAGAGGGCCAAAATGCCAAAGAGCCAGCGCAAAATTCGGAAGGTTAGCTTGGTGTACTCCCACATCTCGGCAAAAACAAATTCCACAAAACCATTCATGATAAGCACCTCCGACGTTCCCTACTCCTTCCCAAACGGTAGTGTTTGAGTGCTCTTAGTAAATAGGAAAATTTGGTTCAGCGTCGATCCCATTTCTAGTGCCACATTTTCCCATACCTGAGCTATACTGTGGGATATATGCCTTAGGGAATATAGTTCCGTTGCACTATCTTTAAGTCTAGCGTCTAGGTGGTACACCAAAGGAAGTAATCATTTGAGCATAGATGCTAAAGAATTCGGACTTCGCTTGCGGAACCTACGCAAGGATGTAGGATTCTCCCTAAACGAATTGGCGGAGCAGTCATATGTGAGCAAGAGTACGGTTGGTCGATGGGAAACAGGAAAAAGTCTGCCTGATGTCGAGGAACTATATTGGTTGTGTAAGGCTCTTCAATGTTCCCCGGAGCAACTTCTACGAACACACATCAAGGACAACAGTGAAGGTATTGAATATGGCTCCGACCTAAGTTGGCGAGTAAACACCCCATATACCATCCGTTTCGGTGCCAACAAGCAGCGGTCTGAAGAAGATATCGCAAACGCTGTGGAAATATTTCGCTTAATCGCCCAGCAGGGAATGGGGTTTGATGACATTCAGCACCACAGCTTAAAATTTCGAGGTTTTGCGCGTGAAACCCTTCGTCAACTGGTCAAAGTAGCTCTATTTTCGTCGGTGATTTAGTTGATTGATGTTAAATGTGACGATGAGTTAGCAGAGGCAGTGCTCCGAAAATATAGACCCCACTTGCATCAATGTTTTGTGGCAAAGACAGCTCTACTACCTGATCCGCTAATCGATACAACTATTCGTACGGAGGCTGTCGCCTATCTTGCAGTCAAGCACACACTTAACACCCTGCCCAGGCATGGGAGAGTAGGAATAACAGGGGGGACAACAATCTCCCGATTTGTCGATTTACTTCCACCTGCAATCCCGGAACTAAGTGCCATCGAATGGTATCCCCTCCTTGCGGTACCACAACAAAAGGAGCGCACGGGACTTTCCGCAAACAGTGTGATTACGCGATTGTTGCATAGTCAGCCAGGAACAAAAGGGTATAGACTATCGTTTGTTGACACTTCACAACGGGACGGTGATGGTTTGGACAAGCTTACTGCTTACTCTCGTCAATTTATCGAGGATGCGCGCCTAGTCATGGAACAGGCAAAAACGGTCTCCGGTGCCTTCATTTCAGTTGGCACACCAGAATACAAGTATGAGACCTCTGATGCCCACCTGGGACTTCCACATTTATGGTCGGTATTTTCAGCTATGAATCAGACAGATCAACAACATTGTGTAGGTGATCTTCTCCTAAATCTAGTCGATGAACACGGGAATCCTTGTGGTTCAGATGCAAACCAAAGTGCAAATACTGCCCTCGTATATTCAATTGGGCTTGAGACCTTGCGACAAATCGCGAAGTCGGGTTCCGTCTGGGTACTGGCAGCGCGTGCTCGAAAAGGCAAAGCACGAGTCATTAAGGGAGCACTGGAAGCAGAACTCATCAACAGTATTGTTGTTGATGCGACCATCGCCCACGAGCTCCTTGAATTATGACGGGCATTGGGACAAGTATCCATTCTGTTTCAAGTTACTTTGCCAGATCAACCAACATCCGAAATCGTTCATCAGTATCGGCATCTAGGCAGAGCCATTTACCATTCCTAGCTGCGTTGAGCGCATGAACGCCGAGAGTTCCATTGCCTTTTAGAAGGGTGGTTATCTAAACGAATGTAGGGACTCCCTAACAAGAGTAAATTCCCCGCTTTTTAGTTGCAGGTGATAGTGTTCGGTTCGGTTACGAAACACTGTTTGGAAGGCTTGCAGGAGTTCTGGGGCTCGTTCTGAAACGAGATGCTGGTCTGTCTCCATCCTCACCAAAACATCGTACAGAGACAGAGCGGAGAGAAGTAGCAAACCCGATATTCGCCAAAGTTTTCTTCCACTCATACAATAGTCAGTAGAGACAAATAATTAGTCTGGAAGTCAAACATGCTTGCCACCGTCCATGCCTGCGCTCTTGTCGGTCTTGAAGGATGTATCGTTAACGTCGAAGTTGATTTCAATCCCCGCGCAGGCATCCCTGCATTTACGATTGTCGGCTTGCCCGACACGGCTGTTAAAGAGAGCCGGGAGCGCGTTCGGGCGGCCATCAAGAAAGCCATTTGAGTTTTCCGAACAAAGTCTATGTGGTGAATTTATCACCTGCCGACCTACCCAAACATGGCCCATCCTATGATCTCGCCATCGCCATCGGTGTGTTAGCCGCCACCGATCAAGTACCGTTAGGGGCAATCGACGGATCAGTCTTTCTAGGAGAGTTATCGCTGGATGGCAGTGTGAGGCACGTCAAAGGCATTATGCCGATGGTCTACACAGCGCAGCAAACGGGCTACCAATGCGCCATCGTCCCGGCTGACGATGCGGAAGAAGCCGGTCTGGTCGAAGGAATACAGATTATTCCAGTTCACAATCTGGGCGATCTGGTCGAGCATCTCTACGAATTGAACCCGATTGCCCCCTACATATCTCATACCACGCCGATGGACGAGCCAGAGGGTCTGCCCGATGGGATGGTCGATTTTGCCGATGTAAAAGGACAGCAGCTTGTCAAACGGGCGCTCGAAGTAGCGGCAGGTGGCAATCACAACCTTCGCCTGATTGGCCCGCCGGGGACAGGTAAAACCCTGCTCGCACGCGCCATCCCCGGCATTCTACCAAAATTAAGCTACGAGGAAGCATTAGAAGTCACACGTATCTATTCGGTGGCGGACATGCTGCAATCGAATCAGCCGTTGAAGCGATCACGGCCCTTCCGCGCGCCGCATCACACCATCAGTCAGGCTGGTATGGTAGGCGGTGGTGCAATCCCCAGACCGGGAGAAGTTACCCTATCGCACCGGGGTGTGTTGTTCCTGGACGAATGTACCGAACACAGTGTCAGAACGCTGGAAGCTCTACGGCAGCCGATTGAGGATAAAACCGTCACAATCTCGCGTGCTAAAGGCACATTAACCTTCCCGGCCAATTTCTTACTGGTCTTAGCTCAAAATCCCTGTCCATGCGGCCATTTTGGGGATTCCGCCAAAACCTGTACCTGCACACCGACCATGATCGCGCGTTATCAAAGTAAGTTGTCTGGCCCTTTACTGGATCGGATCGACATCCATGTGGATGTGCCGCGTGTGGACTACGACAAACTGCTGGGCACAGAACGCGGCGAAACGTCGGCTGTTATTCGAGAGCGGGTGGAAAAAGCACGAACTCGACAACGCGAACGCTTCGCCAACCATCCGCATCTCTTTGCCAATGCCGACATGGGGGTGAGTGAAATTCAGGAGTTTTGTATCCTGACACCGGAAGCGCGTCAAGTGCTGGAACTCTCTGTCCGCCGGATGCAATTGAGTGCCCGCGCCTATCACCGAGTTCTGAAACTCAGCCGCACCATTGCCGATCTGGCTGAAAGTGACCGAATTGATGTGCCGCATGTGGCCGAGTCACTCCAGTATCGTCCCCACCAGCAATGAGACAATCTATCCAGACACGTACTTCTCATACAGGCGCATCGTGTGTAGATAGGCATCCGGGTAATATTCTTCCGGCGTAATATCCAGTTCCACCGTTCGGACTGGTTTTTCCAAAACAGTCGGTTTAGTTGCCGCGAAATCCTTAATCACCTGTGCGTGGGGTTTCAAGGTGCCATCAGGGCGCACCAGACCAAAAAATCGTTCATGATGCGCCTCGTCACACGGCGGTTTATCCCAGAGTTCCTCAATATAATCGGCATAACACCAGATAAACGCGCCCGTTGAACCGACCTCAACCAACTTCGGCAGCAACGCCGCCAGGTAGGTTGCCATGTCTTCCTCGGACGCCATGAATTGGGTTCGTGGCTCTCCATAGGCCGTCCATGCCCAGGTTTCTGAGGCTTTCCCCGGCGCTGTGGTACAACCGCCAAATTCTTCCATTAAGGTGGGTTTGCCACACAAGGCGCTGACCAGAGCACAGGTAAAGGGCACAAAATCCGGGTCAAGCGGGTCACGCGCGAATGGCATGTACATGGGGTACGAGTGCATCACCGCTACATCCGTTTCGGCAAATATCTTGTCGATATGCAGGCCGTTGTCGTAGAGTAGGCTGGCCTGATGTAAACCACATGTCACCAGATGTTGGGCGTCAATTTCCTTGATGATAGCCACCATTTCCTTCACCCAGGCGCGTCCGGCGGCAGCGTCATGTGGCAGGGAAAATAAATCGGGTTCATTCCCTAAGTTCCACATCCACATAGCCGGATGGTCCTTCAATGCCCCTACCACCGTTCGCAGCAGCAGGCGTTCTGCATCTAATGCCATCGGGTCGTGAAAAACGTTGCGGTAACCACCGCTCATGACCTTCCCGCCGCTCACCACCTGTCGAGGCTGATTGGTTGGTGTGGGCGCAGTCGGGTCGAGCAGCCACGATGGCGACCAGTTTGGTCCGCTCATGTGTCCGGTGAAAAAGGTTAAATCCAGCTTCAGGCCATTTTCCGCCGCGATGTCACAAACCGTTATTAAATCGCGCATCCGTTCGGATGAAACAGCATCTGGTGTGGGTTGGAAGTCCTCCCACAACAGGAAAAATCGTACTACCGTGATACCTAAATCGCGGATGATCGAAAATTCTTCGCGCACTTCCCCCGCGTCAAAATGCTTCCACCAGTACATAGCCTTCCGGCGCGGCCAGTAATTCACACCGAGTAAAAATGGTTCACTCAAAATTGTTCTCCAGAGGGATGAATAGGGTGTCGCAGTCCGTGAGCATATCCAATCGCCTGTTGATTGACAAATAGAACAAAAGTTCGTATAATAACCTGATGAATATTCACCGGACAGCAGACACCCTCCAAAAACTCGCTCAAATAGGTGATTCCACCCAGTTTGAACCGGCGGGCGATCAACCCCAGGCTGAAAAGCGCCTTAGGAAGCGCGGGGTGGATATGCTTCCCTGTGTGTCCAATGTGTCTACCCCAACCGGCACGATGCCGGTGATGAAATCCATGATGACCACCGCCTGCGAACGGAACTGCAATTACTGTCCGTTTCGCGCGGGTCGTGGCAAAACCCGGCGTGTCACCATTAAACCGGATGAGATGGCCTCGACTTTCGACCAGTTGCAGCGTGGTGGGATTGCAAAAGGGTTATTTCTGTCGTCGGGCATTATTAAAGGCAGCATCACCACACAGGACAAAATCCTGGACACGGTGGAAATCATCCGGCAGAAGTATCACTATCAGGGATACATCCATCTCAAGATCATGCCGGGAGCGGAGTACGATCAGGTTTATCGTGCGATGCAGCTTGCAAATCGGGTGTCGATCAATCTGGAAGGCCCAACCGAGGAACGCCTGTCTGCCCTCGCCCCCAAAAAAGATTTCGTGGGCGAATTGTTGCAGCGGTTGGCCTGGGCGCATGAAATCCGGCAATCGGGTATTCGCGCCAGCACAGTAACTCAGTTTGTCGTCGGGGCGGTGGGCGATACCGACCTGGAAATCCTGTCCATCAGTGAGCGACTCTACCAGCAGATGGGTATCAGCCGAGCCTATTTTTCTGGCTTCAGCCCGATTATTGACACTCCTTTTGAAAACCTGAACTCTACCCTACCCGTTCGGGAATTCCGGCTGTACCAATCGAGCTTTTTGCTGCGGGATTACGGCTGGAGTGTCGAAGAACTGCCATTTGAGGGCGAGGGCAATCTGCGGCTGGACATTGATCCCAAACGCGCCTGGGCAGATATACACCTGCGCCAGCAGCCATTGGATGTGATGCACGCCGAACGCGGCGAACTGATGCGGATTCCCGGTATCGGGCCGAAAGGGGCAGATGCGATTCTGCGGGCGCGTAAAGCGGGACACCTATCCGACCTGGGGCATTTACGGGCGATTGGGATTCGCGCGCCGGAGCAGGCCGCACCGTATATTCTGCTGGATGGACGCCGCCCCCCGGTTCAGTTACCTTTGTTTTAGGAGAAGCGCAATAACCTCCCGTGTTTGCGGCAGTACCCCCAAAAAGACAGTTTTTCTGCCATAAACGAGGGAAGATACTGCGGAACTTATAGAAATTTGTGCAACAAAATTTAGTCACATTCGCTACATTAGACCCATGACTCCGACCCAGAACTTAGCCGAATGTCTCAGCGCGGAAGATATAGCCCATACAGATGGTGTGCCAGAGGTTGGAAAGCGGGTTTGAGGTCATCAGTTATTGGGTGAAAGCACGATAATCTGTGGCTGGCGCAGATATTTCTCGCGGATCGCAGCCGTCGCGGCGAACTGCTGCGGTGTCAACAGCGACCAGAAAAATGTGGGGTCAACGATTTTTCCTGCTCCAGCATCCGCATATTTTCGCAACCAGTCGAAGAAGGCATCTGTTCCCAACTCGTTCCTTAAATCGTTGAGCATCCGCACCCCACGCAGGTAAACCGCGTTGATATAAGCACGGCGCGACTTCAAATTCATAAACGGTGCTGTCCACATAACCATCAGGAGCATAGGCATCAACCCGAAAACTCCACCACCAGTCCCTTAGCGCCGGATAATATTCTTCGATGAAGACAAATTCGCTGTAAGTCGCCAGGGCTTCATCCAGCCAGGGGTTAATGGCCTGGTCGTTCCCTACCCGCCCATACCACCATTGATGGGAAATTTCATGGACGGTGATAAGCATCAAATAGGAAGTTGGCCCATTAAATCCACGAAAATATTCCCCGCCCACAAACACCAGACCACTGAACTCCATGCCATCGGGGAAATCGCCCTGAACGATCACCATCCGTTTATAGGGGAAGTTCCCATACAAATCGCTGTACATTGCAAGGGCGCTGGTCGCCACATCCAGCGCAAACGCCGGGGTCGAGATTTCCCCGGCTGTAGTCTGAAGGATGGCATCATCATAACTATAGAGTTCGACTGTCACCCCGTTTTCAGTATCTTTACTCAACACCTTAAATTCGGTACTCATGCTCAAACTAAAATCGCGCGCATTGGAGAGCGAAAATTCCCAGTGTCCGGGTTCATCCCGCACGATGTCTCCCGGCGCGGCGACCTTTAAACCTTCGGGGGCGTCGTCGATATTCAGTGTTACATCCCAGTCAGCATCATCCAGCACATCCTGTTCGCCAATAGGAACCTCTTCATGGCTCACCCAATCTTCGCCCTGCCGCACCGCGATGGTCGGCAGCCAGTGTCCCAGATTGATCTGGCGATAGGTGTAACCGAGATAACCCTTGTAGGCATTTACCCCATTCGGATCAATCGGTGGAATTTCCAACCGAAAATTCAACGTCAGGCGAATTGTACAATCGGGTTCAAGTTCACCCGGAAGATCGACTACCAATCGCTGCCCGGTCAGGTCATAGGAAAGTTCGTCATCCTGCAATGTCACCGATTTCGAGCGAAAAAACCTTCGGATACCCATTGGCGCGGACATTCAGCACTAGTTGGTCAAATGCATCTTTTGTCCGATTGGTATAGTGGACATCCTGGCGTACCATGACCGTGCGATGCTGATAGGCGACATCCGCTTCAACCCGGTAAGTGACGCTGGTTGCATCAGTTTGCGTACCACACTGGAAAAGCGGTGGGCGTGTCGTCGCCGATGCCTGAGGACTGGGTACAATATGGATTTGGCGATCAATTGTCGGGACGGGCGTGGTCTGTAATACTCGAACTGTCGTCGCAGTTGGCTGTGGCAGAACAACCTGTGCGGACGTAAATGCACATGCCGTTAAGACGAGTACGAAAATGAGGGGCATAAAGCGCAGTTTCGGCATAAGCGCATCATACCCCGCACAACTTGAATTGCCAATATGCGTATAGTATGCGGTGGTTTTTTACACAACTTTCGCAGCTAATGTATTGCGAATGTGTTATATTGTAATGATCCTAAACATACTTTAATTGGGAAGGGGGGAACTTGAACCTGTCTTCAGTCCGCACACAAACTCGTGGTCTAATCCGTTTGACCCGTTGGAAAGAATACATCCCATTTGTCATTCCGTTAACAATCCTCGGCGCATTACTCGCCACACATCCAACCGGAATCCTACTCGACTGGCGGTTAGTCGCGGTCACTGCGGCCAATATTCTGGCAGTCGCCTATGCGTTCATGATTAATGACATAGAAGATGCGCCCGATGATGCCCGTGACCCTGAACGCGCCGCCCGTAATCCCATCTCGACGGGAGAAATTGGAACCCATTTTGGGTATACCGCCTGTCGAATTGTAGCGGCTATCACTCTCGTTCTGTATGCGTTGGGCGGTCTACCTGCATTCGTGATTGGTGTCGTCACGCTGCTTCTCTCACATCTCTATTCCTGGCGTCCAGTCCGGCTAAAAGCATGGCCGGTCACAGATGTGGTTTCCCATTCGCTGATGCTGAGTGGATTACTGCTCCTGGCCGGATACTTCACTTACCATTCTCAACCGGGTATTGTCTGGTTTGTAGCCGCCGGGGTGACATTGGTTTCGGTATACGGGCAACTTTATAACCAACTACGTGATTATGATATGGATAAGGCGGCTGGTCTGCACAACACTGCCATTATCCTGGGGCAGGACAATACCCGCCGCCTCATGTACTTCACCGTTGCGCTGGCGGGCGTTTGCCTGCTGATTGCTTTTGTACAGGGGGCGTTCCCCTGGGCACTGGGATTGGCGATCATCGCCAGTATTCCTATCAGTATGCTCTTCCGTCCCAAGACCGACATGCGCGGCGGTGTAGCTGTGGATGTCAGCGGTGGATTACAGATTCAAGTCCTCATGGTCGCAAATCTGACGATTGCTGCCTGGTTGTTATGGGCAGTCATTAATCAAGTGTGGCCGCTCCTACCAATTCGCTAGTCATGGTTCATCAGGCTGTATCGGGGATGTGTATTGTCCCCGGTACAGCTATTGCACCTTCCCACTTTCGCACCCAAAATTGTAAATTCTTTTATCAGTGTTTGGCGATGCCAGAGGCTTTCACCTATAATGAATTTATCCATTCGCAACAGGATAGGCGATAAATTCAATGGTCAATGGCATCACTGAAGCAAAAGCCAATATTCTCATCGTGGACGACATCCCAGATACCGTCCAACTCCTGAAAGATTGGCTCGAAGCCCATAACTTTAGCACCATCGGCGTGACAAGCAGTCTGGTGGCACTTGACGTAGCAGCCCAAGAAAAACCGGACTTAATTCTGCTGGATGTTATGATGCCAAAGATGGATGGCATGGAAACCTGTCGCCGCCTGAAGGCAAACCCACAAACAGCCAGCATTCCGGTAATTCTGGTCACGGCGAAAAACCCCAGCGATGCCCGTGCTGAAGGCATGATGGCTGGAGCAATCGACTACATCACCAAGCCAATTAATATGAGTGAATTAGTAAGCCGCATTGAAAATGCGCTGGCAACCACCGCCGAATCACCTGTTGACCTTCAACGACTGCTAGAGGAAGTAGCGCACTCAACATTGGCTATCTTATCCTGTGAGATGGTCTGGTTATTGGGATTAGACAAGGTCGATCAAGCACTTACCAGTCGTATTTTGGCGACGACGGGTGGACAGAAGATTGAAACCGACTTTTTAGTGACGGCAGGAGACGGCACACCTGTCCCGAAATATTTACTCCAAGACACTAACAACATTTTCTGTTCTACCTTCGTGACACGTAAAACAACCGTAAACGTCAATACAAACACGCTCAAAGAAACAGCTTCGACTAAACCGCTCTTTAAAGCCACCGAGATGCTGCGCTTAAAGTATCTGACCATCGTGCCCATCTCCGTAGCCGGTAAAACGTCGGGCGTGATGGTATTGGGCAGTATACAGCCCCACGATATGGAGACATCGCGCGCGACACAAATTGTCACAGCATTGGCGAGCCAGTCGGCTATCGCACTTGACTATTCACGGCTGATCACCGACCTAACGGAGAGTGAAAAAGAGATGCGGCGGGAGCAGTCATTCCGCCAAATGATTTTGGATACCATGAGCGACGGGCTGGCTGTCATCGACTCCAAAGGAGCTATCAAGTATGTTAATCGGCGGCTACTTCGTATGACCAGCTATGCCAAAGGTTATCTCGAAGGGCGATCTGTTGGGGAATTGTTTCACCCCGATGACCGAATTGAAATTATGACCAGCTTGCTCCGTGAAGGCGCAACCACCATGAAATTTGACCAACGTCTGATGACCCGTGACAATCGCGTCATCCCCGTTTGGTTGACACGATCACGTTCACAGGCTGACGAGATGAATAATCAGGTTATCGTGTTGAGCGATATGACCGAGCAAAAGCAGCGTGAAGTGGACCTGGAGCGACAAACCAGCCGCCTACAGGCGCTGAACCGCGCTGCCCACACTATTACCGCTAATCTCTCACTACACGAAACTCTACAAAACATCCTGCACTCAGCAATGGACGTGGTGGAAGCACAGGGCGCATCACTGTTTCTGTTTAACCGTGAAAATGGTGATGAATTAATCGTCGTTGCCGCCGTTGGTTCAGGCTCCGAGATTATGATGGGACTGCGCGTGCCAGTTGGGCAAGGTGTGGCGGGATGGGTCGCGCGGGAAGCAAAATCCCAACTGGTTGGCGATATAAGCCAAGACCCACGCTTCTTTCGAGGTGTGGATGAAAAAACCGGCATGAGCACTCAATCATTGATTGGTGTGCCACTTATCACAGCGGAACGAGTGATTGGTGTGGTAGAAGTCGTCAACAAATTGAACGATGGCTTCTTCACAGAAGATGATGTGCATTTGCTGGAAAGCATGGCTGGAACCGCAGCCGTTTCGATTGTTAACGCGCGACTCTTTGATGAAACACAACGCCGCGTGAATGAGTTGGGAACCCTGTTAAATGCCAGTGCCGCCGCGTCTTCTACCCTACAATTCAATGAGGTGTTGGAAAGTATTGCACGACGATTGGCTGACGGTTTGAAAGTGGCACGCTGCACCATTATGGCCTGGAACGCACCGCATAATCGTTTGGAGTCGCTGGCCGAAATATGTGACATTATCTGGCAAGATCAACTGCCCCTAAACGCCTGCTTTCAGGTGAACCCTTAATTCGGGCTGCGCTCACATCTGGATTACCCGTGATCGCATCCTTGCTAGACTCTCATCTCGCGGATGAAAATCGAATCGGGCTAGAAACACTAGGTATGGTCAGCATGTTAGCTGTACCACTTTGGGCAGACAATCAAATACAGGGAATTGTTAACCTGTACAGCACCCATCAGCGAATGAGATATACAGAATCGGATGCCAGCCAGGTAAGCGAACTCCTGCAAGATTGGCAGTCCAGACAACCGGGCGTGGGAACCATAGCCTCTGCTGAAGAAGCTGATCTTAATGACCTGGTTGAGCAATTAATGACCCTCGGCCAAACCTGTTGGGTGACGCTACGAAACTGGACTCCGGGAGAAGATTACACATCAATCATCTGCGAGAAAGGCTTTGCAGAGTGGACACGCCGTTCCGGCGGTGTGCTGCCAGTTGAATATTATCCGACCATGCAAAAAGTGATACGAAATGCAGATATTTGTATGGGAACCCTCAGTGATTTCGAGGATGATCCGGCTGAAGTGGAGTGGGTATCGTATCGCGGTGGTCGTGCATGCCTGATGGTTCCACTCATTGAACGTGGTGCGGCCATCGGCTTAGTTAAGATGATTGACCAGAGTGAGCGTCTATTTGACGAGGGCGAAGTTCGTCTGGCACAGGGTATTGCTAATGTGGTGAGCAATGCTATGGAAAATGCGCGCCTATACCAATCGCTCGACAGCCGTGCGAAGGCACTGGAAAGCGCCTATCATGAACTGCAAGAGGCCGACAAAGCAAAAGATGAGTTCATCCAAAATGTGTCGCATGAACTACGGACACCTCTCATTTCGGTGCTGGGATATGGCGGTCTCATGGCGGAAGGCGAGTTTGGGCCAATCAACGATGAACAACGCGATGCCCTGAACACCATGATGACCAAATCACAAAAACTGGCAGACATTGTTGAAGATATTGTGTCTGCACAGGCATCGGAAACACGCGCATTTGATCGGAGGCCAGTTGATCTCATCCCCTTATTGGAAGAGGTGTTGGAAAAACATAGCCAACGGGCGCTAGAGCTCTGAACTGCAATTCGAGGTTCAGTTCCCGCAGGATACACCGCCGGTACTGGCTGACTTCTAAAGCAATTGCAGATGCCTTCGAGAAATTGATTGACAACGCCATTAAATTCAGCGGAAACAACAAAAGTATCGAGATCGCAGTGCAGGATATGGACGGCCCAATGCTACAGGTTACTATCCGTGATTATGGTATTGGGATTGATCCTGCCGAACATCACAAAATCTTCCAACGATTTTATCAAGTGGATGGCGGCGCAACACGGCGTTATGGGGGTACGGGCCTGGGGCTAGCCATTGCAAAAGCGGTTGTAGAAGGACATGGCGGACGCATCGGTGTAAAGAGTAAACTCAATGAGGGTGCATTTTTCGCATTTACGCTGCCCAAGTACACAACAATGATGGGTTCGTCCTAATATGGATCTCAACGCAGTCCACACCATACTCTTCAACATGCACATCTTTTATTCACTCATTCTAGGCATCTGGGGAGCCGTGATGGCTGCCCGCAAGGAGTCGATCTCCGGCAATTACTGGGGAGCCGTCGCCACTGGCACAATCCTAGCCGGAGTGGTCTTATTGATCGGCATCATCATGACAGTAACAGGGCTACGAACGGCACGAATGGTCACGTATTATCTGTATATGGGGTGGTTGGTCATCATCATGCCCGGTTTATTTTCGATGCTGCGCGGGCGTGATGACCGCAGCGCAGCTATTGCATTTTCGATTCTGGGTTTCTTCAACGCGGCTACCTCGATTAGCATGTTTCAGCGCGGAATCGTTGGCCCCTGGCTACCGGCATAAGTGTCGCGAGGGAGAATTTTTGCCATTTCCTAAGCCCTGACTAACGGGGCTTTTATTTTGCCGATTACGCAAAGAGAAGTTACACATGCCCTCCATCCAACTTTCCCCGATCAGCCTACCGGAATTTGGGCTGCCCACGATAGAACCTACCGTCCCGGCGGCAACATATCAGAAACGAATTGACACGGCTTTTCGCGCTCAGTGGTGGGCAGAGGAAAATCAACCGGATACCGCAGCACTGGTCATTTATGGAGATCGGGAACATGCGGCCAATCTGGCGTATTTAACAGGCTATGATCCGCGTTTCGAGGAAGCCCTACTCATTCTGGTCAAAACGCGGGCGGCGGTATCGGGTGAAACATGGAAGTATTATCAGCCGGTGTTAGTCGTCGGGAACGAGGGTTGGGGTTATGCCGGAATATGCCCTGTCGAGCACAAGCGCGTGCTGTATCAGAACTTCAGCTTACTGGGACAGCCACGCGACAGGAGCGACTCGTTAGAAACGATCTTTCGAGATGCGGGTATTCGAGAAGACACCGCGATTGGCGTGGTGGGATGGAAATATTTCTCGGCGGGAGACTCTCCTGATTATGCTGAATGGCTAGAAATCCCATCATATATCGCAGATACACTCCGTTCAATCGCCGGAGGACGAGAGCATGTCACCAATGCAACCACAATTTTCATGAATCCTGACGATGGGATGCGAACCCTGAATGAAGTTGACCAACTGGCGGTCTTTGAATTCGCAGCGACTCATAGTTCACAGGGATTAAGAAATGTGCTGTTCGGGCTGCAAGCCGGAATGACCGAATATGATGCCGTGCGCCTCATGGGATTAAACGGAATTCCACTATCGGCACACCCGATGCTGTCGAGTGGGGCGCGCGCGGCGGTGGGATTACCGAGTCCCTCTTTGCGGGTCATCGAACAAGGCAATCCAATGACAATGGCGCTTGGACTATGGGGTGGGTTGAGCGCACGAGCCGGATTTGTTGTCCATTCAGGAGTAGAGCTACCGGAAGGCATTCAGGACTATGTTGACAGGCTGGTTGTGCCGTACTTTCGGGCGATTGTCGAATGGTATGAACATATCGGTATCGGGGTTGCAGGTGGTGAATTGTACGACCTCATTCACCGACACTTAGGCGACGCATTTTTCGGCGTCGGGTTGAATCCGGGACATTTGATTCATCTGGACGAGTGGGTACATTCGCCTATCTACAAGGGTTCAGACATCCGATTGAAGTCTGGGATGGCGATTTAGGTAGATGTCATACCGGCTACGGGCACACCCTATTTCACCACCAACATTGAAGATGGAATCGCATTGGCAGATGAACGCCTGCGGGACGCATTCCAGCAAGCCTATCCTGAAGCATGGGGGCGAATCCAGGCGAGAAAGGAGTTTATGCAAGAGACTCTCGGTATTCACCTCAAACCCGAAGTTCTGCCATTCAGCAACATCCCAGCTTACCTATCACCCTATCTACTTAGTCCACATCTGGCAATGACGGCCAGCGTATAGACAGGATCATAAACTGGAGTTGCGCCGAGGCAATGGATTCACTGTATAATCCGGTACATCGTCGCTCAACAGTCTGAATTTCTGCCGTGAAAGTTATCCTCACACACGAAAATGCCGATTTTGACGCGGTTGCCTCCTTGCTGGCAGCTTATAAGCTGTATCCTGATGCCAAGCCGATCCTGCCGGAACGACTCAACGGGAATGTGGCGCGGTTTATGTCCCTGTATCAAAATGGCCTACCCTTCGCAAGGATGGGAGACTTGAGTGCCGAGTCGGTGAGCCATATCACGCTGGTCGATACCCAACGCCCGCCAAAGGTGCGCGGTCTGCCTGATAACCTGCCGATTCATATCATTGACCATCATCCACTGGGGCGCGAAATTGAGCCGAACCAAACCTACAGTGGAGAGGCGGTTGGCGCAGCAACAACCTTACTGGTTGAAAAAATCCAGGCGACAACTATCCCAGTTAATGGGCTGGAAGCAACCTTAATGGCAATGGGTATTTATGAAGACACCGGCTCACTATCTTATGGGACTACTACTCCACGCGATCATCGCGCTGCCGCATGGTTGCTGGACCATGGAGCGGCGCTGGATACGGTAAGACAATTTTTAACGCCGCCCCTGAGTGAGGAACAGCAAGTTCTATTTGACGAGTTATTTCGTTCATCAGACAGCCGAATTATCGAAGGGCATGTCGTCAGCGTGTGTGCAGCAACTGTTGACCATTACATTTCGGAAATTAGCAGTGTTGCACATCGCCTGCGGGACACACTGGATTTGGCGATTTTATTTGTCATTGTTCAAATGCCGGACAGCCTGCAACTTGTATGCCGAGCGACAGTTGATGCGCTGGATGTTGGCGAGATCGCACGATTATTCGGTGGAGGCGGACACAGCCGCGCTGCGGCAGCCGCTATCCATGACCAGTCGCTTGATGAGGCAGTCAAAACGTTGTGGGACGCGGTACAAAATCGAATCCAGCCCGTCGTGCGCGTTGCCGACCTGATGTCTTACGGAGTGCAGCGAGTTGAAGCATCGAAAAAGGTAAAAGATGTCGTGGGGCAGATGCGACACATCGGACACGAAGGGTATCCTGTGGTGGAAAACGGCGCAGTGACTGGCCTGTTGACACGACGCGACCTAGACAGAGCCGCCGAACATGGATTGAATGAAATCAGTATCCGCGAAATTATGTCGGCAGGCTCGGTCACTCTACATCCTACGGACTCGATTTCGACCCTGGAACAACGGATGGTCGAAAGTGGATGGGGACAGATTCCGGTTGTGGACGAGAATGACCAACTCATCGGCATCGTCACGCGCACAGACCTCATCAAACACTGGGCGCAAGTACACCCACCGACTGCTCCACCTGCACAAATCCTGCGGTCAGATCAAATCGAGGCGGTACTCGATAAAGATGCAACCAAGCTGATTCAAATTGTTGCCGAACATGCTCAAGATCATCAGGTAATAGTGTATATGGTTGGCGGCGCTGTGCGCGACCTGCTACTGTACCGCAAAAATCTGGATATTGATTTTGTCGTGGAAGACAATGCGATCCAATTTGCCGAATCGCTGGGAAGCCGCTATGGCGGAAAAGTGAGCAGTTTTCGTCCATTTGGGACGGCCAAGTGGATATTGGATGAAGCAACCCTATCCGCCCTGGAACTTGATGGCAACCGGCTGCCTGAGCATATCGACTTCGCTACCGCACGAAACGAGTTTTATGAACACCCAACCGCCCTGCCAACCGTGTATAACAGTTCGATCAAACTCGACCTGGGGCGACGGGATTTCACTATTAATACACTCGCTCTCCAACTCAGCCCCATCAATGCGAACGGACGAATCCTGGACTTTTATGGCGGTTTGTATGATTTAAAAGCCGGACTTATCCGTGTCTTGCACAGCCTGAGTTTTGTGGATGACCCAACTCGTATTCTACGTGCGATCCGCTTTGAGCGGCGGCTTGGCTTCAAAATCGAAGCCCGTACTGGCGAACTCATCGAGACTGCTAAACCGATGCTGGGGCGGATTACGGGTGAGCGACTTCGGAATGAGCTTACCCTTCTGATGCGGGAGAAAGAACCGGAACATGGCTTGCGAAATCTGGAATCGCGTGGGGTACTCACTGCCATTCATCCCGCTTTCGAGCTACCAGACGATCTTGTGACGTTGTTCGAGGCTGCTCGTGATTTTGAGGCTCCCTGGGCATTTGAAGCAGTTGATATTGTGGATTTATACTGGATACTTCTGTTGGCAAACAGTCCCAACGAGCATGTAAAGGCATTGTGCGAACGACTGCTGTTTAGCATCCACATGACGGAAACCATATTGACGACACGAAGGGTTGTAACGCAGGCAGACGAACTGACTGATCCGGCAACCAAACCCAGCCAAATCGCCGCGCAACTGAACGGCATATCCGACCTGGCACTTGTAGCGGGCTGGTTGAGTGTTCGGAAAGCAAGCGCCCGCGAGGTGCTGCGGCGCTACCAAGCCGAATGGCAACATCAACAACCACTTACCAACGGCAACACCCTTCAAGCAATGGGGTTAAAGCCGGGACCCTGTTTCAGTGTAATTTTGAGTCGTTTACGATCCGCATGGCTGGATAATGAAATCACCAATGAAGCGGAAGAAAAACATCTGCTGGACTCGTTAATCCGTGAGGGGATATGCGATGACCGCGCTTGAACGTTCGTCCATTAGGGTATCCATGTCAATTGAGGTCCGTACTGGCACACTGGCGGACATCCCAAAATTCGAGTGGTATGGTCTGTACACCCATCAACGCAATCTGTTCCGGCGTGCCTACCGAGAACAACAACTTGGCCGACGGCTCATTCTGGTGGCCGACAGCAATAATTTCCCAATTGGACACCTTTTCATCCAGTTCATCAGTACAGACTCAGCCATTGCCGATGGAAAAAAACGCGCATATCTGTATTCCTTAAGGGTCATGGAGATGTTTCGCGGTTATGGTATTGGGACGTGTTTGATTCAAGAGGCAGAAGCCATTATCCTGGATCGAGGATTTCAATGGTGTACGATTGCCGTCGCCAAAGAAAATCAGGCGGCCAAGCGACTTTATGAGCGTTTAGGCTACAGAACATTCGCCGAAGACCCTGGGCGTTGGAGCTATATTGACCATGAGGGTCGGACTCGATATATGAACGAACCCTGCTGGCTCTTGCAAAAAGAGCTTATCATGCGGTAGAATGCCTCGTTGGTCTGTTCGTAATACGAACAGACCGGATAAATGAATGACTTTTGTTCTCTTGAAAGTTTTTCATCCTGTTTCAGTGTGAGGTTAGTTCGTTTATGAATATCCGTCAAACCAGTGTTCGCCTGACCCGTTGGCATGGCAGCCAACACCCCACGTTCTCCACAATCACCCGTGAAATGAAAAAAGAAGGTCTCCGCCCCTATATGTGGGTGAATATGCCTAATCATCGGTACGCTGTTCGCAGTCATGGCTACGACAAGGTACTGTATGTGATTGAGGGCACTGTCGAAATTACGCTGCCAGATGTGAACCAACGCATGTCGTTGCGGCCAGGGGATCGGATTGATGTCCCGGCGGGTGTCCGACATGGCACGATCATCGGGGCAACCGGGGCGAAGTGTGTAGAAGCAGCCGTCGCACGACGGTAATATCGCCCACATAAAATCATCAAATGTAGCGTGTCAGTGGAACACTCCCTGACGAAGTGTCCCCACCCCCTTAAGCCTTCTCTAACTTTCCATCTAACAGCGCTGGTGTACAATACAACCGTTGGATAAGGGCGAATGATGTGATTCGATATTGCCGCCTGCGCCGGGAAATCATGTAAGGAATGATTCACTTTATGCCGAATAAACCGATCACACGACGAGGCTTTTTCCAAGAAACGTTCCAGGCTTTACAGTTAACATCCAACCAACCGTCAAATGCAGAGACACTCCCGTTTTACGACAGATCGGGTATCACACCCACAGCTTACTTTTACCGCCAGCATCTCCAGCACATCCCGCAAATTACACCCATCTACTGGATGTTCCGGCTATATGGTCAAGTTGAAAAACCCGTCATCCTCGGATACGACGACTTGCGGAATATGGAGAGCATCGAGCAAACGTATACGCTGGCCTGTCTGGGTGGCAGCGCCCGTAACCCGATGCTTAGCAACGCGCGATGGCGAGGCGTTCCAATGGAGCAAATTCTGGATAAAGTGAAGCTGCTTGCGGACTCCAGTTACGCCCAGCTTTATGCGGCGGATGGTTATACAACCTATGTCGAGACGAGCGTCCTGCAAAATGCGGTGCTGGCGTATGAGATGAACGGCGAACCTCTGCCACCAGAACATGGGTATCCGGCACGCCTGATTGTGCCGGGACGATACGGTTACAAGATGCCCAAGTGGATTCAGCGGATCGAGTTCACCCAGCAACCGACGCCGGGATTCTGGGAACAGCGCGGCTGGTCATCAACCGGGGATATACAGGCAACATCCCTGATTGTCAGTCCTCGCCATCTGGAGACAGTGAGCGGGGGTATCCAGGTTGCTGGGGTGGCCTATGCCGGAGAACGCACGATTGTTGGGGTTGAGGTGAGCATCAATGACAGCCCCTGGATGCCTGTACCGATTCGTGCAAGCAAACCCTACGAGTGGACACCCTGGCGCATTGACTGGACACCAACATCCGCCGGAGATGTCCTCATCAAAGTGCGGGCAACGGACAGCGACGGTTTTACCCAACCGGATGCAACTACAACACGTGCTTCCAGCAACAGCAAAGCTGCAACCGCCCTTCACAGCATTATTGTCCACATTGCCCTGTAAGATGGGGAGTTTAAACTAATTTGTACACACGACGGCAATTTCTAAAGCTGACAGGAGTCGCGCTGGCTGGCAGCCATCTCGGCATTCAATTTCCTTTTGCGCGGGCGAGTTAACACGAAAGTGTATCGGTGGGTCGGGCATTAAGCACCCTGCCTGTATTCGCCAAGCAGCACGAACATTCCGAAATCATCCATCACCTGTGGCCGGACAGTGTTACGCCTATTTTAGATGTCGACACCAACTGGTATCACCTTCCGGGGGGCTACGTGCGGCGTGAGGGGTTGCAACCAATGCTGCCATACAGCTCGTCGAGTCGCGGTGTCGATTACAAACCCCCGTTCTGGGCACAGGTCAGCGCACCTGTGGCACCGATTCGACAGTCCTGCGCAGCGGATGCGCCATTGATGACGCGGATTGGACATGGTGGGGCAGCCTACATGATTGATTATTTGCCGGGAGAACCCAACGGCTGGTACGCAGTTGCGGAGGAAGATGGCAATCAATTAGGATGGTCACAATCGATTTACTGGCAACCCATCCTAAACGAGCCAAATGGGGTCGCTATTCAGCAAGTGGTGATTGATTTGAACGACCAGCAATTAACCGTCTGGGGAAATAATGCAATCGTCCTGCAAGCACCCTGCTCTACCGATTCCAGAGTCGTACCCGGCACGTACAACATTTCTGACCAGAAACCGAGCGTTCGTTATCTGGATACCATCAACGGGGCACGATATGGCGTCCCCTGGATAACCGAATTTGGCGACGGAGGGATATTGGGGGGGGTATACTGGCACAACCATTTTGGCAAACCAACACCCGGTATGACCGTTCAGGTCAGCCCAGTGATCGCCCGATGGTTGTACGATGGATTACACTTGTCCAGCGAAATCGTATTGATTCAGTGACATTTGGCGGATAAATTTCTCACGTTAGACTCAGGAAAGATTTGGCGTCTATTGTTATGCTGGTCATGTTGCTGTTGTAAGTGGGGTGTCGTTTGAGCGCAGAAAATGTAACCCTGGGACTGGCATTCATTGCCGGGTTCATCTCATTTATCTCTCCGTGCGTGCTGCCATTAGTACCCGCTTATATTGGCTATATGGGTGGACGAGTTACAAACACGGTTGCCGCCCAAGTGGCTGTCAGCAAGGGTGGGCAGGGTTCACTCCAAAAGCCTGTGAGCGCTCGTTTTACAACCATCTTACACAGCCTGTTCTTCGTGGCAGGGTTCACATTTATTTTCGTAACCATTGGTTTACTCTCGACAGCCTTCGTGCAGCAAATTGGCGGCCAAAACATCAATATGGTGACATACATCATTGGCCGAATTGGCGGTATCGTCATCATCCTGTTTGGGCTGCATTTTATGGGTGTCCTACCCAATTTATTCAACCGTCTGCAAACCAATACAGACCTTCTCGACCATGCCTGGATTACCTTTTCGCTGGCGGTGGTGGGTGTGGGACTCATTCTGTGGGGATTCACCGGCACGCTGCTGCCACCCTTAACGACCACTTTGACAACGACTGCCGGAGAAGAAACCATTACCCAATGGCCGACTATGGTTGCGTTGGTGGCCTCGGCCTCATACCTGTTATGGCTGACACTCAGCGGCGCATTCGCGCATCCACAACCGTTCTGGTCAGCGATCATTCGCACCATTCAATCGGCGCTGTATACCGATACCCGGAAGCAAATGACCGCGAACGGCAAACAGGGATTTGGCGGTTCAGCTTTGATGGGCGTGGTGTTTGCAGCCGGTTGGACACCGTGCATCGGCCCGGTTTATGGGGCAGTGCTGACATTGGCTGCCAATACAGGCGATATTGGCCGAGCGGCTCCCCTACTGGCAATCTATTCGATTGGCCTGGGCGTACCGTTCATCCTGACTGCCCTACTGCTGGACAGCGCCCAGGGAATCCTGCGCCGATTACAGCGCCGTATGCATACGATTGAACTCGCAAGCGGCGCATTCCTGGTACTCATCGGCTTTCTGGTTGCCAGTGGGTCGCTCCAATTTCTCAGCCAATCCTTCTCTGTAGGCCAGTTCGCAGATGTGGCTGTAAACATGGAAGAAAGTGTGGTGAACGCCCTCACCGGACAAGACGCCGAACCCACGATTCAACCCACCGCCATTCCAGCCACACCCGAAACGTCTGTAGGATTGGGCAGCATTTCGGACGCTGCGGCAGCAATCACCGGACCACTGTCCGGCACCGATGTAAACAATCTCGCGCCGGACTTCCAGACTGTTACCGATACGGGAGAATCCATCCACTTATCAGACTTACGCGGAAAGGTGGTCATCCTGAATTTCTGGGCGACCTGGTGCGGGCCATGCCGAGTCGAGATGCCCGAATTTGAAAAAGCCTATCAGAACAATCAGGACAGGGGCTTTACCATCCTGGCTGTCAATAACAAAGAGTCGCTTGAACAAGTGACCGGATTCCGCAATGAACTCGGTCTGAACTTCCCGATGGTTATGGATTTCGCGGGCAGCATACAGGACATGTATGGTGTGTTCAGTTATCCGAGCACATTTGTACTCAACCGGGATGGGGTGATTGTCAGCCGACATTTTGGCCCCCTGACGGCAGAAGACATTCAAAACCTGGTCAAACAGGCGCTGGCGTGATTCAAGAAGTATCGCTTGAAAAGCGCCTGGTCTTGTTAATGGGCGCTGTTGTATCCGTTTCTTTTGCTTTGCTGCTGGTGATTGACGCCGGACTGCCGATGCGGGCGGAATACACAGGAAAGATCGCACCGGGCGAGTTACCAATTGCCCCTGAACTCAACTCCATAGCCCCACCGTTTGAACTTAACAGCCTGGACGACAGGATTGTCAACCTCGATGACCTGCGGGGCAAGCCAGTAGTGATTAATTTCTGGGCGACGTGGTGCGAACCCTGCAAGGCGGAAATGCCCACTCTACAGACGATATATGATGATTACAAAGCCAAAGGACTACATATCCTGGCCGTCAACCTGGGCGAACCATCCGGTATCGTAGCTGAATGGGTACAGGCACTGCACCTCAATTTCGACATCCTGATGGATAGAAACCAGCAAATCTCCAGCCTGTACTGGCTACGGGGTCAACCGTCCACGTATGTGGTGTCGCCAAGCGGGGTTATCACCCAGATTTATTACGGTCCGGTGGATGTCAACGCGCTACGAAACGCATTAGCGCCCTACCTGGTAAGTTGATACACTCGTCTCTTGGTCGGGGCATTTCTATAAATTGACGAATGACACTCCTTAAGGGCAAAAAAGTATGGCGGAACAAAAAAACAATCGTGACAGAAGCAGAGCAGTTCGATTAAACCTGACAACCTTGTGGATCACGAGGCACTGGCTGCGTGTCGCACTTATCATTGTGGGGGTATATGCCAGCCTTCCCTGGGTCGCACCTACGTTGATGGAGCTTGGGCTGACCGGCCCGGCCAATGTCCTGTATACGCTGTACAGCCCGTTCTGCCATCAGTTCGCGTTCCGATCATTTTTCCTGTTTGGTGAGCAGCCCGCGTATCCGCGAGAGGCTACCGAAACCAGCGTGAAACCCTTCGAGGATTATGTAAAAGACCTGCCAGAGTTCGACCCAAACCGCGTCGTGTCACTATTTGGTTCCCCACAGATTGTCGGGAACATTTATGATTTCACGCCGGGATTCCAGGCAGCCTCCAGAGAATTCGTCGGGAATCCACAGATGGGTTACAAATTGACATTGTGTGAGCGAGACATCGCTATTTACAGCGCAATTTTTATTGGCGGCCTGCTGTATACCCGCGTCCGTTACCGCCTCCGCCCCGTGCCCATCTGGTTATATGTACTGCTCGGAATCGCACCGATTGCTATTGATGGCTTGAGCCAACTCCTCGGCAACGCCCCATTCAATCTGTGGCCTCCGAGGGAAACCATACCGCTATTTCGAGTCCTTACGGGAGCCCTGTTCGGATTCATGAATGTGTGGCTGGCGTTTCCGCATGTAGAGTTGTCGATGTGGGAAACCCGCCAACAAATCCTGGCGAAATTTGCCCGTGCCGGAATTCGGGTCGAGAAATAATTTGCGTGACAACAAAGCTGTTCGGCACGCAGAAACGTTTTCACCGATTGAGAATTTGTGAGAATGCAACTCCTGATTTTGAGGGAGAAGTGATAGATGTGATAAGAATAATAATCGGAAATTTTTCTCAAAATTATCAACCCTGACCTGAAGGTTTGATCTGCGTAAAATGCTGCAAATTCTGCAATTGCACAGACGCGGATTGTGCAGAATGAGCACCAATGGCGGGAAAAGCGGGCACCCCCGCCGGATGGGTGCAAAAGGCGGCAGAGTCACAATGGACAATAAATTGTCCTGACTTGAAGGGAAATGTCGTCAAATTCGTCAATTTCACAGTGCCATTTGTGACTATTGTGTCCATTCGGAATGTTTCCAACCGCTATGACGCCAAGCGCTCCAAGTATGTCCATATAACAACGGGTTGGTGGTCGAATGGTAAGTGATGGAACATTGTGTCTCTTACCCCATCCCCCAACCCCTTCCCCGCAAGCGAGGAAGAGGAAGGGGAGTAAAAACTCCTGAAACGATTATCACTTACTTTGCACCCGCAACCAAAGATAGCATAGCACAGATGTTTGTATAACAGGTAAACATTTGTGTACACATTTGTATCGTTTTTGAGGGGAAAAATCGCAGTTTTCAGATTCTGGCCGCCCAAAGAGGTCATTTGAGAAGTTCAAGGGAGAGGTTCGCTGCGCTTATGACTACCCACTACCCAGACGAAAAACCCCCGGTGATAGTCACCAGGGGTTTTTGCTTATTCTTCAGAAGCGGACTGGCTTAACCGCAACCGTCAATACACCCACCTCCAGGGAGGGTCGGCGGGGGCGGCGGCGTTGTGGCCGTTGGCGGCGGCTTGGGTGAAGCAGGCGGCTTGGGCGTGTTAGTCGGCTGAGGCGGCCCCTGTGTGTTGGTTGGCTTGGGTGTATTGGTCGGCCCAGGTGTATTAGTCGGACGCGGTGTATTCGACGGCCCAGGTGTATTGGTCGGCTTGGGTGTCGGCGCCTGTGACAGATTTATCAGCCCAGTGATTTCGCCGCCATTGCCCCCGTTATTGCCGGGTGTACCGCAACCGAGGCGGAATTGCGAGCCATTGAAGTCCGACGGTGTCATACCGATACCGTTATCACTCAGATAACCACTCACACCACCAAAGTCAATGTAGAGCGAGGTTAACGAGTTCGGCGGGAAGGTGAAGTCCTGTACCCAAGTACCTTCAGACTTACCATTGGTATCCGGCTGCAAATCCTGTGTCGGCGAACCAGAGTTCCAGATTGACACACTATTAGGCTGTCCCGGCGCGGAGACAGCGGTAACGCGATCCAGCGTTAACACTCCTGGTATCTTCTGAATCCACTTTATGGTGAAATCTGTCAGAGTAGAGACAACACTACGCTGATTGAGAACTTCCAAGCGAACGATGCCGAAATTCTCAAAACCAGCGAAACGCACAGTAATCAGCGGCCCAACACAATCGGGCGTGAAGGTGGCAGTGTTGGTCGGCTGGTTGGGATTCGGTGTCGGCGAAGGCTGTGGCGGCGGAACCGTCAGCGGGATGCGGCAGGGTGTCAACGGAGTCAACGGATTAAACAGATAGAACTCTGTACCCGCGAAATGATTGATGGTTATGTACTGGTACAACAACGGGCCATTATTGAACTGGCCTGTCCAACCACCATTATTTTGACCGGCAATGGTGCGATCCTCCACCGGCGTGTTGATGAAGTAATTGGCCGGAACCGAGCTATCGGTGTCCGTATCGGTGGTGTTGGTGGTGGAGAAGCGGTCACTGGCATCCATACCCTTCCAGTGTGGCACACCATTGAGCGCCATCTCTGACAAGAACATATTGGGATAATCTGGAATGGTCGGCCACTTCAGGATAACCCGCGTCAGATAAGTTGCCTGAACATTGTCATTCTTTATTTGAAGGGCAACCGTGTTACCAAATATACCGGGGTAATTCCCATTTGAAACGGGGGTGATGGTAATCAAGTCGCAGGTAAATGGCGGCGGCTGTGTCCTGGTGGGTGTAATAGTCGGCGGCACCGTACCTGTTGGTGTGTTTGATGGGGTCTCCGTCGGCAGTGGTGTACTGGTTGGCAGCGGTGTTTGAGTCGGCGGCTCGATTTCCGTGTTCGGGACATCACTAAAGGCATTTTGTGGGTCTGCCGAACGGAACGCTTCCACGATGGCACTGCGGCGGGCTTGCATACGGATGTAAGGAGCCAATCCGAGCGGTGTTACCAACGGATGATTGAAGGTCACGATGACGGTGACGGTATCCGACGGGCCACCGGGGTCGAGCCAGGGCTTGCCAGCATCATTAATCAGGCCAACTGGTGTGGTAATCATGGACTCGTTGAGCATACAACCGACACTTGGCAATTCTGGATTGCTGGTGGTCGACAAATCATTGCCATCAGGATCACGGAGGGTTGTGTCTCCCAAGTAGGTGACAAAGCGCGTGTTCACCGGAGAGGGATTGCCGGTTGTGGGATCAATACGTTCAAAGTAGTTGACAGAATTGGTTCTGTCGATCATTTGTCGGCTGCTACAAACGGTGACGTTGAACCAGGCTTTGTCGTCTTCGTGAGCGAAAGGAACCTTCCAGACCTCAAACCAGGGCCAACCGTCGATGTTCTTCTTGGCGTCTTCACCGGCTGGAATGGTAACGCTATTGGCTTCCAGATATAGACCGGAAGCACCCTGGCGCGCCTCGTCCATGATGGACAAAATGCGAGCCATATCCTTGCGGCGGGCCTGGTCGTTGTCATCGCGTGGATCGCAATTCTTGCCATAATTCCAGGATGCAAACAAACTCTCCAGACCACCCTGATAAACCTGGATGGCATCTTCTGGCCCACCCCCATTGGGATGGATGGTGACCATCGTGCCACGCTGATCGGCAGCCGCCGACCCCAGCGCCGGATAGGTACGATCTGCCTCTGGGCCATCATCGACACAGGGAATGAAGCCAGTTGGGTCGTTCAGGATTGCCTCCCCGGTCACGGGGTCTTTCTCAAGAAATTCCAAATCCATGACAAATCGGTCTTTGTCATACTGACCCGTGCTGGCGTAACGCGCGCCCGCACGCGCCGCGTTTTGCAGCGTGACCCAGGCCTGGAAAATGCGCCCAAATTCCACAATTCCGAATGTCAGAATGAGGAGTATGGGCAGCGTGATGGCAAACTCAGCCAGAGTTTGCCCTTTTCTACGATTGTGTGCGCGTTCCGTATCTTGTAGTGTACTCAATCTACACCCCCTGATTAAGCCACCCGGCGCGCTAAACCGAGCGACTGTAACGAACTCGTGCTAACGGGTCAGCCGTGTGAACATGCGGGAAGCAATGGTGTCGAACACTTCCTGCAACTGCTGTTCATCCGGCGCATTAAAATAGTTTCCGCAACTTTCGCCTGGAGGCAACGGCTGCTCAAGTAAATTCAGTTGATTTGCAGGAACAGCATCGGCAGTATCATATCCAGGGATCGGGCCTTCGCAGGGTCCACGCACGCCATACTCATCACCAAGCGCTAAGACCTTGTCCACCTGACCATCACCGCGAAAATCCTGTTCATAATCGGTATCGATGCGATTATTGTCGCCTACATCAGCAATATAGCGCAGCAGTTCCTCACCGAGGCAGTCACCGAGATTGGCTTCACAACTATGATCGCCAGTCTGGAAATCCAGACCAAAACCGATGGTGAAAATGGTCGGCAATTGGAGATCGTTGCTGCGATTGAGTTGATCTGCCGTAACAAGCGATGGGAAAGGATCGGTCAGGCCGATAAAATCCGCCCAATCACGAGCAAAGTCGTCGGCATCGTAATGATCGACATCACATTCGGGACGACCAATATCAATGTAGATTTCGCCATCACGCTGGACACGGGGATCAAAACAAAAATGTCGTGAGGCGGGATCAATATCCATGCAATATGGGAATTCTGTGCTCCAATCGACATTTTGCAGTTCGTTCGCGCTGGTTGACCATTTTGGCTGCTCATCTACTAATGGGCCGCGCTGACCGGGTGTACCGTATGGGCAAAGGCCATAGACACCGTAATCGCCTGCCTGGGGCGGCTGATTAGGGTCGGTATAGGGGTTGGGCGCATTCAGATCATAGCCATTACGACGAACTGGGTCGGTACCGGCAGCAGCACCATCACCCAGCATAACCATGACCCAGACCGCACCGTTGGTACGAACCGTCGCGGGGTCAACCAGGGCATTATTGGCAACACGAAGCGCCGCACCAACATTACTGCCAGAACAACCTGCCCGAAATTCGTAGGAGTAATAGGCTTTTTGAGATTTTACAGTGGAAGTCTCCTGGACTCTCCCAAGCCGGGTCATTGAGGGGCGGGTTCATCACCGAGTCGAAAGGTCCAGGATAATGCCCAGCCAGCGCAGATGGATAACGCGCCGGATAGACACCGCTACCGGGATGGGCCGGGATCCGCAGGCGACGCATACAAACTAAACGGATAGGGCAAGGTGGCATTCTGGAAACGGCAGTTATCCTTCACCGGATAATCGTTGAGCGCGCCCAAAGCCTGGCCGTTGTAGCCGTTTGTCCCGCCGTAATCAATCGCCAAACCACCCTGCCCGTAGGGAACCCCGCCGATGGTGAAGTGATCCCAGAGGCCATCGCCATCGGTATCAGCATAAAAGTTCGGTTCCGCACGAACACCGACCACCTGTCGTCAAGGCATCGAGCGCTCTAGGTTGTGAAGTAATCATGTGGGTTTGCGGCCCAGTGCCATCGCCGCCGGTTGTACCATCGGGATCAATTAAATAGGCACTACGGTCAAAGGTCACTAACGCGACACGATCTCCACGACTGAAGTCAATACGATTCAAGAATTGCTCGGTGGCATCGCGGACTTTTTTCATGGGTTGACAAATGAGGTCAGAAAAATCGAAATCTGGTGCCAGGGGATCCCGATTCCTGTTGTATTCCCCGGGTCATTGCAGCAACCGTAGAAGTTGTAGGCGGGCGCGAAGCCGTCATAGGACGCTCTCTGATTCACGCCCGGATAATTGCCGGACACACCCAAAACCGTATTCATATACTTGGTCAATTCGACTTCAATGTCATCAAAGGTGAACTCACCCTGACCATTCGGAATCTGTAGCGATTGAGCCGCCGGGAACATGCGTACACGACAGTCCTGACGCATCTGACCGGGTGCGTTCAGAGATTCGGTTTGCACCGATGCAATTGTTCCATTCGGGTTGTAGTTTACGGAAAATACGGCTGGGTTGTAGAGAGGATCGTTATACAAATCGTCCTGTGTCTTACCCAATGTAGTCGTCCAGTCCGAATAATAATCACCCAAACTCCATCGGCCAGCCGACGCACCTTTTGAATAAATGTTCAGCGCGGCAGGATCGGACTGCATCCGGGGTGGCATGTAACGATAATTTTTGTTTACACCAGTGACATCGTGCAGGTAGGCATCCCAGTCCTTATAACTGGTCTGGTTCGCCATCAACTCGGATACATCGAAAATCATCACCACGTCGAGCACAGCGGTTTCGGAAATGGCTGTGGCTTCGAGTGTCACCGTACCCCAGCCGAGGAGACGAAGAAAGACTGTCGGCGATTCCACCTGGGCAGTTACGCGCACCAGTTTGCGCGGTTGTTTGCTTGGGTCGCATTCCAATTCAGGGTCATCGGGGGTGGTGGCGCAGGTATCGACCAGAACCGTCGTCGGGTCAACACCATACAGTTCAATGAACTGGCGGGCGGCCAAGTTTACGCTGGCGATATTGCGAGCATAAGCGTAACCAATAGCAAGTTTTTCCTGCTCGGCTGCGCTTCCACCAGCTAAGGCCGCATTGGCAATGTCCTCTGCCGTCGGTGCGGCACGACGCATCTGCCCGGCAGCCGCGACAGCAGCGGCGTCAATCGCCCGACGCAGCGAACTGTAGCGCACAAACATCAGCGAGACATCGGTCACAATACCCACAAATCCCAGGAGGACTACGAAGCCAAACGCGAGAATGACCAGCGTTTGACCGACCTCCCCTTTACGGATCATGCGTTTCATATACCGCGATAAAGCTCGTTTCATGATCTCGTCTCTTCCTCTACTGAATGGTGATACGCGGCTCGGTGGCCGGGAGTGGGAAGGCAGCCCACACATTCAAGGTTGTGCTGTCACCCAGAATTGTCCAAACCGGGTTGAAGACCGGATTCTTGAGCAGTAACTGATGTTCCCAGAACAGTTCCACCATAACCATACCCTGGGTTGGCAGGCGCTCACGCTGATCCTTCTTGCTTTTGAGCAAGTCGAAGTTGGGGATGTTCATCAACTGTTGGATTTCATCAATCGACCACTCTGAGCCGATGCAATTCTTGGCTCCTGTAAGCGGGTTGATTGTGCCTGAAATCCCGTGATTACCGTATAACACCCAACCGCGCTGACGCTCCGGCATGGCGGGGGGTTGGGTAGCGCCGGGTGAGACATAGGGTGGATAGGTGGGGGCATCGTAGCCTTCTAATTCCACATAATTCCAGTCATCGGGATTGTTTACATCACCGCCGGGTTTGACCTGATGATCGCGTATAGAGTCCTTGAAATAATCGAATGGGTCACGCTCCCATACTTTGGAAGCACCGTTGGCATCTACAGTGCATTCGTTGGCGTTGGTTGGATAGCGCCCAACCACCAATACCTGTGGCAGATTGTTCAGACCAGCAATGAGCGAAGTGCTAATCAAGTTGCTGGGTGTTGAAGGCGCACCGTCGAAATATTGGGCGCTGGCGAGTGAGGTTGGATCCACCGCCATGAGGGAAAATGCCGAAATGACAATATCATCTTTGCCGTTGCTGGAGTCCAGTGCGAGTGGATCCATTTGCTGGCTCATTACACAGGCGATGAGATTGTAGAAGCCCCGAATTTCACGATTGTTGGGGTCACGGACTTTACTGCACAAACGGTAATCTTCCGCATTGCGGGCACCGATTTGTGAGGGGTAATCATTCCAACCCGTATAGGGTGTGCGGCTGGCGTCGTTATTCCATTCCAGCGGGCTGGTTTCGCCAGTCTGGGTTGTTCCAAGACGCGCGCCGACACGGGTGACTTCCAGAAGGATTAAATAGTTGTTGGCAAACCAGCCAATTTCTGCCAATCCCATAAGAAGCACAATTAATATGGGTGTGACCAGCGTGAGTTCAACAACGCTTTGCCCGCGCCAACAATTCTTTTGTCCGTAGACTGCTGGTGTGCCGTCCAGGATTTGAATGATTTTTTTGAGTAATCTTCGCATCGCCCACCCTCGATCTACAACCTGACCGACGGATTGATTCTAGTCGGCGATTTCATCATACCACAAGGTTTTATGGATGCGATGCGGGGAACTGATAAGAACTTGATCGGGTTTTGTTAAGATCGTGGGGGGACAGAAGTACCAAGCGGGACTAGTGAGTCCCGCTAATCAGCAGATTCTGGATTTGGACACGGGCTTTCACCGCATAACCGCGACCATGACGTGATTGGATGATCTCTGGACGTTCAGGATCATCTTCCAGCTTACGACGTAAGTTGCGTATGTGGTTACGAACGAGCGCAGCGTCCCCAGTCCCTTTAGGGTACTGCCATACATCTACCAACAAGTCCTGGGTAGAGTGCAATTCATGAGGACTGTGGCACAAAAACATGAACAGTTCAAATTCAACCTGTGTCAACGATACTTCACGCTCATTGACCTGAACCGTAAGATTGTGCGGATTCACAGTCAGGTGCGGCATATCATCAACTATTTGATTGCCCATCCGACGAAGATGAGCGCGGACACGAGCAGACAATTCTCGAAGCGCAAATGGTTTACGAAGGTAATCATCTCCGCCTGCATCCAGCGCCTCGGCAACCCCGAAGCCTGCACCTTTGCCTGTCAAGAAGATGATGGGTGTGTTGGCAGTCATCGGGTTGGCACGCAAAACTCGACAGAGTGACAAACCATCCATATCTGACAACAGTGCGTTGATAACAAATAAATCAGGACCATTTGCGTCAGCGATTACCAGTGCATCTCGCGCAGATGTCGTGGTTTGAACCGTATAACCTTCACGGCTCAGGAATTGTTCGATCATCCACAAGGTTTCAAGTTCTTCATCAACCACCAGGATTTTATACATAGCCTCAATCCAGTCTTAATACCGTTATGTGTACAGTATAACCGGATTAAGGGCAAAAATTTGTGGATGTGTCTGAATGTTTTGTGAAATCCGTTAAGCCGAAATCATATAACCCACCCCATGTATCGTTCGGATATAGCGCCGTTCGGTATTTTTCTCGATTTTGGCGCGAAGATTACGAACATGGGCACGAACCAAATCGGGGTCGCCAGTATTCGGGGGATATTCCCAGACTGCTTGCAAAAGATGGGATGGCGACAAGGCGCGGTTGGGATTCTCCATCAGATAGCGCAAAAGTCTATGTTCAGTGGATGTGAGTTGAATGCGGTGTGTTTTTACATAAACCTGATAAGTATCGGAATCCAACTTGAGATCATTCATCTGAATCACGGCTGTGCCAGAGGCATCACGGACACTGCGCCGTAAGAGGGCATGAATACGTGCCCGGAGTTCCGCCAATTCAAACGGCTTCACGACATAATCGTCCGCACCAGCGTCCAGACCATCGACTACATCATCGGTGCTGCCCTTCGCCGTTAAGAACAGGATAGGCAAGGACGTGAAGCGGGGATCACGACGTAACTGTCGGCAAATTGTGATTCCATCCATACCGGGCATAATAATATCAAGAATTAACGCATCGGGAACCCGTCTTTCGATCAGGGCTAACGCCTCCGAACCCGATTTCGCCAGCCCAACCTCAAACAACTCCCGTTCCAAAACACGTCCGAGAGTATCCAGTACCTCCGGGTCATCGTCGACTGCCAAGATATAAGTCATTTTGATTAAGTTCCTCCTTAAACGGGAAGCCGGACGAAAAATTGTGTCCCTTCGTCCGGAACACTTTGTACAGCGATACTGCCACCAATCCGTTCGGCTGTCTGCCGACAAATGTGCAAACCGAGGCCAGTACCTTCGCCTACGGGCTTGGTGGTGAAAAATGGTTTAAATACATCCTCAATGATCTTGGCCGGGATTCCAGGGCCATTGTCCCAGGCGATCACTTCAATGATATTTTCATCCGGTATATATGAGGCAGTAATACCCAACTTCGCCCCCTCACGCCCGAACAACGCATCATGTGCATTTAAGAGCAGATTCAGCCAGATGTCATCTAGCTGGCCGGGAACAGCCCAGACAGGGGGCAGCTTTTCTTGCGGTAATTCTGCGATGATCTGTATCCTGTCGCGCTCGATATGCGACTTCACCAGGGAAAGGACACCTTCAATGGTATCGACAACATCAATTCGCTCTGGTGGCGATTCGGGGTCGTTGGGTCGCGCAATTGCCAATAAGCGCCGCGCAACCCCGGCAGCACGCTTACCCGCGCGTGAGATGGCCTGCAAAGAGTCGTAGTTGCGGGAGTCGGGCTGCTCATCCAACAACATCATCTCTGAGTCTACCATGATTGTCGTCAAAGGATTGTTAATCTGATGGGCTACAGCCGCCGCCAACTCTCCCATAGCAGACAAACGGGCGGTCTGTACAAGACGATCCTGTGTGTCGCGCAAATTTATCAAGCTCTGTTCAAGATCATGAACCAGGCTGGCGTTCTCCAAGGCGGTGGCGGCCTGCCCAACGATAGCGCGCCCCATGTCAATTTCACGCTGGCTATAAACCCGGTTACGGCGCGAATCAGCAAATAACACCATTCCCTGTGTTTGTCCGCGTTGTACCAGCGGAAGCCCCAAAATCGCCCGACTGCCCGATCTATTTAGCAGTGCCCGAATACCGGGCGACATTAAACTGCTGTCGCTCTGTTTGTTAATGAGCGCCTGAGACTCGACTGCCTCGGCGACATCAGGATACTGACCAAGATCATAGTAGGGTTGAGGTGAGGACAACCAGACCCCCTTGCCTACCGCGAGATTGACCGATAGGGACTGTTTATCCGACATCATCAGTGCTACTTCACACCAATCTGCGCCAACAGCATGAATCATGTCGTTGATGGTTCGAAAAACACCTTGCATTCGAGAGTGATTGGTCTGGTTTGACAGGGTAACAAGCAATTCCAGGGTCATGTGCTGCACGCGCTGCAAGACGTCAATTTCCGGGAATGCGTCTGGGGACTGGACATAAAAAGCCTGTACCACCCCTAATGATTGTTCACCACCATAGATTGGGATCACCAGAACTGCTTCTACACCAGTATCGTTCAGATATTCGATGTCTGATTCTGCAGCATTTGCCCCGTGATCTATGACGGTGTATCGGTGACTTTCCAACGCAGTACGAATAGTTGGCCGTCGATTCAAGTCAATAACCGGCCCCTGACCGTTCTGCCAAGCTGTTTGAAAGCAACGGGCTAAAGTACGCAACTGGTTACTGTCACGATCCCACCAATAAATTTCTGACAGGTTTACGTTGAGTACCCGCATCAATTGTTCACAGATATTGGGGAGCGTTTCACTGAGGGAGAGTGACGAATTCAGCACATTGCCCGCGTCAATCAAAATCTGTAATTCCCGCGTGCGTTCCAACGCTTCCTCATGAATGCGGGCGTTCTCGATGGCAATGGCAGCGAAAGAAGCGAGGTTGACTAAAAGTTCCTGATGGCGTGGATGGAAAGTCGCTTCGGTATTCTTGTTATTTACACCCAACACACCGATGCATGTACCTTCATATATAATCGGGACATAGAGAAGCGCATTGACCAGATATTCCGTCTTTACCTTCTGCGGCCCCTGAGCGCCGATGAGCACCGACTGACTACTGGCATACACACGCCCTGCCAATGTGTCTTCGGTTTTCACACGGAAATTGCGCGCGACTTCTATATCTATCCCAACCTTTGCACGCAAATAAAGCTGACCAGCATCGTCGTCCGGCAACAAGATCATACCCTCTTCAGCATTGGTCAGGCGACGAGCGGCTTCAACCACACGATTCAATACTTCGCTTAGTTCCAGCACCTCAGTGAGTGATTTGCTAAGGTCAAACAGGGTTTCGATCTCTTCATCCTGCCGATTAACTGTTTCGACCTTTGAAGCACTAAATGGGGCTGTCTTTCCTAGTGGAACCCGCAGGGCGTTGGAAAGCGTACGGGCGATGGAGAGATCATTCGCCACCCCAGACGTCACATTCGGCGGGAAGTTCTGATCGGGCATGAGGGCAATTATCGGAACCGACAAGCTGACTTTCCCAAGCGCAGCCGCCGTTGATTGGCCGGTATGCCGATCCGCCATCATGGCATCAACTAATACAACGTCAAATGTGCCATTCTCCAGGCTATACATGCCATCGTGATGACTATAGGCCGTTTGGATAGCAAAGCCATTATTCGACAGCGCCTTCCGCACCTGCCGGACAATAGCATAGTCACCGGACACAACTAAAATACGCTTGTTCTCTGCATCCGACATTGTTCGCGCTCTACTTTGGTTTACTTAAACGCTGGCGACGGGATTCCAAATCATCATCAATTACCTGGTCGTCAACAGGCGATTGGTCAATAACCGGACTTTTTACCTCGTCCGTTGCAGTTATCATTTCACCCATACGGGTTATTCTTTCACGTACGTCTTTCAGCACATCTGACAAAACCTGTCCACGTTCGGGTTCGGGCGATGATTGCGACTCCGGCGAAGTGGATTGGGCACGCCGGACATCGGCCACTGTCGCTTCGAGGGTATTTACCCGTAGAATTAGTTCCTGTGTCACGCGCTGGTGATCGCGCAAATCGGCCTCGGCCATAGCGGCACGCTGCTGGGTACGCGCCATATGGTCAATGGCAGCACGCGCGCCCTCGTCATTTCCGGCGGTTACCGCATCATCAGCCTTCTTGTCCCAATCAGCAACTTCTGCCCCCAACGCATTTACACGCGCCTGCAATTCATCTTCGTAGGCAAGGGCATCATTGATACGCCCCCGCAGCATGGTTATTTCGCGGTCAATATCCTTGCCAAGCTTATGGGGATCAAACGAAACACGTCGAGAACTACCGGCAACATCATCACCCAGTACATCGTGGATGCTGGCGTTTACGAGGACATTGAGTTTCTTAAATAAGTCGTTCATATTGCTATTTTACATTTTTCATAAGTTTTAGCGCAACTGATAAATTAATTTTCGGGACAGATGCCATCCCAAGTCAGTGCATATATCGTCATATTCGGCCCACCCGCAGCCGGTGAGGTCGTGCCTCCGGTGGTAAAAACGGGACACAAACGCGGGTTTTTCGGGTCATCGCCGGGTATCTGGTCGGGAAAGGCCATGAGATAACGGGCATCATTATCTTTCAGCCAAGTCCACAGGGATTCCTCATCCAAGATAAACGGCACGATCTCTGGACTAACCAGTCCGGCTAAATCCAGAATGGGGCGCGGGGCGAAGTAACCCACTGCACCAATGTCGTGTACCGCCAACAATTGATCGGGGGGAATGTGTTCAGAAATCCAGTGGGCGGAAGCGACCATTTCTTCATCAATAATACGCACATCCTGACGGTAAGTGGCCGGTCCCGCTATAAATGCAAAGTAAAGAAATGCCAGCCCAGCCGCAATCGCCAGTGAGCGAGACAACACCCGACCAGCGAGTGAAGCCCTGCTCCACCGTACCAAATCAACTGTTCCGACAATACCGATCAAAATCAGGGAGGGCAATGCTGGAATGACATATCGGCCATGCTGATAGGGAGCGGGTAAACGAGCCGCATAGAGCGCGACCAATCCGGCAGCCCAAAGAAACGGAATGAATTCAAACAGCGCGCGGTGATTATTCCGCAATTTAGCCAATGCACGAAAGACAAAATAGAGGATGCCGGGGATCAGAAGCAACTGCGCGCCTGCAATCAGGGGGAAAAGCATGTTTACGATGCGCCCCGGATAACTGACCGCCAGCAGAGGGGCATTTTCCGCCTGTTTCGCCGAGGCGGTATCGGGCAGGAGGCCGCCTGTCAGTTGAAGATTGAGCAGCAAATAGGGCGAGATGACAACCATAAAGCCGACTGCCACGCCGATCCCCCATAGGAACAGCCCACGCCATGAACCCTGCGGGCGTATGAGCAACATGACCAGCGCGATGAGTCCGGCAAGCGCGATCCCTTCCGGGCGCGTCAGGGTAGCAAGGGCGGTGCAGACACCGAACAATAATCCACGTAAGCTGACGTCGCGCCAGTATGACGAGCGTTCATCCAATTCGCGCCAGGAAAGCCCGATCAGCAGAAGTGTCCACATACAAAACAGCAGGGTTTCCATGCCAGAGGATGCCGCCCATATCAGATGCCAGGTCAAGACCAGGGCGAGTCCAGATAGCAACCCAGCGTAAGCCTGTCGGGGCATCAGACGCTCGGCCAAGCGCGCGCCGACCATAGCCGTCACCCACAAGGCCGCGATGCCCAAAACAACTGTCCATAGTTTGTAAGGGATGGACAACTTGTAACCCATTGCGAGAAGCACTGTATATAAAGGAGAGGTCGAAGCGGCACTCGGAACGCCGGGGACAAATGCCCACAAACCCGTTTGCGCCAGATTGCGACCATACACCTGATGAATCCAACTATCATCCAGTGGAAAACCGCCATTGGCTGTGCCAACATACAGCATCACCGTCACCACCGCCAAGACGAGGAAAAGAAGATCATAGCGCCTGAAGCGGTCAGTGATGAATTGCATACAACCTCACAGATGGACTTCCCATCGGAATGGGTGTCAGGAAATCCGGCGGAGCAGTCAGGATTGACCAGAGTTTAGGAGACGCAGAGTAAGCGGCTGGCGAGTCCTGCGTGACTTCCTCCAAAAGCAGATAGCCTACATCATATTGTCGGGCAATGTCGAGGATTACGGCGGGGGTTTCGTTGGGCAGCGCCACACCACCTAATCCGGTGAAATAATACAGTTGGGCGGGATCATTAATCATCACACGCGCGTCCGGCGGGACTTTTTCCAGCAGTTCACGATAGACAGAGGGCATGGTCGGAGCGGCAACACGATTACCCAGGCCGATGCTGAGACTCAAGAATACAGCAACCATCAGCAGTGCCGCCGAGAAAATCCATTTAGCAGAAGCGGCATTCCAACGACGACGATGACGGGCAACCCAATCCACACAATCGTCCAGACCGACCACACCGAGGGCAACCCACCAGGGAAGCAGAGCGGCGGCGGAGTGAAGCAGTCCCCCACGAAAACCGGGGAAGGGAAACACGAATGTCATCGCAAGATGCAACCCAAGCGCGTACAGCCAAAATGCTCTCAAGAAGGATTGGCTACGACGACGCCACAAACCAATTAGCATCAAGGGCGTCATGACGACCAGACCTTCAACCGCGATGAAGGTGGCAAGGTTCTGAGTCAAGGCGATCCAACGGGAGGACAGAAAGCCAGTCAGGCCATCGGCAAATAAGGTGGCTGCGCTTGAATTGGGGGGGTAATTAAAGAGATCATTGTACTCGGAGAACCAGATGCTCTGTGTACCACCGAGGGGCAACGGCGAACCGATGACATTCAGATTACGAATGAACCAGGGCAGCATTACCAGTAGATAGGCCAGTGTGAATAGTGCGATATGGCCGACCACCCTTCTAACCGATGGTGTCTCACTAGCGCGGCGAAACACAAACGGCCACAAGATAGCAACCCATCCAACCATCAGGAAAAGCAAGCCGTCGGCACGGGTGAGATGGGATAAAGCGGCGGTGAAACCAGCAAGGACGACATACATCCACGAACGATTGTTTTCTCCAGATTCGGGATTGGGGGAAAGTGCCAGCCCAAGAGAGACCAGACAAAGCGAACCAAACAGGGCAAAGGGGGCAAAGGTGTCTATCGCACCCCAAAAGCGGGTGAAGTAACCACTCGTCAGGGTTATCAGCCCAGCGAGCCACGCATGGCGGCGCGTCCCACCGAGACGCCCGCCCAACCAGAAACCGACACAAATTGTCCCGGCGAACATCAGGGTAAACGGCCACTGGGCAGCAGCATAACTACCGGGGGCGTTAAGCAAGCCCATCCCTAACGCGGCCAAGAGGGAGGTCAGGGGCATCCAATAGAGATGGGATGGCGCGGGCAGTCTATCAGGCGCACCGATGTACGTCCAGAGATAGTTGTCGGTCAAGCCCTCCCCCTCACGAGACGATCAGCAGCATTAAGGTGATAAAATACATCGGTATAACCCGGCCCGTTCACCAGACCGCGCGTGAGTAGAAATGCACCCAACAGGGCAATTAATCCAAAAAGCAGGCGTTCACGAGTCGAAATCGTCACGGGCAAGCCTCAGCTTTCGGGAAGGAATTTGTAGATTGTCACAGTATCGGTTGTGAATACGGGTTCCAGATAATCCGCCCCAGCAGGATTCCAGTCGCCAACGGCGCGGGCATCATCATCGTACCATATATAAACCGCGCCGATTTGTTGAAGAAATAAACGCCGCGACTCATCGGATGTGGCAGGATTGTAGAAACGCGCGACCTGAATCACTTTGGTCGAAAAGTTGGCTGTTTCGTACCAGTGACCAATAAACACTCTTGAGCCTGTCCAAGCAACAACCCGCCCGCCACTGCCCTTCCCCGACAGATCGAAGGTGGTCAGCACCAGATCAGCACCGTCAGGATTGGCATCTCGCATCCACAGAGTAGGCCGCAAGCTCATCGGGCTGTGCATAGACTTCCGGGTTATCCAGCGGTTTGGAAATTGACAGAATATTGGCGGCAATCATGCCCACTAAGGCGACACAGGCGAGAGCAAAGTAGACAATGGATAGGAGTGGACGACGGTGGCGGCGAAGGCGTGGCAAGATCGCACGCGACCAACCATAAGCGGCCAGCACCGCAAGCGGCGTTTGTACACCGAGCAAGTAACGGCGCTGCGTGGGAAAAGGCGCATAGAGCAAGGCCGCTACAAAGGCTACCCAAAGGATGGGAATCCACCAGCGATCATCCGAATCTTCGAGCATAAACAGGCGCGCGCCGAGGATTATCGGAATCAAAAATGGCAGATAACCCAGCACATAATACGTGACCAGGGGCGAGAGGGTCTGATTCTGGGCACTGAAGGATGCCCAGATCGAGTCCGAATTGATTACGATGTATTGATAGATGACCAGACCGGCGTAAATCCCGAAGGGTATAATTAACCAGAGGGCGCGACGGAAGGAAAGCCGCCTAGCTGAAAACAGATGATAGGCGGTCAGAACTATCAGCAAGGGCAACAGCAATAAAATTACATAAGGCTGAATAATCGCTTCGGCAGCCAAAGCCAACGTCAGTACAATTAACGTCCAGCGGGAACGGCGAACCTGGGCAGGAGACAGGCGAACCCAATCGTCAAAGGACAATAAAATCACAATTTGCAGGGTGACAGCAGCGGCAAAGTGCGGCATATACAATGCACCGAGCAAATTGAAAGCGTCGGTCAGCCAGAACTCGATGGGGGATGTGGAAGCTGCCAATGTGGGGTCTATCAACAGCAGCAGCCAACTCCAACCGCCAACGATGGTAGCAAACAGGAGGGTAAACCAGCGTTCGGCAGGTTTATCAAAAAAGCGGCTGGCAAATGCCCAGATCGCCAGCACCATCGTGAGCGTAAAAATAAAACGGGCAAGGTGATACATCAACGGCAGGCTGAAGGGTGTGATGTGCGCCAGCGCACCAAGCACCACATAAAAACCCTGTACCGCGAACAGACCGGGATGGGGTTCACTGGTGAATAAGAGATGATAATCCCACTGCCCGCGACTACCCTGCCACATCTTCGCCAAGTGACTGTTGTAATCCACCTGAACGCCTACCGGAACTGCCGGACTACCACTATATGCCCACCCGGATGGGGTATTCAATGCACCGGCGATATAGGGCAAGGAGGTAACAATCGAGAGAACCAGGGCGTATATCCAGACTGAACGGGGAAACAGCTTCATGCGGCCTCGCAATCGCCCGTCCAATCGCCGTGCGGGTTGGTAAATAGAATCACATCGAGATCATTAAATTGTGTGTCCCCCGAACGGGTGTAATGGTCATCTAACCAGTTCAATGCCTGCTCCAATTCGGGACGTCCAGCCGCAGCATATTGCTCCGACGCAAAGTCAAACATCACCCACCATATGCGCTTTGCAGCCAAGCTAGCGGCCTGGAGACAGTTATCGGCCAGCAAACCGAGGGCTTCCTGAGTCGGATGTGCCAGCGTGTCTTCGCTGCTGCCGGGGGTATCGGCAAGGTAACGCTGTACGAGATCGGGCGCGTAATAAATGGAAGGCAGTGCGGAGAGTTTGTTCTGATGGATAAACACATCGCCTGTTTGCCATTCGGCCTGAACATAAGCGGCGGCGGACTGAAACGGCGAATTAGGAAATGTTGCCCAGGTATATTGAAAATACAGTCCGATGCCAACAAGCACTAACCCGACGACTGCGATTACCGTTGCAATCGGACGCGGCAACCCGCCGCGCGTAAAGAACCAGCCAAGCGCCACATATAACATCAAGGCAGAGGGCAGCAACGCGCGTTCCAGATAGACTGGCTGTATTTGAGACACCAGCCACATCAGGGCAACCGGAACAGCAGCCAGCCACAAAACAAATAACAGTGATTTCCTATCCGATTGGTGGCGACGGCGTAAATACAAAATGACCTGTACCAGCAGAAACAGTAAAATGAACAGCGCACCCAAAAATCCGACCATCGAATACGGCGCGGGGATGTCCAGATTTACGACCAGAAAGGAGCGGGCGGTCAATAATGGTTGGGCGATATTGGGTGGCGAAAGCCAGTAATAGGAACGCACTTTCGCAAATTGTCCGGGGAGATTGACGAGCCAGGGAAGGTAAATCACTAAGGCGACGAGCGTTCCGAAAGTGACGCCGATCAGTTGATGGCGGCGACGGGTTAGAAGTGGGATCAGGCCGATAGCGACCAGATAGAAAGCGGCAAGCTGCTGGGTATACATCGACAGTCCAGCAAGGATACCGAAGGCGATCCACCACTTCAGACTGCGTTTCCAATCTGCCCCGGCGCGCCATGCCCTGATAAATGTCCAGGTCGCCAGCACTAACAGCAGACCGAGCAGCGCGTACATGCGGGTTTCCTGGGAATACTGGACGTGAAAGGGGGCAATTGCTGTTATGAAGGCGGCTACTGCCCCGGTTCGTTCGTCAAACAGGTCACGCGACAAAAGATAAACAGCAGCGACAGTGGCTACACCGAGCATCACACTCCAGAACCGGACGGCAAAGGGACTGTCGCCAAACAGGGTCATCCAGATATTGAGTGTGCCATAGTAGAGCAAGGGGTGAATATCGGCTGCGCCACCGGAAACCGGGGTGAGTGTGCCATACAACATGGCGTTCAGCCCTTTCCCGGCAAACAGTACGGCAAAGGCTTCGTCATACCATAAACTGCGCCCACCGAGGTTGATGAGACGCACTACAAGCGCAAGCAGCAGTATCCAAGCACGACGCAGCCCAAAATGATTTGGCATGATGATGTGAAGGTGGGAGACCTATTGATCCCACACGTCAATCTTCTGATTATCCAACGCTGCACCGGGTTTCTTCAGAAGATAGGTCGACATTTCGTTGTTGGTTTCGAAGCCTATTAGCTCCCAGCCCTCGCGGCCAAGCTCGTTCAGGGGATAGTAAATGGGTTGATCCTTCCAGTCAGCTTTCGCTTCGCCATTCACTCTGTACTGAATGCCATAAGATCGCTTAACTTCCAGAGCAGCATACTGCCAGGGTGCTGATGATTCCACATCGCCACCCACACTGCTACGTGCACCCGGCGGCGCAATCGCATCCAATTTATCCAACCACTTCTGGGCAGTGGGGTCGCTTGGAATCTGGTGTAGGAGGAGGCGGGCTTTATCGTATTCCTTCTCCTCAATCAATTCTTTGGCAAGTTCCAATTCCTGTCGATTCTGTGACACTGTTGATGTCTCCTAAGGGGTTCATGATTTTCGAGATGAAATTATGGGTTATGTTCTATTGTGACAGATTTTGCCTCTCAATTACCTTAAGAAATTTTGGAATACTTAAGCTGGAACGGGTTCCTGTCGCAGCCGTTGATACAGTGCCACACACAAGCCGACCAGCATCCCTGTGCGCACCAGGACCAGAATGATAAATGGGGAAAGCAATGCTCCGGCTATCTCTCCGCCGGTATCACCTGTGCGAATAAATAGAAATGGATATTCCGCGAATGTCACCAAACTGAGCAGCAGAACCATCAGCACACCATTGCGCGTGGGGAAGCAGAGCAGCACCAGTGGGATAATTTGTACCAACCACTGCGGACTCCAACCCTGAGCCTGCAAGAAAAAGATTAGCACCGTGACGGCTGTAAAGGCGACCAAACCCCTATCATCAAAGCGGCGTGTACGGGTGAATATCCATAAACCAATCGCGCCAGCGACAACCAAACGCAACCCACCGGGAATAACGGCGGGATTCCCCTGAATCACACTGGCTAAAGCCGGGTCGGTACGATCTGCCAGAGGGCCAAAGTTGCCAGTGCGGTAATTGCCGTCCAAGAGCGCCCAAACCGTTTGGTAGGAGGCTTTGTTGAACTGTGCCGTGAGCGACGGGAGGGTCATGGGCGCATTTTGTAGAAAGAGCGGCAGATAGACCAGCGCAAACAGACCGACTACAACAGCAGTGTAACGCAGGGCGTGGGTGCGCTGGCGAAAACGCCACACGCTCGCCAGCAACAACGCGGGAGTGAACTTGGTGAGCGCACCAAGCGCAATCGCCAATGCCGAGCGGGTTTCCTGTTTCGTCAGCAACCACCACAGTCCGAGCAGCAGGAAAAAGGCGACGACTGGCTCAAAATCCCAGAAGGTGAAAACCAGCGGCGCGAGCATGACCGCATATATCCAGCCCAACGCGATGCCCGTATTCGAGCCATACAAATGTGCCCCAATCTTACGGATGAGAATCAAGTTACCGGCGTCAAAGGCGATTACGAGGATTCCCAGGAGCATGGAAAAGGTGGTGTAGTTGTTACTGCCTGCAAGTTGATACAAGGCTACTGTCGCAAATGACCAGATTGGCGGAAACTCGCTCCACCAATCACGGAAGGGCGCACCAACTGTATCCGACAGGGAGGCAATCTGGTAGTAGGTGGAATAGTCGCCGCCTGCGGTCACACCCCGTTCGACTCCACTGATGATGAAGGGCTGGTAGACCATCAACAACATCAGGCGAAAGGCAACGAACAAGATGATGAGCAGGCGAAAGTCGGACAACAACCCTGTCAGTTGCACGGCAGCACCGGGCGCTGCGGTCTTATCACGTTTAGCCATTCAGGCTGTCCCGCGTGAAAACAACGGCCATATCATCTTCGTAGTCCAACGTCCAATCCGACTCCCCGCGCAATGTACGGGCAAGTCCACTATTGGCTTCGACAACAACCAGTTTGATGCCATATTTGTCCAGAGTCTCGCGCCAACCGGGTTCGCCTCTGGCGGTGCTTAGATAATCATTCGTCAAAAAATCATCCCCGTAGAGATCGGTGCGGCCATCCACAAAAACCTTCTCATCCGGCAGCGCATACATGAGATAACCGCCCCAATTGTAGCTATTGAACATCGGCCCCGATGGGTGTTCAGCCGCAAGGTACTGGGTTACTTTCACAGGGAGGAATTCTTCCTGGGCGGCCTGCACGGTTTTTTGATCCAATACCAGCAAAACCTTGAGCAGCGCAGCACATACAATGACCCCGACAAGAAGCGCATTCATACGTGCCATGCGGGGTGTTACCCGGCGCACCGGCTTGATTACCCAACCGCGTTCGGTGAGCAGGGAGTCCAGATGGTCGGTCAGGATAGGGGTGGCAACGACAGCAAACACGGCAATATTGCGCCCTGCCAGACAGCCCCATAAAGGCAGTGCCAGAAGCCAGAACAAAGTCCGCCCAATCCAGACGTTTGCGACTGCCACCCACCGCACCAAGCAGTCCCAACAGCAAGACAATAAACGGCCACGTCTGCCGTTCATGAAAATTGGGCGAGTTCCATTCCTGAATGAAATTTTGCAGCGCGCCGATACTTAATGTTTGGAACGGGACGGCCAACATTTGTAAACCATAGGGATTAATTACCAGCGCGGCTACCGAAACCAATGTCACTATGACCAGTTTGCGGATACCCGACCAGGGAGCGAGGTTGTCCGCGTTGGGAGTGAATATGTGTCCCAGGATTTCGCCAGCGATTGAGCCAGCCAGGAAAATAAACCCGATAGAGAAACCAGCATGTAGATTGCCCCAAACGGCCATGATGACCGGAATCAGCCAGAGGCGATCTATCTTCTGGCGTTTGTTCAAATAAAGCAGATAGAGAATAACGGTGCTCAGGAAAAAGGAAATCATTTGTGGGCGAGGCGACCAGAAAACGGCTGCTGTGGCTGCGCCAATCACCAGTGTAAAAGCTCTCAGGTAGACACTGCCGGGTGACATCAGGTAAATCATGACCATCCCGGCAGTTGCGAGAGCAGCGACATAAATTGATAGACCAAAATTGCCAGCTACCTGCCAAATTTCGTAGAGAATAATCTGCGACCCCCAACTATGGTCAATCCAGGGTTCACCCGCCTTAGTAAAGGAAAACGGGTCGGTATGGATGACGCCGTTCGACAGGATATATTCCCCACTGCGGAGATGCCACCAAGTATCAGAGTCGGTGGGGATGCGGGCAGCAAGGGCAAACAAGAGGGCGAATAAAATGATGGTGGCGGCACGTTCAATTGTCAGTTGACGCATAAAGAGTCCTAAATGCTAGGGTAAATACATATCATCGTATTAAGTTGATTCCAGCACATGCATTAACACCGGATCATCCGTTGGATAATAGACTTGCGGCAAAAAGTCACGCGGGAGGCTAATTCTTAAGAACTGTGCATACCCAATCACCTGGCGAGAAAAGTCACTGTCAAAGAGATCATGACTTAATAACTGATGGGCAGCATCAATTTCCGCAGATGCCAATTCGTTGTCACCCTCATAGCGGGCAAGTCGAGCGCGGCCTATATGTATCCAAGTCAGGTCAAGTTCTGTTGATGAGACGCGCTGGGACTTATCCAGTGCGCTCAATGCTGTAGAACGATCATCCTGGGCTAATGCCAGAAGCAGGTCAATTACGTATTTTTCGCTCTCGCTCCGTACGCCCGGTATGTTTGTCGACCAGAACTGGAGTGCCTGATCGACCTGCCCCAAATCCAGCAGAATGACTGTTTGGGCGGGAACTGTCAGGTCGAGAGGAACAGTCGCAACGAGACGCCTGTCCTCCAGTTGTTGCAAGCCCGGATACAAACTGGCATTGGGGGAAGCATCCAATGCCTGATCGTAGGCAACCTGGGCTGTGTCGGTATCCCCCATCGCAGTGGCATAATTACCGAGATTTACTGCTAACTGCCAACTGTCGGGTGCAAGCGTCACCGCCTGCTGCATTGCATTCAGCGCTTCAGTACGCTCATCTAACTGCCAGTATAATGCGGCCAGATTCGCCCAGCCAATCGAGTAACCGGGTTCATCAATGATAATCTGTTCGGTATTCGGCAATCGCCTGACGAGCGGCATCATTATCCCCTTCGCTGGCGGCCAAACCCCAGAAATAAGCCTGCTGCATTCGATACAGAGTCAGAGAGGGTTCGGCATCCACGACAGGCTGCAAAAGGGAAGCCGCTCCTCGGAAATCTTCGGTCTTCGTACCATAGACCAGCGCAGAAGCATAATCACTATACACACGGCTACTCCACCAACCTGTTCCCAGAAGCACGATCCATAACCCAGCCATCGCATAAGGATGACCGATCCGCCTCCAACCAGACAGAGGACGCGGATGGAGAGGTATCAATAGGAGAAACAAAGCTACCAGTCCGACGAGTGCAATTGTTGGTTCTGTAGCAGGGACATCGGTCATATGGTGGATGGCGAAGCCAACTACCGCCCCGGCAGAGGCAGTCAAAACGCTACGGGACTGGAAACTCATTTCGCGCCAGTTGCGCCTTACTACCCAAACAATCACACCGAGGGTTACGAATAAAGCGATCAGGCCGGGGATGCCCAATTCGGCGGCTATATGCAAAATGGCATTGTGGGCATGACCGTGAGGGGTTTCGGGCGGCATCGACTGCATCCGGGCTAATCCACGCCCAAAGGTATAAAGTCCCTGTCCGGTCAGAGGCTTCTCGGAAAACAAGGCGATGGCCGCTTTATAAATATTGATCCGAAGATCAGCCGAGCGTGTTGGTTGTTGAAAGGAGCGGATAAATAATAATCCGGCGGTCAAGACCCCCAGCGTAAAAATACCAAAAACCGCCACAAGTGTAATCTTCAGGAATGATGGCCGAGAAACCCACCAGCCACGTAACATTGCAATTGAAAACAAGTTTCTCTGCCACAGGGTCAATAATCCCCAGATGAGCAAACCCGCCGCCAAACCCAACCATGCGCCGCGCGAGTAGGTTAAAAAAAGCAGAAGCAGCGCCAGAAATCCATAGATGCCGAGGCCAATCCTATTGAATGTTGTTCGTGCATTCAAGGCTCGCGTGAGAATAAATGGAATCAAAACGACCAGAAAGCAAGATAATAAGTTCGCGTTTCCCAATGTACTTACCGGACGCGGCAGATTAAATGGAAGCAACCCGGCGGTAATCAGAGGTAAGGTGGACAACAACCATTCACGACATTGCAGATAACCAAAAATCAATACCACAACACCGGAGATGAGGAAGCCGTCAACCAGGATTTCGCGCCGGATGCCGTTGTTGGCAACCACGTCCCAGAGGATGTACCACAAACCAATATAGGCACTCATATACCAGAGGCCAATCGCAATGCGCCGCCCGGTGTCTAAATTTGCCAACAATGAAACACCGAAGGCAATTCCCCAGAGCACAAATACACCATCCAAGACGGTGCTATGCCAAACCCAACCCCGCCGCCAATGGACAAATAACCAGATAATTACCGTAAGTGCTATTAATGTGAGTGTGGTGAAATGGAATTCAGGGGTGAGGATGCCGTTAAAGGTTGTCCCGATGGCAATCGCATAGCTAAATAGAATGGTGACAACGGTTAATCCGAGAAAATCGGATCGTTTGCTCAAAGTAGCAACCTTCCTGATATAGTAGAGCAAATGGCTTCCATCAAGGATACACCGAATGCTGAAGGCACGCAGCTTAACACTTCACCCCTGGATCATTGTCACCCTACTTTCCATCGTGTATGTGGCTTTGATCGTGACCCATCAGGATGGCGATCCGCTATCATTGGTTACGATTGGCACACAGTTCAACGAGGGCATTCCCGACGGGACAGAGGGATATGACGGACAGTTCGTTTACTACATCGCTCGTGACCCGTCGAGCGCCGCACAATATCTGGATGTACCTGCCTACCGATTTCAGCGCATCCTACTCCCAGCAGTGGGGCGAGTTCTTGCCTTTGGACAAAATCGCTCATTCCCTGGACGTTGCTGCTGGTTAACCTGATTGCACTGGCAGCAGGAACCTGGCTGTTGGAACAACTCCTGATTCAACAGGAGGTTTCAAGGTGGTATGCCTTAACCTACGGACTGACAATTGGCATTTTCGGCTCGGTACGGTTAAGTTTGCCAGAGCCTTTGGCATACGGATTGGTGTTAGGCGGAATTTGGCTGATACAACGTGAGCGGTGGGGACTGAGCGCAATCATCTTTGCGCTGGCAGCACTGGCAAAAGAAACAACTCTGTTCTTTGTGGCCGGATACCTGCTTTATCTGCTGATACAGCGTCGAATTTACCGAGCGATTATGTTCGGTATGATTGCTGCTATCCCGTTTGCAATCTGGCAACTCATTCTATACAACCATTTCGGGCAGTTCGGTGTCGGTTCTGGCGGGGCGATGGCAACGAGTTTCGAAATTGTGCCATTCGCCGGGGTGATACGCATCCTGACGGATTCACCAGCCGAGATCGGGCCAGGGTTACTTGTTGTCTTCGGGGTTATCCTGATTCCGTTTGTACTCGTGCCAACCCTGTGGGCTTTATGGCGGTGCTGGCGAGACTGGCGAACACAGCAGTGGACTGTCTATAACTATCTGCTGCTGGTCAACGCGGGGATTATGCCGTTCGTCCCCTTCTCAACCTACCGCGAACCGATTGGGATATTGCGGTTCATCGTCGGGTTGCAGATTGCGGTCATCCTGTATGCAGCAGAACATCGGCACAAGCGGACGCTGCGAAACAGCACGATCTGGATCGTAACCACGCTATTTATCTTCTCGCTGGTTGAATGAGATATTTGCAGGCTAAATGCCGCTCATCTTCAGGACTTTGCCGATGGTACGAACCATGATGTTTATGTCGAGGATGAGGGATTGGTGACGTATGTAATACAGGTCATATTGCAGTTTGATGAGCGCATCCTCATCGGTGGAGCCGTAATTGTAGCGCACCTGTGCCCATCCCGTCAGCCCAGGGCGAACGGTCAAACGGGTGCGGTAGAAAGGGATTTTCTCCGTAAGGCGCTTGATATGTTCAGGACGTTCAGGACGAGGGCCAACGATACTCATATCGCCGCGCAAAATATTGACAATTTGCGGAAGTTCATCCAGGCGTGTTTTACGCATAAAGCGCCCCACTCTAGTCACGCGAGGATCGCCTTTGCGGCTAAACACCGCACCCGTCTTTGACTTCGGCATCGTTACGCATGGAACGGAACTTGTAGATTCGGAAAATGCGGCCATTCGTGCCAGTACGTTCCTGCCCGTAGAATATACTGCCGGGTAAATCCAGCCGAATAATCAATGCGATGAAGGGCAAGAGTATCAGGAACACCAGCATCCCCAAGAGTGAGATCATCACGTCTAGCGTGCGCTTTATTAGCGCATAAGGGTTAAACAGAGAGGAACCGTCGATGGGCAACACAACCGCCCAATCGTTACTGACATGTTCTACAGGAACCTGGCCGGTGATACGTTCGTAGAGCAACGGCATAGGGACAATCGAGACACCCGCTTCATACGCATCCATTACCCCTTGAAACATCTCACTACTGATTTCGAGAGTCGATGTGACGATCAGTTCGCTGATTTGATTCAAGTGAATGATGCGGTCAATATCCTTGCCTGTACCCAGTACAGGTACACCACAAAGATCAGATAGGATGTCATCGGCAGTACCAACCACACCGATGATGTCATAGGCACGATGGGCGTGGCGTCCGATCACGCCGATGATGGTCATAGCCGACCAATCCGTGCCTACAACAAGCACCCGCCGCCGCTGACTTGCCCAACCTGACAAGGCCGGATTAAGCATCCGAAAGAAAGCGATCAAGACAAACGAAGCTGCGCCATAATACAAGATAAACAAACGTGGCAACGCTAATGGCGGTGACAGGAAAAATACAACTCCATAAATCAGCAACATCTGGAGTGTAATCAAGATGAGCTGGCGAAAGGTCGTCGTGCGATTGGCAGAAATACGGAGATCATAAAAGTCGTTGGCGCTGGCGAGGATCAACCACAAAGCTGCCAGCACCGGAAACCAGTAACTACGCGGAAACACAAATTCAATCGTAAAGGAATACTGACCTACCAACGCCCAAATTCGTAGCGCAATAAAAACCCCAATCACTACGGCGATCACATCCCCGGCCATCAACAACAAGCGCCGTTCCGAAATTCGTAATTGTAAACCGCGACTTTTTGGAGATGGAGAAAACAGCATCGGTGAACTCTATCCCTGGCTGTAGATGGATACGAATACTGGACTCATTCATTGTAAACGGGTTTACTGGTTTGAAGGTAGGTTCTTTGATCGATACAAAACCATCATTATTAACAATGACACAAAACTGAGCAACACCCCGATCCAAAACCAGTGAGGTCCATAAGACAAGTGTATCGTAAGGTCACGCGCGGTTTCAACGTCGAGCGAAGATAGATCAACAGCCATAAATGCCAGATTGGCGCGTTGGATGGCGTAGGAATCACCACTATTATCTCCTGCTACCCAACCAGGATAGTCAGTGTCGGCAATGACCAACCAACCGGGACGATTGACACGAACGGCTAAATCGAGCGCGTTAGTCTTGGGGTTTATTTGTACAACCTCACCGGGCGAATCGGATTCTGGTGGCAATACCGGACAATCACCCTGCCCTAGCAAATGTACCTGACGGAGCGGCTGCCAGTCAGGATCGAGCATGGCGGCTATTAGAGATTGTTCATCGGGATGCCAGCAAGCGGACTCTACAAACCATGCCTGTTCAGCAGGGTAAGCCAGTGTATTTCGGTTGCCTGTAAGATCGTATATGTCGCTGACACCTGCCGCCTGCAACAGTATATCTCTTCGCGCTGGATTGGCTTCTATCAGGTCTATATAAGCATCAAATGCGCCAATCCGCAGAGGGTCGAAGTTGTTCAACAAAGGCGAACGATCCATCAGGTTGAGATCAGCGAGGTTGCTTCGACGAAAAGGCCCGGATTCAGCCGACGTGACACGGTAATCATCAAATGGCAGGTATTGTTGGTAACGAACGGCATCATCAGCCGCCTCCGGCCAATAAGCGCGATTAGAACTCACATCGGATTCTGGTGGGCGATCATAGAAAGAAGGTGAGATGGTCGGGTTTAATCCCTGGGCGGCATAGGCAAGATCGACAGCTACAATAATCCAGACAGTAGCCATCCACAAACTGTATCGTCGCCCTAATGTCTCGTCTGGATGGAGCAAGGTCAAGATTCCAGCAAGCGCGGCGAAAACCCCGGTGGCGATGACCGCGCGAATGATAACCTGTACACCATCATTCCCGGTGATGTCCGGCGGCAAAATACGGGGCGCAAGGAGTCCCAAAATGATCGCGCCGATAGAAGCTGCTACAGCCAGTCGTGTGCAAAAAAACAGCCAGTATCCCCTCCGCCACGATCCAACACCCATACCGGCCAATATACTTAGAGCCACTACCGTCCAAATGTGCCAACGCACAGGACCTTGAAAGAGGTCGAATGTGGGGACATTGTTATACAAAAGGGGGAAAACAGGACTGTTTTTCCCAAGCGCGAAGATGAAGCCAATAATCACGATGAGCAGCCAGAATGGGACGGAGAAGTAATACGGGGGTCGCTTATTTTTTCGTAATCGACCCCATGCCCAGGTAAATACCGCGACAACAGCAGAAATCAGCGGTATCAAGCCGATGTAAACAGCATCCTCAAAAAAAGCGCCTTTGGCAACATAGCTACCATCGCCGGGATTGCCAAAGACATTGGGCGACAGGAAATTGAGTATACGAGGCAGGCTGTAGCTGAAATTCATGGCGAAGTCGTAATCGACCCCGCCGGAACGCTGTGAACCAATCAATAATTCGGCAGTTGGTAAGAGTTGAGCGGCTGCGATACCCGCACCCAACATCAACCCAGCAAGCACGACGAGTAACCGCCGCCAATGGTGTGGACGGTGAATCACGACCCACCAAGTCGAGAACGCACCGACCAGCAGCATACTGTACCAGGTTGTCTGGGCATGACCTGCCAATAACTGCATGGCGGCAAACAAGGCCAACCAACCTACATCTATGCGCCGAAAATGTGTCAGGATACCGAGGGCAGCCCACAATATCCAGGGTATCCAGGCGGCGGCAGTAATTGTGGGATATGTGCCAAGACGAGCAACAAGGTAGCCTGTCATGCCATAGCTCAGAGCACTAACACCCCGCCCCAACGTCGAAAGGCCAAGCCGCCCGGTGAACACATACATGCCCCAGCCAGCAATGAACAAGTGCAGGACGGCATTAAGGCTCATTTGCCATGCGAGGGGAAAAATCAATCCTAGCCAGTTGAAGGGATAAAGTAGCGCAGATTGATAATTCGCCAGAAGCGGCGCGCCTGCCCCATTGTATAGATTCCAGAGCGGAAGCTGACCAGATCGTAAACTGTCAAATGCATATTCCCGCCAGGGATAAAATTGCAGGGACGGCAACCCCCAGAAAAAAACTTCGCCAAGCAGCAGGCGATAGAAAACAACCGCCAGCGTTATGCCCAAAATCAGTAATGGAAGGTGTGTCGAACGGCTAGGCATTTCTTGCCTTCCACTTCGCAATCAGCAGTGTTCCACCAAACAGGACAAAACTGATAGTGGAAACGAGCCAAGTAATCAAGGTAATTTGATTAAAACGTTCAACCATTGAGGGATCGGGCAAATCCGGCCAACCAACAGGCCAATCCGGTACAGTGTTCACCTGTGTGCGCGGCTGATAGTCAAGGTTGGCATATATGTATGTATCGCCAATGGTATCCACCCATTGCAGGCGGTCATCGGTGATCGGATAGGCGGCGACAATATGGCTCACATTCCATTCCGCCAAAATATGAGTGTCGATGATGGCATCCCGATTGGCGGTGGACACATCGCTATCGCTGTCCGCTCCATTAAGTGATGGTAAAACCGGATCATAGCGATCACTGACGACACCGCTGCCTTGCTGAACGGCATGAACAATTCCAGTAAGCTGGAAGGGGTCAACGCCACCAAACAGATGTAAATGATAAACTTCTGCAACCTGTTGTTCGAGACTATAGGTTGGTGAATAAATACGGTCTGCGCCGAGGGAAACTAATTTTTCGGCTAAAGGGCGCTGGGGGTCTAGCCAGATATCCTCTCCACGCCACTCCGCCCACTGATAATCCGTCCAAGCCAAATCCACACAGGTCAAAATAATCAACAGGATGACAAACAAACGGGACGAGAGTTTTCGGTTCAGAGCAGCCAGCAGCAGACCGCCCAATGCTATACCGCCCACCAGGGCACTCAAACCTATTGTTACGGGCAACCGTAAGACAAAAATGGCAAAAACACCAATGGTTGCGGCCAGCATCATGCCAGCAACACAGGCCAGATTCAGACGCCAGACAGCATTGCGAACTCAATACGGTGTGTGAATGATTTTCAAGGTAGCTCAACATGACTTGCAGACCAAACCCGGCAAGCAGCGGCATTAGCAATGCCAGAATCAACCAAACTCTAGAAGGAACCCGAAACCACAATAAAGGCGGAAACAGCTTAACGGCCAGCGGCCATAAAAAGGCATTTGTGCCCATTGCGTACAATGCGACCAACAAGGTAACGGCCAGCAATCCATAACGATATTTTCTGGGGCGAGTCGCTAGGGCAATTCCGGCGAGAACAAGGGTGGATAACCCGAAATATGTCAGGGTCTCTATGCTTGGGCGGTGAGCAGGTAAAATAAGACCCAGGAGATAAATGGGCTGAAGCGCCAGCACACCGGCATCGGCAGCCGACAGGTCGGTACGGGTCAGATATGGCTGCCAAACCACCAGTGGCACAATCAGCGAGGCAGTCAAAACCAGAAACATCCCCCCGCTGAAAACAAAACCCCGGATCGGTTTCCAGTGCCGCTCAAGACGAAGCTGAAAGAGCGCGTAAACACCTGCGATCAACAACGCAAACAGACTCACCCGAACGTCCGCCAGAAAAATCAGTGACGATAACAATCCGACTTCAAGAATCGTGCCGAGGTGTTGCCGTTTCACTGAACGCTGGACAGACCACATCAACCAGGGCCACCAGGCGAGTGCATAGACGGTATCCAGATGTCCGGTAGCGAGATGCCCAAATACACGCGGAGAAAAGGTGAAGGCGATGGCGCTAAATACAACCGCTTCGGTTCTCAATCCGAAGGAACGCGCCCACATCCACGTGCCCGACCCAGCGATGAGCAAATGCAGCAGAATCAATATGTTCAAGCCCAGGGTGGGGGATAAAAAGACTACTACCCACTCAAGCGGATAGGCCACCTTGTTCAGTGGGTTGGCTGCAAAGGGTTGCCCCACCATTGTGGTTTCCCGCCACAGCGGAAAGGCGTGTTGATCTATAACCGATTCGTGAAAAAACAGAGCATTCGGCCAATGCGCCAGAACGGCATCGGAATAATGTGCATCGTGCCGTAAAAAGGGCATTCCATCGGGTCGCCATCCTGTTATCAGGAGCAAGGCAGCCCCAAACAAGATGATGCCTAATTTAAGGCGCATAGATGGTTACGCTGCCAGTACGGAATACAGGGGTCAACTCATTGATACAGGTTGTATCATCAATTTCACGTTCCTGGGGACCAAAGATAATGTAGTCGACGTTATACTGGGTCAACAATGCATAACAATCGTTTGTCGCCCCCCTGTACCAATCCAATACCTGCTGATTTTTGACATCCGCATCCAGTGTCTCAAAGGGATGCCCATAGACAACCCGATCCCCTACCCAACCGGGAATCCAAACACTGACTTTCTCCGAGGCAAGGATTACTCTATCAGACACAGTATTCTGTTTCAGCCATTCAAACGCCACCGTATAATCACGCTGCAAAAATGGCCCTGGAGTAATACTGAGATTGGCTAATAGGACGAGTGCATAACTCATAATCATCAATGGCAACGCAACAACCATTAGACGATAGCGCCAACGCCGAGTAATATGTTGGAACCAGAAATCTTCGAGCGAACGAGTGGCAAAATAAGCGATGGGGATCATCATCCCGACTGCGAACCGACGCTGAATGTTGGTGGGCAGATATATCAAAACCACCATTGCCAACAACCAGAGCAGCATAAAACGATCCCCATCGGTCTCAAATCGGCGAAGGGCGCGGTAGATACCGGGAAGTGCGACGACTAAGGGTATTCCCAAGCCCAATACAAAGATGATTGGGGACGGCGCGAGGGTTACATTCTGGCGATTCCATTCGGCGACAACCGGGTTATAGGTCACGATGGCCGCGTAATATACAGCCACTGGTACAGCGGGCAAAATCACGACCAACAACCATCGTAATTCGCGCATGGTGATTTTTCGATGCGCGATCCAGTGTGAGCCAACATAGAGTCCCACCGCAATTCCAAAAGGCATTAAGGCCTGTGGAAACAGTAAAGACAACGCGACACTCAATAGACCGGCAATCAAGCCACCGTTCTGAACACCCGGATCGTCATTTGAACCGGGGCGAAATGCCAGAATGAGGATGCTGGATAACAGCGCCAAGCAAGCTATTGCCAGTGGGAAATGAACATTTACCAAGCTGCTGTAAAAAGGGAATATTTCCGGGATACTTAAATCAGGGAAGGCAGTATTGCCCAAGAGCGGGCTAAAGAACCATCCCAAACCAGAGCCGATTGCAACCAGAATAAAGAAAATGCGCCGCGTGCGGAGGCGCATCCAGATACTTGCGCCCAGGTGATACAGCGCCATATACATAATGAGGGAGGCAACCACACGGGCAACATGGAACAAGGCAATTGGGGGTATGCCAACCACTCGCGCGACCTGGCCTAATGCGGGATATAACACCTGGATAAAAACCCCACTATGGGGTTCGGGCGTATGGCGGAAGTTAATGAGCAGGGTACCTTCCATGCCCTGTACCATCTTCGACAGGTAGGTAGCCCCATCCCGATAATTGTTCAGCATTCCCATAAACTGCCAATTTGTGGTACTCGCATCACTGAAAATCACCCACAGAAATGGCGCAAATGCCAATGCCGTAAGCCCTACTGCGAAGATCACCACCCAACGCCATTCTGCCGGGGTAATGTAAATCGTATCTCGTGATGCTTGCATTCAGCCCGCCTTGCTTAAGTTCGTCCAGGTTGCCTGAAGGCAACCCAGGTGTATAATCAGCTTAAATATCCTACAATGCAAATTGTGAGTTGGACATCTCAAGGGATTGTTTAGCTCATTTTACCCTGACTTCCAGCGCACGCCAGCAAAGATGAATTTATGAATCAAGCCGAAGCCTTGCTCCATCTTCAAGAAATCGACCTGAGCGCAATCCATATCCAAAAGCGGGTTGGTGAAATTGAGGCAGCACTGGCCGACAAACAGGTCTTGATTGAAGCACAAACTCAGATTAGCGCGACCCAGCAGGTACTTGCCCCCCTCCAGAAAAAAACTCGAAATCTCGAACTCGAAATTCAGGGCAACACCGAAAAAATCCAGATCACTAATGAGCGTATGTATAGTGGCCGGGTGCAAAATCCAAAAGAACTCCAAGATATGCAGCAAGAGATTGCGTCCTTGAAAAAACGCAACGCTGAATTGGAAGATGTCCTTTTGGAAACAATGGTGGATGCCGAGGGTAAAGAAGATGTGTTACACCAACAGGAAACACACCTGCAACAACTGACTGCCGAATGGGAAAATGGTCATCAAGAACTTCTAGGAGAACTGGCAAAATTAAAGGCGGAATACCAATCACTCCGACAGAAGCGCGAACAGGCGTTGACCAACATAACCCCGGACAGTTTGAGCGCGTACAATGCGCTGCGCGTGCGCAAAAACAACCAACCAATGGCGCTCCTGGTGAAGGGTAGCTGTTCGGTATGCGGGGTTGAACAGAATATGGCGGTTATCGGCGAGGTTCGTAAAGGCCAGGGCTTCACACATTGCGTAAGCTGTGACCGAATCCTGGTGTACCAATCAGGCTAGAGAGGAGTACACACTATGGGCTTCGATGTTGAAAATTTCGGATTGGGGCTGCTCGCCGGTTGGGCAAGTGCATACGGTGTCTATCGCGCCCGTCATCTGATCGGTTCGGCGGTTCGCTCTGTATCGCAACAAGCAAGCAGCGCACAGAATTATGCCGTGCAAAATGCAGACAGCCGCTATGTTCATGACCTGGTTCAACTGGCAGAACGCAGTCATCTGGCGGGGCGTTTCACGAAATTAACCAATATTCTAGTAGAACCCCGCTTTATCCAACTACCCCCATTAGCCGCACCACCTGATGATGATGTCTTGCTAGACCTGTTTCATGTTGTGCCGAATATCCCTGACTTTCCGTATCTTCAAGCTCCCTATAATAAGGAAACCTTGTCTATCGACGATTTGGGCACAGGGGAACGCGCTCTAGCTCTGCTTGGTTTACCGGGAAGTGGCCGAACCACCGCATTATTTACAATTGCGCTGCGCAGCCTGGGAAAAGTCCGCTTTGAACCGCCCATTGACCGGGTGCAACAGCGCATTAACGCGGAGGACGCTGCACTCAACGAGAAACAACGTGCCGTGCGAATCAAAGAGCGGCTCACGATTGAACAACGTGCTAAAGAGCGATTAGCTGAAGAACAGGGCATGGTATTTGATGCGGACGCGGATGAACAAAGTAATACCGCGCTCCCGCTTTTCAACCGACTTATGCCAGTATATGTGCATCTAGCCGATGTGGACGTTCGGGATGCTGAGTTCGGCAAGGAAATTGATCCTGCCGAGCCACTGGTGCGAGCTGTACAACGACAGGTTCGCCGTGTGACTGCCAGCACCATTCCGCGTAATCTATATAGCCGTTTGAGTCGAGGACAAATCCTGCTGCTGGTTGATGGTTACGACGATTTACCGGATACGGATCGCGCCCGACAACTGGCATGGCTCAAAGCCCTTATGAATGAGTACAGTGATAATTTCTTCATCATTGCCGGACCCGCTAGCGGCTATGGGACACTGACGCGAGTGGGTCTGACACCTGTATTCCTAAGACCCTGGACAAGAAACGATATGAACCTGGCCGCTACCCAATGGGCAGCTAGCTGGCCGGAGGTTGGTGGGTCGCGGCGTAATCCGGCAGCCAAACCAGATTCCGCCAGTATTGAGCGCGCAAAAACCAATAATTCGGCGTTATCTCCGTTCGAGTTGACCTTAAAATTGTGGGCAAATTATGCCAACGATACTGAAGTCCCAGGATTCGAGGGATGGATACGTGCCCATCTTGCCCGCCATCTCCCGGCTGACCAATCGTTCGGCCTGATACTCCCCCAACTCGCGCAGGCAGCAGCGCTGCAATTGGACGAGGGTTATATTAGCCTAGCGCGTTTGGAGCAACTGGCTGGTGGGCAAGGAGCATCTACCGCAACCGTCCCCATGCCGGATGATGAACCCGACATGACCGAAGCAGGTGACGGTGACGACAAGAAAAAATCGCCTGAATCGACGAGTACACAAGGGAAATTCCTGGGTATGCTCCGGCGGAGTAACCTGTTGGTGAGATACCCCGGTGATCGCTACCAGTTCCGTCATTCAGACACAGCATCTTATCTTGCCAGCTTAACTCTCCGAGACCATCCTGACCTATTGGCCGAAAAATCTAACCAACCTGCGTGGGCACAAGCCATCGCGTATGCTGGACTCCATACGCCGATGGATGATCTGGTACGGGCGCGCTTAAATGCACCTATGGACATTCTGGCCGAGCGGGTGTTAGAAATCGCCCGTTGGCTTCCATATTCCAGCACGGACGCGGCCTGGAAAGGTTCATTCCTCAAGTATCTGGGAAATCTACTTCTCACGCCCAACCAATATCCGCTTCTACGCGAACGGACTGCTGGCGCGTTGGTCGGGACACGGGAACAAAGTGTGCTGTTCATTTTCCGGCAAGCCGCACGAAATGCGAACGCGGATTTGCGATGCATTGCCTGCCTGGGCATGGGAGCCGTCGGCGACCCAGAAGCCATCAACGACCTGATCCCGTTACTGAAAGATCAAGAGTCGGATGTGCAATTGGCGGCAGCAATGGCATTGGGAGCGATCCGCACCGAGGATGCTTTGGATGGATTGATAGAATCGCTTACCGAAGGCGATGAAGCGGTGCGCCGGGTGGTGGCGGAGACATTCGCCGACATCCCTGATGAGGGGTATCCGGTACTGTATGATGCAATTCAAGATGAGGAGATGATGCTGCGGCGGGCAGCCGTCTTCGGGTTACGGCGTGTGAAATCTCCCTGGGCGTCGATTGCAATCTACCGAGCATTTCTGGAAGATGAGCAATGGTATGTGCGCTCGGCGGCTCAACTTGTGTTCCAGGAACAGCAATATGGCGGTGAAAAGAGACCTAAAAGTTATCCACCAGCAGAAGGCATTCTATGGCTGAACGATTGGGCGTCCAAGCGGGGCGAAAATGTGCCCACTGGCGATGGCGCAAACCAGATGCTTATTAAAGCGCTACAGGAAGGCGAGGCGGAAATTCGTATGTACGCAGCCGCAGCCTCAGGACAACTTGGAATTGCAACCAGCACCAGACCTCTTTACGGTGCCCTACGTGATCGACAGGCAGAGGTGCGCGATGCAGCCCACCGGGCACTCGGAGACTTGCAAACACAGATCGGTCAAGCGCTGCCCGCCGCAACCTAAGCATCAGGCGACGCTGGCAACTGCTCGTTGGCAGCATCGCAGGGAATCGCCCGATCAAAATCGGTGTGGAATATGTACTCTTTGTCGCCAGCAGATAGCACAATTCGATAGCCGTCCACAGCCTGGGGGGTATAGGTTTCACCGGCTATTGGACATCCCAAACTGGTATCCGGCCAAACATAAGAACTGACTTCAACGACCTGTATCCGACGTGTCGGAAGACCCAAATCCTGGGCAATACGACGCTGCGCCAATGCAGTAAGTTCAGAAGCGACTGGATCAACATCCAGCAAATCCGATGTATCGGGCGTTGCGGCCTCGGTGAATTCAGCCGTTGCAGACAAGATTTCACTCGCGGCAGGCAAAGTCGGTTGGTCTAACGTGGGTAAAACTGGTGCGGGAGTACTGGTTTCGGTTGCGGGGATGAGCGTTTGAGTCGGCTCAACGAATGGCGTAGCATCCGCCGCACAAGCAGACAATACGAATGCTACAAACAACCCGGAAATGAAAACCCACAAGCTATTCGTCTGCTTTACGCCCACCGAGTTTTTCTTCGACATCAGCCGTAGAAACGCCTTCAACACTAATGATTTTTTCGCGCCCATTTGCTCCTGCGACAATTTCGATTCGGCTGCTCGGCACGCCCAATTGGTCAGCGAGGAAGTTCACCAATTCCTGATTGGTTGCTGGATCGCCAGCCGGTGAAGAAATCAGACGTATTTTGAGCGTTCCGTCTTCCTGTGTGCCCACAAGCTCGGTTGCTACAGCACGGGTTACCACCCGGACGGTGAAGGCCGCCCCCCCTCTGGCATCCGTGATCTCAAACTTCCGATTCTGTGTCATGGTTTCCCTCTTGGATTTTGATTACATTATCGCAGAAAAGCGGGCGAACAACCCTTAATGTGTCTGCTACAAGAAGTCGCACGGTTGATAAACCGATTTGACAACTCGCACACATTCATTCTATCCGGTACAAATAGTGTACAGGAAAAGCTATTCTGGCTCAAGCGATTTAGATCATCGTCCGCAGGATAGTCGTTATCACCTGGATAATCAAAAAGACAACCAATGGGCTAAAATCCATCATGCCGGTTTGTGGCATCAATTCCCGGACGGGGCGGAGAATCGGCTCGGTAATCTGATACACGAACTGGATGATGGGATTGCTATGATCCACATTTGGAAACCAACTCAAAAGTACACGCGCCAACAGAATCAGGTTGAATATCTGTAGGATATAAAACAGGATTTGGAAAATGAGTCCCACTTTGTTATGACCTCACTTGTCTCGTTCGCCGAAAATTGCTCGCCCTACCCGAACCATCGTCGCGCCTTCTTCAACCGCTATCGGGTAATCGTCCGTCATGCCCATACTCAGTTCCCGAAAGCTGACCTGAAACGAGTCGGATAGCGCCCGTCTTAATAATGCCAAACTCGCAAATATGGGACGAGTCTGTTCAGGGTTCGGCATCATTGGAGCCATCGTCATCAAGCCTTGCACCGTCAGACCAGGCATCGCCACTATTTGGGCAACTTCTTCCCACAAGCGATCCCGCACCATCCGATCCGTGTCCCAACCAGAAGCCGAAAATCCGTACTTGGCCTGTTCTCCTGAGACGTTCATTTCCAACAGGATATTCAGACTGTTCCCAGCCTCAACCGCCAACCCCGATAGTTTACCTGCTAATTTCAGACTATCAACTGAATGCACATAATCGAACAGATCAAATACATCTTTGGCTTTGCGACTTTGAATATGTCCGATCATGTGCCATGTGACCGGGGTGGCTGCATGGGCATTAACAATCTGAATCTTGTCATGCGCTTCTTCTACGCGATTCTCACCGAAATGTTGCACGCCAGCCTCAATCGCCTTGAGAACTGCGTCCGAAGAATGCGTTTTACTAACTGCAATCAAGGTTACATCGGCGGGATTTCGGTTCACACGATTACAGGCATCCGTTATCGTCTGACGAACCCGGTGAATATTGGCTGTAATCATGTCAGTGATAACACCGCACCGAAACGCCCGGTACGACCTTTTTCTGCCCTATGTGAAAAGAACTCATCTACATGCTCCGCCGTACACAACCCGGCCACCTCAACTTGTTCAACACCTGCCCGTAATAAAGCGAGCTTATTTGCAGCCCACAAGTCCAGGTAAGCGGTGCCATCGGCAGTATCCCGGCATATCAAAGCATCCAGGGTATCAAAGTGCCGGTAGACCGCTTCGACAACTTCCTCGCCAACCTGATAGCGTGCCTGACCAATAGCTGGGCCGATACCCGCCTGGATGTTTGATGGTCTACAGCCAAATGTCTGTATCATCATTTTTATCGTGTTGGCTGCTATCCCCGATACGGTTCCACGCCACCCTGCATGAGCCATGCCAATAACACCCTGAACGGGATCATAAAATAGGAGTGGAGTGCAGTCGGCAAAACGCATGGTGAGCGGCGTATCCAAACAATCTGTCACCATACCATCGGCCAATGCTAACCAACGTCGTCCCCTCACTGGCCTCCTGGCTACTATGGTGTCGGCACTATGTACCTGCCAAACTGTACAGACCCGCGCCTGATTTAGGCTCAATGTCTCGTACATTAATTCATGATTGCGCCGAACATTAGCCGGATCATCTCCCACGTTACCACCCATGTTGAGGGATGCCCAGGGTGACTGACTGACCCCACCCGTTCGTGTGAAAATGCCATGTCTCAACTCCGGCCACAGATCGAAGCGATAATACCCTAACTCACCACTAACCATTTTCTGCAATGCTCTATAACCCCTTCAACAAGTTGCTTCATGTAGCCCATTCAATATTACATTCTTTAGTGTCAAAAAACACCGTTTTTATCGAGAAATAGCCAGTGGTTGAGGCGTGCGAACCTTTGTTGCAGTCCCAAACGATTTAGGTGTATACTGCCAGAGATACTTCACAATGGATACTTGTCTGCTAAAAATAGAATCGGGATAGGCGGTGATTAACTGCCATTGGCCTGGAAACGGGGTTGTAAATTGAACGTGAGGACGCTCGATGAATGATCGTGAAACTCCACGAACGGAACATCACATTTCTGTTTTAATTGTTGACGATCATCCATTGTTTCGTGACGGTTTGCAAAAGGCGCTGGCATTAGAAAGTGACCTGAATGTTGTCGGCGAAAGCGTGGACGGAGAGGATGCGATACGAGCCGTTCGCAAATTACAACCCGATGTGGTTTTGTTAGATGTTAACCTTCCTGTATTAAATGGCCTACAAGTTGCACGCCAACTCAAAGCTGACCGAACTAATACGTCAATCATCGTTCTGACCGCCTATCACGATAGTCAGCAGGTTTTGCACGCCATGCGCGCAGGGGCGTCGGCTTATTGTTCGAAAGATGTGACACCAGACGAACTGGTTGAAATCATCCGTGATGTTGCCAATGGGCTGTACGTGGTCGAAAACGAGCGGATGGATGAACGTGCGCTGGAACACTGGATTCAGTCCAATGTGGAGGCGATGAGCGGGCCTTACATCATTGATGCCGAAGAGCATTTCATTCCACTCAGCCCCCGCGAGATGGAAATTCTTCAGTATGTCACCAATGGCCTGAGCAACAAAGAAATTGCCGTAAAACTGCGAATCAGCCAACAGACGGTCAAGAATCACATGACGTCGATTTTGAAGAAGTTAAATGTAGAAGATCGCACCCAGGCAGCCGTCAATGCTATCCGTCGGGGATGGGTGCGTATTAAAGATGATCATTCAAACACTAACTGATGGGTAGAGTGCCAAACCTATGGACAAAGAAATCACCGATCCAAAAGAGCAACTGGTTGAAACAATCTCGCAAGAAATGAAGCGTATTAAGGATAAGTTGGTCGAGATCAAAGGCCAGATTGAACAGACCCAAATGGTCGTTGACCGTGAACAGCAGCGTAATGCGGACATCGCCACTGAACTGCGCACCATCCAGGACAACATAGAGACCGTACCTCGCCAGGATATTCGGACGAAATACGATGAGGCGATTGATGCCCGTTTCCGGCTCACCACCATGCGCGGTCAATTGGAAAAGTTCCAGGCTAACCGTGAAAGCCTCGAAAAAGAACAAACGCTATTGGCACAACTCCTGAACAAAGTGCAGGGGGTTGATGTACTCGTCAGCAGCAATGATGACAGGCGGGGAAACTGGCGTAGGAAAAGCATCGGTGAATATCGTGCGCATTGTCCAGGCACAGGAAGAGGAAAAACTCCGCCTCGCGACGATTGATGCACGATGGTCCAGCACAATCCCTAACCAATTTCATTCTGCAAACCGAGATTTGCCAGCGTTTGTTTGACCGTGACCCGGCGCGGGCAGCGGAGGAACTCAACAATCTAAAAACGACGGCCAGTGTCACATTCCAGAAGGTGCGCGATTTCATCTTCGATCTGCGTCCAATGATGCTGGACGATCTGGGTGTCGTGCCTACTGTACGGCGCTATGTTGACTCCTTTAAAGAGAAAAACGATATTGATACCAAGTTAGAGCTTGTTGGTGAAGAGCGCCGCCTGGAAAGTCACCGCGAAGTCATGCTGTTTCGGGGTGTTCAAGAACTCATCGGTCATGCGCGGGACTATGGTAGTGCTACTGAATTACTGATTCGACTGGACATGTCCTCAGAGCGAATTAAGGTTGATGTTGAAGATAACGGACGCGGCTTTGATGCTGAAGCTGCCTTCACTGGTGACGAAACGCATCTTGAACCGCGCACACAGGGCATCCTGACACTAAAAGAGAAATTTGAATTAGTTGGTGGTTCACTAGCTGTTTCAAGCAGTGAAACCGATGGAACCCAAATTCATCTAGAACTTCCCGCCAGTGATGATGCTTTATAAAGAATTATTGGGGCAGCGCAATAATATGCTTTCTCAAACTATAAGCCTATTTGACACGCGCTGTCATTCGAATATAGTAGAATAAATGGCACTGTTCTATTCGGCCATCTTCTCTTATCTGCACCCAGGGGCACAAAAGGGCAGATGAGATACCCGACAGCCCGACGGAGGAACTCATGCGTGGTCGCTTGCTCATTCTGATTGGAATAATTATCCTGCTCATTGCAATTGTGGTCGTGGTTGTCATACTGCCAGGAGCAGGCGGTCAACCAACGCCGCCAGCAAATGGGACAAGCGTGGTTGTGCAACCTAATGCAACACTTGCGCCCACACCAACCCCTGTTCCAGTGGTACCGATTGTGATAGCTCTTCAGAACTTACCGCGTGGCTATCGCTTCCCAGACACGATAGAAGAACTTCAAAACGTTGTTGCATACGCCAATTGGCCGGATTTTGCTGTACCGTTTAACGCCCTTCGACAAGATCAGGGCGGGTTGGAACAAGTTCTGGGCAAAATCGTCCGCACGGATATTGCTCGTGAGCAGCCAATTCTCTCCACGTTAGTGGTGGAGGATCTGGTCAACACTGCAAATGTGGGTTCTGATGCAGCAGCCGTCTTACCAAATGGTCTGGTTGCCGTCACCATTCCCATCAATCGTGTCACCAGCGTGGGTTACGCGATACAAGATGGGGATTATGTTGACGTCATTATTTCGATGTTGTTTGTTGATGTGGATGAAATATTCCAGTCCATCCAACCGAATAACATCACACTTTTTAGTGTCAAAGACGACGGCAGTATTGAATTTGTTCAAGGCATCGCCGGACGTCCTGATGTAACCAGCCTGGGACCCGCTATCATTGGGCCATCCGAACGCCAGCGTCCACGACTGGTCACACAGCGCACTATCCAGGATGCTCTTGTTTTGCATGTGGGTGATTTCCCACTTAACGGCAAGTTCATAGGTATACCGCCGACGCCGACACCTATTCCGCAAGAGCAAGAGACAACGACGCAAGGGACACCGCCGCCACCTCCGACGCCGATCCCAGCACCCGACATCGTGACCCTGGGTGTAACGCCGCAATACGCAGTTTTCCTGGTCTGGGCAATCGAGGCGAAACTACCCCTTACGTTGGCGCTGCGCTCGGCCACAGATACATCGCGCGCACCCACCCAGCCTGTCACACTCGACTTCATCATGAACGAATTCAGGATTGATCTACCGGGTCGCCATGACTACACCATTGAGCCAGCAATCCGCAGTATTCGCCAACTGCTAGCCGGAGATGAAATCAGCCTGAACCCGACAACACCATGACATGCGACTTAACTGATCAGAGTGTGCGATGCGTGAAGTAAGCGACAGGGAATTTATAGGATACCGAAATGAATAGACCAGGTGCAATTCAGGGTGGTGATGCTGAAATCATCACCATCCTGCTCGTTGATGACATCCCCGAAACCCGCGAGAACATTAAGAAACTCTTGGCGTTTGAACCGGATTTCAAGGTGGTTGGCTCTGTAGGAACCGGGCGTGAAGGCGTTGCGATGGCAAACGAACTTCGACCCAATATCATCGTCATGGACATCAATATGCCGGATATGGACGGTATCCAGGCAACGACGTTGATTACGGAAGCTGTTCCGACGGCAGCGGTCATTATGATGTCGGTTCAGAATGACCCGGATTATTTACGCCGAGCCATGTTAGCCGGTGCACGCAATTTTCTGACCAAACCGATCCTTCCAGATGAACTCTACAATACCATTCGCACGGTTCACACGCGGAACAAACCAATTGCAGCGCAGTATACGGCAATGGCAACGCAAGTGCCGGTGGACATGCGAAAGTCTGCACAGGTGGAGGGAACTGAAAATCGAGCCGGACATATTATTGTGGTCTACAGCCCACAAGGTGGCGCTGGTTGTACAACGGTTTCAACCAATCTGGCCTCTGGCTTGATGAAAGAAGGCATACGGGTACTGCTGGTGGATGCCGATTTACAGTTCGGCGACATTGGCGTGTTTCTCAATATTCAATCTCAATCGACGATGGTTGATCTAGCTGGTAATGTGGACGATCTGGATACAGAGTTGTTTGACAATATTGTCGTCACGCATGACAGCGGTTTGAAGGTTCTCATGGGGCCAGCGCGCCCGGAATACGCTGAAGTCATTCAGTCCAATCCGACCTCAATCGCGCAGATATTACAGAAAATTGGGGGAAACTACGATTTCATTATCGTAGACACAGGAAGACATCTCGACGAAACTCTCCTAGCGCTATTTGACGCCTCGGCTAAAATCGTCTTGGTTGGGACACCCACCCTCGCCTCAGTGAAGAACATCCGGTTTGTCCTGGATTTATTCGATCAACTCACTTATCCACCAGACAAAACCATGTTGGTTATGAACCGCGTACCGACTGACCGAAATCAGCAGCGGTTCACGATCGCAAGTGAGAAAATCGAGAAATTTTTGAGGCGTCCAATTGAGGTTGAAATTCCGACAGATGATTTGACGGTTCTGGGAGCAATGAGTAAAGGTGTCCCAGTCGTTTCACAACGTGATCGGGGCAAATCGCCAGTCAAAGAAATGATGCAGCTTTCCGAGCTTCTCTACGCCCGTCTTGATGCCAGAAGATGGCGAACATGAAGACGACCCGCAAGGTGATAAATCCAAGCGAAAAACGGGTATGGGGTTGCGTTTCGGGAAAACCTAGTATCACGAGGGCAATTTCGCCTCTATAGAGAAATGTATAAAAGACGAGGTTGCCTACCAAGCAACTGAAGTGGAGGTTACAGATGTCATTGTTACGTCGAATTGAAAAGGGAAGTGGTGGTAGTAATATGGGTGGGGGCGATCAGGGTGGCTCCAGCTCTGATATGGAAAACGACTTCGATGATCCGAATGATGAATCAAAATTAGCAGCGATGCGCCAGCGTCGTCAGGCGATTTCGGAACAACAACGGCCTGGCGCGCAAAGAAAACAGCTACCTCGACCTCAAAACTCGTGTTCAGAACAAACTGCTATCGGAACTCGACCATCAATCAATGGATATTACCCGCAAGAATGAAGTACGCGCGCATATCGAGGAATTGTTCAATGCCATTCTAGCCGATGAGAGCATGGTTTTGTCGCGGGCGGAACGTCACAATCTATTTGAATCCATTGTTGCGGAAATCCTGGGTTTTGGCCCGCTTGAAGTGCTGCTGGCGGACGACAGCATCACTGAAATCATGGTAAACGGCCCGCGCAACATATTCATCGAGCAAAAAGGTAACATCACCCGCGCGAATGTGACGTTTGAAAATGACGAACATGTGTTACGCATCCTGGATCGTATCGTTGCTCCACTGGGTCGCCGTATTGATGAAAGCTCGCCATTGGTGGATGCGCGTTTACCCGATGGTTCCCGCGTGAATGCGGTCATTCGTCCCGTCGCGCTGTGTGGCCCGACGATCACCATTCGTAAATTTTCCAAGAAACCACTGACGGTTGATGATCTCATCCGTTTTGGTTCGATGACCAAAGAGATTGCGGATTTCATGCGGGCGTGCATCATTTCCCGATTGAACATTGTGGTCTCGGGCGGTACAGGTTCCGGTAAGACCACCCTACTGAACGTGCTTTCCAGTTTTATCCCGAATGATGAGCGGATTGTCACGATTGAAAATGCGGCTGAACTTCAGCTTCGGCAGGAACATGTGGTGACACTGGAAACGCGCCCAGCCAACATTGAAGGCAAAGGCGAAATCACCATTCAAGATTTGGTTGTGAACAGCCTGCGTATGCGTCCTGACCGCATCGTGGTTGGAGAGTGTCGTTCTGGTGAAGCATTGGATATGCTTCAGGCTATGAATACCGGTCATGATGGATCACTGACCACTGCCCATGCCAACAGCCCGCGCGATACGCTGTCCCGCCTGGAAGTCATGTGCCTGATGTCTGGTATGGATTTGCCAGTACGCGCTATTCGTGAACAAATCGCCAGTGCAGTGGACATGATCGCCCAGCAAAACCGTTTACGGGATGGTTCGCGCAAGATCGAAAAAATCACTGAGGTCCAGGGCATGGAAGGCGAAATCATCACCATGTCCGATATTTTCGAGTTCGAGCAGACCGGAATCGAGGGCGGCAAAATCATTGGCCGTATCCGCCCGACAGGGCTGCGCCCGAAATTCATTGACCGTATCGAGCAAGCTGGTATCCATCTGCCACCATCGGTATTCGGTGTGGGACGCACCTACTAAATCTCGAACAGCGATTTTGTTCGTAGGAATATTGAAACAATGAATTCTGGGAAGGGCAGCACCTTGACGCGCTTTCCAGAATATTCATACAATGATACTAAGCTCCTTAAAGTAAGTGGAGGACACAAATCGTGGGTCCTGAACAACTCATCATTATTGGTATCGCAGGGGTAGTAGCCGTCGCCGTCATTGTGATCGGTATTATCAGTGTCCGGTCAGAAAAAGACCTGGTGGAAGAACGATTAGGACGCTACGAGCAAGGTTATCAATCATTTTTAGATGTTGACGAAGACGGACGACAGCTCCAAGAAGGACGAGCGTACCGCTTTGGATGCAATTGACAAGGCGATTGCCAAACGTCCTTTCGCCCAAAAATGGCGTCAACAACTTGCGCGGGCAGACCTCAAGTTAACGGTTGCTGAATTCGCTGCACTGCATGTTGTTTCAGTCATTGGTTTTTTTGCGGCGGCATATTTTGTCCTGTTTCGCGGCGATCTTGTCATGTCCATCGTCGGCGGATTTGTGGGCTTCTTCTTTCCCAGGATTTATGTTTCCCGCGCAACCAGTAAACGATTGGTTCGGTTTGAAAACCAACTACCTGATACCCTCGGCTTATGGGTAAATGCGCTGCGCTCTGGTTTTAGTGTGTTACAGGCGATGGAAGCTATTTCTCGTGATGCCCCTGAACCCACTGCCACCGAGTTCATACGTGTGGTACAGGAAGTTCAGCTCGGCATTGATGTCGAAGATGCTCTGGAGCATCTGTTGTTGCGCGTTGAAAGTGATGATCTCGATCTGGTCGTTACCGCCGTCAATATTCAGCGAGAGGTCGGTGGTAATCTGGCTGAAATTCTGGAAACCATCAGCCATACTATTCGTGAGCGAGTGAAGCTCAAGGGTGAAATCCGGGTGCTTACTTCTCAGGGTCGTATTACGGGATACCTGATTAGCGGTCTACCCATCGCCGTGGCTTTGTTCTTGTCTCTTATTCAGCCCGGTTTCATGAATCCGATGTTTGAAGACAGATTTTGTGGTTGGCCCCTGCTGGGCATTGGTTTAGCCCTTATCGGAATGGGCATGGCAGCTATTCAAAAAATCGTCAATATCGAAATTTAGATGGTGAGGTAACAGGTCATGGAAGGTATTCTCATTATCGTCGTTCTCATCATCATTGCTGGTCTGGTCTATATTGGGCTGCGGGATGACCGCAGCCGCGATCCCCTGCAAGAACGATTGGCACAATTTGGTGAGCGAGAACTCCCGGAATCTCTGGAAGAGATCGAACTATCTCTACCGTTTAAAGACCGCGTTCTGATCCCCATATTGCGTAAAATTGCGGATGTCACTACACGATTTACTCCTGAAAAGCAGCTTGAACAAACCCGCCATCAGATTGAACTGGCCGGGATGGCCGGGTCGCTTGAACCAACCACCTTTTTCGCAATGCGAATCGGCGCGACTATTGGCCTCGGTTTAATAGCCTTTTTGGTGTTCTTTGTCCTTTCGCCAAAACGTGATCCCAATGCTTTGATTTATACCGTTGGTGGTGCCGCCCTCGGCTACTTCTTCCCTGTCTTATGGCTTAGCAGCAAAATTAGCAAACGGCAGGACAATATCCTGAAGGCTCTGCCGGATGCGCTCGATCTACTCACCATCTGCGTGGAAGCAGGTCTCGGTTTTGACCAAGCGATGGGCAAGGTTTACGAGAAATGGGAGAACGATCTGGCAATTGCGTTTGGTCGTGTATTGCGCGAAATTCAACTGGGCAAGGTGCGACGTGAGGCTCTGCGCGATATGTCAGACCGTATGGATGTTCCAGATGTGACGAGCTTTATAGCGGCTGTCATCCAAGCCGACCAATTGGGCGTGAGCATGACCAAAATCTTGCGCGTGCAATCCGACCAGATGCGTGTCAAGCGCCGCCAGCGCGCACAGGAAAAAGCGCATCAAGCACCGGTCAAGATGATGATCCCAATGGTACTACTCATCTTCCCATCGCTATGGATTGTGCTGCTCGGTCCAGCGGTCATCTTTTTGCTCCATAGCGGCGCGTTGGGCAAAGTATAAATATATCTTCGCTGACATTCGGACATCTACCTGGAGTCGTTTTCTATGCCAGGTACAACATCATCGCCTATAGCAGGTAACGATTCAAAAGCCCGGGGTTCCTCTGGGCTTTTTGCGCCCAGGCACCTGATTCACACTCTCGTCAACCTCGGAATTGATTTGATCTTCCCGCCGCGTTGTGTGGGATGCGGACGTGTGGACACCCTATGGTGTAACCAGTGTCAAGATGAGCTGAATCAGACACTCTATCCATTCCAGGTGAAGCCCTTAGAACCATTTGAAGGCATCGCCGCCACCGGAGTCCACGAGGGTATGATCCGGGAAGCGGTTCAAGGACTCAAGTATGGCAACGCGCGGATACTTGCTGAAGCGTTAGGTGAACGGCTCGTCAAGCAGGTGCGATCCCTGAATTGGACGATTGACATCATCGTTCCTGTGCCGTTGCACACTAGCCGCCTAGCTGAACGGGGCTATAATCAAGCACAATTACTGGCTGAACACGTAGCACAGGAGTTAACTCTACCCTGTTTACCAGCAGCTGTAACCCGCCAGCGAAATACGCACTCACAAGTCACATTGAGCGCTGTCGAACGGCAGACCAATGTGAAGGACGCATTCAATGCCGACCCCGAACAACTCAAAAATCTACGTGTTTTACTCATCGACGATGTGTATACCACAGGCGCTACGCTCAGTGCCTGTGCCAAAGCAGTCCTCTCTGCTGGCGCACAGACTGTTTACGGTCTGACCGTCACTGTTGCACGTCTTTAATCTACTACTCAAAAGGAGCGTGACATGGACGTGATTATTCAGGGCCATAATCTTAAAGTTACTGAGGCATTGGAAAGTTATGCGCGCAAGAAGCTGGATAAGCTGGATCGGTATCTACCCAATATTTATGATGTTCGCGTAGACCTTTCTCGGCAACGGACAAAACGTGGTGATGACCTGAATACTGCGCAGATCACAATTCGCCACACACGGGGCGCAATATTGCGCGCCGAAGAACGCGGAGCAGGTGACATCAATGCCATCATCAATTCTGCTGTAGAAAAAATGTACAGGCGAATTCAACGGTTTAAAGGTAAGCGTGTCCGAAAAGGACGAGAACGGTTTTCGGCTACCATTGAGGAATTGGATGTTGCTGAACGTATTCCCAATGTTGAGGATTTTGAAGAAGAAATCGAAACCACAGATACCCAATTAGTGGAGACTGAGATTATCCGACGCAAGGATATTCCGGTAGCAGCGATGAATGAGGCTGAGGCTGTGGAACAAATGGAATTGCTCGGTCACACGTTCTTCCTATTTTTCAACGACGCAACAGGCAGTGTAAATGTGCTCTACAAGCGGGCGTCAGGCGGCTATGGGGTACTGGTGCCACAACTCGAATAGGTAGAAATGTGGGTTTGACTTCTACATGGGGCGCGGTGCAACACGCGCCCCTATGATTTCATGCCACAACTTACGCAGATGCAGATACTTCTGGAATTCGTACCAAGCCATTAGTATGCTCAACCGAAAACCATGCAAACCATCTCGGTAGCCTTTCAGGGTTACAAAACGCCACCAGAACTGCCTCCAGGGCTGTAAGATGTAATTCTGTGGCCTGGGGTGTATGCCTTCCTGATAAAGTATTTGGGCATCGTAGGCACTATAACGACGCTGCTTAAGACGGAACTGTTCCATGTTCCGATAGTTGAAGTGGATGAAGTGTTGGGTCATCGTACCTTCCAAGCCATCCAACAGCACCAGTTCGTGTACCCGGCGTTCCGGGTCATAGCGGGCATTATTCACCCGCAGCAGGCGAGTCTGATAATCGGGATACCAGCCTGCCCCGCGCGTTAATTTGCCAAAAATGTAGTTATCTCTAGGGATGCGCCAGCCAACGTATTTCGGATTCTGAATGGCCTCAAGTACCTCGGTGGCGAGATCGGGCGGAACACGCTCATCGGCATCCACAAACAACACCCAATCTGCCTGCCCTTTGACGGCATCCAGGGCTGCATTACGCTGACTGGCATAATCCTCAAATTGGTGCTGCAATACTCTCGCACCAGCGTTTTGTGCCAGCGAGATGGTATCGTCGGGACTGAATGAATCAAAAACCAGGATGTCGTCAGCGAAACGCAGGGTTTCGATACAATCCACAATATGGGCGGATTCATTTCGCGTGAGAATGACAGCCGCTAGTCGCATATCCCCTTCGCCGCACATTCATAGACTGTTTGATATGCGCCCAATAGAGCCTCTAAATCCGGTGACTGGATGACACGCCGTACCTGACGCATTTTGCGATGCATGCCAACACAGAATCAACCAACGGGCAAGTCTATATTTCCAGCGCGGATAATGCTTGGCAAACAAGCGCAAACGGCTCGTCCACAGGTAGACAATACTCTTTGGACGGACTTGCTGTGTGCTTTGTCCTCCCAAATGGACAACATGGGCAGATGGCACACAATAGACGCCCCACCCCGCATCATGAATCCGCCACTCCCAATCAATTTCCTCGCAGTACATAAAAAATTGCTCATCAAACATGCCGGTCTGTTGGATGACTTCCCGGCGCAGCATCATGGTCGCACCCAGCGTAAAATCAACCGGAAACGGCTGGTCGGAATCATACAGAGAACGGGGATAGCGCCCATTAAACTGTCCCTCAATGAAGCGCCCCGGTGTCGGGAAAAATTCAGTCCACAGTTGGCGCAATCCGGGAAAGGCGAAGGCGCTATGCTGAAAACTGCCATCGGCGTATGAGAGCCGCGCACCGACTAATCCCCAACCGAGGTTGTCCATAAGTGCTTCATACAGTTTGTGGGTTGCGCCGGACTGTGTAATTGTATCGCAGTTGAGTAAGTAGACTGCTTTAGGGAGATTGTCCGACGCGGCAGCCCCGAAACCTATTTGTCGTAGAGCCAGGTTATTTGCTTTACCAAATCCCAGATTTTCAGAACAGGTGATGAGATGTATGTGGGGAAAATTGGCGGCGATGGCCTCGACTGTACCATCGGTAGAGGCACTATCGACCACATAAATATCAGCCTTCAGGTTCGTGGATTCGAGATCGTGAGACAAGCTGCGGAGGGCATCCAGGACAATATCTCGCACATTCCATGTCACGATAATAACTGCAAGATCGGTCATTAATCGCCTAGCTGCGAAAAGTCGAGATGTGTGCTGTTCATGAAATCTTCGAGGTCAGTAAAATCCTCGGAAGTTACAGGACGGACAGCACTCTGGCCGAGCAAATCACGCATTTTGACCGCAGTTGTGCTCTCCTGCGCGAGGGCAATCAATGTATCCGTCAGCACCAACCGCGTACCAAGCGAAACCTCCGGCGAAATCATGAGGATTGCATAGGGGAATTCAGTCGTGGTAGTCAGTACCTTCACTTGATCGGCAGCATCCCCCAGGTCATCGGCATATTGTTCAAGCGCCCCAGCCGGTATACCCGCCACATCACAATCCCGATCTGCCACCGCCTTTATCAAGGTGGGGAGGTCACTATAATCGGTTGTCTCACCCACATCTGACAGGGGATCGAGATTATTGGCTTTCAAGATGAACATCGGGGCAAGCCAGGTGTAAAAATCTTCGTAGGATAAACGACAGAACGAGCGATCTCTAACCGCGCTGAGAGAATTAATATTGGCTGCCTTACTCACAATGATGGATGCAGCCTCACCTGTTTTCGCATCCCGCCGTTCACCACGCTCCACCTGTAATACCGGCGTACCACAATTTTCCGCCCTGGCGGCTACATAAGACGCACCATTTAACCAGGCAATTGATATTTGCCCGCCGGAGGAGGCACACAGGGCAGCTACCGCTTCAGCATAACGTTCAACCAACTCGACTTAAATCGACAACCCGGATTTATCAAGAACAGCAGCTTCAAAGGCTGCCACAGCATTACGCGCCGCCGACATCGAACCATCCGGATGAATCACCATTTGAAGGGGATTGCCCTCTGCCCCTGCTGGAATGGCCGTAGCCACCGCAGGTAACGGCGTGGAACGAGGTGTTGGTGTGAGTGTGGATACAACAAGCGGACCTCCGTCGGCAGCCTGACGGCGACAGGCAGCCAACAACATCAAGCCTATCATGAGAGACAGTAGGATGGTGAAACCGCGCGTGTGTCCTCTGTTCAAAGCTCGCTCACCTTCTTGTGCAGCCTACACTATAAACATTATAGCATTACCCGCCCAACGTGCCTGAAGGGTCAATCAATTCAACTGCGCGCGCACCGACATGCGAATTCCGGTCACTCACCTCTACATCTTCGTGGATCAAACCTGCCCAGCAATTCTGTGGATTTCTGGCCTCATTGAGGTCAGTCATGCGAATAGCTCCCCAAACCACACTGGACTGTCCAGCAGGCAAATAATAGTAGGTTTTACCACTGGAGTCGGTTTCTGTGACCAATTCATCCGACGACCCTATTGCCCAGCGCCAGGGGTAATCACGGGTGGCGGTATCACAATCAATCCCTACACGCCAAGCACCCGATTGATCCAGCCAGCCGAGTGTAGCAGCGACCTGATCCTGTTCATAGACGGTTCCGGGTGGCGGGCCACTAGTACGAATCGGCACATCACCGTAATTGTCTATCGTGAGCCTGAAAACCAGCAAGTCGCCCACCTGCATCGTCACGGAATTCATGTTTATATCCTGGGGTTCATCGGGCATTTGTATCAGATCGCCCTGTTCACCATCCGCTGAGAAATACCGCTGGTCATAAGGTGCACTGGTGAATATCACGTCAACACCTATGGGTTGTGGCGCGATTTCCGCCTGTGGATCCCCCCCATTCCTGACCGTCAGACTCGACGTCTGCTGAATAACCTGTCCTTCAGCGTCCTGAGCAACTGCATACAAGGCATACGTTCCGTCAGGCGGTGGATCAGAACCCAACGTTACCCCACCATCGTAGTCGAACTGGTGGCGACCTTCCTCACCCAATTCACGTCCACCTATAAATTCGGGCAGAAATATCTGCTGACCATCTGGCCCTTCCAGGTAGACAGTCAACGCAGCCGCTTTGGTGAGATACACGTTAATCAGCGTATGGTCATCAATACCATCCTGATTGGGTGTGAAAACGTCGGGCGATACACCGAAGTTCATCAAATCAGGCAAGGGCGAATCCGCGTCCTGAATCGTGAAATCCCCCGAACGCTCATCGGATTCACCATTTGCATCAACCGCCTGCAATTTCCAGACATAATTTCCATTGGGCATCAGACGGCGCAGGATTTCACCGGATACTTGTTCCCCTGGAAGGGTATATCCATCAACTACGCCACTAAATTGCACAGTGTAATTGTCTGGTGTACGGGGTTCATCCCTACGAAAGTCAAACTCGTGCCCCTGCTCATCTGTAAATAGAATTGACACCTTCGCGTTCCTCGACAGGGCATAGGAAAACACGGCGACATCGTTATCGCCATCGGCATTGGGGGAGATAACATCAGATGAAAACCCGGCTTCTGTGATGAGCGGTAAATCGGGCTTCAGGAGTGCCTGACCGACGAAGATCACTGCGATGAGTACAACGAGGGCAACTATGATAGCTACAGCTATTGAAACACGCATAAATTACGGCATCCATTGTTTTCGAAACGGAACGAGTTTAGCTTAAAGCCCCTATCCCGCCAAGTGTCGGTTATGCACATGCTTTACTGTAACACCAGTATGCGGTAAACTCACCGCACAAAAGAATGTCCCTAACATCAACATTTGCACGAGGGTTTTGCCACATTGACCAACCAAGTGGGAGTTAGTGATTTCCAAGATATTCCGAGCGCGCGTCCAGACGATTACGGCATGATCGAGTGCCCGGTTGTCCCACTTCGCAATACGGTCATCTTCCCAGAAATTGTATCTCCAATTACTGTTCGTGGCGGGCGTGCTCTGGCCGCACTCCAAGCAGGTTTAATCAAGCAGCAGACCGTCATCGGAGTCGCCCAACGTGATGATTCGATGGGTGATATCGAGCCAGAGGACTTGTACAGTATCGGAACGGAAATGGCGTTAGGGCACAGTATGCGCGTGCCCGAAGAAAGCTGGACTATTCTCGTCCAGGGGCGGCAACGGGTCGAAATAATTGAGGTTGTCCAGACTGATCCCTATATTATCGCCAGGGCACGCCCACTTCGCACGAACACCCACGAAACAGACGAATCCATCGTACTCATGCAGACCGTGATGGGTTTGTACAAGCGGGCAACTAACCTGAATCCATCCCTGCCGGACGACGTTCGGGCTTATACACTCAATACCCAAGACCCAGACCTGTTAGCGGATCTGGTCATTGCATCACTGACCCTGCCGATTGACCAGCGCCAATCCCTGCTGGAAATCAGCGATGCTAACGAACGACTTCAACAAGTTGCATTACTCCTGGGTCAGGAACTCAACAAGCTGGAACTGAAGGACGAAATCAACAGCCAAGTACAACAGGAAATGGATCGCACCCAACGCGAGATGTATTTACGCGAACAGATGCGAATCATCCAGACGGAACTTGGCGAAAGTGACATTCTTCAACAAGAAATCAACGAGGTACGGGAGCAAATATTCAAGGCAGACCTGCCTACCGAAATCCATGAAAAGGCGATGAAAGAACTCTCGCGCCTTATCATGATGCCACCAATGGCTCCCGAAGTTGGTATCATCCGCACGTACATTGATTGGCTGACTGGGCTGCCCTGGAGCAAGCAGAGTGAAGACAACCTGAACATCAGCCACGCTCAACAGGTTATGGATGCTGAACACTACGGCCTGCCGAAGGTGAAAGATCGCATTCTGGAATACATCGCGGTGCGAAAGTTGGCCGCCAGTAAGATGAAAAGTCCGATTCTGTGTTTTGTCGGGCCGCCAGGAGTCGGTAAAACCTCACTTGGGAAAAGTATTGCTAATGCACTGGGGCGAGAATTTGTGCGTGTGAGCCTGGGTGGGGTTCGGGATGAGGCAGAAATTCGCGGCCACCGACGGACATACATTGGTGCGATGCCGGGACGGATCGTTCAAACGATGCGCCGCGCTGGGTCGATCAATCCGGTGTTTATTCTGGATGAGATTGACAAGTTGGGGAATGATTTTCGCGGCGATCCATCTTCAGCCCTTCTTGAAGTGCTCGACCCGGAACAGAACTTCGCCTATTCCGATCACTATCTGGAAGTTCCCTACGATTTATCGAAGGTGTTGTTTATCACAACGGCTAATGACCTGGACACAATGCCTCCTGCCCTACTTGATCGCCTGGAGATCATAGAGTTCCCCAGCTACATTGAAGAAGAGAAGGTTGAAATCGCGCGGCAGTTTTTGATTCCTGAGCAACTTGAGGCACATGGTCTAACCGACATCAAAATCACATTTGACAAGCGCGCGCTCCAGAAAATTATCCGGGAATATACCTATGAAGGTGGGGTTCGTAACCTGAACCGCGAGATTGCCAATGTGTGCCGGAAAATCGCCAGAATGGTGGCCGAGGAAAAACCGTTTCCCCAAAAAGTCACAGCCAGCAAATTGCCTGACTACCTGGGACCACCATTGTATACCAGCAGACGACCCCACCAGGAAGACACTGTTGGACTGGTGACGGGATTAGTGTGGACATACGATGGTGGGGATGTATCCATCATTGAGGTGTCCATTCTGCCCGGTAAGGGTACATTAATGATGACCGGGCAACTTGGCGAGGTCATGCAAGAATCCGCTCAAACTGCCCTGAGTTATATGCGATCACGGGCAGGCGATTTTGACGTGCCAAGCGATGACTTTGAAAATTATGATGTTCATATTCACCTGCCGGAAGGCGCAGTCCCGAAAGAGGGTCCATCGGCGGGTATCACGTTGGCGATTGCGATCATCTCAGCATTCACCGAACGCAAAATCCGTAGCAATTTTGCCATGACTGGAGAAATCACCCTGCGCGGCAAGGTGTTACCCGTCGGCGGTGTCAAAGAAAAAGTTCTGGCGGCGCGGCGGGCAGGCATCCAAAAGGTTATTTTACCAATCGAAAACAAAAAAGACCTGATGGATGTGCCCGAAGAAGCGCGACGCGATCTGACATTTTATTTCGTCAGCGATATGCAACAGGTGATTGACCGGGTTTTGTTACCTCCTCCGGCAGAGGGCAGAACACGCGACCTGGAACGGGCTGACGATGAGCAGGATGACATCGAAGAAAAAGTGTCCAAAAATTCTAAAACAGCGAAAGAACAATGAACAGTTCGGTTGATGAATTCTGGCACCTGATAAAGAGTGGGCGCAACGCTAAAACCGATTGGTTTAGTGAACAAGTTTCTGTGGAAACGCTGGCATCAACTCTGACAGCGATGGCAAACAACGTGGGCGGAACCGTGGTGTTGGGTGTGGTCGGCCCTACCGGAAATCTGGTCGGAGTGCGGAATGTGACCAGTACAGTTGACCTGCTGTTACAAGCGGCCTTGTCCATTGATCCTCCTTTAATCATTCCCCTCCCTCAAATCATGCGGATTAACGGCAAGGCAATTATCATCGCGCAAATTCCACCGGGAATGCCCCACGCTTATGCACTGGATGGGCGCTATCTCCAACGGGCGGGCACGGACAACGCGCCCATGAAGTCCCGCGATCTACGCCGACTGATTATCGAGCGCGGTGAGGCGAGTTTTGAAACCGAGATGGTGCGAGGGGCAACTCTTGAAGACATTGATTGGGAAAAAGCCAAGAGTTATGCGTCTAACCTGGGCGGGATAGGCGAAACGAGTGTCGAGAAAATATTGATTAAACGAGGCTGCCTGGTTGAACATGATGATGTCCTGCATCCGACCAATGCAGGAATGCTCCTATTTGGCAAAGACCCGCAACGATTCATACGGGGCGCAGATATTACCGCAGCCCGATTCGCGAGTGAAACGATGAGCGACACATTCAGCCGACAGGATATTCTGGGGACACTTCCTGACCAGATTCGGCGGGCAGAGATGTTCATGGTCGATCACCTGCGGAAAGACATCCACCTGGGATCAACCATGGCGCGCGATGAGCAATTTGAATATCCCCTAGAAGCAGCACGCGAACTGGTGGTGAACGCAGTGGCTCACCGGGATTACCAGATTAATGGGGATGGTATCCGGTTGTTTATTTTCAATAATCGGATGGAAGTGATGAGTCCAGGCGGACTACCGGGACCAGTCACTATTACCAATATCAAGGATGAACGCTTTTCCCGAAATCCGGCAATTGTACAAGTGCTATCCGACATGGGATTTATCGAACGGCTGGGGTACGGTGTAGATCGGGTGATTGACCTGATGCGCCAGCAGAATTTACGCGCACCGGAATTCGAGGAAAAGGCCGGTGGTTTCCGAGTGGTTCTGCACAACGAATTTGAAGATGCAGAGACGGACAGCAAATCGTCCCCGCCCGTGATTCAATTCAAAGGTGAATACCAGGGTATCGAGATCAATCCACGCCAGGAAGTCGCCCTGTCATTCCTGCACCGGACCGATGGAAGCAACCGCATTACCAACAGCGATCTACAACAGCTTTGCCCGGACGTTCATCCCGAAACTATTCGGCGCGATCTGGCCGACCTTGTAACCAAAAATATCCTGCGCAAAATGGGACAAAAACGTGGCTCCTACTACATCCTCAACCGAGACGAGACTTGACCTCATCACACTGGGCGAATCCATGTGGCGGTTGTCTCCACCGGGACACGAACGACTAGAAGGTACTCGAACACTCGACATCCACATTGGCGGGGCAGAAAGCAATCTGGCATCGGGATTGGCACAACTGGGAAAACGCACCGCATGGTGGTCGCGCCTGCCCGATAGTCCAACCGGACGCAATGTAGCCAACACCATTCGGTCATACGGGGTGGATGTATCAGGTATTAAGTGGAGCGAAGGACGGCTAGGAACGTATTACGTCGAATTCGGCAACACACCCCGCGCTACACAGGTGATTTATGATCGAGCCAATTCGGCAGCCAGCCAGATGCAACCGGACGATTTCGATTGGAAACGCCTCCAAAGTGCCGACTGGTTACATCTGACGGGTATCACACCTGCCCTAAGTTCATCGTGCCTGGAAACCGTCCGACGGGCGATACAAGAAGCGCGGAACGCTGGAATCAAAATCTCGTTCGACCTGAATTACCGGACGAAATTGTGGACACCAGCGCAAGCAGCCTCCATTGTTGACGAGTTAGCCGGACAATGTACGCTGGTCGTGGCGGCACAGCGAGATGTGAAAACTGTATTCAGTATCGAGGGCGCACCAGACAGCACTTTACCCCAATTATACGAACGGTGGAATGGGGCAATGGTTGTCATGACGGGTGGCGCGGCAGGAGCAACGGCATTCGACGGGCAAACAGTTTATCATGCAGAGGCGCGGCGGGTAGAAAATCCTATCCAGATCGGCGCTGGCGATGCCTTCGATGCCGGGTTACTGTGCGCGCTAATGGAGGGCAAGCCATTGAGTGAAGCACTGAGTTATGGGAATGGGCTGGCGGCCTTCAAAATGACCATGCCGGGTGACATCCTGACAGTAACGCGAGACGAACTTGAACAACTGATGGGGGACCAGACGGCAGGCATTCGCCGTTAGCTCTCTGCAATCCTTTCTGATATGATGAATGGAAAGACTGGTTGGGTTGTAAGGAATTTGGGTATGTGGCGTATTCGGTTGATTTTCGTGTTGGGTGTTTTCATTCTGGCAGGATGCAATCTGGGTCAAGAACCGGCTGTGCCCACTCCAATCCCGCCTACGGAGACACCCGTATTGAGCTGCGATCAACTGGTGACAACCGCCCTGGAAACGGCGGCTGACGCCTGTGGCAATGTGGGACGAAACCAAGCCTGTTATGGAAACCGACTGATTCATGCCCAATTTGCTCAAGATGCAACCGTGCCATTTGATAAAACGGGCGACATCACTGATTTGTTCTCCATCCACTCGTTGACTACCGCACCACTGGACGAAACCAGTCAGGTGTGGGGTATCGCAGTACTGAAAGTGCAGGCCGACCTGCCCGATACACTTCCCGGTCAGAATGTGACGATGCTCCTGTACGGCGATGTGGCAATGGACAACATTTCACCGGATATGAAGGCGGTAACCTTCAACACCGGCATTACCTCCACAACCTGCGCCAGCGCACCAAAATCCGCCCTCATGATACAGTCACCAGAGGGAACAGAAGCGACCCTGAACATTAACGGCGCAACCGTGACATTGGGTTCAACCCTATATATGACCGCTTACATCGGGGACGAGATGACCATTGCGACGATTGAGGGCGAGGCCATCGTTACGGCGGACAATCAAACTCAGATCGCACAGGCGGGCGCACAAGTCCGAATGCCACTGGGCGGGACAAATAACCTGGAAGTCGTCGGGCCACCTTCCGCCCCTGAACCCTTCGACGTACAAACCATATCACAAGCGCCGATTCCCCTGCTTGAACGCAACGTGGCGGTTGGGCCAGCTATCACCGCATCCAGCAGTCCGGCAGCAACCAACACCAGCCGACCTAATCCAGTTGTGCCAACGGCGATTATCCCATGTACACCGCGAACGGATTGGACAATCACCTATACGGTTCAGAGTGGGGATACCTTGTTCAGCATCGCTGGACGATACGGGATTACGCTGGATGAATTGCAAGTGGGGAACTGCATCAGCAACCCGAATCAGCTTACGGTTGGACAGGTCATTCGTGTTCCGTTCCAGCTAGCGACCAACGTCCCGCCAACCAATACACCAGCTATTGTGGCAACAGCCACACCCAGCGACCCGAATCTGCGGGCAGACGATACCACACTCGCTTCTGGCGAATGCACCACTATTCGATGGGATGTATTCAACATCACGGCGGTGTATTTTGAAGGACAGCCGACTGTCGGGAGCAGCACCCAACAAGTGTGCCCACAACGCAGCACGACTTACACCCTGCTAGTCGTGCATCCCGACGGGCAACAAGTTCCGTATACGGTGCGAATTGATGTGGCGCAACCAACCGCAACGGAAGACCCTATTAAGTAAGAACAGGTAACAGGAGTTGTGGGTCAATGGCATGGGAAAACCACACCCATACCATTGACCCCGAATAATGTCGTTGTATTCCGAGATAACTTCGTTAGTGGAATACACTCGATAAAGCATTTCAACTCGTAAATATCCGCAACTCTCCCCTATCGTGGTTGTCCCCTCGCTGCATAACAAACCGGAAACTTACAAACATTGAAGCGTATCATTGCAATTGGACAAGACTATTTTTACCGTGATAATTTAAGTTGACAAAGGTTGTTTGGATCGGGTGAATAAGGCGGCATCCCTGAAGAAAGGCGTAGGTATTCCGCATAGTTGCGTCATAAATGACGTGGTATGCTTGTTGGCCGGACTAGAACTATCAGGAACGAGAGTCATGTTTACGCGCCGACTACTGCTTTTACTACTCCTGCTGGGTGCATCGTGCCAAGCGCTGGCCGCACCGACAGCAACGCCAACAGCCACATCTACCGCAACGGTGACAGCCACCGCTACAAACAGTCCAACCCCAACGGCTATTCCGCCAACTGAAACCCCCTCGAACACCCCAACAGCGACGCTGACGCCAACGATTACCCCCAGCCCCAGCCCGACCCCTACGGCGTCAATCACACCAGAGGCAACCATTGGATTTGTGTTCGACAACTGGAATTCGGTTGATTTGCCAAGCGACATCAACACCCGTTTGAATAATCCACTGATCGCGTTCGTCAACGAGAATGACCGGGATGGTATCGGCGATGTGCGAACACCCCAACCAGCAACGAATGTGGAGACACTTTATTTTGTTCCGCCCACCAGTTCGGCGGGGCGAGTCCCGATTTTGCAACTGCCATCTTCTACCGGAACCCAGATATACATCGCAGCATCCGGCAGGTCGATTGCGTATTTCCGAGATGATCCCGGCGGCGCAACGGGTGGTCTGTACGTGGTCGATATGGATACGGGATTTAGTGCGCGTATCCTGCCCATTGCATCGCTTATACAGCGCGGATTGATGAGCGAACCAAGTTGGTCGCCGGACGGATCGCGGCTGGCAATCGCGCTGGAAACCGCATACAACATGGATATATTCGTTATTGGCAAAGATGCCAGCAATTTGCAGGACATCACCCCTGAAGGCTCTTACGAACGATGGCCGTCGTGGTCGCCAGATGGAACCCGCCTGCTGTTTGTGTCGGATCGGGTGCGATGCCCTAGCTGGATTCCGGGCGACGAAGGCGCTTGCGATGCGCTGACAACACCCCCACCCAACGGGGGCAATCCGTTCGTGATGGATATGGACACGGGGAAGGTGACACAACTCTCCGACCAGTGGGTGACAGAACCGCCGCGCTGGTTGAACGGACAACAGGTGGTTTTTGCCAGCGGCGACCCGACCTATGGCGACCCGGAACGAACGCTGTGGATTGCTAACACCACTACCGGAGAGGCGCAAGAAGTCAAGCTGGCAGATGGCAGCGACGGGCCATTCCGTTTATCCGAGGCGTGGGCGGCGGACGGCAGCGCGGTCATCTATCAAAATGTGAGCGACACCAGTAATGAGATTATAGCGATTCATGCCGATGGGACATTGATTGGCCGCACAAGCGATCTGACATTCCCACGATACGGCATGGCGGCGGCGTGGTCGCTGGACGGCACGCGAATTGCCATCGGCGGTGTTGGTGGGCAATGCCAGTACGGAATACGGGTGTTTGACAACCAATTCGATTCGGTAGCGAGAGGAAATCCACCACCGAGTATGTGTAATCCGGCTTATTCGCCGGATGGTCAATGGCTGATGTTCACCGGAATCAATCCGCAGGTTGATGGGCGCATCGACGTGTATGTTGCCACACCAAACGGATTTGGGTCGGCTAACCTGACCAGCGGCCTGCGCGGCGCAATCAGCCTGATCGGATGGGTGGGCGGATAAATCAAACCCAGTTTACGGGTTTGGATGAAAACGTTATAGTTAGCAACACATAACTACTTGCACCAAAGGGGAGAATATGTCTCAACTGGACGAAAAGATCGCTATTGTCACGGGGGGAAGCCGGGGCATTGGCCGGGGAATCGCGCTGGAACTGGCGAAGCGGGGCGCAACCTTGATTATCAACTACAACGCCAACGCCGACGCAGCCCATGAGGTAGTCGAGCAGATCAAAGCAGATGGCGGGCAGGCGATGGCGTTTCAGGCGGACGTCAGCACGGAAGAAGGGGCGAACAACCTGATTAAAGCGGCCAATGATGCCTATGGGAAGCTCGACATCCTGGTGAATAATGCCGGGGTGACACGCGATAATGTCATCATGCTGATGAAGGCGGATGATTTCGACACCGTGATTCAGACTAATCTGCGCAGTACATGGTTATGCTCGAAAGCAGCCGTGAGAGGGATGATGCGAAAACGCTACGGGCGTGTCGTCAACATCACCAGCATCAGCGGTGTACACGGAAATGCAGGGCAAACGAACTACAGCGCCAGCAAAGCGGGAATCATCGGGCTGACTAAAGCACTGGCACAGGAAGTCGCATCACGGGGAATCACGGTCAACGCGGTAGCACCGGGATTCGTGCTGACCGACCTGACCAAAGACCTGCCGGAAGACATCACGAACCGGCTGGACAGCCTGATTCCATTGGGGCGGTGGGGCGAAATTCAGGATGTGGCGAATGCAACCGCATTCCTGGCTTCTGAAGATGCATCGTACATCACCGGACATGTGCTGGTGGTGGACGGCGGAATGGGAATGTAGTGGAAACAAATCTCAAACAAATCACTTCGTTCATAGAATCAGGATTAAAGCGATGAGCACGATTTTTTCAAAAATTATCGCCGGGGAAATTCCGTCGGACACTGTTTACAAAGATGAGCAAGTGACGGCATTTAAAGACATCAATCCAGCCGCGCCTGTGCATATTCTGATAGTGCCAAATGAGGAAATCCCAACGGTGAATGATGTCACGCCAGAACATGAACCACTGCTGGGACACATGTTCGTGGTGGCAAAGCAGATCGCCGAGGAACAAGGTATTGCGGAAAGCGGCTACCGACTGATTGTGAACTGCCGGGATGATGGTGGGCAGGAAGTGTATCATCTGCACATGCATCTGATGGGCGGTAGGCCACTTGGCCCGATGCTGACACGTCCGAAGTAAGTTGAGGATTCAGGCGTCATTTCGACCCGTGAAATTTAACATAAAACAGGGGACAACTGATTGAGTTGTCCCCTGTTGATTCTATCGTCTGCGGAGGTTACGGGGCGGCAGTGGTTTCGGCAGTTGCTTCCAGCGTTTCCATCGCGGTAGCTTCGGCAGTCATTTCAGCGGTGGGCTGAACCGTTGCTTCGGCAGTGGTTTCAACAGTCGCTTCAGAAAGCGGCGCAGGCGATTGACCGGAAGCAGCCAGTGCCTCATCAATGGCCGTATTGACCGAGGTCAGATCAATACTCTGTGCCATTGTCCCGTTAATGACCAGTGAAGGTGTTCCAGGAATATTCTGTAATTGACCCGCCCGTTGAGCAGAGTCCAACACGTTCCCCGGTAAGGTACTTGCCATACACTGATCCCACTGGACTCGATTGATGTCCAGGTTATCGAGACCAGTCTTCAGGCGGTTTTCAGAAAAAGCAGTATTGGCATAGGCGCCCTGCCAATCAAAAAGCGCGTCGTGGAACGGCCAGAACTTGCCCTGCTCTCCGACGCAGATGGCGGCACGGGCAGCGCCTTCACCATTGGCAATCCCGCCCGTACCATACAATGGCACATAGGTAAACTGGACTTCACCAGCACGAATTCGATTAATGAGCGTGGTCATCACCAACTCATGGAACTCGAAGCAGTGAGGACAGTCAAAACTTGAGTATTCGACCACTTTGACGGGTGCGTCAGCACTACCCAATTGTGGGAAGCCTTCGTCGGTGGTGGTCTGCGGAATCCCCTCGTAACGGGTGAGAGATGCGCTGGATACGGGCGCTTCGGCGGGCTGACTAATCAGCACAAAGATAATTACCAAAATCGCGGCTATCGCAACAATGCCGATGAGCATCACGGTCTGACGTTGACGCTTGCGCTGTTGTTCACGCTCTTTTCGGCGTTCCAATGTCCGGTTACGACTCATAAGACAATACCCCTCCCTAAGAAGATGCAACTATGAGCGCATAGTCTACAGTACCACCTGGAAAGTGCAAAGGATTCTCAATGAATTCTCAGCAAGATCATTACATTCGTCGCATTTTGCTCTGCCAAGCCGTTAGATAGGTATGGAGGTCGGGCATGGGCTGATGCATCCGGTCAAAGATAACCGGAAACTTGATGAGCTTGGGTTCGGTTGATACGGGTTTGACTGGCTCGTCCAATAACGGGGGATAAAGCAGCCAGAGTCCTTTTGGATTACCGGGTTGCAAATGCAGAGGGCGATTGAAGGCAGCCGCGCTGATTTGCGTCCCGGCGACAATCAACCCATCCTGAATTAGATCGGTGGTCAGGATGTTGATCTGACGCACATCTTCATCCGTAACCGGGCGAAGAAGCAGGCTGCGAAGACGATTGTTGGGATCAAAGGCCAGAGTCAGACCACCGAAAATGTCGATATGAGAGCCATTGAACTGTTTAAATTGTTCCCCCGATAGTGTGGTACGGCGGTGTGAGAAGTAGGTCAGATAGGCATATCCCTCAGCATTGCGATACGCGCTCATGGGAATGAATTCCTGGGCGGGAGATAACTTCAACGCCGGGGCGATTTTCTGTTCCAGGAACAGCGAGGCGGACAAGGCCGTGTCCAGTGACTCTGGCAGCCGAATGTCGGGTAAGTTCGCCAATTCTTCAATGAAATCATCGGCATCGTCACGGGATAACAGACCGCGCTTATCAAATATGCCTTCCAACACATCCGCGTATTCGCCTTCGTAAAGCAAATTCTCGGCAGCCAGAAATGCCCGCGCCATGTCGGTGAAATCCAGTTCGCCAACCGGGCCAAGTTCAATGGCACAGATCAGCATCGCGCCAACGATATCACGGGTGCGGTGGATGGCGATACGATCCGCCGGAATGGTGCGCAACTTTTCGTAGATGCCCACCAGAATGTCGTAAAACGCTCCGGTAAACAGACGGGAATAGTTGTGCATTTCGCGCCCCAACTCGGTTTCAGGGTTGGCGGGCTGGTAAGGAAGGTCGTCAAAGGGCTTCATCACCAAATCATTGAGGGCATTTCGCAGATAGACGGTACGACCATGAATCTGGTCACTATAGGTCTGTAAATTATTGGTGAGATGTTCGCCCACCGCCGTGATGAAGCTATCCAGGCGCAAATCGCCACCTGTCCAGTCCAGCAGGCGCTTGACAAGTAAATCATCGTGCAAAGCCACCAAGACCGCACTCATATCGCCAAAACTCTCGTGAAAAGCAGTTGCCCCCAGGCCAAAGGACTCGTTAAAAAGATCACGCAGACCGTCGAGAATGGCATGGCCGGTTTCGTGGCTGACGACATCGGCACTTTGAGCCGCGTAAATTCTTTCGCCAGAAACCTCAAAACTGCTGAACCCCAGGAGACGATCTAACTCACTATAGAAGGCGTTCGCTCCTTCAGCGACATGTGGATCGACGGCAATACGCGGAACCGGAAATGACCAGGGCAAAGCGCGGTGGGCATACCGCTCGTACATGCGCAACGTGAAGGTGACATAGTAAAAACTGTTAACCTGGTCAAATTCGGGGGCACCGGGGGAGTACATGTAGTTCCCCTGATCGTCGGGCTGCGCTGGTTTGGTGGCGCTATCCTGCATCTGGACACGGGTATTGACCAGATCATGACCAATGTCGCCCACGCTCATCGCCCGGACTTCCGGCTCACTTACAAAAGGGTCTTGGGGGTAGATCACCACATTGACGAAGGTTTCTGATACCTCTGGCACTGGTTCCTGGTGAAGTGTGAAGGAACTCATCGACTTCTGTGACAGCATGGCCGGAATATCCGAATCGCCCTGCTCCTGGAGACGGCGCAAACGGTTATACAGCGACGAATTTCGATTGGACATCAGCCAATTTCCTCCTCACAGCTACCCCAAAATATCGGCGGATAAAACAAGCCTTATCCCTACAAGAACCAGACACCAGTTCAATATTTCATCAGCGCGGGTATTTGTCAACGTGAAATACTTGCATGATAGGATATATCCATGCCTGACAAGCGCAAGGCTTTCAGGTAGAATTGGAGATAATCATCGCGTCTACGATTTTAGACCAGCTTCACTCAACGCAAGTATACTACGTTTGTGGCCTGTGATTACCCCAGATACACAGTGTATCTGGTTGGCGTTTTTGGATAGCCCGGAGAAAGCAAGAGGAATGTTATGAACAACACATTGGACAGCTTCGGCGCGCGCGGAACCTTAAAAACGGGCGGAGGCGAAGCGGTTATTTACCGCTTAAGCGCCCTCGCCAAGCAAGGCATCGGCCATATTGACCGACTTCCCTTCAGCATCAAGATTTTGCTCGAAAATGCACTGCGAAACCTGGACAATTTTCAGGTGAATGAGGAGGCGGTTCAAAATATCGCCAACTGGAGCGCGAAGGGCAACGGCGCTACTGAAATTCCATTCAAGCCTGCTCGTGTCATCCTGCAGGACTTCACCGGCGTTCCATGTGTGGTTGATCTGGCAGCGCTGCGAAGCGCGATGGTGCGCATGGGCGACGATCCAAAGAAAATTAACCCAGTTGTGCCAGTTGACCTGGTTATTGACCATTCAGTTCAGGTTGACCGATTTGGCTCGATAGGGGCAATTCAAGCGAACGCGGATTTCGAGTTCGAGCGCAACAAAGAACGGTACGAATTCCTTCATTGGGGACGAAAAGCGTTTGACAATTTTCATGTTGTCCCCCCGGCAACGGGCATCGTTCACCAAGTAAACCTGGAATATCTGGCGAAGGTCGTGCAGACGTATCCTGGTGCAGACGGTAAGCTGGTCGCCCTACCGGACTCGCTGGTGGGAACGGACAGCCACACAACCATGATTAACGGTCTGGGTGTGCTAGGTTGGGGCGTCGGTGGTATCGAAGCCGAGGCAGCTATGCTCGGCCAACCGATTTACATGCTGATGCCGGATGTGATCGGCTTCAAGCTGACCGGAGCATTACGCGAGGGGACAACGGCCACCGACCTAGTGCTGGTCGTCACACAAATGCTACGCAAGAAAGGCGTGGTAGACAAGTTCGTCGAGTTTTATGGGACGGGCTTAAGCAAACTGGCGCTGCCTGACCGGGCGACTATCGCCAACATGGCTCCTGAATATGGCGCGACGATGGGATTCTTCCCGGTAGATGCAGAAACATTACGCTACATGGAACGCACCGGACGGGATGCCGACCTACTCCAACTGGTTGACAGCTACACAAAGGAACAGGGGATATTCCGTACCGATGAGACTCCTGATCCAGAATTCACTGATGTGGTAGAACTTGACCTGAGTACGGTTGAATCGAGCATGGCAGGACCCAAACGCCCTCAAGACCGTATCCTTCTGAGCGATATGAAAAATACGTTCGAGGAAGCCCTGCGCGCGCCGATTGATAAACGCGGGTTCGCGCTGGGCGAGGAAGCGGCGGAAAGCACAGCGGTCATCGGGAGCGACGGGGCAACGCTGGAAATCGGTCATGGCGTGGTGGTGATCGCAGCGATCACAAGCTGCACAAACACCAGCAACCCGTCGGTGATGATCGGCGCAGGACTGCTGGCGAAAAAGGCTGTCGAACTCGGCCTGGATGTTAAACCTTATGTCAAAACCAGCCTCGCACCGGGATCACGGGTGGTGACTGAGTATCTGGACAAAGCGGAACTGACACCCTATTTGCAAGCACTGGGTTTCTACACGGTTGGCTATGGATGCACCACCTGCATCGGCAACAGCGGCCCACTGCCGGAACACATCGCCGGGGCGGTCAAGGATGCGAATCTGGTGGCGACGGCGGTGTTGAGCGGAAACCGGAATTTTGAAGGACGCATTAACCCATTCGTGAAAGCCAACTATCTGGCTTCCCCGCCTCTAGTGGTGGCGTATGCACTGGCCGGGACGGTGGACATTGACCTGATAAATGAACCGCTCGGCCATGACCGGGATGGTGATCCGGTGTATCTCAAGGACATCTGGCCGACACAAGAAGAGGTTCGGGATGCAGTTCAGAAATCAATCACACCGGAAATGTTCAAAGCACAGTATGGGAATGTGTACACGGGTAATGAAACCTGGAACGCCATCCCAACAACGGGCGGTGACGTATACGAATGGAGTACGGAAAGCACCTACGTGCAAGAGCCACCGTTTTTCATCGGTCTATCACCGGAACCCGAACCGATTCAGAGCATCGAGGGAGCGCGAGTCCTGGCCTTGCTGGGTGACTCGGTGACTACCGATCACATCTCACCTGCCGGAAGCATCGCAACCGACAGTCCAGCCGGACGGTATCTGGTCGAACACGGGGTTGAGCGGAGAGATTTCAACACCTACGGCACACGACGCGGTAATCATGAGGTGATGATGCGCGGGACGTTCGCTAACATCCGACTGCGGAATCAACTCGCGCCGGGGACAGAAGGCGGCGTCACCATCCATTACGGGGACAAGGAAGTCGTCAGTATCTACGACGCGGCGATGGAATACATCGAAGACGGCACACCTCTGGTTATCCTGGCGGGCGCGGATTATGGAATGGGTTCAAGCCGTGACTGGGCAGCGAAGGGCACGATCCTACTGGGGGTGAAGGCAGTTATCGCCAAGAGTTTCGAGCGCATCCACCGGAGCAATCTGGTGATGATGGGTGTACTGCCCTTACAATTCGCAGACGGCGATGGGTGGGAAACACTGGGATTGACCGGGAAAGAAAGCTACGACATTGTTGGGCTGGACGACAACCTGATGCCTCAGCAGGAGGTAACGGTGAAGGCCACCCGCGAGGATGGTACGGTTGTGAGCTTTAAAGCCGTTGTACGGGTCAATTCGGCAATTGAGATGGATTACTATCGGAATGGTGGGATTTTGAACACGGTACTGCGGGCGTTTTTGAAGGGATAGTTCACTCGGACAAGGCAAGCCTTGTCCCTACAAGGGAAGTGGGTTATGCCCGGTGTAACAACCGGGCATTTTGTTATTCAGGGTTAGCTCGCCAAGCGGAGGCGTTGGGGCAAAGTGGCGGTGTTGCGCTCGATGAGGCCACGCGCTTCAAGGTCAAGTTTGACGGTGGTCACGTACCAGCCAATTGAACCATCGAAATTGCCGGTCAACTTCTGGATGACCAGACTAAAAAGTTCCAGAAAGGTGAGTTCACCGTAATCGTGGATGGTATCCAGAATGACGGCGCGGACGAGATCATATTTATCCCGACTGATGGTGACTCCAGCCTTGCCAGCAGGATTCAGGGTCATAATCTGTTCGTCCATGTTCAAGTTCGCTCTCCTCTAAAAATCACAGATACGAGGGATATGGGATTGGCAAAAATGGCAGTTTATCGAGAAGATTGACAAAATTGCCGCCCCGGTGAACGGCGAGAAAGCGCGATGGGCCGCCGAAGTGAGCAATGTGCACGGCAGGAAACCAGGGTATTGTCACCGAAATGCGAAGCGTGCGGCGGGAAGATGGGAGACTGCTGCCGCGTGTGCAAATTGTGTCGTTGCGGCGGGAAGACGGGAGCGCCCCGCCACTTGTGACAATCGAGTAAATCAACCCCAAAGTGGCGTGTACAACTGATGGAAAATGGGGGGTTGAGGACACTGATTTACCCTCTAAAACTGCTTGCTTGTTCGAGATAATTATAGAACAAATGATCGCACTTTGTCAAGTAATTTGCACCCCCAAAAACAGGGCTTTTCTGCCCAAATAAATCCCTGTTGGCGCGCGTCAATATATGAAGGAATTTAAACAATTCCCCTAACCTATTCCTAACATTGGTGTGCCTGTTAGCGAATTAATTGTGCAAGTTTTTCGCCCGCCTGCCGCAGGGTGTCATCGCTCTTGCAGAAAGCAAAACGCGCCTGTTTGCGCCCTATATGGGCATGTTCGGCACAGTAGAAAAACGAGGGTGGGATACAAGCCACACCAACCTCCGAGGTGAGATAACGGGCGAATTCCACGTCGTCGCCGTCAAACACATCGGAGAAGTCCGCCATCACAAAATATGTACCTTCCGGCTCACGGGCTTTTAAGCCTGCCCCGCTCAAACCCTGCATCATGAGGTCGCGCTTGGTGATGTACATGGATTGCAGGTCTTCATAGTATGTTCCCGGCAACGACAGCGCGTAGGTGGCGGCTTCCTGCGAGGGGTGGTGGCTGGCGAAGGTGACAAACTGGTGGGCACGAATGACACCAGACATGAGATCGGGATGACCATAGACCCAACCCAACTTCCAGCCCGTGACGCTATAGGATTTGCCGAGGCTGCTGACGGTAACGGTACGCTCGAACATACCGGGAAGCGTGGCTATGGGGACGTGTCGGGCGGGGTCGAAGGTCAGGTGTTCGTAGACATCATCAGAAATGACGGTGACATCGTATTCCTGACAGAGTTCGGCAATCAGGGTCATTTCTTCAACTGTGAACACGCGCCCGGTGGGATTCTGGGGCGTGTTAAACAGAATGGCACGGGTTTTCTTGTTGAAGGCAGCACGGAGTTCGTCGGGGTCAAGCGTCCAGTCCGGCGGGTGAAGGGGCACATAAACCGGAACGGCATTCGCCATGATGATATTGGGGACGTAACTATCAAAATAGGGTTCGATGACAATGACTTCATCACCAGGATCAACCAAGCCGAGGACACAATCGAATACGGCTTCTGTCGCGCCGGAGGTGACAACCACACCTGCGCCGGGGTCAATATCCAAATTGTAGAATTTGGCGGCATGATTGGCGACAGCCTGATGCAAGGCTGGCGTCCCCATGCCGGGAGCGTACTGATTGTGCTGGGTGTGCAGCGCGGTTACAGCGGCTTCGATGATGTCCAGTGGGCCATCGAAGTCTGGCTTGCCCTGCCCCAGATTGATCGCGCCATGCTGTGCGGCGAGGTTGTTGATTTCGGTGAAGATGGTCGTACCAAAGGTGGATACACGGTTGGATGTGGTGGGCATGATTCTGGCTGCTTTCTAAAACCGGATAGATAACGGGGTTGGGGACGAACCCCTCCCCGTCACATCATATAGATAATTTTTCCCTGACCCCTCCGGTTCGCTTCGCTCACCAGCTCCCCCGAATTCGATGGAGGCCAAGAGAGTCGTCCGAAGGATTGCATTCAGATTCGGTCTTTCAGTGACTCGCGGGCGGCGGTTGCCAACTCGTCAACACGGTTATTATAACGATTAGTGGCATGACCTTTCACCCATTTCCATTGAATGGTATGGCGTTGGGTAGCGGCATGCAGGCGCTCCCACAAATCCTGATTGAGTACAGGTTTCTTATTGGCCGTGCGCCAGCCATTTTTGACCCAATTGGACATCCACTGGGTAATACCATTCTTGAGGTACTGGCTGTCGGTGTGAAATTCGACGTCGCAGGGCTGTTTGAGGGCTTCGAGCGCCTCGCACGCGGCAGTGAGTTCCATACGATTGTTGGTGGTGGAGGGCGAACCGCCACTCAGTTCCTTCTGATGATCGCCATAGATGAGCAGCACCGCCCATCCACCCGCCCCATTCGGGTTGGGTTTCGCGCCGCCATCGGTGTAGATTGTGACCTGTGGTTTTTGTGTGCTCATGAGGCGGTATTATGCTCGAAAAGGGAAGTTGTGGCAATTGGGATCATATGTCCAGGGGCAAAACGGACAAGGCAAGCCTTGTCCCTACAAAGGAATTATGTTCCTGGGACTTTCCAATGGAAATCTGGCTTGTGGTATTGGGGGAGTTCGCTTTACACTGGAAAGAGAATGAACGAGGAGAAAGTAAAAAACATGGTCGCCAACGAGCGAATGAAGAATTCGGCAATGGACACACCTACCGAGCCGCGTATTCACGACAATATTCTAGGGACAATGGGGAATACGCCGCTGGTACGATTACACCGGGTATCGCGTGGGGTGCGCGCCCAGATGATCGCCAAAGTGGAATATTTTAACCCCGGCAGTTCGGTCAAAGACCGGATTGGCATCACCATCATTGAGGATGCGGAACGGGCAGGACGACTCAAACCGGGCGGAACGGTTGTTGAGTCCACTTCTGGCAATACGGGCGTGGGGCTGGCAATCGCGGCGGCGATGAAGGGATACAAAACGGTCTTCGTGATGCCGGATAAGATGTCCGACGAGAAAATCCGGGTGCTGCGGGCATACGGGGCGCGAGTCGTGGTCACGCCGACCAATGTCGAGCCGGAAGACCCGCGCAGTTATTACAGTGTCGCCAAACAGATCGTGGCCGATACACCGAACAGCATTCTGGCGAACCAGTACCATAACCCGGTCAATGCACAGTCCCACTACGAGAGCACCGGGCCGGAAATCTGGCGAGACACGGCAGGCAAAGTGGATGTGTTCGTGGTGGGAATGGGAACTGGCGGCACGATCACAGGTGTCGGCAAGTTTCTGAAGGAAATGAATCCAAAAGTGCAAATTGTGGGTGTTGATCCCATTGGATCCGTCCTATACGACTATTTTTACACCGGGAAGCTGGTCGAAGCGCACAGTTACAAGACCGAAGGAATCGGTGAGGATTTCATCCCCTCGGTGTACGACTTCAGCGTGATTGACGATATGGTGAAAGTGAACGACAAAGAGTCGCTGCTGATGACACGGCGGCTGGTGCGGGAAGAAGGTATTTTCGCAGGCGGGTCAAGCGGGTCGGCGGTGGCCGGGGCGCTGCGATATGCATCCGAGCGCGATTTGGGGCCGGACAAAATGGTGGTGGTGCTGCTGCCGGACAGCGGTTCGCGCTACTTGAGCAAGGTATTTGACGACGCATGGATGCGGGAAAACCGTTTTCTGGAAAGCGAATGGGTTGATACGCCGGTTTCCGCCGTGTTGGAGCGTAAAGCTCGATTGGAACTGGTAGAAGCACGATGCAGTGAACCTGTAGGCGCAGTCATCGCCCAGATGAAGGCCAACGATGTGTCTCAACTACCTGTTGTGGGCGAACGCGACCAACTTCTGGGTTTGGTGACAGAAGTGAGCCTGCTGGATTACCTGCTGCGGAGCGCCGATGGGAATGCGTCGAAAGTGGCGATTGAGGACGCAGATGTGATCGACAACAGCGTATATACCCTCAGCCCGGAAACATCGGTTGAGGCGGTGATGAGTGTGTTCAGTACGCACCCGATTGCGCTGGTGACGGAGCGTGTCCCGAACAGCGAGGACAAGCGGGTGGTGGGTATCATCACCAAGATTGATTTGCTGGATTTTCTGGCGAGTCGATAGAAAAGATCAAAAGATAAACCAGAGTTCCAGAGGCTCAGAGACACAGAGTCAATATGTTAGGGGCGTACACATCGGTGCGCCTCTACGATCATCCGTAAACCAGCCATTTGTGGAATACAAATCAGGGAATTATAGATCAACGAGCTATGAGTGAAGCGCAGATTATTCGATTCTGGAAACCGTATGGGGTGCTGACACAGTTCACCGATCCACAGGGGCGGCCTACCCTGGCGGATTACATCCGTATGCCAAACGTGTACGCGGCGGGGCGACTGGATATGGACAGCGAAGGGTTACTGCTGCTAACGGATGCGGCGCGGTTAAAAACGCGGCTGACCGACCCGAAGTTTGAACATCCACGAACGTATCTGGTACAGGTGGAACGCATTCCCGACGACGACGCACTCCGAAGACTACGCGAAGGCGTGGTGTTGAAGGATGGCAAGACTCGTCCGGCGGAGGTTGAACTATTGGAGAATGCACCCGAACTACCAGAGCGGCCTGTGCCGATTCGGTATCGAAAAAATGTGATGGATTGCTGGATACGGCTGACGATCACCGAGGGGAAAAACCGACAAGTGAGGCGGATGACGGCGGCGGTGGGGCATCCCACGCTGCGGCTGGTGCGGTGGGCGATTGGGCCGATCACGCTGGCGGGGTTGCAGCCGGGTGAATGGCTGAAGCTGAATAAAAATGAGATGGATCAATTGTGGAAAAGTGCCCTGCGGCGTTCATAGCGCCAGCATCTAAATATTTACGAAGTCCTCGTTGAGAAATTTCTAACGACAAAGCTACACAACTAGGGCATATTGAGGACACCTATTGATGGGTTCTACAAGGTCTAAATATGTTCAAAAGATTACTGGGTTCTGAAAAGAACAAGATGCCTGATTCGGTTGTCCTGATCGTGAGCGATGATGCTGATACCAGCGCAACTGTCTGCGAGACATTGAGCGATCAAGGTTATGAAGTTCATGCAGCAAACACGGTTGAGGATGCGATCAAAATACTGGATGAGATCGAGATTCCCGATTTGATGATCGGTGATTTTGTGAATCCAGAGGTGGATGGGAAAGCATTTCTGACGCGGGCGGAAATCCGCATTGGCAAACCCGACCTACCGCCTGTTATGTTTTTGATGGATGCCGAGGACGATGAAACGGCAGCACATGATCTGGGCGCTCATGACCTGTGCCAGAAGCCCATTGATCCAGAACAATTTCTGGAATGTGTGGAGCGGGCGATTATGAGCCGCCGTGCGCCGATAGAGTGAAAGGACAGGGCAAACCCTGTCCCTCCGCAATAACAGATGTCAACCCGTGATGGGCAAGCGGGCAACGTCGTCGCTGAGGCGACCATAGCGGGTGGCAACCCAGCCTGTTTGCCCCTCATAAATTACCTGCAACCAATGCCCATCGGCTGTGCGACCTACGGCTTTGACGACAGTGGTGAACGGAATGGTCGCCAGTGTAGCCGAAGTGGTGTTCGGGGCGGCACGCATCCGCAAGGCGTAACTCACGGTGAAGTCCAGCGCATCCGCCGGGGCAACGGCTGCACCACCCACCGCGCCGGAAGCAGATGGTGAGCCAGTGGACACGGCGGCATATTGAGCCGAGACAAAGCCCGTCTGACCATTGTAGTCGATCTGCAACCAATCGCCGATTTCACCGATATAGAGGTAAGCATCCCCAGGGTTCATGCGCCCGATACGATCATAATTCGTGCCCGCCCCACTGCGAACGTTCAGGCGGACAGTCGATGTCACAACCTGCGATCCGGGAGGTATCGCGGCAGCAGGCGCACCCGACTGAATCACGCCCGAACCGGGCGTTCCATTGAGAAAAGCCTCGTCCCAATAGACGCCATTGGGATTACCGGGCGCGTTCTGGGTCGCCATGAGGAACAAGGTGACTGTGCCACCCTGGGCGTGGGCATTGACACTGACATAATTCCACTGATAGAGCAAATTCGAAAAACTTGACCAGACGATGCTGGGGCTGTTCACGTCCGTGCCGCCGTTCGGGTCGATGCCCGCACGCACCAGACTATCCACAGGATTTTCCAGAAATGCCCATGCCCCGCCCTGAAGGTCGGTATCCGGCTGGACGCTCACCTGCTGATAAATCCAGGCGGTGAAGGTTGCGCCGCCGCGTGCCATGTTGAAGGAGAAAGTGCCAGAACGCTTCAGACCAGCGCTGTGGGGATACCCCGCTGGGAAGGCATTGCGCCAGGTTTCACCCCAGGTTTGCGGCGGAATGAAACCGCCCCACCAGCCCATCGGCGCGTTGTAAGTGGTGTAGGGATCGAGGGGATCGGTGGCGATGAGGGTATAGGTTTCGCTATCAAAACCGGGATTTTGGAGCAGGTTGGTGGACTGCGCATTAACTGGGAGTACAACCCCAACGGCCAGAACCACCAATACTGCGTAAAAGCAAATTCGTTTCATCGGATACTTCCTTTAAAAATCGAGCAAACAGACCATAACCGATTGAACCTGTCTATAATCATATTACGACAGTCCTGTAAACGGCAGATTGGTAGAGGTCGATACGCGGGGAAAGCGTAGGGAGAACGGTGAGTAGGGAGGGGACGGCAGGTGTGTCGTCCATGCAGATCAAGTAAAGCTCATTTCTGTGATGCGTTGACCCCCTCTGGTTCGCTACGCTCACCACCTCCCCCGCCAGCGAGGGAGGCCAATACGGATGAGTTTTCGAGCCATAGACGTCAGTCAACCTTATCTTGATACCTATGGGAACGACAGATGTGTCGTCCCTTTCCAAACACAATCTTCTTGTGTTAGCCAAGGGCGCGGCGGAGATCGTCGATGAGATCGTCGATGTTTTCGATGCCGACGCTGAGGCGCACGAGGGCGGGGTCAACCGCAATGGGACTGGCGGCGGTGCTGGCGTGAGTCATGCTATAGGGATGCTCGATGAGGCTTTCGACACCGCCAAGACTCTCAGCAAGCGAGAATAGTTTGGTGCGACTGACCATCCGGCGGGCGGCTTCGTCGCTCTCCAAGATGATGCTGACCATACCACCGAAACCATTCATCTGCTGTTTGGCGAGTTCGTGCTGGGGATGACTCTCCAAACCGGGATAAAGCACCTGCTTAACAGCGTGATGATCTTCCAGAAAACGGGCGATTTGCAAGGCGTTGGCGCAATGGCGTTCCATGCGAATACCGAGGGTTTTGACGCCGCGCATGACGAGAAAACAATCCATCGGGCCGGGGACTGAGCCAACCGCGTTTTGCAGAAATTTGAGGTCGTTGTAGAGGGACTTCGTCGTTCATTGCCAGCAGACCGCCGACGACATCACTGTGACCGCCGAGGTATTTGGTACTGCTGTGCATAACAATATCCGCGCCGAAGGTGAGGGGCTGCTGCAAGGCAGGGCTGGCGAAAGTGTTATCTACGGCGACCAAGACTTCGTTGGGGGCGGCATCGGCCAACGCGCGCATGTCGAACAGGGTAAGCAAGGGATTGGTGGGGGTTTCGAGCCAGAGGAGTTTGGTCTGTGGCGTAAAAGCGGCGCGAACGGCGTTCAGGTCGCTCATATCGACCCATGAAAATTGCAATCCAAAACGGGCAAACACGCGCTCGAACAGGCGATAGGTGCCGCCGTAGACATCATTACCGACGATGACATGATCGCCGGGGTTGAGACGACGCAGCACACAGTCCATCGCGGCAAGACCGCTGGAAAAGGCAAGGCCATAGCGTCCGGACTCGATGGCGGCGATGAGCGATTCCAGAGCGGCACGGGTGGGATTGCCACTGCGGCTGTAGTCATAACCCTTGTTTACGCCAGGGGCGGATTGGACAAAGGTGGAGGTCTGGTAGATGGGTGTCATAATCGCGCCGGTAGCCGGGTCGGGTTCCTGACCGGCATGGATGGCAAGGGTATCCAGATGGTGGTTTTGCGGTTCGGACATGGTAACTGCCCTTCTGTTGGGGATTGAGAAAGTATGTGCTAAAGAGTATAACACGGGGATGGGGTTGCCAGTAAAAGATAACGATTTAACGCAAAGTCGCTAAGAGAAAAAAGGCACAAAGAAAAGATGATCGTGCAGAATGACAAGTATTTCGTGGCGGTGGCGGGGAATATCGGCGCGGGGAAAAGCACGCTGACGGGTATGTTGAGCGAGGCATTGGGCTGGGAACCATTTTATGAGGCAAACGCGGAAAATCCGTATCTGGCGGATTTTTATCAGCGATATGCAGCGATGGAGCTTTCATTCGCAGGTGTTCTTCCTGGGCAAACGGCTGGAACATCATCACCAACTGCTGCAACATCCGGGCAGCGTGATGCAAGACCGGACGGTATACGAAGATGCGGAAATCTTCGCGCTGCAATCTGTACGAACAAGGCAATATGTCCGAACGGGATTATGATGCTTATCGCAGGCTTATATCAGGCGATCAGCGCGTTTCTGCCCCCACCTGATCTGATCGTTTATCTTGCAAGGCAGTGTCGAAACACTGGTCAGCCACATCAATCTGCGCGGGCGCGAATTCGAGCAAAATATGTCGGCAGATTATCTGGAACGGCTGAACCGTTTATATGACCGATGGATTGATGGGTGGACGGTTTGCCCGGTGCTGCGCGTCAAAATTGATGGGCATAGACTTCCAGACACAAGCCAGACGATTTCGAACAAATTGTCGAGCAGATTGAACAAAGCCTCGACATTTGTGAAAAGTGATAAGTATTGAGGAACAGGTTCTATAGACACAACTCACTAACCCCTGCTATACTTATTGTATCCATACTGATTCATCTGATGAATAGAGTTGGATACGGGGGTTAAACCCTCAAAAAGTATTTATTAGCCCCAGGTGGCAACTTTTGGCCGACATTCACCTCGACTCCGATTTCCTCAATTACATCGTGCAACAGGGATTCCAACCGGGTGACCGACTGCCCACTATCAGCGAACTGCAAGACCCGGATAATCTGGGAATCAGCGTGAGTAAGGTACGGGAACAGCTTGAGGTGGCGCGGGCATTGGGACTGGTCGAAGTGCGTTCCAAAACGGGAACGCGGTTAAAAGAATACAGCTTCACCCCGGCAGTCCGGTTAAGTCTATTTTTCGCGCTGGCGACAGACTTACGATACTTCGAAATGTTCAGCGCGGTACGAACACATATTGAAGTGGCCTTCTGGCATGAAGCCTGCGCATTGCTGACGGATGAAGACAAGCAAGAACTGCGGGGTTATATCGAGGCGGCACAGGCCAAACTGAATGCGACGCGAGTCCGAATTCCCCTGGAAGAACATCGAAGCTTTTCACCTCACCATTTTCAAACATCTAGAAAATCCTTTTGTCCTCGGCCTGCTCGAAGCCTATTGGGACGCATATGAAGCGGTGGAACTGAACCGCTATGCCGATTACCGCTACCATCAGGCAGGTCTGGGATTATCATGAACGCATTCTCGACGCGATTTGTGCCGGTGACTTCGACGCGGCGCAGAAGGCATTCATTGAACATACCCGACTGCTGCACCACCAACCCCGTATGCAGAACATGGAACATACAGAACGACCATCTCGAAAACGAAGTCACCGAATAGCTGAAGGAGCAGACGCAGCCAACTGCGTAAAGGATCAATTATATGGTTTTAGATGCACAGGCAGGAACCAGCGCACAACGCGCGACCAGCGGCAAACCGATTGTCAACGATTTTGCTCTGACCGCAGCCACAAAGAATGGTACGGGCAGCCAAACATCGAACAACGTGTTGGTGCTGTCATTATTTAAGATGGGAATCCCGGTCAATGGCAAGAACCTGTTTCCATCGAATATCAAAGGCTTGCCAACCTGGTATACCATCCGCGCCAGCAAGGACGGGTATATCTCCCGGCCACAGTCACCGGAAATCGCGGTGGTGATGAACACTGATACGGCGGCGGAGGACATCCAAAGCCTGCCCGCAGGCGGGGTGTGCATCCTGCCGCAAGAATGGCACTGGACAAAGAGCCGCGAGGACATCATCTATTATGAAATTCCGGTTGACCCGATGGTGAAAGAAGCGGGTATCGCGTCCGATTTCCGCGAACGAGTCGCCAATATGGTGTACGTCGGCGCGGTGGCGCAACTGTTCAGCATCCCAATCGAAATTGTGTGGCAAGCGCTGCTGCGCCAACTTTGGTGGTAAGGAAAAGCCTGCCAAGTTGAACATGGACATGGTGCAAAAGGCCTACGAATGGACGGCGGAAAATATCGTCAAGCAAGACCCATACCGATTTGAGCCGATCCCCGGTGGCAACCAGGGCAAAATTATGATTACCGGGAATGAAGCGGGCGGCCTGGGCGGGCTGTTCGGCGGCGCACAGGTGGTAGCATGGTATCCGATTACGCCGTCGACCAGCCTGATTGATGCGATGTTCGATCACCAGGACATCCGTAAAGACCCGGAAAACGGCAAACACACCATCGCTATTGTGCAGGCAGAAGATGAAATCGCGGCGATTGGCACGATTGTTGGCGCGGGTTGGGCTGGCGCACGCTCGATGACGGCGACCAGCGGCCCCGGCATCAGCCTGATGGCCGAGTTCGCGGGATATGGCCTACTTCGCTGAAATCCCATGTGTGATATGGGACGTGACGCGGATCGGCCCCAGCACCGGCCTGCCGACCCGCACCAGCCAGGGCGACTTGTTGTTCATCCACACTCTGAGTCATGGTGATACCAAGCAGGTGGTTCTGATGCCCAGCAGCGTGGCGGAATGCTTCGAATTCGGCTGGCGGGCATTCGATTATGCCGAACAGTATCAAACGCCAGTTTTCGTGATGAGCGACCTGGACATCGGCATGAACAACTGGATGCGCGACCCGTTCACTTACCCAGACGAACCCATCAACCGGGGTAAAGTGCTGCACAAGGAAGAACTTGAGCAATTCATCGCGGAACACGGCGAATGGTATCGTTACAAGGATTATGATGGCGACGGAATTCCGTATCGCACCGTTCCCGGAACCAATCATCCGCGCGCGGCATACTTCACACGCGGCACGGGACATAATGAGCGGGCAGTCTACAGCGAACGCAGCGATGATGTGGGTACACAATATGGAGCGCCTGCACCGCAAGATTGATGGGGCACGCGAAACGCTGCCACAACCGGTCGTAGATATTGACCCCAGCAAGAAAGTCGGTATTCTGTCGTATGGTTCGAATGATCCAGCGATTGTAGAAGCACGGGACATCCTGAAGGCACAGGGTATCGAAACCAATTACATGCGCGTCCGGGCGCTGCCGCTGGCGCACAGCGTTATGGATTTCGTCCGACAGCACGAGCATGTCTACGTCATTGAGAACAATTTTGACGGACAGATGGCACAACTCATCCGCATGGAAACATCGGAAGCTACCAGCCACATGGTTTCGCTGCCCCTGGGCGATGGTCTGCCGATGACGGCTGAATGGGTCGTTGAAATCAATTACTAATCACGAGGTGAAATAAACATGCCACCCAAAACTAATTCACTAGGACTTGAACGGGAAGCGTATAAGGGCAAAAAGAGTACGCTGTGCCCCGGCTGCGGTCATGACTCGATCAGCAATCAGATCATCAGCATGGCTTTCGACCTGGGTTTGGAACAGTATAATATCATCAAATTGAGCGGTATTGGCTGCTCCAGCAAGATCACCGGCCTACTTCATGGGGCAGTCTCATGCCTTCAATGCGGTACATGGGCGTATGCCTTCGGTAGCAACGGGCGCAACCCTGGCGAACCGCAGCCTGACGGCCATCGGGGTCAGCGGTGATGGTGACAGCGGCAGCATCGGCTTCGGTCAGTTCAAACATCTGGTGCGGCGTAATGTGCCGATGGTATACATCATCGAGAACAACGGCGTGTACGGCCTGACTAAAGGGCAGTTCTCGGCTACATCGGATGCTGGACAGACTTTGAAATACTATGGCAAAAATGAACTGCCCGCGCTTGATCTGGCACTGGAAGCCATCATCGGCGGGGCAACATTCGTGGCACGCAGTTTCTCCGGCGATGCCAAGCAGGTGCAAACCCTGCTGAAGGCGGCTATCAGCCATGAAGGAACAGCAGTGCTGGACATCATCAGCCCGTGCGTGACCTTCAACAATGCACCCAGCTCTAACAAGAGCTATTCCTATGGCAAGGAACACGAGATACAACTCCAAGAAATCGACTTCATGCCAAAGGGATATGTTCCGCAGCGTGAGGAAATCACGATTGGCGATTATGAAGCGGGCGAAACGATCACTGTGACCATGCATGACGGTTCGTGTCATCCGGCTCAAGAAGGTGGGTCCAGACCATGATCCGCGCAACCGCGCCAGTGCTGTGCAACTGCTGGACAAAGCACAGATGGAGCAGTTGTTCATCACCGGGCTGCTGTACTACGAAGAACCCCGCCCAACCCTGGCGGAGACGCTGCACCTGTCGGATACGCCACTGGTGGACATGGGACGAGGACAAACTGCGTCCTTCACAGGCGACGTTGGATGAACTGATGCAGTCATTCATGTAGTTCGAGCATCACCCGATTGCCAAAACAAACGGGGCGGCCTGTCTATAGGTCGCCCCGTTTTTATTGATGGCGTCACCGAATCTTGGTTGTATTAACCATTGAGCGTGTCGAAAGGCGTGAATTCCTTGACCGCCAGGGAGTCCATATAGCGGAGGCGCTCGGCCATCACTTCCATAACATGGATGGCAAAATGGGGTGTCTGCACCACCATATATTCAAACCGATTCTCGTCAATCGGCACGACCTTACAATCGGTGCGGGCAACGGCAGAGGCCGCGCGGGGGCGATTGTCGATCAAGGCCAATTCGCCGAGGATGCCACCCTGCTCGACTGTCTCAATTATTTTGTCACCCAGGAAAATATCGACTTCGCCTTCCTGGACAACGTACATAAAGTCGCCAATCTGGCCGCGTTTAAAGATTATATCGCCTGATTTAAACGCTTTTACATCGGTTGAGTTCTGAAATAGATCAAATGTGGATGTCATTACTACCTCTCGCAAATAACAATCATTCTGAGTCTAGGGGCAGAATAACGAATTGAGCCACCCTGTCCATCGGCCATAAGCATGAAAACACCTCAGACTTTTGACTGAGGCGCATCATCTGGCAAGAGCGGAAACCGATTATTGTCCGCTGAGAGAGTCCATGTGACGGAGGCGATCCGACATCACTTCCATGACCCGAATGGCAAAATAGGGCGTTTCCCGCAGCATAAAGGTAAATTGCTTTTGATCGACGGGGGCAAGTTTACAATCGGTTTTGGCAAGGGCGGTGGCGCTGCGCGGGCGGTTGTCGATCAAGGCGAGTTCGCCAAGAATATTGCCCTCGCCCACTGTTTCGACCATCTGGCCGCCCACTACAATATCGACCTCACCCTCCTGAACGACATACATCACATCGCCGGGTGTACCTTCCTCAAAAATGACATCGCCCGCATTAAATGCCTTGAAATTTGCTGATTTTTGTAAGGCCGAGAATTTTACTGGCATGTTGTGTTGATAACCCCAATGTGAATTTTGGGCATAGCATATATTCGTACCAACAAAGTTGCCAGCTTTCTTAAAAATCCCTTAAACGGGCGGGTTATCTCTTAACAATGGACTTTCGACAGCAGGTTGGGTTGCGCCATCATCCGGCGGAAGTGAGCCAGTTTCTTCCACCAACAAACGGCGGAGAACTTTGCCGACAAAACTCTTGGGTAATTCCTGGCGAAATTCGACTTCCCAGGGAACGGCATATTCCTTCAGGCGGCGTTTGCAGAGGGCGATCAGTTCCTTATCGGTCAAGTTTGTGCCGGGGCGGGGAACCACATAGGCTTTCACACGCTGCTGACCATTGCTGCCAGCGATTGTCAACCCGACGACGGCGACTTCCTTGACACCGGGATGTTCATACAGGACTTCCTCGACATCACGCGGATAGACATTGTACTTACCGGCGAGAATCATATCTTTCTTGCGGCTGATAATCTGGAAATAGCCATCTTCGTCCATGCGGGCGATATCCCCCGTGAGCAGCCAACCGTCTTCGGTGAGCACCTGCTCGTTTTCCTCATCCTTACCCCAATAACCGAGCATCACCTGTGGGCCGCTGACAGCCAGTTCACCGATTTGCCCGGAAGGGAGCGGCTCGCCTGTACACAAGATCGAGAATACGGGCATCGGTGCTGGGGATGGGGATGCCGATGCTGCCCACTTTACGCAAGCCACGCAGGGGGTTGGCATGGGTAATAGGCGAGGCTTCAGTCAGGCCATATCCTTCAACCAGACGCCCGCGTGTTAGTTTCTCGAAGGCTTCCTGCACCTCTACTGGCAATGGAGCCGCACCGGAAATACAGGCTTTGACACTCTGATACCGAATTTACGGACACCACTAAATTGGTTGATCGCCATATACATGGTGGGGACGCCGGGAAACAAGGTGGGTTTATAACGCTTGATATGTTTGAGCACATCGAGGGTCACAAAATTGGGCAGGATGACGATGCGCGCGCCGAGGGCAATCGGCACATTCATGGCGGCGGTCATGCCATAGGAATGAGAGAACGGCAAAACAGCCAAGACCGTCTCGCGGCCTTCGTTCAGGTCTGTAATCCAATGGCGGGTTTGCAGGGCATTCGCCAGCAGGGCGCGGTGACTGAGCATCACCCCTTTGGGTTTATCCGTCGTGCCGCCCGTGTACTTGATGACGGCCACTTCTTCATAATTTACATCCACCTGTGGGCGGGTTGGGGGATGTGATCTGGTCAGATTCGTCCAGAGGAACTCGTTCTTTTGCAAGCCGCCGGATCAGATGATGCCCTTCTTTTGTCTCGCGGGTCAGCGAGAACAATATTTGCTTCCAGGGTGAGAGATAGTCCTTGATGTTGGTGAAGATGACACCCCGCAAGGCGGAATTCGACAGTACATGACGGGCGGTTTCGCTGAAGAGCGTGAGGGTGATGAGCCAATCGACCTGTGAGTTGATCACCTGCCGCTGCAGTTCATGGCGATCATTCACGGGGCTGGTGGATACTACCACGCCACCCGCTTTGAGAATGGCGTAATAGGCGATGACAAATTGGGGCGTGTTGGGCAGCAGCACCATGACGCGCGTGCCCTTCTCGATACCCAGAGAGCGCAAGCGCATTCGCCAACCGATTACACTCAGCGTCAAGCTGCTTATAGGTAAGCGTGTGCCCACCGAACACTAATGCGGGTCGATTTCCAAAACGGCGGACGGCGCTGTGCAGCAGACGAAAGAGCGGACGCTTGGGCAAACCGAGCGTCACCGGAACGCCCTCTTCATAGTGCTTGAGCCAGGGACGATCTAACGAGGCGGCGGTGGTGCTGCGCCTGCTCCACCAACTGGGTTCATCCACCTGCCCACCCACAAAACGCCCGATAGCCCGGTTGACGGCATCAGCCCGTTCCAGGGGCACAAGATGGCGCGACACGCCGATATTGACATCTTCGGCATCGGGAATGGTGCGCGCTACCTCCTCAAACACGGCGCTGGGATAGACCTGATCGCGCTCACCCCGAATGACCAGAACGGGCATCCGCAGATCGCGGAACATGCTCCACCCATTCCATTTATGCATGTTGTTGAAGTAGACATTCTTGAGGACATGTGCCTCGGCAGCAAGCTGTTTGCGCACTAAACGGCGAATTGGGCGCAAAACAGCCAGCGGTAACTTGAGCAACCAAACAGCAGCCGGGTGTAGGGGATATTCCCCGGTAGTGGCAATGAGCACGAGGCCGGAAATGCTATCCGGGTGGCGATGGGCGAACTCGGTCACAATCGCGCCACCAAAGGAATGCCCTACCAAAATAAATGGCAGCGTCACATCGAGTTTATTTAGCAAGGTTTCCAAGTCGGCCTGAGCTTCATCCATCGAATAGGCCGAATAAGGGGCATCGGAACGACCATGCCCGCGCAGATCGTAGGCGATCACACGATAATTGTCGGAAAAGGCACGCAGTTGATTGTTCCACTGCATGGCATAACCGCCATACCCATGTACAAAAACCATTGTCCCGGCGGGATTTTCTGGCGCGATTTCGATGTAGCTGAGGTGAGTGGGGGGATGGTCAGAGACTAATAATTCTTCACGGTATAGTTCTAAATCTACTTCCATAAAAAACCTTTTAAAATACTTGTTGACCGTCCGAAATAATCATTTGATGTGATTATACGCGCGAACACGGGGATTTGCAGCAAGATGCCCTGCGCATGGGATTAGAATGAGACTTTGACTATAACCCCTAAATACTAGGGGTTGTTCAAATCATCAGAGGAAATCTACACTCATGGCTCTCAACGATACCAGAACTCTGGGTCTTCCTGAGCGTATTCAATAACAGGCACCGAACATTTACTAGGAACACTCTACATGCCAGATTTCTATAAACTCAGCGTCGACGAAACACTGAGCGACTTAAAGACCCAGGCCGAGACGGGATTAAACGAGGTCGAAGCCCGACAGCGACAGACCGAATACGGCAAAAATACACTACCACTTGACAGTGGAACCAATTGGATTCAGTTAATTTTAGGCCAGTTCACCGATTTGATGGTCATCATCCTGATCGTGGCTGCGGTGATTTCGGCATTCCTGGGCGACACCAAAGATGTGATTGTCATCCTGGCGATTGTCATCCTCAATGCCATCCTGGGGGTGTATCAGGAATTTCAGGCGGAAAAAGCACTGGCGGCCCTGAGCGCGATGCAAGTGCCACTGGTGCGGGTCCGGCGCAAAGGTGACATGTCGAGCAAATCAATGCCGAAGACCTCGTACCGGGGGACATCGTTGTCCTGAGCGAAGGGGATCGTATCCCGGCAGATGGGCGGGTCATCCAGAGTATTAACCTGCAAATCGAAGAAGCCGCGCTGACGGGCGAATCGCTGCCAGTTGATAAAACGACAGCATCCGATCACCAGCGAACAGGCGGTGGCGCTGGGTGATCGTAACAATATGGCGTTTATGGGCACAGCCGTAAACTTCGGACGCGGCGAGATGGTCGTCACCCGGACGGGGTTAAAAACCGAACTGGGTAACATCGCCGCCATGCTGCTCCAGGTTGAGCAAGGGATTACCCCCCTACAACGGCGACTGAACCGATTGGGACAAATCCTGGCGATTGGCGCGGGCGTCATCGTCGCGTTGGTTTTCGTCGCCGGGGTCATACGGGGCATCCCCTGGCAGGATATGTTCCTGACCGCTATCAGTCTGGCGGTGGCGGCTGTGCCGGAAGGACTGCCCGCCCTGATCACCATCAGCCTGTCGCTGGGCGCGTCACGGATGGTCAAACGACATGCGCTCATCCGGCGACTGCCGGCGGTGGAGACCTGGTTCGGTGACAATGATTTGCTCTGATAAAACCGGGCACACTGACAAAAAACGAAATGACAGCCACGCGCGTATCGCTGCCGGGACATGCCGATGTACACATCACAGGAACCGGTTATACACCGGAAGGGAAATTCCGTTCCCAAGAGGACACTATCGAACTGGAATCGAACCCGATTCTGACGGCGCTTCCTGAACACGATTGCGCTTTCCACCAACGCCTACTAGCAACCGAACGAACAACACGGCAATCTGAGCGTCGTTGGCGATACCACCGAGGGCGCGCTGCTGGTTGCCGCGCAAAAAGGCGGCTTGACGCGCGAACAATTGGAGAAAGCGCTGCCGCGCGTGGGTGAACTGCCCTTCAGCAGCGAACGCAAAGCCATGACGACTATCCACGAAGTCGTGGGGAATGACGCCAAAGTCGTGTTCCCTGATACTCCTTACATCTCGATCACCAAAGGCGCACCCGATCAACTGATCGAATGGGCAACCCATGAAATCGTGCCGGATGGGTCGATCCCGTTGACGCCGGAACGCCGCCAAGTCTGGCGCGACGAAATCAATGAGATGGCCGAACAAGGGCTGCGCGTGCTGGGAATTGCGTATCGTCCATTGGACAAAAACCCGGATGAAGTCACCCCGGAAATTGAGCGCGGATTATATCTGCTCGGCCTGGTCGGCATCCTCGACCCGGCGCGACCTGAAGCCAAAGCAGCGGTAAAAACGGCGCGCGAGGCCGGTATCCGTTCGGTGATGATTACGGGCGACCATGCGCTGACTGCCGAGACAATTGCTCGTGATTTGGGCATTCTTGAACCGGGACAGAAAGCCATCACCGGAACTGAGCTGGATAAAATGTCCGACCAGGAATTACTGGATGCATTCAAACGCACCTCGGCTTTCGCCCGTGTATCGCCGGAACACAAACTGCGAATCGTGCGCGTGCTGCAATCGCAAAATGAAATCGTCGCCATGACGGGCGACGGCGTGAACGATGCTCCGGCGCTCAAGCAAGCCGACATCGGCGTGGCGATGGGTATCACCGGGACGGATGTCAGCAAGGGCGCGGCGGATATGGTGCTGACCGACGACAACTTCGCCTCGATTGTAGCGGCAGTCGAAGAAGGCCGGGTGATCTACGACAACATCCGCAAATTCATCAAATACCTGCTCAGTTCGAATGTCGGCGAAATTCTGGTCATGTTCCTGTCGCTGCTGGCGGGGTTAAAAATCCCCCTGCTCGCGATTCAAATTCTGTGGATTAACCTCGTTACCGATGGTTTGCCGGCGATTGCGTTGGGATTTGAACCTGCCGAAGATGGGGTGATGAAGCGTAAGCCACATCCCATCACCGAAAGCATCTTCGCAGGCGGCATGAGCAGACACATTATCTGGGTATCCATTCTGCTGACAACCATCACCTTGAGTAGTTATGTCCTGGGTTATGCCGCGCACAAGATGGATCCACTCAGCCCGACCCTGGGCATTGAGTATATGACCGCGCAGGAGATGAACGAGTACTTAAGTATTGAGAACGCGCCGGCTAATTGGGACAACCTATCGCTGGACGAACGGCGAACGGTGTTGCTTGAACACGAAAATGACGAGGCAAGTAGTGAGGAAGTCAGCGGCGGACTGATCGGCGAAGCGGAGCGTATTCCCCGAACCATTGGCTTCACGGTACTGGCATTGGGGCAGATATTCCATGTGATGGCAATCCACGCCGGGGATAAAGTATCGTTCTTCTCGGTATGGTTCAAGAAAAATTCGCTGCTCATGCTGGCCTGTTTCTCCACTTTCCTGCTCCAACTTGGCGGTGATTTACCTTCCATTTCTACAGCATACCTTCGAGACTATACCTTTGAGTTTTGAGGAATTGGTCTTCACGCTTGGAACGGCGTCCATCATTCTGATTGCGGTGGAGATCGAAAAAGCTATCCGGCGCAGAGGAGACGAAACCGTTATCGAGGTGGCGGTAAATCCTTAACTATATGACACGACCCTGAAAATGGGCAGGTATGGGCAGGTTGAGGCGGTCTAACAACGTGGGCGCGATGTCCATCAATTGATGACCCCTCATCTGCCCTAAACCGCGATGGTTGGGTTCGTGGAGGATAAACATCCCCTGGACAGCGTGGTTGGCATCGTCGGGTCCAGTGTCGTTCTCAAAGGTATAATGCTTACCATGCCCCAATGTACCGACGGCACGCCAGTGTAAATCACCGAAATAGACTAATAAATCTGGGGCAATGTTCCGAACCTGCTGGTAGATGTTCTCCGGCTTGAACACAGCAGTATTCAGGGATTCGCCATTTGGATTGGGAATGGACGTGAGCATCTCAGCCAATTCATCCCGCACCTGTTGATAATGAGCCGGTGGGATAATGCCCGACGGTTCCCGCCCCTCGACATTGAGGAAGATACGTCCATAATATCCACCACTCCCCCAGGCTTTGGTGTGTGACCAATCCACATCGGCATCTTCAATCCGCAGCAGGCTATTACCGGGTGGGGTTTTGAGGGACAGCCAGCCATTCTGCCATAACCACTCGTTAAGACAGATACCCCCATCCATGCGCGTGACACCATGATCGCTGACGACTAACACCGTCACGTCGTCTCCGGCCAGTTCAATCAACTCGGCAGCGAAGGTGTCGCACATTTTGTAGTAGTCGCGGATGACGTGTTCAAAGGGGTTGACCGGTTGGTACAGGCGATGCTGCGGATCATGGAAACGCCAGAAACCATGATGCAGACGATCCACCCCGATGTTCACATACATAAAAAAGTCCCAGGGTTTAGCGGCGACAGCGTGCTTCACCAGCTTAAACTGGCTTTTGGTCATGTCCATGAGGCGGCCCAAAAGAGCCGATTTATCATCGGTACGAAATTCCTTTACATCGAATTGATAATCCGGCACAAGATTGAGCGTTTCCTGCTTGAAGATTGCTGGATAGGCGAAAGCACTCTCCGCCCCAGGGGTGAGGAAATCGCCAATCATGTGCCCATTAATGGGATATAGCGGATAGGTTTGGGGAACCCCAATGACCACCGAACTCCGTCCAGCTTCAGAGAGATAATCCCAGACTCGTTTTTCCTGGATGGTACGACTGTCCGCCGTGACCATTGCTTTATAGGAATAGTCGGCGCGATTGCGAAATCCATAACAGCCGAGGACACCGGGATCGCGGCTGGTCATCATACTCGACCAGGCCGGGATGGTGATGCAGGGGATGGAGGAGGCGAGTTCGCCCCAGGTTCCGTTACGTGCCAGACTGGTGAAGGTTGGCAGATCAGTCTTAAATTGATTGAAGATCAAATCCGGGCTGGCACAATCCAGACCGAGTACCAGAACGCGAGGCGGTTTTGGACGACGCAAAAACGGTGATTTCATGGTTCGGGTGGTTTTTATCGTTAGATGATGCGCTGACCGAATAAGCTGGCGGTGAGATCAACCGCAACCTGGGCGGTGCGATTGTATTCATCCAGAATGGGGTTAACCTCTACCAGATCGAGTGAACGCACACGACCATCATCGGCTAACATTTCCATGAGCAAATGGGCTTCACGGATGGTCAGACCGCCACTCACAGGTGTACCTACCCCCGGTGCAACACCAGGGTCGAGCGAGTCCATGTCCAGACTGACGTGGAGCACGGACACATTACCTAATGCCTTCAAAGCCGCACGCACCACGTTCGCCATGCCGTTTTCGTCAATATCGCGCATGGACATGACCTTAACGCCGGTCTGACGCAAGCCGAGACGCTCCTCCGGGTCAAGGTCGCGCGTGCCAATCATCACAATCTGTTGGGCTTGCAGGCGGCGATCAGTCAATTGAAGGGGCGGCGGACATAAGCCCATCAGAGCGGCGACGACCATGCCATGCACATTGCCAGAGGGCGAAGTCTGCGGCGTATTGAAGTCGCCATGTGTGTCAATCCACAAGACACCCACAAACTCGGCACGAGTGAGCGCTGCCGAGATTGTGCCGATGGCAATGCTGTGATCGCCACCGAGGAAAATAGCCGTTTCGTCCCGGCCAACAGCATCCAACATAGCAGTATGAACACGCTGGTTGACTTCGGCCACTGCCGAGGCATGATGGGCACGTTCGGCGTTCGCGCTCTCAACTTCTTCCAAACCGGGGACGGTGATATTGCCACTATCACGGACGGTCAGCCCAAGCCGTTCCAGACGCTTTTGTAACCCGGCATAGCGGATGGCACTTGGCCCCATATCGACGCCGCGCCGATTTTGCCCCAAGTCCATCGGGACGCCAAAAATACGGATGACTTTCTTCAGGGTGTCAGACATGCTGTTCCTATGGGATTCATTGGCGGCAGTATTTGTCAATCATGAGGCATGGGAGTCTACGAGAGCAGCGAGATGGAAACCTACGACCCGCTGCCGATATTCATCGGGGGCGATGGACAGGTAATTACCATGCCCTGCCCCATCCACGACCCAAAGTTCGGCTGGAACACCCAATTCCTGGGCGCGATCCAACATCTGGCGCGCGCCGGGGAGCGACACCTCTGTGCTGCCATAAACCAGTAGTAAGGGACGCGACCCTAGCTGGTCAATCCAGTCAATGGGCTTGAGCGTTTGGAGACTGTCCCCGGTAATGAGGCGATAACCTAGCATAAACCCGACCTGATAGAGTGCGTCAAAATAGTTGGCTGCCCTTCCCCACTCTAAAACAGACAGGTAGTCGTGATAACCCCCTTCCACCGATACTGAGCGAATTTCCGGGATGCGCGCCGCAGCGATAATCGAAGTGGCGGTAGCAGAGGAAAAGCCGTGTAATCCGACGCGCGAGGTATCGACATCGGGACGAGTCTTCAAATACTCGAAGGCGGCCTGAACATCCTCGACTTCCTGATAGCCGAGGGAAATCCATCCCTGGCCTGCACAAACACGAGAATTGAAGGTCAGCACATTAAAACCAGCCTGGTTGAATTCCTGAGCGTAGTTCATTTGTCCACCACGCCCCATGTTATAGGTAGGTACGATGATGATGGTCGCGCCGTTTGAGCCGGGGATGAAATAACCCTGCTGATGGAGGCCATTGGCCGAGGTAAAAGCGACATCCTCATAGGCGGTGTTGAATGCACCGGGATCGGAACCTACAAAACAAGGAGGGTGGGTAAGCCCCCAAATGCTGGCTACGCCCAAAAACATGGGAGCGAATACCAGACCGGCAAACAGGGCAACCAAAAAGAGAGACAGCAAGCGGAGCCAGTAACGCTGCCTGGACACGGTTGATTTTTTCGTTAATTGGAGGGCGGTCATTCCCTGCCTCGATCAAGCCTCGGCACGAATTCATACGCGAACCAATCATCACGAGGAGGATACTGAGCACATAAAGCGCCATCAAAGGCCCCATCACCAGCATCATGTTCACCGGGTCAACGGTTGGAGTGATTACCGCCGCCGCTACCGATGCCCCAACAACGGCAATACGCCAATTCTTGACGAGTACAGGGGCAGTTATCATTCCCAGGATCGACAGAACGAAAAACACCAGCGGGGTTTCAAAGGCGACACCCATCCAGAACAACAGCGAGGTTACAAAACCCAGATACAGGTCTGGAGTCCATTCCGGCTTAAACAACTGCGGCTGAAAACCTTCGAGAAAGCCGAGAGCGGGTGGAATCAGAATTCCCCAGGCAAAAGCGACTCCGACCAGGAATAGGAAACTGATGGGGGGGATTGAAAAGAGCAGAATACGCTTCTCTTTAGTCTTTAAACCCGGCAGGATGAAGGCCAATAGTTGGTAGGTCATCACCGGGATAGCGAGAATACCACCGACCAAAAGTGAAACACGGAAATAGGCTACAACGCCACCTGTCGGCCCCAGGACAGTGAAGGGACGGCCATAAGGCTGCTGCAAATATTCCAGAACTGGCGCGGCGACAAGGACACCAACAATCGTGCCTAAAACGAGCGCAAGGACTGCCTTAAACAACCGCTGGCGGAGTTCGTCCAGGTGTTCAAAGAAACCCATCCGGGCACCATCACCGTCCGAAAATTCTTGTCCATTGTCCGCCGGATCAATGTCTGTCGGCGGCGGGGGTGGTGAATCGGGTTTACGGGAACGACGCGGTATTTTGAGCATCGGTTATCCCTCACTTTCCGGCGACAATATTTGCCGCACTTTCTCCTGATCGTCGGAGGCCAGCGCACCGAGCACCCCGTTCACAAAACGAGGCGTGCTTTCCGAGCCGAAGAGCTTCGCAAGTTCGATGGCCTCAGCAATAATAACACCCACCGGCATATTGGTTTGCACGGCGTATTCATAAATCGCCATTCGCAGGATATTACGATCAATCACCGCAATCTGGTCGAGCGGCCATTCCAGCGCGTAATGGCGGATAAGAGCGTCCAATTGTTCTTCATGATTGACAACACCTATTACCAGCCGCCGCATATAGCGAGCAGACTTTTTGCTGACAGCCGCCTCAGTCAGACGGGATTCAATGACTTCCAAAACATCATGGTCGACGCAATCCAATTCGTAGAGTGCTTGCAAGGCCACACGGCGGGCTGTACTACGCTCGGTAGCAGCGGCCTCATGTTCGATAACTTCAGTCTCTACAATGTCTTCCTCATTAAATTCCGGCAGATCAGTCACATTCATTCTCGACCATACGGTATAAATTTGTTAAGAGTGTACATCAGATTGCAGCGTTTGACAGCCTCCGTTATGCTGCCCGCTCACGACTGACTCATGACAATCAATCAGATTGAATCTCGGAGGGAAGTTCACTTTCGGCATACAGCCGTTCAATCTCACGACGATGCTGCACCACGAACCATTCATTCAACTGTGCGCAAATTTCGGCGCTGAACAGGAAAATAGCCGCTATTAAATATGCCCACAACAGAAGCACAATGGCAGTGGCAATGCTGCCATAGATAAATTGGTAGCTGGCGATAGTGGTTACATACCACTCGAAACCCGCTTTAGCCAGTTCCCAACCGACTGCACCGACGATGGCAGCGGGCCATACGGCATCCCAATGCACGCGGCGGGATGGAACATAGCGGAACAACAGGGCAAAAATGACCATGTTCAGGCCGAGGGGCAAAAACACGGTGCTAATGCTGATCCAGACATTGGGACGCTCTAGTAAGACCGCCGATACCAGCCGAAGAACGCCGGAGGTCACAAAGGATGCTGTCACCAGAACCACCAGAATAAGTGCCATCATCAGTCCGACCAGACGCTGCCGCCACAGACTGCGGCGCGCCGGTACATTGAATATCATATCCAGTGAGGATGTGATATTAGAGAACAACCCCAGCGCCGACCAGAGTAAACCGGCTACGGCCACGAGCGTGAACGAGCCGCCCTGTTCCAATGCCTGGGACACATTGGTTTGCAGAAGTTGGGAAGCATCCCCTGGCAGAAAGAGAGACAGGGCATTAGCGACCTGTTCCTGGGCAGCAGCAGGGCCGAGGATTTTGCCGATGGCGACTGCAAGCAGGAGCGCAAGCGGAAAGACGGAGAAAATTGCATAATAAGCCAATGCTGCGGCCTGCCGTGTGCCGGATCGCATAAAATTGGCAACCGCCTGCCGTAAATAACCGGGCAGTTCACGAGTTGTTCGATCCTGCTTTTTCCACCATCGCCCGATGTACTGGAACATTGAAGATAACCCTATTGGAAGGAAATCAAATGACAAAACCAGCCGTCTTGTTTGATTTCGGCGGCGTGTTTATGAAAACGGTCAACCATCGCCCACGCCAGTTGTGGGATGAACGACTGGGGCTGCCACACGATAGCGTCCGGCAGATTGTGCATGGCAGCCTTAGCTGGCGCGCCGCTCAAACGGGGGAACTGGATGTGAAGTCTTATTGGGCTGACGTTGGGAAACAGCTTGGCCTGAATGCAAACGATCTTTCCAAACTGGAGATTGACTTTTTCAGTGGGGACGAACTCGACCTCGATCTGGTCGAGTATGCCCGAAGTCTGCGGCAACGTGGATATACCGTCGCCCTGTTGAGCAATGATAGTCCGGCGCTGGCGGACAAGCTGCATACGCTTCACATTAGCGATCTGTTCGACCCGACGGTCATTTCGGCACTGATTGGCGTGATGAAACCCGACCCCAAAGCGTTCCAGATTACCCTGGAACGAATGGGACGCCCCGCGTCCGAGGTCATTTTTGTGGATGACATGGATGCGAATGTTGAAGGAGCGCGTAAACTTGGTATTCATGCCATTCACTATACCACGACCCCGGCACTGCGAGGAGTTCCTGGAAGATATGTTGAAGTCTAAACTGTAAGCATGTGGAATTCGAAGGAATATGCTAAGATTTGGGTCATGGACAGGCTCGGTTTCATGGAAACTCATTTATGATTATTTTGCTGGCTCAAAAAACTCTCACCGTACAAGACATCCTGGCAAAGTTAGCTCCTCGTAGTGGGATCGAACTGATCTATGACATCTTGCTGTATGTCATTTTCTTTCTAGCAGTCATCGTCATGTTTATGCAGTCCGACAAGCAGCTTGTGCCGACGATGATAATGGCCGGAGTGGCGGCGATGGCCGTACTGGCAAAATTATCTATCTTCCCACCAAAGGACTTTGGCTCACTGGTTATCAATGCCGGTATGTTTGTGCTGCCGTTGATTGTGGCAGGTATCACCAGTGCAAAAAAGTCTCAAGCGCCAGCCATTATTGGCGGCGTGCTGGCTGGGGTCTACTTCTTCCTGTTCTGGGTCGTGTCGCAGCGCGGCTAAAATCTCTTTCATTCAGATTTAGCACTTTTTACTGAGGGGACAGCCGTGTCCCCTTTTTGCATTGACCAAGACGGGCTGCCACGAATCTTATGTCTTTAATTCAGAGAACTGAGCCCAATCTCTAAGATCCCTTGACTCTCACGTTACGTCATCGTTTAAGCTATTGATTGAGTTTGGAGGTTGCGGCCAATGTACACTGTTAAACAATTGTCCGACTTAGCAGAGGTCAGCGTCCGTACGCTGCACCATTATGACGATATTGGACTGCTACCCCCATCAAAGGTCGGCATCAACGGCTATCGTTATTATGATGAGGCGGCACTCCTGCGGCTTCAACAAATCCTGTTTTATCGTGAAATCGGTCTGGAGTTGAAACAGATTAAGGACATCCTGGATAGCCCGGATTTTGATTTGCAGGCGGCGCTACATTCCCATCGGGGCGTTCTACAAGAGAAAATCAAGCGCCTTCAGAATCTCGTCAATACGGTTGACAGCACTATTATGCATCTGGCAGGAGAAATCGACATGAGCAAAAAACAACTCTTTGAAGCCTTCAGCGACGAAAAGCAAAAAGAGTACGAACGCGAAGCCCGTTTGCAATGGGGACCAGGCAGCGTCAATGAGTTGGTCAAACGGTGGGGCGGATACAGCGATGCTCAACGGGAGGCAATCCAGGTAGAAGGTGGCGAAATCTATAGGGATATGGCGAAAGTGATGACCGAAGGGAAATCTGCGCAGAGTGCCGAGGCGCAGGATATATTAGTACGATGGCACAATCATCTTCGCCACTTCTACGAGCCGAATCTGGATATCTTGCGGGGATTGGGAGAAGCGTACAACACGCATCCCGATTTCATCACGTTTTTCGAGAAGTTCCATCCCAACCTGTCTGGATATTTGCAGGAGGCGATCACGCAGTACGTGGACGATCTCGAATATGCGGAAATTGAACGGATGCTGGCCGAGGATGAAGAAAGAGGGGCAGCAGGATAAAATACTGCCTCTCAGAACACCCACAAACGATCTTCAAACTCCAAATTTGCGCTTTCGCGCCAGCATCCTATGATTGGGGATAGGTATCACACTCGCTATCCTAAATTGTAGACATCCTTCATGAGACTGGTTTACCTGGCGCTGGGCTGGATTGGTGGAATCCTGATCGCGGCCAACAGCAGCACCCGCGTTCCAAATATGTGGCTCATTTTGACCATCCTGTCGGCAGTTGCCCTGTGGGTTGGCAGGCATGACTCGCGCCAACGTGTGCTAACGGTAAGCGTGATCGCGCTCACGCTCGGCGGACTGCGCTTTTCATTTGTGCCCGCCAGCAGCGACATCGCTCAATATAACAATGTTGGTGGGCTGACCATCGAGGGCGTTGTGGTAGATGAGCCGGACGTGCGCGATGACCGGATACTCCTACGGGTGGAGGCAGAAACCGTATCGCGTGCAGGGCAGACTGTGCCAACCAGCGGGCTAGTGCTGGTGCAAGCCCCACGCACCACACAAGCTCACTACAGTGACAGAATGGCAGCGACTGGTGTACTCATCACCCCATCTGAAAGCGATAGCTTCTCGTATGCCGATTACCTGGCGCGCGGCGGCGTGTACAGCATCATGCAAAATACGGCGGTGGAGATATTATCCAGCGAACCGGGTAATACGTTTTATGGGCGACTGCTGGACTTAAAAACCCGCGCGGGTGAAATCATTGCCAGGGATGTGCCCGACCCTCAAGCTGGACTCCTCAGCGGGATATTGTTGGGCGAACAAAACGGCATCGCGCCGGAAATTCAGGATGCTTTCAGCAAAGTGGGCGCATCGCACATCATCGCCATTAGCGGCTTCAACATGGTCATCCTGAGCGGTGTCGTTCTGGGTTTGCTGGATAAATTGAAAGTCCGCAAAAAATGGGCTGCTGGCATCAGCATCGTCCTGATCGTGGTCTACACGATTTTCGTCGGGGCGAACCCGGCGGTGGTACGGGCAGCAGTGATGAGCAGCCTATTGGTGATCGGCCAGAGCATCCGGCGCAAGACATTTCTGCCCGCCTCACTGGCCTTTACCGCTATTGTGATGTCCGCACTGAACCCGGCTGTATTGTGGGACATCAGCTTCCAGTTAAGCATGTTCGCCGTACTGGGACTAATGCTGTTCAGCCAACCGTTGTCACAATGGTTCAATCGGATGCTGGCGCGCATTCTACCGGGAAAAGCGGCTCAGAGCGCGGCGACGCTGTTGGGCGAACCCCTCATGGTGACATTGGCGGTACAAATCACCACCCTACCCCTGATTGTTCTGTACTTCGGGCGGATTTCGCTGGTGTTGTTCGTCGTCAACCTATTGGTAATCCCGGTACAGGCGCAGCTTCTTATCCTGGGGGTGGTGGCAACCCTGACAGCGATTATTCTGCCGAGCGTAGCACAACTCCTGTACTGGTTCGATATGCTGCTGCTGGCATGGACCATCGCGGTGGTGCGCTTGTTCGCACGGTTGCCATTCGCGGATGCAGAATTCCATGTCGATCCACGTTTAATTGCTGCCTATTTCATCCTGCTGATTGGAGGAGCGATGCTACGAGCAACCCAACCCACCTGGGCGATACGACTGGCCCGATTCTATCCGAGGGCGGGCAGTGGTCGCGGCGACAGCATTCTCCGGCGTGGCGATACTACTGTTAACGGGTGCGATTTACTGTGAGCCAGCCCGATGGCAATTTACATGTGTGGCTACCGGATGTGGGACACAGCAATGCTGTACTCATCCAAACACCGGGCGGGGCGCAGATGCTCATTGACGGGGGAAACTTTCCATCGCGCCTGCTGACGGCGATTGGCGATCATTTTCCGTTCAATGATCGGGAGATTGAGGTGGTCGTCATCACCCAGCCGGACGAGTTCGATACCAGCGCACTGACTGCCGTACTGGCCCGATATGATGTGGGGGTGGCACTGGTCAATGGACAGCCCAACCTGAGCGATGCTTATCAACAGTTGCAAGACGCATTAGCGAATACGGAGGTTGTCAACGTTCGGGCAGGATACAGTTTAGATATAGACGACGGTGTGCGACTGGAAGTGCTCAATCCAGCCAAACAGCCAGGGTTGGAAGATTCACTTGATGAGAATGCGTTAGTCCTGCGACTGACGTATGGGGAAGCATCATTTTTGTTAACGGGCGACCTGAGTCAGGATGGACAGACAGCGTTACTGGATGATGGGCAATGGCCGCTTGCAACTGTTTTACAACTTCCCCAACACGGAAGCATTCGTTCGCTCAACGAAGATTTTCTGTCTGCGGTACAACCCCAAATAGCGGTTTTACAGAGCGACCCGGCCAACCGACGCGGCGACCCCGACCCAGATACCCTGGCAATGCTGGGCGATATTCCCATCTTCCGAACCGATCAGGGTGGCGCAATACACCTATGGACGAATGGGGAACAGTTATGGGTGGAGCAAGCCGGACAGAAATGAAAAAGGGACGCGGCAGCGCCGTATCCCCGGAGGATCACCAAGCATTCAAGTTTAATTCCGGGCAGAAGTCCGGTTATTTCCTATCGTCAGACGGCTTGACATTAACTTCCACCGACTCGCGGACGGCAGATGCCAGATATTCGTGCATTGGCGTGCCCTGTCCGGTCTGTACGGGTGGTGTGGTGGTCGCCACTTCGTTGATGCCGTTGCGAACGACATTGAGTGCCTTCGCCAACTGCTGCTCTAATCGCGCTAATGTATCCACTACATATTTATCGGCGTCACGGGTGATGACTTCGGCTTCCTGGCGCGCCTGTTCCAGAACATTGGCGGCGCGGCTCTGGGCAGCCTGTACAGTAGCTTCCTGATCCAGGAGTTGGATACCCTGTTCGCGTGCCTGTTGAAGAATGCGGGCGGCTTCTTCGTTGGCCTGCGCCAGGATACGATCTCGCTGTGCCAGAACACGCGAGGATTTTTCGATTTCTTCAGGAATCGAAATGCGCATCTGGTCGATAAGTTCCAACGCGCGCTCCTCATCAATCATGGTGAACTTGCTGAAAGGCATGTGACGCCCTTCGTCAATCAAGTCCTCTAGCCGGTCTACTAAATGCTGGATGTCCATTTAACCCCTCCGCATAGCCTCTAATCCCGGATACTGATGTTGTACCCAGGGCTGCTGTGATTGGCGTGCAACTCTGCAAAGCGCGCGGTGAGCGCCTCCACCACAAACGGCGGAACCATGCTGGATACATCCCCGCCCAGTTCCGCAATTTCGCGTATGGTACTTGAACTAATATGCAGGTGCTTCTCGTCGGCCATGATCGAGATGGTTTCAATCTCCGGGGCGAGCTTCTTGTTCGCTAAACCCATACGGAATTCAAGCTCGAAGTCCGAAAAGACGCGCAACCCCCGGATCAGCGCCATCGCACCTACTTCTTGTGCATAGTTTACAGTCAATCCTGAATATCGCGCAACTCGTACATTTGTAAGCCCTGCAAATGCGTCCTCTGCCATAGCAACGCGCTCGTCTACGCTGAACAACAGATTCTTTTTGGGCTTATCGTAGACGGCGACAATCACCTCGTCAAAAATTTTGGCGGCGCGCAGGGCAATGTCAATATGACCGTTATGGATTGGGTCAAGAGTAGCCGGATAAACGGCAACACGCTTCATGAACAGTTCTCCAATAAGATTATTTTGGATAGGGACATAAGCGAAGTCATGCCCCTATCCAGATTATTAACTCACATCACTGCGCTCATTATGCAGCATTCCGACACGCTGCGCTAACAAGCGGTGCTGCTCCTGGCTCAAATCCGGGTCTTCCTCGTAAATGGTGCGGGCTTCGCGCTGTGCCAGTTCGACCAACTGAGGAGTCATCTCGCGCACCAACTGAAGCAGGCTACCACCACTTTGCCGCGTTCCGACCAGATCACCCGCGCCGCGCAGCTTCCAGTCCATCTCCGCCAGTTTGAAGCCATCGTTGGTATTTTCCATCGCCTGAAGCCGTTCACGGGCTTCATCGGAATTGGTATCGGACACCAGCAGGCAGTAGGAAGCATGTTCACCGCGTCCGACACGTCCCCGGAATTGATGAAGTTGTGCCAGACCAAAGCGATTCGCACCTTCAATCACCATGACAGAGGCATTGGGCACGTTCACGCCCACTTCGGCCACTGAGGTTGTGACCAGGACATCAATTTCACCCTTGCTGAAGGCTTCCATAACCTCATCTTTTTCAGCCGGTTTCATGCGGCCATGCAGCAAACCCACCTTGTTGCGGAAGAACACCTTCGTCAAGCGCTCATAAGCCTCGACAGCAGCAGGAGCTTCAATCTTCTCCGATTCTTCTACGAGGGGATGCACCACAAATGCCTGCCGACCTTTATTCAACTCGTTCTCGACAAAGTTGTACACCCGTTCCCGCGCTACCGGGTCAACCACGCGCGTCTGAATGGGAATACGTCCCGGCGGCATCTCGTCAATGATGGACAGGTCAAGATCGGCGTAGATGGTCAGCGCCATTGTGCGCGGAATTGGCGTGGCGGTCATCACCAGCAGATGCGGATTAGTCCCCTTACCCCGCAGGGATTTGCGCTGTTCAACACCAAAACGGTGCTGCTCGTCGATGATGGCGACGGCAAGGTCGTTAAATTCGACGCCTTCCTGAATGAGGGCATGTGTGCCAATAACTACATCAATCGAACCATCAGCCATGCCACGATAAATGGACTGGCGCTCGGTTTCGGTGAGTGAACCCGTCAATAGAGCAACTACCGGCGGCGTTCACCGGGCATTCGTTGCAGAGTTTCACTGATGTTTCGGTAATGCTGCTCGGCCAGGATGCTGGTGGGAACCATCAGCGCAGCCTGCTTGTTGTTCGACAAGCGCCATCGCAATGGCAACCGTCGCGACGGCAGTCTTGCCCGAACCCACATCCCCTTGCAGCAGGCGGTTCATCGGCCTATCGGTGCTTACATCACGCACAATGTCGTCTATGGCGCGGCGCTGTGCCCCGGTCAACGGATATGGGAACACTGCACTGGCAAATTGATCCAGATATTCGCCAGAGATGTTTAGTGGTTGGGCAGGTACAGACTGCCAATCGCGGCGGTTGGCGAGAACAGCCATTTGCAGCAGGAGCAGTTCGTTAAAGATATAACGATTCTTGGCATGAAGCAGATGATCCTGCCCTTCGGGGAAGTGCAGATTGTTGTACATCCAACCAATATCAGCCAGTTCACAGCGTTCGAGCGTGGCTTCCGGCACATAATCGGGCATCCGGTCTGCCCAATAATTGACCGTGCTTTTCATGAGCTTACGCAAGGAGCGCTCACTCAACCCTTCGGTGAGGGGGTAAACCGGGACAATGCCAATGGTATGCAGATTTTCAGTGTCCAGACGCTCCCAATCGGGATTAGTCATCTGAATCTGATGGCCGAACATAGAAGTCGTGCCACTCAAAACGACCTGATTACCTACTTTAATCGAGCGGATAAGGAAGTGCTGACCGAAGAAGGTGACGCCCATGCGGGCAGAACCATCGTCAATAATCATGTAGAAATCCCGACGTCCCCCCTTGCCCACGCGCACTTCAGCATGAATAATCGCGCCGATAACGGTGACAGGGTGTTCGGAATCCGGTGTTAGCTGGCTGATGGTACGCAGACGGGTGTAATCATCGTAGCGACGTGGTATAAAATCCAACAAATCCTGAACAGTGTTGACGCCAAGTTTTTCGAGCAAGCCCGCCATGCCAGGGCCAATACCCTTTACAACTGTAACAGGCTGATCCAGGCCGCGCATAATGTCCGCCTGTTCTTCAGCGCTCATCTGCGGGCGTGGGCGGCGGGGCACACGCGCTAACCGGGGCGGAACCGGAATGTCCAGTTCAACTGTCCCGGCAGACCTGTTTTTTTCTCCCTTACCATTGTGCGATTTAGGCGCAGGAGCATCGTAACTGTCGTAACTGGACTCCTCGCGGCGCTCGACTCCGGCAAACGGTTCATCCCCATCGTCATCGTCGTCAACATTCGGTTTGCGGGGCGGTTTGCTGGCCTGTGGCTGCTGTTTTTGTGGACGATCTTTCCTGCCCGATCTATCCCAGCGCTCACGCTCCTCCTGTCTTCGTTCAGAGGGTGGCGATGAGGATTGTTGAGGCGGTGGAGCCGGTGCAGTCATTTCCTGCGCCTGTACCTGAAATTCCGGCGGCGGGGGGACACGTCCGGTTATACGATCCAACATATAACCGATACGGTTGTGGCGCTCCGTTTTACTGTCAATGGATTCATACTGTTTCAACAGCCCCGACAGTTCATTGACCAGCAGATGATGTTCCGGTTTCTTGGCCTGCGCGTGAGCATCCAGCGTCCATTTTTCGCTAAATGCCCCCAACCCACCAATCACGGCTGTATCCTTACAGCCCTGATCGCGCTCCAGTTTGAGAATTTTGACTAACGTTTCCAATGCGGATGGCATACGATTACTTATTGCCTCCAGGCTTTACTTAGTGTTGCAGCGCCCAACGCACCCGGCCCAATGTGTGTGCCGATTGCAGGTGTAGCGTTGATGATATAGGTATCGGCGGGAGCGACACTCCCAAGCCGTTTTTTCATTTCGAGCGCACCATCTGGATTATTGGTGTGCAGCAGCGCGAGCCGATCCAGCGGGGATTGAGATTGGATGAGGTCGATGATTTTGTCAACCGCACGAGCGAAGGTACGGACGCGGGCGATTGAAGCGACCTCCCCATCGGCGACACCGATGATGGGTTTGATTTGCAGCAAGGCCGCCGCGCTGGCAGTCGCCCACCCTACCCGACCACTGCGGCGCAAGTATTCCATCGACTCTGGCACGGCGTACAGGCGTTCGTGACTACGGGCACGCTCTATGGCGTCCAAGACCTGGCTCAGATCGCCCGTCTGTTCAGCCGTTTCGACCCCGGCTAATACCTGAAAACCCAGCCCCATGCTGACCGTACCACTATCGATTTGCGTCACACGATCCGGTGACAGATCGGCAGCGCCGAGACGGAGCGCGTTGTAGATTCCACTCAGCACCGCCGGAACGCAGATCATCACCAAATGGTCAGCACCTTCAAACGTCTGGTGGATGACACGCTCGGCCAGCAAGGCAGACGGGGCAGAGGTCGTCGGCTGTGAGGACAGGGCGGGCATCTCGTCATAATACAGGCGACGATCCAGTTCCTTGCCATCGTCCGCGTAACTATTGCCGCTATAGTTAACGAAAGCAGGCACAATACCGATTTTATGCTTACGGATAAGTTCCGGGGGAATGTCACAGGTGCTATCGGTCACAAAGCGAATAGTTTTAGAAGTCATCGGCAATATCGTCCGCTTCTTGTTCTAACACCACCACACCTGTCGCATCCGGACCGATCAAGGCCGCCATTGAGGGCGCATATAGAGAATATGGGAAGTATTGACCAGGGAATTCCACCGCCAGCCGATCCTGTACCATGCGAGTTGACTCGCTCATATAGGTTTTGTTCTGAAGGATAACCACATCCTCTAAATCGGCAAATTCCTCCACGAATTCGACCAATCGGTCAACCGCCTGGGCGCGAGTGCGCACTTTTTCGATGAGGCTAAGACGCCCATGTTCGATACCAAGGACTGGTTTAATGCCCAGGAGGGAGCTGAGAACGGTATGTGATGAGGACATGATCTTATTTTGCAGCAGATAATTCACCGATTCCACATAGTAGATTGAATAGATACGCTCGACTGCGCCGCGCACCGTTCGCACCATATCATCCAACGTGTGTTCCTGAGTAGTGGCCTTCAGCGCGATCTTCACTAACATACCCTGCCCCACGCACATGGTTTGGGAGTCGATCACGGCGATGGGGCAGTGGCCGGATAACTGGCGCGCGGCTGCCATCGCGTTTTGCCAACTGGGAAACAATTCACGCGAGGGATGGATTGAGATGATTGCATCACAGTTACGGGAGAGCTGAGAATACACCTCTACAAATTGAGCCTCTGTGGGCGAGGTGATAACCGGCGCATAGGGCTGGTGCACGATCAGCTTTAGCGCCTCTTCCGCCGACAAATCAACCCCTTCACGGTAAGACTTGCCCGCAATGCTGATCTTATTGGGAACAACGGTGATCGGGTTCTGCTGAAGAAAATATGGCTGGGTGAACTGTGCGCAGCTATCTGTAACAATCTGGATGTTCATTATTCAACACTTACGATATAGGGATAAAGTGGTTGACCACCGTTCACAAATTGAAACTCCTGTTCAGGAAAATCGGCCTGAAGATCATCCAGCAGTTCACGCGCTAGACCTTCATCCACATCGCCCCCATAGTATATCGTAATCAATTCCCGTTTGTCCGCCCCGGCTTTTTCCAGAAGGGATTTCATGACCGGGTATGGAGCATCCCCGGCGGCAGCAATCTGGTCATCAATGAGGCCGATCAACTGGCCGGTTTGCATGACGATACTGTTGATCGTCGCGTCACGGGTGGCAGTGGTGATTTCTATAGTAACAACGCTCGAAAGCGCGTCACCCATCACCGAAACCAACTCATCAATATCCTGAATATCCCGATTGTTACCATATTCAATCATGGCGGCAATTCCCTGGGGAGTAGTGCGGCTAACGACTACCCGCACGGTCTTGTCCCCAGTCAGTGAAGCAGCCTGCCGGGCAGCCATGACAATATTGGGATTATTAGGCAAAAGGATAATTTGCTCGTTTGGCAGGGATTGAATAGCAGAGAGAAAATCTTCTGTACTGGGATTCATGGTCTGACCGCCAGTGATGATATAAGCAGCCCCCAGTTCCTCGAACAAGACACGCAGACCATCGCCAGAAACAACCACAACGGCGGCAACACCCTCCACTTGCTTCTGGGTTCCATCACCACTGGCGGCACGTTGGGCAACATAATCCTGATACTGCTTCTGCATATTTTCGACGACAACATCATCAATGGAGGCAGCCTGTTGAATGGCATAACTGATAGGCACACCGGGATCGTGGACATGAACGTGAACTTTTATCAAGTTTTCATCGCCCACCACCAACGTTGACCAGCCGATATTCGAGATCGCCACACGCACCGCGTCCACATCCATATTTTGCCCATGCATCAAAAACTGAACATCATAGCCATAACCCTGCTCATCTTCTGGCACAAGGGCAGCCTGCCATCCAGACTGCTGAATATTTACAGGTTGTGGTGTGTGAACTGTTATCTCCTCGCCACGCAAAATCCGCATCATGCCTTCAACGATGAATGTCCAGCCCTGTCCGCCAGAATCAACCACTCCCGCCTCTTTCAGGATCGGCAGCAAGTCGGGCGTATGCCGCAGTGATTCGTAAGCTGCATCCACTTTTATTTCAAACAGCGCCGCCAAATCGCTTTCCGTTTTGGCATGTGCCATCACGGCTTCCATTGCCTGCCGGGTGACAGTGAGGATTGTTCCCTCGACGGGATTCAATGTCCCTTTGTAGGCACGATCAACCCCACTCTTGCAGGCAGCAGCAAAGGCGATGGAGTTGAACATTTCCTGTTCACCTAGTGTCTCGGCAAAACCACGCCACCACTCGGACAAAATCACGCCTGAGTTGCCCCGCGCCCCTAGCCGTGCGCCATAAGCTAAAGCATTACTCACTCTACCCACATGAGACTCATCCAGCTCGGCAATTTCATCATAAGCCTTGCGCATGGTGAGGAACATGTTTGTACCCGTATCGCCATCCGGTACGGGAAACACATTCAGTTGGTTCACTTTTTCCTGATTGTTTTGAATCGAGGCCAGAGCAGCCTCAGCCATTCGTTTGAACAAATGCCCATCACAATACAACACCTTATTATTTAAAGCCATATAAATCAACTATTCTTTTAAAGAAACCAAATATCACAGGCCAAAGACCGGCACTCGCACACGTTTTAATATCACCTGTCAGGGTGGTCGCGTTGACGGGATTCTTTCAGACAATTATAGCAAACAATCGGGGCGATTATGACGAAATATGAAATGTACGAACTCTGGTCGATATTCGGCAGCCGAAACAGTTACCAATGTTCACACACATCAATGTACAAATATGAGGCCAGGTGTTCCAGTTTTGTTATTTCTCGAAGCTCTGGCGCAGCCGATCCATCCCCGCCTGAACTGAGTGATCGTGACTGAAAATAGCTGTTCCGGCAATCAATATGTCTGCCCCAGCATCAACGACTGCACGAACGGTATCGTGACTGATGCCACCATCGACCTCCAAGCCAATCTGCCGTCCGGTGGTGGTTATCATCTGGCGCAAATGGCCTATTTTGGGCAGCGATTCTGGTAAAAACTTCTGCCCGCCGAAACCGGGATTCACGGTCATCACATTGATCTCATCCACCAGATGCATCACTTCGCTCAGGAAATTTGCGGGTGTATGGGGATTGATGGCAACCCCTGCCCCACAGCCCAACTCCTTGATAACTTGAAGTGTGCGATGCAAATTTGGACAGGCTTCCCAATGTACCGTAACGGCACTTGCGCCTGCCTGAGCAAAATCCGGTATCAGGTGATCTGGCTCGACGATCATCAGGTGTATATCCAGGGGCAGTGTAGTAACCCGCCGCGCGGCGGCAACAATCAGCGGCCCCATCGTCAGGTTTGGCACAAAGCGACCATCCATCACGTCGATATGAATCATGGACGCTCCGGCAACCTCAGCCTCGTGAATTTGCTCACCCAGACGGGTGAAATCGGCAGCCAGAATTGAGGGCGCAATCCGAATTGTCACGATAATTCCTCGCAGATATTAATCCGTCTCGTATTCAATGATACCAACATCAGCAATGGTTTAGTCCAATCTGGTCTAGTATGCCTCTGCGAAGGGTATACTCCAAATAGATATTCGGAAAAAAGGAGAAGTTGTGATGGAATACCGCCGTGTTGGCAAATCTGGCTTAATGGTCAGTGCCATCTCACTGGGCGCATGGCTCACTTATGGAAGCAGCGTGGTCGAGCAAGAAACCTCCATGCAGTGCCTTCGCACCGCGATTGAGAATGGCATCAATTTTATCGACGTGGCCGACATGTATTCGTATGGTGAAGGCGAAAAAGTCGTCGGCAAAGTGGTGAAAGACTACAAACGCAGCGATCTGGTCATCAGCACTAAAGCCTACTGGCCGATGAGCGATGATGTTAATGATCGAGGATTGTCACGCAAGCACGTCACCGAGTTGGTCAACAAGTCGCTCAAACGGTTCGATATGGAATACGTCGATATTTTCTTTTGCCATCGTTACGATGATGATACACCCACCGAAGAAACGATTCGGGCGATTGAAGACCTGATTTATCAGGGAAAAGTCCTCTACTGGGGCACAAGCATGTGGAATGCCACCAATATCACTGAAGGCGTGGCGGTTGCAAAGGCGGTTAATGCCAATCGCCCGATTGCGGAACAGCCGGAATACAGTATGCTGGCACGCGATTTCGTGGAAACCGGGTTGGAAGCCGCCCTTGAAGAAGCCGGGATGAGTATGGTGGTGTGGAGTCCGTTGGCTCAAGGCATCCTGACCGGGAAATATAATAACGGAATCCCTGAGGACAGCCGTTACAAGACTATCGACTGGTTCAAAAATGACGTAACCGAAGACAAACTGGTCAAAGCGCGTGGCATCGAACAAATCGCTAAAGAGATGGGCATAACCTCGGCGGCGCTAGCGGTTGCATGGACGCTCAAAAATCCTCTGGTCGCCAGCGCGATCACCGGGTCATCCAAACCGAGTCAGGTGAAAGAAAATCTGAAGGCGCTGGATGTGGTCATCACCGACGAAATCAATGCCAAGATTGAGGCGGCTCTACAAAATAAGCCCAAGATCGAAAAACACAACTAGGGAAAACGTGTGACAGGGACGAGGCATAAACTTCGTCCCTGTCGGTTTAGCTGTGTCCCAAAACCGGATGTGTCTGGTAAGGCGCTTCCAGAAATTCCATTTCTTCGCCGGACAGTTCGATGTCAAGGGCCGCGATGGCCTCATCCAGATGCGGCATTTTGCTCGCGCCGATAATCGGACTGGTGATGCCGGGTCGATGCAGCATCCAGGCGAGAGCAAGCTGCGCGGGTGCAACATCTTTACGTTTGGCAAGATCGAGGACACGATCCAGCGTATCAAAATCGTTTTCCTGGTAATACATGTGATGGGCGAAACCATCACTCTTTGATCGGGCGGTTTCGCCGCTTTTGTCGCGGGTGCGATTGCCCGCCAGGAAGCCGCGCGCCAGTGGACTCCAGGGGATAAGGGCTATACCCTCGGCACGACAATACGGGTTCATCTCCCGGTCTTCTTCCCGGTAGACCAAATTGTAGTGATTTTGCATGGAGACAAACCGCGTCCAGCCATGCAGATCGGCCACGTACTGCGCTTTGACAAACTGCCAAGCATACATGCTGGATGCACCGATATACCGCGCCTTACCGGATTTCACTACGTCATGCAGGGCTTCCATTGTTTCTTCGATAGGCGTTTCGTCATCCCAACGATGAATCTGGTACAGATCAACATAATCTGTGCCCAGACGACGGAGGGAGGCATCTATAGCTTCCATGATGTGTTTGCGAGAGAGGCCACGCTGATTGGGTTTATCACCCATCGGGTTATAAACTTTGGTGGCGATAACCACTTCATCACGTTTGGCGAAATCCTTGAGGGCGCGTCCGGTTACTTCTTCGCTCACGCCGATAGAATAAATATCGGCGGTATCAAAGAAATTGATCCCGGCTTCGAGTGCATGACGGAAGAATGGGCGGCTGGCTTCTTCGTCCAACACCCAATCGCGCCATTGTGATGTGCCATAGGTCATACATCCCAAACAAATGCGGGATACCTTAAGTCCGGTTTTTCCAAAATTCACATATTGCATCAATCGCTCCTTCATGTCCGGGTGGTATTGTTTGCAATTACAGTCGGGGATTCAAAACTTAACTCACGGTGGCGATGTTGCAAAGACCCAATCACAGGGTATCAGTCCAATTACAACGGGCTATCAATCCCCTGCTTATGCGGCTTCAGTACAGCAGACTTCAGTTGTCCGCAGCCCGCGTCAATGTCGATGCCGCGCCGCACGCGCACCGTTGCGCTAACCCCATAACCCGACAAAACCTCAATAAATCGTTCGATTCGTTCCATCGCTGACGGCCCGTGTAAATAGCCACCGGTTGGATTCAGGGGAATCACATTCACATGGCACATCAAACCTTTTAGTCGTTTACCCAGGGCATGTGCCTGTTCAGGGGTATCATTCTCACCCTGGATAGCCGTCCACTCAAAGGTGATACGCCGTCCGGACTTTTCCACATAATCGCGGCAGGCGGCTATCAACTCATCCAGCGGCCAGCGTTTGTTTACGGGTAACAGCGCCGAACGTTCCGCGTCGGTTGCGGCGTGCAGGCTGATCGCCAGTTTCACCTGCAATCCCTCATCGGCAAAACGCCGAATCGCAGGCACAAGTCCCACCGTACTCACTGTAATGTGGCGCGCCCCAATACCTAAATCAGCCATCAGGCGACGAACTGCAGCCAGCGAGTTGTCGTAGTTGTGGAATGGTTCGCCCATGCCCATCAACACAACATTGGACAGGCGATCTCCCTGCGGCTTCCAGGTCACGGGCGAACAACATGGCCTGCTCGAAAATTTCCGTTGTGGTGAGATGGCGTGCGAAACCCATCTGACCTGTCGCACAAAATACACAGCCCATCGCACAGCCCGCCTGGGTCGAAATACAGGCGGTTCGGCGGTCATCGTCGTAGGGCATCAAAACCGACTCGATGAATTGTCCATCCGGCAGGCGGTAGAGGCGCTTGACCGTACCATCATGACTCGACTGTTCTGCAACCACTTCCAACTGACCCAACGTCGCCTCCGATTCGAGCCTTTCACGCAACGCCTTCGGCAGATTGGTCATAGCTTCAAAGGAGGCAACCCGTTTCTCGTAAAGCCAACTCCATATCTGGCGAGCGCGGAACTGCGGTTCCCCCCACCCCTCAATTAAAGTGACCAATTGGTCTTGTGATAAGTCGTAAATATTGATTGTCATCGGGAAATTCCATTATGGCTGAGGGGCGGATAGACCACCCTTCAGCTTACCAAAAACTATCGGTTTCGTGAGCGCATCCACACCAGAGCCAGGGCAGCAATGATAACTAACCCAATCGCCAGGATCCCCAGTGCCGTCGTCGGGTTATTCAGGTTATCCACTGGACTAACGACTTGCTGTATCGCGGGGGTCGGTGTATCCAAGCTGCCGGGTGGACGCGGTGTGAGTGTGGGTGGCAGCGGTGAAGGAGTCCGTGACGGTGTATAGGTCGCCGTTGGAGTCTCTGTCAAAACCCCGGTCACTGTGGGAGTGAAGGAAGCAGTTACAGTGGGTGTGGGTGTTTGGGTAGGTGTCATGGTTGGCGTCCGGCTGGGTGTAGGGGTTGGTGTCGGTGCTTGATAGAGTGTAAATGCAAATGTGGAAGCCGAGCCATCGGTGAACAACCAGCGTTTAAAGTCCGGCAGCAGCGACGAAACCGACTGGTTCATGGCCGATTGATAGGCATCAGCAAACGAGTCGGCACTGCTTATATCCCGCGCCAGTTTAAATAAACCCGGTAGGCCGATCTGTCCGGCGATATAAGCGACCATCCCATAACTTTGCGCCATCCACAAATCGCTATCCCCGGAAGATGGTTCAACACTCATCTCCTGGCTCGACAAAAGGGTGTCGGTACGCGCAGCCGTCAGTAACGGCGCATACAGGCGTGTCTTTAAATCATTGGTGTATAGAGTTGCAACACCCTCAACAAACCATGCCGGGACATCCTTATCTGCCCATGACAGACCATAAAAGCTGCGTGCCAGGTAAGCAGACACCAGGTTTCCAATTCGTTTCAAACTGCTGGAATCACTTTGAACAACGTCATAACCACTCGCCCGGAAAATAGTATCTGCGCGAGTCGCCTCGCAGGGGATTTCAAACCGACTGGCCGGGGCGACGGCAACTAACTTTCCGTCGGAATTTACAATGCATCCGGGCGGAAAAGCATCGGTATAGACGATCACATTGAAAGCCGGTGTCAGGCCAGTATTGGCTGATAACAGGTCATACACTGTCTCAACATTGCGCTTTAGAGAGTTTATTTCCGGCAGACTGGGGGCGTCGCTGGTAGGCGGAGGTTCGTTGGGTGTAAGGGCAAAAGACGACGACAGCGGCGCAGCGCCACCTAAAGGCTCCACCGTTCCCACATCTGAGGTGGCTTCCGGTCTGGATGACAAATCCGGGGCGGGTGTGGCGGGAATCAGTATCTCGCCGGGAACAATCTGGTTTTCGTCTGTCAAAGGGGAGACCGATGGCAGCGCCAGATTAACTCGTCCATTGGCGATTGCCGCCTGCGTCCAGGTTGCACGTTGGTCGGTGAAGACAAAATGATCGCCCATTTCCGCAACGTCATTGCTGGTGGTTACGAAACGCCAGCTATAGTTAATGTCCTGGAACACATGCGGCGGATTTCCCGGCGGGATTTGCCAGATATAATCGAGTTGCGTATAGGGTTGGCGAACGACAGCCCACTGGTCAGGATCGACATCAATTGATATTTCGTTCCCGCCCTGCGGCTGAATGATGAGGGTTGCCGTCGAAAGATCGGGCAAGAGGGGTTGGACGATAATTGAAAATCGAATAGCCTGTGGAAAAATGACTTCCGTTGCCCAGCTAATGATAAATGATGGATTGTTCTGCGCCATGACAGGCATAACGAACATCGACACACAGCCCCAGATGAGCAACCGTCGGAGTAGTCTGTGCATTTATCAACCCCCGCCGAGAGTCTGAGCCGCAAAAATGGCAAGTGCCAGTTGGATGAAATTATAGGTGAAGTGGGCGATGATAGATGCGCTTGTACTCTGGCGCTGGCGTAACAAGCCAAGACCGAGCGCAACAACGAAAATAATGACTGTGGCCGGAGTCAGGGAGTATTGAACGTGGACGAGAGCAAACAACAGACTCGTCCAAAACAGGCCGAGAATTGGCTGAATTGCGCCGCGAAACAGTATCTCTTCACCCACAGCAGCCGAAAGGGACAATGCAAACGCAAGCGGCAGGGTATTAAACGACTGGGCAAGCTGTTCGGCGGCGGCACTTTGCTGCTGAATTTGATCTGCTGGCACAAGTGCCTCCCAGATCACAGCCATGACAAGCAAGAGCAGGTACAAGAGAATCCCAACGCCGATACCACTGGTCATATCTCCTCTTGTAGGCAACCGCAGACCGAGACGCGACAGACTTTGTAGCCAGGAGCGCCTAATCGCCATACCAATCCCCAGAAAAGCCCCAGCAATCATCAACACGGATTGAATGAGCAAGGTACTCAGCGAGATACCACTTGTCTCGAAATCCTGAGCAAGGCCACTCAAACCGCCGGAAACCACCAACCCGCTAAAAGTCACCGATACGGTTACCAGGGATAACACGATGGCAACGGTATGCACACTGGAGTCCGGGTCATAGTGCCCGCGCTCACCCACCAGCCGCTTCACACGCTGCCGAGTCGAATCGGACGAGGCGATACGAAAGGCAATAACGCCAAGCCCCAATGCGACGGCAAAACTCCCAAGCGCCGCCGTCTGGTCAATGGGCGGTAGTTGAACATCGAGTTGCTGGAGTGCTGGTCCTGCATCCTGGAGGACGCTGATCTGCACAACTAAGAGCGCATACACCAGATTCATCGCAATGACGCCGTACAACATCCAACGCAGCAACGTCCGGCGCTGTGTAGCAGTGACTTCGGGCAAATTGTAAGACTGGGGTACATCGGACGCAGCCCCTTGCAAGGATCGTCCCATGTCGAGGAGATTAGCCAGATAAATCATTCCGCCAATGTAAGCCAACACAATGGCGTAGAAAATAAATATCGAGACGTCCATATTGACCACCGGATGCGCGACTGCTATGCAAACTGTAGACTATCATATCACAGACACGGGTTTATTCCGCCATTGACCATGAGGGAAGGTTCTGTTAGAATTTTCGGTACCAGGAGGGATGGCCGAGTGGTTTAAGGCGCTGGTCTTGAAAACCTGTGTGGCCTCCGGGTCACCGTGGGTTCGAATCCCACTCCCTCCGCCTGGTGAACAACAACTGCATATTTCAATTGGGGAGGTGCCAGAGTGGACGAATGGGGCCGCCTGCTAAGTGGTTATCCGGGTTATACCGGATCGCAGGTTCGAATCCTGTCCTCCCCGCACAAAAAAGACCGGCAAGAGTTATCCTGCCGGTTTTCTTATTGTGGGCACTTGAACTCTTCGCTCACAAATATCCTAATCGAAGGTTTTTCGCAAGTATGTAATTGGGCTCGTAGTTGAGGATTGGGTCATTCGTAGCGATCAACTTTGATACATCATTAGATTTCAACTCTATGAAATCATATAATCTACGATATCGATTATACCGTTGTTCGATAAGTGCAACAGTCAATATATCAGGTAACACCACATTAAACGGTGGAAAGGGTTGAAAAGAGAAGGTTCAAAGAAGACACTGGCTGTTAACCACAACAAGACGAGGCCAGACAATGAACCTTCAAACAGTATTTTGCCCGAATGAGGGCTGTTATGACAAGCACAAACGGGGCATGGGGAATATAGTGGCACATGGACAGAAACGGGAACGATGTAAGTGTAAAACGTGTGGGAAAACGTTTTCGTATCGACACACAACGCCATTTTTCGGTTTACGCAGCGATGTGCAAGAGGTCATCTGTGTGGTGACATTAGTGGCCTATGGGTGTCCAGTGGCGGCGATCGTGGCAGCTTTCGAGCGGGATGAACGCACCATTGCCAACTGGTTGCAACGGGCAGGCGATCACGCGGAAGTCTTTCACCATCAGCAGATGCGTCCGCTGGATTTGAAGCCAGTGCAGGTCGATGAATTGTGGCTGCTGATTTAGGGACAAGTGGTGTGGATTGCCATGGCGATTGCGGTGGGCAGTCGCTTGTGGCTGGGAGCAGTATGTCGTCCCCGGCGAAACAAAAAGTTAGCCGAGCAAATCCTGATCTGCGTCTACAACTGGGCAAAACAAGTCCCCTTAGTCATCAGTTTCGACGGATGGAATGCCTACTTCGATACCTGTTTACGGGTTTTCGCTGAACCCCAATACGGACACCACCGACGGCAGGCGATGAGAATATGGGAACATCTCACCCTGGTGCAGGTGGTGAAACATGACGCCCGTCAGGCTTGGCTAGGCTTGCGTTGGGTACTGTGGGGGTCTTGTACCATGCTGCAACGATTGATTGAAGCCACCCAAGACACTGGCAGCATCAATACGGCTTATATCGAACGTCTCAATGCTACCTTTCGTACTCACCTGAAGTCTGTTGACCCGCCGAACCCGTTGTCCAGCACGCCGATTAGAGACCGTCAACCAACGGGTCTTTCTGCTCGGCTGCATCTACAATTTCTGCACGATCCATACCTCGCTTCGAGACCGATCCCCAGCCATGGGCGGATTTGACCGACCATCGTTGGACGGTGGCCGAGTTCTTATGGTTTCGTCCCAAGCCTTATTGGGCCTCCACCGTTTAATGTGGTGCTACCATATATCAATTTTTAACCCTGCGTCATCTCATACAGTGAATACGGGCCCTGTTCAATGAGCAAGTGATTGGGGCGTTTTGCCAACTCGTCATCAAATAGCCGAACGGATTTGCAAATGGCCCATTAATGACATAACGCACATCAGGAGCGATACGCGGCTCCTGCAACAATGGACTATCAATCTGGTTATAAACCTGATTGATCTTGGCAGGAAAGTAAAGTTGGGGAGGACGTATAAAGGTGTGGTTACTGTAAAAATCCACTTCCCACTCCCAGCTAAGGATAGGCACGTTCGATGGAACAGCTTCTTCGACCAAGTTAGCAAAGATCTCAGCATCATGATTTTGCGTAGTTAAGATACGTTGGGCATTCTCCATCAAGCGCGCACCTGCGATCACGATTACTACTAACAGCACGGAAGTCGCTAATCGCAAAGAAGACCATCGCCAACGCTCTTTGGCCCAATCGAGAACGTCAGTTGCAAGTATAGCGGTGCAAAGCCCACTCACCATTAGCGGGAACAGAAGATATCGTGCCCACGTAATGCTCAATATCATGAAATTGATCAACATAATAGCGGCAAGCAACGGCAAAATGAGACGTTTGATGCTCTCAAGGGTGCGGTGGCGACTACGAATAAGACCATAAACAATCGCTATGACAGGCAGCAACCACTGACCACTATGAGCAAAGAACCGCAGATTTTGTAGAGTTCGGTTGAGGGTGGGATGGAAAAAGCTAGCATCAGCAAGCGCATATTGCATTTCCAAATAAGCAGCCCTCTTATCTGGTTCTATCATTTGAGTTGACACCAGTAGCCACGAGCCATAACCAATGAGGACGCCGAAAATTGGAGCTAATCGTTGATCCCATGTGAGTTGTCGGTAAAAAAAGAGATCAATAACAAATAGAAGCCCAAAAGTGCCCATCAGCACCCAAATGAGCTGGTTCTTAGTAATAACAGTCAATCCCAGTAAAATAGCCGTCAGCACTGACCAACGAACCTTATGTTCACTCCACCCTTTTTGCCATGTCCACAAACCAAAACAGAGGAATGCGAGGGCAGGAACTTCGGCCAAAACCTGGCGACCCGCCCAGAGGGTATCATAATTCTGATACCCGGCAATCATGACGAGTGGTATGCCAATAAGACCTGCCAATCGGTTATCCATATTTTGCAAGAGTAGATACACACCCAGAAGTGCAACTCCAAAATAGAGAGCAATCACAAGTCTGGCGGCCAGAAGGCTGTCGTTACTCATGCGGAGAGCAAGTCCGACCGGAGCGATAAGGGTTAATCCTGTTCCCCCAGGAGGAATAAGACGTTCAAAAACATCTCCATTACGAGTAGCATATTGACCATAATAAGCTAGATTGTGAGCAAATTGGAGATACATGCCTTCATCCCAACCGCTAATTGTAGGGTACGTTGCCAGGTTAGTTAATAAAAAGAAGGCAACGAGAATAACCATCACCGCAGTGACAATTAACAACAAATTTCGCTTGGAGAGTGATGAATGCAAAACGATTTTCCTTTCGGCATCCCGAAGCGGCTTTTAGTGATTGAATAAGCTAGGTGCGATATACAAAACACATACAAACGAGATACCCCAGAATAGGATAGCGATTTGCAGCGGGCGATCCTGGAGCAAGACCTCATCCGGTGTGCCTGTCTCACTTTTAACATAAATGAGATACAGATAACGAAAAAGCCCATACAAAACAAAGGGAACCGTAATCAAGGCTAGTTTGGTATTAGAGAGTAGGCTAGAAGGTGACTTAATGGCATAAATAATATAGGCTACCAGAGTGCTAGTCGAGACTATCCGTAACATTTCATCCAGCAAGTTCAAATTGTAGTCTTTAAATATTGGGCAAATCCTTGCAGCATTTGTGCCAAGCAGAACAAGTTCCTGCCGACGTTTGCTAATGGCAAGGAAAAGCGCCAGCAAAGCAATGACTGTATACAACCAGGGGGAAAAGTTTACTCCTGAAATCACTACAACACCACAGGCTACTCGTAATACATAACCGGAGGCAATTGCAAGCAAATCCAGAAGGACAATATGTTTTAGGCGGAAGCAGTACAATAAATTTATGGTAATATATATTACTAGAATAAACGCGAAAGACAGATTGTATGTACATGCCACGATGATTGAAAAGAGCGGAAGTAGAATGGCCATTAGTAGTGCCATAGGAACGGGCAGCATTCCTGAAGGTAAGGGGCGCAATCTTTTCTGAGGGTGTTGTCTATCACGTTCAATATGTATAAGTTCATTGAGTGATACTGATTGTGCTTGCGACAAGACACAATAAGAAGAAACTTACAGTCACCCTCAAAAAGGCACTACCATTGAATAATTGCCCATCAAAAACCAGTCCAGCATAAACTATAACGTTCTTGGTCCATTGTTTGGGGCGCATGGTTCTAAGAAGTCCCGCAAGCGGCTGGAGGACTGACAATTTCTCTGAAGATAGTTCCATGTTGTGGAAATCCCTCTTTATTTCAGTATCCATTTAACAAGACATTGATAGTAAACAAGTGAACAGAAATGAAGCAATTTTACTATCTACCCAAATTCAAATTATGTTTCTACATTCATTTGTTTCAGTTCATAAAATGCATTATGTTTTATACTTATCAATGTTGCCTTGCGCCTTCCTTGCTTAACATATCTCGAAGATATATTTAGACTAATGGAGACAAGAAAATGAATTGGTCAAGACTAATAGAAGTATTGATTGTTGTTTCTCTGACATCGGGAGGGCAGCTATTATTTCGATATGGGATGCGTGGAAGTAATCAAGCAGTACAGGGATTCGACAAGCTCATAATGTATATCGTTCAAACACCAATTTTGTGGCTAGCAATTGCACTCTATGGGTTATCAACCCTTTTGTGGCTACAACTTCTGTCGCTTTATCCTGTCAGCGCAATATATCCGATGGTTGCTATCGGTTATGTAACTGTTACAATAGGCGGAGTTTTATTGCTACATGAGAATGTTACTATCCAAGGCTGGATTGCATTAGGGATCATCTGTTTTGGAACAATTCTACTAGCAGCGGCCCCAACACAAACTTGATAATGCATATAGCTTAAATGTTTCTTCAATCAAATATGTGTAATCTCGGAAAGTTATATGACCCATGCTTACATTTATATTTGGTCGTCATCACTCGTGGGCAAGGCATACTCTGATGTTCAAAACAATATACCTTCGCTAACAACATTGTTAATTTGAACTTATATTCACCTGTTCGCAGTTATGGCGTAGAAATTCCCCTCCAAGCTGCCGAAATAGACAATGTCATCCTTCACTGCTGGGGATGATGCGACGCCGGAAAGAAAGGTTTCATTGTGTTGCAGCATATTCGTTCGCATGTACCAAGTTTCCTTGCCTGTGGCAGCATCCACCGCGTACATGTGACCGTAACTGTCATCATCATTTTGCGCTCCGATGTAGATAATACCTGCCTCGAACGCCGGGGATGACCAAGTCCAGCCACCCGTATCAAATCCCCACACCATTTGACCTGTCTCAGCATCCAATGTATATAAACGAACTACCTACATAGACAATACCGTCCTTTTATATAGCACTCAATTTACCCGCGAGCCATGATAATCAAAGCGCCACTTCTCCGAGCCATCATCGGCATTCACAGCATCCATAAATGCGTTGCGACTGCCAAGATAGATCACATCTTCAACAATCAGTGGCGTGGTGCGCATGGGCAGACGCCCGCTGCTATACTTCCAGACCACATCATCTGCAACAAAAGCACTGGAGTGTATCAGGGCATCGGTTGTAAACTGCCAAATTGTATCCCCTGTTTCTACATCAAGAGCATAAAATTACCATCATCACATCCAAACACCACCCGCTAGTGTGGAAGATGTCCAAATCTGACTACCCGTCGTAAACGTCCATAATGTTCGCGGCTCACTATCCTGTACGGCAACCGGAATCACAGCGATAAAAAGCAAATCAATATCAAAAAAGCTTTCGCATTACGCATAACTCCCTAGTGTAAACTTGTGAACACTCAGTAATACCGTATATGATTATCTTGAAAGTGGCCAGGTCGTTATAAAGCAAGCCATCTCAATGAGGGCGCTCACCGCGTACTGGGAATGAAGCTAAATCCGCAGCCAAGCTGGCAGCAAATTCGTCCAACACTTCAGGCGGGGTATGAAAACGGAGGGTGACAATATTATTCTCGCGGGGTACTAGCACTTTTGTGGGCGGCTGAAACTCATCCATCAGGTTGAACGACAGCCCAACCATGTGTCCGTCATCATCCCGGATGGTTTCAAAGCGAATATCCGGCTCGGAAAAACCACAGCTTTCGCTGTCTACCAATTCGCCTTTGCTCAACTGTCGCAGCCAACTTATACAATCATCTAGTTCCCAGGTGAGACAACCCGCATCTTCCACCTGCCAACACCAAGCACCGTGCAGGGATTGTAACGCCAGCCGAATCACCAACCAATTCGCATCAGATGGATCGTCCAGTACATCCGGGAATTCATAACCCGCTACTGACATCTGTAATTGAAAACGATCATTGCTCACCGTCGCAGGCATGTACTACTCCAACGCTTATCCATCACTATCAGTACCCAATATGCAAATTTCTACATTTACTTGGGAACCGACTCCATTATACCAGCCCAAATCCATTTTTCTGTATCCTCGCTTCGTGCTATCATAACAACGAGGATATATTTTTATGAGGAAAACTCCATGCCTGCCAACGTAGATGGAATGGTGCGCGAAGGAATTAGCGCTTATCGTGCAGGACGAAAAGAGGAAGCCCGAACCCTACTGCTTCGGGCGGTAGAAATTGACCAGTACAATGAAGAAGCCTGGTTGTGGCTGAGTGCTGTCGTAAAATCTGTTGAAGAACAACGTACGTGCCTGGAAAATGTACTCACTATTAACCCCAGCAGCGAGCGCGCAAAGCAGGGCTTGCAGATGCTCAGTCAGAAAGGAAGCCCGGAGGTTTCACCGAGTGCGGCTTCTTCTCAGGCGGACGACGTCCTAGCCAGTTCCAGCTTTACGCCACCTCCGCAAGCCCCCACCAATGTCTTTGATGCACAGCCGGATGAACTGCCAACTTCTATCGAATGGGATACGCCACCAGCCCCCCCACCCACAGCTACCAGTAGTGCCAGCTCGAATTATCAAGTTGCTGAACCATCCGAAGCTGAATATGACGACTGGGTATCGAACCTGGGTCTCGGAGGAAGCAGCACACCAGAGACAAGCACTTTTCCTTTAGATGCCGCCCAACAATTCATATCCTCATCCTTTGACGAGGATGAGGCGTTCGGTTTAGACATGAATGCCGATGAAGATGATTTATTCGCATCCGGGCCATTCAGCGCACCAGATACCCCGCTGCCAATCAGTACACCGGAGCCACCTGCCAGAACACCCCCTCCAAAAAGTCCGTCAAAATCCTCACCAGTGAGCAAGGCGGCATCTGACCCGCTCTTGGATGATATTGAGGACGAAGAAGTCGTCAACAACGCCTTCCTGGACGCATATGACGACGTGGAGTTGGAGAAATTGGAGGCATCTGAGTTTTTCCAATACATACCGAAAGAAATCAAGTCCACCCGGTTGCCCGGTACACGCGAACGCTATCCAATCCTGGTTATCCTGGGTTTCATCGGTCTAGTTCTGTTGAATGTTGGCGCGGTTGCTTTTCTCGTGATGAATTTGACTGCCAAGTAAGGAACACGCTAGACAAAGTAACAATCGGTATGATAGAATGCGACCTCAATTCAAAGAGGAAGAAAAATCTTAAGAGGCAGGAATGGCTAATCATAAATCTGCACTGAAACGTATCCGGCAAAACGATAAACGCCGCATTCACAATCGTATGTATCGAGGGCGCGCCCGTACCCTGGTAAAAACTGCACGTATCAGCATTGCTGACGGAAGCGATCTTGAAGCGGCTCGCGTGGCGACCCGCAGCGCAATTCGTGATTTGGATATGGCGGCCAGCCGGGGCACAATCCATCCCAACAATGCCGCACGTCGTAAAAGCCGCTTGATGAAGCAGCTCGCCGCTCTGGAAGCTGAAGCGAAATAGTCCCGACTTTACATGTTATGAAAACCGACCCATGAGGTCGGTTTTTGTTTGGAGAATTAAGTGAGAATAGGTTCTTCTGCTAACTCAGAATAAGTGGCCTGTTCTTCGGGGATTTCGAGGCAGTAACCCACACCGCGAATAGTACGCAAATATTGTGGCTTACCGGGATTATTCTCTATCGCCTCCCGTATCCAGCGGATGTGAACATCCAGCGTACGGGTATCACCCAGGTAATCAGTCTGCCAAACCTGTTCCATAAGGGTTTTGCGATCCAGAACTTGACCGGGGTGGCGCAAAAACATTTCGATTAACGCCGCCTGTTTAGGAGTCAGTTGGGTTTCCTGCCCTTCAACAATCAGCACACGGCGATCCAAATTCATGGCAAGTGGGCCATACGAAATCGTTTCTTCGGCGTGGGGTTGTAACAGTCGGTCAATGTAAGATAACAACCGACGTGCCGTAAACGGGTAAAACAGTAACACATCAGCAACACTCTGGGCAGTCTGCTTCGGACCAGGGTGGATGTGAATAATCGGCGTTTTGCCCAGGTGCTGGCGCAGCACCAAACAGATACGATCCCCCGGCGTGCGCATCGACACCGCATCAAGGACTACTACCTGAAATGGCTTTTCACAAGCAAGATCGGTGCCAACCTTGCCACTTGGGGCAATCACAACCAGATAGCGTTTTTCGAGGGCATTAGCTATGGATGAACGATTTGCCTGGATGCGTCCGATGAATAGTACCCTCGCCGCTTCCATATTGCACCTCCCGACGGAAACTGTAATTCGATGTGTTATTGACCTACGTTTATAGGGCAGGCGAATTATATCGAGGATTCGAGATGCATGAAACCCCCGATCAATATGAATAGGGCAATTTTGGACATCCTGTGGCATAATTTCTAACCAATACAAAATGGAACACTGCCGGAAAGTCCTTAATGAAGCATATTATCGAACAAATTGACAATGATCTGGATTGGGTGGAATTGCCTGTTCGCGCCCGACAAGTGATTGAACAGGCCATCGCAATCCAGCAGATACCCGCGCCGACGTTCCACGAGCGAGAACGGGCAACTTATATTGCCCAACAATTCCGGGCTTTTGGGCTGATTCAGGTCGAAACCGATGATCTGTATAATGTATATGGATTGCTGCCGGGGCGCGGAAAACCCGGCTTGTTAATATCCGCCCATACTGATACTGTTTTTGAACAAAATACAAATCTTCAAATCCGTCACGAAAATGATCTCATTTATGGCCCCGGTCTGGGTGATAATAGTGTTGGTGTGGCCGGATTACTTGGCCTAGCCGCGAGCTTGCAGGCGGCACACATTACCCCGGCCTGCGATATCTGGTTCCTAGCGAATTCCCGCGAAGAAGCCCTGGGCGATCTGGGCGGAATGAAGGCCGCTTTCAACCGTCTGAAGTCTAAAGTGTTGCAAGTCATCAATCTGGAGGGTATGGCGTTCGGGCATGTGTATCATGCCGGGATTGCTGTCCGGCGACTACACATCATTGCAACCGCAGAGGGCGGGCATAGCTGGCTCAATTATGGCCGAGCGAGTGCAATTCACGGTATCGTCGAACTCGGAACACAAATCTTAGGGCTTGATGTTCCACAGACACCCCGCACAACCTATAATATCGGATTGATTGATGGGGGCACAACCATCAACAGCATCGCTACCAAAGCCAGTCTGTGGCTCGATATTCGCTCAGAAGACTCGGCCACCCTGGCAGAATTAGAACAGCGTGTGTTCAACCTCGTTAAGGCCGTTTCAAAACCAGATTTAACTTTCGCCGTTGAAATCGTGGGGGATCGACCTGCTGGTTCGATTTCACCCCAGCACGTCCTCGTACAAAGTGCTATGGAAGCACTCCAATTAGTCGAAATAAAGGGAACGCTGGAACGAGGCAGCACTGATGCCAACGTACCATTGGCGCATGGCGTCCCAGCTGTCACAATAGGCATCACTCGCGGCGGCAACGCACATCGACTGGACGAATACATCGAAACCGCCCCGATAGCTGATGGAATGCGCCAATTGATTGTCTTGGCGCTGGCCGCCGCCCAACAAAACATTTAGGCCACATTTCACACCCATCGTTTATAATACATGGGAACAAGAATCACGGTTGCATGAGGAAATGCTAATGTCGAATATTGATGTACTGGTGACAGTTCAACGCGAAGACGCGAGCCGGTATCATAAAAATTTATCCGCCTACTCCGATTTTAATATCCAACTTGTATCGGATACACGGGATGCCCTGGAAATTCTCGCGGATCGTGACCAGCACATCGACGTGCTAGTATTAGATAATCATCTGGAACACGCTTTTGACTTGATTACCGAACTGCGCCATAGCTATCCACGCCTATTCATTGTTCTGGTGGATGAAGATGCCGACTTTGGGATGCCTGGACAGGCTGACGAAATCAGCACCGAACCCTTTGAAAACAATGACCTGATTCGCCGCATCACGCGCTTGATGTCGGACAGACAGCTTGAAACCCTACGGGCGGATAGCCTCCCTGCCGTTCGACAATTCGCTAAAGAGCTGCGAAAAGCAGCGGGTGAAATCGGCAAACAGCAGGCAACGGTAGAGGCTTGTAAAAATCTGGGGTTTGACTATGTAGCATTTTATCGCCAGGAACAAGGGGAGGATGCAGCTATCACGCTGCGGGCACAGGATGGGCCACCCGCTATTCAGGCGATTGCGCCTAAAGTCGCCGCACCAGATGATTTAATGACCTGGGTCAATCAGAACGGCCAAAGCCGTATCTGTGGGCCGCAAGATACCCCTAACCATCCGCTGGTGACAAAGGGACGGTTGGGCGCGGTGGCCTGTACTCCGGTTGTCTTTAGCGGCAACCATTACGGTGTGCTAGTCGCCTGCCGGGAAGAACCCGCCTCTATTACACAGGAAAATGTGCTGATGCTGGAATTGATTACGGCACAGCTTGGCGCAGCTATATCCAAAGAGAGCATCGGTTAAACAAAACCGTCACAACATACCCTACATTTCTCTCAATGCCGCTTCGAGGCGATCAATTTCATCATGGGTGTTATAATGGGCGAGGCCGACACGCACCATACCGTGTTCACCCCGTCCCAGGCGGTTCATGATTTCCACTGCGTAGTAATTGCCGTCCCATACATAAATACTACGATTACCCAGATAGTCAGCAATGGAGAGCGGCGTAACCCCATCTTTCACAAACACGACGGTTGGAACCCGTTCTTCATATCGTTCTGGGTCGGTGATGCCCGCAATCTGCACACCGGGCAGCGATTGAAGCATTTCGATCAAATGGCTTACCAGATCACGCTCGTAGTCAACGAGGACGGACATGGCCTGCTTGGAAACCAAACGGCGACCACTGAAGCCGGGGAAACGAGCCGCGTAATCTGCCCCGTACTGTGTACCAATGTCATTGAGATAATCAACCGCTGTCCCTACACCCGCAATTGTTTCGAAGCTCGCCGTACCCGTTTCCCAGCGATAGGGTGGTTTGTCCTTCGATGGACGGACTTTGTAGGCGGGTAAATCCGCTAATAGATCGTAGCGTCCCCAGAGGATACCAATGTGTGGGCCATAAAACTTATAGGCCGAGCAAAGCAGGAAGTCGCAGCCAATGGCCTGAATGTCAATCGGAATATGGGGCGCGCTCTGGACGGCATCAACCACATAATATGCCCCGGCAGCATGAGCCATTTCCGCAATCCGCCCTACTGGATTGATCGTTCCAACCGCATTTGAAGCATGGCAGGTCGCCACAATTTTGGTTCGATCTGTAAGCGCAGCTTCGAGACTATCCAAATCCAGGGTGCAATCTTCCACATGAATATCCACCCAACGAATCACCAGATCAAAATCCTCGGCAATGCGTAACCAGGGAGCAACATTGGCATCGTGATCCATGTGCGTGAGAACGATTTCATCGCCGGGGGACAGTGTCCGAGCCAGCGCGCGACTGAGAGCAAAATTCAGCGTGGTCATGTTGGGACCAAATACAATTTCGTCGGCACGCGGAGCATTCAGAAAATCAGCCATTTTCTCCCGCGTGCTTTGTACCATCGCGTCGGTGTCCCGGCTTGTCGGGAAGGCTCCGCCGGAGTTCGCGTTCATAGTGAGATAGTAATGACTGACAGCATCAACGACACGGTATGGAACCTGTGTTCCGGCGGGATTATCAAAAAATATCGTATTCTGAATCGGAAATTGTGCGCGAATCGTTTGACTATTGAGAGGCATTGGTTCACATCCTGAGCGCGAAAATAAGGTGTAAGCATAGCGCGTTTTGACAGACTGCGCGATGACCATCCATGACGGGGGTAGGACAATTATCACTTTCGCCATCATCTGACGAATGGGTTATACTGATCGTCATCAGATTCGCAACACAACAGTAAATGCGAGAGAAGAAGTGCAAGATATTCAAAGTCTGCTTGTTCAAAATCGTTTATTGACCGAAGAGGTCAAACGTCGCATTGACCAGCTCGCGGCAATCAATACTGTGGCGGCCACTGTCAGCCAATCCCTCGACCTAAATCGTACCCTTAAAACTGCTCTGCAAGCTGTATTAGATGTTGTTGGGGCAGAAGCGGGTGGAATCAGCCTGATTGACGAAGCGGCGGGCGAAGTCGTGCTGCGGGCACAGCAGGGTTGGATACACGACTTTGTGACGACACCCATGCGCATCCCACTCGGCAAGGGCATGTCCGGCAGAGTGATTGAGCAGAATGATGTTGTCCTGGACAATAACCTGGACGGGACGGAAGAACTGGCCGTCCCAAGCTTTCTTGAAGAAAAGTTTCGCTCGATTGCAATGGCTCCGATGCACGCCAGAGGTAAAATCATTGGCATCCTGAGCATCATGAGCAACAAGACGGACGCTTTCGACAATGAAATGATTACGGTATTAAAAGCAACAGCGGATACCGTTGGAGTTGCTCTGGATAATGCGCGGCTGTATGAAAGCAGCGCCGAACAGGAAAAGCGGCTCAATGCGGTATTTCACTCGTCTGCTGACGGTATGATCGCCACTGACCAGAATGGGCGGCTCAATCTCATCAATCATGCCGCCGAGGTCATTTTCGATGTGGACGCCCTGAAATTGATTGGTACACCGTTGCGGGAAGCACCCATTCACCCGCGCATCCGAGAGTCCCTATTGTACGCTTTAACGGCACGCGAAGAAGGGCACGATTCCTTCCAGGCGACACTGGAAAGTGGGCGGATGCTGTCCGTCCACATTTCGCCCATCTATATTGACAGCCAGGTCGATCAGGACCGTGAGAAGGATGGCTGGGTGGTGGTCGTACAGGATATTACTCATTTGCGAGAGGCGGAACTTCAACGAGCGGAATTCATTCGGGCAGCAGCTCATGATATGCGGAATCCTCTTGGCGTGGCACTCAGCTCACTCAATCTGCTCGAAAGTTTCTTCACTGAAGAGGATTCAACTGCAAACGAAATTATCCACATTGCGACCAATGGTATCCACCGACTGCAAGACCTGATTAATGACCTGCTCAACCTGGAGCAACTGGAAAGCGGCTACGATGTTAAAATGGCGGAGGTGGATGTGGTCGAACTCATTCGTGAAGCCTGTAACGAAATCAAGCCACTTCTGGTTGAGAAATCACTGGAGTGCAACGTCGAAGCACCTACAACACTCATGGCGCAGGTGGACAGCCGTTGGGTTAAGCGCGCCCTTTTTAATTACCTGGACAATGCGACCAAATACACCAATTCGGGCGACACGATGACTGTAAAGGCATTCGAAAATGATGATATGGTGCATATCGAGGTGATTGATACCGGACCAGGCATTCCGGTTGAGGCACAAAGTCGCCTTTTCGAGCGATTTTATCGTGTGGCGGACACGGAGAAGATCAAGGGGTCGGGACTAGGGCTGGCGATTGTCAAGTCAGTTGCAGAAGCACATGGCGGCAGCGTGTATGTGCGCAGCCGAAGTGACCAGGGCAGCACCTTTGGAATGACCCTACTCAAGCATCGGCCAGAAAAAATCAACGCTCAGTAAATTGCTTCTTATGCCTCATTAATCGCCGAGCGAACCTGCACCGCGACCTCGCCAAAAGCTGGCGTATAAGCATCTTCCAGGCGGCGCGGACGATCCAGCAGCACCGGAATGTCAGCGATCAAACGACCCGGACGGTGGCTGAGTACCAGTATCCGATCTGCCAACAAAACTGCCTCATGGATATTGTGTGTGACCATCATCACAGTTTGTTGTCTTTCCGACCAGAGTTTCAGTAAATCCAGGCTGATTTGCTCGCGCGTCAGAGCATCCAACGCGCCAAAAGGTTCATCCAGCAATAGCGCCCCTGGTTTCTGAATCAGAACGCGGCCAAGCGCCACCCTTTGCGCCATACCGCCGGAGAGTTCGCCAGGATAGGCGAGTTCAAACTCCGACAATCCCAGTGTGAATAATAACTCGCTCACTGCCAATTGGCGTTCCGCCAGAGAAACACCTACTAATTCTAGCGGCAAACCGATGTTGTCGGTTACGGTGCGCCAGGGCATTAAATTAGCATCCTGGAACATCAGGCCAATCTGTGACGAGGGTTCGATTATCTGGTGTTCATTGATATAAGCCGCTCCAGATGTTGGCATCTGTAGACCGGCCAGGACACGAATCAGAGTGCTCTTACCGCAGCCACTTGGCCCTAACAGACAGACAAACGAACCGGGTTCAACCGCGAACGAAAGTGTACCAAGCGCTGGAAGACTCCCCCCTCCTGGCGCTTGATAACTGACGGTTAGCTCTCGGACAGACAGGCGTACGGACATCAGATTTATCCGTGCTGATGGCAAAAAGTCGTTGGTAAACGCGGTTTGTTCGTCAATGGGATTCTCCATTACACCGGATTGCTTCAGAATTTCCTGTGTCAATTGCCAGGAATACAGCGCACTGTAGCCTAATTGGTCGGCATCCCAGAGGTCAATTGTATTGAGCAGGACATGGAACTGTACCAACGATTCTGCATCAAATTGTGATGAGAGACTATCCAGCATCGTCGTCCGGCTCTCAGAAATTGCTTCGCGGCTGGGGTCACTTGCCAGGAATTCAGCCTGTTGTGCGGATGCTGTTTCCAGCGCTGCTTTGAAATCCGCATCAAGGGGAGCAGCAGGCAGCAATCCCTGGACGTACTGCGTACTGAACAAATACGCCTCTGCCGGATTATTAATCGCGTCCCGCAAGGATTGATCGAAGGCCGTCACCATCTCCTGGACAAGCTCAGGGTTATTGGCGATGGTTTCTTCGTTTGTAACCAGCGTATTCGACACGAGGTCGGCAGTGGCCGATACAGGAAATACTTTGACACCCGTATAGCCGTTGCAGTCTCCCCGCGCAATTCGATTCTCGATCTGGAGCGGTTCGTTATTGATGTAAACGACTGCGGCTTCAACCTTACCTGCACAAAATACATCCGGTGCATTGAACCCAATGGCATCAAGCTGGATGTCGTCCTGGGTCATGCCATTGGTTGACAGCAGCGCTGTCAGACCATTCAAACTTGCGCCGAAAAGCCCAGGAATGCCGACTGTGTGCCCTGCCAAATCCTTAACCGTCTCGATACCGCTACTATCAGGTACAACGATGCCAATAGGATATTTCTGAAACCAGGCATAGACACTGACCACCGGCAAGCCCATCGCCCGCGCTTTGATAATTTCTTCTCCGCTCACAAGGCCAAACTGGTGTTCGTTGGCAGCGATCAGGGCAAGGGCATCGGGTTCATATTCCACATGTTGAATCGATAAATTGATCCCAGCCTGACTGAAATAGCCCTTTTCGATTCCGACATAAACCGGGGCAAACTGGACATTAGGCACGTAGGTCAGAATGATCGTTTGATCGACAGTCGAGGTATCCTGTGCCCCAACACTGCCTGTCGACAGGATCAAGAGGAATAACAGGATGGGGAACACGAGAAGTTGCTTTCGTGACATGTTCAAATGCCTCCAATGTGGCTTATAAAATAGACACTCGATTAGCTCTGGTGGACACGGACTTGCCATGCCAACAGCCGCCTTTCCAATAAGCGACACCCCACTGTAGAGCAACCGCGCAATCGCCGTGAGGGTGAGTACAGCGACAATAACTAACGGCGTATCGTACTGGCTGCGGGCGATGTTAATCAAAAAACCTAGTCCGGCATTGGCGCTTACAAATTCCCCGACGACTGCGCCAATCACGGCCAGAGTTGCGCTGATTTTCAGACCACCTAATAAAACAGGCATAGCTGCCGGGACTTCCAGTTTGGTGAACATCTGCCAGGGGGTAGCTTGCATCGAACGCATCAGATCGCGCAGCGATATGGGAACATTGCGAATGCCAATAATCGTGTTCATCAGCATGGGGAAGAAGACAATCAGGGCACTCGTGACGATTTTGCTGGTCGGGCCGCTGCCGAACCAGATGACCAGGAGCGGCGCATAGGCTACCACAGGCGCGGATTGAAAAGCGACGATCAACGGCGACAGAATATCTTCTAACAGGGGGTTTTTAGCGATTAGATAGCCGAGAGCAGCGCCAATCAACACACCGACACCTAGTCCAGCCAGAACCGCTACCAGTGTCGTGCGAATGTGCAACCATAAAGTGCCATCGGCGATCACAACACGGAATTTGTCCAGCACAGCTATTGGCGGAGGGATGATAAAGGCCGGATACAATTTCAGCATCGTGACCAACTGCCAGAGGAGTAACAGCAGCGCCAGGATGAGGATGGGGGCAACCTGGCGGTTGGCGAAAAATGACCAGCGGAAGCGGCCATTGAGCTTCCAGAATGTGGATTTCTGTGATTGGAGGGCGTCGTTTTGCATAAAAAACCCCATTGTCTAACAAACAGAACAACGGGGCAATACATCTTAGCCAAGTTAACCATAGGTAACGCAAATACAGCTACCCGATGGTATCTGGATAAAACCAGACTCTTGTACTAAGCAATGCAAACAACAGCGCACATGGACACTGTTAATTTGCAACCTTCTCCCATCCAGACTGTCACTGTCGGCTCTGGTTTCGAACCAGATCCACCGTTAGCGTTTAGGCTAATGCACCAATCCCGGTTTCGTAGATGAATATCACATCGAAGATTGGCGACTCGGGTCGCGGGCTTGGCGCTCATCACGCTCCACCGCCGGTAGGGAATCTCACCCTGCCCCGAAGGTCTGCTTATTCATTTTCATCAGTATATCAGATTAGACGTATGAAAGACAATAACCTTACGCAGATCCATCGGAGACATTGGCCTCGGCATTCGCCAGCGTGAATTTGAAGTGCCCACCCTTCACCTGGCTGTTGGGTTCAGCCCAGATGCGCCCATCATGTGCCTCGACAATATGCTTGCAGATTGCCAAACCTAAGCCTGTACCTTCATTCCCGGAACGAGAAGCATCGGTCTGATAAAACCGCTCAAAGATGCGATCAACCTGATCTTCCGGCACACCCGGCCCTTCGTCCTCAACCTCAATTGTCACTTCATCACCGCCGTTGATGGCATGGATGGAAATCGTACTGCCAGGGGGCGACCATTTAATGGCGTTATGGATGAGGTTGGATAGCACACGGCGTATTTGATCCCAGTCACACAGGACATAATGCTTTTTGGAGATATCGTGGACGATTTTAATGTCCTTCGCATCGGCCTGATCTTCCATGCGTTCAATGGCGTCCTCGACCAGCTCACGCAGCGGGCACATCCACCATACGAACAATCGACTGGCCGGACTCGATCATAGAAAGATCGAGCATTTCCTGCATGATCCACAGCAAAGCATCCGTCTCACGAGCAATCGCCTGAAGCGAAGAAATACTACGCTTGCGTTTAGGCTTTTCATCTTCGTGGAACAAGCTGTCGATAATCAGGCGGATGTTGGCAATCGGGGTGCGAAGCTCGTGTGATATGTTCGCGACCATTTCCCGGCGGGCGCGATTCAAGCGAACCAGATCACTGATGTCCTGTAACGCGAGGCCAATGAAAAGGTTGCCATCACGACGGAATCACCTGTACACGGACACGATACACCCGCCGTATCTATGGTCAACTGCTCTTCAAGCACCTCTTCCTGGTATTCCAGGGCAGTAATGACCATCGACTCTCAGTTCGGGTGCGTTGGTCACTGACAAAAGACTCTCGCCCAGAGGATGTTGGTGAGCAAACAACGCCTCGGCAGCACTGTTAATGGCAATAAGCTGGCGTTCACCATTCAGCACCATCAATGCTTCATAGGCCGAGTTGGCAAGAGTGAGCATCAACGCCTGTTTGTATGCCCACTCACGCTCGCGTTCCTCAAGTGTTGGTTGTGTAGCCACGATATTTAGCCCTCGAAACGATAGCCAACGCCCCGGATGGTCACAATGCGATGGGGGTTCGAGGCATCTTGTTCGATCTTCTCACGCAGCCAGCGAATATGCACATCCACCGTGCGTTTATCGACAAAACTGTCGTATCCCCACACTTTGGTGAGCAGTAAATCGCGGGACAGTACAACGCCTTTGTTACGCATCAATTCCGCCAGCAGGTCAAATTCCTTATTCGTCAGTTTGATTTCCACACTGTCTCTGTAGGCACGGCGGCCAATAAGATTGAGGTTAAGATCGCCAGCCTCAAGCTCGTCGCTCACCACAATCTGTTTGCGGGTGCGCCGCATCACTGCCCGAACACGCGCCAGAAATTCACCCAGCGCCACAGGCTTGACCAGATAATCATCCGCCCCACTTTCCAGGCCGACGATTTTATCGACTTCCATACTGCGGGCGGTGAGCATGATGATCGGAATGTGGGAGGTATTTGGGTCACGCTGAATCATGCGGCAGAGGCTCAAGCCATCCAATCCTGGCAGCATAATATCCAGCACGACGAGATCAGGTAGTTGGGTTCGGACTTTCTCCAACCCATCCTCACCATCGGGGGAAGTCATAACACTATAACCTTCATTACGCAGTTTGTCCGCGAGAGTATCCGCGAGGGTCAACTCATCCTCAATAATCAATATTTGTTCCATGATTTACATCCTCACGTACATTTTTATGATGTACCTGTATCTTACCGCAAGAATGTCCACTTTTCTGTAGTGACTTAACCTTCAAAACGATAGCCCACCCCCCTCACCGTAACAATTCGACGAGGATCAGATGCATCTGCTCGATTTTCTCACGCAGCCAGCGAATATGAACATCCACCGTGCGTTTATCAACAAAATAATCGTAACCCCACACTTTGGTGAGAATGAGATCACGCGACAGCACGACGCCCTGATTACGCATCAATTCGACCAGCAGATCAAATTCCTTATTGCTGAGTTTGATTTCCTGTTCGCCTTTGTGAACCCGCCGTCCGGCCAGACTCACCTGCAAATCGTTCGAGGTGATTTCATCCTGCAAAACCGGGCGTCCAGGGGACGCCGCATCACTGCCCGAACACGCGCCAGAAATTCACCGAGCGCAACGGGTTTGACAACATAATCGTCCGCGCCACTTTCCAGGCCGACAATTTTGTCGACTTCTGTACCGCGTGCTGTCACCATGATGATTGGAATATGGGAGGTTGCCGGTATCACGCCGAACCATGCGGCATAAACTCAGACCATCCAAACCCGGCAGCATGATGTCCAGAACAATGAGGTCAGGACGCTCGACGCGAACTTTATCCAGCCCATCCTCACCATCGGGTGACGTAATTACACGAAAAGCCTTCGCCGCGCAGCTTATCGGCCAGGTTATTCGCAAGTGTTAACTCATCTTCAACAATCAACACTTTTGCCATGCGATGTTCACCGCCTTTTCAAAGATGCTCGATGAAGGGTATCAAGAAAAGATTAACGATTCCGATATGCTGTTTTAATTTAACTTAATCATTTAGAGCGCGGATACCAGCCAGAGAAGTGGCGTGTTTGACCGCATTACGGATTGCCTCGGCAGTGACTTCGGCAGCAAACGCGCCAATGGCATTGACATTGGCGGGGATTTCGCCGGTTGCCAGCGAAAAAATAGTATCGCCATCAAACATGGTGTGGGACGGGACGAACCGCGCTGGGCGAGTCCGTCCTGCGCCATCTGCGCCACTTTATTGGCCTCTTCCTTAGTCAGGCGGGCATTGGTCGCCACCACACCGATCACCGTGTTTTCGCTGGGATTCGAGATCATGCGTGCCATTGGCAGCAGGGCATTGAGCATCCCTATGAATGTGGTCGGGTCAGATGGATCGCGAAGTCCAGCAATGATCTGGCCGTTTTCATCAATCACATCACCAACCGCATTGACCGACCATCAACGCCGAAACAATCAATCCATCGCCCAGGTCAATACTGGCTGAACCTACACCGCCTTTGGTGGCGAATTCATTGCCCATGCATCGCTCCAATGCGGCAGCCTGTTCCCGCGCCCACTGTTCCTTGCGCAACAGGGTCAGCGGTAGCGGCATCGCAAGCCGCATATCCCATGTCGGCATCCGGGCGAATTCCAGGTGTGCCAATAGCCAGATCAAAAACAATCGCGGCGGGAACAATCGGCACAGGAATCCCATGCGCGATTTATAGCCGATGCCGTGTTCTTCAAGATAGCGCATAACCCCATCGGCAGTCGCCAATCCGTAGGCACTTCCGCCGGACAAAACACAGCATTCACCTCATTGACAGTGTGCATCGGGCGTAAGTAAATCTGTTTCGCGCGTTCCTGGTGCGCCGCCACGTTGATCGACGCCACCTACCGTACCATGCGGGGCAAATAATTACCGTACAGCCTGTTGCGCCGTCAAGGTGGGTTTGATGACCAACCAGGATACCGGGCACATCAGTCAGTGTATTGTTCAGTGTCATCGTCATCATCCGAGTGGTAATCATAGTAACGATTTCATCATTGTTTTCGGACAGGGCGTAAAGCTCATCTGGTTCCAGAATTTCCAGCGCTTTTTCGTAGTCTCTGGAACTCACCGCTACATTGACTTCACCGAGTGCTGCCCATTGTAATGCCATAAGCCTCAGCCACCGGCTGGCGCTGAATTAGACACCTTGAATTCCTTCAACTTCAAGCCGACCAGCAACGATGTGTGCTTCTGTTAATATCGTGCGTCGTATAGACAATCATCCATTCAGTCATTTGTAAACTCAGATAAATATGATTTATCTCAGATCACGGAGTATAGCGAAAGTTAAGGGCGATTACTACGAGCGATGGTTATGGTGTTATCAGGGAGGAGAGGCAAGAAAAAAGACGGAAAGGGATGGGAGAGGGAGAGAGAAACACAGGAAGGGGAGAAAGTCTGTAACCGGACACACGCACAAACAAGAGTGAAGTTGGCAGCGGCGTACTCTCCCACCCCGTTACCAGGGCAGTACCATCCGCGCTCGTGAGCTTAACTGCCGGGTTCGGAATGGGACCGGGTGTACCCTCACGGCTCTAGCCACCAACTGTCATCCCTTGCTCGTTCTGCTTGTGTCCGGTTCGTCACTGCTCCCCCCACTCCTGCTCTCGCACTCTCATCCAGACCCATTCCGTCTTGCGTTCTTGCTGGTGCTTCAGCAGTGGTCGTTTCACGAACCACGCTATTGTCTTGTTCGCTAACTCAATTGAATACCATTTCTTACTCAGCCATCAAGCAGTCTCCACTCTCACGCCAGAGTACCTATTTCCCCGTATCACATTCACAAAAGCCCTCGACCATTAGTACCGGTCCGCTCCAGACATTGCTGCCCTTCCACGCTCCGGCCTATCCAACTGGTTGTCTCCCAGCGGTCTTACTCTCTTTTAAGAGATGGGGAGTCTCATCTTGAGGTCTGTTTCCCACTTAGATGCTTTCAGCGGTTATCAGCTCCGAAGTCTGCTACTCGGCTATGCCACTGGCGTGACAACCGACTCACAGGCGCTTCGTCCACCTCGGTCCTCTCGTACTAGAGGCAGTGCCCCTCAAACTCCCTACGCCCACAGCGGATAGAGACCGACCTGTCTCACGACGGTCTGAACCCAGCTCACGTACCGCTTTAATGGGCGAACAGCCCAACCCTTGGGACCTTATCCAGCCCCAGGATGCGATGAGCCGACATCGAGGTGCCGAGCCTTGCCGTCGATGTGAACTCTTGGGCAAGACTAGCCTGTTATCCCCGGGGTAGCTTTTATCCGGTAAGCTACGGCCCTTCCACTCAGCGCCGTAGGATCACTAAGCCCGACTTTCGTCTCTGCTCGGCTCGTTGGCCTCGCAGTCAAGCTGGCTTTTGCCTTTACACGCTCGGCGGGTTTCCATTCCGCCTGAGCCAACCTTTGGGCGCCTCCGTTACTCTTTTAGGAGGCGACCGCCCCAGTCAAACTGCCCACCTGCCACTGTCCCGGCTATGGCTTCACGCGCGGTTAGGGTCAAAGCATCGCCAGGCTGGTATTTCACTGTCGACTCCACCCAGTCTAGCGACCAGGCTTCCCAGTCTCCCAGCTATCCTACACAAGCAAGCTCCTAACGCAATGACAGGCTACAGTAAAGCTCCACAGGGTCTTTTTGTCCAGCTGCGGGTAACGCGCATCTTTACACGTACTTCAATTTCGCCGGGTCCCTCGTTGAGACAGTGCTCCACTCGTTACACCTTTCGTGCGGGTCGGAACTTACCCGACAAGGAATTTCGCTACCTTAGGACCGTTATAGTTACGGCCGCCGTTCACCGGGGCTTCAATTCAAAGCTTCGGTTCCCCAAGTAACCTCTCCTCTTAACCTTCCGGCACTGGGCAGGTGTCAGCCCCTATACGTCCGCTTTCGCGTTTGCAGAGACCTGTGTTTTTGGTAAACAGTCGATAGAGCCTCTTCGCTGCGACCACCTCGCGGTGGCGTCCCTTCTCCCGAAGTTACGGGACCTTTTTGCCTAGTTCCTTAACAAAGGTTCTCCCGTTCGCCTTGGTTTTCTCAACCTATCTACCTGTGTCGGTTTGTGGTACGGTCGGTGTGCTTCAACGTGTACATTGGCTTTTCTTGCCTCCCGGTGTCAGTCACTTCTGGGCTTGCGCCCCGGCATCATGGTCGTTAACCACTTGCCACCGCAATCCACTCAGCGGCTGACCTTCCCTAGAGGCTCTCAGCAACACTCCACATTCCGGTACTGGAATATTAACCAGTTGTCCATCACCTACGCCTTTCGGCCTCGGCTTAGGCCCGACTAACCCGACGCGGACTGACCTTCCGTCGGAAACCTTAGATTTTCGGCGAACATGGTTCTCACATGTTTTACGCTACTCATGCCGGCATTCTCACTCCTGCACGCTCCAGTCAACCTTCCGAGTTGGCCTTCTCCGCCTGCAGAACGCTCCCCTACCAATATAGTCTTTCGAATATCCCAAGCTTCGGTGGCTGCTTTGAGCCCCGTTACATTATCCGCGCAATTGCGTTCGACTAGTGAGCTGTTACGCACTCTTTCAAGGGTGGCTGCTTCTAAGCCAACCTCCTAGCTGTCTCGACACAATCACATCGTTTCCCACTTAGCACCGACTTCAGGACCTTAGCTGTAGGTCTGGGTTCTTTCCCTCTCGACGATGAATCTCATCACCCACCGTCCGACTGCCGCATTCCACGTCGGCATTCCCAGTTTGGTTGGGTTCAGTAAGCTTGACGCCCCCTAGCCCATCCAGCGCTTTACCTCCGCACCTATCCCCGAACGCTAGCCCTAAAGCTATTTCGGGGAGAACGAGCTATCTCCCAGTTCGTTTGGCATATCACCCCTACACACAGGTCATCCCCCACTTTTGCAACAGTGGTGAGTTCGGGCCTCCCGTGGCTGTTACGCCACTTTCACCCTGCCCATGCGTAGCTCACCAGGTTTCGCGTCTAATCCCTGCGACTTCGTCGCCCTATTCAGACTCGCTTTCGCTTCGCCTCCGGGTGTCTCTCCCTTAAGCTTGCCACAGACATTAACTCGCCGGCTCATTCTCCAAAAGGCACGCCATCAGATCCTTTCGAAGCCTCTGACCGGTTGTAAGCATACGGTTTCAGATTCTATTTCACTCCCCTCGCCGGGGTTCTTTTCACCTTTCCCTCACGGTACTGTTGCCCTATCGGTCGTAAGGTGTATTTAGCCTTGGAGAGTGGTCTCCCCAGCTTCCCGCTGGATTTCACGTGTCCTGCGGTACTCAGGTATTTCCCCTCGCTTGGCTCTGCGTGTACGGGACTCTCACCCTCTCTGGTTGGCTTTCCCACGCCATTCTACTTCAATCCTCACGATTAAATGAAAACCCTACAACCCCGATCTCGCGACTGGTTTAGGCTGTTCCGCGTTCGCTCGCCACTACTAGCGGAATGCTCTCTTTTCCTCGGGCTACTTAGATGTTTCAGTTCACCCGGTTCCCTTCCCTTGCGGGATGATGAGGTGTGATCCCCGTCGGGTTTCCCCATTCGGACATTTCCGGCTCATACGCCTGCACACGGCTCACCGGAACTTTTCGCAGTGTACCACGTCCTTCTTCGGCACCTTACGCCAAGGCATCCCCCGTATGCTCTTATTCGCTTTTGCACATGTGATACGGAGAAATTGATACTCTCGCGTTACTGCTTCTTCTGCTTTTTGGTTTTGATTGTTTGGTATTCAATTGTTAAGTTGCACCCGGAGTTCCTCGGCTTTGCTGCCCGCACGTCCCGGCTCGCTCGTCTGCCACAACCGCCTTCCCGTCTTGCCGCTCCACCCGCCGATCAAAACAGCCCGGTCATTCACCGGGCTGCCAGCTTCCTCAGACGAAATACCAGCACCTGTTATGTCACACCAGGCTGTCTATCACATGTTTCGTATCTCGTTTGTCTTGTTACTGTACCTATACTACCCTAAACAGTCTGTCACACACTGTTTGAGTGGAGATCAAGGGGACTCGAACCCCTGACCTACGCCTTGCAAAGGCGCCGCTCTCCCAACTGAGCTACATCCCCAGGTATTTAGTGGGTCTGGTGGCTCGAACCTCCGACCTCACGCTTATCAGGCGTGCGCTCTAACCAACTGAGCTACAGACCCAGTGAGCTTGAAAATTGCATTGCGCTTAACGAGGGAAGTGAGATGGAAGAGTGTCTTGCACTGCTGTGGGTTCATGTTCTTCAACATCTCCCATGTCGCTCTAGAAAGGAGGTGATCCAGCCGCACCTTCCGGTACAGCTACCTTGTTACGACTTCGTCCCAGTCACCAGCCCTGCCCTCGGCGGTAGCCTCCTTGCGGTTAGCTTCCCGACTTCAGGCGTGACCAGCTCCCATGACGTGACGGGCGGTGTGTACAAGGCCCGGGAACGTATTCACCGCAGTATAGCTGACCTGCGGTTACTAGCAACTCCGACTTCATGCAGGCGAGTTGCAGCCTGCAATCCGAACTACGAACGGCTTTCAGGATTGGCTCCACCTCGCGGCTTCGCGACCCATTGTACCGCCCATTGTAGCGTGTGTGTAGCCCTGGATATAAAGGCCATGCTGACTTGACGTCATCCCCACCTTCCTCCCGTTTCTCACGGGCAGTCGCGTTAGACACTTGTAACTAACACCGAGGGTTGCGCTCGTTTGCGGACTTAACCGAACACCTCACGGCACGAGCTGACGACAGCCATGCAGCACCTGTCTACGCTCCCGAAGGTCGGTCCCCTTTCGGTTCCCTACTACGTAGATGTCAAACCCAGGTAAGGTTCTTCGTGTAGCCTCGAATTAAACCACACGCTCCGCTGCTTGTGCGGGCCCCCGTCAATTCCTTTGAGTTTTAGTCTTGCGACCGTACTCCCCAGGCGGCCAGCTTATCGCGTTGGCTTCGATACCCCGGTGAGTTTCCCCACCCGAACACCTAGCTGGCATCGTTTACGGCATGGACTACCGGGGTTTCTAATCCCGTTTGCTCCCCATGCTGTCGCGTCTCAGTGTCAGGTATGGCCCAGCGTGTCGCCTTCGCCACTGGTGTTCCTCCGGATCTCTACGCATTTCACCACTACACCCGGAATTCCACACGCCTCTACCACCCTCTAGTCTGCCAGTATCCGACGACCTCCCCCGGTTAAGCCGGAAGCTTTCACGCCAAACTTAACAAACCACCTGCACGCCCTTTACGCCCAGTAACTCCGGATAACGTTTGTCTCCTACGTTTTACCGCGGCTGCTGGCACGTAGTTAGCCGAGACTTATTCCTGCGCTACCGTCCTTGCTCGTCACGCAGAAAAGGGCTTTACGACCCGAAAGCCTTCTTCACCCACGCGGCGTCGCTGCATCAGGCTTGCGCCCATTGTGCAATATTCCTCACTGCTGCCTCCCGTAGGAGTCTGGGCCGTGTCTCAGTCCCAGTGTGGGGGGTCACCCTCTCAGGTCCCCTACCCGTCGTCGCCTTGGTGCGCCTTTACCGCACCAACTAGCTGATGGGCCGCAGCCTCATCCTCAAGCGACTAAATCTTTTCTCGCAGACCTCTGAAGTCCGTGAGCTTATGCGGTATTAGCACCTGTTTCCGAGTGTTATCCCGCGCTTGAGGGTAGATAAGCTACGTGTTACTCACCCGTGCGCCACTCGAATATTGCTATTTGCGTTCGACTTGCATGTGTTAGGCACGCCGCCAACGTTCATCCTGAGCCAGGATCAAACTCTCCGTTAATTCCTTGACAGAGTTCTTACTGTCTCGCGGTAGTCTTTGTTTCAAGCAGTTCTACCCTCTGCTTCTGCTTCCATCTCACTATCCTGTTGTTAAGTTGCGCCCACACATTTTCCTGCAGGAGATTCATCTTACCAAACCCAATCCTTACCTGTCAATACCCCTTTTCATGACTTCTTATAGAAAACTAGACCCACAAATTTAGGACTTCGTCGGGCACTAAGCCATCCTCGATAATCGCTCGATCCATTACTGGTCTATCACCGAGAACATCCTTAATATAGACTTCCTGAACGAGAATCACGATGATGGCAATCATCGGCACAGCCAGCATAATCCCCAGGAAACCGAAAAAAATCGCCGCAAAAATCTGTCCCATCAAAACCAACACAGGTGGCAGGTTAATACTTTCCTTAAAAACGAGGGGGGCGATAAGCTGACTTTGCAGGAACGATGTGCCATAAATAATCAGGATAATCCAACCGATATTCTGAGGCGCTTGCGCGAAGCCAACTGCCAGAGCCGGGACGAGGGCAGCAATCGGCCCGAAGTTCGGCACGAAAGAAAATAAACCCGCCAGGATGCCCAGGGCAACTGCCTGCTGTAATCCAAGCAGCGTTAATCCCAGCCAGGTGAGCACACCAACAATTATCATGAGCAATAGCTGCCCCTGAAGCCAAACGCGCAGCGTGAAATCTATCCGGCCAATCATGAACCGCACTCGGTCACGATACGAGAGCGGAAACAATTTAATGACACCTTCCTCATGCATTTTCGGCTCGGCGAGGAAGTAAAGACTCAGGAATATCACGATGACGATGTTTAAGAGGCCACTGGCAACCCCACTGACTAATGGCAGCACCGATCCGCCCAATTGACTTAATGCACCCCCAAGCTGCCGAGTGACTTCGCTCAGAAGATCATTCAAACTGTTGAGTTGAAAGGTCGTTTGGAGAAAATCCTGGAGACTGGCAATACCGCTGTACTGCTGCCGAAGTTCACTGTCTGGAGGGGCATTCTGGATATTATCCCACTGGCTGACGGCCTCCTGAACACCATCCTGCACATCCACCGCCAGCGTCGCAAACTGCTGCAAGATTGATGGCAGCGCCAGCATCGCCAGAAGCAGGATGACCGCCATCATACCAACCAGCGACATTAAGGTGGCTAACGAGCGACCCACCCCGCGCCGAACCAGGAAACGTATCGGCATGGTGAATAAAACCACCAGAATCACCGACGCCAGAACCAGCAGCAGGGTATTTCGGACTTCCCAGATACCAAATAACAAGATGCCAGCAATAAGGGCTGTCATTACCCACCGAGTAATCTGAGCGGGCGTGGAATTGGTCGTAAGACCTGGCATCATTATCTCCGACTGGTCATTAAATTGAAGTAACAGTTTGGTTATATATTATGTGTAGGGACTATGCAAATGGTGATCGTTCATCGTCTTCATCAGCATCCGAATCTTCGTCCATATCGGACTCATCTTCATCTACACTATCTTCAGCCGACGAACTCGCCAACACCTTATTCAGCTCAATTGTTTTGTCACCATCGTCATCATCTTCGTCATCGGTGATGGTCGAACTGGCCGAGGAGGCGCTTCCAGCAGGAGGCTCGGATTTGGACAATAGGGATGCGATTGATGGCATTGAACTAGCCTCATGGTCGCTCTCATCCTCATCATCGCTGGCAGACATAGAAGTTTTGACGGGCTTTGGTTGTGATGCAGAGTCGTTAGCGGGTCGAACCGAGAAGTCTGGTAGAGGGATGGTCTTATCTTCGTCTTCTTCAGAGTCTTCTTTTCTGCCCTGCCGCCAACCACCCAGTAGTCCACCCACCTGTTTGACCTGTGGCGTAGAAGCTGGCGGTGATGTTACAGCCTCCACTTTTGCGGGAGGAGATGGGGGCGATATAACGGCGGTTGTGGCAGCTTCCTCGCCATGCAGGCGAATATGTATACGAGGCTGCCCAGCCATACCGCAAACCAAGCTGCTTGTCGATTACCTGCTTGAGGGCACGGTTAATTTCCTTTTGCTTGACGGGCAGTTTTACATCATATCCCATCACCACTACCTGCAATTCAACATCGGCACGCCCCTCTACAGGCTTCACCTCTGCTTCGGCGGAAACCACATCCGGCACATCGCTCACGGCATTCAGAATACGTTCACGGGCAGATTCGACACTGACCTCTGTGACCGCGCCCGAACCGCGCATCACCAGACCTGTCACGTTAGAACGGGGGTCACGGCGCACCTGCACATACATTAGGACGAGTAGAGCGACCACCAGTAAGGCTGCCAGCAGCCCGCGTACAATCACCGATATTTCAGAAATGCTGCCAGCCCAATTGGCGATGGTGGCTGGCGACAGTAGAAATATCGCCAACACGACGATGAATATCAAACTCAATAGGATGAGATAAAGGCGGCGTAAAAACCCCAGCACATTCATTTCGACTCCATTCCAGTAAAACTAACCCGTATAGCGCACCACCATCAGAGTCAGATCATCAAATGGAGGTACCCCTTGTGCAAACTTTTCCACAGCCGCGACGATGTGATTTAGAACACCTTCGGCAGATTGTCCGCCAGCCTCGATCACCGCAGCCGCCAGCCGTTCCTCACCGAAGTTTTCTCCATCAGGGTTCTCGGCATCGGTAAGGCCATCGGTATAATAAACAATCAAATCGCCTGCTTGAAGCTGCAAGTGGGACTCGTGCAGGGGGTTATCGGGAAACCAGCCAATTGCCCGCCCTCCCTGAGACATATACACGGCTTCATTGGTCGCCCCATGAAACAGCAGCGGCGGATTATGCCCAGCATTGATGTGGGTGCTACTGCCATCGTTGGCAAAAACACTGTGATAGACGGTTACAAACATGCCACTTTCGGCATCGTCGAGGATGAAATCATTGGTTTGGCTGAGTGTATCTTTGGGGGGTAAACCCGCGTAGGCATAGCTGCGAATCATAGTGCGGGCGACGGCCATGAACAAGGCCGCTGGCGCACCCTTATCGGACACATCGGCCATAATCACGCCAAAAGTGTCGTCACTCAGTTGAAAAGCGTCGTAGAAGTCACCAGCCATCTCGCGGGCAGACTGCCAGAAGGCACAGATTTCGTAGCCAGCCAGCACCGGCATCCGGCGCGGCAGAAGTCCCTGCTGAATTTCCCGCGCAAGCTGTAACTCATGCTCCAAACGGCCTTTTTCAACCGCCACAGCATACAAGCGCGCATTTTCAAGGGTAATACCTGCCTGACTGGCAACCGCGCTCAACAGGTCACGATCTGCCTCATTGAAGTTGCCGGTACGCATGGAGGTATCAACATAAACCACCCCAACCATCCGATCCTGAACCATCATCGGCGCGCACAGAATTGCCCGCAGGCCGCGCATGATAATGCTCTGGCCGGGGGTAATACGGGTATCAAACATCGCGTTGTTGGTCAGCAGCGGCTCACGAGTAGCGACCACCTGATTGACGATGGTAGTGCTATAAGCTTCTTCTTCAGCCAGCTTTTCCCCGGATACACCGCGCGCGCCCAACAGTTTGAGTTCACCAGTTAACTCGTCTATCCCCATCAAGACACCGCGTTCGGCTTTGGTGGCGCGCATGGTGGCATCAATCACGTTCGACAGCGCTTCATCGAATTCCAGGCTGGAATTCATGGTACGGGTAATGTCATAGAGTGTTTTAAGATGTTCCGGTGTGAGATTACTCGACAGGGGTTGGTCGCTCATAACGAACCTTTATATTTTATGGAAGCGGCGTGCAGTTGGAATTATAGCATCATGCAGGTGGGCTAGCGAATTGAAACGAGACGATTTACTATTGGCAGGCAGATTCGAATAGAGATTTAATTAGGGCAAATTACATGTTATTTGACGTCACGATCTTCCCTACTGACCTGAATGCGGCGGGCGACATCGCGCGGCAGGTGGAAGCGGCAGGGTTTGATGGATTGTGGACGGCTGAAACGGCGCACAATCCGTTTTTGCCCCTCACCCATGCGGCGGCATCTACCGAACGCATCAGCCTGGGTACGGCGATTGCGGTTGCCTTCCCACGCAGCCCAATGGTAGTGGCGAACATTGCCTGGGACTTAGCCGAACAGTCGAAGGGGCGGTTCATCCTGGGGCTGGGGACACAGGTAAAACCGCACATTACCAAACGCTTCAGCACGGAATGGAGCGCGCCCGTTCCACGCCTGCGGGAATATATTCAGTCCCTCCGAGAGATATGGGACACCTGGCAAAACGGTGTGCCTCTGCGTCACCGGGGCGAACATTACCGTTTCACATTGATGACGCCATTTTTCTCCCCTGAACCGATGGCATATTCAGACATCCCGATTTACATCGCGGGGGTGAACGAGGGGTTATGCCGGTTGGCGGGGGAAACCTGCCAGGGCTTCCACGTTCATGCCTTCCATACGGCACGCTACCTGAAAGAACTCATCATCCCAAACATTGAGGCGGGCGCTCAGAAAACCGGACGGACACGGGCCGACGTGAGCCTCAACAGCGCGATTTTCGTGGTGACGGGGCGGGATGCTGAAGAAACCGAACGAAACAAGATGGCAGCCAAGTCCCAGATTGCGTTTTACGCCAGCACACCCAGCTACGGCGCGGTGATGGAAATGCACGGCTGGCAGGAAGTCGCCACACGACTAAACGTGATGAGCCGGGAAGGTCGCTGGACAGAGATGTGGCAGGAGATCAGCGACGAGATGCTGGACGAGATTGCTGTCGTGGCACAACCAGATGAACTACCCTATAAGGTGCAGAGAACGCTATGACGGACTATTAGATCGGGTGGGTTATTATTTCCCATTCGTGCCGGGAGAAGCCGACAAACAGATCATCTGGGATTCGGCAGCAAAGGCATTCGGTCAGTAGTCGTAGTCATTCATTTGTTACAGGTTGTTTTTCAGTTTGATTGGGCGAATGGGCGGCAGAGTCGTCAAGGACAGTAGGATAATTCTGCACATATTGCACTTTTTATGCACCGTTTAAGGGGAAACTGCTGCAAATTCTGCAAATGCACAGTGCGCCAATTGCAGATTCCCGATACAAACTCTGGTTGGCGAGGGGAAATGAGAAAATTGACGCAAAAAACGATAAAGAAAATCGAGGAATATTCTTGATTTTATCATTTCACTTCCCTTCCTACCTGACCACTCCTGATAAATGGGAGTGAAATCGTACAACGACAGTGTAGCACAAGTGGACGGCAAAAAGGTGAACATTTGTGTACACATTTGTTTCGATTTTGAGGGGAAAAATGGCGTTTTAGATGCCAGTTACCAGCTTCCAGTTGCCAGAAAAAGAGAAGATTAAGAGACGATTTGAAAAGTAACAGGATGGGTCAGGAGTAGGCATGAAAGACGCACATGAATACGCGAAACAGCACGGGGAACGCTTCAAGCAGCAGATGAAAGAACTGCTGGCGATCCCCAGTGTAAGCACTTTACCCGCGCACCAGAAAGATGTGGAACGGGCGGCGGAATGGATCGCCAACGACATGCGGCGAATCGGCTTCGAGACGGTGGAGGTCATCCCGACGAATTTTCATCCAGTGGTGTATGGCGAGTGGATGGGCGCGGGAAAAGACGCGCCGACGATTCTGGTGTACACACATTACGATGTGCAGCCCGCCGAGATGAAAGATGGGTGGCACACGCCGCCGTTTGAACCCACCGAGCGCGATGGGAAAATATTCGCGCGGGGGGCGATTGACAGCAAAAGCAATGTGATGGCGCAGTTGAAGGCCGCCGAAGCGGTACTTAAAACCGGATCGTCGCCCGTGAATATCAAGCTGATGTTCGAGGGTGATGAAGAGTCGGCGTCGGAGGCGATGACCGAATTCGTGACGAACAACCGGGAGCGCATTCAAAGCCGATGTGGTAGTGATCTGCGATGGCAGTATGAGTGACCGGGAACAACCGGACATCCCCTACGGTTTGCGCGGCGTGGTGGCGATGGAAGTTGAGGTATGGGGGCCGAAGCAGGATTTACACAGCGGTCATTTCGGCGGGACGGTACATAACCCGATTCAAGCCCTGGCAGAAATCATCACCCAACTGCACAACCCGGACGGCAGCGTGGCCGTACCGGGATTTTATGACGATGTTCCACCATTGGACGACGAAGAACGGGCGGAACTGCAAAAGGGATTGCCCTGGGTCGAACAGGAATGGAAAGACGTGGCCGCCGCACCGGAACAATGGGGCGAAAAGCAGTATAACGTGCATGAGCGTATTGGCGCGCGTCCCACGCTGGAAATCAACGGCATTGCCGGAGGATGGGCGGGTGAAGGTTTCAAGACAGTGCTGCCGGGTCGGGCACTGGCGAAGGTAAGCTGCCGACTCGTCCCGAACCAGACATCCATCTCGATCTTTGAAAAAGTTCGGGATTATGTGGCAAAGATTACGCCGAGTACCGTGCGGAGCGAAACACGGTTACACTCGACTGGCGAACCGGCTATTATTGACCGTCATAGTCCGGCAGTACAGGCGGCATTACGGGCTTACGAAACCACCTGGGGCAAGCGCCCACATTTTGTTCGTGCAGGGGGCAGTATCCCGGTGGTGGTCGATTTGCAACGCGAATTAGATGCGCCAGTGGTGCTGCTATCGTTCGGCTACAAGGGATGCGCGGCACACGGGCCGAACGAGCATGTGTACCTGGACATGTGGTACCGGGGAATCGACACAATGATCGAGTTTTACGGGGAAATTGGGGGGCAGGAGGCATGAATGCACACGAATATGCGGCCAGCAATGCTGGCCGATTTCAGGAACAACTTTTCGAGTTATTGAGCATCCCAAGCGTAAGCACGCTGCCAGATCACAAAGAATTGGTGGCCGAGGCGGCGGAATGGATTGCCAACGATATGCGGCGGATTGGGCTGCAAGCAGAAATCTATCCTACTGATGGACATCCGATTGTGTACGGCGAATGGATGGGCGCAGGAAAAGACGCGCCGACGCTGCTGGTTTACGGACATTATGATGTGCAGCCCGCCGCATTGGAAGACGGCTGGTACAGCGAACCGTTCGAGCCGGAAGAACGGGACGGGCGAATTTACGCGCGGGGGGCATCGGACGATAAGGGACAGGTGTTCGCTCACCTGAAAGCGGCTGAGTCGCTGCTGGCGTCGCGGAAAGTCCCCGGTCAACCTGAAATTCATGATCGAAGGGGAAGAAGAAGTTGGCTCGACTCATCTGGCAGATTTCATCCAGAAACATGTCGATCTGCTCAAAGCCGATGTGTGCGTCATCTCCGACAGTGGGATGCCGGATGACGACCAACCGTCGATTGTGTACGCCCTGCGCGGCATGATTACGATGGAGATGGAGATTTTCGGGCCAGCCAATGACCTGCACAGCGGGACATACGGCGGTGGGGTGCATAATCCGCTGCAAGCGATGGCCGAAATTATCGCCCAACTGCATACGCCGGATGGTCGGGTGGCCGTGCCCGGTTTTTATGATGATGTGCTGCCGCTGTCGGAATCCGAGCGGACAGAACTGAATAAAATGGCAATGAATGAGGAAGACTGGCAGGAGATCACAGGTGTGCCGCAGTCATGGGGAGAGGCGGATTATGCCATCCATGAACGCACCGGGGCGCGTCCGACACTGGAAATCAACGGCATGGCGGGCGGCTTCTTCGACACCGGGTTCAAGGCGGTGCTGCCCGCGCGGGCATGGGCGAAGTTAAGCTGCCGACTGGTCGCTAACCAAGACCCGGAGAAGATCGGCCAGCAGGTAAAGGATTTCATTTACGACATCACGCCACCGACTGTACGCAGCGTGGTACGCATTATCGACAGCAGCAGCGCGGCGTTCGTGGACATTGAAACCCCGGCCATGCAAGCGGCGATCAGCGCTTATGAAAAGGGATGGGGAACGCGCCCGGTATTTATGCGCGAGGGCGGGAGTATTCCGGTGGTGGTGGACTTCCAGACCGAATTGAATATTCCCGTAATTTTGATGGGCTTCGGCCTGAACAACGATGGCGCACACGGGCCAAATGAGCATTTGAGCGTCGAGATGTTCAGCAAGGGCATCCAGACGGCATTGTATTTTTATGAGGCAATTGCGGAACGAGGACACCAATGACAACTGCACATGAATACGCGAAAGCAAATGGACAGAAATTCGAGGAGCAGTTGAAAGACTGGCTGCGAATCCCCAGCGTCAGCACGCTGCCGGAACACAAGGGCGACATGAAAAAAGCCGCCGAGTGGCTGGCGGCAGATATGCGGCGGGTTGGCTTCGACAGGTAGAAATCCTGCCAACTAAAGGGCATGATGTGGTTTATGGCGAGTGGTTGGGCGCGGGAGCCGATGCGCCGACGGTGCTGGTGTACGGGCATTATGATGTGCAGCCCGCCGTTTTGAGCGATGGATGGGACAATGAACCGTTCGACCCGGTAGTGCGCGATGGCAAAATCTACGCACGCGGGGCGACGGACGACAAAGGACAGGCTTTCGCCCAATTGAAAGCGGTGGAAGCCCTGTTCGCGGCGGGAAAACCCCCGGCTAACATCAAATTCCTGATTGAAGGCGAGGAAGAAATCGGCTCGACCAATCTGGGCGCGTTTGTGACGGAGAACCGAGATCGCTTGAAGGCCGATGTGGTGCTGATTTCCGACAGTGGGATCAAGGCGATTGACGAACCAGCCATGAGCTATTCCACACGCGGGTTGATGTATCTGGAAATGGAAGTATTCGGACCGAAGCAGGATTTACACAGCGGCGGGTTCGGCGGAATTGTTCATAATCCGGCACAGGCATTGGCGGAGATCATCGCCCAACTGCATAAGCCGGATGGCAGCGTAGCTGTGCCGGGATTTTATGATGATGTGCTGCCGATCTCCGACGAGGAACGGGCGGAACTGCAAAAGAGCGCAAAGACCGAGGCGGAGTGGAAAAGCGATACAGGTGTGTCGCAATTCTGGGGCGAACAAGACTATGCGCTGCATGAACGCATCGGCGCGCGACCTACACTGGAAATCAACGGCATGGTCAGCGGATTTTACGGCGCGGGGTCGAAAACGGTGCTGCCCGCAAAAGCACTGGCGAAAATAAGCTGCCGACTCGTGCCTAATCAAGCACCCGACAAAATTTTCCAACTGGTGAAGGATTACCTGCTCAAGCTGACTCCGCCAACGGTACGGAGCGAAGTGCGGCAGTTGGCGTCGGCTTACCCGGCGGTGATGGACATCCACTCGCCAGCCATGCAGGCGGCCAGCGCAGCGTATGAAAAAGCCTGGGGCAAAAAACCCGTGTTTGACCGAGGTGGCGGAACTCTCCCGATCATCGCGGATTTCCAGCGGGAGTTGGGTGGACTGCCGATTGTGCTGATGGGGTTCGGCCTGTCGGACGATGGGGCACACGGGCCAAACGAGAGTTTTACGCTGGAGATGTTCCACAAGGGCATTGACGCGGTGATCTATTTCTACGAGGAATTGGGAAAGTAGAAATGACCTTTAAGGGAGGGTTTAAAACCCTCCCCTATTCACTGCCCCACAAGCCCCGGATTTGATCCCATTCTTCGGCGCTGGTTTCCCATTCGGCATAGATGCCGATGCCCGTGACAACCGAGGCCGCATCCCCGGCGGCGGTCATGCCCTGGTGAATCCCTTCGATGGCCGAGGCGGGGTTCTCGATGGCCGGATCGTGGTCGGGCGGAACAATGTCATAGGTGGGAACACCGATAATCAATTCAGTAGTGGTGTCCAAATCCGCAATCGCTTTGGCGAAAGTTTCCACCTGATAGGCCACCCAGGCGGAATAGTCATCGGCGGTGCTGAAACCTGCGTTGTAATCAGCAACAAACAACTGGTCAGCCAGAAGCGCAACCCGTTGTTTGTACCCTTCCTCCCAAACCGTTCCGGGGGCAATCTGTGTGGGTACAGAAAAATCAACCCCTTGGGGTGTCCAGTCCGGCGGGACGGCGACAGCCAGTTTGGTATCTGTGCTGATGCCAGCACGAATCTTGCGTAACAGGGACAGGTAGCCTTCATCGCCATCGGCCACCGGAACCACATTCAATAGGACACCATCGAATCCGAATTCACCGGCGACACGCTGGCTGAAGTCGGACACGAGCTTCTGGAAATTTTCATCCCCCAGGCGATTGTTTCCGTCCGCACCCTGAGAACCGATGCTCAACCAGCCATATATTTTGACAGTGGGATCGTCCCCCTTGAGGCGTTCGACAAATGTTTTGAGCGAGTCCAGATGGGCGACATCTGTCCACGAATTATCCGGCTGAAGCAGGCTAACCCAGGCATAAACCGTGCCAATATGATTGTCGCGCAAACGGCCTACCAGTGCGGAAAGGGCATCGTCGGTGGGGTTCTCATACGTCCAGCTCGACCCAAGCCAGATGGCGTTGGAATCAACGATGGGTTTTCGGTTTTTCAACACACTCAGAGCATAAATCACCAGCACGATGAAGGCGAGGCTGCCGATAGCCGAAAACACTACCCGGTTGCCGGGTAGACGAATTTTCGGCAGCTTGAAACTGTCGGCTGGCCGAAGCTGACGAGGCGCGCTGACCGAGGTATGTGCCATCCCTCCCTGGCGATCTTTACGGCGCTGGTGACGCTCACGGGCACCGCTTTTACGCGGATTTTCGGGTTCCGGTGGTAATTCCACGTTTTAACCTTTCAAATGCCCAATTTCGCCAGTAAAGGTGGCCCCAGGATGAGCAGGCCGATGACAAAGGATGCGACTGCACCCAGGAGCACGGCAGCGGCAGCAACATCTTTCGCCACCTTCGCCATTGGATGGAATTCCGGCGAGGCGAGGTTGACCACCGCTTCGACGGCTGCGTTCAGAAATTCCGCCATCCACACGGCGGTAATGGTCAGGATCAGGACTGCCCACCGGAGCAGATCAATTTGCAGCCAAAAAGCGACCCCAAAGATAACGATGCTGGCAACAGACATGATGCGCGTGTTCTTCTGATGCCGCAGCATATATAACCATCCCGCCAGAGCATATCCCAAACTCTCGATCCGGTTGGGGCTGTTGGGAAGGGCACTGTAACGATTGGGGTCAATGCGCATGGTACTGGTGAGCGCGTCGAACCACTTCTTACGACGGGTCATCATGCGGGGAGGTCTCCAGGGCAGGAACAATGTCTAAAGAAATACCAAGTGTCGTCAACGCAGCCGCCTGTGCAGCCCACATTTCGGCACGATGGGCAGGTGTATCGTGGTCATAACCCAGCAAATGCAGTGTACCATGCACCACCAGCAGGGCGAGACTATCTCCCAGGTCATGACCCTCACGTTCAGCCTGCGCGGCAGCATAGGGATAGGCAATGATGAGATCACCGATGTAGGGCGGCTCATCCTCAATTTCGACAGGGGGTGCATCGGCGGGGAAGGACAGCACATCTGTCGGCGCGTCGATCCCGCGATACTGATGGTTCAAGCCGCGCACAAAATTATCGTCGGCGATCACCACTGTCAGACCTGTTTCGGGGTGCGCATGATAGGCGGTCAGCACTGCCGAGGACGCCCTGACCAGACGAGCGACATCGGCAGGATACTCATCCGGGCTTGCGATTTTGAATATCCACCTGAAATGTCATTCAGACCTATCCTGACTGTTCCTCGGAAGCCTGATTACGGGGAGTTGGCTTTCCGTTGTCGGTGGGTTTGACTCCCTTTTGCTCACTGGTACGCGGCAGCGGTGGAACATCCGGCAGCGGCGAATCGCCCTCATCAAACGGGATTTTGACCGGCTGTACTTCACCCGTTTCCAGATTCGGACGCGGGGCTTCTGACGACGGCACAACCGCATTCGAAGTGCTGGTGGTTTTACGATCCTCAGTGGGTGTCACCCGGACGGCTTCCTGAGAAGGCGGCGTAACCTCCGGCCTGCGCACGGGTCGCACGATTGTATCCGGCGAGGCGCTGTCCTTCTGTGCCGGAGGTAACTGTGTGCCGGGGCTTGACGATGGATAACTAATTCGCGGATGGAATACGGCTTGCAACATGTCGATAAATATCTTACGGATGGCCTGGATATCGTTCAGCGTCAGGCCGGACTCATCTAGCTGCCCGGTACGGATTTTGGAGTCGATGATCTGCTGAACGGTATCGGCAATATCCTGCTTTTTGGTCGGCTTGCGAGATCGAACCGCCGCCTCGCAGCTATCCGCCAGCATCAACACCGCCGTCTCACGGCTCTGGGGACGCGGGCCAGGATAGGTAAATTCTTCAATATCGACAACTTCATCATCGCCGGTTTGGGCGACGGCCTGCTGATAGAAATACAATACCTGCGTCCCGTGATGTTCCATGATGAAATCCCGTATCCGGGAGGGCAGGCGATATTGACGCGCCAGTTTGTCGCCATCGGTCACATGACTGATGATGATGTTGGCGCTGCGAGCCGGATCATTGAGGACATCGTGGGGATTAACCCCTTCTACCTGATTCTCGGTGAAGAAAGGGGCATTTATCACCTTGCCAATATCGTGATAGAGGGCGGCCACCCGCACCAGATCAGCATTCGCGCCGATAGCGTTAGCGGCTTGTTCGGCAAGGTTGGCAACCTGAAGCGAATGTTGGTACGTGCCGGGGGCTTCCCGTAAAAGCCGCTGAAGCATGGGTTGGCTCGGCTGGCTGAGTTCGGCCAATTTCAACCCGGTTGGCAGATTGAACAACAGGGTGACAATATACATACCGCCGAGCGCCACCGCCGCCGACAGGATACCGTTCAACAGACTGTAGAGGATCAGGCTGGGCAGTGTCAGTTCCGTCGTGTTGATGACCGATACCCCTTGATAAAACAGGGCGATCACAGCCGTGTTGGTCAAGGCGACCAGCAGACCGGGCATAAAATAGCCATTTAGCCGTTCGGCGCGGCGCAGAGTCAGCGAGGCCATCAACCCGCCACAGCCAACCAACATCCACATTTCCAGCGAATTGTTCTGCATAATAGCAATGAGGATCGCCAGACCTAACATGGCAATAATGGCGATCTCCGGGCCGATCAGCGCGACAAACAATAAAGCCAGCGCCGCGGTCGGGTACAGGTAAATTTGACCAGATGCCCCGGTGATGCGTGCGCCCAGCAGGAAAATCAGGAAGATGGACGCCAGCAGCGCCAGGAAGCGGGATGATTCAAACAGGGTGGGTTCAAAACGGGCAATATACAGGCCAGCAATCACCATCACAATGATGCTGGCAAGCAGCGCCCGACCAATCTCCTGTAAACGCTGATCGGCAGGTTGCAGCAGTCCAGCCTGCCCCAATGCTTCGTAGGCAGCCGCATCAATCTGCTCACCCGCGCGGACGATGACCTGCCCCCGTTCAAAGCTGCGACGCACCTGAATTCCTTCGGTAGCCAGATTACGAGCGGCTTCGGTGGCATCTTCATTCAGGAGGGTGTTGGGACGGATCAGGTCTTCGACAACGGCGACAATGACCGCCGCCTGATCCTCAGTAAAACGAACACTGACCTGTGTGGGCAACTGGGTGCGAATAGACGGGAGGTTCGATTCCCGAATCTCGCCGCGCATCACCCGTTCCAGAACACTGGCAATCTGGCTGGCAACATCCGTCCAGGTGGCATCGTCCATTTGCAGGATTTGGGTGATGATGTCGTCATTCAACGTGAGATCAGTAATTTTTTTCAGGTCTTGAATCTTCTGCTCGGTGGTCGCAAAAGTATCCTGCCGAATATTGCCGATGTAGTCGAGGATTTGCTGCGCGAGTTCGGTCTGCTGGCGGGCAACACCGGGGTCGGGCGGAAAATACACCTCGGCAATACTGTCACCCACCTGCTGGATTTGTTGATCGGTCAATACCTGGCTGACATAGGATGGCACCGTAATCGGAGAACGAATATCCTGTGGGGCAATGTCACCGATTTGCAAGGCAGACACATTATTCGCGCCCAGGAAAATACTATCGTAGGCCACCAGAATGGTTGATGTCAGCACAAACACGCTGGCAGCAAGCACTACGCCCACGAGATGCAGGGTGCGCAGGGTTTGCCCTGAGGGTATCCGCAAATATTTCTGGAACTGCCCCGCAATCCAATCAATCATGACTATTCGCTCAACGTCTCCCGAACGACTTCATTCACCAGTTTACCATCCGCCAGCCCTTTGACTTTGGGCATGAGCGCACCCATCAGTTTGCCCATTTCTTTGGCAGAGGTGACGCCTGTTTCGGCAACGGCTTCTTTCACCAGGACTTTAATCTGCTCACGAGAAAGCTGCCGGGGCAAAAAGCCCTCCAGAACAGCCAGTTCGATCTTCTCCTGCTCGGCCATTTCGGTGCGACCCGCTTTTTCGGCCTCGTCTATCGTTTCGCGGCGCTTCTTAGCCTCTTTTTGCAGGATGGCGCTGACGTCCTCCGGCGTGAGGTCTTTACGGGTATCAATTTCCACCTGCTTGATGGCACTCATCAGGACACGAATCACGTCGCGGCGGGTGTTATCTTTGTTGACCATCGCCTCTTTTAAGGCGGCTTGCAATTTTACTTTAGGGTCGTCCACAATCCTGCTCCAATATATAAATCGCTGGACACCTGAAGGTATCTCTATGCGCTAGACTCGTATCGTGTTTCGCTATCCATTTCGGGCGTGACGCTCATTTGCCCGCCATCCCAGGCATCCAGACGCGCGGGTGTGACGTGATCGGTCAGGATGCGCGGATGAATCGTATGAACCCGAATATAGTTATCAGTATAACCGACATTGATGAACCCGGCTTCCGTCGCCCCTGTCACCTGTTCCCACAATACCGACAGCGACTGACCAGCGAAACGCTCGGCATAATGGCGTTCAGCAGTATCGGAATAAGCCAACAAGCGGCTGCTGCGTTCCCGCTTAACTTCATCGGGGATGTGCCCGCGCATTCGGGCAGCCGCCGTCCCAGGACGTTTGCTGTAGCGGAAAACGTGCAGTCCGGCAAAGTCCATCTCATGGATAAAGGTTTCTGAGGCCGCAAATTCTTCCGCTGTCTCGCCGGGAAAACCGACGATCACGTCCGTCGTGATTTTTATGTTCGGGACATGCTCACGGGCAGACCGTACCAGCCCGCGATAATTCTTCTGATTGGTACGCCGCAGCATCCGCTTGAGCGTGGCATCACAGCCGCTTTGCAGGGGCAGATGCAAATGACGACATAGGCGCGGGTTCGCCCATAATTCAAAAAATTCGTCGGATAAATCCCAGGGTTCCAACGATGACAGGCGCAGGCGGGGGATGTCGGTATCCACCAGAATAGTCGCCACCAGATGAATTAGCCCTTCATGATCGTCAAAATCGTGACCGTAGCTGCCAAGCTGCACACCCGTTAACACCACTTCCTGATACCCGGCGGCGTGCAGATTATTGATTTCTGCGATGATGTCATCCAATGGGCGACTGCGCCCGCGTCCACGCGCGACAGTGGTCACACAAAAAGTACAAATGTTGTCGCACCCATCCTGAACCTTGACGAAGGCGCGGGTACGACCCAACGCACCAAGCCGATCCTCACGGGCGATGGGTTCAATGTCGAAGGGTTCTACTGCCTGACCCGTTAAGGTTTCCACCAGGTTGTCTTTACCCAGGTTATCAACGACACGCCCGACCCCCGGCAGAACAGCAATTTCGTCCGGCGCGATCTGGGCGTAACAGCCCGTGACGGTCACTGCCGCCGATGGATTGGCACGATTCAGATCGCGGATAAGGTGGCGACTGCTGCGGGCAGCGTTATGCGTCACCGCACAGGTATTGACGATGATTTGATCGGCCTCGGAGGGGTCGGCAACAATCTCGTGCCCCTGCCCGCGAAACTGGCGTGCAAGGCTGTCAATTTCGCTCTGGTTCAGGCGACAGCCCAATGTTCGCAAATGTATTTTCATGTCGCTTGTGGCCCAACCACTAACACGTTATCAAAATCTACCACCACGCCGGGTTCATCCAGCGCCTGGATAACCACCCCCAACTGACCATAGGGAATCGTGTCATCGGTCAAGCTATCCACCATTTGCCCACCGATGCAGCCGCCGAGCGGTTCATTATAGGTACTCTCGCCATCCGGGTTATCGGGAATACAGAGTTGGACGGGATGGTCGTTGATATAAAATCGAAACTGGTCGCCCACCGCCACCACGCGAACGATATTGCTGACCTCCAACCCCTGGACTACCAGTGGCGATGGTATCCAGGCACTCAACGTTTTTTGCTCCCCATCAATCGAGCGCACAACCTGATAGTATCCGTCGCTGCTGATGAGAAACAGGTAAAAATTGTCGTCGTCCGGTGAACTGTTGCCCTTGTTCTGTAGGCGGAAAATCACCCCATAGCCATTATTGATGGGGCCATCCACCGGGGTCGCATGGACAGTGAAATCAAAATCGCCCCAATACTGTTTAGAAGTGGAGAATGGCCGGATGTTGATGTCACCTGCTGTCAGGCGTAGGGTGCTGTCATTGATCTGGGCAGATAAGCGTCCCTGATACAGATTCCAATCGTCGGTGAAATCGTCAAAGGTCGCTACATAGGCCACTTCACCAGCCTGCACCGGCAGTACATAATGCCAATCCGCCGTGAGGCGATTCAGGCCATAGGTCACTGCCAACAGCAGTATCAATCCCAACAGAATTAGAAACCGACGCACGTTCTGGAAAGCCTCAACCCGTTCGGAGGCAGGGAAAAGCGCACCCCACCCCAGCGTACTTTACAGGCGATTGTAGCACGCTGGCGGGTGGGCGTAAACGTTTAGTTGAGATTGAGATCGGCGTAGAAGGCATCCAACAATCCCTGGAAACGGGGATCATTATTCGAGAGGGATACCGCCGTTTTCAGCCACGATTCGGCCTGCCCCAGGTCATCCACCAGACGATAGGCCGTGCCCAGTTCAGCAGCATAGGCCGGGTTTTGGGAGTCCAGGGCATTGGCCTGCTGGAAAGCGACCAGACTGGATGGATAGTCGAAACGGGCGCGGAGATGCAGCCCATAGAGAAATAACACCTGCGGATTCTGTGGGGCGAGGTCGAGCGCCTGACTGATGGAATCAGTGCCGTCCGTGCCGTCCCTATCCTGTGCCAGGGCGGTGTAAGCTAATGCTTCGGGGAATGGCGCGCCCAGCGTTGCGGCCTGCTCAAAGGCAAGTTCGGCATACGGCCACAGGTCATACTGAGCCAGTACCAGTCCGGCAGCCATCGCCATTGATGAATCGACGGGCTGGTCGTTTAAGGCAAAAATTAACTGGTTGGCAACTTCGAGATAGGTCTTGTCCCTGGATGCCAACTGAAGATGCTTCATCGCGCTGCCGGGATTAAAGGCCGCTTCGAGCAAGCCGAGATAATAATGCCCCCAGGCGTCATCCGGGGTCTGCGCCAGGAGCAAGCGGAGGGTGTCGCCTGCTTCTGGCCAGTGTCGGAGTTCCAGATAGGCATCTGCCAGCCGTCGCAGGAGTGCCGCGTCAGGAGTACCGAGATTCCTGGAGGATTCCCAATAGGAGACAGCGCGGGGCAAATCGCCCAACTGCTGCCAGATGTCCCCGGCGGTGATCGCCAAATCCGCCGTCCAGCCGGATTGAGCCGCTGCAACTTCGACCTGATACCAGGTCTGCATCAAACGACCTTTCCCAAGATTTGTTTCGATCAATTGCTGTGGTGGAATTTCAGCGGGTTGGTTGTGTACAACCAGCAAGGGGATGAGCAGGAGGATAACAAAAACAGGCAGCGCCCATAATGTCGCAGCCCGTCTTAAGATGTCGTGTTTCATCCGTGTTTGGAACTAAGCGCCCCGGATACAACCCGCTCGACTTCATCGGAGGTGAAGGGCTTAATCAGGTAATCATAGACACCCTGCAATTTGGCAACCAGCCGGTTAGCCGGGTCGCCATAGGCCGTGATGACGATGATGATGGGCATCAGACCTTTGTGGGTTTCCTTGACGGTTTCCAGGAACTTCCAACCCGTCATATCCGGCAGGCCAATATCCAGCAGAACAATGTCGGGGTGTAACTGTTCGAAACGGCTGATGGCCTTGTTCCCGTGTGTTTCATGGGCTGTAACCATGTTCATGCGTTCCAGCGTGGCCTGAATGACCTCTGCCAGTTCAATGGTATCCTCGATAATCAGCACGGACGGCGAACCGGGTACAGTCATAGTGGCACCAAGTTGGGGCATAGGGGAATGCTGTATTTCAGCAGTTGTGCGAGACGAATCGCGGGAGTCATCATCTTCATTACCTTCCGCCTGGGGCAGCATCGCAGAAACAAGTCCGGTTTCGGCAGATGGCCCGGTGGCAGGACGTATTTTTATGGCGGGTACACTTACGGTCTTCAGAGGATCAATCGGCTCTTTGTCCTCACCGGTAGGCACACTTTCAGCCACATCCTGTATGGTGATATTTGAGGCAGTTGTAAGCCGTTTGGTCATGAAACGCCTCCGGGCTGCTGATCGCAACAGTTCGAATTTAGGATATTATAACACAGGCGTTCGAAATCAGTATTAAGTTTAGCAATTTTTAATTACTTTTCATCTATTTTTGATTACTGTGAACAAATTCTAACATTTTCCTATGGCAATTGCTTCTATACAGTCGATTGATAATAACCAAAAATGCGCAGCCTCGATAGGCTTGTGGTATGCTCTGGGAGAAGCGACCTGACACTGAGAATAACCCATAATGTGGCGTAATACTGTGAAACGCATCGGATTCTGGTTTGTTTTTCTAACACTCATTCTCCTGACGAAAACCGCAAGCGCAAGTGCCATCATCGAGGTCTGCCCTTCTGTCGGTATTCAAACCCGATCCGGCAGTTTCCAGCCGGGTGGAATCATCCTGACTGCCTTTGACCGCGCCAGCATGTGGGTTTATAACATCACCACAGACCGTCGCTATCCCCTGCCGGATACTTTTCCATGTGGAACGAACTGCCGCCTGTCACGCGATTCTCGATGGATTACCTACGTGGACTCCACCTCTAACGCTTATGCCAAAATGCGACTGGATGGAACGGAGCGAACGCCGCTGGTGGATTACGCCGCCGATGTGGAATGGTGGTCGGAAGATACACTGCTGGTCTGGACACCAGGACACGATGCCTACCTTCGGGCGGAAAATGGCACAGACCGGGAATATCTGGATGTGGACAGCGTGGTTTCGGTACAACCGGGCGGGCGCTGGGGCTTGCTGGTCAAGCAGGATGGCGACAGTTTCATGCGCGCTTTGATTAACCTGGAAACGCGCGATCTGGAAGGCATCGCCGGGGGCTATATCGACCTGGGCGAGGATAAACCCTACTTCAGCGCGGCATCTTGGTCGCCGGATGGTCAATGGTTCGCTTATGTTGCCCCAACGGGCTACGATTCGAATGTGAACTCGACTGGCAGTGAGTTATACGGGATACGTCCAGGAGATTCACAACCAACCCAATGGACAACTCTGACGGCTGAATATGGCGCAGTACGGATTAACGGGCGGGCGGATGGCGAACTCAGTTGGTCGCCGGACAGCAGCAGAATCGCTTTCTGGGTCATCGAAATGCTTGGCTCTGACCCGGAAAGCAACACCGGAAATGCGGTTTTACATATCCTGGACATCAACACGGGCGAAGTCCGGCGTTACTGTGGATTTTCGACGACAGAACACACCCCCAACCCGCCGAGACTGGTTTGGTCGCCGGATGGGACGTTTGTGGCTTTCGGCGGAAATGTGCCGGGGGATGACAAGGGCTATCTGCTGCTGGCGCTGGATACATCCACTGGCATTTTTACGGCCTTGAGCGATGGCATTTATCCTTCGTTCGGCGGGGCAAACATTATCGCCTGGGGACTGCCACCCGCATGACCGCATTCCCATCGCCGTGTATAATAGACTTCATATCCCATGATCGTATCATGAGTCAGCTTGTAGAGGCTTCCGGCGCACCTTGATTAAAGTACCGACTGAAGTGAAATCGGCGGTTTGCCACGTCATCGGAGGAGAACGGATTGTAGCGCGATGACAAGTTGGAGAATCTGGCGCATCCTCATGAATCCGCCATTCTGGCATCCCTTGTTCCGGCGGACATTATTGAACCGCGCCTCGCTGCCCAGCCATCCAACCAGCTCCTACCGTTCACACCACCCTAAAAGCCGGATGATTCTCGAAGTGATGACGGCGATTGTCTTTTGCTCGGCCATGTGTTCGCCGCTGTTTCTGGTGGCAGCCTGCGCAACCATTTTATTCGTCCTCAATGGAACTGGATACAGTGCTATTTGGGCTGTCCAAACCAGCGGGGTGATTGCACGAGAGCGGGAATTCGGAACGTACGATTTACACTGCTTATCCCCGGAAGGCGCGTTGGGGGTCAATTGGGCACTGTGTACGGGTTTCCTGCATCGGGGACAACAATTGGAACAGGTTCACGGACTGATCCGTTCGATTCTGACAATAGGGCTGGTGATCGCCGGAATCATGGCGATGGTTCTGGTTACAAATATCGTTCGAACGCCCGACAATTCACTGGCCTCTGAGGGCATTCAAAACACTTCAGCCATGCTGGTGAATGTATTGGCATTGATCGCCATCATCTACATCGACCACATTCAATCGGTGGTGCTGGGCATCCTGGTCAGCATTTTTGTACCGACCTATTCACGCGGGCACATTGATGCACAACTGGCTACATTCGGCCTGTTCCTGTTCTTACAGATCACGACCTACCTGCTGTTCTGGCTGGTGGGGCTGGTTCTGCTCCCGGCTCTGTATCAGGGGACGGACGGAATCATCGCCCAGGTGAGCCTGGCCTGTTTGCAGGTTGGCAGTTTTTATACGATTCGGGAAGGTATCATCACCTATCTGTGGCGCTTGCTGGCGCGACGATTGGATATTCCGGCGAGTGAAGAAAGTGCCATCCGGTTGTCCATGTTTAAGCCAGGACTCAAACTCCAATGATGACGACCTGGAGATTGTGGCGGGCGTTGCAAAATCCCCCTTCACAGCATCCTATCTTCCAGCGGGCGGTACTGCTGCCCGACCAGGTGAAAACACGAAGAATGACCAGTTGGGCAGGAATCGTCGTCAAGTTGGTGTTTGGCCTGGGTGAATACAGCCCGACGCTGCTGCCGCTGTTGATCCCCGTGATTCTGCTGTTTATCGGCATGACGTATGGCCTGGATTGTGCTGTGCGCGTGGGGGACGCAATTGCCAAAGAACGTGAACAGGATACCTTTAACCTGCTGTCTTTATCCCCAAGCGGAGCATTAGGTACAAGCTGGGTGATGTGTACCAGCCTGCTGTATCGCAACTGGGATTTTGACCGTCTGCGAAAAGTCATTCGGGCTTCGTTAATTATCGCGGGCAGCGTCACCTTCACCATCGCCCTGCTGGCCATGATGCTGAATTCCGGCTTGTTCAATCGCTTCTCACCATCCAGCATCACAACGCTGGTAGATTTCATCAGTCTGATGATTGTCATGGCGGCGCTGTACATTGAATTTGTACAATCGACCATCTTAGGAACGCTGGTAGGCATGTTTGTGCCCACTTATACCCAGAGCCGAATAGACACCAGTCTGTATACCTTCGGCGTGTTCGCCCTCCTGCAAATCACCACTTATTTAGGTAGTTATTTCATTGGTTTTGTGCTGCTACCGAGCCTATATGACCAGATGGGATTATCCGGTGAATATGCCAGAGCCAGCCTGACACTGCTGCGGTTAGGCGTGTTCTATCTCATCCGGGAGACGATCATTAGCGGATTGTGGCGGGTTCTGATAGATCGGCTGAATGCATATCCTTCTGAATTAGACCTGACCATGCAAACTGCTCCGTAAAAATTATGGGAACACTGTCGCTATGGCGAGGATTGAAAAATCCACCCGCCAACCACCCACTGTACCAGCGTATTATGGCCGCCCCACCCCAGGCGATGTCGTGGTACTCGGCCTGCGCTTTCCTGATGGTTGCGCCACTGCTGCTTGTCCCGGCAATGGTCTTCATGAGCATGTTTTACAGCCTGCGGTGGGCGGTGGTGACGAGCGGAACCATTGCCAAAGAGCGCAAATCGGGCAAATTCGACCTGATCGCCATGTCACCTGCCGGGGCATTCGGGACAACCTGGGCAATCACCAGCGCGTTTATCCACCGCAATCATTCTCTGGAACAAATTCAATCACGCAGTTCGTGGATTTTCCGGCTGGTGTTTGCTACCGTATTCCTGGCTTCAGTTGGCAATTTTGTCGAATCGCTGGTTCCGTTCGGCACGCGGGGGGCGCTACTCGCCATCATCCCTCTGGTGTATTTATTCACACTGGCGGCGGCGTTGTATGTCGATCACCTGCATTCGGTGGCGGCGGGTGTGCTGGTTGGGATGTTGATGCCAACCTATACCCAGAACCGCCTGGACGCAGGCGCGGGTGCGTTCCTGATGTTTCTAGTCGTCGAGATCATTATCTACACATTCACCGTGTTCCTGGGCTTTAGCCTGCTGCCGACGATTTTTATCTCCCTGGAAGTTCCATCCGCTGCCATCGCCCTGGTACTGCCTTTCCTGCGATTAGGGATTTTCTACCTGATTGGCGAGGGCGTAATCTATGGTCTCTGGCGCATTTTGGTAGACAGATTAAATGTCAGCGCGTCTGAAGTAGAAAGCATGACGCACCCGTGAAGGCGGGTTATAATGATCCCATATACCTGAAATACACCGAGGCATTTTACGTGAGTAATTTGATTGACCCCGATGCTATCCCAACGGCAGACCCGGCAGGATGGCAACCAGACCCTGAACATCCCCGGCGGCGACCCCCCTGGATTAAGGTGCGCGCGCCGGGTGGCGAGGGATACAAAACTGTCTATGATCTGATGCGTGGGCAGGAACTTCATACCGTGTGCGAGGAAGCCCAGTGCCCGAATATCGGTGAGTGCTGGGGACGCAAAACCGCCACTTTCCTGATGATGGGCGACACCTGCACCCGTTCCTGTGGATTTTGCGATATTAAAACCGGGCGACCCAGCCCGCTGGATTGGGCAGAACCCAACCGGGTGGCCGAAGCCGTTCGCGCCCTGGGGCTGCGGCATGTGGTTATCACCAGCGTGAACCGGGACGAACGCAAGGACGGCGGTGCGCCGATTTTTGCGATGGTCATCAAGCGTATCCGCCAATTACAACCGGGGTGCAGCATCGAAGTCCTCATCCCGGACTTCAAGGGCAGCGAGGAAGCCCTCAAGATCGTGATGGACGCGCAGCCGGAAATCCTGAACCACAACGTCGAAACCGTGCCGCGCCTGTTCAAAAAGGTGCAGCCGCAGGATCATTACGAATGGGCGATGAAAACGCTGGGCAATGCCAAAAAGATGGATCCGCTGGTGCTGACCAAGAGCGGAATCATGGTCGGGCTGGGCGAGACATTTGATGAAGTGGTCGCCGTCATGAGCGATCTGGCAGAACAGGGCGTGGACATCCTGACCATCGGTCAATATTTGCAGCCGAGCAAACAGCATCTCCCGGTGGAGCGGTTTTACTTGCCAGAGGAATTTGATCGGTTTGAGGTTGTCGGCAAAGAATTGGGATTCAAGTGGGTGGAAAGCGGCCCGCTGGTACGCAGTAGTTATCGCGCCGACCAGCAGGTGCGCGAATTGTCGAAGTTGAATCACTTCCGACTGCGGGAAAACACGGCGGAATAAATAGCGGATTACTTTTCATTGGGCGAGGCCGATGCTTCGCCCATTTGATTCCATGACCAGATTATCCATTATTCTCAAGGGCAACCGGCGGCATCGGAACTACCGCTAGAGTCAGGAGTCTCGACAGTTAGATTTTCCCGCAGACGCTTCTCGACCTGAGCCGTCCGATCACCGAAGATCAGCAGCCCTGCGCCAGCAATACATAGAATGGCGGGCAGGACGAAAATCGTCTGGTCGTAACCTTCTACCAGCAATGGCGAAAGAATACCCACCAGCGACCCCACATTCAGCACCGCCATGTACAGCGACCCACCCATGCCGACGCGGTGCGACAGCAACCGCTGAATATAGGCCATCGCCACACCAAGCAGTGCCGCCACAAACACGGCGTACCACACATTGGACAGGTACAGCAGTGGCAGCGATTGGGTTGATGAAAAGACGATGAAATAGGCCGCGCCAACCAGTGCGCCAATGGCGATGGTACTTTTCTCACCAATTTTGCTGGCGAGATAACCTGTCCAGCCCATCATCACCAACTCGACGGCGGCAGTAATGCCGAACATGAGCGGCGCGATGCTGGCATCATTAAAAGACTGGAACATGACCAGTGACAGGTACACCCGGCGGGTACTCTCCGCGCCCTGTAAAACTACCAGCGCGAGCAGTGGGATGATTAAAGCCGACATTGGCAAGATCACGCCGCGCGCTTCCGCAGTCTGATTTGCAGAAATTTCGATGGGTGTCGCGGCCAGTCGCGCGATATGGCCTTCAACCTGATACATAACAACCGCTCCGTAGGCCGTCAGGGCGATTGCCCCACCTGTAATCAGGAAGAAAGCCGCCTGAATGTCCATCACCTGGGCAAGCCAACTGGCAATCCCTGTGCCCAGGATGAAGCCGAAGGAGAACAGTGTGCGCATCGCCGTGATGCCCATCACCTGGGCTTCAGTTTCCCAGTCCCCGACAACGCCGTCTTTGATGACAGCGAATATTTGTGGGAATATCACAAACATTGCGACGCCGATGAGACCCGATATATACACATGAATGGGTTGGGTGGCGGTTGCGATACCCAGATAACCCAGCGTCCCAATCGCGCCACAAACCAGGATCAATTTATAGCGTGCGATGGCTCCATCGGAGAGATACCCGGTTGCCAGTGTCACCACAACTCCGGCCAGTGTCGTCAGGAGAAAGAACAGCGTTACCTGTGACTTGTCCATCCCGATTTTGTCGGAGATGACAATTGGCAGCAGCGGCAGTGCAATCGAAAACAACACCCCTTGAAACAGGATACACAATCCGAGTGGCAGGCCGAATTTTGTGCGAAGAATTCGCTTCCAAATGGTGAGGTTCATCGTGTTTTACTCTCGGAACACTGGTGACAGATGGGAATTCCGGCTGATTGTTAGGGTTCAGGACGTATCAAATTATCCCGCTGTAGTGGAGAATTGTCATCCTACTTTAGAAGGAGTTTTATTTGAGGGCAAACTGCCGGATGGGCAGCAGAAATTGATCGTTTACACCGGGCGCGGGGATGGGTACAGTTTGACCCGGCTCGGAAACAGCCAGAGCAATCATGTACATGCCGCGTCGGGCGGAATCAGGAACTTGCAGTTGGCGCTCATCCAGAAAATAGCGCCCCGGAAGCCAGAAACTTGTGCCGGTTGGGGCATCAGTCACGGAGGGAGAATCATTGGCGGCGACAATCTGACTGGATGCCATATCGACGATCACCAACGACATATTGTAATCTTCCGGCAGTCCATCATCCACCGACCACCACAGACGCAGCGAAATCATCTCACCTGCGCGTTTGACCAATGGCGCGTCCCCGATCAGGTGGCTGTCCACCACATCTGCGCCGTGATAACGCAAGCCGTTGGCAAATAAGATTCCAGGGACATCCGGTGGGCTTTCATAAAGACGGCTGACAAAATCCGCGCGCGCGAAGAATGCGCCCGCCACCCGGTTGCGTCCAACCGCCGCCGCGACAACCGGATCACGCATATTCTCGGTGGCAATATACCAGACACGCCGATTGTCGCCCGGATTGGTGGCAAAACGCAGCCCTGCCGGAAAATACGCCCGTGTGAAGTAATCCCAGGCTTCGGGTGGGGCTTGTGTCCAATTCGGGTCAATCACCACAACATCGCCAGGACGCAGGTTGGTCGAGAACCATTCAAACAGAGAGACCATTGGCGGCGAAGGTGACAGATGATAACGTTCGAAACGAATGGGCGAGAACATTAATATCGCAAACAGGATGGAAACCCCCGCACCCGTGAAAACCCGCAGCCGCCCTTCCAGCATGGTCAGCCCGAAGCCAATCCACATGGCAACCCCGATCATTGACCAGGCCACCTGTCGCATTGGGTCGCCGGGGATGGCAAAAATCGATAGGGATGCCACCAGAGGAAACAAAATCCAGACTGCTAGAACCAGCGCGCGGCGATCTAACCGCCGGAGAATGAGCAGCACCGCCGCCACCACAAACAATACACCCCATACGACGAATAGGTCGCCGGTATAGGCCTGATAATCCGCCAGTAAGGATTGCCCCAATGATGATGGCGGCACTGGAGCAGGAATAATCTCTGGTGAGTGGGGCATCATCACCATGATAGCGATCACACCCGGCGCGGCCAACAACCCGGCCACCGCCAAAGGAAGCCCCCATCGCCACACGCGCCCGCCGTAAATGACCAGGGTATAGAGACTGAGCATCAACAGGACAAACAGGCTGGCGGAGTGAACGTAAAACAATGCGCCAAGACACACACCCAACGCCAAGCCGCGCGGTGTCGAGGAATAATCGAAATAGCGCATGGTCAGCCACAACGCCAGCAGCATCAGCGCGACCAGCAGACCGTTCGCTCGCAAGGCCACACCCAGGTAAACACTGTAACCCAGAGCGGCATAAGCTAAAGCAGATAGTACCGCAGGCGTTTCACGCTCGAACAGACGGCGGGCTACCCGGTAAAGAAAAGCGACGCCCAGCATGAAGATAAATATGGAAAAAACGTGCAGGAGTGCTGGATGCATCCCAACCAGCAGCGACCAGACGGCCAGCAACAAACGGTAACCGGGCATCCAATCCGACGAAGACGAGGACGCCAATTGCAGCGGAGAACCGAGCGTTTGCCAAACCGTATTGATTTCGCTGATGTCTAATTCAGTTGTCCGAATGCGTGTGATCCGGCTGGCGGCGATGACCAGAAACACCAGTGACAGCACCAGCACTGATTTCCAGGCAGCCGGTTTGTTAAACATATATTGTCTCAATAAAGCAATAGACCCATGATTCTTGTTATATCATGAAGCACTAATTTTCGGAATGATACAAAATCGATACAGTCTTAAGTTACATGTCCAGACGTTTGAGAATACGGGCGTAGGCTTCGTTAATCGCCTGCATCTTCACAGTGGCATCCGGCGAGGGATCGGTATCAGGATGATGCTGGCGCGCTTTGAGGCGGTAGGCTTTTTTGACCTCCTCCTCGGTAGCCGTCAGCGACACACCCAACAGATCATAGAATGGCTGTAATGGGTCGCTCACCGGCTGGTACGATCCGTTGCCATTCGAGTGCCTGAAATTGCGGGCATTGAAATCGGCCACCTTACGTACACCACGAATATATTTGGATGTACGCAGTTCGACATAATCGACGTTGAGGTTAGCAATATCCACCGGATCGCCATACGTCACCGTTCCATCAATATAGACCGGGAACACCGTCACCGCGCGGGCGTCGATGCGATAGGCATACACTTTGCCCATATACAGATCGAGCAGCAGACGCAAACTGTCGTCAGGCTGGCAGGTTGCGCCGTTTTCCGGCAGAAGGTCACTGGAAAGGATAAACAAGGTGTGGATGTCGGAACGGGTGTTGCTGTTAACCGATGTCTTGATAAGTTCCAGCGACAACTCGCCCGCCAGCAGGTAAACAGCAATATCTTCGTCAAAGCCATGAGGCGATTGGTTCACAATCATCGCGCCCTCGTCCAGAACGCGCACTTCACGAACCGTCTCGACCTGACGGAAGGTATCTAACAAATAACTGAATACAACGTGCAGACTCATATTCGCTCCTCGCCCCAAGTGTAGCAGAGCGTCGGGGCGGAAATCAAAGTCCAATCAGCCTATTTACACCGTGTCGCAATGCACCCTATCCCGCCACCGAAACACCGATAATCCGGCCAATCGTGTAGGTAATGCCTGCCGCTGCCAAGCCGAATAAAACCTGGCGTGCCCCGGAAAACCAGACACTTCGCCCGGTCATCAGCGTGATGGCCGAACCGATCACAAACAGGCCGATGCCACTACCCACCAGACTAATGATGATGGCGGTGTTACCCTCGAATAAGGCGAACGGCCAAACGGGTAAAATAGCACCAATCGCAAACAGGAAAAATGAGGCTGTCGCCGCCTCCCAGGCCGACCCGCCCAATTCCTCCGGATCAATGCCCAATTCCTCACGCGAAAGGGTATCCAAAGCGTTGGCTTCATCGGACATCAGCCGGTCAGCCAATGCCTCGGCCTGATCCTGTGGCAGTCCTTTGGACTCATAGATGAGCGCCAGTTCTTCACGCTCCTCGTCGGGCACTTCGCCGACTTCGCGGGCTTCAATCCTGATCTGGCGCTGGTAAAGTTCACGCGAACTCTGCACCGACAGCCATTCACCCAACGCCATTGATATCGCCCCGGCCAGTAACCCCGCCAATCCGGTGATGAAGACTGTGCGGCTGACGAGTTCTGCCCCGGCGACACCCATCACCAAACTGAGGTTCGACACCAGCCCATCATTCGCGCCCAGCACCGCCGCCCGCAGCGCGTTGCCACCAATCGCCCGGTGACGCCCCTCAAAACGCGCCAATGCGCTGCCTTCCAATCCACCGCTGCTATGCTCGGTAATGGACTCCAGAATACGCTTGTGTGACCGTTCTTCGGCAGCCATATTGGTACTCGCCGTTTCCGGTTGAGTATCGTATGTGTGCCCGTCGATCTGTTCCAGACTGGCGATGGAAGGCAGAATCAACCCTGCTCCAAAACGCCGCGCCAGCCAGCCCAGTATACGTGGCCGCCAGCCGGGACGCCGAGGTGGAACTGCCGCACCAATCCCGCGCAGTTTCTCCTCCCAAAACACGGCATGGTTTTCCTCGGTTTCGGCCAAGCGGCGGTACACCTGGGCAAGTTGGGGCTGCTGCTCAATATCCGCCAATACCCGATAGAGCGAGGCACTATCAATCTCATCCTGGAAATTTTCCCGGTAGCGCGATCTCTCGTTGGCTGGCATATCCGTCACACTTCCCTAACTCGTGTTCACGTATCTACAGATGCAAATTCATCTTTACCAGAACGTCAGGACGTGGCAACAATCAACAGCACATAATCTCCCTCACCCTCGAAACGGGCAGCTTCCAGGGTGTACAGACCATCGGCAGGCAGCGTCACCTGGACAATTTGCGCATTCTTGCCCAGCTCTGGGTCATCCGCATCATCATTTTCGGCCAACACGTTGCCATCAGCATCCAGCAGGCGCACTAACGGGTCGAGCGTGCCACTTGTTACCCCCATAGTGATGGTGAAGACCTGCCCCGCAGTACCCTCAAATGTCCACCGTTGTTTAGGCAGCGCATCCTCGATTTTTCCATCAATCTCGGTTGATCCATCTGAATTCAGACTAAACGACAAGTCCTGCACAATACCCAGATTATAGGGGCCGCTGCCGTCTACAGCTTTCACCCGGACAGTGTAATTCCCGGTGGCAGCCAGGACGTGATTGGGAATTTGCGCGTCCACCGGAACAGCCAGGTCTACACCTTCCTGGTCGTCGTTCTGGGCTTCGACACTCCCATCCGGCGCGATCAGTTCCAGACTGACATCCAGCGCGCCCGTCCCGGTGGCATCAACGGCGGAAATAGTGACCAGTTGACCAGTAACACCGTCTAATGTCCAGTCCTGTTGGGTGGTGGACTCGTCCAACACGCCCTGAACCGCCACTCCTGGTATCAATACCGTCGAGCCGATGCGCCCTGCCGAAATGTTGCGGTTCATGGCCGTCACCGAACCGAACGAACCATCACTGTCCACCACATATATTGTGCCGTCATCCCCCACCACCACGCCACTTGGATGAACAAATTCCCCTGGCAGGGGGAAGTTCGCCACGATGCGCCCCAGACCATCAACCGGCTCACCGTCAGGACTGACGATCAGAATACCCAACCCCTCAGTGGTGAGGATAAAGTTGCCGGATGTGTCCACCGCAAAATCAGTGATAAAAATCTGCCCAGTGTCCAAAGTGGCAAGCGGCGCTAAATCTTCCTCGCTCACCGCCAGAACTACACCATCCGGGGTCAGAGCCAACACCTGCCCATCTGCCCCCAGAGCAAGCAAGGGCTGTGCAACCACTTCTGGGCCAAAGGCAATCGCATTCTCGCCGTTTTCACTAATCAGGCGCACCTGAATGCCGCTATCGGTCAATTCGGTGGCGTACAGCGTACCATCGGACGTAACCAGAATACTGGCCGGGGACTCGATGTCGAAATCGGTAATCGCGTCACGCCACGTCCCGTCAGTGTCCAATATCTGGATACACTGACAAACCGGGTCAGCCACATAAACCACACCATCAGCATCGACAGCGATGGATGAGGGCAGTTGAAAGTCGGGGTTGGGATAATTCGCCAGCACTGTGCCCGTCTTCGCATCCAACTCGACCACACCGAGCGCCATGTCAACCGCGTACAATTTGCCGTCTCTGTAGGCAGCGCCCGTGAGAGTGACAAAGGCATCGTCACCGTCCGCAACCGTGCGCGTGGTATTCCATACCACTCCATAAATCGGTCGGGCAGTTGAGGATACTTCATCGAGTGTAATGCTGTCGGCAACCGCATTAAAGAGTTCAGTAAAATCTACCCGACGCGCTTCGGGCGCGCGCCCTGTCACCAACAGCACCGTTCCATCGGGCAAGGCAGTCGCCCGCGCAAAACCCAGCAGCAAACCATCATCGCTAACCCCTTCAGCCGACTGTCCGTCCTGTCCGGCCAATGTAGAAGTGGATATATCGGTTGGAGTGACGGTAATACTCAGCGAGTCCAGTTCCTCGGTCATCAAGGGGGTGAAATCATCCACTGGAGCAGAGGGTGGAAGGATGCTGAGTGTGATGATCGGGATACCCGGAGGGCGAGCATCGGGTGAGTCCACCAGTGTTTGCGCCATCGACAGGGTGAGGCGGCCATCGTCGCTAACACCGGGCAAAGGCTCATCCCAATCCGCCGGATACGAAATCGTGAGTCCGACATCAGCCCAGGTGTAGGGTATCAGGTTGGATTCCTGTGCCCAGGTCGTTTGAATGAACACCAGACCAATCAAGCCGAATAAGACCAGCGAGAGGCTGCGTCGTCGCATAGCGTCCCCTTTGTGTAGTGGGTTTCAACCGAGTGTGATGCCCTAAACGTCGCAGTCTGTGGCGGACATCATCATTAGTATACCGTCAATCGCGGGGAAGGGTTGCGATCACCTGCAATCCTAAAGCCTCCACCTGCTGGCGTCGGCGCACGGTTGGATCAAGGTATTCGGCCAGGAATGCCAATGCAAGACCCGCCAGCAGCCCTACCCCAATCTTGATGACCGGCGCGAGGCGATTGCTGATGGGCGGGGGGGCGGCGGTGATGGTCGGAGTGTCCAGAATCGTCACCTGCGCGGGCGTTCCGCCAAGCTGTGGGAAGTAATTTTGCGCAGTGGTTTTGAGGGCGTCGATAGCCGCGTCCAGAATGACTTGCAACCCATCGCTGTCGGGATAGCTAATGGTGAGCAGGCCGATGCTACGTTTGTTATCCGCCGCGATCCCGATTGCCGCCGGATTAATCTCTACGCCCGTTCCCGACGTTCGCGTAACAATTTCGTCAATGAAGCTGCTGGTACGCACCCAATCGGTCATGGCATTAACGGTGAGTTCGGAGGCCAGCCACACATCCTGATAATCACCATCCCGGTTGGGGATCGCTTCCAACACCTGGGCGGCACTGTAATGGATGGTCGTCGCAAAACCGCCAGAAGCCGCTCCCCGGTTGTTGAGAAAATCAGGGATAGTAATGGCCGCGACCACAATCACCGGGACAAGTGCTATCCACCAACGACGGCGCAGCACACCCAGAAACAGCATCAATTCCATGTGGATAACCCTCTTTCACGTCAGGCAGACACGGGTCGATTATGCCACACAAAATCGCGTTTGTGGTGGAACGAATCCCATGCATCTTCAACATAGGATGTGATCTGCTGGTTGAACACGATTGTGTCGAATTGCAGCGCATGCTGGCGAATTGTGACCGATTCATAGGTATCCGCGTCAAAATTCCGCATCACATTGGCAAGCGACTCAACCGTTAGCTCGTGGAAATGTTCGCCTGTTCTGCCGGGGATGACCGTATCCAATGCGCCACCGCCGCCATAAGCAATCACCGGGCGACCTGCCGCCTGCGCCTGTACAGGTGTAATTCCGAAATCCTCTAATCCAGGGAACAGGAATGCTTTGCAGCGCGCCATCAAGTCCGGGAGGTCTTCATCCGGCACATAACCCAGGAATTCCACTGTCGGCCCAGCCATCTCCTTGAGGCGATCTAAATCCCGCCCTTTCCCACCGATCTTGAGCGGCAAACCGAGTCGGGTGGCGGCCTGTACCGCCAGGTCAATGCGTTTGTAGGGAATCAGGCGGGAAACAATCAGGAAATAATCTTCAACGGTGGAGGAAGGCTGAAAGCGGGAGGTATCGACAGGTGGATAGATGACCACCGAGTCGCGGTTATAGAAGGTTTTAATGCGCGCCTGAATTTCGGTAGAGATGGCGATGAAATGATCGACCCGTCCGGCGGCAGCATAATCCCACTTCCGCAGCGCAGCGATCAGTGGCCTAAGCACCATTTGAGCAGGACTCCCGAACCCCTCGCGGGCGACGTAACTTTCCAACTGCCAGACATAACGCGTTGGGGCGAGGCAGTAACAGATATGCAGCGTCTCGCCGCCATGCCGGAAGCCATGACAGAACCCGCTTTTGTTGCTCAAGACCACTTCGTAATCCGACAAATCCAGCCCACCCCACGCCATCGGGTACAACGGTAAGTAGGGCTGGTGATGGCTATGGATGGCAGGCATCCGGTCAAGCCATAGGGTACGAATGTCCCAATCCCGATAATGCTCCGGCATGAGGTCGGGTGCATACAAGCTGGTGTAGATGGGGTTATCGGGGTAAAGGTTAACCAGCGCGTCCAGCACATCTTCTGCCCCGCCGATCTGGTTCAGCCAATCATGGACGAGCGCCAGTTTCACGAGTCCGCTACCAGTGGCAGAGTCGAGAATTTTTCGTACAGGTGCGAAGGTTTTGCGGTGCAGGTCACACACACCATGAGTCTGGAGAGCGGCCAGATGTTTGGCCGTGCCGTATCCTTTGTGAACCCCGAAATAATACTGCGGGATAGTGTTCATCCTGCGCGCGCATATAATCGTCGCGCCAAACCTTAGCCAACACGCTGGCAGCAGCAATCGACAGGGACAGGGTATCGCCTTTAATCAGGCTGATCTGTGGAATATGCATTTCCGGCCAGACGAGTGAATCCAGCAGCAGGCAGTCGGGTTGAAAATTCGCCATTTCGAAGGCGCGGCGCATCGCCAGTTTGGTTGCCGGGACGATACCCAATTCATCAATCTCGGTGCTGCTGGCACTGCCGACACCCCAGGCAACGACGACTTCTTTGATACGGACGGCCAACGTCTCACGCTGCCGGGGAGTCATCTGCTTGCTGTCGCGCACGCCCATCAGAACTTTGGTCAAATCCTTACGCTCGACAGGCAAACACACACCCGCAGCCGTTACCGGCCCGGCCCACGTACCGCGTCCAGCCTCATCAAAGCCCATGAGTTTGGTGCAGCCGCTCTGGAGGTATTGGTGCTCATACGTTAAGTTGGCGGTTTTGAGCGCCCGTTTCTTTGGAGGCATATACTCCCCGAAACCAATTCCGGCGAATTTCCCAGATTTCCACCAGGAGATGCAGTGAGTCACCCACCAAGCGCATCCGGCTGTCGGCGTCAAAGTACCAGGTGATCGGCACTTCGCAGGTACGATAGCCCCGGCGCTTGGCGATAAACAAAAGCTCAATGTCGAAGCCAATCCCCGTCATCTGCTGAACTTCAAACAAATCTTCCGCCGCCCGACGGGTGAACATTTTAAATCCACATTGGGTATCTTCAAAACCCCGCACCGCCGCGAGCTTGATAATCAGATTATTGATACGGCCAATCAGATGGCGATAGGCAGGTTCGTCAACTCGTCTTGCGCCCGGTCCTTCACGGGTGGCGATTATCACATCGCAGCCCGCGATATTCGGCGGCAGAAAACGCACAACTTCTTCAATCGGCATCGACAAATCAGCATCACAGATGAAACGATAGTCACCGTGAGCGGCCAACATCCCCACCTTTACGGCTAAACCTTTGCCGCGTACCGGGGCTTCAATCACCCGTACATAGGGATGGGTCTTCGCAAACGCCTGTGCGATTTCGATAGTGCGGTCATAACTGCCATTTTCGACAATAATGACTTCTGCTTCAAAGGATTGGGTCTTAGAAATTGGTCGATTTTCTCAAGACTGGGCGGGAGCCGACCTTCTTCATTATGCGCTGGAATAACAATCGACAGCATGGGATTTGTACTAGGGTTCAATGCACTCGATGTCCTCTGCTTCCCAATAACCTTGAACCTGCTTGACCAGAACTTATATCCAGTTCAGGTCAAAATCGTTTCTAAATACTCGACGGAAACCTGCCGCATCTGCTGTATCGCCCGACGTTTCCGCCACATCCGGCGGGACTGCCACACGCCCGCCCACATACCCCGCAGGCGTGCCCTGGCCGCCTGACCACGCCACGCGCGCAGCGCTTCCCAGGCCAACTTCACCTGTGACCGCAGCACCAACAGGCCATATTTGCCCCACAACTCGCGTGGGTAATTTTTCACCAGGGTAAAAATCAGGTTGCGACCATCGTAATAGCTGGCCGTCACGCCGCCGCCGGTGGCCGACAGGTGATGATACACGATGGCGGAAGGCGTGTAAAGACAGCGCCATCCGGTCAACTGCGCCCGCCACGCCAGATCAATATCTTCCAGTGAATAGAAAAAATCGTCGTCGAGGATACCAATCTGGTCGAGCATGGTTTTACGGTAGGCGGACGACCCGCCGCAGGCACTAAACACATATTCTTCGTGGTCGTACTGACCTTCGTCTCGTCCCCACACCCCACGATTTCCCGCACGGCCATCTTTCGTAAAATAGTCGCCCGCCGTATGAATGTGGTCGCGCTTATCAAACAGGAGCATTTTGCTGGCGACGATACCGGCTTCAGGATGACGGGCAAACGCATCCAATACCGCCGCTGCCCAACCGTTTTCCACTTCCGTATCGTTATTCAGCAGCGCCACAAACTCCCCACTGGCCGCCCCAATCCCGGCATTACACGCGCCGGTAAAACCGCGATTCTCACTGAATTCGATCAAACGAACATTTGGGTAAGTGTTTCGAATGAGTTCCTGTGAGCCATCCTGGGAGGCATTGTCCACCACGATGACCTCTACCGCCGGGTGCGTCTGACGTGCCAGCGCATCCAGACAGGTTGGCAGGAATTTCACGCCATTCCAGTTGGGGATGATGACAGAGAAAAGGGCGAAGACTTCGGTGCTCATAACCAACTCACGCCTTCAACAACCCTTCGCGTTCCATGAAAGCATCCACCGCTTCCCGCCAGGGGCGCAGGCTGATGCCGATATGCCGTCCGGCGAGGTTACTGAGGCTGCTGTATACCGGCGGCATGGCCGGACGTGGATATTCGTGATTGGTGATTTTCTCGACCTCCAGGTCGCCATATCCGGCACGATCCAGGGCATAACGGGCAAAGGTATGCCGCGAACAAGCGCCTTCGTTGACCAGATGATAAATGCCAAACCGACCCGTTTCAATCAGCATGGTAATCGCGTCGGCCAGATCGTCATTATAAGTCGGGTTGGCAATCTCGCTGGTGACGACTCGCAGGCGTTTACCCTCTGCTGCCGCGCCGAGAATAGCCTGAATGAAGTTTTTGCCGCCATGTGCGAACAACCAGGATGTACGCACGATGTAGTGCTGCGGGTTGACGTGTAATAACGCCTGTTCGCCGACCCATTTGCTGTAGGCATAAGGGTTTCCGGGGTTTGTCAGGTCATATTCATAGTATGGGCGGGCAGATTTACCGTCGAACACTTCGTTGCTGCTGACGTACAGCACCGCCGCCCCTACCGAAGCCGCTGCTACCGCTATATGCTGCGTCCCAAAACCGTTGATGAGAATGGCCTTCTCCGGTTCGCGCGCACAGCCATTAACATCTGTCCAGGCTGCCGGATGTATCACAATATCCGGCTTCAAATGCCCGATATACTCCTGAGTGGCGGGGAAATCAGTCACATCCAGCCGGACAACCCCCTCGCCCACCACATCCGCGCCGGTCACGTCATGGCCGCGCTCGGTCAATACCCCTACCAGCCGCCCACCCAGGCGACCCGCCGCGCCAGTAACAAGAATTCGCATGATTAATGTTGACTCCAGTAGTCGTGAACCTGCTTCACCTGCTCCTGCCAGTAGGTTTCGGGGTCATCCATCTCCACCTCGCCGGGGTCGATCTTGAAGAATCCGCCTCCCGGCATCCCGGTTTGTTTGGTGACCACCAGCGCGGGCAGCGGCGGACGCTCGGCGGCGACTTCCTCCGTACCAACATCGGTCAGCAGCCGCACCAAAACCTGAGAATGATAATGGACGTATGCCGTTTGCAGCATGGATGTCAGCTCAGAGTAGGTAATGAGCTGCCCTGCCCGCGCCACACTCACCAGTATGGCCTGAATTTCGGCCTTCAGCTCTGACCATCGGGCATCTGCCACATCACTTCGCTGTTTCATCAGGGTTGGTTATGCTTCCGAATACTTTCAACGAACTAAATTGCTACACTGAAGCGCCACATCAGGCCTAAATCTGTCGATTTAACGCATCACCAGCGTCAATTCATTATCATCTATTTGCACTTCGGACAGGGCGTAACGTCCGCCGCTGGCATCCAGTGTCAATTGATTTAGAATGTCGTTTCCCACACGGGCAACTTCCAGAACGCGATCCCGAAGTGTACCACTCGGCGGCAGGTCATATAACACGCCGCCGACATCCACGCCGGAAACTTCAAACTGCCGTCGGCTGCTGTCTAAATGGAGTACAACACCGATTGGCTGCCACAGACCAAATTCAGGAATATACACATCGGCATAAATGATACCACCGCCGGGGCGCAGGTCGATACGAGCGTTTCGATATTCGCTGCTGGTGTTGGAACAGATGTCAGCCCGTTGGTGACACATATCCAGCAGCCCCGCCTCGGTGAAGGTGACGGTTGCCAGCGGCGTGCCAGTATTGCTCGTCCCGATAGCCACCTCATACTGGGTCTGGTTCGGGTCAATCGTGATCGGCTGTGAGCCGTAGGTTCCCATGTTGACCGTGACCTGTTGGGGTTCAACCGCATTCTGTACGGCCACTGACGCTGCCGGTGGCGCGCTCTGGAACACTGTTTCGGTGTCGCCCTTCGTCTTAAAACCGGAAAATTGCAGTGCTAGCCCCGGCAGTGCGGGCAGAAGCAGCAGCACCACAATCCCCGCCACGATGACCGTCCCGGCCAGCGCACCCAGACAGCCGCAGGCGAGGAAAGGCCAGGGATTGCGGCGTTTATGATTCGGACGCTGAATTTGTTGCATAAAGAACTACCTGTAAACCGCTTACCATGACCGCCATTGTACAGGAAGCAAACCCGGATTTAATAGTCCGGCATTAAACGGAAGGCTGGCAGATCGAGTAATATAGTGGACACAAACTGGAGGTGGCGATGTTACGGAAGTGGCTTGGTGGAATAGCGCTGTGGCTGTTGGTGATTGGTACAGTTGGTGTACAGTCCGGGGGAACGGGCGCGCCCGGAATTGGTGACCCGTATTTCCCCGAACTCGGCAATGGGGGATACGACGCGCAGCATTACACACTGGATTTGACCTGGAATGACCGCCAGAATTCCCTGTCCGGCACGGTGACGATGGATGCAAAGGCGACCCAGGATTTAGACACCTTCAATCTGGATTTTCAGGGTTTCGACATCAGTCAAATTGAAGTCAACGGCGAGGCGGCCAAATTTGAGCGTGATGGGCATGAGCTGATAATCCATGCGCCGCAGACCCTATCCGACGACCAGCCCTTCACTGTCGCTGTGACCTATAGCGGCGTACCGGGCAAAGGCGTTCCTGACTTTTATGCCGGATTCGCCCAAGGCTGGATTCGCTACGATCAGGGGGTATTTGTTGCCAGCGAACCGAATGGTGCGGCGCTGTGGTTTCCGGTGAATGACCATCCGTTGGACAAAGCCACCTATACCTTCGAAATCACTGTCCCTCATGTCTATACTGTTGCGGCCAATGGGCTGTTACAGGATGTCCAGCAGAACGGCGATACGACCACCTATACCTGGGAGTCGATGTACCCGATGGCGAGTTATCTGGCGACGGTCAATGTCGCTGACTTTGTGGTGCAGTCGAGTGAAGGACCCAACGGGCTGCCCATCCGCAATTATTTCCCGTCGGATATTTCTGAGCAGGCCGTTAGGGCTTTTAGCCAGACGCCGGATATGATCGCACTCTACGAGAAACTTTTCGGCCCCTATCCGTTTGAAGCCTACGGCGCGGTGGTAGCCGACACCACCCTATCCTTCGCCCTCGAAACCCAAACCCTGTCCCTGTTCGGACGCGAAGTGGCGGTTGGCCGCAGCAGTCCGGGAATCGTAATTGCTCACGAACTGGCACACCAGTGGTTTGGTGATAGTGTCAGTCTGTCGAACTGGCAGGACATCTGGCTGAATGAAGGATTTGCTACCTATGCCAGCGTACTTTGGCTGGAGTCCACACAAGGCCGCGCCGCGATGAACAACGAACTCCGAAGTTACTATTCGGTGCTCACGGGCGCGGTACGGCCTGTACCACCTGGCAGTCCGCCTGTCGATGATCTGTTTGATACAGCCGTATACCTGCGCGGAGCGTGGACTCTCCATGCGCTGCGGCTAGCTGTGGGGGATGATGTCTTCTTTAAAATCATGCGTACGTATTATGATCGCTACAAATATGCCAACGCCAGCACACACGATTTTATCGATGTGGCCGAAGAAGTGAGTGGACAGGACTTGACGACCTTGTTTAACGAATGGTTGTTTCAGGAGCATGTGCCCCCCATGCCAGCACTAGACTCGTCAGCCTGATCCATTTGGATGACTACCCAAATGGACAGTGTGCCACCGGCATACACCCGTTATACTTCCTGTCATGTTGCAGTATCATGTTTTCCAGTGTTTTCTGATACCGATGGGGGCTTATTGAAATGCGGATTGGTTTACAAGTACCGAATTTTACCTGGCCGGGGGGTGCAGCCGGAATCACTCCGAAACTGGCGGAAATCGCCCGTACTGCCGACGAAAGCGGTTTTTATAGTCTGTGGGTGATGGATCATTTCTTCCAGATTACTGGGGTTGGTCCGGCAGAAAATGACATGCTGGAGAGTTACAGCACGCTCAGTTACATGGCCGGACTGACCAAAAATGTGAAGTTGGGCGCGTTGGTAACAGGTGTGATTTACCGCTATCCCGCCATCCTGACCAAGACGGTTACGACATTGGATGTCCTGTCCGGTGGGCGGGCATATTTTGGGATTGGTGCGGCCTGGTTTGAGCGTGAAGCACACGGGCTTGGCGTACCCTTTCCACCTGTTAAAGAACGTTTTGAGCGGCTGGAAGAAACACTCCGGATCGCTAAACAGATGTGGTCGAGCAACAACGGTGCCTACCAGGGCAAGCATTATCATTTGGACGAAACCCTGTGCGTTCCGCAGCCATTGTCGAAACCCTATCCCCCCATCATGATCGGCGGCATGGGAGAGCAGAAAACCCTGCGATTGGTCGCCCAGTATGCCGACGCCTGCAACCTGTTTGCGCGTGTGGGGAAGGATATACTGCGTCAAAAACTGGCTGTTTTAAAGGAACACTGCGAAGCAGTAGGTCGTAACTACGACGATATTGAACTCACTACACTGGAAAGCGCTCATCTTGCTCCCGGACAGCAGTCCGCCGCCGACATCATCCGCGAGTGCCGCGAATTGGCGGAGTTGGGTGTCCAGCACGCCATCTTCAATATGCCCAACGTGCAGGACATCACGCCGCTCGAAACTTTCGCCAAAGAAATCATCCCGGCGGTAGCCGAGTTTTAGCGAAACAAAAACAGGCTGTCTCTCATCACACAGCCTGTTTTAATATTCCTTCAGGGTACAAGTTACGAGGCTGTATCCGCAGCCGCCAGCCGTGCTGCATACTGCTGTTTGTAATATTCCAGATACTCACCCGTCTTGATCTTGCGCCACCACCACTCGTTCTCACGATACCACTGAACGGTGCTGGCAACCGCTTCGTCAAAATCATCATGTTCGCGCTTCCAGCCGAGTGCCCGGAGTTTGTCGCAGTTCATGGCATAACGGCGGTCATGACCCTCACGGTCAGGCACATATTTGATGAGCGACTCCGGCTTGTCCAGATGCTTCAGCAGCAGGTGAATCACGTCGATGTTGAACTGCTGGTTCTCGCCCGCGATGTTATAGGCTTCACCCGCCTCGCCGTACATCAACGCGGTTTCAATGCCGCCTGCATGGTCATCGACATGCAGCCAGTCGCGCACCTGTTTGCCATCCCCATAGACTGGCAGTGGACGGTCATCCAACGCCTCGGTGATAAACAACGGCATCAATTTTTCGGGATACTGGTGCTGGCCGAAGGTATTGCTGCCGCGCGTGACAACTGTATTCAGCCCGTGTGTCACATGGTAAGCGCGTACCATCAGGTCGCCACCCGCTTTGCTGGCCGCATACGGGCTGTTGGGCTTGAAGGCATCATCCTCTTTCGAGAAATGTCCGGCTTCAATGTCGCCATACACTTCATCCGTCGAAACATGCAGGAAGCGCTCGATGCCATGCTTTGTGCGCCGATTCCAGCAGAATATGCACACCTACCGTATTCGAGTAAATGAAGGCGTCCGGCGCGAGGATGCTGCGGTCTACATGCGTTTCGGCGGCGAAGTTAACCACCGTATCAATGTCATGTGACTCGAAGGCGCTCAACACCGCCTCGCGGTCTGCAATATCACCCTGTTCAAAGCGGTAGTTACCGGCATCCTTAACCGATAGCAGATTATCCATATTGCCAGCATAGGTCAGCTTATCGAATACCACGATATTGTAGTTGGGATATTTGCTCACCATGCGCCGGACGAAGGCGCTGCCGATGAACCCCGCGCCACCCGTAACCAGGATGTTTTTCATACCAAATTGTCCTCGCGCTATTGCTTTATTCGCATAAAGGACGAGGCAAGCCCCGTCCCTGTAATCGTCACTTCACTGACACTTTAGCTGGATGTATCCGTCGCCAATTCCGGCGTGGATTCGGCCTTCAGCACGAAGCGTTCAACCGCCTCGGCCACACCATCCTGGTCATTGCTGGCGACCACCACATCTGCCGCCTGCTTCACACTCTCAGGAGCATTTCCAACCGCCACACCAACCCCGGCGAATTGCAACATCTCCAGGTCATTTTCCGCATCACCCAGCGCCAGCACAGACTGCATTGGTACACCCAACTCTTTCACCAGTTTCTTGACACCTGCCCCTTTGGACGCACCCGGCGGCAGCACTTCCAGCATGTCGTCAATTCCGGCTTGAATCACATTCGCATCCTTGCCAAGCTGCATCGCAAGCTGCCAGCGTAACGCCCGGATTCGCCGCCCATCCCCTTCGCAGACGATCAGCAGTTTATTGACCGGCGCGTCGTCCAGAATGTTTTGCAGCGATCCAACTTCCTCCGCCAGCGGCTCGTGATATTGGGTCGCCAGGTCTTGAATACGCTGTTCCAGTTTGCGTACCAGAATGCGCCGACCACTGTAGATGGACACCGTATACCCGCGATCTTCAGCGAAAGTAATCACCTGACGGGCAATACGCGGGTCAAGTGTCATCTGGCTGCGAAGGCTGCCATCGGCGGCATAGCTGGTTGTGCCCTGGACATACACGCCCGGAGAGGTCAATCCCAGCCTTTTAACGAATTGTTCGCCGGAATTAAAGGTCTTGCCCGTTGCCAATATGACGCGCACACCCTTGTCGATAGCCGCTTTTAGTGCCTTTTCGACAGCCGGAGTCATTTCATGCTGGCTGTTAAGCAGCGTGCCATCAATATCTATGGCGATCAGTTGTATCGGTTGATGAGTTATTTCTTGAGTCATGTTACCTTCAGTTCTATCAAACTAGACCTTACGAGGAGCTTACAAATGGGGGTCGGGACGGGGTTGCGCCGCCCCCAAACACACTTTTTTACACAATCCACAAATTGCTGTGGTCGCCGATGTTCATCTTCAGGGTTCGCGGTTTGCCTTCGCTGTAACGGACGGTGGCATGGCGGCCAATCAGACTATCCTGCAACCGGGCGGTCAGGTCGCAGATGGTGCTGTGTTCCAGCACGATACTGCGCTCGATCTCGCAGTCTTTCACTGTGACATCGTGATAAATACTGGTGAACGGGCCGACAAAGCTGTTCTCGATCACCGTGTTCTCGCCGATAATCGTCGGGCCGCGCACGACGCTGTTGATAATCCGTGCGCCGCGTTCAACCGTCACCCGGCGGTCAATCTGCGAACTTTCGATGGTCGCTTCCGACGAAATGGTTGGATGCAGTTCTTCCAGTACCAGACTGTTGGCCTCCAGCATATCGGTGGGTTTCCCGGTGTCAATCCACCAACCTTGATGAACATGCGGATAAACGCTGTGTCCGGCATCAATCAGCCATTGAATCGCGTCCGTGATTTCCAGTTCGCCGCGCCACGACGGTTTGATCGCGTTGACCGCTTCCCAGATGGTCGGGTCGAACATGTAAATGCCGACCAGCGCCAGATTGCTCGGCGGGTCTTTGGGCTTCTCGATCAGTTGCTCGATACTGCCATCCGTCCGCAGCTTGGCAACGCCATAAGCCGACGGATTTTCGACCTCTTTCAGCACAATCTGGCTGTTCCAATCACTGTGGGCGAAATCACTGATAAGTTGGCCGATGCCGCCCTGAATCACATTGTCGCCCAGGAACATCACGAAGCGATCATCACCCAGAAAATCGCGCGAGATTTTGACCGCGTGAGCCAATCCATCCGGGCTTTCCTGGGGAATATACGTGATCTGTACCCCCCATTTGTTGCCATCACCCAATATCTCTTGAATCTGCGGCCCGGTCTGCCCCGTAACCACGCCGATTTCGTTCACCCCAGCGTCCCGGATCGACTCAATCACCCGGACGAGTACCGGCTTGTTGGCAACTGGAATCAACTGTTTGGCATTGGTATAAGTGAGCGGGTACAGGCGCGTACCTTTCCCACCACTCAGGATGAGTCCCTTCATAGTCGTTCAATACCTCGACGGTTTATAGCGGTCTGGTTTGCAATAAAAGGCCAATAATGAGCACAAGCGCGAAGACGAACAGCAGGGCGAATGCCCATCGCGTCCCACCTGTAGCCGGAGGAAGCGCATCCTTCGATGGTTTATTCTGTGGCAAACGCGCCCATTTGGCAAGTGAGTCCGGGTCGCGTGGCAGTGGATTAGACGGCATTATTCCTGCCCTTTACTCCAGTTACGTGGACTGTAATAGCGCGTCAGCCAACTGCTAAGGCCGTCCAGCCCCGGAAATAACACCCGCTCCGTCATGTTAATCTGATCCAGCTTATCACGCATTTCCCACTTCATTTCTGCCGGGATGATAATTCGGAAGAAATAACCGGGATTCTGAAGCAGCCAATCGTCCATCTGCGCCGTTGGGCTGGACATCATCGAAAACAGTGCGAACTGGTTGATGATACGTTCGTCCAGTGCGGGCGGGTCGAGAAACAATACAAATGGCTCTTTCGCCAGTTTATCAAACTTTTCCAGACTGCCCGCCAGCCGTCCCAACATATCGACATTAAACAGTATAGCAAATTCTTCCTGCAGCATTCGCTTGAGTTCCGGCGGCACTTGATCCCGGATTTTCATCAGATCAACACACCAGATCGCGCCATCAACCTCGTATTTGTCCAGATCGGCGGTGACAAAGTGCAGCGCCACGTAGGGCGAATTGCTCCAATCCAGCAGGCGGGTGGGCAACCCATGATGTTGGGCGACAGCCAGCCAGTTCCAAACCGATTCGCCGGGGCTGGCGTCCTGATATGCGTATTTTTTGAAGTTCCGCAGGATGACCGGCTCTAACTCCCGGTATGGCCCGCCCAGCCGAATCAGGCTGGTTTTCAGATTGTAGCGATAATCCGGCACGCCGCGAAACGCGAATGGCGAACGGAAACGTTCAAGCTGTTCCGACCATGCCTCGCGGAAGATTTCGGTATTAAAGTGTTCCCAACTGGTAATGTGGATGTCGTTGGGCGTTTTCATGACCAGCTCACCCGTAATATCCACCCGCATTTTCACGCGGGGCGTTGCTCAACACCGCGCCGACAATGCGGACATGGACTCGTTCGAGCGCCTGTCGCGCACGGGCGGCCTGTTCCCGCCGGGTATGCCCTGCCCGCACCACCAGCAGTACCCCATCCAGCTTGGACGCCAGCAGTGCCGCGTCAGTTGCCGCTAACACCGGGGGACTGTCGAACAGAACATAATTCGCCCGCGCCTTCAAAACTCCGATAACAGACGTCATGCGTTGGCTGCTCAACACATCCGCCGGATTGGGCGGCAGCGGCCCGGATGGCAGAATTTGCAGATTTTCCACTGAGGTCGTATGTAGAGGTGGGCTGGACATGGCGCTTTCTTCCAGCATCATGGTCGTCAGGCCGCGATCATTGCTGATGCCCCAGATTTCATGCTGTGAAGGCCGCCGCAGGTCGCCATCCACCAGAATGGTCGTATTGCCGCCCTGCGCAAACGTGACCGCCAGATTAGCGATGACACTGCTTTTGCCGTCACTGACTGCGGTGGAAGTCACCAGTAAGGTATGCAGCGGATGTTCGACGCTGCTGAACATCAGGTTGGTGCGCAGGCTGCGAAACGCCTCGGACGCATCCGAACGCGGGTCATTCAGGGTGATAAGTTTGCTGTTCGCCATATTATCCTTCCAAATCCAGAGGGAGGGCTGCCAGTACGGGTATGTCCATGCCGCGTTCCAGGTCTTCGCGGCGGCGGACAACACTGCTTTCCAGGTATTCCAAGACAAACACAATAATGCCGCCCAACAGCAGCCCCAATACTGCCCCGGCTGCCGCATTAATAAACGGACGCGGTGATTCCAGCGCGTAGATGGGATCATCCTGCAATTGAGCGAAAATCTGATCTTCCCGTCGCAGTTTTTGATTCTCGGTATTACGATACATAACCAGTTCTTCGCCCCAGGCTTTAGCGACCCGGTTGGCCTGATCCCCATCCGGCAAATCCACTGCGATCTGGATAGCGAGGCTGATCTGTTCCGCCGTAATGTCCACTTTGGTCAAAAGGTCGCTGGGCAGCATGTCCAGTTGCAGTCGCTCGATCACATTGGCTGCCACATAGGTACTGTCCAGATATTCGCGCAGAGAATTGAGCAGCAGTCGGCTCGATTCGGTCAGGCTCAGATCACTGCGAGATGGAATAATCAATACTTTTTGGGTTGATCGGTAAATGGTCGTCTGTCGTGTGCTGAGGAAATAGGCACTTCCGGCGGCGAACACGGCCAGCAGCACGATAATCCACCCGCGCCGCCACAGAATACGCCCGTAATCAATCAAATTCATTCAGTAACCCCTTGTTACAGATTGGGGGGAATGTGTGACCACTTCCCCGCCGAAGCAACCGCCCCATTGTACCACCTCACCGCGAATCCAGAAGGGCGGTTCACCAACGGTTAGCTGTCGCGCCAGAACGCCTGCCGCCAGAATCCGCAGTTGATTCAGGTCGAACCGGGCGGCAATTTGTGCCAGGGTGACTTTTTCTACTGGATGAACGTAATCCGGCGCAAGTTCTGCCAGTGGAACAACGACATGAGCAAATCGCACGATGTCCGGGTCGGGGATATGCCAGGGTTTCTCGCCATAATCAAAAACTTCGTCATTCCATAGCGAAATATCCAGGTCAATCGTGCGCGGCGCATTTTTGTTATTCGGATCGCGCACACGCCCTAATTTCCCCTCAATCACATCCAGAACATCGTGTTTGAGCGATAATGGGTGTTAAGTCGGTGATGAGTTTGACGGCGGCGTTCCAGAAATCGTCCTGGTCGGTGTACCCCTGTGGCGGTGTGACAAAAGCAGGCGAAAGTGTTTCGACCTGGACATAAGTCTCTAACAAACTGACAGCGAGATTCAAATTGATAATGGATTTGATATTCGACCCCAGCGAAACATACACCTTTGCGGGCTTATTTGCCGAAGTCATCCCGCGTCCGTTCAATCACGACCCCAACACTATCGGAAAAGCGCAGCGCACCCGGTTTATGCACCCGCACCTGTACGTAAGGCGCGCCGTGATCGACCACACAGATACGAGCGATAGCCGCCGCCAGTGCCTCCACCAGGTAATAGGACGACTCTTCAACGTGTCTAATAATCACTTTGGTAACGGTTCGATAATTGAAAGCATCTTCCGGGTTATCGGTTTCGCCGGCACGGCGCATATCGGTTCCAATGCGCAGGCTAATCACGACATCCTGTTTATCGGTTCTCTCATGCGGACTAAAACCGATTACACACCGCAGCCGTAAATTGTCAATTTCGATGATGTCCATAAGCAGCACACCTGGGAGGATGTGTAACAAAATACATTTCTAATGAGACTTGATTATAACTGATGGTGATAATTTTAAGTTCAACCAGTAAAATTGTTAAGAATTGGATAAGTTTTAAAACTCTCGGAACAAAAAGTACCTTATAATCACGGAACACTATATAGTCAATATATAAACAAAAGGTATCCACAATGTTGACACACGACGTCGAGAACGAGTTGTATCATAATCATTCTGAAGCTGAGGATGAAATAGATGCCAAACTCAGTTCCGAATCATTCCGCCGAATTTTCGAATTGGGTTTGCCGCCAGTAGACCGCTCTGCCATCGAATCGGCCACCACCAGCATTTTGACGGCTGTGGGCGAAGACCCCAACCGCGAGGGACTGCTGAATACTCCCAACCGCGTAGCGCGCATGTATGAAGAACTCTTGAGCGGCTATCGCGCCGACCCGGTGAAGCTCATCAACAACGCCCTGTTCGACGTGGAATACGATGATATGGTCATCGTCAAAGACATCGAATTCAGCAGCTTGTGTGAACATCATCTCCTGCCATTCATCGGTCATGCCCATGTTGCCTACATTCCGCGCGGCAAGGTCATCGGCCTGTCGAAGATTCCGCGAATTGTCGACATGTTCGCTCGGCGGCTGCAAGTCCAGGAACGCATGACCCGCCAGATCGCCAATTTCCTGAACGAAGTGCTGGACGCGCGGGGCGTGGCCGTAGTCGTTGAGGCCAAGCATATGTGCTCCATGATGCGCGGCGTGCAAAAGCACAACTCCAGCATGACCACCAGCGCCATGCTGGGTACATTCCGCGAAAACGAAAAGACGCGCGGCGAATTCATGGCCCATCTGGGGCGCAGCAGCCACAACCTAGGCCTGTAAAATTCGTAAAATCCGGTGTTTTTTGGGGCGATCCAGCGGGTCGCCTCTTATTTTTTATGGACGATTCGCAAAAAGGTGGTTGATTTCACAACTCAATCATGTTATAGTCTGCCGTTATATGGTGTGACAACCATGACAACTTGAAAGTGCTTTTTAGCACTCATCGGGAGCGACGGAGGGAAACGGCCCAGTGAAGTCGCGGCAACCCCCAAGGCGTTGGGAAGGTGCCAAGTCCGTCAGAGAAATTCTCTGGAAGATGAGCAGTCATTACGCATTCGGTCATCTGCGCTTCTTCTATTCCAGGGAGAGGCGCTTTTTATTTGTGAGAGGAAGAGTCTATGGTTAACCTGCAAGAGCGTCAGCAAGTGGCGAATTCCACTTTTATGACCTCGCCCCAGTATTTCTTCACCTCGGAATCGGTTTCCGAAGGCCATCCCGATAAAATGTGCGACCAGATTTCGGACGCCGTGCTGGACGCGATTCTGGCGCAGGACGCCAACGCGCGTGTGGCCTGTGAAACCGCCACCACTACCGGTCTGGTGGTGGTCATTGGTGAAATCACCACCAGCGCCTACGTGGATATTCAATACCTGGTGCGCGATACAGTACGCGGCATTGGTTATACTGACGGTTCATATGGCTTTGATGCCGATACCTGCGGCGTGATTGTCGCCATCCACGAACAGTCGCCGGACATCGCTCAGGGTGTCGATCAGGCGTTGGAAGCCCGCGAAGGCCGCATGACCGAGGCAGAAATCGCCGCCACTGGTGCAGGCGATCAGGGCATGATGATCGGTTTCGCCTGCGACGAAACCCCCGAATTTATGCCCTTAACCATCTCCCTGTCGCACCAACTCACCCGCCGCCTTGCCGAAGCGCGCCGCAGCGGTTTGTTACCCTGGCTGCGTCCCGACGCCAAGAGTCAGGTGACGGTGGAATATGCTTATGGCAAACCCAAACGCATCGACACCATCGTGATTTCGACCCAACATGCCCCGGAAATTAGTCAGGCGGACATCCGCGCGCAGGTAATAGATCAGATTATCCGCCCCACCGTCCCGGCTGACCTGCTGGACGCCGACACCCGCATTTTTGTCAATCCCACTGGCCGCTTTGTGACTGGCGGTCCGTTGGGCGATGCCGGGTCTGACCGGACGTAAGATCATCGTCGATACCTACGGCGGTGTTGCCCGGCATGGTGGCGGAGCGTTCTCCGGCAAAGACCCGACGAAGGTTGACCGCAGCGCCGCTTACATGGCACGCTACGTCGCCAAGAATGTGGTTGCCGCCGGACTTGCAAGTCGCTTCGAGCTGCAAATATCCTATGCCATCGGCGTCGCGCAGCCCACCTCGGTAGCGGTAGAAACCTTTGGTACGGGTAATGTACCCGACGAGGTGATTGCCGCCCTCATCGAAAAGCACTTCGACCTGCGTCCTGCTGCCATCATCCGCGACCTTGACCTGCGCCGCCCGATCTATAAGCAGGTGGCCGCCTACGGTCACTTTGGCCGCGATGATCTGGATGTGCCCTGGGAACGCACCGACAAAGCCGACCTCCTCCGCCAGGAAGCCGGACTGTAAACCAGCGTTCAGCCCCCTATCCATCTGAAATATAAATCCTCTCCCTGGCCGGAGGGGATTTTTGTTTGTTGAGAAGTGCTATATGACATTTGTCCAATCTCCCCATGAGTTTTATAACTCATAAACTAGTTTACATCATAGACCAAATCGTATTATAATGAATTCGGATGGTGAAATTCATCTTACGCCAGCGTTATCCAGCGCAAATGAGGACATGACCATCCACGAGCATAATGTGAGTACACAAGGAGAGTCCGGTAATGAACGCTCACACAGATGTGAAGAAACTGGTTCAACAGACACAGCGGTACGAATTCTCTGACGGCCTGCGCGACTTCCAATTTGCCCTGATGATGGCCGCCGGAGGTTTCGGATATTGGTTGGTATTTGACCAGATGGACAGGTGGATGTCCCTGATGATTGACCTTGCGAATCGCTTCGGGTATTTGGGTAGATGGTCGTTGATTCTGGTCGCGTTGATACCCGGAATATTGGCACTGGCTGCCCTGTTAGTCATACGCTATCTGCGCAGGCGTTGGCTGTGGCGCGCCAGCGGTTATGTGAAACCTGCCCGTTGGATGGTTCCCCGCCGTGTGACGCTGATTTCTTTAGTGATAATGGCGGTAGGGTTGGTAGCAGGTGTCCTGCTGCAAATGGCTGCGCTCACTGACGATATGTTTCTGCTGCGAATACTCATCGTCTCAAGTGGCTGGTCATTCGGTTACACCCTTGCAGAAATGGGACGCCGCCTGGACTTGCCCCGCTACATACGAGTTGGCCTATTGACCAGTGTGGCGACCACCCCGCTGCTTTTGCTACCCCTGACGGTAGGGCAAACAGGGCTGGTATGGGGATTATTGTGGGGCGTCGCACTCACCATCAGCGGGCTTGGCCCACTATTGGAAACACTGCGGCGGACAGGTGATCTGCAAGATGAGCGATGATATCAAGAATGTCGCCAATCTTGACCGCATCATTCACGAGCCGTCACGTTTAGCGATCACGGCGGTGCTGTCGGCCTGCGAAAGCGCGGACTTCAATTACCTGCTCAACACCACCGGACTCACGAAGGGCAACCTATCCGCACAGTTGAGCAAACTGGAACAGGCGGGGTACATCCACATCACCAAAGGGTTTAAGGGTAAGTACCCGCATACGCTGTGTGCCCTCACAGCCGAAGGCCGCCGCGCTTTCGGGCGCTATTGGGAACAGTATCAGGCGCTTGCCGACCATCTGAATAACAAACCTTGATGGTTGCAGCCGGAATCGACTGTCTACCCATCTGACCCTCATGACCCTCGCGTTCCCTTCCCTAATGTCCTGGGCGGATCACTAAATCCGCCCTCGCGCATGGCGATCTGGTCACAGATAGCAACGTTAGAATTCCATTTGCTCCTACACAATCCTTCAGTGTATAGTGTGGCATGGAATGAGCATATCCTCAGAGGAGTCCGCCATGCGCGCATTACGGGGCTTTGGAAAATGGTTCTGGCGTTTCATGATTATTTTTTCGTTCACCGTGAACATCATTCTCATCATCACCCTGGTCGTGGTGGGCTTGACGATCTTCGACCTCAAGCACAATATCGCCCAACCGTTGATCGAGGGGCTGCACAGCAGTTTTGTCGGCCTGGACAACTCCACCATTGACTGGACAATCCCGGTGCGGACAACCATTCCCCTCGATACCAGCATTCCGTTGGACACCTCTATTCCTCTGGATACCGACACGACAGTCACACTGACCCAGGATGTGTCGTTTGTCATCTATGGGGCAATTAACATCGGTGGATTATTCCCGCCCATTAATGTTACGCTGCCAGAGGGGCTAGCCTTGCCCGTGCATCTCGACCTCGATGTACCCGTCAACCTCGATGTGCCCGTTGATCTGGATGTACCCGTAAGCCTCGATGTGCGTGCCGTCATTCCTTTGAGCCAAACCCAGTTACACGACCCGGTGGATAATCTGCGCCTGCTGTTCGAGCCGATTGTGCGTGTGTTGGGTAACTTACCGGACAATTTCGGTGAGGTCGGTACATTCGCCAGCCAGGTATTGAGTGGTTCGCCGCCCGATCTGCTGGCCGAAACACCTTATAGCCTCAAACCCTGGCCGGGATTCTCGCAGACCGCCGGATTGAATTATGCACTCGCCAATGTGCCCTTCCCGCCAGAAAATGTGCCCATGTTGACCGGAATCGTGCCGACAGGTGGAATCCCTGCGCTGGACGAAGGATTGCGGGCAGAAGTTTATCAGGCACAGAGCAGCCCGGAGACGGCCAACGCCCAGGCTGCCGGGAACATGTCCACATTAGGCATCCCGCCACAATATTATGATGGCACCTATGCCTCGACCATCGTCGGCCCGCGCGATCAGGCGGCTGGCGTCGTACCACCACCCGCCGACGGAAACACCGGACAGCCAGGGACACAACCCGGTCAAACGGTCTCGCCAACCGAAACACCGCCCGAAGACCTGGGCATCGTGCCAGCCACCAGTCCATGACCCTGCCAGTGAGTGCGCGCTCCATTTGGGGCGCGTATTTCATTTTCGTCTCATGCAAGGCTAATGAGAATACAACATACTCAAGATCACATTGGACGTAACAGGATCATCCTGTTGAATTTATAATGGATGTGAGGGTATCATTTCCCCCATCCAGTTTTATACCTTGTTGACGAGGACGGTATGCCCAAGCCCGAATTCCGGCCACCGATTTGCGATTATGAAGGTTCAAACTACCGGACTGAGTTCTGGGAAGGAAAAGGCCGGAACTATGAAGACCGTGTGGAGCGGATCGCCTTGCGGCGCTTGCTGCCGGACAAAGGCCAGCGTTTGCTGGAAATTGGTGCGGGCTTCGGGCGTTTGACCAGCGAACTGCACGGCTATGAACAGGTCGTCCTGCTGGATTATTCGCTGTCACAGCTTCGATATGCCCAGGAGCAGCTTGGCACATCCGGGCGTTACATCTATGTCGCCGCCGATGCCTACGCGCTCCCCTTCCGTCCCGGCAGTTTTGATGCTGCAACTATCATTCGTGTGCTGCATCACATGTCGAACGTACCCGCCGTCTTTCAGCAGGTACACCGCTCACTCGTCTCCGGTGGTGTATTTATTCTGGAATATGCCAACAAGCGCAATATGAAGGCCATCTATCGTTATGCAACCGGCAGGCAGCCCTGGAATCCCAACGACTTAAAGCCTGTCGAATTTGTCGAACTCAATTTTGACTTCCACCCCGACTATATCAAATTGGAATTGGCCGCCGCCGAATTCTCGATGAAACGCAGCATCCCGGTTTCCTTCTTCCGCGTCGGCATCCTCAAAAACGCTCTGCCGACGGGGGTATTGGCGGGTATGGATGGTCTGCTTCAGCTAACAGGTCTGCACTACACCCCCAGCGTCTTTACCCGCAACATCGCTCTGGGGGAGTCACCCGATAATCTGGACACCGATTCGCTGTTTGTCTGCCCCGATTGTGGGAGTGAATTGACACAGGCAGGCGACATCCTGACCTGCAATTCGTGTCACAAGAGTTGGGCAATCCGCGACGGTATCTACGACTTCAAAGCGCCGCTGGAAGATTGAGTTTCTACTCGCCTACAATTCTTCCAGATGGATATCGACCCATGCCAGATACCGCTCTCGCAGGTTTTGGGTAATCCTGCCCGGTTTTTCATCTCCGATAGCCACCCCATCAATCTCGATCACCGGGACAATTCCCCGGCTGCTGCTGGTGATGAAGGCTTCCGCAAAGCGCGGGATATCGCCAACCCTCACGGCTTCTTTGCGAACAGGCACTACATCCGGCGCAATCTCGAAAACGATCTGTTGGGCAATACCAGCTAAGATGCCCTCCCCGGCGGTGCGCAGTTCCCCATCCAATATCGCATAGAAGTTGCTGCTCACACCTTCCAGAATCCGCCCTTCTCCATCGACCAGTAGCCCTGTATAAATTCCCGGTGGCAAATGAACCTGTTCGCGCTCATGCACCCATCCGGTAGTTTTGGCCGCCGGAGTTTGCCGGACAGCGTCCCTCACGGTGACACACCGCACGCCGTTTGCGTACACTTCTGGCGGTTGGGGCTGGAACGGTTCAACCGACAAAATCAATTGATCGGGCTGGTGGCGTGGTACAGTGATGCGGAAGCGGACATCGCCAAATCCCGCCTCACGAATCATATCTCGCAGCGCGCGGCGTAAAGTTTGACGATCCAGTTGCAGCCGAATACCAACCCGCTGTGCCGAATCTTCCAGTCGGTTCAGATGAGCATCCAGCTTCAAAACCTGGGTCGTGTGATAGCTATTGGTAATAGTGTATACACCGTCACCGGGTTCATAGCGGGCGGCATCAGCCAGCAACTCCGCCTGATACGAAACGGCTTTTAGCCCTTCAGGACTCAGTAGTTTGATGAGGCAAGGTGACATGATGGAATACACTTTTATGTGGGTGAAAAACAGGGGCACAATCGTTGGAACTGCGCCCCTGCTCGGTTAACGAAAAACCTGATTCTACTTCAAAAACGTAGCTTCATAAGGCTCATACTGGCTGAAAGCCTTCAACCGCTCTGGCAGTCCCGACATTGGCACAACCCCTTTCGGCCAGGTCACACCCTTATTCTCCCAGATCACCGGGATTCCGTACTCAAATGTCGCCAGCGAGAATTCATCCAGAACCGGCAGGTGCGATGCTCCCATTGCTTTCAGAGTCGCTGCGGTTGGGTAGGATGGCCCGTTGAAATAACCGATTGTCTTGCTCTGGTGCAGCAAATATTTTATCAGTCGCTTGCTGTAAAACGGAACCGTATTCCAGGGACTCTGGTTACTGGTCGGCTGGTCGCGTTTGAACTGGGACAGCAGTCGCCGTGCGCCCAGCCGCCGCAAATTCAGGAAATCGTTGTCGCCGCTCAGGAAATGAACTTCCATGTGCAGATGATCGTTATTGGTGGACTCGGCAGGTGTGCCGCTAATCCCCAGAACATCCCCCGCTTTGACCTCTGCCAGTTCCGGCAGGACATTGTTATTGCTCAGATGGGCATAGGCCACAATGATGTTGCTCATCATCCGCCGCCCCTGCAAATCTTTGAACCGTTCTGGCAGGTACGGCCACAGGGTTACCGTCTTTTCCAGACGGTTTGCCATGAAAACCCACTTCTTGGTGATGATGCCGTCGGCCACCGCCAGCAGGGGTGTTCCTGTCTCCACAATGAAGTCATGTCCGTTGTGCATCCCGCCAATTCGGCTGTAGAAATTCCGCCAGTTGCGTGCGGCGAAGCTGTTCGGCCCAAAGCCGTTGACCATCATATTCACCAGCTTGTGCGGGCTGCGGATTTGTACCGGCAGGCTGTTAAACGGGTCGGGCAGGCCGAGGTAATCCTGCATCGACCATAACGTATCATATTCGGCAGGGATCGGGATATTCATCCGGTATCGACTGAATATAATCGTCAACCGTCTTTGTCATCAATGCTTGACTGGGTGCGACCAGCCACGCCGCCGTATACCCTTCCCGTCCCTCGTCGGTGCGGATATTCAGCCATTGGCCGCCCTTTTGCCCCTGTCCGATCTTTTCTAGTGCCGGGTTAAGCGGTTCGAGCAGTGTCACTGGCTCGTTGACCCGCAAGGTTTCAATGACATTGTTGCCAACCTTCGGTTCGCTGCGGACATTCAGACCATCAATGGTCGAAATCAGCACCGTTCCTTCATTTGATGGCGGTTGATCGACCACCACTGGCGATGGCGTTGGAGCGGGTGTAGGTGTCGGCGCAGGTGTTGGTGTTGGAGCAGGCGCTGGCGTGGACGTTGGAGTAGTGGACGGATGCGGCGAAACGATGTCGCTTTTTGTTTCGTCCTCCTTTGTTTCATCATCTACCGGGCCGCGCTGGTTGTCAGGTGTCGAAGGTGCGGGGATAGTTTTTTTTATCAAGGCATCAAACATATCTGATCGCGCCTGGATAATGCCCCGATAGGTTTCCGCATTCCCTGATCCATTGTAGATACTGGCGAAGGTCAGATAATCTTTCGACTGAAGTGCCTGAACTGCTGGCGAGGTCGAGCCGGGGCCTTTCACGAAATCGAACATGCCCAGCAGTTGAGCGTGGGCGCTGCGGGCGAAAGCATCGAACATGTGCTGAACACTCTCATAACCCAACCGCTTGTAATTGAAGCCCATGAGCTGCGGCGCGCCCATACTGATGCTGGTTAGCGCGGCAGTATCATCCAGCGCGCGGGCGAACGTCAGCACATTCCATTCTTTTTCCTGTGACCCATGAAAACTTTGAAAATCGCTTTCTACATTAGGACGCCATTTATGATTTTTCCAGTTATTACTGGTCGAACTTGTGTCAAATTGGAAAAAATTATTAAAGACAGCCTGATTTTTCTCGCCCCAGAATCGGTAAAACAGATGGACTTCAAACCGGATAATCATCCGCCCGTCGGCAGCGAACACCCTGCCGCTGCTCTCCGCCACCAGCACCGCGATCAACGCATTGACGGGTACATTAAGTAAGTCAGCCACCTTGCTCATCAGGTTGCCGAAATTATTCCAGGTAGTAGCAACTGCCAGATTTGCGCCCGTAAGTCCCTCGGTAGGGATCACTTTATCCGGCGTCAACTGCACTTCCAGCAGTTCAGGCTGCTCGATCAGGAAACCCGACAAAAACTCCCCGGTTTTAATCTGCACAAACTGGGCGGCGACATAAGCATCACGATCATTGACGCGAACTTTCACCCAATCACCTTGATGTTCAATCACATCCAGCAGCGTTCCACGTTTAACCGAGGCGACGATGCTAAATGTCGTCCCCGCTCCGGAACGCACGTTGAGGACATTCGCGGTGACTTCAGCTTTGGTAACACTTGCCATATCTTCCTCCCAGGTCGTTTTTCTCTGGGGTGATTGTACACCCGTTTGATTTCTGAAACGAACGACCTGGAATCGTCATAATTTCCCTCTCCCCCACATCAAACATTTCCTTGACAGTCTCCCCTAAACGCGCTACCCTAATCGCTGTTGAAATCAGGAAGCCAAACCATGATCTCTAGTCCATCAAACAAGTCTTGGCACACTGTTCCATCACTACTATGGGTATGGGTACTACTCCACGTCATACGATGCGGGGGAACTTCCTTTTGCCCTGGTGATAAAAACCGGCAAATCGCGCGATTAGAAGCGTGTGGGAAATCCCCCACACGCTTTTTTGTTTTTATGGGGAGAGCACATAACATGAAAACGATTACCATGAAATTCGGCGGCACGTCCGTCGGTGGTCCGGAGGCCATCGCCAATGTGGTCGATATTGTGAAGGCCGAACGAGCGACGGGCAGCCGTGTCATCGTCATCGTCTCGGCAATGGCGGGTGTCACCGATACCCTGGTGAATTCGGTCAAAATGGCGATCTCCGGCAACAAGTGGGGTTATCTCTCCACCGCCGAAAAACTGCGGGATCGTCACGACGAAACCCTCAATCTGCTGCTGCCACCCGGCACACTCCGCGAAAAGACTCTCTCAGCAGTGGCCGCCCTCATGGACGAATACGTCGAAATCTGCAACGCGGTCAACATCCTGGGCGAAGAAACCCCCCGCATCCACGATGCCATTGTCTCCTTTGGTGAGCGGATGAGCAGCCGGGTCGTGGCCGCCGTCCTCAAACACAACGACATCGACGCCGCTGCCTATGATGCCGGTGAATTCCTGCTCACCGACGACCATTACGGCGGAGCATCCCCCCTGTGGGATGAAACCCAGACGCGCATTAACCAGAAGCTCCGTCCGGCGCTGGATGACGGTCAAACGCCCGTGATTACCGGCTTCATCGGCGCAACGGCCAAAGGAGCGATTACCACCCTGGGGCGTGGGGGCAGTGATTACAGCGCCGCCATTTTTGCCGCCGCCACCGATAGCGACGAACTCATCATCTGGACGGATGTGGACGGTGTGATGACCACCGACCCCCGTCTGGATAAACGCGCCCGTGTGCTGCCTTATGTCTCTTATCAGGAAGTCGGTGAACTCGCCTTTTATGGTGCGAAGGTGCTGCATCCCAAGACGGTGCAGCCTGTGTTGGACAAGGCCATCCCCATCCGCGTCCGCAACACCTTCAATCCCGACCATCCCGGCACGCTCATCGGCCAGAATGGTGAAACCAGCGCTTCGGTCATCAAGGCCGTCACCAGCATCCGCAACGTCAGCCTGCTCACCGTCAGCGGCAAGGGCATGATCGGCGTCCCCGGCATCGCTGGACGCACTTTTCTGGCCGCCGCCAATGCGGGCGCGAGTATCCTCATGATCTCCCAATCCTCATCGGAACAGAGCTTCTGTTTTCTGGTGACGGACACCACCGCCGAAGGAGTCAAATATTCGATTGAAGGTCAGCTTTCGTCGGAAATCGCCCGCCGCGATATTGAGCGCGTCGATGTGCAGGACGATGTGGTCATTCTCACCGCCGTCGGCTCAGGCATGCGCGGCACGCCCGGTATCGCCGGACGCGTTTTCTCCGTCATGGGCGACAACCGCATCAACATTCTGGCGATTGCTCAGGGATCGTCGGAGTGCAGCATTTCCTTCGTCGTCGCCGAACACGATCTCGAACAGGCGGTCATCAAGCTCCACGACCTCGCCCTGGAAACCGTGGCGATCTAGAAATACCGGCTATGAGATTAAGCTATAGTAAGGCGAAGTCTTTTTGTCCTCGCCTTATTCATTTTTTAGTTCCTCAATATACAATGGGACATCAATTGTCGCTTTATATAGTCCCGAATGAATGAGTTGAACTTCGTTATCTGCCAGATTCAGGTAGTAAAGGGATGGCTCGAAGAATAGTACCTTCATTATTTGGATACAAATCCCCGGCTTCAGCCGTTGCCAACATCATTTCCCACCAGACGTCCAAATTCGGAACGGTGCTGAAAAACAGGCCAGCCCCATCGGGTAATACTGTCAATTGTCCGACAGCATAAGATCAGTTTCATAAATAGTCTCATCTGTATCATTTATCAAATTTAGACGATGGATAGACGCTGAATTACTTGTTAATGACCCTAAATCGAATATAAATTCATCCAGGGCAAGCAACTCATCCTTTTCATCCACAGTTAGATCGGCCATCAAATCACGAACCGGAGTGATACTTGAATAGTAGATAGTGTTATCTCCACCCCAGGCAACAATCTGCGGAAATTCTTGAGTATCAAATATGGTTTGACTAAGTGTTTCTAAATCAATGATCGTGATGGTTTTATCACGAAAAGATGCTATCTGTTGCCGATTTAGGTGACACAACCGCATCAAATATTGGCAAATCCGCCAAACGAACAACCTCTGAACCACGATAAAGATTTACACCCGATGGCAATTGCTCCACTCTATCTTCTTCATCGCTAACATATCCAGGCGAAATAGCAAGCAACCCAGACGATACATCCGCCAGAATTCGATCTCCAAAATGTGTGTAACCGCCCATTTCACCGCAAATATTAGATTCGCCGGAGAGATTGGACCACCTCCGTACATACTGCTGACAGTCCCAATGGTGGCAATCGCTTCTAAATCGTGAGCGCCATTGAAGGCAACGCGACTAATATTCAGCTCGTAAAATTTGTCGTAGTCGCTTTCATAAACTTGATCTCCCCCTGATCCAAATAAGATATAGTTGTTGCCTCTATCAAACGCAATATGAAGGTTTATGGCTGGATAGACATTGAAATTGATGATATTCCTAGTCTGAGTGTCAAACATCGCTAAACTGCCGTCGATATTGACAAATGCAAGATAAATGCCATTTGGATTCCAGGCAATTCATGTAGTGGCCCCCCTGGATGCCAAAGAATTTTACTAAGTCCGCCTTCTTGGAAAGTAATTTGTATCGGTTCATCTTCAAATCCGTATAGCCACAAATTCCCATCAGCCCCGTATGCAGCCATAGGTGGGTCAATCGCGGTATCTTGAGCCATCGCATATACAAACTTAAAACAGGTCAGAGACAAAAGCATAAGGGTAATAAAAACAACTTTCTTCATCGAACATTTATTCCCAATATTCCTCAAGAACGAGTTCCAATACTTCTTTCATATTCGCATACAATTCGTCTAGCGTATCGCCAACGCTGTGTGCTCCCGGCAATCCCGGCACAATGCCCACATAACGCTTGCTTTCCGCGTCGTATTCAATATATGCCGTAAACGTTTGCATCATGTTTATCCTGATCTGGCAAAATCACGCAATCTGACTTTCAGTTCCTCGCGTCCAGCAGATGGTATAGGTCAGGCTTGGCGATTCCAATAACTCGCCATATAACCCAGCGAAAATTCGCCTGCCATAAATCGTTCATGTAAGGCATATACATTTTCGTAAAACGCATTTCGGTCAATTTGCGCCGCAACGGCGGCAGGATTTTCGCCGGAGCGTGCCGCTTTCTGCCGGATGTAATTGGCGAGAATCGGGTCGTCAGAGGTAATTTGGCTCAAGATGACACCTCTCCCAACTTAAACAATATCACAATATACCACACGGTAGCGACACAATAAACGGTAGGCGGACATTTTGTGCCGTAACGAGCAACAACTTGACCTCCAGTGGTCTTTAAAGCCCTCTCTCTATGCAATGGTGAGGGGGCGACAGTAGCCAAAAGGGGGGTTCATCTGGCAAACTTTCGGTGTCAAAGCCAGAAAGGGAAACCAGATGAACCAGCGAAAACTATATCAGTGGGTACGGAAGATCAGCAAGGGGTGGACGGGATTTAGCCGACATTTTCAGGAGAATGTGGCAGTGTTTAGCCGAGGAGTAGCCCGTTCGCAGAGCAGTCAGATTCAAGATTGCGGGGTGTGTACCGGAGTGGCGGATAGTCAAAGACGGCGCTTGCAGCGATTTGTGCAGCGTCCGGTGGATGTGGAAGCCTTTTTCAGGCTGTGGACGGCCAGCATTGTGAGAAGACTGAAGACCAAAACGATTGTGTTAGTGGTGGATGAAACCAAACTGAAAGCCGAATTTGGGATCATGGTGGTGGGGATGGTCTATGAAGGGCGGTGTATTCCACTGGCCTGGCGCATTTACCGAGCCAATTCGCACCACACCTATCCGTCTGAAGGACAGGTAGACATGATCGTGGGCTTACTCAGAGCCATCCAGGGCGGTCTGCCCCTGCATCGGCGGGTTCGGGTTCTGGCAGATCGCGGGATCAGGACATCGCCAAGCCTGATGCGGGGGGTGATGGAGCTGGGCTGGACGTTTCTGTTTCGGGTGACCAAACAGAGCAAGATCATTCTACCGGATGGGCAAGCAGTCACCTTCTACGATCAGGTCGCTGCTCCCGATCAACGCTATCAAGCCAGCGGGATGGTCTTCAAAAAGCGAGGTCGTATCCCGGCTCATGTACGGGTCTTGTGGGGCAAGCAGGCGCAGGATAAATGGGCATTGGTGACCAATGATGACAGCTTGACGGGTTGGGAATACGCCCAGCGCATGTGGATCGAAGAGGCCTTCCGTGATCTGAAATCGCACGGCTGGCAGCTTGAACAGGCTCAGTTTGAATGCCCTGCACGGCTGGAACGCCTCTGGATTTTACTGGTGGTGGCTTATGCCTGGTTACTATTATGGGGTAGTGCTTTGGCAAGCTTTCACCAAACGGCTGCTCACAAACGTCGCAGCGACGGCTCATATGTCCGTCGTTACAGCTTATTTCGGGAAGGTCGACAAGCCTTCTTACTTTACTCACCCTGACTTTACTGTCGCCCCCTCACTATGCAATGGGGAGGGGGTTTGGGGGGTGGGGACAAACATCACACTTCCCACTTGACAATTTAGAACTTTTGTTCTATAATGACACTTGGAGGATTTCTATCCCATCCCTCCCTTTGTGTCCTTGTGACTTGGAGACGTTGTGTTACGCTTTTCTCTTTTTACCCTCCGCGCCTTTGCACCTTTAACCCTTCATCCGAACGGGGACAATGTCCCCTGAGTGATGACCTACTTGGTTGCGTTGATTTTTGTCTATACGCTCCGGCGGTTCGCTCCCTTATTCTCGCCGCAACGACACAGGTACTGTCAAAGCGGCAGCCGCGCGCCAGCTTCCCGCTGCAATTGCGTCACTCCGGCGCGTCTCTCCCGTGTTCCCGCCCTGTCCGATTGTCACTTTGGCGGCGCGTCCCGGCCTTCCCGCCGTTCACTCCGGCGACAATTTTCTCAGCTTTATCAGTTTTATCGGTAATGGATCATAACCAAGAAAGGCAGTGCCATAAACTCGCCTGTTTGCGGCAATCACCCGGTTTTTGAGGAACTGCTGCCATAACCAGCCGAGGATATGGCGACGGCAGACCACTTCTCTGCCATCGCCAATCAGTTTAGGAGGATAGAATATCGCCCAACGCGCGCATCAGCCGTTCCAGATCATCCGCCGAGTTATACCCCTGGAACGACGCCCGAATCAGGTTTTGCCCGTTCCAGACCGTCAGTGGAATCTCGACCTTGTACGCGTCATACAAGCGCCGTTTCACTTCTACCGGATCACAGTCAGGTAACGGTGCTGCGATCATCTGCGCGAACCAATCCGTTAAATCCGGATGGTTCGGCTCTAGTCCGGTGAGTTCCGCCAGCCGCCCCCGTGCCTCGCTCGCCAGCCCATGACACGCCGCCCGAACGCTGTCCCAATCGTGTGTTTGCTGGAACTCAATCGCCGCTGGTACGGACAAAAACGCCGCGATGTCCCGCGTCCCCTGCCACTGGTTTCGGCTCACGAATGTCGAATCCGGTAGCCATCCCCAGCTAATCACCAGCGGTTCGATCATCGCCTGATGTTCCTGTCGCGCATACAGGAAAGCCGCCCCTTTGGGCGCACACAACCATTTATGGAAGTTACCGGAATAGAAATCTGCATCCAGCGCCGCCAGATCAATAGGGAGTTGTCCCGGAACATGCGCCCCGTCGATGATCGTCAGGATTCCCGCCTCCCGCGCCCGCCTGCATATCTCCTTCACCGGGAAGGTCAGCGCTGTTGGTGAGGTAATGTGACTGATCGAAATCACCTTCGTCCGCTCCGTCACCGCGCTCCACAGGGAGTCCACAAAGTCCTCATGAGTCGTTACAGGTAACGGAATCGGATGTCGAACGTATGTCGCGCCTGTCTTCTCGCAGATGAAATTCCAGGTGTAATCCACTGCCCCATATTCATGATTCGTCCCCAGGATTTCATCGCCCGCTTCCAGCTTCAGGGAACGCGCCACCGTGTTGATGCCAATCGTCGCGTTCGGGACGAAAATCAGGTCGTCTGGGGATGCGTTCAGATACGCGCCCACCTTCCCCCGTGCTGCTTCCAGCAGGTCATCATGTCGCCTGCCCAGGAATTCCACTGGTTGCCGTTCCAGTTCGCGCTGCCAGTTCTGGTACACCTCAAACACCGGAATCGGACACGCGCCGAACGAACCGTGATTGAGGAACGCTACATCCGGGTCGAGCAAAAATAGATTTTTCAGGTTATTCAAGTAGTCTTCTCCACCACAAGCAGGTGGGACAGGCCAAAGAGGTCAAGAGGGGTACCCTCAAATCCGTGCAGGGTACTCCGAATGATACGCCCCGGCGTCCCGAACCGGGCGATGAGGTTATCATAGCCCCCGTAGATACGCTGGTGTAGTACCACTTGTACCCGGCATCCGTCGAACAATCGCCGTAACCCGCGCCCGGTGTATGTTCGTACATGAGGCGCAAGCTGGTTTCGCAGGCTGTCAGGAAGATAGTTAATCAGAGGGGTATTGCCGAAGTGATATGTCCCGCGCCAGTAATGCCCGTGCTGCTCCACCGGATACCATCGGTTGGGTGCGAACATCACAATCCGCCCGCCCGGTTTCAGGATGCGTACCATCTCACACGCCGCCATCCGGTCATCGTTCACATGCTCAATCACTTCGTTGGAGATGATCGTATCGAATGTATCCGAGCGGTAGGGCAGTTGCTCTGCTGCTGAAATCAAAGCATGAGGCGTATCTACCGATGCTTCTTTCACCCGCGCGAACTCAATATCGAAGGCTTCAACATGAGGCGTATATCGCCTGCGAATCTGCGAGGTATACATCCCTACCCCGCAGCCCGCTTCCAGCACACAGGCATCTTCCAGTTTCGCCCAGCGTGCGATCATCGCCAGTCGGCGTTCTTGCCCAGCCCGCCACACATAGCTGGGTTCACCGCGCAGCGCCGCCAGATTTGAATGAGTCATGTGAAATCGTTAATCGTTATTGGGGTGTGACGCGCGAATCCGTTCCATCGCCGCAGCCGCCAGTTTCGTATTTGACCCCGTCGCTGCCAGCATAGCCGACTGCTTGCTGACAGTACGCCCAGGAGCATCCTGTATAGGGACATAGACCGTGACGGTAGTGCCCCGGCCAGATGCACTTTCAATCCGCAGGGTGCCGTTCAGGAGTTCCGTTCGTTCGCGCAGGTTCACCATGCCCAGGCTGCCGCGTTGATCGTAATTCGCCTCGACTGCGCTGGTGTCAAAACCCACACCGTTGTCAGCGATCTGAACCAATATCACATCTTCCTGCTTCATCACGCTGACGCTAATCAGGGAAGCCTGGGCATGTTTGCGTGCGTTGCCCACCGCTTCCTCTACAATATAAAACACCACGCCCTGCTGATGCCCATCTAGGAGTTGCTCGGCATCACGGCTCACACGAACCGCCACCGTTTGGTTATGGGTTTCTTTCATTTTCTCGGCCAGTTGTTCCAGCGCAGCTGCTAACCCCTGATTTTCGAGTACCAGTGGCCGCAGTGTGAACAACATGTGACGGATTTCTTTCGTCGTCCGCCGCGCCAGTTCTTCGACTTTCTTGAGTTCCGCCGGAACTTCATCGGGTGTTCGTTCCAGCAGTCTGTAGATAATGTTCATCCGCATCGCAATCGCCGCCACATTCTGGGTCGGCCCATCGTGCAGGTCACGCGCCAGCTTCTTACGCGCTTCTTCTTCCACCTCGACGATGCGATCTCGCTCATTCAACAGGTTCTCATACAGTACGGCGTTTTGGAGCGCCACCGTAGCCTGTGTGCCGATTGCGGTCAATAACTCAGTGTGCTCTTCGGTGAATGCATCCGGCATATCACTGCCAAACAGGAGAACTCCGTAATTATCGAACCCGGCGCGCAGAGGAATACACAGGATCGAACGGGACGATTGAAAAGCCACAAAATACTGTAGCTCAGGGTCTTTACGGGCGCTTGTACCAAACACGGGCATACATTTTTCCAGCGTTTCTCCAATAATGCCATCTTTACCGGGTGCTGAACGTTTTTCATCGGTACGCGCCAGTCCACGCCCGGTCACAACATGCAGCCCGTTATCTTGCGCGCGGAACAACAAAACCGCGCTCACCAATTTATCTTTACCACGTCGATCCAAATCCCGAAGGCCATAGGCTCCGGCATTCATCGCCGCATGCAGAATCTTTTCGTAATTGAAGGTCGAACTCAGGATCGCACCCAGTTCATAAATCGCCCGTGTGCGCTCCCGCAGATCATCCAGTTGGCTGCGTCTGTTCAGATGAATATCTGCGATATGCTCGGCTTGGGCATGGATGTGCGTTTGCAAAACAAGACTCCAGACATTCGCCGCCACACCCAATGAAGTGACTAACAACAGTGGAATTGACAATTCGTTAAGGACGATTGTCAAACTCTCAAAGCCGTAAATTACACCCAGCGTAATGATAATTGTCGTCAGGATACCAATCGCATCCAGTATCCCCCACCATACGCTCAACCGCAGAATACTGGTGATAATCACGAGGCCGCCAATAACAACCAGCAGTGTCGAGTTCCCACGACAGGCATATACAAATGCAGCCGTTATGACCCAATCACCAGCAATGACTGCAATCGGTAATGCACCATGAAAATTGGGGAATAATACCAGAACAACCAGTATAGAAGTTGCCACAACGCCCAAGACAACGGCCACAACAATGTCATTCGACGCATATGGAGAACCATCAGAGGCAGGCGTAGCGTACAGTAAAAGACCGGCGAATACCAGGAAAGCACAGCGTAAGGCGATTAAAGCCCAGTCCTGCCACTGCGAGGATTTCAAACTGCTGTCCATAGCGTCCTGGTACGCCTCAATCAGTCCACTGTAACAAACATGCGCGGGGCATCTTTACTAAAAGTACCATGTCATTTGCATTTGTTCAAGCGAAAGAGTATTGATACTCATGATGCCCAACCCTCCACCAATTCCAAACGGGTAGATATATGCCCCATCAAACAGGCACAGTATCAAACCAAATCTTCTAATGCTGCCATCTCAAAACGCGGCCCTATACACTGCCCTTTCAGCTTAATCATCGGTTGATCGAGCGGTGATGTCCATTTTGTCCATTTGTTAGACTTATAGAAAAAATTTGATGTGGACTCGGTCTTCCCGTAATCAATATTAGGCTTATCTGGGTTAAAACGTGATATGAGCTGGTCATATTCACTCTGCGTCAGCAAAAGTAAAGGATTGATAATCCACTCATCCATGAAACGAACTTCGAAGTGGACATGATCCCACCCATTATTAATGGAATGGTGTTCAATTTCGGCTACAACCGTGTCCGGGGTAATTTGCTGTCCTGGGGAAAATTGACGTGCATTGGTGATATGTTGGTAGATGAACTGATAATTGCCATTCTTAACGTAGATGCGTGTATTATTTGGGCTGGGATATTCCGTTTTGACGTACTGCCCTTCAATACCTGCCCGTACTTTGACACCTGCATGTTGGCTGTTACCCAAATCAAGTCCACCGTGAAGTCCCTGCGAGTAGCTATCATACCCATATTGTTTCCCATGCAGATATGCCCACATATTGTTGCCAAAATATTGAAACCATTGAACATCGGTCAGGATAACCGGAATCTTTTGTACCAGGGTTCGATAACCGGGCAGTTCTTCGGCTTTTGGACCATCTTCTCCAATGTAAATCATACCGGGGATTGTTCCGGGTTCAGCCAGATACACACTTTTGCCGTCGATGCTTTGAATGGCTGACCAACCAAGCTCATGACGAACCCAGTAATATCCATCTGCTTCAACCAGGGAATCCATATCCACTTCAATAACCTTACCGGGTTTCATGGTAATGATGATAAGGCCACGAGGGTCGGTAGAAGGCTGCCCACGCACCTTCGTATTGGTTGCCACTTGCAGCGCCATCTTGCCCTTCCAGGTCGCCGGAAGTTCAACTCGTTGGGCGGGATTGATCGTCTTCATGGAAGCGGTGTCAAACACTTCTTTCATCAGAATTTCGCCTCCATCAAGGCTGCGTTCCGCCGACCACCCTTTATCGTGCTTCCACCAGATGTAACCGCCCGCTTCGTTACGGGATTTGGGATCAACATTTATTTCCATTTTACGAAATAGCTTGCCCCCCAGCCGTTTTCCATTTGGGGAGTCACGGATGCTAATGTTTTGTGCCCAGACTCGGAAAACACGCGGCGCGTCGATTGGACGGTTACTCATGTCCAACATAAAAACTTCGTCCCCGTTACTATTGCTGACGGCTGACCAACCCTTGTTATGTTTCACCCAGATGTAGCCATCTTTATCAACCAAATCATCAATGACCTCAATTTGATCGCCCTGTTTCAACTGCAATCCAACAAGTTGACCATTCGGTTCAACTCGAATACCAATCGGGCCATCAACAACCTGATAGATTTTCTTTTCGGCCATTTTACGTTCCTTAATCATTAATTGATTGCGATGCAGCCATATGTGAGAGGTGTAACATCGGTTATGAGAAAAACATACTCCGTCCAGAAATCGAATGAGGAATACGAGAGGCGATACTATAAAATCAGCCGGTGAGTACAACCCCACAAGACACAGCGTCTATTATATCCTTTTCAGAAGACTTATGCAGTCGGGACAACAAAATTATCGCGATAAAGTTAACTGAGGAGTTCTACCTAGTAAACCATTTCTGTCCAATTACACCCAGTAAAACCCATATAAACCTTCGACTATGTGAAAGTCCATCCAGCCCCCATTGATCCAATAAACTTGGGCTATGAAGGCTACTTGACAAACGACTTCGTTAAGGCGTATGCTGTCAAACGACAGGGATAAACTTCACAAAAAATTCATTCTTTGTGGTTTGAACCATCATTAGTATTGAGCAAATTGATATGATTGAAATACCCGTAAATGTCATGATTGAAATGCATCACGATGCCCAGGAACCAAACTCCTGTGACGTGATTGTCGAAACGGAAAGAGGGAAGATTTATACAACAGTCTTTATCACCCCTCCATACTTACAACGACAAATGCAGCTCAGTTATACGGTCAGCAAACAGTTGTCAGATGTCCCACCTGTGCGGTATGCTGTCCTCGAAACGCCGCATATTGTGGTGGAAAACCTGAAACGCGACACGATTGAAGATACGATTGATAACCTGCTGGCGCTCGATATATTCGAGGGCTTGTTTACGCTGGTTACAGAAGACGACGAAGAGACAACTACCGGCACTACTAACACTGGCAAGCGCGCGACTACTGAGGTCGCAGCGGTTGTCCTATCGGATGTCCTGGTTGTGGACAGGTGAAAGCCTAAACCACCAACCATTACGGCTCGTACACGAAACGCCAGGGCAGCATCCAATGTCCTGGCGTTTTTTATTTTCTGCTATCATACGCACAATTACACAGATTTGGAGCAACCATGTCGAACGCAAACTATAAAGATAGTCAACTCTATCGCATCCGCCATTCAACGGCACATATCATGGCCGAGGCGATGCTGGAACGGTTTCCCGAAGCACAGATTGCCATCGGCCCGCCAATTGAAGATGGTTTCTACTACGATTTCAATCTGCCGCGCCCAATATCGGAAGAAGACCTTCAGTGGGTAGAAAACCGGATGAAGAAAATCATCCGGGAAGGTCATGAATTCAAGGAACGGGAAGTCTCGCCGGATGAAGCCCTCGCTTTTTTCAAAGACCAGCCCTATAAGATCGAACTCATCCACGATCTCGTCGCCGGACGGGTAGACGATAATGGCAACGAAATCGCCACACCCGCCGATAAAATCACGTTTTGGACGCAGGACACGTTCACAGATTTATGTCGTGGCCCACACGTCAAGAGTACGCAGGAGATTGACCCGGACGCCATCAGCATCACGTTTAAAGCGCCCGCCGGGGCATATTGGCGAGGCGACGAAAACCGCGACCAACTGACACGCATCTATGGCACGGCCTGGGAGACGCCGAAACAACTTCAGGAATATCTGCATCTGCTGGAAGAAGCCAAAAAGCGCGATCATCGTGTTATTGGCGAGAAGCTGAATTTATTCACGATTAGTCCACTGGTCGGTAAGGGCTTACCCCTGTGGAAACCCTACGGGGCGACGCTGCGTGACACGCTTGAACGCTGGTTGCGCGAAACGCAAATTGACAATGGCTATCTGCCTGTTGTCACACCGCACATTGGCAAGCTCGACCTGTACCGCACATCCGGCCACTATCCTTATTATAAAGATAGCCAATATGCGCCCATCGAGGTGGATGAGGACGAATTCCTGCTCAAGCCGATGAACTGTCCCCATCATATTATGATCTACAAGAGCGATATGCACTCTTATCGGGAGCTACCTATCCGTCTGGCCGAGTTTGGTACGGTCTATCGTTACGAACAATCTGGTGAACTCAGTGGTCTAACGCGCGTGCGCGGCTTTACGGTGGACGATGCCCATTTGTTCGTCGCACCCAATCAACTTCTGGAGGAGTTCAAGAAAGTCGTCTCCCTCATCCAGAATATCTTCAACTCCCTCGGCCTTACGGACTTCCGCGCCCGTGTCGGTACACGCGACCCCAACAGCGAAAAGTATGTAGGCCGGGACGAGCTATGGGAGCAGGCCACAAGCGCCATCATCCAGGCGTGTGAGGAACTCGGTTTAGCCTATAATGTCGAGGAAGGCGAGGCCGCTTTCTATGGGCCGAAATTGGACTTCATGGTACGTGACGTCCTCAAGCGGGAATGGCAGTTAGGCACGGTGCAGGTGGACTATAATCTGCCCGAACGTTTTGAACTCGAATATGTCACGGAAGACAACACGCGCGAACGTCCGGTGATGATTCATCGCGCCCCCTTTGGCAGTATGGAGCGTTTTATCGGCATCCTTATTGAACACTTCGCAGGTGCGTTCCCGGTGTGGCTTGCCCCGGTGCAGGCAATTATCATCCCGATCACAGACCGACATTATGAATACGCTGATAGTATCGCCAAAGAACTCAAACGACATGGTGTTCGCGTCGAGATTGACAAAGGCAAGTCACGTATGGGTGGCAAAATCCGGGACGCTCGTGAACGCCTCATCCCTTATATGCTGATTGTCGGCGACAAGGACATGGAAGCCGGAACGGTAAGTGTCCGCCTCCGTTCCGATGAAGACCTGGGCGCGATACCCCTCGATGAGTTCCTGAACATGGCCGAACGGGTGATCGACGAGCATTCACTCGAATTGCAGTAAAGCGGGGTTGCTGTAAGATAAAAGAGGCGGTTCAAAACCCGCCTCTTTTATTTTGTAATTGCCATCAGGGGAATAACAAACATGAAGCCTTACCATCCGAGTGGACATATACCGTTTGGTGGATTGGTCGGTGTTCTGCTGGCGACAATGATCGGCAGTCTGGTCATTGGTGGCCTGGTTTTCGCTGTATCGCACTTGATTTATCTCGTGATTCTATTTCCATTCATGATGGGGGCGTTGGGTGGAGCGATCTTAACCCTGGCCGTGAAACGTGGCAAGGTTCGCAGTCCGATTTTTGCTGGCTTGTTTGGGCTGGTCATTGGAGTGGGCATTGTTGGCGTCAACCGCTTTGCAGAGTATGAGATAGACTTCCACAATCAGGCGCGGGATGCCATTTTGGATGAGGCTGGCGGAGACATTCCGCAGGATCAAGTCGACGAATTCATTGATGCGGTTCTGGAAGATGAGACTGGTTCTCCCGGCTTTATTGGCTACCTGAAATACTCGGCTCAACAGGGAACTACCCTGTCGCGGAGCACTGGCAGTAGTGAACTCACCCTGGATGAAACGGGAACATGGGTTTATTGGGGTATCGAACTGCTGATTGTTATGGGACTTTCAGCGGGAATGGCCTTTAAGACCGCACGGCAACCCTTCAATGAAGAAGCCGACGATTGGTATCCCACAGGGGAGTGGATTGGCAGTGTTGATTGGAAGCAGCGCAAGGAATTCTACAGATTGCTGAAAGAGGGCGATACTCTATCGGCCTTCAAAATGGTTACGGGGACAAAGCTGTCCGCCCCGCGTGTCGATATACAGATACAGCGCATTCCCGTCGCACCTCAGAGTAACATGGTTTTGAACGTGAAAGAAACCCGGTTGAACCGCAAACGAGAAGTCACGGCAGATAAGATGAAGGGTTTGCTATCACCTACGGAATTTTCTACCTTGTCCCGTATGACAGGGGTTTCACTGGGTACACCAATATCCGCCGTAGGGTCGGCTCCAGTTATCGAGAGTACCACCTAGTGGCAGATCCGCTGGCAGATCGGCTTGAATCTATTCTAGGTGCGCGACCACAACGTATTATGCCGTTGATTGGCGGCATGATCGGACAGGTATATCAGGTCAATCTGCCGGATCGTCCCTCCTTAGTGGCAAAAGTCGCCGGGAATCCTGATGCGCGCCTGAGCATCGAAGGCTATATGCTGGACTATCTCAGAGCACACAGCACCCTGCCTGTCCCATCCGTGATATACAAATCGGACAAAATTCTGTTGATGGAGTTTATCGAGGGTGATAGTCAGTTCAACGAGTCCGCTCAACACCATGCAGCCGAACTGCTTGCCGCCCTTCATAATGTACATGCCGAACAGTTTGGTCTGGAGCGGGATACGCTTATTGGGGGCTTGCACCAACCAAATTCCTTGACTGACTCGTGGCTTGACTTCTTCCGCGATCACCGTCTGTTGTATATGGGACAGGTAGGAGTGGATGCAGGGCGTTTACCGAGAGAATTCCTATCACGTCTAGAAAAATTCGGCGCACATCTGAATAACTGGCTGTCTGAGCCACAGCATCCATCCTTGATTTACGGAGACGCCTGGACAACCAACATCCTGGCAGTGGGTGGACATATCACCGCATTCCTAGATCCTGCCATTTATTATGCTCACCCCGAAATCGAACTGGCGTTTACTACCCTGTTTAACACCTTCAGCTCGGCGTTCTTCAGTCGCTATACCGAACTCAGACCGATTCTGCCGGGATTTTTCGAGGAACGGCGCGATATATATAACCTGTATCCCTTGCTGGTACACGTTCGCTTGTTTGGTGGCGGTTATGTCGCTTCTATAGACGCGATTCTCCGCCGATTCGGTTTCTAAACAAATAGGAGGATGACAATGCGTTTATGTACTGCGTTGTGTTCCCCCTCTCGCCACAATGATGGTGAAAGGGGGTTGGGAGCATAGGGATGCTAACTCACGAGTTTCGCATTGAGCGTAATCGGTGTGCTTTCCAGCGCCCGTGAAATCGGGCATCCAGCTTTCGACTTTTCCGCCAGTTCATCAAACTGTTCCCGGCTCACACCCGGCACATCGGCTTCAACATTCAGCGTGATGTTTTCGATCACCGGCCCTTTGTCGTCGCGTCCCAACGCCACATTCGCCGTTGCACTGATGCGAGTTGGTGTGAAACCGGCGGTGGTCAGTTGCGCCGACAGGAACATGGCGTAACATCCCGCGTGCGCTGCGCCCAACAGTTCTTCCGGGTTAGTTTTGTTGGCTTCTTCCTCGAATCGTGCTTTCCAGCTATACGGCAGATCAAACATCCCACTACCGCCCTTGACCGTTCCACCGCCCTCTTTTAACGTCCCTTGCCATACGGCATCTGCCTTACGAGTAGGCATATTTATGCTCCTTTTTTCATAGTGAATAAACAAAATCCTCATCAGAGAAAATACCACACCCCGCCCGAACTCGCCATGACCATCTCGTCGCCAATGTCCCTATTTTATGGTAGGCTTTTGGCGGATCAATGGTGCTGGAGAAGGTGTAATATGCGGCTGGCAATTTTATCGGATATTCATGGTAATCTCACCGCGCTTGAAGCGGTTATGGCCGACCTCGACTCGGTAGGCGAGGTGGACTTAACCTGGTGCCTGGGCGATATAGCCGCTTTTGGCCCGCGTCCAGCGGAGTGTATCCGGCGCATCAAATCGCTGGCCGAAGCCGATGAAGGTAAAAAATTTAAGGTGATTGGCGGCAACACAGATCGTTATCTGGTGACGGGTGAACGCCCCAAACATTTGCCCGCAAAAGATAATGATGCCTTCAAGCATAAGGTGAATGAGTGGAAAAACATTAACGACAACCTGCTTTGGTGTTTGGGACAACTGACATTCGAGGATTACGAATTTCTGGCAAAAACCCTGGGGCATGAACTCGCGCATCGTGTCGATGATTATGGTTATGTCATCGGCTATCATGCTGTCCCCGGTGACGACGAACCCGCCCTTCTGCCGGACACGCCCGAAGAAGAAGCCCGCGACTTCCTGTTGGATCGTGAGGGCAGGTTGGCTGTCGGCGGTCACGTCCACCGCCAATTTGACCGTGATTTGGGCGATTGGCGCGTGGTTAATGTCGGCAGCATTGGCATGTCCGCCGATGCTGCCGGTTTTGCCGAGTGGGGACTGTTCACCTTCGAGAATGGCGATGTAACGGTTGATTTGCGTCGTGTCCCCTATGATGTGGACGCGGTCATCAGCGATCTTTATGCTGTCGGTTATCCTGGCACAGGCTGGACGACCCGCTATCTTCGTCCCGCTGCCCAGGAGTCCTGAACATGCCCAAAACCCAGCAGTTGATCGACGATCTCCAGGGTGAAAGTGACTATGGCATCTTCCTGGCAGCGCAGATGGGCGGCGCACCCAGCGAACTCCAACTGATTATCCAGACTGCCCAGTTCGATGAAAAAGCTCAAGGCTTGCGTCCCCGTCGCCAGTACATTGTTCGCATCCTCGGCGTGTTGGAACACCGTGTCAGCCTGGGTGTATTCGGGCGTTTTTTCATCGCAGACGAACACCCAATCCTCTATCATCACAATCTCCCGCGCGTTGAAGTCCATTTTGAGGGCAAGCCAGCCGATGTTAATGAACTGGTGCTGGACATCCATCAGGCGTATGTCACTACCTTTGGCCCCTGGCGCGAACTCGCCACAGATGTGAACCGTTCCCAGCCACTCGTAAATCTGCTTATGTCTGGAAGTGGAGTTCTTGGCTCAATGCCAGCCCCCGCCGCCGAACGCATGGCGCGTGTACTGGAACATCACGGCATGATCGCTACCTTAGACGAACATAGCCGCGAAGCCGAGGATGAACATGGGCGTTCCCGCATGTTGAAGTTGCTTGGTATCGACGACTCCTACTTTGTCGCGCTGGATTTCTCCGTTGAGGAAATGGGCAAAATATAAATTTTCACCGTATTGGAGATTTATTTTCGATAATGTATTGAAGGAGCAAATCACCTTGGAACTGCAAAATTCAGTGGCACTCATTACGGGTGGCGCATCTGGTTTGGGGGAGGCTTGTGTCCAGCATTTTACGACACACAATAGTAAGGTCATTATTGTCGATAGAGACGCTGATAAAGGCGAAACCTTAGCAGCCAAATTAGGCAATTCTGCCCATTTCATTCAGGCTGACGTCACCAGCGAATCGGATATTACGTCTGCGGTTGATGCGGCCTATGAGAATTTCGGCGGTCTGAACATTGTGGTCAACTGCGCTGGTATCGCTTGGGCAGGGCGCACCGTGACCAAAGACGGTCCACATCCTCTGGATTTGTTTGAAACCGTGATTCGCATCAACCTCATCGGCACGTTTAATGTGATTTGTTTGGCCGCTTCCCGAATGGTCAACAACCAGCCAAATGCCGCCGGGGAACGTGGTGTCATCATCAACACGGCATCCGTTGCTGCTTTTGATGGGCAAATTGGTCAGGCGGCGTATTCCGCGTCGAAGGGCGGTATCGTCGGCATGACACTACCTATCGCTCGTGATTTATCTCGCAGCGGTATCCGTGTCGTGACAATTGCTCCCGGTCTGTTTGATACTCCTCTAATGGCGATGCTGCCGGAAGAAGCGCGTATTTCGCTCGGCCAGCAGGTGCCGTTCCCATCCCGTCTGGGACAGCCCCACGAATATGCCCATCTCGCCGCTGCCGTTGTCGAAAACGAGATGCTCAACGGTGAAACCATTCGCCTCGATGGCGCGATTCGTATGGCTCCCAAATAATAATTGTTCGATTGTCACTTTAAGGAGTTGGTTTGAGACTCTCTGCACTGTAGATTTCAGTCAAAAAGTGGCTGGGATAGCTGGCAAGCTGCTTTGTCTCAACAAGCCCATTCCGACCTGCCAGAGCCTCCCATGTTGGATACGCCAATGGGTACGGAACCCACATATTCCCCTTACCCACGTTGTATTCCACCAACAGCAACTTTCCGCCCGGTTTGAGATAATCGCATATCAATGTCAGGATTTCATCTTTTCGCTGATGGAAGTGCAGCGAATTTGCCATCACCACACCATCAAGAGGCGGCAGATCAAGCCGTTTGGTAAAATCTGCTTGTAGATATTTCACTGCCACGTCCGGGAACCGACTTCGCATCTCCCGTTCCTGTTCCCGCAGCGCACCACCATCCTTGTCCACCGAGTAAATCCGACCATCTGACCCGATTAAATCAGCCAGTGCCAGCGTGAACGTACCTCGCCCAGAACCCAGGTCAGCCCACACACCGCCGGGGAAAAGAACACCCTTTCGCAGAAGATTGACATGATCGCTGTGGTTCATCAGGGTATGCCTGTGTCATTTGTAATGATGCGAAGTGAGCAAGAATAGGGGGCGCTGGATACAACGCCCCCAATTGATAATTGTCAGTCTTTACACCGCGATCTTCTGTGACCCCAGTGCTTCCTTGAGAAACAACTTAACCATGTGTACCGGGATGGCAAACCCGACGCTAGGCCCGGTAATCATGGTGTTGATCCCGACCAACTTTCCCTCAGAGTCCACCACCGGACCACCCGAATGTCCAGGTCGCATGTGCAGGTCAAGCGCGATCCATTCATGCCCCGGCGGCATTTCCGGCAGGTTCGCACCTGTGCCAATCACTACACCGGACGTTACCGCACCCTGTATGCCCCAGGGATGCCCGATAGCCATCACCCACGCTCCCGGTTTCAGTGCCCGCGAGTCGCCCAACTCGATGGTCGGCAATCCATTCGCATCCACTGACAGGGCGGCCAGATCGAGGTCTCGATCATAGGCAATCACCTGCGCAGACAGTTTCCGATCATCTGGCAGGGTAACGTTCAGATTTTCGTGACCATACACAACATGCGCATTGGTAATAATCAGACCATCTTCATGCCAGATGGTTCCTGCCCCAGCGCCGCGCCCATTGCTGATTTGCACCAGACTCTTATGGACATTATCAACCACATCTGCAAGGCCATTATTCAAGTCGAGTAGAATTTTAGAGGTAGACGTGCCCATTATGCACGCTCCCCAATCGTGACCGTGACTTCCTGGAGCTGTCCACCCCGTATGATTCGCACCGGAACACTGGCACTGATTCGCGCTCCACTCAGGGCAGAGAGCAGTCCTTCCATATCTTCAATTTTATGTCCGTCCAGCGCGACAATAGTATCGCCCATGAACAGGCCGCCTTGCTCTGCCGGACTGCCTGCTTCAACAGATACAATCAATGCACCAGTTTTCTGGTCGAGTTCTTCACTCAATCCGGCAGGCAAATGTGCGGGCTGCACACCAACACCCAGGTAGCCCCGCCGCATTTTGCCATGTGTTAACAGGCTTTCCACCACAAATCGTATGGTCGGGGTCTGGATGGCGAGGCTGATTCCGCGCATCAGACCTGAAGAATTCAAGCCAATAATCTGCCCATTCACGCCTACCAGTGGCCCGCCAGAAAATCCGGGGTACATCACCACGTCAGTCTGGGCAAAATACTTGTTTTCGGCATCATTGTGGCTCAACGCGCTGACGACGCCCAATGTGGCCTGCACAGTCTCACCCGGACGTCCCAATGCCAAAGCCAGATGCCCAACCCGCACATCAGCGGTTTCCGCCCATTGCGGAACGGTCAAGTCGCCCGAATCCGCCCGCAGCACTGCCAGATCAGTGTTGGGGTCACGCCCGACCAGCGTGGCCGGGACGATATGACCATTGGGAAGCCCGATGCGAATTTTTTCATCTCGCTCAATGACATGGTGTGAGGTAACAATCACCCCGTCTGCTGACCAAACCACCCCGCTGGCTGGCAATCGTCGCCGCGCTGCCACCTGTACTACACTCGCTCCAGCGGAGTCAACGGCACTCGCCATCGCATCCGATATTGTCTGTAATACGTTTGCCATCTCATCGCTCCTTGTAGCGGCAAATCGCTAATGTCTGACTGATGAGCTTATCATGGCACAACGGGACGGAAAACACATTAACCCTTCGGAGAGGATAAAACTACCAAAAAGGATAGGGAGATACGAACGAGGCCGACGAAATTTATGATGCCAATAACTCGCCAGATCGGTTCATTGCCGCCATCACATATACTTATCTTTACCGAAAAAACGTCTCACTGTAGGGAGAGCCAGATAGAGTCAGTCAGATGAGGGAACCAATCGCGCCTGGAGTTGGGTTAAGGTTGGCGCGGTAGAACAACCCCCATAACCCTGAGTCGATAGGCCACCAGAGATATTGCCCCAACGCAAGCAGGTTTGTACATCCTCCTTTGCCAAACACGCCGCAAGGAAACCAGCATTAAACACATCGCCTGCCCCGGTTGTGTCCAGAACTTGAATTCCCCCAAGAGCCGGAGCCCGGTAGTAGACACCATCCCGCCAGGCATGAACGCCCTTCGCGCCATCTTTAACCACCAGATAGGGAACATACTCGAGAAGCAACTCTGCCGCTGACTCCAATTGTGTCGTTGCTGTCAAGCGCATGGCCTCGCTGGCGTTCGGCATAAATACATTGACGAGCGATAAAGTCGCCCGTACCAGGGGATTATCGAGCGTTTCGAAGCGATGTTGGCAGTCCATTGACACAAATATCCCACGCTCCCGGCAGTCGCGCAAAACGTCAATAAGGCGCTCATCCACCATCAAGCGATGGAAATGCAAATGAGCACATTCAACTGTATCCCATACGTCGAGCAGCATCCCTACTACATCCGCTTCAGGGTCAACATAGGTGATAAAAGCGCGATCCTGGGGATCGGACAGTGCCACTGTAACCCGCCGTAAATCGGTGTCCTGCTGCACTACCAGCGATGTATCCAGATGTTCATTGGCGGTTTGCTCAAGGATAAAACGACTGAAAAAATCGTTCCCCAACACACCGATCCACCCAACCTTAACCTGTAACCGACGCAGGGCGACAACCGTGTTCATCACCCCACCGGGCACGACAGTCAAATCGTGGGTATAAATCTCTGTCCCCATCTCCGGGAATTTCGGCAATCCGCTGAAGATCATGTCGCAAAAATAGTTGCCGGGAATGAGAACATCAAAGTGTTTCAATTCCACTTCCCGATAAGCCCTTCATGTGCCGCGACAAATTCATCCACCAGTGATTGCGCCAACGGATAAGACCCGATCAATGGATGCACCGTCAATGCCTCAATAGCCAGCATCCGTGAACGTTGAAGGATTGCCTGAGCAGCCAATCGTTCGTACTGCTTAACATCGCGCATCAGGAGATATTGATTCTCAGGTATATCGCCAATGGCAATTGGCCGAATCCCCTGTCGATCAATCCAACAGCTGACTTCAACAACATCGTCATCGCGCATTCCGGCAATCGCCCCGTTGTTGGGAACATTCAGGCCCGTATAGTGTGGAATATTGGCTTCGATAGCTTCTATACATCCCAGCGCAACCGAGGCATATCCCTCTTCGTCGTCGCCGACTGGCTGCATCTTAACTCGGTCTGCCCCGCCGCGCGCGTGCGCCATATAAGTGGCGCTACGCCTCCCCATCACCTTTTGATAAATCCCCAACATATCTGCGGGTGAGGCTTGACTGAGTTCTTCCAGTAAAGTCCCGGTGAGCCGAACGACTTCTTCACCGCGTGTTTCCGGCTTTTTCAGCAATGCCGCCAACGCCTCATCCCGGTGATAGTAATAATGGAGATATTCATTGAGGAAAACCCCCTGCCATTCGCGCAAACCGGGTGCAAACATCGCCATATGCGTGGCTTCCACAAAAGCGTCATCGCGTAGTAAGGCGGGCAAAACTTCTTCACCGCCGAGACCATCCTCGTCCGGGTCAATACGCACGCTGCGCGTCCATGACAGGTGATTCAAACCATAAACTTCATGAAATAAACGCAGCAACGGAATCTGGAGAAACCGGCTGACCGCGTGCTGCGCACCATTTGCGCTATCACAAATGCCAATGATGCGTTCGATGCCAGCATCATGGAGTGCCTGAGCCACCAATCCTGCCGGATTGGTGAAGTTATAAATCCAGACACCTGGCGCAGCGATTTCTTCTGCTAAGTGGGCATAGTCGAGGATTGCTGGAACGCTACGCATTGCCATTGCAAAGCCTGCTGCTCCCGTCGTTTCCTGCCCCAGAATGCTATGCCCAAAGGCAATTCGCTCGTCTACCGCCCGCCCCTGCTCCAGTCCGGGTCGGATACTGGTAATAATGTGATTGGCATCCTTCACCGCCTCTCGCGCATCAGTCGACAAAATCAGCTTAAATGACGCATGGCTTTGTTCCGCCATCTGTTGGCATAAACCGCCAATTAACTGAAGTTTTTCGGCCTGGGTATCCATCAACCACACTTCCTGCAAGCCTAGACGTGATGCTCTGCGTACCAGTGAGGGAATTAAGCGGGGGGTACGAACACCCGCTCCTCCGATAATTGTCAATTTCATATCTGTTTCACCATTCAATACCAGTTGATCTGTACACAATCAGGAATTAATTAGACGCAGATTGGCAAGATTCTTCAAGTACCATTCAAGTTGACAACTGATATGGCACGGGCTATGCTCTCCAATTAACTTCTCAGAGCACAAAGATGAACAATTGTGCCTCACTTTGATGTATCAGTTATTGGCCTTCTTAATTCTCTATTCTCTGCTGCGGACAAGGACTAATGGGTTTTGAACTACCAAATTCGCAAGTGTTTCATTGTAATTTCCCCGGTAGCCACCCGATGTTCTTTGTGCGTGCCATTTAACCGTTAGTTTCATATTGAAAGGATGCAAGATGAAAAGGTTTTTGCTATTCATGCTGGCATTGCTGGTGATCGCACCAGTCTCTGTCTTCGCTCAGGACGCATCATCCATCACTGTCGCATTTAATGAAAGTCAGCCGAATACGATTGACCCGGCGGCAGTGACCAGTGTTGACGGCTTTATGGTTACACGCAACATCTGCGAAGGTTTAACGACTTACGATCCAGAGACACTCGCACCCATGCCAGGGCTGGCTGAAAGCTGGACGATTTCCCCCGACGGTTTGGTTTATACCTTCAAATTGCGCCAGGGCGTGACTTTCAGCGATGGCAGCACATTCGACGCTGATGATGTCAAGTACTCCTTTGATCGGTTGGCCGATCCGAATTTCGGGACATCGTACACAGCAGGGTTGGCATTGGGCAATGTGGTCGGTTGGGCAGATGCTCGTCCGTCGAACCCCTCAGTTGGTGAAGGTACAGCGACCCCTAGCCCAATTCCGCCAGCACAGGGACTTAGCGGCGTCGAAGTTGTAGACCCGTCAACTGTCAAAATTACTCTCAATTCGCCCCAATCGTCGTTCCTTATCGTGCTGACACTGCCAGGTGCATTCATCCTCGCCCAGGATTCAACCGTAAGCGACACCACTGGCCCAGTTTGCACTGGCCCTTATACAGTTACCGATTGGGTTCAGCAAGACCATATGACCCTTCAGGCTAATCCTAATTACTGGGGCGGTGCGCCGGACGTACAGCAAGTGACTATCCGAGTCATCCCAGAGGCATCCAGTCAGGTTATTGAATTCGAGGCCGGAAATCTGGACATCGCTGTTGCACCAGAAGCAGACCTTCCCCGTATCCGAGATGACGCAAATCTCTCGTCTCAACTCGCCAGCATCCCCACCCTGTCGCTGTTTAATCTACGGATTAATCTGAACGATCCTCTACTCAGTGACGTGCGTGTGCGGAAGGCGTTTGCGATGGCGATTGACCGGCAGACCATCGTAGATACCGTCCTCCAGGGACAAGGGTCGCCAGCTTATGGGTTGTATCCGCCAGGGCTGTCAACCTATGACTCGAATTTTAATCCCTTCCCCTACGACCCCGATGCTGCACGGCAACTGTTGGCGGATGCAGGCTACCGAGACGGCATCGAACTTACGGTACGTACCGCTCAAGTAGAAACTGAAAACCGCGTGTTGAATGCGATTGCTGCAACTGTTGCCGATGCTGGTATCACCCTGAACGTCAATTCGACAGAAGCCTCAGTTTATACAACGGATCGCAACGCCTGCACGATGCAGTTGGGTTCTATCGGCTGGGGTATGGATTATCCTGACCCAGAGAATATGGTCGTGTTGGTATCCCGGACTGGCGCATCGCGCACGAACTGCGGATATGGCGACCTGGATGTCTCACAACAGATTGCCGACCTGACAGCTCAGGGGGTCGCTACTCCGCTAGGGCCAGAACGCGACGCAATCTTCAAGCAGATTGAGCAAATCGCTATTGGCGACCAGGTAATGATTATCCCAATCTACAATGGTGTGACGACACGCCTCATCAGTTCACGTTTGGGTGGAACTCCGATTGATAACAACGGTACCCAGCGTTATGCTCTGATTACGTTGAACCAGTAATCTCCTAAGAAAGCCCATGAGAGGGACGCCATGTAACGGTGTCCCTCTCCGTTTTTATGATTGAAAGGATGTGTCGGGTTTCGCTGACGTTTTTATGCTCCGTTATACGATCAGTCGATTGTTACAACTTATCCCCACCATACTCGGTATCTATGCACTGGCGTTCTTTATTATGCGGGTTTTACCTGGTGATCCAGCTCAGGTCATTCTTGGAGATCGCGCCACGCAGGAAAGCCTGGATAATCTGCGGCGGGTGATGAACCTCGATAAACCCCTCATTAACCAGTTTGGTGACTTTTTGAGTGGGGCGCTGCAAGGAGACCTGGGGCAAAGTCTGGTCACGAAACAACCCGTCACGATTATGATTCAGGGTGCGCTCGGCCCGACAATTGTGCTTGCCCTGAGTGCAATGCTGATTGCGGTGGTCGTGGGTGTACCACTTGGCATCATTTCCGCCATCCACAAGGATACTATCTGGGACAATTTGACCCGACTGATTTCACTGGCGGGTGTCTCAATTCCCGTTTTCTGGTTGGGATTACAACTGCAAATCATTTTTGGCTTGCAATTGAGTCTCTTGCCAATCAGCGGATTGGGTTACGATAGCCACCTGATTTTGCCCGCAGTCAGCGCAAGTCTGGGGATGTTGGCGCTTCTGACACGCATTACCCGTTCCAGTTTGCTGGAAGTGCTGAATCAGGATTATATCCGTACCGCAAGAGGCAAGGGACTGTCGCAACGCTGGATAATCCAGCGCCATGCTCTCTCCAATGCTCTGCTGCCTGTCGTGACACTCTGGGGAACGGGGTTCGCCGGATTATTAAGTGGAACAATTTTGGTCGAAGTGATCTTTAGCTGGCCGGGGATTGGGCGACTTCTGGTACAAACCATCAGTACCCGTGATTATCCCCCGGTGCAGGGGTTGGTTATTACATTTGCGTTGATTTATGCCGGAATCAATTTACTAGTTGATCTCCTCTATCCTCTTATTGACCCAAGGATTCGCTACACCGATGGCTGATACCCATGTCCCGCTTATACAGCCCGAACAATCTGTCATCGTTTTGCATGAAGAATTATCGCCTCAAATACGATTTAGAGGTATAAGACGTCTACTCCGGAATCCGGCGACGACTGTCGGTTTGATTCTCGTCAGCATAGCTATTGGCTGCGCGCTGTTCGCGCCCTGGATTTCGCCATATGATCCGATCAAAGGCGACCTCCGCAATCTGTACGTCAAACCACCCTCCGTAGAGCACGTTTTTGGGACGGATGACATCGGACGTGACATCTTTAGTCGTGTTATTTATGGGGCGCAGATTTCTATAAAGATTGCCCTGTCGGCTCAGGGCGGTGGCCTGATTGTGGGCGTGATGTTAGGGCTTATCACTGGATATTATGGCGGTATGGTGGATGCCGTGGTGATGCGACTGGTAGACATTGTGATGGCATTCCCACTGCTCATCATTGCTATCGCCCTGGTCGGGGCGCTGGGATCGAGCGAATTCAACATTATAACTGCCCTGACACTCGTATCATGGCCGGTGATTACCCGGTTGGTACGCAGTCAGGTTTTGTCTGTGAAAGAAAGTGAGTTCGTGACGGCAGCGCGCAGCCTCGGCGCTGGCTCATGGACAATCATGACCCGTCATATTCTGCCAAACATTATTGCCCCTCTGGTGATCTACACAACCCTGGGAATTGGTAGTGTGATTCTGGCAGAAGCATCCTTGAGTTTCCTGGGGCTGGGTAGCGCCCAACAGGCGACCCCTAGTTGGGGTAAGATGCTGACCGAAAGCCGTGCATTCATTCGATCAGCCTGGTGGATGCCATTTTATCCCGGTTTGGCTATTTTCTTAACTGTATTAGGCTTTAATCTACTCGGTGATGGTTTACGCGATGCCCTGGATGTAAGGAGTTGAGTATGAAGGTGTTGGCTATTGGCGCACACGGCGACGATCTGGAATTGTTCTGCGGTGGCACGCTGGCACGCTATGCAGCACAGAACAATCAGGTGGTCATGTGTGTTGTGACCGATGGACGCGGACGTCCGGCAGGCGATCCAGCCCAAATTGCGGCAATACGTAAGGAGGAAGCACAGGCTTCGGCAGATGTCATTGGTGCTGAACTCGCCTGGATGGGTATCCCAGACGGTGGTTTATGGTTTGACGAGAAGTCGCGTCACCTGTTTGTAGAGCTTATCCGTCGCGCACAACCCGATGTGATTATCACCCATCCGCCGGATGATTATCACCCCGACCACAAAACGACCAGCCGCCTGGTCATGGATGCAGCCCAGGTTTCACGAACTGCAAATTATCCCTCGCCTTTGCCACCTCACCGGCTGGTCGTACCAGTTGCCTTTATGGACTCCGAGCGCGGTATTGATTTCCTGCCGGAAGACTATGTAAATATCACGTCGGTGTGGGAAACGAAAGTTCAGATGTTAATGCAGCACCGAAGCCAACTCATGCCCGGAGGGTATGACGGTAACTTCACGCCGCCAGTTGATAACGAGTTCACCTACTACGCTACCGCTATTAGCAGGTTTCGTGGATTAGCTTGCGATGTACCCTATGCAGAGGGTTTTCGTTGGTGGCGCGCAGCGAATCAAATCGTGACCCATCGTGTACTGCCTGGATAAACTCTCCATTCAGTGAGGAGGAGTTTGTGATTGAGGCTTATAAATGAGATAGCACAACCATCACTCACTTGCTGGTTGTGCGAAAAACGATGCTTCGTTGACTTTTTGGTGATGGATAACGCCTGCTTACTACCCAGTACCTAAATGTGAGCTGTTCTGAGATTGATTGAGCATCGAGTGCAGTTATTCTGGATACTCTAATACTGCCCATAATTAAATGTTATCGAGCGATTTTGGCCCATCTGAAATACACTGACCAGGCCAACCGGCTCTATAGCGCTATTGATGCACTACAATTCCATATCTTCAGAACGGCTCACATTGACTAAATTCTCGCAGTGTTTTATTTCAGCACTATGCTGCTTACTCCCCCAGCACGAACACCGCCGCCGTCAATCCCGGTATAGTGAACGTACCCGTCTCGGAGTCGAACGCCGCCGTCCGCACAATCGAATCCGCCGAGTCGGCCAGCACTGGATGGAGTTCAAACCCCATACCCACCAATGCCGCGTCGCTGAAGGTCTGTTCATCCCGGTTGGCATTGAAGATCACCACGATTTGTTTCACATTCGGGTCGAGATCGGCCAGATCACCGTCGTCCGCGATCTTCATCACAATCAGGCCAGGAATTTGATCTGGCCCACTGTTCGGGAACGTCACCCGCGCCATGACATCTTCGGCAGTCTGTAGGCGGAACAGAGGCGAACTCTTGCGAATACGCAGGAATTCCTCAAAATGCGCTACACTGCTTTGGATGTCCTCGCTGGTTGGTTTCAGGTCAGGATTCGCCAGCAGCGGTTGCATCGTCGGCCAGTTATCCTGATTGTCGCCTGCGGGTGGTAGCCCTACCCCCCAGTTGTTGCTCTGGTAAGTGAAGTCCAGTCGGTTGAACCAATCGCCGGAGTTATAGCTGTTCCGATCCATCGACTTCGAGCGCAGCATGTCCTGTCCGGCGTGCACGAATGGAATACCCTGGCTCATCAGGACGATACTGTTGCCCAGGTTTTGCACCCGCACCAGATCACTCAACGTCATGTCCGGTAATTGCTTGTAGGCAAGGATGTCCCACAGCGTTTCATTGTCATGTGCCTCGATGTAAACGATGTTCTCCTGTGGGTCGAGCGTATAGCCTGTCGGTGAACCGTTGTACGGGATGTCCGCGCCTGTCACCGTCTCCCCGGCTGCGTTGACCAGTTGGTAATCTCGTAGGTTGCCAGCCAGCCCGACTCGGATTTGATCTTCAAACAGCAGCATCCGTGCCCGTTGTTCCTCATCAGTCCCACCCGTTAACCCGTTGGAATACAGAGATAGACCACTGATGAACCCCTGGAATGTCCGGTCACCAAATGGACTCCCTCCGCGCACCGCATCGCGCAGCCGGTCATTGAAAGTTCCGATGCCCGTACCGCCCATGTTGAGCTGTGTCGCATTGACCCCGCGTGCATTCCCCTGTACCTCGCCGAAGTCCCAGCCCTCGCCATACACATAGATAGACTTGCCATCAACCCCGCTGTTCTCGACAGTCAGCGCAGTCCAGTGCCGACCGCAGGTGTTCCATATTGGCGCGCATGTGGTGTCCCATCAGGTCGAAGCGGAAACCATCAACCTTGTATTGCGTCGCCCAGGTGATAACCGAGTCGATCATCAGCTTTTCCATCATCGCGTGTTCCGTAGCCGTGTTGGCACAGCAGGTACTCGTTGCCACCAGACCAGTATCAGTCAAACGGTGGTAGTAACCCGGAACGATCTGATCCAGCACCGATAGGTCGCTCTGCCCGCTGGAATTGGTATGGTTATACACCACATCCATCACTACCCGTAGACCACTTGCATTGAGCGCCTGTACCATCTGCCGGAACTCCACAATGCGGGCCGTCCCATTGGGGTCAGTTGAATAACTGCCTTCCGGTACGGTGTAATGCAGTGGATCGTAACCCCAGTTGAAGCCGTCCAGATCACGCAGGGGTTGCAGGATAGCCTGCTGCTGGTCAGAGTCCGCCGGGAGTGCGGTCAGTTCGGCATTGTCCGGTTCCTGTCGCTCGGCAGCATTTTCATTGACACTTGCAATATCAAACGCGGGCAGCAGGTGAATGTGTGTCAATCCGGCCTCAGCCAGCGCACGCAGGTGTTTCATCCCGTCCGAGTCTGTTTGCGTGAAGGCCATGAACGTTCCGCGCATATTTTCCGGCACAGTCATATCATTGATGCTGAAATCCCGTACATGCAGTTCATACACCACGATGTCTTCCGGGGCAGCCAATGGCGGTTTTACCACATCTGCCCAGCCGCTCGGTTGCAAAGCCGGGTCATTCAGATCGACAATTTGGCTGCGAGTGCTGTTCATCGACAGGCTGAATGAATACGGGTCGGTGACGTGATTCGTTACAGATTCGCTGTGTAGTAGGCGCATACACCCTCACATTGTACAGGTAATATTTGCCTGTCCAATCCGGCTCACCCGTCACGCTCCACACACCCGTTGCCCGATTCAGCGTCATCGGAATTTTCTCACTTTTGGTCGCCGGGTCAGCATCGTCGAACAATTCAAGCTGCACCCGTTGCGCTGTCGGTGCCCATACCGCCAGTGTCGGCACATCCCCATCGTAGGTGACGCCTAATGGGCCGTCATAGGTATACAGGTCATCCAGCACGCCGGGGATTTGCAACCCTGTGCCATCCAACGCCTTGCCGCCGTCCCCAATCGCCACGATTCCAGCTTGGCTCTTCAAAATGCCGGGGACAATCGCCATGTCATCCTCGCTGATGGTGAATGCCGCATAACCTGCCAGAAACGGGAAACGTTCCAGTACGTCGGCGCTCAGGCCATCCGGGTTATACGTCAGGTCAATCGAATTCCCACCCGAAAAACCAGCGCTGTTGGCCTGCAATGTGGCTTCCGGCGAGTAGAATAATTTGAACGCTGTGCCTTCAATTGGCATGTCGCCAATGTCCCACGCAATCGTATCCGCCGTGACCCATTGCGCCTCGGCTTTGGTCAGGTCAGGTGTGTTCGTCACTGCGCCAACAACCGGCATGAACGCCACACCAACCGTCAGCGTATTGTCCGAGGTGTTAAAGATAAATGCGACAGGTGTACCATCTTCTGGCACGTTGAATGCGATGTTCGCGCCACCTGCTTCCCCATCTACCCCGTAATTCTCATCCCAGCCTTCGTTTAAGGCTGCCTTGACCTCGTAATCACCCGCCGGGATCGCGTCAGTGGTAAAGATGTACAGGCCGTCGCCATCAGGGTCTTGCAGCCATGAACGCAGGCAGTCCGGCTGCCAGTCGTCCGGGCAGCCGAGTTCGCTCTGGAAGCTACCCGCCGCCGTCACAATGCGGTCACTCACGCTGTCTGCCACCCAGTGGGTCTGGTGGTCATAGTAGAATTTGACGTTGGTATCTTCACTCAGGTTCAGCGGGACATTCGGCCCACCGGGATCAGCATTTCCGCCGTAGTTTTCATCCCACGTCCCGTTGATGGCAACTTTGTATTCATAGCTGCCAGCAGGCAGATCGAAACTGCCTTCCCACAAGTTATCGCCATCATCGAATGTGAGATAAGTTGCCGCACAATCCGGTTGCCAGTCACCATCGCAGCCTGCCACGCTCTGGATCGTACCGGGGATCGTCACTGTATCCGGCTGTGCTTCCAGTGGGGACGGCACCAGGATAGGTTGAGCGCCCGGTGGCGGGGCGGCCTGTCCGATGACCGACTCGTCAACTGCTGCGCTGATGGCTTTGGTCTCCGGGTCGTAGCTGAACGTGACCTGGGCATAATCCACCGGGACACTCAGGGGAATATTCGCTCCATCGCGGATGCCGTCTGCACCATAATTCTCGCCCCAGGATTGGTTGATGGCGATCTTGTATTCATAATCCCCCGCCGGGATCGAACCGACCACCAGCGTGTAAATACCATCCCCGTCATCGTCTGTCAGTTGCGACAGCAGGCAGGCGGGTTCCCAATCGCCCCCGTTGCCAGTCGTATCGTCGCAGCCAATCTCGCTCTGATAACTACCGGGCGCGGTCACGATCTCATTTTGCGCGCGGGCAATAAATCCCACGCTGAGGAATAGAAAACTGAGTAAAAAAACGGGTATCCGTAATTCAGTAACGATTTTTCTGGGGTGGCTCATCTGATGATACATCGTCCTGCACTCCTCTAATAAAGTTATTAAATCCTCATGAATTGAGTGGCTGCACGACAAACATGGTATAGTTTCGTCATTGATAGACCTCCATTGATGTTCCCTTTTTGAGATAAACCCCTTAAGTATCATGAAATAAGACTCCAAAGTGTCTATTAACTTTAGCTCATTTCCTATCTCATGACCTCTCTGTTTATTGAAAAACGCCAGTTGATAAAATTTCAGACATTATTTACCGTAAAAATCATCCGAAATCGCCTTTTTCAAAACACCAATCTCACCACGCCTTCTAATTGTAAATATTTCGTGAAATTGGACAATAATTGATTTATTGCTTCTTGACAGTCATTAGATTATCAACTATATTGACTATCAATGTTATTGATAATCAACGAGGTTGATAAATGTGACGGACGAATCTTGGACATCTTCTGAACTGGCTGCGGAACTCCTAAAAGTAATACCATCACTGGGTAGGTTGATAGCACTCTATACCCGCGAGTCTGGTGAGGAAGAAACCACCATGATGCAGGTAGGTGTTCTTTTCCACATACAGCAACAACCCATAACCACCAGTGAACTGGCAAAGAAACGCCGTGTCAGCCTACAGGCTGCCAGTGTGCTCGTACGGGGACTGATAGATCGCGGTTGGGTGGTTCGCACGCCTGACCCCCATGATGGACGACAGTTCTTGCTAGAAATTACCCCTGATGGGCTGGAACGCGCTGAGTTTACCCGTAGGCAGGTAGCTGACTATCTGGCGAGATTTTTGGATGGGCTAACTGTGGAAGAGATGGTCGCGGCGCAGATTTTTCTTCCGGGTCTCCGGCGTGTGGTACAGCAGCAAATGGTTCCGGATACCGCCGAAGAGCCATACAGCCCCTAACAGCATTATCTGACAGAATTTCCCGATAATTGGGACCAGGCGAATACTCAACTACCTCAGTCTATTTATGACAGTGTGCATATCCCATGTTCAGGTTGACTGAACGTGATTATCCTATCCGATTAGAGAGAGTCGCACCACTATGCTACGAATCGCACGATACCTCAAACCATTTATACCCCTGATAGCGCTGGCTATCGTTCTGCTATTTGTGCAGGGGTTTGCCGACCTGACACTGCCTGAATACATGGGCAAAATCGTCAACAACGGCATCCAGCAGGGCGGAGTTGAAAATGCCGTCCCCAGCGCAATCCGCGAAAGCGAAATGAACAAACTCACTTTGTTCATGAGCGAAGACGAACAAGCGGCGATCCTCAAGGATTACACTCTTGTCGATCAGGACTCGCCCGACTACGACCATTACGTCACGATTTATCCCGTTCTTGCCACCGAGCCGATATATGTGCTGAATAACGTCGACTCTGCGGAAATCGACCTGTTGAATCCGATTATGGGGAAAGCGTTTCTGGCTGTAACCAGCATCGAACAGGCGATAGCAGATCCCACCAAGGGAGCCGAACTGGCTCCAGCCGGATCGAGCTTTAACCTGTCGCAGCTTCCACCCGGAACCGACGTTTTTGCGATGTTGAGCGCACTCCCCTCGGCGATGCGAATGCAACTGCTTGATACGATGAACACCAAGTTCGAGGCGCTGGGTGACAGTATGATTATCCAGTCGGCTGTCGGCGCAGTGAAGGCGGAATATGGCGCGTTGGGAATGGATACCGACAGCTTCCAGACAAATTACATTCTCAACACGGGAATCTTCATGCTTGTGCTATCGCTGGTTTCTGCCGCCGCCTCGGTGCTCGTTGGACTGCTATCAGCCAGAACCGCTGCTGGCATGGCCCGCGACGTACGGCATGATGTGTTTAAGAAGGTCGAAAGCTTCTCCAGCACAGAATTTAATCAGTTCTCTACCGCATCGCTCATTACACGTTCCACAAATGACGTGACGCAGCTTCAGATGGTCATCATCCTGTTGATCCGCATCGTCTGCTATGCACCTATCCTGGGTATTGGCGGCATCATCAAGGCAACTGGCACTGACACATCCATGTGGTGGATCATTGCCCTGGCCGTCGTCGCACTGATTACACTGATCTTCGTGCTGTTTTCAGTTGCGCTGCCCAAATTTAAGATCATCCAGAGTTTGATTGACCGGTTGAATCTTGTCGTCCGTGAAAATCTCTCTGGCATGATGGTTGTCCGGGCTTTCAATACCCAGGCATTCGAGGAAAATCGCTTCGACCGCGCCAACCAGGACTTGACCAGCACCAACCTGTTTGTGAACCGCGTTATGGTCAGCATGATGCCAATCATGATGTTCATTATGAACGGATTATCGCTGCTGATTATCTGGGTCGGCGCGCACCAAGTAGCCGAGTCTGCCATGCAGGTCGGCGATATGATGGCCTTCATGCAGTATGCTATTCAGGTGGTGATGGCCTTCCTGATGCTGTCGATCATGTTCATTATCCTGCCGAGAGCGTGGGTGTCTGCTGATCGTATCGCCGACGTACTGGAGACTAAATTAGCCATCCACGACCCGAAAGAGCCAAAAACCTTCCCGACACCCTTTAGCGGTATGGTTGAATTCCGTAATGTGTCATTCCGCTATCCGGGCGCGGAAGAGGATGTGTTGCATGACATTACCTTCACGGCCATGCCCGGACAAACGACAGCTTTTATCGGCTCGACGGGTTCTGGCAAATCGACAATTGTCAACCTGATCCCGCGGTTCTTCGATGTAACCAGCGGCACGATTCTGGTGGATGGTCTGGACATCCGCGAGGTCACACAGCACGATCTGCACGATAAAATCGGCTACATTCCACAGAAAGCCACATTGTTCTCCGGCACCATTGAGTCCAATCTGCGGTATGCCGACGAGATGGCAACACCCGAAACACTGCACAGAGTCCATCGACATCGCCCAGGCCGCAGAATTTGTAACTGCAGCGCCGACGGGCATAGGTACCGAAATCTCGCAGGGCGGCACAAATGTCTCTGGAGGCCAGCGGCAGCGACTGTCGATTGCCCGCGCGTTGGTCAAGAAACCGCCGATCTACATCTTTGATGACAGCTTCTCGGCCCTGGACTTCAAGACAGACTCTGCACTACGTAAGGCGCTCAAGGACAAAACTGGTTCCAGCACGGTATTGATCGTGACCCAACGTATTTCAACCGTCAGAAACGCTGAACAGATCGTTGTACTGGATGAAGGGCGCATCGTTGGGAAGGGCACACATATAGAATTGATGGAAACCTGCGAGGTTTATCGCGAAATTGCGATGTCGCAGCTTAACCTGGAGGAGTTGGCATTATGATGATGGGAAATAGAAACCAGAGCCGTCCCGGAGCGATGGGACCCGGCGGCATTGGGCTGGCCCCCGAAAAGGCCGTAAACTTCAAACGCACTATGCGCAAGCTGGGCGCTTATCTCAGCCTGTATAAAATCCGACTCGTTATCGTAGTGGTCTTCGCGATTGCGTCTACTATATTCACCATCGTCGGCCCCAAAATTCTGGGACAAGCGACGACTATACTGTTCGATGGTGTGCTGGGACAAATCGCTGGGACAGGCAGCGGGATCGATTTCGTAGCAATCGGCAACATCGTTCTGTTGATGGTCGGCCTATATATCTTATCGGCGCTGTTCAACTATGCTCAGGGCTGGGTGATGGCCGGTGTCTCCATGGACGTGACCTACCGCTTCCGTAAGGATATTGCCGAAAAGATCAACCGGATGCCACTGCGCTATTTCGATGGCACCAATCAGGGCGAAGTGCAGTCGCGCATCACCAACGATGTTGATACTGTCAGCCAGACGCTGAGTCAGAGTCTGATGCAGATCATCACCTCGGTGACCACCCTGATTGGTGTGCTCATCATGATGTTTTCCATCAACTTTGTGATGACTCTGGTGGCATTGCTGATGATTCCACTGTCGATGTTTTTCATCGTCGTCGTCGTGCGCAAGTCGCAAAAGTACTTTAAGGAACAGCAGGACTACCTCGGCCATGTCAACGGCCACGTCGAGGAAATGTACGGCGGCCACAATGTGATGAAAGCCTTCAACGGCGAGCAAAAGAGCATCGAGCAGTTTGACAAATACAATAACACGCTCTTTAGTTCGGCATGGAAATCGCAATTTCTGTCCGGCATGATGTTCCCCATCATGATGATGATCGGTAATCTGGGTTATGTGGCCGTGTCGATCATGGGTGGGTGGCTGGCCGTCACGGGTGCCATCACCGTTGGCGACATCCAGGCGTTCATCCAATATGTTCGTCTGTTCACACAGCCTATTGGGCAGATCGCAAATATCTCCAACGTGCTGCAACAAACAGCCGCAGCAGCAGAACGTGTTTTTGAGTTCCTGGATGAGACTGAGGAAATCGTCGAAACCGTTAATCCTATCCATATTCCAGACCTACAGGGTGCGGTGGAATTCCAGCATGTACACTTCGGCTATGACCCCAACAAAATCATCATCAAGGATTTCTCGGCGGTCATCAAGCCCGGTCAAAAGATCGCACTCGTCGGCCCAACCGGAGCCGGAAAGACCACTATGGTCAAGCTCCTCATGCGTTTCTATGATGTCACCAGTGGCGCAATCCTGGTGGATGGTCACGACATTCAGGAATTCAGCCGTGCCGACCTGCGTCACAGCTTCGGTATGGTCTTGCAGGATGCTTGGCTGTATAACGACACTATCATGGAGAACATCCGCTATGGCCGTCTGGGTGCGAGCGACGAAGAGGTCATTGCCGCAGCCAAAGCTGCGCGTGTCGATCATTTCGTCCGTACCCTCCCTGATGGCTACAATACGGTGCTCAACGAAGAAACCACTAATGTGTCGCAGGGGCAGAAGCAGCTTTTGACGATTGCGCGGGCTATCCTAGCCGATCCGAGAATGCTCATTCTTGATGAAGCTACCAGCTCAGTCGATACCCGTACGGAGGTGCTGATTCAAGAAGCGATGGATCATCTGATGAAGAACCGCACCAGTTTCGTCATTGCCCACCGCCTTTCAACCATCCGCAATGCCGATTTGATCCTGGTGATGAATGAGGGTGACATCGTGGAACAGGGCACGCATGAAGAACTGCTGGCAAGAAGCGGTTTCTACGCTGAACTGTATAACAGTCAATTTGAGGTTCCACTGGTCGGCGATGTTGCGTAGGGCAACTCTGCTGATCTCAGCATAAGCTGATAACCCGGTCATCTGTTTGGTCAATAGCATGCCAAGCCGATGACCGGCTTAAATAGACCAATTTATTAATATGATTAAGGAGATATAATGCCCTCAAAAATTGACACTGATACATGCAATGAGGTTCTGGCAAAGCAATTCTTGACCGCCTTTTCTGCCCTCCGAAGCCATATTGCCACTCAGGCAGTCATTGACGACACTTGTGGCTTAAATATGAGCCAGGTCAAAATGCTACACCTGATCTTTCACAAACCGGGCATTTCACAAACACTTGTTGCAGAGCACCTAGGAGTAACCACTGCTGCCATTCGACGTCCGCCCGCTTATTAGAAGCTCACGGGTTGATCGAACGATGCCACGATCCTCAAGACGCACGTGTCATGTTATTGCATCTCGCCCCTTTTGGAGAGCAAATTATTAAGCAGATTCTTAGCATTTTCGTCAATACCTTAGCTGATTTGTTGGACCCGTTGCCACTCGATGAACAAGCGCAATTGGTCGAAAGTTTCGAGTCCATGTTGACGACCAACCATATTAGCATCGACAAAGGAAGTTGTTCGGCACCTTATACAAATTAAACTTGGCGATTATATCCTGACGGTGCGAGAGCGTTTAAAACCAGTATGTGTTGAGCCTCTTGCAGAATACGGTGGGACATGGCGGATGCGAGTGCCTGCGCAGTGGCCGAGCGACTGGTTATCCGAGTGGGTTCGCACTGGACAATGGAGCGCAGCAACATCACGACTATTGATGATCTCATTGACATCATACTCGAAGCGGTAAAGGAAAATTCTGCCAGGTGAGCTTGACTTGGGCTAGATTTATTTCCGGGGTGCTGCCGTGCTGGCACGGAGTATAAATTCTGGATAGATGATATGTTGTTCGACAGGCAAATCCGGATCCTCAATACAGTCTATCAAGTATTCGACACCACATTTTCCCAACGCACCGAAATCCTGCCTGATTGTTGTTATAGGAGGCACAAAAAATGTTGCCTCGGGTATATCATCGAAACCTACCACTGAAACATATTCTGGTACTCGAAGTCCATGTTGTTTCAAAGCGTGCATTGCGCCAAGCGCCATTTGATCATTTCCGACAACAATGGCAGTAAAGTCGGCTTGGCTTTCAATTAGTTTGTTCGCCGCACGATAGCCGCTCTGTGCTGTCCAATCTCCCTCAATACTCACGCCCGGTGTAAGGTCAGCATCCCGGATGGTCGCCATCCAGCTTTCGTGACGCTCTACCGCATCAATCCAATGCAACGGACCGCTGATTTCGCATATACCAATGTGGCCGAGTTCGATCAGGTGGCGAGTAATCAGACTACTTCCATATCGTTGTTCGACAATCGCAGAAGGTGTGTTCGCGCCCACCTGCCCATTAATCTGAACAACGGGGACACCTATGTTGATGTTCGTGATATTTTCATAACTCATATCCACAATCGGCGTAATCATCAAAACACCATCTACTTGCCATCTCCGAATGCTATTCAAAGCGTCTTGAATACTCTTGACCGATGCTCCAGTTACATTAGAAAGTATAAGATCGTATCCGGCGACCTTAGCGGCACGTTCAACGTTTATCATCATTTGTGCGGGACCGTAGAAATCCAGACCGAACGTTATCAATGCGAGGGTTTGTGAGCGACGTGCTGCCAGACTGCGTGCCGCTTTGTTCGGGTGGTAATCGAGTTCAGCAATAGTTTCCAGGATACGCTGCCGGGTTTCCTCAGCAACATAGGCGTGTTGGTTGATGACTCTCGAAACAGTCTGATAAGATACCCCGGCACGTCTAGCGACATCTCTCAGGGTAACATTAGCCATGTTTAGCCTCAATCACACACCACTGATTTTCCTTTGTAAAGTGTAACAGGGAACCCAAGAATTTGCGATCAAGAAGTGCCTTGTAAAACACCCCAGTTTCAATTGAATCTCTTTTACCAGCATCGGAAACATCTCGTAACTTTCTCGAACAACTGACCCCTTAATGGACAACACGCGCCAATCTTTGTAGTAGGTGATTCAGGCAATATCACAAGACGCTAAAAAGGATAAAATGCATATCTTGCTGATAATCAGCGGTGAGGTGCATTTCATGGGGAAACTGACAAGCAACATCAAGCTATAAAATTGATCGTCGAACTGGTATACAAATCTACTCTCAAGAAAGGGAGCTAGAATCAAATGAGGGCGATATGCCCTCACCCAGATTCGACGTTGGGCGCGGAGGGGTTCGGACACACACGTGTACCACATCAATCTTATCCCCAAGTATCTCCGTCTCAACAAGCCCAAGCCGTAGCAGATATCTGTATAAATATGACTTTAGTTCTGAGAGTGTGTTTGGAAAAAGAAGTATTACGAAGTAGATTTTCGCCATGAGCGGAAGTTGTACCCAACCGTTGTGAGCGATAAGCAATGGACTTCATCGAATCCCTTGCTCCGCAGAAAAGGTCGTGGGCACATTACTTCCCACAGCCGTAAAATGTTGAACGTCTTCCAAATATCGCCCGCACAGGCTGCCAGTGGCGGATGGTGCCACATGATTTGCCACCCTGGGAAGAAGTGTATGCCTTTTAGCCGCGACTGATCGAAGCGCGTCGTATGGAAAAGGTCAGTTATGCCTTGTGGGTACAGCTTCTTCTGGCCAAAGATCGTGAAGCCGATCCGAGCGTGGGGATTGTCGACAGCTAATCGGTGCAGACGGCTGAATGGCAATGTTTTATTTGATGCTACGTCGTCTCACTTGTTAGGTGCTATTTGCAAACACATGCTTAAACCTACTCATGCGTTTTCTCTGCGCGCCCATAAAGGAAAAGCATCATCAAGATGACCAGACCGAACGTAATGTCCCGCATGGCCGGGGGAACTTGCACAATGTTGAGTGCGCTATCTAGCAGTCGAATAAGAATCACGCCCGCCACTGTTCCCAAGTATTTGCCAGAACCGCCTAGTATGGAGGTGCCTCCGACCACTACTGCCGCAATCGCGGGCAGCAGGAACGGCTCCCCCATTTCGTTAAAGCTGCGTCCGGCATTTCCAGCGATCAATAATCCGGCCAATGCGTTCATCACACCACTTAACACAAAGGCGCCAATCAGTACCCGACGCGTTTTCACGCCAGAGAGATATGTAGCGATCTCGTTATTTCCCACCGCATAGGTTTTTCGCCCCAATGTACTACGGTTGAGGATGATGTAATTGATGACTGAAATAATCGCCCACAAAATCACTACAACCGGGATGGCGCCTCCCAACAGTTCGGTAGAAATCCAACTCAATAACGGGGGAGCTTGCTCAAACTTGGGCGCTGATCCATTGTAAACCACAATCACACCCTTCAGCAGCGCATTGATGCCTAACGTCAGTACCATAGATGGAACACGGAGGTACGCAACACCGATACCATTCACCAGTCCGACGACTACTCCGACCCCTAATCCGACCAGTACACCTTCCAGCATATGTTGGTTTTGACCGCCTGCCACAGATGTTGCCAGCACTGCGGCCAGATTGAGGGTCCAGCTAATTGAAAGGTCGATGTTGCCTGTCAAAATCACGGCCATCTGTCCAGCGGCGATGAGTCCCAGGAACGATGCCTGTCGTAACTGTTGGATCAAGAATGTGGGTGAAGCGAAGTTGGGGGTTACAAATATTGTCCCGACCATAATCAAAACTAGAATCATGAAATATGCGATCACAACGCTGCGTTGCTCACGTTCCAGCCCTTTAAACCAGCGGCGTATCGAGAATTTCGGTTCAGTGACGGCGCTTGATGTTGTCATAGTTCGTCTCCCTCACCGCATAATATCAAGTCGGTTCTTAACCGTGAAAATGCGCGTTGCGCCAGCAGCTACCGCCAACAAAATTACAATCCCTTCCCACAAAGGCTGTTGGAGAGGATCAATCCGGCCAAAGAATAAGATACTGCGGATCACCGGTAACGAGAACCCCCCAGCAATCGTCCCAGCCACACCGCCAGCCCCCCCAAATAGCGATGTTCCGCCGAGCACGACAACTGCGATGGATTGCAGTGTGAAAACGCCACCTTTGGTCGCATCACCAGAAAGTGTCTGTGCAGTGAGGAACAGCCCAGCGATAGCCGCAAACAAGCCGCTCATCATGTAAGCAGCGATTTTGGCACGATTGATATTGATCCCACTCATGTAGGCCGCGCCTTGGTTGCCTCCTATCGCGTATACCCATAAACCAAGTCTGGAACGTCGAAACGGTGTCCATACACACAACACCACAATCAACAGTAGGATGGCCGACATGGGAATGTAGTCAAACACCGTATTTGCCAGCGATTGCTCACCGAATAACGGCTGAAGCACGGTTGATAACCGGGATGTCAGCAGGTCGCCATACAATCGTGGAACAAACCCACCGGGCCGTGGCCGCAAGAATAACGCAATACCGCTGTATACGGATGCGGTCGCCAGAGTGACAATAATTGGCTGTAACCGTCCATAGACCACAATCACGCCGTTGATAAATCCACATAACGCCCCAACCGCCAGTACCAGCAGTATCGTGCCTATGATCCCGAAAGCAGTATCCGCAAAGGCAGCCGATGCAAGCGAGTTACAAAGACTGATAATTGGACCAACTGACAGGTCAATGCCTCCAGTCACTACCACCGATGTTTGAGCCATCCCTGCGAAAATCAGGGTCATACTCTGGTTAAACGTCGAGGTAATAACCGGGGGGGTAAAGAAACGCTCGTTCAGTTGAATATTGATCGACAGCAGAACGAGCAAAATTACGTATGCCAGGATCGCCCGAAAGTTTCGGCTGAGAAAGCGTCGGAATGGCGAGCCATAGGAAATTGGAGAAGTGTTTAATGATGCGCTTGTCATAAATATATTCTCTTTAAGAATGGGTGTTGACTGGGGAAGCGACCTGCTCAGTTCTATCCAGGCCGAGCGCCGCCGACACGATATTTTCCTCTGTGATATCTGCTCCAATTAATTCACGGAAGATGCGACCTTCGTACAGTACTAGAACCCGATCACACATCCCGACGAGTTCGCTGAGTTCGGTGGAGAAGAATAAAATTCCCGAGCCATCATCGGCCAGATTGCGCATCAGTTGATATATTTCTTGCTTTGTGCCGACATCAATACCGCGCGTTGGATCATGCAGTAGATAGATTTTTGCTGCGGTCAGCAACCACTTGCCAATAACCAATTTCTGCTGGTTACCACCGCTTAGGCTGCGTGCTGGCAGCCGAGATGAAGTAGTCTTGATCTGCATCCGTTCAATCGTGCGCCGGATGCTGGCCTGTTCTCGTTTTCCATCAATCAGCCCGAAATCGCGCCAATCTGTCAATGATCGAAAGGCTGATGTTGTCACCTACCGACATGGGCAAAATGAGACCCTCAGTTTTACGATCTTCAGGGATGAGCGCCAGGTTTATTCCGGCATTTGCGGCTGCGGATGGGCTATCTATTTTCTTAGGCTGTCCATCCATTAGAATTTGTCCTCGCAATCCACGCAGCAGGCCGAACAGCGCAAATAGCAATTCACCCTGCCCCTGTCCATCCAAGCCACCTAATCCCACAATTTCACCCTTGCCAATGCTGAAACTGATGTCGTGCAGCGCTTGTTCCCAGCCCAGGTCTTGGACTTGTAGCAGCGGGTATCCATCCTGGTATGTACGATCTGGTTTTGGCGGAAATATCTGCTCCAGCTTTCGCCCAATCATCAACTGTACCATCTCGTCCCGGCTAACATTGCCCATCGGAAAAGAGCCAACATCCTGTCCGTCACGGAAAATCGTCAGTGTATCCGCGATTTCATCGACCTCGCTCATCCGGTGAGAGATGAAAATGACCGCTGTACCTTCATCCCGCAGGCGACGAATCACCTGAAATACGAGTTGAACGTCATGGATCGAAAGCGCCGATGTGCCTTCATCTAAAATGAGCACTCTGGGATTACGGGATAGTGCCTTCGCGATTTCGACAAGCTGTCGCTGTGCCAGAGGAAGTTCGCTCACAAGGGCATTCGGGTCAATGTGCCCGAACCCCAGATCAGCGAAAAACTGGATCGTTTTCTGCTCTAGGGTCTTGCGGTCAATCAGCCCTATACGATTGGTCGGCGGATTGGTGATATAAATATTCTCAGCCACAGTCAGATGGGGTACCAGGGAAAGTTCCTGGAACACTGGGACAATCCCATGTTTCGACGCATCTGCCGGCGAATGAATCATCCAAGGCTGCCCGTTGACGTGCAGCGAACCATCGTCCGGGGAAACAACACCGGAAAAAATTTTAATCAGTGTGGATTTGCCAGCGCCGTTTTCACCAATTAAGGCATGAATGCTGCCGGGCTGGCAGCTAAAGGAGGCATTGTTTAAAGCGATGGTGCCACCGAAATGTTTACTAACTTGCCTTGCCTCGATAACAGGCGTGCTGTTTGTACCATGCATGGATTGTACCCCCTGATGCAGGATAGAGAAAGGATCGGGCAGACCTAATGCCTGCCCAGACCTTAACAAGTTTACTCTACTTGAACAGAGAGGATTTCCTCTGGCGACAAGTTGACACCGCACTCAGGAATTTTGATGGGAGTGAAGAAGTCATCGGGCAGGTCGGCAAAATAATGCACGCCTTCCTGAATGTCTTCGCTGGTGACCAACGGCAGCGGCATCGCAATGACCCGAGGCAGTTCACGCCCTTGAAGCAGCTCCAACCCCGCTTGCATCGCAACGTCTACCATACCAGGGGTCTGGCCGACAGAAATACCGACGAGCCTTCGTCACCACGTTCGCCAGCGCTTTGCGGAAGCCATTTTCTGCTTCGCCTGCCATCGGAACAAGTTGATAACCGGCATCATCAAACGCCTGGATTACGCCAGGGCCACCACCCTGAATCCACACACCATCAATTTTGGGTTGGGTTGCCAAGAAGTCGGCCATAACCTGTTGGGCAACACCACTACCCCATTGGCCTTCCAGTTCAGCGATGATGTTGATGTCAGGATATTGCGAGAATATTTCCTTAGCGCCCGTGTTACGGTCAGTATCAACGCTTGTACCCGGCACACCATTGACCATAACGACATTGTCCGACACCACCCATGCGATCACCAAGTCTTCGGCCATAACACTGCCCGAACTCAACCTGATCTTCATTGACCAATACCGCTTCCGGTGCAGTCACGATATTGTCGAAGGAAACGACAATCACGCCCGCGTCAGCAGCACGTCTGATTACAGCATCAAAACCTGTCGGTGTGGCAGCGTTGAGTACGATAACATCTACGCCGAGAGCAATCATGTTATCCATCGCGGCAATCTGCGCTTCAACATCTTCGCCCGTGCTTACAACGATCAGATCTTTGATCATGGGCGCAATATCAGGCGATGCTGCCCAGGCTTTTGCCATCTGGATCATCTGGGTACGCCAAGCATTACCGATGAACGAATTGCTGATACCAATGGTGTAGGGACCTTCCTTCGCCGGGTAGCTGACCATGCCATCGTTATTCGGCGCGGCACGGAAGCAGGCATCAGGATCATACTGGACTGCGGCGGGTTCTTCGGTAGCATCTTGGGCAACAACTGGAAAAACCAGCAGCACTACACCCAGAGCAAGTGTAAAACAAAGAAGAAATGAGCGTTTCATCAGCCGAACTCCTTTTCAAAGTAATAATTCAAACAAGCTTATGCAGCGGTAATTGAGCCACTAGCTCACCATGTTGAGGGATTGCATAAATCCATATCTTTGCTTTCACACCTCCTTTCAGTCCTAACAAGTATTCTTTGAACCTTTTATGGGATTGATTCTGAGAAAGAAAGCTCATATGTTCCTGCAAAATGTGAGCCACCCCCTCAAATTCGTGATGGCGCAGGGCTTACACAATTACTTGAGATCGTATTCCCGCTCCCGAGTAATCCGGGTAATACTGGGGAAACGCCTAAACAATAAAATACCGTGTCTGGTTGAAAGCGGTATTCAGGCTCACAGTAAGCTAGTACTCCGAGACAATTCTCCGATGGATTATGTATCGTATTCCGCTAAGTTTGTGGTTTCTCAGTTCCGTGATCTTCTGAGCGAGTATATCTAATATTTTGGGCGGTTGGGGAGTCTCACGTAACGGACATTAATTCACGTCTACCTGTGGAGTGATATCAAGTCCGACTAATTTCTCGCCTAGTGGTAATTCACTATTTATCATATCGATGTATATACGTTCACAAACTTGATCTCATAAATAAGAAAATATCGCAATCATTGGGTTGCAAGTGTGAAGATGAAATATGAGCCACTGAAACAATAATCGCGGATTAATTATTGATAATTGATAGTAAGTCGAAAATTGGAGAATGTCAATAAATTCACTGATTGCTGGAGTACATGAGCAAAGGTCAAAGCGATCAAGGAAGATAACAACTTCAGCATGAAACCGGGGTGGGTATGGGCAAGAAGGCGTTGAACGCCCATCTTCTCCGACTGGCTGTTGACAATTTCGATCGGCGAGCGATGCTGACGGAGCAAATGGGCATCTTCGGGGGAGTTACCGCACAGGTTGCGCCGTTGTTCGGGGATCATGCGAACCGTGCCATAGATGTAGCTGGGTTGTTGACCGTCGTGGCTGAAGATGGTTCTGGAAATACCCGACTGCCATCCGTTCAAACAGGGTACATTTGACTAACTCAAAAAATCTGCGCCCAACTTGTGCCATTCCCTAAAGATAAGTTATAGAGAAACTCTCACGGTTTAGGTGGATTGCGTTATTCTCGATTTAAATATGGGCTACAGTCGATAAACCTGTAACCCACACATTGTTCCTGTAGAGTTGGGCGCGGAGGGGCTCGAACCCCCGACCTCACGGATGTGAACCGTGCGCTCTGACCAACTGAGCTACGCGCCCTTTCCAAGAGGCTGAGGGGAGTATAGCATAGGAGGGTGCGTCGAACAAGACTAAGTGGAGAGGGAATGATCCGAAATTTGGTTATGGCGGGATTGTTACTAACAGGCTGCTCACTCTCCGTTGCTCCGCCGACGAACACACCTGCCCCAACAGTGGTCCCGACACCTTCTTCCATTGATAATACCGAAAACTGGACAACACTCGCACCGGGGTTTGAACGACGAGAGTACCTACCTAATCCAGACAATGAACTCACTAAATTAACAGCATTGCGAATTGATCCGGCCCACTATACATTCCGTGTCCACTACCACCCAGGCACACCACTGACCATTCGCCAGTGGGAGACGGAGTTGGTTGGCGCGGCTGCTTTTGTGAATGCCAATTTCTTTGACCCAAATCACGAAATCCTGGGTTTGCTGGTCAGTGATGGGATCACATACGGTTCGCCGTTTACAGATCGCGGTGGAATGTTCGCGGTGGAAAAAGGAACCGCGCGGGTGCGATCTACTCTGGCAGAACCTTATCTAGGTGAACCGCTTGAGCAGGCCGCCCAGGCCTTTCCCATGCTGGTTTACAACGGTCAGCAGGCGTATACAGATATGGCAGCAGATCGTTTTACCCGACGGACAGTCATTGGACAGGATAGCGACGGACGTATCATCCTAATGGCAACGCCATTGATCGGACTCCCCTTACTCGACCTGAGCGCCTACCTGCCGGCTACTGACATGGAGTTGATAAATGCCTTAAACCTCGATGGTGGTGGCTCGACCCTGATGTATGTCCACGTTGGAGATGTACTGGATTATGTTGTGACCTCCCTCGATCCTGTTCCAGCAGTAATCGCCATTTATCCACGTAAATTGGGCAGTTTTCCTATCCCTATATTCCCTGCTATATTTTAGGTAGACATTTCTTTACACTCCAGAGAGTAGATACCATGCAAAAATGGGAATACCTGGTCGTTTATATTCAGGGACGCGAACCCAACGCGGAAGCCATAGATGGCGGTATGGAAGGCCACATGAATGCCGACAAGTTCACCGAGCAGTTGAACAAATATGCCAGTGGCGGCTGGGAGCTGATGAATTTTGAGTGGGATGGTGAGAAAGGCGCAAAGGCCATCTTCAAACGCCCACGCGGATGAGTCGGGTCGTCCTGATTAGATAGGGTTTTAAATGCAACGTATCTCAGAAACCACCAACCAATCTGTAGGGAGTGGTATTGTGACGCCCCGCAAGCGACCTTATTTTAGAAAACCACAGATGCTCATTGGTGTTGCAATCCTCCTGTTCCTGGCATTTATGAGCGCATTTGTCAATTCGCCCCAGTTGCGCGTGACCGGGATTGCAACTACGGCTGAAAGCAATACAGGTACCGGAAAAACAATCAACCTGGCAGGCAGCCAACAAAATCCGGTTTCAGTGGGTGTGCCATTCGTTGTATCGCAAGGTCAACTGCGCCTGAACAGCTTCCAGCGAGATATGAGCAGCGCCGTTCTGGGAATGAACCGATTCAATCGCATTCCTGACCGGGGACAAGAATGGGTGGTGTTGAACCTGACACTGTATTGCGATCTGCCTCAGGCGCAACCCTGCGACACCTCCGCGCTGGATTTTGAAATGCGGGGTGCAACGGCGACCTATAACGACAATTTTGTGATCGTGCTCGACAACGAGTTCACGGGTACGGTTACTGGAAGCGACGAACTCACGGGAAATTTGGGGTTCATTATCTCGACGACTGAGGCTGACGCGGATTTGCTGTTGACTGTGATTGATGGAAGCCAGCGATACTACTTTGCGACCAGCCCCAAACAGGCTGAAACGGCCAAAACTCAACCCTGATTTCCGTTACTGAGAAATTAGGCACAATTGATAAAATTGTCGCCCCCATGAACGGCGGGAAGATGGGGCGTTGCCACCATAGTGACACTTTTGTATGGCGGGTACAAGGGAGTGAAGCGCCGAATTGAAGCACATGCGGCGGGAAGATGCCGCGCGGCTGCCGCTTCGACAATCTTGTGTCATTACGGCGGGAATGCGGGAGTGAACCGCCGAGGCTGCGAGAACCTAAAGCTTAACTCAAAGGGGAATAACGAAAAGCGGAACACCAAGACTCCAAAACCTACCGGCATAACTTTGAGCCTATCATAGCACAAAATTTCTGTTTTGTGGTACACAAATGTGTACACATTTGTGTCGATTTTGAGGGGAGAAAAGTGCCCTTTTCAAAAAAAGGCCTTTGTGCAGATGGTCACGGTCTAGCGAATGAACCTGACCTCATAGGAGCGGAGATGAGGCATCTGACGCGCAAGGGCGGGGTATCAACGTGAATGTTCAGGGACATAACAACCTCAACAAGATTTGTCTAACCACTTTTTTACCTGAGGGATTAACGGACTATACTGGCTTGCCATCCACCCAGACGGGGAGATGGCCGAGGGCAACAATATTTGACCAAGAGGCACGATCTCCTTCGGTGAAGATGGCCGCCTCGGCCACTATATTTGCGCCCGCTTTGCTCATAATCAGGCGCATCCCCTGAAGTGTACTGCCCGTCGAAATGACATCATCAACCAGCACGACCCGTTTCCCGGTCACAAATTCACGATCTTTTTCATCGAGGAAGAGGGTTTGTGGCGCGCCGGTGGTTATGCTGAGTGTTTCGGATTGCAAGGCATTGCCCATATACGGCTTGTAGGACTTCCGCAGAACCACATAGGGCAAGCGATCCATGTGAACGGAGATTGCATGAGCGAGGGGAATACTCTTGGCCTCTGCCGTTACCAATACTTCGGGGTTAAACTCGGACAACTTGGTCGCCAAATCCCCGCTGACCGCTTCTACCAATTCGGTATCGCCAAGAATATTCAGGATTGCGATACGCACACCCGGCTTGATTTCAAACAGACGTAAATCACGCTTCACCCCGGCTACTTCCACCGGATACGTTTCGTAAACTGCCATTTTCCCCTACCCTTAGTTCCCTCACCGGACAAGGCAAGCCTTATTCACCCGCTCAAATTTCGATTTAAACCTGACCATCGTGGAAAACCACATGCTCATGACCAATCCGTACTACATCGCCCACCGATAAAACCTGCGATCCAGTCAACGGCTGGTCATTCAGAAATGTGCCATTGGTGCTGCCGAGGTCTTCAATCAGCAGCAAATCACCCTCACGTTTAATCTGGCAATGAAAGCGTGACACATTTTTGGCCGCCAATACAATTTCATTCTGAGCAGCGCGCCCGATGCGAATCAGGTCGCGCTCCAAAGGCATATTCTGGTCGCGCCAGGTAATTTGGGTCGGCGTGACACCTTCCTTACGCTCAATTGACGGCAGATGATCCATTGCCCGTTCGACTTCGCGCGCACGAAGAAACTGGGTACTCTCGTGGCGATCTGTCATGGTGTACATAGCTTAGAGTCGCCATCACTTTGCGACTGTAATTGGTATAATATTCGTGTCCCCGCTCCATCTCCGATGCCTGTTTCAGGAGCGCAGATTTTTCTTCAGCCAATTCCTCGTTCACGACCTCAGACTGGTCGATGTTCTCGGCAGCCCGACGCAACACCTGAGAGGCATGACCGAATTCTCCCTTATCGGCAGCCGCAACCGCTTCTCGCCTCGCCTGGGCGGCCTGTAACAGTAATACTGAGCGTCTCACTTCGGGATTGGGCGGCGCGGGCAACTCGGATGGAACATCCACATTTACGTACACGGGTTGTTCTAAAATCCGATGCTCTGTTCCGTTTTCGCGGATTTCATCATACTCGAAGCGCAGGGTGGCAATTTGATGTTGGCCAGCCGATTTAAGGGCAGGAATCACCAGTTCCAGAACCAGCGTTTTGACCTCATCACCAAACACATCACCGAGATCGAAGGATACACTGGTGCCATCGGTGTGCATATTATAGGCATTCAGTTGGGAAACGTGGGTTACGTCAGGTGTCGGCTCGATACTCACAACCAAATTCTGACCAACCAAACTCAATAATCCGCGAAGTTCTTCCTCAAAGATCAGAGGGGCGACTTCCGGGCTTTCGATGAAGTAAAATGCGCCCCCGCCCGCATCGGCAATCGCCATGAGCAAATCTTCGTTGAAGTCCGCACCAAGCCCCATAGTGGTGGTACTGATACCGTCGTCATGTTTCTGCTGCGCCATACTGACTAATTTGAGCGGGGAGGTTATGCCCCGATTTGCCAAACCGTCACTCATCAGGATGACACGATTAAGATAATCGCTGCGCCAATTGGTGGCAACCAGGTTACAGCCCTGAAGCCAACCACCGCTGAGATTGGTCATTCCCCCAGCTTTAATGGTGGCAATCCGCTGATTAATAGCATCTTTGTGGGTGACTGATTCGGGCTGTAGGAGTGTTTCTACAGCCTCGTTATAGAGAACAATCGACAAAAAATCACGCGCGCCGAGGTTTTGCACCAAAAATTGGGCTGCCTGACGAGTGTAAGCAATTTTGTCTCCGCCCATCGAACCGCTACGATCTATCACCAGACTGAGGTTCAGGGGACGACGACGCTGATTGTCCGGAGCAGGGCCAGAAGCCAAGCGTGCCATCAGATACAGCTTTTGGGACTGCTCGACTGTCAGCACATCATATTCAAGGGCAAAATCGGCCTGCATGGATATTTCCTGATACCGTCGCGTGCGTTTATTCTAGCAGAGATTCGGCAGATTGAGGCGATCAATCTAGGGCTGAAGTTCTCTGGCTCCATCGGCAACCAACCCATCGACCAGGGTAATCACACGATCTGCATGGCCTGCCAAATTCGGATCATGGGTGACAATCACCACTGTCGTACCGGATTCCGCCCGAATTTGCTCCAGGATTTCCATCACCATCGTGCCCGACTCAGTATCCAGATTGCCGGTTGGTTCATCGGCCAGCAAAAGGGGTGGATCATTCGCCAGGGCACGGGCAATCGCCACCCGCTGCTGCTGACCACCTGACAATTCGGACGGACGGTGGCGCAACCGATCTCCCATTCCCAGCGATGTCAGCAGTTCTTTGGCGCGCTTCTCCGGGTTGAATTTAGGCTTCTGCGCAAACTGGATGGGGAGTGCGACATTTTCCAGAGCGGTCAAGGTGGGGATGAGGTTGAAGAATTGGAAGATGAAGCCGATTTTTTCGTTACGAACCTCTGTGAGTTGGTCTTCGTTCATGCGGGTAATATCTACTCCGTCAATTTCGATTGTTCCATGTGTGGGGGTATCCAATCCACCAATCAGCCCTAACAAGGTACTTTTACCACTCCCGGAGGGGCCAACAATACCCACCATTTCGCCAGCGTAGATGTCCATATCCACACCGCGCAGCGCATGAACGATATATTTGCCAAGTGGGAGTTCTTTAGCAAGGCCGCGAGTGTGGATGACGACGTTTGACTGTGCCATATATGGGATTAACTCCTGTCCAAGCTCTGGTATGAGCGCTCAAAGTGTAGGCGTAACAAGGGGCGGATTGGTTTGCTCCGCCCCCTCATCATTACGCACTGCAATCGTCCAGGTTGCAACCGCATTATATGTGACATTGGCGGTCAGATTCAAATATGTCTTGATTTACAGCCAAATCTCACACTTGATGGTTATGATGTTGGATTCAAGTATCAGTGCGGATTACGGCGCGAGACAGGCGATTAGCTGGTGATCCTAAAGAGATTCACAAACGGGAGGAACGAGAACGTGGTTGAGGAATGTTAACGATTTGGCGTGATTCGTTCTCGCTGCATGATGTTCATAAAAGCTAACAAAAAGTCCGAGCGCGTGATGATACCGACCAGCGTCTCGTCGCGCATCACGGGCAAACAACTGATCTGATTCTTGAGCATCATACGGGCTGCCTCGTCTGCACGGGCTTCGGGGGCAATCACGATGGGCGCAGGGGTCATCATGGCGCGAACTGGCAGGCGGTCAGCCAAATCTTCGTCCTGCCACCGTTCACGCAATGTATGCGGGGAATTGAGCGCCGTCCGGCAATCACGGTCACTTAAGATGCCAATCAAGTGACCGTTTGTGCCGAGTACCGGGAGATGATGACAATTGTTTTGCTGCATCATCTCCAGCGCTTCTCGAAGGGTTGTATCAAGCCGGACAGTAACCGGCTTTTTCGTCATTATGTCGGAGACATTCATGCGCTCACTGCACTCCGGGCTTTGATTAACATGCGGAAGATATCGGATTCGGTAATCATGCCAACGACCATGCCATCGTTGTCTACTACGGGCAGGCCGCTCACCTTTTGTTCCAGCATCGTCTGGGCAGCGTCCAGGATAGGAGCATCCTGTTTGATGATGAGCACCTTTCGGGTCATAACCCGTTCTACCGTAAGCTGTGCCCAAAGATAGTTCAATTCCCAGATGCTCAAGGTCGTCGCATCTGATGGGCTGGCTTCACGAATATCTCCAATAGTGACAATACCGACCAAACGATCATTTTCCACCACAGGCAACCGACGGATGCCATGTTCTTTCAACAACTGATGTGCGCTGCTCAAGGACATGGCTGGCGGCACACTGATGACCGGAGTTGTCATCCACTCTTTAACTGGTACATTCTCGAACACAGTTCACCTCCTTGCGCCATTTCCTTTACTATAAAGCCCTAATTCGGCGCGGTGATACTGTTAAACATAACCCAAATGGTATGACGGTTGTGATATGGATGTGGCACGGAAACTTGTGGAAAACCCTTACAATGAGCGGATTTGCACCGGCACAATAATGGTTAAACGTGTGCCCTTGCCTGGTTCGGACTCTATGTGGATACGCCCGTTATACATGGCGGCACGCTGTTTGATATTCCGCAAACCCAATCCTTCGTGATTTGACAATCCCTCCGGGTCAAAACCCTCACCATCATCAGCAATCGTGACCTGAAACAAATTGTCATGCTGGTGGGCAATCACTGAAATGTGAGTGGCTTGTGCGTGCCGCATAGCATTGCTGATGGCTTCATTCGCCATCATACCTATTGCCGCAAAAGTGCCGGGTGTAAATAACGGAAGGCTGTCTGGGGCATTCAGTTCAATCTGCAAGGTCTCTGGCGGGCGAAGGCGATCTATAACTTCCTGCAACCAGTCGGCAATGGTCTTCTTATGGTCGCCGCCACGCGGCAAATTCATGATATAGCGGCGAATATCTTCAATCACACCGTTCAGGCTATTCAAGACCTCTACCATTGGTTCATCTGGTTCTTCGCTGGCTTCGTCAGACATCCGCATCAAATCAAGATGCATTCCGATAGCGTACAAGGATTGAATGATGCCATCATGCAGTTCCATACCAATCCGCTCACGTTCCTCAAGCAGAGTGAGCCTACTTTCCTGCTCGGCAAGCTGTGACCCGGCAATCGCCAGGGCTGCATAACCCGCCAATGTTTCTACCAGCCATTGATCCAGTTCGCTAAAGGGTTCGCCATCAATGCGATCACACAGATATAACGTCCCGTAAAGCCGCTGACCGACCTGGATAGGAACCCCCAGCAGACTGGTCATGACCGGATGGGCATGGCAGAAACCGGCTGAACGCTCGTCCTCAGTCATATTTTCCAACCGTATGGTGCTTCGTTCTTCCATAATCGCGCCTAACAGGCCATGCCCCACTGGAAGATGATCCAATCTGGCAATCGATTCGGGTGTCATACCGGCTACTTTGAAGTAGCGGAGACCCCCTTTACCATCGGGAACACCGAGGGCAGCGTAACGTACGTTCACCAGGTCCTGTGATACATGGGCGATGCGTTCCAAGACCTGTTCCAAAGACCCACCTTCCGCCGCATACATGACAGCAGTAGCGATGTCTTTTAGCTGGGCAAGGATGATGGCTGTACTGTTTGAAGGGGGATGTTCGTCACTATTCATGGTCACCACAAAATAGGGTATACTTTAGGTTCCGCCTATTCTATCCTAAGTGAGTGAACCTAGCGATGTCGAATCCTGTACAAATTCTGATTGCGGACGATCATTCCGTTGTGCGGGCCGGACTCCGGGCGCTACTTGAACGTCAGGGACGGTTTCGAGTCGTAGCTGAGGCAAGCACGGGTGAAGAGGCCATTGCCAAAGCCCAAGAATTCCGCCCTGATGTCGCAGTGCTAGATGTTCGGATGCCGGGAGTATCCGGTATTGAAGCGTGCCGCCAGATTGTCGAGACTGTTGACGGCTGCCGCGTCATTATGCTCACGTCTTATGCCGAAGATGAGTTACTCTTCGCGGCTATTCAAGCCGGGGCGTCGGGGTATGTACTTAAACGCATCGGTGATAACGATCTCGTGCTGGCTGTTGACCGGGTTAGCCGAGGCGAAGGAATGCTCGACCCAGGAATGACCGCCGCCGTATTCGCAGAGATGCGGAAAGCAAATGAAGCGCAGCATGCCGCCGCATTCTCCGGACTTACCTCACAGGAATTGGCGGTACTGGCATTGGTCGCCCAGGGACTTACCAACCGACAGATCGCTATTAAGTTATTCCTGGGTGAGGGAACTGTTCGTAATTACGTGAGCAGCGTACTGGCAAAAATCGGCGCGGCCAACCGAGCCGAGGCCGCAGCATACGCCGTCAAAAACAATATTCGAGAACTTGTGCCGCCCACTGATGAAGAATAAGCGTAAACCGCGTCTTCAAGCGTAGAAGTGACTCATGAGTCACTTCTACGCACCTTCATCATCTTTCAGATCGACTTCTTTATTGCCTTAAAACCTGTCCAACAATCAGTTCGGTGGCGTTTCGACAAGGCAACCCCATGCCTGCAAACAGGTTTATGGGGCGATACGTATTCAGGCACTCCTAGCTTTTTCAGACGCTTTGAAGTTGCTGGGAATCACAAATACCGGGCAGGGTTTCGCATTCAAGACCTTGTTGGTCACACTTCCGAACAGCCAGCGTCCCAAACCGGAACGACCATGCGTAGACATGATAATGGCATCGACCTGTCTGGCAACTGCTGTCGAGGTAATTAATTCTGCCGGGTCACCCATATCTGCCATGATGTCTACCGTAAAGCCTTTGGCCGTCAGGCCACCTGCTACCCCATCAAGATAGTGTTTGGCAACAGGAATCATATCGTCAATTGTCTTACTGACATCAGTCACACTCAACGCTGGATAATAACCATAGACTGCTGCTTCGGGGAGATCTACCGCAGCCACAAGCGTAATCTTGCCACGAGGGTCTACCACGTTGGTGGCATATTTCAATGCTTCTTCCGCCAGTTGTGATCCATCGAGTGGAACCAATACATGTTTCAACATGTCATGATCCTTTCATTTTGGTCATCATCTGTATTAATTATAGATAGTGGCAGTTGACTAGACGCAGTATCAATCATCGGCTCCTCAAAGGATAATCGTCACTACTACCCAGACAGGATCATGCTACACTGTGTTTGAAACTGACCGGGTTTAGATGTAGGTTTTGCTCCATGAATTGGCAGTCACGTAGAGTTAGCGCGGAAACAGCAGCAGCCCAAATACGATCTGGGCAACGGGTATTTCTCACGGGTAATTGCTCCACTCCACAGCGTTTTCTGGAAGCTCTGTGCGCACGGTATCAGGAACTTCAGGCGGTGGAAATTGTGCAGGTACTCGACCTGGGGGCAGGGAATTATATTACGCCAGAGATTTATGAACATATCCGTATCAACAGTCTGTTCATTAGCGGCAAAATCCGCAACGCTGTGAACCAGGGACTAGCGGACTTTACGCCGGTGTTCCTGTCCGAGATACCATCTCTTTTCCGTTCAGGACGGTTGGTGCTGGATGTAGCTGTCATTCATGTTAGCCCACCTGATGAACACGGATACTGTTCGTATGGGGTAGAAGTAGGCGTGAGTAAAAGCGCGGCAGAGAGCGCCGGAATGGTCATCGCCGAAGTGAACCCGAATATGCCACGCACCCTGGGGGACAGCTTCATACACGTTAACCAGATTGATTACTTCGTGGAAGTAGATTATAAGCTGCCTGAACTTACCCCAGAACCACCGTCACCGATACAAGCCGAGATTGCCCGCCATATCGCTGAGTACGTCCCAGACGCAGCCACGCTGCAAATGGGGATTGGTGGTATCCCTGATGCGGTACTGCGCCATCTAACTCATCATAAAAATCTGGGCGTTCACACTGAATTGTTCTCGGATGGTGTAATGGAGATGATTTAAGCGGGGGTGATTACGTGCGCTGCCAAATCGCTGCATCCGGGCAAAGTTGTAGCAGGATTTGCCCTGGGAACCCAAAAGCTGTACCAGTTCATCAACGATAATCCGGTGTTCGAGATGCGCCCAACAGAATACGTAAACGATCCGTTCATCATCGCCCAAAATGACCGGATGGTGTCGGTTAATTCCGCGCTTGAGGTTGATCTGACCGGACAGATATGCGCGGACAGCATCGGAACTCAATTTTATTCCGGCGTGGGGGGACAATTGGATTTCGTTCGCGGGGCGTCGCGCAGCAAAGAGGGCAAATCGTTCATCGCCCTACCCAGTACCGCAAAGAATGGCACTATTAGCCGGATTGCACCCATACTCAAACCGGGTTCAGGTATTACAACGACCCGCAACGATGTGCGCTATGTCGCAACCGAGTATGGCGTGGCAGACCTCTTCGGACGCTCGATTTCCGAGCGAGCGCAGGCACTTATCAACATTGCGCATCCCGACTTCCGGGAGGAACTTACGGCCTATGCTCACGAACACCATTATCTGAGCCGTGTATACAGCTTTGGGAGCTGATATCGCGTGACATAGAGGCCGTCTATTATGAGGTATTCGAGTATTAACCGCACCCGAAGCGACGAACTGTTGTTGATCGTATATATCAACCACCAACGAACCATAAAGTTGGTGTCATCAGGGCTACCAACAGTGATGGCAACCACAGCGCAGCCAACCATGACAACCTGCGTGGATAATGCTGACCAACAAATAGAATTGTTGTCACGATCAGCGGAAGTGCAACCCGGTACGCCGCAACAGGGTCTTGCCAACTTACATCTGGCATGATGAATACCCATCCTACTCCAGCAAGTGCAAGGGCTGCACCCATTGTCAGGGCATGTTTTCGCCAGATTGTCCGTAGGGCTAAAATGCAGACAATTACCGTTGGAATACCCAACCAGATTACCAGAAAAAGCAATTCCAACGGATTATCCTCTGAAAACATACCCTGTAATGGAATCCAATGGATTCTGGCCGCAGGATAAATCGTGGGAAATGTACCAAACCACAGACGCATAATGCCCCACCAAACTAAAAAGGTCAGGATTGGAGCCACCATGAACAGCACTGCCCATTTTCGTTTTCCTGAAAACCAAAGATGGAGCGCCAAACCAGCCGCAATAATGATGCCAAACTCCTTCGTCATGACAGCAAGAACCAGCAGGACAATTACCCCCATGAATCGCTTATGGTAGTAGAGCACAATCGCGCCAAGTCCGAATGCCATACATAAGGGTTCATTCAAGTCGAGCCGAAAAGCGAAAATTTCGCCCAACCAGAGACTATAAATCAAGGCTCCCCAGGGAGATGCCCCCAAACTTGTCAGAAGGTATGCCAGTAACGCTGCACCAACACTATGGGCAAGGATATTCACGATAATTAATGTCCAGGGGACAATATCGGGATTAGCCAACGCCAACAAACGTGCCAGCAAGGGATATAGTATCCGCTGGTAGCGAAGACTTGGCCCATCAATATAAGGGACGGCATTTGCGCCATCGCGGGCAATATAATAAGCGAATTGGCCGTCATACCCCCGTGTACCTGCGTGATCCCGCAGTGCAAATTGTGTGCCGATCTTTGCAAAACTCAAGGGTTGGTTATTGGCACTACGCAGGGCAACAAAAGTTAACAAACCAGTGATTATGAGTGTTATAAAACCCACTATCAAGGCGTTCCGAACAGGTTGTCTGTCCAATAAATGAGATGATGCCAACATTGATGTCATCGTGTATTTTGTGACCATTCATCCAGAGTCAAGCGAATGTTTGTATCCTTCCATCATACTCATCTTTTTGACAAGCAAATATGGGGTGCAAACATAGGCAAGTTGGCATGTAAATTTTTCAAAAAATCCGGACCCAGTGTGAAATGAAAAACCGGGCATTTCTGCCCGATTTATCAATATGGGTATGGAATTGTAGAGAAAGTAACACCTAGCCGAGGTAATCACGCAGATTATGTGCCAAACGAGGATGGCGCAGACTGCGAAGGGCTTCCTTTTCCAATTGACGAATACGCTCACGACTGAGGCCGAATTTATTGGCAATCTCCTCCAATGTGTGCGGTTCGCCACCCCCCAGGCCAAAACGCAGGCGCAAAATGTGACTCTGACGCGGCGTGAGTTCGCTTAACACTTCTTCGATAGTTTCCTGAAGAAGATGTTGGGTGGCGGACTCTACAGGGCTGGGGGATTCCTGATCTTCAATAAAATCGCCAAATTCACTATCACCATCATCCCCGACCGGGCGTTCGAGGGCAATGGCGTGCTGGCTGGCGTCCATCATACCGCGCACACTCTCGGCGGGTAAATCCATCTGTTCAGCGATCTCTTCGGGTGATGGGCGGCGGCCAAGTGACTGTTCCAGGTTTTGCGCAGTGCGGTACATCTGTCGAATGCGTTCCGTCATGTGCAGCGGAATGCGAATGGTCCGCGTTTTCTGAGCAAGTGCGCGGGTAATCGCCTGACAAATCCACCAGGTTGCGTAGGTGCTGAAGCGATTACCACGTTTATAATCATATTTATCGACAGCCCGCATGAGACCCACATTGCCTTCCTGAATCAGATCGGGGAACGGAAGACCCTGTCCCATATAGCGTTTGGCGATGCTGACGACGAGACGGGTATTGGCACGACCTAAATGTTCACGCGCATTCTGCCCATCGAGGATAAGGCGCTCCATGTGGGCAACCCAGGCTGGGCCATAGAGTTCGCTGGCCCCTGTTCGATACAGGCAGCGACGAGCTTCCTTACCCACTTCAATACGTTTGGCGAGTTCGATTTCTTCCTGAGCAGTCAGGAGAGGTTCCTGCGCCATCTGACGGAAGTACAAACCAACGGGGTCATCTGCGGAAACGGCGCTTATATCACCAACGCCGGGGTCCTGGGGCAATTCTTCAGGCTCGAATTCAAAATCAGCCTCATCGCCTAATCCCAGGCGGGACGGCGGTTCACTTTCCTGACGGATCTCAATCCCCAATTCATCTAATTCATAGAGTACCGTCTCAATGGCATTCAGATCGTCACCATCCTCATCTAGTACCTCCAGAACATCGTCAAAGGTGAGATAGCCGCGCTGGTCAGCCCAATTCATGAGTTCCTGTATCAACTTGTTACCCTCTTGAGTACTCGTTGCACCAATTGTAGTTAATTGTCCGTCAGTGGGGTGTGGATCAGGCGTTTACCCCACAAATATCTAAACGTTTTTATTTTAGCACAATTTTAGGGTGTTTGTGAATAAATTCTAAATATGCAGATGCGTAAGAAATATCCAAAACCCAACGAAGCATTAAGAAATGGTAATTTTACGGTTAGTGTTCCTAAAATTTCTGAAAAATATAATAAAAAAGAGTGACCTTCATTGCGCTGATAAGCCCTCTTGCTGTATGATGAATATACTTCAGTATAGATGCGAAGGTATTTATGGCAACCAGACGTTTTACGGGTGATCTTCCACCCGATCCGGATTCACCATCTTTTGAAGATAATACGAATACACCGCCTGTCCGGCAACCGGCAGCGCCCGCTCCCAGACAAGCATCCCAACGCAGCAGTAATAATGCGCGCGGTGGAAGTCACCTCCCACGAACCTTGACACAGGTTATGAACGAAGCGAATGATCGCGTCGTACAGGGTGATCTGGTCGATTATGTACCCATGTCTACCGGATTCGACCCACTGGACGGTTTCATCGGTGGCGGACTGCGCAAAACCGAACTCACATTGCTGGGTGGTGCTCAGGGTATCGGCAAGACGATTGCAACGCTGCAAATTGCACGCAATATTGCCATGCGCCCCGACCAATACGCTTTCTACCTGTCCTACGAACATACTGAAACCCATCTGATGCACCGCCTGTTGTGCCTGGAAAGTGTGAACCCCCCAGAAATCGACCTGAGCCGGGGTATCAAACTGCGCGACCTGTACCAGATCATCGTGGCAGAACGCGCGAAAGGCTTCATGGGCAAGGAAAGCAATAACGCAGGGTCACTCCAGGCTATCCTGCGTGATAACCCGAAAACTTCCCCAGCGTTGGGACGGATGGCACGATACGCTGATCGTATGATTATGGTCAAAGCCAGCCCTGCTGTGACGACGCTCAAGGCGATTAAAGAGATGACCGCGCGGCTATGTGACGCAACTGGCGGTAATGTCACTGTTTTTGTGGATTATCTGCAAAAGATCGCAGTGTATCCAGAACGCCCGCGCGACGAAAACGACAAGGTGACGATTATTGTCGAGGGGCTGAAGGATATTGCTCTGTCGCTGGATGTACCAGTGTGGTCGATTGTGGCGGCGGATCGTGAAGGGCTAAAAAGCAAACGTATCCATCTGTTCCATCTACGGGGGAGCAGCGCCCTGGATTACGAGTCGGACATCGCCATCATTATGAACAACAAGTATCACATCCTGTCAAAGGATCATGTGGCGTTTAACCCGTATACGGCCAAGCAATTCCGCGACTGGGTGGTGTTCACAGTGGAGAAAAATCGCGCCGGACGGGCGATGCAGGATATGGAGTTCCAGCTACACGGCCAGCACTTCGCATTCGACCCACGCGGTCAAAAAGTGCAGCAGCAACTTATCGACGATAAGGTCATCGAGAGCTAGCGCACAAGGCGATAGACAGGCTATGACGGGGACGCTTTTATAAGTGTCCCCGTTTTGTTTAATACTCACCTTCGATGATTTCTTCCTGCCCGCCCCCATCCGCATAGTGGGCACGCATCTCGTTACTATGGAAGTACCAGGCGACGGCCAACGTCGCACCGCTGAACAGCCCACCCAGTAAAATACCCACGATGACAGCCTGAACCAGGATGTTATTCTGTGCTAACGAGAACAGGGTCATCAACAGCATACTGAGTACTACCCCTATCCCGGCGGTGATCCCCGGCGGCAGCCATTGGCGACGAATGGATAAATAAATACCGGCCAAAACAAGTGCAAATCCGATAAATAATAGCCACTGCATAAAACCAGTCTCCTATGGTAACGTCCGCAGAATCGCCCGAACGGGCGATCCACAGGCAAGGTCGAGTTTAAGCGGCAGTGCAATCAGTTCGTAATCGCCATCGGGCACACCGCGCAGAAACAGCGTCTCTATATTTACCATTCTATACCTGTTGAGTGCATGGTGACACATTAATTCTGTACTATCAAAGGCATCCACCGAGGGGGAATCCAGACCGATAAGGCAAATGTTCAGTGACGCAAGCCACTCAATCAATGGCAAACTGAGGTAGGGAAACTCCGGCGGCCATTGGTCATCGAGGTCACTGACCCAACTGTAAATCAAGAGACGTTCCGCGCCAACGAGATCGACATGGGCGAAATCATCGGGCAACAAGCCACCGTCACGACGGGTCACGGTCACAACTTTGGCGTGCCCAATATAAAACTCCAGGGGCATACCTGCGGGGTGAGCACCTTTATCTTCATAATGGAAATAAGCATCAGCATGCGTTCCGGTATGCGGGCTGAGTGTCAGGGTCGTCAGATTGACGGACGCACCATCGACCCGCCGCATGACTGGTTGAACCTGATAAGGCGAATCTCCCGGCCATACTTTTGTAGATGTGGACACTGTTCGGGTAATGTCGTAAATCATTGGATATAACCTTCAAACCCTAAAGCGCATACTTCCACTGTATCAGAGTTGCTAGTTTTAGCCCAACCGGGGACAATAGAGAAACACAACTTCATTTTCCAGGAGGATCGCGTCATGAAAGAAGTCAAAATTGTGTCGTTTATTAACGACCGTGAGGGACGTGAAGACGCCGAAAACGAACTTACGCGACTGGTAAATGAGGGGTGGGTGATTATCTCCTCTGGGGGAGGAACAGGGGCAGACCTGGTTTGGGGTTTTGTGATTTTGCAGCGCGATAATTAAGCGAAATCAAGCCATTTTCTAATCACCATTTTACTACTAATAAAACGTAAGGCTTATGGGGTTTAGATTTCATGTCAAGATTATTTGATTTGAGCGGTAAGGTTGCTATCATCACGGGTGCATCGCGGGGGATCGGTCAGGCGATTGCAGAAGCTTATGTTGAGGCAGGTGCAATGGTCGCATTAAGCAGCCGGAAACAGGAGGGACTTGATCCGGTGGCGGCAGGCATCCGTGCAAATGGTGGCGAGGCGATAGCGATAGCTGCTCATAACGGCGATAAGACCGCGCTGCAAGCCCTGGCGAATGCGGTGCTGGAACAGTATGGCCGAATTGATATACTGGTCAACAACGCGGCCACCAATCCGCACTTTGGCACACTGCTGGAAGCAGAAGACAGCATGTGGCAGAAAACTATCGAAGTCAACCTGATGGGGAATGTATGGCTGACGCAGGCAGTTGTACCCACGATGAGACAAAACGGCGGCGGTAAGATCATCAATGTCGCATCAGTAAACGGTTTGCGGCCCGGACGAATGCAAGGGATTTACAGTATCACCAAAGCGGGTGTTATCAACCTGACACAAACCCTGGCGATGGAACTGGCAAGCGATAATATTCAGGTGAACGCCATTGCACCAGGGTTGGTGAAGACAAAATTCGCCCGCGCGATATGGGATAATGACGTTATTATGGAGGAAATGCTACGGCGTACCCCCGCTGGACGCATCGGCGAACCAGAGGACATTGCCGGTATTGCTCTGTATCTGGCCGCACCTGCGTCCAACTTCGCCACCGGGCAAGTCTATGTCGTGGATGGCGGAGTCACGATACCGATGATTTAGCGACTCGCAATCGGCGAGTTTCATGCTCGTGAATATGCGTTAGGTTTCGTTTTGAATGGGGCGCTTATATGGAAGGAGGTGGATTTACTATTGCGCTTCACGTACTACACCGAGAAAACTGTTTCACAATGTAATTCAGCCATCAATGAACGACTACGGAGCAGCAGTCGCCTGGGGGGGTGGACGGAGAAAAGCGGGAGTTTCTCGCTGGAAGTCTCGTCACCCGTGACTCGATGGTTCACTCGAACGACCCGGCTACAAGCGAAAGCCGAGCGCGAAAGTGGTGTGACCATCGTCAAAGGTTATGTTTCCGACGGGGTTAACCCGCGCGAACGGGTGGTCATCTTCGGCGCACTGGTGCTGGTCGGGGCGCTATTGATCGCTGCTCAGGCACTCCTACCGGCGCTGATCGCTATTGCTGCGGGGGTGTTGCTCAACATCCCGCTGACAGGGGATTACAATAACAGCCGGGTACTGCTGTCGGAAGTCCAACGCACTCTCAAAGCCAGAGCAACACCGCCTACGGCAGCAAGCAAAAAAGCCAGCCCGACACGACGGGCACGACCCTAAGCAAATTATTCAATCTCCAGCACCGACTGAATTTTAGGAACGCCGTACTCGGCTTCTCCGGCCATCACCAGCAGATTGTCTCGAACCTGGATACAGGCAGAACCATGTGTATGCCCGCACAAGACGGTCAACTGTTGATTCGGGAAGTCCGCCATGATGTCCAGCAGGGCATCTCCCACTGCTTTACAGGCGAAATGCGGCAGGAAATCGTCATCGGAAAGTTGACCTTCGTGCCAGCAAGCCTCAGGGAATGGCGGGACATGTGTCAGAAAGTAGACATGTGGATAATGTTGCAACGCCTGCGGCAGCCATTGGCGAACATATAGAGCCGCCGAATCACCCATCACATTCAATTTTTCCAGCCGGGTCTGTTTGTCCAGATTACTCAGTTCACGAATCAGGACATAATCGTTGAGCAGGACATCGGAATGTTCATAATCGCCGCAGCGACCATCTGCCCAGGAATCATGGCCGACAAGCGCAGTATCGGGATTCAGCTCCACCATGCCTGCCCCGGTGAGCCATTTCAAATGGGATGATTCCTGACAAAGTCGCGTTATGGCAGTCGTTACCTCATCAAATGAACCCATGTAATAATCATGATTGCCGAGGACAAAATAAATCGGACACCCCCAGGCATTTTCCAGGCGGCGCAGATACCAGGTTAAGCGCGGGGCTTCACCTATATCGCCGGAGATAAAAATACAATCCGGGCCACAACCGCGCACCTGGGACAGGAATTTCTCCATGCCCACCGGACTGAGGAAGTTGAGGTGAATATCGGTCAACCAAACAGCCCGCACCATTATAAGTGATACTCGGCGCGCAAATCGTCGAGGAAAGCGTCACACCCCCTGCTAATCAAATCATAGGTTTTGTCGAAGTCGCCGGTATACCAGGGGTCGGGCACTTCATCGACTGTCACAGTACCGGCGCGTTGCGCATCGCTCAGGAATAATTCGGTCTTTGCGTCACTACCCTCGGCAAGGCGGCGAATATGGTTAAGATGTCCTTTATCCATCGCCAGCAGATAATCAAATTGTTGAACATCTGAAGTGGAAATCTGACGGGCATAACGGCGGCGATTGTGGGGAATATGGTGCTTCTCCAGCATTCGCACCGTTCCGGGATGGGTGGTATTGCCAAGTTCTTCGCTGCTGATCCCTGCCGAGTCTACCTGGATTTGATGGCTCAGTCCGGCCTGCTCGACCCGATACTGCATGACCGCCTCGGCCATCGGTGAGCGACAAATATTCCCCGTACAAACAAACAACACTTTGATCATCGTTCGAGATTACTCCAGATATTTAGGTTGTACCTGATGCTAGGGTGTTTCTTCTGGTATTTCGGCAACCTGATAACACAATCCCACGACTGATGGCGAGCGATTCCAGGCATAGGCCACCTCTGACAGAGTGTTGAGAGCGACCCGGTAATTTTCGGCACACGTAGAGTCATTGGGAGGGCAATTCAAGTGGGCGGACTCGTCGATTTCCGAGGGACTGGCCTTGACCAACAGCATCCAAAACAACTCGGCAATTACATAAGCGGCAGGCAGCCCAATTTCTGCCGGGTCGTATCGTTCGTCCAGGGAACGGATTTCATCAGTAATGTCGGCTGGAATCCACTCCGGCGATCCGTGTAAGGGGAATTGATCGGCGTCGAGACATTGTTCCGGCTCAATATGCCGAACATGTGCTAACGCTGTGAACATGCGCCGTGTCTCGTCGGCGTCACCATGATAATGCGCCACCACAAAACGACTATAGGCGGAACGAAACCAGGATTGACGCACTTCTACAGCGGAAGGAGACTCTGGGTACAATTCCCTAAGATGGTCGTCCGACAAGTCGCGGATAGATAGACGACCTGGGTCTTTGGTTGGATTAGCCTTGTTGTTCAACCGCCAAAGGGGAGAATGCTTCAGGCGAACCAGTCGTGGCAGCAGTTCATCGACATTAAATTCAACACAACCTGGCAGGGTCGTTTGACGATTTTCCAGACGAGTAAAGGCGGTAACTACCGGACGGAGACTCCATATTTCATGCAGTTGCAATAAATCCACAACATCAAAGATGATTTGCATCACACCATCCGCCGCTATTCAACCAATTCTGGAGTTCGTTCAACCTGTATATTCCGTTCACCCAGGTCTTCCAGCGCAGTTAAGATGTACTCTCGCACATCATTATTTTCTTCTATGATGAGCAGATCAATCAGTGGACGGATGGCACGATTGTCCTGACTCCATCCCAGGGCGCGGGCAGCATAACGCCGGACATAATTATCATCGTCCTGCAACGCATTAATTAAGCCCTCAATCGCAAACTCGTCTATGACCCAGCACATGGCACGGGCAGCATAACGCCGAACATAGGGATTCAAATCCTGTAAGGCGACCATCAGCGGCAAGACAGCATCCTGCCCACCCACCCAACCGAGAGCCGTTGCCGCATGAACCCGGACATCTGCATCCTCATCCATGAGCAAGGCTGTGAGAGGGTCAACCGCATCAGAGCCATATTGGATGAGTTCCATTACCACCGATTTGCGAATAGTGGGATCGGGGTCAATTAACTGCTCCTGAAGCTGCATAAACTCGGCACTGGTTCGGGAAAGCGCACGAGGTTTGGGTCCTGTCCCATTACTCCCTTGAGATTGTAACAATAAGGCACGATCCAGATAGTGGCGACAGTTTTTGTAATGGGGGTCTATAGATAGAATACGCTGCAAATCATTAATGGCCTGCGCAAGATTAGCGTGTTCATTGAGTAATTCGCGCATACTACGAAAATACAGACGTTCCATCTCGGCAATCTGTGAAGGCGGGATTTTTGTGCCACGCCGAGGTCGAAAAACTCCGGTGATGCGATCCAAGAGTATGAGGGCTAGAATTATTAAGGCGACAACTTGTATGATCGGGGTCACGGGAGAAGCCGGATCAAAAATAGACAGCGCCAGAGCAATCAAGCCACTTATCAAGAACAGGATTATCAATAACCTGCGCATGAACATTTCCCCACTGCGAACTGTCGTTTGACCTGAGCCAGAACGTGCCTAGTTCGTTTTGTCGGCATCGCCATCTTCGGACAATCCATCCCCGGCATCTATGTCACCTGCTTCTGCCTCCGTCTCAACGACTACATCTTCAATTTCTGGCGAAGGAGTGTCGGTAATTGCGTCATCCAATGATTCTTCGGTATGTGTGTCGTCAGCCTCAGTGGTCAAAAGGGAGGCAAGATTTGTCTCGGTAAAGTCAGTTTCCTCTACAAGGGCTTCAGCGGATGGCATCTGTGCCTCGTGACTGACCATCGTGATTTTACCGTCAATAAACGCACCTTCTTCAGTGGTGAGCGCCGTTGCGCGAATGTCCCCCCAGATGCGGCCTGTGCGGAGTAGCTGCACCTTTTTACCACTCACATTGCCCCGCACTGCCCCGGCGATGGAAAGGTTTTTGGCATTGATGTCGGCATTAATCTTGGCTGTTTCACCAACCAGTACATTCCCTGTAATTTCCAGCGTTCCGGTAAATGTGCCATCCAACCGGACATTGGCATTACTGCGAAACACACCCTCGATTATGCTATTCGTCCCCAGTACCGTTTCAAAACCCACTGGCGATTGGGGAACTGATGGTTTCGGTGGTTGAACCTTCTCATCCGCTGGCTGTGGAACCGGGGGTTGTTCTACCTGTCGGCGGTTTCCGAAAAACGACATGGATGCCTCTCCTATTTTATACGAGACATTATCCTATCACTATACAGCGAGTCGGCATAGAACTCAAACTAAAGACGGAGGCGAAATTGGTCTTGTGGGTATTTTCACAAAACCTCAATCGTTGTATGATTCGAGTGATTGTATTATATGGTGAGCAAGGCAGCATCGTTCCTCAAACGGTGTTGTGTTGTGTAAGGGCGGAGGACATTCATGGAAATGGTGTCCAACCGCAAACCACACACCATATTGATTTTACCTGTATTGACAATTCAGTCGGTTTGTTATAAGTCATCACTCAGGATGTATCCATCATCATGCGTCTCCGTAACCCTGCGTCGCAATCTTTAGAGCAGACCAATTTTCGTCATCTTGTCATGGACATTGCGTGGTTTGGGTTAGCTCTCCCGGCCACAACCCGCTTTTTACAAGTTTATGCGATTCATCTGGGCGCAGACGGCAACGAACTGAGCCTGCTCACCATGCTGCCCGCAATCATTTTGCTGCTATCGGCGTCGCTTGGCAGCCGATGGATGACGCGCTACACAAACACTGTACGCGCCATTTTCTGGCCGTCACTGATTCAACGCCTGCAATTTCTTCTGCCCGCCCTGACACCATTTTTGCCGCAGGACATACAGCCGGTGTGGCTGATTTTGTCGCTGGCTGGTCCGGCACTTGGGCAAGGCATTTCGTCTGTCGTGTTCCTGGTGATGATGCGCGAATCAATCAATGACCAGCAGATGACCCCCTTACTCTGTCGCCGTTCGCTGGCACTCAACGTAACTGTCGGCCTCAGTGGGCTGGCGCTGGGTGTTTGGCTGGAAGTTATGCCATTTCCCCTGAATTATCAGGTGATGTTCGGGATGGCATTCATCCTATCCCTGCTCAGTCTGCGTCATGTCATGAAAATACGGCTGCTGCCAAATCCGCAACCGATCAACCAACCAAACACCGCGAAAATTAGTCCCTGGCGATCACCCGCCTTCCAGCAGGTTGCATTCATCACTGCGGTCATTCACATCGCGTTTTTCTCGGTGTACGCGCTGACTCCGTTGTACCTGGTCGATAACCTGGGTGCGGGAGAAATGTTTATGGCGGCCTATGCATTGGCGGAACTTGCTGCCGGTGCAGGGGTGGCGCTAATTATCTCTCAAATCGCTGTTCGGATCGGTAATCGTTCGCTGATCGCTCTGTCAATGATGGGCACTACGGTTGGTTCGATCATGCTTGTGCTTGCGCCAAGCCTAGTGTACACGCTGCCCGCAGCCGCCATTACGGGCGGAGCGTGGACGGCAGCCGGAATCGCATTATTCGCGTACTTCAGCGAAATCACCCCGGCTGAAGACAAACCGCGCTATACGATGGCCTATACTCAGATTGTCTTCGCGGCCACTTTCATCGGCCCGATGATCGGCGTTGGATTGCAGAGTGCGGGCATTCATCTGGCAACGGTTCTTTTCATTGGTGCTCTCGTGCGCCTTGCAGCGAGTGGACTCACCCAGTTCCAGGCACTTCAATGGATGGAACGAAAACTGCACTTCGCATCATTGTCCCGGTGAGTAACCCTTTTCCGAAACACATTATAGGGGCATGGTCAATAGATCATGCCTTTTTGATTTCACTACTCTACCCAGATTCGGATTATGCGCTTTGCAAGGGTTGTGTTGGCGAGGGAGTCCAGGTGGGAGTCGGTGTATCGGGTGTGGCGGGATTAGGTGTTTGAGTAGGGTGTGGTGTCAATGTTGGCGTAACAGGTGTCAAAGTCAACGAGGGTGTCGCCGTCACCGTTGGTAACGGGGTTGGTGTGCTGGATGGCGTTGGCGTCGGGTTTACAGCCTGAATGACACTTTCGTGCATATAGGCCAATTCCAGTCGTCGGGTCGTCGGATTCTGGTCAATCGTATACCATTCGCTGTCCGGCGCTGCCCTGCCAAGCACACAAACCTCATCATTCTCAAAATAGGAATCGATGATAGGCGAGTTTTCGCTGGGGGACTGTCTAACCCGTGCATTGGGAACGATCACAACGAATGGTTCACATTCCGGGATAGGTGTTGGCGACAAAATAGGGGTTAATTCTCTGGTCGGCAGAACACTCTCTGCCGTCGCAGTGGCGACGATGTTCGCACGCTCAGTCGCCTCAACAACCCCCTGACCTCCTGTACGCAGGAAGTTTTGTGCACCCAACCAGAGGTAGTAAACTCCAAACACCAGCGCAATAGCGACTAGAAAGATTAACCACGCTGGAGGGCCGCCACCGCCCCGTCGTGGGCGTGACGGTGGCGGACGTCTACCGAATGTCATTCAAAACTACCCTCACGCAAACTGTTGTGCGAATAGTTTTACCAACATTAGGTAAAGCCGCCAACTTACATACCGATTTCAATGGTTAATCGTTGGTTTTCAGGAGATCATCCATAATGTGACGAGCGGTATTTTCGTCAATATGACAATTCAACACTTCCCACAGGACTTGCTCACGCCGCACAAGTTCGTCGTGAAGCGCCTTCATCCGCAGCAGACTGCGAACACGCGCCATGAGAATAAACGAGGCAAAAGGCTTCGAGAGAACATCATCTGCGCCAACTTCCAGCGCACGCAGCTTGGCATCATCGGTTTCCACGCCACTTAAAATAAGGACTGGGATGTACCGGGTGGCTTCGTCAGCACGCAGCCGTTCGCATACTTCATAACCATTCATCTCCGGCATCCGTACGTCGACAATCACCAGATCGGGCGGATGCGCCTGGGCGAGTTCCAGCGCCTTCTCGCCTCTGTTCACGGCGATTACTTCATAGCCATCAAGATGCGCCTGGAGAAGTTCGCGGTTCATCCAATCATCATCAACAATGAGGATCAAGGGAGGATTGTTCATCCGAGTCTCTATCTATATCCCAACGCCCAATCTCTTCGATTGTACGCGGGTCGAAGTTACCACGCCAATTCTGTAATCGTTTTGCAATCTATTCCATGATAGAATAGGGTATATGACAGCACTTATTCCTGATAACACCATCCTGGGACTACTGGCGGCGGAAGCGCGTCATGGATACCAACTTCTCGACTGCTTTCGTGATCCGACGCAACTCGCCGAAGTTTGGCATCTCAGTACAAGCCAACTTTATGCGGTGTTGAAACGCCTAGATACACAAGGCTACATCAGCGGCCAAGAGCTGGTATCGGACGAGGCACCAACGCGGATGGAATATCGCCTGACGGATGCTGGATACAAGCAATTGCATTCCTGGCTTAATGATGAGAATCCGTCTGCCAGTATCCGCAGTGTCCGGGTAGAGTTTTTGAGCCGCCTGTACGTTGCACGCCTACTCGATATTCCAACTATTCCGATTGTCAAAAGACAAAAGGCCGCCTGTCGCATCCAGCGATCAGAACTCATTATCCAGCGCGACAAACTTGGGCCGGGTATAGGGTATCTGGCGTTGGAACTAGTCATTGCCCAACTCGATGCCGTTTTACCGTGGATTGACCGCTGTGAACTTGTACCTAAAGATACAGGAGATCATGAACCATGAAACGTCGCTTTAGCTGTGTCATTCTTCTCGGTTTAATGGTTTTGTGCTTTCAATGGGGTGCAGTTTTCGCCCAAGAAAGCCGCACTTTAACCATCTTCGCAGCCGCATCGCTCACAGATGTTTTTAGCGAAATCGGAGAGACGTTTAAGACCGCTCATCCGGGATTGGACATTGTGTTCAACTTCGGTGGTTCATCCAGCCTAGCCGCACAACTGTCTGAAGGCGCACCTGCCGACATTTTTGCCAGCGCGAATAATACACAAATGACCGTCGCGGAGGATGCGGGGCGTATTGCTGGTGAGCCGGTCACATTTGCGCGAAACCGACTGGTATTGATTGTGCCTGCTGATAACCCGGCAAATATCGAGTCACTGAAAGACCTAGCAAATTCGGGCATCAAAGTGGTATTCGCTGCCCCTGCCGTGCCAGTGCGTGATTATACTGATGCTATGCTGGAGAAATTGGCCGATGATCCAGCATATGGTGAAGCCTATCGGACTGCCGTATTGGGTAATCTTGTGTCCGAAGAACCCAATGTGAGGCAGGTATCAGCTAAAATTGCATTGGGAGAGGCGGATGCGGGTATTGTTTATCGCTCCGACGTAACACCTGATATAGCGGATTCGGTACAGATGCTACCCATCCCAGATGAGGTCAACACGATTGCGAGTTACCCTGTGGCAGTAACCAACGACAGCACTGAACCTGAACTCGCGCAGGCATTCATTAATTATCTGCTCTCGGACGCTGGGCAAGCTGCCCTGGCCTCATGGAACTTCGTGCCATTGTGTGCCGAAACGATGGAATCACAACCCGAATCCGAGTCCACCGCCGAAGCCACATCGGAAGCAGAAATGACGCCGCAGCCGGATGCAACACCCGATTGCCCTTATGCATAACCAAGGAGCATCCTCCTGCGATCATTGATTTCCCGCCTTTCGTTGGGAAAGGCCGCACTAACAACCGCTGGCGCGCTGCTTTTACTTCTGTTCAGCCTACCGTTGGTGGCGCTGCTCTGGCGAAGCATCGAAACCCGCGCATGGGAGAAAATGCCCAGCGCGGGTATCCCAGAAGCCATCGCCCTCAGTATTTTTACAACCCTCATCACCGCGATACTCACGTTATTCCTGGGTACGCCGCTGGCGTATGTACTGGCGCGGTTCAGCTTTCCACTCAAACGCGCAATCGCTGTACTGGTTGAGCTGCCAATTGTGCTGCCGCCTGCGGTAGCCGGTTTAGCACTGCTTATCACCTTCGGACGGCGTGGCTTATTGGGTGGGCTGTTGGACAGTCTGGATATTACACTGGTATTCACCACCTCGGCTGTTGTGATCGCACAGACATTTGTATCTGCACCGTTTTATATTCGCGCAGCCCAAATTGGCTTCGAAAATATTGATCGTGAGATTAAATCGGCTGCGCGGGTTGACGGCGCGGGAGGGTTGTGGCTATTCTGGTATATCACCCTGCCAATGACGCGGCGCGCGCTGGCGGCAGGGTTGGTACTGAGTTGGGCAAGGGCACTCGGCGAGTTTGGCGCAACCATCTTATTTGCGGGCAGTTTGCAGGGGCGTACACAAACCATGCCCCTGCTGGTATACAATATTCTTGAACGGGACATTAGTGCGGCTATATGGACAGGATTACTACTCGTCGGCATCGCGCTGGCAGCCTTACTCGCATCCCAATGGTTGTCCCGCAAGGACGAATAAAGTAACCTTCCATCGCTAAAACCTAGCATGGGCAACTTTATTTTCGTGAAAGGCGGGCAAGGTATATTCGAGTTCAGCTAAGAAGCTGAAGCTCTATATGTCTGCATAAAACGATTGAGGGCAGTAATGAAGGAAGAGCGATCCCGCCGGACATACGCGATTACGTTGTTTTTGATTCTGTTGGTTTGTTACGGATATTTCCTACCGAAATGGGCAGATTGGGGCGCAAATTCCCGTGCAGACCTGGTGTACGCGGTTGGCGACCAGGGCACATTCGTTATTGACGATTATCACACAAATACGGGCGACGAAGCGTGCTACCCGGGCCCGTATGACATTGAAACCGACACCTGCACGGGTCATTTTTATACAGACAAATCCATTGGCCCGTCATTGGTCGCTCTACCGTTTTACATGGTCTACAAAGTAATTGCCGCCCTGCCCCCTATCCAAAACTTCATCCAGAGCGGGCGTGGCATCGGGACGATGACAGATACCTTAAATCCAGACGGACAAGGTATCCGTCCTGAGGCTATAAATCAATATCTGGCACTCACCTTCATGAGTTTCTTCGCCACCTCAATCCCAGCCGCACTGCTGGGTGTGGTGGTTTTCCTGATGGCGGCTCGTTTTGCACGGAATGATCGTTATGCATTCATCCTGGGTCTGGTATATGGTCTGACAACCATGGCGTTCCCGTACAGTAATGTGCTTTACCAGCATCAAATGTCTGCGTTCGGAGCATTTGTGGGGTTTTATTTGCTATATCGTGTGATATACGAAAATGCCAATTTGCGATGGCTGTGGGTGGTTGGGATACTGTTCAGCCTGACGGTCATTACCGAATATCCAGTGGTCATTGCACTGGGTATCCTCTTTTTGTGGGCGGCCATCAAGATGCCCAACCGATGGGCGTTGTACCGTGTTGTATTGGGCGCAATTCCTCTGGGATTAGTTTTTGCGGCTTATAATTATGTCGCTTTCCAAAGCCCAATCCCCGTAGGCTACGAATATTCTACCTTGTGGCAGGATGTACATGAGCAAGGCTTTCTGAGCCTGACCACCCCGAATTTGGCGACGTTCCTGGGATTAACCCTTAGCCCATTTCGCGGGATATTCTTTTTATCTCCCGTACTTCTTCTGGGAATCATCGGGCTGGTCTACATGTGGAAGGAACAGAAGAAAAATCGAAGTGTCACACTAGTCCTGGCGCTAATCCTCGCATTTTTCCTGCTGTACAATTCCTCCAGTGTGATGTGGTGGGGAGGCAATACCGTCGGGCCACGATATCTCGTACCGATGATCCCCTTCCTGGCACTGCCCATGATCTTCGTTTTCAACCGCTGGTTCCGAAACCCTGTAACCACGTTCGCCGCTGTGCTTTTGATTGGACTTTCGTTTCTGAATGTGTGGATTCAAAGCATCGGTGGGCAAGCGTTCCCACCAGCGTTTACGGACAGCGGGCAGTCAATCACTAATCCCTTGTTCAATTACTCGCTGCCTCTGTTCATGCAGGGCAACATCGCCCGCAATTACGGGCAGATTATTGGGTTAAAAGGACTTCTTAGCCTGATACCCTTGATTGTGGTCGTTGGCGCGATCTATTTGGTTATTCCACGATGGCTTACCCGACGTGAAAACCATCGCCACCCAGAGACACAACCTGTACCCCAGGTGACCGGAGGAATGAATTGATTTCTGCCCTAAATCTCAATGACAAACGCACAGCACTATGGATTGGGCTGGCATTCTTTATCGTGACAATTCTGACGCGACTACCCTTCCAGAGCCAATATTTATATCACTGGGATTCAGTGAATATGGCGTTTGGAATACATGAATACAATGTGCTTGAGGAGTCGCCCCAATATCCCGGTTACATCATTTATGTTGCGCTGGCACAAGTCCTGAACTTTGTATTCCACGATCCGCAGACGACCATGGTGGTTATGAGCATCGTCAGCAGTGGCATTGCGGTAGCCGGGATGTTCTATCTGGGGCAAGAGATGTTCAATGCCAAAGTAGGAATTATTGCGGCTGTATTCCTCCTTTTTAGCCCTCTTTTCTGGTTTTATGGTGAAATAGCCCTCCCCCATACTCTGGACATGGCTACGGTGATTGTCTCAGCATGGCTATTGTACAAAATCATGATGGGGCAGACCCGGTGGATTTGGGTTACTGTTATCCTTCTAGCACTGGTCGGCGGTTTCCGCCAGCAAACTCTCATGTTTTTAGCCCCAGTTGCGTTGTTAGCGTGCTACCGAATTGGAATTCGCCGCCTCATTCTGGCGACCTTATTGGGTGTGGTAGTCGTCCTCACCTGGTTTGTTCCATTGATGGCGTTCAGTGGTGGTTTTGCAAGTTATATGGCCGGATCGGGTGCTTACTCAGCGAGGTTTTTCGACAGTACATCGGTTTTGGCCGGGGCAGGATTATTCGGTCTACGACGTAACATTGTCAACAAATTAATACCCTACACATTATATGGCTGGTCAATCGCGGTTCTTCCGGCAATTTTCTTCATCCTATGGCAATTGCCCCGACGTTGGCGCGCATGGCTTACCAACCGCAAAGTGTGGTTCCTCCTATTGTGGATTGCGCCCTCGCTGATATTCTATTCATTGATCCACATGGGGCAACAAGGACTAACCTTCGTCTTTTTACCCGCATTGCTGCTCGTTAGTGCATATGGATTGTATCGCTTGTTTGCATCCCGCCCCATCATCATGCAAATTGGAACAGCAGTTATTGCAGTTGTTGGAATCGTCGTCTTTATTTTCCTACCCACCTACCCGTTTGGCGAAAATAGTATAAAGCTGCTGACCTACGATACGCTTCGCCAAAGTGATCGAATTATGGCGGATAAGATCGCGCTTGTCAGAGACAACTTCGACCCTGAAAACTACGTTGCTGGTCGCCGGAAACTGGCGGCATATCCAGTATTATCTGCCAGAATACCATTTCGCACGGTTCGGCCTGGGCTCAAAATATGAACTTGATGAAGGTCAGCCGAGCGATGCTGATTTCGTTAATCAGCCTATGACAGCAGAACAACTTGGTTTAGCTCCAGGGGAAGATTGGCAAGTCGTTGTCGTAGATACCGAGTTAGATAGTTTTGCCAATATCGCGCTGCAATCCAAAACCGCCAGTGATGGCTATCAGGTGAATTATGCTACCTTAAAACCGGATGAGGTTTATTGGACAGACGGGGTCACATTTGGCACTGAAAAGGTAAACCCATCATAAACACCAACGCATTGGCAATCAGTGGCGTATACATTGAGCGATTAAATTATGGTGTGCCGTTTTTGTATTGGGGAATGGTAAAGACAAAACTTGCACCACCGCTCGAAGATGTTTCGTAGTGGATCGACCCATCATGCAATTCCAGCATACGATCTACAATCGCCAAACCCAGCCCAGTACCGTGTGGTTTATCCATTGTGACAAACGGCTCAAATAAGGTTGATGCAATTACAGGTGGAACGCCTGGGCCATCATCGGAGACAGCGAACCGAATAACATTTTCTACCGGCTTTGCACTAATTTCTACCTGCGTGCCACCTTTATTCTCAATAGCGTCAACAGCATTGTTGACAAGGTTTTGGAAAACACGCATGAACCGTTGGCCGTCAATATTCACCATGTAATCGCCTAAGTCATCGGTGCGCACCTGAATTTTGACCGAGCGATCCAATCCAGGGGGTACAAGCATATCCGCCACCAGGGACATATAATCAGCGACCTTGACCGGAGATTTCTGTAATTTCTGATCGCCCGCAATGTAGTCCAGAATTTCCTGAGCCATAGACGAAAAGGCTTCAACGTACTTGATGATTTGGCCTGCGAACTGATAGCGTTCGTCAAATGTCAAATCGGTTTCCTGAAGCAATCCGGCATAACCCATCACATTGCTGAGTGGTTTGCGCATGTCATGCACAAGCGTACCAACTGTCTGTCCGATGATACTCAAGCGTTCCGCCTGACTGAGTTTATCTTTGGTTGCCTGCAACTCCGTTAGGGTGGTTTCCAGTTCAACCGTACGGCGTGCAAGACGGTCAATCAGCCGGGCGGCGTAAATAAACAGCGCGGTATTCTGCATCAAGGTCGTTACCAAGTTGACATCGTTGGCCTTGAAAGTGGCATCGCCTTGTTCATACACCAGAACTAAAGACCCTAACAGTTCGTCGTTGTACCGAAGTGGCGCGCAAATCAATTTGTCATTATTAAATAGCTGGGCCTGCTGATAAGCATAGAGCGTACTAAGTGCAACTTCGCGGACTCGCCCTTCCCAAAAATCCGCCGTCGATTTTTCGCCAAAGTAACTGACCGGAGAAAGTATCGACTCCTCAGATTGCCAAGCATACATTGCCCCGGCGTCAGCGTTCAGGATGCGATTGGTTTCGACCAGTACATTTTCGAGAATCGCGTTTTGCGCCATTCCCTGGACAAAATTCATGCCGAGGCCATAGATCAAATTCAACTCGTCGTAACGTTCGAGAACCTCGTCGGCTAATTGGTGACGTCGCCATGTTTCGGTTGCTAAATAGGACAGAGTCATGCCGAGGTGCTGAAGAGCCTGCGTCAACTTCGACTTTTCGCTGTCCGCGTCCCCAAGCAGCCCGACTTTGCCAACTTCTTCATGATCTACCATAATCGCCGACCACAGATCACAGTTCTGGTTATCGTTTAGAGAGCCATAATGGTATTCCCCATCTGAATCCACAATAACCGTCATATCCTGGCGGCTGAACATACCCTCAAAGGAGGGGATAAGATCATCTAAGATGGTTACAGGTAATAGAACGCTTAAGTTTGGCTTTGCCACTGGCTATATTATCTCATTCCTGGCTGAATAGATCACAGGTCAATTAGATATTATATTGATATCGAAACAAAATACTCGAAAGATTTCATGAAATCGCTGTGTTTTAGAAGCAGGCATAGTGAAGATGATGAATTAATTCGCCCAGATTTGGGTGAGCTGTTCCATCAGACGAGATGGATTAAAGGGCTTCGTCATGAAGCCATTGGCGCCAATGGCTTCAGCGCGCTGACGATCGGAACTGTTGCCACGTGCCGTAAGAATGATGATATGCGGGTCGTAGTCCTGAATATGCCGCACCTGCTGACATACATCATAGCCATTCATCTTGGGCAAGAGCACATCCAACAAAATCAGGTCAGGTCGTTCGTCGGCAATTATCTTTAACGCTTCTTCGCCATCCTCGGCGGTGATTATCGCTAGATTTTGTAACTTCAGACGATCAATTACCCTACGCAGAAGCTCGCGGGTCATATCTTCATCATCAACTATCAGAATCTTTCTTTTCCGTCCATCAAGTTCGGGCATTCTCTTAGCTCTTATATTTATCTGTAAGTCTTCTAGAGATTATAATGCCGATTTGGTTTACAGACTCAAAAGGATTCACCAGTCTATCACATTGGGATTTATACAAATCCGACAACCGCTATGAGACACCTCCTAGATGTAACCACTGATTTGCAGCCCCAATCAAGATTAAAACAGGAATTTTAGGAGAAAACCCATCATAATCTGTTAGCCAGAGCGCAAAGCAGCACACACATCCTGCCGAGTTCTTGAGGTGTCTCAACCAATACACTGTTCGCTATTAGTCCATATTGCGAATGACTGCTGTCGCAAATTCGCTGGTCTTGACTTCAGTCGCGCCCTGCATCTGGCGGGCGAAGTCATAGGTAACGATCTTCTGATCCAGTGTCTTCTCATAAGCTTGCGTGACCAAGTCCGCTGAATTCCTGCCAGCCGATGTGTTCCAGCATCATGACACCGCTGAACAGCAGTGAGCCGGGATTAACCTTGTCCAGGTTCGTGTACTTGGGTGCAGTACCGTGAGTTGCCTCAAACAACGCCACTTCGTCACCAATGTTCGCGCCTGGAGCAATACCAACTCCTCCCACCTCCGCCGCAATCGCATCACTCAGATAATCGCCATTGAGGTTGGAAGTGGCGATTACATCAAATTCAGAGGGACGCAACAGCATCTTTTGAAACATAATGTCGGCGATAGTATCCTGAATCAAAATCTTACCTTCAGGAACGCGACCACCATGATTAGCCTCGACATCCGCCCAGGAGATTGTCTTGTCTGCAAATTCCTGTGCGGCCAATTCATAACCCCACTTCTGGAATGCGCCTTCTGTAAACTTCTGAATATTACCTTTGTGAACAAGCGTCACACTCTTGCGACCATGATCGATGGCATATCGAATTGCTGCACGAATCAGCCGCTTTGAACCAAACTCACTGATCGGCTTGATTCCGAGGCCAGCGCCTTCAAAAAATTCCGCGCCCAGTTCCTCACGCAAGAAACGAGCCAGTTTTTCATTCTCCGGTGATCCCGCCTCATATTCAATACCGGCGTACACGTCTTCGGTATTCTCGCGGAAGATCACTATATCCACTTCTTCAGGTTTTTTGACTGGACTGGGCACACCACGATACCAGCGCACCGGACGCACGCAGCTATACAGGTCGAGCACCTGGCGTAAAGTTACATTCAGGCTGCGGAATCCACCGCCTACGGGTGTAGTCAGGGGGCCTTTGACACCAATCAAATATTCACGCAAAACGTCAAAAGTTTCTTCGGGCATGTAATTGCCATCGTATATACCAGCAGCCTTCTCACCAGCATATATTTCCATCCAGGCGATTTTCCGGCCGCCTGCATATGCTTTCTGCACCGCAGCATCCCAAATTCGCTTGCTGGCGGTCATAATGTCGTAGCCAATACCATCACCCTCAATAAAACATAAAATTGGATTGTTCGGCACAACCAATTTACCATTCTGAATGGTCACTTTCTGGCCTTCAGCCGGGACAGTAACTTTCTCGTAACCCATGTAAACATTTTCTCCTTAGGGATTAGAAAACTCACTACCAGAATTATACGCCGCTACAAGAACTATATCTATCGTGATTGTGACAAATCCTGTGTCACACCTGAAACCACTACTTAATTACCAGCATTCATCGCGTCGATTACGAAAAGTTGTGCGACATCAAGACGCAGTGCTAAACTAAGCAGGGCAATTTCGGCATCACATCAAACCCGGAGAACTTGCATTATGCTCGATTCAACTATTATCGAAGTCGCCATCGGGATGATTTTTGTCTACAGCGTCATGAGTATCCTGGTGACACAGATTAACACATTCATTCTAAATGTTCTTAATCTACGAGCCAAGCAACTCAAAGAAGGGCTGTTGTATCTGGTCAGTGACAAAGAATTGCAGGCCAAAATCCTGGCGCATCCACTGATTCGTATGGTGGATGAAACCATCAGCCCTAAAACGCAACTCTCAATTCAGGAAGCCACAGACATTGTTGACATGAAGCCGACCAATGTGACCTATGTGGCCTCCAGCACATTCGTCGAGGCGATGTTGAGTATCCTCACCGTTGAATCGGATGCATCCATCTTTTTGCCCCTCACAGATGCAATCAATGCCCTACCCAATAGCGACACAAAGGTGCTGCTGCGGGAGGCGCTGCGCGATTTTCGCAGCTTTGGCAAGACAGATACCAGTTCTATTCGAAAGCTCATCCTTCAACTACCTGATGACAATCAAAAACAAATCTTATCGTATGCCCTAGAAGAAATTGAGGATACGCTAGGAAAACTGCCAATTCGAGTGGGGCAGATGGTGCCCCTGATGGAGGGTATCCGCCAAATCAAGAACCCAGCGTTTCAAGATGCTATCAATACGGTCATCATTACCGCACAAAGCCTGGATGATGCCCGCGCCAAATTGCAGAACTGGTTCAATGACGGGATGGATCGGATTTCTGATCTATATAAGCGGCAAATCCAATATATCTCGCTGATTGTCGGGTTATTGCTAGCGATTGTTCTGAATGCAGACACCCTCCAACTCGCCCGTTCCTTCTGGGAAGACCCGGCGCTGCGGCAGGCTGTCGTGGAGACAGCAAAAAGCAATATCAATGCACTTGGGGAAGAAATCAGTCAGCAACCACCACAGGTCACACCCCAACCTCAAGCCACGAGTGTGCCGGAAGAATCATCGGGTACTGCCGCCGAGTCTGTGCAGCAAAGCCAGGAATCTGCCGTTGAAGCACAGGCAGCCGTCCAACAATCCGCGCAACAGATCGGTGATACAGTTCAGAAGCTGCTCGAATTGCAGTTGCCCATTGGGTGGGAGTTCACACCGGTCACCAACGAACTGGTTGCGACAAGCCAACTGGCTGGTCTCCCTGATCCCCGAAGCAACCTCCGCAATCTGTGGAATTTTCTACCGGGCAACAATCCAGACTGGTTATCGAACTTATTGAAGAAATTGATTGGTCTGGTCGCCACAATGATCGCAGTCGCACAGGGAGCACCCTTCTGGTTCGACCTCCTGCGGCGACTTTCAGGCGGAAAGGACACTCCGGCATCTGCCCCACCACCAACCATTAATGTGAATGTTGATCGTGAGGGCGCACAAGGTTAATTCGTGTTCTGATTAGGTATAGAACAAACAAGGGCTTGTCAGTGGCAAGCCCTTGTTAATTCCTGTATGCAGATTGTTGGAAGTCGATATTAACTCAGTACACGTTTTCCGAGTTCGCTGCCCATCTTCAGCAGCGCATCGCGCGATTCTGGAGAGCGCCCTTCGGCATAAATACGTAATACGGGTTCTGTACCGCTGGGACGAATCAACAGCCAGCTATGATCCGCCAGATAAAACTTTGCTCCATCCAGTTTGTCCACGCGGGCAATCGTTTCGCCATTAACACGACCCGGAGCAGCATTGAGAAGCATATCGACCATCTGAGACTTAGGAACCTGATGGGACAGGCGGACATCAATCCGGTCATAATGTGTTGGACCAAACTGTGTTTGTAAATCGGCCACAATTTCATGCAATGGCGCTTGATGTTCCGCCATGACTTCCAGCAGGAGCAGTCCCATGAGGATACCATCGCCTTCTGGGATATGACCACGAATGCTGATACCGCCGCTTTCTTCGCCGCCAATTAAAATATCATTTTTCATCATGAGATCAGCAATATGGTTAAATCCAACCGGAGTTTCATGTAACTTCAGTCCAAATTTGTCACAGAGATTGTCAATCATCAGCGTCGTTGAGACAGTCTTGACCACATCCCCCCGCTGCCCTTTTACCTCAACAAGATGGCGCAATACCAGCGCAAAAATGGTGTGCGGGTCGATAAATGTGCCCTGGGAATCAATCGCACCGATGCGATCCGCATCACCATCAGTCGCCAGGCCGACATGTGCCTGTGCGTGCTGGACAGCAGCCACCAGTTCCACGAGATAGCGGGCTATGGGTTCGGGATGAATTCCTCCGAAACCGGGATTCAGCACATTGCGAATCTCGGTGATGTGGCATCGGGAACGCGAGAGTATGCTGGTGAACGCACCCCGACCCGCTCCCCACATGGCATCCGCGACAATGTTGAGTTCGCGCTGAGAGATTTTATCGAGATCAACCAGGGTGCTGAGATGCTGGTAATACGTCCAGGAGGGATCGAAGCGACGAATTAGATCGCTATCAATCGCATGCTGGTAATCCATCAGGTTTGGCCCGCGTGCTTCACAATCCATCAATTCAAGCTCTTTTTCGACGAGGGCGCATTCCTCGGCGGTTGCACTGCCGCCATACCGCGCCTTGAGCTTGAAGCCATTGTAACGTGGGGGATTATGACTAGCGGTAATCACAATACCAGCGTTAGCCCCCTTCTCTTTCACATTATAAGAAACCGCAGGTGTCGGGGTATCGGTGCGAGTTAACCAGGCAATAATACCATTACCCGCCATGACCCGCGCGGCTTCTATCGCAAAACGATCTGACAAAAAACGAGTATCGTAACCAATAACTACTTCCGGGGGAGCATTCCCGGTATGTTGATTGTTCACCGCCTCGGCCACTGCCTGGGCGATCATTCGCAAATTGGCGAAGGTGAAGGTATCGGCAATGACGGCACGCCAACCGTCTGTACCAAATCAAATCATAATTGATCTCCGCTAGATAAGCACAACTCATACATTATGGTGTGCGCCAATCATTTTCCTAAAAATGAGAAGATGTCGAGGATCACACAAGTGAGGCTTCCCCTGCATTAGCCTGTAAAACCAATGGAGGGGAAGAAATGTTAGAGGGAACGTCTGTCGGGTTAATTGAGGCCAGTCTGCGCTAGAATACTATCAATTTTCTCAGAAGTCGGGTCAAGATCATTGAGGATACTATAAGGCAAATTCTGACTCTTGACATAATCCGGCAGTAGCTTGAGAGTATCAACAATATCGCCAGGACGAAGCTGATCGAGCCGAATCCCAGCAGAATCAATGGTCTCTCGAATTGGCCCGACATCCTGACCATGCAGCGCTGCTGCGATCAGAATTCCCGGTCCAACCAGATCGGCGTATGGAACACCATTTCCACTATTGGTCTTCCCTTCAATGGCATAAGCAAAATACTGTTCACTACCTTCCTGCGGGCGATTGTGACCCAACTGGTTGGTCAATTGAACTTCTACACACAGCAAATCCAACAGGTTTTTGAGCGATTCCACCCGTCCCTGCCCAACACCCTGAGCGATCTTAAACGCCTGTTGAGCCATGCCTGCTGCAAGACCAGCCGCCCAGGGCTGGAAGCGGGTTTCCGGCGTGTTCTTGTTGTGTTCGGCAGCATATTTCCAATCCAACAGACCCGTAACAATGCTGAGGAGTTCACAAATCCCGGTGCCCCGGATGTTGGCGGGCGCATTACGAATCACTTCCCAATCAATGATGACCTGCTCCGCTGGCCCAGTCGTCACATAGCGCACTGAACCGCCTTCGCGGACAGCCACCAACGCTGTGAAAAAGCCATCGACACTCAAGGCGGTGGGGATGGTCACAACAGGCAGTTTATTTACCCAGCCTATGTACTTAGCCGCGTCAGAAGCTAATCCACCGCCGACACCGTAAACCACTTCGACCTGAGGTGGCAAGTCGGATGCCAGCGATTTAAAGAACTCATGATCGGCCTTATGCGGTTCAGCCTGTATTACCAGGGGCAGGTTTAAAAATTGACCAGCGGCCTGCCAGGAAGGACCGCCTGTGAGTAAGGCGGTTGGGCGTGTTTCAACTACACTGCTCAACTCGCGGATTTCTATGCGGGGCAAAGGCCAGATCATCGTCATATCGACGCTCCGTTACATGCGAAACCAGATCACTAGAATGCATAACATCATAACCTGATTCGCCCTGGTGCGAAAGGCGAAATGAATAAAGTTCAATTTTAACGGTTTTGTGCCTTGAATGAAATCCGCATATGCGAGAGAATTGTAAAACGTTGCCCATACCAGCCAGGGAAGCACAGATATGGAAAGCCCGTTACCGTCCAACGAAAAGTTAATCCAGTTCAGTTCAGTGATGCCCTGGCAGGAGATCGAGGCACAGAAACGCAAGTTTAACCAGATTATCAAATCGCTTGCTGCGGATCCGTCGATAACCACCCTGCCACTCGAACAGATTTCAGACGAAGTAGGTGTTCCTGTGACCAGTGCCTTTGATCCAAATGATTCCAAAGGTGCGAACGTTATCATGGCACAAATCGACGGCCACCAGCATGTCCTGGGTTCCGCTGTCAGTGGCCGCTACCGAGGCGCAAAAACGTTGGCACAGTCAATCGTGCCCTACAACTTTAATCCGAGTGTTAACCATACCAATATTCACGAGACAGACGACCCAACCACGCGATTGCGCTCGTTGGGAGCAGAAATAGAACTTGGCCTGGTGCATACGGATGGTCAGTATCCCAGCGAAGAACATGTGCAGAATTATATGGCAATTTACCGGGGACACGCACAGAAACTTGGCATCACGCCCCAGGTAGATCGAGAAGCGGCGCAGTACCAGGTTGAAGTTCATATCGCACCTGTTCTTGGCTATCATAAAACACGAGCGGCACTAGGCGGCATCCTGTGCGCCCTGACAGTTACCAGCCAGGAAACGGGATTACATACTGCCGTTATGCCCGCCTACCCTGTCGAATCCGATTTTAAGCTCACCGATGACCCCAAAGTTCAGACGGCAGTTGATCTGATGCAGGAAGTGAATGGCTTTTTCCCCGAATATGCCGAACGGCTACATCAGGCTCATATTCGCTACCATGTTGATCCCGCCACCGATAACTACGTGCAGATGTTCCGCAATCAGGGTTGCCACATCCACCTGGATTTAGCAGGTCGTTCTGAGGCACTGGGGTTATTGGCGTTTTATACTATGCTGCGCAGTGCGTCAGCAATCGCAAACGCTGCTGTCCTCAAAGGATCGCCCTTTGTAAATGGAACCTGCGACCCCGAACTGCTGTGCACACGGGAATACCTGCGGAGTGTGACCGTGACCGGGCGCTATCTCGATCTGCCGACCAGCCCCCACCTCACTGAAAATGGTCTGGAGCGATATAGCAATTTATTAGGATCGGAACGTGTGAATGCCCCGGCACGAGCGATGCTCTATGATGATGGGTTAGGTAAGATGGTGTCGGTCATGCATAATCCAATTGGTCGCATTCGACCCGACATGTCAACCAGCAAACGCATCTGCACACTGGAAAGCACCGGAATGCCCGCATCGGTCAGCACTTCCCGGATGGCGGCTGTATTATGCGATTTCGAGTACAGCCACGTACTCATCGAGGATTATTTTCGTAAGTATGGCTGTGACCTGGAACCCATGTACAACGACAAAGTGATGTGGGAGGTTCTCGGCCCACTATCGGGCGAAAGCTATCTGCGGCAGCAAGATGCCTCTGACCGTCATTGTACCGATGTGACCATTACCACCGCCGCCGGAACTGAAATGACCCTGACCGAGTTTTACGAGATGAAACGTCGATTTATGCATAAGGCACTCTACGATGTAGACTCGGTGGTTATAGCGCCACGTGACATTGACGATGTATATGTAAGTTTATCGCGGATGCTAGAACCACCCAGCGGTCATTCTGCCCAGACGATCCAGCAGTTTATCAGTGATCCCCGGCTACGAAGTACCGGAAACTGGGGGTTAATCTTGCGGAACGCCTTTATTGAGGCTGGCGGTTCTCCCGGCGACCATCGCCCGGACATTGTGCTTCAAATTATTAATCAGATGCACGATGCATTGTGTGTCCGGTATCTGGAAAATTAGCCGAGAACTTGTATGGAAAATATCACCCAAGACATCGTTATCCCCTTCAACCGTCCCTGCTTCACCGGAAATGAACTCACCTACATCGCGGAAGCTGTTTCCAGAGGTCAAATCTCTGGCGACGGCTATTTCACCAAGAAATGTCACGCCTATCTGGAAGAATCAATCGGGATTGACAAAGCTCTGTTGACCACTTCATGCACGCACGCGCTGGAAATGTCGGCACTTTTGCTCAATATTCAGCCAGGTGATGAAGTCATTTGTCCATCATTTACGTTTGTGTCCACCATCAATGCATTCGTGCTGCGGGGAGCGCGCCCGATATTTGTCGATGTGCGCTCGGATACCCTAAACTTGGATGAAACCCTGTTGGAAGCGGCCATTACCCCACGCACCAAAGCAATCCTGGTGGTGCATTATGGCGGCGTGGGTTGTGAGATGGACGTGATTATGGAGATCGCAAACCGACACAGCATCCCGGTAGTCGAGGACAATGCTCACGGCCTGTTCGGGAAATACAAGGGGAAAAATCTGGGGACATTTGGCGTAATGGCGACCCAGAGCTTTCATGAAACCAAAAATTTCCAGTGCGGCGAGGGCGGTGCGCTGCTTATTAACGACCCCAAATACAGCGAACGTGCAGAGATTATCCGAGAGAAAGGGACAAATCGAAGCCGATTCTTTCGAGGGCAGGTGGATAAATATACCTGGGTCGATATCGGTTCGAGCTACCTACCCTCGGATGTGCTGGCCGCGTTCCTGTACGCCCAATTGGAAGGACGAGATGAAATCCAGGCCAAACGCCAGAAAATATGGGATCAGTACAGCAGCGAACTGGTTCGCTGGGCGGACACCTATGATGTTCAGTTACCCACTGTGCCAGCGTATTGTGAACAAAGCTATCATGTATTCTACATGGTGCTGCCTTCTCTTGAGACACGACAATCTTTTATCAGCCACCTACGAGCCAATCACGTTCTGGCGGTCTTCCATTATCTACCCTTACACCTCTCAGACATGGGAAAACAGTTTGGTGGTCAACCCGGAGACTGCGCCGTGACGGAACGGCTTGGCGACTGTCTTGTGCGTCTCCCGCTTTATAATGACCTGAGCGAGTCCGACCAGGGGCGCGTGATCGAAGCGATTCGCAGCTTCGACGGCTGGGTATAGCCACCTATCCACATCGGGGCAGGATCGATTTCATAATGTGTTCTCAACACAAATTTTCATCGCGCTCTTATACGCCATGTAAGAATCTATGGTACAATCCAGTCTGTAAATAGATACAAATTATTTTTATTACGAGAACTTTTTAAACAGACCGTTTGGAAAGATAGTTCTACAACAGAAAGAAAGGAATATCCTGACTTGCAGTTGCAGGTCGGGCGAATTGTGCTTATGGCAAAACAAAAATTGAGAATAGTGCCCCTGGGAGGACTGGGGGAAGTCGGCAAGAACATGACCGTGTTCGAGTTAGGTAACGATGCCATCATCGTGGACACGGGGATCATGTTCCCGGCGAATGACATGTTGGGCGTGGATTACATCATCCCCGATTTCCGTTACCTCACTGAACGTAAAGACCTGAAAATTCATGGCATCCTGTATACACACGGTCACGAAGACCATGTCGGCGCAACGCAGCATGTGGTACAGGCGTTCCCGAACGTACCCATTTGGGCGACACCACTGACGGCTGGGCTGATTGGGGTCAAGTTACAGGACGCACACCTACATAAATCAACCACAGTCAATGTCTTCCAGGCAGGAGACACCATCAAGGTCGGCCCCTTCAGTGTAGAGACATTCCATGTTACTCACAGTATTCCGGATTGTGTGGGCTTCGGCATCAACACACCCTTCGGGCTAGTCGTCCACAGTGGAGACTACAAGTTCGACAACACTCCTGTTGACGGGAAGAAACCCGATTATGCCAAGCTGGCGGAATTCTCCAAACGTGGCGTACTGCTGCTCATGGGAGACAGCACCAATGCTGACCAACCGGGTTGGACACCGTCCGAAACCGTGATTGATGGGGCGTTCGACAGTGTGTTCCGGCAGGCAAAAGGCCGCATTATGGTGGCGACATTCGCTTCGCTAATCTCACGCATCCATCAGGTGGCGAAAGCCGCCGAACGGTACAACCGAAAATTGGCGGTGGCGGGTCACAGCATGGCCGCCAACATCAAAATGGCGCGGGAACTGGGTATTTTGAAGATACCCGATGAAATGTTTGTTGACCTGAACCGTATTGGTCAAATGCCTGCCAGCAAAGTGTGTATTTTGGTCACTGGCGCGCAGGGTGAACCCTCGGCTGTCCTGGGACGACTCGCTACAGGACGACATCGACAGTTGGATGTCGAAGATGGTGATACGATCGTGCTTTCGGCGCACACGATTCCTGGTAATGAGGAATCGGTTAGCCGGACAATCAACCGATTGTTCCAGCGCGGCGCGGACGTGATTTACGACCCGATTGCGCCAGTTCACGTTTCTGGCCATGCCAAGCAGGAAGAAATGAAGATGCTGATTAACCTGACGAATCCGCAGTATTTCCTGCCGATTCACGGTGAACTCAAGCAGTTGAAAGCGCATGCGAAACTAGCGATGCAGTCAGGCATCCCGGAAAATCGGATTTTTGTAGTCGAAAACGGGAGCGTAATCGAGGCCGACAAACAAGGTGTACGCCTGGGTGAACGTGTACCGGGTGGATATGTGTTTGTGGACGGCAGCGGTGTAGGCGACATTGGCAGAACGGTCATACGTGACCGGGAAATCCTGGCGAGGGACGGCTTCATCATGGTGGTCGCCAACATTGACAGCAAATCCGGTGAGCTGGTTGAAGACCCGGAGATTGTATCACGCGGGTTTGTGTACCTGCGGGATGCAGCCGAACTGATGAATCAGGTCAAGGAAACGGTTAATGAGACTCTGTTGAGTACAAAGGGTCAGAACGGCAAACGCCGCGAAAAGCTGCAAGAGAACATCAGCCGTGTTCTATATAATGAAACCAAGCGCCGCCCGATGGTGTTCAGTGTGATTAACGAGCGGTAGTTTTAGCAACTTCTCTAATCCCCCTTCTGCAAGACAGAGTGGGGGATTTTTTATTTGTGACAGGTTGCATCATGGTCATTTTGTGAGCATACTTGCGCACAGAAAAATGTATCCACTGAAAAGCTGACTATGAACATTTACGATCTTGAAACCCCCAGCGTACTGATTGACATCGAAAAGATGGAGCGCAATATCCATCGGATGCAAGCACATTGCAATGAACTAGGCATCGCTTTCCGCCCACACATTAAGACTCACAAAATTCCAGACATCGCTAAGATGCAGCTTGACGCTGGAGCGGTAGGGATCGCCTGCCAGAAAGTCAGCGAGGCTGAGGTATTTGCGGGTGCGGGCATCCACAATATCCAGATTCCATATAACATCGTCGGGGCGAAGAAAACCGCGCGACTGGCCGACATGGCGCTGTACAATCAAGTTACTGTTTCGGCAGATCATCCCGTCACAATCGCAGGATTGGCGGATGCCGCAAGAGCAAACGAGATGACCATCCGAGTGATGGTTGATCTGGCGACCAATATCCAGCGAACGGGCGCACCCATAGACGAAGTGATTGATCTGGCAAAAAAGATCGACGAGGACGAAAATCTACATTTCGCTGGCTTACTGGTATATCCAAGTTATCCGGTGATGCGGCCAGCCATACAGGAAGTTCTGGATGAACTCTATAAGGCGGGCATCCCGGCGGAAAGTGTGAGCGGCGGTGGATTCGGAGCATCGCTAGAAGCAAGCGAAGTACCGGAACTAACCGAACTGCGAGTCGGCACATACATCTTCTGCGATATGAACTCGGTGAGTCAGGGTTGGGCGACACTAGATGAGTGTGCTATGACGGTGTTGGCAACGGTAGTGAGCCGCCCTACCCCTGACCGTATGATATTGGACAGTGGTAGTAAAACGCTGGCTGCTGACCGGGTGAACGATGGACATGGCTACGTCGTCGAGTACCCGGAAGCGCGGATTTACCAATTGAGCGAAGAGCACGGTCATGTTGACATCAGCGAATGTGCAGAACGCCCGGTGGTGGGCGAACAAGTCCATGTTATCCCGGTTCATACGTGCGTGGTAACCAACCTGCACAACCAGATATACGGCGTGCGTGGCGAGGATGTGGAGGTCATCTGGCCGGTAGCCGCACGCGGACTGGTATGGTGATGAAAAGTGGAGTGTCATCATAGACACCTTCTATAAATAACCATTTCTCGTAAAGTGTTCCTCGATTAACAACGACGATTTCACTTCGCTTGGCTGTTGGCTGAACGGAGGAGAATAATGCCTATATCCGATACTTCAGGCTGCCTAGACAACTGAATTTCACGGAAAAAACACAACCTAATCTTGTGCATCACGCAACCTTCGCCAAGAGCGATACGTAAATTGAGCAGTAGCCCACCTATTCATCGAAAGAAATGTGGATGAGTCGAATTCTTTTTTACTTACAATATGCTTGGCGAAATTTATGGCGTAACCGCCGTTGGTCTAATTTTGCAATGTTTTCGATAGCAGCAGGTGTCGCCACCGTTGTGGCGCTGCGCAGCCTGGGATTAGCTATTGGCGATTCGCTGACCAGCAATGTGCGTTCCACTAATCACGGTGACATCAGTCTGTCTACAGATCGCTCAGGTTTCAGTTTTGGCGGCCCAGACGATCAAAATGGATTCTCTACTCGTCAGCTCAGTACAATTGCAACCTGGGTTGAGGACCATAACGGGCAAATGTCCGTCTCCACAAGTACCAGCAGCATTCAAATCACGGCACTGGACTTTAACTCAGTCGGGCGGCCACAATTCATTACCTCGTACTTCATTGACCCGGCCACCTATCCACCCCCTCATGACATTCTGGCTGTCGATCCGCCGGGTGTACCGTTAGGTGAATTGTTCCAGGGTGGTAATGAAGTGGTCATTAGTGAAAATCTGGCGCAAACGCAAGACATCGCAGTGGGCGATACGGTCAGAGTGAGCGGGACGACAGATGAATTTATTGTACGGGGCATTGTGCCAACGACTGCGGAAGCTGGCCTGCGCAACTTGTTTGCTGCCTTTTTCGGCTTTGCATATTTTGACAATTCCCTGGCAGGGAATTTACCCGCTCCGAACCAACCCAATATGGTGAGTATCAGCCTGCCTACCAATACCTCCCCAGAGCAAATAGATGTTCTTGCAAGAAACCTGGCGAGCCAGATTCGCTCCGGGGGTTTCTTCTTTGTCCAGACTGTGCCCGATCTCATCCAAGAGAACCAGTCCATCGCTGATGTGTTAAGCAGTTTTATAGTTGTCCTGGGACTGGGTGCACTGCTCATTGGCGGCGTAGGCATCATGAACACTATGTTAGTTATGGTACAACGACGCACGGACGAAATCGCATCCCTCAAAACCTTCGGACTTAAAGGGCGACAGATCGCCGCCTTATTTATGTCTGAAGCGCTTCTGCTAGGCATTGTCGGTAGTATTGTAGGCAGCATCATTGGCGTTATCCTGAGCAGTCTGGCAAACGCTTATGGTCAAACCCTAATTCAACAACCCTTAACCTGGCGCATCTATCCTGAATCAATTCTGTTCGGCTTCACACTTGGCATTGTTGTCACAGCAGTTTTCGGCGTGGCACCCGTATTGACCGCAGTAAAAGTTCGCCCTGCCATCATTCTACGCCCGAATGAAACACACATCCCCCGAACCGGTTGCCTGCAATCACTGGCTGTACTCGTACTTGTGATTGTGACGATTGGCGGGGTCGCCGGACAGATCATCAACCCAACATTCCAGGTTGTGGGCAACCGAGCGCCAAATCCATTTTTGTTCGGCGTTATCGGAGTCACTGCAACACTGGCGATACTCGGTCTGTTGGTCGGTTTGCTATGGGTTGTTGTGTGGCTCATCGGACGCCTACCGACGTTTGGCTCAGTGGATTTGAGACTGGCGCTTCGCAACCTGACAACCCATCGGATTCGCACTGCAACCACGCTCCTGGCATTGAGCGCTGGTATGTTCGCCTTGAGCAGTATCGCCTTTTTCGGCGCTGGCGTGCGCGAGATTGTACAGTTTAGCTTGAGTGAAACGTTCGGCGGCAATGTGTTGATTCTGCCTGTGCTGCCGGGAAACCTGTCGAACACTGTCATTGATACCAAACTCAACCAATTAGAGGGTGTCACAAGCCGAACGCGCGTCCTGAGCTACCAGGGTCAAGTCCAACGTATAGATGACGTTAACCTTAGCAACCTGTCCAGTCTTGCGAATACCACTGTCACAGTAGATGGCGAGAGCGTGAGTTTGCGTGATTTAGCAGCACAACACGACTACCGCAACCCGAATATCACTATCCGCGACTCGACTAATCCTAATTTATCATCCGGGGAACTGATAGCAGGTCGTGACCTGACGTTGGATGACCGGGGCGAGGCAGTAGTGGTAATGCGCCTCAATCCGCTCTTAAGTGCATTGGGTCTGCATGTTGGTTCAACAGTGGCCCTTCAGATCGAGGGAAAGTCATTCGACTTTGAAGTCGTGGGAATCACCCAGGAAGCTGCCCCTTTCAACCCCAGGCCGAATTTTATTCTAGGGAGCGTGATGTTACCACCCGATTCACTGCCAGGTGTTACGCCACCAACATTCCAACTGACAATCGCACAGGTCGAACCCGAACAATTGAACAACGTCCTGCTGGAACTATCCTCGCTGCCATTTGTGTTCTCGCTCGACATCACTTTCATCGACAGTTTCTTGAGCCGCCTAATTAACCAGATGAGCGCAATTCCGATCCTGGTGGGTTTACTGTCGCTCGGCGCAGCGGCGGTCATTATGGCGAACACGGTTGCCCTCGCCACGCTGGAACGGCGGCGGCAAATCGGCATCCTCAAAGCAGTAGGACTGAGAGGCGGGCGTGTTCTACGTGTCATGCTGTTGGAGAACACAATCATCAGTCTGATTGGCAGCCTGCTCGGAATCGGTCTCAGTGCGCTAGGCGTGTCGATAATGGCGCAACTGAGCGCAGAATTGGCGTTGGCCGTCCCAACCGATGCAATCCCGGTTGCTGTACTTCTACTGATTGTGGCAATCCTAATCGCCTGGGGAGCGACGTTCTTGAGTGCCCGCGCGGTCATTGCCGAGCGTGTCACCAACGTCCTACGTTACGAATAAACATATCTATCGATAGTGGTGTGGCACAAATTACTACCATTCGGTTTCGGCCAAGCATACAAATCCCGAAGAATATAAAGTCATACCGACTAAATTCCGAAGATTTCTTGCGGCAATTCATGCCCGGTTGGTGGTATCTTTATCGTCAAAGAGCGGATGTTTATTATGAATTTACCCACTATTGGTATTGTCGGTTTTGGCACTTATTTCCCCAACACAGTCGAAAATGCTGCCGAGTTCGCAGCCCGTTCCGGCATTCCCGAATCCATCCTCCGCGAAAAAATGGGCATCCGCCAGCGACACATCGCCGGATTGGAAGATACCGTAACCCATATGGCCTCCGAGGCCGCCATGCAAAGCGATTGCGATGGCGGGCATCCAACCAGAGCAAATCAACCTCGTCATCTCACACGGCAGTGAACATAAAGATCATCTTGTCTGGAACGCTGCCAGCAAAATCCAGCATAATGTCGGCGCGGTCAATGCCTATGCTTTCGAGATTTACGCATTGTGTGCGGGCGCTCCGATTGCCCTGAACACCGCCAGAGCCATGATGCAGACTGATCCACACCTTGAATATGTGTTACTGGTTGCCGGAAGCCGCGAGAATGACCTGATTAATCCCCAGAATGAGCGCAGTCGGTTTATGTTCAACTTTGGTTCCGGCGGTGGCGCGATGTTACTTAAACGTGGCGCGACGCAGAACATCATCCTCGGCGCATCGGCGTTCACCGACGGCAGTTTGTCCGAAGCGGTCATCCTGACTGAAGCCGCAGTAGGTGAAGGCGAGGAACCCATCGGCGACCTAAATGGGCGGCTTGATGTCACCGACACAAAATATATGGCTCGAACGTCTGGGCAGTAACCTCACTCGATAATTTCGTCCGTGTTATCCGGGAAAGTGTGGAAGTCGGTGGGGCAAGTCTGTCCGATGTGCGTTTCCTGGGTATCACCCACATGAAACGCTCGTTTTACCTGGAAATTCTTCAGGCGGTTGGCCTGACACCGGAACAATCGGTTTATCTGGAAGATTACGGTCATGTCCAGAGCGTAGATCAGGTGCTGGCGCTGGAACTTGGCCTGGCGGCGGGCAAAATCCAACCGGGCGATCTGGTGGTGCTGGCGGGCGCAGGTACGGGTTACACCTGGAGCGCGATTGCGTTGCGATGGGGAATGACATTCCTCATAAATAGTGCATTTTTGATGAAGATAATTTGCAGGAAATCTGATGATACTTGGCGTCTGATTGGATTGCTTTTCATGCTGACCGAACCCCGGAGAAGTTGGCCGCTATCGACCAGACCGACGGGACGACATTACACCTACGCTGAAGTGAATAACCGCGCCGGACGATTGGCTGCTTATTTGCGTGATGAGTGGGATGTTGACAAAGGGGGATCGAGTCGCAATCCTCGCCAAAAATTCAACCGAATATTTTGAGTTTCAATTCGCGTGCTGGAAACTAGGCGCGATGATGCTGCCACTCAACTGGCGTTTAGCCGAGCCGGAACTGTTATTTATCCTCAATGATGCTGCTCCAAATGGCATTGTCTATGACGCGGAATTTGAGTCACGTATTCCTCCCTTAGTAGCCGGGTCGCCCGCCAAACACCGCCTACGCATCAACTCTATGGAACAAGGCACGGATGATGCGCCGGTTTACGAAAATGCCATTCAGGCGACGACTACTTGTGTGGTCATGAACCCCCAGACAACACACGATGACCCGATGACTATCATGTACACAGCGGGCACAACCGGACATCCTAAAGGTGTGCTTATCACCTACGGCATGACCACCTGGAACGCCATCAACATCAGCACGCCCACCGGACTTAACTGCAACAGCACCCACTATGTTGTCCTGCCGACTTTTCACACGGGCGGATTGAACCTGTATGCCAACCCATTATTTCATCATGGGGGAACAAACATTATCGCGCGGGTTTTCGATGCCGAATTAATGCTCAAAACCCTGACCGATTCGGCATTGAATATCACCCATGTATTCGGCGTACCCGCAATCTACCTTTTTCTCAGCCAGCATCCAGACTTTGACAATGCTGATCTCAGCCATATTGAAAGTTGGGGCTGCGGTGGAGCGCCGATGCCTGTTCCGGTACTTGAACGGTATGCCAAGCGCGGCATCATCATTCAATTAGGCTTTGGTATGACGGAAACCAGCCCGACTGTGTTTCTGATTGACAAGCGCCGCGCGTTGGTGAAGCCAACTTCAGTCGGCAAGCCACTGTTGCATACGCGCGTTCGGGTGGTGGATGAAACATTTGGCGATGTAAAACCCGGAGATGTCGGTGAGGTCGTCATCAGCGGTCCAAATATCACCACTGGCTACTGGAATCGCCCAGATGCGAACGAGGATAGTTTCACCATTGATGAGCATGGCAATCGCTGGCTGCACAGCGGTGATGCCGGAACAGTGGATGATGAAGGCTGCATTTACATCGTTGATCGCTTCAAGGATATGTATATCAGCGGCGGCGAGAATGTCTATCCCGCCGAAGTTGAGCAGGTGCTTTTCCAGATTGAGAATGTGGCCGATGCTGCCGTGATCGGTGTGCCGGACGAACGCTGGGGCGAGTCCGGGTTGGCGATCATTGTACTTAAGCCAAATTGTAGTCTCGAATCGGAGGAGTGATTGGGTTCTGTAAGTCCCGGCTGGCAACGTTCAAAATCCCTAAACACGTAACATTTATCGACAGTCTACCCCGCAACGCGGCGGGCAAAGTATTAAAGCGAGAGCTACGCGCCCAATTTTTACCGCAATTTACAAAATAGTCGTTGTTCAGAAAGGTATTAATCAATGAATCCGAACACACCAACCTTACCGGGCGTTACTGAAAAGACTATCACCTCCAAGCGAATCACCAGCCGCGTCCTGTTCACCGGGAATGATGAGGGCATACCCGTATTATTTCTACATGGTAATGCGTCCAGCGCGACTTACTGGGAAGAAACCATGCTGGCGCTGCCAAGCGGCTATCGTGGCATTGCCCCCGATCATCGTGGCTATGGAGGCGCAGACCCAACTGCAAAAATTGACGCGACACGCGGGATGCGTGATTTATCTGACGATGCGGCGGCGCTGCTCGATACCTTAAACATTCAACGTGCACACCTCGTCGGGCACAGCATGGGCGGAAGTGTCGTATTTCAGTTCATAATCGACTATCCTGAACGCATCCTCTCAGTCACGCTGGCCGCTCCCGGTTCGCCGTTTGGTTTTGGTGGAACGAAAGACATCCAGGGAACCCTATGCTATTCTGACGGCGCGGGCAGCGGAGGGGGCATCGTCAACCCGAATTTCACGAAATATATGGCGGCAGGCGAGCGCGGTACAGACGATCCGCAGGGTTCACCGCGAATCGTCATGAACAGCTTTTACTGGAAACCGCCGTTTGTGCCTGCACGGGAAGAAGATTTATTAACTTCTCTGCTCTCCGAACACATTGGCGAGAAAGAATATCCGGGCGATATGACTCCTTCGACCAACTGGCCGAATGCCGCGCCGGGGAAATGGGGGCCAGCCAACGCACTTGCGCCGACATACACAGGAGATGTATCGCGGCTGTATCATATCAACCCAAAACCAGATGTGCTGTGGGTGCGCGGCGCAAATGACCAGATCGTGAGCGATCAATCCCTGTTCGACATGGGTACACTTGGCGCATTAGGCGCAGTCCCCGGTTGGCCGGGTGCGGATGTGTATCCGTCGCAGCCAATGGTGAGCCAAACCCGATTCGCGCTGGATCAATATAAAGCGAACGGCGGCCAATACCAGGAGCTTGTGTTTGAAAACTGCGGGCACACCCCCTATATTGAGAAGGCGGTGGAATTTAACCAGGCATTCCACAAACATCTTGCAGCGCATAGGTGAGGCGTACATAAGAAAATGAGGTAGTTGTGCCTTTGAGCTATAGTTTCTTTCGTAGTTGCGGCAGGGATGTCCGAAGTCGCTACAATATCGTCAAAATTGTTACGGCTAAATATTGATGAAGCGTTCTTTGCTAGATAGTGGTTTTGACCAACTGGATATTGCCATTTTGGAAGAACTTCAGACCAACGGACGCATCAGCGTCGCTGATTTGGCGCGCAAAATTCACCTGTCACAGCCTGCCGTACACAGTCGCATCCGACGGTTGGAGCGCGAAGGAATTATCCAGAAGTATGTCACCCTGGTTGACCGTGAGGCAGCCGGTTACGACTTATTGTGTTTCATCCGCGTTACGCTCCAACCACATTCCCGTGAAATATTCTGCAACGCGCAGAAAATCATTGAAGAACTGCCTAACGTTTTAGAATGTTATCGCATGACCAGCAGCTATGATTTACTGCTCAAAGTTGTAGTGCGAGATCGCCAAGACCTAGAGCAATTTATCGAGGAATCCTTAATGGTCATCGGCGGCATTGACCGAATTGATACTGATCTCGTATTGAACGAGTTCAAGCAGACAACCGCATTGCAGTTCAAGCGCACGTAAGGTGGAAGCGCATGTTTGTAGGTGATTTTTTGGGACGACGGGCTTTGTACACACCAGACCAACTGGCGGTAGTGGATGCTGGGAAAATCCCACATCGCTCGTTTACCTACAGTGAGTTAAATAACCGTGCCAATCGGCTTGCCAACTGGCTGCATGATGGAGCTGGCATCCAAAAGGGAGATCGTGTCGCTATCCTTGCACATAATGGTGTCGAATTTCTAGACACCTTTTTCGCTTGTGGCAAGCTGGGCGCGATCATGGTTCCTTTCAATTGGCGACTCCATGTGAATGAATTGTTGAATCTAATCTGCAAAACGACGCCGCGCGTCCTGGTCTACTCTGATGAATTCCGGGAGGCTGTCGCAGCAATCGCCGCCGAAGACACCACCATTGCCCATTTCGTCCATCTGGAGGGTAAGGGAATCATCGGCAGCCGGGATTTTGAAAAAACCCTGATTGACAGCATCCTCCGCCCGGTGACAACCGAGGATTTGAATGAGGAAGATATCGCCTGCCTGATTTTCACGGGTGGTACAACCGGCACGCCTAAAGGCGCACAAATCAGCTACCGCATGATCGCCTGGAATACCCTCAATACGATTATTCATGATCTGCAACATGGCGATGTTACCGTGAATACCTTCCCCATGTTTCATACTGGCGGTCTGCTGGTCTATACCATGCCGCTGCTCATTCTCGGCGGGACGGTGATTCTTACGCGCAAGTTCGACTCAGAGCAGGTACTCAGTTTGCTACAAGAATACGCAGCCACAGTCTACGCGGGTGTACCGACTATGTACCAGATGCTCACCCAATCCCCAGATTGGCCGACGGCTGACTTGAGTAACTTACGATTCTGCACCAGCGGCGGAGCGCCGCTTCCGGTGAAATTGGTCGAGCAGTTTTTGACCGAAAAAGGGGTGCAGTTTAAACAGGGCTTTGGCATGTCAGAGTTTGGCCCCGGTGTTTTCGCGCTGGCGCAAGAAGACGCTATTCGTAAAGCAGGCAGTATTGGCCGCCCGAACTTCTTCGTTGATGCCCGTATTGTGGACGAAAATAACCAACCGTTAGCGCCCGGTCAGGTGGGCGAATTGGTACTGCGTGGCCCATCTATGTGCAGTGGATACTTCGACGAACCGGAAGCCAGCGCCAACGCAGTTGATCCATCTGGCTGGTTTCATACCGGCGATCTTGCCACGATGGACGAGGGACAGTATTTCAACATCGTAGATCGCAAGAAAGATATGTTCATCAGCGGTGGCGAAAATATTTATCCAGCCGAAATTGAGGCTGTCCTATACCAACATACGGCAGTCGATATGTGCGCGGTTGTCGGTGTGCCCGATCCCAAGTGGAGTGAGGTTGGCAAAGCATTTATCGTCCTTAAGAAAGGAGTCGAAACAACTGAAGAAGAACTTATGCGACATATGCATCACCATCTGGCTGGATATAAAGTGCCAAAGAGTATCCAATTTGTGGACTCTCTACCCATCAGCGGGGCGGGAAAAATTCTCAAGCGGCAGTTGGTGAATCCCGAAGCGATTGAAGAATAGTATTTTTCCTGGGAGATGGTTGAATGCCTTTGAAAGTGGGTGACAGTGCTGAACGTATTAGTCAGATTACCGACGAAAAGATACGTCTGTTCGCAGAAGCCAGCGGAGATAAAAACAGTATCCATTTGGATGAGGCATACGCCGCCACTACCCATTTTGGCCGTCGTATCGCGCACGGTATGTTAACCGCCAGCCTCATCAGTGCAGTGCTTGGCAACGATCTGCCGGGTGTAGGCAGCATCTACTTAAGTCAAATGGTGCAGTTCAAAGCGCCGGTATATCTCGATGATCGCATCACAGCGCGCGTGGAAGTGACCGCTTACCGCGAAGATAAGCAAATCGCTACCTTAAAAACTTCCTGCACGAATCAGGATGGAAACGTGGTATTAGACGGTGAGGCAGTTGTCATCGCGCCTTAATTGGCGCGGACAATTTGAAAAGTGAATTGATCGCAATTTTTAAGGAGGTCTTGCATGTTTCGGAAATTACTTTTGAGTCTGGTATTGGCTAGCTTGTGCATCGGCGGATTGGTCGCTGCCCAGGACGCTACGCCGTTGAAGATTGGTCTGTTGACCGATCATTCTGGCCCTCTGGCAATCTACGGCACTGAATTGGATAACGGTTTTAAGCTCGGTCTCGTGTATTCAGCCGGATTAAACCCCGATGACTACGAGACCATTGACGATGCAGTTGCGGCAGTCACCATTGCAGGTCGCCCAGTCGAAGTGTTGGTGCGCGATACCGCCAGCGACCCGGATACTGGCTCAAGTCAGGCGCGCGAACTGCTGGAACAGGATGGCGCAGAAATACTGGTCGGCGCGCCAAGTTCGGGTGTGACTGTTGGCTTACAACAAGTGGCAGTCGATTATGATGTGATACTGTTTGCTGCTCCGGGGGCATCACCAGCTATTACGGGTGCAGGCTTTAATATCAATACCTTCCGCGCCTGCCGTAATACCGCACAGGACGCGCTGGCACTGGCCTCTTTCGCCACCGAAGGTCTCGGCAAGAAGTGGATCATTCTGGCGGCAGATTACGAGTTTGGCCGTGCGTCGGCAGCATCCTTTGAAGCCACACTCGGCGCGTTCGGAGTCGAGTTTGTACAGGACACCATTTATGCTCCTCTGGAAACAACTGACTTCACTCCCTACCTACAACAAGTTCTGGACAGTGGTGCTGACGCTCTCCTACCGATCTGGGCGGGTGATACCAGCGTAGCATTGTTCCAGCAAATCGCAGAGATGGGCGTGCAGGATGCGATGAATGTTGTGGGTGCATTCAACAGCAATGACATCGTGAAGGCCAGCGACCCCAGCACCATCGGCAGCGTGTCATGGATCGTATACCATTACAGCTTCCCGCAGAACGACATCAATGACTGGCTAACCACATCGCACAAGAAATTCTTTGAAGGTGATGTGCCTGATCTGTTCACCGAATGCGGGTTTGCGACTGCACAGGCATTATATGATGGTGTAACAGGTACAGAAGGTAGTACACTTCCTGCTGACCTGATTCCGCAGCTTGAAGGACTGGTGTGGGAAGGGCCGAAGGGAACGTACTATATGCGTCCGGGCGACCATCAGGTACTCGTACCGATGTATATCGCCAAACTGACTAACCTGGATGATCCGGATCAGAAATATTATGACCTTCTAAGCGAAGTCAGCGCCTTTGATGCCGCTCCACCTTGCGCACTTCCTGAAACGTTGCAGGATCGCTGCGCCATGAATGATGAATTCATGCAAGCGCAAATGGACGCGATGCAATCATCAGGGTAAATTAATTCTTGCCCCAGGGGTGAATGATTTTTCACCCCTGGTATTTCTTTCTTAAGGGAATTTGTTTTTGTGACAGATGTTATTTTAGAAACGCAACACTTACGCAAACTATTTGGCAGTCTGGTGGCTGTTGACGATGTAAATCTGCGCGTCTCCAACGGAACTGTGCACAGCATCATCGGGCCAAACGGCGCGGGCAAAACCACATTTTTCAATCTGCTCACGGGAAAGTATCGGCCAACGGCAGGACAAGTGCTCTACAAAGGCCAGGATATTACTACTATCCCTCTACATCGCCGTACCCATCTCGGCATTGGCCGTTCGTTCCAGATTACAAACATTTTCCCTAACCTCACCGTTTTAGAGAATGTCCGACTGGCCGCACAGGCATTGAGCCGAGACAGCTTTCTTTTCTTTCGTTCGGCGGCCTCGATTCCGGCACATATTCAAAAAGCCCGCGAAGTACTCGCCCTAGTCGAACTAACCGATTTAGCCGAGGTTCCCGCCAGTATTCTGCCGCATGGTGCAAAGCGCAAGCTTGAACTGGCGATTTTGCTGGCAACGGACTCGGAACTGCTGCTGCTCGATGAGCCAACAGCGGGAATGGCGAGTGAGCAGGTGTCCGAGCTTATCCAGATTATTGATGTCGTGCGCCAGCAGGGGAACAAAACTATCGTTCTGGTTGAACACAACATGAACATAGTCATGTCGATTTCGGATCGAATCACGGTGATGAACAGCGGTACGGTACTGGCTGAAGGCATTCCTACCGAAATTGCTCAGAACGAACAGGTGCAAAAGGTCTATCTCGGTGAGCTGTATGATCTTCCCGGCTCGGAGACCAATCCATGAGTGATGTATTGGAGATCGGCGACATTCATACCTTCATCGGCCAGTTTCACATTCTGGAAGGTGTGAGCGTAACTGTTCCACCGGGCAGCATTACCGTGCTCTTAGGACGCAATGGCGCGGGTAAAACCACAACATTACGTTCCATTATGGGTATGACCCCGCCGGTTAAAGGCGAAATCCGTTTTCTTGGTGAACGTATCAATGGCAAACGCCCGCACCAAATTGCGCAGATGGGCATCGGTTATGTGCCGGAATATCGCGCTATCTTCCGGGAACTCACGGTTGCCGAACATTTGCGACTTGCCGAACGACGTTCCGGCGACCTTAAGCGTAAGAGCGACTTAATTTTTGACTTATTCCCCGATCTACAGCGCCTGTATCATCTGCGCGGCGCTCAACTTTCCGGGGGGCAGCAGCAAATGCTTGCGATTGCTCGCGCGCTCGTACCCGATAACCAACTGCTCCTGATTGACGAACCGAGCGAAGGACTCGCCCCGGTTATCATCCAACATTTGATGAAGGCTATTCGACGACTGTCCACACAAAGCACTGTATTACTCGTAGAGCAGAATTTCCACATGGCGAGTAGGCTGGCAGACCGCTTTGTCATTATCGACAATGGTTGCAGTGTCGTATCGGGTGCGATGCCAGAATTACTGGAAGACACGGCAACTGCCCAACATTATCTGGGGGTGGCATAAGGAATGTCGATGAAACAACTCGGATTTTTGAGCGGGCGCAGGTCAGCCGGAGTGATTGTACTGTTGTTTGCAATCGTCATCGCCTTTGCGTTCTTCAGCGCAGACGGCAATATCGGTACGTTTGCCATTACCCTACTATCGGGTATGCTGCGGGCGATGTTGTTGTTCCTGGTGGCAGCGGGTCTATCGCTCATCTTCGGCCTGATGGATATTTTGAATTTCGCCCAGGGCGCATACTTCATGATCGGCGCTTATATTGCCTACGATGTTCAACACCCGAATATGGGATTTCTGAACTTCGCCAACGGGGTTGAATCCCCTGAACTGCGATTCGCAATTGGTATTTTGTTCGCGGTGCTGGCCGGCGGCGCATTGGGCTGGGTTCTCGAACAAGTCTTACTCCGTCCACTCTACAGCCGCCCATTATTTCAACTGGTACTCACCTTCGGCGTATCCATTATTTTGCTGGAAGTGATTCGCGCGCTGTGGGGTACAACACCCTTCAGTTGGACGGAACGGATGGGCATTCAAGACGCCACATTCAACGTATTTGGCAGTACCTTCAGTGTCTATCGTCTGTTTGTGATTGGCATGGGTTTGCTGGTGATGGCTGTAGTCATTATCCTTCTGCGGCGCTCCCGATTGGGTATTACTATTCGTGCGGGTGTGCAAGATTCTGGAGATGGTCAGCGCGCTGGGTATCAATATCCAGGCGGTATTTACACTGGTATTTACGCTAGGCTGCGCGCTGGCGGCCTTCGGCGGGGCAATCAGCGCGCCGTTCCTGGGTGCAACCATCAGCCTGGGCAACATCTTCCTGATCGCTGCTATCGCGGTGATTGTGTTGGGCGGCCTGGGCAGCTTCGAAGGCACAGCCGTCGGGAGTTTCCTGGTCGGGCTGGCGTGGGCAGCGATGGAACAATTCAGCGTCCGCCCGGAAATTGGGAGCTTCTGGGCAAGTATCACACCCATGCTGATGCTGGTACTCATTCTACTGCTGCGTCCGAGCGGCCTGTTCGGGGAGGATCGCTGATATGATCCGCCTGAACTGGTTCCGGCGCAACGCTGTTTATGGCCTGATTGTTCTGCTCCTGATTGCCCTACCGTTCATACTGGGCTTACTGACCAATTCCAGTCCCCACGGCGTGCAGCGGGGCGAACGTTACATAATGAGCGGCGGCGCGGTCTACTGGATGAGTGTCGTGCTGGAAATCTTCTCGGTAGCCATTCTGGTCATGAGCTACAACCTGATGTTCGGCTTCACGGGCGTGATTAGTTTCGGTCATGCCCTATTTTTCGGTTTGGGCGGCTACATCATCGGGATGATCCTGCAATTAACGGGTGTCGATGGCAACACAGGCTTTTGGGTAGGTATTGGGGGTGTGCTGCTGGTCTGCGGCGTGTTGGGTCTGGTGGTCGGACTGGTGACACTGCGGCTGCGCGGGGTGTACTTTGCTATTTTCACCCTGGCGCTGGCAGAAATGGGGGCTATATATTTCACCCGTCTACCGCTTACGGGGGGCGAGGATGGTTTCTCCCTCAGCAATTTACCGACATGGATTGATCCCTCGCAGAACCGTCTCAACCTGTATTACGCGGGACTGTTCCTGTTCGTTCTGACCTTCTTCGTGATTCAACGGCTGGTGAAATCGCCACTGGGCAGCGTGTTGATGGCTATCCGCGAGAACGAGGAACGTGCCCAGGCATTGGGCTACAACACGGTTTTGTACAAACTGGTGGCTATCATCGTGGCGAGTATGCTGGCCGGTCTAGCCGGGATTTTGCATAGTGTCCTGGCGAAAAAGATCGGGCCAGAAGTTCTTGGCGTTAATTATACGGTTGATGCACTGCTGATGACCATCATCGGCGGTGTCGGGACGTTTGTTGGGCCGGTACTGGGTGCTACGGGTCTGGAACTGCTGGACACCGTCTTCCGGGATGCGCATGTCACCGTCGGCACCGTCACGATTGACATCGGTGAGCGGTGGGCGCTGATCCTGGGCATTATTTTCGTAGTGGTGGTGATGTTGTTCCCGTATGGCATCGTCGGGACGTGGCGGCGGTGGAGAGCGCCCAAGATCACACAAGAAACGATTCGAAAAAACAACTAATAGTTATTAGTTGTGCTGTCAAATAATTTGTTAGAATGTCAATGAGACAATTTTTCATGATTTATTTCGTTCGACTTGACAAATTTGCGTTCCATACATGGTCACACTAAGAAGTCATATCGAATCAATTACCTACTTTGAAGGTATTGCGGACGCTGAACTGGCATACATTACAGAAAACAGTGTATTGCGGACTTTTTCCGCCGGTGAGATGATCTTTTTAGAAGGTGAACCAGCAGAAGGATTATGGATTGTAGAAAATGGTCACGTCAAAATCTTCAAGCTGAACCTAGATGGTGGTGAACACATTCTCCATCTGCGTGGTCCAGGCAAGTCCTTCAATGACATCGCTGCATTGGATGGCGGTTGTAATCCAGCCAATGCTACTGTCCTAAGTCCTGAGGCACAGGTCTGGTTGGTATCGTCAGACATTATCACACACGTATTGGCCCAGAACACGCAGGTTGCGTTGAATGTAATCCGATTACTGTCGATGCGTGTTCGATCACTCGTCGGTCAGATCGAAGACCTGGCACTGTATTCAGTGATGGTGAGAATGGCACGATTTTTGCTCAAACAGTCAGAAGACCCTTCTCTCATCGGCCCAGGAGTAACACGTACTGCAATTGCCGCGCATCTCAATACAACTCCGCAAACCATTAGTAACATCCTGCATTCGCTCGAAGAAGCCGGGGCGATACAGTTTGACCGACACCGAATTGCGATCGTGAACGAGCGCATTCTGCGTTCTATTGCCATGCTCTAGATCCTGCTACATACCTCCCGTGAAATTTGCCATTGCGTTTCCTGCTTTTTAATCCAGCTTAAATACATCGTCATCTCAATGCCTTATTCTGAAGATGCAACGAATAGAGACGGTTTGTCATTCCCTGATTGAATCACTGTCGGCTTTGGGTAATGCATCGCCTCATCAACATTTGACGGAAGGACAACACATGAAATCCAAACAACTACTGGAGAATCTGGAATTTCATAATTCAGAACCGTTCGCTCAGCCGCTTCTGGTGGATCAAAACAGCCGTATCCTGCGATGGATGCTCAAACCTGGGCAGCGAATCGCGGAACACAAGGTGCCTGACTCACCATTTTACGTGATTGTCCTCAAAGGGCGAGGAATGTTCGCGGGAAGTGACGGACAGGAGCAGGAGTATGGACCCAACTCATTGCTAATCTTCGACCCTGATGAGTTGCATAGTGTCCGTGCTATGGACGAAGTGCTGGTCTTCGTCAGCTTCTTACAGGCCGTGGATAGCATGAGACCGGGACGGACTGGCGGCGAAATTGGCCGCAAGTAGTTTGAGAAAGTACCGATTTAATGATTTCAGAATGGCTGCCTCATATTGACTCCGACCTGTGTACAGGCTGTGGTGACTGCATTGCTCGCTGTCCAACCAATACATTGGGATGGAAGAGGGGAAAGGCTGCACTGGTCCACCCAGAACTTTGTACCTATTGTGCAACATGTGAGGATATATGCCCGGTTAATGCTATCGAGTTGCCTTATTTAATCGTGAACTACGATCAGAAAGAGAAAGAGAAATGAATAAACAACTAAGCCCTTATCTCGTATCAGCCGCGTTGATTGGATTCACAGTCCTGATTCTAGCGGTATTACCGATACATGTTGAATTCGTGCCGAATGCGATTTCGGCGCAAGAAACAGAACCGGCCACGCTCACCGAGACGGGCAGCAAAGTCATTGAGTACACCATCAAAACTGTACTCGGACAAACACCGCCGATGGCATTTATTGGTGTCGGCGGCACGATTGACGGTCAAATAAATCCAAACCTGACCGCTAATGTCGGTGACACCGTGCGAATTACTGTAATCAACGGCGACCCGGTGTTACATAACATGAATATTGCCGAGTTTAACGTGACGACAGGCGATCTACAGACGAAGGACCAAAGTGCTACAGTCGAGTTCACACCAGACAGGCCAGGTGATTTCGTGTATTACTGTTCGGTTCCTGGTCATCGCGACGTTGGCATGTGGGGAACACTGACCGTCATGGGCGAAGCCTCAGCAGAATTGGCGAATACACAACCATCGGCTGACGTGGCTGTTGTACCAACTGTTGCGCCAGCCATTGCCGACGCGGTGTCTGTCGTGCGAAACCCTGCCGATTTGCCTGCGCCTATTGGGGATCGTGGACCAACCCAGGTGCGCATCGATCTTAATGCTGTGGAGGTCAACGGCATTCTGGCCGATGGAACAACTTACCGCTACTTTACCTTTGATGGCAAGGTTCCAGCTCCTATGATTCGGGTTCGCGTGGGCGATACAGTTGAATTACACATCCACAATGACACCAGCAGCCAGTTGCAGCACTCGATTGATCTTCATGCGGTCACGGGGCCGGGCGGTGGAGCGGTGTTTACGCAGACCAACCCTGGGGAGGAAACCTCTTTCACTTTCCAGACACTTGCTCCAGGCGTATTTGTGTATCATTGCGCCACGCCGAGCGTTGCACATCACATTGCCAGCGGTATGTTTGGGTTGATCGTGGTTGAACCTCCTGGCGGCTTGTTTCCCGTCGATCGTGAGTTTTATGTGATGCAGAGCGAAGTGTACACGGCTGAGCCGTTCGGTACACAGGGCAACCTGACCTTCAGCCACGAGGCGATGCTTAACGAACAACCACAATATTTCGTCTTTAATGGCGCGGCGAACGCGCTTACGACTGATGAAAACGCACTGCGAGCCAATGTTGGTGAAACAATACGTATCTTTTTCGGTGTGGGGGGACCGAATTTCACGTCATCATTTCATATCATCGGCGAGATGTTTGACCGGGTTTACAATTACGGTTCGCTGACCACTCCACCCATGACCGATGTCCAGACGACTTTAGTTCCACCGGGTGGGGCAACGATGGTCGAACTCAGATTACAGGTTCCGGGGCGCTATATTCTGGTAGACCATGCGCTGGCGCGGCTTGAACGCGGCCTCGCCGGCTATCTGTATGTTGACGGAGATGAAAACCCGGAAATCTTCCGAGGCGGAGAATAATCCAGGACACTTTATCCGAGCGCTCAAACGACAAAGCTACCAGTGGGGTGAAACTCGACTGGTAGCAGCAGCTCCGATTGAAGCTTACTGCATTGAGCCATCGAGAAGTAGCACGATTTTCGAAAGTTAAGGAGAACTTTATGTCACAAATTGATGTTCGTAACATTCAACCTCGTGATCGTCATGTCACAATCTTCACCACCTTTGACAACCTACAGCCAGGGGAATCGTTTGAACTGGTCAACGATCATGAGCCAAAACCCTTATACAACCACTTCCTACACGAACGGCCTGATGTGTTCACCTGGAAATACATCGAGGAAGGCCCTGATGTGTGGCGGGTTGTGATTACGCGCAAAGCCATTTGAGGGGAATGATCGAACTGATGATACTGATAATAATGAGAAACAGGCATTTCTTCTCAATATTCTCAACAAGAGTCCGATAAGCTCGGCTGGATGGCGGACAGCGGGGGTGGTTTCCTGGAAAGCCGCGTGGTTGTCGGAATCGAAGCCATCGCAGGGCAGACCTGTGGCAACTGGGAGCAGCGATTTGGCGGGAGTATCTGCCGCCGCCAATGAGGGGGTTCTGCCGCCGCCAACACGGGAAGCATGGCAGCAAAGCGGCAGAACGCCAGCATGCCCATGTGCGTCGATTGTGTCATCCGAACATCTTCCACATTACCCTCCTGAGATGATTTTACAGCATATTGGGGACAAACAGGTACACAAATGTGTACACATTTGTTTCGATTTTGAGGGGGAAAACCGGTGTTTTGGTGTTTGTTGGGATCACTTTTTCCATTAGGCGTAATGGATGGAATCAAGACCCAGAATTCAACTTTTCGTATCATGCTTGATCGATACTCACACCTAGGTCAATCGCAGCAGATCGAGTTGCGCTACAAACTGAACTGACACCGCGCAACAATTGTTCATTCAAGTATCAAATTTGACTGTGGGTAAAATTACATGTTGACAAATACATTAATGCACGATAATATAAGTTCTGATTGCACGAGACCGTGCAAATGCACCTTTACAACTTTATCTCCTTCATGACATCGCCTTCAGGTTTCAGGCGTCGATAAGACGTCACCTGCCCTATTAAGGGCGGTTTCTCCCGGGCATGAACCATTGGTCTACCCAACGGTGTCAGTGTTCAAGCATACGGTTAGCTGAAGTTCTCTCTCGCCAGCTCCGAATGGAACATTGATCCCAGACTTGAGGATGCCTCAAAGAGTAGTAAGTTCTGCAACGGAATTAATGAAAACTTGATCTGGGTTCTCTAAGTCGCCTCGTTTCGGTGTCATGGGCATTGGCAACGGGTGCCAATTCGGCGCCGTAACTAATAGCACATAGATAAGGAGATAAATGAGGTGAAAGACAACAGCCGTCTCATTCATGAGACAATCGAACTCCTTCGGGAAGTTCGAGTAAAGGTGCAAGGCGACGTAGAGGACAGTGTTGTACATCAGCTTGACGAGGCAATATGGAAGCTAGAAGAAACGTGTCGTACGCGACAGGGTCAGATAGCAAACCAAGAAGCTCTCGAACTGCTAGGCGCAGCCATTAAGTGGCTACCGATAGTGGCAAAGTTGGTAGAACTGCTCCGTCACTGATGGTAGATGGGCTATACCATCACCAGTGGCCGAAGATGACACACCAGATTAAAGTTTTTATTAATATTGAGTCCATCGAGATATGAAAATGAATATAGGCAAAGCAATCAGACTCTGTAGAACTCAACGAGGGATAAATCAGTCTGAACTGGCGGGCATCGCCGGAATATCGGTCTCGTATTTGTCGTTATTGGAACGTGGCAAACGGGACCCAACCTTTTCCACTATTGAGGGGATCGCAAGCGCGCTTGCCGTTCCTGTAAGCATATTGGTCTTTCTCGCCGCCAATGATGAAGAAATGTCTGGATTAAGCCCTGAATTGCGTGAAAAGCTCTCCTATACAGCACTTCAGCTAATGGATGTGGATGTCTCAATTGGATAGCCCATGTTATCAAAAGAATCCGATTGGATACGTTGGCTCGCTGGCTAAACTCCTCACTATTGATGAGGATCAGTTGGTTCGTCTTGCTGATAAGGCAGACTCTTTCTATCGTTTGCATAAACGATTAGAAAAAGCGGATGGCAGTTTCCGAGAAATTTACAGTGTTAAGTGCGAGCTTAAAGTTCTGCAAAAACAAATAATTAGACATATATATTCCAATGTCTATTTTCCACGTTATCTACAAGGTTCTATCAAGGACACAAGCTCTAAACGTAGCCCCAAAGCGGATGCAGCAATTCACGTAAATGTATCATTATTGGTGAGGGTGGACATCAGTAATTTCTACCCCTCGCTAAAATCAGAGGTTATTTTTGACATCTGGGAAACGGTATCTTCAACTTTCCTGAATCGGTTGCAAACTGCTACCAGACTTACAACTTTCAATGGTGCCTTACCTCAGGGCGCGCCAACTAGCCCCGGTTTAGCGAATCTTGCCTTCTGGGATACTGAACCCGCTGTTGTTGATGGTCTACAAAGAAATGGTTTCAGGTATACACGTTACGTTGACGATGTGACTGTTTCGTCCACACGTTTTACCAGTATGCAAGAGTTATCGCCGATTTTTGAGGACGTTTTCGGTATGTTTCGCGGGAAAGGGGTTAAACCTAATCGCAAAAAGACTAGTATTTCAACGAGTGGTCACTCGATGCTTGTTCATAATCTAAACATAAACGCTGATGTTCCAACGATACCCAGAACCGAAAGAAGTCGTATCAGGGCCGCTGTTAGGGAGTGTCAAATGAGCTATCCCGAACACAAGCATTCAGAAAAGTATAAAAAGTTGTGGATGAGCACTTTGGGAAGGGTCAGCTATTTGAGTCAATTCCATGCCACCGAGGCTCAGGGCTATCATGAGTGCCTTCAAGCTATTAGGCCACTGACGATGGGATAGGTCAGATAAGAAGCCCATCATATGGCAGATCCTTCCCATCCACTAGTACCATAGTCCGCCCCTGCCCCGATTGTCCAATCCACGCTAACAGAAATCTTATGCGCGGCGTTCCACAATAAGACTCCCGATTTCTGAGGAATAATTATGGCAACGATTCTATTGATCGATGACCAGCCGGAAATCCTCAACAACATCGCCCAAATACTCGCATTCGAGGGTTTTTCAGTTCTCATGGCTACAGAAGGCGCAGAAGGTGCTCATCTGGCGCAGCAGCAGCATCCTGATCTGATTCTGTGTGACATGATGATGAAGGGTATGAACGGACGACAGCTCTATCAACTCTTAAAAAGTAACGCAGAGACGGCTCACATCCCGTTTATTTTTCTAACCGGCGGGGTGAATGAGGGGATGGTGCGAGGACAACACTACCTCATCAAGCCGGTTGGTGTGAGCGAACTGCTGCAAACGGTGAAGGAAGCCATTGGCCGTTGATGGCGTGGGTTGTGACATGCAGGGGTTACATGGTGAAATAAAAAAACACCCCTGAAATGGAGTGTTTATTTCTTCAGCGTGCCTGGAGGGATTCGAACCCCCGACTTCTTGCTCCGTAGGCAAGCGCTCTATCCGCTGAGCTACAGGCACACAATCATTGACCGTATGTTAGCACAGCGGGTAGAGGCGGTCAAGTCACAAGTTAGTGTTCTTCAATGGTCAGATCGAAGTCCCCGGAAAGACCATCATTCGAGCCAATTTTAACTGTATATTCCCCGGTTGCAGGCAGGGTGAAACCGCGAATCGCCGGGTCAAACTGGAAGTTGGTGGCCGAGTCATCGTCATCGGCAATCTGCACGCCATCGGGGTTCACCAGCACCATATTCAGGTCCTGGGTGGTGGAGGCCGGGTTTTTGGCGATAGCGACAATATCCACCACCTGCCCCGCCGTGCCGCAGAAGGTCAGTTCCGTAAGGCTGCTGCCTCTGACCGAATTACTGACGGTGTCGCCAATCGCCAATGAGGCGCTGCTGCAATCATTACCGCCACTGGCCGTACCTGCCGCAGACGATGTGAGGCTGACTTCTACGCCGCCAGCCGGAGAGTCCTGATAGGTGCTGACGCGGATTGTATATATGCCAGCAGAAGGAAGCTGGAAGTTCTCGATGCCGGGATCGGTGGAGTCATTCGACAGGTCATCGTTTTCGACCAGCACTTTGCCGTCCGGGTCGAGGAGGTCGAGGATACTATCGACTGGATCGGCATTGCTGTCCAGACTGGTGGCGTAAACATTGATGGTCTGGGGGCCACTGGCGGCATATACCAGATCAACCGATGATTGACCGTCGAGATAGACTTTGAGCGAGTCACCAGCGAATAATGCCTTCGCGTCATTGGGGAGCGCCGGAATACTGCCGGCTGGCTCCGGCGGATTGCCACCTGCGGAAGTGCCAGTCAGTGTCACTTCCACCTGACCCCTATCCAGGCCATCAAAGCTGGTGACACGAATGGTAAATGTTCCTGCACCGGGTAAGGTGTACTGGTTAATGACCGAATCCGTATCAATCAGCCCTGGGAGGCTCACCAACGCATCATCATTGTCGGCCAGCAGCACACCATTCGCATCGTATAATTCCAGCTTGGTATCGACATCGCCATTTACGCTGTGCGCGGCGATCGTTATCGTGTCGGAACCAGCGGCCTGATAAAGCAGATCGACAGCCCCACTGGTCGACAAATCCACTGTCACAGGGGTATTCAATGTGATGTTCTCACCCTGGGCATACAGCAAGGGGTTATGCAACAATAACAGCGCCAGGGTGGCAAAACTCATCAACCATCTAGTCATACGTCGGGGCATGGACTTTGACTCCAGCGTGTTCGGTTCGAAATAATGCCTTCAGTGTAGATTCAAGCGGCGAACCTGTCAATCAAAGGTTGGAAAAGGGAAACTCGCTAAATCGGTCAACTGGGACTAAGAGTCTTTTTGCGTAACCTGCGTTTTGCTGCTAATCTGTGCAGCGACGGAGAGGGTACTTGTATGCAGCTCAAAAAATACAGCGGATTGCTATTGATACTCTTGATGGTTTTGGGGGCGTGTACCGACAATGGTACAGACCCCGGCGCAGAAGCCATCGTGCCGACTGACACACTCGCGCCTATCGTGAGCATGACACCCCGTTTCACGGCCACACCCGTGTCTTCGCGGACGCCTCTGCCTACTTTCACGCTCACTCCATCGGAAACGCCCTTGACGCCGACTCCTTCCGACACGCCTACGGCGACGGCCACACCGCCGATCACCGGAATCGTGGCTTCGTTGGAAACGGTCAATGTGCGCGAAGGGCCGGGTGTGACGTTTAGTGCTATCACGGCACTCGTTCCGGGGACAGGTGTGGAAATTCTGGGACAAAACGACGACGGGCGCTGGTTGAACATCAAAATGGAAAATGGCGAGGAAGGTTGGATTGCGACCAGTCTGGTGCGTATCAACCCTGTACCTACTCTGATTCCCACTTCAACCCCATCGCCCGATTTAACGGCGCTGGCGCTGGGCACACCACTCCCTACTGCAATTCTGGGCGGCGGTACGATTACACCCACTCCACCGCGCTCGGTAGTGACCCCTTCGCCAGTTGGCACGGAATCGAGTACCAACCAGCCATCGGGTACGTTAACGCTGCCTGTGATTGATGTGAGTTCCATTCAAGAGACAGCCACCGCATTGGCGGGCGGCATTAGTCTGCCACAACCATCGGCAACATTCACCCCTGTCGGCGCACCCAATGCTACCGCCGGAACTCCGCAGCCGACCTCCGCCCCTATCGCAACCAGCGAGAATGGCGTGGGCAGCGAGGGTAATACGGGTTCACAACAGGGAGTCGATGTGCTGGCCTACTGTGATAATCCCATTTTCGGGAAACCTGCGCCGACCAATTTGAAATCCGGGGCGACTATCGACGTTTTCTGGAGTTGGTACACGAGCGATCCAGACCTGATTCAGCAGCACCTCGATAATGTGGTTTATGAGGTGCGGGTTGATGGGACTCTGCTGGACAATTGGCGCTTGTACAAAACCAGCATCCGCAAGCAAGCCGATGGGAACTATTATATTTACTGGTTTGTGCCCTATGGGCCACTCGCCACCGGACAACATTCTATCACCTACCGCGTTAGCTGGACGCAGCAAATCACTGATGGCTACGACTTCTTCGGCCCAGGAACGAACCGTCCCAGCGAGAGCGGGAGCTGCACCTTTACTGTTGGGTAGACAAAGGTGATGGCACTATCGCAGCGTTCATGTATGGAGCGAGATTAATAGTGGAATTCGAAACACTGATGTTCGGCGGTGAAAGGTCAAATCTGAACTGCCGATTGTGTGGAAAATCCTGAATGCCGTGAAGGAACTGTATCAAAAAAAGACCTCATCCAGAGGACATCCTTGTGAATGTCCGGCTAAGATGAGGTCTTTTTGTATACCATGCCGCCTGGATGGGGTCATGGCTTTGCGAATTTTATGGTTGTGCGACGGGCAGGGGTTCTACAATCGGTAAACCACCCTTAACCCAGTTATTGAAGCCGCCCCCTATGCTGGTCACATTGGTGTAACCCATCAGCCGGAGGCTGGTCATCGCCAATGCACCACGATGGCCTACGCTACAGTACACAATGATGGGCGTGTCTTTATCCTGAGGCAGTAAACTCATGTCATCAAACAGCGTTCGCAGGGGGATGTTTACCTCGGCGTCAATGTAACCGTTGTCTACAAGTTCCTGTTCTCCACGTACGTCGATCAGGAAGGGAGCAGGTTCCGCGATCAATGCCTGAAGCGCACCCGTAGGCGAAACTGCGTAGAAATTATCTGGCATGTCCGTCAGGAATTGATCCATAACCGCGAAAAGTGCCTGATCGAATTCCGGTGCTGGTGCATTGCTGAGGACTGGTTCGGCGGGCGTTCCGGTTGCCACCGGCAATCCTGCTGCCTTCCAACCTGTAAACCCACCAGAGATGCTTCGGACATCGGTATAACCCAACAGGTTCAATACTTCTACAGCAATCCCGCCGCGATGGCCGATACCACAGTAGACAATAATCGGCTGATCCTGTGCGGGCAGCTTGTCCAAATTCTGGGTCAGGGTTCGGAGGGGAATGAGCACTGCGTCAGCGATGTAACCACCATCACCCACTTCCTTTTCCTCACGAACGTCAATCAAAAAGGGCTTTGGATCGCTGTTCAGCGCAAGCAGGGCATTTTCTGGTTTGATACCGTTGAAACCATCGGGCAAGTTCTGGACATAATCGACCACGACTGGCTGAATATCAAAGGTTACTTCTGCGGCAGCCTGGGGCGTAGCGTCTTGAGCAACCACAGTTAACCCTGTGCTCAAGGCAAGAACTGCGAGCAACAGCAAGAGAAATTTAGTTGATGTCTTCACTTTGCATACCTTTCCTAATGGAAGTTTGTGAAAAATTTAACAATACTTCCATAGTAAAGCATATGACCGGATGACCACAGTCACAAATATCACCCTCCCGTCATGCTATTTCTCCTTCCAATCTTCGGAATTCCAGGGGAAACTATATGACTTTTGGCAGGCATACACAGGCACTTAGATACTGGTGCTACCGGCTAACCTATCCGAGAATCCAGATAGGCGAACGCATGGATGACCGGATGAAACGACAGCAGTGATGGACAAACAATTAGTTCAAGAAATTGAGATGCTTCACAGCCAGGTTTGTCAGGGATTGGGCGATCCCAAGCGCCTGCTCATCCTCTATGCTCTCAGCCAAGCGCCACATTACGTCAGCGAACTTGCCAGAGAGCTGAACATGCCACAACCCACTGTTTCGAGGCATCTCGCCATTTTACGCGAACGCTCTCTGGTTGAAACGCGACGCGAAAGCGCGACTGTCTACTATTCTCTGGTCGATACTCGCATCATACAGGCGCTCGACCTGATGCGGGGAATGTTACGAGATCGAATGGCTCATGAGGCTGATCTGGCTGAGTTCCGGGCATTGGATAGCACGCAGGTTTCGATTGAGTAGCAAGTATGGGTGACAACCTGCACCTGTAGGGTTTTGGAGGACGTTTCGGCGTTTGGCTTCTCACATTTCGGTTTGTGGTATAGCAATATAGGCTTCAGTCATCATTACTCATGTCTGTTAAATTCCGTATCCAACCTAAAGAAATTACCGCCCCGGTATTGATCATCGGTGGGTTGGGCATACTGCTGATAGCCTTCATGCTTTTCTTCCACAAACCTACCCTTCAGTTAACTCCAACCCTTACCGGAAAACCTGAACGCTGCTTAACCTGTCACAACGGCATTGAACCCATCAGTGCTTCGCATCCCATCCAGGAATTTGGCTGTGTCTCGTGTCATGACGGGGATGGAATGGCACTCGATGAAGACGGCGCACACACGGGACTGGTGCGAAACCCGGCATCCTTAGATGTTGTCCAACAATATTGTGGTGACTGTCATGCAGCCCAGATTTCCCTTGTCCAACACAGCACGATGGCAACCTATGCAGGGGCGATTGGACTGGTTCGGCGAGCGTTCGGTATGCAGCCGGATGGAACGGCGCAGTATGCTGTCCATGCAGTTGGCGACCTGTTGGCCTTCCTACCCCATCCAAGCGATCCTCAGCCGGTACAGGACTTCGCCGCTAATTGCCAGAACTGCCACCTCTACGCCGAACCCCAACAAGTCGATTACTATCATCGCAGCACGGGCTGTTCAAGCTGTCATGTGTTGTACAACGAAGAAGGTCTGTACCAGGGCGGCGACCCATCTATCCCAAAAGATGTAGCGGGATACCCCCAACAGCATACTTTTACAACCGCTATTCCCTATACGCAATGTAATCACTGTCACAACCGGGGGAATTATGACCTGAGAACGATGACCTTCGTTCCCCGACCAGACATTCCTTCAGCTGAACCCCTGTCAGGAGAGCTCAAGCGAGTCCATGACTATTATCAACCTATCGGACAGTTCACCCGCTGCGAATGGGAGTTGGACTGTATCGACTGTCATACTTCGATGGAAATCATGGGTGACGGTATTCTGCATAATAATCGCACCGAAGCGCAATATACCCAGTGTTCAACCTGTCACGGCACACTTGACTCCCCGCCGCTGGAGCAAACGGTTCAATTTGAGGGAGAACTGGCGATGACACGCGCCAACCTGAATCCGTTCGTGAGTTTACAGTTGGGCGACACCATTCTGGTCACGGCGCGCGGTGAGCCGCTGTATAACATCCGTAAAGTGGGCGACCAATGGATGTTCACTGGCAAAGCATCCGGTACGTCTTATGTGCTGCCACTGGTGATGGGGTCACAATGCCAACAAAAGCCGGACGAACAGGCCAGCAGCTACTGCCACGAATGTCATAGTTATGATCGGGACACCGCTACACCATGAACCGACGCGCCTTTTTCAAAACGCTGCTGGATGTCGAGGCTCCACCCCATAAAGAGGCAAAGCCACACGACATCCACATGATTACGATACCAACAACAGGCTATCCGCGTGAATACGCGCGGCACACGCTGGTGCTGGTGGCAGATGCCCATGCATGGCTGGGGCGCGATGAATTGGGATTTTACGCGGTGGATGCCATCTGCCCGCACCTGGGCAGTGTTGTGCGTCCTGTTGTAAAGGGTGATAAGGGGTTCGTCTGTCCCTGTCACGGCAGCACCTTCGCGGCCAGCGGCGAAATCACATCCGGGCCAGCGCAGCATCGACTGCGGTATTTGTTAGTTGATCTCGATAGTGAGGGCAAATTGGTGATTCGGCGTGAGCAAACGGTGTCACCGGATGACCGATTCATCGCCTAAAGGAGTGATGATTATGTCGGGTCTGCAAATATTTCTCGAACAGGCATCAGCACTGCATGACCATCTGTGTCCACGACAGATACTCGGCATCCGCATAGGAATGTATGCTGCCGAACTCCTGGGACTCGAATTACCACAATCTGACAAGCGCCTTTACACCTTCGTCGAGACTGATGGCTGCTTTGCCGATGGCGTGGCCGTCGCAACTGGATGTTGGCTCGGTCATCGCACTCTGCACTTGATGGACTATGGAAAAGTCGCGGCCACGTTTTTCGATACCCAGACCGAGCGTGCTGTTCGCATCTGGCCGCATCCGAAGGCGCGCGAACAAGCTGTCTGCTGTTTACCCAATGCGCCAAGCCGTTGGCAAGCACAACTCGAAGCCTACCAAACGATGCCAACCTTTGAACTCCTGTGTATGGCGGAAGTTCAAATGAATTTATCCATGCAAGCGCTCATCAGCCGTCCCGGTGTCCGCCAGAACTGCGCTGTATGCGGCGAGGAAATCCTCAACGAACGGGAGGTTGTTGTTGGCGGCCAGATTATGTGCCAATCGTGTGCAAACGGCGGCTACTATCAACTGATGGAACCTGTGAGGGTTACAGCCTATCATGGATGAATCGGTGACCATTGCCATCCTTGCCGGAGGCCGTTCCAGCCGGATGGGACGTGACAAGAGTTTCGTGGAATTGATGGGCAAGCCGCTTATTGCCCACGTCATCGAGCGCGTCCGCCCGTTATCGACACCGATCATCATCATTACCAACCAACGGGAGTCTTATAAGGTCTTTGGCCTGCCGGTTTTTATCGACGTTTTATCACACCACAGTTCTCTGGTCGGCTTGTATTCTGCCGTGTTCCACAGTTCATCGGATTACACATTATGTATAGCCTGTGACATGCCATTCCTGAACCCGGCGCTGCTGAAACATATCATCAGCCTTCGCGCAGGTCAGGACGCTGTAGTACCAGTGGTGGGGGGACATCCTCAGGGACTTCACGCGCTATATCGGAAGTCGTGTTTAGCGCCAATGCTCCGGCAGCTCGTGCAAAACCGGCTCAAAATCCGCGACCTGTACCCTCAGTTGAATACGCGGTGGGTTGACGAGGACACGCTGCGCCAATACGACAGCGATCTGGCATCGTTCGTGAATATCAACACGCCAGATGCCTTGAAGGTGGCAGAAGCCAACCGCCCCCCAGAAATGGTTCAACGACTCACATAAGCGTAGTCTGCCGAAACGTCAGGATGTTGAAAGCTGAAGTCCGGTTTCAACATACTTTGTCAGTTGTGCGGGTGTCACAGTACCCGGATGTAAAGCATATACTTTCCCATTGGCGTCAAGGAACAGACTGGTCGGGTAGCCAGTGATGCCAAACTGATGCTGGATGGCCGCCGAATAATCTAAAAGCACCGGGAAAGTCAGTCCATATTGGGTCGCAAAGGCATCGACCTGATCCATCCTTTCCGCATTATTGACTGCCAGAACCACAAAACCCTGGTCGCGGTACTGCTCGTAGACGGTTTCTATGGCGGGCATCTCCGCGCGGCATGGGGGACACCATGTCGCCCAGAAATTCAGCATCACCACCTGACCCCGATAATCATCCAGAGAAATATGTTCTCCGGCTACGGTGGTGGTCGAAAAAGAATAGATTTGTGCCGCATTCTGCGGGGAAACCCAAAAAGCGATGATGAGACCGAACAGAATGAGTGCCCCGGTCATCCACCACACCCAGGCGCGAGAACGTGGATGTGGTGTTTTGGTCGCGTTCGGATGTTTACCAGGCATGATGATAACCCACTGTCTAATGCTGCTTGACAGCCTGCGGCTCTTCTAAGGATTTGGCTTCGGCTGCTGGCGACTGGTAAGCAACCGTTTCTTCGTAGACCGGGAAGTAGTGCGCAATCAGGGTGTAGACCAGTACCACACCGGCCACCACACCCACCAGGATAGCGACTTCCATCCAATGCGGCGAATAATACTCGCCCGCAACCGGCCTCATACCGAACCAGGTCACATCAAAGCGGTTCAGGATTGATGCCCCCCATAATCAGAAATGCACCAAACAGAGACGCTACGCGGCTGAAGCGTACTTGTTTAAAAGCGAACAGAACAATGGGGATGACCGCACCGACGATGATTTCAGTCCAGAACAAGAAGGTGTATATTCCACCCTCAAAGAGCAAGTCCACTTCACCCGCGATGACCAATTCACCAAATTTCAGAACCAGATAGAAAGCCAGAATCCAGGGAAGGAACCAGGCTAGTTTGGCAATAGTTTTGGTCTTGAGGCTGCGCCCAAACAGCCAATAGCTGATATTTGCCCCACCGATAACCAGTGATATTCCAGCCGCCAGCGAACTAACCAGGAAAAAGACGGGCAGCAGCATCGAATGCCAGAGCGGATGCAAACGCGGGGACATGATGACGAACATCGTGCCCAGCGAGGATTGGTGCATAGTGGACAACGTGACGCCGATAATGACGATGGGCACAGTATATTTCTTGATGGTGGGAAGCAGCCATTTCCAGCGCGAATTTTGCAGGAGTACCGGGCTGAGTTCGTACAAGAGAATCAAGGAATAGGCGGCAATACACCAACTCACTTCGAGCAGCGCAGAACTCACATTGGGGTGCAGGAAAACATTGTAAAAGCGATCCCACCGCCCCAGGTCAAACAACAAGATGACCAGGACAGAACTATAACCTAACAACCCAGCTAACACGGTTGGCCGGGTGGCGACATGCAGGTCTTCAAACTGGAATACATAGACCAACGCTGCCAGAGTGAACGCGCCCCCAGAAAGGGCAACAGTCGCCAGATCAAAGCTGATCCAGATACCCCAGGGAAAGGCCTTGCTCAGATTGGTTGTTGCGCCAAGACCTACCATAAAAACGATAAACCCCTATTCCGAGTCCGAAGAGGGCAATCGCCGCCAGTATATAGATGAATTTTGGCAGTGTACGCAGTTCGCGCAGCAGTTTTTGAAACATGATTATTTCTCTTCTCCCGCAGATTGGGCCGCTTTTTCTTGTTCTGCCTCTAATTTTTCGCTGGCGGCTTCTTCTTTAAGATGTTTGATGGTCAGGTAAGCACCGGATAGGCCAACCAGCATGGCTCCGGCAACCATCGGCGTTCCTTCAGTAACCAGCCGATTGGAGAAGGCCGGTGAAGTTGTTCCTGCATCCGGGAAACCCAAGTTCATCAAATGGCACAGGCGAAATGTACAGGGTAGCCGTACCGCCATTTTCCTTTTCGCCATATACATGGTGAACATATTTGTCCGGTTGGTCGTTGATGCGCTGGTGGGCTTCGGCCAACATATCTTCATACTTGCCGAATTTGATCGCTCCCGTAGGACAGGTGGCCGCGCAAGCAGGCTGCTGGCCTTCGCGCAGGCGGGAGAAGCACATATCGCATTTCACCACCAACGGGAGTTGTTGATCCCATTCATAGTTGGGGACTTCAAACGGACAGGCATACATGCAATAACGACAGCCAATGCAGATGTCACTGTTATAGGTGACAATCCCATCTTCATTACGCTGAAGTGCCGCTACCGTACAGGCGGAAACACAGGAAGGGTCTTTGCAGTGCATACAATGATAGGGCGCGGTATAACGTGCCAGATTCGGGTAGGTTCCCGTAACGCCCGTTTCCTTAATCCAGATGCGGGTGCTGTCCATCGGGACATTGTTTTCCACACTGCACGCGACCATACAGGAACGGCAGTCAATGCAGTGCGAGACGTCAATCAGAAAACCGTAGCGAGGGGACGTTGAATGTTCGGTCACGATATTATACCTTTCTCACGGTTACAAACGTCTGACTGAGCGCCTGACTACCACTGGCCGGGTCGGTATAGGTGACGTGTAAAACGGAGTCGCTTGCCCCAATTCCGAAAGCTGTCGTCAGTCCTTTGGAGAGATGGCCGTAACCGGGGGTCAGATAAACACAATCGGGACGGATGGCTGGTGTAGGCTTCAATTGAATATGCACTTTGCCAACATCGCTGAGGACTTCCACCCAATCGCCCTCCCCCAAGCCGCGATCCGCCGCGATGGTATCGTTGATCCAGAGACGCGGTTCATCGGCATACTTGTGCAATAACTGGTTGTTTTGGGAAGCAAATTGGGTAGCCTGTGCTACTTTGCCGGTGAGCAAATAGAATTGTCCCGGCGGTGGTTGGGGTGGTTCCTGCCAAACGGGAATACCGGGGAAACCTACTTTTGCCAGGGTATCAGAATATAGTTCAATTTTGCCGCTGGGCGTGTTCCAGGTAAAACCGGGAGCTTCGCCTTCTGGGAGCTGAACATATCCCTGGGACTTCATTTCTTCCAGCGTGACACCCAGCGGGGCTAACTGCTGTCGGATATAGTCTTCCTCGTCCTCGTATTGGAAGTAATCGCCCAAACCGAGTCGTTCGCCCAACTGCTTATAAATCCACAGTGCAGACTTCGCTTCGCCCTGCGGCTCAATGACGGGCTGGCGCAAAAAGACTTTATCGCCCACCGGCAACACGGGGTCGTAGCGTTCAAGATATGATGCTTCTGGCAGAACGACATCCGAGAACCAAGCGGTATCATTCAGGAAAATGTCCACCGTAGCGATGAAGTCCATTTTCTCGAATGCCTGTAAGGTTCTGGTGCGATCTGGGAGCGACATCACCGGATTCTGACGAGATATAAACCAGCCATGCGCTTGATAGGGTTCACCCGTGACAATGTTGTCACGCAGTTCCTGGAACACGCCGATTTTCAGCGGAACAACCGGGAATTTACCCGGCACGCCATCGAGCCGGGAAGCTGAAACACGAGGATAGGCGGGCTGTGGCGGTTTGCCCAGAGCGCCGCTGGACTTCGCCGCCCCCTGAGCGCATGGTGACATTCCAGTTGCCAACCAGGGCGTTCAAAATAGTGATGGCGCGTTGAGTCTGGAATGAATTGATAAAGTTGGATGTACGCCAGCCATTGTGTGCCAGGGCGTGTGGAGCGGCGGCGGCAAATTCCTGAGCAATGCGCCGGATGGTATCAGCAGGGATTTCGGTGATGGGCGCTGCCCATTCGGGCGTGTAGGTCTGAACTTCCTGCGCGAGTTCGTCGAAGCCAATGGTGTAGTTTTCGACGAAGGAGCGATCATACAATTGTTCATCAATGATGACATTCAGCAGCGCCAGATGGAAAGCGAGGTCTGTACCGGGTTTGATGGGCAGCCATTCCGTTGCTTTGGCGGCGGTTTTGGTGAAACGTGGATCAAGATAAACCACTTTCACACCGCGCACAATGGCATCGCTCAAATCGCTGGTTTCCGATGTGGAGATAGCCTCCATCAAGTTACGGCCTGTCAGGATGATGTACTTCAGAGTTTGTCATCATAGATGCGCTCTGGTTCTTCCATGCCATAGGTCATCAGGTTGGCAACGATCATGGCGTTAAAACACAGGCTGCGCTGCGTGCCATAGTTGGGTGAGCCATAGGCATAGAGCAAATTCTCGAACTGCACCTGGCTCAAATTATGCGTGGACGAAAAGACCATCGCCTCTGGCCCATACTGCTCTTTGATTGCCAGCATTTTGCTGGCGGTTAAGTCCAGCGCTTCTTCCCAGGAGGCTTTTCGGAAACGGCCTTCCCCCCGTATTCCCGACCCGGATGAGCGGCGTCAAAACACGGTCAGGATCATAGGTGTTCATCAGCCCCGACTGGCCGCGCACACACAGATGACCTCTGGAATGGGGGTGATCGGGATTGCCGTCCAGCTTGACGACCCGGCCTTCCTTGACTTTGGCAATCAGACCACAGCGCCAAACACACATCTCGCACATGCTGGGGATATATCCATCACCCGCCGGATTGAGCAACCCGGCATCTATGGCGGCCCGTGCAACCGCCGGAGGAAGTAGTTGTCCAACGGCCAGTATCCCGGCAGTGGTGGCTCCCATTTTTATGAAGCCGCGTCTTGATAACTTATTTGTCATAACATTCTCCAGTCTTCAGCGATCAACAAAGTCAGACGATTGAAAACTGGCTATCCTCTGTTCTTGCGATGCAATCCTGCGCGATCAATCAGGTAAAACAGGAATATGGACAGCAGCGCGAAAAAGGTAACGGTCAGGAAAGGACTGAGATTCCACAGGTCGGGGATTACGACATTACCAACATTGGCAATATCGGAAATAACCGGAAAAACCTGTTGGTAGGTAAGACCGTAAATTGCCGCCCCAACCAGGAAATCCTAGCAATCCAGGGATCAGGTAATCGAGCTTTCCTTCGCCACTTCCGGCGGCACATGTTCCGGGGCAGTATCCGCTGAGTGCCATGCCGACACCGAAAATCAGGCCGCCGACGATATTGCCGACCACATAGGTTGCCGGGACATTGGGGAACGTGACCAATCCCAGACCGCGCAGGGTGTATAAGCCTGTCATGGAAACGATCAGAGCAGTCATCATAAACTTAAGTACGGCTAAATCCGTTAGACGAAAGACGTTGACAATCTTGTGGTATTTCGTCAATCCGGCTTTATTGAGCGAGAAACCGAAGAAAACGCCTAAAACCAATGCAATCACATAGGTGCTCATATTAAAATCTCCGGCGATAGATAATCAGTGCGGTCAGGATGCCTGAAGCGAACATTCCGCCGATAAACAGAAAGGCGGCTGGTGCAAGCAGCATTCCACCAGAGATGGCTAGACCACTGGTGCATCCCCCGGCAATACCGGCGGCATATTCCAGAATAACCGCGCCTATGAAAGCCAGTAGCCAACGCTTCCAGATTTGCGGCCCAAAAATACTTTTCCACTGCTCGTCACTGTTGGCGGAATCTCGTTTGCCCCATTTCAATGTGCCGCTGGTTGCCGCCCCCAGCATTCCGCCGAGGAAAATGCCCACGAGCAGGATAACGCTCCAAGTAATTTCGGGCGGCATGACAAAGTTGAAGTAGACATTATCGAACACGTTTGGCGCGACGGACTTGCCAATCAATCCAGCCAGGTTCTCAAACGCGCCGGATGCACCCAACAGGTTGTTGCTTATCCAGACTGCCAGCACACCGACAACACCCAGCAGAATTCCGGCGATATAGGGCGACCACTCATCCCTGCGGATGTAGTTGATAATCCGTTTCATTTTGTATCCTCCTCGGTGTCTTCACTTGAGACAACCGTGTCAATCAGACTGAGTACTTTGTCGGCCTTATGGGGCGTGTTCAAGATATGTTTCAAGGCGATGCGAGTTTGTAATTTCAGCCGGGAGATGGCTGGCAGCATTTCCAAAACATCTGCCGGATACTGTCCCTCAACCATTTGGGTTTCAACGGATGCCAGGCGGAGGCGTATCTCATTCAGAATAATGAACCCCATGCCACCGACCACGACCAGCGCGATCAATCCCACAAGTATGATGTTGCCCCAATTTACCGGATGTTCACCCAGCACAATTTCGTTGTACCGTTGGACATAATCAACGAGATTGGGATCATCAACAACGATTTCATGGTCACTTGAAAGACTGACCGCAGACGATTCGCCCGTTGGAGCACTTATAGTTGGCTGATTGGAGGCTGGTGCGTCAACGATGGAGGATTCGTTGCTGGCAGGTACATCGGTTGGCGAGACCGGCGTTGGTGTGCTACTACCGCTTCCAATTTCAACACCCAATGCGACAGCATAGACCTGGGCACGTTCCATCAAGTCGGACGAGTGGCAGGCTTTGCAGGCTGTATCAATGTCTGAAAGTGGGGCGACCATCCCGGTGTGAGCAGCATCCTTGTCGGTTGCCTGTTCATTTCCCGCATGGCAAAAAATGCAGAAGTCGCCAAAAGCGTGCGACTCATGCCAGCCCGTGCCATCATTGTTGACCGGGTCACTTGCCTGCACTTCATGGCAGGTTTTACACGAAGATGCCTGTGAGCCACATTGGTACAACACCGATCCGGGCACACAGTTGGCTAGCGGGGAATGAGCCAGCACGGGATGCACTGGCGCAGAGTAGGCTGAGACAGTTTGGGGCGTCAACAACATGAGGCTGCCCCCTACTAACAATATCAACCCACCAATAGTTAGAAGGAACAAGAACCTTTTTTGTTGCATGCGACCCTCCGCAAAGAGTATTTATTTAAAGATGCGCCGCTAAGCGTCAGCCTTATCCATCAAATTAGCCCGATAAGCAATTCGGTCACGCATCAATGACCTGAGTATGTCGAGTGCCTGAATTAAGCGTTTGTCGGCCAGATGGTATTGAATGTTCGTCCCCTGTCGGACGGTTGTAACCAATCCGCGATCTCGCAGAACCTTCAGGTGGCGAGATGTGGTCGGTTGAGAAACTTGCAGTTCATTCGCCAATTCGCCCACATTGCAGGGTTTTTCATCCAAAGCGTACAGAATTAGAATTCGCGTTGGGTCGGCAAATGCAGAGCAGAGATCTGCTTCCATCTGTGATATTTCCTGGGTCAGGGTTTGCGAAATCGTCATTTCCACCTCTAACGAATTAAGCCAAGAACCTGCTGGCCGCGAATGATTGTTTATGTGAATAAACGCATATACCTAAATTCACATACTAACGGAGTGAGCGTATTGCAGGTAGTACACTGCGTCATGTACAGCATGTGCATTTTGTCACAAAGGCATTTGGGGGAAACACGGTCATTGTCCTAAAACATCGGTATTAGTAGAAAGCAAGACGGCAGCCCTTAGCCAGGAGTCGATCCATTAGAGGGGCGATTGAAGGCGGTGATGAGATAAGGTGTAAGAGGCACAGGTTGCACGATCAAAATCAGCAACGATTAATTTGACGCGGGGTGGGTGATATTGCTGAGAATCAAACATCCGGCGACGATGCCGGATGTTTGTGGTTGTCTTAGATTGTGGGCAATATAGGACTCGAACCTATGACCTCTCCCACGTCAAAGGAGCGCTCTGCCAATTGAGCTAATTGCCCGACTAGCCATAAGTATACGCAATTCAGAGTCGTTTGCAAGAGGCTTTCTGCTCCAGGATGGCACTAGCCATGTTATTGTCGCCCTGTTACTATACGACAAAAATCACTATCCGTAGGGAACAAGAATGGCTGAAAAATATCAAGCATTACTCCACCGTCTTCGTGAAATCACGCAATTGAACAATACGTTGGGTGTACTGGAGTGGGACCTCCAGACACAGATGCCACCGGGCGGCGGTGCGGCGCGGGCTGAACAGATGGCAACCCTGTCGCGCATCGCCCACGATCTGCAAACAAGCGATGAGACGGCACGCCTGCTGGAAGATGCCGCCCGCGAACTGGACGGCGCAGATTATGATTCCGACGAAGCAAGTATGGTGCGAGTGGCACAGTTAGATTATGAGGAAGAGGTCAAATTACCCTCCGAATATGTAGAGGAAGTATCCCGCGCGACAACACTGGCACACGAAAAATGGGCCAAAGCCCGTGCCGAAGATAACTTTCGCGGTTTTCAGTCACCACTGGAGCATATCGTCGATTTGATGATTCAGGGAGCCGAATATCTGGGATATGGCGAACAACCTTACGATGCCCTGCTCAACCGTTACGAACGCGGCATGACCACCACACAGGTCAAGCAGATTTTTGATCAGCATAAACCTGATCTGGTCGCATTGATCGCCGGGATCAAGGAAAACGCGAATCGGGTGGACGACTCGGTGTTACACCAACCCTTCGACATCGACAAACAGCGAACGTTCGCGCTGGATGTGGTCAAGGGATATGGATTCGACTTTGAACGTGGGCGACAGGACATCGCTGTACACCCATTTGCCACGAGTTTTTCCAAGAATGATGTGCGCATTACCACTCGCTTCCTGCCCGATTTCCTGAAATCCAGCCCTGTTTGGTATGATGCACGAGGCGGGTCACGGCATGTATGAACAGGGTGTCGGCGACAATCTGGATGGTACACCACTGGGCAACGGCACATCGCTGGGCGTCCACGAGTCGCAATCGCGGATGTGGGAAAATATCGTCGGACGCAGCAAGCCATTCTGGAATTGGGCGCTGCCGAAGTTGAAGGCGACATTCCCGGAACAGCTTGGCAAAGTCGATCTAGATACCTTTTACAAAGCGATCAATGTCGTCAAACCATCGTACATCCGTGTCGAGGCGGATGAAGCAACCTACAACCTGCATATCATGCTGCGCTTTGAACTGGAATCGGAGATCATCGCCGGAAAAGTGAAGGTGGCTGATCTGCCAGAAGAATGGAATGACCGATTCGAGATCCTTCTTTGGCATTACCCCGCCATCGGATGCATTAGGTGTCCTGCAAGATGTTCACTGGTCAGCCGGATTGATGGGATACTTCGCCACCTACGCACTTGGCAACCTGCTATCGGTACAGTATTACAACAAAGCCATCAAGGATAATCCTTCTATCCCCGACGATATTGCCGATGGCAAATTTGATACGCTGCTGACCTGGCTGAACCAGAATATCCACCGGCATGGGCGCAAGTTCACTACCGATGAACTCACCCGCAAGGTCACAGGCGAGTCCATTCAATCGAAGGATTATATTCACTATTTGCAGCAGAAATACGGGGAGATTTACGATCTGAACTAGATCAATTTCCCTAAAGAAAAAGACGCTGAGAGCTTTCTACACTGCGATCACCATCTGCCGCTCAGAATTCATCAGCGTCTTTTTATTGCCTTATTGTAAGATTTCCCCATTTCTTTCCTGTCTATCCAAACAACTTCGACTACACTAAAGTATCGCCAAAACATCATTTATGGAGGAAATAGTGCGACGGATATTGTTTGTTTTGACATTGTTACTGATGGTCATGCTTCCCGTTCATGCGCAAAGTGATTACGAGCCGATTTTTGAGGAAACGGATTGTCTATTCACTGTAGCAAATATAACCTGCGGCGTACTAACCGTACCTGAAGACCGAAGCGATCCCCAGGGCAATCAAGTCGAACTGGCGGTTGCTATCATCCATTCCAATTCATCCAATCCAGCACCCGACCCGGTGATTTATCTTGAGGGCGGCCCTGGTGGATGGGGAATCGAAAGCGCGGAAGATTTACAAAAATTGCCTATTCTTGACAGCCGGGACGTGATCGTCTTTGACCAGCGCGGGACAGGACTTTCGTATCCCAGCCTGAACTGCCCGGAGGTTGAGGAAAATGGTGACACCCAGGCGTGCCATGATCGGTTGGTGGACGAAGGGGTCAACCTGGATATGTATAACAGCGCCAACAGCGCCGCCGATGTGAACGATCTGCGGATTGCGCTGGGCTACGACAGCGTTAACCTATACGGAATTTCCTATGGGACAAAGCTGGCACTCATCACCATGCGCGATTATCCGGAGGGTATCCGCAGCGTGGTTATCGATTCGGTTTATCCACCGGAGATTGATGATCTGGGACTCACGGCAACCTCGTTTACAGACGCATTGAACAATTTATTTGAACGCTGTGCAGACGACCCGGATTGCAGCGATGCCCTGCCCGATCTGGAAACCACTTTTTTCGACATGGTGGACACACTGAACCAATCCCCACAGACGCTCCAAACGGACGATGGCGAAGTGGAATTATCCGGGGATGAAGTGCTTTCGCAAATGTTCCTGGCGCTATATGACAGCAACCGAATTCGCTATCTACCATATGCCATTTACTTACTGGCGAACCCTGAAAGTGACAAGGATTTGCAGGATGGATACGACCTCCTGACTGGCGCATGGGTTCCAGACGACACCAGCGAACCACCGCCTTCAGCCATCCTCGACAGCCCGCAAATACAGGATTATGTGGATCAATATGGTGACATTGACGACAGTGAAGGCATGAACCTCTCGTTCGATTGCAGTGAGGAATACCAACTGAACGATGTGGACGCCGCCCGAAACAGCATTGCGCTCGTACCCGATGCCATGCAGGAATATTTCCAGTCCAACATCGACGGGACGCTGGCTGACTGTGCAATATGGGATGTGCAGACCGCCGACGCGATAGAAGCGGAACGGGTCATCAGCGACATTCCGACGCTGGTGGTGTCGGGCATGTTCGACCCGGTTACACCGCCCTCGTCGGGGGAAAGCGCGGCAGAGGGATTATCCAACAGCCAATTTATCATTTTCCCAACCGCGGGACACGGCATTACCTTCACCGACAGCACCGCAGGCACCTGCGCCAAGCAGCTTGTCGTCAGTTTTCTCGATAGTCCATCGGCACAACTGGATACAAGCTGTGTGGCGGCCACCGATAGTCTTGAGTTTTATCTAGGGGAATAACGTCTAGAAGCATAGGGGTTGGGGCAGCCGGAATGGTTGCCCCAACTATTCGGGTTCGATGTGTAAGGCTAAGATTCTGATGGTGTGCCACCGTTGCGCTCGGCAATCTGGGCACGGATTCCCTCGATAAATGGCTCAATGTGGGTGGAGTTTGTCTCGCCCAATGCCGCTCTCAGGCGTTGCAAGGTATCCAACAGACTTTCAAATACATAGGGTGAATCTGCGGGAGCAATCTCCAGGACAGAGTTGAAGACTTCCTCCGCCTCTTTGTCCTTGCCCAGAGCCAGCCGAGCGGTGAGCAAATCAGCGTATGCCCAATAGTTATCAACGTCCGCCTGTACCTCACCCCAGGCCAACTGCTCAACACGCTGGTAGGTACGCATCATGGCCTCTTTATCTTTCTTGGTTACGTACAAGAGTGCCAGATTGCTAAACGCATACGACGATTTGGGGGTCACGACACCGGCCTTCTCGTAGGCATCAATGGCTTCATCAATCTGATTGCGGCGGCGATACAGCCCACCCAGCGAACCCCACCAGGATTTATCATCATCGTCCACCAACTTGGGTGAAATCGAAAGCCCTTCCAACAGATAGGTTTCGGCCTTATTAAGGGTTTTTTCGCGTTCGATGCCCATCGGCATCTTTTCACCGATGCGCCGATACACATAACCCAACGCGGCCAGCGCCGGAGCGAAGTTATTCTCAATTTCGAGGGCGCGGGTCAGGTGGTGCTGCGCTTGCTCCAGCTTGCCCGACTGCGTGTATACATACCCCAATCGGTAATGGGTAATCAAACTATTGGGGTCAAGTTCCAGGGCACGGCGATAGGTATCTAAAGCGCCTTCAAAATCCTGTGAGCGATACTGCCGCTCCCCTAATGTCAGCAACGACAGGGCAAGATTCGCTCTGGACGCATTCTCCCGCTGCTGTTGGGCGCTCTGCTCCAATTGCTCTCGCACTTTGACCAACTCGGCCTGTTTTTCGGCCATCTCCCGCTCGAACCGTTCGCGCGCACCCTCCAATTCCTTCTGAGCATCGTTGAGGCGACTCACACCGACTACACCAGCTACAACCGCGAGCAGCGGAATCAGGACACCGGAGACGGCGGTCACGTTCTGGAACAAACCCAGCAGATCGTTAGCTGTGTCCAGGTGAATACTGACCTGAGTCTCGGCCTCGTCGGCGTATCGCTGTGCATCCTCGGCGGCGGCGGAAGCGCGTTCCGCGTTCTGGTAAACCTGGGTCGCAAGATCACCCGCAGGCAGCCCTTCAAGCGCCGGAATAGGCGTCGGAGGGGGTACAGACGTAGGTGTCGCTGCCTGAGCGAACGCAACAACAGGTATCAGTAACAGGATGAGGAAAAGCAAAATCAGCGATAAGCGGCGCATCATGACGTGCCCCCTGGATTGAACAGTTATCTCGGGGATTATAACAGGCGTTCAGTTTCCATGAAACAGGTTGAACAGCAGAGTCCATCAGCCCTGTTTGGCTGGCGGCTTATGGGCATCAAAATAGGCGGTCAGGCGGGTATGCAGGGCATCTGGCCCATCGTCCACACTCACCAGTTGCAACTTGCCCTTGTTGATGATGGCCTGTAATTCCTCATCGTCGGTGTGCCCAGCATAAAATGCCTGCGCGAGAATATCGGCGAAGCGACCTGTTCCTTCGATGACGATGAGGGGAAACGACAATTTATCGGAAGTGGTACGATCATAAACCTCTTCGCGGGCGATTTTGCCGCCGTTTATGAGGATGCCGATAGCAGGCTGCTCACCCGAACCCGACAGGGTATCGGTTAACAGGGTAATCATGTCGGATTCGTCACCATATTCATCACCGGCTGTCAGGACAAAATGGGAATGGGCGGTGTTAAGCGGGGCGGTATTCTCGACATCATTGTCGTAACCGGGATAATGCACCAATTCCAATGGTGTGATACCTACCAGTGGGAAATGGTAGCGATTTTTTTGCCGCGCATCACCAATCAATACCTGAATACCCGCTTGAGTCGCTCCGTCGATGACGACTGCGCCACGTTCCTCGGCAAAGCGTGCCAAGCCACGCTCAACAATTACGCGGGTGGCCTGCATATCCTCCGCCGACATGGCTCCCGCGCCACCCGTGACATAAATCGTGGGGCGAGGTGTGGTGAATCCCAATGTGCGGGCGACTGCCGAAGGGTCAAAACGACGCGAGACATGCACCGCAAAGGCCGCATGACCATCGTCAAATGCAATCACGAAGCGTTTATTTTTGATCACCATATCCCCCACCCTTTGGCTGCAACGCGGATTGATTTATGATTGTGTGGTTGAGACAAATGTATCTTGTGCAAATGGGATGCACCATTCCGATGAGTATAACCAATATGGACATTTTATGGTGTTTCAAAATGATATATTGACCTGGTACGACCAGCACGCTGCTGACCTCCCCTGGCGCGCAGATCAAGACCCGTATCATGTGTGGCTTTCCGAAATCATGCTGCAACAGACACAGGTCGAAATCGTCAAGCCGTATTTCGCCCGCTTTCTGGCGGCTTATCCAACGATTGATGCGCTGGCAGCCGCATCGTTAGATGATGTACTCAAGTTATGGGAGGGGTTGGGTTATTACAGTCGGGCACGCAACCTGCACCGGGCGGCTCGAGCAGTGGTGCGGGACACCAACGGTCAATTCCCGCGCACTGTCGAAGGGCTGCTCAAACTGCCCGGAATTGGCCGCTATACTGCCGGGGCAATTGCCAGCATCGCGTTTGGCGAAGCTGCTCCTGTGCTGGATGGCAATGTCATCCGCGTATTCGCCCGTCTCACTGACTTAAAAGATGACGTAACCGAGCCGGAGGTCAAATCACGCCTATGGGAGTTGGCGGAGGAGTGGCTGCCACCCCAACGCCCCGGTGACTATAACCAGGCGTTGATGGAGCTAGGCCGCGTCATCTGCAAACCACGCAACCCAACTTGCAACAAGTGCCCTGTACGTGCCGATTGTATGGCATACCAACATGGAACACAAAACCTGCGTCCTGTGAAAAAGGCAAAAGCGGCCACACCGCATTATGATGTGACTGCCGGAATCATCTGGAATGATGTTGGGGAGATGCTTATCGCCCAACGCCCGCTTGATGGGCTACTGGGTGGATTGTGGGAATTCCCCGGCGGCAAGCGCGAACCGGGGGAATCGCTGGTGGATTGTCTGAAACGGGAACTGCGCGAGGAGCTGGCGATTGAGGTGGAGGTGGGCGATTTATTCACTGTCGTACAGCACGCCTTCACCCACTTTAAAATTACCCTGCACGCTTTCACTTGCCATCATGTGGAAGGTGAACCCCAGAATATCGGTGTGCGCGATTGGGCGTGGGTTACAGCCGATGAACTCGATCAGTACACGTTTGGCAAGGCAGACCGGCAGGTCATTCGGGCAATGAAAGAACGCAGGAATATGCTGTTGTAAATCTCGGATTTGTCGGACAGTCGTCCTATCCCGACATGAATTCCTGAATTGTGCTGCGCTGGCCTACGACGTCGTAAGTGAGGAACGATTATTCCGCCAGATAAGCCGCATGACTGGATTAGTGCGGGCTTCCAGATGGTCAACCACCGATACGACGATGAATCCGAAGGCGGCAAACAGCAGCGCAAGGAAGAACTCTGGCGAACCCACATCCGGGGCAACACTCGTCCTGACGATTTCCTCAATGCCCTCGACCACTACTGTGTTTTCGACCTGCCAGGGCCACACTGCCCGCAGTGACCCCAACACAAATCCGATCAGGAGTGCCAGGGTTAGCTGATTGTAGCGGTTCAATAACCAACTTAAAATCCGCGAGAAAACGGCCAGCCCAACCACGCACCCAGAGGCAAGCAGTATCAATGTGCCCATATCGAGCGACTTGACCGCATTCAGGACATATTCGTACTGGCCGAGTACCAGCAGAATGGACGAGCCAGAAATTCCCGGCAGGATCATCGCCATCACGGCAGTACAGCCGCTCAAAAAGATGTTGATGGGTTCATGCGCCCCTTCATGCGGGACGAGACCGACAATGGTGAAAGCCAGAACAGCACCCGTTACCAGCAGAAGCAGGTGTGACAGCCGCCATCGCTGGATTTTGCTGCCCACCGCAACCGCCGAAGCCAACACCAATCCGAAGAAGAAGGCAAACAGGTACACACGCTCGTGTTCCATCGCCCAGGTGACAAACCGTACCAGCGTGAAAACTGCCGTCAATATGCCCAAGCCCAACGTCAGCAGGAACTTCCAGGGTACGTAATTCATGACCCCCTTAAAATCCAGCCGCATAATCAGTTTGAGCAAATCCAAATTGAATGATTTGATCGCGTTCAGCAAGTCGCCATAAATGCCGCGCACAAATGCGATTGTCCCACCAGAAACACCGGGAACGGTGTCGGCAGCGCCCATGCCCATTCCTGTCAAATACAAGGCGATAACTTCGCGCACAGTCTTGGGCTGGCGTGTCCCATTGTCTATTTCCATGTAAATTAAACTCTCCTGATGGGTCAGTACATTTGATCCGCACAATGGCGGAAGGAAATTACTCCTCGATTGCGTGTGGCTGCGGGCGTCGCAGCATTTTGTTGATGTTCATGCGGATCGAGTCCCGGTTTTCTTTTTCTTTCAGCAGGTGATAGGCTGCTGGCGCAACCGAGATCAAGATGATGAGTACGATAATTGGCAGTAGATATTTGTCGATATTTTCCGGCCCAATCACGTCGGCCAGGAAGTAACCCAGGACGGTTACGCCCGTCGCCCACAACAGGCCACCGACCACGTTATACGATACAAAGCGGCGATAGTGCATTTGTCCCACGCCCGCCACAATCGGGGCAAAGGTGCGCACTATCGGAACAAATCGCGCCAGAACAATGGCTTTGCCGCCATGCTTCTCGTAGAATTCCTGGGCCTTCAACACATTCTTTTTGCTGAATAACAGCGAATCCTCACGGTTGAACAAACGCGGCCCTACTCGGCGGCCAAACATGTAACCCACGCTGTCGCCGATGACTGCCGCCAGGAAACAACCGAACAGCAAGATGGGAAGCGAGAAAAATGACGTTTCCGCCGGAACACCCAACTGTTTCAACAGCGCCTGACTCGCAGGAGAGGCCAAAAACCCAGCCGTGAACAGCAGACTGTCTCCGGGCAGGAAAAAACCAATTAACAGACCCGACTCAGCGAAGATGATACCGAAGATAATCAAGTAGCCAATGGTTGGCCCGTAATTAATCAGAAACTCAATCATTGCGTTTTGCGTCCTATATCCACACAGCCCGATGGGGCAGCACTTCGACACTATATAGTGGAACATCAATGCCTTGCGAACGGCTATCAAGCCCCTGCATACTATAAAACAGATTGGTAAAAGACAAGTCTTGAGTTTTTGCTGAACGAGTGAGTTGAGGGAGAAAGATGATCTTTTCTCCGCCTCCGATGCAGTAACGTCACTCTTTCTCCCAGGGGACACCATCGGCCTTCGGCGGACTGGCCTTACCGATGACCCCGGACAGCACCACAATGGTGACGATATAGGGAACCATCTGTAGAAACTGGGACGGAATAGGCACGTTCAGAAATTGGAATCGCTGGCCTAACGCCTCGGAAAAACCGAACAGGATGCCACCCGCGAATGCACCAAAAGGTGTCCAATTGCCGAAGATCATGGCCGCCAGCGCGATAAAGCCCTTGCCTGAGGTGATGTTGTCGTCAAATGAGCCAGTGGTTTCCAGCGTGAACCACGCCCCGGCGAGTCCGGCGATTAATCCACCGATGATGACGTTTGTCCAGCGATTACGAACGACATTGATTCCGAGCGTATCGGCAGCGTGAGGATTTTCACCCACTGCGCGCGTCCGTAATCCCCAACGGGTAAAGTAAAATACGACATGCGTCAAAATGAGCAGGATGAACATCCCATAGAAAATGGGCTTGCCGTTAAAGAACACATCGCCTAACACCGGAATCTGTGAAAATCCCGGAATCGGAATAATCGGGGTTGTGGGACGCGATGCCGTTGCCGAGATGAGAATATCGCGGCGAATAAATCCCGTTAAACCTATCGCCAGAATGTTTATCACCGTGCCGCTGACAATCTGATTGGTTTTGTAAGTGATAGATAACCAGGCGTGGATCGCCGCGATTAACCCACCCGACAATACCCCAACGATGATGCCAAATAGTTGTGCCTGCGGGAGGGACATAGGATGATCGCCAACAGTTACCAATGTGTAAGCTGCGAAGCTCAAACATGCGCCGGTCAACATCATGCCTTCAATAGCAATATTGACAACGCCAGAACGCTCACACCATAAACCAGCCAGCGCCCCCAACACCAACGGCGTCGAGACGCGCATACTTTCCGACAGCAGTACCACTGCGTTGGTGCGCTGACCAGCCGCCACCACCACCAGCACAACGGGCACGATCAACACCGTATTGAGGATCAACCATCCGATTTTGACGCGCCGTAGGCGGGGATTTGGCAGGAGACCGACCACGCCACCGGCAATGTAGAGAATCGCCACACCGACTGCAAACGGGAGTGTGGGTACGACCAGATCACCCATTTCATCAAAGTTGAATGTCGTCTGGACATTATTGGTCAGGCTGGTCGGGGCAGAGAGCAAAATCCATGCCCCAATCAGAATAAAGAACACAGAAAATACACCGACGCGGCTGATTTTAATCGCCTCGCGCCAATTTTTCGTGGTCGAGGCAGTTGTTGGAGGGCTAATCGTTGTTGAGGTCATATTGTATTATCCTGCCCAACCTTTAGCGGCAAAGACGGCGGCTTTCTCTTCTTCACTGGCTTCGGGCACACGCCACAAATAGCGAATAATCGCGTCGGCTGCAACGAACATAATGATTAACGCCTGAATGATGCGTACTAGGTCAATCGAAATTTCGGCGCGGGTTTGCATGAGTCCTGCCCCGGCCAGCAACCCGCCCCACAATAACCCGGCTGGAATCATGCTGCGTGGATTGATACGAGCCAACAGCGCCACCGCAATGGCGTCAAAACCGATATTACCGAAGAACCCCGGCTGCATATTGAACTGTACTCCCGACACTTCAATAGACCCCGCCAAACCAGCCAGCGCCCCGCTAATCGCCATCGCCAGAAAAATATTCAACGCCACATTCATGCCAGCATATTTGGCGGCATCAGCATTGGTACCAACGGTACGCAGTTCAAAACCGAGTGTGGTGCGATCTAAAAACCATCCCGTAAACCATACAGCAAACAGCATGATAAGGAGGCCGATGTGCAGCGTCCCAGTCACACTGACCCAACCGAGAAAAAGACCGGCAAGGATAACCAGAATACCGTTTACGATTGGACGAATCGCCAATCGCACATTCTGACGGATATGCTCGCGCCGTGACCATAAGCCCCACAACAACACCACCAGTCCGGCAACAAAAAACCAGATTGCCGAAATCTCGTTGAAGGTTGGCAGGTGAGCACTCTCCACAATGTAAGGCGTGCGGGGTACTGTAGCCGACACATCACGCAGAATAACCGGATCAGTCGATTTCACCAGCCAATCCACCAGCAGTATACCGATGAAATTCAGCATTATGGTGTTGATGACCTCATGTGCCCCGGTGAATGCTTTTAACAATCCGGGTATTGCACCCCATAAGAATCCGCCAACGATACCCATCACAATGAGCAGGAGGATATGTGGCAAGGATGCCATATCGGCAAAGATGGGTGAAAAGCCAATCCAGGCTGACAGCACACCCCCGATATACAACTGACCCGTTACGCCGATGTTAAACAGACCGCCCTTAAACGCGAAGCCGACTGCCAATCCAGCGATAATAAACGGAATCGCGCGGGTGAGCATCCCTTCAACATTGACGGGAAAAAACAGTAACGCCCGACTGCCAAGATTCAGAAAAACTGCCTCTGGCCGGTTATCATCGCTGGGATCATCAGGCGTCTTGTTTTCAGCAAGGATAATGCCCCAGGGATTGCTCGTGGTTTTGTACAAAATCTGGTTATTGGGGCGCAGGACAACTACGGTGTTATCCAACATGGGGGCAAGTTGATTTTCCAGACCATCATCGACATTCTCGCCCGTTAACAAACCATCGTCATACAAGTCCTTGATGATCCGCAATTGATCCGCCAAAGCCTGTGGATCATGAATGCCGAGAGCATCGAGTTGTTGCGCGAACGCCGCTACATTACGCACTTTTGCCGTGCCAATCTGGGCAATCGCAGCGATGTCCTGGGCAGCAAGCGATGTGGACGATAGTTCCTGCTCCGACATTAAGTCCAGTTCGTCTGCGAGACGGATGGATTTATTGCGCCCAAGCGACTGAATGGCCTTCATATAGGCCAACAAATCGTCATCACTATAATCTGTCGCCGCCGGGATCGCCTGTTCGATGGTCGTGCGAAATTCTGGCGTCATCGCTTCCAACCCGGCTGCCTGCTCCAGCAAGTCATTGGCCTCGGTGGTATCCAATTTCGACAACCCGGCGATGAGCGGACGCATGGATAACAATGTTTCGTCCCCAACGAGTTGAATATCCGGTATGTCTGCGCCCAGGGTGTCCATTTGGTCATCGGTCAAGGTCGGATGCTGGGCAAAGACGTCAGCATACCGCAGTGCCGACGTCATACCAGTAGTGGCAACATCGGCGGCAGTACGGGCAACCTGATTCGCTTCTCTGGGCGTAATTTCTGTGCCCTGTAAATAGATTTTTGCCAAATTCAGGTCATCGGTTACAAGTACCCGATTGATAACCAGCCCGACTGATCCTTCCAGCAGAGCACTATAAGCCGTCCCCGCCTTGTTGATTTGTTCGCCTATATCAATATTGCCGGTTGCGGAAAAATGAATCACCATCATAAAGATTGTGCTGATAATCAAGGCGGTGATGAGCGCAAAAAGTGGGACAAGCCGGGGTGAAATCCGTCTCCATTGATGAGCTAGCGGTTCGAGCGCCGATGGGCCGCGCAATGTCACGTTAGCCATTTGCTATCTGCTCCTGAGTTTTGTCCCGTTTAACACCTGCCATGAGCAGACCAATCGATTCCTTTGTCGCTTCGTGAATGGATACTGTGTCGATGATTCGGCCAGAATACATGACAGCAATCCGGTCAGAAAGTGAGAAAATTTCATCCAATTCCGTAGAAACCAGCAGAACGCCTACCCCATCATCCCGCATCTTGACAATCTGCTTGTGGATGAACTCGATTGATCCCACGTCCAGGCCGCGTGTGGGCTGCGCCGCGATCAACAAATAACTCTTGCGTGAGAATTCGCGGGCGACAATCGCCTTCTGCTGGTTGCCGCCGGATAGGGTATCCATTGACACAAAAACACTGGGCGTTCGAACATCATATTGTTTCACCAGCTTGCGGGCGTTTTCTTCTTTTGCCCGCTCGTTCGCAAGCACACCGATAGAAAATGGTTTCTGATAATAGGTTTGCAAGACCATATTATCTTTGACCGGGAACGGGGCAACCATGCCATTTTTCTGGCGATCTTCCGGCACATGAGCCACACCGTTTTGGGTGATCGAGCGGGGACTGGCTTCCGTTACATCTTCATAGCCTATCAGGATTTGACCGCTCTCCGTCCGCCGAAGCCCGGTAATCGCTTCGACCAGTTCGGTCTGCCCATTACCCTGCACCCCTGCAATTCCCAGAATTTCGCCGCCGTGCAGTTCCAGAGATAGATGATCGACTGCCATCAGTTTTCGGTCATCCCTCACACACAGGTCCTTAACTGTCAATACAGGTTCACCCTGATGGGGTTCACCCTTCTCGACCTGTAAAATTACTTCTCGCCCAACCATCATCGACGCCAACGATTCCTCGGTGGACTGCTTCGGGTCAGCCTGCCCAACCACCTTGCCAAGCCGCAGAATAGTCACATGATCGCAGATTTCCAGGACTTCCTTCAGCTTGTGCGAAATAAAAATGATACTGACACCCCGTTCCAGCAGGGTTCGCATGATTCCGAACAACCCCTCAGTTTCCTGAGGTGTTAAAACGGCAGTGGGTTCATCCAGGATGAGAATGTCGGCTTTGCGATACAGCGCCTTGATGATTTCCACACGCTGCTGCACACCTACAGGCAAATCCTGAATGAATGCATCGGGGTCAACTTCCAGCCCATATTGGTGCGAAATTTCGACAATACGCTGCCGCGCTGCCCGGCGGTTGAGAAACGGCCCACGCATCGTCTCGTTGCCCAGCATGATGTTGTCGACCACAGTAAGCACGGGAACCAGTTGAAAATGTTGGTGAACCATACCGATACCCAGGGAAATCGCATCGTTGGCATCTCGAATCTGAACTGGCTTTCCATTAACCAAGATTTCACCCTCGTCAGGCTGATATATCCCATAAATCAAATTCATGAGGGTGCTTTTTCCCGCGCCGTTCTCGCCCAACAACCCCAGCACCTCCCGCTTGTGTAGTTGAAGGTTGATATGGTCATTGGCGAGCACACCGGGAAATCGTTTGGTGAGGCCGCGTACTTCGAGTACAACCGGGGGTGATTCTGACATAAATACCTCGTGATAACCGCTTCAGCCTGCCGTACCGGGCTGCTAATATCATAGCCGAGCGCCGCATTGTGAGTGCCGCGAGAGTATAACCAGAAACAGATGTGTTGGAAACATTGTCGCGCCCTCGAATCACCTATATGAAGACACCCACCCTGGTTTGCAACGTGAAAGTTCTGGAGGACTAAAGAAGGAAGTTTATATTCGGCCATCGCGCGGTATAATGCTCCCCGATATACAAACAAATCTCAACAGAGGATAATATGTCGGACAGCCGCCTTCAAGAACTACGTGAACAGGTTGATGTGATTAACCTGCAAATCCTGGAACTCCTGAACCGCCGTGCAGTCGTTGTCTCGGACATCGGCAAAGTACAGGCCCAACTTGGCACCAGCTTTTACGATCCCCAGCGTGAAGCCTACATGCTCACCGAACTCGAAAAGAAAAATCAGGGACCCTTCAGCAACGAGGCCATCAAAGGTCTGTTTAAAGAAATATTCCGGGCATCAATGGCATTAGAAGAAAAAGAAGCACGAGCACAGATTCTGGTTCAACGTAAATCCCCCAATGAAAATACGGTCATCACCATGCCCGATGGCATTACCAAGATTGGTGGCGGCGATTTCAGTGTCATCACGGGTTCATGCGCCATCGAGAGTTATGAGCAAATGGACACTGTTGCAGCGGCGCTGGCGACACGCGGCATAAAGTTCATGCGTGGCATGGCCTACAAACCGCGCACATCCCCTTATGATTATCAGGGCATGGGCGAAGAAGGCCTAAAAATCGCCCGGCAGGTTGCCAACAAGTATGGCATGTATGTTGTCAGCGAGATTATGGATAAAAGCCAGATTGAGATGTTTTCGGACTATGTAGATGTGTTCTGGGTCGGCGCACGCAATATGCAAAACAGTTTTCTACTCAGAGCGTTAGGCAAAATCAAGCAGCCCGTTATCCTCAAAAATGGTCTCGCCTCGACAATGGAAGAATTCTTATATGCGGCGGAATACATCGTCAGCAGTGGAAATCCGAACGTCATTCTCATCTCGCGTGGTATCCGCACCTTCGAAAAGTGGACACGAAATACACTGGACATCGGTGGAATCGCTGTTCTCAAACTGGAAACGCATCTGCCGCTAATTGTAGACATTTCCCATTCTGCAGGGCGGCGCGATATTGCTATCCCGATGGCGCGGGCGGCAAAAGCAAGCGGCGCAGATGGCCTGATGGTTGAAGTTCATCCCAATCCGCCCGTCGCCATGAGCGATTCCAAGCAGCAGCTCAGTATCCCACAATTTGAGGCATTAATGGATGCTATCGAGGTTGAAAAGGTCAAGGTTTAGTTGCTGGCAATTTCGCCCAGGTGACAGGCAGTTGAAGAAAGATAATCCCACAAATATCACCATCACTGTCCGGCGGCAGCATCGTTCCAGCCTGATGATGCGCGCGATACCGGGTGGCATTGAGGTTTTTATTCCACGCTGGATGAAGCAGGACAGTCCCAAAGTTCGTGCGTTCATTCAGTCCGGACTTGAGAAAATTGGCAATTCGGTACCAGCAATCCCGCCCGAAAAGACGAGCCGGACGCAGATCGAGGGGATGGTTGACGCATGGGCAGTCAAAGTCGGCGTCCAACCGGGGCGGGTACAATTTCGGGCAATGGCGCGCAAATGGGGATCGTGTTCCAGCCGGGAGAATATCACGCTAAATACACGTTTATGCTGGCTGTCTTATCATCTGGCCGAATATGTCGTGTTACATGAACTGGTGCATCTGAAGGTATTCAATCATGGCAAGGAATTTAAGGCGATGATGAGCGCCCACATGCCGGATTGGCGGGAACGCGAACAGGAGTTAGACAAGACTGTTTTCCGGTAGCAGGCAACTCAATCTACCTCGAACAACCGCAGCAGTTTGATCGCCACCTGCAAATTGGTGCGCTCCAGGGGGTCGGATAGATCAACCCCACAAACTTCGACAATCCGCGCCAGCCGATAATTGAGCGTACTGCGGTGAATTGTCAGGTTTTCAGCCGTTTGCACCCCGTTTCCACCAGCATCCAGGTAATGTTCAAGCGTATAAAAAAGATCGGCGTGCTGCTCGTCCAACAGGCGGCGCACCAATGGCACATAGGGATTGGTATCCAGGCTGGTTGCCCCGGCGCGGAACAAGGCATGTAGATAACCCAGACGGTCAAAATAGGCCGCTGGGCTGTCATCATGCAAGCGGCGGGTAATGTGCAGCACTTCCCGACACTGCTGATGCGCCAATCCAACGGCTTCCGCCCCCTTGTGTATGCCACTTACACCAACCCGAATGGCTACCCCATGACTTACTTCCGCCCGAATCTGTTCAATCAAATCGGGGATATTCTGATCGGCCTGAGTCAGAATGACCACCTGCCCCGCGAACTGGCTGACAACGGCGGCCCAGGAATACAACGAAGCCAGCCGGTTAATCCGGCGGTACATTTGTAGTAGGCGCTGGGTGCTGCGATCTTCGCAATCAACCAGTAGCATCACAAACGGCTGCCCCAGGTCAACGCCATAGCGCAATGCCTGATCGGTCAGCACTGTTTCGCGTCCGGTTTCACGCTGGATAAGCTGCGATAGCAAATTGCCCTTGAGTGAGGCTTCGGCACTCTGAATCGATTCCTGATAGAGCATCATCACCGCCGCCACTGTCGCCCCGCTAATGATCGCCATACTATCCAGTTCGGTGAGCGGGCGGTCATGGGCGATAATCCACACATAACCATAGATATCGCCATGCACCACAATGGGCGCAAGGATACGTTCCAGCTCCAGACCAACATCCGGCATGGGTGGAATATGCACCGGACGAAGTGTCTGCTGAAGCTGACGGATGATGCCGCGCTCCTCCATTGCCCGCACCAGGCGAGGGTCAGTACGACCTTCCGTGACGGTGAAGCGCCGCGCCTCATCCACTTCCGCCACATTGGCGCTGGCGAGAATTTCAAAGCGTTCATTCTCGATACTGATTGACTGTCCCAATAAGTCGGCCAACTGCACCGCAAGCTGCTTCAAATCCCCGCCCTCCAGGACGATCTGAGTAAGCACCTGCTGGATGTTGAGTGCCCGCGTCACCACCGCCATATTTTCTTCGGAGATGCGTTCGTTGGTCATCTTAGCGATGTCCACAAACCGCGCCTGAAACGGGATTTCGATGAGTGGGAAGTTATTTTCGTCTGCCAGAATACGGAGATGATTCGGGGCATGGTCGATGTAACGTCCAACGCTCAAAACCAGCCCAACTACCCCCTTATCAACCATCGCCCGAATGTATTGGCTTTGGTCATCCACACTGGAAGGCATATTATTCCCCGTGGTGAGCACCAATTCGCCGCCGTTCAACCAGGTGGGGGCATCCGGTACACTGGCAATATGCACCCAGGCAATCGGCTTGTTGAGGCCAGCTTTCCCGGCGATGACCCTTGCCTGTGAAAATGGCTCCAGTTTCAACACATCCGCAACGGTTAGCATGAATCCCAGGATTCCCTCCAATAGTCGATACGAAAGAGGCGGGTCTTCCATTGACCCGCCCCAATTCAGGCTAAACTCATTTTACCATGTTCGGACTGGATAAGGTTTAACTGCCTAGTCCGGGCAGGGTTGCCAGTGGATCTGTTCGCGTATTGCCACTCCAGATTTCAAAGTGCAGGTGTGGCCCAGACGAGTTACCGCTCGTACCGACTGCACCGATAATCTGTCCCACAGAGACGAGCTGACCGCAGCGCACGTAAATGTCGCTCATGTGTCCATAAAGGGTCAGGAATGGGCCATGTACCAACACGACTGTATAACCATAGCCCCAGGAGTTCCAACCAGAGAAAATGACCGCGCCACTGTTGGCAGCATGAATGGGTGTGCCGATTGGCGCAGCCAAGGTCAACCCCAGAATGTATTGAGCTAAATCCACGCACGAAGGTCGAACCGGGTAGTGGATCTCCCCAACTCGCGCCACCACCGGGATTGGACACATTGGAACAGCTTCCGGGATCGCCCGCTGAGAACTGCGTAACATAACCCTGTCGTGCCCCGCTCGATTCCACTGTAACACCGGGATTCCAGCTAATATCTTCACCGACTCCACCGGGAATAAAAATCCAGGTTCCGCTCGGCAAGATGGTATCCGGTGGCGTGCCAAACAAATGATTGTAGTCCGAGTCGATTATGGTAGAGGCGTCAACTTTGTATAACGATGCATAATCGGCAATGGTTTTGCTGCCGACAATCTGGATGTATATACCGTCAACGGGAGGAATATTCACCACATCGCCCGGACGCAAGACCTCGATATAGCGACGATTATTCGACCAGCCAATCGACTCCGCCTTCAGGTTGAAGCGTTGGGCGATGGTATAAATGGTATCGCCCTGTACGGCAGTGTATTGAATCACCTCATTACGAGGGCGATCCGGGATAATCGTAAATGGGTCGTAGATATTTCGAACGACTTCAATGGAACTGCCATCGCTTACTGGCGAAAGAGGGGCATTTAATAAGGTGCTGGCGCTTTCCGCGCTGATGGTCGGCAGAACATTCGTGGGATTATCGACTGTTTGAACTTCTGTCGTTGGCAGAACCTCTACTGTGGGTATTTGTGTGACCCATGTTTCGGATGTGTCGGCGGGAAGTGTTGGGTCACCGACTGGGACACTGGATGGTGTGATTAACAAAAAAGCCGTTGCAACTGTTAATCCGGCTGCCGCCAACAAACTTGCCAACCCAACTGTCCGTCGCCACATGGGTGTCGGTTCACCAACATCAACAGGACGGATAGTCAAAGACGGATTGGTATCGGCCAGTGGGTCGATGGGTGGCTCATCGTAATCGTATTGATCTTTCATATATTATACCTCTTCTAGTCCCCCCACCCGCGCCGAATCATAATCCTGTAGTCCCTGAATGGCAACCTCCAGGCAGATGAGAACTTGGCAATCCAGGTATTTCTTGTAGACTCTGTAAGATTCTGCGTCTTATATTATTGAGGTTCGGATACGACACAATTGAGCACCAATACCAAGCGCCAACCGTCAAAACGCTACCCTCTTATCCTCCTCTCGCTCGTGTTACTCATCATCGCTGCCAGCCGAATCGTCAAGATTTATGGTCTGGAAATGCACAATGATGAAATCTGGTCTATCTGGCAGACATTCGGCAATCCGGCAAACATCGTGAACCTGACACCGCCCGATTGGCCGCCATTATATTTCCTGACTCTTGGTGGTTGGAAAGAATTGGTCAGCTTCGACCCATTCGCGCTGCGGGTATTCTCCGTGCTCATGTTTATGTTGACTGTAGTCATTCTGTACCGGATTGTGCGCCGCCTGAGCGATCAACAGACGGCGTTAATCGTCATTCTCGTATATAGCACGCTGGCTTTTAGTATTCGAATCAGCACCGAAGTGCGCGGTTATATGATGATGATGGTCTTCCTCGCGGCGGCCATCTGGTTTATGCTGCGCTATTTCGATCATCCGTCACTTCGAAGAGCAATACCGTTAGCCCTGAGCATGGCACTCGCGTTCTACACCTATCTGCCCAGTTTCGTGGGCTTCCTGATGTTGGGTATATACACCTTGATCGTCTATCCCCGCTCGATATGGCGGTGGTGGCTACCGGGTGTCATCGCCTTTTTACTTGCGCTCCCGCTCGTGATTAGCAAACTGGCTGCCGTTGGTCTTCAAGTAACCAAACCCATACCCCATCCACCACTGAACTTTCTGGATGGCATGGTCAATTATTTCAATTACTACACGATCTTCAACTACATTGATTACCCGTCTATTGTGTGGATTATTCTGTCGATACTTGCCACCGCCCTCATTTTATTGCGTTGGCGCAGGGCATCTCGAACCACCTGGGCGCTCCTGGCATGGGCCATTATTGTGCCTATCGCCCTCTATCTGCTCAATCCAATACTCAAGTTTTTCGATAACCAATATTCGATGGCAACCTTATTTGGCATCGCGCTTTGGATTGGATGGGGATTAAGGTTGTTACCTCGTCCAGCATACTGGGTGACATCTATGGTTCTGGTTGTGGTGATGTTCCTTCCCTTTAAGCTGCAATATCCGAACTATTTCTGGCGTCCCTGGATCGCCAATTTCAGTTGGCTCTCGGAACGTTTCCAGCCGGGAGATGTCCTGTTGATTGATCCCAACGAAGTTGTAGTGAAATATTTCGAGTGGGCATATTTCGCCAAGCTCTACTTCCCGAACGGCCTCCAGTTTGTGACCGATCCGGGAAATTATCGTCGTATCTGGTACGTCACCGACGAAACCAACCGCGATCCACAAACCGATCAGGAAGTTCGGAGCGGACGCATCGAGCGAGATTTTGTTGGTCCGGCAAATTTCTTCATCCGTCTCTATGAAGCCCCACCTGACCCTGAAGGTATCCTCTTCGAGAATGGAATGCGTTTTCATGGCATGGATGTTCTGGATAACACAGGATTACATGAGATGGAAGGGCCATTGGTTACTTATCGAGATGGAGATACGGTTCATATACGATTATGGTGGTCGGTGGACAAACCTCCAACATTTGACTACAGCATTGCCACCTATTTATCGACACACAATGAGATTATTGATGCCGTGGATGGGCCGCCACAGGTGGTTAGTCTGGGATACCCGCCAGAACTACCGCCACAGGAAACCAGTCAATGGATACCCGGCCAGTATTATGTTGAGGAACGTGAGCTAAAGTTGTTATCTCCACCATACAATAAAACCTTTCGGATATTCATGACTGTGTATCAGTGGTGGGATAACACACGCATCTCTGCACCAGGGGTCAACAGCGATACACTACTGCTCATCAAGCAATTTTATATGGAAAGTTGGCGGTGATTTATCGCCCTGTCCATTCCGGCGGTTGTTTGGTCAACATGGCTTGTGCGCCGATCTCGAAATCCTGGCTCCGCATCAACTGGCTTTGCGCCCAGGCTTCCATTTGCAAGCCGCGATCAATATCGCTGATACCGTCGATCACCCGCTTGGCATAACTCACGGCAAGGGGGGCTGCGGCTGCCAGTTCCCCCACCAGGGATTCCGCCTTTGACACCAATTCATCCGGCGGCACAACCGCATTCACAACACCCCAGCGTTCGGCGCAATCAACGTCGATATTACGTCCGGTCATGATGAGTTCTTTGGCACGCCCTGCTCCCACCAACCGCGTCAACCGAGTCGATCCACCCACATCCGGGATAATACCCAGCCGTGATTCCGGCAGTCCCATCTTTGTCCCCTGTGCCGCTAATCGAAAATCGCAGGCCAGAGCCAGTTCAAACCCCAGACCGAGACAATAACCGTGCAGGAGCGCAATCGTCGGCAGGGGGGAGCGTTCAAATTTGTTGACAATGGCTTGATAAGCGGCAGTCACGGGGAATAAATTGTCGCGCCAGTTCTCACCAAACACCTCGGACATATCGCTAAATCCCATCAGATCAATCCCGGCAGAAAATACAGAGCCTTCGCCGCGCAAAAGAATGGCTCGCATGCGCGGCACTTTGGCAACCTTATCAATCGCCGCGTCCAATTCCATCATCATCGGCCAATTGATGGCATTTCGCTTGTCTGCTCGATTCAGAATGATCTCAACGTAAGTATCATGAGGTTGTAGGATAACAAGGTCAGACATGGGATTTCTCCAATCAATAGATGGTGGGCTAGCCAATCACAATGATTGAAGTATAACTTTTCGCACCGAGCTAGGCGAAACAACGCATGATCGCGGCGAAGTGAAATGCGCTGCCGGTGAGTACCAGTAGATGCCAGATTTCATGGTGGCCGAACTGAGGATAGAAATTGGGCTTCTGAATTCCAAAGATAATCGCGCCGCACAAATAGCATAAACCACCAAGCGCGATCAACAGTATTACTGTTGGGGGTAAGGCAGCCAGGGCTTGTGGCAGCGCGACGAGTTCCCACACTGCCCATCGCAATATAATAAAACAGCGACAAGCGACTGGCTTCAGACAGAAACAAGAGTTTATACGCCATGCCCAGCAGCGCCATACCCCACACCACCGCCAGCATTCCCCATCGCCAGCCCCCTTGCAGGCTATAGTACAAAATGGGTGTATATGTCCCGGCGATCATCATATAAATCGCAGCATGATCCAGACGGCGCAGCCACAACAGTGTGTTTTCGGAGGCACTACTGAGATGAAAGGTGGCGCTGGCGACATACAAGGCAATCGTGCACAGTCCATAAATCAGGATGGGCAGAAGTTCAGACGGGTGGTTGTGGGTAACACCAATCAACCATATCAGGCCGCCAGCAGCCAGAACAGCCCCGGCAAGATGAGTAAAACCATTAACGGGTTCGCGGAAGTGACTCATATCGTCCCCCGATAACCTGCTATCACACCAATACTAGGTCTTTCACCTTGCCGGAACTTTACATAATGTTTATGACAGAAGGGCGTTGACACAACTCGACTTAGATTAATTGGCCTAACTCCAGCGCACCGGATTACCCGTTTCGACGGATGCCTGAAAGATATATTCAAGAGGCTGCACAATATAACTAAAGTACGTTACCTCAATAGGGCGCTGCTCAACATGGACAAAATGAGGGTAGGTCTGCTTGAGCTGGCCGGATATATCTTTGACAAACAATTTCAGGGGTGTGCTGCATACAAAACGCCGGTCATTTTCCAGGTTAACAAACTCATACTGCTGTGGTCTGTCCAGCGACTCGACCTCCAGGATGCGTTGTTCAAAGCGCTTCGCCCGGAACAATTCACGATTCAATTCCCAAACATCAATGATGAAAAATCCGTCCTGGTCAAAGCCCAGGCTCATACCTGTACGCCCATTCCAACCGAACATTCCACCATAAGCCATCGCGCTGGCAGCAAAGGGTTCGTTGGTTTCGCTGTCAACCAGGAATGTTTTTGTTAGACCATTTTCCCCGCTGGTAAAGTGATGGAGTTCTTCGAGTGCGGCTTTGGCGGCTTCGGATGTCGTCAGACCGTGATTTCGATCTGGAAGTACCGCTTTCAGGGTTGGAAAATGCTGCCATCCGATTTGTTCCAAAGCTTCTACAAACGAGTGATAGCCTTTCCAATTAGCGACAAAAACGGCTGCATAATCCATGTGGGGATGTTCGCAACAGGTCGCCAACCATTCTTCAAATTGATCGAATTTGTCTTCATTTCCATCATACGGCAGAGCGAGTGCGGGAAAACCTTCTTCATCCAGGCTATAATGTTCCGGGAAAGGGCAGGGTGTGGTCTTTCCTTCCCGATAACAATTGCACATCACGCTTGCATCCAGCCCCATTCTTTTAATCCTTCGTGAAACAGCATCAAGATTTTTATGACAAAGTTAGGAATATGTTATCACATGAATACGACAAAGCCCCTACTTAATAGGGGGATGCTAAAAACGGCGTAAGACTTATAATATGCCAGTCAACTACCACGTAAACCAGGAAATTTAATGAATAAGCTGTTTGAAACAGGTGAATATGAGTTAGGCCGTTATAAAGTCCAGTATGTGGAATGGAAAGACGGCGAGTGGTCGGGTACAGGATATTGGCTGCGGGCAGTTGTAACCAACCATCGTTTGCTGGTATTCCCGGAAAAGGGTCCCCAGGATCAGGACGTAGAAATCATTTATCCAGATCACATTACGCGCGCCTGGAACGTGTGTCTGCGAGGCCGAGATGGTTTGATGGTGGAACTCAATGATTATCGACGGCTGTACATGCTGGTGGATTGGAGCCAGGGGGGAAAACTGGTACGGGACATTAACGAGATGCTAACCCCGCCTGCCAAACCACGCATCGCACCCCGGCTCGATCCTGGTTAAAGCAAGCCAATAATAAATCGTGTTATAACTTGGTTATAAAACCTGGGCGCTCAATATCACTGAATTGGTAAACTCATCTACAATGGATGGGGGGCGCACATCAAAAAGAGAATTCAATGGTGTTTAACGAAGCGGATATTCTTGTACAAGGTGAAACCAAACTCGGCGAATATCAGGTAGCTATCGTTCGCTATACATCTTCGGGTTGGGTTGCCAGCGTTCCGCCGCTCTACGTGATTATCACCAATTATCGGCTTATCTTACACCCACAAACCCGCCGCCCCTACCCACCGGCCAGCATCCCCAGCAACTATATTACCAAAGTGGTTGAAGTTGAACTTGGTCAGCGCCCCGCCGTTCAGATAGCGCTCAAGACCGGCCACCAACTGTTTTTATTCATTAGTTGGAGCCAGGGGACAGAATTAACCGAAACGATCAAAATCATGCTCACATCGCCAGTAGGCAATACATTCAAACACGATCCCGCTCTGCGCGACCTAAACCGGCTCATCGCATTTATTCAACGCTTATGAACCCCGATCTAGAACAGGGACAACTGCTGTGGCGGCTCTGGTGGGGGTTCGTTTCCAGCATCGGCTTTCGACCCAACCGCGCGTTGTGTTTTCACTTGCTCCATTACCTCTAATAGCCGTTTAAAATCCCCTTCCATATCGCGTTTTAAATTCGGGTTTCGCAGTACGGCTGCCGGGTGGAAAAATGGATAGTAAGCCCTGCCATTTTCAAACTTAGGCTTCCCATGTATCTGCGTAATTTTGCCACCGGGGAAATAACGTGCCATGCTGAAGCGTCCCAAAGTGGCAATCACCAATGGGTCGATGAGTTCAATCTGTCGGTCAAGATAGGGCTTACAGGCCAGAATTTCATCAGGCATCGGATCACGATTTTCGGGGGGACGATGTTTGACAACATTGGTGATAAATACCTGCTCACGCTTCAGCCCAATCAGGTTCAACAAGTAATCCAGATAATCGCCAGATCGTCCCACAAACGGCAAGCCTTGTTTGTCTTCATAAAAACCCGGTCCCTCTCCAACGAACATAATTTCAGCATGAATATTTCCTGAGCCAGGAACACCGTTAGTCGCCTGCTCGTGCAACCGACACAATTTGCAGTTTCGAACCTGTTCCGCGATCTCCGCCAGCGCCCCCGCGCGATCTTCAGTCATAAGTTATTCCCTTACTCATGCCCAGTGAACATTGTTTTATGGTAACGCGCGTGGTATTTCAGCGCAACGGCATAACGAATAAGATTTCAATTCTTATGACCTTACAAGATTCGCAGTGCATCTTTAGGCTTTGGCAAATAAGCATATTACAATTAAACTAGAAGTTGGAATATTTTTGGTTTGAGAGTTAGGTAAGTGATATGTATTCATCGAAAAGTCTGGGCATTCTCTTTACCCTATCCGTTCTGGGTTTGCTGCTGATTGTCGCTCCCAGCGCTGGAATGGCACAAACCGATGCTGGCGCTTGTCCAATGCTGGTCAACCAAGCCCTCACCCAACTCGGCCAGAATTGCGACTTATTAGACCGCAATAGTGCGTGTTATGGCTACAACCGGGTTGATGCGACTTTCACACAAGCTGAAGCACAGGACTTTTTCAGTACACCAGCAGATCGAACATCACTCGACAATTTGCAGACCATCGAAACTGTACCCCTCGATGTTGAACAGGACTTCTGGGGCATCGCGGTTCTCAATGTTCAAGCGAATGTTCCCAACACCCTACCCGGTCAGGCGGTTACTTTCATCCTACTGGGAGACGTTCAGGTCGAAAATGCTGTTTCACCAGAGGATGTTGTCCAGCCTGCCGAACCGATCAATATCACGGTCATAGTGGCCGCCAATATCCGCAGCGCCGCCACCGCCACCGCCAACTTAATTGGCAGCGTACCCGTTGGAACACAACTCCCTGCCGATGGCTTGAGTCCCGATGGACAATGGCTGCGTATCTTGTTCAACAGTGGCCCCGGTTGGATCAGCCGCGAACTGGTTGATTCAAGCACGGATGTCAGTAGCCTTCCGGTTATTGATAAGGAAAGCCGTACGCCGATGCAGGCGTTCTATTTCACCACCGGCTTTGGTGATCCTTCCTGTAACGAAGCACCACCCTCGCTGCTGGTTGTCCAGGGACCAAACAATGTAAGTGTTGACATCAACGCCAACGGTGCGGATATTACCATTGGCTCGACCATCGCATTGATGATTTTACCCGGCAACCAACTTCAACTGATCGTGATAAGCGGTGAAGCCAAGTTGGGTGACATCGTTGTTCCGGCGGGTTTCAAAATCACTGCGCCGTTGAGTGACGATAACCAGACCGTCATCGGCCCCTGGCAGGATTTCGCCCCCCTTACTCAGGAGGATTTGGACAGTCTCCAGGGTTTAGAAAACCTACCTGCAAACATTTTGCATTATCCCATCAATCTACCAACATTGGCAGATATACAGGCTTTGTTGAACGCCTTCAATCAGACCAGCAATACAAGTTCAAATAGTGGTTCATCCACAACCAACGGGCCAGCCGCCGGTCAGGCCGATTGTTCTGCCTTCAAACCAACTTCTCCACTAAATGGTTTGCCATACGGACCAACGACCTTCTATTGGGATGCAGCACCTGGCGCGACCAGTTATCAGGTTAATGTGTTTAACGATAGTGGTAGTCAGGTGGCATCATTTGCAACCGACAGCAGCAACACCAATCTGACGGGTGATTTGTCCAATGTCGGCAACGGATTCACCTTCTCGTGGCAGGTAGTAGCGCTGGTCGATGGACAGGTAGCCTGTAGCTCAAGTCCGATCAGTATGTACCGTGAGGCTGTACCGACCCAGGCTCCCAAGCCGCCGTCACAGGAACCCCAAGCCACAATCGAGCCGTATTGCAATTACAATGAAACCTGCGAACCTGGGCTGGGCGAAAATGCATCGTGGTGTGGAGATTGTTTTGTGGGCTATTAGAAAACAACCTTGCAGATCACAATTCCCTCGGCTATACTAACCCGACGCTCAAAATGAGCGGGGATGCCGAGGTAGCTCAGTTGGTAGAGCAACGCACTGAAAATGCGTGGGTCCCCAGTTCAAGTCTGGGCCTCGGCACACAAGAGTCGGGTAAATCACCCGGCTCTTTTTGTTTCTCCCAAAGCCTGCCTGCTGGCAAGAACTGTGATTTGGCCTACAATGCATGAAAGAGTGCTGTATAACCAATACTAAAGGTTGAGGCGGAGTCTGCGTTATGAAGGGTATGCACTTCCTATCACATGTGTTAGCAGTTTTACTGGTCTTCAGTGTCCTCAGTCTGACCGACAAAACAGCGTCTGTGCAGGCTCAAACGGAAAGCGATCCTAGCTGCCCGTTGCTGGTTCAGCAGGCACTTACAGACCTGGGAAACAACTGCACCGGGATCGGACGTAACAGCGCCTGCTACGGTTATAATCGGGTTGAAGCATCATTCTCGCAGGCCGTTCCAGAGGGTTATTTCAGTCATCCGGCAGATACAACCGAGATGGCAACGATTAGAACCATCCAGACTGCGCCGCTCGACCTGTCAACCTCCGAATGGGGTATCGCAGTCCTGAATGTTCAGGCCAATGTGCCGGATACACTGCCGGGGCAGGCAGTCACCTTCCTACTCTTGGGAGACACACAGGTGGAAAATGCTGTTCCCCCAGAAGCAACTTACACGGGTCCGGCGACAGCAATCCTGCAATCCGAGACCAATCTGTATGAAAACCCGGCAGCAGACGCAAGCATCATCGGGCAAATCGCCGCCGGAACGGTATTGCAATTTGAAGTCTTCAAGCGCCGACGGACAATGGCTGCAAGTGACTACCGATTTAGGAAGCGGATGGGTCAGCCGGGAGGTGGTGAACCCAACTATCGCGGTCAACAATCTGCCATTAGAAGGCGCGGAACGACTGTCGCCGATGCAGGCGTTCTACTTCCGCAATGGCATCAGTGACCTGAATTGTGAGGAGGCTCCCTCCGTACTCGCCATCAAAAGCCCGGAGCATATCAGTGTCGATTTGACGGTCAATGGTGCTCAGATTCAACTCGGCTCGCTGGTTGTTTTGCAAACGCTGCCCGGAAACATCATGCGGCTGACCACCATTGAGGGTATGGCAATCCTCGACCCGGATAGCGACAACCCATTAAATGTACCAGCAGGCTTGACCACAACTCACTGCCTGACCACGGCGGAAAACCTGGGCAGTGACGGCGAGGCGAACGATCAGGAAATCGGATCGGGTTGTGGTTGGGAACAACCCCACGAATCCACTGTACAGGAAATTGGCGAAGGCTTGATCGTACAAACCATGCTCGAAGAACTCAACGTGGATGAAGCACAATCTCCAGAGCCAACAGCCACGCCGATTGTTGACGAATGCCCGCTCGGAACCACTATTGTCCACACAGTAAGCCCAGGCGGAAAATCTCTATCGCATTGGTCTGCGTTACCAGACAGGCATGGGGGCAATCATGTCCGCCAATGGTCTCACCAATCCACAACTCATCTACGCCGGACAGCAGCTTGTGATTCCCTGTGGTGTCGATACGGGCTTGCCCAGCCTCCCGCCGCCTGTAGCAACACCGGAACCCGGCGTTGTTGGAGGCGTCGATTGCAGCGTTTTCCGTGCGACTTCCCCATTAGATGGCCTGCCCTATGGCTCAACAACCTTCTATTGGGACCCCGCCCCCGGCGCGACGGGCTATCGGGTTAACCTTTATAACCTGGATGAAAAGGGGGGCGCACTGGTCGGCTCATTCGATGCGCCTGCGGGCAGCACCAATCTCACGGCTGACTTGGATGTGAACTCGGTTGGTTACGGATTTTCATTTGCCTGGGAAGTCCAGGCGTTATCTAATGGACAGGTAGCCTGTGTTTCGAACCGCTACACAGTACCCCGCGCTGCCCAACCCGCCGGACAGCCAGCAACAACCACCACTACCAGTGGGGGGTTCACAGCTTCCTGGTCGTGCATTTCAGGGGTATTAACCGTCAATTATGCCAACGTACCAGCAACCAAGTCCAGCGTGGACATTCTTTTTACCGACAGTGTGGCTGGCGCGATGGGCACGGTCTTTGCAGTTCCGCCTACATCGGGCACACAAACCTTTAGTCCAGTCGCCACAGTATCTGGTGGGTCGGTGTTAACCTTGCCATCATACATCAGTGTCCCGCTGACACCTGCAACTTTGAATTGTTAGCAGCCATCTCAACGTCATCGAATAACAAGCCCGGAGTCTTTGATTACTCAACCGGGCTTGTTTTGATCTTCAACTGCTAGAGCCTGCAAGAAGCTCGGATGAGCAACTTCAAGCTGTGCCCTTGCCGTTACCAGTAGATGTTCAAACAAAGCCGAACGCTGGGGCGCATAATCGTAGCGTCCGGCTTCAATCTCCTCGCACACTTTCCGGTTACGCTCGTATAGCGCAGCCCGGAGTGCATGTGGGTCGGCTGGCATTGGCATTGGTTTACCCTGTACAAAATCAATACGTTTCCACTCGGCCTTCATTTGATCCAAACTCATTTGGACTTCGCGCTCGACGATATTGAGCACATTGATGGCTACCTGGGTTTGAACATAAGCGCGGCGGTCTTCCTCTAAAACAGGAAGTACATTCTTCTGCAAATGAACCCGCACTGCATCCAGAAGTTGTTCGAGACTTGGTTTGTCATACATCGGGGTCTAGTCCTTGCGCCGCAATCAGCCGCAGCATCTCATATTGCATCTCGGCGGAACGACGACCTAGGCTGACAAGCTCCATACTGAGGTCGCCCCCTGTCAGATGACGGTTGGCTTGCGACAGGCAGGTGAGCGCCCAGCGTAAATTACTCAAAATCTCCCAAAAGGTCACAGCCTTGCGGTCAATCATGCGCCCGCTCTCCCGTTCATAAACTTGAAGAAACGGTTCCCATTTCCCAATACCGCCCAACTCCATCTGACCGTTACCATAGCGCCAATCTCGCAAACACGGCCACGCCAAATCCTCCAATGGGCTACCGATCCGCGCGAATTCCCAGTTAATAATCCCATTCAGGCCATTGCTATTCACCAGAAAATTGCCAATTCTGAAGTCACCGTGCAGCAAAACCGTTTTTTCCATCGGGGGTGGGACATGGTGTTCCAGCCAGCGCAATCCAAACTGAAACACAGGATTATGCTCCCCCACCTGCCGAATCACCTCGCGAAGCTGTGTCAGGGCTTCCTGAGCGGGCGATGAACCTTCCCTGGGTCGCCACAGGAAATCCAGTTTTTGTTTATCTGGATCAATCGCGTGGATACGGGCAAGCTGTACACCCATCTGTTCAGGTAGTAGCTTGCGCGCCTCGGCCAGTTCTGGCTGCTCTACGACTTGCTCTCCGACAGATACCCCTTCGGCAAAGTCCATGACGAGAAACGGGGCGTCCAGAATCAGGGGTTCCAAACAATACCAGCGCGGACGGGGAACATTGACGCCCAACTCGTGAGCGGCTTTCATCACCCGGAATTCCTGATCCCGTTCTAACGCTCTATCGGATATGATGCTGGCGAGGTCGCGCCGCAAAACCAACTGTTGTTCGTCCACGCCTATCTTCGCCCCCACCTGCCAGATGTCGCGGGATGCACCCCCGGCTATAGGCTTCAGGGACAGCACGCTCACTTCCTGTTGAGTCACGGCTTCCAGATATTCGGTTAACCTCTGCCGGAAATCATCTACTTTGTCTGTATCCGCCATGACAGACCGCCGTAACTCTCTGTATCGTTGACATCAGCCAACACAGGACATTGGGTTGAACATCTCAAATAGTATCGCAAGCCGGGGCAGCGTGCTAAACTTGTGCGACAAATTAATAAAAATGATTTTAGGAGCCTGTTACCAATGGATTTTTCCATACCCGAACCGATACAGAATCTAACCCAGCGTATTCGCCAGTTCGTAGATACCGAAGTGATTCCCCTGGAAAAGGTTGTCAACCAGCACGAAGACGGCCTAACACCCGAATTACTGGCATCCGTCCGCGCCAAAGCAAAACTCGCCGGAATCTGGGCACCACAGTTGCCCACCGAACTGGGTGGATTAGGTCTGTCGTTACAGGAAATTGTGCCCGTCTTTGAAGCCGCCGGACACAGTTTGATCGGCCCGGTAGCTATCAACTGTTCCGCGCCGGACGAAGGCAATATGCACCTTTTAAACATGTTCGCTAGCCCGGAACAAAGGGAACACTATCTAAGGCCGTTGGCCGCCGGGGAAATCCGCTCCGCTTTTGCCATGACCGAACCCCCGCCCGGTGCTGGTTCTGATCCGACTATGCTGCAAACCAGTGCTGTTCGGGATGGCAACGACTGGATAATCAACGGCCACAAGTGGTTTGCGAGTGGCGCGGACGGAGCAGCCTTCCTCATCATTATGGCACGTACCAATCCCGATGTGCCCACACATAAGGGTGCGACCATCTTCCTCGCGCCAATCGAATCACCCGGTATTGATATGATTCGCCGTGTACCCATCATGGGTGCAAATGATCTCGGCGGACATTGTGAAATCAAGTTCCATGATTTACGGCTGCCAAACAGTGCCATTTTAGGGGAGGAAGGTCAGGGATTCGCGTTGACACAGAAGCGGCTTGGGCCAGCCCGTCTGACCCATTGTATGCGTTGGACAGGGATTGCCCAGCGGGCGCTGGAGATTGCCACTCATTACGCCGCCGAACGCGAAGCATTTGGCGGGCCGCTCACCAGTCACCAGTCTATTCAGTGGATGCTGGCGGATTCAGCCACAGAACTCTATGCTGGGCGTTTGATGATTCAACACACGGCATGGTTGCTGGCATCCGGCGATGACGCGCGCCAGGAATCGTCAATGTGCAAGGTGTTTGTGGCTGAAACAGTAAACCGGGTGCTGGATCGTGCCATCCAGATTTGCGGAGCGACAGGCATCTCGCGCGATTTACCCCTGAGTACCTGGTTCGAGGCGGCGCGTGCCTTCCGCATATACGATGGCGCTTCAGAAGTCCATCGCATGGTCATCGCGCGGCAGGTCATCAAACAGTTCGGACAATAGGTGTTTGTAACAGGGAATTTACGAGGGGATGGGCAGGGTAAACCAGAACGTACTGCCCTGGCCGGAAACACTTTCCACACCAATTTGTCCGTTCAACCGTGTGATGATTCGGTGTACAATTGATAATCCCAGGCCAAGCCCTTCAGCACTCACTACATGCAGTCGCGTGAACATTTCAAACAGGTGCGCCTGGTCTTCGGGAGCAATGCCAACCCCTGTGTCGCGCACTTCATAGCGCGTCATGCTGCCCTGGCGTACACTCCCGACGTAAATGGACTTCCTGGAATTACTCTCGCCCATATACTTAATGGCATTCCCAATCAGATTGGCAAAAACTTCTTCAATCCATTGGGCATGACCGAGCGCCTGGGGCAAATCAGGCTCAACTTGTATCAGAATCCCCTGGGTATCAATGACGGTCTCAAAGCGCGCCAATGCTGCTTGAACCGACAGCATGACATCTATCGGCATTGCAGCTTCCTTCACATCGCGCAATCGCGCCAGCCATAAAAGCTGATCAACCATGTTCGCCATATTCATCGCCACCGATTTTGTTTCGTCCAGATAAGCCAGCGCCTTCTCCGGAATCACATCATGGGTGAGACGTTGAACCAAATCGGTTTTGAGGACAATGCTGCTCAAAGGCGTCTTGAGGTCATGGGCAATCGTATGACTGAACGCATCTAACTCACTATTCCGCGCTTCTAACTCCGCCGTATATCGCAGCAGTTCATCTTCTGCCCGTTTGAGTTCCTGAAAATGCTCGGCGTTCCGAATCGCGGCGGAAAGCTGCAAGGCCAGCAAATATCCCACCCGCATATCATCCTGGGTATATGCAAATGAGGGTGTCCGGGCAAACATAATCGCGCCAATCCTCGCCCCTTCACTAATTAAAGCGATGATAATTTGCGACCCGTACTGGCCGAGAATGGCCAATTCGGAACCCTGCTGGATAAGCCGGGACTGCCCTGTCCGCAGCACAAACCCAAGCTCACTGGACTCGATTGCCTGTGGAAAATCATCATGGGGTGAAATACCGAATAGGGTAACGATACGCCATGCCGCTTCGGAATCCCTCAGGCACACACTGCAATGCTCGAAGTCCAGAAGCCATTTCGCCTGTTTGGCAACTACGCGCAAAATCTCGTCCAGGTCGCGCGTGCGGCTGATGGCGATACCGATTTCATTCACCGCCGCAATCCGGCTGGATAATGCTTCAGTCTCCGCCAATAGACGGCGGACAGTAGAGAGGAGTTCGTCCCGACTGAGTTCATCCAACCGGGTATTCGGCGTTCTCATGGTCAAAGAGAGTCGATCTCCAGCGCAATGGCGTCAGTATATTGATTGACCGCTGTAAACAGGTTGGCAGTCGATATAATCTCGAATATCTCATACGAGTCCAGTCCGAGTTCATTCAAATTCTGGTAGTGCTGGGGTGTTAATTCATGTGGATGGGTCGCTGCCAGCAGTCCAAACTCAATCACGGCTTTCTCACGGGCGGGCAGCGGGCAAGCCGCAAAGTCGGAAACCAGCAGGTGCAGCACTTCCTCGCTCATCCCCAGCGCCGACAACCCGTGCAGGTGAACTTCCAGGGCATAGCGGCTGTTGTTTGCCTGCGAAATTGCAACGCCGATCATTTCCTTAAGCGTGCGCGGGATAACCCCCTGTAACATGGTTGACTGGAATTTCCGCCAGTTTGCTTCTAATATATCCGGGTTGGTCGCCATCGACTTAAACAAATTGGGAACGATGCCGAACCCAAGTTCGGCGATGATTTCATCATAGATGACTTGTGTCTTGGGATCAGTCACGTTGTCATACTCTACAATAGGGAAATAGGCCATTTCTTGCTCCAGTATTATCAGACATCAGGCACAACCCGTTCTACCGATACAGGTGAGTGCTCATTCTTACTGTAAGTCATATCGGCATCGGCACAACATTAAGAAAATGAAATTAATCTGAATATCAATTATCGACAACCAGCTTTCAACAGACCTTTTACGAAACAGTTGGAGAGGAACACACCATCTTGTCACGTCCACGTCTACGCGATCTCGGCATCACTATCGGCACTTATCCAACAGGGAACTATAACGCGATTACCGACGTACCCGGTGTACGAGTTGGGCACTGCACACTGATATACGATGAACCCCGTATTGCCCGCACGGGCGTTACCATCATTGATCCACGTACAGAGGCAGTCTGGGACGATCAATGTTTTGCCGGATTTCATGTCCTCAACGGTAACGGCGATTTTACCGGAACGCATTGGCTGGAAGAATCCGGCCTGTTGACCACACCCATCGGCCTGACCAACACCCATCAGGTCGGGATTGTGCGTGACACCCTGGTCGAGTACGAGTTCAGTCACCGCAAGGAGGAATATTTCGCCCTGCCCCTGGTGGCGGAAACCTATGACGGTCAACTCAACGACATCAACGCCTTCCACATCAAATCCGAGCATGTGTATCAAGCCATCAATAGCTTGACAGGTGGTGGCGTTCCCGAAGGCTGCGTTGGTGGCGGCACGGGCATGATCTGCTATGATTTTAAGGGTGGAATCGGCACATCCTCTCGCATTGTCAACACCCATAGCGGTCAATTTACCATCGGGGCGCTGGTGCAGGCTAATCATGGAGATCGTGATTTGCTACGAATTGATGGCGTTCCTGTTGGGAGAGAAATCGGTTTGGACAAAATACCATCGGGATGGGATGCGCCACCACAGGGCAGTTCCATCATCGTGATTATTGCCACCGACGCGCCATTGTTACCCGTCCAATGTAAACGTATCGCTCAACGAGCAACCATTGGATTGGCACGTACCGGATGTGTCGGGCACAATGGCAGCGGCGACCTGATTCTGGCATTCGCCACCGGCAACCATATCCCTGTACCCCATAAAAAGCCCTACGAAGTAAAAATGCTGCCGCACCAGCAGATCAATCCTCTGTTTGAGGGAACTGCCGAAGCCGTAGAGGAAGCTGTCCTGAATGCACTGACCGCCGCCGAAACCACTGTTGGCTATAAAGGTCACACGGCCTATGCCCTGCCGTTGGATGATCTGGTGAAGGTGATGCGCCAGTACAACCGCAGATTAGACGTCTAACAGCAACCGCACATTCAAACCCCATGCCAGATACAATGCTCGGAAGAAACGTTTGATCTGGGTGATACTCTCATCATCATCCGCCGCAGGGGTCAGCAAGAACGGATACAGTTCAAACACATTGTCGGGCGATTTTGAGAGTTCCATCACGATGTCGGCTTCCATATCTCGTGGGATCGCGCCAAACATCAACAGCAGCATGGCGGCGAAGGAAGGGCGAATATGTCCCAGAGTGAATAACATTTCAAATACCTGATTGGTGTTCATGATAAACTCGCCCAGTCCCCGCGCCAATACGCCCCGTTCCTGAAAATAGGGTTGGTCAGGGCTGCGCATGGTGTTTATGCTGCTGCCATTCAACTTAAACTCGTCCAGCGCCTGCCGCAGCAGCAGCCAGGGCAGAGGTTCATCAGGACTGGGTAGTTGATTCAACATCCAGATTTCAGCCAGCCCCGATATAGGATACTCAATCTGCCCCATACAGCCGAATGGCGTTCCCAGATTGTTGGCCGGGCAGCCCTGGCAATATTGTTCAAACGGAGTCAGTTCGGCGGCCTGATTGAGCAAATCCTGTACTACGATCACTCGTGTTTCTTCTGTGCCCTCCGGCGTGTTGCGCGACAGTTCAAAGCCCATGTCTGTCGGCGGGCGGTCATCACCATTTCTACGAAAGAGTTCGATAACCGCTTCAGCGCGGGCGCGGCCTTTGATGCGCTCCAGGATGCCGTCACTGGTGAGTTCCTGCTTGGGGTAGCAGGCATAATCAATCACATAGTCAATCGCCATCCGGGGATTAGCCTCTCATATCGGTGTAGAAGTTCATTCTAATATTCCACCCAAAGTCAGTCTAGTCGAAAGCGGCAGCGGCGGATAAATGTTTGGTCATGGGTTAAGGTGACAATGTTAAAACCGAGATCAGCTCCCTCATCAGAAATAGTATCCACCTGTCCCGGCCATGCGTGGAACTGATCCCAACTGCTCAATACACTGGTGTACAGGATGCCATCACGGTACATACTGATATTTTGATGGACATGGCCGAAAAATACCCCGCGTATCCGGTGACGTCCCGGCAGCAGCGCCCGGTGAACAGCGTCACCGTTGGTTATGCGCATATATTCATCCAACCAGGGGACGCCAACGGGCAATACATTATGATGAATCGCAATCACCAATGGGCGTTCATCCTGTGTCGAACAAATACCCTCTAACCACTTCAACTGCTCATCGTCCACAAAACCGCGCGGCGGTTCGGCTGGGCCATTGCTATCCAATACAACGATCTCCACACCATTGGCCTCGAACGAATAATGAAACGACGGGAGTATATCCTCCCGCCCCAACATAGTCCGTTGTAATTCATCCGAATAATCATGATTCCCGGCAGCATAATACACGGGATACTGAATTTTTCTAAGAATCGCCAAGGCAGTATCATAAGCAGACGGATCGGGGTCATAAGCCACGTCACCCGTGTGCAGCACAAAATCCGGTTTGAACGGCAGTGCATTCAGTTCCCTTACCAGAGCTTCTGCCCCTTCCTGTGTACTGTGAGGGGCATGTTCCCGTCCGTAATCGCGGTCAGCGCTAATGTGAGTGTCGCTGATGTGTACAAATTGCAGGATCGGTTCGATCATAGCATCATAGTCCTTTAGTGTGGTTGGTGTGCGGCATGAACAGGTTATAATTACGGCATGATGAAAGCGCGATTGTACCCTACTTTGTTTGCTTTGATGCTGGCCGCCTGCGGCGGAAATCCCTCTCCGCAGACAGTAGGAGAACTGCCCACCCTGGCACAGCTTCCTACGGAAACGGCCACGCCCACAGTCCCAACCGCTACTCTCACATTGACCGTGACCGCGACTGAAACGGCGTCAGCCACGCCAACAGCAACCCTGTCGGTGACACCAAGCGCAACTATCACTGACACGCCAACCCCCACCTCGACAGATACACCGACGATTACCCCAACCCCTCTCCCTCCAGCCGATAATGAGGGCATTCTGGCCTTGCTGCAACTAGCCGCCCAGGCAACGGTGCTCCCGCAAGCCTTCATTCAACCTGCTGTTCCCACAGCGGCGCCCCTCCCCGGTGTTACCCAGGCGTCTCCAGTCACCTGTGCAATCCTGCCACCAGGCGGTTTTGGCCCGGTCTTTCTGAATGACCCAACGCTCATAACCCAAATCGGCTGCCCCATAGGAATCACAGCCTCGATGGACAGTGCCTCGCAGCTTTACGAACGCGGTGGGATGTTCTGGTTACAGGGGCCACCTCCTGTAATCTACGCGCTGACGAATACCGGGCGATTCGGACGTTACGATGATACCTACAACGCCGATTCCGACCCTTTTAGCGGCGGAGAAGCCCCACCCGCCGGATTGATTGAGCCAGTACGTGGTTTCGGTAAGGTATGGCGATTGAACGGTGATGTTCGCACCAATCTGGGTTGGGCGACCAATGACGAATCTGGCGCGTCCGCTACTGTGCAACTTTTTGATCGAGGTCAGATGATCTATTTGCCACAACGGGGCGAAATTATTGTGATGATTTATGATGTGGGCGGCTCTACCGGAACATGGCGCGCCGTTCCTGGCAGTTTTTAGAATTCGGGGTCACAAGCCACCAGCAGTTGGAGTATAATTCAATCGCTTGAAAAGCAGCCGAGGTACAACATGTCTGATCGATCCTATACCCCCGAACATTTAGCGTTTTTAGAACGCCGTTATGTTGATTTGAAGCAGGTTTTCGAAGCGATGATCTCCTACTATCCACCAGACGCCTACGACGAAAATCATCTATTTGATACCATTGTGTGCGAGTTTAATTATCTGGCTGACATCCTGGGCTACGAAGATGAAAACGCCCTGCTCAATCGGCTGCTGGGTGATGATGACGGGGACGAGGATTTTTAGACCTGCTGGTTGAGGTATCCATTAGCGAGGTCAAGATTGTTCTGCAAATACGTCAGGCGATCTTGCATACCGAGACTTTCAAACAATTGATATGCTGCCGTGAAGTGATAGATTGCCTCATCATACTTGCCCATATTGCCGTATACATTGCCGATGCTGATGAGCAAATCCCCTTCACCCACCTTGTCGCCCAATTCCTGTGCCATCACCACTGTATCACGGTAAGCATCCAGCGCCAGATCAAAATAGAAATTGGCCTCAAATTCATTGGGCGCATTCCGACCCAACTCGCTGTTGACATTGCCAATAATGCCCATCCGCAGCGCCGCTTCCGGCTTATCGCCAAGCCCTTTGCAAACAGCGACAACTTCATGAAAGCACTTCAAGGCTTCGCTATGTTCACCGGCTGCCAGATAACTATTGCCGAGGTTGCTTAAGCGAGAGGCTAAACCGCGCTGGTCACGCATGGTACGAGCCACGCCCACAGACTCTTTGTGCGCGCCAATGGCTTCCTGGTATTGATGTAAATCGTCATACACCAGACCCAGATTCGCCAACCAGATACCTCTCCCCCGCACATCCCCGATTTCCTGGGCAATCAATAGCGCTTGATTGAGGTAGGCCATTGCATCGTCGTAACGCTGAACTTCCCGCAGGATATTGCCCATGTTGCCCAGGATGCCATCTTCTGTCAGACGATCCCCTTCGGTACGAGCACTGGCGAGGGCACGCTCAAAATACGTCTAGCGCCAGATCAGGCCGCTGGATACGGTAATAAACCAGCGCCAGATTTCCCAGGTGGCGGCCTTCACCAGCCACATCACCTTCTTGACGCGCACCTTCAGCGGCCTCCGTTAATCCCAGGATGGCTTCTTCAAAGTTATTATCCTGAAGTGCCAGCCGCACCCGGCGCAGCAGTTGAGCTTGATCGGACATATCCTGTAATTTCCTATCCAGATCGGCGCAATTTCGTCACGCCGAACAGAACCGCCGCACCCATCACTGCAAACAAGGTAATCGGCCAGAGCCACGCGAGGTTTGCGGGCAAACCGGGCAGAACAGGTGCATCGGATGTTATATCGAGGCGTAAAATGGTGAATTGGTCAGACTGTTCCGGCAGCGTTTGTGCATTCACATCAGCCTCAATCAACCGGCCTAATACAGCATCGTACCGCGCCGGGGCAATCCGTCGAAACAGGTACAATGCCCGTAATGCCTCCGCCGTGTCTGTCACCTGCTTGCCCCGCGCCAGATACGTTTTTCCGCCCAACTGAATTGTCACCAGAGGATACGCCAGGATATTCTGATACCAGTGCGGGTGTGTGCCCCAGGCCGATACCAGATACACCTTTTTGCCATGCCGTCGATACTCGATGGGTGTGTGGCGCGGCTGTCCACTGCGCCGACCTTGCGTCGTGAGTACCATCAGATGGGCGGCATTTAACACATTACCTAACCCCAGACGGTAGCCCAGCAGGGGCACTCGCATCAGAATACGCACGATACCGCTAGGATATGGAATCCAATGATGAGTTTGGAATTCCGTCATGGAGTGATTTGGTTGATTGGGGTATGCAGTACCGTTGTCAAACACGCCGTTCGTAACCACATTGTCATCAATCATAATTTCAGTATACCCAATTCTCATAGGCCTTGCTTGTACTATAAAGAAGTGGACTTGCATCGACATTAACAAAATTACGGTGCATACCCAGGAGCATGACCGAAACCGGCGTTGACCAAGCGAATCCCACTCGTCAGGTTACTGGCATGGACGGGCAACAGCCCCTTGCTATACAATTACCTTACAGCCATCGACTGGAGCCTGTAATGCCCGACGAATTTGACCCACAACTGCTGCCGGATGATCCAGAATCGGAATCATCCGACGATGACGACATTCCTTTCCGGTTGCCAATGAATGGCGATTTGGAGGATGATTTCCCGCAAGATGAAGGCGACGATACTGACATCTGGGATCCATCAAATCCGCAGGATGCGCGGAATATGCCTACCATGCCAATTCCGCGCGAACCCGGTGTTCCGGACCCCAAAATAACACTTCCGGGCAGTGGTGGCTTAGACCCCAATCCCGACTTTTTACCCTTTGACGACCAATCATCCTCAAGTGCCGATTACACAGTACAGCACGAGCCAGTGCAAATCGACCAGACAGCACCTCATCCGGCTGTCCAGTCTTATCCTCAAAACGCGGAACATGCCCGATTCCAGCGTCCAGGCGGGAGCGGTGGCATTCCCCCTGCCCCGCCTGCCACAATGATGAACAGCGCGCCTGTAAAAGGAAGTGGCGCACTGCCCAGACGCAGCACTCGCCGTCGAGGATGCCTGGGCTGTTCGCCGGGATGCCTGTATCTCATCGCCGGGTTTATCGCCATCTTCTGTGGGGGTTCGACCCTGCTTGCGCTCGGTCTGGGAATATGGGGCGCGAATCGCGTAGAAACCCTGGCAAACGAGCGAGTCGCTAATGTCGATAATTACCAGAATTTCCAGAGTACCTTCTTTTATGACCGCAATGGTCAACTCCTGTACGAAGCCTTTGGCGAAGGGCGGCGAACGAACGTCAAATACAGCGATTTTCCACAATCTCTGATTGATGCGACGGTAGCGATTGAGGACGACACATTTTTCTCCAATCCCGGCGTCGATGTGACTGGCACAGCCCGCGCCCTGTTGCAATATATTGGACTGGCAGAAGGTTCATCCGGCGGCAGCACTATTACTCAGCAGGTTGTTCGTAACATCTTGTTTGACTTCAATTACCGCGCCGAGCGCAGCATCCAGCGTAAAATCGAAGAAATCGTTCTGGCGCTTGCGCTCAACCAGCGGAAGTCCAAAGAAGAAATCCTCGAACTCTATCTGAACGAAATTTACTATGGCAATCTGGCTTATGGTGCGGAGGCTGCCGCGCAGACCTTCTTTGACAAACATGTCGGTGAATTGACTCTGGGTGAAGCCGCGCTGCTGGCTGGGCTGCCCCAGGCTCCCGCCGAACTCGACCCCCTGAACCCAGACCCGAACATTCAGGATGCGGTCTATGCCCGTTGGCGACTGGTGCTGGATCGCATGGTCACTACCGGGAAAATCACCAATCAACAGCGTAACGAAGCCCTGCAACAAGGACTCACCTATGTAACTCCGGCCATCTCGTTGAAAGCGCCGCATTTCACTGTTTACGCGCAACGCGAACTCGAACAGTTGATGACCGAATTGAATTACAGCCCGGAACAGATTGCCAATGGGGGGCTGAAAGTCTATACGACGCTCGACCTCAATGTGAACAACCTGGCACAGGACGCAGCACGGGCGCAGGTTTCACGACTGGGGGCGAACAATGTCAGCAATGCGGCGGTGTTTGTTTTGCAGCCCATCACCGGGGAAATTCTGGGCATGGTGGGCAGTGTCGATTACAACAATGACGCTATTGATGGACGTGTCAATGTGACGATTGCCCTGCGACAACCGGGCAGTACCATGAAGCCGTTTAACTACTCGGAGGCGATGGAACTCGGCGTGCTGACCCCAGGCAGCGTCCTTTGGGATATACCGATTCGCATCAGTTCACCGGGCAGTCCAGACTATGTTCCCCGCAACTACGATGGGGCATTTCACGGTCCGCTCACCATGCGCTACACACTGGCTAACAGCTACAACATCCCGGCGGTAGAAACCCTGCGTCAGGTCGGTGTTAGTAATCTACTGGCAATCATGCAGCGATTTGGAGTCACCAGCCTCGGTACAGACGCCAGCCGTTACGGTCTATCGCTGACACTGGGCGGCGGCGAAATCTCGCTGGTTGAACTCACCACCGCCTACGGTGTATTTGCCAATCAGGGTGTGGTTGTGCCATCCACCTCAATTCTGTGTGTGCTGGACAACAACGATAATATCATCTACCAGTACGAAAATGGCTGTCCACGTGGGACACCAACCGAGAAAACGGTCAATCGTTCCGGTTTTGGCAAGCAGGTGCTCGATCCTCGCATTGCCTACATCATCAGCGATATATTGAGCGACAATAATGCCCGCAGCGCCGCCATGGGTACAAACAGTTCTCTCTATACGGGCAACCTGCACACCTCTGTGAAAACCGGCACGACGGACGATGTGAAAGACAACTGGACAGTCGGTTATACCCGAAATGTGGCAGTTGGGGTGTGGGTCGGCAACAACAACGGCGACCCAATGGTGAATTCGTCCGGTTTAACCGGCGCAGCCCCTATCTGGAACAGTGTCATCACTGGGATTTACAACAACCAGAACATGCTGGCGTCCTTCGCACAAAACGGTCAGCTACAACCCGATGAACCAAGCGTGCCCCAGGGCATCTCGCTGCGTGAAATCTGCGATGTACGCTCCTTGCGTGACCCGGCCACCGATTGCAGCCGCCGTAACGAGTGGTTTCTGGATAGTCCGGCGGGCATACCGGATGCCGATGGGAATTTGCATTACCCACCCGCACAACAGCCAGCACAGCAGTCCGGCACCGGGCCACAGTTAACCGAAGTCTCGCCAAGTGTCTATCAGGTGTTGGTCAACCGCATCCCCCCGGAAATCGCCAACCTGATTCAATTCCCCGTCTCGCCGGGACAGCCAACTCCACCTCCACCCCTTTACTGTCAGGTTCCGGTGGAACTGGCTGGTGCGGCTCCAGGCGCACAAATGCAGTTGTTCATCGCCCCGCCTCCCATCCCGGAAGATGCAGTCACCGCCGAACAATATGCACGCAACAATGGGTTAGCGTTTCTGCCAACCATCGCCTGTTCGCCGGATTTACTGCAAAGTAGTAATGTCGCCATTAGTGGTGGTGGTGTGGCTGTCGGTGTAATTACATCGCCCGCGCCAGGGCAAGTCCTGACCGCCGAAACACCGATCATCGGCACGGCGCAATTCCCCAATGGGAGCGGCCAGTTCTACAAGCTAGAGGTCATTGGCCCGCCCTTTGCCGATTGGGTAACGATTGGCACAACCCATACTGAGAATGTCACCAATGGGCAGCTAGAGAATCTCTATGTGCCGGGGTTAGCACCGGGCGACTACCGCCTGCGGCTGGTCATTGTGGACTCCGGCGGCGGATTCCTTCAAGCCCCTTATGAAGTGCCGTTCTCAGTTTTAAGATAAGTTGACATCACGCGCATAAAGAGGACAGTCAGGCAAGCACAATACGCTCCACAGACTATCTTGTTTTTGCTAGCCTGGATTTTCTAATGCTCTTTGTATCCTATTCAGGTGACAGAAGAAACATGGGGTGGAAGTAGGATTTCTGATAAAATTCTTACATTATTAACACATAGTTCTTATGCCGCGTATCTATCCTAAACTTTGATTCAAGTACAATTTTCCACAGGAGGAACAATGGCAGCCAAAACGCCAACCAAAGCCAACAATCACGTAAATGAATTAACCCCCGATTTAGGTTTACAAGAGAAACAGCGAAAAGATGTTGCCACCGGACTCAAGGTTGTTCTGGCCGATGAGTCTATGCTTTACCAGAAACTGCGAAATTATCACTGGAATGTAACCGGGCGGCATTTTTTTGAGCTGCACATAGCACTTGAAGAGCAATATACAGCGATTGCCGAAGTCATTGATGAAGTCGCCGAACGTATCCGCCAGTACGGCGTGTTTGCCCCCGGCACGTTGGCGGAGTTTAAGCAGCTTACCCGCCTGAGTGAACAGCCTGGGGTTTATCCCGACGCCCGAACGATGGTCGCTAATCTGGTGGCCGATCACGAGACGATTATCCGCAATCTGCGGGACGACATCAACACCATCGAGGATAAGGACGATGATGTCGGCGCGGCGGACTTGTTGACTGGCATGTTGCAGACCCATCAGAAAATGGCCTGGATGCTACGAATGTACCTGGAAGGCAAAGAATAACGTCTGTCAGCATTGATAGACAGGCCGGGCGACCAACCCGGCCTTTTTTATTTCCATCCCACTATAGCCAATCTCGCCCTGACAGACTATACTCATAGCAATTCATTTAGCATGGCTAAATATCGCACTTTTATAGACCAATCAGGATGCTTATGCCTCTATTTGTCATCTTTGTATTTGGGTCGGTTGTATTTGGCGCTGGAGCGATGCTCGCACCCGCCTGGAATACCTCTCAACCGCGTATCGGTTTGTCGGCTGCGCTGGCATTGGGACTGGTCATGGGCGGGGCAATCTTCTGGGCAATGCTCTTTGGCTGGGACACACTGGTAATCGACTATCTTCTATTCGCTCTGGTCACGGCAATCTTTCTGGGCGGTACACTCTCCTATGGTCAGAAACGGGCGGAAGCACGTGGCGAAATGCTGGCGGATAGCGATCAAGGGTGGCCGGGGCCACATGACTTGTTGTTTTTCCTGTTTGTCGCCTTGATTTTTATCATCCCGGCGCTCATCCTCCCTGTTCCGTTGGATACCGATGCACAGGGTTTCGGCTACCTGGGATTGATGGTGAAGCTTGGTGGCGGTTTCAGGACACTCGCGCCCTGGCATCCCGAAATCAACTATTTATACTCGCCCGGTTTCCCGCTTTTAATTGCCTACCTCGGCCAACAGCTTGGACAGGGTATGCAGACTATTCAAATCAGTGTCGGCGCAGTATTGAGTGTGCTGGTGGTGTGGCTGTCGTTTGACCTCGGTTCAGAACTCCGAGACAAGATGTTGGGGCGGGCGATGGCGCTGGCGGCGTTGATCGGCACGGGTTTATTTACTGCTTTTATGGACTCGCACTACACCACTCTGCTGGGATTAGTATTCGCTCTGGCATTCCTGACCTACGTAGTACGATACTTCAAAGAGCAGCACTTGCCAGACGCGATTGCTGGCGGGCTTATGTTGGTGCGGTTGTGTTATCCCATCCCGATACCACTATCATTCTCGCCCTGGGTTATGTACCCTGGCTGCTGACCATGTGGTTGGGCAAACCGCGCCCGACTCTGCGAATCTGGGTTGTACTCGCCATCGGTATGCCCCTTATCGCCCTCGCCGCTGTTCTACCCTGGCTATTGAATGTCCGGGATTTACTCGGCTCGAACATTCAATCGCCCTTCACCAGCAGCCCGAATTACTGGCAAGTGATGATCCTATATCACGGAATACTGATCGTGCCCGTCGCATTGGTCGGCGCGATTATTGGCCTGCGCAAACGCGATCAAATTGCAATCCTATCCGTCGGTTGGTTGGTTCTAATTCTGGAATTTTCGACGTTGGGGATATTGGAGCGTCTTTTTCCACCGCTTGCAGATTGGATATTGCGCTATGACTATCCTTTCAGCATTGCCTGGCACGGCCCAATCATTCCCTATGCCATCCTGGGGGGTACAGGATTCTTGTGGCTGTGGCAGCATTGGCTCGAAGCCCGTTTTGGAGCATTCTGGGAGCGTCGGGGCAAGGTCATTCTGGTTGGATTGGCTGTTCTGGCGCTGATTGGGCTGCTTTTGAACAGTCAGATTCTCGCCTTTAGTAAAGGGCGCGTTGGTTTCTTCGGCGCATTTGCCTCCGCCGATGATGTAACCGCGATGGAGTGGCTGCGCAAAAACACGCCCCCGATGCCCGCATACTTAATTATCCCGGTACACAGCCGGACAATTCGCATGAGAGCGATTGGGTTCCGGTTATCGCCGAGCGTGATAGTGTTTATTACCGATGGCAGCCCTTTTTCCGTGATACACAGTCCAGCCTGGACGAACAGGAACGCCTGCGCGCCTTCTGGCGAAATCCGGCAGACCCGGCGAATGCTCGCCTTACTCCAATCTTCCGGTATCGATTATGTGATCGTACCTCAGATTGTGACCAATCCAGCCTCTATCGAGACGATGTTTCGATGGCGACCTCAATCAGAAGACCGGGTTGAAATGGATTCTGCCCTGACCGATGCGCCATTTTTACATCTCGTATTTGATAGTCATGGCGCACAGGTTTATGAGTTTGTGGCGAATTAGGTGTCCGCATTCGATTTTCGGCTATATAATCGGGTGTGATGTGTATGGACTGCTTGTTGGTAAGGAACACAAGCTGAAAGCGGAATGCTGACAGCCCCGGATGACCCATGCCCGATTACCCGCACTTTGATGACGAAGAATCGCTCGACGGATGGCAACCAGACCCGGAATCGGACGAAGTACCCGCGTCTGTGACCTTCATGGAAATGATGCGCCATGCAGCCGCGAAGGCCGAGCCGCCGTCCGCCCGCGATCGGTGCATCTACCCTACGAGGCTGCGCCGGTAATGAGCGAAACGTCTGTCGTACCCGAGCGCCCCGATCTGGCCGAATCACTCTCCACCGACGGACGGCGAGAAGCCGCCCTGCAAGAACAGCGTATTCGCCGTGTGAAAAAACGGCGCGCCCGCCGTAACCGGCAAACAGTCGGCGTCCTGGGTGGGGTAATCCGATCCCTCCTGGTGGTGATGGTCGCTGCGGGTTTGATGGCTACCATCTTTACCTGGTGGACACCTGCACAATTTCTTAATGACAACGTAAAACAGGAACTCAGTATCGCCCAGGCTACCGGGCAGGTCACTTCCGTTCCAACCATTGTCCCGACACCCAACTGGCTGAAGCGAATCGGAATCGTTTCCGGGCATCGTGGCCCCCAGGTTCCACCTGATCCGGGCGCGGTCTGCCCTGACGGCCTGACTGAAGCCTCGATCAATTTTGGAGTCGCACAGTTGGTTGTCCGCAACCTCCGTCAACACGGTTACTCGGTTGATCTCCTGGACGAGTTCGATCCCCGTCTGGATAATTATCAGGCGGCGGCGCTCCTTTCTATCCATGCCAACACCTGCCAGGTATGGCCGGGTGAAGTCGTATCCGGGTATCTGATTGCTCGCGCGGCTGCCCGGAATTCTGCCAGAGGGGATGATGACGTTCTGGTCAATTGTGTCTCGCAATATTATGCACAGACAACCGGACTCCAACGCCGGGAAGGTGTCACAGTCGATATGTCGGACTATCACACCTTCCGCGAAATTAATCCGCTCACACCGGCTGCGATTATAGAGTTAGGATTTTTGTTGGCAGACCGTGATATTTTGACCGGAGCAGCAAGACAAACTCGCGGATGGCATCACCAATGGCATCCTGTGTTTTCTGGAACCCAGCCAACTCCCGCCGACCTCCATTTCAGCAACGGAATCAGCCCCATGACCAAACAGTTAATTATGTACTCACGTCGCCTGGGTTGTCCCTGGATTACGCTCGCAAAGCGGGTTCTGGACGACTATGCGTTGCCCTATAACGAAATCTATATCGACCAGGATTCAGACGCCCGCGCCCGTGTCCTGGGTTGGACTGGTTTTCTCTCCGTTCCGACACTGGTCGTTTCTGACAACGGGGACTTCTTACCCTATGAAGAGCCATCCCCGCTTACCCCTGGCATAAGCCCTCGTGGAATCAACCGGGGCGTTATGATTACCGAACCCAATATAGATCAGTTGACAAATTGGTTAGCCCAGCATGGATTTATTGAGGAAGCCCAAAATGACGGTTAGCGAAAAAACTGAACAGATAGATGGGTTGAATGTCCATTATCTGGAGGACGGCACGCCCAACAAACCGGCATTATTGCTCATACATGGCGGCATCGGTGACGCGCGATTCCACTGGGAAGCGGCCATGCCAGCCCTGGCCGACGATTTCCACGTCTTCGCACCCGATTTACCGGGATTCAGCAAAAGTGATTTGTTGCCCCGGATGCATACTGAAAATATCGTGAGCTGGATTCAAGCATTCCTCAAACACCTGAACATTGATGAAGCAGTCGTCATTGGCAATTCACATGGAGGATTACTGGCCCGCCTGTTTGCAGCCGCCAATCCTGTTTACGTACCCGCCTTAATTCTGATAAATGGCGGCGGCGTACCAGATGTACCCGGTGCAATGCATGGCATTGGAACGGATACCGGGGATTTCTAATGCCATATTTTATTTCCTGGGAAACGTGGGGACATCCCCCAACACGGTCAAACGGATGTTTCACGACCAGGATTTATTGACAGATGAATTCCTCAAGCAGATACGTGCTGGCAGGAAGGGCTTTACCAGAATGATGCGGATGTTGATTAGTAGTTCGATGCCTAAAGCACGTTCTCCGTTGATGCCCACCCTCATCCTATGGGGTGCGGATGACCAGATTGCGACAATGAGTGATGCCGAAGCAATTAAGAATAGCATTCCCGGCGCTGTCCTGACAGAAGTTGCCGATTGTGGGCACATGCCCCAACTCGAAACACCTGATGTATTCATCTGGCAGGTAAACACCTTTTTGGAAAAACTCAGCCGTCCGGCGAAATCGAATTTACCGGGACCCGGAATTCTGCCAACACTCCCTAGCTAAAGCCCTCTTGAACTGCTACAATGGCGCTTAGGACACGGCGCGGCAATGCCGTGTCCTCGCTTAAGGAGAGGTAGCGTAGTGGCCTAACGCGCTCGCCTGGAACGCGAGTAGGGGTAACACCCTCGTGGGTTCGAATCCCACCCTCTCCGCTTTATCTGATTCGAAATGACACCCCGCCCATTCATCCATTCAAATGGATCACCCATCGGCTATGATGCATTCATGATCGGGGCTGTACGCTTTAAAACAAGAAAACATGCGAAAACTAAGTAGCTTAACACTCCCCTGGCCGGTTGATTGGACGACACTTTTCGGTAGGGATTGTCCACTCATTGTAGAAATCGGCTTCGGATATGGTGCATTTCTTATCCACTTAGGCAGTCAAAACCCCGGCGCGAATGTTATCGGTCTGGAAATCGCCAGTCGTTGCCTGACGGCGGGTGAAGAAGCCGTCGAACGTAAGGGGTTGACCAATGTCCGCATTATTCACTCGACTGCCGAAACGGCTCTTCATCATCTGTTTTCCCCCGCCAGCATCAGCCAGGTTCATATCAACTTTCCTGATCCCTGGTTCAAAAAAAGGCACGGTCATCGTCGGTTGATGCAGCGCGACACCCTGGATGCAATCGTCAGTCGCCTGCAACCCGGTGGCTTATTCTATCTGGCTACGGACATTATCGAATATGCGGAAATGAGTGCTGAATTGTTGGCGCAAACACCGGGGCTAGTCAATTTATCCACGACCCCCTGGACACGCGAAATGCCGGGGCGAACGCTGACAAAGTACGAGAGAAAAGCCCGTGCCGAGGGACGGGAGTGTTACTACTTTGCCTATCAACGAAGCACAACACCTGTGCCAAACCTGCCCGTTGTGGAGGAACTAGAAATGCCACACATTGTTTTCAGCAGTCCTCTCAACCTGGATGAAATGTTGGCTCAATTTACGAGCAGCGAACATCAATTTGGAGATACCCACATCAGCATTTTGAACGGCTATCGTGGTAAAAATGTGTTGTTGTTCGAAGTATTCGTCAATGAACCGACGATTGACCAGCGTGTCGCCATCATCCTATCGCAGCACCCCGAACCTCACGAATATACATTAAAGCTCGGCGTTCTCGGCCATCCCCGGCCAACCGATGGCCTGCACCGGACGATTAGCTTGCTTGGCGATTGGCTGGTGAGCTTGCATCCAGACGCTCAGGTCATCAAGCGTGGAGTAAAAGAATAGGGGCATGGTTATTCCACCAATGCCCCTGTTGCACTCAGAAATTATAGTGACCGTCAGGTCAACTTCCCTCGCTGCCCGATTACTCTCGCACGGACAGACCGTCCGGCCAGCCCGAAGCACCATTTACGTCAAAATCGGCGGCCATCTTAGCCTCGTCAGGTTGGACGCGCAGGCGGGTTATGATTTTCAATAGACCTAACATCAGTACCGACGTAATCCCCACATAGAGGATTGTGGCAATCGAGCCCAGCGCCTGAACACCCAGAATGTCGAAGCTGCCGCCAACCAGTAGACCAGCCTTACCGGCCATCGGGCCAGCGAATGTTAGCGCCGGGAGGGCAAACAAACCAATCGCCAATGTGCCCCAGATGCCGCAAGCGCCATAGACTGCAATCGCAGTGATACCATCATCAATTTTGAGTTGCTCGGAGAGATCGCCTGCCAGCACAATCAGGACACCTGCCACAATACCGATGAGTACTGCCGACGTGGGTTCGACGAAAGCACTGGACGCTGTAATCGCAACCAGCCCTGCTAGCGCACCTCGGAGACCTGATGACACGCTCCATTTTCCAGTTCGGGTATAGACAAACAATAGCATTGCCAGCGCGCCAGCACCCAGACCCAGTATCGTATTGAGAATCACAAGCCCTATCAGTCCAGAATTCCCACTACCTGGGGCAGAACCGGGGTTGAAGCCATACCAACCAAACCACAGGATCATCGTGCCTAATATTGGGTAGCCAAGATAATTCCGCTTGGTAGATTTACCCCATTCGCGCTTTGGACGCGAACCGAACATCCACGCCGCAACGATTGCAATGACACCCCCAACAGTATAGACCACTGTACTTCCAGCAAAATCATGAAAACCTTGCTGAAATAACCAACCGCCTCCCCAAACCCAATAGGCAACAACTGGATAAATCACCGCTGCGATGATCGCGCCATATATGAGTACGCCAATAAAGTCCTTACGCTCGGTCATCGCTCCCGTAGTGACCGTGCTGGCTGTGGCAGCAAAAGCAAATTGGAAAAAGAACAAGGTCAAAATACCGATATTCAGACCGGGATACAGGTCTGACATCTGGCCTTGACCAAGAAAGAAATTATTCGTCCCAAACAGGCCGCTGCTGTTATCAACGACAAACGCCACCCCAAACCCAATCGCCCACCAGCAGATAGTGGTTAACAAAGCATCCAGGAAGTTTTCTCGCAGTATATTGACAGCACCCGTTTTGCGGGTTATCCCGGTTTCCAAAAATGCAAAACCGATTTGTAGAAAAAAAACGAGGAAACCTGTTACAAATACCCAGGTCATATCAATGGCAACATGTACATTGTTTAAATTATCGACTGAGGAAACCACTCGGCTGTCCTGTGCAAAGGTCGCCTTTGCGCCAAAAGCTGCAAGTACAATAGTGCTTATCGCCAGTACCAGCAACCGCCACCACATCCGTCGAGAGCGGTTCATGGCTTGCCTCCTCACCCAACTTTTAACAATACGTCAGCTAAGAGTTCTACTGAATGGTTAACAATCCTTTCATGTGAAGAAGGCATGAAGTTTCCCCTGGTTGTTTGTGGAAATTTTTCTCAGAGGTGTCAGATGCCCTGTTTGTGGACATGATTGACAAATAGACGCCGGGATTAGGGGAATACAACCGAGAGCAGATGGACATGATGCACAAACGAGAGCAAAAAAATAATAGAGGCAGGTGGTTAGCCATGCCTCTATTATTGAACGAACAGATAAGCTGATTAACTAGTCTCCGGCAGCCGGTGCAGCAGCAGCACTGGTCTTGACGGCCGGTGCTTCAGCAGGCATAGGCAGGACATCCGGCCAACCCGATGCGCCGTGCTCGTAGAAGTCGATGCCAATCTCGTCGCCCTTCTTGTTTACACGTAGGCGATTAACCATCTTCAGCGCGGTGAACATAACCACGCAGCAAACCACCACCCAGACAATGGTCGAAAATGAGCCAAGTGCCTGGACGCCGAGCAAATTCAGCCCGCCGCCATAGAAGATGCCGCCCGCATCACCAGTCAGCGAGGGTACGCCGAGCAAACCAATCGACAGGGTTCCCCAGATACCACAGGCACCATGTACGGCGAAGGCTCCTACCGCGTCATCAATTTTGACCTTCTCAACAATATCGACCACGACCAGAACCAGGACACCCGCGACGACACCAACGACAACTGCCCCCCAGGTGTCAACAAACGCGCAGGATGCGGTGATAGCGACTAATCCGGCCAATGAACCATTAAGAGTAGCCGATAAATCCCACTTGCCCTTGCGTGCATATTGGAAGAACATGGCCGCCAACAGCGCCGCTCCAGCACCCAATGTCGTGTTGAGTGTGACCAAAGCTACCAGACCGGGATCGCCCACTCCCAACGTTGAACCGGGATTGAAACCGTACCAACCAAACCACAGGATCATTGTACCCAGTGTGGCGTACCCCAGGTTATGGCCTGGAGGGGGATTACCCCATTCGCGGTTCGGGCGTGGCCCCAACATCCACGCGCCCATCAGGGCGATTACACCACCGACGGTATGTACTACGGTGCTGCCTGCAAAATCGTGGAAGCCTTGTTGGGCAATCCATCCACCGCCCCAGATCCAGTGCACAACAATCGGATAAATGATGGCAGCGATTAAACCACTGTAGATCACATCACCGACGAAATCCGTGCGTTCTGCCATGCCGCCGGTAGCAATAGTGCTGGCGGTGGCCGCAAACGCAAACTGGAAGAAGAACATGGTCATCACATTGATGGTCAGACCAGGGAATGCTTCGTTCATATGGTCGATACCAATAGCGAAGTAACTGGTGCCGAACAACCCCCCACTGTCATTACCAAAGGCCAGTCCAAAACCAACCACCCACCATAGAACGGCGGTCAAACCAGCGTCCATGAAGTTTTCCAACATGGCATTGACAATGCTGGTCTGTCGGATCAAACCGGCTTCCAACATAGCAAAACCGCACTGCATGAAGAAAACTAGGAAACCTGTTATCAATACCCAGGTCGTGTCAACTCCAATCTGAACATTGGTGACGTCAGCCAGGGTTGGAACAGCACTGGCGTCCTGGGCAAATGTCGCCTTTGCGCCAAACATTGCTAATACGACGGTACAAATTGCCAGTACCAGCAATCGCCGCCACATCCGTCGAGAACGATTCATGCTTCCCTCCAAAATTTGTTGATATGCTGCGGGCAGTGTACCGATGGAGGCAAGAAGCTATTCAGGGCAAGATGTTATGAAGTTTCTGTTTATGTTTTGTGAAAATGTGACAGCAACTGGGGAACACGTTTCGCTATTAGGTATATTTAACGAAAATCGTGTCGGTTTAGGAGAATAAAACAGACAATATATAGGATATACTGCACAACATCATTCTAAAAATGAAAATTTTGGTCCAGAAGTATTGTGAAGTATCAACAAAACCGCGTAGAAATTACCAACGTTTATCAGTGAGTACCGGGCTTTGTTTAAACCAGTGATACGAGCGCTGCCTATGGAGAGTTACTACGTCTCCGGGAATTTCCGGCAAGCCACCCAATGTTTGTTCCAGTTCCCACAGGCGTTCCGTCAGGGCACGCTTTTTGGGGGCATCCTGCACCACCGCCGCAGCCTGTCGGGTACGAAGCCAGTCCCCATTGAATGCCGTCCGGCAGACAATCATCATGTACAAATCATTGAATGTCAGCACATATTTGTTTTTGAACCGATCTTCAAATTCCAGATATACTTCCCCGCCAAGTGGCTTTTGCAATGTAGTAGTGTTCATAAAAGTCCCGGCTTCTTTTGAGATCATCCTGGCATAAACCTGTAACCATTTTAACAGGCTTATGCCAGGATGTGATCGCTGTATTTCTTAATTATTCGCTTCTGCCAGCGATAATTCGGGTGACAGAACCGCTGTTTCTCGTGCAGCTACAGCCATCCGCAGGCCAGTCGGGCGCAGCGTGATAACTGGATTTATTTGAACGCTCTGCCCTTTTAACAGGGAGAGATGATATTTCTGGACAATAGTCGCCAGTATCAAATTCGCCTCCATCATTGCAAACTGGTTGCCAATGCAGACTCGTGGCCCGCCCCCAAACGGGAAATAGGCATATTTCGGCAGATTCTTCTCGTAGCCAGGTGCGAACCGCTCCGGCAAAAAGCGTTCGGGTTCGGGGAAGAATCGAGCGTCATGATGCAGAACGTATGGACTCAATAGGACGATGCTGTTATTCGGAATGACGTAGCCTTCCAGTTCAATGGCTTCCATCGCCTGTCGGCTAACGATATAGGCTGGGGGATACAAACGCATCGACTCTTTCACAACCTGATCGGTATAAATCAATTTCGGGAGATCAGCCATCGTTGGTGTGCGTCCATTTAACACATGGTCAAGTTCAGCGACCAATCGGGCTTCCGCATCAGGATTCTGTGAGAGTAGATATAATGTCCATGCTAGGGCATTTGCTGTCGTTTCATGCCCTGCAATGAACAATGTCATGGCTTCATCATGCACCTGTTGATTGGTCATCGTTCCGCCATCATCGTCATCAACCGCCAGCAGCAGCATCGACAGTAAATCCCCCTTGTCCTCGCCAGCTGCGCGCCGTTCATTAATCATTCCCATAACGGTAGAGTCAACAATCTCGGCGCTCCGCCGGCGTTCTCGATTCTTAGGAGTAGGCAGCCAATCGGGTAGATGAATGGGCTGGACGACGCGCTGGCTGGTCGTTTCGATGCCGACGGTGATGGCCGCCCCTATTGAATCCGCTTCGTCCGAAACATCTGCGTCAAACAGCGTTTTGGACACGATACGCATCGTTAGCCGCATCATCTCCTGCGCCATGTCCAGCTCGTTGCCAGTCTGCCACTCATGGAGCATATCCGTTGTGTAGTCCACCATTACATCTGCGTATGCGGCGATCCGGTTGTGGTGGAAAGCGGGTTGCACCAGTCGGCGCTGGCGTTTGTGAAGATCACCATCACTGGTGAGTAATCCCTGACCAATCGACTGTCGCGTCGTCTTCTTGAGTGTAGGGCTTTTCTGGAACTTCTCCGGGTACTTCACCAGCACATACTGAATGCTTTCCGGGTTATTGAGTTGGTAAAAGTGCCTCGACCCTATCTGGAAGTGAACAAAATCACCATACAATTGGCGATTTTCCACCAGGAAATCGAGACGTTTGTCGCGCATCGCCCGGATGATTCCAACAGGAGACTTCGATTTTGGGCCGGGAGGATAGAGATTGTTCATTGCACACTCATTTTACACATCGTATATTTGTAGACAGATTGTATACAAATAGGATAGGACGCATTCCGTGCAGCGTCAATAAGAAGGTGTAAACAATTCGTAAACTATTTTACATCGCTCTAAGCAGGACTTGCATATCGAAAAAGAGGGTTATATAATTCAAAATATATTGAACCAATTTGAACTGAATGATTAAGGGGTTGCAAAATGGCGACATCCAAACCGAAGGTTCTGTTCTTATGTACGGCAAATTCCTCTCGTTCGCAGATGGCGGAAGCCCTACTGCGCTTTCATGCTGGGGATCAGTTCGAGGTCTACAGCGCCGGAATCACGCCAACGGGAATCAATCCGTATGCCATCCGCGCAATGGATGAGATCGGCATCAATATCCGCAGCCAGTATTCTAAAGGCTCGAAAGAGTTTATGGGACAGATCATGTTCCGCTATCTCATTACCGTATGTGGTGACGCCGACGAAAATTGCCCGCAGGCACTATGGGCGCGAAGTGGAAAGAAACTGCACTGGCCGTTCGACGATCCAGCTAAGGCAACCGGAACGGATGAGGAAATCATGGCGAAATTTCGTGAAATCCGCGACCAGATCGACGCGAAAATCAAATCTTGGCTGGCAGAGCTAGCTGTCGAAGAACCTGCATCATGACGGCTATCCTCTTACAACCACCACCCCATCTCCTCCGGTTACTCGCCCACGATTTGCGCTGGAATATGCTCAAGGCGCTAACTGTGGGTGACTACCGTGTCCAGGAACTTGTCGATCTGGTCAACGAACCCATGAATCTGGTTTCCTATCATTTGAAGAAATTACGGGATGATGGGCTGGTGAACACACGCCGCAGTGATGCCGATGGCCGCGATGTGTATTACAGTCTGGATTTGGACAATCTATGCCAGCTTTATCGTGAGGCAGGTGCATCCCTCCACCCGGCGCTGCAATTCGACCCAACGCCTGCCGATTTAATAACCGCTGTGCCCGATAAGGTACGTGTCCTGTTTGTCTGCACGCACAACAGCGCCCGTTCGCAAATGGCAGAAGGACTCATGCGTCATATTACCCCCAACTCAATTGATGTTCACAGTGCTGGAAGCCATCCTACCCACCTGCATCCTGATGCCGTCCGCACAATGGACGCGCTGGGAATCAACATTCGCGGACAGGCAGCCAAACACTTCACGGACTATGAAGGGCACACATTTGATTATGTGATTACCGTCTGTGACCTTGCCCGCGAGGTCTGCCCGACTTTCCCCGGCGATGGACAGCAAATCCATTGGGGCTTTCCCGACCCGGCCAAAATTGACGATCCTGCAGCGCGTACCCAGGCATTTGAGCAAACCGCCCTGCGGCTAAAATCCCGCATTACCCATTTTTTATCCAATCTCAATGCAGACCAGTCTTAAGGAGCGAATGAGTGGAGCATCTGACGATTTTTGGCGACATTCACGCCAACCTGCCCGCGCTTGAGGCGGTCCTGGCCGACATGGACACACGCAGCTTGCCGAACCGCTATTGCCTGGGGGACCTCGTCGGTTATGGCACATTCCCCAACGAAGTGGTTGATACGATACGAAAGTTGGAAATCCCAACCATCATGGGTAATTATGACCTGGGCGTCGGCAATGATAGCGACGACTGTGGCTGTGCCTACAAAACCCAGGTGGAAGAAGAACATGGCAAACGTTCAATTGCCTGGACAAATGCCCATACAACCGTCGATCACAAATTATTTTTGAGGAACCTCCCGGCACAAATCCCCCTGCAGATGGGTGATCTGCGTATCCTACTCGTACATGGCAGCCCTCGTAAGGTAAACGAATACCTCTATGAAGACCGCCCGGACAGCAGCTTTGAACGCCTGCTGGACTCTGCCAATGTTGATGTGCTTGTCTGCGGACACACTCACCTTCCCTATCACAAAATCCTGCCCAGTGGGCGGCACGTCATCAATGCGGGCAGTGTCGGCAAGCCCAAAGACAATGATCCCCGTGCCTGTTACATAACCCTGTCGGCAGTGGGACATGATCTAAATGTAGAATTCATCCGTGTACCCTACGACGTGGAACGAACTGCACGAGCGATTGAATCTACCGACATGCCCGACGAATTCGCTCAAATGCTTCGGGATGGTCGCGGCTAACCAGGGGGATTGTAATTGAACAACGGACTTCTAAGGCGCGCCGGTGCAGAACTGGTCGGCACGTATGCGCTCGTGACGGCTGGGTGTGGCGCAATCATGGTTAACGCCCAAAAGGGGGAGTTAGGCCATATCGGAATTGCTCTCACCTTCGGCCTCATTATTCTGGTGATGATTGCCGCCTGTGGTCATCTCTCCGGTGCGCACTTCAACCCGGCAGTGACCATCGCCTTTGCGCTAACACGTCACTTTCCTCGCCGCGAAGTTATCTATTACATCGTTGGACAGATTATCGGGGCAGCACTCGGCGCGTTCACCCTCCGCCTGCTCCTGGGCGATATTGCCGGGTTGGGCGTTACCCTTCCATCAGGAACAGTCGGACAGTCTTTTGGGCTGGAAGTATTATTAACCGCCGTTCTCATGTTCGTCATCATTTCAGTAGCGACGGACACCCGCGCCATCGGCGCACCAGCAGCTATAGCCATCGGTTTCACTGTCGCGCTCGATGCGCTTTGGGGTGGCCCAATCAGCGGCGCATCCATGAATCCCGCGCGTTCCCTCGGCCCCGCACTGGTCGTTGGGATATGGACAGACCAGTGGGTTTATATCGCTGCGCCGATCATTGGCGCCTGTATAGGTGCTTTCCTGTACCAACTGCTGCGAACACCGGAATCATCGGCAGTCTCGCAATCCTGATCTGAAGTGGCTTTACCCAATATCCTTAACCCAGGGTTGTGATTTCAATACACTGGCCGATGTAATGCCCTCGTCGGCCATCTGTTTCCGTTTTGCCATCCGTCAATTCTGTTGTTCATGAATTTCGCCCACATGGTCGATCTTCTCTCGGATAGCCACATCCAGCCAGCGTGCGCCATTCTCTTCCGTTGCCACGCTGCCCGCGCCATAACTACCTGTGATCGTGTCATCCTCCCAGGGTGGATTAGCGATCAGCGACCCACCCTCAATCCAATCCATATAGTAGTTCTGTGTGCTCATGAAAACCGCCTCATCCACCACCCGCTCCATTTTGCAGAATTCGGGGCGAAGATGCAGCATGTATGCTGTTTCCAGTTCCCCGGCGTGCCCCATACCGCCAATTTGTGAGTGTCGGTATTGACTAAGGGCGGGCGCGCCCAGGTGGCTGGACGTGTGCAGCCAGGTTGTCGCTGCGAAGATTCCTCGGTAGCGTTCCCCGGCATACTTGACCACATTGGTGAGAAATGAACAGTTTCCGCCGTGTCCGCTCATCAGATAGAAACGATCCGCGCCGCGTTCGACCAGTGTTCCAATCACTTCCAGCATGAAATCTTCAAATACCCGCCCGCCTATATGGAATGTCCCGGCGAAGGCGTTCCGGTGCATGCTCACCCCATACGGCAGCGTTGGCAGCATTTCCGCCTCGTCGGGGATACGTTCCACAATACCTGTGGCGATAGTCCCGATAATCACAGTATCGGTATTCATCGGCAGGTGATAACCATGCTGTTCCGTATGACCGCAGGGAATCAGAATCACACGTTCCGGCGTGGCAAGAGGTGATTGTTCATTTGGATGGCGCTCCAACCGGATTTGTCGAACCCCTTCCGATGCCACCTGCTCGTCACCTGCGTGAACGACGGTCAATTGTGTAAAGCCTTCTTCACGCGGGGCGCTTACAATCCCCGCTACCACCCGGCGTAGCATCTCCTGGCTAACAGGGGCAATACTCCCGCCCCACCCATACGGTAGCGCCGGGAGCAGGCAGTAATGCTCGACATCGAGCGCCCTCCCAATTTCGTCTACATCGTAGCCTCCGCCCAGTGGCAGCACCATCGGCAGATCGCGGGGCAGCGTCGCCACCTCCGGCCATGTCAGGGTTTCGTAGCGCGTGATCTGTACCATCTTTTGCCTCGAAATTTCTCCAAAAGTCTACTTCAGCCTGATCTTAACCCACCCGTATCCCCCAGGCTACCGAAAAGTGCAGTGGTTGTATTGCATTTCCACCCGCTATAATCATGTTGCCGATAGTTTGAACCGAAAAAAGAGCAAAAGGGTCGAGTAGATATGGAATCCCTCCTGGAGATGATTCTACATGTGCTGTGTTTCGTACTTGGCATGGTGATGGTCGTAAGCACCTTACTTTCTGCTGTACGTACTGTTGTCGTTCCACGCGGCGATAACACGCGGATTACCCGCCTCGTATTTCGCGCCGTGTATGGCATTTTCAATTTCCGCGTCCGGCGTGCCCAGACCTATGAGGATCGTGACCGCATTATGGCGCTGTATGCTCCCATAAGCCTGTTGGGATTGCCGATTGCATGGCTCATCCTGGTGTTGTTGGGCTACACCTTGATGTATCGAGCGGTTGACTTTGATAGCTGGTACGAAGCCTTTAAGATGAGCGGTTCATCGCTGTATACCCTCGGTATCTTCTTTCCCCACGACACACCCGTTACCGCCATTCTCGCATTTTCCGAGGCAACCATCGGCCTCGGCATTGTCGCCCTGTTGCTCTCCTATTTGCCGACCATGTATTCCGCCTTTGCTCGGCGCGAGACTCTTGTCACCCTGCTCGAAGTGCGTGCCAATTCCCCGCCCTCGGCCATTACCATGATTGTCCGCGTTCGGGGAATTCGCGGCTTGGATTATCTCAAGGAAATGTGGAACGATTGGGAAGTCTGGTTTGCCGAAATTGACGAAAGTCATACCTCCTTCGCCGCCATTAGTCTGTTTCGTTCGCCTCAATCGGATCGCTCATGGATTACGGCAAGCGGAGCGGTGTTGGACGCCGCCGCGCTCATGACGGCAGCAGTGGACGTCCCTCCCAGCCCCGAAGCGCAGCTTTGTATCCGGGCGGGCTTTGTCGCTCTCCGGCATATTGCCCAATTTTTTGGCATCGACTATCATCCCGACCCCCATTTCCCCGACCAGCCCATCAGCATCAGCCGCGCAGAATTTGACGAAGCCTGTGACACGATGGAAGCGGCAGGAGTCCCGATTAAAGCGGATCGGGATCAGGCCTGGCAGGATTTTGCTGGATGGCGTGTCAACTACGACACAACCCTTCTGGCACTCGCCGATCTCACAATGGCTCCCTACGCACCCTGGTCGTCAGATCGCGGATTGCCGCGCCGGAACGGAAAAATGTCCAAACATCACCAGAAGCGCCTGTTCTGATACGAACCCCAAACCACCTATACCCACTTAATAGTGGAATATGTTAAGGTTGCTGTATAATATTAGACAAATGTATAGATAGGGTTTGGATTCGGCATGAAAGTGGATCGTCGTAAACAGCGGACTCAAAAACTTCTCCGCAAATCACTCATCGCCCTTATCCTCGAAAAAGGCTATGACGCCATCACTGTTCAGGACATCACCGATCACGCCAATTTAGGCCGCGCCACCTTCTATTTGCATTACCACGACAAAGACGAATTGTTACTCAGCCTCATGGAAGAAATCCTGGGGGACTTCGTCGAACAATCAAGTCCACTCCCCAAATTGGATTTAAACGGTGCTCAGGAACCCAGCGGATTGGTCTTCGAACACGCCGAAGCGAATGCGGATTTATACCGCGCTATCCTGGGTGGGGGCGGCCTTGCCGGGGTTCTGTCGCACTATCGGAAATACTCAGCCGAGCAGGTTCAGTCACAGCTACAGGAAGTTTTGCCATCCGGGCAATCCACAATTCCAGTAGAGATTATCGCCCAATTCCTGGTCGGGGCGATGAACGCCCTGGTGATTTGGTGGTTAGAAAACAATCGCCCCTACTCGGCGGAATACATGGCAAATGTATTCCATCAACTCATCACCACCGGCTTACTGAATGTGCTAAATACGGATTCAGAAGCCAGCCACGTCAGTGAAAATAAGGAGCTTTAGTTTTGAGCGGAGCGTAAATCATGAACGACGGAGAAGCTGCATTCGATGCACGTGTTCAAGCCAACATCCCTTCTGACCTAAAAGTTTGTGTTCGGGAGTTGGTTAAAAGTAACAAATATGATAGCGAGGCCGAAATCGTCCGCGAAGCCCTCTGGCGTTTCGTGCACCAGCCATCCATTCCTGCATCGCCCCGCCCAACCATCACACCTGAGCCAACCCCACCACCAGATGGATTGACTTTAGGGGATTTTAAAAGCCGGATGGATTTAATCGCCTGGATGCTCACACTGGTTTTGATGCTAGTCGCCACCGTTGGCAGTAAGCTCATGAAGGCTCAAACCGGAGAGAATATTTCGCCAATCAAGTTACTTGAGCAGGTAACAACCGCCACTGGGCAGAACCGTGAGGCCCTCCGTCGCCAACTCGCGGCTGGATGGCATCAGTTCAATGGCACAGGGCAAATCGCACAACCTGCAAGCAGCACAAAAGGAACGAAAGGGGCAGACGGAGCGAAAGCGACCAATGGGGCGAAAGTAGCAAAAGCAACCAATGGAACTAGCCCAGGTAAGCCGCAATAATACTTTTATCCGCCTTTAGGTCGGACGCGATTCCTTCGTGTACAACCTGTCCGCGTTCCAGCACGTAGGCATAGTCCGCGATCTGCAGCGCCTTGCGGGCATTCTGCTCCACCAGTAGGATCGGGACACCCTGCGCTTTAATATCAGCGATGATACGAAACACCTCGTTGACCAGCAGTGGCGCGAGTCCCATGCTCGGTTCATCCAGCATCAGTAAATGGGGACGGCTCATCAACGCCCGACCAACTGCCAGCATTTGTTGTTCACCCCCACTCAGCGACCCCGCCTTCTGCTGCCGCCGTTCATTTAACCGCGAAAATCGTCGAAATATATCGTTCAGATCATTTTCGACCTCGGTGCGGTCTGTCCGATGGTACGCACCCAGCATTAAATTTTCTGCGACGGACATGGTAGCGATGATCTGGCGTCCCTCCGGTACTTGCACCAATCCCAGATGAGTTACCCGGTCTGTTCGCCAGCCGGTGATATCTTTGCCGTCGAACCTAACCTTTCCCTGAGTAGGCTTAAGTAACCCACTGATCGTATTGAGGGTGGTGCTTTTACCCGCACCATTCGCCCCAATCAAGCTGACCACCTGCCCCTGTTCCACCTGAAACGACAGCCCACGCAGCGCCTTGATTGCGCCATAGCTGGTGTGTAGGTTTTCGACTTCAAGCAGCGCCATCGGTTTCTTCCTGCCCCAGATAGGCCTCGATCACCACTGGATTTTGTTTAATTTCAGAGGGTGTTCCGTGTGCAATAATCTGCCCGAAGTTCAATACATATACCTCATCGCAAACCTGATGAATCAATGACATGTCGTGTTCAATTACCAACGCCGTCAATCCATCTTCCCGCAGCCGGATGATCTGTTTGCCGAGTTCCTGTGTTTCGATAGGATTCATACCTGCCGTCGGTTCATCCAGCAGCACCAACTGAGGGTGGGTAGCCAGCGCCCGCGCCATCTCCAGACGGCGTTGAGCACCATACGGCAGCGTCCCGGCGGGTGTATCTGCCATCTCCTCCAGATTAAATTGCCGCAGCAGCACCAGCGCACTCTCGCGCTGGGTACGTACTTCCTGTCGGAAACGTGGTAAGAAGAACAGTAAATCAATAATAGACGACTGTCCCCGCCCATGTTGCCCGATGAGCAGATTTTCCAGGGTTGTCATCTCACCGAACAGGCGGATATTCTGGTATGTCCGGGCAATGCCCAAACGAGTAACCTGGTGCGGAGGTGCTCGGTGGATGTCATGTCCATTAAAGTGGATGCTGCCACTGGTCGGATGGTCGAGGCCGCTGATATTGTTAATCAGCGTGGTTTTACCCGCCCCATTCGGCCCAATTAAACCAATGATCTTGTGGTCCGGGACGGACATCGTGACATCACACAATGCTTGCAAACCACCAAATTGGCGGGAAACCTGTTTGAGTTCGAGCATAAAACTATTTTCATGAATGGTAGAAACTGGTGGGGATTGTAAACAAAAAGGCGTAAAGCTGCTACCGGAGTGCCCTACGCCTTGCCATATTCAATGGTATGCCGCCTATCGCAGACTAACGATGAAATCCGATCAACCCGACCAACATCAGAACCGCCCCTTGAGTCTGCATCAGGCTGTCCCAACCTGGAGTCCGTTCCAACACCTTACCCATCAACTTCGCATCATACTCATACAAGCGATATGCCATTTCCCGGTCAAAGAGGCACATCAGACCAAATGCAATAAGCAGGGTACTCGCTACGAAAATCATACTCACCTCTAATACCAACTCATCCAACATCGCCAGCCTATACCGCTGGTCTAAAAAATTCCTAAACAACATGCTAGCACGGAGGCGAGCTATCAGCCATAAAGATTTTCTAATACTGATTGTCGGTTAAGCTAATTTGGGAAACTTTAAGCCGGGGCTTGTCCCGATGGCAGGGAAGAATCGGGTGATTCGCTGCCCCGAAGGCGTCTCCACAGACGCATCCAACCCTTTGGATTCACGAGTCCACCCGGCAGGTACACAATCACGAGCAGCAGCAGCGCCCCATTGACGACTCCTCGATATTGTTTGAAATCGCGCAGTAGTTCCGGCAAAGCCGTCAGCGCCATCCCGCCGACAATCGGCCCGACGAAGGTGGTTGTGCCACCCAGCACAGCGAAAGCCAGAATGTCCACTGCCTGCGAGAAACCATAATCGCCGGGGCTGATCGTGCGCGTCAGATGTGCCTTCAACACCCCTGCTGCCGCTGCCAGCACCGCGCTCATAATGAATACCGCGTTTTTGACGTAAACCACATCAATGCCCATGTTCGCGGCGGCTTGTTCATCCTGCCGGATAGCAGCCATCGCCAGCCCGAAGCGGGATCGGTGCAGGCGGTAGATAAAGTAGGCTGCAATCAACAGTACCAGAATCAGATGCCATGTTTCCGCGACCTTTGGAATTCCAGTGATGCCCAACGCACCCTTCGTCAGCAGTACGTCCTGTCCGGTTAATGAACTCACCAATGGGTCAAAGTTGAGAATCAGAAATCCGCACCACTTCCCCGAATCCAATGGTCGCAATCGCCAGATAAATATCGCGCAGCCGCAGCACTGGCAGTCCAATCGGTATAGCGATCACACCCGCCAGCAGCATCCCGCCGATGAGTCCCGCCCATAGGGGCAGATCAAAGTTCTGTGTCAGAATCACACCCGTGTACGCGCCAATCGCCATAAACCCGGCGTTCGCCAACGAGAACATACCCGTATATAACGTCAGGTAAATGCTCAGACCCAGCAGCCCATTAACCAGCATGAACTGGACAACGGGTTCTGTGATGCCTATAGCGCGTAAAAAGTCCATAATCAGCCTTTAAGCCCGGTTTTGTTCGGCCTCGCCTACTAATCCCTGTGGCCGGAACAACAGAATGAGGAACAACAGGGTAAACACAATCGCGTCCCGGTAATTGCTGCTCCCTGCTGCGATGCTGAACACTTCAAGACCCGCCACCACAAATCCGCCAATCACTGCGCCCTGGATATTGCCTAGCCCGCCGAGTACGATCACCGTCAGCCCTTTTAAGGCCACCGAATCCCCCATGAAGGGCGTCATCGAGTTATAAGCTAATCCATATAAGACGCCAGCAGCCCCGGCCAGCGCCCCGGCCAGAAAAAACGTCAGTCTGAAAATGTTGTTTGTTTGAATACCGAGCAAACTGGCAACTCGTTCATTAAATGCCACCGCCCGCATCGCCTGTCCGGTACGAGTCCGGTTCACCATATATTGCAGCAGCACCATCAGGATGATCGAAACAATGAAGATGACAATCTGTATCGGTGTTACCCGAAATGGAAGTCCTTCCAATGTATCGTTTGGAATCGTCCCGATGGGAAAACGCTTCGGTTGCGTCCCAAATGTCAATTGGGCGATGCTCACCAGCAGCACAGATGCCCCGATGCTGCTAATCAACTGGGAAATACGCGGCGCATTCCGGCGGCGCAACGGAGCGAAGGCGACGGCATCCACAATCAGGCTGATGATCCCCGCACCCACCATCGCCACTGGAACGGCCAGCCAGATGGACAGATGGAGTTGGGTAACGACCATCAGGCCAACAAATCCACCCCACATGAATACGGCGCTGTGAGCCAGATTCAACACACCAAGTACGCTGAAGACCAGCGCGTATCCCAGCGCGAATAAACTATATACCCCACCCAACCAGACTGCATTAATAATTTGTTGTGGAACATTCATTTTTGAGTTCTATCATAAATGCCAGGGACACAGCATCGCCGTGTCCCTGAACTGCAATCACAATTCAATATTGAATGGGCGTTAGGGTGTTGCTTCCGCTTCCATCGTCGTCATCGCGCTGCCCAGTACGGCGAACTTCCCATCCTGAACCACCTGGACAACCGGCTCGTGAACCGGGTTGCGGGTGTCATCGAAGCTGAATGAACCCAATGGGCTGTTGAAATCAGCGACAGCCGCCAGCGCATCGCGCACAGCCGCATGATCTACCGAGTTTGCACACCGGATGGCTGTCCCAATTAACCATGCGCCAGTATACGCCTGGGCTGCAAACTGATCGGGGGCAACGTCATACGCTGCCTGGAACGCGTCCGTGAACGCCTGACTGCTCTCTGTTGGGCTGGCGATGTTCCACGCTGCTCCAACGATCACACCCTCCGAGTCCGCGCCACTGTCATTCAAAACCGCAGGCGAGTTGAGGCCGTTACCACCAATGATTGGGCCACTATAACCCAGCGCGCGTGCCTGGATAATGATTTGTGTGGCTTCGGCGGCCAGTGCCGAAACAACCAGCGCATCCGGGTTTGTGCCAATCAGGTTGGTCAGTTGCGCATTGAAGTCCACATCACCTTTGGCGAATGTTTCTTCTCCGGTGATTTCAATATTATTGTCGGTGAGCGCCTGTTTGAATACGTTGTAGCCGCTTACCGTAAAGTCATCATCATTCCCATACAGGATACCGGCACTCTGTATGCCCAGAACCTCTACAGCTTTTGCAATCGTTCCGGGGATTACCGCCGCTTCTGGCAGACTGTCGCGGAAAACATAGTCGCCCATATCGGTGATACCGTTGGCAGTGTTACTCACGCCCAGCACCACTGTACCCGCTTCCTGTGCCACCGGGTCAGCCGCAAATGCTTCCGACGAGAGTGTCGGGCCGATGACAGCTACAACCTGGTCTTCTTCCACCAGTTTTGTCATGGCGGTTACAGCCTGGTCGCGACCACTGGCCAAATCCTCAAATGACACATTCAGGGTGACACCTTCACCCAGATACTGCTGCTCATTCATTTCATCTACAGCCAGTTGAACTGCATTTTTCTGCACCTGACCATATACCGAGGCTGATTCACTCAGGGCGAACACAGCACCGATGTTTACACTGTCGGGCAGGTTCGCTGGGGTCGGGCAGGTATCCCATGCGCCGATCAAATGCATGTCCATGTCATCCTGCCCCGTTGCCACCAACGGAATGACCAGTCCAGACATCGCAATTACACATAAGAGACGGATTATATTGCGCCGCATCGTTCTCATCTCCTTCAATTAATTAAGTACAAAAGAAACCTCGCCATGATTCTAGCTCACATGTGAACCACTGGCAAAACTACTCTATCGGCAAATCATCCAAGTTTCCCCAATCCTTCCAACTGCCGTCATAGACCGCTCCCTGCTCCAATCCGGCCATCTTCAGTGCCAGCAAACCATAGCTGGCAGACACACCCCCGTTACAATAGACGATAACTTCCGGTGTTGAAACGTTGATGCCCAGGCTGTTGAACTTTTCGCGCAGCAGATCAGGCGGCAGCATCGTGCCATCCGCTTGTACCAATCCAGATCGGGGTTGGTTGATTGCCCCCGGAATGTGCCCTTTTCGCTTTGCCCGCGACGCTTCTCCAACAAACTCTCCTGGTGAGCGCACATCTACCAGTTTGGTATCCGTACCCAACACCTGCTTCACTTGTTCACTGTTGCGGAAAATGGCCGGGTTGGGGCGGGCAACAAAGGTTGTCGGTTGAATAGCAGGAACGTCAGCCGTCACCGGACGGCCTTCTGCAATCCACTTCTGCCACCCACCGTCCAACACCACCACCTCTGTGTGCCCATAGTAATTTAGCATCCACCATAAGCGGGCAGCGAACATCCCGTTCGCATCGTCGTAGGCCACAACCAGCATATTTTCATCGACACCGATTCGGCTCATCACTGATGCAAATCGTTCGGGCTTCGCTACCTTCGCATGGCGCGGGTCATCCGGGTCGGTGATCTCACGCACCCAATCCACAAACACAGCGCCGGGAATATGACTGTTTAAATAATCGTCGTGATGGTTGAAATAATGCGGTGGCGGTTGGCTGGCTGGCAACACATGTCCACGAATATCGACAATCCGTAAAGTAGGATCGCTCAAATGTGTACCGAGCCAATCGGTAGTAACCAGAGGGTTTTCGGCCATACTTCTGCTCCGCTGCAAATGGATGGCCTATACTAGCCCATTGTTGCAGTGTGAGCCAGAAAATATGGATAAGAATGGTCTAACTTGAGGGGGCTGGTGTTGGCGCGGCAACCGGCCAGTTGAACCGGCATTCGGCATCCCCACCCCGCACTACGGTATCGCACCGCTGCACTAAATTGCCTTTATACCACACCTCAAAGGTGCTGATCGGTGTACCTTCCGGGGTTTCCTTCCGCCAGAAAAACCGCATTTGGTTACTCAACAACTCAGTACCCTGAACCGCATTACATTGGGGAGGTGTATCATTTTGCTTGCCCTGAAGTTGAACGCGCGCGCAGTATCCGGCGGGCAGCACCTTGCCGGTAATACGGTAGCCGTTGTAATCGTCCCCGCCCCCTTCCACGCCGCGTATAAATTGCAGATCATTCACATCCAGCGTGTAATCACCGCCGTTCAGCATCGTAAAATTGGAGTCGTCGTATATTAATGTCACCGCTGCCCCGGCTCCGCCAATTCCGACATCACCATTCTTGACCAGCAGGAACACACCCGCTGCCAACAGCACAACGATTGCCAGGAGAGGCAACATCATCCGTGACCGTGACTTGCGCCGGGTCGTCGGTGAATTGTAGATACGTCCCGTCAGCTTGTCGCGCGCATTGGCGACACTTGCGCTGACTTCTGATAATGTCCAACTGTCCGACAACTTGCCGCCAACGGAATCGGAGCCTACAGGGCGCGAATTGGATGTGCTGTCCACCTGCATCCCATACGCCTGTTTGACCGCCCGGATAAACTCCGAAGCCGATTGGTGGCGATTTTCAGGTTCTTTTTCCAGCGCCTTCAGCAGTTCCCGTTCAACTCCCTGTGGAATATCTGGATTCAGGGAACGTGGCCGGGGTGGGTCATCGCTGATCTGACTGAGCGCTATTTCCATCGGCGAGTCGCCAGAAAAAGGCGTTTCGCCGCAAAGAATTTCGTACAGGATGATGCCTAATCCATAAATATCGCTCTGCGGTAGTGCCTTGTTGGACGAAATAGCTTGTTCCGGCGCAATATAACGGGGTGTACCAAAGGCTGTCCCCATTGTCGTCTCGATGGATGGTCGGAGTACCAGCCCAAAATCCGTTAGAATAGCTTTGTCGTCGTCATCCAGCAAAATATTGGAGGGTTTAATGTCGCGGTGGACTACATTAGCCGCATGAGCAACATCCAGTGCGGCGGCAACTTGTCCCAGGATGCGCAGCGCGCGCTCCACATCCATTTTCTTTCCGGCTTTCTTCAGCCGTTTGATTTCTTGTGATAGATCGTTACCTTTGATGAGTTTCATCGCCAGGAAGTAGACGCCTTCCTGCTCACCATACTGGTAAATCGTGATGATATTATCGTGTTCCAGGGCGGCAACAGCGCGCGCTTCCCGTTGGAAGCGCTTCATCAGCGTTTTGTCACCTTCAAGCTCTTCCTCAACCATCACTTTGACGGCGGCTTGACGTTGCAGCTTGTAATCCGTCCCCTTGTAGATACGTGCCATCCCGCCGGTTGCCAGCATGCTGGTCAGGCGGTAATCACCAAGTTGCTTGCCAATCAAGGGGTCTTTCACCTTGCTGCCGGTGTCTACGCTTGTCGCCACGTTCGCTTTCTTGCTCACACCTACAACCCCTCACCATTGCGAATTGAACTATACCTTTTTCCTATTATAGTTCTCGGCAACCTTTCAATGACTTAAAGTTTACCAATTAAAAACGAAATTTGTGGTGAAACAGAGGGCAACCGCAGTAGATTGAAAAAGGGCGGATGTAACGATCCGCCCGATGGTTTAATTGCTATCGCCGTCGATATCCGGTAAAACACCCAGTTCAACCGCCTCGTCAAAGGAAACTTCTTTGCGCCCGCTTCCCTTATTCACCATCTCCGCCACCTTGTCCAGATCGAACAAATCATCAGCGTCCAACTCGTCAATAGCTGGCAGTTGGTCAAAGATACTCATATCCAGATTGGCAATCGGTTCCAGCCGCAGGGGTTCTGGTTCGGGGAGTTTGACTTCAGGCCGCACCAGGGTAGGCTCGACAGCTTCGACTTCAGACGTTTTCGCCTTGCGCGATTTTTTCTCAACCGGGGGTTCTTCCATTGCCGAGGATGGAGATTCGATAATGTAGGCCGATGCGCCCAACAGCGCGATCAAATCCTGAACCGATTGTCGTCCATAGCGGTTGACGACACCAAACTGTCTCGACCCGGCCTGCCCATCGAACACTACGCACAGGAAATGGTGAAGCCCAACCGAAAAAACAAACACATCTTTATCATCACCGTCATAGAACTGAATACACTGTGCCTGCCCACCCACCAGCGACGACATCTCAATCGTTGTTGTCACCATCGGCAGCAGCGCGCTCGTCAATTCTTCCCGGTTGATGTATCCCGGCGCGCCGCCTTCCATCAGCACTTCGCCGGTTCGGGCTGCCAGGATAATCGCCATTGCGCCCACATCGACCAGTAGGCGGTCAATAATTTTCTGTGAATTCTGAAGATCAATGCTGGGGAGCGGCCCATGATCGAGCCGGGGTGCATCACCTGATGCTGAGGGTTTCAACGCATCGAAAATATTCTCTCCGGTCAATCCGGCCACCAGCACGCGCAAAAATTGATGCACATCCACCGGGCGGTGCATGTAAATGAACGGGGATTCCGCCAGAGTCTCTGCATCCAATGCTTCGGGATCGTCGACATCTGCCAGAATCACAACAGAAGCCTCTGGGGCAACCTGTTTGATCCGCAGCGCCAATTCCAACCCCTGGATGTCATCATATAATTCCCAGGCAGTCACGACCAGTTGTGCCCCGCCGCGCTGTACTTCATCCAACGCATCAGCCCCACTGGGAGCATCCACCTGTATGACGGGGGAATTCAATAAATCTGTCGCGCCACGAACAATTCGTGCAATTGTGAATGTAGGGTCTACCGTGATGATACGCGGTACAGAAACCATAAGCCGTATTTGACACGCCGTCAGCGACCTATTCGGCTGGCAAAACGCGCCCTCTCCTTTCAAAAATCGTCATTTACAAGGATGCAGCGCCCTTATCGAGCGCCACCCTGTTTAATCATACGCCAATTATACTTCAAATTTGGATTGGGAGAGGGTTGATAATCGGAGATATATTGAGATTATGGGACAATTTTACTAGACACAATCGGTTTCCGTAATACCTACAGGAACTGCATCACCATCTCATTCGCCTGGGCAATCCCCTGATAGCGCGTCATATATCGCTTGTGACTTGCCAGCTTATATCGGTCTTCCTCAACCGCCAGCGCCGAGAATTGACGCCACAATATCCCTCCCGCGAGAGTCAGGCGGCTCCAAATACTTCTTTCCGCCACCGTTACTGCGGCGGGTAGAATTGTTTGGTATTGTACAGTGTAACTCAGCCGTTCCCACGCAAACTGCTTCTGGGTTTGCGAAACTGCTGCTCCCTGTTTGAGCGCACCCTCAATTAATTCATCAAGTTCGTCGAGTTGTCTATTGGGCAAACCCATGTGCAACCTCATGCGGCCAGTTGACCGTATCTAATCGTCGGCGCAAATTCTCGCGGGCGTAATACAGACGGCTTTTGACCGTACCTACCGGACAATTCAAAACTTCGGCGATTTCTTCCAAACTTAATCCACTCATATAATGTAGAACTACCACCACACGCTGATTAAAGTTCAATTCTCGTATCGCCTCGTGGACTTGATTTTGCATCTCGCTGTGTTCTGCGATGTGATCGGGCGAACTCCATATCGGGCTAATCAACCGATCAACCACCAATTCCAACGAAACCCGGCGTTTTTTCTGGCGCGAAATCCAGGTGTAGCTCAAATTCACGGTGACGCGGTACAGCCAGGGAGCGAGTGGTAAGGTGGTATCAATTCGGTTTGCATAACGATGAACTTTTAAAAAACAATCTTGGGCAATATCTTCGGCGACGGCGCTGTCCTGGGTGATCGAGACAGCCGCCCGGTAAACCTGGGCGTAATACCGATCAAATAGGCTGCCGAGCGCATCGAGATCGTCCTTGCGAAGCCGCTCAATCAACTCCGCGTCACTGGGATCTGATTCGGTGAACGTCATAAGAACTCCGATTGGTGCGACGGGTTTGCACGAACACCCCTTAATATACGAATGGAATTAATGGTAGCATCCTACTCCAGTTTCGCCAAATGATTGATTATTGTTGGCACAAATTGACCTGTTGCGGAACATAAAAACAGCCATCATATACCTATACAAATTCCGCGAGTTGTGTTTCCATTCCCACATGAAAATCAGTCCAGAAATAATGTCAAATGAGGGGAAAATTCGACCAATAAATAGCAAATTCGTGCTGGAAATTTTGTTCTAAATATGGTACAATTTTCTCAGATAATTCTTGTATCCATCATCGCAATTTCTCACGTAAATCTCGGATAATAGGGAGGCTGGTGAGTCTCACCAGCAAGCAGAGTAAAAGGACGAAGTATGGCGAACGAAACCATGACCAAAAACGGCAAAGGCGTCGGGTTGGCACAGTACATTGACCAGCAAATCGCCGAGCGGGTTCAGATCATCCGTGACGCGCAGGGACAAATCGCCCTCATGGACGAACAAATCCAGGCCATGAAGGAAGAACTGCGCGAGTTGATCGAACAGAAGGGTTCCAACTGGACGGATAGCGTCGGTTATGCACGCTTGATGTCTGATGGCACACGCACCAGCTACAGCACAAAATCACTCGACGAACTCATCCTGAAAGAGCCGCTGCGCTATGGATGGCTGCACGACTTCCGCAAAGAAACCACCATACGCGGCGGCGTGCAGGTCAAATAAATAACCCTCTCCCTTAGCAAGGCCGGAACACCCGGCCTTTTTATTTAGGGAACGTCGGTCAACCGTCGCCTTCCCGTCTCGCACCCCATTCCCCCTTCCGCTAGAATAATCCCATGAAAAAACTGCGCACCTTCTGGCGAAACCGCTCCCGCAGGCAGAAGTTTCTTTTGACTTCTGGCGTTTTCACCTTTCTGATCTGCATCTTTCTCTATTTCTGGCTGTTTGTCGATCTTCCCTCGATTGACCAACTGCAAGCCGGACTCGCCCTGCCCTCGACACGCATTTATGATCGCAACGGGCAGTTGCTCTACGAAATTCTGCCCCCGGACGGCGGGCGAAATACTGCGATTCCTCTGTCCTCCATCCCTGAGCATTGTATTGATGCGGTCATTTCAACCGAGGACGCCAACTACTATGAACATCCCGGCGTGGACATCGCTGGAATAGCCCGCGCCCTGTGGATTAACCTGCGCGGCGGTGAAATATTGGCAGGTGGCAGCACCATCACCCAACAGGTCGCCCGCAACCTCCTGCTTGACCCGGAGCAGCGTGCCGAACGCAGCCTGCGCCGTAAACTGCGCGAGAGTATTCTGGCGCTGCGCCTGGGGGCGGCCTATAGCAAGGATGAGGTGCTGACGCTCTACCTGAATCAAGCCTACTTCGGCAATCTGGCTTATGGCATCGAGGGAGCAGCCCGCGCCTACTTCGGCAAATCCGCCCCCGAACTCTCATTAGCTGAATGTGCCATGCTGGCTGGGATTTTGCAGAACGCCGCCCTCTATAACCCGCTCACCGACATGGACGCCGCCCTCGAACGGCAGGATACCGCGCTGCGTCTGATGGTGCAGAATGGCAGGATCACCCAGGCCGAGGCTGATACGGCCAAACGCGACAAACTCCAATTTGCGGCAACTCGTTTCCCGATTGAAGCACCCCACTTTGTTATGGCGGTCTGGACGCAGTTGCAGCGTGATTTCCCGGAGCAGTTGTATCATGGCGGATTAGAGGTCACGACGACGGTTGACCTGAATTGGCAGCAGGCGGCGCAAGACATCGCCAGCCAGCAGCTTTTTAACCTGAACAATCCCCCACCCGGCAAAATCGCGGCGGGGGCGCACGACGCGGCATTGGTAGCTATCGACCCCTATACCGGGCAGGTGTTGACTATGCTCGGCAGCCCGGATTATTTTGACGAGTCGATTGATGGCAATGTCAACGCAGCCCTCGCCTCCCGTCAACCCGGCAGCGCGCTCAAACCGTTCACCTATGCGGCAGCGCTCAACCCTGACCAACCCAACCCCTGGACTGCGGCGACCCTGATTCTGGACGTGGAAACCCCCTTCATCACCCGCAAATTGGAGAGTTACACCCCGGCCAATTTCGGACTGGTGGAACACGGCCCGGTGCTGGTGCGCGAAGCATTGGCCTCGTCAATGAACATCCCGGCGGTGGTTACGCTGGATCATATCGGTGTGCCCACATTAGTGCAGTTATTGGCGAACGCGGGTGTCGAGACGCTGGCCGACAACCCCAATATTGATCTGGCGATCACGTTGGGCGGTGGCGAAGTTCGCCTGTTTGACCTGACCGGAGCGTACAGCATTTTCCCCAACGGCGGCTATCGTGTCCAACCGACCCTCATCCTGAAGGTGACTGACCACGCTGGCAATACACTCTATCAATGGCAACCTCCGACATTGACCAACCGCGTCATTGACGAGCGTGTAGCCTACATCATCAGTAACATTTTGAGCGACAATAACGCCCGTATCCCCGGCTTTGGACCCAACAGTGCCCTCAACATCGGGCGACCAGCGGGGGCGAAAACTGGCACGACCACCGACTTCCGCGACAACTGGATTGTCGGCTTTACACCCAATCTGGTTGTGGGTGTATGGGTTGGCAACGCCGATAACACCCCCATGCAGGATGTCACCGGAGTCAGTGGTGCAGCGCCGATCTGGAATGCTTTCATGCGCCGGGTGCTGCTGGGTCAACCGGAACTGTCGTTTCAGGAGCCACCCGGCATCGTCCATGCGGAGGTCTGCGCCCTCAGTGGATTGTTACCCACCCCGGCATGTCCCCTCCGCAAAACCGAGTTGTTCATCGACGGTACAGTTCCCACCCAATACGACACCTTCTATCAAACCTTCACCATCGACAGTCAAACCGGGCTGCTGGCCGACGACTTAACTCCACCCGAACGCCGCCTGGACAAGGTGTTCGAGATACTTCCGCAAGAGGCGCGGGATTGGGCGGCGCGTAACGGGATTCAGTCACCTCCGCTCGGTGCAATCGTACAGTCGCCGGATGAGGCCGACGGTCTGCGCCTGCTCGAACCTGACCCCTACACAGTCTTCCAGATCAGCCCCATCACTCCGCCCGATACCCAGCGTTTGCGCCTGACAGTGGGTGCGCCCCCCGGCACACAGTCGGTCACCTACGAAATGGACGGGCAGCCCCTCGGCACAGTTGAGAATGCGCCCTGGGAATTGTGGTGGCCGTTACAACTCGGCGATCATGAACTGGTGGCAACCGCGCTGCTGGCCGATGGCAGCCGGGAAACCAGCGCCCCCATCCCCTTCAGTGTCGTCAACTACGCCCCACCCGAAGCCCGCGCTGGCGCAGAAGTTCCGTAATAGAATCGTCTGTCATTTACCTGAACATATTATTGACGCGAATTTGGACATATAATCAGGATTGAGGAAATATGTCCAAACGCGATAAGCTCCGAAATAAACTAAGGAATAATCCCAAAGGCATAAAGTTCAGTGAACTTGAAACACTTCTGCTACGGTTTGGTTTTCGTCTTGTCCGTGTAAAAGGAAGTCATCATTTCTTTGAATATCAACTCGGCGATAACAGCGCGATTGTTGTAGTGCCTTTACATGGCAATCAGGTCAAAACCCAATATGTAAAAGATGTCATCGAAATACTAGATGAATTATTTCCTGAAAAAGAAACAAGTGCCGGAAATGAAGTTGAAGGTGAAAACGATGGCGAATAAGACACTGGATTATTACCTTTCCCTCCCATACACGATCGAGATTATCCCCGATCAGGAAGATGGTGGGTATGTCGCGCGAGTTAAAGAGTTGCGGGGTTGCCTGACACAAGCGGATACCTGGGAAGAATTGCAGCAAATGATTCAAGAGGCGAAAGAGGGTTGGCTCGAAACCGCCCTGGAATCAGAAGTCCTTATCCCAGAACCAGCAGGTGCTTTTGCAAATCCACAATGACCGCACTGAAAGGCGACCTATCAAGTCACAAGAATTCGACGTGATTCACCATATCATCGGGATTCAGCCAGTGTTCGAAAGTGCCAAGCGAAGTAGTCTGGCAATAGGTCATTTATTGAGTTCGGTCTCTGAACTGGTACCAACAATTATTGTCTTGAAGGATCGTGATAGTATCCAATGAATAGATAAGTTAGTATAACGAGGTTCATACATTTTGAGAATGAAAGTCAATATATACTTACCAATAAAACAATTAGGGACTGTACACCTAGTGAAGAGGATTATATGAACAAGCATAATTATGTATTCCGTTACTCGGTCTTGCCAACAATCGCTATGTTTTTGGCAGTTATACTTTTTGAATATGGTGGCGAAAACAGCGCAAGTGCCTCAACATTGGTCAACAACAATCAATCTATTACATCATCTGTAAATGAAATAACGCTGCCTACTACTTTAGTGTCAACAATACCTATCGAAGAAAGTGCTCAGCCTGTAGAGCAAATATCAATCAATAACGTGAACGAGCTTTCTGAAGTCTTTCGGCTAGGACGTGGCACAGCGGTAAATGATGTTTGGTCCGCCAACGGAGAAACTCTTGTCGTGGCAGGAGCTGCCGGTATCTGGATATACGACACGGTTGAGTTGGAAAATGAGCCTCACTTGCTTGAGATTCCAGTTAACCCCCTGGCAATTGCACTTAGCCCAGACGGGGAATTATTCGCCACAGCATTATTGAATTCGGTAAACGTTTGGGATATCAGCACCGGGACACAGGTCTCTCAACTACCAATAGCTGTTCCTGCTCTTGCGGTTGGTCTGACCTTCGATTTGTTCAAGAGTCAATTACAGCAGTGTTGGGTACTGGTGTAATCTACAGGTGGAATCTAAATAGTGGAGAATTGCTCGATATCGTAGAGGCTCCGAGTGGAGTATTTCCAGTTGCCTTGAGTCATGACGGGACACTCTTTGCTGCGATGCATGATACTACGTTTATTGTTTATGACATCGCAAATATGACTGAAGTTAGCGCACTAGAGGGGGTTGCCGGGTCCATTTACGATGCCGCTTTTAGTCCTGACAATTCATATGTTGCGTTCATAAGCAGTAATCACGAAATAACCATTTGGGACATCACTTCGAATAGCCTACACGCTGTATTGCAAGGTCACAGTGACAGCATTATCGATCTAGCATTTGATTCTGATGGCCTTACTTTGGCCTCCTCGGCACGAGACGGTACGATACGTTTATGGAGTGTTAGTGACGGGACTGAACGCATGTCGTTTGAAGCTTTCGCACGCGGGTTGTCCTTTAGTCCTGATAACAGAATACTCGTCGCTTTGGGCGATACCGAAGTTACATTATGGGATACAGTCAACCATACGCCACTCGTTGGTTCAATGGGGTATAGTGAGGATCGAATTACCTCAGTGGCAATAAACCCCAACGCTACAGTCGTGGCTTCAGGTATTTTGGGAGATACAAATATACATTTATGGGATGTGACAAATAATGTTGAACGCACTACTATTTCAGGCGCATCACTTGAAACCGTGCTCAGCTTTAATCCTGATGGAACATTATTGACTTTCGAAGGTTATTCTGATGCAGGATATTCTGCAAATGTATGGGAATCTTCCGGGGAGAACCAACTAGGCACACTTTTAGGACACCAATATGGATTAAAGGACATTTCCTTCAGCCCAGATGGTCTCCTACTGGCTACTGTCGACAATTCAGACCTGCGACTTTGGGATATGAAGACTCTGTCTCAAATTGCAGTGTCTGCTCAACTTGACAACGGTCCACTGAAGGTCGTATTCAGCCCAGATGGGATCATTCTTGCCACAGCCATGTTCGATTCAATATGGTTATGGGATACCGCGACACTAAACACCAATTCTGTAATAGAAAATGATCAAAAGCAACCACTAGATATTGCATTCAGGGCTGACAGTTCAACGCTAGCAGCAGCCTATCAAGGCGAAGTCATATTCTGGGATGTCACATCAGGCGCTCAAAAAGGAGCAATACCTAGTTGCACGATCATAGGCATTGAGTGTTTTATTGCTTTCAGTCCGGATGGTACGTTGCTTGCCACGGCAAACGGTATAAACATCCAGTTTTGGGATGCAACGAACTACGCTGAGTTAGCGGTTTTCACAACTCCAATTGATAGAACAGGCATAACCAGCCTCGCGTTTTCTGGAGATGGACGTATTCTTGCTTTAGGACTTTCAGACGGGACGATTAGATTATGGGGAGTGCCTCCTGGCGGATACCTGGGAAGAATTACAGCAAATGATTCAAGAGGCTAAGGAAGGTTGGCTCGAAACCGCCCTGGAATCAGGAGTCCCGATTCCAGAACCGGCAGGCGCTTTTGCGAATCCATAGTTGCCACGCCGAAGAAGAAGCATTTTAAGTCATAAGAATTCAACATCATGTTGAAGCGGGAGCTTTGAAGGATGGCGCTCTAACGCTGCCGCGACTATAGCTTTTTCCTCGCGAAGGTCAGCCTGGATTTCGTCGATGTTCTCAAAAGCATAGGTCAAAGCAGCATAGACCTGTGCCAGCGATAATTCATGTGCGTTAGCAATCTCATCGGCACTCATACCCGTGAGTTCATGCCATTCGTAGACATCCCGGACACGAATACGCCGTCCAGCGATGCACGGCTTACCACCACAAACGCCAGGTGTCCGGGTAATATGAGCAGCAGTAACATTATGAGAAGTTGCATCTGTCATCGAAAAAACCTCGATACGCCTGTCCATAGTATCAGCTATGTCCCTGATTTGAGCAAGAATCAAAAGGGCGAATCGCTCGACTCGCCCCTCTGTTGCTCTGAACCTCTTAGTCTCTGCGGTACGCTTTTATCTTTTCTCCGCGCCTTTGCGTTGAGTCTTACTTCTTGAGTCTTTTCTGCGCCTCGTACTTGACCATGTTGACGATGCCCATCAAACCCTGCCCCTTGCCCATCGACACTTCCCTGCCGAACAGGGTGAACACAATATCCGGTTGCACCGCCGCCACCTGCTCCAACGGCTGGCCGGACAGGGTTTCGTCCAGAATCGCGCTCATTGCCATCGCCGATAGTCCCTGTGGATTCAGCACATCGAACCAGTATTTCAGCGTACCGTCCGGCTGCTCCACCGCCCACACAAAGGCTTCACTCTCGCAGGCCGGGACGCGGTGGGCTTCATCATAGGGTTGGGTCGCCACCTCCGGCGGGACTTTCGCCTCCGGGAAGCGATCTGCAATCTCGATCAAATACTCCTGGCGCTCGGTGCGGTCTGTGATGTCCTCAAAGTCCTCAACCACTTCCGCCAGTTTTTCAGGAATTTCACTCATACTCACTTCTCAATCGGCACGTTGACGGAATTTCCCCATTCCGTCCATGAACCATCATAATTGCGAACGTTGGGATACCCCAACAGGTACTTTAACACGAACCAGGTGTGGCTGCTGCGCTCACCGATGCGGCAGTAGGCGATGATGTCATCACCCTTGCCCAAGCCCTGCTCCTGTTCATAAATCTCACGCAGTTCGTCAGCGGCTTTAAACGTCCCATTATTCGGGTTGGCTGCCCGCGCCCAGGGAACATTCTTCGCGCCGGGGATGTGACCGCCGCGCAGCGCACCTTCCTGTGGATAACTCGGCATGTGCAGCAGTTTACCGCTGTATTCGTCCGGGCTGCGCACGTCTACCAGTGGCTTACCCGCCTGCTGGTGCTTGAGTACCTCATCACGGAAAGCTCGGATGGCGTGTCGTTCCGTTCTTTGGCGCTGTACTGCGTGGCCGGGTAAGTGGGTACATCGCGGGTCATTCCACGCACTTCCTGTTCCCACTTCAGCCGTCCACCATCCATCACCTTCGCATTGGTGTGGCCGAACAGTTGGAACACCCAGAAAGCATAGGTCGCCCACCAGTTGCTCTTGTCACCATAAAATACAACAGCAGTATCATTTTTGACGCCAATCCGGGACATCAACGCCTCGAATCCGGCTTTGTCCAGATAATCCCGCCGCAGGGGGTCATTCAGGTCGGTTGCCCAATCCACCTGTACCGCGCCGGGGATGTGGCCGGATGGGTACAGCAGCGGGTCTTCGTTGGACTCGATAATCCGCACATTCGGATCGTTCAGATGCTCGGCCACCCAATCCGTCGAAACCAGCACATCCGGGTTGGCATATCCCCGGTTTGAAATCTCACTCATCGCTTCACTCCCGTCTAATTAAACAGATGGATATGATAATAATAACTGTCCGACCACCGTCCGGCAATGCCTATCATTGACCATCCCCCTGCCATTTGCGATACTTAACCACATGTTCTGTTCTTCATACCAATGGTGATTATGAACGCCCAACCCCTCGCAGACCGTGTCCGTCCCGCAAACGCTCGACCAGTTTGTCGGCCAGCAGCATCTTGTTGGCGCTGGCAAACCGCTGTATCTGGCGATCCAGCAGAACCGCGTTTACTCCATGATCTTCTGGGGGCCGCCGGGAGTCGGCAAAACCACGTTGGCGCGTATCATCGCCCACCAGACAGACCGCCCCTATTTTGAACTGTCGGCGGTGTCGGCAGGCAAAAGCCAGATTCGAGACATCGTGGATCAGATTCAGGCGGAAGGCCGCCGCGACCTGTTTAATCAGGGCGAACCGGAGCGGAAAGGCAGCGCCGTCCTGTTTCTGGACGAAATTCACCGCTTCAACAAAGCCCAGCAGGATTTTCTGCTGCCCTATGTCGAGGATGGCACGCTCATCCTGATCGGCGCGACCACCGAGAACCCCAGCTTTGAGGTCATCTCCGCCCTGCTGTCGCGCTGCCGCGTATTTGTGCTGGAAGCCCTGTCGGTAGACGAAATCAAGCAGATTATCGAACAGGGCGCGGCGGAAATCGGCGTGACGGTGGATGCCGATGCCGAGGACTTTCTGGCCGAGTTCGCCAACGGGGATGCCCGCCAGTCGCTCAACCTGCTGGAAGTCACCGTCGAACTCTATGCACAGGATGATCAAAACCGTCACCCTGGACAACCTGAAAAACGCCCTGCAATCCAAACACCTGCGCTACGACAAAGCCGCCGACGAGCATTACAACACCATCAGCGCCTTCATCAAAAGTATGCGCGCCAGCAATGTCGATGCCGCCCTGTATTATCTCGCCCGTATGGTCAACGCCGGGGAAGACCCCAAGTTCATCGCCCGCCGTATGGTCATCTTCGCCAGCGAGGACATTGGCAACGCCCAACCGACAGCCCTGGTGGTCGCCAACGAAGTTTTCCGCGCGGTGGAAACCATCGGCTACCCCGAATGCCAGTTTAATCTGGCGCAGGGAGTGGTCTACATGGCACTCGCCCCTAAAGACCGTTCTTCCGGCGATGCCTATTTCACCGCCCTGGACGATGTGAAAGCACACGGCAACCTGTCCATCCCGCTCAACCTCCGCAACGCCCCCACCGGACTGATGAAGGAACTCGGTTATGGCGAGGGTTACGAGATGTACAGCACCGACGACCTGCTGCCGGAAGAACTACATGGCAAGAAGTATTATAAGAAATGAATCTGGGTATCCTACTCTCACTGGTTGCCTTGATATTTGCGATTGGGCATGGGATAGGCCAATTCATTAAAGGGCACAATATCTGGGTGACACAAACCTACACCTATAAGATAAAATTGCGTCCAATTGCGCTAAGGCGCACGGGAGAAAATACCCGTCCTTATGCATTAGCTATGCTCATAGCTGGCATTATTAACCTTTTGATAATCATAATTCTGCTGATAAATAGCATTTATGATCCCCTCGCCTTAGTCATTTATCCTTTAGTAGGTGGTGGATTCGTGGAAGTCATCGGTTTGGAAATTAGCGAAAGGCGCTTCCGATCAGAACCGAGCGAATGAGTAAGTAGATATTCGTTAAACTATGTCAGAACAATTTAGCGACGAACATCTTTACACCTGCGCCCTGTGCGGACGACAGGTACGTCACGTCAGCAAACACCATCTCATCCCCAAATCGGAAGGTGGCCGGGAAGTTGTTCCCTTATGCCAGCCCTGCCACAAAACCCTGCATAGCTTCTTCACCAACCAGACTTTGCTCAAGGAACTGCACACCATCGACCAGCTTCGCGCCGAGCCGGAAATCGCCCGTTATTTGGCCTGGATTCGCAAACAGCCGGACAGCCGCATTCAGGTGAAAACCCGCCGCCAGCGCCGATAAGCCGAAGGATTGCGGGGCTGATATTTCCAATGGCTTCTTTTTGATCTTTTGCTGATAGCTGACGGCTGAAAGCTCAAAACTCGCCCTTTTTCCCCTCAAAATCGAAACAAATGTGTACACAAATGTGTACCACAGAACAGAATTTTTGTGCTATGCTAAACTTGTATTGGAAATTATCCTGGAGGTTTGGTGTTCACCCTTTCTGCATTTCTTCTTTGCGCCTTAGCTCCTTTGCATCTTTGCGTTAAGGCTGTTCGTCTTTCGCTTTGCACAGTCGGCGGCAGCCTCCCCTGTTCTCACCATAAAGGCAAAATCTATGTCACAGCGGCAGATTGCTCCCTCACGCCCGCCGGTTTTGTGAAAATTCGGTGGCAGTCCGGCAGCTTCCCGCCGTCCAAAATGGTCAATCCGGCGCGAAAGTCCCCTGTTCCCGCCGTTCACTGAAGCGACAAATTGACAATATGGAGAATTTTGTGCAATAAAAGAGAATCGTTATGGAAGCATAAGGAGTTCGGCTTCGCGTCGTTCATCCATCGCCGGGACGTGTAGAGTCCCGCTCACATGCTCCAGCACCACCCGCCCATCACCGATCTTCAACAGGAGATAGGTGTCCTGCGGAACATAGGCCACAAAACTGGCTCGTGACAGCGTGCCCACCACCGCCCGACGCCGCGCCACCACATACACCCCGGCCTCATCCTGGTCAGTCGCCAGCCGCCAGCCGAAGGGTACTTGCAGAGTCGCCGTGACTTCAATCTTCGGCTGTGTCCAACGGGTCACACGGACTTCCGCGCTCTCGGCCTGTAGAAAAAATGTGACCGCGCCGCTCACGTTAAAGTGATAGGTTTCCGATTGTCGTGCCAGTTCGGTCACGGTTGAGGCCGCGTTCACCGCTTGCCACAGGGTATTCAGATGTTGCATCGCGCTTCCTCCTGGGAAAAATCCCTACCCCATTATCGGAAACAGGCATAAGAAATGGATTAGCCAAACTGCTCGGCCAACCACTGGCGAACGGCCTCGCCCACAAAAACAGGCTGTTCCAGCATCATCATGTGCCCCCCGCCCTGTACCGCCACCAACTGCGAATGGGGGATACTCTGGTGCAGGAACTCGCTGAATTTATAGGGGGTCATCTTGTCATCTGTCCCGCCCACAATCAGCGTCGGCTGGTTGATCTGGCTCACCTGCTCCCGCAGATCAAAAATGTTACAGGCCGCATAATCGTTTGTCAGAATCGTCGGATTGAACTCCATCAGCCGTTGGTACGTCCGTCGTCGCATCGAGTCGGTAGCCGTGCTGCCGTAATACCAGTTCACCACCAGCGACACCGTTCGCGCCATCTCGGTCAGGAATCCGCCCAGAATGTCCGGGTGAACACCCAGCTTCGCCCCTGTCCCGACCAGAATCAAGCCCTTGCACCCGTTCGGGATAACTGAGCGCCGCTGTCAGGCAAATTGCCCCACCCATGCTGTGCCCGCCCAGGATGGCACGCGGAATTTTGAGAGCATCCAGCAGGCTCATGACATCGGCTGCATAGGCGCTCACGCTAGAACGCCCCGCCCCACCGCTCCGTCCATGCCCCGGCAGGTCAATCACAATCGCATTGGCTTCCGGCAGTCGGCGCAGTTCGGCAGGCCAATCCAGGTGAGTCCCGCCCGCCCCGTGTATGAATACCGTCACAGGTCGGCGAACCGTCGGGTCACGATGATCGGCATACCACATCACGCCGCTGCTGGTTTCAATCTTCGGCATGAGGCCATTCCATCTACTCAATGGACTGCTTACGAGGGGTTATTTTACCGCAGATGGTCTAAAATACGCCCACTTTGCATCTACTGAAGGAGAAACAAACATGCGCGTCCTGATTATGTCGGACATGGAAGGCGTGAGTGGCATCATTAAGTGGGATCAGGTGACAGGTGGCAAATCCCTGTACGAGGAAGGCCGCAAACTCTATACCGAGGAGATCAACGCCGCCGTGCGCGGGGCGAAGGCTGCCGGGGCAACCGAAATCGTGGCTGTCGATTGTCATGGCGCGGGCGGGGACTGGTCATTCAACTCATTCGTGCCCGAACTCCTCGACCCGGATTGCGATTGGGTGGCTGGTCACGCCTGGTCACGTTATACCGAACTGCTGGAACAGGGCTGCGATGCCGCCTTGTTCGTCGGGATGCACGCCCGCAATAACACGCCGGATGGCGTCCTGTGCCACACCATCAGCACCGTCAAGTGGCATAACCTGTGGTTCAATGACGACCTGGTTGGCGAGTTAGGAATCAATGCCGCCCTGTGTGGGCATTACGATTGTCCGGTAGCCCTCGTCACCGGGGATGAAGCCGTCTGCCGTGAGGTCAGGGAAATCCTGAGCGAAGGCGTGACGACAGTTGCCGTCAAACGCGGTCTATCCCGTTACTCCGCCCGACAAATTCCGCCCGTCCGCGCCCGCCGGATGATCGAGGATGGCGCATATCAGGCACTCAAGAACCTGAAAGCCGTCAAACCCTATGTCCCCGCCCGCCCGACCACCATCACGGTAGAAGTGGGCAGCGTGGACAAAGTGAACGATTTCAAAGGTCGCCAGAATGTGGAGATTGTCGAGCCGCTCAAGGTCGTCAGCCGGGGAGAAAACTGGATGCAGGCCTGGGATCAAATCTGGTACTGGTAATCAGTCTTTGCCTTCGCGCTGCTGGCGGATTTTCTGCTCCCAGGGTTTTTTAGCCTCGCCTGTATAGCCCATCGCCTTCATGCGTTCGGCCTCAAGCTGTTCCAGCCGCGCCGAAACCGCCTCATAATCGCCCGCCGGGATGCGTCGGTCAACCCCACTCGCATCCCGGTAGGTATAACCGATTCCGTCACACCAATCGCAGTCCTGGGCTTGCCCGTCCTCATCCTCGAACCAGCCAAACCCCTCACACGACACACACTGCACAATATCCACTGTCACTAGCCTCCGGTTTCATTCGCCGGGATTTGCAGGGGGATATATTCCAGATTGTGCCACCAACTGGGATAGCCGTATACAGGCTGCCCGAAGTAGCTGTCCAGTATCCGCCGGACGATTGGCCCCGCCGTTTCCGAGCCTTCCCGCGAAAACTCCACCATCACCGCCACTGCGATCTGTGGATTATCCGCCGGAGCATAAGCCACGAACCACCCGTAAGGTTCGACGCGCCCGGATTGTGCCGTACCCGTCTTGCCACAAACGGTATAGCTGGTGTCCTCGAAGTCGAACCAGGCCGTGCCGATTTTGGTGTCAGTCGTCACCGCGCACATACCCTGGCGCACCGTGTTCATCACATCATCACTCAACCCATTTGTACCCATAACCTGCGGGGTTGATTGGACGGATGGAGTCGTGCCATTATCACCGCCCACCTGCTGCACCAGATAGGGTCTGTAAAGCGTTCCACCGTTGGCAATCGAGGCCACCATGCGCGCCATCTGGAGGATCGTCACCTGGATGCCGCCCTGCCCGATGGCATTGTTAATCGCCTGTTCAACACTGGTTGGGGGCGCGATACTGCCGGATGCCTCTCCAAAAACGCTGTCCAGACCCGTTGGCACGCCGAAGCCCAACTGCTGGGCATAGTGGATGAAGGTGTTGCTTCCCTTTCCGTTATTCCACAGGCGCGCGCCCATCTCGTAGAAGAAGGGATTACAGGATGCGGTCAACGCCTGGGATGGGGTTAAATCCCCGGCTGCGTCTTTCACGGGTAAATCATCCCGCTCGTACTTACGCCAATCCGAACGCGGAGAGGATGTATCCCCGTACTTCGCCAGTCCATCCCAGGTCAGGTCACAATAGAAGGTTGGCTCGGACATTACATGCTCCGAAAGTGATGCCGACAGGGTAACTATTTTGAAAGTTGAGCCGGGGAAATACTGCTCCTGCACCGCCCGGTTGCGATATGGCTCGCGGCTGTCCCCGAATATCTGGCTAATAATCACGCCCCGGTCTGGTATCGGACTGTCGGGGTTAAACACATTGGGGTCAAAAAACGGGTAGCTTGCCATCGCCAGAATCGCGCCGGAATGCACGTCCATCACCACCGCCCCCGCGCCGGGAGAAATCCCCTCGCCCGCCCAGTTCGGTTCAGCATAATTGAAGGCCGAAACCAGCGCCCGCGCGGTGGCTTCCTGCAAATTGCGATCAATCGTCAGCGTGACCGACTGTGGGTCTGTACCTTCACGTCCGGCCAGTTCCCGCAAAATCACACCGTTGGACGAGATAATCTGCAATACCCGTTCCGATTCACCACTGAGCGCCTTCTCATACTCCTGTTCAATGCCCGTCGTCCCCACCAGATCACCCGCCGCGTATCCCTGTGCCTGATAAGTGGTCAGTTGATCGGCCTGAATCTGGGCTAAATAGCCGGTCACATGCACTGCGCCCCCACCCAGTACATAATGGCGCAAATCGCTGGAGTAATCTGGATTGATGATCGCCCCGCAAGTATCCCGTAGTTCCTGACCTCGCGCGGAGAGTGTCTCAGCGTCCACCGCACCCAGGTAAAATATGGTGTCGGCGTTGTACAGGCTGAAGGTTTCCGCCAACTTATACCGCTGAGTCATCAAGACCTCGGCTAGCAAATCCAGGCAGTCATCCACCCCCGACATATTCTGCTGAGAGCCATATAATGGTGTGATGGTACCTGTCGGTTCCACCAATGGCTGGCCGTTATGATCCAGAATCGAACCGCGCGGTTTCCGCCGCCCGCTCACCTCGATATGCGCGCCAGCCGCCAGCCCGTCTACAATGTCCATACTTGACCATGCTACCCCCCAACCACCCGGCTTTTGCACCAGCCGCATAATACGTCCAGCGTCGTCGATTGTCCCAAACACGGGCGATTCCAGGCTGACGTCATAGTTGATGGCTGCCGACGCCCCCTGTACATGGGTTTCATGAACCACATAATTCAGATCGGACAATGAAATGGCTGTGGCTGCGTCTTCGTAGAGGGTCTTAAAAACCGGAAAGGAGTAATTACTCTGGCTCTGGGGACTGAGCGCCGCATACATACTGTCAAAATTTCCGGCTTTCCAGTCATCCAGAAAGGATTTCACCACCTCTTCCGGCGCTTGTACGCTCTGTAAGATGGGCGCTGCAAGACCAACCTCGCTGGTTGTGCCACCAGCACATGCCGCAACCATCCAGACCATTGTGAAGAAAAACAGGCTTAACCACCTGTGGAGTGACTTATTCTGCACGTCTCGAACCATACCCAATACCTCAACATCTCAATCCCCCCTACTATAATGGTTGTATTTGTTGGTGTCGAGACAAAGTAGGGCAATCGTTGTCTGCGATTGGTGTGTCCCGGAGTCTCAACATGGGGCGACAGGAATCAAAAAGGATGAAGCATGGCCTCATCCTTTGGTTGTGTTCGGACGCCTAAAACGTCATTCGTTCTTGCGCTTGTCACCACCGCCGAAACCACGACCCATCAACAGGGCGACACCAGCCAGAATCAGGATGATCGGCCAAATGCTGCCCCAGGGAAGATTGAAGTCCATCAATCCCAGGACACCGATGATGGCTACCACCACCGCGCCGATAACCCGGCCACTGCTGAAGTTGATCGTGTTCGTCTCCACATATTCGGATGCCAGTAGCGACACAGCAATCACGAACATGATTCCCGGCCACCAGAAGTCCAACAGGGCGACGACCCCCAGGCCAATGAGAAAAACTGCACCGCCTATTTCGCCCGCTCTTTTGTGTGACATGTTATTCCCCCTATTCAGACAATTTGCTTGATGCAGATAACACCTCTAGACCACTGTGGTTTCAAGGTCATCGTTCTTGAGTTTCTCGTCGTTCTTCAGCTTACCGCCATCATCGTAAGAATTTCGACGGTCTTTGACACTGTAACCAAACAGCATCGACAGGCCAATCAGGATCAGGATCATCGGCCAGCTAAAGTGAAACAGGAATACAATCCCCAGGCCGATCAGCCACAGTCCGCCGGACACGTTATACCAGGGGCGACCTTCCGCCATCCCGCGCGCGATGTTCGATGCGCCGATGACGAATAGAATCCCCGGCCAGAACGAGATCACATTTGTGAAAAGCAGTCCCAGGCCAATCAGGAAGACGCCCCCCGCAATCTGGTCAGCGCGTTGTTTGCTCATCATTTTGACTATTCCCCCATCCCATTCTCTTTAATCACTCTATATACGCACCCATGCATCGTGAAGTTGCAATAGGCTTCCGGCGATGTGAATCTTGTGGCAGGAATGTCCTTTAATCGTTTCCTTACGGGAATTTCGTAATTTATTTACCCTGTTTTCGGCAAAACTGTGCCATAATGGAACAGGTAATATTGCCTAATGAACAGTCAAAGATCGCGCTTGATGTTGAATTCACTGCCGCTCAACGAAATTCAATCCATTACCGACGCCCTCAATCAGGCAGAAACACCCCGTTTAGCGGGCGAAGCGCTGGTGGAGTGGCTCGGCAAGCATATTACTCCCGCCTTGATAGGCATCCTCGGTACTGGCAGTAGCACACTCGAAATTGTCCATAGCCCCGGCTATCGACCTTCCAAAAGATTGCAGTCATGGTTGGAGTCGGTAGAACTCCTGGGGAGAGTGGCAAAGCTGGGCTTCACCCGTCTGGTTGGATGAGGAACAACCCATCAATGGCCTGAAGTATACTGGGCCGGGGTTGTTCATCCCCCTTCATTACGAACAGATGGTAATCGGTATACTCTGGCTCAATGGGGAGAAACTCAGCGATTCGGGTGGACAGCAGGCGATTTTACTGGCGCAGTTGCTTGCATCCCGACTCAATCATTTGAACATCAATAATTCCTGGGGAACACTACTGACCAGTGTAAACGAGTTCAGCCGTGCGTTGGCTCAACAATCCAGCCCGGACGACATGTGGGAACTGGTGAATTCACAAATCCCGCTGCTGTTCGATGTCTCATCTTACTTTGTTGGCATATTGAGGCTCGACGGTCAATTAGAGCTGCCGATAGCATCCGAGAATGGGCTGCCACTCGAACAAGACTTCATGTCTCTGTGCGGCCTTAGCAAAGTGGTCATCACATCCGGCATTCCCCTCTACTTCCGCGACCTCACCGCCGAATCCGAACGACTGGCGGCCTTGAATGTCGATTATTGTGACAACGAACCAGGGACGAACGCTCGTTCATGGATGGGTATTCCCCTGCGAAATCGTGACAATCAGGTCATCGGTATCATCAGTATTCAGAATGAAATTCAGTCGTATTACAGTGATGCCGATCTCTCTCTGTTGATGATCCTGGCTGTCCAGGTGTCACTGGCGTATGAAAACAATGTCCTGCTCCAGACAGAACGCAACCGTCGCAATGTCACCAGCACATTGATGGAAATTAGTCAGGTTGTCAATTCGACACTCCACTATGAGGAAGTGTTGGAGCGAATCCTGGAACAGATGGAACGTGTGCTGGACTTCGACAGCGCGACCATTCTGCTGCCCGCCCCCGGCTGTATCGATGGGAGCAGGATGATCGTCTCGGCAACCCACGGTTTGCATCGTACACCGCGCGGCCTGGAACTTCGCTTTAACGAATCCAATCTGGGAATGCGTGTTTACCAGTCAGGGCATCCTATCGTTGTTGATGATGTGCAAACCAATCCCCTGTGGTATACGCCCTATAATGCGGGCATCGCCGGTCAGACACGCTCCTGGATCGGCGTTCCGATGTTGGTACAAGATCGGGTCATCGGCCTGATTACACTGGACAAATTTACTCCGGGTTTCTATTCGGAAGCCGACGCCACTACTGCCTTCGCCGTAGCCCGTCAAGCTGCCATTGCCGTTGAAAATGCACGTCTGCACGCAGAAGCCGAAGATGCCCTGGATGCCGCCGAGCAGCGCGCCCGGAGGCTGGCCTCCATTCACAGCATTTCAACCATGCTTAGCTCAACATTGGATCGTGACATTGTACTGGAAACAGCAGCACGATTATTAACCGAACTGTTTTCCGGGGATCACTGTGCCATTGTCCTGATTAACGAAAAAGATGGGCGAGCCTATCTGGTAGCTGAATTTCCGGCCACTGGCAGCCTGGGTATGAGGATTCCGATAGAGGGCAACACCACTTTCGAAACACTCATCCGGGGTAATAAAGCACTGGCAATCTATAAAGGCGACCCGGATAGTATCAGCGACACGAGCTTCGCTATTGCGCAGATGTCCGATACACGCGGCACGTTGTTAGCCCCGCTCATCGCGCGTGACCGGGTGATCGGCAGTATCAACCTGGATGTTCTCAGTGATGAGCGACGTTTTACCCCGGATGAGCAAGAAACCTGTCTGACAATCGCCGGTCAGGTTGCGCTGGCAATCAATAATGCGCGGCTATACGAACAGGCCATTGCCTCGAACCAGCTTAAGAGTGAATTCCTGGCGAACATGAGCCACGAACTGCGCACCCCATTAAACGCCATCATTGGCTACAGTGAACTGCTGTTGAGCCAGGTTTATGGCAAACTGAACGATAAACAGACAGACCGCCTGATGCGCGTGAATACGGGTGGTAAACATCTGCTGGAACTCATCAACGATGTGCTCGACCTTTCCAAAATTGAAGCGGGGCAAATGGAATTGTCGCTGGCCCCCATGTCCGTCTCTGAAGTTATCTACGAGGCGATTGCCGACATCACACCCCAGGCAGATGCGAAAGGTCTGAAACTCAATCTGCGGCTGCACCCGGATTTGCCCAACATTCACGCGGACGCCGGACGGATTCGCCAAATTCTGACCAATTTGCTGGACAATGCCGTTAAGTTCACCCATACCGGCAGTATCACGCTGGAAGTCACCTTCGCTTCCCTGCGGGATGTGCCGCCAATGAGTGAGCGAATGCCACCCAATTATATCGAAGCGCAAGACGGTGATTGGTTGTCAATTTCTGTTTCGGACACTGGAATTGGGATTAACAAGGAAGATCAGGCGATTATCTTTGATGCCTTCCGTCAGGCAGATGGCTCCAGTGTTCGTAAGTATGAGGGCACGGGGCTTGGGCTAGCCATCACCCAACAACTCGTCAAAATGCATCACGGCTACATCTGGATCGAGAGTGAGGTCGAAAAAGGCAGCACCTTTACCGTACTGCTGCCATTTATGCCACCCAATGAGTACCGATCAACCATCCCTGAAATGTCCGACCCCGAACGTCCCTTGATTCTGGTCGTTGATGATGATCCTACGGCATTGCAACTGGTGCAGGATTATCTCAGCCAGGATCGTTATCAGGTGGTCGGCACAACCAGCCCGACACAAGCGCTCGAACTGGCACGCAGGTTGCATCCGGCGGCTGTGATTACCGACATCATGATGCCCAACGTCAGTGGTTGGGAAGTTCTGCGCGAATTGAAAAGCGACAACGAAATATCCGACATCCCGGTCATCATTCTTTCAATCATCGACCAGAAAACCGTCGGTTTCTATCTTGGTGCTGCCGATTATCTGGTAAAACCCATCAAACGGGAAGATTTGCAGCAATCCCTGGAACGTGTCGCACGAGCAGAGACCAATCACCCTATTCTGATTGTGGATGACAGTCCAACTGACCGGGGATTCCTGGCTGAACTTCTGGAACACGTCGGTTATCAGGTCGCGCAGGCCGAGGGTGGCAAAGCTGCGTTGGATTGGTTAGCAGACAATACCGCGTCCCTGATCTTGCTTGATCTGGTCATGCCCGGTATGTCGGGCTTTGACGTTCTGCATGAACTGAATGCCGACCCAAACACCAGCACTATCCCGGTCATCGTCGTCACCAACACGCAGATGTCGGACGAGAAGATGGGTGAACTTCAGCAAGGTACTGCGCCGATCCTACAAAAAGCCGAGTTATCCGGCAACGCATTGGTTCAGCAGGTAAAAATCGCACTGAACCGGCGTGGTCAAGGGTCGAGTAATTAAATCCCGAACCGACTACAATCAGGTGGTGTTTTTTCTTGAGGCATAGTAAACCATGTCTCGAATTTATTTCTACGTGGAGAACGATCAATGAAATATTTAGACGATGGCCCAATGGGCTATTATTTTGAGGATATAGAGATTGACCAAACACTGGTTACTCGTGGCCGCACGATTACCGAGGCGGACATTGTTCAGTTTGCGGCGCTCACTGGCGATTACAACCCCATGCACACCAACGCCGAATACATGAAAACGCATCCAATGGGACAGCGGGTCGCGCATGGGATGCTCACACTGAGTTACGCAGTGGGTCTGCTTTATCAGCTTGGGTTTATGGAGCGCACTGTTCTGGCATTTCGCGGCCTGGAGATGAAGTTTAGCCTACCCGTTCTGATCGGCGACACCATCCACATTCGCCTGACAGTAAAAGAGAAAAAAGAAATGCGACGGCTTGGCGGAGGCATTATCACCGCCGAGATCAAAATTCTGAATCAAGATGGCAAGACGGTTCAATCGGGAACAATGGAACTTTTGATGGCTCTGAAGCCTGCTTGATGTACCAACCGGGAGGGGGCACGATATTGAGATGCCCCTCCAAAACTTTTTAGGCGCTGACGGTTTCAACCTGGGCATTTACCGGCAGCGTAAAACTGAAAACCGAACCCTGATCTGGTTCACTGTCTACCCAAATTTGACCATTGTGCGCCTCGACAGCCAAACGGCAGAATGCCAAGCCCAACCCGATACCTTTGGGTACATCGTGGTATTTCACGCGGCTGAATTTGTCAAATATCTGGCGCTGCATATGCTTCGGAATCCCTGGCCCGGAGTCCGCCACGCTCACTCGCACGCCACCATCCGTCATCACCGCACTGAGTTTAATGCTGCCGCCCATCGGCGAATATTTGACGGCGTTTTCCATGAGGTTGGTGATAACCCGCAGAATCATATCCGAATCACAGGTGACAAACGGCAAATCGTCTACCAGCTCGAATGTGAGACGTTGGTCGGACTCGGCGGCTAACGGCTGCACCAATTGGGCTGCATTCGCCAATAAATTATGGAGTGAGGTTGGCTTGGCATCCAAGACTGCCTTACCCTCTTCCAATCGTTGGATGTCCAACAAACTCTCTACCATCCGCGAGAGTTGGCGAGTACCTCGGATGCCAACCTGTAATAAGTCCAGCACACTTGGCTGATCGTTGGTCGCCAGCAAGCGGGCGAGTGTCGCCAGACTGCTGTACACGGTATGTAATGGCCCACGCAAATCGTGGTAAACCATCGCCGTCAAGTCCTGGCGTAATTGGTCAAGCTCCATCTGAGCGGAAATATCCTGTTCCACCCAAACGATCACGTCATGATTGTCAAAAAATAAGCGCCGCGCCCGTACAATTACCGGAATGTCTGTGCCTTCCGACGGCCATGCTGTTGAACGGAACTCGACCTCTTTGCCAGTGTTTAGGGATTCAAATCGGCTTGCACCCAGCGGCCCAGTACCCATACGGTGAATGGCGGATATTGGCTGTCGCAACAAGTCCTGCCGTTTGTATCGCAAGAACTCACAGGCTTTGCGATTGGCATCCACAATATAGGCATCCAGGTCAGTGATGATGATGGGCACAACCGCATCTTCAAAAAGCCATTGATAGCGCCCCTCATCCTTCGGGGTGGCATTCATCACAATGGCATTACCAATGCCGGTGGTCACAATATCCACAACAGCTTCCAGAAATCCAACAACCTCATCGGTGAAAAAATCGACATCTGAGTGAATCAGAGTCAACACACCATACATATAACCATTTTTGTCCATCGGTAAACCGATAGCTGATCCCGAATTGGGAACCGGAACCGAGTTCACTTGAACGCGGCCAGCGCGGATCGGTACTGATGTCGCGGATTACAATCGTTCGCCGTCCATGATGCACAAAACCGATCAAACCGCGCGTGATGAGATACTGCCACATCTTGTCATTAGAGCGGTCATCACCCGATTCGCCTAAAACAAATACCTCGTCAATGTGATCGTCTTTGCGAAACGTCACAACACAACCATGCTGTACACCGATAGCATCGCTGGTCAGTTTCAATGCAGAGTGCATCACTGCCTGGGGACTACTGTCCTGCTGGCGTAGGGTGCGGGCGATGGTATAGAGCGCATCAAGCCGCTGGCGTTCGCTAAACATGCACTGCCCTTCTCGAACTCTTCAGTAAGAGGATCACTTACTCTCTTCAGTGTACACGACAAAATTGGAGTAAGCTCTCCTACAATTGTGAAAAGCCAATGAATTTTGGTAGGAAATTAGTCGTGGGTCGCTCGGTCTTCATTGCTTCTGATGCTGTAAAATATCGGCAATCAACTCGTCGAAGGTGGTTTTACGACTATGACTGTCGTACCGGATCAGTTTAAGATTCACCAATTCCAGTGGGAGTTCGTCTACGCTGGCATACAACAATGGAATAACTGGTTTTTCCCGATTGAAAAAATATCGGTATGCCAAGCGAACATGTCTTGCATTCAGCGCTTCTGGCGAGACAATCACGACCAGCAGCCAACATTCTGACAATGCCTGTTCTACCGCAATCATCCAATCATCGCCACCCTGGACAAGGTACTGATCGACCCAAACCTTATATCCGGCATCTTGCAGGATCATTGTCAGAGGGGCAACAATAGCTTCCCATTCCTCGCGGGCATAAGCCACAAACACATGGTCAACCAGCGCTCCCGGTTGCAATCCAGTGCCAAGTTGGCTTGTCTGACGACTGTTCTTGGGGACAAACAATTTGGCTTCATTCGTATCCAATTTATGCAGCTTGGCGAATTCCCGTGTGCCCAACTTGCTTGGCGACCTGGAGGGTCTATGCGGCTCTTCGACCTGCACATCATCTGGCTGCCAGGTATATTGGTATTCAGCCATAGTCGCAAACTGAATGATGTCATTGGCATGAAGCAATTTTGCCAAGTTGGCTTCCAACGTGGCTCCATTCAACAATGTTCCGTTTGTAGAACCAATATCTTCCAGTGAATAACTGGTATTCGACCATTTCAACCGGGCATGAAAACGACTGACTTCCGGGTCCTGGATGACAATATCATTTGACATGTCACGTCCGATAGTGATCGTTTTTTCCTTAAGGGCTACTATTTGTCCGGCATTTGCCCCTCTTACCATGACCAACGAAGGATGGGTTGCTGCGTCCGGCTTCTCGGAAGGTGTCACAGGCGCAACAGCCACCTGCTCCAATTCGACTTCTGTACCGCCACGTTCATATTCAAAGGTGACAGTATCACCCAGCTCAATGATATTGCCGGGTTTGAGCAGCCATCCACCGGAGTTAACTCGTTGGCCGCTCACAAACGTACCACGTGGAGCGTCCAGGTCATACACTTCGTAGTCGGCCATGACTTTAATCAAACGGCAGTGCTCCCGACTAATGTCATTATCCAGAATGACAATATCATTCTTACTGCCGCTGCCAATCGCCATGATGTCGGCACTTAATTCATAGATTTTGCCGGGATGCGGACCACGCCGCATGATGAGACGGGACATTGTTGACCTGTAAAATTTACTTTGCGCTCACCTAATCTTAGCAGAAGTCATAGGAGCGCGAAAGCAAATTTATGAAAATTACAGAAATGACCCTCTTCTCGTATCACCGAAATGAGGGTCATTCTTAAAAATCAACTCTACAAATCTATCCGACACCACAGTGCCAAAGCGCTATGGTTCCGGGGTTGCCTCCGCAGTAGCAGCTTCTGTCGCCTCGGCTGTGACCTCTGGAGTCATTTCAAGGGTTGCCTGGGCAGTCGCTGTCTGCTGAACACCTGCGGTTGCCGTTTGCTGAACCTCACTGTACGGGTTGGGTGACGGGGTGAAGGTCGGCGTCGGAGTCGGCGAAGCGACATACGGTGGCTGAGTAATCTGCTTGACCAGGTTGTCGATGGTATCCTTTGGCAGCAAATAGACAGTGGTTGTATCGTCGTTGATTAAGCCGTAATATCGCGGATTGGCCGGACTTTGATTGCCGACATTGACCACATAGGTCGTCCCATCTTTGGCGGTCAGGGTGAGAACATACTTCGGCGCATCCAGACCAAAATCGGCAAGGCTATCGGTTGTGAAACTATCAGTCGCCGCCAGTGATGCCAGAATACTCATGGTACCGACTGCTTTGGTCTGGTCAGTCGCCAATTCGCTCGGACTGGACGATTCCGTCACTGTCCACACCCCTCCATCATCTTTCGTCATCAGGAAGTGGGTGCTATCCACATTATTGACAACCTCGAAACGATTAATATCGCCCTGGTTATCGACAGACGCGATTGATGGAAAAACAGCCCCCGCCGCCGAAGCTGCGGCAGTGGGTGTGACATCTGGAGCGGTTGCCTGTTGGCTGTTCACCAGCACCACGATAACAATAACGATCAAGCTCACCGCTAGCAGTAAAACGGTTCCTCGGTTCAGACGCATGGTTTAGGCCTCCTTGTTTGCTGCGCGGCGGCGTGTGCTCCGCTCGCGCGTATTCCACCACACCAGTAAACCAATCGCCAACACACCGAAAGGTATAACAAACACAACCAGCAAACTGATATTCCGAATGACTTGATCGTTGGCAAACACGGGTGCGTCCTGGGGTCGGACAGCGCTTTGGATCGTAACCGTCTGGAAATAGTCGTTAAAGCGCGTCGACCATATCAGACTGTTGAAAGCAACATCGAGGTTCACCACCCCGCTACCAAACGAAGCAAATTGGTTGGATGGTACGGACGAACTGCCAAACAGCACTACCCGCGCGCCCGTCTGACTGTTCTCGGCTGCCGCCGCGAGTACAAACGGGCCTTTGGGGTCTGTATCTGCCTGGGTTATGTCGCCGTTCAGAACGGCCTGAATATCAGTCTTATCAAAGGACTGATCGCTGGTCATCGCCAGTTCGTCAACCGTGACATTCTCCGGCAAGGTTGGCGCGACTTCGATGCTGTGCGGAATATCAAAAACTATACCACTCTGGTTTTGCGGAAAACTAGACGTGATGTAATTGGTGCTGCTGAAGTTGATCGTTACCGGAACCAACGGCGATTGCAATGAAATTGTCGGGTCGAGAACAATGTCGTCTACAAAACGCATCCCAAAATTAGTGTAAAGATAGTCCGACAGATTGGGAGCTAATGCCAACGCCTGATTACTGGACAGGTTATTCGCACCCTGGCTATCCGTCGTGGCAGAAATACTGGGGGCAGCAAAAATTATCAGACTGCCTCCACCGTTCACGAAATCAGTAACAACCTTCAACTCTTCATCGGTCAGGGGTTTGCTGCCGCCCGCGATGACCATGACTTCAGCATCTGCTGCCGGATCATTCAGCTTAACATCACTATCTGGCGCAGTTAGCTGGAACAAGGATACCTGCTGAGTTTTCCAGTCATAACGATTTGTTAGCGAATCATTCAGGACAGACAAGCCGTTAGAACCCGTGTCGGTCAAATCCAGACCATCCTCGACAGTCAGAAAATAGGCCCGGAAATCGCCCGACGACGAGACACGCAAAATCGCGTTGGTCAGGTCATCCTGGGTAGCTACATTCACGATCTGCGCGTTTTCGATGTCTGGATTGCCAGAATCATCCAATTTGACGACAGCTACCTGTCCGGGGCGCGTCACTTTATACTGGGTTGCCAGTGCCGGGTTATGATCTGGATCATCAAACTCGTAGCTGATCTTGTTATTGCTCGTCTTGACATAATCTTCAAATAGCAAGGTATCCTGGTCGCGTCGACTGGCCTGAGAAGCGCCATAAAAGGCGATTAACTTCACCGTCGGAAGATTGGGGTCTGTGCCGAGTCCGGCAATCGCCTCGCGCAACTCCGGCGTCAGAGAGAACGAGTCGGTCTGCGTCAGGTCAACACGCCAATTCTGGTCACGGACAATCGCGTAAATTGCGACTAAGGCGGCCAGGAAAATGATGGTAACAACAATGCTCATCCCGCCATAACGCGCCGTGCGTCCGGTGAATACTGCTTTCGCCTGGTCAGGAGCCATAAAACCCCAGGCAACCAGAGCAAGAACTCCTAAACCAAGCCCGCCCCAGCCGATAACCGTAAATGTAGGCTGCGTCAGCAGGACGATGAAGGCAATTACAAACCCAAGCAGCGCCAGAATCAACATAAAGTAAGGCGGGATAAAGGGTTCCTGATCGTTTTGAGACATATTTGGAGTTTGATCTACCATGATTTACGCCCTCCACCGGCGTGTTTCGACGATGCGAGTCGTAATGAACAGCGCGCCAATTATCACAAAGATGAAATACACAACATCCTCTGCGCGAATGATGCCGTTCGCCATTGTTGAGCCATAGTGGGCCTGAAGCCCCAACGCCCGGATGAAATCACCGATGCCCGATCCCAGGTTGGGTACATTCGACAGTGAGATGGCTGCGCTTTCGGCCAGATAGAGCACCAGGATGGTCGCCGCACCCAGGAAGGCCGCCACAATTTGATCTTCTGTGACCGCCGACCAGATCATGGCAACGGCCAACACCGCACCACCGTATAACCATGCTCCCAGGTAGGAAGCAAACTGCACACCCATATCCGGGGTTCCAACCAATGTCAACAACACGTGATAAACAACCATAATCAGCAGAAGGACAGTGTAATATGCCCAGACTGCCAGAAACTTGCCGATGATGAATTGGCCTTCGTTCATCGGCAGGGTCATCAGGACTTCAATTGTGCCTTCACGGGATTCCTCTGCCAAAAGCCGCATGGTGAGCAGCGGGGCAATCAGGAACATCAAAAAGGTAAGCAATGAAGGAGCCATGTTCAAATCGCTGGCGGTCACACCTGAACCGCCTTGCTGCAAAGCACTCGCGTTGTAATTCACTGCTTGCGACAGGTTGCCACTGAACAGCACCCCAACGAACAGCAACAATGCGAATGCGACTGCATAGGCAATTGGTGAACGGAAATACAAAGCCAATTCGCGTTTAAATACGGCGATAATGGGTCTCATGATGCAATCTCACTTTCCGGCGTCGTCGGGGGTTCTACAGGTTCTTCTTCCCCAGTGGGTTCGGCGGCCTCGGTTTCGGCCTTTCGGGTCAGTTCAAGGAAGATTTCTTCCAGGTTTACGGCCAATGGGCGCAGTTCGATGAGGTCCCAGCCATGTTCGACTACTGCGCGTGCTATCGTCGGGCGCGGATCGGTTTGTGCGTCTATCGGCACGGCGACCAAACCATCCATCGCAACCACAACTTCATCAACTGCGGGCAAACCCTGAAGTACAGGAAGTGCTTCTTCCAGAGGCGCATTGACACGCACCAGAACACGTCCGCCACGCTCCAACGTACCACGCAGTTCTGAGGGGGAGCCTTCCGCGACAATATGACCGCGATTGATAATCACTACATTATCGCAGACTTGTTCGGCTTCAGAGAGAATGTGCGTACTGAACAACAGCGTATGAGAACGCCCTAATTCACGAACGAGTTCGCGCAATTCCAAAACCTGGAGTGGGTCAAGCCCAATGGTTGGCTCGTCCAAAATAAGCACTTCTGGATCGTGAATCAACGCCTGTGCCAGCCCAACACGCTGGCGCATACCTTTAGACAGTGTACGGATGCGGCTGTTGGCACGATCAATCAGCGCGACACGCTCTAACGTTTCCAGTGCTTTGGCTCGACGATTGTGAACGCCGCGAATCTCCCCGATGTACATCAGATAGCTCAGGGCTGTCATATCTCGATACAGCGGAACACTTTCAGGTAGATAGCCAACCCGCTTCCGCACCTCCATACTTTGCTCGAATACGTCAAATCCGGCGACCAATGCCTTACCCGATGTCGGTGGCAAAAAGCCAGTTAGCATCCGCATGGTGGTAGTCTTGCCAGCACCGTTCGGTCCCAGGAAACCCGTCACCTGCCCCGGTTCAGCCGAAAACGAAATGCTGTTAACTGCCGTTACCGCCCCATATCTTTTCGTCAAATCATGAACTTCGATCATATTTCCACCCTTTCCCTCTGCCAGAGGGTTCAGAACGCGAAGTGAGGCTAACGCCAATAAATGAGCGATTAATAAGAAATGGATGAATTTATTTTCATCATTGGCGGGGGGCATTATAACGCAAGCCTCAGAACCTCAACAGCCCCGGTATTGGAACCAGGGCTTAGGTCGAGGCGGAGATCAGCTTATTCGATTGGAGGCGTTGTTATGTAACCACTATGCCGTGACAGGAATGGTATTTACGTCCACATTGGATTGCAGTCGGGCATAGCGGGCGCTGACCCACCCTGTAATCCCCTGATAACTAACCTGCCACCAATTGCTATCGGATGTGCGCCCGACCACCGATGCGGCGCTTCCAAGTGGCAACTTGCTGACGACAGTTGTATTGCGGGTGCTGGGGGCATTACGGATATTCACGGTGGCAACTGCAACCACCGTGTAGCCAGTAGTGGCCGGAGCAGATACAGCACCGCCACTGGTCACAGAGACATTCTGGTTGCCGCTGACCGCTACGTACTGCCCATAAACCCATCCTACGGTTCCGTTGACGTTGATTTGCCACCAAGTATGATCCGAGTTGCTGCCGACGACTGGGTAGGTTTCACCCTGATTGATTTTGGTCAAAATTGTGCTGCCGCCGGTACTCGGCAGGTTGCGAACATTCAATCTGCTGGCGATGACGGTTGCGGTTGTACCCGTACTCACCGCTGGATTGTTCGATGGCGGCAAAGGAGTCGAAACGCCTGCTTTGGCAAGGTTGTACTCCAGAAATGCATTGCCCCCAGCTTCATAGTATTCGATCATGAAGTTATGTTGTCCGGCATTCAGACCGAAAGTGGTGGTATAGGTTGTGGAATTCGCCAGATGCCACTCGTTGATGTAGGCCACGCCATCCACCACCACGCGCACGCCATCGTCGGCACGCACCGTCAGGGTATAGTTCCCCGCGTCCAGCGTTTGGATACTCGTCCAGCGGGCACTGAAATTATCCGCCCCGATACTGGCAACAGGCGAACCAGCACCCCAATTGTGGGTCGGATCATTCTCGCTTTGAATCAAGGTTGGAGAACCACTCAGGTTCGGATTGTTATAATACTGCGCCGTCCATGCACCATTATTGAGGTTCGAGTACGAATACTGTGGAACAGGGAAGTTCGGGCCAGTCGGGTTGCTTGCCAGATTTGCCCAGGTGACATAGATGTAGGCGCTGCCAATGACTTCACGGTAGTCAACCTGTACGTGATGCACACCTTCCGTCAGAGTGATGTCGGCAGTAACCACCTGCCCAATCGCAGGTTGAGCAAAGGTGTCAATCTGCGGGGCAAATGCATAGCCAACATTTAGGCGGGCATTATCGTCAGCCATGACGTAAAAGCGATACGTTCCGGCGGGGAAATACGGGTCGGAACCCCAGCGTGCGCTGAAACCATCCGGGTTCACCCCCGGCTCAGGCGCTGCATTGCCCCAATCCCAGGCTAAGGCATTGTCTGTTCGTGTCGCTGCGGGCGTCCCAATCAGATATTCGTTGTTGAAGAAGTCCACATGCCAGGTCGCATTCTGTGCCATCGCTGGCTGAACAATGGTTATTCCAAAAGCGACTACTGTCATCATCAGGGTTATGAATTTGCGCCACATTGTCTACTCTCCTTCCATCACTTGATGGAGTAAATCATCATTTAGAGTGGTTCCAGCCAATATTGACCACTACCACCTTCCGGCGTCCAACCCACAATGCCGTTGTAATTCACCTGCCACCAGTACAATCCCTCTACACACTGCGGACTATTGAGCACCGTAAAGATGGCTCCGGACGGAATCTGAGTCAGCAACAGGCTGGTACTAGTCGGCAAGGCGCGCAGGTTATTGGGTAAACCGGGTGTGACCCGCCCCAAACGTCCAACGATCAGACGTGGAGGCGGAGCATACGTACAACTGACTGGAATCGGCGTTGGATTGGCAGTTCCGGTGGTCACAGGCACATACTGAGCATTAAAAGCGGTCACATAATGCGCGTTCACCCAGCCAATAATGCCGTTTACATTAATCTGCCACCAAGTTGTATTGTTGTTACGTCCAACGATTGGATAGGATTCGTAGCGATTGATCTTTGTCAGAATCGCCCCGGTAACGGCACTGGGCGCGTTACGAACGTTCAAGCGATACGCACCCGTCACTGTAGCGGTTGCGCCGGTTGGATAGGCTGTGGGGACAATAACACTTACGGGAGAAAAGGTGTAATAGAGATATGCAACACCACCAGCCTCGTAAAAGTCGATCTGAAATGAGTGTTGCCCCCCATAAAGATTGACTGTGGCGGTGTAGGTGGCGGCGGTTGCGAAATGCCATTCATTAATGTACAGCACGCCATCTATGGTGACACGCACCCCGTCGTCAGCCCGTATCGTTAACTGATATGTCCCAGCGTTGAGGGTTTGGGTACTTGTCCAACGAGCGGAGAAGTTGTCTACGGGTATGCTGCCGATGGGCGACCCGTAACCCCAATCGTGAGTGGGGGTGGCTTCGGTCTGAATCAGCGTGGGGGAGCCGATCAAGCCAATATTCGCAAAATACTGTGCCGTCCAGACGCCACTGACGGGAGGTGGTAGCGATCCTCCCGGTACAGGGAAATTTGGCCCAGTTGGATTGGTCGCCAGATTTGCCCAGGTCACATAAACATAAGCAACGCCGGCTGCTTCCTGATAATCAACCTGGACATGATGTATTCCCGCACTGAGCGCCACATCAGCACTTACGACCCTGCCAACCAGAGATTGTTCGAAGGTATTGATGATCGGGGCAGTGTTGAAGTCCACACTGACTTTTACATTGTCATCTGCAAGTGCATAAAAGCGATAGGTTCCAGCCGGGAAATAGGGGTCAGACCCCCACCGGATACTGAAGTTATCCGCATTGACACCACTCCCAGGGGAACCAGAACCCCAATCAAAGGCAATGGCGCTGTCCTGCCTCGAAAATGCTGGCGGGGCGATCAGGAAACTGTTGTTGAAGTAGGAGCCGTTCCATACCACACCCGATTGCGCGGAAGCGGGGAGAATCGGCAAACTCAGCAGAACAAGGATAATACCAAACAGGATTGTCCCTTTGCGGAACATGTTGATGCTCCTGGAGAAGCCGTACTCATGTGTCATTTATCCATCATTATAGTGAGAATACATAACATTTAGATTGGAGCGCAGGGCAATCGTCAGGCGAACGATCAGTAATCGACTCGCAAAGGCGATTTTGCCCTGTCAATCACGGACTCCATGCAGGATAAGTGAAATCCACACCTGGCTGCGAAATGACACGAACGCTGAGATGACGCTCCATATCGAGCAAGTAAATTCCAAGATCACCATCCGAGCGGCTTCGGAAACCGGCATAGGCAAGATAGTTTCCATCTTGTGACCAATCCGGCACACTCGCTCCACCCTGAATAAAGGTTAATTGTTGTATATGCTCTGTCACCACATCAAACAGGTACAGTTGGCCGATGCCATCGGGCGTCTCGGCGGCATAAAGTACCTGCATCCCCTCATCCGATAGCGACGGCCAATACAACGGCCAGCGATTGATGGCCAAGCGTTTCAACGTGTCGCTGCAACCTTCCCGTACATCCAGGCAGGACGCACTCAGAACAACCAAGCCCTGTGGCTGCACGCCGAGAAAGACTAACCATTGCCCATCTGCCGACCAGTCCGGCTGCTGATAGACACCACCTGGGGCGATACGAATACTATGCGTAAGACAAGTCTGTGTGGAATCCCTGTCCCAACAACCGCGTGTGCGGATGGTTAGGGTTGTGTCCCCGGTCATATAGGCCATCGCAGAGCCACCGTTCGCCCAGGCGATACGGGTATCGGTGGCAAGCAGGGTCGAGCGGAGTCGGAATACAGGTCTTATTTTGAATCAGGCAGTCGGCGGGGTAAATCAACCAACCATCGAGCATAGATACCGCGATAAACTTCCCATCAGGCGACCACTGCACCACCGGATGCACATATAATCCGGTTAAAAGAGGATGCTCCTGCTGGCATACGACGAACAGGGACGAACAGTCCGCCTGCCATAAATACAATGTCCGAGTCTGATTGTTGCTAAATAATAAACGTGGCAGCGACGGTTGAAGCCATTGGGACAGACCGATGGAAAAGCTGGCGACAAGACCGAGCCCTGTCACGAAAACAGCCACGAGTGACAACCAGACACGAACCATTGGCAATTTATGCCTTTAAGCCCCTTGCATATTCAGGAAAATTTCAAGAAAGTTCATAACCCTCAAGTCAAAAGACGTTATTTGTTCCATATAATAGAAATACAGTGAAGCAACAATGAAGAATGAGTTCACCTGACATGGCTATATCCAGGAATGATTATTCCGACCCGACCTTAACGCCACAGAATATTGTTGACAACTTTTGCCGTGCTTATGAACTAGTCAATGGTAGCAAGCCCCAGATATTTCATATTTCGGCGGAATGGTATCGTGTGAATGGCGAAATCGTACACCGATTAACCCTACTCAACGAGATCACACGGTTACGCGGATTCGCGCAGCAGCAGCGTCTTGCAAAGACGGATAAAACGGTCATCCAACGGCTGATTTCCAAACTGCGGGGCATTTGACACCTTCCTGTTGCAAGACCCCAACCATATTCTTATTCCCCGCTCACAAAAAACCGCTACAATAGCAAGGTTGCACATCACACAAGGAGTTCTCTTTTCCATGAGAAAATTGCATACTGGCCTTGCCTGCGTAGCGGCGGCAATGCTGCTTGTCTCGGTGACGGTTGCCCAGGACGCAAAGACGCCCGACGAAATTTGCGCGGCGGCTGTCCCGGCCAATGATCCGGCCACCCGGCAGTACACACAGCCCGAACAAGTCTTGCAGCCCGGACACCGATTACCGTGCTATCTTCTGTACCGATGTCGGAGCAATCTATGTTGATCTGTTAGAAACACAAACACCCAATACGGTCAACAATTTCGTATTTTTGGCCGAAAATGGTTACTACAACAACACTACTTTCCACCGGGTCATTGAAGACTTTATGGCACAGGGCGGCGACCCAACTGCGACTGGAACAGGCGGCCCAGGATATGCCTTCGGGGACGAATTCGTGTCCTCGCTCACTTTTGACCGTCCCGGCCTGCTGGCAATGGCAAACGCGGGGCCAAACACCAATGGCAGCCAGTTTTTCATCACCACTGTGCCAACACCCCATTTGAACCAGATGCACACCATTTTCGGCAAAGTGCTGTCGGGGCAAGCCAATGTCGAAAATATTCAGCTCCGCGATCCGGCAACCGCAACCGAACCTGGCACGACCCTCCAAACAGTAGTTATCATTACCGACCCATCCACTGTAGCGCTCCCGGACAGTGTTCCTGTTACACAAGATGAGGCAAAAACCGCGCTCGATCAAGTGAGTACGGTTATCACATCCGATATTGCCGATGTCCTGGAATACACCTCCACGACAACAGCCGCGAATGATGTTATTAATGGCATCTCCGAACCAAACCGGCAAACAATTGGTGATCTTCTTCAGTCACGGAACTACGAATACCAACTACACGGCATCCTGAATAACAAAGCCTGTGATATGAACACCGTTCCATTTATGTCCGCAAGTTACACATTGGATAAATTCACTTCAGCCGAGGATGCGGCGGGCGCATTGGATGATGGCGTGTTCGAGCAACTGGCGTGGGATAAGGGTTTCGGTGATCCCCAGGTATCCGAGAACCTGTCAGAACCCTATTTTAAGCAGGACGTAACAGCCTGTGACCAACCGGCTGTCTATGCACTGACTTACTGGCAGCGCGGGGCATTTGTGGCTACTGTGGAAATCACTGTTCCGTCGAGCGCAACCGATGTGGTCGATAACATCGATTTCGTGTTATCGCAGAATATGGGACTGCGGCTGTTCGAGCCCTTCCTGTCGGATATTCTCTATCGGGACATCCGCTAGCCCATCCTAATCTCGCCAAAGTGAGGGGCGAGGTGACATGCTTGCCCCTCTTATGTTAACCAGCGCTGATTTTCGTCCATGCCCGTCCGCCGACGAGCCGCTTCCAGTGCATCGAGCGCCATACCCTTACCTCGTTCCAGGGCTTCAGCCAATGTCGGGTCGGACAGATCAGCATTCAGTTCATGAAGAACCACCGCTGCTTTATCGCGGGCTTCCTGTGGGGTAGCATAGTGGTCAAGTACCAACCCAAGCAGTTCCACACTGCGTTCTTTTTCACCCTCTTTGGCTAACAAGCCAGCAATCCCGGCCAGCGCCCACAGAGTCAGCGGGGTGTCGTGGAGAGCAGAGGCCATAGAAAAGCCTTCGTGAAAAAGCTGGCGTGCATCATCATATTCTCCCTGTGCAGCCGCCACTTCTCCTAATCCGCCGACTGTGGTCACAATGCCGGTACGATTATCAAATTCCCGGTAAATCGCCAATGCTTCTGAAAATGACTCATGGGCATCCTTGAGGCGTCCCTCTCCCAAAGCAGTCTGACCCAAATACAATTGTGTTCGTGCCAACCCGGTGCGATTACCCACTTCCGTATTTATTTTCAGGCTCTCTTCGAGGAATTCCTGAGCTACCGCGAAATGCCCCTGAACAGATTCAACTGCACCCAGGTTAAGGAGCGCATTGGCGGTTTCGTTCATATCACCCACTTCACGGGCGATTTCGAGTGATTGTTGCAGATAGTCGGTTGCTTCAGCATAGTTTCCCTGAAGTCGGGCGACCAGTGACAAATCTTCCAGACACGAGCCAATGCCCATCGGATAATAAATCTCCTTGAAAATCGCAAGGGCTTCACCAAAATGCTGCCGGGCTTCCTGATAATCACCCTTCATGCGCGCCAAACTCCCAAGCCCATACAGGCTGGCGGCGATGCCCGCTCGATCCCCAATCTCCTTTTGAATTCGCAGGGCGTCTACGAAATAATTCCAGGCATCTTCATGATTGCCTTCGGCACGGGAAAGCCCTCCCAGGTTGGTATAGGCGCTGGTAATCCCGGCGCGTCTGCCAATTTTGCGCGAAATATCCAGGCTTTCTTCTAAATATATCCGAGCCTGATCGTAATGGCCTAACTCCCCTTCAATCAAGCCAATATTATTGAGCGCACCAGCGATACGCGGCAAATCTTCGATTTCTCTGGCGATAGCCAAGCTCTCTTCATAATATCGAATGGCCTCCGCATGTTTCCCCTGCCAGTGCGCCATCGCACCCAGGCCGTTCAGCGCCCAGGAAATACCACGCGCATCACCAATTTCCCTGGCAATCGACAGCGATTCCTGAAAATGTGGAAGTGCGTCGTCGTGCCGTCGTAAAATCAGTCCAACCAACCATCCCAGGTCGTAGAGGGCTTTGACGATACCCGCTTTGTCACCTGCTTTTTCGAACAGCACCAGACTTTGCTCGTACAATTCCTTCGCTTTTGGATAAGCACTCAGGCCGCGATAGGCCTGCCCCAACAACAGATTGATATGGGCTTCCTGGGCAATATGGTCATCCAGATGCACTTCTTCGAGCATGAACAGGGCACGTTCCAGGCGCGCAATAGCATCACGGTAGGCACTGATGTTCAATGCCTGTTCGCCAGCGCGCTGTAAGTAGGTTAAGGCTTTCTCAGCTTGTCCCGCATGTTCATAATGGTCGGCGATTAAGCCCGCATATTCGTTGATACGATCTCCAGCGCGTTCAACCAGCCAATCGGCAACCTGAGCATGATAGACCCGCCTCAGCCGCCGCAGCACGCTTTCATAGGTCACATCGCGCAGAATGGCATGTTTAAATATATATTCTTCTGTGCCAGAAAATGCGGTCTGTTCACGCCCTCGAATCAACTCGCGGCGACCCAGAGTCTCCAGTTCCGCATGGAGGTCCTCCACGATCAAATCATCTTCGGCGTGCATGTGGGTAATGGCTTGATCCCAAAATATGCGCCCGACTACCGATGCGCGCTGCAAGAGCGTTCGCTCAGTTGGAGGCAGGGCGTCCAGACGCGCCTGAAGAACCCCAGTGAGAGTTGGCGGAATACGCAGATTGGTCAAGCGCTCATCCTCAATCCACCAGCGATTTGCGCCTTTGACGATGACACCATCGTCGATCAACATCTTAATCAGTTCTTCGACGTAAAACGGATTGCCCTCGGCGCTATCAACGATCAGGTCGCGCAGGTTGTTGGGCATGTCTTCAACATTACTCAAAATCTGCTCAACCAGTTGAAGGCTGTCCAATTTGGTGAGCGGGCGAAGTTCTATGGTCGTATGAAATTCGTGGCGGTCTGTCCAAAGCGGAGGACGCCGCTCAAAGAGCGTGGGGCGTGCAAGGCACAACACCAGTAATTTTAACTGCCGTCGAGATCGCACGATATGATTCACTAAATCGAGCGATTTATCATCTGCCCAGTGTATGTCATCCAACAACATGACTGTTGGCGTATCGGCAGCAGCTATCCCGAAAAATTCAGTGATGTAAAACTGTCCTAACTGAGCGATATGCTGTGGATCGTCGCCCTGCAAATGAGGGCTATTGGAAAAGTCGAAGCCGATGAGGTGTCCGATGTAATGTGCCTGTGGCAGACTATCCGTCCCCATGAATCCCATGACACCGCGTTCCATCTTCTGGCGAACAACCGCCGCACTATCACTATCATGGATTTCAAAACGGAAGGCGAATAAGTTACGAATCAGGGAGTAGGGCAGATTCATCATTTCAACTGTGGCGCGCCCGGTGAAATGCAAAACACTAATGGGTAGTTCGTCAATCCAATCATCAAACTCGCGCAGTAAGCGTGATTTACCGACTCCCGGTTCACCGACGATGGTGACAACCTGGGTATCGTTCTCCTCAATTGCCCAAGTCATGACTTCCTGCAACTGCTGCATTTCGGACTCGCGCCCAACCATGCGAGTGACGATTCCTTCTACGCCGCGCGTGGTGACACGAAAGGTACGGGGTTTTTCGCGCTCGACCACATAAACCTGGACAGGCTCATCCTTGCCTTTGACCATAATCGGCGCAAGGGTGCGCATCTCAAAGACACCGCGTATATGGATGTAGGTATCATGAGAAATGAGTAAGCTGCCAACAGGCGCATTGCTCTCCAGGCGGCTTGCCAGGTTAATGGCGTCCCCCATGGCGGTATATTCCGAACCAGCCGCGCCACCGACTTCACCGAGCGCGACCAAGCCGGTATTGATGCCCACCCGGACATCAAAATCACTCACTCCCCAACGGGTTTCAACCTCGCGCGCATAGGCGTGCGCAGCGCGGACAATCCCCAATCCGCAGCGCACAGCACGTACGGCATCGTCTTCGCGGCTCACTGGCGCGCCAAAAAACGCCAACAGCCCATCACCCATTAATCGGGCAACTGTGCCACCCATCTGATTAACCACTTCGGTATAGGACTTGAGAGCGCCATCCATGATTTCCAGCACATCCTCAGGATCGAGGTGCTGTGACATGGCTGTCGAAGAAACGGTGTCGGCAAAAAGGATGGTGACAAGTTTGCGCTGATCGGATGTTGATTGAACACTCAGCGCGGCTAACTTTTCGCGCAAGACAGCAACAACAGCATCGACTGTTTCATCGCCTAATGTGCTGCGCAACGCCTCCTGGGCAGCTATAGCCTGTTCAAGCTGCTCACGTTCGCTCATCCAGAAATCCTCAAGACAGTATTCGGGCAGTATCGCCTAAATGATTGTACCCTGATGTGGGATTCGAGACATCAAATCGGCCAATTTCGATAGCGCAAATTGACCTTAAGGGCAGTTAGCAGCGCTGGCAAATCGGTTAGATGTCCGGCGCGACATTCTAACACCTTGCGGTTGGTAAAATCCCATACTGTCAAGGTTCGTCTGTCGGCACGCTGATCGAAGTACCAGTTATCAAGCGATTGATACGGGTAATATCGGGGCCAAAAAACACGAGCGATGATGCCACTGGGCAGTACATCAATCCCTTCGCGCCACACATATAGAGCCGGAATTGACATTAGGGCAAGTGGGATTAGCAAACGTGGGTCAAACAGGGCGAGTGTAAACCCCCGACTGAGTAAGATTGTTGCAAACAGTAACCCAATGGGGGTTATCCAAAGAACCGCCAGGCTGATGCGATAATTTTGCGGTAGGCGGTGACGGCTGAGTACGGGTTCTTTTCTCATAGCATCCACCCTACTTCTTTTCAAAACGCTCTCGCTGGTGATTGCGGATTGTGGATGAGGCCAGTTCGATGAGCCCACCAACATTGTCTACCCGGCGAGCACTATATCCTTTGACGGTACGGAACTTACCACTGTCGGCCTTCTGCAAGATCGCCAACCGCCCATTTTTTAAGCGCACTTCGGCCTGCGACCAGGGGATTTCCCGCTTACCGACTGAAATACCCCCCGGCCAAACGGTCAAGCTGCGGTTAAGTTTCACCGGCTGTTCAGCCCGAAGCCGCCGCCCCATCTTGATGCCGGTAACATGAGCAGCATAGCGCCGTAAGATCGTACCAATCTGGCGCAAATCACCATACTTCCCGTCAATCCGAAACACTCGACCATCTTCCATTTTCAGGCGATGCGAACCCCATTGGAAAATAGGCCGTTTTCCCAGATACAGCCCTCGTCCACCTTCACGATAGGATTCCAACTGCGACCAACCATATTTGTTATCAGCCTTCGGGGTCGTCCACACAAGACCCTGGGTGAACACCCGCCACGTAACCGTACCCCAACGAAGGGTACGCCAAAAGTTCCACAGCGTCCGCAGACCAAACAAAATGAGTACAATTACGCTGACAACACCCCCTACCTGTAGCAGTGTTCTATCGGTAATGTTCCGGCCAGCCGCCGCATCCAGGGCGACCAATGCCCCCACCGAGGCAACCGTACCCAGCAGCGACCAGATAAATCGCCGGAAGAAATGGCTGCGCCAAATCGAAACCTGATAGAGCAACCTGGGTTTTTGTGGTATCGCCATGTTATTTGTCCTGATGTGTTCCCTCTACCATACTATGAATTGCGCCGAGGAAGCAAACAAAAAGCGCCTCGGAAGGCGCTCTCTACAAACCTACTGCTAGAAGGTTGACGACTTACACGGCAGCCTGAAGCGTGACTAACTCCATCAGGGGCACAACCTGTTCTTCATTTGTACCCGCATTTAACATCAGACCACCGCGTTCAGCATCGGTAAATGAATAAAACGCCTTAATGCCCGCGCTAAAACGCTCCCGAACCACTGACCTGATTTTATCCGGTTCGGCAGCGTTGGTTAACACCACAAAATTGTCGTCAATAATGCCGACGAAATCGTCCTGAGTTCCCAACTCGCTGACCGCCTGCTGGATGGATTTTCCAGCGAATGAGATGACTTCGTTACCAGCGAGGAAACCATATACATCGCAATAGGTCTTATACCCTTCGATGCCCAGGCGCATATCGGTATGGGTGGTTTCCTGGTACTGGCGGCGTTCAAGTTCTTCAGTTACCAATGGGCCGGTTGGAAGTCCTGTACGGGATTCGTGCAGGTTCTCGCGGGTTGCCCGCCGGATTGCACCCTGTACCCGAAGTCGAAGTTCATCGAGGTCAAATGGCTTGGTGATGTAATCATCCGCGCCAAGTTCCAGCCCCTTCACTTTGTTCGCCCGTTCATCCTTCTGTGTCAAAAAGATTACCGGGATGTACTTGGTCAGCGTATTCTGGCGGATGCGATGGCAGGTTTCGTAACCATCAATATCGGGCATCATTACATCCAAAAGAATAAGCTGTGGATACTTCGTCCGCGCCATTTCGACACCCACGCTGCCGGTATCGGCATGATATACTTCGTACTGCTGCGCGGTGAAATACATCAGGAGCATTTCGGCAACATCATAATCGTCTTCAATGACGAGTAATCGTATGTTTGTTGGCATAACCCTTTACCTACTAGAAATTTCGTCACATCGGCAAATCACTGTTATTCATCACCCAAAATAGCACTCACACGAAATTGGTTATCCATCGCATCCGGCGCGTTGGCAATGGCCTGTGCCGGGGAAATTGATGGCGATGCGGCATCCGCGCGGAATACATTCTTTAAGGGCAAAACAGAGGCTGTGAGTGGAATATGCGAGGTATCGATTTCCTGCAAGCGTTGAAAGTATTGCAAAATAGGTGAAAGCTGCCCAGCATACAAAGCAACTTCATCATCAGTCAAATCAAGTTTAGCGAGTTCAGCAATCCGTCGAACCTCTTCGTGGGACAGTTCCATTGGACAATCCTTCTGTTTGGGTTATAACAACAGTGACAAGAATACCTTATCATAACACCAACCATCGCTTTGTAAACCGGGCACAAAATCATATTTCTTTATATTGCACCCACACAAAAACCGGAAAAGCATTTAGAATAGAAATGTTACAGGATATTTACCATCGGGAACCGTTTCCGGTCATCAACCGAGAGAACTCTTCAGAAACATTGTTATGACGAATCCAGACCTCATCCCTCAGGCCGATGTTGTGATTGCTGCCAAGCGGCAAGCACTACAAGAACGAAAGTCCAGAACGCCCATTGAGGCTGTGCGGGCGCTGGCAAGTATGCAAAAGCGCCCACAGCCCATCTTAGCCACTGTGAGCCAGGATGTGCCTACCCTGATGATTGGGCAGGTTAAATATAGTCCGGCACGATCTCATGCACCCAGAGAAAATTATGACCCGGTGACAACAGCGCTCCGGTTTGTTAAATACGGTTGCGACGCTGTTACCCTTTTCACCGATGAAGCCCTATATGAGGGTGGTCTGGATGATCTGGTACTCATCTCGCGGGCGATTGGTGTGCCGGTGATTAGCCAGAATTACATTCTTGACGAGTATCAAATTGTGGAGGCACGGGCGGCAGGTGCTTCTGCACTGGTTCTATCTTCTGCTATCCTGGAACCACCGGCCTTACGCGCACTGGTTTCTTCCACTCAACGTAATCGGATGACGGCTATTGTTGAGGTCTATACCCCCGATCAAATCGAATATGCTTTGAGCCTTAGCCCCTATGTCATTGGCATCACCAACCGTAACCCCTGGACAGGTGAGTTGGTTGACGGACAGATTGACCAACTGCGCCAACTTATTCCACCGGGAATCCGCGTGATGGTAACTGACACTATGGGAACTGCCGACGAGGTGTTACACGCTATACAACTTGGCATAGATGCAATTCTCATCCAGGACAGCCTGCTTGACCAAGAGAAGCAAATGGCCGAAATCAATACTCTCCTTAACCGCAGCCGTTTCGATGACCCGCCAAGCCATGAATAACTCATCGAATTCCAAAGACGTACCCGATGTGGAAGGAGCCATTAGCCTGCTCCAAAGCCCAGATGTGCAACTTCGCCAGTTCGTGGCCTATCTGCTCGGTCAGGTGGGGGACACGCGGGCTATTGAACCGCTGATTGATGCCTTGCAAGATGAGCACCCTGGCGTGCGAGGTGCAGCCGCCAATGCTCTGGGAGCGATTGGGGACCAGTCGGCGATTCCGTATCTCAAACCGCTGCTGAAAACCACCAATCCGCAATTGATGGTGTGGGCGGCCTATGCACTGAGCATGTTGGGACATGATTATTTTTCGATCATTGCCGATGCACTTGCATCGACGGATGTTGCAGTCCGACGCAGCGCCATCCTCGCCATGCAGCAACTCGGCGACCCTCGCGCCATTCCGCTGTTGATACCGTTATCCAACGATCCGGCGCGGCGTTTCGAGGCCGACTTAACTGTCGGTGAAGCCGCGCGTAAAACCCTCCTCAATCTGGGGTATCACCCCGAATAGTCTTCCTCTTAGGACATACTGTGATAAGTTGCACGAATGGGATTTTCGGATAAGATAATCTCACGTCATGTACGTGTATGAATTACAGTTTCTTTCCTACATGACAAGTGTTACCTAATAAGCGACATTTGTTCCGCAACTAAAACTGGGGGATTATTTTGAAACGGGTACTCTCATTATTACTGCTGGCTTTTCTGATCGTGCCGGTTGCTCTTTTCGCCGCGCAGGATTCGCAACCCCTCAGCCTGGAACTCACTGGCGTGAATGCCTCAGAATTTCCAACTGTCACTGTAACGGCAAATGTTTATGATCGTCTGGGGCAGCCTGTCTTCGGCTTGACCCAGGATAACTTTGCCATTACAGGCGAATTGGTTGACAAGGCCAATATTGTCAGCGTGGAAAACATTTCAGATAATGATCTGCCGATCTCGATTGTTCTGGCAATTGATACCAGCAGCAGCATGGCCGATACACCGTTTGAACGGGCTAAAGAAGCTGCAATCAGCTTCATTAACCAGGTCGGGCCAAATGACCCTGTCGCTATCGTCTCGTTCAATAGTAGTGACCGAACTCGTACAGGATTTCACCAGCGACAAGAACACACTGCTGAACGCCATCAACAACCTGACCTACGGTGGAAAGACAACCCTGTATGATGGCGCACTGCTGGCGGTGCAAACGGCGGCCAATTCCGGTTCGACACGGCGGGCGGTCATCCTATTAAGCGATGGCGCAGAATACGGCGGACTCAGCCACGCAGCCCGTGAAGAAGCCTTGAATCAGGCGCTTCGCAGCGGTGTACCCGTGTATACGATTGGGCTGGGCTATGGCTTTGATCGCACATACCTCCAGCAACTTTCCAATGGTACGCTGGCTGGATTCTATGAGTCGCCCACCCCTGACGAACTGCTTGATATTTACAACAACCTGGCGGCTAAACTTCGCAGCCAGTACATCATCACCCTGAACGTAAATCTGCCAAGTGATGGTCAAACGTATACGCTGAATCTACAGGTGACGAACGATGCTGGTACGGCGGAAGCATCAACTGACCTGCGTGCACCGATCCCTGTGCCGATTGCGTCGTTACCCGAATTGCCAGGTGAGCCGATCAGTGAACCCACCGACATTACAGCCGAAGTCGCTGCCGATGATGCCATTAGTTCCGCCGAGTTTACGGTTGATGGCGTGAGCGCAGGAACGCTAACCGAAGCACCCTTTACCCTGACGATTGACCCGGCCACCCTCACGCCGGGATCACACGAACTCGCTTTCTCGGCGACAGATGTGGATGGTGATGTTGGCACCGCATCCGGTACATTTGAGGTCGCCGCGCTGCCCTCTCAAGTTACTATTTCTGGCTTGCTCGACAGTGAAATCAGCGAACCGCAGACCATTACGTTGGATGTGAGCGGTCAAACACCCGCCGTAAGCGCGACCTACAGTATCGACGGCGGTGAAGGCATAACGGTCACTGATGCCCCGTACAATTTTACAATTGATCCCTTTAGCCTCACTCCCGGCGAACACACCCTGGATGTTGAAGTCACCAATGAAGGTGGCGTAACCACCAGCGTGAGCCAAACATTCACAGTCGCGTCTCTGCCTCCAGCCGTCACAGTAAATGGCATTGAGGATGGACAAACCCTCGACAGCGCAACGGATGTCACGGTGGCTACACAAGGTCAAACACCTGTCACCAGCATCATGGTCACACTGGATGGAGAGGCATTGGCGAATGAGGCAGGCGATTCGGCTTCATTTAGCATCAATCCCGCATCACTCCAACCGGGCACTGTGGAACTGTCCATCACGGTTAGCAGCGACAACGGTCAATCGACTACAGAAACCTACAGCCTGACCATCCCGGCACTACCGCCACAAATCACCTTCTCCGGGATCGAGGCAGGTGAAACGCTGGAAGAAAATCGCACCGTAACAGTGGATGTCGCCAGTCAGACAGCCGTGACGGGCGTAACGTATCAAATTGACGGCACAGAAGTTGATTCTCAAACCGAAGCACCCTTCTCGATTGAACTGGATGTATCGACTCTGTCACCGGGGGCACACATCTTGTCGGCTGAAGCAACTAATGCAGGTGGGGAAAGCGCAACGGCAGACACGGCATTTGTTGTGTCTGAAGGACCATCGCAGACCGTGACAGCCCTTGCACCGACCAACACTCCGGCAGCAACAGCAACGCCAAGTGCCACCTTCACCGCAACGCCCAACGTGACCGAAACGGCAGGCGTTCTGGCTACCTTGACGGCACAGGCGCAACTTAACGATATGATGACCGCGCAGTCCGCTTCGGTGTCCGATGCACGGGGAACACAGGATGCACAGGCAGCCATTGATGCCACCTCGACAGCGAGTGTTCTGGGAACGGCAACCGGGGTGGGAACAATGAATGCGCAATCCACCCTAAATGCCCAGGCGACGTTAGCGGCACAGTCGGCACTAGATGCCGAAGCCACCCGGAATGCACAAGCAACCCTCGATGCTCAGGTTACCAGTGAAGTCACCGAGGCCAACCCAACCGAAGGGTCTACGGAAGTCGCTCAGGTAGCCGCCACACCCACAGGAGAAGAAGGTACGCCGGGAACTGCATCCGGCCCGACAGCCACCTCAGTGACCCTAACAACCGAAACACAGGCGGCCTCGGAACAAAATAGTGCGCTTCTGCCGATTATTATTGTGGTGGCGGCCATCGTTCTACTGATTGTGATCCTGTTCCTGATACGGGGACGGCAACGACGCAGTAACCAACCTTAATATGTCAGAATCGGGGCGCAGTACTTGACTGCGCCCAATCGGTTATGGGGGAGGCACATCTATGGGGCGTTTTTTTCTGCGGGTGATTATCAACGCTATCGGCATCGCCATCACGGCACAACTGCTTCCGGGGATAACGGTAGCCAATAACGACCTGGGCACACTGCTCATCATCGGACTGGTTTTTGGTATCGTCAACGCCCTGCTCAAGCCGTTACTCATACTGCTAACCTGTCCGGCAGTCCTCCTCACTCTGGGGCTGTTTGTGCTGGTCATTAACGGCATTTTACTGCTGGTCACGGCCAGCTTTGTACCATCTCGTTTACAGATTGACGGAATCGGTTGGGCTATCATAGGTGGAATCGTCATGGGCATCATCAGCATGGTTCTGGAAGCCGTGTTGGGTGTTAATGATAAAAACAAAGGGCGCAAGCGAAACGACAATGTGATTACGATTAACCGCCATTAAAGACCTTCAGCATGGTTTCCTCATCGACATTACCACCGGAGACCACAATAACAGTCGGCGTATCATCTGCCAGAACTTCACCTGAAAGAAGCGCAGCAACACCGACTGCGCCGCCTCCTTCAACAATCCACCCGGCCTGAAATGCCATCCAGCGCATGGCTTCGGCAACCGCTCCTTCGGAGACCAACACCACCCGATCAACTACCTGCTTCGACAGTTCAAGCGTAATCGAACCGGATTCGATTTCCCCAGACAGCGCCTCGGCCAACGTATCCCATATCTGGGGATAGTGTGTGCCATTGAAGAAGTTGTAAAGCGCAGGCGCAGAAATGGTGTTGACAGCGATGACCTCAATCGAGGGAAGGTGCGACTTCAGAGCGATACCGATCCCCGAAATCAGACCGCAACCACTGGCGGGGACAACTACCCGACCCACAGACGGCAGATCGTCTAATATCTCCAAGCCAACCGTTCCAGCACCAGCCACGACCATCGCGTCATTGTAGGGCGAGATAAAGGTCATACCCTCGGCGCGTTCGAGCCGACGCCCTTCGGCTTCAGTTTCGTCATAGTTAGAACCAAACAACACGGCCTCCGCACCATAGCGGCGGACACCCTCCACTTTACGGCGGGGCGTGTGGGCGGGCATCAGAATTTTGGCGCGAACACCCAAGAGATGGGCGGCAAAAGCTACCCCTTGAGCATGATTACCGGACGAAGCGGTGACAATACCCTTCTCGCGCTCGGACGGAGTGAGCGCCAGCATAGCGTTCAAAGCACCCCGTGACTTAAACGAGTGGGTACGATTGGCATTTTCCAGTTTGAGCCATATCGACTCCCCCAGAGCGGGTGCGGCCTCAAGGGGCGTTGGAGCCAAATAACCGGACAGGCGGCGACGTGCTAACAGGATGTCGGATGGAAGAACGGTCAAGGTCTACCTCTTATGTCATTTCCTAATTTCGGCAGTATGATGTTATGATTATATCGAACTGAATTTTGCATCAACAGGCAACCCGCATATAGTAGTAGTGGGCTGTCTGTATATACAAAAGCGAATTCTTATGCTTCTAGCCAATGATCCAACTGCTGTTCGCCAGATGTACGCCAACGACGAAGCGCTGCGTATTCGCCAGGACACACACGACCATTACAGTAACCCACCGACGAATTTTGTAAAGTGGGCACTCGATTGTGTTGAATGGCGAGGCGACGAGATGATTCTCGACGTAGGATGCGGGCCGGGTCGTTGGTACGAACCGATCAAATATTTACTACCTGACGCCAGCTACTATGCGCTGGACTTACATCCGGGGATGTTGGTCAATCACCCAAACAGGGCAGACGTTGTGGTTGCCGATGCTCAGAAACTTCCTTATGAAGACAGTTCATTTGATGTGGTGATGGCAAACCACATGCTGTTCCATGTCGCAGATACAGAAGCAGCCATTATGGAATTCCGCAGGGTATTAAAACCAGATGGACTCTTCATGGCAACCACCAACAGCGTCCATAACATGCCAGAACTGCAAGTGTTGATCCGACGAGCAGTAACCCTGCTTGTTCCTCCGGGAACAACGAATATTCAGGTTCCCATGCCGCATTCTGACCTGTTCACCCTGGAAACCGGCACACGCCAGCTTTCGCGTCACTTCTACGCCGTAGTGCGCCACGACCTACCGGGCACATTGGTCTTCCCAAACGTTGAGCCTTTACTATCGTATCTCGAAAGTACCCGGAGTGTACGTGAGCCTCAACTGCCGTCTGAAGTGTCGTGGAATGACGTTATGTTGATTGTACGGGAACAGGTGAACCGACTCCTAGATCATTTTGGGGAATTGGTGATTAACAAACTGAGCGGTGTGTTGATTGCTACCGATCAAGGGGACTTCATCCAGGATTATCTGGCACACGAGGCGAGTTCTAACAACGCCTAATCTGAAGACTCACTTAAACTGATTGTCAGACCCCCGCGAAATCGTCGTCCTGGGGGTCTTTTAATTCTCTAAATCCGTAACGGCCTATCAGGAGAACAAAGTTTACGGGCAGGGTCTGTTCGATTTCCCACCGACTGCCAGAACGGGTAATACATTCCAGATACTGCTGTTTACTGTTTCCTACCGGCAGCACCATTCTTCCCCCATTTTCCTTAAGTTGGGAACGCAAAGGGCCAGGGAGCGCAGGCGCAGCAGCGGTCACAATGATGGCATCGAAGGGAGCCATATCCGGCAAACCCTGGCTACCATCACCCACATGGATTTCCACATTGTCACAACCCATTTGAGCAAGCACCTGGGCGGCACGTCCAGCGAGGCGCGGATGGCGTTCCAGACTGTAAACCTGACCTGCCAGCCTACACAAAATGGCCGTCTGATAACCTGAACCTGTGCCGACCTCCAATACGCGCTCGTGACCACGCAAGTGCAGCATCTGGGTCATCAGGGCGACGATATAGGGCTGCGAGATGGTTTGATCGTTACCAATCGGTAAGGGACAATCCCGGTAGGCCAGATGGCGAACTTCCGCCGCGACAAACAAATGTCGGGGTACAGCACGCATGGCCTCTAACACACGTTCATCGTGGATGTCTCGCGTAAGTAACTGCCGATCTACCATGTCCTCTCTGGCATCACGGAAGGGGTCTCTGGTGGTCATAACCTCGCTCTCGATCACCGAACAAACACAGCATTCTATTTACCAGTATATAGCAAAGTGACTGCTCACGAAACAGCCCTGAAGTCCTCAGGCATGTTTGACAGTTGGCTGTTTTGTGGCAAACTCTGTGGAGCGCACCATTTAGCCAATCTGGAAGGGATTGACCCATGCCCACTCGTCACCCGATGATGACCGGCTTCATCCTTGCTGCGGGAGTCTTGTTGTGCGCCTGCTTCGTATTCCTCCTGGCACAACCTGTTACTGCCCAATCGGACTTCGCCACCAATACACCGCAGCCCACGCTTGCTAATTTCGCCACTAACACCCCACAACCTGACCGAGCGGCTTTCCTGCCGGATGCTGCCTATGAACGTTATGCCCTTCGCCAGTGGGATGAACCGGCGCTGGTCAGCGTCATTATGGCTGAAGTACAGGAACTCCAAGCGGGGGATACAGAACGGGCAATGGCAATCCGGTTGTTGCAGAATGAACTCGCCCGACGGTTTCCGGGCGCACCTCATAATGCCGATAGCCGAATGCAACTGTTGGAGACGATGCTGGCTGCGCCGCGTGGAAGCGTGGATATGCGCCCCGTCGTTCGGCCTTTCATCGCGGATGTACTCAACGACATGCAGCCCTCGCTGGATGAAATGTCTTCATTCGATTACAACGGTTTCAACATCACCATTATGACCGCGAATTTAGATGGCGACGACAGACCGGATGCCATCATCCGAACCCGTTATCCGGCGCTGGTCAGCGACCCCGGCGACCTGCGCTACGAGGATTTCATCATTGCTCAAGTGGATGGGAATGGCGTTTACAGCATCCATGATGCCTCACCGAGCTTGCCAGCAGCCCCACTCTACACCATTCAAAGCATCAACCTGGAACGACTGAGCGATGTCAACCAGGATGGACTGGATGAAGTTGTACTGTCGGTCAACAGCGGTTCGGTCAACCAAGAGATGCTGATTTACGGGTGGCGGAACGGAGCCATCATCAACCTGATTCAGCCGGGGGCACACCTGATGTTCGGGCAAATCGCTGAATTCCCCATTCATGGGAACAGCCTGACCGTTCAGGAATATCGGGTGGAGTTGCCCGCGTGGGGATGCCTGGGCGAACGGGATATGCATTGGACATGGAGTTTTAATTTCTTCCGACCTCCGACCTCACCGGACGATTTCACTTTTCAGAACCGAATCGCGTGCCTGCTGTACGGGTCAGAACCCTTATTTGAGCAACCCCTCGACGAGGCGATGAATACGATTGAGTCCATTGTGCCACTGGCGGAAGCGGGGGACGAAACCGCTACGCAACGGGCGTCGATGGTACTGGCGATGCTGCGGGTGTTGAACGGGGACATCGCCGAGGCACTCGATCAGGTACGCGGCCTGCAAGCCAGCGCCGAACCGGGCAGTTGGCTCGAAACACAAACCAATGCCTTTCTGGACGCAGCGAGCCAATCGAACGTGACACCGATACAACTGTGTGCGGCATTACAGGAGGCCAGCACTTATGGCGCTTGCGATGTTGACCAAGTGCTGACGCGCGTGTTTGCAGAAGACCCTCTCAGCCGGGATGAGCCGATCAGCACCCAACTGGCACAACTGGGTATCACCGTACTCGATCAAGTGACCATCACCCAAATTGGTAAACTGAATCGCCAAGCTGTACACTTCAACCTGGCAGGCGATCACTGGTGGGCGTTCGCACCACTGGCACGAGACACCTACACGGCAGAAATCATCGACCCGCTGCCAGGATATGCGATAGTTATGCCACCTCCACCCGTGATTTTTCCACCCGAAACGGCGTATAATGCTCTACTGGTCAATGGCGACCCTGCCGAGGCACTGAATATTCTGGACAATGCCCTGCGCGATAACCCAGGGGCTAGCCTAGCTTCATCAGGCAAGTTCCTACAAGCACTGGCCTACGACCTACTGGGAGATCGAGCAAATGCCCGCCCGAATTACTTCAGGCTGTGGACAGATGACCCAGTATCTGTCTGGGGACAACTGGCCGCCGAGCATCTGGAAAAACGATAAGAACGATGGGAGGGCGCACACACAAGTGCGCCCCTACAAAGCGCTATTGGCTGGACACCTTGACAGACGGTGTGCTTGTTGCCCTCCATCCTAGATAAACATTGAGGTAAATCATTATGAAGTTTGTGACCTATAGCTATCAAAGCCGCACTCGCATCGGTGTGATTGAAGGAGATCGAATTTATACGACGACGACTGCTGACAGTATGCAGTATATGATTCGCCGGGGTATGACACCCAGCCGAGCGCATGATTACCTGCCACTGGATGCGGTCAAGTTTGAAGTGCCAGTGCGACCCAGCAAGATCATCGCCATCGGGCGGAATTATGCCGAACATGCGAAAGAGACAGGCAGCGACGTACCGACCAATCCGATCATTTTCGCCAAGTTCCCCTCGACCTTGATCGCCCATCAGGAAACCATCACCTGGAGCGAGTCGATCACCAAACAGGTGGATTGGGAAGGCGAACTGGCCGTCGTGATCGGGAAACGGGCGCGTAATGTAACCGAAGACGCAGCGATGGAGTATGTGTTCGGGTATACCATCGCGGATGATGTGAGCGCCCGCGACCTGCAACTGCGGATCGACAGCCAGTGGACACGCGGGAAAAGCCTGGATACGTTTTGTCCACTTGGACCCTGGATCGTGACACGGGAAGAGATCGCTGATCCACACAAGCTGAACGTGAAAACGAAAGTGAATAACAAGGTGCGGCAGGATGGGAATACCAAAGACTTCATTTTCAATATTCCTTTCCTGATTAGCTACTGCTCACGAATGTTCACACTCGAACCGGGCGATTTAATCCTGACGGGAACCCCGCCGGGGGTGGGCGAAGGGATGAAACCACCGACCTACCTGAAAGATGGCGATACAGTGACCATCACGATTGACGGACTGGGGGAACTATCCAACCCGTGTAAAGTGATCGCGGAAAGTGATGTAGAAGCCGAAGCCGGGGCGTGAATTTCCGCCTCGTCAGATTATTCACGGGGCGACCTGCTAGGTCGCCCCTACCCATATTGAGATCGGCGACACCCCGAAACAGAGAAAACAGAAGATAAAAACGATAAAGAGAATCGAAAAATGATTCTCGAATTTGTCGGTAGGGTCTAGTCCGTAACAACGGCGAAAGCGGAAGGGGTTTGCTGCTGCCAATGTTCCCAGTGTGATCGGCGGCGGAAAACGGTTCGCAAGTTTCGTCATTTTCTTCAATTTCGCGCACAATGATTTTGAAATTTCTCGCGTAACCCGCACAACATGCTGCAAATTCCGCAACTGCACAGAGTTGGTGTGTGCAGATTGTTCAGATACTACCCCTATGTTCCGACGCCCCAAGTGGGCAAGGCAAGCCTTGTTCCTACGATGCCGAAGGTCAGGGTGGTCGAATAATCAATGGCGGAACATTGTGCCTCTTACCCCATTCCCCGACCCCGCAAGCGAGGAAGGGGAGTAAAAACTCGTGAAGGGATTTTCACTTACTTTGCAACCACTACCGAGATCAGTATAGCACAGATGTTTTTATAAAGGGTGAACATTTGTGTACACATTTGTTTCGATTTTGAGGGGGAAAATCGAGAGTTTCGAGATTCCAGAGGCCAGTTGCCAGAAAAAGAAAAGATAAAACATAATACAAAGACACAAGGGCACAAAGCAGAAAAGAAAAGGTAAAGCAAAGACGCGGAGAAAAAGGACAGGGCAAGCCCTGTCCCTACGAAGGTGTAAATGGGTTAAGCCGGGGTGTGGTGCGCCTGAAGGCTGCGGACGCGGAGGGGTTTTTGTTGCACAGAACGAATGCCCTGCACCGCCGCCATCGCGCCTGTCAGTGTGGTGATGATCGGGACGCCGTAGAGATGAGCAACTGCCGCGAATGAGCGCACCGTCCTGATGCGCCTGTCCCCCGCGCGGGGTGTTGATAATCAAGGCGGACTTCCCCGGCGCGAATGGCATCGACCACATGGGGCGATCCATCGCTGACTTTGTTCAAGGGCGTGACGGGCAACCCAACGGCCTCCAATACGGCTGCTGTGCCGGCGGTCGCCAGCAACTTAAAGCCGAGTTGATCCAGGTCGCGGGCGATTTTGACCACCGCGCCTTTGTCGTAGTCGTTGACGCTGATAAAGACATTGCCATCACCGGGCAGCGGCAGAACTGCTGGCGATCTGGGCTTTGGCATAGGCATGACCGAAGGTGGAGGCGTGCCCCATGACCTCACCTGTCGAGCGCATTTCCGGGCCAAGGCGCGCATCCACACCGGGGAATTTCTGGAAGGGCAGGACAACTTCCTTGACGAAAAAACCGTCGACATGGGGTTCGGTCATGAAATTCAGGTCTGTCAAGGGTTTTCCCGGCGGCGATCTGGGCGGCGTAACGGGCGAGCGGATAGCCTGTGGCTTTGCTGACGAAGGGGACCGTCCGGCTGGCGCGGGGGTTGACTTCCAAGACATAGACAATTTCATCACGCATGGCGAACTGGATATTAAACAGCCCTTTCACACCCATCGCCATGCCGATGCGCTGGGTATATTCACGCAGGATTTCGATGTGATAGCATGCTGACCTTGTAGGGTGGCAGGACACAGGCCGAGTCGCCGCTGTGGACACCGGCCTCCTCGATCTGCTCCATGATGCCGCCGATGGTGACATTTTCGCCATCACACAGGGCATCGACATCGACCTCAAAGGCATCATCCAGGAAGCGGTCAATCAGCACCGGATGGCCATTCCACTGCGACGTTATCGTCCAACCATTGCAGGAGCATGTCGTCGTCAAAGACAATGGACATACCCCGTCCGCCGAGGACATAACTGGGGCGGACGATGACCGGATAGCCGATGCGGTTGGCGACATCGAGGGCTTCCTCGCGGGTGAGGGCGGTATCGCCCATCGGCTGCTCGATTTCCAGTTCTGCCATGAGCGCGTTAAATCGCTTGCGATCTTCGGCAAGGTCGATGGTATCTACCGACGTGCCCCAGATGGGCGCTCCGGCATCGTCCAATGCTTTGGCGATATTCAGCGGCGTTTGCCCACCAAACTGCACCAGTACACCGTCGGGCTGTTCCGCGTCGATGATGTTGAGAACATCCTCGGCGGTGAGCGGTTCAAAATAGAGACGGTCTGCCGTGTCGTAGTCGGTGCTGACGGTTTCCGGGTTGCAGTTGACCATGATGGTTTCGTAGCCCATTTCCTTGAGAGCGAAACAGGCATGAACACAGCAGTAGTCAAACTCGATGCCCTGCCCGATGCGGTTGGGGCCACCGCCGAGAACGATCACTTTCGGTTTATCGGTGGTCGGCTCGGTTTCGTCGCCTTCCTCATAGGTGCTGAATAGAGATAGGGCGTGTGCGCCTCGAATTCCGCCGCGCAGGTATCGACACGATAATAAGACGGGACAACGCCGAGCGATTTACGATGGGCGCGGACTTGGGTTTCCGGCAGTATCGAGCAGCTCGGCAATATGGGCATCACTGAAACCGTAGCGCTTGAGTTTGAGGAAGTCGGCGGCATCCAGTTGGGCGAGGGTAACCCCTTCCCCCGACGCCTTCCCCGTCCCATAGCGATTCCTTCGGCCATAAAAGAGGAGAGGGAATCACCGGACAACTCACCAATTTGAGACATTTTGTGTTGGGTCAATGCCGAGGATTTTGTGCTGGATGGTGATAATGTCGGCCATCTGGCGGACGAACCAGGGATCAAAGCCGGTAGTACGGCGAGACTTCATCCAGCGACATGCCATTAAACAAGCGCGGATGCGACCTGGAAAAGACGCTGGGCGGTCGGCACATTGCAGCGTTTCGGGGGCGGCGTTCTCCAGCTTGCTGCCAAAGCCCGTGATGCCAATGTCGAGGGCGCGGATGCCTTTTTGCAAGCGCTTCGGGGAAGGTGCGGCCAATCGCCATGACCTCGCCAACCGCTTTCATCTGCGGGCCGAGGACTCTATCCACACCATGAATTTCTCGAAGTTCCAGCGCGGGATTTTGACGACGACATAATCCAGCGAGGGTTCAAAACTGGCAGGCGTGACTTGGGTGATGTCGTTGGGGATTTCATCGAGCGAGAAACCGACCGCCAGCAGCGCGGCGATCTTGGCGATGGGGAAGCCGGTGGCTTTACTCGCCAGCGCCGACGAACGGGAGACACGCGGGTTCATCTCGATGACGTAGACTTCGCCATCTTCGGGGCTGACGGCGAACTGGACATTCGCGCCGCCTGTCGCCAAGCCGACACGATCCAGCACGGCTTTCGCCATATCGCGGAGGCGCTGCAGTTCTTTGTCGGTGAGGGTTTGGACAGGGGCGACGGTGATGCTATCGCCGGTATGGACACCCATCGGGTCAAGATTTTCGATGGAGCAGACGACCACGAAGTTGCCGCGTGTGTCGCGCATGACTTCGAGTTCGTATTCTTTCCAGCCGAGCAAGCTCATGTCGATGAGGACTTCGCCAACCGGACTGAGTTTGATGCCGCGCTCGGCAATGTGGCGGAGTTCGGATTCGTTATAGGCCACACCGCCGCCTGATCCGCCGAGGGTGAAGGATGGGCGCACCAGCACCGGATAGTTGAGGATTTCGGCGGCGCGAAGGGCATCGTCTACCGTTCCGACTACTTCGCTTTGGCGGCGAGTTGAGGCCGATTTCGGTCATGGCATCCTTGAACAACTGGCGATCTTCGGCGAGTTGGATGCTGGTGAAGGATCGCGCCGATGAGTTCGATGTTGTATTTTTCGAGGATGCCGCGCTCGTGCAGCGCCAGGGCAAGATTGAGCGCGGTTTGTCCGCCGACGGTGGGCAGAATCGCGTCTGGACTTTCCGGCCTCGATGATGCGTTCGCACATCTCCGGTGTGAGGGGTTCGACATAGGTGGCGTCGGCAAATTCCGGGTCGGTCATGATGGTGGCCGGGTTGGAATTGACGAGGACGATGCGGTAGCCTTCGCGGCGCAGGACTTTACAGGCCTGTACGCCGCTGAGTAATCAAATTCGCAGCCTTGGCCGATGACGATGGGGCCAGAGCCAATGACCATGATGGTGTGGATGTCGGTTCGTTTGGGCATGGATTACTCGTCGTATACCTCTCGTCGGTGTCCTATTAAGGCCACAATTAAAATTCGTCCGTTATGGTCAAGTTGATAAATGGCGCGATAGTCACCAATCCGCCAGCGAAAGAATCCCGACCAACCTCCTGTCAGTGCCTCGTGATTGACCATAACGGCATTTTCCGCCAACCAGCGCAGCTTTTTCACAATGCGCTCTGCGATTTTTTTGTCGAGTCGCCGTAAGTCCTCTTTAGCCTCTAACGTGATTTGCAGTGAATAGACTTGATCGTCAGGCATCTAATCCCAACTCACTTACAACATCGTCTATCGATAGGCCAACAGGCTTCTGCTGCTGGTAACTGCGGAGACGCTCAGCGATGTCAGGCGTGAACTTAGGTTCGGAATTCATATCTTCACCAAGCATTTCTATGAGGGTATCCCGAACAGCTTCCCGAATCAGCGCCTTGAGTTCGTCAATGCTCATGGTTGTTTGTATGGATGATTGATCGGACATGTCAAATTCTCCAAATCTTCACTCCGATTGAGTGTTTAGTGTGCAAATAGAGCCGCAATATCCAGGGTAAAATCTGGTAGCAGGTCGCCGCCAGGGATGATGTCACCGACACTGTATGTTCGGGCTGTACCGTCTGGGAAATGAACCACAATTTCTCTATTTTCGGGATACACCTGCCAAACCTGCTTCACACCATGATCGAGGTATTCACGCAATTTCTTGCGGATTTGCCCAGGGCGCTCGGTGGGAGAAATGATTTCCACAGCGAGGTCGGGGGCAGCATAAATATAGCCCTTCGAGGATTTCACATTGGCATCGGACACAAATGACACATCGGGACGGCGTTTTAACTGTATGTCATCCGGTGTACCCGCCAGTACAAAGTCCGTATCACCTGGGTATACACGTCCCATTCGATTGCTCAACACCCAATTCGTCAGTGCGTTCAGAATGAGGGTTTCTATCCAACCGTGTTCTTCGCCGCCCATATATTCGTCCTCATCAAAACCGACCCACTCCCCGTTTTCAATTTCAAGATATTCAAAGCCGGATACCAATTCAACATGCAGCGCCAGTTCCTCGGTAATGGGGCGTTTCATGAGTAACTGAACAAGCGTTTTGACTTCATCTACAACGGCCATTGGAAAAACCTCAACTCTATCTGGCATCTATTATATTACCTGGCTCGCGTGTTTTGACACGATCTACAAATTCGTCGAAGAGGTAGAGGGAGTCGTGGGGGCCGGGGGATGCCTCTGGATGGTACTGGACGCTAAATGCGCCGAATTCGACATGACGCAAGCCCTCGACGGTGTTGTCATTCAAGTTGATGTGGGTGATTTCCGCGCCGCTGAGGTCGCTATCCTCGGTGACGGCAAAGCCATGATTGTGGCTGCTGATTTCGACCACGCCTGTGAGCAGATTCTTGACGGGCTGGTTGCCGCCACGATGCCCAAAACGCATTTTCTCGGTGCGGCCACCGAGCGCCAAACCGAGGATTTGATGTCCCAGGCAGATGCCAAATACGGGAACTTTGCCGACCAGATTGCGGACGTTATCAATGGCATAGGTGACGGCGGCAGGGTCGCCGGGGCCGTTGCTGAGGAAAATACCCGCCGGATTCATCGCCAGCACATCGGCAGCGGAGGTATGAGCAGGGACAACCGTCACACGCAGGCCGCGATCCGTGAGCATGTGGAGGATGTTGTGCTTGATGCCGAAGTCGTAGGCCACGATCAGCGCACCGGATGGGTCGTAGGGATGATCCCGATACCATTGGGGGTCGCTGCCTGCCGTCCAATTATAGGATTCGGAACAGGTGACTTCATCCACGAGGTTCGCGCCGGACATATCGAGCGAAGTACGAGCCAGTTCGACCAGGGCGGCGGGGTCGTCCGCAGGTTCGCCATGCGCGATGGCGGCACGCATAACACCCTTTTCGCGGATATGACGGACGAGGGCGCGAGTGGCGACTTCGCTGAGGCCGATGATACCCTGCGTCTTGAGATAGTCGTTCAGGTCGCCCTGCTCGCGCCAATTGCTGACCACCGGACTGAGCGAACGGACGACAAAGCCCGACACCCAGACGCGGGCGGATTCAACATCTTCCAGATTGACGCCGGTATTGCCGACATGGGAAACGGTCATGGTGACGATCTGGCGGTGATAGGAAGGGTCGGTAAGAATTTCCTGATAGCCGGTCATGGAGGTGTTAAAAACGAGTTCACCCGTCTGGACACCTTCCACACCAAAGCCAACCCCGGTAAAGGTTCGCCCGTCTTCTAAAGCGAGTAGTCCCTGCATTTGCCCTCTCTCGTTGATATTAAGAGGGAGGGTCTAAGACCCTCCCCTACAGCCTGATATTTAGGAGCGATAATCGCCATTGATGGTGACATAATCGTGGCTGAGATCGCACGTCCAGACAGTGCATGTGCCTGGTCCCACGCCACAATTCAACGTGATTGTTACGGAGGAATTATTAATAATTGCTGTTGCCTGTTGTTCACTATAGGCTGTAGGCATCCCGTTTTCAAACAGCAGTAACGACTCATCCGTAAGTTCATACCGCTCACCCGGAGTTATCCACAATTTAACCTTATCTGGCACAATAGCAGCTCCTGCGCGTCCGGCGGCTGCTATTATTCGTCCCCAATTGGCATCATTACCGAAAAAGGCAGTTTTAACCAGAGGGGAGGTAGCAATCGCATTGGCAATTTTATGAGCGGATTTGTAGTTTTGTGCCGCGTGTACCTGCAAAGTGATAAATTTCGTAACACCTTCGCCATCTCGCACAATGTCCTGAGCAAGTTCTTTGCAAACTTCTGTCATGTCTGAACTAAATTGCCCATAGATAGGCGAATTCTCAAAGTTTAAGGCCTGCGCGCCACTTGTACCGTTAGCAAGCATCAATAGAGTGTCATTAGTGCTCATGTCGCCATCAACGACAATGCGATTGAAGGTAAGAGCGGATGAAGTTTTCAGAAACTTCGAGATATGTCTTTTCGAGAATCGGGGAAACGTAAAATCAACATCCGTTAATACAATACCGAGCATGGTTGCCATGTTAGGGGCGATCATGCCGGCGCCTTTGGCAATCCCGGCGACCTGATACCCATCGGCCTGAACGGAGGCGAGTTTAGGGCGGGTGTCGGTGGTCATGATGGCGCGGGCGGCGGCTTCCCAATTGTCGCCCAGAGAGTCGGCAGCAAGTTCGATGCCGTGTTTGATTTTGTCCATCGGAAGCTGCGTGCCGATGACCCCGGTTGAAAGCACCAACACCTCGTTTTCATCGCAGCCGATGGTTTCGGCCACCCATCGCGCCATCTGCAAGGCGTTGTCGATGCCCTGCTGCCCAGTACAGGCGTTGGCGCAGGCGGTGTTGACCGCAATGGCGCGGATATGATGGGCATGATGCTTGAGACGTTCCATGTTCACCAAAACGGGCGCGGCCTTCACCTGATTGGTGGTGAAAACACCCGCCGCCGCGCAGGGAGTTTCGCTAACGATGAGGGCGAAGTCCAACTTGCCCTCTTTTTTGAGTCCGGCGTGAACCCCCGCAACCTTAAAGCCGTTCACCCGTTCAATTGTGGGTTTTACATCCACTCCTTATGCCCCCTGCTCTGAAAAAATTGCCGTTAATTTTTCGATCAGTTCGTCCACATGCTTTTTCTCGACAATGAGCGGAGGGACAAAACGAATCACATTTGTACCGGCATTGACCATGATGAGGCCGTGTTTGTATCCCGCGTCGATGATCGCGCCAGTATCGACAGTGAGTTCGAGGGCGACCATGAGGCCACGTCCGCGCACCTCTTTAATGAGCGGGCTGTTGATCTCCGACAGGCGATCCATGAGATAATCACCCACTTCGGTGACATGCGCCAGAAATTCCGGCTGGCTGACACGATTGAGGACGACATTGGCGGCAGTAGTGACCAGCGGGCCGCCAGCGAAGGTCGTGCCATGTTCGCCGGGGTGCATGGCTCCGGCAACGGCATCGGTCATCAAAATCGCGCCGATGGGCAGGCCACCTGCAAGGGGTTTGGCGATGGTCATCATGTCGGGGGTGACACCACTGGGTTCGTGCGCCCAGAGCGTTCCGGTACGCCCCATACCACACTGGATTTCGTCGAAGATAAGCGCCGCGCCGTACTGGTCGCAGAGGTCACGCAGGCCGCGCAGAAATTCGGGCGTGGCACTGTAGATACCGCCCTCGCCCTGCACCGGCTCGACGATGACGGCTGCGGTTTTATCACTAATAACGGCTTTCGCGCTATCGAGATTGTTGAACTCGGCCACAACCACACCGGGCATAAGGGGCTGGAAGGGCTTCTGATATTTGTCGCGGGGGGTGAGCGCCAGCGATCCCATTGTGCGCCCGTGAAACGCGCCGGTAAAGCAGACGATTTCGGTCTTGTCGGTCAGCCCTTTTTCGTAAGCCACTTTACGGGCGAACTTGATCGCGCCCTCGTTGGCTTCCGTGCCACTGTTAGCGAAAAAGACCCGATCGGCAAAAGACTTCTCAACCAGCATCTTCGCCAGTTCGATCTGCGGGGCGGTGTAATAGAGGTTGCTGACGTGAATCAACCCTTTGGCTGCCGACTGGATAGCGGTAGTCAACTCCTCGTCCTGATAACCGAGCGCGTTGACAGCGATACCTGCCACCCAATCGAGATAGGGATTGCCATCGGTGTCAAAGAGATGCACCCCCTCACCATGCACCAAGACAAAGGGCGCACGCTTATAGGTCTGCACAACATATTCGTGTTCCTGCTCTATCAACTGATCGGTTAACGTCTGATTGCTAACCACGCCTGCCTCCTCCTATGCGAAAAATGTGTTAAATGAAAACAATCCCCACCCCCTAGCCCCCTCCCCGCTTCGCAACTGAGGAGCGGACAGGTTTCAACACAAGCGTTTGTCTGAGACAAAACAGAGTGTCAGGCAAATGCCATATCGAGTAACATAATCGGTAAACAACTGGAGACCTTCTTTGAATAAACTCCACTGTCGTCGCCTGAAGGTCTCGCCTGTTGGCTGAATTAAATGGCGGGTGCGCTGCCAGTGAACGGCATAACTTCCCAGACCCAATACCCAAGCATAAGCTACCACCAAAATCATCATGAAACGCGCCATGCGATCTGGACGGCGCACCTGACTGGTTGACCATTGCCAGCCACCACTCTTCAGATCACGAAAGCATTGCTCTTGCCAGTTGCGCTGGGCGTACTCCAAACCGGTGAGTTGCTCATCATTGGTGACCAATGCCCAGGGTTCATTGTAGCCATCACTCCACACGGCTCGTGCATAAGCCGGGATACGTCCACGCTTTTTGAAGATCAAGCCGCTGGCTGCCCAGGTTTGTGCCGGGTGAACTTGCTGGTAAATCGTATATTCCCCATCCTCGGTGATGATTTTGCTCTGTTTGGTCACTCGAAACAGGTAGTGCCAGCCCATTGCCGCCACCTTGTGGCACAAATCAGGGGAGGTGCCAATCCCCCGATCCGCCAGAACCAGCACCGATTTGGTGGCTGGAACCCCTGCTTGAACCCGCCGCAATAAATCGGCGATCATCTCAACTTGTCCTTCGGCTGGATAAGTGTCTCCATCATTGGCCGGATAACACCGCCAAGCTAACGGAATACAGCGTCCTTCAAAGGCCACCCCCACCACCATCATCGCCAAACGATCGGCTAATTTCGTCTCATCCACCACCAGAACAATCTTCTCAGCCTCCAGGCGACCCATCACCCAGCCTGTCCACTCACTGAAAAAACGGCCTAAACACACATGTTCATTGGCGATGAAGCGCCGTAAGCGCCGTTCGGCGGTCATGACTTGTTCCCCACAAACCACTTTGCGGGCAATTTTCATCTGCTGACTACTCTCGGCCTGGATCACGCCATAGCTAAATAACGCCAGATTATCCACTTGCCAGCTATTCAAACTGGGTAAATGCATCGCCAATTCATTCGTCCATTGGTAAAGTACTCTGTGATTTATCGGTTTCACTCTCTGAGTTTTGGTCAACTTGAAGTGTCTCCGATGAATTCTATGCCTTTCTTACCTTTCCTCCAAACCTGTCCGCTCCTCAGCGCTTCGCAAGGAGGGGAAAACATTTTTGATACCAGCGGGCGCACGCGCAGGTGTGCCCCTACAATGTGATCGCCATGTTTGCCCTACTCGGTTTGAGCGGGCTGGGGGTTCAGCGTATTCAAAAATTCGCTCCAATGCAGTTTTTCTTCAATCCAAAGGTCGGTGAGTTTATAGGGTTCTAACCAGCTATTATCTATCTCATATTGTAAGATCGCCCTTAGCCAGCCGTATATTCGTTGTATAGCGTCTCCATTCAGCGCACCCGAAAAGATGATATGCAGGGCGAGTTTCTGGCTATAGGCCGAGCCACGCGCCAAGGTGTTATACATCAGATGGTGCAGTTCGTGACAATTGGCGCATAGCTGCACCGTGACCTGATTCTCGCCATGCGTGGCGATGTCCCACAGATGATGGCGATGGGAGGCGGGATAACCGCAGGCGGAACAGGGTGTCAAACGTTCGCGGTCTGTCGGGCGGCGGCGGCGCATGAGCTTACGATATTTGACCACCTGATAGAAATCCAGCCAGTGCTGAATCACCTGAAGGCGATCATCGCGCTCGGCTTTGGCGGTAAGGGACTCGTCAAACGCAGCGATAATTTCTTCCGCGAGTTTCTTGCGGTAAATGTAGCGGATGAGCGAATACAACTTGTCCACCAATGCCTGTTCGTCTGGATAAATTTCGTTTGTCATACGATTACACCTGTTCCCAACCACAACGGAACTGGATTGTAACTTAAAATGAAATGTATTTATAGAATGAATGTGCTAATTTCTCTCAATTCATCAAAACAAACGGGCGTCGAATTACCCCATCCCCAGCCCCTTCCCCACAAGCGAGCAAGGGGAGTAAGAACACAGCCGGAAGTGACCGAGCGTTCATATTGCATTCTCCGGCGTGAAGATTGTTCCGGTGGCATTTTTGAGGCCGATGAGGTTGGTGATGACCGCCTGTTGGACGCCGGTATCGAGGGCATGAAGGGCGGTCTGCACCTTCGGGATCATGCCGCCAAAGATCGTGCCATCGGCGATCAGGGATTGGGTTTTTGCAGGTGTGAGCGTGGGAACAACTTTATCATTGACCAACACCCCTTCCACATTGGTCAGAAAAACGACACGAGATGCTCCCACAGCAGCGGCTACCGCCCCAGCGACATGATCGGCATTCACATTGAGGTTGGAATCCTCGCCCAAACAGACAGGCGCGATAACGGGCGTGATGCCATTTGACAGCAAGGCTTGAAGCATCTCACCACGAACGGAAACCACCGATCCCGTAAAACCCATATCCTGTGAAGGATGCTGCATCTTTTCCGCACGCACCAGACCCCGATCCACCCCACTCAAACCGAGCGCGTCTACGCCAGCGGCGATGAGGGTTCGGACAAGGCGCTTATTGACCGTGCCACAGAGCAACATCTCGACCACTTTGAGCGAAGGCGCATCGGTAATCCGTACACCGTCGAGATAGTGCGGCTCGATGCCCATCACCTTTTGCATGGCGGAGATTTCCGCGCCGCCGCCGTGAACAATGATGGTGGGCACGTTCAGGCTCCTGATGACCTGGGCGAATTCGGCCAAATAAGCGGGGTCGTCCAGTTCGTGACCACTGACTTTAATGAGAACTGGCTTCAATAGATTCATTCCTAATAGATTTGCTCAAACAAAATTCAATACGGACGAGGCAAGCCTCGTCCCTACAAGAAATTACAGAGAGATCAGGGCGACGGCGATGAGTGCGGCAACCACACCAATCAACTGGATACGCGTTAAATGTTCCTTCAAGAGCAGCCAAGCCAATACAAGCGTGGCCGCCGGATAAAGCGATGATACCACCGCCGCGATGTCCAAGCGGCCAGATTGGGTCGCCATCAGGAAAAAGACATTGCCGCCGACATCCAAAACGCTGGATACAAGGACGATGGATATGATGCGGCGGTCACGCGGCAAGGATGCGCGACGACTGAAAATCAGGGTGGCAAACATGATGACGGTTGATGTCACCCTGGCAGCAATCAACGGCCAGTAAATGGCATCAGATTGAATCTGGTCGAGCATAATGAAAAAGAGGCCGAATCCCGTCCCGGCGAGAAGCGCCAAGCTGATGCCCGACATGGTGCGAGAAGTCCCGGCATAGGAGATGAGGACAATGCTGGCAAAGGCCAGCACGAAACCGATTATCTGGATGGGTTCGGGAAGGGCGCGAGTCATCATACTGAAGGCAACGGGCAACGCGGCTGTCAAGACCGCCGAAACCGGAGCGGCAATGCCCATTTTGCCGGATGCCAGCGCGCGATAGAGGGCGATCAGGCCGACCATACCGGAAAACCCGGCGACAGCACCGATGAGCATATCCGAGGCTGCGGGCATGGCCTCACCCGTGAGGATGGCAAGCGCCAACAGCAAGAGCAGGCCAAAACTATGGGAAATGGCAACGACGCCAATTACGCCGGTGCGACGGGTGGCAAAACCACCGCTAAAATCCCCTGATCCCCAGGAGATAGCCGATAAAAGGCCGAAGCCGATGGCTGCAAGTTCGGGACTGAGTACCATGCTACTCTTCTACTCCTAGAGCAAGGCCGTTGTTTCCGGCAGGCCGAACATGAGATTAAAACACTGCACCGCCTGCCCGGACGCCCCTTTGCGGAGGTTGTCGGTCACGCTGGTGACATGAAGGTACTGGTCGGTGACAGGTGTCAGGCTGATCGCGCCGGTATTGGTGCGAACGACATGCTTGAGGGTCGCCTGCTGTTTGGTGGGCAAGACATTGACCAACGGCTCCTGACCGTAGACTTCCTCATAGAGACTTTGTGCCTCACGGCTGCTGAAATCCGGCTTGAGGGTAACGTAAATACTCGCCATCAGGCCGCGATCCACCGGAAGGAGATGGGGGGTAAAGATGAGCGTACCGACCTTATCATTGAGCTTATGGATTTCCTGCTCGATTTCGCCAACATGGCGGTGTGAACGTCCGGGGCTGTAGGGCGAAAAGTTGCCAAATACCTCAACAAACTGGGTGGTCGGTTTGGGTTCACGGCCAGCACCGGAAACACCTGATTTGGCGTCAACAATGATGGGTGATCCTTCGACCAGCACATCGGCTTTGAGGAGCGGGTAAAGGCCGAGGAGGGTGGTGGTGGGATAACAACCGGGAGCGGCCACAACATCCGCCCCGTTGATTTTGGCGCGGTTGATTTCCGGCAAGCCATAGGGCGCGGGCAACAGTTCGGGATTGGGATGGGGGTGGTTGTACCACTTTTCGTAGGCTTCGGGCGTGTCCAGACGCAGGTCAGCAGACAGGTCGATCACCTTGATACCCTTCGCGGCAGCCTGAGCCGCAACCGGGGCGGAGGCAGTGTGCGGGAGGGCAAGGAATACGGCATCAATAGTGGAGAGATCGACACTCTCGGAGGGGATATAGTGCAGCGATGTTCCGAGGACAGGATCACCCTTGTAGGTATTGGAAGTGGCGAAGATGATTTCCACATTTGGGTGCTTCGACAGAATTTCGATTAAGTCCTGCCCAGCATAACCGGATGCACCATACACACCGACCCTGATTTTTTCAGCCATTACCCATTCCCTTTCGGCTTCATGTCAAAAAAAACCCCCTGACCTATACAGTTCGAGGTCAGGGGGATGTGTTTGCGATTATTGTGGCGACGATCCGCGCCTTACGACCAACGCAAAAATCCCAACATGACCTTAGGGGTCTGAGGGCGGCGGCTACGACGACGGCGCATATTATTCAGTTTTATCATGGTGAAAGGCGACAACATGGCAAAACCTCATCGCACAATTCAGGCAAGTTTATGACAGGATGAAACAGAAGTCAACACAGGATGTAAGTATTTTTCCAGAAGAACCATCCAATACAGCGGAAGATCGTATAGAATCACCACGCGGTTCGTGTAGACCGCCTAATCCGGTTGGTTCACTTTAGTGCCATCTAAGGCCAGGATGGTTCACCGGCCATGATACAATCCACGAGCTTATATCATCGAGAGCATGTATGCTGCAAACTGAAATTCAGAAAAATGTCCGCTTTAACTTCACGGTCAATATTGCGGATGGGGCATTCTTTGGCCTAGCGGCTTTGGGACTGGCATCGACTGTAACGATCATCCCACTGTTCCTAAATACTCTGGGGGCTTCGGAAATACTGATTGGCCTGATCGGGTCCATGTATACGGTTGGCTGGCAACTGCCACAACTGTTCACGGCGGGTTATGTCGCACGCCTGCCCCGGTTCAAGCCAACGGTGGTTTCGCTGACCTTCCACGAACGCTGGCCGTTCTTCGGGCTGGCGGCAGTGGCACTCTTCATGTATACACTCAACGCCAATGTAGCTATTGCGCTGACGTTCCTGCTGGTGGCAATTTACGCGCTGGGCGGCGGGGTGACGGCAACCGCATGGCAGAGCATGATCGGCAAAATCATGCCCCTGAAACAGCGTGGGGCATTCTTCGGCACACAATCGGCTATGGCAAATCTACTGGGCGCAGGGGGAGCCATCCTGGCAGGCGTTCTGCTGGAAAAACTGCCGTCGCCACTGGATTACACATTATGTTTCTTCCTGGCGGGTGTCGCCATGATGATTTCGCTGTGGTTCCTCTCCCGCACACGAGAACCCGCCCACGAAGTCCCGGCGGTGAGCCATACCTACCGGTTGGGCTGGAAAAAGATGGGCGACATCCTGCGGCGGGACGGAAACTTCCGGTGGTTTCTGGTGGCGCGGGCGCTGTCGTCGGTGGCGTGGGTGGCGGTTTTGTTTTACACCATCTACGCGGTTCGCAGTTTCAACATGAGCGAAACAACCGCGGGAATCATGACCAGCATCATGACCTTATCGCAGACAGTTGCCAACCCGATTCTGGGCTGGATGGGGGATCGCTGGGGACACCGCCGGATGTTCGGCATCGGAGCGGTGATGATCGCTATCAGCGCGGGATGCGCGCTGCTGGCTACCGACATCGGCTGGTTTTACCTGGCATTCGGTTTGGCGGGACTGGCGAATGCATCCTTCTGGGCAATTGTTATCACACTGACACTGGAATTCGGGGAAGATCATGAAAAACCCCTATACATCGGGTTGGCGAACACACTGATCGCCCCGGTAAGCCTGATCGCCCCGGTGATCGGCGGGGTGCTGGCACAATCATTCGGTTTCCAATCCACCTTTTTACTGTCGATGACAGCGGGTTTGCTGACGGCCACCGTGCTACATTTCGCGGTGAAGGACCCACGCACGCTCCGGGCGAAACTTCAACCGCAGGCCGTAAGTGTCGAGGACAGGGCAAACGCGGCGTGACCGAAGGGGCACTTTCCGGCATACGGGTACTTGATTTCAGCAGGGTTCTAGCAGGGCCGTTCTGCACGATGCTGCTGGGCGACCTGGGGGCGGAAGTCATCAAGGTCGAAAATCCATCCGGCGGGGATGATACACGCGGTTGGGGGCCACCCTGGGCAGGCGATCTGAGCGCGTATTTCATCAGCATCAACCGGAACAAACGCAGCCTGACACTCAATCTGAAAACTGATACCGGACAAAACCTCGCACGACAACTGGCTGCAAACAGCCACATCCTGATTGAAAACTTCAAAGTGGGGCAGATGGCAGGACATGGGCTAGGATACGATGACCTACGCCAAATCAATCCGGCGCTGGTGTATTGCAGTATCACCGGGTTCGGGCAAACCGGGCCGTATCGCGACCGCCCCGGCTACGACTACGTGATTCAGGCGATGAGTGGACTGATGTCGATCACCGGAGCGGCGGAGGGAATGCCGTTCAAGGTGGGTGTGGCGGTGTCAGACGTATTTACGGGATTATTCGCGGTATCGTCGATACTAGCGGCGCTGCGCCATGCCGAGCAAACGGGTAAAGGACAGTACATTGATGTGGCGCTGCTGGACTCGCAGATGGCGGCACTGGTGAATGTCGCCAGCAATTACCTGATTTCGGGCGAAACCCCTGTCCGTATGGGGAACGAACACCCGAACATCGTGCCCTACCAGACGTTCCACGCGGCTGACCGGGAGATGGTGGTGGCGGCGGGGAATGATCGACAATTCGCAGCGCTGTGTGTTGTCATCGGACAGCCAGAACTGGCAAGGGACGAACGTTATGCGACCAATGCGAAACGGCTGGAAAACCGGGCAAGTCTGATTGAAATACTGCAAGCTGTGTTTGAGACACGCAACTCAGCGGATTGGGTAGAGGGTTTGCTGGCGGCAGGTATCCCGGCAGGGCCGATCAATGACGTGGGGACCAGTTTGAATGACCCACAGGTGGCGGCGCGGGGACTCATCCACGAGATAAAACAACCAAACGGGGAGATTGTGCGGATGGTTGGGCCAGCAGCGCAACTTTCGGGCACTCCGGCGGCGGTGCGATACCCCCCACCACAACTTGGTCAACATACCGAAGAAATTCTGCGGGATATGCTGGGGCTGGATGACGAGACAATTGCCCACTATCGGGCGAACGGAGTTGTGTGAGATCCTCGATAATTTGCGACCTATTTCCCCACTTATTTCCGCCTTGCATCCAATTACACGCCCCAACCCTGATTGCTAGTTGCCTTTGTGAACCATCCCCACCCCTAAATCCCCTCCCCATTGCATGGAGAGGGGACTTTCCTGACCTCTTAAGCCCTCTATCCACCTGGTAAGCGCTGGTCGGGGGCGAAGACTAGCAATCAAGGTATGTGTTGAGTATGCGTTTAAGGTGCGTCACAGAATTGTTGGAGTACAATTAAGTGACAACGGACTTACATGTGGGGATGAGTTATGGCGACATCCGAAAAAGGATTTCTGGATTACGTCCAGCAACACGAACGCACCTGGGGGACAGACACTTATCCGGGAAAACCGGATTTGCAGGAATTTCTGGGAGCAGCGGTGGTGGTGTTCTGGCAAGCAACCGATGCGGAACGGAATATTAAGTCGCTGCCACGCTATACTGCCACGCTGCACAATGATTTAGAAGAATTGGAGAGTTATTTCTCCAAGCTGCTATTTCGGGCACAGCTAGAGCCGCCGAAACAGCGTGTCGTCCAGATTTTTGCCGATGGAAAGCGGATGCGTATCAGGGGCGTGCGGGTTGAGTTTGAGATGGTGGAGACGTAAAAAAAAGGGACACTGTGCGAGAGTGTCCCTTTTATGTTGATTAGATAGTCGGTTCTGGAACGGGTTTGCCGTTGCTATGACCGTTCGAGCCGTTGGATTTGGCAGCAAAGGGGTCTAGCTGGAGTTCCAGTTCGTCGCGGAACTGCTTGGTATAGAGGTTATAGTAGTGGCCTTTCGCCCGCATGAGTTCGGCGTGGCTGCCCTGCTCCGAGATGCGTCCCTTCTCGATCACCAAGATACGGTCTGCGCGGCGGATGGTCGAAAGGCGGTGGGCGATGATGAAACTGGTGCTGTGACGCATCAAGTTCTCCATACCCTTCTGGATCAGCGCCTCGGTGAGGGTATCTACCGAACTGGTGGCCTCGTCCATGATGAAGATGTCGGGCTTCGCCAGTACCGCGCGGGCGAGGCTTATCAACTGCTTCTGACCGACAGATAGCAACACACCCCCCTCGCCGACCTGCTCCTCATAGCCCTTTTCGAGCAATATGATGAAATCGTGCGCTCCGGCCAACTTCGCGGCTTCTTCAATGTCCGCATCGGTGGCATCCAGACGACCATAACGGAGGTTCTCGCGGATTGTACCGGAGAACAGGTGCGGTGTTTGCAGCACGACACCCAAGCGCGACTGGATACTACTCATGGTGAGTTCGGTATAGTCGCGGCCACCAAAGCGGATAACACCGCGCTTCGGTTCATAGAAGCGACTGAGCAGATTGACTATGGTGGACTTGCCACCACCCGTCTGACCCACGAGGGCAATGGATCTCACCCTTCTTCACGATGAGGTTGAAGTCAGTCAATACCGGCTTGTCCTCCTCATAGAAGAAGTCCACATGATCGAACTCGATGTCGGCATAAATCGTGCCGGGGTCAACAGCGCCGGGGCGATCCAGAATGTCCGGTTTGGCATCCATGAGCGAAAAGAAACGCTCGGCAGAAGCAACCGCCTGCTGCATCTCGGCATAGACGCGGGCAAGTTCCTGCACCGGCCAGAGCATGAAGGTGATGTAGGCGATGAACGCCTGGATACCACCGATACTCATGCCGCCCTCGTTGACCTGAAACCCACCAATGACCACCACCGCGCCGACAGCTATGGCGCTGATGAATTGAACGACTGGCAAAAACAGGGCAGACAACCAGGCAGCACGATAGGCGAACTCGTACATATCTGTCGCCAGAACATCAAACTCGCCCAGGTTTTCGTCCTCACGAACGAGCGCCTTCACGACACGCACCCCGGTAATGTTCTCGTTGTACGTCCCGGTGATCTTGGAGTTCAGCTTGCGCACCTTACGGTACTCGACCAGAATGCGGGTTTTGAACTTGACCGCGATCACCAACAAAATCGGGATGAGGACGATAACAATCAACGTCAACTGCCAATTGATGGCGAACATAAAGATCAGGGCAGTGATGAAGTGCATTATCGACCAGGTAATGTCCAACATGCCCCAGGTCACGAGTTCCGCCATGCGCTCGGTGTCCGAGGTGACGCGCGACATGATCCAACCCACCGGAGTCTTGTCGAAGTACGAGAACGACAGGGTTTGCAGATGGTTAAAAATCTTCTGGCGCAGTTCATAGCGCACTTTCTGCCCGAGGCCACCCGCCAGAAAGATAAATGAAAAGACTAACCCGGCCAAGAGGATATACAGCCCAGCATACTGGATGGCTATCTGGGTAAGTTTATCCAAATCGTTGGGAACGATAGCCTCGTCAATAATACGCTTACCCAGAAAGGTAAAGTATGCCTCGATAGCCGATACTGTCCCAATAGCGATCATGAATCCGGCGATGGCAAGCCTGTGAGACTTCACCTGGCCGAGAATGCGCATGAATGTGTCGCCATTAAATTGTGAGGAAAATTCCTCTTCTTCATAGTGGAATTCCGACACTGGCGATCTCCTTTTCCACTTCTTCGTCAATACGTGATTGCAAGTCGTAAATCTGACGGTAAATACCGTCGTGAGCCAACAGTTCGCGGTGCGTACCGCGCTGGATGATGCGCCCCTTGTCCATGACCAATATGAGGTCAGCATACATCACGGTCTGAATACGGTGGGCGATGATGAAGGATGTACGTCCCTTCATGAGCGCCAACAATGCCTGCCGGATGGAGTCCTCGGTTTCGGCATCCACTGACGACGTGGCGTCGTCCAGATATCAGGATACGAGGGTCTTTAAGCAACGTCCGCGCCAAAACGACACGCTGCTTTTGACCACCGGAGAGCGTTACCCCGCGTTCACCCACCAGCGTATTGTAGGCGTCGGGGAAGGTCATGATGACATCGTGAACGGCGGCGGCCTGGGCGGCGGCTACAACCTCGGCATCGGACACCTGCCGACCCACGCCGTAGGTGATGTTCTCACGAATGGTGCGGGAGAACAGGAATGGTTCCTGCTCTACAACACCAATCTGGCGGCGCAGGTAATGACGGGGATAGTCCTTCAAGTTCTATGCCGTCGATGGTGATCTTCCCGGTGGTGTACTCATAGAAGCGCGGCAACAGCCCGACTAAAGAGGTCTTGCCCGACCCGGTTGAACCCAGAAGCGCGACGGTTTGCCCCGCCTGGACGCTGAAACTGATGTCCGACAGTACGGTGTCGCCGGTGTTGTATTCGAAGCCTACGTTTTCATAGGCGATGTCACCACGAATGTCACCAGACGGGTGATAGGCTGCTTCCGTTAATGGTTCACGCTCCTCGCGGATCACGGTCATCACTCGCGTGAAAGAAACCAGTCCGGTGGACATCTGCACGATAAGACGACCCAGATTACGCATGGGGTTGATGATCGAACCCAGCAGACCGGCATAAGCCAGAAAAGTACCCAGAGTGATTGTGCTATCCATGACCAGTCGGGCGGCTACGTAATAACCAACCACCACCTGTATACCACAGATAATGTCCGTGACCGGCCAGAAGGTGGAGTGCATTAGCATAAAATTGTAGCCACGACGGTAGTGTTCGTAGTTGCCGCCCTCGAATTTATTGCGTTCATAATCCTGACGGGCGAAGGCTTTCACCACGCGAACACCGCTCAGATTCTCTTGCAAGATGGTGGATACTATCGCATCCTGCTCCTGAAACTTTTCGTAAGCAGCCGATACCCGACGGAAGAAAAACAGCGACATGATGACGATAATCGGAATGGCGACCACCGAAATCCAGGCGAGCTGCCAATCCAGAACCAGGAGCGCACCGAAGTTCAGGCTGAACAGGATGATAATCCGCCCAACACCAATGGCTTGTTCCGAAAAGAAACGGCGGACAGCATCTACATCGGAGGTCGCGCGCTGAAGCAGTTCACCCGTTTGGGTTTTGTCATGATAGGTGAACGTCAGACGCTGGATATGGTCGAACATGTAGTCGCGCAAACGCAATGCAAGACCTTCTGACGTTTGCGCGGACAGTCGACCACTCAGAAAGCCGAAGAGACCCTGGCCGAGTGCGAGGGCAATAAAGCCAAAGGCAATCCAGGGCACAACACTCAGAAAATCCGGCGAACCCAAGACATCATCGACAAAATGGCCGATGAGCAGAAAGGAAGTTGTGTTCAAGGCAGCAGAGATGGCAAGCAGAACAATCGCCCCAACGTACATGGCGCGAAAGCCCGTCATCAGCCGCCAGAAACCCAGTATGGGTCTGTCGGAAATTGATCGTTTCAGATCGTATTTGTGTGTTTGAGCAGGTGGCGTCAAAGCGTCATCCCTCCAAGCGATATATAACCACACCCTACTCTATATGTGCAGCAGGGCGTCATTCCCCAATAATTACTTATCAATAGTGAAGAACCGATGTGGGGTCAGTTGAGAGCGAGATTACCGTTATTCATATATTCAACCAGCCTTTCTTATTCCTGTCCATTAAGCATCGCTGCGATTATTACGACAATTCAGGCACAAGGGCAGTCACCAAAGGGTCACAAGAGATCATATCAGATCAGGCCATAAATGGCAAGCAGCAAATTCCTCAATTTACAGGGTTAAAACTACTTTACCCGCTAAAACGGGTTGCCCACTTTGATCATAACATAGATGACAGCGTATTGTCGTAGGCCAAAAGGACGAGATTGGACTGATCGAGTGGACAGTCCAATCGCCGTCGCTCAGGTACGGCAGGCTGAAACCGTCGAATTCTGCCAACGATTCGGTGGTATCTCACCAGCAAACTCCTCCCTCTGACCCCCTATCGTATTCGTCCTTTGACGGAGACAACAATCAACTGTTTGCCGGAAGACGTTAAGGCCAGTACCAGTGTATTCTGAACTGTGACTGTGGAACAGAAAGAGGTACGTGATGCAAAGCGGATTACATATCCAGGTGAACGACACAATTCCGCCCAGTAAGGCTGAAATACTGGAAATCATCTGGAAGGGCTTCGATGATGGTGATGAGGCAATGGCCGAACAGGACACCATCATCCACCCTTTTGATTCAGACGATGACCTACGCGCCGCCGGATGGCTGCGAAACAGCCGGATAGCGGGGTTGTAGACCCTAAAGCCCACATTCCCAGCCGCTTGGGGAGAAAGCAAGGCCAAGAACATGATGCACAACGACAACCATGCGATGCAAGATTACGAGCATCTCCAAAATGTCGCATTCTTCGCCCGGATCATTTCCCGACTGCGCCGCCGACGAACTCAATTGTACGACTTTAATCAAGTTGATCGGTTCTTCCCACTATGGCAGCAGCATGATAAGGGAATTCAGACCGTGCCGATTGAGAAAATTGTGGGCAGCATGGGACGCAGCCGGGATTTTGATCGCCAGTTCCGCCCGACACAGGAAGTCACACGATGGCGGTGGGTGCAGGTGGCCGAGGCGTTTTTTAAGGGAAGCGATCTGCCCGCCGTCGATCTGGTAAAAGTGGGCAGCCTGTACTTCGTCCAGGATGGACATCACCGGATTTCAGTCCTTAATTACGTGGGGCAGAAGTTTATTGACGCCCATGTTGTCGAAATACAGACGGCCTATGACATTGAATTCGACGATGGAACTCAGGCGAATTAGCGGTCAAGGATAGATATTGAGGGGTTCAGCCTCAAGCATTTCCGGCGGACAATATTTTTCGCCGCGATAGGAGTAAAACAGCATGAATTATCAATGGTTCAATCATTATCAGGCAGAGATTCGTATCCGTCCTGCGTATAACAGCGATTTATCGCTGATCGAAGCCATGCATAATCGCGTGTCGGAAAACAGCCTGTACCTGCGTTACCTGCGCACCCATACGCCCACACTGGAAGATATTCGCCAGATTTGCCAGATCAACCCACAGGAGGGTGGTGCATTGGTGGCGACGGTGGAAACACCGGGCGAAATGGTCGTCGGGTATGCCTATTATCTCATCACATCGCGCGATTCGGTCATCACTGCCGAGCCAGCAATTCTGGTGGAAGACAGCTTTCAGGGGCAGGGAATTGGCCGAATGCTGATTGAACGCCTGCATAAAGATGCTGTAGCCAAAGGGGTGCAAGCCGTAGACGCGGTGATCCATCCAAGTAATGATGCAGTGTTACGGCTCATCCGCCGAAGCGGGCTACCGTTCGAGTCCCAATTTGCTTATGGGCTGCGTGAGAACTGCGTATCTGGCTAGCGCCCAAAAAACGTCAGGTAGCCTGATTAAGACTTGCGGCAGATACTCCTGAGCAAATTAAGCACTGGTAGTCAAATCTCCCAGATGGTCAATTTCCAGGGCAAGGATCAGATCGTGGAGCGATGTGAACGATTGACTGGCAGAAGATTGCGTTAGCTGCCAGAGGGGTTGAGAGCCGGGTTGAAGGATGTCGATACGAATGGGTGATGATTCGCCACCACGAACAACAAAATACCCTACTCGTTCGAGGGCGCGACTTGTCCAGAGAGCGGGAAGGCCATCCCCATGCAGATCAACCTGTCCAGCAGGGGTTGCAGCAGTACGGAACGAACCTGTATAGGGGTCGAACTGCACACCCTCGCTCTGGAAGGCGGCCTCAAACGCGCCCGTCAGTACCAAATCCTCCGGCGTACCGACACACACAGAACCCCCCTTCGGCAGCAGCCACATACGATCCGCATTACGCAGGGCAAGGTCAAGATCGTGGGTCGAGAGCAAAATCGCCTTGCCTGTTTCACGGGCGAGATTCCGCAACAACTGCATCATTTCAGCACGGCGTGGAAGATCGAGGAAGGCAGTCGGTTCATCGAGCAGCATAACGGCAGGTTGCTGTGCAAGGGCACGGGCGATCATGATTTTCTGGCGCTCACCATCGCTGAGTTCACCGACATTACGGGCAGCGAGATCGGACGCACCAACCGATTCAATTGCCCAACGGACAACTGCTTCATCCTGTGGAGACAGCGTACCCGACCAGCCGGTATGTGGATAACGACCTAAAGCGACCAACGCATAAGCCGAGAGAATGCCAACCTCCACGCGCTCGGTGAGAACAATGCTCAGGCGTCGGGCGATCTCGCGTGGATTTAGAGAACGAAGCTCATCACCGCCCAATGTGATTGTCCCGGAAAGCGGCGGCTGCATCCCGGCGAGGGTGCGCATCAGGGTTGATTTACCCGCCCCATTCGGGCCGATAAGACAAACCAGTTCGCCGGGTTTGAGGGCAACACTAATGTCATGCACCACAACCTTCGGTGATCTACCAGGGGTGGTATAGCCAACAGCGAGGTTGACCGTCGTGAGTGCCGAAGAATCGGCGTGGAGTACAGATTTAGCGTTCAACATCTGGGGATGGGGTATGGTCAGCATACATAGTGAGAAACCATATTGAGAATATCGTTCATGGTATCCTTGCGACGCAGGATGAGTTCACAGACCTCCTGAACAGCCATCTTGCGGGAAAGATGTTCGATGGGTGTGGCGGCAGCTTCGGCATCATTCAGGATAAAGGCGACCAGCGATTCGATGTCCTGCATTTCGCGGCGCATATCGTGAATGACTGCCCCCAAAAGGGCCTCCGGTGGGCGACCCGATCCATAACGCCGCCAGTAACCACAGCGCACTCTTGACGAAAGTTTGGGTGGTTTCATAGATTTGCCTCCCGATTAACCCGCGAATGAATCGCGGAGATTGCGTCGGCGGAGAATGATCCAGATGACAACGGGCGCACCGATGAGGGCAGTTACCGCATTAAGCGGCAGAACCACCTGACCACCGGGAACCTGGGCAATCAAATCCGCCAACAGCGCAACCAATCCGCCCATCATCACCACACCCGGAAGCAGGATACGATGGTCGGATGTGCCAAACAAGCTGCGACACAGATGCGGGACGGCGATACCAATAAAGGCAATTGGGCCACAGAAGGCCGTCACCGTCCCGGCCATGAGGGCGGTGGTCAATATTATCCAAATCCGGGCGCGACGAACGTTCAGACCCATGCTGCGGGCATAAAATTCGCCTAACAGCAAAGCGTTCAGAGACTTACCGAGGAAAAAGCTGCCCAACAATCCGACCACGATAATGGGCGCGAATACCGGCATCTGTCCCCAGGTGATGCCACCAAAGCTGCCGAACGTCCAGTTGATATAGGCCTGGATACGTTCGGCAATGCTGAAATACAACAACAGGCTGACAACGGCACTGGTGGCATAACCAAACATCAAGCCGAGGATGAGCAAGGTCATCACACTGCCGACACGACCCGCAACGAGTACAATGAGCAGCAGAACTGAAGCCGCACCCAAAAAAGCAGCGGCTGCCAATCCAAAGTCCCCCAGAAGACCAAAACCTGCCATGAGAATGGAGCCGGTTGTGCCGACAGTCAGCACGACCAGCGCCACACCGAGACTCGCGCCCGCACTGACGCCCAAGACATACGAATCGGCCAGGGGATTGCGGAACAGGGTTTGCATTTGCAAGCCGCTGACGGCCAACGCACTACCCGCCAACAGCGCCGTGAGCGCCTTCGGCAGGCGAAAGTCCATGACTATCGTTGTCCAGGTAGCGCGGGCAGGTTCACCACCAAGCAAAATGGTGATAATATCGCCCAGCGGGATCGACACCGAACCCACAGCCAAACTGAGCAGAAACATACCCAATAATCCAGCCGCCAGCAGAAACATCACAGACCAACGGAAGCCGAGGCGCGGCCACATTTTGTCAACTGGCGCGGATATAGGTGGCGACTTTCTGGTCAATGACCCTGGTTGAGTGTCGTGCGTCGTGTCCATCGTTTGAACCCCTCACCCGTGCTCCCTCCCATAAGGGAGAGCGCAATCGGATGGGTGTAACTGACTTATTTCGATAGCTGGCGGTAGTAGTAGAGTTCGTGATCGGGCAACAGGTCGGGATGGAAGATTTTTACCAGATCGGCCAGGATAACATCCGGGTTGGAAAAGCCGGATTCGTAATAGTCGCTACCGCCACCATCGGTCAAACGGGCATTGTTGGCGTAAAGTTTATCATTCTGAAAAGCGGCAAATTCGGTATAGCGTTCATCGTCGGCGTGGGCATCGGCCAATGTCATCCAGAAGGAACTCACATTGACCCAATAGTCGGCATCAACAGCCAAGTCCAAAACGGTTTCAAAGTCCAGGAACAAGCTGCCAGTAGACGTGTCATCTTTCCACAGGTAATCCGCGCCCGCGTCGGCCAAAAACTGCCCCAGATAGCTCTGACCACCCGGCATATACCACGTCCCATCGTAGGGCACGCCCGCAAAGACCGTCGGCTGCTGATCGGCGGTGGCCGCAAGCTGTTTGAGATCATCGTAGCGCGCGGCAACACCGTCAAATGTTGCCTGGGCTAGCGCTTCGGTATTAAAGAACAGTGAAATGAACTTCCCCCACTCGGCTGCACCGAGCGGCGAGGTATCCAGAAAATCGGAATCGACTACCACAGGCAGACCCGTCTGTTCAAGCGCGGCGAGGGTCGAATCGTCGCCGCTGAACTGCTGAGTCAGGATGAGGCCGGGTTGAAGGTCGATTAACTGCTCGACATTCACTGCCTGCCCACTTCCACCACCACCCACTTCAATCGTATCACCGGACGCCACCCGGTCTAATACTTCGGTTGAACTGGTATAGAGTGAGGTGTCGATTGCGACCAGCCGATCTACAAGACCCTGAGTGACAATCGGGGGTAGGAAGCTGGTTGAGAGCGATACCACAGACTCTACCGGAACCTGGACGACTTCCGCGTCACCTGTGTCTTCGGGTGCGGGTGTGCCACACTGTACCAAAACATAGCTCGCAGACTGTTCCGCGCCCTGCCAGGGCTGGACAACCGTCACCCGCTTATAGTTCTGATGATACTCGACAGTAAATCCTTGAGCATCATCCACAGTCACTTTGTCGGGGAAATAGTCAACGGAAGGGTCGTAATCGGTCACACAGGCATCGGCAACGACGGCTTCCTGAGCGGAAACCCAGGGTAAGGCCAGCGACATCATCAAGACAGCGATCAGTGAGACAAGGGCAACACGAACTTTCATCATCTTCTCCTCGGAACGATTGATTGGGATAAAAGATGAGTGCCACGAATCGGGACGAGGAGACAGGTCAAAACGTCTGTCCGAAATGCGGGAAAGCTGTTGTTTACAATAAAAAACCCGCCGGGTAGCGGGGAGCATGTTCGATGGTGATTCATGCCCGGCCCCCTCTGTCCACGAAGGTGGTACTCGAGTAAAGATGAAGGCGGGTAATCGGGCTTCCTCATGTGGTGAGGCTACCGTTGCGGGACAGCGCCGGACTTTGACCGGCTTCCCCCATTATGCACCCTGCTTCCGAGCAATGGGCACACCCTCATCGGTACAATGTGTGCATACAGTAGCACGGATGTACGAGAAAGTCAACGCTCTGCGAGGGGTTTGGGGAACTGTTTATCAGAACAACTTCAACTGATCGGGATTGTCTGAAGATGGCTTCTTCAGAGAACGCGGCTTACGCAATCCGTTGTCACGTAACCAGGAGGAATCCGGGCCATCCCAACCAACCAAATTTAGATTGAGCCGTCCATTTTTGTCGAAGGCCAATCCCTCGCGTTCCAGGCGCGCACGCTGTTCCAGGGCAGCACCACTACCGGCAGGCAAACTAATGCCACCCTGCCCATTCACCACACGCTGCCAGGGGATGGCAGGATCATCTTTTGAGGAGACGGCGTTCATGGCCTTACCGACCCAGCGCGGGCCAAGACGCTCGAAATCTACCGCATCAACACCTGCTGGCGGTGGAAGCATAGAAGCAATTTGCCCATAGGTGCTCACGACACCGGATGGAATCTGGCGAACGACGTTCCAGACGATCGGATAGAAAGTAGCAGGATCGGGTGGGAAATCCATACAACAAAGCCCTTACATAATTATCAGGAAATGGGACAACTAAAACGTAATCTATAACTTTTTGTAAGCCTATTGTAACGTGTTATGGGTTACTCTGTGAGAGATCAACACGCCAAATCACTTGCATGAAGCATTAAGATCAAAGTACAATAACATTATTCATGGAACGCACCAGGCAATCAACTTATGACCGATCAACCCAATCCGGATAAAAAACCTGAACAAGACAACAAAGCGCCGTCTGTTCCTGGAAACTCCGAATCCTCTCAGGGGAGCAGCGAAAGCTCACAAGCCAAAGCAGTAGATAAATCGCTTGAGGCTAAAAGTGATGCGGAAAAGATGATGCCGCCTACCAGTAAAACGACAGAATCTCAACCGATGGCATCGAGCGCGGGGAAATCCAATGGTGATTCAGGAAATGCGCCGATTAAACCCGCAGTGCCGAGTGAGGCGAAATCTGAGGAAAAGGCCGACACAGGCGTCAAACCCACAACTGGCGATTTGAAGTCTGAAGATAAGCCCAACTCAACCGCCGCTCCCACCGCAGTGAGCGAGGCGAAATCTGAAGACAAATCTGGTGCTGCCGCCAAATCCACTGCGCCCCTTAAGCCGGAACCCGAAGGCAACAAACCTGACCTAACGACTAAACCTGCACCCAGTCTAGAGATAAAACCAAGCGAATCAAAATCCCCGGCGGAAGGTCAAACTACCCGTAATCTGAACGATCCTGAATTGCTCAAGGAGATTTTGACCTCGGCCAGCAAAGAAGGAAAACTGAGCCAGCCGATAGCGACACAGAAACTACCTGACAGAGAAGAAATTGCCAAAGGTGGTGCGCCGGGAACAGCTTCCGCCATTCAGATTTGCCCAACCTGCGGACACCACAATCGTCCCGGCGTCATTTTGTGTGACAACTGCGGCACCAACCTGATGACAGGCCAAAAGGCAGCCTTCGGCACTCGTGACCTGAAAAAGGAACAAGAAGCGAAAGCCGAGGCGCAAGAAAAACTGCTGGATACCAATCAGGCGCAGGCAGTCGAGACGGCTGGTGGAACCACTTTCACCGAGAATATGGTGCTACGAATTGAGATCGAGGGCGGTTCAACACCGATGCTGGTGTATCCGAAACAGGAAATCATCATGGGACGGCGCGACCCGAATACCGGGGGAATGCCGGACGTAGATTTGACAGCTTATGCGGGATACCGGATGGGGGTTAGCCGACGACACGCGGCTATTCGCTTACAGGAACAACATTTGCACGTTTCCGACCTGGGGAGCAGCAACGGAACTTTCCTCAATGGAACCCGATTGAATGCGCACCGTCCGTATCAACTGCGCGATGGAGACGAAGTGCGACTGGGGCAAATGGTGTTGAAGGTTTTCTTTCAAACCAACAGGGAACACAACTAGAACCGCGCTAGTAGCCTAAAATCTGGGCAACGTCGGCAGCCGCCTTTTTGGTGGCAAATAGAATGTGAGCAAGCCGAGCGTCTTTTTCCGCCAACACAGCCAGGGATGCGCGTCCGGCTGGATAAACCACCATCACCCCTTCTTCCCCTTCCATCAACAACCGTTCCAACTCACCCTGGGCAAGCCGCCCCAATGTGCGTTCTGCCAAGCCGATGAGGGTCGCAGACATGGCCGCAACCTGTGGGCTGCTGGTTGGGTTTTCGTGGGGATTTTCTTCATCGCCGGGTGGAAAGGCAGCTACCAGCAAACCATCAATGTTGACGATCACAGTGGCTTTGATGCCTTCGACAGCACTGTAGAGAATTTTCAGAGTGTGTTCAAGCTGTTCTTCGCGTGTTTGCTGAGCCATACCAACCAAGCCCCTCTAGCGAGATGCAAGTGACAGATAGGAATTTTGTTTGTGTAAAAACAAATGATCCAGTTCACAGTATAGCTGAAGTAAGCAAGTGCCTCAACAACCATACTTTCCGTTTCGAACCGTGCCACATCCCATAATAGCATGACCGCTAGCGTTTGGGAAATAAGGCAGACGTCCTGCTTACAGCATATGGCTTGCGTCCTCATCGGCAAAGGTGGCAAGCAGATATTTCTCGTCCTCGGTGAGGGACGCTTTGAAGAGTAAATCCGGGCGATTATGCCAAGTGCGGCGCAAACCCTCCTCCCGCCGCCAAGCTGCTATACGAGCATGATCCCCCTCTTGCAGTACATCCGGCACGGACAATCCTCGAAAAATGGGCGGGCGGGTGTAATGCGGTGCTTCAAGAATACCGTCGGCATGACTCTCCTGATCTGCCCCACCCTCAGCACCCAATACACCGGGAATGTGGCGTATTACGGCGTCAATGATGACCATCGCGGGCAATTCACCGCCCGTCAGCACATAATCACCAATGCTTATTTCATCGGTTACGAGCAATTCCCGCACACGATCATCAATGCCTTCGTAGCGGCCACAAATCATGATGATGTGTTCGTGAGCCGCCAGCGATTTCGCCATGTCGTGCGAGAAAACTCGCCCCGTCGGAGACATAAGCAGGACTGGTGTTCCCGATGGGGCAGTTCCCAAAACGGACTCCACCGCACTGGTCAGAGGTTCGGGCTTCATAATCATGCCACCCCCGCCTCCATAGGGAATATCGTCGGCAGTGTGGTGTTTATCGGTTGTGAAGTCTCGGATGTCATGCAGGTGAAGGTCGAGCAGGCCGCGATCCCGCGCTTTCCACAGCATACTCTCGGTCATCGGCCCCTGGAACATAGCCGGAAACAGGGTCAATACATCAATCCGCATGGCGAACTCCTGGTCAATCCCTACGCAAGATTCGCTCCGATTGTAGCTTGCAGAGTGTCTGTATGAACAGGATAATCAATGCAACTGACCGACATTTTCAGCGATTGAGGATGGGTTATGTCCCAGGCAACATTCCAACCTCTGCATTTTGAATATCTGTCTACAGAGGAACAGCTTGCAAATTCGAGGGCGTTTCTGGAACACATGCGGACTCGACGCACTGTGCGCGATTATTCCAATGAGCCTGTGCCGATTGAATTGATCGAGAATGCCATCGCTACCGCCGGGACAGCTCCATCCGGGGCAAATCAACAGCCCTGGACGTTTGTGGTCGTCAGCAACCCAGAGATCAAACGACAGATTCGGCTGGCGGCAGAGGCGGAAGAAAAAGAGAGTTACGAACACCGTATGAGTGAAGAATGGCTGGCCGCGCTCGCCCCTCTCGGAACCAATTGGCACAAATCCCATCTTGAAGACGCACCGTACCTGATTGTGGTGTTCCGGCTAGCGTATGGTTTGTCGATGGATGAGCAGGGACATGAGACGAAAGTGAAACATTATTATACCGAGGAGTCGGTAGGCATTGCGGTTGGACTGCTGCTGTGCAGCCTGCATCAAGCGGGACTTGCCACCTTAACCCACACACCCAATCCGATGGGCTTTTTGAGCGAAATCCTTCAACGTCCGACAAATGAACGGGCATACGTTGTAATTCCGGTAGGCTATCCAGCAGCAGGGGCGCATGTACCTGTGCTTCAGAAGAAGCCACTGGACGAAATTATGGTACGATTTGAGTAGTTGATGAGCCACTTCAAATCAGTTACGCAATTCAGGATGACAGCTACATGAAAACGAATATCTATACCATCTGGATCAAAACCGGGGAAGAACCATTGGGCGGAACCGATTCCAATGTGTTTATCCAGTTATTCGGCACTGACGGGCAGACGGATTCAATTTATCTGCCCCCGGAAGATATTTTTGCGTTCGAGGAAGGCAGTATCGACAAGTTCATCCTGCAAGTGCCCGATTTGGGCAACCTGACACGGTGCTGTATTGGGCAGGATGCCAGCGCGGACTCCGGGTGGTACGTGGAAACAGTGCGCGTGCAGGATGATGAAACTGACCGGGAGTGGATGTTTGTGTTTAACCAGTGGTTGGGTATGGAAGAAGCGGGAACGCTGGCAGCCTGTGTCGAGTGTTAAAATGCTGCGCATAAAAGTCGCGTTTCCGTTTCTGGTCAGTGTTATCGTTTTACTGAGCGCATGTAATTTACAATCTGGGAAAAGTACACCGATTCCCACGCCGGACATTCCAGATGTCCAGTTCCAGTTCCCGCAAAATAACAGCACGGTGTTCGAGGGTGTTGACCTAAATATTGAACTGCTGGCAAGTGATACAGGTTCGGGGGTGGCGCGGGTTGACCTGTTGATAGACGATCAACTATACCAGCAAAGCAAACCCCAAATCAGCGAGGCCGTACCCACCTTCACTGTAACGATGAACTGGCTCACCAGTGGTATCGGACAGCATTCACTAACGGCAGTCGCATATCGACAGGATGGAACCGCCAGCGCCCCGCAAACCATTATTATAGAAGTTCTGACGAGCCAATAATAAGAGAAAGTATGGCATTCATCGCAGATTGTCAGCGCAACTGATGAAAGTAGGTGAGATGGTTTATTTGAAGCGAACAAAAGCGCGTCCCAATCTGGATGAGCTATCCTCCGGTGAGGCGCAGTATGTGCAGCAGCATTTTGACATTTATGCGGGCGAAGTGATCGTGAGTGGGCAAGCGGTGGCCTGGAATGAAGTCGAGCAAGTCGAGGTTGCCACTGCCGCCCGTGTGGCCGGTCCGGCAGGCTGGATTGTGCGCCATGTTGTACACGGTAATGAGCGGTATCATGTTGGCTTATACTTCGGGCGGAACGAGGCCATCATCTCAAATGTCACCCTAGATGTCGCCCGTTATCTGGTGCAGTGTGTGGCCTACTACGCTACCCTACCCGTACGTTACACAGGTGTCGAGGGATTAGTGCCCGTGATTGAGGAGTAAGCCGCAACATGAGGCAGAAGGTGGTAAGGAATACACGACCCAGCCATATCGTGATGCGATGGGTTGTATTCCTGCTCCTGGCGGCAAGTTGCCGAGCACAAGCTGCCGATACCCCGGCGACAACATCGTCCTGGGGAGAAATCATCACACTGGGCGAAGCCGAACAACTGGATGCGCCGTCGATATGGACAACCGAAGACCAATTCACGGCAGCCTGGGTGGGTGCTGACGACACCGGGATTCACCAGGACATTCGGGCACTGGATGCAGACGGGTTGACCGAGCGGGTGGTGCTGCCCCTACCCCCTAAAAATCCGCGCCAGCAGATGTGGCTCCCCTCAACCAATCGCAATCTACATCTGCTGTGGCTCGATCAGAATGACGAGGAAGACACCCGGCTGTACACAGCAATTATCACGCCAGAACTGGCTGTTGAACGCGGCCCAATCCAACTAACCGATGAGACGACTTACCACTATGGCGCTCTGGCGAATGGTGATGGTTCGCTGTGGGTGGTTTCCAGCGGGGGAATGGCCTTTGAACCGGGATTATACGCGCGATACCTCGACACTGAAGGTCGCCCCCGCCCACAGGAAACGTACCAAATCACATCCGATGGCGATTGGCCTACCCTGGTGAGCACCAATGAGGGGACTGTATACCTGTTCTGGATTCAGCCCTCCGATGGACAGGTCAAACGGGCAGCACTGGTGAATGGGGTGATGAACAGTGCCGAGACGATTACCCAAACCGTCCCATTGAATACGGGCGACAGGCTGATGGGATTCAGCGCCGGATTAGACCGGACACACGCTTACCTGTTCTGGAACATCACGCGGGGCAACGGGGACGCAGAAACCTGGTTCGCCAGTGGACAATTGGATGGCGAAATCTGGGAACAGCCCAGGCGATTGGGGATTGAGGCGTCATCTGAACCGTTTGAGACGGGGTTCAACTCCGGGGCGACGCATGCTGCTCATGAGGGTGAAAATTGGCTGCGCTGGACAACGCCAATAGTGGGGCAATTTGACATTCTGGCCGCAGCGAGCCTGCTGCCCACCCAGCAACTCGGCATACTGTATTTTCAGGATGGGGAGATCACTGGGGTACAGGATGTCGCAGGAGTCACAGACATGATGGGTGCGCCTGCCCTGCTGACAGATCGGGATCGTTTTCTATACCTGGCGTGGAGTGAACCGAGCGCCAGTGGACAGGCCACGTTACGTATGACGACCAGCCGGAGATCATCGTAAAACCGGAAATTTTGTCTTCAGTTCCCAGGAACAGTCTTTTATTCAGCAAGCATTGAGGCGATCAAACAGATCAAGAATTTCGTCGGCAGCCGCTTCGAGATCGGCATCCTGACTTTGGACGGCGTTCTGTTTGGCGGCGATTATACCCGTTCGCTGGACAGCCTTAAAGTCACCATAGGGAAATAGGTAGCGTTCCGGGCTGGTCTCACTAACATTCGGGTCAATCGCCAGAAACCACTGACCGTAGGCATCCAGTCCATTCTGATCGAGATATTTCTGTCCAGCATTTTCTGATGGTTGAACATCGCGCCAGGGGATGTTAATGCGATACATGCCTTCGTCAATCAATTGCTTGGCTTTTTCAACTGCCTGGTAGTTCACTTCCATGTTTATTGCTCCTCAAATCCCATCATTCATTGTCACGAGAACACCACCCAGCTTCCGTGAAATCAAATTGTAGTCCGTATCCATCATAGAATTATTAGACGAATCGAAAGTCATTCCTCCACTTTCACTATCCAGCCTGACGGAAAAATACCCGAAAGAGGATGACAGCTTGTTTACCGTCGGACGTGGTGCATGGGTCAGCCACGAGCGGCTGTGAGGAGGGATCGGAGCGCCCCGGCATGTCGATGATATAGCCTTTGCCCGCCTCCATCTGGAAATCGGCGTAGCCTGGGCCGCGTTCCGGCTTAAGTCCTGTGTAGAAAGTGCTTTCACCATCGTCCCAACGAACTCGCACTGCCTGTCCGGGGATACCCTGCCCATTGTAATCCTGTACAAATACTTCGATTGTACCGGAAAGGTCGGCCACACAATCGGTTCGGATAACCGGGGCGGCGAAATCGGTCTGCGGGACGTTGGTAGGCGGCGTATAACGCGGGGGGGTTGCCGTCGCGCGGGTTGCCCCTTCCGGCGTAGGTGTTTTGGAAGCAGGTGGAATGGTGGTCGGCGTTGGCAGGTCGATGTTCACAACCGCCGTTCCCTGATCGCCAATAGGAACCAGCGTATCGGCGCAACCGGAACGTCCCTGAAGCTGGTAGAAGGTCATCATACTGTGGATCGCGCGCAGGCCACTGCTGTTTTCCACATAGCCAGTCGTCGCCAGCTTACAGGCGACATCCGCCACTTCCTGAATGGGATCGCCTTTGGGCTTGAGTTGAATCAGACGCTGCACTGCGCGCGACAGATCGCCATCATAAGCATAATCCAGGGTAATGGCGACGATATACTGAGCACGATCCGCTTCTTTCAACTGCCAGGGTTCGGTTTGGTATTCGATGAGGGGATTGACGACCCAGGCATAGGTCAGACCACCTGCCACCCCGGCAATAATGCCCAGGAACAAAGCCAACCAGGATACCGGGCGACGTGGACGACGATATTTACTTTTTCTATCCGGGCGGAGGTTGCCACTGAGGTCATAGTCACTCATGCTAACCGCTCCCCGGCAGCGCAACCTGACGATAGGGCTGCATGATCGGGGTTAACCGCCCCAGACTCTCGGACATTGCGACGAGATAGGTAATATCGTTGACATCACGGGAAGCACTGATGTATCGTTCAGTAACGTCCTGAACATACTCTGGGATGTTATCAATTCCCAGGAAGCGTAAACGATCCAGTGCCCCGTTTAGATCATTATCCTTCAGGTAGCCAGCAGCTATCATGACAATATATTCATCTTTATACTGTCCGGCTAAACTGCTGGCGGGACTATCAATGAATTGTTTTGGGAACTGAACCCATCCGAGATACAGCCCTACCAGACCACCGATCACCAAACCAATTAACAGCGAGAGCACAAAACGCAGCATAACTTCCTTCTCGCGCGAGGCAAAGCGAAAACCCTATTATGCTTCAGGCGGTGGGAAAGCAAAAGTGGGGGTTGAGGGAAAACATTGATTTTCTTAATCCGGCAGGATAATATGCGAAGAAAGTTGGCAAGAAAAAAGTCAGGCGGATAACCTGACTTTTGTGTGCCGGCGGTGGGAGTCGAACCCACATGGGCGTTCGCCCAAACGTGTTTGAGACGTTCCTGTAAGCCATTCCAGCACGCCGGCAAAAGTAACCTGATAAAACGTGTTTGGTGCGTGGCTAGTGCGTGTTAACGCGGCGTTATGATAAATTTTTCCGGCGGGGTTGTCAATGGCGAGCAATCTCGACAATGAAGCGGCATTGATCCAGTCTGCTCGGCGTGGCAACCTGGAGTCTTTTAACGTCCTGGTGGTGTACTACCAGGACAATGTGTATTCAGTCGCCTACCGAATCATGGGTGAAGGAGACGCCGCCGAAGACGCAACCCAGGAAGCCTTCATCAGTGCATTTCGTCACATTGGCGATTACCGAGGTGGAAATTTTCGCTCGTGGCTGCTGCGAATCACGACCAATACCTGCTACGATGAACTGCGCCGCCGCAAACGCCGCCCAATTTCGATGCTCGATGACCTGCCGGGGGCAGAAAGCGACGATGGGCCGCCTCTGCCCGCTGATACCCCCACGCCGGAACAAGCCGCTCAAGAGAATGAACTGAGCCGCGCTATTCAAAACTGTATCCAGGGACTTCAGGTTGACCAGCGCACAATTCTTATCCTAAGCGACATCGAAGGCTTGAGCTATCAGGAAATCGCGGAGAGTGCCGGGGTGAACCTGGGTACCGTTAAATCCCGGTTGAGCCGCGCACGGGCAGGCGTTCGCCAATGTTTACAGTCCGTGCGGGAACTTTTACCGTCCAATTACCGTCTTAACCGTGTTGATGAATAACGTCATGTTGGAAACCGATGTCTGCCAAGCGTAATTTTACCGATCAGGAATATGAGCGACTATCCGCTTATCTGGATGGTGCTCTTAATGCGCCCGAACGTGCCGCACTGGAAAGCCAGTTGGCAGCAGATGATGATCTACGGACTGAACTTGAGGCGCTGCGGGAAACGGTTGAACTGGTACAGACCAGCCCCACGATGCGTGCGCCGCGTGACTTCCGGCTGACGGCGGAAATGGTACGCCCGAATAGGTGGCTAATCTTCCCGACCACCACCGCCTTCAGCGCACTGGCGGCAGCAGCGGCCATGTTGCTGATTTTCTTCGGCGCGAGCTTATTACTCGAACCCCATATTGGTGGAGTTTACACCGGGGTCGTTTCCGCACTCCAGCAAAATTCCGAAGCCCAGGTAGCGGTTCAACCAACCGCGATTACCGATGGTTTATATGGCGCAACGGCATCCTTCATGGCTCAAACTGGCGGCGGAACATTGGGGGAAACGAACGATGCGTTCGCCAGCAGCCCACAGGACGAAACCTCGCAACAAGCTGCCCCATCTGAGTCTGTGGAAGGAAGTCCAACGGTGAGTGCCTTCAGCGAAGAAGCTGAACAAGGGCAGACCGCTCCCAGCGCAGGACTAGCCGTACAGGGAACACAAGTGCCGCCACAGGGGATCATCCCGGAAGCCGCTGGCGAGACTAATGCCCAGGAAGCACCAGACAATGCGGTAGGTCAAGCAGCCAATGCACCCAGTCCGGCAATGGCCGATCAGGCATTGATGGCGGCTACTGATACAGCGGGGGCGGAACGGGCTGCCCCGACACCGACTCTGATGCGGACATCTTCACCAACACCGACAATGGTGGCGACGAATACGGCAACTCCGACGCTCGTCCCAGCGATAAACCCGCCCTCACCTACACAGGCAAGTCCAGCGAGTGTGGGGAACGATATACTGCCTCCTGTGCTGTTGATTTTGGGAGGACTGCTGCTGATTGTCGCGGTTATCACTTCATGGAAACGGTGGCGCAAACGATGAGCAGCAAGCGACCTGCCAACTACTGCCCAAACTGCGGAACCGCGCTGGAGAAACGCCAGCGAACCGGGGAACTGCGCCCGGTATGCCCGAAGTGCGATTTCACCATGTACTTCGACCCCAAAGTGGCGGTGGTGGCCTTCATCCGGCAGGATGACCGGGTGCTGCTGGTCAGACGCGGTATGGACCCGATGCGAGGGTTCTGGGCAATGCCTGCCGGATTTGTGGAGGTTGGAGAAGACCCGCAAGCCGCCATACAACGCGAAGTTCTGGAAGAAACCTGCCTTACTGTAGAGATCATCCGTCTGCTGGATGTGTTTCATACCGCAAGTGACGGTGGAGTCGCCGACATCGTGATTGCTTATGAAGTTCGCATCGTGAGCGGCACACCCACCGCAGCCGATGACGCGGAAGCAGTGGGATGGTTCAGGCGCGAGGAGCTTCCAGAAGTCGCGTTCCTACCCTCGCAACGGCTGGCAGCCAAGTGGATATGTGGAGAAATCTGAGTCCGAACCATCGGAATACGCTGTAGATCATTGAGTACCAAGAACACACGGGTTGAAGACCATTCAACCGGACAGAACACCCTTCAATTGTACTTTCTGCACATTTACTCATGCGGTTATCTGCTATAATTTGCCCAAAGAACCGATTAAGTTTTTTCGAGAAGGGGCGAATGATGCAACAGAACTGCTGGCAAATCTGGCCGGATCGCGGCTTTCTGATGAATCCTGATCCGATTGAACACATTACCGATGTAAGCGGGCTGGACGGGCTGATACCGGGCGGGGCACTGCAACACATCCAACAGATCAGCGGCGACCTGCCCACCCTGCTCCAGAGCCGCCAGATACGGCGGACACTCGACGAACTGCCGGTTTATGATATGGCGAAACTGCGAGAAGTTACGGATTTTCGGGTTATAGAGCGACTGTCACAAATTTACTGCTATTTCGCCAGCGCGTTTGTGTATGCGACGAATGAAGAACCCGAACATCGTATCCCGGCAGGTGTGGCAAAACCCCTGTATCAACTGGCACAGATGGTAGAGCGACCACCAATTTTGACCTATACCTCGTATGTACTGGCGAACTGGCGACGGACACAAGCGGATGATATTCGAGTAGACCATTTAGAAACGGTGCAGAAGTTCCTGGGAGTCGGTGACGAAAGCTGGTTCATCCTGATTCACACCGATATTGAGGCGCGGGCTGCCGGGGCGTTGATGGGATTACAAGAAGCGGCGGACGGCGCGAATGAACAGGATGCGGCGAAAGTGGAACACGCATTAAGCGCGATGGCCGAAAGCCTTGACCAGATGCACGCAACCTTTGACCGGATACCAGAGGGTTGCGACTTAAATTTCTATTATTTCAAAGTAAGGCCATATATCTTCGGATTTAATGATGTGGTGTACGAAGGTGTGGAGGCTTTCGGTGGCAAGCCACAATCGTTCCGGGGTCAAACCGGGGCGCAGAGTTCGATTATCCCAACGATGGTGGCAGGGCTGGGTTTGCAACATGAACAAACTGGATTAACGCAACATCTGGATATTATGAAAGATTACATGCCGAAGCCACACCGAGAGTTCATCCAACAAATGCATGGAGCGTGTATCCGAGAGTTTGTGGTCGCAAATGCAGACAGAGGCGCGCTGGCAGAAACGTATAACGAGTGTTTACGGAAAGTGCTGGCCTTCCGGCAACTGCACCTGCACTACGCGACAACCTACATCGCGGACAAGGTGAAAAACCCGGTTGGTACGGGCGGCACAATCTTTATGGATTGGCTGTCGCAGTTGGTGGAGGAGACAGAGGCACAACTGGTTTAAGACAAAGGTTCAACTGCCGCTTGCGCCATCTGATAGGACAACTGGCTGACGATTGAACGCCAAAATCACTATGGAAACCAGCGCCATTAAGCCAAATACGAGGGCATAAGAGCCTTTTACAGGCTGATTTGAGATCGCGTTCCACAAACTGGCAGCAGTCATACCAGCCGCATAGACCGAGATTGTGAAAAGCATGATGCGGGTTGTATCCCAATCGGGACGGGCATACCACGAGGCAACTGCCAAAGTCAGGAGCATGACGGCGATCAGGCGACTGGTCAGCAAGTCACCAGGCCATACCCATAGCCAATCCAACGAACCCGAATCGGTGAAAAAGAGTGCCAATCCCCAAACAGCCGTCACGACTGCCACAATCAACAGCCATAACCAACTCATAGGACTTGTAGATATAGAATCCTGCGGGGAAAGTTCCGGCAAAATCACTGGTTGGCGGAAAAGATACCACAGCGCCGAAATCGTCATTCCGATGGATATGATGAAGAAAGCATAGGTGATAGGGGCAGTAAAATCGAAACGATCCAGATGAAATAACACGATTGCAATTACCAGCGGGACAAAATAGGTCACGAGCATGAGGATTGCCAACCGCAGCCGATGAACTGTCGGATGTTCCAGCGCCATAAAAACCACAACAGCAAATGCCCAGGCCGCAGACGCGAGCATCCGGCTGGCAAGCGGAGGCAGCAGCCAAGAAAAGCTGCGGGCGTCGGCAAACCACCAGCCAACACTGCCGAATAACGCTCCCACAAATGTCAATGTGAGCAGCAAAAGTAACCCTTTGGCCTGCAACCCCAGATTCGGGCGTGGGTTCACCCAGCGTCGATAACCCATGACCGTGCCACCGATCAAGGCGACTAACCCCAGAACCTGAATCAGCAGATCACTCATCGGTCACTCCATCAAGACAGTCCGGTTAAACCTGGCTGCGGTACGGGCAGCAAAAGCAAGCTATTTGCGGAAGATGCCAATCTGATTCACGCCCAGGGAAAGCGGCGTGAACGTCGTGCGGGTCACAACCTGCATCAGGGCAGGCAACCCAAACATGCCAAATTGGATGATGTTGGGCACAACGGGTAAATAAGGCACATCCCACAGGCCATCCCCAAAATGTTTGAGTTTGGTGAAGCCGATTTGTTCGCACCAATCGCGCCACTGTTCCGGTGGATGGACATTGATATGGGTTTTATCCTTGCCGATGGCGTCGTTATCGCGGTCTTTGAAGCGGCGGAAGGCATAGTCCGGGTGCGGCGTGGCGAACAACCAGAGGCCGCCGGGTTTAAGAAGGTCGTATACCTGACGGATGGTATTTTGTGGGTCGGGCAGATGTTCGACCAAGTGGAGGGCAACAACGGCACTGAATGAACCGGACTCGAAACTGCTGAGGTCATCGGCACTCATCTGATAGGCTTCAGCCTTTGGCGCATTACGTTTCGTTTGCTCAATGCTGTAGTCAATGAGGTCAATGCCGATACAGTGAAAGTCGTCTTGCAAGAGGCCGAGTAGATGCCCCAGGCCGCAGCCCATTTCCAGCAATTTTCCACCATCGTGGGGAGCATAACGACGAACCAGCGCAGCATAATAGCGACGGGCAAACCAGTACATGCTAAACTGCCCCAACGGACGATCTGCGTAATTCCACTTCTCGAAATATTCGCGGGTGTAATGCTCCGTCGGGGCGGTGGGTTTGTCGGTCATAATGTTACCGGCTGGATCGGTTCCGTCGTGGTTGTGACATCGTACAGGTCAAAGTTCAGTTCCGGGAGATGCAAGACACCATAGGTATGAGAGGTGACGCGCATGCTATCGAAGGTGTACAATGAACCGGGGTTAATGACAACGCCATTGGCGACCCGGATAAACATTGGCATGTGGGTATGGCCGACAATCAGTACATCGGCATCCAATGAATCCAGCATCATGTTCAACAGTGTGTCGGATACATGGTCGCGGTACAGCCCCCAGATGTTATTACCGGGCTTGCCATGACACATGAAAATATTGAACCCGCCGAAATTCCCCTGCCAGTCCACCGGCAGTTCTTCGAGATATTCTGCGATTTCACCTGTCATACCATAAGCCCAGTCGTCATGGTTACCCTTCACGGATGGGATGCCACGCTGACGAATGAGTTCTACTACTTTTTCCTGTTCTGGCCCGCGCCCGATGAGGTCACCAGCGCATAAGATATAATCGACCTGATGTACGCTATCCAGACGGTCTAGCGCAGTTGTGAGTGCGGAATAGTCTCCGTGAATGTCCGCGATGATTCCAATTTTCATCCCTCAATCCTAAAACAGACAGAATATGAACTCTATTATAGTGCAAGTTGTTTCAAATAACCTGAGTGTATTCATTCAGGTTCGGGTAGACGAAGATTAGCAGTCGGTGAGAGGACACTTGAGAAACTCGTTACCGGATAGGATAAAATTGAGGGTGTGCTACATGGATAAAGAGATTAATGGACAAACAGAAACAACCGTGTTTCGACAATAAGCCGATCAGACTGAGCCTACCACGACGATATTTTCTACTCATAGGAGTCATCAGTCTGGTGGTCATAATCAGCATGGGAATCGTGCGCGGTCAGGATGCATTACCTGTGTGTCAGGACAGACCCACCTGGATTGATCCACCCTGGATTAAAGGCTCGGAGTGGTGCCTGGAACAAGTCATCAACGATCCGGACGCCGGAGAACTGGGATTTACGGCACTGGCAGCCGCGCCGGATGGGACACTATATGCTACACGCCCGATGAGTGGTGAAGTGCTAGCGCTGACTGATAAAGATGGCGATGGACTGCCTGAATCGCCGCAGGTTGTAGCAGAGGGATTGACTCTACCGAATGGACTGGCTTATTACGATGGCGCGCTGTATATCTCTGGTGGGGCGAACATTTATCGACTTGAAGGAGACAAACTGGATGTGCTAGTGGATGATGTGCCCTGGGGAGCGGGATTCTGGACAGGCGGATTGACGATTGGACCAGACGAACACATCTATGTGGCGATTGGCGCAACCTGTGATTTGTGCGAGCAGGATGACTCGACACGCGGGGCGATCTGGCGATATGCGCTGGATGGCAGTGATGGGCAGAAGGTAGCTGATGGGCTGCGTCAACCGGGAGATGTCGCGTTCCGAGATGGGGTGTTGTGGACGATGGACAGCGCGCCTCAGCATGTGACAGGCCCGAATATGGATGAGCTTAATCGTGTGGAGCCAGGGGGAAATTACGGGTGGCCGTACTGCGTCGGGGCTGATAACCAACCCAATCTAACAGGTGAGGTGGACTGTGCGAAAGCAACCTCCCCTGCTATGAGCTTCCCGACTCACAGCAATCCTATTGGAATGGCTGTGTACGACAGCGACACCTTCCCAGCGATTTAAAATGACCTGGTGGTAGTGCTACACGGAAATTACAACCAGTCGGCACTAGAAGGTTTTGCGCTGGCAAGCGTGGCGTTTGATGGAGAAGGCAACCCCAGTGGTTATCGAGTGATTATTCCTGAACAGGCAGACACCAGTTATCCCGCAGGGTTAACGCTGCAAGATTTACAGTACCGGGGCAGTGGATTTCTGGCCGCACCGCCCGATTGACGTCACCGTGAGCCGGGAAGGTTGGATTTATGTGAGTGTGAGCAGCGGACGAATCCTGGCATTAAGACCCTTGTGAGACTGTCCCAAAAGACGAAAGTTGATGTAAGATTCAGGTTAACCTTTGCTAAGTCGGCGTATGCAATTGGCGGCGGGTTATGCTATCATCGCTAGTAAGAAGATTGCTGGAACATCGAGATTCTATGACTCATATTTTACTCATCCGACATGCTGTTAACGATTTTGTCAAAACGGGCAAATTGGCCGGTTGGACGCCGGGTGTACACCTGAACGACGAAGGCAAAGCGCAAGCTGAAGCACTGGGCAAGCGGTTGGCCGATGCACCAATCAAATACCTGTATTCCAGCCCTCTGGAACGGACTATGGAAACAGCCGAAGCAATCCGACAATATCATCCGAACCTGGAAATCCGACAAAAAGATGGGATCGCGGAAGTCCGATACGGCGACTGGGAAGGCATGGAGATCAGCAAATTGAGCACGCGGAAGATGTGGCATGTGGTACAGCAATATCCATCGCGCGCCAGCTTTCCGAACGGCGAAACCATGCGCGGTGTGCAGACGCGGGCAGTAAACGCGATTGAAGAACTGGCACTGGCACATCCTGCCGAAATGGTGGTGGTCGTATCTCATGCGGATTTGATTAAGATGATTATGGCGCACTTCCTGGGGATGCATCTGGATGCGTTTCAACGGATTGTGATTGCCCCGGCTTCGGTCAGCAGTTTGCTGTTGGGTTATGGACGACCTTATGTAGGAACGATGAACGATGTGAGCCATGTCACCCAAATGGAACTGGAGCGAAAACAGGCGAAGGTGGCAGAAGCCAGCGCATAACAGGTGTTTGATAAACAGTGGCGACTGTAAGCGATGAAAGATGGATATGGCTAGCAGAGAGATAGAACTGAACCCGGTAGATTTTATAACCGTTGGCACGATTGGACCACGAGGCCAGCGTATTTTCCATTTGCAGGGCGGAAAAGATCAGCAGTTGGTTTCGCTCATCATCGAGAAAGAACAAGCGTGGGCATTGAGCGAAGCCATCAACAAGATGCTGGAGGAACTGGACGAACAAACAGAAGACCCAGATGAACCGACGGTTGACCTGAGTAGCATCGACATGGATTTACGCGAACCGATAGAACCCGTTTTCCGGGTAGCACAAATGGGTTTGGGGTATGATGAAGATCGGGATATGGTGGTGCTGGTGGCTCAGGAACTGGTACCCACCGAAGAAGATGCCGATCCCAGCCTAGCCGACCCCAGCATTGTACGGATGTGGTGCAGCAGAGACCAGATGCGCACCCTGAGCGCCCAGGCGCTGGAAGTGGTGCAATCGGGACGGGCTGACCCGAAACAAAATGGACGGTTAACGTATTACTGGACATGAGCGAGAATAACCCCGAACAAGACTCGCAGGGAATCGGCATCGCACAGGTGCTGGAAATCCTGGAAAAAGGCGTGGTAGAAAGCGAACACGGCATTATGCGCTGGAGTTCGAATTACACGTTTTTGATCTCGGTGACGCACGAGGATACCAGCCTGCCCTCGGTGTATAAGCCACAAGCGGGTGAACGTCCTTTATGGGATTTCCCGGATGGGACACTTTGTTACCGGGAAGTGGCATCTTTCCTGACGTCACAAGAACTGGGCTGGCAAATCGTACCGCCAACGGTACTGCGGGATGGGCCGCGTGGATTGGGGTCGGTACAGTTTTACGTTGACCATGATCCAGAGATGAATTATTTCTCGTTTGACGAGCGAGTTATGCCACAACTGATGCGAATGGCGGCGTTCGATTATGTGGTCAACAACGCGGATCGCAAAGGTGGACACTGCCTGCTGGACAAAACCGACCACCTGTGGGGAATTGATCATGGGATTACCTTCCATGCCGCACCCAAACTGCGGACGGTGATCTGGGATTTCGCGGGGCAAGCTATCCCGGATGCCCTCATTACCGATCTAGACCGATTGTGCGAACAGATCAATAATGGTGAAAGTCCGTTTTACCAGAAGATGTCCAAGCTCGTCTCCGGGCGCGAAATGAGTTCGTTTCAGACGCGGGTACGCAACCTGCTGCGCTACAAAAAATATCCCCAACCGGGAAATGGGCCGAATTACCCCTGGCCGCCGGTGTAGTTCATTCAGCTTCCATAGGTTGACTGTAATCCCTTGAACACTCACATCGGACAAGTTTATGAGCATCGTGAGTTCTCAATCGGCACTGTTGTGTCGATTTGTGACTCCATTTTGAGGGGAAATGGCGCAAATGGCGTCAATGTCACAGCGTCCGTGATGGCGAGAAGGCCGCAGTTCCCGCCGAAATGAGCAAACAGGAGATAAAGACAATAAAAGTAATCGGGAAAGGATTCTCGAATTTATCAGTTCACCGTTGTGCGGAACAGCGACGAGAATGGAAAGAGTTTGCTGCCGCCAACGTTCCCCTCATCCTCGGCGGCGGAGCGAGCGGGTTCGCAAATTTCTTCAATTTCTGCGCATCGATCTTGAAAATTCTCCCTCAATGTGCGAAAAATGCTGCAAATTCTGCAACTGCACAGGTGGGGCGCTGTGCAGATTGTGCATCCCCTCTCCTAACCCCTCCCCGCTACGCAAGGAGGGGAACAAGACACAAAGCCAGTATAGCACAGATGTTTGTATAAAAGGTAAACATTTGTGTACACATTTGTTTCGATTTTGAGGGAAAAATCGGTGGTTTTCGGTTTTCACCAATACACTGCCAGTACATTCAGGAGCGTTCAGAAACCGTTTGAAAAATCCAGGGCATGGGTTCCCTGCGCTCAACCCCTCCGTCAACGGGCTGAGGGGGAGAAAGACGACACACTGTGGTGCGAAAATCGACAGCGAATTCGATACAACCGGCTTTTCAAATGGCCTCTCACGCCGCCGATATTAACTCGCGTTTTCAACTGCAACATTTCTGTAATACATAGTTTAGTGATATACTTAACGAAAACATTAAAGGGGAATAAATATCACCATGGATAATATGTCTCAAAATAAATCATTTCTCAATCTACCGCCAATTCTGGTGGTAATATTTTTCTTTATGCCGTGGCTGACATTCTCGTGTAGTGGACAGCCTCTAGGAACATTCAGTGGATGGCAGTTAGCAACCGGCAACCTCGGAATCAATCAAACCAGCAGCGGTTATCAATACAATGGGGACGCAAAGTTATTTATTATTCCACTGGTGGGGATTGTGGCTTTGGTGACGGTGAACATTGGGCGAGAATTGCCAAAACTGTGGTACGTTGGTGCGGGTATAGTCGGAATACTTTTCCAAGTTTATTACTACTTAGATATACAGCGGCAAATCAGCGACGCATCGAACCAAGGTGCTATCATAACGGTAGCCTATGAAATCGGATGGTGGCTCACTGTGTTCGCACTGGTCGCAATCATTTATCTGGGCTGGCAGCACAAGCCAGATACCCCAACTGACGGCCCTCCTCCTAACCCATGATTGAATAAGAGGAAGGGCTTATGCGAGGGAACTATCCCCTGTGCCATCAAATACTGTGAGTCGATTTAGGGCGGCTATAGTTTCCAGCAACCTATTGTTCATCAAGAGCAGTGGGCAGAACAGGTTATGGAGACAGTGATTATCCGTAACAAGGACTGTGCGCTCCCGATTCATGGACATGAACGGTGAGCCAGTATAATGGTTGTTCATTTTTCCCTTCCCGGTGTTTGATATACAATCAGGATTACGCAACAGGAGGGGAACACGGTGGCAAGCGAACAGGCCAGAGAATTCCGCAGGCAGGGGATCGCAGCGGCAAAAGCAGGACAAAAAGACCAGGCACGACAATTACTTCAGCAATCGTTACGAATCGATCCAGCCAATGAAGCGGCCTGGCTGTGGCTGACCAGCGTGGCACGCGACCAGCGGGAACGGCTGTTTTGCCTGCAAAAACTGCTGGAAATCAATCCGAATAACGAGATGGGGTTACAATCGCTGCGGCAGCTTGGCCTGACAAGGGAACAACTGGCACAGCAGACCCAGACACCGACGCAACCCGCAGCGAAGGTCAGCCGCCTTACCACAAGCGAAGTCCCAGCCGCAGCTACTCCTCCTCCACAAGCAGCGGGCATCCCCATACCCGCGCCAGAACAAGTGGCACAAGCACAGGCTGAAGCTGACCAAATCGTGCGCGAGTACATTGCCCCCCTGTCGGCTTATCCGGGCGTAACATGGGTTAAAAAGACCCGACGGCGGGCGGGCGAACGGGACTCGCTATACCTGCGCATGTATCTGGCCGGAGGAGCGGCGGCGCTGATTGTGGTGCTCCTGGGAATTGGGTGGATCGTCATCAACAACAACCCGGAACTGCGGGGCATTGTATTCGCGCCGACATGGACACTTTCGCCCACGCCGCAGCCACCCACGTTTACCCCAACACCGACAGCAGGCGTGACGCCAACACCTTCGCCCACACCGGAACTGACACTCACACCCAGCCCAACCGTACCGTCAGACATTCAACCGGGGAACGCGGATAGTGTACAAGCGACAGCGATCTACCCGGCCATTCAAGAAAAAGGTGTTCGGGATGCCGTTTCACTGCTGGATGCGGGGCAATATGAGGTGGCGCTGCCGACCCTGAATGTGGAAGTGACACGGGTCGCCAGCAGCTTTGACCCGAAACCGTATTATTATCTGGCGCTGGCTTATGTGCAAAAGGGCGACCTGGACGCGGCGGCTGAAGTCATGAACGAGGCGGAAGCGCGATTACCGGAACGACCCAACGATAACTTCAAACCGCTGGTGGATTCCGGCATCGCTTACATCAACCTGAAACAGGCGGAGCAAGCGATTGCCGATGGCAACCGCAACCAAGCTAATACCATTTTGGCGAATGCTGAAGACCGGGCGCAGGCGGCGATTGAGGGCGATCCACGCCTGGAACTGCCTTATGTCACACTAGCAGAACGCTACCGAATCAACAAAGATTATGATTCAGCAGTCAGTGCCCTCGACCAGGGATTGAGCGTGCCGGAACTGCTCAGTAACCTGAACCTGATCGTAGAAAAGGGAAACATTTATTTCGAGCAGGGTGAATACGATCTGGCGGATTATCAAGCCTTCCTAGCATTGTACATTGATCCGACTGTTGAAGCCGCCCATCTGCTACAAATCCGTTCGGCAATGGCACAGGACAAACCGGGACTGGCGGTGCTGCTAACGCAGAATTACCTGTTCTACTATCCGGGAAGCGTGGAAGGCTATCGTCTGCTGGGTGAAGCGCGAGAGGCGGAAGGGAATATTGACCTGGCGCTGGAAGCGTATAACCAAGCATTGGCGGGCGGTGACAATGCGGACATCCTGCTGGCACGGGCGGCACTGTATAACCGACAGGGACGGTACGAACCAGCGCGGGATGACCTGACCAAAGCCTTCACCCTGACCCATGATCCGGCGGTACAGGCACAACGTATGCTGGCGGCCTACAATGCCGGTAATGTTGCTACCGCGCAGGACGATGCTGACGAGCTACTGGGCACAGGTGTTATCCCGGACGAGCAGATTTATCTGCTGCAAGCGCGGATTTTGATCGACCAAGCGGGCGATAATGAGGCGGATTATCAGGATGCAATCGACTTACTGGACAAGGCAGACAACAACCTGCCGAATGATTTACAGCCAACTGCCGAGGAATATCGCGCACGGGCGCAGTATCATCTGGAACAATACGCCGATGCCCTGCGATTGGTAAACCGGGCACTGACAGCAGGTCAAACCGGCAGCCGCTATTATCTGCGCGGGTTGATTGAAGAAGCTCAGGGAGATACGGAAGCGGCGCTACGAGATTATGATTGGGTACTGACCCTGAGTGCGATTTATCCGTACCCGTTCCTGCCGGACGCGCGAAGCCGGTACGAGGCGCTCAAGGGGGAGTAATAGACTGTCGCCGGATAGGCGAGAGGTAGTGACTTACCCCTAACCCCTCTTCCCCCCGCAAGCGATGGAAGGGGGAGCAATGGCAATAACTTGAGGGGTAAGTCACTGTCCAAATTGGCATTACTCAGAGAAAAAAGTTACAAAGCGCGCACAGGATTATAGACTACGTGCCTTCGATGAGTTGACGAGCGGTTTCACCGTCGATGAGGGTGCCGATGAGGGTAAGTGTATCCCCCTTTTGCAGCACCGTGTTCCCGTGCGGGATGAATATTTTTCCATCCCGGCGAGCGAGCATAACCAGCACATCCCCGCGAATTGACCATTCCTTCAAGGGCTTGCCGAGCAAATCCCGATTCTGTAATTCGGCTTCCAGAACGGTCTGCCCTGCTGTTTGACCCGCCAGCAGTTCCAGCGCGGAAGATTGACTGACGAGGTTATCCAGCAGCATGGCGGTGGACACTACCGGGCTGACCACGCGAATACCGAGCGAACGGAAATTATCCAGATTTTCGGGGTTATTCACACGGGCGACCACATTTTTAATCGAAAACTGCTGCATGGCGATCTGACAGGCTAACAGATTGGTACGGTCACTGGAGGAAGCGGCCACAAATACATCGGCATCCTTGATACCCGCCTTATTCAAATCCGACAGGTTTGTGCCATCACCGTGAATGGTGTTGAAGCCCTCACCGCGTGCCCAATCGACCTGCGAGGCTTCGGTATCAATTAAGGTCACGCTATAACCCCGATTAATCAGCCGCCGGGAAAGCTCAACTCCCACCCAACTCGCACCGACAATCACCACATGCATGGCGTTCACTCCTAAACGATAAGCCAATGGCCGGGCGTAAAGCCCCTGAATGACCACTGTGCCAATGATGGTCATAAACACCAGACCGACAAATTGATCCGCACCCGCATACCCATGCGATTGAAGCTGTAAGGCGGCAAAGGTGGCAACCGAGGCCGCCACGACTCCGCGCGGGCCGATGGCCGAGACATATACGCGCTCCCGAAATGGGATGACCGTACCAAACATGGACAATAACACGCTGGCAGGGCGTACCAGCAGCATCATGGCGGCTACGGCGAGAACCCCGCCCCAACCGAGGGACGACAGGGTTTCGAAGCGCAGGCCAGCCGCCAGAAGGATGAACAGAATGGAGATACCCAATTTGGTCAAATCATCTTTAAACTGGTGAATCTCTTCCTGATAGGGAATGGGCAAGTTGCCAACGACAATGCCCGCCAGCGCAACGGCAGCGATACCCAACTCGGCAGCGAACAGTTCTGACAGGGCATAGATACCAAGCGCTCCACCGAGGGCGGCCAACCGAACGGTACTGGCCTGAACGGACTTCAGACCCCGGAGTGCATAGACCAGAACATAACCGCCCACCAGACCCACAACCACCCCGACAATCAGGCGAACGGCGACTCCTTCAAAGGTTACAGGCAGTGGGGATTCTGGACTATCCAGAATAATGTCGAGGACAACCACCGCCAGCACCGCGCCAATGGCATCGACCAAGACGGCCTCACTTTGCAAAACTGTTTGCAAGCGGCGGTTGACATTGGCACGTTTCAGAAGGGGTGTCACCACCGTTGGGCCGGTGACGGACATGAGCGCGCCATACAGGAAAGCCATTTGAAAAGACAGACCTGCAACAAACCGGGCGGCCAATGTTCCACCGACTACAGCAACAAAAACACCGACAGTCATCAAATTACGAATGGGGGGCGAGGCGGCGCGCATTTCGTCGATGTCCAGCAACATGCCGCCTTCAAAGACGATGATGGCGACACAAATCGCCACGATGATCTGAAGCCCGTCCCCTAGCTGCGCCGGGTCAACCAGGCCGAGGACTTCTGGGCCAACCAGTACGCCAAGCGCCAACAGGATAACGATGGCGGGGATACGGAGTCGATCTGCCAGAACAAATCCGGCGATACCAACCACGATGGCGAACTGTATCATGATGAGCAGGGAATGGGTGTCCATCGACCTCCTTGAACTACAGTTTGTGATTCACGCGCGGCAGTCCTGTGGATGGAATGAAAGCAGCAGTATACCTGAATTTGTCCCCGTTTGCCGGGGATTGGTGGGGGAGATCAACAGAAAACGGTACAAACGGGGGAGCAGGCGCAAAACAGGGGAAGGATTTTGCCCTTCCCCCGTGACTATTATGAATGCTGGCTGACCGCACTCGGTGTACGGCAGTACGCGTTCCGATTAACTATAAATAACGGGCGGATGCCATACCAACGAGCGCCACAACCGCCAACACCAGGCTGATGTTTGCGTGCTGAAGGAGTTTTGCCCCTAAAGTTGATAACTCGCCAGAGTCGGCTGACCCAGAGGCCAATTTGCCCATATAGACCCCCGTCATACGTCCCAGTATTGCCCCTCCATGTATCGCCCCGATTATCCCGGCAAGCGCGCCAATGGACAGCACGATCCATCCAGTCGACGAAAAATGAGAGGACTCACCCGGTTTAAGGTACAGGAGGATACCTGCCAGAACGGTCACTCCCGCGCTGACTGGAAATACCATTTTAAAGACGCTACTTTGACCCAACCCTCTGATGAATTGAGCCGCGTCAGTACCTAATCGAACGACAGTGGGTACAAGGATGACGGTGGTGAAGAAACCCGTTCCCACCCATAGTACCGCTGCAACAATATGGACGAGTCGTAAAACGATGAGATATATATCCATGACTTCCCCCTGCATTCGTGTTATAAGGTCAATAAGTAAGCCACCAGATCGGCTATGTCCTGTGGCGTTAATTTGGTAGCAAATTGATTATACATAATATTAGAGAAACCGGGGACGATATAACTGGCAGGCTGGGTGATGCTGTCCAATGTATATTGCTCGGCATTCGTGCCCTGGATACGATCCGCAGCCCGTGAAACATACCCTTTCATCCCAGGCCCGACCAGAACAGTATCATCCAAAAGATGGCAGGTCGAGCAAGCTGGCGCACCGCTAACAGATTGACTGAAAAGTGCCTGCCCACGCACTGGATCACCCGGATGGCAACGTCTCCAGTGAAATCGACTGCTGTTTATCCGACGAACAGGCTACAAGAAAAATTAGTAAGGGAAGCACAAAAATGAAACCGAGCATCAGACGTGAACGGAATAAGGAATTCATCATACTCGTTATCCCAAGTTAACTTTTAGTCAGGGTCGAAGCGCGTGCCGAGGGCGGCGGGCGGGTCGGAACGGAGGAAATTGCGTGTCCACCTCTGGATTGGACGCGGCAAGACGGTGAGCAGGCGTTCAATCGCACCACTACTGACCAGCAAGAGGGTGATAATCATCAATACCCAGGGGACACCATTGAGCAGAATGATGTTGATGTTGACATCCGGGGAACGCTGGATGACGGATGCCAAGGAGCGCAGTCCAGCAAACAGATAGGCTCCCAAGACAACACGGAAAGGATGCCAACCGCCGAAGATGACAATCGCCAGAGCAATCCAGCCATCGCCAGCCATGCTGGGCGGGGTTGACCAACCCGCCTTGACACTGAGCGAATAGGATGCACCAGCAAGACCGACCAGCGCGCCGCCGACGGCTGTATATAGATAACGGAGGCGGTTGACGGGAGTCCCACGCGCGAAGGCCGATTCCGGGCGCTCGCCAATGGCACGATGGGCAAGACCCGGCTTGGTGCGGAACAACCAAAACCATGTGCCCAACACGAGAATGTAGCTGATGTAAACCAAGACACTCTGGTTAAAGAAAATCCGACCTATGACCGGAATGTCACTGAGAAAAGGAAGCGGGGTGCTCAGAATTTGTGGGCCGGGAAGGCGGCTGTAGGGCTGGCCGAGGAACTGCGCGAGATCGGCGGCGAGGAGAGTGAGGATAAAGCCGATGGCAACCTGATCCTGGCGGAGTTCAATTCCGGCAACAGCGATGATGAGGGCAACAAACATGGCGGCGATCATAGCGGCGATGATGCCGAGTATGGCGCTGCCGGAGAGGTAGGCGGCTACAAAGCCAACCATTGCGGATAGGATGATACTGCCGTCGAGCGAGAGATTAATCACCCCGGCGCGTTCGGTGATGGTTTCACCGATGCCTGCAATGACCAGTGGAGTGGCGTTGGCAACCACGCTGCGAAGGGTGTTAATCAGTTCTTCATTCATGAGTGGGTGTCTCTGCCATCATTGAAGGCGTTTCTACAGGGACAAATGGTTCATTGACGCTATCAGTTTCATCACGTTCGAGTAAACGGGTTCGAAGACCGCTAAAGAGCAGCACGATGAGCACCAACGCGCCCTGCAAGACCCCTGCCAGGGACGCATCCAGACCAAGACTAAGTTTCAGGCGTCCACTACCGCTGAGAATGGCGGCAAAGATGAAAGCAACCAAAGGAACCCAGAGGGCGCGAGATGACAGCAGGAGGACGATGAGCACACCGAGAAATCCGATACCACTGGATACCTGGGGGCGGAGACTGCCGAAGGTGAACAAGACACGGTATGCCCCGGCCAAACCCGCCAACGCGCCACAGACGAAAAAGGCACTCATGGCGCTACGGTTGGTGGGCACACCAAGCAACAAGGCCGAGCGTGGATTTTTACCTGTGGCTTTCAACTGCAAACCCCAACGCGAACCCCGCAGCACCACGACCACAACCACTACCGCCGTCACCACCAAAACCAACATCAGCAAATTCACAGGAAAATCCCCGGACAGGCGAGGCAGCAAGGTATTTTCCGGGAAATTGGGTGTGGCCTGCACACTGCCACCTTCGGGGGGCTGCCAGGGACCCGTAATCAAATAGATGGAAAAGGTGTTGGCAAGAGCGTTGAGGGCAACACCGCCGAAAATCTCGTTGACACCCAACCGTACCTTGAGCACACCCACCAGCATCGACCACAAGGCACCACCCAACGCGGCGATCAGCAATTCAATGGGGATGAGCACAGCGGGAGGCAGGACAATAGAGAAAGCCGCCCAACTGGCAAAAACCGCGCCCATCGTCATCTGACCTTCAACGCCGATGTTCCACAACCCGGCGGTAAAGGTCACTACCAGACCGATGCTGACCAGAGTCAGGGGAATCCACAGATTAACGACCTGAGCGAGTGAGGTGGTATTACGAAATGCCCCTTCCCAGAGTTTCCCGAAGGCGGCCAGCGGGTCCGCACCAGCAGCGATCACCAACAAAGCCGAAAAGACCAGGGAGACGAGGATTGGCAGCAGGGCGAAAGCAAGCTGTAGGGCGAGTGACCGATTTTTCATTGAACGGCCTCCTCGCCAAAATGACCACCGATCAGACGTCCCAACTCGTCGATATTGGTTCGGCCAGCGTCGGGTATTTCGTAGACCCGTCCAGCGTAAAAGACAAGGATGCGGTTGCTATAGGTGACAATTTCATCGAGGTCAGGGGAACTGAAGACAATAGCCGTCCCTGTGTCGCGGCGGTCTAACAACTGCTGCCATATCCAACGGGCAGAGTCTACATCGAGACCGCGTGTGGGCTGTTCCAGCACCATTAGCCGCGGTTCGGGGGGCATGAGCGCCATCAACATACGCTGCTGATTGCCGCCGGACAGGGTTTCGATATGGCTGTTGGGTGTACCGCGTACATTATAGTGTCTAATGGCATCGGCTGTCCGGCGACGCGCGCGCGGCCAATCCACCACTGCCGATGTCTCGGAAACCAGGGCAACATGCTCGGTCAAAGTCAGACCAGCGACCAGCCCTTCTTCGAGACGACCCGCCGCGCCAAAAACTACCCCATTGGCTAAAAACTGGCGGTAGGATGCGCCGGTCACGTCATGTTCAGCCACCATCACCCGACCCGTAGATGGCTTGACCAATCCGACACAGGCGCGGAGCAACAATTCCTGCCCACTACCTTCCAACCCGGCAAGGCCGATAATTTCGCCCTTTTTCACCTGTAGGGAAAAATCATTCACCGAGACACGCCTGCCATGCAGGTGGACACCCTGCAACACTAAAGAATCGCTCTTGCCCGCAAGATCAAAAATCGGGCGTTCCTGGGGGGCGAGTTCCTGACCGAACATCAGTGTAACCAGTTGGGCGGTGGTGGCAGGCATGTCCATCGCTCCGACGACCTGCCCTGCCCGAAGCACTGCTACCTCGTCACACAAGGCGATTACATCTTCCAACTTGTGGGACACCAGCAAGACGGTGAGGCCATCCTTCGCCAATTGACGCAGGGCTTCAAACAAGGTGGCTTTTTGCTCGGCTGAAATGCCAGTAGTTGGTTCATCCAGAATGAGAGCTTTCACGCCGAGTACCAGCAGGCGCACAATTTCCAACTGCTGGCGCTGACCGATGCTCAAACCAGAAGCGGTCATTTCGGGGTCGAGGGAGAAGCCAAAACGGGCGCTGATCTCCGTCAAACGTTCGGCAGCCCCGGCGCGAGGCAGCGACGACCCATAAATGAAATTTTCCAACACCGTAAAAGCAGGGACATCGAGCGGGTCTTGCTGCAACATGCCAATGCCACAAGCGATAGCAGCCTGGGGGCCATGATAGTCTACTGGCTGACCATCAATACATATCTCGCCACTATCCATCGGTTGAAAGCCGGACAGGATTTTCATGAGTGTGGATTTGCCCGCACCGTTTTCGCCGAGGACACCGACTATCTGCCCACCTTTGAAGGTCAGGTTAATGTCGTTGTTGGCGTGGACTGAGCCAAACCGCTTATGGATATGACGGAGTTCAATGTCCATAGAATGTAATCAATAACGACTTTCGGTCAAAAAGAGTGATAGCAAATAAGCATTTTTGAGCGATGTTCCATAGACCCTGCAAGTATTTGTTCTAACCATTAGGGACGACACACAGGTCGTCCCCTACAAACTCATTCAACCAACTATTGGGGTTTGCCGACGACAAACCCCAACTTATATCGTGATTAGGATTGGGTTGAGCTAGCGCCAACCATACCCTCTAACAATTGGTCGAGATACCAGACACTCGGTTTTTCGCCCAATGGGGCGATATAGGGCAGCACATCACCATCGGCAGCCAGTTCCGTGCCATCCTGGTAGTTCAACGGGCCTTTCCAAAGGAAGACCGTACCCTCATTGGCCGGGTCGGTGGCATACGCGGCAGCTTCGGCAATGAATGCGTCCAGGGAGGCGGACGCTTCGTCAGTTAAGGCTGGGCCTTTGACGAAACCAATCCCACTGGTGTCCGGGTTGTTAATGTCTGTCCAATCCGGGTCAGTCAGTACAAATGACGGTTCATAGGTTCCATCCTGTACGGCCTTTGCCAATACCAGATAGGACGGACCCCAATTGAAGTAGGGCACACCCAAGCAGGCATCCGGCCACTTATCGCACGCGCCTGCGAAATCATAGGGGATCGCCCAAACCGATTGACCTTCCTTCGCGCGTTGGTCAGCGACGGTGATGGCTTCAGTGGTGTCGATACCGGAAATTACAACATCCGCACCATTGTCATAAAATGCGTTGGTTTCTGCGGTTGGGTCTAGGGTATTGAAGAAGGGTTCATAATACCAGAAACCAATCCAGGTCACGCTGAATTGCAGATCATCCGGGTTGCCACCTGCGTATTTTTCATAGCAGTAACGGGCACCGAGATAGGCTGACGAAACCAGACGACGGGTTTCAAAGTTAATCAGCGGCCCAAGATAGCCAATCTTGCCGGTTTGGGTGGAAAGACCCGCCGCGCAACCCGCTATCAACTTGCCCCACTCCATCGTGCCCATGAGATTGCCGAGATTGGGAGGAGCATCGCCGGTATAGGCATCATCACCGGAAGCATTGACAAAAGTAATGTCGGCAAAAGCAGGTTCCGCCGCTACTTTGGTCGTATCTTCTTCAAAGGCGTCCGAGGTGGTAACGATCAGAGTAGCACCCTGATCTACCATATCCTGAACAACCAATTCGAGGGTGAGCGCCGGATCACCGGGCGTCAGGCTCTCCTGAACCAGCATATGCGCACCGGGCATGTTGGCCTCAACATACTGCCCGGCTTCATAATGCGCCTGAACTCCAGCCCCCATCATTCTTTGGCCCCACCAGCACCAACCCGAAGACAAAGTCGTCCTGGGCAGTGGCGGGTACAACGGCCAGAATGCCGAATACCAGCAACATGAGCATCGACATCAGCAAACTTTTTCGTTTCATGCAACCCTCCTCAAGGGAATCTCCATTCATACGCACAAGAGTTTAACAGCCAGACAAAATCCGGCAAGTGCAAAAATTACAAAAATTCCGACGGTCATTATCGGGCAATCCATCGCAAGACAAACCGCCCGCGCGTCGAATCCGAGGTGGCGGTCATCATATAGGTCTGACCATCGACTACCAGCAAATCGGCATGACCGATACCGAAATTGGGTGAGACAGGCATCAACACCGGATTGTCGGGATATTTTTCCCAGGGGCCATCAATCACATCACTGACAGAACGAGCGAATCCCAGACCAAACTGGGTATCCATGCCCCGTTCGAGCACATCGGGGCCGCGCACGCCCTCATAGGTCATGTAATAATGGTCGCCCACTTTGAGGACATCGGCAGAACTGACATAGCGAAAATCGAAATAGGGGTTGATGGCCGCGCCTGCGGTAATGTCGGTTGGGCCGTATTCGGGCGCGCCGGAAAACAGCGGGTCATAGTCGCAGCGTTTCAGGTGCGCCATGTCACCATGACGATCTCCTTTATAGCAGCGCATGTGACCGGGGGCAGACCCGGCGGCGACAAATACATAGAGTGTATCGCCATCGACATACAGACCGGGCGGCGCACCAACCAGACAATCATGAATCTCGCCCTGAATGTTGGGATGCGGGCCAATTTTCTCGGTTGGGGTGCAGGGTGCATAGGAACTCGGCCATGTCCCGCCGGGGGTGAGCAAATATGACCAATCTGACCAATTCAGGCCATCGGGCGAGGTGCGAATCATCACCTGGGCGTGCCACTCGTAGACCAGATAGACCAGATCGTCGGTGAAAAAGACGCGGGGATACTGCTGGGCGGTGATATGGTCGCGCACATCATCGCAGGGGCAACTGCCGCAAGAAATCGCACAAACAGGGGTTGATAAGTTGAAGGACTGGCCGTTATCGATACTCTCCCAACGGGTCAGGCAGCCGGGGAACTCTACTGGCTGACCACACTGGTCGATCACCCCGGCGGATTGGTCACTGGCGTGCAGATATGACCAGTAGACGCCATCTCCGCGATAGACGGTATCACTCTCCCCTATCGGCAGTCCAACATCGGGCAATTCGACAACCCAGGCGGCACGCCCATCCCAAAAGTCATCCAGTGTTGGAAGCAGTTGGCGATCCTGAGCGGTAACTGGAGGGATGGCAAACAGGAGGATTATTGAGGTCAACATCAAGCCGCGAATCGCCTTCATTTTTTCGCCCCCGTATGGATGTGAATTGCCACAAAATGCGTCCTACATTAAGATAGGGACAAGGTGTAGATGGCGCATTCATATTCCGGTTATATGCTATAATCCGAATATGCAGCGTGCCCGACAACTCTTCACCTAACTGTTCGCTCGATTTGGACTATAGCAATGGTTGATATTAGCTTACGCGATTATCTCAACAATCTGGACACACTGATTGACCAGGGTGCATCCGGCGAAGTCATCCATCACTGTCGGCATATTTTGCAATATTTTCCCAAAAATGCCGACACTTACCGCATTCTGGGGCGAGCATTATTCGATTCTTCCAACTGGGAAGAGGCTGGGGAAGTATTCCGCCGCGTGTTGAGTGTGTTCCCGGATGATTATATCGCGCATATGGGTTTGAGTTCGATTTACCTGCACCTCAAACAGCCGGATGAAGCCATCTGGCATCTGGAGCGGGCTTTCGAGCAAGACCCGAACAACCAACCTGTACTGGATAAACTGCGCGAACTGTATCGCAAACACCGCAAAACCGAACATACCAAAGTCCAACTCACTACCGGCGCAGTGGCACGGCAGTATATCCGCAACGGACTTTACGAACAGGCAATTGATACGCTGCAAGAGGCACTGGAACGATCAGCAGACCGAGTGGATTTACGGCTGCTGCTGGCAACCACCTTCCGAGAACTGGGATACCGGGTAGAAGCGGCTGAAGTGGCGCTGGAAGTCCTCAAGATGCTGCCGGACTGCCTGGAAGCCAACCGTATTTTGACCGAGTTATGGCTGGCCGAACAACGTCCATCGGATGCACAGCGTTACCTGAATCATATTGAATTGGTTGACCCATACCTGGCACTGGAGCTGGCACGGGGAGAGCCTGTGCCGGATGACACGTTCAAGCTGGAAGAGTTGGATTACCGGCGAGTGGCAGAACACGAACTGGTGACACAAGCACCGGATTGGTTGATGGACATCGACCAGACGGGCGCACCAACCACCCCGGCAACTCCCACGAAACCCGAAAGCAGCGAAGACTCCGGCGATTGGTTTGCATCATTCGGTTCCAATGAGGCAACTGGAGAAGCTGACGATTTGCCGAGCTTCGGTGAAGACTTCAGCACCGAACTCCCTGACGATTGGCTGTCCGATCTTTCGGATGCTTCTCCTTCACCGGATTTACCGCCACCAGACATCAGTCTGGTCACTGGTAGAAAGAAAACCGGGCGGACAGGGCTGCTGTCACAGATTGATCTCCCAGAAGACCTCGAACCAGAGCCGACAGTGGAAGCTGATCTCGACCTGGATGATCTATTCCCAGATCAGATCGCCAGCAGCGCCGAAGATGAATTCATGGCTGTTGGAGAAGAAGACGAACCCGAAACAACTGGCGATGCGAGAGTCGGCTGAAGTTCCCGATTTGTTCGGGGATATGTCTACAGATTTACCCGAACCGACTACACCACGCCAAACCGGGGCAATCAAAAATGTTGATCCGCTGGCATGGCTCCATGAGAGCGGGATTGAGGTTGTTGATAACCCTGAAAGTCCATCCTACGACCTATTTGATGCAGAAAATGCGCACCTGGGACTTCAAGATGCATCGGCGGCTGATCCGTTGGGGTGGTTACAGGGATATGGCGGCGATGAAATGCTTACGGAAGCCGCAGCCGAGGAAAATGCCCAACCTGATCGTGGGAATGAGCAAGCGCCTGCCACAGGAGACGATGATGCTGATCCATTGGCGTGGTTAAACGAAACCGATGCTAATATGGTAGGCGTAGAATCAACTGCCAGCTCTGGCAGCGGAGATGATCCACTGGATTGGTTGGCAGATGAAACGCTGTTGGACGAAGCACTGAGCTTAGAAGAATTGGTTGAGTCGCCCAACGCAAGTCAGGTCAGCAACCCGGATGCTTCTAGTGTAGGTGAAGATGGGCAGGAAGATATGAGTGACGAACACGATAATAATCTGGATTGGCTGAATTCAGATGATGAAGAACCTGAAGGTGGTGAACTCCCAGAGTGGCTGACGGAAATGCCGGTGAACGAGTCAACCCCGTCAGCCGAAGATGAGATACCCGATTGGATGTCCGATCTGTCGTCCGAGGAAGAACCACAGGCAGAGGCTCAATCCAGCGATATGGATATGGAAGCTGAACCGGCTGGCGCTGACATGCCTGACTGGTTATCGGACATGTCCCCGGAACAAGAATCTCAAGCTGAGGATGAGCCTGAACAAAGCGACGATATTGAGTGGATGAGCGAAGTCGGTGTTCAGGAAATCGAAGTAGCCAACACAGAGTCTATGAGCGCTGACTTACCCGATTGGTTGTCGGATGTGTCGCCGGAGGAAGAACCTCTAGCCGAGACTGAAGCTGAACCCGCCGATGGCGACGAGTTCGAGTGGATGAGTGAAGTTGGCGGCGACCAGCAGACCGACGAACTCGAATTTGAACCTGCCGAGGCCAATGTTGATGTGCCGGATTGGTTGTCGGATGTGTCGCCTGAGGAACAACCTCTCGCTGAGACTGAAGCTGAACCCGCCGACGGTGACGAGTTCGAGTGGATGAGTGAAGTTGGCAGCGATCAGCAGACGGATGAACCCGAATTTGAACCTGCCGAGGCCAATGTTGATGTGCCCGATTGGTTGTCGGATGTGTCGCCGGAAGAAGAACCACTAGCTGAGACGGAAGCTGAACCCGCCGATGGCGACGAGTTCGAGTGGATGAGTGAAGTTGGCAGCGATCAGCAGACCGACGAACCCGAATTTGAACCTGCCGAGGCCAACGTTGATGTGCCGGATTGGTTGTCGGATGTGTCGCCGGAAGAAGAACCGCTAGCCGAGACGGAAGCTGAACCCGCCGACGGTGACGAGTTCGAGTGGATGAGTGAAGTTGGCAGCGATCAGCAGACCGACGAACCCGAATTTGAACCTGCCGAGGCCAATGTTGACGTACCCGATTGGCTGTCGGATGTGTCGCCGGAAGAAGAACCGCTAGCCGAGACGGAAGCTGAACCCGCCGATGGTGACGAGTTCGAGTGGATGAGTGAAGTTGGCAGCGATCAACAGACCGACGAACCCGAATTTGAACCTGCCGAGGCCAACGCTGACGTACCCGATTGGCTGTCGGATGTGTCGCCGGAAGAAGAACCGCTAGCTGAGACGGAAGCTGAACCCGCCGACGGTGACGAGTTCGAGTGGATGAGTGAAGTTGGCAGCGATCAGCAGACCGATGAAGCCGAGTTTGAACCTGCCGAGGCCAATGTTGATGTACCCGATTGGCTGTCGGATGTGTCGCCGGAAGAAGAACCACTAGCTGAGACGGAAGCTGAACCCGCCGATGGCGACGAGTTTGAGTGGATGAGTGAAGCGAGTGAAGAGCCAGAGGAAGTTGCAGCACTTCGGGCAGAGGGAGATGATCTGGAGATTATTGACGGAATCGGGCCTGCGACAGCCGAAGCCCTCAGACAAGCTGGCATTACGACGTTCACTCAGATTGCCGAGATGTCGCCCGCAGAACTGCACCATATCGTCACTGTCGATCAGCATGTGCCGATGGTGGTGGATACTACCGAGAGTTGGCCGCAACAAGCCCAATATCTGGTGGATGGCGATATACAAGGCTTTTATGCTTACCAACACTATCTGGTCGGCGGACGTTTGCCTGAACAGGAATCGCCGGACACAGAAACCGAGATGATGGAAGAATTCCCGGCCAATGAGGGAGAAGCCGTCCTTGATGATGAAAATAGTTTCGAGTGGATGAGTGAAGATGTGGATGATGCTGTTAGCGCCACCCAGGAAGATATTCCAGACTGGTTGAGCGAGGTATCGCCATCTGACGAAGAAAGCAGCGAACCTGAACCGGAAAGCGAAACACCAGACTGGTTATCCAGCGCAGCGCCGAGGGCGGCTGAAACGGCGCGATTGGACGAACCAGAGGAAATTTATGAATGGGAAACGGAACTCGGCCTGGACAACTCGGAACAGGAAACCGAATCTGGCGACGCTTTGCCAGATTGGTTAAATCATATACAATCACAACAACAATCCGACACGATTTCAGAACCTGTTGATTCTACCCTCGGCAACGAGTTTAGCTGGATTGACGACATTAATGCCCCGATTGAGGAGGAAGGAACCTCCCCTGAACCGATTCTGGCTGAGGTAGATGAACAAGGCGAAGATGACTTCAGTTTTGATGATACTGAAGAGGCCGATTTAAGCGACGAATCCGCAACCAGTGAAGTGCCTGCCGCACCAACACCAGCCAATAATGCACCCGACTGGCTGAATGCGATGGTTCCTGGCCTGGATGTGGATTATGATGCGCCCGAAGATGAGCCGATTGAACAATCGTTCATTGAGATGCCCGACGGCGGATCAAATGAGCAGATTGAGCAGGTCGCACCGATCCGAAACCGGCGCGAATTCGATTGGCTGAACAACATCGTTGAAGAGGAAAGCCAGCAGATCAACGCCATCCAGGATAAGGGCAGACGGCGATTTATATTTAGCCGCCAACCAGCGTGGCTCAGACGACCCACCGAAGGGCGCGAAGCCGCCCCCAAAGGCAAATCCACAATGGTCAATGATGACGACTTCGACGACGACGTAGATGTACCACCCTGGCTGCAATAATATGCATGGTATTCTTTTACCTGAGAGGAATGAGTGATGCCACCCGCCGATAATACACCCAATTTCGACGCGATGACTCCTGAGGAGATCATGGCCTGGATGGAGAGCCTTGCCAAGCGCCAGGGCGCGGACGCGGGAGAATTCACCACCGAAGCCAACATGGAGATCGCCGAAATTGACCCTGACAGCGTGGTCATTGACGAACCGGGATACATTCCGTCGGAGGGCAAGTTTAAGGGGCAGAAGTTTATCGGTTCCGTCCCCGCGAAGCATGAAGCTACAGCTCCAGCCGAACCGCCACCCGCGCCAGAGGTCACAGAAGAACCTGAAATCGCTGCCGAGACACTCGCCCCGGCGGCTGAATTAGCAGAACCGTTGGAAGCAGAGGCCGAGGTTGAGACCGAACCAGCCAAATCCACCGAGGAAGCTGTCGCCATCGGCGACAGTTCACTATCATGGTTGGAGAGTCTAGCCGCCGATCAAGGGGTGGACTTCGACCTGTCATCGCTGGGGGCAGAACTCGAACCAGACACCGCCAGCACCGTGTCGGAAACGAATCCGGTTGATTGGCTGGAAAGCCTGACCCTCAATCAAGGTGAAGACATCGAAGAAACCCTTGAAGGCAGCCCCGAGCCAGAAGCCGCTGGCGACCCGATGGCGTGGTTAGAAAGCCTTGCCAAGCGTCAGGGCGCGAACGAGGAAGAACTGACCACTGCGGCTAATCTCGACATTCCCCTGCCCGAAACCTGGAATGAGGATGGGCCGGGATATGTGGATTACTCCTTCGAGTCGTCCGGCAGCGTGGTATCCAAGCCGCCAGCCCCACCATCGGCTCCCGCACCCGAACCAGAGGGTGAGCCAGAATCAGCCGAATTAGAAGACCCAGCCGCATGGCTGGAACTCGTTGGCATCCGGCCAGGGATTTGAAACCGGGCAGCCCACAGCAACCGAACCCGAAGAAACCGTTGAAGCAAAAATGAGCGACGACGAAATCCAGTCTGCGCTGGCACGCGGCGAGGTTGTACCCCACGACCAGATGGAAGCGTGGATGAACCGTCAACTGGAAATCGGCGCACAGCGGGATGAACCTGAAGAACTATCCGCCTATGACCCAGATGCTCCGGCTGTCCCGGCTGAACTACCGGATTGGCTTCTTGGAACAAGTTGGGCAAGGCCCGCCACCGGATGAAGCACCAACCCCTATTGCCAGCCAACCCGCCCTGATTGACGAAATTTTGGAACCCCCGACTGTCACCGACATGCCGGACTGGTTACAAGAAGAACCCGACACCGGGGAGTTTGACAGCATTTTCGCCAATACCCTGGAAGAAGACGCACCTGTCGCTCCACCACAAGCACAAGCGGACATTCCGGTACCAGAAGCACCAGCAGCAACACCGACTGCAATCGAGTTGGATACCACTGACCCCTGGGTGGAAGCCTTCGACGAGGAATATGAGCGTGGACAGGCAGACATCAATGAAATTCCAGACTGGTACGCGGAGAAGGTCAACGATCCAGAGCGGATGGCGGTGGTCGAACAATTGGCAGAAGGGGAACCATCAGCCGAGCTTCTAGAGGCAAATCTGGAACCGGAAACTGAACTGGTTCAGGGCGAACTAGAGGAAGTGCCCGATTGGTTACAGGAGATTGTTCCTGAACAAGCGGAGGCCCTTGAACCTGCCGATATTCCAGATTGGTTGAGCCAGGATATTGAGGTGACTGCCTCCGAAACCGCACCTCAGGCAGATATCGGTGAGATGCCGGATTGGCTGAAGAATGTCGAAGTGGAAGCGACTGAAATACCCGACTGGCTGGTTGATACTATCACCACCACATCGGAGCAGACAGCGGTTGCTCCATCTACGCCCACGCCTGCCCCGTCGCCAGCAATCGTGCCTGCTTTGCCAGCCAGCTATTCACCCGCGCCTGTTCCGGTACAAGCCAGTAATATAGATGTGGCGGAAACGCTCAACAATGCCCGTTCTCGCGCCAATGCCAATGATATTGACGCCAGCCTGCACCATTATGAAATGCTCATTCGAGCGAATGTTGAACTGGACGCAGTGGTCAGTGATCTGACTAATCTGGCGGAGAAATTCAAGAAAACACCGCCGGTCTACCGTGTATTGGGCGATGGGTTGATGCGACAGGGTAAATTGCAAGCAGCACTTGATATTTACCGGAAAGCATTGAACCAGTTATAATGCTTCTTCAGCAGGGTGTGAACTATCACACCCTATTTGTTCTTATGAAGAACGGGTCAAGTGTGACCCGTTTATGTTGTCGAGTTGAGGATGAAATATGGAACGTACACTCATTATCATTAAGCCGGATGCCGTACAGCGCGGCCTGACGGGGGAAATCCTGCGGCGGTTCGAGGCGCGCGGGCTGCGGATTATCGGCATGAAGTTCATGCAAGTTTCGCGCGAACTGGCAGAGAAACATTATGCTATCCACCGCGAACGCCCTTTCTTTAGCGACCTCGTAAATTATATTACGTCTTCACCCGTCGTAGTGATGGCTCTGGAAGGCACGAGTGCCGTAGTCGCCTGCCGCGAAACCATTGGCGCGACCAAACCCGCCGCCGCTGCCGCCGGAACGATCAGGGGCGATTTCGCTCTGGAAATCGGACGTAATCTGGTACATGGCTCGGATAGTGTGGAAAACGGCAAGATCGAGGTCGGGAACTTCTTCAGCGAAGCCGAACTGGTAAGCTGGCCGCGCAATACCGATCCCTGGATTTTTGAGTAGTAAAAGCAAGACCAATTTAGTTTTCAGACATCCACACAGAATCAATGCATAAGGCTTGGAATATAAGGGACATGGCAAGCCATGTCCCTTATAAATCCCAGAGCGTGAAATCTGACAACTTCAATTTATTGGATACTGAGCAAAATATGGGCGCTGCGCCACAGTCCTTCGAGATCGTAATACAGGCGCGTTTCCTCCAGGAATAAATGGACAACAATATCGCCGTAGTCCATTAATACCCATCCGCTGTCCCCTGCTCCCTCAATCGAAAATGGCAGCTTGTTAAAACGTTCCTTCACACCTTCGCGCACATGATCTGCCAGGGCTTTAAGCTGGCGTTCGCTGTTGCCCGTACAGATCACGAAGAAGTCGGCAATAATCGCATCTGGACGTAAATCCAGCAAAACGATGTCTTCAGCTTTTTTGTCCTCTACCACATCAACAATGTGGCGAGCAATCTCTAATAAATCCAGAAAGTGCCTCCTTAGAAGTCGCCAGTCATTGGTAATCAGCCTTCAGTTGTATCCATTGGGTGACTGCGACAACATTCGACTAGACGGTAACATTTGAGAATACAGAACAACTGTATGCTGACAACTTAAGGAGCATTGTAGCACAGAGTTTGCCAGAGACAATATTCGGGACAGATCAGCTTTCGGTTAGAAAGTCACGGATGGCATCTATCACGATCTGAGGTGATTCGTCGAGAGGTTGGTGATACACATCCGGGAGTTCGAGCAGATGTCCAGCAGGTAGTTGGGCAGCAGACAGGCGTCCCTCCTGTGGTGGAACAGTCGTATCGCGCGTCCCGATAATCACCAAAGCGGGGTGTGGAATTTGCGTCAGGAATGGCTCCATATTCTCGCGGGCGATACTGTCAATAGCATAAGTAACAGCCTGCCAATCGGCACGCTTGAAATCCTGACGAATCCGTTCGGCGGCTTCGCGGTGGGTGAACCAGGGCATCATCATGATGGGTGTAAATACATCGAGAGCATCCCACTGGAAAAATGACCAGAGGGGTTTGGAGCGGGACATAGCAAATTTGCCAACATCCGAGGTAATAACTCGATTGAGTTCAATCCACTTGCCGAAACGTCCGGTGACTACCGGGGACATGAGAATCAGACGCTCCATTAAATCTGGACGTTGAACTGCGAGTTTGAGCGCCAGCATCCCACCCATCGAATGACCGAGGATAGCGCGGGGATGGATATCCTGTTGGTCGCAAAAATCAATCAGGGTAGCGGCGTGCATTCCCATATCGAGTGAGCAATCGCCATCGGGCAAGGGTGACTGACCAAATCCGGCTAAATCTACCGACCAGAAGCGGAACTGCTGCCCCAATCCCTGCGCAAGACGTGACCACATACGCCCGGAACTCGCCCATCCATGAATCAGGAGGACATCCGCCGCCTTCGCCAACACAGGTGTAATACAACTCGGCAGTGGAATGTGTTTTTGCCATCGACATAAGTAGGATTATAACACGGGTTTATATCCATAAACGGTAGAAAATTTTGTCCGAACAAGGCGATGGTCGTGGGAAAAACTCACATTTGAACAATGTATTTCAAACAATCCAGAGAACTTTCCAGACAGCCACACGGAAAGTATCATACGGAAGGATAGGAGTTGGGCGTTTAATTTGCGGGCAGGATGTGCTATAATGAACTCGTAAAATTAGCACAAATGATCTAATCAAACATGGGCGAACAACTGATTGAATTTACTGTCGAAACCAGTGGTGAACGGCTGGATAAGCTGATCGTGGAACGGGTGGGTGATGACCTGTCGCGGGCACAAATCCAAACCCTGATTAAGGACGGCCAAGTCACTGTTAACGGTGAGCAGGTCAAATCCGGCGTGAAACTGCATGGCGGCGAACACATCCGGCTTTTGATTCCGGCACGCGAAGAAAATGACACGGTTGAACCGGAGGCGATTCCACTGACGGTTCTGTACGAGGATGCGGACATCGCCGTGATCGACAAACCCGCCGGAATGACCGTGCATCCGGGCGTGGGCAACGAAAAAGGCACACTGGTGAGCGCGATGCTGGCACGGTGGCCGGAGATCGGTGAGATGAACACCAACGAGAAGCGGGCGGGCATCGTCCACCGATTGGACAAAGATACCAGCGGGTTAATGGTGATCGCCAAAAACGATGTGGCGCGGCGGCGGCTGATGGCACAGTTCCAGGCGCGAACCATCCAGAAAAGTTATCTGGCGCTGCTGGAAAAAATGCCCGCTACCCAGACTGGACGCATCGACGCGCCGATTGGACGCGATCCGAACCAGCGCAAACGGATGGCGGTAGTGCGGGGTGGAAAACCCGCTATCAGCGAGTACACAGTGATTGACCGGAATTTGCAGGATGAACGAGCGTTGGTGCGTGTCACTATCCTGACGGGGCGAACCCACCAGATTCGCGTCCACATGGCGTTCATCGGCTGCCCGATTGTGGGGGATGCGGTATATGGATTCCGCAAGCAGCGACTCAAGCTGAAACGACATTTTCTACATGCTGCCGAGTTATGTTTCGATCATCCACAGAGCGGTGAACGGCTGTGTTTCGAGTCGCCCCTGCCAGCAGGATTGCAAAATATTCTGGATAAATTGAAAGCATCGTAAATTCGGACAAGGCAAACTCAAATCCTTACGAAAATCCGGCGACAAACGAGTCGTTGAAAATTCAATCTGAAGTTACAATAACCGATAGATTCAACCGTGAAAAGAAGGACATATAAGAATGCGCGAAATCACCGTTGCAACTGTTCAAATGAAACCCCGGCTTGGCGAGGCGGAAGAAAACCTGGTCAAGATGAGCGAAACTGTTTCCAAAATCGCCTCGCAGCAAAAAGTTGACCTGATTGTTTTCCCCGAACTCATCACCAGTGGTTATGAGTTGGGTGTGCGCTTCACCGAACTGGCACAGCGTATACCTGGGCCGACCATCAACCTGCTGGCACAGCGCGCGAACGAATATGGCGTGTATATTGCCTTCGGCATTGTGACCAAAGAAAAGGTTGAATCGGTGCTGTACAACTCGGCGGTACTGGTCGGGCCGGACGGCGAACTGCTGGATGTGTACAACAAAATCCACCTGCGCGGTGAAGAACGCATGGCGTTCCGTGAGGGATTTAAACTTCCGGTCATCCCTACTGAAGTGGGCAACATCGGCCTGATGATCGGGTATGATCTGGCTTTCCCGGAAGTGGCACGCAGTTTAGCATTGGACGGCGCGGACATCATCTGCGTGATGGCGAACTGGGAAGCCAGCAATATTGACGAGTGGAAAACCTATATCCGGGCACGCGCTTACGAAAATTCGGTGTTCATTGCAGCGGCTAACCGCGTGGGCGAGGATGTTACGCTGAACTTCGGCGGCGAAAGCATGATCGTCGGGCCGCGCGGGCAAATCCATGCGTCACTGGCGAACGAAACCGATACCGAAACGGGCGCGCCGCTGGAAGGTTTCGCCGTATCACGAATTGACCTGGACGAAGTGCGGAAGTACCGCGAGGAATTCCAGTTCATCCAGAATCGTCAGCCAGCCGTGTATAAGACACTGGTGCGGAAATACTAAACTGAGAGAAATGCGGGTGATCTTTGCAGGTCGCCCGTTTTATATGACGGAAGCGTGTTCGTACTTATTGCCACTGGTTGAATAGTTGAAACGATCAGGAAAGGATCAGCGATGTTCAATGAATTCAAGAAATTCATCCTGCGGGGCAATGTTCTTGATCTGGCCGTCGGTATCATCATCGGTGCGGCGTTTACATCGATTGTGAACTCGTTGGTAACGGATGTGCTGACACCCTTCATTGGCCTCATCACGGGTGGAATTGACTTCAGCAACATCTTTGTTACTTTAAAGGATGGTACGACGCCTGGGCCGTATGCGACACTAGCGGCTGCCCAGGAAGCCGGGGCAAATACTGTCAATGTGGGTTTGTTTCTCAATGCGGTGATTTAATTTCTGATCGTGGCATTTGTGATTTTCCTGATTGTGCGGGCATTCAACCGCATGACCGAGCCGGTTCGCAAAAAACCGGAACAACCGGGCGAACCCGTAAACAAAGAATGTCCCTACTGCCTGTCCATTATCCCTTACAAGGCGACACGCTGCCCGAACTGCACCTCTGACCTGAGCCAGACAGTGGGCGCTGCACCCGCCGGGGATTAGATATGTCCGACAATCCCGACCCCATGCCCGAACCGTCGCCCCGGCTGACCATTGCCGCATTTGTCATTGTGGCGGTTGCGCTCGTCGGGGCAGCGATTCTGCTGCTGTCCACCCGCCCCAAGCCGGTACAAATCACGATCAATCCCCCGATTCCGACATCTACGCTTGAACCGAGCGCGACACCTGCCCCAATCACCGTCTACGTTACAGGCGCGGTAGCACAGCCAGATCAAGTTATCACCCTGTCATCCGGAAGCCGGGTGCAGGATGCGATTGACGCGGCGGGTGGTGTTACTGATGATGCCAACCTGGAAGCGGTGAATCTGGCGGGGATACTGAGGGATGGCGATCAGGTGCATGTGCCTGTGGAGGGACAGGAAGCGGCGATTGCCACGCCGAGCGGGGGTGGAATTGTCCACGTGAACAGCGCCACGCTTGAGGAATTGGAAACGTTACCGGGAGTTGGTCCGGCATTAGCACAGCGGATCATTGACTATCGGGAAACCAATGGGACGTTCGCCGATTTAGCTGCATTGGACGCCGTTGAAGGCATTGGCCCATCGCTCCTAGAGCAAATCGGCTCGTTGGTCGCATTTGATTAAAATGAGTTACAACTGCGTCGTTTAAAGACCTAGCCGATTCGGGCGCCGGTTTTGCCATCGAAGTATAAAAGCTGGTCGGGGTCTAGGGCACACTGGATGGTTGAGCCAATCTCAATACTTTGATTCAGTGGGACGGTCAGATTCCAGTTTTCGCCACTCAAATGCACACTTATCAGTTGGTAGTGTTCAGCAAAGAAGGGTGTAACCGCATCAACCACACCATAAATACCCTCTTCGGGCGCGAGACGGACAAACTCCGGGCGAATGCCAGCAATAACTTTCGTGCCATCGGACAAATCTTTCCGCACCGAGAAACCCCCAAAATTTTCGCCATACCAGCATCCACCTTCAACGCGCCCCATAAACATATTCATGATCGGCGTGCCGATGAAGGTGGCGACAAACAGATTATGTGGATTTTCATGAAGCTGATGATACGTACCCACCTGCTCGATCAATCCATCACGCATGACAGCAACTTTATGGGATAAAGCAACGGCCTCGACCTGATCATGAGTCACATAAATAGCGGTTACGGGGAAGGCATTCAACAGGCGCTTGAGTTCAACACGTGCCTCCTGTCGATATTTCGCATCCAGATTGGCGAAGGGTTCGTCAAACAGCAATATACGTTTATCCCGCGCCAGCGCTCGCGCAATACCAATACGCTGCTTCTCACCACCGGAAAGCTGACTCGGCCTGCGGCCTAAGAGTGTATCTAACCCAAAACCAGTAATCTTCGAGATTTCTTTGAGTTTTTCGGGTATTTCATCTTCACGCTTACGCAAACTGAGGAAAAAGCCAACACTCTTGCGCGATTCCCAGTGGGGAACGAGCGCTCCCTCCTGAAATACCATGCCAATTCCGCGATCACGCAGCGGAATTTCGTTCAAGTCCTGGTCGTCGTATAAGACACGGCCTGAGTTCGGGCGGCATCAGTCCGGCGGTGAGCCGTAACAAGGTCGATTTGCCACAACCCGAAGGGCCCAGAATCGCCAGCACATCGCCCGAAGCAATCTTCAGATAAACGTCCTGAACTGCCGTCACTGTGACGTTTTGAATTTCCAGTCCGACATGCTGTTCAAATTTTTTACTCACATGGTCGAGCGTGATTGTGGTCATTGCCACGCTTTCATGGGGAAATAATATGCACTCATTTTAACACAAATGGCCCCGACTGGCCTCTTGCGAATTCAACCGTTAAGGAATAGTATGTCGCCGGGGTGTTCAATCAATACCCCTGCTTGTCCTGTTTGAAACTATCCACGTAAGGCATATCTATGGACACAATTGATTTACGCAGTGATACCGTCACCTGGCCGACACCGGAAATGCGCGAAGCGATGGCAAACGCGCGGGTGGGTGACGATGTATATGGCGAAGACCCTACCGTGAATGAACTGGAAGCCGAAACCGCCGCCATGTTGGGTAAAGAGGCGGGGTTGTTTGTCGCCAGCGGCACGATGGGGAACATTACCGCCGCCCTGACCCACTGTGGACGCGGCGAGGAAATGATCCTCGGACGCGAGGCGCACATGTTCCGCTATGAAGCCGGAAGTTCATCGGGGTTGGGCGGTATCCATCCACACATTCTGGATGTGCAACCGGATGGCACTCTGAAACTAGACTCAATACGGCAGGCGATCCGGGGGGATAATGAACACTTCCCGCGCACCCGACTGATCTGCCTGGAAAATACACAGGGAACCGTCGGAGGAATCCCGATTAGCGCCGATTACACCGCCCAGGTCGGAGCAATAGCCCGCGAACACGGATTACGACTCCATATTGATGGGGCACGTATCTTTAACGCGGCGACAGCGTTGGGGACAGATGCCAAAATGCTGGTAGCTGACGCGGATAGTGTGTCCATTTGCCTATCGAAGGGATTGTGTGCGCCAGTGGGTTCGGTGCTGGTGGGGTCGCGGGATTTTATCCATGAGGCGCGGCGGACACGGAAATCACTGGGCGGCGGGATGCGACAAGCAGGTATTCTAGCGGCGGCGGGGTTGATTAGCATTCGGGAAATGGCCAAACGGCTGGGTGAAGATCATGCCAACGCGCGGGTGCTGGCCGAGGGATTAGCAACCATGCCCTGCATAGAGATCGACGTGAGCAAGGTGCAAAGCAATATGGTGTTTTTCAATCTTATGAAAGATGCCCCAATTTCACCTGAAAACTTCAGCGAACGGCTGCGGATGGATTATAATATCTATATGAATCCGTATCCGGGGACGACACACAAATTTCGCGCGGTGACGCATTACTGGATCAGCCGCGATCATGTGAACCAGACCCTGGAGGCTATCCGAACGCTGCTTTCATGAGTCCGACGATTTATCCAGACCGCCCAACACCACCGCCCCAGCCGCTTCCGCCCGAACCGACACCGATGCCGGTTGAAGACGAGGAATGGGAGTCGCCGTTTGCCAATAAAATCCGGCGTCCAGATGAGCCAGTCGCCTACCGGGGAGCGACCAGTGACCCGACATTTGGCTATCTACTGGCGATTGCGCTGTGTGTCGGACTCATTCCGATGATTCCCGAAAATGTTGATCTGCGCTACACACTTTTGTGGAGTGTGGTGGCGGGGTTTGGGGTGCTGTCGTGGCTGCTGGGCAACAGCGCCCGCATCTGGACAGAAACACCGGAAAATGTCGGCTGGGGGTTGATCTTCGGGCTGATTATCGGCGTGCCGCTGCTGATCGTAGGCGGCAGGACACTCACCCAAACCGACCAGCGGTTATTCACAGGTATGAACACGGGTGAAGTGCTGGCCTATCTGGTCTTCGTGATGCCGCTAGCCGAAACGTTGTTTTTCCGGGGTGTGATGCAGGAGACGCGGGCGTTCTGGATGGTTGGAGTGCTCGCCAGCCTGTGGTCGCTGCTGCTGTTCTTCCCGGTGCTGGAAGTCGGAAAATATCCGGCGGTGGCGGTGGTGATCGGCACAGCATTGGTAATGATGAACATGATGTACAGCTACGTCCGACAGCGTAATGGACTGGCGGCAGCATGGATATGTCAGATTGTCGTCAATCTGGTGCTGCTGTTCATTCCGTTTTTGAGCTGAAATTGCCAGATTTTTGAGTTCGCTCCAATAAATTTCTGAGTTGAGTCCGGTATCGTATGAACATCGTTGAAGATGGAGGTGTACGATGCCAGACAAGAAAAACAGCCGCTTCACCAAGAAAGAAGAACGGCAAGCGGAGCACATCAAGGAAAGTGAAGAGAAACGCGGGCACTCTGAGGAGGAAGCCGAACGCATTGGTTATGCGACGGTGAACAAAGAGAAGAAGCACGACAAGAAGAAATAACCCAGTTCACCATGCGGGGCGAGATAACTCTCGCCCTTATTGTTTGTGGGCTACTCCACCCAGTCGGGTTCGTCGGTGAAATCGAGGCCGAGGATGTCGCTCATCAATACCGCACCCTCGTTGCGCTGTGGCAAACGGCTGAGATAACGCTCGGTGACGGCTACATTGGAGTGGCGCAGGAGCAGGCTGATTTTCTCGATAGGCGTTCCTGCCTCCTGCAATGCCCCAGCAACCGAACGGCGTAGATCGTGTGGGGCGACGTGACCTAATCCAGCGGCTTCGGCGGCATCGCTGACCAACCACCAGATGCCATCGGCGGTGAGGGGTCGCTTGCTCACCCGCCCACCCTTGTAGATACGACGAACCAGAGGCGAGGATGCGGGCGGCGCGGGTTCGAGGGGAGCGACGACTTTGCGCCAACGATCCAGCAAGGCGATCACGGGACGCGGCACGTCGATTATGGCGGTTTTGCGCCCCTTGCCATGTACCTGCATGACGATGCGATCATTTTGCAGAGATAAATCACCCCACCGGGCCGAGGCAAGTTCTTCACGACGTAAGGCCATTGTGCAGAGAATGGCGGCAATCACATGGTTGCGGAGGGCTTGATTATCTGAATTGGCAATCCGTTGGGCAGAGGCGACCAGCATCTTGATCTGCCCGGTGGATAACCATCTACCCTGTCGCTGACCATCCTCGGCCTTCGGTGGACGAACGTTGCTCATGGAGGCGCTGGTGTAATCGTCCAGCAGTTCGGCCTCAGATAGCAAACTCGCCAGTGTGACCATCGCCGCACGCGCCTGATTAATGCCCTGTTTGCCATTCCCGGCACGCACCAACATGCCCAACCATGCCCGAAGCTGCTGGGCGCTGAGACTGTCCTGCAAGCAATTTGACCGACAGCATACTCATCCGATGGACGCGGGAATCGCCGTCGGTCGGTTTCAGTCCGGCAATGTCCACGAGGTACTGGTCAATCCAGCGGAAATAGGCGCGACTGGTATGTGGACTGCTGGCGCGTCCTGGCAGCGCGGCGACAAGGTTGAAGGTCAACTCCGTCGGCGCGGCGGGAACGATAGCAGATGGACGGGGTGCGGTGATCTTGGTCATAGGGAAATTATAGCATGTGAACTAAGCGATTACAGTCAGATGCTATTCGTATCGACACTATCCCATCACTGGCTGGAGTTCAAACAACTCGGCTAGCAAGTCGTAAGAATGCCGCCGCGCTTCGTGATCGTGAACCATCGCCAGAATCATTAGTTCATCAGCCCGTGTCTGCTCGATTAGTGGCATAAGCTGCTCATGTACTGTTGCCGGACTCCCGATAAAATGGCGATCTCGAATAGTGTCCAACTGCATCTGCTCCGTAGTGGTCAATGGCACAGCTTTCACCTCTGCCGGACTGAACAACGCCCCGGAACGCCCCGACTGAATACCCAAAAAGGCATATTGCACCGAAAGCGCCAGGTCTTCGGCTTCAGCATCCGTATCGGCGCAAATGATGGAAACAGCCAGGATTGCATGGGGTTGTGGAAATTCTGGTGACGGCTTGAAACGATCCCGATACAGGTTCATGGCTGGCACAGCAAAACCGCCATTGATATGGTGTGCAAATGCGAAGCCCATTCCCAATTCGGCGGATAGTTGGGAACTAAACCCGCTCGATCCCAACAACCAAATTGGGGGAAGTTTCACATCGTTGGGGTATGCAGTGATTGATTTGAAAGGATGGTCGTCGGGAAAAGTCCCTGTCGAAAAGGCCAGTAGTTGCAATAACTCCTGGGGAAAATCGTCCGCTTCCAACGCTTCCTGTGAACGGCGTAAGGCCAACGCTGTCATCCTATCCGTTCCGGGCGCACGGCCAATACCCAGGTCAATCCGTTCAGGATAGAGAGCCTCTAACAACCGGAAAGACTCAGCCACTTTTAGCGGTGCGTGATTGGGTAACATCACCCCGCCCGAACCCACACGTATGTGGCTCGTCTCGCGGGCGACCTGCCCGATCATAATATCCGGCGTGGTGCTGGCGATCCCCGGTGAATTGTGATGTTCAGCAAACCAGTAGCGGGTATAACCTCGTTCATCAGCAAAACGGGCCAGATCAATGCTGTTACGCAGGGCTTGGGCACTATTCGACCCGGTTGTAACTGGCGATACATCCAAAATAGATAGGGGAATGGACATCATGAAAAACCTCGTGAAAGGATTACATTGTACTTGACTGAGACGACAAAGGGCGGCAATGTATTACATCAGCACAATCTCAAAAGTGGTTTCCATCACTGGTAGAAATCTACGCTTTGTGGGAAACTCTAGACAACTTTTGTCAGATTATTTCTAATACGTATGGGCATAACCTCATGATGACAACGGAAACATTTGCGCCAGTCACGGCGGCGATTATTGAACAATTGACACAGATTGTTAGCGCGGACAATGTGAGTACGGCGCGGGCGGATATTGACCTGCATGCCAGAGATCAGTCACAGCACCCGGCGCACCCGGCAGATGTGGTGGTGTGGCCGATGAGTGGGCAGCAGGTGGCTGATATTCTCAAGGTGGCAAATGAGGCGCGAATCCCGGTCACACCCTGGGGCGTGGGGACAGGATTGGAAGGCAATTCGATTCCAATGCATGGCGGGATTCTGATGTCGTTGGAGCGAATGAATCAGATTGTCGAAGTCCATGCCGATGATTTTCAGGTGACGGTGCAGCCGGGAATCGGTCACAAAGATTTGAATGAAAAATTGGCGCGATACGGCTTATTCTTTCCACCCGACCCCGGCGCGAACGCCACTGTCGGCGGAATGCTGGCGAACAATGCTGCTGGTATACGCACGGTGAAATATGGGGCGAGTAAAGACAATGTGCTGCGGATGGAAGTGGCACTGGCTGATGGTCGGCTGATTCATGTGGGGTCGCGCTCGGTCAAACAGTCGGCGGGATACGACCTGTTGCACCTGTTTGTAGGCAGTGAAGGAACATTGGGAGTCATCACCGAAGCGACCTTGAAGCTCGTGCCCGTACCGCAGTTCATGAGCGCGGTGGTAGCCTCGTTCGAGTCGATTGCGGCGGCGGTGGAAACCGTCGTGGCGATACGCGGCAGTGGACTCGACCCGGCAGCGTTAGAGCTGATCGACGGGGCGCATGCGGTCATGTTGAGCAGTGTCGATGGCATCGACCTGGGCGACACGCCAGTGGTATTTATGGAATTCCACGCGGCGCAGGAAGCGACTCTGGCAGCAGGATTGGAGATGGTGCGCGAAATCTGCGACGAGATGGGCGCGATGCGGTTTATATCAACCACCGACACAGCCGAGCGTAAGCGTTTATGGCAGGCGCGGCATCACTCCTATGAGATTATGGTACGCAGTCACCCAGACAAAAAGTTTTTTATTATGGATGTGGCCGTGCCCATCAGCGCCTATCCAGCACTCATCGCCTATGCCGAAAAAATCCGTGATGAGGAAGGTGTCATTGCCTATATGATCGGTCACGCCGGGGACGGGAATATTCACGTCGAACTCCCTTTCGGGAACGACGCGGAATATCAAAAAGCGCTGGAAGTGAATGGGCTGATCGTAGAAAAGGCACTGGAACTGGGCGGGACGAGTACCGGGGAGCATGGGGTCGGCATCGGCAAGGTGAAGTATATGTCAGCAGAACATGGCGAGGCGCTGAACGTAATGCACGACATCAAACAACTACTCGATCCCAATGGCATATTAAATCCGGGGAAGATTTTCCCAACAAACGGACATTAACAAAAACAGGGGCTTGCCAGCGACAAACCCCTGTCAATAACTACTCGACATGAACGTTGGTGTTCATGCCATTGGTGCGGTTAAACTCGATAGCGCGGACGGTGGCGCTGAGTTCCTTCTGTCGGGCAGACACGAGCGCGTTCACCAGCTTGGTCTGCATGGTCAACGCCTCGGTCAGACCATCCATTTTGCGGTGCAAATCCGCGATTTCGACTTCCGACTTCAGATTCACCTGATAATCATTCTGAGCAACCGCTCGATCCTTCGGTTAGACTGACGGTTCTGTGACATGAGAATCACAGGCGCTTGCAAAGCCGCCAGCGTACTGAGCGCGAGGTTGAGCAGAATGAAGGGAAATGGGTCAAAAGCCCCATCACCCAGATAGGCGTTGTAGGCAATCCAGACCGCCATCAGCAGCGAAAAACTAATGATAAAGCGCCAGCTACCGGCGACAGTCGCCAGCTTGTCGGCCATGCGATCGCCAAAGGAGGCGTGTTCTTCAATTTCTTCATACACATCATCGGTGACGATGCGCGGACGCAGATCGCGGATGAGCGCCTGTGCTTCCGGCGTGAGCAAACTCTTGAGTTCTTCAATCTCGTCAATTAAATCCTGAATGTGCTCATCGGGATTCTCGACAGGCGCGGCGGCAATCCGATTTAACAGCAGATCGTTATACATGGTGTCCTCCGTGTGTTGTTACAGACGGCAGACGCACACAAAGCGCACGTTTATGTGTGTCCACACATGAAAATGAAAAGTTATTCAGTTGTTCAGTGTGGAACAGTCTTGCAGCTACCAGGCTCTCTCCCGCAGATGGGCGGGACGGCGATAACGAGGGGCGTCATCCCCTGGCAGCGCGTCGAAACACGGAGGGGATCAGCGCCGCAGCGCGTTATCGCCGCCAGGTAAAGGCGGCTGTTCCTTGTAGGTACTACTACCCTCGGACATGTGATCCTTCTTTAACTTACGAAACAGTTGTAGGATTTGCGTAATCCTACACTTATGATGATACGCCACATTTCAAGATTTTGTAAACCCCTCAAAACGAATGGTTTACGGGTTCTTATGGGCATAAAAACAGGTGTCGGTTTGTACACCTGTCGAGAGGCGACGGCCGGATTTGAACCGGCGAATCAGGCTTTTGCAGAGCCTTGCCTTACCACTTGGCCACGTCGCCATAGGGGACATTATAGCCGGGGTAAGGGGCTAAAACAAGGCTTAAACATGGCTTTACATCCCCTGTGCCCTTGCGAATCCTGTGAAAAACCGCGACAATACAATCTATGGAAAACGACGAACACGACATGATTCCTGAGAGCGAAAACCTGCCCGAAACTGCTGACCCCGAAGTCGGCGTCAATACGGGCGATGATGCGCGTTTCGCACCGCCAATTGACGCACAAATCGACGCCGTTGAGATGGTAGGCGTAGAAGACGAACACGGGGATTCCTACTCCGATTCCACATTTAACCCGGATGCGGCTGTGACGGACGGTATGGACATCGAAGCGGCACTAGCGGCTGTCTCCACCCTGAGCGATATGGTGGCAGAGCAGGAAGCCGCCGAGCAAGCGCGTATCGCCCAGGAGGAAGCGGAAGCACAGGCCGCCGCCGAACGTCAGGCACGGATGGAACACCCGGAACGATTCTTCCCTGTGCCACCCATGTCCAGCCTGCACCGAGGACAGATGGCCTCCGTCATCCCGGCGCTGGTGTTGATCGTGGTGGGCGCGTGGTTGACCTTCACCCTAACCACCAAAGCACCTCCAGACGCAGCATTGTTGGCTGTTGTGGTTACTGGTGGAATCGGGCTGACGCTGCTCGTCCGGTGGCTTTCATCGGGTCGATGGGCGCGGGGGTCGTTGTTCTTCGGGCTGACAGCCTTGTTCACTGCCGGGAGCATCTTCTATCTTTTGCAACCCTCTTCGCCGGGACTGACGGGCGGCTGGCCGATTCTCCTGATCGCGTTGGGGGCGGGTATATTGCTCACAGGCATCCTGGCTGTTCCACGCGATAACCATTTGCTGCTGCCGAGTCTGATTATGGTGACTGCCGGAGCAGCCGGGCTGGTTATCAGCCTGGGTGTTTTAGGTAGGGAACTGGTGACAACTGCCGGGTCGATGTGGCCCGTAGCGGTGGCAATCGTGGTCATCATCTGGGCGCTCCCATTGATTTTCAGGCAGCGTGGATAAGTGCGCTTCGCTATAGACGCCAGCCGATGCACCGCGCGGCGGGTGACGGGAACCGAACATTACGCTATCGAAATTATCCGAGCCATCATCAAACAGAACGCAGCCCATCACATTACACTGTATTTCAGAGATACTCCCCCACCTGATTTATTCCCCTCTTCAACCTGTGTCGATCAGAAAGTGATTCCGTTCCAGCGCGCATGGACACATCTACGGTTCGCGGCTGCGTTGTGGCACGATAGGCCAGATGTCACCTTCGTACCAGCGCATACACTTCCGTTCATTTTTCCAGGCCGAGCGGTTGTCACGGTGCATGATCTGGGGTTCAAACACTTTCCAGAGGCGCACCCTACCAGGCAAAGGTTATATCTGGATTGGACAACCCGCACCAGCGCAGGCCGCGCCCGCATTGTGCTGACCGACAGCGATGCGACAGCCAGAGACTTGAGCCGATTTTATGGGACACCAGGTGACAAAACACAGGTGGTTTATCCGGGCGTGAATCCCCCCTCCCTCGCGCCACGCGGCAAAATGGGTATCGAAGATGTGCGGCAGAAATATGGGCTACCGGAACACTATTTCCTGTTCATCGGCACATTGCAACCGCGCAAGAATATTGCCCGGATTGTGAGCGCGTTTCAAGGGTGGAAGCAGACGCATCCTGGCAGTTCCACCGGACTGGTATTGGCGGGAGGAAAAGGCTGGTTGTTTGATCCAACATGGGTCAATGGTGTGGAGGATGTGTATCTGCCGGGGTACATTGATGATGCAGTCAAAGCGGCTTTGTACAGCGGCTCACTGGCGCTGGTTTTCCCATCCCTATACGAAGGTTTTGGATTCCCTGTTATTGAGGCCATGCAGTGCGGCACACCCGTGATTGCCAGCAACACCTCCAGCTTACCGGAGCTGGTCGGGGATGCGGGGCTGCTGGTTGACCCTCTCGATGTTGACGCTATCGCCGCTGCCATGAGCCAGATTTCTGACGACGAACGCTGGCATAAGGCGCTGTGTGAGAAGGGTTATGTTCAGGCGGCAAAATTCACCTGGGAGCGGGCTGGAAAGCTGGCACTGGACGCGCTTGAACGAGCGGCCTCGAACTGAGCACTGATGGCAAACCGCTACCTGATTGTCCAACTGGCCGACATCGGCGACCTGATTCTCTCCACACCCGCGCTGGCGGCGCTGCGGGAAGCTCAACCCGACGCTCACATCGCCCTATTGACCACCAGCCATGCCGCACCTGTATTGAAGGGAGCCAATCTGGTCGATGAGATTGTCACGTTTGGGCAAGGGCAAGCTGAACGGTCATGGGCATTCCTTAAACCGAACAATTTACAGCAAATTCTGGCTTTGCGAGATGGTCAGTATGATGCGGTGATCTTCTTCCATCACTTTACCTTGAAACTCGGCACAGCCAAATATGCCTTCATTGCCTATTCGACGCGGGCGAAACAGCGTATCGGGCTGGATAACGGCAACGGCTGGTTTCTAAACGAGCGACTGCCAGATGAAGGCTTTGGCGCGAAACATCAGGCACAATACTGGCTCGATCTGATCGGGCTTATAGGTGCAAGTTCATCTCCCCGTCCGGCACAAATCGGACGAGAAACATTCGACATATCATTATCCGAACGCAAGACCGTCGTTATCCATGCCGGGAGCGGCGGATACAGTCTCGCGCGGCGGTGGGATGCGGGCAAGTTCGCGGTACTGGCAGACCGGCTGCAACAGGACTTGAATGCACAGATTGTACTGGTAGGCGGTAAAGGGGACGACAGTGCAGCGGTCAAGGGGTTGATGAAATCCACACCGATTGATTTGACCGGGGAAACATCCCTACCCCAACTGGCGGAAGTGATCGCCAGCACCGACCTGTTCATCGGGGCAGACAGCGGCGTGATGCATATGGCCGCTGCTACGGGGACGCCCATGATCGCTATCTTTGGGCCGAGCAACCCGGATGCCTGGAGTCCCTGGAATCCGGGCGGGAAAACCATCATTTTACGCAGCGCACCGGAATGCAGCCCCTGTAGTTACGTCGGGCATGGGGTCGGTTTGCGGGATGGCTGCCCCGCGCGGACGTGTATGCGAATGGTGAGCGTTGAACAGGTATATGGCGCGGCCAAGCGCATCCTGATGAACGATCCGGTAGGGGAGGGTCTAAGGCCATCCAATAATACAAGGCGGATATTGCCTAAGCGTATACGGATTCTCGATCTGCCAGTAGATGGTATTACCTACGACCAGTGGTTGGAGATGATTGGGGAATGGATTACCACTGCCCCCCTCCCCGCCAGCAAGGAAGGAGAAGAATACAGACGGTTTCCACGACATATCTGCACCATTAACCCGGAATTTATGATGATTGCGCGAAAGGATGTCAATTTTCGCAATATTCTGAATCGGGCGGATTTGTGTGTGCCGGATGGCGTTGGACTACTGTGGGCGGCGCGGCGGATAGGCAAACCGCTGCCAGAGCGTGTGACTGGCTCGGACGGTGTGCCTAAAATCGCGGAACGGGCAGCGGAGAAAGGCTGGCGGTTGTTTTTCCTGGGGGCGGCGCCGGGTGTGGCCGACCAAGCGGCTGATGTGCTGCGGGTGCAGTATCCGGGTCTGCAAATTGTGGGCACTTACAGCGGGAGTCCATCGCCAGCCGAAGAAGATGCGCTGGTAAAAATGGTCAATGACAGCCATGCGGACATCCTATTCGTAGCCTATGGCGCACCGGAACAGGACAAATGGATTGCCCGTAATCTACCGCGTTTAGACGTCAAGATGGCGATGGGTGTGGGCGGCGCATTCGACTTTATCGCCGGAGTCGTGCCACGCGCGCCGATGTGGATGCGACGGTTGGGTCTGGAATGGCTGTACCGCCTGTATTTGCAGCCCTGGCGAATCCGACGCATGATGCGGCTACCCCGATTCGTATTGAGGGTACTGGTGGAGCGCCGTTCAACCAATTGACCAATAAGGTCGTTTTAGGATGTCGTTTCGCGTAAAATGAGTGTAAGAGGGGATGTCCATGCGTAAAGTGGTCAAAATTTCGCTGACAACAGCCGTGATTGCGGTTGTCCTGGCGGTGTGCTTCGTGAGTGCATCACTGGCACTGTTTCTCCAAACAGTATCAGCCTTAACCCGCGAAACTCCAGTTGCCGAAGTCATCATGAGTCCGATACAGTCGGACGACAAAGGCGACTATATCAACATCGACTTCACCCCGTATCAGAATCCAACGGCATTGGAAGATGTGTTTCACCTGCAACAGGTAGACGCAACTGCAAAACCGAAGCCGGGGGAAACACAAACCTACAAAGTTTATGGGGATACCGTCGCTATCCGAGGCCCATTCGTTAAACTGCATCCGGCGCTACTCATTCTGAACTTCAGCAATACCTACAAGTTATCACTGATTGAGGGAGAGTATCGCAGGCCGCGCCCAACGGGTACAAACAGCGAAGGGACGGAAATCCCGATTAACGGAGGTTTCGACCCTTATTGGTGGGACTTAAATAGCAACGAAGCCACTTTTCCCTACAGTATGATTATTGATCGATTCACCATCAGCGGCGATGAAGAACCGGGATTCGTCGGGAGTGGCAGGAAGCGTTATGAAATCGTGGTCACGATGGATACCATCACCTGGAATTTCATCGAGAACGTTCCGTGAGCAAATAGGGACGATATTGATTGTTGAGAACAATGTATGAACGAGTGGATACCGAAACTCGCAGGCCAACGAATCCTGGTGGTCGGGGACTTGATTCTCGATGAATACCTAATTGGCAAGGCGGCGCGCATGAGCCGGGAAGCACCCGTACCCGTATTGGAATTCGAGACTCGGCAACTGATCCCCGGCGGCGCGGCCAACCCGGCGGCCAATATCACAGCGCTTGGCAGTCAGGCGGTGCAAGTCGGCGTGGTCGGGTCGGACACGGCAGCCACCAACTTACGACAGGTGCTCCAGGCGCGCGGCATCGAAACCAACTGCCTGATTACCGATTTCGGGACGCCCAACCACTGTTAAAACGCGGCTCTTGGCGCAGATGGGTTTGCGATTTCCACAGCAGGTCGCCCGAATGGATACCTTGTCCCGCGAACCCATCAGCTTGAGCATTCAGCGACAGGTGGATGCCATCGTGGAACGAGAGATCAGACAGGTGAACGCGGTGCTGGTTTCGGATTATGACACTGGACTGCTGACACAGGGATTGGTACATGCCATTCGTGAGCGTGGGACAGCCGCAGGCGTGCTCTTGACCGCCGATGCACAGGGAAAGTTGGAGAAATATGTGGGCTTCGGGCTGGTGAAATGTAATGCTGACGAAGCGCGCGATTACCTGCGACGCGACCTGACCAGCGATACACACTTCGCGCAAGCGGCGTTAGAAATTTGTAGCACCCTGAAATTGACAGGCGGTATGATTATCACGCGCGGCGCGGATGGGGCAACAGTAGCCACCTGTGACGGACAAGCGGTACACTGCCCTGCTCCGTCTGTCACGGATGTTTATGATACGGTTGGGGCAGGTGATACAGCGATTGCAGTCATGACACTGGCCGTCTCTGCCGGGGCAAACTACCCCGACGCAACTACATTGGCGAACACAGCCAGCGGGCTGGTGGTGCGGCGGGTGGGCAATTATGCACCCACACCCGAAGAACTGGCGAAGGCGCTGGATGCAACATAGCTTATAGAGACTGAACCCGCGCGATTTATCAACGTCACTCTATCGAAATCTGACCCTTCACATTCCCGGCTGAGAATGGGCCGGGTTTAGCAATCAATTCGCGGGCAGCATCCACCTTACCCCAGACATCCCAGAGCAGAACACCCCGGACACGGCTATTTTTAAGGTAATAAATAATGCCTTTACGGTTCGGCTCTTTCCAGTCTGCCACCATCTCCAGGCTAGAGTCGAGTTCGCCCACCGCCTCATAACCCAGGTCAAACAGATCAGAATAGAAAAATGGCAGGTAATCGTAGGTCACGGATTTTCCGGCCATGTTCTGTCCGGCCATCTCCCCCATCGTATTGGCGTTATCTTCGTGTTCCACCCGCATCCGGCGGTTCAAGGTCGGATTCATAAACGATGCGACGTCGCCTGCCGCGTACACATCGGGCAGAGAGGTTTGCAGATGTTCATCGACAAGGATGCCATTATCCACCTTCGCACCCGCAGCTTTTGCCAGTTCGACATTGGGCTGAATACCGATCCCGGCAACAACCCCATCCGCCGTGACCGATTTACCGCTTTTGGCGTGGAGGGTGATGTGACCGTCGTTGAGATCGAGACCATTTACTTCCTCGCCGGACAGGACATTGATGCCCTTTTCCTGATAATAACGGGTGATATATTTTGCCAGATCAGGGGGATAAATTCGCTCACCGATGTTAGTTTCGGGGAAAAGCATCGTCACCTGTTTGGCATTCATCGCCAGAGCCGCCGCGATTTCTGAGCCAATAAAACCACTGCCAATGACAGCGAAGTTCTGGTGTTTATCGGCCAGATCACGAAGGTGACGGTAGTCGGCCAGCGTGCGGTAGTAGATAATGTGGTCGCCGCCAAAAGGCAGCCGCCGGGGTGTACCACCCGTCGCCAGCAGCAACTTCTCATAGGTATAAGTTGTGCCCTGGTCGTCCGTGACCTGTTTCTGGTCGGGGTCAAGTTTTTCGACCATGCGCCCCAGGTGTAATTTCGCCCCAGTTTCTTCCGTGCCCCGCCATACACTGTCCAGCGGCTTTCCTGTCCACAGTTTTTTGGTGAGCGGCGGACGGTTATAGGGTTTATCGGTTTCTGCACCGATGATACCAATGCTGCCATCCTTATCCACGTCGCGGATGCCTTTGGCAGCAGCATCAGCCGTCATGCCACCGCCGATAATCAGATACTTGTAATCTGGCATAATTATTCCTAACCTCCTGTAAGTAACAATGTCTTTCTCATCATAAAGCCAACGTATATATTCAATATTACATTACGATCAAAAAAGCCCACGTAGATGTGGGCTTCCCTGAAAACAGTTCATCTTTAGAGGCTATACAGCTCTCCATACTTGGTTTTGAGATAGTTGATGTACGGCTCAATCCGCAATGGGCCGCCGGTCACGCGCTCAATTAATTCGGGCGCGGCATACTTGCTGCCGTGCTGGTAAATATTTTCACGCAACCAGGTGTGCAGTGTGTCGAACTTCCCCTGTCCGATCTGCGATGGGATTTCGGGATGAGCTTCCAAAGCCTTATCATAAAATTGCGCCCCCAGGATGTTGCCGAGCGTGTAGCCCTGGAATGCACCGCCGATGATACCCCCGTACCAGTGAACATCCTGTAATACCCCATCACTATCGCTAGGTGCAGTGACCCCTAAATCATTTTCATAACGTTCGTGCCATGCTTCCGGCAGGTCACGGATTTCGAGTGTGCCTTCCAGAAGGCCGAGCTCAAAGTCAAAACGGATCATGACGTGCAGGTTATAGGTCACTTCATCGGCATCGGTACGAATGAGCGACCTCTTGACGGTATTAATCGCCCGATAGAAGGTATCCAGCGACACGGATTTCAATTCTTCAGGAAACATGGCCTGCAACTCTGGATAAAAATGCTCCCAGAAGCCCCGACTGCGGCCAACTACATTTTCCCACAGGCGGGACTGGCTCTCATGCACACCTGCCGATGTGCCATTACCCAATGGGGTGGCTTCATAGGCAGGGTTAATGCCCTGCTCGTACATGGCATGGCCGGACTCATGCATGGTGCTGAAGAGTGCATCACCCAGATCATTTTCGTGAACACGGGTGGTAATCCGAACATCGCCAATGGAGAATTTGGTGCAGAAGGGATGGTGGGTTTTGTCCTGCCGACCCCGGCTGAAATCGTAACCATACTGCTTAATCACTTCCAACCCGAACGCAAGCTGTTTTTCCTCTGGATAGATTTTCTTCAGGCAGGAGTCGTCTGCCGGGGATTGGCTGGTGATCGCCTGTACGATCGGGATAAGCTGGTCGCGCAGATCGGCGAACACCGCTCGGACTGTCTCGGCTTTCATGCCATAGTCATTGAAATTGATGAGCGGGTCGGCAATGTGGTCATAGGGACCAAGATAATCGGCAAAGCGGCGGCTGTAGTCGAGCGTTTTTTCCAGCATGGGACGCACCCGGTTAAAGTCGTTGGCCGGACGGGCTTCCGTCCAGGCCTGATAACTAAGAGCCGTATGATTGAATGACTTCGGCCACAAACTGAGCAGGCACTTTCACCAGCCGCTCATATTCGCGCCGCGCCACTCGTATCAGCGATGCATCATCGGAGTCGTAGGGCAAACTCTCCTCATAGGGGCGGAGATCGTCCAGTAATGTTCCAACCGCGACATCCGTGAATTTCTCATGCGCCAACCCGGACAGGGTAGACATCTGCCGTCCCCGCGCCTCCGCGCCCCCCGGCGGCATATAGGTCGATTGATCCCAGGACAGCAGAGAGACCGCACTATTCAGGTCGTCAACTTCCGTCAGGCGTGTCTTGAGTTCTTGTAACTTCGGTTCCATGTTTTCTCCTAGAAGTTATATTCAAAAAAGTCAGTTGACCGCAATGAATGGTTAATTATTATAACGTGTCTTACCCAGAAAATGTTCATTGGGAGCACAAAGTACACAAATCGTTTTTGGTATCATTTAAGGTGCGGGTATCATAGACTTATATCGGTTCACTCAATCAGAAAGGTACAGCCTTGACCACACCACACCCAGCCTACGATTGGCATGAGGTCGCACGACTGGCGCTGGCGTCACGGATGATCGACGAACTCGAAGAAGGCGAACTTGTACCACAGGGATTAGTCACCTACCAGTTTTCGGCGCGTGGGCACGAACTTGGGCCACTGCTTATCAGCCAATTATTAACCTATCCGTTTGATGCAGCCAGTGCCTATTATCGTTCCCGACCCTTCCTGCTCGGCACAGGTTTAACCATCCTGGAAGCATTCGCGTCTGACATGGCGCGGGAGGGCAGTGTCAGCGGCGGGCGAGATGTGGGGGTGGTAGCAATATGCCCCGGCGTGGGCGGGCATTGGTGCTGCCGATGGCGGCGGATGTGGGGTCGCAATACACCCCGGCGGCGGGTTGGGCACAGGCCATTCAATACCGTGTTCAGGAGTTGGGCGAAAGTGAACTGGACGGCAGTATCGCAGTGGTTTTCGGCGGCGATGGGTCGGTAGCAGCCAACGGCTTCTGGTCATCCTTGACAATAGCCACAACACTCAAACTGCCACTGTTATTCGTGATTGAGGATAACGGTTACGCTATCTCGGTAGAAGGTTCGCATCAGACAGCCGGTGGCGACATCGCGGCGAATCTGGCTTCCTTCCAGGGAACTGCAGATATGGGATGGGAGCGGAACACGTCCGGCTGAAACGGCGGAACTGGTACAAACTGCCGTCAATGCCGTTCGCAAGGGTGGACCAGGTCTATTACGGCTAACTGTGCCGCGCCTGTCGGGGCATTCGAGTGTCGATAATCAAGCTTATAAAACCGAGGCGGTGCGTGAGGAAGAATGGCAGCGCGACCCAATCCCAGCTATACGAGACACCATCGTGCCGGAATTGATGAGCCAGTTGGAGTGGGACGCGCTGGTTGAACAGGTCAAGGAAGAAGTTCAGGCGGCGTGCGAGGCGGCGCAGGCACAGCTTTTCGTTGAGCGCGATACAGTGACGCGGTTTGTGTTTTCCGAGCCAGGGCATCCTCAGCAAGTGGGCGGCCTCATACCGGAAGGAATTCAACTGCCAGAGGGAATCACGACACCGCAGCCGCCTGACCCTGGCCGAATCAATATGATCGAAGCCATCCGGCGGACGCTGGATGTGGAACTGGCACTCAATCCGCGCTGCCTTGCTTTTGGTGAGGATGTCGGGCTTAAGGGCGGCGTCCACGCGGCGACAGTGGGATTGCAAACCAAATATGGCGAAGGGCGCGTGTTCGACACCAGCCTATCCGAAGAAGGTATCATCGGGCGTGCAGTTGGTATGGCACTGGCAGGATTAATGCCCGTGCCGGAAATCCAGTTCCGCAAATATTGTGACCCGGCTACTGAACAATTCAATAACTGCGGCACAATCCGATGGCGCACTCACAACCATTTCGCCGCACCTATCGTCGCGCGTGTCCCCGGCGGCTATCGCAAAATCGGCGACCCCTGGCACAGCGTCACCAGCGAAATTACCTTCGTTCACCAACCCGGATGGCGGGTGGCCGTACCATCCAACGCAGAGGATACTGTCGGGCTGCTGCGGGCGGCGCTGCGCGGCAATGACCCGGTATTTTTCTTCGAACATCGCGCTATGCTAGACTCTCCCTGGGCGCGGCGGCCTTATCCCGGCGACAATTATGTACTGCCGTTCGGAAAAGGGAAAATGTACGCTGGCAGGTGATCATTTGACGGTTGTGACCTGGGGCGGCAATGGTCGAGCGCTGCGAACTAGCCGCGCAAGCCATCGGCGGGGGCATCGAGATTATCGACCTGCGGACACTTTCACCCTGGGATAAAGACGCTCGTGCTGGAATCGGTGCAGAAAACGGGCAAATGCCTGATCGTCCATGAGGATATTCTGTTCGGTGGATTTGGGGCAGAAATCGCGGCGACGATTGCTCAGGAAGGTTTCGTGTACCTGGATGGGCCGGTAGAACGACTGGGCGCACCTTCCACACCTGTGCCGTTCAGCACCGAACTGATGGAAGGCGTTGTGCCCACTGTCGCGATTATCCAGGAGCGGATGAAGAATTTGCTGGCGTTTTAAAAACCGACAGTCCTTTATGCCGGGATGAGTTCGCTACGAACACGGGTCGCCCAGGCACGAATGGCATTCCAGTCGCGGTAATCGTCATTGTGTGATCCGGGTAAAACTTCACCTTCATAGCGGGCGGAGAGCGTCCAGCGTTCGTCCCAATCAATCTCTGCCAGATTGAGTTTCCCGGCAAAGACCTCAATTTCCTTGACGCCAATCTGCACCAGCGTCGGCTGATAGACATATTCTCGCAAGGCGAATTCGCGGCCATTTGGCTCCAGAACGCGAATACAGGCAATCCACATGTACACGGGCTTCGCGGCCATTTGGGATTTAAATTTTTCCAGGAACTGCGAAAATTCCGTCAGCCACATACCGCCATAAATGGGTGAACCGATCACAAAAGCATCGTAGCCATCTACCGATTTAACCGTCTCGACATCCGAGACAATCACTTCGGCATCATGTTCCTCCAGAATGTCTCCAATGAACCGAGCAATTTCGGCTGTTGAACCATGTTTGCTGGCATAAGCCACAAGGATTTTCATACAGAGTATCCGATCGAATAAATAAATATTGGCCTGGATTTTAGTCGATGTTCAGAACCCTGGCAATATCGTTGGCATGAGCGCGTTCGTGGTCAGCCATCACATCAAGGATTTGAGCAATCGACAGGATTCGCATTGATCCATGCCGTCCGGTTTTTTCCAGAATGGTGTCATCCAGTGTATCCAACCAGGCATCCCGTTCGGCATAGGTCTGTATCAATGAAGCCCGAACCTCGTCTACGGTTGCATCGACACGCTTTTCCACCGAGCGACGGTTGTAACGATCCAGATCAAAATCGGCGGGGATTATTTCCTCACCAACAGCAATTCCTTTTATGGTATTGGTCTGTCCTTTGTCAGAAATCATCAGATGGACTGCCAATTGGTGGACAGTCCAGGCGGCTCCATCGGCATAAACCTGAGTATCCCACCGATCACCGACCCGATCAAACACATAATTCAGCCGTTCCCGACCATCAGCCAGATTTTGTTTAATTTGGTGGATGCGCTCGGACATTATGTTCCGCTCTCCTTCAGAAGTCACCTAAACTATAATTGGACATAACTATTCTCGGCCAGCACAAAACGGTGAGCAGCAGGCATGTGTGTAGCCGCGACGACCTGAGCGTTATCGGCCAACAGGCTGGAATTTATCCGGCCTGGGATATTGCGAATGGAGCAGTTCTTCATCACAATGCTGGCTTCGACTTCGCTGCCCTCAACGGTCACATTATCACCCAACGATGTATACGGCCCAATGTAGCTGTTACGAACGATAGTATTGTCCCCAATAATCACCGGGCCGCGAATTACGCTGTCGATCACCTGACTGTTCTCGCCCAAAATTACACGATGGGAAACTTCCGATTTGCCGATGATACGGCTTTTGTCCTCTAACGCCGGGGTGTAAGGCAGTTCTTCCAGCACCAGTTGATTCGCCAGAATGATCGCGTCCGGTTTGCCTGCGTCAATCCACCAGCCTTTGAGGATATAGGAGCGAACCAGGCCGCCATCATTAATCAAGGTTTGGATGGCGTCGGTGATTTCCAGTTCGTTACGCCACGATGGTTTGATGTGCGAAATGGCATCGAAGATGGAGGCGCGGAACAGATAGACACCGGCAATCGCCAGATTTGACTTCGGCTCTTTGGGTTTTTCAACCACACGTTCGATATTTTCACCATCGAGTTCGGCGATACCGAAACGGGTTGGGTCGCCCACTTCCCCCAGAGCAACAGCAGCTTCAACACCGGATTCTACAAAATCAGCGAACAACGGCTCCATTTTGTCCTGAAAGATATTGTCGCCGAGGAAAACACAAAATGGCTCGTCTCCTACAAATGAACGGCACAAACCGACTGCATGAGCTAGACCGAGCTGTTGTTCCTGTACAATATACTCCAGATTAACATCCAGCCCTTCTCCCTTACCGAGCGCCTGGGGAATGGACGATTCAAGATCATTGACTACAATGCCGATGTCACGCAGCCCAGCACCTTTCAGAACATCAATGGCATAACCGATGAGTGTTTTATTGGCAACAGGAACCAGCGCCTTCGGCATGGTCAACGTAACTGGCCGCAGGCGGGTCGCTTTCCCTGCTGCCAGGATTATGGCTTTCATATTTGGGACGCCTCCACAACGTGGTGAATTGAAGCTATCAGAATCGCATACATGCGGACATGGTACAGAGAAACCCGGCGTAGGGCAAGCGAAACTTGTGTGAAATTACACATATATCGAGAACTACGGGTTTCATCGCCAGAATTTATTCGTGCATCATGCGCGACTAGAGTCTCCTATCCGAATTATACAAAACCCCTGGACGTTTTCTCCATCCAGGGGTTCATTGACAGATATTCGCCTCAATAATGTCTGACGCAAACCCTGTTCATAATCATAGAAACATCTGCATCAGGCCTGAGTAGCCACCTCTGGAGTCGACTCCTCAGTAGGCACTGCTGCATCCGTCACCGACAGGGTGTACGACCCGGCACTGCTATCCTCATACGTCCCGACTTCGATGACCAAAGTGAACCCACCGGGGACTTCCAGATCAGTGAACGCGGAATTTGGTGGAGTTGCACCGGCTTCGGCATCGTCATTAGTAGCAAGCAGATTATCATTTGTATCGTACAGCCGCAAAACGGTATCCAGCGCAGCCGCATCGTCGGTGAGCAAGATGTTAACCGTTGTATCGCTATCAAAGTGGATGGTATAACGGGCGCGCTGCCGTTCGGTCAGATCGCCGGTTACAGTATCTCCGATACTGATTTCGCCACCGTCCACCACATCAATGGCAGTAGCTTCGTCCAAATTGGTAACGGCTGCATCCAAGATAGGATCACCGTCGCTGAACAGTGTATCTTCATTCACTGGAACCTGGACTGTCGGCACTACGCCTGTTCCTTCGATAATAATGTTGCCATCAGCGTCTACATTCCGGCCAATTGAATATTGGAGTTGGATACCTTCCGGCATCAGATAGGTCGCCTGACTACCACCCAGACCGCCTGTCGGGTATTGGCCGACAATGGCGGCCCGGTCTTGAAGAGTCATGTCATAAGAGAAGTATTCACAAGCACTGGAACAGTTTGGTCCAACCACCAAAGCAATTGGGCCGTTATAGCGCAGGTTATCCGGTGGCGGATAGAATTTAGACTCTAATTCAGGGTCGGCATAGAAATCGTTCAGGCTTTCGTCGTAAAAGGCGGTGTTTCCCAGAACCAACGATTCGTTAAAGAAATAGGCCGCCATTTGATCGGCCAGGAAGCCGCTGCCACCACCATTCTGACGCATGTCGATAATCAGTCCAGGAACATTCAAATCGTTCAACGACTGAATCATGTGTTCCCATAACTGGATGGTCAATACGGAGTTATCGAAGAAACTGTAAATCTTGACGTATCCGTAGCCATTGTCCAGAAGATGGAAGTCGAGGGGTAGTTCAGCACCTGTAAGCCCACTGTTAAATGACGAAAAACTGAAGCTGGCACGCTCCGCGACAGTCGTCAGGGTTGTGGTTGTCGATTCTTTATCGCCAGGGTTCTTATAGGTCACTTCGACCTGTGTATCTACCGGGAAGCGAATGACATAGCGCAACTGCTGAAGGCGTAGAACGTGTTGGGCGCTGAATGGCAGTGACCAGGGTCGCGTTTCGTCCACAGCCTCATCAATTGGTTGTCCATTCAGTTCCACGATTTCGGCACGGAGCTTAATTCCCGCTTGATCGGCAGGACCGCCATCCAGGATGTAGTTCACAATCACGCGCCCATCATCCACATCGCGGATTGCCATGCCCAACCCACCGGCGGTTTCGTTGGCAAACTGCACATTGTCAATGGGTGCAGACAGGTGTCCATCGGGAATCGACCAGATGAAATCGCGCAGGGCAAGGCGATAGGCGGCTGAGTCGTTATTCGCTTCCGCTTCCTCAAATCGAGGGCGAAATTCCGCTTTCTTAGCATCCCAATCAATCGCCTTAAGTTCCGTGTAGGCATATTTGGTGCGGAACATTTCAATCATGGCATCAAAAGCTTTGGTATAGCTCAGTGCCGAGAAATCTGCCTGTGCTGAACCTTCGCCTTCAATCAGATCAATGACCGGGTTGCGCGAACGATCAAAGGTAAACGGATCGGTATCCATGTTGACAACTGTGTAACCCTGCGGCAGCAGCACAATGGGGTCATCATCGGTAAACAATTTGCCGTCATCGCCAAATCCTGATGGGAAACCCTGCTGGTCGTCGGGCGCGTATACCAGGTATTTACCACCGATCACCTCGCCACGCGCAGACGGATTGGGATCAATATGGGTAGATGCATAAGCCGTTGACCAACCACCACCGTACAGGTCGCGCTCCTCCAGATAGGGATCGCCCCAGGTATTTGTCCAATAGGCAACCGCATAAATCATGACTCCAGTATCTTTTTTACTGTCGTGATCGACATCGCGTAAACTGGCAGCCGGTTCAATCGGAAGTTCAATCCGATAGCTAAACGGTGAGGTATAAAAGTCCGAGGTAATTTGACCAAGAACCTGAGATTGTTCAGGCATAATGAAGCCATGATTTCGATCAACAAAACCAGCTTCATCCTCAAGAATAACCAGTGGTTCGGCTGCTCCTGCTGTGAAAAAACCACTGGTATAGGTGACATCGCCGGTGATTGATACCGGGCCGCCTTCGTCATTGATGATTTCAGCAGGGGGGATTTCGTCCTGGGCTAGCGTGAGGGAGAACACACCCAACATCATACTAAACAATAGAAGCACAGCAACTAATATTCGCTTTTTATGCACCGAAACATCTCCTTAGAATCAGCAATACGATAAGTAGATTTGCACGAATTACCACCGATGACATAGGAACCCATTCACAGGCTATATATGATGCCGGGACAACACACCGGCTGCCCCCCTTAGCTGTTAAATTTGGGATCGTTTCTACTAAGATGGTAATGCGTTAACTGACAGTAACTAAAAACGCCAGGATTTTACCATGTTGCGCCCACGTATCACCACCGGCAACAATGGTCGCACACCTGGCCGAGAGGGTTGTTGTGCGTAGTCCCACACTTCGTCCGCGATCTGCCAAACCGCGTCGGGATGTCCCAGGCGGCGAGCATTATCGGAACGGCGTTTTAGCCCGTTTGCCCCTTCTGCCAACCAGCGTGAGACTGCCTCTGTGACTTCGGACGCACTCGGAGCAAACACACCGGCATTATTTTGCACGACAAAATCGACGTTCCCTGTTTCCTGACCTGGAATTGCATCATAGAGGACGACTGGCAAACCGGCAATACAAGCCTCACTGATGGTAGCTGGACCTGCCTTGCTCACCAGAATATCGGCGGCAGCCATCAGTACCGGCATGTTAGTCACAAAAGGATAAATGTGGGTCGGCTGATTCCAACTGCTGGAACTCAAGATGCTGTTTGAGTTCTTCATTGCGGCCAGCAATCACAGCAATCTGACAATTGAGATGGGCATCATTAAGCGCACGAGCAGTCTTAAATAGTGGCCCCATACCTTCGCCACCACCAACCATCAGGATCGCTGGAAGATTGGGGTCCCAACCCAGTTCCTTACGGGCAGAGGCTTTATCTTTCAGGCGTTGGGCGAAGTGGGGATGTACTGGCAAACCCGTCACGCGAAGTTGATCTGGCTTCAGACCGCTTTCCAGACCATTTTCATAGGCTGATTGGGTGGGTACAAGGCAGCGATCCACACGGTGGTCAAACCAGAATTTGTGAGTAGATACCAGATCAGTGACAACAACCATAAATGGGGGGTGTTTTTCCATCGACTCTAAAGCATACAGGGTAGGACGGGTGAGAACAGAGTGAACACATACGACAACATCAGCAGGATGTTCACGCAGCATTCGCTTCAAACCCTTCTCGCTGGAAGCATACATACCACGCGAGATTAACCGAACACTGCCCGGTGTATTGGTCAGCTTATAGCCCATGCTCCATGAACCCTTGCTGCGATTGATGAGCCAGGGATACATTTCCGGCATATATTTAAAGGGAAAAGGGGTGTATGAGCGAAAAACATCCACCATTTCAATTGCGACTTCATCAGGATGGCGAATGAGGAGTGTATCGCGGATCGCTTCGGCTGCTGCGCGATGACCGCCGCCTGTATCCGAAAATAGTAACAGAACTCGTTTTTTATGCTCCATGACCTTCCTTTCCATTCCAGCGCAATCACAATTGAGATTGGTTCCCGAATATTTTTCTCTATTGTGTACGATGATCGTTTAAATTGTATCAACCCAACTGTGCGATCATAACATATTCAACACCGAAAAGACGGTGAAGTGACAAAACTGCCTCTCATCAATTACTCAACAGGGTTTATCTATGCCGTGATAATGGCGTGTGCTATAGTTATGGGCGGATTAAAGCCTATCAAAAATGAAAAGGATGTCATCCCTTGTTATTCGGCAGTCCACAAGAACTCATCTTCCGGGCAATTGGCCTATTGATTGGAATGACCGTTCACGAATTCGCTCATGTTTATATTGCCTACCGGATGGGCGATAACACGGGCGCGAACCAGGGACGACTCACGCTCAATCCAATGGTACACATCCAGCCGCTCGGTTTTATTATGGGTGTGTTGATCGGCTTCGGAATCCTGGGAAGCGCGCCGGTAAACCCATACCGGATGCGAAATCCCCGCTGGGGATACCTGGCCGCCGTAGCCGCCGGGCCGATTTCGAACCTGCTGGTCGGCATTGTCTTCGCCATTCCCCTCCGATTGTTCCTGAATACCATGCCCGACTTTATTGATTCAGCTCTTGTATACGATTGTATGGCTGAACATCGTCCTGGCATTGTTCAATGTCATCCCTCTATTTCCACTGGATGGCTGGAGCATTTTGTATACCCTTCTGCCACCCGACCTGGCCGAATGGTGGCAGCGCAACCAGCAAACCAGTTACTATCTGTTTTTCGGTCTAATTTTGCTGAGTTTCGTCGCACCACAGTTGAATGTCCTGGGCTTGTTGATTATCCAGCCAACAGACAGCCTGATACGACTTTTGCTGGGATTCTAAGACATGACGGCTGTTTACCGCTTGAGGCAGGGTTTTCGTTCGCTGTTTGCATTCTCGCAAACCGTTGAACTGTCCCTGGCGGCGCAATATCTGACCCCTGAAATGCTGACCCTGTTCCAACGTATGCGCCAGAGTGAGCAGCTTCACAGTTTGAACGTCCTGCGTGATGTTTTGGCACAGGGTACAACCCACACAGACCTGGCTGCCGCTGCCCTACTACACGATGTCGGGAAATCGCGCTATCCTCTGGGAACATGGCAAAAAACGCTGGCGGTGCTGGTACGGTCATTGTCACCGGGATTATTCCAGCGATGGAGTGAAAGAAACCCGGCCAACCCCTGGTATCGACCTTTTGTGGTCTATGTGAAACATGCTGTGTGGGGCGCGGAAATGGTCGCCGCCGCCGGGGCATCAGAAACTACACGCTGGTTGGTTGAACACCATCAGGAGTCAAGTGAACAATGGGACTCCCATCCTCTGGTAGCTGGGCTGCGGCGATTGCAGGCAGCCGATGATGCAAATTGAGTGCGATGGACACTCACCGATTAAATAACTGATGATTAGATTTCACAGGTAACGAACATGGCAACTGTATCGGTGGCAATTTTAGGATTAGGCCGCATCGGGGCATCTATCGGTCTGGCGCTGCAACGCTATAATACGCGGAAAGACGCCCAGCATAACTTTGAAGTTTCCTATGCAGATACCCGACCCGGTATCCGTGAGGACGCGCAAAAGCTGGGGCTGGCCGACAAAATCAGCCGGGATGTCATCGGCTCGGCGGCAAACAAAGACATTGTTGTATTGGCGCTGCCCTATGCCGATGTGCAGACTGCTTACCGGGGACTCGGCAAAGAAATGCGCAGTGGTGCTGTCCTTCTGGATAGTTCTCCACTCAAACAACCCTCGATTGAATGGGCAAAAACGTATCTGTCGTCTGACATTCACCTGGTGGGTATAACCCCTATCATCAACCCCAAATATTTATATGATGGACTGGATGATACTGAACACGCGGCAGTTGACCTATTTGACAGTGGTAACATGCTGCTGATGCCCGGTGCGACCTGCATCAAAGAAGCTGTAGAACTGGCTGCTGATTTTTCCACACTGCTGGGTTCAAAACCACATTTTGTCGATCCCGCCGAACACGACAGTCTAATTGCCGTCACCGAAGGTCTGCCCGCCGTAATTGGAGCAGCAGCCTTTTATATGATGGTGAATAGTTCAGGCTGGGGAGACATCCAGCGCTTTACCAATCCTTCTTTTGGACGGCTGACCCATCATTTCCACGACACACACCCTGACGACATGCGCGACTTCCTGCTCCAAAATCGCCATAATCTGGTTCGCCAGGTTGATGAATTGACAACCGCGCTCCAGGCATTCCGAACCATCCTGGCGCAGGATGATCGTCAGACATTAGAATCCGCACTTGTCGATATGGGTGCTGCTTACGACACCTGGATTAACCATCGCTACAATGCCCAGTGGGATGATGAAAAAAACCTGGTCAAAAATCCATCATTTGGCAGTATGCTGATGGGGGGCATCATGGGCACTTACATTACCAAGCGTGTGACCGGCAATAAAGATGGTGATGAGGAAGAATAATATATAACCTCATCCCTCCTGTGTGCCAGAAACCATCTTGTCCGCCATCTCCAATTCATTGGTGGAGATCAATTCAACCCCATAATAGACCGCAACACATTTATTCAGCCAGCGCGTTGGATCAGGCTCAATTGGATCTAACCCGGACATAGCGGCAAGATCATAACTTAGTGGCTGTACCTTTATATCTTGCAGACCACTGGCGGCAATCTTGCGAATCTGGCTATCACGTTCATCCCATTCTGCCGCAAATGTGGTGAATGTTTGATATTTTGAGAGCGCCCGGATTGTTGACAATCCTGGCCCGACAATAAGCAATAACGCAATAAACGCCGTGCTGAACCACACCGCCGTCATTCTGGGGGATCGTGTAGAAACGGCGCGCCGCGTTCCCAAACCCATCACGATACCCCAAAATATTGCGAGGCATACCATAATAAAGTGCGGGAATATATACGCACGAGGCGGAGGAGCCGAGTGTGTCCCATAAATGGGTGGTGCAATACCGACCAATACCAACAAAAACGCGACGGCCACCGAAATAGCGAGTAATTTACGGACGTTCCCCGGAGTCAAGCGATATGGGAAATAATCAAACGGCATCCGGGAAATGACAATGGCCGGCAACAATGTGCAAAGCGCCAATGGGATAGGGGCATATATAGCCAGAGCAGTCGCCATGTATGAAGCTGTTATGACGAGTGTTCGCTGAACAAACGTGCTAAATGGTAGAGGCCCCCCAAAACCCGCCTGTCGTATAGCATTTCCCGGTGCCAGTATTGAAATAATCATGGCGACAGACATAAAGAGGATTGCAGTAATGACAAATGGGATCAGGTTGCGTTTGAAAGACGAATTGGCGAAAAACACAATTCCCAATAAAACCAATCCCAGAATAGCGATGTGAAATATCGCTGTCAATTCTGACGACCCACCAACTAGGAAGGCCGTTACTGCTGTAAACAGGTAAGCCCATAGTGGAATTGGAGATTTCTTTCGCGCCCAATAAGCCAAAAAGCCCAGGTAGAAGATCACGTAGGTCATGGGAATGGTGTATGGAATGCTGGCACCTATCCAATAAAGCGATTGGATGATACTCGGTGTGCCATCAAATACAGCGTAAACAATCATCGCACCCAACAGGAACGACAAAAATGCTGCATGTTTTATGGACAACAAACGTCCGAATTGATAAAGTGCCCAGATGGTGATCGCCAACCATAATATGAGAATCGAGATGGGCAGTAGCGGCGCGGAAGTGGGACCGACATAGGCGATTAATCCTTTCACCAGAAAGTTGGTGAACTGTCCCGCCCAGGTTGTATACCAATGACCCACAGAACCAAAAAGACCGTATTGGAATGCCACATTTGCAGTACAAAAATCGTCGGCAAAATAGCGGGTATAAAAACCCAGATAAGCAAATACGGTTAACGGTAAAACGAAGCTAACAAGTAATACAACCTTCCATATCCTGTTTTCCAAGCTAAAAAACATGTGGCGATTTCCTTATCATGCGGTGTTAGAAGCCTTATTCCACTATCCCATACTTTACTCAACTCTATGGCGGCATATTCACTTTACACCCATCAGCGAGTTATGAACCGTAAATCTCTCTGCACGGAAACTGCATTTCCCTCTAAGCTGGCATTTATTACTGGTTCATTCATTACTTAACCTCTCGATCTATTCTTCAGCAATGAGTAAGAAGTGTAGCGCACGTCGCGCAATGCTTATTCTGTTCTTAACGGGAGGAAATCATGAGAAAGAAAACCATCTACCGATTTCTAGTAATGGCCGCATTGCTGGCAATCGCCACTACTGCCTGGAGTCTGGTTGCTGCACAGGACACTACGCCGGAACCCGCGCAACAAACACCGTACCTGGGTGTCACCATCACGCCATCAGATACTGGCGCGGCCATCCAGCAGGTTATGCCACGTAGTCCGGCAGCCGATGCAGGTGTCAAAACTGGCGACATATTGACCGCCATTGACGACCATCCTGTGACCGCCGACAACGTGGTGGACACCCTGGGGGGTTACGCTGTGGGTGATACCGTAACGCTTCATGTTCAGCGTGGCGATCAAAGCCTGGAACTCAGCGCCACACTCGCTGCACGCCCAACAGCCTCCGGCGGCGGGCAATTCCAGCCGAGACAACGTGCGAGTCGCGCCTTCCTGGGTGTCTCACTGCAAGATAGCGATGCCGGTGTAACCGTTCAGGAAGTTGTGGCCGGTTCACCCGCCGAAGATGCTGGTTTGCAGGTGGGCGACATTATCACCAAGATCAATGACACAACCATCACCAGTGCGCGTCAGGCCGTTTCGACAGTCGGCAGCCTGAACGTAGGCGATGAAGTCACGCTGGAAATCAAACGTGGGGACGCAACTCAAACCCTTACGGCGACTCTGGCCGCCGCAACCACATCGCAACGACCCACGATGAACCTGGGATTCAACTACAATCCTACCGATCAGTCCTGGACAATCAATCAACTGAGTGAGACCAGCCCACTTTACGATGCGGGTCTGCGTCAAGGGGATGTTATCCAGACTTTCGATGGCAAGGCGTATGATCCGATGAGTCTGGTGCAATACCTGAGTGGACTGAGCACCGATACAACGGTCACGGTCACAGTTGAGCGCGATGGCAACACGCAGGATATTGACATACCTGCCAGCGCGTTGAGTGATATTGGCGGTTTTGGCTTCGGCTTCGGTGGTCGTAATGGTCAGGGTTTCCAATTCCCATTCAACTTCAACTTTGGACAGGCCTCCGGTGGAGGGCGATTGGGTGTCCAGTTTGTCACGCTGGATGAACAGGCAGCCAGCGAACATAAAGTGACTCAAACAGATGGTGCGCTGGTGACACAAGTTGCCGATAATTCTCCAGCAGCCGATGCTGGGCTACAGGTTAATGACATCATCACCGCAGTAGATGGTGACAAAGTTGACCAGGAACACACTCTGCGGGATCGTCTAGTAGCTTACGAACCGGGCGACACCATCACCCTTGATGTGATACGCGGCGATCAAACTATGAGCATTGACGTAACCCTTGGACAGCCCGAAATGAGCGACTTTTTGCCCTTCTTCTTTGGCGGCCCGAACGGGAATGGGCAATTCCAACCACCACAGCCTGCGCAACCACAGCAGCCACAGGCAAACCTGTAAAACTGTCGCCGCCAACAAGCTACATCAACAAAAGACGCTCGACCTATGGGTCGGGCGTTTTTCATGAGAGGCGGGCGCTGGAATTCGGGTTCATGGCATGTTACAATTTTATTTCTTTTACGATAATCACTGCCATAAAAATGATCCCTACTGAAATAGATATTCCTGATCGTCCGCCGATGATCATCCGCACACTGCCCGACCTGGAAGAAATCCTCGGCGAACTGGTATTGGATTTGCTGCGGTCACGGATGGAATTCCCCGATTTGATTTTGAGCGCGCCCCTCGATGGGCACAGCCGATTCTCGCCGGAGTCCGTGCGGGTTTCGCAGCATTATGCGATGGCGCTCCTCGCCTATGGCTATACACCGATGCAGGTGGAATTACAGGAAGCGGCCACTTGGTTCGCCACACCATTCCCCACCGAGGCTCAGATTCGGATCGACGCGGCAGAAATGAACCGATTGGAAGTGCTGCTCAGTTTACAGGCTGACAACACCTACGTGCTGCCACGACTTCACCAGTTGGCGCTGCAACAGACGCCCAACGACTACTTCGACATTCAGGCAGGCGATCCAGTATTCGAGACACTCTGGGCATTAAAAGTGATGGCACAGGCGCGCGAGGCGGGTGTCCTGAATGGCATCATGCCGGACAGCGACCTGCGAGGCCGCACAACCCGCATAATGCAGGGCAATCACCGGGACAAAGACCTGGCACTGGCGCTGCGTCTGCGACACGATCTGAGCGGCGAACTCACTCCCACCCAGCAAAAACGCTATCTGGGCAAACTGCTGGAAGTGGCCGAAAAAGGCGGCGGGATGTGGGGCATCAGCCATGACACCTTCTGGATTGTGGACAATATGTGGCGGCAGCAGTTGACAGTGGGACAGGTGGCGGACAACCGGGAAACCTTCCGGGAAATGATTTTGAGCACCTGTTACGTGATCGAAAATCTGATGCCACTCGCGCCGGATTATCCACAACTCGAAACACCACTGCGGCAGGCGATGGAATTGTGGTGGTCGGTGTTTCACGGGGACAATCCGGTTGATGTCCTGCGATCTCTATTCCCGAATGCTTACGATTACCTGTTGATTCTATGCCGGACACTGGTATCGGTTCGTGCTTATGTCGGCCAACCACTCATCTACCTGGGTGCGGCGCACATTTACCGCACGATGGCGTCCCAGCAGGCGCGGCGAGTTGAAACACCGGAAAATGAGAGTATCAAACAGGCGCTCAAAAACTGGATTCACATCGAACTGGAAAATTCGCCGGAGAAGCTGAGACTCGGTATGTCGGACACAAACGTTGTCCGTATCTACCCTCGCATCTCAAACCCAATGGATCCAGAGGATGACTCGTTCCGCCTGCGAATTCCGAACGCGGACTCGCTGGTGGTGAAATATGGCCCAATTGATGAAATTGACCGGGAACGCGATAACTACGCCAACCTGCCCGCCAGTATCAGGGACTGCTTCGTGAACATTCCCCAGCCGAGTTATGTGGATGACAAAGACCGGCGAGCATTTGTCATCATGGCCGATCTGAATCGCTACAAGACACTATCTGACGCCCTGCTAAAAGTGCCACAAATGCACGAGGCATTGGTTAATGAGATTGGCCCGTTTCTACTGCGTGTCCACCTGGGTGATGTGCGCCAGCGCCACCATTTAAGGGAAGGATTAGTGCTTCAACTATTTCTACTGCCCATGCAGCAGCACATCCGGCGCATCTTTAGTTACATCCTGGAAAACAAGCTGCTGGAAAATGATAAGCAGCAGTACGCGCTGGAACTTCAGGGGACGCTGTTGGATATGATTGGCAATCTGGTCAGCCGCCAACTGAAGTTGGAGGATTTTCCATTAGCATGTATGCATGGCGATTTGCATAGCCGTAACATCATGGTGCGCCGCCTGAAACACGGCGAAAACCCGGAACGTGATAACGAGGTTGATTTCAAATTGATTGACCTGGAAAAATTCCTGCGTAATGGAGACGCAGCCCTCGATGCCGGGGAACTGCTGGTTGATCTGGAACTGCTGCGCGCCCCACGCAACATGGCGGTTGAACGTGACCCGCTGGTGGCGATGACGAAAGCACTGGAGAATGTCTATGCGGGATTTGCGGAAGAGCGCGAGGATGCGACCTTCCCGATTCGGCTGCAACTGGCGCAGGCGCGGGCGCTCATCCGGGTTGCCAAAGGGCGCACCAAACAAGGCGAAATCTCACTGCGCGAGAGCCGTCGTGGTCCGGCGGTACGCATCGCTTTCGATGTACTGCACGATGCAGAAGTGGCATTGAGTCATCTGGAGCGTGTGAAGGCAGCAGTGCGATAGACGAATGCAAGTTCGGCGGGATGAGCTTCATCACGATTAACCGCTGTATCCCCTACTCCGTAAGGACGGACGCTTGAACACGTCTAGACCCAAGACTATAATCCCGCCTACTCGAATCGGTTAGAAAGAACACAACATGAGCTATAAACAGCAGCTTTTAGATCGTTTGAACAATCGTGAAGCGAAAGTTGGAATTGTCGGTCTGGGCTATGTCGGGTTGCCATTGGCCGTTGAATTTGCCGAAGCCGGTTTTACGGTCATCGGGCTTGATGTGTCTCGTGAGAAGGTGGAGATGCTCAACCGAGGCGAAAGTTATATTATGGACATCCCCACCGAGCGGCTGAATCCTCTGGTGAAAGCTGGCCGTTTCTGTGCAACCACCAACTATGACGACCTTCAACAGGCCGACACGGTGAGTATTTGCGTGCCCACCCCCCTACGAAAGACAAAAGACCCCGACATGTCGTTTGTGATCGAGTCGGTCAACTCGGTAGCAGAAGTTTGTCACGACGGAATGCTGGTCATCCTGGAAAGCACAACTTACCCCGGTACAACCGAAGAGATCATCTGTACCAAACTGGCATCCAAAGGATTCACCATTGGCGAGAATGTGTTTGTAGCTTTCTCACCGGAGCGTATCGACCCCGGTAATCCCCAATACGGTGTGCGTAATACCCCGAAAGTAATCGGCGGTGTCACACCAGACTGCCTGGAAGTGACTGTAGCACTCTACAGCACAGCCGTTAACCATGTGGTTCCCGTATCATCGCCCACTACCGCCGAAATGGTTAAACTTCTGGAAAACACCTTCCGGGCAGTGAACATCGGCATGGTCAATGAGATGGCCGTGATGTGCGATAAACTAGGTGTGGATGTTTGGGAAGTTATCCAGGCCGCATCGTCTAAACCGTTTGGCTTCATGCCATTTTATCCAGGGCCAGGTCTGGGCGGTCACTGCATCCCGGTTGACCCCCATTACCTGAGCTGGAAATTGAAAACGCTGAACTACAATGCGCGTTTTATCGAACTCGCCAGCGAGATTAATACGTCGATGCCCCTGTACGTAATGACCAAAATCACCGATGCACTTAACGAGGTAGGTAAATCGGTGAAAAATTCTAAGGTAGTGGTATTGGGTGTGGCCTACAAACGGGATGTCAACGACGTGCGGGAAAGTCCGGCTCTGGACATTCTCGGCCTGCTGCGCGACAAAGGTGCGAATGTGGTCTATAACGATCCATTCATCCCCCGTGTTCGCCTCGAAGGCGAGTCTAGCATGAGCAGCGTCCCATACTCGGACGAATTACTGACCTCGGCGGACTGCGTGGTAATCGTCACCGATCACACCAGCTACGATTGGCAGCATGTCCTCGACCACGCCAAAATCGTGGTCGATACCCGTCATGTTACACCGCCGCTTAAGGGACAGGCAGAAGTCGTTCTACTGTAGAAAAGCCTGTAGCAACACATAGTTTCGATGAGAATTTGCCAGGGGGTTGCCAACAACCCCCTTTTTTTACACAGTCTTCAGGCTCGACAGGTTGTGTCGCACACCGTCTGGTATATACTGAATGGATAGTATTCGACAATTAACACTTCATTCGACTTCGCACGACAACGGGGATAACTCATGGAATTACCCTACCACTTGAAAGCTCTACCACCCGAAGCACTGGACGTCTTGCGCTATTTCAGCGGTCTGGACTCACCTGTCGCCCATTCCGGTGAAATCACGACTGGCGTGGGATTAAGTGATAGAACCTTCGGCAAGGTGATCCGGCGGCTGGTGACGAAAGGTTATCTCCAGATGGACGGCGACCAGGCGTATCGCTTGTCCGACCAGGGACAAAGCGCGGTGGAAGAATTGACCGCATTTGACGAGTCTGAACCAGAAGAGAAACCCAAGCGGGAAGTCGTCATTGAAGAACTTACCCGGCACATGCTGCTGGCCGCACCGCACAAGTTGGTCGCCGGACAGGAATCCCAGGTGTACATCGGCTTCCACGCTGCCAGCGACGACAATCAACTCTCTGAAGAGGGTCTGGTCGTCGTGCGCCTGTCGATCATTAACGGTGAACCAACCCGTCCCCAGGAAATGGCTTTTCAACTGGAAAACGAGCCTAGCTATCAAGGGTTTGCCGTAACGCCGGGACTCTATAAGTGTTTACGTATCCGGGCAAATGTGTTTCAACTTGGCCCAAATCCTGACGACATCACCGTAGCGGGCGGAATGTATGTTGACCTGGATGTGATCGCCCAGGCCGAAAACGACTTAAACCAACTGGTCGCTTATGGTGCTGATATAACACTGACACAAACCCTGGAATAAAGATGACCCTACAACCGGTTTCGATCCCTTATCCTCGCAAACCTGTGCTGCGCGGTGTACTTCGAGTGCTTGGACGCGGCCTGATGTCTGTATTTACCCGCACAACTGTCAACGGAATCGAAAATCTTCCCAAAGGTGGGCCGCTCATCCTGGTTGGCAACCATGTTGCCGTACTGGAAGCCGTGATGATGGTACTGTATGTACCCTGGCTGATTGAGGTAGTGGGGACAGGTGAAATCCCGCTCGACCCTCGTTATGCTCCATTAATTCATACCTATGGCTTTATCCCAATTCGGCGGGGCGATATGGATCGAGAAGCCCTGAACGGCGCAGTTGATGTGCTCAAGCAGGGCGGAGTGGTCGGGATTTTTCCCGAAGGCGGTATCTGGGAGTCGTCCATGAAAAAGGGACGTACCGGGGTAGCATGGCTCAGTTATCAGGCAAACGCGCCTATCCTGCCGATTGGATTTGGCGGAGTAGATGGCGCTTTGGCCGGAATTGCCAAACTCAAACGCCCGCGTCTGGTGATGAATATCGGTCATGCGATACCGCCCGTCCGCGCCGATGTTGAGGGAAAGTCGCGTAAAGAATCCCTTCAGGATGCGGCCACTGTAGTGATGCGGCAGATCGAATCCCTCATCCCGGAGGAGGACAAGCGTCGCTGGAATCGCATTCGAGACGAACGGTTCGAACTGCACATCTCTGTACAGGCGGCGGATGGGAAAGCAGTTGAGTTACCGCAAGAACTGACAATCACTCACCCGGATATGGTATCCAAGTTCTTCCATCGCCCACTTCTTCTGGACGTTTTCGCGCGCAACCTGCGGCTGCCCGTACAGGCACTCCAACACCTGGACACGGAACATGATCCCAGACGACTAGCAGATGCGACCCAGGTGGTACTGAATTACCTCGAAACAAATCCACACTTTCTGTCCTACCGATTCGGATATGATGAAGGCTCGGACATGAAGACGGGATTACAGCAACTCCACATGCTGGCAGAATGGGCACAAAAACAGGGCGATCAATTGACAATTACCCCCATCCGGCGTTATCGCCGCCGAGGTCATGACGAGGAAATTGTCGAGAATAACCCTGGCAACCTCCCCGCTCTTTAGTTAACTTCCACATTGATGGTATCTTGCCGACCACGCTAAAATCCGTTATATTCTTACTACTCATATTTCTAACATGGATTTATTTGGATGGCACTCAATAGGCTATTGAGTCCGCCGGGGAGATGTTATTGTGGTCGGGACTATTGATATTGACTTCACGAAATATGGCGCACTGGCAGTCGAGGATGACGCGGGCGGTATGGCGATTATCGGCGTGATGATGCGTTACATGGGAATGCAGGCCTATCTGAATACCACTGGAGAGGGCGTCGTCGAACTGGCGAGGGCGATGCGCCCGCATCCGAGCATCATCTTTTTAGACATCAATTTGCCCAAAACGAATGGGTACGAGAATTCTTCGGAAAATTCGTGCAGATGAAAAGCTAAACGACGTTCTGGTTGTGGCTGTAACCGCGCAGGATGCCGATACCGAAATCCCCAAATGCATGGCAGCCGGGTTTGACGGCTTCATCGGCAAACCGATCAGCCGGTCACGTTTCCCCCGCCAAATCCGCCGTATCCTCAGCGGCGAACCCGTTTGGGAAACTTACTAACAACAGTTCACAATCACGAAACAAATTACAAAGGCTTATCATCCGATAGGCCTTTTATTTTACATAGCTAAATCAATGACCTTTCAGCTTTCATACACTACCCTGGCGGATTGTAATAGTCTATAATGTAGCATTGTCAGCAGGGAAGTCGCACCAATAATTGGGCTGAGAGGGCTATATGATTTCGCCGCTCGGTGGACGGTTGCGCGCTGCGCGGCACTCTCGATTTGTTGGCCGCGCCGCAGAAAAAGAACTCTTCGAGACAGCATTATCTGCTTCAGAATTGCCCTTTTTCGTGCTGTACCTGTACGGCCCCGGCGGTGTTGGCAAAACCACCCTGCTTCAGGAATATGCTCTCCTGTGTGAGCGCGAAAAAATCCCATTTCTGTACCTCGACGTTCGCAATATTGACCCCGCGCCGGGAGCATTCCTGGATGCGCTCTCTGGTGGTATAGGACTGGCAGAAAATGAGACGCTGGCCGCGCGTATCGCCCAGACCAGCCAATTCGTCATTCTGATTGACACCTACGAAACACTTGCCCCGCTTGATGATTGGTTACGTGAAATGTTCCTCCCGGAGCTACCGGAAAACACGCTTGTGGTTCTGGCTGGACGGTATCCACTGAGTCGAAGTTGGCGCGCCGACCCCGGTTGGCAAAGCCTGACACATGTTGTTTCGCTGCGTAATTTAGAACCCGACCAGGGCAAAGATTATCTTTCCCGGCGGCAGGTTCCTATCGGGCAGCACGACGCCATTCTGGGCTTCACACACGGCCACCCGTTGGCGCTTTCACTGGTTGCAGATGTATTCGCCCAGCGTGGTGATTTGCAGTTCCAACCGGAAACCGTGCCGGATATTGTTAAAACGCTGTTGGAGCAATTTGTCCAGAAAGTGCCAGGGCCAGCCCATCGCGCTGCTCTGGAAGTCTGCCCACTGGTGCGGATCACAACCGAGTCGCTGCTGGCCGATATGCTGGAAATACCCGACGCTCATGATCTATTCGATTGGCTTCAAAATCTCTCGTTTATGGAACACAGCCCGGAAGGTTTGTTCCCTCACGATCTGGCACGCGAAGCACTCATGACCGATCTACGGTGGCGCAACCCGGATTGGTATGCAGAACTGCACCGCCGCGCCCGCGCCCATTACTTGAGCCGCCTGAATCAAACTTCTGGTCCAGCACAAGCGCGGGTACTGCTGGATTACATCTATCTGCACCGCGACAACCCACTGGTCAAGCCATTTTTTGAATGGAAGCTGACCGGGAACTTTATCACAGAACCCATGCAACCGGCTGATATGCCCGCCTTGAAGGGGATGGTAGCGGTGCATGAAGGTGATATTTCGGCTCGGCTCGCCTCGTACTGGTTTTCCCGGCAGCCAGAAACCGTTCTGGTTATCCGGGACAGTAAGCGCGAAGCTGTCGGCTTTGTGATGATGCTGTCGATAGGACAGATTACGACCCAGGATTTGCAGGCTGATCTGTCAGTGAAAGCAGCCTGGGATTACCTGCAAAATCAAGCTCCACTGCGCTCCGGCGAGATTGGCACGTTATTCCGCTTTTGGATGGCAAGCGATACCTATCAGGCGGTGTCCCCAATCCAGAGTTTGATCTTCGTCAATATCGTGCGGCATTACCTGACAACACCCGGTTTAGCCTTCACCTTCATTCCCTGTGCCGATCCTGATTTTTGGGCAGATGTATTTGCCTATGCCGATTTAGCGCGGCTGCCACAGGCGGATTTCACCGTTGATGGCCGCCATTACGGGATGTATGGGCACGATTGGCGGGCTGTGCCACCGATGACCTGGCTCGAAATTCTTGGGGCGCGCGAAATCGCCACTTCGCCCGAAACACCACCCCCGACCACTGCCGAGCCAGTTATCGTCCTCAGCCAAACCGAGTTTGGTGCAGCAGTGCAGGCAGCCCTGCGCGATTATTCCCGACCAGAAATCATGCGGGGCAACCCTCTATTGCGCTCAAGGCTCGTGGTCGAAAAAGTGGGCATGAATGCCACCGAAACAGAACGGATTGCCGCCCTGCGAAATCTGGTGCGGGAAACAGCCGATTCGCTGCAATCCGCTCCCCGACTGGCAAAGTTTTACCGCCCCCTGTATCACACCTATTTTCAGCCTGCCACCACCCAGGAGCAGGCGGCGGAAGTGTTGGATTTACCCTTCAGCACCTATCGCCGACACCTCAAGTCGGGCATCACCCGCGTAGTCGAAATGCTGTGGATGCATGAACTCGGGGGTGCGGAAAATGAGCAGAAATTGAGCAATTTTTGATCTGTCAAACGAACCCCCATCCGGCATAAACTACGACTATTGAAAATTCACCACTAATCATCATCGGGTGGGAAAGACGTGGGCTATGGATCGGGCAATCCTCACTCAATTTCTGGATGCCTGCAATCAGCATGACCTGAAGCAACTTGTCACCTTCTTTGCCGACGATTACGAAGGGGTCGATGTTGCCCAGGCAGTTCCACATCGAGGGGTATCGGGCGTTATTGATTCGTTGGCTGGTTATTTTCGCGCTTTTCCCGACATACAGATCAGCCCCGAACAAGCCATTGTAGAAGGCGACTGCGCCGTCCTGCTGTGGACAGCGTATGGAACACATCGTGGCATGTTGATGCACATTCCGCCCACAGGCCGTCCCGTGAATTTGCATGGCGTTCTCATCTTGACATTCGTAGAAGACAAAATCCACCGAGCACATTATCTGTGGGATGTCGCGGGGCTTTTGCGTAACCTGGGCTTATTGCCGGAATTGTAGTTCCCATTTTTGCTTAAACAGATGAAGGAGATGAATGGCTGGATATTAATTACGCCAACCTATAGTTTCACGCGCATAAGTGATAGATGGAGAAAAGAAAATGACAAAATCGACGCCGTTTCAACGTTTTGGTGGTTTATGTGCCATCCTGGCCGGGATATTTGGTTTCCTGTATGCGCTGGCCTTCATTGTGATTGCCAGCAGCAACCCGGAATTAGGTGGGATGTTGAGCGCCATATTCCTGACCATCGGTGGGCTACTGTCTACGGTTGTCTTTGTAGCCCTGTATGCCCATCTACTGAAGGCCGACAGCAGTTTTGCCTTCTGGGCAGGGGCGCTCGGCGTGATCGCCTCAGCCGGTTCAGCCCTTCATGGGGGTTATGATCTGGCGAATGCCATCCATGTGCCCGACAGTATTCCAGCAAACCTCGCCAATTTGCCCAATCAGGTAGACCCACGTGGCTTACTCACCTTTGGGGTCACAGGAATCGCTTTACTCGTCATCGCCTGGATGATCGTCGGTACGGGAGTCCTTCCCACAAATCTGGGCTATTTGGGTTATGTGCTGGCCGTGTTGCTCATTGTCATTTATCTGGCACGTTTGATTATTCTGGATGCCACCCACCCGCTAATCGTCGTCACCGTTTTAATTACAGGTTTTGTGATTAATCCCATCTGGAACATCTGGCTCGGCATTACCCTGCGCCGTACAGCTCATTAATCATCAGGAATCGTCAAATGACAAGCAGTGATTATCACTTCATTACGCATTGGCGTGTACAAAGTACCCTTCAGGAAATCTCAGAGGTGATCGGGAATGGGCCGGACTTAGCACGCTGGTGGCCGTCGGTTTATCTGGAGGTCAAGCAACTTGAACCAGGAGATGCCAATGGCATTGGCAAGGTCATTGACCTCTACACGAAGGGCTGGCTTCCTTATACCCTGCGCTGGGCATTCCGCGTGACCGAAAATCGCTATCCATACGGTTTCACGCTGGAAGCCTGGGGGGATTTTGTCGGGCGGGGTATCTGGACGTTCGAGCAGGAGGGGAATTGGGTTAATATCACCTACGACTGGAAAATCAGCGTCGGAAAACCACTCTTGCGAAATTTATCGTGGCTGTTAAAGCCAGTGTTTTCCGCCAATCACCGTTGGGCTATGCAAAAAGGTGAAGAGAGTCTGAAGCTGGAACTGGCGCGGCGTCACGCATCCTCGCCAGCAGATCGCGCCCGTGTCCCTTCACCGCCCTCCGCCACCTGGGTGATTAATCGTATCAAAAGCTAAGTGTAAGAAGTTCCAGATTCTACCGATTGTTTCGGGCATAAACTATGCTATAATGCTTGTATCGAATTGTTTGGAAAGTTGTTAAGCAAGCCAACCCTGCCCTATTCGCAGGGTTTTTGCTTGCCAGGAGTATGTATGTCTGACCGTTTTGAAAGCCTCGGTCTGCGCCCAGAATTGTTACGGGCAGTGACCGAGTTGGGCTATGAAGAGCCAACCCCGATCCAGATGAACGCCATTCCGGCGCTCCTGGCGGGACGGGATGTATTGGGACAGGCGCAGACGGGTACGGGTAAGACAGCCGCATTCGCCCTACCGATGTTGCAGGGATTAGATACCCCGTCGAATGTCATTCAGGGTTTGGTAATCGTGCCAACCCGCGAACTGGCAACCCAGGTTGCCGAGGCCATTTTCCGCTATGGACAGCATTTGGGTGTCCGGGTGCTGCCAGTGTATGGTGGGCAGGCCTACTCACGCCAACTGAGCCGTCTGGAACGTGGCGTCCATGTCGTCGTGGGCACGCCGGGACGTCTGATTGACCTGATTGAACGTCGTGCGTTGCACCTCAATGCCGTTCAATATCTGGTATTGGACGAAGCCGATGAGATGCTCGATATGGGCTTCATCGAAGATGTTGAAACCATTTTGCGGGAAACACCATCCGAACGCCAAACCGCACTGTTTTCCGCAACCCTGCCACCGACTATTCGTGGGCTGGCAGAAAAGTACATGAGTAAACCACAAGAGGTCATCATCTCCCGCAAGACGATGACCGTTCCCCAAGTGGAGCAGCGATACTATTTTGTCCATGAAAATTCAAAATTAGCTGCGCTCACCCGCCTGTTGGAAGTCGAGGATGTCACCAGTGGGCTGGTCTTCGCCCGCACTAAACTCGGTGCGGCAGGGCTGGCGGAACAATTGTTGGGGCGCGGTTATGCCGCCGAAGCAATTCACGGCGATCTGACCCAGGACATGCGCGAGACAACCCTACGGCGCTTCCGCAGTGGGCATCTTCAACTGTTGATTGCTACCGATGTGGTGGCGCGTGGCGTGGATATTCAGGATGTGTCACATGTCATCAATTACGACATCCCCTATGACGCGGAGGATTACGTTCACCGTATCGGGCGTACCGGACGCGCCGGACGCTCTGGAATTGCCATTACTCTGGTCAGCCCACGCGACCAGCGACGGCTGAAGTACATCGAGTCGTTCATTAAACAGACTATCCCCCGCGCGACTCTGCCGGATAAGCAGGCCGTTTACACCCGGCGAAATGAACGTTTTCTGGATCGCCTGGCAGATGTCCTGAACAGCGAAGATTTGAGCCGTGAACGCGCATTGCTGGATGAACTGGCAGCTACGGGCGTCGATTTGATGGATATTGCTACTGCGGCCATCCGGCTGGCGCGGGCGAGCGAGGCACAGCGTCCGGTAGAAGATGTGCGGGAACTTCAGGATCGACCTGAGCGCCCACGCCATGACCGGGAACGATCCGGTGGGCGGGGTCAAGGTCGTCCCGAAACGGGTTTTCGCCGCCAGCGTAATGGACGCGAAACGGGCATGGTTCGGCTACGGCTAGATGTTGGCAAGGAGGAAGGTGTGCGCCCCGGAGATGTGGTTGGCGCAATTGCCAGCGAAGTGGGTATCCCAGGTCGTTCGATTGGCGCAATCGACATCCATGCTCACCAGACCTTCGTCGATGTGCTCGAAAGCCACGCCGAGCGCGTCCTCCGGCATAAGGGGCGGTGGATGCTGCGCGGTCATCAGGCCAAGCTCATACGCGCCAACGAGTAGCTAAACCTTTATTGAACTTTTAAGGGACGCAATCCAGCGTCCCTTTTCATTTCTCACGCTCACTCTATTAAAGGACTAGGCCGCTCTGTCGCCTTATCTATAACAATTGGATTAGAACTTTATCAGAAAAGTCCGATTCGCGGAAAATCATCTCGCCAGTCCAAAGGCAGTGGTGGTATTTTAAAAGTGGTCATCTCAGATTGTCGGGGAGTACGAGGATAAAGTCGGCTATGTTTGAGGATGGAATCGGCTTTGTGTACATCAGAAAAGGCAAACGAAAGTCCGAGCGGCGCAAAGCGTCACACCAGTGGTTAGGCTTCGATGAGACTGAAGAAACCTTCGAGGCAATCAAACCGCGCAAACAAAAACAATTCAAATATGATGATGAGGTTGAACCACGCGATACCAAGCGTGACTTCCGCAAAGATGCTCGTCGGAAAGAGAAATGGGCTTTCGACGAAAGAGACTATTGACCATAATTGAATACAAAAACACCGAGAGGCGGTTCATCAACCGCCTCTTTTTATTGAATGTCAACCTAGTCCATATAGGTCACACGCGGCGGCGGGGGATTAAACATGGTATAGATAAAAGCAACCACCATGCCCGCGACAAACCCGCCGATATGCGCAAAGAAGGCGACTCCACCACCCAGAGAATCGACCCCCAGTGATGTAATCCCGTTGAACAACTGCAATACGAACCAGAAGCCAAGCACAACCAGCGATGGAATATTATAGAAACGTGGGAAGAAGCGGAAAAAGACGATGAGCATCCGAACCCGTGTGCCTGGATAGAAAATCAGGAAGCTGCCAAGCACCCCGGCAATCGCGCCGCTCGCACCAACCATCGGAACACAGGACGTCGATGAGATGGCAACCTCCGTCAGCGAGGCCAGAACGCCCCAGAACAGGTACAAGACCAGAAATTTTCGATGACCAAGATAATCCTCAACATTTCGGCCAAAAATCCACAAATAGGTCATGTTGCCAACCAGATGCAGCCAGCTAATATGCATGAACATGGTGCGAAATAAGTCCAGAGCTGTTTCGCCCGTGAGGAAATTCTGGGTGATCTGACATGGAACCACTGAAAGACTGTAATACGCCTGGGCAAGCTGAACGTTTGACAGGGTAAGCTGCCACAAGAACACCAGCGCATTGACAACGATCAGGCCGTAGGTTACGTAAGCCTTGTTCCGAATCGGTTGAAGGGTAACAACAGGAATCATGGGCTTCCCATCTCCAGGGCGGGAGGCATTTTTCGCCCTGCCCGCACATACATTGGCGCTTGTAACTGTATACGCAGGCTGCAAATGCGGGGTTGCAGGGGTCAATAAAACCGCCTCATCCGATTAGATTGAGACGGTTTTTGTACAGGCATACAGCAACAGAATCAGCCTATGTAACGACCTGAGCGTTGGTATAACATTTGTCGGCGATCCTCTGCCGGGGGCTGCGGGACGATCTGAATGATAATCCAGGTGAGGATGACACCCGCGACAAAACCACCGATGTGAGCGAAAAACGCCACGCCACCACCGTATTGAGTATTTGCCCCCAACGAGGCAAAGCCATCCACTAACTGTAATACAAACCACATGCCCAATACGTACAGCGCAGGCCATTCAGCGATGGTCGAGACACGCCCTAGCGGGATAATACCGCGCACCTTAACACCGGGGAACAGGATTAAGTAACTACCCAACACACCGGCAATTGCGCCGCTTGCACCAATGAGCGGCACTTGAGAAGTTGGGTCAATCAAAATCTGGGCATAACCGGCAATATAGCCGCAAACGAAATACAGCACCAGAAATCCAATTTTACCGAGTTGATCTTCCACATTGTCGCCAAACAGAAACAGATACAACATGTTGCCGAGGATGTGATCCCAACCGCCATGAAAGAACATACTTCGAAGTATGTCGAGCAGCGTTTCTGGCGCGAACAATCCGGCACTGGTCGCCAGCGACGGAACCGCCGATAAATTCAAAAACATCTGCTGCAATTGAGTTTGCGAAAAACTGAGTTCCCAGATAAAAACGATGATATTGATGGCAATTAGTCCATAGGTGAGGATCGGAAAGCGCCGTCGGGGATTAATATCCTGTATCGGAAGCATACGAGATTCTCCTTCAATCTAAAAATTGTTATTAGAATGGCAGAATTTCGCATAAAACAGATAAGAATTGCCCAAATAAATCCTCTATGGGGATTGGCGAAACAAAAGGGACGATCTAGCTGATCGTCCCGTCCCAGGTCATCATAAGGGTTGTCGAAAAGTCTAGCGCTGGTCAACCGGAACCCACGTTAACCCCATCGGGCCGATGTAATTTACATTCGGGCGAATCAGGCGGTTGTTAGCATACTGTTCGATGATGTGTGCCGTCCATCCCGCCACACGGCTCATAGCAAACAGTGGTGTAAACATGTCCACATCGAGATGAATGGTGTACAGCAGAATGGCGCTGTAGTAATCCACATTCGGGTATAGTTTGCGTTCGATGAAATATTGATCGGCGCGAGCGGTTTCGGCCAATGTCTTGGCGATCTCGAACCACTTGGTATTGCCAGAGGTTTCGGCCAGCGCTTTGGTATGGCGTTCCAGTATAGCCGCACGCGGGTCAAGCGCCTTGTAGACACGATGGCCGATTCCCATAATCCGGCGATCACCCTCTTTAATGTTCTTTTGAAACCAATTTTCCACATTGGCCGGGTCGCCGATTTCCAGGAACATCTTCATGGCTTCCGCATTTGCGCCCCCATGTGACGGCCCTTTCAGCGTTCCGATACCACTGACAACTCCACTATGCATATCCGACCCGGTAGCAACCGTTACGCGGGACGCGAAGGTACTGGCATTCATACCATGTTCGGCCAGCAGCACCAGATAGGTGTTGATAGCATCGCTGGCTGTTTTGTCGGGGTCAGTCCCGGTAAGCATATAAACGAAGTTTTGGGCGAGGCTAAGTGAGGGGCGGGGAGCAACAGGATCATGGCCTTTACGGATGCGATCCCAGGCCGCACAGATGGTAGTGATCTGGCCGGTCAGGCGAATGGCTTTACGGCGATTGGCCTCCGGGCTGTTGTCCTCGCTGTCAGGATCGTACATTGCCAGGGCAGAAACCGCCGTCCGCAGCATTGCCATCGGATTGGCATCTTTTGGATAAGATTTTAACTGCGCCAATACGCCATCGGGAAGTACGGCCTCTTTGGCAATAGAGGTTGTCAGGTTATCCAGTTCGGCGCGATTCGGAAGGCGTTCGTTCCACAGCAGATAAGCTACTTCTTCAAACAGGGCGTTCTCCGCCAGTGTTTCAATATTGTAGCCCTCATAGACAAGTTTACCTTCCTGGCCGTTGACGAAGCTGGTTTTGCTGTCGGCAACGACCACCCCCTCAAGACCTTTTTTGGCTGCATCAGACATGATAAAACTCCTTCGTGAGATCAGAAGACTCTATAAAAGCCCGTCTCCGGGCTTAAGTGGTAGTTCGGTTGCTGCGCTGTCAGGCGAAGTAACGGACAAAAGTTTGGCGCGAACAAAGATTGACGAGTCGCGGCATTTTGTCGTACAAAGTATATCACCCGCAAGGGGCTTGGACAATAATAATTGGATCAACCTGGAAACATTCTACAAAATTTAATCATCCAGCCTCTTGCAATATTTTTATTGACGTGGTACGCTTCCCGCCCATGAGTAACCAACGCCTGTCCAACGTCCTGAATAACCGTCCCACCTTCCCCATGTGCTGCTGTATGTGTATGTGTGGCGAATTAAGATTCCCAGGACGGACGACAGCGATACGGCAAGCGTAAAGCAAACCGTAAAAGCAGAGTGCAGCGAGAGCGAACCGTCCTGGTTCGCTCTTTTTGTTTGTAATATCAATGCGGCAGTGAAGGTAAAAGATGAAGGTTTCAATCGACAAAGGTCTGCAACAGCAAATTTTCCACCATCTGGAGTCCACCTATCCGAACGAAGGGGGTGGCTTCCTGCTGGGCGCAGTCAGTCAGGACGTGGTGCAAATCAGCGAGACAATACAGGTGCAGAACGTTTTCGAGGAGGAAGAGCAATTCCACCGTTATGCTATGACCCCACAGGATTGGATGAAGTTGGAAGATGAAGCCGACGCACGCGGTCTTTCTCTGGTTGGCTACTATCACAGCCACCCGGACTCACCGGCTGTTCCGTCCATTTATGACCGGGATCACGCCCTGCCCCATTTTACCTATCTGATTACCCAGGTGCAGGACGGCAAGGCAGTAAAAATGTTCGCGTGGCGGCTGCGGGATGACCGCTCACAGTTTGATGAGGAAACGTTAGCCGTGAACGAGTAACGATCAGCATTCAGCTATCAACAACGAGGGATGATGGCTGAATGCTGGTCGCTGACAACCGTTTCAGGATCAGCAATCGTTTAATTTTGTGTCAAACATGAAGGAGAGTGAAACAATGACAGAAGCCCTGGTAACGACCCAATGGGTCGCCGACCACCTCAACGACCCCGGCATTCGCCTGGTTGAAGTTGATGTGGACACGTCGCAGTACGAAACCGGCCACATCCCCGGCGCGATTGCCTTCAACTGGCAAACCCAGCTTCAGGATCAGGTCGCCCGCGACATCATCAGCCAAGAAGGTGTCGAGCAACTGCTGAGTGAAGCCGGTGTGACCCCGAACACCCACATCCTGCTGTATGGCGACAACAACAACTGGTTTGCCGCCTACGCCTTGTGGCTGTTGAACTACTACGGCCATGAGAAGACCAGCCTGATTGATGGCGGGCGCAAGAAGTGGCTGGCGGAGGAACGCCCGACAACCACCGATGTTCCATCCTATGCCGCCACCAACTATAAGGTCGGCAAAATTAACACCGAACTCCGCGCTGACCGTGACCTCATCAAGTCCAGTCTGGGGAAAGCCGGATTTGCACTGGTCGATGTACGCTCCCCTGCCGAATACGTGGGTGACATCATTGCCCCCCCCGGCATGAGCGAAACCGCACAGCGCGCAGGCCACATCCCCACCGCAGCCAATATTCCCTGGGCGCAGGCTGTTGCCGAAGACGGAACGTTCAAGGGTGTTGATGAACTCAAGGCGCTGTATGGCGGCAAGGGCATTACCGCAGACAAAAACGAAATCGTGGCCTACTGCCGCATCGGCGAGCGTTCGTCCCACTCGTGGTTCGCCCTCAAGTACATCCTGGGTTACAAGAATGTAAAGAACTATGACGGTTCATGGACGGAATGGGGCAATCTGATTGGCAACCCGATTAAGAAGGGTGCAGAAGCCTAAATAGCGGGGATGTTAGCAGTCTGCGGCCAGCCATCGGCCAACGCCCGATGATGTCCGCTGACTGTTCCGAAAGGGTATCACATCCCATCTAATGACATGAAGGATGAGGGTTACGGTTCTGCCCTCATCAGCGAAACACTCATCCGGTGAGGCAGGTCAAATCCTTGCCTCACCAAATTCGACAAATTTAAGGGAGACCCAACCGTATGAGCACCAGCAACGGACATGAACACGAGTACGCTTTTAATACCCTGGCACTTCACGCGGGCTATACGCCCGACCCGACCACCGGGGCACGAGCAGTACCGATTTATCAGACAACTTCTTATCAATTCCGGGATACCGACCACGCGGCGGCGCTGTTCGCCCTGCAAGAGCCGGGCAACATCTACACCCGCATCATGAACCCGACCAACGATGCGTTTGAGCAGCGTATCGCCGCCCTCGAAGGGGGCGTAGCCGCTCTGGCGACCGCATCCGGTCAGTTTGCCCAGTTGCTTGCCATCACCACGCTGGCGAATGCCGGGGACGAAATCATCTCTACCAGCCGCACTCTACGGCGGAACATATACTCAGTTCTCGCACAGCTTACGTCGCCTGGGCATCACCGCCCATTTTGTCGAAGGCACAAATCCCGCGGACTTCGAAAAATACATCAACGACAAAACTCGCTTGATTTATCTGGAAACCATCGGCAATCCCAAGCTGGAAATCCCGGATTTTGAGGCGATCACGCAAGCTGGCGCATGCAAACGGTCTTCCCGTCATCGTGGATAACACCTTCGCCACTCCTTACCTGTGGCGCGCCTTCGATCATGGTGTGGACATTGTCGTGCATTCCACCACCAAATGGATTGGCGGTCATGGCCTGAGCATCGGCGGGGTGGTTGTGGACAGTGGCAAATTCGACTGGAAAGCCAGTGGACGGCATCCAGACCTGATCGAGCCGGAACCCTCGTATCATGATGCCGTTTTTGCCGATCTGGTGGGTAATCTGGCCTTCATCATCCGCGCGCGCGTGGTCGGTCTGCGTGATCTGGGCGGCTGCCAGGCTCCATTCAACAGCTTCCTGAATATCATCGGTCTGGAAACGCTGGCCTTGCGGATGCAGCGGCATGTGGACAATGCATTGGCGGTTGCCAAACATTTGCAGGAGCATCCGGCGGTGGAGTGGGTGAATTATCCCGGCCTGCCCGAGCCACCCCAGCTACGAGCGCGCGCAGAAGTATCTGCCGAAAGGCGCGGGCGCGGTCATCGGCTTTGGCATCAAGGGTGGCCGGAAGCTGGCAGGCCAGTTCATCGACAGTCTGAAATTGTTCTCGCATCTGGCAAATGTGGGTGATGCCCGTTCACTGGCGATTCATCCGGCGACCACCACCCACCAGCAGTTGAGCGAAGCGGAACAAATCTCCAGCGGCGTGACCGGTGATTATATCCGCCTGGCAGTTGGCATCGAGGACATCAACGACATTCTGTGGGACCTGGATCAGGCGTTAGCAGTTGCGCAGGGGAAGACCCTGCAACCAACTCCATAGTGATAAATTTGCACAGGGACATGGCAGGGTTGTCATGTCCCTTGCTCTCGTACATAATAGATGGAGCATATGCAGCAATGTTGCTGGCACAGGACGAGGTGATTTCAATGGCGGAAGCAGATACCAACTCCCCGGCGTCAAGACGCCCGGTTCAGTCGGTATCGTGCAGCGGCAGTACGCCCACTTTGACCAACCTTTGCATCTTCGCAGTGGGCAAGGTATTGGAGCGGTTCACACTGGCTTATGAAACCTATGGAACGTTGAACGCCGGAACACTCGAACGCCATTTTGATCTGCCATGCCCTATCCGGCGATGCGCACGTCGCCGGATATCACACCGATGAACCGGACGAAAAACCCGGCTGGTGGGATGATGCGGTTGGCCCCGGCAAAATGTTCGATACCGATCAGTTTTTTGTCATCTGCTCCAATGTGATCGGCGGGTGTCAGGGCAGCACCGGGCCAGCATCACTCGCGCCGGATGGCAAACCATATGCCCTGCGCTTCCCGTTTGTGACCGTAGCCGATATGGTAGCCGGCGCAACGTCATTTGCTGGATTATCTCGGCATCCAAAAGCTGTTCAGTGTGGCCGGTGGCAGCATGGGCGGGATGCAGGCGCTCCAATGGGCAGTCGATTATCCTGAACGGGTTCGATTCTGTCTTGTTCCTGGCGGCACACCGCGTTCATCGACACAGAACATCGCCTTCAACGAGATTGGGCGGCAGGCGATCTATGCCGATCCCAATTGGAACACAGGCGATTATTATGATGGACCGATCCCGGCATGCCGGGCTTATCGGTGGCGCGAATGGTCGGGCACATCACCTACATGAGCGAAAATTCGCTGGAACAGAAATTCGGGCGACAACTGCAAGATCGGCAATGAACTGGGTTACAATTTCGACACCGATTTCGCAGTCGAGAGTTATCTGAAGCATCAGGGCGACAAATTTGTCGAACGTTTCGATGCCAACAGCTATCTGTACATCACCAAAGCGCTGGATTATTACGATGTGAGCGATGGTTATGGTTCGATGCAAGAGGCGCTGCAGCGGACACAGGCGCGTTTCCTGGTCGTCAGCATTTCCAGTGATTGGCTGTATACCGAGTGCGCAAGCCCGCGAATTGGTGGACGAACTGAGAGAAATACAGCGGAAAGTCGAATACCAACATATCGAGGCGTCTTTCGGTCACGACTCGTTTCTGGTCGAAGTCGAAACCATGACGCAGATCGTTGGCGGCTATCTGAATCGGCTGTGGAAAGAACGCGCCAATCACCACTCAGTTTAGGTATCATATACGTCGTGGTAGCCGAGTGGTCAGGCGAGGCTCTGCAAAAGCCTTTACGCGGGTTCAATTCCCGCCCACGACTCTGTTTAATCGAATTCAAGGAGCATCGAAAAGGTGGCAAGCATCAAAATTCCAACTCCACTGCGGGCATATACCAACAATCAGGCGCAGGTAGATGTCGGCGGTGGCACGATTGGCGAAGCACTCAACGACCTAACCGACCAGTACCCGGAACTGCGCCAGCACTTGTTCAACGGCGCAGAACTGCGGAACTTCGTAAACGTATTCCTAGGCGATGAGGACGTCCGTTTCCTCGACGGCCTGAATACGGAAATTGACCCTGGCGATAGTCTGCGGATTATCCCCAGCATCGCCGGTGGCTAGCAATTGAACTGAGAGAGGGGCGTGTGTGACATGCCCCTCTCTGTATAAATCGAGTACTCATTTGGTTTTAAGGGGTTATGCATGGCAGCAGAAATACTTCGTAAAGTCGATCACTCCGGGTTAAAAACCGGGCAGGCCGCCACCATTATTCTGTTGATCGTGGCGTTCATCCTCGACAGCACTCTGTTGGTGGCACTGGTGGCGCTGGCACAGTTACTAGGCGCGTTGGATGTGCCCTACGCACCCTATCGGCTGTTCTATCAAGCAGGTCATCAAACCCAGCGGACTCGTCAAACCACATGTGATTACCGACAATCCAGAGCCGCATCGCTTTGCCATGTTGGTCGGCGCGGTGTTTAACGGCGTGGCGACGATTGCCCTGCTGGCTGGTGCGCCTGCGTTAGGCATGGGTTTTGGTGGGGATCGTGGTCATTCTGGCAAACCTGAACTTCTGGGTGAATTTCTGCGCCGGATGCTGGATGTACTACCAATTTAACCGTCTCGGATTGCCCGGTTTTACTCACGCACCCATTCAACAACCATAACAGGTCATGAACGATGATTGAGCGATTAGTTGCAGCATTGGTTTTGTCGGCAATTGGCTATCTCGCCTATCGAGGGTTTTCCCGCTATCATGTGTGGCGGGCAGCATCAACCGCCGAAACCGATCCCATTCTTCAGGAACTCAGACCGGGAATTCCAACAGTGGTGTATTTTACCACCCCAACCTGTGTTCCCTGCCGCACGCAGCAGACTCCGGCGCTGGCGCGGTTGCAAGCGGAAATGGGGGAAGGTATCCAGATTGTCAAAATTGATGCGACTGAAAATACTGATGCAGCGGATCGCTGGGGCGTGTTTTCTGCCCCAACCACATTTGTGCTGGATGGTCAGCGGCGCGTCCTCGAAGTCAATCATGGTGTGGCCGATGCGCCTAAGCTGCGGCGACAGATCGAGGGCACGCAGCTCAACCAGCAGAAAACCGCCTGAGGCTCTCATGAAACGCTTTCGTAATGAAGTGTAGGGTGGTACTCGTCTAACAGACACTATATTCACCACCGGACTAACAGAATCCCATTCCGTCATCTGTGGTGCGAAACAAACAAGGGGAAATTTATGGAAGCATTAGTCAATGCGACTGGCGAACTTACACACGACGAAATTCGCCGTTACAGCCGCCATCTTATCATGCCGGAAGTCGGCATTGAAGGGCAGCGCAAACTCAAGGCCGCCAGCATTTTACTGGTCGGGACTGGCGGCCTGGGCAGCCCATTGGCGCTATATTTGGCCGCTGCCGGAATCGGGCGGATTGGGCTGGTGGATTACGATGTTGTCGATGAAACCAACTTGCAGCGGCAGGTTATTCATGGGCAAAGCAGCGTTGGCGACCTGAAGGTTGAAAGCGCCAAGAAGCGGATGTTGGACATCAACCCCTATTTGCAGGTTGATCTGTACAATGTCCCCCTCACTTCCGAAAATGCCCTGGAATTATTCGAGCCGTATGATGTGATTATCGACGGTACGGACAACTTCCCCACTCGCTATCTGGTGAATGATGCCTGTGTCAAGTTGGGCAAGCCGAATGTTTACGGCAGTATTTTCCGGTTTGAGGGACAGTTGAGCGTGTTCTATGCGAAGGAAGGGCCATGCTATCGCTGCATGTTCCCCACCCCGCCACCACCTGGACTCGTGCCAAGCTGCGCCGAGGGTGGTGTGTTGGGTATCCTACCGGGAACGATTGGCACGATGCAGGCGACAGAGGCTATCAAGCTGATTCTGGGCATTGGCGAACTCGATGATCGGCAAGATGCTGCTGTACGATGCTCTGGAAATGAGCTTCACCAAACTTAAAGCTGCGGAAAGACCCGAACTGCCCGGTGTGCAGCATTCCGGCAGATCAAGTCGAACTGATTGATTACGAACAGTTCTGTGGTATGCCCGCGCATGACCACAGCGATTATCAGGCCAGCCAGAACGGTCACTCGGAAGAAGAAGCTATCGCGGAAACAACTGTCAGGGAACTCAAATCGCGGCTGGATGCTGGCGAAGACCTGCTGGTGCTGGATGTGCGTGACCCACATGAATGGGAGATCAGCGCATTGGATGGCACGCTGCGTATTCCGAAACCGCAGATTGAAGCCGCCAAGAATGACGTGCTGGCGGGGCGCAAACGCCGTGAGGATACCGTTCTGGCACAAATCCCGACAGATCGGGAAATCGTCGTCCACTGCCGTTCCGGCAAGCGCAGCGCCGATTCGATTAAGTTCCTGCGGGAAGCCGGGTATAAAAACAAGCTGGTGAACCTCAAGGGTGGAATTCTGGCCTGGGCAGATGAAATCGACCCCAGTATGCCAACCTATTAACCCATATCATTTGCAAGGGCTTGTCGTGCGGGCAAGCCCTTTTCATGTTACCCCCTACTTGGCCTTGATGAGCCTGAGATCAGCATCCGGGTATCGGGCGAGAAATAATTTCTGCTTTAACTTGAACACCTCGGTCAGCGCACCTTTCACATCCTCGACAATCAACACACCATCCTGAATGTACGAAAAGTCAGCTTCATAGATGATCGCTCGCTGCTGTTTGCCGGTTCGGTCTGTAAATGCCGGGAACAGTTCAAAGGTAGGATGCACTTGAAGATCGCTGATGTCGCCCAACTCTTGATACGCCATAAGTCGTGCATACCGTGCTGACTCGGCCTTGCTGTCGAAGGTATAATCACCCCGTTTCACACGATGATTATGGTACTTATTTCGTCGTATTTGTCGTTTCACCGCTTATCCCAAATTGCCGCTCCTATTATCCTCAATATGATACCACATAACAGAACATAAATTCTAATTCCATTCTGGTTGATATTGGATAGAGAAATTGTAACTTTATGCAATTTTTCGACAAATTCTGTTAGACTGAAACTATAGTCCTAACTTCATCAATTTTTCGTGAATAATACTCGTTTCATCGCGTCAATCGCGTAAACTTGGAGCGGCTTTGTAACCCGAAGCGCCGAGTCGCTCGTAATAGGTTATAACGAACTATTTTGCAGAACGTGCAAGGAGGCATTCGTGCCTGTTTTATTACTCGCCCAGGGTGATCCAGAATCAAAAGACGTGCTGCGACACGCGATTGAAGCCCGTTACGGATTACGCCCTCCGGTATTGGAGAGCTTAAGGATTAACTTCAAGGGACGCGCGCGCGCCAAATTAGGGCCGATCATGACCTGGGTTCCAGTTGAAGCAATTGCCCAATTTACATTCCCGACATCCATGCGTTGGGACTTCATTGTTCGCGCTGTCGGCGTCCCGATTGGAAGCGGCACTGAGGCCTATGATGGCAGCAGCTATCGCAGCGCGCGTGGTAATAAGACGGCTGCTGACCTGTCGAATTCTGAACTTGCCAGTTCGATGCAGCGACGACTATGGGCAATTGCTGCATTATTTTTAACGCCATTGGGCGAACACTTCGTCAAGCTGGCGACCAAAGGGGAAAATGTGTTGGAAGTTACCAACACGCAGGTGAACAGCACCATCCAACTTCATTTACGCCCGGATCACACATTGGATTATGTAGAAGTGGAATGCATGAATCCCGACACCGAGCGCCAGCAGACATTCAGACTAAATCTCTCGCAGGAACTATGTTCAGTCGATGAGTTGATCCTGCCATGTAAAATCAGTGCCTTCTGGGACGGCGAACCCTATTTCGAGATTGAGCCGGTTGCTGCCGAATCCAATCCGACAATAGCCGATTCGGTTTTCACGCTGGCGAATTAGGGAAACAAAAAGACACAGCCGTTTGACTGTGCCTTTAACATTCCGGTTGATCTTAGCTGGCGTAGCGCGATGGCATTGGCGCTTCGTGAACCTCGTAGATTCTAAAGCCCCGCTTGAGATAATTGTTTAACGCAAAAGGCCCATCCAAATTACAGGTATGCACCCATACGCGCTTTGCGCCGTCTTGCCATGCCTGGGCGATGCCATAACTCAATAGATGTTTGCCGTATCCATTACCATGAAATTCCGGGCGCAGTCCGAAATAGGCTACTTCGGTTTCGTCTCCACTCTTCGCCAGTTCCACATATCCGGCAGGCACACCATCCACATACATCACATGAACCGACACACCGGGCTTGGAAATCGCTTCGCGGAGTTCATGTTCAGAGATAACCAACCGATCACGCCAGCGCCAATCCTTACCGACTTCACTGTACAGGAAACGATAGAAGATCACGTCGGCGGTGGTCATCAGGATAATCTTGACGTGAGGGTTTTCAATAAAGGATGGACGAAATTGCGAACGATCCATCATGTGGAGGTAAGTTGTTACTAGATTACTGGGGGTTTCGATTTGCTGTGCAGCAACCACGCGATCAACCTCTGGTAAGATGTGACAAACAGATACAAGGGAACACTATCTAATTGTGGGCTATATGGCATATCGGCCAAATGGTATAATTCCACAAAAAAGCGCACTGGCTTTACGGCTATTTGTGCCAAATGGACAACTCCATTGATAGTCATCAAGAGGTTTTTATATGGATTTCACACTGAACGAAGAACAGATACAAGCGCGCAAAATGGTCAGCGACTTCACTCATAAGGAGGTGATGCCAACCATCGGCGAGTGGGATCGCAAGCAGGAAATGAACCCCTCCACCCTGCCGCGTATGGCCGAACTCGGCATCCTGGGCATCTGCATCCCGGTACGATACGGTGGTCAGGGCTTCGACTACATTACCTTAGGGCTGGTGTGTGAAGAATTGGAGCGCGCCGACACCACCTTGCGCGTGGTGATGTCGGTACATATGGGGCTGAACAGCCTCGCCCTGCTCCAATGGGGAACCGAGGAGCAGAAGCAGAAATTTCTGACTCCACAGGCACGCGGCGACAAATATGCAGCTTTCTGCCTGACTGAACCTGGCGTAGGCAGTGATGTCGCCAATATGGTGTCCACCGCCCGGAAATCCGGCGACAAATACATCCTTAACGGCGAGAAGATGTGGATCAGTCTGGCGACCAAAGCTCACCATTTTCTGTTTTTCGCCAAGACGGACACCAGCGCCCACGCACATGGCATCAGCGCCTTTATCGTCACCCGCGATATGGCCGGAGTGACCACTGGCGATATTCACGGCAAGTTAGGTGTGCGCGCGGGTTCGACTGGCTGGGTGAAATGCGAGGATGTGGAAGTCCCGGCGGCTAATCGCCTCGGACAAGAGGGCGAGGGATTCAAAATCGCCATGTCATGCCTGGATAATGGCCGCTTCACGGTAGGCAGCGGGGCGACAGGACTTATCCGCGCCTGTTTGGAAGACAGCATCAAATATGCTCACGAGCGGCAGACATTCGGCGTGCCGATTGCCCAGCATCAACTGGTCAAACAGAAAATTGCGTTTATGCAGCAGTGGTACGATGCCGCCTCCCTGCTCAATACGCGCGTTGGCTGGCTGAAGAATCAGGGCATCCGCAATACCCGCGAAACCAGTGTTGCCAAGTGGTTCGCCACCGATCATAGTGTTCAGGCCGCGTTGGAGGCCGTTCAGGTTCATGGGGCGTATGGCTTCAGCGATGAATATCCGGTGGAACGCTACCTGCGCAACAGCAAAGGCGGGGTCATTTATGAAGGCACGAGCGAAATCCACCAACTGATGCAGGCGGATTATGCGCTTGGCTTCCGCCATGACAAACCCCTGCGCTGCGAACTCCCTCCCTATGATGCTGAATTCTGGCAGTCCGAGCCTGAACCTGCCTAGATTTCCGCTATAATACAATTGAATTGTCCGTCACAGGGGCTTGTCATGGACAAGCCCTAATAACTTCAAATTGATTGTTCACAACATGAAAATTGTTTTCTTTGGCGATAGTCTCACTCAGGGCACTTTTGGCGTCAGCTATGTGGACAAGGTGGCTGCTGCGCTTCGTGGACATCACTTTATCAACCAGGGTGTGAACGGTGACACCAGCCTGAACTTATACCGCCGGGTGGATACGGATGTGATCGCCGAAAGGCCGGACGGGGTGTTCTTGATGATCGGCGTCAATGACGCGGTTTCATCGGCTGAACCGGCTTCGCGCTCGTTTTATCGGTTCGTCAAGCGTGTCCCCGGCGGGCAGGTTTCGCCTGTTTCCTTCCGCGAGAATATACGCGCCATCCTGGGCAAGCTGGAAGCAGCACATATCAAAATATGGGTCGCTCTGCCTCCGATAGAATACAACCCTGCGCTCGTTAAAACGCTGCGACAGATGAATGATTATGCAGCCGAGGTTTGCACTGAGATGCATATTCCGACACTGAATTTAATGGCTGCCCTGGTGCCGAGCAGCGTGCCTGAACGTCCACCAATCGGCGGTCTATCAACCTATGCGAAGAATTTCCGTGTTTTGCTGGCACACGGCCCGTATAATCGCTTGCAAAAGGCGGGCGGCTACAGCTACAGCTTCGACGGAATTCACCTGACGGATGAGGGTGCACAGCGAATGGCCGATTTGATCGTGCCCTTCCTACGGGTGAATGGCGCGTCATGAAACTTATTTTCCTGGGCGACAGCCTTACCTGGGGCGGCTATGGTGGCGATCTGGTCGCTGAAGTCGCGGTGCTGCTGCCGGAACACACTATCGTGAATGAAGGCGTGGGTGGCAATACGGTCTTGAATCTGCTGGAAAGGCTGGATGATGTATTGGCTCAAGACCCCGACGGCATCTTCATCATGGTCGGTGGCAATGACGCTATCAGCTACAGCCAACCAGCCACCCGCCGCTATTACGAACAGGTACAGCACGTCCCCGATGGCTGTGTGAGGCCGGAACAATTTGCTCAGGGCTATCGTGATCTGCTGACACGCATCCAGGTGGCACATGTTCTGGCATGGGTTGGGTTGGAACCAGCAGAGTATAACCCGGAAACCGTTGCCGCCATGCGACAGTATAACGACCTTGCCAGAGATACGGCTCGTTCGTTGAATGTGCCGGTTATGGACTTGATGGAACGACTGCCCCCTGGCAATGTTCCCGCGCGTCCGGCTTTATCCCAGGCCGAAATCAACCTGATTGGGAAACGGGTCAATCTGGGATGGTCAGATTACGAGGCTGAACAGCAGCGCGGCGGTTATCACTTCACCTTCGATGGATTGCATCTTACCCCTGACATCGCGCGGCTCGTCGCCCGATGGATTGTTGAATTTCTGGAGCTTTAACCTTCGCAACCTCCAATCCTCATTCTCCGTATAGTTCAGTGTAATGGATAACAACAGACGGGAGATTTTTCGAGATGGGTTGTATGCGTGCGTTGGTATGTATCATATTTCCACCATTGGCGGTGATTGACCGGGGATGTGGAACTGTCCTCATTGTGCTGCTGCTCACCATAGCGGGTTGGATTCCGGGTGTGATTGCTGCCCTACTGTTGAATTACGTGGCGGCGAACTAGGCGAGATTATCCTTGACCAGCATGAACTGGTAACTGTACCCCTATTTCATGGGGTCATACAGGCATAATCTGTGCTATCGTAACTTATGTCATGCATCATCTGCATTGCATAGGAGGTCATTATGATAGCGCGGCTGAAACACGCCGATCCTGCCCGTCGTGTCGGATTAATCCTGCTGATACTCGCCCTGATTGTCAGCCTGGTTGGCGCATTCGACCAGTATTCTGGACAGGACTTCATCCATTTTTTTGAGCGAACATTCGACGATTTCTATGCCAATCTGGGCACTGAACTCGCCAGCATCGCCGTCACCGTCCTCATCATTGATCGGCTGAATGATCGCCGCCTGGATGAACAGCGCCGAGAGGAACTTATCCTGCAAATGGGGAGTCCGGATCATGCCTTCGCGATTGAAGCGGTACGGATACTGACCGCTCAGGGATGGCTGGATGACCATGCGCTCAAAAATGCAAATCTGAGCTGCGCTAACCTGGAGGGGGCAAATTTACGAAAGGTGAATCTGCACGACGCCCGAATACCATTGGCGAACCTGCGGAAAGTGAAGCTCACGGATGCCAATCTTCACTATGCCTATTTGCAGGGTACTGACCTGGAACACGCCAATCTGGATGGGGCGGTTCTGAAGGGCGCGAATCTGAACGACGCCAACCTGTTGGGGGCGCACTTCGACCAGCAGACACAATTCGACGAGGGGACTATTCTGCCGGATTGCACCTACTGGACACCCGGCACAGATGTATCCCGTTTCACTGACCCGGAACACCCGGACTTCTGGCGTTCGCGGAATCCAAATTCTCCGGCGCATGTGGTTGTAAACGGCAGTTGACGCGGTTGAACCTGTTCTGTATCCTCGCCGTAATAAGCGTATACGCCACACTGCGCGATGCGTCGAGCATAATAAGGATAAACCATGTTCCGAGGGCTGTTCGGGCCGTCGAAAGAGAAGTTGATTGCCCAGATGGGCAGCACTGACAATAAACTGGTTCTGGAAGCCATCAAAGAACTGAAGGAAAAAGGCTGGTTTCGGGATGGCTCGTTGCGCGGGATACAGCTATCCAGCGCGAACTTACAGGCTGCGCCCCTGGCAAAAGCTGATCTGGAAGGTGCGAACCTGCAAGGCGCTAACCTGACCAAAGCCTATCTGGGTGAAACCATTTTACGGATGGCAGACCTGACGGGCGCGATCTTGTTACACGCCAATATGCGAAATGTTAACCTGACCCAATCCCTACTGGTCGAAGCTGATTTACGCCATGCTTATTTACCCGAAGCCGACCTGTGTGGCGTGAATTTGTCCCGCGCAAACCTTAACAGCACAAATCTGTGGCAAACACGATTGCATGGAGCCGATCTGCGGGGTGCAGACATGAGCGAGGCTATTCTGTATGGCACCCTATTCGACACCGAGACGATTCTACCCGACGGCACCTGCTGGACACCGGAAATCGACATGACCCGTTTCACCAACCCGGAACACCTTCACTTTTGGTCAACCAACGGCGCGACCAATCCCTGAGATCGGAGGCTCGTGATGACCATCTGGCGTGCATTTCTCGCTATTGTTTTTCCGCCATTGGCCGTGCTGGACAAGGGCTGCGGCGTAACCATGATTGTTTTTTTGCTGACGGTTGCTGGGTGGATACCGGGTGTCATCGCCGCCTTGTTCATCAACTTCTTGTCCCCAACACCGTCCACCGGGCAACAGCGTTTTGTCCAGGTTCCCACTTATACGGACGAGGAAACCGCCTATGAGAAGCCCAAGCGCAAGGGCGCGTACGTCCGACTGGCAGATGGCGAGGTCGCCGAGGTCATCGAAGATGACGGCAGCTTTCCCGGCCTCGAAAAACACAAACGTGACCCGCTCTAATTCCCGCTTGATGTGCTCACTTAATAATTAAACCCCGATTCGATTTTGCCGGAAATTCCGGTAGAATTAGGGTCAAAATATCCTTAAGAATATTCAGGAGGATTGTATCTTGCACGTCGTTGTTTTTACTCGCAGTACACCCGATACTGCCGCGAAAGTTGAAGTCGGTGGCGATGGCAAAGTAACCTGGGGCGATGCCGCTACGGTCGTGAATCCCTGGGATGAATACGCTCTGGAAGAAGCCATCCTAAAAGCGAAAGATGGGGGCGGCAAGGCGACGGTCATCGCGGTTGGCCCGGAAATGGCACAACGAAGCGCTCAAACACAGTCTCGCAATGGGATTGGATGAAGCCGTTCGTGTCTGGGATAGTGCTTTGGATGGCGCGGACAGTCTCGCTTATGCCACAGTGGCAGCGGCGGCTGTCCAGAAACTCGGTGATGTTGATCTGGTGATCTTCGGCAAGGAAAGCGTAGATGTTGCCACCGATCAACATAACGCCCAGACTGCCCGCAAGCTCGGCTGGCCGATGCTGAGTTATGTGTCCCAAATTCTGGCAGTGGACTTCGATGCCAAAACCATCAAGGTCGAACGCCTGCTGGAAGAGGGCAAGCAGATCGTGACCAGCAAACTGCCTGCCGTCATCAGCGTGATGAAGGACATTAACGAGCCGCGTTATCCGTCATTCATTGGTATCCGCAAAGCCTCGAAAGCGGTTATCCCAGAGTGGTCACTGGCCGACCTGGGCGTAACACTGCCCGAAACGCAAACCCGCACCCTGAAATTCAGTAATCTCCCGGTGAAAGATACGCAGGTGGAGATGATCGAAGGCACGCCGGAAGAACAAGCCACCAAGCTGGTGGATCGCCTGTTGGAGGAGAAAGTATTATGAGCGCGGTTTTTGTCTGGATTGAAACCTTTCAGGGTAAAGCCCTACCGAGTAGTTGGGAGGCGCTCGGCGCAGGTCGCCAGATTGCCGGGAAGCTAAGCGTCCCGGTGACGGCGCTGGTTTTCGGTGAAAACGCCGAGGCGGTTGCGTCGGAAGCGGGACAGTACGGCGCGGACAAGGTGATTATTGGCACAGATGCGACCCTCACCGGTTTCCGCCTCGAACCGTATGCGGCGCTGCTGTCCAAACTGGTCGATGAGCAGAAGCCAAAAGTTGTGCTGGCGATTGGCTCCTCGCGCGGGCGGGAACTGCTGGCGGCCTCGGCTGCCGACACCAATTCCGGCCTGCTGACCGAAGTGACCAGCCTGGAAGTGGGTGGCGACGGCGCAATTCAGGTGGTGCGTCCGGTGTACGCGGGCAAAGTCATCAGCGAGGCGGTTGGCAACCCGGCAGGGACACAATATCTGGCGCTGCGCGGGCGAGCGTTCAAGGCCAATGAGCCAACTACGAGCGCGAAAGCCGATGTGACGACTGCACAGCCTGCATTGACGGAAGACCAGATCGCCACCAAGATCGAAGGATTCGAGCAAGAAGTGGGTACGGTCAACCTGACAGACGCGGCCATCATCGTGTCCGGCGGGCGCGGGATGGCAAATAACCCGAAAGATGCCCCGGCGGACGCAGGCGATCCAGCCGTGTGGAAGGCTAAAGACGGCTACGAGAATACGCTGAAGCCATTGGCGGATGTACTGGGTGCGGCGATGGGCGCAAGCCGCGCATCGGTGGACGCGGGTTATATCCCTTATGCCCATCAGGTGGGGCAGACGGGCAAAACGGTTAGCCCGGATTTATACATCGCCTGCGGCATTTCGGGCGCGATCCAGCATCAGGCGGGAATGCGAACCAGTAAGGTGATCGTTGCCATCAACAAGGATGGAGAAGCACCGATCTTCAAGCTGGCACGCTACGGGCTGGTGGGCGACCTGTACAAGATCGTTCCAGCGCTGACAGCCGAACTCAAGAAGCGACTTGGGAAATAATTCACGGAAATTTGGGATAATTTGGGACAAAAGGGGATTTATAATTAGTTTGTAAGTCCCCTTTTTGGTTAGTGTTTTGAAATGTTTTATCGACATTTTACGTCGGCAGAGACACAATTATCGTATAACTAAGTAACATCGAAAGCGAAAAGAAATCAACCTGCATGAATAATGTGGCCGTCATTTACATCGAAGATGATGAAACCGAAGCACTGTTGTTCAATTACGGCTTAAACCCTCGTGGCATTGACGTGCTGCACGTACCAGACAACAGACCGGAAAGCATCCAATTATTCGACACCGAACCCTTCCAACAGGCGTGTGCGGTATTTATCGACCTGTGGGTGGGTATGACCAATGGGGTCGATATTGCGCGGATGCTGCGAGAAATGGGCGACACACGGCCATTCTACCTGCTTACCAACGGCGAAAACCCCAATCCGCAACTTTTGAAGGAACTTAAGCTGGGCTACATGCAAAAGCCGCCGGATTTCCCCAAACTGGCACAGATGATTCTGGCGCTGCCAGAGCGGTAACTGCTGCCAGAAAGCCTGCCCCACAGAGTAGGACAGTGGGAGTGGTTTGCTGGAAAGCCGGATGGGTAGCGGACTCCAGCCCAAAATGGACATCAGGGCAAAATATGCCCACTCCACCCAATAGACAAAATAGAAGATAAATACGATAAAGAGAATCGAAAATTGATTCTCAAATTTATCGCTGCTCCCTTGCCCATGATGGCGGCGATGACGGAAGGGGTCTGCTGCCGCCAATGTTCCCCGTATGATCGGCGGCGGGGTGAGTCGATTCTCAACTTTCGTCAATTTCCTGCACCACACTTTTGAAATTTCTCCCGTAAACTGCGAAAAATGCTGCAAATGCTGCAATTGCACAGGGGTGAGTTGTGCAGATTGTGCAGAAGTTGGTCTCACGCCTCAAACCATCACCAGCAATCGGACACAGCAAGCCCCGTCCCTACGACACCAACAAGACCAGAATAGCACAAATGTTCGTGTTTGTGGTACACAAATGTGTACACATTTGTTTCGATTTTGAGGGGGAAAATCGGTAGTTTCGAGAGTCAAGACAAGGGGTTCAAACCCCTTGTTCGAGAACTCAAATATATCGATTCCGTTTTTAACCACTCGCCAGAATCGAGTCAATTTCCTTGAGGTCGAGGGCGGTGAGCTTCCAGGTAGCGGCGTGGGCATTGGCCTTTACCTGATCGGGGTTCATCGCGCCCGCGATGACCGAGGCAACGACAGGCCGCGCCAGCAGCCAGGAAAACGCCAGTTCGAGCAGCGTGTGCCCGCAGGAACTCGGCGAATTCGGCCAATCCCTCGATGACCGGAAGGCGCTGTTCCAGTACATGGGCAAACCGACTACCAGCAACGATGCGCGTGCCTTCCGGCATGGGCTGTCCCCGACGATACTTGCCGGTGAGCAGACCACTCGCCAACGGGAAATAGGGTAAATAGGCGATATTCAGGCGTTCACATTCCGGCAGGGCTTCGGCCTCGTCATCACGCTCTAACAGGCTGTAGTGATTTTGCAGGCTGACGAAGCGCGCCGCGCCAGGTTTGACCGCCAATTTCAGCATCGCGGATTTGCTGGCGAGAAAAATTGGACGCGCCGATTTCCAGCAGCTTGCCCGCCTTGACCAGTTCGTCCAGCGCGCCGAGCGTATCGGCAATCGGGGTATCGGCGTCGGGGACATGAAGCTGGTAGAGGTCGATATAATCGGTATTGAGGCGGCGCAGGCTGGCTTCCACCGCTATATGAATATAGTCCGGCTTCGCACCTTTGCCCTGCCCCTCCATCTGATTGCCGAACTTGGTGGCGATGACGGCTTCGCTCCGACGCGAACCGAGCGCCTTCGCCAGATATTCCTCACTCTGACCGCTCCCGTAGACATCGGCGGTATCAAAAAAGTTGATTCCGGCGTCGAGAGCGGCATTGACCACACTGGCCGAGGCATCAGCATCCAAGCGCCTGCCGAAGTTGTTACAACCGATGCCGATGACAGTAGCATTCAAAGAGCCAATTGGGCGAGTGTCCATAATCGCTGCCTCCTGTTGTAAATTGCATCCCCACCGCCTGCCCCCAGTTCTAAAGGCGAGAGTACTGGTGATGGCAATCTCAAATCCTGTTTGAGAAGCCAGATTACACTGATGGGGATAGGAAATATTTGTATCGAGAGAGGCAACCATACCGAATTTAGGCAGGCGGGGCAAGAGTCCAATCGGGGGACTGCTGAAACGCGATGTAGTGGCGCGAAATTATTGTACAATGGAGCAGGCAGTCAATAAGGCGACACATGATGAACACACTTGAACGCGAGATTATCGAAAAGTTCCATCAACTGGACAAAAATGCACAAAAGCGGATACGAGAGTTGATCGAAAAAGAGACTGATGCATCAGGTTTCGATTATGACTCGTGGTTTCATAACATAGAAGCCTTGCGGCAAGAAATTCGGGCAGGACATGGCGATAACCTGCCTGCTATGGATGGCGTCGGCATCCTGCGTGACATCCGCGATGGTGTGGATGAATGACCGTTGTCGTTGACGCCAACATCCTCATCGCCTTCGGATTGTCGGATGAACCTTTGCACACCCACGCCAACCAGATTCTATCTGCGTGGAACACGAGCAGAACCCCTCTGGTAGCCCCTCGCCTCTTCCGATCTGAAATTACAGCGGTTGTCCGTAAGTTGGTTTATCAACAACGCATTTCCCATGAATTGGGGCGTGAGATGCTGGCACAGCTTTTAAGTTACCCGGTGGAACTTCACGAAGATGATGAATTATTAAAATCAGCGTATGAATTGGCTGCCGAATTTAACCGCCCCCGCGCCTACGATGCTCAATATCTGGCTTTGGCGAAGCGGTTATCCTGTGAATTCTGGACAGCCGACGAGCGTTTGTTCAATACTGTAAAAGATCGTTTCCCTGGAATCCGATGGTTGGGAAACATGAGTGAGTTGGAATAAAAGTAGCTCAACCGCCAAAAAGCGTGTTATCCAAAAAGGCGTTGCGGAATTTGCCGTGTGGGTCGTAGTCCCCGATCAAGTCCAGAAAAGCGGGCAGTTTTTCGTACAGGGATTGGATACGGCTAGGTAACATGGTGAACAGCTTGCCCCAATGGGGACGGGCGTCGAAGGGCATGAGCTGGGCTTCGATGGCTGGCAGCACTTCCCGAACCGACGGCCAATCCGGTTTCCAGGTGAAGTGAAGGGCAACCAAGTCCTGATGGTAGCAGGGACTCATCCACAGATTGTCGGCGGCGATGGTGCGGATTTCCGAAATCAACAGGTGGGGGGCGATCTGCTGGCGGATGCTGCCGATGGCACGAATGGCATCCAGCGCATGATGACGGGCGACAAAATACTCCGATTGCAACTCAGCGCCCGCGCTGGGGGTGGCGTCAATGCGGAAGTGCGGCAGGCGTTCGTGCCAATGACCGGGGATGCCCAACTGATAGGTGCAGTTTTCGGCGGAAATATCGGCAATGGGGTGCATGTGGCGGGTGGCGGCCTTCGCCCCGTAAAATTCGGCTGCCGGGGCGGGACGGGGGTCATCGACGCGGCGCTTCATCCACACCTGATTGATGTCCTCGCCCTGCCAGTCGGTGAACAGGCTGAGGCTGTAGGCGCTGGAGATGATGTCGTCAAAATGCGCCGCTAACTGTGACATGGGCAAGTCCAGGTAGACCGATTGGGTCATGTCGAAGGCCGGGAGCAGATCGAGCGTCAGCCGGACGATCAGGCCAAGCGCACCCAGGTTCACGACTGCACCCTCGAAGCGTTCACCATCGCGTTCCCGCGAGAGCCTCACCAGATCGCCAGCCGCCGTGACCATTTCCAGGGCGGACACCGCCGATGCCAGATTGCGATTGTGGACGCCAGAGCCGTGTGTGGCGGTGGCACACGCGCCGACCACCGAGATATGTGGCAGCGAGGCCAGATTGTGCAGGGCAAATCCTTCACGGTGGAGGATTCCGCTCAACCCGCCATAGTTGACACTGGCGGCGATGGTCGCCTGTCGGCGTAGATGGTCGATTTCGACAGTGGGCGGGAACTGGTCGAGGGCAATGAGGTTGTCGGTGGAATCGGCAATGGCGTTGAAGGAATGGCGCGTGCCCAATACCTTGATTTTGGGATGCGACGCGACCAACTGCTGTATTTCGTCCACCGTTGTGGGATGAAAGACGTTGGCGGTGCTGTACTGATAATTCCCCGCCCAATTTTTCAGATTTGTGACCATTACAATCCATCAATCGCTGCGTATAAAAGTTCAAGCGGGTTCAACTGTAACCAGATTTGGGGATTGTGTAAATAGAGTTGGTTTGGGGGAGAATCTAAAATCCCGCTTTTCGGGTAAGCGGGATTCGAGCCTATTTAATTAACCAAAGGTAAGACTAATACCGCCTACGGCAAATGGTCGGTAATCGAAATGTTGGCACAGACATTCCGATGTTTGTCCAAAATGATACAATACAGTTATAGCAAACTATTGAAGAGGTTCTCTTGGATATACAGACAATTATTGCTGTAGCGGCACTTATCATTGCTGTTGTTAGCTTTTTCGCAAACCTTTGGTACACACGTCGCCAATTTCTGATTGCGACTCTGCCCAGTCTGCGCGCGGAATTGAAGTTTAATATGCAACAGAGATATTCAGACGACGAAACAATTTTTGTAGGGCTTATCGGCACAACCATCAATGTTGAGGTCGAAAATCTAAGCAACAGTGTATCAATTTCAGAAGTGGAATTAACTGTAGAAGTGCGGTTAAAGAAAAAGAATATTAATTGGCAAACGCTGTACAAAGAAAGAATTGACTCAATTTCACCGTTACGGAGTGTTACACCATCTATGGGCAATTTGCGATTAGAATACATGCTTTCTGGTCAATTTCCCGGATTCTTTCGAGAACTGGAAGATTTTTACGCAACCGAAAACCTATGGGATAGGACCGTTGCCTTCCCCCCAGGACGTGATGATAAAGGTCGACCAGCGGAAAGGAAACAGAATGCATATCAAATTCTCAGTCCCTGTAGAGTAGATATTCTTTACAGACTGAATTTCCGCCCTGCTGTATACCGAGCAAAAATCTCAACTATTACGAGACATTATCGACTTAGCCCTGTGCGGCAACCTTCAGAGATGTTTAGCAATTTCTTGGCAGGCTGGGAGATCGAGAAACTATGAAATAGTGACAAGACCAAACCGCTGAACTCCCAGCTTTAACCTAAGAACGAAATCTATGACATATTACTGATGTTCGCTGCAACAACACTGTCATCGCCTGATGGGCAGTTATTATTTCCCACCCTGATTTGGTTTCTCCGAACCATGCACAAATAATCCTAGAATCAAAAATCCCGCTTTTCGGGTAAGCGGGATCAACAATGGTGTCGGGGCGACGGGATTCGAACCCATGACCTCTTCGACCCGAACGAAGCGCGCTACCAGGCTGCGCTACGCCCCGGCAATGAAATTCAGTGTACCGAAAAGAGTGGGCATTTACAAGAGGGAAGTTGGTGTGCTTTAATGCCGTCACCCCCGGCTGTCGGCGGGGTTTGAACAAGCGAAACTATGTACCGGAATGGGTGAGTTCCCATGAGCCAAGACAGCAGACAATCGTTCATTTTATCGGAGTGGGTGCGGGGGCAGGTCAGGACGACGATGGCCGGAATCGGCGGCTTCCTGCACCGGCTGGGCATTCACCCGGATACGATCACTATCGCGGGGCTGGTGGTAGTGGTGGTGGCGGCGGTCTTCATCGGGCGGGGAGACTTCCAACTGGGCGGGGTGATTCTCATCCTGGGGCTGCCGTTGGACGCGCTGGATGGGGCGGTGGCGCGGGCGATGGAACGGACGGGTAAATTCGGCAGCGTGCTGGACTCTACATTAGACCGCTATGCTGACGCTTTAATTTTTGGCGGATTGAGTTATTATTTTGCTGTTCACGATCAATACGACTACCTGCTGCTGGCGCTGGCCGCCCTGACCGGGGCATTTCTGGTCAGTTATGTGCGGGCGCGCGCGGGGGAGGCCGGTCTATCAGTCAAGGTCGGGCTGTTGGATCGGTTTGTGCGGGTGATGATTATTCTGGCCGCCCTGCTGGTTCCACCGCTGCTGCCGTTGGGGTTGTGGATACTGGCGATTGGCACGAATGTCACCGCGTTCCAGCGCTTGTGGTACGTGTACCGAAAAATGTCATAAGAGAGGCTTTAAGCACCATGAAGTTCGAGCAAGAAGGTATTCGAGTATTTGATACGCTGCAAATTCGTTATTATGGGCTGATTATTGTGGCCGCTATGCTGATCGCGGCCATCATCGCGGCGCGGCTGGCAAAACGCGATGGTCGTGACCCGGAGCATGTGTGGGGCGCGCTGACCTGGGCGATTATCCCCGGCATCGTGCTGGCACGGCTGTGGTTCGTCATCTTCCCCCCGGCAACCCTGATCGCGGGCTGCCCCGTCCCCGGCCCCAGCCAGGTCTGCCACGACATCGGCTGGTTCCTGCAAAATATCACCAATCTGACCGATGGGCCACTGGCGATCTGGAGCGGCGGCCTGAGCATCTTCGGGGCGGTGCTGGGCGGCCTGCTGGGTGCGTATCTGTATATGCGGCGGAATAAACTGCCGGTGGGTCCCTGGCTGGATGTGGCGGCGGTGGCGCTGCCGGTTGGACAGGCGATTGGCCGTTGGGCGAACTTCGTCAATCAGGAACTTTACGGCTCGATCACCAGCCTGCCCTGGGGCATCACCATCGACTCGGCTCACCGGGTCGCGCCGTATACCAGCACCATTGATTATCCGGTGGCGACCACCTTCTTCCACCCGTTGTTCCTGTATGAGTCGCTGTGGAGCATCCTGGCGTTCATCGTGCTGCTGAATGTGTTCCTGCGCTATCGCAACCGCCTGATACCGGGCGACATCTTCCTGCTGTACATCGTACAATACTCGGCCATCCGCTTTTTGCTCGAATTCCTGCGCGCCGAACCCGCCTACCTGCCGGGAACAACCCTGAACAGTTCGCAGACGGCAACCGCACTGGCTTTTGTGGCGGCGCTGCTGTTTTTCCTGTATCGACATCGGGCGGGGTCGAACGCCAGTACCGTCCGCCCACCCGACCCGAAACCTGCCGAAGCCAAGCAGGTTGAGAATCCATCAACGTAATAATTATCCTAATAACGTAAAAAATGTTCAGGGATGAGGCCAATTCGTCCCTGAACAGCCCCGCGTAAACGAATATTAACCTTCGTGCTCCACTCATTTGTGTAATAATGAACATACCCCCGAAAGCGAGGGGGGACATGCGACGCCGATTCGCATACAATAATCCCACAATCATCTGTCGGCATTGTTCAATATGAAACAGGTACACCTATATGATCGAAGCGTACCATCTAACGAAGGACTTCGACGACTTCCGCGCTGTCGATGAGGTCGATTTGCTCATTCCACCCGGCACGGTGCTGGCGCTGCTGGGGCCGAACGGCGCGGGAAAAACCACAACGGTGAGAATGCTCACCTCCATCCTTGCACCCACCTCCGGCTGGGCGAAGGTCGCCGGATACAATGTTGTTAAAGCGCCGGAAAAAGTGCGGGCGCTGGTGGGCGTCCTGACCGAGCAGCACGGTCTGTACGAACGTATGCGAGCGGTAGAATATCTGGATTTCTTCGGGCGGGTGTATCACCTGAGCGCCGAGGAACGCAAACGCCGCAGCCTGAACCTGATGGAACGCTTTGGGCTGACGTTCGCGCTGGACAAACGGCTGGGTGAATACTCGAAAGGTATGAAACAAAAATTAGCCCTGGTACGGGCGATGCTGCACAACCCACCAGTGCTGCTGCTGGACGAACCCACGTCGGCGATGGACCCGTTGAGCGCCAAACAGGTGCGAGACGCCATCATCGAACTCCAGCGCGACGAACAGCGCACCTTCCTCATCACCACCCACAACCTGACTGAAGCGCAATCGCTGGCAAACAAGATCGGCATCATCCGCTCCGGGCGAATCATCGCCAACGGCTCGTTTGACGAGCTGGCGCGGGAGTTCGTGGGCGAACCCGTGATGGAACTGCGGATGAACGGCATCCTCAACGGCCTTGCCAAAGACATCAGCGACATGGTGACGATTGAAGAAACCGGCATGAACTGGCTGCGCTACCGGGTGGCTGACCCCAACGTCACCAATCCGGCGCTGCTGCGGCGAGTGGCCGGACTGGGCATCGAAGTGGTCACACTCGCGCCGATCACCCGCACACTGGAAGACATTTACCTGCAAGTGGTGAAAGAGGATGAGGGAGAACACAGCAATGGCAGCAACGGCTAGACCACTTAACATGGAAACACCCTTGCCGGAACGAGGGGCAGGGTTCCGGGAGACGATCAGCAACGCGCTGATTATCACCCGGCGGGAAGTGCGCGACAGCTTCCGCGACTGGCGGATCATTTCGCCGATCATCCTCCTGACCTTCTTCTTCCCATTCATCGCCCAGTTTGTTGCGGGACAGTTCGCCAACTTTGTCTCCGGCTATGGAGCGCAGATCGTCGGTGAGCGCACCATCCCGTTCCTGCTGATGATCGTCGGCTTCTTCCCGATCTCGATCTCCCTGGTGATCGCGCTGGAAACCTTCGTCGGCGAAAAAGAACGGCGCAGCCTGGAACCGCTGTTGAGTACCCCACTGACCAACACCGAACTGTATATCGGTAAAACACTGGCGGCCATGATCCCGCCGCTGCTGTCGAGTCTGGGGGGCATGGCGGTCTACCTGGGCAGTCTGGTATTTGGTTATCTGGCGTGGCGGCCCCCAGCCATGCTGATTGTGCAGATCATCGTCCTGACGGTGGCGCAAGCTCTGGTGATGGTCACGGGCGCAGTGGTGGTATCCAGTCAGACGACCAGCACCCGCGCGGCTAACCTGCTTGCCAGTTTCATCATTATCCCCATGACCTTGCTCATCAACGGCGAAAGCGCGATTATGTTCCTCGCGCCGGACGCCGAGTCACCGAATGGCATCGGGGCGCTGTGGGCGATCATCGTCGGGATGCTGGTGGTGGTCGTGTTACTGCTCCGGGTCGGCAACAGCATCTTCAACCGGGAAGAACTGCTGGGACGCACCATCGACAATTTGAACCTGCGTAACACCTTCCGGCGCATTGTCCGCTTCACCCGCGCAGTAGACGCCAACGGCACACCCGCCCATAATTTGATCGAATGGTATCGGAGCGGTGTCTTCCCAGCGGTTCGGAAGCTCGGTTTGGCAACCTGGGTCACGGTTGGCGTGTTCCTGCTGGCGTTTGTGGGTGGGTTGGTCATCGGGAACCTGCCACAATGGCAGCTTCCACTGGCTCATGGCATCCCGACGAGCGATGCCGCCCTGATGCTGGGGCGTTATGTCAGTGTACCGACCCAAACCGGGACGCTGCTGTTCATCGTGTGGCAGAACGGACGAATCCTGCTGGGTGCGCTGATTCTGTCGTTATTCAGCTTTGGTGTGGCGGCGCTCATCCTGACTCCAGCAGTCTATCTGGTGCTGGGTTATATTTTCAGCCAGGTATTCATCGCCGGATACAACCCGGCTTTTATGTTCGCAGCCGTGTTCACCCACGGAATCATCGAAATCCCGATGATCGTACTGGCAACCGCCGCCTCGCTGCGGATGGGCGCAATCATTACCCGACCCCCGCGCGGTATGACTGTCGGCCAAGCCTGGACGGCAACTCTGGGCGACACGTTGAAGATCGCCATCGGGCTGGTGATACCGGGACTGCTGCTGGCGGCGTTCATCGAATCGTTCATTACACCGAGGGTCGTAATCGCCATTCTCGGCGGCGGTTAGAAAAAGCTCACCAATGGAATCACGCAAAACGCGCACTTGGGTATACTTATGCTACTGGTGCGCGTTTTGTTGAGGTCAAACACCGTCGCAAAACAACTCCTGATGCCTGTCGATTGCTATAGGCACTCATTCATGCAGGATCATTATTAAACTAAAAATCAAGTATTCTTGTTTCAATAGGTTATTGATAAACTATTCTTAATCTTCTCAGTGAGGTCTTTTCATGGCTCGGATAATGATTCTCGGCACGTCCGCCGCTGTTTCGGACGCCAATCATGACAACACGCATTTCATCCTGTTGGGTGATGAGAAGCCGGTTCTGGTGGACTGCGGCTCGAACCCGATGGGTAAACTGCAATTCTCTGGCATCGACGACGAAAATCTGCAAGACGTTATTCTGACGCATTTCCATCCCGATCACGTAAGCGGCGTGCCCAATATGCTGATGCACATGTGGCAGCTTGGGCGGCAGAATCCGCTCCGGTTTTACGGGCTGCACCACTGCATGAACCGGATGGAAGATATGATGGTCAGCTTCTCGTGGCAGGAGTGGCCGAACTTCTTTCCGGTCACATTCCATCGGGTGAGCGAACGTTACTGTGCCCCGGTACTGGAAAATGACGATTTTAAAATTCAGGCGTGGCCGGTGCAGCACTTCATCCCCACTGTCGGCCTGCGCATCGAAAATAAAAGAAGCGGCAAGGTGCTGGCATATACCTGTGATACCAACCCCACCAACTCGCTGTATGAATTCTGCCAGGACGCGGATTTGTTGATCCATGAGTCGGCGGGCGAGGGATTCGGCCACAGCAGCGCGCGACAGGCGGGCGAAACCGCTACCCGCGTCGGGGCGAAGTCGTTATACCTGATACATTACTGGGTATGGAATACTGACCCGACGCCGCTGGTGGCTCAGGCACAGGAAACCTACAACGGCCCGGTGACATTGTGCCAGGACTACGACATTTACGAATTTTAAGGGATAGACAGATGTCCTATCCGGCAGCCTTCCTGTCGCGATAGTGATCTTCGGAGTCCAAATTCTCCACTTCAACAATTTCACCATCGTCGGATAGTTCCAGCCGTTTAGGTTTCTCATAAACAGCCGCCTCGTCCCGTAACCGGGCGACTTCTCTTTCAATACTGCGTTCACGTCTGCTGGAAAGGGCTGTCAGAATGGTATGCATAGTAAAGATGCCGCCCCACGCCAGAAAAACGGCTTCACTCAGCACTGCATAGGACGTATGCTCCAGCATAACAATCGCCGCCAGCGACAAGATCAATCCGGCAAGATCAATGCTCCACAGCGTCCAACGGAGATTACGCTGGTTCACGCGGCGCTGTGCGATTTCGTAAAGTTCCTCATCGGACATCATCATGCCCTCCTCGAGCCAGTGTGCTCAAGTGTGCTCAAAGGATACAAAGCTATTCTGCTGCATCTATGGGGTATACGCAGAAATGTCTGAGGATGTTGCAAACAAAAAGAGGGCACGATCACCCTCTTTCAACATCTTTTACCCGAAATAAATGAAACCGGGACGCATACTTAACCGCCGCTTTTCTCTCCGGCCAGAGGTTTTACGGTGGCATGAAGGAATTGAAAATCATCGCGCGGGGGCATAATTTCGTGGATTTCCGTCACCTCGAATTTGGTGCGGCCAATCTGCACAACATCGCCAACCTGCGGTTTTTCCAACTCGTTTTTGATGCCACCGGGATAATCACCACCGACCACAACATAGCTCACTTTATAGATCATCATGTCCCTCCCCGCTCATAGACCAGCCGAAGGGTCAAGGTTTTGGTGGCGCAGCTTAAAACTGAGGTCAACGGCCATGTTGCGCATCATAATGTAGCCAATGGCAGTATCGGCTTTGCAGAGCGCCACAAATTTGTCGCTGGGCATGGCATAGACCACTGTGTTATCTTCGATGGCGACGATGGATGCGGAGCGAGCGCCCTGGTCGAGCAGCGCGATTTCGCCAAACATCTGTCCCTGCCCCAGATACAGGCCAGTATGTCCCCCACCTTTACCGTCGTCAAAGCTAATTTCCACCTGCCCCTGCGTAATCACGTACATTTTGTCGCCGGGGTCGCCCTGGTTAAAGATGACCTCATCCGTCTGGTAGGTTTCCTGCTGGCTGATGTCCGCCAGGTGTTGAAGCTGTTGGGTATCAAGCCCGCGAAATAATTCAACGCCACGTAATACTTGCACCAGTTCCATAAGCCAATCCCCGTTCTGGAAATTTATGCACTTCCATTTTACCGTGTTTCTGGAATGCCGTATACAAACAAATGTCACTGCATATTTCTGTTATAATGCTGAATTCAATATCTAACACGCTTCTAACGGGCTGTATGTAATGTCTGGAACTAAAATAACGTCGAATAGTACACATAGATTTCAGATGATTTTTGGGGCGTATGATGACACCTGTCATACTCAAACGCCGCAGGGGCAAATATGCAGCGAAAACGAAAAGTTACCCAATCCCTGTCCGGGTTGCAGCCTCGTGATGAACGCTGGCTGTTGATGATACGCCAGCCGGGAAATCATCCGTTCAGGCCGCCGACGGACGTGTGCGAACTGGCAGACCGGCTGGTCGTGGTGGTGGAGATCGCCGGGATTCAGACCAGCGATTTAAGCATCACCCTGCTTGAACACCATCTGGTTATCACTGGCACGCGCGAACCGCCCCAGTACACTAACCCCGCCTATCACCAGGTCGAGATTGGATTTGGTGAATTCCGGGTCGAGGTGGCGCTTCCCTGGCCGGTGGAACGTGATGGCGTGAGCGCCAATTATGAAGCTGGATTTTTACAGGTCGAATTACCCCGCAAGGCGGCACGGCAAATACCCATTGTGGACGTAAGCAACGTCGAATAAGGACAAGACATGGCACATAAACTCAAGCAAGACCCCCCTATTGTGGAAGATGACGAACAAAAAACGGGCGGGGGTACAGAATTAGATATTAAAGTGCAGGACGCGCCGGAAACCGAAGATGAACTTGCCGAACGGGAAGTTCCCGACATTCCTGCTGAATTACCGATTCTGCCGTTACGTGGGTTAGTGGTGTATCCACAAACAGCGATTCCCCTGACTGTCGGCCAGCCGCGCAGCATCAAGCTGGTAGACGATGTGGTTGCTGGTGATCGGCTGATTGGCCTGGTGGCTGCCAAAGACCCGAACCTGGAAACCCCCGGCCCGGACGATGTATTCCAGGTCGGCACGCTGGCATCCATCCATCGGCTGTTCCGCGCGCCGGATGGTACGATTCGGCTGCTGGTGCAGGGTCTCGCCCGTATTGAGGTCGATGAATACCTTGAAAAAGAACCCTATCTACGCGCCAAAGTCCACGCCATCCCCGAAACAATTGAGGATACGCTGGAAGTTGAGGCGCTGGTTCGCAATGTGGTTGATCTGTTCAGCCGCATGGCCGATCTCGTCCCCAATATTCCCGGCGATCTGATTTCGTCGGCGTTGAATGTGGATGATCCGCTGCAACTGGTGTATGCCATCTCGACCTACATTCGTATCGGACTGGAAGACGCGCAGGAAATCCTGGAACTGGAAAGTACGGATGCCAAACTGCGCCGCCTGATGGCGATATTGGGTAAGGAACTGGAAGTTCTCGAACTGGGTCGCAAAATCCAGACCGAGGCGCAGACCGAGATGGAGAAAGTCCAGCGCGAATACTTCCTACGCGAACAGTTGAAAGCCATCCAGCGCGAATTGGGCGAGGCGGATGAACAGGCGGTAGAAGTCGAAGAATTCCGCAAGCGCATCGCCGAGGCCGGGATGCCAGAGGAAGCTGAGAAAGAGGCCGTCCGCGAACTGGATCGTCTGTCGAAGCTGCCGACGGCGGCAGCCGAGTATGGTGTCATCCGCACCTATCTGGACTGGATGACCAGCCTGCCCTGGGCGAAATACACCGATGACAAACTGGACATCGCCGAAGCCCGCAAGGTACTGGATGAAGATCACTATGGTCTGAAGGACATCAAGGAACGTATCCTGGAATTCCTGGCGGTTCGTAAGCTGCGGCAAGAACGCGAAGTTGAAATCGAAGAGCAGGAAACGGAGTACACTATCCGGCGAGAACGTCGTGGAGCAATTCTGTGCTTCGTCGGGCCACCCGGTGTTGGCAAGACGTCGTTAGGCGCGTCGATTGCGCGGGCGATGGGACGCAAGTTCATCCGTATGAGCCTGGGCGGTGTCCGCGACGAAGCGGAAATTCGCGGCTTCCGGCGCACGTATATCGGCGCGATGCCGGGGCGTATGATCCAGACTATCCGTCGGGCAGAATCCCGCAATCCGGTGATTATGCTGGACGAGGTGGATAAGCTGGGACGCGACTTCCGGGGCGACCCGGCCAGCGCCCTGCTGGAAGTCCTCGACCCGGAACAAAATGCCGAGTTCCGTGACCATTATCTGGACGTGGCCTTCGACCTGAGCGATGTGTTCTTCATCACCACCGCCAACGAACTCGAACCCATCCCCGGCCCGCTGCGTGACCGTATGGAGATCATCCAATTGAGCGGTTACACCGAGGAAGAAAAGGTCGCCATCGCGGAACAGTATCTCGTGCCGCGCCAAATTCGGGAGAATGGCCTGCGCCCGGAGGAAGTTGTGTTTAAGCATGATGCCCTGTTTGACATCGTGCGCGACTACACCCGCGAGGCCGGTGTCCGCACGCTGGAACGTGAAATCGGGCGGGCGGCACGCAAGGTTGTGACCAAAATCGCGGAAGGCACGACAGAAAAGATTGTGGTTGACGACAAAGCGATCCGCGATCTGCTGGGCAAACCGCGTTATGGCTACCGTGAGGAAATCGAGGAACGCACTGATCTGCCGGGGGTTGCAACCGGGCTGGCATGGACGCCGGTTGGTGGCGATGTTCTGTTTGTAGAAGCAGCGCGGATGCCCGGAAGCAAGGGGTTCCAGTTCACCGGGCAGTTGGGTGAAGTCATGCAGGAAAGCGCCCGCGCAGCCCTGACTTATATCCGCTCCAAAGCCAAAGACCTGGGTCTTGAAGAGGGATTCTTCGACAAGAACGAAATTCACATTCATGTCCCGGCGGGCGCTGTGCCGAAGGACGGCCCATCGGCGGGGGTGACGATGGCGGCGGCGCTGGCTTCGCTGGTGACAGGCAGGCCGACCCGCAGCAACGTCGCCATGACGGGTGAAATTACGCTGCGCGGGCAGGTGCTCCCGGTTGGCGGCATCAAAGACAAGGTTCTGGCAGCCCACCGCTTCGGGGTCGATACAGTCATCATCCCCAAGAAGAACGAGAATGATCTGGATGACCTGCCGGAAGAGGTACGCGACCAACTGCACTTCGTCCTGGCCGAGAAGGTCGAGGATGTTCTCAACGCGGCGCTGGAATCCAGCCCGCCCAAGAACAAAGCCAACGGCAGTAATGGTAAGCACAGACATAAAAAATAGGGTACACTGATAGAGGGACATGGGTTAGGCTGTGCCCCTCTATCTTTTTGTATATCAAACGACCTATGCTTGCCGCTGGCGACCTGAAAAAGGGGACAAACCTTGCCAAAAGTGATGATCGTGGATGATGACCGGAATACGGTTAAGTTGTTACAGACCTTATTAGAACTGGACGGGTTCGACGTGGCGATTGCCCCGCGCGGCGCAGATGTCATCCCTGTGGCGGAAGAGGCACTGCCCGACATCTTCCTGATGGATTACCATCTGGCCGATATGGACGGGGTGGACATCATCCGGGAACTGCGCGTGCATGAAACCTTTGCCAACACGCCGATTGTGATGACCTCCGGCCTGGATGTGGAGGACGAAGCGCGCGAGGCGGGCGCAACTACTTTTTTGATTAAACCCTTTGAACCGGGTGATCTGCCCGGTTTATTTAACAGTCTGATTGGGTCAAACAAGACTTAATGCAAAGTAAACGATAATAAACGTGGCTTCCCGTAAAAAATCTCAACTCCGCTGGTATAAAACCGATCTGCATCTTCACACCCCGGCGTCGGGTGACTTCCAAGAACCCGATGTCACGTATTTGGACGTTCTCCACAAAGCTGAATTTCGCGGCCTGGATATTATTGCCTTTACCGACCACAATACGGTGGCCGGGTATTCGGCCATGATGAATGAGGTCGAGCAGTTGAGTTATCTGGAACGATTGGGGCGTGCCCAACCGGATGAACTGCGGCTGCTGGCCGAATATCGCCGTCTGCTGGATAAAATTCTGGTTCTGCCGGGGTTTGAATTCACCGCCACCTTCGGATTTCATATTCTCGGCATCTTCTCCCCACAGACAACCGTTCGCCAGATTGAACATCTCCTGTTGAGCCTGAATGTCCCGGCGCATGTGCTGGACGAAGGTAATTCTGAGGTTGGCGCGTCCTCTGATGTCCTTTCAGCCTATGAAAAAATCAACGAGGCTGGGGGTATCTGTATCGCCGCCCATGTGAACAGCAGTCACGGGGTCGCCATGCGCGGCTTCGACTTCGGCGGACAAACCCGCATCGCCTACACGCAGGATCGCAACCTGCACGCGCTGGAAGTGACCGACCTGGGGCGCAAAGACCGCAACAGTACCGAGCGTTTCTTTAACGGCACAAAAGCCGGGTATCCCCGCCGGATGCGCTGTATACAGGGATCGGACGCGCACCGCATCAACGTCACCACCGATAAAAGTGGCAAACACACCTATCTGGGTATCGGTGATCGGGTGACGGAAGTGCTGCTGCCAGAGCGCACTTTTGATGCCCTACTGGCTATGTTCCAGGGCACAGATTTTTCCCGCACACGCCCCTACAATCCATCTCGCCAACCGCTGGATTACATCCAGGCGGCGCGGGAAGAGGGCGAAAGTCTGGTGCAATCTTTCCATGAATCAATGGCGCGCCAGGGCGGACGGCTGAATGCGATTGTCGCTGATGTGTGCGCCTTCGCCAATACCAACGGCGGCACAGTCTATGTTGGCCTGAGCGCAGACGGAAAAAAACAGCCAGTGGGCATCACCAATCCGCAGGCAGCCGTTGAAACCCTGGAACACGAAATCAGCCGCATGATTAGCCCGTCACTGAATGTCGAAATCGACGTGCAGGAAACCAGTGGCAAATCCATCATCCGTATCCAAGTCCCGGCGGGGGACGAACGCCCGTATGCCATTGACGAGAACAAAATTTATGTGCGGGACGAGGCGGAAACCAGCCTGGCTGTGCGCGACGAAATCGTGAACCTGGTGCGACAGAGCAAGGGCATCGTTAACCCGCTTCCGGTGGCTGAACCCACCCTCCCGGCACCCACCCGACCTGTCGAAAACACAGCGCCGATTGCCGAGCCACAAGACAGCAGTGTACAACCACCCACCGCCGGGGTTGAAATCATCAATGTTGAACAACGCGATGGCGAAACCTACTTCACCATGCGCGACCTGCGGAACGGCAATATCGTCAAGAATGTCACCCGATCATCCGCCCGCCGCCTGTGGCATTACGCCATCAAACAGCACGAAGGCAACCCGGTACGCCCGGACAAGGTGGAATGGCAGGGGGACGTTGGATTGTGGCAGAAGTATGATCGCGCCGGGGATACGCGCCACGATCTGGTGCAGCGCGATGGCAGCAAACTGCGGGTTTATTATGGTGTGACCGAGAGCGGTATGAACGCTCCCTGGTCAGCTTTCCTCTCGCCAGAAGATGAGGGATAAAATCGACTATTCCCCAGACATTTAGGCGTGCGCTTTCTGATGTACGCCGCTACCGGGCACGATATAGCGCATGTGAAACCATTCATCGGTGACAGCCCAGGGTTCACCCGCCGTTCCAATACATAACCACGCACCCGCCGGGGCGATGGATGGCTTGGGACTTTCGATGCTTTTCACCCAGGTATCTTCCTCGAGCTTCTTCGACCATACGCCAGCGATTTTGTGGTAGGGTTTGCAGCCCAGTTTCATCAGGTGGGCTTCAGCAGGGGTCGGCTTCCAGTCCGGTTCATTCCAGGGGCGATAGGTGTCGATGAAAATGTGGGCTTCAATCGGGCGCGGGTCGTAGTCATCCAGTTTTTCTTTGACTTTATCCCCGGCCACGTAAGCGATGTAATAGCCTGCCCTGGCGATGATGGTATCCCAACCCGTGTCAATGATTTTCGGCGCTTCGGAGGCGGGCAGCATCCGCGCCATCGTGATTCGTTTAAAGGGTTTGTAGTAGCGGAAACCCTGGGCGATGAGCTGTTCATCCGTCCACTTATGCTGCTGGACGATTTTGGTTCTCTCCCCAAATATCCGCTCAAGTAGAGTCATTTGTCTACCTTTCCAACCCCCTGTTCTAAACCATCATTATAACCGAATTTGCATTAGAAGCCTATTAACCCCGCCGCCCCGTTGTAGAGGCCAACATCTTAAAATTCCCTCAAAAATTGCCGTGTCCAATATTCCACATACATTCACCCCCTACACTGAAATACAATCGACAGATAACAAATGAAACCATTGCCCTTATGAAACTGCTCAGAAACATTTTCAACCTGTTCCGAGAAACCTTTGCTGAATGGAACGAAGATAAAGCACCCCGGCTGGCGGCAGCACTGTCCTACTACACCGCCTTCTCGATTGCCCCGGTGCTGATTGTCGTCATTGGTATTGCCAGCATCGCTTTCGGGCAGGATGCGGTGCGCGGCCAGTTGCAGAACGAGATTCAAGGGTTGATCGGGTCGCAAGCGGCGGGCGCGATACAGGATATGCTGGCAAACACCAATTATCAATCCGGCGGGATTATTGCCTCCGTCATTGGTCTGGTGACGCTGCTGTTGGGGGCGGCGGGTGTTTTTTACCAGTTGAAAGATGCTCTCAACACCATCTGGGAAATTGAACCGACGTCGGGCGGGATTTTGAGGACGGTGAAAGCCCAGTTCATCTCGTTCACGATGGTGTTAGGGATCGGCTTCCTGCTGCTGGTGTCTCTGGTTCTGAGCGCCATCCTGACCGCCGCCAATGACTGGATTGCCGGAATGCTGCCGGGTGCGGATGTGCTGGTACAGGTACTCAATTTCGCGCTGTCGTTCGGGGTGATTACCGCCCTATTCGCCCTGATTTACAAAGTGCTGCCGGATACTTCTGTCAGATGGGGCGATGTGTGGATTGGCGCGGGGGTGACGGCGCTGCTGTTCTCCATCGGCAAATTCCTGATCGGTCTATATCTGGGGCATAGCAGCGTGGCATCCAGCTACGGCGCTGCCGGGTCGTTCGTGGTGCTGCTGGTATGGATTTATTACTCAGCACAGATTTTTCTGTTTGGCGCGGAATTCACCCAGGTTTACGCCCGACAACATGGCTCACGAACTGCTGTCTCACCCAAGCAGGTCAAACAGGCGGGCATTATCGCCGGGACGATGAGCGGCGCGGTTGCCAAACAGGCCGCCGAACTGCAACGCGAACCACCTCTCCTCTATAAACCGGATGTGCCAATGGGCACCGATAAACGGCCTTTGGCGCGGGATTATGCCGGGATGGTGCTGGCGCTGGTGACAGCTTTCGCCACTTTTGCCGCCGGGATACTGCTTGGTCGGGAGCGACGCCCCCAATAAGGTTGGACTTAAGGGCTGTATCACGGGCAGCAGGACAAATCCTTCAGGCGCGGATTGTCCGCCTGCGTCAAAGGCCGGGAGACGTTCGCCAGTAGCGGGGTCGATAAAACCAATACGCAGCATCGCGTCCTTAGCCGATATACCAGGGAAATACAGGCGGTCAATAATCGGTTCGCCCGGTGTCCAGGTGGCTGTGGGGACATAGCCCCCCACAGGCTGGCGATCCTGTTGAGCCAGAATCGTCCCATCGGCGGCCAGAAGGTGAATAAACCAGCTATAGTCTCCGGCCGGGTTTGTCCGACGCCGACCACTGCACGCTGATGATTAACCCTTCCGGCAGTTGGATAACCCCATATTTTTGTAACACTATCGTGCCAAACCGCGCTCCACTCGCTCGATCCGGTAGGGGGAACCGGCGTGGTGTCAAACAGCAGCGCCCGGTGTCCGGCGACTTCGCGTTCCCAGGCGAAAGCGGCGGTGTCCCATAATCGTTGTTCCTGCCAGTTAGCCGGATCAGACGCGCCGAACCAGGTCACCAACCAGGTATTCCCACCCCGCCCGACTGCAAAATCGGTTAACTGCGCGGTCAGGCGATCATCCGGCGTCGTGGGCGCGTTGGTCGAGATTACCCACGAACCGTTATCCACATCCACCAGCAACTCGCCGAACAATTCCGAAGCGACCAGCACTGTACCAGGGGGTTGCAGACTTTGCTGTAGTGCCTGAACCGCTTCGTAGGAATCGCCGCGCTGCTGTCGGGCAGCCACAATATTCAGGCCGATGAGGATGGCCGCGCCAGCCAACAGAACCAACCTCACCGGACGCAACCGCCGCACCATTCCGATGAACAGGCCGACAGCCATCAGTCCCAACGCAGCCAGCAGATGCACTGCATCGACACCATTGGCAGCCCAGGCGGGTTCCAGCGGCCAGCCATCCAGCGCCAATGCCAGATGGCCCAGGATGGCACTCAGACCGGGGTTGGTCAGCACCTCGTTGGCAAGGCGGCTGACGTCCGTCCGATAATAATGTTCGTACAGGTAGCTGATATAGGGATAGATACTGTAGGCCGCGCCAAAAAACTGCACCCCTATCGACAGGGCTGTAAAACCGACCAGCGCAACAGCAACACCCCGACGTTCCCAGGCGGATTCAATCAATGGCGCGAGGTACAGAGCCGCTAACGGCGTGATAGTCAGCAGAAAACGCGGCCCCCAGGCAACTCCCCCATCCCAACTCCACCAGTTTGCGAACAACAGAATCCCGGTCATAATCAGCGCCAGAGTCAGCCATGCCAGCCAGGAAGCCGCCCGACGCAGCATCCACCAGCCGGGAATCGCCAGCAGCAAAACCGGGTTGTACCAGAACAGGCCGCGCTGCGGGCCGATGGTCAGGCCGTATAAACCTTCCAGCAGCGGGCGATTGAAGCCCTCGCCACTCTCGAAGTGATAGCCTGTATTGAGCAGATTTCCAAATCGCGCCCAGTTGTACAAACCGAGCAGCACCAGAACCGTCAACGCGGGCAGGGCGAAGGCCGCCCCATGCGCCACCAGCCGCCGCCAATCTCGTTTAGGCATCATGGGGGTAAAAACGAATAGGCCGAATACTGGGAGCATGGCCGCATATACCAGATTGACACCCGCCATCAATCCGATACATAGTCCGGCCAGCGCCAACAGGCGGACATTTCCACCTGTCCGATAGCGATAAGCCGCTATTACAGCGATCAGCAGCAGCAGCCCTGCCAGCGGTTCGCCGTACAGGGTTTTCACGTAGGTGATGGCGAAGGTGGCCGCGCCATAAATCAGCGCCAGGATAAAGGCCGTGCGGGGTCGATAATTCAGGCAGCGCACCAGCAGATACAATCCCAACGCGGTCAGGGCTGTGACCAGTGGATTGAACAACATAGCCGTCGCGCGGGTGTCCAGCCAGGGAAACACCTCGGCCAGAATTACCAGTGGAGCCAGCGCCACCGATGGGGTGACACCTTTCTTGGAGTAATACGCGCCATCCAGTCCGAACGACCCCATGCGCGACATCTCGAAGGGCAGCAGCGCCTCACTCGCGCCCATATTGTCGATGTCCGGCAGACCGTGCCGGAGGGTTGAAGTCGTGACCGCCAGGATCGCCTCGCCGTCAGCAGAATTAACCTGCGGAATGTAGACCAGCATATACAAACCGAGTAAGATGCAAGCCAGCGACAGGCACAGGCGGAGATCAATTCGGGAGGGGGCAGCATTTGACATAGGGCGCAAAAATACCACACATCACCGGGCGCGTATAGTCCCGCCACTCACTGGTGGAGAAAAGGGTGAGGTTTCAGTTTTTTATATCGGGAGCACTGTCATTATCCGGCATCGTTTGCCTGGGATAGTGGTTCTGTAGGACAGGCTAACTTGGGTTCAAGTGGGAGTCGAACGGTGAAGGTTGTGCCTTCGCCAACCACACTGTCCAGTTCAATCGTTCCCTGATGCATTTCAACAATCTTCTTCACAATCGCCAACCCCAACCCGGTTCCGGCTTTATGGGTCATCCGGGCATTTCCGCCCCGGTAGAAGCGATCAAATATGAGCGGCACATCCGCCTCCGGGATACCGATGCCCGTATCCTGAACATCCAACACAAACTGAGTGTCCTCTGCGTGCGTGCGAATCATAACCTGCCCCTGCTCTGGCGTATAATTGCAGGCATTTTCGATCAGGTTCATGAGGATGTGGTCGATCTGCCGGACATCCACCTGGATACGCGGAATGGTTAAGTCCAGATCGAGGGATAAGGTTAATGCCTTTTTCTCCGCCGTTGACCGCATCCGCACTTCCGCCTCCTCAACCAGGCGATTGAAATCGGCGGATTCCAGGCTTAACTCTGGCGAATAGTCCAGCCGCGAAATCGTCAGAATATCCTCGATATAACGCTCGACCAGTTCGACCTGGCTTTGCATAATTTTCAATCGCTGCTGGATTTTCTCCGGGTCGTCCAGGCGTTCCACCAGATACATACTGGTTTTGAGGACGGTGAGCGGCGTCCGCAGGTCATGGGACATGTTGCTCATGAACTCGGTCAGGAAGGCTAGGCGTTCTTTCTGAACCGCCAGTTCCAGCCGATGCTGCTCCCCTTCTTTACGATCCGAGATATTATGTGAAACACCGACCATCGACAATGCTTTACCGGCCTCATCCCGCCATACCTTGCCGATAAACTCAATCCAGGTATAGTCGCCATCGGGCAGACGTTTCCTAAACTCCGTGATGTAAGGCGCGTCTTCCTCCACTGCCCGGTTAATCACCTCACGGGTACGAGCCATATCATCGGGATGCAGCCCGGTCAGCCAGGTTTCAAAATTGGTGATAATGGCAGAAGCAGGCATTGCCAGATCAGGAATCTCGTTGTCCGCAATACGCATCTGGTCGGCCTGAATATCCCAGTACCAGGCACGCATCCGAGCGGCTTCCAGCGCCAGCCGCAGTTGAGTGTCACTCGCCCGCAGCGCTTTCTCGATACGTTTCCGCTCGTTAATTTCTTCCTGAAGCTCTCGATTGCGCTGGGCAAGGTCACTTTCGCCGCGACGGGCACGCGCCAGCCCGTACTGGATGCTGGTAGAAGCCACATGCAGCAGTGCCGCCGCCACCAGAAAGTAGACCGAATAAATCACAAAGGTTGCAGTCGATGACTCGGTATAGGCTGGAGGCGGCAGAACATGGGCATAATCCGCCTGAAGCATCAACCAGCCGAATATAAATGACATTCCGGCGAAGATATAGGCAGCTTTGCGTCCGATCAACAGCCCTACAAAAATAATCACAATCAGGTATCCGGCATACGCATTCGATTCCACACCGGACATCGTAAACGCAGCCAACGTCAGCAGCACCCACAGGCTGAAAGCAAACAGGATAGCGGCCTGTCGCGCATAACCACGCCGGGTCAATAACAGATTGCCAACAGCGACCACCAGTAAAACCGCGTTAATGGTCGAGCCAGAAGTACGATTGGGAATAACTATCGGCAGGAGGAGGGAAAGCAGTACCAGTCCTCCGATCATGGCGACAAGTACAACCTGAAGCAGCGCCGCGAGACGTGTTTGTTCCTCGTCTTCAAACACGGGCGGAGCAAATTGGCGTCGGAGGTCTTCAAACTTCATCGTATGGCATCATTCTTACAGTCATCTATTCGATTGTAACCGTATCTCAGTGGTGATTAAAAAAGGTTTTACGATTGTTAGAGTATTCATACGCTGTGACTCGGCTTACGGCAGATCATGGGGCAAATTCATCCAAAACACGTCGGGCAATCACCAACCGTTGAATCTCGCTCGTGCCTTCGCCAATCGTCATCAAACGCTGGTCGCGGTACATCCGCTCCACCGGAAACTCACGGCTGTAACCATAACTGCCATGTATCTGGATGGCGTTTCGGCACACTTTTTCGGCCACTTCGCTTGCCATTAACTTGCCCATCGCAGCGGCTTTGCTGAAGTCCTTGCCCTGGTCTTTCAACCAGGCGGCACGATACACCATCAACCGGGCGGCTTCGATCTCCATCGCGGCATCGGCGATCATCCATTGAATCGCCTGATGCTCGGCAATCGCTTTACCGAACGCTCGACGCTGCTGGGCATATTTCACCGCTTCCTCAAAAGCCGCCTGTGCCAGTCCCAGGCTCAATGCGCCGATGCCGATTCGACCCCCATCCAGCGTACTCATCGTCTGGTGGAAACCGCGTCCCTCCTCGCCCAGCAGCGCATCCAACGGCACACGCACCTCGTCATAACTCAACATCTGCGTGGGCGATCCCTTCAGCCCCATCTTTTTCTCCGGCGGGTGGATGCTCAAGCCATCCGTTCCCGGCTCGACCAGCAGCATACTAAAACCGCGCGTCCCGGCATCCTTGTCAGTCCGCACCAGGGTAACAATCACCGGGGCGAACTTCGGGTTGGTGATCCAGGCTTTGCTGCCGTCGATAATCCAGCTATCGCCCTCCTTGACCGCCGCCGTCCGCACCCCACCCGCCAGATCAGACCCCGCGCCAGACTCGGTCAGCGCCAGCGACCCCAAAACATCCCCGCTGGTCAATTTCGGCAGATACCGTTCCTTCTGGGCGTCCGTTCCCCATCGGGTGATCGGCGCGCAGCACAGGCCGTTGTGTGCGGCCAGCGACAGGGCTGTCGACCCACACGCCCAGCCGAGTTCTTCAATCGCAATCGCCGCGCTCAGGCTGTCCAGGTCTGCGCCGCCATAGGCTTCCGGCACTTGCAGCCCGGTCAGGCCGAGTTCCGGCATTTTACGGATGGCTTCCCAGCGCAGTTCGCCAGTTTCATCCACCTCCGCCGCGTACGGTTTGATCTCCCCCGCGCAAAAATCATGAACCGCGCGCTGGTACATCCGCTGTTCCTGGGTCAGTTCAAAATCCATTTTTAACCCTCATTCCTGTAAAAAATGCGCTATTTACCTAATTTGGACATAAACTTATTATACTAACCTTGATTGGGGATAAAGAGCAGAAACCTTGCGTATCCCGTCATAGAGCGATGAAAAACGGACTGAGGACTTGATATGGCACGTTTACCCACTCGATTTGGCATCAGCCGCTTCGAAGCTGACGAATATTATCAACTGGCGCTCGACGCCTATAAAAAAGGCCGTTTCGATGTCGCTATCAATAACCTGAACGATGCCATTGCCATCACACCCGGACGCGCCGAACTCCTCGCCGCGCGCGGGTTTATCTTCCTTGAAGATGGCGTCAAGGATAAGGCGCAGGCGGATTTTGAGGCAGCCATCAAGCTGCATCCACTGGAGATGCTAGCACATTACGGGCGGGGAATCATCGCCTACAATGACCGCAACTGGAACGAAGCTATCGCCCATTTCACCGATGCCTATAAGGCCGACCCCAATCGTGCCGAAACCCTGTATTATCTGGCGCTGGCCTACCATCATCAGGGGGATAATCAGGAGGCGGCGCGGCGGTTTATGGAAGCTGCACTGAAAGCCTTCCCCGACAACGACAAACGCAAAGGCGATGCCCAGCGATGGCTGCGGGAGTTGGGCAAACTCATCGACCAGAAAAATACTACCCAGCCGGAACTGCCAGCAATCTCCCAGCCCAAAAGGCTGCTTCCCTGATCCCATGCCCGACTTGTGTTTGTAACAAAAATATTACAATTTTAAGGTGAAGATGATAATCCGATGATAGCCATGTGCCGCTATCGTGCGAAAAGAACGGGATTACGCTAGAATGTGGGGATGATGCATTCTCGATCAAACATCTGCGCCTACTGCGGCCATACCAATCAGCACGGGTTGTTGTTCTGTGAAGAATGTGCCAATCCGTTGACCAGCCCCACCGACGAAACTATTCGTCGGAAAGATATTGTCCACCGGATTCGAGAATCCATTGATAAGTTGGATACCGGGGAACGCACGCGATTTGAACGCGAGGCGCAGTTGCTCCTGCACATCCGCAACGAACCGGAACCGCTGGCGGTTTCTGTCGGCGCGCACCAGTTGACAATTGGACGCTTCGGCAGCAAATCCAACGGCAAGATCGACATTGACCTTACATCGTATGGGGCACTTAACAAGGGTGTTTCTCGCCTGCACGCGGTATTGTTCCGGGACGGGCGCGACAGACTTTGTGTGCAGGACATGGACAGCGCCAACGGCACCTACCTCAACGGCCAGCGGTTAGCCCCACACCAGGCGTTCCCGGTGAATGATGGTGATGAAATCAGCTTCGGCAGCCTGCGCACACACGCCTACTTTGATTATCCAACCATCACGGCCAATCATTCGTAACCCGGATCGTTTCGTAAGCCTCACTCAGCATTTTGAAACGTGTTTCCGCCTCATCTTTCGGTAAGCTGCTCACGTCTGGATGTACCTCGAAAGCCAGCTTGCGGAAGGCGGCTTTCACATCTTCCCGCGAGGCGTCCTTCGTCACCCGCAGCAAGGCGTAACTTTCATTTAATTTAGACTCGGAAACTTTTTGGGTCCTGCCCGTTGCTGCCATTGGTGTTCTGCTGATTCCCGCGCCAATCGCTGTTCACCCGATAAGCCGGGATATGGGCGGATTTTTCGGTTTCAAAGTCGCCAATCAGCCAGTAGCCTTTTAAGGCGCTGTGTTTGACCGTCTGCCGCAAATAGCGAAGCTGCATAATGGGAATCTGTGCCCCATAGCGGATTTCAACCTCGTCGCGGCCTACCGGGATGAACTGCGCGGCGCGGATGGCTGGCCCACCTTTACCAATGTGATAGGTGTAAACCCGGTCATTGGCGAGTTGTGCGAACACCAGGAACCACTTGCGGCTGTCGACGCGCTCTCCCTGCCGGGGTAATAACTCGGCATCCAGAATAAACAGGCTGACGATACCTGTGCTGGTGGCGCTTTCCAGCAGGTGACGCACTCTGGCAGCTTTCAGGGGTTCATCCAGCAGATGCACATAAATCAGCACGCCTGCCCAGGTATGAACGATGAGATCGGCTTCGGATACAGCCGCCAGTGACGGTTGAGCGAAGGTCGTTTTTTGCACATTGACCAATTGCACCAGTTGATTGCGAAGCCATTTGCGAACGAACTGCTTCCGTGTCACACCCATCTCATTCACCATTACTCAGCTTCAATACCCGAAGATGCGGGTCGCGCCGCCAGCCACATCAGCCCGCCGCCGAACCCGACCAGCGCCCCGGCCAACCCCCAGATGGGCGCGCGTTCCAACATCGCCAGCATGAGTTGTGCCGGATAGTCGAAAAACAGATGGGCGTGCAGCGCATTTTTGAAAAACATCAGGCCAGTGGTGGCGATAGCCCCACCCAACCCGACCAGCGCCCCCAATACAACCGCTGTCAGGGGCACATATCGCCCCGATATCATCCTGCCGCCCAGTTTGTTCATGACCGTCAATGCCACCAGCAGCAGCGATAGACCAACGCCAAAGGCGGCTACCGGCCACACGTAGTTATCTTCCCAACTAAACCATAGGAATAGGGTTAGTCCGTATGCCAGCGTCAGCAATCGCGTGCGGCGGCGGGGATAAGGAATGTAAATGTTCTGCCTCTCCATCATCAAATTATAGCGATGACGACCCACGAATTGCGATAGGCATCTCCTAAGAATCAGGTCAATCTGCTTGGTCAAAATGGCTGGTACTTGACAAGTTATGTTGCAGTCGGCTTTAATCCCAACACTGTACCCTTACAACTCAGGTGACACATGCCCCCTACCGACATTCTGACCCCGGTGGCCGACGACATCTATCAGGTGCGCCTGCCGCTGCCCTTCGCCCTCAACAGCGTCAATGTTTACTTGCTGCGTGACGGGGACGGTTGGACACTGGTCGATACCGGCCTGAACACACGGGAGGCGCGGGCGGCCTGGGAAACCGTCTTCACAGAATTGAACATCAAATCGGGCGACATCCACCGCATCATCCTGACGCATGTGCATCCCGACCATTATGGTATGGCCGGTTGGTTTCAGTCGCGGACAGATGGGGACTTGCCCGTTTATCTCTCCCGGCGCGAGACGGAACTGGTGCGCCTGCTGTGGGAAGGCGAAGGTTTGCAGGCCAGAGAATTTAGCCACTTTCTCGCCATTTATGGGATGCCGAATGATATGATCGACATCGTTGGCGACAGCCTGACCAACACGATCCACCATACTTATCCCCACCCGACCAATCTTCAACCCCTGATTCCCGGCGATACCATCACTATCGGCGCGCGAACGTTTAGGATCATCCACGCTCCCGGTCACAGTGACGGCCACCTGATCTTCTACGATGTCGCAGACCACCTGATGCTGCCCGGTGATCATGTGCTGATGAAGATCACACCCAACATCGGTAGCTGGCCGGACACCGACCCCGATCCGCTGGGGCGTTATCTCGACTCGTTGAAGTCCCTGAGCAGCTACGACGTGCGGCTGGCACTTCCCGGACACAAATCCCTGATTACGGACTGGAACGGGCGGCTAACCGAACTGCTGCATCACCACGATCAACGCCTTGACCATACACTGTCAGCCATTGCAGGCGGCGCGACGGTCTACGAAGCCAGCCGCAAGGTATTCGACAGCGCCCGATTTAGCCCGCACGAATGGCGCTTCGCTGTCGTCGAAACCCTCGCTCATCTGGAATACTTGCAGCAGCGCGGGCAGGTATGGCAGGACACCATCGACTCCATCTGGCGCTTTTACCCCGCCACCTGAACCCTTAATATCGAGACCCAGAAATTGGGGGATTGTCCGCGCCGAATTGCGATATAATGGTTAATGTACGGTTTGTGTACAGGAAGGGCGCGGTTAGCCGCGCGTTTTGTATGCATGGAGGTTATGAACATGGCGCAGAATAAGGAAATCCAACCCGCTAAGGTCATCAAGCCGGGACGCCGCAAAGGTCGCAGTAAAACCACGACCACCGAGCATCAGATATTTTATCCACATGGGCACATGCTGGAAGAACTGACTGCTTTGGAAACCGGGACATTTCCGGCAATTACCGATGATATGATCGAGAAAAAGCAAGACTGACACTACGGCGGGGCATGGGGGACTGTGCCCCGCTTAGATATAGCCTCTCAGTGTGGCATCCGTCTGTTCCACCATCTGTTTAAACACGAATCGATCCATCCCGGCCTCGCTATTGGCTGCCAGCGCCGTCCGTCGCCCCGGCTGGTACGCATCGAAGATCGCCCGCGACAGCGCCACCACATCCACGTATGGCACAAGCAGGCCGTTAACGCCATGCCGCACCACTTCCGGGTTGCCGCCCTTGTCGCTGGCAATCACAGGAGTCCCGGCACGCAGGCTTTCCAGCAGCGTATGCGACAGTCCCTCATAGCCGGAGTACAGCACCAGATAATCCGCCGCTTTCATGTACAATGGCATCTGGTCACGCCCCACTCGTCCCAGAAATGTCACCCGGTCTGACATGCCTGTTTCAGTCGTTTGTCGCTTCAGGGCATCTAACTGGTCTCCATCTCCGGCCACCAGCAAACGCACTTCCGGCACATTCAGCAGCGCCGCGATCAGGTGATTCACGCCCTTCCAGGGGGTCAACCGGGCTGCGGTCAATAACAGGGGTTCATCCCCAAGCCCCAATTGTGCCCGCGCCTCGGACTGCGACATCTGCGGCGCGATATGATCCGGCGGCAGTGCGTTGTAAATCACCCGCACTTTTTCCGGTTGTACACCCCATCCCACCACCATACGTTTGAGATATTCGCTCGGCACAATCACGCCATCCATGCCGCGTACTTCCCGCGAGCGGGCAGACTTTTGCAGAGTTGCTGCTGTGCCATAGCGTTTTGTCTGGAAGTCGTCGATGTCTTCTGTGGGTGGAATCCAGCCTTTGCGGATCGCCCGTTCCCAGGCTTGATCGCCCACAATCTTGACGAGACGCGGCGCACGCCGGAGTCCAACCAGTGGCAGTCCCAACGTGTGCTGGTAGATCACATTCGCCCACGACAGGTTGGGATAGGCTGCTTTCAGATATGCTCCCATCCGTATCGGCAACGCCCGCCGGGAGATTCGCGTCAGAGGATACCCGTAACCGTCTACCGCACCATCGCCATAAGTCAACGCCCGTATGTCCCACCCACGCGAAAGCAGTTCCGGCAGCAGTTGGTACAGGTAGGTGGCTGGCCCACCTGATTCCGGATGGAAGATACCACTGGCGATGAACAATCGCGGGGAATCGCTCATAGGTGTTTAGCTGTTGTGGCGAATGTGTACGATGTCGCCATCCTGCACGACGTATTCCTTGCCCTCTAAACGGAACTTGCCGGTGGCTTTCAATGCCGCCTCGCTGCCGCCGTCGATCAAATCCTGATATTTCATCACCTCGGCACGGATGAAGCCCTTTTGCAAATCGCTGTGGATTGCGCCCGCCGCTTCCGGTGCAGTCGCGCCGATGGGCACACTCCACGCCCGTACCTCGTCCTCGCCCACCGTGAAAAACGACTGAATCGCCAGCAGTTCATACGACAACCGAATCACTTTCGCCGCGCTCAATTCAGTGATGCCATATTCTTCCATGAAAATTTGCGGCGTCTTCTGGCTCAAGCTGTGACAGTTCCGCCTCGATCTTGCCCTGCAATCCGGTCACACGGCTGTTCGGGCGCTCGTAATGAACCAGCTTGTCAACATCCTGCGCCTCATCGCCCTGATTGACCACCACCAGCACCGGCTTGAGCGTCAGGAAGCCATATCCCCGGATGGACTTCTCCTGATCGGGTGTGATGTCCAGTTCGCTCAACGGTTTCTCGGCCTCTAGCTGCGCCTTGAACTGTTCCATCAGTTCCATCTGGTCGGGAACGGCTTTATCGACATTTTTGCCCTTCACCCGCATCTCGCTTTGCAGTTTTTCAACCCGGCTCTCGACAATCACCAGATCGGCCAGCAGGAATTCGCTGTCCAGACTTTCCAGATCGCGCTGCGGATCAACCGTGATGTACGGATGCGGCACAGTGTCATCCTCGAAAGCCCGCACCACATGCACGAAGCCATCCGCCTGCGCCAGTTCGTTGCGGAACTGTCCCTTCAGCCCACCCTCGCTGATACCCTTGTCCAACCCGCCGATGTCGGCATAGGTCACGCTGGTATAGATCGTCTTTTTCGGATTGTACATCGCGCTCAGTTTATCCACGCGCGGGTCAGGGACGTTGACAATCGCCGTATGCACCTCGAATTGTCCGCTTGTCCCCGCCCCTGTTGCCAGATTTTGCCCGGTCAGCGCGTTAAAAATCGTCGTCTTGCCGCTGTTTGGCAGCCCAATAATGCCTAAACGCATGGTTCAACTTTCTGATTAATAAACAATAGTGTGGAGAGTATATATCGAAATAGAGAATGAGCGAAGATGCAGAATAAGTGTCATACCGGAACCCGTAATCCACTTGGATTTGACCGCGCTTCAGACAATCACTGATTATTGTGGTATAGTAGCCCGATCTGAGTAATATTAGAGGAATACTTATGAAAGCAGTTGTATACACCGAGTACGGTCCGCCAGATGTGCTTCAACTCCAAGAAGTCGAAAAACCAACCCCCGCAGATAACGAAGTCCTCATCAAAATCCATACGACAACAGTAGAGACAACCGATGCAATCTTTAGAAGCGGCAGCGACTTTGCAGCAAGGTTAGCTACCGGGCTTATGAAACCCAAAGCGCCTATACCGGGGAGTGAATTTGCCGGGGAAATTGGGGCACTCGGCAAGGATGTAACCCGATTTAAAGTGGGGGACCAGGTTTTTGGTACGGCTGCCCCCAACACGGGTGCTCATGCAGAATATATCAGTCTGCCACAAGATGGAGCAATCGCCCTAAAACCAGAAAATATGTCGTATGAGGAAGCAGTGTCCATCCATCCGGGCGCATTGACCGCTCTGCCAAACATTCAGGGTGCCGCCAATATCCAGCCCGGACAGAAAATACTGATCGTCGGTGCATCCGGCAGTATTGGATCGAGTGCGGTACAGCTTGCCAAGCACTTCGGCGCGGAAGTAACCGGCGTGTGCAGTACAGCCAATGTAGACCTGGTGAAATCATTGGGCGCTGATAAGGTCATTGATTACAAGAAAGAAGATTTCACCAAAGCGGGCGAAACCTACGACATCATTTTCGACTCGGTTGGCAAAAGTTCATTTTCGCAGGCTAAAAACTCCCTCAAGCCCGATGGTATCTATCTGACAACCACCATTTCGCTGACCATTCTGCTTCAGATGCTGTGGACTTCAAAGGTCGGCAGCAGGAAAGCCAAGATTGTATTCGCGGGTTTACGCTCTGCAAACGAAAAGAATGGCTATCTAACCCTGCTGCTGGAACTGGTGAAGGCAGGAAAGTTCAAACCTGTCGTTGACCGATCCTATCCCCTGGAACAGATTGCCGATGCACATCGGTATGTGGACACGGGACGCAAGAAGGGGAATGTTGTCATCACGGTGGCCCAATAACATCATCCGACAAAGTGCTGCGCCCGCCGCTGTTTCTCAAGGCAGTGGGTGAACCCGGCTAGCGGACAGAAATCACTATCACAGTCAATTTGGAAGGAACCCGCATGAAAGCTGCTGTCTATACAAAATACGGGTCGCCGGATGTTCTTCAGGTCAAAGAAGTGGAAAGACCTGCGCCAAAGGACAATGAAGTGCTGGTGAAAGTCCTGGCGTCATCGGTCAATGCAGCCGATGTGGATCACCTGCGAGGCGTGTTTCTGATTCGTCTGGGAGGGTTTCTAAAACCCAGTTACCGGATACTGGGGTCGGATGTTGCGGGGCGGGTTGAGGCGGTTGGCGCAAGCATAACGCAGTTTCAGCCGGATGATGAGGTGTTCGGGGACTTAACCGAGTGTGGTTTTGGCGCTTTTGCAGAGTATGTATCTGCTCCTGAAAAAGCATTAGCGCTGAAACCGGCCAATCTGACCTTCGAGCAAACAGCATCGTTACCTTCAGCCGGGGTGATCGCCCTGCAAAGTCTGCGCGGCAAAAGTCCGGTACAGCCGGGACAAACAGTGTTGATTAATGGCGCGGGTGGTGGTGTGGGTACGTTTGCGGTGCAAATCGCCAAATCATTCGGGGCGGAAGTAACGGGCGTGGACAGCGCGGAGAAGCTGGATATGCTGCGCTCGATTGGGGCAGACCACGTGATTGACTATAAGCAGGAAGATTTTACCCAAAACGGCCAGCAGTATGATCGGATTGTTGATGTGGTGGCCTATCGTCCGCTTTCCGATTACCAGCGTGCATTAAGCCCCAATGGAACGTATATCATGGTCGGCGGTTCGCTGTCTGCAATCTTCCAGGCTGGGCTTTTGGGCACATGGATTTCAAGGAACGGGAGTCAGAAATTGGGCATTCTGATGGCGAAACTCAATAACGATGATTTTGTCCATTTGAAAGAACTCATAGAAACTGGCAAAGTCACACCCGTGATTGACAAATGCTATCCCTTAAGTGAGATTGCTGAAGCGATCCGATACCTTAAATCGGGACATGTACTTGGGAAAGTGGTTATCACGATGGAGCAGAATAACTCATGATGAAAGCGATTGTCGTCACCAGACACGGCTCACCGGATGGTCTTCAGCTTAAAGAGGTCGAAAAACCGACTCCGGGGGACAATGAAGTCCTGATAAAAATCCATGCGGCCACCGTAACCGTAGGCGACGTCATACTCCGAAAGTTTCACCCGTTGGTGTATATCCCCTTACGGCTGTTCGGGATGCGAAGGAAACAAATACCAGGGCATGAATTCGCCGGGGAGATTGAAGCCATCGGCAAGGATGTCACCCGGTTTAAACCAGGTGACTCGGTTTTCGGAACGACTACCGGATTAACGGTTGGCGCGAATGCCGAGTACATCTCCCTACCGGAAACATGGTCGAAGGGTGTGCTGGCAATCAAACCGTCTAACGTGAGCTATGAGGAAGCCGCCGCCATCCCGGTTGGGGCAATGACCGCATCCGAGCTTTTGAGTAAGGGTAATATCCAACCGGGGCAAAAGGTGCTGGTTTATGGCGCGTCCGGCAGTGTCGGCACTTTTGCGGTACAGATTGCCAAATCCTTCGGCGCGCAAGTGACCGGGGTATGCAGCACGGCGAATGTGGAGCATGGTGAAATCGCTTGGCGCGGATACGGTGATTGATTACAAACAAGAGGATTTCACCCAGAGTGGCGAAATCTATGATGTCATTTTCGATGCTGTCGCAAGTTGTCGGCTTCCGATGCTAAAAGGGCGCTCAAGGAAGGCGGCGTGTATCTGTCAGTAAGCATGTCTACCAGCGAAGCGCCAGATCGCCTCGAATCCGTTAAGAAGCTTGGTCGAGGCGGGGAAGATCAAGCCATACATTGACCGCTCCTATCCGCTGGAACAAACTGCCGAGGCGCACCGTTATGTGGAAACCGGACGCAAAAAAGGGAAATGTCGTCATCACGGTGACATCCTGACAAAATGTGACCGCGCCCGCTCACGAGGATGGGTTGGGTGCGGTCATTTGGCAGCAGATCATCTGCAAATTAAGGGGAATGATTATGAAAGCTGTTGTATTAACCAAATACGGATCGCCGGATGGATTTGAACTCAGAGAGATCGAAAAACCGACGCCAAAGGACAACGAAATCCTGATACGAGTCCGCGCGACAACCGTCACCGCAGGGGATACGGAAGTGCGAACGCTCAAGTTCCCCTTCTACTTCTCAATTCCGATTCGCCTGTATATGGGCATCCTGCGACCCAGAAGATTGATACTGGGACAGGAGCTATCCGGGGAAATTGAAGCGGTTGGCAAAGATGTCACACAATTCAAGGTTGGGGATGCGGTATTCGGGACGACAGGGATTGGTTTTGGCGGGTATGCCGAGTACCGATGCCTGCCTGAAACGTCGGATAGTGGCGGGATGACCATCAAACCATCCAACATGAGTTTTGAGGAAGCCGCCGCCGTGCCAACCGCCGGATTTGAAGCCCTGCATTTCCTGCGGAAAGCCAATATCAAACCCGGCGAAAAAGTCCTGGTTTTCGGGGCGGGTGGCAGTATCGGTACGTTTGGCGTGCAGATCGCCAAGTATTATGGGGCGGAAGTGACCGGGCTGGATAGCACCGGGAAACTGGATATGCTGCGCTCGATTGGGGCGGATCATGTGATTGACTACACCCAGGAGGACTTCACCAAAGGCGGCCAGCAGTATGATGTGATTTTTGATGTGATCGGCAAGAGTTCATATTCCGGGTGTATCAGATCACTCAAGCCCAATGGACGTTATCTGGTCGGAAACCCCAAGCCGAGCTATGTAATCCGACGGCTGTGGACATCCATGCAGAGCGGCAAGAAAGTCATCCTTGCTGTGTCTGGTCAGGATATTGAAGATTTGAACTTTCTCAAAAAACTGATCGAGGCGGGAAAGATCAAATCGGTCATTGACCGCTGTTATCCACTGGAACAGGCCGCCGAGGCGCATCGCTATGCCAATTCCGGGCAGAAGAAGGGCAATATCGCCATCACTGTAAATTCGGAATAGAGCGTTACGCTCAGTTCATTCATACGAAGGCGGGCAGGTTAGCTTATCAACTTGCCCGCTTGTCCCCGCCTCGTCGCCAGATTTTGCCCGGTCAGCGCATAAAAATCGTCGCCTTACCGCTGTTCGGCAGCCCAATAATGCCTACACGCCTATCATCCTCATTCCAGTGGGTTCCAATGAGGACAAGTATAAAGGGATTAACCGCGCTGGCAAAGGGATGCATTTCAAGTTAGTGGCAACATATCTGAAATCTGAACCCAATACTCTGCGCTTGAGCAAATCCGCCCCCAAAGTGAAATGCACCCATTGCGATCCGACCATATTGATTTTTATCTCCTTTCATGATACGGTCAAGTACAACATAATTGCATCATCAAGTACAACACCTGTAAACAGGTACAACAGAATGAAATGAAAGTAAGATAGAAATGCCGCGAAAAGATGGGATGAAACCCATTCATATTCTCGTCACCGGGAACAATAGGGAACAGATTGCTAATTTCGCCGCCAAGCAGGGATTTCAAAGTGACTGCTGATTACATCCGTACCCTAATTCAAACCGACATGAACAATCATGGGGAAGATATTGATTTGAAAGTTGATCGAGGCGGCTACCGAGGCGAGAAAGACGAAAGTGAGGCATAAGCATGTCGGTTGCAGAAAACCGCAAGCGGCTCGGTCAGGAAGCCGACAAACTTCAGGATGAGGACTTATTGCAGTTGCTTGATAAGGTTGCTAATGTTTATGAAACCGTATCTGATTTAAGGCATACGTATGGTGAAATCGTAGAAGATGTATACGACGAGATTTCCTTTATTAAGCTGGCGCTGGTCGAGGCGGGCATGAAGAAGGAACTGGATGTGTGTGGCTACATCACGAGCGAAGATGGATATGATTGTGACGAAGAACTAGAAAAGCAGTTCGGTTTCTATACCGACGACTAGCCCATTCCAACAAAATTCCGTAAGGATTCGCAAGCAATGTATCAGCAGCTACGCAGAGTAATCATTATCGGTTTGGCAACGGCAGCGTTGGTCATTCTGGTTGCTTGCATGGTAGTCCTTTTCCAGATCAGTTCTCAGACAGTTGGCGTAGCTGCTACAGCATTAAGCTTTATGTTTGGGGTTATCCTGAACATTTTCATTGAATACCGCTCTCGCCAAAAAGCCCTGAACAAACTTAAAGCCGAGCATCAATACCTCATCGAACTAACTGACTATGAGACTGAGGGGGCGCTGCGTGAATACCACTCCTCCAAGAACACCGCCTAATCCTCCCAATCCGCCGCCTGCACCGAGTGCGGCAGACCTTCGGATTGCTGATTACATCAAGGAGTTCAGAGATGCGCTGCTCGTTGTTTCCGAGCAAATCCGTAAGGCAGCCCATCACGACAGCATCCAGGTGATTGATGTGGATCAGGCCAGGAATGCACTGTACACACCACAAAAACCAGAGCGACTGCGGGAGAGTATTAAGGTTATTGCGCCAGCAATCGTAGGTCTTGCTATACCTTACTTCATTGCTGAACTGCAAAATGATAGCCCTAATTCAACTACGATACCCATCACCGTTCTGGTCGTGATTATAGGCACGCTAGCAACCATGTGGGCACTTCTGGCCTGACTATTCAGGATAGAAATAAAGCCTGCTTCTGTGAGCGAGATGGCAAGGGGAGGATCAAGATATGGAAATCGGTAGCTTTTCTCATATAGGGGAACTAAACGGCACAAGATACAGAATTTTATACAGTGTTCAAAGCGGAAACAGGTTGCATATTACCCTGACGGAGGGAGATACGACCCGTGACTTTATGGATTTAACCCCATTGGAGTTCCGAATTATCTTAAGAGGTGCGGGGGTTACAGATAAAAATATAGACGAAGCCCTTAAGCAATATAACTCCTAGCCCATGCCGACCATATTCCGCGAGGAGGGCTACACCTTCATGATTTTCCCACGCGACCACATACCCGCCCATGTCCACGCGCTTAAGGCCGGGAAGGAAGCGCGAGTCACCCTGGAAGAACCCACTATCATCAGCAGCTATGGCTTTCACTTCCGCGAAATTGCCCGTATACTGGAGATCATCGAAGACCATCAGGATGAATTACTGGCCGCCTGGGACAGTTTCCACAAGAGACGATCATGAGTAACGCATTTGACTATAATACGGGTGATTTTCCGACCTTCGCTATTGTACTGCCTGAGTTGGGGTATGTGTTCATTCGTCTGGCCGATGGTCGGGTTATCAGTGACCCACTCGCTCATCATCCCTGGCTGGCGAATGCCAACGCTTTAGAGCAAGGGCGCATGGAACTGAACCCCTTCAGTGTCGTCTGGCCGGATTTGGGCGAGGGGATCGACATACAGGACTTGCTGCAACGTATCCAGCAAGAACTGCCAGGATATGGCGTTTCGATACTACTAGATGAAGGTGAAAAGGGCACTTAAAGGCCATTTTACGAAATTTGCGTACCGTGAGGTAGTTGATGTATCAAAGAAAATATGCAAAAGGGTGATCGTCCGGTAGAGGAAATTCTCAGAACCATTCGTCAAAATGTGTGGACACCACCTCCCGGCGCAAAATCAAGCCTCGAACTTCTGCGCGAGCATCAGGACCGCTAAACAAAAAGGGCTTCTTCAGCCCTTTATTTCCCTCTCCGTGTCCTCGGTGTCTGTGCGACAGCCTCCCTGTGGGACGGTGGTTCAATTACTTCCTAAAACGTCACTGGCAGGTGTTCCAACCCGCGCAGCACCCACGTATCCCGGTACGGTGGATTTTCGCTCCGCCAGTTCGAGCTTCGGCATCCGTCGCAGCAGCGTCCCGATGGCGATCTGTCCCTCCATCCGCGCCAACGGTGCGCCCAGGCAGTAATGAATTCCTGTCCCGAACGCCAGATTTTGAATATCCTCGCGCCTCACGTCCAGCTTGTCCGGGTTGGCAAAGCGTTCCGGGTCGCGGTTGGCCGCCCCGAACATAAAGTTCATCTGCTGCCCCTGCTTGAACTTCTGCCCGCAGTATTCAAAATCCGCCATGATGTGCCGCGCCGTCATCTGCACCGGACTGTCATAGCGCAGCAGTTCCTCCACCGCCGTCCGCATCAACCCCGGCTCGGCCTTCAGTTTCGCCATCTGGTCGGGATTTCGCAGCAGCGCCAGCATCCCGTTACCAATCAGGTTGGTGGTCGTCTCGTGTCCCGCTACCAGCAGCAGGATGCACATCGAAATCAATTCGTCTTCCGTCAGTTTGTCGCCTGCTTCTTCCGCCTCCACCAGCGCGGTAATCAGGTCTTCCTGCGGTTTTTTACGGCGCTCGTTCACCAACCCGCGCAGATAATCAACGAACGCGGTGGTCGCCTCGGCTGCTTTCGTATACACCGCCGGGTCATCGGTCATTTCCAGACTCACTGCCAGATCGCGCGACCACGCCCGTACCATCGCATGGTCGGCATACGGCACGCCCAGCATATCGGTAATCACCCGTACCGGCAGCGGCACAGCCAGTTGGCTGATGATGTCCAGCTTCCCCGCACTGCTTCTGTTCAGCAGTTCATCGGTTATCGACTGTATTTTTTCTCGCATCCGTTCGATCATGCGCGGCGTGAAAGCCTTGTGTACCAGCGTACGTAGCCGCGTATGAGTTGGTGGGTCGCGCACCAGCATCCAATGGCTGGTCATCTCGTTCAATGGCTCATGCTCCGGCGGCGACTCGCCCCAGCCGATTTCCTCCCGGCTCATCACGTTCAGGATTTCCCGCCCCACCCGATTATCCTTCAGCAGTCCGGCATTATCCTCAAATCGGGTCAGGAACCACATATTCCAGTGTTCCCAATAGAATATCGGCGCGTTCGCCCGCAGCATCTCATAATAGGGATACGGATCGGCGCGGAACTCCGGTGATAACGGATTAAAGTCCATCAGATTCCTCCCCACAGACTGCTCATCTATGAATGTTGTGATCGTACCACACATTCGCCTGTACGCTTCACGACCCCACTTTGTTCTGTTCCTTCCCCACAATCACCCAACAGTGGCAGGATGAGTAATAACGTCTACCTTGATTGCTAGTCTTCACCCCCCACCAGCACTTGTCGACTGGAGAGAGGGCTTAAGGGGTCAGGAAAGCCCCCTCTCCATGCAATGGCTGAGGAGCGGACAGGCTTCAACACAAGCGTTTGTCTGAGACAAAACAGAGTGTCAGGCAAATGCCATATCGAGTAACATAATCGGTAAACAACTGGAGACCTTCTTTGAATAAACTCCACTGTCGTCGCCTGAAGGTCTCGCCTGTTGGCTGAATTAAATGGCGGGTGCGCTGCCAGTGAACGGCATAACTTCCCAGACCCAATACCCAAGCATAAGCTACCACCAAAATCATCATGAAACGCGCCATGCGATCTGGACGGCGCACCTGACTGGTTGACCATTGCCAGCCACCACTCTTCAGATCACGAAAGCATTGCTCTTGCCAGTTGCGCTGGGCGTACTCCAAACCGGTGAGTTGCTCATCATTGGTGACCAATGCCCAGGGTTCATTGTAGCCATCACTCCACACGGCTCGTGCATAAGCCGGGATACGTCCACGCTTTTTGAAGATCAAGCCGCTGGCTGCCCAGGTTTGTGCCGGGTGAACTTGCTGGTAAATCGTATATTCCCCATCCTCGGTGATGATTTTGCTCTGTTTGGTCACTCGAAACAGGTAGTGCCAGCCCATTGCCGCCACCTTGTGGCACAAATCAGGGGAGGTGCCAATCCCCCGATCCGCCAGAACCAGCACCGATTTGGTGGCTGGAACCCCTGCTTGAACCCGCCGCAATAAATCGGCGATCATCTCAACTTGTCCTTCGGCTGGATAAGTGTCACTATCATTGGCCGGATAACACCGCCAAGCTAACGGAATACAGCGTCCTTCAAAGGCCACCCCCACCACCATCATCGCCAAACGATCGGCTAATTTCGTCTCATCCACCACCAGAACAATCTTCTCAGCCTCCAGGCGACCCATCACCCAGCCTGTCCACTCACTGAAAAAACGGCCTAAACACACATGTTCATTGGCGATGAAGCGCCGTAAGCGCCGTTCGGCGGTCATGACTTGTTCCCCACAAACCACTTTGCGGGCAATTTTCATCTGCTGACTACTCTCGGCCTGGATCACGCCATAGCTAAATAACGCCAGATTATCCACTTGCCAGCTATTCAAACTGGGTAAATGCATCGCCAATTCATTCGTCCATTGGTAAAGTACTCTGTGATTTATCGGTTTCACTCTCTGAGTTTTGGTCAACTTGAAGTGTCTCCGATGAATTTATGCCTTTCTTACCTTTCCTCCAAACCTGTCCGCTCCTCAGCCATGCAATGGGGAGGGGGTTTGGGGGTGGGGATGGTTCACAAAGGCAACTAACAATCAGGGTAACGCCTATATCATGTCTTTGACTTCAGTCAGTTTCCGAAAATGACAACTATCAACTGATGACTTCCTCGGCTTTTAGCTCATGATTGACAGTTTTTTTTGGACACTGGCAACAAACTCGCCATTTTTCCCCTCAAAATCGAAACAAATGTGTACACATTTGTGTACCTATATCGTCACTTTTTTGTGCTACACTATCCCTAGAAGTGAGTGTAAAGGCGTTCTTGTGTGGGTTTATTCTTGGCTTCCCTCTGCTGCTCTGAACCTCTGCATCTCTGCGTTACGCTCTTTTTATCTTTGCGTCTTTGCCCCTTGCACCTTTGCGTTGAGTTTTTGTTTTTGTGCAGCGACTCGCTCCCTGCTTCCCGCCGCAATGCAAGCGGCAGCGCACATTTTGTCAAAGCGGCACTATCTTCCCGTGTTCCCGCCGCATCAGTGTCATACGAGCGACAATCTCCCCTGTTCCCGCCGTGCAATTTTATACACTCCGGCGGCGCGCCCTGGCCTTCCCGCCTGTCATTGGGGCGACAATGTTGACACCACTGAGAAATCCGAGAATCAAATGACGTGAACCGGGCGGCTCTTCCCGGCTCACGTCAACTTAGGAGGAACGGAAGTTATCGGTTTAAAAGGACTGCCGAAATTACACCTGCGGTTATAGGGCATCTGGTGGTTATGAGCTTGCGATAGGTCGGGCAACTGTCCATAACGCCCTTGCAGCCGCGTGCCGTTGACCACCAGCCACCGTCCAAAACGCGCCAGCGCCGCGTAATAAAACCGGATTTTTACCATCCGGCGATCCGCCAGTGCCGTCCGCGCCAGCCGGTAATTGTCCGCCTGGCGTCTCAGCTCACGTTGTTTAAAGGGAACGTACTGCTGGTAATGGTCATGTTGCATCATCAGGTTGTACTCCTTCTGGAACTTCGAGACTGCGAACACGGGAGAGATCAGGCATTTCAACACCTCCTCTCATGGGCTTACAAAATAGCTTGAACACCGGAGTGAATACGAAAGTGAAAGCAGTCCAGGTGGCGGTATGCCCTGGCCGGGGATAGAAAACGAACTTCAATGAATAGGCGGTGTTGTGGTGCGATGCTCTCGTGAAAGTTAAGCGCTACATGGTTTTATTCTCTACTTCGCTCGCAAGAACCGTTTCAGCGCGCGCAGCGTATCATCCACGCGCTGGGGATTCAGGCTGTAGCACTTGGCGATCTCTCGCCGTCGTTCGAGCAGGTAGCCGGTGGCCGTCAACTGGCGCAAGTGCCGCGAGGCCGCCGATTGGCTTAAATCCAGCATTTCGATCACATCCTGGGCACACAGTTCCTCGTGTTGGGTCAGCAGTTCCAGGATTTGCAGGCGGGTATCATCGGCCAGCGCGCTCAGGCGTACCAGGAGTTCCGAACGGCTCAAAGCAGGTGAACTCACCCGCGCACCTTCCGGCAGCCGCGCGCCAAATAATACCCAGGACTTCTGGCCGTCTTTGCTGTCGAAGCGTGTCACATAAGGGCCAATATGTGGAGACGGAATGAACACAATCTCCTTGCCCCACTTCTCCCAGATGCCGCTCAGGTCGCGCCCGGTAATCACGCGGAAGGCTTCCAGGGCGGTCATGTGGCTGTAATCCAGTTGTTGAAAAGCATCCACCGCCTCGCGCAGCATCGGCAGGTTATGTTCCCATTCGGATGCCAGAACCGTGTCCCACGCCGTTCGGAGTGTGGCAATCAGCCACTCTTTCATTTGTGGCGGGTTATTGAACAGGTCATGGGCTTCACTGTAAAGCTGCGGCTCGTAATCCGACTCTTTCTCGTTTTCAGCCGCCTTTTTAGCGATCACCTGTTCCACGTAATTCAGATACGCGCTCTTATCCGCCAGCAGGCTATCATGATCCAGAGGAGGCACACCTTCATGCTCGCTCGTACACCACTCAATCGCACGGTCACGCATAGCCACCGGGTCTTCGGAAGCCAGATGATCGACAAACGCCGGGAAACTCGGCCAACTGCTGGTCGGTTCAACGATTTCCCAGAATCCGGTCATCATCAGCCGCAAGTCATGGACTTGTTCCGGCGAAAGCTGCCCCGCCGTTTCCGTCACCCAGGCGCTAAAGCCGGAGCGATGTTCCGGGTGAGCCAACAACATAATCGTATTGACCGTGTTGTATGCCGGTTCGAGTGCAATGGACACCGATACGGTCTCGGTTGCCGGGGCAAGCACGAAATCCTGGTCAGCCATGAGTTCTCCTCAATTCGATTAACCCACTCAAGTGGGTAATCTGCATATACTATAGCACAAATGATTTATGCTGTCAAGCAATCTCCCTTAAAGATACCCCATACAAGTTTCATAACAAATATACGATCTCAAGCATGTGAAAAATACACCGTCGAATATAATAAAAAGTATAAATGGCAACTCACACAGAGGGAAAAGGATGGATGCCCAAACCCTATTTCACCAGGGAGTCACGGCCATCCGTGAGGATAAAGACCTCGCCAAAGGCCGCGACTTACTCATGCAGTCTCTACGACTTAATCCAGATAACGAAATCGCCTGGATGTGGTTGTCCCGTACCGTATCCGACAAGGAAAAACAGCGCCAATGCCTTGAACGCGCTCTGAAAATTAACCCGGAAAACGAACAGGCGAAAGCGCTGATGGGCCGGTTGACTCAAAGTGGCGCGCCCCCACCTTCGACAACCACACCGACCTCGCAGCCTTCCGTCCCCGTCCATACCAGCAGTCAATTGGCAGACATCAAAACATGGCTGGAGTAAAGCCCAGGTTTGCCTGGAACAGAAGGACACCGAAGGGGCAATCGAACAATGGGTGCGGGTGCTGGAAGTGGAACCCGATCACACCGAGGCGCTGGAAAATGCCGTCCGCCACTTATCCCGCCTGAAGTATATTGATGATGCCCGCGAACTGGTGTGGAATGCTATCAACAATGGTACGCAGCATCCCTCGGTCTACCTGACAGCCATCGACATCGCCCGGCATCAGGGCAATCCTACCGAAGCCGACGACCTGCGCATGAAACTGGCTTCGCTGCCCGCTGCCGATGAAACACTGGTGACAACCCTCGTCGATCACTTTCTGGAACGCCAGCAGGATGTCCAGGCGCTCCATGTCCTGCAAAATGCGGTGGAAGCCCATCCCAAAAGCCAGAAACTCCTGCTGCGGTTGGCCGATCTCACCCACAACATGGGGAAAAACCAGGAAGCCCTGGTGTTATACGAGCAGGCGGCACGCTTGGGCACGCGCACCAAAGAAGGCAAAGTTGCCGATCAAAAGCTGTTGACCTTCGCGCCCTCGCTGACCGATCAGGAGCGTGGCAGCACGCTCCTGGCGGTACGCGAAGCCTTCGGGTTTGGTGTGGTCGCTCTGCTTATGGCTTGGCAGGACGCCGGGTTGGATTTGGCGCGTTTGGGTCTAAGTCGCTGGTTAGGCGTGCTGGTCAGCATCGTAGGGGGTTATCTCATCGTCACCGCTACCTCATCCACCCAGCAGCAGCCTCTGGCGACCTGGTTGGGCGGTGTCGTACCAGAGCCGCCGGAACAGCCAAAAAACGACTTTGAGGCAGCCACCCTGATGCCCGAACACATCACCCAACTCCCGGCGATCACTCTGCCGGTGCGATTTTTACTCGGTTCGCTTGGTTTGGTGCTGGTGGCGCTGGCGGTTTGGCTGGTATTCGGAACAGCCATCGGTCTGCTGACAAACCCCAATCCACCGGATTTCTACGTCCCAAGCTGTGCCGAGGTTTTTGAGGGGTCTGGTCTATGTTAATCTTTTTTGTTTTTCTCCTTCAGATTGTTATCACGCTGTTCGTAGGCGCGATTGTCTATCCTCTGCCCATCAGCGACACTGGCAACGTGCGCTATAGTTCAATTCCCATCATGACGTTCACCCTCATTACGGTCAATGCCCTGGTGTTTTTGCTGTTCCAGGCATTCGACCTGTATCAGGGCATGAATGCATTGGATAACTACGATTTGTCAGGGGTCAACCAGATATATCATTATGTGCAAACCATCTGGACATATGGGTATCGCGGTGTGTTTATGCGGGATGCAGTCAGCATCGGTGCGTTGTCAACCTTTACCAGCATGTTCATGCACAGCGATTTCTGGCACGTATTCGGCAATATGATCTTCCTGTGGACATTTGGCCGCCGGGTGGAAGATGCCTGCGGCCCCTGGCGCTTTCTGCTGTTTTATCTGGCAGCAGGCATGGTTGCCAACATCGGCTCGGAAGTGCTCAATCCGGCACATGCCGACATCCCCGGTATCGGCGCGAGTGGCGCAATCGCTGGCGTGATGGGCGCATATTTGATTTTGTTCCCCAGCGCGATGGTGACATGTTTCTGGGGCATCGGCATTGTGCTGCGTGTGCCGGTGGTCATCGTTATGAAGATCGCCGGAATGAAACAGGTCGCCGATGCCAAAATCTGGCGCTGGACGATCAAGCTGCCCGCCTGGATGTTCCTGATCTATTTCCTGGCACGCGAAAGCCTGCCTTCATTTCAAGTATTGCAAGAGGGTCGGGACTATGGCGGCGTGAACAATCTGGCACATGTGACCGGCTTCCTGGCAGCCCTGGTGATTTTCCTGTACGTCCGCAAGGATTTGTTGACCCGCTATGTTTCCGGGCGTGCCATTTAAGGGGATTCATGAATGGCGGATGAGGAACTACCCACCACAAAAAGCCTATAGGGAACCTGACTCTGGTCAGTTACGGTGGGACGCGGTAAACTGACCGGGTTATTTTCCTAATGAATTCAGAAGCGACGCGCGCATGGATCGAATCTCGGCTGCGGGTAATCTCACGATTGAAGTCAAAGATGAATATTGGCGATTAATCGTCAATGGTGATTCGCAGGAAAGGGTGTTGGTAGAAGCTGTACCGGGTCAACCCCTACGTTACATTCCGACGTTCGCTGCCAAGCGCCGCCTGCCAAACACCGGAATCCTGCCCGTAGACAACATCCAAAGGGTTGTCCTGGGCTGGTCGAACCAGGATGAGTCCTGGCATCTGGGACTGCTGCTGGAACAGGAATTGGCGAACGTGCGTGGCAGTCGCTGGTGCGAAATCGCCCGTTGGCCCGACCCGGATGTCCATGTATTCAGTAACCTCGCCAGTCAGGCCGGACGTGCATTGGCACGTTCCCTCACCCTTCCCTTCAATCTGATCGAACCCCAACAGGAAGTAAAACCCGCTCCTGAGCCGGTGATGCCACCCCTGCGCGAACTGCCGTTTCATTTCGAGAACTGGTCACTTGAAAAGACAGGTGACAGCCTGCAATTCGTTCGGGAACCACAATGGGCACGGGCACGCTGGTTTCGTATCCTGTGGTATGCCATCCTGACAGCCGTTTACGTCACCCTCAGTCTCACCACACTGTCAGGGGTGATCGCCCTGCCAAAACCAGAGTTTCTCCCCTATCTGGGGTTGGTCGTAGCCGCCTTGTTGGTCGGCATGATTATCTACCTGTTCTACCAACTATGGACTCAACCCGATCACATTGTTATCGACGGAAACACCCGGAGCATCTATGCCAAACGGGGAAATAATACCCGATGGCGGTTGGAGAATGTGGGGATTGACTCGGTGTATGTGAGTCAGGTCATGAACCTCAAGAGCAAAAAACATGTGGTGTATCACGGGGAAATAAACGCTCGTTTGCAGGATGGCAGTTTCTTTGGATTGCTGCTGGAGTCCCAACCGATAGACGATTTGCGGACACCCCTGAACGAAGAAGATACCGAAGCCGTTGTCACCCTTACAACCCTGAATGGCTATACCGATTTGCAGATGGCGGGGCTGTGGCTTGCCGAAGTGCTTCGTGTCCCCTGTTGGTATGACCGCCGCAAAAAGTAAGTTCTCTGTAACCTCATCAAGCCTATATTGGGGTTATTTAATCGGGAGTTGAAGTTGCTGCCCCCGGAATCTTAATATTGCTTTAATCATTTCATGCTTATATCCTATATCTACCTTTTATTAACCTAAGCCCTATTATGCAGGTTTCCAATGAGTGAGACACGCCCGCTAGTTTTATTTACCAACGATGATGGCATCAATTCGCCCGGTTTGTGGGCTGCTGCTGAGGCTTACGCTGATCTGGCCGACATCCTGATTGTCGCGCCGCGCGAACAGCAGTCCGGTACGGGACGGAGTATGCCAGTCACCAGTGAAGGGCGTATTTATCCCCAGGAACTCCCTCTCAATCACCACCCGTACAAAGCCTACGCCGTTGATGGAACACCTGCCCAGGCTGTCCAGCACGGTGTACTGGAACTGGCGGATCGCCTACCGTCGCTGGTCGTTTCAGGGATCAATTATGGAGAGAATACCGGCAATGGTGTGACCATTTCTGGCACAGTCGGGGCAGCGCTGGAAGCTGCCAGTCTGGACATCCCGGCATTGGCAATATCCCTGCAAACGCCCAAAGACATGCATTTGACCTATTCGAGCGATGTCGATTTTAAGTCGGCGGCCTGCTTCGCCCGACTGTTTGGGGAATGGCTCATCAGTCACCCCACCCGCCCAGATGATGTAGACATTCTTAAAGTCGATGTACCCTGGGACGCAACCCCCGATACCGACTGGCGCATCACACGCCTGTCGCGCCGCCGGGTGTACTGGCCGACCCGCCCGGAACGGATCGCGCTGTCCGACATTGGGCGCATCGGCTATCACTTCGACACTGATCCTTCAAAAGCCGAGCCGGACTCAGATGTATATGCGGTCATGCACGATAAGGTGGTTTCCGTCACCCCCATGAGCCTGGATTTAACCTCGCGGACGGATTTGTTCCGTCTACAGCAATTTCTAACCGGCCAAAAAGAATATAGCGGGCAGGACTAATCTATCGCTGTTACACGCGGCCTGAATCCCTGAAATTCGGGGGTGTTCGCATGTCAAAAAACTGCCTTCACCCAGGTAAAGGCGCTATAATCTGATGTATGCGACTTCGATTAGGCTTTATTCACTTGTGCGCGCTTGGACTGCTGAGTCTGCTGCTGCTTGCTATTCCTGTCTCTGCCCAGGACGACAGCAGTGACCAGACCGGGGTAGCCTATGGTGGACAAATCAGTGGACAAATTAGCAATCAGACACCCCGCCGCGTTTATTACTTCGACGGGCAGCGCGGGGAGGTTGTCGCCCTCAGTCTGACCGCCACCAGTGGCAACCTTGACCTGGTGCTGACCGTAATGGACGCAACCGGCAACATTCTGCTCAACCAGGATGATAGCCAGGGGGGTCGAGACATCCAGGTTGACGCACTCAGTATTCCACAAAGTGCCCGATATTATGTGATTGTCGGACGCTTCGGTTATGGCCTGGGAAGTACCACTGGTGGATTTGACTTGACCGTACAGCGCATCGGCGTCAGTTCGGCATCCGGCAGCGCGCTGCGTTATGGCGATTCGGTCATTAACAACATCACCAATATGTCGCCACAGGTGTATTACAGTTTCCGCGCCGAGCGGGGCGACATTGTGAATATCTCGATGCTGCGGGACTCTGGCGACCTCGATCCCTATTTGCAGGTCGTGGACAGCAACGCCTTCGTCATCACCGACAATGACGATGTGCCGGGGTCGGGACTGGATGCCAAAATCGAAGGACTGCTCATCGAGAACAGTGGTACATATATTATCGTGGCAACCCGTTATGGTGAGGCAGCAGGTACTTCCACCGGGCGTTTTATCCTCACGCTGAACATCGCTACCGGCAGTGGGTTGGGAAACTCGCCGCAGTCCGCAGTTCCGATTTTGGTCGGCGATGTCATAGAGGATAGCCTGAGCGCCGACAACTTCACCAAGTATTACGCCTTCGACGCGCACGAAAACGATCTCATTACTGTTCGCATGAGTCGAACCAGCTGGATCACTGGACTCGTTCCTCGTGCTGGCGGACTCGAATTTGCAGGAACTTGCCAGTGATGACGACAGCGGTGGTGGACAGAGCGCCGAGATTAAGAGCTTTTTGATCCCGGCAGATGGGCGTTATTACATCCTTGCCACCCGGTTTGATCGGAAAGCAGGTACGACCAGTGGGGGATTTAAGCTGGAATTCCAAAGTCTGGGTAATGCTTTTGATGGCGTGCCCGAAGGGACTCAGCGCATCAGTTACGGCACAACCCTTACCGGGCGAATTGACGACGCGACGCCCAGTGTGCTGTTTGCCTTCTATGGCGTCCAGGGAGACGCCATAACGGTATCGCTCAATCGTGGTGATGGCGACCTTGATCCCGGTATTGAGCATTCTGGATGATGCCCAGAACGTACTCACCAGCGATGACGATAGTGGCGGTGGACAAAATTCGCGCGTAGCCCGATACATCCTGCCAACGACCGGCCTGTACTTTATCCGCGCGGAACGTTTCAGTGGCGCAGATGGTAATCCCACCACACACGGCAGTTTTATTCTGGTGCTGGCGCGGTTAGTGAACTAACTGCGAACATCCGATGGCAGCCAGCTTCATTTATGGCTACCATTGTAGTCGGTTAAAACAGGATTTATGGAAAAGCAATTGTTATGGAACTCAATCCCAATAAATTTGCTGAACACGCGGTAATCGCCATTGAGGACATTCAACTTCAAACGGCGCTGGAGCGCGGTACAGGCAACGCAGACAGCCGCCGCCGTAGCATAATGGGCGAACTGGACGACTCTTATGCCCTCCGCCAGCAGGGACGCGGGGCGAAATTACGCGCATTGGCCGATCTGCCTGATCTGCTTGAACAATTGGAGCGTAACGTCACGGCGAAGGGTGGTCATGTTCTGTGGGCAGCCGATGGCGACGAAGCCAACCAGCATGTCGTGGACATCTGCCGGAAGCACAATCTCAAGCGCGGTGTGAAAAGCAAGAGCATGGCGACAGAGGAAATCGGCCTATTGCCCGTTCTGGAAGCCAATGGAATCAAAATGGTGGAAACCGATCTGGGCGAGTACATCATCCAGGTGGATGAAAGCCACCCCAGCCATATTGTCATGCCCGTCATGCACATGACGAAAGAGGATGTGCGCGACCTGTTCATCGAAAAATTGGGAATGCCCTATACCGATGAAGCCGCCGAGATCACCGCTTTCACCCGGCAGCTCCTGCGACAGGAATTCATTGACGCCGACTTCGGCATGAGCGGGGGCAATTTCCTGATCGCGGAAACCGGAACTATCGCTATCGTCACCAACGAGGGCAATGGACGGATGTCTACCGGCGTGCCACCAGTACATATTGCTGTTGTTGGTATCGAAAAGGTTGTGCCCACATGGGAAGATTTTATTACGTTGGTGCAACTGCTGCCGCGCAGCGCCAGCGGACAGCGTATGACCGTGTATGTCAATATGTTCAGCGGCCCGGCACGCCCGGAAGAACCTGATGGCCCGGATGAGTTTTACCTGATTCTGCTGGACAATGGACGCAGCAACATCTATGCCAGCGAGTATACCGAGGCGCTGGCCTGCATCCGCTGTGGAGCATGTCTGAATGCCTGCCCGGTTTACCAGAACGTCGGCGGGCACAGTTATGGCTCGGTCTATTCTGGCCCGATTGGTGCAGTCATTACCCCCCTGCTGAAGGGCAAAGAAAACGCCGTTCCGCTGCCCTTTGCCAGCAGTTTGTGTGGAGCGTGTAAAGCGGCCTGTCCGGTAGACATCAATATCCCGGATATGCTGCTCAGGCTACGGCACGACCTGGTGCAAGAACAGGAACCCATCTGGCAGCTTGGCATGAAAGCCTGGCAGTTTGGCTTCAGCCATCCCCTGCTGTTCGAGATCGGCGGCAAGGTCGCCAGTGCGGCTACGCACACATTCCTGAACGCCACCGGACAGGACAAAATCACGAACCTTCCCTTTCCACTCAATGGGTGGACGCAGTACCGCGACTTCCCACCGTTCGCGTCACAATCCTTCCATGAATGGTGGCGCGAGAATAAAGGGACTGATCCAGCCTAAACGATAATTTCATGGCATAATGAGGGTCGAGTTTTACTGTCAGGGCGAGCAAAGCCCCATTCAACTACCGATTCATCGGCAGGAGCACATCACTTGGCAGCCAATCCATCCCAACTCGGCCTGACCTCGGCGCAAGTAAACGAACGTGTCACGCGGGGCGAGAGCAACAACTTCAAAGCACGGGTCGGGCGCGGTTATCTGGAAATTGTACGCGATAACCTTTTTAATCTCTTCAACATTGTCCTGGGTCTGCTGCTGATCGTAGTGGTCATCATGGGAGATGCCGCCACCGCCCTTTTCGCGGGATTTCAGCGTCGTCACCAACTCCATCCTGGGCATGGTTCAGGAGATCGGCGCAAAACGTAAGCTCGACCAGTTAGCGGCGCTGGCCGCCAAAGACATTCCCGTATGGCGCGACGGGGAACTCACACATGTTCCTATTCAGGCATTGGTGAAAGATGATGTCATCCCCGTTGAACCGGGTGATCGGCTGGTGGTGGATGGGCGCATCATCGAAAGTGATTCGCTGGAAATCGACGAATTGCAGCTTACGGGTGAATCCGACCCCATTCTGAAAGAGGTAGATAGCCCGGTGTATTCCGGCTCGTTCTGCATTGCCGGTTCGGGAACGATGATCGCCACTCAGGTCGGGCGAGACAGCACCATCAACAAACTATCCACCATCGCCAAAACCTATAAAAATGTCCGCACGCCCACCCAGCACCGCATTAGTGCGATGGTTGAAATCACGGTGGTAGCGATGGTCATCGCCGGACCCATGCTGTTCTTGCAGGGTTTCCTGAACGGCGAATCCATGCTGGACATCGTGCGCAGTCTGGTGGTGTTTGTATCCAGTATTGTGCCGCAAGGGTTGGTGCTGGTCGCTATCCTGTCACTCACGATTGGCGCGGTCACAATCAGCCGCTTCAAAACCCTCATCCAGCGGGTCAATGCCGTCGAGTCGCTGGCGAACGTCACCGTATTGTGTTTCGACAAAACCGGGACGCTGACCCGCAACCAGTTGGATGTAACCCGCATCCTTCCCCTGAATCACCACACAACCGAGAGTATCCACGAGAAACTGGATACTTACATCCACAATCTGTCGTTTAAGAACAGCACTGCTGCCGCCGTAGCAAATTATGTGAACAGCCTGTCCCTGTCGCGCAACGGCAGCCGTCCCATAAAGCTGCAGGAGATTCCATTTAATTCGGCACGAAAATGGGGCGCTGTCGTTTTCCAGGATGAAACACTGGTATTCGGTGCGCCGGAACGTGTCCTAACCCAATCTCCAGAGCCGGACGCCCGTAGTATCCAGTATGCCCACGAATTGGCCGCGCAGGGTTTGCGGGTACTGGCGTTCGCCAGCAGCCCGGATGCCCCGACAGATGGGCACTTGTCAAAAACCTGCGAACCCCTGGGACTGATCGTCCTGAGCGACCAGATACGCCCGGATATTCAGGAAACGTTGCAGGCGTTCCGCGACCAGAATGTGCGGCTCAAGGTCATTTCTGGCGACAACCTGGACACTGTGCGAACCATCGCCCAGCAATCCGGGCTGGTCATCAACCGCGCTTATACCGGGGATGAACTCATCGCCATGCCAGAACGTGAGTTTGAAGGCGCAGTGGTCGAAGGGGATTTGTTCGCGCGGGTCGAGCCGGACACTAAACGCAATATCATTTCCGCACTCAAACGTGGCGGTGAATATGTGGCGATGGTGGGAGACGGGGTGAACGATGTGCCCGCCCTGAAAGAAGCGCATCTGGCGATTGTGATGAACGACGGCGCGCAAATCAGCAAGGATGTGGCCGACATCGTACTGCTGAACAACGCCATGTCCACCCTGCCCAAAGCCTTCGCCGAAGGCAAAACCATCACCCAGACGATCTATGCGACTGCCAAACTGTTCATCGTCAAAAACTTTTATAACATTGTGCTGATCTTCTTTGTGGGATTTATGACCCTGCCGTTCCCGACGACACCTATCCAGATTAGCTGGATTACCTTCGGCACGGTCAATATTCCGGCGACACTGATAGCCTTCAAAATCATTCGCCCGACCTATATGGCGCAGTTCCGCCGTGATGTGATTGATTATGTCATCACGGCTGGGACAATCAGCGCGGTGCTGTTATCCCTGCTGTATACCATCACGTATTTCGCCACTGAGCGGGACACATTCGCCGCCCGCAGCGCCGTGACCGTGTTCATCGGCTTGTACGGTATCATGATCTTCTGGAATGTTCACTCCATTGACATACTCGAACCGCGCAGCTTCATCAAATACTGGCGCATTACCCTGTTAGGCCTGGTGCTGACGGTGTTCACCATCCTCGCGCCGTTCCTGCTGCCCCACGTGTTTGTCTTCGTTCCGCCCACGCCGCTTATCTGGGTGGCAATTATATCCATTTTCCTGCTGAACAGTGTCATCGTTAGCCTGCTCATGCGCTACCGTCATCTGATTAATCAGTTATGGTTGTTGTTCCAGCCGTAAGATAGGGTGGGTGATGTCCCTACAGCGTAATATCCCAGGCAGCTAAGTCGGCCAGAAAGCGGTGGGCGGTCATATCCAGGTGGATGGGGGTCAGGCTGGCATAGCCGTTGTGGATTGCCCACAAATCAGTTCCCTCCTCCTCAAAATTGCCGCCGGGTTCCGGGCCAACGATTTTGTACAAATTGTCTTGCTGTTCCAATTCATCGGCGTATGCCCTCACCCCCTGGCGAGTCAGGCGCAAACCCCTCACATCCCGAATGGGGGGTACATTGAGGTTCAAAATCGTCAGGGGTGGCAGCCCTTTTTCCAATACCCGCCCAACAACCAGGGCGGCAATATGTGCCGCGATTTGATATTCCTCGACGGTGGCCGCGTTGCGATTGGCGAGTGATACCGCAACCGCAGGCACACCCTGGATACAGGCTTCCAACGCGGCGGTAACGGTTCCGCTGTAGGTGATGTCCTGCCCCATGTTTGCGCCGCGATTGATGCCGGAAACCACAATTCGCGGCGGCCAGTCGGTCATGCCAAGCGCCGCCAATGCGATACAATCCGCCGGGGAACCCTCTACCGACAGGGCTGACACACCATCGGCTAATGTGGCCTCTGTCACCCGAACATTTTGAAACAGAGTCTTTTTGTGGCCGCTCGCACTCTGATTCCGCGAGGGGGCGATCACCTGCACATCGCCAAGTTCGCGCATGGCCTGGGACAGTGCCAGAATGCCCGCCGCATCCACACCATCGTCATTTGCTACAAGTATATAAGTCAAAGGGATGCCTCAGTGAATTGTAAAAAGGTACAGTGTAAGGTTTTTTGACACTTTAACACGTACCTAATGTAAAAAGTCCATAATGGGCATTGCAGTTCATTGGAACATCTGTGAAAATCGGAACAATGAATGGTGTCGATAAACTGTACAAGAGCGATATTGTGTCGTGAACCCAGAGTATAGTATACACTTGTCACATACAAGAACGAATATCCAATGAGGAGTGGGCATGTCCGACAACTCATTCCAACAGAATTATGTTGAAGGCATCAACGTCTTCCAAAGCGCGAGACGGAAGGCCTTCTGGTACGAAATGCTCAGTCTGCTGCGGGGTAAGTCCACCGAACTGTTGAGCTTTGACGACATCAAAGCGCGGTTGCGCCTGCGTGAGGAAAGCTACCGGGGTTTGCAGAACGTACCCCTGGATAAAATCGTGGGCAGCGTCGGGCGCTACCGCGATTTCACCAGCAGCTTTCTCCCCAAAAAGACCACCTCGCAGGAGCGTTGGAGTCGGGTCTACGCTCAGGTGAGCAGCATGGAAGGCACGCCGCCAGTTGAGTTATATAAGGTTGGCGAGGTGTACTTTGTGCGCGATGGCAACCATCGGGTTTCGGTTGCCCGACAGTTTGGTGCAAAAACCATCGAGGCACATGTTACCGAATTACCCACTTCCGTTCAGCTTGAACCCGGCATGTCGTCCGAAGACCTGGATGCCGCCGCCGCTTATGCCGCTTTCCTGGAAGAAACGGGTTTCAGCCGAACCCGCACCCATCATCAGTCGTTGAAATTGAGCGATCCGTCAAGGTATCCAGAACTCCTGGGGCATATCCACCTGCATAAAGGCGTGATCGAGACTCACCGGGGCGAACCGATAACCCTTGAGGAGGCTGCCGTAGATTGGTACGATAACGTCTTCCGTCCGGCGGTGACTCTCATCCGAAAATATGACATCCTGGAATATTTCCCGGATCGAACCGAAGCCGACCTCTACTTGTGGATGGTCGATCATTTGCGGGAAGTACGCGAGGCAGTGGGCGACGAAACCGACGTTCGCAGTTTCAGTGATGCCCTGGTCGATTTTCTACAGGAACACCGGATGCCGATTCCGAAGGAACTGCTGATCGAAAACGACCCCACCGTCAACCTCACGCGCAGTCAGATCATGCGTGCCGTCCAACAACGGCGCGAACGAGACGAGGCCGCGCGCGATAACGGCAGTAATGGTAGGGAATAAATCCCGTTGAGTCCGTTGTTTGTGAGCTGGAATCGAATTAATGAGTGATAGCCCAAAACCCTATGACTATCAGGATCGTAAGGGTATCCGTCCCATCTCATGGGAAGATTTTCATGGGATATGCAAAGGGTTGGCGCTGGCGGTTGCCAGTTACGACCCGGAAATGATCCTGGCGATTGGGCGCGGCGGTTATTATCCTGGCACGCTCATCTCCCACATGCTTCAGGCAGAAATCTTCCCCGTGCGCCTGTCCCGCCGGGTAAATGACATCGTGACTTACGACAGCCCACAATGGCATTTAAAACCGTCGGACCCCGTGAAGGGCAAACGTATCCTCTTGGTGGACGAAATCAGCAGCACCGGCGAAACGCTTCAGGTTGTCGAGGCAGAAACTGAGCGATTGGGCGCAGCGGAAGTACGATCCGCCGTGATGTATGCCCACACCTGGGGAACAGATACGCCGGATTATATCGGGCTGATTTCAGACGAGCTGCTGCTGAACCCCTGGGATCGGGAAATTCTGAAAGATGGGCAATTCCAGTTTCATCCTGAATATGTGGAAGCGCTAGAAAAGCAGGGGATAAAACCTGACTCCACTTTGTCGATAAATGCCCAACCGTTCAAACTGGCAAAAGGGTAAAGTTTACCCTTCCCGGCATCCAAATTCTGAACCCCAAATGGGTCTATTCAGGCCATGCGGAGGATGGTAGCATGGCACTTATGTTGTTCATTCAATGAGGATTGCCCATGCCATCGAAGCACCTGATTGTCATACCCGTACAAGCGCCCGTTCAAGACTATACTTTTGACCTTTACAACGTTCTGGTTGAAGCACTCGCCGCCAGTGGCGAAACATTGCAACAAGGCGATGTGCTGGCAGTATCCAGCAAATATGCGGCCATCAGCGAAGGCCGTGTCGTTGCGCTGGATGCTATTGTCGTTAGTCCAGAGGCAACTGAACTGGCCGAACGCTACCACATGAATCCCGTAATCGCTCAACTGGTGATGAGCGAGGCCGATCATGTATTCGGCGGTATCCCCGGCTTCTTGTTGACCTATAAAGATGGCATTCTATCCCCCAACGCGGGCATTGACCGCTCCAATATCCCCAACGGATACGCGGTTTTGTTCCCCAAAGAGCCTTATCGTTCGGCGGCGGCTATCCGTGCGGCCATCCGCGAACGGTTAAATGTCGATGTCGGCGTGATTCTGACCGATAGCTGGTTGATGCCGGGACGCCTGGGTACAAGTGGCGTGGCGCTGGCGACGGCAGGCTTCCACCCGATTCAGGATGAGCGCGGGAAGGAAGACCTGTTTGGCAATCCGATGCAGGTCACACAGCGCGGCATTGCTGATGCCATTTGCCAGTGTGCTCAGATGGTCATGGGCGAACGCGACGAAGCAACACCGTTTGCCATCGTCCGCAATACCGGCGTGGAGTTAACCGACGAGGAAATCACAGTCGAAGATGTGGCGATTGACTGGCGCATGTGTATCTACGTCCAATCGCTCACCGACGGCCTGTTGGAACATCCGTTGGAGAAGGCCAAATCCAACGGTTACACACCCTAAATCATAAGGCGACTATCCCCTGACATCAGGCAACTATGTCCTCAAGTATCTTTAGTAACTTTGTTGTCGTGTTCCAACTACGGATAGTCATGGACTTGTAGGGCGGTGTCCCCATGATTCTATTGAGTTCGGCTTTTGGTACGTTGAGCGCTGAGACGTTGTGAATAAATTACACCATCGCCCGGCCAGATACGGTCAACACCTTCCCTGGGCGCAAAAACTGGCAGGGCTTCTTCCGGCGTGATGCCCATCAAAAATATAACATCACTGTGATATTTATCTGGCTGCTCACCGAAGCCTTCGGGCTTGTTATCGATGACGGTCTGGAGCTGGTTGCGTGTCAACGCCAAAACTTTGATCAGCTCGTCATCAAGTTTGAAGCGCTCAGGCAGAGTCTTTTCAATCTGAGCTTTTATTTCGTCAGCATGTTTGTCGGATTTTAAGATCACATTACCACTGGCAATATAAGTTGAAACATCGGAAAATCGCAGTGCTTCCAAGCACTTTCTCAACTCCGCCATTGGTACTTTATTTTTGCCGCCGACATTGATGCCGCGCAGAAGAATTATGTAAGTATTCATCGCCTTTTATTATACCTTAAACTGGCTTGGCGATTACAAATGAAGGGGCATGCACTGACGATTCGGAGTGAATGAACATCCCTAAATCAGCTACTGGAAAATAAGAAGTGTTGCAGCTACATGACATGAGGGAATACTCGCCAATCATAATTCCCGTTCCGAAAGCCACCCAACAATGCGATCCGCCACCCCCTGCCAACCCGATTCGAGCATCATGTCATGCGCCATATCAGGAAAAACTTCGGCCTGAGTGTTGTAGGCACGCGCCGTGTTTTGTTCCTCTCTGACAGGAAATACTCGGTCATTGGCAGCAGCCAGCACCAGCAGCGGTGTCTTGATGCGCTCCGGGTGAGGCAAATTCAGAAATAGTGCATCTAATGTCGTTCGATAGGACTCGCTTTGCATATTCTGGAAGTAGGTTTCCACCGTTTCACGCGCCAAATTGGCGGAAAAGAAGGCTTGGTGGGTGAGTTCCGGTGTGTTGATAAGATGATAGGGATCAAGAGTCAGCAGCATCTTGAGCAGGGCAACCGGATGCTGCCGCGCGATTCGCAACGTGAAACCCAGAATTCCCTGGGGTGGAATGGAAGCCAACAGAACCCCCGCCGGAGCGTCATGGGCTTCGAGATACTTCTGAACCACATAACCACCCATTGAATGACCGATGAGGATGGGCGGCCTGCCGATCTGCTCGACAACCCCAGCCACATCGGCAACATAATTTGCCCCACTCGCCCAACGGATGCCCCCATCGCTCTCCCCATGCCCACGCAGGCTCAGGGCATATACTTCCCATCCATTCTGAGCGAAATAGGGCAGGAAGTATTCCTGCCAACACCACGCGCCATGCCATGCTCCATGCACAAATAGGATAGGAGTCGAATGAGTTTGCTTGTCAGGCTTTTGGGAAAGAAGTTCTATTTTCATAATGTTGTTCCAGAATATTGGATAATATGAGACTTTTCGGCGTTTCCAGTGCTTTCGAAAACTTCAAATTCAGACAGGTAACTCTTTATTCGCACACTAAAGGATTTGGCGGCAGACTCGAATGTCACCAGCCAGGAATGATCGCTTTGGATTTCCACATCCGCCAAACGGATACTGTCGATTTCGACAATTCCACTCTGTTGGCGTATAAAACATTCTGCCGCCTGTATTGGTGCATCAAAACCACACCGTCCCCGGAAATTGTTCAAATGAACCTGTCCAGCGCGATATGAATCGATTACTGCCTTCGTGTCTCCCTCTCGCACCCGCCCATAATACAGACCATGCGGCAGGCACACCATCGTCCCGGCGAAGCGATGGCCGCCGAGATGGGTCGTCTGCCAGGCAGAATCGCCTGCATAGGCTGTCATATTCGCGTAAAGTGCCACACCAAACTGGGCACAGCACGCATCCCGCCTGCCGTTGGTACATACCAGAAATATTTGCTCATCGGCTGGCTTTACATCAGCTTGGCCGCTCAGGATTGCCAGAATATCCAACGCCAGCAAATCTTCATAGGTCGATAGATCAAATCGGTACAAGAGTGGATTGACGGGGGATGATTGAGCGATGTAAAACCGGATTTCTGTCTGTTCGCTATCATTCCGGCGGATGAGTTGGAAACGGGATTTAGGGATGACCGCAAGCTGTGCCGATAGGAAGTCCTTCACCGTTGGCGGCAATCGGCTGTCCGGCAGGGCTTTCGCGCCCCAGGGCAATCCACATTCCAGCACCAACCAGGTATCGACGCGGGAGGCAGTGGCGTGGAGAGGTTCGCCTGCCTCCAATGAACTTTCGCAGCAAAGGTGGGGAACAGTCAAGTTATCAGGCAAGCGATTTTCTCCCTGCTTAGGCGACAGCAGATTGTAGCCGGAACAAAAAAGCCCCGCCAGCGTCGTGTGTTCGCTGGCAGGGTTTTGAAAGGAGTAAGGCGTCTTTGCCACCTTATCTTATCTAACGTATAGCTAAGGTCAGATGTTCAGATTTCAGGGGTTTATCAGGTCGTAGCTACCGATACATCGGGAACCAGTTCCTCGTCAGATGGCTTTTCCTTAACCTTTACATCGTGATCGGGCAAAATGTCCTCGGCGTTGCGAATGACCGGGATGGTATAACCAATGATTGCAACAATGATGATGCCGATACCCGCGATTATCATCACCAGCGCCATACCCGCTCCCGGCCCGGTTCCTACCAGCCAGCCAAAAGTGTTGACCAGACCGCCACCTTCGCGCATCGCTGGCTCGAAAACCTGATCGGCCAGTGGTCCGGCAATGACAATCCCCAACGGGCCGACGATCTGTGCCAGTAATCGGCGTACCCCGAATACGCGCCCCTGCAAATCCGGCGGGACTTTCGCCTGCCAGATGGCCTGATTCGACGAGTTGATGAGTGGGCCACCGAAAAATGAGCCTAAGAATCCGGCGACCAGCCAAATGATGAGACCTTGTCCAATACCGAACAACAAGCTGCCGAAAATTCCGAACAGCAGCCAGCCAAAAATCACGCCGTAGACCTTGCGTTTTAATCCGCCCCAGGCTGCCAACAGCACCCCCGCCACTACACCGCCCGCGCCAAAGCCCGCTTGTACCAGACCCAGCGTAATTTCATTGTTGTTCGTGCGCGACAGAATCATCGGCGCAAGCAGGGCGAACGACATACTGGCAAGCAGATTGCCGAAGAAAAATACCATTTGTAACCCGAACAGACTTGGGCGTCTGAAAATGTAACGGAAGCCGTAGATTGATTCTTTCCATAGGCTGCCCTTGCCTTCTTCGCTGCCCTCGCTGGGTTCAGGCTGGGGGATGTGAACAATCAAGAGTGTGGCAAAGGCAGCCAGGAAGGTCACGATGTCGATGCTCATCACCCCGGCAATGCCGATAATCGCCAGCAGTACCCCCGCAATCAGGGGTGCAAAGATTCCCGTAACCGAGTCCAGCAGTCCCATCATGGCGCTGGCACGGGTGTACTGATCCTTCGGAATCATCATCGAAATGGCGGCAGAGTAGGCTGGGAACTGGAACGCCTGAAAGATAGCTGTAAACGTTCCGGCCACGTATAAATGCCAGATTTGCAGATTGCCACTAATGTACAGCAGAAAAATGGTGACCGTAGCGATGCCGGAAGCGGCGTCTACCAGGATCATCGTCAGCTTTCGATTCCAGCGGTCAACCAGCGCACCGGCAATTGGGCTAAAAATGACTGCCGGGGCGAAGTTGAAGAAGGCAACCAGTGCCATCGCGGTGGCCGGGTTATCCACTGGCTGGATTTCGGTGACAAATTTCCACGACCAGATGGTCAGCGCAAACTGAGTCATGCTTGTGCCCAGGATGGATACCAACTGCCCAAACCAGACCAGTGTAAAAGCCCGCATTCCAGTGGGACGATTGCTTTGCATAAAATTTTTTCCTCATGTGACCGGCACAATCCCGGCCTGCTTTATTCCTGCTTTTCTGTACGGTTGAGGCACAATTTTGTTCAAAATCAGCCCCTTACCCAATTTATTCATTTTAGTGGGTTTTGTAATAATCTACAACACGAACTCCCACTACTGACCATAGAGAGCCATTATAATATTCCCTGACCTCAAATTGCGATACTGATTATGTTGTCGGGTATAATCCAGCCGTTGTCTGTTCCATCCTCAAGGTCAATCAATTGATGTCGCTCAACCCATCATCCGAATCCCAACGCCAACTGTTTAGCACCCAGCACGTTCTTCTGGCTGCCATTCTTGTGGTCTATGTCGTGGTTGCCGGATTGTTCGCCGTCCATACACCCCCCTGGCAAGCGCCGGACGAACCTGCCCATTACAACTACATCGCGCAGGTGGCGGAGAATGGCTGCTGTCCCGTGATTGAGGTTGGTGACTGGAATTCGGCCTATCTGGATGAGTTGAAAACGGCTCATTTCGCGCCGGAATTGTTAGGAAACTTCGCAGCAATACAGTATGAAGATCATCAACCGCCGCTGTACTATCTGCTGCAAAGTCTGGTCTACAAACTGACAGATGGCAGTCTGATCGCTCTACGGCTGTTCTCCGCCCTGCTCGGCGGGGGGATTGTACTGTGTACCTATGCAGTTGGGATTCTGCTCCTGCCGGATCGTCCCCAGGTTGCACTGGGCGCGGCGACCTTGACCGCCTTTTTACCACAGCACCTAGCGATTCTGACCTCGGTGAATAATGATTTCCTCTCAGGACTTATCATCGGCCTGACCCTGCTCGGCACACTCCATTACCTCAGGGGGGATAGAGTCAAACCCTGGCATCTTGGCCTGCTGGTCGGCATCGGCCTGCTGACCAAGCTCTCGACTCTGTTTCTCGGCGGAATTGTGCCACTGGCTATCCTGCTCAAGTGGTGGTCGGGTCGACGAGACAAGCAATTGTCGATACGAGCGCTAATATCCCCCCTTATATCGTTCGCCCTACCCGCCCTGATTCTCGGCGGAATCATGTGGGTTCACAACGTCGATGTCTATGGCTTCCCGGATGTTTTTGGACAGCGGCAGCACAACCTTGTTGTGGCCGATCAGCCGCGTACAGCAGCCCTGATCGCCAGTGTCGGCTTCGGCCAATATCTGCAAACGGCGCTGCAAACCACCTTCAATAGCTTTTGGGGGCAGTTCGGCTGGATGGCGCTGCCCTTGCCGGAATGGATGTATCCCTTGTTTTTGGCTTTATTGATTGTGGCGGGGACTGGACTTATTATCAATCGGGTTTCAGTCAAAAAATCGACAGTCGCCTGGCAGTGGAATGCATGGGTCATTTTGGCAATCACTGCTCTGCTGGCGGTGCTGGCCTACATCTACTACAACCTCGAATTTTTGCAGTTACAGGGACGCTATATGTTCGCAGGAATCATCCCCTTCAGCCTGGGCATGGCACTGGGGATTGATGCATGGCGGCGATTGCTCCTGAAGCGCTTCTCCATTGCCCGATGGTTGACCATCGCGGTCTTCCTGCTCCTCGCCCCACTGGATATTTACCTACTGCTGCGATTTATCGAACCACTGCTCAAACCGTGACAGAAGTTTTAGACTCCTCTAACGCCATTCTATCTCTGATTCGGTTGACTTAAGGGCAAACTGTGAGCAAGAAAAGGAGACTGCAATGCGTGTCCTATTCCGCCGGGGATTTCCTGGCGTACTCATCTTATTCGGATTATTGGTCTTGATGGCATTTCCGTTAGCCTTTGCACGGGCACAGGATGGTATAGCCACCAGTGTGCCGAACGATTTGGCTGAACAGGTTGCTGGGGACATCGTGCAGTTCACCACTCAAACTGCCGAAGTGACCGCCAATACCTTACAGGACTTCATTAATCGGCTGGTACAAACGCCAAAATCCGAAGCCGCGCGTATTCTGCTGATTTTGGGCGGTGTGCTGCTGCTGGTAGCCGGATGGCGGGTATATGATTTTGTGACCGTGATTGCCGGATTCCTGATTGGAGCGATGATAGCCCTCTCGCTGGTCACGACAGACAACTCCCTGATTGTCGTGGCGGCTATCCTGCTCGGTGGTTTAATCGGCGCGGCGCTCGGCTATTTCCTGTATTACATCGCCGTTTTCCTGATCGGCGCGTACATTGGTGTGGCCGTCACGGCAGGGCTAGCCTTCCAACTGTCGCTCACTCCCGTGAATCCGCTGGTACTGCTGATTGGGGCACTCATCGGCGGCCTTGTACTGATTGGGCTATCGTTCCAGTTTCTCATTCTGCTGTCGGCGCTGGTCGGGGCGCAAATGTTGGTACTAGGCCTGGGACTTGCCCCTGTATGGACGCTGCTGCTGGCGATCATCGGCATTGTTGTACAGTTCGCCCTGGCGCGTACCTATAATTACGACTGGCGACGACGCCCACACCGCGTATATCTGTGGCGTCGATCAACCATCTAGCCTCATATCCCTCATAACAACCTATTGCGTTTCACAACCGCCCGACCTATAGTTGGGCGGATTTTTTTATTGGGGGGATGTATGGATTTACTGATTGGAACCAGCAATGCCGGGAAATTAGGCGAGTATGAGGTGTTGTTGGCTGGACTTCCCCTGCACCTTTTGAGCCTGCGTGATGTCGGTTTGGCGGATATGGATGTGCCAGAGGATGCGACTACGCTGGATGGGAATGCCAGTGCTAAAGTCCGAGCCTATTCATCAGCCAGCAGCCTGCTCACCCTGGCAGATGATACCGGCTTGTTCGTGGATGCGCTCAATGGCGACCCCGGTGTCTATCCCGCCCGTTACGGCGGCCCCGGCCTGACAATGGCGCAGCGACGAGCAAAATTATTAGGCGAACTGAATGGTGTGCCGGACGAGCAGCGTACCGCCCGATTTGAATGTGTCATCGCATTGGCTGATCCCCACACAGGCGAGATCACGACGGTCAAGGGTGTGTGCAAGGGTCGTATCGCTAGCCAAGAACATGAGGGCGGGAGCGGCTTCGGCTACGATGCGATATTCATCCCGGATGGTTACGACACCACCTGGAGTCTTCGTGCCAATGGAAGAAAAGAACCGCATCAGCCACCGGGGAAAGGCCGCACGACTGATCGTCCCCGTTATCGAGAAAATCATCCAGAACAGCCGCTAAAATACTACGCTTAGGATCAAACCGATGTTTCCCATGACCTTTGATGGCGATTTTGAACTGCGACTCCTGCTTCCCGCTGATGCGGCCACCATGTTTGAACTGGTTCTGGCGAACCGCCATCGTCTGGATAAATGGATGCGTTGGGCAGGGCGAGTCCAAACCGAGGATGATGCGCGGGCATACATCCAGCTCTATCTGGACAGATATAACGCCGGAACGGGCTTCCACGCCGGATTATGGATTGCGGATAACCTGGCCGGTGGAATCGCCTGCCACTCTATGAATCGGGACAGTAACAAAACCGAAATCGGCTACTGGCTCGGTACGCAATATACCGGCCAGGGTCTGGTCACGCGCGCCTGTCGCACTGTCATCACTGAATTATTCACCCGCGAAAAGATGCACCGTATCGAGATTCAATGTGTGGTGGATAACGAACGCAGCCGCGCTGTCGCGGAGCGGCTGGGATTCACCTTCGAAGGCGTCAAACGCGAGTCCGAATGGATAACCTCCGCCTACCGCGACCACGCCCTGTATTCCCTGCTTGAACAGGAGTGGAAACCATAGAGGCAGACACACCGATCTGCCCCTAATAGTAATTGCGGATTACCACGCATAGGCTTCCGGCGCAGGGCCACCCGGCCCCGGCCAGATTTCATCCAGTGTTTTCATCTGGTCATCGGTCAGGTCAATTTCCAGCACGCGCATACTGCCCTTGAGTTGGTCGAGCGTGCGCGGCCCGATGATCGGCGCAGTAATGACCGGATTCTTCAGCATCCACGCCAGCGCCACATCGGCAGGTTTCTCGCCAATCTCATCGCAGAAGGCTTCATAGCGATCTAGCTGCGGGCCATATTTCTCCTGCACTTCTTTCGAGCGCCCTTCCTGCCGCCGTTCGCCCTGGTCTTTACGTCCGCCCAGGATACCGCCTGCCAGTGGCGACCAGGGAATCACACCCAAACCATAGGCTTCGCAGGCCGGAATAACTTCCAGTTCGATGCTGCGTTCCACCAGATTGTAAAGACTTTGTTCGCTGACCAGTCCCATGAAGTGGCGCTGTTTGGCGATCTCGTTGGCCTGGGCGATATGCCATCCGGCAAAGTTACTGCTGCCCACGTACAGTACCTTGCCTTCCTGCACCAGTTGTTCCATCGCCTGCCAGATTTCTTCCCAGGGCGTGTGCACGGTCAATATGGTGCATCTGGTACATATCAATATAATCGGTTTGCAGGCGCTTCAGGCTGCCTTCACAGGCGCGTTTGATATTCAGGGCAGACAGCTTGCTCTCATTCGGCCAATCGCCCATGTTGCCATACACTTTGGTCGCAATCACCACTTTCTCGCGGCGGCTACCACCCTGCGCCCACCAGCGCCCGACGATTTGCTCGGTGATGCCTTCGCCCTTTTTGCCGCCGTATACGTTTGCCGTATCAAAGAAATTGATGCCCATATCCAGGGCGGTATCCATGACCACATAACTATCCGGCTTCGGTAGTGCGCGGGCCAAAATTCATCGTGCCCAAACATAAACGGCTGACCAGCAAGCCTGTGCGGCCAAGATGTGTGTATTCCATTGTCAGAAACTCCTTTCGTAAACAACAAACATGAATATGCGGCGCAAAGCGGGGAAGTAGCGGGATAAACTGTCACAAAATTCAAGAGAAGTAACTGTATTCTAGCGAAAAAATTCCTTGAAAACGAATTGGTATTAGACAGTAACAAAAATCTGGATACCTCAGCTCACCCGATCCATGCCGACAACAGTGCCCCCAGATCGTCAAAAATAACATCGGGCTTCGCCGGGGTAGAGTCCACCTCCGCGCGCGTCGATACACCCGTTAATACCAGTGCCGTCCGCAGCCCAAGCTGTACCGCTCCCTCAATATCGGTATTCAGTCGATCACCGATCATCAATGTCTCAGTTGGCTTTGTATGCAATAACTCCAGCGCGACCTGAAACATTTGCGGATGGGGTTTGCCTGCAATCAGGGACGGTGTTTGATCGGTGGCGGCTGCCAGTGCCGCAATCAGGCTGCCAGCGCCAGGGGACAATCCATCAGGTGAGGGGAATGTTCGATCATCATTTGTGCCGATAAAAACTGCCCCCGCCCGGATGAGCAGCGTTGCCCGCTTTAACTTCTCATACGTCAACTGTGGGTCTAGCCCGACCACAACCACTTCAGCGCCATCATCCACCAGCGTGAACCCGGCTTCCGCGATAATCTGACGCAATCCGTCGCCACCCAGAATGTGCATGGGTGTGTTTGCCGGATACTGTTGTTGCAAGTAGCGGCGGTAGCCGTACCAGAGGTTACAATTTGTTCCTCGCGCACATCCGGCACGCCCATTCGGGTTAATTTTTGCACATAGGTTGCGGGTGCTTTGCTGCTGTTATTGGTCGCTAGAATAAAGGGAATATGACGTGCCCGCATGGTTTCAAAAAAGGGCACAATGCCCGGTAGTGCCTCGTCGCCCCGCCACAACACCCCATCCATATCCAGGATGACACCCCTGATACTTGAGAAATCCATTCCTACTCCTTCAGTAGTGGTTGAGATCAGCACATTCAAATGATTTTCGCAGAATTACTGTGACCTGTGCAGGCTAGCGCAGACATTATAAAGGATGTATCCTGTTCACTGTAACAGGTGCAAATTCGCAAGGAGTCGCGGCGTGAAACGATTCGACAAGCGGTACGGCTTATTCCTGATCCTCGTCTTTAGCCTGAGCGGATGTTTCCAGCAGGCAGGTGAGTCTTTTCAACCCGTTACCAGCCCGATACCCCCCACCGAGTTTATTCCCCAGTCGGAAAGTACGGCAGAAGTAAATATCACCGAGTTAACCAGTTTTCCGGCTACCGCTACCCTGCCTGAACTGGACATGACCATTATCTCGCCCACCCGTGTTCTTCCAACGACGGCCACTCCCGAACCGATAGAGGGGCAGGGTGAACAGCCAACGGGAGAAATACCGGGCAACGTAACCCCATCGCCAGCCTTCATCACGCCCAGCAGCCCGCTTGGTCAGGTTACACTGGAAACACCCGTACCGGGAACTTCAAGTGGTTTGGAGACTGCTACACCTTCTGGCTTGATTACCCCGACATCCTTCCTGACGACAGACACAACTTCAGGCGGGGACTGCACCTATACGGTTCAACGAGGCGACACATTGTTCCGTATCGCCACCAACAACAATACCACTGTAGCAGAAGTTACGGCTGCAAATCCTGGTATTGATCCGAATTTGATTCAGCCCGGACAGGTTTTGACACTTCCCGGATGTGGCGCTTCTGTACCGGATAATACAACCTCCAGCACAGACAATACCAGTCCACCGCCAGCCGGTGATGGCACAAGTTATACGGTTCAGCGGGGCGATACCCTGTACTCGATTGCGCTGCGTTACGGTGTAACCATTCAGGAAATCGTGGATGCGAACAACCTGACGAATCCCAACAGTCTTTCACCAGGGCAGGATTTAATTATCCCGCCACCCGCCAATCCATAATCACTCACAGGGGCAGGTCAACAGCCTGCCCTTTTTTATCCCACCAGTTCGACATCCCGAATCACAATGTCGTCAAAACGCGCCCACAGGGTTTCGTCTACCGCCCCCAGCACCACGCCAACTTCCCCTGCTGAAAATGTAGAATCGTGAAGATCGGCTAGAAATTGGCCGTTGGCATAAAATGCCAGATAATCCCCGGCGCAGATCGCCTGAATCGTGTTCGGCGCATCGCCCTCATGGATAATGCTGTTGGATTGCCAATCAACCAGACGTGCAGGGTCATCGGCGGCAGAAGTCGCTTTGAGAATGGCAAACTGTCCCGCGCTGGAAATCACGAAATAATAGCCATTACCATCTTCATCTGCGCGACACATAACCCCGAAGCCATTACCACGACTGCCTTTGGTTTGCTCTACTATCGCCTCGACAGCCACATTGTTATAACGATTGTTCTCCAACGACCAGATGTAGCCGCGATTAGCGATAACAGCGCCGGTTAGTCCGCCATCTATTACCTGAAATACCGCCTGATCGCCACCGAGCGAAAAAGTATCCCAGCTAGTTTGGGGGCTGTCAAACGTGTAGCGGCTGCGCTCCGTTCCCAGGTTGATACGCCCACTGGGAGCCGACTGTTGTGCCGACCCGCAGGCCGCCAGCAAAATACCACTCAAGCACGCCATCAGCAATCTATTGGGACGCAAGTGATGCTTCCAAAATGAGCAAATCATCGAATGATACATCAACGCGCACATCAGCATTCACATCGTCGGACGGGTTAGCGCTGACTGCCATACCTGCATAACCACTGCTGTAATGACTATCATGCGCCTCGATAACAAAACTGTCGTTCACATACAGCGCGAGATAATCGCCAATACAAACCGCCCGAATGTGATTAACACTGGTTCCTTTATTGATAGTGCCCGTATCAGCAGGTCCCGCCAGAGGATCAATCTTATCTTCATGACCATAGGCAATCGTGCTGTAACCATCTCCGCTGATGAGGAAGTAGTAACCATCACCATTGTCGCTGGTGTCCGCCCGACAAATTAAACCGTAGAAATTATCATCATAACTTGAATTCTGTTTGGTCACGACTTCCATAACCACATCGCTGTGGCTTGTCTGGTTTAACCCCCAGAGGAAGCCATTCGCATCGGAATGCGCGTTATACGCGCCATCCTGAATCGCAAACTGTTCCTGGTCGGTCAGACTGAAGGTTTCCCACGCATCCTCGTTACTGAAGTCCTCCGACAGGAGTTGCTTCCCGGTTGTATATTGTTGTGAAGGACTTGGCGCACATGCGCCCAAAGCGATAAACAGACAAAGTCCTGGTAGTACCAGCAAACGCCGCATACAGATGCATCCCTGATGATGTTAGCAATGGGTTCATCTTATATGCGGTTCGGCAGCAGCACAAGATGTCTCTAGCCGGTGGACTCAACTGACCCGACGTTGAGCAGTTCCTGGGCAACCTGTCCCGCCCAGGTACGAATTTTGTCCCAATCGCGGAAATCGCCGTCAAAGCCACTCGGCCATGTACTGCCATCATAACGTGCAGCCAGAGTCCAGCGTTCGTTCCAATCGGTGTTTGCCAGGTCGAGCTTGCCCGGGAACAGTGCAACCTCGCGCACTGCTAACTGCTTCAGAAGGTCATGACGCAGATAAAATTCTCGCACATGGTCATCACCGTACTGCTCCAGCACCCGTATGCAGCTCAACCACATATAGATCGGTTTGGCTGCCCAAACATTATCGAGCGACTCTAGCAGGGTGGTTACTTCCGGCAGCCACGCACCAGCATGAACGGCTGAACCAACAACCAGTGCGTCGTAATCTTGAACCTGGTTAATATTCAGAATATTCTCAACAGTAACGTCCAGATCATGACCAGACAGTACGCGACCTATTTCTTCGGCAACCTCGGCAGTCGAACCATGAGCGCTGGCATAAGCTAGCAAAATCTTCATGTCTCGTCCCTTCCTTTTGGACATCAACTTTATCGTAATCATAAGTTGACTGGTAGGCGGGCAACAGTAACAACCCGCACTTTCCAGTCGTGACAAACCGCATCGGAACAGGTGTACGACATGAGAATTTCACACATCAACCCAATTCTGTGTTGCTGTCCATCATCTTCAGTGTATAATCACTTTTAGAAGAGTTGAGGTGATTGATACTGAGGGTTTAGAGGTAGAGGCATCATGATTGAAGTAATCATTGACAGCATCCGAGTGAGCTTAATGTCACAGCACCGGGTAGTGGTACTTAAGGATTTGAACAGCGAACGCTACCTCCCTATCTGGATCGGCCCATGTGAAGCAGAAGCGATCACCGTCAAACTCCAGGAAGTACCTGCTCCTCGTCCCTTAACCCACGATTTATTAAACTCCGTCATCCGTGAAATGGGCGGCAAAGTCGTCCATATCCTGATTAATGACCTGCGTCAGGAAGTGTATTACGCCCGAATCGTAGTGGACATAGCGGGTGAACAGATGGAGGTGGATTCCCGCCCCAGCGACGCCATCGCCCTGGCTGTACGTGTGGATGTGCCCATCTTCGTGGCTGAATCGGTGATGGATAAAGCCGCCACCGAACCCGATGAGGATGTTGAGAAGGAAGCCGCCAACGACATGCTTTCTGAGAATAAGGTGGACGAAACCCGTCTGAGCGCCTTTGCCGATTTCGTGGATACACTCGATCTGGACGACCTGGACGACAGCGAAGACTAATCGCCGGATCATCTCCGGGGTATACATACCGCCGGATCAAAATGACCTGTAGAAAGCGGTGCGCCGGGTTGATACGAACGCACCGCTTTTCTTCCCTACCCTTAGGATATTGATGAGCGACGCATTCAACGGCTGGGGTAGCCAGCCTATCCCCTACAGCCAGGAAGCCGAAGAAGCCGTCATCGGCGCAATTCTGGTCAATCCTGTGGCTTATTTTGGGGTAGCATCCTTCCTCAATGCCGACGATTTTTTTATCTTGCGTCACAAATATATCTGGGAAGCATTGGCTCGATTGGCTGATCGAAGCGAACCAATTGATTACCTCACGCTTACCCAGGAACTCCGCGATATGGACAAACTGGCGGAGATTGGTGGCCCCGCCTACCTGACTCAACTCATCAACAGTACCCCAACCTCAGTCCATGCCGAAGTCTATGGTCATCTGGTCGAACGCGCCGCCACCCGCCGCCGCCTGATGTCTGCCTCGGATGAAATTAAAGCCCTGGCGCTTAACGAAGAAATGACCATTGAGCAGGTCATCAACGAGTCCGAGTCCCGGCTGTTTGACGTGACCGAACGCCAGTTGACTAAAGAATTGGTTCCGATGCGCGAGGCGATTAGCCAGTACTTTGACCGCATCGAACACCTGATGTACAACCAGGATGCTGCGCTTGGAATACCCACTGGCTTCAAAGACCTGGACAAGCTGCTCGGTGGCCTGCAAAAGTCTGATCTACTCCTCTTCGCCGGACGGCCTGGAATGGGCAAGTGCGTAGCCGAGGGAACACTCATCCCAACTGAACGTGGTTTAGTCCCAATCGAATCCCTGAAACCGCAAAATGTAACTGGCATACCGGATGACGAAGGCGGTATCTATTATCCACTCGAAATTGGTATCCAAAGCCCAACCGGGCTAAAAAAAACGGCCTATTTTTACGATAGTGGGCTGAAACCAACACTGCGAATCACAACTCGTGCTGGATATAGTCTCTCAGGAACTCATGCTCATCCAGTCATGATATTATCCCCAAATGGACAGAAATGCTGGAAGAAGCTAAGTGAACTTGAAGTAGGGGGGTATGTTGCTGTTCATCGACACGATTCAACTTGGAGCAACTCAACTTCGCTTCCAGACTTCGAATTCCAGTTTTACAAGTCAGGTTTCACATATAAGCCGAATCTCCCACAGGAGATGACTCCAGAACTCGCATATATACTCGGCCTGCTGACCGGTGATGGGGGTCTGACACGAAAAAATTATGTCTCGATTACTTCAGCCGATCCACAGATTTTAACTGCTTTCTATACCTGGACGGCGGACATTGGCTTGTCTGCTCGACACAACGAAAATTATGACCACCGCGTAGGTAGCGCGGTACTTAATGCATGGCTACAGAATATTGGTTTGAGTGGTTATTCTTATGAAAAAGAAGTGCCATTCACGATCCTGCAAGCTCCTGGTGAGTGTGTTCGGACATTTCTACAAGGATTGTTCGATACTGATGCACATGCAGAAGCGCAAAACGGTTATATTCAATTTGTCTCGTCGTCACAAAAGTTGGCACATCAAGTTCATATTCTTCTCCTACAATTCGGTGTTGTCAGCAAACTCACTTTTAAGTCAAATAGCCACAGAGGAGCTTGGCTCATCCGAATTACAGGCGATGCAGCAAGGGCATTTTATGAGAATGTGGGTTTTCGGTTGGAGCGCAAGCAACAGCGACGCAAACTGCTCCCCGAAAAAAGCAACTCCAATTTGGATGTCATCCCTTTCCTTCCTACAACCAAAGCCCATTTTGGAAAACGATCTCATTATCCGAAATATTTTAGAGGCATTAAAAGTCCTAGCTACGCGACTCTAAAGCAAATAGCCATATATGCACCAGAAGTTGAGGGATTATTAGAGCCAGAATTCTATTGGGATGAAATAACTCAAATTGAAGATGCAGGAGTGCAACATTGTTATGACCTAACAATTCCCGATGGACAAAGTTTTGTCGCCAATGGAATTGTCAATCACAATACATCCTTCATGCTGTCCGCCGCCGTCAATATGGCCCGACTCGGCGCGCGGATCGCCGTCTTCAGCATGGAAATGGGCGTGGAGCAGCTTGTCCAGCGCATGGTTTCAATGGAAGCCGCCATCAACAGCCAAAACCTCCGCACCGGGCAAATCAGCCAGCAGGAATGGGCGCGTTTTGTTCAGGCGGCAGGCAACCTCAGCAACTTCCGCATCTACGTGGATGACAGCCCGGCTTTGAGTCCCCTCCAGATGCGAACAAAATGTCTGCGTATGGCGCGCGAGCATGGTATTGATCTCGTAATTGTCGATTATGTGCAGTTAATGAACGCGGGCGGCTCTTACGAGAATAACCGTGTGCAGGAAATCAGCTACATCAGCCGCAATATGAAAGAAATGGCACGCGAACTCAACGTGCCGGTCATGTCCGCCGCCCAGCTTTCCCGCGCCGTTGAACAGCGACAGGACAAGCGCCCACAATTGAGTGATTTGCGTGAGTCTGGTTGTCTAGCTGGAGACAGTCTTATTTACCTACCGGATGATGGCCGCTACATCCCAATACAAGAATTGGTAGGAAAAACTGGCTTCAATGTGATGAGCCTAAACACAGACACCTGGAAACTCGAATCCAACGTTGTGACCAATGCCTTTCATACAGGCGTAAAACCTGTGTACAACCTGACCACACAACTAGGTCGCACCATCCGGGCAACTGCTAACCATAAGTTCCTCACCATTCATGGTTGGAGGCGATTGGACGAATTGACTGTAGATGATCATATTGCTTTACCTCGTCAGATTTCGACTTCACTTACTCAGACGATGAGCAATACTGAACTTGCTCTCCTCGGTCATCTTATTGGTGATGGCTGCACCTTGCCGAGACATGTTATCCAATACACAACCAGAGAACTCGATTTGGCACAAAACGTTGCTGCCTTTGCTGTCGAGATGTTCGGAGATGAGGTAAAACCGCGCATTCATCAGGATATTTTTGGAGAACGCGGTTGGTATCAGGTCTTCTTGCCTACTAGCCGCAAGATCACACATGGCGTCCGAAATCCTATCTCAGATTGGTTACATAAACTTGGTGTTTTCGGCCTCCGTTCGCATCAAAAATTTGTCCCACAGAGAGTATTTGAGCAACCACCACAAGCTGTTGCCGTCTTTCTAAGACATCTATGGGCAACGGATGGTTCAATCGGAAGGAAGAAGACCACAAAAAGTTCGTACCCTGTAGTGTACTATGCCTCAAGCAGTGAAAAGTTAGTTCGGGACATTCAATCATTGCTGATTAGGCTGGGGATTAACGCTCGTTTGTCACAGGTAAGTCAAAATGGGAAGGGACGAGATCAGTATCACATCACCGTAACTGGCGCGTCTGACCTGAATCGATTTATTGAAACAATCTCTGCAACTGGCAATTATAAACAAGAGCGCTTGGAGATGGTGAAGGCATACCTCGCTGCCCATCCTGCCAATCCGAATCGTGACATTATCCCGAATCAGGTTTGGAGGCTTCACGCCGTCCCCGCAATGCAAACTGTTGGGATAACCTCTCGTCAAATGCAAGCTAATTTAGGCAATGCATATTGCGGGACAGGTCTGTACAAACAAAATATCAGTCGGGAGAGGGGTCTACGTCTCGCTGAAGCGGTTCAATCTGACGACATCTTGCATCTCGCCCAGAGTGATGTCTATTGGGACAAAATTGACTTCAATCATTCCAGTTGGTGAAATCGATGTCTATGATCTCACCGTTCCGGGAAACAGTAACTTCGTAGTCAATGACCTGATAGCACACAATAGCCTTGAACAAGATGCGGACGTGGTGATGTTCCTGTACCGTGATGAGGTGTACAATGAAGCCACTGAGTTCCCCAATCAGGCCGACATCATCATCGCTAAACACCGCAACGGCCCGACGGGAACCATTTCACTGTATTTTGAAAAGACGCTCACCAAATTTATGAACGCCGCCGAGCGCAGTGTAGACTTGAGCCATATCTAGCGATGAAACAATTTGAAGGTTTTCCCAACGGCAGCAAACTCAGTCCCCACCGCCTTTCCGGCGCTGTTCTTCACCGATCTGCTGCCAATGATTGACGATCTGGCCGAACTCAAGGTCACGCTGTTCTGCTTCTGGGCGCTGCATCAGAAGGAAGGCCGTTTCCGCTATCTGCGCAGCGAGGATTTTTACAAGGACGAGGCTCTGATCAATGGGCTGCTGGCAATACAACCGGACGCGCCTATTGAGGCTACATTGGATGAAGCCTTGCGTTGTGCCCTGGAACGCGGTACGCTCGTTTGTTCTAGTGTTCTTCTGGACACAGGCGAGGAAACATTGTATTTTGTGAATACGGAAAAGGGTCGCCTTGCTATCAGGCAGTTGGAGGCCGGAGCATGGCAGCCGGGAGATACCAATAATCCGGTGGAAATCCTGCCGGAACGTCCTAATATTTATCGGCTTTACGAGGCCAACATCGGTTCGCTCACCCCGATGATCGGCGATGCGCTCAAAGATGCAGAGAAAGAGTATCCGCAGAACTGGATAGAAGATGCCATCCGCGAGGCAGTGGTGAGCAACAAGCGTAACTGGCGCTATATCCAGGCAATCTTGAAACGTTGGGAATCTGAAGGTAAGAGCCGTGAACGGATTGGGCGACCTGCTGGACAAGATGGGCAGCAGTATGCAGCCGGGGAATTCGCCGACTTCATCGAACACTGACCCCATCCAGAACGGACTTTGCCGCATCTGTGGCGGTGAACCGATTTGTGAGGGTTTGGGTGTCATTCGTTACGATGTCCCAGTTGACGATCCGCGCTTTGGCAAGCTGTTCCGCTGCCCCAATAATCGCATCGAATTGGATGCCGAGCGGCAGGATCGCCTGCGCCGCCTCAGCAATTTGGACTCGTTCAAGGACAAGAGTTTTTACAATTTCCAGGTTGATAGCGCCACCTTGAAACCCTCAGAGCGCGACTCGCTGCAAAACGCGCTCAATGTGGCCGCCCGCTTTGCTGACCATCCCGATGGTTGGCTGCTGCTGGAAGGAACATACGGCTGTGGGAAAACACATCTGGCGGCAGCCGTCGGTAATGCCCGGCTGGAAAAAGGTGATCTGGTGTTGTTCATCACCGTGCCAGATTTGCTCGATCATCTACGCAGCACCTTCGGCCCATCGTCCGAAACGGGTTATGACGAAACCTTTGACCGCATCCGCAACGCCCAATTGCTCATGCTTGACGATCTGGGTGCAGAAAACGCCAGCCCCTGGGCGCAGGAAAAGTTGTTCCAACTGCTGAATCACCGCTACAGCCATCGCCTCCCAACCGTCATTACCACCAACGTCGATCTGGACACACTTGACCCCCGTGTCCGCAGCCGTCTGCTGGACAATACCATTATCAGCCGGGGTAAAATCACCGCGCCGGATTACCGGACATATATTCGTAGTGAACAGGATCAGCTTTCCAACCTCGGTCTGTACACCGACATGACCTTCGAAACCTTCGACACCCGGCGCAAACTGACTGCCGAAGAACGCCCCAATCTGGAACGCGCCCTGGAAATCGCATTGGCCTACGCCCAACAGCCGGAAGGATGGTTGGTGCTTACCGGACCTTATGGTTCTGGCAAGACCCATCTGGCCGCATCGATCGCTCACCATCAACAGGCGCGTGGGATTGAGGCCATGTTTGTTACCACGCCGGACTTGCTGGATTATCTGCGGTTGACATTCAGCCCGAATGCACCCGCCAGCTTCGATCAACGCTTTCAGATGGTGCGGAATGCCCCGTTCCTGGTGCTGGACGATCTTGGCACAGAAGGTACATCATCCTGGGCGCGCGAAAAATTGTTCCAGATTATCGACCATCGTTATGTCACCCGCCGCCCAACCGTCATTACCACCAGCAAGCGGATAGAGGAAATTGATGCCCGTGTCCGTACTCGGCTGATTGACAAACGGCGCTGTACGATTTTTGCCATTACCGCGCCCGATTACCCCACACGAATTAATCGGAAGTAATCGGTGCGCCAGACAACCGCGTTGCCGCCGCCCACCATCACGCCCTACCAGCGTCGTTACCTGGGCGCGATTCGGGACTTGATGTTCCACAGCCAATCAGTACATACCCATCTGGACTGGCACGAAACCGATCAATGGCTCGATACCCAGGACGTTCCCATGCGGCTGGCATGGCAAAATGGGCGGCTCGTTGGCTTTCTGGCAACATCCCCCCCTCTACATGAAACCTGTTGGGTGCGTCTCGCAGCCGTAGCGGATCGCAGCGACCAAAAGACCATTTTGTCCGCATTATGGAACGATCTCATACCCGACCTGCGCAGCGTGAATGTCAAACTGGTAGCGCTGCTGGCTGTTCAGGAGTGGATTTCGGTCTATATGCCGGAACTCGGCTTTCACTATGTCGAGGATATTATTACGCTCGCGCGCTCCGGGCGGCAAATCCCAAGTCCGCGTCCCAATCATCCGTCATTCGTGCCGCCGACACCACCGATCTGGATACATTGGTTCACGTCGATCAATCGGCCTTTGAACCACCCTGGCAGCTCTCCAGCGATGAGCTGCGTCAAGCACACCGAATCTCGGCAAGCTGTACCGTTGCAATGCTAGACAATCGCATCATCGGCTATCAGCTTTCCACCTTGTATTTTGACGGTTCACATCTCGCGCGGTTGGCTGTCGTACCGGATTTGCAAGGGAACGGTGTCGGTGGGGTGCTTGTTGGGGGATGTACTGGAGCGTTTTTTCCGGCGCGGCGTGTTTTCCATGACGGTTAATACCCAGGCCAGCAACCTGCAATCGCAGCGCCTTTACCGCCAATTTGGATTCCGCCCAAATGGCTATGACCTGCCCTACTGGTCTATAGAATTGTAATCATTCTTTCCCCTGTATGTTGTATTCTATGATTCTTGCGTTTTAATTCAACTATTCCGCATATCACGTAAGTGAGGATTAACCTTCATGTCTGTCGTCTATAACGAACAGGATGGCGATCTCCAACATCTGGAAAACAAGTTCATCTCCGTGATCGGCTATGGCAGCCTGGGTCGTTCCATCGCCCTCAATCTACGCGACAGCGGCGTGCAAGTGCTGGTCGGCGCGCAAACCGAAGAAAGCCATACACTGGCCGAGGCGGACGGATTTATCACCATGCGCATTGCTGAAGCCGCTGAACAATCCCAGGTTATTATGCTGCTGTTACCCAACGAATCCTTGCCGGAATTTTACCTATCGCAGATTGCCCCGCATCTCATCCGGGGACAGATGTTGGTGTTTAGCAGCGCCTATGCCATTACGTATGGCTACATCGAACCGCCGCCATTTGTGGATGTCGGACTGATCGCACCCCGTGTTTCGTCGAGCATTGTGCGTCCGAGCTACAAAAGTGGCGAGGGCTTTCTCAGCTTTATTGCCGTTGGTCAGGACTCCAGCGGCAGAGCTTGGAATACATTGTTAGCTCTGGCAAAAGCCGTTGGGTCGCTCAAAGCCGGAGCTATCGAATTGAGCTTCGAGCGCGAAACCGAACTCGACCTGTTCATGCAGCAGGCCATATTGCCCGCTTTCTACCATATTGTGATGACAGCAGCCCGCGTTTTGATCGAGCGCGGCTATCCACCCGAAGCCGCCCTTACCGAGCTGTATCTTTCCGGTGAGTTCAATCACTATTTACAACAGTCTGCCCGCGTTGGCTTGTTAAACACCCTCAAGCACACCACCCTCACCAATCAGTACGGCACATTCAGCCGTATGGATAGATTTAACGAGTTGAAGTTGGAACGCTTGATGGAAGTGACCCTGGACGAAATCCATACAGGCGAATTCGCCAAAGAGTGGACAAAAGAATACACCGATGGCTATCGTCGTCTGACGAACCTGCTCAAGCAACAGCAAAGCCTCGAAATTTGGGAATTGGAACAGCAAACTTTAGAGATGCTTGGCCGCGAAACTGATTCTGATGCATAATAGAAATTCAACACACAGATTAACCGCAGGGATGAGCGCATGTCTCATACAGCCGACTCCAGCGATATTCCTCAACTCATCAAAACACTCGGCAGCAGCGATTCCGATGAGCGCGAAGCTGCTGCGATTGAACTCTTGCAATTAGGGGAAAAAGTAGTTGATCCACTTATCGAGGCTCTCAAGCATACTAACTGGCAGGTGCGCTATTATGCTGCCTGGGCTTTAGGGCAGATTGGCGACAAGCGAGCAGTTGCTCCCCTGGTCAGTGCGTTACATGACGAAAATGACACCGTGCAGGATTGGGCCTCCTCTGCTCTGGGTGAAATTGCTGATAAAAGCGCAGTCCCCGCGCTAATTAATGCTCTCGGTCATAAATCATCCACTGTCCGCCGCAATGCCGCCGCAGCCCTGGGTTACATCCAGGATGACCGTGCTATCGAACCCCTCATCAACGCACTCCATGACGAAGACTCGCTCGTCCGCAGCAGTGCAGCCCTCTCTCTCGGTCAACTCGGCGATAACCGCGCTATTGAACCACTGATGAAACAGCTCGGCGATTCCGACGATTGGGCGCGTGGTAAGGCAGCCAGGGCATTGGGTACATTGGGCGCGACCCAGGCTATCGACGCCCTGATTGGGATGCTGAGTCAGGGTTACTGGGCACGATCCTATGCCGCCTGGGCATTGGGGCAAATTGGGGACAGACGCGCCGTTTCCCCGCTCATTAAAGCCTCCGAGACATCAGATGATGCCTTCATGAAGCGCCGTGCTACCGAGGCACTCGCCAAATTGGGGTATTAACCCTCAATATTCTTTGCGCCAATCGAATTCCGGCTGTACCGTGCGGATGGTATCGACCAATTCCGCGTGGCGCATCCATACCTCTGTCCCTCGCCGCACCAATCGCCCATATTTCTCGAACCAGTAGCTGTCGTCATGGGCAGTATCCGGTTCAGCCATATACGAGTGATCGCTATCCGATTTCAGCACGTATGTCCAGCCTATCTGACCATCCAACCGGATGAGCGCATCATCAAAGGCTTCAAAAGCCTCTTGTAGCACCGGATTAGAGAACTGATCGCCTGCCTTCGCCCGCAAATCGAGGTATTTGGTCACATGCCAGGTATATTGATCCCAATCCACCTTTCCCCGTTGAATCTGGTCAATCAGTAGTTCAATATACTGGCCGTTGATAAACAACCATAACCGTTCCAGTAATCGCTGATCGGTGGCCGTCGGTCTTTTGAGCGCCAGGAACAGACTGCTCTCCCGCGTATATCGGATCATGGTGGCATAAAGCTGGTTCAAGGCTTCAACCGTCACGCCGCTGGACATATCAATATGCTGAATGCGTCCCAATTCCTCCGGGATTTCGGTTCTCGCCCGTACCAGCACCGGCAAAATATGTTTTTCCAGCCGCAGGGCTTCCTCCAACTCCTTCTGACACCATGTGGAGGATAGAGACGCATCCGACATCATCAGGATAAAATGTTTGCAGGCGGCAATCTCTTTGAGGATTTCCGACCACCACTCCTCGCCACCATGCAGGTTGTCGTCGTACCACACATGGCTGTAGGCTCGGCGCAGCAATGTGGCAAGTTGCTCGGTGGTTTGCTGGTCAACGCGGCTGTAACAGATAAAAATGCCACTCATAGAATGGCTCCTTATTTTATGGCAGGCGCACAGGGGCGTCTGTTATCATACCGGTGGTTATCCGCTTTCAGGAAACCTCAACATTTGCTGCTTGTGTTCCTCGACTTTTTGGAACATAAGCATGATCGTAGGTGCATATTGGAAGTTCAACAGCTATTGAATATTATAGTGCTTAAAACTTTACCGGGAGTCTGATTCAATTGTGACCTTTTCAATCGCTGCCTATGACCCTGAAGAAAATGTGTGGGGTATTGCAGTTGCCAGCAAATTCCTGGCGGTGGGGGCAGTCGTCAGTTGGGCGCGTGCCGGAGCAGGTGCAGTTGCCACCCAATCGTTCGCCAAAGTGAGCTTTGGTTCGGATGGCTTGAATTTGATGGCCGACGGTATGAGTGCATCCGACACACTGGAAAAGTTGTTGGCCGCCGACCCTGCGCGCGAAACTCGTCAGGTGGGCATTGTCGATGCAAAAGGCGGTGCAGCCGCCCACACCGGACAGGAATGTTTTAATTGGGCGGGACACCGCATCGGTGCGGGATTCACCTGTCAGGGTAACATACTGGCGAGTCAGGCGGTCATTGATGCGCTGGCGGAGACGTTCGAGGGTGCTTCAGGTGAATTGGCAGATAGGCTGGTTACTGCCCTGTTGGCAGGTGACGATGCCGGGGGTGATCGGCGGGGTAAACAGGGTGCAGCCGTGTTGGTTGTTCGTGCTGGAGCGGGCTACGGTGGCGACAATGACCGTTATCTTGATTTACGTGTGGACGACGACCCTGAACCAGTAAAAAAACTATCCAAACTGGTTACTATCCATCACGTTTTTTTCCGCCCACCCCGCCCTGAAGATCAACTCATCATCACACCCGACATTGCCCGCGAATTACAGTTCATCATGCGCCAGGGCGGGTACTTCCAGACCGAGCCGGATGGCGAGTGGAACGATACCTCAAAGCGTGCCTTTCGTGCATTGATTGGTAACGAAAATCTCGAAGAACGCTGGAGTCTCGATAAACTGCCTGATTCCATTGATCGTGTTGTCCTTGCATATCTTCGGCAGCGCTTTGGCAATTAAGCTCCGCTTTCTCCCCCTGCTCATTCTGCTGATCGGTGCATTTTTTCGCTTCCACGCGCTGGTCGGGGATGCCCGTTTTCACCCGGACGAGGCGTTGTTCGCCACTTTTGCCCGTAAAGCCGTCGTTAATGGAGATTGGCTGCTGCATGGTGCGCTCGATAAAACCCCATTGTCAATTTATGCTGGGGCGGTGTCGATGATGCTGGTCGGCGTGCGTCCCCTGCCGAATGGTGTCCTGACGTTGGATATCCATGCCGGGGAATTTGCCGCCCGCCTACCGGGTACACTGGCGAGTATTCTGCTCATAGCGGCCATGTATGCCACCGCCAAAGCTCTGTATCCCGATCATCAGCATAGACGGTTGTGCTTTACACCCCTCATCGCCGTGTTTCTCACAGCTTTTTCTCCCTATGGCTTGGCCTTCAGCGCAACCGCCTTTACCGATGGGCTGATGCTCCTGTGTGTCGTCCTCGCGTTGTGGATGGGGGCGCGTCAGCGCTGGTTCTGGGCAGGAGTGTGGTTGGCAGCCGGATTCGCCTGTAAACAACAGGCTCTTTTCTACATCCCACTGATTTTGGCAGTTGGCTGGCTGTCGTCCAGCCGTGACAATCACCTCCTGAAAGACCTGCTGCGGTTGTCTCTGCCTATCCTGGTTGGTTTTGGGATGCTGCTCCTCTGGGACAGCGCGCGGGGGGAAATTTCCGGCGTATGGGCATTGGCAGCCGCCAACAACGACCCTGGTGGATGGGCACGCCCCGATCAACTGATTCCCCGCTTAATAACCTGGATGGATTATGTCGGACACATGGCCGGGACAGCGTGGTTGACTGCAATTCTGCTGGTATCATCAATTGGCGCTCTGATTGTCCGGGTCATAAACCAGAGTCATGCGGCAGCAACTCGCATCGACATTGTGCTGTTCATATTCATCCTCGCCTACATTGGGTTTCACTGGTTGATCGCCTTCCCCGTACATGATCGCTACCCATTGCTGCTCCTGCCACTCGTTCTCCTGCTGATGGCGCGCGGCCTGGATGCATTCTGGATAACCCTGTCCCATAAACTCGACACGGCGACTGGTCGAAATCTGCTAACCATCGCCACAGCACTGATCCTCACTGTGGCTATGATAAGTCTTTTTGTTTCAGCAGGAGACGCAGCCGAAGGGCGCATTAACATCGGTGGAGATCATGGGGAAGATACAGGAATTGACCAGCTTGGCGTTTATCTGGATTCAAAACCGTTGGGTACGATCATTTACGACCATTGGCTCGGTTGGGAATTGGGCTACTATCTGGGGACGTGGACAAATAAACGCCTGACCTATTATCCACAGCCGGTTTTGCTGGCAATCGACGCGGAGACACAACCCGACCCCGCGCCGCGTTATTTCGTCGCTCCCGTTGACGTTCCGGCACGCCCCTGGTTGGACGCGCTGCGTGCTGCCGGATTTCATGTCTCACCGGATTACCAGACGCAGCGACAGCGAGTTTATAAGTTGACAAGAATCGGAAGTTAAACAGCGATTACGGCTCTTCCGTAGGGGGTGGTAGCCGCTTCAATCGTTGGATCATCTTTGCCGGGTCAGATGGCGCAGTACGCGGATTAACCAGGGTGACGGCCTGTGTGGGGTCTAGTGTTGCTTCGTTGCTCTCTTCTGTCCGGTCAACACCGGGATGACTGGTACGCCATGTCTCCAGAAAATTCCCTATCCATTCCAATTCCGAACGCATCATGGCAATACTGTGCGTGAAAAGTGCCGTGAAGTGTTCGCCATCCTGATCTTCCTGTTGGTGACGCTGCCAGGCTTTTTCAACCGCATCTAGTCCCTGTTTAAGATCGCTCTGATGATGCCGCAGTACCAGATACACCTGACGGGGCTTCAAAACCCGCAGATTTGCCAGTCCCAATTCAAATCCCGATCCCAACGAACGCGGTTGTCGCAAGAGTTCGGAAACAGCCGTTTGCAGTACACCCCTCCCGGCGTCGGTAATGGCATATACCTTTCGGGCTGGCCCACGACTTTCAGATTGTAACTGGCTGGTGATTAAATTCTGGGCTTCTAACTTGTTCAGGACGTAATACAGCGAGGAAAATCCAATGGTGAGCCACTCCCTCAGACCGCGCTCATCAATCACCTGCTGGATTTCATACCCGAAACGCGGCGCTTCAGCAACCAGGCTCAAGATCGTGAGTTCGGCATCGGTCATCAAGGCAGTTATTCCAGTTTGAGAAGAAATTTGTCTCAAGCATAACCATGCTTGACGATAAAAGTCAAGTCGGCTGAACGACGATATCCGTTACTCGTGTCGCCGCCCGCTGCGCAAAACTTCCACCACCGTCTTAACCAGGTTATGGGCAATCGCTGGTTTGGTCACATAGCGGTCTGCACCCAATTCAAACCCCTTCCGAATCTGTTCGGGGTCGGCCAGTGCCGAAACGATGATGACTGGCAGTTCATCAAAGGCTTCTTTCGTCCGCATTTGTCGCAGCAGTTCCAGACCACTGATTTCTGGCAGCATCAAATCCAACAGCACCGCGTCCGGCAGGGGTGGTGTCCGCAGCAATTGTACTGCCGTTGCCACATCATAAGCCGATATAATTTCCAGACCAATGCGCTCCAGCAGGGAACGCATCAGGTCTTGCATTTCCGGTTCGTCTTCGACAATTAGAATTCGTTTCGCGTTCTCAGCGGCCACACACGAACTACCTTTCCAGGATGGAATGACAGCAGAAAGATGTATTTGTATCGTAACGTAAGGTCAATTGCAACTGAATGGTTTTACCAGTTTTCATGAAAAAATTAGTCTGATTGGCTGAATTTCATTCTAGCATAGGTTATGGTTCGGTTGGCTTAATTAAACCTTAACAGCGTAAAAAGGGATCGACCTGGACAGCACCATGCCCACCTGAAGATACATGGCTCGAAACTTGCGGAATTTTGATGTACACTAGCCACATTGACTTTCGCAACCACTCGGAGGCATTCACTTCATGGCAACCGATTCGCGGACGTGGTTCTACACCACTCCTGAGCCACGCCCCTATTTCATCGAAGAGCGCATCAACCACACGCTCTGGAAAAATCGCCTGCAAGGGCTGTCGATGACCTGCGTTGATCCGTTTGTGCCAATTAAGTTGGAAGGTGTTTGGAATGGGATGCCAGTGCAGTTCGAGTTCAAGCCGGGCAGTTATTTCATTCTGCGGGCTGGGCGTGAGGTGAAGGAACTCATCGGTGTCATGCGTCAGATTTTGATGATGCGTCCAACCTTTATATATACCGACCCCAGCGGTATGTCGGTGACGGAATGGTACACTGACAGCGGCGACAAGCGTTGGAAAGAACTGGAAGGTAATCCCGATTATCAAGGACTGCACCGCCTGAAAAAAGGTTGAGTATCTCCATCTCAATGCCGATTGGTCATTCATTAAGGCCACCAGCGAAAACCACTCACGATTGCCGATAATCAGACTCCGGCGGAATTCAAAAATGTTTCAGATAAACCGCCGGAGCGCACTATTATCGCACTCGAAACCAACGATAGCCGTAAGGGGCGAGATCAATCTGTTCTATTGTATCATTCCCCAGATCATAGAGTTGGTCGCCAAGCAGATCACGCAGTTCATGGACACGATTTACCTCAAATCGGAGCGTAACCGTGACCGGCTTATCCGCTAGATTATGCAGTGCCATGACCACGCTTCCTTCCCATTCACACCGATGAGCCAGAACGCTCGGTTCATTAGTGTCAACCAGTTCCCATGCCCCGTAACCAAACTCTGGGTACTCCTTACGAACGCGAACCGCTTTTTGAATCCAGGTAAGCTAGCAACTCTTTGTCGCGGTCTTGGGCGGCGAAGTTCACCTGCTTATAACTAAACTCGCCCTCGGAAATCACCGGGCGAACCAGCTTGTCAGATGGCGCATCGGAATATCCCGCATTTCGTGAATCTGACCACTGCATCGGCGTCCGTACACTATTACGCTCCGGCAGGGATAGGTCTTCGCCCATCCCAATCTCCTGTCCATACCATAAAACCGGGGTTCCGGGCAGCGACAGTAACAAACTATGTGCCAGTTCCAGGCAACGCCGGTCATTTTTTAGCATTGGTGCAAGTCGTCGCCGGATACCTCGGTCATATATTTGCATATTCGGGTCTGGGCCAAATGCCGAAAACACTTCCTCACGCTCACTTTTTGACAGTTTATCCAGCGTTAACTCGTCGTGGTTGCGCAGGAATATTGCCCACTGTCCAGAGTCGGGGATTGCAGGAGCTTCCTTCAAGGCGCGAATGATGGGTTCAGCTTCACCACGAGCCAGCGCCAGATAGATGTTTTCCATCAGGATGAAATCGAACAACATCTGCAATTTCTCGCCATCGCCAAAGTAGTTAGGAACTTCATCGTAGACCACATTGGCCTCTGCCAGAATGATTGCATCTCCCCGCCGCCACGACAGAAAATCACGCATCTCGCGGAAAATCATGTGCGGGTCATCAGACAGGGATTCTTCCGGGCCTTTGGACTCGATTAGGAACGGAGCAGCATCCACCCGGAAACCGGAAACTCCGATTTGAAGCCAGAAGCCCATGATTTTCAGGATTTCTTCCCTTACTGCTGGGTTGGCGATGTTCAAATCCGGTTGGTGATAATAGAAACGGTGGAAATAATATTCCTGGGCTTTTTCGTCATACGTCCAGGTGGTCTTCTGCACACCGGGGAAGGCGATACCTTTGTTCGCATCTTCCGGTTTTTCTTTGCTCCAGATGTAATAATCCCGATATTTGGATTTTGGGTCGGACTGAGCCGCCTGAAACCAGGGATGGTCAATCGATGTATGGTTCACGACCAGATCGACAATCACACGAATGCCATATTCCTGTGCCCGTATCATGAATTCGACAAAATCGCCCAGGTTGCCAAGACGCGCATCCACGTTGTAGTAATCGGAGACATCATAGCCATTATCGCGGTTGGGGGTTCCATAAAACGGCAGCAGCCAGATACAGGTGATTCCCAGCGACGCCAACTGATCGAGTCGCATCATCAGTCCTTTAAAGTCGCCGATGCCATCTCCATTGCCGTCCATGTACGTTTCGACATCCAAGCAATAAATGACGGCATTCTTATACCACTGGTCGCGTCGTTTCATTCCACCAACCTTTACTAGCGTAGACATATATCGGCCATTATAGCTGCCGCCTATTAGTAGAACATTATAAGGTGGTGTCGAAAATCCGAATCGAAAAATCCGCTTACCGGCAAACTCCCGTACTGTGTTCTCAACCGACTTTACTCGCCAAGATGCAGCGAAATTAATGCAAGCGAGTCTGCACCATTCGGCAGGAACAGCCGTTCATCGGTCTGCCAGTCGTACACCACCAGATTCAGTTGATAGTCACCGGCGGGAAGCGAAGGGGGTACTGTAAGGTCACGGAAATCAATATAGATTTTCCCGATCTCCAGTTGAGAGGTGTTTACAACCTGGACGCCATAGTGATTAATCGGACCATCCGCCTGCGATATCAGTTCCCCATTGGTGTCCAGGAGGCGGAGGGACATGGAATAATCGGTTGATGGTGTCTGTTCGATCTTCCACCACAGGCGAGTGTGAATGGTGTCGTCGGTGATCGGTTCAACGTCCGCTCCCCAGAAGGCCATATTCTCCCCGAATGTCTGAGGGGCGTTCCAGGGCGGTGCTTCCATCAACTGCACCAGATAACACCAGTTCGCGTCACAATTGCCAAAGCCATCAACGCGCGGATGACTTTCCTCAATCAGGTGGAAATTTGCCTGAATGGTATCATCGAACCATGACTCGGTGAGATACCATATCCTGCGGGCGGGCAGCGCGTCGTTGACCTGTTGAACAATCGCCCTGCGCATGTCCGTTGTAAAGCTGTGGCTGTACTGCCAGTTAAACACAACCCCCCGATTTTCCGGCGGATCAATGTAGATACTATCGCCCGGACGGTAATCTACGACCAGTTGCTTGAGTAAATCGCTGTAGGGGATAATATCGTGGGGCAATTGTGATGGCAGCGCCCAAAAGCTGATGACCAGGAATCCAGTCAAACTGATCCAGCGCACTCGGTTTGGCAGCCAGCCAAGACCCGCCGCCATCACCAGCGCCAGCCCGATGATGAAATTCACGATATAACGGGGCGAATACACTGCTAGCACCAGATTGACGACAAACGTCACCAGCGGCACACCGATCCCCCAGGCGAATGCCAGCCGATAACTGGCCTTTCGCCACCCATAATACAAACCGATAGCCAGGATAATTGCGTACAGCCAGGGCTGACCGTTGGTCGCCAGTTGAATCAATTTCAGCACCGCACCAGCCGAGGTCAGTTCGGTTGTCGCCCCACTCCCGGCTAGCCCGCGTGCCCCACCCGATGCCACTTCTACAGCGCGGATATGCTGGATTTGTGTCAGAAAGCTGGGGAACCAGGGCAACCACAGCAAAAATACCAGCCCTGCCGCGCCCATTGCTTGCCCCCACAACCTGCGAGTCGGGCGTGTGAACACGGCAAAATATAGGATTTGAATCAACACAAACAGCATTAGAAAATAATGGATATAAAGCAGCGCTGCGACACTCGCCCCATACACAGCCGCCGTGCGTGGTGTTCGCAGCCGAATCCACCGATAGAAGGCTAGCATGGATAGAGTCACCATCAGCATCGCAAAGGCATACGGACGGATTTCTAGCGAATAGCTGAAGAATAGACTGCTGCAAATCAAAATCGCCATCGCAAACAAACCGTATCGTGCCGCGCCAAACAGTCGCTTGCCAAGCTGGTAGACTAGGCTCAATGTCAGTAGACTGAATAGAATCGCCTGCATCCGTCCGGCGAAATCACTCACGCCAACAATCCGCCACCATCCCCAGAAAAACGAGAACCACAGAGGAGGATGGACATCCCCATTCGCCAGAAAAGCAATGGAATCGCCCAGACTGTCCCGCGTGAAACGATACACCAGGTATTCGTCAGCGATCATGTAAGTGGTATGAATGCTGTACACATAAAACCCGAACGCAAAACCGATCAGCAGAAGTGCAATAACATGGGTTTTCTTAAACATCAGGTGAGAGGGCATAAGCTGTGACATTTTTGCTGCAATTGAAGGGATAATACTGACCGTGTAGAATAAATTCAAGATTGGGGATGGAGAACAAATTCGCCTTTGCCGCGCCATTCCGTAACTGAGAGGATAACCCATTGATGAAACTGCGACTCAAACATCCTCCAACCTACCTGCCAGAACGCGATTACATCTTCAGCGTACTTTTTAAAGATTTCCTCGGCATTGATTATGCTGCCGAAATCCATGATGAACCCCGTATTCACATCTCAGTAGATGGGCAGGAAGGCGCGTTGGTCGTCGCGGACGGTTTGTTTCAAACCTCTCCAGAAAACTGGCTGGCGGTCTCGTCCATGCCGGACATACCTCTCGTAACCTGGCACTTGCCGCATGAATATCGGCATATTACCGATTCCATCCCCATCATATACGGGACATCACCCCTCTACCAGTCGTCAGGTAGCACGATTGAACTCGGTCTGGATATTTTCGGCAGCGCGTTTTTTATGCTCACTCGTTATGAGGAAATCGTTTCCCCCACCCGTGACCAGCATGACCGCTTCCCCGCTACTGCTTCATTGGGCTACCAGGCTGGTTTCCTTGAACGACCCATCATCAACGAATACCTGGAAATCCTGTGGGCGACACTCCAGCGACTTTTCCCGAACATTCAACGTAAACCGCGTCGGCATCGTATCCTCTTAAGCCATGATGTGGACATTCCGTACTTCAATCTGGGACTCCCGGCAAAACGGAGCATCCGCCCCACTGCTTCCGACTTGCTCAAACGACATAGCCCGGATCTGGCATTGCGACGGCTGAATAGTTTGTTGTGGGTTGGCAATTCGCGCTATGACAAAGACATCTATAATACCTTCGACTTTATTATGGAATTAAGCGAAAAACGCGATTTGCGGAGTGCATTTTATTTCATCGCCGGACATTCACCGGGGCCGCATGATGTGCGCTACGATCTTGACCATCCTCGAATTCGCTACCTCATGCACCACATATCGGACAGGGGGCACGAGGTTGGTCTGCATACGAGCTACGACACGTACCAGAATTCAGACAAGACACAAGCCGAATTTAACCATCTGCGACGGATCGCGGAACAGGAAGGAATTCAGCAGACCGGATGGGGTGGCAGACAGCATTACCTGCGCTGGGCAAATCCAGCCACCTGGCAAAATTGGGAGGATGCAGGACTGCAATATGATACAACCCTGGCATTCTCAGATCATATTGGTTATCGTTGCGGCGTCTGCTACGAATATCCAGTATTCAATTTGGCGACCCGGCAACCCCTCAATCTGCGGGAACGACCACTCGTCGTCATGGAAGTCACACTGAGCCAGGAATACATGAACATCTCGCAAGACGAAGCGAACGTGAGAGTCGAGGCGCTCAACAACCAGTGCAAACGCCTGAATGGGGATTTCACTATGCTCTGGCACAACAGCAGTCTGTCTATGAGACGTGAGAAATACTGGTATAATCAACTGCTGACTTACTTAACCTCGTGCACGTAGCCCGAATAATTTTATGACAAAATCCAGTATCGTTTCCTCTCGTTCATTCCGGGTAATTTTACTGGCTTTCGGCCAGGGTATGCGCGGAATTATCAACTTGTTGATGCAAGTCGCTCTCGCGCGAATGTTAATCAAAACCGATTACGCCGTGTATATCCAGGGAATGTTAATCATTACCACCCTCACACCTATTCTGGCGCTCGGCCTGCCCACGACCATGTATATCATTATGCCGCGTGCGCGCCAGAATAAACGAACCCGCGCCGCCCTGTTGGAAAACCAGGCACTATTGCTGGGAATAGGCAGCGCGTTTGCTATATTTTTGTGGCTGGGGGGGAATCAGTTGGTGGCGACTAGTGTCAACAGCGCCCCCCTCACCCCCATGCTCCTGATCCTCGCACCCTACCTCATTTTTAGCCTACCCTTACTATCACTAGACAGTGTGCTCCTGGTAAATGGCAAGCCCATTCAAATTGTTCTATTCCGTATAGGCACACAGATGGTTACCTTCATCACCGTCGTACTGGCTGCTGTTGTGTGGCATACACCTGAAGCGGTATTTCTAGCACTCACGATCACCAGTATTGCCGCCTATGGAGTCGGTTCCGTTCTCATGTGGCGCTCGTGCGATGTGGACGACTTTAAACCAGAATGGCGCAGCCTACGCACTGGCATATTGCTCGGTCTCCCCCTGCTGTTGGCAACATCGTTTGGCACATTACAATTGAACCTCGATACTTGGTTAGTATCACTGCTATCCACACCAGAGAAACTGGCAGTGTTCGCAGTTGGCGCAACCGAACTCCCGCTAATCGGACTGTTCACTGCCGCCATCACCCAGGTATTGCTGGCCGACTGTGCTACCCTGTTCCGCGAGGATCGGCGAGAAGAAATCGCCCGTATTATCTGGCAGGCAACTCGTAGCAATGTGATTTTCCTCCTGCCAACCATGATTTTTTTCCTGGTCACAGCCAACTCGGTTGTACCCTTCCTGTACTCAAATGCTTATCAGGAGAGTGTTTACCCGTTCATGTTGTATTTGCTGGTTATCCCCGCTCGCTTCATCAACTATTCCAGCATCGAGATCGCCTCTGGCAAAACGCAGATTGTACCGATCATTTTTGGGATTAATATTGTCTTGACAGCGATATTTACTATCCTCCTCTATCCACTGTTCGGCTATATTGGAGCGACCTATTCCTATCTGCTTGTCACCTACATATTTGCCGTTCCTGCACATCTGTATGTCTTTGTCCGCGTTCTCAAACTACCGTTGTGGAAAACCTTCCCACGCGCCTCATTCGGCAAGGTCTTGCTAAGTATTGGGCTGGCGAGCCTTGCCCTGTTTGCAGATCGGCTGCTTGTCGGGACGGGCGATCTGGCACGTATCGGCATCCTCGCCGCGCTCTTTGGCATTGCTTTAGTCATAACGTTTGTTATCCTTAGGGTTGACATTCCCCTGTTGAAAGCACTGCTGATCTTTCGACAGGGGCGATCTGTTCCGGCGAGTCTATAAGTTCGGTTTACTTATGCTAAATGTTGGCGATCAAAATATTCAACTGATTACCGATAACAATCTGTGTATCAGTTGCGGTGCTTGTAAACATGCCTGCCCCTATCAGGTCATCCAGATCGAGATGAACGATGACAAGGGCTTTTACGAACCTATCGTTGTCGACGATCAGCACTGTGCTACCTGTGAGTCGCGCGCCTGTTTGACCGTTTGCCCCAGTTACGAGGAAAATTTTGTCGAACTGGCGAACTGGACAGACCCGGCACAGGAAATTGGCCCCTGGCACTCAATTTATACCGGGCACACCAACGATGCCGATGTGCGGCGGCGCGCTAGTTCCGGCGGAATCATCAAAGAACTCTGTCGCTATTTTCTGGAAACCGGACAGGTAGATGGTGTCATCACTCTGCGACATATAAGCGGACTGGAATACGAACCCGATATATACCGGACAGTTGAGGATGTACTGCAAACGCCGGGGTCGATCTACCATAACATTAGCTTTGAGCAGGCCATCACCATCCTGAAAACCACGCCCGGAAACTTCCTGTTGATTGCTATCCCCTGTCAATTAACCTCTATTCACAAATGGATGTCACTCTACGGCGATCAAATGGTTGGGCAAATCGCCCTGACCATCGGCTTGATCTGCGGCTGGATGTTTACTCGCCATTCGCTGCGACATTTCGGACGTTCACAGGGAATCCGGTTTGAAGACTTGCAGGACGCGACTTACCGGGGAGGCGACAAATTCGGTGCGTTAGTGTTGGATACAGGGGAGCAAAAACACGCTTTCAAGCGCCGTCCGAACTTTTTTAGGGACAAACACGCTGTGCCTTATTGGATCGCCTTCTCCCGCACTTATAACAGCCAACGCTGCCTGCTGTGTGTAGAACACCTCAACTATCTGGCCGACATCGTGGTCGGTGATGCCTGGTTGGATGCCTTCAAAAACGAGAGTGTGGGCACGAGTATTATTGTGGTGCGTAACCCCAAATTCACCCCGGTCTTTCAAACCCTGATTGACTCAGGTCGCCTGGATTTACAGCCCGCGACTGAAAAGGATGTGATTGACTCGCAAAGCCGCGATCTGGCGTTGGGCATCAGTGCCCAGAAAATCGCTAATCAGATGCGCGCGCATGGTGAGTTCGCACCTACTTATGTCCTGCCTAATCCGGCTAGTGGCCTGCCGAGCAGACGGATATGGCGGCGAAATTACATCAACCCCAGGATTTTCCGGTTTTTCACATGGCGCGGCTATGGATACTTCTGGTTCGTTTGTCGCCGTCTGTATCGACGGGTCGAGTACATCGCCTATCTTCCGCTCAAGGCCGGACGATTATTCCCCAAACGACAAGGTTAATGACATGCGCTTAGAAGCCCTATCTTATATCGCCTGCTCGGTGTGCAAACATGAATTAACCCTGGAAACACCGACACAGCAGGATGGCGACCAAATAATGACTGGCTCACTCACCTGTCCATCATGTTCGAGTACGTACCCGATCATCAGGGGGGTTCCACGCTTGTTCCAAACAGACGGACAAGATGTCGATTTAGACACGGGTACAGCATATGCTGGCTACTTCAAAGAGGTACTGTCGAACACGCCGGAAGATGAGGCGCGGCTGTATGGATTAACGGTTCAAGAGGAACTGGCAGACTTTCGTGCCAAATCCCATCTGACTAGTATGGATGAACTCCATTCTAGAGTCTTTCTGGATGCGGGCTGCGGCGTCGGGCGCATTGACGGACTGCTGGCAGAACACTGTCAGACAGTCGTCGCCCTGGACATCACACCCGCTGTCGAACGAGCTTTCCAGGCCACTCGACACCTACCGAATGTCCACATTATCCAGGGAAACATGGTGACGCTGCCAATTCAAACCGGCAAATGCGATTTCGTATGGTGTGACGGAGCACTGCCGTATGTATCAGATTTTGACACTAGTTTGCGGGAACTCCTGCGCGCCCGAACCAGCGACGGATCGTTATATGCCTGGTGTTATGATCCAGCCATCAAACTCAAGGAACGCATTGGCCGCTTCTTTCATCAAACCCACTTACCACTCCGGTTACGACTGGTCATCATGCAGGTCATTGCGGTCATCATGATGCTGGTCGGCAGCCTACTGCGCCGGAAAAATATGCTGCCGCTTGTTCCTGGCTATGCACAGGGTATACTCGACTGGTCGCTAGCCGCGAAGGTGAACCACGTATCGGAATCTCAAATCCGTGCTGTGTTGAACAATCTGAATGCCGACGTTCGTATTATTGTTCAAAAACATCATGTTGACCTGTATATTAATCTGCTACCGTAGCGAAACGATGTTCATAAGATGAAAACGGTTCATATTGTTGGTCTGAGTTTAGGCGGAAATAAAGGTGGCCCAGCACTACTTGCCAGTTTGGTCACATTACTGCGCGCTCACAGCACTTCCCCGCTGAAAATTGTCTTGATTAGCACCAATATCGCCAATGACCAACGCTGGCAGGGTCGTTATCAGGTTGATCTCGTGCCCCGTCCCCGACCATTACAATTGTGGCGATTACTGACACAGTACCGGGGCAGCGACCTGGTGATCGACATGCATGGTGTGAAGTTCTCCGGCGCGCTGAAATGGGTGAACAATGCTTATTCAGCCAGTCCATTGATTTTCCCCCACCTGTTTGGTGCGCCAACCGTCGCCTTCACGCAGACCTATGGACCATTTGAAAATACCAGTACTCGGCTGGCAGCACAGATCGCCTTGCGCTCTGCCAACCTGCTCTATGCCAGAGAACCGGGGTCAATGGATTATCTCAGGTCGATTGGTCTGGGAGACAAGGCACAGTTGTATCCCGATGTGGCATTAACCCTGCCAAGTACGCCTTTAAATGACATTCCCTGCGCCCCGGAGATCAAAACCTTTTTGACCGAACCATTTATCGGCGTGACGGTTAGCCGGAAGGTCATTAGCCAGGAGAAGCGTCGGCAGCTTGAACCCCGCTATGAAGCGCTGATGCTGGACTTTATTCAATGGCTGCTGGATGAAAATCATCGCGTCCTGTTGATCCCGCATGTTTATACACCCTATGCCCCGGCGGACAACGATTACGAATTGACCGAGCACTTGTACAATCAGCTAAAGAATCGTGGACAGGTGCAAATGGTCAAAGAAGATTTGCCGCCCGAAGACCTGAAAACCATTATCGCTCAGTCGCGCGTATTTGTAGGATCGCGTTATCACTCACTGGTAGCCGCCCTATCGTCCGGGGTGCCCGCGCTGTCTGTTGGCTGGAATCATAAATATGATGGGCTGTTGGGATTATTCGACCTGGGGCGATACTCGACCTGGGCAGATCGCGTTTCATTGACGGATTTGCAAACTCTGTTTCAGGATTTGGTGCTTCACCGCGATTCTTACTCGGCCAGTTTGACCAGCAAACTACCCGACCTGAAAGAACAGGTCAACCGCAGCGTGGCGGATATTGCCCATCTCCTGGACTAAAATCGAGAGTTTGCACATTGCCCCACTTGCCCGTCGATATTTGTATGTTTGTCCACAATGATGTTGCGTCCGATGGCCGTGTTTTGCGGGAAGCGGGCAGTTTGTCCGCGCACGGCTGGAACGTTACCGTTGTCGGTATCGCCCTGACCAGAAGCAGCTTGCCCCAGGTCGAAACCGTCTTCGGCTTCACCATTATTCGGGTAAAACCGAGCTTCTTCAGGCGGCATCTATCCGGCACGTTTGGCAAGCTCATCAACCTGCTCATAGCACTTCCGGCGGCAGCTTATCAGTTACGCAAAACACAAGCGCGCGTCTATCACGCCAACGATTTTGTGGGATTGATGATGATTGCCCTGGCTGGGATTTGGCGGCGGCCTGTAGTCTACGACTCCCACGAATTGTTTTTTGATCGTTTCCCAACCGGACTGTTTAATTATCCCCTCAAATATGTCATCTGGGCGTTGCGCCCGTTGGAGAAAATTCTGGCGCGTCGGGCGGCTGCCGTCATTACGGTTGGCGAAGGGGTGGCCGAACGCCTGTCACAGACCCTCAATATTCCTACTCCGGTGGTTGTCCGTAACACCGTAGACTTGCGACATCTGCAAGAAGCCATCTCTATTTCCAGAAAACAAGGACAGCAGATTGCCGCCCACAGTGGTGTTGTATCCGGTGGACGCCATCTGCCGGAACTGGTCGCCGCGCTCCGATATTTACCCGAACATATGACGATTGCGCTCATCGGGGACGGTAGACTTCGCAGCGCACTCGTTGAACAGGCACAGAATTCAGGTGTGGCGGATCGCCTCATTACCGTCTATCCAGTGAATCCTTATAATATTCCGACGACCCTGGCCGGGGCAGATGCGGCCGTAATGTTGATTACCTCCGAACGGCTGAACTATCATCTGTCGCTGCCCAATAAATTCTTTGAGGCAGTGGCTGCCGGGTTGCCTATTGTTACCAGCCCAATCCCTGAAGTGGTGAGGTATGTCGAGCAGTATGATATGGGCATCATCTGTGACCCAACCGACCCCAAAGCAATTGCGGAAGCCATCCAGACTGTGCTGCAACCGGACAACTACATGCGCTTTAAAGCGAACGCCATGCGCGCTCGTGCCGATTTAAACTGGGAAACCGAAGAACAGGCCCTCATTAACGTTTATAAACCCATCCTTGACTCTGTGATTTTTTTCAGTCTCCCGCAAATGCCATGCGATTTGTTAGACTAGGCATCTCTACTCGGTACACTACAGGGAATACATGATTTACTCGCTTCTTCAGTCTTTGAAAACCAATCGGTTGCTGATCGGCTTGGCGATTCTGTCACTTGCCGTCAACTTCATGAGAATACCCGTTCTCAACGGCACATTTGCCGGGTTGGTGGTGGCTGTTTTTCTGCAACTGATTCTACCAGGTTATCTATTGGCGCGACTATTCGGCAAGCACCGGCATCCCCACCCGATCTCCCGGTTTGCCTGGATACTGGCCTGTGGATTGGGATTGACCATCAGTCTGGGTGCAGTTGCCCGCCTCTTTTCCCTCCCTGTGCCTGTATACCTCATCGTCTTGCATCTGACCATGCTGGTGCTGGTCGTTCTGCCGACAAACACCCCTGCGCCGGAGACCCCCTGGCGATTCACCCGCCGCGCAATCCCGTTATATATTATGGTGGCGCTATCCTGCGTCGTTGCGATGGGCGTGAGCTACGAAAGCCGCTATCGATTCTATGGTTTTGAAGATCAACCGATTTTTATCTCGATAGTGGATTGGCTGGTGTATCATCCGGGCGTTCACCCCAATGACCTGCCCATGCGTGCCCGTCAGATAGGTGTACTCAACGGCGACTCGCGCATGGATACCGACGGCTTCAGTTACAATCAGGCCGCCTGGGTCTGGGCAAGTGGTGTTACTGCCGCACAACTGATCTGGTACGATCTGGCGACCTTGTTCATCTGGACGGTGCCGCTCATTACCTTCGCCCTGGCCTACGAGATCAGTGGGTCGGAAAGCGCCGGGGCATGGAGCGCCGCCGGGTTGGTGCTGGTGGGTCTGCTCACGTTGGATAACATCGTTTACAACCCCACCTACACCGCCTTCGGACGATTCAACCTGTTTCAGGTGAATGTCCTGCGACAGGCATCCCTGACCTTCATGCTGCCGCTGACCCTTTTGACCACCCTCTCGTATCTGCGTACATTTCGGCGGCGCGATCTGGTGATTACAATATTGGCAGGACTGGCGCTGGCGACCATGCACCCCATTCAGATCACCATTTTTGTACTGGCTGTGGGAGCAACGGTGGCGGCGACATGGCTGGCAAAACCATCACGCGCGAATCTTCGCAAACTCCTACCTCTTGCATTAGTGCTCGTCTTGATGCTGGCGCTGCCGTTCGTTCAACGGTTGAACCGGGCAGGATTATCTACTGTGTCCAGCCTCGTAAAACAGGACACCCTGGATAATCCACAGGCAACAACAACTGGATTGTTCCTGGTGCTGCGGGATTTTCCAGTTTTAGGCACAACCTACATCCGCGACCCGGCCAATGTATTTTACAATCCAGCGATTACCCTGGCGGTGATTCTGGGCTTGATCGCTGGCTGGTGGTGGCGGCGGAATCTGGCTGCACGTTATCTGTTTGCAACCACACTCCTGGCAATGATTTTGTTCTTCACCCCTGGACTGACCGAACTCTTTAATAACTTCATCTCCAGCCTCGGTGTCCTGACGACCATGTTCCTGATTCCGGTTGCCCTGATCTATGGCTTCACACTGAACGCGATTCTGCAATTTCTGTCGAAACGTCTGCGCCAGCCATCGGAAACGAAGATCACTTTATACGCTGGGGCATTGAATTGGCTGGCCGCCGCTGCCATCATTCTGATGATGGGTGCGCTGCTTTTTGAACCGTTCCCCATCACCGCCAGCGCCCGCGACCAACTGACCGCCTACAACGACATGCAGGCGTTGCGACGGTTGACCCCTGCCCAGGAAGCCCTCTCTGCCAGCCTGCAACAACACCTTCCACCGGACGACATTACCGTACTGGTGACACCCTATGATGTCGCCAACGTGGTCATCGAGGATTTACCCAGTACCCTGATTACCGGCGGACGTGCAGGACGTAACCTGGCTTCGTCGGGCAATGAGCGATTTTTCACCGAGTCACCGCCTTATGCGCCCTGGCTGGATACTGCCGATCTCGACTTTCTGAAACAGTGGGGGGCGACCCACATTATCACGTTGGCCGACACGACCCGCCTGCCGCAGATGGTTTTGCAACCAGATCGTTTCACCTTGCTGGACACGCCTCCGGGCTACACGGTGTTTGAAATCAAGTCCAATATTCAACCTGATGCAATTGACGCCCTCTATGCCCAAATGAATGACCTGTATGGCGACATCGAGCAGCCGCGTTGGGGACGGGACGGTTTTAATCTGATCGTACCCGGTGACGCGGAGCGATGGCAGCCCATCGCCGACCAGTGGCAGCACTTACTGGCCGACGACCCCCAAAATGACCGGGTTCGCTTGGGGTTGGCCTTCACCGATACCCTGATGGGAAGCGATGACGAAGCACTTCCCTTGTGGCGCACTTTACATGAACATTATCCCGATGAACCCCTGTATGCCGATGCGCTGGCGACCACCCTGCAATCCGTAGACCCAGCCTCAGACACTATCGCGCCACTCACCGAGTCGCTGTCCAGTCAGCAGCCTGCGACCCGTGTTTTGGCCGCGCGTCGCCTCCTGACGGATACCTTCTTTTATCGCCTGACCCACGAACAATTGTTGCAGATTTTCGCTGTGACCGAAACCGATTCGATAACCTGGGATCGGCTGGCAAATCTAGGCCGAGCGGATGACCTGCGCAAGCGGGTTGCCCTCATCATGGGTGTAGGTGAATGGGCGAAAGCGCGGGAGTGGTTGGAAACTATGCTCAATGCTGAACGCAGCCCGGATGATCTGGTTGCGGCTGCTGGAGTGTCGCTGGCAATGGGCGATGTTGACGGAGCGCTGGCACTTTTGCAACCCGCCACAGATTCCGGTCAGATCGCCGCCAATATTCACTTGCATCCTGACCGATGGGAAAACAATACCGCCGCCCACATGTATTACCTGTTGAAGTCCGAAATCGCCTCCCGTGAAGGACGGACGGCAGATGCTCAGGATGCTATGCAGCAGGCCGAACACTTTGGCGCGGGAGTCAATCAGGCAAATTGGCGTGCCAAATACGGGGACATCCCCCTACCAGCCCTGGTGTCGCCGCTGACGATTGCCGACACAGGTTCGATATATGTCTCGCAGCCGCAGGTCACGCGCACGGATGAACACACCATAACCATTTCCGCCACCTTCGGGGACATTCGCCCAAATAAGGTTTATCCGATGCAAACTTGGCGCATCCAGATCATCAGCCCGGACAGTACCATCAAATATGCCGAACAGGATGTACCTGCTTACTTCGTGGATGGCTGGTTAGTTCGCCCATCCATTGATGTGGCTTTACCCCCGGACATTCCCGAACTGACCCCGGCGCTCCTATACATCCAGCCGCGCTACGACAATACCGTCACCACCACCCCGGTTATCTTGCCAGTTGTCCTCAATCGCCCGGACTCGGCAGCCATCCCATCGGATGCCACCGGGGTCAATGTTCACTTCTCCAATGATACAGCCGCGCAGATTGTGTTAGAGGCTTATCATATCGAAAACAAGGATGGGGTGCTCAACCTGACGTTATACTGGCAAACCGATACTTTACTCGGCGAAGATTATCAGGTGTTTGTGCATGTACTCGATGCCGATGGCAACCAGGTTGGCGGCCAGGATTCCGCCCCGGTGGACAACCGCTATCCCACCAGCCAGTGGCGAACGGGTGTAACCATCGCCGATCTACATGCCATCCCCTTCGATCAGCCACTTTCCCCAGGCGAATACACCATACAGATCGGCCTCTATCGCTTGAGCGATGGCGCGCGACTGACCATCACACCTTCGGGCGGCAGCGTACAGGACAATAGCCTGACACTGGGCACATTCGAGGTGAACTAGCTTTGGAGGATCACGAAGCAGCTTGACTATCGTCGGCTTGCCCATCTGGAATCATACCGCCCGGACAGCCTGTTCACTTTCCGGGCGGTGAGTTAGTAATCTGTAGCGAAGATTTAGCGGGCGGGAACACTCACTACCTTCGGACTGTGCAGGTATTCAGCCAGTTGCCGCAGTTCCTTCCGGTAGATATAGCGGGTGACTGGCGGATTCATCAATTGCTCCATAAATCCCTTGAATCCCGGACTGGCTTTGCTGTCGGTCACAATCGTAATCCGGGATTGTTCGCCGTTACCCACCGGGTCTACGGTAAAACTCGTGACAATACCCGCCTCGCTGTCGGTTTCGACCATCACTCGCCCCGGTTCAGGTTCGCTGACCGTCATGTGTAGCTGCTGTTCCACGCCCATGACCTTCATCTCCGCGCGAACAACGGTTCCTGCGCCCTGTCCGCCCTCCTCAACATCCAGCGAGACAAAATACGGTTTAGGCAGAATAGCTGCATGACCAACCTTGTAATCTGAGATCACACCATAAACTGCCTCTGCTCGTGCATTGATAACTTGCGAAACCTCGACATGTATCTGACTCATGATTTGCCCTTTCATCACTGTATCCTCAATGCCAGAAGATAATGGATGGTATTTAGAAATGGATTCGCACATTTCGGGGGTAACTAATCAGCTACCCCCGAAGTCACGATTGCCTTTATGCTTCCCCAACCACATCCTTGACGGGAGGAATGTCGAAGCTGTAGCAGAAGCGGTTATCCGGGTCATACTTCGCCTTCAGCGCCATCAGGCGGCGGAAAGAGTCCGGCGAATAACCGTCTTTCGTGCGCTGGCGGGCTTCATGACCTTCCAGAAAGTTCATGTACACACCGCCCGTCATCGACGGTTGCAACTCTTGTTTGAAAGTGCTGATATACTGCTCGGTGTACTGCTTTCATTTCTGGTGTAAAGGCAGCGCCGAAAACGAATAGCAGCAGGGAAGCATCCCGGTTTCCAAATGCATTTGTATCCGGGTTCACCTTGCTGATTGCACCGCCACCATGCCGAACCTCTGTCATCATCAGCGGCGACGATCCATTGTTCGACACCCCATACTAAATCAAAGTATCAATTGTCTCGTCGCTAAGTTCCCGTAGCCATGCACCACTAATCGCACCGGCACTTGGGTCTTCGGGATCGCTGCTGATCGTTCCAGCTTCAGTGAACGGCATTGCGTGGAACATATTGGCAATCGGCGGCATCCAGTCCAGCCAATCCCGTTGGAACATCGCTTCGCCATCTTCAACCGCGCCGACGTAGCAGCCGCGTATCATCACCACCGATTTACCACTCAGGAATGGCGGTAATTCAGGCATAGGCGGGAAGTTCATTAATACAACCGATGTGGTCAATTCTTCTGGGGCACTCTTTATCCACTCACGGTAATGGGTGAGTACCGCTTTGGCAGCTTCCACCGGGTAAACCAGATTACCTGCGTAAACCGTTGTGACCGGGTAAAGCTGAATCTCCAGCCCGGTAATCACGCCGAAGTTCCCACCGCCGCCGCGCAGTCCCCAGAACAGATCGCTGTTCTCGTTCTGGCTGGCGCGCACCAATCGACCATCAGCCGTCACCAGTTCAAAGTAGCGCACGCTGTCCAGCGAAAGGCCGTATTTCCGCGCCAACCAACCCATCCCTCCGCCCAGCGTATAACCCACAACCCCGACATTCGGCGACGAACCCAACAGCGGCGCGAGTCCGACGGCCTGTGCCTTGCCCAAAACGTCCGACCACAGCGCACCCGCTTCAATCCATGCGGTTTGCTGTTCAGCATCCACCTCGACAAAATTCATCTCCGAAGTGATGATGAGCAGCGCATCGTCCGCCGCACGGTAAACCCCATGCCCGGTTGATTGGATCGCAATCCCCAGGTTATTCTCACGGGCAAAGTGAATGGCTTCGACAACATCTGATGTCCGCTTCGCTACCACAATCACCGCCGGGAACTGTTCCACCGACAAATTCCAGGCTGCCCGCGCCTGATCGTATCCACCGTCTCCGGGTAGGAATAAGTCACCCTGAAGGTGTCCCTTGAGTAAGTCAACTGCGGCATCCGCAACTGACAGAAAAATCTCTGGTGTTATATCCATTTTTGTTCTCCACTGTAGAAATATGAACATTCAACCTATAGGCCATACGATACTTCGGAACAGGAAGGTAATCGTCACCCATGCTGCTGATTTCAACTCCTACCAAAGGCTGAAGACGAATCTGTACGGAATGTGGATATGAAATTCTGGGGGAGATGAAACCCCAGCGAAACGGCACTATAATCGTAGCGGGGGATTTTGCCGTAGGGAGAGGAACAGACTTATGCGATTGGCTTTTAAATTGCTCATAATTTTGCTGCTGGCTATGGGCTGCAACCTCACCGCCCGCCAGCCAACCACCCCCACGCCACCCGCGTCCTCACCCCTCGTTTCGACACTACCGCCAGTCAATAACACCAACCCGAACCCACCAGCCGCCCCTGTCGTCAACCCGGACTGTCCAACCACACCATCCGATTGGACACTCTACACCGTCGAACCGGGAGACAGCCTGAGCCTGTTGGCCGAGCAAACGGGCAGCACGGTTGAGGAACTCGCCGCTGGCAACTGTCTGGGTAATGCCGATGAAATTTACGTGGAACAGGTACTCTACCTGCCGCGTCAGCCGCAGGCGTCACCCTAAATTGTATGGGGATGAAAAATGATACGGGGGTTGTTTTCGTAGGGGCAAGACATGTCTTGCCCCTCGTCGCATACGTTAAACGGTTGAATTAAGCCTTTTCGCCCGGTGAGGGTTTGCTTCTTGATGTTCCTTCTGCCCCACCAGCGTTTGAACCAGAGTGCGTACCTCGATGAGCAGGTCTTCCTGCTGGTATGCGCCCTTCTGCAAAATCTGCTGGACGTGCCCATTCAGGCGCTGCTGGTCGCCTTCGGTCAAATCCATCGCAGTAATGACGATGACCGGGATGTCTCGCCCGCTCTCTGTCTTGCGTAGTTCAGTCAGGAACTCGAAACCGTCCATATTGGGCATCATCAGGTCGAGCAGGATGATCTCCGGTGTATTCTGGGTGATCTGTTTGAGCGCTTCCTGTCCATCGGCAGCCTGGGATATTTCCCAGCCCTCTTTTTCCAGTGTGCGTTGGACAATCTCCCGGATGGCCGGTTCATCGTCCACTACCAGGATTTTGCAGAACGGCTGTTGGCACTCATATTTCTTCAACACGCTGACCAGTTTGTCCCGGTCAATCGGCTTGGTCAGATAATCGGATGCGCCCAGGGCGTAACCCATGTTCTGCTCACTCACGATGGTCAGCATCACGACGGGTATATCGCTCAATTCCGTGTCGGACTTGAGTGAACTCAGCACCGCCCATCCGTCCATTCCTGGCATCATCACATCCAGCGTAATCACGTCAGGCTTGAGGTTCCGCGCGATCTTCAGCCCTTCTTCGCCACTGGCCGCCGTTTTGACGTTGAATCCCTCTTTGCTCAGGAAGCGTGTCACCAGGTCGCGCACGGCAATGTCATCATCTATCACCAGCACCGTACTTGCCCCCGCCGGTAATGGCGGAACCTGAACCTCAGGTGTGGCAGGAACGGGTTTCAGTTCATCCGGCTTCTTGACATTCGCCAGCACCTTCACCGTAAAGGTAGAGCCTTTACCCGCTTCGCTGGTGACAGTGATGTCGCCGCCCATCATCTGGGCGAAACGCTGGCTGATCGCTAACCCCAGACCTGTCCCACCATACTTGCGGGTTGTCGATGCATCTGCCTGAGAAAAATCCTGGAACAGGCGCTCCAACTGCTCTGGAGTCATGCCAATGCCGGAGTCTTTAACCACGAAGGTCATCCAATCTGTGCCGTTAATGGGACTTCGGCTCACGTCCAGCTTGACGACCCCTTTTTCAGTGAATTTGCTCGAATTACTCAACAGATTAAACAATACCTGTCGCAGCTTGGTCAGGTCGGTATACATAGTGCCCGCATCCGGTGGGCAGTTCACTTCCAGAGTATTGCCATTCTTCTGGATCATCGGTGTCACCGTCGTAATCACATCTTCGATGGTCTTGGGGACATCAACAATTTCCAGGAACAAATCCATCTTGCCTGCCTCGATCTTGGATAGATCAAGGATGTCATTGATGAGCGACAGCAGATGGGAGGCTGCCGTCTGGATTTTGTGCAGGTCAGGGATATAGGAGTCCAGACCTTCATCTTCCAATTCCTCTTCAATGAGTTCACTGTAGCCGATGATCGCGTTCAACGGCGTGCGCAGTTCGTGACTCATATTGGCGAGGAACGTGCTCTTGGCGCGGTTGGCTTCCAGCGCCTGATCGCGCGCGGCCATGAGTTCGGAGGCGATACTGTTAAACGAAATCGCCACCTGCGCCAGCTCGTCCTTGCTCTCAAGCTGCACAGCACCGCTCGTATCCCCCTTCACCATCCGCTGCGACGCCTGATCGAGGCTCTCGATAACCTTAACCACCGCCAGGTAGAAGCCCACAAACAAATAAATTGTCGCCGCGATAGCCACCAGCGCGACAATCAATACGATGCCGCGACGCGCCACGAAGCCATCAATCCGTTCCTGTAGCAGCGTATTCAGATTGGGTGAAACTGCGTCGTAGAAACGATATATCTCGTCGATGGGTTGAGAAGCCAATGTGTAGAAATCTTCCGGCGATATGCTCAGTACACCTGCCTGCACCAGGACACTGCTGACAGCGCCCTTGTTGACAACATCTCGGTTCAAAGATGTTTCATAATCGTCGTAAATTTGCAAAGCCTGGTCAATTTCCGATTGCAGCGCCCCTTGAAGGCGAGGGTTGGCCTCAAATGAATAGCCTAGCCCGCTGACCGTTTCTTCAAGGGTTGTCTGTGCCAAACCGGACAGCAGCCGCAGGCGTGTTCGATCTGTGCTGTTGATACTTCCCGTGATGGCGACCCCGATCCCATAAGTCCTGATCTGGCTCAGGAAATCGGCTTCCTGCGGAATCTTGCCAATAACCGTATCCATTAGATAGTGGGTATCAATTTCCGGGTCGAGTATCAGGTTGGACGAGTTGCCCGCCAGCGTCAGTAGAGACAGCACATTCCGCATCAGTTCCGTATGGGCGGTATCATTGTCATCCAGGCTGAGAGTCAGGGTTGTGTCCCGCAGGTCGTTCCATTCCGATTTGATCGTCTGCCACCGATCCCCAGTGTTCAAAACACCGTCCAATCGGCTGTTGATTCGATCCATAATCTGTACATCAGCATTAATGTCGTCCTGCTTGGCGCTCAGATCATCCTGAAAGGAGTCATCCCCTTTGAGAACCGCATGGCTCAGAGCTGCATGTTCCTGGACGTGCTGCAAGAACTGTACCAGCGGGTCGCTGTATTCCAGGCCAAGCTGCTCTCTGGACGAAAAATCAATGTCCTCATTAACCTTCGCCAGAAACTGTGACATCACCAGCACCAGTGGTATGAGCAGCAATATCACCACCAGCATAAACTTTTGGGGATACTTGAGGCGTCCCATCAAGGTCGTTGCAGGGTTAAAAAATGATTTCATAACACGGCCTTTCGTAGGCGTATGCAAGGGTTTTGTCGTATAACGGGCGAGATGTAAGTTAAGGTTATCATATCTTTGCTTCCGTGACGCACCAAATTGGAAACTTGACGTTCGGAAATCTTAACCTGAACTACAATCAGACTACCAAATAGACACACTCAGGAGAGACAGCCTTGAAGATTTTTGTCCCCGGACGTATTTGCCTGTTCGGAGAACACTCGGATTGGGCGGGCGGCTACCGCCGAATCAATGCAGATATTGAAAAGGGATATGCCCTCATTACCGGCACAAATCAGGGCATCTACGCGGAGGTCGGGCCGCATCCCAACGCCCTGGTCTTGAGTTCGACCACGCCCGATGGGGTCACACATGGCCCCTATGAAATCCCAATGGAGTCCAAAGCCCTTCTGGAAGAAGCCGAGCGCGGCGGTTTCTGGAGCTACATTGCCGGGGTCGCCTACCAGATTTTGACCCATTATCATGTGCGCGGCCTGACCTTCCACAACTACATGACCGATATGCCTGTGAAAAAGGGCTTGTCATCCAGCGCCGCCATTTGTGTGCTGACGGCGCGGGCGTTCAACCGCATATACGATCTGAAGATGACGGTGCGCGGCGAGATGGAGATGGCCTACCAGGGCGAGATCGTCACCCCATCGCGCTGTGGGCGGCTCGACCAGGGATGCGCCTTCGGCAGCCGTCCCGTACTGATGACCTTTGATGGAGATCGCATCGACACGACTGAGCTGCGGGTCAAAGGCGACCTGTATTTTGTGATCGTGGACTTGCTGGCACAGAAGGATACCAAAGAAATTCTGTCACGCTTGAACCGTGCTTACCCCTTTGCCGACAATGAGGTTGAAAGTGGTGTGCAAGACCTGCTGGGGCCGATCAACAAACGTATTGTCCAACAGGCGACGGAAGCCCTGCAAGAGTCGGATGCGGAGCGCCTGGGACAATTGATGATGGAGGCACAAACCTTCTTCAATCGCTATGCCACCCCGGCCTGCCCCGAAGAACTGACCGCACCCATACTCAACCAGGTACTCAATTACGAACCCCTCAAGCCGCATATCTGGGGTGGGAAGGGTGTTGGTTCACAGGGAGATGGCACAGCCCAGTTCATCGCCCGCAGTGAGGCCGACCAACAGGCTGTCATCGAAATCATTGAGCGCGACCTGAACATGCCCTGCCTCAAGTTGACGCTGAGTACCGGGGCGAAAGTCCGCAAGGCGCTCATCCCGGCAGCTGGTTTCGGGACACGTTTGTTCCCGGCCAGCAAGGCGACCAAAAAGGAATTGTTCCCGATTGTTGACCGCGACGGCATCGCTAAACCCGCTATTTTGTTGATCGTAGAAGAAGCCCTCGCCGCCGGATTGGACGAAGTGATTATCATCGTCCAGGAGCAGGATTTGGACGAATTCCAGTGGTTCTTCAACGAGCAGGTGTCAATAGAAAACTACAACAAGCTGCCGCGTCACTTTCAGGAATATTCCCGGCGGTTGCTGGATATAGGCCGTCAGGTGAAGTTCATCATCCAGGGGGCGCAGGAAGGGCTGGGGCACGCCATCTATTCGGCGCGGGAAAGCATCGGCAATGAACCCTTCCTGCTGATGCTCGGCGACCACATTTACCATTCCGGCGGGGAACGCTCCTGCGCCCAACAGTTAGTGGATGCTTTCAACCAGCACGGAACCAGTGTCATCGGCCTGCGGCAGACCCCGGAGAATCAACTATCCAACTTCGGCACAGTGACGGGTGACTGGCTAGACACCCGTGAAATCATGAACATCACCGAGTTTGCCGAGAAGCCGACGATGGAATACGCCCGCGAGAATCTGGTGGTTGAGGGTCTGCCGGAAGGCGAGTATCTGACCGTGTTCGGTCAGTACATCATCAAGCCGCAGGTGTTCGACTATCTGGAAGAACACATCCAGAACAACGTGCGCGAACGCGGCGAGTTCCAGTTGACATCGGCGCTGGATCGTCTGCGGCAGGAAGATGGCTTCCTCGGCCTGATGATCGACGGCAAACGTTACGACATCGGCCTGCCGGAATATTATCTGGACACCCTCCAGACCTTCGCCCGCGAGTAAAGCTGGCCGGGGGTTCAAAAAGGGTCTATAGCGGATTGAAGGGGCGCACAGCCGTGCGCCCGCTTTGACGATTTCCCCCTCAAACTTATGACCAGCCCCAACGGTTACTTCAGGGGAAAACCGGAAATCCTTATTGCGCGATTTTCCCGATTTTCCGCAGTAAACACGGGGGGTTATTGCACCAAGAGGGGGGTACTGCCGCAAATGAGGGAAGGTATTGCGTTTAGTATCCGGCTCGCACTCAGCACCCTTCTAAACCACATGACTCCCTGAACCAGTATATTCGATTATCAACGCAAATTGGTACACATTTGTGTCGATTTTGCGTGGTTCGTTCGCCGGAAGAGTCGCTATTTTGTAATACTCTTTTGCTACAGGCGTATTTACCTTGTAGAGACAGTCGCAAGGAGACGCGATGGACAGTACCGCAACGACTCTGGTGGGTGAAGGGGCATTGGTCGAACAGGCATTGACCGATCCAGCCGCCTTTGCGCCCATATATGATTACTATTTCCCGCGCGTCTATAACTATGTGCGTTATCGCCTGCGTGACGCCGGGGCGACGGATGATCTCACCGCGCTCATTTTTGAACGCGTGTTTTTGAAGCTCACTGGACTATCGTGCGGAACAAGCCCCTTTCAGCGCGTGGCTGTTTGCTATCGCGCGCAACGCAGTGGGTGATTATTTCCGCGCCCAAAAACGCCGTCATTGGCTGCCACTGGAAATCCTGCACGAACACGCAGGCAATGAGTTACCGCCGGAAACAATCACCGAAAATCATGAGGAACAGCTTTTATTACTCCAGGCTGTATCCGGTTTGGAACACCGCCAACGAGATTTAATTGCCTTGAAATTCGGGGCGGGCTTGAACAATCGCCAGATTGCGGATTTGACTGGCCTGAGCGAGAGCAATGTTGCCGTTATTGTGTACCGCGCTATTCGACAACTGCGAGTTGTCCTGAGCGGCGAAGGATAGAACCGTGAACGAACAAGAATGGGCAAATCGTTTCCAGACCGATGTGAACCGTCTGTTGGCGGGTAAGAATGTGCCCCCTACTGATGAACCCTATGATGGACTGCTCAATCTGGCTCACCAGTTGGTCAGCGCGGATTTCAGCGCCGACAGCGCCATCCGGGAAACCTTGAAAGCTCAACTGCTGGAAAACACCCGCCCACGAACTAAAGGAGAGCCACCTGTGAAACGACGAAACGCCCTGCGCCCCCTGACAATCGCTGCCGCTGTTCTGCTGATGCTGACGGTTGCCACCTTAACCATCCCGCCGCTTCGGGCTTTTGCCCAGGAAGTCCTGGCACAGATTGGCAATCTCGTCTTTACCAACGATGAAACCATTGCCCAGAAAGTTTTGAATGGCGAACCCCCACCGACCAGCATGGGCACGATTGTGCCATACCAGCCGCCGCCCGGTTCACCGCCCTTCCTCCCTGGCTATCTGCCAGCAAGGATATAGCCTCTCGCCCAATGGCAGCACCGATACATCAGCCAGCTATTGGAAAAGTGAAGTTGGAACCGACGAGTATCAAAATACGGTCAACTATCTACTGGAAATTCAGGAGGAGGCCAGCCCCGATACCTCACCCGACTCGCTGCTGACCTTCGCGGTAGGTGATGCCAAAGTGACCGATGTTACGGTTCGTGGGGAAAAAGGCATCTGGATTGAAGGAGCGCCCATTGGCGTCCAGGCCAGTATCACCCAGGGGCAGAAACCCCTGTTAGTGAACATGCTGCTTTGGCAAGAAGACGGATTTTTCTTCCGAATGCAAAACATGGTTCAGGCCGTCGATGATGACGAACATCCTCTGCTTTCGTTGGACGAGATGCTCAAAGTGGCCGAATCCTTAGTGCTCGCCAGTTCCTAGATCAACAATTCATCTGAAAGGCTTATACAACCGTTAATTGTTTTTCGCTTGCGCCATCGCCCGAAGGCAGATACACTAAACTTATCCCAAATATATCCCAATCGTCTAGGGGAACGCGCATGGCGTGGCGCATACATCTCACCAATCAGGCTATCCAACGGCTGGACATTCTATCCGGCAAGCCAACCCTGCTGGCCGCCTGGACACTGCGTGACCGCGCCACCTACTTTGAACTGGAAACCGGGATACAGGTGGGCGAACATCAGCATCAGGCGGTAGGTCGTGGCAGCGACAAATGGGCGGAGTTCGCCGCCAGTCTGGTCGCGCCTAACGGTGCCTACCTGCCCTTCATCCGCACCGCCCAGGCCAACATCTATACCAGCGAAGATGGCCGGATGCGCCTGTTTTACAGTGGGGATATTGATCTGACCCTGGAAACCGAAGGCAAGGAAGTTCCGCTGGAGGTAAAAGGCACATCCAACTTTCGCGCGCCTGGCCTTTGACCCGTTTTTGGGCATCCTGGCCGCGCTGGACGAAAAGGGCAAGCTGCACCTTTACCAGCAGCACATCCGCGTCGGCGCGTTTGACCTCAAACTGAAACCCGACCCCGACTACGCACCCGGTTTGGCAATCTCGGAAGGCGGCGCGGCCATCTTCGTCGCTTCAGGCCGGGATATTGTGCTGACCGATGCCGGGGGTAAAGTGAAGCAAAGCACCAGCGTGCATTATTTCATCGGGCGGCTGGCCTGCTCCAAAGATGGCAAACTGCTCGTCACCAGCGATTCCGAAACCGGTGTCATCCGGGTCTACGAGGGCGACGACCTCACCCCAACCCACCAGCGCCACGCCATTGATCTGCTGCACAAAGCCGATCAATTGCAGCTCATCGCGGACTTCCCGCCCGCCTACGCTGCCCCCGGCGCATTGGTGGTGAACAATGCTGGCGTGATCGCTTTCACCCTTTCCGGCGTCATCTGCGTCACATCGGTCAAGGAAATGGATGCCCTGCCCCGTCCGCAGCCATTGTTGTAAAGCCAACCAATAAATATAGGGTTGTTTTTCTGTGGAATGGTCTAAAACTGCTTCTCGGTCAGCGCCCGCTGCGGGAACACGAACCGATCCAGTGTACGGGTTCCTTTTTCCAGCGCGCGGCGGTTGGCACGCTCGAAGTCGGCGTGTAAATCGCGCACCAGATTAGCCTGCGCCATCGACGGTTCCAGGAAAAAGAGCGCCAGCGTAACGGCGTACTCCCCCACCGCCAGAATCAACCATTGGCTGTTGCCCATATTCTTGCGCGCCAGCCCAACCTTCGGGCGATTTTTCATGCCCCACAGGGTTTTCAGTACCCGGCTCACAATGTCGATGTCGGCCTGCTGTCTGCCGCCCATAATCAACGGCTTGGGCATTTCGTGCTGGTACACCAGATAATAGAGCAAGCGGGCTTCAAAGTGGTCACGCAGGAATGAGGTGTGACCGGAGGCCGCTGCGTGTTTCCAGGCATCATTTTCCGGGTTGCGCTCGATCAATCGCTCGATAATCGTGCGTTGTTCGCTGTATCGTCCATAAATGGCGTTGAACTGCGCCCGGTTGATTTTGCCCTGCGAAAATTCATTGGCGACAACTTCCATCTTCCGCCGGAGAATTTCAAGCGCAGCTTGCGGATTTGTCGGTGAGGTGACGGAGTCCGATAAAGCCGCTTTGAGAGACGGGGCTTTAACCGCTGCTGGGTCGCTGGGCGGAGTCGGACGGATAGGCGAGCGCATCGGGGTATCCGGCACGTCAGGTTTGGGGTCAGCCGGGGGAGATGATTTCTCGTGCGGATCGTTCACAATTCCCACCAGGGTCAAACAAGAAATTTATAACATTCATCCTACCATACATTTCTGGAACGGGAAATAAGGTATACTTAGCGCGTTTTGATGCCTATAAACACAAACCCTTATGACGACATTCCAGCATTTCGGCCTTTATTTTTTACCCCATCATGTTCAGGCTGCTCGTGACCACCGTCAGAGTGAACCCATGTCGCTTGCCTGGGAGACTCTGCTGGACGGAGAACAGCCAACCGACGCCCTCGCCGCCGCACAATGGGATGGTCTGCGCTGCCGCTTCAACGATGACCATGAGGCAGGCCAACGCGCCCTGACAGTGCTGACGGATAGTGATGCATTACCCCTGGGTGAAGATCGACTCGATACCCTGTCCCGGCTTGTCACCATCGCCCAGACCTTCGAAATGGTGAGCGATCATCCGGCCTTATCCTCCGATAACGGCAAGTTGTGGGCTGCCGGGTTCATAAACCAGCTGGATACCCTGGCGTCTCAGACCGCCGACTTCACCCATCTGCAACGGTTATGGTGGGGACTTTTACAGGTCGCCGCCGGAGTGGTGCTGGAAGACGAGACTCGGCTGGCGGCGGGTGCGGATATTTACCGGGAAACCATCTCCCACGATGTTCGCCCGGAGGGATACCTTCCCCTGATAGTGGAGGGCGAGGATGGCGGCAGTTTATATCGCCAGTTGCGTGCGGTTGAGGCGCTGGTGCTGACTGCCGAGGCCGCTGCCCATGTTGGCCTCGACCTGTGGGGTTTTAACGCGCGTGGTGTGTCCGTGATTACCGCCGCCGCCTACATGACCTATTACTATTATTATCCCGCCTCATGGCGTTGGGACGCTATTGCCGAGCCGGATGCGAAGGCATTGTTTAAGAGTCACAGCGCCTACGTAGAAATGGTCAACTATCACGCTGTTCAGAAGGACTTGCAACTGCTGTTGAAGGAACTGCGCCCACTGTACAGCCCACCTGCTGGCGGATTAACCACCCTCACACATGGTTCTCCACCGCGCCGGGGATTATTCGGCTAGTCGCTGATCGGATTGGCGATTGCCGCGTCCGCCGCTGCGGTTTCGCTGGTGTAATTCCGCAACCGGGGATACTTCCAGGCGATCAACCCGGTCAGCAGCACGGTAGCGATACCACCGCTGATGATGGCAAACGGCGCGCCCAACGCTGCCGCTACCAATCCCGCCTCCAACTCGCCCAACTGTGGCCCGCCCATGAAGAAGATCATATTCACGCCCGTCATACGTCCCCGCAGATTATCAGGAGTCATCATCTGCCGGATGGTTCCGCGTATCACCGTGCTGACGGTATCGCCCGCGCCCGTCAGCGCCAGCATGATGAAAGCCACGATGAAGCCGGTGGATAGACCGAAAATCGCTGTCGCCACGCCGTAAATGACGACGCTGACCAGCAGCACCATACCCTGGCGGTAAATGTCCTTACGCAGCGCCATCACCGCCCCGGCAATCACCGCCCCGACAGGTTGCGCCGCCGACAGCAGGCCATAACCCAGCGCCCCCACGCCTAACACGCTGTCTGCGATAATCGGCAGCATCGTCCGCGCCGACGAGAAGAAGGTCGCCAGGAAATCCAGCAGCATCGTGCTCCAGATAATCCGTGAGCGGTAGGTGAACTGCATTCCTTCTATCAGTGCCTTCCGGCTGATACCGCTGCTCAACGAGCCGGTTTTGCCCCGGTAATGAATCATCCAGGTGGTAATCACTGCGAACAAAAAGGTGATCGCGTTGATGAGGTAAATGATGCCGATGTTATAGTGGCCGATCAGCAAACCCGCCGCTGCCGGACCAATGATGGTCGCCAGTTGGAACAGCAGCGTCATCAGGCTGACCGCATTGGTCAGGTTTTCGCGCGGCACGAGATTCGGCACAATCGCCTGCCGCGCCGGGTTATCGAAAGCCGTAGTGGCCGACCCCGCTGCTGTCAGCAGGTAAATCGCCAGCACCGTATCCTGATTCGCCAGCGTAATCGCCGCCAGTATCCCGGCGAAAACGGTGGCGATCACCCGCGTCCAGATCATCAGCGTGCGCCGGTCTACCGTGTCGGCCATCGCCCCGCCCACCATCCCAAACAGTAAAATCGGGATGATTCGCACCAGTCCCAGGCCGCCCAAGCCCATCGCCGCCGCGCCCAGATCAATATTCAAACCCAGGATCGACACGCTGTAGGTATCGTTCCGCAGCAGTTCATAGATGTGCCAGTTGATAGCGACGATTTGCATTTGCGATCCGGTGATGGAGATCAGTTCACCAATCCAGACAAGGCGGAAATCCCGGTAGCGCAGTGCCGCCAGCCGGGGAGTAGTCGATTCAGTTGTAGACATGATTGAACTCGCTTCAACCCACAGAGGTGATTAACTATAGCGCCGCGCCGTCCGCCCAACAAACTGTCTTGGACATATTGGTTGACAGCGATTTCTCCGTCGAATTCACTGCCCAAGTCTGTAGTCCATAGGCTCTGCTTGAGCCATAACCCTACCAGGATGCTTTCGCTTACCCAATGTCCGTTTTGGACTACCAGCTACCGACTATTGACTAATAGGCGCAAAAGCGAATCGTCACGGTTGTTCCTTCACCCGGTTTTGAGTCGACTTTAACCTCTCCCTCGTGAAGCTCAATCAGCCGTTTGGCAACTGTGAATCCCAGCCCAAGACCCTGCTGTTCATATAACTCGCGTCCGAACTGCATATACGCGCCCAAAAGCCCGATCTGTTCGGCGGTCATACCATGACCTTCGTCGCGGATGACAATATACAGCCAGTCCTCTTCAACCATAGATTGGACAAAGACCGGAGTACCCGGTGTAGAGAACTTGAAGGCATTATCGACCAATTCAAGCATAATCTTGGAAAGATCAGTTTCCGAAATACGCAGAGCCAGGTTACACAAATCAAGCTGAAGATCATCCGCCCGCTTCCATTTTTTCGCCTGGTGGCTGGCGGATGCTGCGATAACAGATGCACAGTTCTTGACCACATGATTCCGCGCTGCTTCCAGTTCCGACGGGTCTGAACAGATCAGTTCCACCTGTGCATAAATCAGATAATTCTCGATCAGCCGTTCCAGTCGAGCGCTGGCAGATGCGATTATTCTGGCAGATTCCATCACATCTTCAGGGCTCCGCTTACCCTGATCCATCTCAAGCAGATGGGCATACCCCGAAATCAGACTAAGTGGCGTGCGCAGTTCGTGAGGGAGCGCATATGTAATGTTTTTTCGTAACATACGCAGCGTGGTTTCCTGCTTTTCTTCCAAAAGCGCGCGTTTTTTCAACTGCACTTTCACCGAGGAGAGGAGATCATTAGGCGAAAATGGCTTGGCAAGATAATCTTCAGCCCCGCCCAACATGCCCTGACGCATCGCCGAGGTGTTGTTTTGGGCTGTCAAAAAGATAACGGGAACTGTATTCGTTTGAGATGCTTCTCGCATTCTTTCCAACATCTGGAATCCATCCAGATAGGGCATATTCACATCTGAAATGATGAGGTCAGGTAAATGTTCTTCAGCCAATCCTACTGCCGATAAACCATCCGATGCCGTAATGACTCCATATCCCGCGTACTCAAGGGTGTCTGAAAGGAAATCACGGATCGCTTTATCATCATCTACCACCAGAATCGTTGCCATATGCGGTCTAGCTCTCTGCCTGATATTTACGATATACAGTTAATCATAAATGTTAAGCAAATAACTTTAGCTATAGATTTTATGAAATGCTCATCAAAAAATCTGACATTGAACAAAGTGCCGCTTCCAACCCGATTTGAGGCCGTTTGAAAAGTCGGCTGTATCCTCGTTTAATGCTTTTCGTCTTGTCTTTTCTGGTAACTGGAAACGGGTAGCTGACAGCAAAAACGCTATTTTTCCCCTCAAAATCGAAACAAATGTGTACACATTTATGTACCACAAACACGAACTTTTGTGCTACACTATCTTTGTAATGCCCTTCGCGGCGGTTGGTTAGATTGTGACCTGTGAGGAGGTTGGGAAATGATAAATCTGAGAAAAACCGCTTGGTTCTCATTATCATCATTTCTATCACTTGCCCCTCAAATAGACCTATTGGTACTGAGAAAGTCGAGAATCGGTTGGCAACCCTATTCTGCACAATCCGCGCCTGTGCAGTTGCAGAATTTGCTGCATTTTGTGCGGATAAGAGGACATGTTTTGACGTGTTGAGCGGATTGTCGCAGAGGAAACGAGAAAGTAGAGAAATTTTTCTCCATTGTCTTTATCGTTTTTATCGCCTGTTTTGTCTAATCACCGCTAGGGGGTGGCCGCGCTGGACACCGTAATCAGGCCGCGTGGCGCGGTCACAATGTAATGCATTTTGATGGCTGCCGAATCATAACTGCGGGATTCCAGAATGTCCCCCACCAGATAGTTATACAGCAGGGGGTCAAAGACCGGGTTCAGGCCGCTGCTGCCCCGGTTGAGTTCAAAACGGGCGGCGGCTGCCTGGGGAACAAATAGGGTGATGTCGCCATCAGCCACCACCAGCGCCCCTAGCACCGCATCATCCGGCGAACCCTGCGGGTCATATTCTGGCAGCGTAACCAGCGCGTCGCCCTGCTGCCAGTCCAGGTTCAGCCGTTCCACCGCCATGTCACTCATGTTCAGGCTGACGAGGCCGCTCTGCCCATCCACATTCACATCCACCGGGATGTTGGACGGCAGTTCCAGGTGCAGCCGCCCGCGTCCGATGGCTTCCAGCATCGGGAATTGATTCGGACGGGTTTCGGTCACGGTCAGCGTAGCCGTGTTGTCGTCACCTTCAGCATAATTAACAACCAGTTCGCTCTCGGTGCTGCCAGCGAATTGTCCGGTGATACTGCGGGCATCAAGTGACCGCACCAGCTCGACATCCGTCTCCAGCGTCACCACCTGGACATGCAGCAGGTTGACGTTCTCGCCCACCAGTTGGGAAATCGGCTGTTGGTAAGCATCTCTCGATTGGGTGGCACGGGTGGAGAAGGCCGATGCTGTAACCCCTGCCACCAGCGCGACACACACCACCAGCGCGACTACGCTCCCGAATGGTACGCGATCTCGCAGCAGGATCGACAGACCGACCAGCACCAGTAGTACCGGCCACGCCCGCCCCACTAAATCCGCGATAGCTGGCGGTAGCACATCCAGGGCGGCCAGCAGCCAGATCAACGCCGCGCCCAGAAACACCAGTCCCCATAGCAAGTTCGTCCGCCGAGCTACACGCATCAATCAGCCCCTCACCTGCTTGAGGAAAAACACAAAACTCAAGACCAGCACCATCCCCGGCCAGAATAATCCCTGCCCGGAAGCGCTTGTCAGGCTGCCGTTGGCGTTCAGCACCCAGGCCACCGAAGTGATAATCGTCACGATGATGACCAGCAGCAGCAAACCTGCCCCGCTCCGCTTCCGCCCAACCAGGGACTCCTGCGGTATCATCCACCACAGCAGCAGATACAGGGCAGCAAATGCACCCAGGGTTATGATGGACAGGAGGATAAAAGCGGCGCGGAATACCCAGGCATTGAGAGGCAGTATCGCCCCCAGCCCACCGCACACACCGCCGAACACACGATCCGTAAAACTTCGATACATGCCGGGTAACTCTTCAAATTGGTTCGTAATAACGGCTATGCTAAGGTATCACTATAACCTTGCGCCGGATGTCTCGCAAGTGTGGGACATCACCATCAAAATGGACACCGGAGCAAAGTATGGATCGGCGAAATAGACACGGCGGGACTTCTCCCACTGGTAACATCATATTTTGACCACTATAAAACGGAGGCCAGTCATAACATGAAAATCGGCGTGGTTGGTACAGGCTTTGTCGGTGCTACGGCGGCATACGCATTGGTCATGCGCGGTGTGGGTCGGGAAATTGTGTTGGTGGACAAAAATACGGCGCGGGCACAGGCGGAAGCCGATGACCTGTTTCATGCCGTGCCCTTCGCCAATCCCCTGGAAATCACGGCGGGCGATTATCCCGACCTCAATGGCTGTCGGGTCGTCATCATCGCGGCGGGGGTCAACCAGCAGCCGGGAGAAACACGCCTGCAACTACTGGAACGCAACGCCGGAGTATTCCGGGCAGTTGTACCCTCCATTCTGGAACACGCGCCGGAAGCCGTGCTGGTGGTAGCCACCAACCCGGTAGACGTCATGACCCATCTCACCGCCCGCTTCGCCGCCGAGAAAGGTGTCCCATCCAGCCGGGTCATCGGTTCTGGCACGACACTGGATAGCGCCCGTTTTCGTGCCCTGCTGGGGCGGCATCTGGGCGTCGATTCGCAGCATATCCATGCGTATGTCCTCGGTGAGCATGGCGACTCGGAAGTCCTCACCTGGTCGTTAGTATCGGTGGGCGGCATCCCGCTGGAAGAATTTTGCCGGATGCGGGGCGTCACACTCGATGATGCCGTTCGCGCCGACATTGACCAGCAGGTACGGCGGGCAGCCTATCACATCATCCAGGGTAAAGGCGCGACCTATTATGGGATTGGCAGCGCATTGGCACGCATCACCGATGTGATACTGGGACAGCAGCAGTCCATCCTGACGGTGTGTACGCCTGTGAGCGAAGTTGTCGGTGTCCCGGATGTGACAGTAGCCCTGCCGCATCTGGTGGGTGGGCAAGGAATAATAGCCACCCTACTCCCCGATCTGAACCAAACGGAGCGGGAAGCCCTGGGGCGTAGTGCTGGAATTGTACGGGCTGCGATTGAGCAGTTGTAGACGGTTAGATGGTTGAACGGACGAAACGGATGGTCATCCGGGCGCGGCCAAATTCCAGTTCGTCGCCATCCCGCAGACGATAGGTGCGGTGAGGGGTGAGTTGAAAACCGTTGATTCGTGTGCCGTTGGTGCTGTTCAGGTCTTCAATATAAACCGCGCCATTTTCGGATGAAAAGGCCGCATGGAGCCGCGACACCCCATGCTGTTCGCCACCGTAAGGCGCTAAGTCCAGGCCGAGGTCGGTTTTTTCCCCTTCATCAGAACGACCTATCAGAATCCGCTCACTCAGATTAAGCCCGACTGTCGTTCGGTTCTCGGCCTCGATTTGCAGGAGTAAACGCCAGGGATGAGCCAACAGGCTGGTAACTGGGCGCGGCCCCCGATCAGGCATAGGTTCGCCTGAGACGGGCTTGAGTGAGCGGGTTTCTTCATGACTGTCACTATCGGACATGGAGATGGGCTTTTTTTCTGGAACGTAGCGTCACTAAAACATTGTGTCAGAGAATAAGAAAATTGGCAATAGGCTTAGGCGCGCCGTACAATGAAAACAGGTAAGGAGTGGGTTATGCGTGTACGACGAACCATGATAAGCATCGGGCTGGTGCTGATGCTGTTGACCTTCACTGGCAGAAGCGAAGCGCGGGAAATCCGTCAGGGCGATCAGTGTGTTATCGGGGCGAATGAGCAGGTCGACGGCAACCTTTTTGCCCTGTGCCGGACGCTCATTATCAATGGACACCTCAACGGCAATTTGATGGGCGTAGCCACAAAAAGCGAAATTAACGGCACAGTGGATGGCGATGTCTACCTGCTGGCGGGGCAGCTTGATGTCAACGGGTCAATTGGCGGCGATCTCCATTTTGCCGGGGGTGTCCTGCGTGTCCTTCCATCGGCCAAATTGGAGAACGAAAATAGCGATCTCGTCAGCGCCAGCCTGAGTACCACCCTCAGCCAGGGTGCGACAATCCCCGGTGGCATCGCGGCAGTGGGCTACCAACTGGTGTTAGAGGGCAACGTGGGCAAAGAAGTCAACTTTTGGGGTTCTGCGCTGTCTGTTTCCGGGCAGATGAGCGGCAACATCGAGGCAACAGTCGGCGATCCACAATCCACCGGCATTTCTCAACTCCAAACCCTGCTCTTCCCTTTTGGATGGGATGTCGCCTTAATCTCGCCCGGATTGGTAATCGATCAGGATGGGCATGTATCCGGCAATCTCCAGTATTCCGGGCCGACGGTAGGCGTCATTGATGGCACGATTGACGGCAATACCACCTTCACTCAGGTTGTCGCCCAGCCCGACCTCACCCAGATCATCACCGAAGAACAGGGCGCAGAGCGAGGATTGAGCGTTTACCTCTCGCAGGTATTGCGCGAGTTCGCAACCCTGGGGCTGGTGGGGCTAATCGGATTGTTTGTTCTGCCACGCAGCCTGCAAACGCCCATCCGAAATATTCAAACCCGCCCGATGCCCAGTCTGGGCATTGGCCTGCTGACATTTATTGTGGCTTTTCCGGTCATTGTAATCGGGATACTGCTAATCATCGCCCTTGTGGCCGTACTTATCTTGCTCCAGCTCGACGCCGCCTTATTAGGGCTTATTAGTGGCAGCGCACTTGGAATCCTCATTGGCGCGGGGTTATTGTTCTTCTTCATGGCGATTTTCGTCAGCCGCGTGATTGTGTGTCTGTGGGTTGGTCGTGCCCTGGTGCGGGCTTTTCTGGGCGATGCCAGCACAACGCAGCTCTTGTTCCTCAGCCTGATTATCGGCGTCGGCATCTTGGGTGTACTTTCTTCGCTTCCACTTATTGGCTGGATTGTCAATGCGCTGGCGCTTTTCCTGGGATTGGGCGCGGTGGTTATCGCCATACAGGGTCAATTCCGCAATTACCGCGATGTGTCTCCCGCCATGCCACCCCGAACCGGACGACAGTTCTTGTCCATATCCAGCAATCCTCAGCGGCTTCCACCGCCCATTCTGGACGACCAGCCGAAAGGCGTCGGCATGGACAACTTACCGGAAGGTTTTGTGTGGTGGGATTAGTCCATTTGGATTAGAAAATGACAGGGGGCGTGCTTCCTACCCCCTCAGACTTTAGAGATCGTCAAGATCACCGCTGCGAAGAGCGGATTCGAATGCACGTCCAACCAGCAGAATATGCTCAATCCAGATGAGGAGTTCGTCCTCATCCATAGTATGCAACAGGGACTCGATCATCTCATCAGGAGAATTGTAGAGGACTTCCGTTGACAGACAGGCCAACGCCTGTATCACCGAAGGTCGGGAGTCTAGTGTGTCATTTTGCATGAGTTCGTCGAACCAATGCTCCACAATCGGGTGAATTTGCTCGCAAGACGACCCATCCTCTAACTGCTGATTTGCCAGGTCTTCAAATTCATCCAGCCAATTGGGGTCATCGTGAGATGAGGATTGGTCACTCATTTTCAGGCTCCCTGCCAGGAAAATTTAAGAAATAGTGTACTCAGGATGTGTATAAAGGCAAGCTAACCATTTGTCCCGATTTGGAAGCCTGCTAGAATGACAACTGCTAATTGACCATACACCGTAAATCACGGCGTAGTCGGGAGTTCTATGAAAGTCAACAAATGGCTGACTGCTGGCCTGGGAATCCTCATCAGCAGCGTATTTCTGGTGCTTGCCTTCCGCAACCTGAAACCTGAAGAAGTATTCGCCGTCATCGGGGGAGTAAATATAGGCTTGCTGGCGGTGGCTCCGCTGGTGTTTCTGGTTACAGTCACCGTGCTGGCGTGGCGATGGGGGTTTCTGCTGCGTTCGATCAAACCCATCCCGCTTTTCAGTCTGGTGAAGCTGGTGTTGATCGGCTATATGGGCAACAATGTCTACCCCTTCCGAACCGGCGAAGTTTTGCGTGTTGTACTGTTGCAGCGCTTTCATGCTGTCCCGGCAGCCAAAGGGGCTGTGACCGTTATTGTGGAGCGGGTCTTTGATGGGTTGGTAATGCTGGTATTTATCCTTGTGTCGGTATCCCTGCTGCACATTTCCTCACCTGAAATCCAGACCATGACCAGCATCGCCACCCCGTTATTTCTCCTGGCAATTGCCATGTTCTTTGTTCTGGCAGCCCGCCCCAACCTGTTCAGACGAGTTCGTGCGAATAGTCAGCCGTGTCTTACCGGGCAGGCTGCACGATGTTGTCGAGCATTTGGGTGAAGAGATCATCACCGGACTGGACGGGCTGCGCAGCCCACTCGACCTGGCCGGAGCCGTGTTTGCCAGCTTCGCCAGTTGGAGTGTGCAATCGTGCCTTTACTGGATTGTGTCCTTCGCCTTCAATTTGAACGTCAGCCTGGGCGTCATGTTTCTGATCGTGGGTGCGGTGAATCTGGCCGGACTTGTGCCCGCATCGCCGGGGCAAATTGGCGTGTTCGAGTTTTTCGTCGGGCTGGTACTCACGACAGTAGGCGTAAATAATGTTACCGCCCATGCCTATGCGCTGGTTGTACATATCATTATCTGGCTGCCAGCGACTTTGTTGGGCTTCTACTTTCTGGTGAAACTGGGCTTGGGCTGGAATACCATTACCCATGCGGCAGAGTTGGAAACGAGAACGGTGACTGAACTCGTACCTTGACCGTCCTGTTTCGGGTCGATAGGATGCACCCGTGTGAGGCGACGAGGGTGTCCACAGTAAGCGAGAAAATATGACACAACAGCAATGGACAGCGGTGGATGATTATTTCGCCAACCTGTTTATACCACCTGATACCGTGTTGGACGCAGCCATTCAAGCCAGTGCTGCGGCTGGCCTGCCTCCTGCCAACGTTGCCCCTAATCAGGGCAAACTCCTGATGCTGCTAGCATGGATACAAGGCGCGCGCACCATCCTGGAGATCGGGACGCTGGGCGGCTACAGCACCATCTGGCTGGCACGGGCGCTGCCGGAGGATGGTCATCTCATTACGCTGGAAGCGGATTCCAAACATGCCGAGGTCGCCCGTGCCAATATCACCAGAGCGGGTCTATCCAATCGGGTTGATCTGCGTGTCGGGCGGGCGATAGATACCCTGCCGCAACTGGAAGCCGAAGGTCACGCTTCATTTGATCTGATCTTCATTGATGCCGATAAACCCAGCAACCCGGATTACCTGGCCTGGGCACTTCGGCTTTCCCATCCTGGTACGCTGATTATCGCCGATAACGTCGTCCGCGATGGTGCGGTGATTGATGCTGCCAGCACTGACCCCAGTGTACAGGGAATACGCCGCTTCAATGAACTGCTGGCCGCCGAATCTCGCCTGAGCACCACCGCCATTCAAACCGTTGGTAGCAAAGGCTACGATGGTTTCGCCTTGATACTCGTCACAGGCGATGATAAACAATCTGGAAACAGGAATTGATGACAGACGACACTAAACTCAACATCGGCATTATTGGTGCAGGTGTGGCAGGCATGGCTGCCGCCTGGGACTTGGCACGCGCCGGACATCATGTAGAACTGTTCGAGGCGGAGAATGTAGTCGGCGGGCTGGCAGCAGGCTTCCGCGATGAAGGATGGCAGTGGTCACTGGAAAAGTTCTACCACCACTGGTTTGAGACCGACAGCGACCTGCTGAAACTGGCCGATGAAATGGGTGTGCGGGACAAAATCATCTTCCCCCGCCCCAAAACAAGCTACTGGATTGATGGACAAATCCTGCGTTCGGAAATGAACGCCTCGGCTCTATTTCTGCCGATCTCGCTGGTCGCCAAGCTGCGTATGGGACTGGCCGGAGTGTATCTGAAGTTTTTGACAAGCGATTGGCAGGCGCTTGAAAAAGTCACCGCCGATGACTGGTTCATGCGCTATATGGGCGAGGAAGCCTATAGTAAATTCTTCCGCCCCTTGTTGATCGGTAAGTTCGGAGAACGTTATCAGGACGTCAATATGGCCTGGATGTGGGCGCGAATCAAGTCACGCAGCCTGCGTCTCGGAACGTATCAGGGTGGTTTTCAGGCATTTCTGGATGATCTTGGAGAGGCTATACAACAACAAGGCGCGGTCATTCACCTGAACACACCCGTTCAGGCAATCGGGGAGCAGGATGGCAAACCGACCCTGACCGTCAATGGCGAGGTGAAGGTCTTTGACCGGGTTATCAGCACGGGTTCACCGGGACTGATGCTGCGCCTTGCACCGAAATTGAAAGAAACACCCTATGGTCAGCAGATGGCGGCATTGGAAAGCATCGGTGCGATTTGCGTCGTTCTGGCGCTCAAGCAATCCGTGCTGACCGATGGAACATACTGGCTGAACCTACCGGCTACAACAGCCGACAAACGAACCAGCCAGTTCCCATTTCTGGCGCTGGTGGAACACACCAATTATATGGACAAATCCCATTATGGCGGCGATGTGCTGGTGTACTGTGGCGATTACATCCCCACCGATCACGAATATTTCAAGCTGACCGACGACCAGTTAATCGAGCGATTCCTGCCCGCCTTGAACAAAGTCAATCCAGACTTCAAACCCGATTGGATTCGCAAAACATGGGTGTGGCGCGCCCCTTATGCCCAACCTGTACCCGGAGTAAACCACAGCCGCAAGATTCCCCCACTCAAAACGCCCCTGCCCGGTGTATTCTGGGCCAGTATGAGCCAGGTATACCCCTGGGATCGTGGCACGAACTTCGCCGTAGAGATCGGGCGGCGCGTAGTACAAGAAGCCTTGAACAACCAATAGATTGCACGATGCCAAATTCGTAAATTGCGGGTACGAATAGTCGGGATTAGGAAATTGTAAGGTCGCAGGGCTACATTTTAGGCGTCTTTATGAGCAGCCGTCACAACGCACGAATTCGTCATCAAATCGCACGTTTTACCTCTCATAAACAATGGTACACTCAGTAACATAACGCGAAAATCCAAACACGCAACCAGAATAATTAGGTAAGGAAAAACAATGAAAATCATTGTCGCTGGAACAGGTTTTGTGGGGTTGACCCATGCCGCCGTTTGTTCGGAATATGGACACGAAGTATACGCTTACGACATCGATCAGAAACGGTTGGCCGCCTATAAGTCTGCCGATAGTGAGCAAATCGAACACTACGTCAATGAACCCGGCCTCGCGCCGATCATCGCAGAAAATATCAACCGCTACCTGTTTTTTGTGGATGATCTGGAACCCATCATTGATGGAACCGACGCGATCTTCTTATGCCTGCCGACTCCCCCCGGCCAAATGGCTCGTCCGACCTGAGCTACTATTTCAATGCCGTCAACCATATTGCAGACCTGCTGGCTAAACGCCAGGATACCCGGCGGGTCGTATTGGTCAACAAAAGCACAGTACCCATCGGTACGGCACGCCAGCTTGAAAACTGTCTGAAGGAGCATAAAGTTCCGAATGCGGGGGTGGCCTCCAACCCGGAATTCCTGCCCGAAGGGGACGCAGTGGAGAAATCCCGACGTCCTGATCGAGTGACCATTGGAGCAGACACAGAAGAAGATTTCCGTATCATCCGCCGCATCTATTCGCAGTTTGTCAACCATGTTCGCATTCGTTATATCGAAACCACGCCCGAAACCGCCGAAGCGATCAAGTATGTCGCCAATACCCTCCTCCTGACATATATCTCCTTTTGGAACGGTGTAGGCGCGCGGTTGGGCGAGGCCTTCCCCAATGTCAAAATGGAAGACCTGAAACGTGGCGTGACAGCTGACAACCGAATCAGCACCTGGGGATCGTATGTATCCAATGGCGCAGGCGGTTCATGCTTCGGCAAAGACATCCAATCCCTGATTTATCAGTTCAAGACCGCTAACCAATCCACCAGCTTGCTGGAATCGGTGTACGACATCAACGAATACCAGAAAACCTATCTGGTGGATCGGGCGATGCAGGAAGCAGGTGTCAACTTCAATCAGAAGACAGTTGCCCTGCTGGGACTGGCCTTCAAACAGCGCACCAACGATATGCGCGATGCCTCGTCCCTGAAGGTGGTCGAGGCGCTGCTGGCACGCGGTGTAAAAGAAATCCGCGCCTACGATCCTCTGGCAATTCATGAGGCAAAACGCTTCTTCAACCCGGAGAATAATTATCTGTTCGAGAAGATCACCTATCATGAAACCGTGAAAGAGGCTCTGGCAGGCAGCGACACAGTGTTTATCTCCACCGACTGGGAAGAATTTCGTGGATTGTCGCGCACGATTGAGCAGTGCGTGCAGCCGCCCTACCTGATTATGGATGGCCGTCGCATGATCCCGGATTACACCGAACTGGTGGAACGAGGCTATGGTTACATCGCGGTGGGGTCGCAATATCTCGCGCCAAATGGGAAGGGTAGCAAATAAATCCTGTCCTAAAGGATGGTAGCTTTCACCACATAATAGCGGTAGACTACGAGGGGGGATGATCGAAAGGTCATCCCCCTTTTGTCTACTGTCCACACAGCATCGTTTGGGAAAATCTCGAACACATTGGCGACGAAGGAGACTTTATGGCAGGCGTGACCCGCCATCAATTGGGAAACGGATTAACGGTGCTGCTCAAAGAGCAGCATCATGCGCCGGTGATTAGCTGGTGGGTGCTGTATCGCATCGGCAGTCGCAACGAGCGCACAGGACAAACTGGCGTCTCCCATTGGGTTGAACACATGATGTTCAAGGGAACGCAGACATTTCCCGGTGGCATATTGGACAAACTCATCAGTCGTGAGGGTGGCACATGGAACGCGCAGACGTCGATGGATTATACCGCCTACTACGAAACCATGCCCGCAGACCGCATCGAGCTAGGGCTGAAATTGGAAGCTGACCGTATGGCGAATGCCCAGTTTGAGGCGGAAGAAGTTGAGTCCGAGCGAACCGTGATTATCTCCGAACGTGAGGGGTCAGAGAATTCGCCCATGTTCTGGTTGGGTGAAGCGGTGCGGGCGGCGGCCTTTCGGGTGCATGGCTACCATCACGAAATTATCGGCGATATGGCCGATCTGGAAACCATGACACGCGACGATTTGTATGGACACTATCGCCAACATTATATGCCCAACAATGCCATCGCTGTAGCAGTCGGGGATTTCCAGACCGAAGCGATGTTGAAACGGGTTGAGGAACTATACGGCGGCATCCCGGCAGGCGACCCACCGCGAACCTTCACCCGACCTGAGCCGGAACAGATGGGAGAACATCGTGTGATGGTGGAACGTCCCGGCAGCACGGCTTTCCTTGAAATCGCGTATCATGCACCAGCCGCAACCCATGAAGACTGGTTCAAACTGGCGATGCTGAACAGTGTTCTTACCGGGCCAAGCGGCATGGGTGGCGGGGGTATCGACAACAAAACCAGCCGTTTGTATCAGGCGTTGGTGAAAACTGAGTTGGCCGTAGATGTGGACGGTGGATTGATGCCTTCCATTGATCCCTATCTGTATGATCTGGTGGTCACGGTGCGGGACGGGCGGACACTGGAAGAGGTCGAGGCAGCACTCAACACCGAGATTGAACGGGTACTTAATGACAACATCACCGAGATAGAACTCGTCAAGGCACGCAAACAGGCACGGGCGCTGTTCGCTTACAGCACCGAGCGAGTGACATCTCAGGCGTTCTGGCTGGCATTTTCAGAGAATTTTGACAGCCACATCTGGGTTGAGCAGTACATTCCACGCCTGGAAGCCGTCACCATTCAGGATATACGGGATGTCGCCCAGCGATATTTACGCCCACAAAACCGCACGGTTGGCTGGTTGATCCCTACCGGGGGCGAGGACACTTACGAGGAGGATGGCGAATGAGCGTCAACGGCGGGTCGCTCCCTGGGTCACACAATATCACGCGCGTTGAGCTGAATAACGGAATCACCATCCTCGTCTATGAAAATTACGCTGCCCAGTCGGTGGTGATCGCCGGGTCGGTACGAGCGGGCAGCCTGTATGAAATCACACACCAAACAGGGCGTCGCCAGTATGACCGCCGGGGCGTTGATGCGCGGCACACATAACCGGGACTTCGACACCATCCACAGCAGTCTGGAAGACATCGGGGCTGATCTGGATGTAGGGGCAGGAATCCACAGCGTCAGTTTTCATGGCAAAGCGCTGGCCGAAGACCTGCATGTGTTGATCGACATCCTGGGTGACGTGCTGCGTTACCCGGCTTTTCCCGAATCGCAGGTAGAACGCCTTCGAGGTGAAATCCTCACCGGATTGCAATATCGCCAGCATGATACACGCTATCGGGCAAATCGCGCCTTCCGCGAAAGTCTGTACCCCGATAATCATCCCTACCATTACAGTACGCGCGGGACACTGCATTCTGTCCCGACCATATCAGTTCAGGATTTAGCCGAATTTCAGCACAAAAATTATGGGCCAGAGGGTATGAATCTGGTGATTGTTGGCGCGGTGCGGGCGGCAGAAGCCATCGAGATTGCGCACGCTCGGCTGGAAAACTGGCAGAATCTGGAACAACCGACCAAACCTGCCCTGCCAGATGTACCCCCTTTACAGAATATCCAGCGTTCGTCGGTGATTGTACCGGGAAAAAGCCAGTCAGATATTATGCTGGGCGTGGCCGGACCATCACGCTATGCCAGTGACTACCATGCCGCAACCCTGGTGAACAGCATCCTCGGTCAATTTGGCATGATGGGACGAGTTGGTGACGAAGTGCGGGAAAAGCGCGGATTGGCCTATTACGCCTACAGTAGTGTAGAAGGAGGTCACGGCCCTGGTTCGTGGAATGTAAGTGCCGGGGTAAATCCAGATAATGTTGAGGAAGCCATAGAAGCCATCATCGGTGAGATCAGCAAAATCATCCGCGAACCAGTCTCCGAGGAAGAATTAGACGATAACAAGTCATACTTCACGGGACATTTGCCCTTGCAATTCGAGAGCAATGAAGGCATCGCTTCCGCATTGATGAGCATCGCCGCTTATGATCTGGAACTCGACCATTACGTGACCATTCGAGATAAAATCAACGCCTTAACACGCGAAGACTTGCTGGCAGCTATTCAACATTACTGGCAGCCCGATGCATTTATCGTGTCGATGGCTGGACCAGATACCTCAACCGAGGGTTAAAAGCGAAAGTTCGGGAAGGGATATAAAGCTGGGGGGCAATGTATTAGGAGCCAATTCACATTGATGTGGATAGGTTCAAGAGGAGCAGCAAACCAGATGGTCAAAAAAATAACCACACTTTTAGCCGTTTTGATACTGGCAGCGATTACCAGCACCACATTAAGTCAGGATAGCACGGGTCGCACCAGCCCACCCGATAGGTCGAAATATCAGCTAGAAGAAGTTGCTTCTGGACTGGACAAACCTGTGTTCCTCACCCATGCAGGGGACGGCTCAGGGCGCATATTTATCGTCAGTCAGAACGGCCAGATATGGATTATGCAAAATGGCGCTGTGTCGGATACACCCTTCCTGGATGTGAGCAGTCTTATTAGCAGAGACTCCAGCGAACGCGGTCTTCTGGGCTTGGCATTTCACCCTGATTATGCGAGCAACGGCCAATTCTTCATCGACTATACCGACACAATGGGCAATACGATGGTCGCACGATACCGGGTATCATCGGACAACCCTGACGTAGCCGATCCCAACAGTGCTCAGACTGTCCTGCAAGTTAACCAACCCTACGCCAATCATAATGGCGGCGAGGTGGTTTTTGGCCCGGATGGTTATTTGTACATTGGGCTGGGTGACGGCGGTTCCGCAGGCGATCCACGCGGCAACGCACAAAATGGACATGTATTGCTCGGCAAGCTGTTACGCATCGACATTAACAGTCAGGCCGATGACAAGCCCTACGCCATTCCTCCCGATAACCCTTATGTCAACAATGCCGCATTTGAGCCAGAAATTTGGGCGTATGGCCTCCGCAATCCCTGGCGCTTCAGTTTTGACCGGATGACAGGTGATTTATATATCGGTGATGTAGGGCAGGATCAGTACGAGGAAATTGATTTTCAACCCGCCAACAGTCCCGGCGGCGAAAATTATGGTTGGAAAATCATGGAAGGCAATCATTCCTATTCCAGAGATGCCAATCCGGGCACATTGGTACGACCAATCGCAGAATACACCCATAGCGATGGCTGCTCCATCACAGGTGGTTATGTGTACCGGGGGCAATTGATGCCCGACTTACAGGGGGTATATCTGTTCAGCGACTACTGCTTTGGCACAGTCTGGGATAGCTACCAGGACAGTGCTGGAGATTGGCGAACGAACATCTTCCTGGACACACCCTACACCGTCAGTTCGTTTGGCGAGGATGAAGCGGGAGAATTGTACCTACTCGATCACACTGGCAGTATTTTACAACTTGTACCAACCGAATAGTCCATACGGCGGGGCAGGGTTACAGCTTGCCTCGCCCAGTTGTTTATAACAGTGGGCGGGCGATTAGCTCGTTTGGCGAGGATGAAGCAGGGGAATTGTATGTAGTGGATTATGCCGGGAGCATCCTGCGGCTTGAGTCCAAAGCATGACCAATTGGGCAATTTTGATGTGGAACATCCCTGAGCACTCGGTATAATATTCGCACCCGTGCAAAAAAGACATTGAGACAAAATGATATGTCCAAACACATCATGGTTGCCAGAGACTGGCTCAAGCGTTTGGATGAACATCAAGACGATGACCGATGGTTATCCAGTAGCGAAGATGAACTCTACCAGATCGTCGAAGGCGGTTTACTGGTAGAACCCGAATTTCATGATGCCGTTGAAATTTTAATACGGGTTTTCCCACATTTCGCTCTGGTTCTGTATCACTTACGCCGCTGGTCGCCGTTGCTATTTAACGCCCTGGTCGAAGCCCAAAATTTGCGTGACAATGCCATGCAAGTCCGCATCCTGACGCATCTCGGCTCCAGCTATTTTACCGGCGGGAAGAATGCTGCCGCGCAGGATGCCTTCCAGATTGCCCTTCACCGCGCACAGGACGAACAATTTTCGGAGATGATGCTGGCAGCATATATTGGGCTGATTCGGCTCCAATATGTTCATGTACCTGAGCCACTAGAAGCCGATGTAGTCAATAAAGCTTTAGCCTTGAACAAGCAGGTTCATGAGCTGGGGCTAAAGGCTTCCTTACACGAAGCACTGGCGTTGGTCTATAGCCGCTCAACCGATACCTCTCATCTGGCGATTGGACATGGGGAAACAGCCTATGGTTACTGGTCGCGACTCGGCAATCAACTGGAAATGGCAAACACAGCTTACCTGATCGCGGCATCTTACCGATTTGCCGGGGAGCTAAATAGCGCCCAACGTTGGCTGCATCAGGCAGCATCCCTGTTTGAAAAGACCGATTACCAACGCCAATACACATTGGTGGCCGTTGAACAAGGCACTCTGTATTGGCAGCGCGGCGAGAACGATTCCGCACTCCAATGGTTAAATATGGGTTTGCAGGAAGCCATGCAGATCGGCGCGAAGGATTATATGGCGTCTGCTTATCACTCACTGGGATTGACCTATATTAACCTCCAACAATACCTGCAAGCAGAAGAAAATCTTGTGCAGGCCATCGCCCTTTGGAAAGAAGTCGGCGATTATTTTGAGATTGCCAGTGTACATGAGGCGCTGGGATATATGGAAATCCAGCGCGGAAATCATGAGTTGGCTCGTCGCTGGCTGGAAGATGGTTTACTCATGTGCCCCGAAATCCCCCATCATGACCAGCGTGCCTACCGCGAGAAGAAAATACGAGCATTATTGAGCGACATCTCCTAAAATGAATACCAGCCTATCGGGTTGATAAGCTGGTATCCTGCCGAACTGCAATCCCTACATGGGGGGACGCGGGCCGGGACCATCAGGTTGCATGGTGACCATCTTCATCTCCTTGATGTTCATCGCGGACGATGGTCACAGCATCTCAAAACCTGCCCTTCTTGTCCGTAGGATTCGGACACGAAACGGACAGTAAACGGACAGCTTTACAAATGGCATGAAATTCCATGTACAGGGCGTGTATCAGTCGTGGGGTGAACGACTTGGAAAGCACCCAATTTCGGCCTATAGTTAGAGGAGTGAGGCCAAATGCGAGATTCGGGCGCTGCTTTCTTTCCATCCAGGTGATGTATGTTTAAGCGATTATTCCTTCTTCTGTTAGCACTTATCACGATTATTCCAGCGAGTGCCCAGGACACCCCGCCGGACTATGCCATCCGCAACATTCGCAGCCGCTTTACCGATGGCGGGCGACAGACAGTTGTGGAATTTGAAATCTGGAATATTGGGGGGGAAGCAACCGTTCCAGCTACAGTGGCCTTACGGGTAATCGCCACCGGCCAGGAAATAGCGACGGATGAAGTACAACCGCTGCGCGCCCAGGAAATTGTCACGGTATCCCTCACTTTCCCAACTTCAACCTTCCCGGCAGATAGCGTCCAATCGCTGCGAGTATCGGTGGGTGTTGACGAAGTAGAATTTAGCGGAAGCGATACGATTTAAAACAACTTCGCCCAGATCAGCATCACGGTTCCACCAGCTAGTGCCAGTGAACCAGAAGTGACAGCCGAAGCGCCAAATGACGAAGCACAAACCCCAAGCGACCTGGAGCAAACAGCCGCAGCTTTCTTGCGGCAGTATGGTATTCAGCTTGATCTGTCGAATCCGATTCAGGTGGCTGTGATCGTTGGATTATGTATCGTAGGTCTGATACTCCTGCTGATTCTCTATATTGTGGTGCGGGTACTATTCCGACATCCACCAGACTTCAGCAATTGGCAATCTTCATACGTCACTTCGATGCCCCTTGACCCTAACTCCGTTGCTGGACGCCGACAGCAATGGGAAACCTATGCCCAGAACAACACCTTGCCCTCCTTCTGCACCGAAGGTCATTATCATGTGCGTAAGTTAGGGACGAATGCGGGTGGTATATATCTGGCGGGATGGCGGATAGATGCAATCCGCATGGGACAATATGACCGTTATGGCCGGGTGACACGAAACCAGTTACTCGCCCGTCGGGGAGCCGTACGGCGGTTGGATGCAGCCATGCGTAAGCGGGGTTCGCTGGATGCAAATACACTCAACAAGCGTCTGCGCCCGGTGGCGAAGATGCTCGTCAATGATTTTAAGAAAAAATGGAACGAACGGAATGTCATGCTGCCTATTGCGGTGGATGTGCGACTGCGGGGGAAATATGGCGAGGTGCGCATCGTGTTTGAACTTTACCAATGCCAACAGGGAGCATGGCAAAGAATTGACACCTGGGAACCTGAACTAACCATGACCGGCAAGCCGATTTATGAGATTGATACCTACACCGTCTATGGACAACGCCCCGGCGAAACAACCCGCAGTTTTCGCTCCAGACTGCAAGACGATCTGGTGAGTGTGCTGGCGGACATGATCGCGTTATCCCCTCCCGCCCCACTAGAAGCACAGCGCACACCGACGCCAACTAATCCACACATGACAGCCGTTGATCTCGACCAGTAATATTATTTATTCCGGGTCGGGGTTGCCAGTGATGGCATAAACAAGTACGCCAATTGAAGCCATCAAGAAACTTCCGATAATACCGAGCGCTTGTAGTACACCCAAAAATGTACCCGACGGCGAATCAATTCCATGAGAGCCGAAACCGAGGATGTCGGACAATCCCGACATCGCAGCGAACAACAGCCCGGTCAATGCCAACCGGATACCGATTTGCTGGGCAAGGTTGGCAGATTTGAGCGGATAAAAGGTGAACTTCACGTAAATCAGCGCCCCTAGAATCAACATCATAAAACCGACCAGGATGGCAAAGATTTGCATGATACCGATTCCAGAAGTGGGTTTGACGCCAGTGACACCGGGGAACAGTCCCATAAAGGTAAGGACAGCACCTAACGCCCCCAGGGCAATACCAAATTGTGCAAATCGGGGCATGAGGACGTCCTAACCGGCGGGCAGCGCCTGACGCAGTTTACGCAGCATGTTCCCACTGAGAATCGCGTCTACATCCTCCGGTTGGTAGCCACGCTCGTGCAAAGCGGTGCCAATCCAGATGAGGTCGGCAACGGTATCCAATCCATCGGGTGTGGCCTCTGCGCCAAATCCCCCATCGAAATCCGTCCCGATTCCCACATGAGATGCACTACCTGTAATCTGACAGACATAATCTATGGCATCAATAACAACCGACAGTGGCAGAGCCTTTTTGGTATCACTCAATGTCCAGGTGTCGCTGAGGAAGCGGTTGTAGGTCACGATACCCATGACACCATCCCGCTCGGCCAGCAGGCGAATAGTATCGTCGCCCAGATGTCGATCTGTATCGCGGAAATGACGGGGGTTGCTGTGGCTGGCGATAATAACACCCTGGTAGTGATCGAGTGCCTGAAGGCAGGCTTCTTCGGCAAGATGGGACAGATCAAGGATGGCATTGAAGGAGGCCATCGTATCGAGCAATTCATAACCGAGTTTGGTCAATGGGCCGGGCTGCCCAGTTCCCCCGGCGTAACGCGAGGCGTGCCATGCAGGGCCGACGATACGCACCCCGCGCTCGTACCATTCCTCAAACTGTCTGGGTTCTATAATCGGGTCGGCATTCTCCATGAGCATCACCAAACCCTGACGATGATCGCCCATATCTTTGTCTTCTGTCCAGGTTGCTAAAACAGCATCCAGGTCAGAGACGGTCTGGATGAGTGAGACTTTCTCGGATTCATCAGCCAGGCGCTGGTAATAGTCGGCCTGTCGTGAAGCAAATTGATAGGCTTCCTGGGGAGTGCGGTAACTGAGGTCTGACCAGGGTTTACTATCCCCTCCCTCATACGGAGCGACAAAAAGAGTCGAAAAAACGATTCCCACACGTCCCAGCAGGGCATCAGGTAGTCCCAGGGTAGCCTGTCCAGCATGTGCAGCAATTTCTGTCCCGGCTTCAAGACGGCGCGTTTCCCAGGCATTACGCCGATAGTCGCGTCCATTACACAGGGCATTGTAGGCAATATCTTGATGGGCATCAACGACGATCATTTGTGGACAACATCCTGAGTGTCAGTCAGTAAGTGAAGCGGTCACTATTGTAGCGCAAGTGAGGATGTGTCACGAATCAAGTGAGTGCGAGGAGGGGCATTTAAGATGGGGTCTGTGCGGGACAAACCCCTTCACTGATATTCAACATATCCGGCGGCAAATGGCGGCAGGAAAACGGCGGGGATGCCGCCTACTGCCGCTCCTGCCGCCAATCAACCCGGCGGCGGCAGATCGCCGGACTAGACCTGACGGATCACCGACAGCACCTTGCCTTCGATACGGCAGTTCTGCGGATCGACATAGATCGGATCCATAGTGGGGTGTGCCGGTTGCAGGCGGATGCGACCATCCTTTTCCTTGTAGAAATACTTCAGGGTGGTTTCGCTGCGGTCATCGAGCCATACGGCTACCATATCGCCGTTGTTAGCGGTTTCCTGCTTGCGGAAGATGACCAGATCGCCTTCACGGATCATGGCGTCAATCATCGAGTCACCCTTGACCTCCAGCGCATAGACATTGGCCGGGTCGTTGCCACCGAGCATATCGGTAGTGACTTCGATCAGATCGTCCTCATCGTAGTAGTAATCGTCCGGGGCGGGCACGGGTTCGCTGGCAAAGATGTAGCCGATACGCGGCACACCCAGGCGATTTTTAGACGCCTGCACCGGCTTCGATTTCCTGTCGCTCCCCGGCAGGGCATTGTTGGTGAGGCGCAATCCACGCGAAACGTGGGACGAGCGCGCGAGATAACCCGCCGATACCAACTTGTTCAGGTTGTAATTAACCACTGAGGTCGAGTTGATGCCGGTAGCTTCACCGATCTGACGAATGGTTGGAGGAAAGCCGTGTTCGACCACGTACTTGTCGATATAGCGCAGGATATTGCGCTGCCGTTCGGATAGTTTATTAAAGTCCTTCATTGTCTTACCTATATCTCAATTCTAAAGCGAATGATTGTTCTATTGGACAGTATATACGAACATTGGTTCGGTTGTCAAATGTTTGTTTACTTTTAAGTGCTTGTTTGCAAGCTACAAACACTCTATACAGATGTTGAGGTTTAAAGTTATGCATGAATGTTGGCCGAAAAATGAGTGACTTTGGGGACTTATTAAGCGGGATTTCGCGGTGAGAATTTTTCCCTATCGACTAGCACATTGGGGCAATTCCCATTAAACTCCACATTATTATGAAGAACATTCAACGGACGTTACAGGAAGATACTGACGCAGCGCTGCTGCCGACTCTGGCGAAGGTATGGCGGGCAGATGTCAGCGGGCTGGATGTGCCCAGCATGATCCCGGTCATCAGCGAGGCGATGCTGGATGCCAACCGCGCCGAGACGGTGTGGGATTCGCTGAACGATGAGCAGCGAGGCGCGCTGCAAATGCTGGCCGGGAGCGGCGGCAAGATGCCCAAAGCCATGTTCGCGCGGGTGTTTGGGGACATCCGCAAAATGGGCGCGGCGCAGGTTGAGCGTGAAAAACCGCTAGAGAATCCAGACAGCATCGCTGAAGGATTGTATTATCGCGGTTTAATTACCGAGGCATTTGAGCAAGCCGATACCGGGCCGCGTGTGGTGGTTTATATCCCGGAAGACCTGGCACGCACACTCCCCATGAAAAAAACCTCGTACTCCAATTTGACGGAAGCGCCCGAAGAACCGGATGAACCGAATGTCGAACCATTGGAGGATGTGCAGCATATCCAACAGGCAGACTCGTCCATCGTGGACGATATGACGACCCTGCTGGCTTATCTGCAACTGCATAATCCTGCCCTGGAACGCGATGTATTGCTGGACGGAGATCGGGAACAGCTACGCCCGCATTTATTGAAAGGCGAGGACGAGCGGCTCATTTTCCTGTTTGGCTTGGGCATCAGCGCGGACTTGATCGAAATTCAGGCGGGCAAAGCCTTTCCCAATCGCACAGAAGCCCGTCGATGGTTGTCGGCGGGGCGCGGCGTTCAGGTGCAAATGCTGGCGGAGGGCTGGCGGGGAAGTGTGGTGTACCGCGACCTGTGGCATGTTGCAGGATTGCATCCCGACCCCGGCGGCGAACTGGACGAGTATGATGCGGCAGTCGCCCGCGAGAATGCGCTGGAACTGATGACAAGCACCGTACCGAAACAGGAATGGTGGTCGCTGGAGGCATTCATTGAGGCGGTGAAAGAAACCGACCCGGATTTCCAACGCCCCGGCGGGGATTATGACAGCTGGTACATCCGCAACGACGCCGACGAATATCTGAAAGGCTTTGAAAGTTGGGATGCAGTGGAAGGCGCGCTGCTGGAATTTTATGTCACCGGGCCAATGCACTGGTTGGGACTGGTTGATCGCGCCGAGGATGCCGCGAGATTGACAGCCTATGGGCGGGCGTTCCTGCGACAAGCACCCTGGCCGACTCCGCCCGAACCGGAAGAAAAAATTACTGTGCAGGAAGATGGCACACTGCTCATTTCCCGCAAGACATCCCGCGTAGACCGCTTCCAGGCAGCGCGGTTCACCACCTGGGTGACGGCGGGCGACCCTTATATTTACCGGCTGGACGCTGAAGGCATCCAGCAAGCGGCTGAACAGGGAATCAATACCGGGCATATTGCCAGCTTTATCAACCGGGCGTTGGGGGATAGCCCCATACCCCCATCTATCGCTCATTTGCTGGATAACTGGCGCACAGGCCCAGCGGCGGCTGTGTCGCTGGAACACTTGATGGTGCTGCGAACCACCGCACCGGAGACATTAGATCGCATCCTGGACACGCCTGCTTTGCGGCGCTATCTTGGCGCACAATTGGGGCCGATGGCCGTCATCGTGCGCGGGGATCAATGGGATGCACTCCGAGCGGCGCTGGGTGAACAGGGCATACAGGTGGAGGTGATCGACTGAGTTCCGAAATCCGGTGTATAATCTTTACACTTTTCACATTTTAATCGGGCGTATGATATGACTATTAGTTCATTATAAAATTTCCGTGATCGCTGGTGCAATTGATTGAAAAAGGGAATATGGCAGACTTCAGCAATTTATTGTTAGAGAGTGTCGAAACACTTCAGGAAGAGGAAATAGCTGCCCTAATCCACTTATTGAAAGCACAATCCATCTCCGAAGAGACAGCAGCCGAAGCCCTGTCCATCCATCTACACAACCATACCCCCCTGCGTGACATCCTGGGGGCGATGGGCTACGTCACCCAGAAGGACTACGCCGCCAATCTGGCAGAAGTTGACCAGACAGGCTACCTCAGCGACCTGATCGGTTCAGAACACTTCGACTACAACCCGGACTTCGTGCGAAAATTTATTCCCGCCGACCTGGTGCGCTATCTATTTTGTCCACTGCGAAACCTGGGCGATACCGTCGTTGTACTGGCGGCTGATCCCAATGAGCCAGCCATCACAGACATTGTGCATCGGGTTGTTCCAGATGCCGATGTGGTCACACTGGTCGGGACAGAAATCAACGTCACCCGGTTGGTCAACGAGGTTTTTGAAAAACCGTTGATAAACAAAGCCATTAACGGGCTGCGGGAACATAATCCGGGGCAATCGGCCTCGCAGGTGTTTACTCGCGCACAAATTGCTGTGTTTGTTGGATTGGTTATGCTGTTTGCTGCCGGACTGGTGTGGAATGCAGCAACCGTATTATCCGGCCTGGTGATCGTCATCAGCATCATCTATGTCGTCTCCATTTTCTACAAGCTGGCACTGAGTTTGGCGAGTTTTGGTGAACGGGGACGCCGCGCCACCGAAGAACAAGTCCGGTCACTGGACGACGCCGAACTGCCGATTTACAGCATCCTCGTCCCGGTTTACAAAGAGCCTGAGGTTGTGCCTCGGCTGCTCAAGGCATTAGCACGAATTGACTACCCACGCGAGAAGCTGGATGTGCTCCTGCTGATGGAAGCCGACGACTTTGAAACGGTCAATAAGGCGAAAGAGGCCAAACCACCGAGTTTCTTCCGTTTCATCCTGGTGCCGGAAAGCCTGCCACGCACCAAGCCCAAAGCCTGTAACTACGGCCTGAACTTCTGCCGGGGAAAATATGTCACCATCTTTGACGCAGAGGACATCCCCGAACCTGACCAATTGAAAAAAGCAGTGGCCGCGTTCGAGGCGGGCAGCGATAACCTGATGTGCGTCCAGGCGGCGTTGAATTATTTCAACAGCCACGAGAATTATCTGACGCGGATGTTCACGCTGGAATACACCTACTGGTTCGATTACCTGCTGCCGGGGTTGGATCGCCTGCGGCTTCCGATTCCATTGGGCGGTACGAGCAATCACTTCAAGGTCGATAAGTTATGGGAACTGGGCGCGTGGGACCCGTTTAATGTCACCGAGGATGCCGACCTGGGAATTCGCGCATCGGTCAATGGCTATACGGTTGGCGTGATACGTTCCACAACCTATGAGGAAGCCAACAAAGCCTTCAAGAACTGGATACGCCAGCGCAGCCGGTGGATCAAGGGCTACATGCAAACCTGGCTGGTTCACAACCGTAATCCACTCATCCTGCTGCGCGAGGTCGGGTTAAAGGATTGGTTAAGCTATAACTTCTTCATTGGTGGAACGGTGGCAATTTTCCTGATTAATCCGTTGATGTGGGTGTTCTTCGCCATTTGGTTATTGTTCCAACCCGCCTGGATGAGCAGCATCTTTCAAGGCTGGGTATGGAACATTGCCTTTTTTAGCCTGATTGTAGGCAATTTGCTGGCGATCTTCCTGAATGTGCTGGCCGTTTTCAGCCGCAGCAATTATGAGCTGATTCCGTTCGCTCTCAGCAATCCTCTATACTGGAGTATGCATTCCATCGCTTCGTACATGGCGTTGTGGCAGCTCATCACCAAACCGTTTTACTGGGAAAAGACCGATCATGGTTTGACGACTATGGAAACCGACCATTTGTTTGCGACGGAAGCAATCCCACCCCAGGGAACCTCGTAGGATAGCTAATGCCCTCCCTCAACCATATCCTATGTAGTCTCATGCTTTTCGCCAGTCTCGGTTTATCCGCCGGAACATCCATTGCGCAGCAGGCACAAGCGCCCAGTGAATATCCTACGCTGACGGCTCTGGAAACGACGATCATCCCAAAGGCCGATCCAGTAGCACTGGCACAACGTTTGCGCGGTGTCGGGACAATACCGCCGCCCCCTGCCTCGCCATCCATACACCAGATTGGGGAACAACAGGATTTCTGGGTGGAAAATTCGACTGACGACCAGGAGTTTCAGGTTTCGGCAACCTTGCGAGTTATTGGGGAGCACATCTATCTATGGGTCGAAGACGGCGCGGGCATAAACGATACCGATTTGCGGGCTTTGGCTGACAATTTCGATCACTCAGTCTATGACGCGGTTCGGGAATTGTGGGGCAGCGAAGCCAAGCCGGGTGTGGATGGTGATCCCCGTTTGTATGGCCTGTTCGCACATGGCCTGGGATCAGGGGTATCCGCTTATTTCCTGAGCCGACACACCTATCCGATACAGGTGTATCCCAACCAGCAACCAGCACGAAATGTTCTTCTTCAATTTGGATACCATCAGCCCAACCGATGTCGATTCAATCGGTGTCGTCAGCACTGTCGCCCACGAATTTCAACACATGATTCGAGCAAATATCCTACCAAACGAGGCACTGTGGCTCAACGAAGGATTCTCCACCTTCACTCAACTGTATCTGTACCATGATGCGGGAGCAGTTCTGAGCTTCATGGGTGCGCCAGGAACCCAATTGAATACCTGGACGGAGGACGGCCCGCGCGCCCCTCACTATGGGGCAGCCATGCTGTTTGTCGCTTATTTTTACGAACGCTATGGGTTGGAAGCGCTGCAACAATTGAGCCACGATGCTGGAATCGGATTAGATGCCTTCGACCATGTGCTGCAAACTCTGAGCGAACCCGGTGTGAACGACCTGTTCGCCGATTGGGTCGTCGCCAACGCCGTTTTTAATTCGCAAATTGATGATGGACGTTATGGTTATCAACTGCTGCCAGTAGCGACTTCGCTCCTGACGCCATTGGCAGTTGTCTCGTCATTTCCCTACCTTGCGGGTGGCAATGTGAACCAATACGCCAGCGATTATTACCGATTTCTGCCGGGAGATGCGGCGACACTGGATGTTAAGCTGGCTGTGCCGGACACAGTGCAACTGATTCCGGCGAATGCGGCCAGCGGGAGTTGGATGTGGTACAGCAATCGCGGCGATAACAGCGATATGACCTTAACCCACACCTTTGATTTATCGGGCGTGGAGCAGGCCGCCTTGAGTTACCGGGCATGGTATGACATCGAGGACGGTTGGGATTATGCCTACCTGATGGTCAGCAGCGATGACGGCGCAAGCTGGGATGTTTTACCAACAGCACACACCACAGACACTAATCCACACAGCAATGCTTATGGGCCGGGTTACAGTGGGGAAAGCGGCGGTTGGGTCGATGAGCAGGTATCTTTAGATGCTTATGTCGGGAAATCTATCCTGGTTCGGTTTGAGATGATTACGGATGACGGGGTATCACAGCCGGGGCTGGCTGTCGACGATATTCGTATTCCCGAAATCGACTATTCAAGTGATTTTGAGACTGACGGTGGCGGATGGGATGCAAACGGCTGGATTTGCACCGATAATCGGCTGCCACAAAATATATGGGTACAGGCTATCCAGCAAACCGGCAACGACATTTCGGTGACACGCTGGCTCGCCCCATCAGAAAGTCATTGGTCGCTGCCGCTCATCGCCGGAACAAACGACGTCACATTGGTCATTTCGCCGTTTGCAGCCGTTACCACCATCCCAATGACCTATACCTTGAATGTTGGCACGAAATGAGTGTAACAACCTATCCGGGCAGTTGGGGTCGATTGTTTTTCTGGCGCATGGCGGCGAGTTCAGCTTCCAATTCTATCCGGCGCAGGGTACTCGCCTGTCGGGCTTCGGACATCGTTTCCGCGAACCCACGTTTAATGTTGTCGACCAAATCATCGCCGGAAGTCGGAGCGAACAGTACAACCATTGTTGCACCCACGCCCGCACCCAGCGCAAACCCAATTGCCAAACTGAGTATTTTCCGCATGATGCCCCTCGATATTCAGAAAATGTAGGGCGATTATATCAAATATTGATCGGTTTTGTATCAGATAGACAACGCTTCGCCGGGTTTGAGCCAATTGCCTATGACTTTTGTAATGCAATTTGTATGTTTTGCCACTTGTCATGAACAAATAGTTGGGTTAAAGTGAAAATATTATGAATTTTGTGATTTTAAACAATTGTTAACCAATGATTTAAACATTATAATGAATGAGGGCATAACATGCATTGGGTTGCCAAAACACCGGAAATGTCATTGCAAGCACACATACAGGATGCCACCCTAGAAAGTATCCGTAACAGCTTACGACGCCATGTGCCACTCGGACACCAGCAGAACTTTTATCTGTGGGGAACTTCACCCGGCAACTCACATCAGAAAACGTTCTTGCAGATCATGGGCATCCTGCAACTGGTCAATCTGGCATCTGCCCTGTTAGAGGATTTGGTTGAACCCGAATACTGGCCGGAATTGAGCGGCTATATTGGGCAAATTAACGCCTACTTTATGTATGAAATCGTTTCCGATGATCTGGCAATTGGTCTCTCGCCTTTCGCTACCGGTGATTCCGCCTTCCCTCTGCGCCGGGAAATTTTATTCGGGTTCAATTATGTGATGACCGAACGCCTGCATGGTGAACCCACACCCACCATTGAACTCATGCAGCCGCTCGAACATTTCATCCAGTTTGTTTCGGGCTTTGAACAAAGTCTCACCCCGGCGAAACACAGCGATATCCTGGCCGCCTATCTGAAAGACCATCCAGACATCCCCTCAAAAGCTATTGAATATGGCATCTGGCCGCTGCTGGTGGCAAACATCGAATCCTGCCGCGAATTAACCGAGATGATGAGCAGCTTGAATATCGGCCCAATGCTACAACGGGGATTTGTTCATCGGTATAAAGCGGTCACTGCGCTGCTCGAAGATGGCATCATGTCGCGGGATACACTGCTGGATGTGGGGACATGGACAATCCTGGTTGCGCCAACCCTCATCTTTTATGTCGGTGTGGTCTGCGAAATCCTGTATCCACAGGACAACTTTTCGAGTGTGATGGACGATGGTTTGTTAGAAGATGCCATCTATACAGGAGCGCAGATTGTACGCCTGCTCAATGATATGGGTGGACTGGTGATGGCAACGGATTTTGATCGCCAGGAGATTATGAACCTGTTGTTCCGCATGTATCAGGAAGACCCCGGTCAAAATTGTACCACCAACCAATTACTGTTTAATGCGGCCAGCCAGATCGAAACAATGGCACGGATTCACAAAGACCTCGCCCACAACGAGTTCAACATCTGCTTGAACAATCTGGCTGGAATAGAATCTATCCCCGAAGCACTCACTTGCTTTGGGAGTAACCTCGAATACTATGCAGAAATATACCGGGCGAAACTTATTCACCTGGATGAAGCATTGGACACCATGACCCAACGGCTCGGCAATAACAGAGCGAGTACGCTTATTTCCCGGTTCGTCAAATTCCATCAGAAGGTCTACGCAAACAACTATACCTCCACTATCGGAGAGTACAGCATCTAAATAAAGTCGAGGGGGGTTGCTCTAATACTGCACCAAAATCCGGGCAACCTACATCATTCAGGTTGCCGGACTGGAGCTGGAGTTGCTGGTAACGAGGGTCGCATCCTGTTTTTCCAGAAATGCCATTGCTTCTTCAATGGATTCGCGTTGCGTCACGTGAAACCGAATGACCTGACTGACCACTGACACAATAAATCGCGCAAGCACATTGTTAGAGAGTCCCACGACGACCACCCATCCGAGTGACGGATTTCTTAGGTATTGCATGAATGCCGAGGTTTCGCGCAAATTTGTGGGGAACTTCTCCAGTTCATTCACGTCGGCGATGATATGAACGGGTGCAGTACCTTCGTTAAGGTGCTTGGTATTGATATTGCTGACCTCAGTCGATTCCTCGTCAGTTAGTACGCCAAATAACTTAACGTATAACACTCGGCTTTGTTTGTGCCAATTAATCTGATATGGCATGATCTATAATCCTTTCGATGGATAAAGGTTATAACATAATTCGAGCGTATCACCATTTTCCCGTTTAATTGTATTAATATTTCAGCTTTGGAATAAATTCATTATAATCCGTTTTGATGAATCTATTCTGTGAGAATTAACAACTATGAACAAGTCCATTGTACAGACCGAAGCCGCACCCGGCGCAGTCGGGCCTTACTCCCAGGCGATCATCGCCAACGGTATGGTATTCACTGCTGGGCAGACCGGAACAAATCCCTCAACCAAGAAGCTGGCGGAGGGAATTGAAGAACAAACACGACAGACACTCACCAATGTCAAAACAATTCTGGAAGCCGCTGGAACGAACCTGGATCATGTCGTAAAAACCACCGTGTTCCTGGCGGACATCAACGATTTCGCGGCGATGAACGGGGTGTATAAAACGTTCTTCGCAGAAAACCCGCCCGCCCGTTCAACGGTACAGGTTGCCAACCTACCGGGCGGGGCGCTGGTCGAAATCGAGACGATTGCGGTACTCTAACGATCTGATTTTACCCGCGCACTTGTCTAACACATTTACAGGGCAGATTGCAGAGCGTCCTCAAAGATGGTCAGCGCATCGTCAATCTGTCCTTCATTAACCACCAGGGGCGGAATCCAGCGAATCACATTCTCGTAGCTGCCACAGGTGAGCAGCAGCAAATTACGCTCGATACAGGCTTTTTGCACTGCTTTGGTCACATTCTTATCGGGTTGCCCATTCGTGGTGAATTCCGTGCCGACCATCAAGCCCCGCCCCCGTACATCGCCAATCACCGGATAACGACCTTGCAATTCGACTAATCCATCCATCAGCCGTTCACCCATTTGCGCTGCATTCTCGACCAATCCCTCATCCCGAATGGTCTCGATAGTAGCCACACCCGCCGCAGTCGCCAGCGCGCCACCGCCATAGGTGCCCCCATGCGATCCAACCGCCCAATGGTTCATGAGATCACGGGACGCCCCAATGCCAGAGATGGGCATTCCGCTCCCCAACCCCTTCGCCATCACGACAATATCCGGGGTAACATCCGCATGTTCAAAGCCCCAGAATTTGCCGGTGCGTCCGAAACCCGTTTGCACCTCGTCGGCCACAAACAAAATGCCATACTTCGTACAAAGCTGGCGCAATTCACGCAGGAAACGTACTGGTGCGGGGATATAGCCGCCCTCACCCAATTCCGGCTCGATAATAACGGCCGCCGTTTCCTCCGGGGCAGACTGTGTTTTGAACAGGAGGTCGAGTTCGCGCAGGCAGAAGTCAACCGTCGTGTCCTCATCCCAACCGTAGTGATAACTGTAGGGAAATGGTGCGACGAACACTCCGGCGGGGAGTGGTTGATAACTGGAACGGTAGACCGTCTTGGAGTTGGTCATTGCCATTGTCTGGGCAGTACGGCCATGAAAACTGCCCTGAAAAGTGATGATATTCGTACGCTGGGTAGCAGCCCGCGCCAGTTTGACCGCGCCCTCGGTAGCTTCAGCGCCACTGTTGGAAAAGAAGAAACAGTCGATAGACTCCGGCGTAACGGTATTCAGCCTATCGGCCAACTGGATGGTAGAGGGCGGGATGACGATATTGATTTGCCCCTGAATGAGATTGGCCGCCTGCTCCTGAATGGCCTTCACCACACGGGGATGGCTAGTGGCCGGTATTGGTCACACCAATGCCACTGGTGAAATCGGTATAACGCACACCGTCCGCGTCATACAGGTAAATCCCTTCGCCGCGCTGTGGCTGGATGGTCGTCAGATGTGACCAGACTGGTGAAAGATGATCGAGAAAATCTGCGGTCATGATGGTCGCCTCGGCATATTGTGTTCCATTCGATTTTCACTCATTGTAACAAACCCGGCGGGACAGCGCCGTAACCGCTTGAGTCCGGTATAGGCTGGTCTAATAAAAATTCACAACCTGCATTTAACCCAATTCTTTTGCCTCACAAAATAAAACCAACTATAGATTAGGAAGCATCTTTCACAATTGCATATTGTCAGCGCCAATCTGTGAAATTTTTTACTTGACATGCTTTGTAGACGGACGGACGTGTTTCAGGATAAGGTAGCACGTATCTTTACATGATCTATCGGTAAGAAGTTCACCTGCCTGACACCGCATAAGGAGCAGTGATTTGTCTCGTTTTACCCGAACCCTCATTTTACTGGTATTGAGCGTCCTGGTGATTTTGCCGGGAGCGCGACTTTTCGCCCAGACAGATGCTCCGGAAGCTGATCTGGATGGCATCAAAACCTATTTGATGGATAAGGCCAATACCCTGAAAGATAGCACAGCCGCTTTGCGGGAGGCCGCCCAGCAATATTATGATCTGGTCGAAGCAGCAGAGTTTGATTATGCTGCGCTCTGGGAAAACCAACCGGAGGATACCACCCAGGCATTAGAGACCGCCAAAGCTGCCTGGATTGAGGCCAGCCCACTTTACGAACAGATTGAAGGGATTGTGGCTGGCGTGCCGAGCCTGAGTGAATATGACCTGAACCTGGATGCGGGTGCGTCCGGCGCAGAAGACCCGGAAGGCGGCGTGACCTTTGACCTGACGCTGCCGGATGGCACGGTGCTGCCGCGTCCCGGCAATATGTTCGGTTTGCTGGAAGCGACCTTGTGGGGCACGCGCCCGGACTTCACCAGCGGCGTGACGGCTGACCTGGATGGGAATGGCGCATTGGACTTCGGTGAGGAACTGCCGGACGCGAACATGCTGAAAGGCGCTTCCGACCTGATGGACGACTATACGGGTGAAATGCTGGATGCGGCAGAGGCCTGGGAACCCAACTTATCCGATGCCTTCACCGCGCTGGTAGTGATGGTTCCAACTATGAGCGAATACTTCGGCTCGTGGAAAGAATCTCGATTTGTGGCCGGTGATAACGCCACACGGACAGATTTCGCTGTCATTTCCCGTCTGTCCGATATTCAGGACATCCTGGGCAGCCTCCAGGTGATTTATACAGGCGTCAGCCCACTGGTCGAAAATGCTGACTCCGAACAAAACGAGCAAATCAGCCAGGGCTTGACGGACTTGAAGGCTTATGTAGCCGACCTGTTCCAGCAAGAGCAGGATGGCCGACGGTTCACGCCTGAGGAGGCCGACTTCTTCGGTACAGAAGCGCAAGACCGCGCCACGTCCATCACCGGCCAGATTTCACAGGCAGCCGCCCTACTCAATATTGAGTTAGCTGAGTAAAATCGAGCGTCTTTATGTCGGGTTGCATCTCGATACAGTGGTTCGCAACTATCAACTCTCTACCAGGTTATTCACAGGTGTGCGGTTCGCTGCACACCTCGTTTGTTTCACATTGGAGTTCATTATGCGTCGTTGGCACATCGCCCTCATTGTTTTCCTAGTCGCTGCCCTACCTGTAAGCGCTGCCTTTGCCCAGGGCGACAGTCCGCAAAGTCAGGCAGAGGCGGTACGTCAACAATTGTTCGATGCCCAGAGCGCGCTCATGAGTGGTGACACCGCTGCTGCAACCGAGTCGGTACAACAGGCCGCAGACCTGTACCAGAGCGCACTGGCGGATACGCTGGTCGTAATCAGCCCGAAGGCCGCACAAAGGATCGCGGATGGATTTTCCGCCGCATCCACCGCCGCCGAGACAGGCGATACGCTCGGTATATCAGTCGCGCGCGCGGAAATCTGGACAGGGCTGTTGAGCGGGGCAACCGATGTCACCCTGAACGCACTGGCCGATGGCGATGGTGCAACGGCGAGGACATGGCTGCTGCTGCGTGAATTCAGAACGGCGACCAAATTCTCCCGACCTGGCACAGATGCGACTCTGGCGATTCACGATTTCCTGAATGGCAACACCGATGCTGCATCAGCGGAAGATGCGGTGCGGGCTGACCTGCTCGATACCTATCAGGCACAGTTGACGACTTCTCTATCCGACGCCGATCAGGCCAACACACGCGGTTTCGGGATGCGAACGGCAGAAGAAATTGGATTGGCCGCCGGTTATTTCAACATCCTGGCAGATGCGTACGGCGACCAGCGCGGAGAAGCCGCTCTGGCAGATGCCCAGGCCGCTTTTGAAACCCTCATCCAGAGCGCATTGAATGCCGACGCAACCGCTTTCGAGGCCGCTCGGAAGCAAGTGGATACTGTCCTCAAGAGTTTCCGCGCTGCGCCACTATCCGAAGAAGAACAAGCACGCCGCGCAGGGCAGCTTCTGCGATTTGTTGCGCTCGTACCAGTCGAGTATGAACGCGGTGTGCGGGATGGTGTGGTCGTAAAAGACCTGGAGATTCAAGAAGCACTAACCTTCCACGAAGGAGCCGCCGCCGCTTTCAGCGATTTGAGTATTAGCCTGGAAGGACGCGACCCAACCGCCACCGCTCACGTCAGCGACCTGCTGGATACTGCGCTCACACAAATTCAAACTACTGCGAATCCCGATGACCTGAAGGCAACTATAGACGAAATCAATACAACCTTGAAGTCCCTGCTGCCCGCCGAATGGCTGTCCAGCAACAGCGACTCCGACATCGACGTAATTCTGTCCGTCCTCGATCAGGTGGATGTGGCAGTGACACAGGGACAGTACGCGCTGGCCGAATCAGCCCGGTTGGAAGCTTATGCGCTGCTGGAACTGGGCATGGAACAGCGGCTTCGCGGTTTCGCGCCCGATATGGCCGTGCAGATCGAGAGCCTGTTCTGGCAGGGAACCGACCAGCAACCGGGGCTGTCGGTACTGCTGGCGACATCAGCGCCCACGTCCCAGGTAAAAGAAACCTTGAGCGCGCTGCGCGTAGCCTTCGATCAGGCTCACGACCTGTTGAGTGCCGCCATCGCCGCCCCGACTGCTGTCGCCGGGAATGCCGCTATTATCGTCTTTCGTGAAGGGCTGGAAGCGGTGCTGATCCTGGCATCGCTGCTCGCCAGCCTGCGAACTCTGGAGGAGCGCAAATTCCGCCGCCCGCTGGTGACAGGGGCAGTATTGGCGTTTGCCGCCTCGGCGGCGACCTGGTGGTTAGCAACCCAGTTATTGTCGTCCCTGATGCAGTACGGAGAAAAATTGGAAGCGGTTGTCTCATTGATCGCTATCGGCGTGCTGCTGCTTATCACCAACTGGTTCTTCCATAAAGTCTACTGGACAGGCTGGATGGCGAATTTCCACAGCCAGAAGCGGCGCATAATTGGCGGTGTAGCCGTTGTGACCATCAGCCAATCCCTGGGTCTGGTGATTCTGGGTTTCTCCAGCATTTACCGGGAAGGCTTCGAGACGATACTGTTCCTGCAATCGCTGGTACTGGAAGCCGGAACCAGCGTCGTGCTGCAAGGGATAGTTCTCGGACTGATTGGTGTTGCCATCGTCGGCGTCATCACTTTCACCTTGCAGGTCAAACTGCCGTATAAGAAAATGCTGATCGTGACCGGGGCAATGATCGGTGGCGTGCTGCTGATAATGGTTGGCAACACAGTCCACGTTATGCAGTCGATTGGCTGGATGTCTATCACACCCATTCAGGGTTTATTCATCCCCTACTGGATGGGACAGTGGTTTGGATTATTCGCCACCTGGCAAGGTATTGGGCTACAGGTGGCCGCCGCCGCCTTTGTAATCGGCAGTTATATCTGGGCGGAGAGCATTAACCGGCGCAGACGTACTCACACCAGCCGCCACCCCTCTCGAACAACCGAGCCTTCATTGAATATCGCGGGCGGCGATTAACACCCTGATTCTACTTGTAGGGCGATAGTGCCATCGCCCTACAATCCCCTTCAATTAGGAAATTCCTACCCAACCACAGTAAGAAGAAACCGAACTCTAACAATCCAATTCGCACCGCCGTCCTCGGCTGTATATAATGGGAAATGAGCGAATTCCGAGTATTCCGACTGGAAACGAGCATGACATCAACAACCCGCGTCCTCCGGCAACGGCACTGGTCAGAAGCGGAACTCCGGCATGGGGGTTTCCAATATTTTGAGCCACGCAAACGGGTGGTCATGGCGCGGATGATTAAAGAGGTAACAAATGTTGAGCTAACGCTGGAGACGTTGATGGCCGATCCGGGAGACATTATCTGTTACAACCCTGGTGACACAGTGAAGAACAACCTGGATGAATACGAACACTGGCCGGTGCAAAAAGACGTCTTTAAGAAAACTTACAAACCCTGGAATGACCCGACCTGGCGACCCAACCTATCCGAAGCGCAGTTGATGCAGCATGGCTGCCGCCCCTATTATAAATTTGCGGGCGTGTGGGCACTGCGCCTGCCACTCAGCATCTACCTCCAATCGCTGGAAAGTCCGCAACCCGTGATCGTACCCAAAGGACGTTGGTTGTGTATCGGGGCGGATGGAGAACCCTACCACATGACTGATGAAAGCCTGCACACGCGCTATATCGTCCCCGAAAATGTTTAGTTCCCTTCTCTCATAAATTCCAATTTGCCGATTATCCGCCTTTTGCATCCCCTAACAACATATCAATAACCCGCATATTATCTACACCCTCATCCGGCGCAAATCGCGGTGGACGCTGGTTGAGCAGGGCATCGGCAAAGTCCTCGGCCATTAAGGTATATTGATTGGTAGCCGGAATCGGAATTTCCTCGTAGTCGTCCCCATGCCAATGACGAATAACGGTCGATTCATTGGCTTCGGGCACAAAACCTTTCTCCACCAGAATGCGCCCTTCAGTTCCTCGAAGTTCATAGGTGTGGGTGCGTATGCTGCGAAAACCACAGTCGAAATGTCCCAACATGCCGGACGGAAACGCCAGAACGCCCGCAAATTGCTCATCGACACCAGATTCGTCCCCCATCTGTGCGAGAGCTTGCCCATGCTCCGGTTCCTCGCCCGTCATAAAACGCATGACATTGATACAATAGCAGCCAACATCCATCAGTGAACCGCCCGCCAGCGACCTGTTGAGTCGAATATTCGCCTCGCCCGACATTTTGAAAGTAAATGCTGCCGAGATGGTGTTTAACTGGCCGATTGCCCCAGAATCGACTAACTGCTTGACTTTCACCGTCTGAGGATGGAAACGATACATAAATCCTTCGGTGAATGGAATTCCGCGCGAGGTGAAGGCATCCACCATTTGCTGGGCTTCGGCGGCATCCCGCGCCAGCGGCTTTTCGCACAAGACGGGTTTTCCCGCCTCGGCGCAGCGCATACTCCAGGCGGCATGTTCGCTGTTGGGCAGTGGGTTGTAAATGACATCAATGTCGGGATCGTCAATCAGTGCCTCATAGCTGCCATAGGCTTTCGGCAAATTCCGTTGGCTTGCAAACGACTGTGCTTTCTCCAACGAACGGCTGGCAACCGCGACAACCTCGCCATTATGTGACTGCTGAATGGCCGGAACAACCCGCCGCAAGGCGATGCTGGCCGTACTCAGGATACCCCAACGAATTTTATCTGCCATGCAAAACCCCTTCCAGATGAGTACGATGAAAGATACTGATTATAGTGAGCGTTGAAATTGTGCCAGGAAACGCCGTACAGGTGGATGCTCACCATCCACATATTCGTCGAAGGTTGTTTCCATTAACCCATTGTCACGGACTAAGTTGAGTTCGGCGCGGGTGAGCGGCCAGGGAATCCCAGGGCGTTCGTCCTCCGGTGCGACCAGCCGCCCAAACATGAGCAAGCTGCCACCGGGCGCGACCAACCCGGCTACATGCCTGATAACTTCCGGGCGTACGTCGATGGGGAGCGATTGAGAAGTATAAATCTCCAACACAAAATCGAACGACCAGTCCGGCGGCAGATGAAACAGATCGGCCGCCACATAGTCTACGCTTGATGTGGGGAAACGCCGTTGACACCATTCAATCGCGCTGGGGGCAACATCAAAAGCCGTCACGGAAAAACCCCGCGCGGCCAGCACTTCAGCATCATCACCCAGGCCGCAGCCGACCACCACAGCCGTTCGCCCGTTCCCCTGTAGATGGGTCGCCTTCAACCATTCTACCAATCGGGGTTGTGGCGTCATCTCCGCCCAGGGAATAAGCAACTCATCGCCCCCCGCCTCAGCATACAACGCCTCGAACCAGCCAACATGATCGCCGCGCTCACGATACGCCCCAACGATTTCTCGCAGTCTGCGCCGCCCCTCGTCTTTGTTCATAAACGCCTCCTAAGCAGTGGCCGATTATACTGTATGGTCGGAGAAGACCGAAATGAATCGGTTGACTTGACACAAGCAGTCAAATCAGGCTGAAATCGTTATACCACTGGCGGCTGAGTGCCCGCCACAGCAACAGATTTATCAACTCACGAACGCCAAAGAAAAAGGTGAACAGCCAAACAGGCGTACTCAATCCTACCCACCATCCGCCGACCTGTAAGATACCTGGAAGCACAGGCAGGATCAAGAGACCGAAGAGAGAGGTCAGCAAAAAACTGATGATCTGGAGCAGCAGGAAAGTGCCAAGCGCCCAGACAGGTGTGCCTGAACCGCGCATGGTAGCAGGCAGCAACATGCCAACCAGCACACTTAACACTATCGACTGTACACAACCCGTAAAGAATGCGCCGATCAATGCCAAAGCAGAGGTCAAATCCAGTATCATTTGTTGGTACGAACGGGTTATGTCGGCGCTGGTCGCCCCGTTGAGGAAACTATGCCCCCACAACAATATTGGAATCACCAGATGGATGGTTAACGCAATCAGAGGGATGCCCGAAATCAGAAGGACAACGATGCGAAACCAATTTAGACCCCAGCCCCGATATAAGGCTCCGATTGACATCACCCAGGTAACACCCAACTCGCCATCGGGAATCAAACACAGCACGTCATAATAGCCTTGATCGCGCGCGTTAGTGATCGTTTGGCTGACCGCCGTGACCAGAACACAGCCGTAGATGAGGTTAAAGGCGACAAACAGCACAATCACATCCTGAATAGTCAGGGAGAACAGAATCAAACCCACCGGAAATACTCGGAATGAGATTTGATACCCGATATAACACAGGATAAGGGCAACCATCCAGATCAACTTCCGACGCCAGCGCCGAGCCTTCAGGGGTGTGGTGATAATACGCTGGAAGATGGGATGCCGGAGGGGTGGCCGATACAGCGCCGTCCACAGCTTCCATGTAATCATAGAATTTCCTCCAGTGACCTGAAGTAAGTGTCGGTTGCCCTGTTCTCGTACCCCAATCGGTCATCAGGGTGTCAAATTCTTGTACACTGTCTGTTATGCACTTCCTCACTTGTGTCTAAACCAGATTTGACGGGATAATTGAGGCAGAGGTTTTGGAGAATATCTGGCATAACAGGGGAGCCTGATACGGCAAGGGGAAATTTTCGATCATGATTAAACATATCTTAGTGCCGCTAGACGGCTCGACCATTGCCGAAAAAGCATTGGATGTTGTAAAACGAGTTCCTCTCACCCGGCGGCAAGATTACCTTGTTGAGCGCCGTATCGTCGGCTGAGACAATGCCGATCATACAACTCCAGGCGACAGGGGACATTCCACTGGATCGTTATCTGGAACATATTGCGCTGCGGATGCGGTTGGAGGGGTTTGAGGTCGAAACTGACATACAGGTAGGCGATCCAGCGGAAGTTATTGCAGAGGCCGCTATACCACTGGGAATCGACATCATCGCTATTTGCAGTCATGGGCGTGCAGGATTAGAGCGAATGCTGGCGGGCAGCGTGACGGACAAGCTGCTGACGATTACCCCCTGCCCGGTGCTTGTTATCCCTTTGCGTATTCCCGAACGATCCGACGAGGCCGAGCGCAAGGCGGGGAAACAGACCGATCCAAAGCCAGGGTTAGCACCGGAATAACAATCAAGGACACGAATGATCGTATCCTTGATTGTTTGTAAAATGAACTACAGGGATACTGACCGCATCCCTGTTGAAGCTGTGATTATGATGTTGGCGGCATCAATACGCCGTCAATGACGTGGATGACTCCATGATCGAACAAGATATCCTGGGTGACGATCTTGACCGTATCATTGAGATAAATACCATCGTCTTTTACGGTGACAGTGATCGGAGCGCCAACGAAGCTGTCCAGCGAAGTCATTCCCGCAAGGCTGCTCGCATCGTGCTCACCGGCGACAATGTGATAACCGAGTACACCCGCAAGCTGTCCGGTGGGATCGGCCATGAGTGCATCCAGTGCGCCGTCCGGCAGTGCAGCAAAGGCGTCATCGCTGGGGGCAAATACCGTAATGCCTGTGCCAGCCGGAATTGCACCCATCATATCACCGTAGCCAGCCGCATCAATTGCCGACAGCAGTGTCGTCAGATTACCGGCATTCTGGGCAACCGTCAACAGGTCTGGCAGCAGTTCGCCAGAAACCGGGTCAACACCTGTCACAATCGTGCCATCTTTTAAGCCCTGAAGGATTTCGTTCATCCGGGCGGTAACTTCTGCCGGAATTTTGTCAGCGGCCAGATGTGGATCGGCAAAACCGACACCATCATTGGCAGCGCCCAATACCGCGTTGCCGCCGCCGGGGAAGTCCGCGCCACCTTCATACAGAGCCTTGATCGCCAGATACACGGCCTGATCGACACGCTTGACTGCGCTGGAGATCACATTTTCCGCGCCTGGGGTGTCGCCGTTCAAGAAGCTGGTCACAAACTCATCTTGATCGACACCAATAACCAGTGTACCCTTCGGAGCGGCTTCTTGAATGCCACCTGTACCTGTCTGACCACCCGCGCCAAAGATGACGTCTGCGCCTTCACCGATGTATTGATTGGCTGTAGCACCACCCTGCACCTTGTCGGTGAAGCTGGGGATATAGGTACCCAACACATGGATGTCCGGGTTGATGAGCTTCGCGCCCTGCTCATAGCCATTGCGGTATTTGATAACCGGAGGAATTTCGACCCCGTATACACCGGCAATCACTTCAGGCTCCCCTTCCGGCGCGGCATAATCGCCGACTGCGGTCATCTGTGCGGCCAGCGCGCCCGCCAGGAAACCCGCCTGATCTTCGCGGAACAGGTAGCCAGCATAATTCGTTGGAGCCGGATTGCCGTCAGCATCGGGACCAACACCCTGATCGACACCGATGAAATACACATCGGGATTGGCTATCGCAGCCGCCAAAGTGGCCTCACCCATTGAGAAACCGACAGTAACCACTACATCGTTCCCGTCACTGACACACCGCCCAATGTTGGTCGTGTATTCAATGTTGCTCTGCTCTTTGGACTCGATGTAGCTGTAAGCAAGACCGAATTCATCTGTTGCCCGTACAGCACCTTCGTGCGCGAACTGGTTGAATGTACCATCGGTCACGCTGCCGATGTCGCTGACCAGGCAAACCGATTCGATTTCTACATCCTGTGCTGCAACCGACAATACGGGTAGCAAACCAACCACTACCGCGAGCACCATCGTGAACAACACAAATTGCCTTTTCTTCATCTAAGTATTCTCCTGTATTTTCGAGAGGTTTTTGAGTTTATACATGTACAACCGTGCCTAAGACGATACGACTGCGCACATAAACAGTGGACGGAATATTACCGTCTTTCCTGCATTTCGTAAAGGTGGGTTGAGAACAAAATGGCAAGAAATTTCTTGCCATTTGTTATGGAAAGTGGCTATAAATTCATTATCCGTTGGGCACAACAGCCGTTAATGTCAGTTCAAAAAGACCGCTCCCCAGATAATGACCGTTGAAAGCAAAATGTGCCCGGTTGTTGGCGCTGGCAACAGTGCCGCCGGGTGATGGGAAAAATGTGTTCAGGAAAACAAATGAGTCCAGGTACAATCCGGGTGTTTCTGTCGCGGATAACACCTGCCAGGGTTGTTGTTTGCTGATGCGGTTATCGCCCCGACGGGCATCCAGCGCCTTTTGGACTGCATCCCCCGTACCGATGACCAGCACCCCATCCTGCGCACCCAGGCTAATCACTTCTTGCCCCCCCACACCCAGGCGGTTGAAGTCCCAACCCTCGATGGTGTTGCCGTCTAAAGAGTCTAAATGGAGCATACTGCTCAGTAGAGTTGTCGCCCCAGCCAGCGCAGCCGACTCGTCAGAAACCCGCGCGACGATCAGAAAGTCGAAAGGCGTATTGAGCACTGGCACAGGATCATTCGGACGCGGGAGGAGGGCTACTGCATAATCGCCAGAGAGGTAATCGAGCAAATCCGTTTTCAGGTCAAAATTCTGGAATTGCGTCATCAGGTTTAGATAACCATTCACCGCGCGTTCCACCTGTCCGGCATCGGGGACGGTAATCTGTTGGCTGTCCGTGCCAATTGTTTGGATTGGCAGCCCGCCGATAATTTCCCGTGCGAAATTGCTCATCGGCAGAGCAGTGATGACGTTATACACCATGCCTTCGGCATCTGTGCCGTTACCGACCAGCAGCGCCGTTTGAGGAATCATATCAATCAGGCTGTTTTCCGACGACGAGGCTGGGATGGGAGCAGGGGCAGATTGGGCATGAAAAACTGCCTGGGCTGACACAGTGATTTCGTCAGCCTCTATCACTACATTCAGACCCGCCGCCACGCCATCGAAGCCGTGATCGAGCAGCAGGGTTTCAAAACTTCCGTCTCCGCGAATTTGACTGAGCGCCCCACCAAAAGCTGCCAGCAGTGCTTCGGTACTCGGCTGTCCACCGAGCAAACCACTCACCGCCGGGAGCACATAATCAGCCTTAACAAAAGCATAAACTGCCGGGTTCTCACCAACCGTATCGTGCAGCACCACCTGCACCGGAAGGCGGGTCATGGACTCCCTTACCCCTGCCTGTACATCGAGTGCGTCGTGTATCAAGTCAGTCGGGCCGACAAAAACAGCCGGGGCGGTCAGGGCAATGGATGTTTTGTCACCGATATATATTGTGATGCCCCGGTATACTTCCTGCTTCAATAAATCCTGACCCTCCAACACCGGACTCAGACTGTTAGCGGATTCCAATACATCGCCTGTCGAGAAAATCAACAGCGCGTCCCCTGCGTCTGCACTCAGTTGGCTGTCAAAATCGCGGTAAGCGATCACCATATCATCCCCCAACCAGGGAAGGATATTGTCATTAAACGAGACACCATCGACATCAAAAGTGGTCGTTATAGGGATAAAGTCATCGAAGCCTAACCGATCACTGCCCAGGCTAATACGGAGCGGTTCCAATCGAGAGGCAACGAATGCGACAATGTTCAAGTCCTGTAAGATTAAATCCGGTGCATCCATGCGAACCTGGACGAAGGCCGCAAAGTCTGCCGGGACAAAATCAACTGCTGATGTGGTAAGCCCCTGGGCGGCAACCGGCCAGATGCTCAGAGCCGCGAGGGTTACAAAAATCAGTAAAGCCCGTTTGACCATGAAGGGCGCTCCGGTTAATCGAGTAAAGGTAATTGCACTATTATACTCTAACGGAGCGTGCATGGGTTCAACAACCCATCCTCATCAGATGCTTATTGAAGTTTGAACAGACAGACATAACTCTCGCAATAAAAAGAGACGCGGCATGCCTGCTTTGTCCCTTCAATTTGCGACACATCAGTTACGGATTGGCTAGACACCGACATCACGTCGCTGGAACGCCCACACACTACCGACTGACAGAACCAATCCGGCGACAACCAGTACGACGATGTTGCTCCAGTTCAGGCCATTCGTGATCACTCCCGAACTGTCGATATAGTAGAAAAACGATGCGAACCGCAGTTGGTCGGCAAATGTTCCCGTAGCCGCCGCGCCCAGATAATTGATGAGATAACTGGCAACGATAATCAGGGTGGTAATTGCCGTAACCATGTTCTTGCGGCGAATAATCGTTCCCATAAAGGCGGTGATGGCGAGCATAAGGAATGTTCCCGGCAACAAGTTCACCGACGCCTGAAACAATTTTCCCATATCCATGTTGAAAGCCGAGTTCACATTTGAAGCGCCCAACTGCAAACCGATCAACAACCCCACAAAGATCAGCACAATAATCACCACGATATGGATGGCGTAAGCCGCCAGCCGTTCCAGTACCACCCGCCAGCGCGGCACAGGCAGGCTGAGTACCACATCCATAATGCCCTGGTCTTCTTCATTGCTGGTGATGTTTAACCCTGCCAGTACCGCGTATACCGCCAGCAGGAACATGACATAGGTGAAATATCCGAAACCGAGAAATCCTTCCGGCGTGCCGATGGATGCTGCACCGCCTTCCAGACCAAACATCTGAAGAAGCGCGGGTGGCATTTTTTCGACCAGTTCAGCATACTGCTTGAGAACATCCACATTGGGGATGAGCAGCATAATCATGATGGCATACAATCCGAACCCGATACCCCAATACACTGCCGAGCGCCAGTTACGCCGGAGTGCTTCCATAAAAATTGTTCCAGTCATGATTGTGTTGCCTCCCCGGCAGCGGCGGATTGCCCCTGCCCATTATTGCCATAGAATGTCAGGAAGATTTCTTCCAGTGTCGGTTCTTGAACGTTGAGGTCTTCAACATAGAAACCGTTAATCCGCCGCAAAAGCGGATCAAAATCGCCTGTCAGACGAAGGCGCAAACCGCCATCCACCACACTGATCTGGCTCACACCATCGACACCCTCCAACTGTGATGGGATAACCTGTTCCCTCAGTCGAAGCGTCACCCATCGGAAGTCCGCGTGGGTCAAGTCACTGACACGCTCGACAGCTTTCAACTGTCCCCCGCGCAGGATACCCACCCGATCACAGATAGTCTGCACTTCACTGAGGATGTGCGACGACAGGAAAATCGTGCGCCCTTCTTTCTGCTGCTCCAGCATCAGTTCATTGAATGTCTGCTGCATCAGCGGGTCGAGGCCGTTGGTTGGCTCATCCAGGATAAGCAAATCTGGCTTGTGCATCAGGGCAATCAAAATACCCAATTTTCGCTTATTGCCACTGGAGTAACTGCGAACACGCACGCTCAAATCAAGCTGCAAGCGCTCGGTCAGGGTTCGCATATAGTTCATATCCACGCCGCCACGTATCCGGCTGATGGTATAAACAACCTGCAAACCAGTGAGATTCTTCCACAGGTTTAATTCACCCGGCAAAAACCCGATACGCCGGTGAAGTTCCACACTGTTAGCCTGCGCCTCCTGCCCAAAGATGAGCGCCCTGCCCTCCGATGGACGAATCAAGTCCAACAGCAGGCGGATGGTGGTGGTTTTGCCCGCACCATTCGGCCCCAGATAGCCGAAGATTTCCCCCGGCTCGACACTCAAATTCAAGTGATCGAGCGCGCGCACCTGCGCCTTACCATTTTTGTAAGCCTTACTCAAATTTTCCGTCCGAATGACGGGGGTATTCTGGCTCATATTGCCCTCCTGATGACCCCACTAAATAGGCGCGTTGAAATCCAGCGCCCGTCGAACCTATATCCAATTGCTTCCAGGGAACTGAGGATTATTTACTGTGCAGCCAACGCCGCTTTTATAGGCGATGTGCGGTCATAACCTTCGATGTGTCGTATTTCCCGCAGCATGGGCGCAACCGTTGTCCACACGGTTTGCATAGCTTTAACCGGATTGCCGGACTTCACCGCCTGTCTTTCGGGCAAGTCGGGCAGCGCGAAAATATCAGCAGGCAGGGGGACATAAGTCACGCCGTAACCTTGCGAACCGGCGGTCAAAATTGTAATTCTCATGTTTATTCGGCCTTCTTACTCTCCTGAAACCGCCGCACCATTTCGCGCAAGTCTTCAAGTATCTGCACTATCGTTAACTTTCCGGCTTCCCTATCGCCCCCGCCTTCCGGCGCAAGCGCACGTTCCAGCATCAGGCCAAGCGCTTTACCAACCTCGTCCAACGGTGGCGCTTGATCGTAAGGAACGACTTCGTTCACGGTCAAAAATCCATAGCGAATCAATGTCATGATGTATGCGATCATGCCGCTGTCGAGATCGGCACGAATGACATTTGCGGCCTGAAGCTGCTTGACCATATCTTCACGGAACACCTGCGCCTCACTACCCAGATTGGTATTTGCCCAGCGGCGGGTGAAATCACCCAGAACGCGCACATCTTTCCGCATGACCGCGTGTATGAGCGGATTAGCAACGGTTGTCACCATCGCGTACTGGTACAGGCTGAAGATCGAACCCGCTTCCGGGTCAGCCTCCATCCGCGCCAGCATATCTTCCAACATCTTCTCCAACTCGCGGAAGATCAAGGCTTCAAACAGATCATCCTTGCTCGCCCAATGCAGGTAAATCGCCCCTTTAGACACGCCTGCTTCGCGGGCGATGTCGCTGACGGTGGTTTTGTCATAACCGTAATGGACAATGAGCTTGCTGGCGGCATCGAGAATACGGTCTGCTCGCTCCTGGTTATTGTCGCTTCCTGTCATCCTGTCGCCTGATCCCTGCCTTCCACCTTTTGACCGTATGACCAGAATTGCACATCCGGTCAAATAGTACGCCTGATTTCTGAAAAAAATACCCCCAGAGGTTGGGGGGCGGCCAATCATCTGGCGGCGGGATGGATAGGGGACAAATCTGCGTGCTATACTGGTGAGGTAACGTATAAGGAAGACCACATGACACTACTGCGACGGTTCGCCAGTTTAGTTCTAGTCCTCAGTCTGATGATGATGACGGTAGGTATTGTGGGCGCACAATCCGTCACCGAAACACCCACATCTCCACCCCCACCAACGGCAACCCCGGAGATGATTGACCTCGGTGCAGGATTCCTGCTCACCGACCAGACAACCGCCGAAGACTCGGCACAACCCAAACTGGCAATTTCCACCAGTATCCCGGTTCTGAGTGGTGATGATACCGACGTCGTGGACAGGTTCAATCAGGCCGTTCAGTCAATTGTGGCAGATAATGTAGACACCTTCCGCAATCAAAATACGGAATTGGAAGCCCAGGCCACACTGCCACCAGAAATTGCCGAGTTGGGCAGTTCATTCGACCTGACCTACGAAGTGTTTGTCGCCAATAGTGACCTGATTAGCATCCGCTTCACAGCAGGTTTCTATTCGGCGGGGGCAGCGCATCCGGGGTCGTACAGCATCCCCCTCAATTACGATTTGAAGAATAACAAGGTGCTGGCGCTGGCCGATCTGTTCAAGCCAGAAGCCCAATATCTGCAACTTCTGTCGATCTATGCCATACAGGCATTAAATTCGAACGACATGCTGATGTTCCCGGAAGGCGCTGACCCTACCGAGGACAATTATCGTTCGTGGAATATTACACCAGACGGCCTGCTCATCACCTTCGACGCCTATCAGGTTGCCCCCTATGTCGCCGGACCGCAGCAGGTCATCATCCCCTACTCGGCGCTACCAGGCATCATCGACCCAAATGGTGTGTTAGCATCCTTCGTCAATTCAGAGAGTGCATCAGGATGACATCCCTCCCCGCAATCGAACGCTTTAAATCATCCACCGGGGCGCGCATCTACCGGATACCCACCGAAGCCTTCCCCGGTTTTATTGTTTACTGCTACATTCTCCTTGATGCGGGTGTTCCCACACTGGTCGATACAGGTTCGGGATACGGGGACAGCAACGAGCAGCTCGTTCAGGGCATCGACTCACTCCGGGCGGATTTTGGCGAGACAGTGGGTGTTAAGGACATCGGACGTATCATCGTGTCACATGGACATATCGACCACTTCGGCGGGGTGGCGTTCATGGCCGATCAAACGGGAGCGAAAGTTGGCATCCACCAGATTGACCGCCGTGTGCTGACGAATTACGAGGAACGGGTAATTGTCGCCACCAAAGACCTGCGTGTGTATCTGGAACGGGCAGGCGTGAGTGGAAAGTTGGCTGAGAACGTGATCGAGATGTACGGCTTTTCCAAACAGCATGTTCGCTCGGTAGATGTCGAATTTGATCTGGATGAAGACACACCCCTGGATGGAATGAGGTTCATCCACACACCCGGTCACTGCCCCGGTCAGGTGTGCATTTTACTGGGTGATGTATTACTGAGCGCCGACCACATCCTGGCGCAAACCACACCCCACCAGGCCCCGGAAAGTATTACACGTTACACCGGATTAGGTCATTATCTGGATTCGTTGGGGAAAATGGAGCGGGTCGATGGCATTCGATTGGCGCTCGGCGGCCATGAAGCCCCTATTGAGGATGTCTACACGCGGATTGACGGCATTCGCGCCAGCCACAGGCGAAAATTAGAACGGGTGATAGACACCATCAAGTCGGCGGGTGAACCCTGTACCATCAGTGACATCTCGAAGGCGATGTATCCAGATCGACATGGGTATGAAGTGCTGCTGGCATTAGAAGAAGTCGGCGCACACGTCGAATATCTCTATGAACACGGGCGGCTGGCAGTGTGTAATCTGGATGAAGTCGAGCGGGAAGCAAATCCGGCGCTCAAATATGGCGTGGTATAAACCTAGCTGCGGTGTTGTTGCTGTTGTCCGCGCGTCACCAGCCATGCAACAGCCATGACCGCGCCCAGAACTGGCAATACCCAGTCAATCAGTGCAAGGTTTCCCGGCACATAAATAATCAGAAAAAGCAGTGCCAGCACGACCAGAACGACAGCCAGAATAACCTCTACCCTCTGAAACATCATGATCGCACCTCACACTCACCATCGTGTATGGGTATTGTATACGGTGCAAATCAGGCCGATGGGTGTCGTCTGTAACCTGTGTGGGTAGATTTTTATCGTCATCCGACGCAGATGACCATTCAGTCAGTGTGCCTATTTATGCCCCTGCCGGAAGGAAAAAGAAGGCCAGCGCGATAATCAGGTACACCGCCAGCAGCATCGCCCCTTCCAGCCAGTTCGACTCACCATCCTGGGCAACGAACGCCGCGATCACTGTCCCCGCCATCAATGCGATCAGTTCAAAATTGTTGAACACCAGCAGCAAAGTTTCCCCGCCCATCAGCCGACTGATGAACACCAGTACGGGCGCGACGAACAAAGCGATTTGCAGGCTAGACCCTAACGAAACGGCGAGACTCAGCTCCATTTTATTTTTCAGAGCAACCTGGACAGCCACCAGATGCTCTGCGATATTACCCACAATCGGTATGATGATGATGCCGATGAAAAATTCCGTCAGACCAAGTTGCTCCGTAACAGGTCTAACCGAACTCACCAGTATCTCGCTTAAGATGGCGATACCGATGGTCACAACCGCCAGTATCCCCAGAGCAAGCGGAACACTCCACTTAGCTTGTTCCGTTTCCGACTCGCCTACATGGTCTTCCTGGGATGTAACATCCCCGTGTTTGTAGGAATACCACAGTTGTAATCCATAGAGAACAATCATGACTATCGCCACACCCTCACTCAAATCGACTTCCGAGGTGTGGTTCTGCTGAATAGCCACGTCAAATAGGGATGGCACAGCTAAAGCGATGACGATGAGAATCAGCAGGGTCGCATTCATCCCGGCAGTGCGGCGGTCAAAACTCTGGCGTCCATTTTTCAGACCACCGAAAAAGATGCTGAAGCCTAGCACCAACAGCACGTTACCCAGAATTGAGCCGGTGATCGAGGCGCGCACGAGTTCAAACAGCCCTTCCCGCAGGGCGAAGATGGTGATAATCAACTCGGCAGCATTACCCAACGTGGCATTCAACAAACCGCCCAACTTCGGCCCGGTATGCACCGCCAGTTCTTCCGTTGCCTCGCCAATCAGGTCGGCCAGGGGGATGACCCCCAGCGCAGCCAGGATAAATATCGGCACAGGCGGCAGATGCAGCACAAAGTCGGCAATCAGGGCAATCGGGACAAAAATCAACATGGCTTTGAGAATGCGATCAAGCGACACGGGTTTAACCTTTGTCAGTCAGCTACCGGACATCCGATAGTAAAGAATTATGAGAACCCCCGTATTTTACTGTAGGAATACCCAAACAAAAAACGAGCCGCCCAATGGACAGCCCGTTCGATAAATGTGCTTTGACGAGACAGATTAAACCACAGTGTTCTCACCCGTATCGACGGGCGTGTCATCTTCAGCAATGGCAGCGTCGATCTTGCGCTGCAAATCATCACTGTAGGACGGTGAATGACCATTCTTGGGTTTCATGTCGATTACACGCGGCCCAGTGAACACGTAGTCATCGGTCTTACGTTTACCATTGTTCATACCCATGTTGACGCCGATGTTCCTGCCGAACAGCATCAGGACGCCCAGGCCGATCAGCAAAATCGGCAGGGCGAGACTACCCAGAATGCCGCCGCCATTGAAGATCACCAGTTCAAAGAAGGCCGCCGCTACCACAAACGCGATTGCACCCCATTTGACCAGTCCGCGTCCAGCATTAAAAGTGCCGCCATCACCCAGCCGTTCGCCCATATAGGTGAGCGCCAGTCCGACAAACACCGGATACAATGTCCAGGCATACGCCCAGCTTTCCCAGCGTCCAGTCATACTTTGGTAAAGCAGGATTAAACCTGTGCCGGTCACAACCGATCCGGGTACAGCCAGCCCAACCGTATTTTTACCACCTGTGAGCGCAAAATACAGAAATGCCGCACCGGGAATAATCACGAAGAACGGCCACAAAATTCCAAAGAGACTGAAGTTAAAAATCTGCCCCAGCAGGAACAGAACGCCAAAACCAATTAACAGGACGGCGGTTATGCTGCGTCCTCGATTAGCTCCTAATTCATTCATCATGCATCATCCCCATTTGATTCATCTGATTTCTAATCACAATTACGCAGTATTTGAAAAAGAGTTGCGGCTGGGGAATCAAAACGGGACACGAAGTCGCGTCCCGTTCCAATAGCAAAACAATTTAGCTGGGTAGAATACGGGCGTTATCCGTGTCAAAGAACACATTGACCTGATGCCCTTTTTCGTAATATTGTTCGCTTCTTAAGCCGAAATTTTGTACGCGCACCGTCAAATTAATATTGGCGTTCTGCCCGATACCGATCACATAGCGGGTATCCGTGCCAATATAAATGTCCTCTAAAATCTTACCGGGTATGAGGTTGATGTCCGGGTCGCGCAGCAGGGCTTCTTTGTAACGATCCACGCTGTCGGTGGTACTGTCCGGGTACTTCATCACACCCGTAGCCGGGAACAGATTCAGCTTTTCCGGGCGAACGGCGACAGTCACATCGCGGTCAATAGAAATCGTCTCATCACTCAGGATGGCATTGATAACTGTGCCCTCATCCAGTTTTACGCAGCCGATAGTGCCCTTTTTCTCGAAGAGTTTGCCCTTCACGAAGTTGGTTTCCCCAATGAAGTCGGCCACGAACTGCGTGTTGGGCGTCTCGTAGATTTCTTCCGGCGTACCCACTTGCAGCACCTTGCCCCGATCCATCACCGCGATGCGATCCGACATGGTCATGGCTTCTTCCTGATCATGGGTAACGAAGATGAACGTGATGCCCAGGCTTTTCTGCATGGCTTTCAGTTCAAACTGCATCGCCTGTCGCAGTTTCAAATCCAGCGCGCCCAACGGTTCGTCTAAGAGCAGCACAGCCGGACGTTTCACCAACGCACGCGCCAACGCCACGCGCTGCTGCTGTCCACCGGACATCTGGCGCGGCTTGCGATCTGCCACCTGCGGCAAGCGTACCAGGTCCAATGCTTCCTTTGCACGCTGTTCGGCCTCAGCCCGATTCACCCCCTCCATCTCCAACCCAAACATGATATTTTGCAGGGATGTCATGTGCGGAAACAGGGCGTAATCCTGAAAAACCGTATTCACCGGGCGGTGGAACGGTGGCACATCCTGTACCGCCTTGCCACGAATCAAAATCTTGCCGGAGGAGGTATCTTCAAACCCGGCGATCATCCGCAGGGTGGTGGTCTTACCGCATCCGCTCGGCCCCAGCAGGGCAAAAAATTCGCCATCGCTGATTTGCAGCGAAATATCATCTACCGCCCGAACAGTACCCTCTTGCCGTCCAGAGGGGAATTCTTTAATCACATTGATGAGTTCAACATCATATTGTGTCATATACAGGTTTCCATAAATTAAACGGGGCGGATTTGAGATCGCTGTTCAAATCCACCCCACTGATGAACTAGATCACCTTACCCACCCAGGAAAGGTGTCACCTGCTGCCATACTTCATTATAACTTCGCGCAGCTTCGTCACCCACATCCACAATATCGAACAGTGTCGCACTGACTTCCGGCGTCGGGTAGATGATGGGATTCAACAACAATTCCGGGTCAATCAACTTCTGGTCAATCGCGGCCTGGTCTGGTGAGGCGTAAGCGGTGTAGTTGCTAATATCCGCACCGACCTGTGGGTCGAGGATGTAATCCAGGAAGGCTAAAGCCAGGTCTACATGGGGCGCATCTGCGGGAATTGCCAGGTTATCCACCCATCGCACCGTGCCTTCGGTGGGCAGCACAAAGTTGAACTCACCCGCGCAGTTGCTTTCCTCATTTGTATCGCAATCGCTCATGATCTGGAAGATGTCGCCACTATATTCGATGGCGATGTCCACCTCACCCTGGAGCAGTTTTTCCTGACCATCATCGGCAGCCACCGTACTGACATTCCCGCCATGTTCGACCAGGAAATCGCCCGCCGCAGAAATTTCATCAGGATTGGTGGTATTGGCATCATAGCCCAGCAGATGCAGGGCAATACCCAACATGGCGCGCGGGTCTAAAATCCAGGCAACTCGTTTTTGGGGATAATTCCATACATCATCCCAACTGGTAATTTCATGACCGACGGCCTCGACGTTATAGCCGATCCCAATCGTGCCCCACTGATACGGCACGGTGTACTGGTTGCCGGGGTCATAGGCTGGGTCGAGCAGGAAATCGGAGACATTGGCGATATTCGGGATTTTGCTCAAATCCAGCGGCTCAAGCATATTTTCCCGAATCATCTGCGGAACAAATGTACCCGTCGGCACAATAACATCATAACCGGGATTCCCCTGGCGCAACCGGGCAATCAAGTCCTCGTTGCTGCCGAAGTTATCTTCGCCCATGCCGCCATCATCCATCCCGCAAAGTTTCTCAAAATCGGAACGGGTGGTATCGGCTTCGTAGGTTGTCCAGTTGTACCAGATGGCGGTGGGAACGCTACCGACGACATCGGCGGGGCACGTCCAGTCCGGTAACATGTGAGGTTCCTCTGTCTCATCCTGGGCCAGCACGGGCAGCCCAATCACCAGAACCCCTAAACAGAGCAAGAGTACTATTTTTCGCACCATCATCTGTCCTCCTCAATCATTCGTACAGCTTCAGCGTAATTTGACACATCCATCCGGCCACGAACCCTACCGGATTAATGGACTATCCTTATCAGGCGATGCGGCCTCCACGCCGACCTTGCATCGACAGTGAAAGCCCCACAAACACGGTTGATGCAACCAGCATCAGGGTCGAAACGGCATTGATGGCTGGCGAGACACGCTGCCGCAGCAGACCATAAACAAAAATCGGCAGGGTATTGGTGCCAACGCCATTGTTGAAGAAGGTCACAATGTAATCATCCAGCGACAACGTGAAGGCCAGCAGCGCCCCGGCCACCACACCCGGCAAAATCAGTGGGAATGTCACCCGCCAGAACGTGCGCCATTCATTCGCGCCCAGATCACGGGCGGCTTCCTCAAAACGTGGATTCATATCCGACAGACGTGCCCGTACCACAATCGCCACAAACGACATCGAAAAAACCACATGCCCGATAATGATCGTGCCGAAACCATAGGTAATCGGGCTGCCGGTAATCTTTTCACCGATGTCGAAGAGGGACTTAAAGAAAACAGCCAGCGAAACTGCCTGGGTAATTTCGGGGATAACGACTGGAAGATATAACACACCATCTACCAGCTTCTTGCCTGGAAAATTCCCCGTTCCAGGCCGAGTGCTACCATCGTGCCGATGATGGTAGAAAGGGTGGCCGAAATCACAGCTACGAACAGGGTATTACGGAGCGAGAATAACATATCGCTGGTGAATTGGCTGTCGGTACTGTTGAAAATATCGGTATACCAATGAGTGGTAAATCCACCCCACACCGAAATGGTGCTGCTGTTGTTAAACGAAAATACAACCAGGACGATGATCGGTGCCCACAGAAAGAAGTAGGAAAAGATTGGCGTCAAAAACAATCCCACTTTGCCAACACGACGGATGAACAAGTCGCGCCGGATTTTGCCATAATCAAAATTGATGGCTGACTTTTGCGCGGTGATGGGTGATTGAATGGCTTGCTCGGTCATACAGTCTCCTGATCGCCATAGCGGAGATAGAAGAATACGCCAATGGTCACAATCATCATCAGCACCGCTGACAAGGCCGACCCACGCGGATAATTCGCGCCCGTACCCCGAATGTTTTGTTGAATGAGATTACTAATCATCAAGCCCTGCGTTCCACCCAGCAAATCGGGCGTCACAAACGCGCCAATCGTCGGGATAAAAACCAGGATAATCCCCGCAACCACTCCCGGCATCGTCAATGGCAAAACAATCCGCCAGAAGCTGCGCCAGTCGTTTGCACCCAGATCATAGGCCGCTTCCACAAAACGGAAATCGAAACGCTCTACCGAAGCATAAATCGGCAGCACCATAAACGGCAGGTAACTATAAACCAGGCCGAGGATAACCGCCTCGCGCGTATTGAGCAGATTCAATGGCCCTTGAATCATGCCCAATGTCGCCAGCAGTGAACTCAGTGGCCCTTCCGGCGCGATGATGGTTTTGAGCGCATAGGTTCGTACCAGGAAGTTCGTCCAGAAGGGCAGGATAATCAGGAACATGGTGAACTGGCGCACATTCGCGTTGCGGCGCGTGCTGATGAAAAACGCCAGTGGATAACCAATCAACAGACAGGTGACGGTCGTCAGCAGCGAAATCCAGATGGAGCGAATAATAACCATTGAATAGATGGGGCGCGTTTTGAAGAAATCAAATGCGTCCCCATAGTGGTCAAGGGTGAGGGGCAGCATACCCCCCGCCCCGTTGGGTGTCGGGGTCATAAAACTGATGGCAAGCACCACCAGCACTGGCAGCAGGAAGAAAATCCCTAACCAGACGATGGCAGGCAGGGCAAGCAGAAGACCCTTAGTCTTGGGTTTGGATTGCATCCGTTCGGTGGAAGCCATAGGGTGTTTCCTAAAGACAATCCAGGAAAAATTACGGAGCGCAAAGTGTAAATCGAGATTGGAGTTTAGGCAAATATTTCGCGGACGAATTGTTACACAATTACGTCATGGTTTTTCGGTCAAAGTTTACAAGATGCGCGCTGTCATTAAAGCGTTCCAGCATCCAGCGGTCAGGTAGCAGCTCCCCCTTGACACGCCGCCACACGGTCAGTGAGGTATAGTCGGACGCCAGAATAATGGGCGTGAAGCGGCTGATACCCAGACCAGAGAATAACAGAAACGCGGCTTCGATAATGCCACCGTGACACACCACCACGATGCGCTTCCCCTCATACATCGTGACAATCTGGTTCAATGCAGTGAAGGCGCGGAACTGGAACGCCGCCCAACTCTCACAGGCAGGGCTGGGAGCAACAAAGGTTCTCTGATCGTGGGGCGTGGTTTTGAGCCGCGTCACAAAGTTTTCATAGGCTGTAGGCGAGTCTTCATTGTTCCACTCGCAGATACCGTCTTCATAGACAATAGGCAAACCCCATACCGGGGCAATAATCTCGGCAGTTTCCCGCGCCCGTTGCAGCGTGCTGGAGATGAGTACCTCGGCCTGTATCTCGCCGGTAAAGATCAGGCGATCTCGCAATCGCTGTGCCTGTTCCTGCCCTTCCAGGGAGAGGCCAGGGTTGAGGAATCCATTCGCCCTCGCTTTCAACATACCGTCCGTGTCGTATCAAATACAGTTGAGTTGAATCCATCTTCGGTTCTCCTGTTTGCTGAAGCTCGTAAATGACATTATGCTTGCGGGTGATTTCAGGAAACTAACAAAGTAGGGAGTCCGCAGGCATGAAAGTATTGTTTATTGGTGGAACAGGATTTATCAGCACAGCCGTCAGCCGGATGGCGGTGGAAAAAGGATTCGAACTTTATCATCTGAATCGCGGGCTGCGGCAAACGCCGATATTCCCGGCGTACACAGCCTGATCGCGGACATTCACCAGCCAGAAAGCGTTCGTGCGGCCATCGGAGATATGAAATTTGATGTGGTGGTGGATTGGATCGCCTACACACCTGCGGATATTGAGCGTTCGCTGGAACTTTTTCAGGGAAAGGTGAAACAGTTCATCTTCATCAGTTCGGCGTCAGCCTATCAGAAGCCGCCCAGCCACCCCATCATCACCGAGTCCACGCCACTCTATAACCCCTATTGGGAGTATTCACGGAATAAGATCGCCTGCGAGGAACGGCTGCTGGCAGCCTATCGTCAGGATGGTTTTCCGGTGACAATTGTTCGCCCCTCCTTGACCTATGATTCAAACTTCCCCATCGCTATCGGCGGTTGGGGATGTTACACACTGGCGGATCGCCTGCTCAAAGGCCAGCCCATCATTGTGCATGGTGATGGTGCATCGTTGTGGGTCGTCACCCATTCCGAGGACTTCGCGCGCGGATTCCTGGGATTGGTGGGCAATTGGCAAACGCTGGGTCATGCCTTCCACATCACCACCGACGAAGTGCTGACCTGGAATCAGATTTACGAGACCATTGCCGATGCCCTGGGCGTGGAAGCCAATATCGTGCATATTGCCTCGGATTTCATCGCGAAGTGTCGCGCCGAATTTGGGCGCTGGTTTGATCGGCGACAAAGCCTGGAGCGTGATTTTCGACAACAGCAAAATCAAAACCTTCGTGCCGGATTTTCAGGCGGTCATCCCCTTCCGCGAGGGCATCCGCCGGACGCTGGCATGGTTCGATGCCGACGAAAAGCGGCGCTGGGTCAATCCCGATGTGAATAAGGAAATGGACACCATCCTGGCGGCCTATGCTGGCAAGTAGATGATGGAGAAGTTGGTTAAAGCATCCAAAATTTCCGTCCAAAGGATGAGCGAGACCCTATAGACTCCGATAAAAAGTCGTGCTAGAATGGTCAGGTACTTCAAAGCAATTTCGCAGTAAGAGTACAGGTGTTATATGTCTACCATTGTGATCGGCGCTGGAATGGCCGGGTTATCGACTGCACATGATCTTCACGATGCAGGCGAAACAGTGACGGTTCTGGAAGCGCGCGAACGTACTGGCGGGCGGGTTTATACCGACCACGATTTTGCCGGATTCCCCGTTGAGTTTGGTGCTGAATTTATTCACGGTGATGCCGCCCCGACCTGAACAGTAGTCCGAAAACTCGGACTCCGTACCCTCGAATGGCGAAAAACTGAAGATTCCCTCGTCCGTATGGCGGATGGTTCTTTGAAGCTGATGCAAGACGCGCGTCTTGACTCACAGTTCGACATTACCCGCGCCTGGAATTTGCCCGATGTTCCGGTTTTACCCGGTGACGAAAGTCTGGTGGATTATCTGCGGCGGATTGGTTTCAATGAAGAACAAATCCAGTATGTACGTCGATCATTCGGCAACGCGGTTGGCAACTCGCCGGAATACACCAGCGCCGAAGCCATCCTCGAAGAACTGAATGACCATTCCAACGGCGAAGGCGACTTCCGCATCATGGACGGCTACGACAACCTCATCAACGATCTGGCCGATGGACTTGACATCCGGCTGAATACGGTGGTTGAACGGGTCGATTGGTCGGGTGATGTTGTGCGGGTCACGCACCAATGTGGGTGTCTTTGAGGCCGATCATCTGGTGATTACCCTGCCGATTGGCGTGCTGCAAGCGGGCGTGGTCGCGTTCAACCCGGCGCTGCCGGACGAAAAACAGGCCGCCATCAACAATTTACGTATGGGGCCGGTGATTAAACTCGTCTATGAATTTGACGAGCCGGTTTTACCCGACAGCGTAATGGCCTTATACAGCGCCTCCAACCCGCCCATGTGGTGGTCTCCTTCCTTCGGGCAGGATACGGACAGGCACGTCTGGACAGCCTTTGTGTCCGGCGACTGGGCGCGCGAACTGCTGGCGATGGGCGAAGCTGGTGCGCTGGAATGTGCATTGGATACCTTCAAACGCGAGTTAGATCGCCCGAACCTGAAGCCAGTCCAAAGCCATCTGGTCAATTGGCCTGCCGACCCGTATGCGCTGGGCGGCTACAGTGTCGCCACACCGGGGCACGCCGATGCGCGCGCCATCCTGCGCCAACCCATTGACAGTAAGTTGTTCTGGGCGGGCGAGGCTACCGCCTCCGGCACGGGTGTCGCCACTGTTCACGGCGCATACAAAAGCGGAAAACGCGCCGCGAGTGAAATTTTAGGAAACGATCATCAGCAATGATGTTGTTGTGCGGGTGGCGCTTCGGCGCTGTCCGGTAGGGATACGGCAGATGCCGTCCTACAAATATCGTATACATAAGTGAAAGGATCACATCATGGACGTTCGCATGAACGAAGACATACCGAGACAGAGCGGGGACACGACTATTATCGTTGTCCCAAGCACGTTGAAGTATGTCGATCAGATGGCAAAATGCCATCAAATCGCCTACGGGTATACCCCGGAAACGGCGTGAGTCTGAAGACCTGACGGCGGAGAAATATGCCCGCCACCTCGAAATCTTCCCCGAAGGACAATTCCTGGCGCTGGAAGTTGAAACCGATACGGTTATCGGCGTGACAACCAGTATGCGGCTGGACTTCGACCCTGTTAAACCCTGTCTCCGTTCCTGGGCGGAAATCACCAGCGATGGCTGACTGACCACGCATGACCCGAACGGCCAATGGCTGTACGGGGTAGATTCTGTCGTGCATCCGGGCTATCGTGGCCGGGGTGTGGGCGGCAAGCTGATTGAAGCACGTTACGACACCATCCGGGCATTGAATATGCAGGGTATGGTTGCGGGCAGCCTGATTATCGACTACCACAAAGTAGCCGATCAGATCAGCGTTGACCAGTACGTGCAGGATGTAGTTGCCGGACGACGCTTCGACACCAACCTGAGTAAACAATTGAAGAAGGGTTTCCACGTTCACGGATTGATCCCGAACTACTCCATTGACGATTTATCGTTAGGATGGGGTGTGGAGATCATCTGGAAGAACCCGGATTACCTGCCTTCACGCCAGCCTGCGCGAGTGCTTACGCCCCGCCGGTATCAGGTACGGTTGCGCCCTGCCCGTCCAGTGTCACAACCGGGTCGCCTGAGCACCGGGTTAGTGCCAGTTACGGCCAGCTAATGTCATCCCAGAGGGCGTATGAAACGCCCTCGTTATACGACAGATGAAACACAGAACGAGAGAACAAATCATGCATAGCACTATTAATTCTGCCCAATTGAGCAGAATCGTCATTAAGCCCAGTTCGGCGGCTTATGCCGAGCAAATGGAAGACCTGGGACATGCCAGTTATGGCACGAGCCGCGAAATGCCCGATGGTGCCTTCGTGGCGGATATGTTCCGGCAGCACCAGGAAATCTTCCCCGAAGGTCAATTTATCGCAGTGGATACCGTTACCGATGACGTTGTCGGCCTGACGGTTTCGATGCGGATAGATATTGATTCGAGTCCCCTCTCAAGCGCACCCTGGTGGGAAGGCATCGGCTACGGCTGACTGACGACCCATGTGCCGGACGGTGAGTGGATGTACGGCGTGGAGTCGCTGGTACACTCCGCTTATCGCGGACATGGCGTGGGCAGCAAGCTCATGGACGCCCGATTTGACACCCTGCGGCGGTTGAACCTGCGCGGCATGGTGGCGGGCAGCGCGATTATTGACTATCACAAGGTTGCCGACCACCTGAGCGTCGAGCAGTATATTCAGGAAGTCGCGGCGGGGCGCTTGTTTGATACCAACCTGACCAAACAGCTTCATAAGGGCTTCAAAGCCTATCAGCCCATACCGGGTTACGTTGACCAGCCGGAAGCACGCGGCTACGGTGTGTTGATCGTGTGGGAGAATCCGGATTATATGCCTGTCGCCCCGGTTCCAATGCTGGTTCCGGCGTAGGGAGAATCTGGCAGCGCATCGCAATAATTCATTTCGGCGGTAAAATTCGGGGGCACGGCAAAGGCTTTGCCCCTATTGTTTAGATTATTCTGGATGTGGACTATGCCTACAATTAACCTCGTTACCGAATTACCCGGCCCGAAAAGCGCGGCCATTGTCGCGCGGCGGGAAGCAGCCACCCCGCGCGGTGCGTCCAAGCTGACCCCGGTAGCCATCACCAGCGCGCAGGGCGCAGCCATTACAGATGCCGATGGCAATACGCTGCTGGATTTCGCTGGCGGAATCGGCGTGCTGGCCGTCGGCCACAACCCGCCGAATGTGGTGGAAGCCATCAAAAATCAGGCCGAGCAGCTTATTCACCTGTGCGCCATCGTCGGCACATACGAGCCTTATGTGCGTGTAGCAGAACTCTTGAACGAGGTCACACCGGGAGATTATCCCAAGAAGACTGTCCTGATGAACAGCGGCGCAGAGGGGATTAAATCGGCGGTCAACATCGCTCGCAGCTACACCGGACGCTCGGCCATCATCGTCTTTGAGGGCGCATATCATGGCCGGACGAACATGACCCTTTCCATGACCAGCAAGTATGGTCTGTTCAAGAAGGGTTTTGGCCCGTTCGCGCCGGAAATTTATCGCCTGCCCTTCCCGAATGTGTATCGACGTCCGGCGGGCATGACCGAAGAACAGTACATCGACGACTGTATCGCCCGATTGGAAAATGCCCTGATCGCCCAGGTTGACCCCAGCGCGGTGGCGGCGATGGTGCTGGAAACCGTACAGGGTGAAGGCGGGTTCATCGCCACGCCCCCTCGCTTCCTGAAGCGTGTCCGCGAACTCTGCACGCAGCATGGCATCGTCTATGTGGCCGACGAGGTACAGTGTGGTTTCGGGCGGACAGGCAAGTTGTTCGCTGTCGAGCATTATGGCGTCGAGCCGGATTTGATCGTCACCGCCAAGTCACTGGCCGCCGGGATGCCCCTATCGGCTGTGACCGGACGTGCCGACATCATGGACGCGCCCCATCCGGGCGGGTTGGGTGGAACCTACAGCGGCAATCCGCTGGCGTGTGTGGCAGCAGTGGAGGCCATCAACATGATCCGCCAACCAGCATTTCTGGAACGGGCGAATGAGGTCGGCGCGCGCATCCGGCAGAATTTGCTGGATTTACAGGCGGAAATGCCCCTGATCGGTGATGTGCGCGGGCTGGGCGCGATGATGTTGATGGAACTGGTCAAAGACCCGGTTGCCAAAACACCCGCCCCGGATGAAACCCTGCAAGTGACCAACGAGTGCTTCCAACGGGGACTGGTCGCTATCCGTGCCGGACTGTATAGCAACTGCATCCGTTTCCTGCCGCCACTGAACATCACCAATGAGCAGATTGACGAGGGCATGGGTGTGCTGGCCGAGGCAGTGCGGGTGGTCGAAGGCAGCCGCCGTGCGATGGTTTAACTGCGCCTCTCGATGTTATAGGTGAAGTCATGCCCGGACATCCCAATCCCATTTTGCTGGATTTCCCCGACCACTTAGAGACGGAACGGCTGCTCATCCGCGCCCCGAAGCCGGGTGATGCACCCGCTATCCACGCTGCCATCAACGAGTCGATGGACAACCTGCGTCACTGGATGCCCTGGGCAGACCCGCATGAAACAGTGGACGAGTTGGAAACTTTCCTGCGCTCGATGGTTGCCCGGTTCATCACCCGTGAGGAGTTGATGCTGCTGTTGTGGCGCAAAAGTGATGGTTTATTCGTCGGTGGCAGCGGCTTGCACCGGATCGACTGGAGCGTGCCGCGCTTCGAGATCGGGTACTGGGTGCGCGCCAGCCTGGAAGGACAGGGATACATCACCGAGGCGGTCAACGGCATCAGCCAGTTCGCCTTCGACACCCTGGGAGCCGAGCGGGTGGAAATCCGGTGCGATTCGCGCAACCAGCGCAGCGCCGCCGTCGCCAAACGAGCGGGCTTCAGCCTGGACGGGCACATTGCGCCGTGACAGCCGCTCCCCCAGCGGCGACCTGCGCGATACGCTGGTGTTCTCGAAGGTGCGCGGGGAATAACTTACTCGCCCTTCGCCCACCCGCGCACGAACTCGGTCAGCAGGCGGACGCCGTAGCCCGTCGCGCCCTTCGGACTATAGGGAGTATCGAGCGCGTCAAACATCATGCCTGCCATGTCAATATGCGCCCAGGCGGGATAGTCGGTGAAGTGCTTGAGGAACATGGCCGATGTACCCACGCCGCCCCGCGCCCCACCGGAATTTTTGATGTCCGCCGTGTTGGATTCGATGGTTTTGTCGTATTCGGGGAACAGCGGCAGCGGCCATAACTTCTCGGCAGTATTCGTTCCAGCATCCATCAGCGCGTCCCGCAGGCGGTCATCGGTGCTGAACAATCCCGCCGCCACACCCTGCCCCAAAGCGGTCACGCACGAACCCGTCAGCGTGGCGATGTCCACCACCGCCGAGGGCTGGTATCGCCCCGCATACACCAGTGCGTCGGCCAGCAGCAGGCGTCCCTCGGCATCGGTACTGATGATCTCGATGGTCACACCATTGCTGGCGGTGATGACTTCCGATGGACGGTAAGCATGGCTGCCAATCATGTTGTCCGAGGTGGGCACGAGGCCAACCACATGCAGCGGCACATCCAGCCCCGCCACTGCCCGCAGCGTCCCGATGACCGCCGCGCCCCCGGCCATATCGCCCTTCATGGTGCTCATGCCTTCGCCGGTTTTGATGTTATACCCGCCGGTATCGAAGGTGACACCTTTGCCGACCAGCACCACCGTCGGCAGATCAGTACCGTCCGGCGTTGTATTCCAGAATGATGAACTGCGGCGGCGTGTCCGTGCCCTGTGCCACACCCAGCAGCGCGCCCATCTTCAGGGCTTCCATCTTTTTACGATCCAACACGTCAATCCGCAGGTTATTTTCCTCGGCAATCGCTCGCGCCGTTTCCGCCAGATACGTGGGTGTGCAGATGTTGGGCGGCAGGTTGACCAGACCGCGCGCCAGCGTCACCCCCGCCGCGATGCTCACCCCAACCCGGATGCCTTCATCCGCATGTGTATCATGTTCGTCATAAATCACCAGATCGAGACTCTTCGGGAAGGCTTCGGGTGTTTCACCATTTCGTTGACCCCGATAGCTGTACAGCGCCAGCAGACTGGCTTCAGCGACAGCCTGCGCCGCCACTTCTACCGCCAGTCCACCTGCACCCGACCCATGTACCAGACTGGCAACTCGATCTGCTTTTAACTCACGCGCCTTGAGGATGGCAACCGCTGCCGCCCGTCGCACCGTATCGACAGTGAAACTTTCGGGTTCGCCCAAACCAACCAGAATCACCCGGCGGGCAGGAATTTCCCCACGCGGATACAAAACCGCCACCTGCCCGACCTTACCGCTGAAATCACCACCCTCGATGAGTTCGCGGATAGCTCCATTCAGTGCGGCGTCAACGTCAGCAGCAGCACCGCCGGGTTCGGCCTCCTGGAATATATTGACGATAATCGCGTCGGCATCGTACGTCTCGATTTTGCCGGGAACGGCTCGGATGTCCATAAAAGTCCTTTTGTAATAAGCTAATCGGCCAGATCAGCAAGCGCCTCGGCCAGAACGGGTAAATAGTGCTCGAAGGGGATTGTACCGCCCGGTTCGCCGCCCGCGCGAGTGACATAGACCAGTGCGGCCACCTTCGATCTCTAACTCGCGCGCCAGGGTCAGGCATGGGCTGAGAAATCGACCCACGACATGCCCGCCCGCCCGCGTCCAGAAAACCGCTTCTGCCGGGGTTTCCAACCGCGTATTGCTGACACACACATACACCCCACGCCGGAAAGGTCGCCCGGTCACATCCAGCAGGGAATCCACCAGATGCCTCTCGGCTGTCGGGGTCAAAGGGCGGCACTTGCTGGACGTAACCGCCTGCCTTCTCGCTAAAATAGGTGTAATGTTCCCCATGTGTGCCGTCGATATAGTCGTCCGGCACAATCCAGTCGCCCGGTTCGAGCAGCGGGGACAGCGCCCCTACCGATTCGCATAACCACAGATGAGTCGCGCCCAGGTCTTTGAGCGCGCGGATGGTGGCGCGGGGGTCGGCGTACACCTGTGCCGTCACCAGCAGATCACGTCCAGTCACATCGACATGGGCAATCGGCGCGGCGTCGCCGTAAGGTGTGTGGTGGATTTCACCGGGAACGGATGTATCGGTCAGGATAGCAAATTGGCTCATGATGGCTGGTTGGAACGCAGAATATGCGCCTCGCCGGACAGGATATATTCGCCCGTGTTGGCCGGAATCAGTGCCGTTTGCCCCATGCCCAACTCAACGCTTGTTTCCCCGGCAGTGATGGTCGCCGCCCCTTCGATACATGTCAGGATATGGAAACGACCGCCCATCCGTATCCAGCGTGATGCGCGTCCCATTGCGCGGGGACAGTTGGTGCAGCAGCGTGATAAAATAGGGACAGTTGACCACATCCACCACTGGCATATTGCTGCCTGCCGTGTGTTTGATCGGCGGAATCGTGCCGATGTTAGACACCTTCACCCCTTTGTCGATATGCAGTTGGCGCGGGTTGCCATCCAAATCCATCCGTCCCCAATCGTACAGCCGGTAGGTGACATCCGACGACTGTTGAATCTCGTAGATCAGGATGCCGGGGCCGAGTGCGTGGATGCCGCCTGCGTTGTTCAGCAGCACATCCCCCGGCACGACTTCCTGATACACCAGCAAATCTTCCAGCGTATTAGACCGGATCGCCTCGGCCATCGCCTCGCGGTGGTATCCGGCTTGACAGCGATCACCAGCCTGGAACCCGGTTCGGCGGCCAGCACGTACCACGCCTCGGTCTTCCCGCGCGGATCGCCTTCCAGTTCGCGCGCCTGTTCGTCATTCGGGTGTACCTGCACCGACAGCCAATCGGCGGCATCCAGAAATTTCGCCAGCAGCGGAAAACCCTCCGCCGGGTCATTGTCCGCGCCCACCAGATCATGGCCGTACTGCTTGGAGCATATCGGCCAGTGTCCGTCCGGCATGTGTCCCGTTGGCAACCGTACAGGTGTCGTGCATCTCCCACGATTCGCCGTAAGGTTGGTCGGTGGGCAGTTGTTTGTGCAAAACAGTTTCCAGCCGCCGCCCGCCCCACACTTTAACGTGCAGCGCCGGGTTCAGCAGGAGGGGATATAGGGTCATGGTGACTCCTTAGCAAAAGTGATGAAGTGTGCTAGGCTTATTGGCATAAATTAGCGCATTTATAAACAGCTGGAGCATTCAAAATGGCCGTTCCCGATTATCAAACCCTCGATGTTGCCCGTTCTACAAGTTGCAGGTGACTGGTCAGGAACATACTATCGGTGAAGCCATCGAGATTATAGCATCAAGTTTCGGTCTCTCCGATGCGGATCGAAAAGAGTTATTGCCAAGTCGGGACTCAATTTCGATTTGACAATCGAATTCCACTGGGCATGTACCTATTTGAAGAATGCCGAACTCTGCAAAGTACCGGACGTGGCAAATTTTGTATAACTGAGCGAGGATTCCCAAGTCTTGCAAAGCTCCCCGCGCGCTCATCGACCAGGTACTTGAAACAGTTTCCCGAATCGATCGAGTTTCAACACCGATCTTCCCGAAATGAACCATCGAAGCAATGCTGAAGAACGTATGAACCGCACTCCAGCCGCATCAGGAACTCCTGCTGGCCGAATGGGATTTTACGGGCAATAACGACGAGTTCTACAGCACCTTCCAGAACTGCCGCCCCCTGTGCCAACTGACGTGCGACATTCTGCATCAATTCGTGGCCGACGACATCATCGGCATCCAAGCCTCGCGCAAAGGCAGGGTTGAGGAAACCTTCCTAAATCAGGAGGCGCTGATGGACTATTATCGCTTCCTGCTGCCGGATCACTGGCCGTTCGGTGAGCGGCGATTCCTCGCAAAAATCCGCGACGCCCGGTATCCTGTAGCCATCTGGGAAGGTTTTGACCTGTTTAAGATCAGGAAATTATGAAACGACTCTTCATCGCACTCACCCTTTTGTCACTTTCAGCCTGCACCTTCGGCTTTGACCCCGGTGCATCAGCCCCGCCGGGCAGTACGGGTGGCGGTGGTACAAATAGCGGCAGCGGGCAAATGGCAACCGTCACGCGCGTCATCGACGGCGATACCATTGATGTCAGCATCAACGGGCAAACCTACCGCGTGCGCTATATCGGCATGAATACGCCGGAGAGCAACGAGGTCTGCTTTAACGAAGCCACCCAGGCCAACGCCCTGTTTGTGAGTGGGCAAACCGTCCGGCTGGTGAAGGATGTCAGCGAAACCGATGTGTACGGGCGTCTGCTGCGCTACGTCTATGTAGGCGACCTGTTTGTGAATGCCGCGCTGGTTGAGCAGGGATTTGCGGAAGTGGTGTCCTATCCGCCGGATACTGCCGAATTTGACTACTTCAAGAGTCTGGAAATTGAGGCGCACGACGCCAACCGGGGCTGCCATCCCACAGGTATTTTTGACGACGGCACGTATACGAGATAGCCCTCGGTTCAGGCGAGGCCGATTAGCAGCACGAAGGCCACCAGTTCCAGCGCGGCGCTGCTGATGAGCAGGGCGACAGCCGTGAACCCCAGCCCATTCCAATCCTCCGGCCTGCCCCACGCGCCGGACGATAAGCGCCAGATGTGCCATCCTGCCAGCGGCAGCGCAGCCAATGGCGCGATGCCCACCAGTGGCGGCAGTCCAAGCACCACCAGAACCGGAAGTGAAACATAAGCTGCTACCAGCAGCCGCTAGAGATAATCGCGCGGCACGAGGCGCACCCAACCGAACCACCAGCGTACCTTTGCCGACGGACGCATCCCCTTCAGCATCCGGGAATTCGATTGTTAGCAGCATGGCGAATTGTAGGCAGCATAAGGGAAGAATCGCCAGCAGCGGCAAAATATCTATTCGTCCGGCTTGTAGACTGTACCCGACCAGCGGTGTCAATCCCGGCACAACCACCGCCACCGACAGTTCGCCAATCCCGCGCGAGTGCAGGCGGAAAGGCGGCGCGCTGTATGCCCACGATAAAAACAGCCCGATCAGAATGAGTGCCACGGCTAAAACACCCGCCCCCACATCGGCCACCAGCACCATCAGGGCGGCGAAGGCGACCAGCATACACACCAGCGCGAGTGCCAGCGCCAGTCGGGGCGGCAGTTCCTCATCCGGCAGCACCCGGCTCCCACCCGACCAGCGCGTCGGTGTGCGATTGGCGCGGTCTGCTTCCAGATCAAAATAGTCGTTGCTGTAGTGGGTCATTAACTGGATGGCAGTGATCGCTACCTGCCCCCACACCAGCGCCCGCAGGTTGAAGGCCGCACCGTTGGTCAGCGCCATCGCCACACCCAACACATGTAAGACCACCCCCCCGGCCAGAAAGTGCAGCCGTCCCAGGCGGAAAAGCGCCACCAGCTTATGGTTCAATAGATTTTCCCACTTTATATGAGTTCGATGGCGTGGTATTTATCCGCGAGAACATAAAGGCCAGATTGGGAGTCACCCTCCTCATTGTAACCGGATTTCGGGCGTCACGAAGTCCATGTGCGACGAATCAAATCTACGTAATTTGCCCCCGGTGTGATTTGCCCCAGCACAACCGGATGATCCGCCCCCGTCAATGCTGGCAGCGTGCCCGGACGAGCGTGCCAGGCTTCATAGGCCAGCACAGCGAATACCAGCGCCTCTTTATTGTCGCTGTCCATGCCGATGTCCTCGTGTGTCAGCACCTTCGTATCGGGCAGCAGACCCGACAGCAGTTCGGTGATGATCGGATTATGCCGTCCGCCACCGCCCAGAATCAACTCGTCAATGGGCGCAGGCGCGAAGTGTTGGTAAGCATCGGCAATCGACTGAGCAGTCAGGGCGGTGATAGTCGCCAGGATACCGGAGGTATCGTTCCCCCGCCGTTGACCTTCTTCGATCAACTCGGCAGCCATCGTCCGGCTGAATAACTCGCGTCCGGTGGTTTTGGGCGGTTTCATCGCGTAATAGGGATGCGCTAACAATTCATCCAGCCATTCTTCGTCAATCCGCCCACGCTGGGCGACACTGCGCATTTTTGTCATACGCGCGCGCGCCGTCGGTCAGCAGCACCATCATCGAGTCGATGAGCGCGTTACCGGGGCCGGTATCGAAAGCCAATGGTTTGCTGGTCGTGTCCGACAGCGGCGGCAAAAAGGTGACATTGCCGATCCCACCGATGTTCTGCACCGCCCGCCATTGGGTCGGATGCCGCAGCAGCAGCCAATCGACATAAGCCGTCAATGGCGCGCCCTGTCCCCCTGCCGCCACATCACGCGGGCGGAAATTGCTGACGATGGTGACTCCGGTGCGCTCGGCCAGAACCGCCGCCTCGGTGAGTTGTAGGGTTGCGCTCACTCGTCCATCGGGTTCAACATGGTGCCAGAAGGTCTGCCCGTGTGACCCGATCAGGTCAATGGCGTCCGGTTTCCGCCCACTCCCGGCAATCACCGACAAAGCAGCGTCGGCAAATAATTCCCCCAGAGCGAAGTTCAGTTGGCACACTTCATTCACCCGCCCGGTATCAGCTTGGCTGGCAGCCAGAATCCGCGCCTGAAATCCATCCGGGTAGGGATAAGCTATCGCGTGGAGGATGCGGGCTTGCAAGGCCGGGGGTTCGCCCGTGATTTCACATACGGCAGCATCAATCCCATCGGCGGACGTACCCGACATGAGTCCGACAATCAGCATGTATTTCGCTTTCGGTTCATGGTGGAACCTGTCATGCAGAGGAAGTTAGCCTGTTTTCTGCGCCAGGGCAATACGGACTTATGCTTTGTCGGAATTCTCCGCTTCCCAGCGTTCAACCAGCTTTGGCATTTCCTTTTCAATAAATTTGTAAAAGTGGTACATCCCCTCCAGGCGGTCTTTCTGACTATCTGGACTGTTTTCCAGCAAATGCAGCCCACGTTCCGCCATTTCCCGCATCTGCCGCGCCTCCTCCACCCGCCGGTAAATGAGCGTGTTCCACACGTCGCTTTCTACCCGGTAATAATCACGCCGTTTACCGGGAATGCTGATGCGCTGCACCAGTCTATATTGAATCAGCGTTTGTGTCGCGCTGCTGACCGAACTTTTACTGAGTTGTAGGGCATCCATCAGGTCATTCATGGTTTGGTGCGGAGGGTCGCAAACTTGCAGGTAGGCCAGCACCCGTGCAGCCGTTCGGGGAGCGCCGGTCTGCTCAAAAATGAGGGTGAAATCTTCCACATACTGTCGAAGCGCATCCGGTCGAGGTGTCAATAGGTTTCTCCTTCATTATAAGAATAGTGTACTCTGTTCGGTTTGTTCGGTCAAGACTGGACAAACTGGAATAATTGTGGTTAGATAGGACTGATGGACTTGCTGCTGCAACTGGCAACAGCCAACAGTGGAGGTTTTTATGAGCAATCCGGCGATTTCGGCACAGGACTTGACCTTTCGTTACGGCGATCTTCTGGCCGTTGATCATATCAGCTTTGACGTGGCCGAGGGGGAAGTATTGGGCTTTTTAGGGCCAAACGGCGCGGGTAAATCGACCACCGTCAAAATGCTCACCGGGCAGCTTCGTCCGGTAGATGGCAAAGCGGTGCTGCTCGGCAAGGATATGACCCAGCATACCAAAGAAGTACAGGCCGACATTGGTGTGTCCTTTGAAACCACCAATCTCTATGAAAAAATGAGCGCGATTGAGAATCTGAACCTGTTCGCGCAGTTATTCGGCGTGAAGCACTTCGATGCAGTGGCGCTGCTGGAAAAAGTCGGCCTCGGTGGACGCGAAAAAGACCGGGTCGCCAATTATTCTAAAGGCATGAAACAGCGGTTGATGTTGGCGCGGGCAATGGTCAATACCCCCCGCATCCTCTTTCTGGATGAACCCACCGATGGTCTCGACCCGGTGTCGTCCCAGACCATTCACACCATCATCCGCGAAGCATCCGACAAAGGCACAACCGTTTTTATTACGACGCACGATATGGTCGAGGCGGATAAACTCTCGGATCGGGTAGCCTTTGTCAACAAGGGCAAAATCGCGGCGCTCGATAAACCGGCAGCACTCAAGCAGCAGTATGGCAAACGCGCCCTCAAGGTTCAGGTCGAAACACCATCCGGGGAAACCGAAACCCGCGAGATCAACCTGGATGAGTCCGGGACTCCCAGGAGTGTAGAGGAACTGTTCCAGAATGAACGTGTCCTCACCGTGCATAGCGAGGAAGCCACGCTGGAGGACATCTTCGTCGAAATTACAGGACGAGGGTTAGTCGGATGATACGCGCACTGGTTCAAAAAGACTTTCTGCTGTTTTTCCGCAATCCATTTTTCACACTCCTCACGGCAGCCGGATTGCTGGCTTATATTGCGATCTACCTGCTCATGCCCAGCACTGTCGATGACCAGCTAGGACTGGCGTTGTACGTGGAAAGTGGCGATTCTTCTCCGATGGCAAGCACCCTGGCCGATACCCTGCAAGCCCAGCTCATCGACTCCCAGGATGCGCTGGTCGAAGCCGTGAACGATGGAACTTATGTGGCGGGTGTGGTTCTATCAGCCGATGACTTGGCGGCGATTCAGAGCGGTGCGGATGTCAGCATTCCAGTGTATTATGCGCCGGGGACAACCGCCGACCTGCGTTCTGCCGTCACCGATGTGCTTACCGTCGCTTTTAATACCGTCAGCTTTTTAACCGGGGCGCAGACCTTCCACATTAACGAGAATGTGGAGGTATTAGGCGCGGATGTGAGCGGAATTGTCAAGCCTCTGCCCCTGCGTGACCGGATGCTGCCGACCTTTTTGCTGTTGATTCTGTCCATCGAAATGATGGGCGCGGCGACTCTCATATCAGAAGAGGTTGAAAACCGGACAGCCCAGGCATTACTGGTCACACCCCTGACAACCGGGGGATTCTTCACCAGCAAGGCGCTCATGGGTATCCTGCTGGCCTTTGCACAGGTTCTTATTCTGGTGGTCGTGACCGGGAAAATCGCCACCTCGCCACTTATGCTGATTGTGATTCTGCTGGTCGGCAGCCTGATGGCAACCGGCATCGCCTTCCTGGTAGCATCCGTCTCCAGAGACATGATTTCGGCCATAGCCTGGGGCACGCTGGCCTTGATCGTGCTGGCACTCCCGGCCATTATTGTCATCTTTCCGTCGATTGCATCGGGTTGGATTAACGTCATCCCGTCATATTATCTGGTGGACGCCCTGCACCGCACCATGAACTTTGGTGCGACCTGGAGCGATGTGCTGCCGAACCTGCTGATTATGCTGGTGATCGGTTTTGTCGTGTTGGGTATAGGCAGTGCGGTTTTGAGGAGGCGATTTCAATGAGCATCCGGCGAATTGGGGTTCTGCTGAAAAAAGAATTCGGCAAGAGCGCCTCGAACTTCTTCTTTGTCTGGGCGATTGTCATCCCACTGGTATTGACCCTGCTGGTCACGCTGGTGTTCGGTGATCTGTTCTCGCAAACACCGCGCCTCGGTCTGTATGCCGAAGCGCCTTCCGAACTGGTAACAATCCTGGCCGCACAGAGTCACATCCAGACCACCATCTTCGATTCGGAAGATGCCCTGCGTGCCAGCGTCCAGAAGGGCACGGACGAGCTTGGAATCGTTCTTCCGGCTGGCTTTGACGATGCGGTCAAATCCGGCGCGGCGACGGACGCGACGGCGCTGGTGTGGGGGGAAGCCCCCGCTCGCAGCCGCCTGATTATCGACAGCACCGTTGCCCGTTCCATTCAGGAGATGTTGGGAACGCCCACTCATGTGACCCTCGACATCACCCAGCTTGGCGATACCGACCTCGTTAGCATATCAGCCCGCCTGCTGCCATTGATCGTGTTGATGACCATCATCATCGGCGGTGTGATGATTCCGGCGGCTTCGCTGGTGGACGAAAAGCAAAAACACACACTGATTGCCCTGACCACCACCCCAACCCGCCTTGCCGAGGTCTATATCGCCAAAGCGTTGCTCGGTGTCGGAGTGAGTACCGTCATGGGTGTCATTATCCTCATCTTGAACAGCGCCTTTGGCAGCCAGCCGGTTCTGCTGGTATCGACCCTGGCCTTAGGCGCGGTAGCAGCATCCGTGTTCGGCGTGCTGCTGGGTTCGCTGGTCAATGATGTCAACGTGCTGCTGGCGGTCATTAAAGCGGGCGGCCTGATCCTGTTCGCCCCGGCCTTCATCCAATTGATTCCGCAGGTTCCGCAGTGGATTGCCCGCCTGTTCCCGACCTACTACCTGATGAATCCGGTTCTGGAAGTCAGCCAGAAGGGTGCGGGACTGGGTGATATTCTGGGCGATGTAACCGTCTTACTGGCGATTATCGCCGTGATGCTGCTGCTGTTGGCCTTTGTGATCGAACGTCAGCAAAAGCGTCTCGCGCTGGCGACCTAGACCGGGTAATCCATGTACACCGTTTTGATCTGGGTGTAGAAATCCCGCGCCGTTTTACCCTGTTCGCGGGAGTGTGAACTGGACTCCTTGAAGCCGCCGAACGGAACATGCGGTTCTGCTCCGGCGGTTTCGTCGTTCACATGCACCAGCCCTACTTGAATACCGTCGATGAACCGCATGATCTTGCCCACATCCTGGCTGATGATGGCCGCGCTCAGGCCAAGCGGGACACCGTTGGCCGCGTCGATAGCGTCATCCAGATTGTCAACCGACGCCAGCGCCACCACCGGCCCAAATATTTCTTCCTGCATCAGGCGGCTCTTGCGGTCAGCTTCCAGATAGACGGTTGGCTGCACATAGAATCCCTTGTCAAACGACTCGCCTGTCAGCGCCCCACCCCCTGTACCCAGTTCCAGACCTTCCTGCCGACCAATATCCAGATAGTTGAGGACATTCTGCTGCTGCTTTTGCGACACGATTGGCCCCAGATAGGTATCGGGATTCATGCCATCTCCCACCCGCAGCGACTTGACGCGATCAATCAATGCCTGCCCGAACTGCTGGTACAGTCCCTTCTGCACAAAAACCCGGCTGGTGGCGGTACATTTCTGCCCGGTGGATTTCATCGCCCCGCGTGTGACCATCTCGACGGCGATATTCAGGTCGGCGTCATCCAGCACAATCACCGGATTCTTGCCGCCCATCTCCAACTGTACCTTCGCCCCGCGCTCGGTCATGATGCGTTGAATCTGACGCCCAACCCGGTTCGAGCCGGTGAAGCTGATGGCTTTCACATCCGGGTTTTCGACCAGCGCGTTCCCGGCGACAGCCCCCGTCCCGTTCACCAGATTCAGCACCCCATTGGGCAGTCCGGCTTCACGCAGTACATCGACAATGTGCCATGCCGTCAGTGGGGTCAATTCGGCGGGTTTGAAGATCAGTGTATTGCCATAAATGAGTGCTGGGGCAATCTTCCACAGCGGGATAGCTACCGGGAAGTTCCATGGCGTAATCAAACCGATCACCCCCGCCGGTTCGCGCTTGGTATACAGCATCCGGTTGGGCAGCGCGCTGGGATACACCTCGCCATCCGGCTGTGACGCTTCCCCGGCATAATAGCGCAGGATAGCCACCCCACGCGCCGTTTCGCCGCGTGCTTCCGGCAGGGTTTTACCCTCCTCGCGTGTCATGGCCGTCGCCACATCATCCAACCGGGCTTCCAGCAGATTCGCCGCTTTGTACAGAATATCGCCGCGTTTGACCATCGGCATCCCACGCCACGCCGGGAAAGCGCGGTTGGCGGCATCCACCGCCGCCTTCACATCGTCCGCCGTTGCCGACGCGAATTCACCGACCACGTCATCGACATTGGCCGGGTTGGTGTTCGGTTCCCACTGGCTGTCGGAAGAATCCGTCCATTGACCGTCGATGAACAGTTGATAACGTCTCATAAACCACTTTCTCCTATTTCTTGCCGACCACACGAACGGTATTCACCAGTTCGCCGATGGGATCAATCCGTATACGAACTGTGTCCCCTGCTTGCAGGGTAAAGGTATCCGGTGGCACAACGCCCGTCCCGGTGAACAGCAGCGCACCCTGCGGAAACTGCTTGCAGCGTCCCAGGTATTCGACTAATTCTTTCAGCGAACGATGAATCGCGCCGGTGCTGGTTTCCCCGCCGAAAACTGTCTGTCCACCGCGCTCGATCTTGATCTGGATGGTCACATCCGGCCAGGCTGTCGCGCCCGGTTGCAGCCACAGGCGCGGCCCAACCGCACAGGCGCGTTCGTAGACTTTAGCCTGCGGCAGATACAGCGGATTCTCGCCCTCAATGTCCCGCGAACTCATGTCGTTGCCGATGGTGAAACCCACCACATCCATGTGACGGTTCAGCACCACCACCAGTTCCGGCTCTGGCACAGACCAGTGGGCGTCATAGCGAATCCCCACATCCTCACCGCCGCCAACCGCGTCATAACCCATCGCCTTAAAAAACAACTCCGGGCGGGTGGCGCTGTACACACGGGTGTAGATGGTGCTGTTGTTGGACTCGGCTTCGCGGGCTTCTTCGCTGCGTTTATAGGTCACGCCCGACGCCCAGATTTCCTGCTGTCCCACCGGCGCTTGAACCGTCACCGAGGCCGCGTCAATCGGTTGCAGTGCCGTGCGTTCCAGCGCGGCGGCCAGATCAGCCACGTTGCGCGCGTCTCCCTCGCCCGAAAGCAGCCAGTCCAGGCTTTTATCGCCCAACGGCTTGAAGACTCCCCCGGACTCAAGGCCGAGTGCCGGACTTCCTGACGCGGTGCGGTACTGGATCAGGAATTGATGCTCATTACTCATGGGTTGTTGCTCCTCTATCGGAAAGTTACGGTTTTTGAATACCGGTAGTATTCAAGTCAATCGCATAGATGGTTGAACTGGCCGCGATGAACAGGCGGTCTTTGTTCGCCCCGCCGAAGGTGCAGTTAGCGACTTTTTCAGGAATCATGATCTTACCCAGCAGATCGCCCGACGGGGCATAAACCTGAACACTGTCGTGGGAAGTGATATACAGGTAGCCGTTGGCATCCAGCCGCAGGCCGTCCGGTATTCCCGGCGAAATCTGCGCGAACATCCGGCTGTTGGTCAGTCGCTTGCCATCCACCACATCGTATGCCCGCACATGATGATTGCCGGTCACATCGTTGGAACCGGCGCTGTCGGCCACATACAGGATGCTTTCGTCTGCCGAGAAGGCCAACCCGTTCGGCATCACCATGTCATCCACCACCCGCGTGATTGCGCCCGTGTCAGGTTCGAGTCGGTAGACAAAATTTCCGCCCACTTCGCAGATGCCCGGATACCCCTCTTTGGTACTCAGGATGCCATACGGTGGGTCGGTGAACCAGATCGTCCCGTCCGACTTGACCACCACATCATTGGGCGAATTCAGCCGCTTGCCCTGGTACTGGTCGGCCAGCACCGTGATCGTCCCATCCGGCTCGGTGCGCGTGACGCGCCGCCCGCCGTGTTCGCAGCTTACCAACCGCCCCTGCAAATCGCGCGTGTGACCGTTGGTGAAATTCGACGGCTGCCGGAAAACCGTCATGCCATCCGCCGCCGACCAGCGCATCATCCGGTTGCTGGGGATGTCGCTCCACACCAGCGAGTCATCTTCGGAAAAGTACACCGCCCCTTCCGCCCACACCATCCCCCAGCACACGGCGGTCAGCCGCGAATCGGGACGCAGCAGGGCGAGGAAGCGGGTGTCATATACTTCAAACAATTTGGTCATTTTTGGCATTTCTGGACAGCCCGCCAGGTTGGATATGCCCATGCTGGACAGCATTCCCACGATCAGGCAGGTGAATGTCTCGTAAAAATAGGATTTTGTTCTTTATAGGAACGTTCAACTGCCGTATCGTAACAACCGGGGAAATGTTTGTCAAACAGGTAAATCAACATAGAGTTGATTTCAAGTGAAACTGTCTTTTACAACCATGTAAAATAGTTATGAAAGGCAGGTGTTAAATATGGCGCAACAGTTATCGGGACCACTTTCGTATCAGAATTGGAAAGCTGAATTGATGGGTCAATCTGGAAAATGGATTTACGAATATCCACTTTTTACAGATGGCCCAAATATTGTGGGCGAACTCGCAGAAGGGTTTGGCCCATACCAAATAATAAATGCTGTTTCTATCCCCTTAAGCACACAGGCAATCCGCCCAGCTCTTGTTCTACGAGTAAAACAATACTTGGAATTTGATACACCAAAGATGGATAAGACGAAAGATGAAAGTTATCACGGCGGTTCAGAGGCAGATGAAGTTGCAGCAATTATATCTATCTGCCTTGGAATACGATTGAAGGCAGGTGGAGCTAACCGTATATTTGGCGGAGATGGTGATCGTTTTGGAAGACCCACAGGAATTTGGTTTTCAGAGAATCCGAGCCTTTCAAAAAAGCCCGGTTTATTTAACAGAACCGTTCTAAAAAGGACTTTAGATCAACATGTTTTGCCAGAGGAAGGACAGATGCTTGGAACGCTGCCCAATCTTTCTGTGGAGAATGCCATTGTGTTAGTACGAGCGGCAAGAATGTATCAAGAAGCGATTTGGATTGCAAACTCTACACCTGAGTTGTCTTGGATAATGTTGGTTTCAGCAATTGAGACGATTGCTAATCAATGGCGAATCGCATCTTTCACACCTATTGAAAAGTTACGAATGTGGCGACCTGAATTAGAAAATATTTTGCGCCACTATGGAGGAGATAGCGCCGACGAACTGGTACAGAAAGTCACTAAGGAAATAGCGCCATATATTGGTGCTACCGGGACTTTTAGGGACTTCATCATAGAGTTTTTACCTTCAGCTCCAGAAGTGCGACCACCTGTATTTGCACAACATTCCTGGGAAACGCAAGCCCTAAAGAAGTCTTTGAATAAAATTTACGACTATCGGTCGCGTGCCCTACATGGAGGGCATCCGTTTCCCGCTCCTATGTGTGAACCCCCTTTTGGTGTCGGCGAAAATGGTCAAATACCGGAAGAAATACCTATTGGACTAGCAAACAGTATGAGAGGGGGAGTTTGGCTTGCTAAGGACACGCCTATGCTCCTACATACCTTTGAATATATCGCTCGTAACGCAATATTGAATTGGTGGAAATCGGTTGTGTCAGAAGGTAAATGAAACTTATTAGCTACTGCCAATTAGTTCTGCTTTGGCATTACGCCCTCTCATCCCGCTGGGAACTTCACCACCCCGTCCATCCCCCGCGACTGGTAAATCGCCGTGAACAACCCCATCACCCGGCGGCCATTTTGTCCCATCACGCCCAGTTCGCGCTTCTGCGGACACGCCAAACTTGCTAAATGCACCTGCATCGCTCCCCCTCTCCGTGTACGGCTGAGGAGCGGACAGGTTTCAACACAAGCGTTTGTCTGAGACAAAACAGAGTGTCAGGCAAATGCCATATCGAGTAACATAATCGGTAAACAACTGGAGACCTTCTTTGAATAAACTCCACTGTCGTCGCCTGAAGGTCTCGCCTGTTGGCTGAATTAAATGGCGGGTGCGCTGCCAGTGAACGGCATAACTTCCCAGACCCAATACCCAAGCATAAGCTACCACCAAAATCATCATGAAACGCGCCATGCGATCTGGACGGCGCACCTGACTGGTTGACCATTGCCAGCCACCACTCTTCAGATCACGAAAGCATTGCTCTTGCCAGTTGCGCTGGGCGTACTCCAAACCGGTGAGTTGCTCATCATTGGTGACCAATGCCCAGGGTTCATTGTAGCCATCACTCCACACGGCTCGTGCATAAGCCGGGATACGTCCACGCTTTTTGAAGATCAAGCCGCTGGCTGCCCAGGTTTGTGCCGGGTGAACTTGCTGGTAAATCGTATATTCCCCATCCTCGGTGATGATTTTGCTCTGTTTGGTCACTCGAAACAGGTAGTGCCAGCCCATTGCCGCCACCTTGTGGCACAAATCAGGGGAGGTGCCAATCCCCCGATCCGCCAGAACCAGCACCGATTTGGTGGCTGGAACCCCTGCTTGAACCCGCCGCAATAAATCGGCGATCATCTCAACTTGTCCTTCGGCTGGATAAGTGTCTCCATCATTGGCCGGATAACACCGCCAAGCTAACGGAATACAGCGTCCTTCAAAGGCCACCCCCACCACCATCATCGCCAAACGATCGGCTAATTTCGTCTCATCCACCACCAGAACAATCTTCTCAGCCTCCAGGCGACCCATCACCCAGCCTGTCCACTCACTGAAAAAACGGCCTAAACACACATGTTCATTGGCGATGAAGCGCCGTAAGCGCCGTTCGGCGGTCATGACTTGTTCCCCACAAACCACTTTGCGGGCAATTTTCATCTGCTGACTACTCTCGGCCTGGATCACGCCATAGCTAAATAACGCCAGATTATCCACTTGCCAGCTATTCAAACTGGGTAAATGCATCGCCAATTCATTCGTCCATTGGTAAAGTACTCTGTGATTCATCGGTTTCACTCTCTGAGTTTTGGTCAACTTGAAGTGTCTCCGATAAATCTATGCCTTTCTTACCTTTCCTCCAAACCTGTCCGCTCCTCAGCCGTGTACGGGGAGGAGGCTGGGGGGAGGGGTTGACGCAGCCAACCGCTTCTTACAATTCCCGCTTGCTGTCCTTGTGCCTTTGAGTCCTCGTGTTACGTCTCTATGCTTTTTCTTTCTGAAAACTGAAAACTGCCGATTTTTCCCCTCAAAATCGAAACAAATGTGTACACAAATGTGTACCACAAATAAGAACTTTTGTGCTACACTGTCCTTGATAGTGGTTCAAAGTACGTGATAACCCTTTCACAAGCTTTTACTCCCCTTCCTCGCTTGCGGGGATGGGGTAAGAGGCACAATCCGCACACTTCGCACCTGTGCAGTTGCAGAATGTGCGGCAGTATTGTGCGAATAGCCTGGATGGACAGGCGGAACGGAGAAAAATGAGAATCCATTCTCGATTATTTTTATCGTTTTTTGCTTCTGTTTTCTCACAACCCGCCGGACTCATGGGCACAAACGGACACGGTGACATTGACGACATTTGCGACATTTCCCCTCAAACTTGTGTCACAAAATGACAATTGTGACATTGCACCGCTGCCAAATGTTTATCGGAAGGCCATTTCCGGCTTGTCTCCCTTGCTTGTCGGACGACATCTCGCGCCACACCGCCCGGATTCCGCTATCCACCCGGTTTTCCAGGAAACCACCCACCCCGTCCGGCAACCCCCCGTGTTTATCGGAATCGCTGACATGACGAGCTTTCCAACCCCTCTATCGCGCCCCCACCGGGAACTTCACCACCCCGTTCGTCCGCTGCGACTCGTAAATCGCCGTGAACAACTCCACCACCCGGCGGCCATCCTGCCCGGTCACGCCCGGTTCGCGCCCCTCGCGGATGGCGTCGAAGAAGTCCCCGATTTGCAGCCTGAAATAATGCTCAATCGGGTCAACAGCGGCGAAGGATGTTTCATCCTCCCGCGTCCACCCCGCCAGCAAATCTTCCTCACCGGGAACGAGCCACAGGTCATTGATCGGCGGCTCTTGGATGGTCGATACCCCGGCAATGAACATCGCCCCGCCGTCCGTCTGCACCCCCACCGACGCCCCGTTCGAGCCGTGTACATGGACGTTCCCGTACAGCGCCGGGGTCTGCGAATTGCTCAGGACGACATTGCCCAGCGCCCCACTCTTGAACCGCACCACCGCCACCGCCGTGTCCTCTACCTCGATGGTCGGGTGATTCAGGTTCGCCCAGCAGCCGAATACCTCGTCCACCTCGCCCATGAACCACAGAAACAGGTCAAGCTGGTGTGGAGCCTGGTTCACCAGCACCCCGCCGCCCTCGCCCTCCCATGTCCCCCGCCAGGGGTCGGATTCGTAATAGGCCGCGCTCCGCCAGCCCAGCAGTGTGGCGATGCCCAAAACCGGCCGCCCGATCTTGCCGCTGTCGATGGCCTCTCGCACCCGCAAAACCGGCGGATACCACCGTCTCTGGCTGATGACACCCAGCTTCGCACCCCCGCGTCCGGCAGCCGCCAGCATCGCGTCACAATCCGCCAGCGACGACGCCAGCGGCTTCTCGACCAGTGTATGCACCCCCCGTTCCAGCGCGGGAACGGCCACCGCCGCATGTGCCGGATGCGGTGTACACACCATCAGCGCGTTGATGTGTTCGGCCTCGACCATCTCGGCCACATCGGTATAAACTGCCGCGCCATACTGTCCCGCCAGCGCCTCGGCCTTCGCCCGCGTCCGGCTGCATACACCGACCAGTTCGCTCCCCGGCAGTTCTGCGATCACCTTCGCATGGGTCGCCGCCACCTTCCCCGCCCCACAACAGCGGCTCGAATCGTTTTCATATATTGTCCCTTAAGTGCAAACTGAGAAATTCCTGTTGTTCCGAATCAGTCAATGTGAACTCCAGTTCAATTCTGGACGCTGACCCCTCCCTCGCTGACGTGACACCTCCCCTGAATTCGGGGGAGGCTGGGTGGGGGTGTATTTGTCATGCAATACGCCAGTCCCTCATGGCCGTAGCTGCACCTTCATCAACCCCGCCTCCCCCGCGTACAACCGCGCGAACCACGACGCCCCTTCCGCCAGCGGCGCGACAGCACTCAGCAGCGGTTCAACCTTGATGTCTCCCCGCGCGATCATGTCCAGACACGCCGGGATTTCCCCTTGCGACCCGCACGAACCGTTCAGTGTAACCTCCCGCGTCACCACCGATTGCAGCGGCAGTTCGACATTGGGCGCGAGGTTGCCCACCAGCGTCACCTGCCCGCCCTTGCGTACCGATTCCACCGCCAGTTTGACCGTCGGTGTGATGCCCACCACTTCCATCGTCACGTCCGCCCCACGCCCCTCGGTGCGTTCGCGGATTTCGGCGGGGATGTCCATCTGGTCAGATCGCAATCCCTCGTCTGCGCCCAGTTGGAGCGCCAGTTCGAGCTTCGCCGGGTCGAGGTCTACCGCGATGATTCGTCCGCACCCCGCCGCCCGTAATGCCTGTATCACCAGCAAACCAATCATGCCGCTGCCCACCACCACCGCCGTATCATTCAGGTGTATCGGCGTCCGTTCCACCGCATGAACCGCAATCGACACCGGCTCGACAAATGCCCCCTGCTCGAACGTCACCCCATCCGGCAAACGGTATAGAATGCGGCTCGGCACAACCAGGTATTCTGCGAACGCGCCATGCTGTCGATACTCCCCGGTAGAGACACCCAGCACCCGACGGTTGTCGCACAGATTAATCTCCCCCCGTTTGCAAAAGTGACACTCGCCGCAGTACACCATCGAGTCGAATGTCACCCGATCTTCCACCTGCCACCCACGCACATTCGCCCCAACCGCCTCGATCACCCCGGCGGCCTCATGCCCCATAATCAGTGGTGGAACACGCCGCCCGGTGCTGCCATCCATCCCGTGAATGTCGCTGCCGCATATCCCGCACGTCCCCACGCGAATGAGCACATCATCCGTTCCCATCACCGGGTCGGGCACGCTGGTATAATGAAATTCTTTATAGGCTTCCAGCAGTAAGGCTTTCATCTCAACAATCCTATTTGCGTCATTTTGCGATTAAGCATAACCGGAATGCTCACCGCCGCAAAACCCCATCTCCGCCTTTGGACGGATTGACAGACGTGGGCGGCTTTTATACAATGGATGCATCCCGGCGAGGTTTGTATCCTACGACCTCCCCCGGATTTCCGTCCCCATGAGTAAAGGATATGACATGCGTACTTTGAGCAACCATTCGTAAACGCTACGGATTCCCCTGTTGCTCAGGTTGTGCATGTCTGGCAGATTTTCCCTGTTAGGCACATAAGTTAATAGTCGCACTGCTGAGGGGTATCCCCAGGGTGGCGGTTTGGCTGTTGTCCAGATCGCCGCGCCGTTTCGCGTCCCGTCCCTCTCTGTTGTTCGAAGGTGGTGCTTATGGCTTATCTATCAGTCTCAGACATTTCAAAAACTTATGGACTCCACAATGTCCTCAATCAGGTATCGTTCGTCCTGAACGCGGGTGAGCGTTTCGGTCTGGTCGGCGCGAACGGCGTCGGCAAGTCCACGCTGCTCAAAATCATCTCCGGTCAAGTTGAGGCCGACAGTGGTTCGGTGACGATCACGCGCGGCATGGAAATTGGCTATCTAGCGCAAACCATCACGGGTTATGATGACCAGACCATAGACGACCTCATCACCGATTCAATGCGCCATCTGCGCGAGCAGGAAACCCAAATGCGCGAGCTGGAAGCCCAGATGAGTCTGTTATCTGGCAGCGCACTCGATGACGTTATGACCGAATACGGCGAGGTCATGGAAGCCTTCGAGCGGGGTGGCGGTTACGACATCGGCTACCGCGTCGATACCGTGCTGAACGGTCTGGGCATCGCCCACATCAACCGATTGCGGCAGTTCGGTACGCTCTCCGGTGGGGAGAAAGCGCGGATCGGGTTGGCGCTGCTGCTGCTCGGCTCGCCCGACATCCTGCTGCTGGACGAACCCACCAATCACCTGGATTTCGCCAGTCTGGAATGGCTGGAAGGGTATCTATCAGTTTATCCCGGTGCAATCCTGACCGTGTCGCATGACCGCCAGTTCCTCAACCGCACAGTGAACGCCATCATCGAACTGGATGAACACTCGCGGACAGCCAAGCGCTATGTAGGTGACTATGATGCTTATCAGGCGGCCAAAAACCGTGAACGGCAAAAGTGGGAGGCCGACTACGCCAACCAGCAGGAGGAGATCAAAGCGCTCAAGCTGGAAATTAAGGTCACGGCACGGAACAATTCCAACTACCGGGCACATACCGACAGTGACAAGTACATCTACAACGACAAAAAGGCGACTCACGCTAATACCGTTGCCAAGCGCGTGCGCGCGGCAGAGGAAAAACTCAACCGCATCGAGGCCGACCCGATTCCACAGCCACCCGCCCCCCTGCGCTTTGACCCGGATTTCGACCCGCAGGCGCTCAAAGGCCGGATGCCGATCCTCGTCTCCGGTCTGACCAAATGTTATGGGGAACGCCCTATCCTAAGCGATGTCTCCTTCACCGTCGGCCTACACAGCCGGATTGTGCTGGTCGGGCCGAATGGCGCGGGCAAATCCACCCTGCTCAAGATCATTTTGGGGCACGAATCAGCAGACGCGGGTGAAGTCTACATCAACCCTGCCGTTCGTATCGGTTATCTGTCGCAGGAATATGATGTCCTTGACCCTGATAAAACGGTATTTGAAGCCTATCGTGAGGGTTTACCGGAAAACGATCAGCAGCTCAAAGCTACCCTCATCAAGTCCGGCCTGTTCCGCTACGAGGAATTTGACAAACTGGTCGTGCAGTTGAGCAGTGGGCAGCGTCGCAAATTGCAACTGGCGCGTCTGATCGCTGGCCGAGCCAACTTGCTCGTGCTGGACGAACCCACCAACGACATCAGTTTCGATGTACTGGAAGCGTTGGAAGCCGCCCTGCACGACTTCCCCGGCCCGGTCATTACCGCCTCGCATGACCGTCGCTTCATGCAGGGTTCAGGTGGCGAGTTGTGGGAACTGCGGGATGGTCAACTCATTCAGCACCTCGGCGGCTACGAGGCCTATATGGCCGCGCGAGGGGAAGCAGTGAGTGCATGAGGATGTTTTACCGAAACGAGTTAGCAGATCGGGTTGAAGGCCGACCTGCTAACTGCTTATTTACTTTGAGGGTTATCTTCCCGCCGCCCGCGTTTTTTGAGCAGTTGTTCGGCCACATTTCCTGCTGGTGTACTGCCGGGGATATTGCTCGGCTTATTAATCGGCGGTGTAAAACGCGGTTTAGCCTCTCGCGGAGACTCTTCTGCCGGAGTCGGGGACCCAGGCGCAGCCGACTCGTCGCGGGTTTCCGTCCGCAGGGAACGCAGCCCCGCCACCGTTGACCCACCGGATTCCTCCGCACGCTGTCGTCCACGTTCCTTCGCGCCCAGCAGTGTCGAAATACGCTCGGACGTCTCCCCAACAACCGACCTGCCAAACAGCGCCATTCGCAGCCGCAGCAAATCGGTGCGAGTCACGATCAAGCGCCGTACCGCCACATCAAATGGCAGCAGCACCACTACCAGCAGCAGCAGAATCGGCCACATGGGGGTCGCGGCCACCTTTGCCGTCAGATTGTGGGCAAACACCGCCCCCGGTTCATCCGCCAGCGAATCGCCTCCGGTCAACCCGGCAATACTCGATAGAAATGCTGTCCCATCGCCCTGCGCGCCCATGTCATATTCTGCCGAATAACTCATTACCCATCCGGTGGTCTGGTCAACCACCACCGGAGTATCACCCTGTCCCTGCCCATTCACATTCAGGATGTACGCCCCTTCCGCCGATGGCCTGAAGGTCGCTTCATACCGACCCGGCGCGACCTGCCGCAGTGGCATGAGCGAGGCCGCCCCGCTGGGATCAACCAGCGAGAGTTGTAAATTCAGTCCATTCAGGAACGCCCCATTCGGATCGCGTGCATCCACCACCATCCGCGCCGTTTCGCCTTCCATCACGACCCGCGACTCGATGGTGTTATTTGTGCCTTCGGTGATCGTCCAGCGCACCGTCTGATCCCAGAAGCGCACGAAGTTATCCCAACTCACCCAGTTCGCCCCCCAGCGCGACGACGCATCGCTGGTGAAAGCCACCGCCCGCCCCAGACCGTACTGCCACGACGCCAGAATCGGGTCTTGGTACGGTTCTGGCCCGCTCAGAATGACCTGGGCAGTTTGCTTGGGCGAACTCGCTACATAACCCAGGAGCGGTGGTGCAGCGGTGATGCCTTTCAATATCGGACTGGTCGAGGTGATGGTTGGTACAAATGACTGTTCCAGAATATAGGAGCGGGTTGCCAGCACCGTTTCCTGGGAGAAAATGGCCGGAATCTGCTCGACAATTTCAACCGGATGATAATTGCCTCCGCCTGCGGTTGCCATCGCCTTCAGGAATGGAGCCGCCCCCCCACCAATGGCAATCACCGAGGTTGTGACACCGTTATTCTCATATAAATGTTGCGCCAGTTCCACCAACCCGGTGGGTGCAGCCCCGCCGTCGGTCAGCAGGATGATATGCTTGCGGTTAGATGGATCGGCGATAATCTGGTCAGCGACCAGATTCATACCCGCCAGGATGTCCGTCCCACCGCCCGTTCGCAGTGTCGCCACCAGACGTTGCAGGCTCAGTCGATCATGTACGGGCTGAATATCTGCAATCCAGTAACCCCGCGTATCGAACGACACCACACCTGCCCGGTCAGACGGTTGCAGAAAGTTGATCGAGCGGATAATCGCTTCCTTCGCCAATTCAATATTTTCAACCCCGCTCGGCCCTAATACGCCCATACTGCCGGAGCGGTCAATCAGGTAAACAATCGTCAATTGCGGCAAACGCTGCTGGTCTTGAACCTGCATATTGACTGGCAGCGTATCTTCTAACGGCGTCTCATAATAACCGCCCGCGCCATACGAGTCCGGCCCACCAACCACCACCAAACCACCGCCCAAATCACGCACGAAACTTTGCAGGGCTTCCATACGCTGCGGCGTCAGGCGTGTCGCCGGAACATTCGCCATCACAATCGCGTCATAATCCGCCAGCGCCACCAATCCGACAGGTAGTTCTTCCGGTTGCATGGTGTCCACCGTCAGGCTGGACTGTTGCAGCGCAGGCAGCAGGAACTGGATGTCCTCTTCGTTGGTATACAACAGCAGCACGCGCGGCGAACCGATCACCCGACTGAAGGTCGAAAGCTGGTTGTTCTGATAAAAGTTGTCAAATTCAGCCGGATCAACTTGAACTTCAAAATCTTTGAATCCCGACCCTGTGCCCGTCATCGACAGGACGAAGTTATTGCGCCCCTTCTGGAGTTGCACCGTGTCGCGCCGCACAATTTCGCCGGATGCCAGTACCGTCACTGTCGCCGGTGTGGCCGCTTCCGAGTCAATCGTGATGCTCAGGTCGAAGCTCTGCCCGGAGTTCACACTGCTCGGTGCATTAAACCCCGTCACCTGTACTTCTGGCACATCGGCTCTAGGGAAAGTCACATAACTGATTTCGACGCCGGTTGCGGCGGCCAGTTCGGCGGCGGATTGTGCGTTGCCGATGGTTTGGCGGCCATCGCTTAGGATGACAATCCGTCTCGCGGCATCGGTGGGCATAATCCCCAACGCCAGCCGGATAGCATCCTCGATATTGGTGTTACCTGTCGGTGGGGCGGATAGAATGGCGGACAGTTCCCGTACATTGCTCAATGGTCGTTCGACCACCGCGTTCGCCCCGAAGAGGATAAGTCCAGCTTCATCGTCCGGCCCCATGTTCGGCAGCGATTGGCGCACATAATCCAGGGCGGCTTGCTGCGCGTCCTGTCCAATGCTGTCGGACACATCCACCAGATACATCACCGCTAGTCTATCAGCCGAGCGTGCCCATGCCAGCCCGGACAGAGATAGTACCAGCAGCAGCAAAATCACCGTCCGCAGCGTCAAGCTGGTGATGTCCCGCGCGCGGCGGAAGCGCTGGCGCGGCCAACCCAGATAGATGACAGGGGGAATGGTTAACAGTAAAACCAGAGCCAGAGGTGTAGAAAATGACATACTTTTACCCGATAAATACGCCCTTAACGAAGAGCGCCGTAAACAATCCCAGAAATGGCAGACCGACAATCCGCACTGTCCGGTCTGTCCAGACGAAGCGCCCCCACCGCCCCAGCAGCATAAACACCGGGAATAACACCAGTATATACCGGATCATGCTCTCTGTCCGGCTGAATATGGGGATCAACACCGACAGGCCGACATACAGCGTGTAGCCCGCGCCCCACCGCCGCCCAATTGGGATACACATCCCTAATACCCCCAGGAACGCCAGGATGTTCAGATAGGTGAAGTACGGCAGTTCTCCGCTCGCTACCCGTCCCATGTCGCGCACGATCACCGCCACCGGGCCGATGCTCTCGAACCCCCAGGCGGCCTGTGTCGTCCAGAACGCCAGCGGATCACCGAATGTCAGGCCGAGATACACCATGTAAGCCAGCAACCCCGCCGGAATCAGGCAGATGACCAGCAGCGTGCGCAGGTCGGATTGCACCGCATCCCGCAGCTTTTGCCATGCCCCCGGTTGACGCGCTGTGCTGACTGTCCAGCCATGTGCCGATAGCCACTCCGCCAGCACAACCACCCAGATCAGCACGCCGAATGAACGGGTCGCCGCGCACAATATCCCCCATACTGCCGCCCAACCCCATCGTCGCTGCTGGGCGCAATAGGCCGCTGCTACCGACAGCAGCAGGAATAAACTTTCGCTGTAAGCTGCCGTGAAGAAAAAAGCTGTCGGACAGGCGGCGATATAAAATATGGCGCGTCCCGCCGTCGCCCGATTCGCAAACAATCCTTCGTTCAGCCGATATAACACAATCAGCGCCAGCAGGAACGCCACATTGCTGATGAGCAGTCCCGCCAGTACCACATCCCCCGTGATCGGCTTGAGCGCCGCCATCAACAGCGGATACAGGGGGAAGAAGGCAACGGAACTTTTCTCTCCCGGTGTGAAGCTGTAACCGTCCTCGGCAATTCCCGCGTACCACTCCGTATCCCACCGATTCCAGATGCTCACCACCCCGCGCGGCTGATCTTCGCCAATGGACGGCAGCAGTGTATCCGACAGATACGCCCCGGCCAGCACTACCAGCCGCGTAATCAGGAACGCGATCAACGGCGCAGTGATCCAGTACGGTAGGGAACGGCCTCTGGTCGCTAACATCGGGCTTGCGGGTAGTAAAAGGATATTTGCATCGCTGCTCACCCGGCGGGACGTCGGCGCAGGGTTGGGCGCAGCACCGTACGTACCCCCAATCGCTGACGATAAACGTACCATTCGATCAACAGGATCAATAATGCCGCCAGCGCCACATACGGCCAGAACTCCCGTTGGCCGACTTCTTCCCGCCCGGTGGGCGAAATCACCCCCCCGCTCAGGGAAAGGGATTCCTTCGGCGCGATGTCACTTTCAACAGGGGAGAACAGGTTGACAGCAAATGCGTCGGTCTGCATCACCTCGCCGCCTTGCATCACATCTACCGTGTATATACCGGGCAGATCGGTATCGGCAAAAACCAGTGTATCCCGGTCAACCGCTAGTGACCGTTGGTCGCCATCCGGCAGCGTCACCCGTACCGAAGTGGCATCCAGTGGTGGATGGATGGTCAACGAACCGCCCGTACTCAGTCCATCCGGGGCGGAAACCACCGCGCTCGGTGTGAACCAATTTAACAGATTGGACATCAACACCGGCCAGGTGATTTGCAAAGGCAGGTCGGAGTCGTGCAGGTCAAAAGTGAGGATAGCGACCTGCCGCCCGTCCACTTCCCCCGCCAGCAGCAGCGGACCACCATCGGCTTGAATAAGGGGATCGGCCCAATCCGCGCCCGTGACGGTTTTGAACTTCAGGATGCCGATGTCCCCAAAATCGACAAATGCCATGCGTGGGTCATCAGCCTGTACCGCTATGTTGGTGGCTGCGCTGCTTTCCCCGCCGACTGTAAATAAGTCGGTGCTGCGCGGCGGGTTGATGATGAGCATATCACCCTTCGGCAGCGTCGTCGGCAGCCACCCGTCGAAAATATACAGGTCATACGGGTCACTCGGCAGTGGGCGGTTGGTATCCCCCTGGAAAGCCTGAACTGAGGGTAAACTCCGCAGCACTTGTTCCAAAAATAAATTACGCCCTTCGGACATCACCAGCGTGCGTCCGCCGCCGACACCACTGGACACTGCCCAGGCGGTATTGTCTTCCGCCAGATAATCCGGCGTCGTCGAATTCGACGGGCGGGTGAGTCCGGCCTGCAACGTTTTGAAGCCCGGTGGCAGCGCCTCGGAAACCAGTGGAACGCTTTCCCCCGCCGGGATAGTCACCCGGTCTGCCGTGAACAGTTCCCCATCCACGCGCAGATCAAAGATAACCTCGGTTTCCTCCGAGCCATAATTTGTCACCTGAGCGAATAACTGTGGCTGTTGACCGGGCAGCGCGCGGGTCGCCAGCGCCGAAATCGCCACATTGTTGTTGGACTGTCCCACCCGAACATACCGGATCGTACCGGGCACGCCGGGTAAACCGCTGGCATCACCTAAACCACCATCGCCCACAACCACAATGCTCACGTCCGAAGCATCTACCGTATCCGCCGCCGCCAGTGTCAGTGCCGATACCCAATCTGCCCCGGCATCGCTTGCTTGGGCATTGTTGATCGCCTCTCGCAGGGCAATCGGGTCGTTTGTCGCCGGAGCAATCACCTCCGGCACATCCGCCACCCGAATGATGGTCATGGTGTCGCTTGAACTCAGGGTATCCACGATATTCAACGCCTGTCGTTGGGCTTCTTCAAACCGCGTCACCCCACCCGGCAGATCATTGGCATTCATGCTGGCCGACGCATCCAGCAGCAGTTCAATCTGCCCGGTGCTCACCGCCGGGACGAGGATGAATGGCCGTGCCAGTGCCAGCACCAGCAGCAGCAAGATCAGCAGTTGCAGGAACAACAGCAGATTCCGGCGGAGACGCTGCCAGGGTGTGTTGGCTTCGTTATCCTGTACCACCTGCTGCCACAAAAATGTCGTGGACACGACCACTTCCCGCCGTCGCAGCCGCAGCATGTACATCAGAATAATCGGGATGGCGAGCGCCGCGCCCACCAGCGCAGCCGGTGTCAGGAAAGACATAAATTAATCCTCTAACTTCTCTGAATTGTTGGATTGCTCAAGTTGGCCTGACTCCAACCAATCAAAACGTTTTTCAAAATATAGCCTTAACTTATCTTCTTCTGGATTTCTCAATTTCCGTAGATAGTCCAAAAAGTGCTGTTTTAGATAACCTGCAATTTTGTGGGGGTTTACGACAATGTAGTGTTCACCGTTTGCGCTTTGTCCAACTTGAATTACAGAGCTAATCTCCCCTGTAATTACGATACCTCTGCCCGTCATCCCAGAGTGATACAGACCACACCTGAGTTGCTCATAAATTAAATCTATTAAACTGTTTGCTTCTAATTTATCGATTTTTTGAGGCAAATGAAACACAGAATTAAATCCCAATTTGAAGTATTTTCTGGACTTCCCCAGTTTGGAATATCCCGCCTCAAACTTCGCTATGGATTCAAAATAACTCATGACGATATGAAGCACGGCGAATCCCGATCCGGGAATTTTGTCTGCCATCTCTTGACCAGGGTCTAATTGCCAACCAATTACTCTATCGGCAAAAACTTCGATCTTTTGATCCAATGATAATCCCGCTGGAAAATCATCGGTCATAGTATCGTGAACTAATAGCTATTCGCATCTTTGCGTTAAGTTTTTTTACTTTACTTCACTGCGCCCAGGCGGCGGAGATGTTGCAAAATCACCTTCTCCCAGGGCGTATCGGTTTCCACCGCCACATAATGCACCCCCCGCCGCAGACAATCCACCCGTATCGAGTCCCGCCATTCGTCAAACCGGCGCTGGTACAACTCGCGCATCCCTCCATCCACTGTCACTTCCTGCGCCGCGCCCGTCTCCACATCCACCAGTCGCAGATCACCGCCGAGTTCAGGGCTGGCTTCGTCCGGCGAAACAATGTGCAGCAGCCCAACCTCGTACCCCTTGCCCAACAGCGCATTGATGCCATCCAGATAGCCACTGGGCGTAAATAAATCGCTGATGACAAAACACAGGCCGGGACGATGATTCCGTGCCGCGTAATGTTTCATCGCAACATTCAGGTCGGCAATTCCGGCGGTGGACAGACCACCGATGTAATTCAGCATCCGCAGTCCAAAACCCCGCCCCCGAATCGGGCCAAAAGGCTCCTGCCGTCTGTCGCTCATCGGCGTGATCGTCAGGCGGTCATTAGTTGCCAGCGAGATATACGCCAACCCTGCCGTCAGCCGTTGCGCGTACCGGAACTTATGCTGGTCGCTGTCGCCTTCCGGCCAATTCATACTGGCGGATGTATCTACCATCAGGTGAACCGCCAGGTCTTCTTCATCTTCCAACAGTTTGATGAAGGGTCGATCCAGCCGCGCGTACACATTCCAGTCCAGCCGACGCAAATCATCACCCGGCGCATAATCGCGGTAATCGGCAAATTCAATACTCGTGCCGCGTTTGGTTGAACGCCGTTCTCCCTTCATCGCCCCGGCACGCACGCGGGTCGCCACCAGCATCAGTTGTTCCAGCTTACGCCGCGTTTTTTCATCAAATAGTTTGTCGTCAGCCATAAATCACCCTGACCTGTACTTCACAACGGCATCCGGTAGACAATCTCACCGTCCTCGATCTCACCTGTATCCTCAAAACCCAGACTGCCATACAATTTCTGCGCGGCTTCATTGCCGGGGACAAAACTGATGAGGATGGCCTCATAACCGGGGGCGGACTTCAGACGTCCGATCAAGGCTTCCATCGTCGCCCGACCATAACCCTTGCCCTGATGTTCCTGTCCGACCATCAGCCGGTCAATGAACCATAATTTCGCCAGCCCGTAATCTTCCGGGCGATACATCACGAACGCGACCATCGTCTCGCCACCATAGGCCGCCAGGGGAACACATTCTGGCTCATATTTGGATTGTGCCAGCGAAACCGCGTTGGAAGCCACATATTTTTGCTGGTCGTCTGCCACTTTCAATCGAACACACGCCCGCCAGTTGTCGCGGGTAATCTCCCGCAGCGAAATGGCTACCATTCAAGGCCTAATGCCTTAAATACATCGCCCCGCCGATCACCCTCCAAATAGGTCTGTAGAGAAGCCTCGACTTCCGGGCGAAGTTCCAGACCTTCATCCGGGTCAATCAGCATTCCGAGTTTTTCCTCCAGGATTTCTTCCACAACGTCGTGTAGAAGTTCCCGCAGTTCATCGACTGTCCAATCGGCCACATGCAGCATAATGCCACTCCCTATTTCTGGACAGCATCCAGCAGGTCACCGATAATAGCATCGCTGCTCACGCCGTCTGCCAATCCCTCGAAATTGAGCAGCAAGCGGTGTCGCAGGGCAGGATGTGCCACCGCTCGAATGTCCTCGAACGACACATTAAATCGCCCTTCCAGCAGCGCATTGATCTTGCCGCCGATAATGAGCGCCTGTGCCCCGCGTGGGGAAGCCCCGTAGCGCACATAATTCTTCACCCGTTCCGGTGCATCCGGGCTGTCGGGATGGCTGGCGACCACCAGCCGCGCCACATAATCATTTACATGGCTGGCAACCGGCGTGTTCAACGCCAGCCGTCCCATACTGACAATCTCCTTGCCGTCCGCTGCCTTCTTGGCCTGTGGCGTATCAACTCCTGTCGTGCGTTCCAGCACGGTCACCAGATCGCTCACCGATGGATAGGTCACATTCACCTTGAACATGAAACGGTCAAGCTGCGCTTCTGGCAGCGGATAGGTTCCTTCCATTTCCAACGGATTTTGAGTCGCCAGCACAAAGAACGGGGTTTCCAGCATCATGGTTTGGTTGGCAACCGTGACGCTGCCTTCCTGCATCGCTTCCAACAACGCCGACTGTGTTTTTGGTGTGGCGCGGTTGATTTCGTCCGCCAGAATCAGGTTGGCAAACACCGGGCCAGCTTCAAACCGCTTGATTTTGTGCCCCTTTGTATCTTCCTCCAGGATGTTCGTCCCGGTGATGTCAGCAGGCATGAGGTCAGGTGTGAACTGGATGCGCGAAAATTTGAGGTCGAGTGCATCCGCCAGCGAACGGATGAGCATGGTTTTGCCCAATCCCGGCACGCCTTCCAGCAGGGCATGGCGTCCCGCCAGGATGCAGATAATCACGCCGCGCACCACCTCCTGCTGTCCCACGATGACATGAGCTACTTCAGCTTCAATCGCCTGTGCCAGCTTGCTGAACTGCTCGATGTTGATTTCTTTTTCCTTTGTTGCGGCCATAAGTGTCCTCAGTTATCAGTGATAAACAGTTAGATGTTTTTCTGTCTGTAGGGGGCGACCTGTGTGTCGCCCCGGTATACGCCTCGCGGATTTGAAACAGCCTTGTCGCCCACTATTCTCTCACGGATTCGACCCGCCGTTGTTATTGTTTCCGTTGTTCTGCCCCGGTTCAAGTGACGAGAAATAATCCCTCACCACATCACGCATACCGAGCGGGATGTAATCACTCTCCAGCGCCCGGTTCGCCGCATCACTGTAATCGTTATACACCTGGTTATACGGTACGCTGGCACTCCCCGCCGGATTTTGTGCGAATTCCCCTTGCTGGACGGGCGCGTCGCTGGCATCCGGGTCGAGTACGATATTCTGATCGGAACCGCTCTGGCCGCCAATCCGCTGCGGGGCATACACCGGGTCGTACTGCCCTTCGCCCTGCCCATCGGGATTATTATCCTGTGGAACTTGACCGCCCTGCACACCGCCACTTTCTGAACCCGCCCCACCTGCGCTGTCGCCCGCGCCAGAACCTACCGCGTTCGATTCCGCGCCGACTGTGCCCCCTTCAGTGTTGCTGCCCTGTGCCCCTTGCCCCTGTGAACTGCCGGGGTTAGCCGCTTGTCCTTGTCCGCCCCCCTGCTGACCGGGCTGGTCACTCTGTCCCGTCTGTCCCGCGCTGGAAGGCTGTCCGGATTGACTGGTTTGTCCGCTCCGCCCCTGTTGATCTTGCGGTTGAGCCAACTCGCCTCCCGATGAGTTATTGGCTCCCGCTGGTTGCTGGTTGCCCTGTTGACCCTCTTGTCCGCTCTGGGCATCGGGCTGCGGTTGTCCCGATTGATTACCGGACGACTGCTGCCCAATCTGGTTAGCCGATGCCTGCATAGCTTGTGCCGATTGGCTCAACTGCTCTGCCGACTGCGCCTGACTATCGGCGGACTGCGCCGCATCCTGCAAATCGCCGGAGGCTTGCTGCAAGGCGTCCTGTGCCCCGCGAACATCGCCCTGCGCCAGCGATTGTGACGCCTGATTTAACGCCTGGGCGACTGATGGACTGGTCGTCTGGAGTTGTTGGGCGGTCTGCGCCAGCAACTCGGCCATATCCTGCTTCTGCACTTCGGTCATCTCTGGCAGTTTGCTGGCCAGGTCTTCCAGCGTAGACCCCGCATCGCTGGGTGTTTCCGGGGTCGCTTCGGGATTAGTTGCCTGCTGGTCTTGCGGTGGATTCAAATTTTGCACCGCGCTGGTGGCTGCCTGTAAAGATGCCTGTTTTGCGGCGGATTGTTGATTGAGTTCATCAGACTTGCTTTCGAGTGCGCCTTGGGCGTCCGTCAGCGCGGCAAATGCTTCTTCAGACGTCACGTTCGGCTGGTCGAGAACCGCCGCGCTTGATTTGAGTACCTGGAGCAGTTCTTGCTGATCCTGGGGTTCAAGGGTTGTGTCAGCCTGTACTGTATCGGTGATTTCCTGCAGGTCTTCGGCGGCGGATTCAATCGCAGCATCCTGCGCCGCGTTCTGGTTAAGGATCGTCTCCTGTGGATTCGGGATGACCAGCAGCAGCGCCAGCGCGGCGGTCAACGCCAGCACCCCCGACCACTCACGCCAATCCCAGGGCAGGGGCATCACTTCGCTGGGACGGACAGAGTGCGCCCGCTGCCATGCGTCATCAACCTGACGCACCAGAAAACGGTTATCCCCATGAATACGCCCGTCGATGAGTTCTAAAGCTGTCGAAACCCGCTCTTGCAGGCCGAACAGCAGGTCAAATTCTTGGGCGGATTTTAAACCGGGGCGCGGCCACAACCCCACCACCAGCGCCATCACCACCGCCCCCACCACCATCAAAATTCCGGTGATGAGTAAAATCTGTCCCCCCAGCAGCCAAGGCTGCACGCGCGACACCACCGCCATCACGATTCCGGCTGCCAACCCCGGCATCAGGCTGCGTGGTAGCCAGCCCATCATCTGCTGAAGACGCCGCCGTCGATCCCAGCCGCGCACCAGTTGATTCAGTTCATCCCGTCGCCGTTGATAGACTACGCCTGTTGCCATACGTCACACTCTTTAACTCCCCGGTCTTAACAATACCCCCGGAACATCCGAATCGTTCAACCCATCACCATTTCTATCTCGTAAATGCAGTTCAATTGTCTTTCATTGACAATGTTACTCAAATTCATCGAAAGAAGCTGTTGAATACCTGTTACACGGTTACTTTCCCACTTTGTGTCCTTGTGGCTTTAAGTCTCCGTGTTACGTTTTCAATCTTCTCTTTTTCTGACGACTGCAACTTCTCTCCGCATCTTTAACTCAACCCTTGTTTTCATCTTTTTCTGGCAGTTGGTAGCTGGCAACTAAAACGCCATTTTTCCCCTCAAAATCGAAACAAATGTGTACACAAATGTGTACCTATTATACAAACTTTTGTGCTATGCTGTCTCTATATCGCCCACTGAGGGCAATTTGCGGAAGCCGCGCAATCTGCATAATCCGCAGCTGTGCAATTGCAGAATTTGCAGCACTTTTGGCAGGTTGAAGCGGGTTTCCCGCCAGAGTCGTTGAAAAGGATGGAATGCCGGGAAATGATAAATTCGAGAAAATTTTCTCAATTCTCATTCTTGTTTTTCTTATCATTTCTATCACTTCTCCCTCAAAATTCGTCAGGTGATTTGAGAAAATGGAGAATTTTGTCCCTGTGACTCTACCGCCCTTTTTACCTTGACACCATCTGACTACCCTAAACTACATTTCCACTTTTCGCATCCGTTGAATCGAGAGTACCACCAGTATGGTAGCGGCCACCAGATAAATGATCGAGAACGTAATCCAGGGGGATACACGCGGGATGGTGCTGCCGTTACTGGAAAGGGTATCCGTCCAGAAGCCCATCACCTGCTGGTCAATTAGGAGTTGCTGGGTTTGCAGCGCCGTAGCAATCGGGTTCAGGCTCACCAGCAGGTCTTGAAGATAAATCAGCACCGTTTCAATCACCGGCGAGGTCGTCCGTAGTGCGCTGGTCAAAATACTGAGCAGAATCGACAGCACTAACGGCGCGCCGAAAGTCGCCACCAGCGTAGTCGTATAAGCCCGAATGCTGGCCGACAGCGTTCGCGCCGCGATGGCCGAAAAATAAATGCCGACAGTGCCCAGCGCAATCGCCGTCACCGTCAGGATAATGAATGCCAGGATGAGTTCCGCTTCGGTCACACCGCCGAACAGAAAGGCGATACTTTGTAACGGGATGGCTGCCAGCAGTAACAGCAGGATGTAACTCAGCGCCGATTCCAGTTTGCCGATCACAAACGATGGGCTGGGCAGCAGCGTCGTCCGCAGCAGGTCATAGGTCTGCCGTTCGCGCTCCCCGGTAATTGCGCCCGCCGTGAAAGCCGGGGCAATAAAAATAATCAGCATCAGTTCGACGCCCACGATACCTGCGAACAGCACCCGTCCAATCTCACCCGCAGCCGCCGAGCCGCTCTGCTGGTTCACCGGCAGATAAACCAGATACAGCAGCGCCGTGAAATCCGCTCATCAATCCCAGGTAAACGGTCAGTACGACGAATGCCCGTACCCCGCGCATCCGTCCTCGAAGCTCCTTGAGCATCACCGGATTCATGCGGAAGGCGCGTACATCAACACTCAGGATGACGCCACAGGCAACCCCAAAGCCAATCGTCACCAGCGCCGGAGTAAAACCGAGAAAAATCAGTCCGAGGATATTGACCAGTGCCACTACCCACATGCCAGCATACGACCAGATTTCCCGCGCCAACACGCCCACCATCACCACCAGCATCAGGCTGATGTCCACTTGCAGCAGTAGAATCACTGCCGCCAGCGCCTCGTCATCGCGGATAGGTAGCCGCCCTAACAATATCGGATGCAGTGTCGAGAACAGGTTGGGGATAATCTGCAAGCCGCCTAGCAGCCCCAGCAGAAAGATGACTCCCGCCAGGACAGCATTGGCAATCGCCCCCCAACGCAGCACCGCCGCCCCGCGTTCCAGACGTATCTCGCGTGGGCTGAGGGCTTCTTCAGGCACATTAACTAATTCGACAGAGAGGTATTCTTCAGCCATGCATCCACTACCACATCGTCAATTCGGGACAAGCCAGGCGAGTCAGGTCAGTTGGACGAGCAATCACAATTATTTGAGAGACGCCAAGCAGGTCAATGGTGTTCCAATTCGACTCACCCATCAACTCATCGCAGCCGGATGGAGACCATGCCGGGGTTTATGTCACTACGCCTTTGGTTACGCGCATGAACATGGTTTCCAGGTCTTTCATTTCTTCAGTGAAGCCCAACACCGCAATCCCGGCATTATGAATCTGCTGGTTGAGTGTCGCCACTTCTTCATCATTGCCTGTAAAGTCGATCCGTACCCGCGAACGCCCCGCTCGTTGCTCCAGGACTTCCGCCTGAAGCACATTTGGCAGTCCGGCCACCAGCGACTTGATTTGGTTAGCAGTATCCTCATCGCGTACCGTCACCATAATCTCACGGTGCGGCATCAACTGGGCACGCATGTCCTCCATACTGCCCTGCGCGACCATCTGTCCCGCCTCAATGATGCCGATATGCGTACAGATTTCGCTCACATCCGCCAGAATGTGTGACGAGAAGAAGATGGTTTTGCCCATCCGCGCCAGTTCGACCAGTAGTTCCCGGATTTCCACCCGCGCGCGTGGGTCGAGGCCGGAAGCCGGTTCGTCCAGAATCAGAATGGCGGGATCATGCGCCAGTGTACGCGCCAGCGATAAACGCTGCTTCATACCCTCGGCTGAGTTTGTCTACCATGTCATCCCGGCGATGGGTCAGATCAACCAGTTCCAGCAAATCGTCGATCAATCGACGTCGGCTGTTCTCAGGAATGTCATAACAGGCCGCGAAGAAATCCAGGTATTCCCACACGCGCATGTCGTCATACACCCCGAACTCGTCTGGCATATACCCAATCGCCCGTCGTACCGCGCGCGGTTCTTCGGTAACGGAGTGACCCGCCACCCACGCCTGACCAGAGGTTGGCCGGGTCAGCGTCGTCAACATCCGCATCGTGGTCGTTTTACCCGCCCCATTCGGCCCAACAAAACCGTAAATCGAACCGGCAGGTACTTCTAGTGACAGGCCATTCACCGCCTCAAATTTGCCATATTTTTTGTGCAGGTCTTTGGTTTCGATAATTAAATCCATACCCCAACTCCTGGGTTCAAAGGACTGAGCAATCATTCATCTCAGTTCCAGCCCCACTCTCAACCCGACGAGCGATTCGACAGATATACCACATCATGATGAGTATACAGCTAAAACCGCCCACGTTGTTCAACAGATAAGTCCTGAATACGCGCATAACTGCCGATGGCATCTGCATTGACCCGCACTTCGACAGCATTGTTCGGCCCCAGGAAGCGCCCTGGATCGGTGATGGTGTAAAAGTCGCCACTGGTGATGCCGATCTCTTCCCAATCCTGGGCATCCCAATCCCATAACCACACGGGTACAGTGCGGGTTACATTACTGGAACGATCCAAAATCACCGTCAGTTCCGACACATCCGACAACACGGCATCCGGCAGCGGCGTGAACCGAAACACCACTTCGTCACCCGGCTGAAGCGTCATGCTCAATCGGGCCAATGTCGGTCAGGCTGGTGCGATCTTGAACCATCCATGTGAATCGGTCAGATGAGATGACTACCTCGTCGGCTGGCGTGCGACACATTCACATCCAACTCGACAATATACAGGGTCGTGTCTAGCGACTTCCAGTTTGCGCCCGCCAGCGTCAGGTCTATTGGCGAAGTATCCATCCACCCGGCCAGATAAACATGGTCGCCGCGCCCGGTCACTTTATCGTATGGGTCACTGATGAACGATGACAAAAACAATTGACGTCGGTAGGCTTCCTGCTGCGTCAGCCGTTCCAGTGGTGGCAGCCGTAAAATATCCGCGCCTATCGGCTAAATTGTTGTTGCCCATGATGTCCTGAATGGTCTGGTCAATCTGATTCTGGTACAGGTAGGAACGATAATAAGCAGAGGCAAAAACACCCGGCGCATACGACATCGGGGCGGGCGACGGATTACCTTCACCCGGTAGGGTCACATCAAAGTTGGCCGAGTTCACCCGGTTGTAGCGAGTTATCCAGGCGGAAAGCACTACCCCGTACCAGCACCACCGGGTCTTGCAGGACGTGTTCGGTATTGTTCCGCACCGAGCCATGGATAAGCTGTTGGCCGTCTACCTCGTCATAGACCAGCGATGCCTGACCACTGATAGCAGGTTTGTCGATCACTTTCTCGGCATCAAACGCCGCGATAAAACTGGCATCTACCGGGAAGTCCACCACGCTGAAAACATCCGTCTGCTGTACATCCGTATTGGATTGGACTCCGCTCCTCAGAAATGACCCTTGTGTCGATGGCACAATCGGGTGCAGGAACGTCCCATCCGAAAGACTTAACGTGTACTGTGCCCGCCGGGGCGATAGTAATCCGAGAAGCTGCTGAACACGCGCGTGATCCGAGTCCGGCCAGGATTGCACCAGTGTCAAGCGGCTGATGGTGACTTCGTTACCGCGCAGGTTAAAACCGACAGCCCATGCCAGGGCGCTAAAGGCAATAATCAATACAGGAATCGTTATCCAGGCCAACTCACGCCGGTTGATGCGGTTGAGGATCAGGTAATTCAACGGGCCAATCAGCAAAATATACAGCGCCAGGAAGCCAGTGAGCGGCAGAATGTCCGGCAGAAGGTTGATACCCGGCAGGACATTAACGCTGTTCGAGGCGGAATCCCAATCGCTAATCCCATACGACCAACTGGGCTGTGAATCTGCCGTTGTGACCAGCGCCAGCCAGAAGTCGGACATACCCGACCATCCCCGCAAGGGTTGGTCGCTGGGATCAACCGCCAGATAATCAATCGTGCCACCGCCGAACATCCGGCGAACCAGCAGAGGAATCCCATCGCTCGAACGCACCATTACTTGTGCATCCGCTTGCAGCCTGCCAACCGAAGCCACTGCCCGTTGGCTCAAATTCCCGGCAGAAGAACCTGTCCAATCGCCTATCGGCGCGAGGCTGTCAACCGTTTGGCTGGCATCCGGTGTCAGAGGCAGCAGATCGCCTAACCCGGCGGCAGTCGCCTGCCAATTCGTACCCCCCGTGATGACCAGATGTCCACCCTGGCTGACCCAATCGCTGATCGCTTGCTCCTGCGAGGCGCTTAAATCCCCGGTATCGACACTGCTGAACAGCATTAAATTGATCGGTACAAGGGCAGAAGTGTGGTCAGGAATATTCGTCGGTTGTCCAGTTAGCCTGATACCCGGCATAGCCAGCATCATGTACGCTGGTCAGGTCGGTAATACCCGTCGGCGACCCGGATACCACCACGTAAAGCTGGTCACGGGCGACTATCGAGCGTAAATTCGCGCTCCCCTCCGCGACGACTACGCCTTCAGTGTTCATCAATTCGACCCGTATCTGGTTGGCATAACTGCGGGCAGCAATATACAGGAAAACGGCCTTTTGAGAGCCGGTTGGCAGGCTGATGGGCACGCTGTATGCATTATTGACGGCAGAACCGGAGGTCGCGGGACGTACGGTTAGACGACCTTCCACGTCGTTACCATTATTGGCAACCTGGATGCGAACCGGCATCCATTGGTCTTCTCGAAAACTGCCATCAAAGCCAGCATCGACAGACAGGGTAATCGAGGCAGGCACAGACTGGTTGGGCGGCGAAAAGGCCGCCAGCAGTAGCACCAATCCTAACCATAGAAACCGGCAGCATTTTGCCATCAACCCCATCCTACAGAACACCATGCACGCTACAATACCCTATCGTCCCAGAGACGGTTCAAAGATGTACAGGATTGTACAATCAGACCAATCAATTACCCCAGTTAGACGAATGCAAAGTATCAACCCACATAAAAAACATGCCATCCTAGCTTAACACAGCCCGATGGCACGTTCCAAATCCCTTAATGCTCTACTCAGTTCAACAGCGAACAGCATGGTTACAGTCTATGAGGGACGAAATACGTAACCAACCCCCGGCTGTGTATGGATGTAGCGCGGGCTGTCCACCGTCGGTTCCAGCTTCTTGCGCAACCGGCTGACATTCACCCATAGATACTGTGTCTCAGCCTGATACTCTGGCCCCCACACTTTCTCCAGCAGTTGCTTGTGGGTCAATACCTGTCCCTGGTTGACCGCCAGCGTGTGCAGCAGATCGTACTCGATGCGGGTCAGTTCCAGTGGCTTGTTGTTCAGGAAAACTTCCCGGCGGGCGAAATCAATATACAGATTGCCCAGATCAAGCGGTTCGCGGGTACGGTCTGGAATGCGGCGGCGTTTGAAAATGACATTCACCCGCGCCATGAGTTCATCATCGCTCACCGGATTAGAAATGTAATCATCTGCGCCCAGCATGAGTGCCCGTACCTTCTCCGGCTCGGAAGGTTCGTCTGCCAGCAGGATGATCGGCACTTCGGTACGCTTGCACATACGTTCGCAAATGTCCAGTCCATTCGCATCTGCCAGATTTACATCCAGCAAAATCAAGTCCAGCCGGACGGAGTTCACATCGCGCAAAGCCTCTTCACCAGAATGATACACGATGACTTCGAAATCCTGCTCTTCGAGTTTACTGTGTAATAGGCCGACGAGCTTTGAACCACCTTCAACAGCCATGATCGTCTGTGGTGGGCGATCTGTCACTCGCCGCCCGTTTCCAACCCGTTCGAGCGTGCGCTCCGGGGTGATTACACGCGGAGCGGGTGTCCCAAATGTCGGTGACTGGACATGTCGAACCGTCTCACCCACCAGCACGGGTAATGCCATCGTGACCTTTGTGCCTTTGCCAGGGATGCTCTCCACCCAGATGGTGCCACCGTGCCGCTGTACCACTTCACGAGTCAGATACAGTCCCAATCCGGCTCCCTCTTCGGATGAATTGTTGTTCGCCTGGAAGAAAGGTTCAAAAATCTGGTCTAGCTGATCTGCCGGGATACCCGCACCCTGGTCTTCGACACTGATACGAACCTCGTCATCCTGATGTTCGATGGCTATGGTAATCGTTGATCCGCGCGGAGAAAATCGAGTGGCGTTATGGAGTAGGTTACTAATCGCCTGCTCCAGACGCAGTTCATCCAACTCAACCAGAGGCAGCCGAGCAGGAGACTGTACCTGTATCTGACGGCGATAATCGGCAAAGGCGCGGCTGTCCACAACCCGCTGGACAATTTCATAAATGTCAACTTCTTCGCGGCTGAGAGACAAACCAGATACTTCGAGGTTATACATTTCCAGGAAGTTATCCCACAGATGACCCAGAGACTCGACACTTTCTTCGATCTGCCGGAGGAAACGTGCCCGCTCACGGTGGGTAAAACGGCTGTGCTGCTCGTTCAGGGTGGTAATCAATCCTCGAACCTGGGCATACGGCACACGAATGCGTTCCGTCATTACGTCCATGAGTAGCGTCTGACTGCTGAACAAATGATTGCTTTGCGAATCCTCCCGGACGATCCCTGCCCATCCCGCACCGCTCACCGCATCACCAACCGCCATAAATTCGACCAGGATGTCCCGATCTGGATTGACAAGATGAACTTCCACAATCGGATAATCTTCGTGGACTTCAGGGTCGGGGTCGAGGACGCGCTTTATCGCATCTTGCAGCTCGTCATTCGCCTTTTCAGCGTTAACCGTCTGTGCGGTAAGGGCGCTGAGAAGCACATCCGGTGTATAAGTGAGCACCTCAGACGGGCTAATCCCGGTGAACTCCGTAAACTGAGGGTTACAGAATGCCACATGCCCGGTGTCATCGACAAAGAAAATGCCGTGCGAAGTGCTACGAAGGATGGTTTCCAGTCGTCCACTTTTTTCGGCCATGTTTTCGATCAACATGGTTCGTTCTAGCGCCAAACCGGCGGCATGGGTCAGGCTGGCGGCCAGCAGTTTGGCATCCTCGCTGCTGTACTGACGGTTATTCACCACACTGGTGATAACCCCGCCGATCAACCGAGCCGAATCCATGATGGGTATCATCATGAGCTGCTGCCCATGTAATACCTTAAACAAGGGGTTTAAGGGGTCTTTATTGCCCAGACCGAGTTGCAGGGTAATTGGCTGTATTCGCCCCGAATCCAGTTGATCCAGTAATGGTTGAATGTGCCCTTCCGACTCTAATTGCTGAAAAACACGGGCAACTTCATCATTGGCTGCTTGGATAATCAGATTTGTTTGGGTGGGATCCATCGGATACATCCACACCAGCCCGTGCGGCACATTCGGTATATCGACCACCAATTCGTACAACGTGTGAGCAACTTCGTCGTATGAGTGAAGGTTAATAAATCGCTGCCATGCACGCAGCAAATGCTGGCTGGATTGGGCACTGATGCGCTGGCTGTGATAGTGGCGCGCATTATGCAGGGCAACCGTGAACTGGGACGAAAACAGTTCATAAATCAAGAGATCATCATGGCTCAAAGGATGTTGGCTCGTACCAAAAACCGCCATCGCCCCAAATTTATATTCCTGGTAACTCAAGGGCAGGATGATGGCCAACTCCGGCGTTGGCAGCACTGGGATAGGCATATAATAGGGGTCGGCGACGATGTTCTGGAAAACCTGAACCATGCCGCTCTGAATCACCCGCAGGAATGGATCATAATCCTTCGGGTAGATGATACTTTCATACATGCGACCTTCATGAGTTGCATCGTCGCGTCCCGCATACATCTGGAAGGTTTCACCCTCGCCCAAAACAACCGCTACCCCATACAACTTAAAGGTACTGGATGCCAATTCAATTGTTTCTTCGATGAGGGCGTGTGGATCAGTCGCGCTGTGCAGCTTCCGTGACAGCAGGGTTATAGATTGTAAATTTTGATTGCGGAGTGCCAACGCACGCGCCTGTCGTCTCTGCCGCATAATCAGGCGTAAACGGCGCGCAAGTTCTTCGCTGGAAAGATCAGCGGTGAGGAAATCATCCGCGCCCGACTTCCATCAAATCGGTTTGATAGGCAGCATCCGGGTTTTCGGACAAAACCAATACAGGTACTAAGGGAACACGCCGCTTAATCTCTTTGACGACGCTCAGGATTTCATCCGTAAAAATAGCGTCATCCAGCAGAATCAGTTCATAGCGTGTGTCACGCAGGGTTTCCATCGCCTTGCCGGGGTCATTAATGGTTTGCACATGATATGCCGCCGGATTGAGTGTTTTACTCAGCGTACTGCCATTAGCACTGACCAACAGCGTTTCAATCGGTTGTGCTACCATAGTTGTCATTCCTGTACATCTTTTCTGTTCAGCTCGGCTCAGTGTGTAATCTTATTGATTATAGCAGAAGCCAAAAAAAACTCCCCCATACCTTCAGGCAGGATATAGAACAAAATCCGAAAAATGTGTGAATGATTTATTAAGAGTTGTGAAAAAAGTATCATGACCCGGTAAACTCAATAGATTATCATTCTGGACGTGTTATACTCGAAGAGATCATGGGCGTTATAAATTTATCAGGAGACGCATTCATGGCTGGCAAAACGCGAAAGCTGGACCAGAGTAAAACCCCGACTCAAACAGCCATTCCCGAAATAAAAGCGATTGACTTAGGCATGCCGCGTCCCTGGCGCATTGCGCTACGATTGGTGCAGTTCCAGATGCAGTTAATTTTTGATCTGGAAGGCACAGTCATCATTGGTCGCGCTCATCCCGATTCCGGTTTCTACCCGGACATTGATTTAAATCCTTATGGTGGTGGTGACCAGGGCGTTTCCCGCGAACACCTCTATTTCAAATTGGATGAGGATCGGGTGGTGGTGATTGATAACCACAGCGCCAACGGCACACGCTTAAATGGTCAATCCTTAAAACCCGGCGAAGCCTACCCCATCCGTAATGGGGACGAATTGGCACTGGGCCTCATGCTGATTCAAGTAGAACTCCTAACCAATCCCTTCAATTAATCCCCGGCGCTTATTGGGGCGGAGCTTCATACCATCTCCGCCCCGGTTTTATGTTTCTTTCAACGGGAACAAAAATTCAATTTTGCAATCCAGCCACAAGATTGCTGTAACATTTGTGAGCTTATGATAGACTCACTCACATCTTCAAAAGCAATGGTATCCAAACAGGTTAAGGATGGTGTATTTTGGATTTCCTAAATCGACGTCAACAGGAAGCAAAAATCAAGAGCGAGGGTCGGCTCCCCCCCGGTCAATCCCTGACACAAAAGTTTCCCGTACTCACTTATGGACCAAACCCACAGTTTAACCCTGCCACCTGGGATTTGCGGGTATTTGGCGATGTGGAAAAAGAAATGAAGTGGTCGTGGGATGAATTTCTCAAAATTCCCACCACGACCATCACAACCGATATTCATTGCGTAACACGCTGGAGTAAGTTCGACACCGTTTGGGAAGGGGTACTGTTCCGCGATTTTGTCAACCTGTTCGGTCTGAAACCATCGGCCAAATTTGTGATCGCTCACTGTGATTATGGCTACACCACCAACACCCCATTGGACATCATGATGGAAGACAAGGTGCTGCTGGCCTACAAATTTGCCGGAGATTGGCTGGAACCCGATCACGGTGGCCCACTGCGCACCCTCGTGCCCAAACTGTACTTCTGGAAAAGTGCCAAGTTCTTACGGGCATTGGAGTTCAGCCCGGTGGACAAACCCGGCTTCTGGGAAAACGCCGGTTATCACAATGAAGCCGATCCCTGGAAAGAAGAACGTTTCCAGCGTCGGGGCTGGTTCTAGATTTTTAACTGAAAATTCTGCCTACGCAACGCCACCCGCCAGCTTGGTAGCCTGATCGCGGGTGGCGAGTTCGTCGATAAATTGGTCGATGTCGCCATCCATGACAGCGGGCAGGTTATAATTGCTGACGTTGACTCGGTGATCGGTGACACGGCTCTGGGGATAGTTGTAGGTGCGGATTTTCTCAGACCGATCCCCTGTACCGACCTGACTGCGGCGTTCGCCTTCCTGTTCCGCACGCTGTTTTTCAACTTCCAGTTCGTACAAACGGGAGAGCAAAATCTGCCGCGCACGCAGGCGGTTCTGGGTTTGGCTGCGTTCATCCTGAACCTCGACTACCAGCCCGGTTGGGATATGTACCAGCCGTACAGCCGTTGAGTTCTTTTGAACATGCTGGCCGCCAGCGCCGCTGGCTTTGAAGAAGTCCATTTGAATATCATCATTCTTGAGTTGGACGTCAACTTCGTCCACCTGGGCGAGAACCGCTACCGTCGCCGTACTGGTGTGGATACGCCCTTGTGCTTCGGTTTCCGGCACACGCTGGACACGATGCACACCACTCTCATACTTGAGACGGCTGTATGCACCTCTACCCTTCACCTCGAAGGTAATGAATTTCAGCCCACCAACACCCGACCCGCTCTGGTCGATCACGTCAATCTTCCAGCCACGATTCTGGGCATAGTAGCTGTACATGCGAAACAGGTCGGCCACGAATAATCCGGCTTCATCCCCGCCCGCCCCGGCACGAATTTCCATAATAACGCTTTTGTCGTCACGCGGGTCTTTGGGTAGCAACATAACCACAAGTTGGTCATACAAAACCTGGGTGCTGGCTGTCAGTGCCTCGACCTCTTCTTGCGCCATCGCGCTCAATTCGGGATCGGCTTCTTCTTCCAGAAAATGCTTGGCATCTTCAAGTTCCTGAAGCTGCTGTTTGTAATCGTCGTAATGCTCAACAATCTCGGTTAAGCTGGATCGTTCCTTCGAGTATTCGGCGACCTTCGTGTAATCGCTCATCACATCGGGATCGCTCAACAGTTGTTCAAGCTCGTCATATCGCGCTTTGATCCCGGCTAATTTCTCTAACATAACTTACGTTTTCCTCAATTCGGGGGATTGCATTATGACTCTATTATACGCGGCGAGACGGCAGACGTGTAGGGCGATCAAAACGGCAGATCGTGTAAATCCGGACGAAGCAGCACCGCGCCACCTTCCAGGAGCCTCCGATTGCCGGAACAATCCCTGTCGAACGTATAGATCGGCCTGCCCTGCGCGGCAGCAAATCGGGCGGCGTGCATCGCACCACCATCTATCTCGGTTTCGACCACAACAACCCCGTCGCTCAGGCCGGTGATGATGCGGTTACGTGCCACCAGATTGGGAGCGGAGGGCGTTGCGCCGGGATGTAGTTCGCTCAAAACAGTTCCGCGCTCGACCATCAGATCGGCCAACTTCAGATTGTCTGATGGGTAAATATTCAGAACACCACAGCCAAGTACTGCCGCCGTTTGTCCATCTGGCACTATTAACGCGCCCATATGCGCCGCTGTATCAATACCAATCGCCAACCCACTGACAATGGTATAGCCTCGTCCGACCAACTCCGAAGCTAGATTTTGCGCCAGCGCACGCGCATCCTGAGAGGGTTGACGTGTGCCGACAATCGCCATCCGTTTCCCAGGGGGCAGCGGCCAGCGCCCACGCGAGAACAAGGTGGGGGGTGCATCATCGCCGACTGCCCGAAGCGATGCGGGATAGTCAGGGTTCGACAGGGTTGTAACCTGTACAGCCCTTTCCGCCCAATCGCTCAACTCGCGCTGAACTTGTAGAAGATCAATAGCACGGATACGTTCGGCTAACTTCGACCCAACGCCTGGGACACACCGCAATGTTGCCTCATCTGCTGAAAGAATGGCCGGAATGTTGTTGCCGAAATGTTCCAACAAAGCACGGAGAGTTCGGCCACCAATCCGCCCGGTCAGGCTGAGGGCAACCCAGCCAGCATCCGTCATTCGGCTTCGTAATATTCGATGATGGACAGAAGAATAGTGTTGATGAAGGTATTCACTTGCCGCACCAGATCGCCCCATTCAACCGGTGTATTACGCACAGGAATAATTTCCGACCAGGTGAGTACCGAGTTGGTTACAAAGTCGCTGAAGTAAAAAAAGCCCCGCACAGCATCCGGCAAACTCAGCCCTTGAGCACTTAACACAGTGGCGTAATTCTTCCCGGAGTTAATCGCCAGTGCCAGCAGGTCGTCCGGTGCGCCACTGGAAAGATATTTTCGTATGGCTTCCAGAGTTTGGAGTCCATGTTCGCGTAAATTGCCGCGTGTTGCTTCGTCCAGTTCTTCATACCAGGCCTGGTGTGTCAGCCTCCCGCCGCCAACCTGCATCCGGGTCTGTCCCAGCGCATTCTGAATAATGACCTGTACTTCAAGCGGGGGGAGTTCGCCTTTAGCCTCAGCAAATCGGAGCAGATCCACTTTCCTAAAACGGCGATGTTTACCGGGTGTGCGTCGTGATGGCAGGTCGCCACTATCGGCCCAATTTCGTACTGTTGCCGGGTGGACACCCAGTATTTCCGCTGCTCCCCGCAAACTTACCCATTCAGAGTCATTCATGAACTATGCCCAAGCCTATAATTACTCCGTGCCATTATAGCACGTTGTTGGGCAGGCAGACGGGGACTCAAAACTGATTCATGGCGCGGCTGATAAAAACAAAATCCCGGCTGCAAAGCTGCAAACCGGGATTTTGAAAACTAAAGTCTATCGCTAGATGAGCGCTAGTTCGGGCGAGCGGTCAGTGTAACCGGGACAGAAATCTCTTGTCCATTGCGGTACACCGTCAGATTGATCGTCTGACCGGGGACGGTGTTAATGGCGAGGTATGAAACCAACTCGCTCATACCCGTAACCGGATTTCCATCTATCGCTGTGATGATGTCGGCGGAGGTGGGCACACCGATGCTGCCGTTGCGGGTGCGTGTTCCAGTGGGAGCCTGAATACCAGCAGCGGCGGCGGGACCACCAGCCGACACATCCGTTACGATCACACCTTGCAGATTATTGGGCAAGCCAAGTGCCTGAATCAGTGGAAGGGAAATTTCGGGACCCGACGAAATGCCGAGATAGCTGTAATTGACCTGACCGTTATCAATCAGTTGTTGTGCTACTCGCTTCACCAGGTTGCTCGGAATTGAAAAAGCGATCCCTGCATTGGAACGACTCTGGCTGGCGATTTGCGAGTTCATGCCAACCACCTCGCCGTCCAGGTCAAGGAGTGGCCCACCGCTGTTCCCAGGGTTAATAGCCGCATCCGTCTGGATAACAGAGCCAACGCTGTATTGATCCAACCCTTGAATGGTGCGTCCAAGCGCACTGACGATCCCGGTGGTCAGAGTCCAACGCTGACCGAAAGGACTCCCGATTGCCAGAGTTGTCTCACCAATAAACAGCGAATCCGAGTCACCAAATGTCACCGGCTGCAACTCGTTTGCAGGTCGATCAACCTTGAGTACAGCGATGTCCGAGTCTGGGTCGAGACCCACAACAGTGCCTTCCAGAATGGTGCCATCGTGGAAATTCACTTCGATAAGGTCAGCGCCATCGACAACATGGTTATTGGTCACAATATGACCATCGGTGTCGATGACAAAACCTGTGCCGGAGGCACTGAACTGCCCCATTGTGCTGTTACCCGTTACATTGATGGACACGACAGAAGAACTGACCTGATTGTAGATTTGTGAGACGAGACGTTCTTCATCCGTAATCGGGGTTCGGGTCTGAGCCTGAACCTGCTGAACAATTGGGGCAACTGTCTGCGGCGCTGCCACGCCGCTCAGAACTGCTGTCCCTAAAACGAACCCAAACGCGATTAGCAGGAGTGTCCCAACCAGAACAGCTCCTCTCTTACGTATAGACGTTAACATGTGTTTTACCTCTATCGGCTGCCTACAGGGAATCATTCCCCGTACTTATGATACCCGATTATATGCAGCAAGGATGAGAGAAATCTGAATTACAGGTTAACTGTATATCAGTGTGGTTTCCAGCCGGAGATTATAAGTACGTGAGGTGGTTCAGCCGATGAGCCAAAGCCAGGTGCGAACGCGCATTTGTTCCAGCAGGGCGTCAACCCGCTCGTAGAGCGCCGTTTGCAAAAACAACCGGCTTCGTGGGAGGGAGGCGGTGCGACCTGCGTAATAAAGCTCCTCGGCCAGAGCAGAGGCATAACGCAGTGATAGTGTTTCCTGTCCAGAGGTAACATCAATACAGGCGGCGACACCCGCACCAATTGCGGAAGCATAAACAGTAGCGTCAATCTGTGTCCAATGAAATTCCAAACCCTGCGTATCCAGTACATTGACCAGTTCAGAGATGAGGGCGGAATCAAGATAATCGCCCAGACACACATGGTAATCCAACATCTCGTTTCCGTTGTCCAGATCAACCAATGGGGGCAAAATGGCGGCAGCCGAAACCCCGGCAAGCGCAAAAGCCGTCTGCTCTTTCGAAAGCGTGTTTTCCCAAATACCCTGCTCTCGTCCCAGGCGAACCGCAAAACGATCAACCGGATTCATTGAACTCGCTTCCAGAAACGGTTGACATTCCAGCAGTGAATCATGTTGTCGGGGCGTCGCGCGCTCTTCAGAAATCAGTAGATGGGGTTGGAAGTTCGGGTTCAATGCAGACAAAGTGGATGCTCCGTAGATAGTTGTCTTTCATATCAATCCTTTATTTATTGTATGGTGATCTGGCTCATAGTCATGAGAGAAGCTGTGAAAAATTTATGCAGAATGAAAAAGAGAAGGGTGTCGCCCCTTCTCTTGTCGCAAACGGGTGGATAGGAGATCACAAATCTTATGAGAACGGCGGACAGGGCGAAAACTGAGTTACAGTATCGGATCGTACCCATCCAGAAATACTGGCCGTTTCCACCTGGAAATTAATGTAAAACCAGATACGCCCGTCGGTGGAACTGCGATCCTGACGCAATACATCGGCGGCTGTCCCTGGCGGCAGCGTTCCAATAGCTGAGAGGCGGGTAGACGGCTCTGAACGGACCCGAATACCATCCTGCCCGGAGTTAAAGATACGGCAAAGTAACTGCGGTGTCGGGGTAACTGTCGGTGTCAGGGTATCGGTGGGTGTCAGACTGGCCGTGAGTGTTGGTGTAATCGTCGGTGTATGAGTCGGTGTCGCCGTTTCTGTCGGTGTCAGTGACGCTGTGACGGTAAATGACGGTGTAATCGTTGGCGATGATGTCCAGGTGACGCTGGGTGTGCTGGAGGGCGTGGGTGTATTGCTGGGGGTTGGTGTGTCACTTGCCGTCGGCGTATTGCTGGGCGTCGGCGTATCACTTGGGGTCGGCGTTGCTGGTGGGAATAGCACTGGCGACCAAATCCCTTGAGTGGCTATACCACCTGCGCCAATGAACAGGATAATCACAAAGATAATCAACGCTAACCGGATATTCCCCCGGCGGCGCAGGACGCGCACGCTGGTCTCTATACGTTGGATTTCACTTCGCCGCCCCAGTACACGGAATGGTTCATCATGCAGAGTTGCCACCCAGGCTTCAGCATCTGCCAGATTACCTTCTTCGGCAGCAAACTCGGCACGTTCAATATATCGGGCTAACAGATCACTGACTACCGCACGATAGCGTTCGTCCTGAGCATAATCACGGAGTCCCGCCAGCATCGAGCGCGCCTGCGAGAGTTCATTATCGAAATTCTGGGCAACCAGGGCTGCTGCCCGCTCAATCACCTGCCGGGCACGGGCCATATCACTTGCTGCCGCCCGTGTTGCCAGCAGCAGTTCGGATAAATTGGTATCGGCTGGGTCGAGCTTGACGCCCAGTTCCAACAACCCCTGCGCCTCGTTGGTGAGCGCAAGCCGCTCCTCCAATCGGGTAGAATTAGCCGCACGGTTCAAGGCCGATTGTGCCTGGTCGTACAACTGTGTTTTGATACCAGTCAGGCGATTGTTTGCCTGTTGCGCCAGTTGGGTAAGGCGTTGGCTATCGGGCAGAATTTGGCGAACCCGCATGATGATATTAAGTACATTTTGCAGTTGAGCGACCTGCTCCGGCAAAGGGCCACTGAGCATACTCAACTGTACGCTGGCTTGATCGGCTTCCTGCTGGACGCGGCGCAGTGTCTCAATTCGTTCTTCCGCCTGGGGGTCGTTCGGTACAACCCGCAGCGCCCCTTCATATTTCCGCAGTGCCTCCGACCAGCTATCGGACTTCAGCAGTCGATCCCCATCAACCAGCAGTTCGCGTGCTAGCGCCAGGTCTTGAATATCCAACAAGGCTTGTTCGGCATCTTTCCAGCTCAAAATACCGCTGCGTTCCGCCAGATCGCGGGCTTCACGATACAACCGTTCGGCCTCATCATAATTTCCTGCTCGTACCAGCGAGTTGGCACGGTTATAAGCCACACGGGCATCAAACGGAATTCGGTGATCGGGCACAACACCGCGAATCAGGTTGTCCTCGGCTTTCTGGCGATAATCCAGAGCTGTCGGGTTGCCGGGCTGCTGCGATAGGATACGATTCGCCAGATCAACAGTCTGCTGGTACTCGCCTGAGTAATAAGCCTGCGTGAGTTCCGACAGAATATCGTCAATCTCTGGCGTGGTATTCATCGGCCCCCTGCCCGGTGCGCGGCGAGACGGCGTTTCCTGATAAATCTGTTCTTCCGGGGCAGGATAACCCGATGATGTTGGATACGACGGCGGTTGCACCGAAACAGGCGCAGAAGGCGGTGGGGCGGGGACTATCGCCGATGAATTATCCAATCCATAGCGGGCGAACAGATCATTCACACGCTGTCTTGCCTCATCACCATGAGAGGCCGCTTCTTGCAGTAAGGCAATAACATCCGGGTTATCGGCGCTGAGTGCCAACGCTTCGGCCAAAATATCAATCGCCTCATCAATGTCGTCGTCATCTCCGGCGATTTCAATGCGAATCCGTGCCCGACGCAGCAGACCACGCACAGTTGCCGCAGTTGGCGAAGTGGGACTGCTCATACGCGCCATCTCGGCGAATAATGCCTGGGCAGCCTGTTCGTAGGGTGTGTTTTTTGCGTCAGCCAACAGCGTCCGTGCAGCCCGTTCAAGCTGACTAATCGTGTTGGTATCCACATCATCCGGCAAGTTCTGTAGCTGGCTCCGCAGTTCGTCCAGCCGTGCCTGCAAATTGCTCATAGAGACCTCTATGCTGAATATCTCAGCCTGAAAGTTACCCTATTCGCGGAAGGGCGGCAAGGGCGAAGGAACGAATTCTGAGCAAGCATGATACCAGCGTTTCGTAGGTATGCCTTTCTGAATAGGCATTTCTCATGGGATTTTAGTTGTTCCATTTGGATAGCGTGCTAGAATGAAGTGCAGGGAGTATTAAACTTTATGATGCCTCCGATTCGTATCATCCCACAGTATCGTCTGTTGATGCGGTATAACATCCGGCTTGAAATGTACGAACCCTATTATCAGTATGTGACCAATGAGTTTGTTCCTGCGCTGCATAATATGGGTCTGTACATGTTTGGAATTTGGCATACAGCCTACGGTGAATATCCACTGCGTCAGATCGAATTTGTGACCGATAACCTGGAAACAGTTGTTGAGGTTTTTCAGAGCGATCATTGGAAAAAGTTGGAACGAAAACTTAAATCGTTCACCACCGAGTACCAACGCAAACTCGTTCGCTATGAAGACCGATTTCAGTTCTAACCTCTCATAACACCATTCAGTCATCCCACCTATTTTGCGAACCACACAGATTCAAAACAAGACCAGAGAAAACGGCTAACCGTTACGTCGGGTTTGCTGCTATAATTCCGCCACATGATTGAAGCTCTCGCCTCACTTTTACCGTATATCATCGCCGCACTGATTGGATTAGCGGCGCTCTTATTCCTGTTATCCCTACAGCAGCTCCGACGTGGACGCACCGGCCCGTACTGGCGGCTGCGTCGGGCGGCTGGACAACGCGGTGGACAGCTTTTTTTGATTTCAATTGGCTTGTTCGGCATCGCCATTGCTCTGGCAGTATTCAGCGGATTGGCAGACCTGGCCTATCAACGATTGACCAATTTGATGCAGCGTGACTCCGACGTGCCCAGAGGCGTAGTCATACCGAGCCTCACTCTGACCCTTCGATTTACACTGACACCAACGTCAACCCTTACATTAACCCCCACACCAACGCCAACCCATATACCGGCAACGGAAACGCCCATGCCCTCTGTCACCCCAACTGTATCAGCGACATCAACCGCGACTGTACTGCCAACCATCACACTTACCCCTACTGCAACCTTCGATACAGTCTTCAACCTGACACCCCCACCTTCCTCCCAACAGCCTCGCCTGGGCGCAATCATAGAGATCACCGCAGCCGCGAGCGCCATATCTGCCGAAGGCAACCCCGTTGATTCCACCACCAACTTTCCTGTTGGAACGGAGCGAATTTATCTATTCTTTAATTATCAGCAGATGGATGATGGCATCGTCTGGACACGCGTCCTGTACCGGGACGACACCCCCATACAGGGAGGCAGTTACATTTGGAGTCAAGGCGAGTCCGGTTCCGGCTTTTTCTTCTTTGGGAGCGATACCGGCTATCCATCCGGCCTATATGCGGTGGGTTTGTTCCTGGGTGATCGTGAAATCAGTCGGTTTGAATTTTCTATTCCTTCATCCTAAAGAAACTGATTTCCATCTCTTGAAACTCTCATCTTAATAAATAGCGAAATAGTTATATACTGATTGTCGGGTTGGAAAACATATTTTCCTGATTCCCTGTCACAAATATTTTGATGATCGACATCAGGAATTTTACAAAACAGACATGATTCGTGAGTAGCCAGGGAATAAAAAAGGTGTTACACTAAGTCGGCTTGTTTAATAGTGCAGTTAACAACGAAACAAGAACTCCAAGATAGGGATTCCAAAAGGCCATTTATGTCTCACATCGCCTTGACCGTTGACGATGATAAACACACGCTATACTTCCTGGAACAAGTGTTGAAACCACTCAACATTGAGGTCATACAGGCGGAAGATGGTTCTCAAGCCATCAACATATTAGAGCAGACAACGCCAACTCTGTTATTCCTGGATATGTTGATGCCCGATGTAACCGGGGTAAATGTCTTAGACTTCATTTTGCACACCCCACGCCTGAACAGCATGTTTGTTGTCGTCCTCAGCGCCCACAATCACTTTCAATCATCCGAGACGATGGTAAGGGTGGATCATTATCTGGTCAAACCCGTTCGGCTAAAAGTTTTAAAAGACATCATTCAACAGGTAATCGCGCAGCAAGCTGCGCCATAATCCTCCCCAATCACCTTCTACCTTTGAATACGCCTCCTGAATCGGGTAGAATCAACAACCAAACTAGCTCACAGATTGCGAACACGGAATGGCGTTTGATTTTGAGGCTCTTGTCGGCCACTTATACATCGTTGGAGGTCGTTCAATCAGCGCTACGCCACCGGGCACGCTGGTCGAGGTTGCGCCCCGAAAGGCAGCGCGTGGGCGAGAACTGGATACGATTTTCGTTCTGGTCACACCCAGCGGTCAGGCAGCAGCCCCTGGCACATTCTATGACCAAATGGCGAATCTGGCCGCTGAACGTTACTTCAGCAGTTCGGGCAGCGTTACTGCCGGACTGCGAACGGTATTTAATACTCTCAACCAGGATTTGAACGAACATAACCACAGCGGCAAACGGCAGTATGAAGCCAATATCCTGTGTGCTGTACTGCGCGATAACGAGGTCTTCCTGGGACGTGTAGGATCAAGTGTGGCTGTCATCATCAATCAGAGCCAAGCCGAACCCCAGCCCTTCCCGACTGAGTTTAGCAATGACGAGGCGCTGTTTGGTCCACCGCTTGGGGTTCATCCTGTCCCGACCACAAAAATGTCTCGTTACACCATTCAACCCGGCAGCCGTCTCGTGATGGCAGACGCACGTCTCGCAGACAATAACTTTGTAAAGACCGTAGAAGCCCTGCGCGCGCCAAACATCAGTGAGGTGTTGCAACGATTTAAAGAGCAGACCGCCACCCAGATTACTTTACTGGCGAGCGAGTTCGTAACCCCGGAAGCGCCGTCCCCTATTCCTGTAAAAGAGGGGCATTCCACTGCCAGAAGTGTCGCACCACCTCCACCTGTCGAAACCAGTTCTCCCGAAACCGTCGTTCCATCTCAAGAAATTAAGCCATCACGCCGCCGAGGAAGTTCCCCTGCACAACGCAGCGCCGGAAGGCTGGCGCTCGGTCTTGCAGGGGTATTGGAAGGGATTAATCATCTCCTGGATCGAATCTTCCCACGTCCAACCGAAGGCAAGCGACCCTGGCTGAAAGCATCTACCCTGGCGGCTATCACCATACTTGTGCCGATTGGAATCGTGCTGCTGGTGATGGTGATGGGGTTGGGACGTACCGGCGAGAGTGAGTTTGAACTCTGTGTCGATGAAGCCAACAAGTCGGCTGATGTCGCCCGGAGCGTGGCGTCCAGCGACGTAAACGGCACGGTGAGCGCCTGGAATGCAGTCATTACGGTAGTTGATGGCTGTAATGACTTGCGGGCAGGTGATCCATCGCTGGCAGCCCTTACGCGCGAGGGACAAACGGTGATTGATAAATTGTCGCAGGTCGAGCGACGAGATACTACTGTAATCACATCACTGCCAAATGCCGTTCTCACCCAGGCGGTACTACAAGGCTTGAATCTGTATGTCCTGGACTCACAGAATGAGCAGGTCTATCAAATTTCGCTGACGGAAGATGGGCGAAATATGGTTCCAGATGGCAGCCGACCTATCCCGTCTATGCGGCTGAATGCCTCAGTCAACGAATTCCGGGTAGGCAACCTGATCGACATCGCCTGGGCGGATGACATTACACAAATCGTCGCCCTGGATGACAATGGCCTGTTCATTCAATGCTCACCCCGTTTCCTGCAAACCTGTGAGGCGCAGCAGCTCCTCGGCGCAGAACGCTGGCAGCATCCAACGCAAATCACACTCTGGCAGGGGAGGCTGTATATCCTCGACCCGGCAGCCAATCAAATCTGGCGTTACGATAGCTCCGGTGGGACGTATGCCACTGTTCCCGCTGAGTATTTTTCGGGTAACAACCGTACCGATATAAGCAATGCGGTAGATTTCGGCATTGATGATAGGGGCAGTGTTTATCTGCTTGCTGCCACCGGAGAGATCACCAAATGGGTTTCTGGTGAACAGAACGCATTTGTATTCGCTGGATTTCCGTCAGGCCAGCAAATTTTGAGTGCCGATGCAATGTTCCTGGATACAAATCCCGTTGGGCAGGCGATTTATATCGTAAGTCGAAACAGCCTGACGGTTTACGAAACCACACTGGCCGGGTCATTCCTCAACAGTTACCGATCTTTCAACGAAGATCACTTCGCGGCACTTGCCAACGTAGTCGCAGATGCTAACCAACAGTTGGCCTATGTCCTGTCCGGTAATTCAGTGTTCCTGCTGGATAAACAGGCCGCCCCTACATCGTAGGATAACCGTTGAAAAGCCAGCGCCGACTTCTGCTATAATGCCTCGCAGCTAATAGGCGTTAGAAGCTGTCGCGGGTACGCAGGCTGTCCTGGCTGTTTACCCGATAATCGAGCTTGAAGTAGGTGTGTATGCGTATTCCTGGATGGTTATTTGTTGTTGGGATTGTATTGTTCGTCGGTCTGACCGGATTGTTGTCGGTGGTAGCATTTTCTGTCGCCCGACAGGTGGCAATTAACTCAGCCAATATCTTCAGCCAACCCATCAACATTGAGCAGTTGATCGCCGCCCAGCCAAGTGCAACCCCATTCCCGCCAACCTTCACACCCCAGCCCACTACCGCTCCCGGCGACACACCGATACCGGAAACCCCTCAGCCAACCGTTACCCTCGACCCGGCTGCCCAATATGTATGGAGTGATCCCCGGCGGGTGAATATCCTGCTGCTGGGCATTGACCAACGCAGCGCACTCAACGAACCCGGCCCATTCCGCACCGATACGATGATGGTTCTGAGCGTAGACCCGATTCGTAAAACTGCCGGAATACTCTCAATTCCGCGCGATTTGTGGGTGAATATTCCGGGCTACCGACCTGGACGCATCAACACCGCCAATTCACTCGGCGATGCCAATGGCTATCCCGGTGGCGGCCCGGCGTTGGCAGCGGAAACCGTTCGTCAAACGCTCGGTATCCCGGTGGACAAATATATCCTGATTAACTTCGACGTATTCATTTCACTGGTCAACGTGATTGCGCCGGACGGAACCGAAATCTGTGTCAGTCAGGTCATTGACGACACCCATTACCCGGACGCGGGCAATGGTGTGATTCACGTTCACTTTGATCCCGGCTGTCAGACATTAAATAGTGAACAACTCCTGCAATATGCTCGAACGCGCGCCACCCAGGGGTCAGACTTTGACCGGGCGGGGCGGCAGCAGGAGGTGCTTCGGGCGCTGCGTGAAAAGGTGTTGAGCGTGGGTGGCATTGCAAATTTCATCGGTCAAGCCCCGCAATTATGGGAGCAATTGTCCGACAGCATCAAAACCAATCTGACTCTACCGGAAATCCTCAGTTTAGGGTCACTCATGCAGGAAATTCCGGAGGGTGACATTCAGTTCGGTGTGATTGACAACCTGTATGTTGATCTGGCAACGACCAGTAGTGGCGATCAGGTGCTTGTGCCGAAACTCAATTCTATGCGCTTGTTAATCGAGCAGGTTTTTAACCCACCGCGCGACCTGTCGCTTTCGGAACTCCGCACTCGTGCCGAGGCCGAGAATGCTTCTGTTGTGGTGTTCAATAATACGGATACCGCCGGACTTGCGGGATTAACTCGTGATTGGCTGGCAGGAAAAGGGGTAACAGTAGGCCAGGTCGGAAATACTCCAACAGCCACCAACACCGATACCGTCATTCATGTCTATACCGGGAAAACCTGGACAGCCCGCTATCTGGCGGCACTGTTAGGTTTGCCACCGGAACGTATTCAGCCGGGAGCAGATGGGTTGACGACCAGCGATATTGCCGTGATTGTCGGGCCGGATGTGCAAAGTATTCTCAACCAGGGGTAAAAGGGCAAGAAGTATGCCCTTCTGAAATGAATAGGACGAGGCTTGCAGCCTCGTCCTATGTTTTTGTTACAACCAACCCGTGTTAGCGCTGGCGACCAAACAGGCGCAGCAGGAACAGGAACAGGTTAACGAAATCCAGATACAACGCCAATGCGCCGAGGATGCTGAGTTTCGCCATCAGACTTCCATCCGCCTCAATTTCCGGGTCAGACGCCAGCCGCTTGATCTTCTGGGTGTCGTAAGCAGTCAGGGCAGTGAACAGCAGTACACCGAAGATGCTGATGATGAAATCGAACCCGCTGCTTTGCAGGAACATATTCACCACCATCGCAATCACCAGACCGATCAGACCGATCAAAAAGTAACTGCGATATTGAGTCAGATCAATCTGAGTGGTGAAACCGACCACCGTCATGGCTGCAAACAGAGCCGCCGCCGTGAAAAAGGCCGCGCCAATCGTGCCGATGTCATAGGCGATGAAAATCATTGACAGGGTGAAGCCGTTCACCGCCGAGTAAACCAAAAACAGGCCAATCGCCATAGCAGGCGACATACGCCGCAGCCCAAAGCCAATTGCCAGCACCAGTACCAATTCACCGATGATTGCCCCAATCAGCACGGCTGGATTCAAAGCAAGCTGCAGCAGCGATGGTGTGCTGCTGACTGTGACCGCAATCGCTGTTGTGACCAACAGCCCGGTAGTCATCCATAGATAAACCATCCGCATCAACGGCTGGATTTCCACTCGTGGTACTGCATTAGCGATAGAACTTGCGCCCTGTTCTCTCCGCATATTAAACATAATCTCTCGCTCCATTCTGAGCTTCATGTTCGAATTGAATTCACACTTAATGATACATCATTTGCAAGGCTTTGTCCCCTCAAATTGGGGGGCATTGAGCAAACTCTCAGTTTTCCCCTACCAACCCCAGGTATCCGGCCCGCCTTTGAAGGGGCCAACAATGTTGGATGTGATCCAACCGCCGTAAAAGTCGCCCTCCTGCGGTCTGACTTGTTCCTCGCCTACATAGCAGGCATCCATCTTGCTGACATAAAAGGCCAGATAGCCCTTAATCACCTCGTAAGCGGGGGTCGGATGCTGGTAACTCCAGGCAGCATTGTCCACCGAACGACCATTGACTCGCAGTGTCCAATAACTTGCCGACCCTTTAAATTCGCAAAATGTCCGGCGGCTGGAGGACACCAGATATTCCCGGTGAACATCTTCCGGTGGAATGTAATATACGGGTGGGTGGCTGGTTTCCAGAACGCGCATGGCACGGGTGCTGTCGGCAATCGTTTCGCCGTTCAAGATGACCCGAATGCGTTGTGATACTGGCTCGACGCGCGGGGGTCGCGGATAATCCCAGACGGACTCCTGCCCTTCTGCTGGCAATTGGGGTTGAATATCGGCTGGCATACAGTAAACCTCTAACAACTTTCACATCACAGTTTGGGATATTTCGCGCATCCGGTTATCAGGTTTTGTTCTAACCATATAGTCACAAATCTATCTAGGGACAGCAGTATATCCTGTCTAACTGGCGTTCACCACCTCTCAAAAATTCACTCTTGCCAACCCCATTTCCCCTCGTTATAATGCTTTTACATTATGCGGGCGTAATTCAGCGGTAGAATGCTTCCTTGCCAAGGAAGATGTCACGAGTTCGAATCTCGTCGCCCGCTCACCGAACCCTGGCAATCGCCGGGGTTTTTGTTTGGGGAACATCGGCAAAGGGCTATCGCTTGCAGGCATTTGAAACACTGGATTATGACGGTCAACTGGCACGCTTGAGCCACGCGGCACGAAGTCATTAAGCGCCTATGGTTTAGCGGCTGCAACCATTCATCCCATCATGTACGTCAACAATGCTGTATTCGATGTGCAAGCTGCCAACCATGAACATTACGCCCTGCGTGTCCACCGCCCCGGCCACAAACACCCCGACTGGATACGTTCAGAACTAACTTGGCTGGAAGCAATCACTCAGGATACAACATTGTGCGTGCCTCGTCCGGTTCGCAGACCGGACGGCGAACTTCTCACCAATGTCCCGGTAGATGGGTTGAACGAGCCAGTAACATGTGTATTGTTTGGCTGGATTGACGGGCAGTTCTATCGGACCGATACTGTGTCTAACTCACAGGTTCAAGTCGTTGGAACTTTTCTAGCGCGCCTGCACGAGTACTCGTCGGAGTTCAATCCGCCACCGGATTTCGTCCGCCCACGACTGGATGCAGAGGGCATGTTTGGAGCAGAGTCAGCTTATAATCCGGGTGAGGGAGCGACCCTATTCACGGATAGGCATCGCGCGATTTTCGCGGCTGTAGAGGACAGAGTGCGCCGTGTCATGGCGGAATTAGGGATGAGCAAAGATAGTTTTGGCATGATCCATGCCGACCTGATTATGAAAAATCTGGTGTTTCAGAAAAATCAGGTGTGCGCGATTGACTTTGACGATTGCAGTTGGGGGTATTATCTGTATGACCTCGCCCCTCTCCTGCTCCAATTCAAGGATGAACCCCGTTACCCCGAACTCCGAGAGGTGCTATGGGAGGGTTATACATCACAGCGCCGACTGCCGGACTCGTATCGCGCCCATGTAGAAACCTTCATCGCCGCGCGACACATGGCTTCCTGCTGGTGGCTGGCGGGAAACTTGCACAATCCGCGCATCCGGGAACGGGCGGCGGAATTGATCGCCTATCGAACAACCGAATTAGAACGATTTTTAGAGAGCGGCAGCATATCCCAACAGGGGGACACCTTCTGATGAGCATCATCTTACACATGACTCCGCGCGCTCAGTGGGCAGAATCGCAAAAGCGGGGCTATCACACCGCCGAGTCACTGGAAACGCAGGCTTTCATTCACTGTTCGACCTATGAGCAGGTGGTCAAGGTGGCGAACAAACATTATCGCGGGCAGACGGATTTGGTATTGTTGTGTCTGGATACCGAACGGGTGGATGCCGGGGTGAACTTCGAGCCACCCATCAACCCACAAACAGGCCGATACGAACCCGGTGTAGATGAATACTATCCACACATCTATGGCACAATTAATCTGAGCGCGGTGGTGAAAGTCGTGGACTTCCCGGCTAATCCTGATGGGACATTCACCCTGCCGGATGATTTGCCCTAAACCTACTCTGGCGGAATAGACTTCAAAAAATCGCCCGCCACACTCTGGAAATTATCCCAATCCTCGTCGTGGACAGCATGGCCGCAGTGAAACATAAGCAATCGACCATTGCGCGTTTGTCCAATAAACTTGCGACCACAGGCTTCAGGGTTGAGGGTATCCCGATCACCGAGCATCATCAACAGGGGGCAAGTGATATTGGGCGCGGTACTCAGGCTGACATCCCCACCAGCATCGATATAGTGTTTCATGGCTGTTACCCAACCGAGCGTGAATTTGGCGCGGCTGTCGATCCCATGCAGCCTTACATCCTCATCTGTGATCCAGTCGCCGGGATAGGTGCGCTGTACCACCGGACGTAGTTCCTCGCCAAACCAACCCACTGCGCCGATGGTCATCACCGATTTGAACCGTTCCGGCTGCGAACCCGCCGCTACCAGCGCCACCTCGCCGCCATCGGAAAAGCCAAGAATGTGGGCAGCAGGGATATTCAGGGCATCCATAAATGCCAGCACATCGTCGGCGTCACGGTGATAAAATCGCAGCGGGAAATCGCGGGGTTTCGGGGTCGATTGGCCGTAACCTCGCAGCGTGAGGCCAAGCACCCGGTAATCGGCTGCTAGCCAATCCATCATCCGCGAAAAGCTGGTTTCAGCCGTCCCAAGCAGGCCGTGTACGAGAATAAATGGCTCACCCGACCCGCGATCCACATAATGCAGGCGCGCGCCTGTAGCAATATCAACAAATGGCATGGTAGAAAATCCTTCGGGACGAGAGGTAAACAAGAATGACTATGATGGGCTGACCGCTTCGGATTCAGCCGAAGATGGGCGTGCCGACATCACATCGCCCAGCGAGACGCCCATAACCAGCAGACCGATGACACCCCAAACGGCGTAACCGATGATATTAATGCCATGAAACAGGAAGCCGAGCGACAAAGCAGTTTCTTCCGCCAACCCAACCGCCTGCCCTGCCACCTTCACCGCCGCTTCGTAGGGACCAATGGCGGCCACGCTGACCGGGATCGCAATGCTGAAGGATGCCAAACTCAGACCCAGAACGGAGAGGATGAGCATATCCACATTGTCAATGCCCAGCGAACGCGCCAGCGAGTACACGGTTGTGAGCGAAACTCCCCATGAAATCAATGTCCAGACGACGGCATGGAGGGCGCTGCGCCAGTGGGTAAGCGGTTTTAATCCGGCCAGTACATGATCCAGCAATCGACTCAATGACAGGCGTTTGAGAAAAGGCAGCAGGCGTTCCAGAAAGGCAATGGTCTTGTGGCCGATGGCCGGGTAACGCGCAAAAAAGATCAGGATGGCGAAGGCCACCACAACCGCGACTCCAAACAAGGCCGTTGGTGCGGTAATCGCCGCTGGGGCGTCCGGCAGGCGGGTGATCGCCCAGACCAGCATGAGTACCACCAACAAGGTATCCAGCATTCGCTCGACGATGACACTGGTGGCGGCAGTCATCAACGGAACTTCCGAACGGGTGGTCGCCAATAAGACACGGGCGACTTCTCCGGCACGAAGCGGGAGTTGGTTCAGCAGGAAGCCGATATTCAGGATATGAAAAGATTGCGACAGGGATATTTTGAAATCCAGCAGTCCGCGCCAGCGAACCGCCCGCGTGAATAATCCCAGACTCATGGTGATGAAGCCGACCAATGCCCAACCCAGATCAGCCTGCTGAATTCGCTGCCACACTTCTTCCAGAGGAACGCCGCGCAGGGCTAACCACAGGAACAACGCGCTGACGACAATACTTGCAAGGATAAACAGCGTCCGTCGCATCAACTTTCCTTTTCAGCAACATACAGGGGAATTTTAGCGAACGATTTCACAATACGCGAACGCGCTAACAGCCTCCTAAAGGGAGTCAATTCCGTTCGTTGAGCAGCCAGTGGAGGGCAAGCGCCTCGTTCACAAATACCGCGCGCCGCCGATACGAATTGTTGGTTGCCCGGATGGCAATCGTAATAATATCCGACGCCAGGCGGCTGGCGACCAAAACGGCTAGATGACCTTGTAAATCTGGACGCAGCCGCGCGATCTCCCTTGCCCGCCGGAGCGCGTAGGTGCTGACAATACTGCCTCGCAGCCGAATATCCAACATGAGCCGCCAGGGAGTATCTTCCGGCCATTGGAGAAGTTCCTCGGTCAAATCTGCCGACCAGCCATCGACTGTGGAGATCGTCAGGTCTTCAAAGCGGTAACATAAGACCTGCCGGTCTGACAGCCATTCCTTCGTGTAGCGCGGACGAACTTCCGACACAGCACCCTTCTCTCATTCGTTCTTTTCTTCCATTATATGAAAAGTGAAAAATCGTGCGCTGACCATGCGAGAGGAAGGTCAAGTCAGGGGCGAGATTTCTCGGCTTTACCCAGGACAACCTGCCCGGTCTGCCCATTCACCAGCGCGGGGCGCACGTCCTGATCCTGCTCAACCAACGTGGCGACCCAAACGGGCAGCAGCACCAGCCGAAAACGCATCTGCTGAATGGCCGTTAACACATTAATCGAGATATGGTTGTCCTCGCTGAGTTCGCGCCTGCCATACTTAGCGCGCATGGCGGTTGAAATGCGACTGCGGGCTTCCAACGCGGCCTCATCAAAATCGACGGTATATAGCTGCGCCGGATAGGCGGCCAGCAGATCGGGCTGGTAGGATACGAGGTCGTGCAGGTCATAATCCCCAAGATGCATTGTGAGAGCATTCGGCGGGGACTGGACGGCGCACACTTCGACATCGTACATCGCATCGGTGAGATTGGATTGGAGATATGGGGCGGCAACACGGGCACGATCTGGCGTAGGGGCATTGTCGATGCGGGTGCGGGTGATATTCAGGGTGGCATCATATACCCAGAACGGCAGATAAAATCCGTTCAGTGTCGCCTGTGCGACCTTGTTATTGTCGAACCATCCCTTGACCCGTTCGGTAAAGCCCCGGAGATGCTGTTTTATAGATTCACCCGCCTCGTCACGGGAGATGGTGAAGGGAATCAGACCTTCCGGCTGTTCGAACGAATCCAATGCATCTTTCTCGATGACATGATTGGAATTGCAGAAAGGGCAGCGGGTGGATAACTGATTCCCGGCGATGGTACGCTCCGCCCCACAGTTATTACAATGCAGCAGACGTTCACCGATCAGCCAGCGAACCGGTTGGGCTTTACGTTCCAGCATGGCGGCGATGAACAAATCGCCATCGGACGTGCTGCGCTCCGGCATCTGGGCGCTGTAACCACAAGAAGCGGCATTCGACCTGCCCGGACTCTTCATGGGCGGTCAGATCACCGCCGCAGTTGGGGCAGCGCAGCACGGCTGTTTGGATGTTGACCGGAAAATCGACCCGGCGGAGGGCGGGTTCGTTATTTTGAGACGCCGATGCGGCCTGTTCCGGCGTCAGGCGACCATTCAGCACCAGCATCATTTGAGTGGCTTCGGCATGACCGCCGTTATAGGCCAGGATGCTGCTTAAGTGTTCGCGTTTTAGGTGTTCATCGTCGGTGATTTTGGCAATCCACAGATGAGCATCCAGAAAATCGGGCTGGATGTCTATGGCTTCCTGCAAAGTGTGGATGGCGGCAGCCTTATCGCCCTGGAATAGCTCATCATGAGCGGTATAAAACAAGGACACCGCCCTGGCATTGATCTGATCCTCGTCGGTGATCTTCACCGATGGGCGCGGGCCTTTAGCGCGGATTTCGGCAGCCTTTTCGTCCAGACCTGTGCCGCGTGTATAACCACATGACGGGCACTGGAGCGTCGTACTGTTCAGGTCGAAGCGCATCTGTTGACCGCATTCTGGGCAGGTGAGATTGATACCCATTGCTTCCCCCTCAAAAGTGAGTCTATACGCTATTCAGTATACGTGCAGACCTCGCACCGATAGCATAAAAGGCGGTTCGTGCGCGTAAATTGGGATATTTTTCAGGACATGAGGATAGGTATTACGGGGGCGTCTGCATAAAACGATCAACTGCCGCGCGGCTGGGCAACGCCGGGATCGCACCGAATTGGGTGGTCGCCAGCGCGCCGACAGCATTGGCAAACCGTCCAATCTCCGGCAGGTGCCCCATGTGATCGCCCCAGTGTTCGAGGATACCGACCAGCATCCCGGCAACGAAACCATCACCTGCGCCAGTGGTATCCAGCGTGCGGACGCTGAAACCCGGCAGCTCGAATTTGTCCTTGCGGGTATAGAGGATTGCGCCCTTTGAGCCGCGCGTCACGGCAATCACCTGGGTTTCGTCGCGCCACAGGGGGGAAACATCCTCACTTCCGGTCAGGAATTCCAGTTCGTCATCACTGATTTTGACGATGTGGGCATAATTCAGGCCGACCAACATCCCCTCGCGGGCAGCATCAGCGTTCGGCCAAAGCGACAAGCGCAAATTCGGGTCGTAGGAAATCAGCATCCCACGCGAATGGGCACTCTGAGCCGCCATCAGGGTCGCAGTGCGGCTGGGGTCACTAATCAGGGTGATTGAGCCGAAGTGGAAAATTTTCTGGTTCTGTAGGACTTCCAGCGGCACTTGATCGGCACGCAGCAGCATATCGGCGCTGGGGTGGCGGTAAAATACAAAGCTGCGTTCGCCTTCGGCTGTCAGGGAGACAAATGCCAGGGCAGTGCGGGCTTCGTCCGAAAAGCGCAACCCTTGAATATCGACTCCCTCGGAACTGAGGACATCAGCCAGATAGTGACCGAACGGGTCATTACCGACCTGTCCCATAAAAGCCGACTCCTGCCCCAGGCGACAGATCGCCACCGCCACATTGGCCGGAGCGCCGCCTGGTGCTTTCTGGAAGCCGGACGCCTCCCCAACACTCACACCATTTTCCAGGGCAACAAAGTCGATCAGCAGTTCGCCAAAACAGACTACAGACATCAGTGGAATTCCGTTCCCAACAATCCGGCAAACATGGCACAGCTTAAGAATATTTTAGCACGGTATTTACGGCGTGGCTTCTGGTGTCACTTCGGGCGATGTATAGGTGATGGTTGTCAGAATTGCCCTCAACGTTGGCTCGAACCGCGCGAGTTCACCGGGAGCAGACGTCGCGGAAGCGAACAGAAAATTTCCCTCGCCCAGATCAATCACAAATACCACCGCCTGACCGTCCGTACTTGAACCGTCGATACGCGCCGCCGAGTGACCGCCAACCGTCACATCGGCAGCCGGGTTGAAGGTTGCGCCAGTGGACGCGAGCGACTGGGCAAAAAATTCAATAATCTGACGGGAGGTGGCATCCAGCGGTAAGCCCGTGATGACCGAAATGGGCGTGACAAACAGGCGTGCCTGGAACTGACCGGGCGCGGGTACATCGGTATCTTCTGCGCCTGAAAAGTTAGCAACGATCACCTGCCCTAACAGGTCGCTAGCGACCCAATCCGCCGGATATTGCAGGCTAATGCCACTGGCCGACGAGACGAAATTCTGGGTCAAAGGGGCGGGTGTCGCGGTGACATCGCCGCCACATGCCACCAGGAAGATCACCATCACCAGCAAAATAAACAGATACGGTAAACGTTTCGACATAAAATCTCCGAGGGTAGCAGCAGGCGCATGTCCCTATTTTACCGATTTGAGCGCGTTTGCAGTAATGCCTGTCAAGCCGCACCTGTAACAAACGCCTGATTTGGCAGACAAAGTGCTATGCTTGAAAACAAACAACGGTTGGAAGGGAGCATGGGATGGCGGGAACATTCGACGGCAAGGTAGTGATGGTCACGGGCGCAAACGGCAACGTCGGACAAGCGGTATCACGGCGATTTGCCGAAGCAGGTGCGAAAGTGATACTGGTTGGCCGGAAAGAATCCGAATTGGCTGATCTGGCGAAAGAAGTGGACGGCATATCGGGTGTAGCCGATGTGACCGACGAGGCCAGTGTTGACGCGCTGGTACAAAAGATCGAGGGGCAGCTTGGCCGGATAGACATCCTAGCGCACACAGTCGGCGGTTATGCCAGTGGGTCGCCGGTTCACGAGTCCGGGCTGGACATCTGGAACAAGATGATGGTGCTTGAATGCCCAATCGGTATATGTCACCTGCGGGCGTGTGGCACGGCACATGGTCGAAAATGAGATACACGGCAGCATCGTGGCGATCCTTTCCAAACACGCTTACAAAGGCGCAGCCAAAGCAGCTCCCTACTCGGCAGCCAAAGCAGCAGCCCAACGGGTCATCGAAAGCATGTCCGCCGAACTCGGCAGCAAGGGCATCACCGTCAACGCGATTGTGCCCCGGCAGATTGATACCCCACAAAACCGCGCCGAAACACCCAACGCCGACTTCAGCAAATGGGTGCAGCCGGAAGAAATCGCTGACGCGATCCTGTTTCTGGCATCGGACAAGGCGCGTTCGGTGACGGGAATCAGCCTGGACATCTTCGGACGTGGGTAAGAGAAGATCGTTTCAAGCTGTCTATAATATGGTTATCAATAACGGTTCAAGGAGATTACATGACAGCCGTTACCGTTTGGACAGATGAGGGACTGCGAACGGTGGCACAGGCCGGACACCACATCTGGAATGCCGATGAACCAGAGTCCGATGGCGGAACAGATACCGCCCCTTCACCAACTGAAATGCTTCTGGGCGCGCTGGGAAGCTGCATGGTTATGACCGTCCACATGTATGCGAACCGCAAGGGTTGGCCGCTTGACAAAGTAGAAGTTAACCTGGAGCTAGAACGCTACAGCGCGGCGGATTACCCGGCCTACCAGGGTGAAGCCAAATTCGTCAGTGAAATCCGCGAACATGTGACAGTCTATGGTGACGAATTGACAGACGAACAACACACCCGGTTACACGATATTGCGAGTAAATGTCCGGTGCGGCGGGTGCTGGCAAACCCGACCTTCTTTGTCGAGCTGGAACCACAAAGTTCGCCCGCACCTGTCCATCCTGCACACTGATAATTTTCCATACTCCTCCTCTCTGCAAATGCCCCTCTGACGAGGGGTATTTGTTTGGACAATCGTGAAAGCGCGTTAAACTCGCCACGCATTCTGATGGAATTCAGGTCTTCGAGCAGTAAGATGAGGATTGACCTGACATCAAAATCATGGGAGCAATCCGAATGTCTGAGCAAAACTACTCCATCGACAAAGACTTAAACGAAGCACAGACGATGGCGGCTGCGCTTGTACCCTACATCTACGAAGACGAACTGTATGGTCATGTTGGCAGCAATATCCCCAGCCTGACACCGGGCGCGGTGCTGATGCGTGTGCGGCGGCTGCGTGCCCTGCGAGACCAGTTGAACGCTACCCAGGCAGAGACGTTCAAACAGATTGAGCAGCGGGTAGAGGCGGTCAAGGACGAGTGGGGCGTGCATTATCAAAAGAAGCTGGCGCGGGAAGTTGACGCCCGACTACGAGATATTCACACCTACATTCGTGAGTGCCAGGAAGACCCCCGTTCGAGCGCAAATGCCTATATGGTTGAAGCCCTGCGTCGTACCCTCATCCAAGAAGCCCTATCGGACATGGGGGAGGCGGAACTTCACAGTTCGGGATTGGCGACGAAAGTCAAAGCAGCCGACAGCCAACTCCGGCGGTATGTTGAACCATCCGACTTTATCTGGGACGCGCAGCTACAACCGATTTATCCGAAGGAAACCTACTGGTGGCTGTATACCAGAGCGCATCGACCTGATAAAAAATAACCACTAGACGAGAACCATTTACAAGGTGTTATCCAACCGAGCAGTTCCAGGGGCGCTGAAAAAAGCGCCCTTACCACGCCCAGCAGTGACAATGATTCTGGCTGTGTGCCTGCTGCTCGGCGGATTCGCGGTGGCGTCGTCCGGCCTGCGACAGGACAGCCTGTGGAATGACGAAGCGTGGTCGGTGTGGGCGGTACATGCTCCCACGCTGGCCGAGTCGCTTGCCCGCGTCCGGGCGGATGTTCACCCTCCACTGTATTTTTTGGGGCTATACGGCTGGGTACGGGCTGCCGGAGAATCGGCCTTTGCTATCCGCCTGCTGTCCCTGTTTTTCGGGCTGATCGGTTCGGCGGCGACCTACGCAGTCGGCAAGCGTTTGTTTGACCGGGCTACCGGGCTGATCGCGCTGGCGGTATTAGGAGCATCCGGTTTTTTCATTTATTACACCCGTGAAGCGCGAATGTATACGCTTTTGCTGGCGCTGGCGGCACTGTCCACCTGGGTGTACCTGCTGTGGCGGGACAGACCCTCCAGACGGCGAAGCCTGATATATGCGGCGCTGATGACGGCGATGTTATACACCCATTATGCCGGGGTGCTGGTGATCCTCACACACCTGATTCACCTGCTGCTTACTGGCGGACTGGCCAGCCGAGCAGAGGGACGGTTTCGCCTCCACATTGGGCGGCTAATCCCCTACATCCTGACCGGACTGCTGTACCTGCCCTGGCTGCCCGTGTTTTTGAGCCAGATGCAGGCCAACCCCAACGGGCCATTGGCGATCCCGGTGCAGACCGATTGGGCAGCGGTGGCGGCGCTGGTGCTGATCCTGACGGGCGGGAGTTGGTGGCTGATGGTCGCGCCATTCGTGTTGGGGCGGGCAATTCCCCAACTCCGGCAATACTGGAAAGCAGGGCTGCTGATAGTGTGGCTGCTGCTGACGCCGATTGCGCTGCTGGCGCTGAATGCCTGGGTCGCGCCGGTGTATCAGGTGCGGTACACGATTGCCATGCTGCCCGCCGGGGCGCTGCTGCTGGCCTACGGACTGCGATGGGTCGGGTTTCCGGGCTTGTTCAGACGATTTCATATTCCCCTAAATTCCTCCCTGTTGTCGGCTGTTATTGGACTGGTGCTGCTGGTCGGGTTCATCCAAACCCAGTGGACGATTTACCCGGAATTGTGGCCGGAGAAATCGCCCTGGGAGACGGTCATCCGGCAGATGGTGGAGACACGGCAACCGCTTGAGCCGATGATTACCGACTTCGCGCCTTCCAGCCCATCGGCCTACTATGACCGCCAGCTACACGTCCGGCAGGGGATTTCACTCGACCTGTCGTGGCGACTGCACACGGCGGCGGAAATCCGCGACCTGATGAAGCATTTCGAGCAGTCACCGTCGGTATGGGTGGCACTACCGAGTAACACGGCTAAAAGCTGGCATATCGTGGCGGCGCTGGACGCAGGGCGCGGAGTGGGCTACCGTTCCAGCCTGGTGAACATGATCTTCTACCGATTCGACCCCGGCGAGACAGGCGACCTGAGTTTCCGCTTCGGGGACTTGGTGCGCTTTGTGGATGGGCCGCGAGCGAATGAACAGTTCAGCGTGGTGGCGGGGGATTCGATATGCGTCAACCTGACCTTTGCGGCGCTGGCTCCTCTGGATAATGTGTATTCCGCCGGACTGCATCTGGTGGGCATCACGGGCGCGGCCACCGGATTGCAATGGGACGGTGGACTGGGCGCAGCCGAGGCCGGGGAACGGCTGGATTTTGAACCGTGTATCGACATTCCAGGCGGGACAGCAGCCGGGAATTATCACCTGGAACTGGTGGTCTATAGCTGGGCGGACTCGAAACGACTGCCCTTGTTCGAGGACAGCGCCGAACCCGCGCTGCTGTGGGGCGATGTGTTGATGCTGGCGGCGGTTGACGTAACGGATTGACCAAGACTGAAACCCCGTAATGAGTCGCAAATGGCGTCAATGTCACAATGTCCCTGATGGCGGGAAGGCAGCAGCATCCGCCGATATGCAACAAATGAAGATAAAAAAGAGAATGAGAAACGAGAAAAAATTCTCACATTTATCCGTTCGCCGTTGTTGAAGTTGGCGGCAAGGGTAAAAGAGGGCTGCTGCCGCCAATGTTCCCCATAGGATCGGCGGCGGGGTGAGTCGATTCGCAAGTTTCGTCATTTCTTCAATTTCCTGCACAGCGTTTTTGAAATTTCTCCCGTAAACTGCGAAATATGCTGCAAATTCTGCAATTGCACAGGGGCAAGTTGTGCGGATTGTGCAGAAGTTAGTGATCTCTAGAGAAGGCAAGAGATGTCTTGTCCCTACAAAAGCGATCCTGCTCGAATAGTAACCCCCATATTTTGCAATCACTACCATGACCAGCATAGCACAAAAGTTCGTATTTGCGGTACACAAATGTGTACACATTTGTGTCGATTTTGAGGGGAAAAATGGCGATTTAGCTGCCAGCTACGAGTTTCCAGTTGCCAGAAAAGACAAGCCGAAAAGCATAATACCAAGACTCAAAGGCTTAAGGTCGCAAAGCGGGAAAATAACAGCGTAATAGGTATTGAAGCCGTTTGAAAAGTTCCAGAGGGTGCGATAGATGGTTGTTCGCTGCGCTCAACCCCTCCCCGAATACCGCTTCGCGGCGCTACGCCCGGAAAGGGGAAGCAAGACGACGCATTGGAATGCGACAAGCGACAGTGAATCTGATACAGCCGACTTCTCAAACGGCCTCATTTAGAATGGCATTGCCCAAATATGGCTAGGGCGTGCCTTTGACATCGCGCAACTGCGGTGCAGGGACATTGCTGAGAAAGCGTTCCACAATCCAGGGCACACCAACCAGCGCAAAGAGCCAATAGCCCAGATAGCCGATCACTTCCATCAATGAGGGACTACTGTTGTAGCCAAACAAAGCCTTCATCACCTGCCCTACAGTCGAATCGACATCGAGGATATGGCTGATGTTCCACAAATGATCCTGAAGGGTGGGCAGCACAGAGGCTTCCTGGAATTCATGAATACCACTGGCGAACAGACCCGCCGCAAAAAGCAGCAGTAGGATGCTGGTCACATTGAAGAAAAGCCGCATATTGAGCCGGAGTGTGGAGGCATACAATAAAATACCGACAATGGCAGCAAGGCTGAGGCCGAGGAACGTGCCGATAACCGTGTTGATGCCATTGGTCATGAAGGCGGTGGCGGCCAGCAGCAGGGCGGTTTCAATGCCCTCGCGGGCAACGGCAAAGAAGGTCACCGCAAACAGGCCGCGTGGACTGGTTTCTTTGACCGCCAATTCCAGTTCGGATTCCAGATTTCCTTTCAGAGTGCGCGCCTGTGAACGCATCCAGAAGATCATCCAGGTGAGGACGATAACGGCAAACAGCATCATTACGCCTTCAAAAATCTGTTCGGCAGCGCCTTCCAGTTCAGCGCCAATGATCTGAATACCGAGTGCAACCACAACACTGACGACAAGGGCTGTCAACACGCCCGCCCAGGCATACCAGCGGTAGCGCATCTGATCGGTTTTACGAAGGTAGCCGAAGACAATACTAATAATAAGCGAGGCTTCCAGACCCTCGCGCAGTGAGATCAATAGTGAGGCGATCAATACAAAACGCTCCTAGCCAATAGATTGGAATACTCCGACGCAATGAGAGCATTGTAGCGAAGCCTACGGGGTAAATCCACACAGACGGTTAATGGGAAAATCGAACATTGATTAAAACAAGATTGATCGTCTTCAATGCGAATTCATCCAGCACACATGATGGGCAATTAACGTCAATCAGGAGCGAAATTCCGGTGTGGGACAAACATTTTTAACCTGGTATAAAAACCATCTTAACCATCAGATGGGATTGACTTTATGGCACATGCCCGAAGCGATCAAAAGATGTCTATGGATGGGAAAAAATGTGAAGTTCATTACTTGTCGATGCTTCCATCGAATCTTAGGATTCAAGTAGTACGCGCTTCGGAATGGAGGCATTGGTTTGATTGGCAGATTGTTCACACGGGGAAAAGTTCTAGTTTTTGTTCTCATCACCCTTCTGCTGTCGTTTTTGTCACCCTACCCTGCTCAATCTCAAAATCCGGTGGTTTACGGGATACTGTTTTATTCGGAAAGCTGTGGACACTGCCGCGAACTCATCAATGACCATTGGCCGCCCATCCAAACCGAATTTGGCGATCAACTTCGGGTGCTGTTCATCAATATCGACGACAAACAGGGTGTCGCATTCAAACGGGAGACTGAAGCCTTCCTGGGTATTCCGTCGAGCGGTGTGCCGATGCTGGTCATTGGCGAGGAAGTGATGGCGGGTTCCCGGATAGCAGAACAGTCTCCAACAGTGATTCGGGCAGGATTGGAAGCGGGTGGTGTTGATTTCCCCGACATTCCAGGTATCGAGCAACTGTATCAGGATGCGGTTGAACAGTACGAACGAGGAAAGGCGGAAAGGGACAGCTACGGGCCGACTGCCGCCTTCAGCCCCGTCGCCGTCATTGATAATTCGCTGACTGGACGACTGGCAGCCGACCCGGTTGCCAATGCTTTAGCGATTCTCATCCTCGTCCTGCTGGTGGTCAGTCTGCTGATGCTGGCGGTCACAAGCTGGCGTTCCAGAGTACCCCACGACCCAGAACTGCCAGAAGCGATCAGCGGGCGATTCCGTCGCGGAATGCTGGCATTGCTGTCGCTGATTGGTTTGATACTGACCCTATCTCTGGCGGCAGGGTGGAATAACCAACCCGTAATTCTGCTGCTGGCCGGTGGCGAATTTGTGATTTTCCTCATCAGTTTACTGGCCGTCTTTCGCAGCCTGCCCGCAAAGTCCCTGTCCGGTTGGCTAGTGCCGCTGCTGGCGCTGGCAGGGCTGGCCGCCGCCGGTTATTTAACCTCGATTGAAGTCACGGAAACGGATGCCGTGTGCGGCGTTGTCGGGAATTGTATGGCTGTCCAGCAAAGCCCGTATGCGCGGATTTTTGATATTCCCATCGCGCTATGGGGCATGGGGGCTTACGGATGCATTGTTGTGACATGGCTGCTGTGGAGAAGCCAGCCCAGATGGTCTGAACGTGTGATGGTGGTGATGACGGTACTCGGCACAACCTTCTCAGCTTATTTGACGTTTCTTGAGCCATTCGTCATTGGCGCGAGTTGTAGCTGGTGTCTCACTTCGGCGGTGTTGATGCTGATGCTGCTGTGGGTTATCGCGTGGCGTGGGGAAGCATTTGATGATGTTCCGACTAAACCGAGACTATCGCAGAACTGACCCATATGAGCCGCTTTCCAGTTAGAACGCAGCAAGATTCAACGGATTAGAGTACGGCGTTAAACAGATAGCCGGTCAGAACGATGCCAACGGCAACGATGACAATGAAGACCACGATGAGACGCGGTTTCATCACCCGACGCAAAATAATCATTTCTGGCAAACTCAATGCGACTACCGACATCATAAATGCCAGCATCGTACCCAACGCGACACCTTTGTCCAGCAGAACGCTGACGACTGGAATGATCCCGGCAGCATTCGAGTACATCGGCACACCCAGTATCACGGCGAGCGGTACTGCCCAGAAGGTGTCTTTGCCAAGCGTGTCCGCCAGAAAATCGTCTGGAACAAAGCCATGAATGCCCGCGCCGATGGCGATACCGATAACCACAAATATCCATACCTTGCCAACGATTTCGCGGGTACTGTCGAGTGCCTGCACAAATCGTTCATGCCATCCCAAACCGTCTTCCAACTGCTGTCCTTTGCTACCGACCTTGATCTGGTAGACAAAATCCTCGACGTACCGTTCCATGCCCAACCGCCCAATCACAACCCCGGCGACAATGGCGATGGTCAGACCGGACAGGAGATACAATCCGGCAACCTGCCAACCAAACATCCCGAACAGCAGCACTAACGCAACTTCGTTGACCATCGGGGCGGCAACCAGATAAGAGAAGGTCACGCCCAGCGGCAGTCCCGACTCGACAAAACCAATGAATAAGGGCACGGCTGAACAGGAGCAGAAGGGTGTAATGACTCCTACGAAAGCGGCCAGGATATTGCCGACACCTTCGCGTTTGCCACCGAGCCAATGCCGGGTTTGTTCGGGGGTGATAAAGGTTCGCAGCAGGGTAATGAGAAAGATCATCCCGGAGAGCAAGAGCAGGATTTTCGGAACATCGTAGGCGAAGAAGTTTAAAGCGCTTCCCAGATGACTCTCCGGTTGAAGGGCTAATAGGCGATAGGTGATGAAGTCCGCGACCGGCTGCAAATTGTTGAAAATCATCCACCATGCGACGACTGCTAAACCAACAAACGCAAAATCATGCCGGTTTCCGTCGTGGTGATGGAATTGATCGACTCTCGATGCCATGTGAAGTCCTTTGGTTCCAAGTATTGAGTGGGTTTCCTTAAAATCCCGGTCATGAACACTTTACATCCCTATCACCCGGCTGTTATCGCATTCTGGCGAGCCAGTTCGACAATTCGTGATCGCGCCGGAATCCGCCCGGTGGAAACCACTTTGTCGTTGATGACCAGCGCCGGGGTACTCATCACGCCATAGGCCATGATGTCGGCATAGTCGGTCACTTTGGATAGGTCATAGGGTATCCCCGCCGCATCCAATGCTGCGCGGGTTTCGGCTTCTAAACGTTTGCAGTTAGGACAACCGGAACCAAGCACTTTGATGTTCAACATGAAAAACAACCTTTCATTGAATTTGGTCAACAAAAATCACGGAACAGCTAGGACAGGGGCAGCCTTCGACAGGTTGAATGCCTGCTGTGCAGGTCGTACCGAACGTGAGATTCAGCAGATCAAGGATATGGAAATCGGTCAGGCGATAATACACCTGCAAACCGTCGCGGCGGCTGTCTACCAGCCCAGCTTCACGCAAGGCCATCAACTGTTGTGAAATATAGGCCTGGCGCTTATTCAAGGACGCTTCGATGTGGCAAACGCACATCTCACCCTCGCGCAGCAAATCGAGTATTTGCAACCTAGTGGGATGCGCCAATCCTTTAAACACTTCTGCGAGAGTCTCGTAAGATGGCTGCATGGCGTTTTCCTATATTCAAAATCCTGAATGTAGTTTAGTGGAAAGTGCGGGGTGGTGGTCAGTAGAGAATGTCACCCCTTACCGATCACATTCATCCATCGAGGGAGTCTATCAACACATAAAACAAAGGGACGACAAACGAAAAAACCACCTGTAAGTAGGTGGTTTCCGTTTGCAGTCTGTTCAAAAGACTTAGTGACCCTGATAGGATTTGAACGTACAACCGTTGATGCGTCTCGATTGACCGCCAAACCTGCTTTTATAGCGTGGGCAACATGGCAAGCTATTCTACCTGGAGCGCACATGCCATTTGAGTTTCAAACTGACTCAAGCCATGCCAACGCTTCATCCGGGTCACTGAAAATGTCAATGGTTAAGCCCTTTTCAGAGTAATCTTCAATGAACCGCTTCATGTTCATTTTACCGACGATCTTATCGGGCATCACAATCGCCCAATATTTCCACCCGGCAGCAAACACTCGACCAAACCAATCAGCCTGCGCCCAAGTAGTGTCCTCAGCAGTCAGGGTCGAATTGTTTCTGTCGTCTGAAAGCCACTTATGTGCGCCGTTTTCCTTGAATATTTCAAGCCCTTTTTCCAAAACCTGGCGGAACTCAGCGCCGTGAATGAATTTATGGAATTGGTGATGCACGATTTTAGCGTCGGAGTGATACCACAATGTTGCATAGTCGGTATCGCTGATAGTTATCTTGTTCATGATTTTCTCATTCACGATTTCATCTCCTTAGATAACAAAAGAAGGGTTGGAAAGTGTCAGCATTGATCTTCAAATTTACCATAACCGAATTTTGGCTCTACAATCATTAAGAAATCTTTCCCTACGAATTGAGCGTCTTTCAAGTGGTGATATACGTTACGTTGTGAATAGGACGATTGTCACATATAGTGCAGAATCACCGCACAATCCTCCCTGGAAATCGCCCAAGTGATATGAATTGGTAATTTCTTCACAAATCTTTTTGTTTGATACGAAAGAAGCACTATATCATCAGTATTAAGCAAGATAACGAGACCAATTTGAAGGTTTTCGATCCGGCAAGAGGGCACTATCCCTCACAAGATGAGTACGGTGTAACAAGAAGGAAAATCCTATGGAAAGTAACCTGGTCGATGTCAAAGATGAGCAAAGCGGTGTAACTTCCGATGATGACCGGTTGGAGAAACTGGAAGCAACGGTTGCGAATCTCCAGGAAACCAATGCAAAACTCCAGCAACAACTGGCGGACAGCGCGCTTGAACTCCAGGCGACAGTTGATGAATTCCTGCGAACCGAAGCGGAACGCAAGCGGCTGGTAGATGACATTGATGAGTTCGTGCGCGTAGACCTTGAGCGGCAGCGCCTCATCAAGGAATTGCAGGCGGCCAAACGACTGGCGGAGGAGAATTCGCGCCTCAAATCGGAATTTTTATCAACCATGTCTCATGAGCTTCGGACACCAATGAACGCCATCGAAGGGTTCACCAGTATTATGTTGAGCAGAATGGGCGGAGTTGAGTTTAATGAGAAGACCGAGCGTTATATCACACGTGTGAATGTGAACAGCAAGCGACTGTTGCAGTTAATCAACGATTTTCTGGATCTCTCGCGGGTTGAATCGGGTCGTCTGGAACTTGCACACCAACCTTTCTCACCGGCGGCTTTAGCACAACGGTGGCAGATTGAGATCGGTGTCTTGGCGGAGAAAAAGAATATCGGCTTCGAGCTTACACTTGACCCGAAACTGCCAGAGAAAGTCTATGGCGACGAAGAAGCGATCTCTAAAGTCGCACTCAATCTGTTAAGCAATGCGATCAAATTTACCGAGCAGGGAAAAGTATCGCTTACCCTGGAAAGTGATGGAGAAAATTGGCGTATTATCGTAGCGGATAGTGGAATTGGCATACCGCCTCATGCCCGTGAATATGTGTTTGAGGAGTTCCGCCAGGTCGATCAGACTTCTAAACGCAAATACGGCGGCACCGGCCTGGGACTGGCTATTGTGCAAAAGTACACCCGCACCATGGGTGGAACGGTGTCCCTCCAGAGCGAAATCGGCGAGGGGAGCACTTTCACGGTGACACTGCCGCTGCAAAATCAGATTGTTTCGATGGAGAACCAAGCATGAATATGACCATGACCAAGATTGATATACCAGCAGACCTGTTAGACGGATGGGAGGTTGTGGTGGTCGATGACGAACCCGACAGCCTGGAAGTCGCAGAGATTATTCTGGATGCCTACGGCGCGAACGTCCATACGGGCAGTAACGGGTCGGAAGGCGTAGAATTAGTGAGGCGAATTCGCCCGAAGTTTGTTATCTCAGACATTTCCATGCCAGTGATGGATGGATGGGGACTTATTCACGAGTTGAAGAATGACCGGAGCATGATGGACATTCCAGCCATTGCCCTGACTGCACATGCCATGGTCGGGGATCGTGAGCGAGCGATTGCGGCGGGTTTTAATAACTACCTAACCAAACCGTTGACCGCCGAAACATTCATCTACGATCTGCTCAACTTGTTGATGGATATTCCCGAACTGGCTGAACACCTGAGCATCTAGGAGGCTTATTGATGGCACAAAAGAACTGGCACATTCTGGTTGTCGAAGACGATCCAGACGGGCAGGAAGTGGTGGCAACCATCCTGCAACATCTCAATCTATCTATTGATGTGGCAAGTGATGTTGCCGAGGCCGAGGCACTGCTATTCCAAAATGGCAGCCATTATCAGGCCGCCATCATTGACCTGGCGCTCCCAGACAAAAATGGTTGGGATTTGCTTGCAGAAATTCTGGATGATCCCCAAACAACTTCCCTTCCCTGTATAGCGGTTACGGCTTATCATACGTCTAAGCTGCGTGAAGATGCTATCAACGCGGGTTTCACAGCGTATTTCGCCAAACCGATCGATGCCACCTCATTTGCACGGCGGCTTGAGGAGATATTGTAGGAACATAGCGCAGAACGATTGCGTACAGAAAGTGAACGGAAATGGCCTACGAACTGGCCTGGCAAATCCCCAATAGAGTGCTCCATCTCAAACTGCTCGACAATCTGTCCCTGAAAACATTTGTCGAGATTGATGGACTCATCCATGAATACCTGAACCAATGTGATGGGTCAATCATACTCATGGTCGATGCTTCCACCACCCGCATTGCGCCGTATGGCATTGAGGGTATCAGAGCCTCACAGAAGTATCTGCAAAGCCACCAGATTGAACGCTTGATTGTCATTAGCAGCAACAAGCTCAACCGACTGGCAATGCTGCTCCTGTTTAATTTGTGCCGACCCATACTGCAATTTTGCGACAATGACGACCAGGCGCAGCGGTTTATCAATACGTCGATGATGTGTTCGCAAAGAACGGTGACATCATAAGCCCATTTTGATTCATCCTTCACAGGCAGTCAGGCAACAAAAAAACCCGCTACAGCGCGGGTTTTTTGTCTTAACTGGCTATTTTTGTGACCCTGGTAGGATTTGAACCTACAACCAATTGATTAAGAGTCAAACTGCTCTGCCGTTGAGCTACAGGGCCATTTGTCGTGCCATTATAACCAAGCCCCATTCCCCGTCAAGACTTAACCGCCCTGCACCTTCTCGTCCTTTGGGCGGATAGAGCCTCGGTATTTGGTCGTAACAATTTATGATTTCATGGTATCTGTGCAACCCCCGAATAAACCTCCCGTATACTAATTGTTACACATGTCACCTTATGGGCGGCGGTGGAACCGTTTGTTTAAGAATGGCAAGGGGGCACAAACCAGATGAGTGAAACACAATTTGTATTACGGGCGGAGAACCTGAAGAAAGAACTCCGGGTGGGTGAGGTCAAAGTCCAGGCGCTGCGGGGTGTCACCATCACGGTACAGCGGGGCGAATTCCTGGGCATCATCGGGCCATCCGGCAGCGGCAAATCCACCCTGCTGGGATTGATCGGCGGGTTGGATTCGCCCACGTCGGGCAAGGTGTTCATCGACGGCACGGACATCACCGACCTGAGTGAACGGGCATTGACCCGCGTGCGGAATGAAAAAATCGGGTTTGTATTCCAGTTCTTTAATTTAATCCCCACCCTTACTGCTCTGGAAAATGTCGCCCTTCCGATACAGTTCGCCAAAAACCGGAAATTTAACGCGAATCAGCGTGCTAAAGAACTGCTGGACATGCTGGGCATGAGTGATCGTCTCGGCCACCGTCCGACGCAGCTTTCCGGCGGTCAGCAGCAGCGAGTAGCGATTGCCCGCGCGCTGGCGAACGCCCCGGCCCTGCTGTTGTGCGATGAACCGACGGGCAGCCTGGATACCGAATCCAGCGAAACGGTGATGAATGCCCTGCGCGAGGTACAGGGAAGTTTGAATACGACGGTGGTGGTCGTGACCCACAGCATGGAAGTGGCGTCCGAGATGGATCGGCTGATTACGCTGGTGGATGGTCGGCTGGCGTCGGATGTCGATCCCCATTCCACCGCGCAGATGGCGGCGGTCAAAATGTTCCAGGAAAAACGTGCAACGGGCGAACTCCGCGCCGTGCCGACTGAGTAACCGGGAGAAAACCGTATGTTTGAACAATTCAACTTCTACTTCCGGCACTCGATCAATGACCTGCGGGTGAACGGACAGCGTACCTTTTTCGCGCTGTTGTGTATCGCGGCGGGTGTGGCGGCTATCGTCAGCCTGCAAACCGTCGCGGTTATGATCGGTGATTCGCTCACTGGCAATCTACAGGAATCCAACGGGGTGACATCCAGGTGACGGTTCCGGTTGACGATGGAATGACCTCTACAGGATCGCCAGAACTGGACAAGGCGGTTCAGGATGGTGTTCTGGAAGAACAATCCCTGAGCGGGCCGTTCGGGTCAAGCGGCGTAACCACCTATCTGATCGGCGAGAACGGGCTGGCGAACATCCAGAATTGGATTGAAACCCATTATCCCGGTCAGGTCGAAATGACCTATCCGCTGCAAGTGGCCGATTTTTCGGCCATCTTTCTGGGCGGGACTGGAACGAGTTTGAGTAATGCGGCCACAGGGGATGCAGCCAGTCAGGTCACGCCGATTGTGATTGACCCGGCGGTCTACCCATTTTACAGCCAGATTACATCGGTTGATGGTCAACCACTGGCCGATCTCATCCAGTCACCCACCGATATTGTGATCGACAAAAAGGTGGCAGAAACGCTAGGCGTTCAGGTTGGCGACACCCTGCAAATCAATGGCGCAGATGTTGATTTCACCCTGCGCGGGATCGTGCCTACCGATGTCGAAGTGACCGACCCGGCCACTGGTTTGTTCACGGCATTGTTTGGGTTCTACTATCTGGAACATGATGCCATTCAGTATTTTGATGGAATCGCGCCCCAAACCGACAAGTTGTACCTGAAGGTCGACAGCCCGGAGAATGTCAGTGGGTTTAACTCGGCATTTCTGGCGGCGTATCCCTACCTGAATACCAAAACGGTGGACGATCTGCGCGTGACCAACCTCACCCTGACGGATCGAATCAACCAACTGGTGACGGTTATGGGGCTGGTGTCCCTGCTGCTGGGCAGCATCGGTATCATCAACACCATGCAGGTGATCGTGCGCCGCCGGACTGTCGAAGTGGCTGTGCTCAAGACCATTGGATTGCAGGCCGGACAGGTGACGATTTTATTCCTGGTCGAGGCGTTTATCATGGGCGTCGTCGGCAGCCTGTTGGGTATCCTGCTCGGATGGGCAACCACATTCATCATCAAGGGTGTGGCGGAAAGTGTGGTGGCACAACCGCTGCCATTCCGTATCGCACTGCTCCCGGCGCTCAACGGCTTCATCGTCGGCACACTGGTGACGACCATTTTCGGTTTCCTGCCGACGCTGGCCGCCGGTCAGGTACGTCCCGGTGTCGTCCTGCGCCCGAATGACAATATCATTCCGCGCGCAGGTCTGGTGCAAACACTGCTGGCGCTATGGTGGTGATTATCGTGGCTCTGAGCGGAGTGGCTTATACCATCCTGGGCAGCATTGGGCTGTCGATTGTCGTCACGATTGGCGCATTTGTGGCGGCGGGGTTCCTCATCCTGCTGCTGTCTTTCCTGATCTGGCTGATCGCACGCTTCCTGCCGACCTTCGGGATGGTCGATCTCAAGATTTCGCTACGGCAGATGTTGGCTGGCCGGACGCGCGGTGCGATCACCCTGCTGGCGCTGGTGGTGGGTGTATTCTCACTCAGTCTGGTAACGTTGATGGCCGATGCGCTCAATAGCACGCTGGCCTCATCGCTGGATTCGGGTGGGGCTGGCAATGTGGTCATCGCACTCAGCAGCCGGAGCAGCATCCCAACGGTTCAGAATACCCTTGCGTCATTGGAGGGGGTGGAGAATTATCAGGTGTTGGTGAATTACAACGGGTCACTGGTTTCCATAGAACACGCGGATGGCACGGTTTTGACCCGTGACGAGATCAAGGCATACATTGAGGCTCATTCATCGCTCAAGGAAGCCATCCAAGCCTTTGGTGGCGACACGTCCCAACTGAATGTTGGCGAGACTGAATTGGAGTCACTCGGCCAGATGAGCGCCCGCCAACTTGACCAACCCTCACCGAATCCGATCAAAACCGGGCGCGATTTCTCCACTGAAGACAGCGGGATGCCGGTCATCGTTTTCGCGGATACGTCGGAGACAACCGATGCTGGTTTGCAGGTCGGCGACGAGTTGACTTATGAATTTGGCGATGCACCCAACACGCAGCAGGTCACATTTGAACTGATCGGCATCGCTCAACCACCAACCGTCAGCGGGTTGATTACGGGCAACGGCACATTCATCCCGCTGGACAGCCTACCAGAGAGCATTCAACCAACCACCACCCAAATGCTGGTGAAGATTGACGAGGAGAGTATCCCGGAAATGCGCCGCCAGATCGGGGCGATACCGGGCACATTCGTGCTGGAAACCTCGCTGTTCACCAAGCTGATTACCAGCCTGCTGGGCACGTTCACGGCCTTCCCGACGATGGTCGCCCTGCTTGGCCTGATCGTGGGCGGTGTGGTGATCGCCAACTCGGTTGCGCTAACGACGATGGAACGGCGGCGGGAAATCGCCGTGATGAAATCCGTCGGTTTGCAGCGTGAACGGGTGTTGGGTATGCTCCTGCTGGAAAATGGCATTTTGGGTTTGATCGGCGGTCTAATCGGCGTTGGACTTGGGTTGTTGATCCTGGTTGTGCTGCTGGCGGTCAGCGGCGGCGGCCTGGTGATCCCGTATGGCACGGCGGTGCTGCTGATGCTGCTGTGCGTGCTGGTGGCGCTGATCGCAGCGGGAACCACCGCCTGGGGCGCATCCGGCGAAAAACCGCTCAACGTCCTGCGCTACGAATAAGGCGAACATCCGGTAGGGGTTTGTCGGTGACAGACCCCTACACCCTTCACACCCCATTTTGCCAGCGCCGCCTGATTGAATTGGGTTGACACGAATGCAGCAAAAAGAAGAACGGTATCTCTCGCCCACACCGCCACCATTGAAACGTGAACGCGGCCCCCTGCTCACCATCTGGCTGATCTTTTTCGTCGTCATCAATGTGTACGCGGTCTACGCAGCCGCACGCACCGGGAATATATTGTCACTCTCGTGGGCGACCTTCGGCATTATCTGCGGGATAGGGACATGGTTCTGGTACAAATATGCCTTTTACGGCATGTTGCTGGGGTATCTGTATAATGTTGCTGTCGCCCTGGACAACCGTTCGGTAGAAAGTGTTGTGTTCTCGCTGGTATTCCTGGCATTGACCTATTTCCTGGTTCAGCAAAAAATGGAGTTTTTCCGATAGCACCCAAACGCGCCTCAAAACCTTCCCGCAAACCGAAACCCATTGTCACAGACCTGCCGCAATTTATGTGTGAGGCTGATGTGGCCGAAGGGCTGGAAAAAATCGCCCGACGTGAACTGCTGGTGACATTCGATAATCGGGTCGAGTTCATCAATGACGGAAACAGACCCGGTACATTACGCTTCAGCTATGTGGGCAATCTGTACGGGCTGCTGCAGCTGCAAACGGTACAGGCGGTTTATCTGGTTCAACACTACCCTATCCCACGCCCCAAAGCCTTCCTGGGCGACCAGCACTTCAAAACCCTGCTGGCACAGATCGCCACCGTCCGCGAGCTTTCTCCGAAAGATGCCTATCAAACCCTTCATGTCAACGCCGCCGGGTCGGAGTCGTCAGTCATGCGACGGCTGCGGGAAACGTTGGCGGCCAGTACCGGATTAGTCGATTCGGCGGATGATGGTGATCTGCTCATCCGCTTCCGCCACCCCCCGGACGATGACCAATCATGGGAGGCGCTGGTGCGGCTGTCACCCCGGCCACTGGCAACCCGTAGCTGGCGGGTGTGCAACTGGGAAGGCGCGCTCAACGCGGCGGTTGCCCATGTGATGGCCTTTATGACACAGCCGACGCCGGAGGATGTCTTCCTGAACATGGCTTGCGGGTCGGGCACGCTGTTGATCGAACGGCTGGCACAGGGGGATGTACAGAGCGCAGTTGGCTACGACAGTGACGAAGCCGCGCTGAACTGCGCCCGCCGAAATGTCGAGGCCGCCGGGTTATCCGACTCCGTCAGCCTGCGACAGGGGGACATCCGTGAACTGCCGCTGTCCGCCGGGAGCGTGGATGCCATCTGCGCCGACCTGCCGTTCGGTCATCTGGTCGGCTCTCACGACGACAATCTGGCGCTGTACCCCGATGTACTGCGCGAGGCTGCGCGGGTTGCCAAACCCGGCGCGCGGTTTGTAGTGCTGTCCCATGAAGTCCAGTTGATGGAATACCTGCTGGACGAGTCCACCGTCTGGGAAACCGAGCAGATGCTCCGGGTAGCGTTGGGGGGATTGTATCCGCGCATTTTTGTGCTGCGCCGCCGCTAGCCCACGAGAAACCAATATAACTTATACACTCCTGCGGTATGTTGAGTTTGGTGGTGGTTTATGGTACTCAGGAGTGTAATGATGAATTCCTCGGCTGAACCGGTGCGCCAACGTGCCGGATGCCTGAGTTACTGGCTGGCGATTCTGATGTTGCTGAATGTCGTCGGCATCATCAGTTATCTGGCAGGTGGCAACAGCGTGTTTTATCTGCCGCCGGATTATCCGGCCTGGGCGATTTATCTGCTCATCGTCGCTACCGTCGTCAATGCGGTAACGGCCTACGGCGTCTGGACATGGAAGCGGTGGGGATTATATGGATTCGTCGCCAGTTTCCTGGTGGCGATGGTCGCGCACGTTATCATCGGCGTCAACCCAATCGCGGGGTTGTTCACCATCCTCGGCCTGTTTATGTTATATGCCCTGCTGCGCGGTCAGTTCCAGCAGTTTGACTGATGAACCCCTTGACGGAAATCACGCATTTTTGAAAATTCGCCCCGATGTGCCAGAATAGAGCAAATTCTTTACGAAGGCACATCAATCCTATGGCGAATTCATCCTCATCCCGCGACATTATCCTCAACCGCCTGCGCGCTGCTCGGCAGCCCTTCCCGGATGCCCCTCCGCGCCCTCACCAATACCTGCCAGTAGCGCCAATAGAGGACACTTCTCCTGAAGGGCTGCTCACCCGCTTTACAACGGAACTGGAAGGACTTTCCGGTCAGGTGTTCCCGGTCAAGGGGGATAAAGCGGCGGAGACCTGTGTGGTCGATCTGATGCGTTCCCACGAGGCCACCCACATTATTGCCTGGGACTTCGCCCACATCCCGGTGAAGGGATTGGAAGCGGCTATCCAAAAAGCCGGAATCCAGATCACCCAGCCGGAAATGCGGGACGAATTCCGCGCGGAGACGCTGGAAGCCATTCGGGAGGCGAAGGTTGGCCTGACCGGGGCAGATGTGGTGGTGGCGGCCACCGGCACCTTGGTGTTCAGCACCGCTCCCGGCAAAGGACGCCTGCCCACTGTGTTCGCGCCGGTTCATATCGCGGTTGTTACGCTTGACCAGATGGTTCCGCGTCTGGAAAACTGGCTGGCACAACAGCGCGCCGATGGTTCGCAGATCATGTGGCAAAGCGCCAATATCTGTTTTACGACTGGCCCAAGCCGCACGGCTGATATTGAAATGGAACCGATTCTGGGAGTTCATGGCCCCGGCAAAGTTCAGGTGGTTGTCAAACGCTAATTCATCGGCGGCGGACTATGCGCGCCGTACAGGGGGGTTCACAATGCCAGCGTATACATTGATTCGGAACGGCACGTTGATTGACGGTACGGGGCGCAAACCTGTTCCCGATGCGGCTATTCTGCTTGAGGACAACCGCATCCGTTCGATTGGGCTGGATACCTCTGTAACCTTACCGGCAGGCAGTCTCACCCAGATTGACGCGAAGGGCGGGTTCATCCTGCCGGGATTGATCGACAGCCATGTTCACCTGATGCTGGAATTCTCCAGTATCGAACAAACGGTGCAGAATCCGTTTTCGCTGAAATTTTTCCAGGCAGTGAATTATATGCGCCGGACGATAGAGGCGGGTATCACCAGCGTGCGGGATGCGGGCGGGGCAGATTTGGGCGTCAAGCAGGCGGTGGAGAGTGGGTTGGTACTCGGCCCACGTATGCAAATCAGCATCACCATTCTGGGTATCACGGGCGGCCACACCGATGGCTGGCGGCCTTCAGGCATGACAGTGCGGTTATTCCCGGCCTATCCCGGCAATCCCGATGGCATCTGTGACGGGATTGATGGGGTGCGGCAGAAGGTGCGGGAAGTGCTGCGCGCCGGGGCGGACATCATCAAAATCTGCTCGACAGGCGGTGTCCTCAGCCCTACCGATCACCCGGAATTCACCCAATTCTCGCCGGAGGAACTGGAAGTCATCGTGCGCGAGGCGTCTTACCGGCGCGGTGTCAAAGTGATGAGCCATGCTCAGGGCGCGGAAGGGGTGAAAAATGCGATTCGGGCGGGGGTGCATTCGATTGAACATGGGATTTATCTGGATGACGAAGCCATCGAATTGATGCTCGAACATGGGACGTTCCTCGTGCCGACGCTGCTTGCACCGTTGGCAGTGGTCGAGATTGCCGAGTCGCAGGGAACAATGCCGGAGTACGGCGTCCGCAAGGCGCGGGAAACACTGGAAATTCACCGGGACAGCATCGCCAAAGCGTATCAGGCCGGGGTGAAGATTGCGATGGGCACAGACGCGGGGGTGATGCCACACGGCACGAACCTGCGCGAACTCGGCCTGATGTGCAGCGTGGGCATGAGTCCGATGGAATCCATCGTCGCCACCACCCGCACCGCCGCCGAATGCCTGGGATGGGAAGATCGCGTGGGGACAATCGAAGCGGGCAAACTGGCGGATGTCATCATCACGCGCACCGACCCATTGGCAGACATCCACTCACTGGAAAACCCGGATAACATCGCCCTGGTCATCAAAGATGGCGTGATCGTCAAGGATTTGATGGGCTAATCGGTTTATCGGTTATATGCTATTCTAGCCTTGAGGCGGTACACTCTCTGGTATTGTGTATAACCATAAGAGAGTGACCTATCCGCGCCATGCAAGTGAACACCCGAACCAACTCCATCACCGACCTCGCCCACCAACTCGCCGGGGAATTTGCCGCCCGCGCCGACGAAGCAGACCGTCAGGGCAAACTGCCCGCCGAAGATGTGCAATCGCTCAAGGACTCCGGTTATCTGACCATCAGCATCCCACAGGAATACGGCGGATACGGACTGTCGCTGCGGGATTGCCTTGCCGCACAACTCGAACTGGCGCAGGGGTCGGCCTCATCCGCGATGGTGGCCGGGATGCAGATTCACCTGTTCGGCAATGTGCGCGAGAATCGCCCCTGGGATGAAGGGACTTTCGAGCGCCTGTGCCGGGAAGCGGCAAATGGAGGATTGTTCAACACCGCCGCCAGCGAACCGACAATGGGCAGTCCGTCACGCGGGGGATTGTTCGCCACGACAGCCACCCCCGCACCAGAGGGGGGCTGGATCATCAACGGGCACAAATCGTTTGTTACGGGCGGAAAACATCTGACCCACATGCTCGTCCGGCTGGCAGTGGAGGATGAGCCGGGTGTAATCGTCGTGCCCAACAACATCGAAGGCATCGAGTGGGAAGATACCTGGGGCGATGAGTCGTTAAGCCTGCGTGCCAGCGACAGCAACGATCTGCACCTGAAGGATGTAATTGTTCCCGCCGAAAATCTGATCGAACGCGGCAAACGGGACGAAAAAACACCCAATGCCTGGTTTCCGATCATCATGGCCGGGGTGTACCTGGGTTCGGCCATCGCCGCGCGGAACTGCGTCATTCGCTTCGCGCTGGAACGTGTGCCGACTGCACTGGGTAAACCGATTGCCACCCTGCCCAAAATCCAGCGCCAGATTGGGGAGATTGATCTGGCGTTACAGGCGGCACAATCGCTGCTGTTTGAAGTCACAGCACAATGGACAGGGGATGAAAACAGCCGCGCCCTGTACCCGCGCATCGTGGCCGCCAAACATCTGGCCGTCGAAACCGCCAACCATGTCACCGATCAAGCCCTGCAAATCGCCGGGGGCAGCAGCCTCACCCGCGACCTGCCGTTAGAACGCTACTTCCGCGATACCCGCGCCGGATTGATGCAGCCGCCATCGGGCGATACAGCTCTGGAAATCATTGGCCGCGCGGCGATTGAGAAAGAGGGCTGACAGTGGTCGACGATCTGGAAACTGTCTTACAGCAGTTGATGGAAAAGTGGGGCACGCGAGCGCACGAATCCGCCGCCCATGCTGCCAAGATGCGCGTCGGCAACACCCACCACGCCTACTATTATCGCGGGCTGGCGGATGGCTACCGCGCCGCGCTGGCCGATCTGCGTGCGCTGTTCGTTGAGGTGGCGGAAGATGTCCCCGTCTCAACCAAACCACCTGACACGTATGCCGCCATGACGCGCGAGGCAGTGATGTCCGCGCTGGAACAGGCAGGGCTTGCAATCAGCGATTTGCACGCCCATACCAATTCGACCTTCAGTGTGATCCTGTCGCCGCTGCAAGTGCTGTCCTTCGATGACCGAATCGCCAAACTCACAGCCATCGGGGATGTTGCCATCCTCGACTATGGCATGATGCCCGATTCCAGCAAAGCCTATATTGATTTCGCCTTCCGTTCGCCGCCGGGGTAGCGCCGCGTGAAGGTTCTGGACTCGCCGGAGTCTGCCGCAACCCAGGTTTCAGGCTGCCGGTATCTCGACGCCGAATTCATGTATCGCCCACGCCCATCCGAACCCCGGCAGCAAATTATTTTCGACTACAGCCTGCATTCCCGCCTGTCACAATTGGGTACGAATGATGCTGTCCTGTTCATTTGCAATAGTCAGGAGACCCTCAACAGCCTCACCCATCTTGAGTCCCACTTCTCACTACTACCGATGTGCGCGATCATCGCCAACCCGTCGCTTTGGACTGGCGCGACTCCCGATACACCGCACCTTCTCGATTGGGAACAGCCGGAGGCATGGCGGCGCTATCAGACGACAGACCGATGGGCACGGATTGACCTCGCCCTACGGGTTGGGAGTCTGCAGAATCCATTGGGATACCTCATCATGCCCGCCCATGATGCGGTGTGGGGTGAGGGGTTACTATCCCGATTGACGAAGTTCAGCCACCAACAGGCGCGCGGCGGACTCCCGGCAGCGGTCAGCCCGTATACCTATCACCAACATTCACCCCTCCCCGGCGCGGACATTCCGCCGGACATCATCCATACGATGAACACCGCCTTTGGACGCGATTCGCTGTTCGGCTGGAAACTGCGGCTGGGACGCGCTCAGGGATTCTGGGGCAAGATGGGAATGATACCGTTCGCCATGTGCGGGGAGGTTCGTTCGGGCGTCCAACAGAATGTATGGGAAGATGACCTGCAAATCGACAGTGTGATTCACCAATTGGGTTACAGCGCCCGCACGATCTGGATACGCAATCCCGCGCTTTATCGTCAAGCCCTGCCTGTGTTTGACCGCAAGGGACTGAAGCGCGTCATCGAACGCACGCTGCACTATTCGCTCAATATCCCCGGTCAAACCATCGGGTCGAGTTCGCTCAACTTTCCTCTGGGTGCGTTGGGACAGTTCCGGCGGCTGAATCCGCATTTCGCGCGGTATAATGCGTTGGCAGAGGCGCTGATTGCCGAGTGTATGCAAACCATCCACATCCGCCTGGAACGCTATGGTGCATCGTGGGTGGATTGGGGTGCGTATCGCCATGTGATTCGGGTTGGCGATCCGGCAGTTGAGGTCTGGAAGCGGTAAAGCATTCTGGTATAATGCTGGTAACTCTATAGGGAAAGTAAGGATAGTCAGGATGATAGCAGCAGGTGATCTCAAAAAGGGTGTGACCCTTAACTTGGATGGTAATTTGTATCGGGTGATGAACACCACCTACAACAAACCGGGACGCGGTACGGCGTCGATGAACACAACCTTGTTGGACATCAAAACAGGTTCAACCTCGCAGCGCCTTTTCCGCGCCGATGACAAGTTGGACAATGTGTTTGTCGAGTCCGTTCCGGTGGAATTTCTGTACAACGACGGGCAGTTCCTCAACTTCATGAATACCGAAACCTACGAACAGTATCAGGCGTCTCCCTCGCTGTTTGATACGGATGTCCCGTACCTCGGGGAAAACATGGCGCTGGAACTGCGTCTGTATAACGGTTCGGTCATCGACTATGTGCTGCCGACGAAGGTCGTCTACAAGGTAGCCGAATCCGAGGTGGCTGTTGCCGGGGATACGGCGGGCAGCGTGACCAAGAAGGTGACAACCGAAACCGGCCTCACCGTTCAGGTTCCCCTGTTTGTCAACGAGGGCGACAATATCGAAGTCGATACCCGCGACGGTTCCTATCTGGGACGTGCCTGATTGCACTCGTCACCAACCGCGACAGTAGACAGGCTCTATACGGGGATGTGGTGCGGCCATGTCCCTTTTTGTTTTAAGGGTATTCAGCATGTCCGGGAAATTTGACTACAAACCCGAATTCCTATACCTGACCACTACCGGACGCAAGTCCGGCCTGCCGCGCGAGATCGAAATCTGGTTTGTCGAACGCGACGGCTGCTATTATCTGTGTGCCGAACACCGCGAACGGGCGGATTGGGTACAGAATATCCAGCAAAATCCTGCCATTCATGTTCATGTGGAGGGGAAAACCTTCTCCGGTAGGGGGCGCGCCCTGGATTCTGCCACAAACTCACCCCTTATTGCTCAACTGGCCGCGCTGTACGATGAAAAGTATGAGTGGAGCGATGGCCTGTTTGTCGAACTCTGCCCCATAAACGAGTAGAGCGCGCATTTCTGCACGCCCTCGTTACAACCCATGTACTCGTATGATTCTGTTTGATAGTTGTGATAATAGTGTGCCCCTCTCACCGTCTGGAAAGGGGCACGGAGATTACAATTGCCTTACGACGAAATGGCGAAGGTCACGGTCACTTGCACACTCACCTGAAGTTGGCCGGGGGTAATCTGTGCCCCACCCGCGCCAGCGACGGATGCCTGGGCAGCATACAACGGTGGAGGTGTACCGCCCGTGTTGGTTTCCTGGATGATGATGGGATCGCCCAGCGTAACACCGAACGCATCTGCCAGTTGTTGAGCACGCTGGCGTGCATCGGCTACCGCATCCAGCCGCGCCGATTGCTCCAAATCGCTGGTGTCGGCGATGCCAAAGTTCAGGCCGTTGACGCTGTTCGCGCCCGCTCCCAGTCCGGTATCAATCACCGTTCCAACTTGCGAAATGTCCCGAACCGTCACATTTAAGGCGTTCTGGACGTGATAGACACGTTCGCCGGTAGGCTGTCCATCCGCCCCATAACGATCTTCGGGATATACATTGAAATTCACCGTCTGGATGTCTTCTTTGGCAATGCCGGTTGCCACAATCGCGTCGATAATAGCGGCCATGTTGTCATTCGCCTGCTGGACAGCCTGTGCCACATCGGCATTCACCGTGTCCGTACCCAGGTTAATGTAAGCCACATCCGGCGCACCACTGGCCTGACCGGAGCCGGTTACTGTGATCGAATTCGTCGGGCTGCTCATATCCTGCGCGCCAACCGGGAGCGCGACGCTCAAGGCGGCTATCACCGTCAGCACCAGGCCAACCACCTTCCAATTGAAAATCTGTCTACGCATGTGTCTCTCCTTCGTTATGTTTACCATGCCAGTTTTGCATGGTTTCATTGACTAGACGTTAGAGAGACCCGAAAAGTTCCAATTTGCCTAACGAGGTTTATTACCCAGCGGACGAAGCCATCCGCGCTCAATTGCCCGCGCCTCGGACACAGATACAAACGCTTCATCGTTGAGCGAGTGGACGGCATCCATCAGCCTGGGTACTTCCCGCCGCGATACTACACTCCGCAGCATGGTGACACTGCCGTCGCGTCCTTCCCCCAGCGTTTCGGTCACGCCATAACCGAGTTCGCGCAAGGACAACGCCATGTCGTGCCCACTCTCTTTGGTAATGACGGTGGCGATAACAAAACTGGTGATAAGTCGTTTTTCGAGCGACATACCCACATAACCGCCGACAGAAAAACCCAGGCAGTAAGCCATCAGATTGAGGAAGTTCGACAGGTCACTGACGACACTGGTAATGACAACCGCAAATATCAAGGCTTCTACAAATGCCAGTGCTGCGGCTCGTAAGCGCATATCGCGCGTGATGAGCACCACTCGAATGGTTCCGAGGGCATTGTTAAACACCCGCAGCGCGAATATGGCGAGTGCCAGCAGAACAGCATTTAGACTGAAATCAAAAATCATCTTTTTCTCCACAGGACAATATTGGGACGTACCGACCAGTGTTCCAATCCAGATAATCCCATTGTAAAACGTCGGGGAATTTTATGCAGGCGAGGTAAGATGCACATACACTTGTTCAAGCTGCTCGGCGGCAGAGTCCCAGGTGAAGTGTTGCCGTACCAGCCGCCGTGCCGCTGCGGCCATCTGTGCCCGTTGATTGCCATTCGTCAGCAGTTGACGCAGGGCATCCCGCAGGGGTTCAAGTTGCGGCGCAACCTCGATACCTGCGCCGGATTGGGATACTTCCGGCAGATGACATTCCGGCGAAACGATCACCGGCAAACCGGCAGCCATCGCTTCCAGCACAACCATCGGCAGTCCCTCACCCACCGCCGGGAGCGCCAGCATATCCGCCCCCGCCAGCGCCGACAACCGATCAGCCCCTTCCAGATAGCCTGTGAGGACGACCCGATCATCGACCTGGGATTGCAGGGTTGCTAGCATCCCCTCGTCCGGCCCAACGATCACCAGCCGCGCACCGGGTACGTCCGCCGCCTGGAAGGCTTCGACCAGCAGGCCAACCCCTTTGCGGGTGTGCAGCCTACCCATAAACAGACAAACGGGCGCGTCACCCAGGTTGTATCGCTGACGAAAAGCCGCGCGTCCGTCCAGATGAGCATAATCCTCTACATCAACCCCGTTGGGCACAATGCTAAAATTCGCTTTTCCGCCGAATTCTGCCCACAGTGGGCGCACTTCCTGAACTTCCGCCTCGGTCAGGCCAATTACGTGGTCAAAGCGCCGCGCCACCGCCGGACTCAACAGGCGATCCCAAACGGTTTTAAGTCCGCCGCGCCCGGTATTTCGGGTGAGTGTACCATGTGGGGACAGCACCAACGATTTGTGCTGATGGGCGGCTGTGGGCGTGACCAGCAAATTCTCAGCCGTTCTGAATTCATGACAGTGGATGATGTCGTTAGCCGGAATGAGTTGATGTGCAATAGCGCGCATTCCAAACGGGGTGGATAGATTCGCCCGTCCGCGCAGCCAGAGGGAGCGGTTTGGCACACGAATAACATGGACACCATCGATCAATTCGTCGTTTGCGCCCATGAAGCGATGAGTCTGGTCGAGGGCATCAGTGGTGAGGACAGTGACCGCATGTCCCCTTCGGGCTAGCGCGCGTGTCAAGCCCTCGACTGAGCGAACAACACCGCCGAAAGCGTAGGCCGGGGTGTAATAAGGAGTTACATGGAGGATTCGCATAACTCCCTATGATAGCAGAGGAGTGGCCCGCGCTTAAATATCCTGGCCTTTCCAGCCGTGTTGTTTCCTGATGATAATGCTGCCATCATCCATGCCATCGGACAGGTCTTTGCCCTCGATGACGGTAGTGGATGCGTCTTCTCCCAGGATGGTAATGGACTCCATGTCGGAGGAAAGTACATGCCCTTCACCCAAAACGCGGCCATTCTGTAAAATGGTGACAACCTCGCCCCGCTTCGGCCACAGGATACGTTTCATCAGTGCCATCTTTACGTCCTTCACATTTGTTACTATTTTGTCTGCATTTTACATCATAGTAATCCCGGTATTGTAAAGCGATAGCCCAAATTTACTATAAGGATGGGTATTACTAATAATGACCTGGCGTGCGCTTCAGTTGTTTATAGTGGATACCTAGAGGGCTGATGGGGGATTAATCACGCTCGACCCGGATGCTGCCGTCGTGCAGCCCGCGCCGGACTTCCTCGGTGTCCAGATCAACCAGACTCTTCCCGGCGATGGTTACGGATTGGTGGTCAACACTGATGACCTGACCACGCGCAATCAGGTGATCGCGCTGAAAAATGCTGACCTGTTCACCCGTACGTGGGAAATGATTGCGCTCAATACGCCGCAGCAGGCTCATGCTGCACACCTCATGACTATATCGGAATGATCGTTATTATAACTCACTTGGGGCTAGATGACCTCGTAACTCCCGCCCCACATGCCGATGGCCTCGGCCACCAACGATTGTGTACCGATAATCAGAATCGTGCCTTCGCGCCCAACAATCTCTCCCGCCTGCTCAAGGGATTGGGTCAATGTCGGAAGAAACTGCACATTCGGGTTATATGATCGGGCGAGTTCGGTGGCCTTCTCCGGGTCAGGGAAATGCAGGATGCGGTTGCGATCTGTCTCGGTCAGGATGACATGCTGGCTAATTGCCCCCAGTGCAGCATACACCCCCTGATAATCCTTATCCGATGGCACACCTAAGACCGAAACCACAGGTTGTCGCAGCCGATCCGTCAGGCTTTCCACCAGCAGACCAGCCAACTCGGCATTGATCGCCCCATCGATGTAGACAGTCGGTTCATCCTGAAGTTTCTGGCAGCGTCCCGGCCAGGTCACATCTGCCAATCCGCTGCGTATCGCTTCGATATACTCCGGCGATGCGTGGGCAGGATGACCACCCAGGCGGGTGTGCATATTGCCCGCGCCAATCACCGCCAGCGTGGCATTCGGAATCTGGTAACGCCCCAGCAGCGACAGCCTGACCTCGCCATAGCGCCCCATGTTCATACGGATACCATCATCGGATGAATCCACATACTCCGCCATATCCGTCGGCGCAATCCAACTGAATTCCGCCTCCTGGTGTTCAGCCTCGGTTTGCAGGACAGTCAGGGCTTCCGGCGGTTGTGGCACACTGTAGGCATAACTGTACGGTTTGATGATTCCCGCCTTGTGCCATGCAATACGCTCGATGGTTGATCCCAACTGCTCGCGGTGTTCGAGCATGATTGGCCCGAAAAGGGACAGCTTGTTCGGGACAACCGCATTGTCATCGAACCGACCACCGCGTCCAACTTCCAGCACGGCGGCGTTGACATCGTTTTCGCCCCACCAGCGCAGCGCAATCGCCAGAAAAATCCCCTGCGGGCTGAAATACTGGTGTTCAGTCAGCCGGGATTCGATCTCATCAATCTCTGGCGCGAGTTCAGAGGTTATCCGCACTAAATCCGCTTCCGGAATTGCCCGCCCGTCCAACCGGATACGCTCCCGCCAGCTTACCATGTGTGGGCTGGTGATCGTGCCGACGCGATGCCCCAGATGTTGCAGCAGTTTGGCTGTAATGACTGTGATCGACCCCTTGCCCTTGCTGCCCGTGACCACCGCATATTCACGCGGTTTATCCAGCAGCCCGGTTTTGAACAGCAGGCGTCGGGTTGGCGTGATGTCGCGGACGCGTTCATCCAGTCCACGCGGCTGTCCGCGCAGTTTCCGCAGGGAACGGAAGATATAGGTAATGGCTTCGGCTTCGTTGGTAATGGGGAACATGCTCAAGAACTTTCAGGGATATAATAACCATCTGCTAAATTGTGCGGATTTTTTGCGTTTATGCCATACCGAATGCGGATTCTGGTCTTAACACTATTCCTGATTCTGCTGACAGGTACGCTCCCATCGACTGTGGCGGCCAACCATCAGCTTGTGGTCGCCTGGGTTGATGATGGCAATTTGTGGCTGTGGCGCGAAGGCGATTCTACACCGCAAACGCTGGCAAAGGGGGATGTCACCCGCCCGTACCTCGCGTCCGACGGTCAGCAGGTGGCGTTCACACGCGGGGGTATACCGCCCACGTCCCTGTGGCTGGTTGGCGCAGATGGTCAAGACGAGCGCCAGCTTACCCGTTCAGCCGATATGGACGGACTGTCTCTGGCACAAATCGCCTGGGAGGGTTCGGACATTGTCTACTTCAACACCGTCAGGAGTGACTCGCTCGGCTTCCAACCACAGAATGACCTGTGGCGAGTCAATATCACAACCGGCGCGGTTGAATCCCTGCGTCCGTTCGACCAGGGCGGGAGTTTCAGCATCAGCCCGAACGGTCAATCGGCCATCGTCGTTTATCCGGGGGCGTACAACGAACTGACCGGGCGCATCCGCCTGCTCAATCTGAACACGTTGGAACAAACCGACTTACTCTCATTCTACGGCGTGAGTACCGGCGCGCAGTATGCTTTCTACCCAGAGGTTTTCCCAGAGGTCTTCTGGCAAGACGACTTCAGCGCCATCCGAGTCGCCATCCCCGACCCTAACCTTATCTATGACGATGTGAACAGCCCGCCGACGGTGCTTTGGCAGTTGTCTACCGAGGGTGAATCGGAACACTTGGGCAGTGTGTCCGCCAGCCTGTTCGGTCAGCCGCGCTGGTCGGACGATGCCTCGCAACTGACATACCTGCGCCGTATGGGGGATATTACCAGTAATCAGTTTGAACTCATGATCGCCGATGGCAGCGGTCAGAACGCGACAACTTATGCCAACGGTGAGGCCGGGGAGCTTGGTTCGGCACACTGGCTGCCGGGTGTAAACCAATTTGTCTATATACGCGATCAGCCGGGACATTTCTGGTTGGGGGAAATGGGAAAACCGCCTCGTCGGCTGGCATTCCTGGCCTCGAACCTCCAGTTTGTCGATAGCACAACCTATGTGTATGCTACCGCCCCATCATCCCCATTTGAACTACGTGTCGCTACCCTGTCGGACCCTACCGGAAACCTGATCGCATCGGTGCAGAATGGTACGCCCATCTTCCACGCCCTGCTGGCACGCACATCCCCCCGGTAGACGATTTCCCCCTGAGAATTGCCGGTTTACAGTGCTAAAATCGGCGATAGTGAAATTTTGCGTAACAATCACATGAGGCACAAGATGCGCTTTTTTACCTGGAAACGGATTTTACTGACCCTGCTGATAATTTTGCTGTTGGCAGTCGTGGCGTTTGTGGTTTGGGCGAACACCCCCGCCGCGCCGATGCCCCAGGCGGAGACTGCCCTGCAATCCGACACGAACGTGAGCGTAACCACGCAGACTGGCTGGATTGTCTTTCAGCCCCAATCGACTGCAGCCTCCACCGGATTCGTTTTTTATCCGGGTGGCCGCGTGGACCCGCGCGCCTATGCCCCGTACATGCACGCCATCGCGGGGCAAGGCTATCTGGCAGTCATCGTTCCCATGCCGCTCAATCTGGCGATCTTTGGCATCAATCGGGCTTCGGATGTGATTGCTGCCTTCCCCACAATTCACCACTGGGCGATTGGCGGGCATTCGCTAGGTGGCTCAATGGCGGCTCGTTTCGTACAGAGCAATCCTTCAGCCGTCGAAGGGCTGGTTTTCTGGGCATCCTACCCTGACATTGACCTGTCTGACTTCGACATTCAGGTTGTCTCGATTTACGGTACGCTGGATGGACTGGCAAAAGCGCCCGTTGTGACCGGGGCGGCCTCCCTGCTGCCGCCTGATTCCACTTTTGTGACTATCGAGGGCGGCAATCATGGTCAATTTGGCTGGTATGGTCCTCAGCCTGGGGACAATGAGGCCACCATCAGCCGGGGCAGTCAACAACAGCAGACGATTCAAGCCACGGTCGAGCTGCTGGCTAAATTGAATGGTACTGACTCTACCAGCTCATAAACCAAGATTGTCTTACGAGCTGGAATGGAATTCTGACCGGAGTTTGTGGAGGTTCATCCCCGCCAGCGAGGGGACGATCATATCCGCCGCCTGCACCAGTCGCTCTGTCTCGCCAATCCCGACCACCGGGAAACCGCCCGATTTAGCCGCCTGCACCCCGGCAGCCGAATCTTCAAACACAACCGCTTGCTGCGGGGAAACACCCAGCCGTTCTGCCACCCATAGAAAAATGTCGGGGGCGGGTTTGGATTCTGTGGCAGTGTTGCCATCACCGATGACATCAAACAGATCGTACAGTCCCAATTTTTCCAGTACCCGGCGCGCGTTCTGGCTGGATGACCCCAGGCCAATTTTTAAGCCCGCCTCGCGTCCTTCGTGGATCAGTTCCGGTACACCGGGGGCAGCATCCTGGGGGTTATAGTCGTCCAGCAGTTCCAGAAAATAGATATTCTTGCGATGCAGGTAATCCTGGGCAGTCTCCTCACTGATGGCTCGGCCACCCAGAAAGACATTCAGACATTGACGCCGGGGCAGTCCCATCATGTGCTGGTAAATAGCCGGAGAAAAGGGGATATTTTCCTCCTGCGACAACCGTTGCCAGGATTGTAAGTGTGGTGTATTGGTATCGGCGATCACGCCGTCCAGATCAAAAATGAGTGCGCGGAGGTCAATCGTCATATTCTGCCCCAAAACCTGCCTGTTCCTTCAACTAATTGGCGCTATAATATTGCGTCATGAACCCAACCCAATCACGAACCATCATTGGCCTGTTTTTAACGTTTTTGTGTCTGTTAGGATGCGATCCTCTGGCACAGCAGCCGACGGCGGAAGTCCGCATCGTGACCGCGATTCCCAGTGATACCCCTGTTCCCACATCTACCTCGGCTGTCACCCGCACGCCCGTACCCACCTTCACCCCTGCCGTAACAGCAACCGCGACGGTTATCCCCTGCGATGAGGAAAACGGCCAGGTCATCAACTTTGACCCCTTCCGCAGTCCCACCGCCGGGGAGAATCTGCGTTACCGTGTGTATGTGCCACCGTGTTATGCCAAGACGCAGAACCGCTATCCGTATGTCATTCTCCTGCATGGTGCAGGTGAACGCGAGACACAGTGGGAAAGCCTGGGCGTGACGATGGCGCTCGAACAGGGAATAAGCCTGGGCGCTCTGCCACCGATGATTCTGGTGATGCCCTATACGGGTTCTATCGGTAATGATAACACCTTCCCACCCGATCCGTCTTACGAAACGGTGGTTTTGGACGAATTGATTCCGGCAGTCGAGCGCGACTTCTGCACCTGGAATGACCGGACTCACCGGGCAATTGGTGGAATCTCGCGCGGCGGCTTCTGGGCATATAGCATCGCCCTGCGACACCCCGACCTGTTTGGCATCGTTGGCGGGCACAGTGCCTTCTTCCCCGATGATTTACGGGAAGTCCCACCGGCTTTCAATCCGTTGGAACTGGCGCTGAATTCCGCCCTGCTGCCGGACGCCAACCTGCGTATGTATCTCGACAACGGCGCAAACGACATCGCGGGGGTGAACCAGGAATTGTTCTCCAGCCGCCTCAGTTCGCGCGCCATTCCCCACACCTACGTTGTCAATCCGATTGGTGAACATAACGATGAATACTGGTCATCGCACGTCAGCGAATATCTGGCTTTTTACGGGCGGGACTGGCCGCGCGACACCTCGACCCTGCCAAGCTGCCTACAGCCGAGTCCCTGATGCTGACATGGTTAGGATGATGCCCCGGCTTCTGGTGTAACTTCCTCGGTGGCCGATCCGGGTATGGCGGCCTGACATTCACTCAGGTTATCCTGCGCGGCAATCGCAGCTTCATCGTCCACCCCCACCGCCATTTGATACGACTGCTGCAAAAATGGCACGGCTGCCGGACAGTTACCACTGGCGATCTGGGCGCGTCCCATCCACAGGTAATGGCGCGGATTGGTTGTGCCCAGATCAATCGCTTTTTGCAGGGCATCAATCGCCGCCAGATTGTTATTGAGCGCCATCTGCACCCGCCCCAACAAGCCCTGGCAGTCGATACTATCGGGGTTGGCCTCGACACAGCGAGACAGGAAATCCAGCCCTTGCTGCGGGTCGCCCTGACCACTGTAGTAATAATTGCCAATCCAGTACAGGGCGCGGGAGTTTTCGGGGTTGAGTTCTATGACATCGTTCAGCATGGCGATGGCCGTGTCATAATCCGGCGTGATCGGGTTATAGGCCGTGACCTGCGACAGGTCAATCGCCTGCTGCGGCAGGTTCGGGGCGAGATCAAAGGCTTTTTGATAATCCGCTTTGGCGGCATCATAATCGAAATCGACGCTCTGGTAAATCATGGCGCTCACCCGATAGGCTTCATAGCTGTTCGGGTCGCTTTCCAACGCCCGTTCAACCGTGTCGCGCGCCTGATTGTCGTTGCCGATGTCCAGATACGCCTCCGCCAAGAAAGCCATCGCCCGCGCGCTGTTAGGGTCGAGTTCCAGCGCATGAAGCGCGCTGGCAATCGCCTCACCATAGCGCCCGTTCCAATCGAGCGCCATCGCCCGGATCGCCCAAGCATCGGCGGAAAAGGGATCAGCCGTCACGGTGCGTTCGGCGGTTTCCAGAGCATCCGGCAGTTCCCCTTCCATCAGCAGGCCGAGCGTCACCCGGTAAAACGGCTGCACCTGATTGGGCGTGGCATCCAGAATGCTCTCATAATCGCTGATAGCCGCTTCGATGCGCCCATTTTTCCAGTTATCGTCTGCGCGTGACAGGCGTTCGCCGGGGTCTTGCGTCGGCAGTGGGGTTGGCGCACCGGCAGTTGCCAGTCCGCTCTGCGCGTTATCGACCACGTTGTACAGGGCTTGCTCAATCGGCTGCGAAATCACGTCGCGGTTCTGGTAAATCTGAATGCCGAAATAGATGACGATGGGCGTCAACACCCATAACCATAACCACCGCAGCGAAAACGGGCTGCGCCGTTGACCGCGCGAATAGCGTTTTGGGGTTCGGAGGTACATCCCTACCCTCCCAGACCGCCAAGTGGGGTGGGCAGCGGGGCTTCAGTGGGGACGCTCGGTACGGCGTATCCACTATATTGTGGACAAACGACAGTCACCAGACGCAATCCCTCCCTGGTGGAAATCAGCACGCTGTCATCATCGGGTACATTGCCGATTCGCTGTAGGGCGTCGTTCAGAATGTTCCAGGCCTGTTCACATTCGCCATTCTTGCCATCTGCCAGATAATAGTGAGCCAACCCGCGCAGGTAATAACACTGAATTTCTTCCGAACCCAGAGCGGCACATTTGTCAAAATTTTCAATTGCACCTTCGTAATTCCGGCGGCTGTACATCACCATACCAAGCTGGCGATAGGCTTCTTTATAATTCGGGTCGGCATTCAACGAATCTTCGCAGTAACCCTGTGCCTGCTGTCCTTCGCCAACTTTGAAATATACTTCGCACAATCGCAGCATGGCTTTTGCATTGCGCGGCTCTAGCTTGAGGATGCTTTCGTAGGTGGCAACCGCTTCCTCAGTCAGGTTTTGTTGATTGTACTGGGCAGCCAGTTCAAAATAGGGTCCGGTCAAATACGGGTTGATGTTGATGGCATCCTCAAGCTGCTGGATAGCCTCGTCGCTGTAACCCAGCCAGATCAACGAAATGGCATAACTACGGTGTGCATCAGCGTCCATCGGGTCGCGGTTGACCGCTTCTTCACCATAATTGATACCCTGCTGGTAACGTCCAATATCGGTGTAGGCTCTGGCGAGGACGGAATACAGGGGCACAAAAGTCGGGTCAATGTCGATCCCCTGAAGCGCAATCGGAATCGCGGAAGACGAGTTCATCCGACCACACCAATGCTTTTGCCTTCAGCGCATAACCGCGCGGGTCTTGTGGAGCCAGCCTGATTGCCGTATCACCGAGCTGCGAGGCCAATTGGGCATCGCTCAGGTCGCGCCCATTGGCCGGGTCGGCATCCCGATCCAACTCGATCAACAGGCGGCCATACTCATACAGATAATTGACATTATCCGGTTGGAGCCGGACAGCTTCTGCAAAGGCGGCGGTAGCTTCATTCAACTTACCCTTGCCCAGCAGATCATAGCCTTGCTGTGCCCAGGTGCTGGCAAACGGGGTAGCGGTGGGAGCCATACCCACTACATCCAGCGCAACCAGTTGCAGGCGACCAAATTGGCTGGAGACAAACATCAGCAAACCGCCGATGAAGAGGCCGTAAATGAACAGGAAACGCCCCCCCACTCGTTTACGGCGGCGGGTGCTGAAAAATGGTTGACTATAATCCCGTTTGATCTGCATACCTAACCTATAAACCCGTTTTCAACTCGTTACGATAGCTTACACAAATTCGGCTGTCAAGCGGTGTTCGCCCTACGGGGTAATGCATGAACGATTTTTTACGGAGGGAACAAATCGGCAGATTATCAGTAATATTCTGAAGCGTTAATCGGGTCAATTATACTTATTCGATATGAGTATGACGTGAGAAACCCGTACATAGAATGCTGCCTGTGGCGATAGCCCTTTAAGGTGAAGCTGTGGGGATAGAAATGGGTCAGTGTCGCCGGATGGCTGTCTGTGATTAGTGGAGAGAAGTCCTATAAATAACAGAGGGCTGCCTCTGGTCAGCCCTCTGCTTCGCCACTACATCCTCTTACGGGCGCACCCTGTCCCCCGGATGTAGCACGACATATGATTTCTGTGTGTTTGATAAAGATTAAAGTTCTTTATACCTACATTATCACTATTTTAGTCCCAGTTTGTTGAAGCCATATAGGAATTTTTCCCTAATTTTCCGCATCACCCGGTTACCCCCTAATATGCCCCTTTGCTCATCAGGACTGCTGGGACAGTCTGCACCAGGATTTGAATATCCAGCCAGATCGAATAGTTGCGGATATAGCGCATATCCAGCCGCACCCGCTCCTCATAAGTAATTTCGCTGCGTCCGGTGACTTGCCACAGGCCAGTGATCCCTGGCTTGACCGTATGCAGATTTAACCCCCATTTGCCATAGCGCTCGACTTCTTCCAGCGTAATCATGCGCGGCCCAACCAGACTCATCTCACCACGCAGCACATTTATCAGTTGGGGAAGCTCGTCGATACTGGTTTTCCGCAGGAAACTGCCCATCCGGGTGATGCGCGGGTCATTCTTCAATTTATAAAACTGTTCCCACTCCGCCCGTGCTTCCGGGTCGCGCGCCAGCAGATCATCCAGCACTTCCTGCGAGTTCACCACCATTGTTCGGAACTTGAAGGCGTCAAACTCCTTACCACCTACCCCAACTACACGGCGGCGGTAGCTAATTGGGCCGGGATCGGTGAATTTCATGATAACCGCGATGGTCAGGAACACAGGCGACAGTAACACTAAGCCCGCGATTGCCCCCAGATAATCCAGGACAAATTTCATGACAATGTTCGGCCCGGCCAGCCGTACCCGGTTGACACTCACCATCGGAACAGAACCCACGTCCTGTACCTGTACCCCCGTCGTCAGGATTTCGTATAACCCGGATGACAGCCATACCGATACTGTTTGCGAATTGATATAGTGCTGAAAGAGTTCAAGCATCCTTTCGCGCCTAGATACCGCTGGTTGCGACAATGAGCCGCTCAATGCCAAAGCGAGTCACGAGATATTCGGCCTGATCTGTTTTCCCATGAACCAATACACCCGGCAACACTTCCTCGCCTATGTTGAGTTCATCGTCCAGAAAGCCGATGACATTCACACCCGTCAGGCTGGAACTCATGAGCTGCTCGGCAATGGCGATTCCTTCCGAGTTCGCGCCGACAATGTACGTCGGTGCCATAAAATGCCCTCGCCGCCGGAGTGCATAAATGACCCTTCTCGCAACGAATCGCTCTACGATGATGAGAAAAGTGACGATTCCCCATGCGATCAAAATCCAGGCACGGGAAACAATCAGTGTGGGATCGAGATAGCTAGCGATAATCAGCAGCATGATTCCGATGGTACAGGCGTTAAATGCACTGGTGTATTCCTGGTAGCCGCCAAACAGATTTGCCGGATCATACAGCCGAAAGGCAATGAAAATGAGAACCCATAATGGAACCGACAGATATACCACGTCGCTATAGAAATGAGATTGAATCACAGCCCGACTGTCGAAAAGTGAGGCGGTAGGCAAAACGAACCGGATGTTGAAAGTAGCCCAGAACGAGAAGACGATAATCAACACATCCAGAATCAACAGGCTAATACGCACCGCCCGCATTTTGCTGCTGCTGGATCGCCGGATGGATCGCAGCATATTGCCAGGACTGAGATGGGCGGTTCCATTATTGCCCATTGAACCCGTATTAATCACTTGCGTTCCCATAAATAGGTATTTTCCCCAACAAAACTAAACGACACCCACTCTGATGGGCTGTTGTTTCTCTACAGGTTGTTTTTGGGCAATCGCTGCGGCGTAGAGTGACTCCAGCGTGGCGGCTGCACTGTCCCAGGTGTGGTACTGTTCAACGTAACGTCGTCCCGCTTGCCCGACTTGCGCCCGTTTCTCCGGTGAAGCCAGCAAACTCAAAATATGCTCGGCGACTGATTCCGCGCTATCCCCGACCAGAATATCCCGCCCGTTGACCGTCTTGAGTGCCGTGTTCGCTTGAGATGAACACACCACTGGCGTGCCCATCGCCATCGCCTCCAGCACCTTGTTCTGGATACCTACGCCATAACGAACTGTGCTGATCGCAGCGGCGGCTTCTGCCAGATATGGACGCAAATCAGGTACAGACCCGGTTACGGTGACATTCGGCATGTCGCCCAACGCTTGTACCTGGGGGGATGGGTCTTTGCCGACGATATACAAATCGGCATCTGGCTGCCTTGCCCACACAATCGGCATAATGCTGTTCACCAAATCCTCGACGGCGGCCACATTGGCGTGGTAACTCATCTTGCCCGTAAACACCAGCCGCAGGGGATTGCGCTCCATCGCTTGCGGCTTAAAATACGTCATATCAACACCATTTGGCACAACGGTGATGCGATCTCCGTCACTGCCTAAGTCAATCAGCGCTCCCCGGTCAGCCTCACTGGTGACAGTCACCTGCTGGAAGCGGTCTGTCAACTGTCCCTCGAACCGCTGTGTCCGTCCCAGATCGAGCATGGCGATCATCCGGCTTTTCAGGCTCGGCGCATCTTGCAGCACCTTACCAAACAGCAGCGAAATGCTGTCCACCGAGTCGTAGACAATTGGTAGCCCCTTCAAAACATCCGTCAGCACCGCCCCACGTAGATGTTCCACATGAACCACATCAAACGATTGCTTCTGTAACAGTGTGCTGGCCTGCTGGTTAAATGCTGCTGAACGAGAATATGCGGCCTGCACCGGGAAATCGCTCGGCAGCGCCCGTGCCGCGTTGATAAGCGTCTGTCCCTTGCTGTGCGGCACAACCATCACTGCCTCACATAATTGGCGGAGTTCATCCAGCGCCTCACCCTCGTCACCCGGCGGTTGCAGCGCCATCAGTGTGACCTGATGTCCACGCCCCACCAGCGCGCGCAGAATATTGTATGGGCGCACGCGGATAAGCGATGGAATATAGGGTGACACAAACAGGATACGCATCAGTTCCTACGCTCAACTTTCACCTGATAAATCGCGTCCAATGGCCTGCAAGCCTGCCGGTAATCATATAATTCTTCTGCTGTCTGCCGTCCGTTCCCTGTAATTTGAGCATTCAATGCCGCTATCTGTCAGCAGCCGGACACTGGCATCTGCGAATGCCTGTGGATCATCCGCGATCAGGATGTCCTTACAGTTCGTCACTGCGATACCCTCACAGCCCACCGTCGTACTGACCATTGGGATGCCCTGTGACAGCGCGTTCAGAATTTTGACGCGCATCCCTCCGCCTGCCCGCAGTGGCACGACCATCATGCTCGAATCGGCCAGATAAGGCTGCGGATCATCAACGTATCCAGTCACCGTCAGCGAGGGGTCGCTCTGCGCTCGCTCGACGATACTGGCGGGTGGCCGTGCGCCGATCAACGTGCAGCACACATCCGGCACTTGCTGTTTGATTTGTGGATAAATTTCATCCAGAAACCAGTTGATACCATCAATATTGGGCGGCCAGTACATGGTGCCGATATGAACGATGTGCGGCGCTTTCGGCTGGCGCGGAATTTGCGCCTGTTCATCGGTGTCGATAGCAATCGGGATGACGGTGATGTCATCGCGCCCCCCGGCCTGAATCAGCGATTGGCGGTCTTCTTCGCTCACTGCTGTCACCGCGTCGAAAGTGCGACACAGTTCCCCTTCATAGCGTTTCAACAACCGCCAATCCCGCAGCAGCAGATATTTCATGGGCTTGGTGAACGGCAGTGTCTCGGCCAATCGCTTGTACAGAACCCACAGGGCATTGTGCAAATCAAGCACTTTGCGACTGTCACGGAATGGCAGTGCGTATTGCCCCATATTCAACTGGTCGGCATGAACCACATCAAAATGGTTGTGGGCGGCTAGTGCTTGTAAGGCGGTTCGCATCTCTGGCCGTTCATCCCGCAGCATCATCCAGGGCTGCCCGGTGAACAGGCTTTGCATCAGAAAACGCAGATCACGGATGGGCGAACGGTTAATGGGAACCGTTACGACCCGTTCGCACAGACTCTCCAGGTGTTGAATATACTCTGGCTTATCGCTCTCCCGGACAAAAGATACCAGTGTCACATCATGATGTTCAGCCAGATATTTGAGGACGTAATAGGTCTTAACCTTTGGGCCACTATCTGGCGGATACGGAAGTACCTGAGTGAGTAGCAAAACACGCATTTCGATGTGATTCCTGGTGTGACCTAACTGACTGCCTGCATTCGGGCTGATCGCCCCTGCCGGACAATATCGGCAACCCGTCGGGCATGAGCAATGGCAGATTTGCTGGTGGGTAGCTCTGGATACACCTGCGCTGTATTAGCGAGATACAGCCCGTTGTACGGCGTTTCGATAGCCGGTGTATCATCCAGCATTTTGATGTTATAGATGGGTTCGACATAGCGCGAACGGCTGACCGCAAAATGCAGAATATGGCTTTCATCAAATTCTGGGAAAATCGGCTTCAGGTGGCTTATCCACGCCTGCCGGATGTCTTCGTCCGGTACACCCATCCAGTCATTGTCTGGTGCGATATAACGCGGTAAATGCACAACATGGCAATTGGGGTGCGTTGGATGTGGCGTCTCAATGATCGTCGAGAAGGGAATATTCGGGTCAGTGATGTTAAGTGTCCAGTATTTGGACAGGGGTTTGCTCAAAACCATCACCGGGCAAATGAGTCCCAGATACTTTGATTTATCGAGCAGCGCCAGATAGTCCCTGTCAGCGCCGGGGATTAAGCGTGCGAACGTCGGCGTAGCGATAGCCGCGACCAAAACGTCAAATTCGGCTGTCCCCGTATGGGTGCGGATAGTCTGTAATTGTCCGTTGCTGACGTGAATCTCGCGCACTCTCACCTGTGTCTGAAGGTCGCCACCACGCGCCCTCACACGATCTGCCAGTGCTTTAATCAGCGAGTAGTGTCCCCGCCGCAGATAGCCCACCCGCCCTTGAAGCTGCGGGATGTGGCGGATAGCAGACATACGGTTCAACCATGCCCAGATGTAGGTGGCGGATACATTGTCGTATACACCGTCAAATTTGGTCTCCAGCAAAGGCCGCCATATCTCCTCGAAGGTGTCTTCGCCGCCAACCTGGATCAACCAATCTTTAGCCGGAATACGGTCAAGTGTGCGCCAATTTCGCAGAGTTCGGGCGCGCAAAATTGTGCTGCCCAATCGCACCCGATCACGGATGCTGAGGACGGGGAAAGTCAAAAAATCCCGGATGTTTGCCATCGGGTAGACGCCGCCGTTGTGAACAAACCCGGTATGCACATCGTGGAAAACAAGATCGCCGCTCAATCCAAGCTGATCGCATAGTTGGTGTGCATGATGGTCTGTCGGTAAAATCGCGTGCTGATAACGCGCCACCGATAAGGTATCCTCAAACTGGATCTCACTGTTCAGACCACCAAAATCGGCCCCCTGTTCCAATAGCGTGACTTGTTCTCCCTCCTCTGTCAGGAAGTAGGCCAGGGCGATGCCCATCAAGCCGCCGCCGATAATCCCAATGTGCATTAAGTACCCTTCTTCTGCTCACTACGTGAAACAGTCCAGACACCCAGCACAATGACAGCAAATCCAATCACGCGCGCTACTGTCACCTGTTCCTGGAAAAACACTGCCCCGCCGATGAGTACGGCGATATAAGTCAAACTTAAAAATGGATAGGCGAAACTCAAATCGGCACGCATCAAAGCCAGCAACCACAGCAGTGTGCTAATGCCGAAAACAGCCACGCCCAGAATCAACAGGGGATTCGACACCATATGTATAAAGGTATCTATTGATGGCTGAAGGGGTCCCAGGCTGTTCATGCCCGCCTTCAGAATAAGCTGTCCAACCGCGCCACAAGCAACACTACCCAGAATCACACCAACAGTTCCCAGATTGGTTGTGACATTGGAAGATTTCACCGCTGCTGGGGTCGGTTCATTATTGACACTGGGTGTAGTGGGAACAACAGTCATATTTAATATCCTCGGTTCATAACCAGACTGTATAGACAATCGCTACAAAAAAGATAGCAAAATTGCCTTACACCAACCTTTCGGGTAACACCGAGCTAGAGGAGGCATACATCTTGGCCTCAATAGTTGATTATTATAGCCACTTCTTGTCTTTATGGATCCCTCTTTATCACATCTTTTCGCGGTTGTGACAAAGACCAAAATGGAACTCTCATGTACAAGTCAGGATGTAAGAGGTGAGTTTGTGAGAGATTCCAGGCTGTACGAAAATTATCGCCGCAGTCGCACAATGAGGAGTACCAATGCACAAAATAGGGTGGCTGCACCCAATCCACCAAGCAGCGTGAGCGAAGAATACTGGTCATTGGTCGCAACAAAAACATCACGACTATCGACCTGAGCAGTCGGAAACGGAGTCAATGTAGGTCGCAGCACCTGGAAGGGAGAAGGTGAAGGAAGAGGAGTACGTGTTGAATTGAATGCTTGGGTTGCCGATAGTGGAAAGTTACCTTCCATATGGCTGTAAAATAATTTCACGTCCGCAGCAGTATCCTGCCCAACTGGACTATTTTCCGAGAGTCCCCGTGTAAACCAGGTGAGATGAATATCATTAGTCAGCCCAAGTACCGCCTTCGGCCATTCGGGACGCATATCAGCGTTATAAAATAATCTTTGTGGTGCTAGCCAGAGTCCTTGCCGATAAACAAGGTGATATAGTCCAGCGTTCTTGCTGCTTGCCGCACCAAGATAGCCCACAGCAAATAAATGTACACTCCCGGTTTCATCGGTCACCAATTCATAATCGTCCAGGGGAGTGTCATTGATTGATCGCGCCACAAAGTCAGGTATCGGCTGTGGGGCTGTCCACGTTTGCCCACGATCCTCTGAAGTCTGATAGTAGACGGATCGCGCCTCGTCGGTGCTATATCGCCATACCGCCATCAGCGTTCCATCACGAATTTCTGTCATTGCGATTTGCATTGGATGCCATCGATTGGGCTGTCCACCGTCCAGAATAATGGGGGCTGACCAGTTTAATCCACCATCGTCACTGTAGACCATGCGCACATCCAAAGCCTGTCCACGTCCTGCATACCAGTCCAGACCCTCATCCCAGTAAAGATATAGCCGCCCACTCGCTGTCTCCAGAAAATCCATTTTTTCAGAGCCGGAATTGGGTGTAATGACTAATGTCTTGGGCGCAGACCAACTTTTGCCGCCATCGGTGGAGCGTATATAGATCATATCGCCACAACCCGCACATAGAGACCGCTCAAGATTGCCCTCAGTGTCCGGGGTATCCGCCGTAACAATTTGCCCGTTGTAAGCTAGATGCAAAATATCATTTCGGTCTGCGATCATGTTGACGTAATACCCGAAGCTGTTAACCAATATGGGAGTGGACCATATTCTAGCATCCGAGGCGGTGGGACCATACGCACTGGTGAAAAGATGTTTCGTGTTTGCTCTATAAACAACATGCAACATTCCATCACTGGTAACAGCCAGTGCATTACGAACAGTGTAACCACCTGTTCCGGTATATTCGACATCATTTGGGGTTGTCCACTCGCCATCCAGCGTTCGGGAAACATACATCAATACATCGTAGTCATTACGCGAGTCCCGGACAGCCTGGTTAGGAATAGACGGCTCCCCCGCATACCAGCCAATATGCAGTCGACCTTCCCGGTCAAGAATCATGCTTTGCCACCAACCCTGCCCTAAGAGCTTTGGTGATGACCACTGCCCGGCTTCAGTGTTCTGGCTTAGTGCTAATCCCGTACCAGAAGCCAGCAGCAACCCAAGCATAATCAATACTGGAAGATAGTGGATCTTCTTTATCATAAGCCTCATTCGCATCTTCAGTTCGATTCTGATGCAGATGCTGCATAAGCTGGAATTGAATGACCTGAAGGAGATTTCGCCGATATGGTATCCAGATTATGAATTCCAATATCCTGCTTCTGCCGGTTGATATGATAAAGCGACAGCGTTATTCCGGGTAATATCCACGCCCAGATAGTGTAGTCGACACCGGCAAGTGTTTGTGTATAGGGGAACGGAGTGACCCAATCGCCAAACATCATCGTCACGATGGTACAAATGAAACTCGCCATCAGGGTGTTTGCCAGCGCGTGCTGGAATCCCCTTTCGCGCGGGACAATCCGAAAAGTCCGCCATGTCATTAAGCCGATGGATCCCCATAAAATCAGCCACAGGGCAAATCCAACGATACCTGTCTGCCCCACAATATCGACATAATTATTGTGAGACAGTTGGAAAAAGCCTTCAAGTGTAACAGTGAAGTAAAAGTAATAGCCCGCAGGGCCAGCCCCGAATAGTGGGTGTCGTTCCACAACATCAAACACATGCTGCCAGGCGTCCAATCGGGTTTCACCAGATTCGGTGTTTTCCGCCTGAAGTGTATTTTGTACGAAGGATTGGCTCACCAGGAGTGCCGATACGCCAACCACCAGGACAGTGAAAAATATGGGGCGCGAATACAAAAACACCAGGATCATGCATCCAATGGCTAGAGGCACCCACCCGCTCAACCAGGTCAGCCCCAGTGAATAAGTGCTATATATCCAACTACCCAGAATCAAAAACAGGGCAATTCTCAGCCATCTTTTTAATCTGTCATTGAATAACGCCTGCCCAAGCGCCAGGATGGCAACCCAGGTTGGGAATTGACCATTCCAGTTGAGGGGGTTCAGGGAGCTGCCGGAAACAATGCGCAATATAGCAAATACAGCCCCAATAATGATGAAATACCAGACAATGTATCGAATGGGCTTAATCGAGCGAATATTATTTCCGTAAAGCAGGAAGGTCAACATGGAGATAATGATGACAAAGCCCGTCATCAACCGTACCGCCAGTTTGTCGTTAAATAAATAAGCAGCACTCGGTTCAGCGAAGAAACCGCTCCATAGGAATGACAAAATCACCATACCAGCGAACAGAAAAACCGGAATATTTGCTGGAGATGGCCGCAGACTAATCTTGCGCTCGACAACAACCATCTTAAATAACCACAATCCCAGCCAAAGTGTAAGCAGAATTAACGTGAAGCTGATTGATGTCCCGGTTCCTGTCCCAATTCCAGCACTGAGGAGGGTCGACATCATAACGACGGCAAGCGCCATCCACTCCATGTAGACATATATGAGGACAACCAGCAAAAACCCGGCAATGAGGATGATAGGCAGTGCGCCCACCAGCAGCGATGGCGTAGTCAACTCACGCCACATCAGTGTGGAAAAAAGCGTGGTTGCAATACATAAAGCGACTAACACAATCGGTATTACTCGATTGTAGTGACGGTCAAGAAAATAGTAACGTGCCTTGCCAATAAAACTTGCCCGTCTCAAAACATTAAACATACAATTCCGCCCAGAAATACACCCCATTTGTCCATGTTTAGCGCGATTCCATTATTGGAATCTTCACACTTAGCTCACAACCACCAGCTAGCTATCACTCTCTTCAGACTGAGCTTCGCGCGCATATTCTAACAAGGCATCTCGTCGCGTTCGGAGTACATCAGTCACCGTGCTGGGTTGACCCTGATCGTTCTCCAAAGCTGCACCCAATTCTCCATTCACCGGCATGTGTGAGCGCGGTAGTTGGTCGAGCCGATGATCAATTTCGCTCTGTCGAATCCAACGACGATACCCGTGTCGCTCCGCTTGCAGATAACCAGCAGTAACCCAGTGAACGAGTACCTTTTCACTGATTCCAAGTTGTATTGATGCTGCCGACAAGGAATACATTAATTCGCCGTTGGGTGCTTTCGCAATGTTACGACGAAACGCAAACAATCCATGTTTTTGCTCGGCCTGCTGCAATTCCTTACTGAGCTTCGCCGGGTTAATCGACATGGTACGGCGATAATAGGGTTGATAATGAGATGGGGTCATTTGCAGGGCAATACGGTTAAAAACCATACCGTAAATGTTAACATCTCGCCCCTGACGAAGAGTCTGGAGGGTACGTGTCAAGGCTCTGTGGGTCGTACGTTGGGCATGAATGACAATGATTACGCCGTCGCTGACCTCAGCCACAAAGGCTGAATCTGGCCCGCCGATAGTTGGCACAGAGTCCATGATGACGATTTCGAACTGATCTCGTAGATGTTGTACCAGTGCCTCAAAACGAGGACTGCCAACCAGCGATGCTGGGTCTGCCGTTGATCGCCCCGAAGTTAATATAGAAAGGTTATCATAACCACTTTCCAGCACCGAACGGGATAGCAGCACTTCCGGATTCTCACGGCTCGCCAAAATATCCGACAACCCCATCACATTGGGAAGTTCGAAAATTTCGTGTGCATCGCCTTTACGAATATCACCGTCTACCAACAACGTTCGCATTCCTGTCTGGGCTGCGACCAGGGCGAGATTAGCTGCCGTTACGGTTTTACCGTCCCCGGAATCATAACTTGTGACAGTTAAAACTTTCGGCGGCGTACCCCCATTCAACAACACCAGTTTTGCGCGGATTTGCCGCAAAACCTCGCTCTCAATGGAGTCAGACATTGTGGCAACATACAGAGGTAATTTGCTGCGCGGGATCAACCCCAATGGACCAAGTACACGAACGCCGTCGATGCCTTCTATACCCTCCTGATAATCCAATCGGTCATCTAGGTAGGTAATCACCACAATCGTCAAAATCGAGAGGACAAGCCCGCCCGCCGCAGACAGGACGATGCTCAACATCGAACCAGTAACCGCAATCGCTGTTTGTGCTGTAGCGGGTTCAAAAATGCTCAACAACCCGGATTTGTCATCAATACCAGCACTCAGGTCAGCATATAGCGCCTGTAAATCTCGCACAGTTTGTAGGGTACTGTTTTGTTGTTGAGTATTTTGAGCAATTTCGAAAGCCGAGGTTAATGTAGATCCCTGGGCAATCAGATCGTTGTAAGCGTTCTGCGCCGTTTCAATCTGCGCCTGTAAATCGCTTAGTTGTGCTCGTTTAAACTCCTGATCCGCCGTCAATTGTTCAGCTGGACTTTGGTCGATCATTTCCTGTGCAATAGCATTAGAGATATTCGATGCAATCGACGGATCAGTATCCGAAACCAAAATTTCTAACAGCGGCAGGTCTTTGACAGGTTGCACAATCATCCGCTCATTTAACTGGTCGACTGACATGTTAAGTTGCAGTTTATCAATAACTGGCAATAACATTTTTTCACGTCGCACCAGCCCAGAGTAGACCGACATCACTTCCTGAATGTTAGCGACATTACTGATCTGACCACCCTGCGCAAGTCGTTGGTCGAACAGTACGGTGGCGTGTGCCCAGTATACATTCGGTTGTTTGGAACGAATGAAATACCCAACCCCTGCTCCAATTGCAACAGATACGGCTATGAGCCACCACCACTGCAAGAGTGCTTTTGTTACCATTCCTACTGGTGAGCGTGAGGATTTCACAACCTGCTACCTCTCTACTACCATCACACACGGTTCCCGTATTCTACAATCTAGTGAGACAAACTAACAACTGCCTAAACCCAGGCAGATGTCTAGGAACAATGGAATAGGGGCTATAGTGCGCGGGTGTATTGTGTCCGCCTGAAGCGATCAGCGACGACGACTAATAATCATCTTCATCTTCATATATGAGATCATCATCTTCATCATCGTCGTCGAAGAAGTCTTCGTCTTCATCATAGAGATAATCATCATCTTCAAATTCAGAGATGTCGTATCCATCATCATCTACGAATTCGTCGTCCTCGAAATCGTCAACCACTTCTTCTTCGAGGTCAACTTCTTCGAGGTCTTCATCATCGAAATCGGCCTCTTCCTCGTCGATGAGTTCTTCTTCATCGGGGTCATTTTCGTTTAGAAACAATCGGTCTTCGTACATAGTTTTCGCACCCCACGTGTACGGATAGGCTAATGAGCTGTTTGGCGGCGATATTTTAGCAGGTAATCGCCAATTGTGAACGGCAAAATCCCCTAAAATTCCATGACTTTATTCCGCCTATCTTTCCAACATTGATCCCACCCTCTACACTGTATTCCCAGAGCTAATTTTTGTCCACCATCTTGATGAAATAGTGGTGAAAACGATTATCGGGTGTGAGTTCCGGGTGAAAAGCGGTTGCCAGCATGTGCCCGGACTCGACTGCCACGACGCGCGCATCCTCCAGCGCCGCCAGCACTTTCACCCCCTCGCCCACACGGGTAACAATCGGCGCGCGAATGAATACCGCGTGGAACGGTTCATCACCCAATTGGGACACCTGCAAATCTTCCTCGAAGCTGTCTACCTGTCGGCCAAAAGCATTCCGGTTCACACTGATGTCCATCACCCCCAGAATCGGCTGTCGATCAATCCCAATATCTTTCGCCAGAAAAATCATTCCCGCGCACGTTCCCCACGTCGGTTTTTCCTGCGCGAATTGGCGTAACGGTTCAATCAATCCGTATTCTACTGCCAGTTTGCCAATCGTGGTACTTTCGCCGCCGGGGATGATTAAACCATCTAATTTCTGCAAATCTTCAGGTTTCCGCACCTCGCTGGATTCGACGCCAAGCCCTCGCAGCACTTTCTCATGTTCAATGAAAGCGCCTTGCAGCGCCAACACACCAATCTTCATCTCGTTAACACTCTGCTTTCATCGGCCATCCAACACACTGGCCGCCTATAGGAATTTCATTATGGTTATCTTGGCCGAGGGACATGCACTGGTCAAGGGGGAAATAGAACCATTTCTTGTATGAAGTCTGACGAAGCGCCTTTGTATATGAGAACGATGTAGACCATTAAGACCACTCGCTTCCCGCTGGGTATAATCGTACCTGAACCCATTCCAACGAGGAGAGTATTTGTAATGAAGAGCATTCATATCCCCAACACTGAACTCGACGTATCCGAAATTTCCCTGGGCTGTATGCGAATCTCCGGGATGACGAATCAGGAAATCTCACACTTGATCCATACCGCCCTGGATGAAGGCGTGACCTTCTTTGACCATGCCGATGTCTATGGCGGTGGACAGTCCGAAGCCAAATTTGCTGAAGCGATGGACATGAACCCCACCGTGCGCGATACGATGATGCTGCAAACCAAAGTCGGTATCCGCAAAGGCTCTTTCGACTTTTCCAAAGAGCATATTTTGGAAGCGGTTGATGGCAGTTTGAAACGGCTGCGAACCGATTACCTGGATGTCCTCCTGCTGCACCGGCCAGATGCCCTGGTAGAACCGGAGGAGGTGGCGGAAGCCTTCACCATCCTGGAAAATAGTGGCAAGGTTAAATATTTCGGCGTCAGCAACCAAAATCCGATGCAGATTGAGCTGTTGACCAAATTCGTCAAGCAGAAAATTATCTTCAACCAGCTTCAACTCAGCATCACCAACACCGGCATGATTGACGCCGGGATTAATGTGAACATGGAAATTGATCGCTCCATCAATCGGGATGGTGGCATTTTGGATTACTGCCGCTTGAAAGAAATCACCATCCAGCCCTGGTCGCCATTCCAGTACGGCTTCTTTGAGGGAGTTTTCCTGGACAACGACAAATTCCCGGAACTCAACCAGACCATCGACAAACTGGCAGCCGCCAAAGGGGTCGCCAATACCGCCATTGCCATCGCCTGGATTCTACGCCACCCCGCCCGGATGCAGCCGATTGCGGGCACGACTAACCCGGAGCGATTGAAGGACATCTGCAAGGCGTCCGACATTACCCTGTCGCGAGAGGAATGGTACGAAATCTATCTGGCGGCAGGTAACGAACTGCCCTGATAATATTTCTTGTTATCAGCTTTTGGGGATTAGTCTGCAATGAACGGCTAATCCTCTGATATTCATCTTTCCCATGAGGAGTGGGCAACAACATGCACCCTACCGACCTCGAACTGCTCGACATGCAGGCCGACGCTTTGTACGTACACGACACCCACAATCGGTTGCTGCGCAATAATGTGTCCGACTCCGATCAGCCTACTCCACGCTTCTTTATGTCCTGCTCTCTCAGCGGCAATATCTGGCGCACCCGCTGCGATCTGTCTGACGAACTCGCTGCCGAACTCGATGGTTTAGCGGCGGCTGAACCCATTCTCACGGATTTAAGCCAACCGCCCGATCTGACGAAGTATACACAACTGCTTGAACGGTATGCCCCAGTCACCAACACTCATGCTGGCCCAGCCTACTACCTGCCGGAACTGGATTCACCGACGGACGCGGTGACGATTACGCCAGAGAACATGACCCTGCTGCAAGCCAATTTCCCCTATACCTACGGCAATCTGGAGGAGCGTGCGCCGGTTGTTGTGATTGTGGAGGATGGTGTTGCGGTATCGGCCTGCTTCAGTGCCCGCATCACGCCACACGTAGCAGAAGCCGGAGTCCATACCCTGGACGCCTACCAGAAACGGGGTTACGCTGCCGAAACCGTGCGCGGTTGGGCAGCGGCGGTTCGTCGCATGGGTAGGCTGCCGCTCTATAGTACCTGGTGGGCGAACACTGCCTCGCAGAATGTCGCCCGGAAATTGGGGGCAGTGCAGTATGCAGCCCAGTTCAATTTGGCCTGATGAACATGACCTCGGATTAATTCTGCCATCAGGGTCAGCTATGTAATAGCTTTTGTCTTTGATCCCTCACACAACACTTTTCTGCTGATTTTTCCCCTCAAAAGGTACACAAATGTGTACACATTTGTGTACCTTTTCGTTCTCAACTTGTGCTAGACTATCTCTATACTGCGACTTGGGATTTGGGCGGTTGGCTATGTTCCGAATGAGGGTAAGAGTCACAAAGGACACTGTGAAATTGACGACATTTCCCCTCAGCTTACGACATAATATGGACAATTTTGCCCACTGTGCCTTTGGCGCCTGTTCTGCGGTTGCCTCGCTCATTCCCGCCATGTGCAGTCTGGGTTGCACAGTTCGAGCGGGCAATTTCAAAAAGTGAATGTATGAAATTGAAGAAAACGACGAAATTTGCGAATCACTCTGGCCGAAACCCCATTGAGTCCCGGTGTCTTTGAGCCTTCGTGAGACGCTGTTAATCGTTTTGTCTTTTACTATGGACTGTATGTTTCGCCCTATTTTCCGACATCCACCCGGTTTTCCAGGAAACCACCCCCTCTGTCCGCTATCCAGCCGAGCTTACCGGACTCTTTTTGAGAATATTGATAAAAAATTCCCGTTTCTCGGTATTATCAGTGTCATCATATCTATCATTCCTCCCTCAAATCGAGGTATCGCCGATGAGAAGTTTGAGAATCCGCCGGCTCCTATATCGGACACCATTCCGGTATACTCACCCGATTAGGAGGCTTACACCTCATGCACAACCAGAATCGCCGCGCGGTCATCTATTCGGCGCTTGTGCTGATCGTCCTCTTGCTCCTGCTGTCCGATATAATCGCCGACAACAATCGCAAATATGCCGACGCCCTGAGTACCGCTTCCACCGCCATCAATCTCACCAATCAGGCACTTGTCGCCCCCATGCAAACTGCCACCAGCCGCGCCGTTTCCACCACGCTGACGCTCACCCAAACCAGCGCCGTTTCCACACCGTGAGGCCATGAGTCGCACCTGTACTAATTTCCTTCATGATTGCTGACCCGCATCTTGCTCCCCCTTTCTCTGTGTACGGGGAAAGGGAGCTGGGGGGATAGGGGTAAAGGAGTAAACTTGGAACAGTTGAACATCACCTGCCATCGAATCGTAAACTCAAAAACCCTTCGGAGGCTTTCACCCGCATGAAACCCAACCGTACATTCATTTACCTCGCCCTGGCGATGGTTTTTCTTCTCGCCACAGGAATATGTGTTGTATTGCTACAGACTGGCGATCTCCTCGATGGAATGGTCGAGCCATCATTGTATATGACAGCCTCAGCCATAATGGCAACCAACTCAGAAGTAGCGGTACTTCTAGCACAGACAGCAACTTCCGCAACGGCCACTTTCACCCCTATCCCCGCCCCGGTCAGCCAATGTGCCTACAGTTGGGCGCGCCGTGACCTGCCCGACGTGACCGCCTTAGCCCAAGCCGCTCTGGACACCGCCCACATTACTGACACAACCATCCGCGCTGAAGCCTATGGTGAAGAATGTATCGACCAGATCACCAACATCCCCCAGCGTTTCGGCGCGATGACCACCGACTTTTACCTGACCATCTCAGCCGTTGATGTCACTAATGGGCAGGATTTGGCCGAGCGAATAATCGCCGTTTACAATGTCCTCATCGCCCTGCCACAGTCTGAACTTCCTGCCCATCCCGGCTACCTCGATACAACCTTCGAGTCCGGGGCACAGGTCAAGCATTTCCGCGCCACTTTCAATCAGGTCAAAACGGCCTTGGATACCGGACTTTCCGGCGCAGACCTGCTGGGTGAATTAGGCGGACTTTCGTGAAAAATGGTTCAGGCTGGCTGTTGACCTGTCGGGTAGCTAGAGTATAATGCTAGCGGTACATTTCTTCGGGTAGACGGAAAATCCTCTATGACCAAAAGACCTGCGGTATATCCATTCACAGCAATTGTTGGACAGGAACGTATGAAACGCGCCCTGGTGTTGAACGCGATTGACACCCGCATCGGCGGTGTACTGATTCGCGGCGAACGTGGCACAGGCAAATCCACCGCCGCCCGCGCCCTGGCCGTTCTCCTGCCCGAAATTGAGGTGATTGCCGGTTCGCCGTTTGGTGATGATCCCGCCCACCCGGAAACATGGTCAGACGAAACCCGTGAACGTCAGGATAATGGCGAGGAACTGAAGGTCGAGAGCCGTAAAATCCGCTTTGTTGATCTGCCCGTCAGTGCCACCGAAGACCGTGTGGTCGGCACGCTCGACATCGAAAAAGCCATCCAGAAGGGTGAGCGACACTTCGACCCCGGCGTGTTGGCGAACGCCAATCGGGGTATCCTGTATGTCGATGAAGTCAATCTGCTGGACGACCATGTGGTTGACCTGCTGCTGGACTCGGCAGCGATGGGTGTCAATGTGGTCGAACGTGAGGGCATCAGCTTTTCGCATCCCGCCCGTTTCATCCTGATCGGCACGATGAACCCGGAAGAAGGCGATCTGCGCCCACAGTTATTAGACCGTTTCGCCCTATCGGTGGAAGTACACGGTATTGCTGACGCCACCGAGCGTATGGAAATCCTCGAACGCCACATTGCCTACGAGGCCGATCCGGAGGCTTTCCGTCACGCCTGGGCAGGTGAGGAAGAAAAACTCTCCAGCCAGATTGCTACTGCCCGCCAGATTGTGGACACTGTGGAATACACCCGCCGCGATCTATATACCATCGCTACGTTGACCAGCGGGCTGCACATCGACGGCCACCGCGCCGATCTGGTGATCCTCAAGGCCGCCCGCGCGCATGCCGCTTTTGGGGGACGAACCTATATTAACCACAGTGACATTCTGCTGGCGGCTGAACTCGCTATCCCCCATCGCCTCAAGCGCGGCCCATTTGCCGATGCGCAGATCAACATGGCTGCTCTCGAAGAACAGATGGAGCAGGTCGCTTCCGAATGGGGCGAGGGCGATGAAATGACTGAACCGAGCGAGGGTGACGAGCAAACGGCAGTCAAAAAAAAAGTCAATCCGTAGCCACTAATACTCAGGAAGAAATGCCGGATTACGGTCAGACCGACCCCACGCCGCAGAACGTCTTTGACAACCGTGATGCCTACTGGTGGGAAGGCGGCAAGAAGGTCGAGTCCGGCACAGAATTTAACCCCCGCAAACTGCAAACTTCGCTGGATAAACTGACCCGCAAACATACAGGCCGCCGTTCTCGCACCCATACAGACCGTAAACGCGGTCATTATGTTCAGGCGCGTCCCGCCGGAGACAAAACCGACGACATCGCCTTCGATGCCACCTTGCGCGCCGCCGCTCCCTTCCAGAAGCAGCGTGGCGACCAGCTAGCCAAAACTGGCATGGCCTACGCCCTCCGCAAGAGTGATCTACAGCGCAAAGTTCGTGTGCGCCGCACCGCTAATCTCATCCTGTTCGTGGTCGATGCCTCGTGGAGCATGGCCGTGTCCGAGCGGATGCAGGCCACCAAAGGCGCGATCATGTCCCTCTTGACCGATGCCTATCAGCGCCGGGATCGTGTGGGGTTGATCGTGTTCCAGAAAGACCGCGCCAGCATGGTGCTGCCCCCCACCAACTCGGTCACACTGGCGAAGAAGGCGCTGGCGAACATCCCCGTAGGTGGCAAGACACCCCTTACGGCGGGACTGCTGCTGGCCTATGAAACCATCAAGCGCGAGAAATCCCTCCACCCGGACATCGTTCCTCTGATGATTTTGCTCACCGATGGCGCGGGTAATGTGTCCATGTCCAATGCTTCGCCACAGGACGAGGCGCACCGTCTGGCCGACAACTTCAAGTACGACAACATCAAAACTGTGACGATCAACATGGAGCATGTCGCCTTCGATCAGGGCTTGGCGACCAAACTGGCTGAACGTATGGGTGGCCCCTGTTATTCCCTCAGCCAGCTTCGTGCCGACATCCTCTATCAGACTGTCCGCAACGAGATGGATAACGCCGCCAAGTAACCCCTGGGGCTGCGTACATGGGCGTGGTTGGGTGAACCGGGCAAACACCTGTTCACCCGTTACAACTCATATCTCATACACCCGCATATAAATGAGGTATTGATTGTGTTCATCTGTCGCATCAACCAGAATCTCATACACCTTGTTGTTGCGAATGGCGTGTAAACCCCAATATATTTGTGCTGTTTGCGGCGTCCACCACTCGATTCCAGCCTCTTTGTAATTCGGATTTGGGAACGGCGTAAAGCCCGCCTTTAATTCCTCACCCGGTAACAGACGATTTCAGGAATCCATTCAAATCAACATCGGCGGAAACACGAAACCGCAACCACACGATCCGCGCCTTCTCAACTTCCGTTAGGAATTGAGCGTCCTCCGCGCCCTCCGGCAGTTCCGCCCCGATAAAGGCTTCCACATCACTCAGGCGATAGCCACGCCAGCCGAACGCATTCGTCATCCACAAACCACTGACCACCAATCCACCGACCAGCAGCGCCAGAGCAATAATAGCGAAAATACGTTTGCGTGGTGCTGATAAATGCCGATGCTGCATGGTCACTCCTAATGACTCACGGTCACCGGCTTGATGAACTCCCCCGCCCACATCTCCAGCGTCAGCAGCCGGAACACCACCTCCACCTGCTCAGTGCGCCCCCACAGATGATCTTTCAACAGCCGTTCTAGGGCGTCTCGTTTGAACAGGTCATAAATATAGCCGTTGGGATTCAGCAGCGTCTCGCGGATATTCCCGCTCAGTTCATGGTCAAACCATCCCAGAATAGGTGAGTTGAAATGCTGCTTCGGGCGTTCCAATGCGAAATCTGGCAGATACGGGCGCATGGCTTCCCGCAGCACGTATTTATTGTCCTTCATTCGAATCGACGGTGGCACGTTGGCTGCGAATTTGAACAATACCGGGTCGAAGAATGGCACACGCGCCTCCAATGACGAAGCCATCGTCACCTTGTCGAAGTGCAGGCAGCCGTTCCCCGCCAGCCAGGTATTGGCGATCAATACCTGAGCAGTGTTATATGGGTCATCGCGCCAGCTTCGTTCTACAATCTTCGCCGACGCTCTTTCCTTATGCTGGGCCTGCTTCCATGCGGCAATCAGGTTATCCCCATACAGCGACTCGCGCAGACTGTCCGTGAAGGCCATACCATCGAAGGTCTGCGCCCGCAGAATCGCCTCATCCGGGGGCAGTGACGCCTGCCGCAGACGGGGTAAATAAATCGGCAGCGCCCCAATCACCGGGTAGCGTTTCATCCGGGGATAGGATTTTTCCAGTGCGCCCAATGTATCGCTGAATGGCGACAGCATCCGCCCCCAACGCTGTCCCCGTTGCAGCATCTGTGGGATGGTGTTATGCGTATAGTACCCGCCGAACAACTCGTCCCCACCCAATCCGGTCAGCACTACCTTTACCTGTTTGGCCGTTTCCTCCGCCAATAACAGCAGAGGAATAGCCGACGAATTGGCTATCGGTTCATCGTGGTAATAAATCGACTTTTCCAGCCCCGCCCACCAATCCGTAGCCGTGATGACGCGCTCGTGGTGATCGGTCTGGAAGTGTTCCGCGATTCGTCTTGAGTACAGCAGTTCATTGTACGGCGTATCTACATCATAGCCGACAGTGTAGGTTTTAATGCGCCCGCCCGCCTCGCCTGCCATCAACCCCAGCACCGCCGCCGAGTCAATACCCCCGCTCAGGAACAAACCAAGTGGCACATCGCTTCGCAGATGCAGATGAACCGACTCCGCCAGCAGGTCACGGGCTTCGGAAATCACGACCCCTTCTGCCTGTTGACGTCCATCCTGGCTCGGCTTCGGGAATTCCCAATGTTGATGTAGATAGGGGTCTTTACCCCGCTCGACTACATAAGCATGACCCGCAGGCAGGCGGCGCACACCCTCGAACAGCGTTTCCGCGTCGATCATGTAGCCGAAGCTCATGTAGGTGTCCAGCACATCCAGATTCAGGCGGCGCGGTGTGGAGGGGTCGGCAAACAGCGCCTTCGCCTCACTGGCGAACAGCAGCTTACCGTCGCGCTCGTGTACATATAGGGGCTTCATGCCAATATGATCCACCGCCAGCACCAGCCGTTCCGCTTTGCTGTCCCACAGTGCGAACCCGTACATGCCCCGCAGTTGGGCAAACAGGTTCAGCCCGTATTCTTCATACAGGTGGATGATAGTTTCGCCGTCGCCCTCGGTACTCAGGATGTGATTGCGCCGTTTCAGTTGATCGCGCAGTTCCCGGTAGTTGTAAATTTCGCCGTTGAACACCATCGCTATCGAGCGATCTTCATTGAACAGGGGTTGGTCGCTGCCTGCCACGTCAATGATACTCAACCGCCGCATCCCCAGCGCCACATCGGACGAGTCGTAAAATCCGTCGCCGTCCGGTCCACGATGCCGAATCACATCCGCCATCTGCCGGACGAGTCCACTGTCCGCACGTCCCTGTCTATTCAAATCCATCATGCCGCAAATGCCGCACATGGCTTTCCCTCGCTTTTATTAGCAACTTTTCCGATTATTGAAAGTCTTCAATGGCATGGGACTAAAACCCAGGAAATCGTTTGTAAACCTTCTTAAACCTTCGACTGACTGATACTCGATATGATTGCCGCTCGTCAGCAGTGCTTTTAAGGGCGACGCACATCTAGCTTGTGCATCAGTCGTAATCAACATACCACTTTCGGGATACGCGAAAAAATAGCAGGTTCCAAATAAATTTTCCGTACATGAACCCTGGGTAATTGGTTGTCCATACAGCCACCACAATTCGACCATCGTGTTGCTAACGAAGAGATGAATGCTAATCACCTTCCCGCCCACAAGCCCGTACAAATAGGGCCGACTTTGTTCATTCATCAAAGGCGGTTGCGAACCATTCCATGACCATTCAACCTGTCTTTCAGTTTCGACGATAAGGTCATCGACCTTGCCAACCCATTCATGTGACTTAAGTATAGCCACTGCCTCATTGACGGTTGTCACTCCCGGCTGAATACCCATGAAACACGGCGCTGCACACCCCTCTGGCGGAGTGAGGAATTCACGTAGTTCCGAATTGTCGTATGGTATCGCACGAATAGTCAGCAGAGTCGCCAATATTACACCGATGCACAGCAGAGAGAGTGCTGCTGTAAGTCTGAAGAAGAATTGAGTCATGCTTAAAGAGTTTGTCTCATCCACCGGACGAGTGCACTTCCGTCCTGTCGGATTAAATCCATCACCCCGTAAATGGCTTTCCCTCGCTCTTATTAACAAGTCTTCCGTCGATTAAACCAACTGAACGGGATCGTCTGGAAACCCTGATAATCGTTTGTATCCGCTTCCGTCCTTATGGTTTTAACTGACTGAAAACGCAAAGTGTTACCCTTTGCGAGCAATATATCTAAAGGTATCATACAGTTATCCTGGTCAGTTGTCGTAATTGAAAATCCTTTTTGGGGATATAGGAAAAAGTACCACTTTCCCACACAGTAGTAGGGTTTGCACGCGCTTTCAGTGATGGGCTGCCCGTATAACCACCAGATTTCGGCCATCGGGAGGCTAAGGGGTATGTTGATGTTGGTCACTATTCCGTTATGTCCAAACAGGTAGGGATTATTGGAGATAGATGTAATGGATGGTTGCAACCCACTCCATGACCATTCAACATAAGAATCATTTGCTTTTGCTCTGTCTGAATGGACTTCCTCAACCCATTCATGGGATTTGAGTATAGCAACTGCTTCTTCGACTGTCGTCACTCCCGGTTGGATGCCCATAAAACACGAAGAAGAACAGCCCTGCGGCGGTGTCAGGAATTCGCGCAGTTTCGAGTCATCGTAAGGCTGTGCATGGATAAAGAGCATTACAACGACGAAACCAAGCAAGAGTGGGATAGTTAGTATAACCCAGAACCGCGTCACAAACCCCACAAGCTCCTTCAGCAGAATAGGTCAATGCTGGGTGACTTACCATTGCCAGTGCGAAAGTTATCCTCAATTTGGAAGAATTCGATTCCCAATGGAGACTCCCAGAATAACCGGGCTGTGGCCGGACAGGCTATAGTGGTAAATGTCATAATCGAATATTCAGGATATATAACGGTGGCGTATACCTGACCCCGCTTGAGACTCTTGGAATTTTCAATGATCGGTCCGCCGCCAAATAAGTACATAGCCGCCACAGGCAGCGAGGTCTGAACGGCAATAGCCACAACCTGCTGGCGATCAAGGCTAAACGATAGAATACCTTTTGAAGTCCCCGGTACAATACCGGGTTGTCGCCCACTCCACGACCACGAAACATAAGGCGGGTCCAAAGGATCAACCTCCCCAACCCAATCATGCAATTTAAGGACGGTCATGGCTTCTTCCAGGGTTGTAATCCCCGGCTGTATCCCCAGAAAACACGGCGCTGAACACCCATCCGGTGGGGTGAGCAACCGCCGCAAATCCGAGTCATCGTAGAGCCGTGCCTGGATGAGAAGTATCACTCCCATAAACAGCATGACATTCAGTACAGAAAATTTCAGAACCAATCGGTTTATCATAAAGCTCGACAGGAATCCCGCGTCGCGTTTTTTATGAACTGGGTGGCAGACTGTTCATTATTATTGACGACACGAGGTATGAAGTGGATTAACCATGCATTGGAATTGCCAATGACAAAGGTTGATTTGGACTCCAGGAAATGGCGTAAATAGGGGCAGACCGCTGGCGACAACAGCGTGATCTCTGAATAAAAATAGACGAACGGTTTCGCCGGGGGAGGTCGCCCAATCGGCCCTCCGGTGGTGAACAAGTAGGTGTAGTTTTCCGGTGCGCCCCAATACAACCATGCATCCCCTAATGCCACCTCTGTCTTAATCTCGATATACTGAACGACCCCATGCTCAATACCCAGCCCGCCGCCATAGCTGATTGCAGGTTGACTGAAAACGTCCGGCGCTGTCCCATTCCAATCCCACTGAACATCCGGCGAAGATAAACCTTCGCCAATATAATATACGGTTTCCACCCACGCACTCGCTTGCAGCCTCGAAAGCGCCTCATCGACGGTTGTCACCCCTGGCTGGATGCCCATAAAACACGGAGAAGAACAGCCCCTCGGCGGGGTGAGCAAACCCCGTAGTTCCGAGTCATCATAAGGTTTTCCGTGAATAACCAGTATCATCACAGAGAACAGGAAAACACCCGTTAGTGCCAGCCGGAGGATCAACCGTTTCACTCACATGTCCTCAACGCGCGCAGTTCAGTCGCCCAACGTTTTCCGTCCAGGATGTGACGCTCATCATAGTGTAACGGATAGAATGGATACCGGGCTTGCCAGTCGCCGATGCTGATCGAAAAAATATGGGCATGTTCCCAGGCCGAGCTCTCAATAGCCGAGCACAGATCGATGCCCATGAGTACCATCACCTGATATTCAGGATAGAGCAGAAACATGGAGACGCCCGGTGGTTGTAGAGTGCGATACAGCACCACACTATCCGGTGCTCCCAGCACCAGCATCAAAGTGCTGGGTTGGATGTCTGGATCGAGCAGCATAGCTTCGTCAAATGTGTCATCCTCTGCCCACAAATACAATCTCGCCTGTTGAATCTCTGGAACGCTGGCTGAGAAATGAACTCGTAACATTTGTGCGGATAGGGTTTCAACGGAGTCGATGAGCGTGTTTGGGCGCAGAACAGTGGCTACGTCACTGCTGGGCGTACTTCCGAAATGGAGTCCTAACCAGCATGACGAACCACATCCATCCTGGGATAGAAATAACGCTTGCAGCCCAACATGATCGTGGGGTTGACTGAAAATGACTGCAATCCCGACTGTAAATACCATCATCAGTCGTGTTGCTACCCTGAGCAGCAGACAATTCATCACCCATCCAATCCATTCAATAACGACACATGGGTTATCTATCTTTATTGTCGCCCAGCATAGAATTGTACCATTTCGGATGGTAACATGATGTCATGTCGGCAATTTTGTACACCATAGGTTCTTCCGGGTCTTGACTATCGAAACCGCTGCTTCATCTATTACAGGGGCGGAAGCTCGCCGCGCTGCTCGCAATGCCGGGGCAATCGCTGCCGCCAGCATTCTCAGTCGCGGATTACAATTCGGCTGGCAGTTGGTGCTTGTGCCCGGCCTCGGCCCTGCCGCCTATGGCATTTACGGCGCGGTGGCCGCCTTCATTATGATCGGCTCATCCATCCCCAATTTTGGCATGGGGCCTATCTTCATCCGCGATGTTGCTCAACATCCCAAACAGGCCGGAAAATACCTGACATCTGTGTTGTTCATGCAAACCATTCTGGCGGCGATGGCCTACATCGGTGTCAACCTCGCGGCGGGTGTCGGGGGTTATAGCGAGACGGTTCGGGTCTTTGTTGCCCTCGCTGGAATCAATCTCATCATCGACATTCTGGGAAATATGTGCAACGACCTGTTGTTAGCTCAGGAACGCATGGTCTCCACCTCCACAGTAACCATCCTACATGTTATCGCCCTCGTAACATTAGCCGGAATCGGCTTAATCAGCGGTTATGGACTGTTCGGTGTATACATTGGCACAATTCTTGCCGGACTTGGCCGTTCCACTATATTGTGGATTCTCGTACTGCGGGGAGGCACACGCCCTGCTTGGCCGTTAGATCGTTCGATTGCCCGTTCGCTGCTGTTCAACGGTGCGCCGTTGGCACTGGCCGCCTTCCTCGGCTTGGCCTACCAGCAGGCCGATAAACTGCTCACCAACCGCCTTTTGGGAGATGCCGAAACTGGTTATCTCACCGCCGCCTTCCTGATTATCTTCGGTGTAGTAGAATTGCTGAACACCACCGTGATGACTGCCGTTTATCCTCTGCTGTCCCGTTCCTATGGGGATGGTCGTAATTCTTTGTTTGGCTTTCTGGTAGAGAAACTGGCTTTTTTTAACATTCTCGTCAGCCTGCCCATCGCCCTCACGGTGTCGATTTTTGCCGCCGACATTGCTATCCCTCTGTTTGGAGCGGATTTCCGTCCAACTGCCGATGTGCTGCGGATTTTGATCTGGTATGCCCTGGTGTCGATGGTATCCGGCACACTGATTTACGGCTATCTGGTACAAAATCGTCAGCATATCTACTTACTGGTACGCGCCCTCGGCCTGGGACTCAACATCGCCCTCTTGTGGTTGCTCCTGCCAACTCTGGGTGTGATCGGTGCGGCAGTATCCTCGGTCTGTGCCGAGACATTGGTGATGTTATTCCTATTCCTGCGTTTCCACGCGGCGGGTTGGGAGTCAAAAACGCTCCTACCCCGTATCTTTCGGCTGATAATTTTAGGTTTGGTAGTCGGCGTGGTAATGATTCTTCTGGGAAGCATTCATCCGCTGCTCGGTGGCCTGCTCGGTTTGCTGCTGTATGCTGCTGCTATTCTCCCTCTGGGGATACTCGCTACCGACGATCTCGATCTGATCTACCGCATGATCGCCGCCATGCCGGGTGGTTCGCGTATCCTTCGCTACTGGCATCGGGATGTCAAACTCAATTGGTGAAATATCGCTCAATTGACTTGCACCCCGCACTCTGCTATCCTGAGGGAGTGAAATCCACGCTTTTTTGACCCGATTTCCCACATCTGATTACCTAAATGAGAATCCACGCTAATGCGCTTTGATGATTTGAAATTGATTGAACCTTTGCTGCGTGCAGTGCGCGCCGAAGGTTATACTGAGCCGACACCGATCCAGGTCGAGGCTATTCCGCATGTCCTTCAGGGGCGCGACCTGCTGGGCTGTGCCCAGACGGGTTCTGGTAAAACTGCCGCCTTTGCTTTGCCGATTTTGCAGCATCTTGTTGCCGCTCCCCACAATGACCGGATGATCCGGGTGCTGGTACTTGCTCCGACCCGTGAACTGGCCTCCCAGATCGGCGATAGTTTCCGTGCTTATGGTCGGCATACCGGGCTGAGGTCCGCCGTGATCTTCGGCGGTGTTGGGCAAAGCCCACAGGTTGATGCAGTTAGGCGCGGTATCGACATCCTGGTTGCCACACCCGGACGTCTGCTCGACCTGATGGGACAGGGTTACATAAAACTGGATCGTATTGAGGTGCTGGTACTGGACGAAGCAGACCGGATGCTGGACATGGGTTTCATCCATGACGTGCGCCGTATCATTGCTGCCGTCCCGCGTAAACGTCAGACCCTTTTCTTTTCGGCCACTATGCCGCCCGAAATTCAGGACTTAGCCAGCAACATTCTGTATAATCCGGTTTTTGTTGAAGTGACCCCGGTTGCCTCTACCGTAGAAACTATTGAGCAATCGGTCTATTTTGTCGAGAAGAAGGATAAACCTGATCTGTTGAAATCATCTCCTGCGCGACAAATCCATCAGCCGCGCCCTGATCTTCACCCGCACCAAACATGGCGCGAATAAGGTGGTCAAACAGTTGAGCCACGTCCTTGTCCATGCCGAGGCCATTCATGGCAATAAGTCGCAGACCGCCCGCGAACGTGCCCTGGCGAACTTTAAGGACGGCAAAATTCGCGTCCTGGTGGCGACAGACATCGCCGCGCGGGGTATCGACGTAGAGGACATCACCCACGTCATCAACTACGATCTGCCCAATATCTCAGAAACCTATGTGCATCGTATTGGCCGAACCGCCCGTGCGGGTGCATCTGGCTTTGCCATCTCGTTCTGTGACACTGAGGAACGTGAGTACCTGCGCGACATTGAGCGCCTGATTCAGTTGCATGTGCCGCGTGTCACCGATCAGCCCTATGCCGCGCCGCTCCCGCCGCCGCCCGCAACTGACCTAAACCCACGTGGCCGAGGCAGCCGTCCACAGCCCTCACAATCTGTCCATAACAATGGTAATGGCCGACCAACCAACCAGAACGACAGACCAGTGCAAGGGCGTGAGCAATCCGCAGCACCCAATGGAAACGGAAATAACACGGGCAAACGCCGTCGTCCGCGTCGACGTCGCCGCAACCCGCAGCGCGAAACCATGTCATAATCTTCTCCATTGGCGGGATCAGGCGGTTAACGGTCTATGCGTATCCTGTATGTCGCGTCGCTGCATCACCCCGAAGCATTGGCGAAGGCGGTTGCCGCTGCCCCACCTGGGGCAGAACCTCCTCTGTTCCCACCCAGCATGGGACAGCATTTGTGGGACAAAGCCCTGCGGAAACGCGGTCATGTCACCGATGTGTTCTATCGCAACATCCCAACGATTGGTGGCCCGAAATCGCAGCGGCATACCCAGTCCATCACTCCCGGCAAAGTGCTGACCGCTCTGTCGCATCGGCTCCCGCCCGAAGTCCATCCCGATTTTCGTCTCCGCAACCGCCGCCTGCTGGAAAAAGCACAATCGTTCAAGCCCGATGTCCTCTGGATGGTCGGTGACAACAAGGTCATCTATCCCGACACCCTGGCCGCCATCAAACGTGAAATCGGCTGCAAAATTGTCTATTCAACCGGCATTTCCCCGGTGGTCTTTTCCCTGCCCATCGAGCGTCGTGCTGCCCGTCTCTACGATTTGGTGCTGGTCAATGACTACTATCATGGAATACAGTGGCTCGAACTCGGCGCGAAACACATGGAATGTCTGCCCGTTTCAGCCTGTGACCCCGACTTTCATCATCCCTATGCGCTTACGGATACCGAGCGAGCCGCCTACACCTGCGACATCGCTTTTGTCGGCACGCTCGTCCCGGACAATCTCTATAGTCAACGGGTTCGCGCCCTCGAAGCCCTGCGCGATTTCGACCTCGGCATCTGGAGTGTCCATGATGTCCCTGCCAGCTTGAAAAGCAACTTTCGCGGTTATGCGCTCGGTGAGGATATGCTCGAAGTCTTTTCCGCCGCCAAGCTGACCGTCAACATACACGGCGACTTTATGCGCTATGGGGGCAACATGCGCCTGTTCGAGGCCGCTGGGGTAGGCATTATGCAAATTGCTGACGATCTCCCCGGTGTACACCAGTGGTTCACCGAGGGCGAAACCATCGTCACCTTCCACGATACTGACGACCTGCGGGAAAAAGTCGCTCATTACCTGACCCATGACACCGAGCGCGAAGCCCTCGCCCGCCGCGCCCAGAAGCACGTCTACACTCACCACACCTACGATCAGCGCATGGCGCGGGTTGAAGAACTCATCGCTTCCCTATAACAGGCTGACTTTACAATGATGCTCTGAAGACTCACGACATAGACTGATTAGCCGCCAGTGTCACCTGCAAGCCTTTGACCGCCACGCCTACCCCAAAATCGCGCCGCGAATCCACATGCCAGCGCCCGGTTGCCATGTTGCTGATGATGCAAATCGACGCATACGGAATCCCCAACTCCGCCGCCAGCCACACTTCCGGCGATAACGTCATGCCCACTACCGCCGCCCCTCCCCAACCGAATAGGGCAATTTCAGCAGCGGTTTCCAATCGTGGCCCTTCCGTACACACGTATGTGCCATGTGTCGTGTGGGGCAGCTTGAGTTCTATACAGGCGGCCACCAATCGTTGTCGCAAGTTAGTGTCAAAAGGGCTGGTCGTCCCACTTTCCTGTGGCTGGGGGGTGGAAATGACTCCTTCCCCAAACGTCGCCACCCGTGCCCGTGTTTTATCCAGCAGATCATCCGGCACAACCACCTGACCCACGCTCAACCCCGGCGCAATCGCCCCCACGCCATTCCACGACAGAATCGCCTCCGCGCCCAGCATCCGCGCCGCCCAGATATTGGCGCGATGGTTGACAAACGCCGCCGAACGCTGCAAACCATCCTCGCCATGCCGTGAACTGAACCAGACGGTTTTGCCACCTGCTGTCAGTTGCACGAAGGGCGCGGACATTCCATAAGGCGTCTTCAGAATCCGCCGTTCACCTACCTCAGCATATTCGTCAAGTTTCAGATGATAAGCGGCTGTTCCGCCGAAGATAATCGTAGTCATAGTCAGTTTATTGATTCAAACCAGGATATGCTGAAGAAAGGATAGTGCAGATTGTTAGCTAACGGTTGCCATCCCACAGTTTACTGCACTCCAGATCATCGCACGCAGTGAGCGATCTTTGTAGCATAGGCAGCCAGGTTGAAACCCATCGCTCATTGATCCCACTCCGGCAATACTCCGTTGCAATATAAACGCCCATCCCTACTGACAACCTATAATCATCATACAGTTGCTCCCAGGAATAGCCGTTGATCCCATTTTGGATGAGTCGCTCATAATAGTGTCGGAGGACTGCGTTTTCCAGATTCCTCCGGGTTTCGACATCCCAATCCAGCACCATCAGATACGCCAGATCATAAACACCTAACCACGTTGTTAGGCTCCAGTCGAATGGTTGTCTGTCAATGATGTAGATTGGGGAATCCCCCTCTCTTGGAACCAGGATATTACCGGAGCCAACATCGCCATGAATCAGAGTAAAGCCATTATCGCTCCTGGTTCGCTCGATCATGGCAGATGGGTGTTTTGCGTAAAGCTTCTGTATGGCATCCGGCCAGTGCGGTTTGAGTTCCGCAGAGAATTGCTGGATGATGTGTTCCGCTCCCGGTTCAGCAATCTCGACAAAACGCCGGATGTGTTCGGCAGCGTGCATGGTTGCTCCCGCTTGTGCAAATCGCTCCGCCCCCCACCATCGCGCGTGTAAAGTTGCCAGCCCTTCTGCCAGCGCCAATCCATATCCCAGGGTGGGCGCTTTCTTAGTAGCTACAACATGGGATTCTGACAGATCATCCAGCAGCAGATGGTATCGCCGCTTTTCCGCCGAGAATACTCCGTCATAACATCGGATGATCGGAGCATTTTTGACATCCACATAATCGCGGGTGTAATAAAGGACTTCGGAATCGCCAAAGAACTCGTCATCCACATCAGCATTCACCAGCTTCAAAAACAACCGTTGTGGCAAATTCCCCTGTGAACCATCGGCGTACTGCAACACCAGATGTGCATGAGTCGACCAGTTGCCTCGGCCGCCAGCAATGTCAAACGCCGCTACTGCGCCATCTGTCAATGCACCGCTGCCCATAAGAACAGACGTTAGCCACTCCTCAGTGACCTCATCAAAATTAGTCAGTACTTTGCCTTGCATCACGTCCTGTTGTTCTACCAGACAATAATCTCTCTAAAGTTCATTATAGGTTGATCGTAATTTCGAGGGAAATGTCGATAGTTGACACATTGGATACTTTATAAACGAAAGTCGGGGCGCTCCACTGAACACCCCGACCTCTAATGTTAATCGTTTTCGCAACTTATCCCAAACGGGATTTACTGATTCGAGTGCGGCTGCACCAGCAATGTATAGCCGCCGGACGTGTAACCGTCCTGCTCACTGTCCCTGTAAACCCGGATTTTGTACTGTCCGGCTCCGGGAAGGGTGTACCCCTTGATGACCGCCCGATCCTGTGTGCGTTCATAATAGGCGGTGTTCAGGGATTGCCCATTCGCGTCCTGGATTTCAACCATCGGGACCAGCGTGCCATCGGTACGGTCAACAATGACGTCGATAGATGCACCCGCCTCACCCTGGTACACCCAGATATTCTGCCATGCTGCGTCGGTGATCTGTCCCTGGACAGCCGTTCCGGTTTCCACTTCCCCAGTGGGTTCGGACAGCGCCGGATTTCCCTCACCCGTACCATTCAGAGTGACCATCAGAGTATATGGCCCACTGGTCTGTCCGGTCTTACCACCGGAGCGGCTCACACGCACGGTATACGTACCAGGCCCACTCATATGGTAGCGGTTGACCATCGCCGCTGCGCCCGTATTGTCTGTATAGGCATGTTGGAGTTCCTGGCCGCTGCCGCCCAGCAGAATGACTTCCGGCTGCAAGTTCCCTTCCACATCCGACGTCGCCGCATCACTCGTCACCGTCAGCGAGATGGTATCGCCCGCCTGCGCGGTCAGCTTCCAATCATCATACCAACGCGCATTAATCGTGCCATGCAGCGGCGTATCATAGACCACATCATTCCCGGCTGCCGGGGCTAGCATTGGGCTGTTCTCTCCCGCGCCGATCAGCGATACAGTCAGATCATACGTCCCAACAGTATTCCCCCGATAGCCATTCTGCCGTGTGACCACAACCGTGTAGGTTCCCGCGCCGGACAGTTCCAGTCGGTCAATCTGGGCGAAGTCGCCTGTGTAATCTGTATAGCCGATTTGCAACTGAGTCTGGTTGGCATCCAACACCTGAACTTCAGGGAACAAGGTGCCGCTGGTTCGCTTCGCATTGACCAGAATCACATCACCCGCCTGCGCCGCGAAGCTGTAGCGTTGATACCAGTGGGACGCGGTGACTTCACCGGAAATCGGACTGTCCGATTCTACTGGCCCGATCACCAGCGTATTGTTCGGATTATCTTCAGCCGTCCCCAATGGAACAACTGTCAGGGTATAGGTTCCTTCGGTCTGACCAGTATCGCCATCCAGACGCCCCACCTGAACTTGGAATGTGCCACCGATGGGCAGGGTATAATCCTCAATCTCCGCCGCCGCGCTGGTGCGGTCTGCCCCATAACTGGACTGGATCGATTGGCCATTAACATCCAATATATCAATGGCTGGAATCAGATTACCGCCTGTACGTTCCACCTGCACACTGATTCGATCAGCCGACGCCGTTTGCAGCGTCCATGCCTGGGTGTATTGTTCATTACTGATTTCCCCATTCACGGGGACGCTGTAGGTCAGGTTTGTGTCAGTAGTGGTTGTTTCTGGCGTAGCTTCCTGCGCCAACGCTATACCCGAAACCAGAAAAATAAGCATCAGTACAAGCGCAAATCGAATAAACGCAGTCCGCTCTTTTGAAATCACGTTATCCTCCAGTGAAGTATTAGTCAACGATTTTATTGTCGGCCAATCCATATTCAGCCGCAAGAGATGGTAGCGATATTTTTACAGGTTTTAACCGAACTCTATACATACTTTGGTCTATCATCGGGCAAAAACCCGGCAGTTCTTTATAATGGATGGAGAACCTTGTAGGAGATTACCACCATGTTGAAGCGGGTTTTGCTGGTTATTTTTTCGATTCTATGGTCACTATCCCTGCCTCCTGCTCACGCCCAGAATAGCGATTGGACAACCTGGTTATACAACCCTGCTGACGGAGACATGACCCATGTTGATTCCAGTGGCGCAGTATTGGACGATTTTATCCTGCCCATGCCCCTCGGCTTCGACAGCTACCCGCAGAAAGTCGCGGTTGGTCATGGCGGTTCACCCGTCGCCTACGTGGTCTTTAACAGTGTCACCTATCAGGGCGCGCTGGTGATTGTGAACGGTCAGCAGATTACCTCCACCTATTCTCTGCCGCTCACATTTGCCGACAGCACCGAGTTTGTAGCCGACGAAACCATCTTCAACGAAACCAACTCCGCCCTGGCACTCGGCTTCAGTCTCGATGGTGGGGGTTGGGCAAATATCATTTTCGACATCCAACTTGGTGTTTCAACGGATAATCTGCGCTATGACATGCCGCTGGTTGCTGGCCTCGGTATCCCCGGCAATTTTGGCCTCACGCCAGTTCCTCGCCGTTTCATCGGGCGGGACATGACCTTTACGCTGGTGCAGGCCGGGGCGGACGGCGCTGCCGAATATGACAGTTACACCTGGAATCTGGACACGGGTAATCTGACCAAAAACCTGATGTTTCCCAGTCTGGATAGCGACACCTTCCCCCCAACCGGCGAGTTGGTGATGAGCCTGCCGGACGAACGCCTGCCCAACCAGAGTGACTCCTTTACCTTCTTTCAGGCCAACACCCTGCATGTCTACGAGCCACTGACCGGAGCACGCTTTCCCTTTTACAATGCCCAGGACTCCACCCTGTCCAGCCCACACTTCATCCAGAACGGTGAACTTGTGCTGACCAATTCGGTGGACGCGGCGGAACGTTATCATTGGCTGGTCGTCGCCCGTAATGGCACATTGATCGGCAATCTACCTGCTGCCGTTTCGATCAACACGCTCGAAGGGGTAGGCGATGGCTTTATCTATACAACCGATGCCTTCAGCCCCGGTGCGACCACCCTGGTCTATGTGAACACTCGTGACGGTCTGGACGCCGGTATCCCCATCTGGACAAGCGCAGCCGATGCCACTCCCGTGATCGCCTGGGCGGGGGATACCACCATCCGCGCTCAGGAGGCTTATCCAGCTTGGGCGAAATTGGCGGATGCGGTCTATGCGCCCGGTGTCACTGCCCAGATCGCCCCTGCTGGCGGACAGCCCCTGCTCACACCCGGCGCGGTTTCCGCCGGGGACATCGGCCAGGACACACCCGTCTTTGGACGCTTCCTGTCTGTCGGTGGCATTGCCACGGTCAACACCACCGAGGGCGACCAGTTGAATGTCCGTCTCGGCCCTGGCACAGATTACGATGTCATCGCCCGCCTGTCGGATGGTGAACGAGTGACCCTGCTCGAAGGTCCGCGCGACGCTGGGGGACTGACATGGTGGCGTATCCGCACGGCTGCGGGTATCGAGGGTTGGGTGGTCGAGAGTGTCAACGATAACGGCACACGCCTGCAAACCCTGATTCCGGGCTAGACACATACAGGACATCATATCATGCTGGATATAAGTCAAATTCCCTTAAATCAGCCGCTAAAAGTCATCATCGGTGCGGGGACTCAAACCTATCCCGGTTGGATACCCACCCAGAGAGAGCAGCTGGACTTGCTGATTCACAGTGATTGGGTCAACAGTTTTAAGGATCGAGCGGTGGACGCGCTCTTGTGTGAGCATGTTTGGGAACATCTGACACTCGATCAGGCGGCGACGGCTGCCGCAAACTGTTATGAATTTCTCAGACCCGGCGGCTACCTGCGCTGTGCCGTTCCAGATGGCAATTACCCCGACGAGGAATATCAGCGCTTTGCACGCGGGGAGGTGCCGAAGGATCATCCCGCATCCGACCATAAGGTCGTCTATGACTACCATCTTTTCACCCGGATTTTTGAGACCGCTGGCTTTGAAGTGGATTTATTGGAATATTGCGATGAGGATGGGCGCTTTCATTACAATCAATGGAATGTGGCCGATGGTACGATCTATCGGTCACTAATGATTGACCACCGGAATAAAGCCGGGGAAATTGGCTATGTATCACTCATCGTTGATGCCCGAAAACCGACCTCACCGTCCGGCTGATACCATCGGGAAATCCGCTTATGTCCCGCCGCTTGCTACTACTGATTGGCATCTGGTTCACCCTCGCCCCGGTTGTTATCCGCGCCGATGACGTTCGCTGGGATGCATGGCTGCATTACGGGTCGCACCTGACTCAGATCGACTCGGATGGTCATGCCCTCCGCCAGATTGATTTGCCCATCCCCGAAAACCAGTCCCTGCAACCGGGGATTGCGTTCTCCCCTGATGGTCACTGGGTTGCTTATCTCACTCACCTGTCCCGCGATCAATCATTCCTGAGTGTTTACGACACACTGGATAGGCAAGTCACCATGACACTTCCGGTCATTGGGGATTACTGGATAACATCACAATATGCGGGCAGCCTGATGTTCCGTGACTCTGGTGCGGCGCTGGCTTTCGGCTACGGACTCTACCATCTCGAACCCCTCGGCATTGAATGGCACATCCTGATTTTGAATCCCGTTACTGGCGACATCATCTATCACCTGGAGAAGGAACAGCCCGCCATGTTAACCGCGATGGGCACACATGCGGCGCTGACATTTCTCGCTCCCTTCCTCCGCCAGTATGTTGGCAATGAACTCACCTTCACCCTGGAACTGTTGGACACCGAGGGAAACCCAAAGAGCTTTGTCTGGGATACCGCCACTGGGAATGTCACCGCTGACATCATTTTTCCTGATCTGGTTGGAGACAGATTCGCGCCAACCGGCGAGGTTGTTATGCCGGTAGGTGATGTGCGTTTTCCCGGCCAAATGTACGCCGAAACCGACATTCTCGTGCCCAACACCATCCATGTCTACGATCCCCTTGTTCACGGGCGCTACCCATTTTATGCAACGCCGGATGCCCGTCCCATTGATCTCCGCTTCGTTCAGGGTGGAGAAAGAATTTTGATGCAGACCATCGACCAGAAATGGCATTTGCTGGAACGGGACGGTAGTGAACTCGGAACATGGAATTTGCCCGCCAACCTACACCCCTTCAACCTGCTGGGCACGCCCGACGGTTTCCTGTACCTCACCCATTGGGTCGTACACACTAACTTGCCAGAGGTGTTAATCCCCGCCGTATTTGAAGTGAATACCCGTGACGACACACTTGACCTGGGGCGCTCAGTCTGGTCAATAAATACCCGCCAGTTTCAGTCATATTTCGACTCATCCGAAGGGACTTCGCTCGAAATCGCCTGGGTACATTCCGATGTCCCGATGGGTCCATTTTTGCCCTGGGCGCAGTTGGCCGAACCAGTTTATGCGCCCATACCCGAACCGCTTGACTCAACCATCGCCCCCACGTCGCTGCCACCTCCTGAACCCATTTTCCAGGTGGGCGATGAAGTGAGGGTACAAACCATCGACGGTGAAATCCTCAACCTGCGTGTCGAACCTACCCGCCAATCCGAAATTATCGTCTACATCAAGGACAACACCCATCTACTGTTGTTGGAAGGTCCGATTGATGCCGAGGGATATACTTGGTGGCGCATCCGCACACCCGATGGTCTGGAAGGGTGGGTTGTGGAGAATGACGGCGAGGTACAAACCCTCGTCCCGCTAAAGTGAGTACCCATAAAATATTTCGAGTGAAGCTGGGTCAGTCACTGGGATTGGGATCATCCTGATCGAGTTTTCTCTCTACATCGCTGGTCATCATCAATCCGTATCCATATTCCTTTAGAAGTGAGAAATCTCATGTGCATGACTTTCAGACGCAGTAGGAATTTGGTTTCTATCAGCTAGGATTGCCCTTACACATAGCCAGTATTGATAATTCTCGTAAAGCATGTCTCGATCATTCACGAATCGATTATATCCAACTCTCTAACCAATTTTCGTGTCTTGCGAGAAGAAACTATACTTGTGACCATGCTCCCCTTCTAAATTTGGCTCGAAGCACAAATCCAAAATCTCCTCTAGCGACTGCGCAAGTTCGTCGATGGATTCATCAGACTTTATGCAAATAAACACGCCGCTGTACCCCATACGCCTGCCTCCCGGGGTATCGCATTGACGATACTAATTAAACACATAGGGCTATATCGGATTCAACCCATCTCTTTTCGCATCCAATCCGTCAATTCTTTTCTCCGCCTTGTGTCTTTGTGACTTTGAGCCTTCGTGTTATGTTTTTAGTCTTCTCTTTTTGGAAACTGGCAAATGGAATCTGGAAACTGCCCATTTTCCCCCTCAAAATCGAAACAAATGTGTACACATTTGTGTACCTATTCCGCGAACTTTTGTGCTATGCTGGTTTGATGACCGACTTTCTTGACGCACTTGGCGGTTCATCAGTTTGCACAATCTGCACACGCCGCACCTGTGCAGTTGCAGAATGTGCAGCAGTTTGCGCAGATTGAGGGGAAATTTCAAAATCGGTGTGCAGAAAATGACGAAATTGACGAACCGGGTACATTGCCCTGCTGCCATATCCTCCCGTTTTTGCGGCAGTACACCTCCTTTCGCCATATCTGAGCGGCTTTATGGCACGATTTGAGGAGTTGTCTGCCAATGCAGAACCCACGCAAGGGTGTTTCCGCGCGCACCCCTGCCGATGCAGTAACCTCCCATGTTTACTGCGCGATCTTATCGGTGGATGTAAGGGTCAATGAACCGTTCAATCGAGAAAACAGAGAATAATTTCCCGGTTCTCTCTTTCGTTTTTATCTCCTTTTTCTCCTTTCCACTTTTCGGGGGATACTCCAGTCGTCATTTCAGAGGGAATGGAAGGGGAATTTATCGCAGTGACCATTTATCTTCGGGGATGCCAGCCTGCCTATTCTCCCACCGGGATAATGTGAACAGCAAGTCCGACAGACGGTTGAGGTAATTCATAACAGGGTCGCCAATCGGTTCTTGTTCCGCCAGCGCCACCACCACCCGTTCCGCCCTCCGGCATACCGTTCGCGCCACATGAAGCTGCGCGCCTGCAACTGAGCCGCCCGGTAGGATAAAATTCTTGAGGTCAGGCAGTTGTGCGGTCAGCTCATCAATTCCGGCTTCCAGCAGTTCCACAGTTGCGCTGTCCATCCGCACCACCCACTCGGATTTAGCATCCAACGGTGTCGCCAGGTCTGCGCCGAGGTGGAACAACTGCCGTTGGATACGCTCCAGCCATTCATCAGTTGTGGAGTGTGGCTTGAGGGATCGCGCGACGCCAATCACGGAGTTCAATTCATCCACCGTACCGTAGGCTTCTACCCGCAGATGTGTCTTGGATACTCGCCCGCCGGAAAACAGGCTGGTTGTCCCGTCATCGCCTGTTTTGGTGTAAATCTTCATCGGCAAAATGCCTTTTTCCCATATTGCATTGTTAGAACTAACGTGCTAAACTAGGATTTCACTCAATCGCCCAAATCATAACAGGGAAATTGTCAAAGTGATAGAAACAGACTACACTGAATTGGATGATATAGAATCGGTAGACGGTGACGACGCGCCCAGGCCGACAAGCGAAAAAAAGAGCAAGAGGACGATGGCGAAGAAAAAAGAAAAATCACTTGATGAGAACGGATCGACCCCGCTCGAAGATGCTGGTCGTTCAAAGGCGCTGGAAGCCACTCTGGCCGACCTCACCAAACGCTATGGTGATGGCACGATTGTGCGCCTGGGGGATGCCAGCCACATGGCTGTCGATACCATCCCGTCGGGTTCGCTCGGCCTGGACATTAGCCTGGGTGTCGGCGGTATCCCGCGTGGGCGTATCACCGAGATTTATGGCCCGGAAAGTTCCGGTAAAACCACTGTCTGCCTGCATGTAATCGCCGAGGCACAGAAGCGCGGCGGTGTGTGCGCCTTTGTCGATATGGAACATGCCCTTGACCCATCCTATGCTGAACGGCTGGGCGTCAATGTCGATACCCTCTACATCTCGCAGCCGGATACCGGCGAACAGGCGCTCGAAATCACCGAGGCACTGGTGCGTTCCGGTGCGCTGGATGTGATCGTGGTCGATAGTGTCGCCGCCCTGGTTCCCCGCGCGGAAATCGAAGGCGAGATGGGTGATTCGCATGTGGGTTTGCAGGCACGTCTGATGAGTCAGGCGCTCCGCAAGCTGTCAGGCTCGATCAAACACTCCAATGTAGTTGTGTTGTTCACTAACCAGCTTCGAGAGAAAATCGGTGTTATGTTTGGCTCGCCGGAAACGACCAGTGGTGGGCGCGCGCTCAAGTTCTGGGCGAGTGTCCGGCTGGACATCCGCCGCCTGCAAAGCCTGAAGAAAGGCGATCAGAACATCGGCAACCGCACCCGCATCCGCGTCACCAAAAACAAGGTGGCCGCCCCCTTCCGCGAGTGCGAATTTGACATTATGTTTTACGAGAATGGCATCAGCAAGAACGGTGAAATTGTTGACCTGGGTGTCGAACTGGGCATCATCGACAAGCGTGGAGCATTCTTCCGCTACAACGATGGTCTGCTCGGCCAGGGACGTGAAAATGCCAAGATATTCCTGGGCGAAAATCCAGCCGTAGCCGACGAAATCGAGGATGCGATTCGGGCGCATTTCGGTCTTCCCCCGGCTTTAAACCTGCCCCGCAGTTAACCGTCGGTCATCATAACAACACTTCTTTAACGGGATGGAAAATGAACCATCCCGTTTTTGCTTGCCCGGATTGACAGAACAAGTGTTTGTAATTATGATCTATTCAGAACATATATTCGGGAGGCCGAAATGGGAAAATACAACCCGGAACACGAGACGGTTTTGAATGACATGCTGAGGGGCGTTCCGGGTGCAACTCCCGGCAAAATGTTTGGTTATCCCGCCTACAAGGTCAATGGCAAGTGGCGGTTGGCCTGTTTGACACCGGCATTGTCGCCAAAGTTGGCCCGGAGCGAGTAAAAGAACTTGTCGGATTCCCCGGCATACAATCTTTTGAGCCGATGGCTGGACGTGTCTGGAAAGATTGGGTGCTCCTCACCGATAACTTTGAAGCCAATCATGGCGTCTTTGCGGAAGCCGTCCAATATGTTCTCACCGAGACAAGCGTATGAGCGAACACAATCAGAATCCTACCCATAAAGCCGTCATCGACGGCCTGGTAATCGGTATGCCCGGTGTGAAGTCGGGTAAAGCCTTCGGTCATGCCGCCTACAAGGTAAATGGGAAAATCTTCTCTTTCATTGGTGATACGGGTGTCATGCTCAAGCTCCCCAAATCCCGCGTTCAGCACTTGATTGACACTCAGCCGGAGATGAAGCCCTGCGAGGTTGCGCCGGGGATCATATGGAAGGAATGGTTAACCATCGAGCGCAGTAGCCCCGATGAGTACGAACAGGACATCGAACTGTTTGAAGAATCGATTCAGTTCGTGGTTGGTTAGTCTTCAACGTATAATAGAGCGGTGTGGAAGCGACTATATCACTGTGGACTTATATCTTTACGATGTTGAGGAGACATAGTTGAACAACCAGGAAGAAACCGATCTATATTATTCAGAAGACGACGAGCCGATTGAAGCCTATTGTGTTCGCTGCCGCGAAACCGTCGAAATGGAAAATCCCCAGGCAGTTTGGACGCGCAAGGGAATGCCCGCCACACGCGGCGAATGTCCGGATTGTGGTGGAACAGTCTTCCGCATGGGACGCACCAGCGCCCACGCAAAGGACTCGCGCCCGTCTGCCATACAGGTCGCCAGTAACACACGCGCCAAACTGGTGCAGGACACGGCCTATATCAACTTCGCTGATGCCGACGCTCCCCTGGCCGAACAACTCGCCGACGATCTGCAAAAGGCGGGGATCGCTGTCTGGTTGCATGAAGGTGATTCAGATGTCCATTGGGCGGGCGGTGTCCATCCTGCCCTGACCGAGTGTTCACGTATGGTCTATGTGCTGTCCGAAGCAGGTGTTACCGACGAAGGTGTCGAGGCAGCCTGGAAATTTTTCCGTCAAAAGGGAAAACGCATCGTTATCGCTCAACTCGCGCCGGTTGACCCGCCCGATGCCATTCGTCGCAGTCCGCGATTTGACTTCACGCAGGACTACAAAATGAATTTTCGTCAGATGGTGGGCGCGTTGAGTGAGTGAAAGACCGGGGACGCCATTTCTTGTGTCCCCGGTATGCTGGCAGATAAGTTATCCGTTGCTGGTCGTCAGGGCATTGAGTTGGTCAATGGCATCCCTGGCCGGGGTGAAATTAGGGTTCAATTGCAGGGCATAGTTGAAATTACCTAGCGCCCGGTCATACTCACCCAGACCTTCTCTGGCGATACCACCGTAATAATAGGTTTCTTCGATATATTGCGAAGTCCCCTTCTCATTAAGCTGCACACGCGCCAGATCAATCACGTCCTGGTATCGCCCAACCGCATTGTACGCTTCGTATATCCCAAACTGATACCACGTCATGCGCCAGGGCAAACCGATACTGCGAGCCTGATCGTAAAATGAGGCCGCGTATTCATAGGCTGACGGGTCTTTATCGCCCAGAATAACATAATTGGTTCCCAGATTGAACCAGACAAATGCATTATTGGGATCAGTCAGGGCACGTTCTCGGTTCGTTTCCAGCGCATTGAGAGCATTCTGGGTCACATCCGCATTTGTACCCAGCAGGTTTGTTAATTCCTGTTCCCGATCCATCTTGTACAACACAATATATGTGTTGTTGAACTGAAGCCAGAATTGGTCGATGTGGTCGTAGGTATACTTGGTATTCGGCCCTAAATAGCTGTCCTGGCTGAGGAAGTTTTGCGTGCTGTCATCATAACCCATGACCAGCAGGTAATGTCCCATCCAGCCCAGTCGATCCGGTTCGGGATCATATCCGGCCTCAATAATCACCGGGAAGTTGTTGGCGATCAACGTCTTTAATAACGTCAAATCACCGCCGACGCGCGTCAGGGCACGTACCGAACCTGCCAGTTGTTTGTTGACATATTCCACCATCTGCCAGGGACTCACATTTCCATCCTCTGACGTGGGTTTCAACCATGCGGCTACCGGGTCTTGATCGGCTGCGAAGCCAAAATAGGTCAAAGCCATTGTCAGGTTGGCTGGCCCACAGTTGTTCCAATGCTGGGGGATGTGGATGATACCTGTCATCTGATAGGATGAGGGAATCGCCGGGGCAGGCGTGGCATCCTGCGCCATCGTCCCTGCTGCCGGAATAAACACTAAAACCAGGATTAACCAGAACAGCCGGTTCATTTTCAGAATAGACATGATTACAACAATCCAAATACTCGCGGTTGAATGTCCATCATTATACAACCGGGCTGCAAATTCAACCCTATCTGCAAGCTACGACTTCCCAACGAAAAGCAAGTACATCGCCGCTGTTATAAGTACCCGTGACTTTCGTTATATTTCACGCTTCATGAGTAGCATTGTACACCTGAATAGCCTATACTTATGCAATTATGTCTGTGCAGAAACGGTAATTATTGGGGCACGCTAACCAGGAAACCTCTACCTATGCCTTTCAACTCACTGATCGGTAAAAAGATAGATGATTTCTTAATTGAGGAACGTCTGGGCCAGGGCGCGATGGCAGTCGTGTATAAGGCCTTTGAGGGTTCCATCAATCGGTACGTTGCACTCAAAGTCATCCGCCTGGATGAAGGTCAGGGGCAACACGAGGAGTTCCGTCGGCGCTTCGCCCGCGAGGCAGAAGTCATCGCCCGCCTAGAACACATCCATATTTTGCCAATTTATGCCTATGGCATTGATGAAGAAATGGCCTATCTTGCCATGCGCTGGCTGCGCGGTGGTTCGTTGAGCGAACTACTTCGACGTGAAGGTGTTTCATTGGATCGTACCGCCGACATCTTGAAGCAAATTGCTCAGGGACTATCCTACGCGCATAGCAAAGGTATCATCCACCGCGACCTGAAGCCGAGCAATATCATGCTCGACGATGCGGGTAATGCCTACTTAACCGACTTTGGACTGGCGAAGTTAACCGAAAGCTCTGGTGAAATCACTAAGAGCGGAACCATCGTGGGTACACCGGCTTATATGTCGCCGGAACAGCTACGTGGTGATCCGCTCGACCACCGCAGCGACATCTACAGCCTGGGCGTTATCCTGTACAGTATGGTCGCCGGACGTTTACCCTTCGACACTACCAGCAGTGATCTGGTATCCATTATTTACCAACACCTGGAAAAGTCACCTACGCCGCCCAGCGAGTTTAACCCTGAGCTGCCACCGGAGGTTGAGGCCGTTGTCCTGCGCTCACTGGACAAGGACCGCGATCAACGCTACAACACCGCCGATGAGCTTTCTCGCGCGCTCGATTTTGCGCTGGGGCGTTCCTCAAGCTCGGACAGTATTTCGGCCACTCCGATACCGCGTTTTAGTTCGGAAACGCGCCCGGTTCGCTCTGTTCGGCAAAAATCAATTTATTACCTGTTAGCGGGTCTTCTCATCATGGTTTTACTGGTCGGTGGTGCGCTTTTGCTGGCACAAAGTAACACCGCCAATGCGTTGATAGTAACCCAGACCGCACAGGCGGAAACTGCTGTGGCGATGGAATCCATATTAACCCAAACCTCGGCTGCTGCGGACTGGACATCTACTCCACTGCCACGCGCAACTGTCGAAGCCGGTAAACGTTCGCCAACATCGGACATCATCCCGACCTCAGCCGAAATTGCCATCGCACAGGCTCGTTTGGGTGAAAATGGATTTGTCGCTTACATCTCGTGTAACCTGGACAGCGAGTTTCACGCTGCGTTGGCGCGCGAGATGAATGACCTCGCCAACCAGTATGGACTCAATTTCCATGTTTATGATGGGGAAAACAACTCGTATAAGCAAATCACTCTGGTCGAACGCGCCCGTGCGGACGGTGCGCGGGCAATTATCATCTGTCCTCTGGATGCCAATCTCCTGGCGGGCACATTGACATCGGCGCAGTCAGCCGGTCTACCGCTGGTATTCTTTGCCGACAGCATACCCAGTTATGGTGGTGTCCTGGTCGGCGGGGATAATTACCTGCTCGGCCTGGAACCCGGACGCTTCGCCGGAAAAGTGATTGCCGACGAGATGGGCGGCAAAGCCAGAGTCGTTATTCTCGATTATCCAGACCGGGAAGATATTACCGAACGCGCTAATGGGCTGGAAGATGGCGTATTAGAGTATGCGCCGAACGCCACCATTGTAGGGCGCTATAAAGGGGCTACCCGCGAATTCGGCAAAGCCTCGATTAGTGAACTCATCAAGGATGGTGTCCAGTTTGATGTTATCGTCAGCATCAACGATGCAGGCTCATTTGGGGCAATTGAAGCGATGGAAGAAGCGGGCATATCACCCGATAAGGTTTTTATTTCCAGCATTGACGCCGAAGCCTTAGCGCAGCAGTATATCCGCCAGGGTTACTTCATACGTGGGTCAGTACAATCCTCGCGCGTCGAAAACGCAAATGCCCTGCTCAATTCAGCCGTCAAGTTGTTAGCCGGGGCAACCATTGCTGAGTTTATCCAGGTTCCACCCGGAGAAATCGTCACCAAAGAAAGCCTCGAAACCTCTACACCAGAGGCTGAAAACTAACCCGTGTTCATGGTAAGTTTCTACTGCATTCCATCCAGTAAAGCCTTGAGAACATCCTCCAGCAGAGGGGTCAAGGGAGCATCTTTGAAGCCAGCCATGCGACGGTACGTATCGGCTGCGGCTGTATGAAACCCTTCGCTGAGACCAGCTTCTCCAAAGGTCGCGGCGATTTCTTCCATTTCGCCCGCGAAACGCCATGCTTTTGCCGTAACTTGTCTGACCCTTCGGGCCGCTTCTTCGGCGAAATCCGAGCCGTTTTGTGACCACTGTTGTTCTAACTCAGCGCGCACGTTCAGCGCCTCCGCCGTAGCCAGTACAGCACTCAACAAAGCGGTTGTCCCCTTCGAATAGGCCGAAAAGCACATCTTGAGGGCAGATGCCTTGCCAACGGCGTCACCGACGACTTCAGTTTCCAGTGGGCCAGCCGAGAAATAAGCCGCCGCTTCTTCCGCCGCGCCGCCGGACAGATAAAGCCAGGTCGTACCCGGTTTCCAGGCGGGTCCGCCGATGATGCCACCATCCACAAATGTGACTCCAGCCTCGGACATTGCCTGACCGATCCGATCCACCCGTCCGGGCGAAATCGCATTCGCGTCGATATACAGCCCTCTAAAAGCACCCGATAGAATACGGTTTGCCAGGTCTTCGGCTGAATCCGGCGGGCACACACTGACGATTACTGCACACTGTTCACACAGCGTCTTCAGAGAACCCGCATCCTGAAGCCCGACCTTCTCGGCACGTTCGCGTGTTCGTGGGCTGCGTCCCTCGGATGTCCAAAAGACTGTATGCCCGGTATTCTGAATGGTTGCAGCCACCGACACACCCATTTCACCGGGGTGCAGGATGCCGACATTCTGTTGATCGGTCATTAGCTACCTTGAGATTAGATTTTTTTGACTTTAATGAGTTCAGCCAAATTGTGGCCGATAATGCGGTACTCGCTGCCAACTTTCAGTTGGAACGGACCATTGAACGGCGCTTTATGCAGGAGTTGTAATTGTGTTCCCGGAACCAACCCCAACGCGGCCAAATATTCAAGGCGGTCTGCCTCGCGGGTTCGCACCCGCGTAATCACCAGGTCTTCCCCACCGTCAACCTCGGACAGCAGCACATCGTCCAGCTTGGGCAGTTCGCCTTCGGGGGATGGAATAGGTTCACCATGTGGGCATTGGGTCGGGTATCCGGCCATTTGCGCCATACGTTCCGTCAGGACTTCACTGAGTCCCTGAGCGATTCGGTCTGCTTCCTCATGAACCTCATGCCAGCCGAAACCCATCACCTGTACCAGAAATACTTCGGCGATGCGATGACGACGCAGTTCCTTGAGGGCTTCGCGCTCACCTTTCGGAGTCAGGCGGATACCCTGATAGGGTTCATGTTCCAGCAGGCCGCTCTCTTTCAATTTTGTGACCATGCGGTTGACTGCCGGGGCGCTCACATCCAACAAATCAGCCACCGCCGACGTGCTGATGAAGCCATCTTCACTGGTTACGCCGCGCTCTCCCAGACGATAAATCTCTGTGAGATAGTGCCGCTCCCGTAAGGTAGAGGTCAGATCATTCGAGATTGAGGTATCGGGCATTTCCGGGGTAGCCATCAAGCGCTACCATCCATGTTCCAGACGGGTGATGAGGCGTTCGGGCATCCCGGCAGTCCGCATCCGCTTTTGAACCGCTGGAATATCGTATGGGATACGACGATGTTCCCAGGTATTGGATTCCACATCGAGAATGGCATAAGCGGCTTCCGGGTTAGCATCGCGTGGCTGACCGACGCTGCCGGGGTTGATGATCTGCCGACGGCCATTCAACTGGCGCATTTGACGGTAGACCGGAGCCACCGCCTCCGTCTCGCCATCTTCACTGGTCAATTCATAAATCACGGGTTGGTGCGTGTGTCCGACAAGACAATAAGGGGTTTCAAAATGTGGGAAGTTTAATGCGGCAACCAGTGGCTCTAAGATATACTCCCACACGGGTTCACGCGGGCTGCCATGTGCCAGCGTATAATTGCCAATCACGAAAGTCGTCGGTAAGGCATCCAGATAGCTGATATTGTCGGGGGTCAGGGTTTCACGAGTCCAATTCACGGCTTTACGAGCGTCGGGGTTAAAGGTGCGAATATCGAGCCGACCCAATGCCGCCCAATCATGATTACCTGCCAAACAAAGATGCGGCAGCGTTCGGAGGAGTTCGACACATTCATTGGGGTCTGGTCCATATCCAACCACATCGCCCAAACACCATACGTATTCCCACTGTCCTTTTGCATCTGCCAGGACAGTTTGAAAGGCTGTTAAGTTAGCGTGAATATCGGAGATAATGAGAATACGCATATTGCTTCGACCTATGACCATAAATGGGAATTACTACTGTGCATCTTACCATGCTTTAGTTGCCAGAGCGAGTTCAATCATCTTAATAATAACAGGTTTCACGAAAAATTCTGTAAAAATATGGAATTGGATTCTAGCCACATTTAACCCGGTTTCGCAACATCTGGTTTCAGTTATCTCCGTAATCTTGTTAATGATATTACTCGGCGGCTGTATCGAGTTGATGGAAGTGTCCTCCATACCCCCGGATGCTTCCCAAACACTCTCTAGTCCACCCGCCCAATCCACGTCGGTTTACCCCTGGACAGAAGAAAATGGGGTCATGAGTGGCTTCTGTTTCGAGTCCGCACTGGATGCTGCTGGACAAACTTACATTCTGAGGAGTTCCGAAGACCACATTGGCTTCTACGATCTGGCCGACAATAGTCAACTGTGCCGTCACCGGGTCACACGCTACCCATTCGATTTCGGCAATGGCCGCGTTCTGGCAGGGTTATGGAGTTATGGCCGAGGCTGTACCGCCCATCATGATGTAGTGGCTTATAACCGTGATGATGCTGCCCGTACCATTTCCATTCAACTCCGGTTTGTGACCGAGGGAACCTGCGATTATGAACTCGTGCGACCATACTGGATCGGCCTGAGCAATGCGGTAGATTACCAGATTGAGATCACGGTTAGCAGTTCATAATTTTCGGGTTCTCCTGTACAATGTTACAGAAACGTTCACCCAGATATTTTGAGAACCATCATGGATACACGGCTCGAACAAATTCTATGGACGCTGGCGCAGCAGTATGCCTCACCACTGACACAAACCTGGAAGCGCGAGGGCGATCTGGCGCTACGCCTTCCGACCTGGGCACGACAGCTTGCCGACTATAATGTCCTGGTCATTATGGGCGATTTCCCTTATTCGCTTCAAGCGGTAGGAAGCAATATCAACCAGTCTATCCAAACATGGGTGAATGGGTATGGACAGCTCTACCAACTGCTATCCCGCGCGCTGTTCCCATCCTATACCTACCTGAGCGCGCATTATACCGACGATAAATGGCCGATGGTGATCTATATGCAGGGCGCGGCTACCCCGGTTATCCAGCGTTTGGCGGGTTATGCTGTTCCCTTCATCGTGCAGCGCCAGCTTGATAAAATTGTCTCCGAGGCCGAATTGATCGGCCTGATGGATTTGATTCTGGATGAACTGGAAGCGGGCAGCCTGCAACGGGACACCTATAAGCAGCTGCGCGGCGAAGGTGTGGAAATCCTGAAGCAGCTTTTGGCCGCGCAAATCCGCCAACTACCATTGACTGAGTTTGACAGGCAGATTTTCACGGACAGCCAGCGTATTATTCCCCTGCGCGGGGACTTGCCAAGCGCTTTGCCTGAAGAAGACAGTCAAGCGACCCATACCGACGTTCAATCGCTGTCACCGGAACATGCGGCCTACAACCCTAGCCCGCGCCATGCCGATACCCAGTCGATGGATGCAACCGAGTCAATGCATATGCCGCCTAACGCACCGGAATCCGCTCCTGCCACCAATGGCGGGAACGCCGACGCTGAGAAAAAATCCTTTGTCGCCTCTATCCCAATTTTCTCCAGCCGGAATACGAAGCGCCGTCCCCCGATTCCACCACTGCCCGGTGACAAAGACGAGTAGACACTCGTTTACACACACGAAAACCATGCCTGCTGTATAATGCAACCAGGGTATTTTACAGAAATGGGAATCACTCATTCCTGTAAAATGTCTCCTTGTCCGACGTGTTTTAGCAGGAGATGATGCCGTGCGCCGACTGATGTACGGAATATTGACCGTTGCTTTATTCGCCCTGATTCCGGCGATGATGACTGCCCAGGATGCCCCACCGCCACCGGCAGCTACGGAAGAAGCGCCCCAGGTGGTTGTACCAGACGGCGCTGTTCCCGTGCCCACCGCAGTGGGCATCCCGGCAGACGCCGCGCCCATCCCGGACGCCCCCGCCTCTCCGGTTGTGACCCTCGATCCGGCGGCCATTCCCATCCTCATTAACAGCCGCACTGATCTGGAACTGCTGGCAATCCAACAACTTGGCGCAGACCGTCCATTGGGTTGGAGCGGCAGCCTGGACATCACGGATATTCAACTTCCTATTCTTATCCGGCTTGATCTGGAACTGCTGGCCGGACGCCTGATTGACCCCAACATCCGCCCTGATGGATGGTTTGGGGCTGTACCCGGCCCAACCGTCACGATTGCGCGTGACATCCGCCATGATCTGGAACTGCTGGCAGACACGGTAGATGTGCCAAATGTGCGCCCCGTCGGGTGGACAGGCGACGACCCACTGATGCGTTGTGACCGGGGCATCCAGACCTTAGTCAACCTGCTGGAACGAGGTGGCGTGTTCAGCCTGGATGTGGACACCAACGATTTTAACTTCTGCAAACTGGCGGAACTCCAGGCCAGCGAATTCGCGGAGCGCAACTTACTGAACGGTCAGGCGTCGCTCATTACAACCAGTGCAGGCGGGACGGGGGCGGCTATCCAACCTGCCCCCGCACCGGGAAGCATTCAAGTCAATTCCGATCTGGCCGTCGCATTCCTGAACCGCTACGGGACTCAGCAGGTCGGTATTATCCCTGTCGGCACGAGCCTGAGTCCTGTGGCGCGAAGTTTCACGCAGTTCTCACGAATGACACTGGTACAGGGCGATAATTTTGAAGTGTTCATCGACTACCGGGTAACAACCATGACCGATGAACAATTCGCCTCCCTGCCGGATGTGAACCGCGTGACACTCAACACCGCTTGCAATGCCGTGTGGTGCAAGCCGGTTGTATATACACTCGGCAACCCGGCCAGTGGCAGAAGCGCCGCCGGAACCAGTCTGATCTCCATAGGGGGACGTACCCGCGTCCCCGTAGAAAATCTGATCGTCTATTATGATGGTGGCGAATCCGGTAGCACGACGGTGGTACGGATGCAATTATGTGCTCTGCCAACTGCCCAGTCCAACAATAACTGCCAGGTGGTTGACCAGGTGATTGCACCCAACGGAACGGCGCTCACGCCTGTCGGCAATCTGAACGGGATGCCGCAGTTCCGGCTGCCTTACGGTTACAGCACCCACAGCGCACGCACAGCCAATTTTTACATGGTCGATATTTGGATTAGTGCCCCACACGAGCGATAAATCATGAACGACGAGCGCCTCCCGCAACCCTCCACGCGCTCTGATCCTCCTTCCCACATTCTGACACGCTGGCTTTTCCTCCGCTTTTTGGGCTTAATTTACCTGATTGCATTCGCCTCCCTTGCCGGACAGGTGAATGGGTTGATCGGCAGCAACGGCATCCTGCCTGTCAGCCAATTTCTGGACGCAGCCCGCAGCAATTATGGAGCAAATGCTTACCACTATTTTCCAACGCTGTCGTGGTTGAACCCCGGTGACGCTTTCCTGCAACTGTTGTGCATCGGCGGAATGATCGCCGCGCTGCTGGTCATCATGGGACTATTGACCGCCCCGTCACTGGTCGTTTGCTGGCTGTTTTACCTGTCGCTGACCATTGATGGACAAATATTTTTGGGCTACCAGTGGGACGGGCTGCTGCTGGAAGTAGGTGTCCTGGCGATTCTGTTCGCGCCGTTTCAGATCATCCCGCGTCTCTCGAAACAGGTTGAACCCTCACGGGCTGGCCTGTGGCTGCTGCGGTTTCTGCTGTTCCGGCTGATGTTCAGTTCGGGGATTGCCAAACTCGCCAGTGGTGACGCAACCTGGGCGAATCTGACAGCCTTGACGTATCATTATTACACCCAACCCCTGCCAACACCGATTGCCTGGTATGCCCACCAACTCCCGCTCTGGTTTCACCAGCTTTCGGCGGCGGTCATGTTCATCATCGAGGTATTTGTCCCGTTCCTGATTTTTGTCCCGATACGGCGGGTTCGGTTGATGGCGGCAGGTGGACTGATATTTCTACAGGTATTGATTTTACTCACCGGCAATTACACCTTTTTTAACTGGCTGGCGATTGCGCTGTGCCTGACCCTGGTGGATGATACTTTCTTGCGACGCTGGCTGCCAAAGCGACTCACGGACGCCGCCACAGCCGATAAGTCACTGCCACGCTGGCGGGAATGGATTGTCGCTCTCGTCTCCGTACCACTCTTTTTCCTGGGTGGCTTGCAGGTGATAGGTCTATTCAGTGGATTAGAAGGAATACCTGCACCTGCCCTACAACTGCTGATTACTACATCACCATTCCGGTTAGTCAACCGCTATGGATTGTTCGCGGTGATGACCACCTCGCGGCTGGAAATCGAGATGGAGGGCAGCAACGATGGCGAAAACTGGAAAGCTTACTCGTTTTTCTACAAGCCCGGAGACGTGAAGCGTCCACCGCCCTGGATTGAACCCCTTCAACCACGTCTGGATTGGCAAATGTGGTTCGCGGCGTTGGGCAGTGCCCGACAGAATCCCTGGTTCGAGAATTTCGTGACACGCCTGCTGCAAGGTTCACCGGATGTACTGGCATTGATGGAGTACAATCCCTTCCCGGACGCACCGCCCAAATACATCCGCGCCATGAGCTACCGCTACACCTTCAGCGATTGGGGAACCAGGGCGGAGACAGGCGCGTGGTGGCAGCGCGAACCGGCTGGAACCTATCTCCCGGCAACATCGCTGAACGGAGGCTGACCGGATGCACCGATTATTTGTCGCCATTGATTTACCGGATGCCGTCAAAGACCAACTGGCTCAATTGTGTTCCGGCGTATCGGGAGCGCGGTGGGTTGGACGCGACCAGATGCACCTGACACTGCGGTTCATCGGGGAGAGAGACGATGAGCAGTATGAGGCCATCAAGTCGATATTGGACGATATTTTAGCATCCCATCTTGATATACGGCTGAACGGTCTGGGGCAGTTCCCTCCGAAAGGCAATCCGCGTGTGCTGTGGGTGGGGGTCAAAGCGCCGCCTGGGCTTAATGAACTTCAACAGAAGGTGGAGTCCACTCTGCAAGCAATCGGCGTACCAGTGGAGGAACGCCCATTCTCGCCGCATATCACCCTGGCTAGATTCAAGACACCACCATCACCTGAATCGCTGCGACAATACTTCGCCAGAAATGGTGACTTCGCTACCGAACTGATCTCCATCAGTGAATTCATCCTGTATTCCAGCCGTCTATCGCCGCAAGGGGCATCTTATACCCATGAGGCGGTGTACAGACTCAAATAAACAATTCCCTGATGGTCAAGCGTGAATTTTTAATTAATACAAGGCAATCTTCATACTTCAAATGGCAGTTCTTCGAGATAATGAATAAGGTAAAGAGCGATGTGATGAAGGATGAAACTGCATGGCCGTTGATGCTCGGCTTCTGAAACAAATTAACCACAATGACCCGAAAGAACGTCGCAAAGCAATTATTGCGCTGGCGGACTGCCGGGACATGACAGGTGTTCCACCGCTTGAAAAAGCTGCCAAGAGTGACGATGACCCCAAACTGCGTGAGTTGGCCGGGAAAGCACTCAATCACCTGAAAGAACAAATCGAAAAAGCCGCTGAACGGGCGGCCAACCCGGACACGCCTTTGTATGTGCCGGAGAAGCAGATCGAGCGCAGCAAAGCCTATATGACCGAAGCAATGAGTATGGTGGTGGCTAAAGATAATGCCAAAGCAGCCAAAGCACTGGCAAAGGCATTGGAAGCCAATCCAAACCTGCGACAAGATTTCATACTTCATGAGCATGGTGAGCAGTCTGTTTAATGTCAACGGCGAACAGGCAATAAGGCTGCTCACGAGTGGCGAAGCACGAGAAGATTTCGTCAAGAAGCAGGAAAAGAACAAGGTTCAGAAACGCAAGGACGAACATACCAGTAAAGCACGCGAAATCGGCTGGTATTCGGTTGGCTTTGACCTGACCATCTATGCTGTGGTAGCGGCCATCATCACCTTCTTCGCACCCCTGGTTTATTCCCAACTCATTACCCGCGCCGCTGAATATCAAGCCGCCCTCACACCGGATAAATATGCTGAAGAAACGGTCAAAATACCCGACTCGCTGAACGCAGCGATGACGACTTTCCAGGCTGGAGGAGCGGGTGCAACTGATTATCCCGGCAGTGGTGGATGGGCTGGTCAGCGCGGTCTTTATGCTGGTGCTGGCCTTCCTGATTCACCAATTGGCCGTGCGCGTGTTCAAGGGGCATGGGACGATGCCCTACATGATGAGCCAACTTGTGCCATTTTATTCACTGATGATGCCGGTATTCTTTATCTGGTCGTGTATCGTCATGGGCATGATCTCCGTCGGTGCGGGACTGATCGGGCTGTTGTGTGTACCGTTGATGGCGCTGGCGAGTATCGTGGTATTCTTCAAATCTGCCGGACGCATCGGTGCGGCTTATGACTTCGGCGCGGCTAAAGGCTGTTTGTCGCTGGTGATCGGTTCGCTGGCGTTATCGCTGGTGGGCGGTCTGCTGTCCGCCCTTTTGTTCGGCGCGGCCATCAGCAGCGCCATGTCCACACTGGGCACGTTGTAGTATCATAGGTGGGTTATCGAGCGGGAACTGCCGGTGACATGCCCTGTTTCTGTTGTATGGAGTTCGGGTGTGGCACGGTGATCGTGCCGATTCGAATCAACTGCCCACCAGAAATCACGGTATTCACACTGAACTCACCAACACCATCAGTACAGACCCCATAAAGTCCCGCCAGCCGAAAATACCCCCAAAAAATTGACCTTCATCCTGTTTATGATTCGCCTGTTTCCTGAACGGCCGAAGTTGGACTATGATAGTCCGGTTGATCGAGGCCAGGAGATGTCGATGGTGCAACAGATCAGTAAAAAGCCGCCGCTCGAACGCGAGGCGCTGCGAGACGTGATTGATCTGTCGCTGTGGGCAGGACAAATGCTGCTGCAACACGGGGCGGAGTCGGCACGGATTGAAGAAACGGTACACCGGATTGGAACCGGATTAGGGGCAGACTGGCTGGACATTCTGGTTTCCCCCAATGTGATCGCGGCAACAACGGTTAGCGGCGAGGAATTCCGCACCAAACTGCGGCGGGTGGTGGCTATCGGCGTGAATATGGATGTGATCGCAGAAGTTAACGAACTGAGCCGACAGGTGACGGAGGGGAAGCTGGATCGCTTCCAAACCCGCGCAGAACTGGAACGCATCGACGAACTGCCGCGCCAGTACAACCGCTGGCTGGTGGTGGTGATGGTCGGGCTGGCCTGCGGCGCGTTCAGCCGCCTGTTTGGCGGGGACTGGCCGGTGTTCCTGGTCACGACGATAGCAGCATCGGCAGCCATGTGGACACGGCAGGAACTCAACCGACAGTATTTTAATTCGCTGCTGGTCGTCACCGGGACAGCCTTCGTGGCCGGGGTGGTCGCCAGCACAGCCACCCTGTTTAACCTGAGCGACAAACCCCAAATTGCCCTGAGCGCGGCGGTGCTGCTGCTCGTGCCGGGGGCGGCGCTCATCAACGCAGCCGATGACCTGATTCGCGGCCATCTGGTGATCGGCATTACGAGGGGTATGACCGGCCTGCTGATCGCGCTGGGTATCGCACTGGGTTTGCTGCTGGCGATGCGATTGACCGGAGTGAGCGGTATATGAGCAGTCTCGATCTGATTGGACTGCTGGCGCAGGATGCGTTCTGGTCGGCAGTGGCGGCGGTTGGATTTGCCATCCTGTTTAACGTACCCAGGCGAACCCTGGCATGGTGCGCGGTGTGTGGGGCAGTGGGTCACGCCGGACGGACACTGCTCATCCAAGCGGGAGTCGAATTTGAACTGGCGACCCTGTTTGGAGCAGCCATGATCGGCTGGTTGGGCATCCTGGCGGCACGACAGTCCCATGCACCCGTCACGATCTTCGGCATCAGCGCGGCGGTGACACTGGTGCCGGGGGTGTTCGCCTACCAAACGATGCTCGCCATCCTGGAAATGACGACAGCCAACCCAGCAACTGCCAATGAAGCGGTGGCGTCTGCCGCCATCAACGCCGTGAAAACCGGACTGACATTAGGGGCGATTGCGGCGGGAATCGCCGCGCCAAGCCTGTTGTTCCTGCGGCGAAAGCCAGTGGTGTAACGGACGCCAAAAGGACAAAATGGGCGGCGGAGTCAGGGGCAGTTTTTGCACCTTATGTCCATAAGCGAGTGAACATCCATCAGCGCCACACTGCTGACGAAACGAGAAAATAGGAGATAAAAACGAAAGAGAGAACCGGGAAATTATTCTCTATTTTCTCGATTGATCGGTTCATTGACCCTGACATCTACCGATAAGATCGGGCAGTAAACACGGGAGGTTACTGCACGAGCAGGGGGGTGCGCGGAAACAACCCCGCTCGGTTACTGCGCTGGCAGACATATCCTCAAATCGTGCCATAAAGCCGCTCAGATATGGCGAAAGGAAGGTGTACTGCCGCAATAGGGGATATGGCAGAAGGGCAATGTACCCGGTTCGTCAATTTCGTCGATTTCTGCACACCCATTTTGAAATTTCCCCTCAATCTGCACAAACTACGGCAAATTCTGCAATTGCACAGGTGCGGGTTGTGCAGGATGTGCATGCCCACCCTAACCCCTCAGCCGCTTCGCAAGGAGGGGAAGCAGGCAAACGTAGCATAGCACGAAAGTTGGCGTTTGTGGTACACAAATGTGTACACATTTGTGTCGTTTTTGAGGGGAGAATCAGTAAAAAGTGCAAAGTGCAGAGTACAAAGAAGCCGTTTGAGATGGCAAGGGCGGCTCACTGCGCTCAACTCAATCTCGACCTATCAAGTGAGAGGGGAGCGAAAACCGAGTTCTCAAGCAACTTTGTAAGGCGCAAATCGGGAATTCGGTCTAAGGGGTTTGGGGCGGTGGGTCTATAATTATAAGGGTCACAGCACAAGAGGGGGTTGATGTGGACGGGATTATCCGGTTCATCGAGAGTATTGTCCAGGGAATCATCGGCATCATCCAGCCGTTATTTGAAAACGGCAACCTGGGTTATCTCATCCCGTTCATCATTCTGGCAGGGGCGACGGTGCTGGCGCTGACCAATAAAAACCGGATGTCGCTAGTCGGTTACATTCTGGGATGGATTATCGGGATCGTGCTGATCGGCGTGTACCTGGAGAGCAACGGGGACAGCCTGCTGATGAACCTGACCGGGAATGTTCCGAGCCACAGCATCCTTGTCCCGGCGCTGCTGGGGTTGTTCGCCGGATTCATCCCACTGACACCGTTCATCCGTATGAAACTGACGGATGCCGCGCCGATTCTGGTGGCGTTCGCAACGGCGATGACCCTGATTTTGATGTTCCTGGCGTACCGGGCATCGGCGTCGATTCCGGTGGTACAGTCGCAGGGAGTCGAGGATTTGATCGTGTACAGGAAACGGTATATCGGTATCCTGTCGCTGGCGTTTGGGACGGGTTTACTGCTGCATCTGGTGACCAGCGCCGCCAATCCACCGAAACCGATGATTCCGATGACACCGGGCAAGCCGATGTGATGGTCAGGCCTTGCGGGCGACCTCCCAGGCGAGATGGTTAATCTCCGGGATGATGAGTTTTTCCAGCGCGACCTGAACAGCGTTGGGACTACCGGGCATGGAGAAAATCAACGTCCCATGATAGACCCCGGCGGTGGCACGGCTGAACATGGCGGCTGCACCGACTTCCTGATAACTGAACATGCGGAACAGTTCGCCAAAACCGGGCATGGTCTTTTCCAGATAGCGGCTGACGACATCGTAGGTGGTATCGCGGGGGCTGATCCCTGTGCCACCATTAAACAGGACGAGTTGGACACCGGGCATGGACGACAGTTCTTCCAGCACCGCCGATACCTGATCGGGTTCATCTTTAATCAGGCGGTAGGCGGCAACCGTGTGGCCGAGTTCGTCCATCCGTTTTTCGATGTAGTGACGGTTCTGGTCGGTATCCGGGGTACGGGTGTCGCTGACGGTGACGATGGCGATTGTGACCGGGCCGTGCCCAGCCTTCTCACGATGTTCCTGCGTACTCATTATTACATTCCCTTCTGCCTGACCGCCGAGACTTGTCATGTTCGATTCGTGACTTCTTTCCCCTCAACTGTAGCGTGAATCGCGGTATTTTAACAGGATGAGAGCGATTGTTAAGAACAGCCTGCGTTAAGACAAGATTGTTTGACAAACGGTTAAAAGTGCCTTAAACTCGGAAGTAGCGTTGGCACATCAGGAGTAAGTCTTCACGATGAAGATTTTAAGCCAACATCCCATACAAATTGCCCACCGAACACGCGGTTTTGGTCGTTGCCAAACCGCGTGTTTTATTTTCGGCCAACAACCATTTAAGGAGTAAACGCGCATGGACTACGGTATGATCGGCAAAATCGAGAAGGCTCGTCGCTACGCCGAAGAACCCCAGCGGGTCACATTGAAAGCACTCCACGTCGCATTCCAGGGTGACAACAACAGCTATACGATCCACCTGGACGATCATGGCTGGCAGTGTAGCTGCCCTGGCTTCGAGCAACATCGAATTTGCCCTCATATTATGACGTTAGAGAAATTATTCCGTCCGATGCTCAAGCGCGATCCACTGCCGTATGCCCCCGGCCAGAATGTGGTCAGCGACGTGGACAAAGCCAAACATTATTCTGAAGAAACAGATCGTATCCGTGTAGACACTCTTGAAGCGAACTTCGAGGGCAGCAACAGCGCCCACGAGTTCGGTTACAATAGCGGCGCGTGGCACTGCAACTGCGATTTCTTCCACAGCCGGGGAACCTGCTGTCATACGATGGCGATGGAACGGATTATGGGGGATATGCTGGTCGCGCCAGCGCCGGTGAGTGTGACGACGCCATAACACACAACCCGTTATAAACGACAAACAGAGGGACGGTTCTTACACCGTCCCTGTTGTTATGGACTTAACTGCCGCTTAACCAGATGCATCTGGCGTCATTTCCGCCATTGCGTCGGCTGGAACGATCTTCCAGACCTTACCTGTGTTACCAGATGGGCCAGAATTTTCAGTCGTCAGAACGTAGAATTCACCATCGTTGTCCTGACCGAGCGCAAGAATGTACTGGTCTATCCGGTTGTTGTCCATACCCGCGACCTGGATTTCACTCCAATTCCACAGACCCGTATCGGCTGGCTGTGCTTGCAGCAGGACACCGCTCAGGGTGGCATCGGTAGCCATGTAGTCGGCGAAGATCAAGTGACCGACCAGATCAGGAATGGCGCTGCCGTTGTAGATGTTCGCGCCGACAATGACGCTGCCAATATCATGCGTATATTCGATTACGGGGTCGATGAGCGGCTCACCCATCGCGCCAGTATCGGCACAGGTATCGGGCGGGGTATCGGGATTATCGGCGTCAAAGCAGTGGGTGGCTTCCTTGATGTGCCAACCGTAGTTGCCACCCGCCTGTACGATGTCCACCTCTTCGTAGTGATTTTGTCCAGCATCGGCGGCGAACAGTTGTCCGTCCTGGGAGAAGGCAATGGCATAGGGGTTGCGGAAACCATAGGCATAAATCTCGTTGGCAACGGCATCATTCCCCACGAACGGGTTGTCCGACGGGATGGTGTAGGCGTTACCAGAGCCGTCGGCGTTCACATCAATACGCAGGATCGCACCATGTAAATTGCTGGTGTCCTGGGCATTACCGAGGTCGGGTGTATGACCCAAACCGGCGTCGTTGCCACCACCACCATCGCCCATCGGGATGTAGAGATAACCATCCGGGCCGAAGGTGATATGACCGGAGTTGTGGTTAAAGCTGGGATGGTCGATCTGGAAAACAAGACGCTGTGTGGAGGGATCGGCCTTATTGGGATCGTCGGCGGAAACGTGATATTCGGCCACCACATTGGTATGATCCCAATCCGAGGGGGCGTCTGACCGCAGGGGAGCGGCGTAATAAACATAGAAGAGTCCACTATTCACATAATCGGATGGGAACGCCAAACCGAGCAACCCACGTTCGTCGTAGCCATCGCGGATTTGAACCAGTTGATCGCTGACATCCAGGAAGGGGTCGGGCATCAACTGTCCATCAGACGAAATGATGCGAATCTGACCGATCTGGTCAACGATAAATATACGTCCGCTGCCATCATTGGCGGGGACGAACATCACGGGCGAGGTCAATCCTTCGGCGATTTGCTGCACACCGACGGTATATTGACTGGCTGTGTCTTGTGCTGAAACGGTGACTGATAAGACCGCGCTGAGGGCAAAAATCGCTATCAATACAAATACCATCCTCCAGCGTCCAATCATAAAACCTGGATATTTCATCCTGAATCCTTTCGATACCGTAAATATCCCTGTGGGTATAGCGCGGAGTTGTGAGCTGCGGGTAAATCAAGCGTAGGAATTGTGTACGATTAAGGGAATCGCATATCATCGCGTATTTTGGGGCTGGGGACGATCACCAAACGGGAGCGAATGTCATAGGACGGTCACTCAAATTTCTTCCCAGAACTCCCAAGCCATATCTGGAACCAGCGGTGCAATAATATGACCTTGAAGCTCACCAATCGGTACACCCTGACAATTCTGACCAGCCGATTTGGGAGTATAACGGTAGCCCAAAAATGTCTGATTTTTGAGTCCGGTATCTATACGAAAAGTGTGCGGAACAAAACTGCGATTCGCAACGACAATGGTCAGCTTGTCATCCGGACGTTTGAAGGCACAAATACGTAGGTCATTGTCTGAAATATCCGCTTCGGTTACGGTCACGGAACGGCAATCCCAGGGCATATGCTTTACAAAACTGCCCACTGCATACCAATTGTATTTATTCCATATCCAGTGTCCCGGCTCTAATTCGGGCGGGTAATGCGCGGTGTTCGTATCGTTACTGGGTCGCCAATAGCCCAAAGAATATCCGCTGGCTTCTTCGTTGGTGTAGGGTTTGAGCGCATGAAGCCAGAACCAGGTTGAGGCGTCCGCAAGCTGAAACCAGTTCATAATGGTTTCCACAGTGTTGAGGCAGCGGGCGGGTGACGTGGGACCATGTAGATATTCAAACTCATTGGTGAATCGGGGTTTACCGCTCGGCTCTGGTGAAGGGCGAATGCTCTTAGCGTCAAAGCCAATAAGATGAATGGCGAGCATATCCACCAGCGCAACATACTCTGGATCGTTCAGCACCGGACGAATGTAGGGAAAGTCCCAACTCATGGCGGTGTCCGCAATAATCATAATGTTGGGGTCATACGAGCGCACCACAGGTGCAACCACTTTGAACGCCATTGCATAGTCTTCTGGCTCATAAACGCAGGTTGGAAATGTCCCGCCAGTGAATGGTTCTGCCTGCATATTCCACATGACAACCGGGATGCCAGCCGCGCGGAGCGTGAGCAAGTCCTGGCGGCACGACTCGGCAAAATCCTGGAGGAAAGCGCCAACATCACCGTGATAAATCGGATCATCGGCAAAATCCTTTCCAAAACAGCGCAAGCGATTATTTGGATCAGCGTTGCCAATATATGCTCGATTGGCTTTCCAGAATGGCGGCGGCGACCAATATTCAAATGAAACCCCTTCAATACCCGCCACCGTAATCATTTCGCGCAGTTCATCAAGTTGTTCGTGCCATCGAGGACGCAGATGCCGCTGCTCTGTATCGAGTCCACGCCAGAAAAGCCCACCCGCTAGTCGGCAGTAACGAAACCCTTCCAACATCGCGGCATAGAATTGTGTTCGTTCCTCTGGAACCAGATCATGTGGGACACCCAGCGGCTCATCGGGAAGTCCAACATTAGCTGAACCAATTGAGTCGGACATAATTTCAAATCCGATCCCATGAATCAGTTGCTTGGGCATGTTGGGATGCACAATATACTGAGATTGTAGCGGTACGGGTTCAGTGCGTATCGGGCGATCCAGGGGATAAAAATCTGATCCCGATCCCACATTCATGAAGTAAATCAAAAGATCGGGATGCATTTCAGAAAGATTGGAGAAGTCCATTGAGTTATCCATTACAGTACAGTCCTTTTCATCAGCCGGAGTGTGTATTTATCACAGCCAGCGCGTCCAATGAACCGACCTGGTACGAGTGGTAAACCCCGATTTAAGTTTAATGATTTTGTGTCAACAAAGCGTAAGTGTTTACCCCATGTACGATAATCATCGTTTACCCCCCTCCCCCCAGATGCTATAATGCGTTTCTTAGTGAGAGGTACGAGGACGTAGGATATGTACCAGTCATTCGATTGGGGAAGCCAACGCATTATTGTGACAGGCGGGGGCGGATTCCTGGGCACGCATTTGGTGAGCCATCTGCATCAGTTGGGAGCAGGCGAAATTGTTGTGCCGCGCAGCAGCGAGTATGACCTGCGGCATGAAGCGGACGTCGTCCGGTTGTATGACGAAAATCCGGCTGCCACGATGGTGATTTACCTGGCGGCGATGGTTGGCGGAATTGGCGCGAACCGGAAACATCCCGGCAGTTACTTCTTCGACAGCCTGATGATGGGGACAATGGTGCAGGAATATGCTCGACTGGCGGAGATTCCCAAATTCGTCGGCATCGGTACGATTTGCAGTTATCCCAAGTTCACACCTGTACCTTTCAAAGAAGAAGACCTGTGGAATGGCTACCCGGAAGAAACCAATGCATCCTATGGACTGGCAAAAAAGATGCTGATGGTGCAAAGTCAAGCCTACCGAACCGAATATGGTTACAATGCCATCCACCTGATGCCGACCAATCTGTACGGCCCAGGCGATCATTTTCATCCTGAGAATGCACACGTCATCCCAGACTTAATTCGCAAGATGATCGAGGCGCAGGATGGGGGGACAAACGAAATTGTCCTGTGGGGTGACGGTTCACCCACCCGCGAGTTCCTGTACGTGACGGATGCGGCGGAGGGAATCGCGCTGGCGGCAGCCCATTACAACGCACCCGATCCGGTGAATATCGGCAGCGGGTCGGAGATCAGCATCCGAAATCTGGCGGAATTGATCGCGGAAGAAGTGGGCTTTACGGGAACTATCCGCTGGGACAGTACCAAGCCGAACGGTCAACCCCGCCGACAACTGGATGTGAGCCGCGCCGAGAACGAATTCGGCTTCCGGGCACATACGTCGTTCAAGGATGGCCTGCGGGAAACGATTGCATGGTACAAAGCGCAACTGGCGAAGGCGGCTGATCCGGCGTGAGCGCAGTATGAACCCGAACGCCTAAAGATGTGGTGGGTGGCGCAGTCCAGCGTCACCCCCTTTTGAAGCTGTGAATTGATTGTTATGACTTCCCCAAACGAATCCGACACCCTGAAAACCCAACAATATGGTGATGGCAGGAATCTGAGCGCACGCGCCAGCCTGCACGCCCGCTACAGCACCAATCCGCACGGCTGGATGCAGTGGATGTTCGACCAACTGCTGGAAGCTAATCTTCCACCGAACGCACAAATCGTCGAGTTCGGATGCGGCCCCGGCTGGCTGTGGCAGCGGAATGCAACCCGCGTTCCGGCGGGGTGGTCGGTGACGCTGACGGACTTTTCGCCGGGGATGATCGAGGAAGCACGACGCAATACGGCTGACAAAGGGCTACACCTCGACTTCAAGGTGGTGGACATCCAATCTCCACCGTTCGAGACAGCACAATTTGAGGCGGTGATCGCCAACCACATGCTGTATCATGTACCCAACCGTCCGCAGGCGTTGGCAGAAGTCGAGCGCATCCTGAAACACGGCGGTTATTTCTTCGCAGCCACCAACGGCATGAATCACATGCCGGAGTTGAACACCTTGATGCAGCACTTCGTTAGCGATCTGGATGTTCAGCACGAATTCCACGTAGACGGCTTCAATCTGGAGAACGGTGCTGAACAACTGGCAGCTTATTTCCCCGATGTGACCCTGCTGCGGTATGAGGACAGCCTGGAAGTAACCGAAGTTGAACCCATCATTGATTATTTACTGTCGTCCACTGTACTCCGGCGACACCTGGACGAGCAGCGTGTGAACCAACTGCGGCAAATTATCGCGCAAGCAATACAGCAATCCGGCGCGTTCCACATCCACAAGGACGCGGGGCTGTTTATCGCGCGGAAGGTTTGATGGCAGTTAAGAAGATGAACCTTCGGGCTTTGTGCAGGTATAACAAAAGAATCGAATCGTTATTCGGTTATGAGACTTTTTGCAATTCAGGTAGAATAGGGCACAATTAACCCACCTTAATATTGCCTTATTACAGGGTTTAGATTTTCTCAGGAGGAATATCACTTTGTCTCAGCCTGTCATGATGGAGATTAAAGACCTGGTTACCCGCTTCTACACTCAAGAGGGTACGGTCTATGCTGTGAATGGCGTCTCCTACAAACTCCACGAGGGGGAAACTCTGGGTGTGGTAGGCGAGAGTGGCAGCGGAAAAAGCGTACACGTACTCTCGATTATGGGATTAATCCCTACCCCACCCGGCAAAGTAGAAAATGGTGAAGTGTTCTTCCGAGGCCGCGATTTGCTCAAATTGTCTCAGGAAGAGATGCGGGCTGTGCGCGGCGCGGAAATCGCGATGGTCTTTCAAGACCCGATGACGTCACTCAATCCGGTGCTGACGATTGGCACACAAATCACCGAGGCGCTCAAACTGCACATGGGAATGAGTGACCGGGAAGCGAAGGAACGTGCCGCCGACCTGCTGACGATGGTGGGTATCTACGACGCGGCCAAACGCCTAAATGATTATCCACACCAATTTTCGGGTGGGATGCGCCAGCGGGCGATGATCGCTATGGCGCTGTCGTGCAACCCCAAACTGCTGATTGCCGACGAACCGACTACCGCGCTGGATGTGACGATTCAGGCTCAAATCCTCGATCTGGTGCGGCGACTGCGGGATGAGATCGGCATGGCGATGATCTGGATTACGCATGACCTGGGCATCGTGGCCGGGTTGGCGGATACCATTCAGGTGATGTACGCCGGGCGCATTGTCGAACGCGGGCCGGTCAAACAGGTCTTCAAAGATACCCGGATGCCGTATACGCTTGGGCTGTTGAAGTCCCTGCCGCGCCTTGACAAACGAGGCAAAAGCGAGAAACTCATCCAAATTGAAGGTTCGCCGCCCGATATGCGTATTCAACCCAAAGGCTGCCCGTTCTACCCCCGCTGCCCATACCGCAAAGATGTGTGCACCGAGGCCATCCCGCCGCTCGAAACTGTCCCGGATGCAGAGACACCGGAACACACAATGGCGTGCTGGGTGGATGTCCGCACTGGCGAACTCAAACCGGAAGGTCTGGAACTCCAGGCCAAACTGCAACATCAAGGAGTAATGTCGTAATGGTTAGCGCGACAACAATGACCCAATCGAACACAACCAGCAATCATGAGGGAAAAGAAGTGCTGCTGAGTGTGCGTGGGCTGAAAAAACATTTTCCAATCACCTCTGGCATCATCCTGCAACGGCAAGTGGGTGCGGTCAAAGCGGTGGACGGCGTGAACTTTGATGTGTATAAGGGCGAGACGCTGGGGTTGGTGGGTGAGTCCGGCTGCGGTAAAAGCACTACCGGGCGTACCATACTGCAACTGTATGCCCCAACAGCCGGTTCAGTGGTATTCGAGGGCAAAGAACTGACGACGCTGCCTTCAGAAGAACTGCGGAAGATGCGTAAACGGATGCAGATGATTTTCCAGGACCCATTTGCCTCGCTCAACCCGCGTATGTCGGTGGGGCGCATCGTCGCTGAACCGCTGCGCATCCACAAAATCATCAGTAACCGCAAGGAAGAACAGGAATTTGTGGAAAGCCTGCTGGAACGGGTGGGGCTGAATCCGTATTATATCAACCGCTACCCGCACGAATTTTCCGGTGGACAACGGCAGCGTATCGGCGTGGCACGCGCGCTGGCGCTGAGTCCCAGCTTCATCGTGGCGGACGAACCGATTTCGGCGCTGGATGTGTCGATCCAGGCGCAAGTCGTCAACCTGCTGGAAGAATTGCAGGCGGAACTCGGCCTGACATACCTGTTTATTGCCCATGACCTGAGCATGGTGCGGCATATCTGTGACCGGGTGGCGGTGATGTATCTGGGCAAGATCGTCGAACTGGCCGAGGCGAATGAACTGTATGAAAATCCACTTCATCCGTACACACAAGCACTCCTGTCCGCCGTGCCTGTTCCCGACCCGATGGTCGAGGAGCAGCGGCAGCGCATCATTATCGCAGGTGATGTGCCCAGCCCGGCCCACCCGCCGGTTGGCTGCAACTTCAATACTCGCTGCCCGGTAGCATTCGATCTGTGTTATCACGACCCCGACCCGGAACTGCTGGAAGTATCCCCCGGTCACTGGGTTGCCTGCCACCGGACAGACCCCTACTAGGACGTGTCTGCAAACTCAGTTAAACTGAGGGGATGACCAAACGACACGAACTTACCGACACACAGTGGGAAAAGATCAAGCGACTGCTGCCGCCAGAGAAGCCCAAAACAGGGCGGACGAACCATGATCACCGCACCTTGCTCAATGGGAATGATCTGGCGGGCAAAAACCGGAACACCCTGGCGGGATTTGCCCGAACGCTACGGGAAGTGGAAAACGGTGTACAGCCGCTGGTTACGCTGGCGCGATGCGGGCGTATGGCAGCGGGTTTGGGAAGCATTGCAGCAGGAAGCTGACCACAAAGGCGAAGTGGCGTGGGAAATCCACTTCATCGACAGCACGATTGTGCGTGCGCACCAACATGCTGCCGGAGCAAAAAAAGTACGGCGGCAGCCGAAGCCTTAGGACACAGCCGGGGCGGTCTGACGACGAAAATCCATGTCGCGTGTCGATGGGAAAGGGCGACCGTTCACCTTTGGGCTGACGCCCGGTCAGCAGCACGACGCGACGATGGCGCAGCAGTTGATGCAGCAAGGCGCAATTCGGTCGGGGAAACGAGGGCATCCGCGGGTGCGCCCGCAGCGCTTCAGACAAAGCCTATGGTTCACGCTAGTTCAAGCAGGCTTTGAGACGACGGGGCATTCAACCGGTGATCCCACGTAAACGAAATCAGAAGCGTGGTCGTCCACACAATGCCAGTCTCTACCGGGAGCGAAACATCATCGAACGTTTTTTCGGTCACTTGAAGCACTTTCGGGCGGTTGCCACTCGCTATGACAAACGAGCGTCAACCTATCTGGCGACCGTGATGATCGCCTCTATCGTCCTATGCTTGTAGTAGATGACCAATCTGGTTAGCGTGGGTAAAGACGCAGGTTCAAACGCGCCTCCTCATAAGTGAAACGCCATTCGACGGTGGCGTGCGTGAATTGCGCTCAGCTTGCCAAACGCCAATCTCATGCCGCACTCGAACGAATCTCCGTGACTGGCGATTTATCTATAAATGGGCTTAGAATAAGATATATTTATCTATAAAAAGAGAGTGGTGCCTTGTGTCTACTTCGATTCCATCACGGTTGCAGTCCGTCGATTTAACTCCGCTTGTCCGGCAAGTCCTCGGAAAATCCAGCGTCGAAATTGCAGATTGGCAGTGTCAGCGGCTTGCCGCCGGCGGAGGCGACGCGATTGGCGGGGGACTGGGCGTGTATCGCGTCTCCGGCACGGCACGCGATCAAGGGGATGATACAGGCTGGTCGCTGATCCTGAAGATCGCCAGCGGCAGCGCGCAAATGGGCAGTACTGACCCGGCAGTCTGGAATTACTGGAAACGCGAAATTCTGGTCAATCAATCGGGCCTGCTGAACGATTTACCCGGATCGCTGCGCGCGCCGCGCTGCTATGCCGTCGTGGAATATCCGGGAGAGGAATTCTGGCTGTGGACGGAAGATGTGCGCGAATCGGTATCCGACTGGACGATGGCGGAACACGGTTTGGCGGCGCGACATCTGGGGGAATTCAACGGCGCGTATCTCATGGGGCATCCGCTGCCCGTAGCAACCCCCTGGCTGACGTGGGGGCGGGTGCGCGAGTGGACGATGCTGACTGCGCCGCTGATCGAGGGCAGCCGCCGGAATGCGGAGAGTCCGCTGGGACGGCGCTATTTTCGAGGCGATAGTTTCGAGCGGATGATGAATTTGTGGGCAAATCATGGGCGGCTGCTGAACGCGTTTGAACGGCTGTCGGTTTGCTTTTGCCATCATGATGCCTTTCGCCGCAATCTGTTCCTGCTCCAAAACGGAGCTGGATCACGGGGGACGGTCGCGATTGACTGGGCATTCGTCGGCTTTGGTCGGGTCGGCGAGGAAATTGGGATCACCACCGCCAACAATCTGATCTGGATGGAAGTTGTTCCCGATCAAGCCAAAGCACTCGATCAAGCGGTTTTTTCGGGATATGTCGAGGGGCTGCGAGACGCAGGTTGGCAAGGGGATGCGCGGCTGGCACGGCTCGGTTACTGCGTGAACGCTGCGCTGGTATTAGGGCTGGCATGGCCTGTGGTTCATCTGGGATTCATGCAAGAACCCGAATGGGTCGGTTTGATGCAAAAGTCGATTGGACATCCCATTGACGCGATCTTCGAGGCATGGTCAGCGACGCAGTTTTTCCTGCTTGATCTGGCAGATGAGGCGATCAAGCTGGCGGACGAACTGCAATGAGGCACGGGTGAATCATTGGGCGCACAGCCATGCGCCCAATGCGCACCAAGTTAAGAGGAATTTTTGACCCCACCCCGGCTGACCAAGAGCAGGTCAGCCAGCCCTCCCTGAACTCAGGGAGGAGAAAAGCCTGAAACACCGAGCAAGCGAAAAGAGGGTGTCCCGAGAGAAATTGTGAGCAGCGGTGCTTAAATTAATGTCTAGGGGAAACACCTGGGTCTGCCCCTACAAAACCCACCGAATTTCGCTTGGTCGTCTAGTAGTTTGCAGACACACTCTAGGCATAGCTTTCAAACTATAGAGTCACAACAAAGGGCGTGTTTCCGTGTTGGACATGCCCTTTTGATTCGATGGATTTTGTTTCCGTGTTCAGCAGCTTTCTGCCAGATGCGCTACAATAAATCGCATCCACACAAATTCACATCAGGGCAAGGATGATGAGCGTCCTTCAAGGAACTGGCACGGCAACGCACACCCGGATTCACGATCCGCGCGTGCGGACGCTGGCACGGGCCGGTTGGCTGGCGGTCTTTGGCCTATCCCTGGTTGTGTATATCATCTCAATCCCTGACCAATTTACCTCGTTCCACGCGCTCTGCACCGCCGCCACCTGCGTGACCCCTTCCCTTACGCCAGAGATGGCTCACAATCTGGAAGTGGCGGGTATTTCCCTCGACCTTTACGCTCTTTACTGGATTATCCTCGAATTGGTTCTCGCCGTACCGTTTCTCGTGACCAGCCTTGTCCTGTTCTGGCGGCGCTCTGATGACCGGATGGCAATATTAGTCGCGGTCTGGATGGCCTCGCTTCCCGGCGCAATCAGCATCGGTGTCACAGAGTTTGCCATAGGGCAACCCGCCGGGCAGATAGCCGAGTCCGCGCTCTGGTTCATTTTCGCGTTTTGCCTGATTCTGTTCCTGTATCTATTTCCAGACGCCCATTTTGTCCCGCGCTGGACAGGCTGGCTGTCTATACCTGCTTTTTTTGTACTTGTGGGAACCGTCGTCTTTCCCGGTGGGTTGCTGAATCCGGATACGACGATTCTGGACGCGATTCTCCGGCCTGTACCCGTTACCCTGATTGCTTTAGTGGTCATCGTGTCATTGATCGTGGTGGGGATCGCCTGCCAGATTTACCGCTATCGCTACGTATCGACCCCTATCCAGCGCCAGCAAACCAAATGGGTGATTCTGGGGACTGTCCTTTCCCTCGGCGGGTGGATCATTTTCGAGACAATCTCCTTTGCCTTGTTGACATCCGGGGCATCGAATTTGCTCAATGCGCTGATCGCGCTGTCGATTGCAGTCGTTTTTTTGATTCTCATGCCGCTGACGATTGGTTTCTCGGCGCTGCATTTTCGCCTGTGGGATGTGGACTTCATCCTTAATCGCTCACTGGTTTACGGCGGCGTGACGGTGCTGGTTGCGCTGGGGTTCATGGCGGATGTTCTTGTGTTCGAGCACGTCTTGCAATCGGTGGTGGGCAGCGCCGGGTCACCCATAGCGTTAGCACTCTTTGCGGCTGTTGGCGGCGTGATCTTCCAACCCGCACGCCGTTTTTTACAGCGGCAGGTTGACCGCCACCTGTTTCGGCTGAATGTCGTTTTGGATCAGCTTGAAAAGCCGAAACCGCAAATTGCCAACCCCGGTGCGCTGACCGGAACGCAAATTGGCCTGTACCAAGTGCTTGAGCCGATTGGCGCAGGCGGCATGGGCGAGGTCTACAAAGGCTTTCAGCCGACCCTCAACCGTCCAGTCGCTATCAAGATTTTGCCAGAACAGTTGGCGAAAAATCCCGAATTTCGCACCCGTTTCGAGCGCGAAGCCCAGATGGTGGCAGTGCTCAAGCACCCGAACATTGTCAGTGTTTTCGACTTCGGCGAGGCGCAGGGCAAATACTATATGGTTATGGAGTTTATTGATGGTCAAACCCTGAGCGACTACATTCGTGCCGCCGGAAAGCTGCCGCTGCACGAGGTTTATACGCTCGTGACCGACATTGCCTCGGCGCTGGATTACGCGCATGACGCAGGGCTGGTACATCGGGACGTAAAGCCGTCGAACATCATCCTGGAAAAAGTGACCCAAATACCTTTATCTCACACGCAAACAGGCGGCGCGACTCAGGTTCCCTCGCACGCCTATCGCCCGGTCTTGATGGACTTTGGTATCGCCAAGATGGTCGGCGGTGGCACTGACCTTACCAAAACTGGACTCATGGGTACACTGGATTACATCTCGCCGGAGCAGATTACATCGGCTAAAGAGGTGGATGGGCGTGCCGATCTGTATTCGCTGGGCGTGGTTGTCTATCAGATGCTCACCGGAGAACTGCCTTTTCCGAATGATAGCCCCGCTCGGCTGGTGTTCGCTCACTTGCAGCAGCCGCCACCCGACCCTCGTGACACGGTTGAAGACCTACCCGCTTCGGTGGCCAAAGCCATCCTCAAAGCGCTAGCAAAGAAACCCGAAGACCGTTTCGTAACCGCCAGCGAATTCGTAGCCGCACTCGCCTAACGTGTTTTTTCTCTTGATGGACTTTGTCCATTCGCCACGTTCGCCTTATCCATGAGTAGCCGTGATTAGTAGGTATCATGCTGGCGCATAGTCTGCGTTTGCGGATTGCCATTCGCGCCCCGGAAATAAGAATCGGGGGCGTCAAAGGGAAGTGATGTGCGGGTATCGACCATGCGCCATCCGGCATCCTGAGCATTCAGGGGCGTCCGGTCATAACGATAGTGTGAGGTCTGCGGGCGTGATGTCCCCGTCCGGCTGCTCAGGGGTCGCCCGATCAGCTTTTGCAGCCCCTTGACCGTCAGGAATATCAACCCGACAGCGAATAGGATGTCCGCAACCCATTGGAACAGGGCTACCGTAGGCGCAAGCGGGTTGGTGGTGGCATTAGCCGGGGAAAAGAGGGGGCGGCGATATTGATGAAGAAGAAAAAGCCGAAAACCATCAATGCTGTAAATAAACGTGCCATCACTTTACCCTCATCATGACTCAAACCATCTATTGATGAATACTGTATGAAAAAAGTTTGTTTTTGTGATCCCCCAATAAAAGGGGTTTGTGGTTTTTGACCCATTTTGGCGGTTCACAAGCCGTTCTGCTGACGTTATGCCAACGATCCATGTGTTAGGCTTTGCCAAAGTGATGCATCAGGCTACAATGTGGTAGAACTCATTTATACAGGGAGCGCATAGCTGTATGGCGTATGGTCGGCTTGACGTCTTTTGGCCGGATGGATTATTCAGAACATTTGCATTGGTGGAGAACACGGTATCGGTTGGGCGCTCGACGGGCAACACTATCGCCCTGGAAACGACCACCATTTCCCGATACCACTTCAGCATTAATCACAATGACGATCAGGTGACGATTACCGACCTGGAATCGGTGAACGGCACTTTTGTGGACAGCGAAAAGCTCAAAAGCAACGAGCCGCACCCCCTGTATGGCGGCGAAGAAATCCAGGCCGGACATCTGCGGATGATTTATCACCATCTGGACGAGATGCCAACCCAGCCGATGGCCTCGGTAGACGATACAACCCAGCGGGTTGAACTCGAACTCCCGGCGTTCCGCATCGACGTGATCGGGCCAGATCAAGCCTTTTCACCGGGCGCGCACATGACGGCGGAGCTTTCTATCCTGAACACCAGCCAAACGAGCCAACGGTTTCGCGTCGAAGTGAGCGGGATGCCGCAGGATTGGATTCGGATTGACCGCCCGGAACTCAATATTGACCCGGACGAAGCGGGGCAGGTGTCGATTAACTTCAAACCCCTGCGCCGCCCCGACAGTAAACCGGGGAACTACAACGTTGTCCTCAGCGTTTTCCCGACAGCCAACCCGGACGCGAAACTGGAAGCTAATCTGATGATCCGCATCCTGCCGTATTCCGGTTTCGGCGTGGCATTGGATTCACCCCGGCTTGCCAGCGGCGAACGCTTCCGGCTGCACCTGCACAACCAGGGCAGCGCGGTTCTCCCACTGACGATCAACGGACGCAATCCGTCGGATAAGCTACGCATCAACGTGTTGACGCCCCAGGTGTCGCTCGCGCCCGGTCAGCGACAGACGATTCAGGGCGAAGTGAAACCGAAAAGTCCACGTTTGTTCGGTAAGTCGCAGCAACATGCATTTGATCTGGTAGTGCGTTCACAAGACCCGTCCCATTTTCTGGCGGCAGTACGGGGACAGTTCACGGAAAAACCAATGCTGCCTGCATGGGCACCATTCCTGCTGGCTGCCGCCGGTCTGTTGGTGATCGCAGTAGTGATCGCCGCCGCCGCGCTGCTGCTACGCCCCACCCCGACACCAACGATTGCCATGTTCGAGGTGAACAGCACTCAAATCGCCCAGGGACAATCGCTGGTGGTGAATTGGGCGGCAACGGACGTTAATGAATATTCGCTGCTGTTGAACGGCACGCCCGTTCTGACCGACATCGACAAAGACACACCGGGGGTAAACCTGGATACGGGGGGACTCTCCGGCAATGTTACGCTGTCGCTGCAAGCCATCAACGGTGGGAAGCAGGCCAGCGCCAGCCAGAGCGTATATGTGTATAAACCACTGGGCGAATTTGTGTTCACCGCCGAACCGACTTAACTGGTGCGGTATGTGCAGCAGAGTCTTTCGCTGAATTGGAGCGTTCCCGGTGCAGTGACCACCCGGATTGGCGGGCTGGAAACCTTTACCAACACGCCAACAGACGCGACCTATGGGCCGGATGGCAATCTGAACGGAATCGTAGGCATCGCTACCGATTTCCTGCTGCTGACATTGTACGCGGAAGATGAAGTCGGCAATATGAACCAGCAAACCCTCGAAATCCCGGTGATTAACCCGGAATGTGTGCCTGCCGGAAACGCGGTTACATTGTATGCAGGGCCGGACGTGCGGCATCAGGTGGTCAGCACCGTCACCGCCGGAGCGTTTGTAGTGGTGGACGCGCGCGATACCAGCGGCAACTGGGTACGGGTGCAGCTCCCCGGCGGGCTGCATGGTTGGGGACAGGTGAGCGAGTTCACCTGCGCGCAGAATTTTGCGGTGAGCAATCTGTATACCGAGGTGGTTGTGCCCACCGTCCCGCCGCCGACCATCACGCCAACCGCGACGGCCACCTTCCCACCCCCAACGGCGACACCGACCCCAAGTCAAACGGCGCACCCGGTTACGACGCCCACCACCACTGCTACAGCGTCGGGATAATCCATAATGTCACAGAGGGGCAACCAAGCGGGTTGTCCCTACACACTAAAAGGCTGATGGCTGATTGTGATGAAACAATCCATTTCGTCCCCAAACTGAGATCAATACCAGGAGTCCATCATGACGATTGATTCAGCGACTTTAGCCAATCTGCTGCAATTGGGCGGCCAATATCTGCTGCCGATTGCGGCACTGCTGCGGGCACTGTATTCGGGTATACGCGGGAAAATGCCGGAAGGCTTCAGGCAGATCGGTGGAGCAGCCATCCTGGCCGGGATCACCGCCGCAGTCGGTGGGCAGGGACAGGAAGCCGAACTGATAAATGTGGTCAAGGACATCCTGAGCAATACGGTTTTCACGGCAGGCTTATTGAGCTTCATTGTGGTTTACCTGCTGAGGATGGAAAATCGCGGGTTGGTGCTGGATGGCATCATCGGCGGGGTGATCGGCCTGTTGATCTGGCTGTTCACGGTGTATGTGCTGGCCGAACCCTGGCCCTGGTGGTTGATTCCCCTGCTGATTGCGGCCTGTGCCGCCGGATTTATCGCGCTGCGGTTCGCGCTGCGGCAGATTATGCGGCTGGTGCGGATCGCCACCTGGTTAATCGTCATCGGCGTGATTCTGGTGATCGGCGCGGGTGGTGTGTACCTGCTGCAAACCCTGACCAGCGGCGGGGCGATTACGGGCTAAGTAATAATAAGGTCAGTTTTGTTTAACGAGAGCAAGTTCTTGAACGAAATGCAGGTTCAAAGAAGGCTTCTTAGGCTGGTGACAATTAGTGATTAGGCCACCGAGCAGATTGACCATGAAGCCAACCAGACTGCGATGTCGAGAATACTCGATTTGTGAGATGTTCTTGAGTTGGTCATAGATCGTCTCAACAATGGCTGGTTTACGCAGGAAAAACTGATCCATCCCACTTTCTAGCAGCCCTTGACGCCAGCTCGGTTCATAGACTTTCCAGAAATCATCGATCTCACAGAACAATTCGAGTAAACTCATCTTGGGACTCGCTTTAGACTCAGGTTTTGTAACCTTGAAGCTTCGCGCTCCTTGTAAAGCTGTCCCACCTTATCCAAAACGCACGTTAAGGCAGGTCTGGCAGCGAATTGCCTCTCTCGACTAGATCATGGTGGCATGGTCGGGGGACCGGTCATGACATCTGAGAAGACTTCCCCACAGCTAAAAGGAAACGAACTTAATCGTCAAGACTTTCAGCGATTTGCATCGCTTCCAGCATAAGCCTGGGCACATCAAGGCTTATCGGCAGCCGAGCACCTTGATACTGAATAACTTCACCGGCAACGACATTTCCAACGGCGAGCGCCTGGCGTACAGAGAGACCCTGCCTTCTGGCCACGAGGAACGCCGCGAGGAAATTATCTCCTGCGCCAGTGGAATTTACCGCTTCAATCTTCTGTGTAGGCACTAAAAATTCTTCATCACCGAATCGAGCAAAGGCACCATCTGCGTCCAAGGTAACAACCGCATCAATGGGCGTCTTAGCGAGCTTCGATTCTCACCTCTTCAAGCGATGCCTCTGGCTCAAGGCCTACCAGCACTGCTGCTTGCTCAAGGTTGCCTGCCACCATCTGAGCTTTTGGCGCAAAGGTATCGAAGAAATCTCGGTAGCCATCAACGATTTCTGTGCCTGCAAGGGCAAGTACAAAAGGCACATCCGGCTGCCTCTGCTGCTTGTACACAGCGCAACATTGCTGTTTCGGATTCTGGGCCAAAAGAGAGCGCAATACCATCAAGCAACACAAGCTCTGAGCTCTGAATTGCTTCGAGGTCAATTCGAGCAGGACTCAACAGGGCGTTTGCACCATGAGTCAAGATGATAGTGCGCATATCATCATCATCGTAAAGATAAAAGTCATAACCTGTAACAGCGCCATCTTCGAGTTCGGAGAGGAACTTAAGCGAGGCCCTCTCACAATTTGCGACAAAAATTCTACCGAAGGTGTCGTTTCCACCAACCCCCATAAATCCGCAGCTTATGCCAGCACGCGCTAATAGGTCTGCGGTGTTTCCAACCGAGCCACCGCTAGTGGGAACGGGAAGTGTTCCGCGATTATTTTCAAGCGCAAGACGAATCTCCTCCATGCGTTCCACAGTAATAATCGAATCACTACCTGGCGTAAGACCAAGTTCGCGGAGTTCCGCGTGGCTAGAGGGAAGGTCGATACCAACAGTAACAGCACCAAGTGCTACTATAGAAGTCATTTAGAATCCTTATCCAAGTTAAGCTAGCGCCAATTATTATATAGAAAATTTCCGCATATCTGGACAAGAGGAATTTTCTAACAGTTAGGTTCATATTTCCGCCAGAAATCATCGATCTCACAGAATAATTCGAGTAAACTCATCATAGGACTCGCTTTACCGTTGGATTGGTGACCTTGAAACCTGGCGCATCTTGTAAAGCTGTCTCACCTTGTCCAAAACTCACGTTAATAATAATATACCTTGATTGCTAGTGCTTATTCTTCGCTCAGAACCTTACCCCCCAACCCCCTCTCCATCGAATGGCTGGGGGGAGCGAAGTGCAGCGGGGTGAGGTCATTGACTAGCAATCAGAGTAATAGTGTTCAACAGGGAAAGGGAACTTACCAAACCATAGACACCTTTTTAGAGGTGATTACACCCTAGACAATGTTACGCGCCATAGGGTCTTATTGGCGTTATTTATACAAGGAAGACACAATGCAACAGATTTACACCCTGTCCCATGCGGACGCCATGCGAATTATCCATGCCATTCAGGAGGCGCTGGAAAAGCAGAAGAAAGGCGCAGCTATCGCGGTGGTGGATGCACACGGCGAACTGCTGGCCTTCCTGCGGACGGATGGCTGCCCCCTGCCACCGATTGCCAATGCTTATCATAAGGCGTATACCGCCGCGCGGGAACAGGCGGAAAGTAAAGCCGTTGGCAGCCGTTCACAGGAAGAAGGCTGGCCGATGAGCAACTTCGGTGATGCGCGATATGTCGGTTGGGGCGGCGGCGTGCCGATCATTTACGAAGGGCAGGTTGTGGGCGCGGTTGGCGTGAGCGGACTGCCAGAAGATGAGGATATGTCGCTGGCACGAATGGGCGCAAATCTGTTCTAAATCTGGTATAATTACGGGGCATTCCACGAGAATTTGCCAACCGTATGCACATTGAACATCTCTCGCTGACCAACTTCCGCAACTATGCGCGGCTGGAAATCAGCTTGCCCTCGAATCACCCGATTTTACTGCATGGCGAGAACGCACAGGGCAAAACCAGCCTGCTGGAAGCCATCTATTATTTAGCCGCGTCACGCTCACCCTATACGGCCAGTGACCGCCAACTCATCCACTGGCGGGCAGAAGACGAACCGATACCGTTCGCGCGGCTGGCGGCAGAAGTACAATCCAAAACACAGGGTTTCAACCGAATCGAGATGGCGCTGGTGTTGGAACGCACACCAGACGGCGGCCACCGATTCAAAAAGACGATTCGGGTGAACGGCGCGGACAAACGGGTGATGGATGTGGTGGGGCTGGTGACGGTGGTGCTGTTCCTGCCGCAGGATTTGTCGCTGATCGAAGGGCCACCCACAGACCGGCGGCGGTTCATGGATACTACCCTGTCACAGGTGGACAAGGGTTATCTGGACGCCATTAACACCTACGAAAAAGTGCTGCCGCAACGGAATGCCCTGCTGCGGCGGATCGCGGAAAAACAGGCCAGCGTGGGCGAACTGGGATACTGGGATGAACAGTTGGTGGCGTCGGGCAGTATCATCATCGCCTGCCGACAGAAATTCCTGCGCGAACTGGAAGTGGATGCCCAGGAAGCCCATCTCGACCTAACGGGGAAAAATGAACTGCTGACCCTGAGCTACCAACCGAGTTTTTTGCCATCGGCGCAGGGCAACGGGCAGATGTCATTCAACACGCTCGGTTTGGATTTACACCGCGAACTCGACCCGGACGAGATCGCCCCACAGTTTGCCGAGCAGCTTGAAGTCCGAAATTGGTGAGGCGATTAACCGGGGGGTGACATTGTTTGGCCCACACCGGGACGAACTGCGGCTGAACATCAATGACCGGGACGCGGGACTATATGGCAGCCGGGGACAGGCGCGCACAGCGGTGATGGCGCTCAAGCTGGCGGAACTGTCGTGGATGAAACGGCGAATTGGCGAGTGGCCGATTTTACTGCTGGACGAAGTGATCGCAGAGTTAGACAGCAAGCGGCGAGCGTACCTAATGGAACGCATTAGCGGGGCGACTCAAACGCTGCTGACGACCACCGAAATGGACATCTTCCCGGCGGAATTCCTGGAACGGGCGACCATCTGGGAGGTCAGCGGCGGGCAAATTGATGTGGATGGGCATTAGCTCCCTGCGACGAGCGGCGATGATGTGGAGTGCCAGCGCGGTACTGGTCATGGCGGCGCTCACACTCGGACGGACTGCGCCCCGGAACATTCTGGCATATTCCACCAGCTACCCCAATACCTCGCAGGTGGGCGTCGTTGACGCGGATCGACAGCTACAATTCGCCATCGACAAGGGGACGATGCCACAGTGGTCGCCAGATGGCAAACGCCTCGCCTATCTGTCGGATTTCGGCCCGCTAAATGCTCTGGTTGTGATGGACATGTACGGCGGCCCGACCCGTTATCTCACCCCGGATGGCAGCCAAGCCCTGCATCTGGTATGGTCGCCAGATGGCAAACACATCGCGTATGAAGCGGTTGTGGGCGACAACCGGGATATTTACGTGGTGGATGCGTGTGACACTCCGGCCTGTGAGCCAAATCCACACAACCTGACAGGCGACTCCAGACTGGACTCGAACCCATCGTGGTCGCCAAATGGGCGGCAGATCGTATTCCTATCCTCCCGAACCGGACAAATCGAAATCTTTGTCATCGACGTGGACGGGAGTAGCATCCGACAACTGACACAGGACAGCCATGCCGACCTGAGCGCACCGCAGTGGTCGCCGGATGGACAGCAGATCGCCTTTGCCTCCTCACAAGGCGGAAATTGGGATGTGTATGTCATGGACGCGGCCTGTCCCGACCAACCGCCGTACTGTGAAGGCAGCCTCCGCAACCTGTCGCTCAACCCGGCAGGCGACACCCAACCAACATGGTCGCCGGATGGCAAATGGATAGCATTTACATCCCACCGGGACGGAAACAATGACATCTATCTTGTGTCGCCGGACGGCAGCAATCTACGCAACCTGACGAATAATCCGGCGGAGGACAAAGCCCCCATGTGGTTGGCTGATGGACAGTCTATCGCCTTCGAGAGCAACCGGGCGCGGCTGCTGGGCGACGACATTTTCATCATCCAGGTTGAAACAGGAGAAACGCGCCAGGTGACACAGGGTTATGGCACCAGTCAATTCCCGGCGCGGTGAAGTCAGAGGGTGACAAACAGGGCGATTGTGACCAGTGCCCCTACCAGCGTCCCGACGATGACCTGAGCGGGTGTATGGCGTTCCAAGCGCAGCCGCGCTGTCCCCACCAGCGGCACAAGCGGGGCAACCGCCAACGCGGGAGTCAGGCCAAAGACGATGCCGACAGCGACCATCGCGCCACTAATGCTCATGGCGTGCATACTGATCTGCCAGCCGAGGGTTATCAGCGCCATGACCGCCAGATGCACCAGCGTAAAGGCCGACATCATGGGCATGGCGGGTGATGCGCCCATCCAACGCAGCAAAACCCAGGTGAAAGCCGCGCAGATGATGGAAACCACAAACGGACGGAAGCGTTCCCGGCGCAGAGGCATGTGAATATCGGTGATACGGCCACTGTGTGCCATCCAGCCGATATACAGCGCGGGCATGAGGCAGACCAGCGTGATATAGACCCCCGCCCACAAGACCGCCTCACCGCGCGAAGTGGCATAACGGAAGGCCACAGGTAGGGCAACCAATCCCCAGACCACTGGGGGACTCAATATATTGGAGGTCATCCGTGCCCAATTAAATCGCCCTTTATTTACAACCACATTCGTTTCCTTGTTGCTTATCAACAAACAGCATACCACACCCGCGTTAACGCCCAATCAGTATAGATTAAATAACGGTTAGGAAGCGTTAAAAGTTCAGGAGAGTCTTCCGAGGTACTGTTCACCTTCAAAAATCGCGCGAGTCGCGTCGGCTTCGGCCAGTTCATCGGCAGACAATAAACCGAGTCCCTCGCGGGCAGCAGCGGCCATCCGCAGCGACCCGGTTATCACCACCACCTTTTCGGGCACAGCAGGTATCCCCGCCAGCGCATCTTCCAGGCGCGATACTACCTCGGCAGCCGCATACTGGAAATTGAATTGGGCAGCGAGGTCTTCCGGCACGAAGGCACGATGACTGGACATCTGCGTAAACACGATGGTAGTCGATGCGCGATCAAAATACGAGAGGAATTCCCCGGCGGACTTATCCCGCAGCATCCCGACAAGCAACCGCACCGGCTCTTTTGGGTTTACAAGTTCATCCAGATAACGGCGGAGACGTTGGGCGGCGAAGGGGGTATGACCACCGTCGATCACCACCGTTTTCCCGGCAATGTGTACGGTTTCCATCCTGCCGGGGAGATGTGCAGCGGGCGAAATCGGTTTGATCGCCTCTAAGGGGATGATGCCGTTCGAGGCCAGTGTGCGGCAGGCAGCACCCGACAGTTCATCGGCTTCAACAACAATCAGTGATGTGCCTGCCAGCGCCGCTTCGTGACGCAAGACAGCCTCAACCTCCGGGGATTGGAGGGCTGATAGCGCCACTCCGCCCGACCTCATGATTCCGGCTTTCACCCAGGCAATGGTTTGCAGCGAACCGCCAAGCATAGCGGCATGTTCACGCTCGATGGGGGTAAAGCAGACCAGCACATTATCGACCACATTGACCGCATCCCACCTTCCGCCGATACTGACTTCCAGAACAGCGATGGATACGCCTCGACGCGCAAACCACCACAACGCCAAACAGGTGGCTAACTCGAAGGTGCTGTAGTGTTCGCCAGTCCGCTCTACCCCGGCCTGAACAACCGCCATAGCCTCAACAAACTCGGCCTGGGAAATCATGTCGCCATCGATCACAAACCGTTCGCGGAAGCTGTGCAGGTGTGGGCTGGTGAACAGGCCGACACCGGACATGTCCATCATGCGCGCCGTCTGGTAACAGGTTGTGCCTTTGCCGACAGAACCCGTAACCACCACTGACGAGAATTGTTCCTGTGGACTGCCAAGTTCGGCCAGCAGGCGGCGCACCGGGGATAAGGAACGCGGCCAGTCCGCCGCGCGAATAGGTCGGGCGATGGCACGGAGGGCATCGAAATAAGCGGGGGTGTTCACGTTACAGGCGCACTACGCCACGCCCTACTCATCAGTAAAACCGAGTGTGGAGAGTTCCAGACGCCGCACCACTGATGGGAGTTCTCCTAGCGACGTGATGATGGCATCGGCGGGCGTGGACTGGTCAGGCGTGTAGTCGTAGAGCAAGGCGCGGGTGAAGGGGTCTTTGCCGTGTAAAGCAGGGTCGAGATTTTGGCGCTTCCAGACGGTCTTAAAGCCGTAACTCCCCGGCGCTTCGACATCATCATCGTAACGATCCCCGACCATGATTTGCAGGCGAGTCTCCGCCGCCCAATCGCCAAAAAAGGCCGGGGATTTTTTCAGGGCATTATGGACATCGGGGGTGAGGACGGCGTGAAACAGGGGTGTGAGTTGGAGGGCATCCAGAACGGGCTGCTGGTACTTCGCCAGTCCTTTGGTGGCAACCACCAGCGCGCGGTGTGGGGCAGCCAGTTGGCGCAGCACTGTTTGACCCTCATCCAGAACAGACGAGTGTTCGAGCGCGCTGCTGCAAACTAAATCCTCGCAACGGGCGGTCAGGATCATGCCCAGGTGGGCGGCAACCGACTGGGTGATGTCGTCCCAATCCATCGCGGTGATGGCGGATACGGTGGGATCATCCTGGCGGCGATAATTTTCCTCCACAATGAGATCAAACACTTTTTCCGGCGAAATATCCACTTTCGCGGTGATTTCGTCGATGATGACCGGCCATACCGCCGCATCAAACGGATTGACGATTAACGTGCCGTCGAGATCGAAAAAGATCACACTTTGCCAGCCCGTCATACCTGTCCCCACGACTGTTTTAGGCGAGAGTTCATATTTGAAACCTTGATTAAATTTTCGCAAGAAGCCTTGCATCGGCCGTTACAGTTATGGTAGACTAGCATATCGTAAGTGAAAAACTCTGCAATAACCACACCGTGTTAGAAGCGTCAGACAAACCTCCCAGTAGTATTTACAACTCTGCCGATACGTTCACCGGGATTGAGACCCGTTAACCGCGTCTCCGTCACCGGCATTTTGATTCGGGTTGGTCTGACTAGAAAAAGGGACCTGCATTGACAGAAGATGGCTTAGGAAGCCTATTCACACTCCTCATTTTGATTGTGCTCCATGCGACAGTCGCCCTGGCATACGCCGCACTGACCAACAGCCGCACGTATCTGCAACGGGAACAAACCGAGCCGGGAAATCACATACCGCCGCGCCTGCACATCACCTACCGGATTAGCCTGCTGCTGCTGCGGTTTGCTATCGCGGCAGTTGCCATCACTGGATTAGGCGGCTGGCTGATGAACAGCATCACCATTGGCGATCCGGCCTTAAACCAGTTTGTCGCTTATCTGGTGGTGCTCATCCCAACCGCGCTCGTAACCCTGATCGTCGGCGAACTGGTGCCGGAGGCGGTGGGCAGCACACGGGCAGACAAAATCGCCCCCTGGGTGGCCTACCCGATGCGCCTGTTGATTACGCTGTTCGCCCCGGTGGTGACGGTGATGCTGGCGCTGAGTAAAACGCTGGCAACGGCTTTCGGCAGCGCCAGTATGGTCAACGTCTTCACCGAAGAAGAGATCATGACCATGCTCGACGCCAGCGAAAAAGAGGGAACTATCGAAACCGAGGAAAAAGAAATGCTGTACTCGGTCCTCGAATTTGGCGACACGCTGGTGGGCGAAGTCATGGTTCCGCGCATCGACATCGTGGCGCTGGACATCGAAACCCCGCTGGAAGACGCGGTGAAGTCGTTCATGGACAGTGGTCATTCGCGCATCCCGGTGTATGAAGAAAATATCGACAACATCAAGGGCGTGCTGTATGCCAAAGACCTGCTCAACCTTTGGGGCAAGGGCGATGGCTCCAGCAAACTCATCCGCGAGATCATGCGAAAAGGATTTTTCGTGCCCGAAAGTAAACGCGCCGACGAACTGCTGAAGGAATTAAAAACCAGCAAGGTTCACATGGCAATTGTCGTGGATGAATATGGCGGTACGGCAGGGTTGGTTACATTTGAAGACCTGATTGAAGAAATCATTGGCGACATCCAGGACGAATACGACCTTCATGAGGAGGTCGAATACGTCCAGAACGGCGAAAACGCCTACACAGTGGATGGCAGCATGAATCTGGATGATTTCAATGACCTGCTGGAGGTCGAAATCCCCACCGAGGACAGCAATACGCTGGGCGGATTCCTGTTCGAGCAGTTCGGGCGCGTCCCTGAAGTTGGTGAGAAAATCGAATACGAAAATCTGACTCTGCGAGTCGAGTCGATTGAAGGACGGCGAATCCGTAAGGTGCGTGTCGTCCGCAAATTGCCTCCAGTGGAACAGGATGCGGAGTCGGTCAAAAACATTGCAGCCCACGCACAACCAATCACAGATTAGGAAATCATGGAAAATACCCAACAAGATGCAGCCATTCTGTCGCTGGTCGGCAATGCTATCACTGCATCCCAATACGCCTATATCCCCTATTCGCATTATCCGGTAGGGGCGGCACTGCGGACGACTGACGGTACCATCTATACGGGCTGCAATGTCGAAAATGCAGCCTATCCGGCCACAATCTGCGCTGAACGAACCGCACTGGTCAAAGCCATCAGTGAGGGCGAACGCCACTTTGACGCCATCGCTGTGGTGACAAAAAATGGCGGTTCGCTGTGTGGGACATGCCGCCAGATGTTGTACGAATTCGCGCCGAATATGCGGGTAGTGGTGGCCGACATGGATGGGCACGTTCATACCGACTGTCCGCTGTCCGACCTGCTGCCCTATGGCTTCGGGCCAACCGAGCTAGGGTAACGTCTATTCTATGCCACGTAGTGAGCGCGCCTTTCGCACCGAAGCAATCATCCTCAAACGGCGGGATTTTGGCGAAGCTGACCGCCTGCTGACCATCATCACACCGGGACATGGCAAAATTGACGTGATCGCCAAAGGCGCACGTAAACCCACCAGCCATAAAACCGGGCATGTCGAATTGTTCACACGGGTAGATATGCTGGTTCATACCGGACGCGAACTGGGCATCGCAGCACAGTCGGAGATGATCGAGCCGTACCTGGGTGTGCGGGAAGATTTGGGTCGGGCGGCGTATGCCAGCTACTGTGCCGAACTGTTAGACCGCTTTACCGCCGAGGGCGATGAAGATTACAGTGATGTGTTCCAACTGGTGGATGATACCATAGAGCGGCTTTGCAACGATGACGACCCCCGTTTAGCAGTGCGGTATTACGAGGTACATCTACTGGAACGAGTCGGTTTCCGTCCCGAATTGACCGAATGTGTGGTCAGCCGGGAAATCATCCAACCACAGGATCAATTCTTCAGTTATTCGTTAGGCGGTGTGGTCAGCCCCGAATATGCTCAGGAGGGAGGGTCGGTTGTCCGATCAGCCTGATGGCGCTCAAACTGCTGCGACACATGCAGCGCAGCCCGTACAGCCACGTCAAAAGTCTGACAATTTCCATAGGGCTGCACGATGAACTGGAACACCTGCTTCAGGGGTATATCACTTACCTGCTGGAACGTAAGCTCCAGAGCGTGGATTTCATCCGCCGTGTGCGTGGATAACAAACGAACAGTGTAAATTTTCCCCTATTCTGTACCGATCATTCATGATTCAAACTATGTTATACTGATTTTTTTGCTCGAACTTGCTATCATCGCTATGAGATAGTCTGCTAAGAGGGGCTGCGTATGGCAAGTGACCACAAGACACTCGACGAACAAATTCTGGCGGGTGAGCAGGTATCAGCAAAGCCGTTGAGAGATGCTCTGATGAGCGAAACACCGCCCACCGGAGAACTGCGGATTCGATACCTGAAGCAACTGCTTTCGCAGGCATTAGAAACACGCGACCCGGAAACAATGGAATACGTGGCCGATTTGATGGACACCGAGCCGGAAGTTGAGGAAGCACTCGGCAATGAACTGAATGAGGAACTGAGTGAACAGCCAGATGCCGTTTATGCATTCGTTCGCGCTCATCTGCCAACCAATCAGGCTCCGCCCTGGCTGTCGCGGCTGAAGATAGCCGCATTGTATTCGCTGCGGGTGGCAATCAACGATGCCGATACTGATACCATTGTGAGCTGGCTCACACTGGTGGCGCGCGAACCCATCGGCTATGACCTGGGCGATGTGCTGCACTATGGCATCCTGGCGGCACAGGCGCGGGCGCATCAAGACCCGGAACTGGCGCGACAACTGGTGCTGCTGGCCGCCAAGCGCGATCCAGCCAATCTGGATGTGCTGCTGGACGACCCGCAGTTTGTGATCGCCCTACCCGATAATGTCGGCCTGTCCCTGCGAGACATGAACGGGGACGCGATGCTGCTGTTCCAGAATCGCGGGTCTGAAATTTTCCTGGTGGTGCTGGCGCGGGCGGCAAAGGCACAAGCTGGAGCGATATTCACCCCGGCGACCATCGCAAAAGTCTGGGAGCTGTATACCACCGGGCAACCGGTTGGTCTGCTACCAGCCACCTACCAGCCAGAAACCATTGTGCAGGAATTGGTGGATCACGGCATCGAATTCCTCAAGCCGGACGCGCTCGGAAGCCTGTTGGCCGCCATCCTGAGCAGCCACCAGCATGATTTCCTGTTCAACATGTTTGCCCAACCGGATGCGCCGACTATCCTGCTGCCAATGCTCGTGCCAGCGATGGAACGCGCCCAACTGAACATCAACGAAGCCCTCGACCTGATTACGCGGTTGGTGGGCGCGGACAGCATTCTCCCCCAGCAGGCTGCCGACTTACTCATTAATCTGCTCGACGGCCAAGAATGGAGCAGCGAGGCACTGCCCCTGATGCAGCAGCTCGCCCGTATGACCCAGCAGTATACGGGAATTACCTTCACGCCAGAGATATTGTGGCATCTGCTCAACGCGGCAGGTGAGGTTAAAGACGAGTTCATCGCGCGCATGGCGGTGCGACGATTGTTGAATACACTGGAAGCAGTCGAAGACGAAGTTGAATTGACTGAAATGCTGCGGCAGATGGCGGTACAAACCATCTGGAGTGACAACGTACGCCAGATCATGCTGAACTGGTGGCGCGGTTTCACCCGCCAGCAGCCGTTGAACCGGCTCACACGATTGGAACGGGCACTCGATGGCCGTAAAGGGTTGGATGCCGAGCGCGACATCCTGCAAACGCTGCTGGCACTACGACGAATGCTGGGACAACGTTCCCTTCAGGAGTTCGCATCGGATGTGAAGTCGGCTTTCTCCATACTGGAAAGCCTGTCCGAGTCGTTCGATCCGAATGGCAAACGGCAGGTTGCATTTGATCCATTCACCATCCGCGACGAACTCAATGCCCGTGACGACCAGATCACACCCCAGGAACGACAGGTGTTAGCCAGTCATCTCAAAGAAATCGCCCACCTGATCGCCGAAATGGGCGATAACCGCACCAAGTCCAACATTATCCGGCGCGGGGATGATCTGGACAGAGATTTGATGTCCGGCGAACAAGCGCCCCACAGTGCCGTAGACGCCATGAAGTGGCTGGCGGGCTACTGGGGGACAACCCCTGAAGAAGAAACGTAAATGCCGCTTACCGCTGATGGTTTCCCTATTTCGGCAGTTCGTCGGCGGGAATATCCTTTAGCATCCGATTTTGCTGGTCACGGGGGGACAGCAAGGGTGTGGTTGTACCCCAATTGAGGTTGATGGCCGGGTCGTTCCAGGCGACACCATTTTCATCCTTACCACCATCATAATAATTGTTCACCATATACATCAGCGTAGCGTTGGTCAGCGCCAGGAAACCATGTGCCACACCCACCGGGACAAATACCCCCATGTTGTTGGTTTCACCGATTTCCAGTGTTTGAGTCACCATATAGGTCGATGACGACGGGCGCAGGTCTACCATACCGACACGAATCGTACCAAACGGCACGTACCAGTAGTCAATCTGGTGGTGATGATAATGCAGGCCGCGCAGCACCCCGGCTTTGCTATCGGAACGATTACCCTGTATGCGATCCCACTGAATCCAGGGAAACCATTCCCGGCGGAAGGTTTCCATAAAGCGCCCCCGGTCATCCTCATAGGCACGTATGGGAACCATAAAAACGCCTTCAATGATGCCGGAAGGCTGGACGGGTGGCATTACCTGAACATTTTCGCTCATAACCATCGACTTTTATGATCTCCGCAAAGGTTGTTTGGAACAGCCTGGTATCATGCACCAGCTACAGGCAATATTCAAGCGCGCGATACCTTACCATTGCCTAAATGGTTGATTGGAAAGCCGGAGAGTGCCTTACACCCGCCGGATGGGGAGGCGAACGCCGCGCACATTCAGACGCAGATAGAGGACATGTTCGTTGCCATTTCCCAGATTGACCATGATGGTATGGCTGTCCTGAAAACCGAGGCGGCGATACAGTGCCACCGCACGGGGATTGGTCAGCGCCGCGCCGATTTCAATTTCTTCTGCGCCAAGCTGGATGGCAGCACGCACCAGCGATTGGATGATGACCGTCCCGTATCCACGCCCGCGATAGGGTTCGGCGACGATCATGTCACTGATTTCCGCGCAGGTCGGCCACAGCAGTGTTTGACCATAAGCCCGAACGGTGTTGTTCTGTCCGGGCAAAACCAGCCCTAATCCACGCCCTTCGACGGCGCTGCGGGTGGCGCGCTGCACCAGATTGTAAACGGTGCTGAAGGGGCGGGACGGCCAGCAGTCGGCAAACAGGCTATCGACATCGGTCAGGCGTACCGGACGAAGCGAAACCGTAGGGTCGGGTGGACAAAAGACAAGTGGCAATTGGGTCATGACCATAAACTATATCCAATTGGGAATAGTCCTTCAATTCCCTGTCATGATTTCTATAGAGGGCGTTTATAATCACTATTGTAACTACAAGTTGATTTCTGGCAGGAGACATTTCTCCTGTATTCAACCTGTCAAATGGAGTATTTGCCATGCGAAAGCTATTGTTTGCCTTCATGATGTTATTACTCACTGCCGGATTTGCCCAGGCACAGGACACGCCAGCCCCATTCTGTGGCAATCTGTCGGCGGGGGACTGTGCGATTGTCACCGATTCCGCACAGGCCATGCGCGAACTGGAGTCGGCGGCGTTTCATTTCAACATGGATATGTCGGTGGGGGACTTCCCCGGTACTGAACCAAGCTCGATCAGCTTCCGGCTGAGTGGACAGGGTGCGTATGCCATCGAACCCGGCACACTCACCGCCATCACCCTGTCGCCATCGGAACTCATGCAAAATTTCAGCCAACTCTCACAGATGACCGAGCAGACGCTTCAGGGAATTTCTGGCGATGCGACCTTACTGCTGTTCTTCCCGCAGGAGATGATTCAGTCCGCATCCAAAAGCGGCACTCATTTACCCAGCAAGGTGGGACTGAGCCTGCGGCTGGTGGATGGTATCGGTTACATCAACCTGGACAAGCTGGCCGAACTGGATACATCCGGCGGTCTGCCGCACGGCTGGATCGGGATTGATCTGGTCGATTTCTTCCACAGGGCTATGGAACAAAGTGATTTAAGCAGCAGCCTGACGATGCCAGGACTTGACCCGGAAATGATGAATACCTTCACCGACCCGGACTTCCTCGGCCAATTCATCAGCATTGAGCGTCTGGACGATGCGGAGGTTGATGGGCAAACGGCAGGCGTGTTCAAGACCAGCATCGACCTGGGTGCGCTGTATTCCAGCGAGGAATATCAGTCACTTCTACGCCAACAACTGGAAGCACTGGAAGGCGCTGACTTCAGCGATGAGGAACTCCAGAACATCATGGAGATGTATGCCACCCTATATGACGGTTTTGTCATCGACATGACACAGACGATTGGGCTGGACGACCAGTATGTTCACGCGATGGACATCGCGTTCGACTGGACGATTGATTTCGGCGAGGCGCTGGCAGGCATAGCCGGGAGCGATAGCGATGCCAACGTCACCAGCCAGCCGATTCATCTGACATTTGGCTTCCAGGGCGAACTCAGCCAGTTCAACCATGCCCCGGCCATCACCGCGCCGGAAAATGCACACATCATTCCCACAGACGAACTGTTTGGTGAGATGAACGACATGATGAGTAAATTGACGGGTTAGTCATATAAATCTATTGTAGGGACGTATCCCTGTCACGTCCCTACAGCCTTCCCGCGAGTGCATCCACCCTGTTTTGTGCTAAGATACACAGGTTATCCTGCCTGCTTTACAGGGAGTTTTGATGCTCCGGCTGACTGCCATTGTTCTCCTGCTGGTGTGTGCTGCCTGCACAACCGATTCATCCCCGGAAACACCGCCGATTCTCACCCACATTATCGACTTCTGGCAGCCAGTGAATGGGACATTACAGGCGGGTGAAAGCCAGGGCTGGATATTCATCGCACAGGCGGGGGATGGCCTTCGCGCAAGCGCCTTGAGTCCGGCGGGCGACATGACACTGGAACTGCAAGCGCCAGATGGCCGGGTGCTGTCGCAGGGGGAACAGGTCGAGGCGATAGCCCCGGACACTGGAACCTACACACTGCTGATTACCTCGGCAAGCGGCGGCCAGTATGAACTTGGTCTGGGATATACAGATCGCCCGAACCCGGCGGACTACACCCCAACGCCCCTGCCCGTCACCGTCGCCGTTCCAACCCCGACACCCCCCTATTACGCCCAACTCGGCACATTCATCAGCGCCATTCGCAGCGGCGAAACGCTGTCGGGCGCAATCGGGTTTGCCGATGAGCGGCATGTCTATACCTATGAAGGCAGCGCCGGAAATTACGTCAATATCAATATGCGGAACGCCAGCGGCGGGCTTGACCCGGTGCTGACGCTGTACGGCCCGGATGGCTCACCCATCGCCACTGACGATAACACGGCAGGCAATAGTGGTGCGCTGCTGCTGAATATTCACCTGCCAAAAGATGGCATCTACAGCATTGTGGCAAGTGGTCATGGTCTGACAGGGGGATACCAGATGATCCTGTTCGTCAGTGGACAGCCCGCCCCGGTCAGACCAACCTTCATCATCCAACCCACCGCCACACCCGTGATTGAAGTCCTGACCCCCACCGTCGCGGCGGCAGGGGGCGAACGACTCGACGATCATGTGCCCGTCACCAGCGCCATCAACCGCCCCGGCGATTTCAGCCGCTATGCGATGGAAGTGACCGAGGGGGATGTGTTCAGTATCGGGGTGAGTCCAGCGGGGTCGGGGTTGAGTCCGAAGATCGAATTGTACGATCCTGAAGGGGTGCTGGTGGCAACCGCGACGATAGACAATTCGGGGGCGGGCGGCGATGCGCTGGTGTCGGCTTTCACCGCCGAGCTGTCTGGTGCATATCTGGCGTTTGTTACAGGCGAAAATGATACGACTGGTACGTACCTGGTTTCCTATGGGATGGGCGTTTCGCGGGAGGATGTGCGGCGCGGGCAAGCATCGGCAGACCAAACTTATAGCGGCGGCATCTCCCGGCGCGGCCTGCGAGATGTGTGGAGTTTATTCCTGCACGCAGGTGATGTGATTTCGGCGGCAGTCAGCCCCAGTAACCCTGGCTTTGATCCAACGCTCGAACTGGTCGCGCCGGACGGCTCGGTGGTCGCCCAGGATGACAACAGCGGCGGTGAACGGGCGGCGCTCATTTCATCCGGGCGGGCGACAGTCGATGGCATGTATCACCTGCGGGTCACAGCGGCGGGCGGCTTCGGCAGCGGAACCTACTCGCTCATCTGGCATTACGTCAACCTCGCGCCAACTCCTACACCATTGCCGGGGAAGGTGCTGGTCATGTCCTACAGCGATACTGTTCCGCCGGAAACCTACGAGTTCTATCCGTTTCAGGGAGAGGCCGGACAGCAAGTCGAGATTCAGGTCATCGCCCAACCGGGAAGCAATCTCGACCCGGTGGCCGCCCTGCTTGATTTGGATGGGACAGTGATTGCCGAAGGCGACGACAGCGAGGGCAGCCTGAATCCGCGCTTCACCGCCACCCTGCCCGCCGATGGCACATACACCGTTCGGGTGAACGGTTATCTCAGCAGTGGCGACTTCGTGCTGACTATCGAAGCCCTGTACTGGAACTAATCAGCCTCCTAGTTCTCAAAACTTTGTGTAAATTGTCACAAAAGTCACACCAAACGGCTGGCAATGACGATATAATGATTCCCTTTGAGGTTGGCACGTAGGTTTCCCCATGTCCTTTTTCCGACTGGTTGTTATCGTAATTCCCCTGCTATCCCTGTTTGTCAGCAATCCTCCTTTGGAGGCTCAGACCGCAACGCCCTCGATCATTGACGACTGCATGACGCTGCTGGCGTCGGATCACCCCATACCCACTGGCGCGGACGCCCCGACCATCCAATTGTGTCCCCTGCCGATGGCGACGTGATTCAGGGCAGTGAAGTCACCGTTACCGTAGCGACTCAGCATTTTGACATCAATTCCGAAGGGGAACACTGGCATCTGTGGGTGAACGGACAGCTAGAGGGTATGGTGTATCAGGAATCGGGCATTATTGACCTGTCGCCGGGTACTTACCAGATATGCGCCAGCATGAGCGATGCCAATCATGTCGATCTGGGAGTGCCGGATGGCATCACGATTACGGTTCAGCAGCCTGCCGCCGGGACGCCAACACCCATCCCGGTGTTGCGCGTGAGGACGCACCCGTCGTCCGGGCTGCGAATATCGGTCCGGTGCAGATTGCGCTGATTATCGGATTAGGACTGCTGGCGGCAGTGGGCGGCTGGTGGATGGGGTCACGCCTGCCGAAGAAACCACAATGATGAGGGAAATTTCACGCCCACAAAAACCCAAATTAGGACTTTTGGCGCAGGGTATTCCGCGCCGGGTCAGGTTACTATCTTACCAATATATCTATTCAACAGAGGAGTTCATGATGAAACGTTTTCGCCTAATTATTCCGGTTGCAGCCGTCGTCTTATTGCTAGCGCTGATTCTGCCCTCAATGGCGCATGAAGGGCGCGAGGTTGGCGAGGGAGCGGATGCGGCGCTCATCACCTTCGGCTGGCGCAACGAACCCGCCTATACGACCCTACTGAACGGGCCGGAATTGTATATCGAAAACCATGACGCCGATACGCCCGTTGAAGGACTGGAAGATACCCTGACGCTGACCGTTAGTTTCGGCGGCCAGTCCAAGACCCTGCATTTACGGGCAGTCGCCAACGACCCCGGCCATTACACGGCGGACTTGATCCCCATGCAACCGGGGGATTACAGCTTTCGAACTGACAGGCACAATCGGCAGCGTGGAAGTTGATGAGACATTCTCCTCAGCCGATGGGGAATTTAGCTCGGTTGACCCAATCAGTGACATTCAGTTCCCGTAGAAAAACGATAAACAAAACTAGAATTCAATCGCGGGGCATAGGATAATGGGATTTCTATGCCCCGACGAGTGTATGGCGAGGGATTTTCATGCGTTCCCGGTGGATTATTTTTACCCTGCTGCTGGTGAGTTTCGGCCTGATAAGCGGTACGGTATCGGCGCACGCCAACATGGTGCGCTCCGACCCGGCATCGAATGCCAACCTGACCACTGCTCCCCAGGAGATTCGCATCTGGTTCACCGAACCGCTCGAAAAGGACTTCAGCGATATTTTGCTGCGGGATCGGGATGGGACGATTCTGGAAATCCCGGATAGTCAGGTCGATGCGAATGACCCAACTCAGTTGTTTGTCCAACCGGGCGATCTGCCGGATGGTCTGTATACCGTCGTGTGGCGGGTCGTCTCGGCGGCGGATGGGCATCCGACCCAGGGGAGTTTCGCCTTCTTCATCGGCGCGGGGGGTGGAGATTTCGGGGAAGCCACCCAGGAATCAGACACAATTCCGGTGGACAGCAGCCTGATCCGGTGGGCAAATCTGCTGAGTTTATCGCTGGCGGTTGGTGGGCTGGCCTTCTGGATGTTCGTCTGGAATCCAGCCCTTCCAGAAGGGAATCCCCAGGTGCGCCGCCGGATGTGGTGGGGCATCTGGATTGGCTGGGTGCTGGTGGGCATCACCGGAATGCTGCTGCTGCTCATGCAGTACGGCCTCGTCACTGGCAAACCCCTGCTGACTGGCATTAATGGCTCGTACCTCGACCAACTGATTGGTGACACGCGATTCGGCCAGTTGTGGTTGGCGCGAATGGCAATATGGGTCGGCATGGGGCTGGCGCTGATTTTTGCCCAGACGGATCGCTGGTTCTTCCCGGTGGCATTGGGGCTGGGCTTCATGATCCTCATCACCAACAGCCTGTTCAGCCACGCCAACGCCGCCAACGACAGTATCATCTCGGTGGGCGCGGACTGGCTGCACCTGACGGCAACTGCCTTATGGGTTGGCGGGTTAATCCAATTTCTCAATGTGATCGTCGTGGTTCGCAAGCTGTTCGACCCGGCAGCACCCATCTTGGGCAAATTGGTTGGTTACTTCACCAACTTTGCGCGGGTATCCGTCGGGGCGATCATTATTACCGGGGTCTATGCGGCATGGCTGCAAGTCGGCTCGATTGATGGCCTGTTGACCACCCCCTACGGGCAAGTGCTGTTCATCAAACTATTGTTGTTCGTCCCACTCATTGGGCTGGCGTTTATCAATCTGGTTTACACCCATCGCGCGCTGGCCGCCGGACAGGAAATATGGGGTAAACGGCTGCGGGGACTGGTGAGCGCGGAGGTCGTCCTGACCTTGAGTATCCTGGGCGCTGTCGGCGTGATGACCTCGATTGAGCCGGGGCGGAATACGCTCAATGGGCGGGCTGCCGAACCACAACCACCCGCCCCGCAGCCAATTGTCGAAACCCTGTCAACTGATGATCTGACAGCCAAACTGGACATCTCGCCCGGTTGGGTGGGCGAAAACACCTTCACGCTGACCCTGACCGACCCGAACGGGCGCACCTGTAACCGATGCAACTTTGATACGGATGCGCTTCGACAGCCAGGATCAAAATCTGGGGCAAAGCGAACTGCGCCCGGAAGATCAGGGCGGCGGTGTATATACCATCGTTGGCTCAAACCTGAGCGTACCGGGGGAATGGCGCATCCGCACGACGGTACAGCGCCCGGATCGGTTCGATGCGCTGGTCGATTTTGAACCGACACTGAGCCTGCCCCCCCCGCCGGTTGTTCCACCACCCATCGACCCGGCTGCACCCCTGCCCTACCGGACATTGGTTTTGCTGCTGGTCGGCGTAGCTGCGCTGGCGGTGGGCGGATTCTTCCTGGGCGAGAACCGCCTGCGCCCGCCGCGAGCCTCCAGCCTGTTGGCGATTGGGCTGCTGGCAGTCGGCATGGGGTTTCTGGTGACGGGCATCATCGGCACGCCGGAAACCATCAGCGCCAGCGATTTTGAACCCGCGCCGGATGCACCCGTCCGGCTGGCAGTCACATCCGACACGCAGGCTTCCCTTCCCTATTTGATTACCAATGAGGGCGATCTGTTGCAGCCAGGGAATGATGGTGCATGGACAAAACTGCCTCTGGACGCGCCAGTGCGGGATGTTTATGTGGACGTGAATAATACCCTGTGGGCATCCACTGATGCAGGTCTATACACCCATCAGGATGGGGCATGGGCAAAATTATCCGACCAGGCCAGCAAACGAACCTTAGTCATGCATGGCTACGTGTTTGCATTGGAAGATGAGGGCATATTCCGCGCCCCTGTCGGCGGTGGCGATCTGGATAAACCGTTACAACTCTCTATCCCACTGGCCGACCAGTCTGTCGAAAATCTGGTGATGCTGGGGGATCACAGCCATATCTTGCAGAACGGTTCGGGCGTTTTTTTGACCGATGACCTGGGCTTAAGTTGGGAGACGATCAATGCGCCGGAAACCGTAGACGCGATTGGCGTTGACCCAAATGGCGACCTGCTGGCCGTCACCGACGCGGGCATCCAACGCTGGAGTTATGCTGACCAGACCTGGACAGCCGCCCTGCCGCTTCCCGGTGGGGATACGCAGCCGGTGCTGCGGGTGTATGTCGGGCAGCTATATGCGCTGGGGAACGGCCAACTGTATCAGCAGGTGGGTACTGGCTGGGAAGTGGTGGACATCGGTGCATCCGGCGAATTCTATCTGACCGCGCTGGAGTACCAGTATCCGCGCACGCTATGGGTGCTGGATGCAAAGGGGCGTCGGTTGTGGTCTACGGTGGATGGACAGAACTGGACGGAGACGGGGATACAGGTGAAATAGTAGTGGGTATCGCAGGAAACTACCATCGTCCATCTTCAATCAGATTACGACGTATCTCGATTTGTCGTTCACGATTCATGTCAAGAAGCCGCACAGTCACTCGCCCAATCGCCGTTTTGCCAGTAATTACAGCCGTCTCGTTCATCTCAAAGTGTTCAGCCCAAATCTGAGTGCGAGGGTTGTAGTAAGGGGTGAGTTGTCCAGTAAGTTGATCTATTGAGGCAATATCACCACCTTTTGCGTTGTTGCACCGGAAACACGCCCAAGCCAAATTGCTAAATTCGGTTGTGCCCGTATGGCGTTCAGGGATAATGTGATCTGCCTGATGGCTAAATGTATTCACATTCTCTGGTTTGCCGCAGTATTCACAGCGGCCATTTGCACGTCGACGTACCTCTTCTCGTAATGCTCCCAAAACGCGAGTCATGAATGGCTGAGAGCTTTTAATGCTCTTGATTTCAACAGAGAAACCAGTTCATCAAATTCCAGCATCTGTTCCAGTTCGTCAGCTTCTTCAGCAGTAAGTTGTGATTCTTTGTTACGCTCGGACAACTCATCCGCCCGACGCTGGGTTGCATCCGAAACCTTAAACGCAAGAATTTCTTCCGGGGGCGCTTTTTCGGCCAGATATTCGATAAGCTCAGTATAAACAGGAGAAACGATATTTGTGACCATATCTAAACCTCCCTATTCACTGACCGTATTATACAATAAGCTACTCGCTTCTAAGGGCACAACGTGTACCAAGTCACCACAATCCCATCTCTATAAGATCACGGCGGGCGCTTAATTGGTCAGGATGATTCATCTGTAAAATTCGAATCGTGACTCGCCCCACTATCGTCCTGGCTTCAACGACTGCACCCTCTAACTCAAAATGATCGTCCCAAGTCTGTACGCGCGGATTATACAGTGGTGTAATCTCACTTGTTTCATCGTCATAAACAGCAACATCTGTCCCCTTCGAGTTGTTACACCGCAAACAAGCATACGCCAGATTTTCCAGTGTAGATGAACCGCCATGTTTGAGCGGAATGATATGGTCAATTTGATGGCCGTAAGGGACAAGATGATCGGGGATGCGGCAGTATTCGCAGCGATTGGCCGCCCGTTCTCGAACTTGCTGGCGGACAGCAGCGGGTAAACGGCTCAAGATTGTTGCGTGGCTCGGAGGGCTTTCGCTTTCAGCACCATGACCAGTGAGTTAAATTCAGTCATCTGGTCTAGTTGTACGGCTTCCTCCGAAGTAAGCTTGCCTGCACTTTTGCGCTCAATAAGTTCCTGGGCGTACTCTTTCTCCTCGTCGGATACTTGAAACCCAAGAATTTCCTCTGGAGTCGCTTTTTCCAGAAGATAATTCAGAAAAACATCTGTCACGGAGAAAAACTTAGGCGCTACCATCACTTATTCCCTGATTGTCTGACCGTATTATACTATAAGTCTACTCGCTCCTAAGGGCGCGACCTGTCACCAACTTGCCTAATCGCCAGGCTGGATAGATGCCCGCCGCCAACGAGGCGATCACCGCTACCAGAAAAGCCTGAGCGAATTCGGCGGGGGACAGGAAAAGCTGCATCGTCCAGCCGAACGAGCGCACATTAATCACGTAGATCAGCACCAACGCCAGCGCGAAGCCAATCGGCAGCGCCAACACCCCGGCGGTGAATCCCATCAACCCGGTTTGAATGAGTGTATATTTCCACAACTGCCCCGGCGTCATGCCAGTGGCGCGCATCACCCCATATTGACGTGTTTGTTCGAGTTGCAGCGACATCAGGGCGCTCAGGACACCGATGAAGGCCACCATCGTCGCCAGGATTTGCAACGCCACCGTAATCGAGAAGGCGCGCTCGAAAACCGTGAACACCCCTGCCCGCAAATCGCCATAACTCTGGATGCGAAGGTCATAACCGACCAGCGTATCGGTCTGCAACTGGTCGATGACGGCGCGGTCATCAACACCGGGCTTAAGGTACAGCGCGATGCTGGTGATATAAGGATCATCGTAGAACTGGCGATAGACCGCCTGATCCATAAATATTGTGCCCTGATCGGTGGAATAGTCGTAAAACACCCCGGCAATGGTGAACGTGTGCTTGCCGTGATCGGTCAATAGAGTCAACTGGTCGTTCGTCTCAGTGATACCCCGGCGGAAAGCGAACGGTTCGCTGACGATAATCTGCCCCGCCTTCAAAGCCGCCTCATAATCTCCATCGGGCGCATAGTTCCACACAAACTGGCGCTGTCCGCCAGCCGTATCCAGCGACATGGCGGCCAGATTCACAGGCGGCAGATCGGGATAATCCGGGGCGGTCACGGTCACATCGCGCACCGTCCCAACCCGATCTACACCCTCCACCTTACGCAGAAGGTCGGCAATGGCCGGGTCGGTATCGGCGGTGGCGCTGGTCACAGTCAGCAAAGGCGGCGAGATATAGATGTCTGCGCCCAGGGTGGTATCCAACCAATCGGAGACGGTGGTACGGAAGCTGCCGATCATCACACTGACGCCGACAATCACGCTCACGGCAATCGTCAAAGCCGCGACAGCAATCGACGTGCGGCTGAGAGAACGCACTACCGCGCGGGGAGCCATGCGCCCCAATACCCCGAAGATTCGACTGGTCAGCGGTGTCGAGAGAGTCATCAGACCGACGAGAACCACCGGGGTGAACAAGGCGCTGCCGATCACCACACAGAACAACGCGCCGAAACTGATAAACAGGTTGGTTGTCGGCAAACGGAGCAATAATAAACCCATGCCGTTCAGGATCACCGCCCCGACAGTCATCACCGGCACGAGACGGCGTGCCCGCCCCTCGAATTCGGAACGGCGCAGAGTCCCGGCGGGCGGAGTGCGGGTGGCCTCCCAGGATGGGATAGTGGCAGCGATGATACTCGCCAGCAAACCGATGGTCACGCCCTTTACCAGTGTGAACGGCGTTACAGTCACGCGCTGCACGTTGACGGTGAAATACAGGTCGCTGATGGTCTGCGACACCAGCCCCACCGAAGCACGTCCGAAGATCATGCCGAGCGCCAGCCCAAGCACCGTCCCGATGACACCCAGCAGAATCGCCTCGCCCAAAATGAGCGCGAATATTTGGGATCGGGTTGCACCCAATGCCCGCAGAACGCCGATCATCGGGCGGCGCTGTACCACGCTGAATGTGACCGTGTTGTAGATGAGGAATACACCCACCACCAGCGCCAGCAAACTCAATGCCTGCAAATTGAGTTCAAAGGCGGCGGTCATCTGGTTGAGGGCGCTGTTTTCCGCATTGGGCGTGGTCAGGGTTGCACCCGGCGGCAGGATGGATTCAATCTGGCTCAGGTCATAGTCGGGCGGCAGAATCAGATCAATCCGGCTGATGCGTCCCGGTTTCCCGGCAATTTCCTGAGCAGTCGCAATATCGGCCACCAGCAGGTTATCGAGTGCGCTGGCGCTGACACTATCTGCCGGTTGCAGCAAGCCAATCACCGTCACCTGCTGCTTTTGGTCGCCAGTTTGCAACGTTAAACTATCCCCGGTCTGAACCCCGAAACGATCCGCCATCGTCTGACTCATCAGAACCGTGCCGGGTTCAGCCATAAAGGCATTGACCGAATCGGACGAACCCTGACTTGTGCCGGAGATCTGCCTCCCGGCGAAAAGTAGCCCCGGAATGGCGGCTCGGCAAACGGGTCAACGCCCAGCAGTTGCATCGGCTGGTCGCCCAATTCCGCCGCGCGGACGTAGTGGTCGATCACCGGCGCGCTCTGGCGGATACCGAGGTCAAGCTCGAATTTGGGTATACAACTCGGACGGTAATCCGGTTGGCCCGCCGATGATCTGGTGGGTGGCCTTGCCGGTGATGCTCTCGGCACTGAGGCTGAAGGCGCGGTTGGCAGAACTGTTAGCGATGTCGATCGCAATCACCATCGCCACACCCAGCGCCACGCCGATCACAAATAAGAGGCTTTGCAGAATCCGGCGGCTGATGTAGCGCCGGGCGAGTCTCAAGATAACAGGGGACACGTTTGTTCCTTATGTCACAAATTACGCTGAACTTATGATAAGCGCAGCGGGTGCTTTATGTCCATCAGGACTTCTACGCCAGTTGGACGCAGCTTAGATATTTTTCTTATGATTTTCCGAAATAATTCTTATACAGCCGGTTTAGATTCAGGGTGACGCGAAGTCGGAAATAGAAGTATGTTGGAGGATATTGATATGGCAAACATTGTACGTTGGAATCCGATTCGTGAGATGGCCGCGATGCAAAATGCTCTGGATCGGATGTTTGATGAAAGTTGGGGACGCTGGTCAGGTGTCGATGGAGATGCGATTGGCGAGGGCAGCTTGGCGCTCGATGTTGACGAGAACGACAACCACTATACCGTCACAACGGCGCTGCCGGGTGTATCTGCCGAGAACATCAATGTGCGCATACACAACGATATGCTGACGATTGAAGGCGAAATCCCGGAGCAGACCCGTGAGAAGAAAGACGGTGATCGTTCGCTGCTGAAGGAACGCTATTATGGTCGCTTCAGCCGCAGCATCCGTCTGCCGCAGCCCGTGAATCGGGACAAAGTGGAAGCCTCGTTTGATAACGGCGTGTTGACACTGACACTGCCGAAATCACCGGAGGCGCAGCCAAAGGTTATCCCGGTGAAGGCTCAGGCCAAATTGGGAAACGGTAGCAAATAGTCAGTCGATAAAAGTGAAGTGGGCGCGATACATCGCGTCCCGCGATAGACAAAAGTGTAGCAGGGGATGTTTCCCCTGCTATTTGATTCTCGTTCGGTTTACCATTCGGTTTCCGGCACGTAACCCAGGCGCTTGAGCGCTTCGGCGGCAGCATGTTGCAGGGTGTCGTTGCCGGAGTTGAGGACATTCAACAGGGGGCGGATGGCACGTTGATCGCCAATTTTGCCGAGCGCTTCGGCAGCGTAGATGGGGGTTTTGAAACCAGGAGCATCGAGCGCCTGAATGAGCGGCTCGACAGCGCGCATATCGCGGAGTTTGCCGAGCATCAGCGCGGCACGACCTCTCGCAATTAAATCTTCGTGGTCATTACGAACCGTCATGATGAGCGCCCGGATGGCTTCATCGCCGCCAACCATACCCAGTTTCATGACGGCAGTGCGCCGTTTTTCTTTGTCGAAACCACGCAGGTCGGCCAAAAGCTGCTTGATGACTTTGGGGTCAGGGTCCGTCGTCATAGTTGCTGAACCTTTCGGATAAAGATAATGTCTACCAGATCAGCAATAATTAACATCTATTATGCCCTATTACCTTGCAACACGCTAACGAACTCCGCATCCGCTGTCACCACCAGTTTACCCTCATGAATCCGGCAAACTCGGTCAGCTAACGGCACAATTTCCGGGTTATGGGTCGCCATCACCAGCGTTTTGCCGACTTCTCTCGTCAGTTCCAGCAGCAAATTTAGTACATTTCGCCCTGTATCTTCGTCTAAATTACCTGTGGGTTCGTCGGCCAGCACCAAAACCGGCTCATGCGCCAACGCACGGGCAATAGCGACCCGCTGCTGTTCACCACCACTCAGTGTATCCGGGAAGGCGCTGGAACGATCCTCCAACCCGACACGTTCTAAGAGTGCCATTGCTCCTGTTTCCAGCATCTTACGACCTTCACCCCGCAGCTCTCCGGGCAGTGTGATATTTTCCAGAACTGTCAGGGTGGGGATGAGGTTAAAGAATTGGAAGATGATACCGATGTGATCGCGGCGGAACAGGGTTTGTTCCCGTTCATTCAGGGCGGTAATGTCGGTATCGCCAATCATGACACTGACCCAGAATCGGCTCGGTCAATACCACTGATGAGGTTCAACAGCGTACTCTTACCACTCCCACTCTTACCTAATAGTACGAAAAATTCGCCGGTTTGGATTTGTAGGTTGACGTGATCCAGGACGTAGCGTGACTTGCTGCCCTCGTCATAGTGTTTGGTGAGGTCGTGTATCTGAACAATCGGGGTGATCGTATTGCCGTTCTGCTGCATCACACCAATTTTACCTTACTTGTTCCCGATTTCACATACCGAATGGTTTTGGAAGCTACAGCCTTACAGTTAACAGAATATTGATTTATTGCCACAATTTGTCGATATCATCAACTATTCCTCATTTATTACTTTAAGGCCAGTTCATAAAAATCGTGCATTAACAAAATTTACCTTCTGAAGAAATTCACACTTCTTTTCGACTCTGCTGCGCGCCGGGAAGGATTGTGCTAGACTTAATCGAATTGAGATATATACATTCAATTGTCTGTTTCGTGGTACATTCGTATAGATGGTAATCCAGGGGCAAGTCGATAGATCGCTGATTGCCTCAGCTCGAACATGGAACACAACCTGTCTACCCGACTGGAGGATTAAGTTATTATGCCACCTGAGAAAAGCGGATATTATTACCCGAACAAATTTGCGCGTATCTTTCTGGACGCGATGGAAGAGGTGATGGGCAAGAACGGTCTGAATGCGGTGCTGCATCTGGCCGGGTTGGACAATCTGATCGGCAATTACCCGCCGGATAACCTGGAGAAAGCCTTCGACTTCGCCGACTTCACGGCGCTGTGTGTGGCGCTGGAGGAGATGTACGGACCGCGAGGCGGACGCGGACTGGCGCTGCGGGTGGGACGGACGCTGTTCGCCGATGCGCTGCGCGGGTTCGGTGCATTGGCCGGGGTGGGTGATCTGGCGTTCAAGGTGCTGCCGTTGAGCGCGAAGTTGAAGGTGGGTGTGCCAGCGATGGCGAACATCTTCAGCCAGTTCAGCGATCAGGTATCGAATGTGTATGAAGAAGGGGATGACCGGATCATCTACACATTGGAACGGTGTCCGATGTGTTGGGGACGGAAGACCGACAAAGCGGTGTGTTATGTGGGTCAAGGGCTGCTGCAAGAGGGGTTGCGCTGGGTATCGGGTGGCCGCGAGTTCAAGGTCGATCTGGGCGACTGCATCGCCAAAGGCGATCCGATTGGCAAGTACATCATCTACAAAGAACCGATTGAGTAACATCCCCCTTTTTCCAAACCCTCATCACAATCATAACATTAAAGAAGGGACAGAACGCTGCCCCTTCTTCGTTTATACGCAAATGATGCCTAGCGCCTGTATCTCATCCTCTGGTACGTCGATCTCCGTCACATAAGCGTCGATATACTGCTGACCGCGTTCCCGCGCGGCTGAGATACGATGATGACCGTCGATCACGAAGTAGGCGTCACCGATCTTGTGCAGTTCAATCGGCGGCAGATATTCGCCACGATACATCGCTTTGATGATATTCATCCAGCGATTCTTAGTCACCTGGCGGAGCGGCAGGAATGAACGGTCAAAGTCACGGGTGCGCCCTGCCGTACCGACGATCTGGTCAATGCAAACCGTCACCAAACCGATGCTCCGCTGCCCACGCATGTGCAGACGATTCATCACTGATTCGAGTGATAACAGCCGGTTGTCGCGGCGCCGAACGATTGCTACCAGACGTTTTTGAGAAGCCTTGCGCAACGCATGGTGATAATCTTCCTGCGCCATTTGGTTGAGTTGGAGTGGTGAAAACATGATTCCATGCTCCTTTCAAACCTGCTCCCTTCTATCATGAGTAAACCAGAAAACAGGGGTTTACACATCCGCCAAGTGGCGAGTGACCCCTCCGTCAAAAGGATGAAATTTGCCCCTGCCCATCGGTACAGGTGTCTTTACTGAGCATATTGTGACCCCCTGTGAACCCCTCAGACCCGAATATTATAGACAACATAACAACGCCGTCAATCCCCAGCTTGGGCTATTTCTCAGCCACAAAAAACAGTCTACAACTTCGAGTACACTCTCAGTCAAGACCCCAATTTGTAAGAACCATTTTAGAAATTTTGTGACAACCGACAGGCGTTATCCTGTTCAAGCCAGATAACCAGCCCTTACAAGATATAAATGAGAATTTATTCCCGATTCTCACATCTTCAGTAGAGGAATTGGCACAGTAGAAGTTGTAGAGGATGACTGTGCGCCGAGTTAATCAACCATACCTAATGATAGAACAAAATTTCTAAGTAGTCAAGTTATAAGGTGCTAACCATGTGGGACTTGTTTGGATGGAATTGCTGTTCATAAGAGAGCAATGAACTGGGGACGACTGTGAGTTCATCCCCTTTTATGGAAGTCGCTGTTAATCCGCGATTTGTTCGAGTTCCGCACCGTCCAGGAGGCGTCGATAGGTGGCCTGGAAAGTGAGCGCGTCGGCTACATGGAAGGGTTCGGGGGCTTCTACGGCTGCCGTCGCCACCACCCCATAATCGACAAAGGCTTGCAGCAGTTCACGATAGTGAATGTCGGCCTCGTTGAGCGGCAGATGTGCCTTCTCGCCTTTGGGCGTATAAGCGATGCCGCTGAGATGGAAATGCAGACTATGCAGCCCGTCTTCGCCCAAAATAGCTTTCACTTTATCCAGGGCGGCGGCGAATTCGGCATAACTGTTGAATGTACCATCCCCCTGCCGCGCATGCAGGTGTGCCCAATCAATACAGGGCGCGACACCGGGCACATCGCGGCTGAGTTCCAGCACTTCGTCCAGCGTGCCGAACATAGCACCCTTGCCCATCGTCTCCGGGCGGAGGTTTACATCGACACCTTCTTCGCGCAGAATTCCCGTGAGTTCCAGCAGCTTCTCTTTGGCGCGTTCGTAGACCTGTTCCGGCGGTTGGGTATGGTAACTGCCGGGGTGGAAAATGATGTCGCGCGCCCCGGCCAGATACCCTTTACGGGCGGCGGCCAGCAGGCGTTCGTCGCTCTTGACCATCAATTCTTCGGTCTGGCTGTTGAGGTTGATGTAATAGGGCGCGTGGATGCTGAGGGTCACATCATATTTCTGACCCGCAGCTTTGATCTCGGCACAGGTTTCGTCGCTGACACGGACGCTCTGCACCCAGGCGATTTCCAGATGATCCAGCCCCAAAATTTTGATGTGTTCGATGGCGGCGGGTGTGCCGGACTTTGGCGTGGTGCTGGGCGACCCCACCGTCCCGAAACGGATTTTGTCGTTTTCTCTCAAGGTGATTCCCTGTAATATGTTCTCATGGACAGAGGCATACTATAACACACTTCAAAAGCCAGTGGCTCTGAATGCGGCGGGCAAGCGGGCTTCGGTCTGGCGGGCGATGTCCACCACCGACCCCGGATTCAAATTGAGCATTGACCTGCATAAGCGCCCGATTTTTATCTGCCTCGGACGTATCGGGCATCAACAGGGCTTCCTGGGCAAAAACAGCGAAATCCTGAACGATACGTTCGTAGCGATAATAGGCCACCATGACCCAATCCACATCCGTGTGTCCATAACCCCGGTAAAAGAACTCCTCCTCGCCCTCGCTCACCTTTCCGGCACAGCCGCCGCCGATGAACATCAAATCACGCTCTTTGGGGGCGATGATAGGCTGATCCCAATCCACGATGTACACAGCGCCCTCTTTGCTCAACAGAATGTTGGCCTGATGAATATCGCTGTGGCACAAACACCAGTCAGACGATGGACGATCTATCAGCACTATGCGCTAGATGCCTCAGCACGATCCACCAGGTGGATCAATCTGATGCTGAAGTGCGTTCCAACAGGCAGCAAAACGTTGCCAGAAGGGGTCATCGAAGTTTGCTGTTTCGAAGGTCTCACTCCATTCACGACACCAACTGTCGCCATCGTGGAGAAAAGTCCTCGCGCGGCACGAGCTGCGGAAGTTTCCGGGGGAAGGCCGAGGCTGTGAATCCGCTTGAGTGCCCTGCCGAACGTGCCCGCTTGATCGGCGGTCATGTCGATTGTGATGGCATCTGCACCCTCAATGAAGGGGTATAAGATCATGCCAAAATCGTCCACCGCCCCCCACAGTTCCCCGGCAGTGGTCGGTAAAGGAGCAATCACTTCCCGAATGCCGCTCGCTTTCAGGAATCGGGGGATGGCGACGGTCACCGGCGCTACCCCACCTTTTTTCACCTTCAGAAAATAATCCCGCCCATCTGCCACCCTTACCCGATACACGCCAGCAAACGCATCATACCCGATGGGCAGGAATTCGAGTGCCGCAGCAGAAAGATCGAAATGGTCATGCAGTGCTGTCAGCAGAGTTTCATCTGAGATAGCAGGTTTTTCTAACATCTGTCTATACTCCTCCTTCAACTTTGTTCACCGCAACCAGCGCCGCGCCGGGACGCAGCACCGACCAGTACAACGACATGGGCAGAAGCGACAACAGCGTCGCCACAATCAGCGCCGGGATCACACCAACACGATCCGCCAGCGCCCCCAGCAGGAATGAAAACACCGCGAACACCAAACTCCCGGCGAAGCTGTTGAGTGATCCCATCGTCGCCCGCTGCTGGTCGGTGAACTCGCGCTGCAACAGGCCGCCGAGGGCGACATTGTTCACGCCGTAGAAGGCCGAACTCAAGGCGGTCAATGCCGGGGAAATCACGGTCACAATCAGCAGGCTGAACAGATTAATCACTTCGCTGGTCAACATGCCGCCGACCAGCAGGCGAAACTCGCCAAAGCGACGGATGAGCCGCCCAGCGAAATAATAACTGAGCGCGGCGCTGGTGTTGCCCAACATCTGGGCGATACCCAACGCCCACACCGGCCATAACTTCTCGACAAAAGCAGACCGAATCATCCAGGCCGATTCGCCAATGGCGTAACTCAACACCGAGGCGGCACTGAGCGTCCGCAGGCGAGGGTTGCGGATGATTTTGCGGAAAGCGGTGGACAGGTGGGCATAGGCGCTGGTGCTTTCGTAAGCATGGACACTCGGTTCGACCAGTCGCAGGGTAACGAAGAAGGCCAGCACCATCGGGATCACCGACAGCCACATCACCACTTGGAATGATACCGCCGCGATCAGGCCGCCCAGCAGGGCAGAAATCGCCAGCGCAACCTGGAACATAGAGGCGGTTTTGCCCAGATATTCCTGATAAGCCTCAATCTGGTCGGTTTCTGCCAGCGTGTCGTAAAGCAGGGCGTCGTTGTTGCCGCTGTAGAAGGCGCGTCCGAGTCCTTCAAAAATGCCGCCGACCACCAGCGCCAGATACACCCCGCCGATGGCATAAAAGGTGAGCGACAGAATACCTGCGATTGCCCCGAAAACCATCGTCTTTTTGCGCCCAATTCTATCGGAGAAAATGCCTGTAGGTACTTCAAACAGGGATTGGGACAGCATGGCAACTGAATAGACGCTCATGCCCAGCGCAAAAGAACCGGAAACCTGGGCGAAATACAGGATGGCAATGGGCGCATAGGGGCGGAAGTCCCCCCAGAAGTTGAACCATCCCAGCAGGCGGATATTGCGGGAAACGGGCATGATGATGACTTCGCTGATTTGGGTCAAAGGGGACTATTGTAGTCCACAAGGGGCTAGGCGTCGAGAGGTAGGCTGCGCCCACCCTATTTGCTAAAACGCCATCGAACTGTTTTACGTAAAGTGATTTAGGTGTTGCGCACTTGAAAAGTTATTCTCGGTTGGACAAGGGGTTTAAACCCCTTGTTCGCTCAACTGCGTAACTTCTATGATTATAATGTGCAGACGTCACCCACATTGAGGGCATCCATGTTACCCGAATCGCCCTATACTCACCGCCGCACCCTGCTGATTGCCGCCGCTGGGCTGGTGATCGTCATTATTTTGTGGAATCTGCCGCAGATAAGCGGGCCAGTGTTGTATCCATTCCGCCTGTTTGTGACCTACGTGCATGAAGCCGGGCATGGGGCGATGGCGCTGCTCACCGGCGGGCAGTTCCTCCAGTTCGAGATTCTGCCGAATGGCGCGGGACAGGCGCTCACTGTGGGCGGTTTTCGGCCATTGATTCTGCCTGCGGGTTATCTGGGCGCGGCGCTGTTCGGGGCAGTGTTGTTTTACCTGACCAACCGCCTGCGTTACAGTCGGGGGCTGTCAATCGCGCTGGGGATTGGCCTGCTGCTGTTTTCAGTCCTGTTCGGGCGATTCTCGCTGACCGCCTTCATCGTCGGGCTGGCCTTCGGCGGGGTGCTGATTCTCATCGGCTGGAAAGCCAACCGGGACATCAATCTGCTGGTCCTAAATATCCTGTCGATTCTGACCGGATTAAACGCGGTGCTCGACCTGTTTTTTCTGGTGGGCAACAGCAACGTTGGCCTGGGCGACCTGCGGAATGATGCTGCGGCTTTCTCGACAGAAGTCGCCCCGCTCATCCCGGCGGCGGTCTGGGCGCTGCTGTGGGCACTTCTGGCGGTAGCCATAGTAGGCGTTTCGGTCTGGTTGAGTATTGTTCGCCCCATGCGAAACCGGAAAGGCTGAGAGGGTGGAATTTAGAAATTTTTCGTAATTATTTAGGACAGTTGGGCATCAAATCGAGTATTATGGATACCTATCTAATAACCATAATGAAAGTATTGCACCTGAATTATGCCGACTGTCGATGTTCAACCCCTCCCAAACTATCCCGCCCTCAAGATGACCTGGCAGCAGCAGGTAGCCCCTGCCGATGTTGTGGCGGCATTCCAGGCTATCACCACCGCGCTCAACGCCAGTGACCAACCGATGTTCGTGATTGTGGATTTGCTCAGTAACCCGCAATTTCCCCTCGTCACCACCATCCACGAAGCCTTGACACCCTATCGCCATCCTCACCTACAGGAATGGCTGGTTGTTGGCTCCAACTGGATGGCACAGGCGGTTGAAGGCGCGTTATCGAAGATTACGAAACAGAAAAATGTGCGCTGGTTTAGCTCAGAAGCCGACGCGGTGGATTATCTTCAAACGGCCATACAAATTCCAGCCAACCATTAAACTTCATATTGAACCAGCCTCCAGGCTTTCGTATTCCAGCAGATTCGCCATGTGCCGGAAGCCCACCAATTCATAGACCCGGCGCGCGCCTTCACTGGCCGCGATCAGAAACGCATACTCCGCGCCCGCATCGAAAGCTGTGCGGGTGATGTAGGCGGTGAGTGCCGCGCCGATTCCCTGGCGGCGGTAGCCTTCCAGGGTGGTAATACCGACCAGCTCGGTCACACCCTCTCGAACTTCAGTGAGCATCCCCACACCCACCGATTCGCCATCCAACCGGGCATTAAACGCCCAGGTTTTGCCCAATTTTTGCCGAAACACCTCGGCGGCCTCGTCTGTTGCCTGGGATGGCAAGGGGTCGAAACCGCGCGAGTTTACATTCCAGTGGTCTTTCAGGTCTCGTAAGGGCGAGTCGGACGAGATCAACATAAACTCCAGGCCATCCACATCCGGCGGATAGACCAGCGTGCCCGATGTACAAACCAACACCGGCAGCCGTGCCTTTTCCTGAAACGGGTGCAAACCAAGTTGCAGGGTGATGGGCAGTCCTGGCGCGAAAGCATCCAGAAATTGCACGTAAGGCACACGCCCGCGCCGCTCAAAGGCAGCGCACATCGCACCGACATCTGCCGCCGAATAACCCAGGATAGGAATAAATTCGTCTGGAAAGGCGATTCCCTCGCTGGGATGATTAATAGCCGGATTGTAAAAGACGGTAAAGGGCGGGATATTCAGCCGTTCCCGCCCCTGATAGCAGGCTTTTTCACGCAGATAGGTTTGCAGGCGGGGCACAATCACCAGATTCATGCGCCCAGCCCTGCCAGCCAGTCGGTGATAATTTGCCGGGTCGCATCCGGGGCGGCCTGTGGGAACATGTGGCCGAATCCGGGCACTTCGGCATAAGCCATGTCCGGCAGCAGGCCGCGCAGTTGTTCCGCCGCTTCCGGCCTGAAGGTATCACTGCCGCCGCCCCGGACGACCAGCACAGGGGTTTTTAACTTCATCACATCTTCCCAGGTATCGGTATATATCGTACTGAAATAATAGGCTTCCCATTCCGCAGACCAGATGAGTTCCCGGCCATCATTTGCGGGGCAAGTACCCTGTTCAGCGTACAGACGAACCGCCTCATCCGACCAGTCTTCAAACAGGGGCCTGCCGCGAAAATACTCAAAGGCATCGTCCACATCCTGCCAGTGCTGTTTACGGCGCAGCGCCCCCTGCACCAGTGGAACCACAGCCTCATGAACCGTTGTGGATGGTGGCAGGATGGTCGGGTCAAGCAAGATCAGGGCATGAAATCGTTCCGGATTATCTATCGCCGCCAGGAGCGAGGCGATTCCGCCGAACGAGTGACCGATGGCGATCACATCGCGCAAATCATGTTCTTCCAATCCCGCCAGCAGATCATCGGCCAGCATCCGCCAACTGACGAGTTCTTCCGGTGGTTTTTCATCCGACCATAGGGCGCGCGGCGGCAAACTGAGGACGCGGTAATGCTCCGTCAGGGGTTGAACAAGCGGGAGGTAGGTCTGTGCCGGGAAGCCGTTGGCAACCGCCAGATGAACGACCTGCCCTTCGCCGCCCATTTCATAGATGGGTTTCATGTCATGCACCGCGCATGTGAGTGGGTGTGATACGGATCGGCAGCGAAAAGTCTGCTGCCAAACTTTCGGGCGTCATGTTGATGTCGGCAATACCCTGCCGGTACTTTTCAATGTAAGCCGCAAGTTGATTGGATGGTGGCGCGGCGCTGTCAAAGGCCGCATCGCCCCAGATGGTGATGCCATCTTCCTCCCCGTATTCGTCGGTATGGGCAAAGATGATGGCGACTTTGGGATTGGCCTCAATGTTACGAACCTTGTGGGCTTTCGGCTGGCTGTAGATCAGGAAGGTGTGACCGTCCCACCAATACCACACCGGCACGGGCATGGGCTGGCCGTCGGCGCTGACTGTCGCCAACCAGACCGTTTTTTCGTCGCGCAGGCGTTGTTCAATTTCGGGTGTGAGATCAAACGGCATACACAGCCTCGTATCTATAAATTATCAGGGCGAACACGCAGGTTCGCCCCGACACTTCGTTTAGCAATCGCTACTGAAGCTATACGGCTTCCAGTTCGTCAATGGTGCGCTCGATCAGCGATACCACCTCGCCCAGCGTCCCAGCGTCGAAGGCCAGTTTCGCCCCGCAGCCTCGTACAACTGCGGCAGGGGACGTGTGCCACCCAATGACAGCATGTGCCGATACTGCGCCACTGCCCCGGCCTGATCGCGCAGGGAGTTGCGCCAGACCTGCGCCGCGCCCATCAGTGCCAGACCATAATCGACATAGTAGAAGGGAATGCGGAAGATATGCAGCTTCCGATGCCACCCGGTTTCCATGACATCATCCAGGCCGCTCCAATCCTCACCCTGCTTGAAACGTCCCCACAACTCCGCCCACTTCGCATCACAGTTGGCCGGGTTCGTGGCCTCGTCGTGATGGGTATACACCCAGTGCTGGAAAGCATCCACCACCGCCATATACGGCCAAAACAGAATCATACCTTCCAGGTGTTCGATGCGGGCGCGGGCGGCATCTTCCCGCGAGTAATAACCGCCTTCTTCCGCCGCCAGATAGGGCGCACCCAACAATTCCATCGACATCGAGGCCACTTCGGCAATCTCCGCCCCGATGTCCAACTGCTGCACATAAGGCAGATGGGCGCTCTCGAAGGAATGGAAGGCGTGCCCGCCCTCATGCAGCATGGTCTGTACATCGTCATGCAGGCCGACAGCATTCATGAAAATGAACGGCTTCTTGGACAAAGCATAATAATGCTGGTAGCCACCCGGCGCTTTTCCCTTGCGATTGTCCAGATCAAGCAGGTCGCCGTCGCGCATACTATGGAAATATCCGCCCAGAACCGGGTCAACCCGGCGGAAGATCGCCTCGGATTTATCAATCAACTCACTCACCTGTGTGAAGGGCCTCAACGGCGGCAGTCCCAACGGATCAACATCCATATCCCAGGGACGCAGCGAGTCGTAACGCAGCCGCTTCCGTCGTTTTTCCAGCACCCGCATCGCCGCCGGGACAACCACCTGCTCAATCGCGTTATGGAAGGTCACGCAGTCGTCCGGCGTGTAATCGAAGCGTTTGAACTGCTTCCAGCGAAAATCACGGTAGCCCTCGTACCCGGCATTGGTGGCCTGCTTCCGGCGCAAGTCCATCAAGCGCCCCCACAGGTCATTCAACGACCCGCGATCCGCAAGCTGGCGCTCGGCGGCGGTGCGCCACGCATCCTCGCGGATTTCCCGATCGGTATCCTGATAAATCGGGCGCATCTGGGCGATGGTCAATTCTTTGCCGTCATAGTTCACCGTCTGCGCGCCCACAACTTTGTCGTATTCCATACCGAGCTTTTCTTCCTCGGTGAACAGCGGCACATTCGCCTCGTTAAATAATTCCGCTTCCGCCCGCATGTTCCGTAGGGGAATTTCAAATCCGTCCGGTTGCAAACCGCTGTCCAGCAATTTCTGCTTCAGGATTTGAGCCGCTGGTTCAGAGGGTTCAAGAATATCGGTCATATAATGCTGGAACTGTTCAGCGATGGCTTCATCCGCCGTATTGCGAGTGGTCGCCACGTACAGCCGCACCGCCGACTCACTGATAAGGTCGCTGATGAATGTCCAGTCGGCTAACCACTGGCCGACATTCTCCGCCGTCAGATCGCGCTCGGCCAAATTCTGAAAGTATGGCTCAATCCGCCCCCATTCCCAGGACGAAAATTCCTGAGTCGTTTTCGGCAGCGTGTCGAACATGGTTGATCCTTTCACGATGTTTGAAGTAAGCCGATTTTACCGTTAAATGCGTTCATCCGCGATGACAGGTTGTAATGTTTTTATTAATTATCTACCAATTGGCTATTTCCGCAAAATCGAACAATCGTTTAAGCTATGAGCATCGACACAACCCAAAGGCGAGTTCATGCGGCTTTTCCCGTCAAATCCTGTCTCCCGCGCCGAAACAACCTATTTGCAGCGGTCAACGCCCCATCAACGACCATGGCTGCGCTGGCTGACCCGATTGATAACCCTCTCGATATTCGGCTTGGCGCTGGGCTATATATCCATCTATCTGGCCTGTTATTTCATCGCCCAAATACCGCCAACCGACCCTATCCTGAGCGCTTTCCTGGAATTGGGAAGTCAGCTTCTCCTCCCGCTGGCGGCAATGTGGGTAGTCGGGATGCACTTCCGGCTGATGTTCCAAACCCTGAGTTTATCGGCCAACAGCATCAGCCGGGAACACGGCGGCGGAACCTGGGACATGCTGTTACTGACCGCCATCGACAGCAACCAGATCATCCGGGGCAAATGGCAGGCAATTATTCAGCAGCAGTGGCGGCAGTATGTTCGGCTGGGTCTCCTACGGGGATTGATGATGTCGTGGATGGTAACCGCCAGTTATTATGACTACTATACCAGAGTTTACAGTTCTTCCGTCCAGTATACGGGCAGTTTTCTGCTGTTTGTGGCGGGGATGCTGGTGACCACAGGCTTTATCTTCCTTATCACCCTGCTTAATCTGGGATTTACAGCCGCCTGCGGCTTGTCGGCATCGGTCGATCATCACAGAGGCTCGGTTGCCCTGGCACGCGCCGCTGGAACACGATCAGCCATTTTGATTGGACTATTCCTGATTCCCTTCGGAATTGCCTACAGCCTGCACCTGTCTTTTGAGGTCGATACACTGGCCTCGGTACTGGGGAATACCGCCGGATATGTGCTGACAACAATGGTTGATAACGGCGTGGTATTGAGTTATCAGGCGTTGACGGTTGGCTTTCTCCAGGTGTATCCCTATGTGGAAAGCCAATACCTGCTGATTGTGGCGTTGGCGATGGTGGCCGCGCCCATCCTCTATATCATCCTGACGTGGGCGGTGCTGCGTTTCACACGCGGGCGGGCGATCCGCGCCGGTGCGCTGCGCCCCGGACACACCCTCACAGTCATCGCCGCGAAATAAATATTGCTGTCACGCATGCTCACCAGGATATTGACATGAAATTGCGCGTTGCCGAACATCCTATCACCCACGCCGAAACCCTCTATATGCGTCGCTCAGTAAACCCGCCGCAACGATGGCGGACGTGGATCAATCGGCTGGTGACGACCTTCGTGGTAGCATACATCGTCATTTCGATGCTGGCCTATCTGTCGAGTGGCGTGGTACTCATCAGTCTGCGCCTGCTCATCTCGCTGGAAGATTGGAACATTCTTTTCATCCCGTTAGCCATCATCTGGACACTCGCCTTTCACTTCCGCCTGATGTTCCAAACCCTGATATTGTCGGCCAACAGCATCAGCCGGGAACGCGGGGGCGGGACATGGGATGTGCTGGTGCTGACACCCGTAGACAGCGATCAGATTATTGTGGGCAAGTGGCGGGCAGTGATTCAACGCCAGTGGCGGCAGTATGCGCTGTTGGGACTTCTGCGCGGATTGGTGGTCGTGTGGGTCACAACCGTCAGTTATTACCCGATGTATTATGGACTGAACCCGGCCTATGCGCAGGAATACGCCATCCCACAGATTATGGCGATGCTGGTGACAATCGTCTTTGTGCTGGTCATCACCCTGTTGAATCTGGGTTTCACGGCGGCCTGTGGATTGTCGGTTTCTGTCGATCACCACAGCAGTGCGATTGCCCTGGTGCGCGCTTTTGGCACACGAGTGCTGGTGCTGGTGGCGGCAGCCTTGCATTCCTTTGGGCACGATTTCCCTGCTGCGGTTGTTTTATATGCCCGCGATAGTCAGCACCGCTGTCGGGTTTACACTGGTGACACTGGTCGATAACGGCCTGACCATCGGCCACCAACTGATGACCGTTGTCCTCTTTCAAGGGACGTCCTATTATTCCGCTTTAGGCAGTTATTATACCCTCAGCACAGTCGCCGCCATGCTGGCCGCCCCGCTGCTGCTCATCCTGCTGACATGGCTGGTGCTGCGCTTCGCCGGGTGGCGAGCGATCCGCGCGGGTGCGCTCCGTCCCCGCCAATATCTGACTGTCGTGCGCGTGGAATAACCTTCGTTTTCGCGCAAAATGAAAGAGATGGTCACATGAAACGACGATCCACCCCACACCCGATCACTCATGCCGAAACGGTATACATGAGCCGATCTATCCCTTCACGGCATGGATGGCGGCTGTGGTTTGGCCGACTGGTGACAATTGTGGTGATCGGTTATGTGGCCGTTTCCATGCTGGTATACCTACTCGAATCCGAAAGTCCGTTTCCCGGCAGTTTCGAACTGTTCATTCTGCTGGAAGATTGGAATCGGTTTGCCATCCCGCTGATCGTTCTCTGGATTGTGACGGCTCATTTCCAGTTGATGTTCCAAACCCTGAGCCAGTCGGCCAACAGCATCAGCCGGGAGCGCGGCGGGGGAACCTGGGACGTGCTGGTACTCACATCGGTAGACAGTAACCAGATTATTTTGGGCAAGTGGCGGGCAGTTATTCAAAGGCAGTGGCGGCGATACGTACTGCTGGGTTTTATGCGCGGCCTGATTCTGCTATGGGTGACGTGGACGAGTTTCTATTCCCTGTATGTTAGTTTGCCGAATAAGACGAGCTTTTATGTATCACAAATCGGGATAGCACTCGTGACCATCGGATTTATTTTTGTTATCACTCTGCTTAATCTAGGTTTCACAGCCGCCTGTGGAGTATCCGTTTCTGACGATCATCGCAGTACGGCGGTTGCCCTGGTACGTGCCTTTGGTACGCGGTCACTGGTGCTGGTGGGGACGGTGCTGATTCCGATAGGAATTGCCTACCTGTTCCGCCTGTATTATATGATCGGCACACTGGCCGGGGCATTGGGAACCGCCGCCGGGCTTGCCCTGGTGACGATGCTGGATAACGGTTTGACCGTGAGTTATCAGATGCTAACAACCCAATTGTTCCAGAATACGTCTTATTACCCTGGTTTAAGCGATTTTTATCTCATCAGTTCAGGCTTGGCGATACTGGCCGCGCCGCTGCTGTATATCCTGTTGACAGGGTTGGTGCTGCGCTTCGCCGGGTGGCGGGCGATCCGCGCCGGTGCGCTCCGTCCCCGCCGATACCTGACGGCCATCAGGGTAGAATAATCGGTAGCGGTTGCAAAGAAAGTGGTACTACGAAAAACGAATAAATCGGGTAACGGTTTCGTAGAGGCAAGACATGTCTTGTCATCTTATGAAACCATAACACCACCACTTACCCTATAACCATTACCGAATAATCTTTGGCGCTTATCCCCTTCCGTGATGGTACGCACGAGGCAAGCCTTGTCCGCTGTTTTTCTCATCCCTCGTACCTCATTGCTCATCCCTTGTTTTCATCATTTTCTGGCAACTGGCAACGGGTAACTGGCAGCTAAAACGCCATTTTTCCCCTCAAAATCGAAACAAATGTGTACACATTTGTGTACCTGTTTGCCCCCGAAATGTTGTAGAATCATCTCATCATGGGTGATGTGGAGGGCTTCTGTTGACACAAATTGACACTGTGACTGTGCTGCCTGTGCCGCCATTTGTGCCAGCGCAGAACCCACGCGGGGTTGTTTCCGCGCGCACCCCCTCCTGCGCAGAAACCAGCCGTGTTTACTGCCTGGGTGGGTATCAAATGGCTCGATGCATTGATAAACCTGTCTCGATTATTTTTCTTATCAGTATCATCATATCGATCATCGCTCCCTCAAAACGGATACATCAATTCTTTTGCCCTCCCATTTCCGATTTCATGTAGAATGTGGGCATACCTTTCAACACTTGGCGGAAACCTGATGCAGCTTACTTTTACCCAACATCCTGTCACCCGCGCGGAACTGCATTACCAATGGCACATCATCGAATCCGGGCGTTCCGGTGCGCTCTGGATATGGATTGCCTATATCCTGCTTGTCCCGGCGGCCATTGTCTCGCTGGTCTTTTTTGTGGGCGCGGTGCTGAACCAGTTTGTAGCCGGTGGCATCCATCCTCTGCCGCAAGCCATCGAAAATCTGCTGGGCGCGGTGGGTGCGACTCACCTGTTAGCGATGAATCTGGCGATGTACATGGTGCTGACCCTGATTACGCTGGCGCTGGCGGCCAACAGCATCAGCCGGGAGAAACGTGGCAAAACCTGGGATAATCTGCTCCTGACCGGGGTGAGCGCGCGCCAGATCGTGTGGGGCAAATGGTGGGCAACGCTGGCGGCACTCTGGGGCGACCACGCGATTGCCGCCTCCCTCCGGCTGGGCATCGTCGCCTGGATGGTGTACGTCATGGGCGACGAAGCCCTCTATCAGCCGATTGTGCCCTTCCTGCCAACTGTGTTGAGTTATCTGGTGATCGGGGCGCTGCTGCTGGTCGCCTATGCGGTGGTCGATGCGGCGCTGACGGCAGCTTTCGGTATTCTGGCTCCCCTTTTGCCCGTTGATAGTGCCGCCACCATGATCGCCGTAATGGGTCTGCGGCTGCTGGTATCCCTCGCGCCCTTCATCATCCCGACCCTGATTTTCACCCAGTTCGAGAATCACTTCGCTTCGTTCTATGTCGGCTTCTGGGCAGGATTTCTGCTGGTACTGGTCGCGCTCACCTGGGGAACGCTGCGGCTGGCGCAGGTAATGGCACATCAACCTTCCTGACATATAAACCTATCAAACTATTAATTCAACATCCCTGTATAATTCTGGGAGCTTATCCTGACGCAATCTAAACTTTGTGCCATGATTATGTCCTGTTCTGGCGTCAAAATCTACAAGTAAAGCGCCCTGTTCTATGGCTATTAGAAGTTTTTCTTTATCACATTCAGTTAACTTCATTATAGTTTGATAACTAAAAAACTCTACATTGTCTATTATTTTATGATCTGCAACTATATAGAACATATTAACGAGTTTTGTCGCAGCTTTATGATATATATCCTCGAAGCCCCAATATGGTTGGGGATTTAATTCACCTAAACCTACTCGCCGATCAACAGTAGAAAGCCAGTTTGAATGGTGTAAACCAACGCTATTTGCATCAAAGGAAACTGTTATTTTTTGTTCAATTTTATCAACAATAATTTTGAACCCTCGATCTGTTCGGGTTAGAGCATTAATAGTTTGACGAAAACTCATCTCCTCCACATTATATCGGTCACCAGCACCAGTGTGGGACCATCCATATTGTGGCAGGAGTACATTCGGAACAAATCTGACGGTGCGTGGCGATGGCTCACAGTGAAAAAGGGTGGTCAGTGAAGTAGTATTCTTTCGTCGAGTTTTTAATTCCCATTCTGATGCATTCGCAATTGGAAGGTTGTTTTCTGGGATACCTAACAAATCCTCGAGGGTATTGCCTACGGCACCAGTATTTCCTTTACGTTTACTCTCAATCCAGCCCATCTTCTTAATCTCTCTTAATCGTTCGATCAATGTTTCTTTTGTGTAAATGAACATACGTCAGTCGTCCTTACTATGTTTGAGGAGGGCGCCAAAAATGGAGTAAATACTCAAAGGTAGTACCCATCGTAATATAGTTACTAGGCCATCCAAAAATGCCAACTTTATTTACGATATTTGTTCGATCCCAAATTATGGTATTTCTAAATTCATATCCTCTTTTCCTTAGCTCTTCAATAATAGCTACATGAATAGTGATACGTTCATTCTCCCACCACATATCAGGAACATTAATAACACAATGTCCTTTAGGTCTAAGCAACATTAAAAGCGATTCATAAATATCACCAATTGCATTTGTGTATTCCTCAATAAACATGGTTCCTAAATCACGAGGGTCTTGCGAATATTGTTCAACTTTATCTAACTGTTCCGTTTTTCTATCACGCCGCGACTTATTTTTTCGCTTTCAATTCAACAAATTAGCGTAAGGTGGCGATGTCCAAATTAATGCTACAGTTTCCGGTTCAACGTATTCTCCAATACATCGTGCATCATCTTCAATAACAATCTGTGTTGACTTTTGCGTAAGATGAATTAGATCCCAATTCTGATTCAAGCAACTCTCAGCTAATTCCACATACTCATGTTTCAGATCAAAACCAAGTGCGTTTCTGTTGAGATCTTGTGCTGCAATAAGAGTAGTCCCACTTCCATTGAAAGGATCGATAATCAGTTCCCCTTCGTGAGAAAATAACTCGACAACTTTTTTTGCCAGCGAAATAGGAAATGTTGCGGGATGCAGATTTTTATTCCGTATATCCCGTTTCTCATAATTGAACTGCCAAACTCCTAACTGACTCTTTAGCCATTCTTTGGGGGTTAGACAGTTAATATGAGTTGGTTTGCAATCACAGGTACGGGTATAGTTAATATCAAGCTTCTTGCGATAGAAATTGTGATTATCTTCAGTAATCGCAAAGGGTAGCTTTTTTATTTGTGTTTCATCCTTGTAGGAATTCAAATATTCGCTAGAAAGAAAATCTTGTGGTCTCATTGAATTAGTCACTCTCGGTTCTGTCAATCACGTTTATCTGATCTAGTGTAGTGCAACATGTTGTCACTCATTAGAACTATTGTACACCCACACCCGTAGACCTGCTAGAAACAATTTCAGTTGTTTGCTTACATTATGCTGGTTTCCTGTCGGTCTGACGTGGGGAACACTGCGGCTGGCGCAGGTCATGGCGGTGCGGCAGCACGCCCTCCCATCCAGCCCGCCAAATACTCCAACTATTTAGACTATGTTGTTTCCCGTCTGATAAACCTCTAACGCGCATCCATAACAATGGAAGCTGGTAGCACACAAGAGGAAAAATCAGATGGCTCAGATGACGAACCATTCAAAAACAGGCAGCCTGTCCGGCAAAAAAACCGCTCCCGTCCGAACCCGTGACGATATTTTTGACAGGGCATTGGCGCGGATACTCGGCACAAAAAACAAAAACGCCCGTAACCCACTGCTGAAAGTGAGGGTTTTTAACATCCTCATTGACGGCGACGGGCGGCATATCCCGTCATAACAGCCGCCCCATAACTTCGATGCATTCATTGGGCAGTGATTGATTGCCAGTCTACAGTGATCGGCGGGGGCTGGCGTAGGGTCTGCATCACCACACAGTATTGCTCGGCCTTCGCCTGTAGCGCGCTGATTTGCTCCGGTGTAGCATCCGGGGCATCAATCGTGAAGCGCACCCGAATATTCTCAAACCCAACCGGAACATCCTTTGCAATGCCGAGTGTCCCGCGCAAATCCAAATCCCCTTCCACCGTACAATCAATCCGGTTGGTCGGTACACCCATCGCCGTTGCCACCATCTGGCAGGTGATCTGCGCGCAGGCCGCCAGCGCACCCAGCAGCAGGTCGCCGGAACAGGCCGCCGTACCCGCCCCGCCCACGCCGGAATGGGCTTGCGCCGCGTAAACCGCCCGCCCAATATCTACCGAACACGATAGCGGTGTATCGGTTTGCCCACCCTGTGCCGTCAGCGTAATTTGGGAAGAGGTTGGATCGCTCCGGTACTGATCTTTCAGGGGTTTCTGAATTGCCCGCAAGTCCATGATGCTGTCCCTCTTGGTGCTATACAACAGTGATTTCCTACGCTTCAATGAGCCTGACTATGAGCGCAAGATACAGGTATATTTTTACCTCGAAATCCTTTAAAAAGAGAATAGGCATCATTTCTTAATTGCAGAAAAGGTTGAACCATTTTGGAACATCTCGGAGAACTCGCCGCACTCGGCACGTCGGTCTGTTTTAGTTTCGGCTCGATTCTGTTTACCCTCGCAGGCCGCGAAATCGGCTCGACATTGGTCAACCGGACGCGCCTGTTGGTTGCCCTGTGTTTTGTCGTCGCCCTGCACTGGCTGACATTTGGGCTGCCGTTTCCCAGCGATGCAGGCATGGAACGCTGGTGGTGGCTGGGGCTGTCCGGCTTTGTCGGTTTCGCGCTGGGGGATGCCTTCCTGTTTCAGGGTTTTGTCATGGTCGGCCCCCGCATCTCTATGTTGATGATGTCGTTCGCGCCTGCTCTGAGTGTCATGCTGGCCTGGGTTTTCCTGGGCGAAGTGCTGACCGTGCGAAGTCTGCTCATTATCGCCCTGATTATCGCCGGGATTGTGTGGGTCGTATCCGAGCGGCAGGCGCGAGCGCCGGGAGTCGATGAAGCCGTGCCAACCCGGAGTGAATCGCGCCATTATTTGATCGGCCTGCTGTTTGCCTCTGGCGGTGCGGTAGGTCAGGCCGGTGGACTTGTGCTGTCCAAAGTGGGACTCGCCAACGGGTTCCCGGCGCTGTCAGGCACACTGATTCGTATTACAGTTGCCGTGATCGTCATCTGGGCGCTGACCATCCTGCGCGGTGGATTACCCGCCAGCGTTCGAAACCTGCGGGCGCATCCACGCGCATTACAATTCGTGATTGTTGCCTCGTTCCTGGGTCCGGTGGTAGGTGTGTGGCTGTCACTGGTGGCGGTGCAGCAAGCCCCGGTAGGCATCGCGGCCACGCTCTCCAGCCTCGCGCCGATTTTCCTGCTGCCCATCTCCTATTTTGCCTTCGGCGAACGTATCACCCGGCGCGCGATCATCGGCACAGCCATTGTGGTGGTCGGGACAGCGCTGCTGTTCGTGTAGAGTCACTTCAGGATTTTCGACTGACCGCCAGCAAATGCCCGCTACAGCCCAGCATGGATGGGTCAGTTTCCGTCACGCGCAAAAAGTGCAGCAGCCTTTGGCGCAGGATTTCGTCGTCCCAGTATTCCTCGAAGTTGGGGATAAATGCCCCCGCGCCTTCGACAGCCAGCAACGCCTCAAGCTGTAATCCGGCATCGGCGGACTCGGCTTCGACTTCATCGGGATGGTGAAAATAGGCCGTCGAAAAATAACCGGGGATTTCCTGTGGATTGCGATGCTGTCCGTCGCTCAAATCCTGTTCCAGAATGTCCACAAAAATCGGATCGGTCAGATATTTGTATTTGAGCGTGTCCAGAAATGAGGCGAAGCGCGAGATCATGGCCGCAAATACGTAACCACCCGGTTTGAGCACGCGCCGGGCTTCCGCCAATGCTGCCACCCGATCCACCCGTTCGGTCAAGTGATACAACGGGCCGAGCATCAGCACCGCGTCGGCACTGGTATCGGTGAAATCCAGATGGCGTGCGTCCCCCTGCCGGACACTCGCCAGCGGGAAATCCGGCTGCGCGGCTGAGGCCGCTGCTGCCTGTTCCACATGCAGCGGAATCATATCCACCAGATGCACTTCGTAACCCAGCTTCGCCAGCCACAGCGCATACACCCCCGCACCCCCGCCGATGTCCATAATCACGGCGGGCGGCTTGGGCAGGTAACGCAGAATCAACTCCTGCGTGCGCGCCAGTTCCAACTGACCGCCCCCCTGAAAGAGTCGGTTTTGCTCTCGCCCGCGATTGTAGTAATTCAGGATGGCTTCGGGCGGTTGATGGGACACCATATACATTCCTCCGCACATAGAAACGGGTTGGCGCACATTATCCACTGAAATCTACCAATGGGTCAAGAGGGTTTAGAACAGTTCTGCAAAAGTCGGGGATTAATCGTCAAATCGCACGTCATAGTGTTTTGCACCGCTTTCGATGAAACGCACCAATCCTTCAGCCTCCGCCGCCAGCGCCTCCCGATTCCGCGTGGTCAGTGTCGTAAACGGCTCGATGACCAGTGTGGCAGTCCCTTTTGATTTCTCCACCTTCCAGCCGCCGGATACAAATCCATCCACCAGAAAGGTCGCCCGGACGCGCAAACCGGGCAGATAGACCTGCTTGCGGAATTCGTCGGCGATGACGCGGGTGCGTTTGCTGTGCGACAGCAGCAGGTTGTCGTACTCCGGCAGAAACCGTTCCGGCGCGGGCGTATCAGCATCGGGTATAGGCATATCCGGCAGATCGAATAACTCGCGTTTGCCCTCATCCCGATACACCACCAGATCGGGGCGCAGAGTCTCCATCTCGTCCTTCAGTTTATCCAATCCCGACCAGGTTTGGATGTCCGTCACCGACGCAGAGCCAAATGCCGCCAGATAGCGGAACACCAGTTCACGCAAATTCGGTTTGGTAGGAATATCTTGGCCGAGCCAGCTATCCGCCAGCGTAAATTTGGGATTGCCGGGATAGCTCCACTGGGTATCGGTTGGCACTTGCACCATCGGCAGATGTGTCCGCAGGCCGTAACGCATCGAGCCAACGTCAACGTCCGGCGTAAAGTCGGTCAGCATGGCGCTGATCTCGGCGAAAGTACGCGGCTGTTCCTCAATAAATGCCCTGCCGACAGCCACGATTTTGTCCATATCCGGGGGTTCGCCGCGCCGTTTGACGATGCTGTAATAAGCGTTGTCCAGCACCCGCTGGATGACGCCTCGCAGCCGCACATAATCGTCAGCAGTGAACACATGCAGGGTAGCCCACATCAGCGTGGCTTTGATGATAGTGTGGTTCTCGATCAGCACCGCCAGATCATCCCGCCTGAAGTTCTCCACCCGCGTCCACAAACCGACATAGGGCGCGAGGGCTTGCTGTGCCTGTAACCCTACCAACCGTTCCACCGCCTCCGACACGGATATTGCCGCCCGTTCCAGCAGCATTTGGCGCGCCAGAGTCGCTCGGTTCAATTCGCGCAGAGTGAGGATACGATCTGCCAATGGGATGCTCCTGGGGATAGAGGATACAGGTTAGAAACTGGATTTGAGGGGTTGTTGTCGAGAAGTGTCTCTAGCACTTCTCCGCTGATCTTCTAATACTCGCCGGACTTGAGCGACAGAGATTTCAAATGCATATTTATGGCTGTCTAGATATAGATCAGACAAATTCCCTGAAATTGCGCTTGGCTCTAAGGGATAGCCGTCGGTACGTCCCGGCCAATTGCCATGGTGTATCATCAATGCACTTCCGGCAAACTCTCCTCCAACAAAGGGGATTGCAAAGGGTTGTTGGTCGTAAGCATGAGCTTTAGAATCCAATCGGATAATATTGGCAACAAAATAGGCAGTACCCTCGCCCGAGGCTATACCGGACGCCATCATTAATACACTATGTGATTTGTCCTTCAATCCCTGAGCAATAATATCTGGTAGCTCAGATGGTTTCCTAAGACAGAATTGCTGTAAATTGCATAAGCTATTCCACTCAGTAAAGTTCTGGCCTGAAGGTGAATACCATTGGAGTTTCATCTCTCACTACTTTTGCTGCTATTGGAGGATTCACTCCGAACGGAACTTCAGCGGCCTCATGCCGTTAGCGGTTACAATCAGGCTCATGCCCACGTCGGCAAACACCGCCATCCACAGGGTCGCCCCACCCGCCAGCGCCAGCAGCATCACCGCCAGCTTCAGACCCAGACTGATGCCGATGTTCTGCCGGATGAGCCGCCGCGCGAACCGCGACAACCGAACGGCATAGGGAAGCTGTGTCAGATCGTCGGCCATTAGCACCACATCCGCCGTTTCCATCGCGCCCGCGCTGCCTGCCCCGCCCATCGCCACGCCAATTGTCGCGGCGGCCAGCGCCGGGGTGTCATTCACACCATCCCCGACCATGCCGACCATGTGGTAGGTATCCATAAGTCTGCGCACCGCATCTACCTTATCGGCGGGCAGGAGTCCGGCACGTACATCATCTACACCCACCTCACGCCCGATAGACTCAGCTACCGCTGCATTATCCCCGGTCAGCATAATTGTTTGAATACCAAGATTACGCAGGTCACGGACGACTGCCGCGCTCTCGTCGCGGGCTTCATCCGCCACAGCAATGAACCCACGCACACGATCCCCATCGCTCAACAGCATGGTGGTCTTTCCCTCGGCTTCGGCAGCATCCACCCATTCACACAATTCCGCGCTGTGTGGGTGTTCATTTTCAAACAATCCGTGACTGCCGACTGTCACCAGCTTGCCATTCACCTCGTCCCTGCAAGCCGCGTCCGGCCAGCGTGGCAACCGCCTCCGCCGGGGCGTAGACTGCATCCAACCCGCGTGCATGAGCCGCCCCGACCACCGATTTTGCCAGTGGATGGGTGCTGCGTTTTTCCACCGCCGATGCCAGCGCCAAGACATCGTCGCACAATTCGCAGGTTTCGCCTGTCGGGCAGTCCACCGAACGAATCGTTGTCACGGCGGGTTGTCCGCGCGTGAGTGTCCCGGTTTTATCGAAAGCGATAGCTTTCACACCACCCATTGCTTCCAGATACGCCCCACCCTTAATCAGCACACCGCGCCGCGCCGCCGCTGTGATGGCGCTGATGATCGTGACCGGGGTGCTGATGACCAGCGAACACGGGCAGGCGATCACCAACAGTTCCAGCGCGCGATATAACCAGCCCTGCGTGCCATCCACTGTGTTGTAAAAGGGTGCGTTGAACACCAGCGGCGGAACAACCGCTACCAGCGCCGCCAGCACCACTACCCCCGGCGTATAATATCGGGCAAACTGGTCGATCAGCCGTTGGCTGGGGGCGCGCACATTTTGCGCTTCTTCCACCATGCGGATAATCCGGCTCAGGGTGTTATCCGCCGCCAAATGGGTGACACGGATGGTCAGCGCCCCATCGCCGTTGATACTGCCAGCGAACACTTCCGCCCCGGCGGTTTTGTGAACAGGCATACTCTCGCCAGTAATTGGCGCTTGGTTCACGCCGCTTTCGCCGCTCACGACCACACCATCCATCGGCGCGCGTTCCCCTGGCTTCACCAGAATCGTGTCGTTCACATGGAGTTGTTCCACCGGAACAGTTTCTTCAATCAAGCCATGCGTCAGCCGGATAGCCGTCCCCGGCGCGAGTTCCATCAGACTCCGCAGGCTGTCCCGCGCCCGGTCAGCCGTGTATCCTTCCAGCGCCTCACCGATGGCAAACAGGAAAATAACCGTCGCCGCTTCCAGCATCGAGCCGATGAGAATCGCGCCGACAGCGGCAATCGTCATCAGCAGATTAATGTTGAATGTATGGTTAATCAGCAGCGTATTTAGGCCGCTGCGCGCAATCGGCAGCAGTGCAATCAGGGTAGCAGCGATGTACAAGCCGTTGGCGATGCTTTCCGGCAGGCCGAGCAGAGTCGCCAGCAGTGTGAGCAGAATCAACCCGCCGCCCACCAGCGCCAGCCGTGTTTCGCCCCGGTTGTACAGGTAACGGGCAAAACCGATCACACCGCCAGAGTTGGTATCCGCCGATGCTGGCCTGTAGTTACCATCTTCAACCGTCTTACCCAGGGCTTCTACCCGCGCCCGCAGTACATCCAGCGGCACTTCGCCGTCCAGTTGCATCTTGCCAGTGGTAAAGTTCACGCTGACAGCCTTCACACCGTCCAACCGCCCCACACCTTCTTCAACTTCACGGGCGCAGTCGGCACAATCCATCCCGCCAATAGTATAGGTTTTACTCGTCATGTCGTAACTCTTTTCGGGAGAAAACGATACCTTGTCTCAATATATGTCTAATCACTCATATATTAGATGTACTATACCACGACATTCATTACCAAAGCAATAGACCCAAATCAAAAAGGACACCATTTTGTGTCCTTTTACGCTTAAAGCGAACGCTATCTATTTGGGCGACCACAGCCCGATCAGGTTGCCTTCCGTATCCAGAACCGAAGCATATTGTCCCGCCTCGCCCATCGACGTTTTCCGCGCGACAATCTTGCCGCCTGCGGGTTCTACCCGATTGAGGTGATCGGTCAAATCTTCGCCACAATCCAGATAGACATAAACGCCCTTGTCGCAGGGTTCAAAGTTTGTCGTCTGATTCAGCGAGATGCCAGGGCGTCCGCTGCCCTGTTCATAAAAAATGGTCGCAGTCTGCCGTTCGCCGTCGTCAACGACTTTAACTGAACCGAACTCAAACACCGCCTGATAAAACTTCAGCGCCCGCTCAATATCCTTCACCGGAATTTCAATCCATATGGCATGAAACATAGTCCTCTCCTTTTACTTCATCTGATGACAGCATTGTCTCGATCTGTTGCAGATGATCGCGTTCGTGCAGCGCCATCCGCATGGTTTGGCTGAAAATCGTATGGGTATTCACTTTGCCGGAGAAACGAGATCGTTCGTCCCCACTGTTCAAACGACAACCCGGCCAAAATACGCGCCAGATTTTCTCGCCCGACCTGAAACGCCGTGAAGTTCTCCGCAAATGTGAGTTTTGCGTATCCCATTTTTTGCGCCCAGGTTCTTGCGTGAATATCGGCCAATTCCGGGTTGTCGAGGATGAACATGGCATAGATGCTGTATCCCCATACATCGGCACACCCGCGCAAATGCGCCAGAATTTCCGCCAGTGACCATTCCCCTGGTGCTGGCGCGGCACTCAATTGTTCCTCAGTCATGCCTTCTGTCAAAGCGGCTAAACGTCCGGGTGTGTCGATCAACGTCTGCATATAGCTTTCGATTTGATCCTCAGTAATTTTCTTTGGCATAACATCCCCCTTTTATGCTGATGAAAATAACGAAGGCGCGCCTAAAGTATCAACTGAAAAGGCATCTGCTCGAACTCCTGCCCGTTGATCTTCAACGCCAGCCCATGTTGTCCGGCGTAATACACCCGTGTGCTAATCGGCCTGAAGTGGTGCTGCCGCCGTAGTTGTATGGTTTCTCCCGGTTGTATTTTGCGCTGCGACAGCTTAAATACTTTCGGCGCGAGCGTTCCGTTGGCCTTCATGAAATACACCACATAGTCGATGAGTAAATCCTGTGCCGCGTCTGCCTGCGATTCGATCTCGCAGGTGAAGGTCAGCGATTCACCCATGTTGACACTATCGGTACTCAGGCTCATATTTTTCACCTGAATCTGCGCCCCATCGCTGAAGCCCAGCAACCCCAACGCCTCGCCATGACCATTCTTCACCAATGTCCGCAGCCCTCGTCGCACCATCCACTGGACTTCCTTGCTGGCATCATCCGACCAGCGCCGCAGCACGTCGATTACCACATCGGCATGATCTTTGGCGATGTCGTTCAGGTTGTTGGATACACTGCGCCGCACATATTCCGATGGGTCATCCTTCAGCCGTTCCAGTATCGGCAAAATGGGCGCAGGGTCGCGTTTGAAGTCCGGCAGCGCCATCGCCCAGGGAAGACGTGGACGGCTACCTTCGCTCGCCAGCCGCCGGACGTGTTCGCTTTCATGTTCCGTCCAGTCCAGCATGTGTGCCATCATGCGCGGCATATCTTTCACGATAAACGGGCGCACCGCGAACTCCCCGCTCGAATACTGCGTGAACAATTCCAGCGCCGGGAGCGACGTTTGCCAATCGTCCAGCCCGTATAGCTCAACAAAATCCGGGAAAGACATCACCTGGAACGAATAGTGGCCGAGCAGGGGTTGTGCCTGCTTCAGTACCTCCACCGCCGCCGGATAATCCTCCGGCAGCAGATCGTGTAGAACCGTTGTGATGTGTCGCATCCGTGTTTTGAGGGGTTTGGCGTCCCACGTATTGTCATAAATGCGCCCGAAAAATGTGTCATGGTCAAAGGCAGGGTATACCTGCTTAAAGGCTGCGGTCATGTCCTCAAAGAAAGCGTCGTTATACATATTTTTGAGCGGTTCAGCCACGTTACCCCCCATGTGGAACGAACAAATGATCTATCTAAATATATCACATTTGTGTGAACCTGTCTCCATCTAACGACGGATTAACTCAGGAGCGAAAATTCATTAGGATGAAACTGTTATTGATCTCAGGATAGAATAAGTGATATTGATTGGCGCAAGAACCTTCGTCGTACTCATGGCGGTATCGCACACCATAGAGAAGGTGTGTCCGCCGATCAGTAAGTAATTCACTAATAATTTCGTACTTCCAAACGGCTGTGGACACCCTGTTCACAGCCGTTTTTGTTTGTCCAGTCGTCATGTAGAGCGTGCATCAAAGCCTGCCCTACTGGAGTCCGAAACACAAGGAAATAACATCATGACCCACAAATTTGCCCGTCTGAACGGGATGCAGAAGTTCTCGTTGATCTGGTTCGGCCAACTGATCTCCTTGTTTGGTACGGCCACTACCCGCTTCGCCCTGCTCATCTGGGCATACGAACAAACCGGGCAGGCGACCACACTGGCGCTGCTCGGCTTCTTTGCCTACAGCCTGCATATCCTTGTCAGCCCGATAGCGGGTGTGTTGATAGACCGGGTCGATCGCCGTCTGGTGATGATTCTGGCAGATATGGGCGCGGGACTGATGACACTCATGCTGCTTGTGCTGTATACAGGCGGCGGTTTGCAAATCTGGCATTTGTATCTGGCCGAGGCGCTCACCGGGGCATTCGAGGCGTTCCAGATTCCAGCTTACACGGCGGCAACGACCATGCTGGTATCGAAAGAAAACTATGGCCGCATCAGTGGAATGCGGACACTGGCACAATCCGCCTCGGAGGTATTCGCTCCGGCATTCGCGGGTATTGTCCTGCATATCATCGGCATTGGCGGCGTGATGCTCATCGACATCGGCACATTTTTGCTGGGCGTCCTGCCGTTGATCTTCATTACTATTCCGCGTCCAATGATGGATAAAACCCAGTCGATAAACAAATCCAATATCTGGGATGACATGCGATTCGGATTCCGTTACATCTTCGCCCGTCCCGGACTGACCGCACTGCTCGGCATTGATTTCGGCGTCAATCTGGCTGCCTCGCTGACCTGGTTCGCCCTACTCGCGCCGATGGTGCTGGCGCGTACTGGTGGTGATGAGTTAGCCCTTGCCAGTGTGCAGTCGGCAATGGGATTCGGCGGCGTGATTGGCGCACTGCTGTTGAGCATCTGGGGTGGCCCCAAGCGCCAGATTCACGGTGTCCTGCTGCTGGGCGGCATCTCTTTCATCACCGGGGATTTGCTGCTCGGTATTGGCCGGACAGCACCCACATGGATGGTCGCCACTTTTGCCGCCAGTCTGCTCATCCCATTCTTCATCGGCTGCAACCGCGCCATCTGGCAAAGCAAAGTCCCACCATCCATTCAGGGGCGCGTGTTTGCTATCCAGAACATGATTCAGCAGGTCACTTCGCCCATCAGCTTCCTGCTGGCAGGGCCGTTGGCAGACCGCCTGCTCGAACCGGCCATGATGCCCGGTGGGGCGTTGGCGGACAGCCTGGGATGGTTAGTCGGCACAGGGCCGGGTGCGGGCATGGGACTGATGTTCATCTGCACCTTCATCATCGGAACAGCAATTTGCCTGGGTGGTTATCTGTTCCCGGCACTGCGGAATGTCGAGCGCGACCTGCCCGACCACAACGTACCACTGGAGCCGGAGCCTGCGATGGCAGAGGCGGTCTGACCATGACAATTTTTCAACACCTATATCCAAAACAATCGATAGAAACGATAGGAGTTTTCCATGTCTGTAACTCATGAAGCAACTCATACACCTACAACCATACTCTCCCTTGTAGAAGACTTCACCGCGCTAGGCGTCCGCCCCGGCATGGTGTTGGTACTCCATTCCTCTCTGAAATCACTGGGATTTGTCAATGGCGGCCCGGTTGCTGTCATCCTGGCGCTGGAGCAGGTGCTCGGCACGGAAGGCACACTGGTTATGCCTACCCACAGTGCCGACAACACTGAACCTGCCACCTGGCTTCAAGACCCTGTTCCCGAAGCGTGGTGGCCGACCATCCGGGAAACGATGCCAACGTACGACCCGGAAATGACACCGACATTTAAAATGGGCATCATCCCGGAAACCTTTCGCAAACAGCCGGGGGTACTGCGCAGCAACCATCCCGATGCTTCTTTCGCCGCCTGGGGAAAACATGCCCGCCAAATCGTAGACAACCATGCCCTGTATCCCCTGTTTGGGGAACAGTCACCTTTGGCACGAGTCTATGATCTGGACGGATGGGTGCTGCTGTTAGGGGTTGGTCATGACAAAAATACGTCGCTCCACGTTGCCGAAGCGCGGGCGAAGATTCCGCATAGAATACTCCGCTTTGGCGCACCTATGCTGGTGGATGGTGTGCGCCAGTGGATGGCTTACGACGACATTGACTGGGACGACAGGGATTTTGTTGAACTTGGCGCGGATTTCGCCCGCGAAACCGGGCTTCAACGCCGGAGCAAAATAGCCGAAGCAGAAGCGCTGCTCATGCCACAGCGCCCCTTGATTGACTATGCTGTCCAATGGTTGGAGCATCATCGCGGCTGAGATGGATAGAGCCTACATGGTAATTATGGGGCTTGTTGGTGACAAGCCCCGCTTAACCCCGCAATCAGCTTTTTTCCGTATGCGCCGCGAAGTCGATCTCCGTATGGCGGCGGCGGTATCCCACCGGTTTGGGCGGCGGATTCCTGTCGTAATAATCCACCAGTTTGGTCAGATATTCCCGCAGCGGCGTATAACTCATGCCTAGTTCTGTCTTGCTGCGGTCATTCGTCAGTTCGGACATCCAACGGTCACTAAAGGGCGAGCTGTCCGGTAGGAAGCCATTCGCCTCCAACACGCTTCGTTTGAAACGGATGATATTCGGCTCGGTGTCCATAATCTCGCCCAACATCATCAGAAATTCATCCAGGGTGCAGGTTTCATCCTGCGAAATGTTATAGGCGCGTCCTTTGCCCAGGGTACTCTCGCTGTTGATGAGCAGCAGCATCGCCTTCACGATATCCTCGCCATACACATGCCGCAGCGGAAAATCCGGCGTTTCGGGCACAATCAATGGCCCGCCATCATTCAGCCGCAGAATGTAACCATACAAACGGCTGAAATGGTCACGGGCGCTGTTGACCATCGGCAGTCGCAGAGTCGTATAGGGAAATCTATCCTTCTCCCAGGCGGCAATCAATACATCTTCGGCCTTACGCTTATCCACACCGTACAACCATTCTTCATAACCGTATGTGCCGGACTTCGGCGCGGGCATCAGGCGACCCGCGTAATCCTCTTCGCTATAGGGACGTTCCGCCCCCTCACGCACCAGATACACCTGCCCACTGCTGAGGAAAATATAGCGTCCAGTGTTCCCATTCAGCAGTTTAACAATATGCTCGGCTTCCGGTTCTTTATACAGGGCAGTATCGACAACTACATCAAATTCCCGTCCGGCCAGGTGAGTATAAAGCTGCGCCGGGTCGGTACGATCCCCACGCAGCCGTTCCACCGAATCCGGCAAATGATCGGGCGTTTTACCCCGGTTGAACACGGTTACACGGTGTCCGGCCTCCAGAAGCGCCAACGCCAGGGAATAACCCAGGTTTCGCGTTCCGCCGATGATGAGAATGTCCATAATCGTCCCTTAAATAACTCTGTCGATTGACGATACGATCTATACCAGCACTTTGGGCATCCATTCGGCTGGTGTCAGTTGATGGTCAAGTTTTAAGCACTCGTCGATATACCGCGCGTACCACAGGCGGAGAATCGGCAGCGAAAGTACCGGCCAAACTTCATACTGTCGCGCTATATGCGCATCAATTCATTTTGACACAGCTTCCGGCTGAAAGAAACCCACCGCCGCGACTCGTTCTGATGATAGATATTCGACCACCAGTGGACGCATCAGCGTCCGCAGGAAAACCGATAATCGCCACAATACTCAACATGGGCTATTTTCCGCACATAATCGTTGATTTACGTTCAAGCCAGCTTTCCCTTGTCTTTTATCCATCGCTTCGACATAATTATGCCATTATGCGCATTTTGACCTGGCGAAATCGAAGAACAACCCTCGTCGCTCTACTGATTACCATCCTGGTCTTTTTGATCCTTGAATATTTAGCCGATGCAGATGCATCGGTGCTGGAGAAGTACAATCTCTCCACATCCACTATTCAAGTCTATTATAGCCTCCTCATAAGCGCATTGGCACTGTTAACTATATTCGAACCTCGAATTCGACCACTGCTACGGAATCAAAAGGTAAGCATTCTGGTTATCCCTCTGGCTGGAATGGTGAGTTTTCTGGTCATCTGGCTCATCAATCAACCACAGGAAACCCGTCTGTTTCAGTTTCCCTTCAGCTTGTGGCTCATCATCACGCATGTCGTCATTTTATGTGGTCTGGCAGTTGTGCTGGTCACATCAAATCCGCACGAAATGGCGAACTCGCGTCTCCTGAGAATTGCCATCAGTGTATCCCTAATTTTACTGTTAGCCTTAGCGATCTTACACGTTGCCAGTATGAGTGCGTTCATGCGCATTGATACACCCGATGAACCCGCCAATGTTAGTATGGCGACTAATTTTGCCGAAAATGGCGATTTGAGTCCCACTTTTCTGGCATCGTCTTATGGTCGCCCTGATATTGTTTTTCCTCGTGGCTATTATCTGGCAATGGGATTGTGGCTGCGTCTTATCCAGGACACTTCGTTAGCGGCCTTACGAACTTTTCCGCTGCTGGTGGGTGTACTATCTGCTGCCGTGCTGGCAGTGGCTATCCGTCGGACACAGACCTTTACTACGCTACAAATCGTTGTTAGTGTGGCAACGCTGTTCAGTCTAAGCGCATTTGTGAGAACAACACACAACCTACGTATGGATGTCGCGCTCTCCCTATACGGTGTTCTTGCACTCTGGGGGATACTTGAGTTCTTCCGGGGTGAAGTCTCCCCGCCGTCTGCCGATTATGATGACTGGTGCAGCACTGTTGATTGGTATGGAAAGTGTTCCGACTGTTGCTATACCCTTCGGCATGAGTATTGGGATCATTTTACTGATTTGGACAGTTCAACAGAGACGCGGGTCAGCATGGGGTTATGTGATCCTCTATGCGATTGCCTGCGCGGTTTCTATCGCAGTCTATTTTCTATCCCAGTTCGTGCCTGACATCACAGCCAGCCTACAGCGTTATAGGGGATTTACCAGCTTTTATTCGGGCGTCACGGACATTGGCACAATCCATTTTCCATTCGATACACTCAATGTCATGCTTCGATTTAACCTGAGTTTGTCACCAATAGAGATATTCATCAGTATCGGTGCGTTGGTACTGTTATGGTATACCGGCAGAAAAAACGAGCGTTTGATTGCCCTGGTTCCGATGCTCACAATTGTGCTAATTTTCTTGTTCTTCCGTCTGTCCTACGCCTATCTGGTCGTTCTTGTCCCTATAATCGCTTATGCTATGGGGCGAGTAGCACAATCACAGTCCCGCGTTGTCATCATGCTGAGTATTTTTGTCCTACTTCCGGCTTTGATTTCAGCACCTATCTTCGATCTCGCTAATGCAACCGAGATGAACGTAAATCAGCATATCTTTGATGATGATCGCCCGATGCTTGACGCCATTCCGGAAGGTACAACCGTGGTTGCCGATGACCGCCTATGGTTCACATTGTACCCTAAGCGTACTTTCATTGGCTGGAACGGTTTAGCTCGCTACAGAATTGTCAATCAGACTAATCTAAATGACACATTAAACGCCTTAAATGTAGAGGCAGTTGTTTGCTCTACCGAATATGCCCAACGCTGTAATGCAATCCAAAACTCTGAACTATTCCAACAACCAGTTGAGCAGACGACCTCTGGTGAGACTTATCAGGTCTACTGGCGTCTGCCCTGAATATTGTAAACCAGTTTGCGGAACTTATAATGATGACTTTTCAATCATATATTGTTGTGAGGAGACTGTTTTGGAAATACAAGTTAATCCTACAGTGGATGTTAAATCTATCGATCAGGAAGTAGTAAATCCTCCTTCAAATAAAATCTATTTCCCGGGACTAAATGGACTACGATTTCTGGCAGCAATTTCTGTGGTTGTTGTACATCTGAACCAATTTAAAGATTATTTTGGGACAGCAAGTCCAATTTTTTTACCAAAATTCCTGCTCAATGGCAATGATGCAGTAACTTTATTTTTTGTGTTGAGTGGTTTCTTAATCACTTATCTGATGTTTGTTGAATATCAACAGACCCATGATATTAGTGTGCGCAGCTTTTATACCCGCCGAATCCTGCGCATCTGGCCGTTATATTACTTCATCGTATTTATCGGCTTTGTCGGCGTACCGGCCATCATTCACCTTATCGGTTTTCAGGGATATTACGAGTTCTAAGCCCCAATTATGGGTCGAAATTGGCTATTTATCTAATTTTCTTGCCCAATGCTATTGGCTTTTTTAGCACACCTAATCTTATACTCTGGCACTTGTGGACCATCGGTATTGAAGAACAATTTTATCTAATATGGCCTCCCCTCCTTCGGAAATTCATTAAGTATCCTCTGCTGATTCTAATTGGAATAATCGTCATCAAAATAGGCATCTTTAAGCTTGACAGTTTGATTGTAGTGGATAACAACTTTCCGCAATGGTTTCGATGGTTCGTCAGCTTTCTCGCCAATTTGCGTATTGAAAGCATGGCAATTGGTGGAATTGGTGCATATCTATGGTTCTACAAAAAACAGTCTATCCTCAATATCATTTTCCACCCCATTTCCGTCCTCATCGTTCTGGGCTTTATGGTGGGTAATGTCCTGATTTTCTCAGGCAACGGCACGGTTTACCCCGACAATATGATTTTGTCGGCATTCTATATCCTCTTCATTATGAATATTTCTTGCAATCCCCGTTTTCCGCTCAAACTGGAAAATCGCTACTTCCGAGAACTGGGCAAATATTCCTATGGCATCTACATGTACCACCCGGCCATTGTCTATTTATGTCTGGTGGCGCTGACCTATACTAATCTGTGGGAAATGGGATACCTCATCTATAACATTGTACTTTTCACGATGATCCTTGGTTTAACAGTAGTGGTTTCGGGATTATCGTACTACCACTTTGAAATGCGATTCTTGCGGTTGAAAGAACGCTTTGCCCTGGTACACAGTGGAATTCGCTAAATGGCGGGGGATTTATGTTTGGTATCGTGGTCTCCAGATGTTCAAGCGGGGTAGCACATAAAAGACATTAACCACCACTGAAACCACAACGCCAATATTGTAAGCTATTGCCGCACCCGAAGCAGAGTATAGATAAATCAGCGGAATCGTTACTACTAACCGAATCAGGATAGCGGTCACATTGGAAAACGTTGCAAGTTGGGGCTTACCACCCGACATCGCCGTCCGACGCACCCAACCCATGACCGACTCCAATACCATACCAATACACATAATCCGTATCAGGTTTCCCACTGGCAGGAATTCTGGCCCATATACCAGCGATACCAACACATCCGCCAGCACAACGAAAGCCAGTGCAATACTGATTGAAACCGCCGCGCTAAATACCATGAACCGACGGATGAGATACTTCACGCGCGCCAGATTATCAACCGCCCAGGCTTCGTTCAACAGGGGATAAATCACCGTCGACACGGGTGTAACCGGCAGCGCGATCAAGCCAGCGGCGCTGCGGGCGATACTGTAATAACTCACGGCACTTGTCCCGGCCAACGCACCCAATAGCAACGTGTCGATGTTCAAGGCAATCGACTTGAGCGATCCCATAAAGCTGGTATGGAACACGAATGGCATCAACATACGTAAGACCCTGCCATAACCTTCCGCCCGTGACCCCGCTAGTTCCCGATGCAGCAGTACCAGCGCGACGATGCTGAACAATGCAAACTTCACCAACACCACCGTTACATAACCCCACATCACCGCTACCACGCCCTGAGTTGCCAGCGTCACCAACAGGACAAGCGAAAATAGGTTCACGAGAATACTCAATACTACGCTCAACCGGAAACGTTTCAACGTCACGAAGACCGAGTCGAAATTACTTTGCAGGATGGTGAACGGCGCGCTCACCAGAAAGATGTTAACAAGCCTCTGTAATTCTGTACCTTGCGGATAGGTCACGATGATGGGCGGCACAACCATAATAACCACCCACAAGGCCAGTAATGCCACGCCCATATCGGTCAGCACACCCATGTAGAAGAAGGTGCGCGCCTCGCCTGGTTGTCCTCGCGCGATGGCGCTGCCCATGAAGCGGATAAGCGCCTCATCGGTCTGCGCGTCGATAAATTGGATGACGAAGTTGACTGACACCATCGCCAGCGTGACCAACCCGAACTGATCTGGCCCCAGAATGCGGGCCACCAGTGCCGAGGTCATGATGGCGATTACCAGGCCGAACCAGTTCCCCACAAATAGCACCGATGAATCGCGCAGCACCCGGCTGCTCGTCAGTCGATGGCGTAAGGCGGTAATGTCAGATCGGGAAAAGTTCAAGATCGGTTACTTCATATGCTCGTAGATAGAATTGCTCCCGGACAATTGCCCATTGTACAACTCCAGCATTTGCGTGGCGACGTGATCCCAGGTTTGCTGTTGGGCTTTCACTCGTCCCGCCGCACCCATTTGCGCCCCCAGCCCTGGATCACGCAGAATTTGCAGAATCGCCTCCGGTAGCCGTTGAAGCTACCTGGGACTGCGGAATCAGCAGGCCGGTGAGGCCATCATCAATCGCATCCTCCGCACCGCATCCCGTCGTACCGATTACCGGCAATCCGGCGGCACTGGCCTCCAGATACACCAGTCCATACCCCTCGAAACGACCATTAACATTCATTGACGGCAGTGCGAACACATCTGCCTTTTTATACCAATCCATGACCACATTCTCCGGCACATGACCGAGCAGTTGCACACAATCGCCGAGTCCCAGTTCAGCAATCGCTGACCGCACTCGCCCAGCGTATGACCTATCCGCTTCCAGACTACCGATCACAATGCACCGTACATCTGGCATCACCGTCTGCACCCCGGCCATCGCCCGCACCAGTTCCAGCGTGCCCTTGCGCGCCTTGACTGCCCCCACCGCCAGCACCGTTTTCGCATCATGCAATTTGGTAAGGGAGGGTCTAAGACCATTCCCTACAGATTGACCACGTGTAGATCGGTCTATGGAAGCAAACCGCCCCGCATCCACACCATTATTGACCACCACTGTACGCACACCCGGCAGTGCCCCCCGCGCAACCTTTTCCGTATAGTGGCTGACACACACCAGTTGACTTTTTCGCAGCGCCCTCCCGTAAAGGATGCTCGCCGGCCACCGCCGTTCATCCGCAATCGCCACATAACTACCATGTCCGGTCACGAACAACCGCCGCTCTCCGGCAACCCAGGCGGCCAGAGGCGCGTATGGCTCAATCGTCGCGTGGATTACGTCACAGTCCCGCAAAATCGCCCTAACGTGCGGCAGGCCAAACCACTGTTTGAGCAGGCTGAATTGTTCGGCAGGCAGTGTGTTCGGCAGCAGTTTGTGAACCGTTAACCCCTCCACATCCGGGCTGTTCTTCGCCGCGACCACCGTCAAATCCGCCCCGGCACGTTTGAGCGCCTGTATCAGACTCAGACTGTAATGCGCCCATCCGTGTTTATGGCTCAAATCCGGGACGAGCATTCCAATTCGTAAGGATGTGTGGTTTTGCATTTCACCCATCCCACATCACGTTATTCAAAATTGCCTTCGCCCGCGCCGCCCAGGTGTAATGTTCCAGCACATCCTGATATGCCTGCGCCGCCAATTGTTCTCGTAATGACGAATCATCCCGCAGCCGCTTGATACCCGCCGACAGCGCCGATACATCGCCCACCGGGTACAGCAGCGCCGACCTGCCATCGGTCACCACTTCCGCCGTACTCGGCAAATCCGAAGCGATAATCGCCCGCCCGGATGCCATATACTCAAATAACTTCATCGGGGAGGCGTAATAGGCGAAGTGTTCTGTCCAGGGGAAGGGCATAGCACACACATCAAATCCGCTCAGATACATCGGCACTCGCTCCGGCGCGACCTGTCCCGCATTCAGAAAACGGCCTGCATCCATACCGAGCTTCACCCACTGTTCCCGCAGTATCTCGGCCATATCATCCGGCCCGCCCACCAACGCCAGCGTTGCTCCCTCGACATCCCGTAGTGCCTCGACCAGCTTCCCTACGCCCTTATCCATCGCCATCGTCTGCAACCGTCCAGCATAGCCGACGATAAATGCGGCTTCCGGCCACCCGATTATCCGGCGCGCCTCCGCCTGTGACGGCACACCCGCGAACCGTGCCGTCCGAATACCGTCATGAGCCACCATCGCCCGCGCTGGATTTGCCCCGCGCACGATCAAATCTTCGCGCAGTTTAGCTGTCACTGCGATCACCGTCCCCACACGCCGTACAACCAGCCCTTGCAGCCAGCGTCCTGCGCGTCCTTTACTCAGTCGATGCGCCTCGAATGCCAGCTTTCGCCGGGGTTTCACCAGAACTCAGTGCCAGAATCACGATTCCATCCCGGCTGTAATAAATATCCGTCGGGGTAAACATCGCCCGCAGCACCGCCATCAGCACGAATGTCCCCTGCTGCATATAGAAAATTAACCGCGCCAGTAAATCGTTTCGTCCCGGCACAAGCGGCAGCAGATCGAGACATGGAATTCGCCGCAGAGCAAAATTCTGTTTCACACCATAATGTGTCCACACATCATGGATGCCCCGCAGTTCCGGTATATTCACTCGCCGCGCCACCCACAGCGTCACCTCCGCCCCGGCATCCGCGAACGCCTCGCAGTTCTGCACGATCTGGAGTCCATGTGCCTTTTCTGTAGGAATGCGGATGTTCGCAATATACAGCAGCTTCACGAGGTTCCTTTATCCGGTTCGCCCGTCTGGAACACGTTCATGAGCTTATCGGTCAGCCGATCCATATTGTGATCGCGTATCACGATCTCCCGTAGTTCCAATCCCAGGGTCGCCCGTTCATCGTGACTCATTTCCTTCAGCCGCAGCAGGCTGGCGACCAGTTTCCCCGGTGACTCTGGTGGAATACATAATAAGTCCTCCCAGGGCTTAAGTATTTCCCGGAACGCTTCGTTGGATGTGACCACTGGTAGACCGCAGGCCATTGCCTCCAACACGGCCTTGTCAATACTGCCGGTTTTGCTGGTATTGACCATCACATCCGCTGCCTGATAGGCTGCCGCCACACTCGCCTGACGACGCCCACCGAGAAACGACACGACCTCTGCCAGCCGGAATTCTGATACCAGTTCATGTAGGTGTTCTAAATATAGGTGATCGGTAGGCGCGGCCTCGCCGATGATTTGAACCCGCAATCGCTGAAAATCCAGTTCCTGATACAGCGAGTTGGCCGCGTCAATCAATGTATGCAGTGACTTAACCGGCGCGATTCGCCCTGCCGACACCACCACAAACGGTTGGTTGTCATCTCTACGAACAGGCGACGGTAGGAACAGGTTGGTATCTATCCCCTGCCCGATCACCCGCACCTTCCGGCTGGGCAGACGAAAGCTATCTTGCGAAGAAGTAACCACCCGCCAACTTAATTTTTCCGCCAGCCGCAGCTTGAGTGTCACCGACTTATGGGCATACCACAACACAATGGGCACTCGCCATAATTTGAGGAGGGGCGCACCCATTACGACGAACAGGGGCATCATGTGGGCGAAGCAGACATCGTAGTGGTTTCGCCGTAACAAGGACAGCAGCACCCGATAAAACTCAACCGCCCGCCGCATCTCGCCGTAATCCCGTTCCTTGCCGACGGTGTACACGCGCACATTGTCGGCCACATCCACCCGCCCCACACCCATAGTTATCACGTCAATCACTGCACAGTGTTCTGCCAATGCATTAATCCAGTGTGTCGTGAAACCCAGGTTGCTATCGTCAGCGTCGGTCAGCAGGTTAAACAGCAGCAGTCGAATTTTGCTCTCGGCCATCAGCGCCTACCTGTTCTTTCACTGTCGGCTGAAGCGTGAATGATGTTTTTTGCCGAATGGGGGTTATTGCGATTCTGATTCATCGCCGTGATGATGAGACGTCTGTACCCATCCACATACGCCTCGCGCGAGAAGAACTGTCGGACGAAGACCGCTGCCCGCGCACCCATTTCATCAATATGCGGGTTGTTGTACATTGCCCGCAGTGCATCCACCAGTGCCGGGACATCCTCCGGCGGAATGAGGTAGCCCGTTACACCATCTTCAATTACCTGGGGCGTCCCGGAAACATTGCTGGCGATCACCGCCAAACCACTGAACATGGCCTCGACCACCACGCGCGGTAGCCCTTCCGAACTCGAATCCAGCACCAGCGCCCGTGACCGCGCCATGTAACCCGCCAATTCCTGTTGGGACACCGCGCCCACCAACGTCACCCGGTCATTCAGGCCGAGTCGTTCCATTTGTTGTCGCAATTGTGCCGCATAAGCCACATTTTCCGCTTTGCCCACCAGCCACAGATGCGCTTCCGGGACTTCTTCCGCCACCTGTGAGAACGCATCCAGTAGAATATGCTGCCCCTTGCGTGGAATCAGCACCGCCGCGCACACCAGATCATGACTTTGGGACAGCGGCTTTTCCCGTGTGACCGTTCCAAATGCATCCACATCCACCCAGGTCATGAATTGTACAATCGGCGTTCCCGGCGACCAGTCTTCTAACTGTTCCCGCGCGCTGTCCGATACTGCCCGCAGCGCATCCGCATGGCGGAAGGCATACCGCGCTGCCCGGTTCATCAACCCGCGCATCAATCCTGCAAACCGCACCCGCCGTTGGGTAAATAATGCCACTTCAAAATCTGCGTGACTCTCCACCGCCAGCGCCACCCGCCTGCCGAACAATCCAGCCACCTGTTTGACAAACGCGCCAATCGCCCCTTCAAACGGGCTTTGGGTGACAATTACACTGACATCATGCCGGGATACAATCCACAGCACCACCACAGGAGCAATCAGGAACATTTCAAAATAACGCACAATCGAGATCGGTAATTCAGGCAGGAGATAAAAATGTGCATGCTGCTGGAAGTATCGGGGACGCATCCCTGCCGAGAAACCGACAATGTAAATGTCGGCTCCCATCTCTGCCAGCGCCTGCCATTTTGCTTCCAGTGTCGGATTTAAGGGGCGTGTATACCGTGTCCCGCCCACCCAGCACACCTTTAGCCCGTCCATCTCCTGCAAATCAGTCTCCAACACCTGTTTCCCTTCTCAGGGAAAGGTAAAATCCGTTGGCTCAAGGGTAGCAGAAACCCCATTCTTCTACCAGCCTCGCCAAATTGACCATTTTTGCGTAACTCTCATCAAACCCCAATGGATATAAGTCCAATTATGCCAAAGGCTCTATTGAGTGAGTCCACTACCAAGTATAGAATGAAGATTACTTGCATTCGATGGTACGCTCCTCATTCTCCGGGCGCTATCCACTTAGTTTCAAAATTGAAAGCACATTCCGTATATGGCAACTATCGCCCAGCCGCAACCCGGCCTTGAAACACACACACTCTCCGCCTTGCGTTATCCCAATTTCCGCCTGTACTTCGCGGCCAATTGGTCTCGATATCCGGCACATGGATGCAAATCGTTGCCCAGGGGTGGTTGGTTTTTTACCTCACCCAGTCGGAACTTTGGCTCGGTATCGTCGCCTGCGCCGCCGGTCTGCCATCACTGATTTTGTCGCCTTTTGCCGGCGTACTGGTGGATCGTTTCTCCCGTCGCAAAATTCTGCTCATTCTCGCAGACTATTCAGATGGCGCTGGCGCTGATTCTGGCCGCGCTCACCTTTACCAATACCGTTCAGGTATGGCACATCGTCACCCTGGCCTTCGCCCTGGGCATTACCAACGCCATCGATGCGCCTGCCCGTCAGGCCATCATCGTTGATCTGGTCGGTAAGCAGGATCTGACCAGCGGCATCACCCTGAATTCGGTCATGTTCAATGTCTCGCGCGTATTTGGTCCGGCGCTGGCAGGCATCGCGCTGGCACAGTTTGGCCCCGCCCTGTGTTTCCTGCTCAATGGACTGAGCTTCATCGCTGTGATTTCATGCTCTGGATTATGCGTGTCGATAATCAATCCCGGCCTATCATCACACTGTCACCCATCGGACGGCTGAAGGAGGGGCTGAAGTTCTCCCGTCAACATGCCACCATCGCCCCATTGCTGCTGCTGGCGGCGTCGACAGCCATGTTCACCATCAACATCTCCACTTTGCTGCCCGCCTTTGCCGATGTGGTACTGCACTCGCCCGAAGTGGCTTATTCCGCCATGACCACTGCCATCGGCGATTGGCGCGCTCATATCGGCAGCATCCATGAATTTCCTCGGCAGACATTTTGGACGCGGGCGTGTGGTCGATAGCAATGGCTGCCATGATCATGATCGTCGCCACCCTTTTCTCCTTCGTTACCGACGTGAACCTCGCCATCATCCTGATGGGTCTGTATGGCTTCAGTCTCATTTTACAGTTCATAACCGTCAATACCCTCATTCAGGACGAAGTGCCAGATCAGTTCCGAGGGCGTGTCTTGAGCCTGTATACCCTGACCTTCTTCGGCATCGCGCCATTCGGTGCGCTGGCGCTGGGTTTCCTGGCACAGACCATTGGTACACCGCTGGCAACCGCCATCTATGCCCTGCTCGGCGGTGGGATTGGCATCACCATCATGCTGCGTGCCCATAAAGCCCGCCAACTGGCATAAACCATCCGTTTCGAGTTGCGGAGTGCTAATCTATAGCTGGAAGCCGACATGTTTCACCACAAGTCGAGAATCAAAAAATGCAAAGGCGTTTTCCACCTTTGCATTTTTGTTGATGTTTAATTCAGTGAACGCTTAGTAGCGATCACCCCCGCGTCGGTCATTGCCACCGCGACGACCACCCATGCCGGAACGTTCCTCGCGTGGGCGAGCTTCATTCACAGTCAATGAGCGATCATTCATAGAATAACCGTTGAAGCGGCGGATAGCTTCTTCCGCTTCTGTCTTCTGTCGCCATTTCCACAAAGCCGAAGCCTTTGGAACGGCCCGAATCCCGATCCGTAATCACGGTTACATCCGCAATTTCACCGACCTGCTCGAACAGGCTGCGGAGTTCAGTATCCGTGGCGCTGTACGGCAGATTGCCAACGTACAACTTCTTATTCACACTATGCTCCTAATGATCTCTAAACATACGAATGATAGGTAACTTGACAGGGCAAAGTGCAAATTGGCCGGGGATTCCAGGCGGGGATTGCATACTCGAACCAGTCCATACACTATCAGCGCAATCATCTCATACATTTTTCATTTTGTAAATACTTTCGTGCCCCCTACTTTAGGGTGCATCTTTACCCCCCTGACTACATCTATGATAGAATCAAGCTTGTACGGGGGTGAATTAGTTTCGACAGGGGAGGCTAAGTCCGTGTTGCAAGCCGTGGAGCATGACCACGTTAAAACAGGCAAGGCATTAATTGCCAACAATAACACTTACGCTCTACCCGTCGCCGCCTAAGGCGCTCGTTTAGAGTGCTAACCCTGCGGGGTTAGCCGTCCGCCCCAATCGTCGCTGTCCGGTTGGATCGGCGGGCGTCACCAATGACAGCGTGCGGTACTGTTTACGCCGATACGGCAGACCAAAGAAAATATCGGCTAGCCGTTGACATACCTCGTCAGCCAGGGCTATCAACGGTGAATATAAAGGGTTGGCTACGCTTGTAGACGCACGTCCTTGAGTCCTTTGGACACCGGGGGCAGCACCCGGTCACCTCCACTCATCATCACAGGTTACAGCCTCGGTATTTGCCGGGGCTGTTTCATTTATATGTCAGGGTTGAGTACGTTGCCTTTACCCCACCGCTTTACTATTGTCATCCGCATCGTCTTCGACCACTTCCCCTTCAACAAAATCGGCCTCATCATGTGTCTCAAAGGGAAGCGTTTCCGGTTCGGCGGGGGTAGACACGGCAGCATCCGTTTGGGTCGCTTCGACGGTGCTTACCGATGCGGTCATATTACTTTCTCCGGTTTCAGCATCCTGACCGTCGGAGTGCAATTCCACATTTGTGGCTGTTCGCGGCTTTAGCCGAAATGCTCACATCTCCAGCTTTTCCGGCCACTAAGATTGATTGGATGGTTTCCCGTTGGGCATCAGTCAGGTTCAGATTGCCAAAAAGTTGGTTCATGGCCGTATCGCCCTGGCTCTTCTCGCCATCTTTATCGACCACAAATTGCCCCCACTGGCTCACTTCCCCGGTGAAGACCGTTTCGCTTCTTTGACCAGATCAGGGTAGATTTCTTGCAGGCTGGAAGCCGCCACCCGGTCATCATCCGGTGCAAGCAGACGCACTTTCTCCAATCCCAGCAGCGCATCTCGATAGATACTGCTTTGCCGCTCCCAACCATACAACTGCCGGAAAGCCGCCAGCAGCGCCGCGAAGGCGGGTAAAATGGCCGACATCACGGTCAGCGCCGGTGTCCAGAATGGGTCACGCACCGATGCACCCACTGTCGCCACCAGCGACGATATAGTCATCACCAGCGCGCCCATGCCAAAGGTGAAATCCGCGTTTCGCTCGTTCTCTTTGATCCGGCTCTGATAAAAGTCAACCTGGGCTTCAATCCGTTTGTGAGCATACACGCGGTACAGCATATCAATATCGCCCGGTGTATGCGTTTGCTTGTCCAGGTCGAGCGCCGTAAGTTTAATCTGGCTTGGAGTTGGAGTAGTCAGATTCCGCGTTTCCCTGAAAATCAGACATTTTCCTGCTCCTTCACGCGGATGGTAATCACATTTTCGCGTAATTTCTGGATGCGATCTGGTTTATCATAGGGTGCAAGATGCGACAGATAAGTAAAATAGTGCATCCGTAATTCCTCTGCCAGACGGCGCGTTTTCCCCCAGCGTTTCTGGGGTTCGCCTCGATTGCTCAGGGCGGTGGTGAATGCCGTCACCGCGCCGACGATAGCGGTAGAATAATTCAGTAATGCCTGCATATCCGCCTGGGCGGAATTTTGTGAGGTGTCTGCCACATAATAAATACTTGCCAGCGCGCCCAGTAAAGTGGTCAGGAATGCGCCCCAGATGAACACCCACTGGTAAAGATAGAAGCGATTTTGGTAATATTTCGACTTCTGGCTGAACTCGAAAAAGGTGGGCATCAGGTATTGGTCAAGGTCGGCCAGGTCTTGAGCAATGATCGGATGTTGGCTAATATCATCATCTTCCCAGTAGGTTGGCGACACAAAACCTTCATCGGCGATCAGCTTTTGATAAGCCTCGTCGGTGGCAGGTCGCTCCCATTCCAGCGTGATACCACGCAGGTAGGGTCGGCGTCGGAAGATAAACAAATCGCCGTAATAAGACCTTTTTTTCGGTTTAGCGGTTTTTGGGTTGGTTTTGACAGTATTCGCGGATGCCATAAACTGCTCTCCACTGGTGGTTGAATGGCAATTGCGAGGTCAAATTGACCCGCATTGGAGATCAAGTATACAGGTTAAAACCGTTCGTGGCGAACGCCGATTTTTCCCTCCGGTTAGGCTACGTTACCTTGCCTTTACCGCCAATTTTGCTAGACTGGTTCACCGCGTAACATCATGAAGGAGAACAACAGTTTTAATGGTACGTCGATTTTACGTTTGTGCTTTGGGGTTAATCGCAGTGGCAATCGCCGCCTGTACCCCCAATGGCGACATCGAACTCACACTGGTGAATCAAAACCTCGCCCTCAGTACAGAGATTGCGGGCGTCCGCAGTACCGCTACCTATGCGGCGGATGAACTGAATATCACTGCCGAATATATCCAGACGGCAGTTCTGAAAATGACCCAGGATTGGCAGATAATAGGCGCTACACTGTCGGCTTCAGGCATCAACCCGGCCAATATCACCCCTGGTGCGCCCATCCCGACACAAATTCCGCCGGCTCAGGTCAATCCTCCTGTCGGTGGAACACCCCTTCCAACCAATGCTGCCGGGACGGCGCGTCCGGGGATGTGATTGTCACGGCGACAGTCCCCGCTGAACCATCGTTATATAACATTGTCACATCAACTGGGGTCGGTGCGAACGATTGCGCCCTGGACTCAACCACCACCTTTAGCACCACTACTCAGCAGATTTATGTGGTAGCCACCGCCGCCAACATTCCGTCCGGCACATTGCTCAGTGCCCAGTGGTATCTGGAAGGCACACTCGTCGTTTCACACGATTTCAGCCCGGACTTTAACATTGCCCAAAACTGCATCTGGTTTTACATCGACCAGACCGATACGCCTTTCACACCCGGCAATTGGAGCGTGCAGCTTGCCATGAATGGGCAGTCGGTTGGCTCGCCCGTGACCTTCACCATCACCGGATAAGCCGCAACTTATACCACAATCCAACGTAAACAATCATATTGTTGTAAGGGACGACCTGAGTGTCGTCCCACTGTATGAATTGTTGTGGATTGGGATAACGAAACATCATGTCGATTCATGTCGCCTGGGCGAACCCCCAACAAACCGTTATTCACCTGGAGTTCCAGCGTGGCTGGACGTGGGATGACCTTTACGCGGCCATCCAGTCTGCCGACCAGATGATTATCAGCGTGCCGCACACAGTTGATTTGCTGATCGACATTCGCAAAGCGGGCGGTCTGCCGCGTGATTTTATGCGTGTCGCCGGGGACATTTTCGCCAGTGGCGACGCACGCCCCAACGAGGGGCAGAAAATTGTGGTCGGCGCAAGCTGGCTGATTCAAACGGCCTACAATACCTTCCTCAAGGTCTATGGCAATCATCTGCAAAATCGCCCCTTCCGCTTTGCCAGCTCTATGGACGAAGCCTCCACCCTGTTGAATGCCGGGTAAGTCCATTCCCCCATTGAATAGTGCGAATTTGCTATAATTGGATTGTTCACAATCGGGAGACAAATTCCCAATGATAAACCCAATCATCGAACAGCAAATTCTTGACGAACTGAATCGCCTCGACTTGCCACAGCAGCAGCGTGTCCTGGATTTTGCCCGCGAACTAAGCCACCCGTCACGTCCCCAGGGTGTTCCGGCAGAACAGGTGATTCGTGCTGCGGCGGGTTTGTTTGACAAGGCGGAAGTAGCGGACATGATGCAGGCCATTGAGGAAGATTGCGAGAAAATCGACTTCGATGAATGGTAAATTGCTGGATACCAATGCCGTAGCAGCATTATTTAACGAAGACAAAGTTTTGCAAAGTGCTCTTTCAGGAGCAAAACTTCTCCTGCCTTTTCCTGTGATAGGCGAACTATATTATGGGGCTTACAAGTCCAGTCAAGTTTCCCGGAATATTGATCGCCTAGAACAGTTTTTATCGAATAATGAAACAATTCACTCTGGTGCTGCTACTGCCAGATGGTACGGTCAGATCAAGAACGAACTGAAGTTGAAGGGTCGTCCAATTCCCGAAAACGACATCTGGATTGCCGCCATCGCCCGTCAGTACGAGTTAACATTGGTGACGCGCGATGCTCACTTTAACGAAATCGCTGCCCTAGACACAGAAAGTTGGTAACTCTCCAATGACCACCATTAATTACGCTGCTCGGCAGGCCAAACTCCGCGCCATCCCCGGTGTAGATGCCGTTGCCATCGTCCCCGGCGTGAATATGCGTTATTTCACGGGTCTGGAATTTCACCTGTCGGAGCGTCCGACTATTCTTCTGTTTACGCCCGATGGACGCGCCGGAGTCATCATCCCCCGTCTGGAACTACCGCGTATCGAGCAGCGTCCTGACCTGAACTTAAAACCCTTTGTCTGGTCGGATACCGATGGATATGCGGGTGCATTCAAACAGGCGGTGGACACATTCGGCCTGCGCGGCAAAACCCTGGGCGTGGATGGCCTGACCATGCGTGTCACCGAATGGCTGGATTTTCTGGAAGCCGACCCCACCATGAAGGTGAAGGCTGTCGAGAAAGACCTGGTGCGCATTCGTGCTATCAAAGCACCGGAGGAAGTGGCCTTGATGCGCGAGGCCATTCGTATCAGCGAGGAAGCGTTGGACAATATAATGGATGCGGTGCGCCCTGGCATGTCCGAACGCCAGATTGCCGACCAACTCCTGGGTGAGATGAAGCGCCTCGGCTGTAACGGCATCGCCTTCTCGCCATTGGTACAAACCGGCCCGAATAGCGCCCTGCCGCACGGCGAAGTGACAGATCGCGCCCTCGGCAGCGATGATTTCCTGCTCATCGACTACGGCGGCTCGGTGGATGGTTATCCGGCGGACATTACCCGGACATTCTGTTTGGGTACACCCACCGCCGAAATGCAGAAAATCTATGATGTGGTGCTGGCGGCCAACATGGCCGCCAAAAAAGTTGCCGGACCGGGTGTGCCGATGGGCATGGTTGACAAAGCCGCCCGCGATGTCATCACCGACGCCGGATATGGGCAGTATTTCATCCACCGCACCGGACACGGCCTCGGTCTGGACACGCACGAACCAATTCCGCAGATTGCCGAGGGTGTCACCGACCTGCTGGAACCGGGCATGGTCTTTACCATCGAACCGGGCGTTTACATTCCTGGCCTGGGTGGGGTTCGTATCGAGGATAATGTGCTGGTCACGGAAAGCGGAATTGATGTTCTCACCAGTTACCGCCGAACTTTAGGCATTTAAATTACCCACTTGAAGGTACTCATTCCATCCTTTATCATTGAGACATTGTTTCAATTACGGATGTCCCCATGAGCCTTCAGGAATTGTTATTAGACCCCCTCGCCCCGGCCTTTATGGTAAGGGCGATGCTGGCGGTCATCATGATCGGTGCGGTCAGTGGTGTGGTCGGCGCGTATGTGGTCACGCGAGGCCTGGCCTTTTTGGGGGATGCGCTGGCACACAGCATCTTACCGGGGGTGGCGATTGCCTTCCTCAGTACAGGTGGCGACAGTGGTTCGCTCCTGTGGGGTGGACTTGCTGCCGGGGTACTGTCCGCGCTCGGTATCGGTTTCCTCACGCGCGGGGAACGCCTGTCACAGGACACCGCCATCGGCATCGTTTTTGCCGGGATGCTTGCCCTGGGTATCGGCATCATCTCCCGCACGCAGAATTTCGCCGTTGATCTGTCCCATATCCTGATCGGCAACGTTCTGGCTGTCAGCCCGGACGATCTGACTCGAATTTTGCTCATCGGCGCGGTGGTGTTAGCGATCATCTTCCTGTTTTACAAGGAATTCCTGCTGGCCTCCTTCGACCCGACGCTGGTGCAAACGCTCCGTTTGCCGGGGGAACGCCTGCGGTTGGCGCTGCTGGTGCTGCTGGCGATCACCATTGTCATCGGCGTACAGGTGGTCGGCGTGGCGCTGGTGGCAGCCATGCTCGTCACTCCGGCGGCCACCGCCCGCTTTTTCGCCCGTCGCCTGCATATCATGATGCTCTGGGCAGCAGTGGACGGGGCACTGAGCGGCGTCATCGGCCTCTATCTGTCCTGGCATCTGCGGGTTGCGCCCAGCGCGGCCATCGTCCTCACCATGACGGCGCTGTTCCTGCTGGCCTTTTTCCTCGCACCCGGCAGAGGCTACCTCTGGTCGTGGCTCGGGCGCTCCGCCCAGGCCGCCTGAGGGCAACTCATTGGGTGGAAGACCCATCCGAGAGCGCATCCGATTTTCCTCCTCTGAATTCGGGGGAGGTGATGAGCGTAGCGAACCGGAGGGGGTATATGCTCTATTCCTCCGGCGGGATTGGCGCTTCCCCAACCGTTTCTTTTTCGGCTTCCTCGTCCTCCTTGAGTTTCATCACCCGGAAGGTTTCGGCGTAGGCATAACCTTTTTCTTTCCCGGCCTCGGCAGCCCACTCCCGCACCATCTTCTCGACCTCCGGCCCAAGCTGTGACTTGTGGCACAACAGCGCCTGGATTTTACGATCCATCTGGTTGGAAATGTCCACCACCTCGTCAATATGATCGCTGAATTGCAGATACAATTCCGCCACGTCATGCGGCTCGTAGCCCTCATCCAGCAGTTCGGGGAAAATCGGGCGTGACCCGGCGCTGGGGAATACAGCGTAGAGTGCTGCTTCAGCCGCCGCCCGGTGGTCGGGGTGGTTGATATAATAATTCCCGGCAAACACCATCGTCGGATCGCTGATGACCACTCGATCTGGCCGAATCTCACGAATCAACCGCGTCAGATCGCGCCGCAGTTCCAGCGTCGGTTCGAGCGTACCGTCTTTGTAACCCAGGAAGCGCACATCATGCACGCCGACAATCGCCGCCGCCTCACACTGTTCATCGTGGCGTGTTCGCACCAGTTGTTTCAAATCTGTGCCGGGGTGATTGTCGCCAGCGCCGCCATCCGTCACCAGACAATAGCTCACCTGCGCGCCTTCGTCCGTCCAGCGCGCCACACTACCCGCGATTCCGAACTCAATATCATCGGGATGGGCGACAATTACCAGAATTCGTTGGGGGGATTGCACGATACTGCCTCCTTCAATCGGTCTTCACGATATAAAATTGCGTAAAAAATTCTGACGGGTTCAGCCAATAGTATTCTTACCAGGGCAAAATAGGCCAAAGTCCCGATTCTGGCGTAACAGTTTAGCAAGAATTAGTGTCTAAACTGGAAGCGTAATGAATATTGGCTGATAGGAAAATTCACATGACGAAAACAGCTAAACCTGGAATCCTCACCGGCTTACTGGTCGGTGGTCTGATTTCAATCGCCCTTATTGCCATATTATATCTGGCCGCACAACTTCTTGGCACACCATTTGTCCCCTTCGATGTGTTCGATTGGGTCGGGCGGGTTCTGCCTGGGGCGCTGATTACCTTCGGCATCGACACGATGGTGGGTATTATTCGCGGTCTGAACCTGGGTGAAACTTCAACTGCCGCCAAAACGGCTGAACAAACCCTGGCTATCACTGGCCTCATCGTGACGGGCATCATCGCTGGCGGTGTCCTGTTTGCCGTCCTGCGCCGTGTCGAGGTCAAAGCGCGTTACCTCCCCGGCCTGATATTAGGGCTGGTAGTCGGCGTGCCCGTCATGCTCATCAGCAGCAGCACCAACCTCACTGCTACCGCTGCCCCGCTGGTCAACAGCGCCTGGATTTTGATCGCTTTTGTGCTCTGGGGTATCGCCATCAATTGGGCGTATGATCGGTTAACCGCCCCCGCTCCGGTTTCTGCTGAACCGGATGCATCGGTACAGCAGATTGACCGCCGCAGTTTCCTGGTGACGCTGGGTGGCGCGACAGCCGCCATTACTGTCGTCGGAACGGGTATCGGCGTTTTGCTCGGGCAGACGGAACCCGAAACAACCGCCGTCTCCGAAGCTATTGCGGAAGGTCAGACCGCTTGGTCGGCCACCAACAGCCTGCCCAATGCCGACGCGAAGGTGATGCCCGCCCCCGGCACACGCGCGGAATTCACCCCTGTGAGCCAGCATTATCGCATCGACATCAATGCCCTACCGCCAACGGTCAACGAAGCTGAATGGCAGCTTAGTTTTAACGGTCTGGTTGATGAACCCGTCGAAATGACCCTGGACGACCTGCGGAACAACTATGAGCCGCTGTCGCAGTTTGTGACACTCGCCTGTATCTCCAATCCGCTCGGCGGCGACCTCACCAGCACCCAACGTTGGACAGGCGCTCGCCTGAGTGATGTACTCAAGAACGTGAGTCTGAAACCGGAAGCCACTCACCTGCGGATCACGGCTGTCGATGGCTTTGATGAGGTTGTAGACCTGGAAACCGTCATGAGCGATGATCGGGTCATGCTCACCTACGCCTGGGACGATCTGCCCCTGCCGGTGCGTAACGGTTTCCCGCTCCGCATTTACATCCCCAATCACTATGGCATGAAGCAGCCCAAGTGGATCAATAACATTGAGGCCATCGACGGTTGGAAAGAAGGTTACTGGGTGCGCCGGGGTTGGGATAAAGATGCAGTCATGCGCGCAACCTCCGTGATTGACACCGTAGCCGTTGCCGATGTTGTCACCACTGGCGACCAGCAGCTTATCCCCGTCGGTGGTATCGCCCACGCCGGAGATCGCGGTATCTCCAGGGTTGAGGTGAAGGTCGATAATGGCGACTGGACACCCGCCGAACTTCGCACGCCGCTCTCGCAAACCACCTGGGTCATCTGGCGCTACGATTGGCCGTTCCAGTCCGGCGATCACACCTTTGCCGTGCGTTGCTACGATGGCAACAACGAGATGCAAATCACAACGGTTGAGGGCACACGGCCTAGCGGTGCGACTGGCATAGATACTGTCAGCCGTTCGCTGTAGGCAATACTCACATCTGAATACCGATTACTGATATGGGCAGGGACTTCCTCTGTCCATTTTTTCTGCTCTAGCAGCAACCTTGCGAACCGGACGCCTATACAGATAGTATTATCGACATGAACAACACACGGAATAAACCCACGCTCTCTACCGGCGCGATCATTGGCCTGTTAATCACCGCGCCCTTAGCTGCCCTGTTTTATCTCGGCGCACAATTTTTGGGCACAGCCTTCGTCCCCTTCGATTTATTCGACTGGCTGGCACGGATTTTGCCCGGTGGGGTAATTACCTTCGGTATTGACTTCATTGTCAGTGTCATCGCCGCCCTCAATCTGGAAGACGTGTCCACAACGGCTAAAATTGCCGAACATATCATGGCGCTGGTGATGTTCCTGTTGATCGGTCTGGTGGTCGGTGTCGCCTTGTTCACCTATCTGCGCCGTATCACCAAACCGGATTATCTGCCGGGATTGATCGCCGGAGCAGTGATCGGCGTCCCGGTGGCTGTCCTCAGTGCCACCCTCAACACCGCCGCCACTGCCGACCCCCTCGTCAGCCTCGCCTGGACTCTGGTGTTGTTCCTGGCCTGGGGTGCGGGATTAGCCTGGGTATATGCGCGTCTGTCCGAACGCCCCGCCAGAGACGATTTTTATATAACGTCAGATGCTGCCGTAGAAGGCTTAGACCGCCGCAGTTTCCTCATTCGCATCGGGGGCGCGTCAGCCGCCATTACCCTCGTCGGCACAGGGTTAGCCGCCCTGGGTGGCAGCGCCGAACTGGACACATCCGGCGAGGGGTTCGCGCCTCCCTGGTCAGCCAGTCATCCCCTGCCCAATGCCGATGCGGTTCTCCAACCCGCCCCCGGCACACGCCCGGAATTCACCCCCGTCAACGAGCATTATCGTATCGACATTAACGCCCTGCCGCCCGTCATCCGCGAGGAAAACTGGACGCTTAAGATCAACGGCATGGTCGGCAATCCGATGGAACTCACCCTTCAGCAGCTCCGCGAGGATTATCCACCACTCGACCAGTTTGTGACCCTCTCCTGCATCTCCAATCCGGTGGGCGGGGAATTGATCGGCACACAGCGTTGGACAGGCGTTTCGCTCAAGCAGATTATCAACACGGTCAACCCCAATCCCGAAGCCCGTCAGTTGCACATCACTGCCGCCGATGGATTTGACGAATACGTTGCCCTTTCAACGGTCAACACCGACGAACGTGTTATGCTCGCTTACGCTTGGGATGGTCTGCCCCTCGCCAAAGCACATGGCTTCCCCCTGCGGATTTACATCCCGGATCACTACGGCATGAAGCAGCCCAAGTGGATTGTCAGTATCGAGTTGACCGATGTCGAAGACGAGGGCTATTGGGTGCGGCGTGGTTGGGATATGGTCGCACAGGTGAAGGCGACCTCAGTCATTGATACTGTCGCTGTGGACTCTCGCTATCAGCAGGGCGACCAGACCCTCATGCCCATTGGCGGCATCGCCTATGCTGGCAAACGTGGCATCTCAAAGGTCGAAGTTCGCGTCGATGATGGTGAGTGGAACGAAGCCCAACTGCGACAGCCGATCTCCGATCTCACCTGGGTCATCTGGCGTTACGACTGGCCGTTCCAGTCCGGCGATCACACCGTCTATGTACGCTGTGTCGATGGCCGGGGCGTCCCGCAGATCGAAACCGTTCGGGACACCCGCCCCTCTGGTGCAACTGGCCTGCACCGCCTGCGAGTCACCCTCTAAAGTTGAGATTTTGTGAATTAAGTATAAACTTTAGATTTCTTAATTGACACCAACGCAATTATCTAATATTGTATTTTTATGTGGTGAAATCACCACCGTCATCATTCATCATTCTATCTGTCCGTATTATTTGAGGAGAACTCATCATGCTGTACATGCCCCGTGAAGAAGGTCAAGGTCTGGTTGAGTATGCGCTCATCCTGGTGTTGGTCGCCGTCGTCGTCATCGTCATCCTGGCACTGCTTGGCCCCGCCATCGGCAACATCTTCTCCAACATTGTCGGCACACTGTAATCCATCGTAGTCCTTATTGAAAAAGGCGGCTTAATAAGCCGCCTTTTTCATGGGTCTGATATTTAGGGCAGAAGACTGTTTTGTTCAGCTTGTCGGGTTGCTGTTCCGATCAGTAGAGGCCGTTGAGCCGTCGGTGCGGCTTGCAGGGTCGCTGGGAAGTTCGCCGCATCCTCGGTACTATGCGGGAGGTTGGGCGCAATCAAGGCCTGAATCGTGACCGCCGCCAGTGTATCAATCGAATTGTATTCCTCGCGCGGTGCTTGAATCCCGAAGAACCCCACCAGCACCACCCCCACGATGAATGACAGCACCACAATAATCGCCAGCCACATGCCGATGCGCTGGTTGGATGCCCGGACGGTGGGCGTCAGCACCCTCAAGGGCTGTCCCGCGCCCGGTGCGCTGGCTGCATCGACCATCTTCCGCACCAGTTTGAAATCATAATCGTCGCTGAAGTCGGCGCTGCTCAGGTGGGCGATCAACTTCGGCAGCCCGGCCTTCTCCACCACTACCGGGATGATATGCTGGCTGTTATCCAACGCCCGGATGATTGTCGCCTGTACACCTTGATCGGCATTTCCGGTTTTGGAGATAATCGGGATCAGGATGTGTCCGGTTTCGTGCGGCAGTTCCCCATCCACTTCGTAACCCGCCTTCACAAAATCGGCCTTCAACCGTTCCCCCAGCGCCGAGTCCTCCGGCGCATACATAATGTGCAGCATGTTTATTCCTTTTCAGCCTCTCACCATCCCAATGAAACCCGGATAAGCGTTAGTTCGCCTTTGGAAGCGAACCGATACACAATGATTTTATCTACTAGACACATGCTGATGTGTCTTTCTCCCCCTTCCATCGCTGGCGGGGTCGGGGCGTTAGGGGTAAATAAGTGTTTTACCCTGCATCGCCATTCTGCCCCAACAGCCGTAGATAATTGACCACATCCCACCGTTCGGCATCGGTCAACGCGGCGCACGCGGGCAGTCCCCGCCAACCATCCCGCACCGCTAGGAATAGTTCATCGTCTCGTGCATGGGGCAGCCGCTCAATCAACGCTTTCAGGTCATTTGCACCGACCCAGGCCGCGCACGAGGTTTCGTACAGGCTTTGCCCGTGCTCCAGCGACGCCGCATCCGGCAGATTGGAATTCACGACCTGCGGCGGCGGATTTAAGGTCGCCTCGTACTGCGCCTCCATATTATTGACCAGAACCACACCCAGCACGCCGAAAAATATCGTCGCGGCGACTGCGCTCACCGCCACTGTCACCGCCGCCGGACTCAAATCGAGCTTAGTGTACAGCCGTCTCCCCGACGGGTACAAGACCCATCCAATCGCCGCCAGCACACCCGCCAGCGCCAGCAGATTGAGGATATTTGGGTCGCGCGTCTCCTGAATAGCGGCATCTTCGGTGATCGGCCAGTCGAACGCGACCCGTTGGAAACTGCCATCCGGCTGCGTGATGTCCACCAGTGCCCACCAGTCACCCACCTGCGTCAGTTCGTCCCCGGCGGCCACATACAATCCGGTATCAGCATCTTCGCCAATCAGCCAATCCCCCCGCCAGTCCCGTGACGGATCGACGATCTGTACCTTGACCGCCAGCCCATCGACAGGTTCATTACTACGGCTGACGCGAATGTCATAGGTATTCACCCCCGGCCCGCCCGGTGTGATGGTCATCGAAACCTGCTCATCGCCTATCGTTTGCGTTTCGCTCGGCGGCGGAACCGATTCTCGCACATAATCCGGGATTGGAACGGGTGTAGCGGTTAACCATCCGACACTGAATAGAGTCAGTGTGGCAAAAGCAACTTCCAGCCGCAGCGTTGGAATGAACGCCCCGAATCGTTTGACAATCGCCATCCAGCGTTCATAACGCTCCCGATTCAGTGCCATGTGATGCCCCAGCCCGACCAGCAGCAGACCGGCAATCAGCAGCACCTTGACCAGCAGCGCGTTACCATAAGTTGTCTGGGTGATGTCCGATGGGCTGGTCAACCAGTTGAGCGCGCTGTAAATCCCGGTGGTGATGACAATCGCCACGCACGCCATCGCAATCCGTGAGAATCGTCGTAACGCGGCCAGCAGCGCCAGCCGTCGCGCATCACCTTCATACGGGGCAAGCGCCGTTGGCAGAATCAGTACCAGCGCCCCCAATCCCCCGACCCAGAATCCGACAGCCAGCACATGCAGCCAATCGACCACGACACCTACCCAGGGCCACATCTGTGACCCGGCGGCATGGCTGCCCGCACTGAACGTACCGACCATCAGCGCCATCGCCCATGCACTCGCCGTCCACGAGGGGCGTACAATTTCCGGCTGTTCGTCACGGAAATACAGACTGATGATGAACGCGCCGCCGATCAGAACCAGCAGCACCATCCGCCCTGTCCACAGATCGCCGAAGCGTGTCCCTGCCCGTGTCACGCTCCACAACCCACCGCTGATGACCTGCCCCAGATCGGCGTTGAAAAACGCCATCGACTGTTGCAGCAGCGCCATGATATTCCCCACTGCCGCCAGGACGAGTGCCGCCCCAATCATCCACGCTAGACGCTTCATGACACGCGGGGGCAACAGTCCGGCGCGATACTTCGGATTGCCCCACGCCGGAATCAGGATACCCGCGTACAGGGTGAAGATGCCGAACAGCAGTATGGTAGAGGCATACGTAATCGCCCGCCAGATCACTTCCAGCGGATTTGCCTGGTCGCTGGCGGCTTGTCCGGCGACACCGCTCACTGCCTCGCCAATGAAGAACACCCGGCTCTGCACGATGACGTGGCCGTCACTGGCGAATGCCAGCCGCATATCGACGATATACGCGCCGTCGGCCATATCGCGCGGCATCCGCACCGTCACCAGCGTATTGTTGTCCGGCGAGACACCGCCCGTTGCAATCGTTTTGCCAGTCTGGTCACGAACAGTCAGGGTGGTGAATTCCGGTTCCATCGGTTCACTGAACCAGTATTGCAGCCGCGCCGGGGCGCGTTGCAGCACCGCCCTGTCCTCCGGGATCGCCCGCAGCAGGTAGCCATGCGCCAGCACCGGCTGTACCACACCAATCGTCATCAGCACCAGCAGGGCGATACGGCGGAAGGTTTTTCTTCGTAGGGACAGGGCTTGTCCTGTCCGTTCATTTCGGTGAAGACGCGCCAACAAACCAGTAATCCAGCTTCCAGAAGCCATTGTTATATTTATTCCAGCCGGAAGCGATCACCATCGGTTTCCGGGGTGGGTTCAGCCTTCGATTCAGGTGTTTCTGGGGGTTGGGGTGTATCGGTAGGAGGGGCAGCATTTCGGCTGCGTACCCAGCTTATCCCCATCATCGCCACGAAAATCGCGGCCACCGACAGGAAGATAATCTCGTCCCACTCGCCGAGTGCCCCATGTGCCAGAATAATCGGGATGTACATATGGGCAACCTTATCGACTTGCTTCCGACCCATTGTAACACTTCGGCTGGCAGAATTGTACTATTTTTCACGAGTCGCTTAGGAAAACAAAAAGTGCGTACCAGTTCACCGATACACACTTTCAATAGGGGGCGACGATACGCCTGACAGGACTTCGAACCTGCGACCATCTCGTTAGGACCGAGGCGCTCTATCCACTGAGCTACAGGCGCGTATACACACGGGTATTATAGGTTCTACCGGCTGGACAGTCAACGTACGCTTTGATTTGGGTGCTTTCCATCTTTTTATGTGGATACAGTGCCGTTGAAATCTTTCGATTAAATCTTTGTGCGCTTGCCGCTCTCGGTTACGCTATCGCTTTTCTGCTTTGTATTGTGGTTTTGGTCTTTTCGTTTTCTGGAAACTGGCAACTGGAATCTGGAAACTACCCAATTCTCCCCTCAAAATCGAAACAAATGTGTATACATTTGTGTACCTATTACGGACGATTTTCTGCTACACTTTCTGGGTAGTGTTCGTGAGTTTTGGAGTTTATGTGTCCGGTTTCTACCAGCCCCACTCATTCTCGATCTGTATTTTTATGCCGGATGTTTCCACGCTCTGTTGCTCTGAACTCTCTGTATCTCTGCGTTACGTCTTTATCCTTTAAGCTTTATGCCGCATCGTCGGCGGTTCGCTCCCGTATTCCCACCATAACGGCAAAGACTGTCAAAGCGGCAGTATCCTCCCGTGTTCCCGCTGCACGGGTGTCATATTGGCGCGAATGTCCCTCGTTCCCGCCGCACAATTTTCTCAGTCCTGCGCCAGCTTCCCGTGTTCCCGCCGTTCAGTCCAGCGACTATTTTGTCAATATTCTCGATTTTCTCACAAGGATCGCCACTTGAATCGTCATAGCATCCACGTTTTGCTGCCCATCATGTTGCTCGTAGTGCTGGCCGCTTGCAACTTGCAGCAGGTATCCCCGACCAGTACCCCCATCTCTGTAACCGACCAGCAGCCGGACATCGGCTCAACCGACATCCCATCACAACCGACTCCGCTCCCGCTCTTGTCCCTGACACCCAACGCAGTTGAGCAAGGTGGTCTGCCCCCTACCGCCGTCCCCCTCGGCTCGACACCCGGCGTCGTCGGCACAGGCGTGCCCACGTTGGACTCTGCTGCCGCCGATGATCGCTACGAATTACAGGTGCGTGATGGGCGAACCGTCGGTGTCAACTACAATGTCACCGTCACTCAGGGCAGTGTCACCATGACCATGCAGGGTCCCGATGGTGTGGTTTGGCAGAAAACCTTTACGACCACCGAAAACAGCCGCGCCGAAGTCACCATCCAGCAGGGCGGCACATACGAAATCCTGGTGGACATCAACAACTTTGACGGAAACTACAGCATCAGTTGGGATTAAGCTGCTGAGAAATTTGGAGTACCAGAATGGCAACGCTGACCTTACGCCTTCCCGATTCGCTTCATAAAACCGCGCGAGAGCTGGCTGCGCGGGAGAATATCTCTATAAATCAATTGATTACCCTGGCTCTAGCCGAAAAAATATCTGCACTCATGACTGAGGATTACCTGAATGAGCGTGCGAAACGGGGCAAACAGGAGAAATTTCAAGCCGCAATGGCAAAAGTTGCCGATGTCGAGCCGGACGAGGAAGATAGACTTTAGCGGAGTACCTGCCGGACACCCCGCGCCGCACCCAATAGTACCCGCCCCACCGTCGCCCGGAAGGCACGCACGACCAGCGCCATCCCCCGCGCCAATCCCTCTGGCGGTGGAGGCTGAAGCACCGGGAACGGTTCACAGCCATTGGATTCCAAAACCCGGTTCGCTGCCGCGATTCCGGTGGTACAGGCACGTTCCATCCAGAAGGCTGGTGACGGATAGCCAATCCAGTCTCCGCAGGCGTAAAGAGTCGGCCAGGGCGTATCGACATGCAGGCTGTCTCGTGTAGGCACACGAAATTGTGTGTGTACCCGGCTGTTCCGACGCACGACTCCGCGTAAAAAATGCCCTTTCAGTTCCGGGAAAGCACGCTGCACATCGTCCACACACCGGATGAGCAGCACATTGTCCGGCTGCTCCAACACACTGTCGTTCGCATACAGGTGGACTTCAATCGCGCTCCCGCCCGTAACCACGTGCCACTCGCGGAAGTCATCGTACAGCCGGTGCAGCCAGAAGAAGTTATCCGGCAGAAAATCTCCGGTGAACATCCCCCCTGTTGTGCCCTCGCGTGGCGCGGCATCGTACCACAACCGAACCGTCGCGTTTCGTACTGTGCCGGGAAATCGCATATTTTCAGCGTTGGGAGATGTATCCGGGCTGTTCAACAACAGTCGCTCCGCGCCCGGTGCATTCCCCGCCAGGATGACCTGTTCTGCCAGGATCGAACGATTCCCGCCACTTGCCGAGTCTTGTACCACGACTCGCCAGCCGCCATCCAGCCGTTCCAGCCGTTGGGCTTCCGCGCCGCGCAGCAGTTTGCCCCCCTTCGACTCGATGAAGTCGATCAGGGGTTGTATCAGGGCTTTATGGGGATTATCCGTCAGGTAACACGGTTGCCACGCATCCCGCCGCAGCATGGTATAAAACCGGATGGCTGCGATGAACCCGGTCAGCGTGATGTCCTCTGGCGGCGCGGCCAGCAGATTCGCTCCCAATCCGGTGAAGGTTGCCCGCAGGTTGGGTGTCCACCCGCGAAAATAGTCCTTCATCATCAACCCATCCAGCGCCACTTCCTCTTGAATCGGGTCGAGTCCCACCGTCCATAACAGGCTGAACAGGAAACCAGGCAGAGACAGAAAATCAAGGGGTGTAATCGTTCGCCAGAAGTGGGGGTAGAGCAGGAGGCTTAAATAGTGGAAGGGTGCGGGCAGCCAACCCCAGCGTACCGCCCGCCCCGCCTCGATAGTACGCACTTCGCGCCGCCAGCGGTTAATCCATTCCTCGCCTGCCGACTCGTGAAGCCGAGCATTTACGAAACGTTCCAGCGTGGCGCGCATGTTCACGTACCCGCCCCACAGCGCATGGACGCCATGTTCCGAGCCGAACGACCACATCCGTCCGCCGTACTCAAAGGTATCCGGCGCGCCGCCCGCCAGTCGTCCCCCCGGCCAAAGCGCGTCAGCATCCAGTACCAGCGGTGGAATACCACCCTCGGCCAGATGTGCCGCTGCGGTCAGTCCGGCCAGCCCCGCGCCGATGATGACAACCGGGAACATATCGTCAATGGGAATTGGTTTCATGGAATCAAGTGTAGTCGTAGGGATTGGTTTCGCTCAAGGGCTTTCTAATCCCCATCTGTCGGGACATATGCAGGTTCGCTGCTTGTCCGGTTACGCCGCACCAGCATCCGCATGAACGCCACCACCGTCAGCGCCCCCATGCCCAGCCCGACTGAACCTGTCAGGTAGGGCACGCTTTGTCCCATGCTGCCGTATGACCAGCCGCCCCATAAGGGGCCAACCACCCGGCCTAGTGCCTGTATCGACTGGTTGCCGCCCTGAACTCGTCCCTGTTCGCGTGGCGATACCGCCTGCGAGAATAATCCTGTGAGCGAGGGTGTAATCAGCCCGTTGCCGAAGGCGACGAAGAACACCGCCAGAAAAATGAGCGGGGCGATCAGAGTTTCGCCGACAACCACAATCAGCAGGAATCCGATAGCCATCGAAATCATGCCACCAATCGCCAATCGTGCCTCCCCAAACCGGGGCAGCAGCTTTCGGATTAAAAACCCTTGTGTGACAATGCCCACCAGCCCGACCACGAAGAATAATGCGCTGGTCGCATCCGGTGTCCAGCCGAGACGATCTTCGGTCAGATAACTCAGGTTGGATTGCAGCATGGCGAACGACACCGCCCATAAAAATACCGCCACCAACAGCAGGCGTAGCTGCACCAGTTGAAACACATCCCAGAGCTGCACCAGTGGATTTAACTTCCGCAGCGGAATATTTGTCTCCCTTTTGTCGGGCGACAGGCTTTCCGGCATGACGAAAAATCCCCAGATCACATTGAGCATCGTCACAAAGGAAGCCACAAACACCGGGGCAGCATACACCTTCGTCAGGCTGTAGATGACACCGCCCAGCGCTGGACCAATGACGAAGCCCATACCTGCCGTCGCCCCCAACAGCCCAAAAAACCGGGTGCGCTCCTTCGGTTCGGTGATGTCGGCGGCATAGGCATAGATGGTCGCCAGGTTGCCCCCGGTTAATCCGTCAATGATGCGTCCCAGAAACAACACCCACAGCGCCCCACCAATTCCGAAAATCAGGTAGCCTGCTGCCGACCCGATCAGGCTGATGAGCAGCACCGGACGGCGTCCAAATCGGTCACTGAGCGCCCCTAATGTGGGGACGGCAATAAACTGGCAAAGTGAGTAAGTCGTAAACAGCAGGGCAACCACCAGCGCGCCATCCTGCCGGTCAACGTAGGTCAATGTGATGAACGGAAAAACCGGGTTAATAATCCCGATACCGGCCAGATTGAGAAAGGCGGTCAACAGGATAAACGAGATCGTCCCCCGCCCCGGTGATTTGGATGTCTCCTGCATAACAGTTCCTTAGATGTGGTCAGTAACGAAAGAGGGACGCGGTGTACAGCGTCCCTCTCGGTCAGGAAGGCGTGAGTTTATCGACAAAAAGGCTTTCCTACAACAAGGGTGACTTTTCCATATCGGCATAATCGAAGGCCACCTCGCGCCATGCCCGCCCCAGTCGCCTGATGCCCTCTTCGATCTCGGCGGGTTTTTGTGAGCCATAATTCAGGCGCATCCGGTGGCTGCCGCACCCATTGGTGTAGAACACATTGCCAATCGCATAGGCCGCGCCCATGTGAATCGCGGTGATATACAACTCCGCTGCCGTTGGGCCAGTCTTCGGCAGTTGAATCCACAAGTACAATCCCCCGCAGGGCACATTCCAGTACGAGCCGGGTGGTAAATATTGTGCCGCAGCCTCCAGCGCCACATCACGCCGTCGTCGCAGTTCCCGATTATTACGCTCAAGCTGCTGTGCCAGCACCCCGCGTTCCAACAGCAGGTGAATTGCGCGCTGGTTCAGTGTAGGGGTGGACACATCTGCCGCCTGCTTTACCCGCGCTAATCGTTCGTAATGGGTGTTGTCGCTGATTAAATAGCCAATGCGGACACCGGGCAGCAGAATCTTGGTGAAGCCGCTCACATGCAGCACGTTACCCGTTTCGTCCAATGCCTTCAGGGGTGGAACACTCTCACCTGCAAATCGCAGTTCGTGGTATACACCATCTTCCAAAATCGGAACGTGGTAATCGTTCGCCAGATTCAGCAGTTGTCGGCGTCGGTGCAGGGGCATAACAATGCCGGTTGGATTATGGAAGGTGGGCATCACGTAAATCAGTTTCGGGTGATTATCCAGGATGAAGTTTTCCAGCATATCCAGCCGGATACCATCTTCATCCATACTGATGCCGTGTATTTGTACCCGGCGGGTTCGAGCGATGTCCACCATCCCCAGATAGGTCGGATTTTCTGTGACCAGCATATCCCCTTCGGACAGCAGCGCCTGTACCACCAGATCAATCGCCTGCTGTGTGCCGCCGGTAATCAGCACTTGATCGGTACTACACTGGATACCCAGGCCGCTCACATAATCCCGAATGGCAGATCGCAGGGGGGTGTACCCTTCGGTGATCTCGTAACCCAGCGCCCGCGCGCCATCCCGATCCAGAACGGTATTCAGCGCATCCCGAAGATGTTGCACTGGAAAAAAGTCTGATGGCGGTGAACCCTGAGCAAAACTGATGATTCCGGGTTTGCGTGCCATCCGCATCATCTCGCGGATCGAGCGATCCGGTGTCGTCGGTGTCTCACTATCTTTATCTGCCGACGAGTGGTTTACGGGAGGGGGCGAGCCATTACTACCGTTCCCATTTTCCCCGGCGATAAATGTCCCCCGTCCGGCATGGGCGCTCAGAAAACCTTCCGCGCGCAGTTCCGCATAGGCATTCACCACACTAATCCGGCTGATGTTAAGCTGCTGCGCCAGATCGCGGCTGGCAGGCAGACGAGTGCCTGCGCTTAACGTCCCGCTTTCAATCTGCGCCCGAATATGGCGGATAAGCTGGCGGTAGATAGGTTCTTCTCCATCTCGATCCAGGGATATGGCAAGTTTTGAAGGGTTGAGCATCACAAATTCCAATCAGCTTCGCGGTATGGGATGGTACTGGCGTTCACCTATTTGTGAACTGTATCATCCACCATTTTGGATAATAATACCATATAGTGCCACAATGGAATTCAAAATTTACGTTGCTTAATCTGCTAATCCTGACTTTCGCCTATACTGGTCTTGCCGTATGATTAATGGGGATAAACATAGCCATTATTCTGGAGCGGAGTCATGCCCGATCTTGATGCCTTTGAAGCCGAAGTCAAGGCGCATATCAAACAACTATCTGCCAAAGATGCGAAGGTGCGTCGGAAAGCCGCGCAATGGTTAGGTGAAGCTGGCGACCCTACAGCCATTACCTCCCTGGCCCAGGCCCATAAAAATGATGCCGATCCGCGAGTAAGAGAAGCAGCAGCCTATTCTCTGGGCATGTTCCGGCGTTTGGAGCTGGAACTTGCCAGCCCAAAATCGGGTCAGGCCATGAAGCTGCTGGAAAGAGTAGCCGATGGCAAGATGGGTGGGCGTGTCCCCATCCCGTCCGTGTCGTTGGCAAAATAGAGTTAGCACTGCTGCTGTCCGGGGTACTGATTGCACTGCTGGCGATTTTGCTTCCGCCCCTGATTAAAGGTGGCGAAATAAATCTCAATACGGGCGACAGTTCGCAATCAGTGGACAATAACCCGAACCCGGTTACGGATGCGCCGGACAGGGATCGAGCCACGGTCATGAGCGACTTGCGTTTTTCCCTCAATATGGTCAACAGCAACGCCGCCAAACTTCAGGGACAATATCAATTGAAATTGGGTGGCGGGGAACTCACCTGCAATGAATTTTTTGACGCCCTCACGCCCTATACACTCTCATCCAACAATGTCCGTGACTATCCCGATTTAGCCGAGATTGCAACGGCGATCAATCAAGCCCAGATGGATTTCATAGCCGCCAAACAGACTTACGATCAGGTATGTGACAACAACCAACAGATTGATGCAGGCGAGTTTGGCGCGCCAATGGCAATGGTCGTGACGATGGTTCAACAGCTATCAGAAGCCAGTGATGCCCTGACAGCCGCCGAAGCTATGTCGGACGCAGACAATACACTTGCCCCACCCGTCGAAGCCCCAACCCTGGAAACTGATACGACCTCGACCTTAAACGCTGACATCCGCAGTCATATCACACCCCTTCAGACGATTGTGGATGATATGACGGCTACGCGCGGGGCTTATACCCTGCTGGCTGAATACTGGAGCGAGGCAGCTAATGGTGGAACAACTGGCTGCCAGGATACTGTGCCAGTTATCCCCGATGATTATGTTCTCCCGGAGGATTTGGCGGCATCAGCACCCAACCTGAAACTGAGCGCCGATCTGGTCAATACAGGCTTACAGTTGGTACGCAGTGGATGGGCACAGTTTACCGCCTCCTGTGCTGATACCACCGAGGCAATGGGAGCGATAGCGCCGTCCTGGGTGACAAATATGAACAACGCGGGAATTGCGTTTGAAACGGCATCTACTCAGCTATCTAACCTACGCGCCGGAAGTTAATCGTCTGGGGGTTGGCTGAATATACAGGAATCAAAAGGGCGTTCGTAACCAGAACGCCCTTTTTGTTCAATGCTTACGAGCAGTTAAGCGGTGCGCCTTCGCACGGAATACCGTTATTATCGGGGTCAAGGCTGAAGTTACCCGCTTGCAAGCAGGCTTGTGCCTCCTGGCAGGTGAATAATTGGTCGCAGGTAAACCCGGTTGATGGACAGGTCGCGCCGGTCACGCCCGGAGTAGCGGTAACAATTGCTCCCGGCGTGGAAATGGCCTGCACCGGATTGACCACCACCTGTCCGGTGTTCGGGTCAATACCCAGCCCAGGGCCGATTTGGGTCACACCAGCAATGTTCGTTACCAGCAGCGCATATTCGCTGGGCGCGGGGACATCGCTCTCATCACTGACAATGATGAGATAGCGTCCGGCGGTAGTGATCGCCACTGGACCCAGTGTCAATAACTCCTGTCCTGAAATCCGGCGGCCAATCGCCAGGAATTGAGTCGGGTTGTCAAGCGGGCTGAAGGCCAGCAAGAATTGCGGATCACCCTTCGTCCGCAGGATTTCCAGGCGCAGCGCGTCCCCGACTGCAACATCAATACAGTAACCCGTCGCGGATTTCCGCTGGTCAAACGAGTCAATCACGAGCTGCCCCTTGCCGATCACCTTCAGCACATCGAATTGTTCCTGGAAGGTAAACAGACACTCATCCTCACCGACTTCAACAGCAGGCGGAATCAGGTCATTCAAGCGGCGTCGCAAATCGGCAAACTGGTTGTCCGCTGTCTGGATGATGTTCAAAGCACCCTGGACAGTGGCCTGCCCGATAACGCCGCTGGCGGGCTGGGGTTGTCCACAGGCCTCAATCCACAGGTCAATTGCCTGCCGCACGTTAGACATGGCAGCGTTAAAGTCGATATTGAGCGGATTCAGGGTTGGATAGAATGCAGCCAATAATGGATTAGCGATATTCATGTCGCTAGGTCGCGCCGGGAAATTCTGGCAGGCCGAACGCTGGCCGAGCGCGACGGTTGTCCACGTCTCTCGGATAGAGTCCAATGAAGGTTGTGCCAGGTTGATACGATCCAGCATCAGCCGCAGCGTTGCAATGTAATTCTCGTGGGTTTCGTCAGATTGAGGTGGTGCATCGGCCACAATACCATCAATCGGCAGACTGATGATGCTTGCGCCCCCCTGAATTTGCACCCATTCGCTCGTCACCCATCCCAGTGTGCCATTGTAATTGACCTGTAACCAGGCGTTATTGGCTGTACGTCCCGTCAGTGGAAAGACCGTATATCGCGGCGGGTTCGCCAGCACTGGATAGGCCGTGCCAGGGCCAGCCCGCAAACGCAAACCACTTAACCCCAACCGTCCGGTAATCGGGCTGGTAGCGGTGGTACTGCCAGAGCGTGGACTCTCGAATCCGCCATAAGGAATAGTGCGTGGGTCGGCAACTGGCAGGACATTCAGGTCTCCAAATACGTTGATGACCGCCAGACCAATCCAGCCTTCCTGCCCGTTGAAGTCGATACGCACCCATTCATTATCCGGGCTTCGACCATTGGCGGGGGCAGTCCAGCCTGCGCTGACGAAGCCGAGTACGTCCGCCCCCAATGCAGGCGCGACTCGCACATTGACACCATCACGGTTAACGAGAATTGTGACGGTGGTTTGGGGGAGTTGTTGGGCGTAAACCATGCTTGCCGATAAGCAAACAGCCGCCAGTAAGGTGATGAACCAGAACGCCGTTCTACGCATAACCCTTCTCCTGATTGATTGTAGTATAGCAGTTTATCGGGTTAGGCAATAGTTATCGGTTCACAGATCACATTTTATGAAACCAGAGGGTGGTACTATTGATTGTGAGGCACGTTTGGATATACCATCAAACAACAGTTATTTGACTATTACCCAAATTAGTGTATAGCGCGTTTAATGTCATTTAGTTTAAAAATTACTGATATTCTGGGTGTTGCATTCCTATTTTTCAGTTTTGGATGGCTACTTTACGGGTTATATCAAGTTGCTAGAGTGGCAGGACGGCGGCGTGGGGGAATCATTATTGCTGCCGTCGCACTAGCTGGATTGGCCGTATTTATTATCATGGCTGCCAGTACACCCGCTCGTCGTGCATATATTGATATTGACCTTCGTGGTTTATTTAACGCCTTCATTGGATTTTTCCTCGCCTTCGTCTTGGCCGCTACATTTTCATATCTTATATATCGTCTGGCACGGACTCAAACCTCAGCTATCCATTTCGGTGCTATGGTCGCGTTTGGTATCGCCATTCTCGCGGTTCCCCTCATATATTTTTTGTATGTGTCAACTTTCGTCCCTGATCTCGACGAAGTATTTACGCAGGTAGAAACGATCAAGGGGATAATCTTAACTGACCAAGTTCCGATTAATATATTCGAGAATCAAATTGTCAAGGCGCCCACCGCTATGGAACTTGGCCCGAACGGGGAGTTGTACGTTGCAGGAGCATCCGGCTCGATCTGGATGATGAAAGATAGCAACCTGGACGGTGTTGCCGACGAGGTGGATATTTTTGCCGAAGGACTGGATCAGCCAGAAGGTCTAGCCTGGGGTAACGATGGCATGTACGTGAATGTACAAGGAAAAACGATCTTCTTGAAAGACACAGATAACGATGGTAAAGCTGACGAAGAACAGACAATCGTGTCAGGATTTCCAGGTGAGGTATATGCTTTTCATCAGAATAATGGGCTGACATTTGGGGACGACGGACGACTCTACATTGGTTCTGGGGCAACAACTGACAGATACGACGAAGTTAGTCCTATGGCGGCTCGGATTTTTTCTGTTAATCCCGATGGCACCGATTTAAAGGTCTATGCAACCGGCACTCGTAATCCCTTCGGATTAATTCCCGCGCCAGGTGGGGGTTTCTTCGCTGTTGACAATGGATCATCTGGATGTATTGATTCAGATTGCACAGAACTTACAGACGTGCCAGAAGAAGTAAACTACATCTTGGAAGGAAAGGATTACGGATTCCCAAAGTATTATGGTATGCCACCGGAGGATTCCGGCACAATGCCACCTGTCGTTACGTTTCCTGAACATGCGGCTCCAACGGGACTCTGTGATTTATGATGGCAGCAAACTTCCAAAACGTTTTAAAGGCCAGCTCTTTGTCTCTTTATGGGCAACGGGCGAAATTTACCGTGTGAAGCTTTACCGAATTGATGAAGAACACTATACAGGAGCATCTCTCCTGTTTGTGAGCGGCCTGGTCGGACCATCAGCATTATTGAACTCGCCTGATGGGGGTTTATACGTTTCCAGCTATTCCGGCAATGCCATCTACCATATTGGCTAGATTTTAAGTTACATCGTCAGGTAAGACGGTAGGTGGGCTGGGTTGGGTATCCTCGTCATCGACGGGCGCGCCTACCTCCAGAAACAACAGTGATGGCGAAGTTGGTGAGGCGGGAAGTGAGTTCGGGGAATCAGCAGCAATAACTGGCGTTGATGCGTCCGATTCAGAGCTGGTTGTGGTGGTATCCACCTTGACTTCCGACTGAGTAAGGGTGGCGGCTGTAGTGTCAGGAATCGGTTCGGGAGCAAATGTGGGAGTTGCTGGGGAAACTGACTCTGGCTGTACAAGCCTTCCTGCTGATTGTGTTTCTGGTGGTTGGACAACCCTAAGTGCTTCGGCTGTTCCAATGCGCTTGAGCGCCGCGAATGCCGTCCGCCGAACGATTTCCTGTTCATCATGCAGCAAAAGCGTCAGGGGACGTACTGCCCAATCTGCTGACAGTTGTCCCAGAACAGCCGCCGCATTTCGGCGATGATGCCAATCGGAGTGGCGCAGTACCGCCAGCAGTGATACCTCTACCGGCGCACTCTCCAATTTAATGAGTGCCTCTGCGGCAGCCAAGCGTACATCAGCACGTAATCCCCGGTTGTGGAAAATAATCACCAGCGATTCGGTTGCAATTTTCTCTTTCAATTCGCCTAGATTTTGGGCGGCGCGGATAACCTGTTCGGGATTTTCGCTGTTGAGTTGGGCGATGAGATGCACAACCTGATTGTGCTGTCCGGTAGTTTGCTCATCGTCCTCATCCACTTCCTGCTGGAATAGATAATCCAGTGTGGCGATCAACATGTCACGAATTTCGGAGTCTTTTTCCTCAACCAGGATGGATTGCAGACCGGGGATGGCGCTGGTTGCACCCAGGACGCGAATGGCCGTAATCGCCCGCCTGCGGACATCAGCATCTCCTTCACGCACAGCGTCAATCAGCCCCCGAATATCGGAGGTCGATTGGAGACGCCAGATGTCGAAGTTTGAGTCCGCCACGACTGTATCTGCCCTTTCTGCTAGTTTTAATTTTAAATCACATTATCCTAACAGATACATAACTTTGTGAATTTTGGACGCAAAATTTATGAAATATAAATGCTGCCGAGGCAGGCTACATCACATGAATGTGAAAATAAGAGGATGTTGATGGTAGGGTAAAAGGCAGAATTGCCGACACTCAACAACTTTATGGAGCGGGTTTGGTGAGCAGTGATTTAATTTCGACCAGTTTTTCCTCCCCGTTTTCATCCTTCCGGGCGATATACAGTTTTGACTGTGGTGTCAGATAGTCGATATACAGCTTGCCGTCGAGATGATCGACCTCATGATCGACCAAACGGGCATCAATCCCGTAAACTTTCTTTTTGATCGGTTTCCAGTGCTCATCCCTGGCGGAGAAAATTAACCATTCCGGGCGGCGGGTATCCCAGGTACACAGTCCCGGCAAACTCAGGCATCCATCAAAACCTTTGACCAATGGGCCGCGTTCCAGAATATAGGGATTAATCAAAACAATGGGTGGCTCCATCTCGCCTTCCTCCTGACCGAAGCGAACCGCTGTCACGCGCTTTTCAACCCCAATCTGAGGCGCGGCCAATCCCGCACCGGGATTCGCCAGCAGAGTTTCTTTCAGATCGCGCACAAGTTCGGGGAGATCAGGGTCGTTGCGTTTCACCTGGACAGACTTTCGCCGCAAGCGGGCTTCATCCTGTGGATATAATAGAATTTTGCGTATGGTCATCGTGGCAATACTTTCATCTCGTTCGATACGTGATGTCCGTTGGGGATCATTCACTTGTTGCCCAAAGTACGTCAGACTATCTCTATACAACTTCCTGTTGATTTACATAAAGACATAATGATTTATCTGGACTGGTTTTGGGATGCCTGCATCACCTCGTGTATGTCCGCTTCATCATTCAGGGGATACTCATCGTCCTCTAGCCGGGAGACATCCGGGTTGGCATCCATATACAAACGTTCTTCCAGGCATTGTGCTATAAAAACGGCATAGTCTTCGGTCACATCATTCACAATGGTTCGGTGGCTACCGTCCTCCGTTTCCGCCAAAACCCGATAACGCGGCGTATCATAGGCCTCTTTTTTGGAGATGGCTGTCTCTTCATATTTAATCGCCGTAACCCCCGCTAAAGGCACTTCATGGCCTAGAGTGAGCAGATTAGGGATAGGCTTGCGCGAAACCTTGAGGGTATTCTCATCCATTTCAATATGCGTCTTATTAAAGACGATCAACATCAACCAGTAAAAGAACCCTAAAGCACCCAACAGAAACGCGAACGGAAGGAAAAATGGCGATTTCTGCTGTCCAAAAAGCAGCAGCGCTATTAAAGTCAGGCTGGTGATCCCAAATATACTGGAAATGAAGGCCTCGTTTCGATCCAGCCTGAAATTCGTTCGGAACTCCATTTGCAATGTTTCGGCATCCCGAAGCACGATCCTGGCTGGCTGCTTGGCCTTGCGCCGCTTGGCTTTCGCTTCGGGTAGATCAAATCGAAAGACGGTATCACAAGCACCGCAAACAGCGGTCATTTTCTGAATATTTATATTTTCGGCAGTCACCTTTTCGCCACAATTCGGGCAGTTCACATGCATTTTACCCCTCCGTTTTATAAAGTTATACGCTTCGGGTGGGTTTTCGTTGCTGTTCATTTATATCGACTGCCTCTGATGTTCCTTACTCGTTCAGACTTCCCCGGCGACACCGGGCAGATAGTGTTCATACACATGAACTGCCAGTGGGCTGCCAGATAACCAGTAATCCATCACCGGCTTGAGCGCCTGCCATGCTACCTCATCATCAAGGGGTGCGATAGCGAGACTGGTCAAACCGTGCAGACGATAATCTCTCACCAGCGTCATCAGGTTGGATTCGACAAAACGAAGCCGCGTTGCACCGACGGCGGTTTCACGCACTACCCAAAATGCCAGAAATGGCACTGACTCACGCCATATCCAGAACGTCCCCGGTTTGATACGCCCGGAACGACAGAGTTTACCATAAGTCGCAAAGGCGGCGGGATGACGATGGAGTAGTTCGGTTGCCAGCGTCCCAAGTTCGGTTCGTCCTCTGGCATTGTGACCGAAAGCCAGGGTTTGCGCCTGGGTGAGCAGCGGGTCGCCGGAAACATAGGTTACGGTCATCAACTGAGCCTTCGACAAAAAAGAGGTGTTCGTTTACTGTCGAACACCCCTTAGCATAGTTCAAGTTCAGAGACGGCAGCATAGAGAATTGATGCCACCGCCCAGGTCATAAAGTGGTCAGACAACCCCGCCAGTCACTTCGATATGCACACCTGGCCCCATAGTCGAGGTGATGGTGACACGCTTGACGTAAGTACCTTTCACCGAAGATGGGCGGTTGCGGTTGACAGCATCGACAACCGCCTGAGCATTCTCCAGCAGTTTTTCCTGGGTCGAAACTGGCCTTGCCTACCGGAACATGCAGGTTGCCGGTTTTGTCGTTACGGAACTCAACACGACCTGCTTTGAGTTCCTCGATTGCGCGTCCCAGATCGCCTGCCTGCACAACCGTACCGGCTTTCGGATTAGGCATCAGACCGCGCGGGCCGAGGATACGCGCTACACGACCGATCCGCCCCATCATCGAAGGAACAGCCAGAACCGCATCAAAATCCGTCCAGTTATCCTTCTGGATACGTTCCAGTTCCGGGTCGCTACCGACAATATCCGCACCAGCAGCTTCCGCTGCACGGGCGTCTTCACCTTCGGCAAAGACCAGAACGCGAACGGTCTTACCCAGGCCATTGGGCAGCAGCACAGTGCTGCGTACCTGCTGGTCGCTATGGCGTGGGTCAATACCCAGGCGGAAGTGCATTTCGACGGTTTCATCGAATTTGGCTGTCGCCATTTTTTTGATGATTGCAACGGCATCAGCCAGGGGATAAAGCTTGTCGCCATCAACTTCCTTGATAGCATTCAAATAACGTTTGCCGCTAGGCATGTTCATTTCTCCTTGTGGTCATAGTGGGCGTAAATCGCCCTCCCACGAAATATACAAATTTCTAGTCGCCAGCCTGTATCCATTCACTTACCAAACGTGAATTCGCCTAACGGCTGACAGATCAGTAGTTACTCGACAATTTCCACGCCCATGTTACGGGCAGTACCTTCGATCTGGCGCATAATCGCTTCCAGGTCTTTGGTGTTCATGTCCGGGCGCTTGACTTCAGCGATTTCTGCCAACTGCTTGCGGTTAAGCTTGCCGACCTTATCGGTGCTGGCGTTGGTCGAACCTTTTTCAATCCCGGCGGCCTTCTTGATGAGGAAGGAAGTCGGCGGGCTTTTCAGAATAAACTTGAACGAACCATCGCTGAAGATGGTGATTTCTGCCGGAATAATTTCGCCAATACGGTTGCTGGTACGGGCATTATATTCCTTGCAGAAGCCCATCAGGTTGATGCCATGCTGCGCCAGCGCCGGGCCAATTGGCGGGGCGGGATTGGCCTTACCCGCCTGGATCGCCAGCGTGACAATTGCTTTGATTTTCTTTGCCATGATTAATCCTCAGTTTCTAGTCATAGTCTACCGGTCTATCAGTCGGCAACTCGACTAACACTCTTATACTTTCTCGACTTCCAGGAAGTCCAACTCAACCGGGGTATCACGCCCGAAGAAGTTGACCATCACGCGCACTTTGGATTTGTCGGGGTCAATGGCGGCAACCGTGCCAATGAAGTCATTAAACGGCCCATCGATAATCCGCACCTTCTGCCCACTTTGAATGGTCACTTTAACCGCGACCTCGCCGGACTCCATACGATCCATGATCGCCTTGACTTCTTCCGGGCGCAGTGGCGTAGGGTCGTTGCCCATGCCGACAAAGCCAGTCACGCCAGGGGTATTACGAACCACATACCACGAGTCCTCATCCATTTTCATCTCTACCAGGATATAGCCAGGGAACACACGGCGTTCAACTGTCCGCCGCTTGCCTTCCTTAACTTCAATTTCTTCCTGGGTCGGCACAATCACATCAAAAATTTTGTCGCGCATCCCCATCGTTTCGATACGCTGCATGATGGCGTGCATGACTTTATTTTCATAGCCGGAATAGCAGTGTACGACATACCACAATTGCCGCTGTCCTGTTTGCCATCATCTATGTCCAGGAGAGGCGGTAAATCCTCGTCGCCACTATCATCTTCTACCGAGGCGGCAGGTTTGTCATCCAGATAAACGGGTTCCGGGTCGTAATCGTCGTCCCGCAGATCATCTGCGTCGTCGAACATACGGCCTCCTTCTTTCACTCAGATCGCTGTTAATAACTACGGGTGCTTCGATTGCTCTGGCGCACATAGTAGATGAATACACCGACCACCACTACAAACAGAACTGCAAAAATTGCTGGTGCGCTGATACCAAGAGCAAATAATTCTGTAAAAACCAGACTGATCGCACCCAGAACAATCGATGAGATTACCATCGTCACCAGAACGATCAGGTGAGGCGCTGGGTTTCTTCGCGCGTCGGCCAGACGACTTTCTGCATTTCGGCACGAACCCCTTCAAAATACTCACTCACACCTCGTAAGGGGCGAGTGATGAAGTTGCCCTCCGACTTACTTTCCTCTATTTCCTGGGTACGGCGTCCGGGAGTGATGCGCCCCTTCTTTTCCGTCAGGCCGCGCGACGTGTCCATCTTCGTCCTCATCCTGTTCATCTTCGTAGGTCTCAATCGGTTCAGCTTCAGCTTGCCGCCGAAGTCCACGACGGCGCTTGCGATTTTCATTCAAGGTGTCTTCAGCAGACATGCTGGTTCTCCTACAACTATTGCTAATATGCAAGACACCGCCAGGGAGGGACGGTGTCTCGTGAAAAAGAGCAGGGGAGCAAGGAATCGAACCCTGAACCTACGGATTTGGAGGCCGTTGCTCTGCCAATTGAGCTACTCCCCTATATCAGGCTGTTGATTATACCAGCACAGCCTCTAAGCTGATAGGGTTGATCCGCGTTATTTCGTTTCGCGGTAGATCACATGGCGGCGCACCAGCGGGTCATATTTCTTGAGTTCCAACCGTCCGGTATCATTGCGGCGATTTTTCTCGGTATAGTACATGTGACCGCTTTCGGTACTGCGCATCTTCACCAGCAGGCGGTTGCCTTTTTTTGCCATATTTGAACTCCCTCAATCCTTCCAAAGCCTACATGAGCCTTCGATGGGATTTGAACCCATGACCTCACCCTTACCAAGGGTGCGCTCTACCAACTGAGCTACGAAGGCACATTAAGTGGATATTCCAGTGGGCCAGGCAGGACTCGAACCTGCGAAGGCGTCTGCCAGCGGATTTACAGTCTCGCCCCCTTTGCCGCTCGGGACACTGACCCAAACACACCTAACAACCGCTTGGAGTTGTAAGAGCCGCAGGTGGGATTCGAACCCACGAACCTACTGTTTACAAGACAGTTGCTCTGCCAACTGAGCTACTGCGGCAATCATCACTCAAGCGCATTATACCATGCCGCATAATAGCACTTCAAGACGCTTTTCAGGCTCAGGAGGCAGGGGGGCATTCTAGCGGAAGCCCCCTACCTTGTCAATACGGGTTTCGCCTCGTACAATCCAGGCTATGAGTAAACATCACCTCCCTTCCATGCTGTTGTATGTTCTCGTATTGAGTCTGGTTTTCGCCTGCACCGGACGGCGTGGACAGGACAGCAGCAATCTACCGACTCAAGCGGCGCTTGATCCGCTGGCGACAGCCCAATATCTGACACAGAATGCACCCCCGCCGGAATACCGGGGGGCAATCTCGTTTCCAGAGGTAGACGCGAACCTGGAAGACATTGAAGGTTGGCGGTATCAGGTGCAGTTGGAGTTCAATGGCGTGTTTGCGCGCACAACACGGGAAACGACTGCCAATGCCAGTGCTGAGGTGTGGTACAAGCAGGTTGGTTCGGCGCGAAGGGTGGTGGTAACAACTTCCGGGGAACTGATTGGCAAGGAAAACAATGCTTTCGAGGGGGTGCGGCTTGGGCCGGACAGTTTCATGGTACGGCAAAACACCTGCGTTACCGATACACCGGACGCGGATACCGCTGCCGACCTACACGCAGGGACACTGGTCGGCGGTGTGAACCGGGCGACACCTACCGGGCTGCGAGCGACCATCAATGGTGAGGATGTGTGGCAGTATGCATTCGGTACTGCTGACCTCAACCTGCCATCTATCCGGCTGGCGGATGAGGGAATCGTTGAGGCAACAGGCGGCGAGATATGGGTTGCCCCGTTGCGCGATACCGTAATACGTTTTTATGTCAACCTGAATGTAGACAATGCCATCATTTTTGACCGCCAGCTACCCGTCAGCGGGACAGTCATTATCCGCTATGACCTGTATGACATCGGCCAGCCAGAAAATATTACGGTGCCATTCGGCTGTTGAGCACAGTGAAATAGAAAATCTCAATCCCTGACTAGAAACGTATGCCGCCTTATGAACTGGCCGCCGACAGGCCGAACTGTCGCCGCTCTTCGGGCGTTAGGGCACGCACAACGCAGCAATTCTCCGCAGAAGTAACCAGGTCGCTTAATGTTTCCCACACATTCCAAACCTTAATTTCACCATCCAAATCAGCCGTGACCACATGGGTTCCATCTGGCGACCAATCGGCGCTGATAAATGCGCTGTGATTATCGACCAGTGTCAACAGGTCGGTTCCATCCTCTGCATCCCAGATTTTAGTTTTACCATCGCTGCTGGCGGTGAGGAATCTTTCCCCATTAGGTGACCAGTCAACACTGGTCACAGCCCCGATATGCCCGGAAACCATGACAACCGTTTTCAAAGTATCGAAGTCGTAGATGATTGCCGTGCCATCGTCATTGCCAATGAGAAACTCGCTTCCATCTGGCGACCAGGCTGCTGACTCCGCGCCATATTGACTAATCTCCGCGTCACGTTCGCCGGTATCAGCAGTCCAGCTTCTCACCGTATTATCATTCCCGGTAAGGATATATTCGCCCTGTGGTGCCCACGTCACAAATGTTCCGCCACTAGAATTATCATCGTTCGTCAGAGTGAACAATACCTTACCTGTCGCTGCATCCCATATTGTGGTTGGATCGTATTGGCCGCTGGCAGCGATTTGAGTGCCGTCCGGCGACCAGGCCAAACTGGTAATGCTGCCAGTGCGCTCGCTCGTGCCAAAATCCAGGGAAAGTAACAATTCACCCATTGATGACCAGACCTCAACTAACTGTGTATATTTCGCCACCAACACTTTCGTGCCGTCGGGCGACCAGGCCACTTTCAGGACATCTCCGCCCCGACTCAGGAAGGGATCGCGCCGTTGTGCGCCATTTGAACTATCCCAAACAGTCGTCCCCTGTTGAACCCCACCTGCAAGGAAACGTCCGTCGGGTGACCACTGAACGTTACTGGTCATGGACTCGGTTGGATGAATGGTGAACCGTTCGCCTGCCGGTTTGATTTCCCAGATTTTCGCGCCATTGTCCGAACCAGTCGTCACGAAATGCTGACCATCTGGCGAGAGGTCTACCGTATATACCACACTGACTGACAGGGTAAGTGGCGCGGTGCTGAGGGCAACATCCCAAATCTTCACCGTCCCGTCACCGCTGGCGGTTGCAATGGTCGTACCATCGGATGACCAATCTACACCATATATGGGGGCAGCATGACCGGAAAGGACACGAATTGCCTTTGTCGATTGAACATCCCAGATAATGGCGGTTTGATCCGCACTGGCCGTTACCAACTGGCTGCCATTCGGTGACCAGGCCGCAGCAGATATGGTGTCGGTGTGACCTCGGAAGCGGCTGATAAAAGCGCCTGTCCGCGCACTCCATAATACAGCGGTATTGTCGTAACCAATGGTCAAAATAGTCGTACTGTCTGGCGACCAGGTGACATTATAAAGCACATTCTGCTTGGCCTGAATCGGCTGTATGGTAGGCTGCCCGGTTTTCGCATCCCAGATGATGGCCGTGCCATCATAGCTGGCAGTCGCAATTTTTGTCCCATCCGGCGACCAGGCAACAGACACCACATAGTCCGTATGCCCTTTTAGGGTGAATAATTCTTGTCCGGTTTCGGCATCCCATATTCTGGCTGTGCCGTCGTCGCTGGCAGTAGCGACCTGGAATCCATCCGGTGACCAGGCTGCTGCATTCACCCATTCAGTATGACCCGTCAGCGTTTGTAATAAGTCACCAGTGGCCGAGTCCCAGATTTTGGCTGTCATATCCACGCTGCTGGTAACGATTTTTGTGCCATCTGGGGAATACACGGCTGCATAGACCGGCGCATCATGCCCCATCAGAATATGACGCAAGCGGCTGCCTTGAACGGCCAATCCAAGCGCCTGTTCCGCTTGCCAGGTGTAATCGTAGTTTTGCAGCGCTTCCAGACCCAACAAAATCGAGCGTTCCGGTGCAGGGCCATTGAGTTCAATCTGTGCCTGAGCAGCCAACCCCAGCGACATCGAGTGACGAGTCTGCACTTGTAGATTGCCAAGCGCTATCGTAGCTGTGGCAGCACTATCAATAGCAATTCCCTCATTAACAACACTGGTCGCCCGTGCATCTGCCTCGGCTGCCGCAGCCGTCGCCGCGTTGAAGGCTTCCACCTGGGCAATTTGTTGGGCGGTAGCATTCGCGTTGGCTTCACTGCGGGCGACAGACTGCGCTGTCGCATTAGCATCTGCTTCTTGTTGAGCAATCGCCGCCTGTGTCTCGGCATTTTGTGCCTGTAGGACTGCTTCTCCCTGGGCGACAGTCGCCGTTACGGCATTGTTGAAGGCAATCACTGCATTGGCGTCACTGGTAGACGCATTAGCACGAGCATTCGACGCTTGTGTGGCAGCATCGGCGGCGTTGTAGGCGCTAGTACCCTGCGCTGCAATGGCAGTGGACGCCTGAATTTGCGCTTCCCCCTGAGCTAGCGTCGCGGTTACTGCGTTGTTGAAAGCAATCACCGCGTTGGCATCACTCGTAGACGCATTGGCTTCCGCTAGAACACGATTACTATCCGCCTGCTGAAACAGAAAAACTGAAATGATCGCCAGTATCGAAGCGGTTATCAGCGCGGAAACCAGCGTAATCTGAAATCTGCGCTGGCGGTTGAGCGCCTGCTGGCTGCTTTGGATATATTCCATCTGCAAGGTCGTTGGGCGAGGGTCTTTACCTTCGGACTGGTCAAGCCAGTCACGAGATTCTTTCATCTCCGTCCGGGTAAGCAGGAAACCCGGATGATAACCTCGCGCTTCCCATTCGCGGGCACGCACCAGCAGGCGCGTATGTTCCCGCACATAATTCAGATCGGTATCCAATGCCTTGAGCAGCAATTGAAAGGATTGATCGAAGGCCGCCTCATCGCGGAAGAAAATCCAGTTGTGAGAGTTAATGGCCGCGTGAGTGACTGGCTTAAGAGCAGGATCACTGATGTCCCGAAACATGATGGGAACCATGCGCTTATTATTGGAAACCGCATGTTCAACTTCATTACGGCAAATATCGGACATGACCGAATCGGGACTGATAACAAAAACGAAGCTGTTCGCGGCCTCAATGCCCGCCTGTACTTCAGCCCACCAATCGGCTGTCGCTGGAATGTCCTCCCAATCTACCCATATATCCCGTTTTTGCTCGGCCAGGGCTGCGTGCAGGCGGCGCACAAATTCGGTGTCTTTACGTGAGTAGGAGATGAACACATCAGTCATGTTATGAACTCCGATTTATCGCAACAATCCCATTATACCGAATTGTAATTTTTCGATATTCTCATTGAATACTGACGAACAAGCGACACATTATATCTATCATGGAATAGTGATGCTATCTGTCGAGAGTTGGGCGAAAATCGACAAAAGTGTGTTATCTTGACAACTATGAAATGGAAACAATCTTCTTCTTGGAGCAATGATGGTAGAGACAACAACCCGTAAGAATGAGGCGGAGGACGTCCAACGTCAGTTTCTGGCGCTGGATGCGATTTTCGCTCCGAAAAATGTGGCCGTAATTGGCGCAACCGAAAACCCTGGCAGTGTTGGCCGGACAATTATGTGGAATCTGCTCACCAACCCTTTTGGTGGCACGGTGTTTCCAGTCAATCCCAAGCGGCCAAGTGTAATGGGCGTGAAATCGTACCCGAACATCGGCGCAATTCCTGAACCCGTCGATCTGGCAGTCATCGTGACACCTGCCAAAACCGTACCGGGTATCATCCAGGAATGTGTCGATGTTGGAATTCGTGGGGCGATTATTATCTCCGCCGGATTCAAGGAAACCGGGCCAGAAGGCGCGGCGCTGGAGCAGGAGATTTTGAAGATTGCCAGAGGAAAGATGCGGATTATCGGGCCGAACTGCCTGGGCGTGATGTCCCCCCTCAATGGGTTGAATGCCACTTTCGCCGGGGCGATGGCGCGGCCGGGAAATGTGGGATTCATCAGTCAGAGTGGGGCGCTGCTAACCTCGGTGCTGGATTGGAGTTTCAGCGAAAATGTGGGGTTCAGCGCGTTTGTGTCCATTGGCTCGATGCTCGACGTGAATTGGGGCGACCTGATTAGTTATCTGGGCGATGACCCGAATACAACCAGCATCGTGATCTACATGGAGTCGATTGGGGATGCACGTTCATTCCTGTCTGCCGCACGAGAAGTTGCCCTGACTAAGCCCATTATTGTGATTAAAGCCGGACGGACGGAAGCCGCCGCTCATGCTGCCGCTTCGCATACCGGAGCACTAACCGGCAGCGACGAAGTGCTGGATGCTGCCTTCCGGCGAGTGGGTGTGCTGCGAGTTCGATCAGATAGCGGATGTTTTTTATACCGTCGAAGTGCTGGCAAAGCAGCCACGTCCGGCAGGCAAGCGGCTGACCATCCTAACCAATGCCGGTGGCCCAGGCGTCCTCGCAACCGATGCGTTGATTTCAAACGGGGGCGAACTATCCGAAATTACGCCGGAGACCATCGAAAAACTGAATGAATTTCTGCCCTCTGCCTGGAGCCATAGCAACCCAATCGACATCCTGGGAGATGCCGGACCGGAACGGTATGCCAAAACCCTGGAAATTGCGGCGGAAGACCCGAATAGCGATGGACTGCTGGTAATCCTCACACCGCAGGCGATGACCGACCCAACACAGACCGCCGAACAATTGAAACCATACGCGCAAATTCCCGGTAAGCCGGTGCTGGCAAGTTGGATGGGAGGCGCGGAAGTTGCCGCCGGAGAAGCAATTTTAAGTCGGTCAAATATCCCGACATTCCGCTATCCCGATACAGCCACGCGACTGTTCACCTATATGTGGCGCAACACCTATAACCTGCGTGCCCTCTACGAAACACCCATTTTACCGGGACATTCACCGGAGCATTCATCCTATAAGATGCAGGTGGAGAAAATTATCTACGATGCGCGGAAGGCGGGGCGAACCATCCTGTCCGAGGCCGAGTCGAAAGCAAATCCTGGCGGCCTATGGCATCCCGACAGTTCCAATGCATATTGCCGACAATGCTGATAAGGCGGTGAAAGCCGCCGACGAGATGGGCTACCCGGTAGTACTAAAAATTCACTCGGAAACCATCACTCATAAGACCGATGTGGGGGGTGTCAAACTAAACCTGAACGATGCGGACATGGTGCGAGACGCTTTTGAGGCCATTCGGACAGCCGTTCGGGAAAAAGTGGGTGAACAGCATTTCCAGGGCGTATCGGTACAACCGATGGTGAAATTGGATGGTTACGAGATTATCGTTGGCAGCAGCCCTGACCCACAGTTCGGCCCGGTGCTCCTATTCGGTATGGGCGGGACATTGGTGGAAGTATTTAAAGATCGGGCGCTGGCACTGCCGCCCTTGAATACCACACTGGCACGACGCATGATGGAACAGACCAAAATTTATACTGCCTTGAAGGGTGTTCGTGGACGCGCATCGGTTAACCTGGCAGAATTGGAACAACTGCTGGTGCGGTTCAGCCAATTGGTCGTTGAGCAGCGCTGGATTAAAGAGATTGACATCAATCCTCTGTTGGCGTCGCCGGAAAGACTGTTGGCGCTGGATGCGCGGGTGGTACTGCACGGCGCGGACATAACCGAGGAACAACTGCCTAAATTGGCGATTCGCCCCTATCCAAGCGAATATATTGGGGACTGGACGATGAAGGATGGCACAGACATTGTCATCCGCCCGATTCGCCCGGAAGATGAGCCATTGATGGCGAAATTCCACCAGCCACTGTCGGAACGCAGCGTATATCTCCGCTATTTTTACCCGATGAAATTGAGCCAACGGGTCGATCACGAACGCCTGTCACGCATCAGTTTCATCGACTATGACCGGGAAATGGCACTCGTCGCCCAACGGGAAAACCCGGAAACCGGCGAACCGGAAGTGATAGCCGCCGGACGTTTGATTAAGATTTATGGCACAGAGGACGCCGAATACGCCATCCTGGTCAGCGATGCGTTCCAGCGACAGGGACTAGGGACAGAACTCCTGCGAAGGCTGCTGGACATCGGACGACAGGAGGGAATCAAACGCATTGTCGGAAATATTCTGAGCGATAATGCGGACATGCTGCGTGTGACCGAACGATTGGGCTTCAAGCTGGAGGGGATGCCCAAAGATGGCGTCATGCGCGTGGGCATTACCCTATAACCTAACCACTAAGTCGTTGGACTGAAATCACATCGGGGCATGACAGATGTGCCCCGATGCATGTCATGAACCTTCACACATTGCTACACTCGCCTCAACCTCCTCATTTGAGACGCTAGTCTCTTATTAATGCCGATCAGAATTCTCCTCATCTCGCAAAAACGTTTGTGTCTAAAAAGTGAACCGGGGAATTAAAAAGTTAATTTTCATCATATTGGATTTCACGCCTATAATGAAAATGGTTATGCGGTTCTACCTAACCCCTTCACTCACGATAAGAACCACAGCCACCTACATCCATTTATAAACATTCATGTATAAGTTTATTGCTGTAACGATTGGAATTGCCGTCTGATGTTTCACCGAATCCGCAATTTTCTCGCACCGCCCATCTTTTGTGATGAAAATCTGATGCGGATTGTCACGCTCCTGAATTTTCTTCTTGTCGCGGGTATTGGCATCACACTGCTTTTCCTCGGCGCTCTATTTCTGGTCGCTCCCGGAGAAGTTGTGATTGCCGATATTCTCTTCGTGTTCCTGATGAGTCTCCTAATACCTTACTTTTTATTTCGCCGACGACATGTGCGAACAGCCAGCTACACATTTGTTGCGCTCATCTGGCTGGCGTGGCTGATTTCCAGTATTGTCAGCGGTGGGATTGGCCCGGTCGGGTTTAGTACCCAAATCGCATTAGTGCTGATCGTTGCACTTCTGCTCGGCTGGCGCGAAGTGATTGTTGTCACCGGGCTGACACTGATAGCTAGCGCCTTGATTGTCATTGCCAAAGAGCACAAACTTTTGCCATTCCCCCCTATCGCCGAGTCCACGGCCTATGTATGGATCATCCAAGCCGGGGTTCTCAGCCTAAGTGGAGCAATGTTATTTAACGCAGTTCGCAGCTTAAATGCCCTGCTCCAACGCGCCAGACAGAGCGAAAGTGCCCTGGCGCGACAAAACCGAACTCTTCAGGATGAAATCCATGAGCGTCGTCGGGCAGAGATCGCCGGACAAGAGAGCGAGAACAACGCCCGCGAGTTCCAGGAACGTCTCAAAATCTTGCACGAAATCAGTAACAAACTGACCAAAACGGATTCCCAGGATGCATTATGTCGGGAAGCTGTCAAGTCAGGAATCAGCCAACTGGGATTTGATCGGCTGTCAATCTGGTTCTTTGATGAAACCAATACTGAGATGATCGGCACGTTTGGGACAGACGAAAATGGACAGGTGCGTGATGAACGAATGTATCGCTATCCAGTACCACCCAATCACTCGGTCAGACAGGTCATTGAAGAGCATTTAACCTTCGCCGTCTATCCGAATTCTGACCTGTATAATCCGCAGTTTGAATCGGTTGGCAAGGGCTGGAAAATTCTGGCGATGATGCTCGATGGCGAGAAAACTGTCGGATGGATTACGGCAGACAATCAACTGAGCGGACGTCCAATGACTGACTCGGATGTCGAAATCCTTAAACTTTACAGTTCTACACTCGGCCAGCTTACCAACCGAAAGCGTGCCGAAGAAGCTGCTTTCCACTTCCAATTAAACCTCAAGGCGCTCAATGAGGTAGGGATCGAGCTGGCGAAAGCGGAAACGAGGGATGAGCTGTGTCGTCAAGCAGTTGAAATTGGGCGGGCATTCCTGGGCTTTGACCGCATTGGCATCTGGCTGATCGACGATGATCCCAAATATGCGGTAGGAACGTTCGGAACGGATGAAAATGGACAAACACGGGATGAACGTGGAATCCGCCTGCCCATAGTCGCAATGGGCGAAACCGTTATGGAAACCATCCAGGTCGAGACGAATCGGATTTTCGAACATAACCAACCGCTTCTAAATCATCGCGGCGAAACTATTGGCCGGGGCTCTAAGGTGATGGCAATGTTGTGGAATGGGGATCAAGCCATTGGTTCAATTTCCGCCGACAATTTACTCAGTGGGCATTCAATCAGCGATTACGATCTCGAAATTCTGACGCTATACGGCTCGATATTGGGCAATCTGATCGCGCGAAAACAAGCTGAAGCACAGCTATTGAATGAGCGAAATCTTCTGCGAACAATCATTGATACGACCAGCGACTACATTTACCTGAAAGATACACACCATCGGTTGATCTTGGTTAACAAAACATCCTGGAACAATACATCAGGTATGGCATCTGAAGCAGAGATGCTTGGCAAAACGGATTATGATTACCTCCCATCCGCTCTTGCAACTAGGTTTATAGCAGACGAAGAGGAACTTTTCCGAACCGGGCAGGCCATTTTGAATCGGGAAGAACCTGGAATTGATGGTGCGGGAAATCCAATCTATTTTCTCACTTCAAAAATTCCGTTGTTGGACTCACAGGGGAATATCACCGGACTGGTCGGGGTGAGCCGGGATATTACCGACATCAAGCTGGCTGAAGCAGCTTTGCGCAAAAGTGAAGAACGCCTGCGGCTGGCAACAGACAGCGCAAATATCGGTACCTGGGATTGGGATATTGAATCGAATCAGATTTTATGGGGAAATTATGCTCAATCCCTGCTCGGAATTGACCAGAACGATACTGGAGGACGTTTTGAGGAATTTGTAGCCTATATTGACCCGCTGGATCGTAACACATTCTCCAAAGCCGTCGCCGGGGCGATGGAAGACAATCGCCCCTTCGATGTGGAATACCGCTACCTCCATCGCGATGGCCGACTTCACTGGATGAATTCACAGGGGGAAGTCTATCGTGACGAATCGGACAAACCGGTGCGCATGGTTGGCATTATCCGCGAGATTACGGATAAAAAGGATGCCGAGCGGGAACGCCTGGAATTTGCCCTGCAAAAAGAGCGGCTGAATCTACTGACCGAGTTCATCGGGAATATGTCACACGATCTGAAGACCCCTCTGTCGGTCATCAAAACCAGCCTGTATCTACTGGAACATTTACACGATCCCGTGCGCCAACAGGAGAAAATTGAAGTCATTAAAGAACAGACGTTGCTGTTAGAGAAGTTAATTCAGGACGTACTCACCATGTCTCGCCTGGATCATGGGGCAGAACCCACTTTCGGGCCAGTTGATCTCATTCATTTGATTTATGATGCCAAAGCCAAATTACTGCCTGCTGCCGAACGAAAGCATCAAACCATTCATCTCGAACTGGATAACAACATCACATGTATATTGGGCAGCGAAGACGAACTCTGGCGAATGATGATGAACCTGATGGAAAATGCGATCAATTACACCCCTGAGAATGGACATATCACGGTGCGCGCATTTTTGCAGGAGAGCACGGCCTACATCGAAGTCGCCGATACCGGCATTGGCATCAGCGGAAAAGACTTACCACGCATTTTTGAGCGATTTTACCGCGCAGACCCGGCGCGTCAGGTTGAATATGGCGGGACGGGGCTTGGACTGGCAATCGTCAACAAAATTGTTGAAATGCATGGAGGAACAATCACGGTTGAGAGCGAACTTGAAAAGGGAACGACCTTTCAGGTTACGCTCATGTTGTGTCCCTCAAGTTGAACAGCACTCATCATCCCACAATCCGCATTTCTAAACCTTTTCCATCAGGGTTGAGCGTGCAGGGTGAATGGATTTTAGGTGGCGTCTGAATCGCCTGCTTCTGCCGCTTCGCCCCGCCCCGCCAATTCACGATCTAATAGAAACAAACCCTGTGCGGATTCGCCCACACGCTTCAAATCCTGAATGACAGCATCCACATTCGCTTCTTCTTCAACCTGCTCGTCTACAAACCATTGCAGGAAACTGTTGGTCGCATGGTCACTCTCACTGAGCGCCAGATCAACCAATGCGTTAATCAGGCCAGTAACTTTTTGCTCGTGGTGGAGCGAGTCCTCAAAAACCTTCACGGGCGATTTCCATTCCGTTTTGGGTCCGTCAATGGGCAGCAAATTAACCCGACCCCGACGGTCATTGATAAATTTATAAAATTTCATGCCGTGCATCGTTTCTTCGCGGGACTGGACATGCATCCAGTTCGCAAAGCCCAGAAGATTCTGTGCTTCAAAATAGGCAGCCATTGATAGGTAGAGATAGGACGAGTACAACTCGGCATTAATCTGAGCATTCAGTGCTTCCTGCATCTTAGCGCTTAACATGGCATCTCCACTCCATCAAAATGATTGGGAATATCTGCGTTCGATTGTTTTGCAGGTCATTTTAACCTGTCCACCGATAAAATGCATACAGCGGCAGGTTATTTGTCATCTGATTGGGCGACGTCTATAATTTTTTAATCGGCTTCAAATCCTGGAGAAACATTCCCCGCATGGCGGACATTTTTATTTCATATTCACGCAGAGATACCGAGTTCGTGCGCAAATTACACCAGGCGCTGGCGGAACGTGACCGCGACGTTTGGGTGGATTGGGAGGATATCCCGGCCACCGCTGATTGGTGGAATGAGATTTGCGCGGGTATCGACTCTGCTGACACCTTTGCCTTTATCATCAGCCCAGACTCAACTACTTCTGATGTCTGTCGCCGGGAAATTGACCACGCTGTCGCCAACAACAAACACTTCATCCCTATCCTGTACCGATCTCTGGTGACGGATTCCAGTGGCCGAATAAATATCAAGGATCATATTCACCCGGCGATCAGTTCCCACAATTGGATTTACTTTGAGGACCCGGATCAGTTCGATAAGTCTTTTGCGGCACTGCTAACGGCGCTCGACACCGATCTGGATTACATCCGCGAACACACTCGCTTACTGGTTCGAGGGCGAGAATGGGAACGACAGGGACGAGATAAGAGTTTCCTGCTGGCAGGGCTGGATGTACAGCACGCCGAGCGGTGGCTGGCGGAAGGGGCAGAAAAAACACCCAAGCCCCTTGATCTCCACATCGAATACATTCAGGCCAGTCGCAAGGAAGCTGTTCGTCGGCAGCGAACCCTGTTTGCTGGGATAGCGATCATTACCGTCATTGCGGCGCTGGCGCTATTGTCGTTCTTCCTCTTCCAGAACGCCCAGAGTAATTTGACACTGGCCGAGGAGCGCGGGACACAGGTCGCGCAGCAAGTGGTCACATCCGATCACAACGCAAATCTGGCCGCCACCCAGGCCGCGAACGCACGTCTGAACGCATCCACCGCTTTGGCGGCACAAGGCACGAGTGACTTCAACGCTGTCGAGGCACAGACGCAGGCGGCTAACGCCCAACTCAGCTTGAGGACGGCTATCGCGGCGCAGGGCACAAGCGATTACAACGCCGCCGATGCTGCTACCCAGGCCGAATCTGCACGTGAGAATGCAGCAACCGCCACCATTGCCCAGGGGGAAGCACTCATCCAGGCACAAACGGCTGTCGCCGCGCAGGGTACGAGCGATGCTAACGCAGGTACGGCAATTTTCGCACAGATTAATGCCGTCGCTCAGGCTCACACGGCGGTTGCCGCGCAATCGACCAGTGATGCCAACGCGGCAACCGCCACCATTGCCCAGGGTGAGGCGCAAATCCAGGCGAACATTGCAGCAACCCAGGCGGGGCTGGCACTGGAAGCCCAGAGTACCAGTGATGCCAACGCCGCAGCAGCCCTGGCCGCCCAGAGTACCAGTAACGCCAATGCTGCTACTGCGGTAGCGGCACAATCCACCAGCGATGCCAATGCCATTGATGCTCAGAATGCGGAAGGGACAGCCAACGCCCTGCGCTCAACAGCCGAAGGAGATGCCATATCCAACGGGGCAACAGCCATTGCCGCCCTGGCAACCTCAGACATTCTGGGCACAGCCATCGCCCAGCAAGCGGTTACGGCGACGGTTGCCCAGGGTCAAGCCGAATATCTCGCCCAAACTGCGGTAGCAGCACAATCCACCAGTGATGCCAATGCCATTGAAGCAGCAACTCAGGCAGCTAATGCCCAGGATAACGCCAATCTGGCCGCTCAGGCACAGGCGACAGCCGTTTACAATGAGCAGCAGGCACGAGCACAAGCGCTGGCTGTAAATGGCGACCAACTGCTGGACGCGGGTTATCCGGGTATAGCCATTGCCCTGGGTTTAGAAGCCAGCAAACTTGACCCGAGTCTGACACATGCCCAGCAGCTTATCAATCGGGCTGTGCCGTTTGCCTCCCGATTGAATCTGCCCGGAACGAGCCGCGTGGATGTTGAAACATACCTCGATTCCGGTAAGAAAAAGACCCGTGAGGTCACGGTCAACAGCTTTGGTGGTCTGTTTTATACCGATCCGGACACCCGAAACTCGCTGATGGTCAATTCGCCGGACGGAACGAGCCTGGTCGTTTACAACCTGTCGAACCGCGAAATTCTTTACACTCTCACGGGTCATACAGGCTGGGTAACAGCAGCGGCGTTCAGTGCAGATGGCAAGTATCTGATTTCCGGTTCGGAGGATGGCGCAATCATTGTATGGGACATGGACACCGGAGAGATGGTGCGCCAGCTTCAAGCGCAGGCGGGGCGCGTGAGCTTCCTGGTAACACACCCGGATCGTAACGAAGTCATCTCTGTAACCGAGGACATCAATCCCCAAAACGCCGATGACATCAATGCATCCATCGTCTGGTGGGACATCGAAACCGGCGAAGCCCTTTCAACAACTACTAGTTATGACGGGCCGATTACGGGCGTGTTTTATGCTGATAACGGCCAACAGGCATACGCCTACGCTACCGATCAGGACTTCCCGCAACGCTGGCAGATCGAACCCGGCAAAGAATCCACCTACCGCGACCTGCCCGCGAAATACCTGGGATTTAGCCCCGATGGACGCTACGGCTATACAGGTGGTGACGGTACAGGTTTTCTGAAGTTGTGGACAGCCAGCACGGGTGTTTTGGCACGCGAATTTAAACTCGGTAATGCCAACGACGATTACGTTACCGCCCTGGCGTTCGCTCCCGATGGGCTTACTATCGCCGTTAGCATCGAAAATCGGGGGAATTTCCAGCCGGATGGGAGTTATGCCGTTCTGGATCATCGGGCTGAAATGTGGAATATACGGACAGGCGAACGTGTTTTACGCGGCAGAGACGAAACGCCTTACCGTATCATTTTGGGGACGGACCCCAATCAGAATTGGAGCATTTACAGCATGGCCTTCAGTGGGAATGGAGAGTATCTACTCATTGGCAGTGCTTTTGATAGTGTCAACACGCTGGTGGTATGGGATGTCGATCATGGGCGGGCGTTACGGCAGTTTACGGGTCATAGTAACCCTATCCGGCAGCTTGCTTTCAGCGACGATGGGCAGTATGCCTTTTCGACGGGAGGCAGCAACACCCGCGTATGGGACATCAGTGATCGGGAATCAACCCAGGTCGCTCAATTTTCAGTCGGCAGCGCCGCTCGGCAAATCGCCTTCCAGCCAACTGGCGACCCAGGTAATGACCCGAGTACCAATCCATCACTTGATGTCACCATCTATGCGAATACGAAGGCGGGTGTTATCAGTGCGTGGCAGGTGGAGCGCCAAGATGCCCAACAGTTGAATTCCAATAATGTCGGCTCGTCGCCACAGGCATTCAGTCCAACCGGGCCGTATGCGCTGGTCGCCACCAGGAACCGAACCAGTGAATATAGCAATCTGTATCTGTGGGATATGACCTCTGGCGAAGCTGCATTTGCCAACTTCAGCGAAAGTGTTCACCTCCGGGTGAGTGCTCTGTCTTACAGTGCCGATGGTCAACATGTGGTCATGGGTGGGTCGCTGCCTGTGTTTCCGGGTGGTGGACAGGCCGCACAGGACACCTATTCACTGTTGATTTACGACGTATCAACTCAGCAAATTGTTCAGGAACTCCCATTCCCCGACGATTTAAAGCTCACCCCGGTCACAATCGTGGCATTAAATCCAGACAATACGCTGGCGGCTTCGCTGTCTGTCAGTGAGGATGGTCTATACACCATCGTCGTCTGGGATGTCGATGATGGAACAGAGGTACGGCGTTACGAAAATCTACCCGCCGCTGTGAATGCGCTGGCCTTCAGCCCGAATGGACGAACAATGGTGGCCGCCTTCGGCCAATCCACCAATTCAGTCTATGTCTGGGATGTGGAAAGTGGCGATCAGTTGTTGACGTTGATTGGTCATACGGCTGCGGTGAACGCGCTGGCCTTTAGCCCGGACGGTGAAACGCTGCTAACGGGTTCTGACGATCAATCCCTGATTCTGTGGGATATGACCAACGGCCAATCGGTGCGGCGTTTCCGAGGTCACACCGATGCCATCACAACAGTGGCCTTCAGCAGTGACGGACGCACTGCCGCATCGGCCAGTGATCGAGATGGTGTAATTTTATGGCGGATTGAGTCACTGGAAGAAACGGTGAACTGGGCAAAGGAAAACCGCGATCTGGTTACATTAACCTGTTCGCAACGGACACAGTACAACGTTCAGCCTTTGTGTATCGACGGCATTGTTCCCACAGCGACACCTACGGGTACGTTGTTTCCGACATCCACGCCTACTATCACCCTGACGCCATCCATTACCCCGACTCCCTCGCCTACCCCTGTCCCGATGGGATCCATCAGTGGTAATCAGACGGTTCGACTGCGTGCCGGGGCAGGAACAGGCTTCTCACAGGTGGGCGTTGTGTCACCGGGAGAGAGCTTCATTATCCTCGGTGAATCGGCGGATGGGTGGATCAATATCCGGCTGGAAGATGGCACAGAGGGTTGGGTGATTGCAACAGTTGTGACACAAATAACACCATAAAGTCGGGCTAAACCTTACATGGGAGCGAGAAAGCAATGTCTTGCTCCCAATAGTCCATTATTGGTTAAAACAATACTCCCCTTTTGCCGACCGACTCAATTCAACCAGAGGTGGTTTGTCCCAGGATTCACCCGGCACTATAATGCTTCATTGAGTACGATTCATCTCGCCCACCGGAGAATCTATCTATGTCCGACGTATTCATCTCCTATTCGCGCAAGGACACCGAGTTTGTGCGCCAGTTGCACAGCGGATTGGTCGCACGCGGGCGGGATGCCTGGATTGATTGGGAGGATATTCCGGCGACGGCGGATTGGTGGAAAGAGATTTCAGGCGCAATTGAAGCCACTGATACCTTTATCTTCATCATCACCCCGGACTCGATTCACTCCGAGATATGCCGTAAAGAGATTGAACATGCAGTAGACAACCACAAGCGTTTTGTGCCAATTTTGCACAAGGGCATTGAGCCATCCGAACAGGCGGGTATGCATCCATCCATTAGTACGCATAACTGGCTGTTCTTCCGCGAAACCGATGATTTCGACACGGCGTTTGAGTCACTCATTACTGCCCTGGACACCGATCTGAGCCATGTCCGCCAGCACACCCGGTTGCTCGTCCGAGCGAAAGAGTGGGAGAGCAACGGCAAAAATCCGAGCTTCCTGCTGCAAGGTGATGACCTGACCGGGGCGGAAAATTGGCTGGCACAGGGGTTGGCAAAAAGGCCAAGTCCACTCCCCCTGCACATCGAATACATAACCGACAGCCGGGAGGCCGCCAACCGACGTCAGCGTACTCTGCTGGCCGGGGTGAGTGTCGCCCTGGTGGTGGCGTTGGGATTGGCGCTGCTGTCTTTCCTGCTCTACGGCGAGTCCAACCAGCAGCGCGGTATTGCGGAAGAAAAATCCGTCACCGCGACAGTGGCACAGGGGCAGGCAATCATTGAGGCCGCTAATGCTCAAACACAGGCGGCGATTGCGCTAGCTGCCCGGAGCACCAGTGATGCCAATGCGGTGATTGCAGCCACACAGGCAGCCATTGCCCTGAATAATGCGGCCACCGCGACTATTGCGCAGGGGGAAGCCCAGCGTCAGGCCAACATCGCTGGAACACAGGCTGTCCGAGCAGAAAATAATGCCGCCACTGCCACTTATGCTCAGGGCGACGCGCTGGTTCAGGCCGATATTGCCGGAACGCAAGCAGCCATCGCGCTCGATAACGCCGCTACTGCCACCTACGCTCAGGGCGACGCGCAACGGCAAGCCAACATCGCCGGGACTCAAGCCGTCCGCGCGGAGAATAATGCCGCCACTGCCACCTATGCTCAGGGCGACGCGCTGGTTCAAGCCAATATCGCCGGGACACAGGCGGCGATTGCCCTGTATAACGCCGCCACTGCCACCTACGCCCAGGGCGAGGCCGAACAACAAGCCACCGCCGTCGCCGACGAACGCAACCGGGCACAATCCATCGCATTGGCGGGGCAGGCACAACTTGAACTCGAAAATGGGCAGACAGACCGGGGCATCCTGATCGCACTGCACGCCCTGATAAATTATCCCTATACCTGGCAGGCGGAACGCGCGCTTGGCTCTGCCGCTCAGGATCAATTATCCAAGGTGCGAATACCCGGGAATCAACCCTACACCAGTGTCGATTTTTCACCGGATGGCACGAAATTGGTCACAGGCAATAACGACGGTCTGGTTCGCATTGATGACGCTGTAACCGGGCGAGAATTCACTTCTACTGGTTGGGCATACCAATGGGGTGATTCGGGCGCTGTGGTCACCGGATGGAAAGCAGATCGCATCGGCCAGCAGTGATCGTACCGCGCGCATCTGGGATGCGGCTTCCGGCAATCTGCTGTTCACACTGACCGGACACAGCAAAAGTGTGATTGCTATCGCCTGGTCGCCAGATGGGGCATATCTCGCCACCGCCAGCCAGGACGGAACCGCCAAAATATGGGACGCAGCCACCGGACGAGAATTGTTCACCCTATCCGGGCACCTCAGCAATCAGGCGATCAACAGCATCGAATGGTCGCCAGATGGGCAGCGACTCGTCACCGCCAGCCACGATGGGACAGCCAAAGTTTGGGATGCTGCTACCGGACAGGAATTGTTTACCCTGTCCGGGCACACTGCCCCGGTCAATCGCGCGCTGTGGTCACCCGATGGCAGGCGTATCCTGACCATCAGCGACGACTCCACCGGGAAAATCTGGGACGCAGCCAGTGGAACGGAGTTGTTTACACTGGTGGGGCACCTGAGAACCATTACACGGGCAGCATGGTCGCCCGATGGAAAACAGATCGCTACCGTCAGTGACGATGATACCGTCAAAACCTGGGACGCAGCCACTGGCGAATTACTGTTGACTCTGTATGGTCATGAAAATGACGTGACCGGAGTCGCCTGGTCGCCCGATGGCAGCAAGCTGGTGACAATCAGCGATGACCGAAGCACCCGCGTCTGGGATGCAAAGTCCGGAGCGCAAATCCTGCTGTTTCGGGGACATAGTGATCTTCTATACAGTGTGGCGTGGTCGCCCGACGGCTCACATATCGCTACCGCCAGCGCCGACCAGAGCGTGCGCCTCTGGCAAATCTGGCGGAATACGGCTGATCTGGTACAGCTCGTTCAGGGATGCTGCGTGACTCGCAAGCTGACCGATGAAGAGAGTCAGCAGTTCGGTATACCACCAGCCGAGAGTGACCCACCACCTGCGACCATAAAAACCTGCCCCGACACGATGCAGTCACGGCTGTATCCCGGTGTACGCGGGCGTGTATCCGACGAGGACAACCGGGCGCTGAATGTCCGACTCCAACCCGGATTGGGTGGACAGCAAATCGGTCAGATTTCGCCAAATAAAACCTTCTGGGTAACAGGCGAACCCGTATGCGCCGATGGTTATGCCTGGTTCCCGGTGACGTTTGGCATTAATGCCGCGACAGGTTGGGTGGCAGAAGGTGGGGATGGCGCCTATTTTGTCAATCCGGTGCTGCCAGCCGACGCATCAGGTTAAAGAATGGAACCAGAGATTTTGTGTAAGCACACCGCTTCTCGCCCCATTATCGACCAGTCCGCCTGTTAGATGGTTCACTCACTTACTCCCAAGTTTGTTGGCGGAGGATTGGCATGAATTGTAACTGTGATATTGTGTTTACGATTTTCTAATCAATCTATGTTATAACACTAGGCGAAATTTTTTCGAAGCCACACGATTTTAACCAAATTGGAGTATCTGTCATGGCAGAGACTTTTACATTTCAGGCCGAAATTCAGCAGTTGCTGGATATTCTAGTCCATTCGTTGTATACCGAGCGCGAAATCTTTTTGCGCGAACTGATCTCCAATGCATCGGATGCATTGAGTTCGAATACAGTACGAGGCACTCACCAACCGCGACATCCTCGACCCGGACGCGGAACTCTCCATTGAGATCAAACCCGACGAAGCCGCCGGAACACTGACCATCAGCGACACTGGTATCGGCATGACCGATGAGGAAATGGCAAACAACCTGGGTGTCATCGCCCGAAGCGGTGCGAAAGCCTTTCTGGAAGCCATGAAGGAGTCGAAAAACGGCTCGGTGAGCCAGGATATGATCGGGCAGTTTGGCGTCGGCTTTTATTCGGTGTTTATGGTGGCCGACAAGGTTCGGGTGATCTCTCGCTCGTATAGGCCAGAGGCACAAGCCTACGCCTGGGAGTCGGATGGTGGCCCAACTTATACCATAGAACCAGCGGAGCGCGAAGTACGCGGGACGGACATCATTATTTACCTCAAGGAAGATGCCAAAGAATTTCTATCCACCTGGAAGTTGAAAGACATCATCCGCCAGCACTCGGATTACATCGCCTTCCCGATTTATGTGGGTGATGACGAAGAACCGACCAACAAACAAACCGCTATCTGGCGACAAGACCCTAAAGAAATCACCGACGAGCAGTATAACGACTTCTATAAGATGCTCACCCTGGATTGGGAAGCACCGCTCCACCGCATCCACATGCGCGCCGATGTGCCGCTCCAGTTCTATGCCCTAATGTACATCCCCAGCAATGCCGAACGCAACATCCTGAGTCCGCGCAAAGAACCCGGACTCAAGTTGTATGCCCGTAAGGTGCTGATTCAGGAATACAGCAAAGACCTGCTGCCGGAATATCTGCAATTTGTTCAGGGCGTGGTAGACAGCGAAGACCTGCCATTGAGTGTCAGCCGCGAAAGCGTCCAGGCCAACAAGGTGATGGCGAATCTGAAGAAGACGCTGACCAGCAAGGTATTGAGCGAACTGAAGCGATTGGCGCAAAAGGACAAAGAAACCTACCTGAAGATTTATGTCCAGTTCCGCCAGTTCCTCAAGCAGGGTATCGCCGTCAGCCCAGGGGATCGGACAGACATTGAACCCTTGCTGTTCTTCGCCACCACCAGGAGCGAGACGGAAGATGATTTGTTCTCGCTGGATGATTATGTCGAGCGTTTGGCGGTCAACCAGGACGACATTTATTATGTCTTGAGCGACGATTTTCACAGCGCTGCCCGCAGCCCACATCTGGATGCCTTCCACCAGCGCGGCATTGAGGTGTTATTTTTGACCGATCCGGTTGACCCATTCCTGCTATCCACCCTACCGGACTACAAAGGTCACAAACTACGTAACGTAGATGAATCGGAAATCGACCTGAGCAGCATCGGCGAATCACAGGCCGAAGCAGCACCCACCAGTGAAAGCCTGACTGAAGCTACCTTCGATACCCTGCGGCAGAAATTCTCCGACCTGCTGGGTGATCGGGTACATGATGTGCGCCAGAGCAAAAGCCTGACCAGCAGTCCGGCACGGCTGGTCAGCGACGAAACCAGCACCAGCCGCAATATGTTCCGTATCAACCGCCTGCTGGACAAAGACTACGAACTGCCTGTGAAATCGCTGGAACTGAATCCGCGCCATCCATTGATGCACAACCTGAGCCAGATGATCGCCACCACGCCGGATAATCCACTGATTAATCTGGTGGTCGATCAGGTGTTTGAAACCGCGCTGCTGCAAGATGGGATACATCCCGACCCAGCCTCGATGGCGAACCGGCTGACAGCCTTGATGGAGGCAGCGACCAGTGCTACTACCGCAAGTGTCAAGGATGAAACGCCAGAGGTCGTTAAGCCGAAACCCAAGCGGAAACCGAGGACTAAGAGTACCAGCAAGAACACCCCCAAATAAGTTCAGTAAGGGACACAGCGCTGCTGCGTCCCTTTCCATACCGCCCTTCGACCCAACCCAAATGTACATAATAGTTTCATGAGTTCGCCCCACAACCCACACAAACAGCCTCGCCGCACACGGCAAGCTGTGCTAACCTTGAGATGTTGGACGCCTACTGATGGATAGGGCTAACATCATATTCCCGTAGAGTGATCTGGTACATTCAGAAGAAACGACCTTGAATGGCTGGAACGGACATCAAGATAGACACATCCTCGGCCTTTACCGCACCCCCATCCACGCCTACGCCCATGAACCGATTGTCCCGTTTCGATAAGATGGTTTTGCTGGTGACGATCCTGCTGATAGCAGGTATCGGGCTAACCATTCTGCTCGGTGACCGGGTGGGTGTGACTCTCGAACGTGTTGGGCCATTAGGCAAGGCACGCAGCACCAGTAACATCGTGCTTCAATTTAGCGAGAATATGAACCGCGACACAGTTGGGGCGCGCCTTCGAGTGGTGGAAGTCAAACCGGGGACACAACCGGATCAGTTTCAAGAAGATGATGTGATTGGCACTGTAGCCGGTGGCTTAAGTTGGAATGGTAAGACCGCCATCTTCAAACCGGACGCCGCCCTACAGCCAGGTGCATCTTACGCGGTGCTCTTTTCACCTGGGGCAGCCAGCGACACCGGACGACAGGTGCTATCGGAGTATCGCTTCGGATTCGATGTTCGCAGCCCGCGTGTGGCCTATCTTGCCCCGGCCAACAGCGCGCCCCTGAATATCTGGATGGCCGACCCATCCAATTCCTCTGCCGCGACCCAAATCACCAACAGCCCATCAGGAATTTGGGATTTCAGCGTCAGCCCGGACGGCAGCCAGATCGCTTTCTCCGAGAAAAATACCAGCACAGGCACATCGGACATCAAGGTACTAGACCTGGAAAGCGGCGGAATACGGCAGGTGACCAATTGTGTGGATGCCGATTGTAAAACACCGACCTGGAGGCCGGATGGGCAGGTCATCGGTTTTGAACGGGTGGAACTGAACAGCGATTTTACTCAGGTGGGTGTCAGCCCTTCGCGCATCTGGTTGATTGACCTGACCACCGACCCGGCCACAACACGCCCTCTGTTTTCCGACTCGCAGATGTTGGGCTATGGGCTGCAATGGTCGGGAGATGGCAACCGCATCACTGTATACGATTACAATAGCCAGGGCATTGTATATCACCAATTCAGCCCGGATTTTACAGCCATTATCCCCAGCCAATATGGTGGCAGTGGTTGGCTGTCGCCGGATGGCATGCAGGTAGCCTACCCATCGGTGCTGCTGGACGCCAGTCAGGCACGCTCGTACCTAACCGTCGTCAATATGGAAACCCAGGACTCTCACACGCTAACGTCGCCGGATGACCCCATCGACGACGACACTGCCGCCTGGAGTCCCGATGGCACCATGCTGGCCGTCGGGCGGCGATACCTGGATAACCGCTATACACGGGGCAAACAGCTCTACCTCGTGAACCCTGTAGACGGCAACGCGCAGGAATTACTGGTCGATCCAGAGTATCAACTGGGTATATTCGTTTGGGATCCAAACGGGACACAACTGCTGTTGCAGCGCTTCCCCGACCCGGTAGCTATGAACGATCCCAACAACCCTGGCTTACCGGAAATCTGGACAATTGATATAGCCACCAAAAAACTGGTGAAAGTGGCTGACAATGCCTTTTATCCACGATGGATTCCTTAACAGGGGTTACTTACTCACATTGATGAACAAGCGGAATTTCACCTTACTGGATGTAAATGGATCGTTAGTGGGCTAGATAGGATGACATGATGCATGAGACAATGATTCCTGAGACACCTTCACGGGGTAAACCATCCCCCGTTCTGATTGTGTTCCTGATCTTCCCCCTCCTCGGCTTGATCGCTGCTATCGGCCTAGCCGTGAGTGAAATCAGTAAACCGCCGCCCCCCACGCCCATATCAGTATCACTGGCAGATACATCGCTCATCAATAAACCAGCCCCCAACTTTGAACTCACCGGATTGGATAGTGAGCGTTACCGGCTGTCGAATTATCGAGGGCAGGTGGTATTCCTGAACTTCTGGGCAACCTGGTGCGAACCCTGCCAGCGTGAGCTGCCCACTTTCGCCCAATTTTCCAGCACCCAGGCCAGCAACGGCGCGATCATCCTGGCGGTGAATCTGGCGGAAACACCCGACGCCATCACGGATTATTTCAAACAGTACAACATTCAAGGTATCACTGTACTGCTGGATGATAACCTAAACGTCCAGACAACCTATGGTGCGCGGCAGTATCCCACAACCTTCGTGATTGACCCGGCGGGCGTGGTGCGTTATATGCACCTGGGTGAAATGAAAATCGACGATTTGAACACGTATGTCAGCGAACTGCGTTCTACCAACGGCAGTACCTAGTTAAAACCGGGAGATTGTCCTCCGATACCCACTCTAATATACTTCCTACAAAACAACGATATTCATCTGATGAAATCCGGGTTCAATGGGAAGTGAATGTTTTCAACACGAAAATGGGTAGGAGGAAATTAAATGGATCCGGTAAATATTCTCGTTTGGATTATCATTGGTGGTATCGCGGGTTGGCTGGCTAGCATTGTGATGAGCACCAACCGTTCGCAGGGTTTTCTGGCGGACATCGTGATCGGTATCATCGGTGGTCTGGTCGGTGGTTGGCTGCTAACGGCCATTGGTGTCGGTGGCGCAGTCACCGGCTTGAATCTGGGTAGTTTACTGACGGCCTTCGTCGGCGCGGTGATTTTGCTGGCGCTACTGCGGCTGATTCGTCAGGGCACTTAAAACCTTAGCCAATAAGTTCAAAGGAAGACCTGCACTGGTTGCAGGTCTTTTTATTTCCCGACGATACGGCTTCGCTGCTTGTGTTTCCAGGTGTATTCATGGGATAATAAATCGCATTTTAACACCACTGAAGGATGATAGACGGTGGACATATCGCGCGCATTCGGCTATGCCTTTCAAGATGAGGAGTGGACGGGAAAGCTGACCATTCTGGTGGCTATTGTCTTTATGTCCCTGATTACCACGCCGCTGTTGATCGGACTGGTCGGTTGGGCGACGGTGCTGGGGTACACCGTTGAACTCGTCCGCAATATCCGCGACCAGCACCCGACTCCTCTGCCACGATGGGACAACTATGGCGACAAAATAAGCCAGGGCGCGAGTGTACTCACCGCCCTGTTCGTTTACGCGCTGCCCAATTTCCTGCTGACCTGCTGCGTCGTCACGACATCGAATTTCTGGGGTGATGGCTTCACCGGCAGCGCAATGGGCTTAGGTGTCATGTGCTGTATTGTCCCTCTGGTGTTGATCTACAACCTGATTACCTGGCCGATGATCGCGCTGGGACTGGCGCGTTATGCCGAAGAACGGAATATCGGCGTGTTTTTTCAATTTGGCGACCTGTTCGATACGCTGCGCCAGAATTTCGGTACAACCTTCCAATGGGTACTGTATACCCTTCTGGCAAACCTGATTATTGGCATCCTCGGAATTGTGCCCTGCATCGGCTGGATTATCGCGCCGACACTGGCGGTTGTGGTACAGGGTTATCTGACCGCGACCCTCGGTGACATGATCGAAACGCCCATGCGCGCGCCCAGCAAACCGAAGCGGAAACCCTACTAACGAAACTGCGTATACATCCATAGGAAGCAGCCATCCACCTATGCTGAACGGGACATGACCGTCAAACCCAAACGGAAGCCCAAAGAAAAGCGCGAACAGGACAAACAGGACAGAGCGCAGGTCGAATTTGTTGCGCCCCATCCCCTGGCGGAATGTTTATACCGCCTTCGGGACACCAAACGGATGGATACGGGTTTCATCAGTCCGGGGATCGACCCATCATTTGAAAAAGTAGATGATGGAACATACCGCTTCAAGATCAGGCGAACATGGTACGATTACCGTTACCGGCGGCATTCATCATCGGTAGAACTCCGAGGATATTTACGGGCGCTGGACAACAACTCAACAGTGGTTATTGGTAAGACGCGCCTATCCCCAACCATCTACATTTTTATGGGAGTATTTGCCCTTCTTGCGGTTGCCAGCCTGATTCTACCAGCCGACGATATGATCGGAAGCAGCAGAGGAATACTTATGCTGCTGAATGGGGCCATTTTTTCAATCCCGGTTATCCAAATCTACTTTGACCGTCGGACGCTCGTGCATCTGATTCATACAACTTTAGCTGGAGACGTATGATGCTGAGTGACATTCCATTGACTGTTTTATCTCCTAACCTGTGAACATGACTGATTTAAATGTATTGATTGTTGCGGAAAATCCACTCGCCCGGATGGGGCTGGCGGCGCTGTTGAACGGTCAGCCGGGAATCGCCATCTGCGGACAAACGGCGGGCGGCAGGGATTTGGCCGACGAAATCGACCTGTACCGCCCCAATGTGCTCATCTGGGATTGGGGATGGGAAACACAACCGGATCGTCTGCGCGATGTGCGGGATGAACTGCCGGTGCTGGCGCTGCTCAACAATGGCGCACAAGCCGGGGACGCCTGGAGTGCCGGAGCGCGCGGGATGCTCATCCATGATACGGATTCCGAGTCGCTGGCGGCGGCTGTCACCGCGCTCGATCAGGGATTGGTGGTGGTTGACCCGGCGCTGGCGACAGCACTTTTCCCCAATAATTCCGCTTCCTCCAATGCCCCGGTAGAAGCCCTAACCCCGCGTGAAATGGAAGTGCTGCAACTGCTGGCCGAAGGACTGCCGAACAAAATCATCGCGGCGCGCCTGAACGTCACCGACCACACCGTTAAATTCCACGTCAACGCCATCATGAGCAAGCTGAACGTCCAGAGCCGCACCGAGGCGGTTGTCCATGCCACCCGGCTGGGGTTGATTATCCTGTAGTTTTGTCTGGTTCGCAGGGTAAGCGGCGTTTTCGCACAGTCTGATCGTCAGGCAAGCCAGCCCATTCGGATTTACTATCGCACTTATGGACAAACTTGTCGTTTACTTCCAGCGCCATATCCTGCTTCGGCAGATGGCCGCCGTCGCCTATACCGCTCTGCTCACCCTACTGCTGCTTCAATCCAGTGGTCGGCCAGTTATCGGGCAGCCTGCCCCGCCTGGGCCGCCAGATATGGCGCGTGAAACCCTCCTGACAGGCGGGCATATCATAGGATTCAGCCTGCTGGTGCTGCTGTGGTGGTGGGCACTTTCGGCTACGTCATCCTCTCACCATGCGTTGGTGCTGGCGATGGTCATCGCGCTGGTGTTGGGATGCCTCACAGAACTCCTGCAAACCCTGGTTCCAGACCGCAGCGCCTCCTGGTCTGATCTGGTGGTGAACATCATTGTGACGATGGGGACAGCCTGGTTGGTTCATGCACGTAGCGGCAGAACAGCGCGCTAGGGAGTATACTGGACAGCAAAATCGGCTTAGATGTAACCGACCTGCTGTTGATGCAAAAAACTCTCGCCATTCACATTATCCGCATCGCCTTTGTTATCGCCAGTCTGGTGTTGACTGCCTGCGGTGCGACGGCGCAGCAGATAATCCCCACCGAACGCCCAACAGCCACCGCCTCGTTCACGCCGACAGCCAGCCGGACACCGGGATTCGATGCCACGCCAACCGCTACCGCCACCTTAATTTCTGAAACCAGCACGGCGGGGCCATCACCTACCTCGATCTTCGGTGCAACCAGCACGCAGGCGACAACCGCTGCCACATCGACGCGAGTCCCGAACCCGAACGCACCCCGTATCGAGTTCTTCACCTCGGATGTACTGGCGGTTTCACCCGGCACTTCGTTGACCCTATTATGGTCGGTGCGCGGCGCACCGGGGGCGGTCATTTATCGGGTGGATGAAGACGGCGTGCGCGGCAACCTGTGGAATGTCCCGCCGGATGGCAGTCTGGTGGTATCCACACGGCGGAGTGACCGGGGACAGGTGAGCTTCCTGCTGAGTGTCGGCACAGGCGACCTGGCCGCCGAACAAACCCTGAGCATTCCGGTGGCCTGCCCGGATGCGTGGTTCTTCCAACCTGCCCCGGATGCCTGCCCCACTGGCCCCGCCGAACCGACCACACTGGTTGAACAACCCTTCCAACGGGGACGCATGGTTTATATCCAGTCCCAGAACAAAGTGTATGCTCTATTCAATGATGGGGCGTCCCCTGCCTGGATCGGTTTCGACAACCACTATAACCCGGCAACCGACAAAGAATTGGAAGAAAGTTTTGTGCCGCCGCCGGGATTTTATCAACCGCTGCGGGTGCTCGGTTTTGTGTGGCGGGGCAACGACGTCGTGCGCAACCGTCTGGGATTGGGGACACAGGAAGAATTCGGCTATGATGGTTTTATCCAAACGGTGACCACCCCCGGCGGCGCAGATTTATATGTTAACAGCGCCGATGGAACCGTTCTGCAACTCCTGCCGGAAGGGGATTCCTGGCAGCTTATCACCCCGCCTTAATGTGTATGCGTTAACATCTTATCTGGACAAGTCCATAATGTCCGCTAACCAGTTTGTCTTTTGGAAGTCATTCATGTTAAACGAACCCGCCGCCTCGCGCAGCGATCACGTCCAGGCGCACGTCCCGAAGCCGCCCCCGACACGAGAGGAACTGCTGGAAAACGAACTGCGTGAGCGGGTAAGCAGTGTCCTGGCGATTGAGAACGAGGTGTTTTTACCCGCCGACCACGATTCAACCCTCGACCAACCGACGATTGCAACCATGGGCAGCCAGCTTGTAGCGACGTTTGAAGGCACACTGCTGCTGGAATCCGAAACCGCCTACGACACGCTGGATGCACTCCTCGCGCCGATCAGACACCTGGCGTTGTTCCGGGAAACGAAGTCACAGCCAGCCAACTCTCCCACGCGACACACCATCCACATCATTACCGGACGGATCGCCCCGGCGAAACCGCGTCCCTGGTGGCCGAATTTGCTGCTGTTCATCATTACTGTATTGAGCGTGCTGTATGTGGGTGCAACACTGGCAATCGGTGAAATTGGCGAGGTCAATCCACAGTTAGGCGAACAGCTCCTCAATAATATCATTGGGGAATTGTGGCGCGGTCTGCCCTATGCCCTCGGCCTGATTCTTATCCTGGGTTCGCACGAGTTGGGACATTATTTTGCGGCGCGGCATCATAAATTAGCTGTGACACTACCGTATTTCATCCCGCTGCCGATTATCAGCCTGTTTGGCACGTTAGGCGCGTTCATCCAACTGCGACAGCCGATGAAAAACCGTAAGATGCTGCTGGACATCGGCGCGGCTGGCCCATTAACAGGTTTAATCTTCGCCGTGCCGATTCTGTTCATTGGCTTGGCGCAAGCGCGGCTCGTGCCGATTTCGGGATTTGGTTATTACGAGGGCGACTCGCTGCTGTACGCCGGGGCGAAAATCCTGACATTCGGGCGATTCGTGCCGGATGGCTTCGTAGATGTATCCATCACATCCAGCCAGTTAGCCTGGGCGGGATGGACGGGGCTGCTGGTGACAGCCCTTAATCTGATTCCCATCGGCCAGCTAGACGGCGGACATGTGTTGTATTCGCTCATCGGGGAACGGGCGCGCAAGTTGTATTTCCCCCTGCTGGGAATCATGATCGCGCTGGTGTTTGTCACCGATGTGTGGTTCATCTGGGTACTGCTGCTGCTGTTCTTTGGGCGGGTGTACGCAACCCCACTGGATATGATTACGCCTCTGGACAATCGGCGGCGCATCATTGCCATTCTGGCGATGATCGTGTTTATTCTGGTCTTCGTGCCTGCACCCCTGACCGCGCAGGGTGCGCCCACCGTTCTGCCACCAGCCCCACGCGGCAGCGCCTCTATGCTGCCCCTGGTTGTCCCTGCCGCCCTGGTCTTTATCAGGGCGCGGCTGGGGCGGTAACACGCGGCAGAAAACCCACCAGAAGGCAGTTTGTATGGTTCCCACAAATGATTGCAGAAACGATATTCAAATACGCTTCTTGACAATCTTCATATTTATCAACTACACTCTCTCGTGAGGCTCAACGCACAACTCATATTTCCCATCATCCAGACAGGCGATTGTGGCTGTGACGCGGGCTTGTTTCGACCCTGTAAGTCATTTAGGAGTTTTGCAGCAATGTCTGAACGCATTAGGGGTGTTGTCAAGTGGTTTAGCCCTGAAAAGGGATACGGTTTCATCACCCCGGAAAACGGTACACCGGATATTTTTGTTCACTACACAGCCATCCAGGGGGCGGGCTACCGCACGTTAGACGAAGGCTCACAAGTCGAGTTCGAGGTCGTTGAAGGACCAAAAGGAAAACAAGCCAGTACCGTCACAAAAGTTTAGTTCTTATCCGCTTTTTTCATATCTATTTGTAACCAGGCCTATCTGCTACCGAGATAGGCCTTTGTTTTTAATCCATCAAGGACTTCATCATGGAATTACAACCCCTCCGCGCAACGGCAGAAGCCATCGCCCAACAGGCCGGGGCGATTCTGATGCACTATTTCGACAAACCTCACCAACAGCAGGTCAAAAAGACACCGATTGATATTGTCACCGAAGCAGACACCGCCTCGGAAGCCATGATCGTGGCGGCGCTGCGAGAACATTTTCCCGATCATCACATTGTCGGCGAAGAAGGCGGCGGTATGGGAGCACCTGCCGAAGAAGCCGATTACTTCTGGTATGTCGATCCACTGGACGGAACCAGCAATTATGCCAGCAACATTCCCGTTTTTTCGGTGAGTATGGGATTGGCAGACCGGGACATGCATCCCATAGTTGGGGTGGTATACGAGCCGTTCAACCAACAGATGTTCAGCGCGGCGCGGGGACTTGGAGCAACTTTGAATGAAAAACCCTTGCACGTTTCGACCACTTCCGCACTCAGCTCCGCCATGCTGGCTTCCGGCTTCCCTTATGACAGCCATACCAACCCGGATAATAACCTGCACGAGTGGGGTGCGTTGATGGTGAAGTCACGAGGGTTACGGCGCATGGGGTCAGCAGCCGTCGATCTGGCCTATGTGGCTGCGGGTCGTTTCGATGGTTATTGGGAGCAGCGCCTTAACCCCTGGGACGTGATGGCGGGCATCCTATTGGTTCAGGAAGCGGGCGGAATTGTGACCGATTATGAGGGACGAGAATCCGAGTTGGTCAATCGTGGGCGGCAGGTCGTCGCCAGCAACCGGCTCTTACACGAAGAAATGATTACCAGCTTGCGAGACGCAAGAAATCTGTGAATTCGTGCCAAAAACGGGCGATCTTAATCCTTTCTTTATTCACCCACGTAAATATTGACTTACAGTTAATTCATAGAGCACTTGCTCTATTCCATCCTGCTTAATATTCGGAAAAATCCATGTCATTAGCTGTACCATCTGTTTTACAGTCCGCTACCCAGACTGCAAATCCGTTTCGATTTATGCGTCGCAAGTATGCCCTTGCGGTATTTCTATTGTTTATACTCGCCCTTTCCAATTACCTGATTCTTCATCACCTGGCAGATACACAGACATCCAGCGCCATTACCATCAACATCAGTGGACGTCAAAGAATGCTGTCCCAACGCATCGCACTCCTCTCGATGCAAATGGCAACCGCGACAGACGCTACAGACCGCGCCCGTTTGCGCGCCGATTTGTTGGGCGCTGTGAACCAGATGGGAGTCACCCATATGCTTCTGACAGAGGCCAACGGCGGAATATCCGGGGACGTACCCCTCTCTCCAGCGTTGCAAGCCCTGTATTTTGACCCACCCAATGCTCTGAATACCCAGGTGCAGCAATATCTGACATTGGCGGCCCAGATTGCTCTGCTCCCAGACGATCAACTCACCCTGAATAACCCGGTTATTGCCTCTCTTTTAACCAGCGCCCCAACCGTCCTGAATAGTTTCAACGATGCGGTCAGCATCTACCAGGTCGAGAGCGAAAGACAGGTTGATGACGTCAAACAATTAACATTGGTCTTCTTTAGTATTACGCTGCTGGTTCTGGGGCTGGAAACCCTGTTGATTTTCCGTCCGATGAGGCTGCGAATTCAAGCGGAAGCGAAGCAATTGCAGGCTGAGGTAGCTATCCGACGAGAGGCAGAAAACCATATCCGGCAGAGCAAAGCACGCTATCAGGCGGTGATTGACGGGCAGACGGAAGCCATTTGTCGTTATTTGCCCGACGGCACACTCACGTTCGTCAATGATACCTACTGTCAGTGGTTCAATAAACCACGCGAAGCACTCCTGGGCAGCAATCTATTTGACCTCGTATCTACCCAGGATGCTCAACAGCATATTCACCGGGTCATTGACAACACTCGTGCCGAAATATACGAACATACCTCACTGACACATGAAGGCAAAACACGGTGGGAAGAGTGGAATGACAGCCCGGTTCTGGACGAAGACGGGCAAATCATTGAATTCCAGGCAGTCGGGCGGGATCGAACCGAACTCAAGCAAATGGAATTGTCTCTCCGGGAAACGGAAGAACGCTACCGCCTGCTTGTCCGCAATATGGCCGATGTGGCGATCATTATGTATGACGCTGACCTGCGCTTTACCCTGGTGGACGGCCCCTTCATTAGACGCGCAGGATATATTCCAGAAGCGATGACAGGGCACACATTGGCGGAGGTCATCCCGAACGCTGAACTCAGAGCAACTTTAGAGCCAATGTACCAGGCTGCGCTGCGCGGAGAAGAAATCGAGTATGAACGGGATCGGGGCGATTTTGTATACCATTCTCATTTCCTGCCAGTACGAAACGTAGATGGAGTGATCGTCGGCGGCATGGTGGTTTCCGAGGACATCACCGAAAGGAAGCGGGCTGAAGAGGCCTTGCAAGAGAGCGAAGAACGTCTGCGGCAGCTTGCCGAACACATCCAGCAAAGTCTGTGGATGATTGATACAGATACATTCCAGATGATTTACATCAGTCCTGCCTATGAAACCATCTGGGGACTTTCCAAGCAAAGCATGTACGAAAATTCGGCATCGTTCATAGATGCTATTCATCCCAATGATCGAGACAATTTCATCAAGGCATGGACGGAGGGAATAACAACTGGTTTGCGTGACTTAGAATATCGAATTATCCGCCCTGATGGAATTGTACGGTGGATTTCGACATCGGGTTATCCCATCCACGACGCACAGGGCAAACTTTGTCGGATGGTCGGTGTGTCCGAAGACGTGACACAACGCAAGGAAATGGAACAGAAGGCCTTTAACCTGACGCTCAATCAGGAAAAATCGCGTCTCTGGGCAGATTTTATCCGCGATACCTCACGGGAGTTACAAGCGCCGCTGGCAACCATGACCAGCAATCTCTATCTGCTGCGAAAAACAACCAATCCTATTCAACGGACGCAGCAGATCAGCGAAGTCGAGCAGCAAATTCATTTTATAGACGACCTGATTGGCGAACTGCATAAGATGGCCGACCAGGATGCGACGCCACAGCCAAAGCTAGCTGAGGTCGATGTCAACGGTATGGTGCGCAAGGTGTGTGTCGCTATGGCACCACAGATGGCACAGAAAGAACACCGGCTGATTATCAACGGCGAGGCGAATTTGCCCTTGATTCGGGCAGACGCAGACCAGCTTCAGAGCGCCTTTACCCAGTTGTTAGACAACGCAATTGTTTACACGCCAGAGGGCGGTACGATCACGGTTTCCACCGCCCAGACAGAAAACGACATCACCATTTCAGTGCAGGATACCGGGATTGGCATCGACAGTCACGATCTAGAGCACATCTTTGAGCGGTTTTACAAGGCCAAAAGGTCACGGTTATCCAGCAGCGGCCCTGGTCTGGGTTTGGCGATGGTACACAAAAATGTGCAACTGCAGAATGGCAGTGTCGAGGTCGAAAGCGTCCCCGGCAAGGGCAGTACGTTCCGCCTGAGAATGCCCGTTGTCCGCGAATCGGTCTTCGCCTGACGCGCACCACTACACACCTGCATTAGTCTTGAACGATCTGGATAGCAAATGTCAATGGAGGGACTCGCCCGACAATGTGGAACCCCTCCTGACCCCTCCCCAACCTGCCGATTGATTTTCCCTCCCCTGTCCACTATACTCACATCCTGAACATTTCTAACTGGAAAATGGCACTATTTCTATGATTAGCGAGAAAACTACGCAGACGTTAGAGCTGCCTAAAATACTGGAACAACTGGCGCGGCAAACGACCTTTTCCGCTGGGGCGCAGCTTGCCCTGGAACTGCACCCGACTGGCGATCTGCAAGAGGCACAGATGTGGCAGAAGGAAACGGCAGAAGCCCGAACCCTGTTCGACAATCAGGTGAATGTGACGTTGGGTGGTGCGCGGGATGTACGCGATCCGGCCATCAGCGCCACGCGCGGCGTGTTGATCGAAGCGCAGACGATGCTGGACATCCGATACACGCTGCGGCGGGCGACCACCATCAAGCGGACTCTCGGACGGATGAAAGGGACTTATCCCCTGCTGGCGGACATCGCCAACGAAGCCGAGGAATGCAACGGCTTGCAGGAGTCCATCGCGCGGGTGCTGAATGATAAGGGCGAGGTATTGGACAGCGCCAGCCCACATCTTGCCCTCATCCGTCGTGATTTAAAGGTCGCTTACGATAAGCTGCAAACCCGCCTCGCCCGTCTCATCAGTTCCAGCACCAACGCCCAATTCCTACAAGAATCCCTGATAACCACCCGCAACGGGCGCTACGTGATTCCCATCAAGGCGGAGTTCAAGGGACGCATACCGGGTGTGGTACATGATACAAGCTCATCCGGCGCGACACTGTTCATCGAACCACTGGCGACGGTGGAATTGAACAATACCTGGCGCGAACTTCAACTGGCCGAGGAAAAAGAAATCTGGCGCATCTTGCAAGCCCTGACAGCCGAAGTGGGCGAAAACTCGGAACAGATTGTGCGGACGGTGGAAGTGCTGGCCTACCTCGATCTGGTGTTCGCTAAAGCCCGTTATAGTGAACAGTTGAACGCCAGCGAACCGATTTTACTCCCCTTTAAGTCCCGCCCGAACAACCCGAATCATCCCGGCAGCACCATCTATCTGCAAGGCGCGCGGCATCCCCTGCTGACGGGAGAGGTTGTACCGATTGATGTCGAACTGGACGACAGCACCTATGTACTGGTTGTGACTGGGCCGAACACGGGTGGCAAAACCGTTTCACTCAAGACCATCGGCCTGATGACCCTGATGGCGCAGTGCGGCCTGCAACTGCCGGTTGAGGATGCCAAACTGAGTGTGTTCAGCGGCATCTACGCCGACATCGGCGATGAGCAGAGCATCGAACAATCGCTGAGTACCTTTTCGTCCCACATGACCAACACGATCTCGATTTTGCGGGAGTGCGATGACAGGTCATTGGTGATGCTGGACGAGTTAGGCGCGGGGACAGACCCGGCAGAAGGCTCGGCGCTGGCGCGGGCGATCCTGACGCATCTGGTGAACCGCCGGGTAACAACCATCGTGACCACTCATCACCCGGAATTGAAGATTTACAGCGTGGAGACGCCGGGGGTACGGAACGCCAGCGTGGAATTCGACCTAGCGACCCTGCGGCCAACCTACCGACTCATCATTGGCCTGCCGGGGCGCTCCAATGCACTGTCGATTGCCACGCGACTGGGGCTGGACGAGTCGATTATCGACAATGCTCGAAGCATGGTGGCGACGGAAGAACTGGTGGCCGACGATCTGCTGGACGAAATCCAACGAACGCGCGAGGACATCCGTAAAAATCATCTGGCGATTACAGTAGTACGCGAAGAACTGGAAGAAGAACAGGCGGAACTGCAAGCCCGGTTGGATAAGATTGAAGACGAACGCCGAGACATCGTGGCGTCGGCGCGGCGTCAGGCGGAGGCGGAAATTCAGGACTTCCAGAAGGAGATCAAGCGGCTGCGGAACGACATGCGTACCGCATCGCTACCACTGGACAATCTGCGGGCGGTACAGGATGAAGCCGCGCGTATGGCTGCCGAGGCGAAAGAACCTGTCCAGAATGAAGGTGAACAGATTGTCAGCACCGACTGGACGCCACATCTGGGGGATACCGTTTGGCTGGCGAAACTGAATGCCGAGGGAACCATCAGCGAGATGGACAAGGATGGGGTGGTGGTACAGGTCGGGACGCTGAAGGTGCGGGCGGGACTGGATGAAGTGAGCCAGCGAACCCGCAGCGAAAAACGGGAGATTAAGCGCGGTCACAAACGCACCTACGAAAAGTCACCCGACCCGATTGCGCCTAAAGGCCAGTCACCGGGACTGGAACTCGACCTGCGTGGGGAACGAGTGGACGAGGCGCTCAAGCGGCTGGAAACCTATATCGACGCGGCTTATATGTCCGGCCTACCGTTCGCCCGAATTATTCACGGCAAGGGGACGGGCGCGTTACGTAAGGCGGTGCAGGAGCGCGTGACCGGGCATCCACTGGTGTCCAAAGTGACACGGGCGGAGGCGAAGGAAGGCGGCGAAGGCGTGACCATCATCCACATGGTTCCGCTGACGTAGAGAAAATACTGAATAAACATTCGACGCAAAAGATTTGATAAAGACGGAGCGCTGCAAACAGCATTCCGTTTTGTGATAGAAGGCCACCTCTCGACAGATCACATGGTTACAGAGGAATTAGTCCGGCAGCATCTGGTAGAGTTCCCAGAGGTTGCCTTCGGGATCGGCAAAGTAGGCGGTACGACGTCCCCAGGGCTTGTCAACCGGGGGTTTGAGGAAGGTAGAGTCCCTTCGCAGTCAGCAACTCGTATAGGGCGTCTATATCACCGGCATCAGCACACAGCAGTGTCCGGCGACCTGCCCCCTGGTTCAGCCCAAGCGCCTCCTCACCCACCATATCGGCAGCAGCGGAAAGTTTCAGCACCACAAAGTCCTGATCTTGCAGCCGAAAAGCGGTGGAAACCAAGTCACTGAAAGTCTGCTCGAAACCCAGGATGTCCCGGTAAAACTGTGTACATCCTTCTACGTCTTCTACGAACAACACGGCTGCGTTGACTTTGCGAATCATTATTAACCTCTATTCGTCTGTTATGGCTGTATGTCACGATTGGCAGGGATTTGTCACAGTATGACTCCACATTGAGAGGAAATGTCACAAATGGCGTCAATGTCACAGTGACACAGGGAGTCAAAAAAAGTGCTGAGTGCTGAGAAAAGAAAATGCAGAGAACAAAGTACACAGTACCTAGTGAGAACGAAAGGAAGCTGCCACCGAAAAGGGCGAAATGGGCGGCAAAGTACTTCAAGTCAGAACGTCGCAAAAATACCGTTTCGCAAATTTCGTCATCCCCGTAATACTCGCACAACATGCTGCAAATTCTGCAAATGCACAGGTGCGCAATGTGCAGATTGTGCGGCTGCGGAGGAATAATGTCGGTGTTCATGTTCAATCGCCAGTCTATCCAGCGCTGTCGTAGGCTGACCGCAACCACAACAAAAGTTCGGCGTCAATCTGTTTGGGATCGTCGATGCGGACACGGTGCGTCACCATCGCATTCCAGGTTCCAGAGTCCTCGAAACGGTCAGTCGGGGGCGTCCCTTTGCGCTTGATGCCAATATCCAGCCTATCGGATGTCACGGCGACAACGGCAAATTTCTTATCCCCACGCAGGAGGCTGATATAACTTTTGGTGGAGGCGACATTCACATCCGACCCAAACTGCTTCATCTGTTTCAGCAGGGCATCATAAGGCTTACGCCAAACCGCCTTGCCGCCGGAAAACAGTTTATCTATCTGTTCGTCCAGACTCACTGTTGGAGCATCGGCACTCAGAATGACACGAGTGATGGCGTTGGCATGACCGTGACCCAGGCCAAAATCGGACTTGAGCCATGCGACCAATTCGCCATGTTTGGTCAGCCCTTTTTCGGCAGCCAGTTTAATAAAATCTTCTGGTGTTTTGCCCGTTTTTGCTTTGACATTATCCAAATAAGCTTGAAATGACATCATTCACCTGACCTACAGACTGCGCAGCATATAACCTCAACCCTCTATCATAGAACAAAAGTTCTTCGAAGTCAAGTTATAGAATATTAACCGAACGGGTGGGGACGCCAGAATTCGCGGATAATAGGATTCAGGGCGTAAACGGGTCGAGAGGAGGCAGCGATGAAAACGCGCCTGGTGGTGATGCTAGCAATATTCGCGTTCGTAAGAATAGGCGTCCAAGCGCAGGAGACATACGCATACCGCCTGCGCGAACCAACAGCGAAGGAATATCTAGCGGCTGTGCCAACGATCATGAAAATAGGCAATGAAACATATCGGTCAGAGTACAGTCATTTTAACTTTCCATTGTTTGATGCAATGACTGCTGAAATCTACAGTAAATATCCTCAGTTTAGAAATGAGGATGTTGATCTACTATATGGAGCATATCTGAGTTTTCGTGAAAATAACGACTATTGGTATGACAGGGACAGTTGGGTACATGCAATTCTCCTGGCGTGGATTAACCAATATGGAATTGATTTATCGGAAACACACCAACTAAACTTCCTGGGGTTCGAAATCACAATTATTTCTCGTGATTATAACAATGACGGATATGACGAATGGTTGTTACGTGTTCAAAGTCCAGATTTCACACAAGACATCATTCTAGCCGGAAGTGTGGAAAATTATACCGTTGTTGATTCGCCTCTTCCCTGGTTTGGGTGCTGCTTTATGTATTGGGATGAGCATAGTGGTTTTTCCCAAGAGTTAATATTCAGCGACATCAATAACGACAGCATTCCCGAATGGGTCATTGCGTTAGGTGGCGTAGGTGGCGGGCAAGAAGATCATGGATGGCTTTATATTCTGCAATGGCAAGACAACAAACTGATTGATCTTGCGCCACAATATGAGTCTTATGCAGATCATGACAAAGAGCTAGACTACAGTTCCCCAGCAGGTGGCGGCGGATCACCCCTGTTTCCATTCGGCGTCGATGTTCGTATCGAAAATGTAGATGACGATCCATCACTCGAAATTCTCATTAACCAACAACACACCGATAATTGGGGATGCAATGGACAGGAGACACGGGTGTTCAAATGGGATGAGCATGTCCATTTGTATCAATTAGAGCATCAGGAATGGCAGTATGAGGATTCCGCCGGGTGCTCACTCAGGCAGGCACAGGCGGCCATGTGGCAACATGATTATGTGGCCGCAATTTCCTTCTTTGAGCGAAGTTTGGAACAATTTTCAGAACAGGATTTTGCAGACATTAGCTCTTATGAAGCGGAATCCAACCGGCGGTTCGCGGCATATGCCTCGGTTCGGTTAGCCCTCGCCTACAGCCTCACGGGGCATCCCGAATACGCAACCCGAATACTAAACTCCATCCAACCGCCAAGCGATGACATGTTTATGGGAAATCTAATCACGCGAGCACAGGAAGCATATCAAGAACAAAACAGCTTCGATTTGTGCCTTGCAATGTATGATGTGACCTCTACCGAATATCACCGTTATTTTGACAGCTACAATGCGTGGTTGGGGTTAATCGTAAATGATCCAGTTTCAGGTATCGGAGCTGGCTATCCCTCAGCCGATCCAGAGTTAGCTGGGTGCGAAATTAACCAACTGATAGACGAAATCCTTCAATCGCAACCATTTAATATAAGTTCATCACCTATAGAGATATTGAATGCAAGCGGAGCTACAATCGATAAATCTTTCCACGCTGATCTCAATAGCGATGGAATTGATGATTGGCTCATCTGGTTCTCCGCTAAATGGATTCCCCCCATGTTTTTTCTGTCGGGTCAAACGAACTATCACATCTCACGACCATTCGTTGATTACCCGGATGATTACACTCAGTTAACAGCATGGGAATTACCAGATGATACTGGAACGGCACTTTTACGACTGTACTTTGACGGTCAAACTCCGCTAACAGAACGCTGGTATTACATGGTTGGAGGAGGTGGCCCACAAGGACGCTGTGCTGATGAAGAAAATAACTTTATGAACATTCCCGACGATGGTCGATTTGAAATCTGGCAGTTACGGGATAAGGAACTTGTTCAGACACAATTAGATGCTATCTGTCAGTCCATTACATTTGCCGATTTATTCCCGTATGGCGAAGGCTCAGGAGAATTACACGTCTGGTACGGAATACAGACGGATGATTACAGTGATTACCCACTCACCCTGACGAGTCTATTGTGGGACAGTGAGGAGAAACGTTTTATTGCACCGTCAGAAAGTTCATCAGACACAAGCATAACCAACACGCCACAAATCCTTATTCCGTTGAATTGGTAAGCGGGAATGCCAAGCAAGGACTATTTGATGAGGACGAACTGATGATGATTAATAGCCTTCTCGCAAACATCTCTCCAGATACCAATCCTGATGAAATTTCAGAGCTACATTATTATCGGGCATTGACACTGGAAGCCCTGAACCGACCCGACGAGGCGCTGGCAGAATACATCGCCATCTATGAGGGCGCGCCGGAATCGGCATGGGGCAAACTGGCAGGGCTGCACCTGGAATGCATGGATTGTGGAGCGTAATTGGGGATTACATTTTCACAAAAATTGTGAGAGAGTTGTGAAAAAATGACGAAAGCATAAAGTCTTTATTCCAAATTACTGCACCATCGGATATGATTCACTTCAAGGTCAAATAAAGGCGATTGTCCGCCGAGGTACTGAATGACTCAACCGCTTCAACCGGCCAAATATTATGCCAAGTTGATTTGCCAGTATATGAAAAATGTGCCTGGGCAGTATGCAGACGATCCGAAGGACGTGCAAAAGGCACTGGGACTGTCGGATGCGGAGTTCAAGCTGGGGCTGGATTTGTGCGTACAGCGCGGCGTGATCGAACTGGACGACGATTTGCCAACCAACAGCACGCCGGTTCCGGTGACGAAGGTATTCAGTGTGACAGAAACAAAATCCACCAGTCCGTTCTCGATGGACGATGAGGATGAGGACGAAGACCTGGCGGAAGCCATCGGCTAGTCCACAAAAAGCATAAGCAGAATGGAATCACCCTTGCAACCGTGCAGGGGTGTTTTTGATTTACGAAATAGTGTCTATATGGTGGTCGGCAGGTTGAAATAGGGGACGAGGGCGGGTGTGCGGAAAGTGGTGATGTCGGCGATCAGGCCAGCGGAGAAGGTCAACACTTGCACCCCGTAAGCGGCATAAACAGCCGGATCGTCGGACTGACGATACAGGCCAAAGGCGATCTGGCGATTGGCGCGGGTGGGCAGCAAAGACCAGCGCCCGACAGCATCGCCACTGAAGATGGTTTTGGCGACCAGGTCGCCAACCTCATCCCGACCACGATACCAGGAGGGTGTGGGCGGCATACTGAAAGCCGCGTCGGACGTGAGCAGGTGTAACAGGGCATCGACATCCCCGTTTTCCCAGGCGCGGACATACTGGTCAAGCTGTGTCTGTGTCCTTTCGTCCAACGGATAAGCAACTTCGTCCGAATCGGGCATCACCTGATTGGCTGCCAGTGTCGAACGGGCGCGATGCAGCGCACTTTTGACCGCCGAAACAGATGTATCCAGCAAATCCGCCACCTCACTGGCCTGCCAGTCCAGCACATCGCGCAAAATGAGTACGGCACGCTGTCGGGCTGGGAGCAGATGCAAAGCCGCGATAAAGGCTAGCGCAATATCCTCCCGTGATGAGATGTAATCCTCTGGACTGTCGTCACCGACCACGAGCCAATCATCGGGATAAGGTTCCAGCCAGATGGGTTCCATCAGGGAGGGCAACATCGGTTCAGCCGAGTCGGATGCGGGCTGGCGTGTGCGCGGTACAGCCCGCCGGGGGCGCTGGCGGAGGGCATCCAGACAGGCATTGGTGGCGATTTTGTATAACCAGGCGCGGAACGAAGCACGACCCTCGTAAGTTTCACGCCGCCGCCACGCCCGCAGAAAAGTTTCCTGCACCATGTCCTCGGCGTCCTGCACCGTCCCCATCATGCGATAGCAGTGCGCTCCCAACTCGCGCCGGAAGGGATCGGCCAGGATACCGAAGGCTTCCTGATCCAGTCCAGTCAAGTGTGGCGAAACGGATTTTTCTGTAGTATCAACCAATTTTCCACCCTACTATGAACCTGATTTCAAAGTCATTTGTGTTACACCGAACCCTTTTGGGTCGATTCCTCGTCACATTAACTGGAAACAATTTTTACAGTGAGGAGCATAATGGATGAAATCTTTTCCTGCAACCATCCATAACACGGCATCGCCGGATACCCTGTAGAAAGGGAATGAGCCGAACTCTAAATTCATAACTGTGTCCAGATCATTTAGCGAAAAGCGAGGTTCATAAGGAAATATGGCAAACGATCAATCCAAAGCTGACGGCACGAAAGAAAATCCCTGGGTGCTCAAAACACCTCCCGGCACGTCGGAATACACCCTGTACCGGGATGAAGCTCATGATCCGCCCGTGCTGGTGTGTACCGTCGGCAAGACGGTGCTGATGTACGACTTACGCTGCATCGACGATCTGCACACGATGTTGAAGGCACACGGCGATTGGATGGAACTGGGCAGCGCCGACGAGCAGAAACCCGCCAAAGAAGGCACGGTGGAAGCCTGGGGACGCTCACCGGATAATCCGGTTGGCGGCTGGTATGGGCTGAAAAAGGGACTGCGGGGACGGTTCGGCATGTACATCCCGCCCCTGCTGGAAAGACTCGGACTGGCGGAAGTCGAACATAACGCCAGAGGCAATCGCATGAGGGCGCTGTAAGCTCTAGGGATGTTAACAAAAAACGCGAGGGATCAACCTCGCGTTTCTTATTCATACTGTGATCAAACTCAGTGGGCGGTTTCGGGGAACAGTGTCCACTTCAACTGCTGCATACCGACATTGAAAGCCGAACGCAGCGCGCCGAGGTGGCGTCAGCGATTTCAGGAAGGTGATGACGGGGCCGGGACGGAACATCCACTCGCGCATGGCACGGCGGGCTTCCGTTTCGAGGTCCTCGGCGCTGAGGTTGCTATATTGCAGCACTGTCGAGCGATCCATATCCACCTGCTCCCAGCGCGTACCGGGCTTGAACCAGTTGTTCTCCATGACCTGAAGAAGAACGGTGTGCCAGGATAGGGCGCGGCGATGTGGAAGATCGCCAGATCAAGCGGCAGCTGTCTTGCTGAAGTCGATGGTTTCCTGAATAGTTTCCTGGTTTCACCGGGCAAGCCGACGATGAAATAACCCAGGTTGCGGATACCGGCTTCGTGCGACCAGTTCGACACTCTGGCTGGCGCGTTCAGCGGTTGTGCCTTTACGCGCTTTCTTCAGAATTTCCTCACTGGCGCTTTCGATACCCCAGGAGATGACAGTGCAGCCAGCCTTCGCCATCATCTGCAACATTTCCTCGTCCACATAATCGACACGGCTGTTGCAGGTGAAGCCGATTTTCAGACCACTGTCGATAATCAGCTTGCAGATGCCCATGACCTGATCGCGGTTGGCGGTGAACAGGTCGGCATACATGTGGATGGTATGAACACCCAGGTCGTAGAGCATCTTGATCTCGGCAAACACGTTTTCCGGGCTGCGGAGGCGGAAACCGGCCTGATAACTGACATGCTTGATGCAGTACATACATCCGGCGGTGCAGCCCCGGCTGGTGACGATGAACTGGTACGAACCCTTGATGACCGGGGTGCGATACTTGTCCAACGGCAGCAGGTGATGCATCGGCAGCGGCAGATCATCCAGATTGGGGATGAAGTTGCGATCCGGGTTGCGGAGGATTTCACCGCCGCGCCGCCAGACCAAACCCTTTACATGCGACATATCGTACTGGTCGCTGTTGGGCAGGCGTTCGGCAACTTTCGGCTCCCATTCGGGGTCGGTGGTCTTATACAGGTTCAGGATTTCCGGGCTGAACTCGGTGCGTCCGCTCGATGGTATCCACCACTTCGCGCAAGGTCATTTCCGGCTCACCGCGCAGGCAGTAGTCCAGCGACGGGTGCGGGCGCATGGTTTCAATCGCCAGTGGGGTGACATGCGTCCCAAAGGCCATGGTGATCGCGCCGATCAGATTTCGCCAGGAAGCAGCCATAGTTATCATTGGTCAGCGTGGGCGCGGTCATCTGGGTGACATAGTAATTGCGGCTTGTATTCGCGCAGTTTGCTTCTCGAAATCCGGCCAGGTCATACGCTCGGCAATGGCGTCGATAATGGCGACGTTGTAATCGGGGTGCATGACGGCGGCGAGTTGTGCCAGCGACACCTGCCCCCAGATCATATTTTCGCGGCTGCGGCGACCCACACGATGCTGGCTGCGAATCCAGATGCCACCATCCGGGGCTGGCGGGTTCACCAACAGAATATCGACACCATGCTGGCGATATTCCTCAGTGAATTTGGCGACAATCGGGTCAGCATCCGGGAAGCGCACGTTGGACAGCTTGGGCACGCGGCGTGTACCCAGATTTTCACGCAGGTTATCGGGTAAATCCTTACGTCCGGCGATTTCGCCACCGACATAGGGCGCATCATCTTTGGGATAATCGGCGCGGTATTCTTCGTACTTCTTCATCATTCGTCTCGCTATCTCATCGCCTCGGATCGTTTATGCCCTGAGCATCCTTGTATTTTTGTGTTGAACTACTCGGCCTAACTCTGGGCAGCGGGCACACTGACACCTGGTTATTTCGCCAGTGCCTACTTTTTTCATTTCGGTGGTACGGCGGATAATCACACTGCTTCTCAACCGCATCAGTATTCAATCCCATGTCCGACTCGACTTGCAGATCGCGCTTGCTGAGATCGGCAGAGTAGTTTCACCAACATCCAACTGGTACACAGTTGGACACCAGACATCACAAACATCGCGCTTGGAACGAGCAGAAACCAGGATGGCTGGGCACTGTCGGCCACCGCAGCGCAGCACAAAGAGCACCACACCCACCACCAGCAAACCGATGCCGATGGTGCCAAATCTCATGTTCAAGCGGCTTGATGAAACATCGGACGTCCAAACAATCCCTGACGGATAGGACGGCGGTGGAACAGGCCAACAATATAATTGAAGACCGTGCCAATACTGAATAAATTGATAGCGACAATACCGAGGGTCATGGCAACAAACAGCAGTCCGGCAAAACCACTACGATCCTGTACCCCACTGGTCACGGCAGACAGCCAGGGAGCCAGCAGCGAGCAGCGCCAACACGATCAGCTAATCAGCGACAGCGCCCCTAGCAAGCGCACCGGATTGTAGGTGGCGGCTGTACCGAGAATGGTGAACAGAAAACGCAAACCGTCGCGGATAACGCTCAGTTTGCTTTCGCCAGCACGTTCTTCGTAGCGGATGGGCACTTCGATCATCTTAATGTCTTCATGCAGCGCACGGGTACTCATCACCGGGGTAAAATTCAGCCCGTCCGGCAGCGGATAGAGCTTTTCCAGCACATCGCGGCTTGCAGGATACGCTGACCGCTGGCGCTGTCGGTGATGCGGACATTGCCGATCATGGTCACCAACCCGGCAAACAGGGTATTGCCAATGCGGCGGGTCAGCGGCATATCGCTTTCGACACCTGCCATACGCGAACCAATCACCAGATCGGCTCTTTGCTCCAGCATCGCCTGGACCATGTTGGGATAATATTCCGGCGGGTAGGTTCCGTCAGCATCCATAAACGCCAGATAATTGCCCTTCGCATAGACGGAAGCCGGTTTTGAGCGCGCCGCCGTAATTGCGATTGACCTTGTGCTGGATGAGGACAACGCCTCGATCAATATATTGTTTGACGATTTCGGCTGTGCGATCTTTGGAGCAATCATCGACGATGATTAATTCCAGACCGTCCAGTCCGAGCTTCTGAAGTTCCGGTTCTACCGCCAACACACGATCAATGCACGGTCCAACGCTGTCTTCTTCGTTATAAGCCGGGATCACTACGGACAAAACGTTCATCGCAAGTCTTACCCTCTCTCGTTCGGTGAATGCATACAATTTGACATACTCGACCTAACGACTTCCTAAACGGAATATTTTTAGGCTGTATCTATTTTATTCGTACTGCCTATCAGGGGACTCTGGGTGTGGTGGCTAATTCATGATAGGTCGCTGACGGTGTATATTCCTGCCAGCCGCGTCAATGCGAATCGAAAAGGTAAGCGAGAAGATGACGATAGTTCTGCGCCATCTTCTCGTACAGCATCGTTATCCATCAGCACAATTGGAATCGAGATTGCGATAAAGTGTCCCCTCCGGGACAGATGCCAATGATTCGACATGCAAACGATCTTTCAAGTCCTGGTAAGTTACATCATCAAACAGCAGGTAGCGCGATTTGAGCGGAAAATTCACGTCCCCGAACCACAAAAAAGAAATACCTATCCTGGCGGGAACAGCCATGACGTGATAGTCCAGGAATTGCGTGGGAACAAGTACCGTATTGCACCAGGCATTGGTTGTCTCCGGCTGGTAAACCATATCCTGCTCAAAGGTCGCGCGCATGGTTTCCAGTTGCAAGGCCGCCCGATCCTGATGGAAAAGGCTGGTGTACTGGCGCTGATAATTATAGAGAAATACTGGCATCCCAATGAGGCCGACAATGACGAATGCCCCTACTATTTGGTAGTGTTTGAAGCCGATCAGCAATAACAACGTCACCAGCAGATGAACACCAAAAATCCGGTAAAAGCCATTCCAGCGGTAAAAAAAGAGTGCCAGGATGAAGATGATAACCAGGTTATAAAGATTAAAACGGCTGTCCGCCCCAAATTGTGTGGCAGATGACCGCTTCGGCGCGCGAAAGTACTGCAATCCCAATATCGCCAGAATGACCATCAGCAACACAAACTGAACCGCCTGCACAAAGTCGTTGGTGAAACCGTTGAGCGGAAGCAGGAAGTGATAAATGTTATCTACCGTCAAAAGTAGAAGATTCCCTATCGCCCCCAGGGGATTGGTCGACAGCGTGCGCAGAATGGTGAACAGAAAATTGCCACCGGGCGCACTGATGTAACCGATGAATATATAAACAGGTATGGCGATCAACCCGGATAAAACGAGCGCCAGCACCACGCCGCGTTTCCCTGGGCGAAATGTCCCGATGATAAATAAAGGGACAAGGAAAATGACCCAGGATAGACGAAGGATTGTAAGGAATAGCAGGAATAGCAAAAACCCCCATCGGACATAGCGAGGCACATTTTGCTTCGTCAGTAACACATAAAACAGCGCGGCCACGACAAAGGCCGCCGATTGGTGGAAACTCTCCTGAGAAATGGTGAGGACGTACATCAGAACCGGCGTGAGTGTGAGCAAAACCAGCCCGGTCAATACGATCTGAGTACGGTCAAACGGCATCCGTGTGAGGAACACCCCAATCGTCAGCGTTAACAGGACGATATTGATGAGAATCCCGGTGTACGGCTCCCAACCTGTCAGCCTGGACAGCGTACCCAACATCATTGGAAAGACCGGCCCCCAGGAACTAAAGTGGGAAAACTGCGCCGCAGCAGGCATTTCGTTCACCACATAATAGCCGCCGTTGAACCCCAGGTCACGAAAGGTCAATACTTGATGCCACATCCAGGTCTGGTCATTCCAACCTAACGGCAAGAATTGCCTCAAATCGGCCTGTAAGAACCCCAACAACAGCAGCGTAGCGACTGCGGGAAACAGACTGACCAGGACGACCAGTAACCAGCGCGGAACCCGGTTCAGATAGGTAGTGATATTCAGCCGGAGATTGTTCATTTCCATTGGTCCCATGCGTGCATCAAGCCCGGTGGCTTGCCTCGCCATTATGAGTTTTGCAGGGTGGTGTAGCAATCTAATGGTAAGCGGAATATCGGGTTGTAAGTGTTAGGATTTTGACCATCAGTGAGGGGATTACCACTCCCTCAGCCGCCCCCTGCCAAATTAGGGGGCGGCTTGAAAAGGAGAGGAGGGAAATTAGCAAATTTAGGAGCGCATCGACTCCAGCGCACCGAAGTGTACCTGAGAAGCGACTTGCTTTTTGACGGCAGCGGCCTCGCGGCGGCTGCTGACGGCCCTGGCGGGGACACCAACAGCAACACTGTAGGGTGGCAGGCTCTTGGTTACCACTGCTCCTGCGCCGACGACACTGCCCTTGCCGATGGTGATACCATCGACCACTGTGACACTCGAACCGAGCCAGACATCATCTTCGATTGTGATGCCTTCGGCGGTAATCCCCTGATCTTTGATATATAAATCGGGGTCGGTGAAAACATGGTTGACAGCGGCGATGTTCACCTGAGTGCCAGTGTAAACACCGTCGCCAATGTGGACACCACCCTGTCCGCGAATGGAGGTGTATTCGCCAAAGAAACAGTTCTTGCCGACGAATATGCCTGCGTGCGGCAGGTCGCGGTAGTTAAAAACGTGAAAAGTTGTGCCGTACATCAGGCTCGTGCCTTCGCCGATAGTGATCCCGGCAGGCAGCGCGTGCAGGTAAACCTGACTGTCCAGATAAACCTTCGCGCCCAAGCGGATGTTCGCCGGACACAGAAGACGAACGTTGTGTTCGATAATAGGCAGACCTTCGGCCTTGAGGATGGTTTTATAAGCCATCCCTCGCAGGCCAACCCCAATCAGACTGGGCAGACCACCCAGAAGCGTCATCAACGTTTGTTCGTAGATATAACGCGGCAGGCTGGTGGACTGGCTTTTGAGATAATAATTGAGTTCGTCAATCATGCCCATTTTCAAAAACCGCTCTCTTCCTTAGGTGTGATTATAAAGGCGTAAGGTTTGTTAGGTCGTGAATAAAAAACGAATTTTCGGTGTGTTTCTTAATTCAGACGAGGCCGATGCCCTCCTCAAGCGGGTGAGGAGGGTGTGGTTTCCAGACAAAAGGACTGAAAAGGCTTAGAGTACCAGCGATTCTTCCGGGCGAAGTGCCCTGTGGAAAGCATCCCGCAGGCGGGCAGTGCTGGTCATGGCGTTGCCACGCAGCGATTCTTTAATCATGAACGTGGCATCGGCCAGATCACAGGCTGCGGCAAAATCGAAGCCGAAGCGATTCCAGCTATTGACGAAGTTCCAGCGTCCACGTCCGGTCATCAGGAGAATGCTGTGCGCGCCGACTGCGACACCCGCCGCCACATCCGTCCAGGCATCCCCGACCAGGAAACTCTGCTTGAGATCAATATCGTAGTCGCGGGCGGCATTCAGCAGCATTCCGGGTTTCGGCTTACGGCAATCACATTCTTCGTGATTATCATGGGGGCAATGGTACACATGAGTAATGTGCCCACCCGCCATATCGACTGCCGCGCTCATCTGGCTGTGTATCTCACTCAGCCCTTCGACGCTGACAATGCCGCGATTAACAATCGCCTGATTGGTCACGACAAAAATCGGCAAACCAGTTTCAGTCAGAATCCGGATACTTTCCAAAGTGCCTGGAATGAACTCAAACTCATCCCAGCTTTTAACGTGGTCACTCCGGTTTTCGTTAATCACACCGTCACGATCCAGGAAAATCGCGCCTGTTGACATCATTTAAGTCCTATTCATTCCGTTGGATGGCACGAGTTGACTCTCCATCTGATTGAGCGCCAGAAGCCGTTCACAGATAGCATGTTCCAGCATCAGATGAACGTCCTCGACCATCGCCATATTGAAGCTCGGTACGTGGACAGGAAGATCGACCACAACTTTCAACTTGCCGCCGTCATAGCCGCAAAAGCCCACCGTCACTGCCCCGGCTTCCCGCGCGACTTTCATGGCATTCAAGACATTCGGGCTGTTACCACTGCCGCTAATGCCGATGACAACATCATCTGGACGCACCAGCGGGAGCAACTGCTCGGCAAAAACAGCCTCATAATTAATATCATTGCTGATGGCTGTCATGAGGGCATTGTTATCCGTCAACGCCATAACACGGAAGCGAGGTTGTCCGGCAACGATTGGACGCTTGGCAAGATCGCAACCGAAATGGGTCGCAGTGGCCGCACTGCCACCATTGCCGCAGATGTAAATGGTTTGTCCGGCATGGTTGGCAGTCATGAGCGCATCAACAACTGAATCGACAGCTTCAAAGGGGATATGATCTAATAAGTCCTGTACAGTGCTGAAGTAGTGACGAATATCCATAAAAATCCTCATTGGTTGGATTACCGTCAATGTAATGGAACGACCTTACAACTTCCCAAAAAGCTGCACCTCATAAAACGGAGATTAAATGGTAATTTTTGTAATATATGAATAAATGAGTGAAGAATATATGCAAGTTTGTGAATTTTTCGTAAATAATTCCTTACAACCCCGTACTAACATGAGTGTGAAGCGCGGCTTGAGGAGACCTGCGAACAGATCAGCACATGGAGGTATAAAAGGACACGGCAGCACCGTGTCCTTTGAACCAATATGATTATGCGGTTACAGAGATTTCTGCTGAAGTAAACCTAATCCCCGCTCGAGGGTATAGGAACGGGAACAACCTCCGGCGCACGAGTTTCGTCTTCGTCATCTTCCAAACGACGAGCCTGGGCAGGAAGCAAAATCAATGCCAGTGCCGCCGCGCCGAACATGATGAGCGCGCCGATGAACATGGCGTCATCCATGCCGGATACAAACGCCTGATTGGAAACTTCGATAATCCGGTTGCCAATCACGGCTGGCATATCCGGGTTGTTGGCGACGATATGGGCAGCCTGAATGCTGCTGGAGACATAGCCATAGGCTTCGGGCGGCAGCAAGGACATCATGCTTTTGAGTGAAGAAACCCCCGATAAGTAGGTGTTGTTCATGAACGTGCCCAGCACCGCCACGCCCAACGCACCCCCCAACTGGCGAGTTGTATCGTTCATGGCCGAGCCAATGCCTGCCTTGCGAATCGGAACGGATGCCATAATCGAATTGGTCGCCGGACTGACAGCCAAACCCATGCCTGCGGCCAGAATGACCTGACCAATGGCAATGGTAATGTATGGGGTATCGGCCTGATAGGTGGTCGCCATGAATAGCAACCCCAGACCGGCAAGCCCGACGCCTAATGCTACGGTATATTTCGTCCCCAGGCGTTCAGCCACAAATGACGAGCGCGAAGCAACCACCGTGAGTACCAGCGCCAGCGGCAGTCCCAAAACACCAGCCTCAAAAGTGGTATAGCCTTGTATGGTCTGCAAAAACTGACTGAGGAAAAAGACCGACCCGAACAGACTAAAATTCACAAAGGCCAATGCGGTATTCGCCCCGGTAAAGGACATATTGGTGAAGAAACGCATCGGCAGCATAGCATTCGGATTCCGATTTTCCCACCAGGCGAACGTGCCTAACAGGACGGCGGCTATCGCAAAGGAGATGAGAACGGTACTATTCGTCCAACCCTCCTGCCCCGCCTCAATAATGCCGTACAAGAGTGTGAACAGGCCGGTAATCGACAGGATGACACCCGGAATATCGGCTTTGGGTGCATGTTCATCTTTGGAGTCCGCCAGGGTGAACGCACCACCAATCAAGGCGACGATAATCACCGGCAGGTTGACAAAGAACACTGAATTCCACTCGAAGCGTTCCAGCAGCCAACCGCCGATTAACGGGCCAATGCCGACACCCAGAGCAAACACAGCCGCCCAGTAAGCGATGGCGCGTGGACGCTCGTTGGATGGGAAGGTGGCGCTGATGATTGACAGCGTGGCGGGCATAATGGTCGCGCCGCCGATACCCAAAAAGGCACGGGAAGCGATCAGAACACCTGTAGTCGGGGATAAGGCTGCTCCCAGGGAACCCAGCCCAAACAGCACCAGCCCAACCTGCAAGGCTTTCTTACGCCCAAACCGATCTCCCAGGCCGCCCATTGTCAGCAGGAGTGCGGCAAACACCAGTACATAAGCATCTACAATCCATTGGAGTTCACTGGCAGTTGCGCCCAAAGTACGAGAAATAGACGGGATAGCAATATTGAGAATGGTGTTATCTAGGCTGATAACGATGAGTGATATTCCGATAAAGACGAGACCCATCCACCGTCGCTCATAACCCGGCGTCTGTGGATGTTGAATTTCTGCCTGCATATTACTCCTTTATGCGCGTGCTCAAATGGACATTGCCCTGACGATTTGGAAGGAATAGTTCTTACCGGAAGTGACATCAAAATGAGATCGGTATTTTTGCCCAACTCAACTCTGCCAGTGAATAAAACACCTGTTCGAATATTGAGATGCGAAACGATGCCGTCAGGTTACGTCCCGATTTTGAGAACCCGGACGTAACCCGTGTGGCTGACTGCTTGTTAAGAGGATTGGTCAGCAGCCGAGTAAATCGGCAGTGACAAAACATTCACCGGGACACCGAGGCGGGTCACGTCCATAATATTGGCCGTACCACTAATCCACCCCTCTTCTATCAGGTTCGTATCTGGATCGGTGTAACGAATGCGTACCCACTCGCCGTTAAAGGTGCGTCCCAGGACTTCAACTTCGGTATTATTCGGCAGTAGGGCAGCTACCCGCGAACTGGCGCTGGCATTGACACGAATGTTGGCAATGGTTGTAGTGATAACACCCAGATACAGGCGATTGAGTGGAACACCAACACCATAATCTTCCAACGTTACGGCGCTGATCTGGGGGTTGCCGATTGGTGAACCCATGACGATAAACGTGTATACCATGCCCCCAATGAGCTGCACGTTGGGGATGTTGACAATCGTTTGATCGCTTCCACCAGGAACTACTCGTAACTGTTGATACAGTCCGGCAGGTACTTCGGCAGTCCCAGCCTCCGCGCCGAATAAAACCGTGTCGATCAAGTGGATGGGCGGCACAGGCGCTTCTGGGGTCGGCGTTGCAGTCGGTACGAGGCCAAATCCAACCGGCGGCAGAGGATAGGCAGGCGTAAACAGGCGCAGCGACGGCACGCCATCGGCAGCGTCTATCAAGCGGACGCGGGCAAATCCCCGCTGTGTCTGGGAGATGTCATCCGGTAGCAGGGTCATGAGCATTCTACCGCCCGGTGTATTGATAATGGTACTGGGTTGCTGCTGACCGGGTTGAACCACTTCGAGCGCAGCAGCGTTAGTGTCGTTCGCGTTTAACAGCAGCAGCGTCCAGGTCGTTTGGGACTGATTTCGAGGCGTGATCGTAAAGTTCGCCTGGGCAAGTGGCGGCGAAGTGGGCGATGCGCCGAAACGGCGTATCGAAACAATATGGCTGTAACTTTCCAGACCCAGGTATTCGGTCACACGGCTGTAATTCACGCGCGAGGCGACCAAGTGTTCATCAATGTAGATGTCGAGTACCATCGTGCTGTGGGCGGCATGGACAATACGGAGTTGCAGCCCATTATCCACAGGTGGATCAATCGGCGCGCTAATCACAAATAAACGCGGTCTATTGGTGAGTGGCCCAATCCGATAGGCAATCGCCCCCGCGCTGTTCAATATCGGTGACAAGTCCGGCACAATGACTATCGTATACAGGGTGTTGGCATAGAAATTGTAATCGCCGTAACGATCCAGAATAGTGAGATTGGGACTGCTCTCATCAATGATGTTGAGCGAGTAGGCCTTATCAGCCGGAATATCAATTGTGCCGAATGACTGTTCCAGGCCAATTTGATAGAGCAGCGCTTCTTTCGACGGATAACCGACACTGAGATTCCCCGGATCGCCGACAGCCAGATGAACAGCCGTCAAGCGAGTATTTCCAAGCTGGATGGCGCTGCGATCATCATCAGTAATAAAAAACGCACCCGAATTCCTGAATCGTCGGTTCAAAGTCAGTGGTACTGAACTGCTTCTGATAGGCAATTGCTGTCCGGCTGTGGTTTGGCGCAAGATCGAGCAATATATCGGCAATCGGTGCAGACAGAGGGTCGGCAGCCACCGGACGGACAGCCAACGAATGTTTACCGGAAGGAATATGGAAATAAGCAGTGGCATTTTCCGGTTGCAGCGTGTAGGCAATCAATTCATTGTCCAGATATACATCTACTGGCCCGATGCCTACCAAACCGTTCACTATCCGTACATCGCCAGTATTGACGGTGGGCACAATATCTACCTGGGCAGCCGCCGGCCTGATGACCAGCAGGGACAGCGTGATAACCAGTAGGATTGGGGTCGAGGCAATTACAATCAGTTTCTTATACATAAGGTTTTTCCGTAAGGCGACGGTAGAGTCGCCCTTTGTAGTCTGACAATCTTTTCTCAACCGTATCCGGGTGTATCCGACTCCACCCGGAAAATATCAGGATTGGGCGGTTGCCGTCGGTGTCGCCCTGGGGTCTGCTAAGATCACCACCGCGAATTGTTCCTGCTTCAGTCCATTGGCGGTCAGGCAGTCCACACATACCCGAACGGTGTGCGGGCCTGGGGTCAGGCTGGACGGCAAGGTAATGATCTGGCCGATTGTCCCATTGTTACCAACGACACCATTGGCAAGGTCTACTGTAATGTTGTCAACGCGGACGGAATACGGTTTACCGGGCGCGAAGTTCTGACCGATGACCGTGACAACCCCACCTGTAGCATCCGGTGGAGCAGGGTTAACCGACAGGGCGGGCGGTGGTACGCTGGGTGTGTTGGTGGGGCGGGGTGTATTGGTCGCAACCGGCGTGAGCGTCGGCGTGGCCGTTCCAACACCTGTAGGTGTAGGACTGACATCTGTAACCAATGCACTTAAAGTCGCCTGGACAGCTTCGGCAACGAATGCCGAATTATCTGCTCCCCTATCTAATGTGGCAATTTGCACCGTTGGCTGGATCAGTACCAGACGCGCCGAACCGACTTCTGATCCTGGTAAAACGACAAAATCATAAACTCCGCCTGCGAGCAACTGTACACTTTGTAAGGTCGCAATATCGGTGCGCGTTCCGGCCTGCACGACACGCACATCAAACACATCGGGCGCACGAGAGACATAATTGGAGGCTGTCCCCAGATTAGCCTGTGCGATAGGAATCCAGGGATTGTCTGCACCATCACCGGAATTATTCAAGCTGCGAACTTCCAGCCCTAAAGCAATACCACCCGGCAGGGCATGGATGAGGCGCAGGCTGGCATTAATGGATGAGGTTGGTGGATTCTGTGACATTTCAGTGATCGCAATCGGATTGCCCGAAATCGTTGGATTGTCACTCAACATGAAAATTTTATCCGCATTGACCTCTCCATCACTTTGCCAGGGGCCAAGTACATCAGTGGATATGATTTCATCATTCGAATTAGTGATTTGGAGGTCACTGCCCAATGTGGAAATCGGCACCGGATCAGAGATTGAGCCAATCGGCAGGTCGGTGAATAGGGTATCCGCACCCACCTGTAAGGTTAATGCACCTGCGCGTGTAGCGACATTAATAAAACGGGCAGCCACGTCGGTACTGAGTAGACGGGTTGTGCCCGAAAACAATAGCGTATCGGTAAAATCCTGCCCTACGCCACGAAAAGGTGCAAGTACCAAAATGTAATTCAATCGCGCCGCCAGGCCGATATTCGTCAATTCTTGAACTAAATCGTTGGTGTTATCGGTTTCGTACAGGTCAATACTGTAGGTGCTGCCGGGGACTTCCATTGGGCCAACAATCTGACCGACGGAGAAATTGTAAGCCAATGAGCGCCGCAGGTTGGACAGCAGCATGTCTACGGGGAAGAGTTCCGCGTTGGCCTGAACAATTGTTAACCGAGCCATACCGGACGAGATCGGGCTAATATCTTCTGGGATGGGCATAAGGGTTAACCCGTTTCCCAGATCAACCGCCAGAAAACTCATCACTGTGCCTACCGGAATATCGACCACATTACTAACCAGCGGTACTTCTGGAGTCGGCTGGAGATTGGAGTCCACCGTCCGCAGGTTGATGCGAATCGCCCCCGGACTCACCTGAATATAGGGAGTTTGTTCGCCTACATTCAGTGAGCGGCTGATTCGCTCGTCATTCACATAAATATCGAGCGGCACACTCGCCTGCTGCCCCTGAATACCCCGCCACCCATTTAGAACGCGCACCCATGATGTCGAATCGGTTGTATCGGGTGCAGGCGGCGTATTGGTCAGAAAGGGCACATAGGTCGAGGTGGGTGTTTCGCTGGGGAGCGGTGTACGGGTGGCTGTCACAAAGCGGGTCGGGGCAAGTGTGGGAGTCGGGCTGGCAGTGGGTGTGGACGAGGGAGTGAGAGTCACACCCCCCTGGGCAAAAACCGTTGCAGTTTGTGCCAGCGCAGCCAATTCGGTGCCACCAATCGCCTGGGTTACAGCATTACTGAGCGCCTGTGTATCATCAACAACAGTGACCACGACTGTGACAAGAGGTGGAGAGGGAATATCCGAATCACAGGCTGCGATCAACACTAACAGTATCAGTAAATAGAATGAAATGCGGTTGAAGAGTCCGGGTTTCAAGTTTCGCTTCCAGTATTAACTATTTTAGATTGTGCGGGACAAAAACAACATCCCCCGGCACAAGAGGTCTTTGGGCAAGGGTCGGGTTGTCAATCTGCAATTGTTCCAGAGTGACTTCAAACCGATCAGCAAGTAGTTGCAGGGTTTCACCTGGTTGTACAGTATAAGTCGCAAAGCTGCGCGGCGGATCCAAAGTTTGGACACCTTCCGGCACAATGATAATACTCCCATCCCCAAAATCCACTGTTGGCAGCAGGCTGTTTGCCACCCGCAGCACCTCAAGGGTCGTATTATATTGATTCGCCACATCAATCAGAGGTTCATCCGCCTCAACTTTTACCAGCCGATATTGGGGCAAATTCGCCTCAGCCGTGCGGGTCAGTTCAAACAGACGCGCAGCAATCGCCGTTTGAACAGCGAGGGTTGAACGCTCTTGATAAATGCTCCGTTGCGTTTTCCGACTATCCTGAACAATATAATAAGTCACAGCGGCGAACAGCCCCAGCACAAGAACAAGGGTAAATATACGGCGAAACCAGCGCCTCGAAAGCAACATCGTTTTCCTCAGGGATGATAATGACCTTGAGGTTTATACCGGATTGAACCTTTCAAGAACATTTCTCCATAGCATGATGCGGTCAATATTAAGGAATGAATCACCGGCAAAACCGATTCGCTTTTGTGAAAAGGTTGTTAACTTATGGAAGGCTACAGGCATTATTCTGATTTTCGGCATATTATAAATAAGATGCTATATCCACAACCATAACGCAATTCTTTAGGAGGCACGTTTGCTTCTCATTGCACGAGCACCGGTTCGCATCAGTTTCGGCGGCGGTGGAACTGACTTACCCGCCTATTATACACAGTTTGGTGGTGCGGTACTGAGTACTGCGATTAATCGCTATATTTACACCTTCATCTCGCGCGGCGCAACCGATGCGCTGCAAATCATTTCGTCAGATTTTCGTGTATTTTACCGGCGCGAACCCGGTGAAGAATTTACAACCGATGGCGAACTCGGTTTAGCGAAAGCCGTATTGCGGGAATTCGACAATACCGATGGGTTGGATGTTTTTATCGCCTCGCAAATTCCGCCTGGAACCGGATTGGGCGGTTCCGGGGCGGTGGCAGTATCCATGATTACGGGACTGTCGGCGTGGTTCGGGTGGAATTATTCCAAAATTGATATTGCCGAGATGGCCTGCGACATCGGCATCAATAAACTGAAGTTGCCGAGCGGCAAACAGGACGAGTATGGGGCGACCATGGGCGGCCTCAACCAGATTGTTTTCACAAAGGAAGGCACGAGGGTAAACCCGGTATCCGCACCGCCGGGTATCCTGGACAGTTTACAGCGCCGTTTGATGCTGTTTTATACCGGCAAGTCCCGCAATTCCGAGAAAATTCTCAACAGCCAATCGAAAGCCAGCCGCGAACAAGACCCGGCCACCCTGGAACGGATGCACCGCATCAAGGCGCTGGGGCAGGATATGCTGAAAACCGTCACTGAGGGGCGGTTGGACGACTTCGCTGATCTGCTGCACCAATCCTGGTTGCAAAAGCGCGGCGTGAACAGCGCCATCAGCAACGACCAGATCGACACCGCCTATGAAACCGCGCGACAAAACGGCGCGTTGGGCGGTAAGATCACCGGGGCGGGCGGCGGCGGCTTCCTGATGCTGTACTGCCACGAGGAAAACAGGCGGCCGTGACAACATGCTTTGCAGGCCTTAAACCTGTACCGGATGGACTTTTGTTTCGACTTTGAAGGCGCGCAGGTACTCCTTAATCCACAGGCCACCGCTCAACCCTAAAGGAAGGATTCCATCATGCAGGGAGAGGACATTCGCTTTCCGAGCAACGGTCAGGAAGGGATGGGTTTTCTGGCGCGTCCCGACGGGGATACACCTGTTCCTGGTGTCGTGGTGATTCAGGAATGGTGGGGACTGGACGGCCATATCCGCGACATAGCCAAACGATTTGCCGATGCCGGATTCGTCGCCCTTGCGCCTGATCTGTATCATGGTGTGGTCACAGCCGAGCCGGATGAAGCCCGCAAGGAAGCTATGAATATGGATCGTGCGCGGGCTATGAAGGAAATTGACGGCGCGGTAGCCTACCTCAAGTCACAGCCGTATGTCGTGCCCAAGCAAGTGGGTGTGATTGGTTTCTGTATGGGCGGCGGACTGGCGCTGCACACGGCGGCGCGTAACCCGGATGTCGGTGCAGTGGCGGCCTTTTATGGCAGCCCGCCGGATGTTGCTGCGTTTGCCCATTCACAGCCCGCTATGCTCCTCATCGTCGGCGATCAGGATGGCGTATTGTCCGGTATGCAGGCATTGGAACAGGGATTAACCGACTCGAATTATCCCCATCCACACCAACTGGTGGTGTATCCAGATGCGCCCCACGCCTTCTTCAACGATACACGCCCACATATATACAAAGCCGATGCCGCCGAAGATGCCTGGAAACGCGCGCTGGAATGGTTCAGAACCTACCTGGTCGCCTGAATACTTCATTTAGCTTCAGGAAATCCAGCATTGTATGGTGAACGACCAGAGAATAGAACTACACCCAATCTAATTCTGCAAATCGCTGGTGATTTCGATAGTAGGCGTGTAGTCCGGCAGGAAAATGACATTCTGGTTGTGGATGCTGTCATACTGCCCGACCTGTAAGCTGAAGGGCGCGCCGGTGTCGGGCAAATCAAAAGTCAGGCGGTGGATTTGAATATCGCCAATCCCCCATTCATAACCGGGAATCGGCTGTCCATCGACAATCTGAATCCGCGTCCCATCTGAGTCAAATATGTGAACGAAGGGTGCGAACAGGGTTTCGTCCACGTTGTCGGGCAGCGCCGCTACCTGCCAGAAGGTCGTCAGGTGAACCGTCTCGCCCTTCCCGATTCAGGTCATAACCCAGAAACGCGATTCCCCTGCTGGCTCTCGACCTGCTGCGGCTGGTTGATCTCCGGCATTGTAGCCGGAGCGTATTGGTCAAGGGCAATATTCCAGCCATCCGGCAGGGACAGGTTTTGGACACGATGGGCAAAGGGCACTTCGTCGATAGAGCCGGATTTCATCTGCACGACTAACGCGCCGCTCGGTGGAACAATCTGTACATCTGGCAGGCGCATGTCCGGGACAACCGGAAACGTCCGTCCGGCAAAACTATTCAGTATCCATTCGTCGGTATCAGCAAAGACCACTCCACCGGGCGGCAGATGGTCATCAATCCCCCACCCCAAACGCAACCCGTAATCCAACGGCAGTGCGCTCAGATATTCCGCGCCGGGAGTAGCGGCGGTTTCTTCATAATAACGGCTGCTGTTGATACCCATCAGAGATCATGAATGGAATAAGCATCGCCACCAGCACGCCATTCGTCCATTTGTATCGCGCGGGTAAAACGGTTGATAAACCCCAGGCCGCCAGAACGTGTCCAGCAGGAAGGCCGATCAACTGGTAAAACGGGTGTACGGGCTGGCCGACATAGGACATCAACAGGATGGGCAGGCCAAACCACAACAAGAGGATGGCTGCCAGTTGCCAGTTTACCCGTTGCCAGAACAGAATCGCTGAAAAATAGAACCCAGCGCCAGAGCAATACCGAACAACAGGGCGGCATAGATAACTGTATGGGCAACGAGAGTCAGGTTGTGGCGGCGGGCAGAATCGTAGGGCGGTGCTTGTGTCCCGCGCGCGACTTCATAATCCTGACCGCTCACCAGCCGGACGGCGTGATTCCAGGCTTCGGCGCTCAATTGGCGCGGACTGTCGGAAAATTCGTTCAGGCGCGTCCCAACGGTATCGGCCTGCGCCAATAACCCCGCCCCATAAATGAGCGTGATGATAATGAAGATTGCGCCACCGACCAACAGCGCTCGGCGCGGCAGCCGCCGCCGGAAGATGAGCAACAGCAGCACCACCGGGGCAAGCGACAGAAACGCCAGAAGATAGGTTTGTGTGTACAAAGTCAGAACGATCAAAGCCAGCAGCAGGCGGCGGGCGGGACGTTTACTGCGTCCCAACAGCACCGGCCACAGCAGCCATGCCAGCGCACACGCAAAAAATGGCAGTAAACTCTGTACCCAACTGGTGCGGCTGTATTCAATCACCCAGGGATTAACCGCCAGCAGCGCCGCCGCGATCAACGCGACACGAACGCCCATCAATATCCGAGCAGCCCGAAACGCCAGCAGTACCGCCAGCGTATTCAGGGCGATCACCAGAATATATGCGCCCAACGGCGAGCGTGTCAGTGCGATGAGCGGCAGAAACAGGTAGCCTGTCAGCGCCGGGTTGGCAAACAGTACCGATGTCCCTTGCCCCGCCAGCGGAAAAACCCCGTGTTCCAGCGTAGTGAGCGCCTGCCACACCGGATAGGCATGGTCAACATTATGCTCGATTTGCAGTAGATCGTGACCGCGCAAGAAAGCCGCCACCAGCAGAATCATAACCAACGTGAGAATTTGAGGGGGTGTCAATTTGCGAACGATTGGGTGGGCTTGCGGCTGTGTCATGGGGCGCTATTGTAAATGATGTAACCTATACGGGAAAGTGTTATCAGGTCGTCGGTGTAGGGGCAGACCTATGCGCCTGCCCAAAGAAATTCAACCCTGTTTGCCATAACCCAAAAGTCACCCACTTGCCAAGTTTCGTGCAAATACGCCCTGTGTTATACTGACCGTTATGGGTACTCAACCGGACGAACGCACACCCCCCGAATGGGTCGAATCGGTCAAAGCGCGCGGCCTGGGGCACGCCTTGAGCATCGCGCTGGACGTGTTCGAACCATTAGGATTGTTCGGGGCGCAGTTGCTCTACACAGCCCAGCCAGTTTTGGGAGTGTTTGTACGGCGTTCAACACTGGAAGAGATCGCCGGATTGATGGAACAACCGGGCGGAATCGAGCAGTTGCGACAGTACCTTGAGGAATAACCGTCTCAGGAGAGGGCAGCAGTGGACACCACCATCCAGATTTTGACCATCCTGATAATCCTGCTGGCGATGGTTGCCAGTGTCATAGTGACACAGTTCATCCGGCGGCGGCGGGATTTGTTCGCGCTGCGCGACATCCCGGCTTACCGGATGCTGCCGCTGGCCGTCGGCGAAGCCATTGAAACCAACCGCCCGATGCACATTTCCTTCGGCAGCGCCGGATTGGGTGGGACAAACACCGTCCTGACCCTTGCCAGCGCCGAATTGTTCTATGAAACAGCAGAACGCGCCGCCATCGGTGGCATCTCTCCTATATTAACAGTCAGCGACCCAACCGCCCTGCCACTTGGACAGGACACCTTGAGGCGTGCTTACCAATCGCGGGATTTGCTGGCGCGCTACCAACGCGGCAGTGTGCGCTGGTATCCGTCGGGGTCACGTTCATTGGCCTTCGCGGCGGCATTGACTGCCACCATTGGCGATGACCGCGTATCGGCCAATGTGCTGGTGGGCAGTTTTGGGCCGGGGCTGGCGCTGGTGGCCGACGCAGCCGCCCGCCGGAACAATACCGTGATTGCCACCAGCGACGAACTGGTCGGTCAGGCGGTGGCCTATGCCATGTCCGATCAACCGCTCATTGGTGAGGAAATTTTTACCGCCGGGGCATACCTGGGCAACTCATCATCACAAATGGCAGGTGTCGTAGCCCAGGACATCCTGCGTATACTCCTGATTATCGGCATCCTGATACCAACCGCTCTGACGGTTGGCGATGCAATTCTACAGGGACGATTCACGGCTGCCATTAGCCGACTGTTAGGAGGGGGTTAGCATGGGGCGACTCATCGCTGCCATCAGTTCCGCCATAGCCATTGGTTTCGGGCTGCTCACACTGGCTGGATTATTATCCGGTGGGGTTGGCCCGTTCAGCCTGATGACCGATGTTTTCCTGCAACTGGTGGTCATCACTGTCGCCCTGACGGTGTTAATCGGCATCTTGAACCTGTTGATGGTGCATTTCGGGCGCATCACCGGGCGCAAAGGTGGCTGGGGCTACAGTATCGTGCTGGTCGTAAGTACCCTGGGCGTGCTCATTCTGGCGGTTCTGGAACGGGCCAATATTCTGACCAGCGACCCGCCCATCACCACTATTTTGCTGGAAACGGTGCAGGTGTCGATTAAATCGGCGCTGGCCGGACTGGTGCTGTTCGCGCTGGTCTATGGGGCATACCGCATGATGCGCCGCCGTGTCACCTGGTCGGGCATCCTGTTCACGCTGGTACTTATTATTTTGCTGGTTGGTGCCCTGCCGCTTCCCGGCCTGGGACTCATCACCAGTTTCCGCGACTGGCTGTTGGCCGTTCCGGTCAGTGCCGGGGCACGCGGCATCTTATTAGGCATTGCCCTGGGGACAGTTGTGGCCGGGGTGCGGGTACTGATCGGTCAGGATCGGTCTTACCGTGAGTAACAGACTACGGACATGTGCGGTAGTGTCCTTGCAAAAGACCTTGTTTTCAGGATAGTAGGGCTTTATGAGCGACGATTTCGACAATCTGCGGCCACCTGACGATGAAGACGACAACGATCTGCCCGATTGGCAGTCAGACGAGTTTGGTGACGAGGGCAACAAACCGTCCGGCGACAATCTGGGCTTCACCGGGGAACTGAGTTGGCGTCAGGACGTTGAGGACGCCTTTGGCGATCAGCTTGACGAGGCCAACGACGACACCCCCGACTGGCAAAAAGATCAACCTGCCGAAAAGTCGTCGAGCGGGAGCAGTTTCGGCTTCACCGGGGAATTGGATTGGAAACAGGTCGCGCCGGACGATGACTTCCGGGGATGCAGGCGACTCCCTGAGTATGGACTGGTCATCCGAGAATGACGCGGACGAAGAGACCCCTTCGCCATGTCAGCCGAAGCACCAGAAGCGGCGGCTGAACCCGAAGCTGAAGAACCAGAAGCGATTGCCGAACCCGAACACAATAATCCCATGACCTGGATGAACCCATCCGAGGGCGACCTTCAGCCGGACGATGAACCGGGAACTACAGACGAAGATGATCCCTTCGCCTTGCCCCCCATAGAACTGGGCGAGGATGAGGAAGACCCCTTCGCCCTGCCGCCAATACCCAAATCGCTTTCGGAGGCTGGTGGCGACCCGCTGGCGTGGCTGCAAGAATTCAGCGCGGAGGACGACGAGGCGACGCCAGAGACAGAAGAACCCGCTGCCGAGGTAGAAATCCCGGCATGGTTGGAAGATTCCGAGCCGGAAACCCCCGCCGATGAACCCCTGCCGGACGATGCGCCGCCCTGGTTACAGGCGACAGACACACCCGAACAGCCGATGGTCGAGGAGACTGGCAAGCTGTCCGCCGAATGGTTGTCCGGGGCAGAAAATGCGCCGGAAGCCGCCGAAAACGACATGACCTTCGACCAGTGGCAGCAGATTCAGGATGAAGTCACACGGTCACACGATATTGAAGAAGAAATGCCGGATTTGTTCGCCGAGTTGGGCGGCGATGTCTCGGCAGATGATTTGCCAACATCCGAAACGGGCGAACTGCCAAGCTGGGTGTTGGGCATGGATGAGCTCGACACCAGCGATGCGCCGGAGTGGTTCACAGGCGACGAGGGCGAAGAAGCGCCTGCTGAACCCGAACCCACCGCCGCGCCACCTGCCCCCCCAGGTGATATATTTGGCGAATTAGGACTGCCACCCATCGAAACCGGGTATGACTTCCTGGACAATCCAACGCCAGCACAGGAGGACGGCGACGATTGGTTTGGCGAGGAGGAACAAGCGCCTGCTGTGCAGGAAATCCCTGACTGGTTAGACGACCTGGGCGACTTATCGGACGTGGTAGCCGCATCCAAGCGGAAAACAGGGAATCTGACCGAACCCGAAGCAGAGGCGGAACTGCCGGACGATTTCTTCGACAATCTGCCGGATTTGCCCGACGCGGACGAAGAAGTTCCTATCGAAGAACCAGCGGCGGAAATCGACCCCCTGAATACCACCGGGCTGCAAGATATTGACACCCTTCTGGCCTCCTATGACTATGAACCGCCTACGCCTTCCGCTGGGGAACTGGTGGCGGGCAGCGCCGAATTCGATAAATTATTTTCGGACGCTGAAGTCGAGTCGATTGAAACCCGCCGTCAAAGCGGACGCCCCGGCGACATCAGTGGATTATCCCCGGACGCGCCCGAATGGTTGACCGAACTCGGTGCATCGGTGGATGAAGTCTCGGCGGGTGCGATTGTCCGCAAGCAAACCCAACGCGAAAAACCATTAGATGAATTGTCGGATCGGCTGCAAGCCCTGCACGAGCGCGGCCTGGATTTGCCCGCCGGACAGGACGCTGGCAGAAGCGAGGTGCTTAAATCGCTGCTGCCGGGTGTTGACGAGGTACTGCCCAGCGCACCGATTAAAACCACGCAGATAGACCGTAGCGGCGATCTGGTACTATCAGACGCGCAGCGAGATAAAATCAACCTGCTCAAAACGCTGGTGGGTGCGGAAGAAGGTGGACAGCGCGCCGCCAAACGCCCCACCGCCATTGACCTGACGCTGACAAGCCCCAACCTGGACGACATGGCCGGGTTTGATGATCTGGATTTTGGCGAAGACGAAGCACTGCCAACAGCCTCCACCGCCTCCCGCGCCAGAACACGACGCTTGCCCAAATTTGATCGGCTGGTGATTGCCCTGCTGCTGTCCGTCGCCGTCATCCTGCCCTTTGTCTCCGCTCCGGCGCGAATTGGCGACCTGCCGCCGAAACAATTCGCCGCCGGAAGCCGCCAGCAAGCCGTATTTGACCGTCTGGATTCCGTCAAACCGCGTGAACTGGTGCTGGTTGCCGCCGAGTATGGCCCAACCGGGGCAGGCGAACTGGACACGGCGCTGGATGCTTTGCTGCGCCATATCATGCTGCGCGGTGGGCGTCCGGTGGTCGTCAGCGGCAACGCGGTTGGACTGCTGCACGCACGCAACATACTCGACGAAATCGCGGGCGACCCGGCCTTTCTGAGCGCGGTTGACCGTCCCCAAACATTATCCGGGCGGGATTATTTTGTCGCCCGCTATCTGGCGGCCAGCACCGTTGGCCTGCGCGCTTTTGGCGAGGACATCCCCCGCCTGCTGTCAGTCGATGTGGACGGGAATCCCACTGGCATCAAGGCCGAGTCCCTGCGCGACTTTAAGTTGATTGTCATCGTGGCCGAGCGGGCTGAAGATGTACGCGGCTGGGCGGAACAGATCGCGCCGATTGCCGGGACGACCCTGGTAGCAGCGACCGGGCAAAGCGCCGCCCCCCTGTCCGAACCCTATATCATGTCCGGTTCGCCGGAACGGTTGAGCGGCCTGGATGGGATGCTGGTCGGCTATCGGGATGCCTACACCTACCGCGCAATGGTGGATGCACGTCTGTCGGGTGAACTTCCACCCCCGCCAGTACAAACCCCAACACCTACCGAAGCGCCAGTCTTCGAAACAACAGTTGAACCCGCAGCCGAAGCCGTAACAACTGAAGAAGCCAGCCTGACGCCCGAAACCAATGGTTCACCAACAGCAGAAAATATCCAGCCGACGGTCACTGAGCGACCTAGCGCGACACCCACTTTTACACAGACGCCGACCAATACGCCTACGAATACCCCCACACCAACTTCTACCGTGACTCCGGCTGTCACAACAGCGCCGGGGATAACCATCCGCGCGGTGGTCGATGCGTCACAGTCGGTCAATGTGCGCGAAGGGCCAGGGCGCAATTTCGCCCCAGTTGGCGCGGCGTCACCGGGCGCAATTGTCCAGGTGATCGGGCGCAGCGGCGACGGCGAGTGGATTCAGGTACGGCTGGATGATGGCACAGAGGGATGGGTTTCCTCCAGCCTGCTGGCGATTGAAGAACCGCAACCCGCAACCACTTCCGAACCCAGCCCAACTGCCGAGAGCGCGAGCATCCCGGCGGATTTCCAGTTCGTCAGCCTGATCTCGGATGTGAATGTCCTGCCGCTGTATCAGCCGGAAAACACGCCGGAAGTGACCGAACAGGTCGCCGCCGAGTTCCCGGCACAGGCAGCGCCTACGCTCGAAGCTACCGTATCGACAGCCGTTGAGTCGATGGAGGCGGCGGTAGGTGCCGGAACGCCACAGTTGACTACCCAATATCGGGACGAACGCTGGTATGGCATGACCCTGGGGCTGGTTGCGATTATCCTGATTATCACCGTTGGCATGATCGCCAATATCCTGCGCGGGCTGTTTCGGAGACGCCGAACATGAGTGAACAAGTCGGTCTGTGGATCGGTTTCATCTTCACGCTGATGATTTTTAGCTACATCCTGGGCGATAATTTCCTGTACCGGATCGCGGTATACGTATTCGTCGGGCTGGCGGCAGGGTATATCACCCTGGTGACGGTGGAAAATGTCATCGTGCCCTGGATTCAGGGGACGCTGCTGTCTTCGAGCGCGGGACTGGGCGGCATATTGATCGGCCTCGTCCCATTCGTTTTTGGCATCCTGCTGCTGTTGAAGACCTCGCCCCGTCTGGGACGTATCGGCAATATCGCCATCGCCTTCATCATCGGTGTCGGTACGGCGGTGGCGCTGGTCGGCGCGATTGCCGGGACGCTCCTGCCCCTCGCCATGTCTACCGGCAGCGGGGCGCGGGTGGATGTCCTCAACGGCTTTCTGATCTCGCTCGGCGTGGTCTGCACGCTGCTGTATTTCTATTATCTGGCGCGACGTCAACCGGACGGCAGCACCCAGAGACGGTTGGTGGTGCGGGCTGCCGCTGGAATGGGACAGTTATTTATTGTGGTGACACTCGGCGCAATTTACGCCGGGGCGATCCTGACCAGTCTGACGATTTTCAGCGAACGTATCGGTTTCATTCTGGCGCGGATTACGGGGGGCTAAGTAAGTTATGGCGGATAGAATCTCCGGCTCAATCCTGGCGGCAGATTTTGGCAACGTGACCACCCGTGCCATCCTGATTGATTTGGTGGATGGTGTGTACCGTTTGGTCGCGCGCGGCGAAGCACGGACGACAGCAGGCTTCCCGGCGGGTGATGTGACGGTTGGGCTGCGGCGTGCCGCCGGACAGATCACGGTTGTCACCGGGCGCAAACTGGTATCGCCTGAAGGCGACATTATCACCCCGGAACAGTCCAATCGGTCTGGTGTCGATCATTTCATCGCCACCGCCAGTATTGGCCGTTCACTGCGGACGGTATTGATCGGCCTCGTGCCGGATGTGAGTCTGGCGAGTGGCCTGCGCGCCACTGCCGGGACGTACATCCAGATTGTCGAAACCCTGAGTCTGGATGATGATCGGGATGAAGAACAACAACTGAATGCCCTGCTCTCCAGCCGCCCTGATCTGGTGTTCATCACCGGAGGCATGGAAGACGGCGCGCGTGAGCCAGTCATGAAGATGGCGAAAACCGTCAGGCTGGCGCTGACCCTGTTGAAAGATGGGCGCAAGCCGATCATCTTATACGCTGGGAACAGTGCGCTGGATCGGGAAATCCGGGCGATGTTCAGCGGCTTGACGACGGTACTCATCGCGCCCAACATTCGCCCGACTTTGGAAGATGAGGAATTGGAGGCGGCGCAGCTTCAACTGGCGCTGGCCTTTGACGAACAGCAAACCCGCGTCGGCAGCAGCTTCGAACATTTGGGCGAAATCAGTGAATTGGGGGTCATGCCCACCGCCCAGAGTTATCACCTGATCGTGGAATACCTGTCACAAGCCATGAACGGTAATGTTCTGGCGGTGGATTTGGGCAGCGCGGTCAGTACCTTATCCGCCTCGGTAGAGGGCAGAGTGACCACCGCTATCCGCACCGACATCGGGCTGGGACACAGTTCCAGAAGTCTGTTGAATATGGTGGGCGAAAAAGCCATTGAACGCTGGCTGCCCTACGCCACCTCCCCCAGTCTGGTCGAGCATTATACACTCAACAAAATCCTGCGCCCCGGCACCATCCCGGAAACTCTCAAGGCGTTATACCTGGAACATGCCCTGCTGCGGGCAGGCCTTGAGGCACAGTTAGCCGCTTCTCGTCCGGCCTGGACGGAGAAAATCGACACGAATATTGGTGGGATGCCACCTTTTAAGATGATTATCGGCGCGGGTGCTGCCTTGACGGGCACGGGACATCCCGGCTTCAGTGCCCTGCTGCTGTTGGATGCGCTGCAACCGACGGGCGTGACCAGCCTGTACACCGACCCGTATGGCGTGGTGGCCGCGTTGGGCGCGCTGGCGCATATTAACCCGCAGGCCGTTGTGCAGGTGTTGGACAGCAGTGCGTTGGAACATATTGCCACCACTTTTTCGCTGACCGGGCAGCCGAGCGTCGGCAAAACAGCCATGAAAGTCAAAATTACCACCGAGGATGGGCATGTCACCCAGCACGAAGTACCCGGTGGACACATCTGGGTCTATCGCCTGGGAGTCGGCAAAAAGGCCACAGTAGAAATTCGTGCCAGCGCGCGCGGCACAACCATTGCCGATAAAAACCGCATCAAGATACAGGTTGAGGGTGGTTCTGGCGGACTCATCTTCGATGGGCGCGGCAGGCCGCTTCCACTGGCCGCCGACGCACGCGGACGCGCCGCCCAGATGCCCGTCTGGATTTCCGAGGCGACAGGCGATGCTCTGATTCCGATACCGGACGATTGGCTGAAACAGGCCACCGAAGAGAGTATCCGGGAGAACATCCCGCCGGAAGAATCCAGGGCTGGCCGCGTAAGAGGCGTCCGGTCAGTGGGCGAACCCCGGCGTGGCGGTTTATTCGGGCGGCGCGGCAAGGCTGAACCTGCCCCCGCCGACGACGACCTGCCGGAACCAGACTTTGACGAACAAGCACCCGAACCAGCCTTCGGGAATGAGTTGGATGAACTGCGGGGTGGATGACCATGCAATATTATCCTGACCAGCGACACGCGCTGGAAATGACCACCATCCAGCGGGAGCGAACCCTGCCGGAAGATGCGCTCGGACGGGTGGAAGCCCGACAGGGAACCTCCGTCAACCTGCGTGACATCGTGGCGCGCGGGGCGCTGCCGTCGCAGTATCACATTATCGAGGCGGCGGAATACTTCCGCTTGAAGAACCCCGACGATCTGGAAGAAATGATGCTGGTCGAGGTGGGCGATCCGGTGGACATTAAAACGCCGCTGGCGGGTTCCCCCGGTTCACGCGGCAAACGGCTGCTCTCCCCCATACGCGGAATCGTCTCCCATGTCGGTGAAGGCCGCATCATCATGCAGACCACGCCGGAAACGGTTGAATTAGAGGCCGGTTTGGATGGGCAGGTGGTGGAAGTTCACCCAGGGCGCGGCGTGACGCTCGAAACCTACGGTGGGTTGGTACAGGGCGTTTGGGGCAACAACCGCCGGGGCATCGGGGTGCTGCGTATCGAGCCGGATGAAGGTGTCGAGAGTGTTTACGGCGAGGATTTGGATTTGCAGTACCGGGGCGCAATCGTGGTCTCCAAGCGACCACTCAAGGAAACCGGCCTGCTGACAATGGAAGATCAGGGATTCAGTGGTTTGATCGTACCCAGCATGGAAGCCGACCTGATTCCACAAGCCCTGCGCGCCGAGGGCGCAATTCTGGTGACAGAGGGATTTGGCCCCATGCGTATGAGCGCGACAGTGTTAAACCTGTTAAATGCCTATAATGGGCGACAGGCGATGGTGGACGCTTCCCTGCCGGATCGCTGGACATCGGCACGCCCGGAGGTCATCCTCAACCCGGTGGGGCGCGTGCAAAAACGCCCGCCCCGACCAGACATCAACGTTCAATTGGAGGTCGGTACAATCGTGCGCATGACACGCCCACCGAACGCTGGACAGGTGGGCAAAATCGTCGATTTGCCAAAAACCCCCTATCTGTTAGAAAATGGATTGCGTGTACTGTGCGCGCAAGTCGAACTGATTGTAGGTGGCATCGTTGTGATACCACTGGCGAACTTAGAGGTATTTGGGCGATAATAGGCTGTACACAACCTGCGGCCTCCAGCATGAGGAGAGGATTACATGGGCTTTGATAGACGCGACCTGGAAGACGACGATTTCGACTTCAATGATGAGGGCGGATTCGACTTCGACGATGACAACGGCGATTTCGATTTTGGCGACGAGCCGGAAGACATCGGTCTGGATGATGACGGCGGTGGATTCGGCTTTGAAGACGAGGACATGCCGGTTATCGACGATGGCGACGACGGTGATGGCGGCGGCGGTGTCAGCCGTACCTTCATCATCATCGCCGGGGTGATGATTCTGCTGTTTGTTCTGGGCTTGGGCGCGGTGCTGCTCATCAGCCTGAACAACAATGGACCAACCTCCTTTGAGCAGACTGCCACCGCCATCACCAACCTGAACGGAACAACTCAGGCGGAATTGGTGCTGCGGGAAACAGAGGGGGCAAATGAGGCGGCCACCGGCACAGCTTTTGCGCTGCTGCCCACCGACACCCCGACCCCCGCGCCAACCGATACGCCCACCCGCGAACCGACTGTGACGCCTACTCCGTCGCTCGACCCAACCCAGTTGGCCGCCTTCATGCTGCAAACCCAGCAGGCATTTGATACGACCCAGACAGCCGAAGCCCTGTTGAGTTCGCCCACCGTCGCGCCAGTGGATGAAAACAGTGTGGCACAGACGGCAACCGCGCTGGCAATTCTCCTCGCGCCGGGGCAAGGTGGCGGCGAAGTGCCGACCCAGGAAATATTCGCTACCGCACCGACGGCGGGTGTCCCCGGTGGGGTGCCAACCGCCCTACCGCAAACCGGCTTTTTTGACGATCTGGCCGCCGGGAACGCCAACATTGGCCTGATGGTGCTGCTGGCGCATAGGTCTGGTCGGTGTCATCCTGGTATCGCGGCGGGTACGAACAGCCAACCGTTAAATCTCCGTCAAGATAGATTTATCAGCCCATTCATCGGGACATGGCAGGCGTCATGTCCCGATTTGTTTTTTCTGACGACGGCCTCATCCATCTTCTCGAACAAGGGGTTTAAACCCCTTGCCAACCCATAAACTTTCTTTGTGTTTCTGCATACAAATAGGGCGGCCTGTGTGGTCGCCCTATTCGATAATGCGTTTTACCTCACCCGGCTGCACTTCCTTTAGCTCCCCTCTCCATCAAATGGAGAGGGGCTGGGGGTGAGGTTCTTAATGTTTCAGTCTTCGCTGACCACCTCATACGCCGTGCCGTTCAGCACCACAATCACCTGATCGCCGATGGCGAAGTAAACCGACAGACTCGGTTGTGTCTCCATCAGGTTGAAGTAATCGTCGCTCAGGAACGTCACCTTCTGCGTCTGCATCGTATCCGGTTGGAAGGTGGTATCCGTCCATACCCCATTTTGCAGGATGAAGGTCTTGTCATTCACTGTCTGAAGTGGATTGACGGGTGTTCCGTTGGCATCCGTGTAGTATTCACCACCTGCTGCCAGTGTACCCGCCGGGGCATAGGTCGGTGCGGCCATTGGCGCTTCTGCCGCCGCGAAGTTGGACGCCTGATCCGCCGCCGCCACTGCGCCCGCGCCGCTGGACTGTCCTGCTAATCCCTGCGCCTGCGCCTCGAACTCATCCTGTGCCCGTTCCATGCCGCCCGCCGTCAGCACATCATCTTCGGTAATCAGGAAGCTGGTATACGGGGTGATGATGCCATAGCGCACGCTCAACCGCACCACGCTGTCCACCAGTTCCGGGTTCTCGCCATTCAGGCGGATGGTATTGAGCAGGTCGCCAATGCGCCGCGTTGCCCACAGCCGCGCGATGAACGGTTCGCCGCCCGCGCGCGGTGGGAAGTTCATGTTGCTGTAGACGAAAGTCTGCTCCTGCCCGTTGACCGTCCCTTGCAGGGTCAGGGTCAGGTTCGACGCATCCCCTCGATAGCGCCCGACGACGGTCAGTTGTGATCCGGCGAACAGGTCGGGCAGCGGCGTGGTCGGATACGTGTCCTGGGTGAGAACACCGCCCATGTCCAGCGTCACATTGGTCAATACCGGCGCGCTGATCTTGTTGTACAGGCTGGCGACTTCTTCGTCAATCCGTTCGGTTGGGCGCACGTATGAACCCGTGCCGTGATGGTCGCGCACGATGCGTGTCCAGCAGGAAGGTATCCACATCATCACCCACGCCGAAGGTGAAGATGCTCACATTGGGATGTGACGCTGCATTCAGATTGGCCAGAATATCCGGTGTCTCGGTCGCGCCTTCGGTTGCCAAACCATCGGTCAGGAACAGGATAGTCGTCGGGCGTTCTTGCCCGCCATATCCAGCGCGGTCGTCAGTGCGCCGTTGATGTCCGTGCCGCCGACAGCTTCCTGCCCGCGCACCCAATCAATCGCGCCCTGCGCCTGTTCCGGTGATTCCATCTCGTTGCTGAATACCCGCCAGCCAGTGCTGAACAGGATGACATTGAAGCGGTCTTGCGGATTCAGATGCTTCAGCACATATTCCGCCGCCAGTGCGCGCCTGATCCCATTTGTCGCCCGAACATGCTGCCGGATTGATCCAGCACGACGATCACATCTTTGGGGATGCTTGGTCATCCGGCAGACGTCAGCGGGCGGCTGTACCAGCAGCATGAAGAAGCCGTCTTCGTTGGCGCTTTCGCGGTAGGTCAGCAGATTGGCGTTGATGGTCTGGGTGGCGATGCCGTAGTACAGACTGAAGTCATCTGTCGGGATGCTGCCAGCCGACTCGTAGCCCGCGGTGAACGGGTTTCATCAGCCCCGCGGCTGATGGCAATCGGGTGGCTGGGTGAATAGATGTTGCTGATCGGATCGTTGCTATCGACATCGACATTGATGCTCAACTTATCCACCGGGCGGCTGCTGATAGCAAGTTGGTCACTTTCAGCGGATAGATATAATGGATCAGCCCGTTATCGACCTCCAACACCTGCGAATAGCTCAGTTCGATGCGTCGTGATTCCCCCGGCGGAATCGGGAACACATTCGCCTGAATGGCGCTGTCGCCCACATATTCCAGCAGTGCCGGATCGCGGTACTTGCGCACGATTTCGTTGTAGACGCTGTCGCGCCTGGTCGGCTGGCAGGATGTTGGCCTGCACCGCCACGTCGTTGATAGTCATCGTCAGTTGGTCAACCGCCGCGCCACCCGGCAGTGGGAACATGAACGTGCCTTCCGCCAGCGCGTTACCTTCATTGACGAATTCCATATCCACTGTTGGTGGTCGCAATCTGGTTTTCAATCGCCACCGTCACCCGGTGATAGTCGATCTTCAGCCATTCCGGGTTGGTGAACACACCCGGCTGCGTCGGCGGATTGCACGCAATCAACGGGCAGGGCGCGTCCGAGGTGCAGGGCGGCTGTGGGCAGGGGATGTCCTGCGCCGCTGCTGGAACCGTCACCACCAGCACAGCCATCAGGATTAAAAATCGTAACGCCTTCATGTTTAACCTCCATCATCCACACGTCTTTGTCCATAGGACGATAGAAGTTTCCATTTTGTTCCCGAATACGGAATTAAATCCTGTATGTCAGCCAATACAGGTCGGTTTCCTGACAGGTTTTCACCGCGCGGCAGATTTTTACGTCAATCTACCGCATATCATGTGTATAATGAAATTTATGTCACTTACTGGAGATAATGATGCCTATTCAAGTCGAGCTTATCAGAGATAATCGCGTGATTCTCCAAACCTATTCCGATCCATTGGACAGCGCCCACATGAGCGCTTTGAGGAACAAAATGGATCGTGTCATACTCCCGGCTGCGGAAGGCAAAGTCCACATCATTGCCGATTTCCGGGCGGTGAAAAATCTACCCGGCACGATACTTAGTTCCGGCACAACCATGCTCAGCAATTCTCACCCCAACACCGGCCAGATCGTCTGTGTCACCCCCAGCGCTTTTATCAACGCGATGGCACGCATTTTTGTCAGCCTATCTGCGAAAGCGAACGTTCCGGTGAAAATCGTCCAGTCGTTAGAAGAAGCCTACGCAGAAATCGACACCCTGCTGGCGAATGAGACTTAGCGAATCTCACCAATCAAGTACACATATGGATTCGTGTGCCGTGTACTGACATTACGATTAACAACCAGGCAAATCCCATCTTATTTGGGTATATTCTGTAACTTGAAAAAGAAATGGGCTGGAATTTTCAATTGGCAACTGGCAGCTAAACCCCCATTTTCCCCCTCAAAATCGAAACAAATGTGTACACATTTGTGTACCACAAAAACGAACTTTTGTGCTATGCTGTCTTTAGTACACTCATCGTGGGGGGTGAAATGTCAAAAATGGACGCTCTGACTTTGACGACTTTGACGACATTTCCCCTGAGTTTGAGAAGTCACAATGGGCGCAAATTGCCCACTGTGACTTTGCCGCCTGTGCCGCCTATTTCGCCTCATTGGCGGGAATGCGCGCTATTGCCGCCATACTTTCGTTCACCGAATATCGTCAAAAAGTCGTAGACTTATTGAACTTCCGCCAGTGGTCGCAAATGATCGAATTGCTCTACAATCAACCCAAGCGACCCTCGAAATCCAACCGACGGAGTGAAACCATGCCAAACTACATCTGTACCACCTGCGGCGTCCAATTTGCCGAATCCGAAGGTTATCCGGCGGAAATCTGCCCCATCTGTGCCGATGACCGCCAGTATGTGAAGCCCTCCGGTCAGGGCTGGACAACACTGGAAGAAATCCGGACGAATCATCACAACGAATTTAAGTCGCTCGAACCCAACCTCACCGGATTCACCACCACCCCCACCTTCTGCATCGGCCAGCGTCCCCTGTTGATTTCAGACGCCGAACGGCAACATCCTCTGGGACTGCATCACCCTGATTGACGACGCGACAGTAGAAACGCTCAACAAACTTGGTGGTGTACAGGCCATCGCCATCTCTCACCCCCACTTTTACGACACCATGATCGACTGGAGTCGTGCCTTTGGCGATGCGCCCATCTATCTCCACCGCGACAACCAACCCTGGGTCATGCGTCCCGACAAAAACATTGTCTTTTTCGATAGTGAAACCACCTCACTGCTGCCCGGAATTACGCTCATTCGCTGCGGCGGCCACTTCCCCGGCTCAACCGTCCTCCATTGGGCGGACGGCGCGGACGGCAAAGGTGTCCTCATGACCGGCGACACCATCATGGTCGTGGCCGATACCCGTTGGGTCACGTTTATGTACAGCTACCCCAACACCATCCCCCTCAACGCCGGGGCTGTTGAGCGCATCCTCTCCTCGGTTGAACCCTATGAGTTTGATCGACTCTACAGTGGTTGGTGGGAAAAAGTCGTAGACACCGATGCGAAAGCCGCTGTCGAACGCTCTGTCGCCCGTTACATCCGCGCCATCAGCGACTAATCGGCTGCCAGTCCTTCCCGCCCTATCGCTTTTTCCTGCTCCGCACATCATGGTATAGTGGTTGCAGGTGGTTGACCGGAAACTGGCACAGAAAGCAGGGCAAATCCATGCCGAAGCGCGTCGAAATCATTGAGAAAAAAGAAGTGTTCAACCGGAACAATTTTTTCCGTGTGGAGGAAACCCGCCTGCGCTACGAACGCTTCGATGGCAAGATGAGCGACGCCATGACGCGCTATAACCTCAACCGGGGGGACAGCGCCGCCGCCGTCGTCCACGACCCGAAGGCCGACACGATCCTGCTGGTCGAGCAGTTCCGCTACTCCACCTACGACAAAGGCCCCGGCTGGCTGCTGGAAATCCCGGCAGGAGTCATTAAACCGAAAGAAACCGCCGACCCACAGGCGACGATGGTGCGCGAGATCAAAGAGGAAGCCGGTTACGAGGTTGAAAAGCTGCGCCACATCAGCACCTTCTATGTCAGCCCCGGCGGCACGTCCGAGCGCATCTTCCTGTATTACGCCCGCATGACTCCCAAAGACCATACCGGGGATGGTGGCGGCGTGGTTAAGGAAGGCGAAAACACTCGCGTCCTGCGGATGAAAGTGGACGAGGCACTTAAGAAGATTGCCGAGGGTGACATCACCGACGCCAAGACCATCATCGGCCTGCAATGGCTGGCACTCAACCGTGCTACACTCCAGAGCAATCAGTAATCTATAGCTTCACGCTCAGATAAGCTCAGAAAATTGCATTTCTTCGGCCACAAACGTAAATTTTTCCAAACCCGATAATGCGTTATATAATGAGTACTTATTCATCCTCATTCTTCATTCATCGATGGTGCTCATGGCGAACCGTATCGAACGAACTCGTATCAGCCAACTTACGTCCAGTTATGGGCCGGACGAACCGCCGCGTCTGCCGATGGACTTTGGCGACTATCTCTCGCTCATCTGGCGGCTGGATAAACACGCCGATGACCCGGCCAGAGTCAAATATTACCGGCGCTGTGCGCTGTCGCTGGCGGAAGGGTTGGGTCTGAAGGGGCGCAGCGTGTTCCGGTTGGTGGAACTTACACCTCCTGGTGAACTGTTTTCGCAACTACCTAACGCGCCCTATCGCGGTACAAATCGTCTGCTTGACGCTCAGGATCGCAAGGCCGCCATCGCCCAACTCGCTCAACTCCGGCAGGACATCCTGCGTGTCGGCACCTATCATGACCAATGGCCGGTCAGTTGGCCGGGTAGCGGCATCATGGATACCGATCTGCGCGAACGAGTATTCGCCGTCCTGTTCACCGCCCTGCAAGGCCAGTACGAGAACTTTGGCCGCCTGCTGCTGGTGGTGGACATCGTATTGGGCGACTTGCTGCTGGGGATGCACCAGATGCGCGAGGTCAATCTGGCCGACCTGATCGACAATTTCGACTATCCCAACTATGCCGACTCGAAAGTACGCGCGGCCTTCTACAGCGGTTCGGCTTGACCATGCATTGCTTATCGAACCTAACGGACGCCTATGACACAAACCGTCGGTGCAGGGCGCATGGCTTTCTGGCTGGCGCGGATGTCACTAAAACCCGCCTTTGATAGCCGTTCCTTTAAACCGGACACTAATGCTTCAACTTCTTCAGGAGGAACAGCCGAAATCGGTTGTTCTACTACTGCCAGCAGTCCACCTGCTTTCAGAACCCGCGAACTTCCTGTAATCCCGCTGTCGAATCCGACCACTGGTGAAAGGAATTCACGGTAAAGGCCTTATCAAACGTATTGTCGGCGAACGGCAAAACGGCTGCCGACCCCTGTCGCAGGTCAATGCGCCCCTGTGCTACGCCCCGGCGGTTGCGTCGGCTGGCCTGCCCCAACATGACAGCCGAATGATCGACCCCGGCGACAAGTCCGTCTGTCGCAAGCTGTGAGGCCATTTGAATAGCTAATCCGGGGCCAAAGCCAATTTCCAATGCACGGTCATCCGGCTGAATATCCAACTGCAAAACCGCCCATTGATTGCGATCCCGGTTCTCATAAGCCAGAATCAGGCCAACGACTTCCCCCAAAATACCCGTTGGATGAACAAATTGGTCACGAAATGAGGACATGATAAGTGATCTCCCGTACGATATGTTATACTATGTTTCATAAGTTATACGGTCTAGCGTAAGTGAAGGTTGCCGGGTGTCAATCATCGGTTCATTTTATGTATGACATATTGGGCAAATGTCTAAAAGTCAGGTGATGGTGCTGTGGAGAAAGTGGATCGGCGGGTACAGCGTACACAAAAATTGTTGGGCGACTCTCTGATTGAGCTGGCGCGGGAGCAAGGTTACGGCTCGGTGACAATCAAAGACATCACTGAGCGGGCAAATGTGGCCTACGTCACCTTCTTTCGCCATTACCACGACAAGCAAGAACTGCTCATGGAGATTCTGGATGGCGTAATTGGGGAAATCGAGGGTATGGCTCGGACAATGAACAGCGCCTCCCACCATGAAACCGAGGGACGGCTGATTTTTGAACACGCCGCCGCTAATCGGGATTTTTATCTCATCTTGCTGCAACATGAAGGAACTGCCTCGCTTTATCGCCGCGTGCGGGACGAATTAGCTATACTGACAAGAGGTTATCTGCAACATCATTGTCAGGGCGAGGATGCGATACTGATCCCGCTGGACATTGCCGCCAATCATGTCGCGGCATCGCTGCTGTCTCTGTTAGAATGGTGGCTGCAACACGACATGCCCTATCCGCCGGAACGCATGGCAGCAATTTATGCACAACTCATCATCGCACCCAGTCTTCCCGCAGGCCAGTCATCGGTTGGCCGTGCGTAGCGCGATTCGAAAAATCGTTTACAATTCAATAAAGGTGCATTTCCCCTGTTGAGGTCGGATCGTCGGCATGGTATCCAATAAACAATTGAATTATCAATCGGTGCTGGATGGATTGGGACAGGGTGTCCTGATTTTCGACAGTGAAGACCGACTGGTCATGGAAAATCTGGCCGCGCGTACCCTTCTCGGCACGGACTTAAAACTCATCCGCGCCAGTGGGTGGGCAGCCGCCTCAACCTTGTTCAGCACCCGCCCAACAGAATCGGACGAATCGGTGGAGACGGCACGCAAAAAGGCACTGGAATCGGCCCGTCCGGTTCGTTTCCACATCTACCGTTCCGGGGAACACGTTCCCTGCTGGGCGGCGGGGGTTCATGGCGAGGGTGGTGAAGTGTTCACCATGATTACCATCGAATCCTCGGACTGGGCAGCCTTGAGCGAACTGATGAATAAGTTCCGCGACGAAGTGGAAACGGCTGCTTCCGCCACCCAGGGGCATACTCACCTGATTTTCCAAACCCTGAAAACACCCAAAAAGGGTGAAATCGGTAGAGCAACTCAGCCGCCGCATCACTGGCTTTGTCCAGTTGATTGCCATGCACAGCCACCGGCTGGAACGCCTGAGTGCGCTGATGGCGCGCCTGGAATCCATCCGAAGTGGCAAGCTGGCTGAAGCGGTGCGGAGCGAACGGCACAAAATCAACCTGGCCGATTTTGTCGAGGATTATGTCGAGAGTTTGGATGAGATCGACCTGATCGACCCAGAAACCGAAGCACAGGATTACCGCGCCCGTATCACCACCTCCATCCCCGATGGACTGATGGTAGACGCCTCCCCTGCCCGCCTGACAGACATCTTGCACGACCTGTTACGCAATGCTATTATGTACAGCATGAAAGCCTCGCCGATGATTATTATGGCGCAGGCTTCTGCCCAAAATCAGAGCGTTCAGATCGATGTCATCGACGAAGGGTATGGCATCCGCGCGAAGGAATTTGAGCGGGTTTTCGCGCAATTTGAGCGGGCGCGTCAACCCCAGATTATCGGTGAGTTCGGTTATGGGTTGAGCCTGTATCTGTGCAAATACGAGGTCGAAGCGATGAACGGAAAAATCTGGTTCCAGAGCGAAGAAGGTGTCGGTACAACCTTCAGTTTCAAGCTGCCCACCTGGCGCGAAGACCAATCCGGTTCATCTTCTAGTTCGAGTAGTTCATAGATACTCCCGCCCACCGCCTATTGAGGTTATACTAAACGCCTCGCCTGGAAGGTCAGGGGGGCGTTTTTATTTTGTGGGGATAGGGCTTCATCGCCAGTCCCCCGCGAGGCACATATCATGCAGTTCATGACACGCGAAGTATTTGACGCGATCATTTTCATCATCATTATTGTAGGGTTGATTGCCGCCTTTTTCCGTCTGCGGGCAGACCTGACCCGTCCGTTCCGCCCGCCACAGGATTATCAGCCGTTTAATCCCGATGATGACACCAAACCGAATGAGAGTCACTAGGATAATTTTGCGGGATAGGGCTTGTCCTGTCCCCGCCTATCATGGAGATAAGAATCATGCTTGACATCAACCTGATCCGGGAAAAACCGGAATGGGTGAAGGAACAAATCGCTAAACTGAACGACCCGACAGCGGTTGCGCGCATCGACACCATCCTCGAACTGGATAAACAGCGCCGCGCTCTGCTGACCGAAAGCGAACAAATTCAGGCCGCCCGTAACAAGCTGAATAAAGGCATTGGGCGGCTGCGGGGAGATAAATCAGATGGATAGTACGCTTCGTGCCACTATGGCGAAGCGTGTGGCCGAGGCATTGGTTGAGGGCAAATATGACCAAGCCATTCAGGTGATGGAAGGTGCGGAAAAGGTCACACCCACTGATGGCATAAATGGTGATACCGCGATGGACGAGATGATGACTGCGCTCAAGGGTATGGGAGATCGCGTCAACGCCATCAACGAACAAGTGACGACGGTTGAAGCCGACCTGAACGAAAACATGCTCTGGATTCCCAACATGCCACATGAGAGCGTGCCGGTGTTCGACAGTGAGGAACACAACATTCCCTGGACGCCGGAAGGTGAATGCTTCGAGTTTGAGTTCGAGCCGAAACCCCATTGGGAGTTAGGCCCTGAATTGGACATCATCGACTTCGAGCGCGGCGTCAAACTGGCCGGGTCACGCGCGTATGTGCTCAAAGGATGGGGGGCACGTTTACAGCGTGCGCTCATCAGCCTGTACCTGGATATGGCGCGCGAAAAGGGTTTCACCGAGCTCTACGTGCCGTTTTTCGTCAGTGAGGAGATGATCTACGGTGCGGGACAGTTCCCCAAGTTCCGCGATGTGGTGTATTCCGACCCCGATGCGGAAGTGTACATGCTGCCCACCGCTGAGGTCGCGATCACCAACCTGCACCGCGACGAAATTCTGGATGAGAGCCAACTTCCCCTGTATTACGTGGCGCATACCCCCTGCTTCCGCCGTGAGAAAATCAGCGCCGGACGGGATGTGCGCGGGTATCAAGCGCGTTCACCAGTTCGAGAAGGTGGAGATGTACAAGTTCACCACGCCGGAAACCAGCTACGCCGAACTCGAATCGCTGACCGAAGCTGCCAGCGACATCTGCCGCGCGCTCAAGCTGCCCTTCCGCCGCCTGGAAATCGTGACAGGCGATCTGGGTTTCACCGCCAGCAAAAAGTACGACATCGAGGTGTTTTCACCCGGCTGCAACGAGTGGCTGGAAGTCAGTTCATGCAGCAACGACGAAACTTTCCAGGCGCGTCGTGCCAACCTGAAGTATCGTCCGGCAGAGGGCAAAAAGCCGCAGTTCATGCATACACTGAACGGTTCGGGTTTGGCGACTACCCGTGTCATCATCGCCATCATCGAGAATTACCAGCAGGCCGACGGCAGCGTGGTCATTCCCGAAGTTCTGCGTCCGTATCTCGGCGGCGCGGAAGTCATTACGAAGGTTTAGGGATATAACCCCAATTGAATCAGACGGGCGCGTTCATCCATGCTGTCTTCATCGTTCATACGCAGCAAACGAACTGTCGCTCGTCCTTCCGGTGTCATACCCTCAATCTGTGCACCATCCAGCCGGAAATGGTCTTCCCAGCTATTTGATCTGGGGTGAAACAATCGGACGACCTGATTGGTGATAGGATCAATTGAAGTGAGGTCTGGCCCCTTGTAGCGGTTGCAAATGGCACAACTGAGACATAAATTTGTTTCCTCAGTTGTGCCGCCATGTTTCTCGGCGACAATATGGTCAACCTCATGCCGTTTTATAGTGAAACGTTCGTGTAGAAGACAGTATTCGCACCGACCATGTGCGCGTTCATAGACAAGACGACGCAAAGCATCGGAAACGCGGCTCATGCTTTACCGGCAAGTTTTTCGAACGCTCGCAATTTAGCTTTTCGCATCAGATGTTCCAACCGGATGTATTCATCCAGTTCATCCTTGTCGCGGGGGTCGAGTCTCCCCAGACGGTTCGCTTCCAGAAGACGGTTAATGTGAGCATCCGATGCATCCGACAGACGAAACTCACTGATTTGTTCTAACGTCGGATTGGACGTGAAGAACTCAATAAATTCGTCATATGCCGCCAATTGTGCTATCGCCATCTTGAACTCCACAACCCACTTTCTTACACGTCATTATACCAGAATTAATACACGATTTGAGTTTAAGCACTCGCCATCGTTGGATTCTCCATGCTTTTGTCAGACGGAGTACAAATATCTGATTGTATGATGTAACACGAACAAATCCGGGCAACGATAAATCAAATCACCATTCTGGATGGAATTTACAAAAATCTCATTAATATATTGTAACTTTTATCAAAGTGAATTTTGTTTTTAAAATATATAGTATAGGTCGTAGTTTATTAACTTCTCCTTCCACATAAGATGACGATACCTTAATGAGTTTGTTTATACTTTAGCTTTGTTTGTGGATGTCATCAGATGAGCCATTCCCTATCAGGCATGGTATATAAGAGGAGCACTCATGTTTCAACGACCTGGTGTATGGTTTCAGGTATCCCGCAATTGGAATCAGTTTTGTGAACAAGCGCATAAAACCTGGAACAAACTGACTACTGATGACTTGAAAGAAATTGGTGGAGATCAGCAGCGATTGGTAGCCTGCTTACAAAAACGATATGGTTATCCCCCAGAGGAAGCATCTAATCAAGTTGATTTTTGGGCCGATGAACTCTGGATATAATTGATTGTTTAGGGGGTGTTACTATACTCAAGGATAATGGTAACGAACGCCTCGGAGTCTATCTCGACACAAAAATCCTTGATGAACAGCACAATGACCGAAAAGCTATTTGTCTATGGTTCGCTACGTGACCCCGCCGTCCAGATTCGCGTGATCGGCAGGGTAATCGAGGGTGTGCCGGACACATTGCAAGATTACGGCAAAAAAGATATTCACTTCCCCGAAGGTACATTCCCAATGATCTATCCTGACACGGGACATATCGTGGATGGCCTGATTCTGGATGTCACACCCGACGAGATTCCCCGGCTAGACCACTACGAAACCGATGCTTATCGCCGCATCCGTGTCACCCTTCAGAGCGGCATTGAAGCGTGGGTTTATATGGAATAGTGTCACCGACATCTTCTGCCTGAACCCTTAAGTCCAGCCGATTTTTAGGTTACTCGTCCAACTTACGCAGGTGGGGATACAGCAGCACATCGCGGATGGAACGCTGGTCGGCCAGCAGCATTACCAACCTGTCTATGCCCATGCCGAAACCACCGTTGGGCGGCATCCCGTAGCGCATCGCCCGTAGATAATCGGTATCCAGCGGCGCGGCGTCGTCATCTTCGGCGCGGAAGGTTCGTGCCATCGCCAAAAAACGCGCTTCCTGATCGCGCGGATCATTGAGTTCGGTGAAGGCGTTGGCGAATTCCATCCCGGCCACGTAGAGTTCGAATCGCTCAACGTGCAAATCGTCGTACTCGACCTTTTTGGCGAACGGCGAGATGTCGCGCGGGTAATCCATGATGAAGGTCGGCTGGATGAGTGTCGGCTCAACACATTCGCCCAACAGGTGTTCAACCAGTTTGCCCCAGGGGTGTCCCGGTTCGACAGGGATATTGGCTTTGCGGATAGCCGCCTCCAATGATGCTTGATCGCGGTAATCCATATAGTCAATCCCGGCGGCTGCTTTGATTGCTTCGCGGATAGTGATTCGCTTCCAGGGCGGAGTCGAGGTCAATTTCCATGCCCTGATAGGTAATTTTGGTCGTACCATTCACCGCCAGCGCCGCCTCGGCCACGAATCGTTCGGTCAATTCGGCCACATCGTTGTAGTCGATATAGGCTTTGTAGAACTCCAACATAGTGAATTCGGTGTTGTGTTTGAAGCTTACCCCCTCGTTGCGGAAGTCGCGCCCGATTTCGTAGACCGCATCATATCCGCCCACCAGCAGCCGCTTCAGATATAACTCAAAGCTGATCCGCAGGTACAAATCCTGGTCAAGCTGGTTGTGATGGGTGATAAATGGTCGTGCCGCCGCGCCACCATACACAGGTTGAAGAATGGGTGTCTCAACTTCCAGAAATCCCGCGTTGTCGAAGAAGTTGCGAACCGCCCGAATCACCTGTGCCCGCTTGACGAACACCTCGCGCACCTCGCGGTTCACCGCCAGATCAGCATATCGCTGACGATAACGGGTTTCCACATCGGTGAATTCGCCGTATTCCTTAATTGTTCCGTCATCCAAGACCTGCTGCTTGATGACCGGCAGGGGACTGAGTGATTTCGCCAGCAGTTTAAACTCGTGGACGAGGACGCTGGGTTCGCCAGCTTTGGTGCGCATCATCGTGCCGGTGGCCTGCACGAAATCGTCCATGTCGATCAGTTTTTCGCGCACAAGATTGTAGACAGCCTCGTCCATATCGTTGATCCGCAGGAACAACTGCACCCGCCCACTCTCATCCTCGATGTGGAGGAAGGACAGCTTGCCCTTCACATTCATACGACGGATGCGCCCGGTCACAGTCACTTCCAGAGCTTCGGCGGTTTCAAGGCTTTCGGCTTCCAGTCGTTCGTATTCCGCCACCGCTTCGGCGGCGGTGTGGGTGCGCTCGACTCGGCGTGGATAGGCTTCAACGTCCAGGGCTTCCAGCCGTTCAATTTTGTCCAGGCGCTCTTGTTCCAGTTTGTTGGGTTGCCAGGTAGATTGGGTCATGTCGCTCTCAGAATTGGGTGATTGGTGATTGCCGTAATAGTCGTCTGACCACCACGACGGGCGCTTATTATAACTAAAAGGGCGTTCGATTGAACGCCCTCATCCGAATTCAGGTTCAAAGTCGTGTTTAGGCGATGGATTTGATGATAAACACGATCACACCGTCCGGGGCGTTCACTTTCACCTCTTCGCCGACCTTCGCGCCCATCAGCGCCTTGCCGAGCGGACTTTCGCTGGAGATTTTACCCTCGCGTGGGTTCGCCTCAGCAGAACCGACCAGATGATAAATTTCCTTGTCCTTCGTGCCCTTTTCGTTAACCGTTACCATCGAACCCAAGCCCGACCTGATCTTTTCTGCCGGTTGCTTCGATGATCTGGGCGGTACTCAGGATATTTTCCAGGCGCATAATTTCGCCTTCGACGAAAGCCTGTTCATTTTTCGCATCTTCATATTCGGCATTTTCGCTCAGGTCGCCGCCTTCTTCCAGAGCGAGGCGCAGGCGCTCGGCTACCTCGGAGCGGCGCACTTCGAGCAAATGCTTCAACCGATTTTCCAGATTCTTCAGACCTTCGGGCGTCAAATATTGTACTTCACTCATCACCCGCCTCCTCTAACGCGGCCTCAATGCGATGCACTGGCCCAAAAATACAAAAACACAGCCCACGCTGTGCCCGTTGAGACTGATATTCAGTTCAACCCTAACATTTCAATCTGGCTTAAATTAACCGCCCGTAATATATCATGAAAAAAACCCAATGTAAAGATGTGAATTACATAAATTACCAAACGTAGAGCTATCCGTCCTATTGCGAACCGATAGGTGTGAAAGACAGAGATTACTCTGGTATTGGCAAGGTGAAACTGAAGGTGCTGCCGACCTCTGGTTCGCCTGAAAAGATCATTTCCCCGCCCTGCAATCCCAGGATTTGTTGGGCGAGGTACAGACGCAATCCTGTGCCGGTGTGTTTGCGGACGAGGCGGTGATGTTCGCCCCGCCAGAAAGGACGCCCGATTTTTTCCAGATCGTCGGGTGTCAGGCCGATGCCACTATCGACCACGCTGAACAGGACATGCGAACCGAGGTTATCCACCGACATGCGGATTTGACCGCTTGGGTGGGGTGTACAACAGGGCATTATCCAGAATGTCGGTCAGCACGATCAATGTCTGGTAGAAGTCACCATGCGCCAGGGGGACAATATCCGGTGCCTGGATAGTGATTTCGTGCTTGAGGGCGCGCGCTTTGTCGCGGACACGCTCATAGGCTTCCGTGAGCAGGTCAGTCGAAATGAAATTTACAAGGTCGATTTTCACCTGCCCGTTTTTCAGTGCCACCAATTCCTGCACGGCGTCCAGCACCGCGAAGGCGCGTTCGGTATTCTCCTGGATGGCCGCCAACCACTGGTCTTGCTCCGGTGTAATTTGTCCCAGTAAACCACCCTGCACCAGTTCGGCCCGTCCCCGAATTGCAACCAGTGGGGGACGCAGCGCCTCGCTCAGTTCCAGCAGTAAGGTGGCTGTCGGATCGGTGTCAATATGTGCGTCGCGCAGCATTCCGGTCACGGTACGCATTTCGGCAGTGGTACGCGGCGCTTCTTTGTCGGGCGCGGCTGGTTCGGGTTGTGGAGATGATTTCGGCGCGATACCTTCTTCCATGAGCAGGGTATTGAGGTAGGCGTTTTCTTCGGACATGGTTTGCAGTAGCGCCGTCACCTGTGCCAATTTGGATGCTGTTGGCGCGGGCGCGGAATCTTCCAAACGCGACAATATATCCAATGCCTGGGAGAGCGTAATCGTCGGCTGGGCAGAATTCGACATACTAGGCCATGCCTGGGAGCGTCACCGTGAAAGTCGAACCTTGTTCGGGTTGGCTGGTCACATCGACCGTGCCACCCAACTGCTGGAGGATGCCGTAGGCAATCGGGATGCCCAGGCCACTGCCCTTGAAGTTCAACACAATTTCGTTATCCCCACGAAAATAGGGTGTACCGAGTTTGGCGAGTTCCTCATCGGTCATGCCGATGCCGCTGTCCTCAATGACGATATGGAGCAGGTTGCCATCGGCTGCACCACGCACCATCACAGTACCGCCTTCGGCATCCATATAACGCAGGGAATTTTCAACCAGCTTATTCAGTGCTTTTGCGAGCATCTCTGCGTCGATGTTGAGGATCGGCAAACCCTGGGGAATGTCGAAAATAAGCGTTCGGCCTAATTCATCGGCCAGGGGGTTGCTGGCTTTTTCGACCATCATGGCGATGTTCTTGAACATGTCCATTTTGGCGGTGATCTTCAGAGTGCCAAGCTGAAGTTTGCTGAGGTCACTTACATCCATCAGCAGGCTTTCCATGCGCCGAGAATTGATACGGATGGTGTCGAGGAACTGCTGCTGCATGGCATTGAGTTCACCCATGCTGGGCGTACCAAGCATGTCGGAATAACCGCGAATACTGGTCAACGGCAGGCGCAAGTCATGAAAACCATGCGACAATAACCCGGCCAGTTCGGTCTTGAAGACCTCCATGTCGCCCGATGGTGTTGGATCAGCCGAAGCGCCATCGCTGCCATCCGCCTGATTTAGGGTATTTAATACTGCTTCAAGCTGTCCAGTCAAGCGGATGGGGATGATTGCCCCGGTTCGAGCGGCTTCGACCAGTTCTTCTAACATTGCTCGTGCCTGTGCCAGCGTATCTTGCGACATCGCCTGTTTCCTATCCGGACGAACCGCCGTTCGCCCCTACACTTTGCGTTCCCTGATTATTGGAAGGACAGGACACACGCTGCCCCCATTTCTGCTACTTGCTATTCATCACACCAGAACCGCTCGGCGGGTTCACCCTCGCCTGCCCGGTTCATGGTCGTGCGCACACTCTTTTCCATCTCCGCCTCGTTTGCCCAAAAGGTGCTGATTTGCGAATGATAGCAACGAATTGCACCAACCTTAGCGGCTACATCCTGTTCGACTAATTTGTTCACTTTGGATTGAAGCTGGATAGGCGGCTCTTGTTCCGCAAAAAATTCCAGCCCTCGGCTGACCGCGCCCTCTTTCTCTGAATAAGGATACTCTTCGTAAAATATCAGCGCCACCTCACGGTATTGTTTTTTTAACGAAAGTCCCCAGTTCCGCACGATCTGATGATCGACATGGTTGCCTACTGCCAGAGGTACATACAATGTATTGACCCGCTCGTAGGGAGCCAGCACGAGTGTGGTCAGCAATTGACCGGCTATATCGTCGGGATGAATTTCGCCAAATAACGATTCTTCAGTGGTATAAAGCGGCGTACCGTTTTTCGATAGGCGGTAGATACAATCTGTCCAGTAGACCATGTGGGTGGGTTGTGCCCCCAGGCTGGTGACCGCCTCCGCCTCCTCCTGAATTCGGGTCTCTACCGGATCAGTCCCGCCCGCCCAGCGCTGATGTAAGTCACGCATGATGGGTGTATCCGGCATTCGACTCGCAGATGGTTTTCCCCCCATAACTGTCCTGACGGTAACACGTTGACCGGCTTCCACCAGTTGATGGATCGTGCCACCACAACTCAAGACAGCATCATCGAAGTGAGGTGAAAGAAATAAATGCATGTTATTCCCCCCGCGATGCAGTGAAGCGATTACTTCAATAATACTTATGGTTCGATTCGGACGAAGACATGGCAGTGTATAAGCATCACATTTCGGACTCGTGCTGGAACAACAATTTAAGACTGGATACGGGCGGTATGTTAGAGTGTGCTCAATCCTCTGTCATTTTGACGCTAAATGAAAAGATGCTGCCCTTGCCCAGTTCACTCTCGATCTGGATACTGCTGCCCATTTGCTCCACCAGACTGCGGGTGATGGCAAACCCCAAACCTGTGCCGGGGCGCGAACGAGTGAAATCATCCTCGGCACGCCAGAACTTCGTCCCCAGTTTGGCAATGGCTTCTTTGGAGAGGCCGATGCCGGTATCCGACACACTGAATTCGACGCGATCAGCTATCCGTCGGGCATGGAGAGTGATTGTGCCGCCCTCCGGCGTATATTTATAGGCATTGCTTACCAGATTGGTCAGGACTTGCAGCAGACGGTAGTAGTCCACACGCATGTCCGGCAGATTTGGCTCAATATCCTCGACATAGTGGTGATGATAGGTTTCCATCTGGGTCATTGTGCCATCACGCACTGCCTGGACAATATCGCCGACCTCACCTGACTTTCGTCCATGAAGAAATGACCGCTCTCGATGCGGCTAATGTCCGCCAGATCGGACACCAGAATCTCCATACGCTTGACGGTATCCTTCACCTTCTGCAAAAATTCGGTCTGTCGTTCACTCAGGCCACCTGCCATGCGTGCCAGATCGGAATACCCGGCGATGCTGGTCATGGGGACTTTCAGGTCGTGGGCGACAATGCCCACAAATTCACTCTTGGCTTTGTCGGCAGCCTGAACAGCCGCGTACAGACGGGCATTTTCGATGGCGACGGCAGCACGACCAATCACCCGTTCCATGACGTCTTCTTCATCGGCGGTGAAAGGCATCGCGCCTTCGCGCTCGATCACCACAATGCCAAAAATCTCAGCTTCACGCCGGATAGGGAAGATGGCTACTGCCCGCCCATTGCCGCGCTCCGGGTTCAGAATCATACTCCGGCCACTGACCACCACATCCTGAATCTCAGGATGGGCGGTCTGCCAATCGGTGGGGGTGTCGGTTTCGCCATAGTGGAGAACATCGCGCACATCACCTGAATCACGGTCAATGAGAGCCAGATGGCCGCTGGTAGCGTTCGACAGACGGCAAGCCCATTCGAGCGTAATCTGCATGGCTTTGTCCGAATCGAGTGTTTCATTCAGCAGACGATCCACCCGCCGAAGTTGCTGCAGTTCTTCGACACGGGTGGCAAGTTCCTGATCGGTTTCGCTGAACAGTCGGGCATTGTCGATGGCAACGGCGGCCTGGGTAGCGAAAGTGTCCAGCGCGGCCAGATCATCCTCGTTGAACAGACCGGACATGAGCCGATTATCGACATATACGACACCAATGACGTTGCCGCGTGCCCGGAGCGGGGTCGCCATAATACTGCGGAGGGATTGGCCGATAATGCTGGCCTGCCCCGCGAATCGTGGGTCTTCGGCGGCGTTGGTGGTGACAACAGGTTTTCCACCGTCCAGCACCTCGTTGGCGATTGTCCGGCTGAACTGGAAGTTACTGCTGTCGAGGGTTTGCTGGTCGAGGTTACGGGCGGCTTTCACGGCCAGCCCACCGTCGTCGTCACGCAGCATCAGGAAGCCGCGTTCGGCGGCGGTCAGGTGGATGATGGCGTCCATCACCTGATCGAGCACCACCTGAAGTTCCAGCGACGAACCGAGCAAGCGGCTGACGGTGTACAGCGCCTGAAATCGGCCTTCCTTTTTGCGCTGTTTCCGCTCTGCATCCATACGATCCAATAGATTGCCGAGGATTTCGACCTGTTTCTGTAAAAACGCACCGTCTACCCGACCCGCCTGAATCTGGCTGCGAATGAGGCTGACATTCTGGCGGACGTTGGAAAGCTCCTGGTCGGTAATTGGAGAGGTTGTTGACAAATCGGTCATATTGATTACGCTCGTGTCAGTTGTTGATAATAGTCACAATAAGCCGTGATGGGGCAGCGTTCACAGCGCGGAAAGCGGGCGATGCATACCTCTCGCCCATGCTGGATGAGATTGAGATGGAAGGCGTAGTAATCCTCGCGGCGGCACAATCGATTCCATTACCGGATGGGCTTTGTCGGCGCTGATACCCTCCGGCAGGAAACCGATGCGCTGGCCGAGCCGATGGATATGGGTATCTACCGGGAAGGCCGGACGGTTGAAAGCGAAACATAGGACAATGGCGGCTGTTTTGGGTCCGACTCCATTCATAGCGGTCAACCAGGCTTTGGCTTCCTCAATTGGCAAATCCCCTAGAAAGTCGATATTGAGTTGGCCGCGTTCCTGGGTGATATAACGCAGCACTTCCTGAATACGCGGGCCTTTCTGGTTCGCCAAGCCCGCCGGACGGATGGTGTCGATCACCGCTTCAGCATCGGCATCTCGTACAGCCTCCCAGGTGGGGAAACGACCTTTGAGCAGGGCGAAGGCACGATCCCGGTTGGCATCGGTAGTACTCTGGCTGAGGATGCAGTCCACCAGTTCATCAAGCGGGGGATAGGCCTGCCGCCAGGACGGATAACCGTAAACCTCACGCAGGATGGCCGCTACCGGCTGGTACTTGGCCGCCCGACGCTCATAATTCTGGTATAGTGATAGGGTTGTTTGCTGTGGTCATAGTATCATTGTATGCCGGAATAGTTTCAGGGCAAGCGTAATATCCTGTGAATAACCAAAACAATCCATGATGACAGACCACTTAAACCACTATCTTCAGATGTGGGATTTGTCCAATCCGCAACCCCTGGCAACCACTCCCAGAGGACATATTTATACCGTGTCGTCCGGGGCGGACACGGTGGTGCTGAAGATGTTCACTGAAGATGGAAGCGAAGAAAAAATCGGCGGGCTGGCACTGCGCTATTATGATGGTCATGGGGCGGTTCGGCTGCTGCGAGATGACGATGGTGCGCAGTTGCTCGAATACATTGAGGGCGGCGACCTCGTGCCAATGGTGCAGGGCGGCGACGATGAAAAAGCGGCACATATCATCGCCGATGTACTCAGCCAACTACACCGCCTGCCTGCCGACAAACCACCCGAAGGCCTGACACCCCTATATGAGTGGTTCGATGCCCTGTTCAAAAAAGCGGAACTGGATCGGATGTCAGGCAACGATTCCATTTATGTGCGGGCGGCACAATTGGCAGACCAGTTGCTAACGGAACAGACAGACGCTTATGTGCTTCATGGGGATATTCACCACGAGAACATCCGGAACAGCGCGGCGCGGGGTTGGGTGGCGATAGACCCCAAAGGGCTTTATGGCGAACGTACCTACGACATCGCCAACACACTGTACAATCCGCCGATTATGCCCGCCCTGGTCGAAAATGAAACCCGGCTGCTGAAGATCAGCGCGATTCTGGCGGATCGTCTGGGGATTGATCGCCAGCGTGCCCTGGCGTTTGTGTACATCTACGGCTGCCTGAGCGCGAGTTGGTGGCTGGAAGCTGATGAACAGGACGACAGCCGAGGAGACACTGCGAATCGCAGCCATCGCGGAACGGCATGTATAAATAGAAAGACCATTAGGAAGAATCATAGGGAGGGTCTGTGACCCCGCCCCTACAGTCCTCGTTCTAGACCAGATTGCCCCACAGGTTGTTGAGGAACGTCACCTTTTCCTGGGTGTGATGTGTGCCGCCGCCATCATGCTGGTTGTAGGGATAAACACGGATGTCTTTTTCCCCGGCATAATGATTATAGGCTGCAAACACCGTCGAGGGCGGGCAGACATCATCCATCAGGCCGGTGGAGAACAAGGCTTTGGCGCGTGCCCGCGCTGAAAAATTGATACCATCAAAGTAGCTTAAGGTGTTAAAGACCGTGCCTATTTTGTCACGATGGGTTTTGCAATAGCGCACGATTTCCTGATAGGGATGGGTATCGACAATTTCGGTGGCGCGACGGTAGCCACACAGGAAGGGCACATCGGGCATAGCCGCTTCCACATCCGGGACGAGGCCAGCCGTCGCCAATGTGATACCCCCGCCCTGGCTGCCACCACAAACGGCAATATGGGCAGGGTCTACCGCTGGATGGCTGCGGGCGGTTTCAACCGCGCGGGCAGCATCGGTAAACAGGCGGCGATAATAATAGGTTTTGGGGTCGAGAATACCCTGAGTCATGAAGCCGGGATAGGAGGGGTTCGCGCCATCGGGCACGATCGGGTGTGTCCCCCGGCTGCCACGAACTGCCCTGACCGCGTGTGTCCATGACCAGATGGGCAAAACCCACCGTCGGCCACAACAGCCAGTCGGTTGCAAAACTGCGCCCGCCGCCATAGCCGATAAATTCGACTACACAGGGTAGGGGCTTATTGTGGCCTTTGGGTAAACTCAGCCAGCCCTTGATCGGTTGACCGCCGTAGCCGGAAAAGGTCACATCGAAGGATTTAACCCCTCGCAGCCCGACATCCACCGGATTAAACTGTGGGTTGAGCGGGTGCTGGCGGGCTTGTGTAAGTGTGTCCGACCAGAAGGCGTCAAAATCAGTGGGTTCGTCGCGGATGGGCGTATAGGTACGAAGCTGGTCGAGGGGCATATCAAAAAGAGCCATTGGGAAGCCTTTCAACAAAATCATGTGTTACATAATGGATTCATTCGTGAAAAAGTGAATTCATTATAATAAGTAGAGTGGGATTTAACCATGCAAGACGGACTTGAACGGATTCGGGCGACAGTGACATCCTGGCCGGGTGTTAGCGCCAGTTCGCACCGATTCGGCGGCACTGAATTCAACCTGGGCGCGACGGAGATCGGCCATATTCACAGGAATGGCATGGTCGATATTCCGTTCAACCGCAAAATCCGCGACCAACTGATTGCGGAGGATAAAGCCGAACCGCATCACCTGTTGAAAGAAACCGGATGGATCACCTTCTACATTCGTAACAACGATGATGTTCAGGCGGCGATCTGGCTGTTCCGGCTGTCGTATCTGTTTTATGCGGGACGGGGACGTGGGCGGGAGACTGTGGCGGACGCGCTGGATATTCCGGCTGAGGTTGCGACCTTGAACCTGAGCCAGCCGCTTCAGTCTATTCTGGACGGGTTGACCGCACGACGGTAGACTTGCTGCTTTCATCCGGTTTTCCGGTCTATGGGTGCTTGATTGACTACACCATCCCACTCCCTGTTGCAGTTCCATTACCTTCCCTATCCCGTGTGGCGGCGGCGTGGATGGTTAACACGCCTTGCACATCCGCTGCTGCGGCGCTGGATGGCAGTCGAAGCGGATGTGAATCCGCCTGCAACGACAACCGAAATGGCGCGGTATCTGGCGAAATGGGATTTGCTCAATGGGATGGATGAGGCGGTTGCGAACGATGTCCTGAACCAGCATCCGGCGGTGGAGGCGGTCAAAGACCTCGATTCACAAACACCCGTTGAGCCTTACAGCGGAAAAGTGCGGCTGCCCGCACAGTGGGAACAGGTCGAATCGGTCATGCTGACATGGCCGGTACTGTATCCGCCTTTGTGGGAACAGCACGCACAGATGGCCGAGGCGATTGCCCCGGCAGCAGGTGTGACCATCCTTGTACCGTCAGCGCTATGGGCGAGTGCTGTCCGGTTGTATCTGTCGGCAAATTGTCCGATTGACTTCAAGGCGGTACGCTTCCTGTATCTGCCGACAGATGACATCTGGGTGCGGGATTATGGCCCGATTGTCGGGCTGGGTGAAGATGGCAGACAGGTGTGTGTCAAGGCAATGTTCGATCCCCTGCCGAGTTATCCCCAGGAGCAGGATAACAGGATGGCGCTGCGGTGGGCAGCACATAATGAAATCCCGGTCAGACGGCTGGATTTACATCTGGAAGGTGGCAACCTCTGGTCGGACGGGGCGGGGACACTGATTCTGTCGGAACAGGTGTATTTCAGCAATCCCAGTCTGATATACGACAATCTGCTGGATAAGCTGCATGAGGTGTTTGACTTCGATAAGCTCATCATCACACCGCGACTGAAGCGAGAGGAAACCGGGCATGTTGACCTGCTGGTCAAGCTGGCCGACGCGCGGACGGTGCTGGTGAGCGCGCCGGATGTGGTCTACAACGGCGACAGGTTACAAGCGGCGGCTGAACTGTTTCGGGGCGAAACCAACGCGGCGGGCGACCCGTATCGCGTGTTTGAACTCCCATCGCCACCGCTGTACCTCAACTGGTTCGTCTACCCTATCTGGCGCAGTTATACCAATGCGCTGACGGTCAACGGGCGGGTACTCGTTCCGGTGTTTGGAATCGAGTCTGACCAGCGCGCGTTGGAAGTTTACCGGGAGGCGATGCCGGACTACGAGATTATGCCGATCAAGTGCGCGGCAAGCGTGAACGGCGGCGGGGCGGTTCACTGCCTGACGAAAGAAGTTCCGAACAGCAGACGAGGGGGAAACTGATGCGATCCAGTATTCGGGTGGGGCTGATTCAACTGGCTTGGTCGGGCAACCGGGAGTTGATGGCGGAGCAGTATCGGGTGCTGGTGACGGAAGCAATCAGACGGGGTGCATCGCTGGTGTGCCTGCCGGAATTCTCGCTCATTCCGTATTTCCCCGGCGTGCGCGACCCAGCCGGATTCGATTGGGCGGAAGCCCTACCCGGCGGTTATTCCGAACGATTTTTCAGTCAAACCGCGCAGGAACAGGGTGTCACCGTGATTGGAAGCCTGTACGAGAAAGCGGGTGACGGGAAATACTACGACACATCGACCATTCACGGGGCGGATGGAAAACTGGCCGGCTTTACGCGCAAGATACATATTCCCTCCGGCGAAGGCTACCACGAAACCGATTACTTCGGCGGCGGTGATACCTATCCGGTGTTTGATCTGGGGGTGGTGACGGTGGCAGCACCGACCTGCTATGACCAGTGGTTCCCTGAACTGGCGCGCATCTACAGCATGAACGGGGCGGAGTTCATTTTCTACCCCACCGCTATCGGTGAAGAACCGACTGACCGGACAATGGACACGCAGGAGGCATGGCAGACGGTGATGCGCGGCCATGCCATCGCCAACGGGGTTTATGTCGGGGCGGCTAACCGGGTGGGTATGGAAAATGGCATCCGATTCTATGGCAGCAGTTTCATCTGTGACCCCAGTGGCAAAATTCTGGTTCAGGCGGGGCGGGATACTACCGAGGTGATCGTCGCGGATTTAGAACCGTCGGTGTTCAATCACTGGCGCGAACACTTCCCGCTGCTGGCACAGCGCCGTCCGGGTGTATATGGGCGGCTCACGGAAGCGACAGAGCATATTGCCCGTCCAGAGTGGCTAGAGGACTAGAGACAGCCATCGTTATAGGGCAAACTTCGGCATGGATGCAGGATTACGGTTAAAATAGAGCTAACTTGTCTGGAGAGATTACAACATGAAACGCTACAAAATTGTGGTTGAAAAACATGTCGATGGTTACGTTGCTTATCCTGTTGGGTTAAATGGCGTCGTCGTCGGAGAGGGAGACACCTACGAAGAAGCTCTGCACGATGTGACATCTGCCATCCAATTTCATATTGATACCTTTGGCGAGGATGAACTAGAAGGTGAATCACCAGTTCTAGAACTATTCGTCGCAGAAGCATCCATTTAATGCCGAAATTTCCGGTAGATGCGCCAAAGGAAAAAGTTATTAGGACATTCGAACGGATTGGTTTTCATCTAGTTCGAGAGGGGAATCACATTTCTATGGTGCGCGAAAATCCTGATGGGACGCGCACACCGCTCACGATGCCCAACCATCGTCGGATAAAGTGATCGACGTTGCGCGCCATTTGCAGGCAGGCCAATATTTCACGAGATGACTTCCTAAGAGTATACGAAGAAGTATGATCTCATTTATTCTCCCCACGTCGCCCGGTTTTCGGTTCTGGCCGGTGGTGCGCAGTCATGGCTGGTGTCAGCTTGTCCCGTTCAGCCATGACGAGGACAGCCAACGCCTGGAACGCATCCACCAACTGCGTGATGGGCGCGTCATCCGGCTGGTGATGACGGCCGACACCAACGAGCATGTGCTGGTTCAGGTGGAAGGGCTGGACAGGGAACTCTCCCCGTCACAGCAGGCGGAAATTACGGAAGGGTTGACCAACAGCTTCAACCTGAATCGTGACCTGAGCGATTTTTACGCGCTGGTGCGTCAGTATCCGCGTTACGCCTGGATTGAGGAGAAGGCGGCAGGGCGCATGTTGGCGTCACCGACGGTATGGGAAGATTTGGCGAAAACCCTGCTGACGACCAACACCACCTGGAACATGACCCGACAGATGAATGCGCGGCTGACGACGTTGGGCGACCCGTATCCCGACGGTGGAAATGCTTTCCCAACGGCGGAACGGATTGCGACCATGAACCCGGAAGCACTCAATGAAGCGGTACGGGCGGGCTACCGGGGCGCGTATCTGCATGAACTGGCGAAACGGGTGGTGAGCCGGGAACTGGATGTGGAATCGTGGCGCGACCCGGAACTGCCAGCAGACGAATTGTTCAAGCGGGTGAAAGCGCTCAAAGGGTTTGGCGATTACGCGGCGGGCAGCATCCTCAAACTGCTGGGTCACTTTGACCGGCTGGCGACGGATACCGAATGCAGGGCGGTTTACATCGAGATCAACAACGGCGTCCCGGCAGCCAATGATAAAGAAATCAGCGCCTATTACGAGCCGTTCGGGAAGTGGCGCGGGCTGGTGCAGTGGATGGATGTGATGGGCGACTGGCTGAAAGAAAGTTAAGCAACCTGCTCATTCATACAGTTCCTTAATGTTGCACACAGCGATTTTGGATTTTCCCCGTAAACTGCACAAAATGCTGCAAATTCTGCATTTGCACAGGTTCGCCGCCAGTGTGGGCGTTACAGAAACAGCATAGCACAAAAGTTCGTGGAATGGGTAAACATTTGTTTAAACATTTGTTTCGATTTTGAGGGAAAAATGGGCAGTTTTGTGTTTTTTGCGTATGGAGTTGGAACGCCCCACAGACGAATTGTACCGTCGTAACCGGTTGAGGCGATCAGTTTACCATCGGGACTGAAGGCGATGCTCCTGACCTCGTTCGTGTGACCTTCCAGGGCGGCAAGCTGCTGCCCGGTCTGGACATCCCATATCCGTACCAAGTTATCCGAACTGCCTGTGACCAAGAGCGTGCCATCGGAGTTAAAGGCAAGGCTGTTGATGCCAACGTATTGATCGGGGAGTTCAAATGAAAGGTGTTCAGTATGCTTTTCAACGTCCCATAACTTGAGAAGGTTCTGCGATCCTCCATAGGCCAACCACTTTCCATCTGGACTAAAAGCGAGACTGTTGACCGATGGATAGTCACCGGGCGGCACAATTGAAGCAATAACGCTGTTTGTTGCCATATTCCAAATGTGAAGCACATCCCCTGCTGAAGCCAGTAACTGACCATTAGGGCTGAAACCCAGACTATACATTCCGCTATAAGTATCATCATCATTACCTCGTAGGACTGTCTGTATCGACAGGCTGTTCATGTTCCATAACAGTATCTGGTGACCCCAACTACCTGTAGCTAGCCTTGAACCATCTGGACTAAAGGCGACAGCATCGACGGTGCTGGTATGCCCTCTTAAGATGTTTTGCTCAGTACCGTTATCTACGTCCAGAAGCCGAGTTGTGTCATCGCCACTGCCAACGGCTAACAGCTTCCCATCGGGGCTAAAAGCGATACTTTCGGCAGAGTTGTAGTCATGTTCATGTTTGGGAATAGGCATTAAAAGGGGCGGGTCTTGCAGATGACTCATGTTGTACACCCATACGCCAATCTGGATAGATCGGGCTGAGTATGAAAGCCCCCCAACGGCCAGAGACTGACCATCGGGCGACCAGGCCAATTGGCTGGTATGCCCCCTCAACAAATTCATCAGTTGTAGCGCTTGATGGGCATTTTCGGCGATTATCGTATCCAGGGAAGGCAGATTTATCGGTGCTGTAGTGTGACCTGTGTCGATGTATGTAACAAAATCAATATCTGTGTCCACAAGGAGATAAAGTGTGTTGGTCAATGAATTCGGCTCTTAGACTGTAGTCAGGGTCATTTGAATAATAGGTATTTGATCGATAAAACGGCGTGCATGACATACCCACTGAATCGCATTCGTAGACAATATATCGGTAGTCTGGAATGTCAAAATCTGGCTTGGTTACTACCGCTAATCGATACAGGCGTCCACTGAACCATAAGTCTTGCTTGTGGGAAAAACTGTAGGTATTAAATGTCACCCCGACACAGAAATAGCATACAAGAGCATTTGCGGCTAATGCAGCGATGAACATGAGCAATCCATAGCGCCGCCTGAGCGCCCAGACCGCCATTACAAAGAGCGAAATGAGTAGCGCAACGGGGACAATAAAGAAGTCCAACTACTGAAAACCAGCAATGGATAAACCACTGTACCCATGTAGTAGTCGGGATATTGGGGAATCCACTGGTTCACTGCGAGACTCAACAGCAAAGCGAGAACAGAGGATAGGGCTGTGCCGACCACCAACCACAGCGGCCAAGTACTGATGGGAGATAGAGGCGGCTTAGAAATCGCGGGTTCATTCGGTCATCCATCCACGAACGGGTTTGGTATTACCTTATAACAGGGTGGCGGGGATTGTCCAGTTGTATATAGCGTTGGTTGGCATGGCTCTGGCGGAGATAAACAGAAAAGAAGTTTACTGCTGTTCCTGGGTGGCGGCATAGACGGCGATACCGATGGCGACGGACAGATTGAGCGAGTCGATGGTGGAATGGTGTGGGATGGAGACACTCCTGCCGAGGATACGGTAGTTGGCGGGCAGTCCGCTGCTTTCGCTGCCGAACACCAACGTGAAGGGCGATTGAAAGTGCGTATCGGCCAAAAGGGTAACCCCATCGGTCATGAAGGGGTAGAGTTGATGAGCTTTGAAAGCGGCACAATAGTCACCAAATGAGTTGTAATAGGCGAAGGTGATCTGGAAAACGGCTCCCATCGAAGCCCGCACCACACGCGGGTCGAAAATGTCCACCGCCGGTTTGACCAGCGCCAGATCGGTAATGCCAAAACCGACCAACGTGCGCAGGGTCGTGCCCAGATTTCCCATGTCACCGGGGCTGACCAGCACTACATGGTTGGCATCGGCATTCAGGTTGGTGTGGTATTTACGAACCACGCCGATCGCATAGGTATTGTCTTTTGGCGACAACCGCCCAACCAACTTGTCGTTCACCGAAACCGGAATATGAATTCCTTTACACAGGGCGCGGATTTTGGTGACGCCCTCGTTACGCTCCCCCGCCGAACTGAGCAAGACCTGTTCCACATGGCGCGGCTGGTAGCGCAGCAGTTCCAGAGTCGGGAAGACACCAAATGCGTAGGTATAGGGGGCATCGTGGGCATACTTCTTCAGGTTCATGGGGTCATCACGGTAGTATCAGCGCCCATTTTGCAGCACCGGCAATTGTTGAAATTCAGCACGGGTACGCGGGTCGCCGTGACCGTCAATGTAGACGTCAATATCGTCCTCCACCAGGGATTCGATCATGGCCGAGTCCAATAAGTCGTCCGGGTGATGAATATGCGGCGGCGGGGGATAGTAACAATCGCCGGTGAACATCACACGCGATTCGCGCAGGCGAACGACAACCAAATCGGCAGCATGTTGGCCGCCCACATGTTCAATCTCAATTGTCAGCCCTTCCAGGTACAGGCGTAAAATTTTGGACAGCGTAATTTCCGGCACGACCACGCGGAAGTTGCGCCAATCCTCGATAGCGCGACCCAGCGCACGGAGGTTCGCCTCACGCGCGGGCATACGCATAATTTCTTCCTGAATGTAGGAATAACTCCAGGCTTTAGATGCACTGTCCACCAGATAGCGATGACACAGTTCATGGGCGATGGCGGGCGCGCCGAAGACCATCGCACCAAAGACATGATCCCAATGACCGTGTGTATAAATGATGTAGCTGACCGCCGGGGCTTGAATATCGTCCAGGGACAGCAGCACGCGGCGCGCGTGGCGAGGACTGTTACCGCCGTCAATCAGGATGGTATGGTTTCCGGCAACGATCACCCCTACATTCGGCTGAACACGATTGGGGTCTTCGTCATGCGGGAAAACCCAGACATTTTGTGCAACCTGTGTCAAAGAATCAGGCATAAAGCTTTTTCCGATGCCAAATATTGTCGCAGATATGCTATATTCTACTCAATCATGTCAGGGGATAAAGGGAGAATAGTGGATGAGCGAAATATACAGCCTGGTTTACCAACCGGGAAAGTCGGTGCAAGAAGAACCTTACCATTTCAACCGGACGCGCGTTGACCGCGTGAATCTGATCGCCGGAGAGGGTATTGAGGGGGATTTCAAATCCGGGCACAATCCCCGGCGGCAACTTAACATCCTGTCCTACGAAACGGTTCTGGCGTTGAAAGCCGAGGGCTACAAAACCGAACCGGGCGAACTGGGCGAACAAATTGTGATTCGCGGGGTGGATGTGGCGAGTTTGCAAGCGGGCGCTCAACTGCAATTCGGCGCAGAAGCGATTGTCGAAGTCATCGGGCTGCGCGAACCGTGCGAGTGGTTCGGGCGGGTTCAGGGCAAAGATTTCAACGAGGTCATCGGGCGCGTGGGCGTGATGGCGGCAATCGTTCGAAGCGGGATGGTAGTTGAAGGCGATGCGGTACGAGTGCTGGAGACAGCAGCGAATCAAGTTACCAGTTCGTGAGAATCCATTTGCCGCAAATGCTCTAGGGAGTCAGCGCCACGCGCCACAGCCCACGTTCGTCGGAAAAGCCTTTCAGTTGGGCGGCGAAGGGTTGGGCAGCATAGCTACTAGAAGGCGATGCCAGCAGTTCGGTCACTTCCGGGTCGTAGCGCACCGCCTCGGAAACGATGATGTCGTGCCCGCTGGACAGCCCTTCCAGGCGAGAAGCCAGGTTGACCGTCGTGCCGAAGTAATCCAAACGATCATTGAGCGTGACGGCGATGCACGCCCCATAGTGAATTCCAGCCCGTAGATGGAGCGGACGACCTGAATGGTTCTGCTCGGTGAGCATACTCTGGGCATTCGCCATCGCCCGCAGCGCCGGGGCTGGACGCCGAAATACGGCCATGACCGCATCGCCAATGGTCTTGACCACCGCCCCGCCCTCGGCATTGATAGCCGCCCGCAGCACATCAAAATGATCCATCACCAGCCCGAAAGCTGGAGCATCCCCAATTTCGGTGTAAAGCTGAGTCGAGCCGCGCAGGTCGGTAAAGACAATCGTCAGGCTGCCCACTGAGATTTGTTCACCGGGGCGCAGGGCTTCGTTGGCGAACAGGTCACGGAAGGTTTGCAGAATGGTGACTTCGGCGGCGGTCACGGCCTGATCTGTCCACGCCTGCCGTTCCAGAATGAACAACTGCTCGGCATCGGTCAAATTCCTGAAGGTTAACTGCGCCATCGGAGCGACGTGGGTTTCTCCCCCCGGCCAGCCGTCAAGGTTGCTTGCCCGAAGCGTAATCTCCGGCAGACCATCGACATCCACCAGCAGCGACTCACCCCCGCGCAGTCCCAACGTCCGCAAGCGGTAACGTCCCGGCTCTAATGAAGCCCCCACCGTGCGTTGCTCGCCCGCCGGAATCAACTGCTGGACAGCAACATGGGGTGTGGTCTGCGGCCCAGCGATGCAGAATTCCCCGGCCTCGGTTTGCACAATTGCCGGATTGGGATGAAAGGTGAGTTCCACCGAGCGCTCGAAATTGGCGCTAAAGTCGATATTGCAGGTTTCGCAGTGTACCTGATTGAGGATATTACCCAGCGTAGGAGCCGTCACTTTTGTACCGCGACAGAGTGGACAGAGTAAATCCCATTCCAGTTCAAACATCCCATGTCGGGTCGCCAGCAGAAAGTGTTCCAGAACCGCCTGTCGAGGCAATCCCCACTGGTCGGCCAACTGGTAGGGACGCATCCGTGCCAATTCGAGCTTGTCAGCTTGTTCAACCGTCTGCACCAATGCATCGGCAATTTCTGGCCGCGCACCATCTTCGATCATGCGGTCACGAATCCGTTCCAGGCGGAAGCGCCCACCGGGGGCAAAATCGGCCTTCTCGCGGGTGGTGAGTCGGGTTGGCTGGCGCATGGCAAGCCGGTCATAACGATGGAAGGTGGCGGCGAAGGTGCGGGCACTGAGGATACCGATCTGTGCCGGGATAGCGATCAGGCCGAGAATGTTACGCGGACGCGCCCAAACCGAGTAGACCAAGTGTGTGCCACCATCTTCAGTGGGGCTAAGTTCGGTCAACGTTTCCATCAACTCAACCGGGCCAGAGAGATAATGCCGCCGAACACCAAACTTGTAGGGACGCACCCACTCAAAGGGTTCTTCTTCCCACTCTACCGGCACACCCAGGCGGAAAATCCGCAAACGGCGGCGGGCATTGACCAGCGGTTCGTCGGGCGCGTTACGCCGTTCGAGCGACGGAAGCCCCGTATCCCGATTGAAGCGGTTGGTATCGGCCACCAACGGCCACAAGGCTTCCGGCGAGGATTGCAGTTTCCACTGCCAGCGATAGTGAAATTCGGGATAGTCCATCGTGACCGTTTCCGTCTTGCCAGTCGAGATCGGTTGGGAGGCGGCGAGGTTCAACCGCTTTGATTTCATCATACGTGCATCCTGATAAAATTGTGCCTTCACGATTGCCGGACAAGGAGATGACGAGTGGTCATCACTGGATTGACGGCATATACTGGACTCTACGGCAAGAATACGAGCGATGGATGCATGTGGCAGTTGCAGCAGAGTTAATCGAACGGACTTCCAACCTGATTCAAACCAGCAGGCAGATCACTATTCTGACTGGAGCAGGCGTGAGCAAGGAATCTGGCGTGCCGACCTTCCGTGATGCGCTGGATGGATTGTGGGCGCGGTTCGATCCGGCACAGTTAGCGACGCCGACGGCCTTTCGTAACAATCCTAAGCTGGTGTGGGATTTTTATGAATACCGGCGGGAGATCATGCGTCCGGCACAACCCAACCCCGGTCACCTGGCGCTGGCTGAACTGGAACGGCGCTATCCGGCAACCACCCTCATCACCCAAAACGTCGATGACCTGCATGAACGGGCAGGCAGTAAACACATCATCCGGCTACATGGGAACATCGCCGCCAACAGGTGTTTCGATAATTGTCGGGGCAACCCTACATTGATTGATGTGTCGAAAATCGAATGGGACACGGAGAGCGGCCCACCACCCTGCCCACACTGCGGCGGCTGGGTGCGGCCAGATGTGGTGTGGTTCGGGGAGATGCTGCCGCCGGATGCCCTCGCCCGCGCCTGGGAACTGCTGGCGCGAACCGACCTGATGGTAGTGGTCGGCACATCGGGGTTGGTGTCGCCCGCCGCCGATATGCCCGCAACGGCCAAACGCGCCGGGGCGACCCTCATCGAGATCAACCCGGACAGCACCCTGATTTCGCGGCTGGCGGATATTCAACTGCGGGGGGCATCGGGCGAGGTGCTGCCGCGCATCGTGGAGGCATTGTGAAAAGTCGTCAGTTATCAGTTGCCAGTTACCAGCTACAAGATCAAGACATCACACAGAGAAACAGAGGCTCAGAGAAGCAGCGAGCGATTGTTTTTATCGTTCTAGTGATGTCCTTTCTGGCCGTGCAGGTGGCAGCGGCGCAGGAGTTAAACGCGGCGCGGACGTGGCAGGTGTTTTTGCAGCGCGATACCGGGGACAACGGCGCGGACGAGTTGACCTTCATCGACGTGCTGTCCGGGGATGAAACCCCTGTCGAGGTACAGGGCGAACGGTATACATTGGCGGGCGATCATGTGATGTATTACGACCCGGCAGCGGGACGGATGATGGTGGCTTATCCCGATGGGCGCGTACAGGAGCATCCGTTCATCCAACCCGCAGGCGATACGCGGCGGGTGGACTGGCTGGTATCCCCGGACGCCAGCCAAATCGCCTGGACGCTGACCAGCGGGACATCGACTGGCTTAACGACTGTGACCACGCTGGCGAATCTGGATGGGACGAATCCCCGGCAAGTGCTGGTCGATGGGCCACGCAACAGTATCCGCGCCCTGCCAGTGGCCTTCAATGCCGACCAGACGACCCTGTACATGGACTTCCAGCCGGACGGCGTGGGTGATTTCACACCCTTCCAGCAGTACGCCGGGTTGTTCGGGCTGGATGTGGAGGCCGGGACGCAGACCTATCTGCCGGGAGAACCGGGGTGTTTTTGCGGGGCAGGGTTTGGCGATGGCTGGTTTTTGCGGCTGGCGGTGTCCAATGACCTGAGCGGCTTCGACCTGAAAACCTATTTCCTGACCGGCGATGTGGAACAAACCCTACCCGCGCTGTCGCTGAACAATTACACCCAGGCGGGGGACATCGTGATTTCGCCGGATGGGGAGAAGGCGGTGTACGCGGTGGCACAAATCCGCGACTTTGGCACAGCCGACCAATCGGTGCGGACGGTGTTTGTGCTGGTTGATCTGGAAACCATGACTCAATCGGCACTGACCGAACCGATCACCACCTTTGTCGAACCGCTGGCATGGACAGAGGATAACAGCGCGGTCATCTTCACCAGCCGCCAGCGTGACGGGACGTGGAAGATTAGCCTGAGCGATGGCAAACTGACGAAGGTGGCCGAGGCGACCTATCTGGGGGTGCTGGGATAGGATTACACCACCTCTTCTTCAATCTCAGTAGTCTCCCTGCCATCTTCGAGTGCGAGCATTTCCAGATCGTCAATTTCTACGACAGATTGACCAATAATTGCTTCTAACGCCCCGCGAATATCCATTGTTTTTTGCGCAACTCGTTCAATTTGGGTTTCGCGCTTTTTCCATTGAGTCTGAATTGCTTTCTTTTCCTTCTCTAAATCATATTTCATATCGTCGAAATATTCTACAATCGCGTGCATTCTTTCAATGAATGCAGGGCTAATGAGATAGTTGTACAAATCTTCAATTTTCCCGCCTTTATCTTGTGATGAGCGACGGACTTTGCTGATGTCGATTAAACTCATACGTAACGCTGTTGCAACGCTGGAGATGAAGTGATACTCAGTCACCCAAACACCTTCAACATGTGCAAAGTTTTGTACATCTTTAGGTAACGCTTTTGATACCAGGATAGCCGTATCTGCTTTTGCAATTTGTTTATCTTCTTTCAGTTTAGTACACCAATCGTTGCCCCATAATTTAGTACGTTTCGTCTCCCAAATAATGCTGCCACACGGCTGTCCATATTCGTCATGCACAACTTGAATAATATCTGCTCCATTGACTCCTTTGGGGACTGGCACAATTTTATCAAAGGGAAATTTGTCACGGAGGAAATCTTCGATAACTAGTTCCAAAGCTTCACCTTGTGCCTGCTGAGAACCCTGTTCAGCCCTTTGCTTTAGATCATTAATTTTTTCCTGTAAGCTTTTGATGAGTTCATCTTTTTCTCTATCCTTTAACTGCTGCTGTTCAACATAATTGGCGATTGTTTTCTGACGAATGGTATCTCGTTCAGCGTCTAACTCACGCTGTTTTACGAGTTCCCATTCTTCCTTTTCATCGAGTAACAATTGGTGTTCTTTACGGATTTCAACTTCCGCCTGTTGTGCATCCTTGCGTTTTATTTTTTCAGTTTCAATTTGGAATTTTAGATCCTCTAATTCGTCGGCATGGTCTGACTGCCATTTTTGAGTCAGTTCTGCCCCAATGGTTTCGCGTAATTGATGGGTCACGGCTTGAGTGAGTGGGAATTCTTGATTGCAATGCGGGCATGTAATCATCTGTTCTGGCATTTTTACACCCTGATTCAATGCTTTAATCATATATCTATAATATTAGTACGGCATCGTTCGTCAGTGGTTGAATTAAATGTGAATTTACAATTAGATATTGATTTGGTTACTTTGAATTTTGTAATAAATGGAGATTAGGGATGTCTAGAAATTTATCCCAAATATATCCCAAGTGATTCGATTGAATTAAGAGACGGTTGGGATTTTTATCCCAAATTGTGGGTTAACAAGTAAAGGGCATGTCAGTGACATGCCCCTACAGGATTGATGAGGTTTTTATGCGCCGTATTTGGCGAGGCGGTTGGCGTGCGCCAGTGCCATCGGCATCAGGTCAGCCGCCGGGAACTGCCCCAACGCGCCGCCCATACATTCGCGTTCGCCGTAACACTGGGCGCGATCCGGCATGTGAGTTTTAGGCGCGTACAGCAGCGTCGGAACCGGATGCCAGCTATGGGCGCGGTACATGGCCGGGGTGGAGTGGTCGCCGGTGACGATCAGCACATCGGGATTGAGGCCAGTCAGGATCGGCAGGGCTGCGTCCACTTCCTCGATCACCTTGACCTTCGCATCAAAATCGCCATCCTCACCCCGGCTGTCGGTGTATTTGATGTGGCAGAAGATGAAGTCGTAGTCATTCCAGATTTCCGCCACCCGGTTGAATTCGTCCGCCGCCGAGTCGTGCCAATCGGTGGGGATGACATCCATGCCGACCAGCCGCGCCACGCCCTTATACATCGGGTAAACCGCCACGCAGGCCGCCTTGAGCTTATACACATCCTTGTACTTGGGCAGGTTGGGATCCATCGCAAAGCCGCGCAGCGTGACCATATTGGCGGGTTCGTGGCCTTTCAACACGCGGGCGGCCTCGGTTAGCCACTGGTTGACCAGTTCGGCAGTATGTTCGGCTGCCGGGTCGAGCGCTTTGGCGGGCAGCGGCGGGACTCCGGTCGCCTGGGGGTCGGTGTCGGCAATCGCGCCGTTCAGGTTCGGGCCGCGCAGCCGCAGAGCAAAACGGTAATCCTGCACCGCCTCGACCAGTGTTTCCACACCGGGTAATTTGATCGTCTTGAGCAGTTCTACCCGTTTCGCGCCTTCCTCAGTAGGGATGCGTCCGGCGCGGCGATCTGTAATCAGGCCGTCCCCGTCCACTGTACAGAAGTTACCCCGAATGGCGACATCGCCGGGATCAACCTCGACACCGATGCCAGTAGCTTCCAACACGCCGCGCCCGATTTCGTACACAATCGGGTCGTAGCCGAACAATGCCAGATGTGCCGGGCCGCTGCCGGGGGCGATCCCGCGCGCGACAGGGATACTGAGGCCGGTGCTGCCCGCATCCGCCAGCGCATCCAGATTGGGCGTATGGGCGGTTTCCAGTTCGGTCATGCCATCGGGCGTGCGCGGCAGCCCGCCGAGTCCATCCATCACCAATAAAATAATTTTGCCGCCGGAATCGTGTGCCAGACGGCTGATAAGGTCAAAATTTGCCATGCGGTTATCCCTTGTCTACCAGATATAAGGGCATGTCATCGACATGTCGCTACGGTTGTAACCGTGTTGGGGGCAGGTGTCAAGAGAAATTCTGAAGGGTAGGACAGATGTTTAGAGACTTAAGATATTTGTCACAGGCAGGCTGAAACCGGGCAGCACATCGCCGCCATTCAGCGTCCCGGTGATGTCGAGCGTTTGTGTTGAATCCGGTGTGTAGACCACCACTGTCCGCGACTTCGGATACACAACCCAGATCAGGTGTGTCCCGTAACGCAAATATTGATTGATTTTCAACTGCACTTCTTCGGCCTCATCGGTAGGGGAAACCACCTCAACAGCAAAATCCGGCGCAAACGGGATGTAACCGTCGGGTAATCCGTCGGGGAGGCGCTCTCTGGCTACAAAACCCACATCGGGAGCGCGGACGGTATCCCGACCATCCGGGTTTTTATAGAGAATAAAGCCTGTTTCGGCGGCGGTCACATATCCTAGGATATGTTCTTCCACGTAATTGCCAATGATACGCCCCATTTTCAACGCAATCCCGCCGTGTTTCCCGCCCGCTGGTGACATAACGATTAATTCCCCCTCGCTCAGTTCAAGGCGCTGATCGTCATATTCCGGCGAATGGGAAAGCTCCCACAGGTTTTCAGCAGTATAGAAACGCTCCTGAGTGACCATAATTCTGCTCCACTCGATTCCTTAACTTGATTATACCTGAGTTGTGTCAACGTCGGGAAAGCGCCCGTAAGCCGCCGCTCACATCCATCGTCAGTTATGGTATGATGTCGCCGACTTCAAAAATAGGACAGGTAGCCGGAGCAATCGCCCCTGATGAATCGCAAACTCCCATTCACAGTTTTATCGTTACTGCTGTTCACGCTGATATTTGGCCGTGCCGCTGCACAGGACGAGAACACAGGCGCACTGGTGTTCGAGCCGGAAGTGTGTGCTTACGTCCCCAACCAACCGACCAGCACAGCCTGCCTTGACCTGATGGCCGAGCACCCGAAACCGGAACTCGACCATGTTGACCAGGATCGGGCTACACTGGGTTATTACAGCTTCTGGCGGGTTGGGCCGGAAGCTATCAACAAATACGATGCGCCCGGCGGCAACGTCATCGACAACATCCCGGCAGGGTTCAACTTCGTCAACGCGATTGATACCAGTGTGGATGGATGGCTGCAAATCGAGGGTGGCGAGTGGATTGATAAAAGTGTCGCCAAATACGTCGAACCCTCGTATTTCACGGGTGTGCTGCTGCCGGACGACTGGAATCAGCCGTTCGCCTGGGTGCTGGATACCACCCAAATTTACGCCTCACTCACTCCCGGCGGCGAAGCGTCCAGCGACAGCGGCTACGTGACCAAACGATATGATCTGGTGAACATTTTTGCAGAGGCCGCCGATGCCGATGGCTGGCTGTGGTATATGATTGGCCCAAATCAATGGATTAAACAGACGTTTGTATCCAGAGTGCAGCCCGTCGAGCGCCCGGAAGGAGTCAGCGGGCGATGGGTGGGTGTTGACCTATACGAGCAAACGCTGGTGGCTTACGAAGATGATAAACCCGTGTTCGCCACATTGGTATCGAGCGGTTTGCCAAACTTCAGCACCGACGAGGGTTTGTTCACCATCTGGGCACGGATGCCGCGCGATGCGATGGCCGGGGCAACCGGCGCACCGGATGCTTACGCCCTGCAAAGTGTGCCCTGGGTGATGTACTTCGACGGCAGCGTGAGTTTACACGGCACATACTGGCACAATCTGTTCGGCTATCGCCGGAGTCACGGCTGTGTGAACCTGAGCATCAGTGATGCGCACTGGATATTCGAGTGGACACAGGAATCAACACCAGAAGCCGATGGCAGCATCATCAATCATGTCTATGTGTACAGTTCCGGCAAATACGGCTCACCACCCACTGCCACCGGCATTTAGTGAGTGATAAAACAAAAATCCCCCGACAGTCGGGGGATTTTTATATTCCAGAGGATCGGGTTTACAGGGCGTCGTAACCCGGCCCGACAGCGAAGAACTCGTAATTGGGCTGGATGTCGTCGGTCAGGTCAACCACATCACCTGCCGCATGAGCCTGCCGCGCCTTGCTGTCAAATGGGATGCGTTCCTGCCCGTCGGCCATTGTATATTCCGAGGGGACTTCTTCCTCAATGAAGATGGCTTCGTAGGGGCATTCAGGGATGCACGCGCCGCAGTCGATGCAGGTGTCGGGGTCAATGAAGTACCAGGGCCATTCGTTTTCCGGCTGACCAGGAACTATACATTCTACCGGACAAACTTCGACACAAGCACCGTCGCGCAGGCACAGGCTGGTAATGATGTGAGTCATGAATGAATCTCCTCAAGAGGCTAAACGTGATTAACTGCACTTTACCGCGTCATCCGCGATAATTCTGGAACTTTTGTTGGAATCGAGACATCAATTTTATCGACGTTTTGCGGAGAGTTACGAGGTCGATAGACGAGTTTAACACTGGTTAAATTTTAGCGGCTTGAGGGAAGAAACACAAAAATTCCAGAGGAGAAGCGGGCGGTGGGGGAGGGTGTTAAGGGCTGGTGATGCGTTCCGGCATGGAATTCGTTTCGGCCAGCAGTTCCAATCCGGCACGATCTACTACATAAACATGCCGCCCACGTTTCTTCAGGAGTCCGGCGTTCATCAGGCCACGCAGCGCCCGCCCGACAACTTCGCGAGTCGTACCCAGGATGGCGGCCATCTCTTCCTGCGTCAGTTGGGATGGGGTTTCTGAAATCTGGTCGGCATAGGTGGCTTCGTGCAAGAACAGCTTCGCCAACCGGGACGGAATGGAACGAAAGGTCATATCTTCCAGGCGTTCGATATATTCCCGGTTGAGATGGGCAAGCGCCTGGACATAATTACTGAGCAGCGCCGGTTCGGTGGAGAGCAGGTTCATCAACCGCTCGTGACTAATCACCGCCACCTCGGCATTGGTCACGGCCACCGCGTTAAATGGATTCGAACCACCATCGACAGCGGCAACCTCATTGAAAGTGGATATTGGACGCAGCAGGCTCAGGGTGTGCAGACGACCTTCGGTATTCACACGGTAAATACGGATCAGGCCGTCGAGCACCACCTGAAAGCCCGCACAGGCTTCACCTTCGTTGAAAATAGTGGCACCAGCCTGATAGTGATGGTGGCGCGCTACTTCATCAATACAGCGCAAACTGCGGGCTGCAACACCTTCAAAATAGGGAATTTGAGTCCAATCAATATTCATCCGAGTACAACCCATGTGTGCCGCATCTGGCGGCCTCCAGGGACAAACCTACCGCAACCGCGATGCCTGAACCGCCGCTAGGGTATCGTCACCTGGGCGAAAATGACCATGCCGACAATTAAAATCGCCGCCAACAGAAACATACTTCGCAAGTCTTTTATCACAAAACTGTATTCTTGTTTAAGTTCTTCTTCGGTGACGACGCGAGTGGGATGTTCCAGGCGGTTGCGGACAATCGACATATCCATCTGCTCTTTACGGCTGCTTCTGGACGGAGCGGCATCGGTACGCCGCCGCGTGCTGCTACGCGGACGAGACGAACTGCTGGATGATCTAGGAGAGCGGGCTGCTGGTTTCGCTTCGGCTTTCACCGCAACAGGCTTCTCTACAACTTCGGGTTCTTCCGCCTCTATTTCCTCGACAGGTTCTTCTACCTCAGTCGGTTCGACGCCAAGCTGCTGCCGGGCGCGATCCAGTGTAGACTGCGGCAGATTCGGGGAATTACGACGATTTTTGCGTTTTGACATAATCTTTTTACCTTCGAGCATCAATGACTACATCTAGCTTAACGGATTGGGGACGAATGAAAAAGGGCAAATTGTATGAAACCGATGAGTATTTTTTATAAGATGCTGCGCAGCGAAAAAATTTCAGGGGAGATTTTAACAGATTTTAAAATATGGAGTTGGTCGCATAGAACCATGTGAGGGCGCGAATCAGTGTACCCTGATAACATCGGGGACGGATATGAAATAGCAGAGTACCAAACGACCCGCTAGGTTTTTTCGGGATGCATCCGTTCAACATCCGCCAGGGCTTCCCCGGCGAAACGGCACAATAAGCCCAACAGTGCCAAATCACTTTCCGAGAACGGTTGATCGCCGGGTTGATTGAGCGTTTCGATTAAGCCATACACCTTACGATCCCCGATCAGCGGCGCGGCAGCGATAGACTGGGTACGGAAGGTGAACTGATCGTCTATGGTGTTGGAGAAGCGTGGATCACGGCGAACGTCGCGCACGAGTGTCGGTTCAGCATTTTGCACCACCCAACCGGCGATGCCCTCGTCCGCCGGGATACGATAACCAATCAGGTTACTTTCCAGCGACCCTTTGACCAGCACAAACGCCAGTTCATTGGTTTCGTCATCCAGCAGCATCAGCGAACCATCGGGGGCATTCACCAAACTCAGGGCTTTGTAAAAAATGGTTTCCATGAGCCGCAGCAGTTCGTCATCACTGGTCACATTTTTGGCCGACAGAGTGAGGTCATTCAAACTTTTCACGAACTCGCGCAGATTGCGAAGCTCGACCTGTAGGTGTTCGTTTTCTTCGAGTAAGCGGGCGTTCTCCCGCCGCATCACGGCCATGGGGTTCGTAACCATAACATCCACCTTCTCTACTCGCCCTTCTGATTACTATTGTATTACAATTTTCAGTGAGCGCGAATAAACAGTTAGGCGATGATAACAATACTCCCTGCAGTTATGACCGGCGCTGCGCCCCCTGCTCCCAATCGTCGTCGATTACTTCCAACAATTCGCCATCATCGGACAAGCGCGTCCGAGGGTCTCGTTTGGGCTTTTCGCCCGTTACTTCGCCACTCACCCAGGCGCGTTCGCGCTCGATGGCGCGTTCAATCGCCCGTTCGCGGGCTTCGGTCAGCACGAAATTGACGAAGTGAATAACAAGCCCCAAGAACCACAGGCCGGTAAAGGCGGTTAACAACCAACCGTGACTGATGCCCAGGAGACCCGTCCAAAGCAGCCCGTTCAGGATAATGAATGATGCCAGATGTCCGGCGAACTGCGTCCGGTTCTCATAGCGCTGGGAGACTCGCTTCCGAATCTCATTATAGTCCGGTTCGGTCATCGGTTTTCTGTCCTTTACCGCAGTCGCTTTTCAGCGCGGCTGTAATCGTCTTCGTCAACCACTTCTTCCAGTTCACCGTCTTCGGTCAGGTGGACACGGCGGTCACGCTTGGGCTTCTCATATTCCGCGCGGAGTGCCCTTTCGCGTTCGATCTCATCCTGAATAACCCGCTCACGCCGCCGCGCGCCGCCACCCACCGAGTAATAATAGTCCACGTAATGAGCCACCAGCCCGGCACCCCAACCAATGCTGATGAACAGTGGCATGAGAATGCCGAATGCGGCGTTGAGGCCACTCAGAACCGGGATCGAATCCATAAATCCAGTCACATACAATCCCCAGATCAGGAGATTGATAACGATATAGACTGCCGCATGGATGGACAATTCCTTTTGCTTATTGAACCGATGTTCAACACGGCGGCGAATTTCGTTATAGTCGGGTTCCGACATGGTAAAACCTTCCTTCAGCGGCGCTTGCGTTTTTGGGCGGCGCTGTATTCATCTTCCTCGGTTACTTCTTCCAGCTCGCCATCTTCGGTCAGGCGGACGCGGCGGTCACGCTTGGGTTTCTCCAGGTAAACATCCCCTTCTCGACGAGCGCGTTCGCGTTCAATTTCATCCTGAACCATACGCTCGACACGATCCGCTCCCGCACCGTATTTGTTGCGATACTCAAAATAGTGGGCAAACACGCCAATGCCCCATCCAAGCGTAACGAAAATCGGCCAGGGAAAGGGGAAATACAGCACCCCACCGCTACGTAGGAAAGCGAGTAAATCGGTTTGTGTTGAGAAAAACCAGATTCCCCACAACATAATGTTCACTAACACAAAAGAGGTAACATGGCTCAACAATGCCTGACGTTTCTTAAATTTCTTCTCGATACGCAGTCGGATGCGTTCTTCTTCGGTCAATGGGCCGCGCTCACGGGCGGCTTCTTCGATGGTTTCGGCCAGCCGCTCGATATAACGCGCGCCCCGGCGTGCGCCGCGCTCCACCCGGCGTCCGAGATCGCTGAAGTCAATTTCGGCCTCGACGCGACGTTTTCCGCTACGGGGGTCAGGCGGACTAATCACCACGCGCGGCGGATTAGGCGGTCTGGGTGGATTCGGAATGGGGATGGAGACATTAACGGATTTGGATTTAGGTATATCCATCGTGGGCGGTTCGTCGGGGATGCGCTCATTTGTGTACCCTGGCTCGGCCACACCGGGATTGGCAACCGCGTGACGCAGGGCATCGACCATCTCATTGGGCGTGTTGTAACGCTCCGCCGGATTTTTGGTCAGCGCCTTGAGCAGCACCCGTTCAACCGGAGGAGGAATGTCTGGATTCAATTCGCTCGGCAATGGCAGGGGTGTATAAATGTGATCGTGGACAATGGCATAGGGCGTATCGGCATTAAATGGGACACGCCCAACCAGCATTTCATACAGAATCACACCTAACGAGTAGATGTCGGTACGGGCATCCAGATTGCGTTCGCCGTTCGCCTGTTCCGGCGAAATGTACTGCGGCGTGCCCAGGATCATATCGGCGCTCATGGTGGATTCGACCGCTTCAGCAATCCGCGCCAACCCAAAATCGGTCAGATAGGGCACATCATCTTTATCGAGCACGATGTTGGATGGTTTAATATCGCGGTGCAGGACACCCCGTTTATGGGCATAAGTGAGCGCATCGGCGATGGGCGTCACAATATTCAAAATCTGGTCAACGCTCAACAATCCGGCGGATAAAATGCGCTTGAGGGTGCGGCCTTCGATAAACTTCATCACCAGATAGGGCTGTCCCTCAAATTCGTTGAAGTCGTAAACCGGGACAATGTGGGGATGTTCCAGACGGGCGACAATCTGTGCCTCGCGCTCGAAACGCGCCAGAAACGTACCGTCGTCCTGAAAAGCGGGATGCATGACCTTGATCGCAACATAACGATCCAGTTTGGCGTGGTAGGCTTTGTAGACCGTTGCCATGCCACCCTGCCCAAGCTGGTTGATAATCTGGTACTGGCCGAGGGTCTGACCTTCTTGCAACGCCATGCGGCCTATGCTCCCAAGAGATTGTTTCATGTGTTGTACTCTATTATAGCCAAATGACGCCCCGGATTACAGAACTTACCCACGCCGTTTGGGTTTTTCGTGTAGCGCATCGGGTTCGTCTGTCCAATCACGCCATTCATCGTCGTCCGAAAGCTCCAGCCGATTATCGGTTTCCGACTCCCAAGCAGCGCTCGACTGCTCTGGTCTTTCCGCATAGCGCTCCCAGGCGGTTTTTATCTCCTGGTCACGGGTGTCCGTCAGCCGGAAGTAACACCAGTGTATAAACAGGACAAATGCCCACAACAGCAGCAGGCCGAGATTGTTTACATCAGGGTAATATACGACATGTGTCAGCATCCACCAGCCAATATAGAGCGCCACCAGGACAAAGGCAGTCACATGCAGGCCGAGCAGCAGGGTTCGGCGGTAGCGACGTTCGATCATGCGACGGATTTCATCATAAGGGGCTTGCATGTTGGGGTTACTCATGAATATTCACTCCGGTTGACTTGTGAGTCGAGCGGCGATTGGTGGACAGCCGCGTTCAGGTTATCTGGAGTCCTCACTGACCATTGTCATATGCAGGATGAGAACGGCCAGCCAGAGACCCAGAAACAGCCTGCTAAAGCGGTTCGCATCCAGTACGGTGGCGAACCCAAACAGGGCGACGATATACAGGAACAGGTGAAGCTGTACCGATGATGGTGTTCGCAGGTAACGACAGGCGCGGCGCAAGACTTCTTCGCCCGCAGGTAGATGGATGAACATCAGGCTAGCCTATGGATGACAGACGTTCCTAATTCCCTGTACGAATGACACGGCCTTCAGGTTGTATATCTTGGCGTTTGGGGCGCAGGTCTCTACAATAGCGGACGGATTCATCGCAGGAGCAGGTTAACGAATGATGGGACAACTGTATATTTTTCTGAGCGGGGCACATTACTGGTTGAGCCGGGTCGGGCTGGCGGTGGCGATCATCATGTTTGGCGTGGGGTTCTTCATCGGCGTGGTGCGTAAGCGGGATGTGACGGGCTGGTATCGACTGACGACGTATGTGATCGCGGGGGGGATGGGGCTGGAGTCACTGGTGGGTTTGGTAATGTATGTGGTGATCGGGGCACGGCCTTTCGAGGATGTGCATCTGATTTACGGGCTGGGGGCGGTGCTGGCGCTCCCGTTTTTCATCTTCGTGGAGCGGACAGCCAAGCGACGGCCAGCGATGGGCAGCTACATCTGGGGATTCGCGGTGCTGGCGGGGATTCTGGTGCGGGGAATGATGACGGGAGCATCGGGCTAGCGAGTGTTGACGGGGACAGGGAAAATTGATAGACTTCGCATTAATCCGCAGAATCGGTACGGTCAGGAACAGGCCACCGGGGTTGTGGCGAAATGGCATACGCAGGGCACTTAAAATGCTCCGTCTTAACCGACATGTGGGTTCGACTCCCACCAACCCCACAAACTAAGGCGCTCGATGAGCGTCTTTTTTGTGCAGGATACACGGGAAGTTTTCTGCACGGAGGGGGGTGTGCGCGGAAACAACCCCGCCTGGGTTCTGCACATGCCTCAGAATGTGCCCTCGCTTCGGCGGGAATGGCGGGGGGTGTGCTGCCGCCATATTCTCCCGTATGATTGGCGGCAGAGCGTCACACAGCCTACTAGCATTGCCACAACCACCATCGGGGAGGGACGGCACTGGATAATCACCAGTGCCGCTCCACAACTGCCAGAGGGGGGAAGTTCGCCCACGTCCCCTCTGGCATAAGAAATTCAACCTCACCCCCCACCCCCAAACCCCCACTTCTCTCAGGGGACATCCGTCCCCGTTCGAGTCGCCACTGCGTAAGGAGGGGGCTTTAAAGGCAAAGTCACGATAGGCGCGGTTAACTCTCCTGAAGGACGGAGAGGATGTTACCGGCAGGGTCGGTGAACCAGGCGATGGCCGGACCAACGCCATCACGAGCGATGCCGCGCTCGTCGGTGTGGAGGTCGGGCATGTCGTAATGCTGGAACTGGACGCCGAGGGATGTGAGACGGTCTACAGCAGCGTCAATATCATCCACCAGGAAGTTGAGAATGGTGAAGCTGGCGGGAGTATGGGCGACGCCCTTCGGATAAGCCAGAACCGTACCGCCGCCCGCCAGATGGAGGGTCAACATTCCGTTCGCCTCGGATACTTCCAGGCCGAGGGTATCGCCATAGAATTTTTTGGCCGCCGGGATGTCGTCCACCGAAAAGCCGGAAAATGCATGTGTGTTCCTGAACATAACCCCGCTCC